>NZ_JAMTCF010000043.1 GCF_024171695.1 Actinosynnema pretiosum | reverse complement strand
CTGAGACGTGATGCATAGCCGATTGAGGCGAAGTAGAGTGATCCCATGCTGCCGAGAAAAGCCTCTAGCGAGCTTTCACGCGGCCCGTACCCCAAACCGACACAGGTGGTCAGGTAGAGAATACCGAGGCGATCGGGCGAACTGTGGTTAAGGAACTCGGCAAAATGCCCCCGTAACTTCGGGAGAAGGGGGGCCGAGGGATTTGAAGCCCTTTACGGGCTAGGATTTTTCGGCCGCAGAGACCAGCGAGAAGCGACTGTTTACTAAAAACACAGGTCCGTGCGAAGTCGCAAGACGATGTATACGGACTGACGCCTGCCCGGTGCTGGAACGTTAAGGGGACCGGTTAGCTCTTCGGGGCGAAGCTGAGAACTTAAGCGCCAGTAAACGGCGGTGGTAACTATAACCATCCTAAGGTAGCGAAATTCCTTGTCGGGTAAGTTCCGACCTGCACGAATGGCGTAACGACTTCTCGACTGTCTCAACCACAGGCCCGGCGAAATTGCACTACGAGTAAAGATGCTCGTTACGCGCGGCAGGACGGAAAGACCCCGGGACCTTTACTATAGCTTGGTATTGGTGTTCGGTTCGGCTTGTGTAGGATAGGTGGGAGACTGTGAAGCGGCCACGCCAGTGGTTGTGGAGTCGTCGTTGAAATACCACTCTGGTCGTACTGGATGTCTAACCTCGGTCCGTGATCCGGATCAGGGACAGTGCCTGGTGGGTAGTTTAACTGGGGCGGTTGCCTCCCAAAGAGTAACGGAGGCGCTCAAAGGTTCCCTCAGCCTGGTTGGCAATCAGGTGTCGAGTGCAAGTGCACAAGGGGGCTTGACTGTGAGACCGACAGGTCGAGCAGGGACGAAAGTCGGAACTAGTGATCCGGCCATGGCTTGTGGAAGCGTGGTCGCTCAACGGATAAAAGGTACCCCGGGGATAACAGGCTGATCTTGCCCAAGAGTCCATATCGACGGCATGGTTTGGCACCTCGATGTCGGCTCGTCGCATCCTGGGGCTGGAGTAGGTCCCAAGGGTTGGGCTGTTCGCCCATTAAAGCGGTACGCGAGCTGGGTTTAGAACGTCGTGAGACAGTTCGGTCCCTATCCGCCGCGCGCGTAGGATACTTGCGGAAGGCTGTCCCTAGTACGAGAGGACCGGGACGGACGAACCTCTGGTGTGCCAGTTGTCCTGCCAAGGGCATTGCTGGTTGGCTACGTTCGGAAGGGATAACCGCTGAAAGCATCTAAGCGGGAAGCTCGTTCCTAGATGAGGTGTCCCACCCCTTTGTGGGTTAAGGCCCCCAAGAGACTATTGGGTTGATAGGCCGGAGATGGAAGACCAGTAATGGTTGGAGTTGACCGGTACTAATAGGCCGAGGACTTGTCATGAAGACGCTACGCATCCACTGTGCGGTTCTGAAGGAACCGAACCGACC
>NZ_JAMTCF010000042.1 GCF_024171695.1 Actinosynnema pretiosum | reverse complement strand
ACGCACGAGCCCGCCCCAAGACCGGCTTCGCCACCGACTCACCCATCCGCACCTGGACCGATTACCCGACCAAGGTTGCGTGACGCAGCACTAGAGTACGGCGATGAACGCTGAGAGTGGTGGTTCGCTGGCGATCGAGCACGTTGCCCGGTTGGTCGACCAGGCGGCTTCAGGAGCCGACGATGTGCCGGACGTGCACGACGCCCTGGAGACGGCGCTCGCGGAGTTCATCGTCGCCGAGCGCGCCGCCGCTGACCAGCCATCACCCGCGCTATGGACGATCTGGGCGTTCGCCTTCCATCTGAAGTCGAACGAGAAGAACGAGGAACGGTTCGTACCGTTCATGACCTTCAGTGACGGGCACTCCACCAGTCCCTTCCTGGAGAACCTGCCAGAGGCCTGCGTCCAGTGGTGGGCGGACCTCGTCGAGGTGGTCACCAGCGACTTCGCGATCGCCCGGCTCCAGCACCTTCTGGTCGAACGTCGCCATGGCAACGTCGGAGACCGGGCGAGGCGTGCAGCCGAGGCGTACCTGGGCTTGGCCGTCGCTCCCGACATCGGAGCCGTGACAACCGTGAAGACCGCAGTGGACCTGGCTGCCAGGACGGGGCAGACCAAGCTGGTCGAGGCGGCGATCGATCGTGCCGCAGACCTCGGGGCGCAGGCCCTGGCACAGGACAGGCCGTGGCTTGGCATCGTCCTCGGCTTCATCGACGTCCTGGTCGATCGGAAGGCCACCGTCCACGACGTGGAGGGGATGCTGGCGCGGGCCCGGACGCTCTTCCGCGATCACCCCCACCAGGAGGACAAGGTCGTCCAGGTGCAACTCGCACGGGCCAAGGGCGATCCGGACACCAGACGCCAGCTCTGCACGGAGCGGGTCGAACTATGGCTGGCCGCGGGCGAGGCTGCGGATCCCCCGGCCCGCGTCATGTACCTGCAGCAGGCTGTGGAACACGCGCGCGCTGCCGGAGACCGGGAGTTGGTAGAGCGCGCGACAGTGCGGTTGCAGTCGATGCGCCTGCAGTCGATGGGGTTCGCGACTTTCTCCGCCGAGGTTGCGCGACCCACCGGGCGGCTTGAGCGGATGCTGCGCCCCATCACCGACGCCGCCGACTGGCGCGACGCCCTGAAGCACTTCGCGATCCTCGGCCCGCCGACTGGTGACGTGCAGTGGAACCAACGCAATCGGGCGGAGGCCGCGCGGCAGTTCGTCTTCTCTCAGCTGTTCGATCCGGTGTTGTTGGGAAGTGACCACCTGCCTCGGTTCAAAGCGACCACTCCGGAAGAGCGCACGGAGTACCACCTGGTCAGGCACGAATTGCACAACCTCCAGATGTACTCCCCGGTCGTCCTCGAAGCGCTCGTCAGGGTGATCGCCAGGCACCCGATCCCCACCGTCGACGAGCTGACCGAGCACTTCTGCGCCAACCCCGTGATCCCGCTCGAACTGGGTGCCGGGATCGGCCGGGCGTTCGCCCGCTTCTGGGCCGGTGACAGCGAAGGCGCCGCGTTCACCATCACCCCGCGCATCGAGGCACTGGCCCGCAACCTGCTCATCACCTGCGACGAGGGCATCTACCGCATTCAACGCGAACAGACACCCGGCCAGTACCCCGGTCTGCGGTTCCTGCTCGACAAGCTGCTGGACCGAGGGCTGGACCCTTCGTGGCACCGGTTCATCCTGGTGCTCTGCGCCCACGTGATGGGCATGAACCTACGCAACGAGCTCGCCCATGGTTTCGTGGACCACTGCGATGACGGGCTGACCGCTCTGCTTCTCCAGGCTGCGGCCTACCTGGCGTCACTGGGGGCGAGTCCTCGGCCCGGCCCGTCGGCAGGACCAGGGGTGCCGCAAGCAGATCCGGAGACGGACCCGCCCGAGTGAATCGCGGGCGATGCCGGCCCGACGTCTTCCACGGGTGCCACGTCCAGCACGTCCTCGGGTGGGACGATCGTGTTGCGGCAGTCGTGGGCGTAGAGGCTGTACCAACCGGCTTTCTCACCGTGCAGTGCGGTGTGGATGTACCAGAAAGCCGAGTGCAGCAGGTGCGTTGACGTCTCGGTGGTGCGGAACTTGACCACGTGCGGGCGGGCGGTGTTCCCGAAGATCTGCTGCAGGTCGAAGTCGCAGGTGCGTGCGATGTCCTCGACGATCTCGGGGATGGCGAGGTAGTCGTGGTTGATCTCGAGCGGGGCGGTGTGGTGTTCGCGCACCAGGAAGCCGTATGGTCCTCCGTGGGAGGTCGGCCTTTCGGTCTTCACCCGGTACAGGTAGCCGCCGTGCCCTCCGCCGCCGTTCTCGACCATCGTCCGGTGCTTGCGCCAGGCGACCGGGCTGATCCTGGTCTGGATCAGGCTGTGGAGGTCGTCCCAGATCCGGTCGAGCACGTGACCGAGGGGCAGGATGCCGTCGCGGTGGAAGCCTGACGGGTCCAGGGTGCGGGTGCCGTGGAAGAAGCAGGTGCCGTCGAAGCGGAAGTCGTCGTCGGTCAGGCCGAGCCGCGCGAACACTCGCCGCGGGATCGCGGTGTCGGTTTCCGCTGTGATCGTTTCCTGGTCGATGTGGACCGATGCGATGGCCTCGGTCAGGTCTGCCGCCGGACGGCCGCTGGCGGCGGCGAGCGAGCCCACGGCTGTATCCGGGGTGTGGCAGTCGAGCAGGACCGGTTCGCGTGCGGCGGGTTCTCGGCGCGGCGGCATCCGTTGACTCTACGGCGGTTCTCCACTTCATCGGGTCGGACGTCGGGAAGGAGTTGTCCATGCTGCATGGGAAAACCGGTGCCTGCCCGGTGAATCGGGGCAGTGTCTTACCGTCTGCCCGACCGGGATCCGTAACGGGGCGTGCCGCCGTGACGTCCTTCCGGATCGCGCCGGCCACCGGAGTCCGTCAACGGTCGCGTCGACAGGACGAGAACGTTTCCGGGGAGAGGGGGTCGGTTGCGACAGGTCGATGCAGCAGACGGAACCCCTACGCGGGGTTTCCCGACAGGTGACGGGGGAACAGGCCGGGAGCGCGCCTGTACCGGCGCCGCGCTAGGAGCTGTTTGAAGTTCGGATCTAGGCGGGCCGGGGACGTACTGGTAGAACACAGGGTGTGGCGCGTTTCGACTTGACCGATGCCGAGTGGGCATTGATCGAGCCGCATGTGCCGGTGGCGGCCACCGGGCCGTTGCCGCGTCGGGTGCGGGAGCGGGAGCGGTTCAACGTGATCCTGTGGCGGTTCCGCACCAGGTCGGGCTGGCGCGACGTGCCTGAGCGGTACGGGCCTTGGTCCACCGTCTACTCCCGGTTCAATGCCTGGGCGAAGGCGGGGATGTTCCAGACGCTGATGGACGCACTGATCGCCGAGGCCGCCTCCCGTGGACAGGTCGGGTTGGAGTTGGTGAGTGTGGACTCCACGATCGTGCGGGCGCACCACGAATCCGCCGGGCTCGCGGTCGCCGGGGAGACCCTCGACGCGCTGGAACAGGCGCTGACCGAGGAAAAAGGGGCTCCGTTGCCCACCCAATAGAGTGTGCTGCGGGTGATGTGTCGCGGTCCGCGCCGGACGCGGCCGACGCGGGCAGGCCTGCCGGTCGGGACCGTGCCGCCCTTCGGCGTCGTCGCAGGGCGCGGGCTGCGGCGGTCGGGCTCGGCCGGTCCCAGGAGCAGGTTGAGCAGCAAGGTCCACGCCGCGGTCAACGCCGCCGGGTTGCCGTTGGCGTTCGTGCTCACCCCCCGGCCAGGCCGCGGACAACCCGCGGTTCCAGGCGGTGCTGGTGCTGCCCTGGGAGGTCGAGGACCTGGAGGGCTGGCTGGTGGCCGTGCTGCGCGTGGCCGCCGAGGACGAGTTGTTCGCCGCAGTCGAGGCCGCCGAGCGGGCCGCGTTGACCCGCTACCCGGCCGAGGTGGTCAGCACGGCGCTGCGCCGGGTGCTCTCCCACGGGCTGGTCCGCCACCGGTGAGCCCCGGTGGCGGACCAGCCCCACGGGGTCAGAGCGCCACCGGCTCCCCGACGGCCTCGAAGTCGAGGTCGTGGGCACGGCCGCAGTCGACGATTGTCCTCGGCGCGGCCCGACGAGGAGCACGGTGTCGCGCCCGCACGCCACGACGGGCGCGTTGCAGCAGACCCGCCTCCCGGAGCGCAGTGTCCCGCCCCAGGGGCCGAGGGCCCGTCGCGTCGAAAAGGATCAGGACGGGGCAGCACGGACACCAGGGTGCCCGGTGTCCGTACGTGGCTCACTCCATCATGACCTTGCTGCTGCGCGCGCCGCCGCTTGCGAGCGCGAGCAGGTCGGTGCGGGTGGTGAGCAGCACCCGCAGCACTTCCAGGGTCAGTTCCAACGTCCTGTGCGACTGCCTTCTGGTCTCCCAGGGTGTGTCGGTGACGTGGGCTCCGTGGACGATCCTGCTGCGCAGCGCGTAGATTCCGCTCAGCTCGCCGCGCAGTTCCTCGCGTCCTTGCTGGTCGGGTCGCAGCAGGCGGGCCATCGTGGTGACCACTCGCAGCGTGACCTCGCCCTGGTCGGCGCCGAACAGGTTCTCCCAGGCGATGACGGCGTCCACCAGCAGGTCCTCGGGGTCGGTGCGTTCGGAGGCGGCGCGCAGCGTGCGACGCACCGCCACGCCGATGTGCCCGCCGTGCTCTACGAGCGCGCGCACGTACCCGGCCCACCGCCCGGCGGTGTACGCGTCGAGCACCACAGGCTCCGCGTTCCTCCCGGTGTGCGTTCGGGAGCGCAGGGTGGGGCCGTGGTCGAGTGGGTCGTGCCAGTATTCCCAGGTCGGCACGGCCATCACCGGCCGGTCCGGGGTGAAGTCGCAGGCCAGCAGCAGGGCCAGCCGCACCTGCTCCACCAGCACCCCCACGGCGGGCGCGTCCCGGCCGTGGTCGGGCCAGCGCGAGGTGTCCCCCTCGACGAAGGGCTTGTCGAACCCGGCGTCCCTGGTGACCTTGATCCGGTAGGGCAGGTCGGTCTCCAGCACCACGTCGTCACCCGAGCCCGCCGTCCCGGCCCCGGCCTCGGGGTCCTGCCGTCGTCGCGCCAGGTGACCGGGCACCCAGTGTCGGTCCCGTCGCTCGTCGGCGGGCCGCAACCGACCCCCACCGAGTTCGAGCGTGGTGTCGGAGGGCAGTCGCACGCCGGTGAAGGCGATCAGCACCGGGACCCGCACCCCCTCCCGGTCGCCGTCACGGGCCAGGGCCGCGCGCACGCTCTCGTACTGTCCGAGCACGGCCCGCACGTGCCGCCTCTGGTCGGGCCGGTGGTGCTCCAGCAACGCAGCCCGCCACCCTGCCGAGATCAGGTGCACGGCCAACAGCGGCAGGTCGAAATCCTGTCTGCACAGGGTGCTGCGCCACAGGTGCACGTCCATGCGGTCCGGGTCCCGGCTCGCCCGGCGCAACTGTGCGAAGGACGGGTCCTCGAGCACGGTCTGGGCGAACCTGTCGACCAGCGGATGCCGGTGCACACCGGCCCCGATCGGGCCGAGGGGGAGGGCGGGCAGCAGGAACAGCGGGTGGGCCTCGACCGTGAGCCGCTCGAGCACCTCCGGTGCGCTCGTGCCCTCGAACACCGGGACCTGCTGCGCCCCCGCGGCCGTCGTGCGCAGTGCGTGGACCGCCGTCGCACGGAACACCGGGTGGTAGATGCCGAGGTTGGCGGCCAGGGTCTGCGCGCGCAGTTCCCCCTCGGGGTCGTCCTCGTAGGACGGGGTGCTGGCCAGGAGCTCGCCCAGGATCGTCAGCGTCCTGTCCGCCTCCGCATCCGGGAGTTCCTCGTGCTGCCCCTGTGACCAGGCGTGGACGTCCTGCTCGTCCATGCCCAGGACGCAGGCCAGGAACGGCACCCCCAACACCCGGACCAACTCTGCCTTCGGCGGCCGGGAAGGCTGAACCTGCTCCATCGGCGACGATCCTCCTGAACCGGGAACCACAGGCCTGCGGCGGAACCTACCCCGCCTGCGGGTATCGCCATGTGCGACGCTCCGCCGAACAACTGCCCTTACGCCGTGGGTGGCACCGCCAGGCCACGTCATGCAGTTAGGTACGCGCCACCGCGCCACAGCCGCCCGGCATGTCCCGAATGTGGTTTCCCCGTCATGCAGGAGGCGTCACCATAACGGCCGCTGGTAGAGCCGCGTCTGTCAACCAGCGCGAGGCCTGGACCCGGTGGTGCTGGCTCACCGCTCCGGGCATCCCGTCCCGTCATCGACGCCCGCTCGTGCTCGTCGCGGACGGTGTGGCCCGGCTGGCTTGCCTACCTCAATGGACACCCGGCTAGCTCGATGTTCGGGTGCATCGACCTGGGGGCGAAACCGGTTCCCGTTCCAAGTGGCGGCCAGCGGTGTGGGTGTCGGTGGTGGACGATCTTCCCGGTGGACACTGGGGCGATGAACAACGAGTCGGATCGTCGGTGGACGCGGATGGTGGTGGACCTGGAGCGGAAGCGCCTCACGGTCGTGCTCGACGACGGCAGCGAGGTGACCGAGCCCAGCGAGCAGGCCTACGATCCCGCGCTCGGTATCCGCCGCTCCACTTATGACCGCGCCGAACACACCGCGACCCTGGAGTTGGTCGAGGGTCGCCAAGTCGTGGCGGAGATCGGCGGACCCGACCCGGCGCGTTCCCTGGCGGGCCGCACGGTGGTCTATCTGGATCAGAACCAGTGGATCAAGCTCGCCCAGCACCTGCACACCCCGCACAAGCTCCGGCCCGCCGAGCATGACGCCGCGGCCACGGTGATCGACTGGGTCCGCGCCCGAAGGATCGTGCTGCCGCTCTCGGCGGCGCACGTGACCGAGATCGGCTCGGCGCGTGCGCAGTACCGGGCGACGCTGGTGCCGCTGATGCTGGAGCTGTGCAGGGGCTGGCAGATGCGCCATCCGCTGCACGTACGCGCCGACGAACTGCTGGCACTGTTCGCCGCCCACGGCCACGGCAGGCCCTTCACCCCGTCCCCAGGTGTCCCTGCGGTGTTCACCCTCGAGCCGGGAACGCTGTTCTCTTCCTCCGCCGATCCCGTCGGCGCCCCTGTTTCCGATCCGGGTGATCTGCACCGACGCCTGACCTGGGTCAGTTCGCTGTACTCGGCGATGCTCGACGCGGAGGCGGTTGACCGGACCGACGCGGAGGCACTGTCCACCAGGTGGGCCGCTTCATTCCACGACCTGGCCCGCGAACTTCGCGACAACCCCACCGCCCGCCAGCACTCCCGCCAAGTCGTCTTCGCGCGCCTGGTCATCGACATGCGCGACGACCTGGCCCGTGCCGCCCTGACCGCCGGGGTCACGCCCGAGCGCTTCCACAACTGGATGACCGGGCAGGGACCCGACGACCTGACCACGCTGCCCTACCTGGGCACTGTCTTCGAGGCCACGCACACCCGCGCGCGCAACGCCGGTGACGCCTGGCACTCCCACGACCTGAACGACCTGCTCTTCCTGGCCTGCGCCAGCGCCTACGCCGACATCGTCGTGTGCGAGAACAAGGCCGCCGACTATCTCGCCCGAGCCTGGCGCGGTCGTGAGGGCGGAGCACCGCTGGTGACCAGCCTGGCGGCGTTGGTGACCAGATTGCAGCCCTTGCTGTGATTCGAGACGGCGGCTGGAACCTCGTTCGCCATGGCTGGCCTGTAGTGCGCACCCGCCGACGCCCTGGTCACTGCTTGGTGTCGTGGCACGAGTTGCCGCAGACAGTCCGCACTGGTCGTGGCTTCCGCCGTGGCGTGAGCCACATGGTGCCCTAGGACGGTTCGGTCGCCTCCAGTGCGGACTGCAGGTCCGCGCCATGCAGGTCGTCGTCGCGTGTCGAGACCTGCTAGCGCAGGTCGCGCGCCCTGCAGAAGCAGAACACGATCCGCTCCGCCTATGGGGTCGACCAACATGGGCATCTAGTGCTGCGTCACGCAACCTTGGTCGGGTAATCGGTCCAGGTGCGGATGGGTGAGTCGGTGGCGAAGCCGGTCTTGGGGCGGGCTCGTGCGT
>NZ_JAMTCF010000041.1 GCF_024171695.1 Actinosynnema pretiosum | reverse complement strand
GGGCTCGACCACTACCAGGTTCGTGGTTATCGGGCGTGGTATCGGCATGTCACGTTGTCGATGGCGGCCATGGCCTACCTGGTCATCACGCGGGATGCCGCGAAAAAAGGGGGCCCGGATTCTCGGGGGCGGCAGGGCTTCCTCTGACTGTCAACGAGGTGCGGCGCTTGTTAAACCGGTTTGCGGAACCGGTCGTTCATTGTGTTGAGCACGTGGTTGGATGGTCGATCAGACGGCGGTCGAGTCAGCTCAAGGCGCAGCAAAGCCGATTACGGCATCACCCTTATTGCAACCTGTCGTTGTCGTGGTAAGGAGCGCCGACTGCGCTTCCACGGCTTCTTCCGCTCTTTCTGCGCCGCCTATTCACGGCATCGGGGCGAACGCCGGGCGGTCTACTTGGGCTGTGGACGAGCTGCTCGGCGGCATCCGGCTCCTGCGCTTTGACGAGTTCCACGTGCACGATCCCGGTGACACCGCGCTGAGCAGCAGGTTGCTGTGGTTCCTGTTCGGCCGGGGCGTCACTTTGCTGACGACCTCCAACCACCCGCCCTCCGGGATGACGTCGAACCCGCTGTGACCACCAGGTCGACGTCGTCCCGGTGACGCCGTGCTCGGAGTTCGCGCGCGGTTGGTATTTGTGGCCGGGCGGTGCCGGGCAGTTCGCCGTCGTCGATCTCGTCCGGCCCGTGCCGGACGAGGTGACCGTGCTCGACGTCAACGGTTACCTCGTCCAAAACCTCGCCGTTCGCGCCGAACTGGTCCGGTCCGACTTCCGCACTGATGTCGAAGCCTGCAGGAAGTGGGCGTTATGGATAACGGTGTGCTCTGATGCCGGTGAACAGCGGACATCGGGTTGTCTCGTTCTCTCGCCAAGTTGGCATGCCCTAACCGAGATTGTCAGGTTGCCAAGTAAGTCGTAGGCCCCACCCACGTGGCTCACTGGTTGATGCCTTGGACAGGTCGGCGCGGTAGGCGTCCACAGCGGGGCATTCCGCGTGCTCCCATCCTCGCAACCATTCCCGCAGGACCGCCAAGGACGCCGAGTCGGCGCTGTCGGCCAGGATCGTCCCGTCCTGGCGCAGCACCGCCACGCTGGCGGGAGTGCTGTGGCCGATGGCGTCGTAGGTTCCGGTATTGGCGATGGTGAGGTTCACGTCCTGGGTGGCCGCTGCCCAGGTGCGCCAGCTCGTCCAGTCCTCTGGGGCGATGTGGTGGTGTCCGGTGTGCCGGGCGGTCAGCAGCAGGTCCAGGGCGGCGCGGGCTCCGGTGTGCAGCGGGTCGTCGTTCTTGCGCCAGGCTACCGAGATCCAGGAGGTGTCGGTCCCGCTGCGGTACTCCCAGTCGACCCAGCGGGTGGGGGTGTCGGTGTCGCAGGGGGCGGAACTGGTCTCCATGTAGCCGCCTTCCCTCACGGCCAGGACGGTCGGGTGGCCTTGTTCGAGACCGAGGGTGGCCACCACGGTGATGTGGGGCAGCGCCGTGATGGGCAAGGGGGTGACGAGCAGGCCGTCCTGGGCGAGCTGGTCGACCCAGGCGGCGGGCAGGCAGGGCGGTGTGCACCAGGCCACGATCCGGTCGTAGGGCGCGCTCTGCTGGTGTCCGGCCATGCCGTCCCCCGGTAGGCAGCGCACGGTGTCCACGCCGAGTTCGTAGTGGATGACCTGGGCCCACCGCGTCAGGTAGGGGTCGATGTCGATGCTGGTGACCCGGCCTTCGGCGCCCACGAGTGCTGCGAGCATGCCTCCTGAGTAGCCCGAACCGGTCCCGATCTCCAAAGCGGCCATGCCTGGCCGCACTCGCAGGCTGTCCAGGTCGCGGTGGACGACTTCGGGGTTGGAGCGCATCGGGGTGCTGCCGCGTCCGCTGTGATGGGCGTAGAGCTGTTCCGGAACTGTGATGGCGAGGTCGGCGGCGGTCACTTCTCTTCTCCACGAACGTCAGAACACGACCAAGTTTCACTTTGAGTGCAATTTTGCTCACGCTGAGTGTAAGTGGGGTGGTCGTGTTGTTCGGGGAGGCGCTCAGATCGTGAGCGCGACGTGGTGGTGCCAGCCACTCAGGAGGTACTCACCCACCGGACCGTGGCCAGGCACCTGGACCCAGGCGTGGTGCTCGGTGGGAGGAGGGGAGAAGCGCCCCCCAGACACCAGGTCAGCTCCCGCCCGAGCAGCGCGGCGGCCAGGCACGCTGCCAGGGAGGTCTCCAGGCACGCCACCCGTCCCGGCCACCACCGGCCCGCGTGGCGCACCGCCGCGACCAGCGTCGCCGCCCGCTTCGGGGCGATGTGACGCCTGCCCGCCCGCCGCGCGACCCGGACCACGCGCGTGGTGTGGCGCAGCGGCAGCCGCAACAGCAGCAGCGCCACCGCCAGTGCCACGACGGCCAGCAACCGGTCGCCGACGGTGCCCACGCGCGCGGTCTCGTGCGACTCGAAGGTGGTCACCGCCACCACCCCCGCAGCCACCGGGGCGGCTGGTGCCCGGCCATGCCGCTCAGCAGGAGCCCTCGCCCGGCCAGGTCACGTGCCAAGGCGTCCAGATCTGCTGCGGCGCGCTCGTGTGCCAGGCCGTAGCGCGCGGCGAAGTCCTCGACGGCACGGTGTTCGGTGTCGGCGTCCAGCACCAGCCGGGCCGCCGTGCTGGCGCTGGGGCTCAGGTCGGTCCACCGCCCGGTGCGCTCGTCCAGCAGCGTCCCGCCCTCGTCGGTGAGCACGGCGTGCACTCCCTCACGCAGTCGCCACATCGTTGTCCTCCCACCATTTCGTCGTGCGGGTCGTCGTGTCGTGGTGGACCTGTCGCAGCCACACCTCGGCGGCCACGCACTGGTGCAGCGCGCCCAACGCGGCCGTGCGTCCGGCGACCGCCCGGTCGAGCACCTCGTGGATCGGTGCCGGGGTCAGCAGGCCCAACGCGGCCAGCCGTGAGCCCGTCCCCAGCAGTTCGCGCAGGATCGGGGCGTGCGTGCGCAGGCCCGCGTAGGCCACGCCCTCGAACCCGCCCTTGGTGGTGCGCTCCAGCACCGCGCGCGGCAGCACACCGGTGCCTGCGAACGCCTGCGTCAGCAGCGGCTTGTACCGATCAGGGGCGCCGCGCTGCTCGGCGGGCACCGCCAGGCAGATCCGCACGACCTCGTCATCCAGGTAGGGGGAGGCCAGGTCGACGCCGTGCCAGTGCCGGGTCAGCGCGTCCCAGCCGAGCAGGTCGGTGGCCACGTCCGCCAACTGGTGGCTGGTGTGCCAGGACGCTATTCGCCGGGCGGGGACGTGCCGCTTGAACTCGACGGCGGTGCGCAGCGCCGCCGCCACGTCCTGGCGCACGGGGGCGGGCATCCAGTCCGCGACGTCCAGCAGCGGGGTCCAGGACACCGGGCGCCGTGCCTGGGGCATCCACGGGCGAGCGGGCCCGGACAGGTCGGCAGCGGCCTGCCTCCACGACCGCACGAGCCCGCTGCTGCCCGCCCGCAGGTGCTGTCCCAGCAGCTCCACCGGTGGGCGGCAGCGCAGCCGGGCGTGCCCGAACACGTGGCGCAGCAATGTCGGGAAGCGGCGCTCGCGCAGCAGGTCGGCGAGGTAGGACGGCCCGGCCCACACCACGCCGTCCCCGGCCGACCCGGTCAGGCGCACCCCGCCACCACCGGCGGCGGCGACCACGACGTCGAGCACGGCGCGCTTGATGCCCATCGTGGCCACGTACGCGTGGGGCGCGTCGGTGCGGGGCAACGCCTCGGGGGCGTGCAGGTCCGCGTAGTAGACCGTGTCCCGGCCACCGGGAACGACGTGGTGCGCCAGCGCGGGCACCACGGCGGCGGTGCCGCGCGCGTGCACCAGGTCGTCGTCGCGCAGCCGCGCGTCGGCGAAGGTCACCGCCGTGACCGGGCCGCGCCGCGCGGCCAGGCACGCCAACGCGGTCGAGTCCAGACCTGCCAGGTCCGCGCTGACCGGACGCCCGTCCAGACGGCTGTCGACGGCAGCGGTCAACGCATGTCGCAACTGCGGCGCCGCCCGCGCCAGCGGCACGGGGTCGTACTCGCGCGGCTCGTAGCCCACCACCCGCGCCCTGTTGTCCTCCAGCAGCAACAGCGACCCGGAGGGCACCCTCGACACCCCGGCGAACAGCGAGCCGGTGGCACCAGGGATCCCCGGCGTCGCGACGGCCAATCGCAGGGCCAGTTCACGCGCGTCCACCTGTGCTGAGCCGTCCAGCGAGGCCAGTGCCCACGCCGAGCTCGACCACCAGATCCCCAGGGGTGTCGTGCGCCAGTACACCGGGTGCAGGCCGACCAGGTCGCCGATCACCGCCACCGTCGCCTCCCGGCAGGCCACCACCAGGTGCGAACCGGGCCAGCGGGTCAGCTCGCCCCATCCACCCCGCTCCACCGCCCGCAAGCCGCGCCGCAGACCCGGTGCGTCCGCACCGCAGTCGCCGACCACGACCAGCCAACTCCCGCGCTCTCCAGCCACGCGCACCGACCGCTCGGACCACCCGACCGTCCACACCGCGTCCGCCCCCGGTGCCGCCCGCCCCTGCCGAGGGCGCAGCGGTGCCGGTCCCCGTCCACGCCAACCCGCCGTCCACCGCATCTGGCCACCTCGCTCTTACCGGTCACAGGACAGGACGGGGCCCGGCGGCGTGCGCCACCGGGCCCCGGAATCGATCAGCTGTGCTTGTACTGGGTGTCGTCGACCTTGTCGAACTTCATGATCCCCAGGGTCGTCTCGACCACCTCACCCGCGTCGCACACCACCGGCGGGGCGTAGGCGGACTCCGCTGGGGTGGGGATGCTGCTCGGTTCCACCACGTGCCTCCTTGACTTCGTCGGAATGCGGTGGCCGGGGTCCGGTTCACTTCCAGGCCGCCGCCGTGCCACCAGCACATCGCGCAGTCGCCGCGCAGCCGAGACGTCAGGCGAATCCCGCCTGCGGTGTGCGTGTCGCGCCCAAAGGGTTGACAACCCGGTTGGAGGGCGCGCGACCGTCCGCAGTTCTGCTGTCATCTGCCCATGCCCGCCGTCGGGAAGATCCTCAAGGCCGCGCGGGTGGGAATGGGCTGGACCCAGGCCCAGGCAGGTGCCCGAGCCGGGTTCTCTGCCTCGGCCATCTCCCGGATCGAACGCGGCCAACCCGTGGACCTGGACACCCTGCGACGACTCGCCGACTGCTACCGCTTACCGCCCGAGCAACTCGGGCTGGCTACCGTCGCCCCGCAAGGGTGGGCGAGCGAGAGCGGGGACGACGTGGACCGTCGACAGATCCTGACCGCGGTCGGCCTGACCATCCCGGCCAGGATGCTGAACCGGCTCGAGGACGCGCTGGTCGCGCTGCCCGATCCAACGGGGCCACCCTCGCCTCGGGCGCTATCGGCGGCATTGGCCCAGGCGCGACACAGGTTCGACAACGGCGACCACGCAGCCCTGGTGACCGCGCTGCCGCACCTGCTCTCCGCGGCCCACCACCTGGGCGAGGGCGCCGATCCCCGACGCCACGCGATGATCGCCTCCTGCTACGAGGTCGCCACCCACGCCCTGGTCAAGATCGGCCGCCACCAGTCCAGCCGGCTGACCGCCGACCGCGCGGTGACCTACGCCCGGCTCTCCGGCGACCCGCAGGCACTCGCGCTGGCTTCACGGGCGTTGAGCATCGTGCTCCGCCACGAAGGCCGCCCCGAACTGGCGCAACGGGTCAACCTCACCGCGCTGACCGACCTGGAGGCCACCGGACTGGCCGAGCCCAGCGAACGCACCGTCTACGCGCAGATGTTGTGCAGCACCGCCTACGCGGCAGCCCAGGCGGGTGATCGGGCTGGCGCGCTGGAATTGGCCACTGAAGCAGATCGCGCCCTGGAGGGCCTGTCGCAGGCGCCGAACCGGGCGGCCACCCCGATGGATCCCACACTCCTGACCCCGGCCCAGGCACAGCTCTACAAAGTGGGCATGTACTGGGCCTTGGGCGACTCCGCCGCCGCGCTGCACAGCGCCCGAGGACTGCGCCCCGCTCAGTTCCCCACCCCCGAACGGCGCGCCAGGCTGCACACCGACCTGGCCCGAGCCTGGTGGCAGCACGGCCGCCCTGAACAGACCGCGACGTCCCTGCTCGCCGCCTACGAACAGGCGCCCGCCGAGGTCCTGGACCGTCCTGGCATCGGCCGCATCGCCCAAGCCCTGATCCGGCGCCATCCCCACGTGGCTCAGGTGCGGCGACTCCACGTCATCCTCCGAACGCCAGGCGCGACCTGACCCACCAACACCTCGTCGGCCCCCAAAGAACCCGAGGTTGTGCTCCGTCGAGTGCGCGAGCGGAGCACAACCTCGAGTTTTCCATCAGGGGCGGGGTTCTCCCGCTGCGCCTGGGAGTTTCCAGTGCTCGGTGATCAGTGAGTGCAGGATCCGCATGGGGCACACGAGCAGGAGCCGTTGCCGTGGTGCCGCGAACAGGGCGACGTGATCGCCGGTGCGGATCCCGGTGAGGTCGCGCAGGCCCAGTGGGACGAAGACGTGGTCTCGGGTGTCTATCCGGTGTGGACTTCTCGGGTCCAGGCTGAGGGCGATCGCGTCGCGGAGCAGTTGCGCTCCTGTGGTGTCGCCGGGTTTCCAGGAGAGTGCGCGCAGCAGTCTGCGGGCAGGGATGCGACCGGAGTGGTCGATCGCCGCGGTGGCGAGCAGGAGTTCCTCACCGGGGGCCAGCGCGGGTGACGGGACGATGGTCTGCAGCGGGATGGGTGGTCTGCCGGAGGGTGGGACGAACAGGGCTGTGAGGCGTTCGGTCACGGCAGGACCGGGGTGAACGCGGGAAACAAGGAGTGGCCGCCGTCCGGGGGCGGGGTGTCGGCGAGTGGGTGGGGTTCGCGGGTGTAGGCGGCCAGTGCCGTGGCGATCTCGGGCAGGGTGGCCTTGGTGTAGGTGCCGGTGATGTTCTCGCCGCGGGGTTGGAGGTGGCCCGCGTAGCCTCGGGTGATCGACTGGTTGTAGTGGCGGTCCACTCAGGTCAGGGTGGTGTGGCGCAGCCAGTGGGTGGAGACGTTGCGGGCGGCCACCCAGGGGATGCGGTCTGCCAGGCGCTGCCACATGCGGTCGTAGCGGCGGCGGTTGATCGGGTCGCCGTTGCTGTGGCGCAGCAGGGGCTCCGCGGTGGGCCTGCCGTTGCCCCGGTGTTCGCGGTGCGCCAGCAGCGAGGCCATCAGGGTGGGGCTGACGGGCTGCATGCGCTCGGTGTGGTTCTTCTCCCGCAGGCGGATCAGGCAGGAGGTCGGTTCGAGGTCCTCCTCGCGCAGCGCCAGGGCGCCGCCGCGTCGGCAGGCCGACTCCAGGTGCAGGCGGAACAGGAGTGTGTCCAGCACGGCGTCGCGGCCGGTGCTCGCGATGGTGTTGACCAGGGGCGCCACTTCCGTCGTGGCCAGGGCGTAGCGGGTGGTGGGGCGTGGACGGGGCTTGGGGACCTTGAGCGCGGGGTTGTGGTTGGGCGGCAGCAGGTTGTCGTTGATGGCGCGGGTGTAGATCGAGCGCATGGCGGAGACCAGGTGCTCGGCCACCGACTGGCCACCGCGATCGTTGCGCCTGATGCGGCGGTTGGCGACCAGGTGCTGCTTGAGGGCTTCGATGTCGGTGGCGGTGACCGCGTCCAGGCGTCGGTCGCCGAACGCTTCGATGATGCGCGCCCAGTAGGTGCCGTAGGTGCGGACCGCGCCCGGACCTGACGCGGCGACGACCTTGGGCACGTACTGGGCGAAGGTGGGCAGATCCGTCGGCGCCCGCAGCAGGTCTTCGGCGGTGAGGCCGAGTTGGGTGATCAGCAGCTGGGCCGCTTGGACGGTCTTGGGGTCGGGGCTCAACGGTGTCCTCGGGTCGGTGGAGCTGGCACGGTGCTGGCTCTGACCAGGGTGGACAGCGCTGGTCAGAGATCATGTGCCGCATTTTGTACCAGCGTCGGTGCGGACTCGCACGGCCAAACGCACCAACGTTGCCCCCGTGCCAGCGTCCCCGGTTCATCCGCGTCTCGCGGAACACCGTGCGAGCTTCGGGTAGCACCGTCTCGCGGCACTGCGCTTGGGCCGGGACTGGACCCAGGAGCAACTCCTCCTGGCTGAGGCATCGAGCATCGAACCGTTGGAGTTGTTCCTGCGGGATCGGAGCGTCAACGGCAGCGCAACGCCGTCTGCCGGGTGAGCGTCGGCGGCCACGTCCGATGACGGTATTCCTCGAATCAGGGGCGCTACACCCCTGTGCGGATCTTCTTGAACGGGCCGAACAGGCCGGACAATGAGATGTCGGTGTACCGACGCAAAACATGCCGACTACGCACAGTTAATGGGATTTTTTCGCGTGTTCAAGGAGGACGGCTGCGGCCACGATGGATGGACGTCCTGCGCCTGTCCTGACCAGCGGTTTTCTGTGAAGGGGGTTCAAGTTGGGGGCAACAGACATGCGAGTAGGGGGTCCGAGATCGGCTCGGAGGGCGGCTAAAACCAGCTCTCCGAGGCACAGAAAACCCCCAGTGACCTGGGAAGGTCGCTGGGGGTGATACTGACATGTCAGCTTGTACTGTGTCCGAGGGGGGACTTGAGTCCTCAGGCGTGGGATACATCCCCGCCAGGGGGTCGAATCCCCGCGCCTCGTCACCACGATGATCTTGTTGGTGCCCGTCCCGCTGTGGGGACGTGTCACACGTAGAACGTAGCACAGACGATCTTCCGGTGTCACATCGTCCACAATGGGTGGTGCCCCTGCGCTGCCTCCAGGGGGTGTTCGGTTGACTGGCGCACGGGTGCGAACTTGTGGAATACGCGAAGGTTCCGTGGAATCATGGAGCGATGCTTCAAATCATCACGGGGATGTACTTCCGGGACGTTCCGCTCAACCAGACCGAGCATCGCCGGACCCTCTACACGAACGTGGTCTTCTCGGAACAGGTCCAAGTCGAGTTGCCGATGGGCTACCTGACTCCCGATGGCGACCGGGCTGCGATCAACACGGTCTTGGTGCACTTAACCGAACGCCTTGAAGCGGTCCTGCCTGACGGCTCCGACGAGTTCATGATCTCGACCGGTGGTGATGCCATCGCTGATGATCTCGCCGTCGTGCTGTCGTTTGCTCTCAACGCGACCTTCACTCCAGTGCGCGAGAAGGCGGATCGGTTGATCCACGCAGCAGCGGGGGCCCCTATAGTCTTGTCCCGGCGGATATCCTCCTGCGCACCTTCACTCCGCAGGTGGAGCTTGACGATGGTGACCGCGATGATCTGTCCGCGTTCATAACCGATCTGTTGGCTCTCAACCGGAAGGTCTATGAGCGAGCCATGAGGGCCATGCGGCGCATCGTAACTGCGAGTGAGCGTGTCGCAGAGGATCCGACGCTGGCCTACACCGACTATGTTGTGGCACTGGAGTCACTCTCTGCGGGTTTCGAGGTGGCACAGTCGACCTGGGAACGTCTCGATTCCCGAAGGCGGCGAGTCCTTGATCCGGTCTTGAACACACTGAGGTGATCTCAGTGAGGTGTCTGGTCGGTGTTCCAGTTGTGTTCGTAGTGGGTGCAGGTCAGTGCGGCGGCGACGATGAGGGTGAGTTTTCGTGGGCTGGCGGTGGTGTGGCGCAACGCCTTCCACCGTCCGACCAGTAGCGCGAACCCACGCTCGCCTCGACCTCTCAGACCACGCAGGAGCAGGTCGTGGGTCTTCTGGTCCGCATTCAGTTCGGGTTCGGCCCAGCGTTTGCGCGGGGTGCGGTTCGGGGTGACCACCCCGTGCCCCGCGTTGAGATAGCCCTGGTCTGCGAGGGTGGGCAGGTCGAGTTCGACGGAGGCT
>NZ_JAMTCF010000040.1 GCF_024171695.1 Actinosynnema pretiosum | reverse complement strand
GGGCCAGGTGCCTGGCCAGTGCGTGGGGGACGTCGAGGATGGCAGGATGGGGGATCACAGGGAGTCTTTCCTGGACGGGGTCTTCGCAAATCCAGTCCTACCGGAAGGCTCCCTGTGCCATGCCCGCGGGACCTGACCAGCACAGACCTCACTGAGATCACCTCACTGACGACGGAGCAGGCCGACAGCGTCCGGAACGCGATCCTCGAAGCTGAGCGATCAGGTATCAAGAATAGGTACATCCAGTTCGTGCTTGCTCATGTCCGTCCGTCCTTCTTCCGAGAGGAGGCGGTTGGGTGCGACCGGCCGGTTAGACGGGCGTCCTTGCGGAGGGTCGTGTCCAAGACCTACGACGCACGTTCGAAGAACACTCATGAGCTTGAGGAACTCCGCCGTGAGACATGGCTCTTGGTCGATGGCGCACACACCGTCACGCTCCCCGGCGAGTCGCTGATGATCACGCACGAAGGACTCAACAGGCTGGCTCGCCACGTCGTTCGGACCTACGTCCAGCGAGGATCAACGGAGCCCGACTGGAGCTTCGTGTGGAGGGATCACCTCCCCAATGTCCTGCGAGTGACATTGGCTCCCCAGCTCTACTTGGGACAGGCCGCAGCCATGAATCCTCTCACCGCAGCGGTCCGAGCCAGCGAGTTCATCGACCATATGGCCGAAGCGCTTTCTGGGCGCGGCAAGTTCGAGATCGACATGCGTCCTGCCCTCGATCGCATCGAGGAAATGCTCGCCACACAGCGATCACCTGCTGTTCAGGAACCGATGTTGGCCGTGTACTTCCTCTGGCATCAGCTTCTCCCTCCAGAGGTGCACCAGCCAGCGCCGGAGGAGGTCATGGCGACAGCCCTGCGTGAGCTCCAGCGGCGACCGAATCTGTACACCTTCGCGGTGGCCCTGCTGCTCGGGAGGGATCTGCCATGGTCGGTTGACGAGGTGTGCGAACTGGCGGAGCAACGTCATGAGGAGTCACAGAACAGCCGACCCATTGAACTTCCTGCACGCCTCGACTCCGCACTGTGGGTCTTCGTCGCACAACAGCTGTGGTCTGACGGCGGGTATGACTTGGCGCGTGCGGCGATCGGTATGGCGGTGGAGTGCTGCCCTGGACACCGTGACCTCCTTGCCCTGGAGCGCGATGTCGTTGCGGGCAATGCCCCAGGGTTCGACGTCCGGGCCTTCGTGCTCGGTCCGGGACCGGGCGTGGAGCGACATCGACCGATGAAGGATGCGCTCGACGGGTGATCTGCGTATCGAACCATGGACCGACGGTTGGTTGCGGTCTGCTGGACTCAGGTGACGTAGCGTTCGGCGAGGCGGTCGAAGAAGGTGGCGAGCCGTCGGCGGTTGGTTGGGCTGTCGGTGAGTTCGGTGCCGCCGAACCGGTGACGCTCTGCCTGGCTCTGGTCACCGGTGGGGTGGGGGTGCCACCAACTGCCTGCGTAGGACTGGCTCATTGACGTCCCGACGGTGCTGCGGGGTGGGCATGTAGCGGTTGTGATGACTGTCGGAGTGCGGCTACCGGGGACTTGCTGAACTGTCCGGGTGTCGTCGCTGCTCTGAAAGGCGGGAGCTGCGTTGGTCTTGCATTGTCGATCGCCAGGCGGTCGACTCCGTCATCGTTCTGTCGCGCGACGAGGGATGGTGATGTGATGACGGTGCCCGCCATCGACCAGTGCCCGCTCCGTATCGGTCTATGCGATGGCCTACGGCGGCCGGGCCGTGTGTCGACGGACGAGTTCCCGAGTGGTGTGCCGTTAGGCTGGTGGTATCACGGGTACTGCCGGTCTGTGCGGCGGGGGTGAACGGGGATGACCGCCGCCACGCCATCTCGCTCCTCCGCGCTCGCCGACTGGCTCGCCTCCACCGGCGAGCCGGACATCCCCGTGGATGCCGCCTTGGCCGAGGGGTTGAGGTTCCTTTTCTATGGCAGGGCTTCGACCCGTGAGCACCAGGACCCGCGTACCTCGCGGGGCTGGCAGTTCGACGTCTCCTGCGCCCTCGTCGAGGGGCACGGCACGATTGTGGGGGAGTACTTCGAGGTCGGGTACTCCCGTCAGGTGCCACTGCACAGGCGCCCGCAGCTCAAGGCGTTGCTGTGTCACATCGCCGCGAATCCTGGCCGGGTGGACGCGGTGGTGGTCGGCGAGTTCGAGCGGGTGTTCTTCAACAACGCCCAGGTGAGGGCGCTGTGGGCCGCGTTGAGCCATTACGGGGTGCGGTTGTGGTTGCCGGAGGCCGACGGGGCGGTGGACTTCGACAGCCCGGAGCACCAGGCGCTGCTGAAGCTGCTGGCCTTGCGGTCGCGGCACGAGGTGCTGCGGTCCCGCCGCCGGGTGATGGCGGCCATGCGGAGGCAGGCCGTGGAGCAGGGGCGCTACCTGGGCGGTAGACCCCCTTACGGTTACATGCTCGTGGATGTCGGGGTGCATCCGAACCGGGCGTTGGCCCTGCGTGGGGTGCTGTTGCAGCAGCTCGCGCCGAACCCGGACACGGCTCCGGTGGTCAAGTTGATCTTCGTGTTGCGCCTGGCCGGTCGTAGCGCCGCGAGCATCGCCCGCGAGCTGAACGAGCGGGGTGTCCCGAGCCCGTCGGAGGCCGATCCCGCGCGCAACCCGCACCGGCTCGGCTGCGGTTGGTCGTTGCGCAGCGTGGTGGAGATCCTGCGCAACCCTCGCTACACCGGTCGTCAGGTGTGGAATCGCACCAGCGCCGACCGCGCCACCTGCTCGCCCAGCGGGCGCCGTGCCAGCGTCCGCAACGGTCACCGGGACTGGGTGGTCTCCAAGCGCGTCACCCATCCGCCGCTGGTGTCCGAACAGGACTTCGTCGCCGCCCAGGACATCAGGTCCGCCAAGGAGAATGCCGGGGACAGCGAGCCGATCTACGGTGGGCGTACCTACCTGCTGGCGCGACGGCTCCAGTGCGCGGTGTGCAGGAGGGTGATGGACTCGCATTGGTCCCACGGCCGCGCGACCTACCGGTGCCGCCATGGGTACAACAGTTCCCACTCCCGGCCGGAGGATGCGCCACGCAACCTGTACCTGCGGGAGGACCACCTGCTGGAGCGGATTGCCGCCTACTTGACGACTGCGGGCATCGCCGACCGGCCCGGCCCGGAGCAGACCGCGCGACTGGTCGCCGAGCTCGGGTTCACCTTCCGTTGCGACGAGAACAGCGTCACCCCGGTGCGCCAGGCCCTGGTCTCGGTGCGTCCGAGGAAAACGCGGAAGCGTCCGGCGTCGTCACCGATACGCCGGAAGGATGAAACGCGTCTTCTCCTGGAGCTGATGCACGATGCCGAACCGTGCGACAGGGATGAACCGGACGGTCATCCACGTGGCGGGTGAGATGCCTGCAGAGAGGTGTGGTGCGTGACTGTGGGCTGCCGTGGCGGAAGAGCCCACTCGATGGCGAAGGTGGAGGGGGCCGTCGGGCAGGTGACCGGCGTCTCCTCCACACATCTCAAGCGTGCGTGGTGACCGAGGTCTGCGTCCGGGCGACCTGGTTCAGCGTCATCGACACCCTCAGTGCCACAGCATCCGGCTCGGTGTCACGGCTTGTCGGTCGCGTTGGTCTCGCGCGGGCCCTTGTTACCGCTGCGCCGATGGTCGGTCATGTTTTCCTGACCGAGGTGTCCTCGATGTGGCTGCTACAAACACGGAACAGTTGCCCGGTCGACCAACCGACGCCATCCCTGAGAGCGTTCTGCGGGACTGCAGGCGAAGGGGGGCATAGCGGGTTGTTCGAGGCGGCCGCATGCCGTCACTGGCGTGTCATCCCAGGGCGTTCGCGTGGTCTGATGTTGTTCGACGACTGTCCTGGCGTGAACGCGCGCTTGTGGGTTTGACGGCTGGTTGTGCCGCTCTGTCCAGCCGATCAACTTTGCCTGCTAGGCGAAACTGCTGGCCCAGTACCTGTCATCGCTTGGTGTACTGCGTACCCGGTAACTGCCGTCCTCTAGCCGGTCCGAGGTGCCCTGCATGATCTCGAATGTCTCGAGTGTGGGCCACACCGTCGTGTCCGACCAGGTGGCATTGTTCAGGTTCACCCCGTGCAGTACGGCTCCTGCCAGGTTCGCGCCGACAAGGTTCGCCCCGGTCAGGATGGCTCCGGCGAGGTCCGCCCCCGTGAGGTTGGTCTCGCTCAGGTCCGCGTTGGCCAGGTTCGTCTTGATCAGTCTGGCCGCTCTCATGACCGCCTTGCCCAGGTTCGCCCCGAGGAGGTCTGCGTCGGCCAGTGTCGCTCCGTGCAGATTGGCCCTGATCAGGGTCGCCAGGACCAGGTGTGCCCTGGTCAGGTCGGCGCCGGTCAAGGTGGCCCTGGTCAGGTCGGCGCCGGTCAAGGTGGCCCTGGTCAGGTCGGCCCCGGTCAGGTCGGCCCCGGTCAGATCGGTGCCGGCAAGATCCTTCTCCTGCAGGGAGAGCCTTGAAAGATTCTTTCCCGCCAGGTTCGCTCCGGCCAGGTTGAAAACGACGAAAACCGTCCTGCTTGAAACGGACTGCACAAGCAGTTTCTCCAGTGCCTGCCTCACGCGCGACACCTTCGACGGGTGTCCGGCGGCTCCCCCTCGTCTGCTGAAGTCCTGCTCAGCATGGGAATGAGAATGCGGGTCTTCAGTCGAATCGTGTTCTCGTCGAACCGGACGCACGAGACTGTGGGAACGGCGCGCAGGGGTGAGCAGGTTACCGATCGTCCGGTGCCCGACCGGCTTCCTCTGGGAAGGGGTGCGCCCACTCAGTACCGCCAGGACCTCGGGCCAAAACGGAACGGCGTTCGACATCACGGCCTCCCCTCGGACTCGGACAACTCGTCGCGGTGGCCTCTGTTGGGCTGCTCCACCACTGTAGGCGGATCTGCCTCGACGAGGACCGTCTTCTCGGGTGTTGTAACCGTCTCGGGTACTGGGGCGGGAGCCGCGAGGGGGATGTGTCCCAGAAGGCGCTTGGCGACTTCGGGTGCTCCGGCGCCCACTGCGAGGGCGACCACCGGTGAACCGATTCCGCCGGATAGGGCTCCGCCCAGGACGGCCCCTACGAACAGGCGCAACCCGATCGCGGTGAGGTAGGCCGACCGCCTGGCGGGAAGCTCTCCCGCCTCGGGAGGCGTTCCGGCGTCGACTGCCCAGGGGGCTCGGTAATGGCGCTTGAGTAAGACGACGGCTTCCAGGGCGTCTACTACGGCCACGCCGCCCATCGCCAAAAGCATCGATTGCCACCACGCCACCTGCACACGGTATGGGTGGCGCGGCTGCGATTCGCCCTCATGACACAAGCTCATTCCAATGGGTTAACAGAATGTACCCGTTCGTGGCCATGTATCTGCAGAGTCGATTGCGTCATGAACTACCCGTTCCTCGGTCGTGCCTGATGTGAAGTTCCTGCCGATGCTTCCTGCTCAGGTTCTGCCATCGGTCCTCGTGCGCCACCGCGATGTCGTCGCCACCTGCGCCGTCGTGGACCTTCCGAGGTCACGGCCCCGCTGCGCCAGCCTGGTCTGTCGCTCTGCGGTCGGTCGCCAACCGGCATCCACCGGCGGGGGCGTTGTCGTCGAGGTGCCCGCCATCCTCACGCTCAGGGCTGCGAACGCCTCGCGGAGGGGAACGTCGACCGGGAATCGGCCTGGGCGACTGTGGGTGGTGCGCGCCGACAGGGCTGGCGAGCCTCTCGCGGGAGGAGGCGAGCCGGCGCGCGGGTGAGGTCGGGCATGGGGGTCTTTGTCGCACGCCGGACGGAACCCGCCGCACAGCGCGGCCGGGCGCCGGTAGCGCGAGCCGAATGAACCGCACGGAACACGTCGAACCGGTGTCCATGCACCAGTTGGCGCATCAGCGGTCACTCAGGCCACCATCTGCACCAGGGCTGTCGTTCCGTGTCGACGGCACCTCTCCCTGGCTGGCGGATGAGATCAGGCCGGAGCCGGACATGGACAGGAAACGCCAGATGTTGGTCACTGTGGTTTCTGCGCTGCTGGACAACCGCTGGCGCTACGCCCGCACCCCGGTGGAGGTCGACGTGCTCGTCGACGATCTTCTGCGTAGTCACCGCCCGCACTGGGGCGCCCAGCTCTACCTCGCAGAGCGGCCTATGGACCAGTGCGCGGACCCTCGCACTCGCCTGATCGTCTCCGTCGACCCCGACCGGGGTGTGGGCGCGCTGTCCTTCCACGACTACCGGCCCGCCGGCGGAGCCTGGGACAGTCTGACCACCACCCCGTGTCTCGGCGTGCCCGCGCTGGTCTACGACCCCTACGGTGGGAGCTGTTACCGCCCCTCCAGCGTCCTCCCCGTGGGACAGGTCGAGCGTGCGATGCGGGAATTCCTGATCGCCGGTGAGCGCCCGGTCTGCCTTGGCTGGCAGTTGGCCGAGGTCGTCTGAGCCGCTCCCGTGCCGGAGCGCCGGTAGCCGAGTGAACTCCGCGGACCTGCCGGGAGGTCGACGCCTGCCCTCGACGGCCGGCCCCGGTGTTGCCGGAAAGGTGGCATGGGCGTCCCGGTTGGTGTCCGGGACTCAATGCTGTTGAGTGCCGGGAGAAGGGCTTGGACGGCGGGGGCGGCGTAGGTGGGGACCTCGATGACCGGGGTCCGGCTCCGTTGACGGTCGGGTAACCGAGGTTGCGGGGCAGGTCTGGTCGTCGGAGACGTCGCGTAGTGCGTCGGCCCTGTTCGATGTCTCCCGAGCAGATCGAGACCGCCGTCGAGAAGACGCCTACGCCAGCAGCCGCCCGCTCACGCCACCACCGGGGAACACCCCGCCCCACACCGGGACGCGCAGGCCGGGCTCCAGCGGCATCGATACCGCCGGCATGTCACCGGGGACCGGGCTCGAGCCTCCCAGCGTGCTCCTCGTGCGGCAAGGCGGTGACCTCCACGCACTCCAACAGGGCGTGTGGGGCCTGGACGTCCAGGTCGACTCCGCTCACCCGTCGCACCAGCTTCAGCGTCTCCCCGCTGGCGAAGCGCGCCCCGACCCTGCCCCGAGTCCGGCCGCGTCGACGGCGCGGGCCGGCAGGTGCTCCGGGGCCTCGTCGCGCAGCCCGCCGAGCGTGCAGACTTTGGCCACTACCAGGCCGCCCTCGGCGTGCAGCACCCGCGCCTGCGCCAGTGTGCAGCCCACCGCCGGCCCACGAAAACTCACCCGGATCGTCGCCGCCGTACTGGCCTGCACCCACTGCGAACACGACTGGAACACCGATCCGACACCTCGTTGAGATCACCTCAATTGTGGTCCTGATGCCGACATAAGGCTGGGCAGTGCCCGACATCACGTCATTGACGCAGGTCAGCGCCGATTACGTGCGCGATGTGATCCGCGTGTTCAACGAGTGGGGGTTCGCGGCGCGGGACCTATAATGGAGGGGGAGACCCGGAGGTGATCGGTGAGGCGATCCTTGGACGAATCCGCCTGATCGCCCGGATGTCCCCCGTCTTGCGCTCCTTCATCCTGGGCGGCGCCGACCACCGCAGCCACACCAAGCAGAACGCAACTCTTGCCGCCTACATCCGCTGGCGCAACGCCCGCGACCGACCCAAGACAGGCTTCGCCACCGATTTATCCATCCGCACATGTACCGATCACCCGATCAAGGTCGCATGATGCAGCACTAGGCAGTGAAGCCGAACCGAACGCGGAACAGCGGGGACCGCAGGATCTCCAGAATGTCGACACGGTCGCTGAAAATCACATCGGCACCCGGTTGGTCGGCCTGCCGTGCCATGGCGTGCAGCACATCGGCGAAGGGTTGCCCCTTGATGGTCTTCTCTGCGCTCACCAGCGCGGGAGGGCCTTCCTCCGGCGAGGCTGAGGCCAGGAAGTTGTCGACTCCTGCAGTTTGCTGGACGATGTGCAACCACTGGGGGAGCAGCATGGTCATGGTGTCGTAGGCGCATTGGCGCCCGCGGGTGAGAAGGTCACGGTTGAGCCCGCAGACCTCGACCGTGACCTCCCCTCGCGCGGTCAGGTGCACGTACCGGCCCGTGCTCAGCGCCAAGAGCAGGTGGTCCGCAGGTTCGTCCACCGTAGGATCCAGCAGAAGAGGCAACCCCTCGTCGTCACACGGGAACCGCTCCCTCTTGTGATGGCTGTTGCAGCGGGAACAGGCCAGCAGGTGGTTGAGCCACGTGTAGGCGAGCAAGGGCTCCAGCGCCAGCGGGCGGTAGTGGTCGATGTCGGTGCCTTCGTTATCTCCGCAGTACATGCAGCGATTTCGTCCTGCGGCGAAATCGGACAGCGCTTCCCGCAGGTTTTTCTTGACGGAATCGCGTGAACTCCACAGAGACGTGGCCTTCTTGTACCTCGATTCCCCTGCTGCTGTGTTCTGCAGGATCGCTGTCAAGCCTGCGAGCTTGTTCTCCACACTCTCGGGAAGCGGCTTGCGTACAAGCCTGATCACCGGCCGTCCGCCTGGAGTGCGATCCGCGTGTTGACCTCGTGTACGCGTGCCGTGGGAGAGCTGGACAATGTCTCCTTGATCTTCCGGTAGCGTCTGGTTTCCCCGTCGTCGGCAGTCCCGGAGAGTACCTTGATTTCCAGTCGGGTCAGTTCGTCGCGCAGTTTCACCGCTCGTGGTGAGTAGGCGGTGTCAAGCCCGAACAGGTCCGAGAGCACGGCGTCGTCCCCACTGCCGTAGACAATCCGCTCCCACAAGTCCTGCGTCACGATCTGCGGCGGACTGGGCTCGTCCGGGCCGGGTAGCCTGATCAAGCCCGACTCGTCGGCGGCTTGGCAGATGTAAGGGCTGTGGGTGGTGACGATGAACTGGACAGCGGGAAAGTGCTGCTTGAGCCACTCGCCGATCCGCTTCTGCCAGGACACGTGCAGATGGGCGTCGACTTCGTCGATGATCACCACCCCGGGAGCCAGTACCCGTACCGGTGCGTCGCTGTCCTCGTTGGCGGTGAACTTTCCCAGAGGTTGTTCTCCGCGGTAGGCGTCTAGCCGTCCGTACGCCTCGTAGATCTGCTTGAGCAGGTCGACGACCAGGGCGACGACCGTGCGATAACCATCGCTCATCTCACGCAGCGAAAAGCGGTGGTCCCCCTTGCGAACCCAGAGCCCCTCTGAGTCGACACCCTCGACGTGATGGTCGTCGGGCAGGAGGCCGTCGGCGAGGATCGCCAGCGCGCTGTCCTTGAGAAGTTCTGCGCCGTCCTTGCCCTCCAGGGAACGCAAGTGCTGGTCGATCAACCAGCTGACCCCCTCGGCCAGGGACACCTCCTCGTGGAACAGGCTTGCCATCCTCCCTACCGGCCCTGCCGTCATCATCAACCGTTGGGCGTCGCCGCTGCCGCCGACAAGACGCCGGAAGGGGCCGTAGGCGGCGCAGAACCAGCCTGTCGGGTTGTCCTGCCAAGGGCCGCTATCAGCCTTTCTGTGGTCCTTGACGCTGGTGAGGGACGGTTGTGAGGGCCTGGTGGCATGGCGAAGAGCGTCCTGGGACGGGAGGGCCCATTTCAGTCCTACACGGAATGGACCGGAGCGTTTTCTCCGAGTCTGGAACCTGTCCCAATCGGTGCCGTGCGCCACCTCGACCTCGGCGACAGCCTCACCGGCGTCGGTGGTGATCCAGTTGTGGAAGTCCGGGCTGAGGCTGCGGGCGACAGCGGGGCCGCCCAGCGCGAGCGCTATCCCCCTAAGCAGGGTTGTCTTGCCTGATCCGTTGCGCCCGGCCAGCACGGTCCAACCCTCGTGGGTGCCGTCTGGGCGCTGCAGGTCGAGGTTCACTGTGCGGGAACCGTGGAAGCCCTTCACATTGTGAAGGTGCACCTTGGAGACGTACATGACGGTCCCTTTCCCGGAAACTTCTGGTGTCGAGCGTATCAATCCAGGGTCGTGTCGACCCCTGAGGAGGCGGTGAACTTTCACATCGGCGGCGACCTGACTTCTCGTCGAGCTTTATGCGGGTCGCAGCCCGGAGCCGGGTGCCATCGCTGCTTCCCGCAGTCGTGCTGTCCACCTGCGGTGCAGGCATGTGGGTGTCGGGCTGTCTTCCCGCGGGCGGAATGTCGTACGCCTGTTCGAGCCCGCTATCGAGTCATCGACTCGGATTCTGGTTGTCGCTTGCGTCCTTCCCGGCAAAGTCCGTGCGGGCCTGGGACTCAGCGTGCGCAGGCGACGGTCATCTCGGCCATGGGGTAGTTGCTGTCCGAGTGCAGCGACCACATCCTGCGGCGGGTGAGGAAGCCCTGCTGTTCCGTCTGCCCAGGAACCCGGCGCCGTCAAAGGCTGGGGGCACGCCGTCACGACGACGGCTCTCCCGTGCGATGGCGAGCATCGGCGTCCGGCCACCCTGGTGGTGCTCGGAGGAGAGCACGCCGGTCTCCTCGACGAAGGCACGTGGCCCAGAGGGCTTGTGCAGGGGACCACAGCTCTCGCTGTACCCCGCAGGTCCGACTTCGATGGTCACCACCCCGACGAGTTGTCTGCGGCTGTTCCTGGCGAGCGCCACTTTGCCTGTCCTCTGAGGCAGCGCCTGGTAATGAAAAGCGCTGGGACACCCCGTCGAAGCCCACGTCGTACAGCACCTGCCACACCCATATGCCGTCCTGTCTCCAACCCTATCCTTGCTAGGGCCGTGTGGCCGCTCCTGCCACCAATACAGGTGTCATGGAGCCCCTAGTAGGGCTTTGTTAGGTCGAGTGATGGGATGGGTGGGCGGTGTGGTCTTCTGCGGTGGTGACGCCGGAGGAGATGGCCGAGGTTCGGCCG
>NZ_JAMTCF010000039.1 GCF_024171695.1 Actinosynnema pretiosum | reverse complement strand
CGGTGTCCGGTTCGACCGGCCGGGACCGGGACGACCGGCGACCAGACCGAGGCGGGTGATCGCGGACAAGGGCTACTCCAGCCGCGCCATCCGCTCCTACCTGCGCAGACGCCGCATCCCGGCCACCATCCCGGAACGCCGCGACCAGAGGGCCAACCGGCTGCGCCGAGGCCGGGCCGGCGGACGCCCGCCGACCTTCGACCGCGCCGCCTACAAGCGTCGCAACGTGGTGGAACGCTGCTTCAACCGGCTCAAGCAGTTCCGCGCCATCGCCACCCGCTTCGACAAGACCGCCGTGTCCTATCGAGGCATGCTCGACCTGGCCACGCTGCTCATCTGGCTTTGAGGACAGGCCCTAGCGCCTTCACCGCGCTCGGGTGCGCCACCTCCACCCCCGCCCGCACCCGCACCGCCCGGACCGGGAACCCCTCCAGCGCGGCCAGCTCGCCCGGCCCCACCGGGAAGTCGTCCACCTCCGCGCCCACGCCCGCGTCGGCGAGCACCCGCAGGTTGTCCGCCGCCTCGTCCCGCTCGAACAGCACCCGCGCGGGCACCGCGACCCGCAGCAGCCGCCTCGGCAGCCCGGTCTCCTCCAGCACCCGCAGCGCCGACCCCACCAAGTCCTGGTCCGCCGCCTGCTCCCCGCTCAGCGCCACCCGCACCGGCAGCTCCGCCCCGTCCCGCGCCCACTCGACGGCCCGCTCGCACGCCGCCCGCAGCACCAGCGCCCCCAGCGGCACCGCGAAACCGGTCTCCTCGGCCAACCGCGCGCACCTCTCGTGCGGCAGCACCCCGAGCACCGGGTGCCGCCACCGCAGCACCGCCTCGGCCGCCACCACCTCCGAGTCCGCCAACCGCACCACCGGCCGGTACCGGACCTCCAGCTCCCCGCGCCGCCACGCGCCTGGCATGGTCGCGGCCAGGGTGAAGTCGCGCCGGTCCACGGCGTCCAGCTCCGGGTCGGCCAGCGCCCACTGCCTGCTCCCCAGCCCGCGCGCCCGCCGCAGCGCGAGGTCCGCCGCCTCCAGCAGCTCGGCGGGCGGCGTGCCCGGCGCGGGCCGGTGCACCACCCCGATTGTGGCGGACAGCGCGATCTCCTGCCCCGCGACCTCCAGCGGTTCCCCGAGCCGCTCGTTGATCCGGCGCACCGTCGTCACCACGTCCGGCGTGCCCGCGACGTTCTCCACCAGCACCGCGAACTCGTCCGCCCCGAACCGCGCGATCATCGAGTTCTCACCGGGCGCCACCTCGAACAGCCGGGACGCGGCGGTCTTGAGCACGTGGTCGCCCACCACCCGCCCGAGCCCGCCGTTGATCCGCGAGAACCCGTCCAGGTCCAGGTGGTAGACGGTGATGCCGGTCGCCGGGTCGGCCGTGCGCAGCGCCCGCTCCAACCTGCTGGTGAAGTACTGCCGGTTCGGCAGCCAGGTGAGCACGTCGTGCAGCGACTGGTGGTTGAGCTGCCCCTGGAGCAGGCTCACGTCGGTGCGGTCCTCCACGACCACCACCGCGTAGGGCGTCCGACCGGGCGGGCGCAGCGGCGCGGTGGTCAGCGCGGCCCAGGCGACCTCGCCGTCCGGGCGGACCAGCCTGCGCTGCCCGGACAGCGCCGAGGTGCCGCCGCAGGCCAGGCTCGCCAGGTCGGACACGACCGCGCCCCGGTCGGCCGGGTGCACGAGTTCGAGCAGGTCGACCCCGGTCAGCGTGCCGCGTGCGCGGTTGAGGATGTCCGCGAGCGCGTCGTTGGCCTCCAGGACGCTGCCCTCGAACGTCACCGAGGCCACCCCGATCCGCGCGGCCTCCTCCACGATCCCGGCCTTGGCGGCGAGCAGCACCGACTCGGCCACCTGCGGCTCGGCCACCGGATCACCGGGGAGGTCGGCGCCGCCGGGGGCCGGTCCGGCGACCGGGGCGCGGGTGTCGACCCGGTGCCGGTCGGGCTTGCCCGGATCGGTCCGCGCACCGGTCGGCCGCTCGTCGGTTCCGGTGTCGTGCAGGTCGTCGACGTCGTCGTCGGCGGCGGGCGAGCAGTGGTGCGGCTCCCGGTCGGCGTCGTCCTCGTCCTCCGGCGCGGCAGGCGCGGCCGGTGCTGCGGGCGGTCCGTCGACCGGGACCCGGACCGCCGGGCCGCGCGGTGTCGCCAGGGGGACGCTGTCGCGGCGGGGCTTGGCGGCGCGGGCGGACCTGGCCGCGGCGTTCGCCACCGCCTGCTCGGCGAACCCGGCGGCCAGCGCCGCCAGCACCGAGGGGACGCGGCTCCCGACCGCGGCCACCGTGCTGAGCGCCGGTAACTCGGCGCTCAGCAGTTCCAGGCTCACCCGCAGCGCCTCGGGGTCCTCGGTCAGCTCCGCGAGCACACCGCCCGTGGTCCGGCCCGCCGCGACGGCCAGGTCCGGGCTTCCCGGCGCCGCGCCCGGTCCCGCGCCGTCCCGGTCGTCGTCCTCGAAGTCGTCCTCGTCCGCGTCGCCGATGCCCAGCGCGCCCGCGCACAACCGCTCGACCTCGCCGAGCAGCGCCCGCTCCAGCACCTGCCCCGGAACCCTGCCGCCGGAGTGCCCGGCCAGCAGCCCGGCCCACGTCCCAGCCAGCTCCGCGCGCTCGCGGAGCGCTTCCGCCTCCCGGGAAAGCGGAACGGTCATGTCACCCTCTCGGTGGCTCTGCGTTCGGTCTTCACGTTCGTGCGCGCCGGAGGTCCGGCGGCACGTGTCCACGCGGTGCTCCGGCAGCCGTGCCGATCAGGGCCTGCCACCGGTCGTTCATCACAGCTTGCGCGACAGGGCTAATAGCGCCGTCGACCGAGTGGTGGACAGGAACCCGGATCATCCAACCGCCTGTCACCTCACCGCGCCAGTAGATCCTACAAATTAACTCGATCGTGGCATCAACCTCGTGTCCGACACGCCCTTAAGGTTCCCTTTAACCCCTGCTGAACGATGCTCGGCCGGTGTTCGGGGCTTCATCGCGAACGCTTCCGGAACTCCGGCGCGCCGCAGGTTGGAGTGACGCTCCGCAGTCATGGGCTACACCGCAGAGCTGCGGAAACACCCCTTTGGGTCAATCGGTGTCCAATGGTGATCACCGTTGGGCGGCGCGCCCCGAAATGGGACGACGCGGGCGCCGCTGACGTTCGGCGGATATTTGACCTGGGGTCGACCTGGGATCATCCGGTCGAATGCCGGTTTCGCGACCGGGACGGCCGGGCGGAAAACGGCAGCCGGTTCCATTGGCGGCCCCGGTCAATTCCTGACCACGTGGAAAGCGGCTTGTCCGGAGTTCGCGGGCGCCGCCCGGTGTCGGACCCCGCTGCTAGCGTCGCGCGCATGACGACGACCCGCGTCCAGCGCACCGTCCGCGCCCCGCGAGCAGCCGTGTACCGGGCACTGCTCGACGGCGAGGCGGTGGGCCGCTGGATGGTCCCCAACGGCATGACCAGCGAGGTGCTGGCCTTCGACGCCAGGGAGGGCGGCGAGTTCCGGATCAGCCTCACCTACGACGACCCCGGCACGACGGCGGGCAAGACCAGCGACCGGGTGGACAGCTACGGCGGGCGCTTCACGCGGCTGGTGCCGGACACCGAGGTGGTCCAGGTGGTCGAGTTCGACACCGACGACCCGGACACGGCGGGGGAGATGGTGCTGACGTTCACGCTGGTGGACGTCGAGGGCGGCACGGAGATCACCGGGGTGCACGAGAACGTGCCGCCCAGCGTGCGACCCGAGGACAACGAGTTCGGCTGGACGATGTCGCTGGGCAAGCTCGCGGCGCTGGTGGAGGAGGGGCAGGTGGGGAAGGAGAGCCAGGTGGGGAAGGCCTAGCGGCTGGGAAGGCCTAGCGGCCGGCCGGGAAGGGCCTCGGGCGGGGCTCTTGGGGGTCCGGATGGACCGAGGACCGGACGGACCGAGGGCGTGGCACCGGGGGTCCGGCGCCACGCCCGTCAGACCGCTGCGCTCGTCAGGCTGCGGGGCTCACTCGCCCGCGCCGCACAGCCACTCGTAGAACTCCTCGCCGTCCGGCACCTCGCCCCGGTGGCGGACGACCCACAGCAGCGCGGCCTCGCTCTCGCCGTACTGGTCGAACTGCTCGCCCTGCGCCACGACCACGACGGTGTTCTCGCCGCGCCGCCACAGCGCGTGCTGCCAGCCCAACTCCTCGTCGTGCCCGCCGGTGCGCTCCGGCTCGCCCAGCACGGCGGTCAGCGCGGCCACGCCCTCGGCGTAGCGGGCGGTGAAGTCGGCGCGGGAGGCGTCCTCGGCGAGCTGCCAGCCGTCCGGCCAGTCGCCCTCAGGGACGTCCTCGGGGTCGGGGGCGAACCAGGCGAAGTCCAGGGAGGCGCTGGTCAGGGCCGTCTCGTCGGCGCCGAACCGCACCGGGCCCTCGGGCAGGTCGAACCGGTACTCCAGCTCCTCGAACACCTGGTGCGAGAGCGCGACCCCGCCGGGCAGCTCCCAGCCGGTGCTCGCCCACGCGTCGTCCAGGTCGCCCCACGGGGTGTCCGCGAGTGCCAGGACGCGTCCGATCGCTTGCTCGTCCAGAGGACGCCACGCCAGTGCCATGCGGCAACGGTAGTGGGCGTGTCCCGGTCGTTCGCAGGCCGGGTGGGTGATCAAGTCAGCGGGTGAACGCGGCCTTGCGGGCCGCCCTGCGCATCGTGCGCAGCAGCACCGGGCCGGTGGTCGCCACCAGCAGGGCCGTGGTGACCGCCCGGCCCACGTCCCAGCCCAGCGACGTGGCCAGGCTGAACAGCGCCAACCTGGTCAGGTTCGACCACACCGGCTCGCCGGGCTGGAACGACAGGTCGCTGTGCGCGCCCAGCGCGAACGGCCAGAACGACAGGTTCAGCAGCAGCCCGTAGCCGAGCCCGGCCACCGCCCCGTACCCGGACAGCACCAGCAGCTCCAGCCACCCCCGGCAGCGCGGCAGCAGCCCCGCCCCGAGACCGACCCAGGCCGCGCCGATCATCTGGTAGGGCAGCCACGGCCCCACCCCGCCGGTCAGCAGGGCGGACGCGAACAGGGTCGTGCTGCCCAGCACGAACCCGAAACCGGGCCCGAACACCCGGCCGCCCAGCACCAGCAGGAAGAACACCGTCTCCACGCCCGCCGTGCCCGCGCCCAGCGGTCGCACGGCCGCCCCCAGCGCGGACAGCACGCCCAGCACGGCGACCGCCTTCGAGTCCAGGCCGCCCTCGCTCAGCTCGGCCAGCACCACCGCGATCACCAGCGGCAGGAGCAGGGCGAACAGCCAGGGGGCGTCGGTGGAGTGAGCCACCCCGGCGCCCGGCTCCACCAGCAGCGGCCAGCCGAACGCGATCAGGCTGATCACGGCCGCGACCAGCAGGGACGCGGTCGCTCGCGGACCGATCCGGACGGGGACCGAGGCGGAAGCGCCGATCCGGGAGCCGATCGGGGAGCCGGTCCGGGACCTGATTTCGGACCTGGGCCCGTGCCCGTTTTCGGGCGGGGACCCGCTCATCGCCGCACCCCGCGCACCGTCGCGGTCCCACGACGCGCCCGTGTCGGCCTCGCGCTGACCGCCGCCGCACCGCCTGCCGCCACCGCGACGCCTGGTCGCACTGCGCTGCCCACCGCCGTACCGGGCATCGCTGCCGCTGTGCCGCCCACCGTCGCCGCCGCACCGCGCGCAGCCCCAGCCGTGCCGCCCACCGTCCCGCCACTCACCACCCCGCCACCCGCCGCCAAGTCCTCCCGGCTCACCGCAGCGCCCCCTCGACCTGCTCCACCGTCAGCCACCGCCCCGGCGCGAGCACCTTCGACACCTGCGGCGCGAACACCGGGGACGAGGTCACCACCTCCGGGGTCGGGCCGTCCGCCACCACCTCGCCGTTCGCCAGCACCACCACCCTGGTCGCGCACTCGGCCGCGAACTCGACGTCGTGCGTCGCCAGCACCACCGCCGTGCCGCGCTCCGACAGCCCGCGCAGCACCTCGACCAGCCGCCGCTTCGCCACCACGTCCAGCCCCCTGGTCGGCTCGTCCAGCAGCACCACGCGCGGCTGCGCGGTCAGCGCGATCGCCAGCACCAGCGCCAGCCGCTGCCCCTCCGACAGGTCGCGCGGGTGCGCCTCGGCGGGCACCCCCGGCGCCAGGCCGTCCAGCAGCGCGCGGCACGTCCCCGGCTCGCGACCGGACTCCCGGTCGGCCTGGGCGCACTCGGCGGCCACGTCGTGCAGGTACAGCAGGTCGGCGGGCTGCTGCGGCACCAGCCCGACCAGCGCCCTGCGCTCACCGGGCTTCAGGTCCGCCGGGTCGGCCGCGCCGCCACCGCCGTCCACCAGCACCGTCCCCGCCGACCGGCGCCCGCTGCCCTGCACCGCCCACAGCAGGCTCGACTTGCCCGACCCGTTGCGCCCCATCAGCGCCACCCGCTCGCCCGCGTGGACCGCGAGGTCCACCCCGCGCACCGCGTCCACCCCCGGATACCCGACCCGGACCCCCTCGGCGCGCAGGGCGAGCGGACCGCCCACCGGCGCGGCCTCGGGCGGGGTCAGCCCGGACAGCCGCTCGCGCAGCCCCGCCGCCGCCCGCCTGGCGTCGCGCACCGACACCGGGACCGGCGACCACCCGGCCAGCGCGCCCAGCCGCACCACCGGCGGCGCCACCGGCGACCCGGCCAGCACCTCCGCCGGTGCACCCGCGCTGACCAGGCCGTCCCGCACCAGCACCACCCGGTCCGCGTACTGCGCGACCCGCTCCAACCGGTGCTCGGCCACCAGCACCGTCATGCCCAGGTCGTGCACCAGCCGCAGCAGCGCCGCCAGCACGTCCTCGGCCGCTCCGGGGTCCAGCGCCGACGTCGGCTCGTCCAGCACCAGCGCGCTCGGGTGCGCGGTCAGCGCCGCCCCGATCGCCACCCGCTGCTGCTGCCCGCCGGACAACGTCGACAGCGGCCGGTCGCGCAGGTCGGCCAGGCCCAGCAGGTCCAGGGTCTCCTCGACCCGCTTGCGCATCACCGGGTTCGGCAGGGCCAGCGACTCCATCGAGTAGGCCAGCTCCTCCTCCACCGAGTCCGTCACGAACCCCGACCACGGGTCCTGCGCCACCAGCCCCACCACGTCGGCCAGCTCGCGCGGCGGGTGGTCGCGGGTGTCCCGGCCCGCCACCAGCACCCGGCCGGTCAGCTCGCCGCCGCTGAAGTGCGGGACCAGGCCGTTCACGGCGCGCAGCAGCGTCGACTTGCCCGACCCGGTCCGGCCGACGACCAGGCACAGCTCGCCCTCCGGCACCACCAGGTCGACGCCGGACAGGACCGGGGCGGGCGCGTCCGGGTAGGTGATCGACACCTGCTCGAAGCGGATCATCACGACCTCCGTTCCGGCGGCGCGGGCGCCACCACCAGCGGCAGCAGGGCGACCAGCGCGCCCGCGACGGGCAGCAGCGGCAGCACCGGGGCGGACAGCGGGGTCACCTGGACGGTCAAGGCGGGGGTGGCGGTGGCGACCGCGCACACCGCCGCGACCAGGCCCGATCCGGTGACCAGCAGTTCGCGGGCGCGCCAGCGGTCGGGGCGGTAGCGGGTGCGGCGGACCCGGCGCGACCCCAGCGCCAGCCCACCGGCGGCGAGCGCCGTGCCGGTGGCGAGGGCGCCCGCGCCGAGCGCGGGCGGGGTGTCCGCGCCGAGCAGGCCGTACGCGCCGACGCACAGGCCGACCAGCCCGCCCAGCACGAGCGAGCCGGTCAGCAGGCGGTGCCTGCGGGAGAGCCCGGCCTGCCTGCCGTACCCGCGCGAGTCCATCGCCGCGGCCAGCACCAGGGAGCGCTCGAACGCCTCCTCCAGCACGGGCACGAGCAGCGAGCGGACCACCCGCCTGCCGCGCGGGGCGTCACCGCGCAGCAGGCGCGCCCTGCGGACCGAGCGCGCGCTCGCCACCAGCTGCGGGGCGACGGTCAGGGCGACCACGACGGCCACGCTCACCTCGTAGAGGGCGGCGGGGAGCGAGCGGAGCAGGCGCTTGGGGTCGGCGAGCGCGTTCGCCGCGCCGACGCAGGCCAGGAGGGTCGCGAGCTGGAGGCCCTGGCAGAGGGCCAGCACCAGGCCCTCGGCGGTGACCGGGCCGCCCAGTCGGACGCCCTGGGCCCAGGCGGGGAGGGGGATCTCGGGGAGGTCGAGCAGCACGGTCGGGCCCTGCACGCCGCCGAGCAGCACGTGGAACAGGACCCGGATGGCGAGGATCACCAGGCCGAACTTGAGGAACGCGCCGTAGGCGGAGGGGCCCGCGCCGCGTCGGGCGCAGCCGACGACCACGACCCCGGCGGTGGACAGGAGGGTGGTGAGGAGGAGGGGGTTGGTGGTGCGGGTCGCGGCGGCGGCCAGGCCCAGCGCCCAGAGCCACCACGCACCGGGGTGCAGGAGGCGGGGCGGTGGGGTGGTCACCGGGAGGCTCCGTGGGGGTGGGGGTTGGGGTGGTCGGGGGGCTGGTCGGCGGGGTGGCGCTGGGGATCGGGGGTGGGGCGGCGGGGCGTTCACCGGGGGTTCCCCTGGTGCCGGTCAGCGGACCGTTCACGGGAGGGTTCCGGGAGGCGGAGTAGCGGTCCGTTCGCCCGGTGGGGGCTTTGGAGGGCCGGTCGGCGGTCCGTTCACCGGGTGGCCTTGGGGGTGAGCGGACCGGTGGGGTGGTCGATCGCGGACGTCGGGCCCGGACGCGGGGCGCGGGTCGGCGGTCCGCTCACCTGGTGGCGGGGGCGGTTGGTCACTGGGCCGCTCTGCGGCGCGCGGTCCACACGCCCAGGCCTGCCAGCGCGGCGATCAGGAGCACCCCGGCGAGCCAGCCGACCGTTCTGCCGCCGGTCTCGGTGGCTTGCGCGGCGGGGACCGGGGTGGGGGTGTCGTCCGCCGGTGGGGTGGACGGGGGAGTGGAGCTTTCGCCGGGCTGGGTGCTCTCGGTGGCGGCGGGCGCGGAGGACGCGGCCGACTCCCCTGTGGGAGGAGCGGGGGCCTGGGAACCGGGTGCGTCCGGTGTGGCGGGGTTGGGGGGCGCCTGGGCGGTGGTGGGGGAGTCCGGCTGCGCGGCGGGTGGCGCGGGTTGGGGGACTTGGGGCTGCTGCGGGGCCGGTTGCTGGGGTGGCGCGGGCTGGGGCGCGGGAGCGGGTGGGGCCTGCGCGGGTGGGCTGCCCGCGCCGAACGCCCAGCCCTCCACGGTGCCCGGTGCGGGGTTGTAGGCGCCCGCGCCGGAGGAGCTGTAGGTCCACGAGCCGCCCGCCGGGGCGTGCCAGTACGACCAGTACGCCGACGCGGGCGCGCCGTTGCACGGGTTGGGCAGCGCGGCGATCTGGCAGACCAGACCGGGTTGGCGGGGGACGTAGGAGTGCGCGAAACCGGCGGAGTTCAGCGCCGCGATCCCGGTCGCCGGGTCACCCGGCGCGCACCCGGTGCGGACCCCGCCCAGCGCGCCGAAGTCCACCACCACGGTCACGCCGTCGCACGCGGCGGCCGACGCGGGCGCCGGGAGCAGCAACGCCCACAGCAGCGCCACCACCGCCGCGAGCCCGCCGCCGAGCCGCCTGCGGGTGGGGCGGCCGGAGTTGGGGCGCCTGTCGGCGGACCGTCCGGAGGTGGGCTGCCCGCTGTTGAGCCGCCCGCCGTCGAGCAGGCTGTCGGCGAGCCGCCCGAAGGCGAGCCCTCCGCCGCCAAGCCGCTCGGCGGCCCTGCGGCGTGCGACCGGGTCCGCGCTCACCGGCTGTGCCGCCTGCGCGACACCACCAGCGCCAGCGCGCCCGACACCAGCATCAGCGTCCCGATCGCCACCACCGGCGCGATGTTCGCGCCCGTGTTCGCCAGCGCCACCGTCTGCTTACCGGTCACCACCGCCGCCGGGGACGTCGTGGTCGGGGCGGTCGCCGCCGGGGTCGAGGAGCTGCCCGTGGTGGTCGGCGCGGTGGTCGTGGTGGTCGTGGTGGTGGTCGAGCCGGTCGTGGTCGTCGGCGGCTGCGCGTCGCACTTCAGGGTCGGCACGTCGGCGCTGCCGCCCGCCTCCAGCGCGGTCAGGCCAACGCCCGCCACGCCCAGCACTGCCTGCGCCGTCGCGCGCGTCGCGGTGCCCGCGTCGAAGCCGGACGCGTCGTACCCGATCGCGCCCCGGTTCGCCTCCGCGCCCGCGCAGCCCACCTGGAGCCCGGTCAGGAACGCCACCGCCTTGTCGGCCGCCGCCGCCCGACCGCCGACGCGCAGCGCCTGCGCGGCAAGGCCGGTGCTGTTCGCGTTCGGCTTCGGGGCCGGGCTGAAGTCGGTGAAACCGCCGGTCGCGCCCTGCACCGACACCAGCCAGTCCAGCGCCTTCGCGGCCTCGGCCGACTTGCCCGCGGCGAGCATCGCCTGCGCCGCGTAGCCGGTGGTGTCCACGTCCGGCTCGCAGGTGGCCTGCTCCAACCGCTGCGGGAACCCGCCGCCCGCGCACGCCTGGCCCACCAGGTAGTCCACCGCCGCCTGCGGCGCGGAACCGTGCCGCTCCAGCGCGATCACGGCCAACGACTGGGTGATGCCGTTGCTGTAGTCGCCGTACTGCGACTTGTCGCTGAACCGGCCGGACGGCGCCTGGAGCGCGGTCAGCCGGGTGATCAGGTCGACCCCGCCGAACGCGGCCGGGTCGGCGCCCTGGACCTGGGCGAGCAGCGCGACCTTGGCGTGCGCGCCCGCGTAGGACTCGGTGGTCCCGTCGCCGAGGTACTGCGGCAGGTTCTCCGGCTTCGCCAGCCACGCGGTCGCCTTGGCCCCGCTGTCGCGGGCGACCCCGGCCGCCGCGAACGCGAGCACCGCGTCCGCCGTCAGCCCGTGGTCGGGGTAGGCGACGCCGTCGAAGGTGGTCTCCAGGTGGTCGCCGTCGACGAGCTGGCGGGCCAGCCAGCCGCTCGCCGCCCCGCCGGGGGAGGCGGTCGGCTCGGCCTGCGCGGGCAGCGCGGGGGCGAGCAGCCCGGTGACGATCAGCGCGGCGATGCCCGCCGCGGCACGGCCATGACGCATGTGGCGCCTCTTTCGGTGGCGAGGCGCGGGACACCCGTGAGGGCCCGACCCGCAGTCCTCGACGGGTGGCGTGGTTGACCGCGTCCGCCGGGTGTTCGGGCTCGGCGTCCTCGGGACGCCCTACCGTTGCGGGTCAGCGCCGGCATTCGACCGGCTTCCCCCAGCGCACGCGCGGATCAGAGTACGCCCGTGAGCGGGGGCGGCGACCAGCGTTCGGACCCATCCAGCGGGAGGGCGGGGACGAGGCCCGCGTCACGCCTTCCTGGCGATCAGGCCGCCCTGCGGGCCCTTCTCCGGGCCGTGCGGGGCCCTGACCAGGCGCGCCACCTCGGTCAGGCCCGCGCCGGTGATCGCGTCCGCGACCGCGTCCACCGGGTGCCAGTGCACTTCGAGGTCGACGTCGTGGCCGTACGCGTGGCGCAGCGGGGTGACCCGGTCGCCTGCTTTGAAGGCGGTCAGCAGGTGACCGCCGGGGGCCAGCACGCGCGCGAGCTCGGTGAAGGTGGCGAGCAGGTCGGCGGTGGGGGTGTGCACGGTCGAGTACCAGGCCACGACCCCGCCCAGCGCGCCGTCCGGCACGGCCAGGTCCTGCATCGCGCCGACCTCGAACCGGTGACCGGGGTGCTCGCGGCGGGCCACCTCGACCATGCCGGGGGACAGGTCGACCCCGGAGATCTCGACGCCGAGGCCGCCCAGGTGCGCGGTGATCCGGCCGGTCCCGCAGCCCACCTCCAGCACCGGGCCGTCCACCAGTTCGGCGAACACGGCCAGCAGGGCGCGGTCGAACGGCATCTCCGGCAGGCTGGAGCGGACCAGCCGGTCGTAGGACTCGGCGACGGTGTCGTACGAGGCGCGGGTGGCCTGCGAGCGCGGGTCGATCATGGCGGGAGACGCTACCGGGGAGGTGGTGGGGGGAGGGGGTGTTGGGGGCGGTGTTGGGGAAGGGGCGGTGCCGAGTAGTCAGGCGCCCGGTCGGTTCACCGCGATCTCGGCCCAGACGGTCTTCGCGGTGGCGCCCTGCACGACGCCCCACAGCGTCGCCAGGCGGTTCACCAGCAGCAGGCCCCGGCCGGTCGGTTGGAGCGGCTCGAAGCGGCTGAGCACGGGGAGCAGTTGCGGACTGCCGTCCTCCACCTCGACCCTGACCACGTCCCGGACCAGCCGCAGCCGGAAGCAGCGGGGGGCGATCGCGTGTCTGAACGCGTTGCTGAGCAGGGCGTTGCCGACGAGCTGGGTGTCGACGGCGTCCGCCACGCCCAGCTCGGCGAGCGTCGCCGACGTCCACTTCCGCATCCGTGCCAGCGGCGGGTCGTCGTCGTGCAGGACGACGTCGATCCGCTCGCCGGGGCGCTCCACGATCCGCACTCGAAAGTCCTCCGGGAAAATCGCCCGACAAGGCGACGGGGTACCCCCGTTGGCACGAGTCAAACACCACGCCCGGCCCACCGCCAGAGGTGGGGGGCGTTGAACGGGGGAACCGCAGGTCATGGCGCCTACACCGGTCAACCGGTCCCGGCTGCTCGCGCTGCTGCGCGACGAGGGGCCGCTGTCGAGGGTCTCGCTCGGGGAGCGGTTGGGGGTGCCCAGGGCGGCGCTGTCGGCCGAGCTGGGGCGGTTGGGCGAGGTGGGGCTGGTGGAGGAGGGCGGGCCTGCGGCGAGTCGGGGTGGGCGGCGGTCGGTGCTGGTGCGGTTGGCGGCCGAGTTGCGGGTGCTGGCGGTGGCGGTGGGGGCGACGTCGGTGACGGTGGCGGTCGCGGACGGGCGGTGCGAGGTGCTGGCGCGGGTCACTGAGGAGAGTGACGTGCGTGACGGGCCCGGGGTGGTGCTGGAGCGGGTGGTGCGGCTGGCGGCCCGGGTCCGGGAGATGGCGCCGGGGCGGGTGGTGGCGGCGGGGGTCGGGTTGCCGGGGCCGGTGAGCTTCCGGGACGGGGTGCCGGTGGCTCCGCCGATCATGCCGGGGTGGGACCGGTACCCGGTGCGGGACGAGCTGGCGGCGCGGTGGGGGTGCCCGGTCGCGGTGGACAACGACGTGAACGCGATGGCGCTGGGGGAGCGGCACGCCGGGGTCGCGCGGTCGTTGGAGGACTTGTTGTTCGTGAAGGTGGGGACGGGGGTGGGGTGCGGGATCGTGCTCGGGGGGCGGGTTTATCGAGGGGTGGCGGGGGCTGCGGGGGACATCGGGCACATCCGGTTGGAGGAGGACGGGCCGGTGTGCGCTTGCGGTGGGGTGGGGTGCTTGGAGGCCTGGTTCAGCGGGGCTGCGTTGGCTCGGGACGCGGTGGGGTTGGCCAGGAGCGGGAGGTCGCCGTTGTTGGCTGCCGGGCTGGCTGAGCGCGGGGGGTTGACGGCTCGGGATGTGGGGGCGGCGGCGTCGGCTGGGGATTACGCGGCTGCTGGGTTGGTGCGGGATGGGGGGCGGCGGTTGGGGCAGGTGGTGGCCTCGCTGGTGAGTTTTTTGAACCCAGGGATGGTGGTCATCGGGGGTGGGGTTTCGGGGCTCGGGCACGCGCTGCTGGCTGAGGTGCGGGGGGTGGTGCATCGGCGGTCGTTGCCGTTGGCGACGGGGAATCTGCCGATCGTGCTGTCGGAGTTGGGGGAGGAGGCCGGGGTGGTTGGGGCGGCTTGGACCGCGACTGAGCGGGTTTTTGCGGTGTGAGGGGCGGGTGGGGGTGGGGAGGGCTGCGAGCTGCAAGTCACAAGCCAAGATCAAGAGCTGAAGGGCTCGCCTCGCCGGCGGGGCAGACCTCCAAAAAAGAGGGACACGAGCTCTGCCGGCCGGTGGCTGTTTCAGGGTGGTTGCGTTTACCCCTGCGGTGGGCGGGGTCCCTCTTCTCCGTGTGGCCTCCATACGGAAGACAGTGGCTCTGAGCAGGTACTTTGGTGAGGTGGTCAACACGTCGGGTTCCCCAGGGGAGCACCACACCTCACAGGGAGCCCAGACGTGGCCACGATCGAACAGCGCGCCCGCAAGGACGGAAGCGTTGCGTACCGCCTGAAGTGGCGTTTCGGCGGCGGGCGGGACGGCGCACCGCAGAGCCGGACGTACGACGACCGCGCCGACGCCAAGAGCATGAAGGGCGCGGTTGAGGCGCTGGGGCACCGCGTCTACGACACCGACCCCCGTGTCATCACGTTCGAGCTGGTGACGGGCCAGCGGCCCAACAACTACTCCGGCGCGACTTTCGACGAGGAGGTGGAGCGGTACATCACCAGCCGGCGGCGCGCCAGCGCCACCAGCCGGGATCTGTACCGCCGCACCCTTCGGCGTGCCGCACCTCTGTTCCACCGCTCGGTCGAGTCGATCACGACCGAGGACATCCAGAACGTTCTTGACGGGCTCACCAGGGCCGGTGAATCGGCTCATTTGCTGGCGGACCTCTTGGGCGGGCTTTTCAAGGACTCTGCCGCCAGGCACGACTACCCCAATCCGATGCTCGGGGTGCAGCGGCCGGACAAGCGTCCGCGCACCGGTAATTTCCTCACCTCCAAGGACGCCGCGCTGTTGGTCGCCGCGTGCTACGCCCTGCCCCGTACGGGGGCGCGGTTGGGTGTCCTGGTTGAGGTGTTGTTGGCGACCGGGTTGCGCATTTCGGAGGCTCTGGGGCTGACGGTCGCGGACGTGGACGTGGATGACCTCGGTCGCGTCACGATCGCGGTGGAATTGCAGTTGGAGCGCCAGCGGAAGGGACAGGCGATTGGGGCGCGCGTCCCGCTCAAGACTCGGGCGAGTCACCGGCGGATCGCGGTCGATCCCGACACGGCGGAGTTGCTTGTCCGGCTGATCCACGGACGGCCGCACAACGCGCCGTTGTTCACCTGCCCCGGCACCGGGAAGTGGTGGTCCCACCAGGCGGTCGGGTACGCGTTCCGCAAGGCCCGTGCCGCCGCCAAGAGCGCGGGAATGGTGCGCACCCCGCGCATTCACGACCTGCGCCACACCCACGGTTCGTGGCTTCTCGCGGACGGAATCCCGCTGCTGGTCGTCTCGCGTCGTCTCGGCCACGAGTCGATCACCATCACGGCCAACACCTACGGCCACGTGATGCCGGAGGCCGACGACGCGATTCGCGCCGTGATGGCCACCCGCCGGGCGAACCTGTCCGAGCGCGTGGCGGGCGTGGTCGTCCCGATCACCGGCGCTGCCACCGGCACGTCCTCCAAGCGCAGCAAGGCGAAGGGCAGGGGCAAGGCCGCTCAGGCGGCCTGACCCCCTTTTTCCAGAGTCCGGCCGGGTCTTTCCCCGGCCGGGCCCGCTCCCCCTTCCGCTTTGCCCGCGATTGGAGACGTGCCCCGATGATCGAATTCACGAGCGGGGACACCGTCACCACCCGTGCCCGCAAGTTCCTCGACCACGACGGCGTGGGGTTCCTCGCGCTCACGACCCCGTGTTGCGCGGTGGAGACCCACCGGCCGGTCTGGTCGCTGGTGGACTCGTACCTGAGCGGTTGGCCGCTCTACCTCCGGTGCGGTCGGTCCTACGGGGTCCGGGCCATCGGCGTGGACGACCCGGCCGGTTGCGATCGGCTCTGGTCGGTCCGGGTGACGCTGGCCGAGGACGGTCTACCCGATGAGGTGATCTGGACCGCCTAGGCGGCCCGCACAGCCACACCAGGCGGCCGGGGAGGGTAGTGGCCTCCCCGGCCGCTTTCATCGTCTCAGGCCCGCTCAGCCCTTGGCGGCCGACTTGCCCACCTCTCACAGGGCTTGAGCAAGTGAGCAAGTGAGCAAGTCGCGAAGTTTTGCAGGTCAGCGACTTTTCCAACTTGCTCACCCTTGGATGTGGGTAAAGCCGGTAAACCTGGCAGACTTCAGCACTTCATGTTCAACGGCCAGCAACGGCCAATTTTTCACGGGTCTCTGGACCACATTCCCAACTCCCGCCTAGGGTGCCGTTATCCGACCATCACGGACCTAGTGATCGGAAGGGTCCCGGCTACCCAAATGTGGGTTCATTAGTGCAACTTGGCCGGTTCCGGACTTGACAACTTAATATCAACTGAATAGCGAGAACTCTAAATGCCGATCACGGCCAACTCGTTCCGCGGTGAACTTGCCCCGCCCTACCTGGTCGAACGCATCATCAACCAGGCGTTGGCAGGGGCCCCGTTCACGCAGTCCCTCACCCCGGTACCCACGTCCACCGGCAAGGTCGTCTTCCCCTTGGCCTCCCCCACGGGCGCGGAATGGCTCAACGAGATGCAGCCCTACCCGATGGCCACCCTCAACGACGACGCCTACACCGTGGCCGCCGCCAAGCTCGGGACCATCGTCCTGCTCAGCGAAGAGTCCGTTTCGGACACTGCCTTCCCTATCGTGGAACAGCTTTCGAACATGTTGCAGGACACGGCAATGTCCAAGTTGGACACTGACCTGCTCAACGGCGATGGTCAGGGCACCACCCCGCGCGGAGTGCTCGGCGCGGCCACCACCGTCCCCGGCGCGTCGTGGATCGCGGGTATCGGCACGGCCGTGGGCCAGCTCGGCGCACAGGGAGCCACGGCTACGCGGATCGCGTTCAACCCTGCCGACCATGCCACCGAGAACGCCCGCGTCAGCCCCGACGGCCGCCCCATCTGGGGACCCGACGGCGTGGCCGGACAGTTCGGACTGACCCCCGTCATGGTCCCGTCCATACCCACCGGACAGGCTCTGGTCTACGACCACACCCGCGTCTACTACATCCAGCGGGAATCGGAAATGCGCTTCCTCCGTGAACGCTATGCCGAGCAGGGCGCGATCGGCATTCGCGTGACCATGCGCGCAGCCATCGCCGCCCCGGCCGCCCTGAAGTCCATGCGCCTGGTCACGCTCACCACCACGCCGACTGCCACCGTCAAGACCAGGTAGTCCACCACCCTGGGGAGGTACCCCCTCCCCAGGGTTCTTCCATATCGGATCGTCATAGCACCCGACTCCACGCCAGGGTTTAGGTCTTCGCGAAACGATGTGGACAGCAACACGTCGTCGTCGGCCAGCTCGGTCCACGCCGTACGGGGCCAGGAACGCGCGCACACCGGGCACGCCAAAGTGTCCGGGCCGTCCAGGCGGAGCACGCCCGTACAGGGGCCCTCAGCGCCCCCAGGACACGCGCGCACGTCCACCGGGGCCCTGACCCCCGCCACGGCCCGACAGGCCCGTGCGACGGCCGTCAGCTCCTCCGCCGCGTCACCGACCCACCCGGCCCCGGCCACGACGTCCACGTGGGCCCTCAGGAACGCCACGGCGGACGCCACGGCCATGCGGGCCCGGCACCGGGCAAGCCCAGCTCGGCCCGGAGCTGGCCAGCCCAACCGACGACCACGGCCGGGATCGAGACCGGGCCCGTGCCGTCAACCGGCAGGGACGTACGCCAGTCGAGCAACGACAGCACGAAATCGTTGGCCGGTGATGAGGGACCGAATCCAAGCGTGCGACACCCGTCAGACCGCTGTCCCCGTGACGGTCCGACTCGACCCGCGACGGTAGGCCACAGATCGGCGATATCCGAGAGAATCCGCACAAGATGGCCGCGACAACGGCCACACACGGCCAAACCGGGCAAAGCCGGAACTCGGTGCGATGACGAGAAGTCAGAACGCATACAGACAGGACAGAAGCGCCCTCTCCGAACCGGGAGTGAGCGGTGGGGCGCGCCGACCGGCAACAGCGCGCCAGAGTCAAGATGATCATAGGACGTCGACAGCGGTCAGGTATGCGCCGTTGGCCGGAGCCCTACTTTTTACCGGAGTGCTGCTTGCTCACTTGCTCACTTGTTCATATCGAGAAGACGGAGCAGTGGCACGCGAACAAGCTCAAACATCAGTCCGCTACACCTACAAATGCCGCAAGCTTTCGCAAGTCAGATTTGACCGAACGTCGTTCCCGCTTGAGCATTCCCCTAATCATGGAATGGACGCGTCCGGTGAAAAGCAACTGCTCCGGCGCTGCCATCCGCGCCAAAATGAGAGCATCCACCGACTCGCGGTCTTTTCCACGTAGGAAGTTCGCCCAAGCGACAGTGATCAGGTGTGAGACCTTGCGTTCGGCAAGTTCGATGGGCAAGTTTTCGTGTGGAACGCCTTCGGATTCGGCAACAGCTCGACCAGGGTCCCCCAATTCCAAAGAAAGCCAGACCTGATGAATAGCTATGTTCGTGGGACCAAAAGCTAGCCAGAAGTCATTACGGTCACCCACTTTTTCGGCGGCCCGGGAAGCTTCTTTAAAGTAATCCCTAGCTGCCCTGTGGTCGTTTAGGGTGGCTGCGCCGACAGCACCTTTTAGCATCAATGATCCGTACATGCTATAAGCCTCGGGCGTATCCAGGTGAGGGCGCAGTGCATCAGCAGCAAAGACGGGAGCGTCGACAGATTCCGTAAGGCGTCCGGCATGACGCAAGACAACCGCAAGCCGCCATGCACCCCCTGCAATCAACAAGGGATCTTCACTTTGCTCGGCGGCCTGAATGGACCTTTCTGCTGCAATCCACGGGAGGTGTTGCTCACCTAGACGGTCTAGCATTCCGCTAGTCACTCGATAAACCAAAGCTTGCAGCTTCCCCGCGTCCCGCTTTTCGGCTTCACTTTTAGCCGAGTTCATCAAATGCCAGGCGTCGGCAATCATGTCGGGGACAAGCGGGGCCATTTCAGACCAGCGCTCAGTCTGGGAACAGAAAAAAGCTTTTTCGATACGGATTTTCAAGTGCTCCGGAGATACGGTCACCCGGTCTGGAATGTTAAAAAGGCTAGACATTCCGTTGTATCGCAGCATTGCCGATTCAATTTCAGGAACAGTATTAGGTGCCGTGCCGAGCGTATCGCCACGGTTTGTCGTAGCCCTAAACGGCCCAGGCAAAAGGAGGGCTGGCTTGATTCGTAGCGCCTCAGCTATAGCGACAATGGTAGATAACTTATCCACCTGCCTTTTCCCGTTTTCGATCTGTCTGAGCCACTCGGTCGTGCGTCCGCCCGCCAGGCCGCACAGAACCTCCTGAGTCATCCCTTGCCGCAGGCGGTAGTGGAGGATGCGTTCACCCACTGTCGCCTCAGTGTCTAGCCACATAAGTCCAGGATACCTGGCATCCGCTGCCCCCAACGGTCCCATGCCGTACCACCCGTTGGGGCTATGCCGGTTGGGCAAGTAGACCCCAAACAAAAAGTTGGGGTCAGTCGCACCGCTTGGGCTTACCTTCCTGGTCGGACGCAGCAGTTGAAGGCTGCGTGTGCAACCTCACTCACCCGCGAGAGTGATCGACACAGTTAGGGGGCCGAAGCAGCTGGGCCGAGCCGCAAGGCGGTGCTGGTCAAGCTGAAACCCAAGATGCCCTACACAATCAAGCTAAAGGATGAAGCATTCGCCAAAGCGGCCAGACTGGCCGGCTTAAATTCCGACTACGCTTTGGCGAAAGCCATGGATGTGAACAGGTCAACTATAACCAGAGCTTTGGCGGGAGTTTTGCAACCCGGTCCAGCATTCATAGGCGGAGCTCTGGCTGCGCTAGCTCCCATGGAGTTCAAGGATCTTTTTGAAGTACTTAAAGGTGATGTCTGACCGATTGCTCCGCGAGGGGTCGGGGCAAGCAGTCGGTTAAACATTTGGGCAAAGTTGATCGGTGAGATTTGACATGAATGCTCGCCTTTTCAAGTGGTTCCCATACTCCGGAAAGCGACATGCAGTCCCCGTCGAAAGCGGGGAGGCCGAAGAAACTAAAACTTTGTGCGGGGTTGATGTTCCGGCGTCGCGGGACAAACTTCCAGGGCTTGCACGGTGCTGGTCAACCTGTACGGATTGCGACACCGAGTGGCGGAACAGGGAAGGGATCTCACAGTTTCCTCCCTTGCGAATTAAGATAAACCAGGGAAGGCGTGGAGAACTTGGCCAAAAATGAGAGTCTGGAAACTATCGCAACGAGCATCAATGACAACCTTCCGGAGAAGTCCACGTCAGAAGATTTCCTGAAAGTCTTAAAGAAAAAGGCATTGAAAGATGCTCCGGCAATGTACGCGATCGCTTACGAGATCGACGATGGAAACGACCTCGCTGTGGTGGCCTACGGTCTCGCATTCGACAACCGATCCGAGACGATCGGTATAAACGACAACTTTCACAGTTGTTCCGCGACGCCGGGAGATGCAGCAAATCTCTATGCCGGATTCGTGTCTGACGAAAATCTCAAGACGCATCTGGTATGGCTCGACTGAAAATTGGTTCGGCACTTAGGCGCGTTTGATGACCTCGCCAGTGTACGAGCAACTGAATTCTGTCGAGACGTTGAGAGGCCGCCCCCTTCGAGTACGGGGGTGGCCTCTCAACGTCTACGCGCCCCGGCTGGCTGCTGGTGCTGCTACTTTGACCTCGCCGCTTAGCCCTCACCGGCCGAGCGGGGCCAGGAACGACAGGAACGTGTTCCCCGTGGGATCACCGACTGGCTGACTCCGTCAGCAAGGGGCCTTCTCTGGCCACTTTGGACCGCTCTGAACAGCAGCGATGCAGGTCAGAGGGGACCGTCTCCGTATGGCCTCCTTTCAGGCAAGCACAGGCGTCAAGACGCCGTTTGAC
>NZ_JAMTCF010000038.1 GCF_024171695.1 Actinosynnema pretiosum | reverse complement strand
CTCGCGGTCGAACTCGTCGATCGCCTCGGCGATGACGCGAACCCTCGCCACGAGCGCGGTGAGGGTGCCGTCGCGCGACCAGCGCCAGAACCGGTTGTAGACCGTCTTCCACGGCCCGTACCGTTCGGGAAGGTCACGCCACGCGATCCCGGACTTGGCCTTGAACAGCATCCCGTTGATCACCCGACGGTCGTCCACCCGAGGACGACCCTTCGCGCCCGAGACTGGCAGCAACGGCTCGATCACCCGCCACTGCTCATCGGTCAACTCGTGCCTGCGGATCACGACCCGAAATCAAAGCAGATCAGCTACAACTGCTTTGAGGACACGCCCTAGCGGATTTGGTGGGGGTGCTGCGGGAGGGCGGGGTGGAGGTGTCGGTGGACGGGGTGGCTACGGCTGAGGGGAGCCGGTGGTGGCGGGAGGTCGGGGCGGAGACCGGGGTTGGGGGGTTGTTTCCTGGGCGGGTTCGGTGAGGGGGGTGGGGGCGGGCGGCTGGCTGGTGCGGTGGCGTGACGGGTGGCTGGCGGGGGTATGACGGGCGACTGGCGCGGTGACGGCGACTCCACGAAGGGCCGCTGACACGGCGATGACGGGTTGCTGGAGAACGGCTGGGACGGTGACCAGCCTGGAACCGCCCTGGCCTGCGGGTGGTGAAGCCGGGGCACGAGCGTGGCGGGCGGGCGGTGAACGGTCCGTTCACCTCCGGCCTCGGCTGGGTGTGGCGCGCGGCTGAGGCGCGAGAGCGGCGAGCGGCCGGTTGAACGGACCGTTCAACCACCAGACCCAGGTGCGGGACAGCACTGGCTGGGGCGCGGGACGGCGCGGCTGGGACGTGGGACGGCACGGCTGGGACGTGGGACGGCACGGCTGGGACGCGCGAGCAGCGAACAACCGGTTGAACGGACCGTTCAACCGCCAAAACCAGCGCGGCTGGGACGTGCGAGCGGCAAGCAGCCGGTTGAACGGACCGTTCAACCACCACGGCCCCGGCATGAGACAGCAGCACGAGACGGCCGGACAGCACTGACTGGGGCGCGGACCAGCACGACTGAGGCGCACGAGCAGCAAGCAACCAGTTGAACGGACCGTTCAACCGCCAAAACCCGGCACGCTGAGCACGGGGATAGCCCGACTGGGACACGAGAGCGGCAACCGGCCAGTTGAACGGACCGTTCAACTACCACGACCCCAGCACGAGACAGCAGCACGAGACGACCGGACAGCACTGTCTAGGGCGCGGACCAGCACGACTGAGGCGCACGAGCAGCAAGCAACCAGTTGAACGGACCGTTCAACCACCACCCCAGCACGGAACCAGCAGGGAACAGCAGAGGACAGCACTGGCTGAGGTGCTGACCAGCACGATTGAGGCGCGCGAGCAGCGAGCAACCGGTTGAACGGGCCGTTCAACCGCCGAGCCCAGCGTGGGGCGGCACGGCTGGGGTGGGTGAGCAGCGAGTGACCGGTGAACGGTCCGTTCAACGCCGGACCGATCTACGCGTGGTTCAGCAAGGGCATCCCGAAAGCGGCGCCTCGCCAAGCCCCTCCCCCAAAAGCAGCCGCCCGCCAAGCCCCGAAAGCAGCCTCCTGCCAAGCCCTCCCCCTCCCCCAAACGCAGCAAACCGCCCACCCCCTCACCAGGGGGCGGGCGGTCCGGTGGCTTCCCGCTCCTGACCGAATGCGGCGCTCGTGGCTAGATGCGGCAGGTGTCCAGGGAGCTGACCAGGATCGCGCGCGCGCCCACGTTCCACAGCTGGTCCATGATCTTGGGCGCGTCGTGCCTCGGCACGAGCGAGCGGACCGCCACCCAGCCCTCGCGGGCCAGTGGCGAGACCGTGGGGGCCTCGATGCCGGGCACCAGCTTGAACGCCTCGTCCTGCGCGCTGGTCGGGCAGTCGAAGTCCAGGATCACGTAGCTGCGGGCGATCAGCACGCCCTTGAGCCTGCGCACCAGCACCTCCACGGCCTCCGCGGTCTCCGCGTCGACGCGCGTGGCGTCGCGCTGGATCAGCACGGCCTCCGAGCGCAGGATCGGGTCGCCGAACGTGGCCAGGCCCGAGGTCTTCAGGGTGATGCCGGTCTCGACCACGTCGGCGATGGCGTCGGCCACGCCCAGCTCGACGGCCGTCTCGACCGCGCCGTCCAGGCGGACCAGGTCGGACTTGATGCCCTGGCCCTCCAGGTAGCGGCCGACCAGCTTCGGGTAGCTGGTGGCGATCCGGCGCCCCTCCAGCTCGGAGACGTCGGAAATGGAGCCGGGCACCCCGGCGAAGTAGAACGAGGCGCGCCCGAAGCCGAGCGGCAGGATTTCGTCGGCCGCGATCGTGGAATCGAGCAGGAGATCACGGCCGGTGATGCCGACGTCGAGCGAACCCTCGCCGACGTAGACCGCGATGTCGCGCGGGCGCAGGAAAAAGAACTGCACGCCATTGGCCTTGTCCGCGACGATCAACTCGCGCCCCGACCTGCTCACGCGGTACCCCGCCTCGCTGAGCATTCGCGCGGCGGGTTCGCTGAGCGAACCCTTGTTGGGCAGGGCAAACCGGAGAGAAGCCATGCCCTGGAGTCTGCCACACCGGGTGACGGTCCCCTGTTCCGGGTACACCGGTACGAGTGTCTCGGGGAATGAGACCCACTGCGGGTTCATGGGGCGTTCACCTGGTCGAGCGGGAAAGCCGAGCATTGCATTCAAATTGAAAGCGGGGGTGACGCGGCGCTCGCGGTGAGTGGCGCGTGCGGGGCGAGCGGGTGATTCATCCGGGTTTTCCGGGCGCGCTTTGCGCTCGCGCGGACGTGGGGCGGACGCCGCCCGCCGCCGCTCCGCCGGAGAGCCCAAGCGGCGGGCGGGCGCGAGTCAGCCGGTTTTCCCGGCGACCGGCGGGCGGGACCGGGGGCGGTGGTGGACGCCCCCGGCCTGCCGTCCCCCGGCGGCCCGGCCGGGGTCAGCGGCCCCCGGCGAGCAGGCGCTCGAACGGGACCACGTCCGCGTAGGGGTCCGCCTGCGCCGCCGGGGCGCGGCCGACCAGCAGGTCGGCCAGCTCCGCCCCCGCGCGGTCGATCCGCTCGACCAGCCCGGAGCCCGCGCCCCAGTCCGCCGAGGCCGCGTACACGCCCGTCGGCAGCACGATCGCCTTCAGGTAGGCGAACAGCGGGCGCAGCGCGTGGTCCAGCACCAGCGAGTGGCGCTCGCTGCCACCGGTCGCGCCGATCAGCACCGGCTTGCCCGCCAGCGCGCCCGGCTCGACGACGTCCACGAAGGACTTGAACAGGCCGCTGTACGAGGCGTTGAACGTCGGCGTCACGGCGATCAGCGCGTCCGCGCCCACCACGTCCTCGACCACCGCGCGCAGCGCCGGGCTCGGGAACCCGGCGACGAGGTTGTCCGCGATGTCGCGGGCCACGTCGCGCAGGTGCGCGGTGGTGACCTCCACCGGACCGGTCGCGGTCGCACCGAGAGCGGTGGACGCGGCGGCGGCGAGGCGGTCGGCCAGCAGGTGGGTGGACGACGGCTCACCGAGGCCCGCCGACACCACGGCGATGCGGGTCATCGCACGGTCTCCTTCCCGGTCTCGACGGCGCCGGTCCCGACAGCGGTCCCGGCGCCGTTCTCGGCGGCGGTCTTCGCGGCGAGCAGGCTCTGGTGCGTCGGCGCCTCCGGCACGTCCGCGGGCCGCTTCGCGGCGAACTCGCGGCGCAGCTCGGGCACGATCTCGCCGAGCTGGTCGAGCTGCTCCAGCACGGTCTTGAGCGGCAGCCCGGCGTGGTCGACCAGGAACAGCTGCCGCTGGTAGTCGCCGAAGTGCTCGCGGAAGGTCAGCGTCTTGTCGATGACCTGCTGCGGGCTGCCCACGGTGAGCGGGGTCTGCTCGGTGAACGTCTCCAGCGACGGGCCGTGGCCGTACACGGGGGCGTTGTCGAAGTACGGGCGGAACTCGTTCACCGCGTCCTGCGACTTCGGCCGGATGAACACCTGGCCGCCGAGGCCGACGGGGGCCTGGTGGGCCTTGCCGTGGCCGTAGTGCTCGAAGCGCGCGCGGTAGAGGTTGATCAACCGCATGAAGTGCTCCTTCGGCCAGAAGATGTGGTTCGCGAAGAACCCGTCCCCGTAGTACGCGGCCTGCTCGGCGATCTCCGGGCTGCGGATCGAGCCGTGCCACACGAACGGCGGGACGCCGTCGAGCGGGCGCGGGGTGGAGGTGAACGACTGGAGCGGGGTGCGGTGCTTGCCCTCCCAGTCGACGACGTCCTCGCGCCACAGCCTGCGCAGCAGGTGGTAGTTCTCGATGGCCAGCTCGATGCCGTCGCGGATGTCCTTGCCGAACCACGGGTACACCGGCCCGGTGTTGCCCCGACCCATGATCAGGTCGACCCGGCCGTCGGCCAGGTGCTGGAGCATCGCGTAGTCCTCGGCGATCTTCACCGGGTCGTTGGTGGTGATCAGCGTGGTCGCGGTGGACAGGATCAGCTTCTCGGTGCGGGCGGCGATGTAGCCGAGCATGGTGGTGGGCGAGGACGGCACGAACGGCGGGTTGTGGTGCTCGCCGGTGGCGAAGACGTCGAGCCCGACCTCCTCGGCCTTGAGCGCGATGGCGACCATCGCCTTGATCCGCTCGCCCTCGGTGGGAACCCGCCCCGTGGTGGGGTCGGGAGTCACGTCGCCGACGGTGAAGACCCCGAACTGCATGACCGCTCCTCGATCCAGGTAGTTGCGAGTTCAACTACTTGTCCCAACGGTACAGGTGCGCGAGGTATTCCGGACCCCCTGGGTGGGGTGACGCGCACCGCGCGGGGCAGGCGGCCCTCCGGGGGCAGGCGACCCGCCGGGGCGTGCGGCCCTCCGGGGTCAGTCGGCGTCGAGCCTGGTCGCGATGGCCCTGGACAGCGGGTACGGGCGCTCGGGCGGCAGCAGGCGCCTGGCCTGCTCGGCGCGCCCGGCCTGGAGCAGGGCGGAGATCTTCCTGGTGCGCTCGGTCAGGTCGGCCACGCCCACGACCCACTCGTCCACCAGCTCGCGGATCACCTCGCGCCCGATCCCGACCTGGACGCTGTAGTGGTTCAGCGCCGCCCCGCGCAGCGACCGCTCCGGGTCCCACTGGACGTGCACCCGCGCGTCCGCCAACCCCGGCGAGCCGGTCAGCACCGCCTCGCCGAGCGCGCGCTCCCACCCCTCACGGGTGATCCGCACCGCCAGCACCCGCTCCTGCCCCGGTTTGCGCGCCCAGTTGCTGCGGTGCATCAGCCACAGGTACGAGGGCTTGATCCAGGTCATCCGCCCGAACGAGAACGGCGGCACGAAGCGGCCCGCCGCCAGCGCCGGATCGGCGATCGCGGACGAGTAGGCCTGGTACACGGTGATGCGCGAGCCGTCGTAGTCGGCGCGGATCTGGCGCTGCGGAGCCACGCGGGCCACCCTCGCACGCGGGCGACCACGCGGGCGAGCGCGTTTCCACCCCCCGACCGCCCGCACCGGACGGGTGATCAGAAACGCCGCTCCAGCAGCGCGAGCAGCGCCCGCCCGTCCCGCACCACGACCGTCGCGTCCCCGGAAGCGGGCTCCAGCAGCACCACCCGCGCGCCGCCGTCCCGCGCGAGCAGCTCCAGCGCCGCCGACGCGCCCGGATCACCGGCCCCGCAGGAGAGCACCGCCAGCGACGGCAGCAGCGCCGACACCTCCGCGAGCACCGCCCCCGACCCGCCGAGCGCCCGCCAGTGCGCCGCCAGCCCCGGCACGTCCGCCAGGAGCCGCAGCGCGGACTCCAGGGTGCCGAACAGGCTCGTCGCGCTGTGCTCGGCCACCACGACCAGGTCCCGCTCGGCCGCCAGCCGCGCGCACCGGCGCAGCTCGGCCACCACGAACGACCACGCCGCCGCCGTCGCCTCCCACGGCGGCACTCCCCCGGCCCGCACCAGCACGCCCGGCGCGCCGAGGGACTGGGCGCTGTCCAGCACGGCCGCGAACTCGTCCGGGTCGTCGCACCCGGCCCGGTACCCGGACCCGTACACCCCGACCGCGAGCCCGGCCGCCTCGGACAGGCCCGCCGCGCGCTCGGCCGCGACCAGGTCGCCCGGCGGCACGTGCACGTCGCCGCCCCACGCGAGAGCGCCGACCCCCGCGCCCAGCGCCAGCTCGACGACCTCCGCGAGCGGTCTGTCCGGGAAGCGGGCCGAAGCCAGTCCAGCGGTGATCATGCACGCCCCTCGTCCTCAACCCGGTTGACCACCGCCATCCTCACTGAACATGACTGTCGTTATCAAGCCGAACGAACTGAAAGGCCCCCGACCCCGGCGCGAGACCGGGACCGGGGGCCGGGAAAAGCCCTGCTAGGCGCGTTCCACCAGGTGCCCGATCACATCGGGGCCGGGGTGCGGGGCTCCCGAGCCGTCCCGGCGCGGGTCGACCTCCGGCAGCTCCACCGCCGCCCCCGCCTCGGTCACCGCGGCGGGCCGGGCGCCGACCCAGGCCAGCACCAGCCCGTCCTCGCCCTTGAGGAACCGGTGCGCCCTGACCCCGCCGGTCGCCCGCCCCTTGGCCGGGTACAGGTCGAACGGCGTCACCTTCACGCTCTGCCCGGTCGAGGTCACCACCACCGGCTCGCCGTGCTCGGCGTCGTCCGTGCGCACCGCGCCGAAGAACACCACCGACGCCTCGGCGGGCAGCGTGATGCCCGCCATGCCACCGCCGCGCAGGCCCTGCGGTCGCACCAGCGACGCCCCGTACCGCAGCAGCGACGCCTCCGAGGACACGAACACCAGCGCCTCCTGGCCGTCGGCCAGCCACTGCGCGCCCACGACCTCGTCACCGGCCTTGAGCCCGATCACCTCGAACTCGTCCGACCGCACCGGCCACTCGGGCGCGCACACCTTCACCACGCCCTGCCTGGTCCCGAGCGCGAGCCCCGGCGAGTCGGTCTCGCCGAGCGGCGCGATGCCGACCACCCGCTCCCCCGACTCCAGGTCCACCAGCTCGCGCACCGGCACCCCGCCGCTGAGCGAGAGCGTGCCCTCGCCCTGCGGCAGCACCGGCAGCGGCAGCACGTCGGTCTTGAACGCGCGCCCCCTGCTGGTCACCAGCAGCACCTGCCCGCGCGCGGTGGTGTGCACGGTCGCCGCCACCGCGTCGTGCTTGGCCCGACCGCTGCGCTTGCGCCCCTCCACGGCCTCCTCGGACTCGGCGGCGGTGCGCGCCACCAGGCCCGTCGCCGACAGCACGACCTGGCACGGGTCGTCCGCGACCTCCAGCGGACCGGAGGTGCGCGAGGCGGCCAGCACCTCCTTCAGGTCGCCGTCGAGCAGCGTGGTGCGGCGCTCGACGGACAGGTCCTTGGCGACCTTGCCCAGCTCGTTCGACACGACCCGGCGCAGCACCTTGTCGTCGTCCAGGATCGTGGACAGCTCGGCGATCTCCCCCCGCAGCCGCTCCTGCTCGCCCTCCAGCTCGATCGAGTCGAACCGGGTGAGGCGGCGCAGCGGCGTGTCCAGGATGTAGGCGGCCTGGATCTCGGACAGCTCGAACGAGCTGACCAGACTCTCCTTGGCGGCCTGCGCGTTCTCGCTGCGGCGGATCAGCTTGATCACCTTGTCGATGTCGATCAGGGCCTTGAGCAGGCCCTCGACCAGGTGCAGCCGGTCCTCGCGCTTGCGGCGGCGGAACCTGGTGCGCCGGGTGACCACCTCGTACCGGTGCGCCAGGAACACCTCCAGCAGCGCCTTGAGCCCGAGCGTCTGGGGCTGCCCGTCGACCAGCACCAGGTTGTTGATGCCGAACGACTGCTCCAGCGGGGTCAGCCGGTACAGGTCCGCGAGCAGCGCCTGCGGGTTGACGCCCACCTTGCACTCGATGACCAGGCGGATGCCGTTCTCCCGGTCGGTGAGGTCCTTGACGTCGGCGATGCCGGTGAGCCGCTTGGACTTGTTCACCTCGTCGGTGATCTTCTCGATGATCTTCTCGGGCCCGACGCCGTACGGCAGCTCGGTGACCGTGATCGCCTGCCTGCCCCGGCTGCCCTCCAGCGGCCCGGTGGTGACGGTGGCGCGCATCCGCACCACGCCGCGCCCGGTCTCGTACGCCTTGCGCACCTCGTCCAGGCCCAGCAGCATCCCGCCCGTGGGCAGGTCGGGGCCGGGGATGAACTCCATGAGCTTGTCCAGGTCGGCGTCCGGGTGCTTGACCAGGTGCCTCGCCGCCGCCACGACCTCGCCGAGGTTGTGCGGGATCATGTTCGTCGCCATGCCGACCGCGATGCCCGAGGTGCCGTTGACCAGCAGGTTCGGGAACGCGGCAGGCAGCACGGCCGGTTCGGTGAGCGAGCCGTCGTAGTTCGGGCGGAACTCGACGGTGTCCTCGTCCAGCTCGCCGACCAGCAGCATCGCGGCGCCGGACATGCGGGCCTCGGTGTACCGCGAGGCGGCCGGTCCGTCGTCCGGGGAGCCGAAGTTGCCGTGGCCGTCGATGAGCGGGGTGTTGAGCGAGAAGTCCTGCGCCAGCCGCACCATCGCGTCGTAGATCGCGGTGTCGCCGTGCGGGTGGTACTTGCCCATGCAGTTGTGCACGACGAGGCCGTCCACGACGAACGCGTGCTCGTCGGCGTCGACCTGGATGTCGTAGGTGGTGTCCGGGGCGACCGGCTCCACCGACACGACCTCAGGGGCCGGGGCCTGCGACGCCCCGGTCAGCTCGCGCAGGTCCTGCTCGGCGGCCGAGCGGGCCCACGGCAGCAGGGCCGCGCCGAGGGTCGCGGCGGCCCCGCCGGACAGCCGGACCTCGCCGTCCGCCCTGGTCGCGGGCAGGCCGCAGTCGGCCAGCAGCGCGCCGACCTGCTCGGCGAGCAGCGCGGTGCGCACGCCGAGGACGACCTCGCCGTCGCGGACCGAGCCCGCGCCGTCGAAGACGCCCGCGAGGAACGCCGCCCACCGGCCGCGCTGGAGCAGCACGGCGGCGGGCGCGGCCCCGGAGGCGACGGCGGCGCGCACGCCGACGTGGCCGTCCAGGTCGAGCACGTGCACGTCGCGGCCCCCAGGGCCTTCGGCGGGCAGCTTGTCCCTGGTCACGGCGACGTTCGCGGCGATGGCCCAGCCGTGGACGGCGTCCGCAGGGCCCTCGTCGGTCAGCCGCAGCCGCTGACCGTCGACGCCCGCCGAGGCCAGCAGGCCGAGCACGTGGGCGTACTGGTCGCCCGCCCCGAGCAGCGCGGACGCGCGGTCCGGGCCGAGGGCGACGGCGCGGCGGCCGACCAGGTCGCGCGCGGCGACCCACTCGACGCCCGCGTCCCCGGCCGCGTGGACCCGGAACCGCTGCCCCGGCGTGACCAGGATGGTCCGGCCGTCCGAGAACGTGACCCTGACCAGCTCGGACACCGGGTTCTCGTACACCTGCGCCACCCGGACGGGCGACCCCGCCGGGTCGAGCACGTGGTCGCCGACCACGATCTCCTCGATCGGCCGCACCCCGGAGGGGGTGGACACGAGCGCGCCCCGCACGAAGCAGTCACCGACCACGCGGGAGGACTTCACGTACGGCGAGGTCGGCCGGTGGTTCTGCTCGTTCATCGAGAACAGGATCCGGCGGTGCACCGGCTTGAGGCCGTCTCGCGCGTCCGGCAGGGCGCGGGAGTGGATGACCGAGTACGCGTACTCCAGGTACGAGTCCTCGATCTCGGTGGTGAGGGAGTTGTCGATCACCTTGGCGCCCGCGCTGTCGAAGGCGGACGGGTCGACCCTGGTGACGGGTCCCTTGCGGCGTGCCATGGCTGAGCGTTCTCCTGGCGTCAGACGTCGATGGCGGACTGGTCGACCCGCGCCGCGGACGCGACGAGCCAGGCCCGCCGGGGTTCCACCTTCTCGCCCATGAGCAGCTCGAGCGCGGCCTCGGCCGCCTCGACGTCGGCGAGGGTGATGCGGCGGACGGAGCGGGTGGCGGGGTTCATCGTGGTGTCCCACAGCTCCTCGGCGTCCATCTCGCCGAGGCCCTTGAACCGGGGGACGGGCTTGACCACGGTCTTGCCCGCCCGCTCCAACCGGGCGACCTTCTGCTCCATCTCGCGCTGGGTGAAGGTGAAGTGGGTCTCCGCGTTGCGCCCCTTGGTGACGACCTTGTGCAGCGGGGGCATCGCGGCGTACAGCCTGCCGTCCTCGATGACGGGTCGCATGTACTTGGCGAACAGGGTGATGAGCAGGGTGCGGATGTGCGAGCCGTCGACGTCGGCGTCGGCCATCAGGATGACGCGGCCGTAGCGCATGGTCGACAGGTCGAACGTGCGGCCGGTGCCCGCGCCCAGGACTTGCACGATCGAGGCGATCTCGGCGTTGCGCAGGGTGTCGGCGAGGCTGGCCTTCTGCACGTTGAGGATCTTGCCGCGCAGCGGGAGCAGGGCCTGGTACTCGGAGACGCGGGCCATGCGCGCCGAGCCGAGCGCGCTGTCGCCCTCCACGAGGAAGAGCTCGCTCCGCGAAACACCGGTCGTGCGGCAGTCGACGAGCTTCGGCGGCATCGCCGCGCCTTCCAGCGCGGTCTTGCGGCGGGCCGCGTCCTTCTGCTGCTTCTGGGTCAGCCGGACGCGGGCGGCGTCGACGACCTTCTGGAGGACGACCTTGGCCTCCGCCTTGGTGCGGCGGTCCTCGGTCCAGGCCTTGACGTGCTTGTCCACCAGGGCGAGCACGACCCTGGTGACGCCCGCGGTGGACAGCTCGTCCTTGGTCTGCGAGGTGAACTGCGGTTCGGGCACGCGCACGTGCACGACCGCGGTCATCCCCTCCAGCACGTCGTCGAGGGTGGGCGGGTCCTCCTTCGGCTTGAGCAGGCCCCTGGTGCGGCCGATGGCCTCCTGCACGGACTTGAGCACGGCGCGCTCGAAACCGCGCCGGTGCGTGCCGCCGTGCACGTTGCGGATGGTGTTGGTGAAGCACTCCACCGTGCGCTCGTAGCCGGTCCCCCAGCGCAGCGCGATCTCGACCTCGGCGTGCCGCTCGACCTTGGAGCGCATGACGCCGTTCTCGTCGGCGGCGTTCTCGTGGTAGACGCCCTCGCCGTTGATGGTGATCTTGCCGGTGACGGCCTTCTCCGAGGAGGGCGCGAGGAAGTCGACCATGTCGGCGAGACCGCCGGGGTAGTGGAAGACCTCCTCGGCGATCTTGCCGTCGACGGCCGAGCGCAGCACGTAGGTGACGCCGGGCACGAGGAACGCGGTGTTGCGCAGCTTCGCACGCACGGCCTCGTGGTCGAGCGCGGCGCCGTTCTCGAAGTAGCGCGAGTCGTGCCAGTAGCGGGTGGACGTGCCGGTCTTGCGGGTGCGGCCGGTGACCCTGAGTCCGGACTGGCGGGTGAAGGCGGCCTTCGGGCCCGGCCCGTCGAAGACGCCGGGGACGCCGTGGGCGAAGGACATCTCGTGGGTCTTGCCCTCGCGCCGGACGACGACGTCGTAGCGGTGCGAGAGGGCGTTGACGGCGGAGGCGCCGACGCCGTGCAGTCCGCCGGAGGTCTTGTAGCCGGAGCCGCCGAACTTGCCGCCCGCGTGCAGGCGGGTCAGGACGAGCTCCACTCCGGACAGACCGGACTTGGCGTGCACGCCGGTCGGGATTCCTCGGCCGTCGTCATCCACCTGGACGCTTCCGTCCGGGTGGAGGGTCACGGTGATGCGGGTCGCGTGCCCTGCGACTCCCTCGTCGGTCGAGTTGTCGATCACCTCGGAGAAGAGGTGGTTGACCCCTCGGCTGTCGGTGGAGCCGATGTACATGCCGGGGCGCTTGCGAACCGCTTCTAGACCTTCGAGGTGGGTGAGGTCGTCGGCCCCGTAAAGGATCTCTGCGGTCACCGGTCTCCCCTGGTCTGGGTGCGCTTCGGGCGGTTCACGGTAGTGGAGGGTAGCCGCGCCGTCGGACATTTCGTCGGGCGGTGGTCAAACACGCGTTCGAGCGTCAGTGCCGCGTAACGCTGCGTAGAACGTCCACAGTGGACAACTAGCGGTGTGCAACCGGAGACGGCAAGGACACGATCGGGTGACGATGTGGATAGAGTGCGGGCGTGCTCGCGGACCTGTCTGGAGGTGATCGGGCGCTGTGATGTTCCGCCGTTCCTCGCAGAAGGACGAGCCGGTCGTCCCACCGCCCCCACCGGCCCCCCTGCCCCCCATGCCACCACCACCGCCGCCATCGGTGATCGGAGAACCGGTGACGCCGGACAACTCGTACGCCGACACGGTGTACACCGAACCGTCGGGCTCCGTGTACCCCGACCCCAACGCCACGACCGGGACCATCGGCTCAGCGCTGGGAGGTCCCGCGCTGGGAGGTTCCGCCATCGGGAGCTCCGCGCTGGGCGCTTCGGCCCAGGGCGAGAGCAGATCCGGCTCGCTCAGCCCGTCCTCGTCCGTGTACGCCTCGGAGCCCGCCTACCCGCAGCAGGACGAGCCAGAGCCGTTCACCACCTCGTTCGCCGGGGCCGCGCTCGTGGTCGGCCAGCCCTCCGGGGTGACCGCGTCGGCCACGAACCTGGCCAGGTCGCTGCCCGTGGAGCGCGGGCGGACCGTGGTCGTGGTGGACGTGCCGCCCGCCGAGGAGGCCGCGTTCTGGCCCGCCGTCGCCGTGGCCCTGCAGGGTCGCGGGCCGGTGCGGCTGGTGGTCTCGCACGCCGGGTCGATGCGCCCGACCGCGCCCGCCCAGTGGCTCGCCGAGCAGCTCCAGGCCGAGGTCGTCGCCCCGGACGGGGCGCTGGCCATCGTGCCCGGCGTGGTGTTCGTGACCGGGACGGGCGGCGGTTACGGCGCCTGGCTGCGGTTCCTGCCCGGCGCGTCGCCGACGCCGATGGGCCGCCGGTTCCCGGTGCCCCAGTGGGAGGCGGTCGACCCGAACTCGCCGTGGCCGACCGGCGAGGTCGGCATCAGCGAGCCGATCCCGTCCGGGTTGTGGCTGCGCGCCCAGCGGGTGGCGTTCGACCCGAACTCGCCGGAGGCGCGGGCGGTGCTGTCGCTGCCGTGCCGGGACAACGTGCTCACCGTCGTGGTCGGCGGTCCCGGCCAGCCGCCCATCCCGGTCGAGGAGGTGTGCAGGCTGATCGGCGGGTTGCCGACGGCGGCGCGCACCCGCGTGCGGCTGGTGTGGTTCGGCGGCGAGCACGCCGCCCAGTCGGTCGCCGACCAGCTGGGTGAGCCGGTCGCGCTGTACACCGGACTGCCGGTGGGGATGTTGCGCATGGGCGCGTCGGTGGTCGCGGTCAACCCGCAGGGCCAGCCGACCTGGCGGCCGTACGTCACCGAGGTCGCGTACCGGCCGGGCTCCGGCCCGCTGGTCGCCGCGTACCGGCCGCCGGTGCACAGCCTGGTGGAGCGCGCGCCCGGCGTGTTCGACCTGGGCGGCGGCGTGGTGCTGGAGGTCGTGCCGTCCGGGCTCTGGGTGCACGACGCGGAGGACGGCACCACCACGGAGGTGCGGGCGCTGCCGGTGGACCCGGAGTGGGCGCGGCTGACCGTGGGCACGCCCGGTCGCACGACGGCGGGCGCGGTCGCGGTGGCGGGCGCGTCGCTGGTGGAGCGGCTGGAGCCGGAGGTGCGCAGGCTGCTGAAGGTCGTGTTCTGCGACCCGACGCCGATGCCGCGCCCGCCGGTCGCCGAGGAGCCGCCGGAGCCGTCGGTGCCGGAGGTGCCGGTGCCGCTGAGCGTGGACGGCCCGCTGCCCGCGCCGGTGAGCCCGACGTGGGAGGAGCAGTCCGGCGAGGAGACCGTGCCGCCGGAGCACCGCAGCACCGAGATGGAGCGGGACGCGCTGCGGCGGATGATGGGCGAGCGGTACGGCGAGCACGCGGCCGTGGCGTGCAGGCACCTGGCCGAGCGGCCGTCGGACCCGGAGGCGTTCGAGGCCGTGGTCACCGACCTGGCGGCGGTGTCGGCGTTCCTGACCCAGGACCACGAGCTGCTGACGGAGGCGTTCCGCACCGGCAGGCTCGGCCGGTTGTGGCCGCACGCGGCTGGCGTGGTGTCGGGTTTGCGGCGGCTGCCGGTGCACCAGGGCGTGACGGTGGGCTGGGGCGAGGCCAGGCGGCTGCGCACCGGGGACCTGCTGGCGGACGCGGCGGTGCTGAGCACGGTGGCCGGGCCGTCGATGCCGGTGGACGGTCGCGTGGAGTTCGTGGTGTGGTCCACGACCGGGCGCCGGGTGACCGTGGTGGACTCGTTCGGGAGCGTGCTGCAGGAGCGGGTGCTGTTCGCGCCGGGGACGGTGTTCAAGGTGCTGGCGGTGGTGGAGCCGGAGGAGACGACGCCGATGCAGGTGATGCTGCAGGAGGTCGTCGGGCGCAGCCAGGAGCTGCCGCCGGGGGTGCTCGGGACGTTGGAGCGCGCGGCGATGGCGCTGCGGGCGCAGGCCCGTGAGCGGGCCGGGGCGCGGTAGGGCCCTCGGACGGGACGGTCGTGGAGGGGGCGTTCGCCGGGTGGCGGGCGCCCCCTTCCGCTCCACCTCCCGCTTTCAGGACGGGCCGGGCCGTCGTCGGGCCGCTCTCCGCGCGGTGATCGCCGCCGCCCGCGCCTCCTCCAGCCGCCCGAGGCGCAGCAGGGCCAGTGCCCGGTTGCGCAGCATGTTCGGCTCGCCGGGGCCGTCGCCGATCGCCGCGTCCAGGGCTTCCAGGGCCTCGGTCGGGCGGTCCAGGGCCAGCAGGCACGCGCCTCGGGCGCCCGCCAGGTGGGCGCCCGAGGCGCGGTCGCCCTCGACGTCGCCGGGACCGGCCAGGACGCGGGCCGCCTCGTCGCACAGCCGCAGCGCGCGTTCCGCCTCGCCCAGCTCCAGCACCGCCACGGCGCGGTTGACGTGCGCGGCCAGGAAGCTGGGGCAGCGGGCCACCGCCTCGTCGTACGCCGCCACCGCCTCGGGCAGGTGACCGCGCAGGGTCAGGGCGGTCGCCCGGTCGTACCACGCGGGCGGGTGGTCCGGTTCCAGGGCGATCACCCGGTCGTAGTCGGCGAGGGCCGCGTCCAGGTCGCCCCGGTCCACCAGCAGCGCGCCCCGCCTCGACCTGGCCTCCACGTAGTCCGGTCGGGCCTGGATCGCGCGGTCGAGCCTGGTCAGGGCCTCGGCCGGGCGGTGCTCGGCGGCCAGCGCGGCGCCCTGGGCGCACAGCCGGACCGCGCCCGGCGGGCGGTCGGCGAGCAGGCGGGACCACTGGGCCTGGCCGACCAGCGGGCCGCCGCACGGCAGGCAGCGGGTGCGCCGGGCCGCGCAGCCCGCGCACAGCACGCGCTTGCAGTCGCGGCACGCCTGCGGGCCGGGGCCGGGGCCGGGCGGTCCGAGCGGTCCAGGCGGCCCGAGCGCTCCGAGCGGTCCGGCCGAGCGGTCGTCCGGGGGCTCGTCGTCCGGCTCACCACCGGCCGGAAGCCCCCCGACCTGAAGCCCGCCTGCCGCCGTCCCGCCGACGACCACGACCCCGCCACAACCCCACCCCGCGCACCCGTGCTCCACCAGGCCATCCCCCAGACCCGGCGCGGACGCCGGGCGTCCGCCCCGCGTGACAGCGACCAACCCCCACCCGATCGTGGCACGCAGGCGTCCGGTCCGCCCCGGTTTCCCCCGCGCCCGCAGGGAACCGGCCTACACGTTGCGCCGGTACTGCCCCCCGACCTCGAAGAACGCCTCCGTCACCTGCCCGAGCGTGCACACCCGCGCCGCGTCCACCAGCACCTCGAACACGTTCTCCCCCGACGCCGCCGCCTCCTTGAGCCGCCGCAGCGCCTCCCGCGACGCGTCCGCGTTGCGCGCCGCGAAGTCGCGGGTCCGCTCCACCTGCGAGCGCTTCTCCTCCTCGGTGGCGCGCGCCAGCTCGATCACCACCGGTTCCCGCCCGCCACCTTCGGGCAGGAACGTGTTCACCCCGACGAGTGGCAGCGAGCCGTCGTGCTTGCGCTGCTCGTACAGCATCGACTCGTCCTGGATGCGCCCGCGCTGGTACCCGGTCTCCATCGCCCCGAGCACCCCGCCCCGCTCGGAGATCCGGTCGAACTCCGCCAGCACGGCCTCCTCCACCAGGTCCGTCAGCTCGTCGACCACGAACGACCCCTGCAGCGGGTTCTCGTTCGCCGACAGCCCCCACTCCCTGGTGATGATCAGCTGGATGGCCATGGCGCGCCGCACCGACGACTCGGTCGGCGTGGTCACCGCCTCGTCGTAGGCGTTGGTGTGCAACGAGTTGCAGTTGTCGTACAGCGCGCACAGCGCCTGCAGCGTGGTGCGGATGTCGTTGAAGTCCATCTCCTGCGCGTGCAGCGACCGCCCGGAGGTCTGCACGTGGTACTTGAACTTCTGCGACCGCTCCCCCGCGCCGTACCTGTCGCGCATCGTCACGGCCCAGATCCGCCGCGCCACCCGTCCGATGACGCTGTACTCGGCGTCCATCCCGTTCGAGAAGAAGAACGACAGGTTCGGCGCGAAGTCGTCGATCGACATCCCGCGCGCCAGGTACGACTCGACGTAGGTGAACCCGTTGGCCAGGGTGAACGCGAGCTGGCTGATGGGGTTCGCCCCGGCCTCGGCGATGTGGTAGCCGGAGATCGACACCGAGTAGAAGTTCCGCACCCCGCGCCGGATGAACCACTCCTGCACGTCGGCCATCATCCGCAGGCTGAACTCGGTGGAGAAGATGCAGGTGTTCTGCCCCTGGTCCTCCTTGAGGATGTCCGCCTGCACCGTGCCGCGCACGTTCGCCAGCGCCCACGCGGTCAGCTCCTCCCGCTCGGCCTCGTCGGGCTCGCGGTCGTGCTCGGCGCGGAACGCGTCCACCCGCTGGTCGATCACGGTGTTGAGGAAGAACGCCAGGATCGTCGGCGCGGGCCCGTTGATCGTCATGGACACCGACGTGGTGGGCGCGGTCAGGTCGAACCCCGCGTACAGGGCCCGCATGTCCTCCAGGGTCGCGATGGACACCCCGGACGTGCCGACCTTGCCGTACACGTCCGGCGGGGTGTCGGGGTCGCGCCCGTACAGGGTGACCGAGTCGAACGCGGTGGACAGCCGGGTCGCCGCCGAGCCCTGGGAGAGGTACTTGAACCGCCGGTTGGTGCGGAACGCGTCGCCCTCGCCGGCGAACATGCGCGCCGGGTCCTCGCCCTCGCGCTTGAACGGGAACACCCCGGCGGTGAACGGGAACCGGCCGGGCAGGTTCTCGGCGCGCAGGAACCGCAGCAGCGCGCCGGGCTCGTCGTGCCGGGGCAGCGCGACCCGGCGCACCCGGTTGCCGGACAGGGTGGTGCGGGTCAGCGCGGTGCGCAGCTCGCGGTCGCGGACCTTCACCACCAGCTCGTCGCCGGAGTAGTCCTCGACCACCGACGGCCAGGCCTCCAGCAGCTCGGCGACCGCCCCGTCGACGCGGCGGCGCGCGCCCACGATCAGCGCGTCCAGCGCGTCGGCGTCGTGACCTGCGGACACCAGCTCGGCGCGGGCGGCCTCCAGGTGCGCGACCCGGCGCACCGCGTCGACCTGGGTCTCGGTGGCGCGGTGGTACCCGCGCACCGTCTCGGCGATCTCGGCCAGGTAGCGGGACCGGGAGGCGGGCACGACGGTGGCCGCCGCCGTGGACACCCGGCCGCCCACCTGCGGCAGCGCGCCCTCGTCCAGCCGCAGCCCGTGCTCGGCCAGCCCGTCGCGCAGGTGCTGGTAGAGGGCGGTGACGCCGTCGTCGTTGAAGGTCGCGGCGCTGGTGCCGTAGACCGGCATGTCCTCCCAGGACGACCCGAACGCCTCCCGGTTGCGCACGAGCTGGCGGGCCACGTCCCGGCGCGCGTCGTCGGCCCCGCGCCGCTCGAACTTGTTGATCGCCACGGCGTCGGCGAAGTCCAGCATGTCGATCTTCTCCAGCTGGGAGGCCGCGCCGAACTCCGGGGTCATCACGTACAGGGACCGGTCGACGAACGGCACGATCGCCGCGTCGCCCTGCCCGATGCCGGGCGTCTCCACCACGACCAGGTCGAACCCGGCGGCCTTGCAGGCAAGGATCGCGTCGGCCAGCCCGTCCGGCACCTCGGACCCGGCGCGCCGGGTGGCCATCGACCGGAAGAACACCCGGTCGCCCTCCAGGCAGTTCATCCGGATGCGGTCGCCCAGCAGCGCGCCGCCGCCCCGGCGGCGGGTGGGGTCGACGGCGAGCACCGCGATGCGGAGCTTGTCCTGCTGGTCGAGGCGGAAGCGGCGGACCAGCTCGTCGGTGAGCGAGGACTTGCCGGAGCCGCCGGTGCCGGTGATGCCCAGCACGGGGACCCGGCGGGCGGTGGCGGCGGCCTCCAGCCCGGCGCGCAGCTCCTCCGGCAGGCGACCGGCCTCGGCCAGGGTGATGGTCGCGGCGAGGGCGTCGGCGCTGCCGGTGAGCAGGGCGGACCGGTCGACGCGGGCGGGGTCGGCGAGGTCGTGGTCGCACTCGCGCACCATCAGGTTGATCATGCGCGCCAGGCCCAGCTCCTGGCCGTCGGCGGGGGAGAAGATCCTGGTCACGCCGCGCTGGTGCAGCAGCTCGATCTCCTCGGGCACGATCACACCGCCACCGCCGCCGAACACCTTGACGTGGCCAGCGCCGCGCTCGCGGAGCAGGTCGACGAGGTAGCTGAAGTACTCGACGTGCCCGCCCTGGTAGGCGCTGATGGCGACGCCCTGCGCGTCCTCCTGGATCGCCGCGTCGACCACCTCGCGGACCGAGCGGTTGTGCCCCAGGTGGACCACCTCCGCGCCCTGCGACTGGAGGATGCGGCGCATGATGTTGATGGCGGCGTCGTGGCCGTCGAACAGGCTCGCCGCGGTGACGAAGCGGACCGGGTTGCGGGGCACGTGCGGCTGGGGAGCGGCGGTCACGTTCTGTCCTCCGACTTCGCTGTCGCGGGGGTGCGCGGTGGCCCCGGAGCCGCCGGGATCGCCGGTCGGCGGGGCCTGCGCCCGACGATACTAGGAAGTCCGTCTATCGGAAGTCGGAGGATTTCTGGTCACGGCCACCAGCCGGGGAATCCGGGGAGCGACCCTGCGCGCTTTTGCCTGCGGGGAGCGTGTAACTTGCGACCAAAAGGGGTAAGGACCATCGATGACCAACACACCGATCTACGACGAGTTGGCAGCCATCCACCTCGGCGACGGCACGACCGGTGAAGCGCCCAAGCCCGCGCCTGTCCCGGGCATCACCTCCGGGCTCACGCCCGGCCTCGGCACGCCCGGCGCGGGTCTCCCGCCCGCCGAGCCCGCCGAGCCGCAGTCGCGCTCCTCGGCGTCCGGGGGCGGGCGCAGGCGCAAGCCGGACCCGCAGGAGTGAGCGTAGAGCCGGAACGCCGAACGCGCGTGGCGTGACGCCGAACGGGTTCGGCCCGAGCCGCCGCCGAGCGGTTCCGGCGGCACCAGCACCACCCGGCAGCGCACCGACCGGCCACCGCCTCGGGCCCCTGCCGCCCCACGACCGGACCGTCACCGAGGACGGTCCGAAGGGGGAAGCCACGAGCTGCTAGCCCCGCTCCGCGGCGATCGCGCCGCCCGCCCCCGTGCCGTGGGGCGGACCGGAGTTCCCAGGGCCACGCCCCCGCGCCCCTCGCCCGCGGGGGTCGGCCCTCGAAAACCGCGGCCCCACCCGCGAAACCCGCAGGTCGGACCGCGAGAACCGCAGGTCACCCGCGCAGCTGCGGGAAGTCCTCCTCGCGGTGCTCGCCGTCGGGCCGCCCGCCGTCCTCCTGCTCGCGCAGCTCGACCCGGCGGATCTTCCCGGAGATCGTCTTGGGCAGCGGCCCGAACTCCAGCCGCCGCACCCGCTTGTACGGGGCCAGCCGCTCGCGCGCGTGCCGCAGCACCGCGAGCGCCGTCTCCGCCGTCGGCTCCCAGCCCGGCGCGAGCACCACGTGCGCCTTCGGCACCGCCAGCCGCACCGGGTCCGGCGAGGGCACCACCGCCGCCTCGGCCACCGCCTCGTGCTCCAGCAGCACGCTCTCCAGCTCGAACGGCGAGATCCGGTAGTCCGAGGCCTTGAACAGGTCGTCCGTGCGCCCGACGTAGGTCAGGTACCCGTCCTCGTCCACCGACGCGACGTCCCCGGTGTGGTAGTACCCGCCGCGCATCACCTCGGCGGTGCGCTCGGGGTCGCCGTGGTAGCCGACCATCAGCCCGAGCGGCCTGCGGGACAGGTCCAGGCAGATCTCGCCCTCGGTCCCCGGCCGCCCGGTGATCGGGTCGACCAGCACCACCTCGTAACCGGGCACCGGCCGCCCCATCGACCCCGGCTTGACCGGCTGACCGGGCGTGTTCGCGATCTGCACGGTCGTCTCGGTCTGCCCGAACCCGTCCCGCACGGTCACCCCCCACGCCTCCGCGACCCGCTCGATCACCTCGGGGTTGAGCGGCTCGCCCGCGCCGACGACCTTCTCCGGCGGCACCCGCAGCGCGGTCAGGTCGGCCTGGATGAGCATCCGCCACACGGTCGGCGGCGCGCAGAAGCTGGTCACCCCGCAGCGGTCCATCTCCGCCATGAGCCTGGCCGCGTCGAACCGGCGGTAGTTGTGCACGAACACCGTGGCCTCGGCGTTCCACGGGGCGAAGACGTTGCTCCAGGCGTGCTTGGCCCAGCCGGGCGAGGAGATGTTCAGGTGCACGTCGCCGGGGCGCAGGCCCTGCCAGTACATGGTGGACAGGTGCCCGACCGGGTAGGAGGCGTGGGTGTGCTCGACCAGCTTCGGCGCGGCGGTGGTGCCGGAGGTGAAGTAGAGCAGCAGGGTGTCGTCGGCGCGGGTGGGCGCGTCGGGGGTGAACGCGGCGTCGGCGCGCTCGCTGTCGGCGAAGTCGAGCCAGCCGTCGACCGGGGCGCCGACCGCGACGCGGGTGTAGTCGCCGGGGACCTCGGCGAACTTGGGCGCGTCCTCGCTGGTGACGACGACGTGCCTGGCGCCGCCGCGCTCGACGCGGTCCCGCAGGTCGGCGGGGCCGAGCAGGGTGGTGGCGGGGATGACGACGGCGCCGAGCTTCATCGCGCCGAGCAGGGTCTCCCACAGCTGCACCTGGTTGCCGAGCATGAGCACGACCCGGTCGCCGCGCTCGACGCCGACCGCGCGCAGCCAGTTCGCGACCTGCGCGGAGCGGCGGGACAGCTCGGCGAACGACCAGCGGCCCTCGGAGCCGTCCTCCTCCACGATCCACAGCGCGGTGCGGTCGTTGTCGCGGGCGATCTCGTCGAACCAGTCCAGGGCCCAGTTGAACTCGGCGAGGTCGGGCCAGGCGAAGCCCGCGCGGGCGGCGTCGTGGTCGTCGGCGTGCTGGAGGAGGAAGTCGCGGGCTTGGCGGAAGGTCATGCCGGAATGCTTGCTCCCACGGACCGGAATAGCCAGTGCCGATGGGGAAAAGCACAGGTGAACGGGCTTTTTGCCCAGTTCGCGGACGTCCCCCGAATTGTCCGCTTCCCACTGGACGGGAGGCAGGCCGTCCGGTCGGGGGTCGGCGGGGTCACCGGGCGACGGTCGTGTTCCAGGCGTCCACCAGGCCCTCGGCGGAGGGCGCGCGCAGCACCAGGACGGTCCCGCTCGCGGTGACCTCGGGCTCGGCCGCCGGGTCCAGCACCAGCACCACGCCCACCGAGGCCCGCGCGGCCTCCAGCACGAGCGCGGCCAGGTCCGCGCCCGGTCCGCTCACCGCCGCCAGCACGTCCAGGTCCCGGTCGGGGACGGTCGCGGCGGGGCGGTCGCCCGGCGTGAGCGCGACGTCGGCCAGCCCGGTGCGCGCGAGGTCGGGATCGTGCGCGGCCAGCTCCGCGTCCAGCGCTCCCCCCGTGGACAGCAGGTGCGCCGGGTGGCCGTCGTCGACCGCCGCGACCAGCAGCGACGCCGCGACCTCGACGGCGTCCTCGAACCCGGCGGGGTCCGGGTGGGCGGCGGCTCGGTCGTCCAGCAGCACGGCCAGGCGGGCGCGCGTCGGCGCGGCGTCCTCCCGGACCACCAGCGCGCCCGCCCGCGCGGACGCGCCCCAGTGCAGCCCGCGCAGCGCGTCGCCGGGCCGGTGCGGGCGCAGCCCGACCAGGTCCGCGCCCGCCGGGTCGACCAGCTCGTCCGCGCCGACCGGCCCGCGCCCGACCCGGCCGGGCATCCCGAGCACCGGCAGCACCCTGGGCGCCACCCGCACCTGGTCGACCTCGGGCAGCTCGGTCCGCGTCACCACGAGCCCGACCGGTCCGCGCCTGGTCAGCAGCAGCGGGCCGAGGTCGAGCACGCCGCGCCGGTCGGTGGGCACCGGGTACTCGGCGGTGGTCGTCCCGCCGGGGCGCAGCACCGGGAACCGGACCGGCACGTCCCGCCCGCCGACCCGCTCGGTGGCGGAGAACCGCGCGGTCAGCCGCCCGCCGGGGGCGGTCAGCTCGATCGTGCGGGTGCACGGGTCGAGCCTGCGCGCGGTCGACGGCCGCACGGTGCGGCGCGGGCGGGCGGGGACCTGGCGCGCGGCGAGCAGGAAGACCGCGCAGGTCAGGGCCACCGGGACCAGGCCGAGCGCGGCCAGCGCGGGGTGCAGGGCGCCCGCCGCGAGCAGCGCCGCGCCGACCGCGAGCACGGCCGCGCCCCGGCCGGTGAGGCGGACGCGGGTCACCGGGCGTCCAGGGCCGCGACCGCCTCGGCGAGCACCCCGGTCGTGGTGGCGCCCGCGAGCTGGGCCTGCCTGGTGAGCGCGAGGCGGTGCGCGAGGACCGGTTCGACCAGGTCGCGCACGTCGTCGGGCTCGACGGCGTGCCGACCGCGCGTGGCGGCCAGGACCTGGGCGCAGCGCACCAGCGACCGCAGGCCCCTGGTGCTGGCGCCCAGCCGCAGGCGGGGGTCGGTGCGGGTGCGGGCGGCCAGGTCGGTGAGGTGGCGCAGGACCGGCTCGGGGACGTGCACCGAGGCGAGCCTGCGACCGTGGTCGGCGACGACCTGCGGCGAGGTGACGGTGGGCACCGCGGGGACGTGGCCGGCGCCGCTGCCGGGGCGCAGGACGTCCAGCTCGTGCGGGGCGTCGGGGTAGCCGATCGCGGTGCGCAGGGCGAACCGGTCGAGCTGGGCCTCGGGCAGCCGGTAGGTGCCGTCCAGGTCGACCGGGTTCTGGGTGGCGACGACCAGGAACGGGGTGGGCACGGGGTGGGTGACGCCGTCGGCGGTGACGGTGCCCTCGGCCATGACCTCCAGCAGCGCGGACTGGGTCTTGGCCGAGGCGCGGTTGAGCTCGTCGGCGAGCAGGACGTTCGCGAAGACGGGGCCGGGGCGGAAGCGGACCTGGCCGGTCTGCGGGTCGTACACCGGGGCGCCGGTCAGGTCCGACGGCAGCAGGTCGGGGGTGAGCTGGACGCGCCGGGACACCCCGCCGAGGGCGGTGGCGACGGCGCGGGCGAGCGTGGTCTTGCCGGTGCCCGGCACGTCCTCCAGGAGCACGTGGCCGCCCGCGAACAGGGACACGAGCACCAGGTCGACGACCTCGCGCTTGCCGAGCAGGGCGGTGGCGACGGCGTCGCCGAGCCGGGTGTGCAGCTCGCGGAACGCCGCGATCTCGTCGACGCCGATCGCGGGGGTGGCAGTACTGGTCACCGGGCTCCTCGTTCGACCGGGGGCCGCGCCGCGCCCAGGGCGGTCGCGGTCGGGCAGGGGGCTCCGGCCGGACCACCGGCAGCACCGCCGCGCCCCGAGGGGCGTCCGGCCCGGAGGCGCCCATCCTGTCCCGCGCCGACCCGCTCGCGCCACCCCTTCGGGGGAACGTAGTGACCCGAACGTGCCCTCGGTCGGCCACGAGCCCGGTTCCACCGGCCCAGAGCGGCCGGGACGCGCCGAACGCGGGTCCGGACGCAAGATCCACTGTCAAGCCCCCCGAAGGGGCGCAGCGGGGCGCTGAGCGCGGGCCGCCGGACGGGTCTTGGACGGGCGCGGGCCGGGTCTCAGCAGTCGCCCTCGGCCTCGCGCTCGGCCTCGCGCTCGGCCCGGACCTGCGCGCACTCTCCGCTCAGGCCGCCGCTGATCGCCTGCGCGATCCGGTCGAGGTCGCCGAGCTGCTCGGGCGTGAGCACGTCGAACAGGTGCGAGCGCACGGCCCCGACGTGACCGGGGGCGGCCTCGGCGAGCGCGGCGAACCCGGCGTCGGTCAGCTCGGCGATCGACCCGCGCCGGTCGGAGGGGCAGGCCCGCCTGGCCACCCAGCCCTGCTTCTCCAGCTTGGCCACGGCGTGCGAGAGCCTGCTTCGGGACGAGTGGCAGAGATCGGCCAGTTCGCTCATCCTCAGAGCGCGGCCCTCGGACTCGGACAGGGCCACGAGGATCTCGTAGTAGGCCATCGGCATGCCGGAGTCGCGTTGGAGCTGGCGGTCCAGGTGCTCGGTGAACCGGGTCACGGCGGTCATGAAGGAACGCCACACGCGCTGCTCGTCCGCGCTCAACCACCGCACATCGCTCATCCCACCATCATACGTTGTTGGTTGAACTCTCAATCAGGTTGCGGTAGGTTGAAGTTGAGAGTTCAACCAGCACTACCGAGGAGGACAACCCGCATGACCTCGACGCAGATCCCCGGCTACCTGACCGGCTCCTGGGCGATCGACCCCGTGCACTCGGACGTCTCGTTCACGGTCCGCCACCTGGGCATCTCCAAGGTCCGCGGCCACTTCGGCACCTTCGAGGGCTCGGTCGTCACCGCCGAGAACCCCCTGGAGTCCACGGTCACCGCGACCATCGACGCCACCACCGTCGACACCCGCAACGCCGACCGCGACGGCCACCTCCAGTCCCCGGACTTCCTGGACACCGCGAACCACCCGAAGATCACCTTCACCTCGACCGCGCTGCGCGCCGAGGGCGAGGAGTACTTCATCGACGGCGAGCTGACCCTGCGCGGCGTCACCAAGCCGGTCACCCTGGAGGTCGAGGTGAACGGCTTCGGCGACGGCATGAGCGAGGGCTCCAAGGTCGCGGGCTTCACCGCCACCACCTCGATCAGCCGCAAGGACTTCGGCGTGACCGGCGGCGCGGCGGGCGCGGTCGTCAGCGACAAGATCGAGATCAAGCTGGAGATCGAGCTGGCCAAGCAGGCCTGAGCCCGCTCGGGGCTCAGGGCCCTGGCGCTGCCCGGCCGCGCTGCCCCGCATCGTCGCCCGGCCTCGTCGCCAGGTCTCGCGCCCTGGAGCTCACGCTCCGGGACCGTCGCGCGGTCGTTCGACCACCGGTCCACATCTAGGGGGATCACCTTCGGGTGGTCCCCCTAGATGTGTTCCTGACCCCCATCGACCGGGTCGCCATTCCGCTCATGGACCAACTCGGGGTACTTTTTCCGGACCTAATCCACCCGTCCAGGTGAACCAGGGGGTGGGTCCACCCGTAGTAGGTGGCGTGGAAGGTGTGGTGTCGCCTTCGACCGCTCCGAGCCGACGAGCCGCCGAGGACACGGTCCGCTCACGTCCCTGCCCCGCGTGGGTGACAACGGTCGAACGCATGGCACCATCTGGCGCACACGCGCCGGACGCTGGCGAGGAGGGATCGGTGTGAACGCCAAGACCGAGCAGGTCGACGACATCAGGCTCGTCGCGTTGCCCACGGCCGTCAACGTCGCGGAGATGTTCGTGCGCTTCTCGCTGAGCGAGTGGCGGCTGTCCGCGATGCGGGACGAGGCGGGCCAGACAGCGCGCAGACTCGTCGCCGCGGCGGTCGAGGTCGCCGACCAGTCGCAACCCGGCTTCCTGCTGGTGCGCCTGCGGCTGACCGGCCAGCACCTCGCCGTCGAGGTCGAGGCCGACCGCGTGGCGATGCCGCCGGAGCTGTCCGGGTCGCGGGCGGGCGTGGTGGACCTGACCGCGGGCGGCAAGCTGGTGTGGTGCGAGCTGGGGCTGCCGTCGGGGATGAACGCCTCGTCGGTGCCGCTGCCGCGCCGCGAGCCGAGGCGCTCCCCCGCCGCCGAGCGGTTGGGTGACGAGCCGGACGTCGATCCGGCGGTCATCCAGCGCATCCTGCACGGGTTGGGCGGGCAGCACGGCGAGTAGCCGGGCGCCCCGAGGACGAGCCGACGCGACGAACCCCGCCGTGACTTCCGTCACGGCGGGGTTTCGCTGTACGCGGGCCGGGGACCCTCGGCGGTCCGGCGCGCCTGGGACGGCGACGGGCGCCCCGCCGAGGTGAGGCCCCTCGCTTGACCGGGTGACTGTCCCTTGCCTGAAATGGTCGGCGGCATTAGCTCGACCGGGGACGCGCGTTTTTCGGGCGCGGGTGGCCCCGGCAGCGCCGAATTCCCGCCTCGGGTCGGCGGAATTCGCCGCTGCCGGGGTTTTCCGTCAGGTGACGTCGATCGTTTCCGGGGTGCGGGGCGCGCGGGTGAGGGCGGCGAGCGCGACGGCCAGCACGGCCATGCCCGCCCAGGACACCCAGGGCAGCCGCTCCCCCACGACGACCACGCCGAGCACGGCGGCGACGGCGGGTTCGGCGAGGGTGAGCGTCGTGGCCGAGGCGGCGGTGGTGCGGCGCAGGCCGTAGCCGAACAGCAGGTAGGACACGAACGTGGTGAACACCGCGAGGTGCGCGACCACGGCCAGACCGGCGGCCGAGACGATCCACGAGGTCCCCGCGACGAGCAGCACCGGCAGCACGAGCGCCGAGGCGCCCCCGAACACCACCCCCACGACCGCCCGCGACGGGTGGCCGAGGGAGATCAGGTGCGCGCAGACCGCCGAGTAGGCGGCGTACGAGAGCCCGGCGACGACCGCGAGCGCGACGCCGAGCGGGTCGATCCGGGTGGCGCCGGTGCTGCCGCCGAGGACGAGGAGCGCGCACCCGAGGACGGCGGTGAGGGTGAGGGCGGGGCGGGCGCGCAGGCCGAGGACGATCGGCGCGGTGGCGAGGGCCACGGTCGTGGCGACCGCCACGCCGGTCCGGGCGACCGCCGGGTAGAACGCGAGCGCGTACCCGGCGACGGTCACCGAGCCGAGCAGCAGGAGCCGCCGGTCGGCGCCCACGGCGACCGCTCGGGCGCCGGTCCCGGTGAGCAGGAGCAGCAGCCCGCCCACGACGAGCCCGGCCGAGCCGACCGCGATGGCCGGGGCGGAGGCGGGCGCGAAGGAGCTGGCGGTGCCGGTGGTGCCCCAGAGGGCGCAGGCGGCGAGGATCGGGAGGGGGCCGTGCAGGGGGTTGTTCGGGCGTGCGTGGGATGGCACTGGTGTCGTTCTCCGTCCACATCGACCGTCAGGGGGATGGGGGCGGGCGCACGGCTCTTCACGGGTCGACCGCTCGGGATCTCGGAGGGTCGCCTGGGATCTCGGGGTCGGCCCGGTGGCGTGCTCGGCCTCGGTGCGCCCGTTCAGGCGCCCGGCGGCGGGAGGACGACGTGCCAGTGCGTGTTCACGATCCGGATCGTAGCCGAGGCCGGTCAGGGGGCGAAGGTATCCTCAGATCATGGAAATCGACGTCGCGGATGGACTGCGGCGGTCTCTGGTGGTGTACAAGTTCGCGGTCGACGAGCTGATGACCAAGCTCCGCATCCTCAGCGAGGAGTTCGACCTCGTCCACCGGCACGACCCGATCGAGCACATCACGCAACGGGTGAAGCGCCCCGAGGCGATCCTGGCCAAACTGCGCCGCAAGGGCCTGCCGGAGGACCTGGACGTCGCCGGGGAGCACCTGGACGACGTGGCGGGGGTCCGCGTGATCTGCCCGTTCGTGTCGGACGTGTACCGCGTCGCCGCCATGCTGGGCAGGCAGAGCGACGTGGAGGTGCTGCTCACCAAGGACTACATCACCAACCCGAAGCCGAACGGGTACCGGAGCCTGCACGTGATCGTGCGCATCCCGGTGTTCCTGTCGGACCAGGTGGTGCACGTCAAGGTGGAGGTGCAGCTGCGGACCATCGCGATGGACTTCTGGGCGACGCTGGAGCACAAGCTGCACTACAAGTACGACCGGCAGGTCCCGGCGGGGTTCGTGGAGGAGCTCACCCGGACCGCCGCGATCGCGGCGGAACTGGACGACCGGATGCAGGCGCTGCACCACGTGGTGCAGCGGGGGGAGTGAGTCAGGGGCGCTTGCCCGCGTTGAGCGCCTTAAGGATTCGCTGCGCTTCACCTCGTTTGCCATGAGGAATCTTCTCGACCAACTCCTCAAGGGCTCGAATCGCCGTCCTCTTGCCGAAAATCCGAACTTCTTCTCTAAGATTTCCACTACCGGCAGCACGGTAGAGCATTTTTAGTGCCAGTTCGCCGCTTCTACTGGAATCAGCTACACAGGCAGCACTGTATGCCCTTTTTCGCAGGCTCCTCGATCCACCACTGACAGCAATCGAGGACCACGCCAAGAATCTACCCTCACGCGAGGAAATCGCCTTCAATGCCCCCTCCCGCAAAGTAGATCCCCCCATCCGCTTAAGGACCACTTCTAGCAAAAGTTTATCACCTACCCCCAGGTCAGCGACTTGAATCTTGATCAGCAGATCAAGTCGGGCAGCATCACTGAGTCCGCCTTCAGATAAAATACCTCGATAGAGTTCAACCCTAACCGAGTTCTGCAGCGGCGGAAATTCAGCCCCCACAGCCGCCAGGCGTAAAGTGAGCGGCACCTTAGGGTCGCGCGCCAACCTAACGAGATGCTTTACCGCTTCCCTATAGTGAAGCTTCCCCAGTTCGGCAATGGAACTTATCACCGAGGGATCTTGGGGAGAAAAAGAGAGAATGACGTCATTGAAGATTCCCAAAGCTTCAGGAAGGTCGCGATTAAACCGCGCGGCCTCCCACCGAAGATGCGACGGCAATTCTTTATCAGCCGCCATTTTCAGCAGCACTCCCACATCGCCATCAAACCCGATGGCAAGCAGATAAGACGCTTCATACCGAATCACCAGATCAAGACTCTGGTCGTACGCATAAACCTCTAGCGCAACTTTCAAATCACCCTGGCGAGTAGAGGGCCAGATATCAACGGCTTCCCAGCGCACCGCACGGTCTTTCAGAATCCCGATGAGATTTACCAGGAGTGCGACTCCACGCTCTGAGTCACGTTCCAGGACTCGAATTGCGGCATCTAGACGCAAACGCTCGTCCTGCTTGCACCAAGCAGTGGCCACGAGCTCCCACGTGTCGATAGCACGAGCAGAGTCATGATCATCGATAAGGTCGATCGCTTCCAAGCAGGTCGAGGAGTGCTTCGCCTTCTCAGCAATATTTTCACACAACCGCAGGGCTGCCTCACGGTCACTGTCTACGAGCATCGCCAAGAGCGTGCGCTTGGCCACTCTGCTGACCTTCCTGTCCTTGAGAAAGGCTCGAACCTCAGGTCTCGCCCGCTCCGGTGAGAGCTGGTACGCGAACCTCACAGCGTTATAACGCGGCTCCTCTTCGGTTTCGTCCTTCCCCGCCAGGTCAAGCATCAGGTCGAGCACTCGCTCCGATGAAAGCGCCATCAGCACGTGGGCCCAGCGATGCCACTCGTTCGGCGAGACGTTCCTGTCCAGAAGAGTCTTCACCTGATCGACGGCCTTGGTCTTAAGACTGTCCGACACCATGACGCCGTACTGCACGAGCTCGGCGAGGAACTCCAGTCCGTGGTCGCGGTTGTACCAGCGCAGTAGGGCGGCTAATTGCCTCGTCAGATCGTGCCCACGCTCCTGCCACAGGGCGACCAGCGCGACCGCTGCCCTCTGGCCGGCTAGTGGCTTGTCACGCAGCCCTGGCCGGGTAATCGGTCCAGGTGCGGATGGGTGAGTCGGTGGCGAAGCCGGTCTTGGGTCGGGCTCGGGCGTTGCGCCAGCGGATGAACGAGGCGATGGCAGCGTTCTGTTCGGTGTGGCTGCGGTGGTCGGTGCCGTTGAGGGCGAAGTAGCGCAGGGCGGCGAACTCGGACTCGATCCAGTTCAACCAGCTGGAGTAGATCGGCAGGAACACCAGTTCGGTGTTGTTGTCGGCGGCCCAGGCGCGGACGTCGGGGTGCCGGTGCGGGGAGAAGTTGTCCATGACCAGGTAGAGCAGCTGGT
>NZ_JAMTCF010000037.1 GCF_024171695.1 Actinosynnema pretiosum | reverse complement strand
TCTAGTGCTGCGTCACGCAACCTTGGTCGGGTAATCGGTCCAGGTGCGGATGGGTGAGTCGGTGGCGAAGCCGGTCTTGGGGCGGGCTCGTGCGTTGCGCCAGCGGATGTAGGCGGCGATCGCGGCGTTCTGTTCGGCGTGGGTGAGGTGGTCGGTGCCGTTGAGGGCGAAGTAGCGCAGGGCGGTGAACTCGGCCTCGATCCAGTTCAACCAGCTGGAGTAGGTCGGCAGGAACACCAACTCGGCGTCGTTGTCGGCGGCCCAGGTCAGGACGTCGGGATGGCGGTGCGGCGAGAAGTTGTCGGCCACGATGTAGAGCTTCTGCCCCGGCCACCTGGCGCGCAGGGACTTGAGGAGGTCGAGGAACTCGCCGTGTCGTTTGCGGCGCCGGATGCGGTAGTGGATCTTCCCGGTGGTCAGGTCGAGTGCGGCGAGCATGTGCATCACGCCGTGGTGGCGGTTGTAGGTGGCGCGTAATCGCAGTGGTGCGCTGGTCGGCCGCCAGGTCTTGCCCTTGCGGGGCTGGAGGTTGAGTGGTCCGAACTCGTCGACGCAGATCACCCGGCCGTCGTCGGGCGGATGGTCGTAGAGGTCCAGGATCCGGTGCATCCTGGCCATGAAGTCCGGGTCCGTGGAGGCTTTCCAGGTGGAGGTGGTCTGCCAGGACACGCCGCCGGTGTGCAGGATGCGGCGCAGGGTCTCCCGGCTGATCGCGGCGACGGTGCCGCGGTCGAGCAGGTGGGCTCGGAGCTTGGACAGCGACCAGGTCGAGAACGCGGTGATGCCCTGGGAGGCGGGGGACGTCCTGGCGATCAGGCAGATCCGTCGCCGGACCGCCTCACCGATCACCCTCGGGCGTCCCCCGCTCCATTTTGGGTCCAGTGCCGCGAACCCCCGCTCGTTGAACGCGTGGATCACATCACGCACATAATCGGCGCTGAACTGCATCAACGACGTGATGTCAGGCACCGACTGCCCTTGAGCGGACATCAGGACCACGATCGCCCGACGCAACCGCACCGGGTCCTTCGCCGTCCTGCCGATCCGGGCCAGCTTCCGGCCCTCCTCCATCGACAACGACCGGACGAACACCTCCGGACGACGACCCACAACCACCTCCCGCTCGACATGGGAGGACCAGCCTGGACCGTCAGCCAACCGGGCCGATTAGCGGGTCAACGTTCCGAGATGCAGCACTAGCGACCATCCCGGCTGGTTCCAGCGGATTTACAAGATCCACGTCCTGACAGCGAGCGCAAGGGGCGCGAGGGAGCGGCGCATGAACTTTCGGCCGACGGCACGCGTGACCCAATTCAAGCGACAGGTTGATCGTCATAGACGACGACGCCCGACCCCGACAAGAGCGTCCGTGCGCGCCACGAAGGACTGGAAGGCGGCAGGGCGACATTGCCCCCAGGGCGACGTCCCGACAGTGACTCCGCCCCCAGGGCGACGTCCCGACAGTGACTCCACCTTCACCTTCGACAGGCGACCGTCAGGGCAGTTCGACCCCGGAGCCGGAGGCCGGTTCCACCGGACAATGGAACGATCATGAAGTTGGATAGCGCCCGAATTCCCGGGACGCCGAACCAGTTGCCGCGCCCGGCCTGCATCAGAATCCGGATCGCACCGACGACTCCAGCCCTGTAGGGTGAACACATGTGGAAGCCGACCCCGGAAGCCTTGAGTTACGCTGAAATGGTGAACAAACGGCGTGCTGAACTAGCGTTCGAGGTCGGTCGGCACGTCAGGAAACAACATCTGATCTCCCAGGTCCTGCTGCGACGCTTCACATGGGACAAGCCTCCTCAAGGCATCGCACTCGCGCGCGTGGACATCGTCCGACCCGACAGGCGATTGGACATCGTCGGCCCCCGGACGTGCGGCAAGGCGGACGACTTCATCAAATACGCCTCCGGGAGCGCCGAGGAGATGTGGAGTCGCATCGAGAACGCCTTCCCCGACGCGCTCGCCGCCGCCGACAGGGGAACGATCCTCGAATACCCCGAACTGATCGAGGTTATCAAGGACATGGTGGCACTGCATGTGGTGCGCAGCAACGACGCACCCGCCATCCACCGCGCGGCATGGGAGTCGAACCGAGAAGGGCTGCGCAGTCAAGTTCGACAGCATCCCGAACTTCTGCGCCATTACATGGACAAGGAAACCGGCTTCATCCTGTCCGGGACGGGCTGGATTGAGACGGCTTTGGATCGTCTCGAAGCGCCCATCAGGGCCAAATACGAAGAAGGCTTTCTCTTCAGGATACTGCAGGAGCGTGCCTACAAGAAGGTTCGAACCCTCCTGGGGCGGCGACACCTTCAATTCCTGAATACCGACCAGGATTTCCTTATTGGCGACACTCCCGCCGTGTCCGTCCTGCACGGGAAACCGGATAAAATCGGACTTTCGGACGGTGTCGGCATCGACGTCGCCGACAGTGTCGTGATGCCGTTGGGAAGGCGGCTTTACGTCGCGACCGATTCGAACAACCCTGCGGTCGGACGCGTTCCGAAAAGTACCGTCGACCGTCTGAACAGGCTGCAGATTTCCGCAGCGAAAAATGAGGTCTATTTCCATCCAGAAAGCGATCTCGAAGCGTTCGTCAGAGCGGAAACCAAACTTCAGGCGTCGAACTACGACACGGAGACGCGCTCCCCTTGATTTCCCCTTTTCGTCTGGCATCATCCCGGAAATACCAGCGCCCCCACGGGAACTCGTCCTGAAAAGTGGAGAGCGCTGTAAGCCGCGCCTGTCAGGCAGTGGTATCGACCAGCGCTGCGGCGTCACGACCGGAGCGGGAGGCGTCCGAAACCGGTCAGCCGCCACTGTCCGAGGAGTGCTCATGTCCACTGCCTCGCCACCTCCGTCGCCGCCCTGCTGGCAGGACACGATGTGCAGGTCGTGGTCGACCGCGCCCACGCCGAGGCCGCGACCGTCCAGCCCTGCGAGGGCCAGGACGCCGACGCGGCGGTTGGGCATGAGCAGCGCGTCCCGGCCCGGCGGGCGATGTGCCTGCGCGTGGGCGAGGTGCTCGTGCCGATCGTCCCCGGCTCCACCACGCTGCGCCTCTACCCCGCCATCGGCGATGAACTGCTCACCGACCCGCAGCGCGAGGTGCAGGTTCCGGTGGGGCATGGCGGTTGGGGCCCTGTCCCGGCCTTGGCCACCGCCCTCGAATTCGCGCACTGAACTCGAACGTTCCCGGTTCGGTGGTCACCGCCCGCCGGACCGGGAACGTGGGCGTCTTGGCTGCGACCGCTTCCCCGCCCACCAGCGCGCGGCCTGCACCGACCCGCCCACCACACCCCGCACCACGTTCCCCTGGTGGGCGTGGTGGGGGACGGGGCCCGCCTGCTGGGGCCTGTTCGACTGGGGCCCGATCGCGCGCATTGCCGTTTCTGCCCGCGCTGCACCACGGCCGCGCGATCATCTCCCCCTCCCGCCCGCTGGTGCCCGGCGCGGCTGAGCTGCCCGGCCCCTGCGCATCCACCTGGACCGGCGCGGCACCGCCACCCTGCACCCAGCCCTCACCCCGCTGACCTGAGGTGGATCGACGGGCACGCCCACGAGATCACCATCCACCTCACCCACACCCCCGTTCGCACCGGCGGGTGGTGGCGCGCGGGCGGGCGCCGATCGCGCACGACCTGAGGGCCGCGCACCTGCCCGGCGCCGGGCCCTGGGTCCACGCCCAACTGCACGCCCACCCCAATCTGCACACCACCCTGCTCACCGGGCATCTGCCCGCCCTGCTCGACCGGCTCGCCCACTCCGACCCGCACCACCGGCACGCGCCGACATGGTGGTTCCTGCCCTACCACGACCACGGCGGCCACCACCTACGGCTGCGCCTGGCCACCGCCGACGAGGACGGCGGGCGCGCCCGCGTGCTGGCCGCCCTGGGCACGTGGAGCCAGGGGCTGCGCGAGCGCGGCCTGCTCGCCACCATGAGGCTGGAGAACTACCGGCCGGAGCTCGGTCGATTCGGGCACGGCGCGACGGTGGCCGCAGCCAAGCACGCGTTCGCCGCCGACTCCGACGCCCCCCGACCCGGACACGGTGCTCGCGACGCTGCTGCACCTGCACTGCGTGCGCGTGCACGGCCTGGACCGCGCCGCCGAGCAGCAGTGCCTGCGCCTGGCCCGCGCCGCCGCCCGCAGCCACACCGCCCACAGGAACACCGCATCACCCCCCCGCCTCCCGCCATGCCTGGACGGGCGAGCTGTCAGCGGCGGTACGGGGCGATCGCGATGCCGCGCTGTCGTTGCTTGAGGTGGTGCGGCCTGTGGTGGTGCGTTACTGCTGCGCGAGGGTGGGCAGGCGGGACGGGACGTTCGCGGCGGCGGAACAGGTGTGCCTGGTGGTGCTGACCGCGCTGTCCGACTACCGGGACCAGGGCAGGCCGTTCCTGGCGTTCGTGTACGGGATCGCCGCGCACAAGGTCGCCGCCACGCACCGGGCCACCGCTCGGAACCGGTCGGAATCTTTCGAGACGGCCCCGCACACCGATCCGCCGGCCGCCCGCAGGGCAACGCCAACTCGATCGCCTCAGCCGGGGCCTTGGCACGCGCGGCAACCTGCGGGTGCCGACTGGCCTGAATGGTGTGGCAGTTGCGACGGCCCGGCGCCACACGAGCGCTACGTCGAGGACGACAGCGGAGCACTCGTGCCCTGCCCACGCTGCCGTCCCTAGTAGGACCTTGTTGGGTGCTGTTGAGCTGCGGTTTCTTGCGGGTGGTTGTGGTCTGGACGGGTTGGCGGCAGGGTGCAGATGGCCTGGGTGACCGAGGCCAGCGTGACGTGGCGGTGCCGGCCGGTCCAGGAGCGGCTCTCGAAGTGGTCCAGGCCGAGGCCGTCCTGGCGCACCCGCTCGTGCAGGGCTGTCTGGTCGTGGCCCTCGAACGGGGAACAGGTCGACCATGGTGCTGCGCTCGCACGCGGTCCGGGCAGGATGGGCCCGCACGCCGATTGCGCCATCCGCGCGGACGCAGGGCGAGCCGCCGACCGGCTCGTTGCACCTGCGCGGCCCTGCTCGCCTGGGCGGCGTCACCCGCCGCCGCCCCTGTCGTAGAACGAGGAGATGACCATGGATGAGGCGGTGGGCGGATTCGCGTTCGGTGATGCTGATCGGGAGCGGGTGTGGACCGCCATCTCGACGGTCCGGGACGCCCGCCCGCGGTTGGCCGACGACGCGGACACCGACGACATCGTCGACGCGCTGCTGCCCGTTCTGGGCGGCATCGTGGACCGGCGGATCGCGGCGCGCGGTGCCGGCGGGGATACGGCCTGGCATGACGCGGGCCTGGAGACGCGCCACGCGTGGGACCGGTTCGCGCAGGCCCGCACGCCGGTCGAGACGGCCGACGCGATCACGGCCCTGGGCGACGCCGTGGCGCAGCTGTCGATGTGGCTGCCGGGCTACGACCACGACACCGGCACGATCCTCGCCCCAGGCGAGGAGCCCGACGGGGAGCATCGGTGACCGCGCCGGAGTCGAACTCGCGGATGGGACTTCCTCCTCGCGCAGGAACGGTGGGCCGTGCCGTCGCGGACGCGGCCGGTGCGGTGGACACCGCTGTGGTGGACGCGGCGGCCGCGGTGGCGCCCGGCTGGCCGCGGCGTCGCTCGCGGTGCGCCTTCGACGTCGAGCCGGACGGCACGGTGAGCGCGGGCGCCCCCGGGGCCCGGCCGACGCCGTGGGCGGCCACGGTCATCGCCACCGCGTCCGGCGGGGTCTGGGACGCACTGGAGTTCGACGAGGGGCGCTGCGAGCGGATGCTCGCCCTGGACCTGTGCCAGGTGTGCGGGCGGCCCAGGGGAGAGCAGGTGTTCGTGCTGGCGGCGCAGAACCGATCGCGCACTGCGGTGCTGATGTACGGCGGGGCGCTGTGCTCGCTGGAGTGCGCCCGGCTCACCGCCGCGCAATGCCCGCACTACACCAGCAAGTCCCCGGTGGAGGTGTTCTCGATGCCCCGGCAGGAGCGGGTGGACCTGCTCGGTGGCGGCTACGCCAACGACGACGAGTACAGGATCGACGGGGTGGAGCCGATCGCACGGGTCCACCCCGTCGAGGCGGGCAGGGGCGGGCGACGATGACGACGGTGTGGCGGATGGGGCCGGTGCCGCTGCTGCGCAGGGCCGCGCTCGCGGTCCGTGAGCGGGGCCGGTTACGGCTGGTCGGCAGTGGAGTGAAGGTGCCGGTGCCGGTCGTCGCCGACTGGCTGGAGGAGTCCGCTGCCGCGCTGGAGCGGGGCTCCAGGCAGAGCGGCTGCCCGTCCTCGAAAAGTGAGGGCGGTTAGCACACCGCGTGGTCCTCCAGGGCCGAGGCCGGGACGGAGCCAACCCCGGCTACCACCCGATCCGGGAATCCGCGGCGGCCGGGCGCAGCAGGCGCCGGTCACCTTCCCGGATGATCCGTCCCGGAGGCCGCGATGGACCACTGCACCCTGCTGCCTCCCGGCCTCCCGGCCGCCTACGTCCCCGTCCGGCCCGGTCTGGACCGCGAGGAGGGCGGTGGTCGTAGTGCGCGGTGCGGGGCGGTCCCGGTGAGCGGTCCGGTGCAGGTCTGCGGGGCTCGGTGCGCTGCTCCGGTGCGGTGACGGGCCGTGATCCCGGCTGTGGTCGGCCGGTCGGGTGGCAGACTGTGGTGTGTGGAGCCTTCCTTACCCGAACTGCTGGTCCCCGCGGTGTGGGGGGCGGTCGGTGCCGTGGCGAACCTGGGCGTGGTGTTCCTGGAGGCGAGCCAACGGGTCAAGGGCAAGGGGTGGCCGTGGAGGCCGCCGTGGGGGCCGGGAGGCGGGCCGTACGCGGTGTCGTTGGTGGTGAACCTGGTGATCGCGGCGTTCGCCACGGCGGCGGTGTCCACCGCGATCCCCGGTAACGGGCTGGTGTTCTTCGGGTTGGGGGCCGCGGCGCCGGTGGTGGTGAAGAAGGTGGCCCGCTACGCGCAGTCGCTGCTGCCCGCGCAGGACCCGCAGCCCGACGACAGGACCGAGGAACCGGAAGGCGGAGGTGATCAGGCGTGAACGGCGAGTCCTTTTCCCGTCGGGTGTTGGCCGCGCTGGCCGGAAGCAGCCCGGCGTTCACCCGCCCGGTCCCGGCGGTCCCGTCCGGGCGTGGCCGCCGGGTGCTGGCCGCGCTGGCCGGGACCACTCCGGCGTTCACCCGCGGCGGGCTGGACGACCAGCACACCATCACCCCCTCCACGGGCTCCACCTGGGCCAAGCCCCCGAGTGGCGGAGGGGAGAACGTCCACGACTTCCCCATCCGCATGTGGCCGGAGGCGGCCTTCGCCACTCGCCCAGGCCTTGTGGAGGCTGCCCGCACTGCCCTGCGAGGCTTCGGAATGTCGAGGGAGCACCTGCGAGAGGAACCGGACGCGCGGGCGGTGCTGGCCGTTCTCGGCAGGATGGCACCGCTGGCGCGCCTGCACGCCCGCGCCCGGTTGCCGCTGGGGGAACTGGAGATCCTCGTGCGCCTGACCGGGATCACCAGGCACACCGACCGTGTCCGGATCGTGCTCGACGCTCGCAGCGCTGTCCGGCGGACCGCCCTGCCCTATGCGATCTTGAGCGTCAAGAAGGACCTGGACGAACTTCGTCGCCTCCCCCTCCTTGATGCCCAAGCGGACCTCGTCGACAAGCTGGTCGTGTTCGCTGACCGGGTTCAAGGGTTGTGGGATGGACAGGCGGGTGAGCGTCACGAGCTCCTGACCCTGTTCGGCGAGCTACACCACGCCCTGTTCCGGTTCCGCGTCGATGTGCGACGCCTCGTTGCCTCTCGCCTTTTCGACATCAGCGCCGGATCTCACCCGAGCACGAGCGTCGACGTCCTCAGCGTCGCTGCCGTCGCCGGTCGGATCCACCGCGCGCTCGTCTCCGGCTACAGCCCCGAGAGCCTGTGGGAGAGCATCGCGCCGCTGTTGACGGACATGACGGAGGCCGACCTGCGTGGGGCGCGGGTAGAGGTGGGAAGCCTGGATGGCGTGCGCTGGTCCTCCCGGACCCGCTGGCCCGAGGAGTTGCGGGAGTGGGTGCGGGAGCACTCGGAGCAGATCGGCGAGGACCTCTACGAGATCCACGACCGCCACGACAGCCGGGACCGCGAGTCCACCCCCGCACGCTGAGGAATACCCCACCCGTGTCGACCTGTCCCCTGGTTTTCCGCCGCCGCTCTGGAGGCCTTCTCCTCCTGCCTGGCCGGGCTGTGGACCACCTGGGCCCACGACGAGAACCCGCCCCCCAGGAGCGCTCCACCGTGCCCGCCTGGGCCACCCACCGCACGCACGCCACCACGCGCCGTCGACCCGGCGCCGCCGAGGGCGACGGCCTCCTCCCGCAGGGCTCTCCACGACCGGGGGACCCGGGGTAACGAGGCGCCGGGGCGGAGTCGACCACCGGGTATGGACAACGGTGTCGTGCGGCTGCTCGGCCGCGTGCTCGGGTGGCTGCGCGGCCTGGCCGTGCTCGCGGTGGTGATCGCGTTCGTCGGCGGCGCGCTGTGGCTGCTGGGCGGCCCGTCCGGCTCCGAACAGGACGGCGGGCCGCCACCGGACGGCGTCTCCGACTACCGGCAGGACGAGGACTACCAGCGGGACCAGGACGAGAGGCTGCGGTGGCAGCTGGAGGACCACCGGGGACGGCGGCAGGCCGAGCTCGAGGAGGCCTACGAGCAGGGCTACGACGACGGCCACGACGAGCAGTTCCCCGGCGAGGAGCCCGTCGACGAGCCCTGAACCCGGTGCGTCCCGCCGACGGGGGCTGTGCGACTCCTGTGCGGCTTCGCGGGGTGCGTCCGAGAATCAGGTCCGGCCCGTCGGTGCCCGGCCTCTAGTCCTGTTCGTCCCGTCGCGTGTCGGCCTCCGCCAGGGCGGCCTGGACCTTGGGCAGTTCCTCCTCCAGGTGCCGCACCACTGCCAGGTAGGCGGTCTCCAGATTTGCGGGGGACCTGCCGAGGTAGTGGTGGTAGCGGCGGCCCGCCTCGGTGAGCGCCGCGGCCATGTTGATCAACAGCGGGTAGTGCCGGTCCTCGTGGTTGCCGAAGACGTGGCGGACCGCGTGGTGCTGCCGGTCGATCCGGAACCGCCCCCACCCCTGATGGGCCCACGCCACCTGGTGGGCGAACCCGCTCCACCGGTGGTAGAGGTCGCGGCCGCCGTCGGGCATCAGGTCGGTGATGCCCACCAGGTGCGTGTACCCCGCCTGCCTGCCCTCGACCTCGATTCCCCAGCTTGTCTGTCCGGGCCGTCGCTTGTTCCCGCGCTGCCACACGGGAAGTCCCGTGGCCTGGATGTCCGCGCGGAGCGCGGCGGACAGTGCGGCGTCCGGCGGGGTGGGCCCGGCCTGCTCCTCGCTCAGCGACCACAGGATGATCCGGGCGCCTCGGCGCAGGCGTTCGTCGAAGTCGATCGTCGGGTTGAGGAACCAGCCGACCTGCCCGCAGCCCTCCAGGATGGCCCGGCACGTGGTGTAGCAGGCCACCCCGGGCCAGTCCTCGGCCTGCCAGGGGCCGACCGAACGGGCTGCTGCGGCGTACCCCAGGACGAGTTGGCGCAGATGGTCCTGGACGCCGTCGATCTTCATCATCATCTCCCGCTCGGCGGTGTCGAGCACCCGCTGTGCGGCCTCGCCCGCCGACAAGGCCTCGGCCCGGGGCGCGCAGGGAGCGGCCGGGCTTGTGTCCACCCGCAACGCCATCCAGGCCTTCCGCAGCGCGCGGGAGGCCAGGTACAGCGGGGCGGCGCTCGACCTCATGTCGACCTCGTGCCCGTCACCGGCCATCTGCTCTCCTGAGGTACCGCTCCGGGCGGTGTGTGGGTGTCAGGTCGCGAGTGGGCCTTCTGAGGCTGAGAAGGCGTTCCCGTGGACAGCGTGTCGACCTGACTCCGAGACCCACCGCCGTGGCCTTTCCCCCGCGCTCTTCAGGAGGGCGCGACCACCGCATGCTGGCCACCCGCGAGGCGATCTTTGCGTGGGGTGATTGTTCGCCATGCCAAGGGTTTCCGCGATTCCGCTGCTCCCCGACTCGGGGCGCAGCGCGCGCCACGCCTGTCACGACCTGCCGCGTCCCGATCCCCTTGTGTAACTCTGCCCGATAGGGGATCGTTACCTGCGTCGTTCTTCGTGGACGGCACTGGCGGTCTGTCCAAGATCGCTCCTCTGCTCGACCAGGCATTGACCCGCTGCGCGGATTCGGCAGCGTGCCGAGCCTGATCGAGATGGGAGGACACCTTGGACGACAACCAGGATGCACCGCACGAGAGGCCCCCGACCCGCTGGGCGGGGAAGTTGACCGAGTGGTGTGAAGGACGAGGGGTCGAGTGGTGGAAGTGGGGACGCCCGCTTCTGCTGGCCACCGAGGCGGTCTGCGTGCTCTCCAAGCACGAAGCCCCCGCCGGGGTGGCGAGGGCTTTCGTCGTGGTGGGTGACGTGATCTTCAAGCCTCGCGAGCGCTGATCACGAACACCCGTCGGCAGGCCCGCACCAGGCCAGGTGCGGGCTTGTCCCGTTTCCGCTTTGCCCTCCTCCGGACAGGGGTGGGACCGCCCTCATGGCATGGGGGCGAGCTTCCCTGTCGTATCTGGTTGAGGCCAGCGGAGCTTCCTGCAGCATGTAACAAGCTCCGTTGTCGCGTAAGACGTCAGTTTGTCCGACAACGGCACGAAACTGTGTTGCGCTTCTACTTTACCCCCTGTTCGGGGGTGTTTCCAGCGACTAACGTGCTGTCGGGGAGCCTGCGGGGCTTGACACTTTTGAGGTGGTGACGTGGAACACGTGCCGGGTCGCTGTCTGTCCTGTGATAAAGCGCTGCCCACCTCGACCTCCCGGATGGGCAGACCGCGCCTGTTCTGCTCGGCAACCTGTCGTTCCGCCGCCCGACGTCGACGCGCCGCTCAAGCCGTGACGTGCGAGATCGTCCTGTGCGACGTGCGATGCACCCGACCCGCCGACACGGTCAGGACCGTGGGTGAGCGTTCGCTACGGGTGTGCGCGTCGTGTGCCGACCTCGCGGTCGCCTGGCTACGCGCACTCACCCCGCACGTGGACAAGACGGAGTCGGCCACGCCGGCACAGCACCCCCCGCTCGGCCCCCTGAGGGGGGCGAAGCCGAAAAACCCCGAGCCCGGACCGGCCGCAGAGCCGAAACCGGCGCTCCCCGAGCACGCTGCGACGGACTCGATCGTTCAGGCCGGAGTGGTCAACGGAGGGGTATCCCTCCGTTCCGGCGGGCGGGACGACACTGATCCCGGCCTGAGCCCGCGTGAGCGTGACGTGGTGGCCCTATTGGCATCAGGGCTGCCCGCCACCAGCGTCGCCCAGCGCCTGAAACTCACCAACTCCACCGTCCAGCAGTACCTGACCCGTGCCCGTGCCAAGTACGAAGCGGTGAGCCGTGCCGCACCGACCAAGATCGACCTGTACCGCAGGGCCTTGGAAGACGGACTGATCCCTCCAGGAAGGCGCTCCTCCGCTGAGGTCGTGGAACGCGGCCTCACGGACAACAACCTGGCGCTGGCGGCGCTGGGCAACACCGCCGCCGTGCAGGAGATCATCCGCGGCATCGTCCCTCATATCACCATGTACTGCCGAAGACGGCTGAATACGAGCCACGGGATGATCACCTCGGCGGAGGATGTCACGCAGGAGGCGTGCTTGGTAGTGCTCAAAGCGCTGCCGGGGTACCAGGGCGACAAGATGCGCTTCCTGGCCCTCGTGCACGACATCACCGCCTGGGAGGTCATCGGCGCGAAACGGTCCGCCGCCGTCAGGAATCGCCGGACCGAGCTGGTGCCCCAGGTCCCCGACGTCGAGGAACCGGATGCGGGGCCGGAGCAGCGGGCCCTGCAGCAGGAGCTGTCGGGAAGAATGGCGGAACTGTTGCAGAGTCTGCCCGAACGGCAGAGGGAGATCCTGCTACTGCGGGTCGTTGTCGGCCTGTCAGCGGAGGAGACCGCCGCCGCGGTGGGTGCGTCACCGGGGCAGGTCAGGGTCATTCAGCACCGTGGCCTGGCCAAACTGCGCACCCTGGTCGAGGAAGATGACGAAGTCGGCTGAGCAGTGCCGAACGGCGCCCACATGCGGAAGTGTGCTGTTGTCCAGGCTCTGAAACCGCGGTGACGAACTTCGGGGTGGTCGTGGCCCTCTTGGCGGTGACTTGTGCCCTCACACGCTCCTCGCTGTTGCGCCGGCCGCCGGGAGGATGCGTGCTGCTCCCTGGTCCGGCGGTCAGGGGGTGAGCAGCATGTGCCCGCGCGGCGCCGGTGCCCATGCCCACGGTGCGGGCAGTCGCGGCCGTTCCCGGTCGGCGAGCAGGTCCTGCAGGGCGGTCCACACCACTGGCAGCGGCGCGGCGAGCAGGTCGCTGACCCCGCAGGGCTGTCCGGAGTGGTCGGAGGCGTAGCGCGTCACCGCGTCACCGCCTGTCTTGGTGGATGCGGTGGTGTCCACGGGCACGCGCACCCCCTCGGGCCCGGTCCAGCGCAGCGCGCCGCGCTGTCCGGCCAGGCCGACGTCCAACCAGCGGGTCGGGGCGGGCCGCCCCCAGGCGGTGCCGTCGTCCTGCTCGGCCACCACCCGCCACAGGCACGGCCTGGCAGCCCCGTGCGCGGTGTTCCACGCCGTCAGTTCGGCGACCAGGGCGGCGACCTCGCGGGGGGTGCGTCCGGGCAGGACGATGGTGCTGTGGTGCGGGCTGATCAGCGTGTTCACGGTGCCGCTCTCCCGTCGTAGTGGGCCAGGTGGGGGCGGGTGCCGTGGGTGCTCGCCACGGTCGGACGGTAGCCGCGCGGCAGCAGCAGCGGCAGCGCCTGGTGGCAGCCCAGCCCGTGCTCGGCCCCACAGGCCGGGCGGTTGAGCACGACCATCGCGTGGCGCACGCGCGCTTCGCGCATCCAGGAGGTGGCCTGGGGTTCGACGTGGTGGGCCACGTCGAGCATCCACCCCGGCAGCCCGGCAGCCTGGATCCGCTGCCACGCCTCCTGGGACCACCGGCCGGGGCCGGGGAGGAAGGTGTGGCTGACGTGCGACTCGGGGTCCAGCGCCCGCACGTGCCCTTCCAGCGGCACCCCGCTGCGCGCGGCCGAGTGGGGCTGGGTGATCAGCGGCATGGCCCACTCGCTGCCCACGGGGTAGAGGTCCCCGGTCGTGCCCGCCGTCACCGCGGCTACCCGCTCCCGTGTCGTCGGGGAGCCCGCCGGTGGTGCCGGAGGGGTCTCGGGGACGAGGTCTGCGAGCAGACGCGCCCGGTAGTCCCGCACCAGCTCGCGCCCGCGCTCCAGCGCGGCCCGCAGCCGTTCGAGTTCGGCCGTGAACGCGGTGTGCCCGTCGTGCAGCAGTGCGGCCTCGTCCCCGACGGTGCCCGCCGCGGCGTGCTCGACCAGCGCGCGCATCGCCTCGGCGCACTCGCCCGCCGCCGCCAGTTCGGCGTCGGCGCGCCCGGCCAGCTCCACCACCCGTTCCAGCGTGGCGGCCACCTCGACCAGAGACAATTCCGGCCCCACCTCCGGCCGGTCACCCTGGCAGTGGCCCGCACCCGGTCGGCGGCCATCGCGCCTGCTTCACCCGATCGTGTCGTGACGGCCGGTCGCCGCGCCCGTGCCGAGGTGTCCGTGTCCGGGAGGCGGGCGAGCACCGCGAGAGCGCGACGGGCGCGGGCGGTCGGGCTCTCGCGCAGCAACCGCCCGGCCAGCCGACGCCCTGGGCATCGGGGCCGTGGGGGCCGGAAACACCTGGCGTTCAGGGGATGAGGTCGACACAACGTGGCGATCTTGGTGTTTTTCGGCGGCATCCGTGGTTGCGCGTGCGGCACAAGGGTGACGAAAGGACTCCGGGGTCACCGAGCGCGGTAGAACCACTTCCAGTGCTGTTCCACCGCTTCCCAGCTGGGCGGTGGAACAGGGTCTCCCGCCGGGGGACCCCCGCTCACCAGGAGGTGTCAGTGAGCAGGCGCAGATGGAGGGTCCCCTCGTGGCGTCCACGTCCCGAGCGGGTGTCCCGCAACGACGAAAGCCTGATCCGCATGATCGGGATCAGGCTCGTCGCCGAGTGGCTCAAGGACCTGGTCGTCACGTGGTTGGGCAACCACGACTAGGCCTGCCGTCCGCTCAAGGTGTCGAGTCGGGCTTGCCCCCCGGCTCGACACCGGGCACCTGTCAGCGACAAAAGGGCATCTACCTGCGGTTTCGCCGCAGAACAGGTGCTGTCAGTGGCAGTTTGCCACAGTGCCGATAGCACCAATTCACCTCATTGAGTGAAGGCGGCGCGCCCGGTATCGGGCCGTGCGGTCGCCGAGTCCGACGACGCGGCGCTGCGACCTCGCCCACCACGGACACGTGCCAGCGGGCCGGGCGCGACCGGCCGGTCCGATGTGGGCCAAGCGGCACACCACGCAAGGCGACGGTGGAAGCGGCGGCCGTCTGGCGTGGCGCGCTCTCGTGCCGGCCGGTGCTGGTTAGCCTCGGCCGGTGCCGATCATGTGGTACCGCATCCACGCCGAACTGGGCCTGTCCCCGACCCCGCTGACCTACGACATGCTGGTGCGCGCCGTCGACGAGCGGATGGGCGAGGCCGAGGACCTGGACTGGAAGCGGGAGCTGCCGCCCGAGGTCGAGAAGAAGCAGTGGGAGTTCGCCAAGGACGTGGCGGCGATGGCCAACACCCGCGGCGGGTTGATCGTCTACGGCGTGCGCGAGCACGAGGGGGATGGCAACCACGCGGCCGGGTTGACCGACGTGCCCAACGGCGAGCGGGACCTTCAGGCCCTGCGTTCCCACGCCCACCGGTACATCCGGCCCCTGGTCGACGGCCTGGTGATCGAGGCGATCGACGACCCGGACGGCACCGGGCCCGGCCTGATCGCGGTGTCCGTCCCGTCCAGCCCGGACGCCCCGCACGTGATCGGCGAGAAGAACCGGATGGGAGTGCCCTACCGGTACGGCACGGACACCAACTGGATGTCCGAGAGCGAACTCGAACGCGCCTACCGTGACCGCTTCACCCGCCGCGCCGACGACCGCACCGCGCTGACCGCGCTGATCGACGGGCTGCGGCCCGAGATCGACCTGTCCAAGGGCGTCTGGGTGGCGGTGGCCACCAGGCCCGTCGCGCCACTGCCGTTGCTGGCCGCGCCCCCCTCGCGGGAGCAGGCCACCGAGACGATGCAGGCCGCGCTGACCGTGGCCGACGGGATCTTCTCCTGGGAGCAGCAGGGGCGGCCTGCGGTGCTGCAGCAGCTCGGCTTTCCCCCGGTGGAAAACCCCAGGAACGGTCTGCGCCGCTGGGTGATCCGCTCCGACCACTACGCCACGGACCCCGCGCAGTTGGTCGACTGGGCCCTGGTGGAGTTGCACCACGACGGCTCCATCGCCCTGGCGGTCGGCCTGGCGGGCTTCGTCTCCCCCAGCACGGAGCTCGGTGGAAGCCACAAGCCCTGGCCTGTGCCGTACCGGCTGGTCGACGCCGTCGTGGTCGAGGCGGTCGCCCTGGCCGCCGCGCACATCCGCGCCCTGGGCGGGGTCGGGACCGTCCTGACCCGCGCGGTGCTGCTCCGGGACGAGAGCACCGGCCGCGCGCCGCTGGTGGCCGTCAACAACCGCCTGGGCCACATGCTGGTCGAGGGCGAGTACCGCCTCGTCCTGGGAACGCGGGCGGTGCGCGAGCCGACGGCGGTGGAGACCTCGTTCACGGCCCAGGACGACGACGCCGCGTTGCGCCAGGCGGCCCGCCAACTGGCCGATGACCTGGACCAGCAGTTCGGCATCCGCAACTCCAGCATCCCCGGATAAGCCCCGCCGCACTCCGGCGATGCCGTGACCGTCCGTCCTTGCGCGTCCGACGACGCCCCGAACCAAGAAGGTTCCTGTCGTCCGGGTGCCCTTGACGAGGGCAGGTGTCGCGCCTGGGGTGTTGCGGTGGGTTAGTTCCTGGCGATGACCCAGTTGAAGAAGGCCGTGGCGGTGGCCGTGGCCGCGGTTCCCATCAGGACCGCGTCGGCCGGGTGCCGTCCGGCCAGCGCGGCCAGGAGTCCGGTGCCGATGCCGGTGAGCACGGCCAGCAGCAGGATCAGCGTGGCGCGCATCCCCAGCAGGGGAGCGTCCTGTGGGGTGGTTCGGCGAGGTGCGCGAGGGGCGGGCATCAGGGTCTCCCTGCTGGTGGTCGTGTCGGGCGTGCTCGCCCCGGTCATGCCGGGGCCTAGGTCGATCGGCGCAGGTCACCCCACGGAAACTCTTCCCCGGTGCCAGCGGGGAAAGATCACGGGAAAAGATCGTGGGGTTCCGGGTGGGACCCGACCTAGGACGAGGGCATCGCCCCTGCACGGCCAGGGGGCCGGAACCTGGAGGAGGCAGCGGTGGGTGGTGACGGGAGGTTCCGCGGTGCCGGTCCCCGCCACGCCGTTACAGACCTACAACCGGGCGAGAGCCTCGGCGACGACGGTTCGCGCGTCCCGCCCGACCCGGCTTCAGGGACGCGGGGCGAACAGGACGCCGAGGCCGCGGACAGCGTGGGCGGGCAGTGGTTAGACGACCGCGAGGACGCGCTGGCCGGAGAGTTGCTGGCGGAGCTGGGGCGGGACGAACGGGAGCCGGACTTCGACCTGCAGGAGGAGCAGGACGCCGACGACGCCCGCTCGCTGGCCCGCTACCTGCGGCTGGAGCAGGACCGGCTACTCTACCAGCGGATGGTCGACGCCGGGTTCCAGGGCGTTGAGTACGAGATCCTGCGCGGCGAGTTGGCCGCCTACGCGCTGCCGGTGATCCGCGCCTGGATCCGCCGGGGCGAGATCTTCACCCGAACCGGCGGGATCGGCAGGCCCCTGACCGTGACCGACCCCGACCGCCAGGCGCTGCTGGACGTCGACGAGCGCATCGGTCTGGCCTGCGAGACCGTCGCCAGGGCGTTGACGCTGTTCCACCGCCGGGCCCTGGCGGGAACCGGCTGGTCCGCCCAGGGCGGGGCCTCGCTGACCACCTACTTCGTGGGCGCCTGCGTGGCGGAGTTCCCCACCGTCTTCCGCGCCTGGCAACGTGAACGCGCCCGCTGGGCGCCTACGACAGCCTCCGCGCCCCCGGCCGCCGGGGACCACGGTCCCGTTGCGCAGGATCCTGCGGTGGAGGTCGTCACACGCGAGGAGGTCATGGGCATCCTCGCCAGGATGCCGGACAAGGTCAGGCAGATCCTCTCCCTCATGGCCCTGCGCGGGGACACCCAGGCCGAGGTCGCCCGCGAGTTGGGGCTGACCGAACGCGCCGTCGAGGGACGGCTCTACCGCCACCGGAGCGAGTTCCGGCGCCGTGAGAAGGGCAGGGACCGATGACCCGCGAGAGCACGGACACCCCCGAGACCCCCCGACACCGCGCCTCCGCGATGCTGCTGTTGCGCGTGTTCGCCGTCCTGGACCGGAGCACGGGCCAGGACCCGGATCGTGTGCTGGTCGAACGTCTGCGCCCGCTGCGCGACAAGCTCGTCCACAACCTCGACCTGGACGAGGGGGAGTGGGCCGCCGTCGATTCCGCGGCCGCCGAACTGGTTGGCTACCTGCACCTGCTGGAGTCCTCCTCGCTGGGCAGCCCGCAGGCGCAGGCCCACCGCCTGATCACGCCCGCGGACCAGATCGCCGAAGTCCTGCGACGCAGCCGACCGGTCACCGGGAAGCAGACCATCGCAGGAGACGGAGCCGACGCGGCTGCAGGACGGGGGCGGTTCGACTTCGGGCAGGTTCAGGCGGCGGCACGGGGGGATCGCGATGCCGCGCGGTCGCTGATGGCGGTGGTGAGGCCTGTGGTGGTGCGTTACTGCCGTGCGAGGGTGGGCAGGCGGGACGGGACGTTCGCGTCCGCCGATGACGTGGCGCAGGAGGTGTGCCTGGCGGTGCTGACCGCGCTGCCCGACTACCGGGACCAGGGCAGGCCGTTTTTGGCGTTCGTGTACGGCATCGCCGCGCACAAGGTCGCCGCCACGCACCGGGCCAGCGCTCGGAACCGGTCGGAGTCCTTCGAGACGGCCCCGCATACCGATCCACCTGACCGGGTGACGCGGCTGTTGCGGGTGCTGTCGGACAAGCAGCGGGAGATCCTGGTGCTGCGGATCGCGGTGGGCCTGTCGGCGGAGGAGACCGCGCAGGCGGTCGGCTCCACGCCCGGCGCGGTGCGCGTCGCGCAGCACCGCGCCCTCGCGAGGCTTCAGAAGGTGCAGGGCGCAGGGCAGATCGAGGTCGGAGCGGCGCTGGGGTCGACTGTGTGGGAGTGAACGGGGCACGCGCGCGTCCCATGCTGGTCGCCACGCACAAGTGAACTCGCTCGCCTCGCTCTGCCTCTCCGCGTGAGTGGAAGGAAATGCGCCTGTGTCGGGCCGATCGTCCCGACCGCGTCGTGGTCTATGCCTGAGGCCGCCACCAACCCGCTGTAGCAAAGACCCAGTTGCCGGCGACAGTTTTAGGACCACATCGACGAGGTGGTCCTAAAAGTGGGCGGAAGGAGTCCGGGGTGCGGCTGGGGCGTCGCTGGTTACGCGCTGCGCTGCTGACGTCGGTGGTACTGGCCTTGGCCACGGCCACCGTCCGGTGGGGCTTGTGGGGCTGGTTGCCCGCCGAGGAGGGCCCAGCGCGCAACGTCATGGAGGGCCTGTCTTGGCCCTCCACCATCCTGGCCACTGTGTTTCTGGTGGCCGACTTGGCGTGGCGGTGGATCGCACAAGAGCGGCCACCTCCCGGCCTGAGCGCGCCTGTGGCGGTGGACCCGCTGGCGGGCCGGGCACTGCACCTGGTCGACGGGCGACTTCCCACCGTGGCCGAAGTGGGTCTGTTGGCATTGCAGGTCAAACCGGCGATCGGCACCCACCGCGAGGACGGGAAGGACCTGCCTGCTTACGTTCCCCGGGACGTGGACGTGGACCTGGAGTGGGCGATCGCGCAGGGCGGCATGGTCCTGCTGCACGGCCCCGCCGCCGCCGGAAAGTCCAGGGCCGCCGCCGAAGCCCTGCGGCGCCTGCGCCCGAGCGCGCCGCTGGTGATGCCTGGGGGCGGGGCCGCGCTGCGTGCCCTGATCGAGGCCGGCGCTGTCCCGGCGGGGGCTGTGGTGTGGCTGGATGACCTGGAAAGATACCTCAGCGGCGAGGGCCTGGACATGGCGTTGTTGCAACGCCTGTGCCCCCAGGACCGCCAGCAGGACGTGCCCACCGTGGTGGTGGCCACCATGCGCAAGAATGAACTCGCCCGCTACACCCCCACGACCAAAACGGCGGAGGGGATCGAACGCACAGCCGTCGACCTGGTCGCCCACGTGCGTGGGCGCCGCAGGATCAAAGTAAACACCGGCCTGTCCGACGCCGAACGCGAGCGGGCGACAGAAGCCGCCGAGCACGACGAGCGGATGCGCGGTGCGGCGGTAGCCCCGGAGGGCTTCGCCGCGTACCTGGCCGCCGGAGTGCAAATGATGGATCGGTGGAACAACGGGGGCGATGCCCGCGCCCAGCTCGGTCAGGCGCTGGTTTCGGCGGCGGTGGACTGCCGCCGCGCTGGCTACCACCAGCCGGTGCCCACCGCCTTGCTCGAACGGTTGGCACCGCACTACCTGCCCCAGCTGTGGCGGCATCGCACCGACCTGCCCTCCATCCAGGAAGCCCTGGACTGGGCACACGAACGCGTTCTGGACGCCGACTCCTGCCTGCGCCCCCACCCCGACGGCACACATCTTGCCACCGATTACCTGGTCGACCACGCTCAGGGCGAAGAAACCCCGTTACCCGCACAGGTCGCCCCCGAGACGTGGACGGCATTGCTGGACACCGTTCCCGCCGAGAACATGAACCCGATCGGCTGCGCCGCCTACTACGTGGGCAGGCATGACGACGCTTTCCGGGCATGGCGCTTGGCCGCGACCACGGAAGACCCCAAAGCGCTGTCCAACCTGGGCCTTCTACTGCGCAAGCGGGGGGAAGCTGAGGAGGCGGAGAAATGTTATCGGCGGGCTACCGCCACAGGCTTCACCGAATGTTTAGTCGATCTTGGCCTTCTGCTGTTCGAGCAGGGAGAGGTCGAGGAGGCGGAGGAGTGTTGCCGGCGGGCCGTCGCGGCAGGCCAGACCGAGGCGCTGAACACCCTCGGGAACTTGCTGTTCGAGGTGGGGCGGGTTGAGGAGGCTGAGGGGTTCTACCGGCGGGCCATCGACGCAGGCCACACTACGGCGCTGGTCAACCTTGGCCTTCTGCTCTTGCGCGGAGTGGGGCGAGCTAAGGAGGCAGAGGAGGTCTATCGGCGGGCCGTCGCCGCAGGCTCCGTCGATGCGCTGATCGCCCTCGGGACCCTGCTGTTCGAGCGGGGAGAGTTCGAGGGGGCGGAAAGGGCCTATCGGCGGGCCGTCGCCGCAGGCCACACCAAGGCACTGTTCACCCTCGGGTACCTGCTGCACAGACTAGGGCGGGTTGAGGAGGCTGAGGGGTTCTATCGGCGGGCCGTCGCCGCAGGCCACAGCGATGCGCTGGTTACTCTCGGGGAGCTGCTGAAAGAGTCGAAACGGCTGGATGAGTCGATAGAGGTTTACCAGCGGGCCCTCGCTATAGGCAGGGGCCAGCTGCGTGACCGCAGCATCCTGTTGCGCAAGGCCGGACGGTTCGAGGAGGCAAAGAAGGTGGAGGACTACCTCGAGCAGTGGCAGCCTGTCCATCCCAACCAAGTGACCGCCCAGCCGTCCGTCTCCGTTGGTACGCATCTTGGCAGCGAGGTTGTCGCTTCTGCGGCAGCGGGGGCCGTGTTACTTCCCGTCGATCGGGAGGGTGGTGGCGGTGGCGACGAGGTGGGCGGGGTCGGCCGCGAGTAGGTCGTCGGTGTGGTCGTAGAGCGCGGTGGTGTCCGGGCTGGCGTGCGCGAGGGTGTGCTGGCGTTGTTCGAGGGTGGTGCCGCGGGCTTTGGCGATGGTGTTGAAGGCGTGGCGGGTGCTGTGCGGGGTGACCCGGTGCGGTTCGGGGATGCCCGCGGCGGTGGCGAGGGTGGTGATCAGGTGGGCGACCTGGTGGCGGGTGATCCGGGCCCCGTCCCGGTCCACCAGCAGCGCGGGCTCGCCAGGGTCGGCGATGCGGTGGGCGAGCCAGCGCTCCAGCAGCGGCACCAACTGCACCGGCAGCGGCCGCACCCGCACCTTCTCCCCCTTCATCCGCAGCGTGATCGTGCGGAACAGCGCGCCGCCGGGGTCGGCGCGGTGGCCCAGGTCGGTCAGGTTGGCCCCGCACACCTCGCTCACCCGCGCCCCCAAATCGATCATCAGGTGCACGGCCAGCGGCGCGCTGCCGCTCGGCCAGGTGCAGGGCGCGGCGGTGGTGGTGGCGGCGCACACCGCCCGCGCCTGCGCCTCGCTCAGTGACCGGGTGGTGGAGTGGCGGCGGTCGTACTTGGGTCGGGCGGCCTGGGCTGCGGGGTGGTGGGTGGTGGGTGGCCCGGCCCGCACCAGGTACGTGTAGAAGCTGGAGACGGCGTTGAGCGCGCGGGCCACGCTGCGCCCGCTCCGTAGCTGACCGATACGCGCGCTGGGGGTGGTGCGCAGGTGGTGTCCGAACACCTGGCTCTCCGGCAGGCCGAGGGCGAACGGGTCCAGGGCGTGCTCGCGGCACCACCCGAGGAATAGGCGTAGGTCGGTGCGGTAGGCGGCGGCGGTGTTGGCCGACAGGTCCGGGCGCGCCAGGAACGCCACGACGAGCTTCGCCAGGCTGTGCCCGCCGGGCGGCAGGTACACCCCGGTCGGCTGTGGCGGCGCCCCCACCGCCCACGGCGCCCCCGCCCCCACTGCGGCCGGGACGTCCTCTCCCACACCCGCCCCAACCGGGCCGGACACCCCGGTCTCCCCGGATACCGGGGTGTCCGGGGAGACCGCGCCGGGCGTCGCCACGTCCGTGCCGTACGCGCACCAGCGTGTGAAGGCCGCCCCGGTCGAGATGACCTCCACCCAGCTCAAGTCGACCATGATGGACGCCCTCGACGACGCCCGCGCCGGGTTCGTCACCTACATCGTGCGCAACGGCCGCCGCGTCGCCGCCCTCGTCCCCGTCGGCGTCGGCCAGGCCTTCGAAGAGCAGGCCCCGCTGCCCGACCACGCCCGCGCCCGCGCCGAGATCGCCCCCCTGGCACGCGCCCAGACCGAGATCACAGCCACCCTCGACCGCCTCGCCGGAACCGTCCACGGCCACCCGACCGGCACGGCCGGCGCCGAGCCGGTCCCCGCGCCCGTCCCCGATGCCCGGCCGGTGTCCCCCGAGTCCTCGCTCGCCGACGGGCTACGGGAGTCGGACGAGAGCACGTTCGGCGGCGGGTGGTGACCCCACCGTCCTGTCCCTGAGACCTGGCGAGGGGCAGGACGGCCGCACGGTCGCGGCCACCACCCCGAACGGGTGAGCGCCGGGTGTTCCGCCACGGGCGGTGCCGGGGCGTGGGCAGGCTCTGGCCATGCCACACCTCCGTCACGTCCATAGCCTGCCCGGCCTCGCCGCGCCCCGCCCACGACGGGGAACCGGCGCGGCAAAGCCCGCCCACGCACCCCGGAAACCCAGTGGCGGTGTGCCCACCGCCACCGTTCCCGCCCAGAGGGGACGGGGTGGGGTCTGGACCACCGTGACCAGCATCGTCACCGCGCTCACCGCCGTTGCCGCACTGGTCTACACCAACCAGACGCTCCGGTTGACCGAGCAGGGGCAGTACACCGACCGCTCGGTCAAGGCCGTCGAGCAACTGGGCAAACAGGGCCCTGACCAGCTCTATGCCCGCCTGGGTGGGGTGAACTCCCTGCGCCTGCTGATGCGTGACTCCCCGGAGGAGCAACTCGGCGTCGTCAAGGTCCTGACCGCGTTCATCCGCAGTGCGGCCCCACGACCACCCGGCGGCACCTGCCCCGGCACCGAGCCCGCCGCAGATGTCCAAGGTGCGTTGGACGTACTGAACAGCCGTGATCGCGACCTGATCGAACCGCACGGGCGACCCGTGATCGACCTGTCAGGAACCTGTCTGCGTCGTGCCGACCTAAGTAACGCCGACCTGCGATCGGCAGCCTTGACCGGAGCGGACCTGTCCCAAGCGACTATGCGTGATGCGGACTTGTCCGGCGCGAACCTGCGTGCCGCCTTATTGCGCACAACCGACCTGGTCAGAGCCAATCTGACCGAGGTTTATCTGCGTGATGCGGATCTGACCGGTGTGAACCTGAGTGATGCGGCCCTGTTCAAGGCGACCTTGAGCGATGCGAAACTGGACGATGCTTACCTGACTGGTGCTGACCTGGCCGACGTGAGCCTGACCAGGGCGTACCTGGCTGGTGCCAACCTGCTCGGGGCGGACCTACGCAGGTCGTACCTGGATGAGGCAGACCTGACCGGGGTGGATCTACGCGGGGCTGACCTAACCGGGGCAGCCCACAACTCAGGCACTCGCGTCGACGGGGTGATCACCGACGAGAACACCTTCGGCACCTGGTGGTGACCGTCGTAGACGCGATCGTCCCGCCGCGCCGAAACCGAACGCTGCACCTGCTTTGGCTCGAGCGTGGGCACGAGTTGCTCGCCGAGCTGCGTGAGGGAGCCAGGGCACAGGAACTCCACATCGCCCGCGTCGCCGAGGAGAACCTGGCGATGGGCCTTCCCGTGCCCCCGCGCGGCCTGGAGATCCTGCGCAAGGTCCGCGCCGGCGGCCGCCGTGTCCCCGGACGCCGACGCCGTGTGGTCCGCCGCCGCCACCGCCACCACTGCGGCGGTGGCGGCGCACGGCGAGCAGGCCCCGGAACCGGTCGTCGCCGAGCGCGGCGACCTCGGGGACCTGGGTGAGGGCGTGGTCGGGAACGCGGGCGCGCGGTGAGCGGCGCCGGGCTGCAACCCGCCCAGACGGGGCGGGACGGGGAGGGGGAGCCGTCGTTGGAGCGGCGGCTGAACCTGTGGCTGGGCAAGTTCGCCAGCGCGCACTCGCGCCGCGCCTACGCCGACGCCCTGGGCATCCCCCACCACGCCCGCCACTGGCACCCCACCGACGAACGCGACCCCGCCGCGCGACCGCGCAGGCCGCTGCGGCGCGGCACCGCGTTCCTGCCCTGGTGCCACGCCCACGGCCTGGACCCGCTGCACCAGGTCGGCCTGGAGCAGATCCAGCGGTGGCTGGCCGACGTCGCCGCCTCGGGCCTGGCCAAACGCACCCGCGCCCAGATGCTCACCGTCGTCGCCGAGTTCTACACCGCCCTGCAACGCCAGGGCCTGCCCGTGGGCAACCCCGCCGCCCTGGTCGACACCCGCACCACCGGCCTGCGCGGCACCGCCGCCGACGACGACCAGGTCGACCTCGACGCCGACCAGGTCCGCCAACTCCTGCTCGCCGCCCGCCGCGGCACCGGACGCGGCCACGACCTCAACCGCGAACGCGACCTGGCCGCCCTGACCCTGCTCGCGGTCACCGGCGCCCGCGCCGCCGAGATCGTCGGACTGGACCTGGCCGACTACCGCCGCCCCGACCCCGCCGGGCCCGCGACCCTGGTGCTGCACGGCAAGGGCGCCAAGGCCCGCACCGCCACCCTCGAGCCCGCCGTCGCCGACGAGATCGACGCCTGGCTGCGCGTGCGCGCCCGCACCACCGGCGGGACCCTGCCCGCCCTGCCCGGCGCCGCCAGGGCGGGCGGCAACCGCTGCTGACCACCCGTACCGGAACCCGCCTGCACGTCAACCACCTGCAGGCCATCCTGCGCGCCGTCGCCGCCCGACCCGGCTGCCCGCTGCGCGGCATCGCTCACCGCCTGCACCCCCACGCCCTGCGTGGGGCGTTCATCACCATCGCCCTGGACGCGGGCGTGCCCATCGACCAGGTCCAGGCCGCCGCGGGCCACGCCCACATCTCCACCACCCAGGGCTACGACCACCGCCGCGGCCGACGCCGCACCAAGGCCTTCACTGTCGTCTCCGGCCTGGTCACCGACCACGTGGACGACGGCGGGGGACGGTAGACGACGACCCGACGCCGCAGGTCGACGTCCGACGAACTCGGGGCCGGGTCCGGAGTGCTGCGCGGACCCGGTGGGCGGGGCGGCCCCGATGCAGGTGATGTCGGCGACCGGCGTGCCCGCTGCTTCGTCCGCAAGGCCGCGTTCGGCGATCCGTGGGGTAGGTGCCTCGCGCGGCCGATCGACACCCCGGACCGCGTGGCTGGCCCCGACCGGTGTCACCGCGATCCCCGAGGAGAGCTGAGCGTCGTGGCCCGTCTTGCCGACGCGTCGACCGGCGAACACGAACACGGTTACGAACGGTGAGATCCATCTACACGCGCATGGTTATTCCCGAGTATTCGCGCTAGCGACTCGCGTGTGGTTAACTTGTTGGAGAGTTGTTGAGTCTGCGCAACGGCAAGACGTGAGGGCCGCACCGGAGTTAGCGCTCCACTGCGGCCCCCACGAGACGTCAGCTGTGGTCACTCCCAATCAAAGAACAGCCACAACCTGACGATTAACCCGATGACGCTGAAGACCGTCCGGGCCCGCCTTCGGCGGCCTGGGCGGTCCACGCGAACCGGCCTCTCCGCAGCCCTGTCAGCTGCGTCGCCCCGCCTACAGGCCGGCTGTGCCGTGCTCTCCTCGGGGTCCTGTGGTCCTCCGGGCATTCTTCTCACCATCCTCAATCGGCAGCCCAAGCGCCGGCGGCGCGAACAGTCGGCTGTCATCCAGGTGTGTGGTGGAGAATCCCCATCGGGTGTGCTCATCATCCACCTGATCCACCAATGCGCGCAATCCGGGGGTGTGCTGGGCGTGTCGATTAGACGGGAACCCCACGTATTCCAAACCGATGCGAAAGAAATCCCGCAGCCGTCGACTCCCTGAAGGAAGCCATGCAAGCCGTGCGAACCGGCGGCAGAGCAAGGGGAGCGCGAGGGGGCGATCAGGCCACCGACCACATCGGCACGCCGACCGCCGGCCCGTCGTCGGGCTCTCCCAAGTCCCGGCGGGGGCAGGATGGGCGGATGGACTTCGCGGAGTTGAGCACCGAGCGCCTGCACGAGGTCGCCGTCCACCTGGCCGCAGCCGAGGCCCTGCGCCGCACCCGGTATCGGGTCGAGGTGTTGACCGAGCCTCGCAGCAGGCTGCTGCTGGTGGGCGGGCGCCGGGTGCGGGTGTTCGCCCGCCGCACCGCCGAGCAGCGCCCGATGCGCCGTGGCACCGGCCAGGACACCTCCGACGCCCACGCCCTGGTGTTCGTCGACCTGTCCGGGGCGGTGCCGCGCTTCCATCTCACCGCCCCCGACGTCGCGGTCGGCCGGGTCGAGGAAGGGCTGGACGACTGGCCGCTGCTGGAGCGGCTCGATGCACGAGGCTGACCTCGACGCGCTCACCGGGCCCGCGCGCAGCCTGCAGGTGGTCGCGCGTGAGCGGCGGTGGACGCACCTGTCGCTGTGCGTGCTGGACGCGGTGTTCTCCATCGGCGCCCACTACAGCGGCGTCACGCGCGCCTGCCACGCCTACGCCGACCACACCGCCCTGCCCGACCGGCTGCTTCCCGTCGGCCGGGCCCGCGAGGTCGTGGGCACCGGGCTGGAGCAGCCCCTGGACGTCCTGCTCGACCTCGGCGAGCGGATCGGCCCCGACCGCCTGGCAGCCGAGGTCCTGGCCCACCGGGGCCGCACCAGCCCCCGCGGCGGGGTCCTCAAAGCCAAGGCCGCGCTCGGGTACGCCCGCGTCCTGACCGGCCACGGGGTGCTGCGCCTGGACGACGCCACCGCCCTGCTCACCGACGACAAGCAGTTCGAACTGGTGCGGGACGGGTTGGCGCGCGTCCCCGGTCACGGCGGCGGCGCGCGCCTGTCCTACCTGTGGATGCTCATCGGCGACGACCGGCGGGTCAAACCCGACCGGATGGTGCTCGGCTGGCTGACACACCACCTGAGCCGACCGGTGGACGCCGAGCAGGCCTACCGGCTGCTGGTCGCACTGGCCGACCGCGTGGGCTGCACCCCGTGGGAGTTGGACCACGCGATCTGGCGGCACCGCCCCACCGCTGCCCGATCCCGCCGGAAAGCGGCCTGCCGAGACGACGCCGGATCGCCGCCCACGCCACCGGGAACTGCCGGGTGAACCGCGGTGTCGGCCCTGGTCAGGGTGCCGGAGGAGTGTGACCGCGCGGCGCGGGTCCAGGCGTGGATGCGGGCGGTGCCGTCGGTGACGATCGGGAAACCGGTGTCGGCGGACACCGACACCAGGTGCGCCACCGCCATCGCCTGCGCGTCGCTCGCGAGTTCGGCGGGCTGGTCGGCGGCGGCCAGGGTGTCGGCGACGCCGTAGGCGCGCGCGGCGTCGACCGGGTCGAGCTCGGCCAGCGCCGGCAGCACCGCCACCGCCTCCTGCCCGCGTGGCCTGCGCACCCGCGCGTCGGTCAGGGTCTGCGCCAGCACCAGCGCGGGCACGATCAGCGCCTGGCCCTCGTGCACGGCCAGCCACACCGCCGCCTCGGCGCGCTCGTCACCACGGGCGAACCCGATCACGGCCGGGGTGACGAGCACCCAACCGTCGATGCCACCGCCCACCCGGTCTCAGCCGACCGCGCGCGAGGCGGGCGGCCCGTGCAGCACCGCGCGGCCCTGCTCGAGCACCTCCGGGGCGGGCGGGCCGCCCAGGTGCTCCTCCAGCAACGTCAACCGGGCCGCCCGCTGGGTGCGGTCGCGCCACAGGCGCAACCGCACCCGCCCGCGCATCCTGTCCGGCGCACGGCGCGGCGAACCCACCGGACTGCAGCGGCACCTGGGACGGCTCGGGCGCGGTCATGGCCTCCACAGCAGCCCCGACGAGCACCACCTGCCAGTACCCGGACACCCACCGTGTCCTCGGGATGCGAGTCTGCTCTGGGAGACCCGCACGGAGGCGCTAAGGGCGGGGCGAGGTGCCCTGCCGGCAGTGCGGCCTGAACGGGCGGGGCCGGTCAGGCCGCGTCGCCGACGTCCAATCGGTCACCGCGTGCACGCTCACCCCGACCTGGCAGTTTCACGGTCTTGCCCAACGCGCCGCAGTACATCCGGGCCGCGCCCGGCGAGGCGTCGCCGTCCTTGGGGAACGCGGTGTCGTCGACCACCCACGCGTCCGGGGCCACGAACCAGCCTGCCCACACCGCCAACCAACGCCGCACCTCCCGTGATACCAGGCCGAGGTGGTGACGAACTGCTGGAGCTGCTGATGGTCCACGCCGAGGCGCTCGGCCATGGGCTGCATCGACTTGCGCTTGCTGTCCATCAACAGCCTACGCAGATACAGCTCGCCCTTCGCCCTCTGGTCACGATGAGCGAACCCGCCGAACATCTCCGTGGCGAACCCCTCGATCACCGGGCGAACCCGATCAATCTCCTCCGGCCTCACCCGACAAGAAGATCACACCCCCAACATACCCCCACTCAACCTAACAAAGTCCTACTAGCGAGATGTGGTCTGCGCGGGTACGGCGTGGACGGACTGCTGGTGAGTAACGGTCGCGCCAACGCAGCGAACGCTGTGGACTCCGAGCGTCGTAGTCCTTTCACCAGGCCAGCCACCAGCCAAGGCGTCCCAGGCTCCGGCAGGGGCACCACACCGGCCTTCCGACGCCGAGGAGCTGCTCTGCCGGATCGTCGGCCAGGAGCGCGGCGACGGCGCGGCCGAACTGGTGGCACTGGGCGGCCACCTGCCTACGTCGCCGCCGCGATCGCCATGGCGCTGAATGTGCTGGGCGCGGTTCACCGCGACCGCGACCTTGACGTGGGCGCGCGGAAGTCGTTCGAGCAGGCGGGTGCGTTGGCGCGGCGCGTCGGGCTCCGGCTGGAACTCGCCACCGCGTTGGCTGGCCTGAGCTCTCCGGAAGCCGCTGACCACTTCCGCGAGATGGATGTGCGGCCGGTGGCCTGAGGTCGGTGCGGCACCTGCACGAAAACGGATTTCTTACCGCTGTGCGACGTGGGCCCCACCTGTGAACACTCTTCCCGGTGGTGGCGATGTCGTTTCTGGGAAGCGGGCCAAAGGGGGGCGCGATACCGGAGGTCGACCGGCGTAACGCACCACCGTCGGAGGCCGATGTCCCCATATAGCGAACAAGGATCTTATTCCCGCCCCGTCAGCCCAGTGGAGTTCGGTAGTGTCAGCACGGAAATCGAAGAAACGGACTGCCCCTCGGGTGGGCAGCGGCGCCAACGAGAAGAAGCCCGTCGCGGGACGACCGGAGCGGAAGTCCTTCTTACGACGGTACGGTGTCGCGATCACTACCATGGCCGGCTTGGTTCTGGCCGGCATCCCCATCTGGCCGACCTTCTACTCCGCCTACCTCGCCGAGGACGCGAACCGGGCCGCCCAGAGCGCGGACCTGTCGATCGTGCGCGTCGACCTGACGTCCACGGTCGAACTGACCGAGGAGACCCACTCGCCGATCAACACCGATGAGGTCACCGCAACGGGCAAGTTCAATGCGGCCGCCGCCAAGATCATCCTGCACAACGGGGGCGAGCAGGCGGAACTCGTCAAGGAGGTTCGCGTAACGGTAACGAAGGCGCGTCGCCCGGAGGGGTGCCACGGTGCCGGAGGGGCGATCACGTCCGTTCTGTACGACTTCATCCTGCCCGGTGACATCGACACGAGGACCTTCCCGCTGCGGTTGCCGTCGAAGAAGGTCGACTTCGAGGTCGAAGGTCAGGCGAACGACCGGCTCGCCGTCACCATCGGCGAGGAGTACATGGGGGAAGCCGGGTGGCCGTGGCTCATCTCGGCGTCGGTGGAGTTGGTCACGACGGCCGACCGAACGCTCAAGACCGACGAGTTCACCCTGATGGATTTCGACGCGGTGGACCGGGTCGTCGGTGTGGTGGACACAGGCCTGCGGCAGGGGCGGGACGCGACGGCGTGCATCCAGAGGAACATCAGGATGCTCGAAGAAGCGGTCGCGGCTCCTGGTGACTACTCGAAGTCCGTCGACACCCTGATCGGCAAGCTCGGGGAAATCGGTTATACGAAGGACTCCGCGCCGGTCACGTCGTCTCCGGCCTCTTCCGGCAGCGTCCTGGTGCCCCCAGGTTCGGGAAGGTGGGTGGCGCAACTCGGTTCCTACCCCGAATCCGCCGTGACCGACGAGCAGATGAACGATGTGACGGCAAATCTCGAACGGAAATTCGGGGCGGACATCAGCAGGGTGCGGAGTTCCGATTACGGCTCGCTCAACCCAGGCTACTGGTTTCTTTTTTACGGTGGCACGGAATTCAAGGACGGACATGAGGCGCTCGTCTTCTGCTCAGAGCGGGGGATCGCCGACGAGAACCTCTGCGTCGGGAGGTATCTCAGCAGGAGTCAGGGTGACGGCAAGCTGATCTGCAGACCTTCCAGCCCGCAAGGTTCGCCCGACTGCACCCGACCGTAGCGTCTGATGGCCGCACCGGGCCGGTCGATGCCAACCCGACCGTGAAGCGGTTGAGGGTGTGCCGCTTGCCGAGCGTGCAGCGTCTCCGACCAGGCCGGGTCGACCAGACTAGTGAAGAATAACCTCAAGTGGTGCGGATTCGACGCCGCCTCCTGTAGGACTGTCCGATCACGTCATCCATATGCTGCGGTACGTGGGTAACGAGAAGACTGTGGAACTACTGAGCCGTTTCCAACTTCATCCGGTGTTGAGGTGAAGGGCGAGGACCGTTCGGGTCAGGTTGGTAATGCGGGTGGTGGGGCAGCGGAGTCGGCTCAGTGACCGCCAGGCTTTGAGGATCGATACGGCTCGTTCGCCCAAGGCGCGGATGCGGGCGTGCGGGCGGTTGACCGCTTGTTGGCCGGGTGAGAGGTTGTGCCGTTTGCTGCGGTAGGGCACCCGGACCGGTCTACCCGCTCCTCGATGTGCCTTGCCCGCCCGGCACGGGATGTCCGCTGCGGCCAAGGCGTGGACGATGCCGTGGCTGCGGGCCGCAGTCAGGGGCGATGCGGTCGGTCCAGAGCAGGGTGCCGTCGAGGATCACGTGGGCCTTGCGCGCGGGCGACCCGCGTCGCCTCGGCGAGGTCGGGTGCCGGTGCGGCCGGGAGTCGGACGGCTTCGTGGATGTGGCGACGGACGGTGGCCGGGCCGGTGTCGAATCCGGCGGCCGGGCGGGTGTGGGTGTCGCCGCGACGCAGACGGGCCAGGACCGGCAGTGCTTGGCGTCCGGGGGCGAGTGTGCGTCACCTGCTGCCGATCCGTCGTCGGTGTGCGGTCAGCTCCCAGGCAAGGAAGCGCAGGTGTGAACTGGACAGGTCAATCGCTGATGGGCGGACAAGCACACGACGCTCCTGGCGATGGCCTTGCTCTTGGTCGAGAAGTCATCTACCGGGAGCTTCGCCACGTCTCCAGCCCACCCCCACGTGGTCTGGGGTGGCGGTGAACACCGTCGCCCCAGACCACACCTCACCCGTTGCCGCTGTCGAACAGCCCGGTCGGCGTGCCGAGAGCCAGCGGGTGCGGCTCGCCGGTCAGCACGGACAGCGCGGTGGCGACCTCCTCCAGGTCGGCTTTCGTGTAGACCGCGATCGCGCCGGGCTTGGCGTCGCCGCTGGAGCGGTGACCGGCGTAGGCGCGGGCCACCGCCTCGCCGAAGTTGCGCTCCACCCATTTCAGGGTGGTGTGCCGCAACCAGTGCGTGGAGATGTTCTGCGTGCGCACCGGCTCGACGTGCTCGCGCAGCCGGTCCCACAGCCCGTCGTAGCGCCGGTAGGTCAACGGCTTGCCGTTGTGGTAGCGCAGCACCTTGCTGGTCGGCTCACGCGCCCCGCGATGGTAGGCATGATCCACCAGATGCGTCATCAGCGTCGGCGACACCGGCTGCCACCGGCTCTGCTCCCCCTTCTCGTGCAACAGCACCAGGCACTGCTCCTGGTCCAGGCCGTCGAGCTCCAATGCCAACGCCCCGCCGCGGCGGGCGGCGGTCTCGACGTGGAACCGGATCAACAGCGCGTCCAGCGCCGGATCGTCCCCCGTGGCGGAGGCCGCCTCGGTGACCGCCTCCAGCACCGTGTTGTTCAACCCCCGCCGCGTGGGGATCGCCCGCTTGGGCTTGTTCACCTTCCGCGTCGGATCCTGACCGACCGCGATCAGCCCGTCGTCGACGGCGAACCTGTACAGGCACCGGGTGGCGCTGAACATGTGCTCGGCCGCGCTGTGCCCACCGCGCCAGTTGCGCCGCCGCACCGCCGTCTGCCGGATGTGCCCGAACAACCACGTCAGATCCGAGGCGGGCAACTCGTCCAACCGGCGCTCGGGCCACAGCGCCACCAACCTGTTCCAGTACGTGCTGTACAGCTTGCGCGTGCCCTCGCCCACCAACCCCGACACCACCGGCACCCACTCGGCGAACGTGGGCGCCTCCCGCGGCGGCGCGGCCGGCTGCGAGGCCACCAACGCCTCCGGCGACACCCCCAACAGCGCCAGCACCTGACGCGCCTTCTCCAACTCCTCCGCACTCGGCCCGGCCCGGTCCGTCACGACGCACCACCCACCGCACCGTCACCGGACCCGTCGACCTGTATCCGTGCCGGACCTGGACCGGTTGCGGCGTCCTCGGCGTCGAACGGCCGCGACGCCGTCACCACCTGACGTGGATCGGGGAGGGCCTTGTCCAGCACCGCCAGGCTGTGGATCACCATCGCCGCGCGCTCGGGCACCGCGACCAGCAGCACCGGATCACCGGTCCCGAACGACCACCAGCGCCGCACCGTCAGCGGAATCTGGATCAACCCGCGCCTGCTCAGCGCGAACACACCCTCGGGGTTGCGCTGGAGCACCAGCGAGGACCCGTGCAACCGGATGTCCAGCCGCTCCCGCGGAACCCACCGCAACAGCGCCAACAACGGCCGGTTGGCCAACCGGCCGCGGTCGTCGAAGCGCGCCAGGGCGTAACGCGGCCGGTCCCGCACACTCAACGGCCCCAGCTCCCGAACCGAAGGCGCGGGCGTGCGCCGCTTGTCCAGAATCCGACGCTGCGGAGAAGGTGGTGATGATTTCCCGGCCTCGGCCGACGCGGCCTTGTCGGTCGGTACGCCGGAAACACCGCCTGGATTTCCAGAACGATTCCGACGGGAATTAGTGCCCGGTAGAAGACCGGCGATGACCTTGTCAGTCACGACCACCACCGCCTGGGGCGGTAGAGGCCGTGCCGACCACTTGAACACCCGACCGGCAATAGCGATCGGATACCTGAACTGGCGTTATTTGGACGGGGATGCAACACACGATCTTGTGTCCGAGGGGGGACTTGAACCCCCACCCCCTTTCGGGGACTAGCACCTCAAGCTAGCGCGTCTGCCATTCCGCCACCCGGACTCGGCTCTCGCCGTGGTGTGTGCATAGATTACATGACCACCTCTCCCGGACAAAATCAGGGGGCTGGCGGGCGGGTTTGCCCAGTTCACGGCCTTGTTGTTCCGGGTGGGCGGGGTGGTGCAGGAATGGGCGGGTGAGGGAGCGGGGGCGGGGGCTTTCACCCGGATGGGTGGGGTTGGGGGTGGTGGTGGGAACCGGGGGTGGGGTGGGTGCGTCAGGGAGGTGACCGTGACCACAACCTGGGGGATTAGTCGTGCCGGATGACCTGGTGGCTGCACCGCAGGACGACACGTCGGCGGTGACCGGGATCGGGATCGCCGAGTCTTCGGTGGACCTGGCGAACGGGATCGCGGACGGGAACTGGGTCGAGGCCGGGCTCGGGGGTGTCGGGGTCGGGTTGGAAGTGCTGTCGGTGGTGATCGATCCCGTCGGCACGGTGGCCTCGTACGGGGTGGGGTGGCTGATGGAGCACGTGCAGCCGCTCAAGGAGGCCTTGGACTGGTTGGCGGGGGATCCGCCGGTTATTCGGTCGTTCAGCGAGACGTGGGGCAACGTCGCTGCCGAGGTCAGGGCGGTGGCGGAGGAGTTGGGGCGGCAGGACGCTGCTGGGTGGCGGGGGGGAGGCCGCTCAGGCGTTTCGGAGGGTGAACGGTGAGACCGCTGATGCGATTGCCGGGGCGGGGGTGCTTGCCGAGGGCATTGGCATTGGTGTGATGGTCATGGGGGAGGTCGTGGCCGCTGTTCGTGAGTTGGTGCGGGATCTGGTCGCTGAGTTGGTCGGGCGGCTGATTTCCTGGGCGCTTGAGGCTGTGGCCACGTTGGGGTTGGCCACGCCGGTGATCGTCGCGCAGGCGACCACGGCGATTTCGCGGATGTGCTCGCGGATCGCGGATCTGGTGCGCAAGCTGGTGAAGACGATCTCGAACGTGGCGCCGCGCATTCGGGCTGTGGTGGACAAGCTCGGTGAGATCATGCGGAAGTTGGGGCGGCTCGGGCGTCGAGGGGACGTGCCTGGTGGGCCGGACGCGCCCAGCGTCCCTGTCGCCCACGGGGGTGATGGGGTTACCTCGCCGTCCGGCAGTACCTCGCCCTCGGGCACTACCGCGCCGTCGGGCACCACCTCGCCCTCCGGCACGACAACGCCCTCCGGCGCCACCTCGCCGTCCGACACGCCCGACGCGACGCCGGACACCTCGGCGGGTAATCCGAGCAGCAGCCCGGCGAACTCCGGCACCAAGCCCTCGGACAGCTCACCGCCCCCGAACGACCCCGAGGCCGCCTCCTGCTCCGCCGACCGGCCGTTCTGCGCCGACGACCCCATCGACGTCGCCACCGGGGACGTCGTCCTCTCGCAGACCGACGTCGTCCTCCCCGGCCTCCTCCCGCTCCTGATCACCCGCCACCACCAGTCCCGCTACCGCTCCGGCGCCCTCTTCGGCCCCTCCTGGTCCTCCACCCTCGACCAGCACGTCTCCGTCGGCCCCACCCACGTCTGGCTGGCCACCGAGGACGGCAGGCTGCTGCGGTACGCCAAGCCGGCGAGCGCCGAGCCCGTCCTGCCCGACTTCGGGCCCCGGCTCGCCCTGCGCCGCGACGGCGACTCCTACCTCGTCGACGACCCCCGGCGCGGCACCACCGCCGAGTTCCGGGCGGTCGGGGGCGCGGCCCGGTTGCCGCTGGTCGCGGTGCGGCGGCACGCGGGGGGTGAGCTGGCCGTCGAGCACGACGCCCGAGGGCTGCCCACGCGCGTGCGCCACTCGGGCGGGTACGAGGTCGCCGTCGACACGGACAACGGGCGGATCACCGGGCTGCACCTGGTCTCTGCGGCCCAACCGGTCACCCTCACGCGCTACGCCTACGACGAGACCGACCAGCTCGCCGAGGTCGTCAACTCCTCCGGCCTGCCCCTGCGCCTCACCCACGACGCCGACGGCCGCCTCACCTCGTGGACCGACCGCAACGGCGTCTGGTACCGCTACGTCTACGACGACCGTGGCCGCGCCGTCACCACCATCGGGTCCTCCGGCGCCCTCAACGGCACGTTCCGCTACCAGGACCGCCGCACCACCCACACCGACACCCTCGGCCACACCACCACCTACGACCTGGACGAGCGCGGTCGCGTGGTCCGGGTGACCAACCCGCTCGGCGCGGTCACCACCCGCGAGTGGGGAGAGCGGGAGCAGCTGCTCGCCGTCACCGACCCGCTCGGGCGCACCACCCGCTACGCGCACGACGACGACGGCAACGTCACCACCGTCACCCGCCCCGACGGCAGCACCCTCACCGCCGCCTACACCACCGGCGGACGCGACACCCGCGTCACCGACCCGGCGGGCGGGACCTGGCTGCGCGACCACGACGCGCTCGGCAACCTGATCGCCGAGACCGACCCCACCGGCGCGACCACCCGCTTCGCCTACGACGAGCGCGGCCACCTCGCCGCCACCACCAACCCGCTGGGCGCGGTCACCCGCTACCGCACCGACGCCGCCGGGCTGATCACCGAGCTGACCGACCCGCTCGGCGCCACCACCCGCTTCGAGCGCGACGCCTTCGGCCGCGTCACCGCCGAGACCGACCCGCTCGGCGGCGTCACCCGCACCACCTGGACCGTCGAGGGCCGGATCACCTCGCGGACCCGGCCCGCAGGCGGCGTGGAGCGGTGGGTTCACGACGGCGAGGGCAACGTCGTCGAGCACGTCGACGAGCTCGGCCAGGTCACCCGGACCCGCTACACCCACTTCGACCTGCCCTCCGCCCGCACCGCCCCCGACGGGACCACCACCACCTACGCCTACGACACCGAGCTGCGCCTGACCGAGGTCGTCGGACCGCACGGGCTGTCCTGGCGGTTCGAGCGCGACGCGGCGGGCGAGGTGGTGCGCGAGACCGACTTCGACGGCCGCGTCACCCGCTACGCCCACGACGCCGCCGGAAGGCTCGCCGCCCGCGTCAACGGCCTCGGCGAGACGATCACCTACGACCGCGACGTGCACGGCGGCATCGTCGCCAAGCACACCCCGAGCGGCACCTCCGAGTTCGACCGCGACCCGTGCGGGCGCGTCGTGCGCGCGGCCGGGCCCGACGCCGAGGTGCTGCTGGAGCGCGACGCCAGGGGACGGGTCGTCGCGGAGACCTGCGCGGGGCGCACCACCCGCTCCGAGTACGACGCGGCGGGCAGGCGGGTGCGCCGGACCACGGCGGGCGGCGTCGCCACCGGCTGGGACTACGACGCGGCGGGCAACCCGGTGGCGCTGCGCGCGGACGGCGCCGCCCTCACCTTCCGCCACGACGCGCTCGGCAGGCAGGTGCGCCGCGAGCTGGGCCGCCTGAGCGTCCTGCGGTCCTACTCGCCCGACAGCAGGCTCACCGACCAGCTCGTCACCGCGGGCGCCCCGCTGTCCCGGCGCGGCTGGCGGCACCGGGCGGACGGCAACGTCGACGGCGTGCTCGACCCCTCGGGCGGTCGGGCGCTGACCCTGGACCGGCGCGGTCGGGTGCTGGCCGTGCGCGGGCCCGGCTGGGACGAGCGCTACGAGTACGACGCGGTCGGCAACATCACCGACGCCTCGCCGTCGGGGCCCGACGACCCGACCGCCGGGCCGCGCGCGCACGAGGCCAACCGGCTGCGCGCCGCAGGACGCACCACCTACGACCACGACGCGCAGGGCCGCGTCGTGCGCCGCCGGACCCGCACCCTGTCCGGCGCGGTGCTGGTGTGGACGTTCGGCTGGGACGCGGAGGACCGGCTCACCACGGCGTCCACCCCGGACGGCGGCAGGTGGCGGTACCACTACGACCCGATGGGCAGGCGCGTGGCCAAGGAGCGCCTCGACCCGCGGGGGCGCCCGGTCGAGCGGGTCGACTTCAGCTGGGACGGCACGCTCCTGGCCGAGCACACCGGCAGCGACGGGACCAGCAGCGCCTGGGAGTACGAGCCGGGCACCACCACCCCGGTCGCCCAGCTCGACCGGGCCGGGCTCGACCGGCGCTTCTACGCCGTCGTCGCCGACCTCGTCGGCACCCCGACCGAGCTGGTCGACGCGGACGGCGCGGTCGTCTGGCGGCGCACCGCCACCCTGTGGGGCCGCACGCTCGCCCAGTCCGGCCCGGCGTCGTGCCCGCTCCGGTTCCCCGGCCAGTACCACGACGCGGAGACCGGCTGGCACTACAACCACCTGCGCCACTACGACCCGGACACCGGCCGCTACGCCTCGCAGGACCCGCTGGGCCTGATCCCGTCGATCAACCCCGGCGCGTACGTGCCGAACCCGATCCGGTTCATCGACCCGCTGGGCCTGCAGGGCTGCGGCGTCAGCGGGGACGAGGCCAAGCAGCAGGCGCTGGCGGACGCCGGGGTGCCGCCGGGGTCCGAGCCGCTGGAGAGCAGGGTGACGCCGTCCACCACGCCCGGCGGCAGGCAGGTCATGCAGGACCACCAGCCGGTGTTCTTCCCGGAGGAGGTGTACCTCAACAACCGGGACGAGCTGATCGTCTTCCAGGACCACCACACCGGTCACCAGTTCGGCGAGGGCGGGGTCGGGGACCAGCCGCCGCACGTGCACGTCCGCCCCTACGACAACCCCCGCAACGGGCAGGTCCCCGGAGCCGAGGAGCATTACTACTATGACCCCAGCCTGGGCCGACCGACTCCTGCCGGCTGACGCCGCGCTCCTGGCCCGCTGCTTCCCCGACGGGCGCGCGGACCTCGGCGGTTCGCTGCTGCGCGCGCTGCGGCTGGACCGGGTCGGGCCCGCGTGCTCGCTGCGGCTGGACCTGCCGGGGGACGGGCCGGAGTCCACGCAGGCGCACCTGGGGATGCTCGCGGTCGCGGACGTGGAGCTGGCGGGGGGCGCGCTGCCGCAGCGGGTCGACGTGGAGATCACCGACCGGCCGGGCCACCGGGTCGCGGTCGTGGTCACCGGGGCGTCGCTGCGGCTGACCCTGACCTGCGCCGAGGTGCTGCGCTTCGGCCGGGTCAGCGCGCACGACACCCCGCCCGGCGCGGTCGACGACGGGCCGCACCGGTTCGTCGGCAAGCTGGACCAGCGGCTGCACCGGGTGGTGCCGGGACCGGAGGACGAGAACTACCATGCCCGCTTCTGACGCCTTCCCCGGCGACCTCGACGCGCTGCACTGGGACGAGCGCGGCGATGCCGTCACCGCGACCTTCGAGGCCGAGCTGGACGACGCGGGGCGCGCGGACTGGGGCGCGGAGGCCGCGCACACCAGGGTCCGCTACCACGTGCGCTTCGCCGGGGTGGCCGACCTGCGCGCGGCGGGCTGGGACCACCGGCTCCCGCTGCGGCTCGCGGTGGTCGCGGACGGCGAGCGGGGCGCGGACGGCGAGCAGGTCCCGGACGGCGGGCGGGTCGTGGTCGAGGTGAGCGGCGAGGGCACGGACGTGCGCTTCACCTCGGCCCCGCCCGAGCACGTCGCCTACCGGACGTTCACCGCCGCGGCGCCCTGACCTGCCGCGCGCTGCCGGGGGTGCCGCACGTCGCGGTGTTCCGGGGGCGGACGCCGCTCGATCGGCCAGCCACGACCGGCCGGAAGCTGTTCACCCTGATCCACCCGGCGGACTCCCCCTCCCCGGTCGCCGCCACCTCCGCCAACGAGTTCCGCGAGCACCTGGGCGCTCCGGCGCCCGGCGCCGGGGGGCCGAGCAGCGGGTATCGAGAACCGCGACCTCCTCCCCACCGCGTGGACCTGGGCCGGTGACGCCGCGCCCGCCGTCGGCGACGAGAGCAGCCCGGTCGACGTCCGCACCCGCCTGGTCGCCGTGCGGGACGCGGGCTGGAAGGGCGCTGGTGGGCCGACGGGGAACTGCGCCGGGGACCGGTTCGCGGAGTCCCTGGACGCGCAGGCGGACGACGCCGCCGCCCACGGCGTGCGGGGTCGCGCTGGAACCGACGCCGATGTCGAACGCGCGCACCGTCGAGGAGGCGTTCCGGCTGATCAGGGAGATCGGCACCCCCGTCGCCGGTCTCGTCGTCGGCACCCTGTGGGACGGCGCCGTCGGCCGCCGCCGCATGCCCGGCGACGGGGCGCTGGGCACCGCCGCGTTCATCGCCGCCCTGCACGACGCCGGGTGGCGCGGGCACTGGGGAGTGGGGATCATCTCCGCCGAACTGCGCGGCAAGCCCGTCGAGGAGGGCGTGCGGGAGGTGTTCGGCAACCCCGCCGCCGCCATCGACGTGGCCGGGCACGTCCCCCGTTCACCCTCCCCGCTCGCCGCTGACCGGGTTCCGCGCGAGGCCCGTCGCGCACCGCCGTCGGATCAGCGCCCGGCGCGCACCGCCCGCACCGGGTCGGTCGCCGCGTCCTCCCAGCGCGGGAAGTCGAAGGCGAACCCCGCCTCCAGCGGGCGGGGCGGGGGAGGCCACGTTGACCGGGCCGTCCAGGTCGTCCCCGGACAGACCGCAGGTGGGCGGTGGGGTGGCGCTCAGCCAACGCGGGGGAGCCCGGAGCCGGAGTCCGGGCTGGTCCCCTCGGGCACGCGGGCCTGGGGGAGCGCGCCACCTCGTCCTCGGTCGCCCATCGGAACCGCACCGCGCAGTTCGTCGCGACCCCGTCCGGGTTCTGGAGGATGGCGGACCGCGCAACCCCCCTGGCTGTCAGAGGGCCGCTTCTCCGCGATCGGCCCCTGGCTTCGGGCTGGTCAGGAACGACCCCAGCACGACCACCACCGAGAGCGCCGCGGCGACCTTGAACGCCGTCTGCACCCCTGGAACGTCCGGTGTCCCGCCGGTGGTGGCCGACGACAGGGTCACCACGGTCACGAACAGCGCCGTGCCCGCCGCGCCTGCGACCTGCTGGATCGTTGTCAGGATCGCGCTGCCGTGGGAGTACAGGTCCGCGGGCAGGTTGGCCAGCGAGTCGGTCATCAGCGACGTGAACATCGCGGACAGGGCGGCCATGAGCGCGGTGTAGAGGAGCACCACCTCCCAGATCGGGGTTCCGGCGTCCAGGGTCGACATCGTCCACAGCACCGCGCTCAGCAAGACCGCGCCGGACACGACCAGGTGCGGGGCGCCGTAGCGGTCGTACGCGCGCCCGATGACCGGGCCCAGGACGCCCATCAACAGGCCTCCCGGCAGGAGGATCAGCCCGGCTGCGAACGCGCTGCGCTCCAGCACGTTCTGGATGTACAGCGGCAGCAGGATGATCACGCCGAACAGCGACATGAAACCGATCATGATCAGCGTCACCGCCACCGTGAAGCGCCGATCCGCGAACGGGCGCAGGTCCAGCAGCGCTCGGCCCTCGCGTCGCAGGTGCAGCTGGCGGGCGACGAACGCGGCCATCGACGCCGCTCCGACGCCCAGCGGCACCCACGGCGACACCCCGCCGCCCGCGCCGTGCGCCCTCTCCCCGATCAGCGACAGCCCGAACACCAGTCCGGCGAACGCCACCGCGGACAGCGGCACGGACAGCACGTCAAGGCGCACCGGGCCGCCGCGCTCGTCGCGCAGCCGCAGCCGGGCGGCGCCCACCGCGAGCGCGCCCAGCGCGATCGGCAGCACGAGCCAGAACAGCCAGCGCCAGCCCAGGGTCGAGAGGACCACGCCCGCCAGCGTCGGGCCGACGGCGGGCGCCACCGCGATCACGATCGTGAGCGTGCCCATGGTCCGACCTCGGCGCTCGACCGGGACCAGGGACAGGATCGTGGTCATCAGCAGCGGTGTCATCACCGCCGTCCCGCTCGCCTGCACCACACGCGCTGCCAGCAGCACGCCGAAGTCCGGCGCGAGCGCCGCCAGCAGCGTCCCGACTGAGAACAGGCCCATCGCCGTCAGGTAGACCGCCCGCGCAAGGAAGCGGCGCAGCAGGAAGCCGGTGGTCGGAATGATCACCGCCATGGTCAGCAGGAAACCGCTGGTCAGCCATTGAGCGGTACTCGTGGACACCTGCAGTTGGACGATCAGCGCCGGTAACGCGACGCTCATGATCGTCTCGTTCAGGGTCATCACGAACACCGAGCTGGCCAGCAGCCAGATCACCAGCCCGGCATCGGCCACCGGCCGGGGCGGCGCACCCGTTCCCGCCCCCGAGGACCCACCGCCCTGGCTCGACGTGTCGGACGTGTCGCTCTTCGACCCCATGGTCATCCCATCTCTTGTCCACCCCGCACGGCCGCTCCTCAGGCCGCTGCTCACCCGGCGAGCGAGGTGCGCGTGGTCCACCGGACGTCCGAGGACTCGTCCTCGGACGTCCGCTTGTAGTGCTCGTGCCGCCGCGACGGGGCGCCACGTGGACGCGGTCACCCCGGTCGAGCGCCCCCGTGCCGCGCGGATCGGGACTTCAGGCGCTCGTGGCGCCCAGGACGATCGTGCGCGCCGGGCACAGGTCCGCCGCCTGGCGGACCGAGTCGTGCAGGTTCTCGGCGGGACGGTCCTGGAGCACCACGACCAGGCCGTCGTCGTCCTGGTCGAACACCTCGGGGCTGATCATGGCGCACTGACCCGCGCCCACGCAGCGGACGCTGTCGGTGGTGACGTGCACCAGGGTGCTCCCCTCGTCGCCCATCACCAGGTGACGGGAAGTTCGTGGACCCCGTAGACCATCGTGTCGTCCTTGTAGCGCAGCTGGTCGGCGGGCACGGCCAGCTTCAGCCCCTGGATCCGCTGGAGCAGCGTCCCGTAGACGACTTCCAGCTCCACGCGGGCGAGGTTGGCGCCGATACACTGGTGGATGCCGAAACCGAAGGCCAGGTGACTGCGCGCCTCCTTGCGGCGGAGGTCGATCGTGCCGGGATCGGGGAACACCGACGCGTCGTGGTTCGCGGCGCCGTTCAGCGCCAGGACGCCGTCGCCCGCCGGGATGCTCACGCCGCCGATCTCGATGTCCTCCAGCGCGACCCTGGCGGTGCCGGAGTCGGAGATCGAGAACGTGCGCAGCAGCTCCTCGATCGCGCCGGGCAGCAGCGCCGGGTCGGCGCGCAGCTCCTCGGACAACCCCGGTTGGTCCAGCAGCGCCAGCACGCCCAGGGAGATCATGTTCGCCGTCGTCTCATGCCCGCCCACGAGCATCAGCCGGGCCATCGTGACCACGTCGAGGTGGTCGGCGACCTGCTCCACCCGGTTCTTCTCCAGGAACCGGCTGATCAGGTCGTCGCCCGGCTCCTTCCCCTTGGCGGTGACCAACCCGTCGAGGTAGGCGTCCAACGCCTGCACGGCCGCGCCGTACTCGGCCGGGCTCAGCTCGTGGTTCATCATGGCCGCCGACCACTCCTCGAACTGCGCGTGATCGGCGTAGGGCACGCCGAGCAGCTCGCAGATCACCAGTGACGGCACCGGCAGCGCGAGCGCCGTGACCAGGTCCGAGGGGCCGCCTGCCGCGAGCATCGCGTCGATCCGCTCGTCCACGATCTGCTGGATGCGCGGGCGCATCTCGCGGACCCGCCGGGCGGTGAACTCGGGGATCAGCATCCGGCGCTGCGCGGTGTGGTCCGGCGGGTCCATCGACAGCATCATCGGCCGCGCCTGCGCCAGCAGCTCCGGCGGGATGTGGAACTGGTGCGGGTAACCGGGCAGCTTGAGGTTCGAGCTGACGCGAGGGTCGCCGAGGATCTGCTTGACGTCGGCGTGCCGGGTGATCAACCACGCGGGTCGTCCGGTGACCTTCACCGTCGCCTGCGAGACGGGTTGGCGCTCCCGCAGGTCCGAGTAGGCGGACGGCTCCTTGAACGGGCACTCGCGACGCATCGGGAACTGCGGCAGGCCCGGATCGGCGTCGACCGCGCCGGGAGACTGGAGCGATTCGGTCATCATTGCCTCTCGGAAGGCGTGGGCGATCTCAGCAGTGGACGGGCAGCTCGTAGACGCCGTAGACGATGGCGTCGTCCTTGAAGCGCAGTTCTTCCACCGGCACGGCGAGGCGCAGTTCCGGCACGCGGCGCAGCAGCGTCGAGTACACGATCTCCAGCTCCATGCGGGCGAGGTTCTGCCCGACGCACTGGTGCACCCCGTAGCCGAAGGCGACGTGGCTGCGCGCTTCGCGCCGCACGTCCAGCCGGTCGGGGTCCTCGAAGACGTTCGCGTCGCGGTTCGCGGCGTGGTTGAGCGGCAGGATGCCCTCACCCGCGCGGATGGTGACCCCGCCCAGCTCGATGTCCTCCATCGCCACGCGCGCGGTGCCCGCGTCGGAGATGGAGAAGTACCGCAGCAGCTCCTCCACCGCGCCCGTCATCAGCTCCGGCTCCGCGCGCAGCGCGGCGAGCTGGTCGGGGTGCCGCTGCAGGGCGATGACGCCGAGGGCGATCATGTTGGCCGTCGTCTCGTGCCCGGTGATCAGCATGACCTTGGCCATGCTGGACAGCTCGGAGTGCGTGACCGACGGGGTCTCCCGGTTGAACGCGATCAGCCTGCTGATCATGTCGTCGCCCGGCTCCGACTCCTTCATCGTGACCAGCTCGTCGACGTAGCGGTCCAGCTCGTAGTGCGCGCGGCCCCGCTCCTCCTCGCTCAGCTCGTGACTCATGATCGCCCACGCCCAGGCCTCGAAGCGGCCGTGGTCGGCGTAGGGCACCCCGAGCAGTTCGCAGATCACCAGCGAGGGCACCGGCAGCGCGAGCACGGACACCAGGTCCACCGGGCCGTCGCCCGCCTTGGCCAGCAGCTCGCTCACCCGTTCGTCGACGATCTCCTGCACGCGGTTGCGCAGCTGGCGCATCCTGCGCACGCTGAACTCCGGCGTGAGCATCCGCCGCTGCACGGAGTGCTCCGGCGGGTCCAGCGACAGGAAGGTGTGCGGGACCTGCTGGAGGATCTCGTCGGGCACCGGGACCTGGAGCGGATAGCCGGGCAGCTTGAGGTTCGAGCTGACCCTGGAGTCCGACAGCAGCTTCTTGTACAGGTCGTGCCGAGTCACCAGCCAGGTGTGCTTGCCGTTGACCTTCAGCTTCGCCTTGGAGACGGGTTCGTTCTCGCGCAGCCGCGCGTACTCGGGGGATGGGCTGAACGGACAGGCCCTGGGCAGCGGGAAGTCCGGTGGATCGGTGTCGCCGACCGGTGCTGAGGGGGACTCTGGGGTAGCCATGGGATGTCCTCGTCACTAGTGGAGACGGGCGGGATGGCAGCGGTGCACGCCGTTGTTCGCAACGTAGGGAGCGCAGGAGAGCGCTCCCACCCCTAACCGCCCCTAGGGCGTGTCCTCAAAGCTGGTGGTGGTGATCTGCTTTGATCTCAAGTCGTGGCACGTAGGCACGAGTTGACCGACGATCAGTGGCATGTGATCGAGCCGTTGCTGCCCGTTCCGGGTAGCAGGGGGCGGCCTCGGGTGGACGACCGCAGGGTGATCAACGGGATGCTGTTCAAGGCCAGGACCGGTATCGCCTGGCGTGACCTGCCCGAACGCCACGGACCGTGGAAGACCGTCCACAACCGGTTCTGGCGCTGGTCGCACAACGGCACCCTGACCACGTTGGCGGCGGGGGTGCGGGTGATCGCCGAGGCGATCGACGAGCTGGACCGGGAGGTCTCGGTCGACTCCAGCATCGTGCGCGCCCACCAGCACGCCGCAGGAGCCCGCCACACGAGCGCGTCCCACACGGGGGGCGGTCGGGACGCACGTCGGGCACATCGAGCCAGCTGATCATGCCATCGGCCACTCCCGCGGTGGGCCCACCACCAAGATCCACCTCGCCTGCGACGGCCATGGCCGACCACTCTCGATCGTCCTGACCGGTGGCAACGTCAACGACTGCACCATGTTCGAGCAGGTCATGGCCGGCATCCGTTTCGGCCGCCCCGGACCGGGACGACCCGGTACGCGGCCGAGTCGGGTGATCGCGGACAAGGGTTACTCCACCCGCACGATCCGCGCCCACCTCCGCCGACGCCGCATCCCGACCACGATCCCCGAACGCCGTGATCAGCAGGCCAACCGACGGCGGCGCGGCCATGCCGGCGGACGCCCACCGGTCTTCGAGCACACCGCCTACCGGCGGCGCAACGTCGTGGAGCGCTGCTTCAACCGACTCAAGCAGTTCCGCGCCATCGCCACCCGCTACGACAAGACCGCCCTGTCCTACCGGGGTATGCTCGGCCTGGCCACCCTTACGCTCTGGCTTTGAGGACACGCCCTAGTAGGGCTTTGTTAGGTGCTGTTGACCTGCGGTTTCTGTGCTGTGGATGTGGCCCGGACGGGTTGTCCGCAGGTGTGGCAGACACCGGTCCAGGCCGCGAGTAATGCCTGAAGTTCGCGCAGGACGGCGTAGAGGGTCAGACCTGCGCAGGGACTTTTGGGGTGCGGCGCAGCTTCGTGCAGATCGCCTGGGCGACGGAGGCGAGGGTGACGTGGCGGTGCCAGCCCAGCCAGGAGCGGCCCTCGAAATGGTCCAGGCCGAGGCCGTCTTTGAGTTCGCGGTAGTCGTGTTCGATGCGCCAGCGGATCTTGGCGATCCTGACCATGTCGCGCAGCCGGATGTCGGTGGGCAGGGTCGAGAGCCAGTAGTCGGTGGGTTCGGGTTCGCCGGTGGGCCATTCGGCCAGCAGCCAGCACTCGGGCAGGCTGCCGTCGGGATGGCGCGGGATGTTGCGGTTGGCCGGGCGCACCCGCAACGCCAGGAAGCGCGAGCGCATGGTCGCGGTCGGATTGCCGGCGCTCCTGCGGGAGCCGTGGCGCCAGAGGACGAACCGCCCCGCCGAACGCCCGGCCGCCGTCACGAGGGTCTTGGCGGTAACGGGCTTGTCCGGGTAGGTCGTCTTCGTCGGTGGACGGCCGGTGCCCGACCAGGTCGGCGGGACCGGGACCGAGGAGGCCGGGTGCAGGCTGGTGGAGGCCGAGACCGCCAGCGCGTAGGTCAGGCCGCGGTCGGTCAACCCCTGACGGAAGGCGGTGTTGTCGCCGTAGGCGGCGTCGGCCACCACCGGCCGCCGGGGCATGCCCCAGCCCAGCAGTTCGTCGATCATGTCCAGGGCCAGGCGCCACTTCTCCCGGTGCCGCCGGTCGTCCGGGATCGCGCAACGGGCCCGCTTCCGGACGATCTGCGCGGCTGTCGACTCGTCGTCGGTTTTGCGGTCGTCCCAGGACTCGGGCAGGAACAGCCGCCAGTCCACCGCCGCGGAGGTCCAGTCGGTGACCGCGTGCACGCTGACTCCGACCTGGCAGTTGCCCCGCTTGCCCAACGCTCCGCAGTACATCCGCGCCACTCCGGGCGAGGAGGTGCCGTCCTTGGGGAAGCCGGT
>NZ_JAMTCF010000036.1 GCF_024171695.1 Actinosynnema pretiosum | reverse complement strand
TGCACCTGTCGGTGAACTGGTTCCTCAACACCCAGGAGGGGTACGGGAGTTGGGAGCGGGGCTACGACCGGATCGGGCTGCGCCAGTACGACACGGGCGCGCTGCTGTACGGGCCCAGTGGTGAGTGCGTGTGGTTCGACAAGAACGCCGACGGCTCCTTCGCGCCCGCCGAGCGCCTCCACACCAAGCTGACCAGGACGCCCGAGGGCGGCTACGTCGTCACCTTCGACTCCTCCGGTGAGCGTTGGCTGTTCACCGGATCGGGCTGGCTGGTGTCGCAGTCCGACCGCAACGGCAACGCCTTGACCATGGGCTACGCCCCCGAGGGACACGTCTCGTCCGTGACCGACTCGCAGACGCGCGTGACGACCTTCGCCCACGACGCCGACGGGCTTCCCCGGTCCATTACCGATCCGGCGGGTGAGACGTACGGGGACTACGCCTACGACGGCGGTTCCATCCGCGAGTTCACCGACCGCGCGGGGGAGCGGACCAAGGTCTCCTACATCCGCGACGCCGCGGACTGGAAGCTGCCCGGCGCGATCACCGATCCGCGTGGCAACACCTACAGCCTGGAGTACGACTCGGCGCGGAGGTTGACGGCGCTGACCAAGCCGGGCGGAGCCACCAGCACCTACGCCGACAACCGCGTCACGGACGCCAACGGCCATGCCGCCACCCACGAGTTCGACGACAAGGGCAGGCAGACCAAGGCGACCGACGCGCTCGGGCACGTCCAGTCGCAGACCTGGACCGCGGCCAGCGACGTCAACACCACCACGAACTCGCTGTCGCACTCCACCACCCGCGAGTACGACTCGCTGAACAACATGATCGGCACCAAGCTGCCGACCGGCGCGGAGAACGTGGTGGGGTACACCGACTCCGCTCACCCGCACCTGCCCACGCAGGTCACCGACGGGTCGGGGAACCAGGTCACCCGCGAGTACGACGCCAACGGCAACCTGACCAAGGCGCGGTCCACCGGGCTGAACGCCGACATCGAGACCTACTCCTACTTCGCCCGCGGTCTCGTGAAGACCCGGACCGACGGCAAGGGCGCGGTCACCAACTACTCCTACGACACGCGCGGCAACCTCACCGCCGTCGCCCCACCCGCTCCCGCCGGAGCCAGTTCCTACACCTATGACTCGCTGTCGCGGTTGACCGGCGTCACCGACGGCAACGGCGTCAAGCTGGAGTACGGCTACGACCGGCTCGACCGGGTGGTGTCGGTCAAGCGCGGCGTGGAGGTGTTGCAGGCCAATAGCTATGACGTCAACGGCAACCTCACCGGTACGCAGGTGCCCGGTGTGTCGCGGGTTCTGGCCTACGACGCGCGCAACCAGCTCGCCCGCGTCACGCGCGGCAGTGAGGTCGTCTCGTACACCTACGACAAGGTGGGCAACCTCAGGACGTTGACCACGCCGAGCGGGACGGCCACGTACGCCTACGACGCGGCGGACCGGTTGACCTCGCTGGCCGACGCGCACGGCGGGACCACCGGGTTCGGCTACGACGACGCGGATCGGCGCACCAGCACGGACTTCCCCGGTGGCGCCACGCAGCGCACCGGGTACGACGACTCGGGCAGGCAGACCTCGATCACCGTGGTCAACGGCGACCGGGAGCTGCTCGCGGCCTCCTACCGGTTCACCCGGCCCGACGGCGGTGACACCGACCGGGTCCAGTCCAAGACCGTCAAGGGCGTCACGACGGACTACGGCTACGACGCGCTGGGCAGGCTGACCTCGGCCGGTGCCGGGACCTACCGGCTGGACAACGCCTCCAACCTGCTCTCCGGTGAGGGGCGCAGTTATGAGGTCAACGCCGCCGACCAGTACACGAAGATCAACGACATGGCGGTGTCCTTCGACGGGGCGGGCAACTACAAGTCCACGTCGAGCCCGGCGACGAGCTTCACCCACAGCCCCAGCAACCAGGTGCGCACCGGGGACTACGAGGGCGCGCGGGTGATGGAGTTCGCCTACGACACCGCCGACCAGACCCAACCGAACCAGATCACCGAGACCCCGACCGGTGGCAGTCGGGTCACGCACGTGTTCACGCGCACCGCGCTCGGGGTATCAGAGTTCGTGGACAACGGCGTGCGCTCGGGATTCACCCGTGACACCAATGGTTTGCTGGTCGGGGTGAAGGACGGTTCGGGCGCGCGCCACGGGGCGGTGACCGACTACCAGGGCAGCGTTCTGGCCCTCGTTGACGGGAACGGCCTGATCGCCGCCGAGTACAGCTACGCCCCGTACGGCGCGGTCACGGCCACCGGGGCTGCGGCCAAGGCCAACCCATTCCGCTACCTGGGCGCCTACCAGTTGCAGCGGGGGCACTACCTGCTGGGCTACCGGGTGTACGACAGCGCGTTCGCGAGGTTCAGGTCGACCGACCCGACCGGGCAGGAGGAGAACCCGTACAACTACTCCCAGGGCGACCCGATCAACCGCAGCGATCCCACGGGAGCGTATGGCGAATCCGACTTTCTTCAAGACTTGAGTACAGTGGCTTCTTTTGCTGGAGTGGGTGGAGCTCTTGGTGCGGGTGCTGGTGTGCTTGGGTGCGTTTTTGGGCCTGTGGGTTGCGCGGCAGGCGCTGGTGTGGGCACCGCGATAGGTGGTTCACTTTTTGCCGTTGTGGGTGTGAGTTACGTTTTGACCAGCAATTTTATCAATTAGTGGCGAGGGGAAGATGAGTCAAGAGAGAAGTAGGCGCGGGGTGGTGGTCGCAGGTTTGGTTGTTGCTGCTGTGGCTGCGGGTGTCGCTGGCGCTTTACTTGAGAAGGCTACTGGTGTGTGGTGGACGCGTTACCTTCCGGGAGCTGTCCTGGTTCTCGTCGCGGTTCCTCTGACGCTCCGTTCGGGCGTGTTTTCGAAGAATCGAAGGTGAAGTGAACGGCAATTTTGCTGCTCTGCGGCGGACCGCCTGTTTCGTCGCAGAGCGCTTCATCGTGTTTTTCCTGAGTGCAACCCGTTCACGCGGACTTCGAGTGCTGTCGGGTTGCCCGCCGTAGACTGCCCGCCATGGACGGCGAAGACGACGGTGGGCGGTCCGCTGTGCTCGCGAGCGCGGGCAGGTTGCTGGAGGCCGGTGGTGGGGCCGGGTGCGCGGGGCGGGTGCTCGAAGCCGGTGGGGTCGGGGCCGGGTGCGCCAGTCGGCCGGTTCTGGAGCAGGTCACCACGCGGTGGGGGATGTTGATCATCGCGGCGCTGATCCACGGGCCGCACCGGTTCTCGCGGCTCAGGGGTCGGGTCGAGGGGATCAGTCAGAAGATGCTCTCGCAGCACCTCAAGGCGCTCGTGCGCGCCAACCTGGTGCACCGGGAGGTCGAGCCGACGGTGCCGCCGCAGGTCACCTACAGCCTTACGCCGCTCGGGGAGAGCCTGTCGGTGCCGTTGACCGGGTTGCTGAGCTGGTTCGGGGCGCACACCGCCGAGCTGCTCGCCGAACCGGGCGCGCCGGGTGTGGGGTCCGCCGCGTCCTCGGTCGCCGCGGCGTCCTGACCTGGACGGTCACCGCGCGGTGACCAGGTTGCGGGAAAGTGCTGTCTTCCCGGTGCTCCCGGTCGCGCTTAGCGTCCCCGCTGCCCGGCAGATGGCCGGGGAACGGCGTGGGGAGCGGGGACGATGTCCGACAACAGTAGCAATAGCAACAACAGCAGCAGCAGGCTCAGTGGGCGGACCGCCGTCGTCACGGGGGCTGGCAAGGGGATCGGGGCGGGGATCGCGCGGCGGTTGGGCGCAGAGGGGGCGAACGTCGTTGTCGACTACGCCACCGATCGTGGGGCTGCGGACGACGTCGTCGCGGGCATCCGCGCCGAGGGTGGGCGGGCGATCGCGGTCAGGGCCGATGTCGCCGATCCCGAGCAGGTCGTGGAGTTGTTCTCGGCTGCGCGTGCGGAGTTCGGGGTGGTCGACGTGCTGGTCAACAACGCTGGTGTGGTGGTGTTCGGGCCCGTCGGGTCCGTGGGGGTGGCGGACTTCCGGCGGCAGGTGGACATCAACTTCCTCGGGCCGGTGCTGACCACGCAGGCGTTCGCCGCTCAGCCGGACCTGGCGGGTGGAGTCATCGTGAACGTGTCCACGGCGGGCACCACCGGGCTCCCGCCGCACGCCTCGGTGTACGTGGCCACCAAGAGTGCGCTGGAGGCGTTCACCGTGGTGTCCGCCAAGGAGTTGGGGCCGCGTGGCATCCGGGTGCTCGGGATCGCGCCCGGCGCCTCCGACACCGACGGGACGCGCGCGCTCGGGTTCGTCGGGTCGGAGCAGGCCGTCGCGACCGCCGCGCAGAACCCGTTGGGGCGCATCGGGGTTCCGGACGACTACGCGCCCGTCGTGGCGTTCCTGGTGTCCGACGAGGCCCGGTGGATCACCGGTGACGTGCTGCTGGTGTCGGGTGGGCAGCGGTGAGCGCGCTCATCCTGGACTGCGTCCACACCGCGTAGAGGAGCGGGGACGCCGCCAGGAGCAGGGCGGGGAGCGGGGCGGCCAGCGCGAAGACCGCCGCCGTCAGCAGGATCGTGGTGCTGGCCAGGCTCAGCCACCAGCGCCTCGCCGCGCCCACCAGGCACGGGCGGAGCAGGTGGCGCGGGGTGGTGGGTCCGGCGGCCAGGCCGGTCAGCACGCCCAAAGCGGTGGCGGTGACCAGGGTGGTGGCGCTGGCGAAGAACAGGGCCAGCGCCGGGCCCCAGCGGGTGTCCAGGAGGAACCTGGCGTCCAGGAACAGGATCGTCACCAGCGCGGCGGCGGTCAGCCAGGTCGTCGTCGCGCTGACGGCGGTCCGGCGCCACGTCGACCAGAACCGGCGGGTCGACGTGGCGTCCGGATCGGCGAAGCAGGAGAAAGCGGCGGTCAGGGCCGGGCCGCACAGCGCGGACAGGAGGAGGAAGAACGGCCACGAACCCAGGGGATCCGCTACCAGGGCCAGGGCTAGCAGGAACGGGGACAGGGCGGCGGTCAGGTTGAGGTTCACCAGCAGGGCGGCCCACACCAGGGTGAACAGGCGCTCCCAGGACTGCTGCGTCACGCGGGTCAGCATCGTGGTCTAGCCCTTCAGGCCGGTGGTCGCCACGCCCTCGATGAAGTACCGCTGGCCCAGCAGGAACACCGCCGTCACCGGGAGCACGGACAGCACCGCGCCGGTCATGATCATGGCGTACTCGGCCTCGAACTGGCCGACGAACGACCTCAGTCCCAGTTGGACGGTCCACAGCTCGTTGCTGGTCAGGTAGATGAACGGGCCCATGTAGTCGTTCCAGGTGTTCACGAACGTCAGCAGGGCCAGGCTCGCCAGCGCCGGCTTGGACAGCGGCAGCACGATCCGGCGGTAGATGCCGTACTCGCTCAGGCCGTCGATGCGGGCGGCCTCGCACAGCTCGTCCGGGATCGTCAGGTAGTACTGGCGCATCAGGAAGACGCCGAACGCGCCGAACGCCTGGAGCAGCACGATCGACCACAGGGTGTTCGTCAGCCCGGCCTTCTGCATCATGATGTACTGCGGCACCATGTACGCCTGCCACGGCACGGCGATCGTCGCCAGGTAGGCCAGGAACAGGGCGTCGCGGCCGGGGAAGCGGACCTTGGCGAAGCCGTAGGCGGCGAAGCTGCCGGTGAGCACCTGGAGCGCGGTGATCGCGACGGCGAGCAGCGCGGAGTTGCCCAGGTAGGCCAGGAACGGCACGCGGTCCCAGATCTCGGCGAAGTTCGACCAGCGCAGCTCCTCCGGTATCCAGCGGATCGGGGTGCTGAACACCTCGTTGTCGCGCTTGAGGGACGAGGACACCATCCAGGCGAACGGGATCAGCACCAGGGCGGCGACCGCGGTCATGGCGGCGTAGCCCAGGATCGCGCGCCACCCGTCGGTGCGCTGGGGGACTGGCGGGGCGGTGTCGAGCGGGGCTTCGCGCAGGGCGGTCACGGGGTGTGCCTCCGCTGGTTCAGGCGGAACTGGGCGGCGGTGACGACGAGGACGAGCGCGAACAGCAGCAGGGAGATCGCCGACGAGTAGCCGAACTCGCCCTCCCGGATGCCGACCCGGTAGACCAGCTGCGCCAGCACGAGGGTGCTGCGGCCGGGACCGCCGTCGGTCATCACCACGATCAGGTCGAGCACCTTGAAGCTCTGGATGGTCAGCATGACCAGCACGAAGAACGTGGTGGGGCGCAGGCAGGGCAGGGTCACGTGGACGAAGCGCTGCCAGCGGTTCGCGCCGTCGACCCGCGCCGCCTCGTGGTACTCGGCGGGGATCGCCTGCAGGCCCGCCAGGTAGAGCACCATGTAGTAGCCCATGTCCCGCCACACGCTGGTGAGGATCACGGCGGGCATGGACCACGTGGTGCTGGTGGTCCAGCCGGGCGGGTCGGTGACGCCGAGCGCGCCGAGGAACTGGTTGACCGGGCCGGAGTTCGGGTCGAACAGGGCGTTCCACACCACGGCGACCGCGACGAGCGAGGTCACGTACGGGAAGAACGCGGCGGTGCGGAAGAAGGCGACGCCGCGCATCCGCCGGTTGAGCACCAGCGCCAGGCCGAGCGCGGCGACGAGGGTGAGCGGGATGTGGCCCGCCGCGTAGTACAGGGTGTTGGTCAGCGCCACCCGGACGTTCTGGTCGGCCAGCATCCGGCTGAAGTTGTCCAGGCCGACCCAGCGCGGCGGGTTGTAGGAGTCCCACTCGGCGAACGCGAGCACGGCGGCGGCGAGCACCGGGACGAGGGTGAACAGGGCGAAGCCCAGGAAGTTCGGCAGGATGAAGCTCCAGCCGACGAGCGCGGCGCGCCGGGACCGCCGCCTGCGCCTGGTGGCGTGGTCGGCGGCGGTCGGCGGTGACGTGGGTGCGGTGGTCGGCACGGGTCTACTCGGGGGCCTCGGTGCGGACGCGCTCGCCCATGTCGCGGATGCCGTCGGCGATGGACTTGTCACCGACCATGATCAGCTCGTGCTCCTCCTTGAGGATGGAGTCGACGGCGGAGCTGCGCTTGCTCACCGGCATCTCGAGTGCGACGTGGTCCGGGCTGAACGCGGTGGTGGACAGCTCGTCCTTCGCCATGCCGTCGAGCTGGAAGTAGGCGTCGGTCAGCGCTTCGCTGCGCAGCGCGGGCACGACGCCGACCGCCGTGATGGCCTTCGCGCCCTCCTCCCCGGCGGCGAAGGCGACGAACTTGCGGGCCAGGTCGCTGTTGTCGGCGTTGCGGTTCGCGGCGAACGCGGTGGGGGAGCCGAAGGTGGTGGTGTCGCCGCCCTCGGCGCGCTGGGGCAGCGGTGCGATGCCCCAGTCGACCTGGGAGTTGCCCTCCTTCTTGGCCTTGACGATGCTGGAGATGTACCAGGTGCCCATGGGCAGCATGGCGGCCTTGGCCTTCTCGAACGTGCTGCGGTAGTCGGCCTGCTGGGTGGTGGCGGTGCCGTAGTCCAGGACCGAGCCCTCGTCCTGCATCCGCAGCGCGGTGGTGTACTGCTCGGCGAGGAAGCCGTAGTCGCCGCTCAGCTGGTCGCCGTCGTTCTGGGCCGCGGCGACGGAGTGGACGACGGAGCGCCACACGTGGTGGTAGGCGCCGAAGGTCTTGTCGCCGCCGCTGCCGGTGGTGAGCTTCTTCGCGGCGTCGGCGTACTCGGCCCAGGTCCAGTTCTGCGGCGCGGGGACGCCTGCCTGCTGGAACAGGGTCTTGTTGTAGTACAGCACCCAGAAGTCCTGGCGGTACGGGGCGGCGAAGTACTTGCCGTCGGTGTCGAACGCCTCGAGTCCTTGCAGGCCCTGGGACTTCAGCGGTTCCACGAGGTCGGTGACGTCCTGGAGCTGGCCCCGGCTGGAGTGGCGGGCGTAGTCGGTGACGTTCTTCATGGTGATCACGTCGGTGCGGTCGCCGCCCGCGAGCATGGTGGTGACCTTCTCCGGGTAGTCGGCGGCGAGGATGTCCACCGGCTTGACCATGACACCGGGGTTGGCCTGCTCGAAGGCGTCGAACAGGGCCTGGAACTCGGGGGTGCTGGCCAGGTTCCACACCGACACGGTGAGCGTGTTCGGGTCGGTGGCGGCGCCGGGTCCGCAGCCGGTGACCGCCAGGGAGAGGGCGGCGGCCAGGCCTGCCCAGCGTCGTGCCCGCGATCCGGCGCGGCGGTTCGGAATCATCGTTGACCCGTCCTCTCAGGGTGGTGCCGGTCCGTGCCGGTCGGCGCTCCTCGGTCAGGGCGCGGTGGGGTGGAACTCGGCCAGGTCGAGCGCGGTCGTGCGGCCGTCCGGCCAGGTGACGCGCAGGTCGGTCGAGCTGAGGCTCGTGGTGGGGGCGTCGGGCGGTTCCGGGGTGCGGGAGAGACCGATGGCGTAGGCGCGCCACCGGCTCGGGGTGATCGGGCCCGTGGCGCACGGGGTGGCGCTGTGTGGACCGAGCGGGCTGGCGTCGTGCTCGGAAAGCGCTTCCACGGTGTCGCCCGGCTCGGTGGTCAGCAGGGTGGACGTCGTCGTGCCGTCGGTGATCGTGAGGCGGGAGGGGGTGGTGGACACCTCGGGGCGGGTGCGCGCGGCCAGGGGCCAGCCGCCGACGCGCAGCGCGGTCGCGGCGTCGAGCGCGCCGGGGTTCCCGGGCAGCGGGTCGACGCGGACGCAGCGCACCTCCCACGGTCCGCGCAGCAGCGACACCGCGGTGATCAGCGCGGCGTCGGTGTGCGCGCCGGTGCGGCCCGAGCCGTGGTCGCGGGCGGGCGGGGTGTCGGCGAGCCAGTGCGCGCGGGCCCGCGACGCGCCGAGCGCGACCTGCCCGTCGTCGACGAGTCCGGTGCGCAGCAACGACATCCCGGCGCGGTGGGTGGCGCGGCCCGTCGCGTCCAGGAGCACGGCGGACTGGTCGGCCGGGGTGGTCCAGGACCGCTCGGACAGCGGGGGCGCGGTGGCGGTGGAGTAGCCGAAGCGGGTGTAGAGCGGGGAGTCGCCGACGTGCGCGCCCTCGGCGGCGTGGTCGGTCCCGTGGTTGACCACCCGGACCACGCCGTCCGCGCGGGTGCCGCTGACCAGCCAGCCCGGCGCGGCGGCCGTCCACAGCCGGTCGGCGGTCTCCACCGGCAGCGGCTCCTCCACCGCCCGCCACGCCGGGTGGTCGGCGGGCATGGCCAGGCCGAGCATCCCCTTGGCGGCCCAGTAGGGCGAGGACGGGCCGGAGTAGGACTGGGCGATCCCCGGCCAGGCGTGGTGCCAGCCCGGGGTGAGCAGGCCGCGCTCGTCGGGCGCGCCCCGGTCGGCGAAGTGCCGCACGATCCCGGACGCGGCGCGGCGCAGCAGGCCCGGCGGGGTGGAGGGGACCTCGGCGAGCGCGCCCACCCACAGCGGCGCGGCGGCGGCGAAGCGGTAGGTGAGGCTGCGGCCCTGGACCAGCGGGGAGCCGTCCGCGCCGATCAGGTTCGCGTAGTCGAGCAGGAAGCGGTCGAGGCGGGCGGTGTCCACAGTGGACCGATCGGTGATCTCGCGGGCGCCGCGCATCCTCGACCACAGCACCGGGTACAGGTGCATCGCCCAGCCGTTGTAGTGGTCGAACGCGCGCTCGTCGCCGTCCGAGTACCAGGCGTCCACGCGCAGGAAATCCTCGTGCAGCGCCAGGTCCGACTCGACGTCCTCGGCCCGCCACGGCCCGCCGACCGAGCGCAGGAAGGTCTGCGCGACGATGCGGAACCACAGCCAGTTGCAGCGCGGGTAGGTGTCGTCGCCGACCACCGGGGACAGGTAGTCGACCACCTGGTCCCTGGTGCGCTCGGGCAGCAGGTCCCACAGCCACGGCCGGGTCAGGTCCAGCACCAGCGCCAGCGAGGCCGCCTCCACCTTGGCCTGGGCGTGCTCGTCGGGGCGCGGCCAGCGCTCGGGGGACGCCGGGTCGACGCCGGACGCCAGGCCGCCCGCGTAGCGCTCGGCCAGGTTCGCCGGGTCGTGGCCGCGTTCCCCGGCCAGGCGGAAACCGGCCAGCAGGAACGTGCGCGCGAAGCCCTCCAGGCCGTCGACGTCCGCGCCGAGGCCGCCGGTCGGGCCGGGCAGCACGATCCTGGCCCCGCCGGGCGAGGTCAGCGGGCGCACCGCGTCCAGCATCCGGTCCGCCAGCGCGGTCCAGTGCCCGCGCGTCCAGCCGGTGATCGGGGACAGCTCCCGGTCCGCGCTCACGCGCTCACCCGCAGCCGCTCGGCGGTCACCGGCGACCTCGGCGGCTGCCCGTCCAGGTAGCGGGCCAGCTCCTCCAGGGCGCTGTCGCTCATCCGCCGCGCCTCCGAGTCGAGCGACCCGGCCACGTGCGGGGTGATCATCACGTTGGGCAGGTCGTAGAGCACCGACGCGGCGGGCAGCGGTTCGGGCTCGGTGACGTCCAGGATCGCGTCCAGCCTGCCGCCCGCGCACTCGCGCTCCAGCGCGGCGGTGTCCAGCACGGCCCCGCGCGCGGTGTTGATCACGGTGGCGCCGTCGCGCAGCAGCGCCAGCTCCCGCCGCCCGATCAGGTTGCTGGTCGACGGCAGCGCGGGCAGGTGCAGCGACAGCACGTCGCACGCCCGCAGCAGGTCGGGCAGCGGCACCAGCTCCGCGCCCGCCGCGCGCACCTCGGCCGCGTCGGCGTGCGGGTCGGCCACCAGAACCCGGACCTCCAGCGCCCGCAGCATCGCCGCCACCCGCCTGCCCACGCGGGAGAACCCGACCAGGCCGATCACCCGTCCTCGGTTGGACAGCTCGCCGCGCGCGGCCCGGTACGACCAGTCGGCGCGGTGCCGCCGGGCGTCCTGCGCCAGGAACGGGACCTTCTTGCCCGCGAACACGATCGCGGCCAGCGTGAACTCGGCGACCGGCACCGCGTTGTCGTCGGCGGCGGTGGTGACCAGGATCCCGCGCTGCCACAGGCTCTCGCTCACCAGCGGGCGCACCGTGCCCGCGCAGTGGAACACCGCGCGCAGCTCGGGCGCGGCGGCGAGGCGCTCGGCGGTCAGCCCTGGGCAGCCCCACGAGGTCAGCAGCACCTCGCTGCCGCGCAGCGCCCGCCGGGCTCCCGGCGAGTCCAGCTCGTCCACCCACACCGGGTCGGCGGTGTCGGCCAGCTCGCCCAGCCTGCTCAGCTGCGGGGCGTGGAACTGCGTCCGGAAGGTCGAGCCGTCCATCACCAGCAGCGCACGCGGTCGTCGTCGTTGTCCGGTCACGCCGATCCCTTCCGCCGGGCGAGGGAGCCGTGGGGCAGATCGTGGGTGATCGGTTTTCCGACGTCAATCCCCGGTGCGCACAACCGATCACGTGTGATCACCCGCGCGCGGTGGGCAGAATCGCCGGATGACAACGGGTACGAACGCGCGGGCGATGCTGCCCGTGGAGCGGCGGGCCAGGGTGGTCGAGCTGCTGCGGCGCGACGGCGCGGTGCGGGTGCACGAGCTGGCGGCGCGGCTGGGCGTCTCGGCGATCACGGTGCGCCGCGACATCACCAGGCTCGCGCAGGAGGGCGTGGTGCGGCGGGTGCACGGCGGCGCGACCCTGGAGCTGCCCGCGACCGCCCCGACCAGCGGCGGGCGCGGCGCCGGGGCGGTCACCGGCGCGGTGGTCGGGCTGGTGGTGCCGTCGCTGGTCTACTACTGGCCGGACGTGGTGCGCGGGGTCCGCGAGGCCGCCGACGAGCTGGGGCTGCGGGTGGTGCTGCGCGGCGCCGGGTACGCGGCGGACGACGAGCTGCGCCAGCTCGGCGCGCTGGTCGACTCGGTCGGCGTGGACGGGCTGCTGGTCGCCCCGACCACCACCGGCAGCCAGGGGGCGGCGCTGGTGGACTGGCTGCGGTCTGCCGAAGTGCCGGTCGTGCTGCTGGAGCGCGACTCCGGCGACCCTGGGCTCGGGCTGCTCGAATCGGTGGTCAGCGACCACCGGCTCGGGGCCGCCTCGGCGGTGCGGCACCTGGCGGAGCTGGGGCACCGGCGGATCGGGCTGTGCGCCTCGACCAGCAGCCCCACCGCCCCGCACCTGCGCCGGGGGTGGCGGCAGGCGTGCGCGGAACTGGGGCTGGAGCTGGAGGGCGTGCCGGAGGTGAGCACCCGCGACCACCGCGACCCGGACTGGGCGCGGCAGCTCGACGCGCTGCTCGACCGGTGCCTGGAGAGCGGGACGACGGCGCTGCTGGTGCACTCGGACCCGGAGGCGCTGGCGCTCGTGCAGCGCTGCCAGGAGCGCGGGATCGTGGTGCCGGGGGCGTTGTCGGTGGTGACTTACGACGACGAGATGGCGGAGCTGTGCGAGCCGCCGCTGACCGCGGTGCGACCGCCGAAGGCGGCGGTGGGGCGGGCGGCGGTGGCGCTGCTGGCGGCGCGGTTGCGGGCGGGTGGAGAGCGGCCGGTGCACCGGGTGGTGGTGCAACCGGAGCTGATCACCAGGGGGTCCTCGGCGGCGCCCTCGGCGGTGGGGTAGGGCCGTGGTCGGAGCGGGGTGGCCGGCTCGCCGACCGTCCACCCTGGACCGGGCGGGGCGGCCCGCGGCGCGTCCGGCGTGCTCCGGGGCCCTTTTTGCTGATCAAACCGAACACGCCGCGTGACGAATCACACGGCCCAACATGTCCACCATGTCCGGTTCTCCGAAGGGGAAAACCGCAGGTTCTCAGGTTGATCACTCAGGGCGAACACCCCGACACGCCGCACCAAACCACACCTCCGTCGCACATTCGCAGGTCAGGGGTACTGCGGAAGTCGTACACGCCGATCAACCCGTGGTGTGACGCGTTCTCAGCTCGGACCGTCCATCCTGGATCCGTGATCATCACTCGCGGTGCGGAGCACCGGACGACCTTGCTCAAGTTCGCCGCGGTGGCGGTCGTCGTGGTGGCTCTCGCCGTCTTCGCGCACCAAGTGGACAGCGGCATCCTGCGCAAGGTGTTCGTCAAGTCCGACCCCGCCTGGGTGCTGGCCGCCATCGCCGCCTCCACCCTGCCGGTGCTGGGCAACGTGCTGTCGCTGCGCGCCGCCTCGCCCGTGCACCTGCCGTGGGGGCTGACCACCGTGGCCCAGCTGGCCACCTCGTTCGGGAACCTGGTCACCCCGGCCAACCTGGGCGGCATGGCCACCAACGTGCGGTTCCTCGGGCGCAACGGGGTGCCCACGCCGGGGGCGGTCGGCGCGGTCGGCGCGGTGCAGGGGACCTCGGTGCTGATCACGGTCATGATCGTGCTGCCGTTCCTGGCCACCTCCGGGCGGGTCAGCGAGCTGCTCAGCCCCGGCATCGGGTGGCTGGTCGCGGTGGCGGTCGTGGTGGTGCTGGCGGCTGCCCTGCTGGTCCGGCGCAGCCGGGTGATGATCCTGGACGCGCTCGCGGGCATGGGGCAGGGGCTCGGCACGCCAGGCCGGTGCGCGGTGGTGCTCGCCGGGCACGTGGTGGCGCTGCTCGGGTCGACGGCCGCGCTGGCGGCGGCGGTGGCCGCGTTCGGCGGGGACGTGCCGCTGGGGGACCTGCTGCTGGTCGCCGCCGCCGGGACGGCGATCGCGGGCGCGGTGCCGGTTCCGGGTGGGGCCGGGGCCGCCGAGCTGGTGCTGGCGGCGCAGCTGGCGGCGGTCGGGCTCGACCCGTCCATGGCGCTCGTGGTGGCGCTGCTGCACCGGTTGATCTCGTTCTGGGCGCGCGTGCCGATCGGGTGGGTGGCCTTCTCCTGGTTGCGGAGGGAAGGGCACCTGTGACGGGCGGTCAGCCGGGGAACGCCGGCTCCAGGGCGGCGATGCGCTCCGGGGGCGCGCCCAGGGCGTGAAGGGCCTGGGCGGCCCGGTGGCGCAGCGCGCTGAGGGTCGTGGTGGGCAGGCCCGCCAGGAGGGCGCGGCGCAGGCACGGGGTGCGGAACGCCAGCTCCTCGCCGGAACCGGGGTCCACCACCACCGACGCGGCCACCGCCTCGTCCAGCGCGCCCAGCAGCTCGCGGACGGTGCGGCCGGTCAGCGCGCCCAGTTCGGCCACCCGGAAGCGCGGACCGAGCACGGCCGCGCAGCGGAGCACCTCCCCGGCGGCTGCGGACAGCGGTTCCAGGACCCCCGCCGCCAGTGACAGCAGCGCCGGGGGCACCCGCTCCAGGTCCGACTCGTCGACCTCGGCCACGCCGTCCACCACGCGCACGGCGTCGCGGTGCAGCAGGGAGGTCGCCACGCGCTCGGCGCACAGGGGGTTCCCGCCCGAGCGGCGGGCCAGTTCGAGGAGGGACGCGCCGGGGCGGGCGCCCACCACCTGGCCGATCAGCGCCGCGATGTAGGGGGTGGGGAGTGGCGGCAGGGTGCGCAGGTGGCCGCCCCGGACGCGCACGGCCCTGCGCAGCCTGGGCAGCACGCGGTTCGAGGTGACCGGGCGGGACGTGGCGAGCAGGAGCAGCGGGGAGCTGCGGGTGGCCTGCGCGGTGGTGGCCAGGCGGTGCCACATCAGCAGGTCGGGTTCGGACAGCGCGTGCAGGTCCTCCACCAGCAGGACCAGCGGCTCGGGGGTGGGCGCGCCGGTGAGCGCGGCGGCGACCAGCGGGGCGGTGGCGGGGTCGCCGAACAGGCCTCCGGTCCCGGCCACCGCGACCACGCGGCAGCCCGCCGCGCCGGACAGCGCCTCGGCGATCAGGGCGGACTTGCCGATGCCCGCGTCGCCCTCCAGCCACAGCAGGCCGTTCCGGTTCGACCGCACGTCGGCGATCAGGTCGCGCAGGAGGGTCAGCTCCTCGGTGCGGCCCAGGAAGCTGCGGGGGGGTGGGGCTGGGGTTGGGGCTGGGCGAGAGGTGGGGCGGTCGGGTGTCCGGCGTGCGGCGGGGTCGGGGGAGTGGCGGACCACGGTCGGGTGCTGCTCGGAGAACGCCCGGTCCCAGCCCGCCGGGCCCGCGATCAGGTCCCGCACGCGGGTGATCCGGTCCGCGCGCACCGGGCCCGCCGCCAGCACCTCCGCCACGGCCGCCGCGCCGGGGTCCTCGCGCAGAACGCGCTGGTGCAGCGCGCGGAGGGCGGGGCCCGGTTCCACGCCCTGGCCCGCGAGCGCGCGGCGGGCGTCCTGGTAGGACTTCAGCGCCTCGGCCCGGCGGCCCGAGCGGAGCAGGGCCAGCATGACCAGCTCCCGCAGCGACTCGTGGCCGGGGTGCTCGGCCACGAGTGCGGACAGGGAGGCCAGGACCTCGGTGTGCTCGCCGAGCTCCAGACCGGCGCGGGCGTGCGCCTCCAGGGCGCCCAGGCGCAGCTCGGCCAACCTGCGGCGCTCCACCTCGGCGAACGGGCCGGGGACGCCGGAGAGCGCGGTTCCGCGCCACAGCGCCAGCGCCCCGGTCAGCGCGGTGCGCGCCCCGGACCAGTCACCGGCGCCCAGCAGGCGCACCCCGGTCAGGCGGGAGCGCTCGAAACCGGCGGTGTCCAGGCCGTCGTCGGGCACGTGCAGGCAGTAGGAGGCGCGGCCCGACGCCAGTGCCGCCCGGTCCTCGCCCAGTGCCGTGCGCAGGCCGGAGACGTAGGTGTGCAGCGCGCCCACGGCTGTCGGCGGCGGCTGGTCGCCCCAGACCGCGTCCACCAGGTCCTGCCTGGTCACCTCCTGGTTGGCGCGGGCCGCGAGCACCGCGAACACCGCGCGCCTGCGGGCCGGTCCCAGCGCGATCTCGGACTGTTCGCCGGGGTCCGCCCAGGCGCGCAGCGGTCCCAGCAGCTCCACCCGAAGTCCCCGACCCGACATGCGATCCTCCCGGTCCGCTCAGACAGGGGGCACACGCCGATGTGGTGGGGAACGGTTCAGGAAACGGGGGTTGTTCACTCGTCCGGGGGAACGGCGCTGGGGGCAGCACCCCTGGTACGGAGGGGCAGAACCCCGCTGACCCACTTGGCCGGGGTCGGCGGACGTGGTGGGCTCTGGGCAGACGCGCGGAGGTGGACTGATGCGGCCTGAGGGCGAGACCGGGGCTTCCGGGGAGCGGTTCGCGGGCGACCTGTTCCTCCACCTCGCCCGCAAGGGGTGGCTGGTGGTGCCTGCCGAGCAGGCCGAGCGGGTCATCGCCGAGCTGGAGCAGACCTTGGAGGTCGTGCGGGCCAAGCTGCTGCGGGCCGAGGTGTCGCGGAAGCTGCACTCGGCGCCTGGGGGGGACATCGCGCCTGAGGTCGAGCGGTTGGTGGTGGACTCGGTGTTCGCCGGGCAGATCGCTGCGGACACCTGGGAGCGGGCGCTGGTGGAGCTGCCCAAGTACATCCAGGCGTTCCGGATCGCGGCGGGTGCGCGGTGAGCGGGGTGGGCGCGGATGAGGGTGGGGGCTGGGGCGGGGGCGGTACCGGGGCTGGGGTCGAGGTGGGGGACCTCGCGGAGGAGTTGCGGGCGACCAGGGTGGAGCAGGTCGAGCACCTGCGGCGGGGGGACCCGGAGACCGCTCGGCTGATGGGGGCCTGGATCAACGCGCTGCTGGACGAGTGGAACCGGCGGCGTGGGTGTTCTGGTGGGTCGGTGGTTGAGGAAGGGCTCAAGAGCTGAAGAGCTCGCCTCGCCGGCGGGGCAGGCCTCCAAAAACGAGAGGGACTAGCTCTGTCGGCCGGTGACCGTTGGTCTTGTGGTGCGGTTGTACCCCTGCGGTGGTCCGGGTCCCTCGTCTCCGTTTGGCCTCCTTTCAGGCAAGCACACTCGTCAAGACGCCGGATGACTTTGTTGGTCTGCCGTGGCAGTGCGGCGGCATCTTGACAAGTGCGCTTGGGCTGCGCCAGGCCAAACGGAGACGAGGGACGCGGGAGTGGGGCTGCTTGGGCTCGCTGCGCTCGCCCCGCAGCCCGCGAAGCGGTCGAGTTCGTGAGTGGGTGAGCTGTCGTGGTGGAGCGGGAGTTCGCGGCGTTGAGGGGTGGGAAGCGGAACCCCCGGCCTGTGAGTATGGCCGGGGGTTCCTTGGGGTTGTGCGGAGCGCGGGCTCACTCCTCCGGCAGGTCGTTCAGCAGGCCGCTGACGTTCAGCGTCTGGAAGCACTGCTGCGACTGCTGGCCCGTCGCCGGGGTGCCTGGCTTCGTGCACTGCACCAGCGCGGTCACGGTGTCGTTCTCCCGGATCTCGATCGGGGCGACCCAGTGGAAGTCCTGGTTGCGGAACGTCTCCAGGGCCAGCGTGAGGACCCGCTGCTCGCCGAACGAGATCGTCAGCACGCCCTCGTCGCCCTGGTGGTTGCTCACCACCAGGTCGGTGATCCGGAACAGCTTGCCGTCCGGGATCGTGTAGGTGCCCTGGCGCTGCTGGCCGCCCGCCGTGCCCACCTCGATCGTGCCGGAACCCTGCTGGCCGCCGCCAAGGCCGGTGCCCGGTTGGCCGGGTTGGCCCGGTTGCTGGCCGCCGTCGCCGGTTCCCGGCTGCTGGCCGTTGCCGTTTCCGGTTCCCTGGCCCTGCTCGCCGCCACCGCCGGGGTTGTCAGGGTTCACCCCGCCCGCCTCGACGATCTCCTCGGCGCGGTCGTCCGCCGCCTCGCGCGCCGCCGACTGGATCGCCGGGCGCACCAGCAGCAGCCAGGCCAGCACCAGCGCCAGCAGCGCCGCCAGCAGGGCCAGGAGCCAGCGGGAGAACACCGGGAGCTGGACCAGCTCGCCGTCCAGCGGGTGCTCCAGCACCGCCCCGCCGTCCACCAGGGTGGCGCCCGGCGCGCCGCTCGCCGCCGGACCCGTGGCGGTCACCACGGGGTTCAGCGGCCACTCCACCGACTTGCCGAACCACAGGACCTTCCCGACCCGCACCCGGAAGTCGATCTCGGTCGCCTCGCCCGGCTCGACCGACACCGGGCGCTGCGGCAGCTCGTAGGTCAGCCGGTCGTCCAACGCCGCCGCAGACAGCGCCACCGACACCGCCGTGTTGCCCTCGTTGTGCAGGCGCACGTGGTACCGCGCGCTGCGCCACGCCCGCCGCCGCTGCGGGACCAGCTCGGCCCGCTGCTGCCCGAACGGCTCCACCACCACGGTCGTCTCCGACACCGCGACGGCCTCCGGGCGCTCCGACGGGAGCACGCGGACGCCGAGCGGGATCTCGCCGGCCCTCGGGGTGGACGCCCTCGGCGGGCGCAGCAGCACCGCGACCTGGCCAGACGTGCCGGGGTACAGCGACAGCCGCGCGGGCTCGACGCTCGTCCACGGCGCGCACTCACCCACCACCTCGAACTCGTACGCCTCGACCACGTCGCTGTCGTTGCGCACCGTCATCGTCGTGCTGGTCTCCTGGCCGGGCGTCACCACCACGGTGGGGAGACCGAATTCGGTCGTTGCGGTCACGCGGGGGACGCTAGGCGGCCCGCGCCGCCGTCCGGGAGGGAGAAAAGGGCACTGTGCGGGCAAACCCGTGCACTCGCGCACCCGCGCCCCTGCCCGACCTCCTGCCGCCGGGCCCACGATGGGACGCACCACCAGCGAGGGGAGTCGGGATGACGACGAGGATTCCGGTCGCCGTGTACGCGGCGGACCAGGTGCTGCGCACCGGCGTGACCCACCAGCTCAAGCCGCGCCCCGAGGTGGAGGTCCTGCCCCTCGGCGAGGAGCACCGCGCGCGCGTCGCGCTCGTGGTGGTGGACGAGGTGGACGAGCCGTCCGCGCGGCTGCTGCGCCGCCTCCAGCGGGCCACGACCGTGCGCACCGGCGTGGTGGTGAGCCGGTTCGACCAGGACGCGCTGCAGACCGTCGTCGACTGCGGCGTGGTGGCCGTGGTGCGCAGGGGCGACGCCGACCAGGACCGGCTGGTGGCGGCGGTGACCGCGCTCGCGAAGGGCGAGGCGGTGCTGCCCGGCGACCTGCTGGGCAAGCTGCTCGACCACGTCAGCCGGTTGCGGCGCAGCGTGCTCGACCCGAACGCGCCCAGCCTGTCCACCCTCACCCCGCGCGAGGCCGACATGCTGCGGCTGGTGTCCGAGGGGCTGGGCACCGCCGAGATCGCGGTGAAGATGTCGTTCTCCGAGCGGACCGTCAAGAACGTGCTGCACGAGGTCACCACCCGGCTGAACCTGCGCAACCGCGCGCACGCGGTCGGGTACGTGATGCGCCACGGGCTCATCTGAGGCCCCGCGCGGCCGGGTTGCCCGAACGGACCACCAGCCGTTCCCCCGCGCTGCCCGCCGGGACCTCCCTCCCCGGCGGGGCGCGCGGCCAGGATCGGGACCGACGTGAGGAGGTGCGCGGTGTTCACCAGGTTCAGGGCCGTCGTGGTGGCGGTCGTGGCTGTGCTGCTCGGCGGCGTCGTGGTGGTGCTGCACAGCGGGGTGGCGCCCGCCCAGCAGGACGACCCGCCACCGCCGCAGCGGGTCGCGTACGCGGGCACCGAGCACCGGGGGATCGGGCAGTTCCCCGCGCCGCAGAACGGTTACCCGACCAACGCCCCCAGCCCCCCGCTGCTCTCCGACCGGCCCGCGCACTTCGACGACGAGGTGTCGGCGCGCGGCGGGCTCGTGGTGTTCGTCAGCATGCGGGCGGAGAAGCTGCCGCAGGTGTTCCTGCGCCAGCGGGACGGGTCCGTCGTGCAGCTGACCGAGGGCATGTACGCCTGCCACCCGCAGCTCACCCCCGACCTGGGCACCGTGGTGTTCCAGCAGGTCCGGTCGACCGGGCGCGGCGAGCTGTGGGCGGTCGACGTCGACGGGACGAACCTGCGCCGCATCACCCCCGAGGGCGCCGCCCCCGAGGAGTGGCCCACGATCTCCCCCGACGGGCAGCGCGTCGCGTTCAGCGCGGACGGGCAGATCCGCAGCAGGCCCCTCGCGGGCGGTCCCTCCACGCGGCTCACCGACGAACCCGGTGGTGGCGCGGGCGAACCGGTGTGGCACCCGACCGAGGACCGGATCGTCTACAAGGTCGGGCCCGCGGACCAGCGCGCCACGCTGCGCGTGCTGGAGGACGGGGTCAGCCGGGACTTCTTCGCGGACAACCAGAGCGGGTGGAGCGGCCGGTGGCCGGTGTGGATGCCGGACGGGGCGGCGCTGCTGTTCCTGAGCTGCGGCTGCCTGGAGGAGGACCCCAGGGAGGGCGTGTACCGGGTCGCGGGCGACGGCGGTGAGCCGGTCGGGGCCTCGCCGCAGCTGCTGCTCAGGGAGGACCGGCAGGTCAGCGCGCCCGCCTGGATCGGCGACCCGCTCACCGGGACGCTGCTGATCGCCCGCACCACCGCGTCGGTGCGCAACGAGGTGCGGTTGCACGACATCCAGCCGGACGGGACCGATCCCAGGGACCTCGGGATCGCGCTCGCGCTGGAGCACCCGGACATCGCGTCCGACTCCAGGCTGCTGTTCAAGCCGACCGGCGGCTACGACCCGTGGACGCTGCGGCAGACCTACTCCCCGGACGGCCGCAAGATCGTCTACACCGCCTTCGAGGGACCGCTCGGCTCGCGCCTGCAGCGGATCTGGACCGCGAACGCGGACGGCTCGGACCCGGTGCGGCTGAACGTCTCCGACCGGCTGCCCACCGACTGGGAGTTCGACCCGGCCTGGTCGCCGGACGGCGAGCAGATCGCCATCACCCGCCGCTCGCCCGGCGGCATCCGGCCGAACAGCGGGCCGAGCCGGATCGCCATCGCGGACGCCTCCACCGGCCAGGTCCTGCGCGAGCTGGTCCCGCCGCCGGGCGCGGAGGGGCAGGAGGACACCCAGCCCGCGTGGTCGCCTGACGGGCGGACGCTGTCGTTCACCAGGGGCGTGGTGTTCGACGACGAGACCGGGACCGAGGTGCGCGACAACCACATCTGGACCGCCGACGCCGCGACCCTGGGCAACCAGCGCGACATCAGCGAGATCGCGTGCGGCGCCGCGTCGCCGTGCCAGGTCACCGACGACAGCTCGGTGTTCAGCCCCGACAGCGGCGACCTGGTGTTCAACCGCGAGCAGGACGCGCTCATCTCCTTCGACCTCGACCGGGAGACCTGCCGCGTGCTGGTCCCGCAGGGCGGCGACCAGTGCGGCGCGCCCGTGGTCAACGAGCCGGGGCCGTACCAGCCGCGCGACGCCGCGTTCTCCCCGGAGGGCGGTCGGCTGGTGGTCTCCACCCGGCGCGGGGCCGCCGCCGAGCAGCCGGAGACGTTGGCGCTGGTGGACTTCACCGCAGGCGGGCTCGCCGAGGCGCGGGTCAACTACGCGCTCCCCGGCAGGCACAAGGAACCCAGCTGGCGGATCACCGTGGACCTGGCGGTGCGGGCGCCGTCGAGCACGCCCGAGGTGACCACCGGGACCAGCACCGAGATCCCCGTGGTGGTGGCCAACAACGGGCCCGGCGTCTCGTCCACGACGACGCTGACCGTCGTGCCGCCGACCGGGGTGCGGGTGGACGAGCTGCGGACCCCGCGGGGAACGTGCGACGTGGCGGGACTGGCCTGCCAGCTCGGGGTGGTGCAACCGGACGAGGAGGTCACGGTCGTCGCCGTGGTCACCGGGGTCACCGCCGGGCGGGGCGAGATCGGGTGGGGCGTGGCGGGCGGGGTGGTCGACCCCGAGGCCGCCGACAACAGCGCGCGCACCGTCGTGCCGGTGGTGGACGCGCAGACCAGCACCACCGCGCCGCCCACGACGACCGTCCCGCCGACCACGACCACCCCGCCGAGCAGCCCGCCGCCCCCTCCGCCACCACCGCCGCCGCCCGCGCCGCCACAGGCCGGTCCCGCGCTCGCGGTCGCGGTGCGACCCACCCCGTCCTACGTGGGCGGCCGGGCCAGCGTGGTCTACACCGTGCGCAACGGCGGTCGCGCGAACGCCACCGGGTTGCGGCTGGAGATGGCGCTGCCCAGGGGGATCCCGGTCGCGGCGCTGCCCGCCGGGTGCTCCGCGACGGCCTGCGCGCTGCGCGACCTGCCGCCCGGTGGCGCGCAGACGCTCACCGTGGTGCTGGCGCCGGTCGCGCCGGGCCAGGGGGTGGCGCGGGGCGTGGTGCGCACCACCGGGAGCGACGACAACGCCGGGGACAACGCGGCGACCGCGCAGGTGCGGGTGCTGCTGCCCAGGATCGTGGCGGTGCCGCCGATCGGCGAGCCGGGGTTCGTCACCTCGGTGCGGGGACTGGACTTCCCGCCCGGCACGCCGGTGCGGCTGAACTGGGAGCCGGGCATCACGGCCGCCGCCGCGCCGACGCTGCCCAGGCAGGACGGCAGCTTCATCGCGCAGCTGCTGATCCTGCCCAAGGACCAGACCGGGCCGCGCGTGATCACCGCGTCCGGCGACGGGTTCCGGCCGGCCACCACGCCGTTCCTGGTGGTGCCAGGCACGATCGGTCCGCCGGACATGGTGAACCGGCGGTGACCGGGCGAGGGTGGTCCACTGTGGACGGTTTGCGTGCTTCGAGCGCGGGGAGGTCAGCGTGATCCACGAGGTGGACGAGGCGATCCGCAGGTTGTTCGCCGCGGGCGGTGTTCCTGCGGGAGGTAGCGAGCTGGTGTTCGACGCACCCACTACCGAGTGGAACGCGCGGCGCAACGCGCCCACGGTCAACGTGTTCCTGTACGACATCCGCGAGGACGTCGGGCGGCGACACGCGGGTGGCGCGGAGAGGCGCGACGAGCGGGGCGTCGTGGTCGGCTGGCGCGCCCCCGCCCGCTGGTTCGAGCTGTCCTACCTGGTCACGGCGTGGACCAACCGCCCCCAGGACGAGCACCGGCTGCTCTCGGAGGTACTGGCGTGCCTGGTGCGCAACGAGCGGATGGCCCCGTCCTGGCTGACCGGCACGCTCGCCGAGCTGAACCTGTCGGTGACTCTCACCGCGGCCAGGCCGGTCCGGGAAGACCGGGCGACCGCCGAGGTGTGGTCGGCGCTGGGCGGTGAGCTCAAGCCGTCCATCGACCTCAAGGTGATCTCGCCGCTGGCCGGTGAGTGGACCGATGCCGGGCCGCCGGTGACCGAGGGCGTGGTGCTGCGGACCTCGGAGCAGGCGCACGAGGACCCGCGCAGGCTCCGCTACGACGGGCCGTCGAGGGCGGAGGGTGAGGGGTTCGGGGCGCGCAGGTCCCGGTTGCCCGTGGCGGGTTCGCGCCGCCGTCGGGGGCGGTTGACGTGATCGGTGCGGCGGTGGACCTGGTGGGGGAGCCTGCGGTGGCGGACCGACTGAGAGGTGTGGCCCGAGCGCGGGCGGCCGACGTGGCGCACCTGTGGCGCAGGCTGGGTGCCGTCGAGCGCCGGGTCAGGAAAGCCGTCGAGAAGGCCGCCGATGACGACGGGAGCCCGCTCGACCCCCATCGTGGGCTCTACCTGACCGACGAGGCCGTGCGGCGGGTGCTGGACCAGCCCGTTCAACCCCCGCTGCACCCACCCGCCGCCGTCGCCGAACCCGAGCGCTCCGACCTGCGACTGACCAGGCTGGCCCGCGACTTCCGGCTGTTCCCGCTGGACGTCGAGCTCCTGCTGGTGTCGATCGCGCCTGACGTGGACGCCCGGTTCGAGAGCCTCTACGCCTACCTCAACGACGACGTGCGCCGTCGCAGGGCCACGGTCGGGCTCGCACTGCGGCTGTGCGGCGCCCCGGTCGCCGGGCCCGGTCGGTTCCGGCTGTCCGCCACCTCGCCGCTCGTGGCGGGCGGTCTGGTCGTGGTGGAGACCCCGGAGAACCCGGCGCTGGCCCGGCCGCTCAGGGTGCCCGACCGGGTCGTGGCGCACCTGCTGGGGGACGACGCGCTCGCGCCCGAGGTGGCGGCGTTCGCGCGGGTCGTCGCCCCGCGCGGGGAACCGGAGAGCGAGCTGGTCGGCAGGCTCGCCGACGCGCTGAGCGGCGGTGCTCGCGCGCTGCACCTGCGCGACCCGGCGGGTGACGCCGGGCCGATCGCCGTAGCCGCGCTGGCGAGCAGCGGGTGGGACGCGCTCGTCGTGGACCCGGTGGCGCTGGCCGACCAGGACCACCCCGCGCTGGCCGAGACCGTCCGCGAGGCCCGTTTGCGCGGTGCGGGACTGGTGCTGGGACCGCTGGAGCCGTTGCTGCCCCAGCGGGTCAGGCTGCTGCGCGAACTGGCCGCCCGCGCGGAGGGCGTGCCGCTGCTGCTGCACGGCGCCGGCCACTGGGACCCTCGGTGGAGCCCGCGCCCCGTCGTGCCGGTGCCGGTGCCGTCCCCCGCGCCGGACCGGTTGGCCGCCCGGTGGACCGAGGCGCTGGGCGGTGATCCCGGCTTCCTCCCGGACCTCGCGGGCTACCGGTTGGGCGCGGAGGAGCTGGACCGCGCGGTGGCGGTCGCCGAGGGCTTGGCGGCGGTTCAGGGCGGTCCCGTCGGGCTTGCGCACGTGCGGGCCGGGGTGCGCGCCCAGAACGGGGCGGGCCTCGACCGGTTGGCCAGGCGCATCGTGCCCTCGGTCGGCTGGGACGACGTGGTGCTGCCCGCGCACACCCGCAAGCAGTTGACCGAGCTGGTGATGCGGGCCCGGCACCGGGAGCGCGTGCTGGGGGAGTGGCGGATGCGCCCCGGAGGGGGCCGTGGACGCGGGGTGGTCGCGCTGTTCGCGGGTGAGTCCGGGACCGGGAAGACGATGTCCGCCGAGGTGGTCGCCGCCGAGATCGGCATGGACCTGTACGTGGTGGACCTGTCCACGGTGGTGGACAAGTACATCGGTGAGACGGAGAAGAACCTGGAGCGGATCTTCACCGAGGCGGCGGGCGTGCACGGGGTGCTGCTGTTCGACGAGGCGGACGCCGTGTTCGGCAAGCGCTCGGAGGTCAAGGACGCCCACGACCGCAACGCCAACGTGGAATCGGCTTACCTGCTGCAGCGCGTGGAGTCCTTCGACGGCATCGCCGTGCTCACCACCAACCTGCGCTCCAACGTGGACGAGGCGTTCACCCGGCGGATCGACGTGATCGCGGACTTCCCGGTGCCCGACGCCGAGCAGCGCCGGGCGCTGTGGGAGCGCTGCCTCGCTCCCGCGCTGCCCCGCGCGGACGACGTGGACCTCGCGTTCTGCGCGGAGCGCTTCGAGTTGGCGGGCGGGTCGATCCGCGCGTGCGCGATCACCGCCGCCTACCTGGCGGCGGCGGGGGACCGCCCGGTGACGATGGCCGACCTGGTGGACGCGATCCACCAGGAGTACCGGAAGCTGGGCAGGCTCGTGCTGGAGAGCGAGTTCGGCCCCTGGCTGGCGCCGGGCTGACCGGACCCTGGGCAGGGGCGCGGCACGAGGCCCGGCCGGGTGGTCCCGGCCGGGCCTTCGGCTGCGCCCCTACCCCCGCCGCGAGCGCCCTTTGCCCTTCCCCTCGTAGACCTCGTCCTCCTCGTCGACCTGCATCGCCGAGTCGGAGAGCACGTCGTCTTCTTCCTCCTCGGTGTCCGCCTCCGCGCCGGGGTCCACCTCCATGTGGTCGTCCCACCTGGTTCCGGAGGGTCCCGCGACGACCTCGTCGGGGTCGTAGACCTCCAGTCCGGCCTGGATCAGCGTCATTTGTCCCCTGTCCAGGTCGTAGAAGTACTGGCCCCCGTCCCGGTCCTGGTAGTAGTGCTGCCCGGTGCCGTAGTCGACGAAGTGCCGGTAGCCGGGCACATCGGGGTACCCGGACTCCTCGTCCTGGGCTTCCTCGTCCATGCCTCCCATCACCACGTCCTCGTCCTCCGCGCGGGCGGGTGCGGCAGGCGGGGGCGGAGCGGTGTTCTTCGCCGATTTCTCGTTGAGCTTGCCGTACGTGCGGTTGAGGTGCTTGCGCAGCGCGTCCTCGGACATCACGAGCTTTCCCGCCAGGCCACCGATGTTGTACTCGCTCCGCAGGTCGGCGATGCCTTGGCCGAGCTCCTTCCGCATCAAGGCCGGCTTGACCTTCTTCCCGTCGGCCTCGGCCTTCTCCCTCAGCTGGTCGTAGCTCGGCTGCCGCTGCTTGATGAGTTTGTTGATTTCCTTCTCACCATCGGAGTCCATCGGGCCGCCCTTCTTGAAGTCCCCCTTCCCCCTGGGCTTCTTCGGGGCGGTGGGATCGGCCTTCTTGCCGCGCGTGGGCACCCTCTTCGGAGCGGTGCCGGGTGCCCGCGCGTTGTCCCGGTCCTTGTGCCCGGTCTTGTCGTTGACCAGGTGGCCGACCTTGTTGGGCGTCGCGCCCTTCCGCTGGTCCTCCTCGCCGGGTTTCGGTTGGGTGGCCTCGGACAGCTCCTTCTGGGACACCGGCGGTCCCTCGTCACCCTTCCGCTTGCTGAAGTGCTTGAACAGAGCGGCCTGCTCCTCGGAATTGCCCCTCAACCACGTGTCGCGCACCAGTTTTTCCTGCGCAGGGGTGAGGAAGCGCTGCGCGCGACGGCCACCCGAGGCCTTCTTGGTCCCCTTGCCGATGCGGCGCCCCCCGGCACCCGGCTTGTAGGGAACCTTGGCCCGCGCGGTCTTCTTCCCCTCCCCTTCGCTCTCCGATGGCGTCCGGTAGCCGCGCCCCTGCGCGTCGCTCGCGTCGATGCGGATCTCCGGGCCGTTGACGTCGTCGTGCTCGGCGGGGGGCTCCTGGTTCGACAGCGCGGAGGTGCTCACCGCGTTGCGGTTCCCACTGTCACCGTCCGCGTTGACCATCTCCCTGATGTACTCCAGGTAGCGGGGGTCGCCCACGACGTGGCTCAGGTGCGAGGCCAAGCTCTCCACGGAGTCGGTGTAGAAGTGCCCGTAGTTGGGGTTGTACTGGAGGGTCTCGAACCCCATGGCCTCCTGGTAGTAGCGCAGCGCCGCCGCGCAGCCCATGCAGGGGCGGTACTTGCCCACGATGACGAACTCGCCCTTGACCTGGTCCGGTTTCAGCCCGGACCGGTCGATGGCCACCAGCAGCTTCTGCTCGGCGTGCATCGACTTCGGCCTCCGCTCACCTTCCCGGTTCCTGCCGTCCGACTCCCGGAAGGTCAGCAGGAACGTGGTTCCCCGGTGCTCGGGGGCGGTGAGCAGTTCGCGCATGTTCGCCGCTCCCGCGTCGACGACCACTACAGGGCCGTTGAGGTTGGCGCGCAGGGCGTCCGCCGTCGCCTGGTTCGCCATCTCGCGCGTTCCCGCGATCAACGATTCGATCTTGCGCTGGGCGCGGGCGATGCGCTCCCGGTACTCGTTGGCGTCGGCCGGGAGCAGTCCCCCGGTGCGTCCCGCGTCATCCTGCTGATGCTCCCTCAGTAACTGGCGCAGCCGGGCGATCCCCTCCTGGAACCTCGTCTCGACATTGTCGATGGTGTCGTTGAAGTTCGTCGCGAACATCAGCCGGTCGTTGATCATCATGCCCTGGACCTCGCGGTCGCTGAGCCTGGTGAAGCTCCCCTGGACCTCCGCCAGGTCGTCCTGGACGCGGCGCAGGGTGTCGTGCAGCAGCAGGCTGAGCTGGGAGACCGTCTGCTGGCCCCGCTGGTGCTCGTAGGGACGGTTGAAGCGCAACCGCGCCTGCTCGGTGACCCGGCCGTGCCTGCCGCCGCCGTGGGCCGAGGTGCCCTCCGCCACCACGTCCTGGACCGCTTTGACCAGTCCGGCCTTCGACTTGTCCTGTCCCGTCCCGCTCTGGGCCGGAGCCCTCTTCGGCCGGTCCTCGTCGGACGACGACTCCTCCTCGTCCGACGACTCGTCGGTGGAGTACTCCTCGGAGGACGAGCTCCCCGACGAGGACGTCCGGTAGGAGGAGTCGTCGTCGCTCGTGGTCAAGCGCTGCACGTGGTGGTGTCCCGCGTGGCTCTCCGCACCGCCGCTGTGCGAGCCCAGGGACGGGGCGTGCTCGGCACCCGAGTCGAAGGCCTTCCCGTCCGCGTCCGCCGACCGCTCCTCATGGTGCCTCGGGTCGCTGATGCTCAGCCCTGCGCCGTTGTCCGAGCCCGCGACCGCGCCTTCCGACTGCTGCTTCACGTGGCCGGTCTCGTGGCCGAGCGTCTTCGCGTTGTTGGCGTTCGGACCGAGGACGATATCGTTGCCCACGGTGAACGCGCTCGCGCCGATCGCCTCGGTCGAGCGCTGGGCGATGGCACCGCTGTGCAGTCGGACGCCGGACAGGTCGGTCTGGTGGAACCTCTCCAACCGTTCGCGCATCGGTCCGCCGAGCTGCCTGCCGGGTGAGCGCAGCGCGGCGTCCACCAGCGCGCGCTGGGCGGTGGGCATGTCGTCGGCGTCCTGCTCCTGCTCCGCCTGCCGTTGCGCCGCGATCCTCCTGGCGGTGGCGCGGTTGCCGATCGCGTCCTGGAGCTCCAGCACCTCCCCGACCCCTGCGGTGTCGATCCGCTCGCCGACCGGTGTGGGCGCGGTCCTGCGGCTGCTCTGCTCTTCCTGCTGCTTCCTCGTCTCGCGCACGCGGGCACCTCGCCGGGGTCACGGTTGGGACCACCCCATGCTCCGCTCCGCGTGGTCCCGGTGAACCGTTCCGGGGGACATCGGCAGGGCATCGCGCCTGCCCCATCGGGCACCCGCGCGCGCTTGCCCTTTCAGGCAGTCACCGTGCACCGCGCGGTGGTCCGGCGGTCCTGCCGCCGAGCTCCCGGTGGAGAGAGGCTTTCCTGGTCGGAGCGCGACCCCCGCCGAGCGCGGGAGCTCGCCAGAGCGGAGAACCCAGGAGGAGCGGACCATGCCGCAGTACCTGTCGCCCGGCGTGTACGTGGAGGAGGTCCAGTCCGGGGCGCGGCCGATCGAGGGCGTGGGCACCGCCGTCGCGGCGTTCGTCGGCTTCGCCGAGCGCGGGCCGTTCCACCGGCCGACGCTGGTCGCCAACTGGAACCAGTTCGTCCAGCTGTTCGGCGGCTTCACCGAGGACGCCTACCTGCCGCACGCCGTCTACGGCTACTTCTCCAACGGCGGCGGCTCCGCGTACGTGGTGCGGGTCGGCGGGGAGCGGCAGGAGAGCGCCGAGCCGCCGAGGGCCGAGCCGGTGCGGTTGGGCGCGCTGACCGTGCGGTCGCTGCCCGACGCGGGCGGCGACGTGTCCGTCGAGGTGGCCGACGCCGATGGCGAGAACCCGCCCGACGACCGGTTCAAGCTGCTGGTGCGCCAGGGGAACCGGGTCGTGGAGACGCACGACGTGTCCACCCGCAAGAACGCCAAGAACTACGTCGCCACGCAGCTGGCCGAGCGCTCCAGGCTGGTCGAGGTGGTCGAGCAGCCCAGCGGCGCGCTCGCCAAGCCCGACAAGCAGACCGTGGCGCTGCCCGGCGCGAGCGCACCGGCGTCATCCGGCGGCGTGCCCGCCAGGATCGACCCGCAGGAGTACCTCGGCGACGCGGAGGCGCGCACCGGGTTCGGCGGCCTGGAGAGCGTCGACGAGGTCACCATGGTCGCGGTCCCCGACCTGATGAGCTCCTACCAGCGCGGGCAGATCGACCTGGAGGGCGTGAAGACCGTGCAGCTCGCGGTCATCTCGCACTGCGAGCAGATGGGCGACCGGGTCGCCGTGCTCGACGCCCCTCCCGGCCTCACCCCGCAGCGGGTGCGGAACTGGCGGCTGGAGGAAGCGGGCTACGACTCGAACTTCGCCGCCCTGTACTACCCGTGGATCAAGGTGTTCGACCCGTCCAGCGGGCGCAACACCTTCGTCCCGCCGTCCGGGCACGTCGCGGGCGTGTGGGGCCGCAGCGACGCCGAGCGCGGCGTGCACAAGGCCCCCGCCAACGAGGTGCTGCGCGGCGCGGTCGACCTGGAGACCGGGATCAGCAAGTCCGAGCAGGACCTGCTGAACCCCATCGGCGTCAACTGCATCCGCGCCTTCGCCGGTCGCGGCATCCGGATCTGGGGCGCCCGCACGATCTCCTCCGACCCGGCGTGGCGCTACCTGAACGTGCGCAGGCTCTTCAACTACCTGGAGGAGTCGATCCTGATCGGCACCCAGTGGGTGGTGTTCGAGCCGAACGACGACCGGCTGTGGTCCAGCATCCGGCGCAACATCACCGCGTTCCTCACCGAGCAGTGGCGGCAGGGCGCGCTGTTCGGCCGCACCCCGGCCGAGGCGTTCTACGTCAAGTGCGACGCGGAGAACAACCCGACCGAGTCGATCGACCTGGGCCAGGTCATCTGCGAGATCGGCGTCGCGCCGGTCAAGCCCGCCGAGTTCGTCGTGTTCCGGCTCGCGCAGTTCTCTGACAGCACCAGCCTCGTCAGCGAGTGACCCGCGCGCGCCGGGACCGGCGCGTGAAGCAGAAAGGTGAGCACAGCAATGGCTGAAGGCGACGCCCTCGCAACACACATCTTCGGCGTGCAGCTCGGTGGCTACACGGTCGAGTCCCTGCAGGAGGTCAGCGGCCTGACCGTCGAGGAGGACGTGGTCGAGGTCTTCCAGGTCACCGCCACCGGCAAGCCGCTGATCCGCAAGCAGCCCGGCGCGCAGAAGGGCGGCGAGGTCACGCTGACCCGCGGCCTCGACCAGAGCGACGAGCTGTCCAAGTGGCTCAACGAGACCCTGGAGAACGGCGCGGTCAGCGCCGCCCGGCAGAACGTCACCATCGAGGTCAAGGACACCGAGGGCAACACGGTGCGCCGGATGCAGCTGATGAACGCGTGGGCCAGCCGCTGGGAGGGCCCCTCGCTCAAGGCGGGCGAGTCCACCGCCGCGACGGAGAAGGTGACCCTCACGTTCGAGGAGATCAAGGTCGAATGAGGCGACGGACGATCGCGATCGACCAGCTCGACGAGCTGGTCACCGACAGGCAGCCGGAGCGGGCCCCTTCCGAGGGGCCCACCTCCCGGCAGGAGTCCTCCTGGGGCGCGGACTCCGCGACCCCGAGGCTGCGCACCGAGTTCGAGTTCGAGCTGCCGCGCGGGTACGTGGACTCGGACGGCCAGGTGCACCGGCACGGCCGGATGCGGCTGGCGACCGCGCGCGACGAGCTGCGCCCGCAGATCGACCTGCGGGTCAAGGAGAACCCCGGTTACCTGAGCGTGGTGCTGCTCAGCCAGGTGATCACGCGGCTGGGCTCGGTGCCCGAGGTGCACGCCGGGGTCGTGGAGCAGATGTACGCCACGGACATCGCGTTCCTCCAGGACTTCTACCGGCGGATCAACAGCGAGGGGCACACCAGGGCGGGCGTGGCCTGCCCGTCGTGCGGCGCCGCGTTCGAGGTCGACCTGGCCGGTGGGCGCCTGGGGGAATCGTGACGTACGCGGCCGACCGCCTGCACGAGGAGGTCGCGTACGTGGCCTACCACTTCCACTGGTCCCGCGACGAGGTGCTGGACCTGGAGCACCACGAGCGCAGGCGGTGGGTCGCGGAGATCGCGCGGATCAACACGAGGGTGAACGAGGGGAGGTGAGCCGGGTGCGCTGGGGATCGCGCGGGCGGCGGGGCGGGGACGGTGGTGGCGACGGTGCCGCTTCTGCCGACAGCGGGCCGGTCGTGGTGCAGCGCCGTTCCGCGCCGCTGCCGCCGTGGGACGGCGGGTGGCGCGCGGCGCCGAGGGGCGGCGGTGTCCTGGGCGGTGAGCTCCCGGTGGGGGACGGGCTGCGCTTCCGCGACGGCCTCGCCTCCTGGCAGGACCACGCGGTGGGCACCGGGCCGATGGGGCACTCGCTCAGCGCGGACGCGCCCGTGGGCGTGGTGCGCGGGGTGGCCCAGCTGCGCCCGTTGGCCACGCCCGAGTACGGCGACAGCGGCGAGTTCGTCTTCCGCGCCGCGTCGGGCGACGAGCCGGACGCGCAACCGCAACCGGAAGCGGAAGCGGAACGGGGACCGGGACGGGCGGCTGGACGGGCAGCGGGACGGGAGGCTGGACGGGTAAAGGTGCAGCGGGCCAGGGGTGGTTCGACGCGCGACCGGGAACAACAGCGCCCGGTTCAACGCCGAGCGCAGCGCGGTGGGAAACCTGCGGTGTCCAACCTTCCCCTGGACACGCCGGAATCCTCGGACGTCGAGCCGGCCGCTGTACCGGTGGTGGATGGCGAGGCGCCCGCGCGCACGACCAAGCCGCAGTTCGAGACGTTCCGAGCCAAGGCGGGCAACTGGGTTCAGCGCGTCCTCGGCCGCAAACCCGCTGCGCAGCAGGAGAAAGCCACCCCCGCCATACGGCACGAGAACACCACGCCCGCTGTGCGGCGATCGGCGACTTCTTCGGTGCACGCGCCGGTGGTCACCCCGCAGGAACCGGCCGTCACCCCGCCCACCCAGGATTTCGTGCAGCGTCGTGCCGCGACACCTGCGGAACCGGCGGCTCCCGGTTCATCCCAGGTGCAGCGCAGTGCCGCCGAACAACTCGTGGATCTGCCCAAGCGCACCGTCCGAGCCATCCCGAACTCGGTCCGACCCGCCAAGTCCGCACCTGCCAAGGCCACCCCCGCTAAGGCCACTCCCGCCGAGTCCGGGCCTCCCAAGCACGCGCCCGCCAAGCCCACAGCGCCCAAATCCACGCCGAGCGCTGTTCCAGGACCCGTGGTAGGCGCTGATGTGCAGCGCTCGGTCCCACTGCTGCCGCTGACCCGCCCGCTGATCGCCGCCCGCACTCCGGAGAACCTGCCCACCAGGCAGATCCCCGCCGTGGTCCAGCGCGTCACTCCCCAGGTGACGCCGCTGGCCACCCCGGAGCTGCCGTTGACCAACCCGGTCAAGAACGCCCCGGAGGCTGCCCCCGCTGCGACGCCTGATGTGCAGCGCTCGGTGGACACCAAGAAGCCCGCGACCCGCTCCGACACCACCGCACCGGAACCGAAGACCAGGCCGAGGTCCGCGCCGGTGCTGGGCGCCCCGCTCCCCTCGGCTCCAGCCTCGCCCACGCCCTCGGAACCGGCACGTCCCACCGTGGTCCGCCCCAGTGGCCTCGGTGCGCCGATCAGCGCCATCCCGGCCAGTGCCATGCCCACCACGAACCCGCTGGCCCCGATCCAGAGAGCCGCCACGAACCACGGGGATGCGCGGCCCAGGCAGAGCGCCACCGGGAACGGCGCCCACCAGCCCAGTCCTACTGCCAAGCCTGGCCCTGCCACCAAGCCCACTCCTACTGCTAATCCTGGTCCTGCCGCCAAGCCCATTGCCTCCAAACCCATTGCCGTCGAGTCCGCTGCCGTCAAGCCCCAGGTGGCCGAGCCCGGTTCGAGCGCCGTGGTCCAGCGCATGGTGCCGCTCTCGCCGGATCAGCCGATCGCGAGCCTGCGCGTTGACCCCGCGCGACCGCAGGTCCAGCGCGCCTCTCCGGAAACCCCGCCCGTGCAACCCGCGGTCGTCCACCCTGCGGCGGTTCACCCCTCGGTCGCCCACCCCGTGGAAACCCACCCCGCGACCGCCCAGCCCAAATCGGCCCAGCCCAAACCGATTCAGCGCACACCGGGCCAGCCCAAGCCCGCCCAGAGCTCCCCGCTACCCGGCGCGACGATCAGCCCCACCGGCCTCCCGCTGGTCCGCCTGACCAGCCGGCCCCAGGCCCCGGTCCAGCGCGCCACTGCCCCGGCCCCGCTGATCACCACGAACCCGTTGCGCCCCAAGCTCTCCGCGTCCGCCACGAGCGCCGAACAAGCCGTCCAGCGCGCCGCGAAGCCCAGCGGGCGCTCCACCCCGGTGGTCCGCCCGATCCCACCCCGCCGCCTGGACACCGGTCCGCCGTCCACCTCGGCGCCGCACCAGGTGCCCGCCGCGCCGGTGGTCCCGGTGACGGCGGTCCAGCGCGCCGCGACCCCGTGGAACACCGTCCCGCAGGGCAGCGCACCCCGGAGCGCCGCGATCCAGACCAGCGCAACGCGAGCTGTCCCAGCGCGAACCGGTTCGGCCCAACCCCACGCGGCGCCGGTGACCGGTCAGCCGACCGGAAGCCCGAGCGTCGTGGCCGAGACCGCAGGCCCCGCCGTCACCACTACCACCGGCTCCTTCCAGTGGGTCAACCCCCGGTTCGCGGCGAAGCGGAACGGCTCGACCCCGTCCGCAGGCCAAGCAGGCCAAGCAGGCCAAGCGACCCAGGCCGTCCAAAGGACAGGCGGCACCACCCGGCACCAGGTCCAGCGAAACGCCCAGGCTCCCCAACCCGCCACCCCCACCACCCCCACCACCCCCGCCGAACCCGCCATCGGCCCCACCGCCGTCACAAGCGCCCTCACCACCCCCGACGTCGACAAGGACGAGCAGGGCCAGGACCGGGCCGACCTGGACGCCCTCGCCCGCAAGCTCCTCGAACCCCTCTCCCGCCTGATGCGCAACGAGATCCGCCGGGACCGCGACCGCGTCGGCCGCCCCCACGACCACCGCCGCTGACCCGCCCCACCACACCGGACCAGCGGCCCCGAAGCAGGAGGAACGAGCGATGAGCGCGGACGTGTTCGCCAGCACCGTGTACTTCCGGCTCTCCATCGCGGGCAACAGCCTCGGCACGTTCCACACCTGCGAGGGACTGGGCGCGCAGATGGAGGTCGAGGCCTACAACGAGGGCGGCAACAACGGGTTCGCCTGGCAGCTGCCCACCCGCATGACCTGGACCAACATCACCATGACCCGCCCGGTCACCGAGGACTCCTCCAAGGTTCTGCGCTGGCTGGACGAGACGGTGCGCCAGGTGGAGAAGAAGGACGGCGAGATCGTCGCGCTCACCCCGGACCTGAAGCCGATCGTGCGCTGGCAGGTCATCGGCGTGGTGCCGGTGCGCTGGCAGGGCCCGTCGTTCGACCCGTCCAGCTCCTCGGCCGCGGTCGAGACCCTGGAGATCGCCCACGAGGGCCTCCAGGCCTCCTGAGACCGGGAAGAAGGGAAGACCGCCGTGCCGCCCACCTCGGGCGCGAGCCTCGTCAAGGCCCGCCTGGTCATCATGGAGCCGCCCCCGAGGGTCGGCGCGAAACCGGGTGGGAAGCTCGCCACCGTCAAGTTCCAGTTCAACCCCAACGCGCTCTCGCTGTCCAAGTCCACCGAGTGGCGCCGCCAGCCCGCCCGCATGGCCGGGTCCGCCTCGCTGCCCGAGTTCGTCGGCAGCGGCCCGCGAACCCTGTCGGTGCAGGTGTTCCTGGACGCCACCGCCAAGCACGACAACTCGGTGGAGCAGCGCATCGAGAGCCTCATGGTGGCGTGCGTGCCCACCAAGAGGAGCATCGCGAAGAAGAAGCCCGCGAGCCCGTGGGTGCGCTTCGAGTGGGGCACCGCCAAGTCCGTCTCGTTCGACGGGGTGCTCTCCAGCCTGTCGGTCGACTACTCGCTGTTCGACGTCGACGGCAAACCGCTGCGCGCCACCTGCTCGCTCTCCATCGAGGAGGCCGGGGTCGACCCGCCCGGCCAGAACCCGACCTCCGGGTCCGACGAGGCCAGCCGCACGCACCGCGTCGTCGTCGGGGACACGTTGGCGCAGCTGGCCTTCCACGAGTACGGCGACCCCACGGCCTGGCGCGTCATCGCCGAGGCCAACGACATCGACGACCCGATGGTCCTGGTTCCGGGCACCGAGCTGCTGGTGCCCCTGGCAGACGGAGGTGGCCGGTGAGCGGCACCGAGGAAGGGCGCGCGTTCGCGGCCAGCGCCGTCGTCGCGGGCGGCGGCCCGGTCAAGGCCCCGTGGGACGACGAGCTGGTCAGCTGCGTGGTCGACGAGAACGTCGGGCTGCCCGACGTGGCCGTGCTGACCTACCGCGACGGCTCGCACGAGCTGCTCAAGGACACCGGGATCACGCTCGGCTCACCGCTGGAGGTGTCGGTCGCCTCGGCCCGCACCAACGCGAACGAGCTGCTGTTCCGGGGCGAGGTCACCTCCATCGAGCTGGAGGTCGACGGCACCGGCTCGTACACGGTGCTGCGGGCCATGAACCGCGCGCACCGGCTGCTGCGCGGACGCCGCGTGGAGGCGTTCCACGAGATGAGCGCGACCGCGATCATCCGCAAGGTCGCCAAGAACGCCGGGCTCACCGTCGGCAAGGTCGAGGCCGCGCCGATCACCTACCAGCACATCAGCCAGGCCGGCGTCTCGGACTGGGACTTCCTGCAGACCCTCGCCCGCGAGCACGGCGCGCTGGTGCGCGTGGACGACAAGGGCGTGCTGGACTTCGTCAAGCCCGAGCCCGCGTCCAAGGCGCCCGCGCCCACCACGTCGGCGGAGAAGAGCCCGTACGTGCTGGAGTACGGGCGCAACCTGATGGCGCTGCGCGCGGTCCTCGGCACGAACGAGCAGACCGGCGGCGTCGAGGTGCGCGGCTGGAACCAGGCCACCAAGAAGGAGGTCGTGGCCACCCGCAAGCCGCAGCCCAGCAAGACCGTCGTGCCCGGCCTGCTCGCCACCAAGGCCGCCAAGCTCACCTCCGGCGGCAAGCTCCTCGCCGCCGGGACCCCGTACGCCACGCAGGCCGAGGCGAACGCCGCCGCGAAGGCCCTGGAGGAGTCGCTGAGCGCGGGCTACGGCGAGCTGGAGGCCGTGGTGGAGGGCAACCCGCAGCTGCGCGCGGGCGTCCCGATCGCGCTGGGCAACGTCGGCGCGGCGTTCAGCGGGCGCTACACCGCCACCGCCGTCACGCACGTCATCGAGCCGAACCGGGGCTACCGCACCACCGTGCTGGTCAGCGCCTCGCCGGACCGCTCGTTCGCGGGCCTGGTCGCCCACGACGCCATCCCGGCCAGGGGGCCGAGGATGCCGGGGCTGGCGATCGCCGAGGTCACCGACGTCAAGGAGATCGGCAACGGCCAGCGGGGCTGGGTGCGGCTGAAGTTCCCGTGGCTGGACGACAAGTACGTCTCGGACTGGGTGCGCACCGTGCAACTGGGCGGGGCCGGGGGCGGCGGCGTGTTCAGCCCCGACGTCAAGGACGAGGTGCTGGTCGGGTTCGAGCAGGGCAGCCTGGACCGGCCCTACGTGCTCGGCGGGCTCTACAACGGGGTGGACAAGCCGTCCAGGCACGACCAGAAGCTCGTGGACGGCCGCAGCGGGAAGGTCAACCGGCGGTCCCTGGTCAACCGCGGCGGCGACCGGCTCGAACTGCTCGACGGCGCCGCCGCGCAGGGCGTGCGGCTCGGGTCCGGCGACGACGAGCTCGAAGTGGTGCTGGACCGCAAGAAGAACGAGCTGCGGCTGGTCCAGGGCGGTCGGGGCGGGTGCAGCATCACGCTCTCCCGCACCGGGATCGAGATCGACGCGGGCCGGGGCGGGATCAAGCTCAAGGCCGGGCGCAAGGTCGACGTGTCCGCCAGGACCGGCGTCGACATCGACACCGGCTTCACCGGCGACGTCGTCGTCAAGGGCCGCACCATCCGGCTCAACTGAGCCGGGACCGCAACACCGGGACAGCGCGAGGAGGACCACCATGCCCATGGCGGCCAGGGTCAACGACAAGACCACGCACGGCGGCACGATCGGACCGCCGAAGTCCGCGAAGGCCATGACCGTGCTCATCCAGGGCCTGCCCGCCGCCGTGGTCAGCGCCCAGCACGTCTGCGTCATCCCGCCGCACGCCATCGCGAGCGTGGCGAACCTGGTGCTGCCGGGGAAGTCCTTGGCCAGCAGGGTGTTCGTCGGCGGGCTGCCCGCCGCCGTCGTCGGTGACCAGACCTCGTGCGGGGCGAAGATCATCCCGATCCCGCCGCTGCGCACCGTCTTCGTCGGGGGGCCGCTGTGAGCGGGTTCATCGGCCGGGGCTGGGGGTTCCCGCTCGGCGTCGACGCGCGCGGCGGCATCGGCATGGTCGAGCGCGAGCAGGAGATCCAGGAGGCCATCCGGCTCGTCCTCGGCACCGCGCCGGGGGAGCGGCCCATGCGCCCCGAGTTCGGCTGCGGCATCCACGACCTGGTGTTCGCCTCCGCCGACGGGGCCACCGCCGGTGACATCTCCCGCGAGGTGCGCACCGCCCTGGAGCGCTGGGAGCCGCGCATCGAGGTCACCGACGTGGTCGTCGCGTTCGACGCGGTCGACACCGGCACGCTCTACATCGACGTGCGCTACCTGATCCGCAGCACCAACGACCCGCGCAACCTGGTCTTCCCCTTCTACACCATCCCCTCCGAGGAGAGCGAGGTCGTCTGATGCTTCCCGCCCCCAACCTGGACGACCGCCGGTTCCAGCAGCTCGTGGACGAGGCCAAGCGGTACGTGCAGCAGAGCTGTCCGGAGTGGACGGACCACAACGTCTCCGACCCCGGCGTCACGCTGATCGAGACCTTCGCGCACATGGTCGACCAGCTCGTCTACCGGCTGAACCGGGTGCCGGAGAAGAACCACCTGGCGTTCCTGGACCTGCTGGGCGTCAGCCTGTTCCCGCCGACCGCCGCCCGCGCGGGCGTCACGTTCTGGCTGTCCGCCGCCCAGCCCGACACCGTGCTGCTGCCCGCCGGGACCGAGGTGACCACGGTCGGCGGCGAGAGCACGGGCGGCGTCGTGTTCGCCACCACCGACGACCTGCCGATCGTGCCGTGCGAGCTGGACAAGCTGGTCACCCGCACCGACGGCGGCGAGCACACCGACCGCACCAGGGACCTGCGCGGCAACGCCGACGTCGACCCGGACACCCGCAAGAACGTCCAGGTGTTCCAGCCGTCGCCGCGCGCCGGTGACGCGATGCTGATCGGCCTGTCGGCGGCCGTGCCGCGCTGCGCGGTCGTGCTGCGCCTGGACAGCCGCGTCGAGGGCATCGGCGTCGACCCGAGGCAGCCGCCGCTGGTGTGGGAGGCCTGGGACGGCGCCGGGTGGACCGCGTGCGAGGTCGACGAGGACGGCACCGGCGGGCTCAACCGGCCCGGCGAGGTGGTGCTGCACGTGCCTGCCGGGCACGTCGAGTCGGCCATCGCGGGCAGCACCGCCGGGTGGTTGCGCTGCCGCGTCGTGGAACCCGTCGCGGGGCAACCATTCTACTCCGAGTCGCCGACCGTGCGCGAGGTCGAGGCCTACACCATCGGCGGCACCACGGTCGCCGAGCACGCCGAGACCAGCACCGACGTCGTCGTCGGCGAGTCGGCCGGGGTGCCCGGCCAGCGGTTCTCGCTGCCCTCCGCGCCGGTCCTGCTCGACGGTCCGCCGGTGGTCGTGCAGGTGTCCGAGGGCGAGGGCTGGGTCGACTGGTCCGCGGTGGACGACTTCGGCGCGTCCGGCCCCGACGACCGGCACGTCGTGCTCGACGCGGGCACCGGCGAGATCCGGTTCCCGCCCGCCGTGCGCGAGGCCGACGGCGGGCTGCGCCGCTACGGGGCCACCCCCGCCAAGGGGGCGGTGATCCGCGTTCCCCGCTACCGCACCGGCGGCGGGCGCGGCGGCAACGTGGCGCGCGGCGCGATCTCGGTGCTGCGCAGCTCCGTCCCGTACGTGGCGGAGGTGGTCAACCGGGAGGCCGCGCGCGGCGGCGTGGAGGCCGAGACCGTGCCCGAGGCCAAGCAGCGGGTGCCCAACCAGCTGCGCGCCCAGTGGCGGGCGGTCACCGCCGAGGACCACGAGCTGCTCGCGAAGCAGGCCGCGCCGTCGCTGGCCAGGGTGCGCTGCCTGCCGTCGGAGCACGGCGCGCGGGTGCTGCTGGTGCCCGACGCGGTCGCCGACGAGGACGACCGGTTGCGGTTCGAGCAGCTCATGCCGGGGCAGGAGCTGCTGACCACGGTGGCCCGGTACCTGGAGGAGCGCAGGCTCATCGGCAGCCGCCTGGTGGTCGAACCGCCGCGCTACCAGGGCGTCACGGTCGTGGCGCGGCTGGTGGCCGCCGAGTCCGAGGCCGAGCGGGTGCGGCGCGAGGCGCTGGCCTCGCTGTACCGGTACCTGAACCCGCTGCGCGGCGGGCGCGACGGCGACGGGTGGGAGTTCGGCAGGCCCGTGCAGTTCGGCGAGGTCTTCGCGGTGCTGCAACGGGTTCCGGGCGTGCGGCTGGTGGAGGAGATCAGGATGTTCCCGGCCAACCCGATCACCGGGGCGCGCGGCGGGCCGGTGGAGCGGCTGGAGGTCGCGCCGAACGCGCTGGTGTTCTCGCACCAGCACCAGGTCGCGGTGGAGCAGCGATGAGGGCCGCGCTGCCCGACCTGCCCAGCAACCACCCGATCGGCGCCCTGCTGCCCGCGCTGTACGCGGAGGACGGGTTCGCGCAGCGGTTCACCGGCGGGCTGGACGCGGTGCTGTCGGCCGTGCTGTCCACATTGGACAACATCACCGCGTACCTGGACCCCGACCTCGCGCCGGAGGACTTCCTGGCGTGGCTGTCGGAGTGGGTCGCGGCCGAAGTCGACCCCCGGTGGCCGCTGGAGCTGCGGCGCGCGGCGGTGAGCCGGGCGGTGGAGCTGCACGCCAAGCGCGGCACGGTGTCCGGGCTGGTGGAGCGGGTCGAGCTGTCGCTGGGCGTGCGGGTGGAGGTGCTGGACGGGCCGGGCGTGAGCTGGTCGCCGGAACCGGGCGCCACCATCCCCGCCGGGCCGGACGGACCGGTGGTGGTGCGGGTGCGGCCGGGGGTGGCGGCGGTGGACCGGGAGCGGGTGGAGGAGCTGGTCGAGGCGCTGTGCCCGGTGCACCTGCGGTGCGTGGTCGAGGTGCTGGACGGGGATCGGGATGGGGATCGGGGCGGTGAGGCGGGGTGAGCGCGGTGACGTGCCCGCAGTGCGGGGCGCAGGTCGGGCCGCTGGACGACTTCTGCGGCAACTGCGGGACCTACCTGGGGTGGGGGAGCGGGGGAGGGGGCCCCGCTCCTGCGACGCCTTCGACCGCACCACGCGTTGAACCGCCGCGAGCCGAGCCGCCTCGTGCTGAGCCGCCTCGCGCTGAGCCGCCCCGTGTTGAACCGCCTCGCGCTGAGCCGCCTCGCGCTGAACCGCCACGAGCTGCGCCCGAACCGCCGAGGGCCGAACCGCCCAAGGCGGAACCGCCCGCGCCACGCCCCGAACCACCGCGCGCCGAACCGCCGACGCCTCCGCGCGCCGAGCCTCCCCGCGCCTTCCCACCGCGCGCCGAACCCACGCCCGTCGAACCACCGCGCGCCGAACCGCCCAGCCCCACCCCGCTCCCGGCCGCGCCGCCGAGCGACGAGCAGCCGAAGCCCTCACCCGCCGAGCCCGCTCCCACAGCCACGCCCCCGTCCCCCCGCCCCGAACCCACCGGCTCGGCCTGGTCCCGGTTCCTCAAGGCCATCCGCTGGCCCTGGTGGGGCGGCCGGTCCACCAGCTTCGCCACCACCGGCGCCACCCGAGCCGCCACGCCCACCCCGTTCCGCCCCGCCGACCCCACCTCCCTGGCCGACCGGGCCCCCGGCGACCTCGGCCCCGTCCTGCCGGGACTGCCCGAGGCCCGGCGCCCCGAGGTCACCACCCCGATCCAGGACAACGTCGTCGGCCCGCGCTGCCCCAACTGCGGCACCGCCAACCCGCCCGACCGCCGCTTCTGCCGCCGCTGCGCCACCCCGCTCCACCCGGAGCAGCGCGCCGGGCAGGCAGGCGGCAAGCAGCGCAGGCGGTGGCGCGGGGACCGGTCCCGGCTGCTGCGCAGGCTCGCCGCCATCGCCGCGATCGCCGCGCTGCTGATCGCCGGCTACCTGTTCTACCCGCGCGCGGTCGACCTGTGGCAGGACACCCTGGACAAGCTCGCCACCCCGGCCCCGGTCGGCCCGGCGGGCACCGCCGCCAGCGCCCAGCTCCCCGACCACCCGTCGAACCTCGCCGTCGACGGCGCCAGCAACCGCTACTGGGGCGCCCCGGCCGTCGGCGACTCGATCGAGTTCACCTTCGCCGAGCCGTTCCGCCTGCTCGCCCTGATCGTGCACACCGGCGCCGCCGAGGACCAGCAGCAGTTCGCTGCCCAGGGCAGGGCGTCCTCCCTGGACGTGGTCACCACCGCCGAGGACGGCTCGACCCGCACCGAGCGGGTCGAGCTCGCCGACAAGCCCGGCCCGCAGCAGTGGAACACCGGGATCAGCGACGTGGTCCGAATCCGCCTGGTGATCACCGGCGCGGCCGGTCAACCGCCCGGCGGGCACATCGCCCTCGGCGAGGTCGAGTTCTTCCGCAGGCCCTGATCCCCCCTCCCCCGAGACGAGGAGCGCACCGATGGACATCGCCGTGGTCACCGACCCCACCGGGCTGGTCGGGGGCGAGGTGGTGCGCGCCCTCGGCCCCCGCTACGACCTGCTCGTCGGCCTCGACGCGGGCACGGGTCCCGCCACCACCGCCGAGCCGACCGCCCGGTTCCGCCGCCACCGCGTCGACCTCGCCGACCGCGCCGCCGTCTCCGCCGTGCTCGCCGAGTACGGCGCGGACGTACGCCTGGTCGTCCACACCGGCCGCGAGCCCGACGGCCAGGACCCGATGCTGATCGCGGTCGGCACCGCGAACCTCCTGCACGCCGTGCACGCCCGCTGCCCGGACGCGGTGTTCGTGCTGAACTCCGGCGTCGAGGTCTACGGGACCGCTCCCAACCTGCTGCCCCTGGTCGAGACCCCCACCCGCTGGGACCTGCCCGAGGGCCACCCGGCCCACGACCGGGGCCTGCCCGAGGCCCACCACGTCGACCACGTCGAGCGCACCCCGCGCGGCACCGCGCTGCTCGCCGCCGACCTCGCCGCCCAGGACAGCGGCAAGCGGCTCGACGTCGCCGTCGGCGTCTTCCGCACCGGCGGCCTCGTCGCCACCACCGGCGACGCCCCGTTCGCCCAGCACGGCTTCGTCGCGGCCCTCGTCCGCGACGCCCTGCGCGGCTCCCCGTTCGTGGTCAGGGGCTTCGGCGGCAAGCAGGTGCGGGACGTGCTCGACGTCGCGGACCTGGTCGAGATGTTCTGGCAGTACGCGCTGGCCCCCAGACCGGGCGAGGTCTACCACGCGGGCGGCGGACGGGAGCGCAGCTGCTCCCTGCTGGAGGCCATCGCGGGCTACGAGCACCTCACCGACCGCCAGATCGCCTTCGACTACGACCCCGAACCCCGCTACGCGGACGTGCGCTACTGGACCACCGACACCGCCAAGTTCAGCGCGCACTACCCGCGCTGGCGGCCCACCAGCACCCTGCCCGACCTGGTCGCGCGGGCCCACCGGCACTGGTCGGCGCGGCTTGAGCGGCTGCCTGGAGAAGTCGTGTAGAAGCGGTTGAGAACGCGTGAAGCGGCCACCGGCAGAGTCGGACTCGCACAATCCGGGACTGTGGGAGGCAGTGGTGGATCAGCGAGTTCGGGTGGCGGTGCAGTCGACCGACCACCTCAGCCTTGCGGGGCTCACGAGTTACCTCGCGGGAAGGTCCGAGGTCGTGCTGGTGGGGCAGCGCGAGCGGGCGGGTGCGGACGTCGCCGTGGTGGCGGTGCCGAAGTTCACCGAGGAGGTCACCTCCCGGCTGCGGCGCGCCGCGACCGAGGCGGGGACGCCGGTGGTGCTGGTGCTCGACGAGGTGGGCGACGCGGACGTGCTCACCGCCGCCGAGTGCCGGGTCGTGGCGATCGTGCCGCGCACCGCCGCCACCGGCGACCGGGTGCTGCGCAGCGTCCTCGCGGCGGCCGAGGGCGGCGGGGTGATGCCGCCGAACCTGGTGGCCGAGCTGCTCAGGCACGTGCAGCGGTTGCAGCGCGAGCTGGTGGCCACCGAGACCGGCCCCGACCGGCTCACCTCGCGGGAGGCCGACGTGCTGCGGCTCATCGCGGACGGCCTGGACACCGCCGAGATCGCGACCAGGCTCAGCTACTCGGAGCGGACCGTGAAGAACGTGTTCTACGGCATCACGACCCGCCTGCACCTGCGCAACCGGCCGCACGCGGTCGCGTACGCGCTGCGGAAGGGGATGATCTGAGGTGGCCGCGCCCTCCGGCGCGGACCGGGGCGGTGACGGCGGTCCGGTGGAGCGGAAGGCCGACATGCGCCGGGTGGTCGACCTGCTCGTGCGGGGCATCAGGGCGACGGGCGCGCCGAAGGCCGTGCCCGCGCCGCGCGGCCCGGCGCCGGTCGACCCCGACTGGGTGATGTCGGGGGACGGGGTGATCGGCGCCCCGGTCCTGGCGGAGGAAGGTGGTCCGGCGGGCCCGCTGCCGTGACCGGGCCCCGCGCGGTCCCGCACCGGGGGAGGACCGCCGGGGGAACGGGCAGGGGTGGCCCCGACCACCGCCCGGACGCGGCCCACCGCCCGTCCGGAGTGGACCGGGAGCGCTCCCGCACCCCGATCCCGATCCCCACCGGCCCGATCCCCGCAGATCCGATCCCCGCCAGCCCGATCCTCACCGGCCCGATCCCCGCAGTCCCGATCCCCACCGGGTCAGTCCCGGCCGGTCCGCTCCAGCAGCCGCCGCACGTCCCACCGCGCGCCCAGCGCCTCGTGCACCGCCAGCGCCTCGCCCAGCGCCACCTCCCGCTCGGCCGCGCCCACCCCCGGCCGCCCGGCCAGCAGCACCGCCCGGTCCTCCAGGGTCTGCCCCAGCTCGAACACCCGCCCCGTCCGCCGGTAGTGCCCGGCGACCTCGGCCAGCCCGTCCGCGTCGCCCTCCCACGCGCACCGGCACCGCCGCGCCGCAGCAGCCGCCCGCGCCGTCGTGGTCTCCCGCGCCGCCTCCGCCTCGCACGCCCGCACCGCCTCACGCGCCGTGGCCCGGTCACCGCAGGCCAGCGCCAGCCGCACCAGGTCGGGCAACCACTGGTGCCGCAGCATCATCTGCGCGAACCGGGTGTCCAGGATCGCCCCGAGCAGCTGCACCGCCCCCGCCTCGTCACCGGCCCGCGCCGCCCCCATCGCCTCGGCCGCCACCAGGAAGTCGCAGTTCTCCCGGTCGGCCGCCGTGACCAGCGGCAGGTTCGCCCCAGCCGCCAGGTGCGCGGCCAGCGCGGCCCCGTCGTCCCGGTGCGCGGCGATCAGCGCGGCGGCCCCGTGCAGCAGCAGCACCGGCCCGCCCTCGCGCAACCCGAACCCGGTGAACTCCTCCGCGTCCGCCATGACCGCCCCGAGCCGGGCGACCGCCCCGTCCCAGTCGCCCAGCCAGAACCCGTGCACCGCCGCCGCCACCTGCAACCCGGCGACCGGCGTGCCCGGCCCGGCCACCCGGAACGCCTGCTCCAGCACCCGCCCGGCCTCGTCCAGCCGGTCCAGGCACTGGAGCGTGAACACCCGGTTGTCCAGCAGCACCAGCCGCAGGTCGGCCAGCCCCACGTCGGTGCCGACCACGTCGAGCGCCTGGTCCAGGTAGCCGACGGCGCGCGCGTAGTCCCGCCGCACCGCCTCCACCTGCCACAGCACCTCCAGCGCCTGCCCGATCGCGAACGGGTCGCCCGCCCGCTCGCCCACCGCGATGGCCTGCCGCGCGCTCACCGCCGCCTGGTCCAGGTCACCGACCCCGGCCCGCTGCACCAGCGACAGGAGCGACAGCAGCCGCGCCCGCCAGGTGTCGGTGAGCACCGGGTCGGCCAGCGCCTCCCGCAGCTCCGCCAGCGCGGCGCGCGGCCGGGACGCCCGGTAGGGCACGTACGCCAGCGTCCAGCGGGCCTTGGCGACCTGGTCGGCGTCGCGCAGACCGGGCAGCGCGCGCCGGGCGTGCTCCTCGGCCTCGGCGTCCCGGCCCACCCGGAACAGCACCGAGCTGAGCCGCGCAGCCAGCGCCGACCGGGTGTCCTGCGGGGCGCGCGGCGAGGCCAGGCACCGCTGCAGCAGCTCCACGGCGACCAGCGGCGCCCGGTCCCCGAGCGACTGGGCGTTGCCGACCACCCAGCGCACCGCCCACGCGTCCACCTCGCCCGCCGCCGCCATCAGCTGCCCGGCCACGTGCTCGGCGGGCGCCCCGGACTCGGCCAGCGCCCGCGCCGCCTGCTGGTGCAGGGCGGTGCGCAGCGCGGACGGGGTGCCCTCGTACAGGGCCTGCCGGATCACCGGGTGCCGGAACGCCATCCGCGACCCGGCGTCGCGCAGCACCCCGGCCGCGACCGCCTCGGTGAACGCGCCCAGCAGGTCGGGCACGGGCCTGGCCAGCACCACCGACAGGTCCTCCACGGAGAACTCGCCGCCCAGCAGCGCGGCCCAGCGCAGCACCTGCCTGGTCGGGTCGGTCAGGAAGTCCAGCCGGTCGGCCACCGCCGACACCAGCGACACCGGGGTGCGGTCGAGCACGTCCGGGGCGACCTCGGCGATCCCGGCCGACACCAGCACCGCGCGCTCGCGCACCAGCGCGTCGGCGACCTCCCGCACGTACAGCGGGTTGCCGCCCGCGCGCGCCGCGACCCGCCGCAGCCCCGGTCCCGGCGCGGCCCCGACCAGCTCGCCGACCACGCTGGTGACGGCCGAGTCGGACAGCGGCAGCAGGTCCAGCACCGCGCCGCCCGCCTCGGCGTCGCGGCGCAACCGGGCCACGTCGACCCGGTGCGGCACCGGCCGCGCCGCCCCGACCAGCAGCAGCGGCTGCCTGCGGGCGACCCCGGTGAGCCGGTGCCACAGCTCGGTGCTGCTCTCGTCGGCCCACTGCAGGTCGTCCATGACCACGGTCAGCGGCCCGTCCCCGCACAGCCGCTCCACCAGCGCGCCCAGCCGCTCCACGGCCGCCGCGATCGGGTCACCGGCGGTGAACACCGACCCGGACGGCGGGCGCTCGTCGCGCAGGGCGCGGGCGGTCGCGGCGCGGCGCGGGTCGGGGGAGCGCACGTCCACGTCCAGGCAGTCCATGGCCAGCCGCAGCGGGAACCGGGTGCCCAGCTCGTCGGCGACGCCGTGCGCGACGCGGTGCCCGGCGTTCGCGGCGAGCGCGACGACCGCCGCGAGCAGGCTGGACTTGCCGATGCCCATCTCGCCCTCGACCCACAGCGCCCGCCCCCGGCCGGAGGACGCGGAGGCGATCAGCTCCTCGGCCACCCGCAGCTCCTCGTCCCGGCCGACGAGGACCTGGTCGGCCTCACCGCGCCGGGGGCGGGGGATGGCGGTGGCCTGCGGCGGGTCCTGGCCGGGGCCCGCGCGGTGGTCGCGCAGCACCAGGTCGCGGGCGGCGCGCAGGCCGGGGCCGGGGTCGACGCCCAGCTCGTCGCGCAGCACCCGCCTGGCCTCCCGCAGCACTTCGAGCGCCTCCGCGCTGCGGCCCGCCCGGTGCAGCGCGAGCGCCAGCAGCTCGCGGGCCCGCTCGCGCAGGGGTTCCTCGGCGACCAGCGCGCCCAGCTCGCCGATGACGTCGCCGTGCCCGCCCAGCGCCAGCGCCGCCTCGGCCCGCGCCTCGCGCGCGGCGGACCGGGCCTCGCCGAGGGAGGCGCGCCGGGCGCGGGCGAACGGACCGTCCAACCCGGACAGGGCCGTGCCGCGCCACAGGGCGAGCGCCTCGTCGAGCGTGCTCACGGCGGCCCGGTGCTGCTCGGCGGCGAGCTGCTCGCGGGCGCGCTCGCGCAGCGCGGCGAACGCGGCCACGTCCGAGTCGGCCGCCTCCAGGCGCAGCCGGTAGCCGGACCCGGACGACTCCAGCAGCCGGGACGGCGTCCCGCGCGGCCGGTCGGGTTCGAGGGCCTTGCGCAGCACGGACACGTAGGTGTGCACGCTGCCGCCCGCCGTGGCGGGCGCGTCGTCGCCCCACACGCCCCGGATCAGCTCGTCCCGCCGCACCGCCGTGCCCGCGCGCAGGGCGAGCACGGCGAACACCCCGCGCTGCCGCGACGACCCCAGCTCGACCTCCCGCTCCCCGACCCAGGCCCGCACGGGCCCGAGCAGCGCGACCCGCAACCCCACCGCCCCACCGCTCACGCCGCCCCTCCCACCCGCAGCACGCCCGAAGCGCGCCCGGCCCGCTCCGCGCACCCGACCGGACCCGCGCGGCCAGCGGCTCCCGAGCCGGTCGAAGCCCCGCCCACCACCCGAGCCCGCCCGTCTCCCGTCCAGCGGCCCACCGGACCGCCCGACGGCACCGGCACCCACCCGGAACCCCGCTCAGCGCACCGCGCCACCACCGCCACGCCCCGTCCTGCCGCCCCGACCGCTCCCCGCCCACCACGCCGCACCACTGCCCTGCCCGTTCCCGGCGAGGTCACCTGTCCGCCGCCTCGGCCCGCTGTCCCGGCCGGACCTGTCCCGGTGTCCTGCCCAGCGCACCCGGTTGCAGCCTTGGCTGGTCCAGGCCGGGGCGCTTGCCCGCCGCGCTCAGCTGTCGC
>NZ_JAMTCF010000035.1 GCF_024171695.1 Actinosynnema pretiosum | reverse complement strand
ATCCGGTATTAGACCTAGTTTCCCAGGCTTATCCCAGAGTACAGGGCAGGTTACCCACGTGTTACTCACCCGTTCGCCGCTCGTGTACCCCGAAGGGCCTTACCGCTCGACTTGCATGTGTTAAGCACGCCGCCAGCGTTCGTCCTGAGCCAGGATCAAACTCTCCAATAATGAATGAGTTGATCGCTCGGACAACACTGACAAAATGTCAGTTGTCCAGTAACAATCTCAAAGGAATCCTCTTGACGAGGATCATAATTTACTGGCTATTCGGCACGCTGTTGAGTTCTCAAAGAACACGCGCTCACCGTCTTTACTCCGCGTCTTACCGCGTTTCATTCTGGGGCTTGTTCGTTCGTTGTGTTTGAAGCTTAGCTGGTTCGTTTTCGCCTTGTCAAATCGGCCGTTTCGACTTCCTGACCGGCTTGGCGAACTCGCTTCGCATTCAATTTAGCTTGTTCCAGAACTTATCGGAGTTGATTTCTGGCTGTCAAATCGGCGTTGTTTCCAGCACCGGGGCAGCAAGAAGCCATTCAGTTAAGTTCTGGGGGTTTGACGCCGCGCAACTCTACCCGGCCCGTTTCGCGGTGTCAACCGCTCGTTCCGGGGTGTTTGTCGCTGGCGACTTGGAGAAAGTTACTCATCTCCGCGTCGCCAGTCAAATCGCCTGGTCAGCGCGCTGCGAAGCGGACGGGGACGCCTGCGACGGCACGTTCTTCGCCGACACCGGGCGCGGGCGCAGCCACAGCGGGACCGAGCGCAGCCCCTCCATAGCGGCGACCACGGCCTCGGGCGCCGCCGGTTCGCGGGTCGCGAGCGGCACCAGGTCGTAGCCCCACACCCGGAACTCCGCGAGCACGCGCACCGGGTCGTCGCCCAGCGCCTCGGTCGCGGTGGCCGAGAACTCCAGGAACACGTGCGGCCGGTCCCTGCGCAGCAACCGCACCAGTCCGGCGAGGGCGCGGTGCCCACGACCCGGCGCGTCCACCCTGACCACCGACAGCTTCAGCCCCGCGAGACCGGGGACGGCCTCCAGCTCCTTGTCGAGCCGGGTCGCGCGCACCCTCGGCGCGTCCTCGGGCGCGTCCGGCGGCAGCGGCGACACCGAGATCCCGCCGGTGAGCGAGGGCTGCGCGGCCAGCTCCCCCGCGCTCTCCCACGCGGCGGCGGGCACCACGACGAGCCGCTCGGCGACCCGCTGCGGCAGGTTCACCTGCACGTTGTGCCGCAGCAGCTCGACCGCCGACGGGCACGGCTCCACGGCGACCACGGCGCCGGACGTGCCCATCCGGCTGAGCATCCGCACGGTCTGGTAGCCCGCGTACGCCCCGACGTCCAGGAAGATCCCGTCCGGCTCGACCACCGAGTCGATCAGCTCGGACAGCTCCGCCTCCCACGTCCCGTTGCTGGACAGGAACGGGAGCATGAACGCGTCGTCGGAGGGCAGCCTGAGCAGGCCGACCTCGGTCAGCACCAGCGAGCTGCGCACCGGCGGGGGCGCGGCGGAGTGCCGCTCGTGCTCGCGCGCCACGACCCGGCGCAGCGCGTCGGCGGTGGCCTGGGCCTGGGCGGCGGCGCGCACCCCGGCGTCGAGCCGGTGGTCGCGGTCGCGCAGCACGTCGACCACCCTGGACTCCAGGCGGTCGATCCGGTCGAGGGTGCGCTCCAGCGCGACGGCGAGCTTGTCGATGCGCTGCGCGGCGGCCTCGCCCTGCTTGGCGCGCTTGGCCGCCTCGGCGACCAGGGCGTCCTCGATGTCGCGCAGCCTCCTGCCCTGCCCGGCCATGTCGGCGCGGACCCGGACGACCGAGTCGTCGAGCGCGATCAGCTGGTCGGAGTGCTCGCCCTGGTGCTCGGCCTGCTGCTCCACCTCGGAGCGCAGCACCTCCAGCTCGCCGAGGCCGATGCCGGTGGTGACCTCGTCCTGCCTGCGGACCAGCTCGGCCACGGTGCGCTCGACGCCCTCGACCATGCCGCCGAGGACGTCGCGCATGTGGTTGTCGTGGTGGTCGAGCACGCGCAGCACGACCTTGCGCAGCTGCGGTGCCATCGGGATGCGGCTGGCGACGCTGACGTCCGGCTCGCGCAGCAGGGCGTGCTTGGCGGTCTGGAGGACCTGGAGCGGGTCGGCGGCGGGGACCGGCTTGGCGGCGGCGCGGCGGGCGCGCCAGCCCCGGTAGGCGTGCTCGACGCGCTCGCGCAGCACCTCGGCGACCTGGGCGGTGGAGCGGGTGGCGCGGACGTGCTCGCGCCCGGCGACCCCTATCGCCGCGACGGCCTCGGGCTCGTCGGCGATGGCGCGCAGCAGCTTCACGGCCGCGTCGGCGTCCGGTTCGACGCCCTGGCGGCACGGCACGAACAGCGCGGTGGCCTTGTCGAACAGCTCGGGGACTGCCCCGTGCCGGGCGGCCATGACCGGGGTTCCGGTGGCGGCGACGTCGGCGAGCGCGGCGGCGATGCGGTCGTCGGCCCCGCCCCGGTGCAGCGAGACGAGGCAGTCCACCGGCCGGAAGTCGTCGGCCAGCTCGACTCGCGGGTCGGTGGCGGTGGCCAGGCGCAGCCGCTCGGCGGCCTCCGGGTGCTCGGCGGCCCCGGTGACGGTGACGCGCAGGCGCACGTCGTCGCGGTCGGGGAAGGCGGCGAGGAACGCGGCGACGACGCCGAGGACGTTGCCCGACCGGTCGATCGAGTGGTCGGCGAGCGCGCCGAGGAGCAGGCCCTCGTGCGGTTCGGGGACGCCCTCGTCGGCTTCGGCCGTGGGCAGCGGGAGGACGCGCACGACCGGTCCGCCCGCGCGCTCGACGGCGGCGCGGGTGGCCTCGGAGGGCGTCCACAGCTCGGTGGCGTCCGGGGCCTGCGGGGGCTGGTCGGACGCGAGGTAGTCGACCAGGAATCGGTCGGCGGGCACGGGCTCGTCGCCGACGCGCAGCACGACCGGGTAGCCGTCGCCGGTGGGCAGGCCGGAGGCCTTGGCGGCGGCGCGGAGCAGGTCGGCGGCGGGGTCGTCGCCGAGGACGGTGACGCCGAGCTGGTCGATCAGGGCCGGGGTCCCGGCGCGGGGGCCTGGCACGGCGGGGACGGGGAGCCTGCCGGAGGCGACGCCGGTGGTGGCGCACCAGTCGCGGAAGGCGGTGCTGTCCTCGCCGAACGGGTCGGGGAACTCGTGGCGCAGGGCGAGGTCGTCCTGCCAGAGGGCGGCGGCCCAGCGGGTGCTGCCGTGCTTGCCGGGGACGGGTTCGCAGGCCCAGGCCAGGAACGCGGCGCCCCGGTCGTCCCCGAACGCGGGGGGCGGGGTGTGCGGGCGGTCGGCGTCGGCGGCGGCGGCGGCGGTGGCCGGATCGGTGGGCGCGGCGGGCTTCGGGGCGGCGGACTCCGAGGCGCGGGCCTCGGGCTGCCCGGCGGGCGTGCCGCCTTCGGGAGCACTGCCATCGGGCGCGCTGCCTCGGGACGCGCCGCTTTCGGACGCACTGCTTTCGGACGTGGCGGCTTCGGGCGCGCTGCCGTCGGGGACGACGGCGAGGACGGCCCTGGTCGGCGCGCCGGTGTCCGGGGCGGCGGGAGCAGAGGCGGCGGGGACGGCGTCGGCCGAGGCGGCGGCGGACTCCACCGGTCCGCCCTGCCCCGGCTCGCCCTGCGGCGGAACGGCTTCCGGCTGCCCGTCGACCGCGTCCGGGGCGCCGTCGAGCAGCAGTTCCTGCGGTGGCACCGGGATCGGCCTCGGCGTGCCGAACGGGCCGTGCGGGGTGCCGGTCCTGGACGCGGCGCGGTAGTCGGCGCGCAGGCGGTCCGGGATGGGGGTGCCGTCGGCGAGCTGGCCGAAGCCGTACGGGACGCGCTGGGCGGTGTGGCCCGCGCGGACCAGGTCGGCGCGGTAGGCGGTGCACAGGTCGGCGAGCAGCGGGTGCTCGGACAGCAGGACCCTGGGGCGGTCGGCGAAGCGCGCGGACAGCAGCCAGGGGCGGTTCGGGTCGAAGCCCGCGAAGTGGACCGTGCGCAGCGGTTCGCCCATGACGCTGAGCGCGCCGTCGTCGAGCCGGTGCACGGGCCGCTGGGCGGCGTTCCACGCGGACAGGCCGATGGTGGCGTCGCGCAGCACGTGCACCTTGACCAGCGCGGGGGCCATGTCCAGCACGGCCTTGGTCGCGTCGGGGGTGCGGCGCAGCTGCTCGGCGAGGGTGCGCAGGAACGGCTCGGCGCCGGGCGCGACGACCAGGAAGCCGGGGTCGAACACGCCGGTGCGCAGCAGCTCGGTCGGGGTGGGGCGCAGGCCGTCGTCGGGCAGCGGGCGCAGCGCCCTGGGCAGCAGGACCAGCGGGCCCTGCTCGGCGGCGGCGAGCACCTGCTCGGTGACGGGCGCGAGGACGCGCACCCACGGGTCGAGGCACAGCACCGGGACGCGCTGGCTGAGCAGCTGCTCCAGCAGCAGCGGCCGGAGCACCCCGCACAGCTCGGCGGCGGTGCAGCCGGTGGCCAGCACCGCCAGCTCCTCGGCGGTGACGCCGAGGTCGGCCGGGGTGACCAGGCCGGGGCCCGAGGTGCCCGGCGCGGCGTCGACCACCAGCGCCAGGAACCGGGCCTCCGGGTGGTGGGCCAGGAACGAGCTGGACAGCGCCTTCACCGCGGGCAGCTCGGCGGCGGTCGCCACCGTGCACCCGATGAGGGCGGGCAGGGTCTCCGGGTTCGAGGGGAACTCGGTCACGGTGTACGAACCTAGCTTCGGTGAGTGCCCGGTGTGGACCACCCGCACGGGTTGTTGTCTCACAGGACCGGCAGCAGGGTTCGCAGCTCGTAAGGGGTCACGCTGCGGCGGTAGGAGTCCCACTCGTTCCTCTTGTTGCGCAGGAAGAAGTCGTACACGTGCTCGCCGAGGACCTCGGGGAGCAGCTCGGAGTTCTCCATCTCGGTGAGCGCCTCCCCCAGGTTCTGCGGGAGGTTGGCGTAGCCTGCGGCGCGGCGCTCGCGGTCGGTCAGCGACCACACGTCGTCCTCGGCGGGTGGCGGCAGCTCGTAGCCCTTCTCGACGCCCTTGAGGCCCGCGGCGAGGATGACGGCGAACGCCAGGTACGGGTTGGTGGCCGAGTCCGGGGTGCGGACCTCGACGCGGCGCGAGCTGGCCTTGCCCTTGGAGTACATGGGCACGCGGACCAGGGCGGAGCGGTTGGCGTGGCCCCAGCAGACGGCGGTCGGGGCCTCGCCGCCGACGATGAGCCGCTTGTAGGAGTTGACCCACTGGTTGGTGACGCCGGTGATCTCGCGGGCGTGCTTGAGCAGGCCCGCGACGAACGCCTTGCCGGTGTCGGAGAGCTGGTAGGGGTCCTCGGCGTCGTAGAACGCGTTGCGGTCGCCCTCGAACAGGCTCACGTGGGTGTGCATGCCGGAGCCGGGCTGGTCGGAGAACGGCTTGGGCATGAAGGAGGCGCGCACGCCCTGCGTGATCGCGACCTCCTTGATCAGGTACCGGAAGGTCATGATGTTGTCGGCCATGGTGAGGGCGTCGGCGTAGCGCAGGTCGATCTCCTGCTGGCCGGGCGCGCCCTCGTGGTGGCTGAACTCCACGGAGATGCCCATCGCCTCCAGCGCCTCGATGGCGTGGCGGCGGAAGTGGGTGGCGGTCTCGTGGCTGGTCTGGTCGAAGAAGCCGCCGTTGTCGGCCGGGACGGGTTCCTTGCCGTCGCCGTTGAGCTCCTTCAGCAGGAAGAACTCCATCTCCGGGTGCACGTAGCAGGTGAAGCCCTGCTCGCTGGCGCGCGCGAGGGTGCGGCGCAGCACGTGCCTGGGGTCGGCCCAGGAGGGGGCGCCGTCGGGCATGGAGATGTCGCAGAACATCCGCGCCGAGTAGTGGTTCTGGTCCGGGGTCTTCCAGGGCAGGACCTGGAAGGTGGCCGGGTCGGGGCGGGCGACCATGTCGGACTCGTAGACCCGCGCGAAGCCCTCGATGGCGGAGCCGTCGAAGCCGATGCCCTCGCTGAAGGCGCCTTCGAGCTCGGCCGGTGCCACCGCGACGGACTTGAGGAAGCCCAGGACGTCGGTGAACCAGAGCCGGACGAAGCGGATGTCGCGTTCCTCTAGCGTGCGGAGCACGAACTCCTGCTGGCGGTTCATGGGTCGCAGCCTAGGTAAAGCTCGTTGACGGCGCGTTGCCGGATCGCCCTAACGCGGTTCGCCCTGGGCGGACGGGGCGGGGTCGCGCGGCGGGGGTTCCTGGGCCGAGCGGGTGACGCCGGGAGGGCCTCGCGGGTGATCGCGCTGGTCGGTTCGGTGGAGATCCACTCTTCCGGGTGCACCGCGACCCCGCAGCCGGGTGGCTGCGGGGTCGCGGTCGGCTCGCGCTGAAGTTGGTCCGAAAGTCGGAGGGCGGTCAGCCCTCGCGCCACCCGCTGGTGATCGGCAGGCGGCGGTCGCGGCCGAACGCCTTGTTGCTGATCTTGGTGCCCGGCGGGTACTGCCTGCGCTTGTACTCGGCCCGGTCGACCATGCGCAGCACCCGGTCGACCAGTTCGGGGGCGAACCCGGAGTCGAGCAGGGCGCGGTAGCCCTTGTCGCCCTCGACGTAGTCGTCCAGGACCGAGTCGAGCAGCTCGTAGTCGGGCAGCGAGTCGGTGTCGACCTGGCCGGGGCGCAGCTCGGCCGACGGGGGCTTGCTGATCGAGTTCTCCGGGATGGGGGGCAGCTCGCCGCGCTTCTCGGCCTCGGCGTTGCGCCAGCGGGCGAGGTCCCACACCAGGGTCTTGAGGACGTCCTTGATGGGGGCGAAGCCGCCGACCGCGTCGCCGTAGATGGTCGAGTAGCCCACGGCCAGCTCGGTCTTGTTGCCGGTGGCCAGGACCAGGTGGCCGTGCTGGTTGGACAGGCCCATGAGCGTCATGCCCCGGCAGCGGGCCTGGACGTTCTCCTCGGCGAGGCCGGTGAGCCCCAGCTGGTCGACGAAGGCCGCCACCATCGTGGGGATCGGCTGCTCCGAGTAGTGCAGGCCGGTGCGCTGGGCCAGGTCCTCGGCGTCCGAGCGGGAGTGGTCGGACGAGTAGACCGAGGGCATGGAGACGCCGTGCACCGAGTCGGCGCCGAGGGCGTCGACGGCGAGCGAGGCGACGACGGCGGAGTCGATGCCGCCGGACAGGCCCAGCACGACGGAGCGGAAGCCGTTCTTGTGCACGTAGTCGCGCAGGCCGGTGACGAGGGCGTGCCACACCTCGGCCTCGTCGGACAGCGGTTCGGCGGAGGCGGGGACGGGCAGCGGCTCGTAGCGCGGCAGCGCCTCGTCCGAGATCACCTTGCGGGTGACGTGGAAGCCTGCGACCTCACCCTCGGTGCGCGCGGCGCCGCCGGGCAGGTCCAGGTCGAGCACCACGAGGTGCTCGACGAACCGGGGGGCGCGGGTGAGCGGGGAGCCGTCGGCGGCGACCACCATCGTGTCGCCGTCGAAGACCAGCTCGTCCTGCCCGCCGACGAGGTTGACGTAGGCGAGCGGCGCGCCCGCCTCGGCGGCGCGGCGGGCCACCAGCGGCAGCCTGGCGTCGTCCTTCTCGCGCTCGTACGGGGAGGCGTTGGGCGAGACGACCAGGTCGACCCCGGCCTGGCCGAGGGCCGCGATCGGGCCGCCGTCCTGCCAGAGGTCCTCGCAGATCACCAGGCCGACCTCGACGCCGTGCAGCCGCACGACCTCCAGCGCGTCGCCGCGCCGGAAGTAGCGGCGCTCGTCGAAGACGCCGTAGTTGGGCAGGTGGTGCTTGTGCTGGCGGGCGACCACCTGTCCGCCGTGCAGCACGGCGGCGGAGTTGCGCTTGCCCCGCTCGTCGCCGTCCAGGTACCCGGCGAAGACGGCGATCCCGCCGAGGCCCTCGCGGTCGAGGGTGGCGGCGAGGTCGGTCAGCGCGGCCTTGGAGGCCGAGGTGAACGACTCGCGCAGGGCGAGGTCCTCCACGGGGTAGCCGGTGAGGACCATCTCGGGGAACACGACCAGGTGAGCGCCGGCCTCGACGGCCTTGCGGGTCCAGTCGACGACCAGGGCGGAGTTGCCCGCCAGGTCGCCGACGCAGGCGTTGACCTGGGCCAGTGCGAGTCGAAGCTGCGGCATGGGGACATCCTCTCCCACGGAGGGGGTCGGCGGCGCGCGTTGTGGCCGAGGCGTCACCACCCGCCGCGCGCACCTACGATCGGTGTGTGCGCCGCTCCTCTCCGCTGCTCCTGGTCCTGCTGGCACTGACCGCCTGCACCTCGGTGGTTCCCGGCGATCCGGGTCCGGGGGTGCGGCTGGAGAAGCGCGGCCCGGCGGGGGCGGTGCCGCAGGGGCTGGAGCGGTTCTACGGCCAGGAGGTCGGCTGGGGCGGCTGCTCGGCGTACGCGGACAGCACGAGCACGCGGGCGCTGTACCGGGACCGGCCGAGCCTGGAGTGCGCGCGGATCGAGGTGCCGCTGGACTACGCGGCCCCCGAGGGGGAGACGATCCGGATCGGGGTGCTGCGCAGGCCCGCCACCGGTGACCGGATCGGGTCGCTGCTGCTCAACCCCGGCGGTCCCGGCGCGTCCGGCATGGAGGCGGCGGTGTCGCTGGTGCCGCAGGTGCTGTCCTCGGAGATCGGCGCGCGCTTCGACCTGGTCGGGTTCGACCCGCGCGGGGTGGGGGCGAGCGAGCCGAGGGTGCGCTGCCTGAGCGACGCCGAGCGGGACGTCGAGCGGCTCGACGTGGACGTCGACGCCTCGCCCGAGGGGGTGGCGGAGACCGAGCGGGAGAACCAGGAGTACGCCCGCAAGTGCGCGGAGAACACCAGCGCGGAGTTCCTGGCGAACCTGGGGACGCGCGACGTGGTGAAGGACCTGGACGTGCTGCGGTCCGCGCTGGGCGACGAGAAGCTGAGCTACGTCGGGTACTCGTACGGCACGCACATCGGCGCGGTGTACGCCGAGACGTTCCCGGCGAACGTGCGGGCGATGGTGCTGGACGGGGCGGTCGACCCGGCGCAGGACGAGGGCGACTCGCTGGTGGCGCAGGGCGCCGGGTTCCAGCAGGCGTTCGAGGAGTTCGCGGCGTGGTGCGCGAAGCGGCCGGACTGCGCGCTGGGGACCGACCCGGCGAAGGCCGCCCAGGCGTTCCAGGGCCTGACCCGGCCGCTGATCGAGAACCCGGTGGCCGTGCAGGGGCGGAAGCTGTCGTACAACGACTCGATCACCGGCGTGATCCAGGCGCTGTACTCCTCGCAGCTGTGGGAGCCGCTGAACACCGGCCTGAACGAGCTGCGGGCGGGGCAGGGGCAGACGCTCCTGCTGCTGGCGGACACCTACTACGGGCGGGACGCGGACGGGAAGTACTCGGCGATCACGGACGCGTTCACCGCGATCCAGTGCGTCGACTCGCCGCGCGGCACCGACCGGGCGGAGCTCTCCGAGGTCGCGCGGCGGTACCGCGAGGCCGCGCCGTTCCTGGACGACGGCGCCCCGCCGGTGGGCGTGCTGGACGCGTGCGCGTTCTGGCCGGTGCCGGTGACGGCGGTGCCGACGCTGACCGAGAGGCCCGTCGGGCTGCCCCCGGTGCTGGTGATCTCCACGACCGGCGACCCGGCGACCCCGTACGACGCGGGGGTGAGCCTGGCCGGGGTGCTGGGCGGCGGGCTGCTGACCTACGAGGGCGAGCAGCACACCGTGTACCTGCAGGGCGTGGAGTGCGTGGACGCGATCGGCACCGCCTACCTGGTCGGTCTGGCGATGCCGCAGGCGGGCGCGCGCTGCTAGCGGCGGCGCGCGCCGGTCCGCTCCAGGGGCTCGGGTCCTCGGCTCACGCCTTGGGCTCGGGTCGGACGAACGGGAACAGGACGGTCTGCCGGATGGTGGTCCCGGTGAGCATCATCAGCAGCCGGTCGACGCCGAGGCCGAGCCCGCCGGTGGGGGCCATGCCGTGCTCCAGCGCGGTCAGGAAGTCCTCGTCCAGCTCCATCGCCTCGACGTCGCCGCTGGCGGCCTTGAGCGACTGGGACTCCAGCCTGCGCCGCTGCTCGACCGGGTCGGTCAGCTCGGAGTAGGCGGTGCCGACCTCGGCGCCGAACGCGACCAGGTCCCAGCGCTCGGCCAGCCGGGGGTCGGCGCGGTGCTCCCTGGTCAGCGGGGAGACCGAGGTGGGGAAGTCGGTGTAGAAGGTCGGGGCGGTCGTGGCGGGCTCCACGAGGTGGTCGTAGGCGCGCAGCACCAGCGTCCCGTGGTCGGCCTCCAGGTCCTCCGGCAGCGGGACGCCGCCCGCGACCAGCGCGGCGCGCAGCTCGTCCAGCGGCAGGTCGGGGCCGATCTCCACGCCCAGCGCGGTGGACACGGCCGCGTGCACCGGCACCACCGGCCACCGGCCCGAGATGTCGACCTCCACGCCGTCGCGGACCGCGACCTGCCTGCCGTGCGCGGCCACCGCGGCGTGCTGCACCAGCTCCCGCACCAGGTCCAGCATCACCCGGTAGTCGGCGTACGCCTGGTACGCCTCCAGCATGGTGAACTCGGGGTTGTGGGTGGCGTCGGCGCCCTCGTTGCGGAAGTTCCGGTTCAGCTCGAACACCCGGTCCACGCCCGCCACGCACAGCCGCTTCAGGTACAGCTCGGGCGCGATCCGCAGGTACATGCGGGTGTCGTAGGCGTTGATGTGGGTGATGAACGGCCGCGCGTTGGCCCCGCCGTGCACGGTCTGGAGCATCGGGGTCTCGACCTCCAGGTAGCCCCGGTCGTGCAGGAAGTCCCGGACGGCGCGCACGACGGCGCTGCGGGTGCGCAGCATCGCGGCCGAGCCGGGGTTGACCGCCAGGTCCAGGTAGCGCTTGCGGACCCGCGCCTCCGGGTCGGCCAGGCCCGCGCGGCGGTCGGGCAGCGGGTGCAGGCACTTGGCGGTGACCGCCCAGCTCGCGACCAGCACGGACAGCTCACCGCGCCGGGAGCGCACGACCTCGCCGCGCGCGCCGACGTGGTCGCCGAGGTCCACGCCGGACTTCCACAGGTCCAGGTCCTCGGTGGTGGCGGCGTCCAGCATGAGCTGCACCTCGCCGGTCCAGTCGCGGACGCGGGCGAAGCACAGGCCGCCCAGCTCGCGCAGCGCCACGACCCGGCCGGTGATCGCGACGACCTGCCCGAACCGGGACTCGACCTCGGCGACCGGGCAGTCCCGGTCGTAGCCGACGGGGTACGGGTCGCGCCCGGCGGCGCGCAGCAGGTCGAGCTTGGCCATCCGGACCCTGACCTGCTCGGGGCGGCGGGCGCGGGCCGGTTCGGGGCGGCCGGCCTCGATCTCGCGGACGGCGTCGGCGAACCAGCGCCCGGACGTGGTGGCGCCGTCAAGGCCGCGGTGCCGCGAGCCGCGCTTGAGCAGCGAGCGCAGGTTCGGCACGAAGCCCTCGGCGACGCCCGCCGCGATGCTCACCCTCGGCAGGCTGCGCACGCCGGAGTAGCAGAGGTACCGGGGCTGCCACTCGGGGCCGTACTTGGCGTTGGAGCGGTACAGCGACTCCAGCTGGAGGAACCGGGAGGCCAGGCCGAGGACGCCGCGCCAGGCCCGCAGCACCGGTCCGGCGCCGAGCTTCTCGCCCTCCTCGAACACCGCGCGGAACATGGCGAAGTTCAGCGACACCCGCTGCACGCCCAGCCGTCCGGCGGCGGCGACCAGCTCGGCGACCATGAACTCGTTGAGCCCGTTCTCGGCGGTCCGGTCGCGGCGCATCAGGTCCAGGGACAGCCCGCGCCGACCCCACGGCACGAACGAGAGCAGCCCGCGCAGCGCGCCGTCCGCGTCGTAGGCCTCGACCATCGCGCACCGGCCGTCGGCCTCGTCGCCGAGCCTGCCCAGCGCCATGGAGAACCCGCGCTCGGTCTGCGCGCCGCGCCACCGCTGGGCCAGGTCGAGCAGCCCGGCCATCTCGTCGGCGGGGATCTCGGCGTGCCTGCGCACCCGCGCGGTGTACCCGGCGCGCTCGACCCGGCTGACCGCCTGCCTGACCGCGCGCCGCTCCGGTCCGGCGAGGCTGAACTCGCGCACGTCCAGCACGGCCTCGTCGCCGATCTCCAGCGCCTTCAGGCCCTCGGCGGCGTAGGCGCGGGCGCCGCGCTCGCTGGCGCCGAGCACGCCCGCGCGCCAGCCGTACCGGCGGGCCTCGTCCAGCCAGACCCGCACCGCCTGCCGCCAGGAGTCCTCGTCGCCGACCGGGTCGCCGCTGGCCAGGGTGGTGCCCGCGAGCACCCGGTAGGTCAGCGCGGCGCGGCCGTCCGGGGAGAGCACGACGCTCTTGTCGCGGCGGGTGGCGAAGTAGCCGAGCGAATCCGGTTCGCCGTGCGCGGTCAGCAGGCGGCGCAGGGTCAGCTCCTCGTCGACGTTGATCCACCGGCTGGAGCGCTCGCCCCGGAAGAACAGGTACAGGGCGAAGATCGCGACGAGCGTGCCGGTGACGCCCAGCAGGACGCTCAGCCAGGCCGGGCCCTCGCCGGACAGGGCGCGGCGCAGCGGCACGACCTCGCCGGAGACCTGGTTGGCCGCCCAGACGAGCATCTCGCCCTGGTCGCGGAGGGTGCCGGGGAAGACCTCGGTGAGCAGGAAACCGGCGGTCGCGGCGGCGGCGAGGCCGAAGATGAACGCGGCCAGCGCCTTGCGCCAGGAACCGGGGGCCAGCTCGGCGGGGAACGCCTCCCGGATCGCCAGCAGGAAGGCGATGATGACCAGGGCGGTGAGGGCGCCGCCGCCGAGGAAGCCGAGCGCGCGCCGCCAGTCCACCTGCTCACCGGCCGACAGCACGTCGGGGGCGACGGCGAGCAGGAGCAGCACGGTCAGGTTCCAGAGCAGGCCGAGCGCCTCGGTGAGCAGCAGCGCCCACAGGGCGGCGCGCTTGCGGGCGCGCAGCGCCGCGCCGAGGACCACCAGGACCAGGACGATGAACAGGTTCGCCTCGACCGGGAGGCCGAGCGCGTAGCCGGAGAAGAAGATGACGTCGCCGAGGACGGTTCCCTCGGCCCAGAGCAGCAGCGCCAGGGAGGCGAGCGCGGAGACCTGCACGACCGTGGCGACCACACCCGCCGCACGCCACTTCCACTCGGCGACAACCGCCACGTCTTCCACTCCCCCGGAGATCGGCCACGTGCGAACCAGGATCACCACACCGGCAGGCAGGCTGCACCTCCGCGCGCGGGGGTCGGGCCCGGTCGCCGTGCTCAGCTCGGGGCTGGGCGGGGCGTGGTTCGACTGGGACGCCACGGTAGCCCTGCTGGAGCCGCGCGTCCGGGTGGTGGTCTTCGACCGGCCGGGGACGGGTGGGAGCGGTCCCGCGCTGCTGGCGCCGTCGGTGGACCGGGAGGTGGCGGTGCTGGACGCGGTCGTGGGGGCGGCGGTGGGGGGTTCGTGGGGTTCCGGGGGGTTCACCGGGACGGCCGGGGGTGCTGGGGCGGTCGGTTCGGCGGGTTCGGGTTCGGGTTCGGGGTCGGGGTCGGGGTCGGGGTCGGGGTCGGGGTCGCGGGTGGTGCTGGTCGGGCACTCGATGGCGGCGCTGCACGTGGAGGCGTGGGCGCGGCTGCGGCCGGGGCGGGTGGCGGGGCTGGTGCTGGTGGACCCCGATCCGGTGGCTCCCGGCGGTGGGCGGCCGTTCGACCCGGCCTCGGTGGTGGCGGGGTGGGCGCTGCGGTCCTGGGCGCGCAGGCTGTCCGGGCGGCGGTGGGGGCCGGTGCTCGGGTGGGGCGGGCCGCTGCTGCGGCGCGGGGCGATGGCGGTGACCACGTTCGGGCGGCGGGACCGCGCCCCCGGAGGGCTGGTGCGGCGGGTGTACGGGCGGGCGCCGGTGGGTCTGGCGGTGCTGGCGGAGCTGGCGTCGTTCCCCGAGCAGGTGGCGGCGGTGCAGGAGCTGCGGGAGCGGACCGGGCTGCCGGACGTGCCGTTCGAGGTGCTGGCGCCCTCGGCGCGGCCGGAGCTGGCGGCGATCGCGGGGCTGTCGGCGCGCGGGCGGCTGGTGGTGGTGCCGGGGAGCAGGCACATGGTGCACGTGGACCGGCCGGACGCGGTGGCGCTCGCGGTGCTGCGGGCGGCGGGGCTGCGGTGAGCGCGCCGGGTGCGGGGCGGCGCGGCGTTCGGGGGTTGCGCGAAGCGTGTGAGGCTACTCGCACGGGGTGTCGCCGGGGTGGCGGCGGTGCGACCCTGGAGGGGTAAACCGTGCACCAAGGCCCGGAGACCCGCTGGAGCGGGCTTCGAGGGAAGGACGGTCGACGATGACCTCGAGCGCTGAGGTTCCCGCGCCCTACGGGACCGGGGCCGGTGGGCCCGCCGGTCCGCCCGCCAAGCGGGTCCGCATCCACCACCTGCAGGAGCTGAAGGACCGCGGCGAGCCGTGGCCCATGCTCACCTCGTACGACATGTACACCGCCGAGCTGTTCGACGAGGCCGGTATCCCGGTCCTGCTGGTCGGCGACTCCGCGTCCAACAACGTCTACGGCTACGAGTCCTCCATCCCGGTGACCGTGGACGAGCTGCTGCCGCTGGTCAGGGGGGTCACCAGGGCAGTGAAGCGCTCGCTGGTCGTGGCCGACCTGCCGTTCGGCTCGTACCAGGTGTCGGTGGAGCAGGCCGTGGCGACGGCGGTCAGGTTCATGAAGGAGGGCCGCGCGCACGCGGTGAAGCTGGAGGGCGGGCGCGCGTTCGCGCCGCACATCCGGGCCATCGTGGACGCGGGCATCCCCGTCATGGCCCACATCGGCTTCACCCCCCAGCACGAGCACCAGCTCGGCGGGTTCCGCGTGCAGGGCCGCAACGAGGCGTTCGACGCCGTCGTCGCCGACGCCCACGCCGTCCAGGAGGCCGGGGCGTTCTCCGTGGTGCTGGAGATGGTCACCTCCGAGGTCGCCAAGAAGATCACGCACGAGCTGCGCATCCCCACCGTGGGCATCGGCGCCGGACCCGACACCGACGCCCAGGTGCTGGTGTGGCAGGACATGATGGGCCTGCGCCGCGGCAAGGGACCCAGGTTCGTGAAGCGCTACGCCGACCTCGCCGGGATCATGGGCGACGCCGCGCGCGAGTACGCCGCCGAGGTGCGCGGCCACCGGTTCCCCGGACCGGAGCACTCGTTCCACTGAGGACTTGAGCAGGTGAACGACTGACGACCGGTGGCCGCCCTCTCCCCCTCGGGGTGGGCGGCCACCGGCGTGCCACGAGGGCGGCGGTGCGGGCCCCCGACTACGAGCGGCAGGAGCGCGAGTGTTCGTCAGCCGGGCCTACGTGCCTGAGTCCCTGCGTCCCGACGACCTCGGGGAGTGGCCTTACACGATCCCTGCGGTCGCGGAGGTCGTCGAGCGCGGGTTGGAGTTCACCCACCCGGTGACCTTCCTGGTCGGGGACAACGGGTCCGGCAAGTCGACGTTGGTCGAGGCCATCGCCGAGGGGTTCGCGCTGGACGCGCGCGGTGGGCGGGCGGCCAGGAAGTTCGTCGACCCCAACGCGGTCAAGACCGACCTGGGGCAGGTGCTGCGCCTGGAGACCACCGCCAGGGGCGCGCGGATGCTGGCCGGTCCGAGGCTGCGCAAGAAGGGGTTCTTCCTGCGGGCCGAGACCGCGTTCAGCATGACCGAGAACCTCGGCGGCGTCCCCGGCTACTGGGACGAGGACACCGCCGAGCTGAGCCACGGCGAGGGCTTCCTGGCCGTCTTCCGGTCGATGTTCCGCGATCCCGGCTTCTACGTCATGGACGAGCCGGAGTCGGCGCTGTCGTTCACCGCCTGCCTGCAACTGGTCGCCCTGATGCACGACCTCGGCGAGTCCGGGGCTCAGGTGGTCTGCGCGACGCACTCGCCGATCCTGGCCGCGACGCCGGGCGCGGACATCATCGAGGTCGGGGAGCACGGGCTGCGGCGCTCCCGGTGGGCCGACCTGGAGCTCGTCACGAGCTGGCGGCGGTACCTCGAACACCCCGACGCCTACCTGCGGCACCTGGTCGGGGACCCCGGCGACTGACGACCGGTGGCCGCCCACGCGGGTGGGCGGCCACCGGGGTTCTCAGTTGTGGAAGGTGTTGTTGTGGGCCAGGCGCAGCTCGTTGAGGCGCGCCGCTCCGGAGAAGACCCGGACGTCGTCCAGGTCGCCCTTCCAGCCTTCGCCCGCGACCAGCGAGGTGGCCGTCGTCGCGGTGGGCGTCCACGGGGCGCTGTTCTGCTTGACGCCGTTCACGTAGAGCGTGACCGTGCCGGTCGTGTGGTCGTGGACCGCGACCAGGAACGCCCACCTGTTCGCGGGCGTCGGGTTGAAGGCGGTGGCCGTGCCGCCCGTGCCGGTGGCGAACCACTTCCCGGTGGACGCCTGGTAGCCCAGGGACGCCAGCGGGGCGCTCGGGTCGCCGAGCACGACGACCGCGCCACCGGCGGTCAGGTCGGTCGGGCGGGCCCAGGCCGTGACCGTGAACGGCTGGTCGCCGCGCGGGCCCGTCGTGGGTGCGGTGATGGCGGCCGTGCCGTCGAGGTTCAGGAAGCGCTTGGTGTCGGTCCGGCCGGGGACTCGGGTCACGCCGCCGGGCAGGGTGGTGGTCGTCCCGGTGATCGAGTCGGCGGTGGTGGCGCCCTCGGTCTCGTTGAAGCCGTAGCGGTGCAGCTCGGTGAGCGGGAACTGCGGCGGGACCGGCTGGGCCGGGGTGACGTCGAACGAGTACCCGGTGAACGGGGAGGGGTTGCCCGCGCGGTCGACCGCGCGCACGAACAGGGTGTTGCCCCCCGCCCACCGCGGGACGGTGGTGACGGTGGCCGTGCCGTCGGGAGAGGCGGGGACGGCGCTGGTCACGTCGGCGCTGAAGCCCCAGTCGTACGCCACCGGCAGTTCGGGACCACCAGGTCGGAAAGTGAACGTGCCCGGCACGTCCGGGCCGCCGTGGTCCCCGGTCTCCGGGTAGTCGGTGGACGACACCAGCGGGGCGTCCGGCTTGACGCTGTCCACCTCGAACTCGCAGGGCGACGACCACTCGCCGCCCGGCGTGCGGACCCGCCAGGTGTAGAAGCCGCCGTGGGACAGCACACCGGCGGGGACGGTGACCATCGAGTGGGACCCCACCGGGATGAGCTCGTCGGTGAGCACCAGCAGGTCCGCGCCGGGCTCGTCCACCGTGCCCTCGCGGAGGGCGTACTCGAAGGCGGTGGTGCCGCTCTCACCCAGGACCCTGGACTTCAGGGTCGGCGTCTGGGTGTGGCTGATGATCCGGTCGGGCCCCACCCGGCACGGGTGCGTGTACGTGACGCCCATCCCCAGGTCGGTCGGCGCGGTGGTGGCGGCGTGGGCAGGTGCGCCCCCGACCGCCAGTGCCGCCGCCGTGATCAGCGCCGTCAGGAGTCTGGGCGCGGTGGTGCTCCGGCCGCTGGTGCGCGGTCGCATGGGCGTTCCCCCTTGTGAATTTTGCTCACCTTTGACGCTAGATCCACAGCGCACGTCCGATGAACGGCTGACCGGCGCAATCACACAGGGCACAGTGGAGGCATGTACCCCGAGATCGAGCCCCACGAGCAGGGCCTGCTGGACGTCGGCGACGGGAACCTCGTGCACTGGGAGGTGAGCGGCAACCCGGACGGCAAGCCCGTCGTGTTCCTGCACGGCGGGCCCGGTGGCGGGTGCTCGCCCGCGCACCGGCGGCTGTTCGACCCCGCCGCCTACCGGATCGTGCTGTTCGACCAGCGCGGGTGCGGGCGGTCCACCCCGCACGCCAGCGAGAACCCCGACCTGTCCGCCAACACGACCTGGCACCTGGTCGCCGACATGGAGAAGCTGCGCGAGCACCTCGGCGTCGACCGGTGGCAGGTGTTCGGGGGCTCCTGGGGGAGCACGCTCGCCCTCGCGTACGCCCAGACGCACGCCGAGCGGGTCACCGAGCTGGTGCTGCGCGGGATCTTCACGGTCCGGAAGAAGGAGCTGGACTGGTACTACGGCGGTGGCGCCGGGATGCTGTTCCCCGAGCTGTGGGAGCAGGTCGCGCACTGGGCCCCGGACGGCGACGTCATCGGCGCCTACTCGCGGCTGCTCAACGACCCCGATCCCGAGGTGCACGAGATCCCCGCGATCGCGTGGAGCGTGTGGGAGGGGTCCACGGTGACGCTGCTGGAGCGCGCCGACCTCACCGCCTCGTTCGCCGAGCCCAAGTTCGCGCTCGCGTTCGCCCGCATCGAGAACCACTACTTCGTGCACGGCGCCTGGCTGGAGGAGGGGCAGCTGATCCGGGACGCGCACAAGCTCGCGGGCATCCCCGGCGTGATCGTGCAGGGCCGCTACGACATGGCCACCCCGCCGGTCACCGCGTGGGAGCTGCACAAGGCGTGGCCCGGTTCGGAGCTGGAGCTGATCGGGGACGCGGGGCACGCGTTCGACGAGCCCGGCATCCTCAAGGCGCTCATCGCGGCCACGGACCGGTTCCGGCCCTAGCCGAGCACCGGGCTAGCCGAGCACCGGGGCCAGGGCCGCTTCCAGGGGCGCCCTGGCCTCGGCCAGCGCGGGGCCGTACCAGGTCAGGTGGCGGCCGGAGACGAGCACCGGGACCAGGCCGGGGAACGCCTCGGGGCCGTCGGCGGCGGTGAACTCGTACGGCTCGTCGGGCAGCACCACCACCCGCGCGCCGCACTCCCGCAGCTCCGCCAGCGGCGGTCGGGGGTAGCGGTCGGGGTGGGAGGCGTAGGCGTTGGCCACGCCGAGGCGCGCCAGGACGTCGCCCGCGAAGGTGTCCCGGCCCAGCACCACCCACGGCTTGCGCCACACCGGGACCACCGCCGTCACCCTGGTGGGCTCGGCGCGGGACCACAGCTCCTCGGCGCGCACCAGCCAGTCCGGTTCCGCCGACCACACCACCTCGAACAGCCTGCGCAGCGACGCCAGCGCGGCGGGCACGGTCACCGGGGCCTCGGTCACCCACACCGGCACCCCTGCGGCGCGCAGCGCGGCCACGTCGCCCGGCCGGTTCTCCTCGCTGTTGGCCAGCACCAGGTCCGGGCGCAGCGCCAGCACCCGGTCCACGTCGGGGTACTTCGAGCCGCCGACGCGCGGCACGTCCAGGCCAGGCGGGTGGGTGCAGTAGTCGGTGGCGCCGACCAGCGCGGCCGGGTCGACGGCCTCGGTGAGCGACGGCACCATGCTGACCACCCGCTCGGGCGGGCGGGGCAGCGGGACCGGCTCGCCGAGGTCGTCGACGGGCATCAGACGTCGGTGATCCGCAGGCCCGCGTGGGCCTTGTAGCGGCGGTTGACGGCGATCAGGTTCGCGGTGAGCGCCTCGACCTGGTGGGCGTTGCGCAGCCTGCCGCCGTACACGCCCCGGAAGCCGGGGACGGCGTCGGCGAGCGCGCGCACCAGGTCGGTGGCCTCGCGGTCGTCGCCGAGCACGAGCACGTCGCACGCCACCTCGGCGAGCGAGAGGTCGGCCAGCTTCACGGCGGACACGTGGTGGAACGCGGCGGTGACCCGCGAGTCCGGCAGCAGCGCCTCGGCCTGCTGCGCGGCGGAGCCCTCGGCGACCGGCAGGGCGAACGGGCCCTGCTTGTCGAAGCCGAGCGGGTTCACGCAGTCCACGACCACCTTGCCCGCGAGGGCCTCGCGCAGACCGGTCAGCAGGTCGGCGTGCCCGTCCCACGGGACGGCGACGAGCACCACGTCCGCCTGCCGCGCGCACGCCTCGTTGTCCGCGCCGCTGACGCCGTCGACGCCGGTCTCGGCGCGGATCGCCGCCGCGACTTCCTCGGCCCGCTCGGCGGAGCGCGAACCGATCACGACCTTGAGACCCGCCTTGGCCCAGCGCAGGGCGAGGCCCTTGCCCTGGGCGCCGGTACCACCGAGCACGCCTACCGTGAGGCCTTCGACACCAGTCACCGGATCATCACATCACAGGTGCGGGTGGAGGGGTGGTTGAGCGGGACGGCCACGGCTGTGCGGGGAGACGGGGGCGGGGGCACTCGCGGGGGCGGGTGGGCGGCGGGACGCAGGACGCCGGGCGGGGGTGGGCCCGACGACCGAGAGGTGGGCGCTGGCAGGCGGAACGCGGGGGTGGACCAGGTGAGTGGCGCGGGGCGGGCGGGCTCGGAACGGCGCGGGGTGCGGTCGGACGACCGACGCGAGGCGGGCGCGAACCAGCCACCCGCGTGATCAGGGCGGCGGCACGGGGGCGACGACCGGCGCGGGGGCGCGTGGAACAGCCGCCCGCGTTGTCCGCCGGGACGCGGGGCGCGGGACGACCAACCGCGTGGTCGGGGCTGCTGCCGTCGCGCGGACCAGGTGAGCGGCGCGGGCGCGCGAGCCGAGCGGTCCGGGCGCGTGAGTCGAGCAGCGCGGGGATTCGGGTGCGGGCCGAGCGGTGCGGGGGTCGGCGCCGTGCGGAGGGCCGGGGTGGGCCCGTGGCGCGGCTTCGGCCGGTCCGCCCGGAGCTTCGGGGTATTCCCCGCGAGCCGCTCGGGTCCGGCGCCGCGCTAGCCGTTCTTCCACTCGTCCTCGGCCTCGTCGGCCGCGTCCGCGCTCTCCGTGCGCTGCCTGGCGATCTCCAGCGCGCGGTCCGCCGTCGCCCGGTCCGGGTACGGGCCCATGCGGTCCGCGCCCCGGCAGCCGAGGCCTTGCTCGGACGTGCGGTGGGTCAGGCAGTAGTACCAGCCATCGGGGTCAGCCATGCTTTCAAGATCCCACGGCGGTCACCGGCGCGCAGCTCGCCGGGACGAGATCACCGGCGCGCGCTCACCGGCGCGGGGTCACCAGAAGCGCTTCTTCTTCTTGCGGCCCTGGTCCTCCTGCTGCGGGTACCCCTGCGGCGCGTGCTGCGGGTACGCCTGCTGCGGCACCGGGTGGTAGCCGCTGGCCTGGTCCTGCGCCGGGAAGCCGCCCGAGCGCGGACCCACCTGGTTCTGCACCGGGAACCGGTCCGAGTGCGGGCCCGTGCGGTCCTGGTGGTCGCGGAAGTCCTGCGCGGGCAGCGCCCCTGGGTGCGGGCCGCCGTGGTCCTGGTGCGGCTGCGGGAACCCGCGTGGCGGGGTGCTCTGGTCGGCTGCCGCCGCCTCGCGGACGATCGGGTCCAGGCAGGAGACCAGCACGACGTGGTTCTCCGGGTGCTCGATCGGCCTGCCGCCGCGCTCCCGGTAGACCAGCTCGCCCTCCGAGTCGATCTCCATGATCGCGCCGACCTCGGTCAGCTGCTCCTCGTCCAGGTCGACCAGGCGCTCCCGCCGGGACGGCACCACCCGGTACTCCGGCCACCGCAGGTGCCCGTGGGTGCGGTGCAGCTCGGCCAGCAGGTGCGTCATCTGCTGCTGCCACGGCAGCGGCATGGCCTCCATCAGCGACCTGGGGAGCACCGCGTACCCCGCGTCGACCGTGCCGGGCGGGCGCGAGCTCAGGTAGTCCCGCACGGGGTTGCTGGACGCGGGCGGACCGCCTCGGCGCTGGACGGGTTCGGGGGTGAACACGGTGCCTCCCTCAGCACGACGCGGACGGTCGGGGCGGACGGTCGGGTGGCGCGGGGACGGTCGGACCGCCCCGCGCTCCCCGCTCAGACACCGGGCCGGACGGCCAGCGGCATCAGCTCGTGGTAGTCCCGGTTCAGCTTGCTGATCTTCACCACGTCGCCGGTCTGCGGCGCGTGGATGTACTCCTCGTCGCCCAGGTACATGCCGACGTGGTGCACCGAGACCGGGTCGGACGGGTCGCTGGCCCAGAAGATCAGGTCACCGGCCTTGGCGTCCGCGATCGGCAGGTGCGCGCCGCCGCGCATGTACTGGTCGTTGGCCACGCGCGGGATGGTGACGCCCACGCTGCCGAACGCCTTGACCAGGATGCCGGAGCAGTCCCAGGCGTCCGGGCCGTTGCCGCCCCACAGGTAGGGCTCGCCGAGCTGCTGCTTGGTGAACTCGATCGCGCCACCGGCGGCGCCGGACGCCAGCAGCGCCTTGCCCTCGCCCTCGCCGCAGCCCGCCGGGTCGGGCACGTTGCCCAGCTCGCCGATCAGGAAGGCCGCCATGGCCTCCCAGTTGTGGTACCGGTCCGGGTAGGCCGAGCGCTCGACCCGCTGGGCGGAGTCGCCGGGGCGGCGCTCCTCCCAGTCCGGCACGTTGGCCAGCACGTCGTAGAACTTGTTGATCGCGTAGACCGGGTCCGTCACCTGGGCGGGCGTGCCCCAGCCCATGGAGGGGCGCATCTGGAAGATGCCCAGCGAGTCCCGGTCGCCGTAGTCCAGGCTGCGCAGCCCGGACTCGGTCATGCCCGCCTGGATCGCCACCTGCCAGGCGAGCGCGGGGAGCTTGCGCTCCTGGCCGATGGAGATGATCTTGGCGACGGTGCCGCGCTGCTCGTCGTTCAGCCTGCTGGCGTCGTACTCGCCCTTGCCCGCGCCGTCGGCGGCGTTCCACGGGCCGATCGCGGCGTTGCAGCTGGAGGCCACCCGGAGGATGCGGCCGTTCTCGTCCACGGCCGGTGATGAGTCGTTGATGATCTGCGAAACACCGTTGAACGTCGCGAAGGCGACCACGACGACCGCGACAACGGCCGTCACCGCGACCTTGAGCATCTCACCCCACCTTGTCGTACTTGTGCACTCGCCAGCCGGCGGGATCGGGGAACTTGACCACAGTGATCACCATCTTCCCGGTTTCCACCTCCGCCTCGAACTCCGCGGACGCGCTGCCTGCGGAGATCCGCTTCACCTCGCCCTTGATCACCACCGGCACCAGGGCGGGGTCGACCGACTTCAGGTTGGGCAGCAGCTCCTCGGAGGTGAACGGCTCCAACCCCTTGAGCCACTTCTCGTTCGTCGTGCCCGCCGGGTGGTCGGCCCACTTGTCGAGCCACGACTCGACGACCAGCTGCGCCTCGGCGGGCACCACCACGTCGCTGCCCGTCGTCGCGGGCGACGGCCGGGTCGGCGCGGGCTCCTTGGTCTGCGGCGGGGCCGTGGTGGAGGTGGGCAGCACGCCGACCTGGGTGCCCTGCCCCGGCTGCTGCTGGCCCGACGACGTGCCCAGCGTCGCCTCGCCGCCCTGGCGGGCCTGCGCGCCCCGGTCGGTGAACTGGGGCACGAGCACGCTGGCGGCGATCACCAGCGCGGCGAGGCCGACCACGGTCATGGCCAGGTGGTTGGGCGAGCGCAGCGGCCAGCCCCAGAGCCTGCGGTAGACCGCGGCGCGCCCGCGGTTGGTCCTGATCGGCATCAGCCATCCCTGACTTCCAGGCCGCGCGACGGCCGGTAGATCACGTGCACCTGCCTGCCCGCGACGACCTCGGTCTCGGACGCGCGCGGGTTGGTGATCGGGCCGGGGTCGACCCGCGTGGCGTAGGTGGTGGACCGGGACGGCACGAGCACCGCGTCGTCCACCCGGTCCCAGCCCCGGTCGGCGACCGGCGGGGTGTCCACGACCCGCGAGGCGCGCCCGGCGGGCAGCGCGGCCTGGCCGCCGCCCGAGGGCAGCGCGGGCTGCGCGCGGGAGGGCAGCTCGTTCTGGCCGCTGTAGCCGGACGAGCCGTAACCGCTGGAGGCGTAGCCGGAGCCGGAGCCGTCGCGGTCGAGCCGCTGGGCGGTGGCGCTGACGACGGCCGGGTTGGCCGCCTCGGGGCGGATCCGCTGGGAGCCGCGCTGCGGCACCTCGGGACCGTCGTCGTCGCCGTCCCTGACCGTCTCCCAGAACTCCTCCTGGGGCGTCGGGCCGGTGTCCTTGCGCCTGCCGAGCCGGGAGAACACGCCGCCCTTCATCGGCAGCGCGCTGCCCGCCGTGCCCACCGACATCTCGACCATCTGCCACATCCGGCCGAGCGGTTTGCCGATCATGAAGCAGACCACGGTGAGCATCAGGCCGAGCATGGTGCGGGTCAGCAGCGACAGCCCGGACGCGTTGAAGATCGCCTGGAGCAGCAGGGCGTGGGTGCCCGCCAGCACCGCCAGGATCAGCACGTTGAACACGGTCACGGCGGCGGCGCGGGCGACCTTGCGCAGCAGCTCGTGGTGCAGCAGCGCGACCAGGCCGATCAGCGGACCGGCGAGGGTGAGGATGCGCAGCAGCAGCTGGGCCAGCAGCACCGCGGCCTTCGCGAACAGCTGGAACAGCGAGAACGCGACCGCCTGGAGCAGCGACAGGAAGCCCGCCCCGGTGCGACCGCCGTCCGCGCCGGAGAAGTAGCCCTGGGTGGGGCCGAGCTCGGTGTAGATCGCCTTGAAGTCGTTCTTCTTGGCGTCGAGCGCGGTCTGGTCGCCGTCCTTCTGCTCGGCCATCTCGTCCAGGTTCCAGGCCTGCGCGGCCAGCAGCCTGGGGCCGAACTCGGTGGCCTGCGGCGCGTCGGGCGTGCCGAACTCGCCGCGCAGCCAGGTCTGGTAGACCACCGCGTCGTGCAGCCGGGACGGCAGCACGTGCAGCGCGTCGTCCTTCTCCGGGGACTCCAGGAAGCCCGCTTGGATCTCCGAGGTCTTGGTGACGAGCGTGCCGTCGAGGAACGTGTAGAACTGCGGCAGCGCGAGCGTCGACGTCGCCAGCCACATGGCGGCCAGCGCCCACAGCCCGCGCTTGGAGATCGCGGCCAGGTCGCCCTGCCAGATCTGCCGGAACATCAGCACCGCGAGGACCAGCGCGACCAGGCCGAACCAGCGCAGGTAGACGTTGTCGTAGACGCGCTGCACGCCCGACTCGACCGCCTCGTCCAGCGGCACCAGCAGGCCCCGGCCCATCACCGTGTAGTGCAGCGCGTTGGTGGCGCCCACGATGTTCTTGCCGATGTTGAACAGCTCGTTGCCCATCCAGGTGTCGATCACCGCACCGGAGTCGGGCACCACCGAGCAGGTGGTCTGGTAGGTGTGCCAGACCATGCCCGCGTAGCTGTAGCGGTCGTACGGGGTGTCGGGGAGGCCGTTGCCCAGCGGCGGGTCGATCGCGCCGACCATGCCGGAGCCGGGCCGCTCGGGGTTGGGCGCCTCGCCGCAGGTCGCGGCGGTCGCGGCGGGCGCGCCGATGACGACCTGGAGGCCCACCAGCGCGACGACCACCGCCATCGCCCGCCAGCGGCCCCGGCCCGCCGGTCCTGCCTCACGCGCGTTCCGCCGCCAGGCCCACAGCGCGACGGACAGCGCGGCCACGAGCGAGAGCAGCGTCATGCCGCACCTTCCCGACCGCCTCGGCGGTTTCCTCCCTCACCGTGCGCGGAGTCGACCAGGTCGTCGGCGAGCCCGACCTCCAGGTCGGCCGCCAACTCGTCGTCGTAGTCCTCGTCGGGATAGCTGTCGTCGTACGCGAGCGGGTCCTGGGCCGGGAGCACCGCCTGCGCCTCGGCCGCCGCGGCGCTCTCGCGCAGCGCGTCCGGGGTGGTGTCCAGGGACTGGCGCAGGTGCTCCAGGTGCGGGCCGGAGAAGTCGATCTTGATCCGCTCCACGCCGCCCGCGCCGTCCGCGAAGATGAACTGGCGCGGCGCCCGGTCCCGCTCGGTCGCGTTGCGCGCGCCGCCGGGCCTGCGGCCCAGGCTCGCCACGACCTGCTCGTAGCCGACGCCCACCGGCACCTTGAGCAGCCGCAGCGCGTCGGCCTGCGCCTGGTCGTCGTCCAGCCGTCCGACGAACACCGAGTCCAGCAGGGCCACGAAGCCCTGGATCTTGAGGAAGTCGGCCGGGATCTGGCTGGACAGCAGCACGCGCACGTTCCACTTGCGCGAGTCGCGGGCGAACCGGTTCATCAGCACCCGGCCGGTCGGCACCTCGGACAGGAAGAACGCCTCGTCGATCCAGACGCCCTTGCGCAGGTCCTTGGGCCGCTCGTAGATGGAGCGCTGGGTGAGCCAGGCGGCCAGGTTCAGCATCTCCACGCCGAGCGCCTCGGCGTCGGTCCAGTGCTCGCGGCCCACGCCGTCCTTCGGCAGGTTCAGCCCCGCCATGGTGAGCACGGTCAGCCGGTCGTCGCGCTGGTCGCGGTACGGGTCGTCGTCGTCCTCGGGGATGAGCAGCGACATGCGCTCGCGCAGCTCGTCCAGGAAGTCCGCGACCACCACGGCGTGCTCGTGGTGCTCGGAGGCGTCGCGGCGCAGCGCGTCGAACACCTGGCCGGGGTGCGCGTCGGGACGGCCGCCGACGGTGCGGACCGCGCGCAGCAGCACGATCCTGGTCTGCGGCAGCCGGGCCACCTCGTAGGGCAGCAGGCCGCTCAGCGCGTCCAGCACCAGGCGGCGGCGGGTGGCCGCGGCCAGCGCGCGCTCGCGCCGCCAGGCCCGCTCCGGGTCGTCCTCGTCCATGAAGTGCTCTAGTTGCGGCTCGGCCACCACCCGGTAGGGGTTCAGGATGCCGGGCTGGGCGTTGAGGAGGTTGATCGGACGGGCGTAGGGGCGCAGCTCGGGCAGCTCGCACAGCGCGGCCAGCGGGCCGGACGGGTCGAGCAGCGTCCAGTGCGCGCCGGAGCGCAGCGTCTTGTAGACGATGCCGCCGCCGAGGAACGACTTGCCCGCGCCCAGGCCCGCGACCAGCGCGCTCAGGCCGGACGAGTCGCGCAGCTCCTGCGCCATCCACGGGTCCCACGCCACCGGGCGGCGGGTCGCGGTGACCGTCTCGCCCAGCAGGATGCCGCGCCGGTCGCCGACCTCGGCGGTGGCCGTGGGCACCGAGGACGCCGCCCACAGCACCGAGCCGCGCCGCAGGTACGCCGAGGACGACAGCGCCTCGCCGGGGATGAACTCCCTGGCCAGCGCGTACTGCGCCTCGGGGTGCTCGATGGCGACCTTCGGCTTGTACAGGTCGAGCAGGGCCTGGGCCAGGCGCAGCGCCTCGCGCTCGTTCGGCCCGGACACCGCGAGGCGCCACCACGAGCGCACGCGGGTGCCCAGCGAGGTGAAGCCCGAGGTCATCTCGTCGTCGATCTCCAGCACCCGGCCCGCCTGGCGGGACAGCGACTGGGGCGGCTCCAGCTCGTGCTCGTCGGTGTAGTGCCGCACCTGCGAGCGGACCTTGTTCATCTGCCGCTGCAGCTCGCCCGCGACCTCCTCGGGGCGGCGCACGTAGATCCGGGCCGACCACTCCACGGAGGCGGGCAGCCGGTCGGCGCGCTGCACCCACGGGTCGTCGATCTCGGGGATCTGCAGGCCGTGCATCAGGCCCACGGTGAGCACGGCGACGTTGCGCCGGATGCCCGCGTTGGAGCCGGTGCGCCCGCGCACGGTGACCGTGGGCGAGTAGGGCTCCTGGTGGAAGTCGGCGGCGTCGGTGAAGCTGGCCAGGTCCTCCGGCTCCCACGGCGCGCCCGGCACGGCGGGCAGGTTGCGCGGGGCGGGCAGTCCCAGCGAGCAGGACCGGTGCATCAGCCAGGACATCTCCTCGGCGGTGACCGGGCGGCCTTCGAGCCCGGCGGAGCCGATGACCTGGTCGAGGTGGTCGACCTCGGACTCGATGGCGACCAGCTCGGCGTCCACCGCGTCCGGGAAGACCCGGCGCAGCACGGGGGCGGCGCGCTCGACGGCGCGGTCCATCATGTTGCGGGTCTGGACCTGGACGCCGAGGTACACCTCCTTCTCCGCCATGGACCGGCCCATCAGCTGCTGCTGCTCGCCGACCATGTAGTCGTCGAAGCTGAGCGCGCCGGGGGTGTCCGGAAGCCGCCGAACGGCGTTGTGGACGTGCGCCTCGGCCCACATCCTGATGGGGTAGGGGCGGGTCGTCACGCGCAGGTGCATCCAGCGGCCCTGGAGCTCGGCGTACTGGCCCGCGATCGCGGCGATGAGGTCCTGGCGCTGCGAGTCGGAGCGGAACGACCAGCGCTGCGGCGCGAGCTTGTACCAGGCGTACACCTCCTGGCCGGTGCGCAGCAGGTGCCCGTCGATCGTCCGGGCGGCGATGGACGGGGTGTAGCTGGGGATCACCTGCTCGCCGGTCAGGCGGCGCGCGCGCTTGCCGCTGGACGACTGGCCGCGGGTGTCGCCCGGCGCGGCGTGCTGGGCGACGTGCGGCGCGTTGCGGCGGTCCCGGTCACGCCGGCGTCCGAACACCGCGAACCTCCTTCTTACGGCGTTGCTGGCGGCGGTCCTGCTGCTGGCGGCGCTTCTGCTGGTCCTGCGCGCGGCGGCGCTGCTCGCGCTCGGCGCGCTTGACGCCCTTCGGGCGCTTGCGGGGTCGCTCGCGGGACACCCTGAGGCGGGCGGCGCTGGCCGCGCCGCCCGCGCCGGAGGTCCGCTCGCGGGGCGCGGTCAGCTCGCGGCTCAGCATGGTCATCGCGGCGGACAGCGGGCGCTCGTGGTTGATCCGCGAGGTGATGAACCTCGTGATCAGCACCGTGCCGATCAGCGCCCACGCCGTGCTGAAGAACCCGAAGCCGATGCCGACCTGCCGCTCGACCGTCAGCACGAGCAGGAAGACCGCGATCCCGACGCCCCAGGCCACGTAGCGCGCGCGCCACGGGAAGGTCGCCTTGGGCGGGCCGAGCCAGACGGCGTCGACCCGGTAGACCTCGTCGTCAGTGCGCACCCGCACCTGGTCACCCGCCGGTGAACAGGCCGGCGATCCACGAGCCGATGTCGGCGCCCGCGTTCGTCGTGACGGCCAGTCCGATTATGGCCAGCGCGATGATCACTCCGCCGAGTCGCCGCATGACCCCGGCGTTGTCGCCCTTGCCGCCGCCGAGCCACAGCAGCAGGACCGCCACGGTCAGCAGGAGCAGGGGGACGAGGTTGTCGAGAATCCACTGCCGCACGCCTGTTGTGCCCAGCGAGGGGGCTTGCTGCGCGAGTGTTACCAGGGACATGGCGGTCATCTCGTACTCCTGTAGTACGCAGGACTCCACCCGGCGGACCGAGGGGGGTGCGCCGGGGTCGTGCGCTGTCGAGTAGAACACGTCTCGGTCACGAGGCGCACCGGCGTGCTGGCGCTCCGTCGATGATCAAGGCCCGTTCCCTCCGACGTAGATTACGTCTAATCTGACTCACAGCCATAATGGGTCCGAGTCGAGCGGCGGAGAACCGGCTAGCCCGGATTCTCCCGATTGCCGGGACAGTTCACCCGGATGCAGGCACGCAGGTGACGCAACGTGCGCACCGGCGAGGGCTCTTTGGGCTGCTGTTGACGTCGAGTGACCCGTTCGGCAGGGCACGCGCCCCCTGAACGGTCGTGTGGCCCGGATTACCTCGCCGAGGAGGCTCGCAGATGGCCAAGCCGCCCGAAGCCGTGCCCGAGACAGCCACGAGCGTCGTGGAGATCACCGGCGGAGGCGCCGGGGGAGGCGCCGGGGGGATCTCGGGCGGCGTGAACGAGATCACGGTCGCGGCGACCGCGCCCGCGCCCGAACAGACCCTCGGGGACGCGGCCGAACGCGAGGCGGAGCGGGTCGTCGAGCGGGCGGCGGAGCAGGTCGTGGGACAGGTCGTCGGGCAGGCCGCCGCAGCGGTGGCCGGGTCGGCGGTCGGGCCGGTGAGCGGCGGGTCGGCGGTCGGGTCGGCGGTCGATCACGTGGTCGAGCACGTGGCCGAGCACGTGGTGTCGCCGAGCGGGCCGGGGCGGCGGGTGCAGCGGACGGTGAACTTCGACCGGGACGTGCTGGAGCGGGCGCGCGCGGCGGCGACGTACCTGGCCGCGCGGGAACCGGGGTCCGGGGTGCGGAGCCTGGCGGACATCGTGAACCCGGCGGTGGCTGCGTACGTGGCGGAGCTGGAGCGGCGGTACAACGAGGGCGCCGGGTTCCGGCGGGTGTACCGGATGCCGCCGGGACGGCCTTCGCGGAAGCCTTGAGGGGACACGCCTTTCCCACTCCGGAGGAGTGGGAAAGGCAGACGAGCCGGCTTGTAAGCCGGATCCTGTCCACGGGCGCCTCTCGGCGCACCGCTGGGCGGTCATCCATCTAGGCCCGACGTCGCCGCCGGGCTCGTGCGGCCTACCCGCAGGCTCGGGCGGGCAGCCCTCGAACGCCTGCGCAGGCGCCCCCTGGGGGACGCCCTCTTGGCCTTGCTCCGGGTGGGGTTTGCCTAGCCGCCCCCGTCACCGGGGGCGCTGGTGGTCTCTTACACCACCGTTTCACCCTTACCGCCGGCGCGAGCGCCGGTGGCGGTCTGTTCTCTGTGGCACTGTCCCGAAGGTCGCCCCTGGTTGCCGTTAGCAACCACCCTGCCCTGTGGAGTCCGGACTTTCCTCGGCGGCGGGTGACCCCGCCGACGCGACCGCCCTGCCGACTCGTCCGCGCCGACCAGGGTACAGGGTGGGCCGTCCCGCCCCGTGGAACCCCCTGGGGGTGTCCGGTTGTCCGATCCGCCCGGTGCTGCTCTACTCGGTTCCGTGACCGGGAGCACGCTGCTCACCCGGCGACGCCACGTCGACTTCTGCCGCACCGGCGCCGCGATCTGTTGCCGCTGAAGGATTTCACCTCGCGGTCAGAGGCTTCGCCCCCGTCGCCACACCCCCGGCAGCCCCGGTTTTCCCCTCCTGCGGAGAGGTGCGTCCCGTCGTGTCCAGTGTGCTCGTGGTGTCCGGAAGCCCGTCGCCCGGTTCGCGGACCGGGGCGGTGGTGTCGTTGGTCGAGCAGGCGCTCGCGTCGTGCGGGTGCGAGGTGCGGGCGCTGCACGTGCGGCGGCTGCCCGTGCTGTCGCTGATCACCGAGGACCTGCGGGACCCGGTGATCTCCGACGCGGTCGGGGCGGTGCTGCGCGCGGACGGGGTGGTCGTCGTCTCGCCGGTGTACCGGGCCGCGCACAGCGGGCTGGTGAAGGCGCTGGTGGACCTGCTGCCGGAGAAGGCGCTGCGCGGGCGGCCGGTGCTGCCGGTGGCCAACGGGGGCGCGCAGGGGCACCTGGTCGCGATGGACTACGCGCTGGGGCCGCTGCTCGCGGTGAAGGGCGCGGACTCGGTGCTGGCCGGGGAGTTCGTGCTGGACCAGCACATCCGGGGCGGGTCGGTGGCCGAGGAGCGCGCGGTGGGGCTGCGGCTGGCGGTGCAGCGGTTCGGCGAGGTGGTGCGCAACGCCTCCGGGAACCGGCGGCTGCGGATCGCGGGGTAGCGGCGGCGGGGTTGCGGCGGCGGTCAGGGGCGGGGTTGGAGCGGGCTTGCGCGCCCGGCCCCGTGCGGGACCGGGCGCGAGGGTGCGGTCAGCCCAGGTGCGAGGTGTCGTTCACCAACCGGACCGAGGCGTGCCCATCCGGATAGAACTCCGCGATCGACAGCGACGCCAGGTCGAGGTGCAGCCGGTAGAGGATCTCCGGGCCGCTGCCCAGCGCCAGGCGCAGCAGGGTCTTCACCGGCGTCACGTGGCTGACCACGATCACGTCGCGGCCCCCGTGCTCGGCGATCAGCTCCCGCCGGAACCGGTCCACCCTGCGGTGCACGGCGTCGAAGCTCTCGCCGCCGGGCGGGGCGGCGGAGGTGTCGCCGAGCCAGCGGGCGTGCGCCTCGGGGTCGCGCTCGGCGGCCTCGGTGAAGGTCAGCGCCTCCCACTCGCCGAAGTCGACCTCGATCAGGTCCTCGCGCACGTCGACCTCCAGGCCGAGCGCCGAGGCGATCTCCCCCGCCGTCTGCCTGGTGCGCTGGAGCGGGGACGCGACGACGGCGGCGACGCCGTCCAGGGTGGACAGCCTGGCCGCCGCCGCGCGCGCCTGGCCGAGGCCGACCTCGGTGAGCGGCGGGTTGCCGCGACCCGAGTAGCGGCGGGCCACCGACAGCTCGGTCTGCCCGTGCCGCACCAGGTGCAGCCGGGTCGGCCTGCCCTCGGCGCCGGACCAGGACGCCGGGGGCGCGGTCACGTGCGCCGCCGACTTGGCGGGGCGCTCGGTGACGACCGCCCGAGCGGTGGCGGGCTCCCCACCGGAAGCCCCACCGGAAACCTCGGCGGCCTCCGGGACGGCCCCGATCGCCGGGTCGGGCATGACCTTGCCGTCCATGGCGTCGTTCGCGAGCTTGTCCGCGCGCTTGTTGCGCTCGCGCGGGATCCAGCCGTAGCCGACCCGGTCGAACCCGGCCGCCACGTCCTTCGCCTCGGCGGCGAGGGGCTTCATGGCCGGGTGCTTGACCTGCCAGCGCCCGGACATCTGCTCCACGACCAGCTTGGAGTCCATCCGCACGTCGACCTCGGTCGCCCCCAGCTCGGCGGCGGCGCGCAGGCCCGCGATCAGACCCCGGTACTCGGCCACGTTGTTGGTGGCGACGCCGATGGCCTCCCAGCGCTCGGCCAGCACGGTCTCGCCGTCCTCGGCCAGCACCACCGCGCCGTACCCGGCGGGGCCGGGGTTGCCGCGCGAGCCGCCGTCGGCTTCGACGAGCACCTTCACAGACCGGACTCCCCGGTGCGCACCATGATCGCGCCGCACTCCTCGCACTGCACGACGTCGTCGGCCAGCGCCTCCTTGACCTTGGCGATCGCGCTGCGGTCCAGCTCGATGCGGCACGCGCCGCAGCGGCGGGACTGGAGCAGCGCCGCGCCGGTGCCCTTGTGCAGCCGGACCCGGTCGTAGACGGCCAGCAGGGGCGCCTCGAAGGTCGACGCGATGGTCTTGCGCTCGGCGGTGCGCTTGGCCTCGGTGGACTCCAGGTCGGCGAGCGCGGAGTCGCGCCTGCGGGCGGCGTCGGCCAGGGTCTCCTGGGCGTTCGCGAACTGCGCGGAGGCGTGCTGGCTGTCGACCTCGACGGCCTCGCGGCGCTCCATCAGCTCCAGCAGGTCGTCCTCCAGCGCGCCGCGGCGGCGGCCGAGGGTGGCCAGCTCGTGCTCCAGGTCGGTGAGCTGCTTGGCCCCGACGCTGCCACCGGCCAGGAGCTTGCGGTCGCGCTCCTCGCGGGCGCGGACCTGGTCGATCTCGGTCTCCTGGCGCTTCACGTCGCGGTCCAGGTCGCCGAGGGTCGTCTCGACCGCGGTGAGCGCGTCCTGCTTGGCGCGCACCTGCTTCTCGGCCTCGGCGATCTCCGCGATCTCGGGCAGCGTGCGGCGGCGGTGCTCGACCCGCGCCAGCTCGGTGTCAACCCGCGCGAGGTCGAGCAGCCTGCGCTGCACAACGGGATCGGCTTTCACTTCAGCGGTCCTCCTGTTCGGGGCTCGTCGCGCCGGTGGTCCAGGGGTCGGTCCGCCGGGTCGAGACGAGGGCTTCGACCGTACCGCCGAAGGCGGCGCGCACGATGTCGGCCGCCTGCGCGCACCACGGCCACTCGCTCGCCCAGTGGGCGACGTCGACGAGGGCCGGGCCGCCCGCGTCCAGGTGCTCGCGGGCGGGGTGGTGCCGCAGGTCGGCGGTGACGTAGGCGTCCACGCCCGCGCGCGTCGCGGCGGACAGGTGGCTGTCGCCCGCGCCGCCGCACACCGCGACGGTGCTGATCACCCGATCCGGGTCGCCCGCCGAGCGCACGCCCCACGCGGTGGCGGGGAGGGCGGCGGCGACGCGGCGGGTGAACGCGCTGAGCGGCTCGGGCTCCGGGAGCACGCCGATCCGGCCGGTGCCGGTGTCGGCGGGCAGCTCGGGGATCTCGTTGAGGTTGAAGGCGACTTCCTCGTACGGGTGCGCGGCGCGCAGCGCCCGCACGACGTCGGCGCGGCGCCCGCGCGGCAGCACGAGCTCGAGCCGGGTCTCCGGCAGCCGCTCCAGCTCGCCGACCACGCCGATCGCCGGGTTCGCGCCGTCGACCGGGCGGAACTGGCCGGTGCCGTCGACGCTCCAGGCGACCTCGCGGTAGTCGCCGGTGCTGCCCGCGCCCGCGTCGTGCAGCGCGGCCAGGACCTTCGCGGCGTCGGCGACCGGGACGTAGGTGGTGAGCACGTCCAGCGCGCGGGCCGGGGCCGGGTCGAGCGGGCCGGTGACCTCCAGGCCGATGGCGCGGGCCAGCGCGTCGGACACGCCGGGGTTGGCCGCGTCGGCGTTGGTGTGCGCGGTGTAGAGGGCGGCGCCCGCGCGGATCAGGCGGTGCACGAGGCGGCCCTTGGGGGTGTCGGCGGGCACGCCGTGGACGCCGCGCAGCAGCAGCGGGTGGTGCGAGACGAGCAGGTGCGCGCCGACCTCGATCGCCTCGTCCACCGTGGACTCGACCGGGTCCACGCAGAACAGGACCCTGCTGACGGGTTCGGAGCGGTCGCCGCACACCAGGCCGACCGCGTCCCAGGACTCGGCGGTGGCGGGCGGGTAGGCCGCCTCCAGCGCGGCGAGCACCTCGCCGAGGGTGGTCATGTCTCCTCCAGTGCGACTCGGAGCGCGTCGGCGAGCAGCGCGGTCTCCTCGGGGGAGCGCACGGCCACGCGGACGTGGTCGGGGGTCAGGCCGGGGAACGTGTCGCCCCGGCGCACGGCGATGCCCTTGTCGCGCAGCGACCGCCGCACGCGGGCGCCGTCCGGCACGCGCAGCAGCAGGAACGGGGCCTGCGGCGGGGTGACCAGGTGCGCGGCGAGGACGTCGGCGGCGTGGGCGGCGCGGGACGCGGTCAGCTCGGCGAGCGCGGCGGCCTCGGCCAGCGCGGCGGGCTCGCAGCAGGCGGTGACGGCCTCCAGGACGAGGGTGCCCACCGGCCACTGCGGGCGGCGCGCGGCGAGGCGGGCCAGCGCGGCCGGGTCGCCGAGCAGGTAGCCGGCGCGCAGGCCGGCGAGCGCCCAGGTCTTGGTGAGGCTGCGCAGGACGAGCAGGCCGGGCACGTCGGTGGCGGCGGCCAGCGAGCCGCGCTCGCCGGGGACCGCGTCCATGAACGCCTCGTCGACCACGAGGGTGCGGCCGGGGCGGGCCAGCGCGCGGAGGGCGCCCGCCGGGTGCAGCACCGAGGTGGGGTTGGTGGGGTTGCCGACCACGACCAGGTCGGCCTCGTCCGGGACCAGCGCGGGGTCGAGGCGGTAGCCGTCGCGCTCGGCGAGCTGGACGCGGTGGACCGGGACGCCCGCGTCGCGCAGGGCGACCTCGGGCTCGGTGAACGAGGGGTGCACGACGGCGGCCAGGGTCGGGCGCAGCTCGGGGAGCAGGGCGAAGCCCTCGGCGGCCCCGTTGAGCGGGAGGACCTGGTCGGGGGTGCGGCCGTGGCGGGCGGCGGCGCTCTCGCGGGCGGTGCGCTCGTCGGCGCGGGTCGGGTAGGCGCCGAGGTCGGCGAGGCGGGCGGCGAGGCGGTGGACCAGCCAGTCCGGCGGGGACGGGGCGCGCACGTTGACCGCGAAGTCCACCAGGCCGGGGGCGGCGTCGACGTCCCCGTGGTGGCGCAGCAGCTCGCGCTCGGGGTCCTGGCTGGTCATCGGCGGGAGTTTAGGCGATGGGCGCGCGCGGGCCGGGGCGCGGCGGCCCCGGTCGGCGGGGGTGGGCCCCGGCGATCAGCCGAGGAAGGAGACCAGGAGCGCGCAGCAGATCAGCGCCAGGCACGCGGTGGAATGCCACCACTGCGGCGCGTTCGCCGCTCTGGGCAGCGTCGCCGACTGCCGTTCGTCGACCACCACGGCGTGCTCCCCCTCCCCCAGCGAACCGCCGTTCATACTACCGCTGATCTGCGGTTTCGGGGTGTGCGACCGGTCGCTCGGGAGAAATCACCGAATGCGGTCGGGTGATCACGTTCGGGAATTGTCGTGGTGTTTTCCGGGGAGTTCCGGAATTGTTTTTGGTCCGTTCGGCGGTGTCGCTCCGGGGCTGTTCGGGCTGTCGCCGCTCAGTGGGCGGTGCGCAGGCACGGGCGGCACAGGACGCGCAGGTTGCCGACCGTGGAGGGGCCGCCCTCGGCGAGCGGGACGACGTGGTCGTAGTTGAGGCTCGTGGTGCCGCCGCAGTGCGCGCAGCGGCCCCGGTCGCGCTCGAACACGGCGCGGCGCACCTCGGCGGGGATGCGCGGGTGGCGGGGGTTGAGCGAGGTGAGCAGCAGGGTGCGCTCGGCCAGCGCCTCGCCCCTGACCCGCTCGGCGACCACGCGGGCCAGCACGTCGGCGGGCCGGTAGCCGCGCGACTCGGCGTAGACGGCGTCCTCGAACCACCACCAGCAGGTCCGGCCGCGCTGGACGATCCGCACCGGGCGGGTGCGGCGGGCCCGGTCGAGGGCGGCGTGGGCGCGGGGCCGGACGCGGACCGGCGGGCAGCCGGTGGCCAGGAAGAAGCGGCGGGGCAGGAAGAGCAGGCCCCGGTCGGTGAGGAAGCCCGCGTTCGGGTCGGGGCGCAGGGCGCCGTCACCAGGCGGCGGGCGGCGGGTGAACGCGGGGGTCGGGGGCGGGCGGCGCAGGGCGAGCGAGGTCAGGGCGAGCAGCAGGAGCGCCGCGGTCAGGAGGATCAGGGACCCCAGCGCGGCGGCGAGCGGGTCTTGCGGGTTCGACGGCATCCGGCCCCCTCGCTCTTGATCGTCGTGCGGGGCGGGGGCGGGGGTCCAGCGGGTTCACCCGTAGTGCGCAACGGTTCTCCTAGGCTGCGACCGGTCCGCTGCGGTTTCCCGCCGGCTCCGCGCGGCTCCCGTGCTGTCGAGAGGTCGAGTGAGGACTCCCATGCTCTCCGTGGTGTTCGTGTGCACCGGCAACATCTGCCGATCCCCCGTGGCGGAGATCGTGCTCCGGGAGCACCTGCGCCGGGCCGGGATCGAGGGGGTGGCGGTGTCGAGCGCGGGCCTGCAGGGGTTCCACGTGGGCGAGCCCGCCGATGAGCGGAGCGCGGCGACGCTGGAGCGGGCCGGGTACCCGACCGACCACGTGGCCGCGCAGGTCAGCGCCGAGGACCTGGACGCGGACCTGCTGGTGGCGCTGGACTCCGGGCACGCGCGGGTGCTGCGCGGGATGGTCGGGGACGGGGAGCGGGTGCGGTTGCTGCGGTCGTTCGACCCGGAGGCGGAGTCGGACGAGGTGCCCGACCCGTACTACTCGGGGCGGGCGGCGTTCGCGGAGGTGCTGGGGATGGTGGAGGCGGCGGTGCCGGGGTTGCTGCGGTGGGTCCGGGAGCAGCGGTGACGGGGCGGTTGGTGGCGCCGGGGCGGTTCGCGACCCCGGACGTGGACCCGGCCGCCGTCGCGGCCGAGGTGACCGGTTTCGAGGCGGTCGCGGTGCGGCGGATCGGCGACGCGGTGCACGAGGTCGACCTGGCGGACGGCGACCTGGTGGTGGTGAAGGCGAACCCGGTGGCGCGGGCCGAGGCGGCGGGGCTGGAGTGGCTGGCCGAGCCGGAGGGGCCGCCGGTGCCGGGGGTGCGCGGGTGCTCGGACGACTGGCTGGTGATCGACCAGGTGGAGCCGGGCAGGCCGTCGCCCGGCGCGGCCGAGGAGTTCGGGGCGAGGCTGGCGGCGCTGCACGCGACGGGCGCGCCCGCGTTCGGCTCGCCGCCGCCGGGCGGGCCGGTGGAGGCGACGATCGGGCTGGCGCCGATGCGGAACGCGGAGGGGGGCGGGGCTTGGGCGGAGTGGTTCGCCGAGCACCGGGTCGAGCGCTACGCGCGGCTGGCCGTGGACGCCGGGCACCTGACCGCCGCCGAGGCGGCCGTGGTCGGGTCGGTCCGGGTGGAGGCGCCGGAGGAACCGCCCGCGCGGCTGCACGGGGACCTGTGGAGCGGGAACGCGCACTGGGCCGCGGACGGTCGGGTGTGGCTGATCGACCCGGCGGCGCACGGCGGGCACCGGGAGAGCGACCTGGCGATGCTGGCCCTGTTCGGCTGCCCGCACCTGGACCGGGTGCTGGCGGCGTACCACGAGGCCGCGCCGCTGGCGGACGGCTGGCGGGAGCGGGTGCCGCTGCACCAGCTGTTCCCGCTGCTGGTGCACGTGGTGCTGTTCGGGCGGGCGTACGCGGCGCAGACCGTGGCGGCGGCGCGGTCTGCGCCCCGGTGAGCGGGCGGCGGGTGCCGGGCCCCGCTCGGCGACGGCGGTGACCTGCGGCTTCGCGGTGTGACCGGGACCTCGCCGAGGCCCGCCCCGGCGCTCCCACCAGCGCGGCGTCCGGTATGTCCGGTTCACCCCGGCACGAGGTCCGCGTCGGCAGGGATTACCGTGGGTGCCGTGCGGTTGAGGTTTCTGCTGCGGCCCGGTTGGCTCGCGTTGACGGTTGCCGTGTGGATTTTCGCCGGCGTGTGCATCTGGATGCTCGCGCCCTGGCAGTTCGGGCGGGACGACCAGCGCGTGGGTCAGAACACCGCGCTGTCCGAGGCGATGGCCACCGATCCGGTGCCGTTCGCCGAGGTGCTGGACGAGCCCAACGCCGAGCACGAGTGGCGCCGGGTCGTGCTGACCGGCCGGTTCCTTGCCGACTCCGAGGCCGTCGCCCGGCTGCGGACCGTGCAGGGCGAGGCCGCGTACGAGGTGCTCACGCCCTTCCGGACCACCGACGGGCCCGTCGTGCTGGTCGACCGGGGGTACGTGCGGCCCGCCGACGGCATGGGCGTGCCGGACCTGACCACGCCGCCGTCCGAGCAGGTCAGCGTCACCGCGTGGACCCGCGCTGAGGAGCCGGACCTGCGGGACGGGTTCCTGGAGGACGGCGAGCGTCAGGTCTACTCGATCAACACCGCGACCGTCGGGCGCATGGTCGGGCTGGACATCCGGCCCGGCTACTTCCAGCTCGACGTCGACCAGCCGGGGCTGGAGTCGGCGCTGCCGCTGCCCCGCATGGAGGCCGGGCCGTTCTACTCGTACGCGCTGCAGTGGCTGGCGTTCGGGGTCATGGCGATCGGCGGGTGGCTGTACTTCACATGGCGCGAGGCCAAGCCCGGTGGCGCGCTGACCAGGGAGCGCGAGAAGAAGCCGCGCCGCAAGTCCGTGGCCGAGATGCTGGCCGAGGACGAGGCCGAGGACGCCGACGTCGACGAGCGGGCGAACCAGAGCAGGGAAGAGCGCGAGAGCAGCCCCGCCTGAGCGGTGGGCCCTGAGCGGTGGGCGGGGACGGCCTGCGGGAAGGTCCCCGCAGGTCGAGGCGAGGGCTCAGCCCCGTCGCCTGCGCCGCACGAGCACCGCGACCAGCGCGGACACAACCGCCGCGCCCGCGCCGACCACCCTGGACAGCTCCACCGCCCGCGTCACGTGCCCCGCGTCCGGGTTGCGCCCGTGCCCCAGCACCGGCCGGTCCTCCGGGCCGTACGAGTACACCGTGCGCCCCCCGAGCTGGATCTCCAGCGCCCCGGCGAACGCCGCCTCCACCTGCCCGGCGTTCGGGCTCGGGTGCGCCGCCGCGTCCCGCCGCCACACCTGCCACGCCTCCCCCGCCGAGCCGCCCACCACGGGCGCGCCCGCGACGGTCAGCAGCGCCGCCAGCCTGGACGGCAGCAGGTTCGCCACGTCGTCCAGCCGCGCCGCCGCCCAGCCGAAGTTCCGGTAGCGGGCCGACCGGTGGCCGATCATCGCGTCCAGGGTGTTCACCGCCCGGTAGCCGAGCAGGCCGGGCACCCCGGCGACCGCGCCCCACACCAGCGGCGCGACGACCGCGTCCGAGGTGTTCTCGGCCACCGACTCGACGGTCGCCTTCGCCAGGCCCATCGTGTCCAGCCGCTCCGGGTCGCGCCCGCACAGGTTCGGCAGCCGGTCGCGGGCCGCCGCCAGGTCGCCGCCGTCCAGCTCGCGGCCCATCGAGGTGCCCTCGTCGGCCAGCGAGGCGCCGCCGAGCACCGCCCAGGTCGCGGCGGCCGTGGTCAGCGCGCGCAGCGCCTCGGACCGCCCGGCCAGCCGCTCGACGGCCGCGCCCGCGAGCACGACCCCGCCGACCAGCACGGCCACGTGCGCGGCGCCCGCGCCCTTGTCGTCGCGGTGCAGCCGCTGCTCCAGCGCTCCCGCGACCCGGCCGAACGCCGCGACGGGGTGCCCCCGCCTCGGGTCGCCGAACACCGCGTCCGCCGCCACGCCCAGCGCCAACCCGACCGCACGTCCCAGGCTCACCACGGCACCGTAACCCCGACACGGACGGTGCCCACCGGCAGGCGGGGCGTGTCGGAAGGGGGAAAGGCCGTCGACACGGACGGTGGGCGAAAACGGCCCGCAACGCGGGAATCAGCACGGACGGTGCTGGTCAGCGCCCCACCTCCGGGCGACAGCCACCACGGACGGTGCAAGACCTCCGGTGCGGGCCGAACGGAGCAGCCGACTCGCGCCGCCCGTGCGTGCGCACCCCCCGCCACGCCCTAGGGTGGCACCCCGTGGAACCAGCCCGCTTGAAGCTCTACGCCTACCTGGACGCGCGCGAGCACCAGCGCACCTACCTGGCGATCATGCGGCTGTTCACGTCGACGCTGCTCGCCGACCTGTCGGCGGGCGAGGTCGCGGGCGCGCTGGCGGGCGCCGAGCGCGAGGGCCGGGTGGACCACGGCGAGTCGCGCATCGAGAACGTGATCAACCGGCTCAAGCAGCTGGTCGAGTGGGGCAACCTGGTGCAGGGCCGCCGCGAGGTGGTGGCGTCCAGCATCGCCGAGTTCCAGCACGGCAGCGTCCGCTACCAGGTCAGCAAGCTCGCGGTGCGCGTGCAGCGGGACGTGGACGAGCTGCTGCGGGTGCCGGAGGGCGCCCGCGAGGTCTCCCGCGAGCTGCTGCCCGCCGTCGAGCGCGGCCTCGGCCAGCTCGGGCGCACCCTGTCCGAGGCGCTGCTCACCGGCGGGCGCGGCCCGCGCGAGGCGCTCGCCGAGCAGGTCACCACCCTGTTCCTCCAGCACGCCGAGCTGGCCGCGACCGTCCGCGACTTCTACGCCTACCTCGGCCAGGTCGTCACCCGGCACCACCTGGCCGCCGACGAGATCAGCGGCTTCCGGGACCTGCTCGTGGAGTACATCCAGCGGGTGGTGGAGGACGTGCTGCGGCACACCCCGGCGATCGCGGCGGCGCTGGCGAGCCTGGCGGGCGCGCGGCCGGAGCTGCTGCGGCTGCTGGGCGCGTCGGGCCTGGGCGACCGGGTGGAGCGGGCGCGCGGCCGGTCCGCCGAGGACTGGCGGGAGCTGACCGACTGGTTCGTCGACCGGCCGGGCCGCCCGAGCCAGGTCACCGCGCTGCGCGACGCGACGGCCCGCGCGATCGGCTCGCTGCTGGCCAGCGTGAAGCGGGCCACCTCGGGCGGCGGGCTGCTGCCGGGCCGCCGGGCGGAGCTGCTGAAGCTGGCCGCCTGGTTCGACGGCGGCACCCGCGAGCAGGCGCACGAGCTGTACGCGGCGGCGTTCGGCCTCTACGGGGCGCGGCACCTGTCCCCCGCGCCCGAGCACGACAGCGACAACGAGCGGACCCCGTGGAACCGGGGCCCGGTGGTGGACGTGCCGGTGAGCGTGCGCAGCCGGTCGGACCGCAGCGCGCGCGGGCGCACCTCGCGCATCCTGGACGACCCGATGACCGAGCAGTCCCTGCTGGCCGAGGCCAGGAGCGCGGACGAGCGGCGCGCCGCGTCCGTCGCGGAACTGGCGGCGGCGGCGCCCCGGCTGGCCGAGGCCGAGCTGTCCGGCGAGGCGCTGGGCGTGCTGTGCGAGCTGCTGACCCTGGCGATGGCGCAGCGCGACAGCACCGTCGACCCCGGTTCGGCGGCCGACCCGGTGCGCGGGCTGCGGGTGACCGTGGAGCACGTGGCCGGGCGCTCCGCGGTGATCCGCTCGAAGGCCGGAACCCTGACCCTGCACGACTCGACCCTGGTGCTGGACTGATGTTCGACGACCTCTCGGAGATCGACTCCGCGATCGTGGTGCGCTGCGCGCGCACCCTGCTGCGCCGTCCGCTGCTGCGCGCCGACGGCCCCGACGGCGAGCTGCTGGGCGCCGTCTACCGGCACCGGTTCGCGCTGCAGGACCTGTTCGCGGGCCTGCTGGGCTACCGGCTGGTGGTGGAACGCCGGTTCGCCCGGCTGTACAAGTCCGGCCCCGGCCACGACGACAGCCGGGGCGCGGCGCTCTCGCCGCGCGGCTACGCGTACCTGGCGCTGGTGCTGGCCGTGCTGACCGGCGTGGGCCGCCAGGTGCTGCTGTCGCGGCTGGTCGCCGACGCGCGGGCGGCGGCGGCCGAGGCCGGGATCGCCGTGGTGGACGACGTGGTGGACCGGCGGGCGCTGACCTCGGCGCTGCGGCACCTGGTGGCGCTGGGCGTGCTGCACGAGACCGAGGGCTCGGTGGACGCGCAGGCCGAGGCGCTGATCACGGTGGACACCGACCTGCTGGGGCAGCTGCTGACCGGCCCGGTCGGCGAGGCGGACAGCGCGCGGCGGCTGGTGGAGCTGGCGGCGCGGCCGGGGCCCAGGGGCGTGGAGCACGCGGTGCGGCGCAGGCTGGTGGAGAACCCGGTGGTGCTGTACGCGGACCTGCCGCAGGAGCAGGCGGACTGGTTGCGGCGCAACCAGCGCAAGGAGTCGGCGCTGCTGGAGACCGCGTTCGGGCTGCGCACCGAGTGCCGCGCCGAGGGCGTGCTCGCGGCCGACCCCGAGGAGTACCTGACCGACCTCTACTTCCCCGGCACGTCGACGGTGGCGCGGATCGCGCTGCTGGCGCTGCCGGAGCTGCTGGAGGCCCCGCCGGGGGCCGGTGGGCGGCACCCGGTCGACCCGGCGCGGGTGCGCGAGGTGTGCGCGGAGCTGGTGGCGGACTACCCGGCGGCGTGGTCGAAGCAGTACGTGGAGGACCTGGGCGGGCTGACCGCCGAGGTGTTGGAGCTGTTGCGGCGCACCGGGTTGGCCGCGCCGGACGCGGAGGGGCGCGGCTGGTCGCTGGCGCCGGTCGCGCACCGGTGGGTCCCGGCCCCGGACGGGGCGCCCGAGCGCGAGGTCGAGGTCGTGGCGGTCGCGCCGGAACCGCAGAGCTGGTCGTTGTTCGATGAGGAGAGCGCGTGAGCGACAGGTGGCGGCTGCACCGCGGCGGGATCGTCAACATCTGGCAGTACGCGGAGCAGGTGTTCGACTTCTCCGGCGGTCGGGCGATCTTCCAGGGCACCAACGGGTCGGGCAAGTCCCGGACGCTGGAGCTGCTGCTGCCGCTGTGCCTGGACGGGGACCTGCGGCAGGTCGGGTCGAAGGGGTTCGACACGGTCAGCCTGCGGCGGCTCATGCTCGACGACTACGACGGCGGTCCGAACCGGATCGGGTACGCGTGGATCGAGCTGCGGCGCGGTGAGGACGAGTACCTGACCTGCGGGTTGGGCGTGAAGGCCTCGAAGACCTCGCAGGCGATCACCGACTCGTGGCGGTTCATCACGCCGCTGCGGGTGGGCAGGCAGCTCCAGCTGGTGGGGGCCGAGCGCACCCCGCTGGGGCCCGCGCACCTGCGGGAGGCCATCGGCGCGGACTGCGTGCTGGAGGAGGCCGCGTTCCGGGCTCGGGTCGCCGAGGAGGTCTACGGCGTCCCGGCCGCCCGGTACGGGGACCTGCTGCACCTGCAGCGGACGCTGCGCAACCCCGACGTGGGGTTGAAGGTGCTGGAGGGGCAGCTGGAGCAGATCCTGTCGGACGCGCTGCCGCCGCTGGACCAGGCGATGGTGGAGCAGCTGGCGACCTCGTTCGACGACCTGGAGTCGATCCGGGAGAACATCACCCGGCTGTCGGCGGCGGACTCGGCGCTGGGCACGTTCCTCAAGACGTACTCGGACTACGCGCTGGGCGGGCTGCGGTCGTCGGCCGAGCGGCTCGGCGCGGCCGAGGACGGGGTGCGCAAGCTGGAGCGGGAGGGCGCGCGGCTGACGGCGGCGCTGGAGCGGACCCGAGCGGAGCGCGCCGACGCCGAGCGGTCGCAGACCGCGCTGGAGGCCGGGGAGCTGCGGGCCGAGGAGAAGATCGGGGCGCTCAAGGAGCTGCCCGCGTTCCGGGGGTTGGAGGACCTGCGGACGCGCGAGCGGCTGGTGGAGGAGAAGCGGTCGTCGGCTCGGGTCGCGCTGGAGGTCGCGGCCAAGCAGCGGGCGCAGGAGGACGGCGCGGTCGACGGGGTGCTGCGGCTGCTGCGGCGGCTCGCCGAGGACCTGGGGACGGCTCGGGAGCTGGCGGAGCCGTTGCGGGGGCGGTTGCTGGCGGCCGGGTTGGAGCTGGAGCTGCCCGCCGTGCCCTCGGTGGTGTCGGCGGAAGCCGTGGTGGTGCGGGCCGAGTCGGTGCGGGCCGAGCCCGATCCGGAGGCCGAGCCTCGGGTGATCGAGCGGCGGGTGCCGCCTGCGGCGCCGGTGGTGCCGCTGGAGGCGGTGGAGGCGGTGGCGGACCGGGTGGCCGAAGTCGCGGCCGAGGCCGGGCGGCGGGGGGCGCTGGTGCTGGCGCTGCACCAGCGGTCGGTGGAGCTGGACTCGGCGGCTCGGGCGCTGGGGTCGTTGGAGGGGGCGGTCGGGGACGCCGAGCGGGCCGCGTCGGAGGCGGTGGCGCGGCGGGACCGGGAGGCCGGGGAGCTGGCCGAGGTCGGGCGGGAGTGGTTGGCGGCGGTGGCCGCGTGGCGGGACGTGGAGCCGTTCGCCGGGATCGCGCTGCGGTTGCCGGAGGCGGTGGACCCGGCTCGGGCTCGCGGGTTGGCGGGCAAGGCCCGTGAGGGGGCGCGGCCTGCGGTGTCGGCGGCTCGGGAGGCCGAGCGCGGCGCGGCGGACCGGGTGGCCGGGTTGCGGGTCGCGATCGACGAGCGGGACGCGGAGCTGGCCGGGTTGCGGGGCGGGTCGGAGCGGGCGCCCGACGCTGGTCGGTTCACGGGTGGGGAGCGGGACTCCTCGGCCGGGGCGCCGTTCTACCGGCTGGTGGACTTCCGGGAGGAGGTTGGCGAGGCGGAGCGGGCCGGGCTGGAGGCCTCGCTGGAGGCTTCCGGGTTGTTGGACGCCTGGGTACCGGGGGACCCCGCGCTCGCGGTGGTGGGCGGGGCGCGCGACGAGGTGTTCGCGGTGCCGGGCGAGGCGGTGGTCGGGGCGTCGCTGGCCGACGTGCTGGAGCCCGCCGTCGAGCCGGGGTCGCCGGTGTCGGCGGAGGTCGTGGGGGCGTTGTTGGCCTCGGTGTCGTTGGCCTCGCCGGGTTCCGGGGCGGGCGCGGCGGTCTCGGCGGACGTCGGTGGCGGGTGGCGCGCCGGGGTGCTGGTGGGGCGGTGGGGCAAGGCCGCTGCCGAGTTCATCGGCGCGGGCGCGCGGGAGGGCGCGCGGCGGCGGCGGATCGGGGAGTTGGAGGAGCGGCTGGCGGGCCTGCGCGAGGAGCTGGGCGCCGCCGAGGTCGAGGCGGTGGCGGCGCGCGAGCAGGTGCGGCGGTGGGAGTCGCACCTGGAGCGGTTCCCGGCCGACCGGGATCTGGTGGCCAAGCACGGGCGGTTGCAGGCCGCGCAGGAGGGGGCGGAGCGGGCCGGGCGCCGGGTCGGCGAGCTGGAGGAGGAGCTGGGCCGGGCGCGGGCGCGGGACGCGGCGGCGCGGGCCGAGGTGGTGCAGGAGGCTGCGACGGCCGGGCTGGTGGCCGAGACGGAGGCGTTGCGGCAGGCGCAGCAGGCGGCGTCGGACGCGCAGCGGACGGCTGATCGGTTGGGGGACGTGCTGCGGCGGCAGTGCGGGGGGACGTTGGCCGATCTGGCGGACGCGGCGCACCGGTACCGGGTGGCCGAGCAGGATCGGGTGGCGGCCGAGCAGGACGCGGAGGAGCGGTGCTCGGACCACGCGGCGCAGGCTGCGACGTTGAGCGAGCTGGCGGACGCGGTCGGGGGTGAGGCGCGGGAGGTCGCCGACCAGTTGGCCGCGCTGGAGGCCGGGCGGCGGACCACCCGCGAGGACCTGCGGGAGATGCGGGAGCAGGTCGCGGAGGCTCGGGAGAAGGCGGCGAAGCTGGAGGCTCAGCTGGAGGCGTCGGGCGAGCAGTTGGCGGGGGCGCGGGAAGGCGCGGAGCGGGCCGAGGGGCAGTTCCTGGCGGCCGTGCGCGCGCCGGGTGTGCTGGTGGCCGCGCTGCCCGAGGCCTCGGCCGAGTGGGGGGCCGGTGAGATCCGGGAGGCGCTGGCCGGGATCGACCGGCGGGGTGCGGGTGAGGCCACGGTGATCACGAAGTTGCAGGCGTTGCAGACGTCGTTGGCCGGGAGCCACGACATCGCCGCCGAGCAGCACGCCGGGTTGTTGACGGTGACGGTGACCGGGGAGGAGGGCGCTCGGCCGGTGGCGCTGGCGGCTCGGCAGGTCGCGGTGAAGCTGGCCGAGCAGCGCGGGTTCCTGGACGAGCGGTACCAGACGATCTTCGCGGATTATCTGATCCGGGACCTCGCGGAGTGGTTGCGGGGGCAGATCGCGGTCGCCGAGGACCTGTGCAAGCGGATGAACGAGGTGCTGGGGAAGGCCCGGTCCAGCCAGGGGGTGCACGTGAAGTTGGCGTGGAAGCCCTCGGGGGCGTTGGACGAGGGGACTCGGGACGCGTTGGCGCTGGTGCGGTTGCCGTACGCGGGGCGTGATCCGGAGCAGGACGCGACGCTGCGGCGGGTGTTCACCGAGCGGATCGAGCAGGAGCGGGACTCGCAGAGCGGTAGTTACGCCGAGGTGCTGTCGCGGGCGCTGGACTACCGGACCTGGCACCAGTTCACGGTGACCGTGGCGGACACCGGGCCGGATGGCGGGCCTCGGGAGCGGCGGTTGCGGCAGTTGTCGTCCGGGGAGACGCGGTTGATCTCGTACGTGACGCTGTTCGCGGCGGGGGCGGCGTTCTACGACGCGGTGAGCGGGGAGTTCTCGCCGTTGCGGTTGGTGTTGTTGGACGAGGCGTTCGAGCGGTTGGACGATCCGACGATCGCTCGGATGCTGGGGTTGCTGGTGGACCTGGACATGGACTGGGTGATCACCTGGCCGTCCGGGTGGGGGGTGTCGGATCGGATTCCCCGGATGCATATCTATGACGTGCTGCGGCCGAAGAACGGGCGTGGGGTGGCTTGCACGCAGACGACTTGGGATGGGGCCGGGTTGGACCGGGTTGATCCGTAGGGGTGGGTGGGTTCGGGGGTGGGGTCACGAGCTGAAGAGCTCGCCTCGCCGGCGGGGCAGGCCTCCAAAAACGAGGGGGACACGGCTGCGGTTGGCTGCGGCTTGGGCTGGTGGTCGCGTTTACGGCGAACTACTGCGGTGGGCGGGGTCCCTCGTCTCCGTTTGGCCTCCATACGGAAGACAGTGGCTCTGAGCAGGTACTTTGGTGAGGTGGTCAACACGTCGGGTTCCCCAGGGGAGCACCACACCTCACAGGGAGCCCAGACGTGGCCACGATCGAACAGCGCGCCCGCAAGGACGGAAGCGTTGCGTACCGCCTGAAGTGGCGTTTCGGCGGCGGGCGGGACGGCGCACCGCAGAGCCGGACGTACGACGACCGCGCCGACGCCAAGAGCATGAAGGGCGCGGTTGAGGCGCTGGGGCACCGCGTCTACGACACCGACCCCCGTGTCATCACGTTCGAGCTGGTGACGGGCCAGCGGCCCAACAACTACTCCGGCGCGACTTTCGACGAGGAGGTGGAGCGGTACATCACCAGCCGGCGGCGCGCCAGCGCCACCAGCCGGGATCTGTACCGCCGCACCCTTCGGCGTGCCGCACCTCTGTTCCACCGCTCGGTCGAGTCGATCACGACCGAGGACATCCAGAACGTTCTTGACGGGCTCACCAGGGCCGGTGAATCGGCTCATTTGCTGGCGGACCTCTTGGGCGGGCTTTTCAAGGACTCTGCCGCCAGGCACGACTACCCCAATCCGATGCTCGGGGTGCAGCGGCCGGACAAGCGTCCGCGCACCGGTAATTTCCTCACCTCCAAGGACGCCGCGCTGTTGGTCGCCGCGTGCTACGCCCTGCCCCGTACGGGGGCGCGGTTGGGTGTCCTGGTTGAGGTGTTGTTGGCGACCGGGTTGCGCATTTCGGAGGCTCTGGGGCTGACGGTCGCGGACGTGGACGTGGATGACCTCGGTCGCGTCACGATCGCGGTGGAATTGCAGTTGGAGCGCCAGCGGAAGGGACAGGCGATTGGGGCGCGCGTCCCGCTCAAGACTCGGGCGAGTCACCGGCGGATCGCGGTCGATCCCGACACGGCGGAGTTGCTTGTCCGGCTGATCCACGGACGGCCGCACAACGCGCCGTTGTTCACCTGCCCCGGCACCGGGAAGTGGTGGTCCCACCAGGCGGTCGGGTACGCGTTCCGCAAGGCCCGTGCCGCCGCCAAGAGCGCGGGAATGGTGCGCACCCCGCGCATTCACGACCTGCGCCACACCCACGGTTCGTGGCTTCTCGCGGACGGAATCCCGCTGCTGGTCGTCTCGCGTCGTCTCGGCCACGAGTCGATCACCATCACGGCCAACACCTACGGCCACGTGATGCCGGAGGCCGACGACGCGATTCGCGCCGTGATGGCCACCCGCCGGGCGAACCTGTCCGAGCGCGTGGCGGGCGTGGTCGTCCCGATCACCGGCGCTGCCACCGGCACGTCCTCCAAGCGCAGCAAGGCGAAGGGCAGGGGCAAGGCCGCTCAGGCGGCCTGACCCCCTTTTTCCAGAGTCCGGCCGGGTCTTTCCCCGGCCGGGCCCGCTCCCCCTTCCGCTTTGCCCGCGATTGGAGACGTGCCCCGATGATCGAATTCACGAGCGGGGACACCGTCACCACCCGTGCCCGCAAGTTCCTCGACCACGACGGCGTGGGGTTCCTCGCGCTCACGACCCCGTGTTGCGCGGTGGAGACCCACCGGCCGGTCTGGTCGCTGGTGGACTCGTACCTGAGCGGTTGGCCGCTCTACCTCCGGTGCGGTCGGTCCTACGGGGTCCGGGCCATCGGCGTGGACGACCCGGCCGGTTGCGATCGGCTCTGGTCGGTCCGGGTGACGCTGGCCGAGGACGGTCTACCCGATGAGGTGATCTGGACCGCCTAGGCGGCCCGCACAGCCACACCAGGCGGCCGGGGAGGGTAGTGGCCTCCCCGGCCGCTTTCATCGTCTCAGGCCCGCTCAGCCCTTGGCGGCCGACTTGCCCACCTCTCACAGGGCTTGAGCAAGTGAGCAAGTGAGCAAGTCGCGAAGTTTTGCAGGTCAGCGACTTTTCCAACTTGCTCACCCTTGGATGTGGGTAAAGCCGGTAAACCTGGCAGACTTCAGCACTTCATGTTCAACGGCCAGCAACGGCCAATTTTTCACGGGTCTCTGGACCACATTCCCAACTCCCGCCTAGGGTGCCGTTATCCGACCATCACGGACCTAGTGATCGGAAGGGTCCCGGCTACCCAAATGTGGGTTCATTAGTGCAACTTGGCCGGTTCCGGACTTGACAACTTAATATCAACTGAATAGCGAGAACTCTAAATGCCGATCACGGCCAACTCGTTCCGCGGTGAACTTGCCCCGCCCTACCTGGTCGAACGCATCATCAACCAGGCGTTGGCAGGGGCCCCGTTCACGCAGTCCCTCACCCCGGTACCCACGTCCACCGGCAAGGTCGTCTTCCCCTTGGCCTCCCCCACGGGCGCGGAATGGCTCAACGAGATGCAGCCCTACCCGATGGCCACCCTCAACGACGACGCCTACACCGTGGCCGCCGCCAAGCTCGGGACCATCGTCCTGCTCAGCGAAGAGTCCGTTTCGGACACTGCCTTCCCTATCGTGGAACAGCTTTCGAACATGTTGCAGGACACGGCAATGTCCAAGTTGGACACTGACCTGCTCAACGGCGATGGTCAGGGCACCACCCCGCGCGGAGTGCTCGGCGCGGCCACCACCGTCCCCGGCGCGTCGTGGATCGCGGGTATCGGCACGGCCGTGGGCCAGCTCGGCGCACAGGGAGCCACGGCTACGCGGATCGCGTTCAACCCTGCCGACCATGCCACCGAGAACGCCCGCGTCAGCCCCGACGGCCGCCCCATCTGGGGACCCGACGGCGTGGCCGGACAGTTCGGACTGACCCCCGTCATGGTCCCGTCCATACCCACCGGACAGGCTCTGGTCTACGACCACACCCGCGTCTACTACATCCAGCGGGAATCGGAAATGCGCTTCCTCCGTGAACGCTATGCCGAGCAGGGCGCGATCGGCATTCGCGTGACCATGCGCGCAGCCATCGCCGCCCCGGCCGCCCTGAAGTCCATGCGCCTGGTCACGCTCACCACCACGCCGACTGCCACCGTCAAGACCAGGTAGTCCACCACCCTGGGGAGGTACCCCCTCCCCAGGGTTCTTCCATATCGGATCGTCATAGCACCCGACTCCACGCCAGGGTTTAGGTCTTCGCGAAACGATGTGGACAGCAACACGTCGTCGTCGGCCAGCTCGGTCCACGCCGTACGGGGCCAGGAACGCGCGCACACCGGGCACGCCAAAGTGTCCGGGCCGTCCAGGCGGAGCACGCCCGTACAGGGGCCCTCAGCGCCCCCAGGACACGCGCGCACGTCCACCGGGGCCCTGACCCCCGCCACGGCCCGACAGGCCCGTGCGACGGCCGTCAGCTCCTCCGCCGCGTCACCGACCCACCCGGCCCCGGCCACGACGTCCACGTGGGCCCTCAGGAACGCCACGGCGGACGCCACGGCCATGCGGGCCCGGCACCGGGCAAGCCCAGCTCGGCCCGGAGCTGGCCAGCCCAACCGACGACCACGGCCGGGATCGAGACCGGGCCCGTGCCGTCAACCGGCAGGGACGTACGCCAGTCGAGCAACGACAGCACGAAATCGTTGGCCGGTGATGAGGGACCGAATCCAAGCGTGCGACACCCGTCAGACCGCTGTCCCCGTGACGGTCCGACTCGACCCGCGACGGTAGGCCACAGATCGGCGATATCCGAGAGAATCCGCACAAGATGGCCGCGACAACGGCCACACACGGCCAAACCGGGCAAAGCCGGAACTCGGTGCGATGACGAGAAGTCAGAACGCATACAGACAGGACAGAAGCGCCCTCTCCGAACCGGGAGTGAGCGGTGGGGCGCGCCGACCGGCAACAGCGCGCCAGAGTCAAGATGATCATAGGACGTCGACAGCGGTCAGGTATGCGCCGTTGGCCGGAGCCCTACTTTTTACCGGAGTGCTGCTTGCTCACTTGCTCACTTGTTCATATCGAGAAGACGGAGCAGTGGCACGCGAACAAGCTCAAACATCAGTCCGCTACACCTACAAATGCCGCAAGCTTTCGCAAGTCAGATTTGACCGAACGTCGTTCCCGCTTGAGCATTCCCCTAATCATGGAATGGACGCGTCCGGTGAAAAGCAACTGCTCCGGCGCTGCCATCCGCGCCAAAATGAGAGCATCCACCGACTCGCGGTCTTTTCCACGTAGGAAGTTCGCCCAAGCGACAGTGATCAGGTGTGAGACCTTGCGTTCGGCAAGTTCGATGGGCAAGTTTTCGTGTGGAACGCCTTCGGATTCGGCAACAGCTCGACCAGGGTCCCCCAATTCCAAAGAAAGCCAGACCTGATGAATAGCTATGTTCGTGGGACCAAAAGCTAGCCAGAAGTCATTACGGTCACCCACTTTTTCGGCGGCCCGGGAAGCTTCTTTAAAGTAATCCCTAGCTGCCCTGTGGTCGTTTAGGGTGGCTGCGCCGACAGCACCTTTTAGCATCAATGATCCGTACATGCTATAAGCCTCGGGCGTATCCAGGTGAGGGCGCAGTGCATCAGCAGCAAAGACGGGAGCGTCGACAGATTCCGTAAGGCGTCCGGCATGACGCAAGACAACCGCAAGCCGCCATGCACCCCCTGCAATCAACAAGGGATCTTCACTTTGCTCGGCGGCCTGAATGGACCTTTCTGCTGCAATCCACGGGAGGTGTTGCTCACCTAGACGGTCTAGCATTCCGCTAGTCACTCGATAAACCAAAGCTTGCAGCTTCCCCGCGTCCCGCTTTTCGGCTTCACTTTTAGCCGAGTTCATCAAATGCCAGGCGTCGGCAATCATGTCGGGGACAAGCGGGGCCATTTCAGACCAGCGCTCAGTCTGGGAACAGAAAAAAGCTTTTTCGATACGGATTTTCAAGTGCTCCGGAGATACGGTCACCCGGTCTGGAATGTTAAAAAGGCTAGACATTCCGTTGTATCGCAGCATTGCCGATTCAATTTCAGGAACAGTATTAGGTGCCGTGCCGAGCGTATCGCCACGGTTTGTCGTAGCCCTAAACGGCCCAGGCAAAAGGAGGGCTGGCTTGATTCGTAGCGCCTCAGCTATAGCGACAATGGTAGATAACTTATCCACCTGCCTTTTCCCGTTTTCGATCTGTCTGAGCCACTCGGTCGTGCGTCCGCCCGCCAGGCCGCACAGAACCTCCTGAGTCATCCCTTGCCGCAGGCGGTAGTGGAGGATGCGTTCACCCACTGTCGCCTCAGTGTCTAGCCACATAAGTCCAGGATACCTGGCATCCGCTGCCCCCAACGGTCCCATGCCGTACCACCCGTTGGGGCTATGCCGGTTGGGCAAGTAGACCCCAAACAAAAAGTTGGGGTCAGTCGCACCGCTTGGGCTTACCTTCCTGGTCGGACGCAGCAGTTGAAGGCTGCGTGTGCAACCTCACTCACCCGCGAGAGTGATCGACACAGTTAGGGGGCCGAAGCAGCTGGGCCGAGCCGCAAGGCGGTGCTGGTCAAGCTGAAACCCAAGATGCCCTACACAATCAAGCTAAAGGATGAAGCATTCGCCAAAGCGGCCAGACTGGCCGGCTTAAATTCCGACTACGCTTTGGCGAAAGCCATGGATGTGAACAGGTCAACTATAACCAGAGCTTTGGCGGGAGTTTTGCAACCCGGTCCAGCATTCATAGGCGGAGCTCTGGCTGCGCTAGCTCCCATGGAGTTCAAGGATCTTTTTGAAGTACTTAAAGGTGATGTCTGACCGATTGCTCCGCGAGGGGTCGGGGCAAGCAGTCGGTTAAACATTTGGGCAAAGTTGATCGGTGAGATTTGACATGAATGCTCGCCTTTTCAAGTGGTTCCCATACTCCGGAAAGCGACATGCAGTCCCCGTCGAAAGCGGGGAGGCCGAAGAAACTAAAACTTTGTGCGGGGTTGATGTTCCGGCGTCGCGGGACAAACTTCCAGGGCTTGCACGGTGCTGGTCAACCTGTACGGATTGCGACACCGAGTGGCGGAACAGGGAAGGGATCTCACAGTTTCCTCCCTTGCGAATTAAGATAAACCAGGGAAGGCGTGGAGAACTTGGCCAAAAATGAGAGTCTGGAAACTATCGCAACGAGCATCAATGACAACCTTCCGGAGAAGTCCACGTCAGAAGATTTCCTGAAAGTCTTAAAGAAAAAGGCATTGAAAGATGCTCCGGCAATGTACGCGATCGCTTACGAGATCGACGATGGAAACGACCTCGCTGTGGTGGCCTACGGTCTCGCATTCGACAACCGATCCGAGACGATCGGTATAAACGACAACTTTCACAGTTGTTCCGCGACGCCGGGAGATGCAGCAAATCTCTATGCCGGATTCGTGTCTGACGAAAATCTCAAGACGCATCTGGTATGGCTCGACTGAAAATTGGTTCGGCACTTAGGCGCGTTTGATGACCTCGCCAGTGTACGAGCAACTGAATTCTGTCGAGACGTTGAGAGGCCGCCCCCTTCGAGTACGGGGGTGGCCTCTCAACGTCTACGCGCCCCGGCTGGCTGCTGGTGCTGCTACTTTGACCTCGCCGCTTAGCCCTCACCGGCCGAGCGGGGCCAGGAACGACAGGAACGTGTTCCCCGTGGGATCACCGACTGGCTGACTCCGTCAGCAAGGGGCCTTCTCTGGCCACTTTGGACCGCTCTGAACAGCAGCGATGCAGGTCAGAGGGGACCGTCTCCGTATGGCCTCCTTTCAGGCAAGCACAGGCGTCAAGACGCCGTTTGAC
>NZ_JAMTCF010000034.1 GCF_024171695.1 Actinosynnema pretiosum | reverse complement strand
CCTCCTGCCCGGTCGGGTCGGTCGACCTGAACCTCGCGAACGCGCTGTCGTACACCCGGTAGCCCAGCAGGTAGTGCCCCCGCTGCAACTGGTAGGCGCCCAGGTAGCGGAATGGGTTGGCCTTGGCCGCAGCCCCGGTGGCCGTGACCGCGCCGTACGGGGCGTAGCTGTACTCGGCGGCGATCAGGCCGTTCCCGTCAACGAGGGCCAGAACGCTGCCCTGGTAGTCGGTCACCGCCCCGTGGCGCGCGCCCGAACCGTCCTTCACCCCGACCAGCAAACCATTGGTGTCACGGGTGAATCCCGAGCGCACGCCGTTGTCCACGAACTCTGATACCCCGAGCGCGGTGCGCGTGAACACGTGCGTGACCCGACTGCCACCGGTCGGGGTCTCGGTGATCTGGTTCGGTTGGGTCTGGTCGGCGGTGTCGTAGGCGAACTCCATCACCCGCGCGCCCTCGTAGTCCCCGGTGCGCACCTGGTTGCTGGGGCTGTGGGTGAAGCTCGTCGCCGGGCTCGACGTGGACTTGTAGTTGCCCGCCCCGTCGAAGGACACCGCCATGTCGTTGATCTTCGTGTACTGGTCGGCGGCGTTGACCTCATAACTGCGCCCCTCACCGGAGAGCAGGTTGGAGGCGTTGTCCAGCCGGTAGGTCCCGGCACCGGCCGAGGTCAGCCTGCCCAGCGCGTCGTAGCCGTAGTCCGTCGTGACGCCCTTGACGGTCTTGGACTGGACCCGGTCGGTGTCACCGCCGTCGGGCCGGGTGAACCGGTAGGAGGCCGCGAGCAGCTCCCGGTCGCCGTTGACCACGGTGATCGAGGTCTGCCTGCCCGAGTCGTCGTACCCGGTGCGCTGCGTGGCGCCACCGGGGAAGTCCGTGCTGGTGCGCCGATCCGCGTCGTCGTAGCCGAACCCGGTGGTCCCGCCGTGCGCGTCGGCCAGCGAGGTCAACCGGTCCGCCGCGTCGTAGGCGTACGTGGCCGTCCCGCTCGGCGTGGTCAACGTCCTGAGGTTGCCCACCTTGTCGTAGGTGTACGAGACGACCTCACTGCCGCGCGTGACGCGGGCGAGCTGGTTGCGCGCGTCGTAGGCCAGAACCCGCGACACACCGGGCACCTGCGTACCGGTGAGGTTGCCGTTGACGTCATAGCTATTGGCCTGCAACACCTCCACGCCGCGCTTGACCGACACCACCCGGTCGAGCCGGTCGTAGCCGTACTCCAGCTTGACGCCGTTGCCGTCGGTGACGCCGGTCAACCGCGACAGCGAGTCATAGGTGTAGGAACTGGCTCCGGCGGGAGCGGGTGGGGCGACGGCGGTGAGGTTGCCGCGCGTGTCGTAGGAGTAGTTGGTGACCGCGCCCTTGCCGTCGGTCCGGGTCTTCACGAGACCGCGGGCGAAGTAGGAGTAGGTCTCGATGTCGGCGTTCAGCCCGGTGGACCGCGCCTTGGTCAGGTTGCCGTTGGCGTCGTACTCGCGGGTGACCTGGTTCCCCGACCCGTCGGTGACCTGCGTGGGCAGGTGCGGGTGAGCGGAGTCGGTGTACCCCACCACGTTCTCCGCGCCGGTCGGCAGCTTGGTGCCGATCATGTTGTTCAGCGAGTCGTACTCGCGGGTGGTGGAGTGCGACAGCGAGTTCGTGGTGGTGTTGACGTCGCTGGCCGCGGTCCAGGTCTGCGACTGGACGTGCCCGAGCGCGTCGGTCGCCTTGGTCTGCCTGCCCTTGTCGTCGAACTCGTGGGTGGCGGCATGGCCGTTGGCGTCCGTGACGCGGTTGTCGGCGTAGGTGCTGGTGGCTCCGCCCGGCTTGGTCAGCGCCGTCAACCTCCGCGCCGAGTCGTACTCCAGGCTGTAGGTGTTGCCACGCGGATCGGTGATCGCGCCGGGCAGCTTCCAGTCCGCGGCGTCGCGGATGTAGGAGACCTTGGTCCGCTCCCCCGCGCGGTCGGTGAACTCGCGGATGGAACCGCCGTCGTAGGCGTAGTCCCCGTACGTCTCACCCGCCGGATCGGTAATGGACCGGGGAAGCCCGTCGGCGTCGTGGGCGAAGGTCGTCACGCGCGTCTGCGAGTCGGTCACGGACGAGACGTGTCCCTCGGGGGCGTAGCCCATGGTCAAGGCGTTGCCGTTGCGGTCGGACTGCGACACCAGCCAGCCCGATCCGGTGAACAGCCAACGCTCACCGGAGGAGTCGAAGGTGACGACGTAGCCGCCCTCGGGCGTCCTGGTCAGCTTGGTGTGGAGGCGCTCGGCGGGCGCGAAGGAGCCGTCGGCGTTCTTGTCGAACCACACGCACTCACCACTGGGCCCGTACAGCAGCGCGCCCGTGTCGTACTGGCGCAGCCCGATCCGGTCGTAGCCCCGCTCCCAACTCCCGTACCCCTCCTGGGTGTTGAGGAACCAGTTCACCGACAGGTGCAAGCCCGTGCCCTTGACCGTCAGCTCGCGGTAGGCCAGCACGACGTTGCGGTTGGACAGGTTGACCATCAGCTCCAAGCGGTCGCTGATCGGGTGTCGCTCCATCGGGAACCACGGGAGCACACCGTCGTTGTCAGCGATGCAGCCGATTGCCGATGCGGTCCCGACACCACGCCGCTCGGACTCGCGCTCCCCCGAGGGCTGCCACACCGTGCTGGGCGGCGGCCCGCCCGCCCCCGTGCGCTTGGCCTCCTGCGGCGGCGACCAGGTCACCGGTTCGGCGACACCGGGTTCCGCGACTGCGGTCACAGATGCCGTCGGCGCCACGACAACCGCAGCGGCGAACAGCGCACCGGCTCAAGAGCGCAGCGCAAATCCACGCAGCATCCTGCGTCTCACGAGAATCCCCCTTGCGAGCTGGAACGCCCCCCGGCGCCCAGCGCTCCGGCACTCCTCTTGTGGAGCCCGGCCGAACCGACACTAGGGGCAACGTGAGCACCCCGCACCTCAGAAGATCAAGAACCTTCGAACGCAGTAGAGGCGGCTACCGCCCGCTGCGGCGGAGGAGCTCGGGGCCGAGCAGTCACAGGCATACGGGGAAGCGACTCCCCCAACGCTGCCGCAGGACGGACCCGGCATCACCGTTGGTGATCTACCACTGGATCACCCGGAGTTCGGGTGGGCTGGTGTCCACGTGCCGCTCCACCGCTGATTTTATTCCACACTGAAGCCATCACACCTGTAGCGGAAATTCCGGCACACTCGCACGACAAGGTGACGCCCCACCCCCACCGGGTGAAACCGACCTACCTGGGGTTGTCCTGCCAGTAGTCCACCGCGCCCTGCAGCACGGTCCGGAACAGCGAGAAGTTCACCGGCTTGTACACATAGCTGTCCGCCCCCGCCGCATAGCACCGGTCGATGTCCGCCGAGGCCGTGGAGGAGGTGAACACCACCACCGTCAGCGACGCCAGCTCCGGATCCGCCCGAACGTCCGCCAGCAGCCGGTACCCGTCGACCTCCGGCATGTTCAAATCCAGCAGGATCAGGTTCGGCCGGGACCGCGAGCCGTCGCGCAACCGCGCCAGCAGGTCTCCCCCGTCCGGCAGGAACTCCAGCAGCAGCTCGGGGTGCGAGCGCGACAGGGCGCGGTCGATCGCCTCCCGGTCCTCCTCGCTGTCCTCCACCACCAGGAGCAGCCGCTGCGCGGTCAGTCCGTCAGCTCGGCCCACGCCACGCGCCCTTCCCCAGTGATCTCCACGCGCGCCCACCCGGCGTCGCCGTCCACCGCCACCCGCACCGCGCGCACGCCCTCCAGCGCGCACTCGGCCAGGAACGCCACCAACCGCTCGGGCAGCTCCTCCGGAGCCGAGGCCCCCCGCAGCCCGCGCACCGCCGCCAGCACCGCGTCCCCGGCCGCCGAGGGCGGCAGCTCGGCCCGCAGCGCCCGCGCCCCGGTGCACCGGATGGCGAGCAGCGCCGCGTCGTCGTTGACGTGGTACCGCCCGGTGCCCGCGATCAGCGAGGACACCAGGTCCGGCAGCGGCAGGTCCCGCAGCCTGCTGAGCGTGGGCTCCAGGTCGGTGTCCCCGAAGAACCGCCCCTCCTCGTCGCGGGCCTCGATCAGGCCGTCCGTGTACATCACCAGCGCGTCACCGGGCCGCAGGACGTCGGTGGCGGTGCGCAGGCGCAGGTCGGGGAGCACGCCCACCAGCCTGCCCGTGCTGCGCGTCTCCCGCACGACGCCGTCGCGGCGCACCAGCAGCGTCGGCGGGTGCCCGGCCGACAGGGTCCGTACCCGGAAGCCGGACTCGTCGGCCCAGAGCGTCGCGGTGGCCAGGGTCAGGAAGCGGGTGACGCCGATGCGCAGCATCTTGTCGTTGAGCGTGCGCACCGCGTGCTGCGCCGACCGCCCCTCCGCGAGCACGGTCTCCAGGGTGTGCCTGGCCAGCCCGGTCAGCGCGGCGGCGGGCGCGCCGCGTCCGCACACGTCGCCGATCAGCGCGGTGACCCGCCCGCTCGTCTGGTCGACCGCCCCGTAGAAGTCGCCGCCGACCTCCAGGGTGTGGTCGGCGACGTTGTAGGTGGTCGCGAACTCCAGCCCCGGCACGTCCGGCAGCACGGTCGGCAGCAGGTGCTGCTGCAACGACAGCGCGTCCCGCCGCCGCCGCTCGTACAGCGTGGCGTTGTCGATGGACAGCGCCGCGCGACCGGCCAGGTCTTGCAGGAACACCCCGAGCGGGCGACGCGGCGACCCGGCCCGGTGGAAGAACGTCAGCATCCCCACGACCCGGCCGCGCGCCCGCAGCACGCTGATCGTCATCAGCTCCAGCCCGACCTCGTCGGGCAGCCCGGACTCGCGGGTCTCCTCGTCCCAGGAGGAGCTGTCGGTACCCAGCACCACCGGCTCACCCGCCCAGCGACCGGCCCGCAGGTGCTCGCCGAGCCGCCGCTCGCGCCGCGCGTCGACGTGCGCGACGGCGATCAGCGCCATCCGCCCGTCCCGCTCGGCGTGGATCGCGGCCCCGCTGGCGAGACCGGGCACGGCCATCCGCACGACGGCGCGCAGGGTGTCCTCGATGTCGAGCGAGGCGTCCATGCGCAGCGAGGCCTCGGCGAGGATCGCGTCCCTGGCCTGCTGGTCGTCGAGGGCGCGCCGCTCGGTGATGTGGTGGTCGGCGACGACGATGACGTCGGTGGCCTGCCGGATGGCCGTGACGATGTCGATGCCGACGGCGTCGGTGGGCGCGGCGTGCACGTCCGGCGTCGAGACGGCCAGCCCGAGCAGCCCCCACTCGCCCTCGGACACCTCGAACCAGGTCACCAGCAGCCCCGTGGCCCCGGTCGCCGCGACCCGGTCGGCGAGGTCCGCCGACTGCCCGCGCAGCTCGTCCAGGGGCGTCAGCGCGCTCTCGGTCGGACGCGCGGGGTGCGCGGCGGTCCAGTCGAGGAGCTGCTCGGCGAGCCCGAGCGGCGAGGTCACCAGCCCTTCGTGGTCCGCCCACCGCACGATCTGCACCTCGCCGCGCAGCCCGAACCGGGCCCCGATCAGGCCGCACGCGCCGGGCAGCGACAGCAGGCCGAAGTAGAGCTCCTCGGAGAACCCCTTGGTGCTCATGGCGTCCGACGCCGACCGCCACAGCGCGTGCAGCCGGGTCGACCAGGGGGTCGACGGGTTCGCAGGCACCGGCTCTCCGCTCTTCCGAGCGCCGCGACGTCGGCGCTGCACAACTGTAGGGTTCCGGCACGATAATCGGTTCACGCGCCCCGCGTCGGCGTGACCACACCGAAGGCGGGACACGATGACAACCGGTGGCGACACCCCCGAGGAGCCCGCCTCGACGTGGCTGCCCGGCGTCTGCGACCTGGCGGCCGAGGCCGAGTCCGGAACGGCGTTCGACCTGTCCGTCTGCTTGAACGAGCCGATCCACCGGCTTGGCGGCATCCAATCGTACGGCGCGCTGCTCGCCGTGGGCGCGGACGGGCTGATCGAGGTCGCCAGCACCACCTGCGGACCGATCATCGGCCGCGCGCCGGAGTCCCTGGTCGGCACGGCGCTGGAGGCGCTGGTGGGCGCCGAGGGCGTGGCTGCGGTCGACGCCACGCTCGGGGCGCCCACGGGTGACCGGGGCCTGCTGAGCCTGGCGGTGCCCGAGGGCGGGCGCGAGTTCGACGTGACGGTCTACCGGGCGGACGGCCGGGTGGTGCTGGAGCTGGAGCCGCCGACCACCGAGCGGCCGTTCGCGTTCTCCCGGTTCTACCCGGCGGTGCGCGCGGCGCTGACCCGGTTGCAGCACAGCCGCACGGTGGAGGAGGTGTGCGCGGCGGCGGTGGCCGAGATCAGGTCGCTCACCGGGTACGACCGGGTGGTGGCGTACCGCTTCGAGGGACCGGGCGGGCCGGGCGAGGTGATCGCCGAGTCGGTGTCGGACGAGCTGGAGCCGTGGCTGGGCCTGTGGTTCCCGGCGACCGACATCCCGCCGCAGGCGAGGCGGTTGTACGAGCGCAACTGGATCCGGGTGATCCAGGACGTGGACGACGAGACGGCCGCGCTGGTCCCGCCCGCCCTGCCGGGAACGAGCGAGCCGCTGGACCTGTCGGACTCGACGCTGCGCACGGTGTCCGCGTTCCACCTGGAGTACCTGCGCAACATCGGGGTGACCTCGTCCATGTCGGTGTCGCTGCTGCGCGAGGGCGAGCTGTGGGGCCTGATCGCCTGCCACGGCCTGCGTCCGCGCAGGTTGGGCGCCGAGGTGCGGGCGGCGTGCGAGTTCTTCGGCGTGACGCTGTCGCTGCAGCTGGCCGCGCTGCAGGAGGCGCAGGCGTCGCAGGGGCGCGACGGGGCGCGGACGGCGCTGTCGCGGCTGGTCGGGGGCCTGGAAGCGGACGTGGTCCGGTCGGTGCTGGAGAGCAGCGCGCTGCTGGCGGACCTGGTGCCCGCGGACGCGGTGGTGCTGCGCCTGAACGGCGTGGCGGTCCCCGCGCCCGACAGCGCGCACCCGCCGGAGCAGGCGGCGCTGGACGCGCTGTGGGCGGCGCTGCCGCCGCTGCGGGCGGGGCAGGTGTGGTCGGCGGAGAGCCTGGTGGAGCACGACCCGGCGCTGGCGTGGTGCGCGGAGCAGCTGAGCGGCGCGCTGGTGCTGGCGCTGGACGGCGAGGGCGAGCTGGTCGCGTGGACGCGCCGGGAGCGCCGGGCGTCCAGGACGTGGGCGGCGGACCCCAACGCCCCGATCCGCCTGGGCCCGCACGGCGAGCGGCTGACCCCTCGGGGTTCGTCGGCGGTGTACCGGGCGGTGGTGCGCGGCCGGTGCCTGCCGTGGACGGCGGCGGACGAGGCGGTGGCCGTCGAGTTCGGCCACGCGGTGACCACAGTGGCGCTCAGGCACAGCACGCACCTGACCGGGCTGAACGACGAGCTGCGCAGGGTGAACGCGGACCTGGACACGTTCACGCACGTCGCCGCGCACGAGATGAAGGAGCCGCTGCGCGGGATCTCGAACGCGGCGGCGTTCATCGGCGAGGACGCGGGCGACGCGCTGGACGAGGTCACGGTGCGCAGGCTGGGCACGATCCAGGCCTTGGCGCACCGGATGGACGAGCTGATCAACTCGCTGCTGCACTTCGCCCAGCTGGGCCAGGCGGACCTGCGCCGGGTCTGGGTGGACCTGCGGGGCGCGGTGGAGCGCGCGCTGGAGATCGCGGGCCCGAGGCTGGAGGAGCGCGACGTGTCGGTGCGCATGCCGCCGAGCGGCGCCATGGTCTCGGCGGACGCGGACCGGTTGCAGGAGCTCCTGGTGAACCTGCTGGTGAACGCGGCGAAGTACGCCAGGGCGGAGGGCGAGCGCACCGTGGAGGTGGGCCTGACCGAGGACCGGGGCGTGTACGTGCGCGACAACGGCATCGGCATCCCGACGACCCACCAGCGCGAGGTCTTCCGCCTGTTCCGCAGACTCCACCCCAGGGGCACCTACGGCGGCGGCCACGGCGCGGGCCTGGCGATAGTGGACCGCATCGTGTCCAGGCACGGAGGCACCCTGACCCTCGACTCCGAACCGGGCGAGGGCACCACGGTGTGGTTCACCCTGGGGCCGGAGGAGTAGTCCGCACCGCCACGCGCTTGCGCACCTCGGACACCTGTGCTTACCTCGCACATGAACGGTTGAATATTTTGAGGTAGTTTTTGGAGGAATCTCCAGTGGGTCAGCAGGCGCGAGCGGATGCCGCACAGCCTCGGATGCTGACCCTCGCGCGCGAGTCGCGCGGTTGGAAGCAGGACGACGTCGCAACCGCCATGCGCGAGCTCGAAGGCGAGGGCTCCAAGGTCGGGCAGGCGTACGTCAGCCGGGCCGAGAGCGGACGGGTGACCGTGTCCGGAGAGCGGCTGGAGCTCTACGCACGCGCCCTCGACTACCCGGTCGAGCTGCTGACGTTGAACGAGACCGAGGTGGGCGCGGGCCCCGGCATCGTCCACCACCGGAAAAAACAGGCCGTCGTCGCGCAGGACCTGCGTCGCATCCACGCGGCGCTGAACCTGGCCAGGGTGCAGGTGCGACGGCTCGTCGACGGCGCGCCCAGGCACGCTCCGCACGCACTGCCCTCCATCGAGGTCGACGACTACACCTCGCCCGAGGAGGCGGCGCGCGCGGTCCGCAAGAAGTGGGGAGTGGAGCGGGGCCCGCTGGACTCCGTCGTCGCGCTGCTCGAAGGAGCAGGCGGCCTGGTGCTGCGCCGGTCGCTGGTCTCACCGATGGCCCTGGACTCCGGCGCCGAGAGCGTCCCCCTCGACGCGGTGAGCGGCCTCCTCCCCGGCGAGGACCCGATCGTGCTGCTCAACGAGGGCACCCCCGCGGACCGGCAGCGGTTCACGCTCGCGCACGAGCTCGGCCACATGGTGATGCACCAGGTGCCGAACTCAGAGCAGGAGAAGCAGGCCAACAGGTTCGCCGCCGAACTGCTGATGCCCGCTCGGGACATCCGGGACGACCTGGCGGGCGTGGTCGACCTGCGCGCGCTGGTTCGGCTGAAGCCCCGCTGGCGGGTGTCGATGTGGGCGTTGCTCAGGCGCGCGCACACCCTCAACGCGATCACCGACTGGCAGTACCGGAACCTGGCCGTGGAGATGACGACCTTGGGCTACCGGACCACCGAACCCCTGGGGCTCGACTCCGAGCAGCCGAACGCCGTCAACCAGGTCGTGCGCTGGCACCTGTCCCAGGGACGAACCCCGGAAGAACTGGCCTGCGCGGTTCTCCTCAACCCCGACGAGTTCGACCGGCTCTACCTCGGCGGTGCCGGCGCAAGCGCGAGAAGACCAGCCGAGACCCGTGATCTCATTCCCTTCACCGAGGTGGAGCCATGAGCGACGAGCACCCGGCCCTTCCGACCCCCAGGCCACCGACAGACCTCGTCTCCGGCAGCGGGCTCCGCCCGGAAACGGGCCGACTGACCAAGCCGCGCACACCTGCGGGACCGGTCGGCGAGCTCGCCGACCACCTGCTGGTCCAGGCGTCGGGCGACCGGGCCAAGGAGCTGTTCGGCCTGCTGCCCGTGCGCGGCAGCGGTCTCGTGATCACGGGCAAGAGGAGCGCGAGCACCATCCTCCAACTCCGGAGGGCCGGGTACACCGGTCCGCTCGTGTCGGACTCCGAGGGTTATCTCGACGGGTTCGCCACCGAGGACGCCCCGTTCATCCTGCCCAGCTCCGACAACGTGCTCGACGCCTCCTTCCGGGTGTCCCTCGACGACGTCCTCACCGCGCAGCGGAGGAACGGAGCCACTGTCGCCCTCACCCCGACCGGGTACATCGACGTGGGCGAGAGCGAAGCCCTGAAGGCCGCCTGCACCGAGTTCGCACGGCTCGGCCGGGACGACGCGGTCCTCAGCCTGCCGATCGACGTCGGGTGGCTGCACGAAGAGCACTTCCCCCAGTTGTTCGCCGTGCTCTCCCGCTTCGAGCAGCCTGCGGCGCTCTTCCTCGGAGCGCAGTTCGACCCGCTCTCCCGCAACAAGCGCAGCACGGGCAACCTGCGGAAGCTGATCGCCGAGGCGGGTCCCCTGGCGCTGTTCCGCACCGACTTGGCCGCGTTCGACGCCATGACCCACGGCGCGTTCGCCGCTTCCATCGGCACCGGGGGCAGCCTCAGGCACGTCGTCCGCAAGGGCGCGGGCCCTCGCTCCAGGGTGAAGGACCCCTCGCCCAGCGTTCTCCACCCCGAGCTGATGGGTTTCTTCAAGGGCGCGCTGCTGGCCACGAAGTTCGCCAACCTCGTGCCTGCCCAGACCTGCGACTGCGGGACGTGCGACGGCCGTGAGCTCACCAGGTTCCTGGGACGCGCGGAGAGCGCCGAGGCGCACGCCCACGGCATCCGCGTGTGGTCGGAGTGGGTCGAGGAGATGCTCTCCCTGCCCACGCTCGCCGACCGGGCGCGGTGGTGGAAGGAGAAGTGCGCGCGAGCCGTCGGCCACCACGACGTCGTCAACACGATGATCGAGCAGGAGGGCGCGTTCACCCCGCCGGGACCGCTCGACTCCTGGGCGACCATGCCCGCCTGGTCGGCTACCCCTGCGCCCAAGCGGTCGAAGACGCGCTGATCCGCGCGTGGACCTCCTCCGCGAAGCGCCAGTGCGCAGCCGTGTGCCGCTGACGCACGTACGCGCGCGGTTCCAGCAGCACATCAGCCTCACCACGGCTGGCCACGTAGGCGCCGACCCCGAAGACGCCACAGCGCAAGTGCAGCTCGTCGACGTCATCGGGAACGCGGGACAGCACCACACCACGCGCGCAGAACGGCGCGAACTCCCCGGCTCGCTTGAGCCCGGACCGCCAGTCCCTGGCTGCGACGAGGGCCAAGCGCACGGTCAACGGCGCGACAGCGCGCCTGACGACCCGGTCCCCCGCGACCTCGACAACGCCCTCCGGCACTTTCCTGACCGCCAACCGCTCCCGTTCGGTGAGATCCGCCCAGGAAACCGGCACCCCGGCGGGGAGGTTCATGAGCGCGTCGAGAACACCCAGGTCCAGTACCCCGGACCAGCCGCTGGCGGCACGCCGCTCGACCTCGGCTTGGTCGAGTTCGAGCACCAGGCCGACGTGCCCACCGGAGAGCTTCACGACCCCGCTCACCAGCGGACCGGACCACACCGGACCAGCCGAACAGGCGCGATCGGACATCGCACGGGCGGTCACCGCCAGCGCGCTCGTCATGACGCTCTCACCCCGATCACCGCGAGTTCGCCTGTGGGCACCGTCCGCAGGAACCGTGCTCGTGCACCGCACGACGCCCTCATCGCGGCGGTACCACCGCCAGAGCCCACCAAACTGCCAGCGCGGCGACTCCACAAGCCCCGGTCGCACCAAAACCCCGATCGAACGGAGACCCTTGTGAGGGCAGGTGTCAGGTAGGGATCGGCCAAGCGCACCCCGGTAGGTTAGTGATACCGGACCAACCCGCGCACAGCCATCCCTCGCCCGCAGCACAAGTGCGTGACTGGGCAGGCGAGCACGACCAGCGCTCGAACAGCCGGGGTCGGACAGATCCGCCCCACCCGCAGAGCTCAGCAGCCCGGCTCCTCCTGCTCCAGCCCCTACTCGTCAACCCTGCCCCGTCACCAGCCCCCGCTCACCCCTCCCCCATCACCCAGCCGCCCTCCCCGTCAGCGCCACGAGGTCCGCCACCAGCTCGCTCGCGCTGATCACGTCCAACTCCCCCAGCGCCAGGTGCCGCTCACGCCCCCACCGGTAGCCGTGGGCCTCATCGGCCAGGAAGATCTCGCTCAGCTCCTGCTCGTCGCCGATCGCGTCCAGATCGCCCGCGACCAACCCCGGATCCAGCGTCACCACCGCGTACCGCCCGCCCGGCACCGGCTTCACCAGGCCCGGTTCCACGCCCGCGTCCAGGGGTTCGGTGCGCTGCCAGCCCCGCGCCAGCAGGGACAGCACCTCGCGCACCGGCAGCTTCACGCCCTCGAAGCGGCCCAGTCTCGTGCCCGCGCGCTCCTCGTCCGAGAGCCGGTGGGCCGGGCGGGAGAGCTGGGGGAACGGCTGCAGGATCTCGTAGTCCGCGAACAGCTCCGACCAGGCCGCCAGGTCCCCGCCCAGGCGCAGCGGGTGCGCCACCAGCACGTGCTCGCCGTCCGCCAGCTCGAACGGCTCGTCGGCGGGACCGGACAGGGTGTTGTCCTCGGACACCCGGAACGACCCGGTCGACCGCCCGTCGACCGCCACCCACACCAGCCTGCGCACCAGGTGCACCAGCACCGGGTGCCCCACCAGGAACCGGGTGAACTCGTCCGCTCCCCACGCGCGCCCGCCGACCATGGCCCGCTCCAGCCTGCGCACCTGGTCGGCCGCGATCACCCGCAGGTCCTTCTTCAGCGCCGCGAACCGCGCCCACGCCGCCTGCGCCAGCTCCGGGTCGTCCTTCGCGCCCGGCTTGGGCAGCGCCTTGCGCCGCGCCCCGCCCTCGTCGGCGACGGTCGGCCGCAGCTGCTCGTCGAAGCCGACCAGGAACCGGCGCGGCCCGTAGTCGAGCACCAGCGACCCGGAGCCGGACAGGTCGAAGTGCGGCACGACCCGGTCGGCCAGCTGCTCGGGGGTCAGGTCGAGCTTGTCCGCGACCTGGGCGATCTTCTCCTTGGCCCGCTTCTTCAACCCGGCGAACCGGGCCTTGTCGGCGATGCCGTTGAGGTGGGTGAGCGCCACGTCCGTGCCGATGTCGGCCAGCACGTCCAGCCCGGCCACGGCGCGTGTGTGCCCGCCCTCCCCCGGCCACGCCCTGACCAGCGGCGACAGCCGCCGCACCACCTCGTCGTCCCCGACCGCGCCGAGCGCGGCCAGCGCCCAGCCGTCCTTGGGCGGCAGCGCGGCCTGCCGCCAGCGGTCGAACACCTCCCAGCCGAACTCGGCCAGCGACCTCGGGTCACACGCCTCGCGGACCTGCGCGAGCCCCGCGTACGGCTCCCCCGCAGAGCACAGCGTCAGCATCGTGACCACGTCGACCGCCGACGCGGGCGGCAGCGCCAGCTCGTGGCCGCGCAACCGGATTCCCGGCAGGGTCGGCACGTCCAGCCACGCCGGGTGCGCGGGCAGCTTCGACGGCAGCACGGTCAGCGGGTCGATCCGGAGCACCAGCGCGGTCACCTCGGCGGCCCGGTCGCCCCAGTGCGCGCGGGCCGCCTCGACCACCGCGTCGTGCCCCTCGGCCCCGGCGACGACCGCCACCGCGTCCCGCGCCGCGCTCCGCGCCCTGCCCGCCTTGCCGAGGGCGGCGGGCAGCAGGAACGGCAGCGCCGCCGCGCCGTGCCTGGCCAGCCAGTCCAACCCCTGCCAGCGCAGCTTCTTCTTGCCGAGCGCGTCGGCCATCAGGTCGGCCACCCGCTGGTCGAGCACCGGTGCGAACACCCGCAGCACGTCGGCGTTGACCGGCGCGAGCAGCAACCGGTCCACCGCGCGCAGCCCGAACCGGGCGATGAGCGCCCGCCCCCACGAGTGGACGTTCCAGTTGTGCTTGGGCGTGAACGCCCCCAGCAGCGGCAGCGCCACCTCCACCGGCGCGTGCAGCACGGACATGTAGGAGATCGTGCCGACGCTCTGGAGCCCGCGCCGCAGCTCCTCGTCCCAGTTGGTGGTCCGGCGGTACGGCACGTTGCGGGCGCTCTCGGCCGCCCACTCGCGCTCCTCGCCGGGCTTCCACACCAGCGCGGCCTCCCCGGCCGGGGCCAGGTCGGTCAGGGCGGGCGGGGCCTTGGGCCGGGGTCTGGTCCACGGCGGGCTGGTCAGCACCTCGGGCAGCAGTTCCGGCGGGGCCTGCGGCAGCACCGGACCGACCGGGGACAGCAGCGCCTCGGCGGCGGCCCGCTGGTCGTCGGGCAACCCCGGCAGCACCTCGTCGGCCAGCTCCGGGAACGCCGTCAGGTGCGAGCGCAGCAGCACGTCGACGGACTTGCCGCGCCCCACCAGGGCCTCGGCGAGCAGCCGCGCGGCACGGCGCGGGTAGGCGCGCACGGCCTCCTGGAGCAGTGGCCGCACCCGCCGGTCCTCGGCCCGCTCGACCAGCGCGCGCAGCGCCTCGTCGCTGGGGATCGCGACCAGGTACCCGGCGAGCTTGCGGATCGTGTCGGCGTCGGAGTGGCCGAGCCCGGCGATGAACGTCCCGGCCGCGTCCGGCCCGAGGGTGCGCAGCAGGGTCGCGGCGACCCGGTGGTCGCGGTGCAGCCCCCACGTATTCACGTCCGCGAGCACCCGCTCGACCTGCGCGCGTGTGCTCACGGAGCTGAGCAGCATCGTGGATTCCACGAGGTCCGCCCGCTGCGCCACGCCAGCAGCCAGCAACTCGTCCAGCCAGTCCGCCTCAGTCGGCGCGAGGAACGAGGCGAGGATCCCGGCCTTCGGGCCGCGCGAGCGCATCCCGTCCAGCAGGGCGACGACCCGCGCGTACTCCTCGTCCCCGACCGAGGCGAGCGCGCGCCTGACCTCGGTGGCGCACTGCAGGCCGTGCCAGTAGAAGGAGAACCGGTCCGGCGCGCTCTGGCGCACCACGCAGAGCCCGTCCTCAACCGAGTACGCGGGGCCGACCCCGGCCAGCTCCACGACCGCCAGGGCCGCGAACTCGACTCCGTGCTCCACCACCCACTCGGCGGCGACGAGCCGGAACACCTCGCGCTGGTGGTGCGGGGTGTTCGCGGCGAGCACCTCCAGCAGCACGGCCGCGCCCAGCGGGTCGGGCGAGCCGTCGCGGTGCCTTCGGGCCGAGGCCACCAGCTCCGGGTCGGACTGCGAGTGCGCGAGCGCCTTCGCGATCAGGTCCGGGTGCCGCGCGACCAGGCTCGCCAGCACGCCCCGCGCCTCGGGCGGCCCCTGGTAGCGGGGCGGGTCCTGGTCGTGGCGGGGGTGGTGCGAGCGCGCCAGCCTGCCCGGCGCGAAGGTCTCCTCGTCGGGCCACTCGCGCGCTGCTGCCCCTGCGTTCTCCTGCGGCACCTCGGTTGTTCCTCTCCGGACGGTCCTGCGCTGTCGATCCAGACGCTAGGGAGGGGGTCCGACAATTCCGGGCGTTCGGCCGTTCACCCGGTGGGGTGGTTCACGATCGGCTCCGGTTGGACGCCGTCCACGTCGGACGGTTCCCCGCTCCGTCCGCATCGGACGGTAGCGACGGGGTCCGACACCCCACGTCGGTCGTTCGCACCACGGCGCACGGGCACGGGGTTCCATAGCCGGTGAATACCACTCCGGATAGTGACGGCGAGTAATACCCGAAAGCGGGATCGAATAGCCCGTTGGAAGGATTTTGATCACGTATCGACACTGCCGAAAAACCCATGCTGCAGCACCGGAACGGGCATTCACCGCATCCCCCTTCGCCCTTTCCGCCGCAGGTGGCAGCGTTGCAGCCGAACGCGTCACGCGCCGCGCGGAAACGTGAGGCGGTCAATCCCGCGCACCGTGCTACGTTCGCCGCCGTGGCGAATCGGGACGGTTCCGAGGAAGTCGAAACAGCAGGAGGACCGCGTCAGATGGCCCAGCCCCACCTCGGCGGCGTGCTGCGCCTGCGCGCGCTCCCGCAGCTGCCGGAACCGGTGGCCTCGCACCGGCACCCGCTGCTCCCGGTGACCCTGCTGCACACGCGCGGGTTGTTCGCCTACCCGAACGGGTCGAGCGCGCCGGTGCCGGACCTGGCCGAGTCGGTCGAGCGGGTCGGCCCCACCGAGCACCTGATCAGGCTGCGCGCCGACGTCCGCTGGGACACCTCCCCCGCGCGGGCCGTGACCTCGCACGACGTGGTGCGCGGCCTGAAACGGCTCTGCGCGCCGCACCACACCTCGACCGCGCTGCCCTACTTCCTGAGCACGATCCGGGGCATGACCGCCTACCGCGACGGCCACCCCACCACCCTGCGCACCGCCGCCGACCTGGCCGAGCACGCCGCCGCGCACGACATCGCGGGCGTGCGAGCGCTGGACGAGCGGACCGTGCTGGTGGAGCTGCTGCACCCGGCCGCCGAGTTCGCGGACCTGCTGGCCCTGCCCTGCGCCGCCCCCGCGCCCGCCGAGTACGACGAGTTCCTGCCCGACAGCCGCGAGGCCCGCCACAACCTGCGCAGCACCGGCCCGTACCGGGTGGCGCTGGTCGCGGGCGACGCGGTCCGGCTGGAGCACAACCCGGCCTGGCGGGCGGACAGCGACCCGGTGCGCTCCCGCGTGCCGGGATCGGTGCTGGTCAGCGACCTGGACGACGATCCTCACCTGGACCTGACCGGAGAACGGGTGGTCGGCCGGGACGAGGACTCGCCGCTGCTGGGCGTGGACTACCTGGCGCTGAACCCGCGCGGCCCGCTGCGGGACCGGGTGGTGCGCTCGGCCGTGGCGGGCGCGGTGCGGCGGGGCGCGCACTGGCTGGTCCCGCCCGACTCCACCGCCCGACCCGACGACGCCGCCCCACCGGAGCGCGGCCCGCTGCTCCTCCCGCCGCCGCTGACCCTGACGATGATCCACCCGGACACGCCGGAGGGCTACGACACGGCCGTCGCGGTGGCTGCCGAGCTGATGGCGGCGGGCCTGGACGTGCTGGCCCGCGCGCTGCCGCAGGCAGAGCACGCGGCACTGCTGGCCGACCGGTCGCGAGCCGAGACCGGTGAGTGGGACCTGCTGCTGGGCACCTGGCTGCCGGACTGGGCGCGGGGCAACGCGCGGGCGTTCCTGCTGCCGCTGTGCCATTCGACGGGGGTCGCGAACCCCGGCGGGCACGGGCTGGCGAGGGCGGACGCGCTGGTCGAGGCGGCGCTGGCCGCTCAGGACGACCCGGAGCGGGCGGGCGCGGCGGCACGCGAGGCGCAGCGGTTGGTGCTGGACGAGGCGGTGGTGGTGCCGCTGCGGCACCGCAGGCCGCTGCTGCCGCACGCGCGCGCGGACGTGCGGAACCTGCGCGTCCTGGGGGCGTTCGGCGGGGTCGCGGACCTGTCGGCGGTGCACGTGCCGGAGCAGTGCGCGGTGGCCGAGCGGCGCGCGGTGGCCGAACCGACCGGTCTTCAGGTCTGACGAAGAGCGCGGGCGCCGCGGCGAGGTGCCGCGACGCCCGCGCTCCGGATCACTTGCCCTTGCTCTGGAGCTTCCGGACCGACTCGAGGCGCTGGGCCAGCTTGTCGGTCGCGGGCACCGGTTCCGGGTTGGCCCGGAGCCAGCGCTCCAGCAGCTCGACCTCGGTCGCGTAGGCCTTGCGCCGCCGCAGGATCACGGCCGCGCGCTCGGTGTACACCGGGACGGGCGCGGTGCCCGCCACGGCCGCGTGCCGCTCGGCCGCCTCGACGACGACCAGGAGCAGCTCCAGGGCGTCGTCGTCGCGCTTGGCCGTGCGGTGCTCGTTGAGCACCGGGAGCCAGTCGGCGAAGAACCGGTCGCGGACCTGACCGGCGGCCTTGGCCAGCCGGTCCAGGTCGGTGATCGCGGCCGGGACCGGGGTGCCGTACGCGGTGAGCGCCTTGCGCAGGGCGGCCCCCAGCTCGGCGGCCTCCTGCGCGGTCGGCGAGACCGCCTCGCGGGCGGGCTCCCACGCGTCGAGCAGCTCCTGACCGCGCGGCAGCTCCACGGCGGCGGCCAGCGTCGGCCAGCCGGACGTCACGGGCTTCGCGGCGCTCGCGGCCTGCGGGTTGACCGCCTGCTCGATGCGCTCGCGGGCCTGCGCCGTCGTGAGGATCTGGATGCCCAGGTCCCGGACCTGGCGCAGCGGCGCGCTGGCGGCATCCGGGTTCTCGGCGATCATGAACCGCACGGTCGGGGTGATCCGCTTGGCGACCGCGCCGCCGTGCGCGGTGACGAGCGCCGCGAGCGCGACGACCTCGTCCCCGCTCCCGTCGACCGCGACCCGCCAGCCCTTGAGGGAGCTGGCGGAACCCGGAGCCACCGCCGCCTGCGGTTCCGGGACCGTCGTGGGCTCGGGCGTGACCGCCTCCGCCTGCACGACCGGCTGAGCGGGCGCCTCGGGCAGGGCCTCGGCCTCGGGCGCGTCGTCGACGACGACCTCAGCCTGCTGCGCGACGGGCCAACCGGCCACCGCGCTCCTGCTCTCGACGTCCTTCTCCACCGGCTCGTCCACGGGGGCCGGGGCGGCCTCGGGCTTCGAGGTCTCGGGCTCCGCGACCTCGACGGGCTCGACCACGTCGGCGACCTCGGCCACGACCGGGGCCGGAACGACCTCGGCGGGCTTCTCGGCGACCGGCGCGACGACCTCGGGCGCCACGACGGCCACCGGCTCGACGACCGCGGGCTCGGAAACCTCCGGCGCCACGGCCTTCGGCGCGACGACCTCCGGCTCGGCGACGGCCTGGGGGGCCTCCGCCTTCACGACCTCGGGCTCGGCGACCTCGGTCTCGGGCTCCTCGACCTTGGCCACCTCGGTCTTGGCCACCTCGGTGCGGGGCGTCTCGACCTCGGGGACCTCGGCATGGGGAGCGACCGCCTTGGGCGCTTCCACCTTCGGCACCTCGACGTCGGGAACCTCGGCCTTCGGCACCTCGACCTCGGGCACCTCGGCCTTGGGCGCTTCCGCCTTCGGCGCCACGACCTCAGGAACCTCGGCCTTCGGCACCTCAACCGCAGGCGCCTCAGCCTTGGGCACCTCAACCGCAGGCGCCTCGACCACCGGCGCCACGACCTCGGGCGCCTCGACCACCGGCACGTCGGCCTTCGGCGGGTCGACCTTGACCGCCTCCGGCACGACGACCTCCGCCACGGCCTCGGGAGCCGCAGGCGTCACCGAGGGCTTCACGGCTTCCGCCGCGCTCCCCCCGCTCCCGCCCGCAACGCCCTCGTCCGCAGCGCTCTCCACGACCACCGGCGTGGATTCGGCGGCCTTCGGAACATCGATCCCAGGGGCTTCGGACTTCCACCCCTCGTTCTTCGGCGCCACCGGTTCCCCAGTCCCGCCGGACGCCTTCTCCTCACTCCCCGCACTCACGGCGGGCACGCCAGGCGCGCCCGCCTTCTCGGACTCGTTCTCCGTCTTCTGAGCTTCCGGTACCGCAGGCAGGTGCTGCCCGTCCTGGGTCTTTTCCCGGATTCCCAGCAAACGCCTCCACCAGCTCATGAAGCCCTCCCCGACAGCAGGCACCCGCCCAGGTCAAGGCAGGTCGTCCAGCACGTGAGTAGGCGTCAGTGTTTCAACATCCCGGACTGGATCAACACGGTGGTGCCACTTTGTTCCATAAGTGACCATCCGCTCACCGTCCGAAAGGGGACCGGGGCCCGCTACCGAGCCGCCGAGGCGACCGCATCGGCGAGCAGAGCCGCGAGGGCGTTCGGCGTCGGGTTCTCCATGATCACCCGAACCGGCACCCGCAACCCGAGTTCCGCGCGCAACCGCGCCGCCGTGCGCACCGCGATCAACGAATGCCCGCCCAACCCGTAGAAGTCGTCGTCCACGCCGACCTCGACGCCGAGCAGCTCCGCCCACACGCCCGCGACCAACCTGGCCAGTTCCTCGACCGACATCACGCCTCCCGCTCGCTCTCCAGCTCGGACCACAGCGCGGCGATCCGGTGCCGGACCGAGGTGACGGCCGCGTGCGCCACCCCGTCGTCCCGCCCAGCGGCCCTGGCCACCGCGCACGCCGCGCCGTGCAGCTCCCGAGCGCCCCGCCCGAGCAGCCCCACCCACCGCTGCCGCTCACCGAGGTCCCCGGCGGCGGCCTCCCGGCACCAGGCCCCCAGCTCGGCGACCCGCTCGGCCACGAACCGCCCGTCCGCGCCGGGCGCCGCACCGCCGTCGGCGGCGGCGTCGACCCCGAGGTTGGCCTTGGCGGACCAGATGTCGAGCATGAAGTCGACGCCACCGGCCACCCGCAGCGCCCGCGCGTCCCGGAAGCACCGCTCCACCGGCACGGCGGGCGCCCCGCGCGCGGCCTTGCCCCGCGCGGTCTCGTACCCCTCGGCCCCGTAGAGCGCCATGGTCCGGTCGATCGCCCGCCACGCCGCGAGCGAGGTGGTGTTCTTGGCGGCGGTCAGGTCCGGCCGGGTGTCGGAGCGCGCGGACCCGAGCAGGCACCACAGGTGCGTGCTCTCGGCCAGGTACTCCTCGGCCGCCAGCTCCGCCCGGAGCCTGCGCACCTCCTCGTACTCGCCGAGCACCCGCCCGTCGATCCTGCGCCGCGCGGCGAACTCGTCGGCCCACCGACGCGCGGCGGAGGCGACGGCCAGGGACGCGGGCGCGACCACGAGGTGCCGCCCGAACAGCGCCAGCTCACCGAGGTCGGCCAGCTCACCCGGCCCGGCGACGTCCCCGGAGGGCCGCATCCGCCACCCGTCGGACAGCGCGGGCATGGCGTTCGCCTCCGGCACGAACACCCCGTCGAACCGCAGCGCGGCGATGGTCGACCCGCGCAACCCCATGAACTCGTGCCGCCCGACGACCGCGAAACCGGGGCTGCGGGTGTCCACGAAGAACAACCGCACCGATTCAGAGCCGTCGGGGGCGGTGACGGTGGCCGACACGTCGAGCAGCTCGGCGACCGCCCCGTTGCCGATGAACACCTTCTCGCCGGTGATCCGGTGACCGCCGTCCACGGGCGTGGCCACGGTGGTCCGCCGCTCGTTGGCCGCACCGGCGACCTCGGCGTCGGCCCCCGCGGAGATCACCCCGCCGACCGCGCGCTCGGCGATCACGTCGCGCAGCGGACCGGGCGGCAGCGCGGGCAGGTAGGTGTGCGACCCGAACCCGTTGTTGATGGCGAGGCTGAACGCGACCGGCATGGACCAGGACGCGGCGGCCTGGACGACCCGGCACGTGTTGAGCCTGGACAGCCCGAGCCCGCCGAGCGCCGGATCGGCGCTCACCCCGAGCAACCCGTTGCCGCGCAGCTCTTCCAGCAGCCCGTCCGGCAACGCGCCGGTCGCGTCGACCTCGTCCGGGTCGACCAGCTCGCGCAGCAGCTCCTCGGTGCGGGCGACGACCTCGTCGCCGATCGCGCGGTCGACCGGGTCCTGCTCGGGGAAGTCAGCGAGCAGGTCCCAGCGGACCGAACCCCGGTAGACGTCCCGCAGCACGCTCGCGGACGCTCTCGGCGAGGACGGGGAAGAACTCATCGGTGCGCTCCCGGAAGTAGAAGTGGCCGCCGTTGAACAGGTACGTGCGGCAGGAACCGGTGGTGTGCAGCCGCCACGCCTCCAGCGCCGCGAGCGGTTCGCCGTCGTCCCGCCCGCCGAAGACCTCGACGGGCACGTCCAGCGGTTCCCCCGAGGCCCGGTACCCGCTGAGCAGCGCGAGATCGGCGCGCAGCGCGGGCAGCAGGAGCTCCAGGAGTTCGGGCTCCTCGGCGAACTCGGGCGGCAGCGGCCCGTGCTCCCGCTCGACGGCGGCGACGAGCTCGTCGTCGGGCAACGCGCTCAGGTCGGGCTCGCGCTCGTGCAGGTGCGGCGCCCGCAACGCCGACACCCACACCCCGAACGGTCCGGGCAACCCCCGGTCGCGAAGCGCGCGGGCGGTCTCGAAAGCCGTGTAAGCCCCGAGACTGTGCCCGAAGAACGCGAACGGCACCCCGCCCACACCGCGTCCGGGCGCACCCCGATCAGGCGAGTCCGCCCCGAAGTCGACCGCGTCGACCAACGACTCCACGAACTCGCCCATGCCGGTGATCCCCGGCTCGTCCAACCGCCCACCACGCGCAGGCGGCTGAACCGCCCACACCTCCACGTCAGGCAGGTTCCCGCTCCACCCCAGGAACTCCCCGGCGGACCCACCGCTGTGCGGGAAGCAGAACACCCGAGGCACCCCACCCCGAGCCGCCCGCCGCAACACCCAAGCGCTCACCGCCGCCCCCGCTCGTCGAGCAGAGCGGCGAGCCCCGCGACCGTCGAAGCCCGGAACACCACGCGCGCCGACAGGTCGTCCCCGAACACCGGCCGCAACCGGCGCACCACCCGCAACGCGATCAGCGAGTCACCCCCGAGCGCGAAGAAGTCGTCCCCACCCCCGAGCCCGGACACCCCGAGAACCTCCCCGAACACCTCGGCGACCAACTTCTCCGTGTCCGACCCAGGCGCGCTCCACCCAGCACCCCCGCCCAAGCCGTCCAGCGCACCCACCCCGACCTGGTCACCACCCTCAGCCCGCGCGCCAGCACCGGCCCGGCCACCAGCACCGGCCCGCTCCCCAACGCCGGCCCCACAACCGGAACCAGCCCGCGCACCACCCAGCCCGACCCCACCCTCAGCAAGGCCCGACTCAGCAAGGCCCGCCCCAGCCAGACCCGATCCAGCCCCGACCGACTCCTGCTCGACGCCACCCAGCCCGCGCGCACCACCGGCCCCCCGCTCAACGGCAGGCTCCTGCGCACGACCACCACCCGGTTCAACGGAAGGCACCCGCGCAGCACCGATCCCCGGTTCAGCAGCACCGATCCCCGGTCCAGCGGCAGGCCCCGATTCAGCGGCAGTCTCCTGGGCACGGCCGTCCCCCGGCTCAGCCGCAGCCCTCTGCGCACCGTCCGTTCCAGACTCGAAGGCCGCCCCTCGCCCACCGGTCACCCCGCGCTCGGCGACAAACCCCCGCGCACCACCAGCACCGGGCTCAGCGACAGCCCTCCACCCAGCGCCAGGCTCTCCGGGCCCACCGCTCGCCCCGCCGCGCCCGCCACCAGCCTCGCCCTCACCAGCCACCCGACGCTCACCGGCCACCGAACGCTCGCCGGTCACCGAGCCCTTGCCAGTCACCGAGCCCTCGCCAGTCACCGAACGCTCGCCACTGACCCAGCGCTCACCGGCCACCGAACGCTCACCGGGCACCAAGCGCTCACCGGCCACCGAGCGCTCACCGGGCACCAAGCGCTCACCGGCCACCGAGCGCTCACCGGGCAACGGCTCATCAAGCCGGTAGCGAGCACGCTGGTACGGATAGCCGGGCAACGGGACCTTGCGGCGCGCACGACCGTGGTGGACCGCGCCCCAGTCGACCTCGACCCCCGCCGCCCACAGCGCCCCGGTGGCGCGCAGGAACTCCACCTCACCGCCGGAACCATCGGCGGCGTGCGGAAGCGACCGGACGACCGACCGGTGCGGGACGAAGGCGGGGTGCCTGCGTGCCAGTCCGCCCAGGGTCTGCCCTGGCCCGATCTCCAGCAGGGCATCGCCGCCCGTGAGCAGCGTGCCAAGCGCATCGGCAAAACGAACCGCATCCCGCAGGTGCCGCCCCCAGAGTACCGGATCAGTGGCCTCGCTCACCGAAACCGGACGTCCCGTCCTATCACTGATCCAGGTGATTTCCGGCGCGGAGAGCCGGACCCGCCGCACCCGCGCCGTGTACTCGTCCACCACCGGTTCGACCAGGCTGGAGTGCGCGGCGGCGCTGATCCGCAGCACGCGGGCGTCCACCCCGAGCCCGTCCAACCGCTCCCGCAGCCCCTCGATCTCGTCCGCAGGCCCGGCCACCGCGCACTGGTCGACCCCGTTGACCGCAGCCAGCGACAACCGCCCGTCCAGCAGTCCGGTCAGCTCGGCCTCGGGCAGCGGCACCGCGAGCATCGCCCCGGCGGGGATCGAGTCGAGCAGCCTGCCCCGCGTCATGACCAGGTCCAGCGCGTCCTCGACGGCGAGCACCCCGGCGGCGGTGGCGGCGGCATACGCGCCGAGGCTGTGGCCGAGCACAGTGGTCGGGCGCACCCCCCGGTCGCGCCACAGCTCGGTGAGCGCGTGCTGCACCGCGAACAGCGCGGGCTGGCACCCGGTCATGGTGCCGAGCAGCTCCCCCCGGTCGCCGTAGACGACCTCCCGCAGGTCGACGCCCAGCTCCGGCGCCGCCAGCTCGGCGCACCGGTCGAAGGCCGCCCGGAACACCGGCTCGCTCTCGTGCAGGTCGACCGCCATGCCGGGGTGCTGCCCACCCTGACCGGGGTAGAGGAACGCCACACCAGGCGCGGCGGCGGGAGCCCGCACCACGTCCACCGCCGCCAAGGACCGAACAGCGCTCCCCGGATCACCGGCGACCACGAAAGTCCGGTGTGCCAACGAGGTCCGCCCGGTCTGCAACGTCCACGCCACGTCGTCCAGCACCACCCCGGACCCCGCGTCCAGGCGCCGGGCCAACCGACCGGCAGCCGCGAGAACAGCCTCGAGCGTGCGCCCGGACAGCGGCAGCACCTGCGCCCGCCCGCTCGGCTCCGACACCGGGAGCACCGGCGGCTGCTGGAGCACGACGTGCGCGTTGGTCCCGCCCAGCCCCAGCGAGTTCACCCCGGCCCGGCGCACCGACCCGCCCCACACCTCGGCCTCCGAGGTCACCCGGAACGGCGTGGAACCCAGCTCCAGCAACGGGTTCGGCTCGCGGAAGTGCGCGGTCCCAGGGATCACCCCCTCGCGCACCGCCAGCACCGCCTTGATCAACCCGGCGACCCCGGCAGCGGCGTCGGTGTGCCCGATGGAGCCCTTCACCGACCCGAGCACGCAGTCCGCGGCCCCGTCCCCGAAGGCGTTGGCCAGCGCCCTGACCTCGATGGGGTCGCCTGCGGGCGTGGCGGTCCCGTGCGCCTCGACGAAACCGATCGTCGCCGGATCGACGTCGGCGACCGCGTGCGCGGCCCGGACAGCGGACGACTGCCCGGCCACACCGGGCGCGGTGAACCCGACCTTGGCGGCCCCGTCGTTGGTGACCGCGGACCCCAGGACGACCGCGTGCACGGCGTCCCCGTCCGCGATCGCGTCGTCCAACCGCTTGAGCACCACCACCCCGACCCCGTCACCGGCGACCGTCCCGTCGGACGCGACGTCGAACGGCCTGCAGTGCCCGTCCCCCGCGAGCACGTCGTCGTCCCCCTCGTCCAGCGGCACGGACGCGCGAACGGTCACACCACCAGCGAGGGCAACGTCGCAGTCCCCGGCCAGGAGCGCTTGGCACGCGAGGTGAACGGCGACCAGCGACGTGGAGCACGCGGTCTGCACGGTCACCGCAGGTCCGGTGAGACCGAGCTTGTAGGCGACCCGGCTGGTCAGGAAATCGGCTCCGGCGGCGAGCCGGAGCTGCCAGCGGGTCACCCCTGGGAACCGGTCGCGGTGGGCGAGCAGGTCGGTGAAGTGGCCGGTGTCGCCGGACCCGCCGAACACCCCGATCACCCCGCCGGGTCGGCGCGGGTCGCAGCCCGCGTGCTCCAGCGCCTCCCGCGCGCACTCCAGGAACACCCGGTGCTGCGGGTCGATCATGAGCGCTTCGAGCGGGGAGAAGCCGAACAGGGCTGCCTCGAAGTCGTTGCCACCGGCCAGTTCCCCGTAGGCGGGGTGACCGGGCGCGCGGGTGACGCGGTCCCGGCCGTCGAGCAGGTCGCGCCAGAACTCGTCGGGCCCGTCCGAACCGGGGAACCGGCAGGCCAGCCCGACGACGGCCAGGTGCGCCCCGGTGTCCTGCCCGGTCACCCGCGCTCCCCCGACTCCCGAACGGCAACCGCACCGTCCTCAGTGGACTCTGCGGAATCACCGGACTCACCGGGCTCGGCGGACTCGCTCTCCCGGAAGGTCCGCACCGGCGACAGCAGCGGCGGGATGATCGACAGCGCCGTGATGATCGCCGCGCCCCAGAACACCCCGCGCAGCCCCACCGGCTCCACCAGCGCGCCACCGAGCGCGGCGCCCAGCGGCACCATGCCCCAGGTGACGAACCGGAACACCGAGTTCATCCGCCCCAGCAACCGGATCGGCGTGACCACCTGGCACAGGCTGACCTGGAGCACGTTGAACAGCACCGCGCCGAGGTAGACCACGAACAGCCCGGCCCCGAACAGCACCGCCCCGGACGCCATCGGCAGCATCGCCGCACCGGCGCTGAACAGCACGATGGACGCGATGAACGTCGGCCCGGTGCCGAGCCGCTGCGAGATCGGTCCGGCGAGCAGCGCGCTGATCAGCCCACCGGCGTTGCCGATCGCCAGCACCACACCGGTCACACCGGGGCTGAGCCCCAGCTCGTCGGCGGCGAACACGACCTGCAGCGCCAGCACGGCGGCGAACGCGAGTTCGGCCAGCGCGGCGCACAGGATCAGCGGGCGCAGCAGCGGGTGCCCGAAGACGAACCGGAAGCCCTCCGCGATCTCCTTGCGCAGCCCCAGGTTCTCCGGCTCGACGGTGCGCCGCACCGGCCCCTTGATCCGCAGCAGGAACAGCGCGGACACCAGGTAGCTGACCGCGTCGACGAGCAGCGCGATCGGCGCGGTGAAGATCTGCACCAGGAACCCGCCGACCCCCGGCCCGCCGAGCTGGGACACCGAGCGGGACAGCTCCAGCTTGCCGTTGGCGTCGACCAGCCGGTCCTCGGCGACCAGGTCGGGCAGGTAGGACAGCTGGGCGACGTCGAAGAACAGCGTGCCGATGCCGATGGCGAACGCGACGGCGAACAGCAGCGGCATGGACAGCACGTCCAGCGCGGCGGCCAGCGGCACGGCCAGCAGCGCCACGCCGCGCAGCACGTCGGTGGCGATCAGCACCGGGCGCAGCGGCAGGCGCTCGATCCAGGCCCCCGCGGGCAGACCGAGCAGCAGCACGGGGAGGAACTCGATCGCGGCCAGCAGGCTGATCTCGAACGCGCTCGCGTCGAGCACCAGCAGTGCGAGCAGGGGCAGCGCCAGCAGGGTGACCTGCGTGCCAACGAGGCTGACCGTCTGGGCGAACCAGAGGTTGCGGAAGTTGGCTGAGCGCCACAGGGTCGGTGCCATCTCAATCCCTCGTCGTGGGGTCGTCGGTGGTGCGCTGCCGGGTGGCGCGGACCGGGTGCGTCGGAGTCGGTGGTGTCACCGGGTGCGGCGGCGGTTGCCGAGCCGGGCGCGACCCACGCGCGCCCGGTCTGCGAGTTCCCGGTCGGCGAGCGCCGGGTCTGCGGCCCCCGCCGGTCCCGCGCCGTCGCCGAGGCTCGCGGCGAGCGCGGCCACGGTCGGGAACTCGAACAGCGCCACCAGCGGCACGGGCCTGCCGACCAGGTCGGCGAGCCGGGCGTGCACGGTGGCCAGCGCGGCGGAGGTGCCGCCCAGGTCGAAGAAGTTGTCGTGCACGCCCACCTCGGGCACGTCCAGCGCGGCGCGCCAGACGTCGGCGAGCGCGCGCTCCAGGTCGGTGCGGGCCGGGGTGGCTCCGGGCGCGGTGGCCTGCGGCGCGGGCAGCGCGGCCCGGTCGAGCTTGCCGCCCGCCGTCACGGGGAGCCGGTCGAGCACGACCAGCGCGGTGGGCACCAGGTAGGCGGGCAGGGTCGCGACCAGGTGGCGCCGGAGCCCGTCCGGGAGCGCGTTCCCGTTGCGGGGCACCAGGTACCCGACGAGGCGGTGCCCGCCGCCGGGCGCGGGGTGGGCCGCGACGGCCGCGTCGAGCACGTCGGGGTGGGCGCGCAGCACGGCCTCGACCTCGCCGGGTTCGACGCGGTGGCCCCGGATCTTGACCTGCTCGTCCGCCCGGCCCAGCACCTCCAGCGCGCCGTCGCGCCGCCAGCGGGCCACGTCCCCGGTGCGCAGCAGGCGTTCCCCGGCGACGGTGGTGAAGCGGTCCGGGTCGGCGGGGAGGTACCCCGTCGCCAGGCAGGCGCCTCCGACGTGCAGCTCACCGGGAACGCCGGGCGGGCGCGGGTTCCCGTGCCGGTCGAGGACGTGCGCCCGCACGCCGGGCAGCGGTGCGCCGACCGGGACACCGGCCCCCGGCTCGGTGAGGTCCCGCGCGGTGACGGTGTGCGCGGTCGCGGTGACCGTGGTCTCGGTGAGCCCGTAGGCGTTGACCAGCGGCACGTCCGTCGCGGCGAGCCAGGCGCGGGCGGCGGCCGGGTCGACGGGCTCGCTGCCCACCACGGCCAGGCGGAGCGAATCGGGCACCCGCCAGCCGGGCGTGGCCAGCCACTGCCGCCAGTAGCCGGCGGGCAGGTTGACGACCGTGACGCCGCCGTCCACCAGCAGGGCGGTCAGCTCGGCCGGGGCGGGCGCGGGTTCGGGGCGCGGCACGACGCAGCCGCCGGTGGCCAGGGTCGGGAAGACCTCCTCCACCAGCACGTCGAACACCGCCGAGGAGAACTGGAGCACGACGTCGTCCTGGCCGAGCCGGTAGCGCTGGGTGGTGGCGTGGACGTGGTTGGCCAGCGCGGCCCGGCCGACGACGACGCCCTTGGGCCTGCCGGTGGTGCCGGAGGTGAACACGACGTACGCGGGGTCGTCGCCGGTCCGCGCGGGGAAGTCCCCGGCGAGGCCTTCCTCGGGAGCGCTGACCGGCACGGCCACGAGCCGCGTGCCGCCGATCGACTCCCATTCTGCGGCAAGGCCTTCCGCAGGAACGACCACGAGCTCCGCACCGGCCTGCGCGATCAACGTCGCGACGCGGGCGGGCGGGTGCGCCGGGTCCAGGGGCAGCCAGGCCGCACCGCTGCGCAGCACCGCCAGCAGCGCCACGACGAGTTCGGGCCCGCGCGGCAGCAGCACCGCGACGACCACCCCTGGTCGCGCTCCCCGATCGACCAGTCGTCGGGCGAGCGCGGCCGATCGAGCCTCCAGCTCCGCGTACCGCAGGACCCCGCCCTCCCAGCGCACGGCGGGCGCGTCCGGGGTGCGCGCGGCCTGCCGGGTGATCAGCAGTTCGACCGGTTCCGCTTCGGGGACCGGGGATTCCGCTCCGCTCCACCCGGTCACCGACGCGCGCTCGTCCTCGACCAGCAGCGGGAGATCGCGGATCTTGATCGACGGATCGGCCACCGCGGCGGCCAGCAGCGCGTTGAGCCTTTCGTTCAGCAGGCGAATTGTCCCGGCGTCGAACAGCGCGGGGTCGTACGTGAAGGTCGTCCGGAAATGCCCGCTTCCGGAGGTGGCCCGAACGATCATCACGTCGAGATCGACTTTCGCCTCCGACGGCGCGATCTCCACCGGTGTCGCGGTCAGCCCCGGAAAGCGCGCGTCGACGATCGGGGTGGGCTCGAAGCTGAAGAACGCCTGCACCAGCGGGGTGTGGCTGGGGCTGCGGTCGGGCGCGACCTCGGCGACCAACTCCTCGAAGGTGACCTCGCGGTGCTCGATGACGTCCAGCACTGCTCCCGACGTGCGCCGGACCAGCTCGGTGAAGTCGGGGTCGCCGGACAGGTCGGCGCGCACCGGCAGGGTGGTGGCGAAGAACCCGATGAGCGGCTCCAGCTCGGGCAGGTCGCGGGCGCCCACGGGGGTGCCGACGAGCAGGTCGTCGACCCCGGCGAGGGTGCCGAGCAGCGCGGTGAACCCGGCCAGCGCCACCGCGAACGGGGTGGTGCGCAGGGTCGCGGCCAGCGCGAACAGGCCGGTGGCGACGGGTTCGGGCATGGTCCCGGTGAACGTGCCGCCCCGGTTGCCCCGCACGGGCGGGCGCGGCCGGTCGGCGGGCAGGGCGAGGGTGGTGGGTGCGCCCGCGAGGTGCTCGCGCCACCAGTCCAGCTCCGCCCGTTCGGTCCCGTTGCCCCCCAACCATTCGGAGTAGTCGCCGTACTGGACCTCCAGCTCCGGCAGGGACTCCCCGGCGTAGCCGCGCGCCAGCTCGTCGAACAGCAGGTGCAGGGAGGGACCGTCCGAAGTGGTCTGGTGCATCAGGAGCACGAGCAGGGAAGCGTTGTCCGCCAGACGGACCAGCCGCGCGCGGAACAACGGCCCAGCGGCGAGGTCGAACGGCTCGTCCGCCCACTCCTGGAGGAGCCTCCCGGCGATCGCCTCGGGCTCCGGCTCACCGGCCAGGTCGGTGATCGGCAGCGCGACGGGCCCGGCGGGCGCGACCACCTGGCGCAGCACGCCGTCCCGCTCGGCGAAGGTGGTGCGCAGGGCCTCGTGCCGCCGCACGACCAGGTCCAGCGCGCGCCGCAGGGCGGGCACGTCCAGCGCCCCGTCCAGGCGGACGGCCACCGGCACGGTGTGGGCGGAGCCGCCGGGGTGCAGCCGCTCCAGCAGCCACAGCGCCCGCTGCGCGTCCGTGGCGGGCGCGGGGCGCTCCGGGTCCGCCCTGCCGGGGACCGTGCGCCGTCCGCCGGGGGTGATCTTCTGGTGCACGCTGTTCCCTCGCCTGCTCTGACCGGTGGGCGGAAGTCGCGGAAAAATCGCGGGAAATGGGAGCGGAGTCCGGCGGAACTGCCGGGTGCGGCCGGGAGTCTTGCACAGCGGAACCGGTCCGACAAGGTCGGTCGAGACCGGTTGAACCGCAGGTTAAGCACTGGCGTCATGATCAGGAACAGCGCCGGACATGCCCGATGCACTGTTGCATACGAGACCCTCTTGAGCTTGAATCCAGCACGGCGGAGCACCGGCTGCCGAGCGGCCCGGAACTCCACCCGATCCTTTTGCGGCACTGTTCGCGACAAACCACCTGACCCCCTCCTCGCGGAGGGCTTCAGCGTGCTTCGGCACACCGAGCGGAAGGACGTCCGCCCCGTGGACGACATCCAGCGCAGCATCCGATCGATGCTGGTGGAAGACCTGTTTGTGGAGGTCCCCGAGGACCGGATCGGCCTCGACGACGGCCTGCGGACCACCTTCGGCATCGACTCGCTCGGATTCGTCGAACTGCGCGTCCAGTGCGAGGACGCGTTCGGCGTGACGATCAGCGACGAGGATTTCTACACGGAGAACTTCACCAGCATCCGAACCATTTCCGAACTCGTCCTCAAGCTCCGCCAGGAAACCGAAGCGAAGGTTTGAGAAAAACCTCTGCTGCACCGGGAATCGGTTTCCAGAAGAACCAGGAGTAAGCACCGATGGACAACGTCGGAACCCAGCAGGAAAAGCTCGACTGGTTCGACCGAGCCGCGCACATGAACCAGTACGACGGCGCGCGCCTGCCATTCGGCTGCACTGGGGCGAGCGGGATCGTCCAGCGGTTCGTGGAACTGGGGGGCGCGGACGCGGGGCGCGAGTTCGAGGTGTTCGACGCCAGCGGCGGGTACGCCAGCGCCTGCCTCGGCGCGGGGTCCCCGGTGGTGCGCGACGCGCTGGTCCGCGCCGTCGACCACGGCGAGTACGTCACCGACGAGGTCGCCTCGGTCAGCCGCGCCCGCCTGCTGTCCCGGCTGTTCGGCCGCGAAGGCCTGTGGGCCGACCGCTTCCCGGTGTCGGACTACCACGTCAGCGGGCGCAACTCCGGCTCGGAGGGCGTGGAGCTGGCGCTGCGCCTGGCGCTGGAGTCCCGGTTCGACCGGCGAAGGCTGCGCCACGCCGAGGGCAAGGCGGAGCGGGACATCGTCCTCGGCTTCGAGGGCGCCTGGCACGGCTGGACCTCCGGCCTGGTCCCGGTGCTCAACCGCAGGCACTACCGGGTCGGCCTGCCCGCCCAGGACTCCGGCGACTTCGGCGTCACCACGCGGCACATCCCCTACGGGGAGCTGGAGATCGCCGAGGAGTTCTTCGCCGAGCACGGCCACCGCGTGCTGGCCGTCGTGGTCGAGCCGGTGCAGGGCGACGCGGGCATCCTGGTGCCGCCACCCGGTTACCTGCGCGGCCTCACCGAGCTGGCCGCCTCCTCCGGCGCGCTGGTGATCGCCGACGAGGTGCTCACCTTCGCCAAGACCGGCCGGTTCTTCGGCATGACCGACGAGCGCGGCCCGATCCCCACCGACGTCACGGTCATCGGCAAGAGCCTGGGCATGGGCGCGCTGTCCACGTCGATGGTGATCGCCCGCCGCGAGCTGACCGTGCGCGCCACCGGCGCCATCGCCACCTCCGACCTGCGCCCGCTGACCTGCGAGGTGATCCGCTCCGGCATCGACCACGTGGTCTCCTCGGGCCTGCTGGAGAGCTCGGCGCACCTGGGCGGCCACCTCACCGGCCTGCTGGACGAGCTGGTGCGGTCCTTCCCCGACGTGTTCCGCGAGTCGCGCGGCCTCGGCGTCATGCACGGCGTCGAGCTGACCGAGCGCGCGGCGGACAAGCTGACCGCGTTCCGCGAGCAGGTGATCCGCTCCGGCGTGTACGTGGAGTTCATGTCCGGCGCGGGAAGGCGCTCGCACGGGCTGCGCTACGTGTTCCCCACCATGCGCGTTGCTCCGCCGCTGACCACCACGCCCGAGCAGGCGGGCGAACTGGTGGCGCGCCTGCACGAGGGCGCCCGCGCGTTCGCCGAGGCGCACCTGTGACCGCCGTGCGCCGCCGCGTCGAGCACGTGGACACCGACGCGTCCGGTCTCGTGCACTTCTCCCGCTACGCCTCGCTGATGGAGACGGCGCTGCTGGAGCACCTGGACCGGATCGGCGCCGGGCTGACCGCGCTGGCCGGGCACGGGCTCGACCTGGTGGTGGCGGAGCTGTCGATCCGCTACCACTCCCCCGCGCGCTTCCCCGACGAGCTGGACCTGCTGGTCACCAAGGTGAAGTTCGGCGTGGTGCGGCTGCGCGCCGAAACCGAGGTCCGCCGCGCGGACGGCGAGCCGCTGGCCACCGGGACCCTCACCCTCGGTGTGGTGGACCAGAGCACCGGAACCCCGACCCCGCTGCCAGAGCCGATCGCGACCCTGCTGAAGGAGCACGACCGTGGCGCACGCTGACACCACCACCCCCGAGGTGCGCGAACCCAAGCGCGCCATGGGTTTCACCGAGCTGAAGCGGTGGCTGCGGCACCGCCACCCGATGATCTACGTCGACCGGGTCGAGGAGTACGTCCCCGGTTCGCACCTGGTGTCCGTGCTCTCGGTGTCGGGCAACAACGACGCCATCGCCGGGCACTTCCCGGAGCGGGCGATCTACCCCGGCAGCCACCTGATGCAGGCCTTCGCCCAGTCCGGGATCGTGCTCTACCAGCTGGAGACCAGCCCGCTGGGCGAGGACGAGCTGACCCTGATCGGTTCGGTGAAGTCCCGCTTCACCAAGGTCGTCGTGCCCGGCGACCGGGTGCTGCTGGACGTGCGCGCCGACCGGCTGGTGTCCGGCACGTTCTTCTTCTCCTGCCGCGCCACCGTGGACGGCAAGCTCGTCGCCGCCTTCCGGGGCACCCTGGTGCGCGTCAGGACGGCGGACCTGGGCGAGCAGTTGTGGTGAGCGCGCCACCCGTCTGGATCACCGGCCTGGCCTGGACGACGGCGCTGGGCGCGGGAGCGGACCGGGTGTGGCGCGCGCTGCTGGAGGGGCGCACCGGCATCGGGCCGGTGCCCTCGCCGCACCCGCTGCGCAACACCGCGGCGGCGGCCGTGCCCGGACTGCCCGCAGAACCCGCGCGGCGCCAGCACGTGCTGGCCGCGGACACCCTGCGGTCGGCGCTCGCCGACGCGGGTCTGGTCCCGGCAGACCCGAGGTTGCACGCGGTGCTGGGCACCAGCTACGGCGCGCACGCCGACACCACCGGAGTGTCCACGATGGACACTTGGGCGCGGGACGTGACGGCCGAGCTGGGGATGGCCCGCCCGCCGGTCGTGGTGTCCACGGCCTGCTCATCGGGCTCGGACAGCGTGCTGCTGGCGGCCGAGCTGATCACCGCCGGTGAGGCCGAGATCTGCGTGTGCGGCGGGTCGGACGTGCTCACCGACGCGAAGCGGCTGGGCCACTCGGCGCTGGGCACGATGTCCCCGACCTCGTTGCGCGCCTTCGACACCCGGCACGACGGCACCCTGCTCGGCGAGGGCGCCGGGTTCCTCGTGCTGGAGTCGGCGGACTCGGCGCGGGCACGGGGCGCGCGCCCCCGCGCGGCGGTCGTCGGCGCCGGTTCGGCCAACGACGCCGCCAGCCCCGCCGCGCCGGACCTGAGCGGTGGCAGCGTGGTCCTGGCGGTGGAGCGGGCGCTGCGCGCGGCCGGTCGCGAGGCGGCCGACGTCGGCGTGGTCAACGCGCACGGCTCCGGCACACCGGTCAACGACGCGGTGGAGGCCACGAGCTTCACCGAGCTCTTCCCCACCGCGCCACCGGTCGGCTTCGCCACCAAGGGCGCGTTCGGGCACACCCTCGGCGCGACCGGGGCGCTGGAGGCGATCGCGGTGGTGCTGGCGCTGCGCGACCGGGTCGTGCCGCCGGTGCACGGCACCGAGCACGTCCTGCCGGGCTTCCCGCTGCCCCTGCCGATCGGCGGCACGACGCGGGTTCGAGACGGGCTCGGCATGAGCGTGACCCTCGGGTTCGGCGGTTTCAACACCTGCCTGCTGCTGGAGGGAGTGCCGTGGACGTGACCTCGGAGGCGTATCGGGAAGCGCTTTCCGCCACCGGCCTGCGCGTGGTCGGCGCAGGCTCGGCGCACCGCGAGGCGCTGGGACCCGAGCGCGGGACCCTGCCCTCGGTGTACGCGGACCCGGTGGCCTGGCTGGTGGCCGAGTCGGTGCGGAACGCGCTGGCGGACAGCGCCGAACCGGTCGAGCGCGACCCGGCGCAGGTCGCGGTCCTGCTGGTGAGCGCGCGCTGCACGCTGTGGACCATGACCGAGCTCGCCACGAAGGCCGTGCCGCGCGGACGCGTGTCACCGCTGAAGTTCGCGGGCGCGAGCCCCGGCGGCGCGGGCACCCTGGTGTGCCTGCTGCACGGTTTCCGTGGCCCCACCATGACGTTGTCGACGAGCCCGGCGGACGGGCTGCCCGCCGCGCGCACGGTGGCGCGGGCCTGGTTGCGCTCGGGCGCGGCGGACTACGCGCTGGTGACCGCGCACGACGCCGACGAGGCGGGCCGCCAGCACGCGCGCACCTCGGTGCTGGCCCGGTGACCGCCGACCCGCTCGCCGCGCCGGGACTTTCCGAGCGCGCGCTCGTGGACTTCCTGGCCGGGGTCGTGGAGCAGGACGCGCCCGGCGCACCACCCGCGCCGCTCCCCGAGGTCGTGGGCGCGCTCGGCCTGGAACCCGGTTCGGCCGTGCTGCTGTCCGCGCCCAACGGCGTCCGGATGCTCACCGCGTTCTTCGCCGTGCTGAGCGCGGGCTGCGTCCCCGTCCCGGTCGCGCCATCGGCGGGCGCCGGGCGGATCACCGCGCTGGCCGAGGGGATCGGGGCGTCGGCGGTGCTCGCGCCCGTGCTCGACCCGAACCGCTACGGGGCCGGGCACGTCACGCGGGTCGGCGACCTGGACCTGGTCCGCCTGCCCGGCGCGCCGCGCCCGCACCTGTCGCCGGGCGAGGTCGTGCTGACCACCTCCGGCACGTCCGGCATCGCCAGCGGCTGCGTGCACGGCGTGGACGCCCTGCTGCGCAACGCCCGGCGCCACGCCGAGGCGATCGGCCAGCGACCGGACGACACCGTGCTGGTGAACCTGCCGCTGCACTACTCGTACGGCCTGGTCGCCCAGGCGCTGGCCGCGCTGGTGACCGGTTCCCGCCTGGTGGTGTCCGGTCCGCCGTTCACCCCGGTCCAGTACCGGGAAGTCGTTGCGCGCCAAGGGGTCACGGTGTCCTCGCTGACGCCTTCCCTGGTGCGCGGGCTCACCGCGTCGGGGCCGCCGCCGGACCTGCGGGTGCTGACCGTCGGCGGCGACGCCTGCCCGCCCGAGCTGACCCGCGAGCTGCTCTCGTCCGCCCCCGGCCTGGAGCTGTACCTGACCTACGGGCTCAGCGAGGCCGGTCCGCGCGTCGCGACGCTGGCCGCGCACGCCGAGCCCGCGCACCGGCACGCGTCCACCGGCCTGCCGCTGCGGGACGTGCGCACGTCGCTGCGCCCGGTGGGCGACGGGACGGCGGAACTGCTGGTGCACACGGACACCGCGCTGCGCCGCAGGCTCCCCGCCGGGCTGCCGAGCCCGCTGGTGGCGCACCGGACCGTGGCCACCGGCGACCTGTTCACCGTCGACGACGACGGCTACCACTACTTCCGGGGCCGCCGCTCGGACTCCCTGGTGGTCAACGGGGAGAAGGTCTGGCTGCCGTCCGTGCGCGAGGCGGCGAGCGCGCTGCCCGGCGTGCACCGCGCGGTGACCCGCGTCCGGCGCGAGGACGACGGCCAGGGCTACGAGCTGGAGGTCTACGTGGACGAGCCCAGCGCCCGTCGGCAGGCCGAGATCCAGCGGGCGCTGCACCGCGTCCTGCTGCGGGCCGAGCGCCCGCGCCGCATCATCCTGAGCCCGGTGACCGACACCGGTTGGCACAAGTGAGGAAACCGATGGCCGCACCGCTGGACACCGCCCCGCTCCCGCCCGTGCTGGCGCGCGTCGCCGAGCGGGTGGAGCGCCACCCGCACGCCGAGGCCGTCCGCGCGGCGGGCCGGGTGCTGACCTACCGGGAGCTGTGGGACGAGGCCGAGACCGTGGCCGGGCGGTTGGTGGCGCTGGGCGCGGCGGGCGGCCGGGTCGGGCTGCACCTGGAGCGGTCCGCCGACCTGGTGGTGGCGATCCTGGCGGTGCTGCGCGCGGGCGCGGTGGCGGTGCCGCTGGACGTGTCGTACCCGACGGACCGGCTGGTCTACATGCGCGACAACGCGGGCGTGGGCCTGGTGATCGGCCACCGGGGACCGGTCGACCGCTTCGCCGGTCTGTCCGTTGTGGACGAACTGGGCGACGTGGTGTTCGCCCGCGTGGCCGACGCCGCCGAGCCGACCGGCGCGGAAGGCCTCGACCTGGCGTACATCGTCTACACCTCCGGTTCCACCGGGCTGCCCAAGGGCGTGCTGTACGAGCACCACAACCTGGAGAACCTGATCGCCTGGCAGATCGAGGTCAGCCGGTGCGGCGAGGGCGACCGGACGCTGCAGTTCGCGCCCGCGTCGTTCGACGTGGTGTTCCAGGAGGTGTTCACCGCGCTCGGCGAGGGCGGCGCGCTGGTGTGCTGCGACGAGGACGAGCGGCTCGACCCGCAGCTGCTGTGGGACCTGGTGGAGCGCGAGCGGGTCAACCGGCTGTTCCTGCCGTTCGTGGTGCTCCAGTCGTTGGCGCTGTTCGCCGAGGACGCCTCGCCGCAGGCGCACCCGTTGCGCGAGGTGCTGACCACGGCGGAGCAGATGCAGATCAGCGAGCGGATCAGGGCGCTGTTCACCCGGCTCCCGGACTGCCGCCTGGTGAACCAGTGGGGCACCACGGAAACGCACGTGTCGACGTGGCACGAGCTGCCCGAGGACGTGGCGTCGTGGCCGGTGCTGCCGTCGATCGGGCGGGCGGTGCGCGGGAGCGCGGTGCGGGTGTGCGACGACGACGGGCGGGTGCTGCCGGACGGCGAGGTGGGCGAGCTGTGGATCTCCGGCGCCTGCGTGGGCCCCGGTTACCTGAACCTGCCCGAGCGCACCGCGCAGGGCTACCTGCCGGACCCGCTGGACCCGACCACGCCCGCGTACCGCAGCGGTGACCTGGGGCGGGTGGCCGAGGACGGGCTGGAGTACCTGGGCAGGCGGGACACCCAGGTGAAGCTGCGGGGTTTCCGGATCGAGCTGGGCGAGATCGAGACCCTGCTGAACTCGATGCCCGAGGTGTCGGCGGCGGTCGTGGTGCTGGCGGGCGGCGCGGCGGAGGACCGGCACCTGCGGGCGCACGTGGTGCCGTCCGGGACCGACTTCTCCCCGGTGGCGGCGCTGGCGGCGCTGCGCGAGCGGCTGCCGGAGCACATGGTCCCGACGAAGGTGGAGCTGGCCGGGTCGCTGCCGCGCACCCCGAGCGGCAAGGTGGACCGGCGCACGATCTCGACCTGGTAGCCCGACCCGCGAGCGGTCGCGGTTTCCCTGCCGCACAAGGCGAACAGTGCCCGTGTCGGGCGCTAGTCCACCCCGCCGTGACCGCCCGCGCCCGCCTCCCAGTCCCGGACCGCCGACCGCACCACGGAATCCGCCGTCTCACCCGTGGCGTGGTACCGGGTCAGCAGCCCCTCCACGGCCAGCGTCGCCGCGCCGTGCGCGATGGCCCACACCCGCGCCACCGCGCCGTCCGGGTCGGGCAGGTGCTCGACCGCGGCGCGCAGCGGGACGCCGGTGCGGTCGGCGGCGGCCATGAGGGCCGGGTACTTGGGCTTGTCGAGCCGGGCGGCGAACATGACGGTGAACCGCGCGGGCGATTCGAGCGCGAACGCGACGTAGGCAGCCGCGAACTCCTCGGCCAGCCGCCCCTCCCCCGCGCTCGCCCGCGCCGCGTCGAGCACGTCGGCGAGCGCGTCGAACCCCTCGGCGGCGGCGGCGGCGAGCACGGCCTCCCGGTCGGCGAAGTGCCGGTAGGGCGCCGCGACCGACACCCCGGCCCGCCGCGCGGCCTCGGCGAGGCTGAACCCGTGCGCGCCGCGCTCCCACACCAGGTCGAGCGCCGCGTCGATCACCGCCCGCCGCAGGTCGCCGTGGTGGTACCCGCGCTTGCCCGTGCCCTCCCCGGTCACCGCACCCTCCCCGCCGTGGTTGACGAGCGAGACCCTACCCGCCTAACTTGATGTTAAAAGCTTTTACATCGAGGAGGCGGACATGCCGCTGCCGTTGGCGGACCTGCTGATCACGGGCGGTTCGGTCCTGCTCGGCGACCCCCTGGACGGCCGCTTCGAGCGGGCCGACGTGCTCGTGCGGGACGGCCTGATCGCCGCGATCGGCCCCGACCTGGAGGCTCCGGGCGCCGAGCGGGTCGACGCGACGGGCTCGTTCGTGCTGCCCGGTTTCGTGGACACCCACCACCACCTGTGGGAGGCCTCGCTGCGCGGCCTGACCGCGGACTGGAGCGCCCTGGACTTCTTCTGGGGCGTCCGGGCCCACCACGCGGGCGCGCACGAGGCGGAGGACGTGCACGCCGGGACGTACGCGGGCGCCGTGGCCGCGCTGGACGCGGGCATCACCACCGTCCTGGACGTCGCGCACGCGGTGAACACCCCCGAGCACGCCCGCGAGGGGCTGCGGGCCGTGCGGGAGGCGGGCGTGCGCGCCCTGTTCTGCTACGGCCTGACCACGACGCCGGGCGCGGAGGCGTTCACCGCCGAGCAGCGGCGGGCGGACCTGCGCGCCCTTCACACGGACGAGTTCACTTCCCCCACGGCGGCAAGTCGGGTCCGCCTGGGTGTGGCCGTGAACGACATCGGCTCGGTACCGTGGACCCAGACCCGCACCGAGTTCCACCTGGCCCGCGAGCTCGGACTGCGTTCGACGGTCCACGCGCGCTCCCTCTGGGGCGAGCTCTCCGCGCCCGAGATCACCTGGCTCCACCGCGACGGCCTGCTGTCCCCGGACCAGGTCCACGCGCACGCCAACGCCGCCACCGACGAGGAGCTGGCGCTGCTCGCCGAGGCGGGCGCCGCCGTGTCCAGCACGCCGGAGACCGAGGTGATGCTCGGCCTGGGCTACCCCGTGCTGGCGAGGACGGCCGAACTGGGCATCCCCACGGGCCTGGGCACGGACATCCAGGCGGGCAGCCCGGCGGACCCGTTCGCGTGGATGCGCGCGGCACTGCAGGCGGTCAGGGGCCAGCGGCACCAGCACGTCCTGGACACCGAGGGCAGCGCCAGCCTGACCACGCCCACCCCGTCGGTGCGCGACGTCCTGCACCACGCCACCCTGGGCGGCGCGCGGGTGCTGGGCCTGGGCGAGGTGACCGGTTCGCTGGAGGTCGGCAAGGCGGCGGACGTGCTGGTGCTGCGCGCGGACGGCGTGCACCAGCGCCCGGTGGTCGACCCGGTGGCGACCGTGGTGCTGCACTCGCGCGCGAGCGACGTGGACACCGTGCTGGTGGGCGGCGAACCGGTGAAGCGCGCCGGCCTGCTGCTGGGCGGGCGGACCGAACGCGCCACCGACCTGGCGGACGCGGTGTGGACCCGCCTGGCCCCGAGGATCGCAGCCCGAGGCGGCCTCCTGCCGCCACGCCCGGAAGGCCTCCTGAAGCACATGGCGGCGGCGGGAGCGGCGAACGCCCCGGAGTGGGCGACGAGCTGACCACTGCTCCCAGGAGCTCGCCGGAGAGCAGAGCACAGCAAGGGCTCGCCGGAAAGCAGGGCACAGGTCGGTGCGCCCGGAGCCGGGCTGGTTCCCACCCGCAACCAGCCCCCACCGGGCGCACCACCGGTCACCGCCCTCGCTCACGAACGCAGGCCACCGCCCTCGCTCACGAAAGCCAGCCACCGCGCTCGTTCACGAACGCCAGCCACCGCCTTCGCTCACGAACGCAGGCCACCGCCTCCGCTCACGAAAACCAGCCACGGCACTCGTTCACCGCTGCCGTCCACAACCATCCGCCGTGGTCACAGCACCGCGCACGCACGTCGTCCACCCCGGCGCGAAGGCCGGGTTTGACCTTGCAGTTACCTCAAGGCCCATGCTGGCCACATGGTGTTCCTGTCGATCAGCGAGTTCAGCGAGATGTGCGCGCTCCCTGCCCAAACCCTCCGCTTCTACCACTCCGAGGGCCTGCTGGTCCCCGCCCACGTCGACGAGCGAACCGGCTACCGCTCGTACGACTTCGTCCAGGTCGAACAAGCCATGCTGATCAGCACCCTGCGCGGAGCCGGGCTGAGCGTCCGGCACGTCCGCCAGGCGCTCGACGCCCCCGACACCGCGCTCGGCCTGCTCACCGAGCACCGCGAGTCCTTGCTGCGCAAGCGGAAGCTCGAAGACGAGGCGCTGCGCGACGCGGAGGTGTTCGTCTCCGACTGGCCGCAGGTGCGCGAGCACACCGTCCCGGAGCTCACGGCACTGCGAACGATCGTGCCGGGCAGCAGGGACGAGGACGTGGTCGCGGCGCGCGTGTCAGCCGCAGTGGACCGACTGCGGCACATCGCAGCGGAAGCGGGCGTCGAGCCCTCCGGACCACCGTGGAAGCAGCACGCCATGGAAACCCAGGAGCAGAAGGCGAAGATGATGGACCCGGAGGGCCACGACCTGTTCGTCGCCCTGCCCGTGCGCACCCCGATCGCCCCCGAGTCCCTGCCCGACGACGTCCACCACCACGTCCTCGAAGCGCACGAGGAAGTGTCGATCGTGCTACCGGGCAGGGACACGCTGCCGAGGCTGGGCGCGGTGTTCAACCGGCTGGTCGAGCACTCGACGCGGATCAACCGGATGATCGCCTTCTGGTCCCCTCGCTACCTGCTGCACGAGGGCAGCGTGGAGATCTCGGCGACGGTCACCGACTTCGAGGAGGGCGAGACCTTCGAGGACGAACTCCCCGAGGAGTGGTCCCCCACCCAGTAACTCCCGACGCCACCCCTCGTGCGTCGCCCCTCGTCCCCGAAGACCGACCCTGTTCCCGGAAGCAGACCGGACCACTCCTGAAAACCGGCCCAACCAGTTCCGAAAGCCGATCCAACCGGTACAAGAACCCAGTCAGACCGGTCCAAGACCTCAGTCAGACCGGCCCCGGAAACCGGTCAGGCCGGTCCCGGCAGTTGTGGCCGGTCGGTGCCACCGGTTGGCAGCAGCAGGGTGAACCGGGTCGGGGAGCGATCGGACAGCACGAGCCTGCCCCCCTCGGCCTCGGCAAGGTCACGAGCGAGCGGGAGCCCTATGCCGTGCACCCGCGTGCCGTTGCGCCCCACACCGTGCCCGTTGCCAGAACCCCCACTACCGACGCTCCCGCTACCAGCGCTCCCACTACCGGCACTTCCGCCACCAATTCCCCTGCTGCCGGTACTTCCGTTGCCCGCGCTGCCATTGCCCGCACTTCCACTACGCGCGCCTCCGCTACCGGCACTCGCGTTGCCAGTGCTCCCGTGGCCGCCGCGCGCACCGCCGCCCTGCCCGTGCTCGTCCTCACCACTTCCGCGCTCGTCCCCGGAACCGTCACCGTCCCCATCACGGACCTGGAACGGATCATCACCGTGCACCTCGCCCTCGTCCACGACGTCCACCGCGAACAGCCCGGCCGCGTCCCGCGCGGTCACCTCCACCGCGCCCCGGCCGTGCACCACGGCGTTGTCCAGCAGCACGTGCAGCACCTGCCGCACCGCGGCCTCGGCGGCGAGCGGACCGGGCGCACCGGCCACCACCACCCGCAGCGTCCGCCCGTGCAGCGCGAACTGGTCCCGCCACGTCCGGTGCAGGTCGGTCAGCAACGCCTCGGGGTCCAGCCTCGACCGCCCGTGCGTCGCGCGCGTCAACGCGAGCAGATCGTCGATGGTCCGCTCCAACCGGTCGGCCGCCTCCACACCGGTGCGGAGCGCGGGCCGCAGGTCGGCCTCGGGGGCGTCGAGCGCCGACTCCAGGTGCAGCCGCAACCCGGCGACGGGCGTGCGCAACTGGTGCGAGGCCCGTGAGGTGAACGACCGCTCCCGGCGCAGGATCTCACCGAGCCTGCGGGCCGTGGACTCCAGCGCGGTGGCGACCTGGTCGATCTCCGCGACGCTGCTGCGAGCAGGGCGGATGGTGAAGTCACCGTCACCGAGGTCGTGCGCCAGCACCGACAGCTCTTCCAGCGGCCGGGCGAGCCTGGCCGCCATCCGCTTGGCGACGAGCCACGTCAACGCGATCGCGAAGGCACCGCTGACCAGCATACCGGCCCAGACGACCATGGTCCGGCCGATCACCTCACCGGGTGGCGCGGCGGCGCGGACGACAGCCGTGACCTCCCCCTCGTCGGTGACCGGAACAGCCACGACCATGCCGTCGGAGTCGGCGACGTGCGCGGACTCGGCGGCCTGCCGGGCGAGCACGTCCTCGGCAGGTCCTTCCCCGGACAGCAACCGCCCCTGCGCGGAGTAGACGCCGATCGTCGCGGCCGGATCACTGCCCGAGCCCACGGGCGGCACGAGGCGGTCCGGGTCGTCGGCGAGCGACAGCGCGACCCGCGACGCGGCCCGCTCCAGCTCGGCGCGCTCGTTGTCGAGGTTGTACTGGGCGACCCCGAGCGCGAGCGGCAACCCGAACAGCACGGTCGCCAGAACCGCGGTCGACACGGCGAGCGCGACGAGGTGCTTGCGCAGCAACCCGACCCGTTTCGCGACGGGCACGTCGACCAGCGCGGAGCGGTCTCCCTCACGCGGGATCGGGACGTCCTCCCGACCGGACCGGGACCGCCCCTCCGGCCGCAGGTGGTGATCGGTCACGGCGCCTCAGCCCACGACCGCGACGGAGGACGAGCCGGTGACTCCTCCGGGGGAAGGCCACCACCGAACGCGCCGATCAACCGGTAGCACGCCGTGACCGACCCATCGCTCGCGACGCCCTCGCGCACCGCACCGGGAACCCACCGCGAAGGGCGGCGAAGCAGGCATGACCTGCGACTGGAGGTGCGGGTGCCGGGGTGCCCGGCCCGGTGGCGGCGTGCTCATGCCCATTAGTTTTCCAGCACAACCACCACGAGGCGCACAAAAGGGGTAAATCGCCACTTCACGGTCACACCGGGTCACCCGGTTCTCACCGTCAGCGCGACACGATCACGCCGTTCGCACCCCGATCAGCTCCGGCGAACCCGAGAGCCACGGAAAGCGAAACCACACCTCCGAGCCCTCACGAGCACCCCGCACTCGCGACCTCCCTGCGTTCGCGACCACCTCGCAGTTCGCAAGCACCCCACGGTTCGCGAGCGCCTCGCGGTGCGCGAGCGCCTCGCGTTCGCGACAAAGACCCAGTCGGGGCCCTTCTGACGTTTCCCCGCGCGGAACTCCCCACGCAAGAAGCAGGTGCAGGTGTGCCGACCAACCGCTCACGCCTGTCGGCACCGTCCTCACCGGCGGTAATCCGGTAGGCGCACTCGGAGCGCTCCAGGAGCTGCTCACCTTCGGCCCGGCAGGTGGGCGCCCAGCGTCGTCCCCAGAGCACCCGGCAGGGACAGCACCAGGAACCCGATGGCGCCCTCGGCTCCCGAGTCCAGGCTCCTCGACGGTTCTCGCAAGACAGGAATCCGCGCCCCTGCGGCACGCCGCGCACCGGATGACCAGGCGACAGCGGCGTGCTCACGGCGTGGAGCAGCACCAGCGGCGCACAACCGCGTCCCTTGAACCGCGAAACCGTCCGCACCACAGCGCCAAACCACAGCGCCACGTCACTCCGGCCGCACCACCGGACCACCGCGCCACCGCACCACAACGGGCCTGATCACAGTGTGCGGGTTCGCCGTGCGAATGGGGCGAACCCGCACCTTCCCCGATAGGGCGAACTTCACGAGCACCACCGGCGGTGCGGGATCTACCAGGTCGGCGCCGGTAGGCTCGGAAGCGACCGGGGATTCAGCTCGCGGCCAGCTCCGGCAGTTGTCGCGCGACCTCGCTGGGCGCGGGCATCCCCGCGATCTCCTCGGCGATGGCCCGCGCGGCTTCCCGGTGCCCGGCCCCGTCCTTGGGCGACAGCAGCTTGCGCACGCTCGCCGCGATCGCCTCGGCCGTCACCTGCTCACCGCGCAGCGCCACGCCCGCGCCCGCCGCGCTGACCGCGTCGGCGTTGCTGAACTGGTCCGCGCCCTGCGGCAGGAACAGCTGCGGCACGCCCGTGGCCAGCGAGGCCAGCGTGGTGCCGCTGCCCCCGTGGTGCACGACGACCGAGGCGTGCGGCAGCAGCGCGCCCTGGGACACCCACTCGTGCGCCGTGGTGCCCTCGGGCAGCGGGCCGAGCTCCTGCGGGTGCACCCGCCCGGTCGACACCACGACCTGCGCGCCCACCCCGGCGAGCGCCCGCACGGCGGTGCTGAGCAGGCCTGCGGTGGCGAACGCGGTGCCGAGGGTGAGGTACACCAGCGGCTTCGAGGTGTCCCGCTCGGGAACCGCGCCCGGCTCGGGCAGCGCGACCGGGCGCAGTTCCACGCGCCGTTCGACCGCCATGAACTCCTTGTCCTGCAAGGACGGCGGACAGACGTCCAGGTGCGGCCTGCCGGTGCCGAACGGCCGGTCGAAGCCGATGCCCTCGTCGAACATCCGGCCGAACCCGTGCCACAGCGCGGGGATGCCCGCGCGCTCGGCGGCGACCGCCGCGCCCGGAACCCCCCAGCCGTGCACGACCAGGTCGGGTTCCAGGCGGGCGAGCTCGGGTTCCAGGTCCTCCGGGTACAGCTCGTAGAAGGCGTCGGCGGGCCGGAACGGTCGCAGGTCTTGCGCCGCCAGCGCCGGGTGCACGCTCTCCCCCGCCGCGAAGTGGACTTCGTGGCCGGCCTCTCGGGTTGCGACGGCCAGGGGGATCATCGGGAAGGTGTGACCGGGAGACGCCAGGGCGGCGAAGAGCACGCGCATGGCGAGACCCTACTCACCACGCCACGGGCAGCTCCCGCAGACCTCCGACGAGCAAGCCCTCCACCCGGCGCAGCCCGCTCACCGGAACGGCCAGTCTCAGGCCTGGCAGACGGCGCAGCAGCGCGGTCAGCGCGGCCTGCAGCTCGGTGCGGGCGAGCGCTTGCCCGAGGCAGGAGTGCGCGCCCGCCCCGAAGGACAGGTGCGGGTTGGGGGTTCGGCCCAGGTCCATCTCCCCCGCGCGCTCGAACGCCTCGTCGTCGCGGTTCGCCGAGGCCATGCTGCACACGACGGTCGTACCTGCGGGCAGCACGGTCCCGGCCACGGCCAGCTCGGCGTCCAGGTAGCGCACCATGCCGAAACCGGGGTTGGCGTCCAGCCGCAGCGCCTCCTCCACCGCGGACCGCACCAGCGCGGGCTCGGCGACCAGCCGCTCCCACTCCTCCCGGTCGGCGAGCAGCATCGCGACCATCTTGGCGATCATGTTCGCGGTGGTCTCGTGCCCGGCGACCAGCAGTCCCTGCGCGGTGGCCACGAGCTGGGCGTCCGACATGGGCTGCCCCTCGGCGGCGGTGGCCGTGATCAGCTCGCCGATCAGGTCGTCACCGGGATCGGCCCGCTTGGCGGCGACGTGGAACGCCATGTACTCGACGAACTCCGCCTGCGCCGACGCGATCTCGGCCTGGGTGTAGCGGGTCATGCTGAGCAGGGTGTCCGACCAGTGCGCGAACCGGTCCCGGTCCGAGTCTGGGACGCCGAGCATGGTGCAGATCACCCACACCGGCAGGGGGAACGCGAAACCGGCCTTGAGGTCGCCGGGCGCGCCGCGCTCCACGAGCTCGTCGAGCAGCCGATCGGCCATGTCCTCGATGCCGGGGCGCAGCGCGGCCATCCGCTTCGCGGTGAACCAGCGGTTGAGCAGCCGCCGCCAGCGCAGGTGGCCCTCGCCGCTCTGCGGCAGGACGGTGGACATGTCGCTGGTGAACACCCCGCCGGACTCCTGCTCGCCCACCCGCGCGCCCTCGCCCGCCGGGCTGACGCGGCTGAAGCGCGGGTCGGCCAGGACGGTGCGGACGTCGGCGTAGCGGGTGACCAGGGTGGCGGTGTCGCCGCTGGGCAGGGTGACGGGGGCGGCGGGGCGGTCGGCGCGCAGCGCGGCCCACTCGGTGGGCGGGTCGAGCACGGCGGGGCCGGTGAACGGGTAGCGCAGCTGGTCGGCCACGGTCTCTCCTGTCGGTCGCTGGGTGGCGGCGGGGTGGAGGCGGTGGTTCGGGAGCGGCGGTCGGTGACGCGGTTCGGGGGACGCGGTTCAGCGCCGGGCGGGCGCGGGGTCCGGCGGCCCCGCCGCGCCGGGGAGCGCGGCGGGGCGGTCGGCTACCAGGTCACGGGCAGCTCGTACACCCCGTACACGAACCCGTCGTGCTTGAACGGCACCGACTCGAAGTCGGTCGCCAGCCGCAGCTCGGGCACCTGCCGGTACAGCGTCCGGTACACCACCTCCAGCTCCAGCCGGGCGAGCGGCTGGCCGAGGCACTGGTGCACGCCGAACCCGAACGCCAGGTGGTGCCGCGCGGACCGGGTGATGTCGAGCCGGTCGGGGTCGTCGAAGGCCCTCGGGTCGCGGTTGGCGATGTCGGTGGGCAGCACGAGCCCCTCACCGGCCTTGACCGGGCAGCCCGCGACCTCCATGTCCTCGGTGGCGAACCTGCGCCGCCCGCCGTGGGTGATGTTGAGGTAGCGCAGCAGCTCCTCCACGGCGGACGCGGCGAGCGCCGGGTCGTCGGAGTCGCGCAGCAGGGCGAACTGGTCGGGGTGGCGCAGCAGCAGCAACGTGCTGAGCGCGATCATGTTCGCGGTGGTCTCGTGCCCGGCGATCAGCAGCAGCACGGCCATGGAGGTGGCCTGCTCCATGGTCAGCTCACCGGCCTCGACCTTGCCCGCGAGCCGGGAGACCAGGTCGTCGCCGGGGTTGTCGAGCTTGGCCGCGACCAGGCCGCCGAGGTACTGGGCGAGCGCCCCTGAGGCCTCGGCGCGCTGCTCGGGGGTGGAGTTGCGGTTGATGATGCGCTTGCTGTTGTCCTGGAAGAAGTCGTGGTCGCTGTAGGGGACGTCGAGCAGCTCGCAGATCACCAGCGACGGGACCGGGAGCGCGAACGCCTCCACCAGGTCGACCGGCTTGGGGCCCGCGAGGAGCTGGGCGACGGCGTCGTCCACGACGCGCTGCACCATGGGGCGCATGGCGGCGACGTTCTTGATGGTGAACGCCGAGCCGACCATGCGCCGCTGGCGGGCGTGCTCGGGGTCGTCCATGCCGATGAAGCTGAGCGAACCGGCGCGGCCGGGGGCCTGGCGCGGGTAGCGCTCGTGGGTCATGTCGGCGCTGACCCTGGGGTCGGACAGCACGGCGCGCTGCTCGGCGTGCCGGGTGACCAGCCACGGGGTGCTGCCGTCCCACAGCCGCACGCGGGTGATGGCGGCCTGCTCCTGCAGGTCGTTGAGCTCGCGCGGCGGGTCGAACGGGCAGCCCTGTGACCTGGGCATCGGGTAGTCCGGGATCTCGGTGGTCTCGGCCCCTGCGGGGACCTGCGTGCTGGTCATGCTCGTCCTTCCGGGGTGGTGCGGAGGGCAGCGCTCGGAGCGGTTCTGTCGGGGGTGGGCGCTACCGTGGTCAGCGCGGTCGTCAACGCGGGAGCCACTGCTCCCGCCGCTGCGCCCTGCGCGAGAGCGGGCGGGGTCTGCGCGACGGGCAGGGTCGGTCCGGCGGGCGCGACGGCGGGCACGCGCGCGGCAGCCAGCCCTTCCGGCGTGAGCAGCCGCTGGCGGGTCTGCCTGGCCTGCTTGGGCATGTTCCAGCCGATGACGCCGGTCACCAGGCCGCCGCTGCGGTAGACGGCGGTGAACCGCCGGGCGGCCGGGTCGCCGTCCTCGACGGTCACCTCGGCGTCGGCGGGCAGCACGCCGTGCACGTGGACCTTGGCGTCGAACTGGTCGGTCCAGAAGTACGGCACGGGCGCGTACTCGACCGGTGCGCCGAGGAGGTTGTCGGCGACGGCGGCTGCCTGCTCGGTGGCGTTGGTGCGGTTCTCCAGCCGCACCAGGCGACCGAGGCCGGGGTGCTGCCAGCGGGCCACGTCGCCGACCGCGTAGACGCCGTCGGCGGCCCGGCAGTTCGCGTCGCACACCACGCCGTTGTCGAGCGCGAGGCCGCTGCCCTCCAGCCACTCGGTGCAGGGCACGGCCCCGAGCGCGACCACGACCACGTCGGCGGGCAGCACCTCGCCGCCGTCGAGCCGCACGCCGGTGACCCGACCACCCTCGGCCTCCAGCCCGAGGACGGCCGTGCCCAGCCGCAGCCGCACGCCGCGCTCGGCGTGCAGCTCGCGGAGCAGCCCGGACACCAGCGGTCCGAGCTGGGCGGCGAGCGGGGCGTCCTGCGGTCCGGCGAGCACGACGTCCAGGCCGAGCCCGCGCGCGGTGGCGGCGGCCTCCGCGCCGAGCACCCCGTCGCCGACCACGACGACGCGGCGGCCGGGCAGCAGGTCGGCCCGCAGCGCGAGCGAGTCCTCCAGGGTGCGCAGCACGTGCACCCCGGCGAGCCCGTCCTGCCCCGGCAGGGCGCGCGGTCGCACGCCCGTCGCGATGACGACGGCGTCGGCGGTGTGCTCGGCTCCCGAGGCGGTGCGGACGGTGCGGGTGGCGACGTCGAGCGCGACGGCCGGGTCGCCGAGGTGGAACTCGGCGTTCAGGTCGGCGAGCACCTCGGCGGTGCGCAGGCGTGCCCGCTCGGGCTCCCAGGCGCCCGCGAGCACCTGCTTGGACAGCGGCGGCCGGTCGTAGGGCGGGTGCGCCTCGGCCCCGAGCAGGGTGAGGCGGCCGGTGAAGCCCTTGCGGCGCAGCGCCTCCGCCGTGGACAGGCCGGCTGCGGCGGCGCCGACGACCAGCACGTGGCCGGGGTGGCCCGCGCCCTCCCCGGCCGGGCCCCCGCTCGCCCCCTGCCCGTCGGCGGAACCGGTGGTCCCGACGTGGCTCACTGCGCCTCCGCCAGCGCGATCGCGGCGGCCGGGCAGACGCTCGCGGCCTCGTGGACGGCCGCGTGCAACTCGGCGCCGGGCTCCGGGTCCAGCAGCACCACCACGCCGTCCTCGTCGCGCTGGTCGAACACCTCCGGCGCGGCCAGCACGCAGGAACCCGCGCCGCAGCACTTGCCTTCGTCGACGGTGATCTTCATCGGGCACTCCAATCGGGGGAGGGTTGGCGGTCGCGGCGCGGGCCGGTCGGGGTGACCGGCGCGAGCCACAGGCCGACGATCGCGTCGACCAGCCCGGTCGCCGTGGCGTCCCAGCTGGTCTTGGTGGTCGGCTCGCCCCGCGCCAGCGCGGCCTCGCGCTCGGCGCAGGTGTGGGACAGCAGGGTGCGGGCCATGTCACCGCGCTCCAGGTGCACGGGCAGCGGCAGCGCGGGCAGGCAGCGGTTGAGGCCCTCGACGACCTGCCGCACCGTCCCGCCGCTGAGCGCGTCGTCGACCACGACCTGGCGCAGGACCGGGTCGGTGAGCACCTGGGCGGCGAACCGGGCGTACCAGCTCGGGCTGCCCAGCGCTTCGAGGTGCTCGGTGTACGGGCGGATCAGGCAGTCCACCCAGTGGCGCACGTCCAGGCTGTCCCCGGCGGCGGCGAGCATCGCGGCGCGGGCCCGCTCGACCGGTTCGGCGTGCCTGCGCACGATCTCGCGGACCAGCTCGACCCGGCTGCCGAAGTGGTACCCGACGGCGAAGTTGTTGCCCTGCCCGGCGGCCTCGCCGACCTGCCGGTTGGACACCGCGCTCACGCCGCGCTCGGCGAACAGCCGCTCGGCGGCGGCCAGTATCACCTCGCGCGTCTCGGCGGCCCGGTCGTTCCGGCGGGAGGGGCCGTCGCCCTGATGGGAGGGGGTCACGGGCGCTCCCCGGTTTTCCGCCGGACGCGCCGCCGCGAGCCGGGTGGGATGAGGTGGGTCGGCGCGGCTGCGCGCGGGGAGGTCGCGGCGTTGAACGGCATGGTGCCGAACGCAGCGGTCGCGGTGCGGGCCAATCCGGCCGCGCACTGCGTGTTCCCGACCGGTGGAGTGCGGATCGGCGTAGTCGTGGAAGGCGTGGTGCGCGGCGCTCTCTCGCCGGGATCGCTCTCGTGGTGGTCGCTCGGGGGCATGGAGTCCTCCAGCGCGGTGTCGTCGGGGATGACTCCAGATAGCCACAGCTCTCCGTTTGAGTCAAGCGACTGACTTACGAAATGCGCGGTAACGCCCCACGGCCACCACGATGGGCGAATTGCCCCCGCGCCACTCCGCCGAACCCGAACCCAGGCCGAACCCGATCGCACGACCAACCGCAGCCGCGCCCGCTCGACACCCGCTCGACCGACCGGTCACAGCCATACCCGATCCGCGCTCACCCGACCGACCGGTCACAGCCGCACCCGACCCGCGCCCCGCTGGCCGACCGGCCACGCTCGACACACGTCCGACCGACCGGCAGGCCACGCATAACAAACGCCTGCCCGGCAGGCCTGCCACGCAGGCACCCGACCGGCGTCCGTCCGGCTCACCAGCCGCAGCCGTGTTCACCCCGCCGCACGGCTCACCGACTACAGCCGCATCCACCCCACGGCACGGCCCGCCTGCCACAGCCGCGTTCACCCCGCTGCACAGCCCGCCTGCCATAGCCGCATCCACTCCGCCGCACAGCCCGCCTGCCACGACCACGCTCGCCCCGCCTGCCACGACCATGCTCGCCCCGCCGCCCGACCAGTCCACGAAACCCGACCAGCACCCACCCAGTCCGCCCGCCGAACCCGACACACGCCCAACCAGCGCGTTCACCACACCTGACCGGCAGGCGCCCAGCCTGTTCACCGCGCCCACCCCACGTCCACCCGGCCGATCAGCCGCCCCCTCGCGCGCACCACGCCAACCGGGCCGCCCCGCCGACCAGGCCCACGACGTCAGCCCCGTCCCCCCGCCAACGCCCACCCCCGGTCGCCCCGCCGAGCCTTCTACCCGCGCCCGACCCGCTCCCCCACCGTGTTGTCCGGCGCGGTCCACAGCCCGGTGATCGCGTCCACCAAACCGCGCGCCGCACCGTCCCACGTGTCGCGCGGCGTCGCCACCCCCTCGGCCAGCGCTCGCTCCCGCTCCGCGCACACCTGCACGATCAGGTGCCACACCATCCGCTCCCGCCCGAACCGCACCTCCGGCGCGACCTCCGGGGGCAGGTGCGCGCGCAACCGCTCCAGCACGAGCCCCATCCCCGGCGTGGTCATCACCTCGGCCGCCGCGACCAGCCGCAGCGCCGGATCGGTCACCACCTGCGCGACGAACCGCGCGTACCAGGTGATCCCGCCCGGAGCCACGACGTCGGCGCGCCCGGCCAGGTCGGCCAGGTGCGCGGTGACCGGTCGCACCAGGCAGTCGACCCAGTCGCGCAGCACCGGCGAGTCCCCGGCGCGGGCGACCATGTCCGCCCGCAGCGCCTCGACGGGCAGGCCGTGCCGCCGCACGATCGCCCTGACCAGGTCGATTTTGGTCCCGAAGTGGTACCCGACGGCCGCGTTGTTGCCCTGCCCGGCCGCCGCGCTGACCTGCCGGTTGGACACCGCGTGCAGGCCGCGCTCGGCGAACAGCCGCTCGGCGGTGTCCAGGATGCGGGCGCGCGTGGTCTCGTTGTGGAGCCGCCTCACCGGGGGACCTCCTCCGCCTCAGGTCGATTCGGGACGCCCCCGGACAGTTCGGACACCGGCGCGGGCGCGTGCGGGACAGTGAAGCCGTCCGGGTTAACCTAAGTCAAGCAACTGATTTAACCCCCTGCCGAACCCCGCCCTCCCGGAAGGCCGACTCACCATGTCCAGCGCACGCCCGCACACGCCAGCAGCCCCCTCTGCGCCACCGGGGGCGAACACCGTCGTCTGGGTGCTGGCCTTCACCGGGATCGTCGTCTCGCTCATGCAGACGGTCGTGATCCCCCTGGTCCCGCAGTTCCCGAAGCTGCTGAACGCCGACCCCGCCGACACCGCCTGGGCGATCACCGCGACCCTGCTGGCCGCCGCCGTCGCCACGCCCACCGTGGGCAGGCTCGGCGACATGCACGGCAAGCGCCGGATGCTGCTGATCAGCATCGTGCTGCTGGTCGCGGGCTCGGTCGTGGGCGCGCTCAGCGACAGCCTCGGTCCGATGATCGTCGGCCGGGTGCTCCAGGGCCTGGCGTCCGGCGTGATCCCGCTGGGCATCAGCATCATGCGTGACGAGCTGCCCGCCGAGAAGCTCGGTTCGGCGACCGCGCTGATGAGCGCCTCGCTCGGCGTCGGAGGCGCGCTGGGTCTGCCGCTGGCCGCGGTGCTGGTGGAGCAGTTGGACTGGCATGTGCTGTTCTGGGCCGCCGCAGGCCTCGGCGTGATCGCCGGGGTGCTCGTGGTCGCGCTGGTGCCGGAATCAGCGGTGCGCTCGGGCGGCCGGTTCGACCTGGTGGGCGCGCTCGGCCTGTCCGTGGTGCTGGTGTGCCTGCTGCTGGCGGTGTCCAAGGGCGCGCAGTGGGGTTGGGGCAGCGCGCTGACGCTGGGCCTGCTCGGCGGCGCGGTCGTCGCGCTGGCCGCGTGGAGCTGGTGGGAGCTGCGCGCGGCCGAACCGCTGGTGGACCTGCGCACCAGCGCGAGCCCCCAGCTCCTGCTGACCAACGCCGCCTCGGTGGTCTTCGGGTTCGCGATGTTCGCGATGTCCCTGGTGATGCCGCAGCTGCTGCAACTGCCCGCGTCCACCGGCTACGGCCTCGGCCAGTCCCTGCTCGGCGTCGGCCTGGTGCTCGCCCCGTCCGGCCTGGTCATGATGGCGATGGCGCCGCTGTCCGCGCGGCTGTCGCGGGAGCGCGGCCCCAAGGTCACCCTGATCACCGGCGCGCTCGTGGTCACGGTCGGCTACGGGCTCAACGTGGTGCTGATGAGCGAGATCTGGCACCTGGTGCTGGTGTCGAGCATCATCGGCGCGGGCATCGGCCTGTCCTACGGCGCGCTGCCCGCGCTGGTGATGTCCGCCGTCCCGGTCTCGGAGACCGCAGCCGCGAACAGCCTCAACACCCTCATGCGCTCGATCGGCACGTCGCTGTCCAGCGCGGTCGCGGGCGTGATCCTGACCCAGCTGACCACAGCGGCGGGCCTGCCGTCGCAGCAGGCGTTCCAGGTGATCATGGCCGTGGGCGCGGGCGCCGCGCTGTCCGCAGCGGGCGTGGCCGCGCTGCTGCCCGGCACAGGCCGCGTGGTCGTGGAACAGCCTGCCACGGCAGCCACCGCGACCCGCTGACCCAGCCCAGTCCGACCAGCCCCGACACCACCGCACCCGCACGACCGCTCTGCCTGCACCACCAGCTCCAGCACGTCCCACCTGACCCCGACCGGGACCGGTCGGGGTCAGGTGGACCCGCCTCAGCGACAGCACGAGGTCGACCACCAACAGCTAGCGGAATCAACGCGCAGCACCGAGTACAGCTCAGAGCGACCGCCGACAACTAGTGGCGTGTCTCGGAGGGTTGACCCGGTAATCGGTCTGGTGGGCTGATCGGCCAGGCTGGTCTCGCATGTCGAGTGCGGGAGGTGGCTGTGGCTCGTCGACCGAGCGTGTTTGTCCGGCCCTTATCGATGGAGGAGGGCCGGAAGATCCAGCGGATCACCAGGACCTCGAAGGATCCGGTGCGGCTGCGGCGGGCGATCGTGGTGCTGATGTCGGGCCAGGGTCAGGCGGTCCGGGACATCACCTCGTTGATGCAGGTGAGCGAGGACTACGTGCGTGAGGTGATCCACACGTTCAACGAGCGGGGGTTCACGGCGCTGGACCCA
>NZ_JAMTCF010000033.1 GCF_024171695.1 Actinosynnema pretiosum | reverse complement strand
CTGCCCGCGCGCGGCGGCCTCGGCGATCAGCGCCTCCAACAGCGTCTGGAACACCCCCGCCTTCGCCCAGACGTTGAACCGGGAGTAGACGGTGGACCAGGGCCCGTACCGTTCCGGGACGTCGCGCCAGCCCGACCCGGTGCGAAACCGCCACAGGATTCCGTTGAACTGATCCCGCACCCGCCGAGGCAACGGCCCGGTGGCCGCGACCGGCACATGCGGCTCGATCAACGCCCACTCGGCATCGGTCAGGTCAAAGCGCGCCACACCCGTGTTCTACCAGCCCCGACCAGCACACCACCCGGCTTGACCTAGATCCGAACACCAAACAGCCCCTAGTCGGCCACATCGGCCACGCGAGGGTGTTCGCAGGGCTCCGGGGCGGACGGTTTGCGATGGTGTCCAGGGTTGCCAGGCCTGTGGTGCCTTCCGGCAGTTCGTCGTGCGCAAGAGAAGCCAGGGTGTCCAAGGGTTACTTCGCCGTCGAGGTGAATCGGGTTGCCAGGGGATGTTCAGGCCGGAGAAGAGCACAGCTTGGGATTGCTGCGCGATCTCGCTTACCTCGGTGCCATCGCCGCAGTGTGGCGCTTATGGCGGTTGGGTGGGTGGTTGTGCGGCGCGCTGAGGAGATCGTGGCGGCATCGGAGCGTGGTGGCCGCAGTGGGTGCCGGGAGAGGGCTGCTGTGAGAGGGGATGCATCCCGATGCGGTGCGCAGGCTGCTTCCGTTCGTGCTGGTCGCGCTGAGGCGGCGGCATCCGGTGCTGGCGCTTGCCGTGTGTGATCCAGGTCTGGAACTGGTGCTGTGGTTGGAAGAGGAGGTTTTCTCGCGGTGTCGCAGCAGGAGCAAGATTGGGGAGACCGGGCTGGAGGTGTGGGGGCGCTTGGGACTTCGTGCCGGGACGCAGCTGAGTGGGGGTGCTTGGAGGTTGGGGTCGTCCCTTGGTGATGGCACTGCGTGGACGGCTTCACTGCTGGACTGGCGCTGGTCGGGCTTGGCGGCAAGTGAAGAGTTGTGATGCCTTGGGTGAATGGTTAGGGGGTGATTCCATTTATGACTACTTTGCGTCGCTCCCCTGGTAATCAAGGAAAAGATTCACTCTAACGAGTGATTTTTTCGTGCTGGTTGATCTCTGATGGCGCGCGCTGGGGCTCTGTTGGGGCGGTGATCCCACTGCTGGGTAGGGCGTCCCGGCTGGTCGTCGTGCGAGTTGTGCTGCTGTTTGTTCATCCTCGGCGGGGTATTCTAGGGCTGTTCGATGATCGTTCTGTTGGTGGCTAGGGGGTGCTGGCGGGTTCGTCGTGTCGGCGATAGTGGGGCCATGACTGCGAGCGATCACCTCGACGACGCCGACGCGTGGGAGGAAATCGGTGGTGAGTTGTTGGCCGACTTCGAGTCCTGGGCCGACGAGTTCGGCGTTGACGTCGACCACTTCGTCGCGCAGGCCGCTGTGGACTGGCGGCTCGCCGAAGGTGGGCACCCCGGCAAGTGGCAGGTGGGTGACCTGCGGGAACTGCTGCTCGTCGGCTTTCCGCGCGGGGTGGTTATGGTGCGGGAGCAGTGGGACGGGGTGCCCACGACGCTGCACCGGTGGGTCGACTTCCTCAGCTCCGGGGGCGAGAACGTGGCGGTGGGCGAAGTCGGGCTGCTGCACTCGGAGATCGACGAGAACGTTGCCGCCTTCCACGACGCTATGGGCGACGAGCGCAACAGCGGGCCCGCGAAGTTCTGGGTCACCCGGATGAGGGAGCACGGCGTCGACCCCGACGACCCGGAGGAGAACGCCCGCTTCCTGACCGCCGTGCGGGCCGGGGAGGTCCACTACGACCGGGACGTCCTGGACGTGATCGCCCGGCGCAGTGGTGGCGGGGTCAGCAGCGTGTTCGTCAAGCCTGCCGCCTCCACCGCAGACGAGGGCGCCGGGGATGTGGTGGGAGCGTTGGTCGGTGGTCTGTCCCCCTCGGCGGAGGTCGCGGTCGCTGCGGCGCGGTCCGAGCTGATCACCAGGCTTCGGGTCCTCGTCGACTGGGTCGGCGCGGACGGGCGGTCGGTGGTCGGTGAGGACGTCGTGGCGGGGAACGGCGCGTTCGGGGGTGGCTCGGAGGACGGTGGAGGTGGGGGGTTCTCGCTGCTGGTGGAGTGGGGGAAGGCCGTCCAGGTGGTTCGGGTCGCGGACGGGAAGCTGGTGCTCGGGGACGCGGCGGCCTGGCTGGCCGAGCGGCCGGTTGAGGTGTGGCGGCGGGGGATGTCGGAGTTCCAGGGGCTGGGGCACGTCGTGTGCCCCAGCCAGTACCCGCTGCCCACGCTGGTCGGGCAGTTCCTGCCGGAGATCGCGCCCGACCTGTGGGCCTGCTTCTACGGCAGGGGCGGTGAGCCGGTGCCGGTCGCGGAGCTGGGCGAGCTGCTCGGGCAGGCGCTGTCCGACCAGCTCACGCTCGACGTGGACGGCGGCGTGCCGGATGGGTGGGGGCACGCGCTGCGGCGGGACGTGCTCCGGGTGGCGGCTGTGCTCGAGGTGCTCGGAGTCGTCGAGGTGCTGGGGAACGTCGACGGTGTCGGTGCGGTGGAGTGGTCGGCTGGGGCGGACTGGCCCGGTGTGACCGGGAGCGCCTCGGTGTCCGAGGTGGACGGTGCGAGCGCCGCGACGGGCGTCGGGGGCCTGGACCAGGGCGCTGCCGGTATCTCCGGTGAGGCTGACGAGGAGTTGGGGCGCGTTCTGGTTCGGGCCACCCCGCTCGGGCTCTGGGGAGCCGGGGAGGTGCTGCGGGAGCTGGGGCTCGTGGCCTGAGCCGCCGTGCTGCGTCGGGCGGTGTGCGGTCTGCGGTGTTCCGCGTGGTTCCGGTGTGAGAACGCTTGCGGGAATCGGGTGTTCCGGTCTCATGCACCCGAGCGTTGTGCCATCCTCATGGGCCGATCGGTCCAGACGCAGGTGTGGGGGCACGGTGAAGACGCCCGAAGAGTGGATGCGGGACTTCGAGGCGAAGATCGCCGACGCGCAGGCCAAGGCCGCCGCGGTGCAGGAAGGACTCGCCACGGCAGGTGGGTCCGCCTCGTCCGACGACGGCTCGGTCACGGTGACCGTCGCGCCCAACGGCGCGCTCACCGACGTGCGCCTCACCGAGGCCGCCATGCGGAAGTCGCACACCCAGCTCTCCGCTGAACTCGTCGAGATCGCCCGCAAGGCCCAGCGGGGTGCCGCCGTGCAGGTCGCAGGGGTCTTCGAGGCCGTCAACGGGGCCGGGTCCGAGACCTACCGGGTGATCACCGAGTACTTGCCCCCGCCCGAGGAGGAGCAGGCTGCCGCGTTCGGCGACCGGCCACCGCGCATCGCGTTCAACGAGGAGTACGAGACCGCCGCACCGCCCCCTCGTCCTCGTCCCGCAGCCCGGCCACGGCCGGACGAGGACGACGACTTCAGCGACGACTCCATCTTCAAGAACCGCTGAACCGGGGGAACGGTGTCTGAGGAGAGCAGCACCACGACGTGGTCGACGGGCGCGGGCGTGGTCGACAGCGTCGCGGGATTCGTCGACACGCTCACTGCCGAGTCCGAGGGGGAGGGCGTTGACGTCATCGACGCGGCGCTCGGCGCGGCCGGTGTCGTGGTGGACGTAGTGGGCGTCATGGCCAACCCGCTGGGCGCGGTCGCGTCCGCCGGTGTCGGCTGGCTGTTGGAGCACGTCGACTTCCTGCGGGAACCGCTCGACGCGCTGCTCGGCAACCCGGACGAGATCAACGCCAACACCGACCAGCTCAAGCAGGCCGCTGCGGAGATGAAGACCATCGCCCAGGAGCACCGCGACGACATGGGCGGCGCGGCGGGCTGGGAGGGCGACTCCGGTGACGCCTTCCGCAAGCAGATGGAGCAGATGTCGGGCGAGTACGAGGCGCTCGGCAAGACGATGGACGGCACCGCCGCGATCTACGCGCTGTCCGGCGCGCTCGTGTGCGAGCTGCGCTCCCAGGTGTTCGGCTGGATCTCCGACCTGATCGGCGAGCTGGTCGCGGGCGCGCTGATCGCCGCCGCGTCCGCCGTCGTCACGGTCGGCGGGTCCATCGCGGCGTTCGCAGGTTACGCGGGCGTGCGCGCCGCCACGCTGGCGACCAAGATCGCGACCAGGCTCAGCAAGCTCGCGTCGGCGATGGCGCGCTTCGGCGGTCGCATGGCCAAGCTCGCGGAGAAGATGGAGACCCTGGTCGAAGGGCTCGGGCGGTTCGCCGAGTACGGCGGTTACGCCAAGACCGCGTACGACGCCGTCATGCCGTACGACGTGTCCGCGGTCAAGGGCTGATGACCGGCAGGCCCAGGGGCTCTTCCTCGCACCGCGGGGGCGACGGCGGTGGAAGCGGGAACTCCCACCGCTCGTCGTCGTCCACCCCCTCGCACTCCTCGTCTTCGTCGTCCGCGCCGGGTAACATGGCTGGTGGGCGCGGGACCAGGATGGACGTTGACGCTGTCGAGAACCTGGGCAGCCGAATCGCCAGTCGGGGCGATCAAGTACGGGGGAGCGTCGCCAACCGGCTGAACTTCAGCGCCACTTCGGGCAGCGCGGGGGTTTTCGGCCAGGTCGCGATGCAGTCCGCCGACAAGGCGATCCGGAGCGCGCGCACCGGTGCCGAGAAGGCGGCCGAGGCTGCTGATCACGCCGGGGCCAAGACGCGGGAGACGGCGCAGACGACGCGCAACACCGAGCAGTCGGTGGCGTCGTCGATGAACCGGATCCAGACCAAGGCCTCGGTCTCGTCGGTCGGGGGTGCTGGGACCGGAGGCGGAGGGACGTCCTCCGGCGGGTCTTCGGGGGGCAGGACGTCCGCCGCGCCGACCGTGGGGAGCGGTGGGTCGTCGCCTGCCAGGACGCCTTCGACTGGTGGCGTTCCGGTGTCGCAGGTGCGCCGCCCCGCCGGTATGGGTACGCCGGGTGGGACTTTCGGCGGTGTCGGTCAGCAGAGTGGTGGGGGCGGGGTTCGGCAGGCAGGGGCGCCGGTCGGGGGTGTGCACGGTGGAGGTGCGTCTTCGGGCGCCACGTCCACTGGCAGTGCGCCGACCGGGGCCGCTCCGGGCGTGCGCGTGCCTGGTTGGGTGACGTCCAACGGGACTTCGTCTTCTGGGGTTACGGCTGACGGGCGCGCGCCTGGTGGGACGACGCCTATGAGGACCTCTCCTTCCGGGACCACGGCCGCTGGGCGCGCACCGGTTGGTGGTGTGCCGAGTGGTGGCTTGCCATCAGTGGGGTCGCCTGGCTCGGCTGGCGGGGCTCCTGGTGGTGGAAACAGGGGCGCTGTGCCTATGGGCGGTGCACCCGCCGCTGGCGGTGCCACTGCGCAGGCCGGTGGTGCGTTCAGAGGGGCTGGCAGCCACGGCGGGATGCCCGTTGCAGGGAACGGTGGGACGTCCCAGTCCGGGACTGGGACGCCTCGGGGCTCCTGGCAGCCGATGGGTGGGACGCAACCGATGGGGAGCGCGCCGGGTGGCGGGATGCCGTCAGGTGGCGTTCCCGGCGGTGGTCGGGGTGGCGGGCAGCCGATGGGGGGCAACCCCGGTCCGTACGGCGGACAGCCGGTGAACAGTGGTGCCCCGCGTGGTGGTCCGCAGCCGATGGGTGGTGGGTTTCCGCAGCCTGGGGGTGTTCCGCAGGGTGGTGTGCCCCGTGGGGGAATGCCGCCTGGGGGCGGGAGTCCGCAAAGTGGTGTGCCGCGCGGTGTGCTCCCCGGAAATCCCGCTGGGTATGGCGGTGGTGCCCAGCAGGGGGCGGGTGTGCCTCGGACTGGTGGGCCCGGAACTGTTTACGGCACTCCGAGTGATCGTGGGCCACAGGTCCCTCATGGGGGTGGGCAGCAGCGGAACGGATGGGGGAATCCGCCTTCGCGGTCGGGGACGTTCCCGCAAGGGGCGCAGCAGCCTGGGATGGGGCAGCCTCTGGCTGGACGTGGGCCGTACCCATCGCCCGCCGGTTATGGGCAGCCTCAGCAGGGTGGTTACGGCCAGCCCGGTCATGGCCAGCCCCACCACGGGCAGCCGAATTACGGGCAGGGCCAACCTGGGCGTGGGTGGCCTGGGAACGGGCAGCCGTCCAGCTACGGCCAGCGGCCGGGGCAGGGCGGGCAGTGGCCCGACTACGGGCAACCCGGCCACGGCCAGTCGAACTACGGGCAGGGACAGCCTGGAGGGCAGTCCGGTGGTCCTGGGCGGCAGGACTGGTACGGCTCGCGGGACCGGTTGGGACAGCAGGAGCCGATCCGGCAGGAGCAGGGCAGGCAGGACCCCGCCCTGCTGGAGACGGGGCGGCAGGAGCACACCCCGCAGGACAACGGGCGACAGGACAACGGGCAGCCAGTAGACGGGCAGCCGGGCGACGGGCAGCAGGAAGCGGACCGCCTGCGTGGCGGCGGGGAACTGCCCCCGGTCGCCATGCGGGACGTCGATCCCTCGCGGTACGGCGTTCCCGAGTCCCAGGTGGTGCACCGGGACGTTCCCGAGTGGCGGCGTGCGGAGAACGCGCTGGTGCGTGGTGACACCCGGTCGCCTGAGGAGGTCAGGGCCGCTGGGGGGTTCGACGTTCACCCCCGGCACCGTGATCTGGCCCCTGATCTGCTCAAGCACGTCGACGGTGACACCAACGCGTTCGTCAGCACGTCCACCGACGAGACCGTCGCCAAGGAGCGCGCCGGGCGCAGCGGTGCGATGTACGTGATCAACGCGCCGGGTGGCATCAACACCGACGCGACCCTGGACAACATCGGCCGAGGGCATCACAAGTACGGCGAGTCCGAGATGCTCTTCCCCGGTGGGATCGACTGGCGGTACGTCGCGGGCTGGCACGAGGTCGAGTACCAACCTGGTGGGGGGTACGCCAAGGGGCCGTTCGTGCCCAACCCCGACTTCATCGGTCACGAGCCCTCGGCACCGGGTGGTGGGGGCGCGTCGGAGACCACCTCGACGTCCCGGACGTCGACCGCGACCGGGGCGCCCTCGGCAGAGCAATCCGCTGCGCGTCCGGGTGAACCGTCGAAACCCGTTGTCGCCGAACGGCCGGAGTCCGCAGCGCAGTCCTCGGCGGCTCATCCGCTTGGACCGCCGCCTGCCGCCGCCACTCCTCGGGGCTCGCTACCCGTGCCCGGTTCGTCCGTGCCGAGCGGGCGACCGGCTGGAGTCCCTGGACACCACGCGCCGTGGGGGCAGCAGAGCGGTGGGCAGCACGGTCAGCCGCCGTCGTACCAGCCTCCGGCGAACCAGCCGTCCGCCGAGGGACCGCGCCAGCCGCACCAGCAGCCTGGTGCGGCGCAGCAGCACGGCGCCCGGCAGGAATCCGCGCCCTGGAACCAGGGCGGGGACACCACGCGCCAGTCCGGGGTCGACGCCGTGGAACCGGGGCGGGCGCAGCACGACCCGTCGCGCCAACCCGAGCAGTCGCGTTCGGCCCAGCCGTCCAGCCAGGCCGAACCACCGCGCCAGTCCGAGTCGGCCGGGTACTCCGATCCCGAGCCGTGGCGGCGAGCCGAAGGGGAACCGGCCCGGCCCCGCTACGACGAACCCACCCCCTCCGGGGCGGAGCACGGCCCCAGCCGCACCCCGGAGGCCCCGCAGCCGCTCAGCGACCAGCTCGGTCACCTCAACGACGACCTGGACCAGAACGTCCGGCAGCACGTCTACCGGACCGAGTCCGGCATGGCGCTGTTCGACCGCGAGCACGACCGGAACGGCGGCAGCGACAAGAGCCGCTACTACACGTCGGCGGCCATTCCGCGCATTCCCGGCCAGTTCGTCGTTGACCTGCACGGCTCCGAGAACTCCGCCAGCGTCGGCCGCTACCCGCTGAGCGCGCGCGACCTCGCCGAGGTCATCCGCTCGAACCCCCACTACGACCGCGGTGAGCCGATCACGCTCATCAGCTGCGGCACCGGCCGTCGGGACGACGGGTTCGCCGCCCGGTTGGCCAGTGAGCTGGGCGTGCCGGTCACCGCGCCCAACACCCACGCCTGGGTCGACTACGACGGCAACGTCTTCGCCAGCGACAACAACGGCTCCGACAGCGCCGACCGGCCCGGCTGGCCGCCCAACGGCGAGTGGCGCACGTTCTCGCCCGACGGCGAGCAGCGGATCAGCGAGAGCCCCACTCCGCCGGGGCACACCCCGGACTGGGGCGAGCTGCCGTCGGACGCCCCGCTGGCGGAGAGCCGGGGCGGCAGCGCCGACGAGGACTTCCGGGAATTGCGCGCCGAGAACCGCGAACGGCGTGAGGAGGCCCTCGAATTCATCAGTTCGGACCGGAACAGGAATCCTGCTTCCGTTCCACACCTGCGCCCGCACGAGCGGACCCTCACCACCGCCCGCTTCACCAGCGACAGCGGTTCCACCACCGACGCGTACAACTTCAGCGGCAAGGAGCACAACTGGCGTCCTGCCTCCGAGGCGCCGGTGGGGCCGCCCAGGGCGGAGCGGATCTTCGAGACCGCCAAGGCCGGTTCCTACGACCCCGTCACGGGTGGCTGGCGCGATGGCGGTGGCAGCGACCGGGTGCACGACTCCGAGCCCAAGCTGCTGGAGGACCTGGCCCGCAACCAGCTCGCCGAGCACAGCGGGCTGTCCCGCGACGAGGTCGACGACGCGCTGCGCACGTCGGCCAAGGAGGTCGCCGAGCGGGCCAAGGCCGATCCGGACGGGTACGGGCAGGACCGCCGCCGCGTCCAGGTGGAGCGCGCCAGGGACCGGGTCGCCCTCGCGATCGACGACCTGAACAACCGGGCTGCCGCGCGTGCCGAGACGGCCGGGACGACCTACCGGCCGTTCACCGCGGCGGACGTGCGGGGAGATCTCAGAATGGTGATCGACCTGCCGTCCGCGAAAATCGACCGGACGCCCCCTGAATTCCAGATCTGCAAATCCTGTCAGACCGTCCTGCTAACCTATGAAGGCGTCTTCCCGAATGTTCGGGTGGAAGCCGTCAACCTCGCGAATGAAAGGCTCTACCCCCTGTGAGCGACCCAACGGGGAACGCGGGTGAACGCGTTCGCGCAGTGTTCGAGCAGGTCGTCCGCGCCGGGCTGCGCCGCGACTCGGTGGTGGGAGCCTCGGACGAGCAGATCGACCTGATGGCCTCCGCGCAGGGCGTCGCCCACGTGCCCGAGGCGGTTCGCGAGGTGTTCCGGCTCGTCGGCGTGCGGTCCGGGCTGTGGCTGGCGGGCACGGCGTTCAGCGTCAACTCCATCACCGGCGAGACCAAGCAGCAGGTGCTCGCGAGCCTCGGCCACCTGGAGCACGACCTGGTCGATCCCGGCGGGATGCTCGTGCTGACCGCGCACCAGGCGTACGCCTACCAGGTGATCGACGGCGCAGACCTCGGACTGGACGACCCGCCGGTGTGGAGCGTGGTCGAGGGCGAGCGCGTGGTGCGCGCCTGGGAGAGCACGTCCGACTGGTTCGCGCGCACCGCACCCGACATCCCGGACCTGCTCGACGTGCTGGAGCTGATGGAGGACCTGGGCAAGCAGCCCCCGGTGTGGGCGCGGGACATCGAGGCGCGATGACGGGGGACGGTGCGGTGACGGGCGGTGGCGCGGTGGCGGGGGACGGCGCGCGGTACGACATCGCGGTCGACGGGCACCGGGCGTTCCGGTTCACACCCGGCGACGGCGCGACCGCGTTCCTGCGGCCCGACGACGCGCCCGGTGTGCCGGGACACGCGGTCCAGTTGGACGGCGCGCCCGCCAAGGCGGTCAACAGCGGCGTGTTCGAGGCGGTGCTGGCCGCCGGGCTCTGGCGGGTGGTCGACGGCGGTCCCGAACCGCTGGACGCCGACCCGGTCGACGGGCTAGTCGGCGATGGGCGGCTGCTGCTGGTGTGCGAGCGGCCCCCGCTGCCGCCGGTGTGGCCGCAGTACCCGGTGCTGCCCGCAGGCGACGTCGCGCCGCCCGGTGACGGGGCCCTGCTGGAGCGGGTCGAGTCGGGTATCGCCGCGCTCGTGCCCGAGGGCTGGGAGCGGTGCTGCCTGGAGTTCCGCGCGGTGGGGCGGTTCCTGGAGGTCGAGGGCGTCGTCGTGCTGGGCGGGCAGGAGCGCGCCTGGGCGCCGCCGGTGATGCTGGGGCAGTGGCTGCACCGGCTCCGGGTGCGCGAGTTCCGCAACACCGAGGGCGCCTGGTACTCGGGGCGCGTCGACCTGCTCGCGGGTGGGTCGGCGACGTGGTCGTTCGGGTTCGACGGGCCGCCGCAGACGGTGGTCCCGCGCGGCCAGGCGTCCGAGCACCTGGCCGACGAGCTGCGGCTGCTTCCGCGCAGGCCGGTCGCCGTTCCCGAGTGGTTGTGGGCCGCCGCAGGCGTCGAGCAGCAGCGCGCGGCCGTGCGCGCGCTCGACCCCGTGCCGGACGAGCCGCTGCGGCTGGTGCGCGCCTTCGACGTCGTCCTGGACGGGCGCGGCGAGGCGTACCGGCCGATGGTGGGCGCGCGCGAGGCGCGGCTGCTGCTGGACTACCTGGAGGGCGCGCCGCTCGTGCTGTCCTCGCGCGGCAGTGGCGCCGACCTGGTCACCGGCGAGCCCGACGTGGTGCCGCTCGGCTACCACACCGACGGGGTCTTCGTGTGGCCGTCGGGTGTCGCGCACTACCTGCGCGAGCACCGGGTCCCACCGCCGCCCGCGCTCGTCGACCACGTCAGGCAGAGCCGCTACCGGCTGCCCGACGTGCCCCGGCTCACCGCGATCAGGGCGTCGCACCTGGCGATGGGCAGGCCGTGGTCGTCCGGGGTGGCGGACCGCGAGCTCGACAAGGCGCTCGCGCCCGCCTACGAGGTGATCACGCGCTGCCAGACCAGTCCGCGCCGCTACCGCCTCGGCGGGCACCGGGAGGGCGCGTGGTGCCTGGTCCCCTCGGGCGACCGGTACGAGGTGTACTGGGGGGAGAAGGGTGGGCGCAAACGTGGGCTTCACACGTTCGAGGACGCGCAGGCTGCGGTCGTCCACCTGATCGGGCAGTTGGTGGTGCAGCAGGACGAGCTGCGGTACGAGCTGGACGAGGAGCTGCCCGCCTGGCAGGCGCCCTACCAGGTCGTTCCGGACGCCGGGGACCCGTCGCTGCGGGAGTTCCACGGGATCACCCTGTCGAGTGCCCGTGACGCCGTGGTCCGCCGGTACGGGTCGGACGCGGGTAACCTCGTGCACTGGGACGGGGGGAGTCCACCGGAGGGCGAATTCCGGCGCTACCGGTTGCGCGGTGACTGGACCGTGGTGACGGCGCTGGACGCGTCGGGGTCGCGGGTGTTTGTGCTGCCCGAGGCGGTAGGCGTGCACCTGGCCGCCGGGCAGCTGGACGATCTGACGGGGCACCCCGGTTTGCCCGCGGTGACCGACGCGATGCGCGAGCAGGCGGCGCAGGTCCCCGGCGGGTGGGTGTGGTGCGCTGATCCGGACGTCGACCCGAGGCACGTGGAGGGCACGCCGAACGCGGCGCTGCTCGGGGCGTACCGGTCGGGTTCGGACGGGGTGCTCACGGGCGAGGAGTACTTGAACCCGGACTACAGCCCGAGCCCGCGCAGGCGGGGGTTCCCGGAGCCGCTGTCGGAGCTGGACGTGGTGCTGGGGTACGCGGCCGTGGGGTGGGTGCCGCACGAGCGGGTGCTACCGGTGGTGCTGGGGAGCAGGCTGATCCTGGAGACCAACGGGAACGGCGGGCTGAGGCTCGGGGTCGACGGTCTGGGGCGGCGGTTCCTCGCGGTGTACTCGGCGCCGGGGCACGTGCCCGAGGGGGCGCAGGCGGTGCGGGAGACCACGGGGCGGGAGCTGGTGGGGGTGCTCGCCGGGGTGGTGCTGGTGGTGAACCCCGGCGGGGTGCTGGGGATCGAGCTGCCGGGGGATGACCTGGTGGCGGCGGCTGGGGTGGTGTAGCGGGCTGGGAGTTCGCTCTGCTGCAGACTGCCTGCTCTGATGACACGTCATGGATCTGGGGGATTCAATGCCGAAAGTGCCCGACAACCGCAGAACCGGCCGCGCGGCGGTCAACGCACTGCGGGCGCTGCTGGAGCGGCACAACCACATAGTCCAAGAGGTGGACGGCCAGAACGACTTCGGGGAGGACCAGCACGTCACGTTCACCGAGAACGGTGAGGTCACCGGCGATGTGGTCAAGATCCAGGTCAAGGGCGGGCGGTCGTGGCGCAAGGCCGATGGGTACGCCGTGCCGGTCGGTGACCACGGCGGCACCTGGGCCGATGGCAACCTCCCCGTGTTCTGCGTTGTGCACGACCCGGACACCGACGGCCTCTACTGGGCCAATGCCACCAAGCAGTTGCTGTCGGCGCGGCGCGGGGGTGATGTGCTCAAGTCGATCGTCATCAACTCCGACCAGAAGTTGGACGACGAGTCCATCGTGGACTTCGTCGTCGAGGTGAGGGGGTACCTGAGCCGTTATCGAGGCAACCGGATCATCCAGGCCCAGTTGGGGGAGATGGCCAGCGTGGAATTCGGTCTTCCGGACATCGTGCAGCACTACACGAACGCGCACGGCGAGGAGATGATCTTCTGGCAGCGCTGGGGTGAGGGATTCGCCACGCTGCTCCACAGCGACCTCGATTGGCATCCGGAGCACATCGGTCCCGAGCACTTCTATCCCAACGGTCGACCAGACTTGCTTCCTGGCGTTCCCCTGGTGGCCGAGACGATCCTGGACGCAGGTGAGGCGCAGTGGCTGGCGGCCTGCTTCGAGGCTTCTCGATGGGCTCGTGAAACCGCCGTCGGCGATCCACCGATTCGCACCAACACCGGTGCGCGTGACAACTACGTGGCCAAAAGGGTCAGACACCACCTCCGGGTCGACCCCGATTCGTTGACCCGGTCGATCCAGGTGCTCCGCGCCAAGGCCTCGACCGATCGCGATCTGGCTGCCCGCGCTGTGGAGTTGGAGTCGGATGCCGAGGCATGTGCGGAAGTGCTCTCGGAACCGTGGAGCGAGATGTCGGAAAGCGCACGTCGGATCGCCACGTTCTACCTGGTCGAAGAAGTGCGCGTGGGGGCGCCCGCGTTGCCGATCGATGAGCAGTTCCGGATCGTCTGGCGATGTCCCAGGCCGGCCTGGGAATACGGTTTCGGCGTGCGGATCGGAGGGCCGAGCACTCGCAGGACGCCGCGGCGGGAGATCGTGCCCGTTTTCGAGCTCAGGCCGGGTGACAGGATCTACTGGCTGAGCCGGAATGGGAAAGAAAGCGGCCGGAACGTTTCGGCCGTCTGGGATTCCGAGGACACGCCTGGGGCCGTCTGCCTGCTCTTCGACGGGGTGACGCTGGGAGACGCATTCTGGCCGGGGGAGTTCTTCGCGCGGAAGGCGTCCGGCAGAACGCGGGCTGTTTAGCTTCCACCGAGTGAGACGGGACCGCCTACTGTCGGGCGGCCCCGTCCGGGAAGTGCGTCAGCTCACCAGCCGCGTGAGCGCCACTCCTGGAGCTTCGGCCGTTCCGCGCCCAGCGTGGAGTCGTCGCCGTGGCCTGGGTAGAACCAGGTGTTGTCCGGGAGGGCGTCGAAGACGCGGGACTCGACGTCGTCCAGCAGGGACTTGAAGGTGTCCGGTGAGGTGGTCTTGCCCACGCCTCCGGGGAACAGCGAGTCGCCCGTGAAGAGGTGGGGGTGGCCGGTCGGGTCTCGGTACAGGAGGGCGATCGAGCCCGGCGTGTGGCCGCGCAGGTGGATCACCTCCAGCACCGAGGCGCCCACCTGCAGGGTGTCGCCGTGCTCCACCAGGAAGTCCGGGGGGACCGGCAGGACCTCGGCGTCCAGGGGGTGCGCGGCGGTGTTCGAGCCGTTCGCGCCCGCTACCGCGCCCAGCGCGGCCCAGTGGTCGCCGTGCTGGTGGGTCGTCACGACCGTCTTCAGCCTCGGCCTGGTCACGTCGTGACCGACCAGGTCCGAGAGACGCTCGGGGTCGGCTGCGGCGTCGATCAGCAGCGCCTCGTTCGTCGCGCGGCACACCAGCAGGTACGCGTTGTTGTCCATCGGGCCGACCGACACCTTGGTGATGGTCAGCGCGTCCAGCACCCGGCGCGTCGCCGGGCCGCCCGGCTCGACGTGGCCGGTGTAGTCCTCTAGTACGTCCACGGTCGCCGACCGTAGCCGCCCGCCGGCCTTCGCACCTTCAGGGTCCCTACAGGAACGTTCCTTAGGGTTGTCAACGATCCGCCGCGAACGCCGTTCCGCCGTCCCCACCCTGAAGCAGGTCATCCCCACCGTGCCCAAAACCCGCAGGATCAACTGGGACGTGCTGCGCGTGCTCGCCGTGCTGGCCGTCGTGCTGCAACACGCGACCCACGCCGGGCCGAACGTGCACCCGGAGATCGGCGACCCCCTGTTCACCGTGTCGCTGGAGATGGGCGCGAGCTCGCTGGTGGTGATCTCCGCGTTCTTCGCCTGCGCCTCGCTGGCTAAGGGCAACCGCGCCTGGTTCCTGCGCAACCGGCTCGCCCGCCTGCTCCCCGCCTACGCGGTGGCGGCCTGCCTGACCTACTGGGTCCTCGTCCACCTCGCCCCCGAGGGCTGGTCGCACCTCGAACCCCGCGACCTGGTCCTCAACATCCTCATGCTGCAGAACTGGCTCCCGGACGTCCGGCTGGTCGACTTCTCCTACTGGACCCTGCCGGTGCAGCTCACCGGGTTCGTCGCGGGCGCGCTGCTGGCCTCCCGCGTGCGCGGTCGGGCGCTGCCCGTGCTGCTCTGGGCGCTCGTGCTCGGCCCGCTGGTGATGCGCGAGTGGACCGGTGAGCCCGGTCCGCTGAAGCTGCTCTACGACGGCCTCGGCGTGCACCGCGCGCAGCTGTTCGCGATGGGCGTCGGCGTGTGGCTGTGGTCCCGCGAACGCCTCGGGAACCGGCACCTGACCGCGCTGCTCGTCGCCGCGCTCGGCGCCCAGTACCTGCACAGCGACAACCTCGAGGGCACCGCCGCGCTCGGCGTCGTGCTGATCGGGGTCTGCGCGGCGGCCGGTGGGCCGGACTGGGACGTCGCGCCGCTGCGCGCGCTCGCCACGCCGATCCGCTGGCTCGCGGGCATCTCGTACGGCGTGTACCTGGTCCACCAGGAGATCGGCTACGTGGTGATGGAGCGCCTGACCCCGTGGGGCCCGGCCGTCCAGCTCGTCGCGTTCCTGGCCACGGCCGTCCTGCTCGGCTGGGCGCTGACCGTCCTGGTGGAACGGCCCGCGCACCGCCTGCTCACCGCCAGCCACCGCCCCGCGCTCGCCCGGTGGCTGCTCGTCGTCGGACTGCGCGCTCAGAGCCACCTGGGCAACTCGGGCACCCGGCCGTCCAGGCCGCTGCCGTCGCCGCGCCCGGTCAGCCAGCCGATCACCTCGGCCGCCCCGCCGCTGATCACCGGCGCGTCGCTGCCCGCGCCCGCGGGCAACTCCCAGGTGCGCTGACGCCCGTCCGGCAGCGCCACCTCCAACCGCGCCGGCGGCACGCCCTCGCGGTCCGCGTACCCCCCGACCGCCTCGTCCACCAGCAGCTCGTGCAGGTCCTCCGGGATGTCGGCGAACCCGAACCCCGCGTCCAGGTCGACCAGGTGCACCCACACCTCGCCCAACCGCATCCACGGCACCCGCCCGGCCAGGACCGGCCCCTTGACCGGGTGCGCCACCTCGGCCTCCCACGCGGTCGCGGGCAGGTCCCGGATCGCGGCGGCGAGCCGCTGGCTGGCCGCGTCCAGGTCGGCGCGCAGCAGCGTCGGCGGACGCGCCCCGCCCTCCGCGATGTCGGCCTCGCGGTCGGCCGTGCTCAGGTACATCGGGTGCTCGACGCCGGTCTTGGCCCACGTCAGCAGGTTCAGCAGGGCGTCCGCGTTGCGCGCCAGGTGCGTCATCACGTGCGCCCGGCTCCACCCCGGCAGCAGGCTGGGCTCCCGCACCGACGCCAGGTCGAACCCGTCGACCACGCGGTACAGCTCGGCCGTGGCCCGCTCGACCTCCGCCAGTCCGGCGAGCGCGTCCTGGATCGCGCCCGACTCCTCGCGCGGCGCGGGTACGCTCGTCGCGGAGTGGACCTGGGCTTGGGCTGCGTCAGCGAAGCTCATGGGCACCTCATCCCGGGATCTGCGGCCGAACGGCCTACCGCTCCAGCCTAGGGGCGTTCACTACCCACCGGTAGAGCCGTTGGCGCACGATCGAGGGGTTCCGGGGCTGGTCCGGGTGTGCCGCGCACCAGCGCGGGCACCCCCTCCCCGATCGTGTCAGCCCGCTCGGCGGGTACGCTTTTTTCGAACATGTGTTCGGTGATCACGCAATCGGGAAGGGAATGGGTGTGGCAGACCGCCTTGTCGTTCGCGGCGCGCGCGAGCACAACCTCCGGGGGGTCGACCTCGACCTGCCCCGCGACAGCCTGATCGTCTTCACCGGGCTCTCCGGGTCGGGCAAGTCCAGCCTCGCGTTCGACACGATCTTCGCGGAGGGGCAGCGCCGCTACGTCGAGTCGCTGTCCGCGTACGCCAGGCAGTTCCTCGGCCAGATGGACAAGCCGGACGTGGACTTCATCGAGGGCCTGTCGCCCGCGGTGTCCATCGACCAGAAGTCCACCAGCCGCAACCCGCGCTCCACGGTCGGCACGATCACCGAGGTCTACGACTACCTGCGGCTGCTCTACGCGCGCGCGGGCAAGGCGCACTGCCCGGTGTGCGGCGAGGCGATCAGCAAGCAGACCCCGCAGCAGATCGTCGACCAGGTGCTGGCGATGGAGCAGGGCGTCAAGTTCCAGGTCCTCGCGCCGATCGTGCGCGGGCGCAAGGGCGAGTACGTCGACCTGTTCGCGAACCTCCAGACCCAGGGCTACTCGCGGGTCAAGGTGGACGGCCAGGTGTACGCGCTGGCCGACGTGCCGAAGCTGAAGAAGCAGGAGAAGCACGAGATCGCGGCCGTGATCGACCGGCTCGCGGTGAAGACCTCGGCCAAGCAGCGGCTCACCGACTCGGTGGAGACCGCGCTGCGGCTGGCGGACGGGCTGGTCGAGCTGGAGTTCGTCGACCTGCCCGAGAACGACCCCGCGCGGGTGCGCCGGTTCTCCGAGAACCTGGCCTGCCCCAACAGCCACCCGCTGGCGATCGAGGACCTGGAGCCCCGGTCGTTCTCCTTCAACTCCCCCTACGGCGCGTGCCCGACCTGCACGGGCCTGGGCGTGCGGATGGAGGTCGACCCGGAGCTGGTGGTGCCGGACGACGAGCTGCCGCTGGGCGAGGGCGCCATCGCGCCGTGGGCGGGCGGCCAGACCGCCGACTACTTCACCCGCCTGCTGGAGTCGCTGTCGCTGGCCATCGGGTTCCGGATGGACACCCCGTGGCGGCAGCTGCCCGCGAAGGTGCAGAAGGCGGTGCTGCACGGCGTCGACGAGCAGGTGAACGTCCGCTACCGCAACCGGTACGGCCGCGAGCGCTCGTACTACGCGGACTTCGAGGGCGTCATCCCGTTCCTGGAGCGGCGCCTGGAGCAGACCGAGTCCGAGAGCATGAAGGAGAAGTACGAGGGCTACATGCGGGAGGTGCCCTGCCCGTCGTGCAAGGGCACCCGCCTCAAGCCCGAGATCCTCGCCGTCACGCTCGACCACGGCGCGCTCGGCCCGAAGTCCATCGCCGAGGTGTGCGCGATGAGCGTCGGCGAGTGCTCGGACTTCCTGGACGGCCTCAAGCTCGGCCAGCGCGAGTCCATGATCGCGGGCGCGGTGCTCAAGGAGATCCAGGCGCGGCTGCGGTTCCTGCTCGACGTGGGCCTGAACTACCTCTCGCTCGGCCGCGCCTCCGGCACCCTGTCCGGCGGCGAGGCGCAGCGCATCCGGCTCGCCACCCAGATCGGCTCCGGCCTGGTCGGCGTGCTGTACGTGCTGGACGAGCCGTCGATCGGCCTGCACCAGCGGGACAACCACCGGCTCATCGAGACGCTGACCCGGCTGCGGGACCTGGGCAACACGCTCATCGTGGTCGAGCACGACGAGGACACCGTGCGCGCCTCGGACTGGGTGGTCGACATCGGCCCCGGCGCGGGCGAGCACGGCGGGCACGTCGTGCACAGCGGCCCGTACAAGGCGCTGCTGCGCAACAAGGAGTCGGTGACCGGCGCGTACCTGTCCGGTCGCAAGCAGATCCCGATGCCGGAGCTGCGCCGCGCGATCGACAAGAAGCGCCAGCTGACCGTGGTGGGCGCGCGCGAGCACAACCTGCGCGGCATCGACGTGTCGTTCCCGCTGGGCTGCCTGGTGTCCGTCACCGGCGTGTCCGGCTCGGGCAAGTCCACGCTGGTCAACGACATCCTGGCGACCGTGCTGGCGAACAAGCTCAACGGCGCGCGGCAGGTCCCCGGCAGGCACACCCGCGTCAAGGGCCTTGAGCACGTCGACAAGCTCGTGCAGGTGGACCAGTCGCCGATCGGCCGCACCCCGCGCTCGAACCCGGCGACCTACACCGGCGTGTTCGACCACATCCGCAAGCTGTTCGCGGCCACCACCGAGGCGAAGGTGCGCGGCTACCAGCCGGGCCGGTTCTCGTTCAACGTCAAGGGCGGGCGCTGCGAGGCGTGCGCGGGCGACGGCACGCTGAAGATCGAGATGAACTTCCTGCCGGACGTCTACGTGCCGTGCGAGGTGTGCAAGGGGGCCCGGTACAACCGGGAGACCCTGGAGGTGCACTACAAGGGCAAGACCATCTCCGAGGTGCTGGACATGCCCATCGAGGAGGCGGCGGACTTCTTCGAGCCCATCAACGCCATCCACCGGCACCTGCGCACGCTCGTGGACGTCGGCCTCGGCTACGTGCGCCTCGGCCAGCCCGCGACGACGCTGTCCGGCGGCGAGGCGCAGCGCGTGAAGCTGGGCGCCGAGCTGCAGAAGCGGTCCACCGGCAAGACCGTGTACGTGCTCGACGAGCCGACCACGGGCCTGCACTTCGAGGACATCCGCAAGCTGCTGCTGGTCATCAACGGCCTGGTGGACAAGGGCAACACGGTCATCGTGATCGAGCACAACCTCGACGTCATCAAGACCTCGGACTGGTTGGTCGACATGGGGCCCGAGGGCGGTTCGGGCGGCGGGATCGTGGTCGCCCAGGGCACGCCCGAGCAGGTGGCCGACGTGCCGGAGAGCCACACCGGCAAGTTCCTCACCGAGGTGCTCAAGGGCTAGGTCGCGGCCCGTCGGAAAAATCTTCGGAATTCGGTGAACCCGCTCGAACCCCCGCTCGTGTAGGTGGCGGTGGGTCGCGCGGGGAGGTGCGACCCACAGGGGGGAGAGGCCCCCGCGTCTCCAAGGGGGAGGGCGCGGGGGCCTTTCGCCGCACCGGGTCCGGCGCGGCTACACCACCAGGCTGAGCAGCGCGGCGACCACGAAGCCCACCACGGACAGCAGGGTCTCCACGACCGTCCAGGTCTGGAGCGTCTCCTTCACCGACAGCCCGAAGTACCGCGACACGATCCAGAACCCGCCGTCGTTGACGTGCGAGGCGATGATCGAGCCGGACGCGATCGCCATGACCACCAGCGCGAGCTGCGGCTGCGAGTAGGACTGCTCCGCGACCAGCGGCGCCACGATGCCGGTGGTGGTCACGATCGCCACGGTCGCCGAGCCCTGCGCGATCCGCATCCCGCAGCTGATCACGTAGGCCAGCGCCATGACCGGGAGTCCCAGGTCCGCCAGGGAGTTCGCCAGCACCTTGCCGACGCCGGTCGCGGACAGCACCGCGCCGAAGAACCCGCCCGCGCCGACCACCAGCAGGATCATCGCCACCGGGCGCAGCGACGCCGCCGACAGCTCGGCGATCTTCTCCCGCGTCATGCCGCGCCGGAAGCCCAGCAGCCAGAACGCCAGCAGCACCGCGATGGTGAGCGCGACGGCGGGCGTGCCGAAGAACGTGAACACGCCCAGCAGCGACGAGCCCTTGGGCAGCAGGATGCTGCCGAACGTGCCCGCCAGGATCAGCACCAGCGGCACCGCGATGATGCCCAGCACCAGCGACAGCGGCGGCTCGCCCTTGGCGCTCTCGGCGCGCGCCTTCTCCGCCGCCGCCAGCATCTCCTCGGGGACCGGGACCACCAGCCGCTTGCCGATCCACGCCGAGAACAGCACGCCGCCGACGAACCAGGACGGGATCGCCACCGCCAGGCCCATGACGATGATCCAGCCCAGGCCCACGTTCAGCAGCCCGGCCGCCGCCACCGGACCTGGGTGCGGGGGCATGAACGCGTGCATCACGGACAGCCCGGCGAGCAGCGGCATCGCGTAGAGCACGATGGACCGCCCGGCGCGCTTGGCCGCCACGTACACCAGCGGCGCCAGCACGAAGATGCCGATGTCGAAGAACACCGGGACGCCGAAGATCAGACCGGCCAGGCCCATCGCCAGCGGCGCGCGGTTCTCGCCGAACGCCCGCAGCAGCGAGCGGGTCAGCACCTCGGCGCCCCCGGACGCCTCCAGGATCGCGCCCAGCAGCGTGCCGAGCCCGATGATGGCAGTGATGTGGCCGAGGATGCTGCCGAAGCCCTTCTCCAGCAACGAGTCCGAGGCCTTCTGCGCCGAGCCGACCAGCACCTCCACCGGCAGGCCCGCCGCCAGCGCCACCAGCAGGCCGACCACGAGCAGCGCGATGAACGGCTCGACCTTCCAGCGGATGATCATCAACAGCAGCAGGGCGATGCTGACCCCGGACAGGGTCAGCAGCCCTCCCGTCGAGTGCTGCAACCAGTCGATCACGCGTGGCTCCGGGGGTTTCGCAGGGAACGTCCGGGCAGCGCGTCGGTGCGCTCGCCCGCGTCGACGACGGGGACCCCGTTGACGACGACGTGGTGGATGCCCTCGGCGGCCTGCCTGGGGGCGTCGAACGTCGCGGTGTCCACGACGGTGTCCGGGTCGAACAGCACCAGGTCGGCCGCGTACCCCTCGCGGACCAGGCCGCGATCGGCCAGCCGCAACCGGCGCGCGGCGCGCCCGGTCAGGTGCGCCACGCACTCCTCCAGCCCGAGCACGCCCAGCTCCCGCACGTACCGGGCGAGGTAGCGCGGGAACGTGCCCCACGCGCGCGGGTGCGGCCGGTCGCCGACGAGCAGGCCGTCGCTGCCGCCGGTGTGCGCGGGGTGGCGCATGATCGCCCGCACGTTGTCCTCGTGGCCCACGTGCATCAGGCACGAGGTGCCCAGCCGCTCGGCGACCAGCACGTCGAAGTACAGCTCGGCCGGGGGACGTCCGGCGGCGCGCGCGGAGGCGGCGACGCTGTGGCCGACCAGGTGCGCGTGCTCGGCCAGCCGCACGCCGTTGATCTCGATGGACTCCCAGTCGACCGGAACGCCGTGGCAGCCGTCCGAGCCGGTCTCCTCGATCTCCACGCGCACCCGCTCGCGCGTGGCGGGATCGGTCAGCCTCGCCAGGGTCGCCTCGACGCCGCCGCCGGACGCCCAGCCGGGCAGCAGCGCCGACAGGTAGGTCGCGCCGGGCAGGTACGGGTAGGTGTCCAGGGTGATGTCGACGCCGTCGGCGATCGCGGAGTCCAGCAGCGCCAGCAGCTCGCCCGCGCGGCCCTCGTTGACCGGGAAGTTCATGGTGGCGTGCGCCAGGTGCAGCGGGCAGCCGGAGTCGCGCGAGAGCTCCACCATCTCCGCGTAGGCCTCCAGCGCGCCCGCGCCGTAGCTGCGGTGGTGCGGGCTGTAGTAGCCGCCCAGCTCCCCGGTGACCCGGCACAGCTCGACCAGCTCCCGCGACGAGGCGTACATGCCGGGCGCGTAGGTCAGCCCGGACGACAGGCCCAGCGCGCCCTCGTCCAGCGAGCGGGCCAGCACCTCCTTCATCCGGGTCAGCTCGGCCTCGGTCGCGGGCCGGTCCTCCAGGCCCACGCACAGCATCCGCAACGTGCCCTGCGGCACCAGGTAGGCGGCGTTGACCGCGATGCCCCTGTCGAGCCGGTCCAGGTACTCGCCGACCGAGCGCCAGTCCCAGTCGAACCCGGCCGGGTCGTCGTTCCAGCCCGCGAGCTGGCCGCGCAGGGCGGCGAGCACCTCGTCGTCCACCGGCGCGTAGGACAGCCCGTCCTGGCCGAGGACCTCGGTGGTCACGCCCTGGCTGACCTTGGCCAGGTGCTCGGGGTTGGCGAGCACCTGCAGGTCGGAGTGGGAGTGCATGTCGATGAACCCCGGCGCGAGCACCAGCCCGCCCGCGTCCACGACCCGCCGTCCGGACAGGCCCGCGCCGATCTCGGCCACCCGCCCGTCCCGCACCCCCACGTCGGCGGCGTACCCCGGTCGTCCGGTGCCGTCGACCACCCGTGCTCCCCGGTAGACGATGTCCACTCGTGCCCTCCAGCCAGGCGGGGGCCGCGCGTCGTCGCGCGGCCCGGTGGGTGCGGTTCTCAGAAGTAGGTGCGGACCAGGTCGACCACGGTCGTGCCCTCCACGACCGGGACGAGCTGCCACTTGTCGAAGACCGTGCACGGGTGGGACAGGCCGAGGCCGATCCAGTCGCCCACGCGCGCGGTCGAGTCCTCGGGCAGCGCCAGGAACGCGTGCTGGTCGGCCAGCGCGGTCACCTCGGCGCCGTCCAGCGCGCGCTGCTCCCCGTCGGCCCCGCGCACGAGCAGCGGAACGGGCAGGCCCTCGTCGAAGGACGCGTCGCGCTTGCCCATGACCAGCAGCGCCAGCCCCGGCTCGGGCCGGGACACCACCTGCGCCCAGGCGAGCAGCGCGGGCTTGAGCGGCACGGGGCCCGCGCCCCGGTTCAGCGGGGAGACGCCCTGGTAGAAGCCGTGGTCGTGGGTGACGTACGCGCCGCTGCGCAGCACCGGGCGGACCGGGAACTCCCACGGCCCGGCCAGGACGGCGGCGACCTGGTCGAAGTAGGCGCTGCCACCGGCGGTGACGATCGGCTCGTCGACCTGGTAGCTCCCGCGCAGGTCGTGGACCAGCTCGCGCAGCGCCGAGAGGTAGCCGTCGACGGTGGCCAGCGAGCCGGGGGAGGCGTCGTGCACCAGCGAGCCCTCGTAGCCCGCGACGCCGACCAGGCGCAGCGCGGGGCTGGCGGCGGCGGCCTCGGCGACCGCGCGGGCGGCGGCCAGGTCGCGGGCCCCGGTGCGACCGCCGGGCGCGCCCAGCTCGACCAGCACGTCCACCGGCCGGGCGGGCGCGCCGAGCGCCTCGGCCATCCGCTCGACGCCCTCGACCGAGTCGACCCAGCAGGCGAACTCGAAGTCCGGGTCGGCGGCCAGCTCGCCCGCGAGCCAGCGCAGTCCGGCCGGGTCGACCAGCTCGTTGGCCAGCAGCACCCGGCGCACCCCGAACGCCCGGTAGACGCGGACCTGGCTGGTGTTGGCGGCGGTGATGCCCCACGCGCCGCGCTCCAGCTGGGCGGCGAACAGCTGCGGGGCCATCGTGGTCTTGCCGTGCGGGGCGAGCAGCACGCCGCGCTCGGCGCACCAGGCGGCCATGACGTCCAGGTTGTGCTCCAGCGCCCCCCGGTCGAGCACGACGAGCGGTCCGACGAAGCCGCCGGTGAACAGGTCGGCCCGCCGCTCGGCCAGCTCGCCGACGGTCAGCCCGAAGGCGTCCGACGGCATCCCCTTGAAGCGCCAGTCGACCCGCTCCGAGCGGATCGCGGCGACTGCGTCGCGGTCGATGTCCACTGGCTCGCTCCCCTGTTGCGTATTGCGCAACGGCCGTTGCGCGATGTGATGGCGATGTGTGTAACATTCGGTCGCCGTCCAGTCAACGATCACCAGCCCAGGGGGACGCGGATGCGGTTCGACGACGTGGGCGGCGTGGTGTGCCTCGGCGAGACCATGGCGGTCCTGGTGCCCGCCGAACCCGGACCGGTGCGCGCCGCGCGCGCCTGGACCAGGGCGGTCGGCGGCGCCGAGTCCAACGTGGCCATCCACCTCGCCCGGCTCGGCGTGCCCAGCCGCTGGGTGGGCGCGGTCGGCGACGACGCGTTCGGCGGGGCCGTGCTCGACGCGGTCGGCGGCGCGGGCGTCGACGTCACCGACGTCGTGGTCGACCCGACCCGTCCCACCGGCCTGTACGTCAAGGAAGCCGCCGCCTCCGGCAGCCCCGTCCGCTACTACCGGCGCGGATCCGCGGCCTCCGCCCTCGGCCCCGGCGCGCTGCCCGAGCTCCGCCCCGGCGACGCGCTCGTGCACGTCAGCGGCATCACCGCCGCCCTGTCCGACAGCTGCCTCGACCTGCTGCGCGCCGTGCTGGCCAGGCCGCGCGACGTGCTCGTCTCGTTCGACCTGAACTGGCGGCCCGCGCTGTGGGCCGACCGCGACCCGGCCGTGCTGCGCGAGCTGGCCGACGCCGCCGACGTCGTCCTCGCGGGCGCCGACGAGGCCGAGACCGCCTGGGGCACCGGCGACCCGGCCGAGCTGCGCGCCCTGCTGCCCGGACCGACCACGCTCGTGGTCAAGCAGGGCGAGCGCGGCGCGACCGTCGTGGAGGGCGGCGAGCAGGTGTTCCAGCCCGCGCTGCGCGTCGACGTCGTCGAGCCGGTCGGGGCCGGTGACGCGTTCGCCGCCGGCTACCTCGCCGCCCACCTCGCGGGCGAGCCGCCCGCCCGCCGACTGCGCGCCGGGCACCTGCAGGCCGCCGCCGCACTGCTCACCAGGGAGGATGTCGGGGACCCGCTGCCGCCCTCGGTCACCGCGCCCCTCCTGGACGCGTCGCCCGAGGAGTGGGCCGCCGCCCACCTGAGGAGACCCCGATGAGCCAGAGCCTGGACCGCGCGCTGACCCTCCTGGGCAGGCTCGCCACCGGGCCCAAGACCCTGGACGAGCTGGCGGGCGCCGTGGACGTGCACAAGTCCACCGCGCTCCGGCTCCTGCGCACCCTGGAGTCGCACCGCTTCGCCCAGCGCGACGGCGTGCACCACTACCGGCTGGGCACCGCCCTGTTCGACCTGGCCAACCGGGCGCTGGAGGAGCGCGACGTGCGCCGCAGCAGCGAGCCCGCGCTGCGCGAGCTCAACGGCCGCCTCGGCTACACCGTGCACCTGGCCTCCTACGAGGGCGGCGAGGTCATCTACATCGACAAGTACGACAGCACCCACCCCATGCGGATGTACTCGCGGGTCGGCCGCCGCGCCCCCCTGCACTGCACCGCCGTGGCCAAGGTGCTGCTCTCCGACCTGCCCGAGCACCGGCGCCGCGAGGTCGCCGAGGGCATGGAGTACCCGCCGCTCACCGCGAACACCATCACCGGCCCCGAGCGGTACCTGGCCGAGCTGGAGAAGGTGCGCGAGCGCGGGTACGCCGTCGACAACGCCGAGCACGAGGACTTCATCCACTGCGTCGCAGCCCCCATCAGGGGCGCGCGCGGTGAGGTCGTCGCCGCGGTGTCGATGTCGGTGCCGAAGGTGCTGCTGGACTTCGACGGGTTGCTCGGGCACCTGCCCGACTTGCTCGCCACCGCGCGGGCCGCGTCGATCGAGTGCGGGTGGACCGCGCGTGACTGAGAGAGGAACGAAGAGCATGGGCTCCAAGGCCGAGGTTCGGACCGAGAACGCGCCCACCCCGGTGGCGAGGTTCTCGCAGGGCGTCCGCAAGGGCAACCTGCTCCAGGTCGCCGGGCAGGTCGCGTTCGACCCGAAGACCGGGGACGTCGTCGGCACGACCGTCGCCGAGCAGACCGCGCAGGCGATGCGCAACGTCATCGCCGTGCTGGAGGCGGGCGGCGCGTCGCTGGCCGACGTCGTGATGCTGCGCGTCTACCTGACCGACACCGCGCACTTCGGCGAGATGAACGACGCGTACGGCGAGTTCATGACCGAGGGGCCGTTCTCCGCGCGCACCACGGTCTACGTCGGCCTGCCCGCCGGGCTGCTGGTCGAGATCGACGCGCTGGCCGTCCTGGACTGATCCCCCGGTCCCGGCCCTCCGCGCGAGGGCCGGGACCGGTCGTCCAGCCGCACGTCACCCGGTCCAAACCCCCTGGACGGCGCAACGTCACCCGCGCGGGTTACCGTCCGAGTGGACCAGTTCTGCCGGTGGTTCCTCATGGCGCGCCCGCACCGCTGCGGGTTGACTGCGATCGGATCGCCGGAAAGAGCGTTGTCGTGCTGAGGGAGGACGGCCATGGCCAGGAACGCCTCACCGATCGGCTGACCGGAGTTCGGCGGCCCGCGCGCGCAGCCGCCCGCTCGCGCGCGGGTCGCCCAGGTCGTCGAGCACCCCGGCGAGCGCCTCCAGCACGTCCGGCGGGCTCGGCCTGCCGCGCCCGTCGCCGATCGCCAGCGCCCGCTCCAGCTCCGCCCGCGCCTCGGGCAGCGCGCCGCTCCGGTGCAGCGCCACCCCGGCCGCGCGCCGCGCCCTGACCTCGACCACCGGGGACCGCGCGCCCGCCGCCAGCCCGGTGGCCTCCCGCGCCGCCACCAGCACCTCGGGCCACCGCTCCAGCCCGGCCAGCGCGTCGGCCAGGTGCAGCAGCAGCACCGCCTCCAGCGCGTCCCGCATCTGCGGGCGCAGCCCCAGGACGCCCGCCCGCACCGCCGCCAGCAGCTCCCGGTGCACCGCCTCGGCCTCCGCGTGCCGGTGCGCCCGCGCGAGCACCTGCCCCAGCGCGCTGCCCGCGACGTGCTCGCCCAGCGGGTACCCGGCCGCCCGGAACAGCTCCCGCGCCCGCACCGCGCTGCGCCGAGCGCCCTCCAGGTCGTCCGCGCGGCGCAGCGCCAAGGCCCGGTAGTGCGCGGCCCAGCCCTGCTCGCGCACGTCCCCGGACTCCACCGCCGCCGCCCGCGCGCGGTCGTGCAGCGCCAGGCCCCGCTCGGGGGAGCCGCGCAGCACGACCAGCACCCAGGTCAGGAAGTTCAGCTGCACCGCCTCGTCGCGCGCGCTGCCCAGCGCCCGCGCGGAGGCCACCCCGGCCTCGAACACCCGCTCCCAGGTGGTGGCGTCGCCGTGCTGGTCGGAGTACCAGTGCGCGGCCGAGGCCAGCCGCAGCACCCGCTCGTGCCCGCCCCGCTCGGCGGTCCGGCGCAGCGCGCCCAGCCAGTTCGACAGCTCGGCCACCAGCCAGGCGCCAGCCCCGGCCGCGTCGGCGATCTCGTCGGCCGGGTCCTGCCTGGCCTCGGTGCCGTAGAACGACAGCGCGGTGGTGGCGCGGTCCAGGAACCAGTGGTCCAGGCGCTCCCGCGCCCGCTCGACGTCGGCCGGGTCGGACTCGGCGGCCAGGCGCTCGCCCGCGAACACCCGGAGCAGGTCGTGCAGCGCGTACCGGCCGGGCTCCTCGGCCGTGCCGAGCAGGCTCGCGTCCACCAGCTCGTCCAGGGCGTCCTCGGCGTCGAAGGGGTCGACGTCCAGCGCCACCGCCGCCGACTCCGGGGTGCAGCCCGCGCCGGGGAGCAGGGACAACGCCCGGAACAGCGCCTGCGGGAGCGGGGCGAGCTGGTGGTAGGACAGCTCGAACGCGGGGCGCACGCCCAGGTCGCCCGCCGTGAGCGCGGACAGCCTGCGGCGCTCGTCGCCCAGCCTGGCGGCCAGGTGCGCGACCGTCCACCTCGGGCGGGAGGCGAGGCGGTTGCCCGCGATCCGCAGCGCCAGCGGCAGGTGCCCGCACAGCCGGGCGACCGCCAGGGTGGCCTCCGGCTCCGCGCCGGTCCGCGCCTCGCCCGCGATGGCGGCCAGCAGCCCGGTGGACTCCGACTCGCGCAGCACGTCCAGGCCCAGCCGGGTCGCGCCCTCCAGCCCGGCGAGGACCTGCCGGGAGGTGATCAGCACCAGGGAGCGCGCGCCCTCGGCCAGCAGCGGGCGGACCTGGGCCTCGTCGAGCGCGTTGTCCAGCACCAGCACGGTCGAGCGCTCCCGCAGCAGCGCCCGGTAGCGGTCGGTGCGCTCAGCCTCCGAGCCCGGCGGCTCCTCGCCCAGCGCCACCAGCACCCGCCTGGTCACCTCGTCCGGCCGCACGGGCGTCGCGTCGACCCCGCTCAGGGTGAAGAAGAAGCAGCCGCCGGGGTGCGAGGCGGCCAGCTCGTGGGCGGCGCGCACGACCAGGCTGGTCTTGCCGGAACCGGGCGCGCCGTGCACGGCGACCACCTCCGTGCCACCGGACCGCTCGGCGCCCCCGGACCGCTCGGCGGCGGCGCGGATCGCGGCCAGCTCGTCCGCGCGGCCGGTGAGGTCGGGCAGGGCCGGCGGGAGCGCGCGGGGGCCGGGGGAGCGCGGGCTGCGGGCCCGCCCGCGCTGGGCGGCGGCGAGTAGCTCGGAGCGGTCCGCGTCACCCAGCCCGAGCACGTCGGCGAGCGCGGCGACGGTGCGCCGCTGGGGTCCCCTGGCCCGGCCGCGCTCCACGTCGCTGATCGCGCGCACGCTGACGCCGGAGCCCTCGGCGAGGTCTTCCTGGGTCAGGCCCGCGCGGGTCCGGTGGTGACGCAGCAGGTCGCCCAGCGGTGTGGCCACGGGGGGACAGTAGACCGGTAGGGGGCGCGGGGCGGGAAAAGCGCAGGTGGGCGTCGGACGTGCGGTGTTGGCCCGGTGAACGGACCGCTCGCCCGGCTCGCGGCGGGGGCGGGAGCGGGTTTCGTCCCGGCCGGTGGGAGCCCGGAGGGGGAGCTTCGCCCGAGGGGGTGTCCCACGTCGGTGCGAGCTGGTATCCCTGCGCGCATGAAGTGGTACTCGGACCGTCCCGACCGCTTTGCCCTCCAGTTCGCCGCCGACCTGGTCGCCGTCGCCTGGACCTGGTTCTGGATCGACTTCGCGCTGGGCGCGCGCGACTCCGTGCTGTCCCTGCGGACGACCGGTGAAGAGCTGATCGGCGCAGGTCAAGGGCTCGGCGACACCTTCCGCGACGCCGCCGACCGGGCGCGCGGGATGCCGCTCGTCGGCGACGACCTCGCCTCCGCGCTCCAGCGCGGGCAGGACGCCGGGACCTCCGTCGTCGGGGCCGGGCAGGCGCAGATCGAGGCCGTCGAGACCACCGCGCTCTGGCTCGCCGTCGCGTTCATCGCGCTGCCGGTGGCGTTCCTGCTGATCACGTGGCTGCCGCTGCGCTACCGGTTCGCCCGCCGCGCAGGCGCCGCCCGCACGCTGCGCGACGCCGGGCGCGAGGACCTGCTCGCGCTGCACGCGCTCAACAACCTGGACCTGCGCCAGCTCGCCGCCTTCGACGGCGACCCGCTGGAGGGGTGGCGCAGGCAGGACCCGGAGATCATCGCCCAGCTCGCCGCCAGGCAGCTCCGCTCGTCCGGGGTGCGGCCCCGCGCCGGTGCCGGGCGCGCTGGGGGCGGCCGGGGCAAGGCCGGGCGCGGCAGGGCCGGCCGGGGCAAGGCCGGGCGGGACAGGGCCGAACGCTCCGAGACCGGGGACTGACCGCCCTCGGCCGGGTGGGTGGCGCGGGCGTCCGCCGGTCCTCCGGCAGGCGCCCGCGCCTCGGTGCCGTGCGGGACGGGTGGTGGGCCGCTCGCGCGACCGTCCCGCCTTCCGGCGTCACCCCACCGTCAGGGGACACCGGGAACGGCGGGGAGGGGGATCAGTAGACCGGGCCGGTGAACTTCTCGCCGGGGCCCTTGCCGGGCTCGTCCGGGAACGCCGAGGCCTCGCGGAACGCGCGCTGCACGGACTGGAGGCCGTCGCGCAGGGGACCCGCGTGCGGGCCCAGGTACTCGGCCGAGGCGGTCACCAGGCCGGCCAGCGCGGTGATCAGCCTCCGGGCCTCGTCCAGGTCGCGGCGGGGGCTGTTGTCCGGGTCCTCGTCCGCCAGGCCGAGTCGCTCGGCGGCTGCGGAGAGCAGCATCACCGAGGCCTTGCTGATCACCTCGATGCTCGGGACGTCGTGCAGGTCGCGGACGTTGTCGTCAGGCAGGTCGGTCACCCCGCCATTGTCGCAACCCGCCTCCGGACGCCGCCGGTTCGGGGGTTGACAAGGGATCTGCTACGATGTTCGACGCGACCAGTTCCCGCACGTGCGGGAACGGCAAGTGGAGCCCCGCTCCCACCCGCGTCCGCCGTCCTCGTGACAGGTGGCCGGGTCCGGTCCCTCGCAGGGTGGACTGCGCCCTGTCGTTGTGCGATCGGTCGGAAGAGCGGGCCTCACGCTGGGCAAAAGCGTGAGGCCTCTTGTCTTTTGGCGCACAACGAGTCGCAAAGGACGTGCATGACAAGTCCCTCGAACCGAGGTGCTCCCGTGAGCACCGAGCCGCGTATCAACGACCGCATCCGCGTGCCCGAGGTTCGTCTGGTCGGGCCGAACGGTGAGCAGGTCGGGATCGTTCGCATCGAGGACGCGCTCCGACTCGCACAGGAATCGGACCTCGACCTCGTCGAGGTCGCCGCGCAGGCTCGCCCGCCCGTCTGCAAGCTCATGGACTACGGCAAGTACAAGTACGAGTCCGCGCAGAAGGCCCGCGAGTCCCGGCGCAACCAGCAGCTCACGGTCATCAAGGAGCAGAAGCTCCGCCCGAAGATCGATCCCCACGACTACCAGACGAAGAAGGGCCACGTGGCCCGCTTCCTGGGTCAGGGGAACAAGGTCAAGGTGACCATCATGTTCCGTGGCCGAGAGCAGTCCCGGCCCGAGCTGGGCTACCGGCTGCTCCAGCGGTTGGCCGAGGACGTCGCGGAGCTCGGTTTCGTGGAGTCGAACCCGAAGCAGGACGGCCGCAACATGATCATGGTGCTGGCCCCGCACAAGACCACGAAGACCCGCCCGGTCAAGCACGACCAGGACGAGCACGGCGACCTGGCCGATCAGGCGGACGCCCCGGCTGAGAACGCGCCGGCGGAGTGAAGTTGTGATCTCCCGGCCTCCGGGCCGGGAGATCAGAGCACGGCGCCCCCGCTCGGGTGGTCGCTGCACGAGACGAGGACGGAAATGCCGAAGAACAAGAGCCACAGCGGGACCTCCAAGCGCGTGAAGGTCACCGGCAGCGGCAAGCTGATGCGGGAGAAGGCGGGCAAGCGCCACCTGCTGGAGAAGAAGTCCAGCAAGCTCACCCGTCGCCTCTCCGGCGCCACCGAGGTCGCGAAGAACGACGTGCCTCGGCTGAAGAAGCTGCTCGGCCTCTAACCCGCCCCCTTTTTTCACCACCGGGGCGTCCCCCAGCCCCACGAGATCGACAGGATGGACCCGTGGCACGCGTCAAAAGGGCCGTGAACGCCCAGAAGAAGCGCCGTACCACCCTTGAGCTCGCCAGCGGCTACCGCGGCCAGCGTTCGAGGCTGTACCGCAAGGCCAAGGAGCAGGTGCTCCACTCGCTCAACTACGCGTACCGCGACCGCCGTGCGCGCAAGGGCGACTTCCGCAAGCTCTGGATCCAGCGCATCAACGCGGGCGTGCGTGCCAACGGCATGACCTACAACCGCTTCATCCAGGGTCTTCGCCTGGCCGGCATCGAGGTCGACCGCAAGATCCTGGCCGAGCTGGCCGTCAGCGACCCGACCGCGTTCGCCGCGGTGGTCGAGCTGGCCAAGGCGGCCATGCCCGCCGACGTCAACGCTCCGGCCGAGGACAAGGCCTGATCAGCGACGCCAGTCGTGCGCCACGACCCGCGGACGTCCCGTTCACCGAGCGGACTCCGCGGGTCGTCGCCGCTCGACGCCTGACCCGCCGCTCCGGCCGCGACCGGGCCGCCCGCTTCCTCGCCGAGGGCGCGCAGGCGGTCCGCGAGGCCCTCGCCTGGTCCGCCGCCGGGCGCGGCCGGGTGCACGAGCTGTTCGTCACCGAGGTCGCGGCCGAGCGCAACCGGGAGCTGGTCGACGTGGCCGCCTCGTCGGGCGTGCCGATCAGCGTCGTCACGGACAAGGCCGCAGCCGCGCTGTCCGAGACGGTCACCCCGCAGGGCGTGGTCGCCGTGTGCGACCCGGTCGAGGTCTCCCTCGACGCCGCCCTCACCCCCTCCGCCCGCCTGGTCGCGGTGCTGCACGGCGTCGCCGACCCCGGCAACGCGGGAACCGTCGTCCGGGTCGCCGACGCGGCGGGCGCCGACGCGGTGGTCTTCGCGGGCGACTCGGTCGACGTGCACAACGGCAAGTGCGTGCGCGCCTCGACCGGCAGCGTGTTCCACCTGCCCATCGCCCGCGCCCGCTCCGCCGAGGACGTGTTCACGGCCTGCCGCGCGGCCGGGCTGCGCCTGGTCGCCGCCGACGGGTACGCCACCGAGGACCTGGTGACCGCCGACCTGCGCGGCGACCTGGCCCACCCCACGGCGTGGGTGTTCGGCAGCGAGGCGCACGGCTTGCCCGACGAGGTCGTGGCGAGCCTGGACGGCGCCTTGAAGGTGCCGCTGTACGGCGGCGCGGAGAGCCTGAACCTGGCCACGGCCGCCGCGGTGTGCCTGTACGCGTCCGCGCGGGCGCACCGGGCCTAGAGCCGGTCCGCGCGGGGCAGCGCCGCGACCAGCAGCGCGCCCCGCGCGCTCGCGCCGACGACGAGCGTTCCCCGGTGCACGGCGGCGATGCGACGCGCGATGGCCAGGCCGAGCCCGGTGCCGCCGGTGTCGCGGGCGCGGGCCTCGTCGAGTCGGGTGAACCGGTCGAAGACGCGCTCGCGGTCGGCTTCCGGGATGCCGGGGCCGTCGTCGGCGACTTCGAGGATCACGTGACTGTCCGTTGTGGACAGTCGGACGGTGATCGCGGATTCGGCGTGCCGATCGGCGTTGTCCAGCAGGTTCCCGAGCAACCGGCCCAGCAGTGGGCGACTTCCGAGCACCTGGACGGGATCGTCGGGCAGTTCGGCGACGAGTTCGTGCCCGGATCGGTGCCTTGTCACCTCTTCGCGCACCAGCGCGGCCAAGTCGACGGACGTGGATGCCGCCGAGGTGTGATCGAGCCTGGTCAGCAGGAGCAGATCGGTGGCCAGCGCCTGGATGCGATCGGTGTCGGCCAGCGCGCCCGCCACGACCTCGGGCCAGTCGGCGTGGTCCGGGTGGCTGCGGGCGATCTCCAACTCGGCGCGCAGCGCGGCGATCGGGCCGCGCAGTTCGTGCGACGCGTCTGCGGCGAACCTCCGGTTCTCCTCCACGGCCCGCTCCAGGCGGTCCAGCGCGGAGTTCACGGTGGCCGCGAGTTCGCCCAACTCATCGCGGCCGAGGGGAACCGGCACCCTGCGGACCAGGTCGTGCTCGGTGATGTCGGCCAGTTCCCGGCGGATCGCCTCCACCGGGAGCAGCACCCGGCCTGTCGCCAGCCACACCGCGAGCCCGAACGCCGTGATCAGCGCCAGCGCGCCGCCGAACATCAGCAGGACCGAGCGGTTGAGGTCCCGCTGGGCGCCCGCGAACTCGTCCGACTCCTCCGCCAGGGAGAGGGGACCGGGCACGCCGAGCCCCATGTCATCGCCGACGCACTGACCCCTGGTCGCCGCAGGATCGGTCAGCGGCCACAGCGACAGCTCGGGGGTGCAGTGGTAAGCGGTGCGATGCGCATGAGCCTCGACCATCAGGTCCTCGGCGGGGAACTTCGCCCCCGTCAGGTTGCCGATCTTCAGATAGGTGGTCTGCACGCTGCTGCGCGTGGAGCACCGCCCGCCCGACCGCTCCTGCATCGACGCCGCGTGCTCCTCCGGCCCCACGGGAACCACCCAGGTGCACAGCACGATCCCCTGCACCGGGGCGTTCTCCGGTCGCATCGCGTCGTTCCGCAGCGACACCGACACCATCACCGCGATCGCCAGCAGCGGTACCGAGATCGCGATCACGGCCACCGCCGTCACCCGTCGCCGCAGCCGCCCCCTCACGACTCCTCCAGCCGGTACCCCACCCCGCGCACCGTGGTGATCGTGGAGGTCCCGAACGGTGAGTCGATCTTCCGGCGCAGCGCGCTCACGTACACCTCGACGAGGTTGTGGTCCGCCTCCCGCGCCGAGTCCCACACCCCGGCCAGCACCTCGTCCTTGGTGACCACCCGCCCCTTGCGCCGGGCCAGGTGCTCCAGGACCGCGAACTCCTTGGCGGTCAACGGGATCGCCGTCCCCCGTCGCGAGCAGGTGCGCGTCACCGGGTCCACCACCAGATCACCCGCCACCACCGCCGCCGGTCGCCCCGCCGCGCCCCGCCTCGCCAGCGCGCGCAACCTCGCCACCAGCACCACGTACGAGAACGGCTTCGTCAGGTAGTCGTCCGCGCCGGTGTCCAACCCCTCGGCCTCGTCCAGCTCGCCGTCCTTGGCCGTCAGCATCAGGATCGGCGTCTCGACACCTGCGTCGCGCAACCGTGCGCACACCCGGTACCCGTTCAGCCCCGGCAGCATGATGTCCAGCACGACCACGTCGTACGCGTGCTCCGAGGCCCGCCACAGACCTGTCTCGCCGTCGTGCTCCACGTCCACCGCGAAGCCCTCGGCGACCAGCCCCCGCGCGAGCAGCCCGACGAGCCTGCGGTCGTCGTCAACCAGCAGCACCCTCATGTCCCGGAACGTGCCACAACTCCCCGCCCCGCCGCCTGAAGAACGCTTCAGCGGGCTTCAGGTCCCCTTCAGCCCGACTGCGACACGGTGCCGTCAGCGCGCCTCCCGCTTCGTGGGGTAGCGGGAGGCGCGCCTCGGCTCACTCGTCGTTCAGCCTGGCGTTCAACGACCGCAGCAGCGCGTCGCCGACGACCTGCTTGTCCTGCCCGCGCAGCGCCTCCTCCAGCGCCCCCGCCAGGTCGCCGATGATCGGCGGCGGCGTCCGGTCGGTCACCAGGGCGCCCGCGCGCCGCGCCTCGGCCTCGGCGTTCTCCGGGTCCTCGGCCGCCAGCAGGAACCGCGCGCCCCTGGTGATCATGAACAGCCTGCGGTGCTCGTCACCGGCCTGGTCGGCCAGCTCCTCGGCGACGCCGTTGTGCTCCAGCGCGTTGGCCCAGTCCTCCTCCTGCGCGTGCAGGAAGCCGCGGATGGCGGCGATCCTGGTGCGCAGCATGAGCACCTGCTCCTCGTCGTCCACGTGCTCCAGCAGCCCCTCGGCGTGCGAGACCGCGTGGAACGACTCGGCCACGTCCTCGTTCGGCCGGGTGCTCGCCGCCTCCATCCAGGACGCCGCCGCCTCGTAGGCGTCGCCGATGTCGGTCCACAGCCGCGCCGCGCCCTCGTACGCCTCGGCGCCCTCGACCTCCTGGCCCGCCTGCGCCCGCGCCGCGCCGAGCGCGTCCAGCGTCACGGCCCGCTGCAGCAGCTCCTCCTCGGGGGCCGCCGCGAGCGCGGCCTCCAGGTGCCGCAGCGCCGCGTCGGTCTCGCCGAGCTGCGTGCACACCTTGCCGAGCCGGAACAGCACCGGCACCGAGTCGGACGGCGGCAGGTCGCCCGCCTCCAGGATCCGCAGCGCCTCCTCCAGCGCCTCGGCCGCCTCGATCGGCCGCCGCACGTTCAGGTAGCCGCCCGCGAGCGCGAAGCACGCCCACACGACCTCCTGCTCGCTGCCCAGCTCGCGGGTCACCGCCACGGCCTCGCGCAGCGCGCCCATCCGGTCCGCGTACCGGCCCAGGTGCTCGACCAGCGAGACCCGCCGCTGGTGCGCCTCGACCGTCCACGGCCCGCGCACCGAGCCCGACGCGGCGACCAGCGCGTCGGCCGCCTCCAGCGCCGCGTCGCCGTCCTCGCGCAGCACCGCCAGGTGCCCGAGCAGCCGCAGCGCGTTGAACCGCACCGACGGCGGCGGGTCCTCGGCCAGCAGCGCCTCGGCGATCTCCCGCGCCTCCTCCAGCCGGTCCGCGCTGGCCAGGTGCTCGGCCCGCGCGCAGCGCACCCGCACCAGCAGGTCCGGGTCCGGCTCGGCGAGCGCGTGCGCCTGCTCGACCAGCTCCAGCGCCTCCGGCACCAGGCCGTCGTCCGAGCGCTCCACCAGCTCGGCCAGCACCAGCTTCGCCAGCACCAGCGTCCTGGGCGTGGCGGCCAGCGCGACGCACTCGCGCGCCTCGGCGACCGCCGCCTCCAGCCCGCCGGTCAGCTCGGACCAGCGGCCCGCGCCCCGGCTGCGGTAGCGCACCGCCAGGTCCGGCTCGCCCAGCTCCTCCAGCCGCGCCACGGCCGCCCGGAACGCCGCCAGCGCGGCCTCGTCGTCCAGGCCCGGCTTGGAGGTGAGCGCCCTGCGGGCCGCGACCCGCGCCGCCAGCACGTCCGGCAGCAGCGCGTCCAGGTCGGCGGGCAGCGAGCGCAGCAGCCGCATCCCGGTGAGGAAGTCGTTGCCGGAGAACGCCTTCAGCGCCCGCTCGGCCAGCTCCACCGGATCGGACAGCACCTCCTCGTCCACAGTGGACTCGACCGGCGCGTCGACCTGCGCGTCCGCCGCCGTCGGCACCGCCAGCGGCACCGGCTCGGTGTCGGCCAGCGCCAGCGTCCGGCGGACGCGCGCGCTCACCGCGTCGCTGCCGTTGCGCTCGTCGAACCGGGCCGCGATCTCCAGCGCCTGCGCCCGCAGGAACTCGCGCAGCCCGTCCGCCGACAGCACCTCGGTGCGCCCGTCGCGCGGCACCGCGAACTCCTCCGGCCGGTCCAGCCGGTCCAGCAGCAGCGCCGCGCCCGCCGAGAAGCGCATGGCCTGCGCGGGGTTCGTGGACGAGTGCACCCGGTGCAGGTGCCGCTTGAGCAGCTCGACGCCGCGCTCCACGTTGCCCGAGGTCGCGCAGAACACCAGGTGGTCGTCCAGGTACCCGGTGACCAGGTCGTCGCGGATCGCGCGGTGCGCCACCACGTGCGCCTCGCGGGCCCGCTCCAGGTCGCCCACCTCGACGAACGCGGGCGTCAGCGTGGTCAGGATGCCCTGCGGCTGGCCCGCGCAGCCGGTGTCCTCGGCCAGCTGGTGCTCGGCGTGCGCGATCGCCTCGGCGGGCCTGCCCTGCCAGATCAGGTGCCTGGCCTGCTCCTCGACCACGCACGCCTCGCAGTCGCTGAGCGGACCGCGCTCGGCCGCCAGGTAGCGGGCGAAGTGCTCCCGGTAGCCCTCCTCGTCACCGATGTGGTCGGCCAGCTCGGTGCGCGCCCCGTGCACCGGCTGCGCGGAGAAGCCGTGCTGCCGGTAGCGGGTCGCCAGCTGCTCCAGCACCGACCGGATCTGGTCCAGGGTGAACCGGGGGTCGGCGAGCAGACCGGTGACGATCCACTTGTGCGCCCAGTCGTAGTTGTGCGTCTCCCACTCGTCGAACGCCGTGGGGTCGCGCCGCTCGGCCGCGCCGCACCAGGCGAACGGGGCCAGCATCAGGTCGTACCTGTTCAGGTCGTGCGCCGAGCGCAGCAGCGCGATCCGGCAGCTCACCGCCAGCGGCAGGTGGTCGCAGGCGTCCGCCGCCCGCGCCGCCCGCTCCAGCGCCTCGTGCCTGGCCATGCCCTCCGGCAGGTGGTAGGCCTGCGCGAACTGCTGCTCGGCGGCCTGCTTGATCTCGTCCCGGCCGGGTTCTTCGGTCATCGGGGCTGCCCCTTCATCGGTTGTCCACGGCCCGGTCGAGCAGGTCCAGGAACGAGCGGTTGAGCGCGGCGGTGTCCTTCGGGCGCATGGGGCGCCGGGACTGGAGCAGCGCGTGCACGTACAGCGACTCCACGGTCAGCTCCACGAGCGCCGGGTCGGTCAGCTCGGCGAGCCTGCGCACCAGCGGGCTGCGGCAGTTGAGCACCAGCCGCTGCGCCGCCCCCGGCGCGGACTCGGCCAGGCTGCCCAGCAGCTGCGCCCACAGCGGGTCGTCGGCCTCCTCGCCCGCCTGCTCCACGTCGCGCCTGCGCTCGCCCTCGGCGTTGGTGACCAGCAGCGCGGGCAGAGAGGCCGGGTCGAAGTCGCGCGGGACGACCTCGCAGTCGTGCCGCTCCAGCACCCCCGCCGCGTCCTTCAGCCGCGCCCGCAGCGCCCGCTCCACCTCCGGCTCGGGGTCGCCGAGCGCGGCCAGCACCTCGCTGGGCGCCACCCGCCGCGCCGCGCCCGGACCGTCCAGCGCCACCAGGCGCTCCAGGACCTCCAGGTCGTAGGCGTAACCGGCGTTCAGCAGGCCCATGCCCTGGGCGTGCGCGACCGGCGCGAGCTGGCGGAACTCGTCCACGTCCGGCAGGTACAGCACCGAGCCGTAGCGGCGGCGGAACTGCTTGAGCGACTGCGCGCCGTCCGTGGTCTCGAACGGCAGCCAGCGCTCCACCAGCCGCAGCATCTCCTCGTCCACCCTGGCCAGCGACTTGATGCCCAGGTGGTGCGCCTCCATCAGCGCCGAGGTGCGGCCGGGGTCGGTGGCGTCCAGGCGCACCAGCCAGTCCCGCACCTGGCGGCCCAGCTCCTCCTGCACGATCAGCAGCGTCTCGTCCTGGTACAGCGACTCGCGGCTGGCCGTGGGCCGCAGCGAGGAGGTGTCCACGACGCAGCGCACGAAGTACGCCCAGTCGGGCAGCAGGCCCTCGATGGCCTCGCCGACCAGCATCCGCTTCAGGTACACCCGGTGCGACTGGCGGGCTCCGGGGTGCACGCCCGCGGGCAGCACGTACGCCACGCCGGTCAGGCCGACGGCGGGCACCTCGACCGGGATCGCCGCGAACGGCTCCAGGCCCAGCACGCGCGCCCCGTACGCCATCGGGTCGGTCAGCCACGGCAGCTCGTCGGTCGTGAGAACCTCGTCACCCACCCGGACGGTCACCGGGAGCAGCTCGCCGTACTCGGCGACCAGCGCGCGCACCACGTCGTGGCCGAGCCAGTGGTCGCTGTCGCGGCTCGGCACCAGCTCGATCGTGGTGCCGACCTCGGCGCGCGCCGAGTCGTCCACCTCGACCTCGTAGTTGCCCGCCGCGTCGGCCGACCAGCGGACCGCCGGTCCGCCCTTCGCGGAGCGGCTGACCAGCCGCACCCGCTCGGCGACGAGGAACGCCGACAGCAGGCCCACGCCGAACTGGCCGAGGAAGCCCTGGCGGGCGAACCCCAGCTCGTCCCGCTTGGACGTGCGGCCCAGCGTCGAGAGCAGGTCGTGGACCTCGCTCTCGGTCAGGCCTATGCCCGTGTCGGAGATGCGCAGGGTGCCGTCGGCGCTGGAATCGGCAGGCTCGATGACCACCTCGCCCGGCGCGTCCGGCTGGAGCGCGCGGCGGGCGGTGATGGCGTCCACCGCGTTCTGCAGCAGCTCGCGGGCGTACACGCGCGGGCTGCTGTACAGGTGGTGGCTGAGCAGGTCGATGATCCCGCGCAGGTCGACACCGAAGGTGTGTGCCATGGGAGTGCGGTCCACCTCAGGGTCTTGATCGCTTTCAGACGCCCGAATTCTAGGTGCGCCGGGGCCGCGGTCGCTCTTATTTTGGACCGGTCACCTAGGATCGGTCCGCCGCACCGCGCAGGCGCAACGCACCGCGCGTGGCGGCCATCACCTCATGTCCGCGACGGGAGCTGTACACCAACCATGTCCGGAGCCAACGACCCGTACGACCCGAAGCAGGTCGCGGCGCTGTCCGCCGAGGCGCTCGACGCCGCGGTCGAGCGGGCCCAGGAGGCGTTCGCCCAGGCGAGCGACCTCGACGCGCTCGCCGCCGCCAAGCCCGCCCACCTCGGAGACCGCTCCGCCGTCCTGCAGGCCCGCCGCGAGATCGGCGCGCTGCCCCCGGCCGGGAAGGCCGAGGCGGGCAAGCGCGTCAACGTCGCCAAGCAGGCGATCGACGCCGCCTTCGAGGCGCGCCGAGCCGTCCTGCAGGTCGAGCGGGACGAGCGGGTGCTGCGCGAGGAGTCCGTCGACGTCACCCTCCCGTGGGACCGGGTGCCGCGCGGGGCCCGCCACCCCATCACCACCCTCGCCGAGCGCGTCGGCGACATCTTCGTGGCCATGGGCTACGAGATCGCCGAGGGGCCCGAGCTGGAGGCGGAGTGGTTCAACTTCGACGCGCTCAACTTCGGCAAGGACCACCCCGCGCGGTCCATGCAGGACACCTTCTACGTCGGGCCCGCCGACTCGGGCCTGGTGCTGCGCACGCACACCAGCCCCGTGCAGGCGCGCACGCTGCTCGACCGCGAGCTCCCGGTGTACGTGGTGTGCCCCGGCCGCACCTTCCGCACCGACGAGCTGGACGCCACCCACACCCCGGTGTTCCACCAGGTGGAGGGCCTGGCCGTGGACAAGGGCCTGACCATGGCCCACCTCAAGGGCACCCTCGACGCGTTCGCCCGCGCCGTCTTCGGCGAGGAGTCGCGCACCCGGTTGCGCCCCAGCTTCTTCCCCTTCACCGAGCCGTCCGCCGAGGTGGACGTCTGGTTCCCGCAGAAGAAGGGCGGGGCGGGCTGGGTCGAGTGGGGCGGCTGCGGCATGGTCAACCCCAACGTGCTGCGCAACTGCGGCGTCGACCCCGAGGTCTACTCCGGATTCGCCTTCGGCATGGGCCTGGAGCGCACGCTCCAGTTCCGCAACGGCATCCCCGACATGCGGGACATGGTCGAGGGCGACGTCCGCTTCACCCAGCCATTCGGAACGGAGGCCTGACCGGTGCGCATCCCGGTTACCTGGCTGGTCGAGCACCTGGAGTTCGACCAGACCCCCACGCCGGACCAGCTCGCCGAGGCGTTCACTCGAGTGGGCATCGAGGTCGAGGAGACCACCGGGCTCGGCCCGGTCACCGGACCGCTCGTCGCGGGCCGCGTGGTCGAGATCGAGGAGCTGACCGAGTTCAAGAAGCCGATCCGGTTCTGCCGGGTCGAGGTCGGTCCCGACCAGGTCAACGGCATCGTGTGCGGCGCGCGCAACTTCGTCGAGGGCGACACCGTCGTGGTGGCGCTGCCCGGCGCGGTGCTGCCCGGCGACTTCCGCATCGCCGCCCGCAAGACCTACGGCCGCACCAGCGAGGGCATGATCTGCTCCGCCCGCGAGCTGGGCCTCGGCGACGAGCACGCGGGCATCCTCGTGCTGCCCAGCGGCACCGCCCAGCCCGGTGACGACGCGCACGAGCTGCTCGGCCTTGGCGACACCGTCATCGAGGTCGCGCCCACCCCGGACCGGGGCTACGCGTTCTCGGTGCGCGGACTGGCCCGCGAGATCGCCTGCGCGTTCGAGGCCCCGTTCGGCGACCCCGGCCTGGCCGAGGTGCCCGAGGCCGAGGGCGACGTGTGGCCGGTGCGGGTCGACGACGCCACCGCGTGCTCGCGCTTCGCCGCCCGCCGCGTCACCGGCGTGGACCCGACCGCGCCCACCCCGTGGTGGATGCGGCGCAGGCTCATGCTGGCGGGCATCCGCTCCATCTCGCTGCCGGTCGACGTCACCAACTACGTGATGCTCGAACTGGGCCAGCCGCTGCACGCCTTCGACGCCTCCGCCGTCAAGGGCGGGCTCGTGGTGCGCCGCGCGGCGGCGGGGGAGAAGCTGACCACGCTCGACGACGTCGTGCGGGCGCTCGACCCCGACGACATCGTCATCGCCGACGACAGCGGCGTGCTGTCGCTGGCGGGCGTCATGGGCGGCGCGAGCACCGAGGTGCGCGACAGCAGCTCCGACATCCTGCTCGAAGCCGCGGTGTGGGACCCGAAGTCCATCGCCCGCACCGTGCGCCGCCACAAGCTGCCCAGCGAGGCGGCCAAGCGGTACGAGCGGACCGTCGACCCGGCGCTGGCCCCGGTGGCGCTGGAGCGCGCCGCGCGGCTGCTGCACCTGTTCGGCGAGGGCTCCATCCAGCCCGGCCGCACGGACGTCGGCACGCCCGAGCTGCCCGCCGCCGTGTCCATGCCGATCGACCTGCCCGACCGGGTCGCGGGCGTGCCCTACGCGCGCGGCGTCACGGCCCGCAGGCTCGGCCAGATCGGCTGCCGCGTCGAGGTCAGCACGGACGACGCGGGCCACACCGTGGTCACCGCCGTGCCGCCGACCTGGCGCGCCGACCTGACCCAGCCCGCCGACCTGGTGGAGGAGGTGCTCCGGCTGGAGGGCTACGACAGCATCCCGTCGGTGCTGCCGCCCGTCCCGGCCGGTCGCGGCCTGACCGAGCAGCAGCGGCGCCGCCGCTCGGTCTCCCGCGCGCTGGCCGAGCACGGCCTGGTCGAGGTCAAGCCGTTCCCGTTCCTCTCGCCCGCCGTGTTCGACGCGCTCGGGCTGCCCGAGGACGACGTGCGGCGCACCACGACCACGGTGCTCAACCCGCTGGAGTCGGACAAGAACGCGCTGGCCACCACCCTGGTGCCGGGCCTGCTGGACGCGCTGCAGCGCAACCTGGCGCGCGGCCAGAAGGACGTGGCGCTGTACGCGGTGGCCCAGGTGACGCTGCCGCGCGCGCAGCAGGGCGCCATGCCCGAGGTCGGCGTGGGGCAGCGGCCCACCGGCGAGCAGGTCGGGGCGCTGCTGGCGGCGCTGCCGCAGCAGCCGGTGCACGTGGCGGCCGTGCTGTGCGGCAACCGCGAGCTGCCCGGCTGGTGGGGCGCGGGCCGTCAGGCGGACTGGGCGGACGCGGTCGAGGTCGCGCGCCTGGTCGGGCAGGCCTACGGCGTGCGGATCAGCGCGGTGGCCTCGGACCTGGCGCCGTGGCACCCCGGCCGGTGCGCCGAGCTGCGCGTGGGCGACTTCCCGGTCGGCCACGCCGGTGAGCTGCACCCGAAGGTCGTGGAGGCGCTCGGGCTGCCCAAGCGGACCGTCGCGGTCGAGCTGGACCTGGACGCGCTGCCGCTGAGCGAGCACCGCCCGGCCCCGGTCGTCTCGCCCTACCCGCCGGTGCTGCTCGACGTGGCCGTCGTGGTCGACGCCGACGTGCCCGCCGCGCGGGTCGCCGAGGCGCTGCGGGCGGGCGGCGGCGAGCTGCTGGAGGACATCCGGCTGTTCGACGACTACCGGGGCGAGCGGGTCGGCGAGGGCAAGCGCTCGCTGGCGTACGCGCTCCGGTTCCGGGCGACCGACCGCACGCTGACCGTGGAGGAGGCGACGGCGGCGCGTGACGCGGCCGTGGCCGCTGCGGCCGACAGCGTGGGCGCGGTGCTCCGGGCGTGAACCCGAGAACCCCGGACCCGCAACTCTGCGGGTCCGGGGTTCACCTTTTAGGGTGAATCCTTTGTGTGGCGCGATAGCGAGAACGCGCAGTTCAGAGGTGTGGGAACGGGTTCATAAGGGGGTGGAAAACCCTGCTTTTCAGGGACCCCCCGTGCTTGCGCGGCAGTTGAACGTTCTCCAAGATTGGCCTCGCCGGTCCACCGGGCCGAAGGCGAAGCGATGAACCACCGGGCGTGTCTGGTCGCCGGTCCGATGGGGAGCTAGCGGCGAACCCACCGCCTGGGCAGCAGTCCTACCGTGGAGTTGCACCATGCGAAACCTCGGTCCGCGGGGGGAAGTCGCGGTCGCGCTGAGCATCCTCGGCGCAGGCGCGGCCGTGGTCGTGTCCATGCACCTGACCTGGCCGGAGCCCGAAGTGCCGGTGGTGTCCTACTCGATCAGCGGCGGCGAGGCCGGGGTCGGTGACCTGGAGCCGTTCGGGATCGACGACGTGTCCGGGGCCTCGGTCGAGCTGACCCCCGGCGCGCAGGGCTCCCGCACGGTGCGGCTGTCCAACCCGAACGACGTCGACATCATGGTCGTGTCGCTCCAGGCGCAGCCGGGCGAGCCGGTCGACGAGGGGCGCAACCCGGTCGACGGGTGCGGGGCCGACGTGCTGACCGTGGACCCGATGGACCAGCCGGTCATCATCCCGCCGGAGGGGTCGGTGGACGTCGCGATGGTCGTGCGGATCGCGGGCGACATCCCGCCCGCCTGCCAGGACCTGGTGTTCCCGCTGACCTACTCCGGGCGCGCGACCAGGGGCTGAGCGGCTCAGCTGAAGGGTTCGTGAAGGGCGCGTCACGACTGCCCCGACCAGCCCGCCCGGACGGGTGATCTGTGTAACGCTGGCCCGATGAGCAGCGAGTACGACTACGACCTGGTCGTCATCGGGTCCGGCCCCGGCGGGCAGAAGGCGGCGATCGCGGGCGCGAAGCTCGGCAAGCGGGTCGCCATCGTGGACAAGGCCGACATGGTCGGCGGCGTGTGCGTCAACACCGGCACGATCCCCTCCAAGACCCTGCGCGAAGCGGTCATGTACCTGACCGGCATGAGCCAGCGCGAGCTGTACGGCGCCAGCTACCGGGTCAAGGAGGACATCACCATCTCCGACCTGCTCGCGCGCACCCAGCACGTCATCGGGCACGAGGTGCAGGTCGTGCGGGCGCAGCTGCACCGCAACCAGGTCGACCTGCTCACCGGCACCGGCTCGTTCACCGGTCCGCACAGCGTGGCGGTCGAGGGGACGCACCGGGGCGAGCACCGGGTGATCAGCGGCGAGAAGATCGTGATCGCCACCGGGACCAGGCCCGCGCGCCCGTCCCAGGTGGACTTCGACGAGGCGCGGGTGCTGGACTCGGACGAGGTGCTCCAGCTCGACACCATCCCGTCCTCGCTGGTCGTGGTGGGCGCGGGCGTCATCGGGATCGAGTACGCCTCGATGTTCGCCGCGCTCGGCAGCCGGGTCACGGTCGTGGAGCAGCGGGAGCGGATGCTCGACTTCTGCGACTCGGAGATCGTCGAGTCGCTGAAGTTCCACCTGCGGGACCTGGCGGTGACCTTCCGGTTCGGCGAGAAGGTCGTGGACGTGTCGGTGTCCGAGCAGGGCACGGTCACCACGCTGGCCAGCGGCAAGCGCATCGCGGCCGAGGCCGTCATGTACTCGGCGGGGCGGCAGGGCTGCACCGAGTCGCTGAACCTGGAGGCCGCGGGCCTGGAGGCCGACCACCGGGGGCGGCTGTCGGTGGACGGGAACTACCGGACGTCGGTCGAGCACATCTACGCGGTCGGCGACGTCATCGGGTTCCCGGCGCTGGCCGCGACCTCGATGGACCAGGGCAGGCTGGCGGCCTACCACGCGTTCGGGGAGACCGCGAACGAGCTGTCGGGGCTCCAGCCGATCGGGATCTACACCATCCCGGAGATCTCCTACTGCGGCGCGACCGAGGCGGAGCTGACCTCGTCGTCGGTGCCGTACGAGGTGGGGCTGGCCCGGTACCGGGAGCTGGCGCGCGGCCAGATCGTGGGTGACGCGTACGGGATGCTCAAGCTGCTGGTGTCCACGCAGGACCGCAAGCTGCTGGGCGTGCACCTGTTCGGCACCGGGGCGACGGACCTGGTCCACATCGGGCAGGCGGTCATGGCGTGCGGCGGGACGGTGGACTACCTGGTCGACACGGTCTTCAACTACCCGACGCTGTCGGAGGCGTACAAGGTCGCGGCGCTGGACGCGACCAACAAGATCCGGGCGCTGGGCCGCTTCGGCGGGTGATCCTTTCCCTCGCGAGACCGGGCACCGTGTGAAAGATGTTTGACACGGTGTCCGGTCTTCTTTACATTGGCCGATGTCAGCTTTGTTCGACATCGGAGGTGGGGAGATGCGGGTCGGGGAGATGTCGTTCCACGAGAAGCGCACCTGGATAGCGGCCCTGTCCGCGCTGGTCGGGTACGCCGCGTACGCGGTCGTCGTGCTCGGCCGCGCGGGCGGCGGCCCGCTGTCGGGCGTGGCCTACCAGTGGCCGCTGGTGTGGTCCACGGTGCTGTCGGTGGTGGTCACGGTCGCCCTCGTCGTCGTGGTCTCCGCGCTCGCGCCGAAGGAGGCGGGCGCGGAGGACGAGCGGGACCGGGACATCAACCGGTTCGGCGAGCACGTCGGGCAGGGCTTCGTCGCACTGGGGGCGGTGGCCGCCCTGGCGCTGGCGCTGCTGGACGTCGGGGGCTTCTGGATCGCCAACGCCGTCTACCTGGCGCTCGTGCTCTCCGCCGTGGTCGGCGCGGCGGCGAAGCTGGTCGCGTACCGCAGGGGGGTCCACGGGTGGTGAAGCCCACGAGCGTCACCAACTCCATCCGCTCACTCCGCTTCGCCCGCGACGGGATGACCCAGGCCGACCTGGCGGAGCGGGTCGGGGTCACCAGGCAGACCGTGATCGCGATCGAGCAGGGCCGCTACTCGCCTTCGCTGGAGATGGCCTTCCGGATCGCGCGGGTCTTCGAGGTCCCGCTGGACGACGTCTTCCACTACCCGGAGGCGGACGTGGGGGAGGAGTGAGCTGCGCTTCGGGGATCAGCTCGGAATGAGCTGGCGTGTCGGCTTCGCGTGGGGCGTGGGGCGTACCGGGATCGGCTGCCCACCGCGCTGCTCGACACCTCGGGCGCGACGCGCTGGCGACGGTTGCCCCAGTGGCACGAGGCCGGGGTGTGGCGGCGGTCGTGCGAACGGCTGCTCGCGGAGCTGCGCGCGGCCGGTCTGCCGGACCTGTCGGCCGCGCTGGTCGACTCCGCCCCCCCTGCACCACCTGATCACCGACGCCACCGGCATCCCCTGGCCGTGACGCTGACCGGCGGCAACCGCAACGACGTCACCCAACTGATCCAGCTGATCGACGCCGTGTCGCCGATTCAGGGCGTGGTCGGGCAAGCCCGCACGCCGCGTCGCTGACCACGGCCCCGGTCCTGGCGAGGTCCGCTGGCCGGTCGAACGCACCTTCGCCCGGATCAAGGGATTCCGTCGACACCCCGTCCTTGGATCGTGCGACAGCGTTCTCGCCCGACCGGCACCCACGACGAACCCACGCCCCGGTCCTCGTTGTTCCGGACCGATGCCGACCACCCCCACGCCTGTCTCCGGCGGGGTTCGCGGCACCTTCCGCCTGATCGCCGTCCGCAGATCCGCGCAACGAACCTGAGTGCTCGAACAGCAGCTTGGAACCCGTCCCGGTGAGGCGTCGACTCCGGTCGCCTACTCGCCGACCGGGACGGCCTGCCCTTGGTCGTCGTGGTGTCCGGGGTCAGCATCGGTGACAACCAGGCATTGATCCCCACTCCCGCCGGAACGGGCGATTCCTGCGGAACATGCGAATCACGCCACGCCCGCATCGGCAAGGACTGCCCGCTTCACTCGAACCGCCCTCATCGCCCACTCCGCTCGAATCAGCCGTGCCATTTGGACTGCTCGAATCAGCCGTGCCATTTGGACTGCTCGAATCAGCCGGGCCGTTCGGACTGCTCGGATCGGTTGGGCTGCTCGGGCCGGTTCGGTCGGTTCGACCGCCGTGGGGCGATGGTGTGCCCCGGTGCCCTCCCGGCTGGCTGCTGCCTCCTTGCCGGCTGCTGCCGTCTGGCCGGGCGACCGCCCCGACCGCGCCGGGCGCGTGGCTTCGGCGGTGGCGCTGACCTGCTGCAAGAACCTGATCACAACGACCACGTGAGCCATGTCCCGAGGAGGAGCAGTGAGAGCTGTCGTGCAGGACGCCTACGGCATCGCGGGGGTGCTCCGGGTGGACGAGGTCCCCGAGCCGGAACCGGCCGAGGGGGAGGTGGTGGTCCGGGTGCGCGCGGCAGGCGTCGACCAAGGCGTGCGGCACCTGGTCACCGGTGAGCCAGGGGTGGTGCGGGTGGCCACCGGGCTGCGGCGGCCGAGGAACCGGGTGCCGGGGGCTGACCTGGCCGGGGTGGTCGAGCGGGTTGGCGTCGGGGTGCGGGGGTTCGACGTCGGGGACGAGGTGTTCGGGGTGGGGCGTGGCGCGTTCGCCGAGCTGGCGTGCGCGTTGGCCGACCGGATCGTGCGCAAGCCCGCGTCGTTGACGTTCGCGCAGGCCGCCGTGCTGCCCGTCTCGGGGATCACCGCGTTGCAGGCCGTGCGGGGGCGGGTGGGGGAGCGGGTGCTCGTGCTCGGCGCGTCCGGTGGGGTCGGGGCCTACGCCGTGCAGCTCGCCAAGGCGCTCGGGGCTCGGGTGACCGGGGTGTGCTCCGGCGCCAAGGCCGAGTTCGTGCGCTCGCTGGGCGCCGACGAGGTCGTCGACCACCGCGAGGCCGAGCCGACCGGGCGGTACGACCTGGTCGTGGACACCGGTGGCAGACGACCGCTGCGCGTCCTGCGCCGCCTGCTCACCCCGCGCGGCGCGCTGGTCGTCGTCGGCGGGGAGGGCGGTGGCGCCTGGTTCGGCGGGCTCCAGCGGCAGCTCGGGGCACTGCTGCTCAACCCGCTGGTCCGGCACAGCCTGACCTGCCCCGTCTCGCTCGTCGGCGCCGACGACCTCCACCGGCTCGTCGACTTCGTGGAGCGCGGGCAGCTGCGCGTCCCGCTGGACCGGGCCTACCCGCTGGACCGCGCCGAGGACGCGTTGCTGCGGCTTTCCGGGGGACGTGTACTGGGCAAGGTGGCGGTCACCGTGTGACAGTGGTGTGACCCGAACCCCTTTGAGTGACTTTGCACAGTCGTGCATACTTATCCGCATGACGGTTCGGATCGCGGTCGCGGGAGCCAGCGGGTACGCCGGGGGCGAGCTGCTCCGGCTGCTCCTCGCACACCCCGAGGTGGAGATCGGCGCGCTCACGGCGGGCGGCAACGCGGGAGCCCCGCTGCTGGCGCACCAGCCGCACCTGCTCCCGCTCGCCGACCGGGTCCTGGAGGAGACCACGCCCGAGGTCCTCGCGGACCACGACGTGGTGTTCCTCGCCCTGCCGCACGGGCACTCCGCAGCACTGGCCGCCCAGCTCGGCGACGACGTGCTCGTCGTGGACTGCGGCGCCGACCACCGGCTCACCGACGCCGCCGCCTGGCAGCGCTGGTACGGCGGCGAGCACGCGGGCAGCTGGCCCTACGGCCTGCCCGAGCTGCCCGGCCACCGCGAGGCGCTGCGCGGCGCGAAGCGGATCGCCGTCCCCGGCTGCTACCCGACGGTCTCCTCGCTCGCGCTGGCCCCCGCGATCGGCCTGGTCGAGCCCGAGGTCACCGTGGTCGCGGTGTCCGGCACGTCCGGCGCGGGCAAGGCGCCCAAGGCGAACCTGCTCGGCTCCGAGGTCATGGGCTCGCTGTCCGCGTACGGCGTCGGCGGCGCGCACCGGCACACCCCGGAGATCACCCAGAACCTCAGCGCCGTCGCGGGCCACCCGGTGAAGGTCTCCTTCACCCCGGTGCTGGCCCCGCTGCCGCGCGGCATCCTCGCGACCTGCTCCGCGACCCTCGCGGACGGCGTCACCGCCGAGCAGGCCAGGGACGCGTACCAGGCCGCCTACGCGGACGAGCCGTTCGTCCACCTGCTGCCCGAGGGCCACTGGCCCACCACCGGCGCCGTGCTCGGCTCCAACGCCGTGCAGCTCCAGGTCACCACCGACCCCGACCTGAACCGACTGGTCGTCGTCGCCGCCATCGACAACCTCGCGAAGGGCACCGCGGGCGCCGCGGTGCAGTGCGCGAACCTCGCCCTCGGCCTGCCGGAGACCACCGGCCTGTCCACCATCGGAGTCGCACCATGATCCGCACCCAGGGCGTCACCGGCCCCCAGGGCTTCCGCGCCGCAGGTGTCGCCGCGGGCATCAAGGAGTCCGGCGCGCTCGACCTGGCGCTGGTCGTCAACGACGGCCCGAACGACGCCGCCGCCGCGGTGTTCACCACCAACCAGGTCAAGGCCGCCCCGGTCCTGTGGTCCCAGCAGGTGATCAAGGAGCGCAGGCTGACCGCCGTCGTCCTCAACTCCGGCGGCGCCAACGCCTGCACCGGACCCGAGGGCTTCCAGGACACCCACGCCACCGCCGAGAAGGTCGGCGAGGCGCTGGCCACCGGCGCGGGCGAGGTCGCGGTCTGCTCCACCGGCCTCATCGGCGAGCGGCTGCCCATGGACAAGCTGCTGCCCGGCGTCGACGCCGCCGTCGCCGAGCTGGCGGGCACCGAGGCCGCCGGTCTCGCCGCGGCCACCGCCGTCATGACCACCGACAGCCACCCCAAGCAGTCCTGGGCGCGCCACCCCGACGGCTGGTCCGTCGGCGGCTTCGTCAAGGGCGCGGGGATGCTCGCCCCGAACATGGCCACCATGCTGTCGGTCATCACCACCGACGCCGCCGTCACCGGCGACGCGCTCGACGCGGCCCTGCGGCACGCCGTGAGCAGGACGTTCGACCGGCTCGACGTCGACGGCGGCACCTCCACCAACGACACGGTGATCGTGCTGTCCTCCGGCGCGTCCGGGACCGAGCCCGACGTGGACGACTTCGCCGAGCTGCTCACCGCCGTCGCGGGCGACCTGGTCAAGCAGCTCCAGGGCGACGCCGAGGGCGCGACCAAGGAGATCAGCGTGACCGTCGTCGGCGCGCGCACCGAGGCCGACGCGGTCACCGTGGGCAAGACCGTCGCCGAGGACAACCTGGTCAAGACCGCCCTGTTCGGCTCCGACCCCAACTGGGGCCGGATCGCGATGGCCGTCGGCCGCTCCGCCGCCGAGGTCGACCCGGACCGGCTGGGCATCACCATCAACGGCGTCACCCTGTTCGCCGACGGGCACAAGGCCGCCGACCGCGCCGAGGCCGACCTGTCCGGCCGGGACATCTCCATCGTGGTCGAGCTGGGTCTTGGCGAGGGCTCGGCGACCGTGCTCACCACGGACCTGTCCCACGGCTACGTCGAAGAGAACAGCGCGTACTCGTCATGACCACACCCGCGCAGCGGCACGGCCTGGAGAAGGCGGGCGTCCTGATCGAGGCGCTGCCGTGGCTGCGGCGCTTCCAGGGCGCCACCGTCGTGGTCAAGTACGGCGGCAACGCCATGATCGACGACGACCTCAAGCGCGCGTTCGCCCAGGACGTCGTCTTCCTCAAGCTCGCCGGACTTCACCCGGTCGTGGTGCACGGCGGCGGGCCCCAGATCGCCGCGATGCTCGGTAAAATGGGTATCGACAGCGAGTTCCGCGGGGGTCTTCGCGTCACCACGCCCGAGGCCATGGACGTCGTCCGCATGGTCCTGGTCGGCCAGGTGCAGCGCGAGCTCGTCGGCCTGCTCAACGAGCACGGCCCCTACGCGGTCGGCCTGTCCGGGGAGGACGCCCACCTGCTCACCGCCGAGCGGCGCGGCGCCGTCGTCGACGGCGAGCACGTCGACCTGGGTCTCGTCGGAGACATCGTCGCGGTCAACCCCGACGCGGTGCTCGACATCATCCGCGCAGGTCGCATCCCGGTCATCTCCACGGTGGCCCCGGACGCGGCGGGCGTGGTGCACAACGTCAACGCGGACACCGCCGCGGGCGCCGTCGCCGTGGGCCTGAAGGCCCGCAAGCTCGTCGTCCTCACCGACGTCGAGGGCCTGTACGCGGACTGGCCCGACCGCGACTCCCTGGTCGCCCGCATCGGAGCCGACCGGCTGGAGGCGCTGCTGCCCTCGCTGGACAGCGGCATGGTGCCCAAGATGGAGGCGTGCCTGCGCGCCGTGCGCGGGGGCGTGCCGCAGGCGCACGTCATCGACGGCAGGCTCGCCCACTCGCTGCTGCTGGAGGTCTTCACCTCCGAGGGCGTCGGGACGATGGTGACCGAACACGAGGAGGGGAACGGCGAATGAGCGACCAGCAGCGCTGGCAGGCCGTGATGATGGACAACTACGGCACGCCCGCCCTCGCCCTGGAGCGCGGCGAGGGCGCGTTCGTGTGGGACACCGACGGCAACCGCTACCTGGACCTGGTCAGCGGCATCGCCGTCAACGCCCTCGGGCACGCCCACCCGGCCGTGGTCGCCGCCGTCACCGAGCAGATCGGCAAGCTCGGCCACACCTCGAACCTGTACCTCAACCGCCCCTCGCTCGACCTCGCCGAGCGCCTGCTCGACCTGGCCGGGCTGCACGGCGACGGCCGCGTGCTGTTCTGCAACTCCGGCGCCGAGGCCAACGAGGCCGCGCTCAAGCTCAGCCGCCGCACCGGCCGCACCAAGGTCGTCGCCACCACCGGCGGCTTCCACGGCCGAACCATGGGCGCGCTCGCGCTAACCGGCCAGCCCGGCAAGCGCACCCCGTTCGAGCCGCTCGTCCCCGGCGTCGAGCACGTCCCGTTCGGCGACGTCGCGGCGCTCGAAGCGGCGATCGACGACGACACCGCCGCGTTCTTCGTCGAGCCGGTCCAGGGCGAGAACGGCGTGGTCGTGCCCCCGGAGGGCTACCTCCAGGAGGCCCGCCGCATCACCGCCGAGCACGGCGCGCTGCTCGTCGTGGACGAGGTGCAGACCGGCGTCGGCCGGCTCGGCTCCTGGTTCGCCTTCCAGCAGGCCGGGATCGTCCCCGACGTCGTCACCCTCGCCAAGGGCCTCGGCGGCGGCCTGCCGCTCGGCGCGTGCCTCGCGTTCGGCCCGGCCAAGGACCTGTTCCAGCCCGGCCAGCACGGCACCACCTTCGGCGGCAACCCGGTGTGCTGCGCCGCCGCGCTCGCCGTGCTCGACACCATCGCCGCCGACGGCCTGCTGGAGCACGCCTCCTCGGTCGGCAAGGGCATCGCCGCGGGCATCGAGGCGCTGAACCACCCGCTCGTGGCCGGGGTGCGCGGCGCGGGCCTGCTGCTGGGCGTGCTGCTGCGCGAACCGGTGTCGGCCGCCGCGGCCGCCGCCGCCAAGCGGGCGGGCTACCTGGTCAACCCCGTCCAGCCCGACGTCATCCGGTTGGCGCCGCCGCTGGTGCTCGACGAGGTCGACGCCCACCGGCTGGTGGCCGACCTCCCGTCCTGTCTGGAGTCCTGAACGCATGTCCCCCCGCCACTTCCTCCGCGACGACGACCTCACACCGCAGGAGCAGGCCGAGGTCCTCGACCTCGCCGACGAGCTCAAGGCCGACCCGATCGGCCCCAAGCCGCTCGCGGGCCCCAAGTCCGTCGCGGTGATCTTCGAGAAGAACTCCACCCGCACCCGGCTCTCGTTCGAGGTGGGCATCGCCCAGCTCGGCGGCAACCCGGTCATCGTGGACGGCCGCTCCATGCAGCTCGGCCGCGAGGAGACCATCGAGGACACCTCCCGCATCCTGTCCGGTTACGTCGACGCCGTCGTGTGGCGCACCTTCGCGCAGAAGCGCATCGAAGCGATGGCGTCGGTGTCCCGCGTGCCCGTGGTCAACGCGCTCACCGACGAGTTCCACCCCTGCCAGGTGCTCGCCGACCTGCAGACCGTGCGGCGCGTCCACGGCCGCCTCGCCGGCCTCACCATCACCTACCTGGGCGACGGCGCCAACAACATGGCGAACTCGACCCTGCTCGGCGGCGTCACCGCCGGGATGCACGTGCGCGTCGCCGCCCCCGAGGCGTTCCAGCCCGCGCCGTGGGTGCTGGAGGACGCGCGCAGGCGCGCGGCCGAGACCGGCGGTTCGGTCGAGGTGATCACCGACCCGCGCGCGGCCGTCGACGGCGCGGACGTGCTGGTCACCGACACCTGGACGTCCATGGGCCAGGAGAACGACGGCCGCGACCGCACCCGCCCGTTCACCCCGTACCAGGTGAACGCGGGCCTGCTCGCCGCCACCGGCGTGCCCGGCACCACGGTGCTGCACTGCCTGCCCGCGCACCGGGGCTGGGAGATCACCGACGAGGTCATCGACGGCCCGTCCAGCGCGGTGTGGGAGGAGGCCGAGAACCGGCTGCACGCCCAGAAGGCGCTCCTGGTCTGGTTGCTCGGGCGACCGTCGTGAGCAGAACCGCCCGGCAGGCCCGCATCGTGGAGCTGGTCAGCCAGAACGCGGTGCGCAGCCAGGCGGAGCTCGCCAAGATCCTCGGCGCCGAGGGCGTCGACGTCACCCAGGCCACGCTGTCGCGCGACCTGGACGAGCTGGGCGCGGTCAAGCTGCGCGGCCCCGACGGGGGAGCGCCGGTGTACGTCATCCCCGAGGACGGCAGCCCCGTGCGCGGCGTCCAGGGCGGCACCACCCGGCTCACCAGGGTCCTGGAGGAGCTGCTGGTGTCGGTCGACCACTCCGGCAACCTCGCCGTGCTGCGCACCCCGCCGGGGGCGGCGCAGTTCCTGGCCAGCGCGCTGGACCGGGCGGCGCTGCACGACATCGTCGGCACCATCGCGGGGGACGACACCATCCTGGTGGTCGCCCGCGAGCCGCTCAGCGGCGCCGACCTGGCCGCGAAGGTGACGGCGCTGGCGGAGCAGCGGACGGCGGGCGACGCAGGGGTGTAAGGCGGCTCGCCTCCGGCGGGGCGTGCCTCCGGCGGGCGTGCTTCTGGCTGTGGGTGCCTTTGGCGGGCTTGCCTCTGACGGATGTGCTTCTCGAGGGCTTGCCTCTGGTGGGCGTGCCTTGGGCGGGTGCGATTCCGGGGAACGTGCCTCGGGATCGCGAGCGCACCTGCCGCCCGGCGGGAGTGTTCAGGTGTTTGTGTATTCGGGCGCTCTGAACTGCCAACTGTTGTCTGTCAACAGTTGGCAGAGTCGTGGCACAGGCACTTCGCAGTCCGCCGCTCGACAGGGTGGCGAGTGAGCCGCAGTGGCCCGCGCGTCCTGGCCGTTGCTTGCTCGGCGGGCCGTGTGGTCCTGAGCAAGCGGGTCATCGTCCGCTGACCGGGTAGTGCGCAAGCGGCCCACCACCCGGTGCCCACCCCAAGAGCCCGGCCCTAAGGACCACCACCCGATGCTCGCCCCCCGGCCCGCCCCAACCCGGCGCCCCACCACCCGGAGGTGAGCCGGAATTCCCACCAAGCCCGCCACCCGGCGGGTCCCGTTCGTGCAGGAGGGCCCGTGCTGACCGCTGTCGCCTTCTCCGGAGGCCCGGCCTCCACCGCCGCGCTGCGCGCGCTCACCGGCCCGGTCGCCGCCGTCGTGGTCGACCTCGGCCAGGGCAGCGGCGAGGTGGCCCGCGCGGTCCGCGCAGCGCTCGCGGCGGGCGCGGCCGACGCCGTCGTCGTGGACGCCCGCGACGCGTTCGCCGACGAGCACTGCCTGCCCGCCCTGCGCGCCAACGCGCCGCACGCCGACCCCCGCCCGCTCGGCCCCGCCCTCGCCCACGCGGCGCTCGCCACCCACCTGGTCCCGGCCGCCGAGCGCCTCGGCGCCACCCGGATCGCGCACGGCCGTCCCGGCAGCCACCTGGCCGTCCACCTGGCCGCGCTCGCCCCCGACGCCCTCGTCCCGAGCCCCCGCGCGCCCCTGGCCTGCTCGTCCACCGGCCCGACGTCCCTCTGGGACCGTCCGGGAGCGACCCCGCCCGACCAGGTCGAGCTGACCGTCACCTTCGACCGGGGCGTCCCCGTCGCGCTCGACGGCGAGACCCACACCGCCCGCCAAGCCCTCCAGGAGCTGACCCGCCGCACCGGAACCCCCGGCGCCCGCGTCCTCACCACCGCGCACCGCGCGCTGGAGCAGCTCACCCTCGACCCGGACGCGCTGCGCCGCAAGCGCCTGGTCGAGCGCTGCTGGACGCAGCTCGTGCTCGCGGGCGGCTGGTCCACCCCGTCGCGCCGCGACCTCGACGCCGAGCTCGCGGCCACCGGGCGCCACGTCACCGGCCGCGTCACCCTGCGCCTGGGCGACGGCCCCGCCGTGGTGACCGCCCGCGCGGACGACCCGCCGGTGTCCCGGCGGGCATCCACCGGGCAGCGGTGCAGAATGGCACCCGACCGGAGCGCGCCCACCGGGAGCGCGCCCGCCGAAGTCCACGCCGGGACCGCCCGCTGAGGCGCGTCCCACCCGGCGCCGGCCACCCCGGCGCCAGCACCACCAGTGCCCAGCGGCACTGCCACGAACACCGGCTGTGAGGGAGTTGTTCCAGGTGAGCGCGTTGTGGGGCGGCAGGTTCGCCAGCGGGCCGGCCGAAGCGATGGCACTGCTGTCGGCGTCCACGCACTTCGACTGGCGGCTGGCCCCGTACGACATCAGGGGCTCCCGCGCCCACGCCGCCGTGCTGCACCGCGCCGGGCTGCTCAGCGACGACGAGCTGACCCGGATGCACGCCGCGCTCGACGTGCTGGCCGCCGACGTCGAGTCCGGGGCGTTCGTCCCGACCCTCGCCGACGAGGACGTCCACACCGCCCTGGAGCGCGGCCTCATCGAGCGCGCGGGCGCCGAGCTGGGCGGCAAGCTCCGCGCGGGCCGCTCGCGCAACGACCAGGTCGCCACCCTGTTCCGGATGTGGCTGCGCGACGCCGCCCGCCGCGTCACCACCGGCGTCCTGGACGTCGTCGACGCCCTCGCGGGCCAGGCCGACCGGCACCCCGGCGCGGTCATGCCCGGCCGCACCCACCTGCAGTCCGCGCAGCCCGTGCTGCTGGCCCACCACCTGCTCGCGCACGGCCAGGCCCTGCTGCGCGACGTCGACCGCCTCGCCGACTGGGACCGCCGCACCGCCGTGTCCCCCTACGGCTCCGGCGCGCTCGCGGGCTCCTCGCTGGGCCTCGACCCGGCCATGGTCGCCGCCGACCTCGGCTTCGACGGCCCCGTCGAGAACTCCATCGACGGCACCGCCTCCCGCGACTTCGCCGCAGAGATCGCGTTCGTGCTCGCCATGATCGGCGTCAACCTCTCCCGCATCGCGGAGGAGGTCATCATCTGGACCACCGCCGAGTTCCGCTTCGCCGTGCTCGACGACGCCTGGTCCACCGGCAGCTCGATCATGCCGCAGAAGAAGAACCCCGACGTGGCCGAGCTGACCAGGGGCAAGTCCGGCAGGCTCATCGGCAACCTGACCGGTCTGCTCGCCACCCTCAAGGCCCAGCCGCTGGCCTACAACCGGGACCTGCAGGAGGACAAGGAGCCCCTGTTCGACTCGGTCGAGCAGCTGGAGCTGCTGCTCCCCGCCCTCACCGGCATGATCGCCACCCTGCGCTTCGACACCGACCGCATGGCCGAGCTGGCGCCCGCCGGGTTCACCCTGGCCACCGACATCGCCGAGTGGCTGGTCCGCGAGGGCGTGCCGTTCCGCATCGCCCACGAGGCGGCGGGCGAGTGCGTGCGCGCCGCCGAGAACCGGGGCGTCGGGCTGGACGAGCTGACCGACGACGAGTTCGCCGCCATCTCCCCCCACCTCACCCCCGAGGTGCGCTCGGTGCTCACCGTCGAGGGCTCCATCGCCTCGCGCGACGCCCACGGCGGCACCGCGCCGGTCCGGGTCGCCGAGCAGCTGAAGAGGCTGCGGGACAAGGTCTCCGTTGCCCGCTCCCGCTGAGCCCGCGCGCAGGCAGCTGACCGAGCGGGAGCTGGCGGTCGACCCGGTCGACGCCGCCAAGCTCCTGCTCGGCGTGGTCCTGGAGAGCACCACCGACGAGGGCGTGGTCGGCGTGCGGATCGTCGAGGTCGAGGCCTACCGGGGCGGTGACGACCCCGCGTCGCACTGCTACCGGGGGCGCACCCCGCGCAACGACGTCATGTTCGGCCCGGCCGGTCACCTGTACGTGTACTTCGTGTACGGGATGCACTTCTGCTGCAACGTCGTCTCGCTCACCGACGGCGTGCCGGGGGCCGTGCTGATCAGGGCGGGCGAGGTGGTGTCCGGGATCGAGCTGGCCCGCGCCCGCAGGCCCGCCGCCCGCACCGACGCCGAGCTGGCCAAGGGCCCCGCCCGGCTCACCGGCGTGCTCGGTCTCGACCGCGCCCACAACGGCGTCGACCTCACCTCGGCCGACTCGACCGTGCGGCTCTACGCGGGGGAGCCGGTGGAGACCGTCCGCACCGGACCGCGCGTGGGCGTGGCCGTCGCGGTGGACGTCCCCTGGCGCTTCTGGGTCGACTCGCCCGCCGTCAGCGCGTACCGGAAGGGCGGGCGCACGCGGGTCCGCTGATCCCGCGCGCGCCCGCCCCGGCCGGGTCCGTCAGATCAGCCCGAACGCGTTGTTCGCGGGCGCGTCCGGGTCGTCGCCCGCCCAGAACTCCACCCAGTGCCGCGCGAACTCCGACTTGGACAGCTCCCCGTCGCCGTTGAGGTCCAGCAGCGCGAACACCTCGTCGGTCGACGCGTCGTTGCCCGTCCAGGCGTGGATCATCGTCGCGTACTCCTGCGCGGTGATCGACCCGTTGCCGTCCAGGTCCACGGCCGCGAACATCGCCTCGGCGGTCGACACCACCAGGTCCACCATCAGCATCTGGTCGCCCGCCGCCGTGATCACCTCGTCCAGCGTGACCTCGTCGTCGTCGTTGTGGTCCGACGCCTCGCGCAGCACCGTCCACCACCGGTCCATGGTCGAGCGCAGCACCTCGGCGTCCGCGTCCCGGCTGACCGCGAGCCACCGCTTCGTGAGCGCGTCGAAGTCGGCCTTCTCCAGCTTGCCGTCCCCGTTGGCGTCCATCGCGCCGAAGACCGCGGACATCTTCCGCTTCTGCAGATCACTCGCCATGCCCGTCAACCTGGACCACGCGGCGTCGCGGTGCAATTGACCATCAGTGCGAAGTCTGGCCGCCAGGAGTGAACCGATCAGTGACGGTGCGTAGTGCAAGATGGCCACATGGGTGAGATCGACGCCTTAGCCACCGCCATCGCCGCCGACGTCGCCAGACTGCGCCCCCTGATCCCGACCGGACCCGCCGCGACCCTGGGTCGCCTGCGCCAGGCCCCACCGCGCGAGTCCGCCCCGTTCCCCCGGAGCCGCGCCGCCCTCGCCATGAGCCTGGACGGCTCGTGGGAGAGCGCGGAGCAGGCGCTCCCCGCCCTCGCCCCGGCCCTGGACACCCTCACCACCACCGTCCCACCCGGACTGCGCGCCGACGTCCTGCCACCGCCCACGGGCCCGTTCACGACGATCACCTTCATGGGCGCGGGCCCGGCGGAGCAGGGGTTCGCGGACGTCGAAGCCGTCCACCGGGGCGCGACCGACGTCATCGCCGACCTCACCGCCACCCTCGCCGCGCACCCCGCGCTCGCCGACGCCCTGGCCGGACCGGGCTCCGGCGACGAGGAGACCGTCTCCGCCCACCACGGCGCCGCGCACCTCGCGCTCGGCGTCGCGGTCGCCGCCGCGGTGCTGCGCCGCCTGATCCCGAGCTCGGGCCACCCGGCGGCCGTCGCGGCCGGTGCCGCCGCCGCAGCCCTGCTGATCCCGACCCTCCCGGAACCCGACGGCTACGCCGAGGCCGCGCTGGAGGCCCACCGCGCCGAGTACCCGGAACGCCTGAACGCGGGGGTGAGCGCGACCACCACCCGGTGCCGCTTCACCATCGTCGAGCAGCCGCTCCCCGCCGACGCCGATCCGGACTTCTCGGGCAACGGCCTGGTCACCGAGGTGGACGGCGGAATCGCCATCCGCACCGGCGTCGCGGACGGACGCGTCTCCGTGAGCTTCCGCGCCCAGCGCGAACCCGCCACCCCGGACGTCCGCCACGCCGACGAGGTCGCGGAGGTCAGCTGGACCGCTCCCCGTGGTGGAGCCACGCTCGACGGCGCGCCCCTGCCCGACCTGCGCTGGATGCCCGCCAGGATGCGCCCCTTCCACGCGCAGCCCGTCGTGGAGACCCCGCCCTGGCCCGGCGACTACCGCGCCCTCGTGGAGGCCAGCAGCCGCGACGGCGACGAGACCGAGCACTACTCGATCACCGTCTGGCCCGCGCCCCGCGCGCCCCAGGTCGTCCACAAGCGCACCGACCGCCTCGGCCACCGCCTGCGCGGCGAACCCGAGCCCGACCGCCCCACCCCGCCCTGGGCGCACCACCGCTGGGTCGAGGACAGCGACCTGGCCCAGGCCAGCACCGTCACCGTCGTCACCGGGACCACCCGCGAGCGCCTGCTCACCGCCCTCGGCAGCAGCTCGCCCCCGGTCGGCCCCGCCGAGCGGGAGCGCGTCCGCGCCGAGGCCGACCACCGGGTGCTCATCCCGTGGATCGCCTTCGCCGAGGTCGCCGACGGCGTGTTCGCCCTCTGGGAGGACAACGGCCACCAGTGCGCCGCCCCCTCGCTCCTCGCCCGGCTGTCCGGGCACGGCCGCGCCGCGAGCATGTTCTGGACCGTCGGCGCCCTGACCACCCTGTCCTTCGCCGAGCGCGGTCGGGTGCTGATCTCGTTCGAGCCGTTCAGCGTCCCGGACGGCTGCCCCGACGAGGTCCGCGCGCTGCTCGACGGCCTGGACGTCACCGACCACCGCCACCGGGCGGCCAAGGGCCTCACCGCCGTCGAGCGCTTCACCGGCCACGGCTACTCGCCCGCCGACCACGCCGCCGTCCTCGCCACCGCCGCCTTCCACCGGGTGGGGGAGTGATGCCGGTCAAAACCGGTGGACCGCGTGGGCGACAATGGTCCGCGTGAGTGAGCACATCCTCGACGAGCTGACCTGGCGCGGCCTGATCGCGCAGTCCACCGACCTCGACGCCCTGCGCAAGGACCTCGACTCGGGGCCGCTCACCCTCTATTGCGGCTTCGACCCGAGCGCCCCGAGCCTGCACGCGGGCAACCTCGTCCCCCTGCTGATGCTCCGCCGCTTCCAGAAGGCCGGTCACCGGCCGGTCATCCTCGCGGGCGGCGCCACCGGCATGATCGGCGACCCGCGCGACACGGCCGAGCGCCAGCTCAACCCGGTGGACACCGTCTCCGAGTGGGTCGGGCGGATCAAGGGGCAGCTGGAGCGGTTCGTCGAGTTCGACGACAGCCCCACCGGGGCGATCGTGGTCAACAACCTGGACTGGACCGGCCCGATGCCGGTGCTGGAGTTCCTGCGCGACGTCGGCAAGCACTTCTCGGTCAACGTCATGCTCGCCCGCGAGACGGTCAAGCGCCGGCTGGCCAGCGACGGCATGTCGTTCACCGAGTTCAGCTACCTGCTGCTCCAGTCGCACGACTACCTGCGCCTGCACCGCGACCACGGCGTCGCGCTGCAGATCGGCGGCTCCGACCAGTGGGGCAACCTCGTCGGCGGCGTCGACCTCATCCGCAAGGTCGAGGGGCGCACCGTGCACGCGATGACCGCGCCGCTGGTGACCGACTCCGAGGGCCGGAAGTTCGGCAAGTCCACCGGTGGCGGGAACGTGTGGCTCGACCCGTCGATGACCTCGCCGTACGCCTGGTACCAGTACTTCGTGAACGTCGGCGACGCCGAGGTCATCCACTACCTGCGGCTGTTCAGCTTCCTGTCCCGCGAGGAGATCGCGGAGCTGGAGGAGCAGATGCAGAGCGCCCCGCACCTGCGGGCGGCGCAGCGCAAGCTGGCCGAGCTGTTCACCGACCTGGTGCACGGGCAGCACGAGCGGGAGCAGGTCGTCGCGGCCAGCCAGGCGCTGTTCGGCCGGGGCGAGCTGCGGGAGCTGGACCTGTCGACGCTCGACGCGGCCATGGCCGAGGTGCCGTCCGGCGAGGTCGCCCTCGCGGACAAGCCCACGATCGTGGACCTGCTGGTGACCTCCGGGCTCGCCGACAGCAGGGGCGCGGCGCGGCGCGCGGTCAAGGAGGGCGGCGCCTACGTGAACAACGCGAAGGTGACCGACGAGGAGTGGGTGCCCTCCGAGGAGGACCTGCTGCACGGGACCTGGCTGGTCGTCCGGCGCGGCAAGCGGAACACCGCGGGCGTGAAGGTCCAGCGCTGATCCGGTCCGCAGGCCGCTGACCTGCTCTTACTTCGTTCACCGAGGCCGCCGTCCCCGCTAGGGACGGCGGCCTCCGTCATCTTTTAGTGTGATCGCGGTCACACTGTTGTGGTCGCGGTGGGTCGGATAGCGTGTCGGTAGGCCTGCCGCAGGCCGCTTGACCTGCGGTTTGGTGCTGCTGCACTGGCCTGCGCCCCCGATTTGACCTCGAGTTCGGGTGCGTGTAACTTTCTCTCTGCCAGCGCGGAACGGGCCGGGAAACACCGGAACGGAGCGCGGCGGAAGACCAGGGTCACGAACCAAGCTCCCAGATCGTGTGGTAGAGTGGGTGACCTGCGAAACGGAAGACCCAGCCCGGCCTCTTCTTGAGGTGCTGCGGCCAAGGGCGTCTGGTTTCAAGCACAAACGTAGAATGAAGCACTAGCCTCGGATCGGGCCGCGCTTGCGGAACGTGATGGTGTGCGCGTGTTCTTTGAGAACTCAACAGCGTGCCGAATAGCCAGTAAATTATGATCCTCGTCAAGAGGATTCCTTTGAGATTGTTACTGGACAACTGACATTTTGTCAGTGTTGTCCGAGCGATCAACTCATTCATTATTGGAGAGTTTGATCCTGGCTCAGGACGAACGCTGGCGGCGTGCTTAACACATGCAAGTCGAGCGGTAAGGCCCTTCGGGGTACACGAGCGGCGAACGGGTGAGTAACACGTGGGTAACCTGCCCTGTACTCTGG
>NZ_JAMTCF010000032.1 GCF_024171695.1 Actinosynnema pretiosum | reverse complement strand
CGAGGACTTTCAGGACCTCGTCGAGGTAGCGGTAGGCGGTGGCGCGGGAGACGCGGTGGTCGCGGGCCAGGCGGGCGGGGTCGGTGTGGTCGCGCAGCCACCGCAGGCCCAATACGGCCTGGTTAAAGCAGGTCAGGGCGCGGGTTCCGGCGCGGGTGCCCCGGCGGTGGCGTTCGGCATTGAGCAGGTGGGCCAGGTGCCTGGCCAGTGCGTGGGGGACGTCGAGGATGGCAGGATGGGGGATCACAGGGAGTCTTTCCTGGACGGGGTCTTCGCAAATCCAGTCCTACCGGAAGGCTCCCTGTGCCATGCCCGCGGGACCTGACCAGCACAGACCTCACTGAGATCACCTCACCTGCGCTCGGGCTGCGCCAGGCCACACGGAGAAGAGGGACGCGGGATGGGGCGGCTGCGGGCTCGCTGCGCTCGCCCCGCAGCCCGCGAGGCGGCCTGGGCTGTGGGCTGGGAGTGCGGTCGGCTTGCGGTCCTCTGGGGCCTCGGCCTCGTTGTTGTTGTGGCCTCTCCTGGGGTGAAAGTGTGTGGGATTTGGTGTCTTGTGGTGGGTTCCGGGTTAGCGTCTGCGCGTGCTCGCCGAACTCTTCCGCCAGTCGGCCAGGGACTGCGCGGGAGCCAGTCCGCTCACCTCTGCGCTTCTCGCGGGCGCTTCTGCTGATCTTGATGGTGGTGGGCCCACCAGGCGGGTCATGGCCAATGCCGAGTGGGCTCGGGCTGGGGATGTGCCTGCGTTGCGGTTTGCGGCTGCGGTGCACCGGATCGTGCTTGAGGGGCGTGCGCCTGCGCTTGCCGCGCACTACCCGACCGTTGGTGGGACTCCTGAGCTCGGGGTGCTCTGGGCGGACGCTGCGGGGGTGGTGGAGGAGCACGCTGACGAGTTGCGGGCCCTCGTCGACACCACGACGGTGCAGACCAACGAGCCTGGGCGCAGCGGGCCGCTGTTCGGAGGGTTGCACACGGCTACGGCCCTCGCCGCTGCTGCGGCTGGGCGGCGGACGCCGTTTCCGGTGCGGTTGTTGGAAGTTGGGGCCAGTGGTGGGTTGAACTTGAGGCCGCACCGGGTGGCTTACCTGCACGGCGACCGGGTGCTCGGCGACCCCGGCAGCCCGCTCCGGCTCGACACCGGCTGGAGCGGCGAGCCCGACGGCGACCTCGACCGCCCGCTTCGCCTCGTGGGTCGTGGCGGCTGCGATCCCAACCCGGTTGACGTGTCCACTGTGGACGGGCGGCAGCACCTGCTCTCGTTCGTGTGGGCCGATCAGCGGGAGCGGTGGGTGCGGCTCGGGGCCGCGTTGGACCTGGCCCTCGTGGACCCGGTTCCGGTTCGGCGGGCGTCGGCCGCCGAGTGGTTGGGGGAGCAGCTCGCTCGGCCCGAGCGGGACGTGTTGACGGTGGTGTGGCACTCGGTGGTGTGGCAGTACGCGTCCGCCGCCGAGCGGGCGGCCGGGAGGGCGGTGCTCGCCGCTGCGGCTGAGCGGGCCACCGCGGCGGCTCCGCTGGCGCTGCTGGTGTTCGAGTCGCGACGTGGGCACGACCCGGCCCGGCCCTACGAGTTCCAGTTGCTGCTCAAGCTGTGGCCCGCCGGGCGGTCCTTGCGGCTCGGGGTCGGCGGGCCCCACGGGACGCCCTTCACCTGGGAGAGCGGCCCCTGGACGTGACGGGGGTCAGGGCTGGCCGGCGATGATCACCGTGACGGTGGCCAGCCAGCACAGGAGGAAGGTGAGGACCCAGAACAGGGGGTTGGTCAGGAGCCTGGTCATGGTGGGGTTCCCGTCGGTCGGGGCGTGCGGGGAAGCGACTACAGCCAGCGGTTCCTGCGGAATATCCGGTAGAGCGCGAGGCACGCCAGCAGGATCACCGCGATCACCAGCGGGTAGCCGAAACGCCAGTGCAGCTCGGGCATGTAGTCGAAGTTCATGCCGTACACGCCGACCACCATCGTCGGGACGGAGATGATCGCCGCCCACGAGGTGATCTTGCGCATGTCGCCGTTCTGCTGGAGCGTGATGGTCGCCAGCACGGCGTTGACGAGCGTGGTGAGCAGCTCGTCGAAGTTCATGACCCGCTCGGACACCTCGGTGAGGTGGTCGTCCACGTCGCGGAAGTAGGACCGCACCTGCTCGGGGATCAGCGGCGTGTAGCCCTCGGCCAGCCTGCGCAGCGGCACCGCCAGCGGCATCACCGCGCGCCGCAGCTCCAGCACCTCGCGCTTCATCAGGTAGATCTGGTCGGAGCTGACCCCGCCGCGCGGCGCGAACACCAGCGCTTCCATCTGGTCGATGTCGCTCTCGATCTTCGACGTCACGTCCAGGTAGTTGTCCACCACGTGGTCGGCGATCGAGTGCAGCACGGCGGCCGGGCCGATGCGCAGCTTGTCGGGGTCGCTTTCCAGCTGCTTGCGCACCACGGCGAGCCCGGAGTGGTTGCCGTGCCGCACGGTGATGACGAAGTCGCGGCCGAGGAACACCATGATCTCGCCGCTCTCGACGATCTCGTTCGCGGTGCTCGGCGACTCGTTCTGCACGTACCGGACGGTCTTGAACACCATGAACAGCATGTCGTCGTACCGGTCCAGCTTCGGCCGCTGGTGCGCGTGCACCGCGTCCTCGACGGCCAGCTCGTGCAGCCCGAACGTCTCGGCCACGCCCTGGATCTGCTCCTCGTCCGGCTCGTGCAGGCCGATCCAGACGAACCCCTCGCGGCGCTTGCGCACCTCGTCCACCGCGTCGGTGTGCGTCCAGCGGCCGGGCAGCCTGCTGCCGTCGACGTACACGCCGCAGTCCACGACGTACGCCGACAGCGGCACGGGCAGCGGGGCGCGGGCCGACTCGGTGCGGCGGGCGCGAACGGCGGAACGGCCTCTGAAACCGCTCAAACCGCCGAAAGAGGGCAGGCTGGGCACGGTGTACCTCCGGAGGGTGCGGGCGCGTCGAAGGTGGAGCGGTGAAACGACGACGGCACGTCCCCGACCGGGAGCAAGGGCCTAGCTGCGGGAAGCAGACCCTCCGATGAGGACGCGCGAGGTACTCGCAGGATGGGGATCGTTGCTCATCGCGACTCCTCACCTCCTCAGGTAGCGGTCCGGGCTCATCCCACGCATGGAGAGCCGCACGAACCAGTTCCAGATCCTACTCCCGTTCGATTCACGCTGTCGTGCAGCCCGGCCGGGAGGCCCGTCACACCGTTCGGGACGTCTGTCACACCGGGCGTGACAGCTGGGCCGCGCGGCTCCCACGGCGGGGTGCGCGACGCCGTGACCAGCGGGTGAGCCGCTCCGCGCGGTGCGGGACCGCCGCGTCTGGCCCCGACCCCGGCGGGGTACAACAGGGGCGGGAGCGGTGTTCCCACCCCGGAGGCGACGACGCCCCAGCGCTCCCCGACGGGGGCCGAGGGCCGTTCGCGCCGAAACGGCAGGCCCGAGCGAAGGAGCGAAGTGACCTCACTCGAACTGGTGCGGGAGCGGCTGGCGTCGTTCGCGGAGCGCGGGGCGGCCGACGTCTCCCCGCTGTACGCGCACCTGGCCGCGCGCGCCGCGGCCGACGACGCGGTGGCCGGTCTGCTGACCGCCGCGCCCGAGCGCTTCGCGCGCCCCACCCTGCTGCTGGCCGCCGCGCACCGGCTCGCGCAGGCCGAGCCCGTGCACCCGCTGTCCCGCTACTACCCGACGCTCGGCGGCACGCACGGGCCGGACGAGGGCACCTGGCCGCTGTTCCGGGAGTTCGTGCTGGAGCGGGCCGACCAGATGCGCGAGCTGATCTCCACCCGGAGCACCCAGGGCAACGAGGTCGGGCGGGCCGCGCTGATCTACCCGGCGCTCGCGCGGGTCAAGGGACCGGTGGGGCTGGTGGAGGTCGGGTGCTCGGCCGGGTTGTTGTTGGGCGTCGACCGGTACTCGTACCGGTACCAGACCGAGCAGGCCGGGCAGGTCGCCGTGGGACCGGCGAAGGCGACCGTGGGCGTGCACTGCGTGCTGGAGCTGGCCCCCGGCGCCGAGCTGCCCAAGCTGCCCAAGTCGGTGAAGGTCGGGGCCAGGGTCGGGCTGGACCGCGCGCCCGCCGACCTGGAGGACGAGGAGACCTACGCGTGGCTGGAGGCCTGCGTGTGGGCGGACCAGCCGGAGCGGCTGCGGCTGCTGGGCGTCGCCGCCGCCGCGCAGCGCAAGGCGAAGCCGGAGTTCGTGACCGGGGACGCGGTGGCGGACCTCGGGAAGGCGGTCGCGCTGGTGCCCGAGGACCAGCCGCTGGTGGTGCTGACGAGCATGGTGCTGCCGTACGTGCCGGTGGCGGACTTCGTGGAGGCGCTGCGCGGGGTGGGGCGGGCGCTGACGTGGGTGAGCCTGGAGGCGTACGGGACCGGGCTGGAGCACCTGCTGCCGGGGCGGTCCGAGCTCGAGGACGGGCACGTGGTCGGGCTGGTGCGGGTTGAGGGAGGAGAGGTGCGGTCGGCGGAGGCGCTTGCGCTCACGGCGCCCAGGGGGCAGCGGCTCACCTGGCTGGCATGAGGGCGCACCCAGGTCCTGGGCGGCGGCGAGGGCGCACCTAGGTGGCGTGAGGGCTCACCTGGTGGCGGTGCGGGCCGCCTGGCTCGTGTGAGGGCTCGCCCGGCCCGCCCCGGCCAGGACCGCGCTGCCGAGCCGGGGCCGCCGAGCCGGGGCCGGTCCGTCGAGCTGTGGGCGGTCGCCCGTGTCGCCGAGCCGGGGCCGCTCTGCCGGGCTGCGGGCGGTCCCCCTGGCTGCGGGCGGTCGCCTGTGCGGCGGTGGTCCCCGTGCTGTGGGCGGTCGCGGCGGATGATCAAGATCACACCACCCCGCCTTCCCGCTGCTCTCGGTGTGCTCGCCCTGTTCAGCGCTCACTAAGAGCACGTCGGTGAAGCGCTGGTCACCAACCGCACCTACGGCGTCACCCGCAGGTCAACCCCTCAACCACCCACTCCACCCGACCGGCTCGCGCCTCACGGGAACCTCACGCGTCCGGGTGGTAGAAAAGATCACCCCCGGAGCTCGGGACCGCCTTCCCTGCGGTCCGCGACCCCGGTGGCGATCACCGGTGTGGCGAAGATCGCAACTGCCGGTGAACAGGTGTGCCCGAAGCGTCGCCGGGGCATTCGATCTCCCGATAGGCGCAGGCAGAGGGCTTGCCTGCGGCTCGCGCGCGCCCTCGTGGCGGGGTGGCGCCGGAGTTCCTTGCTGCCCGGAGATCGTCACTCTGCGTATTTGTTTTGCGGACATTCGGACGATCAAGCTCCGGTGATCGGCCCCGAGGGGGCCGAACGGACGACGGCCCGTCGCGGTCCTTCCCTCACCTGGGGGATCGGGGCTGCGCAGCAGGTGGCGGGCTGCGGTCGGTGCCGGTCCCGGCGGGCCCGGAGCGGCGCATCGTGTCGCGCGTGCCCGGCGTTACGGCTACTCTCCGTTGTGGCACCGGATCGGCGGTGCTCCGCGCTGACCCATGTGCGGGACAAAGCTCCCAACGCGCTGCCCGGTGCGGTACAACGGGTCTCACTGGCGCCAAACGGGTGCGGTAGCGAACGGGGTTGATCATCGTGAACCTGAAGAAGATCCTCACCTTCGCCGGAGTCGGCTTGCTCTTGTTCTTCCTCATCGCGGAGCCGACCCAGGCGGCCCAGACGGTGACGAACATCCTGAACACGCTCCGGGAAGCGGCTGAGGCGCTCATCACCTTCGTGAAGCAGCTCTTCTGATCCAACCCGGCTCACCGGCTCCACCCCCACCGGCGCGGAGGGTCAACGCATGTTCGCACCACGAGACCCCGACGAGTACCTGCTGTCGACGGAGCGGAGGGTCATCAGGGTCCGCAGGCACTGGTCAGTGCTCCTGGGAGACCTCCTGGAGGCCTTCGCGCTGCTCGCGGGCTGCATGATCATTTCCTCGCTGCTGCCCCAGAGCCTCGGCTTCGTCCAGAACATCCTCTGGTACGCGTCGCTGATCGTGGTGCTCAGGCTGGCCTACCTCGTGATCGAGTGGTGGGTGGAGCGGATCGTCGTCACCGACAAGCGGTTCATGCTGACCTCGGGCGTCTTCGACACCAAGGTCGCCATGATGCCGATCTCCAAGGTCACCGACCTCACCTACGAGCGCACCTTCGTCGGACGCATGTTCGGCTTCGGCACGCTCGTCGTGGAGTCGGCCGGGCAGATCCAGGCGCTCAACCGCCTGGAGTTCCTGCCCAACCCGGAAGAGGTGTACGACGCCATCTCCGAGCTGACCTTCGGTGACAAGAAGGCGCAGGCCGAGCGCTTCTCCATGATCAAGGCCCAGCGGGCGGCCCGAGGTAAGAAGATGGTCCCCTAGTAGTTCAGACTGGGCGGGTGCGCATCGACCTGCACACCCACTCGACCGAGTCGGACGGCACCGACACACCCGCTGGACTGGTGGCCGCCGCGGCTGACGCCGGCCTGCACGCGATCGCGATCACCGATCACGACACCGCGGCGGGCTGGGCTGAGGCCGCGGCGGCGCTGCCCGCCGGGATGAGCCTGGTGCGCGGCGCCGAGCTCTCCTGCGCCTCCGACGACGGCCGGGGCAGGGTGATCACCGTCCACCTGCTCGCCTACCTCTACGACCCCACCTCGCAGGCCCTCGTCGAGGAGCAGCAGCGGCTGCGCCTGGAGCGCAGGCAGCGCTTGCGGGTGATGGCCGAGCTGATGCGCGAGGACGGCTTCCCCGTCGACCCCGACGAGATGATGGCGGCCATGCCCGCCGACGCGCCCGCCGGACGCCCCCACCTGGCGATGGCGCTGATCAGGGGCGGCGTCGTGGGCAGCGTGGACGAGGCGTTCGCCCGCTACCTCACCTCGGGCCGCTACTACGTGCCCCGCACCGACACCCCGGTCTCCCGCGCCATCCAGATGATCGAGGACGCGGGCGGCGTGACCGTGCTCGCCCACCCGTTCGCGGTCTCGCGCGGCCCGGTGATCAGCGAGGCCGTGCTGGCCTCGCTGGCCGAGCAGGGCCTCGCGGGCGTCGAGGTCGACCACCCCGACCACGACCCGGCGACCCGCGTCCGGGTGCGCGGCCTCGCCCGCGAGCTGGGGCTGCTCACCACCGGGTCCAGCGACTACCACGGCACCAACAAGACGGTCCGGATCGGCGCGGAGACGACCGCGCCGGAGGTGCTGGACGAGCTGGCCGACCGGGCGACCGGCTGCAAGGTCCTCACCGGGTAGCCGGGGCCGGGCGTAGGTCCGCGAGCGGTCGCGGACCCCGGCCGACGCGGGAACCCGCCCGCTAGGGGTGGTGCTCGGTGCGCGCTGTCGGTGGTCCTCGGTAGCGTTGTCCCCGTGCAGGAGCAGCTAGGCCTGGACTTCGGCGCGCCTCCGCGCAAGCTCGTCCGGGTCACCCCCGCCAAGCTGGCCACGTGGGCCGACTGCCCGCGTCGGTTCCGCATGACCTACGTCGACCGGCCGAGCCCCGGTCGCGGCGGCCCGTGGGCGCACAGCGCCATGGGCGCGGCCGTGCACAACGCGCTCAAGGCCCTGTTCGACCTGCCGCCCGCCCAGCGCTCGCCGGACCGCTCGGTCGCGCTGCTCCACCGCGCCTGGAAGTCGGACGGCTTCCAGGACGCCGAGCAGTCCTGGAAGTACCGGGACCGGGCCGCGGGCTGGGTGCGCGACTACGTCGAGGGCCTGGACACCTCGGTCGACCCGATCGGCGTGGAGCGCTGGGTGTCCGCGCCCACCGGCACGATCGTCGCCGAGGGCCGGGTCGACCGCATCGACCTGCGCGGCGGCGAGCTGGTGATCGTCGACTACAAGACCGGCAAGCACGCGCTGTCCACCGACGACGCGCGCGGCTCCCAGGCGCTCGCCCTCTACGCGGTCGCCGCCCGCCGCACCCTGCGCAAGCCGTGCGCGCGGGTGGAGCTGCACCACCTGCCGACCGGCTCGGTCGCGGTGTGGGAGCACACCGAGGAGAGCCTCGGCAGGCACGTGGCGCGCGCCGAGGAGTCCGCCGACGACATCGTGCTCGCCGAGAGCACCCTGGCGGCGGGCGCGGACCGCGACGAGGTGTACCCGCCGAGGGTGGGCAGGCAGTGCTCGTGGTGCGACTTCCGGCGGCACTGCCCCGAGGGCCAGGAGGCCGCGCCCCCGCTCGAACCGTGGGCGCTCCTCGCACCCTGACCACCCACCGCCCCGCTGGTGGAACGACGAGGGCGCAACCGACGATGGGGAAACAATGGCGATGAGTGACGCGGCGACCGTCGAGTTCCCGGCGCGACCCGCGCGCGTGCACAGCCCGCAGCGCCCGGACCCGACGCCGCTGCGCCTGTGGCGCGGCTTCAGCGGCTCCCTGGCGGCCGGGCTGGTCCTGCTGCTGGTGGTGGAGCTGGTCGTGCAGTTCTGGGCCTCGGACCACGCCGTGCCGGGTCCCGGCGCCGGAGTGGTCACCGGCCACGCCGTCGCGGCGGCGCTGGCGGTGGCGGGGCAGCTGGTCGCGGACCGCGCGCGGGGCTGGACGTCGGCCGCACTGGCGACGGCGGTGGTGCTGGTGACCGCGCTGGCCCTGTGGTTCCTCTGGTGGGCGTGACGACCACGGGCCCGATGAGCGTGGACGGGACGGCGGTGGACCTGACAGCGGTGGACCTGACAGCGGTGGGCGCGACGGCCGCAGCCCGGACGGCCACGGGCCCGATGAGCGTGGACTGACGACCGCAGACCGACGGCGGCGGGCTCGACGACCGCAGACCCGACGGCGGGCGCGTCAGTGCCCGCAGCGGTGCGGCGAGGCCGCGCCCCCCGAGCGCTCGCGGCCCGCTCCCTACCCCAGCCAGGACCGCCAGGTGGGCAGCAGCACCCCCAGCAGCTCCTCCGGCGCCTCGGTGTTCGGCGAGTGCCCCACCCCCGGCAGCACCCCGAAGTCCGCGTCCAACCGCTCGGCCATGTCCCGCTGCGCGATCGGCGACCAGGCGTCGTCCAGGTCCCCGCACACCACCAGCGCGGGCGTCCCTGACACCCGCAGGGCCCGCGCCAGCTTCGCCACCAGGTCCGGCTCGACCCGCAGGCCCTCGCCCATCCCGAGCATCGCCGCCGTCCCCGACCGCAGGTACCTGGTCCGCCAGAGCTCCACCAGCTCGGCCGACGCGGGCCCCCGCAGCGGATCGGCCAGCCTCCTGGCCTCGACCACCGCGTAAGCCGCTTCCAGCCCCCGCTCGCGCACCAGCCGCTCGCCCGCCTCCAGCGCCGTCCGCCGCGCCCCCTGCGGCAGCTCCGACGGCCCCGACGACAGCAGCGTCAGCCCGCTGACCCGCGCCCCGGCCAGCACCGCCCCGCGCGCCACCAGCCCGCCGAACGAGTGCCCCAGCAGCAGCACGCGCCTGCCCTCGGCGGCCAGCTTGCCCACCAGCTCCGCGACCACCGCCCCCAGCGCCTGCGGCCGGTGGTCCCGCTCCACCTCGGACCCCGGCGACTCGTGCTGCCCCGGCAGGTCCACCGACACCACCTCGAACCCGGCGTCGGCGATCGGGTCCAGCAGCGGCGCGAAGTCCTCCTTGCCGCCGGTGAACCCCGGCAGCAGCAGCGCCGTCGCGCCGAGGTCGACGCCGATCGCGGGCGCCCTCAGCGCGGCCAGGTGGCCGTGCCGCGACGGCAGGTCCACGCGGAGCGCCCGGTGCGGGGTGAGCTGCGACTTCTCCACCCCGCCGAGTCTGCCCTACCGCAGCGCGACCAGCTCGGGACCGCGCTGCTCCAGCACCACCGGACCGTTGGTCGCCATCACCACGTCACCGCCGTACCCGCCCCGGTTCACCGGGATCGTCCCGATCTCCTCGCCGGTCACCTGGTCCAGCACGACCAGCCCGTCCGCCACCGGCAGCAGGGCCTTCCCGGCGAGCGTGGTGCCCGCCCCGACCGTGCCCTCCCTGGTCCAGCGCGGCGTCAGGTCCTCCAGGGACAGCGCGATCGTGCGCGACCCGGTGTGCCAGTAGACGTTCGCGGTGCTGTGGTAGGTCGGCGTCACCCGGCCCGGCGGGTCGCCCGCCAGCTCGGCCTCGGTGACCTCCACCGGGATCTCGGAGATCAGCCCACCGGTCTGCGAGTCGAACAGCACCAGCTTGCCCGGCGCGGCCACCGCCACCCGGTTCGCCGTCACCGCGACCACCCGCGTGCCCGTGGCACCGACGCTCACCGTGGTGATGACGCCCGGCTCGTCCGACTTCTCCGGGTTCGGCTTGAGCACGGTCACCCGGTCGCCCGACTCCAGGTCGGGGCAGCGCTCCAGCACCGCGATCTTGCCGCCGGTCACCGCGAAGGAGCCGTACGTGCAGTTCGTGCGCGGCTGCTTGTTCGGGTTCACGATCGCCCTGAGCCTGCCGTACTCCATCGACCGCACCAGGTCGTCGCGCCGGTACACCTCGAAGTACCGCTCGCCGGTGACCACCACGTGCGAGCCCTCGTTCAGCAGCCGGGTGCCGGTCTCGGCGTCGCCGTCGCGCTGCGGGCCGCGCGCGCCGGAGGCCGCGTCCAGCGACGTGACCTCCGAGCAGTTCTCGCCCTTGGTGTGCACGGCGAACGGCCGGTTCCAGGCCGTGGACACCGTGCACAGCGGCAGGTCCCTGGCGTAGCGCCAGCGCACGTCACCGGTCAGCGGGTCCCGGCCGACGACCTCGCCGCCCTCGCCGGTCACCACGACCCCGTTCGCCACCACCGGCTCCGGCGTGGCCGGGCTGGCCGCCCGCCACACCTCGGACAGCGACGGCGGCAGCGCCGTCGCCTCCGGCAGCGCGGGCAGCTCGCTCGGCCCGGTCTGCGACGTGGTGGCGCGCACGTCGCTGGTCAGCCAGACCAGCAGGCCGCCGAGCAGCGCGCCCACCACGATCAGCGCCACCGCCGCGTAGTCGCGGCGGGTGCGCCACGGGTGCGCGGAGGGCGGTGGCACCGGTTCGTCCACCACCCCGTCGCCGGGGTGCTCCGGCCCGACCGGTGCCCGGAGCACGTCCTCCTCCGGCGCCCCCGGCACGACGCGCCCGTCCGACTCCGCCTGTTCCGGCTGGACCACTGCCCGGCTCCCGAGTGCTCGGCTTGATCGCTGTCGTGCCTCAGTCTGCCGAGGGAGCCGACTCGGTGGTAGCACCGGCCTCCCCGGCGGGGCGGCGGCGCCTGCGCCTGCGCGGCTTGGCGTCACCGGACGCCTCGCCCTTCGGCTCCTGCGCCGGACCGGTCGCCGGGACCGACTCGCCGCCGCCGACCTGCGCGGACGTCGACGTGCCGCCCGAGCCGTCGCCGGACGCCTCGGCCGACGCCACGCCGCCCCGGCTGCGGCGCCTGCGCCTCGGCCTGGTCGACTTCTCCTCGCCCGGCTCGCCCGCCTGCGCGGTCTGCGGGGCGCTCGACGCGGCCTCGCCCTCGCCGGAGCGGCCGGAGCGACCCGCGCGGCGACGGCCCTTGGCGGGCTTCTTGTCGCCCTTCAGGTTCTCCTCGGGCTCCGCGTCCAGGCCCGCGCGGGTGCGCAGCCCCAGCGGCAGCCTGCCGTTCGACCCGGCCGGGATGCCCAGCTCGGCGAACAGGTGGTCCGAGGTCGAGTAGGTCTCCACCGGGTCGCGCTTGTCCAGGTTCAGCGCGTCGCTGATCATCTGCCAGCGGGGGATCTCGTCCCAGTCCACCAGGGTCACCGCGACGCCCGTGCGGCCCGCGCGGCCGGTGCGGCCGATCCGGTGCACGTAGGTCTTCTCGTCCTCGGGGCACTGGTAGTTGACCACGTGCGTGACGCCCTCGACGTCGATGCCGCGCGCGGCCACGTCGGTCGCGACCAGCACGTCGATCTTGCCGGAGCGGAACGCCCGCAGCGCCTGCTCGCGCGCGCCCTGGCCCAGGTCGCCGTGCACGGCGGCCACCGCGAACCCGCGCTCGGCCATGTCGTCGGCGACCTTCTGCGCGGTCCGCTTGGTCCGCGTGAAGATCATCGACAGGCCCCGGTCGCGCGCCTGGAGCACGCGGGCCAGCAGCTCCACCTTGTCCAGCGCGTGCGCCCGGTAGATGAACTGCTCGGTGCGCTCGTGCACCGCGCCCGCGTCGTTCTCCTCGGCGCGCACGTGCGTCGGCTGGTTCAGGAACGTGCGGGCCAGCGTGATGATCGGGCCCGGCATGGTCGCCGAGAACAGCATGGTCTGCCGCTCGTCGGGCACCATCCGCAGCACCCGCTCGATGTCGGGCAGGAAGCCCAGGTCGAGCATCTCGTCGGCCTCGTCCAGCACCAGGCTGCGGACCTTGCCCAGCACCAGGTGGCGCTGCTCGGCCAGGTCGAGCAGGCGGCCGGGCGTGCCGACCACCACGTCCACGCCCTTGCGCAGCGCGGCGATCTGCGGCTCGTACGGCCTGCCGCCGTAGATCGCCAGCACCCGGACGTCCATGTGCTTGGACGCGTCGGTCAGGTCGTGCGTCACCTGGAGGCACAGCTCGCGGGTGGGCACGACCACCAGGGCCTGCGGGGTCCCGTCGCCGGGCGTGGTCACCCGCTGGAGCAGCGGGATCCCGAAGCCCAGCGTCTTGCCGGTGCCCGTGCGGGCCTGGCCGATCACGTCCTCGCCCGCCAGCGCGAGCGGCAGCGTGAGCTCCTGGATGGCGAAGGCGCGCTCGATGCCCGCCTCGCCCAGCGCGCGGACTATCTCCTCGCGCACGCCCAGCTCGGCGAACGTGGGGGCCTCCGGCTGGACCGGGGCGTTCGCCTCCAGCGGGCGGGAGTCGTCGGTGTCGGGCAGACCCGCTTCGCTGTGCTCCAGCTCCACCGGGTCCACGTGCGTGTCCTCGTTCGTCGCGGTCAGGATGATCGCCTCTCTCGTACCAGCGCGCACGGCCTGTACGGGCCGCTCGACCGCGCCGTCCGCTCTGGGCGGTCCGCTCGGGGACCGGGCGTGGCGCGGGAGGGCCTGCGAGGTTTGTGCGCGCACCCTCACACCAGGCGGCAGGGTGCCGCCGTGATCCACCCGTCTGCAGCGCACCGCTCCCCGGAGTCCGGGAGGACCCCGCTCGGGGACCCCGCTTCGGGGACCCCTTCTTGGGGCGCGGCGGCGTCGTGCGCCGGGCGTCAAGGGGAAACTGTACCCGGTGACCAGTCCGTTCGTGCTGGAAAGCCGCGCGGTCCGCGCGTGCGTCGCGCCTCACCGGGCCGACTAGGCTCGCTCGCATGAGCGACGCTGTGGCCGCTGGGGCGGTCGGGTCTGACCAGTTCGCGGAGGGGGTCGTCGACCTGCTCGGCGCGCTGGCGTACGGGGAGCTGTCGGCGTTCGAGCGGCTCGCCGAGGACGCGAAGGCCGCGCCCACGCTGACCGGCCGGGCGGCGCTGGCGCAGATGGCGGCGGCCGAGATGGGGCACTTCGCGCTCCTGGAGAAGTACCTCGCCGAGCGGAATCACTCGGTCGAGGACGCGATGACCCCGTTCGTGAAGGGCTTCGACGGGTTCCACGCGTCCACCGCGCCGAGGACCTGGCTGGAGTCGCTGGTCAAGGTGTACGTCGGCGACGGGCTGGCGGCCGACTTCTACCGCGAGGTCGCCGAGTGGCTGGACGACTCGGCGAAGCCGCTCGTGCTCGCCGTGCTGGCCGACACGGGGCACTCGGCGTTCGCCGAGCGCGAAGTCCGGGCGGCCTGCGAGAGCGACCCGGCGCTGCGCGACCGGCTCACCCTGTGGGGGCGCAGGCTCCTCGGCGAGGCGTTGACGCAGGCCCAGTACGTGGTGGCCGAGCGGGACGGGCTCGCCGAGCTCATCGTGCGCGGATCGGGTGACCTCGCGGGCATCGCGGCGCTGTTCCGCAGGCTCCAGCAGAGCCACACGAGGCGCATGGCGGCGCTCGGACTCGGCTAGGGTTGCGATCGGTTAGCCATCAACTCGCGCACGGAGGTCAGCGTGGAGGTCAGGGTCGGCGTTGTGGACAGCCCTCGGGAACTGGTCGTGTCGAGCGCACTCACCCCCGAAGAGGTCGAGTCCCAGGTCGGTGACGCGCTGAAGGCGGGCAGCGGTCTGCTCACGCTGGTCGACCAGAAGGGCACCCGCTTCGTCGTGCCCGCCGCGCGCGTCGCGTACGTGGAGATCGGCCCGGCGGACGGCCGGAAGGTCGGCTTCGCGGCGAGCTGAGCCGGGCCGCCGGTCCACGACCGGCTGAGCCGCACGAGTTTCACCCGAGGGGGTGGCGCCGGACCGGTGCCACCCCCTCGGCGCGTCCGGGTGAGGGCGGGGGCGCCGGACCGGGGCGGGGGCGGGCGGGGACTTCGGCGCTCGCGGGCCGGTGGTTCGGGAATCCTGCGGGTCGAGCGCTCAGGCCGTGGGGAACGGGGGCGCGCCGGTGCCCGCGACGCGGTAGCGGCCCCACGGGTCCTCGTCGCCGAGCGAGCCGGTCGCCGTTCCGGTCGGGGTGCGCAGCCCGGCGGTGCGCGCGCCCGCCGCCACCAGCTCGGTGACCAGCGGGTCCGCCGCGATCCGGCCGTACCAGTGGTACCGGCCGTCGATCGGCTGGAAGAACCCGCGCAGGTCCACCTCCACCGGCACCTCGCGGTCGCCGATGAGCAGCACCGCCGGGCCGGAGTAGCCCTCGTGGTCCCCGTGCTCCCCCTCGGGGCCGCCGGGCCCCGCCGCCGCGCCCGTCACGGCTGCTCACCGCCCACCAGCCGCAGCCCGGCCGAGCCCGCCGCGCCCGGATCGGCCTGCCCGCCCGCAGGGCCCGCCCCCGCCGGACCGGCGGGCGCGGTGATCCGGGCCCCGATCGGCTCGTCCGGGTCCAGCACGACCCCGGCCGACCGCAGCAGCCCGTCCAGGGCGTGCCAGATGATCGTGCTCAGGTAGTCGCCCAGGCTGGCCCGCGACATCGACTGGCGGTCCAGCCACCAGTCACCGGCGTTCTGCACCATGCCGACCAGCGCGTGCGCCCACGGCTCGGCCCCGCCCGAGTCCATCCCGTTGGCCCGCAGGAAGTCGCCGAACAGCCTGGTCAGCGCGGTGGCGATCATCGCCTTGTCCTCGCCGACCACGTCCTGCTCGACCGGTCGCTCGGCGAACGCCGCGCGCACCACGAACCGGTACAGGTGCGGGTGCTCCTCGATCACCGACAGGTAGGCGTCGACGATCCGGGTGATCCGGGCCCGCAGCGACCCGTCGCCCTCGATCGCGGGCCCGAGGCGGTCCATCAGCAGCTCGGTCGCCCGGCTGCCCACGGCCAGGTACAGGTCGGCCTTGTCGGCGAAGTGCCGGTACAGGACGGGCTTGCTCACCCCGGCCTCGCCCGCGATCTCGTCCATGCCCACGTCGGCCCCGTGCCTGGCCACCGCCCGGATCGTGGCCTCGACGAACTCGGCCCTGCGCGCCTCGCGGTGGCCCTTCCAGCGCTCCCGCCGCGCGTCCGTCCCGCCCTTGACAGTCCGCACCATGCGGCGCACGCTACCAGAGGTAACCGTTACTTCGGGTAACACATATTTTGGGGAGGGCGCAGTGGCGAGGGAGCTGAAGGTCACCGACCGGGAGAAGACGGCGGAACGCCTGCTGAACTCCTCGGCGGCCAGGTCCTACGACCCCGAGGTGGACATCGACTGGGCGGCCCCGCTGGTGGACGGCCTGCGCTACCTGCCCGAGCACCGGACCTCGCTCTACGGCACCGAGCTGTGGGCCGGGCTCGACCGCGAGCAGCGGATCGAGCTGGGGCGGCACGAGCTGGCCAGCGTCGCCAGCGTCGGCCTGTGGTTCGAGGTGCTGCTGATGCGGTTGCTGCTCAAGGACGTCTACTCGGGCGACCCGACCAGCAGGCACGTGCAGTACGCCCTCACCGAGATCGGCGACGAGACCAGGCACTCCACGATGTTCGCCCGCATGGTCGAGCGGATCGGCTGCCCCGCGTACGGGCCGGGCAGGCGGGTGCACCGGCTGGGCAGGCTGCTGCCGGTGATCGGCTACGGGCCGGCCGTCTACGGGGCGATCCTGGTGGCCGAGGAGGTGCTGGACCGGTTGCAGCGGGAGATGACCGCCGACGAGGGCGTGCAGCCGCTGGTGCGCATGGTCAACCGCATCCACGTGCTGGAGGAGGCGCGCCACGTGCGGTTCGCCCGCGAGGAGGTGGTGCGCGGGATGCGCGGGCTGAGCCGGGCCGAGCTGCCCTACCAGCGGTGGCTGCTGGCGGTGGTGGCCATGCACATCACCCGGTCGCTGATCCACCCCGAGGCGTACCGGGCGGTGGGGCTGGACCCGGTGGAGGCCGCGCGCGCGGCGGCGGGCAACCCGCAGTGGCGCGAGACGATCCGGTGGGCGGGGGAGCGGGTGGTGGCGTTCCTGGACGAGGTCGGGCTCGTCGGGGCGCCGGGCGGGTACGCGTGGCGCAGGTCGTTCTTACTGGGGTGAGGTGTTGCACGAGGGCGACGGCTCCCACGCCGATCCGGTCCGCGTCGCGCTCGCGACGCGGCGGTGGTCCGGTTGTGGCGTGCTGCCCGTCGCCCTCGTGCTGCACGAGCGACCTGGTTCTTGCAGCACCTCAGTGCTGCAAGGGGAACCCGCCGCCGATGCCCTTCCAGGCCAGGTTGGAGATCAGCGTCACCGCGTCCTCCTTGGGGATCGCCCGGTCACCGGCGAGCCACGAGCGGGCCGTGACCTGGCTCAGCCCGACCAGTCCGGTGGCCAGCAGGCGCGCCCGGTGCTCGTCGAGGCCCGCGTCCGAGGTGATCGTCGCGGTGATCGCGTCCACGCTGTCCGCCGTCGCCCGCTCGACCGCCGACGCCACGGCGGGCTCGCCGCGCAGGTCCGACTCGAACACCATCCGGAACGCCTGGCCCTGGTCGTCCACGAAGTCGTAGAACGCGGCCACCGCCGCGCGCACCCGCTGCTTGTTGTCCGTGGTCGACTCGATCGCGCCGCGCACCCGCGCCACCAGCCCGTCGACGTGCGACTCCAGCAGCGCCATGTACAGCTCCAGCTTGCCGGGGAAGTGCTGGTACAGGACCGGCTTGCTCACCCCGGCGCGCTCGGCGATCTCGTCCATCGCCGCCGCGTGGTAGCCGTTCGACACGAACACGTCCTGCGCCGCGGCCAGCAACTGGGCGCGCCGCGCGGTCCGCGGCAAGCGCACGCCGCGCCCGGCGGAGCCACCGTTCTGCCCGACCGTCTGGGCCGTCTCCGTCATCAGCGTGTCCTCCTGGCGCACCGGTCCGCGCGCCGATCCTCGTCGTGCCCGCGGGCGGGCTGGAACCGTTCGGCCACCCGTCAACCTTACTCGCTGGTAGGAGCCTCGCCCGTGAGCTTCCCCCGCACGGCTCGTTTCACGCTTCCGCGGCGCAGGCATCCTGGAGGGGTGACCCAGCTGCAGGAGGCGAGCCGAACCGCCCTCACCCGCGTCCCCCTGTCCACCGCGCCGCTGCCGCCGCTCGACACCGCCATCCCGCCGTGGCCCGGCGAGCAGGTGCAGGTCGAGGGGCACCGGCTGCACGTCCGGCGCACCCCCGGCCCCGAGGGCGCCGACACCGCCGTCTACGTGCACGGCCTCGGCGGGTCGTCGACCAACTGGACCGACCTGTCCGGGCAGCTCGCGGGCCACGTCCAGGGCCTCGCGGTCGACCTGCCCGGCTTCGGGCGCTCCGAGCCCGTCGACGGGTACACGTACAGCATCGCGGCGCACGCGCGGGCGGTCACCCGCTACCTGGAGTCGCTCGGCAGGCCCGTTCACCTGTTCGGCAACTCCATGGGCGGGGCGATCTCGCTCGTCATCGCCGCGACCCGCCCCGAACTGGTGAAGTCGCTGGTGCTCGTCTCCCCCGCCATGCCCGACCTGCGCCTGTCGACCAGCCGGATGGCCGACCCGCTCATCGCGCTGGCCTACCTTCCCCTGGTCGGGCGGACGGCGCGCAAGCGGTTGGCGCAGGTCAGCCACGAGGAGCGGGCGAGGCAGACGGTGCGGCTGTGCTTCAGCGACCCGTCGATCGTGCCGGACAACCGGATCGCCGAGAGCGGGCGCGAGGTCGCCGAGCGGGCCACCCAGGCGTGGGCGTCCGCCGCGCTCGGCCGCAGCACCACCGAGCTGGTGCGCTCGTGGCTGCTGCGCGGGCCCAGCTCGCTGTGGCTGCTGCCGCCGAAGGTGACCGCCCCCACGCTGGTCGTGTGGGGTGCGGACGACCGGCTGGTGAGCGTGCGCAAGGGGCCCCGGCTGACCAGGGCGCTGCCGCGCGGGCGGATGCTCGTGCTGCCGCGCACCGGGCACGTGGCGCAGATGGAGCGCCCCGTCCTGGTCGCCCGCGCGGTCGCCGGGCTGTGGGAGGCGGGGGACCGCTGGTGAGCGCCCGCCTCACCCTTTCCGGTCGTGGTGGGATCAACCGGGGGAGCCCGCTTGTGGCACCCTGTGCCCCGTGAACCGGACGTCAGGGGAACGGCGCGGACCGGCTCCCTCCCCAGCTCCCGCCCGGTCGTCGCTCACCGAGGACCGCTACCGCAGGGGGGCGCGCCGCACGGCGGGCGAGCCGCTCGCGGCGGCGTGGGAACCGGACGGCGCGAAGCCGCGCAAGCGCAAGCGGAGCATCAAGAACCTCATCGGCAACTACGGCTGGCGGATCTACGCCGTGCCGGTCCTGGTCGTGCTCACCGCGCTGGTCGTGCTCGACACGGCCGCCCAGGACGGTGACGGGACCACCACCGCCCAGCAGGGCGGCGGGCTCGGCCAGGAGCGCTCGGACGAGGACGCCGACCAGCCGACGGTCAACGAGACGCCGCCCGCCAACACCGCCCTGATCGACATCCCGACCGCCGTGCTGCCCGACGGCCCCTCCTACACGGAGCAGGGCGCGGGCACCTGGAAGACCGTGTCCGGTCGGACCGAGAAGGTCGGGGAGGGCGTGCTGCGCAAGTACGCCATCGAGATCGAGGACGGGATCAACCCGATCGACTACGGCGGTGACGCGGACACGTTCGCCAGGACCGTCGACGCCTACCTCGCGGACAACCGCAGCTGGGTCGGCACGGGCAGCGTGGCCATGCAGCGGGTCGACGACGGGTCCGAGGACTTCTCGGTCAGCCTGACCAGCGTGAAGACCACGCACGGGCTGTGCGGCAACCAGATCCAGTACGAGTCGTCCTGCTACAACCCGGACCGGGACAAGGTCGTCATCAACGTGTCGCGGTGGGTGCGCGGGGCGAAGGCCTTCAGCAACGACATCGCGAACTACCGGCAGTACGCCATCAACCACGAGGTCGGGCACGCGCTCGGCAAGGGGCACGAGGCGTGCAAGGACGACGGTCGGCCCGCGCCGGTGATGATGCAGCAGACGTTCGGGGTGGCCAACGACTACGTGGCCAAGCTGAACGAGGTGGACGCCAGCAACCGGGGCGCGGTGCCCGCCGACGGCAAGGTCTGCACGCCGAACGCCTTCCCGGTCGCGCCCCAGTAGGGCCCGGAAGGCCGCCGTTCCGCCCACCGCCGCCCGCCCACTGGGTGGGACGGTTTTCCACGCGGGAAGACGGTGGGGGAGTCTGGTGTTGTCCAGTGGTGCCAGGACGTGTACGTCGAGGAGGAGCAGCATGGCGCTTCCGCCGCTCGTGGAGCCCGCAGCGGAGCTGACCAAGGAAGAAGTGGCGCGGTACAGCCGCCACCTGATCATCCCCGACGTGGGCGTCGACGGTCAGAAGCGGCTGAAGAACGCGAAGGTCCTCGTGGTCGGCGCGGGTGGCCTCGGCAGCCCCGCGCTGCTCTACCTGGCCGCCGCCGGGGTCGGCACGCTCGGCGTCGTGGACTTCGACGTCGTGGACGAGTCGAACCTCCAGCGCCAGGTCATCCACGGCCAGTCCGACATCGGCAAGCCCAAGGCCGAGTCGGCGCGCGAGTCCGTCGCGGAGATCAACCCGTTCGTCAAGGTCGTGCTGCACCAGGCGCAGCTCACCTCGGAGAACGCGCTGGACGTCTTCCGGGACTACGACCTGATCCTGGACGGCACGGACAACTTCGCCACCAGGTACCTGGTCAACGACGCCGCCGTGCTGCTGGGCAAGCCGTACGTGTGGGGCTCGATCTTCCGGTTCGAGGGCCAGGTGAGCGTCTTCTGGGAGGACGCCCCGAACGGCCAGGGCCTGAACTACCGCGACCTCTACCCCGAGCCGCCGCCGCCCGGCATGGTGCCGTCGTGCGCCGAGGGCGGGGTGCTGGGCGTGCTGTGCGCGTCGATCGGCTCGATCATGGTGACCGAGGCGATCAAGCTGCTGACCGGCATCGGCGACCCGCTGCTGGGCAGGCTGATGGTGTACGACGCGCTGGAGATGTCGTACCGGACGATCCGCATCCGCAAGGACCCGGAGAGCCCGAAGATCACCGAGCTGATCGACTACGAGGCGTTCTGCGGGGTCGTCTCGGACGAGGCGCAGCAGGCCGCGGCGGGGCGCACCATCACGCCGCTGGAGCTCAAGCAGAAGCAGGACGCCGGGGACGACTTCGTGCTGATCGACGTGCGGGAGCCGCACGAGTACGAGATCGTCCGGATTCCGGGGTCGGTGCTCATCCCGAAGGACCGCATCCTGTCCGGCGAGGCGCTGGCCGAGCTGCCGCAGGACAAGCCGATCGTGCTGCACTGCAAGTCGGGCGCGCGCTCGGCGGAGGCGCTGGCGGCGCTGCACCGGGCCGGGTTCGCGGACGCCGTGCACGTGGGCGGCGGGGTGCTGGCCTGGGCGCGGCAGATCGACCAGAGCCTGCCGACGTACTGACCGGCTCGGCTGCCCCCTCGGGCGCCGACCGGGTGACGTCGACCTCCACCCCGGACCCGATCAGGGTCCGGGGCGGAGTCGTGTCCGCTGGTGGGGGTGGGGCGGTGGCTCGTTCGACGGTCACGGGATCGACTTGAGCTGTCAACTGTCAACAGTTGGCAGCTCAAGTCCGGGGTTCGGCCGCCCGTCCCACGTGGCTTCGGTCGCACCCCTGGCGCCATCGCGCGACGGGTGGTATGCACCCCGTGGAACCGCCGTTGAGCTGCGGAGACCGCGCCCGTGCGGGTCGTCCGGACCTCGTCGTGCTCGACCGCTCGGGGTGGGCGTTCACCCCGCTGCGCGGCGCTCGTCGCTGTGCGTAGGCGGTTTGACCGGTTGGAACCGCACTGGTGCGGCTTGTGACGAGATGTGCCACACCAACACGAGCCTGGCCGGGGTCCACCACACGGAGCGCTGTTGCAGGTAGCGTGCGGTTCCGTGACGCCGACCCCGGAGCCTCCCCCGTCGCACGTGCGCGCCGCGTTCGGCGCGCGGGACGTCGAGCCGGAGTTGATCGACGGCGGCCCCGCCTGGCGGTGCGGTGACGCCGCCATCCGGCCGGCGGGCAAGCCCGCCGAGGCCACCTGGGTCGCCAAGACGCTGGACGCGCTCGACGTCGACGGCCTGCGGGTGGCCAGACCGCTGCGGTCCACCGACGGGCGCTACGTCGTCGGCGGCTGGGCCGCGACCAAGTACCTCTCCGGCCGCGCCGAGCCCCGGCACGACGACGTGGTCGACGTGGCCGTGCGGCTCCACGAGGCCACGGCGGGCCTGACCAAGCCCCGCTTCCTCGACGCCAGGACCGACCTGTTCGCCCTCGCGGACCGGTGCGCGTGGGACGACGAGCGCACCGCGCTGCGGCCCGAGCTGGGCGGCAGGCTGTTCGAGCTGATGACCTCCTACCGCAAGCCGATCACGGCGAAGCCGCAGGTCGTGCACGGCGACCTGTTCGGGAACGTGCTGTTCGCGGGCGACGCCCCGCCCGCCATCATCGACTTCGCCGCCTACTGGCGCCCCGCCCCGTACGGCGCGGCCGTCGTGGTCGTGGACGCGCTCTCCTGGGGCGGCGCCGACCGGGGCCTGGTCCAGCGCTGGTCGCACCTCGAGGAGTGGCCGCAGGTCCTGCTGCGCGCGCTCCTGTTCCGCCTCGCGGTGCACGCGCTGCACCCCCAGTCCAGCGCCCGTTCGCTGGTGGGGCTGGAGCGGGCGGCGGGCACCGTGGTCGAGCTGCTCTGAGCCGTCCGGCAGGCCGGGGACCCGCCGTTCCACACCCGTCCGGTGACTCCTCACCGCGCCCGGACCGCCGCTGCGCAGGCAAGTTCGCCTGCCCGAAACACAGCACTGCGCTGAGTTAACAGCCGGTTCCTACCGTCGTCCGGGTGACCGACACCCACTGCCCGTACTGCGCGCTCCAGTGCGCGATGACGATCGTCGACGGCGAGGTGTCGCCCCGCGAGTTCCCGACCAACCGGGGCGGGCTGTGCCAGAAGGGCTGGACGTCCGCCGCGCTGCTCACCTCGCCCGCCCGGCTGACCACCCCGCTCGTGCGCGACCGGTCGCCGGACGGGTCGCGCGGCGAGCTGAGACCGGCGTCCTGGGACGAGGCGCTGGACCTCGTCGCGGACCGCCTCGCCGCGCTGCGCCGCGACCACGGGCCCGACTCGGTGGGCGTGTTCGGCGGCGGCGGGCTCACCAACGAGAAGTCGTACCTGCTCGGCAAGTTCGCCCGCGTCGCCCTCGGCACCTCGCAGATCGACTACAACGGCCGGTTCTGCATGTCCAGCGCGGCGGCGGCCGGGACGCGCGCGTTCGGGCTCGACCGGGGGATGCCGTTCCCGGTCACCGACCTGGACGACTCGGGGGCCGTCCTGCTGGCGGGCGGCAACCCGGCCGAGACCATGCCGCCGTTCGTCCAGCACCTGCGCGGCGCGGCGCTCGTCGTCGTGGACCCCCGGCGCACCGCCACCGCCGAGCTGGCCGCCGTCCACCTCGCGCCCGCGCCGGGCACCGACCTGGCCCTCGCGCTCGGCCTGCTGCACGTCGCCGTCGCCGACGGGCACCTGGACGAGACCTACGTCGCCGAGCGCACCACCGGGTTCGACGACGCCTGGCGGATCGCCGCGACCTGGTGGCCGGAGCGGGTCGAGCGGGTCACCGGGGTGCCGGTCGCCGACCAGCGCGCGGCGGTGCGGCTGCTCGCCGAGGCCGACCGCGCCCACGTGCTCACCGGGCGCGGCACCGAGCAGCACGCCAGCGGCGCGGACGCGGTGTCGGCGTGGATCAACCTCGCCCTCGCGCTCGGCCTGCCCGGCGCGCCCGGCTCCGGGTACGGCTGCCTCACCGGCCAGGGCAACGGGCAGGGCGGGCGCGAGCACGGCCAGAAGGCCGACCAGCTGCCCGGCTACCGCAAGATCACCGACCCGGCGGCGCGCGAGCACGTCCAGCGGGTGTGGGGCGTGGACGAGCTGCCGGGGCCAGGCCGGTCCGCCTACGAGCTGCTCGACGCCCTCGGCGAACCGGGCGGGCCCAAGGCGCTGCTGGTGTTCGGCAGCAACGTCGTTGTGTCCGCGCCGCGCGCCGGGCACGTCGCCGACCGGTTGGCCGCGCTCGACCTGCTCGTGGTGGCCGACCTGGTGCTGTCCGAGACGGCGGCGGTCGCGGACGTGGTGCTGCCGGTGACCCAGTGGGCCGAGGAGAGCGGCACCATGACGAACCTGGAGGGGCGGGTGCTGCTGCGGCGGCGGGCCGTGCGTCCGCCGGACGGGGTGCGCAGCGACCTGGAGGTGCTGCGCGGGCTCGCCGAGCGGCTCGGGCAGCCGGGGGAGCGGTTCCCGGTGGAGCCCGAGGTGGTGTTCGAGGAGCTGCGGCGCGCCTCCGCCGGTGGGCTCGCCGACTACTCCGGGGTGACCTACGAGCGGCTCGCGGCCGGTGAGGCGCTGCACTGGCCGGTCGTGCCGGACAGCACGCCCCGGCTGTTCCTCGACCGGTTCGCGCACCCGGACGGGCTGGCCAGGTTCGCCGCCGTCGACCACCGGGGACCGGCCGAGCCGCCGGACGCCGAGTACCCGCTGCAGGCCACCACCGGGCGGGTGCTCCAGCACTACCAGTCGGGGGCGCAGACCCGGCTCGTGGCCGAGCTGGTCGCGGCGGAGCCGGAGGCGTACGTGGAGGTGCACCCGGACACCGCAGGGCGGGCCGGGCTCGCGCACGGCGGCATGGCGGCGGTGGTGTCCCGGCGGGGGCGCGCGGTCGCGCGGGTGCGGTGCGTGGCGTCGATGCGGGTGGACCTGGTGTTCCTGCCGTTCCACTTCCCCGGCGACGGGCGCGCGAACCTGCTGACCAACCCGGCGCTGGACCCGGTCAGCCGGATGCCGGAGTTCAAGGTGTGCGCGGTTCGGTTGGAGCGGGTGTGACGTGGCAGCGGCTGCCGTGCGGGGGTTCGTCGGTGCGGCGCTCCCGGTTGGTTGGTGGGCCGGTTCTGGTGTGGGGCCTGGGGACTTCGTGTCGCGGTGGGGTGGGTTCCCACCCACTGGCGAGGGTGGGGGAGCGGGTGTGACAAGGCGATCGCTGTCGTGCGGGGTTTCGTTCGCGCCGCGCTTCCGGTTGGTTGGTGGTCGGGTTGTGGTGTGGTGCCGAGGGTTTTCGTGTCGCGGTGGGTGGTTCCCACCCGCTGGCGCGGGTGGGGGGACACCAGCATGAGGCGCGTTGTCGTTGTGGGACATGGCATGGCGGGCGCCAGGTTCGCCGAGGAGGTGCTGCGGCGCGACCCCGGCGGGGAGCGGGTCGGGCTCACCCTGCTCGGCGCGGAGAGCCACCCCGCGTACAACCGGGTGCTGCTCTCCAGCGTCGTCGCCGGGTCGCTGCCGCCGGGGTCGGTGCGGTTGCACGCACCCGACTGGGCGGAGAGGTCCGGGGTGGACCTGCGGCTGGGCGCGTCGGTCGGCAAGGTCGACCGGGTGCGGCGGGTCGTGCAGGTGGACGACGACGAGGTGCCCTACGACGCGCTCGTGCTCGCCACCGGCGCCCGGCCGTGGCTGCCGCCGGTGCCCGGACTGGTCGGGGTGGACGGGGTGCTCGCGCCCGGCGCGGTCGCGTTCCGGACCCTGGACGACTGCGCCGCCATCACCTCGGCGGCCCGGCCCGGCGCGCCCGTCGTGGTGCTCGGCGGCGGGCTGCTCGGGCTGGAGGCCGCGCGCGGGCTGGCGGCGCGCGGGTGCCTGGTCACCGTCGTGCACCACCGGGCGCACCTGATGGAGCGGCAGCTCGACGCGGGCGCCGGGCGGGTGCTCGCCAGGGCGCTCACCGGGCTGGGGGTGGAGTTCCGGCTCGGCGCGGTCGCCGAGCGGTACGAGCCCGGCGAAGGGCTGCGGCTGGCGGACGGGACGCGGCTGGCCGCCGACCTGCTCGTGGTGGCGGCGGGCGTGCGGCCCTCGGTGGAGCTGGCCGCGCAGGCCGGGATCGCCGTCGACCGGGGCGTGCTGGTGGACGACGCGCTGCGCACCGACGACCCGAGGGTGCACGCCATCGGCGACTGCGCCCAGCACGAGGGCGCCCCGACCGGGCTGGTGCAGCCCGCGTGGGAGCAGGCCGCCGTGCTCGCCGACCGGCTCACCGGGACCGACCCGGCCGCCCGGTACCGGGGCGGCGGCGCGGTCACCCGGCTCAAGGCGCGGGACGTCGACCTGGTGGCGCTGGGCGAGGTGCACGTGGACGTGGACGACGAGCGGGCCGAGGTGCTGGCGCTGGCTGACCCGGCGCGCGGGCGGTACGCGAAGCTCGTGCTGCGCGACGAGCGGGTTGCCGGGGCGATCCTGCTGGGCGTCCCGGACGCGGCTGCTGCGGTGACCCAGCTGTACGACCGGGGGCTGCCCGCGCCCTCGGACCGGCTCGGGCTGCTGCTGGGGCGCGCGCTGCCCGCCGGGGCCACCGCCGAGGCCAGTCCGGCCGACCTGCCCGCCGGTGCGGTGGTGTGCCGGTGCAACACGGTCAGCAAGGGGCAGCTGGTGAACGCCTGGCGGGCCGGTGCGCGCTCGGTGCCGGGGCTGGTGGAGGCGACCCGCGCGAGCACCGGGTGCGGCGGGTGCCGGGACGCGGTGTGCGGGATCGCGGAGTGGTTGGCCGCCGCAGAGTGAGCGCGGGGTCGTCCGGCGCTGCCCGGTGACCCCCGCGCTCTTCCCTCACAACCCCCCATCACCGGCTGTGCGGGGGAATTGCCCGGCACGACACGCGATCGCACGCCGGGGTAACCGCGGCTCCTTAGGTTGCCCCCCAAGCGATCGGCGGTTCTGGAGGTCTCGATGAGCACGGTGCGGGCGGATCGGGTCGCGGTCGCGCGGAGCGGGCGCGGTGGGCGGTGGATCGACCGGTGGGAGCCCGAGGACCCGGAGTTCTGGGCGCGCGATGGCAGGAGGGTCGCGCGCAAGAACCTGGTGTTCTCCATCCTCGCGGAGAACCTCGGCTTCACGGTGTGGAGCCTGATGAGCATCGTCGTGGTCAGCCTCGGCCAGGTCGGGTTCGCGTTCTCGGTGGGGCAGACCTTCTGGCTGCTGATCGTGCCCAACCTGGTGGGCGCGGTGCTGCGGGTGCCCTACACGTTCGCGGTGCCGCGCTTCGGCGGTCGGGCGTGGACGGCGTTCAGCGCGGGGATGCTGCTGATCCCGTGCGCGATGCTGGCCCACGCGGTCAGCACGCCGGGGACGCCGTACTGGTTCTTCCTGCTCACCGCCGCGACGACCGGGTTCGGCGGCGGGAACTTCTCCTCGTCGATGGCGAACATCTCGTTCTTCTACCCGGAGGGCAGGAAGGGCCTCGCGCTCGGCCTGAACGCGGCGGGCGGCAACCTCGGCGTGGCGATGGTGCAGCTGGTCGTGCCGATCGTGATCACCTGGGGCACCGGGCTGAACCTGGCCTACGCGGCGCTGGTGTGGATGCCGTTCGTGGTCGTGTCCACGGCCTGCGCGTGGCTGTTCATGGACAGCCTCACCGAGGCCAAGCCGGACGGCACCTCCTACCGGCTGGCGCTGACCAACCGGCACACCTGGGTCATGTCGCTGCTCTACATCGGCACGTTCGGCTCGTTCATCGGCTTCTCGTTCGCCTTCCCGTCGCTGATCAAGATCAGCTTCGTCGAGCAGAAGGGCTTCGTGGCGCTGGCGTTCCTCGGCGCGCTCATCGGCTCGGTGACCCGGCCGCTCGGCGGCTGGCTGGCGGACCGGCTCGGCGGCGCGCGGGTCACCGTCGGCGTGTTCACCGGGCTCGCGCTGGGGTGCGTCGGCGTGCTGGTGAGCGTGGAGGCGGGCAGCTTCCCGCTGTTCTTCGGCTCGTTCATCGCGCTGTTCGTGCTGACCGGCCTGGGGAACGGCTCGACCTACCGGATGATCCCGGCGATCTTCGCGACGCAGGTCGCGGACACCGCGTCGGCCAAGCGGCAGGCCGCCGCCGTGGTCGGCATCGCGGGCGCGGTGGGGGCGTTCGGCGGGGTGCTGGTCAACCTGGTGCTCAAGTTCTCCCTGGAGGGCGGCCAGACCATCGCGCCCGCGCTGACGGCGTTCCTCGGGTTCTACGCGCTGTGCGTGGTCACCACGTGGTGGTTCTACCTGCGCCGCGCCTCGTTCGGCCGGGCGCCCAGCCTGGCGCACGCGGGGATCTGAGCCGCGCGTCCGAATTGATCAAGAACGTGTGAGCACGGCCACAAAAAAGACCCCCGGAGGGGTGAGGAGCGGTCCGGTCCCGCAGCGTCGCGGAACCGCTGACCGCGCAGGTCGGCCGTTGAATTCCGGGGTTTTCCGGAATGGTCGGAACCATTGGAAAACGAACGTTCGTACGGCAGAAACGCCCGACCGCGTGGTAAGGCCGACAAGCCGCCCACCGGAAGCGCGGACCCCGCGCACAAGCCCCTGACGTGCGGCGTGAGCGTGCTTTAACGCTCGCGAAACTCGCACGTCTTTCCAGCGATACCGTTCCCGGTAAGCATTTCTCCGGGTCGGAGGAGGTTGGTTTCGATGACGCGGACGCTTCTGGTCGTCGGTCACGGCATGGTCGGGCACCGCCTGGTCCAGGCGGTGCGGGAGAGGGACGTCGACGGGACCTGGCGCGTGGTGGTCCTGGCCGAGGAGCCCAGGGCCGCGTACGACCGGGTCGCGCTCTCCAGCTACGTCGACACCTGGGACGCGACGACCCTCGCGCTGGAGCCGCACGACGACGCGGTGGAGCTGCGCCTCGGCGAGTCGGTCACCGAGGTCGACCGCGCGGCCAAGCGCGTGCGCACCTCCGCCGGGGCCGAGCTGGCCTACGACGCGCTCGTGCTGGCCACCGGCTCCAGCGCGTTCGTGCCGCCGGTCCCCGGCCGCGACCTGCCCGGCTGCCACGTCTACCGCACCATCGACGACCTGGACGCGATCCGGGCGACCGTCGAGGCAGCGAAACGCCGGGGCGCGGGGCACCGGGGCGTCGGCCGCCGCGCGGGCATGGTCCTCGGCGGCGGGCTGCTCGGCCTGGAGGCCGCGAACGCCCTGCGCGGCATGGGGATCTCCCCGCACGTGGTCGAGCTGGGCCCGCGCCTGATGCCGATCCAGGTCGACGAGGGCGGCGGCGCGCTGCTCAAGCGCATGGTCGAGAAGCTCGGCCTGACCGTCCACACCGGGGTCTCGGCCGCAGCCGTCACCCGCGACGGCGACCGGCTCGCCGCCACCCTGTCCGACGGCCGCGAGCTGGACCTGGACGTCGTGGTGTTCTCGGCGGGCATCCGGCCCCGCGACGAGCTGGCCCGCGCGGCCGGGCTCGACGTCGGCCCGCGCGGCGGCGTCGTCGTGGACGGCGGCTGCCGCACCTCCGACCCGGACGTGTACGCCATCGGCGAGTGCGCGCTCGTCGGCGGCGCGGTGTACGGGCTGGTCGCGCCCGGCTACGCGATGGCCGAGGTGGTCGCGGACCGGCTGCTCGGCGGGGCGGCGGAGTTCCCCGGCGCGGACACCTCCACCAAGCTCAAGCTGCTCGGCGTCGACGTCGCCTCGTTCGGCGACGCGCACGCGACCGCGCCCGGCGCGCTGGAGGTCGTGGTCAACGACGCCGTGGCGGGCACGTACGCCAAGGTCGTCGTCTCCGACGACGCCAAGACCCTCCTCGGCGGCGTGCTCGTCGGCGACGCCTCCAGGTACGCGGCGCTGCGCCCGCTCGTCGGCCGCCCGGTGCCCGGCGACCCGGTGTCCCTCATCGGCGCGGCGGCGGTCGAGCTGGCGCTGCCCGCGGACGCGCAGGTGTGCTCCTGCCACGCGGTCACCAAGCAGCAGATCACCGACGTGATCACCAGCGGTCAGGCCGTGGACGTGCCGGGCATCAAGGCCTGCACCAAGGCGGGCACCGGCTGCGGCTCGTGCGTGCCGATGCTGAAGAAGTTGTTGGCGGAGTGCGGGGTCGAGCAGTCCCGCGCGCTGTGCGAGCACTTCCCGCAGTCCCGCGCCGAGCTGTTCGAGATCGTCCGCTCCACCGGGATCGGGACGTTCAGCGAGCTGGTCGCCAGGTACGGCAGCGGGCGGGGGTGCGACCTGTGCAAGCCCGCCGTCGCCTCGATCCTGGCCTCGCTGGAGAACGGGCACATCCTGGGCGGCGAGCAGGTCACGCTCCAGGACACCAACGACCGGTTCCTGGCGAACATCCAGCGCAACGGCACCTACTCGGTGGTGCCGCGCATCCCCGGCGGCGAGATCACGCCGGAGAAGCTGATCGTGATCGGCGAGGTGGCGCGGGACTACGGGCTCTACACGAAGATCACCGGCGGGCAGCGGATCGACCTGTTCGGGGCGACCGTGGACCAGCTGCCGCACATCTGGCGGCGGTTGGTGGACGCGGGGTTCGAGTCCGGGCACGCCTACGGGAAGTCGCTGCGCACGGTGAAGTCCTGCGTCGGGTCGACCTGGTGCCGCTTCGGCGTGCAGGACTCGGTGGGGCTCGCGATCGAGCTGGAGCTGCGCTACCGGGGGCTGCGGTCGCCGCACAAGTTCAAGTCGGCGGTGTCGGGGTGCGCGCGCGAGTGCGCGGAGGCGCGCGGCAAGGACTTCGGGGTCATCGCGACGGAGAACGGGTGGAACCTGTACGTCGGCGGCAACGGCGGGTTCACGCCCCGGCACGCCGAGCTCCTAGTGTCCGACGTGGACACGGAGACGTTGATCAAGATCATCGACCGGTTCCTGGTGTTCTACATCCGCACCGCCGACAAGCTCCAGCGCACGGCGCCGTGGATCGAGTCCATGGAGGGCGGGCTCGACCACCTGCGCGACGTGATCGTGCACGACAGCCTCGGCATCTGCGCTGACCTGGAAGCCGCGATGGCCAAGCACGTCGACTCCTACGCCGACGAGTGGCGGGGAGTGCTCGACGACCCGGAGAAGCTGGCGCGGTTCACGTCGTTCGTGAACGCGCCGGGAGCGCCCGACCCCACGATCTCCTTCCGCGAGGAGCGGGGCCAGCGCGTGCCGGTCGTGCTCGGAATCCCTGAGGTGGCCCGATGACAGGAGTGTGCCCCATGACTCCAGTGTGCGAGCTGAGCGCGCTGCAGCCCGAGCGCGGCGTCGCCGCCCTGCTGCCCGACGGGACGCAGGTGGCGCTGTTCCTCACCAGCGACGGGGAGCTGCACGCGCTCGGCAACGTCGACCCGTTCAGCGGCGCGGCCGTGCTCTCGCGCGGCATCGTCGGGGACCGGGGCGGGGTGCCCGTGGTGATCTCGCCGCTGTACAAGCAGGCGTTCGAGCTGAGCACCGGGAAGTGCTTGGACGACCCGTCGGTGCTGGTGGCGTCGTACCCGGTCAGCGTGGTGGACGGCGTCGTGCGGGTGGGCGCGCCGTGACCGGGGGCGAGGGCGTCGGGGGCGGGGGGGCTGGGGCTGCGGGTGGTGGGGCTGGGGGTGGGGTCGGTCCGCTCGCGGGGTTCACCGTGGGGGTCACGGCCGCTCGGCGCGCGGAGGAGCTGGTGGCGCTGCTGGAGCGCAAGGGCGCCGCGGTGCTGCACGGGCCGGCGATCCGGATCGTGCCGCTGCACGACGACGCGAAGTTGTTGGAGGCCACGGAGCTGGTGCTCGCCCGGCCGGTCGACGCGGTGGTGGCGACCACCGGGATCGGGTTCCGGGGGTGGGTCGAGGCTGCCGAGGGGTGGGGGCTCGGGGCTCGGTTGCTGGCGGCGCTCGGGGACGGGTTGCTGCTGGCGCGCGGGCCGAAGGCCCGGGGCGCGGTGCGGGCCGCCGGGTTGGTGGAGGACTGGTCGCCGTCGAGCGAGTCCAACGCGGAGCTGCTGGAGCACCTGCTGGGGTTGGGGGTGGCGGGGAAGCGGATCGCGGTGCAGTTGCACGGGATTCCGCTGCCGGAGTTCACCGGGGCGCTGCGGGACGCCGGGGCGGAGGTGGTCGAGGTGCCGGTGTACCGGTGGACCGGGCCCGCTGATCCCGGACCGCTGGAGCGGTTGTTGGAGGGGGTGCTGTCGGGGCAGGTGGACGCGATGACGTTCACGTCGGCCCCGGCGGCGGCGTCGGTGTTGGACGTGGCTCGGCAGATGGGGCGGTACGAGGAGGTGCTCGCGGCGTTGCGGCGGGTGCTGGTGGTGTGCGTGGGGGCGATCGCGGCCGGGCCGCTGGTGGCGGTGGGGATTCCCGTTGTGCAGCCGGGGCGGGCGCGGATGGGGGCGTTGGCTCGGGAGGTCGTGGTGGAGCTGCCTGCTCGGGCGGTTCGGGTTCCCGTGGAGGGGCGGGAGATCGAGCTGCGGGGGCAGGGGGTGCTGGTGGACGGGGAGTTGCGGCCTGTCGCGCCTGCGCCGATGGCGGTGCTGCGGGCGTTGGTGGAGGCGCGGGGGCGGGTGGTGTCGCGGCGGGAGTTGTTGGCGGCGTTGCCAGGGGGTGGGGAGGAGCACGCGGTGGAGACGGCGGTGGGGCGGTTGCGGACTGCGTTGGGCGATCCGGGGGTGGTGGCCACCGTGGTGAAGCGGGGGTACCGGTTGGCGGTGGAGCCTTCGCGGTTCGAGTGCGGTGGGGTGGCGGTGTGAGCGGCGTGAGCGGTGTGAGCGGCGCGGGTGGAGCGGGCGACGTGCTGGTTCTGGTGGCGCACGGGACTCGGCATCCGGGTGGGGGTGTGGTCGTCGAGGAGATCGCGCGGTTGGTGCGGGAGCGGGGTGGGGTCGACGTTCGGGTCGCGTACGCGGATGTGCGGCAGCCTGATGTGACCGCGGTGCTGCGGGAGGTTCGGGGGGCGGCGGTGGTGGTGCCCGCGTTCTTGGCGGCGGGGTACCACGTGCGGGTTGACGTGCCTGCGCAGGTCGTGGCGTCCGGGCACCGGGATGTGGTGATCACGGAGCCGATCGGGGCGGCGGTGGTGCCTGCGGTGGTGGAGCGGTTGCGGGAAGCCGGGTGGCGGGAGGGGGACCCGGTTGTGCTCGGGGCGGCTGGGTCTTCGGACGCTCGGGCGTTGGGGGAGGTTCGGGAGGTCGCGGAGGTGCTGGCGCGGCGGGTTGGGGGGCCGGTTCGGGTGGGGTATGCGGCTACTGCTTCGCCTCGGATTGGGGATGTGGTGGCTGAGGTCGCGGCTGGTGCTGGTGGTAGCGGTGGGCGGGTTGCGGTGGCGTCGTGGTTGTTGGCGCCTGGGGTTTTCCACCGGGGGATGCGGGAGTGTGGCGCCGAGGTCGTGTCTGAGCCGATCGGGGCGCATGAGCGGGTGGTTGAGGCGGTTTTGTTGAGGTATTACCAGGGACGTTGTTCGCGTTGGGCGGCTTGAGGAGCGGCGGCGGACGGGGCTCCTCCCTCCCCCGCGTGCCTCAGGTGCCGCAGTGCGGCGTACCGGTGGGGCAAGTGGGCGCGGGGACGTCCCTAGAGCGCTGGAGGACCTAGTTCAGCGCCTTCAGGAGGGTCTTCAGCGTCTCTCCGTTGAGGGAGAACGGGAAGCTGCCGGTGTTGGAGACCGTGGCGGTCTCGACGACCGTTCCATGACCGAGCTGGAACCAGCGGTAGTCCCAACTGGTGTTCGCCCTGATGTAGGAGGCGTCGCCGGACGGCTTGTCCTTGTGCAGCGGCGTGATCATCAGCGCGTCCTTGCCGTCGGCCTTCAGGTTCGTCTTGAGGACCACGTGCTTCTGGTGCTTGAACATCACGGTCATCCCAGGGGTGTACTTCGCCATGCTGTGGATCTGCTCCTTCGGCTGAGTTGAGAGCTGTCCAACATAGAGACTCGGCGAGGAGCGTCGCCGGCGAATATTTCTGGTGATCTTCGCTGCTTGGCGAGTTGCAAGATCAAGAGCTGAAGGGCTCGCCTCGCCGGCGGGGCAGGCCTCCAAAAACGAGAGGGACGGGCTCTGCCGGCCGGTGGCCGTTTTGTTGGTGGTCCGGTTTACGGCGAAGGACTGCGGTGGGTGGGGTCCCTCGTCTCCGTTTGGCCTCCTTTCAGGCAAGCACAGGCGTCAAGACGCCGTTTGACTCGTGTGGTCTGCCGGGCGGTGCGGCGGCGTCTTGACACCTGCGCTCGGGCTTCGCCAGGCCAAACGGAGACGAGGGACGCGCGGAACGGGGTGCTGCGGGCTCGCTGCGCTCGCCCTGCAGCCCGCGAGGCGCCTACGTCGACCGGCCCGGCTTGCGTGCGCCTTCTACCTGGCGTGCTTCTTCAGGCTCACTCGCCTTCGGTTTTGCACGCGCCCCCATCTACTCCTGCCTTCCCGAGCGGTCCTCCCCCTTGCCTTCTGCTTTGCGTGTGCTGTCATCAAAGTTCACCAGTTTGGGGACAAATTGTTCGCTCGCCGTGCGTCGCTGCTGGTCAGCGGATTGCTGTCAACTGTTGGCAGTCAACAGTTGGCAGTTTGGTGAGCGTTCGTCCCGTCCGGTCGCCCCTCCGGTCAGGGGGGGTGGGCCTGACCCCGGTCCGGTTAGGGCGTGACCCCGTTCCGAGGGATCAGCGCGGGCAGTGGTGTGGGCAGTGGGGTGGTGCTGCGGCGGATCAGTAGGTAGGCGTAGAGGCCTCCCGCCAGGCCGCTCAGGCAGACCAGCATTCCGCTCAGGCGGCCCGCCAACGGCACGGTGTCGTCCGGCACGGTGCTCGCCGACTGGAGCAGGGTGTCCGCCGTCGCGCCCGCCCGCACGATCACGCGCACGACCTCGTTCTCGCTGTGGCCGCAGCCGTCCAGCTTGGCCTCGTGGCGGGTGCCGTCCAGGTCGTAGGCGACTCGGTCGAAGGCCTCCGGGCCGCTGCACGGGGCCGGGGTGGTCACGGTGGCCTCGGTCAGCGCGCCCTCCGCTGTGCCTTCCGGCCAGGACAGGGCGACCACCACCGCTATCGCGGCGAGGCCGACGACGAGGAGCACGAGCGCCCACCGGACGGGGTTGAGCCGAAGCGCCACGGGTGGATGTTGGCAGACGGCGTGTCGGGTTGTCGTGGGGGCTCGGGTGTGCAGCTGAGCGTGGGCTGAAGGTCGGCGGACGCGGGAGGGCGATCGGTCGCAGAATGGGACCGTGCCAACTGCTGCCAGGGTGCTGGTGATCGAGGACGCGGAGGCTATCGGGGCCGCGGTGGGCTCGGCCCTGCGCGAGCAGGGTTACCAGGTGCGGGTTCGGCCCGACGGGCGTGATCTGGAAGGGGAGTTGACGCGGTTCCGGCCTGACCTCGTCGTGCTGGACGTGATGCTTCCAGGGCGTGACGGGTTCGCGCTGCTGGAGGTGATCCGGCGGGGGAGCGGGGCCGGTGTGGTGATGCTCACTGCTCGGGACGGGGTGCAGGACCGGCTGCGCGGGCTGGACCGGGGGGCCGACGACTACGTGACCAAGCCGTTCGTGCTCGCCGAGGTCGTGGCTCGGGTGAGCGCGGTGCTGCGGCGGCTGGGGCGCACGCCGTCGACGGTGCAGATCGGGGATCTGGTCGTCGACGCGGACTCGGCCGTGGTCGTGCGGGGGAACGCGCAGGTCGAGCTGACGGCCACCGAGCTGCGGCTGCTGCGGTACCTGGCGGCGCAGCGGGGGCGGGTCGTCGGCAAGACGCAGATCCTCACGGCGGTGTGGGGGTACGAGGACTACGACCCGAACCTGGTCGAGGTGCACGTCAGCGCCCTGCGCCGGAAGCTGGAGGAGCACGGGCCCCGGCTGCTGCACACCGTCCGGGGACTGGGGTACGTGCTGCGCGCGGAGGACTCGTGAGCCTGCGCACGGTCTCGCTGCGGCGCCGGGTCACGGTGTCGTCGGCGGCGGTGCTGGCGGTGGTCGTGCTCGGGCTGGTGCTGCTGGTGGACTCGCAGTTCGAGGCCCAGTCGCGGCGGGACATGGACGCGGTGCTCCAGGACAAGGCGCGCGCGGCGCAGCAGTTCGTGAAGCAGCGGGTGCGGGGCGCGGAGCTGGTGAACCGGCTGGAGAACCGGGGCGTCCGGGTGCTGGTGGAGCTGCCGACCGGGCTGAAGTTCGGGCAGGAGCCCAGCGGGGACGTGCGGCGGGAGGTGACCCGGAACCTCGCGGACGGGTCCACGGTGACGCTGTACGCGGACACGAGCGTGCTGTCTGCGGCGCAGTCGCGGCTGCGGAGCGTGCTGGTGACGGGTGGGCTCGCGGCCATCGGCGGGGCGGTGGTGGCGCTGGTGTGGGTGGTGCGCCGGGCGCTGGCGCCGCTGGACGCGATGACGACGCTGGCCCGCTCGATCGCGGCCGGGCGGCGCGGGCACCGGCTCAACCCGTCGCGGGTGGAGAACGAGCTGGGGCGGGCTGCGGCGGCGTTCGACGACATGCTCGACTCGCTGGAGGGGTCGGAGCAGCGGACCAAGCGGTTCGTGGCGGACGCGGCGCACGAGCTGCGCACCCCGATCGCCGGGGTGCAGGCGGTGGCCGAGGCGCTGGTGCAGAGCTCGTCGGCGGAGGAGCGGGAGCAGTTCAACCTGCTGCTGGTGCGGGAGGCGCGGCGGGCCGGGCGGCTGGTGGACGATTTGTTGCAGCTGGCGCGGATAGACGCGGGGCTGGAGCTGCAGGTGGGGTCGGTGGACCTGCTCGGGCTGGCCGAGGCGGAGGTGGCGCGGAGCCGGTTGCTGGCGCCGGATCTGGACGTCGAGGCCGAGGGCGAGCGGGTCGTGGTGGTGGCGGACGCGGAGCGGTTGGCGCAGGTGCTGGTGAATTTGGTGGACAACGCGCGGCAGGCCACCGGGCCGGAGGGCGTGGTGCGGCTGCGGGTGTGGCGGGCCGGGGACCGGGCCTGGTTGACGGTGTCGGACAACGGGCCGGGCGTGCCGCTGCTGGAGCGGGAGCGGATCTTCGACCGGCTGGTGCGGCTCGACGAGTCGCGGGACCGGCGGCGGGGCGGGTCGGGGTTGGGGTTGTCGATCGCGCGGGGCGTGGTGCGGGCGCACGGGGGCGAACTGACCTGCCTGGCGCCGCAGATGGGGCGACCCGGGGCGACGTTCCGGGTGGTGCTGCCGATCGGGGCTGAGGCGGGGGAGGGGGAGGGGCGCGAGGACGGGGACGAGCCGTCCGCCGAGGCGGGCGCGGGTGATCCTGCGGTGGTGGCGGGTCCCGCAGGGCCGGAGCGCTTGGACGAGGACCGGGCTTAACACCCGGTCAGGACTCGTGGGCGTCTTCCCCGGCTGCGGCGCGCTCGGCGTTCTCACGGCGGGCCCGGACCTCGTCCCTGGCGGCCTGCTTGGCCGCCATCTCAGCCACCATGCCGTCGTCGGCGTACATGGGGCCGAGGGTCAGGACGTACATGGCCACGTAGAAGATCACGTCGTCGTTCACCGCGAACGCGGTGGCGCGCATGCTCGGGATCACCAGACCGAGCACCACGAGACCGACCAGCCCGGCCACGATGATCACGTGGTGGCCCTTCGGCGGGCGCGGGGCGTCGGTGGCTAACTCCCGGTCCTGCTGCGGTTCCTCGCTCATGCCGACCGGGCTACCCGGTGGGAGTGAAAGAGATTCACGTCAGCCGGAGCCGGAGCCGGAGCCGGAGCCAGGGCCGCCCCGTGCGGGACGGCCCCGGTCGGGGGATCAGCGCCGGACGAGCTCGTCCTCCTCCGGCGGCGTCACCTTCTTCACGTACAGCAGCTTGTCGCCCGCCTCCACCGCGTCCGCCTCGGCCGCGTCGATCCGGTACAGCTTCCCGCCCCGCACCACGCCCAGCACGATGTCCGACAGGTGCCTCGGCGACCCGCCGATCTCCTCCGGCTCGACGTCCCGCTCCGCGATCGCCAGCCCCGAGTCCGGGGTGAGCAGGTCCTCCACCATGTCGACCACGGTCGGCGTCGCGGTGGCCATGCCGAGCAGCCGCCCGGCCGTCTCGCTGGAGACCACCACCGAGTCCGCGCCGGACTGGCGCAGCAGGTGCTCGTTCTCCCGCTCCCGCACCGCCGCCACGACCTGCGCGCCGTCGCGGGCCAGTTCGCGCGCGGTCAGGGTGACCAGCACGGCGGTGTCGTCCCGGTTCGCCGCGACCACCACCGCCCGCGCCCTCGGCACCCCGGCGACCTTCAGCACGTCGTTGCTGGTCCCCGAGCCGAGCACGGTCACCAGGCCGATCGCGGACGCCGCGTCCAGCGCCGACTGGGCGGTGTCCACCACGACGATCGAGCCGGGGTCCGCCCCGTCGCCGAGCAGGGCGCTCACCGCGGAGCGGCCCTTCGTCCCGTACCCGATGACGACCACGTGGTCGCGCACCTTGGTCCTCCACTTCTGAATGCGCAAGGCCTGGCGGGAGCGCTCGGTGAGCACTTCGAGGGTCGTGCCGACCAGGACGATCAGGAACAGCACCCGCAGCGGGGTGATCACGAGCACGTTGATGAGCCTGGCCGACGAGCTGGCCGGGGTGATGTCGCCGTAGCCGGTCGTGGACAGCGACACCGTCGCGTAGTACACCGCGTCGAGCAGCGACAGGCCGTCGCCGTTGACGTCGCGGTAGCCGTCCCGGTCCAGGTAGACGATGAGCACGGCGGCGATCAGCGCGGCCAGCGCGCCGATCACCCGCTTCATGATCGCCTGGACCGGGCTCTGCACCGTGTCGGGCATCTTGACGACGCCCACGAGGGAGTGGCCGGGGCGCTCGCTCAGCGGCTCCCCCATGAGGTGCTTCATCACGCCGGTGGCTCCCCGCTCGCGAGCCGCTCGGGCAGGGTGCGCCACAGCACGGCCAGCGCCTCGGCCCCGGAGAGCAGCAGCGGCACGACGACCCGCTCGTCGGGGGCGTGGATGTTGTCGTCGGGCAGCGCCACGCCGAAGTAGACGACCGGCACGGCCAGCGTCTCGTGCAGCACGGCGGCGGGACCGGAGCCGCCGGTGCGGCTGAACCGGACCGGCTTGCCGAGGGCGCCCTCGAGGGCGTCGCGGACCGCGCCGACCGCCGGGTGCGCGACGTCCACCGCGTACGGCGGGACCCCGTCGCCCCGGCTGACGATCTCGGCGGTCAGGCCGTCGGGGGTGTGCGCGGCGACGAACTCGCGCAGCGCCCGCGCCACGTGCTCGGGGCGCTGGCCCGGCACCAGCCGGAACGACAGCTTCACGCGGGCGTCGGCGGGCACGACGGTCTTCAGGCCGGGACCGGTGTAGCCCGCGACCAGGCCGTTGACCTCGGCGGTGGGGCGCACCCAGACGCGTTCGAGGGTGGACCAGCCGGTCTCGCCGGACAGGCCGCGCGCCCGACCGGAGTTGGTCAGCCACACCTGCTCGTCGAACGGGAGGGAGGCGTAGGCGGCGCGCTCGACGTCCGTGGGCAGCACGACGTGGTCGTAGAAGCCGGGGAGCTGGACGCGGCCGTCGTCGTCGTGCAGGGCCGCGACGAGCTTGGCGAGCGCGGTGGCCGGGTTGGGGATGCTGCCGCCCGCCCGTCCGGAGTGGACGTCGGCGCCGCCGCCGGTGAGGACGACCTCGGCGCCGTAGACGCCGCGCTGGCCGGTGCACACGGTCGGGGCCTCGCGCGAGTACAGCGGGGTGTCGGTGAAGACGACCAGGTCGCAGTCCAGCTCGGCGCCGTGGTCGGCGAGGGTGCGGGTGATGTGCGGCGAGCCGCCCTCCTCCTCGCCCTCGACGAACAGCTTGAGCGTGACCGCGGGGGTGCTGCGGCCGGTCGCGGCCAGGTGGGCGCGCACGCCCAGCAGGTGCATGGCGACCTGGCCCTTGTCGTCGCTGGCCCCGCGCCCGAACAGCTCCTCGCCGACCAGGGTCGGCTCGAACGGGGGACGGGTCCACCGCTCGACCGGGTCGACCGGTTGCACGTCGTGGTGGCCGTAGATCAGCACGACGGGGGCGTCCGGGTCGGCGGACGGCCAGTGGGCGTAGACGGCGGGCTGGGCGGGCCCCTCGTCCCAGACGCGCACGTCGGGCCAGCCGTCGGCGCGCAGCGCCTCGGCGAGCCAGGCGGCCGACCGGGCGACGTCGCCGTGGTGGGCCGGGTCAACCCCGATGGAGGGAATGGCGAGCCAGTCCCGCAGACCGGCGAGGAACTCGTCGGCCCGCGCGGTCGTCGCCGCGCGCTCGGGGGGCTCGGGATGTTCGGAATTTTCCGGATCACCGCTCACGGTGCGGGAGGATAACCCTGGTAGCGCGGAGCCGGGGCACGCGTGACAGGGTGGGGGTCATGCACCACCCCGCTCGATCCCGGTCGGTCCGGGCGCTGGCACTGGCAGGCCTGCTGGGCGTGGCCGGGCTCGCGCACTTCGCCCGGCCTGCGGCGTTCGACTCGATCGTGCCGCGCGCGCTGCCCGGCAGCCCCCGGACCTGGACGAACGCCTCCGGCGTCGCCGAGCTGGCGCTGGCCGCCGCCGTGGCCGCGCCGCGCACCAGGAGCGCGGGCGCGCTGCTCGCCGCGGGGTTCTTCGTCGCGGTCTTCCCGGCGAATGTGAAAATGGCTTACGACTACCGACGGGACTCCGCCCGCGCGAGGACACTCGCCTGGGGCCGCCTCCCGCTCCAAGTGCCGTTGGTGCTGTGGGCGTTGAGAGTGCGCAGGGACGCCCGCTGATCCGCGCCAGGCGACCGCTCGGCGACCGGGCCGGCTGTTGCTCCTGCCGCTCACATCGCGACTAGACCTAGGATGCACTAGTGCAACCGCTACTGCACCGTGCCGCCACGGCACTCGGGTGGCGCGGGATCGTGGTCCCGGACGTCGCCGTACTCGGCCAGCGGGTGTCAGCCGTCGTGCGGCTCCGCGCCGACGTGCACCGGTGGCGGAGCGCGAACGACTGGCCGCCGCACGCCGACCCGTCCTGGTTCCGCTCCTGGTTCGAGCCCTCCGTCCACGACCGCCTGCCCGTCTCCGCCGTCGAGCTGGTCGGGGTGCTCGTGGGGGAGTGCACCGCCGACCGGGCGCTCCAGGCCTGCGGGACGCTGATGACCCTCGCGCCCTGCGCGGTCGTGCTGCCCGCCGCGCAGCGCGACGCCGCCTGGCCGCTGATCGAGCTGGACTACTACGGGATCGGGGTGGTCGCGGTCGACGACGAGGACGAGGACGCCCCGGCCGAGCTGGTCGTGCCGCCGGAGGACCGGTCGGCGGAGTTCGGGTCGTCGCTGTTCGGGCGGTGGCTGCTGGAAGTGCTGTACGAGCGGGTGCTCAAGGAGGTCCCCGACCACGCTCGGGTCAACTCCTGAGGGCCCGGCTCACTCCTTCGGGCGGAGATCGGGCACCGTGCGGATGAGGGCGCGCAGCCCCTCGGCGTCGAGCAGGTCGGCGGGGCGGAGCGTGCGGTCGTCGCGGACGTAGTGGAAGGCGGCCCTGACCAGCTCGACCGGGCTGCCCGACAGCGCCGACCAGGCCAGCCGGTACGCCGCGAGCTGCACCGACAGCGGCGGCAGCCGGTCGGCGTCGGGCACCCGGCCGGTCTTCCAGTCGACGACGGTCCACCCGCCGTCGGGGTCGGCGAACACGGCGTCCATCCGCCCGCGCACCGCGAGCCCGTCCACCTCGGCCTCGAAGGGCACCTCGACGGCGTGCGGCGTGCGGTCGGCCCAGGCGCTGGCGAGGAACGCGTCCTGCAGGCGCCCCAGCTCGCTGTCCAGCACGGCGTCCTCGTCGGCCGCGCCGGGCAGCTCGTCCAGCTCCAGCAGCCGAACCGCCCCGAACCGCCGCTCCAGCCAGGTGTGGAACGCGGTGCCCCGGCGGGCGAGCGGGTTCGGCGGGAACGGCAGCGGGCGGCGCAGGCGGCGGGCCAGCTGGTCGGGGTCGGTGGCCAGCTCGACCAGCTGGCTGACCGACAGGTGCTCGGGCAGCAGGACGCGCTCGCGCCGGTCCATGGCGGCGGCCCGCTCGGCGAGCAGCACGTCGACGTCCCGCGCCCAGCCCTCGGGGTCGGCCGAGTCGGGATCGGTGGCGTTGGGGTCGGCCGGGTCGGTGAGGTCGGTGGGGTCCTCGGGTAGGGGGGCGGCGTCGGTGGGCGTACCGGGGTGCGCCTGCGCGAGATCCGCCCCTTCGGGCGATACCGAATCACCTTCGGGGGCGACCCCCGACGGGGTACCGGTACCGGTACCGGGCAGCACGACGGAGGTCCGACCGCCCGCGCTCAGCCTGGCAGCCGACACCGCCCCGGTGCCTGGGTCGGGTGCGGGCGTGGAGTCGGCCTCGGACTCGGCCGCAGGCGCGGAGCCGGGCCCTGACCCGGCCTCGGTTCCGGGTCCAGGCCCGGACTCCGGCCCGGTCCCGGACTCGGTCGCAGGCGCGGAATCGGCGTCGTGGGCTGCCTCGGCCGCAGGCGCGGATTCGGCGTTGTGCGTGACCTCGGGTTCGGGCGCGGGGCCAGCGTTGTGCGCGGCCTCGGCCCCTGGTCCGGCCTCGGGCGTGGGCGCGGCGTCTTGCGCGGCCTCGGCCACAGGTTCGGTCTCGGGCGTGGGCCCTGACTCGGCCTCGGAGTCGGGTCCGTGCTCGGGCCCGTGGTCAGGGGCGGTCGCTCCCCGGTCGGGGTTGTCCGAGGGTGCGCCGTCGTCCCAGGGCTCGTCCGGGGGCGTCCACTCCGCCCAGTCGCCGTCCGGGTCCTCCGGTGGCGGCGGGGGTTCCTCCTCGTCCGAGGGCAGCCACTCGTCGTCCGGCGGCACCCACTCCTCGTCCGCGTCGGCCGTCCCGTCCTCGGGTCCGGTCGCGGCGGGCTCGTCGTCCCCGCCCGCCGCGCCCTCGTCCGCCGAGCGCTCAGCGGTGGCGGCGGCGGTCTCGCGCAGCCGGTCCAGGGCGGCGACCACCAGGGCCGCGCCCTCGGACACCGCGTCGCGCCGCGAGCCCAGCGGGTCGGCGGGCCACTGGGCCGTCTTCGCCTGCGCCGCGAGGGGGTTCTCGTCCTCCACGCCCGGCGCCTGCGCCCAGTGCACCACGTCGGCGGGCGGGTGCTCCGCGCCCGCCACGACCTCGCGCAGCTCGGTCAGGAACGCCGACGGGCCCTTCGGGCTCGCGCCCGTCTCGCCCCACCAGTGCCCCGACACCAGCAGGCTGTGCTCGGACCTGGTCAGCGCCACGTACAGCAGCCGCCGCTCCTCGACCAGCCGCCGCTCCTCGAACTCGTCCGCGTGCCGGTCGAGCGCCTCCTCGACCTCCTTGCGGTTCGCCCCGCCGGGGATCCGCAGCTCGGGCAGGTCCTGGGCGTCGCCGCGCAGCGCGGCGGGCAGCTCGGTCACCGACTTCAGCCACGACGCCGACTTCCGCCGACCGGGGAAGACGTCCTTCACCACGTGCGGCACGGCGACGATCCGCCACTCCAGACCCTTGGCCGAGTGCATCGTCACCAGCTGCACCCGGTTGTCGACCACCTCGACCTCGCCGGGCGCCAGGCCGTCCTCGGCGTGCTCGGCGGTGCGCAGGTAGTCCAGCAGCGCGGGCAGGGTCGCCGCCGGGCTGGCCGCCGCGAAGTCCGACACCACGTCCGCGAACGCGTCCAGGTGCGCCCGCCCCACCCCGCCCGGCCGGGCGACCGCCTCGATGTCCAGCAGCAGCGTCCGCTCCACGTCCGCGACCAGCTCGGCCAGCGGCTGGGTCAACCGCCTGCGCAGCGCGGCCAGCTCCGCGCCGAGCCGCCGGATGCGGCGGTAGCCCTCGGCCGAGTAGGCGGACGGGTCGCCGGGGTCGTCGAGCGCGTCCGCGAGCCCGGCCTGCTCGGCGTGCTCGCCCGGCAGCGCGTCGGCCAGCACGGACAGCGGGTTGTCGTCCGGGGACTTGCGCGCGGGCGCGCCCGCCAGGTCGCGGGCGCGCTGCCACATCGCGGCCAGGTCGAACGCGGCGATCCGCCAGCGGGAACCGGTGAGCAGCCGGGCCGCCGCGCTGCCCGCGAGCGGGTCGACCAGGACGCGCAGGGCGCTGGTCAGGTCGCGCACCTCCGGCTCGTCCAGCAGCCCGCCCAGTCCCACGACCTCCACCGGCAGCCCCCGGTCGCGCAGCACGGCGGCGATCGCGGGCATGTCCGAGCGGCGGCGCACCAGCACGGCGGCGGTCGGCGGCTCGTCGCTGGTGTCGACGTGGGCGCGCCACTGCTCGGCGATGGTGTCGGCCAGCCAGTCCAGCTCGGCGCGCACGTCGGCGAACAGCCCGATCCGCACGTCGCCTGGCTCGACGCCCTCGCGGTGCCGCAGCGGGGCGACGTCCAGGCCCGCCGCGCGCAGCGGACCGGACACGGCGTTCGCCAGGTGCAGCACCTCGGGCGGGTTGCGGAAGCTGGTGAGCAGCTCGTACTTGTCGGCGGGCGGGAAGTCCTCGCGGAACCGGGGCAGGTTGGCCGCGCTCGCGCCGCGCCAGCCGTAGATGGCCTGGGCGGGGTCGCCGACCGAGGTGACCGGCATCGGGTCGCCGTCGCCGAACAGGGCGCGCAGCAGCACGCGCTGGGCGTGGCCGGTGTCCTGGTACTCGTCGAGCAGCACGGCCCCGTACCGCTCGCGCTCGCCCGCGACCACCTCCGGGTGCTCGGCGGCCAGGCGGGCGGCGAGGCTCATCTGGTCGGCGAAGTCCAGGACGGCGTCGCGGCGCTTGCGGGCCCGGTAGGCGTCGAGCAGCGGCAGCAGGGCCACGCGCAGGCGCTGGGCGTCCACGATGTCCTGGAGCTTCTCGGGCAGGGCGTCCTTCTGCCTCGGCGCCTTGGGGGCGTGCTCGATCAGCGCGCACAGGTGCTCGGCGTGCGCGAGGAGCTGCTCGGGCTCGACCAGGTGCTCGCCCAGCTCGCCCGCGAGGGAGAGCAGGTAGGAGGTGATCGTGGTGGGGATCTTGTCGGTGTCCAGGTCCTGGGTCCACGACGACACCACGCGGTGCGCGAGCTGCCACGACGCGGTCTCGGTGAGCAGCCGCACGCCGGGCTCCACGGGCAGCCGCAGCCCGTGCTCGCCGACCAGGCGGCCCGCGTACGCGTGGTAGGTGAGCACGACCGGTTCGGTGGTGAGCACGGCGGCGCGGCGGCGGCCGGACGGGTCGAGCCGGTCGAGCAGCGGCGACCCGGCCAGGCGGCGCAGCCGACCGCGCACCCGCTCGCCGAGCTGCCGCGCGGCCTTGCGGGTGAAGGTGAGGCCGAGGACCCGGTCGGGCGTGACGACGCCGTTCGCGACCAGGTAGACGACCCGCGCGGCCATGGTCTCGGTCTTGCCCGCGCCCGCGCCCGCCACGACCAGCGAGGGGGCGGTGGGCGAGGCGATGACGGCGGCCTGCTCGGGCGTCGGCGGGTGCAGCCCGAGGGCGTCGGCGATGTCGGCGGGCGACGCGTGCGACACCGCACCCCCTTGCTGGACACCACCCGCCGCTACCACGTTGGGCATTGTCCACGTCATCCGCGAACCACCCCGGTCGGCGGGCCGGGGGGAGTGGAAGATCCACTGCAACGGGGCCGGTCAGCGGGGCGCGCGGGGGTGGGCGGGTGAGCGCCGTCACCACGGGGGCGACGCCGAACGGGGGGTGGGGGCACGGTGGGGGCGGTACCCGACGCGCCGGGGGAGCACACCTGGGGAACCGGGCGTGGCGGGTGTGGTGGGTGCGGTGGGTGCGTGCGGCACGTCGGGCGCATCGCGGGGAGTGGGTGGGGGCGGCTGAGGTGGGGACGGGCGAGGAGGTGGGCGCGGGCGAGCGGGCGGGCGCAGGCCCAGGCATGGGCCTGTAGGCAGGAGTGGGCGTGGGGCTGGGGGCGGGCCCAAGCGCGTGCGCGGACACGGGCGCGGGCGCGGGTCCGGGCGCGCGTGCAGGCACGCCTGAGGGCACGAGCGCGAGAGGGGGCAGAGGTGCGCGCGGCAGCCGGAGGGCAGGCGCGTACCAGGGGTGAAGCCGGGACAGGCACGTGGAAGCCGGGCAGCAGCGAGCTGGCCGCGCGAACCCCGCGCGTGCCCGCGCCAACCCCGAACCCGGCCGCGCCAACCCCGCCCAGGGGCGCGCTCACCTTGCCCGCGCCCACTCCGCGTCCGTCCGCGCCCACTCCGCGCCTGCCTGGGCCAATCCCGCGCGTGCCCGCGCCAAGCCCGAGCCCGTCCGCGCCAAGTCCGATCCCGGCCGCGCCGCCCTCGCGCGCGCCGTCCCAGCCTGCGTCAAGCCCGCCTGCGTCAAGCCCGCCCGCGCTGCCCCAGCCCGCGTCACCCCCGCGCGTGTCCAGCGGCCGACCCCGCCCCCAGGCCGTCCGTTCCCCGCTCATCCCCGCCCCCGCTCGCCCCTGCCCGCGCCTACCCCCTCACCCCGCCCCCACCCCGCTCACTTCCCCAACTGCCGCCCGGAGGCGTGCACCGGGCACGAGGTCCGCGCCGGGCACCGGTCGCAGTCCGCGTTCTCCTCCGCCCGGTACCCCGGCCCCACGCTCGACCCCGCCGCCTCCTGCACCTTCTCCAACCAGACCCGCACCCCCTGCTCGTCCAGCGGCGTCTGCTCCAGCTGCGCGGCGCCGGTCTTCTTGTTCTCCTTCGCCACGTACAGCAGCGCCGCCCCACCCGGATCGGTCGCCAGGCCCAGGTGGGTGAACCCGCCCAGCGCCGACGCCAGCTGGTACACCGCCAGCTGCGGGTGCTCCTGCGCGTCCTTCTTGCTCACCGGCGTCTTCGCCGTCTTGATGTCCACCACGACCGGCCTGCCGTCGCGGTCGGTCTCCAGGCGGTCCACCCGGCCGCGCACCTTCAGCCTCGGACCGCCCTCCGCCTTCGGCAGGTCGACGGAGATCTCCTCCTCCACCGACACCTGCGTCAGCTGCCCCCGGCTCGCCGACAGCCACGCCAGGAACGCGTCGAGCATCCGCTCCACCCGCATCCGCTCGCGCCGCGAGAACCACGGCGCGCCCGCGTCCACCGCCGTCCACGCCTCGTCCAGCTTCTCCTTCAGCTCCGCCTCGCCCGCCCCGGACGCGGCGGCCTGCGCCAGCGCGTGCACGAGCGTGCCGGTGATCGACGCCAGCTCCGCCGGGTCCTGCCCGCCGTGCCGCTCGACCACCCACCGCACCGGGCACTTCGACAGCGTCTCCACCGTCGACGGCGACACCGACACCGTGTGCTCCTCGGTCCACAGCGGCACGTCGGTGGTCACCGGCGCCAGGCCGTACCAGGTGTCCGGGTGCGCGCCCGGCACCCCGTCGGCCGCCAACCTGGCCAGCTGGGTGGCCGCCCGGTCCCTGCGGTCGGCGCTCTCACCCGGATCGCACACCACCCGCCGCAGCTCGCCGACCAGCTCGGCCAGCACCAGCCCCCGCTCCGGCGGGGTGATGCGCCGCTCGGTCTCGCCGTCGCCCGCGTCCTCCAGCTCGTCCAGGAACCGGGACGGCTGGGCGTCCTCGCCGCGCACCGCGCTGACCAGCAGCACCCGCCGCGCCCGGCTGGTCGCCACGAGCAGCAGCCTGCGCTCCTCGGCGAGCAGCGGCGCCACGGCGGACGCGCCCGCGCCGACCCCGGACACCAGGTCGACCAACCGCTCCACGCCCAGCAGCGACCCGCGCAGCCGCAGGTCCGGCCAGGCGCCCTCCTGCACGCCCGGCACCGCGACGACCTCCCACTCCTGCCCGGCCGACGCGTGCGCGGTCAGCACCGCCACGGCCTCGCCGACCGGCGCGGCGGCGGCGAGCGTGTCGCCGACGATGTGCTGCGCCTCCAGGTAGTCGGCGAACCCGTCCGGCGACGCGCCGGGCAACCGGTCCACGTACTTCGCGGCGGTCTCGAACAGCGCCACGATCGCGTCCAGGTCCCGGTCGGCCTGCATCCCGGTGGTGCCGTGCCGCGAGGACATCGCCACCCACCGGTCCTGCAACCCGGTGTCCTGCCACAGGTCCCACAGCACGACCTCGACGCTGGACCCGCGCCTGATGCTGTCGCGGGCGGTGCGCAGCAGCCGGGCCACCCGCCGGGCGGGCGCGGACTCGGCGTCCTCCAGCGCGACCAGCCGGTCCCGGTCCTCGATCACCTCCACCAGCAGCTCGCCGCTGGGCCGGTCCCGGCCCGCCGCGATCTCCAGCCTGCGCAGGCCCCGCCGCAACCGGCGCAGCGCCAGCGGGTCGGCCCCGCCGAGCGGCGAGGACAGCAGCATCGCGGCGGTGTCCTCGTCCAGCGATCCCGGCACGGCCGCGCAGCGCAGCAGCGCCAGCAGCGGCGTCACGGCGGGCTGGCGGGCCAGCGGCAGGTCCGTGCCCGGCACCGCGACGGGCACGCCCGCCGCGAGCAGGGCGCGCTGGATCACCGGCAGCGACCTGGTCGCCGACCGCACCACCACCGCCATCCGCGACCACGGCACCCCGTCGACCAGGTGCGCGCGGCGCAGCCGGTCCGCCACCCAGGACGCCTCCTGCGCCTCGGACGCGAACAGCCGCACCTGCGTCGTGCCGCCCTCGCCGACCGGGGTCACCTCGCGCGCGGGCGAGGCGCCGGGCAGCCGGGACGCGAGCCCGGCCGTGGCCGCGCGCACCGCCGAGGACAGCCGGTGGCTGCGGGAGAGCACGACCTGCGGGCTGTCGCCGTCCACCAGCAGCCTCGGGTCGGCGCCCCGGAACGAGAACACCGCCTGGTCCGGGTCGCCGAACAGCAGGAACTCGTCCGCCGCCGACCCGACCGCGCGGATCAGCGCGTGCTGGAGCGGGTCAAGGTGCTGGGCGTCGTCCACGTACACGTGCCGCACGCGGGCCCGCTCGCCGGACAGCAGCACCTCGTCGTTCTCGAACGCCAGCAGCGCGTTGTCGACCAGCTCGGCCGCGTCGTAGGCGGGCGCGAGGCCCTGCGAGGCCAGCAGCGACACCTGCTCGTACTGCTCGCCGAACAGCCCGGCCGCCACCCACTCGGCGCGCCCGTGGCCCTCGCCCAGCGCCACCAGGTCCTCGGGGGCCAGCCCGCGCTCGACGGCGCGCAGCAGCAGGTCCCGCAGCTCGGCCGCGAAACCGGGCAGGGTCAGCGCGGGCCGCAGCCGCTCCGGCCAGTGCCGCGCGCCCGCCTCGACGTCGCCGGTGATCAGCTCGCGCACCACGGCGTCCTGCTCGGGCCCGGCCAGCAGCCGGGGCGGCGGGTCGCCGTCGCGCACCGCGCGCGCCCGCAGCACCGCGAACGCGTACGAGTGCACCGTGCGCACCAGCGGTTCGCGCACCACCGGCAGCTCCTCGCCGTCCGGGGTGCGGCGGATCAGCGCGGTGAGGTGGGCGCGCATCGCCTCGGCGGCCCGCCGGTTCGCGGTCAGCACCAGCACGCTCTCCGGCGCCGCGCCCGCGCGCACCCTGCGGGCGGCGGTCTCGGCGATCAGCGTCGTCTTGCCGGTGCCTGGACCGCCCAGCACGCGCAGCGGCCCGCCGGGGTGCTCGAGCACGCGGCGGGAGGCCGCGTCCCAGGTGGGGACGGGCCGGGGGTCCGAAGGGCCTCGGACCAGGAGGGGGGTCCTGTTGGGAGCCACGGCGACGATAGAACCACGTTGCACCGACAGAACCAGCGCCGCTGGTGCGCGCGGGCCAACCCGCGCGGGACTCCGGGCGACACGGGGGCGCGGGTGGGTCACGGTGCGTAGCGGCCGTGGAAAACTGCGCGGGTGGACGAAGAGTTGCACGAGCTGATCCGCGAGACGGTGCGCGCGATCCCGGAGGGCCGGGTGGCCAGCTACGGGGACGTGGCGAAGCTGTCCCGCGCGCCGTCCGCCCGGCTGGTCGGGCAGGTGCTCAACCAGGACGGGCGCGACCTGCCGTGGCACCGGGTGCTCAAGGCGGACGGGACCTGCGCGCCGCACATCGCCGAGGAGCAGCTGCAGCTGCTGCGCGAGGAGGGCGTCGTGCCGGTCGGCGGGAAGGTGGACATGCGCAGCTACCGCTGGGAGGACGCCGTGGACGAGCCCGCGCCGGAACCCCAGGGCGGCCTGTGGTGACGGCGGCCCAGGGGCGCTGACGCGCGAGCGCGGGGCGGCGGGGAACCCCCACCGCCCCGCGCTCGGATCTCACGCCTGCGGGACGAGCCGCTCCCGGACGCGCCCGACCTCGGCGGCGACCTCGGGGTCGCCGGTCAGCGCGGCGGCCAGCTTCAGCTGCGGCAGCGCCTCGGCGTGCCTGCTCTGCCTGCTGAGCGTGCGGCCGAGCAGCAGCCGGGCGTACCCGTCGGACGGGTCCAGCTCGACCAGGCGCAGCAGCACCTCCTCGGCGCGCGGCAGCGCGGCGGACTGGAAGTGCGCGAGCGCCAGCTCGGTCAGCACGGTCCGGTCGTCGGGGACCAGCTCGGCCGCCTGCGCGAAGTGCCTGGCGGCGGTGCTCGGGTTCCCCGCGCCCCGGAAGATCCGGCCTTGGCGGAGCAGGGCTTGGACGTCGGTCATGGCAGCTCCCCTTGTCTGCTGGCGCGGTTCCGACGTCCACCAGAACCCACCGGGAGGAAGATCTATTCCACGCTGTGGGACGGCCTCACCAGGGCACCTCGCCCTCGTCGTCGAAGAACTTCCCGGTCGGCCCGCCGTCGGCCAGCGTGGCGAGCCGGATCGCGGCTGCCGCGCCCTGCTCGGGCGTGCGGTGGCCCCGGAACCCGTTCAGGTCGGTGGCCACGTGACCGGGGCAGCAGGAGTTGATCAGGATCCCGGTGCCCGCCAGCTCCCTGGCGTACTGCAGGGTGATCGCGTTGAGGAACGTCTTGGACGGCGAGTAGGCGGCGGCGATCGGCCCGACCTTGGTGTCGGCCGACGTGCTCGACTGGTAGGTCAGCGACCCGACGCTGCTGGAGACGTTGACGATCCGGGGCGAGCCGGACCGGCGCAGCAGCGGCAGGAACGCGTTGGTGACCCGCAGGACGCCGATGACGTTGGTCTCCACGACGGTCCGGACGGTGTCCGGGTCGACCAGCGTGGGCTCCTGCGGCATCCCGCCGGTGATCCCGGCGTTGTTGACCAGCGAGTCGAGCCGCCCGCGCTCCCGCTCGACCAGCTCGGCGGCCGAGGCGACCGAGCCCTCGTCGGTGACGTCGAGCGGCACCCCGAACGCGTCCACCCCGGCGGCCCGCAGCTTCGCCACGGCCTCCTCCCGGCGGACGTCGTCCCGCGCCCCGACCCCGACGGCCCAGCCGAGGCCGCCCAGCCCCGCCGCGATCTCGTAGCCGATCCCCTTGTTGGCGCCGGTGACCAGCGCGACTGGCTTCTCACTCATGCCTCCAACCCTGCGGCCGACCCCGCCCGCACCGCCAACACCGTCTGGGTAACCGGCGATACTGGCCGGGTATCGCCGCAGGTGGGTACCCTGGTCGCGGTGGAGACCAGGGAGCTGAGGTACTTCGTCGCGGTCGCCGAGGAGCTGCACTTCGGCCGCGCGGCGACCAGGCTGGGCATCGCGCAGCCGCCGCTGTCGCGGGCGGTCAGCCAGCTGGAGCGCAGGCTCGGCACCCAGCTCCTGGACCGGAACCCGAGGGGCGTGGCGCTGACCGGCGCGGGCGCGGTCCTGCTGGCCGAGGCCAGGGCGGCGCTGGACGCGGTGGCGGCGGCGGAGCGGCGCACCAGGCGGGCGGGCGTCGAGGACCCGAAGGTCGTCCTGGTGTCGAAGGCGGGCGCGTCGAACGACGTCCTGCCCGACCTGCTCGCCGCGTACGCGGAGCTGCCCGGCTCGGTGGCGGTCGACGTGGTCCTGTCGGGCATCGGCGAGCAGGAGTGGTACCTGCGCGACGGCCGGGCGGACGTGGCCCTGCTGCACCTGCCGTTCGACTCCACGGTCGGCCTGGACACGGAGCACCTGGTGACGCACGACCAGGTCGTCGTCCTGCCCGCCTGGCACGCGCTCGCGACGCGCGAGGAGCTGGCGGTGGCCGAGGTGGAGGCCCTGCCCGACCTGCCGCTGCCGAGGTGGCCGAACCGCGACGGCAGCTACCCGGACGGCCCCGGCCCCGCCGTGCGCGACCACCTGCAGCTGCTCCAGCTCATCGCGCTGGGCCGCGCCGCCGCGATCCTGCCGGACACGTGCCGCAGCAGCCTGGGCTCGGACCTGGTGGCCGTGCCGGTGCCCGACGCGCCGAAGGTGACCACGGTGATCGCCTGGCCCCCGCACAGCCGCTCGCGCGCGGTGGCGGACCTGGTGCGGGTCGCGACGGGGCTCGACCGCGGCAGGCGCCCCGCGCTCACGTCCCCGGACCGGCGCGCCTCGTAGCCAGGGCCGCCCGCCGGGCCGCCGTTCGGTCGGCGGACCGGCCGCCGGTCACCCGACCTCGGCCGCGCCCGCCGTGAACGTGTTGCACGCCGAGGTGCCCCCGCCGAACCCGGCGCGCGCCCAGGCGTCCTGGTTCCCCGGACTGCCGTGGCTGTTGCGCTCGGGCGGCTCGGCGATCGCGTACCGGAAGTCGTCCACCGCGTCCTCGGCCAACCCGGTCCCGACCGACCCCCGCCCGCTCGCGGCGGCCAGGAACAGCCCGGCGAAGCAGTTGGCCTGGAGCTCCAGCCGCCGGGACATCTCCAGCCCGGCGGGATCGGTCTCCCCGGCCTCGGCGATCCGCCGGTTCCCGGCCCGCAGCACCCCGGCCAGCGCCTGCACGTGGTGCCCGTACTCGTGCGCCAGCGTCGCCAGGTGCGACGAGGCCCGGTCCCCGCCACCGCCGGGGGCGCGCAACCGCGCGGTCGGCATGTACACCGTCCGGTTGCTCCCGCAGTAGTAGGCCACCGCCTCGTCCGCCGACGGCGCGGCCCCGCAGGGCCCGTCCGCCAGCTCCGGCCCGGTGTTCAGCTCGGGCGTCGCGAACGGCAGCCCCGCCTCGGCGAGCACCGGCTCCCAGGCCCGGTCCAGGCAGACCACCCCGGCCCGGTAGAACGCGGCGAGCTCCTCGTCACCGGTCCCGAAGGCGGGCAGCTCGCAGGTCACCGCCGCGAGCCTGCGGTCCGAGGTCAGCAGCGGGTGGTCGCCCAACCGGTAGACCGACCGGGGCCGGTTCCCCTCGGGCTCGCCGGAGGCCGGGTCGGCCTCGATCGGGGCGGCGGCGACCGCGCGCCCCTCCACCTGCCTGGTCAGCTCCAGCCTGGGGGCCACGGCCAGTCCCAGCGCGCCCGCGACGACGACCGCGAACACCGAGACCACCGCCAAGGGGCTGTTGCCCCGCCGCTCGGGCGTGTCCACGATCCTCCCGACAGGGGTAGCGCCTTGGGCTAGCTGACGGCGTTCGCGTCGGCCGCCCAAGTGTTGCACGCGCTGGTGCTGTTGTTCTTGAACCCATGGTTCACCCAGTTCGAGTTGCTCTGGGTTGAACCGTGGTCGCGGTTCAGGTTCGGGTTGTCGCCCCGGTTGCTCGCGTCGGTCAGCGCGTGCTGGATCACGTCGGTGGGGATCGCGCCGTGCGAGAACGGGGCCAGCGTCATCCCGCCGAAGCAGGTCGCCTGGAGCTCCAGCCGCCGGTTCAGGTCCAACCCGGCGGGGGTGTCCCAGCCGCCCCGGTCGTACTGCGCCTGCCCGGCGGCCTTCAGGATGCCCGCGAGCCACTGCACGTGGTGCCCGTACTCGTGCGCGAGCTGCCCCAGGTACTTGCCGGGGTGGTTCGCGTTCGCCTGCCCCTGCTCGGCGGAGTAGTAGGCGGGCGTCCAGAAGATCGTCCCGTTGCAGTACCGGGCGGTCGCGTTCGGCTCGACCGTCCCGCACGAGTTGGTCATCCGCGACGTGACGACGGCCAGCTCCACCGGCTGGTACGGCAGGTTCGTCCGCTGGAAGGTCGGCTTCCAGGCCGCCTCGACGCACGGCAGCGCCGCCCGCAGGAACCGCTCCTGCCCGGCGGGGGAGTAGTCCATGCCGGGCAGCGAGCACCCCTGGATGTCGAACGCGCCCACGTCGGGGCGGTGCAGCGGGTGGTCGCCGAGCTTGAACACGGCCTTCGGCGCGTTCTGCGCGCCGGTCGACTGGGGCCGGGGCGTGCTGGGCGGCGCGGCGGCCCTGGACGTGGTCGTCGTGGGGGCGGGGCTCCGCTGCGTGTACGTGTAGCTCGGCAGCGGCGTGTAGCTGTACGTCGACTGCCCGGAGTAGGTGCTGCTCCCCGAGCCGCCGAGCGCCGAGGCGACCATCCCGACCAGCCCGACCCCGAGCACCAGCACGCCGCTGATCACCGCGAACGCGACCACGCCCGCGTTGCTCTTGCGCCGGGGCGCCGGGTAGGGGTGGTACTGCGGCCACTGCTGCGGCTGGGCCTGCCAGGGATTCCCCAGCGGGGGTTGCCCCGACCGGGGTGGCCCGGACGGGGGATGCCAGGCGGCGGGGGGCGGGATCGGCGGCGCCGAGGGCGGCGGGGGGCCCTGGTAGCCGGGCCAGGGCTGCTGCTGCGGTTGCTGAGGGGGAGGGGGCTGTTGCTGCCAGTGACCGCCCTGGGGGACGCCCCGAGCGCCGCCCCAACCGCCCGTCGGGGGCAGCGGCGCCTGCGCCGGAGGAGGCGCGACAGCGCGTGGCGGCGGCCACCCGTTCGGTGGCGGCGGTTGCGTCATAGCTGGTGATCCCCCATGTCACGGATAGCCGAACCGGCCATGGAGCATAGGCGGGGTCCGCTATTGTCCGCGGCCGTGTTGAGAAATTGGGCAGCGGTCGCGCTCTGCTTCGTCGCGCTGTGCTCGGCCACCGGCACGGCGGTCGCGCAACCGGGCAGCACCGGCGCGCTGCCCGGTTCGGTGGCGTCCGAGGTGCGCCTCAAGCTGGAACGTGATGGAGCACTCAGCGTCACCGACGTCGTCACCGTACCCGATGGGATGACAGCCCAGCGCGTGCTCCCGCTGCGGGTGGCCATGGGTGGTGAGCGGGACCGGCTGTTCCAGGTCACCGATGCCGCGGTGGACGGTCCGGGCACCGCCGAGGCCACCGAGGACGAGCTCAGGTACACCCTCCGGGCGGGCACCTCGACGGTCACCTACCGCGTCGTCGGCGCGGTCGCCGAGTCCGGCGACGTGCTGGAGGTGCGCTGGCGCCCGGTCAGCGGCTGGGACGTGCCGATCGACAAGATCACCATGTCGGTGATCGCCCCCGAGCCGCCCCGGTCCATCACCTGCCTGTCCGGCCCGCCGGAGAGCTCCACCCCGTGCACCAGCGCCGAGCTGGGCGACGGCCGGGGCTCGCGCGCCACCGAGCTGACCCTCGCCCCCGGCGAGCGGGTCGACCTCACGTTCGGCCTGGAGGGCGGGGCCGCGCCGCCCAACGCCGTCTTCGCCGCGAGCGGCGGGCTGGCCGCCGCGTTCGCGCTCACCCCGTCCTCGATCACCGGACTGGTCGTGCTGTCCCTGCTGCTCGCGGGCGGCGCCACCCTGCTGTGGGTGCTGCGCGGCCGGGACGCGCGGGCGCTGGAGGGCGCGGTCGGCCCGGTGGAGGTGCTGGTCACCGACGCGCAGGGACGGGTGGCGTTCGCCTCGCCGGACGGCGTGCTGCCCGGCCAGGTCGGCACCGTCGTGGACGAGCACGTGGACGTGGTCGACGTCACCGCCACCGCCGTCGACCTGGCCGTGCGCAACTACCTGTGGATCGAGGAGGTCGGCGACGTCGACTGGCGGATCGTGCGCCGCAACCCGGCCGACGCCGCGCTGTCCGGCTACGAGCGCGAGGTGTACCGGGCGCTGCTGCCGGACGGGGTGGACGCGGTGCTGCTGTCCGAGCTGCGCTCGCGCGGCGTGGACCTGGCTGCGGTGCGCGCCGAGCTGTACGCCGACGTGGTCGCCCGCGACTGGTTCGCCCGCCGCCCCGACGCCGAGCGCACCCTGTGGTGGTGGGCCGGGATCGGCCTAGCGGTGCTCGGCGCGGCGCTGACGGTGGCGTTCGCGCTGCTCGGCGGGCCCGCGCTGCTCGGCCTGGTGGTGGTGATCGCGGGCGGCGCGCTGGCCTGGGGCTCGCGCTGGATGCCCGCGCGGACCAGCAGGGGCAGCGCGCTGCTCGGGCAGGTCCGGGGGCTGCGCGGCTACCTGCACGCGGCCGGGCCGTCCGACGTGCCCGAGGCCGACCGGCAGGTGGTGTTCTCCCGGTCGCTGCCGTACGCCGTGGTGCTCGGCGAGACCGAGCGCTGGCTGGCGGCGTTCGCCGGGACGCGGACCGAGCTGCACTGGTTCGGCGAGGAGCGCCGGACCGGCGACCTGACCCGGTTCGCGCAGCGCTTCCCCGGCTTCCTGCGGGCGCTGGACGGGGTGCTGGCCCAGGCCGGGCACCTGCGCTCGCTGGGCTGATCGGCCGCCCCGCCCCGCCTCGCGGGCGGGGCCCGCCGGTCGTCCCGGCGGGCCGCCCGCCCGGAGCGCTACTTCCCGTTCACCGCGTCCTTGAGGCCCTTGCCCGCGCTGAAGCCCACCGCCTTGCTGGCCGCGATCTCGATGGACTCGCCGGTCTGCGGGTTCCGGCCGGTCCGCGCGGCGCGGTCCTTGACGGTGAAGTTGCCGAAGCCCGGCAGGTTCACGGCGTCGCCGTCCACCAGCGCCTTGGTGATCGTCTCGATCGCCGCGTCGAGCGCGCGGGTGGCCACCGACTTCTCCACCTCTGCGGTCTCGGCGATCGCACTGACCAGTTCGGCCTTGTTCACGGTCCTGCTCCTGTTCCGCGGTCTCGGTCGTGCCGCGCCCCGCAGCCCACCAGCCCCGCGCCCAACCCGCAGCACCGACACACCCCGCTCCGGGAGATCCACCGGAACGGGGAAGTCCGGCGCACCCGCTGTGTCCGGTTCCGCCGGGTTCATTCCGTCATGGTCACCCGGCCGCGCCCGCGCTCCCGTCGCCCGTGCTCCCCTCGCCCGCGCCCTCGCGCACCCGCCGGTAGTGCCGCCGGGCCTTGAGCTTGTTCCCGCACGCCGCCATCGAGCACCACCGGGCGTTGTTGGACTTGCTCCGGTCCAGCAGGAACCGCGCGCACTCGTCGTTCGCGCACGCCCGCAGCCGCCCCGGCCGCCCCCGGCGCACCGCGTCCCAGGCCAGCACCGCCGCCACGACCGCGCCGCGCGCCCCGTCCGCGTCGACCTCCCAGGTCACCCCGGAGTCGTCCACCGACGCCCGCGACACCACCCCGGCCAGCACCGGCCCCAGCGCGCTCGGCGGCTCGGCGCCCCGCACCACGGCCTGGAGCAGGTCGCGCGCCCGCCGCACCTCCCGCCGGTCCGCGTCCCCGTCCGGCACCCCGTTGGCCGCGAACCACGGCCCCGCGCGCCCGTCGTCCCCCAGCTCGTCGGTCGGCCGCCCCGCCACCACCGGCGTGCTGTTGAGCAGCGACAACAGCAGCGCCTCGCCGTCCACCCGCATGTCTAACCTCCGAAACCCTCTTGACAGGTGAGAATACCCGCGCTTAGCTCTAACCATCTAAAACAACTTTAGGAGGTTAGAAATGACCGACACCCGAGTCCACCACCGCTACGCCACCGTCGACGGGAAGCGGCTCTTCTACCGGGAGGCGGGCGACCCGGCCAAGCCCGCGATCGTGCTCCTGCACGGCTTCCCGACCAGCTCGTCCATGTACCGCGACCTGATCCCGAGGCTCGCCGCCCACCACCACGTGATCGCCCCCGACCACCTCGGCTTCGGCCTGTCCGACGCCCCGCCGGTCACCGAGTTCGACTACACCTTCGACGCCCTCGCCGACCTCACCGCCGCCCTGCTCGCCGAACTGGGCCTCACCCGGTACGCCATCGCCGTGCAGGACTACGGCGCGCCGATCGGCTGGCGGCTGCTGCTGCGCGACCCGAGCGCGATCACCGCCGTCGTCACCCAGAACGGCAACGCCTACGAGGAGGGCCTGGTCCCGGAGTTCTGGGGCCCGGTCGCCGCCTACTGGCGCGAGCGCACCCCGGAGGCCGAGGCGGGCGTGCGGGCCGCGCTCACCGAGGAGGCCATCCGCTGGCAGTACCTCACCGGCGCGCCCGACGAGACCCTGGTCGACCCGGCCACCTGGCAGCGCGACCACGCCCTCGTCTCCCGCCCCGGCAACGACCTGGCGCAGCTGGCCCTGTTCGGCGACTACACCACCAACGTCGCCCTGTACCCCCGGCTGCACGAGGTGTTCCGCGAGACGCAGGTCCCGCTGCTGGCGGTGTGGGGGCGCCACGACGAGATCTTCGGCCCGGCGGGCGCCCGCGCGTTCACCGCCGACCTGCCGGACGCCGAGGTCCACCTGCTCGACGGCGGCCACTTCCTGCTGGAGACCGCGGCGGACGAGGTCGCGCCCCTGGTCCTGCGCTTCCTCGCCGAGCGCGTCCCGGCCTGACCGCCGACCCGCCTGACCGCCGCCCCGCGCCGCCGCCCGACCCGCGCCGACCCCCCGACCCCGCGCCGACCCCCCGACCGCAGGGTTGCGGGGAGCGGTGACAGCGCCGTCACCCGCCCCGCTTCCTCCCTCCTCCCTCCCTCCTCACCTACCCTCCTTCCTCCCTCGGCGGAAACGCGGCGCGCTCCCGACCGGGGCGCGCCCGAACCCGTAGGCTGCGAGCCATGGCGCTACCCGAACTGCACAGGTTCACCCTCCCCAACGGACTCCGGGTGGTGCTCGCCCCCGATCCCAGCGCCCCGGTCATCGGGGTGAGCGTCCACTACGACGTCGGCTTCCGGTCGGAGCCGGAGGGGCGCACCGGGTTCGCGCACCTCTTCGAGCACCTGATGTTCCAGGGCAGCGAGAGCCTGGAGAAGCTGGCGCACTTCCGCCACGTCCAGTCCTCCGGCGGCACCTTCAACGGGTCGACCCACCCGGACTACACGGACTACTACCAGGTCCTGCCCTCGGCGGCCCTGGAGCGCGCGCTGTTCCTGGAAGCCGACCGGATGCGCGCGCCCAAGCTCACCGAGGAGAACCTGCGCAACCAGATCGACGTGGTGAAGGAGGAGATCCGCCTCAACGTGCTCAACCGGCCGTACGGCGGCTTCCCCTGGATCCTGCTGCCCGCGCTGCTGTTCCAGACCTTCCCCAACGCCCACAACGGGTACGGCGACTTCACCGACCTGGAGAACGCCACCGTCGACGACTGCGCCGCGTTCTTCGACACCTACTACGCGCCGGGCAACGCGGTGCTCACCGTCGCCGGTGACATCACCGTCGACGAGACGAAGTCGTTGGTGGAGAAGCACTTCGGCGACGTCCCGGCCCGCCCGGTCCCGGAGCGGCCCTCGTTCGCCGAGCCCGCCCCGAAGGGCGAGCTGCGCTCCGAGCACGTCGACGCGCACGCCCCCATGCCCGCCGTCGCGCTGGGCTACCGCATCCCCGACCCGGTGCACGACCTGGACGCGTACCTGGTCTACCCGGTGCTCGCGGGCGTGCTGACCGACGGCGACGGCTCGCGCCTCCAGCAGCGCCTGGTGCACAAGGACGCGCTGGTCGTGGACGTCGGCGCGGGCTGCGGCCTGTTCGGGCCCCTGGAGGCCCGCGACCCCGACGTCTTCACGGTCACCGCCATCCACCCGGCCGAGCACGGCGTCGACAAGGTCGTCGCCGCGGTGGACGAGGAGCTGGCCAGGCTCGCCGAGGAGGGCCCCTCCGAGGAGGAGCTGGCCAAGGTGACCGCCCGCTGGGTCGCCGGGATGCACCGCGAGCACGACCGGCTCACCAGCCGCACCCTCGGCCTCGGCGCCTCCGAGCTGCTGTTCGGGCGCGCCGAGCTGCTGTACGAACTGCCGGGCAAGCTGGCCGCGGTCACCGCGGACCAGGTCGCCGCCGCCGCCAAGGCGCTGCGAGCCGACTCGCGCGCCGTCCTGACCGTCAAGCCCGCCGCTGGAGGTTCCGAGTGAGCGCCCCGACGTCCCACCGCAGCGCCGAGGAGATCGGCCGCACCGAGCGCGGTCCAAGGCCGCTGCCGGAGCTGGGCGAGCACCGGGCCGCCGCCGACCTCGCCAGCGCCGACACCACGCTGCCCAGCGGCCTGCGCGTGATCGCCGTGCGCCGCGCCTCGGTGCCCGTGGTCGAGCTGCGCCTGCGCGTGCCGTTCGCCGACCCGGCCGACAGCTCGGTCGGCTCCACCCACTGCGCCGTCGCCGAGGTGCTGGCGAACACGCTGCTCACCGGCACCGCCCGGCGCGGCAGGCTCGACGTGGACACCGAGCTGGCCCTGGTCGGCGGCGAGCTGGACGCCGTCGTGGACCCGGAGCGGCTCGCGATCAGCGGCAACGCCCTGGTCTCCGGCCTGGACACCCTCCTGGACGTGCTGGCCGACGTGCTCACCGGCGCCACCCACCCCGAGGAGGAAGTGGCCCGCGAGCGCGCCCGCCTGGTCGAGCGCATCCGGCTGGCCCGCTCCCAGCCGAACGTGATCGCCCGCGAGGCGCTCCAGCAGCACCTGTACGGCGACCACCCGTTCGCCAAGGAGATGCCCGAGGTCGCCGAGGTCGAGGCGGTCACCCCCGAGCAGGTCCGCGAGCTGCACGCCCGCGCCGTCCTGCCGCGCGGCTCGGCGCTCGTGCTGGTCGGCGACCTGGACCCGGACGCCACCGTGGCCGCCGTGGCGCAGGCCCTGTCCGGCTGGACCGGCGAGGGCGAGGCCGTGCGGCTGCGCCCGCTGCCCGAGGTCGTGGGCGGCGACGTGAAGTTCGTGCACCGGCCGGGCGCCGTGCAGTCGCAGATCCGGCTCGCCGGGCGCGGCGTCACCCGCACCGACGAGCGCTACCCGGCGCTCCAGCTGGCCAACCTGGTCTTCGGCGGCTTCTTCTCCTCCCGGCTGGTGGAGAACATCCGCGAGGACAAGGGCTACACCTACAGCGCCCGCTCGCACCCCGAGTTCACCCCCGGCGGCGCGACGCTGCTGGTCGACGCGGACACCGCCAGCGAGGTCACCGCCGCCGCGCTGATGGAGACCCGCTACGAGCTGGCCAAGCTCGGCATGGTGCCGCCGACCGACGAGGAGGTCGACACGGCCCGCCGGTACGCCGTCGGGTCGCTGCTCACCGCCACGTCCTCGCAGGGCGGCCTCGCGTCGTTCCTGGTGAACCTCGCGGGCATGGACCTGGACATCGAGTGGTTCGCGGGCCACCCGGAGCGGTTGGCGGCCGTCACCACCGAGCAGGTCGCGCAGGCGGCGCTGGACTTCTACAGCCCGAGCGCGTTCACCGGCGTCGTCGTCGGCGACGCCGAGCTGCTCGCCCCCAAGCTGCGCGCGCTGGGCGGGGTCGTCCTCCCGTGACGTTCGAGCTGGTCGAGCTGCCCTCGCTGTCCCGGTTCACGGTCGACCGGTCGGAGCCGCTGCGCGGCGACGCCGAGCGGCTGCGCGCCGGGTGGCCGCAGGCGAAGGTGCTCGTGATCGACCGCAAGGGGCGGGCGAAGGTCGGCGGGCGCGGGAAGCTGCTGGTGCGGCGGCCCGCGCCGGAGTTCGGCGACACCCCGCCGGACGACGCGGTCTTCCTCGGCGAGGAGGACGGCGTCGCGCACTGGGCGGTGCCGCTGGCCGACGACGAGACCGACGTCTCGGCGCCCGCCACGCGCGGCCGGTCGTGGTTCCCGGCCGAGCTGGGCGAGGAGCCGGAGTGGCTCGACCTGCGCGCCGTGGGCGCCCTGCTCGACGACACCGGCGCCGGCCTGTTCACCTCGGCGGTGGCGCTGTTCCACTGGCACCGCTCCGCGCGGTTCTGCGCGGTGTGCGGCGGCACCACCGAGTCGGCGAAGGCGGGCTGGGCGCGCGAGTGCTCGGCGTGCGGTCGCGAGGAGTACCCGCGCACCGACGCGGCGGTGATCTGCCTGGTGCACGACGGCGCGGACCGCGTCCTGCTGGCCAGGGGCGAGGGCTGGCCCGAGGGGCGGTACTCGGTGCTCGCGGGCTTCGTCGAAGCGGGCGAGTCGCTGGAGTCGTGCGTGGCCCGCGAGGTGCTGGAGGAGGTCGGGGTGGAGGTGTCCGACATCCGCTACCTGGGCAGCCAGCCGTGGCCGTTCCCGAGGTCGCTGATGGTGGCCTTCCACGCCGTGGCCGACCCGACCACGCCGCTGGCGCCCGCCGACGGCGAGATCGCCGAGGCGAAGTGGGTCGAGCGCTCGGTCGTGGCGAAGGCGCTGGCCGAGCCGAACAGCGACCCGGAGCTCCTGCTGGCCCCCGGCGCGTCGATCGCCTACCGGATGATCCAGTCCTGGGTGGCCGCCGGGAGCTGAGAGCGCTCCCAGCACCAGCCGCCCCGCGCCGCGCCCGGACTGCCGGAGCCGCCCCGTCCCAGGTGGGACGGGGCGGCTCCGGCTTTTCCGGGCCGCCCCGCCCCACCTCGCGATAGGTCTGGACCACGACCTCCGATGGCGTGATCACCCCGCGTTTGCCGGTACCGTTCTGCCCACTGCCGAAAGGGGCCAGCCGTGCAACGCAAGTTGACCGTGCGCGACCTGCGCGCGGGCAACCGGGCGCGGGTCCTGCGCACCCTGTACTTCGACCGCCCGCGCAGCAGGCAGGAGATCGCCACCCTCACCGGCCTGAGCCAGGCCTCCGTCAGCACCGTCGTGGGCGAGCTGATCGCCGAGGGCACCGTCGTCGAGGCGGGCCAGGTCGAGTCGGACGGCGGTCGCCCCCGCGTCCTCCTGCGCGTCAACCCCGCGCGCGGCGTCGTGGTCGGCGTGGACGTGGGCGAGACGCACGTCCTGGTGGAGGCCTTCGACCTCACCCTCGAACGCCTGGCGGGCATCGAGCTCCCCGCACCCCGCCCCCTGACCCCCGAGGCCGCCGCCACCTGCGTCCTGCGCGGCGTCCGCCGCGTCCTGGACGACGCGCGCGCCCACGCCCCCGTCCTCGGCGTGGGCATCGGCGTCCCCGGCTCCGTCGACGGCGGGACGGTGCACGCCCAGACCATCGGCTGGCACGGCGCCCCCCTGGAGCGCCTGCTCAGGGCGGGCCTGGACGCCCCCCTGCACCTGGACAACGGCGCCAACACCCTGGGCCAGGCCGAGGCCTGGTTCGGCGCGGGCCGAGGCGCGCCCACCGTCGTGGTCGCCCTGATCGGCTCCGGCGTGGGGGCGAGCGTCGTGGTCAACGGGACCCCGTACCGGGGCGCGTTCGGCGGCGCGGGCGAGTGGGGCCACACCACCGTCGCCCTGGACGGCGCCCGCTGCCGCTGCGGCGCCGACGGCTGCCTGGAGGCCTACCTGGGCGCGGGCGCCCTGGTAGAGCGCTACCGAACCCTGACCCCGGACGCGGACGACGACCAGGAACGCGCCTTCCGCTCCCTCCTGGCCGCCCGAACCCCGGAGTCGGAGCGGATCCTCGCCGAGGCCGTCCGCTACGCGGGCCTGGGCATCGGCAACCTGATCAACCTGATGAACCCGACCAGGGTCGTCGTGGGCGGCTGGGCGGGCCTCCTGCTGGGCGAGCGCCACCTGCCCGAGATCAGGAAGGAGGCCGCCCACCACGCCCTGCGCCGCTCGTTCGAGCAGGTGGAGGTCGTCCTGGGCGAACTGGGTGCCGAGTCTGTGGCCCTGGGCGCCGCGACCCTGCCGGTGGCCGACTTCCTGGCGAACGGCGGCGTCCCCACCCGCTAGCCCCGCCCGCCGCCCCCGCCCGCCCTAGGCGCGGCCAGCGGGAGCAGCACCTCGTCCACGATCGCCTAGACCTCGGCCACCGACACCGGGCCCCGGTGGTCGTGCTCCACGATCACCACCCAGGTCCCCACGGCGGCCACCCGAGGCGTGACCGCCGCCGGATCGGCCTCCCCGCGCGCCACCGCCCGTCCCAGCACCCGCACCAGCAGCCTCACCGCACTCGCGGGCTGCGGGGCGAGCGCAGCGAGCCCGCAGCACAGCCACCCGCGTCCCTCGTCTCCGTTTGGCCTGGCGAAGCCCGAGCACAGGTGAGGTGATCTCAGTGAGGTCTGTGCTGGTCAGGTCCCGCGGGCATGGCACAGGGAGCCTTCCGGTAGGACTGGATTTGCGAAGACCCCGTCCAGGAAAGACTCCCTGTGATCCCCCATCCTGCCATCCTCGACGTCCCCCACGCACTGGCCAGGCACCTGGCCC
>NZ_JAMTCF010000031.1:18892-64882 GCF_024171695.1 Actinosynnema pretiosum | reverse complement strand
GCCCTGACCGTCCGGCCAGGTGAGCATGGACTCGGCGGTCCACCAGTACTCGGCCAGGGACTCGCCCTTCCAGGCGAACACCGGCACACCGCGCGGCTCCTCGGGGGTGCCGTGCGGGCCGACCACGACGGCGGCGGCGGCGTGGTCCTGGGTGGAGAAGATGTTGCAGGAGGCCCACCGGACCTCCGCGCCGAGCGCGACGAGGGTCTCGATGAGCACGGCGGTCTGCACGGTCATGTGCAGCGAACCGGAGACGCGCGCGCCCTTGAGCGGGTACACCTCGGCGTACTCGCGGCGCAGCGCCATCAGACCGGGCATCTCGTGCTCGGCGAGCCGGATCTCCTTGCGCCCGAAGTCGGCCAGGGACAGATCGGCCACGGCGAAGTCGATGCCGTTGCGGGTCTGGGCCAGGGCCGGGATCGTGCTGGTCACAGGGGTTCCTCCTGATCGGGATTCACCCGACAGTACCGCCAGCCACGCCGGGTTTTCGCCGTCACCGGGAAGAGTCCCCGGATGGGCGACGGGGGCTGGTCCACGACGGATCGGGCGCGGAAAACGCCGGAAGGGCGGCCCCCGCCGGGGACCGCCCTTCCGCCGAGCGCTCGGGGACTACTCGTCCCGCTTCGCGACCGGCGCGTCCGCGCCCTGCTTGCCGAGCAGCGAGTGCTTGCGCCCGTAGACGAAGTACACGACGACGCCGAGCCCCATCCACACCAGGAACCGGACCCAGGTGAGCGCGGTCAGGTTCAGCATCAGCCACAGGCAGGCCAGGATCGCCAGCACCGGGATGAACGGCACCCACGGCACCCGGAACCCGCGCTTGAGGTCCGGCCGCGTCTTGCGCAGCACCAGCACGCCCGCCGACACCAGCACGAACGCGAAGAGCGTGCCGACGTTGACCATCTCCTCCAGCTTGCCCGCCGGGAAGAAGCCCGCGGCGACGGCGACCAGCAGGCCGATGCCGATGGTGATCTTCACGGGGGTGCCGCGCGTCCCGGTCTTCGCCAGCCCCCTGGGGAGCAGGCCGTCGCGGGACATCGCGAAGATCACTCGCGTCTGGCCGAGCATCAGCACCATGACCACGGTGGTGAGGCCGGCCAGCGCGCCGACGGAGATGACCGTGGCGGCCCAGTCCACGCCGTTGTCGGCGAACGCGGTCGCCAGGGTGGCGCGGCTGCCGTCCGGCTGGGTCTTGAGCTTGTCGTACGGCACCATGCCGGTGATCACGAGCGTGACCGCGATGTACAGCACGGTCACGATCGCGAGCGAGCCGAGGATGCCGCGCGGCACGGCGCGCTGCGGGTTCTTGGTCTCCTCGGCGGTCGTGGCGACCACGTCGAAGCCGATGAACGCGAAGAACAGCAGCGACGCGGCGGCCAGCAGGCCCATGACGCCGTACGTGCTGCCGCCGAAGCCGGTGAGCAGCGAGAACAGCGACTGGTCCAGCCCGCTCGCCACCTCGGGGCCCGTCTCGGCGGGCGGGATGTACGGGCTGTAGTTGTCGGTGTTGATGTAGGTGACGCCGAGCGCGATGACCAGCAGCACCACCGCGATCTTGATCGCGGTGATGACGGCGCTGACCCGCGACGACATCTTGGTCCCGAACACCAGCAGCGCGGTCAGCACCGCGACGAGCAGCAGCGCGCCCCAGTCGACCTCGACCGACCCGGCGTCCACCGTGGTCCTCAGCTCCAGCCCGAGCTGCCCGAGCACCGTCTGGAGGTACTGCGACCAGCCCTTGCTGACCGCCGCCGCCCCGACCGCGAACTCCAGCACCAGGTCCCAGCCGATGATCCACGCCGCGAACTCGCCGAACGTCGCGTACGAGAACGTGTAGGCGCTGCCCGCCACCGGCACGGTCGACGCGAACTCGGCGTAGCACAGCGCGGCCAGCGCGCAGGCCACCGCCGCGAGCACGAAGGCCAGCGACACCGAGGGCCCCGCGAGGTTGCCCGCCGTGCTGGCGGCGAGGGTGAAGATGCCCGCGCCGATCACCACGGCCACGCCGAAGATCGTCAGATCCCAGGCGGTGAGGTCCTTGCGGAGCTTGGTGTCCGGTTCGTCCGTATCGGCGATCGACTGCTCGATCGACTTAGTTCGCCACAACCCGTTGCCCGGCACGGCCGTTCCCTTCCCCTGCTCTCCCGCTGACAAACAAGCAACTCACCCTAATGGGCTAGTGCTTCCGGGTCAGACCGTCAGGGAGCGGTCCAGATCGGGCTCCAGGTAGATGAGCCGGGCGGCCGGGACCTTGTTGCGCACGCGGTGCTCGGCGTCGTTGATGGCCTGCGCGATGTCGACGGTCTCCAGACCGGGGTCCAGGGCGATCTTGGCCGCGACCAGCAGCTCGTCGGGGCCGATGTACTGGGTGCGGATGTGGATGACCCGCTGCACCTTGCCAGCCGCCAGCTCATCGATGATCACGTCGAGCTCGGCCGGGGAGGAGCCCTCGCCGATCAGCAGCGACTTCATCTCGATGATGAGGATCACGGCGATCACGCCGAGCAGCACGCCGATGCAGATGGTGCCGATGGCGTCCCACACCGGGTCGCCGGTGAGCGTGCTCATGCCCACCCCGACGAGCGCCAGGACGAGGCCGAGCAGCGCGCCCGCGTCCTCCAGGAGCACCACCGGCAGCTCGGGCACCTTGGACTTGCGGATGAACTCCCACCAGGTGGCGTCGCCCTTGAGCGCCTTGGACTCCTTGATGGCGGTGGCGAAGCTGTAGCTCTCCAGGCCGATGGCCAGCACCAGGATGACCACGGCCACGATCGGCGAGGTGAGCTCCTCGTGGGCCTCCAGCTTGTGGATGCCCTCGTAGAGCGCGAACACCGAGCCGAGCGTGAACAGCAGCAGCGCCACCACGAACGAGTAGAAGTAGCGATCCCTGCCGAACCCGAACGGGTGATTCTGGGTGGCCTTGCGCTGCGAGGTCTTCTGCCCCAGCAGCAGCAGCCCCTGGTTCGAGGTGTCGGCCACCGAGTGCACCGACTCGGCGAGCATCGACGACGACCCCGTGATGAGGAAGCCGACGAACTTGGCCACCGCGATCCCCGCGTTCGCCAACAACGCGGCGATGATCGCCTTGGTACCGCCTCCTGCTGACACCCTGTGCTCCCCTGTGGTCCACGCGTCGTGTGAAGTGACGGTGAGACCTTAGTGGAGAGCTCTACGGAACACCGGGGGTAGCGCGGAACAGCTGGGCGTCCTCGGTCGCCTCGACGCGCAGCGCCGGGTCGGCGGCGGGCAGCCACACGGACTGGCCCCTGCGCAGTTCCAGCACGTCGGCGTGGCCGCCCCGGTGCACGGACAGCGTCGCCGAGCCCTTGGCGCACAGCACGATCTGCGGCCCGCCGTGGTCGACCTCGACGCTCTGGCCCGCCGCCAGCTCGATGCGGGACAGCTCGAACTCGGGGCACGGGGTGCGGTACACCCACAGGCCGGGCCGGGTGGGCTCGCCGACCTGCACGGGCATGTCGCCGCTGCTGAAGTCGAGCACGCGCATCAGCTCGGGCACGTCGACGTGCTTGGGCGTGAGGCCGCAGCGCAGCACGTTGTCCGAGTTGGCCAGGATCTCCACGCCGGTGCCGTGCAGGTAGGCGTGCAGGTTGCCCGCGGGCAGGTAGATGGCCTCGCCGGGCCGCAGGACGATCCGGTTGAGCAGCAGCGCGGCCAGCACGCCCGCGTCACCGGGGTAGGCCTCGCCCAGCTCCAGCGCGGTGCGGCACTCGGCGTCGAACTCGCCGTGGTCCTTGATGTGGGCCACGCACGCGTCGAGCACCTGCGGCAGCAGCCCGTCGAGCGAGTTCTGCGGCAGGGTGATCAGGGTGGTGAACAGGGCGCGCAGGCCGCTGCCGTCCGGCTGGGCGGCGAGCAGCTCGGTGTAGGGCGCGAGGTCGGGCGCGTCGAGCGAGCGCAGCAGCGCGACCGTGCGGTCCGGGGCCCGGAAGCCCGCGAGCGCGTGGAACTCGGTGAGCGCGCAGATCAGCTCCGGCTTGGCCGAGGGGTCCTTGTAGTTCCTTATCGGCGAGTCCACGGCCAGGCCCGCCGCGTCCTCGGCGGCGAACCCGAAGGCGGCCTGCTCGGCGGACGGGTGGGCCTGGAGGCTCAGCGGCTCCTCGGCGGCGAGGACCTTCAGCAGGAACGGCAGCCTGTTGCCGAAGCGCTCGGCGCAGCCCGCGCCGAGCTGCCCGCGCGGGTCCTCGGCGAGCAGGTCGAGCAGGCTCCGGCGGGCGCCGTCGGGTCCGAGGACGCGGGACGGGTCGCCGGGGTGGGCGCCCATCCACAGCTCGGCCTCGGGGTGCGGAGCGGGCACCTCCCGCCCGAGCATCTCGGCGATGGCGGTACGCGATCCCCACGCGTACGCGCGCACCGCGTTGTGCAGCAGTTCCACTTGACGTCCACTTCCCTCGGGCAGGGGCTACTCGTGCCCGCGCCGTGCTGGCGCGGGTCTCCGGGCTGGTCGGTGCTCGGGCTGGGTCGGGCTCTCGGCGTTGGCTCAGACGGCGGGCGCGTAGCGGCCCGGTCCCCCGAGGGTGCCCGCCGCGAGCCCCAGGTAGAGCGAGGCGAGCTCGAACCTCAGCGCGAGCAGCGCCGAGCACACCGCGTCCCCGCCGGACACCTCCTCCGCCGGTTCCAGCACGTCGGCCCCGGCGAGCGACCGGACGGCCGCGAGCTTGGCCTGCTCGGCCTGCTGGCCGCGGCGGACCGCGAGCAGCAGCACCCTGACCTGTCCGCCCGGCTCGTCGTCCGGGTCGGCGAAGATGTCGGCGCCCGAGGTGCCCTGCACGGCTCTGCGGTGCAGGGCGGTCCGGGTGATCGCCTGCTTGTGCGGCGCCACGTCGCACACGAGACCGGCGTGGCGGGCGAGCACGCCCGCGCCGTGGCCCGCCACCGCCGTGGCCATGTCGTCCAGCCCCCACAGCAGCGGGGTGCGCTCGGCGAGGCGCAGCGCGAGCGACTTGGCCGGGTTGACGAACGACTCGTGCATCGGGTGGTCCCGCTCGGCCTCGCGGTCGAGCTCGTCGGCGACCTGGGTGAGGTCGACCTCCAGCAGCCCGAGCGCGCTCAGCGCGGACGCCCAGGCGGCCAGCGCCCGGACGAACCCGAAGCCCTGCGGCACGGGCACCCTGGGCGGCACGAGCAGCGCGTGCCTGGCCGCCGAGGCCGCGACGGGTCCGTCGGGCTCGGCGGTCAGCAGCACGCGGGCGCCGCGCCTGCCCGCCAGGTCGACCGACTCGGCGAGCGCGTGGTCGCCGGGGTCCTCGGTGTGCGCGAGGACCACGTCGAGCGCGCCGACCCAGCCGGGGGCCTCGTCGCAGACCACGACCGGCACGGGGCAGCGCGGGCCCAGCAGGGCGGTCACCAGGTTGGCGACCGCCGGGCCGACCCCCGGCCGGGTGATGAGGACGAGCGCCCTGGGGCGCTCCCGCATCACCCGGTCGACGCCCAGCTCGGCCGCCGCCTCGGCGGTGGCCCTGACCTGGGCGCCCGCCCGCGCCGAGGCGCGGAGCAGGTCATCGGTGTCGGCGTCGGCGAGCCTGCGCTGGTCGTCCAGCAGTGTGTCGTCGAGCACGGGTGCTCACCCCGCTGCCGGCTCGACGGCTTCGCCGAGCAGCAGCACCGGGATGCCGTCCTCCACCCGGTAGGTCCTGCCGCACGACGTGCAGGTCAGGTACTCCAGAGCCGGGTCGGGGCCGGTCCCCTGCCGCAGCGGAGCGTGCTCGGGGCACGGGCAAGCGAGTACTTCGAGCAGCCGCGGGTCGAGTTGCACCAGTTCCTCCTCGTGCTGTCCGGCGCCTCAGGCGCGGACGATGGCCAGCACCTCGTCGCTCAGCGCGGCGACCGAGGCGGCGTCGGCCGCCTCGACGTTCAGGCGCAGCAGCGGCTCGGTGTTCGACGCCCTCAGGTTGAACCAGGAGCCGTCGGGCAGCGAGACGGTGAGACCGTCCAGCTCGTCCAGCTCCACGCCCTCGCGGGCGCCGAACTCGGCCTTGATCGCGGCAAGCCTGCCCGCCTGGTCGGCGACCGTCGAGTTGATCTCACCCGAGGCGGCGTACCGCTCGTAGTCCGCGGTGAGGGCGGACAGGGCGCCGTCCTGCTCGCCGAGCGCGGCCAGCACGTGCATCGCGGCGAGCATCCCGGTGTCGGCGCGCCAGAAGTCGCGGAAGTAGTAGTGGGCCGAGTGCTCGCCGCCGAAGATGGCGCCGGTGGTGGCCATCTCCTGCTTGATGAACGAGTGGCCCACGCGGGTGCGCACGGGCGTGCCGCCGTTCTCGCGGACGATCTCGGGCACGGCGCGCGAGGTGATCAGGTTGTGGATGATCGTGCCGCCGGGGTCCTTGGCCAGCTCGCGCGAGGCGACCAGGGCGGTGATCGCGCTGGGCGAGACGGGCTCGCCGCGCTCGTCCACGACGAAGCAGCGGTCGGCGTCGCCGTCGAAGGCCAGACCGGCGTCGGCCCCGACCTCGCGGACCTTGGCCTGCAGGTCGACGATGTTCTTCGGGTCGAGCGGGTTGGCCTCGTGGTTCGGGAAGTTGCCGTCCAGCTCGAAGTACATCGGGACGACGTCGATCGGCAGGCCGTCGAACACGACCGGGACGGTGTGGCCGCCCATGCCGTTGCCCGCGTCCACGACGACCTTCAGCGGGCGGATCGTCCGCAGGTCGACCAGCTCGCGCAGGTAGGCGGCGTACTCGGTGAGCATGTCGCGCTCGGACAGCGTGCCGGGGGCGACGCCCTCGGCGTCCGCCACGCCCTGCTCGGCGTCCTCGCGGATCTGGGTCAGGCCGGTGTCCTGGCCGACCGGGGCGGCGCCCGCGCGGCAGAGCTTGATGCCGTTGTACTTGGCCGGGTTGTGGCTGGCGGTGAACATCGCACCGGGCAGGTCGAGCTTGCCGGAGGCGAAGTACAGCATGTCGGTGCTGGCCAGACCGATGCTGATCACGTCGACGCCCTGCTTCGTGACGCCCTCGGCGAAGGCGGCGGCGAGGCCGGGGGACGAGTCGCGCATGTCGTGGCCGATCACGATGGCCGGACCGCCGACCAGGCGCGCGAAGGCCGCGCCGAAGTCGCGAACCACGTCGACGTCGAGCTGCTCGCCCACGACACCACGGATGTCGTAGGCCTTGACGATGCCGGACAGATCGCGCACGCCCACACTCCCAGATCAGCTCTTGACACTGCGGTCAGCAGCCTACCGGCGCGCGGGGCGTCGTCGCGCCGGGTCGCCTCAGTCTTCGCGGGGATCGGGCAGAACGCGCAGGTGGCCGCGCCTGATAGTGCCCATCGGCACCTCGGGCGGTTGGGGCGAACGGTCCACCCGACCGGCCTCCCGGACGGCCTCGGCGAGCGCGGTGAGGTCGTCGACGGTGGGTTCGGGGGGCGCGAACTCGCCCTGGTAGCGCACGACCTCCCAGCCGCGCGGGGCGGTGAGCCGGAGGGCGTGCTCCTCGCACAGGTCGTAGCTGTGCGGCTCCGACGAGGTCGCCAGCGGGCCCACGACCGCCGTCGAATCCGCGTAGGCGTACGTGAGCGTGGCGACTGCCGGGTTCGCGCACCCGGTTCGAGAGCACCGTCTCACGCTCCGCACGGCGGGCACGATATCGCGTCGCGGGGCGGCTGTGTTGGATTGCCCTCGGTGTTTCACCGGCGGGTGCGTTGGCGGAGCCAACTTCGCAGGTCGGGGCACTGGCCGCCGAAGGGGTGAACGGGCTGACTAGTCTTGGGGCGTGGTGATGGCTCGGGGTTCACGGCGGCAGGGTCCTCCTCGGCGGCGCAGGCGCGACCGCCACGGGCGAGGCCTGCGCGGTCCGCTGTACCCGGCGACCATGCCCGCGGCGCGCAGCAGGGCCGAGCGGTTCGACGCGGTGGTGCTGGAGGCGCTGGAGCCGATCGAGGCCCGGTGGCGCACGGAGCTGACCCAGCTGGACGTCGCGGTGGACGACGTGCCCGACGTGGCGCCGTCGACGTCCGGCGAGGACGACGACGTGGTGGAGGACGGGAACGTCCCGCTGGCGCGGCTGATGCAGCCGGGTCAGGACCGGAGGGCGCGGATCGTGCTGTACCGGCGGCCTCTGGAGGCGCGGGCGAAGGACGGGGCCGATCTGGCGGACCTGGTGCACGACGTGCTGGTGGAGCAGGTGGCGAACTACCTGGGGCTGGACCCGGACGTCATCGACGGGGAGTAGTCGGCGGCGGCGGAGGCGCGGCGGGTCTGCGACTCCTGCGGGCCTTGGTCGACCTGCTCACGGTCTGGTCGACCTGCTCACGGCCTAGTCGGCCTGCTCGATCCGCCGGTCGCGATCACTTCGGTTTCCGCGCTCCCACAACGGGAACCCGAACCCGATTCCCGAAGCGCCCACGGGGAAACCGCTCACTGCTTTCACCCGAATGCTTCACCCGACCGAGAAGTTCCGCTTGGGGAAAACCGGCAGGCAAACGCTTGCCCCGCTTCGGGTTGTCAGTCCAAGTCGGTTGGATTGATTTCGGGGGCTGCTTCTGAAGTTGATCACCGATGCGGCCGTTCGGGGGCTTTCGGGCAAACGCGAAAAACGCTCACGGCTTGCGGGGTGAAGTCGCGGGGTGAAGTGGGCGTGCGAAATCCGGGGGCGCCTGCTGAATTTCGGGCTGGGCAAGAGCTCTCCGGGAGCGGGAGACGGCGCGGAGTGCTGTTGGCTGTTCGCGGGGCGACCCGGCGCGAGGCGGGGCCAGCGGTTGGACGGGCCGGTGGAGCGAACTGGCTCCGCAGGGAGGTTCTGGGGCACCGGCAGGCAAGCGCTTCCCAGGTGGGGGTTGGCAAGCGTTTGCCTCTCATCGGCGGCGGGTGGGCAGTGCGGTGAGCAGGGTGAACAGCACCGCGGCGGCCTGGGTGAGCAGGAGGAGTTCGCGGAGCAGGGTCGGTGCCTCCAGCCGCACGTCCGACGCCTGCGCGGGCACCGGCACGGCCACCAGGTGGCCCCACGCGCGCAGCACCGGGACCGGTCTGCCGTCGACGGTCGCCCGCCAGCCCGGTTCCTCCTCGGCGGCCAGCACGAGCACCCGGCCTGCGGGGCCGTCGGACACGCGCGCGCCCGCGTCGGGCAGTTCCGCCGCCACCGGCACGACACCGGGTGCGCCCTTGGCGGTCGGCGGGTCGCCGCCGGTCCTGGCGGTTCGGGCCAGCTCCGGGGACAGCAGGACGGCGGTGCCGCCGGTGAGCAGGACCCGCAGCACCGGTCGCCCGTCCGAGAGCGGCTGGGTGGTGGTGAGCAGGTCGCCCGCCGCCACGCGCATCCGATCGGCCTCGGCGTGGTCGCGCGGCACCACGAACGACACCCCGGACGCCGCCGCCTGCGCCAGGGCGGTCCGGGTGCGCCGCTGGTCGCCGCCGGTGAGGTCGCGGGTCCAGCGCGCCAGGCGCACCGGGCTGGACGGGGTGGGCGGGGTGTCGTCGTCGCCGAAGGCCGGGAGCCTGCCCGCGACCTGCCTGGTCGGCTCGCCGAGGACCAGCACCGAGCGGCCGGTGGCGGGCAGTTCGGCGGCCAGGGTGGACGGCAGGCGCACGGGGTCGGCGCGCAGGGGGCCGTCGCGCAGCCCGAGGACCCCGGCCGGGGCCAGGACCAGCAGCAGGGCGACCAGCGCGGCGACGGGGAGCAGTCGCGGCAGTGCGCGGAGGGGGAACTTCGGCAACCGGCCTTGGGCGGTGGGCAGCACGTCCAGACGTGGCGCACCAGGCGGCACGGGTGGCGAGGACCGGTGCCGAGCATCCGTTGGGCCGGACGGCGCACCTGCGCCAGGCGCACCCGCCACCCGGTCCTGCGCACCCGGCGGCGCGGACCGGCGCAGTGGTCGCGGCGGCGGAGGCGGTGCGGGCGTTCGGCATTCGGCCGGTGCCGCGCTGGAGGTGGTGGCCGGTCGGCGCGAGGTGTGGAAAGCAGCCTGCAGGACGTGCACCAAGCCCCAGCCCGCCAAGATCAGCGGGGCGCCGGTCCAGCCCGTGTGGGCGTCACCGCCGCCCATCGGGGTGACCGGGAACGCGATCAGGGCCACCGCCGCGAACCCGGCCAGCACCACTGCTGCCAGGCCCGGCAGCATCGCGCGCGTCGGGCGGAGCAGGGCGGCGACCAGTGCGACCGGCAGCACCAGCGCGCCCGCCCACGGCAGCGCGCCCTCGCCGCCTGGGTTCAGCGCGAGCAGGCTCGTCACTGAGACGGGTGGGGTGGGTTGGTGAGCCCCGACGCCGTGCAGGAGGACCACCGGGTTCTCCACGACCACGGCGGGCCACGGGAGCAGCAGGACCACGGGGAGCAGGACCACGGCGAACAGGCCCGCCACCCGTCGCCTGCCGTCGCCGACCAGGGCGGGCACTGCCACGAAGCCGATCAGCGCGGCCAGCGCCACCAGTGCGTGGACCAGCGGCGAGAACGCGCCGAGCGCGGCCAGGCCCAGCGCGGTCCCCGAGGCGACCGGCAGCCAGGCCGGACCGGTGCCCCCGCGCAGGACCGCCGCCACACCGGCCAGCACCGGGGGTAGCAGGACGTGCACGACCACCACGTCCAGGCGACCTTGGGCTACCGCTGCGGTGGCGGCTGGTAGCAGGGCGTAGCAGGCCGCCAGGAGGGCTCTGGTCGGTCTGGGCACGGGGGCGCGCCTGGTCGCGGCGTAGGCGGCCAGGCCGGCGAGCGGGGCGTCGCCGAGCAGGAGCAGCGCGGTTGCCGCGGCCGGACCGCCCAGAACGGCCCCCGCGGCGCCCAGGACGGCCAGCGCCGCGGGTGCGGGCGCGGTGGTGCCGCCCGCGACCGGGTGCCACGGCGACAGGTAGGCGGACCACAGGTCGGACAGCGCGGGAACGGGCAGGAGGCGGCCACCGGCCAGGTCGAGGCCTAGGCGGCCGGAGTTGGCCACCAGCGCGAACAGGACCAGGGCCAGCGCCAGCAGCAGCGGCGGGCCGAGCAGGACCGAGCGCAGCACGGCCGCCCGGTCGACCTCGACGAACAGCGCGCGGGGCAACGGGGGTGGCAGCGGGGTTCCCCTGGGCACCGGGGACGGGCGGCGTGGGGTGGGGCCGGAGGGCGGGACGGGAGCACCGGTTGGGGCGGAGACGGTGGCCGGGAAGAGAGCACCGGTTGGGGTGGAGACGTCGCTCAGGGCTGGGGCACCAGTTGGGACTGGGGCAGCGCTCGGGACGGGAGCACCAGTTGGGGGCGGGGCAGCGCTTGGGGCGGGAGCACGGCTTGGGACTGAGGTGCCATCGGGAACCACGCTGCCGTCCGGAACCGGGCCACCACCAGATATGGGGACGCCATCCGGGATGGGGACGCCTTCGGAAACGGGGTCGCAGCCCGGTGCGAGGGTGCCATCGGGGATCGGGACGCCACCCGGAACAGAAGTGCCGCCCGGAAGAGAGGTGCCGCCTGGGACAGAGGTGCCGTCCGGGATGGAGGTGCTGCCTGAACTGGGGGTGCTGCCTGGACTGGGAGTGCTGTCCGGAGCGGGGAGGAGGATCGCTGCGGCGGGTTTGCGCAGGCCACCGGCGGTGCGGACCGGTCTGCGGCGGGACAGCGTGCCTGCGGGGAGTGCGTCCGGGCCCACTCGCCCGGAGAAGGCCTCGGAGGCGGGAGCGCGCCCTTGGTCCTGGACGTCAGCAGCCTGCGGACCGGCGGACGCGGGGAGCCTGCCCAGAGCGGCGTCGGCTTCGACCCTGCGGCGGACCAAGTGGGTCGCGGCGGCACGGGCGGCGTTGCGGAGGCGGGTGGTGCGGCTGGTGAGGAGGCCGGGGAGGTGGCCCCGGTGGGGGCGGGACGCTCGGGCGGCGCGCAGGGCGGCACGGCCGGTGAGCAGGTGGTGGAGGGCGGTCAGCTCGGCTCGGGCGTCCGGGAGGCGGCGGAGCAGGAGCAGGCCCGTGGCGCGCAGGACGGACAGCGCGGCCAGGCGGGGAACGGCCAGGGCGAACGCGGCGGAACCGGAGTTGATCAGCAGGACGCGCATCCCGTGCGTCCGCTCGACCACGCGCAGGGCGAACCGCGCCTTGCGGCTCGCTAACGCCGCGCCCCGCGAACCAGCACCAGCACCAGCACCAGCACCAGCACCAGCACCAGCACCAGCACCAGCACCAGCACCAGCACCAGCACCAGCACCAGCACCGACAAGGCTCGCGGATCCACCCGCGAGCGCAACCGGCCCACCCGGTTCCAGGACCCGCTCCCCGGTGGTCAGGGCCCTGGCGTGGCGCAGGCGCGCTGCGGGCACCAGCAGGACCGAGTGCCCCGCCAGGTTGGCCCGCCAGCCCAGGTCGACGTCCTCGCCGACCAGCCCGAAGGCGCGGTCGTACCCGCCCAGCCCGTTCCACGCCGAGCGCCGCACCAGCGCGCCCGCCGAACCGACCGCCAGCGCCTCCGCCGTCCGCTCGAACGCGCCCACCGGCTCGGCGCGGCCCACACCGGCCTGGCGCTGCCCCGACGCGTCGGTCGACACCCCGGCCTCGACCACCACCCTCGGGTCGGCCCAGTCCACCACCAGCGGACCGAGCACGGCCGAGGACGGCGCGACCTCGGCCGTCGCCAGCAGCGCGGCCAGGCAGCCCGGTTCGGGGGCGCTGTCGTCGTGCAGCACCCACACCCACGCGCCCGGATCGCCCCAGCGCTCCTCGGCGCGCGCCACGGCGGCGTGCACCGCCTCCCCGAAACCGGTGGCCCTGGGCAGCGTCAGGACACCGCTGACCAGCCCACCCCCGGCCTGAGCGGGAACGGTCCCTGCGGCTGGCACGGACCCAGCAGGCGCCGACGCGGCGGCCAACAACGCCGCCGTGCCGTCGCGCGAACCGGTGTCCACGGCCAGGACGTGCCTGGGTGCGGGACGCTGGGCGCGCAGCGCGGCCAGGGCCTCCCCCAGCCAGCGCTCACCGTCGTGGCACACCAGCACGGCCAGCACCGGCGCGGTGCGCGGAGCAGGGGTGCCGCAGGTCACCTCGCAGGCCCCCGTTCGTCCCGACCAGGTCTGGACGATCAACGCTAGGGCACCACAACCACCTCGGCACACCAACGGGTGACGCTGAAGCGGCACCACCGGTCACGCCGAGCACCTGACGACACCGACCCCCGACGTCAACCGCGCCGACAACCAGCCCAAATTTCACTCCTCCGGGGGACACTTCGCACCGCGAAGTCCGCCCCTCCGGGCCCCTGGATCACACCGCGCGCTTCTTGAGCTTCCTCCGCTCGCGCTCGGACAGGCCGCCCCAGATGCCGAAGCGCTCGTCGTGCGCCAGCGCGTACTCCAAGCACTCGGAGCGCACCTCGCACCCCAGGCAGATGCGCTTCGCCTCCCTGGTCGATCCACCCTTCTCGGGGAAGAACGCCTCCGGGTCGGTCTGCGCGCACAGGGCGCGCTCCTGCCAGTCCTGCTCATCTGCCGGGTCGAACGAACCGCCGATCACCACAAGCTCACGCGCCTGCCCGTCGACCCCGTCAACCCGACCCCCGTCGAATTCCTGCAACCGTCCGCCTCCTCGCCTTCCGCTCTCCCCGGTTGGCGGACACCACTCGCCGTCCCCACAACGTCGAATGACACCGATGTGATTACACCTGTGTCACAACACCCGGTCAAGCCGAGTACACAGGACGGGGGATATTCGCGCGATCGGCGGCAAAAGGCTTGACTAGCAGCACAGACGGTGATTGTCGGGCTGCTCCGTGCGATAAGCCCTGCGCGGATGGCCCACGGACTGCACGGGGGTCACGGCACACTGGACCCGTGAAGAGTTCCGCAGTGCGACCCAGCCCACTGTTCCTCGGTCTCCTAGCCGCGACGGTGGCGGGTGCAGTGCTCACCGTTCTCGATTCAGAGATGGCGGTCACCACGGGCACCGTGCTGCTCGTCCTGGGCGGCTGGGCGGTGTCGCTGTGCCTGCACGAGTTCGGCCACGCCATGGTGGCCTACAAGGGCGGTGACTTCGAGGTCAGGGACAAGGGCTACCTGACCCTCGACATCCGCCGCTACACCGACCCGGTGCTGAGCCTGGTCCTGCCGCTGCTGCTGCTCGCGTTCGGCGGCATCCCGCTGCCCGGCGGCGCGGTGTGGATCAACCACTACGCGCTGCGGTCGCGGCGGGTCGAGTCGTGGGTGTCGCTGGCGGGCCCGCTGAGCAACCTGGTGCTCGGCCTGCTGCTGGCGCTGTCCGTTGCCCTGTTCAGCCCGCCGCTGGGCCTGGCCGCCGGGCTGTCCTACCTGGCGATGCTCCAGGTGTTCGCCTTCACCCTGAACATCCTGCCCGTCCCCGGCCTGGACGGCTGGGGCGCGATCGAGCCGTGGCTGCCCCCGAACGTGCGCGCGTTCGGCGCGAAGGCCCGCCCGTGGGCCCCGCTGGTGCTGTTCGCCGTCCTGATCGGCCTGCCCGCGCTCGCCACCCCCCTCTTCGACCTCGCCCGCTGGGTGTTCGGGCTGGTCGGCGGCGACCCGCTGCTGACCTACATCGGACAGGAGACCTTCCGGTTCTGGCTCTGACCCCCGGTGGGAGGATGGCCCCCCGTGAAGGTCGTCGTGGTTGTGGGCGGGGTTGGCGGAGCGCGGTTCCTGGTGGGGCTCAAGTCCCTGCTCGGCGGTTCGGAGCACGAGATCACGGCGGTGGTGAACACCGGGGACGACGTGTGGATGCACGGTCTGCGGATAACCCCCGACCTGGACACCTGCATGTACACCCTGGGCGGCGGCATCGACGCCGAGCGCGGGTGGGGCCGGGCCGGTGAGTCGTGGGTGGTCAAGGAGGAGCTGGCCGCCTACGGGGCCGCCCCGGAGTGGTTCGGGCTCGGCGACCGGGACATCGCGACCCACCTGGTGCGCACCCGGATGCTGAACGCGGGCTACCCGCTGTCGGCCGTGGTCGAGGCGCTGTGCCACCGCTGGCAGCCGGGCGTGCGCCTGCTGCCGATGAGCGACGACCGCGTCGAGACGCACGTGGTGGTCGAGGACGACGGCGGGCGCAGGGCCATCCACTTCCAGGAGTGGTGGGTCAAGCACCGGGCGAAGCTGCCCGCGCTGTCGTTCGCGTCGGTCGGCGCGGAGAAGGCGAAGCCCGCGCCGGGCGTGCTGGAGGCGATCGCCGAGGCGGACGCGGTCGTGCTGGCCCCGTCGAACCCGGTGGTGAGCGTGGGCACGGTGCTGGCGGTGCCGGGCATCCGGGACGCGCTGCGCAAGACGTCGGCGGGCGTGGTGGGCCTGTCGCCGATCATCGGCGGCAAGCCGCTGCGCGGCATGGCGGACGCGTGTCTGTCCGCGATCGGCGTGGAGACCTCGGCCGAGGCGGTCGGGCGGCTGTACGGGTCGCGGCGGATGTCGGAGGACGGCGTGCTGGACGCGTGGCTGGTGCACAGCGGCGACCGGTGCGACGTGCCGGGCGTGGCGGTGCGGGCGGTGCCGCTGCTGATGTCGTCGCCGGAGGCGACCGCCGAGATGGCGCGGGCCGCCCTGGACCTGGCCGGAGCCGACGTTGACTGAGCGGGCGTCGACTGAGTTGAGAACAACCGGGCGCGGAACACCCACCGCGTTCGTGGAGCCCTCCGGGGCCGACCACGCGGCGGCCGGGGGCGTCACGATCCTGCCGGTTCCGGGCCTGCCCGAGTTCCGACCGGGCGACGACCTGGCCGCCGCCCTCGCGACCGCCGCGCCGTGGCTGGCCGACGGCGACGTGGTCGTGGTCACCAGCAAGGTCGTCTCGAAGGTCGAGGGCAGGCTGGTGCGGGTGCCCGACGACCCCGAGGAGCGGGACGCGGTGCGCAGGCACTGGGTCCGCGCCGAGGCGGTGTCGGTGATCGCGCGGAAGAACCGCACGCTGATCACCGAGAACAAGCTGGGCATCATCCAGGCCGCCTCCGGCGTGGACGCCTCGAACGTCGCGGGCGACGAGATCGCCCTGCTCCCCGTGGACCCGGACGCGTCGGCCGCCGCGCTGCGGGCGAGGCTGGCGGAGCTGCTGGGCGTCGCGGTGGCCGTGGTGGTCACCGACACGATGGGCCGGGCCTGGCGGGTCGGCCAGACCGACGCGGCGATCGGCGCGGCGGGCCTGGCGGTGCTGCACCGCTACGCGGGCTCGGTGGACCGGCAGGGCAACTCGCTGGTGGTGACCGAGGTCGCGGTGGCCGACGAGATCGCCGCCGCCGCCGACCTGGTGAAGGGCAAGCTGGGCGCCGTCCCGGTGGCCGTGGTGCGCGGCCTGCCGACCACCGACGACGGCTCGAAAGCACGAGACCTGGCCCGCCCGGTCGAGGACGACCTGTTCCGCATGGGCACGGCGGAGGCGATCGCGAAGGGCCGCGCCGAGGCCCTGCTCGTGCGCCGCTCGGTCCGCGCCTTCACGGACGAGCCGGTGGACCCGGACCTGCTCCGCAGGGCGGTGGGCGCGGCCCTGACCGCGCCCGCGCCGCACCACACCCGCCCGGTCCGGTTCGTGCACGTGCGGGAGCGCCGCAAGGCCCTGCTGGACGCCATGCGGGAGCGCTGGCGCGCGGACCTGCGCGCCGACGGCCTGTCCGAGGAGGCCGTGGCCAGGCGCACCGCGCGCGGCGACTTCCTGCGCGACGCCCCGGAGATCGTGCTGCCGTTCCTGATCAGGTCGGGCGCGCACGCCTACCCGGACGCGCGCAGGGCCGAGGCCGAGCGCACCATGTTCACGATCGCGGGCGGCGCGGCCGTGCAGGGCCTCCTGGTGGCGCTGGCCGCCGAGGGCGTCGGCTCGTGCTGGGTGTCGTCCACGATCTTCTGCCCGGACGTGGTCCGCGCCGCGCTGGACCTGCCGTCGTCCTGGGAGCCCCTGGGCGCGGTGGCGGTGGGCCACCCGGTGGAACCGCTGGAGGCCAGGCCGCTCGTGGAGGAAGGGTTCGTGGAGCTGTGACTGTGGACGGGCTGCGCGCGAGCGCGCTGGCGGTGCTGGGGGACTGGAAGCCGGGGACGCCGGAGCAGGAGGCGCTGCGGCAGGCCTACCTGGGCTTCCTGCTGGCCAGGCCGGACGCGTGCGCCCGCACGTGCGAACCGGGCCACCTGACCGCGTCGGCCGTGGTGCTGGACGCGAGCGGCGAGCGGGTGCTGCTGACCCTGCACCCCAGGGTCGGCCGGTGGTTGCAGCTGGGCGGGCACTGCGAGGAGACCGACGCGACCCTGCCGGACGCCGCGATGCGCGAGGCGACCGAGGAGTCCGGCATCCACGGGCTGCGGTTGGACCCGGTGCCGGTGCACCTGGACGTGCACCCGATCACCTGCTCGCTGGGCAAGCCGACCAGGCACTTCGACGTGCGGTTCGTGGTGCGCGCGCCGGAGGGTGCGGTGCCGGTGATCAGCGCCGAGTCGAAGGACCTGCGCTGGTGGCCGCTGGACGCCCTGCCGGAGGACACCGAGGACCTGCGCCCACTGATCGAGGCGACCCGGACGCGGGTGGGCAGCTAACGCGGGAGTGGGGCGAAAGCGCCGGTCAACACGGCATCCGGCGCTCCAACTCGGCCACCAACGACCACAACTCGTCGATCCCGCCCACGAGGGGAACCTGCACGTCCCGCTTGCCCTCCAGCCCGGACACCGGAGCAGACCGGTCGACCGAGACCCCGGCACGCTCGGCCAGCACGACGACCGTCGCGGTGAACCCGAGGGAGAGCGACCGAATCACGGCGTGGCCGGTGTCGCGGTAGCGGCCGACCAGCGCCGTGGCGAACGCACCGAGCGCAACCGAATCCACACAACCAGCCACCCGCGCTCGTGGGCTCACCGCTTCGCGGGCTGCGGGGCGAGCGCAGCGAGCCCGCAGCACCCCGTTCCGCGCGTCCCTCGTCTCCGTTTGGCCTGGCGAAGCCCGAGCGCAGGTGTCAAGACGCCGCCGCACCGCCCGGGCGGCCTGCCTGGTCAAACGGCGTCTTGACGCCTGTGCTTGCCTGAAAGGAGGCCAAACGGAGACGAGGGACCCCGACCACCGCAGTAGTTGTCCGTAAACCGCACCACCAGCGGAACAGCCACCGGCCGGCAGAGCCCGTCCCCCCTCGTTTTTGGAGGCCTGCCCCGCCGGCGAGGCGAGCTCTTCAGCTCTTGATCTTCAGCTCTTGCCCTTCAGCCCTTGCCCGTCACCCCTAAACCCGCCGGTAATCCCGAGGCGAGAACCGAACCCCACGCCGAGCCGCCCGAACCCCGCTGAGCAGCAAGAACACCACCGCCCGATGCCGCTGCGGCGAGTACGGCGCCAACAACCCAGCCATCCCGTCGTCATCCACAGCCCCACCGGTCAACGCGTGCCCAACCGTCTTGGCCAGGTGAAAATCCCCAAAGCTGACCGCGTCCGCGTCCCCCCAAGCCCGCTGCGCGACCTCAGCGGCAGTCCACACCCCAACCCCAGGAACCTTCCGCAGCAGCTCACGCCCCAGCACGCCCTTGATCCCGGCCGCAGCCTCCAACCGGTGCGCGACCTGCGCCGCAGCGACCAGCGTCCGCCGCCGAGCCCCGTCGACCCCGGCCGCGTGCCACTCCCAATCCGCCAACCGCAGCACCCCCCGAGGCCCGACCGGCACGTGCAACGGCACCGGCGTAGGCCCAGGCGCACGCTCGCCGAACCGCACGCACAACTGCCGGTACGAACGCTGCGCCTCGGTCCCGGTGACCTTCTGCTCCAGCACCGCAGGCAGCAACGCGTCCCACACCCGCCCCGTGGAGCACAACCGCACTCCCGGCCTGCGCCGCCTGCTCTCGGCGACCAGCGGGTGGTGCGAGACGAACCCGGAATCGTCGTCCTCCGCCCCGAGCAGCGCAGGCACCCCGTCCAGCAGCCACTCCGCGCCAGGCCCCCAGGCCCGCGCGTCGACCGCACCACCGACGAGGGCGAGCCGGACCGTCCCCACCCCACCGGGCGTCCCGGCCGCCAACCACACCGCCCCACCAACCTCCCGGTGGAACGACGGATCCCCAGGCCCCCGCCGAAGCGGTGCGAGCACCGCGCCGACGTCGACCGGGAACGGCGGTGACCAGGACCGCTCCGGGAAAGCGGCCCCGGTCACCTGACGACTCCGACCACTACACGTCGGCGGAGAAGCGGACCCCCGCCTCCGGCAGCACGACCCCCGGCCACACCCGGACCCCGTCGCGCAGCTCGCACCGCGCCCCGATCACCGCGCCGTCCCCGATCACCGCGTCAACCACGACCGCGCCCGCCTGCACGAGCGCACCCGCGCCGACCACGCTCCGCTCGACCACCGCACCCTCGCCGACGACCGCGCCCTCGAACAGCACCGCCCCGTCGAGCACCGCGCCCTCGGCGACCGTGCAGCCCGCGCCGACCGTCGTGCCGCCGCGCAGCACCGCGCCCTCGTGCACGGTCGCACCGGCCTTGATCAGCGCCTCGCCGGTCCCCTCGGTCAGGGCGGCGGACGGCGCGATCCCGCGCACCAGGTCCGTGGACCCCTGCACGAACGCCGCGGGCGTCCCCAGGTCCAGCCAGTACGAGGTGTCCACGTGCCCCTGCAACCGGGCGCCGCCCGCGAGCAGGCCGGGGAACGTCTCGCGCTCCACCGACACCGGTCGACCGGCCGGGATGGCCTCGATCACCTCGCGCTTGAAGACGTAGCAGCCCGCGTTGATCTGGTCCGTCGGCGGGTTCTCGGTCTTCTCCAGGAACGCCGTGACCCGCCCGTCCGCGTCGGTGGGCACGCAGCCGAACCGGCGCGGGTCGTCCACCTTGACCAGGTGCAGGGTCACGTCCGCCTCGGCCGTGCGGTGCGTGTTCAGCACCCCGCGCAGGTCGACGCCGGAGAGGATGTCCCCGTTGAAGATCATGACGTCGGGCTCGCGGAGCAGGTGGGCGACGTTGCGGATGGCGCCCGCCGTGTCCAGCGGCTCCTCCTCCACCACGTACTCCAGCTCCAGCCCCAGCTCCGCCCCGTCGCCGAAGTGCTCCTCGAACACCTCGGCCTTGTAGGACGTGCCCAGCACCACGTGCTTGATGCCGACCTCGCGGATGCGCGACAGCAAGTGGGTGAGGAAGGGCACCCCCGCGGTCGGCAGCATGGGCTTGGGGGCGGACAGGGTCAGGGGGCGCAGGCGGGTCCCCTTGCCCCCGACCAGAACCACCGCCTCGGCGCCTTGCAGCTCCGACATGCCGTTTTTCCTCCTCCGCTTACTTCCGCTCGTGCTTGCGAATACTCTGGCAGAAACGCCCCGCTGACAGGGCCGGTGGTTCCGGGTCGGTGGAGCGTCACAGATCGCAGCGCCGGCGACCCCGCCGGCCCGACGGACAAGCTGGAGTGAGCCGGATGGATCCCCGCGCTAGGGCTGATGCCGTGCTCGCCCGTGCCCGTGCACGCGGCGGTGTCCACATCGTGACGCCGAACAACATGACCTCGCCGATGGACTCGTCGTCGACCCAGCAGATCCCGCGCAGCGTCGTGGAGGCCGCCGAGCCCAAGGGGCCGGACCCGGACTCCACGATGATCCTGACCACGAGGATCGCGAACGGGCTGCAGGATGTCCCGCCTCCGCCGCCCGCCGCGAAGCTGCCTCCGCCTGAGCCCGAGGAGCGGGTCGCGCCTGGGCCGGTGCCGACGGTGCAGCAGGTGGCCAGCAGGCCGTCGCTGTCCCAGCGGCTGTCCGGTGGGCAGGGGCAGCAGGGCGGGTTGGCGGGGCGGTTGAACGGCGAGGGGTGAGCTGGTCGTCGCCCGGTCTTGATCGGGTGACAGCCCGACCGCGCGTGACGGTGGTCACGGGTGCGGCCGGGCGTGTCTTGGTTGTCCGATTGTCCCGGTGGTCAGGCCCGGCGGGTGAGCAGCTTGAGGCGCAGGCCTAGACCGAGGCGGACCGCCAGCAGGACCGGAGCCCAGGCGATGCCCCGGTGGCGGTCGGAGAGGTAGCGGTAGGCGCTGCTGTGGTGGGCGGCGAGCATCCGGGCGGAGGCCTTCTTGGTGGACGCGCCGCCGATGTGCACGACCTCCGCGGTCGGGACGTAGACGTTCAGCCAGCCCGCCTTGGCGATGCGGTCGCCGAGGTCGACGTCCTCGAAGTACATGAAGTAGCGGGCGTCGAAGCCGTCGACCGAGTCGAACGCCTCGCGGCGCAGGAGCAGGCACGAGCCGGAGAGCCAGCCCGCGGTGCGCTCGGTGATGCCGGTGCGCTCCTGGCGGTACTCGCGGGTCCAGGGGTTCGACGGCCAGACCTTCGCGAACAGCGCGTGCCCGACACCCCGGCCGAGCGAGGGCAGGAGTCGGGCGGAGGGGTAGACCTCGCCGTCGGGTTCGCGGACGAGCGGGCCGAACGCGCCGCCCCTCGGCCAGCGGGTGGCTGCGTCGAGGAGCTGGTCGAGGCTGCCCGCGCCCCATTCGAGGTCGGGGTTGGCGATCACGATCCAGCCGATCGAGTCGTCGAGCGCGGCTACCCCTCGGTTGGCGCCGCCGCCGTAGCCGAGGTTGCCGCCGGTGGGCACGAACTCGACGTCGTCGCGTGCGGCGGCTGCCTGTTCGGGGACGCCGTCGGTGGAGCCGTTGTCCGCGAGCACGACCCGGACGGGCCGGGTGGTCGCCCCGGCGAGGGTGTCCAGGAAGCGGTCGAGCGTGTCACCTGGCGAGTAGGTGACGGTCACCACCGCCAGGTCGTCTCCGTAGCGCGTCACGCGGCACACCCTAGTGGGGTGGGTGGGCCGGTTGGCGGGGGTGGGGGTGTGGTGGCGGTGGGTGTTCGCGGTGGTGGCGGTGGGTGGTTTTTGGGGGTGGGGGTGGGGGGTGAAGGGACAAGGGCGAAGAGCTTAAAAGCTCGCCTCGCCGGCGGGGCAGGCCTCCAAAAACGAGGGGGGACGGGCTCTGCCGGCCGGTGGCTGTTCCGCTGTTGGTGCGGTTTACGGACAACTACTGCGGTGGTTGGGGTCCCTCGTCTCCGTTTGGCCTCCTTTCAGGCAAGCACAGGCGTCAAGACGCCGTTTGACCAGGCAGTCTGCCGTGGCGGTGCGGCGGCGTCTTGACACCTGCGCTCGGGCTTCGCCAGGCCAAACGGAGACGAGGGACGCGCGGAACGGGGTGCTGCGGGCTCGCTGCGCTCGCCCCGCAGCCCGCGAAGCGGGTTGGCCTGTGGGGTGGGAGTGCGGTCGGCTGGCAGTTCGGTGGTGGGCTGACCCGCCGGTGAGCGCTGTGGGCGGTCACCGGCGGGGTAGGTCACCGGCGGGGTGGGGCACCAAGTGGGTTGGTCAGCGCTTGGACTGGTGGGCGTGTGCGGCTCGGGCGTACGCGAGGCGGTGGCGGGCCGCTGAGGTTTCCCAGGAGAAGTCCTTTGCCCGGACCAGGGCCGCTGTTGCCAGGGCGTGCCTGCGGGACGGGTTGTCCAGGAGTTCCGTCAGGGCCGCTGCGATGTCGCCCGCGCCCACGCCGCAGTACGCGACCGCGTCGCCGCCCACCTCGGGCAGGCTGAGGCGTCGTGTGGTCAGCACCGGGGCGCCGCAGGCCATCGCCTCCAGGACCGGTAGGCCGAAGCCCTCGCCCAGGGACGGGTAGGCGACAAGTTCCGCGCCGCCGAGGAAACCGGCGAGGTCGTCGAACGGGAGGTAGCCGGCGCGGATGACCCTGATGCGGTGCGGGACCGAGTCCAGGGCGCGTTCGACCTGGCCGTCCCAGCCCGGTTGACCGGCCAGGACCAGGGCGGGTGGGTTGGGGCGGTTGTGGCAGGCCCTCGCGAAGCCCCGGATGAGGGCTGGGACGTTCTTGCGCGGTTCCAGGGCGCCCAGGAAGGCCACGTACGGGGTTGAGCCCAGGCCCAGGGTGGCGCGCACGGACGCGATCTGCTCCTGGGTTGGCGGGTGGAAGCGGTCGGTGTCCACGCCGTGCTGCGCGATGTGCAGCGCGGTGCGGTCGGCGCCTGCGACGCGGGCCAGCTCGTCGGCGGTGGCGTGGCTGGGCACGACGCACAGGGACGCCCTGCGCAGGGACGCCCGCGTCCAGGACCGGAAGAACCGGGCCTTGACCGAGGAGTGCAGGGCCGGGTCGGTGAAGAACGTGGCGTCGTGCAGGGTGACCACGGACGCGGCGCGGCTGGCCAGGGGCAGGGTGTAGTGCGGTGAGTGCACGACGTCCACGCCCAGCCGGGCGACCAGCCTCGGCAGCGAGGCCTGCTCCCAGGTGAGCCGGGCGGTCCGGGTGGCCACGGCCTCGGCCGCCGCGATCACGCGGGAGGTCGGGGCCAGGCGGCGGTAGTGGGACGCGTCGCGCGGCTGGCACACCACGCTGACGCCTGCGCCGTCCGCGTCGAGGGCGGCCACCAGCGAGTCCACGTACCTCCCGACCCCGCCCCGATCCGCGGGGACGGCAGTGGCGTCGATCAGCACGCTGGGTTCGACGGGTGGCACGCCGTGAAGGGTACGACCAGTGTTCACAGCGTCGTGGGCGAATGCCCCGAACGATTCGACAACGCTCGCCTGGCGAATGTCGCGGGAATGTGTTTCCGCTGGTGGGAGCGCGCGTGGGAAAGCGCTGCCCCGGAACGGGTGCTCTTCCCCGCTCATGGCAGGTCGCGTTCGGCGGAACGGGTGGCGGACTGCGCGAGGTGCAGCTCCCAGACCGCTCGGGCGGCCCGCTCCCAGGTGAAGACCTCGGCCCTGCGGCGGCCCGCCTCGGCGAGCTCGGCGGCTCGGGCCGGGTCGGTCAGCACCGAGCGGAGCGCGGTCTCCAGCGACCTCGGGTCGCCCCGCTCGGCCACCACCCCGGCTCCCCCCGCGACCTCGACCAGCGCGGGCGCGTCCGAGTGCACGACGGGGACGCCCTCGGACATGGCCTCCACGACCGGCAGGCCGAAGCCCTCGGCCAGGCTCGGGGCGGCCAGGGCGGTGGCGCGGCGCAGGACGTGGGCCAGCTCCGCGTCCGGGAGCTTGCCGAGCAGGCGCACGTGCGGGGCGGTCAGGTCGACCTCGCCCCAGCCCCGCTGGCCCACCACGAGCAGCGGGACGCCCAGCGCCGCCGTGGCGGTCACCAGGTCGGCGAAGCCCTTGCGGGGCTCGACGGTCCCGATCGCGAGGACGTAGCGGTCGGGGACGTCCACCGGGGACGACCCGCCGAGCGGGGTCACCCCGTTGGGGACCACGACCGGGGGCGCGGCGCAGGGGACCCTGGTCAGCAGGTCGTTGGCCACGGCCCGGGTGGGCACGACGAGGGGGGTGGGGCGGGCTGCCGCGCGGGCGATCACCCGCCGGTGCCAGGTGACGCCGCGCGGGGTGAGGGTCTCCGGGTGGGTCCAGGGGACGGTGTCGTGGACGGTCGTCACGACCCGGCCGCGCGGCGGGGCCAGCGGGGTCGGGGCGTGCACCGCGTCCCCGCCCGGCCAGTACGGCACGCCCCGCTCCCAGGCGGCGATCAGCGCCCTGCGGGGGATCGGGAGCACCCTGGGCGCCCCCACGCCGGGTATCTCCGCGGCGGAGGGGTCGGGGGTCCTGCTGACGGCGGTGGTCACGGTCCAGCCGGGCGGGGCGGTCGCGGCCAGGGCCGCGGTGAGTTCTCGGGTGTAGCGGCCGGTGCCGCCGGGGACCGGGGCCAGCAGCTGCTCGGCGAGCACAACCAGGTTCGGCACGGCGGGTACGTTCTCACGGGCGGTGTCAGCGGGCCGTGGGGGTTCGCGCGTTCGTGGCGGAGATCGGGAGCCGACGGCTCGCCGAGGCCCCTGCACCACCCGCGTACCGTCTCCGGCCGTGTCGAACCCGAGCGCGCCGCCCAGCCCGAGCACGACGGTGGTCGTGGTGACCTGGCGGGGGCGCGAGCACGTCACCGACTGCCTCGACGCGCTCTCCGCGCAGCGGCGGGCGCACCGGCTGCTGGTCGTGGACAACGCCTCCGACGACGGCACCGCCGAGCTGCTCGCCGCGCACCCGAGCCGTCCCGAGGTGGTGCGGCTGCCCCGCAACGCCGGGTACGCGGGCGCGCTCGCCGCCGTGCTGCCGCGCGTGGGCACCGAGTTCGTGGCCTGGCTCAACGACGACGCCGCGCCGGAGCCGACCTGGTTGGCCGCGCTGGAGGACGAGCTGCGGCGCGACCGGGGGGCCGCCGCCGCCACCTCGTCCATGCTGCTGCCTGACGGGTCCACCCAGTCGGTCGGGGTGCGGATCACCGCCGACGGGCACGGGGCGGACCTGGTGCTCGCCGGGCGGGACGTGTTCGGGTTCTGCGGCGGGGCCGCGCTGGTGCGGACCGCCGAGCTGGTGGGCGCGGGCGGGGTGCCCGGCTCGTTCTTCTGCTACTACGAGGACACCGACACCTCGTGGCGGCTCCGGTTGTCCGGTCACCGGATCGTGTCGGTGGGTCCGGCGCGGGTCCGGCACCGGCACGGGGCGAGCAGCGAGCCGGGATCGCCGCTGTTCCACCGGTGGAACGAGCGGAACCGGCTGCTCATGCTGCTGCGCTGCGCGCCCGCCGGGGTGGCGCTGCGCGAGCTGGGCCGGTTCGCCGCGATCACCGCGCTGCTGCCGGTGCGCGGAGGACGACCCGAAGGAGCGAACTTCCGGGTGGGGCTGCGACTGCGCGTGATCGGCGAGGTGCTGCTGCGGCTGCCGTCCGCACTCGTGCAGCGCGCCGCGATCGGTCGGCGTGCCAAGGTGTCCAGGGCGGTCGTCTGGCGGGAGTGGGCCGGGCGCTGACCGCACCGCGCCGACAGCACGGGAGGGCCTGTGACCGAGTACGTCGAGGTGCGCACCGAGGACGGCGACTTAGTGCCGTTCGAGATCGACGAGGAGCACGACGGGCCGGTCCGGGTCGGCAGGCGGTGGGACCGGACCAAGGAGCTGGCCGAGGACACCCTGGAGGGCGGCATCGAGCTGGCCAGGTCCGTCGCCGGGACGGTCGCCCAGCGGATCGGGTCGCTGCGCTCCCCCGCGCCCGACCGGGTCGCCGTCGAGATCGGGCTGAAGGTGGGGGCCTCCGGGCTGTTCGCGATCGCCCGCTCCACCGCCGAGGCCCACGTCAAGATCACGGTCGAGTGGCAGCGGGAGAGCCTGGCCACCGTGGAGGCCGAGCGCGACGAGGACGACGAAGAGCCTGGTGACGGTGACTGAGGGCGAGCGCGGACGGCGCGCGGGCGGCGGTCGCGGCGGGTCCCGGTTGAACTCGTCGGAGGCATAAACCACCGTGACCGCCCGCTGCGGAGCGTGATGAGGCAGGCTTAGCGCGTGGAGCGAGGGAGTCTGCCTGTCGTGACGGTCGTCGTGGTGAACTACCGCGGCGCCGAGGACACCACCACGTGCCTGCGGGCGCTGTTCACCGACGTCGACTACCCGCCCGACCTGCTCCAGGTCGTCTGCGTGGACAACGCCTCCGGTGACGGCAGCGCCGAGCTCATCCGCACGTCCGTGCCCAGGGCCGAGGTCGTGGAGGCCCCGGAGAACCTGGGCTTCGCGGGCGGCTGCAACCTGGGCGCCAAGCGCGCCAAGGGCTCCGTGCTGGCGTTCCTGAACAACGACGCGCGCCCCGACGCGGGCTGGCTGCGCGAGGCCGTCCGGGTGCTGCGCGAGGACCCGGCCGTCGGCGCGGTGGCCAGCAAGGTGCTGGACTGGGACGGCAAGGTGGTCGACTTCGTCGACGCCGGGCTGACCTGGTTCGGCATGGGCTACAAGCGGCACGCGGGCGAGGTCGACGACGGCAGCCACGACGCGCCGCGCGACGTGCTGTTCGCGACCGGCTCCGCGATGGTCGTGCGCACCGAGCTGTTCGCGCGGCTGCGCGGCTTCGACGAGCGGTTCTTCATGTTCTACGAGGACGTCGACTTCGGCTGGCGGCTGAACCTGCGCGGCTGGCGGGTGCGGTACGAGCCCAAGTCGCTGACCTTCCACAAGCACCACGCGTCGATGAAGTCCGTGGACACCAGCCGCGAGCTGTTCCTGCTGGAGCGCAACGCGCTGGCCGCGCTGTACAAGAACCTGTCGGACGACGTGCTCGCCAAGGTGCTGCCCGCCGCGCTCGCGCTGGTGGTGCGCAGGGCGACCGCGCGCGGGGACATCGACCCGACCCAGCTGGAGATCACCCGCCGCCCCGCCGACCCGGCGGACGACGCGGCCCCGGTGCCGATCGCGCGGCAGGCGCTGGCCGGGTTCCTGGCGATCGACCAGTTCGTGGAGCTGCTGCCCTCGCTGGCCGAGTCCCGCAAGGCCGAGCAGGCCGCGCGCAGGCGCACCGACGCCGACCTGCTGCCGCTGATGCGCAAGGCCATGGAGCCCGCGTACCCGCTGCCGCGCTACCTGGCCGCGCACGAGGTCCTGGTCGACGTGTTCGGCCTGGAGGGCGTGTTCGGCCGCCCCCGCCGGGTGCTGGTGCTCACCGGCGACGCGATCTCGCCGAAGATGGCGGGCCCGGCGATCCGGGCGTGGAACATGGCCGACGTGCTGGTGGCCGAGCACGACGTGCGGCTGGTGACGGTGAACCCGCTGTGCGCGCCGCCGGACGCGCCGTTCCCGGTGCTGCGGGCGCGGCAGAAGGAGCTGGGCGAGCACGTCGACTGGGCCGACGTCGTGGTGCTGCAGGGCCACGCGCTGGAGTACCTGCCGCAGGTGAAGGAGCGCTCCTCCACCAAGGTCGTCGTGTGCGACATGTACGACCCGATGCACCTGGAGCTGCTGGAGCAGGGCAAGGACGGCACCGACGAGCAGCGCGCGCTGGACCTCGTGGGCGTCACGCGGGTGCTCAACACCCAGCTGGCGCGCGGTGACTTCTTCCTGTGCGCGTCCGAGCGGCAGCGGCACTTCTGGCTGGGTCACCTGGCCGCGCTGGGCAGGCTGACGCCGTCGCTGTACGACACCGACCCGACCGTGCGCTCGCTGCTGGCCGTGGCCCCGTTCGGGCTGTCCGCGAAGCCGCCGACGCGCACCGGTCCCGGCCTGCGCGACGTGCTGGGCATCGGCGTCGACGACAAGGTCGTGCTGTGGGCCGGTGGCGTCTACAGCTGGTTCGACCCGCTCACGCTGGTGAGCGCGGTGGACGAGCTGCGCGAGCGGCGGCCGGACGTGCGGCTGGTGTTCCTGGGGATGAAGCACCCCAACCCCGAGGTGCCCGACATGGACGTCGCCGGGCAGACGCGGGCGCTCTCCGGTCGGCTCGGGCTGACCAACGAGCACGTGTTCTTCAACGAGAGCTGGGTCGCCTACCAGGACAGGCAGAACTGGCTGCTGGACGCGGACTGCGGCGTCACCACGCACTACGAGCACGTGGAGACGACGTTCGCGTTCCGCACGCGGGTGCTGGACTACCTGTGGGCCGGGCTGCCGATCGTGACCACCGACGGCGACTCGTTCGCCGACCTGGTCGAGCGCGAGGGCCTGGGCGTCGTGGTGCCGTCGGAGGACCCGGTGGCGCTGGCGGCGGCGCTGGAGAAGGCCATGTACGACGAGGAGTTCGCGGCGGCGTGCGCGGAGCGGATCGCCGTGGTGCGGGAGCGGTTCACCTGGGAGGTGGCGCTCGCGCCGCTGGTGGAGTTCTGCCGCAACCCCAGGCCGTCGGCGGACCGGCTGCCCGGCTCGTCGCCGATGGTGCGCAACAAGCCGCTGGGCACGCGGGAGAAGGTGGAGCGGGACATCAAGCTGGTGCGCGAGTACCTGGACGCGGGCGGCCCGAGCGAGCTGGCCAAGCGGGCCACCGGCCGGGTGCTCAAGAAGCTGCGCGGCCGTGGCTAGGCGCCCGCTGACGGTCCTGCTGGACGGGACCCCGCTGCTCGGGCAGCGCACCGGGATCGGCCGCTACACCGCGGCGCTGGCCGAGGAGCTGGCGTCGATGGTGGACGAGGTGGACGTGCGGGCGGTGGCGTTCACGCTGCGCGGGTGGCGGGCGCTGCGGACGGTGCTGCCGCACGACGTGGTGGCGCGCGGGCTGCCGGTGTCGGCGCGGCTGCTGCGGCAGTTCTGGCTGCGCGCGCCGTTCCCGCCGGTGGAGGTGCTCGCGGGGCTGGCGGACGTCATGCACGCGACGAACTTCGTGCTGCCGCCGTCGGTGCGGGCCGGTGGTGTGGTGACGATCCACGACCTGGCGATGCTGGACCACCCCGGCGACCTGCCGCCGTCGGACGCGCGGCTGCCGGAGCTGGTGCGGCAGTCGGCCGCGCGGGCGGCGGTGGTGTGCACGCCGACGCGCGCGGTCGCGGACCAGGTGGTGGAGCGGCTGGGCGTGCCGGAGGACCGGATCGTGGTGACGCCGCTGGGCGTGGACCCGGCGTGGTTCGCGGCTCGGCCGCCGTCCGACCCGGTGCGGGCGCGGCTGCGGCTGCCGCTGGAGTACCTGCTGTTCGTGGGCGCGGGCGGGCCGCGCAAGGGGCTGGACCGGCTGATCGCGGCGCACGCCGCGCGTCCGGAGCTGCCGCCGCTGGTGCTGGCCGGGCCGGGCGAGTCCGGGGTGGACGGCCGGGTCGTGCGGACCGGGTACCTGACCGAGATCGACCTGCGGCGCGTGGTGGCGGGCGCCTCGGCGCTGGTGCTGCCCTCGCGGGACGAGGGGTTCGGGCTGCCGGTGCTGGAGGCGTTGGCGTGCAACGTCCCCGTGGTGTGCTCGGACGTGCCCGCGCTGCGCGAGGTGGCGGGCGGGCACGCGGTGCACGTGCCGGTGGGCGACGTGGAGGCGCTGGGCCAGGCGCTGGTGGAGACCGTGGAAACCCCGCCGAGCCCGGCCGCTCAGGCGGCCAGGCGGGCGCACGCCTCCGAGTTCACCTGGCGGCGCACCGCGGAACTCACCGTGAAGGCTTACGAAAAAGCGGCTAGGCGTCGTCGTTAAGGCTTTTTCTTGGGAAAGAGGTCTTCCTCGGAAACCTGCCGCGATCCGCTGATCACGACCGCCCTGCGCAGGAAGCGCTGGCGCTCTTCCTGCTGCTGGGCCGTGGTGTTCTGGGTGCGCCCACGTTCGGACATGGCGGAAAGGCTGCACCAGCACGGGGCCGCCGAACCAGACCAGTCGGGAATTCCCACCCCTTTGGCGCAGCGCTCGCCACTGAAGTGGTGGACGGTCTACTGCGCGCAATCCGCTGTGGTGCGGAAAAGGGCCCCGTTTTTGCGGAAAAGTCCGGCTGGAGCGGGGCTTCCCGGTCGAGCCGGGCGGTTCGGACTCCCACCCGTGTGCGCGCCGGGACCACCCGAGTGGTGACGGGGTGGTCCCGGAGCGATCGGGACCACCCCGCCACGAGCCACTACCCCGCGACGCCGTCGCGCACCGCGACGGTCAGCGCCTCGCGCCACGGCCGCAGCGGCGTCAGCCCGGCCGACTCCCACGCCTTCGGCGAGAGCACCGAGTACGCGGGCCTCGGCGCGGGCCGGGGGAAGTCCTCGGTGCCGCAGGGCCGCACCCGCTCCGGGTCGAGCCCCAGCTCCTCGAACACCGCCCGCGCGAAGCCGAACCAGGTCGTCTCGCCGCCGCCGGTGGCGTGCAGCACCCGCTGCGCGGGCGCGGAGGGGCCGGTGGTCGCGGCGGCCAGCTCGACCAGCCCGGCCGCCAGGTCGGCGGACCAGGTGGGTGAGCCGCGCTGGTCGTCCACGACGGACAGCGACTCGCGCTGCCCGGCCAGCTTCGCCATCGTCTTCACGAAGTTCGACCCGCCCGCGCCGTAGACCCACGCGGTGCGCACCACCCAGGACCGCTCCCAGGCGGCCAGGACGCGCTGCTCGCCCGCGAGCTTGGTGCGCCCGTAGGCCGAGCGCGGCCCGGTGGCGTCGTCCGGCTCGTAGGGCGCGGTGGCGTCGCCGGGGAAGACGTAGTCGGTGGAGACGTGCAGCAGCGGCACGCCGTGCTCGCGGCAGGACAGCGCGAGCAGCTCCGGGCCGAGCGCGTTGACCGCGAGCGCGCGGTCCTCGTCGGTCTCGGCGTCGTCCACGGCCGTGTAAGCGGCGGCGTTGACCACGACCGGGGCGAGGCCCTCGGCACGCGCCCACGCGGAGAACTCCGACACCCGGTCCGCGACGGCCGCCGCGTCGGTGATGTCCAGCTCTGCCGACGACAGCGCGCGCACGTGGCCGCCGATGGCGAGCAGGTCCTGCCCGAGCTGGCCGCGCCCGCCGGGAACCAGCAGCGCGACGCCGCCGGTCAGCAGGTCGCCGGTCAGCGGGCCGCCCGTCGGCGGGCCGCCCATCAGCGGGCCAGGGAGGCGCGCTGCTTGAGCGGCTCCCACCAGTCGCGGTTGTCCCGGTACCAGGCCACGGTGCTCGCCAGGCCCTCGGCGAAGTCGACCCTCGGCGAGTAGCCGAGCTCCTGGTTGATCTTGGTGATGTCGACCGAGTAGCGCCGGTCGTGGCCCTTGCGGTCGGTGACCGGCTCGACCGACTCCCAGTCGCGACCGGTGGCCTCCAGCAGCTTCTCGGTCAGCTCGCGGTTGGTCAGCTCGGTGCCGCCGCCGATGTTGTAGATCTCGCCGCCGCGCCCGCCCTCGAGCACCAGCTGGATGCCCCGGCAGTGGTCGTCGACGTGCAGCCAGTCGCGCACGTTCAGCCCGTCGCCGTACAGGGGCACCTTCTTGCCGTCCACCAGGTTGGTGACGAACAGCGGGATGACCTTTTCCGGGAATTGATACGGACCGTAGTTGTTCGAACACCGGGTGACGCAGACCGGCAATCCGTGCGTCCGGTGGAAGGCGCGCGCGAGGAGGTCCGAGGACGCCTTCGACGCGGAGTAGGGGGAGTTGGGCTCCAGCACGTGGTCCTCGGTCCACGAGCCCTGCTCGATCGACCCGTAGACCTCGTCGGTCGACACGTGGACGAACCGCGAGACCTCGGCCTCCAGCGCCGCCTGGAGCATCGTCTGGGTGCCGAGGACGTTCGTGAGCACGAAGTCGGCGGACCCCGAGATCGACCGGTCGACGTGCGACTCGGCGGCGAAGTGCACGACCGCGTCCGCGCCCTTGACCAGTTCGGTCACCAGGTCGCGGTCGCAGATGTCGCCCTGCACGAAGCGCAGCCGGGGGCTGTCCGCGACGGGCGCGAGGTTGGCCTCGTTGCCCGCGTAGGTCAGCTTGTCCAGCACCACGACCTCGGCGTCGGCGTAGGCCGGGTAGGCGCCGCCCACCAGTTCCCGCACGTAGTGCGAGCCGATGAAACCGGCACCGCCTGTAACCAGCACCCGCATGGTTGTCCTCTCCAGTCCGAACCCAGTCCGACTCCTGCGAAGTGTGTCACCGTCTTAACCGTGCAACCCACCGGGTTGTTACCCCGTATCCCGTATAAGGGGTGAAGTCGGGTCGAATTAGCCACCCGCGATTAACCTTGGTTGACAGGACCTGACTCTGGGGAGGCAGCGCAAGTGGACGGGAGTCCGCCCGGTCGAACCGGGGGTTCGGCCGCACTGCGCGTGCTGGTCGGCACGGGGAGGACGCTGGTCGCGCTGGTCTCGGCGGCCGTGCTCGTGGTGACCTGGTACGGATGGCACCAGCTGCGCACCCTGAACCAGGGTGTGACGACAACGGACGTGTTCGGCGAGGCGTCTTCCACGGTCTCGCCGGAATCCACGCGCAAGCCCCTCGACGGGGCGATCGACATCCTGCTGGTGGGCAGCGACAGCCGCACCGACCAGCAGGGCAACCCGCTCCCGGACGAGGCGCTGGCCCTGCTGAACGGCGGGGTCGACGAGGGCACGCTGAACACCGACACGATCATCCTCGTGCACGTCCCGCAGGACGGGACGCGCGCCGTCGCGATCTCGTTCCCGCGCGACTCGTACGTGGAGATCGCCGACGGGTTCGGCAAGCACAAGATCAATTCCGCGCTCGTGCGGCAGAAGAACACCACCTCCGCCGAGCTCCAGGCGCAGGGGGTGACCGACCTGGCGAGGATCGAGCAGGAGTCGATGCTCGCCGGGCGGCGCACGCTCATCAAGACGATCGAGGACCTGTCCGGCGGCGCCATCAAGATCGACCGGTACGCGGAGGTGAACCTCGCGAGCTTCTACGAGGTCACCAAGGCCATCGGCGGCGTCGAGGTGTGCCTGAACAACCCGGTGGACGACGAGTACTACTCGGGGGCGAAGTTCCCTGCGGGCGTGCAGACCCTGTCCGGCCGGGAGGCGCTGCAGTTCGTCCGGCAGCGGCACGAGCTGCCGAACGGCGACCTGGACCGCATCGTGCGGCAGCAGGTGTTCATCGGCGCACTGGCCCGCAAGGTGCTGTCCACCGGCACCCTGACCGATCCGACCAAGCTGACCGACCTGGTCAGCGCGGTGCAGAAGTCGGTGGTGCTCAGCCAGGGCTGGGACGTCACCGAGTTCGCCAGCCAGATGCAGGGGCTGGCGTCGGGCAAGCTGGAGTTCCGCACCATCCCGGTCGGGCCGCCGACCGACACCTACAGCGACGGCAACGTCCTGCCGGTGGACGCGGCGGAGGTCAAGGCGTTCCTGGGCGACCTGGCGTCGGACAAGCCCAAGCCGTCGTCGTCGAGCTCGCCGTCGGGGTCGCCGTCGCCGTCCTCGGGCCCGCAGCCCTCGGCGATCACGGTGCAGGTCTACAACTCGTCCGGCGTGTCCGGCGTGGCGCTGAAGGTGCTGAACGCGCTCGGCGAGCAGGGCTTCCGCAAGGGGCAGGCGCTCAACGCCTCGGTCAACGACACCACCGTGGTCCGGTACGGAACGGGCCAGGAGGCGTACGCGGACCGGGTGGTGCAGGCGCTCGGCGGTAACGCCACGACCGAGTTGGACGACTCCGTGCCGAGGGGCCAGGTGTTGATCTACGTGGGCGCCGACAACGCGGAGCTGGGCACGACCGACGACACGTCGTCGGCGCGCTCGGAGACCGGGTCGTCCAGCCCGGCGAGCAGCACCGCGCCCATCACGGCCAACGGCGTGGTCTGCGTGGACTGATTTCCCGCTACCCCAGGTCCGAACGGGTGCGGGGAGTTAGCCTGTTCGGACACGGGGGTAGGTGGAGGGGGAAGTCTCGGTGAAGGCCGTCGTCGCAGCGGGCAGAACCGCGTTGGCGCTGCTCTCGGTGGTGGTCCTGGTGGTCACCGGCTACGGCTGGTCCACGCTGCGGCGGGTCCAGGAGAGCGTGAACACCACCGACGTGCTGACGTCGCTGGCGGACGTGCCGAACGCCCCGCCCGCCGACGACGGCGCGATCGACCTCCTCCTGGTGGGCAGCGACAGCCGCACCGACGCGCAGGGCAACCCGCTGCCCGCGTCGGTGCTGCGCCAGCTGCGCACGGAGGCGACCGACACCCTCAACACGGACACGATCATCGTGCTCCGGGTGCCGCGCGACGGGTCGCGGGCGCACGCGGTGTCCATCCCCCGCGACACGTACGTGCCGATCCCCGGCGATCGCGAGGAGAAGATCAACGGGGCCTACGGGGTCACGAAGTTCCGCACCATGGAGCGGTTGCAGTCCGAGGGCGTCCCGCTGGCCGAGCGGGAGAAGCGCGGCGACCAGGCCGGGCGGGCGGCGCTCGTGCAGGTCGTGCAGGAGCTGACCGGGGTGCGGGTCGACCACTACGCCGAGGTGAACCTGTACGGGTTCTACCGGCTGACCGAGGTGATCGGCGGGGTCGACGTGTGCCTCAAGGAGGCGACCAGCGACCCGGACTCGGGGGCGAACTTCCGCGCGGGCGCGCAGACGCTGTCCGGCGGGGACGCGCTGGCGTTCGTGCGGCAGCGCAAGAACCTGCCGAGCGGGGACCTGAGCCGGATCACCCGGCAGCAGGTGTTCCTGTCGTCGGCGATGTCGAAGCTGCTGACGGCGGGGACGTTCGCCGACCCGTCGAAGCTGTCCGGGCTGCTGGAGGCGGTGAGCAAGTCGGTCGTGGTGGACGACGGGCTGGACGTCGCCACGCTGGCCGGGCAGCTGGGCGGGATCTCCGGCGGGAACGTGGAGTTCGCGACGATCCCGGTGACGGCGGTGGGCGCGGTCAACGACCGGGGGCAGAGCGTGGTGCTGGTCGACCGGGAGCAGGTGAAGGCGTTCGTGGCGCGGACGCTGGGCGAGAAGACGCCGTCGGCGACCACCCCGGCGCCCTCGGACACCGCTCCGACCACCTCGGACGCGGCCCCGACCACCACCGAGCGGTTCTCGGGTGGCAAGGTTGTCGCGTTGGACGGGACGGCGCGGTGGGTAGTCCAGCGCCAGGCACTCCAGCAAGGTCCCCCCTGCGTCGACTAGCGAGGTTGACTTGACCGTCACGGAAGCTCTGCTCACGCCACTGCTGGCCGAACCGGGACGGCCGCTGATCACGCACTACGACGACGCCGAGGGCACCCGCGTCGAGCTGTCCAGGGCCACCGCGGCGAACTGGGCGGCGAAGACGGCGAACTGGTTGCGCGACGAGCACGACGTCGAGCCCGGCGACCCGGTGGCGGTGCTGCTCCCCGCGCACTGGCAGACGCTCGGGGTGCTGCTGGGGGCCTGGTGGTGCGGGGCCTCGGTGGTGGACGCGCCTGCCGGGGCGAAGGTCGCGCTGATCGCGCCGGGTGGTGAGGCGCCCGGTGCGGAGGTCACGTCCGTGGTGTCCCTGCACCCGATGGGGTTGGGCACCGGCACGCCCGGTGACTTCCTGGACGAGGTGCGGATGTTCGGCGACGACTTCACCCCGTACGCGCCCGTGCCCGGCGGCACGGCGGCGCTGGGGTGGTCGACGGTGGACGAGGTGGTCGCGGAGGCGAGATCCAGGGCCGGGGTGCTCGGGATCGGGCCGGGGACGCGGGCGCTGTCCACGGTGGAGTGGACTCAGCCGGACGGGTTGCTGAACGGGGTGCTGGCGGTGCTGGCCGGTGGCGGGTCGCTGGTGCAGTGCAGCAACCCGAACCCGGACCTGCTGCCCGCGCGGCGGGCGAGCGAGCGGACGACGATCGACCTGGTGGGCTGACGTTTCCCACCCGGACGTGGAAGAGCCTGAGGTCGACGGTGACCTCAGGCTCTTGGTTTTCCGGGGGACTTCGGGCCGGTCAGGTCCGGGCGGGTTCGGAGCGCTTGCCCCGGATCAGGTGGTCGACGGAGAAGCGACCGCCGTTGAAGCCCAGCGCGAGCGCCGAGACGGCGAGCACGAGGACCAGCTCGTAGCCGCCCTCGCCGAGGAGGCCGTTGGGCAGGTGGACCAGGAACAGCGCGCCGAGGACGGGCACCGCCAGCAGGACGCCCACGAACGGCAGGCCGGCGCCGACGATCAGCAGGGTGCCGCCGATCAGCTCGACGAGCGCGGCGAACCAGGCGGACAGGGCGGGGGCGGGGATGCCCATGCCCTCGAAGGCCGCGGCCGTGCCGTCCATGCCCCACTCGGAGACCTTCTGCCAGCCGTGCGCCACGAAGACGGCGCCCACGCCGATCCGGCCGATGAGCGCGGCGGTGTCGCGGATCGTGTCGGACTTGTTCATGGGGCCGAAGGTATATGAAAGTTCAACTAATACTGCCCCGAACGGGGGGCCTGACAGGAACCCGACAGGATGAGCGCCCCGGACGTGGTTAACTTAACCGGGTGGTTAACGAAGGGGGCACGCCGTGGCCGACGACCCGCTGAGCACGACCTTCGCCGCACTGGCGGACCCGACCAGGCGCGCGATCCTGGCGAGGCTGACCGAGGGCCCGGCGACGGTGAAGGAGCTGTCCGCGCCGCTGCCGATGAGCGGCCCGGCGGTGTCCAAGCACCTGAAGGTGCTGGAGCGGGCGGGCCTGATCACGCGCGGCCGTGACGCCCAGTGGCGCCCGTGCGAGCTGTCGGCGGAGCCGCTGCGCGAGGTGGCGGAGTGGGCGGAGGGGTTCCGGGGGTTCTGGGACGCGAGCTATCGGAAGCTGGACGCGTACCTGGTGGGGATGGCGGGCGAGGCGGAGCGCGCGAAGCCGGACCGGCCCTGACCCCCTCGGCCGCCCACCCGCGCCCGGTGACCGGGGTTCGCGGGTGGACGGGCCGGGGAGCGGCTCAGCCCTTCAGCAGCGCCCGCGACATCACCACGCGCTGCACCTGGTTCGTGCCCTCGTAGATCTGCGTGATCTTCGCGTCCCGCATCATCCGCTCCACCGGGAAGTCCCGCGTGTACCCGGCCCCGCCGAACAGCTGCACCGCGTCCGTCGTCACCTCCATCGCCACGTCGGACGCGAAGCACTTCGCCGCCGCCGTGATGAACCCGAGGTTCGGCTCGCCCCGCTCGGCCTTCGCCGCCGCGACGTACACCATGTGCCGCGCCGCCTCGACCTTCATCGCCATGTCGGCCAGCATGAACTGCACGCCCTGGAAGTCCGAGATCGACCGGCCGAACTGCTTGCGGTCCTTCACGTACGCGATCGCCTGGTCCAGCGCCCCCTGCGCGATGCCCACCGCCTGCGCGCCGATCGTCGGCCGGGTGTGGTCCAGGGTGCGCAGGGCGGTCTTCAGGCCCGTGCCGGGCTCGCCGATGATCCGGTCCGCCGGGATCTCGCAGTTCTCGAAGTGGATCTCGCGGGTGGGCGAGCCCTTGATCCCGAGCTTGCGCTCCTTGGACCCCACCGAGAAGCCGGGGTCGTCCTTGTGCACCACGAACGCCGAGATGCCCTGGGACTTCTTCGGCGCGTCGGGGTCCGTGACCGCCATGACCGTGTACCAGGTGGACTCGCCCGCGTTGGTGATCCAGCACTTGGTGCCGTTGAGCACCCACCGGTCGCCCTCCAGCCGCGCCCGCGCGCGCATCGACGCGGTGTCCGAGCCCGCCTCGCGCTCGGACAGCGCGTACGACGCCATGGCCTCGCCCGCCGCGATGGACGGCAGGACCTGCCGCTTCAGCTCCTCCGAGCCGGCCAGGATGATCGGCATCGTGCCGAGCTTGTTGACCGCCGGGATGAGCGAGGAGGACGCGCAGACCCGCGCGACCTCCTCGATCACGATGCACGTGGCCACCGAGTCGGCGCCCTGACCGTCGTAGGCCTCGGGCACGTGGACCGCCGCGAACCCGGCCTTGACCAGCGCCGACAGCGCCTCGGACGGGAACCGCTCCCGCTCGTCGACGTCCGCCGCGTGCGGGGCGATCTCCTTCTCGGCGAGCGAGCGGATCGCCTCGCGCAGGGCGTCGTGCTCCTCGGCGAGCTGGTAGGTGCCGAAGCTCGGGTCCACTTGTTACCTCCCAGTAAGTTCCACTGGGAGGATGTTAGCGCGCGTTCACCCCCGTGTCCGGGCGACCGTCGACCAGCGCCTTCAGCGCCGCGTCCTTGCCGAGCACCATCTCCTCCAGCGAGGCCTGGTACGCCGCCATCCGCTCCCGCAGCTCCGGGTCGGACGCGCCGAGCACCCGCACCGCGAGCAGCCCGGCGTTGCGCGCCCCGCCGACCGACACCGTCGCCACCGGCACCCCGGCGGGCATCTGCACGATGGACAGCAGCGAGTCCATGCCGTCCAGGTGCTTGAGCGGCACCGGAACGCCGATCACCGGCAGCGGCGTCGCCGAGGCGACCATGCCGGGCAGGTGCGCCGCGCCGCCCGCGCCCGCGATGATCACCTGAAGGCCGCGCCCCGCGGCCGACGTCGCGTAGTCCAGCATCCGCTGCGGGGTCCGGTGCGCGGAGTACACGCCGACCTCGAACGTCACGCCGAACTCGGCCAGCGCCTCGGTGGCGGCCCCCATCACGGGCCAGTCCGAGTCGCTGCCCATGATCACGCCTACCTGCGTCACGCCTGTCCTCCGTGGATGTCGTACCCGTCCAGCCACACGCCGTCGGACAACCAGTGCGCGGCGAGCCTCGCCCGCTCCCGCACGTCCGCCATGCGCTCCCCCAGCAGGGTGACGTGGCCGATCTTGCGGCCCGGCCGCTCCTCCTTGCCGTACAGGTGCACGCGCGCGTCGGGGAACCGGGCGAACAGGTGGTGCAGCCGCTCGTCGGGGCCGAACGCGGGCGCGTCCGAGGCGCCGAGCACGTTCGCCATCACGACGGCGGGCGCGACCAGGTCGGTCGAGCCGAGCGGGTAGTCCAGGACGGCGCGCACGTGCTGCTCGAACTGGGAGGTGCGGGAGCCCTCGATGGTCCAGTGGCCGGAGTTGTGCGGGCGCATCGCCAGCTCGTTGACGACCAGGCCGTCCTCGGTCTCGAACAGCTCGACGGCGAGCAGGCCGACCACGCCCAGCTCGTTCGCGACCCGCAGCGCGAGGTCCTGGGCCTGCGCGGCGCGGTCGGCGTCCGGCGCGGGCGCGAGCACCTCGACGCAGATGCCGTCCTTCTGCACCGTCTCGACCAGAGGCCACGCCGCGCCCTGGCCGAACGGGGAGCGCGCGACGAGCGCGGCCAGCTCGCGGCGCATCGCCACGCGCTGCTCGACCATCAGCGGGGTGCCCGCCTCCAGCAGCCCGGCGACCAGGCGCTCGGCCTCCTCGGCGGAGTCGAGCATCCACACGCCCCGGCCGTCGTAGCCGCCGCGCACCGCCTTGAGCACGCACGGCCAGCCGTGCTCGCCGCCGAACGCGACCGCGTGCGCGGGCTCGGTGACCTCGGCGAACGGCGGGACGGGCAGGCCCAGCTCGGCGAGCTTGACGCGCATGACGAGCTTGTCCTGCGCGTGCGCGAGCGCGTCCGGGCCGGGGTGCACGCGCACGCCCTCGGCGACCAGGGCGCGCAGGTGCTCCTGCGGGACGTGCTCGTGGTCGAAGGTGACGACGTCGCAGGACTTGGCGAACCCGCGCAGCGCCTCCAGGTCGGTGTGCGAGCCGAGGTCGACGTCGCGGGCGACCAGGGCCGCCGGGTCGGACTCGCGCTCGGCGAGCACGCGCAGCGACTGGCCGAGGGGGATGACGGCCTGGTGGGTCATCCTGGCGAGCTGGCCGCCGCCGACCATGCCGACGACGGGAAGACGGGTTCGGGAGTCCACGGATCGGGGAGTCTAGCTGCGCGAACGGGGAACCCCCGCACGCACCTTGCGGCGTGCGGGGGCACCCGGTGCCGGGCGTTCGGCCCAGCCGGTCGCGAGCGGGTCCGGCCGGGTCAGGCGACGGACTTCTTCACGCGGTGCAGCGCGAAGGCGAACAGGGCCGCGGCGAGCACCAGGAACAGGGCGACCTCGATCAGCCGGAACGTGCCGAGGCGCTCGGCGGGGTGGTACTGCTCCATGAAGTGCGTGAGGCCGTTCTCCTTCAGGCAGCCCCGGAACCAGTCCATGTCACCGGACTCGGGGCCCGTGCACGCGTCGGGCACCCTCGGGATGATCCCGTCCGGGGTGGCGTAGCCGCCCTGGAAGTACATGGCCTGCCCCCTGCCCTCCCCCAGCGGTCGCGCCTCGTCCACCGGCACGAGGGAGGTGAACGGGCTCTGGTAGCGCCCGCGCAGCCAGAGCTCCACGAAGCCCTTGGTGAGCAGGCCGACGACCATGGTCAACCCGACCGCGAGCACCGTGCGGCGGACCAGCGCGGAGATCGCCAGGCCGAGCGCGAAGCCGAACAGCGCGTACGCCGCCTGAAGCGCCGGGTGGTACTCGAAGCCCTCCTCGAACATGTTGATCCAGACGTAGCGCGGGACGCCGTTGATCGTGTTCGCCATCATCTGGGCCACGGCGCCGAGCCCCGCGCCGATGAGCGCGGCGACCGCGCCGAGCATCGCCGCCTTGCCGACCAGCCAGCGGGTGACCGACAGGTCCTGGGTCCAGGCCACCACGTGCGTGCGCTGGTCGTACTCCCAGGCCAGCATCGGCGCACCCCACACGGCGCCGATGAAGGTCCCGTAGAGCACGAGCCCGGTGGGGAGGGTGTGGCCCAGCTCGGTGTAGTCGCCGACCCAGGTCCGCACCGGGTAGCCGGACGCCGCCTCCTCCAGGAAGATGGCGCGGACCCAGAGCATCCCGACGGCGCCGACCAGGGCGATCGCGAGGGTGGCCAGGACCGTCCAGCGGTGCTGGCGCCAGGTCAGCCAGGCGAGGTCGCCCCAGCCGACGCCCGCCCTGGTGCGCACCCCCGGTCGGTCGGCGGCGCGCCCCCCGGCCTTGCCGCTGGTCCCGGTGGTGCTGTCGGTGGTGGCGCTCACGCCGCACCGCCCTTCCTGGTCTCGGCGAGGCGCGCGAGCACGTAGTCCTCCAGGGTCACCGCTCGTTCCACCCACGGCCCCGCGACGGGCGGGCGCGGGCCGTCCGGCAGGCGCACCAGGAAGGTGGACTGGTTGGCGCTGTGCCTGGCCTGCACGACCTGGCCGGGCACGGGTGGCGCGTCCGAGCGCGGGCCCGCGTAGGCGGCGTGGCGGGCGAGCAGCGCGTCGACGTCGCCGTCCGCGAGCAGGCCGCCGTTCGCGAGCAGGAGCAGGTGGTCGGCGACGCCCGTCAGCTCGGTGATGACGTGCGTGGACAGCACGACGGTCATCCCGGTCTCCGCGACCTCGTCGAGCAGCGCGGCGGCGACCTCGCGGCGGGCCAGCGGGTCCAGGTTGGCCAGCGGCTCGTCGAGCAGGAGCACGTCCGGGCAGGAGCCCAGTGCCAGCGCGAACGCGACCTGGGCCTGCTGGCCGCCGGAGAGCTTGCCGCAGGCGCGGTCGCGGGGGACCTCGAAGCGGTCCAGCCAGGCGTCGGCCTTGGCCTGGTCCCACGCGGTGTTCAGCCTGGTGCCCATGGTGAGGGTGTCGCGGGCGGTGAAGCCCTTGTAGAGCGGCTTCTCCTGCGCGACGAACGCGACCCGGCCGGTGACCTCCACCTCCCCGGCGTCGGCCTTGAGCAGGCGGGCGAGGACGCTCAGCAGCGTGGTCTTGCCCGCGCCGTTGGCCCCCACCAGCGCGGCCACCCGGCCTGCGGGCAGCTCGAACGAGCAGTCGCGCAGTGCCCGCGTGCCGCCGTAGCTCTTGCCGAGCCCGGACGCGCGGACGGCGCTCTTCACAGCGGTCGTCATCCGACCACCTCCCCCTTGTCTGCGAGGACCGAGCGCACGAGCGCCTCGACGTCCTCGACGTCCAGCCCCGCCGCCCGCGCGTCGCGGACCCACTCGGCCAGGCGGGCGCGCAGGCGCTCCATGGCCTCGGGGTCCGCGCTGCCCAGGGCGGCTTTCACGTAGGTCCCGGAGCCCTGGCGCGCCTCGACCAGTCCCGACATCTCCAGCTCGCGGTAGGCCTTGAGCACGGTGTTCGCGTTGACGCCACTGGTGGTGACGACCTCGCGCACCGGTGGCAGGCGGTCTCCCGGTGCGAGCCACCCCATCCGCAGGGCCTCCCTGACCTGGCGGACGAGCTGGAGGTAGGCGGGGAGCCCACTGGTCCGGTCTATGCGGAACTCCACTGGCACCTCCCAAAGTGTTCTACTGTTGTAAGACACTAGATAACAGGTACACCTTGGGCGGCGTCAAGTTGGGACCGGGGGTGGGGCGGCGGGGTGATTTCACCCGATCTGGGGGCCGGTGAAGGGCGTGCGAGTGGGGCGCTCCAACTGCCAGACTTTGTTGTGCGGGCAGCGAGCAGACCGTTTGAGCAGGGGTTATCGAAGCGTTGAGGAAGGGGGGTGGTCGGTTGGTCGATCAGGTTTTTGGCCGGGTGTTCGGTCAGACGCTTGGCCAGGCGTTCGGTCGGACGTTCGGTCGGGACGTCAGGCCCCATTCGACATCCAGTGGTCGGGAACGGAGTCCGGAACCCGTTCCCACACCGAGATGCCGAACTCCCCCAACTGCAAGAAGTCCGGTTCGGGCAGTGCGGCACCCACCCGCACGGCCACGACCAACCGGGCGACCTCACCAGCGGCGTCACCTTCAGGCAGATCAGCCAGAGCCGCCTGAAAACACCGCCGCGCCCCAGCCAGATCCCCCTGCTGCCACCGAGCCCGCCCGAGCAGCACCCGGCACAGGGCGCGCTCCTCGGCGATCGCGACGGCCGTCGCACCCACACCCGACCCCGACCCGACACCCGTCCCAGGATTGGAGCCAGAACCAGCACCCACCCCTGACCTGACACCCGAACCCGAACCGGTGCCAGCACCCACTCCCGACCGTGGGTCGGCACCAGCCTCCGAACCAGCGTCGACACCAGCTCCGGAGTCGGCATCAACATCCGCCCCCGCACTGGCGTCGGAACCTAGGTCGACACCAGCGCCGGAGCCTGTTCCCGAGCCAGTACCAGCGTCCGGGCTGACGTCGGAACCTGCTCCCGAGCCGGTACCAGCGTCCGCGCCAGCGTCGGGACCTGCTCCTGAGCCGGTAGCAGCGTCCGCACTGGCATCAAAACCTGACTCAGGATCGGCGTCAGAACCAGCACCGGTGTCGGGGTTGCTCCCGGCACAGGTGTCCGCCGACCTTGCGCCCGGTTCAGCGATGCGTTCGCCGGTTTCCTCACCTGCCTGCGAGACGGTGTCGGCGTCCCCACCTGCACCGGCAGTAGAGGTGGCGGAGGCGGCGGTGGAGGCGGTGCCCGCCGGGTTGGTAAGCGCTTCGGTGATCGCTTCGTCGTAGGTCGCCTCGGCTCGGGCCAGGTGGTTGATCGCGCCTGCCCAGTCACCGGCCTGGTAGGCGAGGACGCCGAGTTCGCGGCCCGCCCAGGCGACCCCCAGGGCGTTGCCCGCCGCGAACTGCCACTCCATCAGTTCGACCAGGCAGCGGGCGACACCGGCGGCGTTCCCGCGCGTCCGCTGAACGCTGGCCAGGGCGTCAAGGGCGAACAGGTGGCCGTCCAGCGACTCCGGGGTCGGCCCGGCCTGACAGCGGGCTCGCCACACCGACAGCATTCGCTCGGCCATCAGTTCGGCCGTGTCGTACACGCCCACCTGGGCGTAGGTGAGCATCGCGCAGTGCAGTGCCGCCGACGCCTCGGGTGCCAGCGGGAAGCGGTCGGCGAGTTCGATGGTCGTCGCGCGCAGCCTGCCGACCTCCTGGGTGGTGCTGTCCACGGACAGGTTGGCCCACAGGTGACCCAGCAGTGTCGCCGCGTCGCCCACCTCGCCGTAGGTCATGAGGGTTCGGACGGTCGACAGCGGACCGGAGAACGGTTGCATCTGGAAGCACTTCCCGTTTGTTGCGATTCTTTGGATTTGGAATCAGGGTTCACGTGATTCACGAGCCTCGAAAGGAGGACAACCGCATCGACTCTTCGACCGATCGGCACGACCTGCGGCCACCAGGCACGACATTCCGGCGACCGGAACATCGGGATGCCGGTCGAGCAGTTAGGGGACCCCGAGGTCCGCCGAGTTTCCCAACCCATTTCCGGAGTGTCTTTCCGCAGCGACCCTACAATTCACCGGCCACGAAAGCAGGGGTCACAAACGGGTGGTTTTTGTAGCGATCGAGTTACTCAGAGTGGTTATGGTGGGAGGCATGGCGGTAGGGACCACGCGCGCCAAGCGCAGACTCGGCAGGCACGTGCGGCCCATCATGGAGCGGGCCGGGGTTGCGGCTCCCGAGGTCGCCCGGCTGGTCAGGACGTCCAAGGACACGGTTCACCGGTTGCTGTCCGGCATCCACCTGCCGCACTACCCGACGTTCCTCGCGATCATGACGGTCCTCCGGGCCACCGACGACGAGATCGCCGAGGGAACCTCCCTGTGGGAGCGCGCCTCGCAGGACGCGGTCAAGGTCGAGCACGCTTCGGCGCTCTCCCCCGGTTACCTGCGCTTCCGCCGCGACGAGGGCGAGGCTCACCGGGAGCGGGCCCTCGACCCCATGCTCGTCCCCGGACTGCTCCAGCTCGGCGAGTACGCGGACGAGCTGGGCAGGCGCGCGCCCGCGTTGACCCTGGGCAAGGGGTGGACGGCTCGGGCGACGGCGGAGCGGCTGGACCGGCAGGCGCTGCTCAGCCGGTCACCGGTCCCGCTGGACTACCGGCCGCTCATCGACGAGGGCGCGCTCCGGCGGGTGGTGGGCAGCCCGGAGCTGATGGTGCGGCAGCTGGAGCACCTGCTGCTCGTGGGCGAGCAGGAGAACGTCACCATCCGGGTGCTGCCCTTCGCCGCGGGCGCCTACGGGTCGCACTTCGGCGCCCTGAACCTGCTGGAGTACCCCGAGCCCGACGAGCCGCTCTCGGTCTACGTCGAGAGCTACGAGGGCGTGCGCGCGGTGGAGGACGAGCAGGTGGCGAGGACGCTGGTCGCGGCGTGGGACGACGCGGCCCGGCACGCGCTCGACCCCGAGGAGAGCGCGCGGCTCATCCGGGAAGTGAGGGACACCAGCCATGGCTGAGGCCGACCAGCGGTGGCGGAAGTCCAGCCGCAGCACGACGAACCCCGACTGCGTCGAGCTGCTGATCACCCCGGACACCACGTCGGTCCGCGACAGCAAGAACCGCGCGGGCGGGCGACTGAGGTTCGGTCGGAGCAGCTTCAGCGGATTCCTCGACGGGATCAGGGACGGGAGCAGGGACGGGAGCAGGGACAGGACACCGGACCACTGACCGCAGACCGCAGACCGCTGAACGCTGAACGCCGACTGCGGCGCCCCGGCAGAGGACCTGAGCGCGGGGATCACCGCAACCCGGTAGGCCTCACACCCGCTGGTTTCACGCCTGCCGGTTTCACGCCTGCGAGCCTCGCACTCTCCGGTCTCGCACCCGTCAACGTCACAGGTCCTTCGACGCCGCCACCAACTGCATCCTCGGGTGGTCCGGCGGGATCACCCCACCACCCGCCAGGTACGCCGCCAGCACCTCGCGCACCGCTTCCAGCGGCACCTCCTGGTCCGCAGGCACGGAGGTCGCGTGGGTGGTCAGGTCGTACACCACCTCGCCCTTCGCGGTCGGGTCGCCCAGGGTCGCGCGCACGGGGTGGCCGTGCTCCTGAACGAAGCCGCGCTCGCGGCCGATGCCCGCGTACAGGATCGGGTAGCTCCACTCGTCGCCGGTCACCGAGAACTCGACCACGACCGGGCTGCTGCCCACGTGCAGGCCGCGCACCCGGTCGACGAGAGCGTCCAGCTCCGCCCTGGTCCGGATCTCGACCGGGCTGCGCCCCGTCTCCCGGTCGTAGATCGCCGTCAGCGCCACCGCACCCCACCCCTTCCACGTGCGCGGACCTGAAAACCACCGGCCCGCTCGGATGGTCGCCGAAACGACCCGAAGACCACAATGGGGCTGTCCCCACCTCACACCGCCCTCAGCACAGCCCTCCTCGCCCCAACACCGCCCTCTACGCTCAGCACCGCGCTGCCGGACCACGCTGCCGGACCACGCTGCCGGACCACGCTGCCGGACCACGCTGCCGGACCACGC
>NZ_JAMTCF010000031.1:0-18882 GCF_024171695.1 Actinosynnema pretiosum | reverse complement strand
CGCTGCCGGACCACGCTGCCGGACCACGCTGCCGGACCACGCTGCCGGACCACGCTGCCGGACCACGCCCTCTCCGCCTGACATCGCCCTCAACACCTCCCCCCGCCTCCCCCAGTCCTCTGGGCCCCGCGCCTCCCCCACCCCTCAGGGCCTCACCCAGTCCTCGGCGGGGTCGCGAGCAGTGCGGACACCTCCTCGTAGGTGTCCGGCAGCGGCCTGAGCACGAGTTTGGCCGGGCCTGCCGGGTTGACGTGCGGGTCTACCGCCAGCCTCGCCTCGGCCTTCGCCGCCAGGCGGTCGAGCCTGGCCTCGACGTCCGCGTCCCTGCGCAGCAGGACCGCCGCGACCGACGGGCCTACCGAGGCGACCGACTCGCCCGCGTCGAACACCCCGCGCAGGGCGTCCGCGAGCAGCGTCATGGCCACCACCCTGGACCACCCGGTCGCGTTGTCCAGATCAAGTGACACGAACAGCAGCGCGTAGTCGGTCGGGGTGGCCGCGTACACCTCCCTGAGCCTCGTGCGCAGGTAGGCGGCGGTGGCCAGGCCGGTCAGGGGGTCCTCGGCCTCGGTGCTCGCCGACCGGTCGAGGACGACCTCGGCCCAGCCGAGCGCGGTGGCCCGCAGGAGCTTCGCGGGGACCGCGTCGACGTCCGCGCGCGGCGCGCCGACCTCGACGCCGGGGGTCACCAGGACGGCGTGCAGCGCTGCGAGGTCGAGCAGCGTCTCGGCGAGCCCCGCGCCGGATTCCGCCCGCGCGGCACCGAGTCCGGCCAGCGCCTGGCTCGGGTCGTCGCTGCCGAGGACGACCTCGCACACGTCGTCGACCTCCGCGAGCGACCAGTCGTCGGCGAACGCCCAGCCCGCCGCCAGCGCGGCCGACCGCCAGCGCCGCTTGAGCGCCCGGCTCCCGTCGACCGCCTGCCTCACCACCGTCTGGCTCACGCTCACCCGGTTACCTCCTCCGCAGGACGTCCACACGAAGGAGTGACGTTCGACCGGCTCAGCCATGACGGCAAAAACCGGGACACGTTTGAGTGACTTGACGTGACCGTGCGCGACGCGGTGCGGAAGACTTGCCGCGCGAGGGGAGGGACCACGTGGCGACCGTTCCTGCTGATGTCCCGAGACCGGGGGACGCGGAACTGATCGAGTCGGTGCGCGGGGGTGATGTCGCCGCGTACGGACAGCTGTACGAGCGCCACGTCACCGCCGCCTACAACCTGGCCCGGCAGTTGGCGCGCTCCTCGGCGGAGGCGGACGACTTAGTCTCCGAGGCCTTCTCGAAGGTGCTCGACGTGCTGCGGGGCGGCGGTGGCCCCGACGTGGCGTTCCGCGCCTACCTGCTGACCGCGCTGCGGCACAACGCCTACGACAAGACCCGGCGGGACCGTAAGGTCGAGCTGTCCGAGGACGTGTCCGAGGTCGCGCCGGAGGCGGTCAGCGTGCCGTTCCGGGACACGGCCGTCGCGGGGCTGGAGCGATCGCTCGCCGCGCGCGCCTTCGCCCGGCTGCCCGAGCGCTGGCAGACCGTGCTGTGGCACACCGAGGTCGAGGGCCAGTCGCCCGCCGAGGTCGCCCCCCTGCTGGGGATGACGGCCAACGGCGTGTCGGCGCTGGCCTACCGGGCCCGCGAGGGCCTGAAGCAGGCCTACCTCCAGGTGCACCTGGCCGAGACGCAGGCCGTGCGCTGCCGGGCGACCGTGGACCGGCTGGGCGCGTGGACCCGCGCCGGCCTGTCGAAGCGGGAGACCGCCCAGGTCGAGACGCACCTGGACGAGTGCTCGGACTGCCGGAGGCTGGCCGCCGAGCTGGCGGACGTCAACGGGGCGTTGCGCGCCGCCATCGCGCCGATCGTGCTGGGCGCGGGGACCGCCGGGTACCTGGTGTCCTCGCGCAACTCCGCTTCCCCGACCGCCACGGCCGCCGCGGGCGGTGTCGCGGGCAACGCGCTGGCCGACGCGCTCGGCGGGGCCACGGCCCAGGCCGCCGAGGGCGCGGGTGGCGCGGCCGGTCGCTCGGGCGCCGCCTCGGGCGCGGCCGGGATCGCGGGCGAGGTGGTGCGGGCGGCGCTGAGCGGTGGCCCCCGCCAGCTGCTCGGGCTGGCCGCGTCCGCCGCCGCGCTGATCGTCGTGGTCGTCGTGGCCATCGCCGCGCCGAGCGGCGGTTCCGGCCCGGACGTCGCGCAGTCCCCCGCCGCCGTCGAGCAGAGCGAGGGCACGCCCGCCTCCCCCGGCGCGCCGGTCCCGCCCACCTCGGGCGAGGCCGACCCCGCGCCGTCCGAGGCGCCGCCGTCCAGCGCGCCCGCCGACGCGGGCGAGACCGGCGTGGTCCCGCCGCATGCGGGCACCGGCACCGGCACCAACCAGGGCAACCCTCCGCCGCCGCCCGGCCAGGACCCGCCCCCACCGCCGGGGACCAGCACCACGGCCCCACCGCCGCCGCCGGAACCCCCGAAGCCCCCGAAGCCCGCGTCGCTGACCGCGACCTGGCCCGACGACTACTCGCTCACCCCCGGCCAGGACCCGAAGCCGCTGGACATCGTGGTCGCCAACTCCGGCGGGCTGGTCTCCGAGGTCCCCGTGCTGGCGCTGGACCTGCCCCGTGGCGTCTACCCGGTCGGCTTGTCCAGGCTGGCCGCCGCCGCTGACGGCGACCTGGTGGAGTGCGGGCCGGTGGACGGCCCGTTCACCTGCCCGGCGACCAGGGGCGTCGACCCGGCGGGTGAGGTCCTGTTCCGGCTGCTGCTGGTGGCCGACCGCACCGCCGAGGGCGGCGCGATCACCGGGACGCTCAACGCCGGGACCACGATCGCGGTGCGGCTGGACGTGCCGGTCACGGTCCTGCCCGAACCGGACCAGGTGGCGCTGGAGGTGCAGAAGCGCGAGTACCCGCGCTGGGGCCACTCCGAGCTGGACATCACCGGGATCAACGCCGGGAGCCGCAGCGCGCGGCTGGAGCTGAGCGCGCAGGCCGGGGAGAACCTGTGGCTCAAGTGGAGCCGGAAGCGCGAGGCCTGCCGGGGCGGTGAGACCGGGCTGGAGTGCCAGGCCGACCTGCGGTCCGGCGGGAAGTTCCGGATCGCGGTGAGCGTGTACGCGGTGCGGGCGGAGAACCCGGCCTCGGAGGAGCCCGTCACCGAGGAGCCGGGCGCCGAGGAGCCGGGCACCGGGGAGCCCGGCGCCGTGGAGCCGAGCGGCGACGAGCCCACCGCCGGGAACCCGACCGGTGAGAACCCGGTCGCCACCGCGCGCGGGCGGGGGAAGCACCGGCCCTGGGTCTGGGGCACGGTGACCGTGACGGCCCGGATCGGGGACGTGTCGCAGACGATCGACGTGGAGGTCCGGGCCTGGGAGTACGACCACGGCCCGCAGCACCCGCCGTCGAGCAGCAACCCGCCGACGACGACCACGACCAGCAGCACCCCGCCGACCACCACCACGACGACCACGCCGCCCCCGACGACGACCACGACCACGCGGCCGAGCCCGCCGTCGAGCACGCCGCCGAGCAGCCCGCCGTGGACGCCGCCGAAGACCCCGCCGCCCGGCCACACCCGGCCGACCGACCCGCCGCTGCGGCAGGAGCCCGCGGCCACCCCGCCCGCCGCCGTGCCGCAGGAGCAGACCGAGGTGGTGGTCGAGCTGCCGGTGTGCACGACCGGCGAGCCGCCCGCGCTGGACGAGGTGGTGACCGTCTGCCGGGTCGCCACCTGAGCGGCCCGCCCGAGCGACTGGGACAGGGCGACTCGGGTGGGGCGGCGCGAACCTGCGCCGCCCCACCCGAAAACGCTGCGTAATCAGGCACAACGGGCCGACGGGATGTGGGCTGGGTTGCACTCCGCAGCGGTTTGCGCAGGTCATTCACCCGATTTCCGTACACTGCTGAGGTGTCCGTACTGGAGAACGCTGCTCACCGGCTCCCCGAGCCGCTGCGCTCGCTCGCGCTCAAGCACCGTGAGTTGCTGAAGTTCGCGCTGGTCGGCGGGACCTGCTTCGTGATCGACACGGCGATCTTCTTCGCGCTGAAGTCGACGGTGCTGCTGGAGAAGCCGGTCACCGCGAAGATCGTGGCCACGCTGGTGGCGACGATCGTGTCCTACGTGCTGAACCGCGAGTGGTCGTTCAAGACCCGCGGCGGACGGGAGCGGCACCACGAGGCGGCGCTGTTCTTCCTGGTCAACGGCATCGGGATCGTGCTGAACTCGATGCCGCTGTGGGTCTCCCGGTACCTGTTCCACCTCCAGGAGCCGGAGGTCAGCAGGCTGGTCCAGGAGGTCGCGGACTTCGCCAGCGCCCAGATCATCGGCACGCTCATCGGCATGGCGTTCCGCTGGTACGGGTACAAGAAGTGGGTTTTCCCCGACGAGGGCGCCCGGACCTCCCGCGCGGAGCGGAAGTCCTACCCGGCGGCCGAGGACGAGAACCTCGGGCATTCCTGAAATCGGGCGAACGTGCGAAAAGCGGCATCCCGCGAACGGGGTGCCGCTTTTCACGTCCGGGTGAAGAACCCTATTCGCCGGGAGCGCCGAGGACGTCCAGCGCGGCCCGGTGGAGCAGCCCGTTCGACGACAGCGCGCTACCGCCCTGGAACGTCTCCGCGCCGGACAGGTCGCTGAACGCGCCGCCCGCCTCGGTGACGAGCACCTGGAGCGGCGCCACGTCCCACGGGTTCACGACCGCCTCGGCGGCCAGGTCGATCGCGCCCTCGGCGACCAGGCAGTGCTGCCAGAAGTCGCCGAACGCCCGCGACTCCCAGGTGGCGTCCACCAGGCGCAGGTAGGCCTCGCGCGAGTGGTGCTCGGCCCACGAGTTCAGGTGCGTGGTGGACAGGTACGCGTCACCCAGGTCGGCGACGCGCGAGGCGGTGATCCGCCGCTCCCGCGACGCGCCCGCCTCGGCCGAGCGGACCCACGCGCCCGCGCCGGTGGACGCCCACCAGCGGCGGCCCAGCGCGGGCGCGCTGACCACCCCGACGACCGGCCGACCGTCCTCGACGAGCGCGATCAGGGTCGCCCACGCGGGCACCCCGCGCAGGAAGTTCTTGGTGCCGTCGATCGGGTCGAGCACCCACGTGCGGCCCGCGCCGACGCTCCCGCCGAACTCCTCCCCCGCGATCGCGTCGGCGGGCCGCTCGGCCGCCAGCAGGTCGCGGATCGCGGTCTCCACGGCGGTGTCCGCGTCGGTCACCGGGGTGCGGTCGGGCTTGCGGTCCACCACCAGGTCCAGCGCCCGGAAACGGGCCGAGGTGATGCCGTCCGCCGCGTCCGCGAGGCGGTGGGCGAGCGCCAGGTCGGCGGCGAGGTCGGTCGCGCGGTCGGGGCTGGGTGCGGAACTGCGGTCGGAGCCGGTCACGCGGCGATCGTGCCACGCCTAGTCTGGGTCCCGTGAGTGTGGTCTTGCTGGCCGAGGACGACCCGGCGATCGCTGAACCGCTGTCCCGCGCGCTGCAGCGGGAGGGCTACCAGGTGCACGTGGTCGGGGACGGGCCCGGTGCGCTGGAGGCAGCCGAGCACGGCGGGATCGACCTGCTGGTGCTGGACCTGGGGCTGCCCGGCATGGACGGGCTGGAGGTGTGCCGCAGGCTCCGCGCGGGCGGGCGCGGCGTGCCGGTGCTGATGCTGACCGCGCGGTCCGACGAGGTCGACTTCGTCGTCGGGCTGGACGCGGGCGCGGACGACTACGTGGCCAAGCCGTTCCGGCTCGCCGAGCTGATGGCCCGCATCCGCGCGCTGCTGCGCAGGCGGGCCCCGGAGACGCTGGAGGTCAACGGGGTGCGCATGGACCTGGCGGCGCGGCGGGTCACCGTCGACGGCCAGGAGGTGCAGCTGGCGAACAAGGAGTTCGAGCTGCTGCGCGTGCTGATCCAGCGGGCCGGGCAGGTCGTGAACCGCGACGAGATCCTGTCGGAGGTGTGGAACGACCCGGAGCTCAAGAGCAGCAAGACGCTCGACATGCACATGTCGTGGCTGCGCCGGAAGCTCGGCGACGTGCGCTCGGTGGAGCGGCGCATCGCCACGGTGCGGGGCGTCGGCTTCCGCTTCAACACCACCGACTGATGCGCTCCCGCATCCTGCGAGCGATCCTGGTGGCCGTCGCGGTCACCGGGATCGTGCTGGGGCTGCCGCTGGGGTACACGGCGCTGCGGCTGGTCGACGACAGCGCGCACGGCGACCTGGCCAGCCGCGCGCAGCGGATCGCCGCGCTGATCGACGACCAGATCGCGGGCGGCAGCGAGATCGACCTGCGGCCCGCCGAGGTGGGCGTCCCGGTGGGCGGGCACCTGGTGGTCACCTCGCCGGACGGGGTGCGGGAGCTCGGGGAGCCGCTGGCCGAGGCCGCGCTGAGCGTCGAGGTGCCGATCGCGCAGCAGGGGACGGTGCGGCTGGAGGTGTCGGCGCGGCCGATGCGCACCGACCAGTACCGGATGGCGGCGCTGGTGGTGCTGCTGCTGGTGCTGTCGGTGGGGACCGGGACCGTGGTGGCGACGGTGACGGCGCAGAAGCTCGCGCGTCCGCTGCGGCACGTGGCCAGCCGGGCGGCGCGGTTGGGGGCCGGGGACTTCAGGGCCGATCCGCGCAGGCACGACATCGAGGAGCTGGACCGGCTCGCCGAGGCGCTGGACCGGTCGGCCGTGGCGCTGGCGCAGCTCGTGCAGCGGGAGCGGGAGCTGGTCGGGGACGTGTCGCACCAGCTCAGGTCTCGGTTGACGGCGCTGCAGCTGCGGTTGGAGGCGCTGGCCGAGCACCCGGAGCCGGAGACGGCCGGGGAGGCGCGGGCCGCGCTGGAGCAGGCCGAGCGGTTGACCGAGGTGCTGAACGAGCTGCTGGCCGCCGCGCGGGCGGCGCGGGCGATCGACGCCGAGCCGCTGGACCTGCACGGGGAGCTGACGGCGATCGCCGAGGAGTGGCGGGAGCAGCTCAAGCGGGAGGGGCGGGGGCTGCGGGTGCGGGTGCCGGAGGGCCTGCTGGCGCGCGCCACGCCCGCCCGGCTGCGGGAGGCCATCGGGGTGCTGCTGGACAACGCCCTGCGGCACGGGGAGGGGCAGGTGCAGGTCACCGCCCGCAGCGACGACGGGACCGTGGTCGTGGAGGTCGCGGACGGCGGGAGCGGGGTGCCGGACGAGCTGGCCGGGCACATCTTCGAGCGCGGGGTGTCGGGGGGCGGGTCGTTCGGGGTGGGGTTGGCGCTGGCCCGCGCGCTGGTGGACGCGGACGGGGGGCGGCTGGAGCTGTCGACGGCGCGGCCCGCGACGTTCGCGGTGTTCCTGCCGGTGCCGAAGGCGGAGGACGTGGTGGGCGTGACCTGGCGGACGGATGTGACGCCCCGGTAGGGGTGGGTGGGGCGCGGGGGGCGGGTGCGCCGGTAGGGAGCGGCGGGCTGCGCGGGAGCAGGCGCCCCGGCGGCGGAGTGGGCGGGGCAGGACGTGCCGGGCGAGACGCGCCGAACCAGCCGCGCAGCAGACCGGACGAGAGGCGGGCCGGACGCGAGGCGAGCCAGCGGCGAGGCAGACCGGCGGCGAAGTGGGCCGGTGCAAGGCGGGCCAGCGGCGAGGTGGGCTGGTGGCAAGGCAGGCAAGCCACGGGGCCGGACCAGCGGCGAGGCAAACCAGCGGCAAGGCAGGCAAGCCACGAGGCGGGCCGGTGGCGAGGCAGACCAGTGGCGAGGTGGGCTGGCGGCAAAGCGGGCCAGGCGCGAAGCGGGCCGGACGCAACGGGTGCCAAAGCGACGGCTCACGCCGCACCGCTCCGCGCGGGGCGAACCCCGGACGCGGGCGGCGCGGTGATCGGCGGGTGTCCCCGGATCAGCTCTGCTGGCCGGATCAGCCCTGCTGGGCAGCCGGTGGTGGGGGTGCGGGCTTGAACGCCGCAGGCGCGACCGCCGGGGGCGTCAGGACCGGCGTGATCACCGGGCGCGCGGGTGGCGGTGGCGGGGGCGCCGGGGTCGGGGGCGCGACCGAGGCGGACGGGGCGATCGTGGGCGCGGGGGCGGGCTTCGCCCGGTCGAGGACGCCCACCGCGCCGCGCGCCACCTGGGCCCAGGCCAGGCGGCCGAACAGGTAGTGGCAGGCCACGTCCTCGGCGGTGAACGCCACCCAGTCGTAGCGGTTGCCCTGCTCGCGCCAGAACACCTCGAACTCGGTGCGGTCGTCGTCGTGGACCAGGCACCAGGTGTTGTCGGCCTCCTCGCCGATCGACACCACCTCGTCCGGCACGCCGACCGCGCGCAGCCAGTCCCGGATCGACTCGGCGTTCACGGCAGCTCCTCCAGGTAGCCCAGCGCCACCAGGTCGGCGACGGGGTGGGTGGCGCGGTAGCGGGCGCCGCCGCCGCGCTGGCCGAACCACCCGGCGGACAGCGTGTAGTGCGCGGGCAGCTCGCGCAGCACCCGGTAGCGGCGGTAGCCGGAGGTCGCGGCGGCTGGCGGCAGCGAGCGGGCCGGGTACGGGGTGCCCGACCTGGACAGGACGCGGCCCTCGGGGGTGCCGAAGCGGTCCAGCTCGGTGCCGGGGGCCAGCTCGACCGGCTGGCCCGACTCGTAGCCGCCCTCGGGGAACAGCTCGGCGGGCGGCCACGCGTACTCCGGCGGCTGCGCCCTGGCCAGGAAGCGGTGCTCCCAGTCGCGCTCGTGCGTCCCGGCCAGCGGGTCGTAGCCCACCATGAGCGCCGCCGGGGGCTTGGGCGCGCCGGGGTCGCGGGTGGGCGGGGTGGTGGTGGTGGTGGTGGTGGGTCGGGCGGTGGCCACCAGGTGGGACCGGGGGTGGTCGCCGGGCGGGAAGCGCAGGCCGTCCGCGTAGTCGTCCTCGGACTCGGCCGGGCGCGGGAGCTGGCGGGCCGGGCGGCGGCTCGGCTCGGGGAGCGCGCCACCGGGGAACAGGGCCAGCACGAACGCCGACAGGTCCGAGTCGGGCTGGTCGGTGGTGGACGGGTCGGCGGGCTGGTCGGCGGCCTGCGCGGTGGTGGACTGCGCGGTGGTGGTCTGGCCTGCGGGCTGCGCGGGCGTGGCCTGCTCGGGTGCGGACTGGGCCGCGACCACCGGGACGGAGGCTGCGGACGGCGCGGGTGGCGTGGGCGCCGCCGGGACCTGCGGGACGTCGGGCACGGCGGGCGCCGTGGGCATCTCCGCCGCCGTCGGCGGCTGCACCAGCGGGGTGCGGCCCGGCGCGTCCAGGGGCGCGTTCGGGTCGGGGGTGAAGTCCAGGTGGCCAGGGCGGGCGCCGGGCTTCGCGGGGGTCCTCGGCTCGGGCTTCGGGCCGGGGTCGTGGTCCTGGTCCGCCGGGGCCGGGGCGCCGGTCGGCGCGGGCGCGCCGCCAGCCCGCTGGGACATCGGCGCGCCACCGCCACCGCCGCCCATGGCCTGCGGCGGGATGGCCATCATCGGCATGAAGCCGAGGCCCGCGCCCACCCCTGCCTGGTCGTTCTGCGCCTGCTGGGACTGCTGCGCCGGTTCGGGGGCCTGCGCCGCCGGGGCCGGGTCCTGGGCGCGCTCGACCTGCTGCTGCCCCTCGCCGGGCAGGACGCCGCCGGACAGGCCGTTGGAGCGGTGGGTGACGCCTGCGCCCCGGTCGTCCAGGTCGGGTTCGACGTCGCCCGCGTCGATGTGGCCCGCGTGCTGGACGCCGTCGGTCTGCGGTCGGGCGCCGAACGCGGTCGACTGCGGCACGGCGTGCGCGGTGGAGTGGGTGGCCTGCGCCATCGGCGCGCCGCCTGCGGCGGGCGGCACCACGCCGCCGCCCATCGGGGCGCCCGCGAACTGGTTGGTGCTGGTCTGGCCGCCGTCGGAGGCGGTGGCGGCGCCCTGCGCCACGGCGTCCCCGCCCGCGCCCACCGGGGCGTCGGCCGCGTCGCGCGCGTCGTCGGAGAGGTGGGAGCCGGGGAACCGGCCGTCGTCGGACCGGTCGACCTCCAGCGGCACGCCGGAACCGGCCGTGAGGTCGGCGGCGGCGCTGGCGACGGTGTGGCCGAGCGGCTGGCCAGCGGCCTCCGCACCGGCCTGGCGCACCCCGGCGGCGAGACCGCCCTGGTCGGCCAGCTCCTCGGCCTTGGCGGTGACCGGCGCGGTCCACGCGGAGGCGCGCTCGGCAACGTGCGCGGCGCCGGGCACGAGCCCGGTCGCGCCCGCGAGCGGACCGGCGGGGATGGCGTCGTGCACGAGCGGCACGGGCTCGGTGAGCGGGACCTGCGGCCAGGCCCCGTCCCGGTCGGCGACCGGGGCCACGACGCCGGGCGCCACGCCCGCCACGACGTGGCCGAGGTCGGGCGCGGTGGCGGTGGCGTGGGGGGCGGTGGCCGAGACCTGGTCGGCGAGGTGGGCGATCCTCGCCGCGTCGGCCGAGACCTGGTCGGTGAGGTGGGCGGCTCCCGGTGCCTCGGCGGAAACCCGGTCAGCAAGGTGAGCGCTCCCCGACGTGCCTGCGGAAGCCCGGTCGGCGAGGTGGGCGGTGGTGTCGCGGGCGGCGTGACCGAGGTCGGCCGCACCGGGCAGGACAGCGCTCCCCGAGGCGACGCCGGGCGCAGCGTGCCCGAGGTCCGCCGTGCGGGGCAGGACAGCGCCCGCCGACGCCGCAGCCCGGTGGTCGATGGCGTCGGGGGCCGTGTGCGAGGCGGTGCGGCCGAGGTCGGCAGCCCGTTCGGTGGTCCGCGCGAGCGGGTCCGCCCCACCACCGGCGCGCTCGGGAGCGGCCTGGCCGAGATCAGCCACCTGCCCGCCGACCTGCGCGAGCGGGTCGCCCGCCCAGGCCGTGGCGCGCTCGGGAGCAGCGTGGCCGAGGTCGACCGCCTGCTCGCCGGTGCCCTCCCACCCGGTGGCGCGCTCGGAAGCGGCGTGGCCGAGATCAGCCACCTGCTCGCCGGTCCGCGCGAGCGGGTCGCCCGCCTGACCACTGGCGCGCTCGGGAGCGGCGTGGCCCAGGTCGACCGCCTGCTCGCCGACCTGCGAGAGCGGGTCGCCCGCCCAGCCGGTGGCGCGCTCGTGGGTGCGGTCGGCGGTCGCCGCGCCGCCCTGGAGCGGCTGCCCCGGTGCGGGCGGCTTGCGGTCGGCGTGGTCCTGCTCGGCCAGTTCGCTCTCGACGTCCCTGAGGTCGGCCAGTACCGCGTCGCCGAGCATCGGGCGGTCGTTCCAGCCCGTTCCCGCGCCGCGCGCGCCGTCCTTCAGCTCGGCGGCGCCCTTGGCGTCCGCCGCGCCCTTCGCGTCACCCGCGCGGGCGTCCGGGGCTCGGCCGTCGCCGCCCGCCCGCACGTCGTTCCTGCCGTCCAGCGGGGCGCGCAGGTCGGTGGGGCGGTGGTCCGCGCCGCGACCGGCGCCCGCACCGCCGCCGCCACCGGCGAGGCCGTGGGCGCCGGGCGCGGTCGGGGCTCCGGGGGCCTGCTGGAACGCGGCGGGCGCGCCCGCCTGGGGCGTCGTGGCCTGCTGCGCGGTGTTGCCCATGCCGCTGAGCGCGTTCGCGATCGACCCGCTGGGCGTCCCGCCGACCTGCGCGGGGCGGTCGAGCAGGGCTGCGGCCGACTGGCTGGTGGTGCCCTCGTGGCGGGGCGCGTGGTCGGGGACCGCGCCCGCCACCTGGGCGGGCGCGGAGTGCTGTCCGGCCTGGGGCGCGACGTCGCCGACGTGGACGGGAGCGGCGACCTGGCCGACCTGCTGGGCGATCGGCTGCGCCGCGGCGGCCACCGGCTCGGCGACCTGGGGCGCGACCTGGCCGACGACCTGCGCGGCGGTCTCGACCGCCGGGCGCGCGACGGCGTCGACCACCGGCTCCACCAGGTCGACCACCGGCTGCGCGACGGCCTCGACCGTGCGCGTCGTGGTCTCCACCACCGGGGTCACGACGTCGTCGACGAGACCGTCGACCACGTCGAGCAGGCTGCCGCGCACACCGGGGTTCGGGTTGACCGGCGGCTGGACGCCCGCCACGTCGGCGCCGCTGTCCAGGCGCACCGAGTCGGTCAGCGCGGCGGTCAGGTTGGCCGCGTTCGCCGCCGCCCCGCGCACCGCCGTGTCCAGGCCGAGCAGCGCGGACGGCTGCCCGGCCGACGCGGACGCCTGCGCGGCGTCGGCGTTCTTGGCCAGGTTGACCAGCTCGCGCACCAGCTCGACCTTGGCCTTGCCGATCTGGCTCGCCGCGTGGTCGAGCCGGTCGGCCGCCGCGTGGCAGTCGCGGGCGGTGCCGACGAGGTCGCCGTCGGCGTCGATGAACCGGTCCCACCGGGTGCGCGCGGCGGTGGCGGTCGATCCCGCCATGCCGCCGAGGACGCGCCCGGCCGAGTCGTCCGACTCACCGGCCAGCCCGTCCAACCCGCGCCCGGCCGCGCGCCACGCCGCGGCGGAGGCGCGCAGCTTGTCCTCGTCGGCCTGCGGCCACGACACCCCGGCCCTCGCGGCGACCTCGGCCAGCTCCGCGGGCAGTTCGATTCCCATCCCCGGTCCCCTGGTCAGACCGCGTTGAACGCGGTTTCGTTGCCCTCGTCGACCTTGCGGTAGGTGCGCTCGGTCGCCGCGAAGCGGTCCTGGAGCCCGCCGAACTGGCCGTTCAGGCCGTCGACGCGCTCCCTGGTGGAGGCCGCGGGGCCGACGTGGCCCTCGGCGAAGCTGCGGCCGACGGCGTCGTCGCCCCAGCACGGGCCCAGCGCTTCCAGCGCGGCGCCCAGGTCGGCGGCGATGCGGCCCGCTCTGCCCGCGAAGCCCTCGAAGTCGGCCGCGCCACCGCGCAGCTTGGCCAGGTCGGCGTCGAACCCGCTCACCGGTTCCTCCTCTGCGAGGGCGCGCTCTGCGTCGGCGCGGCTTCCGTGCTCAGCCAGTCGCGCTGGTCGAAGTCCTCGTCGTCGTCCACGAGCGGGGCCCTGCGGTTGGGCGGGGGCAGCTCGTCCTCGGTGAGGTCGGCGGTCCCCCTGACCAGGGCCTCCGGGTCGGTGGCGGCGGGCAGCACCGGGGTGAGGGCGTGCAGCATCTTCTCCATCGCGCGCGCCACGGCGGCCTGGGTGGTGCGGACGACGACCTCGGCGAGCTGCGGCGGGCGCAGGCGGTAGGCGGCGTCGGCGATGAGCAGCTCGGTGAGCACGCCCTGGGCGTCGACGACGGCGGTGACGCACCCGTCCGGGCTGGTGGCCGAGGCGGAGATGGCGGCGAGTTCGCGGTGGGTCACCGCGAGCTGCTCGCGGCTGCGCCGGTAGTCGGCCAGCAGCTCGTCCACCTGGGCGCGGTGGTCGCTCGTCACAAGCACCTCCGGTGCATCCGACCCCACCGGCGGCGGACGCCGGCTGGGCGTTGGACGCGCGGAGCGCCCTGGGGGTTCCGACTCGTTGCGGTGATTTTCCGGCATCACCGGGAGCAAGATCCACCTGGGTTGGGCGCGGCGCGCTGACCTGCGGGGCAGTCGCCTGGGGACAGGGCGGTCGCCAGTTCGGGGACCGACTGCCCGATCGGGGTCAGCCGCGCAAGGCCCGGACGACCCTGGACGGGCTGGGCCTGCCCAGGTGCTCGGCGAGCCACGCGCTGGTGGTGGCGAGCGCGTCCAGGTCGACGCCGTGCCGGACGCCGAGGCCGTCGAGCATCCACACCAGGTCCTCGGTGGCGAGGTTGCCGGTGGCGGACTCGGCGTACGGGCAGCCGCCGAGGCCGCCCGCCGAGGAGTCGACCACGCGCACGCCCGACCGCAGGGCCGCGAGGGTGTTGGCGAGCGCCTGGCCGTAGGTGTCGTGGAAGTGCACGGCGAGCGGGTCCGGGTCGCCGAACGCGGTCAGCAGCGCGGTGACCTGGCCGGGGGTGGCGACGCCGATGGTGTCGCCGAGGGACAGCCGGTGGCAGCCGAGGTCGAGCAGGCGCTTGCCGACCGCGACGACCTGCTCGCGCGGGACCGCCCCCTCCCACGGGTCGCCGAAGCACATGGAGACGTAGCCGCGCACCTGGAGCCCCTCGGCGCGGGCGCGGGTGATCACCGGGTCGAACATGGCGAACTGCTCGTCCAGCGACCGGTTGAGGTTGCGGCGGGCGAAGGACTCGGTGGCGCTGGCGAAGACGGCGACGTGCTCGACGCCCGCCCGCAGCGCCCGGTCGAGGCCGCGCTCGTTGGGCACGAGCACCGGGTAGGCGACGCCGGGGCGGCGGTCGAGCCGGGCCAGGAGGTCCTCGGCGTCGGCGAGCTGGGGGACCCACTTCGGGTGGACGAAGCTGGTCGCCTCCAGGGTGGTCAGCCCGGCGCCCGCGAGGCGGTCCAGGAACTCCAGCTTCACGTCCAGGGGGACGGTGGCGGACTCGTTCTGGAGGCCGTCGCGCGCGCCCACCTCCCAGATGGCGACCTCGGCGGGGAGGCCGTCGGAGGGGGTGGTGTCCGGCAGGCCGAGCTCGCGGGCGCCCATGCCCCGGAAGCTAGCACGGCCGGGTGGTGAGCCGCGTCACAGCGGGTGACGCGGTCCCGGAACGCCGAGGACCCCGCCCGTCGTGCTCGGGGCGGGGTCCTCGGGGAGCGCAGCTACGGGCGCGGAGCAGACGAAAACCACACCTGTTGAACCGCAGCGCGGGGCCGAGGCGCAGCGGTCCCTGGTTTCCTCACCGCTCCGCGGTGAGGGGCTGGAAGTCGTCGTCCGGGTTGTCGTTGATCTCCCGGTAGAGCAGCGAGTGCACGCGCTCGACGTTCGGGATGTCGTCGAACGAGAGCGGCTCGTCCGAGGCCGACTCGATCACCAGCGTGCCGCAGCCGAGCACCCGGTCGAGCAGGCTGTGCTCGAAGCGGACGCTGTTGATGCGGGTCAGCGGGATGTCCAGGCCGGTGCGGGTGACCACGCCGACGCGGTACATGACGCGGTCCGTGGTCATGATGAAGTGCGTGGTCCGCCACCGGACCAGCGGCGCGAGGGTCAGCCAGACCACCAGGACCAGGCCGATCACGCCGATCGCGATCCAGGCTGTCAGCTCCCAGGAGCTGCCGGACGCCAGCGCGGCCAGGTAGCCGCCACCGCCCGCGACGACGATGAACACCAGCACGGGGCCGAGCAGCATCTTCCAGTGCGGGTGGTTGTGGATCACAACGTGCTCGGCGGGGCTGAGCAGGTCGTCCGGGTAGGCCACGGGTCCTCCGGGGACGGTGGGGACGGTCCGGATCACCGTACTCGCAGGTGGACCACATCCCCGGCGGAAACGGTGTGAGACGTGCCCGCCCGGTCGCGGACGACGAGCGTGCCGTCCGCCAGGACGTCCTCGGCGACGCCGAGCAGCTCGCGGCCGGTCAGCTCGACGCGGACGTCGCGGCCGATCGTGGCCGAGTGCTCGCGGTACTCGGCGAGCAGCGCGCCGGGCAGGCCGTGGTTCCCGCGCCACTCGGCCTCCAGCGCGGCCAGCTCGGCGAGCAGCACCTCCGCGACGGCGAACCGGTCGGTGACGCGCGCGCCGGCCTCGGCGAGGCTGGTCGGCGGGAGGCCGCCCGCGCCGGGCTGGACGCCGGGCGGCAGCGGCGCGGTGTTGAGGCCGATGCCGACGACGACCGCGTCGCCCGCGCTCTCGGCGAGCACCCCTGCGGCCTTGGCGTCGCCGATGAGCAGGTCGTTGGGCCACTTGAGGGTGGCGGTGGCGCCCGCCCACTCGGTGGCGCGGACCAGGGCGAGGCCGGTCAGGAGGGTGACCCAGGGCAGGCGGGCGGGCGGGACGCCGGGCCTGAGCAGGACGCTCAGGTAGAGGCCGCCGCCGGAGGACACCCAGCTGCGACCCCTGCGGCCCTGACCGGCGGACTGCGCCTCGGCGACGAGGACGGTGCGGTCGGCGGTGGCGGGGGCGGCGGCGACCAGGTCGGCGTTGGTGGAGCCGGTGCTGGGGACGACGCGGATCTCGGCGTACGGACCGGCCGGGGCGACGAGGTGCTCGAACACGGCGCAAGCCTAGGAGGCGGGTGGAGGAGCGCCCCACCCCGCCGCGCTTGTCGGAGCGGTGTGGGTTCCCGACGGGGCAGGGCGCCTGCGGCACAGCCTGCAACCTCCAGCGCGGTGGAGGTCAAGTCGGCCCTCCCGAGCGCGCCGAGCTGCACCGGTGCAGTTCCGCGACCCCGCAGTCCCGCGCGTTCTCGGGCACCGCCATCGGTGCGGTCCGTGGTTAAGCTCACCCGTCATGAGCAGTGCGACCGCCCCACTCGGTGACGAGCCGGACCTGCGCACCACCGCGGGCAAGCTCGCCGACCTGCGCAGGCGCAACGAGGAGGCCGTGCACGCGGGTTCGGCGCGCGCGGTGGAGAAGCAGCACGCCAAGGGCAAGAAGACCGCCCGCGAGCGGATCGAGCTGCTGCTCGACCCCGGTTCGTTCGTGGAGCTGGACGCGCTCGCCCGGCACCGCTCCACGAACTTCGGCCAGGACCGCAACCGCCCGTACGGCGACGGCGTCGTCACCGGCCACGGCACGGTCGACGGGCGGCCGGTGTGCGTGTTCAGCCAGGACGTGACGGTGTTCGGCGGCTCGCTCGGCGAGGTCTACGGCGAGAAGATCGTCAAGGTGATGGACCTGGCGCTCAAGACCGGGCGACCGCTGGTCGGCATCAACGAGGGCGGCGGGGCGCGCATCCAGGAGGGCGTGGTCTCGCTCGGCCTGTACGCGGAGATCTTCCGGCGCAACGTGGCGGCGTCCGGCGTGGTCCCGCAGCTCTCGCTGATCATGGGGACGGCGGCGGGCGGGCACGTCTACTCCCCCGCGCTGACCGACTTCGTGGTGATGGTCGACAAGACCTCGCACATGTTCATCACCGGGCCGGACGTGATCAAGACCGTCACCGGCGAGGACGTCGGGTTCGAGGAGCTGGGCGGCGGGCGGGCGCACAACACGAAGTCGGGCAACGCGCACCACCTGGCCGCCGACGAGGACGACGCGATCTCCTACGCCAAGGAGCTGCTGTCGTACCTGCCGTCGAACAACATGTCCGACCCGCCGGTGCTGGACGGGCCCGGCGACCTGGTCGGCGGGTCGATCGAGGACTCGGTCACCGAGTCGGACCTGGAGCTGGACTCGCTGGTGCCGGACTCGGCGAACCAGCCGTACGACATGCACGAGGTGCTCACCCGCGTGCTGGACGACGGCGAGTTCCTGGAGGTCCAGTCGCTGTTCGCGCCGAACGTGCTGGTCGGGTTCGGGCGGGTCGACGGGCGGTCGGTGGGGGTGGTCGCGAACCAGCCGACGCAGTTCGCCGGGTGCCTGGACATCGACGCGAGCGAGAAGGCGGCGCGGTTCGTGCGGACCTGCGACGCGTTCAACGTGCCGGTGCTGACGTTCGTGGACGTGCCGGGGTTCCTGCCGGGCACCGACCAGGAGTGGAACGGGATCATCCGGCGCGGGGCGAAGCTCATCTACGCCTACGCGGAGGCGACCGTGCCACTCGTCACGGTGATCACCCGGAAGGCTTACGGCGGGGCGTACGACGTGATGGGGTCGAAGCACCTCGGCGCGGACGTGAACCTGGCCTGGCCGACCGCGCAGATCGCGGTGATGGGGGCGCAGGGGGCGGCGAACATCGTGCACCGGAAGGAGCTGGCGAACGCGCTGGGCGCCGGGGAGGACGTGGAGGCGCTGCGGGCGCGGTTGCAGCAGGAGTACGAGGACGCGCTGTGCAACCCGTACGTGGCGGCCGAGCGGGGGTACGTGGACGCGGTGATCCCGCCGTCGCACACGCGGGCGCACGTGGCGCGGGCGTTGGCGGTGCTGCGGGACAAGCGGGAGACGTTGCCGCCGAAGAAGCACGGGAACATCCCGCTGTGAGCGACCGGGGACACCTTCGGGTGGTGCGGGGTAACCCGACCGAGGAGGAGTTGGCGGCGCTGGTGGCAGTGCTGACGGCGGTGGCCGCTCGGCGGGCGGCTGAGGGCGCGGGTGCGGGCTCGGGTTCGGGCTCGGCCGAGCGGGAGGCGTCGCGGTGGGCGGACCGGTCGCGTTTGGTCCGGCAGCCGCTGGGGCACGGGCCGGGGGCTTGGCGGGCTTCGGGGTTCCCCCGGTAGGGCAGGCTGAGCCGGCCGTGGCGGGCGACAGCGGCCGGGCGGCTTGGCCAGGACGGCCGGGCTCGGGTCAGCAGTCCACGCGGCGGCTGTTGAGCTCGAAGCCGACCTGGTTGAACACGATCACCTCGCGGCAGCGCACGCCGCCGTCCGGGAGGTGCAGCCGCACGCGCATCCACACCGAGTCGTCGCGCACGCCGCCGGGGGTCGCGGCCAACACCTCCACCGCCTCGCCCGCCACCGCCTGCGGCAGCCGGGCAACGTCGCGCTGGGCGCGGGCGGTCGCGAGGAACGAGTCCATGGCCCGGCCCTCGGCGTGGTCGGCGTTCGTGGCGAACGGCCAGAACGGGAGCCCGTAACCGACCGGGTCGGTCGAGACGACCAGGCCCGCGAACGCCAGCACGGCGGTCGCGAGTCCGCCCACCAACCAGCGGAGCCTCGCCCGGCCGATCCGCCGGACAGGCCGCCGGATCACCAGTCGCCAGCTCTGCACGAACCCGAGAGTGCCCCCTGGAGGGGCTGCCACGCATGGGTAAGACTGCTTAATTCGCCGGTTCGGGCGCCGGGTGGCGCAGGTGAGGGGATGTCGCGTTCCCGCTGGAAGAGCGGGCGGCGGACGGCCCGGAACGGGTCGGGTGGTGGTCTGGCGGCGGTGCGGGGCTCGCGGAAAGCCGAAGTCACGACGGGGGCGAGTGGTTGCGCGGGCTTGCGAACCACGCTACCGAAACTGCGGCGGGCAGGCGGGCAGGCGGACAGGCGGACAGGCGGACAGGCGGACAGGCGGACAGGCGGACAGGCGGACAGGCGGACAGGCGGACAGGCGGACAGGCGGACAGGCGGACACGGGCAGCGGCGGACACGGGCAGCGGCGGACACGGGCAGCGGCGGACACGGGCAGCGGCGGACACGGGCAGCGGCGGACACGGGCAG
>NZ_JAMTCF010000030.1 GCF_024171695.1 Actinosynnema pretiosum | reverse complement strand
CGCGGTGTCCACACCCTGCGCGATGTCCGGCGACTGCGCCCCGATCGCCACGTTCACCCCGCACGAGTGACCGTCGAACCCCTTCGCCGACGAGTCGTACCCGATCTCCAGGATCTTCTCCCGCACGATCGACGGGATGTCCACGTACGCCTCGGTCGTCACCTCACCGGCCACGTGCACCTGACCGGTCGTCACCAGCGTCTCCACCGCCACCCGCGACGTGGGGTCCTTGGCCAGCAGCGCGTCCAGGATCGAGTCGCTGATCGCGTCGCAGATCTTGTCCGGATGGCCCTCGGTCACCGACTCACTGGTGAACAGCCTGCTGCTGTGCTGGCTCACGGCACTCCCCACTACGAGATCAACGACTTGGATACCTGACCGTCCCGGCGGCGCGCACCGCCTCGGCGAACGCCCCGGAGCTTACTGACGACCGGGCTCGGGAGCCTGCGAGGACGACCGGCGGGAGACCACCGCGTCCCACAGGATGGACGCGAGCTGGGCTTTCGAGCCGTGCGGGATCGGCCGCTCGGTCCCGTCCGAGGAGAGCAACCAGCCCTGGTTGTCCTCCCCCTCGAAGGCGCCCCCCGAACCGACGTCGTTCACGACGAGGAGGTCGCACCCCTTGCGCTTGAGCTTGGCCCGACCGTGGTCGAGCACGCCCGCGCCCGCGTCCCCGGTCTCGGCGGCGAAGCCGACCACGGACTGGCCGGGCCCGCGCGCGGCGACCAGCTCGGCCAGGATGTCCGGATTGCGGGTCAACCGCACCGGGTCCGGGTCGAGGTCGCCCTTCTTGATCTTGTGCTCGACCAGGTCGACCGGTCGGAAGTCGGCGACGGCCGCGGACATCACGAGCACGTCGGCCCGCTCGGCCTCGGCGTGCATGGCGTCCCGCAGCTCCAGCGCCGTGCCCACCCGCACCAGCTCCACGCCCGCGGGCTGGACCAGGTCGGCGGTGTGCGCGGCCACCAGGACCACCTCGGCGCCGCGCTGGGCGGCGACGCGGGCGATGGCGTAGCCCTGCCTGCCGGACGAGCGGTTGCCCAGGAAGCGGACCGGGTCGAGCGGCTCGCGGGTCCCGCCCGCCGACACGACCACGCGCAGGCCCTCCAGGTCGCGCGGCAGCGCGTCGCCGCGCGCCATCAGCAACCGGGCCAGCTCCACGATCTCGACGGCCTCGGGCAGCCTGCCCTTGCCGGTGTCCTTGCCGGTGAGCCTGCCGCTGGCGGGCTCGGCCACGACGACGCCCCGCGAGCGCAGCAGCGCCACGTTGTCCCGCGTCGCCGGGTGCTCCCACATCTCGGTGTGCATCGCCGGGACCAGCAGGACCGGGCAGCGCGCGGTCAGCAGGGTGTTGGTCAGCAGGTCGTCGGCCAGCCCGTGGGCGGCCTTCGCCAGCAGGTTGGCCGTGGTGGGGGCGACGACCACGAGGTCGGCCTCCTGCCCGAGCCGCACGTGCGGCACCTCCGGCACGTCCGTGAACACGCCGGTGCGGACCGGCTGCCCGGACAGGGCCTCGAAGGTGGCGGCGCCGACGAACCGCAGCGCCTCCTCGGTGGGCACGACGCGGACGTCGTGGCCCGTCTCGGTCAGGCCGCGCAGGACCTCGCAGGCCTTGAACGCGGCGATGCCCCCACCCACCCCGAGCACTACGCGGGGTCTGGTGGGGGCACCGGGCAGGTGCTCGGTCACTCGCCCTCGGTGTGCTCGAGGAGGCCGGCGTGGATCTCCCTGAGCGCGATGGAGAGCGGCTTCTCGCGCGGGCCGGGCTCGACCAGCGGGCCGACGTACTCCAGCAGGCCCTCGCCGAGCTGGGCGTAGTAGTCGTTGATCTGGCGCGCCCGCTTGGCCGCGTAGATCACCAGCGCGTACTTCGAGCTGACCTGCTCCAGCAGGTCGTCGATCGGCGGGTTGGTGATGCCCTCCGGGGACCCGGACAGGGGGCCCAGCTCGGTGTGCGTGGTCACTCGTCAACGCTCCTGCGGTCGGTGTTCGATCAAGCCTCGGTCGTCCCGCGCCTCTCGGCGCCCTCCCCCGGCTCCCCCGCCTGCGAGGGCGCGTCCGGGGCGGCTCCACCGGCGCGTCAGGCGCCGGGCGGCGGGCCGACCACCAAGTCTAGCAACTTCGTCGCCGCCGAACGCACGTCGTCGTTGACGACGACCTCGTCGAACTCGGGTTCGGCCGCCAGCTCCTGCCTGGCGATCACGAGCCTGCGCTCGACGACGGCGGGGTCCTCGGTGCCTCGGCCGGTGAGCCGGGCGACGAGGTCCTCCCACGAGGGAGGGGCGAGCATGACCAGCTGGGCCTCGGGCATCGCGGCCCTGACCTGCCTGGCGCCCTGCAGCTCGATCTCCAGCAGGGAGGGCAGGCCTGCCGCCAGCGCGGCCTCCACCGGCGCCCTGGGGGTGCCGTAGCGGTTGCCCGCGAACTCGGCGTGCTCCAGGAGCTCGCCCGCGGCGACCATGCGGTCGAACCGGGCGTCGTCCACGAAGTGGTAGTGGACGCCGTCCAGCTCGCCCGGCCTCGGCTTCCTGGTGGTCACCGAGACGCTGTAGTGCAGCTCCGGGTCCCTGCCGCGCAGCTCGGCCAGCACGCTGGACTTGCCGACGCCGGACGGACCCGACAGAACGGTGAGGCGGGGCCGGGCGCGAACGCCCGACCCCGCCTCGGTGCCGTCACTCACTCGCCGCTGAACTCGGTGAGCAGCGCCTTGCGCTGGCGGTCGCCCAGGCCCCGCAGGCGGCGGCTCGGCGCGATCTCCAGCCGCTCCATGATCTGCTGGGCGCGGACCTTGCCGACGCCGGGCAGCGCCTCGAGCAGCGCCGACACCTTCATCTTGCCAAGGACCTCGTCGCTCTCAGCAGCCTTCAGCACGTCCTTCAGGGTCGTGCCGCCACGCTTGAGGCGCTCCTTGAGCTCAGCGCGAGCGCGACGAGCGGCAGCAGCCTTCTCCAGCGCTGCGGCCCGCTGCTCCTCGGTAAGCTGGGGAAGGGCCACGATTTCCTCCGTGGTGTGGGAATTTCAATTCTGGATCTGCGTCGCGACCGTACCGAGCGCAATTGCCTGGGTACAACACGGGTCTGTTACCACCCAGTCAGGTAAATCTTCAGCGTTCGGCGGTTGCGGCGGGTGGTAGTAGTACCAACACCCTCCGGAAGAGCCTTCACCGCCACCGGCAATGCTGTGCGCGTCACCTGTGTGGTATGCGCCCGTCGGCGGTGCTCCCAACCGGTGGCCGTGACCGTACCAGGCCCCGTTTTCGCAGGTGAGCGGACCACGCTAACCGGGCCGGGATTTGATCGTGATCACACCGTGAACGAGTCCAGGACCCGGCGCGTCGCAACCCGCAAATCGGACACCGAGGGGCCGTGCCGGAGCACGTCCCGGGAGGTCGTGGGGAGCACCCCGCGGAGCTCCTCGCCGAAGAGTTTCCGCAGGTCAGCCACGGTAGCGCCCTGGGCGCCGAAGCCCGGCGCGAGCACCGGCCCGTTCAGCCCCGACAGGTCGACCCCCAACTCGTGGACGGTCGCCCCGACCACCAGCCCGACGTCGCCGAGCGGCGACACGCCCGCGTTGCGCGCGCCCGCCGCGTCGACCACGGCCTGCGCGACCTCGACCCCGTCCGCGCCCCGCGCGCGCTGCACGGAGGCGCCCTCGGGGTTGGAGGTGAGGGCGAGCACGAACACACCCCGGCCGGACTCCTCGGCGGCGGCGAGCGCCGGTTCGAGCGCGCCGAAGCCGAGGTAGGGGGACAGCGTGACCGCGTCGCCCGCCAGCGGCGAGCCCTCGGTCAGGTAGGCCGCCGCGTAGGCGGCCATGGTGGACCCGATGTCACCCCGCTTGGCGTCGACCAGCACGAGGGCCCCGGCCGACCGCAGATCGGCGATCACGCGCTCCAGCACGGCCACGCCCCGCGACCCGTGCGCCTCGAAGAACGCCGACTGGGGCTTGACCACGGCCGCCTCGGCCCCGAAGGCCTCGACGCAGGTCAGGGCGAAGCGCTCCAGCCCGGAGGCGTCCTGGGGAAGCCCCCAGGACGCCAGCAGGCCGGGGTGCGGGTCGATGCCGACGCACAGGGGGCCCCGCTCGGAGACCACCCGCGCCAGCCGCTCGCCGAACCTCACGCCTGCCCCCTCAGCGCCGCCTGGAGCGCCTGGAGGGGCCGCACGCCGATGTCACCGCGGATCGCGGCCTCGATGCCGTGCACGGCCGCCGCCGCGCCCTGGATCGTGGTCACGCACGGGATGTCCCTGGCCACGGCCGCCGTGCGGATCTCGTAGCCGTCCACGCGGGGCCCGCTGTTGCCGTACGGGGTGTTGATGATCATGTCGATCCCGCCGCCCAGGATCAGGTCGACGACGTTCTCCTCGCCCTCGAAGTGCTTGCGCACGACGGTGCAGGGGATGCCGTTGCGGCGCAGCACCTCGGCGGTCCCTGCCGTGGCCAGCACCTCGAAGCCCAGGTCGGCGAGCCGCTTGACCGGGAAGATCATGGCCCGCTTGTCCCGGTTGGCCACCGACACGAACACCTTGCCCGAGGTGGGCAGGGAGCCGTAGGAGGCGGTCTGGGACTTGGCGAACGCGGTGCCGAAGGACACGTCGATGCCCATGACCTCGCCGGTCGACTTCATCTCCGGGCCGAGCAGCGAGTCGACGCCCTGGCCCTCGGGGGTGCGGAAGCGGTGGAACGGCAGGACCGCCTCCTTGACCGCCACGGGGGCGTGCGGGGGCAGCTTGGCCCCGTCGCCCTCGGCCGGGAGCAGGCCCTCGGTCCGCAGCTCGGCCACGGTCGCGCCGAGCATGATCCGGGCCGCCGCCTTGGCCAGCGGCACCGCCGTGGCCTTGGACACGAACGGCACGGTGCGGCTGGCGCGCGGGTTGGCCTCCAGGACGTAGAGCACGTCGTCCTTGAGGGCGTACTGGACGTTCAGCAGGCCGCGCACCCCGATGCCCTCGGCGATGGCCAGCGTCGAGCGGCGCACCGCGTCCACGTCGGTCTCGCCCAGGGTGATCGGCGGCAGCGCGCACGCCGAGTCGCCGGAGTGCACCCCGGCCTCCTCGATGTGCTCCATGACGCCGCCGATGAAGACCTCGTGGCCGTCGTAGAGCGCGTCGACGTCGATCTCGATGGCGTCGTCGAGGAACCGGTCGACCAGCACCGGGCGCTCCGGGCTGATCTCGGTGGCGCGCTCGATGTAGCCGCGCAGGGTGTCCTCGTCGTAGACGATCTCCATGCCGCGCCCGCCGAGCACGTACGAGGGCCGGACCAGGACCGGGTAGCCGATCTCGTCGCCGATGGCCTTGGCCTCGTCGAAGGAGTTGGCGGTGCCGTACTTGGGCGCGGGCAGCCCGGCGGCCACCAGGACCTTGCCGAACTCGCCGCGGTCCTCGGCCAGGTGGATGGCCCTGGGCGAGGTGCCGACGACCGGGACGCCCGCGTCGGCCAGGCGCTGGGCCAGGCCGAGGGGGGTCTGGCCGCCGAGCTGGACGATGACGCCGGCGACGGTGCCGGAGGCGCGCTCGGAGTGCACGACCTCCAGGACGTCCTCGAAGGTCAGCGGCTCGAAGTAGAGCCGGTCCGAGGTGTCGTAGTCGGTGGAGACGGTCTCCGGGTTGCAGTTGACCATCACGGTCTCGTACCCGGCCTCGCGCAGCGCCATGGCCGCGTGCACGCACGAGTAGTCGAACTCGATGCCCTGCCCGATCCGGTTCGGACCCGAGCCCAGGATCAGCACCTTCGGCCGTTCCCGCTGCTCGGTGACCTCCGACTCGGCGTCCGGGTCGGACTCGTAGGCGGAGTAGTGGTACGGCGTGGCGGCGGCGAACTCGGCCGCGCAGGTGTCGACGGTCTTGTAGACCGGGCGCACGCTCAGCCGGTGCCGCAGCGCCCGCACGCCGTCCTCACCGGCCAGCTCGGGCCGCAGCGCGGCGATCTGCCGGTCGGACAGGCCGGCCCGCTTGGCACGGCGCAGCAGCGCCTCGTCCAGCACCGGCGCGGACTCCAGCTCGCCGCGCAGGCCGATCAGCCAGGCGATCTGCTCCACGAACCACGGGTCGATGCCGGAGGCCTCGTGCACCTGCTCGACCGTGGCGCCCAGGCGCAGCGCCCGGTCGACGGTGTAGAGCCGCCCGTCGTGGCCGGAGCGCAGCTCCTCCAGGGCCGACGCGAGGTCGCCCTCGGGGTCCGGGGTGGTCCAGAAACCGCCGGACTTCGTTTCCATGGACCGCAGGGCTTTGCCGAGCGCCTCGATGAAACTGCGCCCGAACGACATCGCCTCGCCGACGGACTTCATCGTCGTGGTGAGCGTCCGGTCCGCGCCGGGGAACTTCTCGAAGGCGAACCTGGGGACCTTCACGACGACGTAGTCGAGCGCGGGCTCGAATGAGGCCGGGGTCTCCCCCGTGATGTCGTTGCGGATTTCGTCCAGGGTGTAGCCGATGGCCAGTTTCGCGGCGATCTTGGCGATCGGAAAGCCGGTCGCCTTGGACGCGAGCGCCGAGGAGCGGGAGACGCGCGGGTTCATCTCGATCACGACCATGCGCCCGGTCTCCGGGTGGATCGCGAACTGGATGTTGCAGCCGCCGGTGTCCACGCCGACCGCGCGGATGACCGCGATGCCCACGTCGCGCATGTGCTGGTACTCGCGGTCGGTCAGCGTCATCGCGGGCGCGACGGTCACCGAGTCGCCGGTGTGCACGCCCATCGGGTCGATGTTCTCGATGGAGCAGATGACCACGACGTTGTCGTTGCGGTCCCGCATCAGCTCCAGCTCGTACTCCTTCCACCCGAGCACGCTCTCCTCGATCAGCACCTCGGTGACCGGGGACTCGGCGAGGCCGGTGGCGGCGAGCCGCTCCAGCTCCTGCTCGGTGTGGGCCATGCCGGAGCCGAGGCCGCCCATGGTGAACGAGGGCCGGATGACGACCGGCAGGCCGAGGTCGGCCACGGTCGCGCGGACCTCGTCCATGGTCCGGCACACCGCGCTGCGCGGGACCTCGGCGCCGATCTCGCGCACGATGTCCTTGAACATCTGGCGGTCCTCGCCGCGCTGGATGGCGTCGATGTCGGCGCCGATCAGCTCGACGTCGTACTTCTCCAGCACGCCGCGCTCGTGCAGCGCGATGGCGGTGTTCAGCGCGGTCTGCCCGCCCAGGGTGGCGAGCACCGCGTCGGGGCGCTCGGCCGCGATGACCTTCTCGACGAACTCGGCGGTGATCGGCTCGACGTAGGTGGCGTCGGCGAACTCCGGGTCCGTCATGATCGTGGCGGGGTTGGAGTTGACCAGGGAGACCCGGATGCCCTCCTCGCGCAGCACCCGGCACGCCTGGGTGCCCGAGTAGTCGAACTCGCAGGCCTGGCCGATCACGATCGGGCCGGACCCGATCACCAGCACGTGCTTGAGGTCAGTCCTCTTCGGCATGTCAGCGGGCCTCGCTCATCAGGGTCACGAACTCGTCGAACAGGGGCGCGGCGTCGTGCGGACCGGCCGCGGCCTCCGGGTGGTACTGCACGCTGAACGCGGGCACGTCCAGCGCGCGCACGCCCTCGACGGTGCCGTCGTTGGGGCAGTAGTGGCTCAGCTGGGCGCGGCCGAAGTCGGTGCCGAACTCCTCGCCGGGCTCGCCCTCCAGGGCGAAGCCGTGGTTCTGCGAGGTGATCGCGACCCGGCCGGACGCCACGTCGATCACCGGGATGTTGATGCCCCGGTGGCCGTAGCGCATCTTGTAGGTCTCGCGGCCGAGGGCGCGGCCGAGGATCTGGTTGCCGAAGCAGATGCCGAACAGCGGGATCTTGCGCTCCAGCACGCCCCTGGTGAGGTCCACGGCGTGCGCCTGGGTGGCGGGGTCGCCGGGGCCGTTGGACAGGAAGACGCCGTCGGCGCCCACCGCCAGCAGCTCGTCCAGGGTGGACGTCAGCGGCAGCACTCGGACCTCGATGCCGCGCGCGGCCAGCATCCTGGGGGTGTTCGACTTGATGCCCAGGTCGAGCGCGGCGACGGTGAACTTGCGCTCGCCGACCGCGTCCACGGTGTAGGGCTCGGCGGTGGTGACGTCGTTCGCGAGGTTCGCGCCCTTCATCTCCGGGGCGCTGCGCACGCGCTCCAGCATCTCCTCGGGGGTGCCGAGGTCGTCGCCGGAGAACACGCCCGCGCGCATGGCGCCGCGCTCGCGCAGGTGCCTGGTCAGCATCCGGGTGTCGACGCCCGAGATGCCCACGACGCCCTGCCGCTCCAGCTCCTCGTCCAGCCCGCGCCGGGAGCGCCAGTTGGACGGGACGCGCGCGGGGTCGCGCACGACGTAGCCCGCGACCCAGATGCGGGTCGACTCGTCGTCCTCGTCGTTCCAGCCGGTGTTGCCGATCTGCGGGGCGGTCTGCACCACGATCTGCCGGTGGTACGACGGGTCGGTCAGGGTCTCCTGGTAGCCGGTCATGGCGGTGGAGAACACCGCCTCGCCCAGCGACGCGCCGCGCGCGCCGTACGCCTCGCCGCGGAAGACGCGGCCGTCCTCCAGCACCAGTGCCGCGCTGCTCATGCCTTGCCTCCCGCGTTCAGGGCGTCCACCCACTGCTCGTACACGTCCTTGTCGTCGCCCCGGAACCCGGTGTCGAGCACCTTGTCCCCGAGCTGCCAGCGCACGACCAGCAGGCCGTCCGCCGTCATCACCTTGTTGGCCAGCCCCCGCGCGGTGCGCGCGCCGCGCACGTCGGCGGCCGGGATCCACAGCGGCGAGGCGCCGTCGCGCTCCACCAGCACGCCCTGGCCGGTCAGCCGCAGCACGGCCTCGGCGCGGTGGCCGATGTCGCCGACCGCGACCCGGTCCTGCCAGTCGTCGCCGATGGTGGTGCCCACGTACACGCCGGTGGTCTCCAGCACCGGCTCGCCCTGCTCGGCGGGCGGGGCCGGAAACCGCGCGAGCACCTGCTCCTGCGCGCGGGCGCGCCTGCGCCAGCCGTGCCACATGCCGTAGGCGATCAGCACGAAGACGGCGAGGCAGAGCAGGGCCAGGAGGGTGCGGGTCATGGCTGGATCCTTCCGCTGAGCGCGGTGACTCGCCCGCGCAGGACCGTCGCCACGACGGCGGCGGGGAGCTCCATCCCCTCGAACGGGGTGTTCGCCGCGATGCTGGCGAAGTCGGCCCCGCGCACGGTCCAGCGGGCGTCCGGGTCGACCAGCACCAGGTTCGCGGGCTCGCCGACCGCGATCGGGCGGCCCTGGTCGGCCAGCCCGCCGATCTCGGCCGGGCGCTCGGACATCACGCGGGCGACGCCGCGCCAGTCGAGCAGGCCGGTGGCGACCATCGCCTCGGCGACCACCGACAGCGCGGTCTGCAGGCCGAGCATCCCCGGCCGGGCGGCGGACCACTCGCTGTCCTTGTCCTGCACGGCGTGCGGGGCGTGGTCGGTGGCGACGCAGTCGATGGAGCCGTCCGCGAGCGCGGCGCGCAGGGCGAGCACGTCGGACTCGGCGCGCAGCGGCGGGTTGACCTTGTTGACCGGGTCGTAGGTGGCCAGCCTGCGGTCGTCGAGCAGCAGGTGGTGCGGGGTGACCTCGGCGGACACCCGCGTGCCCCGCGCCTTGGCCCAGCGCAGCACGTCGGCGGTGCCCGAGGTGGACACGTGGCACACGTGCAGCCGGGCCTCGGCGTGCAGCGCGAGCAGGCAGTCGCGCGCCACGATCGACTCCTCGGCCGAGGCGGGCCAGCCCTGGAGCCCGAGCCGGGCGGCGTTCTCGCCCTCGTGGGCCTGCGCGCCGACGGTGAGCCTCGGCTCCTCGGCGTGCTGCGCGATGACGGCGTCGAGCGCGCGGCTGTACTCCAGCGCGCGGCGCATCAGCAGCGGGTCGTGCACGCAGTGGCCGTCGTCGGAGAAGACGCGCACGCCGACCTTGGCCATGGTGCCGAGCTCGGCGAGCTTCTCGCCCTTGAGGCCGGCGGTGACCGCGCCGACCGGGTGCACGTCGACCAGGCCGACCTCGCGACCGCGCCGGGCCACGTGCTCCACGACGACGGCGTTGTCGGCCACCGGGTCGGTGTTGGCCATGGCGAACACGGCGGTGTAGCCGCCGAGCGCGGCGGCGGCGGACCCGGTCGCGATGGTCTCGGTGTCCTCGCGGCCGGGCTCGCGCAGGTGGGTGTGCAGGTCGACGAAGCCGGGCAGCAGGACGGCGCCGTCGCCGTCGACGACCTGGACGTCGTCGATCGTCGCGGCGTCGATCGTCGCGGCCAGCTCGGCGATCACGCCGTCGCGGACGAGCACGTCGACCGGCTCGCCATCGCCGTAGGGGCGCACGCCCCTGAGCAGCAGCGGGTTCACGGGGTTTCCTCTTCGTGTGCGAGCAGGTGGTAGAGCACCGCCATGCGCACGTGCACGCCGTTGCGCACCTGGTCGGTGATGGCCGCGCGCGGCGAGTCGGCGACCGCCGAGGCGATCTCCATGCCGCGCAGCATCGGGCCGGGGTGCAGCACGACCGCGTGGTCGGGCAGCAGGGCCTCGCGGCGCTCGCTCAGCCCGTAGGCGATCGAGTACTCGCGGGCGGACGGGAAGAAGCCGCCGTGCATCCGCTCGGCCTGCACGCGCAGCAGCATGACCGCGTCCTGGCTGGGCAGCTCGGCGTCCAGGTCGTGCGAGACGGCCACCGGCCAGTTCCGCACGCCCTGCGGCAGCAGCGTCGGCGGGGCCACCAGGGTGACCTCGGCGCCGAGCGCGGTGAGCAGGTGCACGTTGGACCGGGCGACCCGGCTGTGCAGCACGTCGCCGACGATCGCGATCCGGCGGCCGGCGAGGTCCTCGCCGAGGCGCTCGCGCAGGGTCGCCGCGTCGAGCAGGGCCTGGGTGGGGTGCTCGTGGGTGCCATCGCCCGCGTTGACCACGGACGTGCCCGCCGCCTCCAGCCAGCCCGCGAGCCGCTGGGCGGCGCCGGAGGCCGGGTGCCGGACGATCACGCAGTCGGCGCCCGCGGCGGCCAGGGTGAGCGCGGTGTCGCGCAGCGACTCGCCCTTGCCGACGCTGGAACCACCGGCTGAGACGTTCACCACGTCCGCGCTCATCCACTTGCCCGCGATCTCGAACGAGACGCGGGTGCGGGTGGAGTTCTCGTAGAACACCGTGATCACGGTTCGGCCGCGCAGGGTGGGCAGCTTGCGGACCTCGCGGCCCAGCAGGGTCCGCTTGAGGTTGGCCGCCGTGTCCAGGATCGCGATGGCCTGCGCCGGGTCGATGCCCTCGGTGCCGAGCAGGTGCCTCACCGCAGCACCACGCCGTCGCGGCCGTCCGCCTCGTCGAGCAGCACGGCGACGTCCTCGGTGCGCGCGGTGGGCACGTTCTTGCCCACGTAGTCGGCGCGGATCGGCAGCTCGCGGTGGCCCCGGTCGACCAGGACGGCCAGCTGCACGGCCCTGGGACGACCGTGGTCGCGCAGGGCGTCGAGCGCGGCGCGGACCGTGCGGCCGGAGAACAGCACGTCGTCGACCAGCACGACCAGGCGGTCGTCCACGCCGCCGGGCGGCAGCGAGGTCGCCTCCAGGGGGCGCGTGGGGCCCCTGCGCAGGTCGTCGCGGTAGAGCGTGATGTCGAGGATGCCCACGGGCACGTCCACGCCGCTGAACTCGCGGATGCGGGCGGCGAGCCTGCGCGCGAGCGGCGCGCCTCGGCTCGGGATCCCCATCAGGACTACTTCGGGTGCGCTGGGTGCATCCAGCGCGGTCTTCTCGATGATCTGATGGGCCATTCGGGCGACGGTGCGCGCGACGTCGCCGGCCGAGAGCAATTCGCGCTCTTTGGCCGGGTCCGTCGCACCACGTTGACGTGGCGCCACGGCTGGACCTCCTTCCCCGCCTCGCCGGACGGGTCCTTAAAGGACGTCGGACACCCGGTGCAGACCGGGCTGACCAGCACCGTATCAGGCCGCGGAGGTCAATCTTCCGGGTGGTCGGAGTGGTCTCGCCCACCTGTCCCAGTGAGATCAGCTTGACCTGGTGACCACGGAGAGCAATCATTACTCTGCGTATTGATCTAAGCCTCCCCTGGGCAGTCCCCTACCGGCTGACGGGGCGAATGAACGGAGAACCGCCACATGGGCGACTACGCCAAGGCGCTGGGGGCAAAGCTCCGCGCGATCCGCCAGCAGCAGGGCCTCTCGTTGCACGGCGTCGAGCAGAAGTCCGGCGGCCGGTGGAAGGCCGTGGTGGTGGGCTCGTACGAGCGCGGCGACCGTGCCGTGACCGTCCAGAAGCTCGCCGAGCTGGCCGACTTCTACGGCGTCCCGGTTGCCGAGCTGCTCCCGGAGGGCCGCGTGCCGTCGGGCGCGGAGCCCGCGACCAAGATCGTGATCAACCTGGAGCGGTTGCAGCAGCTGCCCGCCGAGAAGGTCGGGCCGCTGGCCCGGTACGCGGCCACCATCCAGAGCCAGCGCGGCGACTACAACGGCAAGGTGCTGTCGATCCGCACCGAGGACCTGCGCTCGCTCGCGATCATCTACGACATGACTCCCGGGGAGCTGACCGAGCAGCTCATCGACTGGGGTGTGCTGCCTCCCGAGGCCCGGCCGTCCAAGGAGGACTAGGGCTCCGGACCGGCACGGCGAGCCCGCCTCCGCGCGACGGGGGCGGGTCCGGTCGGCGCGCGGGTCCCGCCCGCGCCCCGGCTCGCGGGCAGCGCGGTCGCCCGACGTCCTGGGGGTCGTCGGCGGCGTGTCCGGCAGGCGCTGTAGGGAGCGCCCGCGACGGCGTTCGCCGAGGCGCGGGGTGGGTTCCGCAGGGCCCGCGCCCGTCCCCGAGCGCACCGCGCGGCAGCCGCGCCGCCCCGCGCGGGCGTCTCAGATCGTCCGGGAAGCACGAACAGGCGGTCGCCGCTGGGGCGACCGCCTGTCGGTGTTCGTTCGGCTAGAGAACGGCCCTGAGCTGGTCCGCGATGACCGCGATGCGGCCGAGCACGCCGTTCACGAACCGGGGCGAGTCGTCGGTGGACAGGCCCTTGGCCAGCTCCACCGCCTCGTCGATCGCCACGGCGTCGGGCACGTCGGCGGCCCACAGCAGCTCGTACAGGCCGACCCGCAGCACGGCGCGGTCCACGGCGGGCATCCGCTGCAGCGTCCAGCCCTCGGAGTGCTCCGAGATCAGGTCGTCGATGCGCGCGCGGTGCGCGGTGACGCCCTCGACCAGCGAGATCGTGTACTCGTTGATCGGCGGGACGTCCGCCGAGCCCACCCGGTCGGACAGCAGGGTGACGGCGTCCACACCGCGCTGGTCCGCTTCGTAGATGACGTCGACGGCGCGTTTGCGCGCCTTCGTGCGGGCTCCTACGTGGGCTCCCATGTCAGCTGTTCACGCGGCCCAGGTAGCGGCCGTCGCGGGTGTCGACCTTGATCTTCTCGCCGGTCGTCACGAACAGCGGGACCTGGATCTCGGCGCCGGTCTCCAGGGTGGCGGGCTTGGTGCCGCCGGTGGAGCGGTCGCCCTGCAGGCCGGGGTCGGTGTGCTGGATGACCAGCTCGACCGAGGTCGGCAGCTCCACGTAGAGCGCGATGCCCTCGTGGATGGCGACGACCGCCTCCTGGTTCTCCAGCATGTAGTTCGCGGCGTCCGCGACCGTCTCGCCGGGGACGTTGATCTGCTCGTAGGTGTCCCCGTCCATGAAGACGAAGTCCGAGCCGTCCTTGTACAGGTAGGTCATGCCCCGCTTGTCCACGGTGGCGGTCTCGACCTTCGTGCCAGCGTTGAAGGTCTTGTCAACGACCTTGCCGGTCAGCACGTGCTTCAGCGTGGTGCGCACGAAGGCGCCGCCCTTGCCCGGCTTGACGTGCTGGAACGCGGTGACGGTCCAGAGCTGGCCGTCGAGGTTCAGCACCAGGCCGTTCTTCAGGTCGTTGGTGGTGGCCACGGTGGTGGACTCTCCTGTTGGGTGTGGGGGCTTGACTGCCGGTGGGCTGGCGGCGTCAGACGACCACGAGGTCCTTCGTGGTCAGGGTGAGCAGCTCGGGGGCGCCTTCGCGCACCACGAGCGTGTCCTCGATGCGGACCCCACCCCGCCCGGCCAGGTACACGCCGGGTTCGACGGTGACCGCCATGCCGGGCAGAAGTGTACCTTCACTCGCCCTGGCGAACGCTGGAGCCTCGTGGATCTGGAGGCCGACGCCGTGGCCGAGGCCGTGCGTGAAGTGCTCGCCGTGCCCGGCGGCCTCGATCACCGAGCGCGACGCGCGGTCGACGTCGGCCAGCGGGGTGCCGGTGGACAGCGCGGCGCGGCCCGCCGCCTGCGAGGTCGCGACCAGGTCGTGCAGCTCGCGCTGCCAGTCGGCGGGCGGGCCGACGACGACGGTGCGGGTCATGTCGGAGTGGTAGCCGTCGACCAGCGCGCCGAAGTCGAGCTTCACCAGGTCGCCGGTCCTGACGACGGCGTCGGTGGGGCGGTGGTGCGGGATGGCGGAGTTGGCGCCCGCCGCGACGATCGACTCGAACGAGGGCCCCTGGGCGCCGTGGTCGAGCATCCGGCTCTCCAGCTCGCGGGCGATCTCCCGCTCGGTGCGGCCCGCGCGCAGGCCGCCGTGCTCCAGGAGGTCGGCGAGCGCCCGGTCGGCGGCGGCGCAGGCCATGCGCAGCGCCTCGATCTCGGTGTCGTCCTTGACCAGGCGGAACAGTTCGACCATGCCGGGGGCGCGGACCAGCTCGGTGGCGGGGCCGGTGGCGGGGCCCGCGGCGGACGCGGCGGCGGCGAGCGAGTCGAGGCCGTCGACGGTGACGTGGGCGCTCTCGAAGCCGACCTTCCGGAGCCCGGCCTTCGCGGCGCGGGCGGCCAGCGCCTCGCCGCAGGGGCGGTCGGTGAGGCGTTCGAGGTCGGGCACCTGGCGGGCGGACTGGGTGGTGTAGCGGCCGTCGGTGCAGAAGGTGGTGGCCTCGTCGGAGGCGGCCGACACGAGCAGCGCGGCGTTCGACCCGGTGAACCCGGTCAGGTAGCGGATGTTGAGCAGGTTCGTGACGAGCAGCGCGTCGAGACCCCGGTCCCGGAGCGTGGCCCGCAGCGCGGCGCGGCGCGAGGTGTGCGGCATGGCTCGGAGCCTAGGCGGAGCGGGACGGGTCGGCCGGGGGCGGTGGTGGGCGGGTGCGGGTGCGGACGGGCACAGGGCGGGTGTGGCGGTGGCCGGTCGATCGGTCGGTTCGACGGCGAATGCATCGTTGCAATTACCGGTCGCGGTTTCCCGAATTCGCGGGTTCGCCCGCGCCCCCGGTATCCGCTCCCCCGGTATTGCGCCCGTCCGCTCCCGAACCCGGATTTCGCGGCCCCGGATTTCACCGGCGGTGCTCGCCCGCCACGCTCCGGAGCCGCGAATTCCGATTCGGCTCAGCGGCGCAGGTTCCCGGCCTGCGCGTACTCCGCCCACGACTCGGCGGAGACCCAGGTGATCGGGGAGGAGTTCAGCTTGGCAGCGTCGTCGCCGCCGACCAGCCACAGCTTGCCGTCCACCAGCAGCCCGACCTGCCCGCCCGGTCCGCCGACCGCCTCGACGCCCGAGGGCAGCCTGCCGACCACCGGCATCGACTCGACGGCGGCGGGCCTGCGGCCCAGCACGCCCTTCGCCAGGCGCTCGGCGACCGAGCGGCGCTCGACCCTGACCAGCTCGCCCGCCACCACCAGGTCCAGGGTGTTCTCCGGCGAGGGCACGGCGAACCCGTCGAGCACGCCCGCCTCCTCCTCGGTCTCGCAGCCGGGCGCCCCCGCGAGGTCGACGCCGAAGCGGGTCAGGTCGGTGGGGGCGTTGGCCCAGCCGTCGACGGTGGCGCGCACGACGTCCAGCGGGATCCGGCCGCACGGGTCCTGCGGGGACACCGGGGCGTGGCCGTTCGGGGTGCGGACCAGGCCGGGGCCCTCGCGCCAGCGGCCGGGGATCAGCACCGGCTGGAACGGGTGCGCGGTGAAGTCGCGGTCCCAGAAGGTGACCGTGGTGCCCTGCTCGGTCTCGTGGGCGATCGCGAAGGCGCTCAGCGCGTCGATCCACATCAGGTCGGCGCTGAAGGCGTCCACGACGGAGCGGGTGCGCGGCTTGTTCGTGGCGTCCACGTCGGCGAAGCCCCGCTCGCCGAGCGCCTGCACGCCCCGGCGGAACGTCGGGTCCTGGGAGCGCAGCACGAACTGGCCCGCGCCGTTCCAGCCCGCAGCGGCGCCGGTGGTGTCGGTGAACATGAGGTAGAACCAGCCGCCGAGGAACACGGCGGCGGGCTGGCCGGAGCCGTAGGTGTTGTCGCGGACGGCGTCGTAGGCCGGGGTGACGATCGGGGCGCCGTTCGCCATGCGGGACCAGGAGATCCCGTCCTTGCTGCTGGCGACGCCGATGGCGTTGCCGTGCGCGTGGTCCCCGGCGGCCCCGGTGTAGTAGAGGTAGTAGGTGTCACCGGCCTTGACGACGGTGGGGTCGCAGGTGTGCATCCCGTCGAACCCGGTGGTCGTGCCGCTCAGCACGGGGACGGCCCTGCTGCCGTCCGGGGCGGTGAACGGGCCGTCCAGCGAGGTGGCGCGGGAGTAGAGCAGGTCGTCGCCGGGCGGGAGGGCGTAGCCGAGCTGGCTGCACCACCACATCCGCACCTGGCCGTTCTCGACCATGACGGTGGGCCCGTAGTTGTACGGCGAGTCCCCGCCGCCCGCCGCGACGACGCCGGGGCTCTGCCGCCCGCGGTCGGTGGTGAGCAGGACGTTCTCCGGCCGCTGGCGGGGCTGCGGGTCGGGGGACGCCGAGGTCTCGGCCACCGGGTGGTGGTCGGGGGACGGCGCGGCCTCGCTGGGCGCGCACGCCGCGAGGGTGACGAGGACGAGGACGCCTGCGAGCGCGGACGCCGCACGCCTGTGGTGTTTGGCCATGCCGGAACTGATCTCCTGCGTGGTCTGCGGGCACACGGCGACAGGAAAGTGACTACATTCCCGATAGGGGTCGATTATAGGGAACAAACCACCTGTTGGAGTGAAGCATTCGATGACGCGGGACCTCGCCGGGAAATCTGCGGCTGTTCTGCGGGCAGGCTTGGTAGCACTCGGTAACTCCGGTGCACGACCCTGCGTACGGACGCGGGGAAGCAAACCTGAGATCCAGTGGAACCCCCTTTTGAGGTACCCCGGTGGGGGATGATGCCCGCCGGGTGGCGGGGTCGGTGTGAAGTCGGGTGGCACCTGCTCCCGTCCACCCTTCGCCCCACACCTCTCGTCCACCCCGCGTTCAGCCCGCAGGCGCCCCAGGACGCGCGAACCGCCCCGGTCCAGGGGGCGGGCTCCTGGGCCGGGGCGGTTCGGGGTGTGCGCTGTCGTGCGTCCGCGCGGGGCGCGGGGGTCAGGCCGAGGTGGTGGCCTTGTCGACCAGGTAGCGCAGGGCGAGCGCGTAGCCCTGGACGCCCAGGCCGGCGATGACGCCCTCCGCCACCGGTGAGATGTAGCTGTGCGAGCGGAACTCCTCGCGCTTGTGCACGTTCGAGATGTGCACCTCGATCAGCGGCGCGGTGAGCTGGGCGCAGGCGTCGCGGACGGCCACCGAGTAGTGGGTCCAGGCGGCCGGGTTGAGGACGACCGGCCAGGACTCGTCGGCGGCCTCGTGCAGCCAGCCGAGCATCTCGCCCTCGTGGTCGGTCTGCCTGACCTCCACCTCGGCGCCCAGCTCGCGGCCGGTGGACTCGCAGAGCGCGACCAGGTCGGCGTGGGTGGTGCGGCCGTAGACGGCGGGCTCGCGGGTGCCGAGCCTGCCGAGGTTCGGGCCGTTGAGGACGAGCAGCTTCACAGCAGGATGCTCCCGCCGGTCCTCGGCTCGGCCGCGACCGCCGAGTAGGCAGCGGCGATCAGCGACGGGTCCGGGCCCTCCAGCCTGCCGGGCTTGGCCAGGCCGTCGAGCACCACGAAGCGGAGCACGCCGGAGCGGTTCTTCTTGTCCGAGCGCATCCCCTCCAGCAGCTGCGGGAGGGCGTCCGGGTCGTAGGCCACGGGAAGGCCCAGCGAGGTGAGCACGCTGCGGTGGCGGTCGGCGGTGGCGTCGTCCAGCCTGCCCGCCAGGCGGGCCAGCTCGGCGGCGAACACGAGGCCGACGCTGATCGCCGCGCCGTGCCGCCAGCGGTAGCGCTCGCGGCGCTCCAGGGCGTGGCCGAGGGTGTGGCCGTAGTTGAGGATCTCGCGCAGGTCGGACTCGCGCAGGTCGGTGGACACGACGTCGGCCTTGACCTGGATCTTGCGGCGGACCAGCTCGGCGAGCACGTCGCCGGAGGGGTCGAGCGCGGCGGCCGGGTCGGCCTCGATCAGGTCGAGGATCGCCGGGTCGGCGATGAACCCGCCCTTGACCACCTCGGCCATGCCCGCGACGAGCTCGTTGCGCGGCAGGCTCTCCAGGGTGGCGAGGTCGGCCAGGACGGCGGTCGGCTCGTAGAAGGTGCCGACGAGGTTCTTGCCCGCGTCGGTGTTGATGCCGGTCTTGCCGCCCACCGCGGCGTCCACCATGCCGAGCAGCGTGGTCGGCACGTTGACCAGCCGCACCCCGCGCATCCAGGTGGACGCGACGAACCCGGCGAGATCGGTGACCGCCCCGCCGCCGAGCCCGATGACGACGTCCTGCCGCCCGAGCCCGATCTGCCCGAACACGTCCCAGCAGTACCCGGCGACCCGCAGGTCCTTGCCGTCCTCGGCGTCGGGCACCTCGACCCGGTGCGCGTCGATCCCGGCCCCGCGCAACTCCTCGAGCACCGCGTCCGCCGTCTCGGCGAGCACGGCGGTGTGCACGATCGCCGCCTTCGAGGTGCCGCGCAGCAGTTCGACCAGGTCCCCGAGCAGCCCGCGCCCGACGATGACCTCGTACGGCCGCTCCGCGGCCACGCGGATGCGCACCGGCTCGCCCATCACCACTCCCTAGCTAGTCAGTCCGGCCCACATTCGACCACGCCGGGGTGTGGGGGCATTGGCCGCACGCCGGAAACGGGGTGGGTGGGGGTGGGAGGTGGGACGGGTGGGGGCGAGTGAGGCGGGCGGGCGGGGCGCGGCCCTACCGGACGGGACGGGCGAGGCGAGGCCCTGCCGGGCGAACGGGCCGGGCGAGGCAGACCATCCGAGGCCGGGCCGGGCTGGGGGGCCAGGTGGGGCTGAGCTGGGCCAGGTCGGGCTGGGTAGGGCCGGGCCGGGTCTGACCAGGTCAGACCAGGTCGGGTCGGACCGGGTCGGGCAAGGCAGGCCGGGCGAGGCAGGCCGGGCGAGGCAGGCCGGGCGAGGCCAGGCCAGGCCGGACGAGACCAGGCAAGGCCGGGCCAGATCGGGTCGGGCGAGCAAGGTCGGGTCGGGCAAGCCAGGCCGGGTCGGGTCGGGCAAGCCAGGCCGGACGAGGTGAGACGAGGCCGGGCCAGGCAGGCGAGATGGGCGAGGCCAGGCGAGGCGGGCGAGGCGAGGCGGGGGTGGGGTGCCCGATGGGCTTTGCGGGCAGCCGTAGGCGAGGGTGGGGCCCAGGGCGAGCAGGATGGCTGTGCGGTCGGCGAGGCCTGGTCGGTGGGCGAGGCCTGGTGCGGTCGGCGAGGCCTGGTGCGGTCGGCACGATGCGCCGCGCGGTCGGTGTGGTCGCGCGGCGCGGGCGGCAAGGCCGGTGCGGTACGGGCGGTGTGACCGGTGCGGTACGGGCGGTGTGGTCGCGCGGCGCGGGTGGCGAGGCCGAGGCCGTGCAACGTGGTTGGTGCGGGTGCTCTGGCGTGACCAACCCGACCCGGCTGGCCCGGTCGCGCGGCCCAGTGCGGTTGGCGCGGGGCGGCAGACGCGGGGCGGCTGGTCGGGGTTGGGGGCGTGGTGGGGCTGCGCAGGACGTGGTTCTGCGCAGCCGTGCGTGCCGTCGGGTCAGGAGGTCGGAGCAGCCTCGGGAGTGGCGAGGATGGTGGCCACCACTTCCTCCGGGGTCAGGGTGTCCGTGGCCACCTCGATCTTCGCCACCTCGCGGTACAGGGGGAGCCTGGCGTCCAGCAGGGCCTTGTACGTCGCGCGCGGGTTCACGCCTGCCAGCAGTGGGCGGGCGCTGGAGAGGCCCGTTCTGCGGACGCCCTCGGCCATGCCGACGTTCAGGAAGACCACGGTGTGGCCCGCCAGGCGGGTCCTGGTCAGGTCGGACAGGATCGCTCCGCCGCCCAGGGACAGGACGCCCTCGTACTCGGCGAGGGCCTTCGCGACTGCGGCTTCCTCCAGGGCGCGGAACGCCGGTTCGCCGTCGGTGGTGAAGATGTCCGAGATGGGCTTGCCGGTCGACTCGACGATGTCGTCGTCGGTGTCGCGGAAGCCGACGCCCAGGCGTTCGGCGAGCAGGACGCCGACCGTCGTCTTGCCGCCTCCCGGTGGGCCTAGGACGACGAACCTCGGGCTCACTTGCCCTCCCAGCGCGCTTCCAGCTCGCGCAGGTACGCGTCCGCGTTGCGGCGGGTCTCGGTCAGGGAGTCGCCGCCGAACTTCTCCAGGGCGGCCTCCGCGACGACCAGCGCCACGACGGATTCGAGGACGACGCCTGCGCGCGGGACCGCGCAGACGTCCGAGCGCTGGTGGATCGCCACTGCGGGCTCACCGGTGCGGACGTCGATGGTCGACAGGGCCCTCGGCACGGTCGAGATCGGCTTCATCGCCACGCGGACACGCAGCGGCTCGCCGTTGGTGATGCCGCCTTCCAGGCCACCGGCCCGGTTCGAGCGGCGGGTCACGCCCTTCGGGCCGTCGCCTCGGTCGATCTCGTCGTGGGCCTGGCTGCCCCACCTGGTGGCGCTGGTGAAGCCGTCGCCGACCTCGACGCCCTTCATCGCCTGGACGCCCATGAGGGCGCCCGCGAGCCTGGCGTCGAGCCTGCGGTCCCAGTGCACGTGCGAGCCCAGACCGGGCGGGAGGCCGTAGACGATGACCTCGATGACGCCGCCGACGGTGTCACCGGCTTCCTTCACGGCCTCGACCTCGGCGACCATCGCCGCCGTGCCGTCCGGGTGGAACGCGCGGACCGGGCTCTCGTCGATCGCGGCCAGGTCGCCCGGACCGGGGAGGGGGGCGTCGGCCGGGGTGCTCGCGCCGCCGATCGAGACGACGTGGCTGATCACGTCGACGTCGAGGAGTTGCTTGAGGAAGTGGCGGGCCACGGTGCCGAGCGCGGTGCGGGCGGCGGTCTCGCGGGCGCTGGCGCGTTCGAGGACGGGGCGAGCCTCGTCGAAGCCGAACTTCTGCATGCCGGGGAGATCGGCGTGACCGGGACGGGGGCGGGTGAGCGCCTCGTTGCGACCGGTGGGCTTGAGCTCGGACGGGTCCACCGGGTCCGGGGACATGACCTTCTGCCACTTGGGCCACTCGGTGTTGCCGATCCGGACGGCGATCGGACCGCCCTGGGTGAGGCCGTGGCGGACACCGCCCAGGACCTCGACCTCGTCGGCCTCGAACCCCATGCGGGGACTGCGGCCGAAACCGAGCCTGCGGCGCTCGAGTTGAGCGGTCAGGTCGGATGTCGTGACCTCGACCCCGGCGACCATGCCTTCCAGCACGGCGACGAGGGCCGGGCCGTGGGACTCCCCAGCGGTGATCCAGCGCAGCACGTTCGACATCCTCGCATAGGGGGAATGCGCTGGTAGTGGGGGGTGAGTGTCCCGAGGGGTGGACGTGGGACGGGTCACCGTGGGGGTGGGGGCGTGGCGGGTGGGGGTGGGCGTTCCTGGGGCTGAGGGCTCAAGGGGGAAGGACTAAGGGCAAGAGCGAAGATCAAGGGCGAAGAGCTGAAGAGCTCGCCTCGCCGGCGGGGCAGGCCGCCAAAAACGAGGGGGACGGGCTCTGCCGGCCGGTGGCCGTTTTGTTGGTGGTCCGGTTTACGGCGAAGGACTGCGGTGGTTGGGGTCCCTCGTCTCCGTTTGGCCTCCTTTCAGGCAAGCACAGGCGTCAAGACGCCGTTTGACCAGGCAGTCTGCCGCGCAGTGCGGCGGCATCTTGACACCTGCGCTCGGGCTTCGCCAGGCCAAACGGAGACGAGGGACGCGGGAGAGGTGCTCTGTGCGCACGCTGCGCGTGCGCACATCGCCCGCGCTTCGTTGCGGTGGGTGGCGGCTTCGTCTTTCCGCAGTGGTGTGCGGCCAGTTGCGGGCTGCGGCCCCGAGCCCGAGTGCGACTTCTGTCTTGGCGAACCCCCGTCCCAGGTTCAGCCTGGCCTGGCTTGGCCTGACACTGCCAAGCCCAGTCCAGCCACTCCCGACTCCCACTCAGCCCAACCATCCGCCAGTCCGGCCCAACCAGCCCAACAAGTCCGGCCAGCCCGCCCCAGCAAGCCAGCCAGTCCGGCCCAGCCCAGCCCGACCCGGCCCGGCCAGCCTGCCCCAGCCAGTTGGCCCAGCCAGGCTGGACAGTCCGCGCCGCCCCTCCCTTCAGCCGACCAACACCCGCCAGTCCAAGACTCCCCCTCGCCCTGCGGGCGTCGGTTCAGACCGTTCAGACCGCCACCACCGACAGGAGCCAGGTCGAGGCCAGTAGGCCTGGGCCGTGCGGGATTGACCATGGGGGGTGTTTGCGGGGCAGGAGGGCGGTGGTCAGGCTTGCCAGGGCTGTGGCCAGGGGTAGTGCGGACCAGGAGACACAGGCCAGGACTGCGCCCAGTGGGCCGGCGAGTTTCACGTCGCCGCCGCCCAGGGCGTTCGGGCGCAGCAGGTGGACCAGCAGGTGGAGGCCGCCGAACAAGGTGCAGCCCGCCAGTGCGCGCAGCGGGTCCGCGCCTGACAGGAACAGGAGCAGGAGCAGCACGGGGTAGGCGGGGAGGGTCAGGGCGTTCGGGAGTCTGCGGTGGCGCAGGTCGACCACCGTCAGGGCTACGCCCAGCCAGGCCAGGGTCAGTGGGATCGGGAGCCAATTCGGGGGGACGTTCAGGGCTCCCGTCAGGGACCACAGCAATGCTGTTGGCGGAGCGCACCACCACCAGGGAATGGTTGTTCCCCGTCGCAGGCGGCGCAGGGTCGGAGGAATTAGGAGGCCGGCCAGGAGACCCAGGTAGGTCAGGTGGAATGTCATGGGTCCACGGTGCGCCTGGGGTGGTGAGCTGCGCAAGGCGGGGGTTGAGTGAACGGACCGTTCATCCGGAGTTTTTGGGGTGAACGGTCCGTTCAGTCGGCGGAGAAGATGGATAATGTGTGGGGTTAATGCGATTGGGTGGCTATTTGGGAATCAGGGCGGGAGGGTCAGCGGGACCAGGTGAACAACGGGGTTCCCGCCTTCACGTGGTCGCCTAGGGGGGTTGCCGGTGACAGGGCGGACGCCTCCGCCTCCAGGGCCACCACGGGGCAGATCGGCGCGTAACCGGCCGCCTCCACCTCCGCGGGGTCCCAGGTCACCACGCGCTGACCGGCCTCGACCACGTCGCCCTTCGCCACGTGCACCGCGAAGCCCTCGCCCTTGCGCTTCACGGTGTCGATGCCCAGGTGCACCAGGACCGCGCCGCCGTCCGGAGCGGCCACGACGAACGCGTGCGGGTGCAGGGTCACGATCGTCCCGGCGATCGGGGACAGGACGTCGGCGGGGCCGGGGTCCGGTTCCACCGCGAAGCCCGGACCTACCATCGCCTGCGCGAACACCGGGTCCGGCACCCGGTCCAGGGGGACCGGGCGACCGCTCACGGGGGACTCGACGTGGAGCGTCACAGCAGGTCCTCGATGTCGCTGGCGATGGTGTCCGCCTCCGGGCCGACCACGACCTGGACGACCGAGCCCTGCCGCATCACGCCGTGCGCGCCCAGCGCCTTCAGCGCCTTCTCGTCGACCAGCGAACCGTCCTCCAGCTCGCAGCGCAGCCGGGTGATGCAGGGTTCGATCTCCACGATGTTGTCGGCCCCGCCGAGCGCCGCCAGGATTCCCGCAGCCTTCTCGTCAGCCATGTCCGAGTCCTCTCTCGACTTCACCGATGGTGAGCGCCCCCGCTTGGCCACGGTCGCGTAACGGCGGGTTGACACCCGATCAGCGGGCGGAGCATCCTCCCCGCACCAACTGGTCTAGACCGGAAAGTACCAATCCCGGCTGGCAGGCGCGACGACGGGAGGAGGTTGACCGTGCAGCACCGGATCGTCGACGGGCCCAAGCCCAAGCACGCTCAGTTGCGGGACATCCTCCGCGCGGTGGCCGACGAGGCCCCTCCTGGGTCCGCCATCCCGTCCGAGCGCGACCTCGCCACCCGGTACCGGGTCTCCCGCATCACGGTGCGGGCCGCGATCGGCCAGCTGGTCTCCGAGGGCCTGCTCACCAGGGCCAAGGGCAGGGGCACGTTCACCGCCAAGCGCCGGATGGACGTTCAGCTGTACCTGGAGTCCTTCACCGACGACATGCGCAAGCGCGGCTTCACGCCGTCGTCGGAGGTGCTGCGCTGCGCCGAGGAGCCCGCGCCGGTGTCGGCCGCGTCCGCGCTGGGCCTGGCGCCCGGCGAGGACGCCTGCGCCGTGGTCCGCCTGCGCAGGGCGGACGGCGTGCCGCTGACCGTGGAGCGCGGCTGGTACAGCCCGCGCGTCGTGCCGGGGCTGCCCGCGCACGACCTGACCGGCTCCCTGTACGCGATCGTCGCCGACGCCTACGGCGTCCAGCTCGACCACGCGGAGCAGACCGCGTGGGCCGAGGGCGCGGACCGGGCGACGGCCCGGCTGCTCGGCGTGCGCGAGGGCAGTCCGCTGCTGGTGTTCCGCAGGATCGCCAGCAGCGGCGGGAGGCCGGTCGAGGACATGACGTCCTGGTACCGGGGTGATCTCTACCAGGTGACCATGCAACTGGACCGGACCGTCCCGGACTCCGGCCCGCACTCCGCCAAGGGAGGTACCACATGAGCGCCAGCGCCCCACAGGCGACGGGCGGTCGTGAGATCAAGGGACTGGCCGGGTTGCAGAGGTTCGGCCGCAGCTTGATGCTGCCGATCGCCGCGCTCCCCGTCGCCGGCCTGCTGCTCCGGCTCGGCCAGCCCGACCTGCTCGGAGCCGAGGGTCTCGGCTGGATCCAGGTGGCCGCCGTCATCGGCGGCGCGGGCGACGCGCTGTTCACCAACCTGCCGCTGCTGTTCGCGGTGGGCGTGGCGATCGGCTTCGCCCGCCGTGGCGACGGGTCGACCGCGCTGGCCTCGGTGGTCGGCTACGTCGTCATCCAGGCGGTCTTCAAGGCCATGTCGCCGTTCGTGCTGGACCAGCCGAACCCCGACAAGCCAGTCCTGATCAACTACTCGGTGCTGGCGGGCGTGATCGTGGGTCTGATCACAGCCGTGCTGTGGCAGCGGTACCACCGCATCAAGCTCCCCCCGTACCTGGCGTTCTTCGGCGGCAGGCGGTTCGTGCCGATCCTGGTCGCGGGCGTCATGGTGGTCCTGGGCGTGCTGCTCGGCCTGGTCTACCCGCTGTTCAACGCGGGCCTGACCTGGCTCGGCGAGGCCGTGTCCAGCAGCACGATCCTCGGCGCGGGCATCTACGGCACGGTCAACCGGCTGCTGATCCCGCTGGGCCTGCACCACATCCCGAACACCTTCGTCTGGCAGGTCTTCGGGGAGTACGAGGGCAAGACCGGTGACATCCAGCGGTTCTTCGCGGGCGACCCGACGGCGGGCACGTTCCAGACCGGCTTCTTCCCGATCTTCATGTTCGCGCTCCCGGCCGCCGCGCTGGCGATCGTGCACACCGCCCGCCCGGCGCAGAGGAAGGTCGTCGCGGGCATCATGGGCTCGGCCGCGCTGACCGCGTTCATCACCGGCGTCACGGAGCCGCTGGAGTTCGCGTTCATGTTCGTCGCCTGGCCGCTGTACCTGATCCACGCGGTGCTCACCGGCACCTCGATGGCGATCAGCAACGCGCTCGGCATCCGCGACGGCTTCTCGTTCTCGGCGGGCGCGATCGACTACGCGCTGAACTTCAACATCGCCGAGAAGCCGCTGCTGATCATCGTGCTGGGCCTGGTCTACGCGGTGGTGTACTACTTCCTGTTCCGCTTCGTCATCACGAAGTGGAACCTGAGGACGCCGGGCCGGGACGAGGACGAGGACCCGGAGGCCGACCCCAGCGTCGTCGAGGGCGCGGCGCCCGGTGGCAGGACCGAGGAGGGGACCCGCGGGGCCAAGAACCGGCCCGAGCGGTCCTAGCGACGAGAGGTAGGGATCATGCCTGAACGACGGGTGACGGTGGCGAGCAAGGTCGGGCTGCACGCCCGCCCGGCGGCGCTGCTGGCCAAGGCGGCGGCGGAGCGCAAGCCGGTGAAGATCACCATCAGCAGGGGTGACGGGCAGCCGGTGGACGCGGCGAGCGTGCTGGGCCTGATGACCCTGGGCGCGATGCACGGCGACGAGGTCGTGCTGACCGCCGAGGGCGACGGGGCCGAGGAGGCGCTGGCCGCCATCGCGGAGATCATCGCCACCGACCTCGACGAGGGCTGATCCAGCACAGCGGAAAAGCACAGCAAAAGGGCCGCGCCCCCACCCCGGAAGCCGGGGGTGGGGGCGCGGTCTCGTTGGTGCGCGGGGGTTTTCGAGCGAGGTTTCACACCGGCAGCGGCAGCAGGTTCCCGGTCGCGGCGCGCAGGGCGGCGCGCATCGCCTCGCGCGGCGCGGGCAGCCCGGTGAACAGCTCGGCCTGCCCGAAGGCCTGGTGCAGCAGCATGTCCAGGCCCGTCGCCGGTTCCCGGCCGAGCCGCCGCACGGCCAGCGCCAGCGGCGTCGGCCACGGGTGGTAGATCACGTCCAGCACGGCGGGCGTGGACGCGAGCAGGTCGGCGACCGGCTCGGTCGCGTCCGGTGGCACGGTGCTGACCAGCACGTCCGCCTCCGCCGCCAGCGCGCCGAAGTCGGCCGAGTCCCAGGTCACCAGGTCCAGCTCGACCCCGGCCCGCTCGGCGCAGGCCACCGCCTCACCGGCCCGCGCGACGTCCCGCACGACCAGCGCGACGGACCGCACGCCCACCGACGCCAGCCCGACCAGCGCCGCCGTCGCGGTGCCGCCCGCGCCGAGGACCAGCCCGCGCTCGCCGGAGGTGAATCCGGCCGCCGCGCGCAGCGCCCCGGTGACGCCGACGACGTCGGTGCACTCGGCCCGCCAGCCGCCCTCGAACGGCACGAGCGTGTTCGCCGCGCCCACGAGCACGGCGGTGCGCGACGGCGCGGTGGCCACGGCCAGCGCGGCGCGCTTGTCCGGCATGGTCACCGACAACCCGGCCCACTCGGGGCCGAGGCCGCGCACCAGCTCCGCGACCCCGTCCTCCGGGCAGTCGATCCAGCCGTACTCCCAGCCGCGCAGCCCGAGCGCCTCGAAGCACGCGTTGTGCAGCACGGGTGACAGGGAGTGGGAGACGGGCGAGCCGATCACGGCCGCCCGCCTGCCCTCAGTTGCCGAAGACACCTTCCTCCATCGCCTTCTGCGCCAGCGCGTTGTGCTCGTCGATCGTCTTCGAGAAGCAGGACGTGCCGTCCTTCTGGCACTTCACGAAGTACTCCCACTCACCGTTCGCCGGGTTGATCGCCGCCTCGATCGCCTGCTTGCTCGGCGAGCCGATCGGGGTGGGCGGCAGGTTCGGGAACCGGTAGGTGTTGTACGGGCTGTTCGAGCTCCGCGCCTCGTCGGTGGTCTCCAGCACGGGCCGGTCCAGCTCGTAGTTGATCGTGGAGTCCAGGCCGAGCATGTGCGCGGTGGCCAACCGGTTCTGGATCACCCGCGACACCTTGGTGAAGTCCTTCTCCAGGCCTTCCTTCTCCACCAGCGACGCGATCACCAGCACCTCGTACGGCCGGAACCCGGTGTTCTTGGCCCCGCCGGGGATGCCGTAGCTCTGGATGCGCGTGGTCGAGCTGGCGATGACGTCGCGCAGCACCTCCACGGCGGACGCGTTCGGCTTCAGGTGGTACAGGCCGGGCACGATCAGGCCTTCGAGCCTGCGCACCTTGTTGACCTTGGTGAAGTCCGTCATGGCCCACTCGGGGATGCCCAGGGCCGCGGGGTCGGCGTTCTCCGCCGCGTCCCTGACCTCCTCGGGCGTCACGCACTTCTTCTGCCCGTCGATCTCGACGCAGGACGCCTCGGCGATGAGCGTGAAGATGCCCTTGGTCACGGAGTTGTCCGGCTGCGTGATGTCGTGCAGCACGAACCCGCCGCGCACCTCCAGCGGCACGATCTTCGCCTTCGGGTCGACCATCATGGTGACCGCGTTCGCGCCCGACATGTTGGTCTTGAGCAGGTAGAAGCCCGGCTGGATGCCCTCGGCGCGCGCGTCGTTCTTGCTCGCCTCGACGAAGGCGCGGGCGCTGGCGACGACGCCCTGCTCCTTGAGCGTGGTGGCGATGGAGCTGATCAGGTCGCCGTCCTTGACCTCGACGATCGCGTCGGTGTCCCCGGCCCCCGAGTAGTCCTCCCACGACCCGATGCCCGAGAGCGTCCGGTAGCCGTAGTAGGCGCCGACACCGCCGACGCCCAGGACCAGCGCGACCACGGTCCACATGACCACGGCGCGCTTCTGCTTGCCCTTCAAGCGCGCGGCGATCGCGGCCTTGGCGCCTCTGCCGCCGCGCTCTTCCTTCGCTTCAGGGTCGTTGAACAACCCGAGATCGTCGTTCACGAGCCGTCCTTCGCTCCAGGTGGCCGCTCGGCGGCGGCCCTCGCCACGTGTCGCGCTCGTGCGTCGAGCCAGGACTGCAAGATCTCGACAGCGGCAGCCTGGTCAACGACGGCGCGTTGCTTCTTGCCCCGCACCCCCCGCTGAGCCAGCACGCGGCTCGCCGTCACGGTGGTCAGGCGCTCGTCGGTGAGCCGCACCGGGACGGGTGCGACCCGCTCGGCGAGCACCGCCGCGTACGCCGTGGCGGCCTGAGCCGCCGGTCCGTGCTTGCCCGCGAGGGTCCGGGGCAGGCCGACCACGACTTCGACCACGTCGTGCTCGGCTGCCAACCCGGCCAGGTCGTCCAGGTCCCGGCCGTTCTTCTCGTCACGGGACAGGGTAACCAGCGGAGTCGCCAGAAAGGCACCCGGATCGCTCAGCGCGACCCCGACCCTGACCGCCCCGACGTCGACGCCCAGCCTCCGACCGAGGCCGGGATCGTCGACGCCGGGGGTGTCACCGCTGCTCAAGGGCGCGTTCCACCTCGGCGAGCACGGCGGCCACGGCCTGCGGCACGCCCGCCGGGTTGGTGCCACCGCCCTGGGCCAGGTCGGGCTTGCCGCCGCCACGACCGCCGACGGCGGGCGCGAAGGCGGGCACCAGCTTGCCCGCGGCGAGACCCAGGTCACGGGCGCCCGCCGTGGTGGCGACGACGAAGCTGACCTTGTCGCCGTCCGGGGCGAACAGCGCGACCACGCCGGGCCCCTCGGCCATCCGGCCGCGCACCTCGGTGGCGATGGCGCGCACGTCGCCGCCGGAGGTGCCCTCCGGAAGGGCCAGCGCGAGCACGGACACGCCGCGCACGTCCAGCGCCTGCGAGACCAGCGACCCGGCGGAGGCGACGAGCTGGGCGGAGCGGACCTTCTCCAGCTCCTTCTCGGCCACGCGCAGCCGCTCGACCAGCGCCTCGACGCGGGCAGGCACCTCGGCGTCGGGCACCTTCAGCATCGAGGCCACGTTCTGCACCAGCGCCCGCTCCTGGGCCAGGTACTTGAACGCCTCGATGCCGACGTAGGCCTCCAGCCGTCGCACCCCGGAGCCGACCGACGACTCGCCGATGACGGTGATGGGACCGATCTGCGAGGAGTGCTCGACGTGCGTGCCACCGCAGAGCTCGCGCGACCACTGGCCGCCGATCTCGACCACGCGCACGGTCTCGTCGTAGGTCTCGCCGAACAGCGCGACCGCGCCCATCTCCTGGGCGCCGCCCATGTCGGTGTAGACCACGCTCACGGGCAGGTCCTTGCGAACCGCCAGGTTCGAGACCTCCTCGATCTCGCTGCGCGTGGACTCGGACAGGCCGCCGGTCCAGGCGAAGTCGAGCCGCAGGTAGCCGGGCTTGTTGTACGAGCCGGACTGGAGCGCGGACGGGCCGAGCACCTGGCGCAGGGCGGCGTGCACGACGTGCGTGCCCGAGTGGCCCTGGCGGGCCCCGACGCGCCAGTCGGCGTCGACGCGGGCCTCGACCTTCTCGCCCTCGGCGATCTCGCCGGAGACCACGCGGACCTGGTGCACCCACAGCTTGCGGGCGACCTTCTGGACGTCCACGACCTCCAGCTCGGCGCCACCGGAGACGATCACGCCCGCGTCGCTCTCCTGGCCGCCGGACTCGGCGTACAGGGGGGTGCGGTCGAGCACGACCTCGACGATGTCGCCCTCGCGGGCCGACTTGACCCGCTTGCCGCCGGACACGATGCCGCGCAGCACGGCCTCGCTGGCCAGCTCGGTGTAGCCGGTGAACTCGGTGGCGCCCAGCTCCAGCAGCTCGCGGTACACCGTCTGGTCGCCGTGGCCGGTCTTCTTGCCCGCCGCGTCGGCCTTGGCGCGGGCGCGCTGCTCGGCCATCAGCTTGCGGAAGCCGTCCTCGTCCACCGTCAGACCGGCCTCGGAGGCCATCTCCAGGGTGAGGTCGATCGGGAAGCCGTAGGTGTCGTGCAGCTGGAAGGCCTTGTCACCGGGCAGGATCGCGCGGCCCTCGGACTTCACGGTCCCGGCGGCGGTCTCGAAGATCCGGGAGCCCGCGTCCAGCGTGCGCAGGAACGTGTCCTCCTCGGCCTTGAGGACCTGCTCGATGCGGGCGAACCCGCTGACCAGCTCCGGGTAGGAGGGGCCCATGGTGTCGCGCACGACGGCGGCGAACGTCTGGAGCACCGGCTCGGTCACGCCCAGCAGGCGCGAGGAGCGCACGATGCGGCGCAGCAGGCGGCGCAGCACGTAGCCGCGGGCCTCGTTGCCGGGGGTGACGCCGTCGCCGACGAGCAGCACGCCGGAGCGGGCGTGGTCGGCGATGACCCGGAAGCGGACGTCGTCGGTCGGGTTGTCGCCGTACTTGCGGCCGGACAGCTCCTCGGCCTTGGTGATGACGGCCCGCACCAGGTCGGTCTCGTAGACGTTGTCCACGCCCTGCAGCAGGAACGCCACCCGCTCGACGCCCATGCCGGTGTCGATGTTCTTGGACGGCAGCTCGCCCAGGATCGGGTAGTCGCGCTTGGCGCCGCCCGCCCCGCGCTCGTTCTGCATGAAGACCAGGTTCCAGATCTCCAGGTACCGGTCCTCGTCCACGACCGGGCCGCCCTCGGCGCCGAACTCGGGGCCTCGGTCGTAGTAGATCTCCGAGCACGGGCCGCACGGGCCGGGAACGCCCATGGACCAGTAGTTGTCCTCGACGTCCCGGCGCTGGATGCGCTCCGGCGGCAGACCGGCGATCTTCTGCCACAGGTCGGCGGCCTCGTCGTCGTCCAGGTAGACGGTGACCCACAGGCGCTCGGGGTCGAAGCCGTAGCCGCCGTCGTCCTGGGACTTGGTGACCAGGTCCCAGGCGAGCCGGATGGCGTCTTCCTTGAAGTAGTCGCCGAACGAGAAGTTGCCCGCCATCTGGAAGAACGTCAGGTGGCGGGTGGTCTTGCCGACCTCGTCGATGTCCGGCGTGCGCACGCACTTCTGCACGCTGGTGGCGCGCTTGTGCGGCGACGGGGCCTCACCGAGGAAGTAGGGCTTGAAGGGCACCATGCCCGCGTTGACGAACAGCAGGTTCGGGTCGTCCAGCAGCAGGGAGGCGCTGGGGACGACGGCGTGCCCGGCGTTCTCGAAGTGCTCGCGGAAGCGCTTGATGATCTCGTGTGTCTGCACGGTCGGGTCCTTGGCTGTGGTGGCGGTCTTCCTTGCGCGGCGCGGCGAACGACGTCAGTCGTTCGCCCTGCGCGCTCGCCGACCGGGGGTGTGACCCGTCTGCCGCTCGACGGTCTCCTGCAGCTCGTGCTCGCGCTCGACCATGCCCGCGCGCACCTCGGCGCCGAAGGAGCCGATGGCGGTGGCCAGCTCGCGCAGGCCCTCGCCCACGTTCGCGCCGATGCCCGCGGGCGTGGCGGCGTGGGCGGCCTGGTTGGCCTTGCGGGTGGCGAGGACGCCCGCGGCGACCCCGACCCCGAGCCAGAACAGCCTGCTCATCGGTTCCCCCTGCGCGAACGGCGCGCGTTGTGCTTGTTCACCCTGGCTTCGGCGGCCTTGCGGCGCGACCGGACGGCCTTGCTCACGCCGTAGGACAGCGCGGCGGCCTTCACCAGGGGGCCGCCGAGGGTAGCGGTGAACAGGGACGTCAGCGCGGACACGTTGCCGGTCACCGCACGGGCGTTGGCGGTGATGCCGTCCACGCGCTCCAACTGGGTGTTGACGTGCGTGATCGTGGCGTTGGCGCCGCTGAAGATCGGGTCGCTGTTCTGGTGCGCCTTGCGGATGGCGATCGTCGCCTCGTCGAGCGTGCGCCCGAGCTTGAAGAGGGCGATCCCCATGAGCAGCACAAGCAGCACGAACGCGCCGGCGGCGACCAGCGCGGCGATCTGCCCTGGCGACACGAATCCTCCATGGGTTGCTGGTGGGGCGCGGTGGGGAGGCTCAAGGCTACCGCGTGTCGCCCGGTCGGACTCTGGTGGATCTCGCCCGCGCGCCGGGGGTGCACGCGCTCGGCGCAACGAGTGGCCGGAGGACTACGCAGCGGTGATCACGAGAAGTACTCGGATGTCCGATCCCCTGACCTGCGCCGTTGTCGTAGCGTCGGACGGGCAGTGTTTCACGCCAGGTTTCACCGAGGAGGTAGCGCCATGGACGAGAGCACCTACGAGGCCCCGGCGAGCGGTCTGCTGCTCGCGGTCGAGCCGCTGACCGGAGCGGTCGACCGGGGCAAGGCCAACGGCGCCGTCGCGGACAACGACGGCAACGACTGAGTGACCGCTTGGAGCCTGGCCGACCTCGTCGCACCGGACGGGGTCGGCCACTTCTTCGCGGCGGTGCAGGGGCGGACCCACCGCAGGTTCCCCGGCGAGAGGGGCAGGTTCGCGGACCTGCTGCCGTGGTCCGAGGTCAACCGGGTGCTGCGGCAGCACCGGTTGGAGTTCCCCAGGTTGCGGCTGGCCAAGGACGGCGAGGTGGTGCCCGCGCACGTGTACTCGGAGCTGGTGGACACCCGGCGGGCCGGGCAGGTGCCCAGGGTGCTGCCGGGGAAGTTCGCCGAGCAGATGCGCGGCGGGGCGACGCTGGTGCTGGACTCGGTGCAGGAGCTCGTGGGCGCGGTCGGCGACCTGGCCGTGGGGCTGGAGCACGAGCTGCGCGAGCGGGTGCAGGTGAACGCGTACGCGGGCTGGGGCGTCACGCACGGCTTCGACGTCCACTGGGACGACCACGACGCGATCGTCGTGCAGGTGTCCGGGCGCAAGCACTGGCGCGTCCACGGCTTCACCAGGGCCGCGCCGATGGTGCGGGACGTCGAGCTGCCGCCCAGGCCCGAGGGCGGGCCGCTGGACGAGTTCGTCCTGGAGGCCGGGGACGTGCTGTACCTGCCGCGCGGGTGCTGGCACGACGTGTCGGCGATGGGCGAGGAGTCGCTGCACCTGACCATCGGGGTGAACCGGGCGACCGGGATCGACCTGGTGGCGTGGCTGGCCGACCAGCTGCGGGTCGACGAGGCGTTCCGGGGCGACCTGCCGAGGTTCGGCACGGCCGCCGAGCAGGCGGAGCACGCGGCGCTGCTGCGGGCCAGGCTGCTGGAGCGGCTGGACGACGGCGTGGTGGCGCGGTTCCTGGCCGATCGGGACGCGCAGGCGCCCGCGGTGGAGCACGTCGGGCTGCCGTGGACGGCGACGTCGGCGATGATCCCGGAGGACGACGGGGCCGAGGTGCTGCTGCTCGCGCCCAGGGCGGTGCTCTCGCGCGAGGGCGACGCGGTGGTGCTGGCGGCGGTCGGGAAGCGGTTGGTGTTCGCCGGTGCGGCGGAGCCGGTGCTGGCGGCGCTGCTGGGCGGCCGGGCGCGCTCGGTGGCGTCGCTGGCCGAAGCGGGCGGTCCCGGCCTCGATCGGGTGACTGTGCGCGCGCTGCTCGGGGAACTGGCCGCCCAGGGGCTGCTATCACCGAAGTAGGTGAGGTAAGTTTAGGCATACCTAATCGGCGAATGGATACATTCAGGTATGCCTGATCCCCGTTCCGACGCGCTGCCCGGCTGCGCGGTGGTCACCAGACTGCTCGGCGGCAACCCGGCGGGCACCGCGGCGCGCATGACCTCGTGGCTGCTGATCGAGCAGCCGGGGCCGTGGCAGGCCGACGCGCTGGAGCGGGTGCTGGCGGAGGCGTTCCCCCCTGGGCGGTTGGACGTGCTGCGGGCCGGTGGGCTGCGCCCGCTGCTCGTCCGCCGCCCCGGCAGGCACAAGCGCTCCCCCGGCGCGAAGCGCGCGGTGTTCGTGGCCAGCGGGCGGCCGGGCTGGCGGTGGCTGGAGCGGATCGAGGTCTCGGACCTCGCGGAGCTCGCCGCGCTGGACCTGGAGGCCGTCGGCGCCGGGGTGCCCGGTCACGGGGTCCCGGTGGAGGGGCCGATGTTCCTGGTGTGCACGCACGGGTCCAAGGACATGTGCTGCGCGGTGCTCGGCAGGCCGCTGGCCGGGGCGCTCGCGCAGAACCACCCCGACCGGGCGTGGGAGGTCAGCCACCTGGGCGGGGACCGGTGGGCCGGGAACCTGCTGGTGGTGCCGGACGGGTTCCTGCACGGGCAGCTCGGGCCGGACGAGGCGGCGCTGGTCGCGAAGGCGGCGCTGGCCGGGCAGGTCGAGCCGGAGCAGCTGCGGGGGCGCACGTCGGCGACCACGCCGTGGGCGCAGTTCGCGGAGATCTCGGTGCGCAAGGCCATGGGGTACCGGGGGGTGGACTCGGCGCTGGCCGTGGACGAGCGGCCGGTGCCTGGCAGTGACGGGCACGCGCGGGTCGTGACGGTGCTCGGGGTGGAGCGGGAGTACGAGGTCGTGGTGCGGCGCAACGGGGTGGTCGGGTCCGGGGTGAGCCGGTGCTCGGGGCGGATCGAGCCGCCGTCGTTCGTGACCGAGGGCATCCGGCCGCTGGAGCCGGTGGCGCTGCCCGGTTGAGGGCAGGCAGGCCGGTCGGGCACGGGCGCGCGGAGGCTCGGGGGCCGTACCGCCGCCCCGCTCGGCATCCCCGACCGAACGGGACGGCGGCTCACCTTTCGGCTAGCTCCAGATTAGGCGAAAGCCGCTGATCAGGGTGCTTTCCACACCGATCGGGGACTGCTCCGGACGGTGGGTTTCGACGCCGTCGCGGTCAGTCACGGCGATTCGTCACGGCCGGGCGAGCACGAGGTAGGCGAAGCCGAGGCTGTCCCGGTAGCCGCGCAGCCAGCCGTCGCGGTGCTCGTCCACGAGCGCGCGCACGCCGTCCGCCTCGGGGTGGCCGGGGTTGGCCAGCAGCCACAGCTCGCGGCTCGCGCACCAGCGGGACTCGAAGTCGTCCCACTCGTCCCGCGAGGCCACGCTGACCCGCAGCGGGCGGTAGCCGAGCCCGACGGCCAGGTCGACCAGCTCGGCGAGCGTGCCGTAGCCCTCCTCACCGAAGATCCCCAGGGCGACGTCGTTCGGCGGGTGCTCCCAGAACGCGTCCCCGACCACGACCGCGCCACCGGGCCGGACCCGCCCGTGGAGGGCCTCCAGGGTGGCCCGGACGCCGCCCCAGGCGTGCGCGGCGCCGACGCAGACCGCGACGTCGACGGCCGGGCCCTCCCACGCGGTGGCGTCGCCCAGCTCCAGCTCCACCCGTCCGGGGACCCGCTCGGCGACGGCCGCGCGCCCGCGCTCGATCGCCCGCTCGTCGCTGTCCACGCCGACGCCGCGCGCGCCGGGGGTGGCCTCGACGGCGCGCAGCAGCAGCTCGCCCCAGCCGCAGCCGTAGTCGGCGATGAGGGGGTCGGGCAGCGGGGGCAGGCTCCGGATGAGGGCTGCGGCACGCGCGTCGGACAGCGGCGAGTTGAAGTCGAGCAGGGCGTGGCCGTTGACCGGCGCGGGGGAAGTCACCGGGGAACCGTGGCAGAGGGCGACGCGGCGGTCACCCGAATTACCCGCCTCCCGCGCCCGGTCCCGCCCACGCTCAGTCCTGCCCGCGCACCACCCGGCGCAGCTTGGGCAGCCGGTCGGCCAGCACGCGCTCGCCGCCGCGCCCGGTCGGCTCGTAGTAGTTCCGCCCCACCAGCCCGTCCGGCGGGTACTGCTGGGTCAGCACGCCCTCCGGGACGTCGTGCGGGTAGCGGTAGCCCTGGGCGTTGCCGAGCTTCGCCGCGCCCGCGTAGTGCCCGTCGCGCAGGTGCGGCGGGACGGTCCCGATCAGGCCCTTGCGCACGTCCTCCATCGCGGCGCCGATGGCGGTGGTGATCGCGTTGGACTTGGGCGCGGTGGCCAGGTGCACGGTCGCGTGGGCCAGGTGCAGGGCGCACTCGGGCAGGCCGATGAGCTGCACGGCCTGCGCGGCGGCCACGGCGGTCTGCAGGGCGGTCGGGTCGGCCATGCCGATGTCCTCGGTGGCGTGGATGACGAGCCTGCGCGCGATGAACCTGGGGTCCTCGCCCGCCTCGATCATCCTGGCCAGGTAGTGCAGCGCCGCGTCCACGTCCGAGCCCCGGATGGACTTCACGAACGCGCTGGTCACGTCGTAGTGCTGGTCGCCCTGCCGGTCGTAGCGCACGGCGGCCTTGTCGACGGTGGCCTCCAGGGTGGCCAGGTCGAGCACGCCGGACGGGGCGCCGCCCGCCAGCACCGTGTCGGCGGCGGCCTCCAGCGCGGTGAGCGCGCGCCTGCCGTCGCCGCCCGCCAGCCGCACCAGGTGGTCCTCGGCGTCGGGGGCGACGGTGACCTGGCCGTTCAGCCCGCGCTCGTCGGCGACGGCGCGGCGGACCAGCTCGCGCACCGACTCGTCGGTGAGCGGGCGCAGCTGGAGCACCAGCGAGCGGGACAGCAGCGGGGAGACCACGGAGAAGAACGGGTTCTCGGTGGTCGCGGCCACCAGCAGCACGATCCGGTCCTCGACCGCGCCGAGCAGCGCGTCCTGCTGGGTCTTGGAGAAGCGGTGGACCTCGTCGATGAACAGCACGGTCGCCTCGCCGGAGCGCACCAGCCTGCGCTTGGCCTCCTCGATGACCGCGCGGACCTCCTTGACGCCCGCCGACAGCGCGGACAGGGCGGCGAAGCGCCTGCCGGTGGCCTGCGAGACGAGGGTGGCGAGGGTGGTCTTGCCGGTGCCCGGCGGCCCGTAGAGCAGCACGGACGCGGGCGCGGCGCCCTCGACGAGCCTGCGCAGCGGGGCGCCGGGACCGAGCAGGTGGTCCTGGCCGACCACCTCGTCCAGGGTGCGCGGGCGCATCCGCGCGGCCAGCGGCGCGTTCGCGGCGATCCGGGCCGCCTTCTCCTCCGGTGCGACGCCGAACAGGCCCTCGTCGAACATCCCGTCGCTCACGGGGTCGACTCTAACTCCCCAGGGTGACGGTCCCCGACCGGTCGGCTGCGCCGCGTGACCTGGGCTACAGACCGGGTCAAGCGCATTTTTTCACCCGGATGTGCGACACTTGGCCCCCGTGCCGTCACCTGCCGTTCACGCGCGAGTAGTGCTGCTCGCGGGCCCCTCCGGTTCGGGCAAGACCCACCTCGCCGCCCACCTGGGCTGGCCGGTCCTGCGCCTGGACGACTTCTACCGCGAGGGGACCGATCCCCTGCTCCCCCGGCGCTCCGACGGGGTCGCCGACTGGGACTCGCCGCTGTCCTGGGACGTCGACGCCGCGCTCGGCGCGATCGTGGAGCTGGCCACCACCGGCTCGGTGCAGGCCCCGGTGTACGAGTTCGCCTCCGACTCGCGGGTCGGCAGCCAGAAGGTGGCCCTGAACGGGGCGCCCGCGTTCCTGGCCGAGGGGTTGTTCGCGGACCGGCTGGTCGAGCTGTGCCGGGACGCCGGGGTGCTGGGCGACGCGGTCGTGCTGGACCCGAGCGCGCCGCTGACGTTCGTGCGGCGGTTCGCGCGGGACGTGGTGGAGGCGCGCAAGCCGGTCCCGTACCTGGTGCGGCGGGGGCTGCGGCTGCTGCGCGAGCACCCGAGCGTGGTGCGGCGCTGCCGGGACGCCGGGATGCGGCCGACCAAGCCGAAGCGGGCGCGGGCGGAGCTGGAGCTGATCGGTCGGCGGGACGAGCTGGCCGCCGCGTAGGTCCCCTCCAGCGGTTCTCGGGCCGGGGAGCACCCCCTCCAGGGCGTTCCCCGGCCTTTTCACCCCCCGGTCGCGGGGTTCTCCGCCGGTTCGGGCCCCTGCGGCGGCTCGCGGGCGGCGCCCGAGGGCCCGCCGGTCGACGGGCGTCCGACGCGCCAGGGCGGTTCCGACCGTTCCCGCTCCCCCGCTGACGCTGTTTCGGTCGCCCCGAACCCCCGTTCGCGGCCCGACCGGGCGGCACGCCACCCCCGTCCACCGCGCTCAGCCCGCTCCAGCCACCTCCCGCGCCACTCGGAGGTGGCGCCGGGCGGCCCGACGCGCCCGGCCGGACGGGCGCGGGCGAACGGATCTTGTCGGCCGGTTCGCCTACTATCTGCCTGCGATGACACTCACCGAACGGCTCCCCGCCGAACCCGACGCAGACACCCTCTTCGACGCCTTCTCCGACTGGGCGTGGGACCAAGGCCTCCAGCTGTACCCGGCGCAGCAGGAGGCCTTGATCGAGATCGTGTCGGGGGCGAACGTCATCCTGAGCACGCCGACCGGCTCCGGGAAGAGCATGGTCGCGCTCGGCGCGCACTTCGCCGCCGTGGCCCAAGGCAGGCGGACCTTCTACACCGCGCCGATCAAGGCGCTGGTGTCGGAGAAGTTCTTCGCGCTGATCGAGGCCTTTGGCGCGGACAAGGTCGGCATGATGACCGGCGACGCGTCGGTCAACGAGACCGCGCCGATCATCTGCTGCACCGCGGAGATCCTGGCGAACATCGCCCTGCGCGACGGCGCGGACGCGGACGTGGGCATCGTCGTGATGGACGAGTTCCACTTCTACTCCGAGCCCGACCGGGGCTGGGCGTGGCAGGTTCCCCTGATCGAGCTGCCGAAGGCGCAGTTCGTGCTGATGTCGGCGACGCTCGGTGACGTCACCTTCTTCGAGCAGGACCTGACCAGGCGAACCGGTCGGACCACGGCCGTGGTGCGCTCGGCGGAGCGCCCGGTGCCGCTGAACTTCCAGTACGTGACGACGCCGCTGCACGAGACGATCGAGGAGCTGCTGCACGGCAACGAGGCCCCGGTGTACGTCGTGCACTTCACCCAGGCGTCGGCGCTGGAGCGGGCGCAGTCGCTGATGAGCGTGAACGTGGCGACGCGCGCGGAGAAGGACGCCATCGCCACCACGATCGGGCGATTCCGGTTCACGTCCGGGTTCGGCAAGACGCTGTCGCGGCTGGTCAGGCACGGCATCGGCGTGCACCACGCGGGGATGCTGCCCAAGTACCGGCGGCTGGTCGAGCAGCTGGCGCAGGCCGGGCTGCTCAAGGTCATCTGCGGCACGGACACCCTCGGCGTCGGCATCAACGTGCCGATCCGCACGGTGCTGTTCACCGCGCTGTCGAAGTACGACGGGACGCGCACCCGGCACCTGAAGGCGCGCGAGTTCCACCAGATCGCGGGACGGGCCGGGCGCGCCGGGTACGACACGATGGGCACCGTCGTGGTGCAGGCGCCGGACCACGTGGTGGAGAACGAGAAGGCGCTGGCCAAGGCCGGTGACGACCCGAAGAAGCGGCGCAAGGTCGTGCGCAAGAAGGCGCCCGAGGGCTTCGTGTCGTGGAGCGACCAGACGTTCGAGCGCCTGCGCGACGCCGAGCCGGAGCCGCTCACGTCGAGCTTCCAGGTCAGCCACGCGATGCTGCTCAACGTCATCGGCAGGCCGGGCGACGCGTTCGCGGCGATGCGGCACCTGCTGGAGGACAACCACGAGCCGAGGCCCGCGCAGCGCAAGCACATCCTGCGGGCGATCTCGATGTACCGGGGCCTGCGCACGGCGGGCGTGGTCGAGCAGGACGCCGACGGCATCCGGCTGACGGTGGACCTGCAGGTCAACTTCGCGCTGAACCAGCCGCTGTCCCCGTTCGCGCTGGCCGCGATCGAGCTGCTCGCCCCGGCGGCCCCCGGCTACGCGCTGGACGTGCTGTCGGTGATCGAGTCGATCCTGGACGACCCGAGGCAGATCCTCGGCGCGCAGGAGCACAAGGCGCGCGGCGAGGCCATCGGCGCGATGAAGTCCGAGGGCATCGAGTACGACCAGCGGATGGAGCTGCTGGAGGAGGTGACCTGGCCGAAGCCGCTGCAGGAGCTGCTGGAGGCCGCGTTCACCACCTACCGGCGCGGCCACCCGTGGGTCGCGGACCACCACCTGTCGCCGAAGGCGGTGGTGCGGGACATGTTCGAGCGGGCGATGACGTTCGCCGAGTACGTGTCGTACTACCAGCTGGCGCGGTCCGAGGGGCTGGTGCTGCGGTACCTGGCGGACGCGTACAAGGCGCTGCGCCAGACCGTGCCGGAGGACGCGAAGACCGAGGAGCTGAACGACCTGGTCGAGTGGCTGGGCGAACTGGTGCGCCAGGTCGACTCCAGCCTGCTCGACGAGTGGGAGAAGCTGCGCAACCCCGGCGAGGAGCAGGTCCACGACGACGCCCCACCCGCCGTGACCCGCAACCTGCGGGCGTTCCGGGTGCTGGTGCGGAACGCGCTGTTCCGGCGGGTGGAGCTGGCGGCGAGGCGGAACTACTACGAGCTGGGCCAGCTCGACGGCGAGGCGGGCTGGGGCGCGGACGAGTGGCGCGAGGCGCTGGAGCCGTACTTCGAGGAGCACTCGGACATCGGCACCGGCCCGGACGCGCGCGGCCCGCAACTGCTCCTGATCACCGAGGGTGCGGAGCGGTGGGAGGTCCGGCAGGTGTTCGAGGACCCGGCGGGCGACCGGGACTGGGGGTTCACGGCGGAGGTCGACCTGGAGGAGTCGGACGAGGCCGGGAACGCCGTGGTGCGGGTGGTCGAGGTGGGGCGGTTGGAGGCGGTGTAGCCGTCCTTCCAGGGGGTTGGTGTGGCAGACGAGGAGTTAGCCGGGGACCACGTTCACGGGCGGGTCGAGCGCGCGATCCAGGTGGGTCGCGCGCGGGACGTCACCGTGTTCTCGGGGCCTCCGCCTGAGCCGACGCGCTTGGACCGGCTGGCCGATTCGCTGGCCGAGGCGGTCACCGCGCAGTGGGAGACCGCCGCGCGGGAGCGCGGGCTGCTGGAGCCGGAGCACCTGCCGATCCGCTGGCGGCGGTCGGACCTGGTCGCGGGTCCGGTGTCGACGGCGACGGCAACCGACAGGTTGGGCAGGTTCGCCCCACTGCCGGGCATCGAGCCGGTGACCGCCGACCGCTTGGTCGAGGGTGACCACCACGATCTCTTCGCGGTGTACGGCGGCCTGCCCTCCGGGCGGCTGGTGATCACCGGAGAGCCGGGCGCGGGCAAGAGCTCGGCCGCGATCCTGCTGCTGCTGGCCGCGCTGGAGCATCGGCGCGCCTGCGGCGACCCGAGGGTTCCCGTGCCGGTGCTGCTCACCCTCCAGAAGTGGGACCCCGGCACGACCCCGGTGCACGACTGGCTGGCTGCGAAGCTCGCCGAGCTCCAGCCCCTGGCGGGCCGTCGGGGAACTGCTGCGGGACAAGCGGATCGCGGTCTTCCTGGACGGCTTGGACGAGATCCCCGAGTCGCGCAGGGCGACAGCGCTTCGGCAGCTCGGCCGGTACGCGGACTTCCCCCTGGTCCTGCTCACCCGCACCGCCGAGCTGGCGACGACCGGCGAAGTGCTGCTGAGCGCCGCCGCGCTGGAGATCCAACCCCTGACCCCCCCCGCGACGCCGTGGAGTACCTGCGGAGGAACCTCAGAACCGTGCCGCCGGAGGAGTGGCGGGCCTTGCTCGACGCGCTGGCCGACGAGAGCGCCCCGTTGAGCCGGGCCGCGCGCAGCCCGCTGGTCATCAGCCTGCTCCGCGACGCCTACCCGCTGACGGACATCGACGCGCTGGGCGGCCTGCCCACCGTCGACGCGGTCACCACCCGCCTGCTCGATCAGGCCGTGCCCCTCGCCTGCACCGGGGAGCCGGGACGCCCGAGGCCGCCGCACTCCGAGGAGGAAGCCCGTGCCGCGCTCTCGTTCATCGCACGGCGGCTCGGCGCCGAGGGGAGTCGGGACTTCGCCTGGTGGACCGCTCCCACCTGGGTGCCGGGCGCCCGTCACCAGATCCGCGAAGGGCTGATCACGGGCTTGCTGCTGCCGGCCACCTTCTCCCTGCCCTTCCGGTTCCTCACGGGCGGGCTCCCGTCCGGGGACGGGCGACCGGCGGGGGTGACGCTCCTGCGGTGCCTCCCGCGCGGCCTCCTGCGCACCGTCGGCCCCGTCTACCAGTTCCGCCACGCGCTGCTCCGAGACCTGCTCGCCGACGAGGCCTCACCTCAGCGTTGATTGCGCCGTCCAGCCCAATCGGCACGTCCGTTCGGTGTTCACCCCCGCCCCCGATACCAGCGATGATCTTTCGGGACCTACGAGCGCGAAATGGGTTGGGACTTGGGGATCGGGTTTGGTGACGACGAGTTCGGGGTGCTCGGACCGCTGCTCGTCCGGCGGGGCGGGGTGGCCGTCGCCGTCACCGCGCCCAAGCAGCGGATCGTGCTCGCCTCGCTCGTCATGGGCGCCAACCGGGCCGTGTCGTCCGCCGAGCTGGTCCGGGCCGTGTGGGGGGAGCGGGCGCCCGCTCGCGCCGCGCACACGCTCGCCGTCTACGTCATGCGGCTGCGCCGGGCGCTCGGGGAGCCCCAGCTCATCCACACCACGCCCTCCGGCTACCTGATCGACCTCCCGCACGGTTCCGTCGACCTGCACCGGTTCGCCGACCACGCCGCCCACGGGGCGCTCGCCGCCTCCGCCAAGGACTTCGGCTCCGCCGTCGAGCACTACCAGCGGGCGCTCGACTGCTGGCGCGGACCGGCGCTCGCGGACGTGCCGTCCGAGGCGCTGCACGCCGACGAGGCGCCCGCGCTGGTCGAGGAGCAGCTCCGGGTCACGGCCGAGCTGGTGGACGCGCGGCTGCGGCTCGGGCACGGGGCCGAGCTGGTACCGGACCTGCGGCGGCTCACCGCCAGGCACCCGCTGCGCGAGCGGTTCTGGTCGCAGCTCATGGTGGCGCTCCACCGGGCCGACCGGCAGGCCGACGCGCTCGACGCCTACCGGCAGGCCAGCACCGCCCTCGCGCGCGAGCTGGGCGTGGACCCCGGCGAGTCGCTCAGGGCCGTGCACCACTCGGTGCTCACCGGCGATCCCGCGCTCCGGGGGCCGCTGCCCTCCGGGTGGTCGCCGGTGTCGCAGCTGCCCGCGCCGGTGGGGAACTTCGTGGGGCGCGCCGACGAGCTGGACCTGGTGACGTCGCTGCTCGGCGAGCCCACCGCCGTGGTCGCCGTGTGCGGGCCGCCGGGGGTCGGGAAGACCGCGTTCGCGGTGACGGTCGGTCACGCGGTGCGCGAGCGGTACCACCACGGGCAGTTGTACGCGGACCTGCGCGGGCACTCCACGTTACCGCCGCTCGGCACCGCCACCGTGCTCGCCCGGTTCCTGCGGGCGCTCGGGGCCCGACCCGACAGCATCCCGGTCGACGAGGCGGGACTCGTCCGCGCCTACCGCGAACGGTTGCGCGGGCGGCGGGTGCTGATCACGCTCGACAACGCCGCGTCCGCCGCCCAGGTGCTGCCGCTGCTGCCGGACGTCCCCGAGTGCTCCGTGGTGATTACCAGCCGGAACGAGCTCGGCGGGGACGTCGGGGCGGCGGTGGTCCGGCTGGACGTGCTGCGCCACGACGAGGCCTGGACGCTGCTGACCCGCTCGCTCGCCCCCGAGGCCGCCGACGAGCAGGGGGACGCGCTGCGCGAGCTGGCCCGGCTCTGCGGGTACCTGCCGCTGGCGCTGCGCATCGCGCTCGGCAACCTGGTCGGCGCGCACACCACCGACATCCGGTCCTATGTGGACGATCTGCGCGGCGGGGACCGGTTGTCCGCCTTGGCGGTCCCGGACGACGACAGCGCCGCGGTGCGCCGGGCGTTCGACCTCTCGCACGCCGCGCTGCGGCCGGACGCCGCGAAGCTGTTCCGCCTCACCGGTTCGCTGCCCGGCCCGGACTTCAGCGCGTTCGGCGCCGCCGCGCTGCTGGGCGCGGACGAGGCCACCGCCCGCGCGCTCACCGAGGAGCTGGCGGCGGCGAACCTGCTGCAGCGGGTCGGTGACGAGCGGTTCGCCGTGCACGACCTGCTGCACGAGTACGCGGCCGAGCGCGCCCACGCCGCAGGGGACGACCTGGAGGCCGCGCGCGGCAGGCTGTTCGACTGGTACCTGAGCACCGCCTCCGCCGTGGGCGACGTGCTGTTCCCCGAGGTCAGGCCCGCGCGTGCGAACCAGGTGCTGCCGGACGCCGCAGCCGCGCGCGCCTGGTTGGCGGCGGAGCGGCCGAGCCTGCTGGCGGCCACCGAGCAGTGCGCGCGCCGGGGACCGCTGCCGATGGCCTGGTCGCTGGTGGAGGCGGTCGGCGGGTTCCTCGGCTCGCACGGGCACCACGGGGAGTTCCTGAACGCGGTGCGCGCGGCGGGCGACGCGGCGCGCGCGGCCGACGACGCCGAGGCCGAGGGCGTGGTCCTGGCGCACGTCGTCGCCGCGCACCGGAACCTCGGCGACCTGGGGGCGGCCAGGAGCGCCGCGCGCGGGGGGAACCCGGTGGGGCGCGCGGTGTGGCTGCTCGCCGGGGCCGCCGGGGTGGTCGCGCTGGACGTGGGCGAGCTGGCCGAGGCCGAGGCCCGGTTCCGGGAAGTCGTTGGTGTGTCGGGGGAACTGACGCACGCGCGGTGCGCGGGGGTGATCGGGCTCGGCGCGGTCCGGTTGGCGCGCGGGGAGCTCGACGCCGCCGAGGAGCTGCTGCGCGAGGGCCACGGGCTGGCGCTGCGGGTGGGCGCGGTGAACCTGGCCGCGTCGGGCGCGGACCTGCGCGGGCGGTGCCGGGGAGCGCGCGGCGACCACCCCGGCGCGGTCCGGTGGCTGCGGGAGGCGCGGGACGGGTGGGCCCGCACCGGGGCCCGGCCGCCGCACGCGGAGACCACCGCGCACCTGGCCGCCGCGCTGTGCCTGGCCGGTGAGCACGGCGAGGCGCTGCGGACGGCCCAGCGGGCGCTGGCCCTGGTGCAGGGGCTCGGCGGCAGCCCCCGGATCGAGGCGGACGTGCACAACGCGCTGGGCCTGGTGCAGCGGCACCTGGCGAACCCGGAGGCGGCGGTCGCGGCGCACCTGCGGGCGCTGGAGCTGTCCGGCGGGATCGGCTACCGGCACGGGGTCGTGCAGGCCCACGTGCTGCTGGCGCCCGCGCTGCTGGCCGCCGGGCGGCGGGCGGACGCGGTGCGGCACGCCCGGATCGGGCTCGGGCTGGCGGAGGAGACCGGGTACGGCGGGTTGCGGCAGGCCGCCGAGTCGCTGCTGGCCGCGCTGGGCTGAGCCGCCCAGGCGGAGGCGGAAACCCTTGCCGCGCAAGCGGAGCAAGGACGCCGGTCGCGCGGCGGAGGCGGATCTCCTTGCCCCGCTGGGAAAAACACCCTCAGGCCGCGCGAGCGCAACGCGAACCGTTGCCGCACAAGCGAAAGGGGCGACCCGGAGGCCGCCCCGCCATCCGGCCCGATCACCGCGCGGAGGACGGTCGCGCGGTGATCGGGCCGCGCCGGGATGTGGGGTCCCGGCGCACTCCGGTTCGACGGTCCAGGTGGTCCTCCTCGTGGCAGGTGGGCGCCACCGCGCGAACGCGGCGGAACGGGCTTGCGGCGTGCGGGTGATCGGCGGCTCCGCTCTCGGGCGCGTCGTCGCGAAGGCGACCCGCGTCCGTGGGGCGACCTGGAGCGGTCGGAGCTTGGTCACCGGTGAGGCGGGGCCTTCGCGCCACCCCACCGGGAGCCGGTTACCGGAGGGTGATCCGGTGGCCGGGGTAGATCAGGTCGGGATTGGTCAGGAACTCGGGGTTCTTCTCGACCAGCGCTCGCCACCCGCCCGCGATCCCGTGCGCGTCCGCGATGGACGACAGGGTCTCGCCGGGCTGGATGGTGTAGTCGCCGTCCGGGTTGTCGGTCGAACCGGCCACCGCGACGGGCGCGGGAGCGGCTGCGACGGGCGCCGCGGCGGTCTGGACGCCGCCGGAGGGGGCAGCGGGAGCGGCGGCCGGAGCGGCCCCGGTCGCCTTGCCCCGACCGCAGTGCGGCCAGGCGCCGATGCCCTGGGAGCGCAGCACGTTCTCCGCCACGCGGATCTGCTCCTCGCGCGAGGCCTGGTGCGGCATCCCGCTGCCGCCGTTGGCCGCCCACGTGCCGGGGTTGAACTGGAGCCCCCCGTAGTAGCCGTTGCCGGTGTTGATCGACCAGTTGCCCCCGCTTTCGCAGCGCGCGATGGCATCCCAGTCCGCACCCTGGGCCGACGCGCCGGTGGCCGTGACCAGCGCCAGGGCGCCGGAGATGAGCCCCATGACCGCGCAGGCGACCAGCCTGGTGAGGACGCGTGAGCGCCGCTCGTCCCGGAGACCGTCCATTTGATCCACCTCGAACCGCCGCACCGTGGAGCCACGTCGAGAATCCCCTGCCCTGCCGGTTCACGCTCTCGTTCGGCTGCGTCCGAACCGGGAGTTCGGAGGGCAGGGGCGCCGGTGCCCGAGCCTCCCGGTTGTGCGACCACGTGATCTGGACCACGTGATCACTGGCTGGACCGTAAGGACAGGCGAGGTCGATCCGCGCGACGAGCAACCCGAAGTGGTGACCGCGGGTGACGGACGGGGTGGTTCGCGGGCGGTGCTGGTTTAACCGATTGAGACCACTCCCCCGCGCCGTTGACCCCCGTGCAGGTGCGGCGGGACGATCGGTTCCCCGTCACCGGCGTGACACGGGGAGGTGAACCCACTGGCCGACGATCAGCGGGCCGGGGTGACATCGTCACAGCCAGCGACCATCGGGGAGCTGCTGGAGGCGCTGGGCGCGCTGGCCGGTGAGGCGGACCGGCTCGCCGAGTCGGCGCACCGGCTGCGGTGCGCGGCGGGCAGGCTGGCCGGTGCGGCGGCCTCGGGGTCGGTGGGGACGGCGGCGCGGCGGGCCGAGGAGGCGCACCTGGAGCTGGAGGTGGCGCTGCGCGACGTGCGGGACGCGCTGCGACCATTGCCCTGGACGCCCTCCAAGTACGAGGATGGCCGCCCGATGGTCTAATCGCCGACGCCGCCGAGAACACCGCATTGGATGTCGATGACCTCAGGTCTGCCCTGTCCTCTGTGCGAGGGGCCCGAACGCCGGGGGGCGCTCGGGCGACCGCTGCGGGTGCTCGCCGTGGACGACGAGCCGCCTGCGCTGGAGGACCTCGTCTACCTGCTGCGGTCCGATCCGAGGGTCGGGCACGTGGAGGCGGTCGGGGACGCGACCAAGGCGCTGCGCACGCTGCACCGGGCGATGGACGCGGGGCAGGCCGTGGACGCGGTGTTCCTGGACATCCGGATGCCCGGCCTGGACGGGCTGGACCTGGCGCGGGTGCTGTCCCGGTTCGCGCAGCCGCCGCCGATCGTGTTCGTGACCGCGCACCAGGAGCCCGCGGTGGAGGCGTTCGAGCTGAAGGCGCTCGACTACCTGTTGAAACCGGTGCGGCAGGAGCGGCTGGCCGAGTCGGTGCACCGGATCGTGCACGAGGTGCTGGAGAGCAGGCCGGTCGAGCAGCCCGCGCCGCAGGCCGCGCCGGTCGAGCGGGCGCCGGACGTGGGCGACGAGGTCATCCCGGTGGAGCTGGGCGGGATCACCCGGTTCATCCGGCTCGCGGAGATCCGCTACGTGGAGGCGCACGGCGACTACGCGCGGCTGCACACGGCGACCGGCAGCGGGCTGGTGCGGGCGGCGCTGAACGGGCTGGAGGAGCGCTGGCGCAGCGCCGGGTTCGTGCGCATCCACCGCAGCCACCTGGTGTCCCTGGGGCACATCGACGAGCTGCGGCTGGAGGACGGGCACCTGAGCGTGAACATCGGAGGGGCGGTGCTGCCGGTGAGCAGGCGGCACGCCCGGCACCTGCGGCAGCTCCTGGTGCGGCGCAACCGGCAGCCGTCGTGAGCGGCGGGTCCGGGGAGCCGGGCTCGGCGGACGGCTCGGGCGCGGGCTCTGGCTCTGGCTCTGGGCGGTCGGGCATGGGCTCCGGCCGGTTCCGGGGCGGTCGGGCGCTGCCGGTCGGCCGGGAGCACGGTCCGGCCCCGGCGCCCGCCCAGCGCGTCGTGGTGACCAGCCCGCGCACCCGCGCGCCGCGCGCGCCCCGGCCGTACCCGGCGTCCCGCGAGATCGACGAGCAGAGCGAGCTGGGCGCGGTCTACATGCGGTCGCTGATCCGCTCGCAGCGCAGGCTCGGCTTCACGCTGTGCGCGGTGGTGTGCGGGGCGGTCTCCGCGCTGCCGCTGCTGTTCGCGCTGGTCCCCGGCGTCGCCGAGCAGCGGTTGCTCGGGTTGCAGATGCCGTGGCTGGTGCTGGGCGTGCTGGTGTTCCCGGTGCTGGTGGGCGCGGGCTGGTTCTACGTGCGGCAGGCCGAGCGCGGTGAGGCCGAGTTCGCCGAGCTGGTGGAGCGTTCGTGAGCAGCACGTACGGCCTGGTCGCCGTGCTGCTGGTGGTGCTGGGCACGATGCTGGTGGGCGGCTACGGGCTGCGGGTGTCCAGGACGACCTCGGACTTCTTCGTGGCGTCCAGGACCGTGTCGCCGTGGTGGAACGCCTCGGCGATCGGCGGCGAGTACCTGTCGGCGGCCTCGTTCGTGGGCATCGCGGGGCTGGTGTTCGCGCACGGGCCGGACATGCTGTGGTTCCCGGTCGGCTACGCGGCGGGCTACCTGGTGCTGCTGGCCCTGGTCGCGGCCCCGCTGCGGCGCAGCGGCGCGTACACGCTGCCGGACTTCGCGGAGGCCAGGTTCGGCTCGCCGGTGGTGCGGGCGGTGGCGTCGGGGCTGGCCCTGGGCATCGGGTGGCTGTACCTGCTGCCGCAGTTCCAGGGCGCGGGGCTGACCCTGCACACGGTGATCGGCACGCCGAGCTGGGTGGGCGCGGCGCTGGTGGCGGTGGTGGTGACGGCGAACGTGCTGTCCGGCGGGATGCGCAGCGTGACGTTCGTGCAGGCGTTCCAGTACTGGCTCAAGCTGACCGCGATCGCGGTGCCCGCCGTGTTCCTGGTGCTGGCCTGGCAGTCGCAGGGCGCGCGGGGCATGGCGGAGGCGGACTTCCCGGTGTTCCCGCGTGAGACGTCGGTGTCGTTCGAGAAGACGACGGTGGTCGACGTGCGGCGGCCGGTCGGGTTCAGCGGGACCGGCGAGGTCGACGGCGAGCGGGTGGACGGGCTGGTGCTGCTGGAGGGCGGCGAGCACACCGTGGCCGCCGGGTCGCGGCTGGTGTTCCCGCAGGGCGCGGCGGTGCCGCACATGAAGTCGATCCCGCACAACACCGGGCAGAGCTGGTCGCTGCCCAGCAGCGGCGGCGAGCGGTTCGGGCTGTACTCGGTGTACTCGCTGATCATCGCGACGTTCCTGGGCACGATGGGGCTGCCGCACGTGATCGTGCGCTTCTACACCAACCCGAACGGCAGGGCGGCACGGCGGACCACGCTGATCGTGCTGGGGCTGCTGGGCGTGTTCTACCTGATGCCGCCGCTGTACGGGGCGCTCGGGCGGTTGTACACGCCGGAGCTGCTGATGACCGGGGACACCGACGCGGTGGTGCTGGTGCTGCCGAGCCGGGTCGTCGGCGGGCTCGGCGGGCAGCTGCTGGGCGCGCTCGTGGCGGGCGGGGCGGTGGCGGCGTTCCTGTCGACCTCGTCCGGGTTGATCGTGTCGCTGGCCGGGGTGCTGAGCCGGGACGTGCTGCGGTTGCGCGGGGTTCGCGGGTTCCGGCTGGCGACGCTGGTGGCGGTGACCGCGCCGCTGCTGGTGACGCCGCTGCTGGGGCGGGTGCCGGTGGCGGACGTGGTGGGGCTGGCGTTCGCGGTGGCGGCGTCGTCGCTGTGCCCGCTGCTGGTGCTGGGGATCTGGAGCACGCGGATCACGACGGTCGGCGCGGTCGCCGGGATGCTCGCGGGCGGGGTGCCCGCGCTGGCGGCCGGGATGGTGACGATCGCGGCGGGGCCGAGCGACGCCTGGTACCACGCGTTCCTGGCCCGCCCGGCGGCGTGGACGGCGCCGCTGGGGTTCGTGGTGATGTACGCGGTGTCGCTGGCGACGCCGAAGCGGGTGCCACCGGGGGTGAACCACGTGATGGTGCGGTTGCACGCGCCGGAGAACCTGGGACTGCGCAGTCAGGACCGGTTGTGACGGCGCTGGGGACGGCGGGCGCGGTGCTGCTCGCCGGGGTCGCGGTGGTGGTGACGCTGTGGTGGACGTCCAAGCGGCGCAACGACTTCGTCACCCAGGAGCAGCGGATCACGTTCGAGACGCTGCACACGGCGTGGTCGGCGGCCCCGCCGCTGCGGGCCGGGCTGGTGCCGGACGCGGCGCGCAAGTCCGCGCGGCACCTGCGGACCCTGCTGGGGACGCCTGCGCTGGCGCTGACCGACGAGGAGCAGGTGGTCGCCTGGGAGGGCGCCGGTGAGCACCACTCGGCGGAGGCGCTGGGGCTCGCGCGGGAGGTGTTCGCGACCGGGCGGACGCGGGCGTTCGACGTGTCCTGCCCCGAGCCGGACTGCCCGGTGCACACCGCCGTCCTGGCGCCGCTGACCGTGGAGGGGCGGGTCGTCGGGGTGCTGGCGGCGTACAGCCGGGAGGCGTCGGCCGGGCTGGTGCGGGCGACGAACGAGGTGGCGCGGTGGGCGTCGGGGCAGCTGGAGCTGGCCGAGCTGGACCGGTCGCGGACGCGGTTGGTGGAGGCGGAGGTGCGGGCGCTGCGGGCGCAGATCTCGCCGCACTTCATCTACAACTCGCTGTCGGCGATCGCGTCGTACGTGCGGACGAACCCGGAGCGGGCGCGGACGTTGTTGTTGGACTTCGCGGACTTCACCCGGTACTCGTTCCGGCGCGCGGGGGACTTCACGACGCTGTCGGAGGAGCTGAAGTCGATCGACCAGTACCTGGCGCTGGAGCGGGCGCGGTTCGGCGAGCGGTTGCAGGTGACGCTGCAGATCGCGCCGGAGGTCCTGCCGGTGACGGTGCCGTTCCTGTGCTTGCAGCCGCTGGTGGAGAACGCGGTGCGGCACGGGATGGAGGGGAAGGTCGGGCCGGGGCTGATCTCGATCACGGCGGAGGACGCGGGGGACGAGGCGCGGATCACCGTGGAGGACGACGGGATCGGGATGGACCCGGAGGCGCTGCGGCGGACGTTGGCGGGGAAGGTCGGGGCCACGGCGGGGATCGGGCTGGGGAACATCGACGAGCGGCTGCGGCGGTGCTATGGGGACGACTACGGGTTGGTCGTGGAGACGGCGCAGGGGTTGGGGACGAAGGTGAGCGTGCGGGTGCCGAAGTACCGGGCCGGGGTGCACGCGGACTAGGGCGCGGGGCCTGCCGCGCCCCCGACGTCCCCTGCGTCCCCTGCGGCAGCGAGTTCAGCCCGCCAGCAGCAGCGCCCCCGCAAGCGCCACGACCACCGCCGTGCCGCCGTGCATCCCGTACGCCAGGGTGCGGTTCCCCTTGTGGCGCAGGATGGTCAGCATGTCGCCGAGCGGGGTGAGGGCGGCGGCCAGGAGCACGTAGCCGGTCAGATCCGGGTGCCCCAGGATCAGCGGGATCAGGATCACCAGGCCGGAGACCACGTCGCGCACGCCCTTCAGGTTCAGCCAGCCGGTTTCCCCCGGTTCCTCCGGCCAGGCGGGCAGGCCGAACGCGCTCGCGACGCGGTGCGGCACGAGCAGGTACAGGGCGCCGATCACGATGATGCCCAGTGCGGCGGCGACGGTCAGAACCACGGCGAACAACTGCACAGCACTCTCCTAGCGTTGCTAGATTTTTGATCGACGCTAGCACTAGCGCCGATCGGATAGCTAGCACTGCTAGGATCGCCACCGTGCCACCACAGGAGCGCAAGGAGCGGGAACGGGCCGAGCGGCGGCGGGCGATCGTCGGCGCCGCGCGCGGGTTGGCCGAGGCTGAGGGGTGGGAGGCGGTCACCACGCGGCGGCTCGCCGAGCTGATCGAGTACAGCCAACCCGTGCTGTACAGCCACTTCTCCGGCAAGGACGCGATCATCGCGGCGGTCGCCGTCGAGGGGTTCGCGGAACTGGCCGAGCGGCTCGGGGGCGCGGACGGGCTCGTGGGGCTCGCGCGCGCCTACACCGGGTTCGCGGAGGACAACCCGGCTTGCTACGACGCGATGTTCACCCTCTCCGCACCGCTCGCGTTCGACGCGCCGGACACCCCGCAGCCGCTGCGCGACGCGTTCGCCGCGCTGCGGGACGCACTGGAACCCCTGCGCCGCCACCACGATCCGGACGTGTTCACCGAGGTGGTGTGGGGCGCGCTGCACGGGCAGGTGCTGCTGGCCAGGGGCGGCCGGTTGCCCGCAGGGCGCGGGGACGCGCGGTTGGCCGCGCTGGTGGACCTGGCCGGGGCGCGGCCGTAGCACCCCCGAACCTTCGGGAACGCCCGCGCCCCACCGCCTTCCGGGTGATCGCCGCCGACACCCGGTCCGCCCGCCGCTCACCGCCAGGCGCTCACCCCGCCGCCCGAGTCCCCCGCCGCTCCGCCGCCTCCACGATCATCCGCAGCCAGTCCGCGTCCTCGAACCGCCCCTCCTCCGCGATCCGCCGCAGCCTGATCCACAGCCCGGTGTCGGTCCACTCCTGGAACCGCCGGTGCACCGTCGGCACCGTCACCCCGAACGTCGCGGGCAGGTGCCGCCAGGCGCACCCGCTGGTCAGCACGAACGCGATCGCCGTGAACACCGCCCGGTCCGACACCCGGCCGCGCCCACCGCCCTGCCGCCGCACCTTCGCGGGCGGGATCAGCGGTTCCACCGCCGTCCAGAGCGCGGGCGGGACTATCCGGGACGCCAACCGCTCCACCACGTCCGCCTGCGCCGGCCGCGCGGGCGGCTCCTGCGGCCGTCTGCTCCACTGCTGCCCCTCGCCGCTCCGCTGACGCGCGCGGAGCAGCGCCGCGAGCGCCGCGTCCTCCGCCGGGCGGCGCGGGGCCACGGCCGGGTGGGCGTGCTGGCGCGCGTGGCGGACGATCTCCGCGCCCACCGTTCGGCCGAACGGTTGCGGCGCGGTGGCGGAGCTGGGGATCTGCTCGCTCATCAGGCTCCTCCGAGAACGCGATCGTGACGACCATCACGCTAGGAAGTCGGTCGGTCGGCTATAACCGCCCGCGCGCCGAGCGGACGCCTCCAGCGTCGCGCGGACCCCTGACGAGGACGGGCGGCACCCCAGGAGCGACGAGCGGATGAACGGTCTTTGCCGAGCTGGCTACCCTCGGCTTCGTGACACGCCGACCACGCCTGCTCGCGACGAGCGACCTGCACGTGACGTACCAGCAGAACCGGGAGTTCGTCACCGAGCTGACCGCGCCATCGCCGGACGACTGGCTGATCGTCGCCGGTGACGTGGGCGAGAAGTTCCACGATGTCGAGTGGGCGCTGGGCCTGCTGCGCAAGCGGTTCCGCGAGGTCGTCTGGGTTCCGGGCAACCACGAGCTGTGGACCACCAAGGACGACCCGGTGCAGAGCCGGGGCGAGGTGCGCTACCAGCAGCTCGTCGAGATGTGCCGCTCGCTGGGCGTGCACACCCCCGAGGACCCGTTCCCGGTGTTCGAGGGCGAGGGCGGGCCGGTGGCGGTCGCGCCGCTGTTCACCTTGTACGACTACACCTTCCGGCCCGCGGGCACGACGGACAAGGAGTCCGCGCTGGCGAAGGCGGTCGAGGCCGGGGTGGTGTGCACCGACGAGTACTTCCTGCACCCGGACCCGCACCCGAGCCGCGACGGGTGGTGCCGGGCCAGGATCGCGGAGAGCGCGCGCAGGCTGGACGAGGTCGACCACGAGCTGAGGACGGTGCTGATCAGCCACTGGCCGCTGGTGCGCGACCCCACGCTGGTGCTGCGGTACCCGGAGTTCGCGCTGTGGTGCGGCACCGAGCTGACCGCCGACTGGCACCTGAAGTACCGGGCGGCCGTGGCGGTGTACGGGCACCTGCACATCCCGCGCACGATCCGGGTGGACGGGGTGCGCTTCGACGAGGTGTCGCTGGGCTACCCGCGCGAGTGGAAGCCGCGCGGCTGGACGGGTGCTCCGCTGCTGGACGTGCTGCGGGAAGGGGACGCGCGGTGATCGAGGAGCTGCTGCCGGACGGGGTCGCCGCGGTGGAGGCGTTCGGCGACCCGCCGGAGGCCGTGCTGCTGCCCGAGGAGGAGGAGCACGTGGCGCGCGCGGTGGACAAGCGGCGCCGCGAGTTCACCACGGGCAGGCACTGCGCGCGGGGGGCGCTGGCGAAGCTCGGCTTCCCGCCGGTGCCGCTGCTGCCGGGGCCGAAGCGGGAACCGGGGTGGCCGGAGGGCGTGGTCGGGAGCATCACGCACTGCAACGGGTACCGGGCGGCGGTCGCCGCGCGCACCGAGGCCGTGTGGACGCTGGGCATCGACGCGGAGCCGAACCAGCCGACCCCGGAGGGCGTGCTGGCCGCGGTGGCGCTGCCGCGCGAGCAGGACATGGTGGCGCTGCTGGGGGCGCGCGACGCGTCGGTGCACTGGGACCGGTTGCTGTTCAGCGCCAAGGAGTCCGTGTACAAGTCGTGGTTCCCGCTGACCCGGCGGTGGCTGGGCTTCGAGGACGCCGAGCTGGTGCTCGGCCGCGACGGCACGTTCACCGCGCGCGTGCTCGTGGAGCACCCGGTCGTGGACGGGCGGGCGGTGTCCGGGTTCACCGGCAGGTGGCTCGCGCGGGAGGGGTTTGTGGTGACCGCGATCGCGGTACCCGCACGCTGACCCGTGCGCCGCGCTCCGGAAGCGGCCTCGGCAGGGTCCGCGCACCGGGCGCGGTGGTGGAGGGGCGCAGTGGGCGACGACGTCGAGCGGCACGAGTTCAGCCGCGAGGACCGGACGCGCTACCGCACGAAGGTGCGGCGGTGCCTGGACGTGTTCACCCGGATGCTGGAAGAGGAGCGGTTCGCGGTCGACCGGCCCATGACCGGGCTGGAGATCGAGCTGAACCTGGTGGACGAGGCCGGGGACCCGGCGATGCGCAACGCGGAGGCGTTGGAGGCCATCGCCGACCCGGACTTCGTCACCGAGCTGGGCCAGTGGAACGTGGAGATCAACGTGCCGCCGCGCGAGCTGGCCGGTGGCGGGTTCGCCGAGCTGGAGGGCACCGTCCGCACCAGCCTGAACCAGGCGGAGAAGCGGGCGCGCGAGGTCGACGCGCACATGGTGATGGTCGGGACGCTGCCGACGTTGCAGGCCAGGCACATGGCGGTGGACGCGCTGTCCGGGAACCCCCGGTACGCGCTGCTCAACGAGCAGGTGCTGGCGGCGCGCGGCGAGGACCTGGAGATCACCGTGGACGGGGTCGAGCGGTTGCAGATGACCGCGGACTCGATCGTGCCGGAGGCCGCGTGCACGAGCACGCAGTTCCACCTCCAGGTGTCGCCGGAGCGGTTCCCGGCGTACTGGAACGCGGCGCAGGCCATCGCCGGGGTGCAGGTGGCGGTGGGGGCGAACTCGCCGTTCCTGCTGGGCAAGGAGCTGTGGCCGGAGACCAGGATCGCGCTGTTCCAGCAGGCGACGGACACCCGCAGCGACGAGCTGAAGGAGCAGGGCGTCCGGCCTCGGGTGTGGTTCGGGGAGCGGTGGATCACGTCGATCTTCGACCTGTTCGAGGAGAACGTGCGGTACTTCCCGGCGCTGCTGCCGATCTGCGCGGAGGAGGACCCGGAGCGGGTGCTCGCGGACGGGGACGTGCCGTCGCTGGCGGAGCTGCGGCTGCACAACGGGACGATCTACCGGTGGAACCGGCCGGTGTACGACGTGGTGGGGGGCGAGCCGCACCTGCGGGTGGAGAACCGGGTGCTGCCCGCCGGGCCGACGGTCGTGGACACGATGGCGAACGCGGCGTTCTACTACGGGCTGGCGCACGCGCTGGCGCAGGACGAGCGGCCGGCGTGGTCGCAGATGTCGTTCTCGGCGGCGGAGGAGAACTTCCTGGCGGGGGCGCGGCGGGGGATCGACGCGCAGGTGTACTGGCCGGGGCTGGGGACGGTCCCGGTGGTGGAGCTGGTGCTGCGGCGGCTGCTGCCGCTGGCGCACGAGGGCCTGGTCGGGCTCGGCGTGGACGAGCGGGAGCGGGACCGGTTGCTGGGGATCGTGGAGCAGCGGTGCCTGCGCGGGGTGAACGGGGCGACGTGGCAGACGCGGGCGTTCCACCGGGCTTACGACGGGACCTCGCTGGAGCGTCCGGAGGCGCTGCGGCGGGTGCTGCGGGGGTACCGGGACCTGATGCACACGAACGAGCCGGTGCACTCGTGGCCGGTGTCGGGGTGAGGGTGCGGATCGCCACCTGAACGGCGGTACCACACACGAAGCCTAACCAAATCCGCATAATTGCGGTTACTGAGCGTTTTTCAACCCAGCTCATTCACCCATAAGGACGCATAAAGCGATTACTCGGCGTGTCGATTATCAGGTTTTGATCAAGCCGTCTTAGGCTGCTGAAAGCCGCCCTCCACGTGGTGCGGCGTCGGGGTCAGGCCTGTCAGTCAACTCGCCCTGGATGGTTCGCCAGTGCACCTTGGAAGCTTCTCGACTCGTGGTTTTCGCTCGCTGGCCGAGGTGGAGGACATCCCGATCGGGAGTCCGACGATCTTGGCCGGCCCCAACGACGGCGGCAAGTCGTCGGCGCTCGACGCGGTGAAGTTCCTGCTGGGCCGCTACTCCCCCATCGAGGACGACCGCACCTACCTGGAGGGCGAGTCCGGCGGTGGGCGCGCCGCCATCGACGTCAGCGGCCGGTTCCTGCTCGACGAGTGGGAGCAGGAGCAGTTCTCGCTGCCCGCCGAGATCGAGCTGCGCCGGATCATGGAGACCGACCAGGACGCGCGCTACGAGGTCTGGGGTCCGATCCCTGACGACGAGGACCTGCGCGACCTTGCCCAGCTGAAGGTCCCGGACTTGAAGGAGCTGGCGCGGAGGCACAACCTCCGCCCGAAGCACCCCGGCAACAAGCCCGAACTGCTGGTGGCGTTGCAGGAGTACGCGCGAGAGCACTCCAGCGGCGAGGGGTGGACGGGCGCACCGCCGAACCTGACCGACCGCCTGCCGCGCGTCGTGGCGTTCACGGGCAAGACGCTGGACCCCGAAGCCGCCGTCGCGGAGATCCTGGGGCAGCAGCTGAAGGGGTACTTGCAGGAGGAGAGCACCCGCAAGCAGATCGAAGTGCTGGAAGACGACGCGCAGGACTGGCTCGTCGCTCAGGCTCAGCCGCTCGTCGACCACATCACCCGACGCTGCAAGGACATCACCGAGGTCACGGTGAAGCCCGAGATCTCCATGACCCCTCGCCTCCGCTCGGCCTCGCTGGGGTTGAGGCGCTCGTCGGGAGAGCAGGTCCGGCTGGACCGCTCAGGCCAGGGCAGCGCGCGGCGGATCTCGCTGGCGGTCTGGGAGGCGTCCACCGACATCCTGGTCGAGGAGCAGCAGGACGAGGAGATGTTGGCGGAGAACGGCCCGCCTGTGCCGACGATCGTGGTGTACGACGAGCCCGACACCCACCTCGACTACCACTACCAGCGGGACGTCATGGGGCTGATCCGCGAGCAGTGCCAACTGCCCAACACCAACGTGGTGGTGGCCACCCACTCCATGAACCTGATCGACGGCGTGGACCTCAAGGACGTCGTGCGGCTCGAACTGGACGAGAAGAGGCGCACTCGCGTAGAGCGACTGGGCGCGGACACCGGACACGACGAATCCGACCGGCACCTGCAGTCCATCGCCACCGCGGTCGGTCTGCGCAATTCGGTGCTGCTGCACGAGCGGTGCTTCTTGGCGGTGGAGGGGGAAACCGAGCAGAAGGCCATCCCGATCCTGTTCAAGCTGTCCGAGGGCCTGCAACTCCAGTCGGCAGGCATCGCGCTGTGGGCGTGCGGCGGCAACTCCGGCGCGCTGCACTTGGCTGACTACCTGTACAAGCACGGGCGAAGCGTGGTGTTGTTGATCGACGCCGACTGCGAGGTCAAGGACAAGATGTTCCGGCGGGCCAACTTGGAGAAGGTGTTCAGCCCAGAGGACTACGACAACGTCGTCACGTTCCTGGGCAAAGCCCAAGGCTTCATGGAGTTCGAGGAGTTGTTCGACGACAGCACTTGGGCGGACACGGCCAACGAGCAGTGGCCGCGAACGGACAGGGCGCCTTGGGGTTCGGCCGACTTCGCGGCCCACCGGAAAGGCAAGAAGTTCAGCGATCAGGTCATGACCATGCTGAAGTCCGAGAGCAAGACCTCGCCCTCCGGCAAGCCTGCGCTGGTCATGGAGGTCGTCAACCGCCTGAAGAGGCCCGACCAGGTGCCGCAAGGGTTGCGAGACGTCTTCGCCGATCTGCGGAAGTCTGCGAGCTGAGGTCTTCAGCTGAGACGGGACTTCGAGCCTTCCGACGAGCCAGCATTCTTGCTTTGCGCTGTTCGGAGGTGGGCTCGACCCAGCCGTGCCACTTCACCTCGGGCACCCACAGGCGGCCATGGGCCAACCTGTCCGCCCCGCACCAGCGACAGCCGTTCGGGCTGACCACCGTCTCGCGTTCTCTCGCATCACCCATCGCTTCCTCCCGTGGACATTTGTACCCCGGACCCCTGACAAAAACGGGCTCTGAGCAGGCCGAAGACCCACTAAGGGGTTCCCGTGGCGGCGGCGCGGAAACGGGTGCGCCGCCGCCCGAAGGGTGCTAGAAGCCGGTGGCGACCGCGCGTCAGCCCCTCGCCGCCACCCGCGCCCCGACCTCGCGCGCCAGCCCCTCCAGGTCCCGCTCCCCCTCACGGGTCTGCGCGCCGGCCGCCATCATCCCGGCCATCAGCTCCCCCGCCGCGGGCTTCGCGAACAGCCCCGCCCACTCCTCGTGCTCCCGCACCAGCCCCGCCGACAGGTCCTCCGCCGGGATCGCCCGCTTGGTCGCCGCGATCACCCCGTCGGGCAGCGCCGCGATGTTCGCCGCCAAGCGGTCCACGAACGCGTCCAGCTCGTCCTCGGGCAGCGCCCGGTTCACCCAGCCGTAGCGCTCCGCCGTCTCCGCGTCGAACAGGTCCGCGCCCAGCACGATCTCCAGCGCCCGGTTCCGCCCGGTCCGCGCCGTCACGTACTGCGTCCCGCCGCCACCCGGCACGATCCCGCCCGGCGCCTCGACCTGCCCGAGCCCGGCCCGCCCGATCGCCGCGAACACCAGGTCCGCCGCCGCGACGAACTCGGCCCCTCCCCCGCGCGCCTTGCCCGCCAGCTTCACGATGCTCACCTGCGGCTGCCCGCGCAGCAGCTCCCCCAGCGCCTGGAACGCGTTGACGCCGTCGGGCAGGTCCGCCGACAGCTCCGCGACCTGCTCGGGCGTGGTGGTCATGTCGACGTGCGCCAGGAAGAACTCCGGGTCGGCGCTGTCGAACACGACCACCCGCGCCGACCCGTCCGAGCGCAGCTCGACGAGCAGCCGCTTCAAGGCGGTGATCAGCCCGGCGTCGAGGACGTTCACCGGCGGGTTGTCGATGGTGACGCGGACGACGCCGTTCTCGGCGCGCACCCTCAGCGGCGCGTGGGTCATGCGTGTGCTCCCCTCTCCGTGACCGGTGCCCGGAAGGCCCGGCCGTGCCTGTCGGACACCACCCTGGGATAGCCTCTGACCTGCGTCAACAACGCACATCGAGGTGCGCAGGGCACAGCGGTGATACCGATGGAGGTCAGACGTGGGGGACGTTCAGGCGACCGGTTCGCGCGAGGCGCCGGTGTTCAGCGCCGACTGCCCCAGCCGCCCGGTCCTGGACCAGATCGCGGACCGGTGGTCGATGATGGCGCTGGCCGTGCTGGAGGACGGCCCCCGGCGGTTCAACGACATCAAGCGCCTGCTGGAGGGCGTGACGCAGCGCGTGCTCACGCACACCCTGCGCCGCCTGGAGCGCAACGGGATGGTGGTGCGGCGGGTGCTGCCGACGTCACCCGTGGGCGTGGAGTACGCGCTGACGCCGCTGGCCCGCTCGCTGCGGGACCCGTTCTGGCGGCTGCTGGAGTGGACGCTGGAGCACTCCGACGAGATCGAGGAGGCGCGCCGGGCGTACGACGGACGGCGCTAGTGGGTCTTCCACTCCGAGGCCAGCTCGGGCAGCAGGACGCGCCACGGCAGCGCGGCGAGCACGTCCTGGCGCGCGGACAGCACGAGCCGACCGGGTTCGGTCCCGGCGTCGACCCAGACGACGCTGAGCGCCTCGCCGCCGCGCGCCCGCGCCGGGTCGCCCCCGACGACGACCCGGCGCGAGCTCGTCCCGCCGTCCGACAGCTCGGAGTGCCTGGCGGTGAGGGCCTCGACGGCGGCGGCCAGCCGGTCCTCCCCCAGACCCGCCTTGACCCGAACCGTCATCGACTCGTAGGACGCGGCAGGAACGACCGGGGTCGTGGACACCGAACAACCACCTTCTCCGTTTAGGTAAGGCTAACCTAGCCTTAGAGTGGCGTGTTACGGGGGTGTGACGCACGACCCCTGTGCGTGGGTATCGCCGGGAACCCTGGTCGCGATACCCGGAGGCGGTGCAGATCACTCCGGTTGTCCGAAGGGGTGCGTCACACCGGTGGCCTGCCCGGTGCTCCCCGCCTCAGTAGTCGTCGCCCCCGAAGAACTGCTCCTCCAGCGTGTCCGCCGTCCCGGCGAGCAGCGCCAGCGGGTCGGTGAACTCGTGGATGTCGAGCGTCTCCAGCGGCAGCGAGTGGCGCAGCACCACGTGCTCGCCCATGATCGCCGCGCCGCACGCGATCGACGAGTGGCCGATCTCCTCCAGCAGCGCCTTCAGGTCCACCGCCGACGCTAACCCCATCGGGGTCGCGATCTGGACCCACTCGTGCTTCCGGTCGAGCACCTCGCGGACCAGGATGATCACCTGGGTCCGCTCGTCCTCCTCGTCCAGGTGATCGAACGTGAACAGGATGCGGATCTCGTCGCCCTCCTGGGCGATGACGTCGTACTGGTCGCGGACGTAAGCCGCCAGATCACCCCAAGTAGCCATCAGGCCACTCTAGGGCGCTTCTCCACCGCGATGGCCCACAACCCGGCCGCCAGCACGGCCACCACCTCGACCACCACGAGCAGCCGCTCGACGTACCCCAGCGGGAACACCCGCCACCACGCCGTGCCGCCCGAGGCGTCCACCAGCAGCGCGTACACCAGCGGGGTGAGCGCGAGCGCCGACAGCCAGCCGAGCGCGAACACCCGGCGCGCGTGCCGCCCCCACTCGGCGGACCGCAGCCACGGCTTCGCCAGCAGCACCGCCGCCACCGGCAGGCTCAGGAACGCGAGCACGCTCGCCACCCGGTGCACCGTGCCGCTCGCGCTCGGCCCGCCCATCGCCCAGTTGTGCTTGGGGAACAGCACGACCAGCGTCAACCCGACCGACCACAGCGCCATGGCCACCGCCCCCGGCGACCACCACCGCGCCACCCCGGCCCGCACCAGCACGGCCAGGATCGCCGCCGACCCGGCCGCGAGCAGCAGCACGCCGACGTCGAACACCCAGCCCTGCGGCCCCAGCGCGTACTCGCTGATCGTCCGACGCAGGCTGTAGGGGCTGGTCACGGCGCGGTGCACGTCAAGCCCGCCGATCATGGCCACGGTCAGCGCCACGGCCAGGGCGCCCCCGAGTCCGAGGAACCGGGGGCGCGCAGCAGTCTCCGCGTTCAGCACAACGGGCAAAACGGGCGTGCGCGCGGCGCGGTTCCCCGGTTCAGGAAACCGACAGGCGCCGCTCAGGGAGGTCTTGGGTTCAGCGCACCGCGAGCGGCAGGTCGTCCGGGGAGCCGACGGGCCACTCGAGCGGGTCGTCGCCCAGCTCGGCCAGCGCCTCCACCTGGAGCAGGCACCACGGCGAGATCGGCCGCGCGCCCGACAGCACGGCGGGCACGAAGTCGGCCCACGCCACCCACTCCACGTCGTCCACCTCGTCCGGGTTGGGCGCCGGTTCGGCGTCGACGACGCCCCGGTACACCGGGCACATCTCGTTCTCCACCACCCCGTTGTCCATCACCGCGCGGTACCGGAAGCCCGGCAGCGCGAGCGCCAGCTCGACGTCCGCCAGCCCGAGCTCCTCGGCGAGCCGCCGCCGCACCCCGGCCTCCAGGTCCTCCCCCGGCGCGGGGTGACCGCAGCACGAGTTGGTCCACACGCCCGGCCAGGTCTTCTTGTGCAGCGCTCGCCGGGACAGCAGGAGTCTGCCGCCCCGGTCGAAGAGGTAGCTGGAGAACGCCAGGTGCAGCGGCGTCTCCTCGTGGTGCACAGTCGCCTTGTCGGCCTCGCCCACGGCCGCACCGGTCTCGTCCAGCAGCACAACCCGTTCCACGGTTGATCACCCTGCCACAGCGCTCCCCCGAACGGCGACCGCGCGATGGGGTGATCACACCGGGTTGACGGGCAGGACCGAGGCGACGACCCGCCGGACGGCGGCCTCCGTGGCACCGCTGCCGGCGTGCAGGAGGTGGGTGGAGCCGATGAGGGCGGGGCCGAGGGCGTCGGCGGGGAGGGTGTCGGGGAGGCGGCCCGCGGCGCGCTCGGCGTCGAGGTAGGCGGTGACCCGGACGGCCGCGTCGGTGAGGACCGGGACGCCCGCGGGCCAGGTGTCGCGGAGGCGGTCGCGGAGGGCGGTGCGGAAGGCCAGCAGGGGGACGACGGCGACCGCGACCGAGGCGTAGAGGGCGGTGAGGGCGGTGGTGAGGTTGTCGACCACCTGGTGGTGGCCGACCTGGTCGAGGAGGCGGTCGACCTCGGGGGTGGAGCGGGCGGCGCGGTCGAGGATGAACTCGGCGAGGAACGCGTCGAAGTCGGTGAAGTGGCGGTGCAGGACGCCTTTGGCGAAGGACGCCTCGGTGGTGACGGCCCTGCTGGTGAGGCCGCTGGGACCGTCACGGAGCAGGACCCGCTCGGCCGCGTCGAAGAGCTGGTTGCGCGCGTCCTGGATCGCCACGCCTGTGGGCACTCCGGGTCTCCTCTCGGGGGGTTTCAGTCTAGCCGGGGGTAGGCGAGTGGACGGATGCCCGCTTAGAGTGGGCGGATGCCCACTTATGAGTTCCCGCGTGGCGCGCGGGAGATCGCGGAGTCGTTCGGCGTGGACGCCGAGCGTTATGACCGAACCCGTCCCTCTTACCCATCCGCGCTGGTGGATGCGGTGTTAGCTGCACTTTCCGGTGGTTGTGGGGGTGGGGCGTCTGGCGGGGTGAGGGTGGGGGTTGCGGCGGGTGGTCCGGTTGCGCCGGATGTGCTGGTTGCGCCGGATGTGCTGGTTGCGCCGGATGTGCTGGACGTCGGCTGCGGGACCGGGATCGCCGCGAGGCAGTTCCGGGACGCCGGGTGCCAGGTTCTGGGGGTCGAGCCGGACGCCCGGATGGCCGAGTTCACCCGTGCGAGCGGAATCCCGGTGGAGGTGACGCGCTTCGAGGAGTGGGAGGCGCGGGGGCGGGGTTTCGACGCGGTGGTGTGCGGCCAGGCGTGGCACTGGATCGACCAGGACGCGGGAGCGTCACGGGCAGCGGATGCGCTGCGCCCCGGAGGTGCCCTGGCGATCTTCTGGAACGCGGCTCGGGTGCCGGGGGAGGTGGGCGAGCGGTTCGCCGAGGTGTACCGGGGTCTGCTGCCCGGTGACCTGGGGAAGCAGGCGGGCGCTTTCGGCGGGGACTACTCGCCGCTGGGCGACCGGGCGATCGCGGGGATGGAGAAGACCGGCGCTTTCGACAAGGCGATCCGGCTGAGGTTCCCGTGGGAGCGGGTGTACCAGCGGGACGAGTGGCTGGACCTGCTGCCGACGACCGGCTTGTTCACCCGGATGCCGCGCGAGCTGTTGGCGCGGGTGCTCGACGAGGTCGGGGTGGCGATCGACTCGGCGGGCGGGGAGTTGGCGGTGACTTACACGTGTGAGGTGGTCATCGCTCGACGCGTTGCCGGATGAGGGGTGGGGAGGTTGGGGGCGGGAAGGCTGTGGCGACGAGTGAACGGACCGTTTGTCCAGGGTTGAACGGACCGTTCAACTGACCGAGCGAGGGCTTTTGGTTGAACGGACCGTTCAACCGATCACAGACACAGGCCTGAGCCCTGGCACTGGCACTGGCACTGGCACTGGCACTGGCACTGACGATTGAACGGATCATTCACCGGGCACGGCACAGGTACAGGCACGAGCGCTGTCACGAGCACAGACGCAGACGCCGATGCGAGCACAGGAGTCGACACAGCCTGTGGCGTGGGTACGAACGTAGGCACGGACGGTAGCGCGGGCGCGAATGCAGACGCGGGCGCGGGCGCGGATACGAATACGGGCGGTTGAACGGACCGTTCAACCAGGTGTGGGCGCTGACATGGCGGTTGAACGGACCGTTCAACCGGGTGCGAGTGCTGGCATGGCAGTTGAACGGACCGTTCAACTGAAGATTGACGCGGACACGGACACCGGTACAGGTGCAGGCGCTGCGCGCGGATGGGGCGTTCGCACGAAGGTTTGCGAGCGGGCCATTCAACTGGAGGTTGAGGCGGTATAGGGCCTGACAGTGCGGGGGAACGGACCGTTCACCCGGAAGTTGAGGCGGCATGGAGCCTGGCACTGCGTGCGAACGGACCGTTCAACCAGAGGTTGAGGTGGGACGAGCATCGGTGCCGTGAGTGAACGGACCGTTCAACTGCCGGGCGGGGACATGGGCGTCATGTGTTGCGAGTGAACGGGCCGTTCAACCGGATGCGGATGCGGGAACGGGCGCGCGTGCGGATGTGGGCGCGGGATTGAGCGCTAGGGGCTGTTTGGTGTTCGGATCTAGGTCAAGCCGGGTGGTGTGCTGGTCGGGGCTGGTAGAACACGGGTGTGGCGCGCTTTGACCTGACCGATGCCGAGTGGGCGTTGATCGAGCCGCATGTGCCGGTCGCGGCCACCGGGCCGTTGCCTCGGCGGGTGCGGGATCAGTTCAACGGAATCCTGTGGCGGTTTCGCACCGGGTCGGGCTGGCGCGACGTCCCGGAACGGTACGGGCCCTGGTCCACCGTCTACTCCCGGTTCAACGTCTGGGCGAAGGCGGGGGTGTTCCAGACGCTGTTGGAGGCGC
>NZ_JAMTCF010000029.1 GCF_024171695.1 Actinosynnema pretiosum | reverse complement strand
GGGGTCGGGGTGCGGGGTCGGGGTGCGGGGTCGGGGTGCGGGGTCGGGGTGCGGGGTCGGGGTGCGGGCGCGGGGGTGCGGATGGTCGGTTGCGCAGGGGTGGCGAGCTGGGCTTTTGCGCGAAGGTGCAAAGGCTTTCGGAACAGGTTGGGGTTCTTTACATTCGCTGTGCGGGTCCCCGGTTCCCGGCCCGCGCCGGGCGCAGGCCACGCGCCCGGAACGGGCGGTCCACCACCGGTGGCGTCCCTGGGCGGCGGCGACCGCCCCGCTCCCGGCCGGGCAGCACTGGGGGTGCTGCCCGGCCGTCGAAAACCGGCGCCACCAGGCCCGAGTCACCGGGACTGCACCACCGCCTCCCGCAGCGGCTCCCCCCGCCCCGGCGCGGCCCGGTCGCACACCCGGTCCCAGGCCTCCAGGCGCGCCGCGTCCAGCCAGTCCCCCGCCGCCGGGTCCACCCGCGCCCGGCCGACCGCGCGCTGCCGCGCGAAGTCCACCGCCCGCGCCGTCCGCTCCCCCGTCGCGCCCTCGGCGGCGGCCGGGGCGCCCGCGATCGCCCTGACCACCGGCATCGCGAACCCCCACGTGCCCAGCAGGTACGCGCTCACCTCCGGCAGCGAGCAGCCCAGTTCGGCGACCTCCGCGTCGTGCGCCGCCCAGTGCTCGTCCTCCGGCACGGCCGTGATGGCGCGGTAGGCGTCCGGCTGGCTGTCCGCCAGCACCAGCAGCCCCACGTCGCGCAGCAGCCCCGCCAGGAACGCCTGGTGCACGACCGGCGTCTCCCAGCCCTCGGCGAGCGCGATGTCGCGGGCCAGCGCGGCGGTGCGCACGGACCGGGCGCGCAGCGCCGCCAGGTCCAGGTTGTCGGGGGTGGCGCCGCTGGAGAAGACCTTGCCGCTGATCGCGAGCGCCCGGATGGTGTCGACGCCGAGCAGCGACACGGCCTGCGCGATGCCGCCGACCTCCCGCTGCTGCCCGAAGAACGAGGAGCTGACCAGCTTGAGCACCTCCACGCACAGCGAGATGTCGCTCTCGACCAGCTCCACCACCTGCTCCAGGTCGCAGTCCTCGCGCGCGGTCAGGTCCAGGATGCGCTGGTGCACCGAGCGCGGCTTGGGCAGGGACTGGACCTCGCCGAGCACCACCCGCAGCCGGTCGTCGAGCACCAGGTCGCGCACGGTCAGCACCTGCTCGACGGCCCGCACCAGCCGGTCCGCGTCGCACGGCTTGGACAGGAACTGCTGGGTGGAGGCGACCGCCGCGATCACCGCCTCCCGGTCGGCGTGCCCGGAGAGCACGAGCCGCCCCGCGGTGGGGTGCAGCCTGCGGACCTCGGCGAGCAGCTCGGCCCCGGTCATGCCGGGCATGAGCATGTCGGTGACGACCACGTCGACCGGTTCGGCGGCCATCACCTCCAGCGCGGCCCTGCCGCCCTCGGCGAAGCGCAGGTCCCAGCGGTCGGAGTGCTTGCGCAGGGACCGGCGCAGGCCGGACAGGACCTGGGGCTCGTCGTCCACGAACAGGACGCGGTGCGCGGCGCTCACGCGAACACCGCCAGCGGGAGGGCGCCGTCGGTGGCGACGGCGTCGAGGGGGAGCGTCAGGGTGAACACGGTGCCCTCTCCGAGGTGGGTGTCGACGTCGATCCGGCCGCCGTGCATCTGCACGACGACGTTGTAGGCCAGGCTCAGGCCCTGGCCGGTGCCCCTGCCGACCTCCTTGGTGGTGAAGAACGGCTCGAAGATGCGGAGCTTGGTGCCCTCGTCCATGCCGGTTCCGGTGTCCGCGACGGAAATGGTGACCTGGTCGCCGCTGCGGCGCGTGCCGACGGTGATCCGGCCGAGCGGGGACTGCTCGCCGGTGGCGCGCCGCTCGGCGACCGCGTGGGCGGCGTTGACGATGAGGTTGAGCACGACCTGCTTGAGCTCGCTCTCGTAGCAGGGCACCAGGCCGAGCTCCGGGTCCAGGTCGAGGTCCAGCTCGGCCTCGTACTTCCACTCGCTGCGGGAGATGTGCGCGGTGCTCTCGATGGCCCGGTTGACGTCGACCGCGCCGCGCCCGGCGCCGGGGTGCGAGAAGTCCTTGAGCGCCCGGACGATGCCGGTGACCCGCTCCAGGCCCTCCTGGGACTCGGTGATGGCCTTGGGCACCTCCTCGGTGAGGAAGTCCATGTCGAGCGCGGCGTCGACGGCGAGCGCGGCGTCCAGGTCGAACGCGGCCGGGGCGGAGCTGGTGGGGTCGGCGGCGGTCGCGGCGGTGAGCAGGGCGCGGGTGGCGATGGCGGCGGTGAGCAGCTCGCCGAAGGACTCGGCGAGGAAGCTGGTGTTGTCGGAGACGAACTGCACCGGGGTGTTGATCTCGTGGGCGACGCCCGCGGCGAGCTGGCCGAGTGCCTCCAGGCGGTTGGCCTGGGCGAGGGCGCGCTCCAGGTCGGCGACGCGGCTGACGTCGGCGCCGACGCCGATGAGGCCGGTGCGGGCGCCGTCCGGGCCGTGCTGGGGCAGCACGCTGAGCAGGAAGCTGCGCGGCGGGCCCTCCCAGACGGGCAGGCTGATGTGCTGGTCCATGACGGCCAGGCCGGTCTCGTCGATCTGCCGCTCGACCGAGCGGATGCCCTCGGCGAGCGGGCCGACCAGGCCGACCTCGGCGTCGGTGCGGCCGATGACCTCGTCGGCGGTGGTGACGCCCAGCTCGTCCAGCAGGGCCTGGTTGGCGCCCCGGTAGCGGCCCGCGGTGTCCTTCCAGTAGAGCAGCTGCGGGATGGAGGAGATCACGTCGGAGAGCAGGAACTTCTCGTTGCTCAGCTCCTCGGTCAGCGCCTCGGCGCGCTCGCGGGCCCGCAGCAGCTCCTGCTCGGCCTCGTGCCGGGCGGTGACGTCCCGCTCGACCAGGAACACCCTGGTCACGCCCGCCTCGGTGACCGGGTGGACCTCGATGGCGGTCCGGTAGGGCCTGCCCGAGGCGGTGGCGGTGGCGAACTCCAGCTCGCCGCCGACCGGGCCGCGCGCGGTGGACGAGGCGAGGGCGGTGGCCGGGTCGAGCGCGGCGGCGTGCTCGGGGGACAGCGGCTCGGGGAACAGGCCCGCCCTGGTGCGGCCCTCCACCTTGGCCGGGGTGAGGCCGGTCATCCGGTAGAACGCCTCGTTGGCCCACTCGACCACGCCGTCGGCGTCGGTGATGACGATGCCGTCCGAGGTGCGGCGGGCGACCAGGGCCAGCCTGCGGGTCTCCTCGTGGGAGCGGCGCAGCGCGGCCTCGGAGGCGCGGGCGAAGTGCCAGTGCACCATCTGCACCGCGCACATGGCGAGCACCAGCGCGCCGTGCAGCAGGGCGAGCGGCAGGGCCAGGTGGTGCGGGGTGCCGTCGGAGTAGATCAGCTCGGGCGCGAGGGCGCCGAACGCCAGGTGGTGCACGAAGACCAGCAGCACGGACAGCAGCAGCGGCACCCAGTCCTGGTAGAGGCCGACCAGCGCGATCGCGACCAGGTAGGCCAGGTGCAGGTGGGTGCTGCCGCCGATGGCCTGCACGAGCGCGCTCACGGCGGCGTCGAGGCCGATGGCCACGCTCACCGCGCGCCCGCGCTGGCCGTGCGCGATGTCGCCGAACGCGGCGCAGGCCAGGGCGGTGGCGGCGAAGGCGACGACCCAGGCGGACTGGTCGCCGGTGTGCACCGTGCCGTCCAGCGTGCCGGAGGCGAAACCGGTGGCGACCACGAGCGGGACCAGCAGGAACGTGATCAGCCGGATGACGCGGTGCCGGGAGCGGAAGACCTCGGGGGCGAGCGCTCCCCGGTGGGCCGGGGCTGGGGTGGGGCCGGGCATGGGTCCTCCTGGGCGGGGCGCCGGGCCGCTGGGGCTCGGGGGTGACCCCGGCGACGGCCGGTCCCGGTCAGGACCCGGACCGGCCTGCCGTTGGGACGGGGTCGGAGCAGCTCGGAACAGCTCGGTCACCCGGTTCACCCGAGCGGGTGGTGGCCGGTGTGCCCGGTCCCTACGGCCCCGCCCGGTGTGATGTGAGTCGATCCGCGCCGGGGTTCGGTGGCGGGACGGGTGCGCTTGGGACCCCACGGGTGCAGGTGGGGAGCAGGCCTTAAGGCATTCACCCGATCGGCCGACGCCGTGGTCGAGCACGAGAGCAACGACGCGGCGGAAGGAGCGGAACGTGCCCGCGCACATCCTGGACCAGTTGTCCTCGACGATCGTCGAGATCACCCGGCGCGACCAGCCCATCTCCCGGACCCGCCGCAAGGCGCTGGACTCCCTGCGCTCCCTGCCCGACATCGACTCGGTCCGCTGGGCGGGCCCGCAGGAGACCGCGCCCACCGGCGAGGACGAGGTGCTGCTGCGCGTGCAGCACGGCGGTGTCGTGCTGTCCGGCGAGGGCGTGCGCCGGGTGGAGGTGGTGCACGCCGCCGAGGCGATCGTGCGCACCCTGGACGCCGTGCTCGCGGGCACGGGCGCCACCGGCGGCGCCGACGGCCTGGAGGGGGACGAGGTCGGGTCGGCGCGGATCGTCACCGACGCGTCCACCCGGATCGTGGAGTTCAGCGACGGCGCGGCCGAGCTGCTCGGCCACCCGCGCGAGCGGGCGCTGGGCGAGCGGATCGTGGACCTGCTGGTGCCCGAGCACGTGCGCGAGTCGTTCGCGGGCATGGTCGGCGAGCTCCAGGCCATCTCCGGGGACTCGGCGATGCCGCTGCGGTTCGACCTGCCCGCGCGGCACGCGGACGGCTCCGAGATCGAGCTGGAGGCCGTGATCGAGCTGGAGGAGACCCCGGAGGGCGGGCGGGTCACCTGCTCGCTGCGCCGGGTCGACAACAGCACGTGGGGCGGTCCGGAGGCCGAGGCCGGCGACTTCCACCGGGCGCTGATGAGCCGCTCCCCCGTGCTGGTGCTGGTGCTGGCCGAGGACGGCACGATCAAGTGGGTGTCCGCGCCCGCCGAGACCGGCATCGACGCGCGGTCGCTGGGCGGCGAGCCGGTGGCGGCGGCGCTGCGGTTCGTGCACCCCGACGACCTGGACGTCATCGGCGACGCGATGCGCGAGGTGCGGCAGATCGGCGGCACCATGCGCACGTTCGAGATCCGGATGGGCGTGCCGGGCAGGCGCTGGCGGCTCATGCAGGTGACCCTGCGCAACATGCTCAACTCCCCCGCGGTGCGGGGCGTGGTGGGCTTCGCGGTGGACGTGACCGCGCGGGGGCTGGCCGAGAGCCGCGCCCGCCAGGAGGCGTTCCGGCTGCGCACGATGGTGAACGTGCTGAACGTGGGCGTGGTGCAGTTCGACGAGCACGGGCGGGTGGGCCACGCGAACGCCGCCGCGCTGTCCTGGCTGGGGATCGACCTGTCGCCGAGCGCGGTGACGGGGACGCTGCTCCAGCAGCACCTCAGGCCGATCGGGGCCACCAGGCACCCGGTGGAGCAGCTCATCGGCGAGGGCGTGCTCGACGAGGAGGTCAGCGGGGAGCTGGAGCTGCTCGACGGTCGGGCGGTGGAGTACAGCTACCAGCCGGTGGGGCTGGGGGACGAGCGGGTCGGCGCGCTGCTGGTGATGCAGGACGTGACCGAGCGGGTCGCGGCGCAGCGGGTGCTGGAGCTGTCCAACGAGGAGCTGACCCGGCTGGTGGCGCTGCGGACCGAGTTCGTGTCGTCGATGAGCCACGAGCTGCGGACGCCGCTGACCGTGGTGGCCTCCTCGGCCGCCCTGCTGAAGGAGGAGTCCGAGGACTCCGGCGGGGTGCAGGGGCAGCTGGCGGACGCGATCGAGCGGAACGCCTCGCGGTTGCTGAGCGTGGTCGAGGACCTGGTGGACCTGGCCCGGCTGGAGGGCGGGGCGGTCACGGCGGACCACAGCCCGGCCAACATCACCTCGCTGCTGAGCGGGGTCATGCGGCGGATCGAGGACCGGGCGTCGGATCGCGGGGTGCGGTTGGTCGTGTCCTCGGAGGAGGAGGCGGTGACCGTGCTCGGCGACGCCGAGCGGTTGGTGACGATGCTGGACTACGCGCTGTCGGCGGCCATCGGGATCAGCACCGACGGGGAGTCGGTCGCGGTGACCACCGGGGTCAGGCAGGGCCGGTGGGTGCTGGACGTGCTGGACCCGAGGCCGCTGCAGGCCAGCGGGAGCCGGATGTACTCGGCGATCGCCCGGTTGGGGCGGTGGGGCCGGGCCGACCGGACCGCCGTGTCGACCGGGGTCAGCACGGTGCTGGCCCGCGCCATCGCCGAGTGGCACGGCGGGGCCATCGAGGTCTTCGGCGTCGAGGACGGGACGGTGACCAGGGTGTGGTTGCCGGTGCACGCCGAGGACTGGGACGACCTGGCGTGAGGTGCTCGGGCGGGCCGCCGGTTCGGGGGTCCGCTCAGGGGGTGGTGGCGTACCGGGCGGCGGTGGTGCGGACCGCCTCGTCGACCACCTGGGTGACGCGGTCCGGGGGGACCTGCCAGTCCGGGACCAGGAGCGCGGGCCAGAAGACGTAGTTGGAGATCATGCCCAGGAACTGGGTGGCCGCCAGCTCGGCGTCCTCGACGCGCGCCGTGCCCGCGTCGTGCTCCGCCAGGAGGTAGCGGCGGACGGACTCGAAGTAGGGCAGCTTCCCCTGCGCGAACTGCGCGTGGGCGAGTTCGGGGAACCTGGGCAGCTCGGCGATGACGATCCGGAACAGGTCGGTCATCCGGGCGCGGCCCAGCAGCGCGGCGTAGCGGTGGCCGATGGTGGTCAGGCCCGCGACGAGGTCGCCGGGGTCGGGCGGGGCCTGCTCGTCGGTCGTGGCCCAGGACTCGGTGACGATCGCGTCGAACAGGGCGGCCTTGCTCGGGAACTGCTTGAACAGGGTGGCCTTCGAGACGCCGGAGCGCTCCGCGACGCGGGCCAGTGACGTCCGGTCGTAGCCCAGTTCGAGGAACAGCGCGGTCGCGGCCGTCACGATCAGCGCGCGCTTCTCCCTTGCCACGCGCTGGTGGTAGGTCGACGTGGTCCCGGTCATGGGGCGAGCATACGAGGTGAGTGGCTTGACTCGCCATTGCCGCCGGTTCTAGGGTCTGAGGTGAGGTGAGTCGCTCGGCTCACCACTGGTCGCAGGGCGCCGATCGGCCGCCCCGACCAGGTCGCCCACGTGCCCGAGGAGCAGTCCATGCCCCGCTTCGACGACCAGACCGTGCTCGTGACCGGTGGGACCGGCGGCCAGGGCGCCTCCCACGTGCGCGCCTTCCACGCGGAGGGGGCGAACGTGGTGATCGGCGGCCTCGACGCGGAGCGCGGCGCCGCCCTCGCCGGGGAGCTCGGGGACCGCGCCCGGTTCGTGCGGCTCGACGTGACCGAGGAGAGCGCGTGGGAGGCCGCCGTGGTGGCGGCCGAGAGCGCCTTCGGCGCCCTGGACGTCCTGGTCAACAACGCGGGGGTGCAGAACCCGCCCGCGACGGTCGAGACCACGGACCCGGCCACCTGGTCCCGCGTCCTCGACGTGAACCTGACCGGGGCCTTCCTCGGCCTGAAGGCCGCCGCACCAGCTCTGCGCCGCGCGGGAGGGGGCGCCGTCGTCAACGTCGGGTCGACGATGGGGTTCGGCGGCACCGCCCACTACGCGCCGTACGTCGCGAGCAAGTGGGCCCTGCGCGGGCTCACCAGGACGGCCGCGCTGGAGCTGGGGCGCGACCGGATCCGGGTGAACGCCGTCCACCCCGGCGTCATCGCCACGCCGTTCATCACGGAGCCCGCGGCGGGCGCCTCGGCGCCGATCTCGGACTTCTACTCGCCCGAGCCGTTCGCCGTCCCCCGGCTCGGCGAGCCGGTCGACGTCAGCGGGCTGGTGCTGTTCCTGACCTCGACGGAGGCCTCGTTCGTCACGGGGGCGGAGTACGTGGTCGACGGGGGCCTGCTCCTCGGACCGGCCCTCCGGCGCGAAGCCGCGTGACGCGGGAAGCCCCGACCACCGGGAGGTGGTCGGGGCTTCCTCGCTGAGCCGGTCGTCAGGGCTTCGTCGCGAGGGTCCTGGTCAGGGCGCGCAGGGCGGCCACGCCGAAGGGCTTGGCCATCACGGCGTCCGCGTCCGCCAGCACCGCGGAGTCGTCGCCCGAGCCGCTGGCCACCACGAACGAGCAGGAGGCGGCCAGGCCCATGGCGCGGAGCCGCGCGATGACCTCGCCGCCGCACAGGTCGGGAAGGCCGAGGTCGACGTAGGCGACCCTGGGCGCGAAGCCCCCGGCCACCAGGGCGAACGCGGCGGCGCCGCTGTCGGCCAGCCGGACCTCGCAGCCGAGCTTGACCAGGACCCTGCGGTAGACCTCGCGGATGTCCGGGTCGTCCTCCACGACCAGGACCGGGGCGCCCGCCAGCTCGGTGGTGGTCACCTCGGGTCGCCCGCCAGCGCCCTGGCGCGGTGGTTCTCCACCGCCGCGTGGACCTTCGACATCAGCTCGGCCTCCGAGAACGGCTTCTCCACCAGGACCACACCGGGGTTCAGGGTGCCCTGGGAGGTCAGGACCGGCTGGGCGTAGCCGGACATGTACACGACCGCGACGCCGGGGCGGACCAGGGTGACGCGCTCCCCCAGCTCCTTGCCGAGCATCCCCGGCATGACCACGTCGGTGAGGACGAGGTCGATGTGGCCGTCGTGGTCGTGGGCGATGCGGAGCGCGGCCATGCCGTTCGGGGCGGTGATGACGTCGTAGCCGTTGCGCTCCAGGAGCCTGCGGGTCACCTCGCGCAGCGCCACCTGGTCCTCCACCAGGAGGATGGTGCCGCCCTCGCCGCCGTCGCGCAGCAGTTCGGGGCCGTCGTCCTCCTCCGGGGTCTCGGCCTCGGTGACCGGGAGCAGGACGGAGGCGGTGGTGCCCAGGCCGGGCTGCGAGTAGAGCTGCACGTCGCCGCCCGCCTGCTGGACGATGCCGTAGACGGTGGCCAGGCCGAGGCCGGTGCCCTCGCCCTTGGGCTTGGTGGTGAAGAACGGCTCGAAGATGCGCTCCAGGACGTCGTCGGTGATGCCCTCGCCGGTGTCGCTGACGCGCAGGCGGACGTACTCGCCGGGCTGGAGCTGGGGGCGCTGGGCGACGGTGACCGGGTCGAGCTCGATCATGCCGGTGTCGACGGTGAGGCTGCCCCCGCCGGGCATGGCGTCGCGGGCGTTGATGACGAGGTTGAGCAGGACGTTCTCGATCTGGCCGGGGTCGGCGAAGGCCCGCTTGACCTCGTGGTCCAGCTCGATGTCCAGGACGATGTGCTCGCCGATGGTGCGGCGGAGCATGGGCTCGACGCCCGCCACCACGCAGTTGACGTTGAACGGGCGGGCCCTGACCACCTCGCGGCGGCCGAAGACGAGGAGCTGCCTGGTCAGCTGGGCGGCGCGCTCCACCGCCCTGCGGACCTGGATGAGGTCCTCCAGGACGGGGGTCCAGTGCTCGCCGTCGCCCTCGGCGGCCTCGGCGAGCTCCTCCTCGACGAACGTCGTGTAGTTGAGCATGACGCCGAGCAGGTTGTTGAAGTCGTGCGCGACGCCGCCCGCGAGCTGGCCGAGGCTCTCCAGGCGCTCGGCCTGGTTGCGGCGGGCCAGCGCGCGGTCGTCCACGTCGGCGCGCTTGCGCTCCTGGGCCTCCAGCTCGGTGAGGCGCTGCTCGATGTCGCGCACGGTCAGCAGGGCCATCAGCTCGCCGTCGGCGACGACGACGCAGGCGCTGACCTCGACCGGGAAGGTGGCGCCGTTGCTGCGGCGGGCGTGCAGGCGGATGGTCTCGGGCATCTGACCTGCCAGCAGCAGGCTCACGAAGTCGCCGCGCTGCCAGCGCAGGAGCTCGCGCGTGGCCTCGGGGGCGAAGTCGGTGGCGCTGCGGCCGACGACCTGGTCCTCGGCGTAGCCGAAGACGGCGAGCATCCGGGAGTTGACCAGCACCACGTCGCCGGTCAGGCGCACGACCGCGGCCGGGTCCGGGGACAGGTCCACGCAGGTGCGCAGCGAGGGGAGGTCGGTCTGGACCACCGCGTTCTGGATCATGGCTGCCGCTCTCGGGGCTGGTGCGGCGGCAGCCGCGCCCCCAGGTGCGGGGGCGCGGCTGCCGCGTCGGTGGTCAGAAGGTCAGCGACCAGGAGTCGAGCGTTCCGGTCGAAGCCGGGCGCAGGACGTCGAGGATCCGGAGCCGCCACGAGCCGGAGGCGGTCTCACCGGAGGCGTCGACCTTGTAGGTGGTGTTCACGTCGGCCGCCGTGTCGTTGGCGTTGAGGTTCGCCAGGCGGTACGCGCGGCCCGACGGGCCGAGCAGGTCGATCTGCATGTCGCCGCGGCTGGGGTGCTTGATCGCCACGGTGACCGACAGCGCGGACGGCGCGCTGCCGCCGATGCCGGTGACGGTGATGGCGCTGGCCACCGACCGGCTCTGCGGGATGACCACGTCCGCGCCGTTGCCGAAGACCTTCGCCGACGGGTTGGTCGGGGTGGTGGTCACCGGCGGGGTCGTGGTGGGCGGGGTGGTCGTGGTGGGCGGCTGCGTGGTCGCGGCGGCCTGCTCGACGAACAGCAGGCGGTTCGGCGAGCCGGTCATCGGGTTCTTGACCGCGTTGGCCGTGGCCGAGGAGGTGATCTTGGACTGGACCTGGGCCGGGGACAGCGACGGGGTGGCCGACAGCAGCAGGGCCGCGACGCCCGCGACGTGCGGGGCCGCCATCGAGGTGCCGCTGTAGCTGGCGGTGGAGGTGTCGCCGGAGGCGGTGTCGGACACGATGGACACGCCGGGCGCGAAGACGTCCACGCAGGTTCCGTAGTTGGAGAACGACGCCTTGGTGTCGGTGCGGTCGGTCGCGCCGACCACGATGGCCTCGCCGACCCTGGCGGGCGAGACGGAGCAGGCGTCCTTCGGGTTGCCCTGGGCGTCGCCGTTGCCCGCGGCCACCACGTAGGTGACGCCGGAGGCGACGGAGGCGCGGACGGCCTGGTCGATGGCGGAGTTGACGCCGCCGGACAGGCTCAGGTTCGCGACGGCGGGCTTGACCGCGTTGCGGGTGATCCAGTTGAGGCCGTTGACGACCTGCTCGCTGGTGCCCGAGCCCTGGCAGTTCAGCACGCGCACGCCGACCAGCTTGGCCTGCTTGGCCACGCCGTAGGTCGTGCCGCCGACGGTGCCCGCGACGTGGGTGCCGTGGCCGTTGCAGTCCTGGCCGTTGCGGCCGTCGCCGACGGCGTCGTAGCCGATGGTGGCCCGGCCGCCGAAGTCGGCGTGGCTGGTGCGGATGCCGGTGTCCACGACGTACGCGGTCACGTTCGCGGCGGTGTTCGGGTAGGTGTACTTGCCGTCGAGCGGCAGCGCGCGCTGGTCGAGGCGGTCCAGGCCCCAGGCGGCGCCGGTCTGGGTGCCGCTGGTGGTCACCTCGGTGACCGGCTCGACGAAGGACACGCGGGCGTCGGCGGCCAGGCGCCTGGCCTGGCGCTCGGTGCCCTCGAACGAGAAGCCCTGCAGCGCGTCGGACCAGGTGACGCGCACTCGTCCGCCGAAGCGGGTGACCAGCTTGCTGCCGACCGACCAGGACGCCTCGGGGCTGTCCTTGAGGACGACCAGGTAGCGGTTGCTGACGACCTTGGCGCCGGGGACGGCGCGGATCTCGCCCTCGACGTCGGCGGCGCCCGCCGAACCGGCCGAGGCGAGCACGCCCACCCCGGTGGCGATGGCGATGGCGGACGCGGCGGCGCGCTTGCGCCACCTGGTGGACCGGGCGTCCATGCCCGGCGCCGGGCGGGAAGCCCGGTCGGCCCACTCCCGGTGAGATGCGCTCACGGGAACTCCTCACTCAGAGAGGTCGCACGCGCGCCTCCTGCGCCACGTGCTCTACGAGCGAGGAGTACGGAAGCGATCTCACCTACTTGAGTGAGTTACAGGCTTTTTTTCACTCCTTCGTGGGAAAGCTTAAAAACGTTGCGTATCAAGTGCCACGTTGGTGGTGATTCAGTTGTCCCCGAAACGGGAGGGTGCGCTCAACAGGTGCTGAAACGGTCGCGATCGGTTGCGGCACAGGACTTTCCGGGGAGACCCGGACCACGTCCCGAGTGGACGGAGAAGCGTCGCGAGTGGACGGCGGCGCTCGCCGGGCAGGCGTGGGGCGCGGTGACGGGGGATCGGGCGCGTCGTGGAGGCCGAGGCGCGGAGGTCGAGGCGCGGAGGCCGTGGCGCGGCGGACCGGGGTATGGCGGGCCGGGACACGACGGACCGGAGTACGCCGGACCGGAGTACGGCGGGCTGGGGCACGACGGACCGGAGTACGCCGGAGCGGGGTACGACGAAGGGGCCGCCGTTGGGTCACGGCGGCCCCTGCTCAGCGTCGTCGTCGCTCCGGTGGAGCCGCTCCTCCCTGCCGGGAGGTCAGCCCGCCCCGCCCTCCTCGGGAGGGGGTGGTGGCGAGCCCAGCAGCTGGTCAAGGTCCGGCTCCGGCGCCCCCGGCTTGAGGGCGGCCTGCTCGTTGGCGATGCGCAGCGCCCGGTACAGCTCGTCCCGGTGCACCGCCACCGAGCGGGGGGCCTGGATGCCCACCCGCACGACGTTGCCCTGGACGTCGAGCACGGTCACGGTGACGTCGTCACCGATCCGCAAGCTCTCCCCCGCCCGTCGCGTCAGCACTAGCATTCTGCGGTCTTCCTCCCGCGTTGGGGGCCGGCACGTCACGCGCCAGCGGTGCGCGCGTGGGCAGATCATCCGCCTGGACGACCTGGACCGCACGCCTGCTCCGCTGGTCGACCACGATCGGCGCCAGCAGGTTCGCCGTCGCACCGGCCGCCTTGTCACCCACGGTCACCACCAGCAGCGGCAGCAGGTTGTCCGCCTCGCGGGTGCCCAGCTGGTCCAGCGCCTCCTCGCCCACGACCGGCGCGTAGTCCGGGAAGAACGGGGCGGGCGGGACGACCAGGAACCTGAGGCCGGGGTCGTCCGCCGAGCGCAGGGCGTAGAGCAGCCCCTCCTCGTGCAGCGACACCAGCACGAAGGTCCGGTGGTGCGGGAACCCTGGAAGCGGCGTGACGAACTCGATGGTCGGCAGCTGTTCGTCCACTGTGGTGCTCGTGGTCCTCGCTCCCCTCTCCAGGACGGCGGTCATCGCAGGAAGTCCAGGAGCGAGGGCTGCACGATGCGCGCGGTCGCGGCGAGGGACGCCTCGTAGGCGACCGTCTGGGTCTGGAGCTCCACGACCGCGGCTGCCACGTCCACGTCCTCGATCTGGGACAGCCTGGCCGACAGCGTCACGACTTGGGCCTGCCCCGCGTCGTCCGCCGCCGACAGCTGACCGTATCGGGTGCCGATGCCGGTGACGGCCGTGTTGACCGTCTTGATCCCGGAATCCAACCGATCGAGATCGGCGGACAACCCGGCCGGGTTGCTCCGCATGTTGCCCGCGATCGACTCCAGGACCTTGAAGACCTGGTTGCTGCCCGTGCCGAAGGTGTCGGCGGGGACGTCGACGCGCACCTGGGTGCCGTTGGCGATGCGGCGCATGACCTGGCCGTCGTCGCCGAGGTAGCTGCCGTCGGAGGCGAAGGCCTGGCCGCCCGCCGTGGTGCCGCCGAAGACCGGGCGGTCCAGGTAGGTGGTGTTGGCCAGGCCGATCATCGACGTGCGGATGGCGTCGATCTCGGCCGCGATGGCCTCGCGGGAGTCCTGGCTCTGCGCGGACTTGCCCTGGAGCACCAGGTCGCGGGCCCGCAGCAGCAGGTCGCTGGTGGAGGAGAGCGCGGTCTCGGCGGCGCCGAGGCGGGCCTGGCCGTCGACGGCGCTGCGCGAGTACGCGCCGCGCTCGGCGATCTCGGTGCGCAGCTGCATCGCCGAGACGGTGTCGGTGGGGCCGTCGGAGGGCTTGGTGAGCTGCCTGCCGCTGGAGATGGCCTCGCGCAGCTGGTCCATCTTGTTCTGGTTGCGCTGCAGGCTCGACAGGATGCCCGTCGACATGGAGCGCTCGGTCACGCGGGAGATGTTCACCGGGGACTACCTCCCGGTCCGGTTGATGAGGGTGTCCAGCATCGAGTCGACGGCGCTCATGACGCGCGCGGCGGCCTCGTAGCTGCGCTGGTAGGTCAGCATCGAGGTGAGCTCCTCGTCCAGGTTGACGCCCGCGGAGGACTGGCGGGCCGCGTCGACCTGCGCGGTGATGGAGGCCTGGGTCGCGGAGCGGCTCGCGGCGGTCTGGACCGCCATGCCGATCTTCACGACGGTCTGCCGGTAGGCGGCGTCCGGGCCGGTGGCCGAGCGGGCGAGCGCCGAGATCGCGTCGGCGTTGCCGCCGTCGAGGGCGCGGGTGGCGCTCGACGAGGTGGCGACCTGGTCGCCGCTGGTGAGCGCGACCCTGATGGTGGCGGCGGTGGTGCCGCTGAAGAAGTCGCCGCCCGCCGCGCCGGTCGGGGTGAACCCGGCCCTGTGCTGCTGGTTGACGCCGGTGGCGAGCTTCGAGGCGACCTGGTCCAGCTGGGCCAGGTAGTCGGGCATGATCGTGGTCAGGCCCTCCAGCAGCGCGCCGCCGGAACCGCCGGTGAGCGGGGCGGCGCTGGCGTCGTCGCTCCAGCGCACGGTGGCCGGGTCGCCTGCGGCGCCGGTGAGCGTGGCCGAGCCGGTGAGGGTCAGCGAGCGGGCGGTGGAGCCGGAGACCAGGGAGACCCCGCCCAGCTGCACGTCCAGCGAGCCGTCCGCGCCGGTGGAGGTGGTGCCGCCGGTCAGCTCGACCAGGCGCAGCGCGAGCTGGTCGCGCTGGTCCAGCAGCTCGTTGGCGGGCAGGCCGTGCTGCTTGGCCTGGACGACCGCGGTGTTCAGGTCGGCGAGCCTGCGGGCGCCGGTGTTGATCTCGCTGAGGGTGCTGTCCAGGCGGCCCCTGGTGTCGGTGTACTCGCCGCCGAGGGTCTGCGCCAGGTTGTTGAGCCGGTCGGCGACCACGCCGGAGGAGACCACCAGCTGGTTGCGCACCGCGCTGTCGCCGGGGTTGTCGGCGGTGTCGGTCCAGGACTTCCACATGCCGGTCAGCTGGGCCTGGAGGCCGTTGTCGCTCGGCTCGTCGAACAGTCCCTCGGTCGTGGCGAGGATTTCCTCGCGACCGTCCAGGTAGGCCTGCTTGGAGTGCTCGGTGCGTCCGCGCGCCTCCAGGAAGGCGTCCGCCATCCGGGTGATGCCGGTGACCTCGACGCTGCCCGCCGCGACGGGCGGGGTGGCGTAGAAGGCCGCGTTCGCGGTTCCCCCGACCGCGGCGGTCTCCACGCGCTGGCGCGAGTAGCCCTCGGTGCGGGCGTTCGCGATGTTCTGCCCCGCGATCTCAAGCCCGCGCCTGGCGGCCTGCATCCCGCCGAGCGCGCTGGTGATCCCCGAGAAAGTACTGCTCATGCTCAGACCGCCTCGTCCACGAGTCGGGACATCGGCACGCCGGAGGCGGTGGAGCCGTCGGCGCGGTAGAGGCCGCTGGCGCCGCCCGCGAAGCGCAGCGCCTCGTTGACCGCGCGCTGGCCCGCGGTGAGCTGCTCCTTGTTGGAGCGCGTGATGGCGTCGATCTCGGCCGCGATGGCGACGAGCCCCTTGCGGTGCTCGGTGAACACCTCCCGCCAGCTGTCCGGGACCGCGTCCGCCAGCTCCGCGAGACTCGCGCCGGGCCGCAACCCCAGTTCAGCGGCCAGCTCGTCGGTCTCGATGGTGCGCAGCAGCTCGGTGCGCTGGACCTGCTCCAGGACCAGCTCGGCCTCGCGGGTGGCGGCCCCGAGCCACCTCGTGCGACCGGCGGCGAGCACCAGGCTCTCCACCTCCAGCTTGTACAGCAGCATGGTCAGCAGCTCTCGCTGCCGCCAGAGAATCGTGGATGTCTCCGACAGGCCCATCTCTAGTCCTCGTCCCTGACCTGGTCCGTCAGCAGGTCTTGCACCCGGCAACGGCAGGGCGCTCGGGCACCTGAGGTTTTTGCCCCTGTGATCCGAAAAATCCGCAACCGATAGGCAACCGAAGCAACAACCGGGCTGCTCACCCGAGCGCCGGAATCTTCTCCCTGTCACCGGGACGACGGCTCCCGGACCACCGGGAACAGACGGCTCCCGGACGAGGACACCGGGAGTGGACATGATGGTTCAGGAGCAGGCGACGCAGGCGGTCCAGTCGGTTCGCACCGCCGCGGAGGCCGAGGAGCTCATCGTCAAGCACCTCCCCCTGGTGGGCCACCTGGTCCGCGAGGTCCTGGCCCGTGTGCCGGTCCACGTCCGCCGCGAGGAGCTCATGTCGGCCGGGAACCTGGCGCTGGTCGCCGCGGCCAAGAGCTTCGACGACTCGCGCGGCGCCCCCTTCGCCGCCTTCGCGGTGGTCCGCGTCCGCGGCGCCCTGATGGACGAGCTGCGCGGCCAGGACTGGGCGAGCCGCTCGGTCCGCGTGAAGGCCCGCAAGATGAACGCCGTCCAGGACGAGTTCGTCTCCAAGCACGGCCGCACCCCCACCACCGCCGAGATCGCGGGCATCATGGAGGTGGAGACCCGCGAGGTCACCGCCGTCCAGGACGACGTCCAGCGCTCCGCGCTGCTGAGCCTGCAGGGCTTCACCGGCGGCGTGCTGGAGGAGGTCGTGCCCGAGCGGCAGCCCGGCCCGGAGGAGACCCTGCTCGGCCGCGAGCGCATCGGCTACCTGCACTCGGCGATCGACGCGCTGCCGGACCGCCTGCGCACCGTGGTGCGCGGCTACTTCTTCGAGGAGCGGCCGATGGCCGAGATCGCGGAGGAGCTGGGCGTGCACGAGTCCCGCGTGTCGCAGCTGCGCGCCGAGGCGATCGCGCTGCTGCGCGACGGCCTGAACTCGCAGCTGGACCCGGAGCGCCTGCCCGAGCCCGCCCGTCCCGACGGGTGCGCCGCGCGCCGCAAGGCCGCTTACTACGCGTCGGTCGCCGCGCAGGGCACCATGCGCAGCAGGCTGAGCCACACCAGCTCGCTGGGCGTCCCGGTCATCGCGAAGACCGCCTGATCCAGGCCGTCATCGCGAGGACCGGGCCCGCCACGGGCCTCCGCCAGGGCACCGGCGCCCGGCACCGCTCCTCCTGTACTCGCACGGCTGTTGTTGCACGACAACGCTTTTCCCCGTCTGCCCCCGGTCGTCGCCCGCAGTGGTGACACCCGTTGGGACGCCCTTCCGGCGCAGACGTCCACTGGGGACACTCCCGGTGTCGACGACGCCCGTTGAAGCGCTCTCTTTGGTGGCAAACGGTTCCACCGGGTGAGCACTCCCCGGTTCAGACGCCCTCCGCGCCGCGAACGCCCCACCGGGGCAGGTTCCAGCGCGGGCGTCCCCCAGAGCCCGCCCTTCCCCTCGAAGGGCGACGCCCGCTCACGCGGGCAGCAGGAGCCCGCTCAGGCGGGTCGCAAGGCCCCGTTCCACACGGGTCGCACCACGGCACCACCAGCAGGTTCAGACCCGGCAGGGCCTGGTCCGAAAGAAAGTTCCACCAAAACCTCATACGGACCCAGGCCGGGCCGATTGCATGTTTGCCGGGCCACGGAAGGCCCGCAAGGGACTCGATTCACGGAGGAAATTACAATGAGTCTTCGCATCAACTCCAACATCGCGGCGATGAACGCCTACCGCAACCTCTCGGTGAACGACAAGCAGATGGCAGGCAGCCTGGAGAAGCTGTCGTCCGGTCTGCGGATCAACCGGGCGGCGGACGACGCGGCGGGCCTGTCCATCAGCCAGGGCCTCACCTCTCAGATCGGTGGCCTGAAGGTCGCTGCGCGCAACGCGCAGGACGGCGTCAACGTCGTCCAGACCGCAGACGGCGCCCTGAACGAGTCGGCTGAGATCCTGCAGCGCATGCGTGACCTGTCCGTCCAGGCCGCCAACGGCGGCTCCCAGGACACGAACGCGCGTGCCGCCGCGCAGACCGAGTTCGGGCAGCTCCAGAAGGAGCTCGACCGCATCGCCAAGACCACCTCCTTCGGTGGTCAGAAGCTGCTGGACACGGCGGGCACCGCTTACAACGGCACCTTCCAGGTCGGCGCCAACAACACCGCCGACGACCAGATCCAGGTCAACCTGGACGCCACGGTCTTCGGCAGCTCCGGCGGCACCAAGTCGAGCTACACCGTGTCGGGCGGCAACTACACCTCCGCCAACCTCGACACGAAGACGATCACCGCGACGCAGGGCGCCACGACCGCCACGGTCACGCTGGCCACGCCGGCTGACCTGGACGCCGTGGTCACCCAGTTGAACGCTGACGCCACCTTCTCGGGCGGCTTCACCGCCAGCAAGGACGGCGGTGAGCTGAAGATCGAGTCGAAGACCAACGGCGCGGGCGCGGTCACCCTCACGGGTACCTCGGGCCTGACCGGTGCCGGCACCAACGGCACCGCGGGCGCCACCGGCTTCGACTCCGCGGGCCTCGGCGTGGGTTCCACCGTCAAGGTGGACACCACCGCCAACGCCCAGGCCGCGATCGACTCGATCGACAGCGCCATCAAGGGGCTGTCGACCGCGCGAGCCCAGCTCGGTGCTTACCAGAACCGGTTCGAGCACACCATCAACAACATCAACGTCCAGGTGGAGAACCTGTCCGCGTCCAAGTCGAACATCACCGACACGGACATGGCGCAGGAGATGGTCAAGTTCACCCGGTCGCAGATCCTGTCGCAGGCAGGCACCGCCATGCTCGCGCAGGCCAACCAGGCGCCGCAGAACGTCCTGCAGCTCCTGAGGTGATAGACCGGACCTCGGAGGGGACATCTCCCCGATCTGCCCCCTCCGAGGTCCGCCTCCCCTCCCCCGGACTTCCCCGGCCCGCCCCACCACCGGGAAACCGGTAGTGCCGGGCCCCCGAGCCCGAGGAAGGACCTGACTTCCCATGGCCGCTGTAGACGGACTCGTCACCGGTCTGGACACCACCTCGATCATCTCGCAGCTGATGCAGATCGAGGCGGCGCCCAAGACCCGGTTGCAGAGCCAGGTCAGCGCGCAGCAACGGGTCCAGAGCGCCTACCAGGCGCTCAACGCCCGGATGCTCGCGGTCAAGGGCGCCGCGGAGGCGCTCAACGGCGACTCCACGTGGCAGGCCCTCAAGGCCTCCAGCTCCAGCGACGCCGCGGTGGCCACGGCCACCGGCAACTCGGCGGTCGCGGGCAGCATCACCTTCAGCATCACCTCGCTGGCCAAGGCGCACGTCGCCACGGCGCAGGTGCCCGAGTCCGGCGGCGCGACCAAGGGCTCCGGCCTGGAGCTCACGGTCGGCGGCAAGACCACGCACGTGGACGTCACCGACGACACGGCGGCAGGCGTCGCCGAGGCGGTCAACAAGGCCGGGCTCGGCGTCCGGGCCACGGTCATCACCACCACGACCGGTCAGCGGGTGCAGTTCTCGTCCGCCAAGACCGGCGCGGAGCAGGCGTTCACCGTCTCGGGCATGGCCAACGACCCGACCGTGCTGTCCCAGGGCAGCGACGCGACGATCACCGTCGGCGACCCGGCCACCACCGGGTACAAGCTGACCAGCGCGGACAACAACTTCACGTCGGTGCTGCCGGGCGTGACCGTGCGGGCCACGAAGGTGCAGAACGACGTCACCGTCACCAGCACCGTGGACAGCTCCGGCATCGGCGACAAGGTCGCCGCGCTGGTGAACGCGGTCAACTCCGCCATCAGCACCGCCAAGGGCTACGACACGTACGACGCGGCCAGCAAGTCGGCGGGTCCCCTGAACGGGGACACCCTCGCGCGCGGTCTCCGCAGCAGCCTGCTGACCACGGTCTCCGGCGGCGGCACCTCCTTCGGCACGATGAGCGCCTTCGGCGTCGCGCTCGGCACCAACGGGCAGCTGACCTTCGACAAGGCCAAGTTCGTCGCGGCCTTCGAGGCCGACCCGGAGAAGGTGCGCACGGCGGTCACCGACGGGCTGGTCAAGCCGTACAAGAAGATCGGCGAGGACGCGTCCAACTCGACCACCGGGTCGCTGACGGTCGCCGTGCAGGGCGGGGACACCACCCTGCGCAGGCTGAACACGGCGATCTCCGAGTGGGACACCAAGCTGGCGTCCAAGAAGGTCTCGCTGCAGAAGTACTACTCCACGCTGGAAACGTCCATGAGCAAGTTGAACCAGCAGGCTTCCTGGCTCTCGGGCCAGTTGGCTGGCCTGTCGAGCTGAGGGTGAGATGCGGAACACGTCCCTGCGGGACAGGTACCTGGACGACTCGGTGAGCACCGCTTCACCAGGGCACCTGCTCGTCATGCTGTACGACCGGTTGTGCCTGGACCTCGGGCGCGGCGCCACCGCGATGCGGGCGGGCGACCGGGCAGGCGCCTCCGAGCTGGTCGTGCACGCGCAGGACATCCTGCTCGAACTGCGCGGCTCGCTCCAGCAGGGGGTGTGGGAGGGCAGCGGGCAGCTGTCCGACCTGTACAGCTTCCTGATCTCCGAGCTGATCCGGGCCAACACCGGCCAGGACCCCGACAAGGTCGAGGCGTGCCTCGTGGTGGTGGAACCGCTGCGGGACGCCTGGCGCGAGGCGGTGCACGGCATCCCCGCCCCGGACGCGGCGCGCGCCGGATGACCGGCCGCGACCCCTCGGGCTGGCTCGTCGCATGGAGCGCGGCGCTGGACCGGCTCGAGGAGGACGTCGCGGAGGCGGAGGCGCTGCTGAGGGACGAGCGCAGGATGCGCGAGCTCCCCCCGGCGAACCCGTGGAGCCCCCCGGAGGGGTTGGGGCCGCTGCCGATCGAGCTGCGGCCCAGGGCCGACGAGGTGCTGAACCGGCAGCTGGTGGTGGCCTCGAAGATGGCCAGGGCGCTGAGCGGGACCGCTCGGCACGCCGCGGTGCTGGACCGGGTCGAGAGCGGCAGCATGGGCGCTCCCCGACCGGCGTACGTGGACTGCGCGCTGTGAGTCCCGCCTCCGGGTGACACCGGGAGCGGACCGGCAGGGCGAGACGGTGCAAGAGAAGAAGACTTCGCTACGGCGGCACCCCGGCCGCCTGTGCGAAAACCCTGCGCGGGAGCGGAGCCGTCCTGCGACCGCGCAGACCCGATAAGCCCCCGTCAGCGGCCTCCTCGCCCGTTGACGGGGGCTTTCGGCTGCCGGGGGGGCGCCGAGACGGATCTCGGCCGCCTGCGGGCTTTTCAGGGGTCCTTTTTGCGCAACCGAAGAGCACCCGTCCGGCGATCGCGCGGCAACCGCGCCGCTGTTGACTTGGCTCTTGACGGCTTCCGGGGAATCACCCGCCAGGCGATTTCCACCAGCACGTCCACTCGTTCGGATTAATACCTGTGAACGGGCTGTGACCTGCGGAATTTCTCCCGGAAAAGTTCACGGTCGGCTCTCACCCGCCGATCACAGCAACTAGAGCATGGATTGCTCGCTTCTCCACCGCCACGGATCGGCACCCTCCAGCTACGGCATAGGGAGCACGAGCCGTGTTCGACGACCTCGCGACAACGAGCGTGCGTGCCGCGTTGACCGGTCTGGCGATGCGCCAGCGGGTGTCCGCGAACAACATCGCCAACGTCCAGACGCCAGGGTTCATCGCCAGCAAGGTCAACTTCGAGGAGTCGCTGGGCGAGGCGGTGCGGTCCGGTGAGGGCTCCGCCGCGGTCCGGGGGACCAGGCCGGTCATCAGCGACAGCGTCAACGCCGCCCGCCAGGACGGCAACAACGTGAACATCGACGAGGAGACGGTGTCCGCCACCGACACGAACCTCCGCTACCAGCTGATGGTGCGGGCCCTCGACAACAAGTACAACGGCTTCGCGGCCGTGCTGAAGGCGGTCTGAGATGGCCCTCTTCGACAGCATCGGCATCGCCGAGACCGGGGTCTCGGTGCACCGCAAGTGGCTGGACGCGGTCGCGGACAACATCGCGAACGTCAACAACGCCACCTCCACCGCCGGTCCCGCGTTCCAGGCCCGCTACGTCGTGGCCCGCTCGCGGGGCGAGGACGGCGGGGTCACCGTGGGCGGCGTGCTCTCCGGCGACGCCGAGGGCAAGATCGTCTACGAGCCCACGAACCCGCTGGCCGACGCCAACGGCAACGTCCGGTACCCGGACATCGACCTCGGCGACCAGATGGGCCAGCTGATCATGGCCCAGCGCGGTTACCAGGCGAACCTCGCGGTGGTCGACCGGGCCAAGACGGCCTACGAGGCGGCGCTGCAGCTGGGTCGTGGCGCGTGACCGCCCCGATCGCCGCGATCGGCGGCTCCCCCACTCCCCCCGCGGTCGTCGCGCCCATCGCGGCCGACGGCGCCGAGTCGGCGACGGCTGCCGGCTCCGCGAGCGGGTCGCTGTTCTCCGGGGTGCTCGACGGCATCCAGCAGGCGCAGGCCAAGTCGGACTCGCTGGCCGTGCAGGCCGCGACCGGGACGCTCAACGACGTCCACGACTACCTGGCGGCCAGCACTGAGGCCGGCCTGCGGGTGCAGATGACCGTCGCGATCCGCAACAAGGCCGTCGAGGCCTTCAACGAGATCATGAGGTTGCAGGCATGAACCTGGACCGGATCAAGGCGAGCGCCCAGGGCGTGCTCTCCGGTTTCAAGGCGTTCACGGCGGGCCAGAAGGTCGTGGCGGGGGCGACGGTGCTGGCGGTGGTCGGCGCCATCGCGTTCTACTTCCTCTGGGCCTCCAAGCCCACGTACGCGCCGCTCTACACGAGCCTGGCCTCGAAGGACGCCAGCGCGATCGTCGACCAGCTCACGGCGTCCGGGGTGACGTACGAGCTGACCGACGGCGGTCAGACGATCATGGTGCCGCAGGACCAGGTGTACGCGATGCGGTTGAAGATGAGCGCGGCGAACCTGCCGTCGCAGTCGGACACCGGTTACGCGCTGCTGGACCAGCAGGGCGTCACCACCTCGGAGTTCATGCAGCAGGTCGGCTACCAGCGCGCCATGGAGGGCGAGCTGTCCAGCACGATCAAGGCGATCGACGGGGTGACCTCGGCGAGCGTGCACCTGGCGATCCCGCAGAAGGACGTGTTCGCCGACAGCGACTCGAAGCCGACGGCGGCCGTGCTGGTGGGGACCGGCGCGGGCAAGTCGCTGTCGCAGGCCCAGGTGCAGACCATCACGCACCTGGTGTCCTCCAGCGTCGAGGGCATGAGCGCGGACGGCGTGACCGTGGCGGGCACCGACGGCAAGGTCCTGTCCACCGGCGGCGCGGACGGCGCGTCGGCCTCGGCGAACGGGGACCGGGACGACCAGACCAAGGCGTTCGAGCAGCGGCTGAGCACCTCGCTCCAGCAGATGCTCTCGCAGGTCGTCGGCCAGGACCACGCGGTGGTGCAGGTGACCGCGGACCTGGACTACGACCAGACCGAGACCAAGAGCCAGACCTACACCAGCGGTGACGGCACCGCTCCGCTGTCCGAGTCGTCCACGACGGAGAGCTACACCGGCGACGGCGGGCAGAACGCGGCGGGCGGGGTGCTCGGGTCCACGAACGGCACCCTGAACGGGCTGGAGAGCAACACCACGAACGGGACCGGTGGCGGCGGCAACGGCACCTACAACCAGGAGAAGTCGACCAGGAACAACGCGGTGAACTCGGTCATCGAGACCCGCCAGTCGGCCCCCGGCAAGGTGCGCAAGCTGGGCGTCGCGGTGCTGCTGGACCAGAAGACCGCGGGCGCCGTGGACATGGCCGAGGTGGAGAGGATCGCCTCCTCCGCCGTGGCGCTGGACGCCGCTCGCGGGGACACGCTGGCCGTCAGCTCCATGCCGTTCGACACCAGCGCCGCGCAGCTGGGCGAGGCCGCTGCCGCCGCCCAGCAGGCGCAGGCGCAGCAGGACGACCTGATGAGCATGATCAAGACGGGCGTCGCGGGACTGGGCGTGCTGGTGCTGCTGATCATGACGGTGATCGCCACCCGGCGCAGGCGCAAGCGCGCCGCCGCGGCGGCCGAGGCGGAGCTGGCCAAGCTCGACGAGCTCAAGGCCCAGCTGGAGCGCACCAGGACCAGCGAGATCGAGGCGGCCATCGCCGAGAAGCAGGCGCTGGTCGCGGGCAACGACTTCCCGCAGCTGAGCGGCCCCAAGCGGGCCGAGGTCGACCCGCTGGTGGTCGCCGAGCAGGAGAAGCGGATGGGCGAGATCCAGTCGCTCGTCGACGAACAGCCCGAGGAAGTCGCGCGACTGCTGCGCGGCTGGCTCGCCGTGAAGGGATGACATGGCGCCGCACGACAACATGACCGGCCTGCGCAAGGCGGCCGTGCTGCTGCTCCGCCTCGGCAAGACCAACTCCACGAAGGTCTTGTCGCTGCTCCAGGAGAACGAGGTCGAGCAGCTCTCCAGCGAGATCGTCCGGCTCGACTCGGTCAGCCACGAGGCCACCCAGTCGGTCACCGACGAGTTCTACGAGATGGCCACCGCGCGCAAGTACGTCGCGCACGGCGGCATGGACTACGCGCGGGACCTGCTGGTCAGCACGCTGGGCTACGACCGCGCGGACGAGATCGTGCACCGCATCGGCGCGCTGCTGCTGGACGTGCCGTTCAGCTTCCTGCAGCGGGCCGACCCCCGGCAGGTGCTCTCGTTCCTCCAGGACGAGCACCCGCAGACCATCGCGCTGGTGCTGGCGCACGTGCCCTCCGGGCAGGCGTCGCAGGTGCTGGCGGGGCTGGCGCCGGAGAAGCAGGCCGAGGTGGCCCACCGGATCGCCACGATGGAGCAGACCTCCCCCGAGGTGATCCGCAAGGTCGAGTCGCTGCTCCAGCGCCGGTTCTCGTCGCTGCTCCAGCCCTCGGACCTGTCCACGGTGGGTGGCGTCGAGCCGCTGGTGAACATCATCAACCGCTCGGACCGGGCGACGGAGCGCTCCATCCTGGAGGGCCTGACCAAGCGGTCCCCCGAGCTGGCCGAGTTCATCCGCAGCCAGATGTTCATGTTCGAGGACATCGTCGGGATCGACGACCGGTCGATGCAGCTGGTGCTGCGGCAGATCGAGCCGAACGACCTGGCCACGGCGCTCAAGGGCGTCAGCAACGAGGTCAACCAGAAGATCGTGCGCAACCTGTCCGAGCGCGCGGCCGAGAACCTGTCCGACGAGATCGAGGTCCTCGGCTCGGTGCGCCTGCGCACCGTGGAAGAGGCCCAGGCCAAGATCATCCGGGTCATCCGCCAGTTGGAGGAGTCCGGCCAGATCGTGCTGCGACGGAGCAACGAGGATGACGAGTACGTCGACTGAGAGCCCGACCCAGGTGTCGGTGCTGCGGCAGGTGGACGCGGTGGCGTCCGGGGTGACCGCGTTCGAGCTGAACGTGGTCACGGCGGCCCAGAGCCCGGCGGAGGCGCTGACGGCGCTGCGGTCGGAGGCAAGGGCCGAGGGGTACGCCATCGGCTGGGCCCAGGGGATGCGGGAGGCCCGCGCGGCCACCGCGGAGGCCAGGGCGCACGCCGAGGAGCAGCTGCGGCGGCTCCTGGCGCACCAGGAGGCCGAGGTGCGGCGGGCGATCGGCGCGGTGAGCCTGGCGGCCGAGTCGCTGCGCTCGCGGGACGTGGTGCAGGCCACCGAGATGACCGGCGCGCTGGTGTCGGCGGCGGTGGACCTGGCCGAGGCGCTCGTCGGCCGCGAGATCGGCGGCGAGCAGGGCGGCCGGGACGCGCTGACCAGGGCGTTGGCGCTGGCGCCGTCACACGTTCCGGTGAGGGTTCGGCTGCACCCTCATGACCACGCCCTGCTGGCCGACGAGAACGGCACCGAGTTCACCGAGCACGGACGCACGGTGGTTCTGGTCGCCGATCCGGAGTTGACCCCCGGAGCGGCGATCGCAGAAACCGACGAGACGACGGTGGACGCCCGTCTGGAGACGGCGCTCCGCCGGGTGCGCGAGGAGCTGGGACTGTGACCGGACTGCTGGACGAGCGTTTCGCACCCGCCCTGGCCGCGGCGAAGCCGCAGGTCATCGGCCGGGTGACCGGTGTGGTGGGGTTGTCGGTGACGGTGGCGGGCATCAGCGCCCGCATCGGCGACCTGGTGCGGATCGGGTCCGGCGGTCAGGAAGTGCTGGCCGAGGTGGTGGCGCTGGGCGCGGGCAAGGTCACCTGCCTGCCGCTGGGCGCGCTGGGCGGCATCGGCCTGGGGGCCGAGGTCGTGAGCACGAACCGGCCGCTGCAGATCGCCGTGGGCGAGCAGCTGCGCGGCCGGGTGCTGGACGGGCTGGGGCGGCCGATGGACGGCGGGCCGCCGCTGGTGGGGCTGGAGTCGGTGACGGTCGACATGACCCCGCCGTCGGCCCTGCAGCGCCAGCTGATCGACAAGCCGCTGCAGCTGGGCGTGCGCGCGCTGGACACGATGGTGCCGTGCGGGCAGGGCCAGCGCATCGGGATCTTCGCGGGCTCGGGCGTCGGCAAGTCGAGCCTGCTGTCGATGATCACGCGCGGCACCGAGGCGGAGATCACCGTGGTCGCCCTGATCGGCGAGCGCGGTCGCGAGGTGCGCGAGTTCATCGAGAACGACCTGGGCCCCGAGGGCCTGGCCCGCTCGGTCGTGGTCGTGGCGACCTCCGACCAGCCGCCGATGGTGCGGCTGCGCGCGGGGTTCGTGGCCACCCGCATCGCCGAGTGGTACCGGGACCGGGGCGCGAACGCGCTGCTGATGATGGACAGCCTCACCCGCATCGCGATGGCGCAGCGCGAGGTGGGCCTGTCCGCGGGCGAGCCGCCCGCGACGCGGGGCTTCCCGCCGTCGGTGTTCGCGCTGATGCCGACCCTGCTGGAGCGGGCCGGACCGGCCGAGCGCGGCAGCATCACCGGCCTGTACACGGTGCTGGTGGAGGGCGACGACCACAACGAGCCGATCGCCGACACCGCCCGGTCCATCCTGGACGGCCACGTGGTGCTCGACCGCAGGCTCGCCACCTCGGGGCACTTCCCCAGCATCGACGTGCTGGAGTCGGTGTCGCGGGTGACCGGCGCGGTGACCACGCCCGAGCAGCGCGCCGACTCCGCGCAGCTGCGCAGGCTGCTGGCGGCCCGCCGGGACGTGCGCGAGCTGGTGGAGATCGGCGCCTACGTCGGCGGCACGAACCTGGAGGCGGACCGCGCCATGGCGCTGGAGTCGCGCATCAACGACCTGCTCACCCAGGACATCCACGCGCGCACCAGCGCCGAGTCGTCCTGGGAGGAGCTGCGGGAACTGCTGCACGGGGGTATGCGGGGATGAGCGTGGGATCGAGGTTGGCGGCCGTGCTGCGGGCCAGGCGCGCGCAGGAGGACATGGCGCGCGGGGACGTGGCCAAGGCGAACGCGGCGGTGTCGCGGGCGAGCGCCGGGGTGGCGCGGCACGAGGAGCGGCTGGACGGCTGGAGCGGCCCCGAGGGCGGCGACCCGACCGCGTACCTCGCGTCGGTCGCGGCGGGCCGGGCGATGGCCCAGGCGCTGGGCGCCGCCGAGCAGGTGCGGCGCGAGGCCGAGGACGCCGCGTCGGACCGGCAGGGCGCGCTGCGCGAGGCGGCGACGCGGCGGCGGACGGTGGAGAAGTTGACGGAGCGCGCGGCCGACCAGGCCCGCAAGGACGAGCTGGCGGCGGCCCAGCGGGTCGTGGACGACCTGTGGGGCGGCCGGACCGGGGGTGGTGAGGCGTGAGCGCGGGCATCGCGGGCATCGGCGTGCGGATGCAGGAGATCAACCGGATGATCGTCGGGTTGGTCCCGCGCGCGGCCGAGCCCGCCGCGACCTCGGGGACGGACTTCGCGTCGGCGCTGACCAGCGCCCTGTCCGGGACCACGGCGACCTCCGGGGCGTCGGCGTCGGGCGGGGTGTCCGGCGGCCAGGTCGTGGAGAACGCGAAGCAGTACCTCGGCGTGCCCTACGTGTGGGGCGGCACCGACCCGGCGAAGGGCCTGGACTGCTCCGGGCTGGTGCAGCTGGTCTACAAGAACCTGGGCATCACCCTGCCCCGCGTGGCCGAGGACCAGGCGCAGCAGGGCACCGCCGTGCCGAGCCTGGACCAGGCCAAGCCCGGTGACCTGGTGACGTTCGGCAACCCGGCCTACCACATCGGCATCTACACCGGCGACGGCAAGATGATCCACGCCCCCGAGCCTGGCGCGCAGGTGCGCGAGCAGAAGATCTGGGAGACGCCGACCTCGATCCGCCGGATCGTGCCCGAGGCGACCTCGGCGGTGTCCGCGAGCGGGTCGGTGGCCCGCCCGACGGCGCTGTCCGGCGGCGCGGCGACCTACGAGAGCGCGTTCGCGGCGGCGACGGCCAAGTACGGCCTGCCGCAGGGCCTGCTGTCGGCGGTGGCGTCGGTGGAGTCCAACTACAACCCGACCGCCGTGAGCAGCGCGGGCGCGCAGGGCCTGATGCAGATCATGCCCGCGACCGCCGCCGGGCTCGGCGTGAACGCGCTCGACCCGATGCAGGCCATCGACGGCGCGGCCCGACTGCTGTCGGGCAACCTCAAGTCCTTCAACGGCTCGCTGCCGCTGGCGATCGCCGCGTACAACGCGGGCTCGGGCGCGGTGCAGAAGTACGGCGGCATCCCGCCGTTCGCCGAGACCCAGAACTACGTCCCCAAGGTCCAGGCCGCCATGGCCAGGCTGAACGGCGGTGCCTGAGTGAACGTGACCGTGCAGGGCGCGGCGCCCACCCCCTCGTCGTCGTCCACCTCGGACGCGCGGCCGAGGGGCAGGGCGGGGAGCGGTTTCGACGGCGTGCTCGCGCAGGCCGTCAGCGCGTCGACCGGGCGCGCGGCGCGGGACGAGGGCGACCAGCAGCCCGCCGGGAAGGCGGGCGCGGACCGGCAGGCCGAGGCCAGGGCCGGGGTGAAGGCGGGCGTGAAGGCCGCCGTCGGCGCGAAGGCGGGCGACCGGGCCGAGGACGTGGACGAGGCGAAGGCCGAGACCCGCGCCGAGGCCGCCGCGCTGGCCGCGCTGCTCGGCGCGCTGGGCGCCCAGCCGCAGGCGGCGCAGGGCGGCGCGGACGCCGAGGCGGGCCAGGGCGTCCAGGTGGGCGTCGGGCTCGGGCTGTCGGCGACGCGGGCGCTCGGCCAGGTGGCCGGGCAGGCCCAGGCCGCCGCGCGGCTCGCGGCGCAGGCCGGGGCCGGGCCGTCCGCGCAGGTCCCGAACTCGCAGGCGCAGGCCCCGGCGCAGGTCGACCTCGCCGCGCAGGCGCTGTCGGCGCAGGTGTCGGCGCAGATGTCCGCGCAGGTCGCGGGCCAGGCCGAGCTGACCGCCCAGGTCGCCGGTCAGGCGGGCGCGGGCGCCACCCAGGTGGTGTCGGCGGTCGCGGCCCAGGCCGCTCAGGTTTCCGCGCGGGCGACGGCGCAGCTGTCGTCCGACGCGGGCGCGCAGGTCTCCGCCGAGCTGTCCGCGCGGGTCGCGGTCGGCCCGGCGGGGCAGGCCGGGTCCGGTGCGGAGTCCCCCGCCGCACCGTCCCCGGACGCGCCGACCGTCCCCGGACAGCCGGGCTCCTCCGCCCCGTCCTCCCCCTCGGCGGGGCTGGTCGAGGCGGTGGCGCTGCTCACGGCGCAGGGCGAGGTCGACGCGGCGGTGGACGCCCAGGTCGCGGCGCGGCTCGCCGCGCGGGCGGGCGCCGCCACCGGCCGGGTCCCGGCCGGTCAGGACCCCGGCGCGGCGGTCCTCCCGCCCGCCGTGCCGGGGCAGGCCTCCGGCGTCCCCGCCCAGGTGGGCGGGCAGGTGGCCGGGCAGCTCGCCGCGGCGGAGGAGCCGACCGGTGTCACTCCTCCGGGGGTCGCCCAGGTAGACGACCAGACCGACGCGCAGGTGAGCGGTGAGCCGAAGCTGTTCGGCGGACCGCGCGTCCACGGCAGGCCGGTGGCCGAGCACGTCGCCGAGGCGGCGGTGAAGGCCGATCTCGCGGCGACCGCGCAGGTCGACGCGGGCGCGCAGGCCGCGCCAGCGACCACGGCGGCGGCGGTCACCGGCCAGGTGGCCACCCAGGTCACGGCGGCCCAGGCGGCCGTGCAGGGCGCCGCGCAGTCCACCCTCCAGGGCGTCGCCCGGACGGGCGGGGCGGTGGAGGAGCGCGCGGGCGCCGAGGTGAAGCTGGACGGCGTCGCCGCCGCCGGTCACGCCTCGCTGGCCGCGCAGACCCCGACCGCACCCGCACCGCAGGTGGCCGCACCGGCGCAGGCGCAGGCCCCGGCCGCGCCGCAGCCGGTCCCGCAGCTGCCGCCCAGCTCCCAGCTGGCGGCGGCGCTCGCCCCGCTGCGCGGGCGCAACGGCGTGCACGAGCTGACCGTGCACCTGCACCCGCTGGACCTGGGTCCGATCGCGGTGACCGCGCAGGTCAACGGCGACCAGATCCAGCTGACCCTGAGCGGGGCCACCGAGACCGGGCGGGACGCGCTGCGCGCGGCGCTGCCCGACCTGCGCCGGGAGATGGAGCGCGCCGGGTTCGGCACGACCTCCTTCACCGGCGGCCAGGACGGCGGCGGCCAGCAGCGCGGGTCGTGGCAGTCCCCGGCCGAGCGCGGCTTCGGCCTTCGCCCGGCGATGGGCGCGGTCACCGCGTTCGGCACCACCCAGACCACCGCGACCGGGGCGACCACGCGCGCCACCGGGTCGCTGGACCTGCGCGCCTGATCCGCGCGCCCGCCCCCACGGAGAGACCATGACCAGCCCCATCGGCGGCGCCGGGTCGACGCAGGCCACCACCCCCAACCAGAGCAGCGGCCAGTCGGCGCTGTCCTCGCTGGGCGGGGACGCGTTCCTCAAGCTCCTCGTCGCCCAGCTCAAGTACCAGGACCCGAGCAACCCCACGGACTCCACCGCGTTCATGGCGCAGACCGCGCAGCTCACGCAGGTGGACAAGCTCAACTCGATCGCGCAGCAGCAGACGCAGCTGGTCGCCTCGCAGCTGAGCGCGCAGGCGGCGGCGCTGGTGGGCCGAGAGGTCACCTACACCACCGCGAGCGGTGACCGGGCGAGCGGCATCGTCAGCTCCACGACCTTCGGCTCCGCGCCCACGCTGCGCGTCGGCGCCACCGACGTGCCGCTCTCGTCCATCACCGGAACGAGCGCGCAGGCCTAGCGCCTGCCTGCCGATCAGACCAGTAGCACCCTCACTCCACTCCACAGGGAGAACAAGCACATGCTCCGTTCGCTGTTCAGCGGCATCAGCGGTCTCCGCGCCCACCAGCAGATGATGGACGTGACCGGCAACAACATCTCGAACGTCAACACGACCGGCTTCAAGTCGTCGCAGACGGTGTTCGAGGACACGCTCAGCCAGACCCTGCGCGCCGCCCAGGCCGCGGGCGCCAACACGGCCGCGACGAACCCGGCCCAGGTGGGTCTGGGCGTGCGGACCGCGGGCATCAACACGAACTTCAACCAGGGCACCACGCAGAGCACCGGCCGCAACACGGACATGCTCATCCAGGGCGACGGGTTCTTCGTGGTCAACTCCTCCGGCCAGCAGCTGTACACCCGCGCGGGCGCCCTGTCGTTCGACGCGGCGGGCCAGCTCACCACCCCGGCGGGCGGCATCCTGCAGGGCTGGATGGCCAACGGCGCGGGCGTGGTCGACAAGAACCAGCCGGTGGCGGGCCTGACCGTCGACAAGGGCACCTACACCAGCTTCAGCGTCTCCGGCGACGGCACGATCGTGGGCGTGCTGGCCAACGGCACGCCGCGCACGGTCGGCCAGATCGCCATGGCCAACTTCGCCAACCCCGGCGGCCTGGACAAGGCGGGCGGCTCGTTCTACCGGGCCACCGTCAACTCCGGCCCGGTCCAGATCGGCGGCGCGGGCGACAACGGCACCGGCGCCGTCGTGTCCGGCGCGCTGGAGATGTCCAACGTGGACCTCTCGCAGGAGTTCACCAACCTGATCATCGCCCAGCGCGGGTTCCAGGCGAACTCGAAGGTGATCACCTCGTCGGACGAGATCCTGCAGGACCTGATGAACCTCAAGCGCTGACGGGTGACGGGCGGCCGGGGCCTTCTCCACCCCGGCCGCCCGTCGTTCCCCCTCAGGAGTGAAGGCGCACTGCCGTTTGTAACGCCACGGACCCACGGACGGGCCCGATGCCCGATATCCAAGGACGGAAGCCGTGATCGTGCTCAACAGATTGAACGGTCAGCCCTTCGCGCTGAACCCGGACCTGATCGAACGCGCGGAGTCCAACCCGGACACCGTGGTCACGCTCCTCAGCGGCGCCAAGTACGTGGTGGCGCAGACCATCGAGGAGATCTCCGACCTGGTGCGCAGGCACCGCGCCGGGGTGCTGAGCCTGGCGCAGGACCCCGCTCCCGCCGAGCACCCCCCGGCTCCCCGACGCAGGATGCGCGTCGCCCCCGACCCGGTCGAGCCGACCGAGCCGTCGGTGCTGCGACTGCCCACGGACAGGGAGCTGTAGATGGATCCCGCAAGCATCGCGGGCACCGCCCTCGTCTTCGTCGCGATCTTCGTCTCGACGGCGCTCGAAGGCGGCAACCCGCTCTCGATGTTCCTGCTCCCGCCCATCCTGCTGGTCGTGTTCGGCACGATCGGCGCGGTGATGGCCAGTGGTGTCATGCGCGACAGCATGAGCCTGCCCGCGCTGCTCAAGCGCGCGTTCCTGGCGCCGAAGATGGACGGCTCCGTGGTGGTCGAGTCGATCGTCTCGCTGGCCGACCGGGCCCGCCGCGAGGGCCTGCTGGCCCTGGAGGAGGAGGCCAAGAAGGTCGAGGACCCGTTCCTGCGCCGCGGCCTCGTCCTGGCGATCGACGGCATGGACTCCAAGGAGATCCGGGAGATCCTCGAAGGCGAGATCGAGACCAAGCAGCGCTACGACAAGGTCGGCGTGAAGATGTTCACCGACATGGGCGCCCTCGCGCCCACGATCGGCATCATCGGCACCGTGCTCGGCCTGATCCACGTGCTGGAGAACCTGAGCGACCCGGCCAAGCTCGGCCACCTGATCGCGGGCGCCTTCGTGGCGACCCTGTGGGGCGTCATGACGGCCAACGCGATGTGGCTGCCCATCGGCAGCCGCCTCAAGCGCCTCAGCGACCTGGAGTGCGAGCAGATGCAGGTGGTCGTGGAGGGCGTGCTGGCCATCCAGGCGGGCTCCAACCCGCGCCTGGTGGGGCAGAAGCTGCGCGCCATGGTCGCCACCGGTCCGCCCGAGGCAGAGAAGAAGGCCGCCTGATGTCCGGCGGCGGAGGTGGCAAGGGCAAGAAGCACCAGGAAGAGGAGCACGTCAACCACGAGCGGTGGATGGTCACCTACGCGGACATGATCACGCTGCTCATGGTGCTCTTCATCGTCATGTTCGCCATGTCCTCGGTGGACTCGCAGAAGTTCCAGGAGCTGAAGAAGAGCCTGGCGGGCGCGTTCAGCGGCTCGGACCACATCACGGTGTTCGGCGCGGGCGGCGCGGGCGGCGCGGGCAGCGCCAACGGCGGCATCAACCCCGACCCGGTGGACCTCAAGAGCGAGGCGAGCGGGTCGGGCAGCACGCAGGACATGAGCTCGAAGGCCGCGCAGGAGGCGGTCCAGCAGGCCGACCGCGAGAAGGCCGCCAAGAACCTGAAGGCCGCCGAGGCCGAGGTCCAGCACCTCAAGGAGCTGGGCGAGCAGATGGCGAAGCAGTTGCAGGACCAGGGCCTTGGCGGGACCGCCCAGTTCCGGGTGGACGACCGGGGCCTGGTGGTCACGGTGGTCACCACGTCGGTGGTCTTCGCGGGCGACCGCGCCGAGCTGCTGCCCGACGGGCAGCGGATCGTCGACGCGCTGGCGCCGGTGCTGAAGTCCGTCGGCAACCGGGTCGAGGTGGACGGGCACACCAACCAGCTGCCCGTGGCCACGGTGAACTACCCGAGCAGCTGGGAGCTGTCCACGGCGCGCGCGTCCAGCGTGGTGCGCTACCTGATCGAGCGGGACGGCCTGGCCGCGTCGCGGCTGACCGCGGTCGGCTACGCCGACACCAGGCCGCTGTACGACCCGGCGGACCCCAGGTCGGTGACCGGCAACCGCCGGGTGGAGGTCGTGGTGCTGTCCGACCAGCCCACCGAGGTCCGCACGCTGCTGCCAGCCGCCGCGGCCGAGTGACGAGAGAGCAGAGGAGGACGAGAGATGGCCAAGGACGACAAGAAGGCTGAGAAGGACAAGCCCGAGGAGGGCGAGGGCAAGGGCGGTGGCAAGAAGAAGCTGCTGATCATCGTCGCCGTCGCGGTGCTCGCCCTCGGCGGCGCCGGGAGCTGGTTCTTCCTGTTCCGCGACAGCACCCCGGCCCCGCCGGAGCCGGGCACGGTGGTCGCGCTGGACTCGATCACGATGAACCTGGCGGACGGGCACTACCTGAAGCTGAAGCTCTCGCTCCAGCAGACCAAGGACGCCGCCGAGGACGTGGACGGCAGCAAGGCCCTGGACCTGGTGGTGAGCGAGTTCAGCAACCGGTCGATCGCGGAGCTGTCCAGCAACGAGGCCCGCGAGAGCCTGAAGGCCGCGCTGCAGGAGAAGGTCGTGTCCGCGTACGAGGACCTGGTGATGGGCATCTACTTCACGGAGTTCGTGACCCAGTGACCCCGATCCGGTGACCGGGACCGGTGGCCGAGCCCCGGTCCCGCGATCCGAGCAGGCAGCCGCGAACCGCCGCTGACCTGGTCGAACGGCCCGCCGGAAGAGCGACTGAGCACCGCCGACGACGAGCGTCGACGCCCCCGCCCCGCAGCGGGCGGGGGCAGTCCCCCGTTGGAGTGCTCAGCTCCCCCCGGCCACGGCCGTACTAGGCGGCGTGACCCAGTCGCCGCTCCTGACCAGCTCATCCGGTGGTGCCTCGCGCTCCCCCGGGCTCGTGGCGAACCCCGGGGACCCCGAGGTTTTCGACTTCACGCGCCCCGTCAAGCTGCCCCGCGAGCTGCTGCGCGTGCTCCAGCTCTGCTACGAGACGTTCGCCCACCGCATGGCCACCCTGCTGACCTCCACGCTGCGGGTGGTGTGCCACGCCGAGCTGATCTCGATCGAGCAGCTCTCCTACGCCGAGCACATGGCCGAGCTCGCCAACCCCACGCTGCTGGCCCCCGTCGTGCTGGAGCCGCTGCCCGGCACGGCGCTGCTGGAGATGACGCTGTCCACGGCGATGACCTCCATGGACCACCTGCTCGGCGGCAAGGGGGGCCCGCAGCCCGCCCGCCCGCTGAGCGACATCGAGACGCCGCTGCTGCGCGACCTGCTGGACCAGGCGCTGGAGCAGCTGCGCGTGGGCATGGAGAGCGTGGCGGACGTGCGCCCCGAGCTGGAGGGGCTGGAGTACAACCCGCAGCTCGTGCAGACCAGCACCCCCACGGACGCCGTGGTCGTCGGCTACTTCGAGCTCAACGTCGGCGAGGAGCAGGGCCAGGTCAGCCTGTGCATCCCGCTCCAGACCATCCTCCCCTCGCTGCGCAGCTACCGCGACAAGGTCGCCGTGAGCGCGAGCGAGCGGGCCACCAGGGAGGCCGCCCGCAACGCCATCACGGCGGGGCTGCAGAACGTGCCGGTGGCCGTGTCCGTCAAGTTCCAGTCGGTGCGGCTGGAGCCCGCCGACCTGGTCGACCTGCAGCCGGGTGACGTGATCCCGCTGACCCACCGCCTGGACGAGCCGCTGGACATCGTCGCCGCCGGGCGCACCTTCGCGAACGCCGTCGCCACCAAGCGCGGCACCCGCCTGGCCTGCCTCGTGGTGGCAGGCGCCGACTCCGAGGAGAACAAGCGATGACGAGCGTGCAGACCGAATCGGTGCTGGCGACCGCGCGGGCCGTCGCGGAGGCCGCGCTCACCGTGCTGCCCACCGCGACCGCGCTGTCGGTCGGCGTGCCGACCACCGACCCGATGGCCGTGGCGCTGGACGGCGTGGCCGTCACCGCCCGCCTGGAGGGGCCCGCCGAGGGCCTGCTGGCGGTGGTGGTGAACGGCGAGCTGGTCGAGGCCATGCGCACCAGCCCGCTGGGCGAGCTGGACCTGGGCCAGGCCGTGGCGCCCGCGCTGGTCGCGGCGGCGGGCGTGCTGGGCGCGGTGCCCGGTCCCGCGCAGGAGGTGGCGGCGGACGTCGTCGGCGGGGTGCTGCTGGAGGTCGGCGACGCGGTGTTCGTGCCGCTGCTGGCCGACGGCGAGCTGCACGCGGTGGTCGCGCTGGCCGTGCCCGCCGAGGACGTGGCCGAGGTGGTCGAGGAGGTCCCCGCCGCGGCGGTGGCGATCGCGGCGCCCCGCGAGGGCGGGCTGGAGCTGCTGCACGGCGTGGAGATGGAGGTGACCGCCGAGCTGGGCCGGACCCGGCTGACCGTGCGGGAGCTGCTGTCGCTGAGCAACGGCGCGGTCATCGAGCTGGACCGCGCGGCGGGCAGCCCGGCGGACCTGCTGGTCAACGGCAGGCTGATCGCGCGCGGCGAGGTCGTGGTGATCGACGAGAACTTCGGCATCCGGGTCACCGAGATCATCAAGCCGGGCGACGGCAGCCAGGAGGTCAGGTAGTGGAGACCGCTCTGCGCGTGGTCATCGCCCTGGTCGTGGTCTTCGGGCTGATGTGGGGCTTGGGCAAGCTGGTCCGCAACAAGCCGGTCGGCGGCAAGCTGGGCGGTCGTGGGCTCCAGGTGCTGGACCGGGCCCAGCTCACCAGGAACTCGATGGTGGCGGTCGTGCGGGTGCACGACAAGGCGCTGGTGATCGGCGTCGCGGACGGCGGGGTGAACCTGCTGATGTCGACCGACGCGCAGGAGTACGCCGAGGCGGGCGAGCGGGTCGAGCGGGTCGCGCTGGACGTCGAGCGGCTGCGGGAGACCGCGGCGGACGACGAGGCCAAGCGCGGGCTGGGCTCGGTGCCGGTCGGCGAGGCGCTCGGGCGGCTGCTGGGCAGGCGCCGGGGCGGGGCGGGGGTGGGCACGCAGTCGCTGGTCGGGGCGGCTGGCGCGCAGGTCCCCGCGCTGACCTCGGGGTCGACCGGATCGGGTGCGGCGTCGGGTGACGCGGTCGCTGGTCCGGGTGAGGTTCCCACTGAGGCGGCTGCGGACGGCGCGGCCACCGAGGTGCTCGCGGCGGAGGTCGTCGCGACCGAGGTGTCCGGGGCGGCCGAGGAGCCCGCCGTGGACAGGGGCGCCGCGTTCGCCGAGGCGTTCGAGCAGGCCGGTGGCCCCAGCGCCGAGGAGCTGGCCGCCGAGAAGCCCGCCGCCGAGGCCACGTCCGTGCCGAAGGCGCGCTCCGCGCAGAAGCGGTCCACCAAGTCCGGCGCCAAGTCCGGCGCCGAGCGGAAGCAGACCGCTTCCACCGGGTCCGCTGCCGCCGGTGCCGCTCCCGCCGGGTCCGAGTCGGCGCTGTCCGGCTCGGCGCTGTCGCCGCAGACCTGGAAGCAGGCCTTCGAGGCGCTGCGCGAGCGGTCGGTGCGCCCGTGAGGCGGCTTGCGGCGCTGCTCGCCGCCGGGTTCGCGGCCCTCGTGCTGCTGCTCATCGCCTCGCCCACCGCGCTCGCCGCGACGGCCGAGCCCGCCGCGCGCCCCGTCGCGCTGGCGTCCTCCCCGGTCGCCGGGCTGCTCGCGGCCCAGCCGACCGAGCCCACCGCGCCGGTCGAGCCCACCGCCCCCACCGAGGGCGAGGCCACCACCGGCGACAACGGCAACAGCGTCAACATCACCGTGGGCAACGGCAAGCCGGGCGACTCGCTGACCGTGCTGATCGCGCTGACCGTGCTGTCGGTCGCGCCCGCGCTGCTGCTGCTGTGCACGAGCTTCACCAAGGTGTTCGTGGTGCTCAGCATCACCCGCAACGCGCTCGGCCTGACCACGGTCCCGCCGAACCAGGTGCTCGCGGGCCTGGCGCTGTTCCTGAGCCTGTTCATCATGGGCCCGGTCGCGTCCGAGGTGAACGACCAGGGCATCCAGCCCTACCTGAAGGGCGAGAAGAGCACCGAGCAGGCGTTCGAGGACGGCTCGAAGCCGCTGCGCGAGTTCATGGTGAAGCAGACGCGTCCCGAGGAGATCGCGCTGTTCACCAAGGTCGCCGGGCAGGAGAAGCCCGCCAACGCGGAGTCGGTGCCGCTGACCACGCTGATCCCGGCGTTCGTGCTCTCGGAGCTGCGCGCCGCGATGATCATCGGGTTCGTGCTCTACATCCCGTTCCTGGTCATCGACATGGTGGTCTCCGCCGCCTTGATGTCACTCGGAATGATGATGCTGCCACCCGTCACGGTGGCGCTCCCGTTCAAGTTGTTGCTGTTCGTGCTGGCCAACGGCTGGGGCCTGGTCATCACCGCGCTAGTCGCCACGTACAACTAGGGGACCTCCTGATGAATGACACCACCGTCGTCGAGCTCGGCTCCAACGCCATGATGATCACGGCGAAGCTCGCCGCGCCGGTCCTGCTGACCGCGCTGCTGATCGGCTTCACCATCTCGCTCTTCCAGTCGGTCACCCAGATCCAGGAGGTGACCCTGTCGTTCGTGCCGAAGGCCGCCGGGGTGTGCGTGGCGCTGCTGCTGAGCGGCAGCTGGATGGTCCACGAGATCATCACCTTCACCACCGACCTGTTCGGCCGCATCCCGTCGCTGGTCTCGGGCTGAGCGCGGCGTGAACCTCGACATCGGCGTCAACGTCCTGGTCGCGCTGCTGCTGGCCGCGACCCGCTCCGCCGCCTGGCTGATGGTGTGCCCGCCGTTCAACGGCAAGGCCATCCCGATGACGGTCAAGGGGATGCTGGCCGTGGGGCTGGCGCTCCCGGTGGTGCCCAGGCTGTCCGAGGGCAGCGTGCCCTCGCTGGACACCTGGTCGCTGGTCATCGCGGCGGGCGAGCAGGTCGTGGTGGGCGCGGGGCTCGGCTTCCTGACCGCGGTGATCTTCGCCGGGGTGCAGGCGGCGGGCGACCTGCTGGACGTGTTCGGCGGCTTCTCGCTGGCGTTCGCGTTCGACCCGATGTCGTTCTCCGGCAACAACGCGGTGCTGGGCCGCTTCTACGGCCTGCTGGCCACGACGCTGCTGTTCGTCACCGGCTCGCACCAGGTGATCATCCGGGGGTTCACCCTCTCGTACGACGCGATCCCGCTGGACGGCGGCCTGTCGCTGGGCAGGCTGGGGACGCTGCTGACCACCGGCCTCGGGCAGCTGCTGCTGTCGGCGGCGCAGATCGCCGGGCCGCTGATCGTGGTGCTGTTCTGCGCGGACGTGGGCCTCGGCCTGCTCAACCGCATCGCGCCCGCGCTGAACCCGTTCCAGATCGGGTTCCCGGCCAAGATCGGCCTGACGCTGGTGCTGGTCGGCCTGACCATGCCGATGCTGCCGATGAGCGTGGAGAACATCGCGAAGCACGCGGCGTCCGCCGTCATGGAAGCGATCGGGAGGTGAGCGCGGCGTGAGCGGGAAGAACAAGGACGCGACCGAGGAACCCACAGCCAAGAAGATCCGCGACGCCAAGCGCGAGGGCCGGATCGCCCGCACCCCCGACCTGGGGACGTGGCTGGGCATCCTGGGGGCGACCTGGACGCTGCCGATGACGCTGACCAGCCTGCTGGACATCGGGCAGGGGCTGCTGAAGAAGGCCGCGGCGTTCATGGCGGCGCCGGAGCCCGCGCTGGCGGTGGCGATGGTGAAGGACGGCGTCCTGGACGGCGCGATCGCGGTGCTGCCGCTGTCGCTGACGATCATCGTCGCGACCCTGGTGGCGGCCGGGCTGCAGGGCACGCTGCGGATGTCGACCAAGCAGTTCAAGCCGAAGTTCACCCAGCTCAACCCGCTCAAGGGCATCAAGAACATGTTCGGCCCGCACTCGCTGTGGGAGGCGCTGAAGACGCTCATCAAGACCGCGCTGCTGGCGGCGCTGCTGTACGTGTCGGTCAGCGGCCTGGTGCCGTCGGTGGTGGCGTCGGGGTCGCTGTCGCTGGCGTCGCTGACGCAGGTCGCCACGGGCACGGCCATGTCGCTGCTGCGGCTGGCGGCGATCGGCGGGCTGGTGATGGCGGTCGTGGACTACGCCGTGGCGAAGCGGCGCATCCACAAGGAGCTCAAGATGACCAAGCAGGAGGTCAAGGACGAGCACAAGCAGTCCGAGGGCGACCCGCAGCTCAAGGGGGCCATCCGGTCGAAGCAGATGCAGATGAGCCGGAACCGGATGATGGCGGAGGTGCCGAACGCGGACGTGGTGCTGGTGAACCCGACGCACATCGCGGTGGCGCTGCGCTACGACCCGGCGCGCGGGGCGCCTCGGGTGGTGGCGAAGGGCGCGGGCGCGATCGCGACGAAGATCAGGGAGCTGGCGACCGAGCACCGGGTGCCGATCGTGCAGGACGTGCCGCTGGCGCGGGCGCTGCACAAGGCGTGCGAGGTGGGGCACGAGATCCCGTTCGAGATGTTCGGGCCGGTGGCGCAGGTGCTGGCGTTCCTGCACCGGCTCAAGCGCAAGGGGAGCGCGGCGGGCACGCACCGGATGCAGGCGCACGCGGCGTGAGGGGGGCGGGGCGCGGGCCACGCAGGCGGGCCACCACGCCCCCAGGCCCGCGCCACCACGCGCCACCCGGAAGCCGGGCCGCACGACGAGCCCCACCGGGAGCAGCTCCACCTCTCCAGAGCCCGCCGCTCGCCGGGCGCGCCACCCGCCGGGACGCGCCGCCGGCAGCGGCCCGCCACCGCTGGACGTGGGCGCCGCCCACCTGCGGCCCGCCGCTCGCCGGGCGCGCGCTCAGGCTCGCGGGCCGCGCCCGAACCACCGCCTGTTTCCGCAGCTCAGCACACCGGCGACACGTGCCCGGTCACCGCCGCGACCACGAGCCTTCGGTCACCGGTGGTTGGTCACCAGTCACCGGTCGCCAGTCGCCGGTCACCGCGAGCCCTCACCCAGGTCCCCTCGAACAGGCCCAGGTGCACCCCGTTGCCCAGAGCCCCGGCCGCAGCTCATCGCCGCAGGCCCAGCAGCCAGCCGCCACCCGTCACCGCAGCCCTCAGCCGCCCGGTCCGCGCCCTCACACCCCGTCGCCGCCCGCTCCACTCCCCCTGAGCGCCCCGAGGAACGCCAGCAACCGGGGCCGCTGCTCCTCCGCCAGGGCGCCGCAGCGCCCACCGGTCGCGACGGGCGCGCGCGGGTCCTCACCGGTCGCGGCGCCGCTCGGGGTGCAGAGCGCGGCCTTGCGCGCGGACACGTCCGCCTCCACGGCCTCGGCCAGCACGCGCAGCTCCGGGCTCACCACCCCGCGCACCTGCCCGGCCACGGCCAGCGCCGAGGCGGCCAGGTCGGCGACCCCGTCGGCGGCCAGGGCGCAGGTGGCCGGGTCGAGGCGCTCGCAGGACAGCAGCACCCCGTCGACCCGCGCCCTGACCTGGTCGGCGGCGCTCGCCACCGCTGTGACGGGCGTCGCTCCGGTGGCCGTGGTGTTGCGCGCCCCGACGACCAGCAGCGCGCACACCCCCAGCACGGCCAGCACCTCGGCGACCTGACGGACGCGGTGGAACATAGGGGAACACTCCTCCGTGCACAGCTTTGACCTGCACGAATGAGTCACTCCCCCGAGTGGTTGGTCATCCGTGCCCATGTCCCGCTGTGTACGTCACCCGATCGGACTATCTGAGCCCCGAAAGAGCGCGAAAAATTTCTCCGAGAAAACCTCTCAGGAGTTCTCACCCCCGGCCGACGACAGGCCTGCGGAACAACCGCACCGGTTCGAGCAAGGAGACGGACATGGCGACTTGGATGCTCATCGCGACGGCGGGGGTCCTGCTGGTCGGTCTGGTCGCGTGGCGGATGCGCGCCGCGAACGGCACCCTCGACCGCATCCTGGCCGAGGAGAACGAGCGCGCGGCGTTCGAGGGCTGGGCCTTCGTGCGCGCGGCGGTCCCGACGCAGGTCAGCACCCCCGTGGCGGTCCCGGCCCACGCCCTGCGCCGCTCGGCCTGACGCATCGTCGCAGCCCGAGCGGACACCGGTCCGCTGGTCAACGGCGCGGTAGTGGCAGAGGCAGCCCCCGAGGGGCTGGCCCACCACGCACCGCGCCATTCGGCTGTGAAAGACCGGGTGTCGACCGGGGCAGGACTCTGCCGACACCTCGCAACCAAAAAGCAACCGAGCACAACCGAAGCGCAACCCGGAACCCGGACGAACACCGGGGACAACCGAAGAACAACCGAAGACAACTAAAAAACAACCGGGCAACCGAAAAACAACCCGGCACAACCAAAAAGCAACTCGACAACCGAAAGACAACCGGGACACCGCGTCCGAGCCGCTCCCGCTCCGCGACCCCACCCCCAGCTCTAGCTCCAACCCCCGCGACGACGAGGCAGCCCCGCAAGGCGAGCGCCCACCGCGACACCCGACCCCCCGGCCCAGCCCAGCCCCCCTGCCCGGCCGATCCAGCCGCACCCGCCGCTCCAGGCCCCGCCGGCGCTGGTTGCCCCACTCGCCCCCAAACTGCCAACTGTTGACAGTCAACAGTTGGCAGTTTGCGTTCACGCCCCGGCCGCCAACCCGCCGGTTCCCCACCCCACCCCCACCCCCGGTTCACCCGATCGAGCCCCCAACACCCTTCACAACCCCCACCCCCATGCCGTTCACCCGTGCGGAGCCCACCGGCCGCGCCCTCGGCGCGCGCCCCCGCTCAGCGCTCACAAGCGCCTGACCTGGGCCTCACCCCCGAGCAACCGACCACGATGTCCGGTTCGCCCGGAAAAACGAGCACGAGCAGTTCTCATCTCGTCGTCCACCCGGCCGATGGGAGTCCACAGCGGAACTAGGAGGACCCGGTGGACGATTTCGACGATGTGGTGCAGGAATTTCTCGTGGAGAGCTACGAGAACCTGGACCAGCTCGACCGCGATCTGGTGGCGCTGGAGAAGGAGCCCAAGTCGCACGAGCGGCTGGCCAGCATCTTCCGCACCATCCACACGATCAAGGGCACGAGCGGTTTCCTCGCCTTCACCAAGCTGGAGCAGGTGACCCACGTCGGTGAGTCGCTGCTGGTCCGCCTGCGTGACGGCACGCAGGAGCTGGACAAGCCCAGCGCCGACGTGCTGCTGCGCATGGTGGACACGGTCCGCGAGCTGCTGGCCCAGATCGAGCAGAACGGCGCCGAGGGCGACCTCGACGTGCAGGACGTGATCGACGCGGTCACCGCGTGCATCACCGGCGGCCCGGCCGCCGCTGCCCCGGCGGCCCCCGCCGCGGCGCCCGAGGTCGCGGCCGTGGTCGAGGCGCCCGCGACCCCCGAGGAGCCCGAGGCCAAGGTCGAGGTCGAGGACGAGGAGCACGACGAGCCCGAGCAGCACGAGGAGCCCAGCGCCCCGGTCGCCGTCAACGCGCCCGCGCCGCTGGCCGAGGCCGCCGAGGAGGGCGGGTCGAAGCGCAGCGTCGCCGACAGCTCGATCCGCGTCGACGTGAACCTGCTGGACGCCCTGATGCGCCTGGTCGGCGAGCTGGTGCTGACCCGCAACCAGATGATCCGCGCGGCCGACGCCGCCGGTGAGCCGAACCTGAGCCGCGCGGCCCAGCGGCTCAACCTGATCACGAGCGAGCTGCAGGAGAGCGTCATGAAGACGCGCATGCAGCCCATCAAGCAGCTGTGGTCGAAGCTCCCCCGCGTCGTGCGCGACCTCAGCTCGGCCTGCGGCCGAGAGGTCGAGCTGGTCATGGAGGGCGCCGAGACCGAGCTGGACCGCAGCCTGCTGGAGGCGGTCAAGGACCCGCTGACGCACCTCGTGCGCAACGCGGTCGACCACGGCATCGAGCCGCCGGAGACCCGCGTCGCCACCGGCAAGTCCCGCGAGGGCACGCTGACCCTGCGCGCGTACCACGAGCACGGCCAGGTCATCGTCGAGGTCTGCGACGACGGCGCGGGCATCCACCCGGAGAAGGTGGGCGCGACCGCCGTCAAGCGCGGCGTCATCACCCAGTCGCAGCTGGAGTCGATGGACAACGACGAGATCCTCAAGCTCGTCTTCCGCCCCGGCTTCTCGACCGCGGCGAAGGTCAGCAACGTGTCCGGCCGAGGTGTCGGCATGGACGTGGTGCGCGCCAACATCGAGGCCATCGGCGGCGCGGTCGACCTGAAGTCGGTGCCCGGCAAGGGCACGACCTGGCGGCTGAACATCCCGCTGACGCTGGCGATCGTGCAGGCGCTCATCGTCGACTCCGGCGAGCAGCGCTACGCGATCCCGCAGATGGCGGTGCACGAGCTGGTGTACGTGGACGGCCAGTCCGGTTCCGTGGTCGAGTACGTCTCGGGCGCCCCGGTCTACCGCCTGCGCGGCAAGCTGCTGCCGCTGGTGCGCCTGTCCGAGGTGCTCGGCGGGCCCGGCACGGACAAGGCGTCGGACAGCGAGATCTACGTGGCCGTGCTCAAGGCCGAGGGCCGCCAGTTCGGCCTGGTCGTGGACCGCGTGCTGAACACCGAGGAGGTCGTGGTCAAGCCGCTGGCCTCGCGGTTCAAGGACGTGGGCTGCTACTCGGGCGCGACGATCCTCGGCGAGGGCCAGGTCGCGCTGATCCTGGACGTGCAGTCGCTGGCGCGCCGGGCGCACCTGAGCTCGCTGGAGCGCACGGTGGGCGCGGGCCAGGACGAGCAGGTCACGGCCTCCTCGAACGGCGACCGCCTGCTCATCACGAAGGTCGCGGACCGCAGGATCGCGATCCCGCTGAGCATGGTCACCCGCCTGGAGGACTTCCCGGCCAAGAACGTCGAGCGCGTGGGCACCAGGGAGGTCGTGCAGTACCGCGACCAGATCCTGCCCATCACCCGGCTCTCGCAGCTGCTGGGCGCCTGGTCGGAGACGGACCGCGAGGTCATCTCGGCGATCGTGTACTCCGAGGGCGGCCACAGCGTGGCGCTCGCGGTGGACAGCATCCTGGACATCGTCGAGAGCGACGACGTCACCCGCAGCAACCTGGACGACGACGGCCTCGCGGGCTCGGCGGTCGTGCAGCAGCAGGTCACCGAGCTGCTGGACGTGCGCAGGGCGATCCTGGCGGCCGACCCGCAGTTCTTCAACGCCGACTACGCCGGTTTCGACATGGCGGGAGCCTGATCATGACCATCATCCAGTACGCCACCTTCGAGGTCGCCGACCAGCTCTTCGGCCTTGAGGTCTCGCGGGTGCAGGAGGTGCTCTCGTACAGCGAGTACACCCCGGTCCCGCTGGCCCCGAGCTACGTGGGCGGGCTGTTCAACCTGCGCGGCCAGGTCGTCGCGGCGCTGGACCTGCGGGTCCGCCTCGGCCTGGAGCCCACCGTCCTGGACGGGCCCGCGATGAACATCATCGTGCGCTCGGCCGACGAGTCGGTGAGCCTGCTGGTGGACCGGATCGGCGACGTGGTCGAGGTCGAGTCCGCCGACGAGGAGCCGCCGCCGGACACCCTGACCGGCCCGATCCGCACGCTGATCACCGGCACGTTCCCGCTGGCCAACCGGCTGATGCTGGCGCTGGACGCCTCGGGCGCCGTGCAGGCGGCGAACGCGGCCTGACCTGCCCTCACTCCACCGGGTGAGACCTGCTTCACACCGAACGGCGCACAGGGGAACCCTCAGGTTCCGCCCCTGTGCGCCGTTCTGCATGTCACGGGTGAAGAAGTCCGCCCCCCCTCAACCCCCGCCCGTACGCAGCACGGGATCCCGTTCCAGGAAGGGACCACCGCACCATGGCCACCCAGACCAGCGCCGAGCACGGCAAGTCGTCGTCGCGGGAGCGCTCCGCCCTGTCCCGGCTGCTCGCCGACCGCGGGGTCAACACCAAGATCCTGACCGCCGTCGGCCTGTCCGCCACCGTCGCGGTGGTCGTGGGGGTCCAGGGCCTGCTGTCGCTGAACAGCTCCGCCGCGAACGCGAACGGCATGGCGGACAACGCCAGGGCGCTCAACTCGCTGAACATGGTCGTCGACCGCACCGAGAGCGGCTACAAGAGCATCCTGAAGTCGCTGATCACCTCGGACCCGACCGAGACCCAGACCAACCTGGACAACGCGGCCAAGGCGTTCACCACGGCCAAGGGCTACTTCACGGACTACAGCGCGGGCAGCGACACCTCCCCTGAGGACAAGAAGCTGTTCTCCAGCACCCTGGACCAGCTGGTCGTCGAGCTCAACGGCACCATGAAGGACGCCGCGCTGGGCAACGACGCCGAGGCCGGGTACGCGCTCTACAACAGCGACCTGCGCCCGGTCATCGCGGTCCTGGACGACACCATGGCCAAGCTGCGCGACAAGGAGGTCTCGGACGTCACCTCGGGCACCGAGGCGATCGCCAGCGAGCAGACCAAGAGCTTCTGGACCGAGATCAGCGTGCTGGTCGTCGGCCTGGCGCTGGCCCTGGGCCTGGCGCTGTACATCGCCCGGCTGATCACCGGCTCGCTGCGCGAGGTGTCCGACGCGCTGGAGTCGGTGGCCGAGGGCGACCTGACCAAGCGGGTCACCGTGCGCTCGGCCGACGAGGTCGGCGTCATGGCGGCCTCGCTGAACCGGGCCTCGGACGCGATGCAGGAGACCGTGCAGGCGATCGGCCGCAGCGCGAACTCGCTGGAGGACTCGGCGCAGGGCCTGGCCGCCGTCGCGACGCAGGTCGCCGCCGCGGCCGAGGAGACCTCGGCGCAGGCGGGCGTGGTCGCCTCCGCCTCGGACCAGGTCTCGCGCAACGTGCAGACCGTGGCCACCGGCTCGGAGGAGATGGGCGCCTCGATCCGCGAGATCGCGCAGAACGCGAACGAGGCGGCGCGCGTCGCCAGCCAGGCCGTGACGGTGGCCGAGACCACCAACAGCACCGTGTCGAAGCTGGGCCAGTCGTCGGTGGAGATCGGCAACGTGGTCAAGGTGATCACCTCGATCGCCGAGCAGACCAACCTGCTCGCCCTGAACGCCACGATCGAGGCCGCGCGCGCCGGTGACGCGGGCAAGGGCTTCGCGGTGGTCGCGAACGAGGTCAAGGACCTCGCGCAGGAGACCGCCAAGGCCACCGAGGACATCTCGCGCCGGGTGGAGCTGATCCAGGCGGACACCTCGAACGCGGTGAGCGCCATCGGCGAGATCGGCGAGATCATCAGCCAGATCAACAGCTTCCAGCTCACCATCGCCTCGGCGGTGGAGGAGCAGACCGCGACCACGGCCGAGATGAACCGCAGCGTCAGCGACGCGGCGGGCGGCGTCGGCGAGATCGCCTCGAACATCCAGGGCGTCGCGACCGCCGCCGAGTCGACCACGGCGAGCGTCACCGAGACCTCCAGGGCCTCGGAGGGCCTGGCCCGGCTGTCCGCGGAGCTGCAGGAGCAGGTGAGCCGCTTCAAGGTCTGACGAGGGGTATCGCTCCTCGGTGAGATCCACGTTACCTAACTCTGTGTGACAACCCGCACGGCGACACCGTTCACTCGAACAGGTGTCGCCGTACGGGGCGTTCATGCATACTGCAACGATGTACAGCCTGATCAGCGCGCCGGTTCTCGGCTTCGACCTGTCCCGTCTCGCGGGCGGCTCCGCCACCGCCGAGGTGCTCCTGACGGCCTGCGGGCTCACCCCGGACGACCTGGTGACGCTCGCCGACCACGCTCCGTCACCGTCGGCGGAGCTGATGCTGACCCGCTCCGCCGCGCTGGACGCCGCCGCGGCGCGCCCGTCGGTGCGCGAGCTGTCCTCGCACGAGCCGAACCAGGTGATCGCGCTGCTGGAGCGCGCGCCCATCGGCGACCTGTCCGGGCTGCTGCGCTGCCTGCGCGACGACGTGCTGGACTGGACCGCGAACTGCGGCCTGGACCAGGAGACCGTCGAGCGCGCCACCGGCGTGATCGAGGACGTGCTGACCTCGACCTACCTGCGCGACCTGCTGCCCGACGCCGACCGCAGGCGCCTGGCCTCGGGCTGGGTGTCGGCGGGCCGCGAGCTGAGCCCGGTCCCGGTGGACCTGGGCCCGCAGGCCGAGGCGGTCGAGGCGTTCACCAACCGCATCCGCCGCACCACCCAGGGCGAGGTCACCGCGCTCGCGGCCACCGCCGACCGGGTCCGCGCGGGCGGCGGCGACTGGGCGAAGTCCATGCACTCGGCGACCTGGGCCGTGCACCTGTCCGAGCGGGTCAGGGCCGCCGCCGCCGCGCAGCTCATGCTGGTGCAGGCGGTCGAGCTGGCACGGGTCCCGGTGCAGGTCAGCGCGGGCGGGGTGTGGAACCTGCTCAGCGGCGCCGCCCAGGCCCTGGTCGTGCGCGACCTCGGCGAGAGCAGCTCGTCGCTGGACCTGCTCACCCCGTGCGTCACCGTGCTCGGCCTCGACTGGCTGCGCTGACCGACCCCGCTCCCCAGCGCACCCGGCGAACCCAGCGATACGGCACACCCCGGCGGACCAGCGCGTCCGGCGATCCAGCTCCCCCGCGATCCCCCTAGTAACACCGCCACCCCGCGACACCGCGCCCGGCGTCCCGCGCCGGTCACGGGAGGCGGGTGGGACGCCCCCGAGGACGGGCCGGTCGGACCGACCGGCCGGTAACCTGGAACGGACCGGTTGCGCCGCAGGTGCCACGGTTGCGCGAGAGGTGCCGCAGAGCTTTTCCAGCCCCTTTCTTGAGCGCCCTGACCTGCGGTTTCACCCCACCGGGTGCACAACGGTAATTCACCGCTCCACAACCTCGGAAATACCTCAACTCACCAGCCGGATGACCGTTTGGACCACTGCCGCGAGGGAGAATCCGCTCCCTCGCCGAAGCGGTGGAGGCCTCCGTGATCTCGGTTCTGGTGGTCGACGATTCGGTGGTCATCCGACGACTGGTCGCCGACGTGCTCAGCGCGGACCCGAACATCCGCGTGGTGGGCACGGCGGCGAACGGCAAGATCGCCCTGACGAAGATCGACCAGCTCCAGCCTGACATCATCACGCTGGACGTCGAGATGCCGATCATGGACGGTGTCACCACCGTCCGGGAGCTGCGCAAGAAGCACCCGCGTCTGCCCGTCATCATGTTCAGCACGCTGACCAGCGTCGGGGCGGACGCCACCCTGGCCGCCCTCGCCGCGGGCGCCAGCGACTACGTCACCAAGCCCGCCAACGTGGGCAGCATCTCCGAATCGATCTCCAGCGTGCGCGAGCAGCTGCTGCCGCGCATCCACGCCCTGTGCGGGCGTCCCAAGCTGCCCCCGCCGCCCGCCAGGCGCGGCCCGGTGGGCGCTCCCCCGGTGGGCGGCCCGCCCGCCCGACCCGGCACGCCCGCGCGGCCCGGCGCCCAGGCGCCCGCCCGCCCCGGCGCCCCGGTCGGCCGAGGCCCCGGCAGGCCCTCCGCTCCCGGAATCCCCGGCGGTCACAACCGCGTCGACGTGCTGGCCATCGGCTCGTCCACGGGTGGACCCGAGGCGCTCCGCGTGGTGCTCTCCGAGCTGCCCGCGAACCTCCCGGTCCCCGTGGTGGTCGTCCAGCACATGCCCCCGGTCTTCACGGCGATGCTCGCGCAGCGCCTGGACGCGGGGTGCAAGGTCAAGGTCGTCGAGGCGACCGCGGGCACGCCCCTGCGTCCCGGCACGGTCTACCTCGCTCCGGGTGACAAGCACCTGGAAGTGGTCAGGGCGGGCACGAACGTGCAGACCAAGCTGCACAACGGCCCGCAGGAGAACCACTGCCGTCCCGCCGTGGACGTGCTCTTCCGATCGGTCGCCTCGGTCTACGGCGGGAACGTCCTGGCCGTGGTGCTGACCGGAATGGGTCACGACGGCAGGGCGGGCGCACAGGTACTCCGGGCCAAGGGCGCCCGGATCGCCGCACAGGACGAGTTCAGCTCGGTCGTGTGGGGAATGCCCGGCTCGGTCGTGGAGGCGGGGTTGGCCGACGACGTCCTCCCCCTGTCCGACATGACCGGTTACATCCTCTCCCAGCTCCCCGATCGGGTAGCTGCCACAGCACCGGGAGTGGCGTAGTGGAACTGAACGCCCAGCAATTCGCCTTCGTGGCAGACCTCGTGAAGCGAGAAGCCGCGATCGTCCTGGCTCCCGGCAAGGAGTACCTGGTCGAGTCGCGCCTCCTCCCACTGGCACGCAAGTCTGGTCACGCCGACACCGCCTCGCTGGTGCAGGCCGTGCAGTCCGGCAAGTCGCCGGACCTGCGGCAGTCCCTGGTCGAGGCCCTGACGATCAACGAGACCTCCTGGTTCCGCGACCAGGAGCCGTACCTCGCCCTCAAGAGCGTGGTGCTCCCGGCCGCACTGGAGAGCGCGGGGCCCGCCAGGCCGCTGCGCTTCTGGTCGGCGGCCTGCTCCAGCGGTCAGGAGCCCTACAGCATCGCCATGAAGCTGGAGGAGAGCCTGCCGCCCGGACGGGCGTACGACATCACCGCGAGCGACCTCTCCAGCGAGATGGTCAACCGCGCCCAGACCGGCAAGTACAGCCAGCTGGAGGTCAACCGCGGCCTCCCGGCGTCCCTGCTGGTGTCGCACTTCGACCGCGCGGGGCTGGACTGGCAGGTCAAGCCCGCCCTTCGCCGCAACATCACGTTCCGCAGGATCAACCTGGCGAACCCGCTGCCCCCCATGCAGCCGTTCGACGTGATCTTCCTGCGCAACGTGCTGATCTACTTCGACGTGGAGACCAAGCGGCAGATCCTGCGCCGGATGCGGGCGCTCATGCGCCCCGGCGGCTGGCTGCTGCTGGGCTCCGCCGAGACGACCATGGGCATCGACAGCGCGTTCCAGCGCGTCCCCGTCGGGCGCACGGCGGTCTACCGACTCGCCGGCGGCGAATCCGACGCAGCGACCACTTCCTTGAAAGGGGTAACGACGTGCGCGCCATCGTAATCGACGACTCCCGAGCCATGCGGGTCATCCTGCGCCGACTGCTGGAGGGCCACGGCTTCCAGGAGGTGCTGGAGGCCGAGAACGGCCAGGTCGCCCTGGACGTGCTCGCCGAGCAGGAGACGGCGCCGAACCTGGCGCTGGTCGACTGGAACATGCCCGTCATGGACGGGCTGCAGTTCATCATGACCGCTCGCAAGACCCCTGCCCTCCGCGAGATGACCTTGATGATGGTCACCACCGAGAGCGAGCAGGAGCAGATCGTCCGGGCGCTCGCTTCCGGGGCTCACGAGTACGTGATCAAGCCCTTCAACGCCGAAGGCATCGGCGAGAAGCTCGCCCTGCTCGGATTGGTACCGATTGGAGTCGCATCATGACGCTGGTCCTCCCCACCACTGAAGACCTGGGCTCGATGACCGAGCAGGTCTGGTCGGCCTACCTGGACCCGGAGACCGAGCACCCGCTGCTCTTCGGAGACCTCGGGCCGAACCCGGTGGAGCTGACCGCCTCGGTGTCCATCGTGGGCGCCTGGGACGGGCACCTGGTGGTGTCGACCTCCAAGGCCGGGGCCCAGGACGTGGCCAGCGTCATGCTGATGATGTCTCACGAAGAGCTGACCGACGACGATGTGAGCGACGCGCTCGGTGAGCTGGCCAACGTGGTCGGCGGCAACGTGAAGAGCCTCGTCCCCTCCCCGGCGAAGCTCTCCCTGCCGCGCGTCGGCGCGGCCGACTCCGAGCGCTGGCCCGGCGCCGTGGAGCTGTGCCGGACGGTCGTGCAGTGGAAGGGCCAGCCGTTCTCGGTGGTCCTCTTCAGCAGCAGCAAGCAGGAACAAGTCAGCGAGGAGCTGCCGGTATGAAGATCCTGGTCGTCGATGACAGCAGGGTGATGCGCCAGATCGTGATCAGGACCCTGCGCCAGGCGGGGTTCGGGGACCACGACGTGGTCGAGGCCACCGACGGCCAGCACGCCCACGAGGTCGTGCAGGCGGAGAAGCCCGACCTGGTGCTGTCGGACTGGAACATGCCCGGCATGACCGGCATCGAACTGCTCCGAGCGCTGCGCAGCAGCGGCACCAACACCCCGTTTGCCTTCGTCACCTCGGAGAGCTCCGACGAGATGCAGAAGATCGCGGAGGACGGGGGCGCCATGTTCCTGATCACCAAGCCGTTCTCCGCGGACACCTTCCGCGAGCGGTTCGACTCGATTCTGGGATGACACCGATGGCCGACACACTTCCCGCTCCCAAGGAGATCAGGGACCTGCTCACCGACCTCATCGGCAAGGACGTGTCCGTGCAGCTCGCGGACCCGCCCGGCAAGGTGGACAAGCCCGCGGTCGCGGTCTTCGTCCACGACGACATGAGCATCGCCGGGGTCATCGGGATGGAGTTCCCCCTCGCCGCCGACCTGGCGGCGGCGGTGGGGCTCATCCCGCCCGGCGGCGCCCAGGCCGCCCTCGAGGACGGGGAGCTCTCCCCGATGCTCACCGACAACCTCGCCGAGATCTGCAACGTGCTGACCGGGTTGCTCAACCGCGACGGCGGCCCGCACGTGAAGCTCTCGTCGATCCACGCGCCCGGCGAGGAGGTGCCCGGCGACGTGCTCGGGTACCTCCAGGCGCTGGGCAACCGGCTGGACCTGGACGTCGCCGTCACGGGTTACAGCCACGGCCTGTTCTCACTCGTTGGGGGGCGTTGAGCGGAAACGCTCAGCTCCCCCCGGCGGGGGCCGATGACCTGTTTGCCAGGACGGCGACGAAGGCCACGGATCGGCCGCGAAGCAAGCGAACACCCCGGAAGGTGTCGTGAACGCCAAGCGCCTGAACCAGTTCGCCGTCCCGGCGGGCGTCATCCTGATCATCGTCATGATGATCCTGCCGGTGCCCTCCTTCGTGCTCGACCTGCTCATCGTGGCGAACATCGCGTTGTCGCTGCTGATCGTGCTGGTGAGCATGCAGGTCAAGCGGCCACTCGAATTCTCGGTCTTCCCGTCCGTGCTGCTGCTGGCGACGCTGTTCCGGTTGGCGCTCAACATCGCCGCCACCCGGTTGGTGCTGCTCGACGGCGACGCGGGAGCGGTGATCGGCGCCTTTGGCCACTTCGTGGTCGGCGGGTCGCTCATCGTGGGCATGGTCGTGTTCTTCATCCTGATCATCATTCAGTTCGTGGTGATCACGAACGGGGCTGGCCGGGTCGCCGAAGTCGGCGCCCGGTTCACCCTGGACGCGATGCCCGGCAAGCAGATGGCGATCGACGCCGACCTGAACGCCGGGCTCATCGACGAGGCCGAGGCGCGCAAGCGCCGCACCGAGGTCACCTCGGAGGCCGACTTCTACGGCGCGATGGACGGCGCCTCGAAGTTCGTCAAGGGCGACGCCATCGCCGCGGTCATCATCACGCTGGTCAACCTGTTCGGCGGCTTCGCCATCGGCATGATCCAGCGCGGCATGGAGGCCGGCGAGGCGATCAACACCTACAGCCTGCTGAGCGTGGGCGACGGCCTGGTCTCCCAGGTCCCCGCGCTGCTGCTGTCGCTGGCCACCGGCATCATCGTCACCCGTCCGGTGTCCGACGGGGACATGGGCAGCCAGGTGTTCAGCCAGTTCGGCCGCAACCGCCTGGTGCCGATGGTCGCCGGGTCCGCGCTGCTGTGCCTGTCCCTGATCCCCGAGCTGCCGATGCTGCCGTTCCTGCTGATCGGCGGCGGGCTGCTGTTCCTCGGGATGCGGATGCCCAAGGAGGGCGAGGCGGGCGACGAGGCCGTCTCCGTCCCCGAGCAGGCCGCGCCGGACGCGTCCGAGGCGCTGCTCTCCGAGATGCAGGTCGACCCGCTGGAGCTCGCGCTCGCGACCGACCTGGTGGAGCTGGTGGACAGCTCGGGCGGCGACCTGCTGGAGCGGGTCCGCGCGCTGCGCCGCAAGATCGCGCTGGAGCTGGGCGTGGTGATGCCGCCCGTGCGCACCCGCGACGACCTGGACCTCCCCCTCTCGACCTACGTGATCCGCATCAGCGGGTCCGACGTCGCCACCGGCACCGCCCCCGCAGGGGCCGTGCTCGCCATCGGCGACAACCTCGACGCGCTGCCCGGCCGCCCCGGTGTCGAGCCGGTGTTCGGCCTGGCGGGCAAGTGGGTGCCCGCCGAGCTGCGCTACCAGGCCGAGCTGACCGGCGCCACGGTCGTGGACCGCGCCTCGGTGATCGTGACCCACCTGGCCGAGGTGACCAGGACCCAGGCGAGCAGGCTGCTGGGGCGCGAGGACGTCCGCCAGCTCACCGACGTGGTCCGCCGCACTCACCCGGTCGTGGTGGAGGAGCTGACCCCGAACCTGCTGAGCCTTGGCGAGATCCAGCGGGTGCTGCACCGGCTGCTGGACGAGGACGTGGCGATCCGCGACCTGGTCCGCATCTACGAGTCGCTGTCGCTGGCCGCGAAGTCCGGCAGCACCGACACGGACCACCTGGTCGAGGCCGCGCGGAACGCGCTGGGCCCGGCGATCGCCTCCCGGTTCGCCTCCGGCGGCGTGCTCTCGGTCATGACGCTGGACCCGCGCGTGGAGCAGGTGCTCCTGGAGTCGCTGCGGATGACCGAGCACGGCGCGCAGGTCGTGCTGGACCCGAACCTGGCCGAGCAGCTGGTGGGCGACGTGTCCCGCCTGGCGCTCCAGACCGAGGAGCGCGGGGCCACCCCGCTGCTGGCGTGCGCGCCGCAGCTGCGCGCCCCCCTCTACCGCCTGCTCCACGTGGCCGTTCCCCGCCTGGCCGTCCTGTCCTACCCCGAACTCTCCGGTGGCACCAACCGGATCGAGACCGTTGGAGTCGTGAACAGTGTCCACTCGATTGCTGCTTGAGGGTCCGAACCTCACGGCGCTGCTGGACCAGGTCGCCCGTGAGCACGGCAAGGACGCGCGCATCGTGTCCGCGGAGAAGTTGCGCAAGGGCGGCGTGATGGGGTTCTTCGCCCAGCGCTGGTTCGAGATCACGGTCGAGGTGCCGGACGGCGGCGCTTCGGGCGAGGGGTCCGGGAAGGACTCCGCCGGTCGGGGTTCGGCCGGTCAGGGTTCGGCTGGTCAGGGCGCTGCGGGCAAGGGCTCCGGCGCGGACTCGCTGGACGGCCTGCTCGCGCTGGCCGACCGGGAGGACGGCGCGGAGCGCACCCCGGTGTCGGCCGACGAGCTGGCCGCCGCGAAGGCGGGCGAACAGGCGCAGGCCGCACCGGCCTCCGCCCTGCCGCAGGGCGTGAGCACGGACCTGACCGGGCGACGCGCCCCCGGCGCCGCCCAGGCCGCCCCGACCGGGCTGGTGTCGGCGGAGAGCCAGGCGCTGATCGCCGAGCTGGCGGCGGCGCGGGCCGCCGGGCTGACCGAGGAGCAGATCGCCGCGGCGATCGCGCTGGCCAGCAACAACAGCGGGCTGCCCGCCGTGACGCAGGCCGCGCTGGCCGCGCACGGCGCGGCCGGCGAGCGCGGCGCCGCGCTCGGGGCCGCCCAGGCCGCCGTGGCGCAGGCCGGGATCGCCCAGACCGCCACCCAGGCCGGTGTCACCCGTTCCGGGCTGGCCGGGCTGGACGCGGTGCAGGCCGCCGAGGCGCACGCCGAGGCCCACCGCGCGGCCCAGGCCGCCGCAGCCGCCGCGTACGCCAGCGGCGCGGGCCGGATCGCCGTGCACAGCACCCCCGAGCCGACCACCTCCAACGCGGGCACCGGCCTGACCGGCTCCGCCCCCACCGGGGTCGCCGCCGCGCAGACCGCCGCCGAGTTCGCCTCGCAGCAGCAGGCCGCCGCGCCGGTCACCACCACGCAGGCGCTGGCCAGCGCCCAGCTGGTCGCCACCGCCCAGGTCGCCGACAACGCCCTCCAGGCCCCGGTGCGCACCGCGCCGGTGCTGGGCTACGAGGAGCCGGGCCTGGCGATCGCCCAGCTGAACATCGCGGGCCACCCGGTCACCACCCCCTACGGCTCCGCCGAGGCCCAGCGCCTCGCGTTCGGCCAGGCGGACGCGGCGGGCCAGCTGCCCACCGGTCCGGCCACCACGGCCGCCGGTGAGCCGATCACCGCCGGTCAGCACCACGACGCGAGCCAGGCCGACGGCGTCGGCCACTTCGCGCCGGGCGCGTTCGCGGCGGGCCAGCCCGCGCAGCAGGTCATCCCCCAGCACGTCGCCGCGCAGCAGACCGCCGGTCAGCAGCACGCCGCCGCCGCGCAGCCGGTCGCCGCACAGCACGCCACCGGTCAGCAGCACGTCGCCGGGCAGCCGGTCGCCGCGCAGAACGCCGCCCAGCACGCCACCGCCCAGCCGGTCGCGACGGCCCTCGTCGCCGGCCAGCAGGTCGCCACCGCGTCCGCCGAGGGCTTCGCCCAGGCCGGTCACGCTGCTGGCACGATCGTCGCCCAGGCGGGTGTCACCCACGCGGTGGCCGCCGTCGCCGGGCAGGCCGTCGCCGGTAACGCCGTCGCCCCGATCGCCGCGCAGACCGTCGCCGGGCACCCGGCCGCCGGGACCGCCGTCGCGGGCCACGCCACCGCCCCGATCGCCGCCACCCCGGTCGCGGCCTCGGCCGTGGTCGCCGCGCCGCAGGCGTCCGCGCTGGTCGCGGGCCCCGAGTCCGCCCCGTCCCAGGCCGCCCACACCGGCACCGGCACAGGCACCGTCCAGCACGTGCAGCACGTCGACTCCCCCGGTTACCGCGCGGGCACCGCGTGGACCCCGGCCGAGACCGCGAGCATGGCCGAGCTGGCCGCCGCCAAGGCGGGCACCGCCATGGCCGCGATCGTCGCCGACCTGGCCGCCGAGCAGGGCAAGCCGCGCACCACCGTGCTGCACGGCGAGCAGGCCGCCTGCCTGTCCCGCGCCCCGATCGCCGAGACCGCCGCCGACGCGGCGGAGCAGGCCAGGGCCGCGAGGGCGGCGAAGGAGCAGCGCGCCGAGGAGCTGCGCGCCGCCGAGGCCGCGAAGTCCGAGGAGGCGCTGGCCGCGCGCGAGTCCCTGGCCCTGGAGCGGGCCGCCCGCGCCGAGGCCGAGCGCGCCCGCGAGGTCGCCGAGGCCAGGCTCGCGTCGATGGAGGCCGAGGAGGCCGCCGCGCGCGCCGAGGGCCGCGCCGCCGCCGAGGCCGCCACCGCCGAGCTCGCCCCGGCCCCGCTGCTGGTGCCCGGCGCGGTCACCGCGAAGGAGATCGCCGAGGCGGTCGCCCAGATCATGGGCGGCGCCAAGGAGACCACCGCCGAGACCACCACCGCCGCCCCCACCGCGACCTCCGCCGAGTCCGAGACCGTCGCGGCCGAGATCCCGGTCCAGCCGACCCCGAAGCCCAAGGCCACCACCCGCACGACCCGCTCGTCCGGGTCCAAGGCGGCCGTGAAGCCCAAGACCCCCAAGGCCAAGCCCGCCGCCGCGTCGAAGAAGCCGACCGCGCTGCCCGCGCCGAAGCCGGTTCCGCGCCGCGCCACCATGTACACCGGCCGCACCCGCCCGGCGTGCGAGGTCGAGGTCGACCTGACCGGCACGCCGCTGCCGGACCAGCGCACCGAGAGCTCCCGCCCGCTGCGCCCCCTGCGCACGGCGGGCCCCGCCCCGGCCGCGCCCGCGCTGCCCGGCCAGGTCCTGGTCGTGGCGGGCGAGCTGGAGCACGCCCTCGACGTCGCGAACGCGGTGTGCCGCGACCTGCGGATCGACCCGTCCGACGTGCTGGTCGCCGGTCCGACGACCAGCGGTCACCGCCGGGTCGCCAGCGCCCGCCACGCCACCCAGGTCGCCGCCGAGCTGCACGCCGCCGAGACCCCCTCGGTCGTGGTCGTGCAGGCCTCGGTCGACGAGGCCGACGGCGCGCAGTGGGCCGCCGAGATCACCCGCGCCCTGGGCGCGAGCGCGGTCTGGGCGGTCGTGGACGCGACCCGCAAGTCCCGCGACCTGGCCAGGCACGTGCGCGAGCTGGGCGACGTGGTCGCCATGGCCGTGCACGGCGCCGCCGCCAGCGCGGACCCGACGACGGTGCTGGAGCTGGGCCTGCCGATCGTGGCGGTCGACGGCAAGCGCATGTCGAGCACGGGCTCCGCCGCCACCGCCCTCGCCGACCTCGTGGCAGCGTGACGCCGTGCTGCGCTACTCGACGATGCTGCTGGCGGGCGTGCTGAGCGCACCCGCGATGTGGGGCGCGTTCGTGACCGGCAGCGTGGACCCGCTGGACGCGCTGATCCGGTTCCTGATCACCGTTCCGGTCGCCGCGGTCCTGCTGGCGATCCCCAGGGCGGTCTTCCGCAAGTACGAGCCGGACCGCTCGATCCACGCGGTGGTCATGGCCCACGCGGAGCGCGTCGACCTGGAGCTCCAGGGCAAGGGCGCCGGTGACGGCGCGTCCACCCGATCAGGTCAGTCCACGGCGGACTGAACTGCCGACTCCTAGGCTGGCGCGACATGGACCACGCCTCGGCGGCGCTCACCCCGGTGCTGCGGGACCTGTTCGGCGTGGCCGCCGACCTGGCCACCCACAGCACGGGCGCGTCCGAGGCGCGGGCGCGGGTGGTGGAGCTGTGCGGGCTGCTGCCCGACGGGAACAACGTGCTCAAGCAGGCGCTGGGCCTGCTCGACGCCCTGCGCGTCGAGCAGGCCCGCGAGCCCAGGCACGCGGCGGGCGCCCCGGCCCCGGAGCGCTCGCTGGTGGTGCTGGTGGACGCGCGGGGCGGGACCGACTTCGACCCGGACGCGGTGCGGGACCTGCTGGGCATGGCTGCGGGGCCGCCGACGATGGAGCGGTTCACCGCGCTGGTGCACCCGGACGACCTGCCTCGCGTGCGCGGCGAGTACCGGCGGCTGCTGACCTCGCCGCACCGGCAGGTGGAGCTGGACCTGCGGGTCCGGCACGCGGCCGGGCACTGGGTGGTGCTGGCGGTGGGGATGCTGAACCTGCTCGACACCGGGGCGGGGGTGGTCGTGGCGCACTGCCGGGACGTGACCGCGCGGCGGATCGCCGAGGAGGAGGCCCGCGCCGAGCGCGGGCGGTTGCAGCAGGTGGTGCTGCGGTTGGCTGGCGCGGTGGCGGTGGACGACCGGGAGCGGGTGTTCCTGCACAACCCGGCGTTCACGGCGGTGTTCGGCGACCGGCCGTGGAACGGGATGCCGGTGGCGGACTTCACGGCGGCGCTGGGCGCGGTGAGCGCGGAGCCGGTGGCGACGGCGGCGCGGCTCGCGGAGCTGGCGTCGTCCGAGTGGGGGCACCGGGACGTGCGGCTGGTGCTGCGCGACGGGCGGATCGTGGTCGGCGACCTGGTGCCGCTGGGGCCTGCGGCCGAGCTGGGGCGGTTCTGGCACTTCCGGGACGTCACGGCGGACACGGCGGCGCGGGTGGAGCTGGAGGAGAGCAACCGGGTGCTGGCCGAGGCGGCGGCAGTGAAGGGCCGGTTCGTGGCGACGGTGTCGCACGAGCTGCGCACGCCGCTGACCGCCGTGCTGGCGTTCGCGGAGATGATGCCGGGCGCGGGGCCGCTGAACCCGGAGCACCTGGCGCACCTGGAGGTGATCCGCCGGAACACGGCGCGGTTGGTGCGGCTGGTGGACGACCTGCTGCTGCTGTCCCGGTTGGAGAGCCACCGGTTGCCGCTGTCGCTGGCTGAGGTGGACGTGGCCGGGCTGCTCGCGGAGGCGGAGCACGACCACGCGAACCCGGCGGAGAACGCGGGCATCGAGCTGGTGGTGGAGCCGGTGGACGGGCCGAAGGTGCGCGGCGACGCGGTGCGGCTGTCGCAGGTGCTGGACAACGTGATCGGCAACGCGCTGAAGTTCACCCCGGCCGGGGGCAGCGTGCGGGTGACGGCGCGGGTGGACCCGACCGGGTGGTTGATCACGGTGAGCGACACCGGGATCGGCATCCCGGCGGCGGACCTGCCTGACCTGTTCGACGTGTTCCGGCGGGCGGGCAACTCGACGGGGGTGCCCGGCAGCGGGCTGGGGTTGTCGATCTGCCGCCAGATCATGGCTCTGCACGGCGGGAACATCCGGGTGCGGGCCGCCGAGGGCAGGGGGACGACGGTGGAGCTGACGCTCCCGATCGGAGGTTCGCCCGGATGAGAACGTATTGTCCGCCGGCATGACGACCGTGGAACTGGGTCTGGACACGTTCGGGGACGTGACCGTTGGCGCCGATGGTGTGAAGCTGCCGCACGGCCGGGTGATCCGGGACGTGGTCGAGCAGGCCGTGCTCGCGGACCGGGTCGGCGTGGACGCGTTCGGGGTTGGCGAGCACCACCGGGACGACTTCGCCGTGTCGGCGCCGGAGGTGGTGCTGGCGGCGATCGCGGCGCGCACCGAGCGGATCGCGCTGGGCAGCGCGGTGACCGTGCTCAGCTCGGACGACCCGGTGCGGGTGTTCGAGCGGTTCGCGACGCTGGACGCGCTGTCGAACGGGCGCGCGGAGATCACGCTGGGGCGGGGGTCGTTCACCGAGTCGTTCCCGCTGTTCGGGTACGACCTGGCGGACTACGAGCGGTTGTTCGCGGAGAAGCTGGAGCTGATGGCGCGGCTGCTGGACGAGGGTCCGGTGTCGTGGAGCGGGACCGTGCGGGCCGGGCTGGAGGAGCAGCACGTGTACCCGAAGACCGAGGGCGGGCGGATGCGCGCCTGGGTCGGCGTCGGGGGCAGCCCGAACTCGGTGGTGCGGGCGGCGAGCGGCGGGTTCCCGATGGTGCTCGCCATCATCGGCGGGGAGCCGGAGCGCTTCGCGCCGTTCGTGCAGCTGTACCACCGGGCGCTGGACGAGCTGGGGCGCGAGCGGCTGCCGGTGGCGGTGCACTGCCCCGGTTTCGTGGCGGACACGGACGAGGAGGCGCGCGAGGTGCTGTGGCCGCACTGGCGGGCGGTGCACGACCGGATCGGCCGCGAGCGCGGGTGGCCGCCGGTGACGCGGGATCGGTTCGAGGACGACGCGGCGTTCGGGGCGCTGCACGTGGGGTCGCCGGAGACGGTGGCGCGGCGGATCGCGAAGACGGTGTCGGTGCTGGGGGTGCAGCGGTTCGACCTGAAGTACTCGAACGGGACGCTGCCGCACGAGCGGATGATGGCGGCGGTGGAGCTGTACGGGACGAAGGTGATCCCGAGGGTGCGGGAGCTGCTGGCTTCGGAGGGCTGAGGGTGGCGGGGCGATGGGGTGGCGGGGCGCTGGAGTAGCCGGTCGCTGAGGTCGGTCGGCTGCTGGGGTGGTCGGCTGCGGGGGTGGCTGGCCGCTGGGGTGGCTGGTCGCTGAGGTCGGTCGGTCGCTGGGGTGGCCGGTCGCGGGGCGGGTGGTCACCGGTCGCCTGCTGTGACGGCACCGGCGACCGCCGTCCTCTCGGGTGTCCCCCGCCCGTGGGGCTTGCGCCGAGCACTTCCGCTCCGCGCAAGCGGTTTCCACCGTTCCGGTGAGGGAACAGGGTGACGTGACCGCGACGACGTTCGGCGTCGAGGAGGAGTACCTGCTGGTCTCCCCGGAGACGTGGCTGCCCACCGCGAGCGCCCCCGAGGTGCTGGCGGGTGTCCGCGACCTGCCTCCGGGGGCGCTGGCCCAGCCGGAGCTGCTGTCCAGCCAGGTGGAGTTCGCCACCGGGGTGTGCCGGAGCGTTCCGGAGCTGCGCGCCCAGCTGCGGGCGGGCCGGGCGGCGATCGCGGACGCGGCGGACCGGGCGGGCGTCCGCCCGGTGGCCACCGGGAACCCGCCCCTGTTCAACCGGGTCCCGGTGACGCGCGGTTCGCGCTACCGGGGGATCACCGACCTCTACCGGGCGCAGTTGGCGGACTACCAGTGCTGCGGTTGCCACGTGCACGTCGGCGTGCCGGACCGGGACACCGGGGTGGCGGTGCTGGACCACCTGCGGCCGTGGTTGCCGACGTTGCTGGCGCTGTCGGTGAACTCGCCGTTCGACCGGGGTGAGGACACCGGGCACGGCAGCTGGCGGGCGGTGCGGCAGTCGTCGTTCCCAGGGTGGGGGGTCCAGCCCGTGCTGCGCACGGCGGCGCGCCACGACCGGCTGGTGGACGCGGCGGTGGGGGCGGGGGTGCTGGTGGACGCGACGATGACGTTCTGGCTGGCGAGGCTGTCCCCGAAGTACCCGACCGTGGAGGTCCGCGCGGCGGACACGGCGGCCACGGCCGAGGGCGCGGTGGTGCAGGCGGTGCTGACCAGGGCGCTGGTGGACACGGCGCTGGCCGCGCTGGAGAGGGGCGAGGAGGCGGGGGACCACGAGCAGGCGGTGCTGGCGGCGGCCCTGTGGTCGGCGGCCCGGCACGGGACGGCGGGGTGGGGCGTGGACCCGGTGACGGGGCGGGCGGTGCGGGCGGAGGGGCTGGTGCGCGCGCTGCTGGCCCACGTCCGGGAGGCGCTGGGGGCGGACGCGGGGTGGGTGACGGACCTGGCCCTGCACGGCCGGTCGGGCGCGGCGCTGCAACGCGGGGCGGGTGGTGGGGCGACGGGGGCGGTACGGGCGCTGGCGGAGGTTTTCACCGCATCGGGAAGTTGAGCGAACGGACCGTTCGCTGGAGCACTGGCGGGATCGCGGGCCTGCCACAACACCGGACCAACGCCCCCGACAGCAAACCCACACCCACGCCCGCCACAGACCCCGAGCCCGCGCCCACGCCCACGCCCACGCCCACGCCCGAGTCTGGGCACTCCCCGGCGACATCAGCGCCCGCCCCACCAGCCGAACCTCCTGCCAGCCGCCGCTCCAAGCCGCCATCCCAATCGCCGCCCGCCTGCCCGATCGCCGCCTTACCGCCGCCTTGCCGCCTGCCTGTTCACTGCCTCGCCGCCTGCCCACCCACCACCTTGCCGTCCGTCCACGCGCCCGTCCGTCCACCCGCCTGCCCGCCAGCCGCCGACCGCCTTGCCGCCTGCCTGTCCACCACCTTGCCGTCCGTTCACCCGCTCGCCTGCCCGCCTGCCCGCCTGCCCGCCTGCCCGTCCACCCGCCAGCCCGCCTGCCAGCCCGACCACTCGCCTCCCGCAGGCCCACCGTCTCCGTGCCGAGCCCGCCCCACCGGTCAAAGCCGCCCCGAGTCACCCCCCGCCCGAACCACCGCCTGCCAGCCACCCGCCACCGCCCCCGTGTATCCGACCCCCACCGGGGTAGCCCTCGGCCATGAGCGTTCGTGGTGCGGTCGTGGCCGGTGCGGTGCCCTCGCAGGCCTCCGGTGAGCGGCCCCTCGCCGAGCAGGTGGTGAGCCCTCCGCTGCCCCTGCCGCGCGGGTCGTTGTCCGAGGGGGTGGTGGCCGCCCTGCGCGACGGCGCGCCACCTCCGCCCGCCGCTGCCGGTGACCCCGATCCGTGGGGCGACGACCTCCAGCTCGCCCTCCACACCCTCTACGAGCTGCACTACCGGGGGTTCGCGGGCGTCGACCCCGACCTGGAGTGGGACACCCGCCTGCTGGGGTTGCGCGGGGAGCTGGAGCGGCGGTTCCTCGGGGCGGTGCGGGACGAGCTGCCCGGTTCGCCCCCGGTGGACGAGGTCATCGGCGAGCTTCTCGTCGAACCCGTCGACGGCAGCGGCATCAGCCACCACCTCAAGGCCGACGGGCGGTGGTGGCAGATGCAGGAGCACTTGGCTCACCGGTCCGTGTATCACCTGAAAGAGGCTGATCCCCACGCGTGGGTGATCCCCAGGTTGACCGGGCGTGCCAAGGCGGCACTGGTCGCGGTGGAGTTCGACGAGTTCGGCGGCGGACGGCCGGAGCGGATGCACTCGGAGCTGTACGGGCGGTTGCTCACCGGGGCCGGGCTGTCCCGCGCGTACCTCGCCCACCAGAACAGCGCGCCCGCGCCGATGCTGGCCGTGGTGAACCTGATGTCGGCGTTCGGGCTGCGCCGCTCGCTGCGCGGGGCCCTGGTCGGGCACTTCGCGGCGGCCGAGATCACCACCGCCCCGAGCGCGAAGCGCATGGCGGCGGCGCTGGAGCGGATGGGGGCGCACCCGGACTGCGTCGAGTTCTTCACCGAGCACGTCGAGGCCGACGCGGTGCACGAGCAGGTGGTTCGGCACGACGTGATCGGTGACCTGCTGCGCCGGGAACCCGAGCTGACCCCGGACGTGGTGCTGGGCGTGCGGGCGACGGAACTCGTGGAGGGGCGGTACGGCGAGCACGTGCTGGGCGCGTGGGCGCGCGGTGAGAGCTCGGCCCACGGGCGGGGACGGGAGCAGGCGCACGGGCAGGAGCAGGAGAAGGAGAAGGGGAAGGAGCAGGGGCAGGTACAGGGCTGAGCGAGCCACCGCGGCTTGGCGTCGCCGCCTGCCAATCCTCCGGCCGGGGAACTCGGCCCGCGCGCACCAGCCGTCGCCCTGCTCCGCGCGCCAGCCGCTCCCCTACCCCCCGTCCTCCCGCTTCACCCGCTTCCGGTGGCTCGTGTCGCAGAACGGGTAGCTCCGGCTCCGCCTGCACGCGCACAGCGCGACCACCACTCGGTCCGACCGCACCACCTCCCCGCCCTCGACCACCACCTCCACCGGCCCCTCCACCAGCACCGGCCCCTCCCGGCTCACCACCACCCGACGGGGTTCACGGGGCGTCGGCACGGACCACCACCAGCCTCTCGTGCCGCTGCCCCGGCGCGATCATCCTGCGCCCCTCCAGCCACCGGGCGCGCGAGCGCAGCACCGGCCCGAAGCCGACGTCCCGCCACGCCACCACCTCGGCGCCCAGCCCGCCGTCGCGCAGCTGCCGCAGCGTCCGCTCCACCCCGCACAGCGCGGAGTGCACGACGAGCCCGAACCCGCCGGGCGCGAGCAGCGACGGCAGCGCCGAGCACAACCGGTCCAGCACCGCGCGACCGTCCGCCCCGGCGTCCCACGCCCGCGCGGCCCCGGTCGGTTCGGGCGGGCCAGGCGCGGGCACGTAGGGCGGGTTGGAGCACACCACGTCGTAGCGCCCGCCCACGGACGAGAAGTCCCCGTGCCGCACCCGCACGGGAACCCCGTGCAGCAGGCAGTTCACGAACGCGGTCGCCACCGCGCGGCGGCTCCGGTCGACGGCGGTCACCTCGCCCGCCCCGGCGCGCGCGGCGGCGACCGCCAGCGCACCGGTGCCGGTGCACGCGTCGAGCACGGTCGCCCCGCGCGGGACACCGGCCTCGGCCAGTGAACGGGCCAGGAGTTCGGTGTCCTCCTGCGGGCGGTACACGCCCGGTGGTCTCAGCAGCAGCACGGGGGGTGTGGTTCCCGCGCGGGAGCGGCCCAAACGGACCGGGGCCAACCGGGCACCCGGTCGGGGGGCGGTCAGGCCCCCAGCGCCGCCTGGAGCGTCGGGTGCACGTCCAGCTGCTCGTCGAGGCCGCTGATGGCGAGCGGGCGCAGGACTTCCCGGTGCCGGGCGACCACGGCGAGCCTGGTGCCGAGCAGTTCGGCCTGGAGGTGCCCGGTGACCAGCTCGTTCAGCCCGGCCGAACCGAAGAACCCGACCTCGGTCAGGTCGACCACCACCGGTTCCGGCGGGCGCACGCGGGCGAGCGCGGCCAGCAGCTCGCGGTGCAGCGGTTCGACCGTGAGCTGGTCGACCTCACCGCTGACCTTGAGCACCACCGCGCCACCGCACTCCCGCGAGTGGACGCTCATCTCCTCGTCGAGGTCCCTCACCGCTCGCCTCCTCACCACGCGGGGAATTGCAGCGGCCCTGAGGAGGCGCCTGCTGCTCGGTCACGAGCCTAACCCGAGATCGCCGCCGGGCAAGGAGGTTGCCGCGTTCGGGTGTGGCGGGGCGCGACTTCCAGGTCACCCGGAATGGCTAATCGATTTGCCAGGGCATTCTCGCGAAAACATCAAGCTTGCCCCAAATGAATACCGATGTGATCCAGGTCTCCCTACGATGCGGATTATGAGACTGCTGCTGTGGATGACGATGACCTGCTGGTCGGCAGTGGACGGTGGGGTGGTGCTGCCCGCGCTGACGGGTTTCCTGCTGGTGGTCTGCGCCGCCGACAACGCGCTCGCGGTGCGGGACCGGGGATCGGTGCGGCGGAGGCTCACCACCGCCGCGCGCGCCCCGTCGGCGAACTGAAAGCGACCGGACGGGGAGTGCGCGCACCGAACGTGGGCGCACGGGTCTCCGGAAAGGACGGTCGGGGCGGAACGCAGCGCGACCGGAACGGGGCGCGCGAACGCGAAGCGTGACCGGATCGAGCGGGGGGAAAGGGTTTTTCAGAGGGCGCGCAGGGCGGCGAACGCCTGGGCCAGGTCGGCCTGGAACTCGGCGCCGACCACGCACTGGCGGGTCGGGTCGTCGAGACCTCGCGTCATGGCCACCCGCAGCAGCACGCCGAGCACGGCGGCGGCGACCTCGGGGCGGCAGTCGCCGGACGGCGCTTCCAGGCGCCGCGCGACCGCCTCGACGACGACGCGCTCGAAGTCGGCCATCCGCTCGTGCAGCACCGGGATCAGCTCGGGGTGACGGGTCACCAGCTCCTGCGCGGTGCGCAGGTCGGCGCGCTCGGTGTCGGTGAGCACGCGCTCGTCGGAGAAGAGGGCGACGAGGCCGTCGAGCACCGGGCGGTCCCGGTCGGCGACGAACGCCTCGACCAGGTCGGCGGGGAGCGGTTCCGGGCCGGGGATGACGGCGGAGCGCTTGCTGGGGAAGTAGTTGAAGAAGGTCCGGGGTGAGACGCCCGCGCGGTGGGCGATCTCCTCGACGGTGACGTCGGCCAGGCCGCGTTCCAGGACCAGTTCCGCGGCGGCCTTGGAGATGTCCTTGCGCGTCGAGCGGCGGCGGCGCTCCCTCAGGCCCGTCACGCGGCTGCCCCGTGGTGCGGGAGCGGCGGCTTGATCAGCGGCGCTGGCATGGCGTGCACTGTAGACCCTTTGGGGGTGGTCCTTTGCCACGTGACCCTTTGCACGGTGTGCAAGTGGCAGGTGTGCAGAGGGGGTGGGAGCGCCGGGTGCGGGGGGCGCGGGGACGCCAGGTGTGAGGGCACGGGGTGCGGGGGTGCGGGTCACGCGTAGCGGTTGCCGCGCAGGGCTGTCGCGGCGGCGAGGGTGGTGAGGGCGGCTGCGGCCCAGGCCACGGCGAGGGTCGAGCCGCCTGGGGACCCGGCCGCTACGGGGCCGATCACCGCGCCGGAGAGGGTCGCGGCTGCTTCGGCCATGAGGAGGACCGCGGTGACCCGGCCCAGGAGGTCGGTGGGGGTGGCTCGTTGCAGGGCGGTGTGGGCGGAGGTGAGGGCGAGGGTGCCTGCGGCGCCGGTCAGGGCGGCTGCGGTCAGGGCCGGGGGGAGGGTGGCGGAGGAGAAGAGGAGGACGAAGCCGAGTGCCACGCCGAGGAGGGAGGCGGCCAGGAGGAGGTGGGCGGGGAGCCGGTTCATCAGCGGGGTGACCAAGGGGGCGCCCAGGAGGGAGCCCGCGCCCAAGGCGGACATGACCAGGCCCGCGTGGACCTCGCCGCCCAGGTCGGTGACGGAGAAGGGGACGACGAGCGCGCTCAGGGCGGCGTTCCCGGCGAAGAAGAGGGTCAGGGAGAGGACGAGCGCGCGGGGGGCGGGGTTGTCGCGGAGGAAGACGGCGCCCGCTGAGATCCGGGTGTGGGTGGAACGGGGGCGGGGGTGGCGGGTGGTTTTGGCGATCAGGACGGCGGAGAGGAGGTAGCTGAGGACGTCGGCGGCGATGAGGGCTTGGTAGCCGGCGGTGAAGAGCAGTGCCGCGCCCAGGGATGGGCCGATGAGGCGCATGGCGCCGTCGGTCAGGGCGGTCAGGGCGTTCGCGGCGGTCAGGGACGGGCCGGTGCCCACGACGGTGGGGATGTGGGCCTGGGCTGCGGGGCGGAAGAGGACGGTGCCCGCGCTCTCCACCACCATGACCGGGTAGACCAGCCAGAACTCGTCGGAGAGCAGGAGGACGGCGATGGCTGCGGCTCGGAGGAGGTCCGAGGCGACCATGACGTGGCGGCGGTCGAGGCGGTCGGCCAGGGCGCCCGCCAGAGGGCCCAGCAGCACGGGGGGTAGGTACTGGGCCGCGACGACGAGGCCGGTCGCGGTGGTCGAGCCGGTTTCGGCGTAGACGTGGGCTGGGATGGCGACCACCACCAGCCAGGCGCCCAGGGAGCTGACCGCGCGGGAGAGCCAGAGCAGGCGCAGGTCCCGGTTGGACAGCACGGCGAACGTGGTGATCACCGTTCGATCGTGGCGGTGGGGTGGTGGGGTGGGTACCGCGACTTGGTGGGGCGGGAGTTGGGTGGGGCGGGGTGGTGTGGGAGTTGGGTGTGAAGATCAAGAGCTGAAGAGCTCGCCTCGCCAGCGGGGCAGACCTCCAAAAACGAGGGGGAAGGGCTCTGCCGGCCGGTGGCGCTTCCGGCAGTGGTCCGGTTTACCACTGCGGTGGTCCGGGTCCCTCGTCTCCGTTTGGCCTCCTTTCAGGCAAGCACACTCGTCAAGACGCCGTATGACACCCCGGTCTGCCGTGGCGGTGCGGCGGCATCTTGACGAGCGCGCTCGGGCTTCGCCAGGCCAAACGGAGACGAGGGACGCGGGATTGGGCGGCTGCGGGCTCGCTGCGCTCGCCCCGCAGCCCGCGAGGCGATCAGCCTGCGAAGTGGTCAGGCTGCGAAGCGGTCAGGCTGCGTGCCCGTCGGCTTAGGTGGTGGTGGTCGTGGTGGCCATGGTGGTGCTGGCGGTCATGCTGGCGGTTGGGGGAACCAGGTGTTGATGGTGGTGTTGCGGAACTTGCCCTGGGGATCGGTGCGGTTCAGGAGGGCTGCGAAGTCCGTCCAGCGGGGGTAGCGGGAGGCCAGGGTGGTGCGGTCCAGGGTGAAGACCTTGCCCCAGTGGGGCCTTGGGGTGAATGGGGCCAGGGCGTGCTCGATCTTGTTCGCCACGGCCGCTACTGCCTCCGCCTCCTGTCGCCAGGTGAAGTGGAAGGCGACGCTGGGGCGGTCGTGCACTGGGCTCAGCCACTGCTCGTCCGCGTCTACCGTGCGGATCTCGGAGGTGAGCAGGATCGGGGCGAAGTCGTTCGCGAGGGTGGTCAGGGCTTGGAGTGCGGGGGACGCGTGCTCCCTGGCCACGAAGAACTCGGACTGGAGTTCGGTGCCCACGCTCGGGGTGAAGGCTGCGCGGAAGTGCGGGAGGCGTTCGTGCCAGGGGCCCGGCTCGCCCAGTTGGGCGGTGCAGTGGTGGGCGGGTTGGCCTGGGACCGGGTGGCGGGGTTCGGTGGACTCGTGGCCGCCCAGCCAGGACAGGTCCGGCTGCGGGGCGTCCAGGCGGCGCTTGACCCAGACCTCGGCGGTGCCCCGGTACTGGGTGAAGGAGCTGACGCTGTAGGCGGAGCCGTAGAGGGCGTCGAAGTGGTCGGTCAGGGTGGCCCAGGGGACGTCGCGGTGGACGCGCTGCTCCACCTCGAACGTGGGCTCCACGTCGATCTCCAGGGTGACCGCCACGCCCAGGGCGCCCAGAGCCACCACGGAGCCGTTGAAGTCGGGGGTGCCGCGCTCGACCCTGCGGAGGGTGCCGTCGGGGCCGACCAGTTCGATCGCGCGCACGGTGCTCGCCAAGGACGGGACGGTGTTGCCGGAGCCGTGGGTAGCGGTGGTGCAGGTGCCCGCCAGGGTGATGTGCGGCAGGGACGGCATGGTCGGGAGGGCCGCGCCGCTCGCGTGCAGCAGTTCGGCCAGTCTCGCCAGGCGCATCCCGGCCGACACCCGCGCCGTGGAGCCGGTCAGCTCGAACTGCTCCGGCATCCGCTCCAGGGTGATCAGGGTTCCGGTGGTGTCGGCGATCGGGCTGAAGGAGTGGCCGGTGCCCACGACGTGGACCGCGCGCGAGCGCGCCACCACCTCCTGGACCTGCTCGACCGTCTCGGGAACGCTGATCTCCTGCGCGGAGAAGGTCAGGTTCTTGGCCCAGTTGGTGCGCGTCATCGTGCCTCCCGAGCGGACTTTAACCCGGTTGGGGGAGCTACCGGAACGCCCGTCCCGCAGGGAAGCGGGACGGGCGCATCACACCCGGTGGGCCCAGGTCACTCCTTGACGGAGAAGGCCGCGTCGAAGGCGGCCGCGGGCGGGTCGAAGAGGTGCTTGCGGATGTAGGTCACCGCTTCCTCCGCGCCGCGCAGGCGGTCCATGCCCGCGTCCTCCCACTCGACCGAGATCGGGCCGCTGTAGCCGATCGCGTTGAGCGCGCGGAAGCACTCCTCCCACGGCACGTCGCCGTGGCCGGTGGACACGAAGTCCCAGCCGCGCCGGGGGTCGGCCCACGCCAGGTGCGAGCCGAGGCGGCCGTTGCGGCCGTCGAAGCGCTTCTTCGTGTCCTTGCAGTCCACGTGGTAGATCCGGTCTGCGAAGTCCAGGATGAAGCCGACCGGGTCCAGGTCCTGCCACACGAAGTGCGACGGGTCCCAGTTGATGCCGAACGCCGGGCGGTTGCCCAGGGCGTCCAGAGCGCGCTTGGTGGTCCAGTAGTCGTAGGCGATCTCGGACGGGTGAACCTCGTGCGCGAACCGCACGCCCACCTCGTCGAACACGTCCAGGATCGGGTTCCACCGGTCGGCGAAGTCCTGGTAGCCGTCGTCGATGACCGCCTGCGAGACCGGCGGGAACATCGCCACGTACTTCCAGATCTTCGACCCGGTGAACCCGACGACGGTGTCCACGCCCAGCTTCGCGGCGGCGCGGGCGGCGTCGGCCATGTGCGCGGCGGCGCGCTGCCGCACGCCCTCCGGGTCGCCGTCGCCCCACACCGAGGCGGGGATGATCGCCTTGTGGCGCTCGTCGATCGGGTCGTCGCAGATGGCCTGCCCGACCAGGTGGTTGGAGATGGCCCAGACCTTCAGCCCGTGCTTCTCCAGCACCGCCAGCTTGGCCGGGACGTAGTCGTCGTCGGCGAGCGCCTTGTCGACCTCGAAGTGGTCGCCGGAGCAGGCGATCTCCAGGCCGTCGTACCCCCAGCTCGACGCCAGGCGGCAGACCTCCTCGAAGGGCAGGTCGGCCCACTGGCCGGTGAACAGCGTGACGGGTCGGCTCATCGTGGTGTTCCGTTCCGTTCTGTCGGCGTTGTCAGACGGCTTGCCGGGGACGGTCAGATCGCGGTCCAGGCGGAGCCGGAGCCCGCGCTGGTCTGGACGGCGTCGAGGACCCGCTGCACGCGCAGCCCGTCCGCGAAGCTGGGGTGCGGGTCGACGCCGGTCCCGATGGCGGAGAGCAGGTCGGCGACCTCGTGCGTGAAGGTGTGCTCGTACCCGAGCAGGTGCCCCGGCGGCCACCACCCCTCCAGGTAGGGGTGACCGGGCTCGGTGACCAGGACCCGCCGGAACCCGGAGTCGGGCCCCGAGTCGGTGAAGACGGACAGCTCGTTCATGGACTCGAAGTCGAACGCGAGGCTCCCCTTGGACCCGTTGACCTCGATCCGCATGGCGTTCTTGCGCCCGAGCGCGTACCGAGTGGCCTCGAACGTGCCGACAGCCCCGTTGTCGAACCGGGCGAGGAACAGCGCCGCGTCGTCGACGGTGACCTGATCCCGCCCCCCGCGCTCGTCCGGCCGCTCCGTCACGAAGGTCTCGGTGAGCGCGGAAACCCCGGTGACCAGCCCACCCGTGACGAACTGCGCCGCGTCCACGATGTGCGCCCCGAGGTCCCCGAGCGCCCCGGACCCGGCGGTCTCCTTGCGCAACCGCCACGTCATGGGCGACTCGGCGTCGGACAGCCAGTCCTGGAGGTACACGGCCCGAACGTGCCGCACCTCCCCGATCTCCCCGTCGGCGACCAGCTTGCGCGCCAACGCGAGCGCCGGAACCCGCCGGTAGTTGAAGGCCACCATCGCCTTCACCCCACGCGCGGCAGCCCGCTCAGCAGCGGCAACCATCCGCTCGGCCTCGTCAACGCTGTTGGCCAACGGCTTCTCGCACAACACGTGCTTGCCGGCCTCAAGCGCAGCGATGGCGATGTCCGCATGACTGTCCCCAGGCGTGCAGACGTCCACGATCCCGATGTCGTCCCGAGCGACAAGCGCCCGCCAGTCCGTCTCGACCTCACGCCACCCGTACTTGTCAGCAGAGGCACGGGTGCGCAAGGCGTCCCGCCCGCACAACACGGCCAGGTCAGGCACAAGCGGCACGTCAAAGAAGTGCCCAACAGTCCGCCACGCCTGAGAGTGCACCGCCCCCATGAACGCGTGCCCAACCAACCCAACGCCGATCCGCTCACCCGATCGCGTCATCGCCACCTCTCACCCAGCCCAAACAAGCCCGAACCAGACCGAACCAGCCCAAAAGGGGCCAACTCACACGACCGCCACCCCAGATTAGGCCAGATGCCGCAGTAAGCTCCCCCAACTTTTGCTGATTCTCGACAAAAGTCCCCCAAAGCGCAACGACCAACGCCCAACGACCAACGACCAACGAGAGATGACCTCCTCGCGGGCTGCGGGGCGAGCGCAGCGAGCCCACGCAGCCCCACTCCCGCGTCCCTCTTCTCCGTGTGGCCTGGCGAAGCCCGAGCGCAGGTGTCAAGACGCCGCCGCA
>NZ_JAMTCF010000028.1 GCF_024171695.1 Actinosynnema pretiosum | reverse complement strand
GATCGTTCGAGATCGTCAGGTTCTCCGCCACGAAACCCGCACCCCGCGCGAAGAACGACGCGCTGTTCGACGTCCCGTGCGTGTACGCGCTGTTGTTGTAGACGATCACCGTGTTCGACGGACCCGACCCCAACCCCCGCAACGTGATGTTCGGCTTGTTCGCCGGAACGGTCACCACCTCGCGATAGGTCCCCGCCTTCACCGTGATCACCGTCCGCGCCGAGCTGTTGGTCGGCGCCGCGTTCACCGCGTCCTGCACCTTCCGATACGTCCCCGAACCATCCGCCGCCACCGTCGGCTTCTCCGCCGAACCGACCGGGCTGAACAACCACTGCTTGTTCGAGTTCTCCGAGCAGTTCTCCTGGATCACCGCCGCACCGGCGGTCGTCGAGCCGCCCTTGGTGGTCAGGCACTTTCCGTTGGCGGCGTTGACCACCTGGTAGGTGCCGGCGCCGGACGCGGTGACGCGCCACTGCTGGTTGGCGGCCGAGCCGCAGGCGCGCTGCTGGAGCGCGGCGCCCGAGGCGGTGTTGCCGTTGACCGGTTCGACGCACTTGCCGCTGTTGGCGTTGACCAGGGTTCCGGACGAGGTCCAGGTGAACTGCTGCCAGCGGTCGGACGTGCAGCCCCACTGCTGCAGGAGCGCGCCGTCCGCCGTGGACCCGCTCACGACGTCCAGGCACATGCCGCTCTTGGCGACGGCGAGGGTGTAGGCGCTGCCGGACGCCGGGGTCGCGGCCTGCGCGACCGGGGCGGTGAGCCCGGCGGCCAGGGCAACCACCGCCAGAACCGCTCTGGGAATGAGCGCCACTATCTCCTCCTCGTTGAGGATTGGTCTGGCCTGGGAGCGCTCCCGGAATGCGACTGTAACCAGGGTTCCCGACGCTCCGAAAGACGGACATCCGAGTTTTCGAACGCTTCGACGGCATTCGTTCGACGGGCGTTCGGGCACGGAGCGTGCGGATATTCCACATTCCGACGAGTTGAGACGCGATGCGAAACCCTCACAGCGCGGTGGGTGACGACCGGCGTTCAGGCAACCGCTTTCCCGACGGGCGGGCGCGTCCCCGTTCCGACTAGCCTGCCCCCCATGTACCCGGTGACCGAACCACACGCGACCGGCCGACTGGCGGTCGGCGACGGCCACGAGCTGCACTGGCAGGCGCACGGGAACCCGACCGGGAAACCGGTGGTGGTCCTGCACGGCGGGCCGGGCTCGGGGTGCCGCGCCGGTGTCACCAGGCTGCTCGACCCGGCGGTGTACCGGGTGCTGCTCTTCGACCAGCGCGGGTGCGGGCGCTCGACCCCGCACGCGGGCGAGCCGGAGGTCGACCTGTCCACCAACACCACGGACCACCTGGTGGCGGACCTCGAACTGCTGCGGGCCGCCTTCGAGGTCGAGGAGTGGCTGGTGCTCGGCGGGTCCTGGGGCGCGGTGCTCGGGCTGGTCTACGCGCAGCGGTGTCCGGAGCGGGTGACCGGGCTGGTGCTCGCGGGCGTGGCGACCGGGCGGCGGGTGGAGACGGACCTGCTCACGCGCGGGCTCGGCGAGGTGTTCCCCGAGGCGTGGCGGGAGTTCAGCGACTTCGTCGGCGCGCCGGAGGGCGATCTCGCGGCGGCCTACCTGGAGCGGCTGGTCGACCCGGACCCGCTGGTGCACCTGGCGGCGGCGGACGCCTGGTGCGCCTGGGAGGAGGCGATGCTGCCGCAGACGCCGGGGTCGCTGGCGGACAAGGTCGGGCGGGACCGGCTGGCGTTCGCGCGGCTGGTGGCGCACTACTGGGCGCACGGGAGCTGGTTGCGGGAGAACGAGGTCCTGGACGGCTGCGACCGGTTGGCCGGGGTGCCGGGGGTCGTGGTGCAGGGCGAGCTGGACCTGATCAACCTGGTGGGGACGCCGTGGCTGCTGGACCGGGCGTGGGCCGCGGGCGAGCTGGTGGTGGTGCGGGAGACCGCGCACGGCGGGTCGGCGGCGATGAGCGAGGCGTGGAAGGCGGCGGCGGACAGCTTCCGGTGACGGGAGGACCGGCGCTCCCGTGCGGGGAGCGCCGGTCCGGTCAGCGGATCAGCGGCGCGGTGTCAGCGGCGCGGGATCATCGGCGCAGGGTCATCGGCGCAGGGTCAGCACGCCCGGCCGCCACGGCAGGCGGTCGTACGGGCCGGTCGCGCCGGGGTCCTTGCCCTGGTAGAGCAGCTGCAGGTTGCACGGGTCGATGGTCTTGGTCTGGTCGGGGTTCTGGCGCACCAGGTCGCCGTGGCTGATGTCGTTGGTCCAGCCCGCCCCGCTGTTCGCCCTGCCCGCGAACGGGTTGCCCTCGGTCGCGGCCTGCGGGGTCCACGAGCCGCCGAGGCTGCTGGAGGTGAACGACCGGAAGTAGCGGCCGTTGGCGCCCATCGCCTCCACGATCATCAGGTACTGGTTCTGGCCCTGGACCTTGTACACCTCGACGCCCTCGAAGAGGTTCTCCTTGGTGTCGCTCATGATCTGGGTCCAGGACGAGCCGAAGTTGCCGGGGAAGTTCCCGATCGGCATGGAGGCCCGGTAGATCTTCCCGTTGTCACCGGCGAAGAACAGGTACATGGTCGTGCCGTCGGCGATCAGCGTCTGGTCGATCGGCCCGGTGGTGGAGTCGGGGATGCTGCCGGTGAACAGCGGCTGCGGCGAGGACCAGCCGTTGGCGTTGGTCGGGTCGCTCGACGTCCGGTAGCTGAACGCGGTCGGGCCCCACTGGTAGGCCAGCACCCAGACGTTCTTGGGGGCGAAGTAGAGCAGCGTCGGCGCGACGGTCCCGCTGCTCATGGTGTTCTGCGGGGCCGAGGCCAGGTCGGACCAGTTCGTGACGGACCCGAAGTTCATCGAGCCGTACGTCGCGGACGAGGTGACCATCGTGCCGTAGACGAGGTGCTTGCCGTTGTGCACGACGGTGGTGAAGTCCTTGAGCGCCAACCAGCCCGACTTCGGATTCGCCAGCGAGCCGGTGGAGGACCAGCGGTAGCTCGACGGCAGCGAGCAGGCGCCGCCGGGCTGGGTGGTGGTGGTCGTCGTCGGACCGCTGCCACCGCCGACCCGGACCAACTGCCACTGCTGGTTGGCGCCGTTCCAGTCCGAGTACTGCACGACGTTGCCGCCGTCGGCCGTGGACGCGCCCTGCACCTCGACGGCCTTGCCGCTGTTGCGGTTGACCAGGCGCACGTGGCCGCCGTCCGAGTCGGCCAGGCGGAACTGCTGGTTGGTGGTGTTGTTGTCGGTCCACTGGACGATCGCGCCGCCGTCGGCGGTGGAGAAGTTGTGGACGTCCAGGACCTTTCCGGACAGCCGGGACCTGACCCGGTAGTAGCCCTCGCCGGAGTCCACGAACTGCCACTGCTGCTGGTTGCCGTCGTTGCGGGCCCACTGGGTGATGCGGGCGCCGTCGTCGGTGATCAGGTTGTAGACGTCCAGCGCCTTGCCGCTGTTGCGGTTGACCAGCACGTACCACGCGCTCGGGTCGACGGTCGCCGCCGACGCGGGGGGCGTGCCGATCGCGACCAGCACGCCGCCGAGCAGCGCGGCGACGGCGGCGAGGACGCCCGCCAGGCGGCGCGCGGGGGCGCGCGGGGCGGTGGTGGGCGGGCGCTGTCCTGGTCCGGGCATGGTCGTGCTCCTCTTCGTCGAGGGGGGGACGGCGCGCGGGCGGTGAAGTGCTCGCGGCGATCCCGTTTCCGGACCGGGTGTGGGAGTGGACCGCCGCTGCCGCGAGCGCCGCTGGTCTTTTCGCCCAGAACTGTGCGGGACGGGAAGTGGCCGGTCAAGGCGCATCGACGATGTTTCGCGCGGGTGCACGACGAATTCCCGGAATGGGCGCAGGGTGCTAAAAGACGGCGATTCTTTTAGCTAGCGCGGAATGCGACCATCCCGCCACGGCCACCGGTGCGGGTCGACTCACGGGTCCGGCGTCGGCTCCGCCGTCGGGGCCACCGCCCGCTGCGGCGGTCGGCCGGGTCGGCGGTGATCAGGAGCCACCGCTGCCGGGCGCGCGGCAGGACGTCCTGGGCGGGCTCCTCGGCCTGGCGCGGGTCGTGGCGCGGCGGCGTGGCGTTGCGACCCCGGTGGGAATTGTCCGCACGGCCCCGATCGGATGGCTTCGGAACCGGTGAAAAGACCTCGAACCGGGCGGGGGCGCGCTGCTAGCGTCCGGCCATGGCCCGGTTCTACGTGGTGGCGACGGGTTCGGCCTCGGGGGCGCTGCTGGCGGACGTGCTGGCCCGGCACCGGAGGATGGTCGGGGACCGGGTGCGGTTCCTGGCGGGCGCGGGGGTGGCGCGCGCGGAGCTGGGGCTGGTGTCCACCGAGCTGTTCGACCCCGGTTCGGCCAGGCACGTCGCCGGGGTGGCGGCGCTGCGGGCGCGGTGCCCCGGCCTGGAGGTCGACGACGAGCTGGGCGCGCCGGTGACCTCGCTGGGGTTCGGGTCGGACGCGTCGAACTACCGCAGGTGGTGGCTGGAGGCCGACCAGCGGGTGCGGGTGGTGGAGACGGACGCGCTGGCCGAGCGGTGGCGCGCGGTGCTGGCGGCGGCGGGGGCTCCGGGGTGCACGACCGTGGTGGCGCCTGCGGCCTGGGAGGGGCCGGTCGTGGCGGCGGTGGTCGGGGCGCGGGAGGCGCCGGTCGAGCTGCCGGGGGCGCGGGAGCGGGCGCACGGGGTGGACGTGCTGCGCTGGTCGCTGGTGCGCGGGGTGGACGCGGCGGTCGCCCGGCGGGAGCTGGGGCGCGAGCTGGGCGGGCTGGTCGACCGGGTGGTGGTGATGGTGCACCGGTACCGGGGCGGGACGCCGCCGGACGCGGGGCCGCCCGCCGGGTCGGAGGAGCTGGTCCGCGCGTGCGGCGAGGTGCGGGAGGGGGTGCGTGCGGCGCTGGGGCGGTTCGACTTCGGCGGCGCGGCCTCGGCGGTGTGGCGGGTGGTCGAGGTGGCCAACCGGTACCTGGAGGGCAGCAGGCCGTGGGAGCTCTCGCGCGGGGCGGACCCGAGGGTGGACTCGGTGCTGGCGGTGCTGCTGGCGGCGTGCCGGGTGCTGGCGGTGGAGCTGACGCCCTTCGCACCGGGGCTGGCGGCGCGGGTGGCCGAGCAGTGCGTGTCACTGGCCGAGGTGCTGCCCCAGCCGCGCGGGGTCTTCCCCAAGCTGTAGGACCCCGCGCGACTGGACGGCGCTTAGGCCTCCCGCTTAGCCCGCAGGATGACGTCAACGTGGTGGTTGTTGGCCTTCAACGCGCGGTCGCGCTTGACGTCGGTCTCGATGGTCCAGCTGTCGCCGAGCAGGGCGCGCACGTCGGCGGGTGAGGCGAAGTCGGCGTACGGGAACTCGGTGCCGTCGTGCCCGTGGAACGCGCCCTCGGCAGGCATGTCGTGGGCGACGAGCAGCAGCCGTCCGCCGGGCGCGACGGCCTCGACGAGGTGCTTGACGGTGTCGGGGGCCGACTTGAGGATCGGCAGGTAGTGCGCGGAGACCAGGTCGTAGGTCTCGCTGGGCGCCTCCTTCGCCAGGTCCAGCTGCTGCCAGGTGATGTCGTGCGGGGTCTGCACGGCGGCGGCGCGGTCGAGCGCGACCTGCGAGATGTCGACGGCGGTGACCCGCCACCCCTGCGCCGCGAGCCAGCGCGCGTCGGAACCGTCGCCGCAGCCGACGTCCAGCGCGCGCCCGGCGGGCAGCCCGGTGATCTCGTCGACGAGCGCCCCGTTGGGGTTCCCGCTCCAGCTGAAGTCGACGTTGGTGTACATGCCGTCCCAGAACTCCTGATCCACGGGACGATGGTGCGGCCGGTTCCGGCGGGGCGGCAAGTTTTGTTGCCGGAACGGCAACGGGGGTGGTCCCGGGACCTCGAGCACGGGACCGTTGCCGGCCCGCAGGCCGTCGACCAGGGCTTTGGCGATGATCAACGCGACCTATACTCCCCCTGTCAACCACCCGCGCGGCCCGACCCCGTTCTCGCGGTCCCCGGAGCGCGGGTGGAGCCGGGAACACGTGGAGGACCTGCCGTGCGGGCAGTGGTGGTGGGTGGCGGGATCAGCGGTCCCGTCGTGGGCATGGCGCTGCGCAAGGCCGGGTGGGACGCGGTGGTCCTGGAGGCCCGCGACGCGCCGCCCGAGGGGCTCGGGGACGGGCTGGCGCTGGCGCCCAACGGGTTGCGGGCGCTGGACGTGCTCGGGCTCGGCGACGCGGTGCGCGGCCTCGGGGACGACATCACCGGGCTGGTCGTGCGCAACGGCGCGGGGCGGGTGCTCGGGGAGCTGACCAGCGATCCGGCGATGCTGCTGGTGTGGCGCGGCGAGCTGCGCAAGGTGCTGCGGGCCGAGGCCGCCCGGCGCGGGGTGCGGGTGCTGCACGGGCGGCGGTTGCTGCACGTGAACGAGCGCGAGGCGGTGTTCGCGGACGGCAGCAGGGAGCGGTTCGACCTGCTCGTCGGGGCGGACGGGGTGCGGTCGGCGGTGCGGCGGTACGTGGTGCCGCAGGCACGGCCGAGGTACACGGGGGTGCTCGGGTTCAGCGGGAACATCCCGTTCACCGGGCAGAACAGCACCGGCGGGAAGGTGGTGCTGGTGCACGGGCGGCGGGGGTTCTTCGGGTACCAGGTGCTGGAGGACAGCTCGGGCGGCTGGTTCGCGCACCTGCCGAGCCCCTCGGCGCTGACGATCGCGCAGGTGCGGGAGCGCGACCCGAAGGACTGGATGGCGGAGCTGACCTCGGTGTTCGGCGAGGACCGGGGACCCGCGGTGGAGCTGATCGGGCGGACCGCGCCGGACGCGCTGGTGCTGTCCGGGGCGCTGGAGGAGCTGGACCCGCTGCCCCGGTGGTCGCGGGGGAACGTGGTGCTGGTGGGGGACGCGGCGCACGCGCTGTTCCCGAACTCGGGGCAGGGCGTGGCGCTGGCGGTGGAGGACGCGGTGGAGCTGGCCCGGTGCGTGCGCGACCTGGGCGCGGCGGGCGGGGTGGTGGCGTTCGAGCGGTTGCGGCGGGCGCGGGTGGAGCGGATCGGGCAGATGGCGGGACGGGCGGTGCGGAACGCGGTGACCGGTCCGGTGGGGCGGGCGGTGCGGGACCTGGTGATGCCGGTGGCGATCCGGCGGGTCGGGCCGAGCGCGTTCCCGTGGCACCGGCACGAGATCGACTGGGACGCTCGGGTGACGGGGTAGCGGTTCCCCGCGAACGCCCGGTGGTCGCGCCCGCGCTGGGCACGACCACCGGGCGCCACCTCACGAAGCGCTGTTCTCCAGCTCCCGCTCCGGCTCCTCCGCCGCGCGCGGCTTGGCCAGCTTCGACGGCCACCAGATCTTCCGCCCGATGTCCACCCCCAGCGCCGGGACCAGCAGCGACCGGACGATCAGCGTGTCCAGCAGCACGCCGAACGCCACGATGAACGCCAGCTGGGCCAGGAACAGGATCGGCAGCACGGCCAGCGCCGAGAAGGTCGCCGCCAGGACCACGCCCGCCGACGTGATCACGCCGCCGGTGATGGTCAGGCCCTTGAGCATCCCCTCCCTGGTGCCCAGGCGCGCGGTCTCCTCGCGGACCCTGGTCATCAGGAAGATGTTGTAGTCGATGCCCAGCGCCACCAGGAACACGAAGCCGAACAGCGGCACCACCGGGTCCGCGCCGGGGAAGCCGAACACGTGGTTGAACAGCAGCGCGGAGACGCCCATGGTCGCGCCGAACGAGAGCACGACGGTGGCCATGAGCAGCAGGGGCGCCACCAGGGAGCGCAGCAGCAGCACCAGGACCAGGAAGACCACCAGCAGGACGATCGGGATGATCACCAGGCGGTCGCGGGCCGAGGTGTTCTGGGTGTCGAGCTGGGTCGCGGTCGGGCCGCCGACCTTGGCCTCCGCGCCGTCCACGGCGTGCACCGCGTCGCGCAGGCGCTGCACGGTCGCGGTGGCGGCCTCGGAGTCGGCCGGGTCGGTCAGGGTCGCGTTGATCCGGACCAGGCCCTGGGCGGTGCCCGCGACCTGGGCGCTCGACACGCCGTCGACGTCGGAGGTCGCGGCGAGGACGGCGTCGGCCGAGGTCTCGCGGGCCAGCACGACGGTGGGCGAGCCGGAGCCGCCGGGGAAGTGCCTGGACAGGACCTCCTGGCCGGCGACCGAGTCGACCTCGGTGAGGAAGATGTCGGACTGGGCGGTGCCCGAGGCCTTGAGCTGGGGGACGAACGCGACACCCGCCAGCAGGACCAGCACGGTGATCACCCAGGTCGCGCGCGGCTTGGAGCCGACCAGCCGGGCCACCCTGCCCCACAGGCCGCTGGTCTCCGGGTGCGGCGAGCCGTGCGCGGGGCGGCGGGGCCAGAACGCGGCCCGGCCGCACAGGACGAGCACGGCGGGCAGGAAGGTCACCGACGCCAGGAACGCGGCGGCGATGCCGGTGGCGGCCACGGGGCCGAGGCCCTTGTTGCTGTTCAGGTCGCTGAACAGCAGGCACAGCACGCCCAGGACCACGGTCCCGGCGGACGCGGCGATCGGTTCGATCGTGGCCTTCCACGCCGTGCGCATGGCCGCGTACTTGTCCTCGACGTCCCGCAGCTCCTCGCGGTAGCGGGACACCAGGAGCAGGGCGTAGTCGGTGGCCGCGCCGAACACCAGGATGAACAGGATGCCCTGGCTCTGGCCGTTGAGGTCGACCGCGCCCGCGTCGGCGAGCAGGTAGACGGCGAGGCTGGCGACGCCGAGGGCGAACACGCCGGACAGCAGCACGATCACCGGCAGCAGCGGGCTGCGGTAGACCAGCACGAGGATCACCGCGACCACGGCCGCCGCGACGAGCAGCAGGATGCCGTCGATGCCGCCGAAGGCCTCCTTCAGGTCGGCGATCTGCGCGGCCGGGCCGGTGACCAGCACGGTCAGGCCCTCCGGCGGGGACGCGAAGGTCTCCCGGAGGGCTTCGACGCCGGGCGCGGGCTCGGCGCCGTCCAGGGGGACGATGCGCTGGGCGGCCTTGTCGTCCTGCTGCGAGGGGATGAGCGGGGACGCCTCGCCGGGCAGCTCGGCGGTGCTCAGGTACTCGCGGTCCGCGTCCGTCAGGCCGCTCTCGCGCTCGGCGATGACGATGGCGGGCACCTGGCGGGAGGTCTCGAACGCCTTGAGCAGGTTCGCGACCTCGGTGGCCTCGGCCGAGGAGGGGAGGAAGGCGGTGTTGTCGTTGACCGACACCTCGCTGAGCTTTCCGGCGTAGGGGCCGCCGAATCCGCCGAGCGCGAGCCACGCCACGGCGATCAGGGCGGGCAGCAGCCAACGTGCGCGGGATGTCACGGGAGAATGTCCTCCGGAGCCATTAACTTCGACCATCGAACTATCGGACGATCGAAATAGTAGAGGAAGGACGCAGGTGTGGCAGATCACGACCTGCTCGTTCGGCTGTTGCAGCTGCTGACGGTCGAGTCGGACCGCTTCGCCGAGCGCTTCGGGGAGCGCCACCGGATGCACCGGACGGACCTGAACGCACTGCTCCACATCATGGAAGCGCGCTGGTCCGAGCACCCGATGACGCCGGGGCGGCTCGCCGAGGTGATGCGGCTGAGCGCGTCCGCGACCACGTCCGTGCTCGACCGGCTGGAGTCCTCCGGGCACGTGCGCCGCGAGCGCAGCGCGAGCGACCGGCGGCGGGTGGACCTGGCGGTGGACCAGCGGGCGCTGGAGCTGGGCCGGGAGTTCTTCCTGCCGCTGAACGAGGCGTTCACCAGAGCCTGGGCCGGGTTCGACGAGGCCGAGCGGGCGGTGGTCGCGCGGTTCCTGCGCGCCAGCATCGAGGCGACCACCGAGGTTCGGGACAGCCTGGACGAAGATCACGGGTGACCAGGGACTTCCGCCCTGTCCCGCAGTGATCCGCGCGGGTTACCGTAGCCGCGTGAAGATCCTTTTCTCCAGTCTGGGGACCTTCGGCCACACCTACCCCGTGCTGCCGCTGGTGCGGGCCGCGGTGGAGGCCGGGCACGAGGTGGTCTACGCCACGACGGAACGGGTGCACCCGGCCATCGCGGCCGTGGGCGCGGAGCCGGTCACCGCCGGTTGGGACGTGCGGCAGGCGGTCGCGCACCAGTTCGGCCGCCCGATGCGTCCGCAGGACCTGTCGCTGGAAGAGCAGGAGCGGGTCTCGGCGATCTCGTTCGGCAAGGTGCTGCCCGAGCGCTTCGCCACCGACCTGGCCCCGCTGCTGGAGCGGCACAAGCCGGACCTGGTGATCCGCGAGGTGCTGAACCTGGGCGCGGCGCTGGCCACGGCCAGGGCGGGCGTCCCGACCCTGTGCCACGGCCTCGGCCGGATGGACGCGGTCGACCTCGGTCCCGCGCTGCACGCGAACGTGCGCGAGGTCGCGGCCGAGCTGGGCGTCGAGCCCGCCGGTGAGGGCCTGCTGCTGGGCAACCCGCTGCTGGACATCTGCCCGCCCGCGTGGCAGCGCGACCTCGGCGGCGCCGAGCGCGTCCCGCTGCGGCCGGTGCAGCACAGCGACGACGTGCCGATGCCCGAGGGCGTGGTGGGCCGCGACGGCAAGCTCATCTACCTGTCGCTGGGCACCGTGTTCAGCGACGCGCCGGTGCTGCGCGGGGCGATCGACGGGCTGGCCGCGCTGGACGCCCGCGTGGTCGTGTCGGCCGGTCCGCTGGTGGACGTGGACGCGCTGGGCGAGCTGCCCGGCAACGTGAGCGTGCACCGCTGGCTGCCGCAGGGCGAGCTGCTGCGGCACGCCGACCTGTCCGTGCACCACGGCGGCATGGGCACCACGATCGGCAGCGCGGTCGGCGGCGCGGTGCACCTGGTGCTGCCGCAGGGCGCCGACCAGTTCGGCAACGCCGAGGCGGTCGTCGGGTCGGGCCTCGGCCGGGCGCTGGTGGGCGCGGACGCGACGGTCGAGGCGATCACCGAGGCCGCGCGCGAGCTGCTCGTGGACCAGGCGCACCGGGCGGCGGCGGAGGCGATGGCGGCCGAGATCGCCGCGATGCCGTCCCCGGCGGACGTCGTCGCCTCGCTGGAGCGGCACGTGTGAGCCGCGCGGTGCGGCGCCCGGCGCTCCCCGAGCCGGACCCCCGCAGGACCGCCTGACGCGGGACTCCCCCGAACCACCCCGCTCCGGAACCGCTCCGCCCGCCCGCAGGCCGCCACCGGCCACCACCGGGCCGCTCCGTCCGGGGCACAACCCTCGGGTCAGCTCTTCGAGGCCGCTGCTTGAGGCCGCTGTCCGAGCCGCTGTCCAGGCCCAACGCCCGAGACCGCCGCCCGCCCCACGCGATCGGCCCCACCCGGTCAGCCCCACCCCGGTCAGCCCGGCGCGAACAACCCTTTCGGGAAGCTAATTCAGCGTACGCTGAGTTTCGTGCTGATCCTCTTCTCCAGCCTCGGGGCCCACGGGCACCTGTTCCCCCTGTTACCGCTGGCCGAAGCCGCCGTGCGCGCCGGTCACCGGGTCAAGTTCGCCACCACCGGCGGCTTCCACGACGTCCTCTCCGGCATCGGCGTCGAGCCGGTGATCACCGGCGCCGGGATGCGCGACGTCGCGAGCGACCTGCTGCCGCCGGGCAGGTCCCCGCGCGACATGGGCGACGCCGAGGGCACGGCGATCATCGCCAGGCTGTTCGGCGACCTGCTCGCCCGCGCGTTCGCCACCGGCGTCGCCGGGATCATCGAGCGCGAGCGGCCCGACCTGGTGGTCCAGGAGCTGGCCAACCCCGGCGCGGGCATCGCGGCCAGGGCGGCGGGCGTTCCCGTGCTGTGCCACGGGTTCGGCCGCATGACGACCGGCTCCGAGATGCCGAAGCAGATGATCGGGCACCTGCGCGGCGTCGCGGCCGAGCACGGCGTCGACCTCGGCGAGGTCGACCTCGGCGGTGGCGACGACAGCGTGTTCCTGCTGGGCAACCCGTACCTGGACATCTGCCCGCCGTCGCTGCGGGACCCGTCGTTCACCATCCCGAGGACGATCCCGCTGCGGCCGGTGCCGTTCGCGACGCCGGGCGAGCTGCCCGCGATCGCGACCGCGCCCCGCGACAAGCCGCTGGTCTACCTGACCCTGGGCACCGCGTTCGGCCACCCGGAGGTGTTCAGGGCGGCGATCGACGGGCTGGCGTCGCTGGACGCGCACGTGCTGGTGGCGGCCGGTCCGACGGTGGCGGCGGCGGAGATCGGCGAGGTGCCGGACAACGTGTCGCTGCACGCGTGGGTGCCGCAGGCCGACCTGCTGCCGCACGTGGACCTGGTGGTGCACCACGGCGGCAGCGGCACGACCATGGGCGCGCTCGGCGCGGGAGTGCCGCAGCTGGTGCTGCCGCAGGGCGCGGACCAGTTCACCAACGCCGAGGCCGTGGCCTCGGCCGGGCTGGGCGAGCGGCTGCTCGGCGACGCGGTGGTCGCCGAGGCGGTCGCGTCGGCCGCGCGCGGGCTGCTGGCCTCCGAGGAGGTCGCGGTGGCGGCGAAGGCGGTGGCGGCCGAGATCGCCGCGATGCCGTCGCCGGACGAGGTGGCGGCCAGGCTGCCCGAGCTGATCTGACCGCCTCGGGGAATCGGCCCACCGACGTGCCGATTCCCCTTGCCGCGCAAGGACTTCCCGGTCGGAATTCCCGGCCGGAACCTCCCGGTGCTCAGTCCGCGCCGACCACCTGCCCGTCCGGGTCCTGCTCCGCGTCGACCTCCGCCGGTTCGGCCCGCCGCAGCCGAACCGACGTGATCGCGTGGTGCTCGACGGCGAGGACCTCGAAGTCCCAGCCCCCCACCACCGCCCGGTTCCCCGGTCCCTCGGGCACCAGGCCCAGCTCGACCAGGATCAGCCCGGCGACGGTCGTGTAGTCGCCCTCGGGCGGGTCGCGCAGCTCGACGCCGATGTCCACCAGGTCGTGCACCGGGAACGTGCCCGGCAGCACCATCGCCCCGTCCTCCTCGCGCCGCACCTCGATGACGTCCCGGTCGGTCTCGTCGTAGATCTCGCCGACGACCTCCTCCAGCAGGTCCTCCAGCGTGACGATCCCGTCGACCGCGCCGTGCTCGTCCACCACCAGCGCGAACTGCTCGCGCTCGGACTTGAAGCGCAGCAGGGCGTCCACGACGCGCAGCGAGTCCGGGAACACCACGGCCTGCCTGGCGACCTGCGTCAGCGACACCCCGTCGTCGAGCAGGTCCCGCAGGTGCACGACGCCGACGACGTCGTCCAGGTGGCCGGTGCGCACGACGGGCGCGCGCGAGCGGCCGGACGCGACCAGTTCGGCGCGCGCCTGCGGGACGGCCATGTCCACCGGCAGCGTGACCACCTCGCGGCGCGGCACCAGCACCTCGCGCAACCGGCGGGCGTGGATCTCCAGCGCGCCGGTGATGATCTCGCGCTGCTCCGGGTTCAGGCCCTGCTGCCCGGACACCAGGTCGCTCAGCTCCTCGGGGCTGAGCTGCTCCTCGGCGGCGTCCGGGTTGCCGCCGAACAGCCGCACGACCGCGTTGGTCGACTTGCTCAGCAACCACACCGCCGGGCGGGAGACCGCCGACAGCACGTCGAGCGGCTTGGCCACGAAACTGGCCCACCGCAACGCGTTCTGCATCGCCAGGCGCTTGGGCGCGAGCTCGCCGAGCACCAGCGTGAAGAACGTGAGCACGATCGTGACCAGCGCCACGGCGACCGGGTCGGCCGCGCTGCCGAGGAAGTCCAGCAGCGGCACCAGCGGCGCGGCGAGCGTCACGGCCGCCGCCGCGGAGGCGAGGAAGCCCGCCAGGGTGATGCCGATCTGGATCGTCGCGAGGAAGCGGTTCGGGTCGCGGGCGAGCTTGACGAGGGTGCGCGCGCCACGTCCCCCTTCCCGCTCCAGCGCTCTGATCTGGCCCTCCCGCAGGGAGACCAGCGCCATCTCGCTCCCGGCGAACACCGCGTTCACCAGGACCAGCACGGCGACCAGCGCCACGTTCCACCAATATCCGTCCACGCCACCCCACTCCGACCAGCGATCCGCACGGAACCGCGCAGCGACCAGCACCGAAGCGCGCAACGCGGGTGTTCTAGCCTTCAGTGCATACCCCGTACCGGTGAGGAACCCACCTGATGATCGACTGGCTGGCCACGGCCACCATCGCCGCCGCGCTGCTCGCGGCGGGGTGGGCGGTGCTGCTGGCGGTGCTGAACAGGCCGCTGACCCTGCAGGACTGGACGACGCTGGGCGTCGCGGCGCTGGTGGGGTTGCAGGAAGTGGCGCTGCTGGCGCAGACGGTGATCGGGGCGGTGCTGCTGGCGGGCGACGGGCACGAGGCGGTGTCGGGGGCGACGTTCTTCGGCTACCTGCTGACCGCGCTGCTGCTGCTACCGCTGGCGGGGTTCTGGTCGATCGTGGACCGGTCGCGGTGGGGGGCTTCGGTGCTGGCGGTCGGGTGCCTGACGACGGCGGTCATGGTGGTGCGGCTGAACCAGATCTGGGCCGGTCATGCCTGAGGGTGCGGACGGGAGAGGGCGGTCGGGTCCGGTGGGTGCTGAGGGATCTTCGGAGACGGGGTCTTCGGGCTCGGGGGGTTCGGCGGCGAGCCGGTTCGCGAACCGGGTGTCGGCCGGCCGGGGCGGGGCTTCCGGCGGCGAGCCGCTGACGTTGGCGCAGCGCACCAGGAGCGGTCCGGGCAGCCTGCTGATCGCGGTGTACGGGATCTTCGCGCTGGCCGCGACGGCGAGGTCCGCGCTCCAGATCACGACGAAGTTCTCGCACGCCCCGCTGGCCTACTCGCTGTCGGCGTTCGCGGCGGTGGTGTACGTGGTGGCGACGGTGATGCTGGTGCGCGGGGACGGCGCGTCGCGGCGGGTGGCGTTCGCGTCGTGCGCGGTGGAGCTGGTGGGCGTGCTGGTGATCGGCGCGCTGAGCGTGCTGGAGCCGTCGTGGTTCCCGGAGGCCACGGTGTGGTCGGACTTCGGCGGCGGTTACGGCTACGTGCCCCTGGTGCTGCCGGTGCTGGGGCTGCTGTGGTTGCGGCGGACGAGCCGTGGCTGAGCGGACGCTGCTCCGGCTGAGGCTGTCCGCCGAGTGGGTCACCGGTCCGCTGTGGCCGAGCTGGTCGGACGAGGAGTTCCCCGGCAACGAGCAGCCGGAGTGGCTGGCGGAGTTCGGCGCGGACGCCGACCTGGTCGCGGCCGTGGCGGCGTGGGACGACGAGTACCAGGCCGTCTACCTGCCGGACGACCCGGCGAGCTCGGAGTTCCCGGAGGGCGCCTACGACCCGTGGGCGGAGCGCGGCGCGGCGCTGGCCGAACGGCTGGTGGCGCTGCTCGGCGTGCCCGTGGACCTGTGGACCCCCGGGAAGCACACCACCTTCACCCCGTGATCACCGCGCGGTGGGCCCGGTGACCTCGTCGAGCGGGATGGGCGCACCGAGCACGGCGGCGAACCGCACCGCCCAGTGCCGGGCCGCTTCCAGCACGTCCAGCGTCCCCCCGTGGTCGAGCACGACCGGCGGCCGGTGCAGCGAGGCGATGATCCGCTCCTCCATCCCCAGGTCACCGGCGGCACGCGCGAGCACGAGCGCCTTGACCAGCCGCGCGGGGTAGTTGGACGCGGGCAGCCACACCCGCAACCCGTCCCGCCGCACGTCCCCGAGCGAGGCGAGCAGCGCGCACAGCTCGACCCGGTCCGCGACCAGCCCGGCCGCCCGCCCGAGCGTGCCCCGCACGACCAGCGCCAACTCCGCCCCCACCCCGCCGGGCCACGCCACCGCGCCCCCGTCCCCGCGCACCAGCACGGCGATGCCCCCGTAGGGCTCCATGACTGCGGCGTGCTCGGCGTCCCCGACGCTGATCCCCCAGGACAGCACCTCCCCGGCGGCGCGGGTGATCCACGCGTGGTGCGCCAACCCCCTGGCCACCCACCGCGCGTCCCCGGACCGCGAGATCACCGCGTCGGAGGGGACGGCCCCGCACTCGACGGCGGCCCGCAGCACGGCGGGGGCGGTCAGCGCGGTGGGCACGACGCCTCGCCCGGCCGGGAGCGGCCAGTCCGGATGAGACCGTCCACACCGTTGACCAGCACCGCACGATGCCCTCGCGCGCTCCGTCCCATGTCGACTCCCGACAGTCCCGAACCACACCAGTGCCAGGTACACGCTAGCGCCGACCCGACTGCCTCACCCGAGATGAAGTACCACTAGAGTAGTTGCACATCGACATGCAGCATGCCGATATGCAACATGTTGCCATGTGGCACTTCGCTAGTTGTCGCAACAGAGGACACGATGAGGTCAACGAGAGTGTCACCGTTTCCGCTCACCCCATCTCCGAGGAGGACGGGACCCGAATCCCCTGCCGTGACGATCAGCTACGCCCATGACGCCGAGGGCAAGCGGGTGGCGGCCTACGTCAAGCGTGGGCTGGCGGAGCGGGGAGTGCGCGCCGTGTGGGACAGGGATCTCAGGACCCCCCGGTCTCTGCCGCTGTGGATGGCCAACGTCCTGGAAAAGTCGATCATCATCACGGTCCTGTCGCCGGACTACGCGAAGCACTTCCAGGGTAGTGGTAGCGAGGAGCGCAAGGGGGTGCAGTTTGAGGGAATGCTGATCTCAAGCAGGCTCTTCGAACACGTCAACAAGGACAAGTGTCCGATTATCCCCGTGTGCGCGCCTGGCTTCGACATGAACACCAGACCCTTCGTGATCAAGGGCCTGGACGTGACTCAGCTCTCCTGCGACTCACCGAACAGCGACAAGGGCATGGACAAGTTGGTGGACCGGATCTACGACGCCTTCGGAGAAGATCCGACTACCTCCTCCGAGCACGATCTGGTCAGTGTGTGGCACAAGAGCCTCGACCAGAAGCACGAGGCAGAACCGTTCTGCTTTCCCGTCATCACTCCCGCCATCAGGGCGTCCGGCGACGTGGAGTTGATGGAACAGGTGACCGAGCGGTGCCTGGAGCTGATCGGGACGGGGGAGCTGGACCTCGATCAGAAGCGGCTGAAGGCGGAGATCCTGATCTCCGGCCGGGCCTGGTGCCGCAGGGCGCGGGGCGCGCACGACCAAGCGCTGCGGGCCGCGCAGGAGGGCGTCAAGCTGGCCGAGGAGTGCGACGCCGAGGAGATTGCTGCCAAAGGGAAGCGCTGCCAGGCGAAGATCCTCCGCAAGATGGCTGAAAGCGCCTGGGGAGCGCAGCGTCGAGAGAACCTGGACGAGGCGGTCCGGTTGGCGCGCGACTCGATGGCCGTGTTCATGCGGATCGACCGGTACAGCAACGAGGCGGCGGCGTGCCGGTCGACGCTCGCCAAGATCTCGTTCGTCCGCTTCCGCCACGGGTGGCGGCGGGCGCTGCTCCGGCAAGCGGAGAGTCAGGCGGCCAAGGCCGCGCGAGAGCTCGGCATCGTCTCCAGGCGCGCCAAGTACGACGTGGCGATCCTCCGGGCCGAGATCGCCATCGAACGGCACAAGTTCGACGAGGCGCAAGAAATTCTGACGAAGATGCACGACGAGCTGGTTCCCCTGGCGAACACCTCGTGCGCGTACGAGGAACTGCTGGCTCGGGTCCGGCTCACCCGTGCGGTGCTCTGTCACAGGGCGAACCGGTTTCCCGGCGACGGGGTGCTGCTGCAGGCCACGCTGGAGTCGTTCACCGGACTCGGGCTGGCGGAACCTGCCGCAGAATGCCGGTGGCTGCTGCACGCGATGGAGCGGTCGCTGTCCCATCGGGTGGTGCGGAGTGTCGAGCGGTGGTGCCCCGACCCGGCGCTGAGGGAGAAGGTGGTGGCGGCTTGGGAGCACACTCGCGAGATCAAGGGGCGGCGCTGGACGACCGGCCGGAGGTGGCGGGCGATCGTGTCACGGGTGCGGAACCAGGACCTGGGCTAGTCCACTTCAACCTCCGGTAGCACACGGGCTCGGAGCCGGTCCACGTCGACGAGTCGGTGCTGCTCCTCGTAGAGCCGGACGGCGCGGAGCAGGGTGGCACGGGCTTCATCCCCTTCACCCTGCTCCACCAGCGCCAGACCGAGGTGTTCGAGGATCACCGCCTCGTAGAAGGAGTGCCCGCCCTCGGAACACAGCACGAGTGCGTCCCGGTAGGCGCGCACGGCCGCGTCACCACGTCCCATCCGCTGCTCGATGAACCCCAGGTTGTCCAACGCAACCAGGCTGCCGCTCTTGTTGCCCTCGCGTCGATGCGCACGAAGTGCGTCCTCGCAGCACCGCCTCGCCTCGCCCAACTCCCCCAGCTCAGCGTGACACCTGGCCATGCCGTTTAGCGCGTGTCCCTCCCCCACCCGGTTCCCAGCGGCCGCATACAGCTCCCGCGCCCGCACCTCGTCATGCAGGGCGCCCGCCTGGTCCCCCAGGCGGGCGCGTGCCCTGGCCAGGTCGTGATGGGTGTGCGCGGCCTCCAAGGCATCAGCAAGCAGGTCGGCCAGCCCCGTGGTCTCCTCCAGCTCGGCCAGCGCCTCGTCGAGCAATCCGACCCTGGTCAGGGCTCGACCTAGCTGGCGGTGCGCCAGCACCCGCCACCGGGGGTGGCCGAGGCGGTCGGCGGCCACCGCGCCACCGGCTGAGGTGGCCAGGTTCGCCCGCAGGAGGGAGCGGCGGTGCTGGTAGGTGTCGAGGACGCGGGAGAGCTGGAAGGCGTGCTCGTCCCAGCGCCGCTCCAGCGCCGCCTCGTACGCAGCGAGGAGCTGCGAGTGCTCCTCGGTGAACCAGCGCAGCGCGGCCTCCTCGTCGGGCAACGGCACCGGCTCCGGCTCCTCTACGGGGGCCTGCAAGTCGGTCACGGCCCGGTGTGGGTACAGCAGGAGGTCGGCCCGGCGGGCGGTGCGCGCGTAGTGGTCGACGCATCCCCGCGCGACGTCCTCCGACTCGGCGGCTCGCGCGGACAGCTCGCAGCCGAAGAGCTTGAGCAGGGCGTGCGCGGTGTAGCGGCCGGGAGTGCGCTGCCACAGCAGGTTCCGCGCCTCAAGCACGCGCAGCAGGGTTTCCGCGTCCCTCTGGAGGATGCCGAGCACCCAACCGAGCACGGGAGCGGTGGTCTCCTCCCCAGGGATCGCCCCAACAGCGCGGAACGCGCGGGCCGCCTGCTCGTCCAGCGCCTCGTACGACCAGGACAGCACCGCCCTGAGACCGCCACCCGGCTCGCCCGTTTCCAGCGCGTCAAGCCTGCGCCGCACGTCGCCCAGTTCGTCGGCCAGCACGGACAGGGCGAACTCTGGGTGCTCGGCGGCGCGTGCCGCCACGATGGCCAGCGCGAGGGGCAGCCCAGCGCAGCAGTCCAGGAAGACCGCAGCCGATGCGGGATCGGTCTCCGCCCGGTCACCGAGGTAGCGCGCCAACAGCGCGAGTGAGTCGGCTCTGCCAAGCGGGTGAAGCCTGTGGACGGTCGCGCCGAGCACCCTCAGCCCGGACAGCCTGCTGCGGCTGGTGATCACCGCGACGCAGGACGACGTGCCGGGCAGCAGTGGTTCGACCTGGGCTGAACTGCCCGCGTTGTCCAGCACCACGACCATCCTGCGCTCGGCGATCGCGCTCCGGTAGAGCGCGGCCGCCGAGGCGAGGTCCCCGTGCGCGACGGCGGGATCGACACCGAGCGCTGCCAGAAAACCGAGGAGCACCGACAGGACGGGAGCGTTCGGCGAGCCGCCAGCACCGAGGTCGGCGAACAGCTGTCCGTCGGGGAAGGTCTCCGCGTTGCGGTGCGCCCAGTTCAGCGCGAGGGCAGTCTTGCCGATACCCGGTCCGCCCTCGACCACCAGCAGGGCGACTTCCCCCGCCTCAACCGCCCGCCGCGCGGCGGCGTCGAACCCCTGCAGCGCGGACTCGCGGCCGACCAGCCAGCGCGGCGGCACGGGCAGTTGCCGTACCGGTTCGAGCGACCGCCTGACACCCCGGTGGAAGTTGATGTCGCCCGCCACGTACCCGACCTGAGCCACCGACTCGACGATGGCTCGGCTCATCGAGTTGCGGCTCTCCCAGGGGCCAGCCGTTCCATCACCCGGCGCGCGGCTCACGAACCGGCGGCACGCGCTGCCTTGAAGGTGTTCCAGGCATCCGCCGGGAAGTTGAGTCGTTCCCCACGCCTGTTACGCGAGCACCGGACGAGCACCCGCTCACCTCCCAGGGCGACCTCGACGCACATCGTCTTCGTCGGGTCCGGTCCGCTCGCCGTGCTCTTGGCCCACACCAGTCCTCGGTCGTCCACCTCGACCAGGTGCGGTTTCCCCGTTCGGTCCACAGCAGCCCCCTCCACGAGCCGTCCTGCCACCGCCCCGGTTGCGAGCGGCCACGCCGAGGAGCGGCGGAACGCGTCCGGGGGAGGGGCAGTTGCCGACACAGGCACTGCTGTGAATTAGAGCACTCGACAACCGGCAACCCCTACCGCCGGTTGAGGGAAAACTCACTCCAAATCAGTCTCCCCCGAAGCACACGGGGACACTACAACGCAATCCTGCGGAAAACGCACGTCGCCACTGACGACGCCCCACCGGACCGCAGCACGGCAACGCTTTCGAAGAGGTTCAGTCAGCCGGACACTTGGCGATCAGTTCATCCAACAAGCCTAGGCTCTCCTCAGGATCGAGCGACAACTGGACTATCTCCTCGAACCTCTGCAGGTACTCGGTAGACTCCTCATCGGACTCACGGATGACGAAATCCTTGAACTCCTCCTCAAACACCAGTACGTGGTCACCGTCCGGAGGAACCTCGAGCACGGTGAAGGACTTCTGCAAACCGGGATGGAGCCCGGACGAGAACGGCAGGATACGCAGATCGACGTTCGGGAGGAGTGCTACCTCACGCAATCGCCGCAGTTGCCCGAGCGTTGAGGCGAGATCACCGAAGGACCTCTGGACGATGGCCTCGTCGAGCACGAAGTGCATGTCAGGACCATCTTCGACCATAATCCGCCTGCGCTGCTCGCGGATCACCACACCGAGTTCCACCGCGTCCTGCGACAATCGTATGTGCCGCGCCAACGCCTCGACGTACCCGGACGTCTGCAGGAGTCCCGGAAGCATCTGCGACTGGAACTGCCTAATCCGCGTCGCGGAGGCCTCATAGCCGATGAGCATGAAGAGTTGGGGGTCCAGAGATTTTCGGTACTTGGTCCACCAGGCGCTCTTGCGACCCTCGCGCGCCAGCACCGCCAAGTCTTCCACCCGTTCGGGGTCATCCACTCCATAGAGAGCAAGCAGTGCTTTCAGATCAGTAAAGCTCACATTGCTCATCCCACCTTCGATCCTGATCATCTTGGAGATGGACCACTCCAGCCTTTCGGCCGCCTGCTTCTGCGTGAAGTTCGCCGCGTCGCGCAGCTTGCGCAGCTCTGCACGAAGTCTGAGTTGATAAACGATGGGTGTTTCCTGTTGAGCCACGATGGCCTCCCCTCCGACCAACTCGACATGTTGCCACATGGCAAACATATAAGTCGCATTAAGCCACGTGCGTGTTACGTCATACCATGATGCAAGTTGGCAACCTGTTAGGATTTCATAGCCTTCAGGAGCATCAAGGTCACCACAGGGGCGACCATGACGACATAAACCGTCACTTTAAGTGACAGAATTTTTCGCCCACCCCCTAGGCAAGATCCCTCGATCCAGGTCAGCAAGGCCTTCCGGTGGATTCCGCAGAACGACACACGCAACCGAGAGTTACTAGCGAGTATCGCCAGAGGGGTCACACACCCTAGGGTGATCTACACCACGCTATTCTCAATGACAATCGCTTTCATTTCACAGGGAACCGTCCCTTCCCTCACCCCCCTTTCCCAAGTAACAGGGGTGGGGGCCGATCCACAGCGGACAGCCCCCCCACCTGGTCAAACGTCGCTCAGCTCAGCTCAGCGCCATCCCCACGTCGTCCACGGTCACCCTGAGCACGTCCTTCGCCGCGCTCCAGGTCTCCGCCGTGTCCACGTGCAGCCAGAACGTCAGCTCCGCCCGGCACCCCGCCGGGAGCGTCACCGACTGCGCCAGGGTGTCCACCTGCGCCCTGCCCGCGCCGCTCAGCCAGGCCAGGTTCACCCCGCTGCGCGACGGCTGCCGCAGTGGGGGCGTGGTCACCACGTCGGGGCTCGCCGTCCAGCCCGTGGCGCCCAGCTCGAAGCCGGGGTTCGCCACCAGCTAGGTCGCGCACACCAGGCCGGGGTCGGGGACGCAGGTGGGCTCGTTCGGCTCGGCCGGGACCTTCACCGCGTCCCACGCCGACTTGACCACGTCGAACTCCGGGCAACTCCCCGTCGACCGGTTCTTCGCGGCGGTCAGCGTCCACGTGCGGTACTTCGGGTATGAGCTGGCGCTGGTCTTCATCATCATCGCGCCGTAGAAGATCTTTCCGGCGTCCCGCACGCCGATGCCGGTGATCTTCCGGTCGTCGCACGTGGGGCTGTACGGCTGGCCGTTGGTCGGGTCGGTGCCCTCGGCGAGCAGGTAGAACCAGTGGTTGCCAGGTCCGGCGGCGCTGTGCACGGGCTGGTTCGGAGTGGCCGCGCTGTAGCAGTTGAAGTGGCCCACCAGCGACGGGTTGTGCCTGTGGCGGATGGGGCCCATGCCGAGCAGGTCGATCTCCGCGCGACGCTGTAGCCCGGCTCGTCGAACTCGGCGGGCTGCGCGGCGTAGTGCTCGGTCAGCGCGCCGTACACGTCCGCGACGAACTCCGAGGTGCCGCCGCCCGACAGGCCGCCGGGGGTGGTGTCGTCCACGCCGTGGCCCAGCTCGTGGCCGACCAGGTCCAGCGAGGTGGCCCAGTTACCCGCCTGGTTGTGGCCCACCGTGATCCGGAACTGCTCGTAGTAGGCGTTCTGGTCGGGCAGCCCCACCTCGATCGGCCACGCGCCGCCCGCGCCGTTGGAACCGTCGCGGCCCAGCCAGTCCTCCAGCATTTTCTGCTGGGGCTGCGCCGCGTACAGCGCGTCGACGAAGCCGGTCTCCTTGGACTTGCGGTCGCCGTCGCCCCACACGTCGTCGGGGCCGGTGAACACCTGGCCGGTGGTGTAGTCGCGGCACTCCAGGGCGCTGGTCGACAGGTCGCGCAGCGCGTAGCCGCCGGTCCCGGTGCCCGCGACGACGTGGTCGCGGGTGCGGGCGACCTGGCCAGTGGTGGCGTCGACGTACACGTCGAGCCCGGCCGGGCCGTCGGCGTCCGCGCCGCGCACGGTGAACTTCCAGGCCAGCGCGGACCGCTCACCCGCGACTCACCCGCGACGACCGTCAGGCCGCCGTCGACGCTCCGGTCGACCCGCGTGAGCAGCGCCTCGGCGGTGGCCTGCACCTGCGCGAGGGGCACGGTGGGCTGCGCGGGGACGCCGATGATCGGGGTGGTCTGGGCGTCCGAGGTGGTGACCTGGCAGTCCGGGGCGACGACCACAACGAAGTCGCCGCCGTCAACCGGCAGGCCCCGGTGGGTGCGCTCGTACGGGGGGTACCCGACGCCGTCGACGGTGCTCGGTTTGAGCGCGGTGAAGCCGTCCTCGGCCGCCGCCTGCAACTGCTCGGGCCTAGCGGCGACCAGGGCTTGCGCGGTGCTCGCCGGGTCGGACTGGGCGAGCCTGGCCGGGGCCGGTCGCGGGGCGCGGCGACGGCGGGCGCTCCTGTGACGACCGTGGTCGCGACGAGCGCGGCCAGCATCGCTCTGAGCCGGTAGTGCACCTCATGTGTGCTCCGCCTCCGGCGGTGTGCCGGAATGCGCTGCGTGTCCGCCGAATCGGTCACCAGGCATTCGGCGGCAGTGTTCCCGGTGATCCCGCCCGGCGGCGCGGTCCCCCGTCGGGAAGAACTTCCCCGTTCTCGCTCGACGGGGTGAACGCGCTGCTGGGGACGGTTTGGCGGAATTCCCGCTGACTACTACGCAGCGGCCCATGGGCCGGGTTGCCGCATTTCGGCGACGATTCCGGACAAGGCCTGCGGGGTCCCGATGCGGTGATCACCACACCTGTCCCGGTTAGGATCGGCGGTCATGGACCGCGATGCGTACTGGGCCCTGGTCGAACGAGCGCGCACGGCCGTGGGGGCGCTCGCGGGTGACCGCGACCTGCGCGAGGACCCGCTGCCCGACGCCGTCGTGGCCCAGCTCGCCGCGCTGTCCGCCGAGGACCTGGTCGAGTTCTCGCTGCGGCACGGCGAGGTCGTGGACAGCGCTTACCGGTGGCCGCTGTGGAACGCCGCCTACCTGATCGAGGGCGGGTGCGGGGACGACGGGTTCACCGACTTCCGCGACGGGCTGGTGCTCCAGGGGCGGGCGGTGTTCGAGGCCGCGGTGGCCGACCCCGACTCGTTGGCGGACCTTCCGGTGGTGCGGCGGATGGCGCTGGAGGGCGGCGGGTGGCTCGGGTACGAGTCGGTGGGCCACCTGGTGCGCGACGCGTACAAGCGGGTGCGCGGGGAGAGCGACTCGCTGCTCGCGGCGCTGGCCGAGCGGCGGGGACCTAGGGCGCGGCGGGAGCCCGACGGCGAGCGGTGGGACGTGGAGGACCAGGCCGAGAACCGGGCGCGGCTGCCCCGGCTCGTGGCGCTGTTCGAGTCGTGACCCGCGGTGACCGCCGCGCCGGACGGCGGTCACCCGCGCGGTGCGGTCAGGGCAGCGGGTCCAGGACGAACACCGGGATCTCGCGCTCGGTCTTGCGCTGGTAGTCGGCGTAGTCCGGGAACGCGGCGACGGCCCGCTCCCACCACCGAGCCTTCTCGTCGCCGGTCACCTCGCGCGCCACGTACTCCTTGCGGACCGGCCCGTCCTGCAGCTCGACGTGCGGGTGCGCGACCACGTTGTGGTACCAGACCGGGTGCTTGGGCGCGCCGCCGAGCGAGGCGACGATCGCGTACCGGCCCTCGTGCTCGACGCGCATCAGCGGCGACTTGCGGATCTTGCCGGACTTGGCGCCCAGGGTGGTCAGCACGATCACCGGCATCCCGCGCAGCGTGGTGCCCTCGGTGCCGCCCGAGCTCTCGTACAGCTCGACCTGGTCGCGCACCCACTTCTCGGGGCTCGGGTCGTACTCGCCGGACAGGGGCATCGTCTCGTCCTCCGGGGTGGGGTGGTCACGGGGCGCGGCGCGCCCGTCACCCAGTGTGGCGCGCCGGGTGATCACCCGCACAGCGGCGCGGTCCGTGAGCGCCCGTGATCAGCGCGGACTAGGCTTCCCGGCATGGCCAGGTACCTCGACGTCCACCCGGTGAACCCCCAGCGGCGCGCCATCGACCAAGCCGTCGAGGTGGTGAGGTCGGGCGGGTTGATCGCCTATCCGACGGACTCCTGCTACGCGCTCGGCTGCCAGCTGGGCAACAAGGAGGGCCTGGACCGGATCAGGCAGATCAGGCACCTGGACGACAAGCACCACTTCACCCTGGTGTGCCGGGACTTCGCGCAGCTGGGCCAGTTCGCGTACGTGGAGAACGCGGCGTTCCGCGCGATCAAGGCCGCGACGCCGGGCAGCTACACGTTCATCCTGTCGGCGACCCGCGAGGTGCCGAGGCGGTTGCTGCACCCGAAGAAGAAGACGGTCGGCGTGCGCATCCCGGACAACGCGGTGGTGCAGGCCCTGCTGGAGTCCCTTGGCGAGCCGCTGCTGTCGAGCACCCTCCTGCTGCCCGACCAGGAGGAGCCGCTGGTGCAGGGGTGGGAGATCAAGGAGCGGCTGGACCACGTGGTGGACGCCGTCCTGGACTCCGGCGACTGCGGCACCGAGCCGACGACGGTGGTGGACTTCTCCAGCGGCGAGGCCGAGGTGCTGCGGGTGGGCGCTGGGGACCCAAGTCGGTTCGAGTAGGGCCGGACGGCCCGTTCCCGGCTCCGGCGGTTGTCGCAGCCGGGTGCCGCCGATCATCCTCGGACGGGTCGCCCCGCGACCGGTCGGACCACCGGCCCGCGCCGCCGGGGCCCGGTCGAGGAGCGCGGATGGCGGAGCAGGGTTCGGCGGGGGAGAAGTGGCGCAGCCGGTTAGCCGGGCGGCTGCGGAGGATCACCCCCGACTGGTTGACCGGGATCAGCGGGATGCTCGTGGGGATCGCCGCGCTGCTGCCGTTCGTGCTCCAGGCCGGTGAGGTCGTCGCGGGGCCGCCCGTGACGGTGACCGAGACGTTCGGGTCGACCGTGACGCGGACCAGCACCGTCACCAACTCCGCGAGCGCCTCCCCCGCGCCGTCGGCGGACGGCTCCGGCGCGGCGCCGCTCGACTCCCCCGGTGTCGGGCCGAGCGGGGCGGAGCCCGTGGGCGCGCCCGTGGAGCGCCCCTCGGCGACCACCCCGCCCGCTCCCGCAGGCACGACCGCGCCGCGCGTCGACGCTCCCCCGTCGACCGGCGCGCCCGCCCCGGAGCCGGAGCTCAGCGCGGCGAGCGTCTACTACAGCGGCGACGTGGTGTTCCGCAGCCTGCACCTGGACCGCAAGCCGCCGGTGGACGTGCCCGAGCACAACGTCTGGCGGATCACCGAGAACCGCCTGTACGGCGACGACACCTACCAGCTCCAGCCGTGGCCCGGCAGCACCGTCCCGAGCCGGGCCGAGTGCGCCGCGACCGTCGCCGACTCGCCCAAGCGCGACGCCGAGCACCTCCGGGTGGGCAGCCTGGTGTGCGGCAAGACCCCGGAGGGCCGCCTGTTCCGCATCGAGGTGCTGGCCCTGACCCCGTCCGAGATCACCGCCCGCCTCGTCGTGTGGGACCGCTGACGGCGCGCGGTCACATCGGCGGGAACCCCGCGCCCGCACGTCGGCAGGCCCCGTCCCCGACTGGCACGAACCGCACCCCCCGACCAGGATCGACCCGTGGTGCTCGACTTCCTCCGCGACCTCCCGCCCGCCCTCGTGCTGGCGCTCGTCTTCGCGCTCCCCGCGCTGGAGGCGTCGACCATGCTCGGCGTCGTCTTCCCCGGCGAGGTCGCCGTGCTGGTCGGCGGGGCGGTCGCGCACTCCGGCGGGGCGCCGCTGTGGGCGGTGCTGGTGGCCGCGATCAGCGGGGCGGTCATCGGGGACGCCACCGGGTACTTCGTCGGCAGCCGGTACGGGCACCGGATGATCCAGCTGCTGCCCGAGCGGCTGGTCAAGCCCGAGCACCTGGCCAAGGCCGAGGAGCTGCTGCGACGGCGGGGCGGGGTGGCGGTGCTCGTGGGGCGGTTCACGGCGCTGCTGCGGGCGCTGGTGCCCGCGCTCGCCGGGATGAGCCGGGTGCCGCTGCGGACGTTCCTGCTGTTCAACGCCCTGGGCGGGGTGCTGTGGGCGTCCGGGGTGGCGCTGCTCGGGTACGGGGCGGGCGCGAGCCTCCAGCTGGCCGAGCACCGGCTCGGGCTGGCCAGCGAGATCGTGCTGGGCGTGCTGGTGGTGGCGGGCGCGGTGGTGTGGCTGCGGCGGCGCAAGGCGCGGCGGACGTGAGGGGCGCGATAGACGTGCGGGGCGCGGCGGACGCGCGTGCCACAGCGGTCGCGCGGGTCCGAAGTGGACACGCCGGTGGCGCGACCCCGAACTCTGGGACCACGATCACTCTCCGTGAGCCGCATCGGCCCGTAAACTGAGCGGCGATGCGCACCACACGCCGTCGCCTCGCCGCGCTCGCACTGGCCTTCCTGCTGCTCCCGCTGGTCGTCTTCGTCAGCGACCGCCCCAAGGCCCCGCCGCTCGGGCCACCCGCCGACGCGCCCACCGCGATGGTCTCGCTCGGTGACAGCACGCTGTCCGGCGAGGGCGCGGGCGACTACGTCGACGACACCGACGGCCAGAACGACAACTGGTGCCACCGCTCGAAGCACGCCGAGGTGTTCCAGATGCCGTCGGTGGCCGTGGACGAGGTGTTCAACCTGGCCTGCTCGGGCGCGAACGCCGCGCGCGTGGGCATCACCGACCAGATCGGCAACACCGAGGGCTCGCAGGCGCTCCAGCTGAGCCGGATCGCCCGCACGCACCGGGTGACCACGATCGTGCTGGCCGTGGGCGCGAACGACGACCCGCGCTTCTCCGACGTGCTCGGCCAGTGCCTGCGCGCCTGGTTCGAGCGCCGCGACGACTGCTCGCGGCTGCTCACCGAGGACTGGCGGGGGCGCGTGGAGCGGATGGTGCCGAAGGTCGAGAAGGCGGTGCGGGACGTCCGCCGGGTGCTGGACGAGGCCGGGTACTCGGTGGGGTCGTACGCGCTGGTGATGCAGTCCTACGCGTCGCCGGTGACCCCGGACATGTCGCCGTCGCTGCAGAACCTGTCCGGCTGCCCGCTGCGCAGCGGTGACATGCGGTGGGTGCGGGACGTGGCGGTGGGCGAGCTGTCGGACGCGGTGCGCAGGGTGGCGACGTCGTCGGGCGCGCGCTTCCTCGACCTGTCGCGGGCCGGTCGCGGTCACGAGGCGTGCTCGGGCGGCGACTCCAGCGACGACGAGTGGTTCACCCGGCTCGTGGTGGACTTCGACGGGCTGCGCGACGAGGCGCGGGCGCGGCACGCGCTGCAGGAGTCGTTCCACCCCAACGCTCGTGGGCACGCGGCGTTCGGCGGGTGCATGGCGGAGTTCCTGGGCGCGAACGCGCGGTACGGGGCGTGCGAGCCGAACGACGACGGCGGGCTGGACCTGGTGCTGGAGCAGGACTAGGACCGCTGTCGTCAGGTGGGCGCGCATGGCGTCAGCGGGACCGTGCGCGGGCTCAGAAAGAGGCGGCCCAGCGGGCGCGCACCACACCATCGGCGTCGGGCAGGACCGCGGTGAGCAGCGGGACCTCCACTTCCGCGTACCCGGAGTGGACGAGCGCCGCCCGAGCACCGGAGAGGTAGGCGGGCAGCTCGGCGTAGTCCTCCTCCTCGACGGGGACGCAGGTGATCGAGCCGTCAGCGTCCTCACGGACGACCAAAGCGCAGCCCTCGGGCAGGGATGCCAACGCGGAGTCCACGGGCGCCAGCTCGGGCCACACCATCAGCCACGACCTGGGCGCGAGGCGGGCGCGCACGTCGTCGACGTCGGCGGGACCCACGCGGTGCCAACGGGAGGCGTTGGTGAGGTAGCCCTCCTCGAGCGTCACCGGGCAGAGCGCGGCGACCTCCGCCCAGAACGCGTCGTCGGCCGGGCGCTGCGGTTCGACCTCGTCGAAGGCGATGTCGTACGGGGAGTGGTCGATCGGCTCGACGAACAGGCCCAGCGCGGTGACGCGCGCGATGGCGCGCTCGCAGGGCGTGGTGCTGCCGACGAACAGGTACTGGTCGTAGCCGACGTGGGCGAAGAACCTGCCCTCGACCTCGAGCCTGCACCACGCGCCGTGGTCGCGGAGCATGGCGCGCACGAGGGCGACCCCGACGGGAACCGGGACCACCGCGCCGTCGTGGAAGTCGGCGCGGTCCGGGAACAGGCCGATCAGACCATCGCCCTCGATCGGCGCCTCCCGGCCGAAGGTGATCCTTCCCGCGACTCCGGGTTCGCGGATCTCCAGCTCGGTGACGCCCGAGTCCTCGGCGAACGCGGCCACGGCTTCGAGGTAGGCGGCCTCCAGGGGGCCGTGGTCGCTGATGCTGTCCACGGCGCCCTGGTAGTGGCGGTGCTCGTTGCGGTCGGCGGGGTCGTACTTGGTGACCTGGTAGGCGTAGGGGAGCACGGCCACCTCCTCGTTCCACTGGTCCGTTCAGCCTACCGGCACACGGCGAGTCAGGCGGTCAGTTGGCGTACCAGACGACCCGGACCGCGTCCGGGGCGACGTCGCGCAGTTCCGCGCACACCTCGTGCTCCACCACGAGCCCGGTCGCGCGGCAGAGCCGGTCGTCGGCGTCGAGCGGCTCCCGGTGCGCGAAGCCCCGTGCCGCGAGGCGTTCGCGGGCCACCTCGGGGGCGCGGTCGCCGGTCGCCCGCGCTTGCCGGGCGCAGCCGCCGGAACCGCACAGCGGCTCCCCCTCCTCCACCCGCAGCACGGCCAGTGCGGGCGCCACGCCCTCGTCGCCGGGCGGTGCCTCCAGCCCGGTGAGCCCCAGGAACCCGAGGAGCAGGAACCCGAGCGCCGCCACGCCCGTCAGCCGCCACCCGTGGACAGGCAGCCGCCCCGCCCGCGCGCCGACCGCGCACACCGCGCCCGCGAGCAGCGGGTGGAGCCAGAGCACCTCGGCCGTCGACGGCGCCCAGCGCCCGGAGAACCCCAGGCCGGGCGCCACCACGAACCACACCAGCAACCCCAGCAGCACCAGTGCGACGACCACCCCGACGCGCCGGGTCCCGGTCCACGAGCCGCACCACAGCAGCAGCGGCACCACGCCGAACAGCCCGACCGGCGGGCCGTCCCACGGGAGCACCGCCAGGGCCGCACCCACCACGATCAGGACCAGCCGCCACCGGTGCCCGGCCGAGAACACGCGCGCCACCACCGAGCCATCATCCCGTTCCCCCGCCGAACACCGCGCCGGGGGGCTCACCCCGATCCGTCGACCAGTCCTGCCTCGTGGGCGAGCACCCCGGCCTGGGTGCGGTTGCGGCAGTCGATCTTCACGAGCATCCGGGACACGTAGCTCTTCACCGTCGCCTCGGACAGGAACAGCTCGCGCGCGATGTCCGCGTTGGACAGCCCCCGGCCGAGGCAGGTCAGCACCTCCAGGTCCCGCTCGCTCAACGCGCTCAGCCTGGCCCTGGCGCCCTCGTCGCGCCGCCTGCCCGCCGAGGAGGCGGCGACCAGCCGGGCGGTGGCCGCCGGGGACAGCACGGTGTGCCCGGCCGCCGCCACCCTGACCAGCTCGACCAGGTCGCGGGGCGCGGTGGTCTTGAGCAGGAACCCCGCCGCGCCCGCGCGCAGCGCCGCGAGCACGTGGGCGTCGGTGTCGAAGGTGGTGAGCACGACGACCGGGGGCGGGTCGGGCAGGGCGCCGATCCGCTCGGTGGCGGCGAGCCCGTCGACCCCCGGCATCCGCAGGTCCATCAGCACGAGGTCGGGGCGGTGCCGGACGACCGCCTCCACCGCCTCCGCGCCGTCCTGCGCCTCGGCGACCACCTCGACGTCGTCCGCGCCGCCGAGGATCACCCGCAGGTGCGCGCACACCATCGGCTCGTCGTCCACGACGACCACCCTGATCATCCGGCGTCCCCCCGCGTCGGCACGTGCGCGGGCAGTGTCGCACCGACCAGGTAGCCGCCGCCGGGCTCCGGTCCCGCGCGCAGGGCGCCGCCGCTCAGCTCGACCCGCTGCGCGAGCCCGAGCAGCCCGGTTCCCGACCCGCTGCCCGCCAGCGCGCGGTCGGGCGGCCGGTCCGGCGCGCCGTTGGCGACGCGCACGTCGACCCCGTCGGGCCGGTAGGAGACGGTCACGGCCACCTCGGCGCCGGGGGCGTGCTTGCGCGCGTTCGTCAACGACTCCTGCACCACCCGGTACGCGGTGCGCAGGACGGTCGGGTCGATCCGGTCGGGGTCGCCGTCGACCTGGCACGAGACCGACTCGCCGACCGCGCGCGCCTCGGCGACCAGCCGCCTCGGGTCGGGCGCCGGCGGGCGCTCGGTCCCGGTGGGCCGCGCGGGGCCGCCCACCGGCGGGCCGTCCGCGCCCCGGAGCACCCCGAGCAGGTCCCGCAGCTCGGCCAGCGCGCCGACGCCCTCGACCCGGATGTCCTCGGCGGCGGCGCGCGCGGCGGGGTCGGACGACCCGACGCCCAGCGCGCCCGCGTGCAGCACCATCAGCGTGAGCCGGTGGGTGACCACGTCGTGCATCTCCTCGGCGAGCCGCCGCCGCTCCTGCGCCGCGGCCCGCTCGGCGAGCAGCAGCCGCTCGCGCTCGGCCCGCTCGGCCCGCTCCCGCAGCGAGTCCACCAGCTCCCGGCGGGCCCGCAGGTAGAGCGCGGCCAGCGCGGGCAGCACCGTGTTGACGACGCCGAGCGGGGTGCTCTCCCAGCTCGGGTCCCACGGCTTGGCGCCGAGCACGGCGAACGCCCCGATCAGCGCGAACGCGCGGCGCCGGTCGGTCAGCCGGACCAGGTTGACCACGATCGCGGGCGTGGCGTGCGGCAGCACCGCGTGCGTCGCGGGGTCCACCGGGGTGAGCAGGCCGGGGGCGAGCTCGGCCGAGCCGAGCGTGAGCGCCGCGACGGTCAGCGCCCAGGACGCGACCGGCACCGGGTGGCGGGCCAGGAGCAGCAGTGACACGTCCACCGACAGCTGCAGGAGCAGCCCGGCGCGCGGTCCGGCCCACCCGGTGGTCGGCGGGCCCGCGCCGTGGACGGCCAAGTCGATCGCTCCGAAGAGCACGACCGCGAGCACCAGCCACGGCAGGTCGCTCCGGTTCGCCCTCACCCCGGTCACGGTATAGCCGATCGGGTCGGTTCCGGGTCGCGCGCAACTTTGGTGGATCGGGGTGTCCACCTCCTCCGCTTACCGGGCGGTGCGCGGCGCGGTGCACTTGGGGCATGGTGAGAACGGGGATCTCCAGGAGGACCGCGTTGCGAGCGGGAGCGGCTGCGGGTGGCGCGGCGCTGGCCGGGGGCAGCGGGGTGGCGGCGGCCGGGGGCGGACGGGGTCGGGGTGGGGTGACGACGTTCGTGGTGGTCACCGGCGCGAGCGGCGCGCCAGGCGGGATCGACGCGCTGTCGCTGCGCGGGCACCGCACGGTCGGGGTGCCGCTGCCGGGGCACCGCGCCACCGACGCCCAGTTCGCGCTCGACTACCAGTGCCCGCAGGACCCGGCGTCGCTGGCGACCCGGCCGTCGCCGCTGGCCGGGATCGGGCTGGACGACTACGCCGAGGCCGCGATCCGGGTGGTCCGCGCGGTCGCGGGGTTCGGCCCGGTGGTGCTCTACGGCGGCAGCATGGGCGGCGCGGTGCTGAACCGGGTCGGCGGCGCCGTGCCGCACCTGGTCGACCGGATGGTCTACGACACCGCGTTCTGCTGCGTGGACCTGGCGTGCCCGGAGGACTACCTGGCCACCCCGGAGGGGTCGACGAGCCTGGCGGGCGCGCTGGCCGACCTGGTGGCAGCCGACCCGGCGGTGATCGGCGCGGTGCGGGTGAACTACCGCACCGCCGACCGCGAGGCGCTGGCCGGGCTGAAGGAGCTGCTGATGGCGGGCGCGGACGACGCGGAGTTCCACGGGGCGCTCGCGCACCTGCACCCCGACGAGTCGCTGACGGTGGGGCGGGAGGACTCGCGGGTGCGGGCGGACACCTGGGGGCGCGTCCCGCGCACGTTCATCCGGCACACCGAGGACCGGATGATCCCGCTCGCGCTGCAGGACCGGATGATCGCCGAGGCCGACCGGCTGACCCCGCGCAACCGGTTCGACGTGCGGACCGTGCGGGCGGGGCACCAGGCGACCGAGGAGGAGTTCCGGCGGATCGTGGACGTCCTGGACGGGCTGCCGGAGTGCCGCCGCTGAGCTCCCTCCGCGCCGGGGGGTGCGGAGGGAGCTCTTGTTGTTGATGTCCGCGTGGCGGAGGATCGTCCCGTTAGTCCGTTCGGGGGAGGGTGTTGGGGTGGCGGCAGGTCGGGTCGTGGGCGCGTTGGTGCTGGTGGGGCTGGTCGGGGTGGTCCCGTCGGCGGTGGTGGTCGCGGCCCCGACGTCGGTGGTCGAGGCCGCTCCCGAGGAACCGGCCGTTCCCGCGCAGGCGACGATCGTGGTGAAGCCCGCGCCGTCCGAGGAGAGCACGCCGGAACCGGCCCCCGAACCGGTCCAGCCGCCGGTCCAGCCGCCGGTTCAGCAGGCGCCCGTGCAGCAGGCCCCGGTGCAGCAGGCACCCGTCCAGCAGGCGCAGCCGAACCCCGGTGGCCGGGCGTCGTCCGACTCGATCGCCGAGCGCAACGCGATGAACCCGGTCCCTCGCCCCGACCTGGTCCCCGCGCCCCTGCCGCCCGACCCGAACGCGGGCCTGCCGCCGATCGTCATCCAGATCCCCGTCGAACCGGAGGTGCCGTTCGACCCGACCAACCCCGGCTAGCCCTCCTCCCGCCTGGGCAGCAGCACCGGCGTGAGCAGCAGCGCCCCGCCGATCACCAGCAACCCGGCCCGCGTCCCGACCACCCCCGCCAGCACCCCGCCCAGCGCGGTCGCGGCGGCGGTGGTGGCGCGGACGGTGATCGTCCACGCGGTCAGGGCGCGCGCGGTGCGGTCGGCGGGGATCAGGCGCAGCCGGTGCGCGGCCAGGAGCGGGGTGAACACGCCGATCGACAGCAGCAGCCCGGACTGCGCCACCAGCACCAGGAGCAGACCGGTCGGACCGGGGTGGACGAGGGGGAGCAGCACCGGCCAGCAGGCGCGCGCGGCGCCGGACGCCCGCAGCACCCGGCGCTCGCCGAACCTCCCGGCCAGCGGCGCCGAGCAGCGCGAGCCGATCAGGCCGCCGAGGCAGGGCAGGCCGAACACGAGGCCGTGCTGCCAGGCCGGGAAGCCGAGGTCGCCGAGCAGGAGCACGGCCATGAGCGGGGAGGTGGCCAGGACGAGGCCGTTGACCAGGGCGGTGTTGAGCAGGAGGGGGCGCAGCACCGGGTCGCCCAGGAGGTGCCGCCACCCGGCGACCAGGTCCGCCGCGCGCGGGGCGGTGACGCGGACGGGCACCGGTTCCGGGCCGCGCGCGCCGCGCAGGCACAGGGCGGACGCGAGGAAGCTGGCCGCGTTGAGCAGGACGGTGACGAGGGGGCCGAACACGCCGACGAGCGCGCCGCCCGCCGGTGGTCCGACGATCGTGGCGGTCCAGGCCGTGGATTCGAGGCGGGCGGACGCGGGGAGCAGGTCGGCGGCGGGCAGGAGGCCCTTGAGGTAGGCGCCGGACGCGGCCTGGAAGGTGATGTCGGCGGTGGCGACCAGGACGGCGACGGCGAGCAGGTGCCAGAAGCCGAGCACCCCGAGCCAGTGCGCGAGGGGGATGGTGAGCAGCGCCGCGAACCGCAGCAGGTCCGCGCCGACCATGACCGGCAGCTTGCGGCGGAACTCGACGCGGGGCCCGAGCGGCACGGCGATGAGCGCGCCGACGGCGAGGCCCGCGGCGGCGAGCAGCGACACCTGGGCGGGCCCGGCGCCGAGGACGAGGACGGCGATGAGCGGGAACGCGTCGAACGCGAGCCAGGTCCCGGCGACGCTCGACCCGTACGCGGCCCACAACCACGTGAACCGCAGGCCCACCGCTCCCCCATCGCCGCAGAGGGGACCAGGTTAGGGGGTCACAACAACCCCAGGATCTCCCCCGCCGTCCAGAACGGCGTGGTCGACGCCAGGTGCGCGGCTGCCTGCTCCGGTTGCCAGGCAAGGGTTTCCCGCAGACCACCCGCCAGCATCCGCAGGTACGCCGCGCTCGGCCTGGTGTGCCGGACCTCGTCGGCCCGCCAGGGCGCGGTGAACGTCAGCGCCGGGCGACCGTCCGCCTCGCCGACCTTCACCAGGGTCTCGTACCGGCCCGGTCCCAGCTCCGCCCGCCCGGTCGCCAGCACGCCCGACAGGTCCAGGTCCTCCCCCGGCGCGCGGTACATCTCCTGCGCCGCGACGTCCGAGAACTGGCCCGTCGTCACCAGGTACGCCCGGCCCACCGCCACGCCCGGCAGCGACGGGTCGTAGAAGGCCCTCCCCCCGTCCCACACCGGCGAGTGGGTGGTGAAGTACACCCCGCCCGGCAGCTCCCACGGGCGGACGGCGCGCGGGGGTGTCCTGTCGCGGCAGCCGGGGTAGCAGCGCGTCGCGCCGGGCGGGGTCCCGCCGGACAGGTAGCAGTCGAACCTGCCCGCGTGCAGGTTCGACCCGTAGCTCACGTACCAGACGAGGCCGACCACTCGTCCTCCAGCAGCGCGTAGGTGTACACGTCGCCCCACTCGCCCTTGAACACCTCGCAGTGCCGCAGGTGCGCCTCGCGCCGCATCCCGAGCTTCTCCATCACCCGCCACGACGCCGTGTTCCTCGGGTCGCACTGCGCGATCACCCGGTGCAGCCCCAGCCCCTCGAAAGCCAGGCGCAGCAACGCTTCCGAGGCCTCCACGGCGATCCCCCGACCGTGGTGGTCGGGGTGCAGGACGTACCCGATCTCGCCCTGCCGGTGCTCCTCGCTCAGCCACTTGAGCACCGCCTCGCCGACGACCTCGCCGTCCAGCTCGACCGCCAGCGACAGCTCCTCGGCCGCCTTCGACGGCCACGTCACGGCGGCCCGGCTCATCAGCTGGTCCGCGCTCTCCTCCAGCGTGCGCACCCCGCCGTACAGGTAGCGCACGACGTCCTCGCGCGACTGCCACGAGTGCAGCGCGTCCAGGTCGGCGCCGGTGAACGGGCGCAGCAGCAGGCGTTCGGTCCTGATCGGGTAGTCGGGTCTCACGTCCTCCACGTTAGACGTCGGCGAGCAGCCCCACCGGGTTCTCCACCAGGTCCGCGACGTACCGCAGGAACCCGCCCGCCACCCCGCCGTCGCACACCCGGTGGTCGAAGCTGAGCGTCAGCTGCGCCACCTCGCGCAGCGCGAGCTGCCCCTCGTGCGCCCACGGCCGGTCGGCGATGCGGCCGATGCCCAGGATCGCGACCTCCGGGTGGTTGATGATCGCGGCCGAGCCGTCGACGCCGAACACCCCGTAGTTGTTGAGGGTGAAGGTGCCCCCGGTCAGGTCGGACGCGGACAGCCTGCCCTCGCGCGCGGACGCGGTCAGGTCGCGCAGCCGCTCGGTCAGCCCGGTCGCGGTCAGCGCGTGCGCCCCGCGCACCACGGGGACCACCAGGCCCCGGTCGGTCTGGGCGGCGAAGCCGAGGTTCACCTCGTCCAGCAGCACGACCTCGTCGCCCTCGACGCGCGAGTTCAGCTCGGGGAAGCGGCGCAGGCCCAGCGCGGTGAACCTGGCCAGCAGGCCGAGCAGGGACACCGTCGGCAGCGCGGCGCGCACCCGCACCAGCTCGGTGGCGTCCACGTCGACCCACACCGTCGCCTCGGGGATCTCCCTGCGGGAGGTGGCGAACTTGCGCGCCGCGACGCCCCGGACGCCGGTGAGCGGAATGCGCTTGCCCCGCTCGGGGGAAGCGTGGGCGGGATCGGTCCACGGGCCTGCGGCGCGCGCGGGTCGGGGCGCGCGGGCGGCGATCTCGCGCTCCACGTCGGCGCGCCGGATCACCCCGCCGGGACCGCTGCCCTCGACCGCGTCCAGGGCCACCCCGTTGTCGCGGGCCAACCTGCGCACCAGCGGTGAGATCACGGCGGGCGCGAGCTTGGCGGACTCCGCTGCGGGAGAGGGCTTCTCGGCGACGGGGGCGACGGGCGCGGCTCCGTGAGCCACCCGGCGACGGCGGCGGTTCTGCTGCGAGGTGCCGTAACCGACGAGCACGTTCCCGCTGTACTCGGCAGAATCGGGCTGCGCCGCAGCGGCCTCGGCGGCGACCGGTTCCCCTTGCGCCGCAGCGCCTCCTGCCCCGTCACCGGCCACGCTCAGCAGCACCGAGCCGACCGCCAGCCGCTGCCCCGGCTCGCCGTGCCGCGCGGTCACCACGCCCCCGTACGGGCAGGGCACCTCCACCACGGCCTTGGCGGTCTCCACCTCCACCACGGGCTGGTCCACCACGACCGGGTCGCCGACCGCGACCAGCCAGGACACGATCTCCCCGTCCGTGAGCCCCTCGCCCAGGTCGGGCAGCCGGAAGTCAGGCACCGCGCACCTCCACCCGGTCGTCCCACTGCAGCGCGCCGATGGTGTCCAGGATGCGGTCCACTCCGGGCAGGTGGTGCTCCTCCAGCATCGGCGGCGGGTACGGGATGTCGAAGCCGGTCACCCGCAGCACCGGCGCGTGCAGGTGGTGGAAGCACCGCTCGGTCACCCGCGCCACGACCTCCGCGCCGTACCCGCCGAACCCGGCCGCCTCGTGCACCACCACGGCCCGCCCGGTGCGGCGCACCGACGCGCACACCGTCTCGTCGTCGAACGGCGCCAGCGTGCGCAGGTCGACGACCTCCACGTCCCAGCCCTCGGCCTCGGCGGCCTCGGCGGTCTCCAGCGCGGTCAGCACCATCGGACCGTACGCGATCAGGGTCACGTCCCGGCCGGACCGCCGCACGAGCGCCCGGTCGAACGCCGGCCCGCCCGCCGCCAGCTCGCCCTTGGCCCAGTAGCGGCGCTTGGGCTCCAGGAACACCACCGGGTCCGGGCTGTCGATCGCGTCGCGCAGCAGCCGGTACGCGTCGTCGGGCGTGCCCGGCGTGACCACGCGCAGTCCGGGCGTGTGCGTGTAGTAGGCCTCGGACGAGTCGCAGTGGTGCTCGACGCCGCCGATGCCGCCGCCGTACGGGATGCGCACCACCACGGGCAGCGACAGCGCGCCCGCCGTGCGGTTGCGCAGCTTCGCCAGGTGGCTGGTGATCTGCTCGAACGCCGGGTAGGCGAACGCGTCGAACTGCATCTCCACCACCGGCCGCAGCCCGTTCATGGCCATGCCGATGGCGGTGCCGAGGATGCCCGCCTCGGCGAGCGGGGTGTCGAACACGCGGCGCTCGCCGAACCGCTCGGCCAGCCCGTCGGTCACCCGGAACACCCCGCCCAGCGGGCCGACGTCCTCGCCGAACACCAGCACGCGCTCGTCGGCGGACAGCGCGTCGGCCAGCGCCCGGTTGAGCGCGGCGGCCATCGACACCTCACCGGACGGCAGCCCGGCGGCAGCCGGACCCCCTTGCGCCGCAACGACCTCGGTCATGCCCGTCCCCCGTCCAGCTTCTCCGCGCCCAGCTTCTCGGCGTCCAGCTCGCGGGCCAGCATCGCGGCCTGCTCGCGCAGCTGCGCGGTCGGCTCTGCGTACACGTGCCGGAACAGGTCCGCCGGGTCCACGCGCGCGTCCGCGTTCAGCTCGGTCCGCAGCGCCGCCGCGAACTCCTCCGCCTCGGCGTCCACCGAGTCGCGGCGCGCCGGGTCGAGCAGCCCGCGCGAGGCAAGGTGCGAGGCGAGCCGGTCGACGGGGTCGCGGGCCAACCAGTGCGCGACCTCGGCGGAGTCCCGGTAGCGGGACGCGTCGTCGGCGTTGGTGTGCGCCTCGATCCGGTAGGTAAGCGCTTCCACGAGCACCGGCTCACCCGACGCCAGCGCCTCCGACACCACCGCGTAGACCGCCGCCGCGTCGTTGCCGTCCACCAGGACCGACCGGATGCCGTACCCGATCCCCTTGTGCGCCAACGTGGGCGCGGCGGTCTGCTTGCTCAGCGGCACGCTGATCGCGTAGCCGTTGTTCTGCACCAGGAACACCACCGGCGCCTTCCACACCCCGGCGAAGTTCAGCGCCTCGTGCGTGTCGCCCTCGCTGGTCGCGCCGTCGCCGAGCAGCACCAGCGCGGCGGTGTCCTCGCCCTTGTAGCGGGCGGCGTGCGCGAAGCCCACGGCGTGCGGGGTGTTGGTCGCCAGCGGCGTGCACTGCGGTCCGACGCGGTGCTCGCGCGGGTCGTAGCCGAGGTGCCAGTCGCCGCGCAGCAGGGTCAGCGCGCCCGCTGCGGGCACGCCCCTGGTGACCAGGGCGACGCTGTCGCGGTAGGTGGGGAACAACCAGTCGCGCTCGCGCATCGCCAGCACCGCGCCGACCTGGCACGCCTCCTGGCCTCGCGAGGACGGGTAGACGGCGAGGCGGCCCTGGCGGGTGAGGGCGGTGGCCTGGGTGTCGAAGCGGCGGCCGACGACCATGCGGCGGTGCAGCTCCAGCAGCACCTCGTCGTCGGGCATCCGAAGCGGTGAGCCCTCGACCGGGGACCCGTCAGCGCGCAGCAGCGCCAGCGGTTCCTCGGTGGGGAGCAGGGTCCGGTCCGGGGTGGCTGTGGCCATTCGGCACCTCCTGCGCGACGTCGGCGGGGATGCCGGGAATGGTCCAGGTCACACCGATCGGGCGTCCAGCTCGCGGGTCCCGATCTGGACGAACGGCCCCGTGCCGGGGTTATGTTCGACCGCATGACGCCCAGCGCTGGACGAACGGCCCCGCTCGACGCGACGGACCGCCGGATCGTGGCCGAGCTGCGCGCGGACGGCAGGCTGTCGATGCGGTCGCTGGCCGAGCGGCTGCACATCTCGCGGGCGAGCGCGTACTCGCGGGTGGAGCGGCTGCACCGGGACGGGGTGATCACCGGCTACGCGGCGGTGGTGGACCCGGAGCGGTGCGGGATGGGGATCTCCGCGTACGTGTACCTGAAGATCAGCCAGCACTCGTGGAAGGCGGTGCGGCGGCGGGTGCTGGAGATCCCGGAGGTGTGGCAGGGGTCGCTGGTGTCCGGCGACTACGACCTGGTGCTGCTGGTGCGCACGCCGGACGCGCAGAGCCTGCGGGACCTGGTGCTGAACCGGTTGCAGACGATGCCGGACGTGACGTCCAGCCACACCGTGCTGATCCTGGACGAGCTGCCGTCGCCGGGGCGCGAACCGGAGCTGTGACGCGCCGGGGGCCGTGGCGCGAAGCCGGGCCGCGCCACGCCCCCGGCTCAGGCCGTCCCCCGGCTCAGGCCGCGTCCCGCCAACCGGCCCAGGTGGACTCGTAGGCGTTCACCAGCCAGGCGTTCGCGCGGGCGGTGTCCGGCCGGGGCGGCAGGTCGGAGGAGCCCAGCAGCGCGAGCAGCCGGGCCTCCAGCTCGGCCGCCGCGTCGATCGCCTCCTGCGCGGTGCGCCGCCCCTGCCGCAGGTCGCGGACGAAGGTGCGCCACGGGTCGGGCATAGGCAGCGTGATCCGGCCGGTCTCCAGCAGTTCCACGCCCTGCACGCCCAGCCGCACCATGTGCCCGGCGAACTTGACGTCGAACCCGTGGCGCTCGACCAGCTCCGGCCGGTTGACCCGCTTGCCGACCGCGCCGCCGACCATCCGCTCGCGCTGCCCGCGCAGGTAGCCGATGAACCGCTTGCCCGCCTCGCGGGAGATGACCATCCCGGGGTCGGCGCGCAGCTCGCGGCCGAGGTCGGTGTTGACGACGACGTCGTGGTCGGGCGCGAACAGCGGCGTGATGACCGTGGGGTTGCCCTGGAGGGCGAGCCGCATCCACTTGCGCAGCGAGTAGACGACGAGGTCCAGGTCGCCCGGACGCGAGCGGGCGTCGGGGTCGCCGGTGCGCTCGGCGGCGGTGCGGAAGACGTACTGCTCGAAGGGCCGCAAGCCGATCACGGACTCGGGCGGCTCGACGCACAGGCCCATCTCGTCGCGGTCGTCGGTTCCCTCGATGGCCAGGCCGTGCACCCCGGAGCCGACCTGGGTGCGCAGGACGGTCGCGCGCTCGGCGATCGCGGCGTGCTCGGCGTTGGTGTGCTTCACGGTTCGGCCCTCCGGCGCGGGACGCGCTTGAACGGGTTCCCGAGCGGCTCAGGGTTGCCGCCGGGCGCCCCATCCTGCGTCGTCGCGCCGGAGGACACCACCGATTAAGGGATTGGCTCCGCGCCGGGACCGGGGCGCCGTGCCGGGAACCGCGCCGCGGCGGGACAGGGTCGTCGCGGTCCGGTTCTCCGGCACGGCGCGGATCGGTCTCCGCGCGGCGGGTCACCCATCCCCGCACTGCGCAGCAGTGCGAGACCCCGCACCCGCCGCACCTCAGGTCACCGGTGAGGCTCGGCGGGTGTGGGCTGCTCCCCCTTTTGGCAGCCCTCCCCCCGCCGCAGGGTGGCGGGGCCGGGACGGTGCTCTACCAGCCGAAGTTCTGCGTCCAGTAGATCCCGTACGAGCCGCCCTTGGCCATGCCGACGCCGAGCGTCTTCAGGCCGCAGTTGAGGATGTTGGCCCGGTGGCCCTCCGAGTCCATCCAGCTCTTCATGACGTCCTCGGGCGTGCGCTGCCCGGCGGCGATGTTCTCCGCGCCCGGCGAGGGGTGACCGGCGGCCTTGATCCGGTCGACGAAGCTGCGCCCGTCCTTGGACACGTGCGAGAAGTAGTTCTGCGCGGCCATGTCGGCGCTGTGCGCCCTGGCCGCCTTGCCGAGCCGCGCGTCGGCGGTGACGGCCGGGCAGTTGTTGGCCTTGCGCTGCTCGTTGGTCAGCGCGATGACCTTCTCCTCCGCGATGTCCACGTCCGACTTCTGCGGCGCGGGGGCCTGCGTCGTCTTCGGCGGCTGCGCGGGGGTCTCCTGCTTGGGGGGCTGCGCGGGGGTGGACGGCGGCGCGACAGGGGGTTGCGTCGTCGTCGTGGTCGCGGGGGCCTCGGAGGAGGACGGCGCCGGGGAGGAGGGCGTCGTCTCGGTCGTGGTCGTCGCGTCGGCCGCCCCGCTCGCGGACGACGGGGAGGCGGGGTCGGAGGCGGCCGTGGTGCTGGTCGCCGCAGGGGCGCCGAAAGCGGCTGCCGCGTTGGCGATGTTCCCCGCGTTGACCGGCCCCGGCGCAGCGGGCCCACCGCAGCCCGCGAGGGCGACGAGGGCCAGAGCGGCTGCGGGCAGTGCGGTCCTGGGACGCGGCACGGTATTCCTCATCTGCTCGGGGACATTGTCGGGCGCGGTGACCGCAGCAGCGCTTGTGCAGGGAAGCGCGCGCGGTCACCGCACCGGCAGGGGGAATCGAAGCGGGCCGGTCGAGTTTTGGGAGAACGCTGGCGGCCCGCCGCAATTCCTGTAATCACTCTAACGAGTCAAAACGAATTGTCAACTCGCAATTATTTATGGAAGTTTTAAGGTTGGTATCAGGAAGCGGAAAGGACCGGTCGGTCAGGCTGACGCGTCCGACAGCCTGCGCATCCGCAGCTGGACGCGCAGTCCGCCCAGCGGCCCCCGGTCGAGCACCAGCTCCCCGCCCGCGGACTCGGCGGCGCGGCGGGCGATGTCCAGCCCGAGCCCGGTCGACCCGGCACCGCTGCTGCCCCGCTTGAGCGCCGCCTCCGGGTCGTCGACGCCCGGTCCCGCGTCCTCGATGACGATGACCACGCGGTCGCGCTGGTGGAACAGGGCCACGACGAACCCGGTGCCCTCCGGGGTGTGCCGGAAGATGTTGCCGAGCAGCACGTCCATCGCGGCGGCCAGGTCGCTGCGGTTGATCGGCACGAACGCGGTGCGCTCGGTGCCGCGCAGGTTCCACAGCCGCTGCTGGTCGTCGGCCAGCGCGGACCAGAACACCAGCCGGTCGTGCACCACGCGGGCGGCGTCGCAGCGCTTGCCGTCCGGGTCGTCCAGCTCCCTGCGGGCGGCCCTGATCAGCTCGTTGACCTCGCGCTCCAGCGCGTGCACGGCCTGCCTGACCCGGTTCGCGCCGGGGTCGGGGCCGAGCGTCTCGGAGTCGAGGCGCAGCGCGGTGAGCGGGGTGCGCAGCCGGTGCGAGAGGTCGGCGAGGATCTCCCGCTCGCTGGTCACGAGCTTGCCGATGCGGTCGGCCATGCGGTTGAACGCGCCGCCGGCGGCCACCAGCTCGGGCGGTCCGGACGGTTCGACGCGGGCCTCCAGGTCGCCCTGGCCCATGCGTCTGGCGCCGTCGGCCAGCTCGCGGGAGGCCTTGACCACGCGCGCGCCCAGCCGGTCCGCGACCAGCACCGACCCGAGCACGAGGGTGACCGCGACGCCGAACAGCGCGAGCCAGGCCTGGCCGACGCCCTGGCTGAGCTGCGCCTCCGGCACGAACGCCTCGACCACGGCGACCCCGTCGGCCAGCACGACCGGCTGCAGGTGCACGCGCCCGTCCGGCACGGTCGCGGTGAACGCCCTGCCCTCGCGCTGCGCGGTGCGCAGCTGACTCGGGGTGGCCTTGACCTCGCCGATCACCCCGCCGCCCGCCATGTGCACCGCGACGTGACCGTTCACGCTGGTCAGGGCCTGTTCGACCATGACCGGGTCGGCGGTGATGGCGAGCACCGGGGTGAGCGCGACGGCCTGCCGCTCGGCGTCGGCGAGCGCCTTGTCCTCGGCGAGCTGGCGCACCACCAGGCCGAGCGGGATGAGGAAGGCCAGCGCGACCATCGAGGTGACGGCGAGCGCGACGACGGCCAGCGACCGCCTCACCCTACGGCCGTGAGCTTGAAGCCGACGCCGCGCACGGTGTGCAGGTAGCGGGGCTGCGCGGCGCGCTCGCCGAGCTTGCGGCGCAGCCAGGACAGGTGCACGTCGAGCGTCTGGTCGTCGTGCCTGCCCGGCAGGTTCCACAGGTTCGCCAGCAGCTCGGCGCGCGGCACCACCTTGCCCTCGCGGGCGGCGAGGTAGGCGAGCAGGTCGAACTCCTTGCGGGTGAGGTTGAGCTCGCGGCCGGACAGCCGCGCCTCGCGCCGGTCCAGGTCGATCAGCAGGTGCGGGCCCACGCGCATCGGGCCGGGTTCGGGCGCGGCCTTGCGGGTGCGCCGCAGCACCGCGGAGAGCCGGGCGGCCAGGTGCTCGCTGGAGAACGGTTTGACCAGGTAGTCGTCGGCGCCCGCGTTGAGCAGGCGGACGATCTCGGCCTCGTCGTCGCGGGCGGTGGCGACGATGACGGGTGTGTCGCACACCCCGCGCATCATCTTGAGCGCGTCCCCGCCGTCCATGTCGGGGAGGCCGAGGTCCAGCACCACGAGGTCGAAGTCGTGGTCGGCGATCTCGCGCAGCGCTTCGAGGGCGGCGCCGACGGCCAGCACGGCGTGGCCCATACCGGTCAGCGCGCGCGTGACCGCCGAGCGCACCACCGGGTCGTCCTCCACCAACAACACCGAAACCATGCGCGAACGGTAACGCGTGCCCGTGCACATTCTGCAACCTACCCGTATCACCCGTCCGTGAGTGGCCGGACGATCATTGCCCGATCGGGCGAAAGGGAGGTCGGACGGGTGCCGTCCCACCCCTGAGGAGCACCCCCGCCAATGCCTCGTTGATCAGGAAAGATCCGTTTCCCGAAGAACGGGATAATCGGATTGTCGGACGGCCGGGAAAGCGGCTCCGGGCGCGCGGCCGGGCACTGCGGGCTCCCGGCGTGCGCGCGGCGGCCGGGCGCGGTCGTGACGGGCGGTCAGGCGGCGGCGGGCACGACCACGCGGGGTGACCGCCCGGACGCCCGCAGCGTTGGGGCCACCAACGACCCCCTAACCGCGGCCAACCCGAACCCCTAACCCTATCGGGTGGCTAGACTCCCGAACCGTGCTCCAGAGGGAGCCCCTTACGGGAGGACGCGCCGTGATCCGGGGCTTGCAGTACTTCGCGGTGTGGACGCTGACCACCGCGGCGGCGATCGGGGTGTCGTGGCTCGGCATCCGCTTCGTCCTGGACGCCGGCGCGCCCGAGCGGCCGAGGGTGGTCGCCGGGCCGACCGGTGAGACGACGCTCGCGGAGCCGACCCCTACGTCCACCTCGCTGAGCCCGCCCCCGTCCTCGTCCTCGTCGCCGGAGCCGAGCGCCCCGACGGCCGCGCCCACCACGACCACCACCGCCCCGGCGCAGGAGCCGCCCGCGCAGCAGCCCACCTCCCAGCCGCCCGCGCCGTCCGAGGAGGGCGCGTGGGTCGAGCGGGACGGGAAGCAGGTGTTCATCAAGAGCTTCCGCCTGCAGGGCGGGGTGGCCACGGTGAGCTTCGCCGAGCGCGACATCCAGCCGGTGTCCGCGACCCCGAGGCAGGGCTACGCGGCGGTCGTGGAGCAGCCCGCCGACGCGGTGGTCGTGGTGTTCACCGGCAACGGGCACACCTCGAAGCTGGAGGCGATGTGGGTGGGCAAGCCGCAGTGGCGGATCATCGAGAGCGACTAGGGCCCACCGGCGGCGCGGCTACCGCGCCCCGGGGTTCTGTCGTCAAATGTCACGCCCACATCAGGAGTGACGCGAGGGTGACGGCTGCTGTGTAGGACTCGGCGGTCTTGTCGTAGCGGGTGGCGATGCCGCGCCACTGCTTGAGGCGGTTGAAGCATCGTTCCACTACGTTGCGCTGCTTGTAGATCTCGCGGTCGAAGCCCGGCGGGCGGCCTCCGCGGCTGCCCCGCCGGGCCCGGTTGCGGACCTGGTCGGCCCGCTCGGGAATCGTGTGGGCGATGCCTCGGCGGCGAAGCCAGGCGCGGATCGCCTTCGAGCTGTAGCCCTTGTCGCCCAGGACGTGATCGGGCCGGACCCTGGGCCGCCCCCGGCCGGTCCGTGGTACCCGGATCGCTTCCATGACGGTGGTGAACCTGGTGCAGTCGTTGATGTTGCCGCCCGTGACGACGAACGCGAGCGGACGGCCCCGGCCGTCGCAGGCGAGATGGATTTTGCTGGTCAGGCCACCTCTGGACCGGCCGAGGGCCGGGTCGCGGAGCCCCCTTTTCGGGCCCCGGCCGCGTGCTGGTGGGCCCGGACGACGGTGGAGTCGAGGGACACCAGCCAGTCGACGTCACCCGCCGCGTCCGCTTGCGCCTGGGCGGCCCGCAGCATCCGGTCGAACGTGCCATCCGCCGCCCACCTGCGGAAACGGGTGTGCAGCGTCGCCCACGGGCCATAGCGCTCGGGCACGTCCCGCCAGGCCGTCCCGGTCCGGAACTTCCACACGATGCCATTCAGGACCCTGCGGTCGTCCAGCCTTCTACGTCCCCGCGACGACTCGGGCAGCAAAGGCCGGACGAACTCCCACTCGGCGTCCGACAGTTCATGGCGACGTATCACAACACCATGATCCACCAGCAACGATCATTTGAAGACATGCCCGGAGGCGGGGGAACCCGGCCGGTAGATGACGTCGCTCCAGTCCGTGTCGGCCGGTCGGGAGAAGTCGTCCCACAGCGTGCAGGGGCAGGTGGCGGGCCGGGGCAGGCCGGTGGTGAAGCTCCACGTCCGCGTGGGCGCCGGGTTGCCAGCCGGGCCGTTCACCAACGCGGTGACCTCGTACGTCGTGCCCGCGACGTGCCGCCCGGTCGGGGCGCACCTCGCCGAGACCCGGTCCGCTTCGCAGGTCACCGCGCCCTGGACGGGAGTGCCGTCCGGCGCGGTGGCGGTGATCGAGAGGCCTGCCGGGTCGACCTCCTCGTCGTAGCGGATGGTCGCGTGCTCGTCGAGCCGCACGCTGGTCGAGCCTTCGTGGGGCGTCACCGCGAGCGAGGTGGGCTCGGTGATGTCCTCGGTGGGCGCCCACCACAGCACGTCGACCCAGCAGTTGTTCCCGATCCCGCCGAGCACCTGGTCCTGCGGGAAGCCGCCGCCGACCCGGAACACCCCCATTGGCGTCGCTGACCTGGGCCACCGGCCCCGGCGACGGTGGTGGCGGCCAGCAGCGCGGCGGTCACCGCGCCCGGTCTGCTCCCGGCACTTCTCCTCAACAGCACGGCAGGTCCTCTCCCCTCGGTCGGAACCAGCGCAGCGGGGATCGAGGCGCCGAGTTTTCTCGTTGCGCGGCAAGGGAGAACCGGTGAAGAAGACGTCGAACGCCGGAACCGCCGTGGTTCCGGCGGTCCACCACCGGCCGTGCGCGGTGGCGGGCGACCGATCGCGCGGGGCCCCGGCCTGGCGCGGGCGAGCGGACTCGACGGGCCGGGCGCGGGCGGCGCTCAGCCCCGGTCGCGGGGCACGAGGGTCGCCATCGCCCGGTCCAGGGCGTCGCCGATCGTCCCCCGCGCGCCGGGCGCCAGCCACGCGTGCTGGGCGGCGAGCAGGCAGCCGAAGGCGGCGGCCGTGAGCGCGCGCGGCGCGGGGTCGTCGGGGGCGTAGGGGGTTCCGGCGGTCTCGGCGCGCTCGCGCAGGCCGCCGACCACGGCCTCCTGGATCTCCTGCAACTTCTGCAGGTACGCCGCGAGCAGCGCGGGCGTCTCCAGCACCACCCGGTGCACCGGTTCGGCGCGGCCCGCTCCCCCGGAGTCGTCCAGCAGGTCGAACACCCGGCGCAGCGACGTCCAGACCGGTTCACCGGCCGGGCGGGCGAGCAGCGCCGCCAGCATGGTCTCGGCCGCGAGGTCGAGCTTGCCGACGACGATCTCCTCCTTCGTCGCGAAGTAGCGGAAGACGCTGCGCTTGGACATGCCGACGGCCTCGGCGATGTCGCCGATGGTGGTCGCCTCGTACCCGCGCTCGACGAACAGCGCGAGCGCGGCGTCGCCGATCTCGCGCTGCAGCGCCTTGCGCGCGCGCTCCCTGATGCCGGGCGGACCGGCGCTGGGCGGACTGGTGCTCATCGTGGCCCAACACTATCACCGAAAGTCGCGTTTGACACCAAGTGACAAGTTAGGCGTACGCTGCCAACACCACGTCAGGGAGGGGATTCCCCATGCGCACCACCACCGCTCTGCGGAGCACCGACGGCTCGACCGCGCTGGAGCGGGTGCCGGTCGAGCGCCGCGACCTGCGCGCGGACGACATCGCCGTCCGGATCGACTTCTGCGGCGTCTGCCACAGCGACCTGCACGTCATCGGGATGACCGCGAAGGGCTCGGTGGTCCCCGGCCACGAGTTCACCGGCGTGGTCACCGAGGTCGGCGCGGCGGCGGGCCGCTTCGCCGTGGGCGACCGGGTCGCGGTCGGCACGATCGTCGACTCCTGCGGGAGCTGCGAGGCGTGCCTGGAGGGTGAGGAGATCCACTGCTCCGGGCACCCGACCGCCACCTACGGCGTCGACCCGCGCACCGGCCTGCCGAACCACGGCGGGTACAGCCGCGAGTACGTGCTGCGCGAGCGGTTCGCCCACCCGCTGCCCGAAGGCCTGGACCCGGCCGCCGCCGCACCGCTGATGTGCGCCGGGATCACGGTGTGGAACCCGCTGCGCGCGGCCGGGACCGGCCCCGGCAGCCGGGTCGCCGTCGCCGGGCTCGGCGGGCTCGGGCACCTGGCGGTCAAGCTCGCCGTCGCCCTCGGCGCGGAGGTCACCGTGCTCAGCCGCACCCCGGACAAGACCGCCGACGCGCTGGCGCTGGGCGCGCGCGACCTGCTGGTGACCACCGACCCGGACCGGCTCGCGGCGGCGCGCGGGACGTTCGACCTGGTGCTGGACACGATCTCCGCGACGCACGACCTGTCGCCGCTGCTGGGGCTGGTCCGCAGGGACGGCACGCTCAGCGTGCTCGGGGTCTTCTGGGAGGTCCCGCTGAATGTCATGGACCTGATGCTGGGCCGCAGGAAGCTGACCTCGTCGGCCACCGGCGGCCTGGCGAGCACCGCCGAGCTGCTGGCCTTCTGCGCCGAGCGCGGGATCACCGCGGACGTGGAGGTGGTGCCCGCGAGCAGGGCGGGCGAGGCGCTGGAGCGGTTGGGGCGCGGCGACGTGCGCTACCGGTTCGTGCTGGACCTGGCCGACCTCGACTGAGGCGGGGCGGGCGCCACGGCGGTCAGGCGGTCAGGCCTCCAGGAGCGCCGCCACGTGCGCGCGCAGCAGCGGGAGCCCGGCGTGCAGGGCGTCGCCGGGGCACACCGTGCCGTCCCAGTGGTCGCGGTGCCCGTCGATCCCGGTCGGCTCGATGCCGTAGCGCTCGCACACCCGCGCGCACAGCCACACCAGGGCCGCCCACTGCGGCGCGGTGGGCAGGCGGTCGGTGTAGAGGCCCTCGTTCTCGATTCCGATGGACTCGCGGTTCTGGCCGACGCAGTGCGCGCCCTCGACCATCCGGTCGCCCGCGTCCAGCACCGCGAGCGTGCCGTGCCTGCCCTCCAGCAGGACGCCACCCCTGGTGCTGGTGAAGTGCTGACCGGTGTCGCCCCACCCGCGCCTGACGTGCTCGCGCTGGAAGAACAGCGCCAACCGGCGGGCGTGGTCGAGCGAGCGGTCGGTGGCGTTGTCGGTCGCGGTGTGGTGCACGATGATCCGCTTCGGCCTGCGCGGCAGCAGGACCGGCGCTTCGGCGGGCGGGTCGGCTCCCCAGTCGGCGCAGGCCAGGACGTGCGGGCGGAACGTCGGGAGCGGGGTGCGCGGGGACGCCCCGGACGCGGTGAGCGCGGTGGCGCCGAGCAGCCCGCCCAGCAGCAGCCGCCTGGTCAGAACAGCCACCGGTGGGCCTCCCGCGCGCGTCGGGCGTACAGCGGGCGGTCGTGCTCCACGCCGTAGCGGCGCGTCTCCAGCACGCTGCACCGGGCGTGGAAGAGCGCGCGCTCGCGCAGCGGCTCCGGGACGAGGGGCAGCACGGCGGGGCCGAGGTCCCGGTGCAGCAGGCCGAGGTCGGAGGCCGGGTCGCAGCGGGCCGCGTCGGTCCAGTCGACCACCCCGGTGATCGTGGTGTCCACGTCGACCAGGACGTGCTCGGCCCCCAGGTCGTTGTGCGCGAGCACCAGCTCGTCCGGCGGGGGTGGCGGCGGGGTGCGCAGGAAGCGCTCGACGGCCGGGTCGCGCAGGCCGAGCGCGGCGTGGTCGTCGGCGGCCTGGGCGAGCAGCGCGGGCAGGTCGGGCTCGTCCTCGGGGGCGGCCAGGTCCCAGGTCCGCACCAGCGCGACGAAGTCGACCAGGCGGCGGGCCAGGTCCCGCGTGCGGGCGGCGTCCAGCGGCAGCACCTCCAGCAGCGGGCGGCCGGGCAGCAGCCGGTAGGCCATCCAGGGGCCGTCGACGGCGAGCGGGACGGGCACCGGCAGCGGTGAGCGCGCGGCCACCTCGGCGAGCAGGCGGGCCTCGTCGGTCTGCTCGCCGTCGTGGCGGCGGCGGAGGACGAACTCCCCGTCCACCAGGTGCGCGGTGTTGTCCAGCCCGGAACCGAGCTCGACGACCGAGCGCGGCCCACCGCGTCCAGGCAGGTGGGCGTCGGCGAACCCGCGCAAGTCCGGCACGGGGGGCATCCTAGGTCCGACCGGGTGAGATCCGCCGAGAACGAGGTGTGAGTCCGCACTGGGGCGGGTAACCGGCGCGCACTTGCGCCGCACGCGCCCTCCGGAGGCCCGCGATGACCCATCCCCAGATGACCGCGCTCACCGCCTTCGTCGACCGCGCGCAGCGGCCGTTGTGGCTGGGCCTGGCCGCGTTGTTCGCCCTGGTCGGGGCGGTGAACGTGGCGGTGGCGCTGAACGAGTCGGCGTGGTGGCAGGCCGCCGTGGCGCTCCTGCTGCTCGGCGCGGCCTCCGCCTGCGCGCGGTCCGGGCTCAGAGCCCGCGCCTGACGCTCCCCCGGCCGGGTGCACTCGGGGTTGGTGGTGCGGCGCTAGCGCTTCGGCACGAACGCGTACACGCTCGCGGGCGACCCGGACCCGCGCCGGTTGACCACCCCGCCGACCAGCACGTGCGCCCCGGTCTCCGGCAGCTCGGCGAGGTTCGCGAGCACCTCCAGGCTGATCCGGTGCTCCCGGTAGAGCAGCTTGGACACGCGGTGCTCGCCGTCGACGCCCGAGTCGGGCCCGAAGGTGTCCGTGCCCAGCGCCCCGCGACGGCCGAGCCGCCCGGTGTCCAGCAGCCAGCGCACGGCCGCCACCGAGAACCCCGGCTGGTGCACCTGGCCGGTCTCGTCGCGGTGGTAGAACGCGGGCGTGCCCCAGCGGTCCTCCCAGCCGGTCCACAGCACCACGGCCGCGCAGCGCGGGATGCGCCCGTGCGCGCGCTCCCAGCGCAGCAGGTCGTCCACGGACAGCTCGTAGTCGGCGTCCCGCGCGGCCCGGTCCCGGACGTCGATCTTCACGGCGGGCAGCAGCAGGTCCTCGGGGTCGAGCTCGTCGGCGTGCGGCTGGCCGTCGGTGAAGTGCGCGGGCGCGCCCCAGTGCGTGCCGGTGTGCTCGCCCTGGTGGAGGAGCTGGAGGTAGTAGCCGTCCCGCGCGGTGGTGGCGACCACCTCGGCGGTGAACTCGGGGTCGCCGGGGTAGCCGCTGGTGCGGTCGGGGTCGTTGACGTGCGCGAGGTTGACCAACCGGTACCCGTCCAGCCCAGGGGCCCTGCGGGGCGCCCGCCGACGCCCGAGCGCGACCAGCCCGCCCACCGCCGCCACCGCACCGGCCACCACGACCCGCCCGCGCACCCGAACCCCTTCCCGTGGAACCGCGCCACCGTACCGACCCGTGCCACCGGGCCCGCCGCACGACACGACCACTGGCCGATCGGGTGACGGTGGGCGCATGGCCCGAAGGCCGCGCCGGAGTGGACGTCGCGCGCCGGTGTCATCACCGCTGACACCAGGCGTGCTTCGGTAGCCTGCTGCGCATGTCGACGGTCAGCAAGCTGGACGCCCGCATTCGCGCGCTCGAAACCCGCCTCAACGAGGTGTCCGGCACGCAGGACATCGTCGTGGAGAGAATGGCCGCGCAGATCGACGAGATCCACCGGGGCATGTCGCTCATCCTCACCATGCTGACCCGCGACCCGGAACTCGCGAAGTCCGCCGACCGGGCGCAGCAGGAGCACGACTAGGGCGTGGCCGCCCCTGGCGCCGGGCGAGGAGCTCCGCCCCGGTCCGCTACTCCTTTCCACCGCCCTCGGGCACGTCGGGCTGGATCTGGTCGTTGGGCGGTTTCGGGTTCTTGTCTGACGGGGACTTCAGCGCCGCGTCCTTGCCCTGGGCAGTGGTCGGACCTGTTCCTGCCTTCCCGGTCAGACCGGAGCTGGCGTTCTTCTCGTCACCCATGAACCACTTCTCCCCACAAGCGCGATCGCCGATTCCTGTGCCGGCTCAGGGCACCACGACCTGCCGCACCGCCTCCCCACCGGCCAGCCGGTCGAAGCCCGCCCCGACCTCCTCCAGCGCCAGCCGCCCGGTCAGCAGCCCCTCCACCGGCAGCAGCCCCGCCCGGTGCAGCGCGATGAACCGGGGGATGTCCCGCCCCGGCACGCACGAGCCGAGGTAGCTCCCCCTCAAGGTCCGCTCCTCCGCCACCAGGCTCAGCGCGGGCAGCACCAGCTCCCGGTCCGGGTGCGGCAGCCCCACCGTCACCGTGGTCCCGCCCGGCGCCGTCGCCGCGTACGCCTGGGCCAGCGCGGCGGGCGCCCCGGTGGTGTCCACGACCTTCTCCGCGCCTCCCCCGGTCAGCTCCCGGACCACCTCGACCACGTCCGGACCGGCCGCCACCGCGTCGGTCGCGCCCAACCTCAGCGCCAGTTCCCGCTTGCCCGCCACCAGGTCCACCGCCACGATCCGCGCCGCCCCGGCCGCTCGGGCGGCGAGCAGCGCGGCCAGGCCCACGCCGCCGAGGCCGAACACCGCGACCACGTCCCCCGGCCCGACCCGCGCGCTGTGCAGCACCGCGCCCGCGCCGGTGAGCACCGCGCAGCCGAACAGCGCGGCCACCTCGAACGGCAGGTCGGCGGGGACCTTCGTGGCCGAGCGGGCGGACACCACGACGTGCTCGGCGAAGCCCGACACGCCCAGGTGGTGGTGCGGCCTGGTCCCGTCGGGCAGGCGCAGGCGGCGCGCGCCGGACAGCAGGGCGCCCTCCCGGTTCGCCGCCGCGCCCGGCTCGCACAGCGCGGGGCGTCCGGCGGCGCAGCGGCGGCACGCGCCGCAGGCGGGCACGAACGACAGGACCACGTGGTCGCCGGGCGCGAAGCCGCCGCCCTCCCCGACCTCCAGGACCTCGCCCGCCGTCTCGTGCCCGAGCACCATCGGCAGCGGGCGCACCCGCGAGCCGTCGAGCACGGACAGGTCGGAGTGGCACAGCCCGGTGGCGCCCACCCCGACCAGCAGCTCGCCCGGCCCCGGCGGGTCCAGCTCCAGGTCGACGACCTCCAGCGGCCCGCCGACCTCGCGCAGCAGCGCGCCCCGCGTCCTCACGGGACCACCAGCCCGGTCATCGCCGCCCGCAGCCCGTCCGGGATCGGCACCGGCCTGCGGGTGCCCCGGTCGGTGAACACGTGCACGAAGTGCCCCCGCGCCACCAGCTCGTCACTCCCCTCGCGGTAGAAGCCGATCTCGTACCGGACGCTGGACCGGCCGAGCTTCCCCACGCGCAGCCCGGCGTCGAGCGCCTCGGGGAACGCCACGGGCGCCCGGTACGAGCAGTGCGACTCCACGCACAGCCCGATCTCGGCCCCGGCGTGGACGTCCAGTCCCGAGTCGATCAGCCAGGTGTTGATCAGCGTGTCCATGAGCGCGTAGTGGACGACGTTGTTGACGTGCCCGTACACGTCGTTGTCGCCCCACCGGGTGGGGATCCGCCGCCAGTGCGGGTAGTGCTCGCGCAACGCCCTGCCACCTCCCGTGCGGTCGCCGGTGAGCCGCGGGCCCAGTCTGGCGCGCGGGGACGCGGGCCGTGAAGGGCCGGACCGCGCCCCGCTCGGCCGTTGGTGTGACGTGTTTCACAGCAGCGCCGAACTCCGCCCCCGATCACACCGAGTCAGCATTTCCACCCGATCAACCCGAAAACCGGCCACCAACTCGCCGGTCACGGTGAACGGACCTCCCCAATGCTTTTACCGGAAACACACCAACTCCTCCACGGGGTGAAATCTCCGGACAACCCCGCCGCGCCGCGTCACGCTCACCGTGCACACTCTCGCACTTAAGGGTGAACCACCCGCTCACGAACGAGTTAAAACCACTCGACACGCCGTCCAACCAGCAGGTTCACCCGAAAAAGGTCAACCAGCACAGCACGGACACCGTGAGTGCGCACCGGAAACCGGAATAGCCCCAAGGGCGGACCCCGCATCGGACCCTTCCCACGCCCTTTCCCACGTGCGAAGAACCTCACTACGGTCTATCCGGCCCTTCCCGACGTTTTCCCAGAATTAGGCGGTGCACCGGTGTCTGTGACCGATCCGGGCGTTGAATCCGAGCGTCCCCAGCTGAGCCTCGGCACTGCGGCTGCCCGCAACCTCGCGACCACCACCAAGTCCGCCCCCCAGATGCAGGGCATCACCTCGCGGTGGCTGCTCAAGGTCCTGCCGTGGGAGCAGGCGGCGGGCGGCGCGTTCCGGGTCAACCGCAGGCTCAGCTACGCGGTCGGCGACGGCAGGCTGACCTTCACCAACACCGGCGCCGCCGTGCAGGTCGTGCCGCAGGAGCTGTGCGAGCTGCCGCTGCTGCGCGGTTTCGAGGACGTGGCCGTGCTGGCCGCGCTGGCCTCCCGCTTCAAGCAGCGCGAGTTCGCCGCGGGCGAGGTCGTCGTCGAGCGCGGGCGCTCCCAGGACGCCGTGCACCTGGTCGCGCACGGCCGGGTCAACAAGATCGGCGAGACCGAGTACGGCGACCAGACCGTGCTGGGCGTGCTCGCCGACGGCGACCACTTCGGCGGCCAGTGCCTGGCCGGGCCGCAGGGCGCGTGGGACTTCACCGTCAAGGCGATCACCCCGGTCACCATGCTGGTGCTGCCGTGGAGCGTGTTCGAGCAGCTCAACGGCGAGATGGGCGGCCTGCGGGCGCACATCCAGCGGATGGTGAACGCCGGTCGCCAGAAGCAGAACCAGCACGGCGAGGCCGAGATCGACATCGCGTCGGGCCACGAGGGCGAGGCGGCGCTGCCCGGCACGTTCGTGGACTACGAGCTGGCCCCGCGCGAGTACGAGCTGAGCGTCGCGCAGACCGTGCTCAACATCCACACCCGCGTCGCGGACCTCTACAACCACCCGATGGACCAGGTCGAGCAGCAGCTGCGGCTCACCATCGAGGCGCTGCGCGAGCGCCAGGAGCACGAGCTGGTCAACAACCGCGACTTCGGCCTGCTGCACAACTCCGACCTCGGCCAGCGCATCCACACCCGCACCGGCCCGCCCACCCCGGACGACTTCGACGAGCTGCTGTCGCTGGTGTGGAAGCAGCCGACCGCGTTCCTGGCCCACCCCAAGGTGATCGCCGCGTTCGGCCGCGAGTGCACCAAGCGCGGGATCTACCCCCAGAACACCGACCTGAACGGGCACCTGGTCCCCGCCTGGCGCGGCGTCCCGGTGCTGCCCTGCAACAAGATCGGCATCAGCGACCACCGCACCAGCTCGGTGATCCTGCTGCGCGCGGGCAAGGACAACCAGGGCGTCATCGGCCTGCACCAGACCGGCCTGCCCGACGAGTACCAGCCCGGCCTGAACGTGCGGTTCATGGGCATCAACGAGCAGGCGATCATGTCGTACCTGGTCAGCACGTACTACTCGGCCGCGATCATGGTCCCCGACGCGGTCGGCGTGCTGGAGCACGTCGAGCTGGGTCGCGAGGACTGAGCCCGGCCAGCACCGTCCCCACGACCAGATCGGAAGCACGCACGTGACAGCGATCGACCCCGCCCTGCCGCTCGACGAGATCGAGCGCACCCGCCAGAGCCTGGGCACCGCGGCGGCCAGGAACCTGGCCACCACCACCAAGTCCGCGCCGCAGATGCAGGCCATCTCGGCCCGCTGGCTGCTGCGCGAGCTGCCCTGGGTGCAGACCCAGGCGGGCACCTACCGGGTCAACCGGCGGCTCACCTACGCCGTCGGCGACGGGCGGATCACCTTCACCAGCACCGGTTCCGACATCCGCGTCATCCCGCAGGAGCTGCGCGAGGTCCCCGCGCTGCGCGCCTTCGAGGACGACGACGTGCTGACCGCGCTCGCGAACCGGTTCGTGCAGCGCGAGTTCACCCCCGGCGACGTGATCGTGCAGCGCGGCGACCGCGCCGAGGAGGTCTTCCTCGTCGCGCACGGCAAGGTGAACAAGATCGGCGAGGGCGAGTACGGCAACCAGACCGTGCTCGACGTGCTGGCCGACGGCGACCACTTCGGCAACGGCGTCCTCACCGGCGAGACCGAGCAGTGGGCCTTCACCGCCAAGGCGGTCACCCCGGTGATCGCGCTGGTGCTGCCGTGGGAGACCGTGCAGCAGCTGCGCGACGAGAACAGCCCGCTGCGCGCGATCGTCCACTCGACCACCCGCACCAGGGGCCTGCCGCAGAACAAGCACGGCGAGGCGTCCATCGAGATCGCCTCCGGCCACCAGGGCGAGGCCCCGCTGCCTGGCACGTTCGTGGACTACGAGCTGGCCCCGCGCGAGTACGAGCTGAGCGTCGCGCAGACCGTGCTGCGGGTCCACAGCCGGGTCGCGGACCTCTACAACAAGCCGATGAACCAGACCGAGCAGCAGTTGCGGCTCACCGTCGAGGCCCTGCGCGAGCGGCAGGAGTTCGAGATGGTCAACAACCGCGACTTCGGCCTGCTGCACAACGCGGACCTGAAGCAGCGCATCCACACCCGCACCGGCCCGCCGACGCCGGACGACCTGGACGAGCTGCTCAGCCGCAGGCGCAAGACCGCGTTCATGCTGGCCCACCCGCGCGCCATCGCCGCCTTCGGGCGCGAGGCGACCAAGCGCGGCGTGTACCCCGGCGTGGAGAACCACAGCGGCACGATGGTGACCACCTGGCGCGGCGTGCCGCTGCTGCCGTGCGACAAGATCCCGGTCACCGAGCAGGGCACCAGCTCGATCCTGGCGATGCGCGTCGGCGAGCAGGACAGCGGCGTCGTCGGCCTGCACCAGACCGGCATCCCGGACGAGTTCCAGCCCGGCCTGAACGCGCGGTTCATGGGCATCAACGAGCTGGGCGTCATCTCCTACCTGGTGAGCGCCTACTACTCGGTCGCCGTGCTGGTCCCCGACGCGCTCGGCGTCCTGGAGCACGTCGAGATCGGCCGCGAGTAGCGCGTCCCGATCCGGGGTCGGGCGGGACGCGCCCCCGCCCGACCCCGAACCACCTCCCGACCGGCCGCGCGCCCCGGCGGCGGCCACCTCCCGGCAGGCCACCGCGTGCCGGTCCCCCGAGCTGGAGTGTCCGATGACCGATCTCGACGTCTCCCCCGCGCAGCGCTCCGCGCGGGACGTGCTGGCCTGGGGCCGGGCGCTGGTGGACCCGGCGCTGCGCGCCGCCGTCGACCGGCTGCCCGAGTCGATGCGCTCCATCGCGGGCTACCACTTCGGCTGGTGGGACGAGCACGGCGTCCCCACCGGAGCGGACGCGGGCAAGGCGATCCGGCCGGTGCTCGTGCTGCTGGCCGCGCGCGCGGTCGGCGGGCGCCCCGAGGACGCGCTTCCCGCCGCGGTCGCGGTGGAGCTGGTGCACAACTTCTCGCTGCTGCACGACGACGTGATGGACGGCGACGCCACCCGCAGGCACCGGCCGACCGCGTGGGCGGTGTTCGGGGTCAACGCGGCGGTGCTCGCGGGCGACGCGCTGATGACGCTGGCGCTGGACGTGCTGGCCGCGAGCGGGCACCCGGCGTCCGCGCGGGGCATCGTGCTGCTGAGCGCGGCCGTGCAGGAGCTGCTGGACGGGCAGAGCTCGGACCTCGGGTTCGAGGAGCGCGACGAGGTCGGCGTCGCCGAGTGCGTGCGGATGGCCGAGGGCAAGACGGCGGCGCTGCTGGGCGCGTGCTGCTCGCTGGGCGCGCTGTTCGGCGGCGGCTCGGCCGACCAGGTCGGCGAGCTGGGGCTGTTCGGCGAGCGGACGGGCCTGGCGTTCCAGTTCGTGGACGACCTGCTCGGCATCTGGGGCGACCCGGCCGCCACCGGCAAGCCGGTGCACTCGGACCTGCGCAACCGCAAGAAGTCGCTGCCCGTGGTGGCCGCGCTGGCCTCGCGCAGCCAGGCCGGGCGCGAGCTGACCGGGCTGTACCGGGGGCGCGGCGAGCTGGCCGGGTCGGCGCTGGAGCAGGCGGCCGAGCTGGTCGAGCAGGCCGGGGCGCGGGCGTGGGGCCAGCGGCGGGCGGACGAGCTGCTCGCGCAGGCCAGGACGCACCTGCGGGCGTCGGGCGTCGACCCCGTCGCGGCGCGGGAGCTGGACGCCGTCGCCGTGCTGATGACCCGGCGCGACCGCTGACCCGGCGCGATCGCTGAGCCCCGAACCGAACCAGCCAGGAGCGCCCATGGGAGTCCCACTCGTGCTGCTCGCCTCGCCCCGGTCGTTCTGCGCCGGGGTCGAGCGGGCGGTGGAGATCGTCGAGCAGCTGCTGCGGCGGCGCGGCGGCCCGGTCCACGTGCGCAAGCAGATCGTGCACAACACGCACGTGGTGGCGCGGCTGGAGGCGATGGGCGCGGTGTTCGTGGACGAGCTGGACGAGGTGCCGGACGGGGCCGTGGTGGTGTTCTCCGCGCACGGGGTGTCGCCCGCCGTGCGCGCCGAGGCGGACCGGCGCGGGTTCGAGGTCGTGGACGCGACCTGCCCGCTGGTGACCAAGGTGCACGCGGAGGCGCGGCGGTTCGCCGGGCGCGGGGACACCGTGGTGCTGATCGGGCACGCCGGGCACGAGGAGGTCGAGGGCACGCTCGGCGAGGCCCCCGGCCGGATGCTGCTGGTGGACACCCCGGAGGCGGTGGCGGCGCTGGAGGTCGAGGACCCGGAGCGGGTGTCGTACCTGACCCAGACGACGCTGGCGGTGGACGAGGCGGCGGAGGTCGTCGCGGCGCTGCGCAAGCGCTTCCCCGCACTGCGCGGCCCCTCTTCGGACGACATCTGCTACGCGACCACGAACCGCCAAGAGGCGGTACGGGAGGTGGCGCGGGAGGCCGATCTGGTCCTCGTGGTCGGTTCAGCGAACTCATCCAACTCGGCAAGGCTGGTGGAGCTGGTGCGCCGCGAGGGCGTGCCCGCCCACCTGATCGACGACGTGCGCGAGCTGCGCCCGCAGTGGCTGGAGGGGGTGCGCGTGGTGGGGCTGAGCGCGGGCGCGTCGGCGCCGCCGGGGCTGGTGGACGAGGTCGTGGCGGTGCTGGACGCGCACCGGGTCGAGGTGCGGGAGACCACCGTGGAGACCATCCGGTTCACCCTGCCGCCGGCGGTGCGGAGGTGAGCGGCGCGCCGGGCGGCACAGCGCGCTCCTCGGAGGCGGGCGCCGGGTCGGAGGCGCTGCCGACCTCGTTGGAGCAGCTCACCGGGCCGGAGGCGCTGCGGGCGGTGCCCGAGCGGGCGCTCCCCGCGCTGGCGGCGGAGATCCGGCGGTTCCTGGTGGAGAAGGTGTCCAGGCGCGGCGGGCACCTGGGGTCGAACCTGGGCGCGGTGGAGCTGACCATCGCGCTGCACCGGGTGTTCGACTCGCCGCACGACGTGCTGCTGTTCGACGGCGGCCACCAGTCCTACGTGCACAAGGTCCTCACCGGTCGGGCGGCCGGGTTCGACGGGCTGCGCGGGTTCGGCGGGTTGTCCGGGTACCCGAGCGCGGCCGAGTCGCAGCACGACGTGGTGGAGAACTCGCACTCCTCCACCGCGCTGTCCTACGCGGACGGGATCGCGCGGGCGCTGCGGTTGCAGGGCTCGGACCGGCGGGTGGTCGCGGTGGTCGGGGACGGCGCGCTCACCGGCGGCATGGCCTGGGAGGCGCTGAACAACCTGGCGTCGGCGGACTACCCGGTGGTCGTGGTGGTCAACGACAACGCGCGCTCGTACGCGCCCACGGCCGGCGGGCTGGCCGCGCACCTGGGGCGGTTGCGGGACCGGCGGGCGCACCCGGTGTTCGAGGAGCTGGGGCTGCCGTACCTGGGGCCGGTGGACGGGCACGACGTGCCCGCGCTGGAGGGCGTGCTGGCCGAGGCCGCCGCGCTGGGCAGGCCGGTGGTGGTGCACTGCGCGACCCGCAAGGGCCGGGGCTACCCGCCCGCCGAGGGGGACGCGGTGGACTGCCTGCACGCGGTGTCGCCGTCCGGTGGCACGGGTGAGCGGAGCTGGGCGGACGTGTTCGGGGCCGAGATCGCCGAGATCGGGCTCCGGCGGGCGGACGTGGTGTGCGTGACGGCGGCGGTGCAGGGGCCGAGCGGGCTGGACGCGTTCGCGCGGCGGTTCCCGGAGCGGGTGTTCGACGTGGGCGTGGCCGAGCAGCACGCGGTGACGTCGGCGGCGGGCATGGCGATGGCGGGCGCGCACCCGGTGGTGCCGCTGGCGTCGACGTTCCTGCAGCGGGCGTTCGACCAGGTGCTGATGGACGTGGCGCTGCACCGGCTGCCGGTGACGCTGGTGGTCGGCGGGGCCGGGGTGACCGGTCCGGACGGGCCGAGCCAGCACGGTCTGTGGGACGCCGCGCTGCTGCCGCTGGTGCCGGGGATGCGGGTGGCCGCGCCGCGCGACCCGGCGCGGTTGGTGGAGCTGCTGCGCGAGGCGGTGGCGGAGCGGGAGGCGCCGACGGCGCTGCGGCACCCGAGCGGTCCGGTGTCGGAGGACGTGCCCGCGCTGCGCAGGGTCGGCGGGTGCGACGTGCTGCGCGAGGCGCACGCGGCGCGGGCGCTGCTGGTGGCGGTCGGGCCGATGGCCGGGGTGTGCCTCGCGGCGGCGGAGCTGCTGGCGGAGCGGGGCATCGGGGTGGACGTGGTCGACCCGAGGTGGATCGCCCCGCTGGACCCGGAACTGCTGCGGCTGGCGGGTGGGCACCGGGTGGTGCTGGCGGTGGAGGACGGCGCGGCGGGCGGTTCGCTGGGCGCGCGGCTGGCGCAGGCGGTGGGGAGCGCGCGGGTGCGCTCGCTGGCGCTGCCGGTGGAGTTCCTGCCGCACGGCGAGCGGGCCGAACTGCTGCGGCGCAGGGGTTTGGCGGCGGACGACGTCGCGGCGGCGGTGCGGCGGGCGGTGGACGAGGACTCGCTGACGGCGTCGGCCTCGGTGTGCGACTGCTTGCAGGACGTGCTGCCCTACCGCGCAGGGCGGTGAGGGGCCGCGCCCGGCTTGTGGGTCGGGTGGGTGTGCGGGGCGGGGAGTGCGGGACGGAGAGTGGACGCGGGTGGGGTGGGGAGGCCCCTCGGACGGGCGCGGTGAGGCGGTAGCCGGAGCCGGGCGGGGTGCGGCGGGATGTTCGCCGGACGCGGGTCGCACGGGGATCGGGCAGGGCGCGCCGGAAAGCGGCGGGACGAGCTTCGAGCTCGGGTGATCGCAGTGCTCCAACCGGAGGCCGGGGTCCGGCGATGGGCGGGTGTCGGACGTCGGTCGCCATAGGCCGGACAGGGCTCGGTGGTCGTGCGGGATGCATCGGTTGCTCGTAGCGCGGTGGTCCGGGATCAGCTGCAGGGTCGGGCCGACGCGGTGGGGCGCCGGGTGGTGCGCGGCAGGGCGGTCGCCGGATTCGGGTTGTGCCGGGATCGGGCGGTAAGCGGGCTGCGCCCGCCCCCGGTTCGGGCGTTCAGCGCGGCGATCGAGTGCGGCGGCGCTGATCGGGCGGTGCGGACCGACGGTCCACCGGGGCGTGGTTCCTTTGCGCACCAAGGGTTTCCCAGCCCCGACGCAGAGCCGGGGAACGTTCCGGTTCCACTACGGCGAGGTTTCGCCCTCAGGCAAAACCGTTGGCGTGCAAGGTTTTCACACCTGCCACCCCGAGCTGCTCCGCGAGGACCACCACCCGCACGACCACCCAGCCCATCCGGTCACGACCACTCGGGCGTACACGTCCCCCACACCGCCCAGCAGCACCGCACCCGAAGCGCCCCAACGCCTTCACCCCTTCGGCACAGTGCCGCAACACCCCCGCGCGAAGGGCCAGGAACGCCGTCCCGGACACCGCTCACCGGGTACCTCAAGCCTTGGTCAACAGAAGTTGTGAGAGCGCTCTCCCCCTGGCTAGCTTCTGCACCGGCCACAAGCCGAGCGGTGGTGAGCTCATCACCAGGACACCCGACCCCCAGCGTTCTTGCGAGGTGCCGCATGGTCAACGCGACCCCCATCGGGTAGCCAGGGAGGTCGCCTGGGGCGGCACCCCGCCTCAGGCGACCGAGAAGAGCCGAGGGGGCCCGACCAGCCCCGGAACGATCCGCAGTGGACGGACCGCGCGCCGCGCGCCGTCCACTCAGGGCACGCCGGAGAGTAGTTAGCGTTGCTAGTAAACGGTATTGCCGAAAACGCGGAGTGACGGGAAGCCGAACAAGTCCGGTCACCCTGCGTTTGTGCATCGATGCAGCACAGGGCCTCACGAGGGGTTCGACACACCCGTCCACCGGGCTGATTTTCCCAGCACGTGGGACGGAGGATTGAAGATCGACCGAGCCGACCTGGGCTTCATCACGGATCGAATGCGACCTTGTACCGATCGTGACGGAATACTCGAATTTTTCCCAGATAACGGGAAGTTCGCGACAGCGACTCCCCGTACCCCTATCGTTCAAGCGCGTTCAGTGACCGAAAAGTGACCTGACCGCGCCCGGCCCGTGAAGACCACGACGACCGCCAAGGAGCACCGTGACGATTAGGGTCCGGCCCTACACGATGACGGGCGGACGGACGCGCTCGACGACCAGCCTCGCCATCGAGACGATCGTCTCGACGAACGAGCGGGTCGGACGCGACGCACTGACCTCCACCGCCGAGCACCGCGTGATCAGCGACCTCTGCCGCACCCCGCACTCCGTCGCGGAGGTGTCCGCGAGGCTCCGCCTCCCCCTGGGCGTCGTCCGGGTGCTGCTCTCGGACATGTCCGACCTGACGCTGATCAACATCCACGAGAACATGGAGACGGGCGAGAAGGGCCCGACCATGGCGCTGATGGAGCGGGTGCTCGCCGGGCTGCGCGGCCTGTAGCCGACCGTCCACACGCGACGGAGCACGACCCCCGAGACGTCGACGGCCCCGGAACCGCTCAGGTTCCGGGGCCGTTCGCCGTTCAGGGGTTCGTCGTCCAGGACGACCGTTCGGAAGGACGCCGCGCGGACCTGGCTTCCAGGGCGGTCCGCGCCCGGCTCAGTCCGAGGTCGGCAGCAGCAGGAGGACCGCGCCGCTGTCCTTGTCCCGCACCGCGAACTCCTCGATCTCGTGCCACCGCAGGGCCACCCCGCCCGCGAGCGTGACGGCCTCGCCGTCCCCCGCGCCCTCGGCGGAGGCGAGCCAGGTGGTGACGGAGTAGGACTTCCCGTCGCGCGACTTCGCGATCAGCTCGCCCGTCTTCGCCCCGACGCCCTGAACCTCGAACTCCAGCGAGGTCCCCCACGGCTCGGGCGAGGCGCTGATCCGCGCCGAGGCGCCGGTGTCGGCGTTGGCGCCCCTGAGCATTCCGGGCGCGTCGGCGCCCCCCTGCGCCACCTGGGTCGGCCGGGACGCGTCGCCCTCCTGCGCGACGAGCTCGCCGGAGGAGGCGATCCGGTAGGTGACCACCGAGGAGAGGGCCACCAGCACCAGCGCGGCGGCGGCGGCGAAGAGCGAGTAGGTGCGGCGCTTGCGGGCCCGGTCCAGGGAGACCACGTCCAGCATCGAGCGCACCGAGCGGCCGTCCGGGCGCTCGCCCGCGTCGGAGCTGAGCAGCCCCGCGGCGTTGGCCTCGTCGAGCAGGTCGGGCAGTTGCGCGAAGTCGCGCAGGTCGAGCGCGCACCGGCGGCACTGGGCGAGGTGGTTCTCGAAGGCGTCGACCTCGTCCTCGTCGAGGATGCCGAGGACGTACGCCGCGACGTCGACGTGGTTCGGCAGCGAACTCACCTGTGTCAGCCCCGATCCTGAAGCGCCCGCCGCAGGGCGCGAAGTGCGTAGTAGACCCTGGATTTGACCGTGCCCGGCGGAACTCCGAGCACCTCCGCGGCTTCCCCCACGGTACGGTCGCGCAAGTACGTTTCGAGAATAGCCTCCCGGTGTTCCTGGGTTAGCCCGTTCATCGCCTCGGCGACGACGATCGCCGCGAGCGTCCGGTCCGCCTCGTCGTGCGAGGGGGCCTCGTCGGAGGGGGTCAGCTCGGACTCCTGCGGGCGCACGCTGCGCTTGCGGCGGTCGTCGATGACGAGCCTGCGGGCGACGGTGAACAGCCAGGACCGCAGCAGGACGGGGTCCCGCTCCAGCTTCTCGGCGTTGCGCCAAGCCCTGACCAGCGTCTCCTGCACGATGTCCTCGGCCCACTGCCGGTCGCTGCCGGTCAGCCGCATGGCGTGCCCGAGCAGCCCGCTGCCGAACTCCCGGTAGAGCCTCCTGATCAGCTCGTCCTCGGGACGCGCTTCTCTGAGGGGACGATCCCGCTCTTCTTGGTGTTGAGTGCGTCTTTGCCGCGCCACGCGGAGCATCCAAGCGCGCCGGGAGGTCAAAAGTCGAGCTTTTCCGGGCAAAAAAAGTGGTCGAATCGTTTGTGAACCGTCACCGGTCCGTTCTCGTACCCGCCCGTTCCCGGAGTTCGGCGTCCGATTTCGATTGCACCGCGCGGCAGTAAGCGCACTAGTCCGTTCGGTCCATCCACAGTGGACCGTTCAGACGTCCGACGGGCGTCCGAACTGGGCAAAGACGCAGCGCCTCCCGGCTCGTTCGGCGGCTTGAGCGACGGGGCACACGGCGACTCTCGCAGCGGGACCCGCCGACTGCAAGGGCCCTCCCGAAGCTCTCGACAGGACAGCCGGGACGCGAGCCGGGCAGAAGAGCCAACCGCCCGGAGCCTCAGCACTGACCTCGGTGCAGCGGCTGGTGGTCTCGCACTGCTTCGCAGCGCGGGAAGAACACGCCGCCCCCAGGTCGTCGACGAGGTCCCAACGAGCTGTTACCTGAACGCGCTAGCCGCGTAACCCGAACAGCCCAGCATTCCCGCGTATGACGCGGAACAGCGGAGTCACCGTCGTGGGCATCCCCGCGCGCGACGAGGAGCGGACCGTGCGCGGGGTGGCCGAGGCCGCCGACGCCGGGTTGCGCCTTGCCTTCCCCCACGGGGACAACGCCGTCGTGCTCGCCGACAACGGCAGCGCCGACGGCACGGTGGCCCGGTTCGCCGAGACCCCGTTGCGCGCGCGCAAGGTCGTGGCGCGCAGCGGGCGCGAGGGAACCGGCAAGGGCACCAACGTGCTCGCGGTCTTCGACCGGGCGCGCGAGCTGGGCGCGGACCGGGTGCTGCTGCTCGACGCCGACGTGCGCTCGGCCGAACCGGGCTGGGTCGGCGCGCTGGCCGAGGCGGTGGACGGGGACGAGCCGGTGATGGCGCTGCCCTGCTACCGGCGCGACCGGTACGAGGCGAACACGACCAACCACCTGGTGAGCCCGCTGCTGGCGGCCGTGTACGGGGCGCACGTGCAGCAGCCCATCGGCGGCGAGTTCGCGTTCAACCGGGCGTTCCTGGAGCGGGCGGCGACCTGGGAGCGGCCGGACAGCGCGCAGCTGTACGGGATCGACGTGTGGTTGACCGCGAACGCGCTGCGCGAGGGGCTGCGGCTGGTGGAGGTCCCGCTGGGGCGCAAGCTGCACAACTCGCCGTTCCCGAAGATCCTGCGGCTGCCGCAGCAGGTGCTGGACTCGCTGTTCCACGTGGTGCTGGCGACCGACCGGGTGCGCGACACCGCGCCGCGCGGGTCGGGGCTGCGGCAGGCGGTGGACGTGGCGGCGGTGCCGCAGGACCCGGCGGTGGTGGCGCGGGTGGCGGACGCGGTGCGGCGGTACCTGGCGGCGCACCGGGGTGACGTGCTCGCGCTGTTCCCGGCGGCGCGCGGGCTGGTGTCGGCGCCGTGGGGGCTGCGGGTGGGCGCCGAGGTGTGGCCGGAGCTGCTGGCGGACGCGGTGGTGGCGCTGTCGGAGGGCTGGTTCACCTCCGCGCGGGACCACCTGGTGGCGCTGTACGTGAACCGGGTGATGACGTTCTGGGACGAGATCGAGGGGTTGGACGGGGCCGCGGTGGACGCGGTGCTGGACCGCCAGGCGGCGGGCACGGCGCGGGCGGTCGCGGAGCGCGGGGTGGAGCTGGGCGGTCGGGTGACCGGGCCGGGGTCCTTCCACGTCGGGCACTGGAGCGGGTTCACCGCCGACGAACCCGCGCGAGGGCTCGCGGTGTGACGGGGTCGCGCCTCTGGCGGGAGTGGCGAAACCCGCCAGAGGCGTAACACAATGGCTCTCCGCAGCGCTTCTCCAAGCATGGGAGCGGAGCGCGTCGGGCAGCGGAGCTGGTCCAGGCCCTTGTTGGCGCTGGCCGCAGTGTTCCTGGTGGTCGCCGTGTGGAACGGGGTGCTCGCGGTCACCGAGGAGGTCGCGTGGCGCGGGGGCGCGGCGGCCGGGTGCGCGGTCGCGTCGGTGAGCCTGCTGTGCGTCGCGGCCGCGGACCGGTGGCGCTGATCCCCTTGCGCGGCAACCTCTCGCGCTAGTCGAGGTCGCTCAGGTCGAGCACGAACCGGTAGCGCACGTCGCCGCGCCCCAACCGCTCCAGGGCTTCGCCGACCCGCGCGGAGGGCAGCACCTCCACGTCGGCGACCACCCCGTGCTCGGCGCAGAACCGGAGCATCTCCGCCGTCGCCGGGAGCCCGCCGCTGCCGCTGGAGCTGAGCTTCTTGCGCCCCACCAGCAGGTCCATGGTCTCGACGGTCACCGCGCCGAGGTAGCCGACCTGGGTGAGCGTGCCGTCCCAGGCGACCATCCTCAGGTACGGCGCGAGGTCGTGCGGCACGGCGATGGTGTCGACGACGACGTCGAACCGGTCGCGCGCCCGCTCGACCTGATCGGGGTCGGTGGAGACCACGAAACCCCTCGCCCCGAGGGCGAGCGCGTCGTCGGCCTTGTCGGCGGTGCGGCTGATCACCGCGACCTCCGCGCCGAGCGCGACGGCGAGCTTGACCGCCAGGTGCCCCAGCCCGCCGAGCCCGGCCACGGCGACGCGGGTGCCCGGTCCGACGCCGAGCGCGCGCAGCGGTTCCCAGACCGTGATGCCCGCGCACATCAGCGGCGCGGCGGCGGCCGGGTCGAGGCCTGCGGGCAGGTGGTGGGCGAACGCCTCGCGGACGACGTACTCGCGACTGTAACCGCCGAGCGTGGTGCTGCCGTCGTGCCGGTCGGTCCCGGCGTAGGTGAGGGCGGGGAACTCGCGGCAGAAGTTCTGCTGGCCCGCCAGGCACGGCGCGCAGGTCCCGCACGAGTCGACGATGTTGCCCACGGCCACCGGGTCGCCGACCGCGAACGCGGTGACGTCCCGGCCGATCTCGGTGACCACGCCGGTGAACTCGTGGCCGGGCACCAGGGGCGAGCCGCCGTCGTGGGAGCGCAGGTGGTGCAGGTCGGTGTGGCAGACCCCGCAGTGGTCGACGCGCACGGCGACGTCGTCGGGCCGCAGGTCGCGCCGCTGGAGCGCGGTTCGCACGAGCTCGCCGCCGTCGGCGCGCCACCCGGTGGTGGTCCTCATCGTGGGCACTCCTTCAAACAGACTGTTCGGTTTGTTTCACCGTAGGGCGACCTCCGGCCAAAAGCAAACCAACTGTTCTGTTTGCTACTCTGGGCGCATGGCGGAGCAGGCGTTGACCCCGAAGGGCGCCGCGACCCGCGCGCGGATCATCGAGGCGGCCACCGCCGAGTTCACCGAGCACGGCATCGCGGGCGCGCGCGTCGAGCGGGTCGTGGCGGCGGCGCGCACCAACAAGGCCCAGCTCTACGCGTACTTCGGCAGCAAGGACGGCCTGTTCGACGCGGTGCTGGGCAGCCTGATGGACCGGATCGTGGACGTGGTCCCGATCGACGCCACCGACCTCGCGGACTGGGCGGTGCGGCTGTACGACGACTACCTGGTCCGGCCCGAGGTGGTGCGGCTGGCCACCTGGACCCGCCTGGAGCGCCGCCCGTCCGGCCACCTCGTGCCCGACCACGAGCGGCGCGAGGACGGGAAGCTGCGCGCGATCGCCGAGGCGCAGGCCGCCGGGCTGGTCGTGCCCGGCGACCCGTTCGACGTGATGGTGCTGGTGATCTCGATGTCGCTGGCCTGGTCGCCGGTCAGCACGTCCTACGCGGCGAGCGCCGACGAGCCCGCCGAGGCGCACGAGCGCCGCAGGTCCCTGCTGCGCGAGACCGTGCGGCGCGCGGTCATGCGCTGAGAGCGCTCAAACGCCGCTTTGCTCACCGCCGTTCGGGCTCCACGACGGCCCCGCGCCCCCCTACCATTGGGCCTGTGATCCTCTTCGGCGGACTACTGGTCCTGCTCGGCGCGTCCACGCTGATCTGGCGCGACGCCGACATCGTCGGCCTCTCCCCCGGCGCCTCCGGCGGCCTGGTCCTGGCGCTCGGCGTCGCCGCGATCGTCGCGGGCCTCGTGCTGCGCGCGCGCCGCCGCGCCAGGCGGATCGCGAACGGCGAGCCGGAACCGCTGGGCTCGGTGGTCGACCGGGCCAGGGCGGTGCCCAGGATGCTGCGCGACCGCAAGGCCTACGGCATCGGCGGCGGTCAGCTCGCGGCGTGGGCGTTCGCGCTGGTGTACATCGTGTCCCCGGTCGACCTGCTGCCCGAGCTGCTGCCGATCATCGGCGTGACCGACGACGCGGGCGTGGGCGTGTGGCTGCTCACCAGCCTGTCGGCGGCGGCGGGCGGCTACCTGCGCTGGGAGTCAGAAAAGCGCGACGGCCAGCCCCAGCGCGGCTAGCACGTTCACGGCGGTCGACGCGGCGAACACCCCGATCGGCCGCCACCCGGCCTGGCGCAGCGCGCCCGCCCGGAACTCCAGCCCGATGCTGGTGAACGCCAGGATCAGGAACCACGTGCGCAGGTCGTTGACCACCCCGATCGCCGCCTTGCCCGAGGCGGGGTCGGCGGTGGCGAGGTAGGCGGTGGCGATGGCGGAGGTGGCCAGGAAGCCCAGGACGAACTTGGGGAACCTCTCCCAGAGCTGTCGTCCCGCCGACACGTCCGGGCGCCGCCCCTCCACGCGCAGCGCGAAGTACGCGGTCAGCGCGACCGCGACCACGCCCAGCAGCGCGTTCTGGGTGACCTTGACGATCGTGGCGATCCGCAGCGACTCCTCGCCCGCGAGCGCGCCCGCCGCCGTGACCGCCGCCGTGGTGTCGATGTTGCCGCCGATCCACGCGCCGGTGGTGCGCGGGTCGAGGCCCAGCGCGGTCGCCGCCAGCGGCAGCAGGAAGATCGACGGCAGGGCGAACACGATGACCAGGCTGGCGCTGTAGGCCAGCTGCTCCCGCTTGGCCTGCACCGCGCCCGCCGCCGCGATGGCCGCGCTCACCCCGCAGATCGCGACGGCCGCCGAGAGCAGCGCGCGCAGCTTCTCGTCCAGCCCGAGCCTGCCGCCGAGCCACCAGGAGAACCCGAACACCAGGGTGATCAGCACGACGGACTGGGCCAGCGCGGGGCCGGCGGCGTCGGCGAGGACGGCGAGGTTGATCGAGGCGCCGAGCAGCACCAGGCCGGTCTTGATGAAGAACTCGGTGCGGAAGCCTCCCGCCAGGCGGTCCCGCACGCCCAGCGCGCCCAGGAGGGCGTTGCCGAGCAGGCCCAGGGCGATGGCGTAGACGGGGAACTCGACCGCCGCGCCGACGCCCTCCCAGGAGGTGCCCTCGGTGGCGTCGGGGACGGTGGTGGACAGGTAGCGGGCGGCGGCGGACAGCGCCAGGACGACCAGCACGCCGAGGACCGCGCCCCTCAGCGGCGAGCGCTCGGGGGCCTCGTCGGGTGCGACGCCCGCCCGCTCCTCCGCGCTCACGGGACCAGTCCGGGCGGGATGACGCCGGTCAGCGCCAGCGCGAGCAGGAGCAGGCCCGCGAAGACCGCGAGCCAGTCCTCCGTCAACCAGGTGCGATCACCCATGCCAGCACGCTCCGGGGTGCGCCGGGAACAATGTTCACCCGAACGTAACGAGCCGGGCGCACCCCGTCACCACTTCTCAAAAAGTGGAACCAGAACGCGGTGAACAGCGGAAACACCAGTTCTCCGCCGTCCACCCCTCGATCACTCGGCGATCCGCCGCTCCGCCTCGGGCTCCTGCTCCGGGGCCACGTCCGCGACCCGCCGCGCGTCCGCCCGGTCCACCAGCTCGCGCGCGGGCGCGGGTTCGCCGCGCAGCCCCTCCAGCAGCCCGGTGATCGCCGCCATGATCCGCGCCGTCGCCTCGTCCAGCACCTGCTTGGTCATCGGCTTGCCGTACAGGTCCGACAGGTCCACCGGGTCGCCGCAGGTGATCTGCACCTTCGTCCACGGCCGGGGCCGCGCCGAGCCCTCCGGGAGGAGCCGCTCCGGCCCCCACTGCGCGACCGGCACCACCGGCGTCCTCGTCGCCAGCGCCACCCGCGCCACCCCGGACTTGCCGCGCATCGGCCAGTGGTCGGGGTCGGAGGTGAACGTGCCCTCCGGGTACACCCCGACGCACTCGCCGTCGGCCAGCGCCGTGCGCGCCGCGTCCAGCGCCAACCCGGCCCGCGCGCTGCCCCGGTCGACCGGGATGTGCCTGCCGGACCGCATCACCGCGCCGATCACCGGGGCGGTGAACAGGTTGGCCCGCGCCAGGTAGCGCGGGATGCGCCCGGAGGCCAGCGCGTACGCGGTCAGCAGGATCGGGTCCACGTTCGACAGGTGGTTGGACGCGAGCAGGACCGCGCCGCTCTTGGGCACCTTCTCGCGCCCGGTCATGCGCATCCGGACGAACAGCACCAGGAGCGGCCAGATCAACTCGATCGCCAGTCCGTACCAGATCCCCCGGCCGCGCCGGGGCAGCCTCGGCGTCAACGCCACCATCTCGGAGAAGCTCACGACGGGAATCCTCGGACATGCCGGTCCGGGCCCGCGCGCCGCCCCGAGGCAGGCCGCCACTGGGAACGCTTCCCTGCCCGTCCACCGCCTGATCAGGTTCAGCTAGGGTCCCGCACGTGCCCATGAGCGCGGTCGACCGCATCAGCGTGCTTCTCGTCGAGGACGACGAGGGCGACGCCATCCTGGTCGAAGCACTTCTGGAGGAGGTCGGGGCGGACGTCGAGCTGCTGCGCGCGCGCACGTTGCGCGAGGCCACGACGCAGCTGTCCGGCGCGGACTGCGTCCTGCTGGACCTCGGCCTGCCCGACACCACCGGCCTGGACGGGCTGCTGAACCTGCTGGCCCAGCCCGCGCCCGCCGCCATCATCGTGCTGACCGGGCTCAACGACGAGCACCAGGGGATGCGCGCGGTCGCCGCGGGCGCCGAGGACTACCTCGTCAAGGGGCAGGTCGACGGCGCGGCGCTGCTGCGCGGCATCCGGTACGCGGTGGGCCGCAAGCAGGCCGAGGAGACCCAGCGGCAGCTGCGGGACGAGAAGCTGCACGCGGCCGAGAAGACCCGCCTGGAGCGCGGCCTGCTGCCGTCGCCGCTGCTGCGCGGACCGGCGCCGCTGGTGAAGGAGCGCTACCGGCCGGGTGGCAGCCGGATGCTGCTGGGCGGCGACTTCTACGACACCGTGCAGGCCCACGACGGCACCCTGCACGTGATCATCGGCGACGTGTGCGGCCACGGGCCGGACGAGGCCGCGCTGGGCGTGCTGCTGCGCATCGCGTGGCGGGCGCTGCTGCTGGCCGAGCAGACCCCCGAGCGGGTGCTGCACACGATGCACGAGCTGCTGGAGCTGGAGCGGCACCAGCCGGGGCTGTTCACCACCGCGTGCATGATCTCGGTGGCCCCCGACCGGCGGTCCGCGCGGGTGTTCCTGGCCGGGCACCCCGAGCCGATCCTGATGGCGGGCGACAAGATCGTGGAGCTGCCCAGGACGCGCGCGGGCCTGCCGCTGGGCGTGCTGCCGGACAGCGAGTGGGACGCGCTGGACGTCGAGCTGCCGCCCGACTGGTCGTTGATGATCTACACCGACGGCCTCGTTGAGGGCCGGGTGGGCAACGACTCGGAGCGGCTCGGCTCGGAACGGCTGATCGAGCTGATCGGGCAGGTCCGCGCGGGGGCGCGGGGCGGCCCGATCGACCCGGACGAGCTCCTGGACTCGCTGATCTCGCGGGTTAAGGAGCTGAACGGCGGGGAACTGGACGACGACATGGCCGTGCTGTTGATATCGGAGCAGAGCTGACTATGAACTACCGCGACCGCTGGCCCGCGAGCAGGCTGCTGGCCGCGGCCGTGGCCATCCTGATCCTCGTCTCGGGCGGGGCGGTCACCGCGATCGGCTTCGCGCTCAACTCGCTGGACAAGCAGCGGGCGGTGGTGCTCGACCAGATCGGGCCCGCACGGCGGTTGGTGATCGAGATGGACGCGGCGCTGGTCAACCAGGAGACCGGGTTGCGCGGGTACGCGCTGTCGGCGTCCTCGGACTTCCTGACGCCGTACACGCGCGGCATCGAGGCCGAGGAGAGCGCGGCGCGCGGCGTGACGTCTGCGCTGCAGAGCTCGCGGCCCGACCTGCTGGCGCGGCTGGCCGAGACGCGCGGCATCGCGCAGGACTGGCGCGAGGAGTACGCCGAGCGGCTGATCGCGCAGGTCACCCAGAACGGGCGGCCGGAGCCGGGCGTGGGCGGCACCACCGTGGGCAAGGAGCTGTTCGACCAGGTCAGGCGGTCGGTGAACCAGCTCCAGTCGGACATGTCCCGCGACGTGGACTCGGCGCGCGCCGAGCTGGACCGCACCGCCGACCGGCTGCTGTGGCTGTGCATCGCGCTGGGCACGCTGCTGGCGGTGATCATCGCGGGGGTCGCGGTGGTGCTGCACCGCATCCTGATCCGGCCGCTGGCCACGCTCGCCGCGCAGGTGCGGGAGGTGTCCGAGGGCGACTACGGGCACGCGGTGGAGACCAGCGGGCCGCGCGAGACGGTCATGCTGGCCGAGGACGTGGACGCGATGCGCAGGCGGATCGTGTCCGACCTGAAGGACCTGCAGCGGTCCAACGCGGAGCTGGAGCAGTTCGCGTACGTGGCCTCGCACGACCTGCAGGAGCCGCTGCGGAAGGTGGCGAGCTTCTGCCAGCTGCTGGAGCGGCGCTACTCGGGGCAGCTGGACGCGCGCGGCGAGCAGTACATCCAGTTCGCGGTCGACGGGGCCAAGCGGATGCAGGTGCTGATCAACGACCTGCTGGCGTTCTCCAGGGTCGGGCGGATCACCCGCGAGCAGACGATCGTGGACTGCGGCGAGCTGGTGGACCAGGTGGTGGACAGCTACTCGGAGATCATCGGCAAGTCGAAGGCGGTGGTGACGCACAGCGGGTTGCCGTCCGTACGCGGGGAGTCGTCGCTGCTCAGCGGGGTGTTCGGGAACCTGATCAGCAACGGGCTGAAGTTCCACGGGGAGCAGGCGCCGAGGATCGACATCGGGGTGGAGCGAACGGGTAAGTTCTGGACGTTCACCGTGACCGACAACGGGATCGGCATCGATCCGGAGTACGCTGAGCGGATCTTCGTGATCTTCCAGAGGTTGCACCACCGGGACGACTACCCGGGCACGGGGATCGGGCTCTCGATGTGCCGCAAGATCGTCGAGTACCACGGCGGGACGATCTGGCTGGAGACGGCCGAGAGCCCTGGCACGACCTTCAAGTTCACCCTGCCCGTCGTAGAGGAGACCGGGGACAAGCGATGAGCGACCCCTTGAGCGTGATCGACGTCCTGCTCGTCGAGGACGACCCCGGCGACGCCCTGATGACCCAGGAGGCGTTCGAGCACCACAAGATCCGCAACCAGCTGCACATCGTGCGCGACGGCGTCGAGGCGCTGGAGTTCCTGCGCCGCGAGGGGCCGTACGGCAACGCGCCGAGGCCGGGGCTGATCCTGCTGGACCTGAACCTGCCGAAGATGGACGGCCGGGAGGTGCTCGCGGAGATCAAGGCCGACGAGCGGTTCCGGACCATCCCGGTGGTCGTGCTGACCACGTCGGAGGCGGAGGAGGACATCCTGCGCAGCTACAACCTGCACGCGAACGCGTACGTGACGAAGCCGGTGGACTTCGACCGGTTCATCGAGGTCGTGCGGCAGATCGACGACTTCTTCGTGACCGTGGTGAAGCTGCCGCGTTGATCTTCTCGGCGGGGCCGGGACCGATTTCGCCTGATCAGGTGACGGTCTCGGCCCCGTTCCCTGTCGGGGGTCGTCGGTAGCTTTCCCGGCATGGCTGAGGCGGTGTCGCGGGACGGGACGCGGATCGGGTACGACCTGATCGGCTCGGGTCCGCTGGTGGTGCTGGTGAGCGGGGCGTGCTCGTACCGGGTGGGCGGGCCGTCCGAGCTGGCGGTGGCGTTGTCCGAGGACTTCGCGGTGCTCTCGTACGACCGGCGGGGGCGCGGGGAGAGCGGGGACGTGCTGCCGTACTCGGTGGCGCGCGAGGTCGAGGACCTCGGGGCGCTGGTCGAGGCGGTGGGCGGGCCCGCGTTCCTGCACGGGCACTCGTCGGGGGCGGTGCTGGCGCTGCACGCGGTGGCGGCCGGGCTGCCGGTGCCCGCGGTGGCGCTGGTGGAGCCGCCGCTGTCCGGCGAGCCCGACGACGGCCTGCTGGCGGCCGAGGTGGGGGCGCTGGTGGCGGCCGGGCGGCGCGGGGACGCGGTGGAGCACTTCCAGCGCACGATCGGGGTCCCGGCGGAGCTGCTGGTGGGGGTGCGCGAGTCGCCGGTGTGGCCGGGCCTGGAGGCGCTGGCGCACACCCTGGTGTACGACCTGACCGTGACCGCCGAACCCCCGCCGCTGGGGTCGATCGGGGTGCCCGCGCTGGTGGTGGCGAGCGAGGCCAGCGACGAGCGGTTGCGCGGGTGGGCGCGGGCGGCGGCTCGGGGGTTGGGCGCCGGGGAGTACCTGGAGCTGCCGGGCGAGTGGCACGGGGTGCCCGCGCGGGAGCTGGCCCCGGCGCTGCGGAGGCACTTCCTGGGGTGAGCGCGCGGGGCCCGGTGGTCCCTCCGACCGGTGCGGCGGGTCGGAGGGACGCGGCGCGGGCCGTCAGCCGGTCAGACGCGGCACTGGGCCGTGGCGGGCAGGTTGGCGAGCTCGTCGCCCCGGAAGTACACGGCGCTGGCGTAGCCCCACACGCCGGTGTCGGTGGACCCGACCTGGAGCCAGACGTCGTTGGTGATGCCGTGCTCGATGATGAGCTCCCCCCTGGTCCAGCAGGTGGCGTACGTCGTGTACCCGACCTCGGCGACACCGACCGGCTTGCAGAAGGTGGAGGCGCACGTGCGGACGTTCACGTCCAGCCACGACGAGACGGGGTAGGACTGGTTGCCCGCGGAGGCGGTGCCCGCCCCCGCGAGCAGCGCGGCGGAGGCGAGGGCGAGCGCGGCTGCGGACTTCATCAACTTCACGGGTGCTCCCTGTGCCCTGGACCCGAAGATCCACTCGTGTCGGACACCGGTGGTACGCGGCGCCCTCGGCGCGGGGTTGCAGCGCGAGCGCCGGGGGTGTTCGGCACGCCGCAGCCGACCGGCCGACCCCGCAGGGTGGCGGGGTCGCCGGGTTCTCGGCGCTGCCGGTCAGTGGTGTTGTCGGGCTCTCGGCGCTGCCGGTCGACGGTGCCGCTGAGCTCTCGGTGCTGCCGGCCTGTGGTGTTGCCGGACTTTCGGCACCGCCGGTCAACGGTGTTGCCGAGCTCTCGGCGCCGCCAGGTTCTTGGTGCCGCAGGCCAGTGGTGTTGCCGGGCTCTCGGTGCTGCCGATCAGCGGTGTTGCCAGGCCCGTCGGCACCGCAGGTCGACAGTGCTGCCAGCCCCTCGGCACCACCGGCCGACGATGTCGCCGTCACTTCCGCGCTACCGGTCAACGGCCTTGCCAGGCCCTCGACCCAGCCGGGCCCTGCTGCCGTCAGCGGGGTTGCCGAGCCATCAGCGCCACCGTTCGACGGTGCTGCCCGCCCCTCGACGCCACCGGTCGACAGCGCTGCCCGCCCTTCCCACGCCTCCCGCCATCAGCGCCGGAGCGAGGCGAGGAACCCGTCCCACCTGGCGCAGGGAAACACCAGCACGCCCCCGTCCGGCCGCTTGCTGTCCCGCACCAGGACCCCGCCCCCCACCCGCGCGACCTCCGCGCAGTTGTTGTCCGGCCCGCTGCGACTGCCGCGCCGCCACCGGATCGCCCCGTTCACCACTCCCCCGCCTCCCCCAACTCCACCATCCGCTGCCGGATGAGCGCGCTCGTCTCCTCGGGCGAGAGCGCGATCCCCGCGTTCTCCGCGAAGGCCCCCAGGAACTCCTGGACCTCCGCCCCGTCCTCGACCCACAGCCCACCACCCCGGTGCTCGACGTAGACGAGCGGCGGGTCCTCCACCGGATCGGCGTAGCTGAGCAGCACGAACGGACCGACCATCTCCGCGTAGAGCCCCCGCTCGAAGGGGATCACCTGGATCGTGACGTTCGGCAACTCCTGCAGCACGAGCAGGTGCCGCAACTGCTCGACCATCACCTCGACCCCACCGGCCACCCGCCGGACGACCGCTTCGTCGACCACCGCGTGCACCACGAGCGGGTCGCTGTCCGAGTGCACTCGCCGCTGCCGCGCCATCCGCGACTCGACGGCCTTCTTGGCGCCGTCCCTGGCCACCTGCCGCAGCGTCGTCCCCTGCACGGCCGCCGCGTAAGCGCTCGTCTGGAGCAGTCCGGGAACCACGGTCTGCTCCACGGTGAGCACACCAGCCGCGTCGGCCTCCGCCCGCAGGTAAGCCCGGTACTTCAGGGACATCCCCGGCGAGACCTCGACCGGCTTGGCGCTGCTCCGAGCCTCCTCCCACAGCTCCTCGACGCTCCTGCGCGCTGCGGCGTCGACGACCCCGCACCGGGCGAGGATGACCTGGAGCGTGGGGTAGTCGGGCATGACGTGCCCGTTCTCGATCTTCGACACGAGCCCGGCGGACTTCCGCAGCGCCAGCGCGATCTCCTCGGGCCGCCGCCCGGCGTCGACCCGCAGCTGGGCGAGCCGCCTCCCCAGCTTCCGCTTGGCCCGCGTCTGAGTGCTCGGCATGTGCCCTTCCAGGGGGTTCGGGACGGCGAGAGCCTATCGCGCACCCCCACAGTTCACCCTTTAGGTTCATAACACCCGGTTCAAATCCCCCGGTAAAATAAAACCACCGGCCCCCGAACCACCCCAGCCGGCCGCACCGCCCGCCGACACCGAGACCCCGCTGACACCGAAGGGCACACCCCATGCAGGCGCATCCCCCGACCACCGACCCGACCCCCACGAACCTCCCCGCCCCGCAGTCGTGGTGGCTGGCCACCCTGGCGGCCGAGGACGCGCCGCAGCTGTTCGCGATAGCCCACGAGTACCCGGAGACCCAGGAGGGCTGGGTGGCGGCCTACGGCATGGCCTTCGAGGACAGGGCGGAGGTCGCGTCGACGGACGGCGACTTCCGCACGTGCTCGGCGAGCCCGGAAAGCGCGCTGACCACGTTCACCCGCCTGGCGCAGGACGAGAAGGGGGTGAAACTCCACCTGATCTGGCTCACCACCTGAGCCGGCCGCCCCCGAGGTCTGCGGAACGCTCCTCAACCGTGATCACCAAACTCCCCTCAACCCCGAGCTGGGCGCCCAACTCGGCGAGGAACCCGGCAACCCATCCAACCGACTCCGCACTCCACTCGCTCAGACTCCCGCTGAGCACAACCCGATGCCGAGACGGCCCGTCCCAGAAGCTGTCGTGAACCGGAGGCGCAGGCACACCCCCAACACCCTCACCCCGCCCCACCCCGTCCCCAAGGCGGAACACCTCCTGGTTCGCCCGAGCCAAGGCGTCCAGAAACTTCCCTTCCACCGCACCAAGTCCACGATCCTGCCCACCGTCCACGGTGATCCGCACCGGAACCCGCGCACCAGGCGCAGCGTCGCCCAACCACCCAGCGGTAGCGACCGAAGGCGGCCAACGAAGCCCGGAGAGGAGACCAACAGGCAGCAGAACCTGAACAGCCCGAAGCCGAAGCGCACCAATCCTTTGGAGGGAGTCGACCGCACACCGAACAAACGGCTGCACCGGAAGCCCTTCACCCACCCGAACCGGCACAACCTCAACCTGAAACCACGCAACAGCCTCAGGAAACCCACCTTCACCAAACGCACCACCAGGTTTGCCGCTGGCCGGGGTACAGGTGGTTGAGGCGTTGGTGGTTGAGGTGCTGGTGGTGGGCGCACCGCCGGCGGGTGCACTGGTGGAGGGGGCGCTAGTGGCGGGCGCACTGACGGCGGGAGTGCCTGGGGTTGACGCACCCGTGGTTGACGCACTGGTGCTCGACGCGCTGGTACTCGACACACCCGTGGTTGACGCGCTGATGGTCGACACATCGGTGATCGGCGCACTGGTGGTCACTACATCAGCGGGCGGCGCGGTCATGGCTGGTGCGGTGTTAGTTGGCGCATCAGCGGTTGGCGCGGCGGTAGTCGGTGTGACGCTAGCTGGCGTGACGGTGGCCGGTGTGGCGGTGGCTGGCGTGGCGCTGGCAGGTGTGGCAGTAGCCGGTGTGCTCGGGTGAAGCAGTCCGGCATCGTTCATGCGCCACAGGCCGGGTGCGCCGGTCTGGTGCTGCTCGGTGCCCGTGATCCGGATACCGGTGTCGTCCAGCCACCCCATGCTCTTCGCGCGGTCGTGGAAGACGATGTACGGGTCGCGATCAGGGTCGTGCCAGGGATGCGGGGTGAAAGTGCCGTAGAGGACCGCGAACGCGGTGCCGGGGAGATCCGGCGCGTGGTCGGCCAAGCCAGGTTCGGTCTCGGGTTCGAGCACGGCGACCCCCGTGTGCGACGCGACGGGCAGTGCGACGAACTCTAACCGTCAACCACCGGCCACGAGCGACGAGCCACGAGCACCCGCAGTGGCCTGGTCTCAGTATTCAGGTCTCGGTGTTCAGGTCGCAGGGTTCAGGTCTCAATGGTGGTCAGTGCGTGGAAAGCGGCCACCGGACCCGCGCACGCGCGCCGGGCTGAGCACAGGTGCGCGGGTCTTCGTCGTGGACGCGGTGGAACTCGTGGTGATCCGGGTGGTCCGGGCGCGTGGTGGACCGGATCACGAGGTGATCGAGGGCCGCAGGTCGCGGCCACAGGCCAACAGGTACTCCCAGGTCCGGCCGCGCTGGTCCGGCGGGCAGCCGCCGTCGCCGGTGCGCACCGGGTAGATCAGGCCGAAGGGTGAGGGCTGGTCGAACTCGTCACCGCTGAGGACGTCGATGAGGTCTCGCTTGTGGCCCATGGTCTCGCTCCTCTTCGAGCGGTGGCCAGCACGCCTTCCCCTGTGGCGGAGGGATCGCCGGGGAGGAAGGGTTCTGGACCGGTTGGTGGGGGACCCTGGGGTGCCCGATGCCCACCCCCGTTATGCATCGGGCGGATATTTCCCCCGCACGGCCGAACCGATGACCCAGAGCAACACCACCCGAACAGCAAACCCGTCCCACCCGCACACCCCCCGCCCGCAGACCCCCGCCCGCACTACCAGCCACCACGAACCATCCTGGGGAACACCGGCAACACCGGCAACATCGGTAAGACCGGCCGACCACAGGTGCTCCTGCCCCCGAACAACTCCCCTCGCACCTCAACGCTCCAGCCCCGAGCTACTCCCTCCCCTTGGCATCTCACCTCCGAGCCACTCCTTCCCCCTCAGCGCCCAGCCACCGAAGCGCCCCCCTCACCCCTCAGCGCCCTACCTCCGAACAACTTCCCTCCCCCTCAGCGCCCCACCTCCAAACCTCTCCCCCCTCCCCCCTCAGCGCCCAACTCCCACCGAACCACCCCTCACCTCCTCCCGGTGCGCACAACCCCGAGCCTGCGGGTCGCTCTCGTCAGCGCCACGTACCGCTCGGCCGGGGTCATCCGCTCCGGGTCGACCACCAGCACGTCGTCGAACTCCAAACCCTTGGCGCGCTTGGGGGTCAGCGGTCCCTCCGGGCTGATCACGGCGAACGTGCCGTCCGCCGGGCGCGCCCGCGCGATCAGCGCGTCCAACTCCCCCTCCCCCTCGACCACCGCGAACCAGGGCTTCTCCCCGTGCCGCACGGACGTCGGCGGCACCGCGTCCGGGGCCGCCTCCGCCAGGGCCTCGGCCGCCAGATCCATGATCTCCTCGGTGCTGCGGTAGTTCACGGTCAGCACCCGGTGCACCCACCGGTCCCCCGCGTACCGCCCCAGCGCCCGCCCCCAGTCCGCCGTGCCGCTCTCCGACTGCCGCTGCGCCCGGTCCCCCACGATCGTCATCGACCGGGACGGGCAGCGGCGCATCAGCACCCGCCAGTCCATCTCGGACAGCTCCTGCGCCTCGTCCACCACCACGTGCCCGTACACCCACTCCCGGTCGGCCTCGGCGCGTTCCGCCAGGGAGCGGTGGTCGCGCGCCTCGTGCCGGTCGGCCAGCCACTCGGCGCCCACCAGGTCGACCGCCCGCAGCTCCTCCTCGTGCATCGCCGCGTCCGTGTCGATGACGTGCAGCACCCCCTGCGCGTACTCGACGTCCGCCCGCCGCCGCGCGCGGGCGGTGCGGGCCGCCGAACCGTCGTCGCCCAGCAGTTCGGCCGCCTCGTCCAGCAGCGGCACATCGGACACCGTCCACGCGTCCCCGCGCTCCCGGCGCAGCTCCGGGTGGCCGAGGGCCGCGCAGCGACCGCCGTAGAAGTCGGCCAGCAGGCGTTGCGGCGTCAGCTCCGGCCACAGCAGGTCCGCCGCGGCGCGCACCGCCGGGTGGGCGCGCAGCTCCCGCCGCACGTCGGCGACCAGCTCCGGCCAGTCGAAGCCGATCAGCGCCACGGCGGGCTCGACCAGCGCCTCCGCCAGGTGCCGGTGGAACGCGGACCTGGCCGCGTTGTGCCGCAGCCCCAGCTCGCGGGTCCGGGCGCGCGCCACCTCCGCCACGGCGGCGGTGACCGGCACGGTGACGTCCTCCAGCTCGATCGGCAGCGGGTCGGCAGGGAGCTCCTGGCGGTCGGCGACAGCCTCGCGCAGCACGTCCAAGATGCCCAGACCGCCTTTCAGCAGCCGCACCCCTGGTTCGTCCTCGGCCACCGCGACCACGCCGGGGAACAGCTCGCCGGGCGTGGCGAACACGACGTCGTTCTCCCCGAGCGACGGCAGCACGCGGCCGATGTGCCGCAGGAACAGCGGGTTCGGGCCGACCAGCAGCACGCCGGAGCGGGAGAGCCGGTCGCGGTGGGTGTAGAGCAGGTACGCGGTGCGGTGCAGCGCCACGGCGGTCTTGCCGGTGCCGGGGCCGCCCTCGACCACCAGCACGCCCCGGTGCTCCAGCCTGATCACCTCGTCCTGCTCGGCCTGGATGGTCGCGACGATGTCGCGCATCACCCCGTCCCTCGGCGCGGCCAGCGCGCGCAGCAGCGACCCTGGGTCGGCGCCCAGCTCGTCGTCGTGGAAGTCCTCCAGCACGCGCCCCCTGCCGTGGAAGTGCCGCCGCCGGGTGACGCCCTCGGGACGCGCGCCGGTCGCGGTGTAGAACGGCCGGGCGGCGGGGGCGCGCCAGTCCACCAGCAGCGTCCCCTGCTCCTCGTCGGACAGGCCGGTGCGCCCGATGTACGTGGTGCCGCCGTCCACGTGGTCGGTGCGGCCGAAGCACAGCCCGCTGTCGGCCGCGTCCAGCCCGGCGAGCCGGTCGGTGAGGGTGCGCACGGCCACCTCGCGCTGCCACGGCAGGTCGGTGTGGTCGGTGAGGGCGGCGTCCAGGCGGCGCCGGGTCTCGGCCCGCTCGGCGTCCAGCCGCCGGTACCGCTCGGCGGACCTGGCGCGCTCCGCACCCAGCCCGTCCGGTTCCGCCGAAGGGCCGTCCACCTGCGCTTCTCCCGGTTCCGGTGAATTCTTCCGAGTCACACTTGCCCCCTCGTGATATAATTCTTTCCAAGACATTCATGCGATTGTGCGAAAAAACCTGCAATCGTCTTGTATAGCACCGTGCGCTTTTCCGGCGCAGCATTCCGCGACGTTCCGCCGCGCGGTTCCCCCGGTCGGCCGGGTGAAGCCCTCAGGTCCGCCCCCGACCCGCCGTTGTCACCCTCGAAGCGAGCGGAACGGCAGGTGGAGTGGCCGTCCCGCCCGCTGAACGTCCCCGTCCCAGGGCCGACGGCGTGGAGTCGGAACCGGGGGGCGGGGTTCGCCGGAGGCGGACCGACCGGGTGGTTGCCAAACCTTCCCCGAGCCCGGTGGGTCCGTCTCCGGCCCCTTCTCCCGCGTCACTGCGGGCACTCTCGCTCGCGCGCGCGGAATGGTCCCCGGCGAGGAGTCCTTCCCCGCCATCCAGCGCTCGGCGCACTTTCGGGCACCCCCCGACTCCCCTTCCGCTTCCCCTCTTCCGGCGACCGGTCGACTGCGCCAGGGTGGGTGTCGCGGGGTTCCGGCGCGGAATCCCCCGGTGCGGCAACGGGAGGACGAGTTGAGCAGCAGACTCCGCGGTGCGGCGGTCGTCGTGGCGGCGGCCCTGGTGGCGTCGGCGACACCCGCGGTGGCGGCGACCACCGGGTTCACGGTCCTCACCCCGCTCTCCCCCGGTCGGGACGCGGAAGCGGTGGTGGTCAACGGTTCCGGGGTCGCGCTGGGCTGGTCGGTCCGGGGCGACGGGAACCGGGTGGTGGTGCGCTGGGCCGGTGGTTCGGTCCGGGAGTTCCCGCCCGTGCCGGTGTCGCGCACGTTCCCGGTCGGCGTGGACGCGAGCGGCGCGGGGCTGCTGAACGTGCGCGGGACGTGGGTGAACGCCGTGCGGTGGGAGGCGGACGGGCGGGTGGTGCGGCTGCCGCAGATCGCCGGTGGCGGGCAGAGCACGGTGGACGCGGTGAACGGCGCGGGGCTCGCGGTCGGGAACACGACGGACGGCAGCGGGGTCACGCACGCCGCCACCTGGGACACCTCGGGGGCGCTGCGGGTGCTGCCGGGGCTGGGGACGCGGGACAGCCGGGCGACGTCGGTGGACGGGGCGGGCAACGTGTCCGGGGCCGCGCTGGGGCCGGACGGGCGCTACCACGCGATGCGGTGGGACTCGGCGGGCGTGGCGACCGACCTCGGGGTGACCAGCCAGGACTACCTGCGCACGGCCGGGATCGACGGCGAGCACGTGGTGGCGAGCTACCGGGACGCGGAGTTCGCCCTGCGGGCTTTCCGGTGGGGCGCGGGCGGTTCGGTCGTGGAGCTGCGCGGCGGTCCGGGCTGGACCGCCGCGGTGGTGGCGGACGTGGACGCGGCGGGCCGGTCGGTGGGCAGCTGGGCGGAGGACCAGGGCGAGGCGTCCCGGCCGGTCGCGTGGGCGGCGGACGGGACGCCGCAGGAGCTGCCGCTGCCGTCCGGGCAGGTGAACGGCTCGGTGGTCGGGCTGGACGGGATCGGCGGGGCGTTCGGGCAGGCGGGCGCGGGGACGGCCGGGTTCGCGGTGCGCTGGGACACGTCGGGCGGCGTGACGCCGCTGCCGGTGCCGCCGGGCTCGACGGGGTCGGTCGCGTCGGGGGCGAGCGGGAACGGGATCGTGGTCGGGCACGTCGTGGGGGCGGCGGGCAAGCAGGCCGTGCGGTGGAACCCGTGAGCGGGGGTGGGGCGTCCGACGCGGGCGCCCCACCACCCGGCGGCGACCGGACGATGAGGAGCGGCAGCCGGGCGAGGGGGAGGCTCTTCTCCAGGCCCGTGGAGGAGCTCTGGGAGCTGAGCGGGCTGGGGCAGTTCCAGGTGGTGCGCTGCGTGGTCACCGGCCACCGGGGACGGTTCGGCGTGGAGGCCTCCGTGATCGAACCCGCGAGCGAGGTCGCGGCGTTCATCGACTTCGTCATGCTGGGCGAGGGCGGGACGGCGGTGACCGAGCCCGACTACCCGCCGATCGGCACGGTGATCGAAGCTCTGACCATCGACTTCGTGCCGCCCAACGACGAACTGCGCCTCTCCGTTCGCTCGTACGAGGTCGCGGACGGCGACGAGGGCGGGGTCAGCCCTCGGTGACGACCCAGCGCTCCGAGTCGGCGGGCAGCCCGAGGTGGGCCAGCAGCCGTCCCAGGGCGGCTGTCAGGGCCGTCGCCATCGCGGCGGTCTCCCCGTCGTCGCCGACCGGCCCCCAGTCGATCGTGGCGTAGCCGTTCGGCTCCCAGCTCTCGACCTCCCACGGCAGGTCCCCGAACAGGTCGAGCGGTTCCAGGAGCTCGTCGGGCGGGACGTCGGTGAGGTGGGGCAGGTTGATCGAGTTGCCGCGCAGCTGCACCCAGCGGTCCTCGGACTCGCGGTCCTGCACCGTGATGATGGCGTCGAACCGCCCGGCGGCGAACCGCTCGAACAACCGGTCCACGACTTCCCTGGGCTCCACGGTCCACTCCCCCTCGCCTCGGTGTGCGGGCACCGTATCCGGCGGGTCCGACAGTCCCGATGACCTCGCCCTGGCCCGCTCCCACTCCGCCTGGAGCGGGAGCGGGCCCGGCCACCCTCAGACCCGCCGGATCAGACCGGCCGGATCAGTCCCGCCACCGCCGCAGCCACCGCCGCGCTCCGGTCCGAGGCCTGCGCACCGGCCTCCTCCCCCAGCGCCTTCAGCGACCACGACGCGGTGTCCCAGCTCATCACCAGCGCGATCACCATCGCCATCAGCTCCACCGCCGGGATGTCCGCGCGCACCCGCCCCGCCGCCTGCTCGGCCGCGATGGCGGTGACGTTGCGGCGGTACTCCGCGACCTCCGCGTCCACCGGGCTCTGCCGCTCCAGGCCCGCCCACAGGTAGAGCCTGCGCACCTGCGGGCGCTGTTCCAACCGGTCGAACAGCTCGGCCGCGTAGCGGGGCAGGTCGGTCGCGTCGATCACCACCGCCCGCGCCAGCTCGGACATGGTCTCGGCGACGACCAGGTCGAACAGCTCCTCCTTCGCGCCGAAGTGCACGTAGATCGACCGCTTGTTGGCCGACGCGGTCTCGGCGATGCGGTCGACCCGCGCTCCCGCGAGGCCGTACCGGGCGAACTCCTCGATCGACGCCGCCATGATCCGGCGCTTGGTCTCGGTCGCGTCAGGTGGCATGGGCCGATCGTACATAACCAACCAGGTGTTTACATCCGCCGCCGAACCGCGTAGGAATGTACCTAGTTAGTTACCTACCGAGGAGCCCCACACCATGACCCGCACCTGGTTCATCACCGGCACGTCCTCCGGCTTCGGCCGCGAGCTGACCGCGCAGCTCCTGGCGCGCGGCGAGCGGGTCGCCGCCACCGCGCGCCGCCCCGAGACCCTCGACGACCTGGCCGCCGAGCACGGTGACCGGCTCTGGCGCGCCGCGCTCGACGTCACCGACACCGCCCGGCAGCGCGAGGTCGTGGACCGCGCCTTCGCCGAGCTCGGGCGGATCGACGTCGTCGTGTCCAACGCGGGCTACGGGCTGTTCGGGGCGGCCGAGGAGGTGTCCGACGAGCAGATCGACCGGCAGATCGCCACGAACCTCACCGCGTCCGTCCAGCTCGCCCGCGCGGTCGTGCCGCACCTGCGCCGCCAGGGCGGCGGCCGGATCTTCCAGATCGCCAGCGTCGGCGGCCAGATCGCCTTCCCCGCCATGAGCCTCTACCACGCCACCAAGTGGGGCGTCGAGGGCTTCTGGGAGTCCACCGCGCCGGAACTGGCGCCGTTCGGCATCGGCGTCACGATCGTCGAACCCGGCATGTCCCGCACCAACTTCGGCGGCGGTGGCGCGGTCTTCGGGGCGCCGCTGCCCGAGTACGCCGACGGCCCGTCCGGGCAGCTGCGCCGCGTCGTCGCGGGCGAGCTGCCGCCCCTGCCCACGCCCGGCGACCCCACCAGGATCGCCGCCGCGATCATCGACTCCGCCGACCGCGCCGACGCGCCGCTGCGCCTGACCCTCGGCTCGGACGCCTACGCGCTCGCCACCGCCGCCCTGCGCGACCGCCTCTCGGCGCTGGAGGCGGGCCGCGAGCTGGCCCACTCCACCGACGCCGACGACGTCCGCTGACCAATCCCCCGCTCCCGCTCCCCTGACACCGCAAGGAGTTCCGACCGTGCACGACTTCACCGGCAAGACCGTCCTGATCACCGGCGCGACCGGCGCGCTCGGCGCCGCGCTGTCCGCCGGGTTCGCCTCGGCGGGCGCGAACACCGTCGTCGCCGGGCGCACCGGCTTCGCCGAGCTGGCCGCCACCCTCGACGGCCCGGCGCTGGGCGTGCGGCTCGACGTCACCAGCGAGGCCGAGTGGGCAGATGCCGTCGACCGCGCCGAAGAGCGCTTCGGGCCCGTGGACGTCCTGATCAACAACGCCGCCCACCTGCGCACCGGCACCACCGAGTCCATCCCGCTGGACGACTTCCGCCAGGTGCTCGACACCAACCTCACCGGCGCGCTCCTGGGCATCCGGGCGGCGGCCCCGTCCATGCGGAAGGCGGGTGGCGGCTCGATCGTGAACGTGAACTCGATCGCGGGCCTGGCCGCCGCGCCCGGACTGGTCGCCTACAGCAGCAGCAAGTGGGCGCTGCGCGGTCTGCTGCGCGCGGCGGCGGCGGAGCTGGCCGGTGACGGCATCCGGGTCAACGCGGTCCACCCCGGCATCATCGAGACCCCGCTGGCATACGGGCCGGACGGGCGGGAACTGGTGCCGGTGAACAACTTCCCCATCCCGCGCAGGGCGGACGTCCGGGAGGTCGCGGACTTCGTGCTGTTCGCCGCCTCGGACCGGGCGCGCTTCGCGACGGGCTCGGAGTTCCTCGCGGACGGCGGTTTCCTGCTGACGTCGGCGGGGTGAGCGACCGGAGAGCCCCTCAAAAGATTTCTCCGGATGCGCAACCCGCTTGCGCCGCGCACGTCTTCAACGGTGCGAGCAGGACGACGGCGGGGGCCGTTGCGGTTGTCTGCCGCAGTTTTCTGGGGGAGTCCATGAGAAATCGATTGGCTGTGCTGCGCGCACTCGGAGGAGCCGCGCTGCTGGGACTGGCGTTGTTGGGGGTGGCTCCATCAGCGGTCGCCGAGGAGAGCTACGGGACGTTCGAGGTGTCACCGAACGTGGTCACGCAGGGGCAGGAGGTCACGATCACCGCCACCTGCGACTACCCGGAACTCGCCACGATGCCGCTGCCCATCGCGTCCTTCACGCTCCAGGGCTCCGGGCTGACCGGCGAACGGGGCGAGGACGGGGTCTGGCGGCTCAGCGGGAAGGCGCACGTCGCGGCGAACGCTCCGCTGGGCAAGGGGTCCGCGCACATCGCCTGCGGGCCGCCCGGCAACCTGACCTTCGCGGACTTCCAGGTCGCGGCGTCGGACCCGCCGTACACCTCGCTGTCCATCGGGCAGAACGGCACCGTGTCACCCGGTGAGCGGATCTTCGTTCTCGGGTACTGCTGGAACCCGGAGTTCATCGAGTCCGAGGTCACCTCGTCGGTGCTGACCGTCGACTTCCCGCTGACCCGCGCACTGGACGCCCCGGTGGAGAGCGGGATGTCGGTATCGGCCACGGTGGACGCCGACGCCGAGCCGGGCACCTACACGGCGTCGTTCACCTGCGTGGAGGGCAAGCCTCACACGGTCGAGTTCATCGTCGATTCCGCCGCCAGCGGCTCGCCGACGAGCACCGGGGTGACGACCTCGCCGAAGGCCCAGCCGCAGGTGCCGGTGAAGCCCAGGGGTGGCGCCGACACCGGGGCCGCGGCCTCGGCCGGTGGTGACGGCGGGGCGTTCCCGCTGGTCGGTGGCGCGCTGGTGCTGCTGACCGCCGCAGGGGCGGGTGTGTGGGCGCATCGACGTGGGCGCGACGCCTGACGCGGCGCTTCACGCGGCGCCGGGGTCGTGCGGTGTGGGGAACCGCACGACCCCGGTTCACGCCGTGAAAAACCCTTTGCGATTCTTGCGCGGCGTTCGGGAGATGCAGCGATCACATTTCCGGGAAACAGTGCACCTGCCCGCTCGTCAATGACACAAATGCACTGACCACTCCGGCTCGCCGTGCCACCAGAACAGGTCCGGGTTCACGCTGGGCAGTGGTTCACCCACCGGTGTCGCGCCTTCGGAAGCAGAGTGGGATTCGGCGAACGGGCCGATCAGCTCCTCCGGGGTGCGCACCACGCCGCCGGTCACCACGAGCCGGGTGTTCGCCACCGTCCTGATGTCGCGCAGCGGGTCGCCCTCCACCCCGATCAGGTCTGCCCACGCGCCCGGCTTCACCACGCCGATCCGGTCGGCCAGCCCCAACCAGCGGGCCGGGTTGGCGGTCACCGTCGTCAGCGCCTCGTGCGGGGTGAAGCCGTGCGCCACCAGGCCCCTCAGGTTCTGGTGCAGCCCGACCGCGATCTTGTCCAGCGGCGCGTCCGTGCCGCCGAGCACCAGCCCGCCGCCCCGGTGCACGGCGAGCAGCGTGGCGGCGTTGCCGCGCAGCACCTCCCTGGTCTGCCGGTTGGCCGGGGTGTCCTGGGCGTAGCCCTCGGCCTCCTGGACGAACCGCTGGTGCTCCCAGGGCGGGAACAGCGCGGTGGTCCTGGGGTCGTGCACCAGGGACGGGTCGTCCCCGTGCAGGACCGCCGACTGGAACAGGGTCGTGGTGATCGACATGCCGGAGGCGGCGAACAGCCCGGTCACGTCGCGGTATCCGCGCCCCAGGCGGCTGTTGGTGTGCGAGTAGCCGAGCCGGTTGGTGGCGCCGACGTGCTCCATGCCGTCCATGCCGATCCCGACCGCCGGGTACAGGTAGTGCGAGGTGAGCGGCAGCCCGGCGCGGTGGGCGAGGTCGACGGCGCGGCGCTGGAGGTCGACCGGCAGGCGCACGTAGGTCTTGATCAGGTCGTACTCCAGCGCGATCGCGCGGGACAGTTCCAGATCGACCTGCTCGGGGCTGGTCGTGGTGCGCATGAAGTTGTAGTAGACCCGGCCGCCGTCGACCGCCTCGCCGGTGGCCAGGTAGCGCGGTCCGATCCGCTTGCCCGCGTCCAGGGCCTCCCTGGTCTCGACCATCTGGTAGGCCGGGTCGCCGGGCGAGCGGGTGGTGGTGATGCCGTAGGCCAGCCACAACCTGCCCTGCCGGTCGCCCCACTGCCTGCCGCGCAGGTGCCAGTGGTTGTGCGCGTCGATCAGGCCGGGCAGCACGGTGAACCGCGAGGCGTCCACGACCTCCAGGCCCGGCCACGCGCGGCGGTCGTGCACGGACTCGACCCGGTCGCCGTTGATCAGCACGTCGGCGGCGCGGCGCAGCGTCCCGGCGCGGCCGTCCCACAGCGCGCCCGCGCGCAGCACCTTGCGGCCACCGGCGCGCGGCCTGGCCCAGGTCAGCGGGACCCCGGAGCGGCGGGCGCGGCCGTCGAGGCCGGTGCGCACCAGCGCGCCGTTCTCCAGGTGCAGCAAGGTCTTCGAGTCGCCGCTCCACGACGGCGCGTCCGCCGGACCGGCCGCGATCCTGCGGGCCCGGCCGGTGACCGCGCCGCGCGCGTCGACCGGGACGACCCACAGCGCGCTCTCCACGACGAGCGCCAGCCACCGGCCGTCCGGGGACCACACCGGCCCGTCGTCTCCCCTGGTGGACAGGGACTTCCCCGGCAGCGGTTCGGCGTAGCGGACCTCGCCGGTGTCGAGCGCGACGGTGAGGACCTGGTTCGTGCCCTCGCGGTAGCGCTGCGAGAACGGCTTCACGGCGGCCAGCGCGAGCGTGCGGCCGTCCGGGGACCAGGTGGGGCGGCCGGGTTGGAACAGCGCGGGCAGCACCTGCGTGGCGACGCCGCCGGAGAGCACCCAGGTGGCGCCGTCCGCGTCCTGGAACGCGATCCGCTCGCCGTCCGGGGCGACCCTGGGGGTGAGCTGCGCGCCGGGGAGGTCGGCGAGGCGGGTGTCGACGCCGGTGGCCGGGTCGTGCCGCCACAGCGCGGGAGTGCCGGTGCGGTCGCTGGTGTATACCAGCGCGGAGCCGTCCGGGTACCAGTCGGGGTCGGAGGCGAACGAGCCGTCGTCCACGAGCGCGCGCGGCCTGCCGCCGTCCAGGGGCAGCAGCCAGAGCGCGCCGAGCGCGCGGAACGCGGCCGAGCGGCCGTCCGGGGAGAGCACCGGGCTCGCGATCCCCCTGACCGGGCCGGATCTCCGGTCGACCGGGCGCGCGGCGGGGCGGTCGGTGTGCGGGGCGTACTCGACGGTGGCCTCGAACGGGATGGCGCGGGTGGCGCCGGTGGTGAGGTCGCGCACGCGCAGGCCGCCGTCCGCCGTGTGCAGCAGGGCGGCGCCGAGCCACTGCGGGCTGGAGCCGAACAGGTCCTCGTCGGCGACGACCACCCGGCCGTCGACGACGAGGGAGGTGGTGGGGCCCGCGAAGGCGGTGTGCACGAGGCGGCCGTCCGGGGTGAGGCCGGGGGCGAGCACGCGGGTTCCGGTGACCGGGTGGACCAGGCGGGTGCGGGTGCGGTCCTCCACCGCGATCCGGTCGATGGCGGTGCCGTCGGCGGTGCAGACGAGGTGGCGGCCGTCGGCGCTGAACGCGGGTTCGCCGTCGTCGGTGGGGCCGTCGGTGAGGCGGGTGGTGCGGCCGGTGGCGAGGTCGAGCAGCCACAGGTCGTAGCCGGTGGCGCCCGCGTCACCGGCGTAGGCGATCGAGCGGCCGTCCGGGGAGAAGCGGGGTTCGCGGTGGTCGCTCGGGCCGGAGGTGCGCTTGCGCAGGCCGGTGCCGTCGACGTTGATCGTCCACAGGTGGAAGTTGCCGTCGCGGTACGACTGGAAGACCAGGCTGCGGCCGTCCGGGGCGAAGTGCGGCCGGGTGGCGTCCTGCTCGGGCCCGGTGAGCGGGCGGGCCCTGCCGCCGGACGCGGGCAGGAGCCAGATCCGGGTGTAGAGGTCGATGGCGATGGTGCGGCCGTCCGGGGAGAGGGCGGCGGTGATGTTGGTGCCCTCGGTGGCGGTGAACCTCCGGAGGGCGCCGGGTGACCCGCTGTCCTGCGCGCCCGCCAGGCCCGGTGGCCCGACCAGGGCGACACCCCCGGCCGCGGCGGCCCCGCGCAACAGGTCTCGACGGCGAAAACCAGCACGTGCGCTGTTCACGGGAAACCCCTCCCGATTCGTTGAACGGCCGGTTCTCCACGGTAGGCCGCGCGCGCCGGGTGGGCGGTCAGGTGCTTCGGGGGCGTCTCGACAGGCGGGAAGCCCTTGCGCGGCCCCGTTTCCCGAGCGCGCGCGAAGGCCCGCCCCGCGATCCGGGACGGGCCTTCAAGGGCGTGCGCGACTACCTGGCGTTCAGCGGGTCCTCGACCTCCACCAACCCCGCCAGCACCTCCGGCAGCGGCGCGGTGTGCAGGACTCCCAGGCGTTGCGTCGCCCGCGTCAGGGCCACGTACAGCTCCGCCGCGCCCCGGTCGCCCTCGGCGAGGATGCGCTCCGGCTCGACCACGAGCACCGCGTCGTACTCCAGGCCCTTGGTCTCGGAGGCCGACACCGCGCCCGGCACGTCCGGCGGGCCGATGACCACGCTGGTGCCCTCGCGGCCCTCCTCGGCCCCGGTGAACTCGGCGACCGCCTCCGCCACCCGCTCGGGGTCGACCCGCCTTGCCCACGGGGGCACGCCGCACGAGCGCACCGACTCCGGCGGGCGGACCGACGGGGCGAAGCCCGCCAGCACGGACGCCGCCACGGCCATGATCTCGGCCGGGGTGCGGTAGTTCACCGTCAGCTCGCGGTACACCCACCGGCCCGGCACGTAGCGGTCCAGCACGGCTCCCCAGGAGTCCGCGCCTGCGGGCGAGCGGCGCTGCGCCAGGTCGCCCACGACGGTGAACGACCGGTTCGGGCAGCGCCGCATGAGCACCCGCCAGTCCATCTCGGACAGCTCCTGCGCCTCGTCCACGACGACGTGCCGGTACGTCCAGTCCCGGTCCGCCGACGCCCGCTCGACCAGGTCGCGGGTGTCGCGCTCCTCGAACCGCTCGGCCAGGTCCGAGGCGTCCACCAGGTCGGACGCGATCAGGTGGTCCTCGTCGTCCATCATGTCGGCGCGCTCGACCAGCATCCCGAGCACGCCCTCGGCGAACTTGGCCTCCCGGTCGCGCGCCGCCTCGGCCGCCGCGTCGTCGGCCTTGTCCCGGCCGAGCAGGTCGACCAGCTCGTCCAGCAGCGGCACGTCCGACACCGTCCAGGCGTTGCCGCGCTCGCGCAGCAGCAGCTCGGGGTCGGCCCCGGCCGCGCGCAGCCGCTCCGGCGACGAGTACAGGCCCGCCAGCAGCGACGCCGGGGTCAGCTTCGGCCAGAAGCGGTCGACGAGCGCGGTGAACGAGTCGTCGTCGGCCAGCTCCTTGAGCAGCTCGCGGCGGGTGCGCTCCCACGCCTCCTTGTTGTCGCGGGTGAGCCAGCCCTTGCCGATCCGGGCGATGGCGCGCTCGGTCAGCACGTAGGTCAGGATCTCGGTGAACGTCGACCGCGCCTCGTTGTGCGGCAGGCCGCTGTCGCGGGCCTCCTGCCGCGCCCACTCCACCACGTCCGGCCCGAGCAGCAGGTCGTGCCCGCCCATCCGGACCTCCAGCGGCTCCTCCGGCAACGTCTGCCGGTCCGCCACGGCCGCCGCCAGCACCTCCAGGAACTTCAGCGAGCCCTTCACGCGCGCGGCCTCGGGGTCCTGCTCCTCGGCCGTGACGACCAGGCCCGGCACGAACCCGCCGGTGGTCGTGAACACCACGTCCGACTCGCCCAGCGAGGGCAGCACCCGGCCGATGTGGTTCAGGAACGCCGGGTTCGGCCCGACGACCAGCACGCCGTGCCGCTCCATGCGCTCGCGCTGGGTGTACATCAGGTACGCGACGCGGTGCAGCGCCACGACCGTCTTGCCGGTGCCGGGCCCGCCCTCGATGACGAGCACGCCGTCGTGCGCCAGGCGGATGATCCGGTCCTGCTCGGCCTGGATGGTCGCGACGATGTCGCGCATCCCCTCGCCGCGCGGCGCGTTGACCGCCGCCAGCAGCGCCGCGTCGCCGCGCTCCTCCTCGCCGGGGCGGCCGAGCACCTCGTCGGTGTAGTCGAGGACCTTGCGGCCCCTGGTGTGGAACTGGCGCCGCCGCCGCATCCCCTCCGGGTTCGCCGCGGTGGCCACGTAGAACGGCCGGGCGGCGGGCGCGCGCCAGTCCAGCAGCGCGGGCTCGTAGTCGTCGTCCTTGTCGTACAGGCCGATGCGCCCGATGTAGGAGCGCTCACCGGTGAGCGCGTCCAGGCGGCCGAAGCACAGGCCGTTGTCGGCCACGTCCAGCCGCTTGACCTCCCGCCCCAGCGCGCGGACCTCGGTGTCGCGCTCCACGAGCGAGCCGCTGTTGCCGCCGTTGCCCATCAGGGCGTTGTCGTACTCGGTCCGGACGCGGGCGCGCTCGGCGTCGAGCCGGGCGTGCAGCTCCGCGACGTGGGCGCGCTCGGCGTCCAGTTCTTCTTCGTACCCTCGTGTAGACACGTGCCCCTCACCAGCAGGTTCCGACCTCGGCGGGTGATTGTGCGCCAGGGCCTGGGCCTTGCCGCAAGCCCCCCGGTGTGCTATATGTTCAGGCTGGGGGGACGTGCTCCCCCGTCCGGTCCCATCCTGCCTGATCAGGGCGGCTCAGGCAGCACCGGCCTCGGCCGCGCCGCTCCCGGCCGCGCCGTCGGTCCCGGCGGTCCGCTCCTTGCGCTCCCGCTTCAGCGGCACGATCAGCGGCGTCCCCGTCTCCGGGTCCGGGATGACCCGGCAGCGCAGGCCGAACACGTCCTCGACCAGCTCGGCCGTGACGATCTCGCTCGGGTCGCCCTGGGCCACCACGCCCCGGCCGGGCTTCATCGCGATCAGGTGCGTGGCGTAGCGGCAGGCCTGGTTGAGGTCGTGCAGCACGGCCACCAGGGTGTGCGCGCCGTCCTCGTGCAGGTCGGCGCACAGGTCGAGCACCTCGACCTGGTGGGCGACGTCCAGGAACGTGGTGGGCTCGTCGAGCAGCAGGATCGGGGTCTGCTGGGCGAGCGCCATCGCCAGCCACACCCGCTGCCGCTGCCCGCCGGACAGCTCGTCCACCGGCCGGTCGGCCAGGTCCGCGACGCCGGTCAGCCGCATCGACTCGGCGACCACCCGCTGGTCGTCCTCGGACCACTGGCGCAGCAGCCGCTGGTGCGGGTACCGGCCGCGCGCGACCAGCTCCTCGACCGCGATGCCACCGGGCGCGATGGAGGTCTGCGGGAGCAGCCCGAGCCTGCGGGCGACCTCCTTGGACCGGTAGGACGAGATCGCCGCACCGTCGAGCAGGACCGTGCCCGAGGTGGGCTTGAGCATCCGCGCGAGCGCCTTGAGCAGGGTGGACTTGCCGCAGGCGTTGGGGCCGACGATGACGGTGAACGAGCCGTCCGGGATCGCGACGTCCAGGTTCTCCGCCACCAGGCGCTCGTCGTAGGCCAGGGTCAGGTCCTCGCCGCGCAACCGGGTCATCGCCCGCTCCCCTTCCGCCACTCGTGGGCCAGCAGCCACACGAGGTAGAGCCCGCCGATCGCCCCGGTGGCGATGCCCACCGGCAGCTGAGAAGTCGGGAACAGCCGTTGCACCGCCAGGTCGCCCAGCAGCAGGAGCAGGCCGCCGGTGAGGGCGGACGCGACCAGCGTGGGGGTGGCCGAGCCGGTGAGCCTGCGGGCCAGCTGCGGGGCGGCCAGCGCCACGAACGTGATGGGTCCGGCGGCGGCGGTGGCGACGGCGGCCAGTCCGACGCTGAGCACCAGGAGCGCGAGGCGGGTGGGTTCGGCGGGCACGCCGAGGCCGGTCGCGGTCAGGTCGCCCATCTCCAGCAGTGCCAGCCTGCGGGCCAGCGCCAGCGCGCACGGGAGCAGGACCACGAGGGTGGCGGCGAGGACCTGCACGTGGCCCCAGCCCCGGTTGTTCAGCCCGCCCACCAGCCACGCCTGCGCGGCCAGCGCGCTCTCCAGCCTGATCCTGGTGAGCAGGAACGAGTTCGCGGCCAGCATCATCGCGCTGACGCCGATGCCCACCAGGACCAGCCGGAAGCCCTGGACGCCGCCGCGCAGCGCCAGCAGGTAGACGGCGGTGGAGGTGATCAGGCCGGTCACGGCGGCCGAGGTGGCGACGACGGTCATGCTCGCCTGGAAGACCGCCGTGGCGGCGATCGCGCCGGTGGCCGCGCCCTGGGTGAAGCCGATGACGTCGGGGCTGGCCAGCGGGTTGCGGGACAGGCTCTGCAGGATCGCGCCGGACGCCGCCAGCGCCGCGCCGACCAGGAAGCCGGTGAGCAGCCTGGGCAGGCGCAGGGTGAACACGACGAAGTCGGCGAACGGGTCGCCCTGGCCGAGGAAGGCGGTGAGCACCTCGGCCGGGGTGAGCGGGTAGTCGCCGGTGACCAGGGTGGTGACGGTGGCCGCCAGCACCAGGGCGGCGAGGGCCGAGGTGGTGGCGAGGGCCCTGGGGCTGACCCTGGCGGAGAGCGGGCCCGCCCGCAGCACGCGGGTCACAGCTGGGCCAGCTTCCTGCGCCTGCACAGCGCGATGAACACCGGGGCGCCCAGGAACGCGGTCACGATGCCGACCTCCACTTCCTGCGGGGCCAGGACGACCCGGCCCACGACGTCCGCGCCGAGGAGCAGGATCGGGGACAGGACCGCCGAGTAGGCCAGCACCCAGCGCTGGTCGGTGCCCGCGACGGCGCGGGCGATGTGCGGGACGGTCAGGCCAAGGAACGAGATCGGGCCCGCGGCGGCGGTGGCCGCGCCCGCCATGAGGGTGATCGCGACGACGCCGAGGGTCCGGGTCCGGCCGGGGTTCGCGCCGAGCGCGCGGCCGGTGCTCTCGCCCAGCGCCAGCGCGTTGAGGCTGCGGCCCAGCAGGAGCGCGGTGAGCACGCCCGCGACGACCAGGGGCGCGATCTGCCAGACCGTCTCGGCGGTGCGCCCGGCGAGCGAGCCGACGTTCCAGAAGCGGAAGGACTGGAAGGTCTGGGCGTTGAGCAGGAGCACGGCGGAGATGTAGGCGTAGAGGACGGCGGTGAGGGCCGCGCCGCTGAGCACCAGGCGGTCCGGGGTGACCGTGCCCCGGCCGGTCGCGCCCAGGACGTAGACGACCACGGACGCGACCGCCGCGCCCGCCAGGGAGAACCAGAGGTAGCCGGAGGCCGAGGTGATGCCCAGGAACGCGATGGCGGTGACGATGGCCGCCGCCGCGCCCATGTTCACGCCCAGCAGGCCGGGGTCGGCCAGCGGGTTGCGGGTGAGGGCCTGCATCAGCGCGCCGCTCAGGCCGAGGGAGACGCCCGCCAGCAGGCCGAGCGCGGCCCTCGGGACGCGGACGTCGCGGATGATCGCGGCGTCGCCCGAGCCGTCGTCGGCCTGGAGCAGCGACCAGGTCTGGGTGAACGGGATGCTCTTGGTGCCGACCCACAGGCTCAGCGCCACCACGAGGGCGAGCGCGCCGACGGCCAGCAGCAGACCCAGCGAACGCACCGCCGACCTGGACACCGCACCTCCCCCTGGTTATTTAGGGGAGGCTAACCGATGTGGGCCGGGGCACGCGCGGGGGTGGTGATCTTCGCGCGCGTGCCCGGCTCGGGCGGTCAGCGGTGCACGTCGCCGCCGTCCGGCGCGCGCTCGGCCAGCTCGGCGCGGGTGGGCAGGCCCTCCCAGTCGCCGGGCACGCCGACGACCAGGCCGCCGCACGCGTTCCCGGTGCGCAGGCAGGTCTCCAGCGGGCTGCCCGCGACCAGTTCGGCCAGGAAGCCCGCGACGAACGCGTCGCCCGCGCCCACCGGGTCGACGACGGTGGCCGGGGTGGTGGGGACGTGGGTGATCGCGCCGTCGCGGCAGGCGAGCGCGCCGCGTTCGCCGATCTTGAGCACGGCGGTGCCCGCGCCCAGTGCGGCCAGCCCGGCGACCAGCTCCTCCTCGGTGGCCCCGGAGGCGCCGAGGACCAGTTCGGCCTCCTCGGCGCCCGCGAAGACCACGTCGGCCTTCGCGGCCAGCTCGGCGAGCACCGGGCGGGCTTCTCCGTCCGACCACAGGGTCTTGCGGTGGTTGACGTCGAAGGTGACCGCGACGCCCTCGGCCCTGGCCAGGTCGACGGCGTGCCGCACGGCCGCGCGCGGGCCGTCGCCGAGCGCGGGGGTGATGCCGGTCAGGTGCAGCACGGCCGCGCCCGCGACGGCGGCCCGGTCGACGTCCGCCGGTTCCAGCAGGGAGGCCGCGCTGCCCGCGCGGTAGTAGCGGACGCGGGTGGGGCGGCCACCCCGGTGCTCCTTGAGCATCATGCCGGTGGGGGCGAGCGGGTCGGGCGGGGCGAGGACGGTGACGCCCTCGCCCCGGATCTCGCGCACCACCAGCGACCCGAGCGCGTCGTCGCCGACGCGGCTGATCCAGGTGGCGGGCACGCCCAGCCTGGCCAGGCCGATGGCGACGTTGGACTCGGCGCCGCCGGTGCCGAGCACGACCGGCGCGGCGGCGGTGACCCGGCCCGAGGACGGGAGGGTCACCAGCGCCATGGTCTCGCCGATCGTGACGACACCGGATCCCCGGCCTGCGGGCCTGGTCACCGGGGGCCGCCCAGGTGGATCAGGATCTTGCCGCCGCCGGTCCCGGCCGCCTGCTCCAGCGCGGCTCGGGCGTCGGTCAGGGCGTGCTCGCCCGCGATGAGCGGCTCCAGGTCGAGGCCCTCCCCCAGCGCGCGGACCGCGTCGGTGATCTCGTCCACGAACCGGTACGAGCCGATCCAGGTGATCTCGCGGGTGACCAGGTCGCCGAGCGCGGCAGGCGCCGGGGCGCCCGGCAGGTTGCCGACCTGGACCAGCAGGCCGCCGCGCGCGGTGGCGCGCAGGACCGGGCCGAGCGCGGCGGGCGCGCCGGAGGCCTCGAACACGACCTCCGCGTCGGCGGGCAGCTCCTCGCCCGCGCCGAGGTCGACGGTGTGGTCCGCGCCGAGGGCGCGCGCGGTGGCCAGCGGTCCGGCCGCCACGTCGGCGCTGGTCACCGAGGCCGCGCCCGCGCGCTTGACCGCCGCCGCGACCAGCGCGCCGATCGGGCCCGCGCCGTTGACCAGCACGTCCTTGCCGCGCAGGTCACCGGCCCTGGTCACGGCGTGCAGCGCGACCGCGAGCGGTTCGGCCAGCGCGCCGTGGCGGGTGCCGACGTTCTCGGGCAGCGGGCGGAGCTGGTCGGCGCGGACCGCGACCAGTTCGGCGAAGCCGCCGTTCGTGTGCGGGTCGAAGGCCGCCGAGCCGAGGTAGCGGACCTTCGGGGCCAGGTTGTGCCTGCCCGCCAGGCGGTCCGGGAGCCCGCCCTCCGGCGAGGCCGGGTGGACGGTGACGGGCGTGCCGACCTCGACGCCCGTGACGCCCGCGCCGAGCGCGGCCACCCGGCCGGCGATCTCGTGGCCGAGCACCAGCGGGTGGCGCAGCACGGCGGTGCCGGACGCGCCGTGCTTCCAGTACGCCAGGTCGGAGCCGCACACCCCGCCCCACTCCACGGCCACGAGCACCTGGCCCTCGGCGGCCTCGGGGTCGGGCAGGTCGTCGACCCGCACGTCCAGCGGGCCGTGCACGACGACGGCTCTCATACGGCGTCCTCCAGTCGGACCAGGTCGCGCCCCTTCGTCTCGGGCGAGAGGAGGGCGGACACCAGGGTGATCAGCGAGTAGGCGACGAGCATCGCGGCGATCGGCCACCAGTGGCCGGTGACGGCGGTGAGCGTCGCGGCGAGCACCGGGCCGATGGCGGTGGCGAGGATGCCGCCGATCTCCTTGGCCAGCGCGAGCTGCGTGAAGCGGGTGCGGGCGCCGAACAGCTCGGCCATGGTGACGCTCTCCAGCGAGAACAGGCCCAGCACACCGAGGTTGAGCGCGAGCACCATGCCGAGGATGGTGGCGGTGCTGCTGCCGCTGGTGATCATGAGCATCAGCGGGAACGCGGCCACGGCGGTGACGGCGGTCAGCGCGAGGTAGACCGGGCGGCGGCCGAAGCGGTCGCCGAGCATCCCGACCACGGGGACGGTGACGAAGCCGAGCAGGGAGCCGTAGACGATCGCGGAGGTGGGGACGCTGCGCTCCACCGCGAGGGTGGTGGCCAGGTAGCCGACCAGGAACGTCTGCACCAGGCCGGAGTTGCCCGCCTGGCCGAAGCGCAGGCCCAGCGCCAGGAAGAACGCGCGGCCCTTGCGCTGGCGCACGCTCGCCTTCAGCGAGGTGGCCTCGGGCTGCTGCTCGGCGGCGGCCACGACCTCCTGGTGGGACAGGGCGACGCCGTCGACGACGTCGGCGCGCTCCTCGAAGACGGGGCTCTCCTTGAGGTTGCGGCGCAGCCACACCGCGAACACCAGCAGCACGAAGCTCAGCAGGAACGGCAGGCGCCAGCCCCAGGACAGCAGCTGCTCCTCGGACAGCACGCCGATCAGCACCGCCCACAGGCCGGACGCGGCCAGGGTGCCGGAGTTGGTGCCCAGCGACACCAGCGACGCGATGAGGCCCCGGCTGCGGGTGGGGGCGTACTCGGCGAGCATGACCGTGGCGCCCGCGATCTCCGCGCCCGCGCCGAAGCCCTGGAGCAGGCGGAGCGCGACGAGCAGGATCGGGGCGGTGATGCCGATCATCTGGTAGGTCGGCAGGGCGCCGATCAGGGTGGTGGAGGCGCCCATCAGGGCGATGGTGATGAACAGGACCTTCTTGCGGCCCAGGCGATCGCCCATCCGTCCGAAGTAGACGGCGCCCGCGAGGCGGGCCACGTAGCCGACGCCGTAGGTGGCCATCGCGGCGATGAGGCCGATGGCGGGGCTGACGTCCGGGAAGAAGATCTTGTTGAAGACGATCGCCGCCGCCAGCGAGTAGAGCTGGAAGTCCATGAACTCCATGGCGGTGCCGAGCCAGCCGGAGGTGGCCGCCTTGGCGAGGTCGCGGGTGGTCCTGGTCGCGACCTTCGGCTCCTCGGCCTGCGGCGTCCCGGCCTGGGGAGGGGTGGTGCTGTCCGTCATCCTGTGCTCCGTTGCTGCGGGTGGACGGTGCGGTGGGGAGGGTCCGCCCGGCAGCCCCCGGAACTCACGGGACTGTCTTCGGCGGCGTTGGTGCGGGGTGGGTCAGAACTCGACGCGACCGGCGCGCAGCGCGGGGAGGCGCTGGGCGACGGCGGTGGTCAGGTCGGTCCGCTCGGCCAGGTCGGGCGCGCCGACCAGGCGCAGGAGCCTGGCGACGAGCTCGGGGTGGGCCGGTCGGTCGTGCCAGCAGGCGGCCAGCTCGTCCGACAGGGGGTCGGTGGTGCCGTGGACGGGACGGTCGTCGTCGCCGGGGCGGGTCGAGGCGACCCAGCCCGCGAGGGCGAGCTCCAGCAGCGGCGCGCGGTCCAGGGCGCGCAGCGGGTCGAGCCAGCGCTCGGGCACCTTCAGCGAGCCGTCCGAGCCGATCTGGCGCAGCAGGTGCCGCACCGCCGGGTTGCGGAAGCGGGTGACCAGGTCGTCCGCGTACCCGGCCGGGTCGGGGCCGCCCTCGGGCAGGGTCGGGGCGACCTCGGCGCAGAAGTCCCGGACGAACCGCTCGCCCCACGAGGTGTGCAGCACCTCGCGGATCGTCGTGCAGCCCGCCGCCGCGCCCAGGTAGGCGAGCGCGGAGTGGCTGCCGTTGAGCAGGCGGAGCTTGGTGACCTGGTACGGGCGCACGTCCGGGACCAGCAGCGCGCCGTCGCGCTCCCAGGCCGGGCGGTCGGCGGTGAACGCGTCCTGGAGCACCCACTGCCGGTACGGCTCGCCCGCGACGGTCGCCTCGTCGCGCAGGCCGAGGGCGCGCGCGGCGGTGGCGCGGTCGTCCTCGGTGGTGGCCGGGACGATGCGGTCCACGACGGTGGACGGGAAGGCGACGGCGGTGTCCAGCCAGGCGAGGAAGCTGTCCCGGTCGGGCCGGTTCGCGGCCTCGGCGTAGTCGCGGACCAGACCGGCCAGGACCGCGCCGTTGTCGGCGATGTTGTCGCAGGAGACCACGGTGACCGGGGCGCCGGTGGCGCGGTGGCGCAGGGCGAGCCCGGTGGTGAGGCGGCCGACGACGGTGGTCGGGGCGGCGGAGGCGAGGTCGGCGGCGAGGTCGGCCGCGATCTCGGGGGCGGTGAGGTCGAGGCCCTTGCCGTCGGCGCGGCGGTGGTGGGCCTTCTCGGTGACGGTCAGCGTGATCACCGAGGTCTCCGGGGCGGTGAGCAGGGCGCGCACCCGGTCGGCGTCGTCGGTGGCGTGCAGCGCCTCGGTGATCGAGGCGACGACGCGCGCGGTCGGGCGCTCCGGGGAGCGCTCGACCACCGAGTAGAGGCAGTCCTGGGCGCGCAGCGCGGCCACCACGTCGCGGGAGCGCGGGGCGATCGCGGCGATGCCCCAGCCGCCCGCGTGCTCGGTGTAGACGGCCTGGTGGGCGCGGTGGAACGCGCCGAGGCCCAGGTGCAGGGCGCGGGTGGGCAGCTCGCGCGGGTCGGCGGCGGGGCGGGCGTGCGCCGGGAGCCGGTCCAGCGCGGCGAGGCCGAGTCGGTCCACGGCGGTCACCAGTCGTGCATCGAGCCGTCGGCGAGGCGCGCGACGGGCAGGTAGCGGGGGTCGTACGGGAAGCGGGCCGCGGCGTCGTCGTCGTACTCGACGCCGAGGCCGGGGGCGTCCGAGGGGTGCAGCATCCCGTTCTCGAAGCGGACGTCGCTGTGGAAGACCTCGGCGACCTCGGGGGTGTGGCCCATGTACTCCTGGATGCCGAAGTTCGGGACCGAGATGTCGACGTGCACGGCGGCGGCCATGCTCACCGGGGACAGGTCGGTGGCGCCGTGCGAGCCGGTGCGGACCTGGTAGAGGGCGGCGAGGTCGAAGACGCGGCGCAGGTGCGTGATGCCGCCCGCGTGGACGACGGTGGTGCGGACGTAGTCGATCAGCTGCTCGGTGATGAGGTGCTGGACGTCCCAGATGGAGCTGAGGTTCTCGCCGACGGCGATCGGGGTGGTGGTGTGCTGGCGGATGAGCCGGAACGCCTCCTGGTTCTCGGCGGGCGTCGGGTCCTCCATCCAGAACAGGCGCAGGTCCTCGACGGACTTGCCGAACCGGGCGGCCTCGACGGGGGTGAGGCGGTGGTGGACGTCGTGCAGGAGGTGGAAGCCGAACCCGAACCGCTCGCGGACCGCCGCCAGGTAGGTGGGGGCGAAGTCGAGGTAGGCGGGGGTGTCCCAGGGCTGCTCGTCGGGGAGGGCGGTGGCGGCGGGCTCGTAGACGGTGCCCTTGCGGACGCCGTAGGTGCCCTTCACGTTCGGGACGGCGGCCTGGGCGCGGACGGCGAGGTAGCCGAGGTCCAGGAAGCGGGCGACGTCGTCGAGCAGCTCGGCGGAATCGGAGCCGCTGGCGTGGGAGTAGACCATGACGCCGTCGCGGGAGCGTCCGCCGAGGAGCTGGTAGACGGGGAGGTTGGCGACCTTGCCCTTGATGTCCCAGAGGGCGGTGTCGACGGCGGCGATGGCGGTCATGGTGACCGGGCCTCGGCGCCAGTAGGCGCCTCGGTAGAGGTACTGCCAGGTGTCCTCGATGCGGGCGGGGTCGCGGCCGATGAGGAGGGGGACGAGGTGGTCGCGGAGGTAGGAGGCGACTGCCAGCTCGCGGCCGTTGAGCGTTGCGTCGCCCAGTCCGGTGACACCGTCGGAGGTGGTGATGCGGAAGGTGACGAAGTTGCGCCCAGGCGAGGCGATCAGGACCTCGGCGCGCTCGATGGTGCTCAACTGACCACTCCTCGTTGCGTGGCAGGCGCGGGCTCGGCCCGCTGGGTTGGACGGGTCGACTGGGCGACCGGTGCTTGTATACAAGTATTTGTCGGGCAGGAAGTCAAGGGGGGCGGGGGTGGTGGGGTGGGGGTTGTTGTCGGGCGGCCGGTGGGTGGGGGTTGTCGGGCGGCTGGTGGGGCGGGGGGTGTCAGGCGGGGGTTGTTGGGCGGGAGTTGCTGGGCGGGAGTTGCCGCTGGGCAACTGCCGCCGGGTAGCTGCCGGGCAGGAGACGTCGGGCAGGAGATGTCACCCGACAGCTGTCGGGTAGGGCACGGGGCACGGGGCACGGGGCACGGGGCACGGGGCACGGGGCACGGGGCACGGGGCACGGGGCACGGGGCACGGGGCACGGGGCACGGGGC
>NZ_JAMTCF010000027.1 GCF_024171695.1 Actinosynnema pretiosum | reverse complement strand
CCGCAGCCCGCAGCCCGCAGCCCGCAGCCCGCAGCCCGCAGCCCGCAGCCCGCAGCCCGCAGCCCGCAGCCCGCAGCCCGCAGCCCGCAGCCCGCCGCGCCTGACCGCAGCCCGCCGCGCCTGACCGCCCGCCGTGAGCTGCCCGCCGTGAGTCGCCCACCGCCTGCCTGCCTGCCTGCCTGCCGCGAGCTGCCCGCCGCCAGCCAGCCCGTCGCCAGCCCGCCCACCGCCAGCCAGCCTGCCGTGAGCCGCCCGCCCGTGAGCCGCCTGCCAACCGCCGCTTGCCCGCGAGCCGCCAGTTGCCAGTCGCGAGCCGTCAGCCGCCGCCTCTGCGCCCCTGTCCGTTCGGCTCCGCCCCGCCCCCGTCCCAGCTCCTCCACCCCCCGCCGTCCACCGCCCTCAGGCCCGTTTCCCCGCCCTTCCCAACTGCCCCCTCCAGCCCTCTCCAAGCCCTCTCCCCACCCTCCCCACACCCCCGCCACCAAAGGCGGACGCGCCCCCTCCCCGGTCACACGCAGCTACCGTTCAGCCCACCAACCACCACACCCCCGCCCCCACCCTCCCCACCCCAGCGACACCCGTACCGGCCACTCCCGTGGCCGGGTGTGGGCGGGGCCACCGGGGTCTCACCCCTGACCCGGCGAACGCCCACCGTCACCGCACTAATCTGTGCGGCATGAGCGCACACTTTGACGTCGTGGTCCTCGGTGCTGGGCCCGGCGGGTACGTCGCCGCCATCCGCGCGGCTCAGCTGGGGCTGAAGACCGCGGTCGTCGAGGAGAAGTACTGGGGCGGGGTGTGCCTCAACGTCGGGTGCATCCCCTCCAAGGCGCTCCTGCGCAACGCCGAGCTGGCCCACCTGTTCACGCACGAGCAGAAGACCTTCGGCATCCAGGTCGACGGCACGGTGAAGTTCGACTACGGCGCTGCCTTCCAGCGCAGCCGCAAGGTCGCGGACGGGCGCGTCAAGGGCGTGCACTTCCTGATGAAGAAGAACGGCATCACCGAGTACAACGGCCGGGGCACCTTCACCGACGCCAACACCATCGAGGTCAACGGCGAGTCGATCACCTTCGGGCACGCCATCATCGCCGCGGGCGCCACCACCCGCCTGCTGCCGAACACCGAGCTCTCCGAGCGCGTCGTCACCTACGAGGAGCAGATCCTCACCGAGGACCTCCCCGAGAGCATCATCATCGCGGGCGCGGGCGCCATCGGCGTCGAGTTCGGCTACGTGCTGCACAACTACGGCGTCAAGGTCACCATCGTCGAGTTCCTCGACCGGATGGTGCCGCTGGAGGACGTCGAGGTCTCCACCGAGCTGGCCAAGCGCTACAAGCGCATGGGCGTCGACGTGCGCACCGGCACCCGCGTCGAGTCCATCGACGACTCCGGCGCCAAGGTCCGCGTCACCGTCTCCAAGGGCGGCAAGGAGGAGGTGCTCGAAGCCGACAAGGTCATGCAGGCCATCGGCTTCCAGCCGCGCGTCGAGGGCTACGGCCTGGAGTCGACCGGCGTGGCGCTGACCGAGCGCGGCGCGATCGCGGTCGACGAGCGCGGGCGCACCAACGTGCCGCACATCTACGCCATCGGTGACGTCACCGCGAAGCTCATGCTCGCGCACGCCGCCGAGTCCATGGGCATCATCGCCGCCGAGACCATCGCGGGCGCGGAGACCATGGAGCTGGACTTCCCGATGATCCCGCGCGCGACGTTCTGCCAGCCGCAGATCGCCAGCTTCGGCTGGACCGAGGCGCAGGCCCGCGAGAAGGGCTTCGACGTCCAGGTCGCCAAGTTCCCGTTCACCGCGAACGGCAAGGCGCACGGCATCGGCGACTCCAGCGGCTTCGTCAAGCTGATCAGCGACGGCAAGCACGGCGAGCTGCTCGGCGCCCACATGATCGGCCCGGACGTCACCGAGCTGCTGCCCGAGCTGACCCTGGCCCAGCAGTGGGACCTGACCGTGCACGAGGTGGCGCGCAACGTCCACGCCCACCCGACGCTGAGCGAGGCCGTCAAGGAAGCGGTGCACGGCCTGGCCGGGCACATGATCAACTTCTGATCGGCCTACAGTTCCGAGCATGAACCGACACCCGCTGCGGCCCGCGCTGATCGAGGCCGAGCGCCTGCTGGCCGCGGCGGGTGTCGACAGCCCGCGCACCGACGCGCACCTGCTCGCCGCGCACCTGCTGGGCGTGCCGCCGAGCAAGCTCGTGCTCACGCCCATGGTCGAACCGCGCGTGCTGGACGAGCTGGGCGCGCTCGTGGCGAAGCGGGCCACCCGCGTCCCGCTCCAGCACCTGACCGGCGAGGCGCACCTGTGGGGCGTCGACCTCGCGGTCGGGCCCGGCGTGTTCATCCCGCGCCCGGAGACCGAGCTGCTGGTGGAGTGGGCGCTGAACGCCGTGCGCGGCGCCGAGCGGCCCGTCGTGGTCGACCTGTGCACGGGGTCCGGCGCGCTGGCGCTGAGCATCGCCCACCACCGCCCGGACGCGGTCGTGCACGCGGTGGAGAAGGACCCGACCGCCCTGTCCTGGGCCCGCCGCAACGCGGACGCCCGCAGCGCGGCGGGCGACACCCCGATCCGCCTGCACCACGGCGACGTGACCGCGCCGGGCGTGCTGTCCGACCTGGACGGCGCGGTGGACCTGGTGGTGTGCAACCCGCCGTACGTGCCGGACGCCACCGAGGTCCAGCCGGAGGTGGCCGACCACGACCCGCGCGCGGCGGTCTTCGGCGGCCCGGACGGGCTCGACGTCATCCGCCACGTGGTGACCCTGGCGGCCCGGCTGCTCAAGCCCGGCGGCCACGTGGCGATCGAGCACGACGACACCCACGGCGAGGCCGTGCCCGCCCTCCTGGCCACCCGCAAGGTCCTCACCGACGCGACCCCGCACCGCGACCTGGCGGGCCGCTCCCGCTTCGCGACCGCCCGCCGGACCGGCTGACCGTCCATCGGACAGGTTGACCGGCCGTCGTACCGGCCGCCCGCTGGACGGGCTGACCGGTCGCCCGCCGCACCGGCCACTCACTGGACCCGTTGAGCACTCGCTGCATCGGCTGACCAGCCGCCCGCTGGACCTGCTGAGCGCCCGTGAGCGGGGCCGGACCACCGTGTTCCGAGGGAGAGGGCGCGGGACGGTGCGGGCAACCGCGAACCGGACAACGGCGGTGCGGGTGCGAGTGGCCGGAAGCGGAATCCATGCGCGCCGTGCATGGGCCTGCCCCTCATCCGCGCCTCGAACCGGGCACGCCCGGAGGCCGATCCGGGCCGGTGCCCAGGGGAAAGCGCTTGCTGCGGCCAGGACGACGCCCCCGGCCCGGTCGGGTTAACCCGTCAGGCGCATGAACCTCCCCGCGACCGCCGCATGTTCTCCATCCGCTACCGGCATCCGCTGAATGAGGGTCATGCACCCGGTGCATGAAATGGCTTCCGTGCGCGGAACGTGCGCTGGTCAGCGGTCCACCGTGGAGCCCGGCGCCCCGATCCGCCCGCTCGAACCCCCGCCCCGACCATGCACCGGGTGGATGGTGATCCGGCTGCCGGATGAGCTGAATTCCGCCCACGTCGCGGTTCCCACCCGCCACCGCGTCCTCCGGCGCAGCCCGCCACCCCGCCCCGTCCATCACTCCCCGCCTGGTCCCCACCCCCACTCCCCGTCACCACCCCGGCCCTCCGCGCTCCGCCACCCCTACCCACCTGCGTGGTAGGACGACATTTCGGGTGGGTGCGGAGGCTGACGGCCGTCACTCCACGCGCTGTGCCAGGATTCCTCGGGTGAGTACGGTCTACGACTGCCGAGTTCAGGACGACCGGGTGGCGGGTCTCGCCGCCGCCGCCGGAGCGGTCCGCTCGGGCAGGCTCGTCGTCCTCCCCACCGACACCGTCTACGGCATCGGCTGCGACGCTTTCGACGCTGCCGCCGTGCGGTCGCTGCTCGCCGCGAAGGGGCGCGGGCCCGACATGCCCGTCCCGGTGCTGGTCGGCTCCTGGACCACGATCGACGGCCTCGTGCTGTCGGTGCCGCGCCAGGCCCGCTCGCTGATCGAGGCGTTCTGGCCGGGAGGGCTGTCGCTGGTGCTGCACCACGCGCCCTCGCTGGCCTGGGACCTCGGGCAGACCAGGGGCACCGTGATGCTGCGCATGCCGCTGCACCCCGTCGCGCTCGAACTGCTGCGCGACGTCGGCCCGATGGCCGTCTCCAGCGCCAACAAGTCCGGCTTCCCGCCCGCCTCCAGCGCCGCCCAGGCGCGCGAGCAGCTGGGCGAGGACGTGCAGGTCTACCTGGACGGCGGGCCCTCCGGCGAGAACGTGGCCTCCACGATCGTCGACCTCACCGGGGCGGACCCGCTGGTGCTGCGCGAGGGCGCGGTCCCGGTCGCCGACATCTCCTCGGTGCTCGGCGTCGAAGTCGAGGTCGCGCGCTAGTGGATCTTCAGCAGCCGAGTAGCGTGGTGGGTCCAGTGTCCGAACCGGAATCCCCGAGGGGATAGCCTCCCGTGGGCCAGTTGCCTGCCGCGTCCAACGTCCTCCCGGTCCGGGAGTACCTGCTCGTCGCGCTCACCGCCGCAGTGGTGACCTTCCTCCTCGTCGGACTGGTCCGCGCGCTCGCGTTCCGGATCGGCGCGGTCGCCCACCCCCGAACACGCGACGTCCACGTCAAGCCGATGCCCCGCATGGGCGGCCTGGCCATGTACGGCGGCGTGCTCGGCGGGATGATGCTCGCCCACCAGCTGCCGGTGCTGCGCTCAGCCTTCGACTTCTCCTACGACCCCTACGCCGTCGTCCTCGGCGGCGGCATCATCGTGCTGGTCGGCATAGTCGACGACCGGTTCGAGCTCGACTCGCTCACCAAGCTCGCCGGCCAGGTGACGGCGGCGGGCGTGCTCGTCCTCTACGGCCTCCAGTGGTTCGTGTTCTGGGTGCCGTGGGGCGACGACGGCTCCGGCACCGGCTCGCTGCTGGTGCTCGACCAGAACCAGGGGGCGCTGCTGAGCGTGCTGCTCGCCGTCACGATGATCAACGCGATGAACTTCGTGGACGGCCTCGACGGCCTCGCCGCGGGCATCGGGCTGATCGCCGCCGCCGCGACCTGCGCGTTCTCCATCGGCGGCGTCCTCGCCAACAACGAGGGCGACGTCGGCGCCTACCCGCCCGCGCTGATCGCCGCGTGCCTGGCGGGCGCGTGCCTCGGCTTCCTTCCGCACAACTTCAACCCGGCCCGGATCTTCATGGGCGACTCGGGTTCGATGCTGATCGGCCTGATGCTCGCCGCCGCGACCACCTCGGCGTCGGGCAAGCTCAACTACGAGTCGCTGAACGCCAGCGACGTGCTCGGCCTGATGTCGCCCCTGCTGGTCGTCGCCGCGGTGCTGTTCGTGCCGCTGCTCGACCTGCTGATGGCGATCGTCCGGCGCACCCGCAAGGGGCAGAGCCCGTTCTCGGCGGACAAGATGCACCTGCACCACCGGCTGCTCCAGATCGGCCACTCCCAGCGCCGCGCCGTCCTGCTGATCTACTTGTGGGCCGGGCTGCTGGCGTTCGGCGCGGTCTCCCTGACCGTGTTCGACACCGGCGTGGTCGCCTGGTGCTTCCTCATCGGGCTGCTGCTCGCGTTCTTCATCTCGGCGGTGCCGAGACTTCGCGAGTCGCGCAAGAACCGAGCGTGACGGTGGGTCGCCCGATCGGGCGGCCCACCGTTCCACTTTCCGGGAAGAATGTGGACATCCGCGACGCGGGAACACCCTCCGCGACAAGATCGTCCGCCGGATCGCGCGGCCGGGACCGCAGGCCGCCACCCCGCCACCCCGCCCCTGAGCAGCCGGTACCGCCCGGTTCCGCTCGGCGGCGGGGTTTTCCGCATTACCGGCGCATTACCCTCCGGAACCGCGCGCATTACCCTGTGAAAACGCTGTCGGATCACCCCGGAACCATTCCTGGGAAACACACCTTCGGGTAGCCTCGAACGTACGCGGGACCCGCCGCGAAAAATGTCCCAGGAGGACGCGCCACCGCAGCGCCACCCGAAGTTCGCCCACTGTTCGCCCAGATCAGCGCCAGGCACCCGGCGCACCGTCCGGGTGAGGTCTAAAGCACACCCGGTGAGTGTCGGCGGGGGCGGGCAGCCACAATGGTGGGGTGACGCGACTCCTCGACGCCGCTGACGTAGCGCGCAAAGCGCTTCGCCAGTCCGCCCTCGTGCTCGCCCCGGTGGTGGTGATCGCCGCGCTCGTCGGCTGGTTCACCGCGGGCCGGGAAGGGCTGTGGGGCGCGCTCCTCGGCGCCGGGATCGCCGGTGGCTTCCTGCTCATCACCCTGCTGACGGTGCTGCTGACGGCCAAGGCCTCGCCGACCGTCACCGGCGGGGCGATGATGGGTGGTTGGCTACTCAAGGTGATCGTCCTGCTCGTCGCACTCGCCCTGTTGAAGGACGCGACGTTCTACTCCAAACCGGTGTTCGGCGCCGTCGTGATGATCGCGGTCGTCGTCGTCCTGGCCTCGGAGACCTGGGTCGTGGTCAAGGCCCGGATGCTGTACTTCAACCCCTCCAGCACTGGTCAGGGCGATGCGCGTTAACCCCCCGTGTGCAGACCTGGGACCACCGGTTGGTAGGGTGCGCGTAGATGAGTGACAAGTCAGACAAACCACCCCCAAGGGGTGACGGTGCTGTCTGGTCGATCATCGGCACGCTGGTGTCCGGCCCCGCGGTGTGGGGCGGTATCGGCTTCCTAATCGACAAGACCACCGAGAGCCAGATCTTCACTCCGATCGGGCTAACGGTGGGCTTTGTCACGGGGTTCTACATCGTCTATGTACGCCACGGTCAGGGCTGAGGAAGTGCCGGCCGCGACGCAGGGAGACCAGTTGGACACCTTGGTGCTTGCCGAGGGTGGGGAGTTCCACAAGCCGGCGATCGAAGAGTTCTTCCCGCCTGCCCTGCTGTTTGAAGGCACGCCGTTCGAGCTCGACCGGGTCATGCTGATCCGCATCCTGATGACGGTCCTCCTCGCGGCGTTCTTCCTGATCGCCATGCGCAGGCCCAAGCTCGTCCCGAGGGGCATCCAGAACCTCGGCGAGATGGCGCTGGACTTCGTCCGCATCAACATCGCCGAGGACGTCCTCGGCAAGGAGAACGGCAAGCGGTTCCTGCCGCTCCTGACGACCTTCTTCTTCCTGATCTGGGCGACGAACCTCTCCGGGATCATCCCGTTCCTGAACATGCCGAGCACGGCCCGCATCGGGCTCCCGCTCGCGCTCGCGGTGGTCGCCTACCTGGCGTTCAACTACGCGGGCATCAAGGCGCAGGGTGTCGGCGGCTACCTCAAGTCGAACCTGTTCCCGCCGGGGGTTCCCAAGCCGCTCTACGTTCTGGTGACGCCCATCGAGCTCGTCTCGGTGTTCCTCATCCGTCCCGGAACGCTGATGATCCGCCTCATGGCGAACATGCTCGCCGGGCACATGGCGCTGGTCCTGTTCTTCAGCGCCGCGTGGTACCTGATGTTCCAGGCCGGGGACCTGGTCCTGGCGCCGGCAGGCTTCCTGTCGCTCGTCATGGGCCTGATGTTCACCCTGTTCGAGCTGATGGTGCAGTTCCTCCAGGCGTACATCTTCACCCTGCTCACCGCCGTCTACATCGACGGTGCGCTCCACGCGGAGCACTGAGACCCACCGAGATCCGGGGACACCCAGGGTCTTGGACGACCCGCGCCACCGAGAACCGGCGCGGGCCAACCGGAAAGGGAACGACAGAAATGATCCTTGCTGAGGTCGCAGGCAACCTCAACGCCGTCGGCTACGGCATCGCCACGATCGGCCCCGGCATCGGTGTCGCTTTCGTCGCGGGCAAGACCGTCGAGGCCATGGCCCGTCAGCCCGAGATGGCTGGCCAGCTGCGCACCACGATGATCCTGGGCATCGCGTTCACCGAGGCCCTGGCCCTGCTGGGCCTGGTCGCCGGCTTCCTCTTCAGCTGATCGACCGGACCCAGACAAGGCGGTGACCACCATGACCGAACCGCTGATCCTGGCGGCCGAGGGGCCCGTTAACCCCCTCATCCCGGCCGTCTACGACATCGTGTGGTCCGCGGTCTGCTTGGCGATCATCGGCTTCGTCTTCTGGAAGAAGGTGCTACCGCTCTTCCAGAAGGTGCTGGCCGAGCGCACCGAGAAGATCGAGGGCGGTATCGCCAGGGCCGAGGCCGCTCAGGCCGAGGCTTCTCGCAAGCTGGAGGAGTACAAGGAGCAGCTCGCCGAGGCTCGCGCCGAGGCGGCCCGCATCCGTGACGACGCGCGGGCCGAGGGCCAGCAGATCGTCGAGGAGATGCGGGACCGGGCGCAGGCGGAGTACGACCGCATCGTCGCCCACGGCCACAACGAGCTCGACGCGCACCGCGCCCGCATCGTCTCCGAGCTGCGGGCCGACCTCGGCCGCGTGGCCGTCGACCTCGCGGGCAAGGTCGTCGGCGAGTCGCTGGAGGACCAGGCGCTGCGCCGCGGCACCGTGGACCGCTTCCTCAACGAGCTGGACGCCGCAGCGGCGCCCGCGGCGAAGTAGGGGAGTCCATGACGCTGCACGCCGCTAGTCGCGAAGCTCTGGCAGCCGCTGAACTGCGGCTGCTGGAGCTGGTCGAGGGCGCCCAGGGCGCCACCGGCCCGTCCGCGCTGGGGCAGGAGCTGTTCTCCGTGGTGGGTCTGCTGAGCGCGCAGCCGCAGCTGCGGCGCGCGTTCGGCGACGCCTCGTCCGATCCCGCGGGCAGGGAGCGCCTCCTGCGCTCCCTGCTGGCGGGCAAGGTCGCGGACGCCACGCTGGACGTCCTCGTCACGGCGGTCACCGCCAAGTGGTCGAGCCCGCGCGAGCTGGTGGACGGGGTCGAGTCGCTGGCTCGCACCGCGCTGCTGGTGCACGCGGAGCGCGACGGCAGGCTCGACGCCGTCGAGGACGAGCTGTTCCGCCTCGGCCGCATCGTCGCCGGGAACTCCGAGCTGGAGCGGGTCCTCACCGACCCGGCCGGTTCGCCCGACGGCAAGCTCGCCCTGCTGAACGGCCTCATCAGGGGCAAGGTCGAGAAGGTGACCGAGGCACTGGTCACCCAGCTCGTCCAGCTCCCCAGGGGCCTCGGCGTGGTCAACGGCCTGACCCTCCTGGCGGGCCTCGCGGCCAAGCGCCGCGAGCGCTCGGTCGCCCACGTCCGCTCGGCGGTCGAGCTGACCGCGGACCAGCAGGACCGCCTCGCGGCCTCGCTGACCCGCATCTACTCACGACCGATCGCACTGCACGTCGAGGTCGATGCCTCGCTCGTCGGCGGCCTGGTCATCAAGATCGGTGACGAGGTCATCGACGGGAGCGTCGCAGGTCGCCTGGCGGCACTCCGCCGCGACCTCGCAGGCTGACCCGAACCCGGAACCGCGGCTTGCCCAGCCCCTTTCCCATGAACGAAGTGAGAGCAGGAACGACATGGCGGAGCTGACGATCTCGTCGGACGAGATCCGCAGTGCGATCGAGAAGTACGTCTCGAGCTACTCCCCGGAGGTCAACCGGGAAGAGGTCGGTGTCGTCGCCGAGACCTACGACGGCATCGCCATCGTCGAGGGTCTGCCCGGCACGATGACCAACGAGCTGCTGGAGTTCCCCGGCGGCGTCCTCGGAGTGGCGCTCAACCTGGAGGTCCGCGAGATCGGCGCGGTCATCCTCGGTGACTTCGACAAGATCGAGGAGGGCCAGGAGGTCAAGCGCACCGGCCAGGTCCTCTCGGTCCCGGTCGGCGACGGCTTCCTCGGCCGGGTGGTCAACCCCCTCGGCCAGCCCATCGACGGTCTCGGCGACGTCGTCGCCGACGACAACCGCGCCCTGGAGCTCCAGGCCGCGACGGTGCTCCAGCGCCAGCCCGTGGGCGAGCCGATGCAGACCGGCATCAAGGCCATCGACTCGATGACCCCCATCGGCCGCGGCCAGCGCCAGCTGATCATCGGCGACCGCAAGACCGGCAAGACCGCGGTCTGCATCGACACGATCATCAACCAGAAGAAGGCGTGGGAGAGCGGCGACCCGCAGCAGCAGGTCCGCTGCGTCTACGTCGCCATCGGCCAGAAGGGCTCCACCATCGCGGGCGTCAAGTCCGCGCTGGAGGAGGCCGGGGCCCTGGAGTACACCACCATCGTGGCGGCTCCCGCGTCCGACTCGGCGGGCTTCAAGTGGCTGGCGCCGTACACCGGCTCCGCCATCGGCCAGCACTGGATGTACGAGGGCAAGCACGTCCTCATCATCTTCGACGACCTCACCAAGCAGGCCGAGGCGTACCGCGCGATCTCGCTGCTGCTGCGCCGCCCGCCGGGCCGCGAGGCCTACCCCGGTGACGTCTTCTACTTGCACTCGCGCCTGCTGGAGCGCTGCGCGAAGCTGTCCGACGAGCTCGGCGGCGGTTCGATGACCGGTCTTCCGATCATCGAGACCAAGGCGAACGACGTGTCGGCGTACATCCCGACCAACGTCATCTCCATCACCGACGGCCAGTGCTTCCTGGAGTCGGACCTGTTCAACGCCGGTGTGCGCCCGGCCGTCAACGTGGGCATCTCGGTGTCCCGCGTCGGTGGCGCCGCGCAGACCAAGGCGATGAAGACGGTCTCCGGCTCGCTGCGCCTGGACCTGTCCCAGTTCCGCGAGCTGGAGGCGTTCTCCGCCTTCGCCTCGGACCTGGACGCCGCCTCGCGCGCCCAGCTGGACCGAGGCGCCCGCCTGGTCGAGCTGCTCAAGCAGGGCCAGTACTCGCCGGTCCCGATGGAGGAGCAGGTCGTCTCCATCTACCTCGGCACCAAGGGCCACTTCGACTCGGTCGCCATCGGCGACGTGCGTCGCTTCGAGGGCGAGTTCCTGGACCACCTGCGTCGCAACCACGACGTGGTGCTGTCCTCGATCCGCGACACGAAGAAGCTGTCGGACGACGCGGAGAAGGGCATCGTGGACGCGGTCAACGCGTTCAAGAAGCAGTTCACCGCCACCGGTGGCGCGCCGGTCGTGAACGAGGCCGCCGCAGAAGCCATGGCCGCCGACAAGGTCGGACAGGAGTCGGTGAAGACCAGCCGATCCGCTCCGACCGAGAAGTGACGTAGGCATGGCGGCACAGATTCGGGAGCTTCGCCAGCGGATCCGCTCGGTCAACTCGACCAAGAAGATCACCAAGGCGTACGAGCTCATCGCGACCTCGCGACTGGCCAAGGCCCAGTCGCGGGTCGCGGCGTCGCGCCCGTACGCGGACGAGATCACCCACGTGCTGCGCGCTCTCGCCGAGGGCGCCTCCAGCCTGGACCACCCGCTGCTGGAGGCTCGCAAGAACCCCCGGCGCGCGGGCGTCCTCATCGTCACCAGCGACAAGGGCATGTGCGGCGGCTACAACGCCAACGTGCTCAAGGCCGCCGAGGAGCTCTTCGCCCTCCTGCGCTCGGAGGGCAAGGAGCCGGTGCTCTTCGTCGCCGGGCGCAAGGGGGCGGGGTACTACAACTTCCGCCGCCGCGCGATCGCGGGCGAGTGGAGCGGCTTCTCGCAGGCGCCGAACTACGTGAACGCCTCCGAGGCGGGCGACGCGCTCGTCACGGCGTTCATGGCGGGCAGCGACGACGAGGGCGACGAGCCGGGGCCGGACGGCGTGCTGGGCGTTGACGAGCTGCACGTCGTCTACACCGAGTTCAAGTCCATGCTCAGCCAGCAGCCGGTGGCCAAGCGGATCGCCCCGCTCACCGTCGAGTACGACGCGGAGCCGCACGAGGGGCTGCACGCGTCGTACGAGTTCGAGCCGGACGCGGACAGCCTGCTGGACGCGCTGCTCCCCAAGTACATCAAGACCAGGCTGTTCTCCGCGCTGCTGGAGGCCGCCGCGTCCGAGTCGGCTGCTCGGCGGACCGCGATGAAGGCGGCGACTGACAACGCCTCCGAGCTGGTCCGCAACCTGAGCCGCCAGGCGAACGCGGCCCGCCAGGCCCAGATCACCCAGGAGATCAGCGAGATCGTCGGTGGCGCCTCCGCGCTTACCGGTGGCGCAGGAAGTGATGAGTGACATGAGTGCTACTGCCACCACCACCCGCACCGGCCGTGTGGTCCGGGTGATCGGCGCGGTCGTCGACGTGGAGTTCCCGCGCGACGCCGTGCCCGAGCTGTTCAACGCCTGCCACGCCGAGATCACCTACGAGGCCGTGGCCAAGACGCTGACCCTGGAGGTCGCCCAGCACCTGGGTGACAACCTGGTCCGCACGATCTCCATGCAGCCGACCGACGGCCTCGTCCGCGGCGCCCCGGTGACCGACTCCGGCAAGGCCATCTCGGTCCCCGTCGGCGACGTCGTCAAGGGCCACGTGTTCAACGCGCTCGGCGACTGCCTCGACAGCCCCGGCCTCGGCCGCGACGGCGAGCAGTGGGGCATCCACCGCAAGGCGCCGTCGTTCGACCAGCTCGAGGGCAAGACCGAGATCCTGGAAACGGGCATCAAGGTCATCGACCTGCTGACCCCGTACGTCAAGGGCGGCAAGATCGGCCTGTTCGGCGGCGCGGGCGTGGGCAAGACGGTGCTCATCCAGGAGATGATCACCCGTATCGCCCGCGAGTTCTCCGGCACGTCGGTGTTCGCCGGCGTCGGCGAGCGCACCCGTGAGGGCACGGACCTCCTCCTGGAGATGGAGGAGATGGGCGTGCTCGGCGACACCGCGCTCGTCTTCGGCCAGATGGACGAGCCGCCCGGCACCCGCATGCGCGTCGCGCTCTCGGCTCTGACGATGGCGGAGTACTTCCGCGACGTCCAGAACCAGGACGTGCTGCTGTTCATCGACAACATCTTCCGGTTCACCCAGGCGGGTTCCGAGGTGTCGACCCTGCTGGGCCGCATGCCGTCCGCCGTGGGCTACCAGCCGACGCTGGCCGACGAGATGGGTGAGCTGCAGGAGCGGATCACGTCGACCCGAGGCAAGTCGATCACCTCGCTGCAGGCGATCTACGTGCCCGCGGACGACTACACCGACCCGGCGCCCGCCACCACCTTCGCCCACCTGGACGCGACGACGGAGCTCTCCCGTCCGATCTCCCAGAAGGGCATCTACCCGGCCGTCGACCCGCTGTCGTCGTCGTCTCGGATCCTCGAGCCGTCGATCGTCGGCGAGGAGCACTACCGGGTCGCCCAGGAGGTGAAGCGCATCCTGCAGAAGTACAAGGAGCTGCAGGACATCATCGCCATCCTCGGCATGGACGAGCTCTCCGAGGAGGACAAGGTCCTCGTCGGTCGCGCGCGTCGCCTGGAGCGCTTCCTCGGCCAGAACTTCATCGTGGCCGAGAAGTTCACCGGTCAGCCCGGCTCCTTCGTGCCGATCAAGGACACGATCGAGGCGTTCGACCGCGTGTGCAAGGGCGAGTTCGACCACCTGCCCGAGCAGGCGTTCTTCTCCTGCGGCGGGTTGGACGACGTCGAGGCCAACGCCAAGAAGCTCGCGGGCAACTGAGCTCCGCCCGCTGGTTCTCGCTGAGAGGGCCGTCCCTTCGGGGGCGGTCCTCTTCGCTTTTCCCCGGTCGTTCCCGAGGTGAGGGCCCCTCGTTCGTGTGACGCACTCCACTGCGTGACGTCACTGGCCGGGCGGTCGGGGCCTTATGGGTGCTATTCGTTTTTCCAGTGGAATCGCGGTGGTGCGGGGCTGGTCCGGCGGTGTCGACGTTTGCGCAGGTCAGGGCGGGTTCGTGCGGGGGAGCCTGTGCGGTCCTGCCCGGTTCTTGACCGGTTCCGCCGCGTTCCGCGCCCCTGCGGGCCTGCTTGGGGTGGCTGGTGCGGCACGCGGTCGTGGCGACCGTTTAGACTGCGTTCGACTCGACCTGTAGTGAGGGAGATGCACGTGGCCGAGATGACCGTCCAGCTCGTCGCCGTCGAACGCCGCCTGTGGTCCGGCTCTGCGAAGTCGGTGGTCGCGAAGACGACCGAGGGTGAGATCGGCATCCTGCCCGGTCACGAGCCCATGCTCGCCCAGCTCGTCGAGGGCGGCATCGTCAAGGTGCGGACCACCGACGGCGAGGTCGTCGCGGCGGCCGTGCACGGCGGGTTCCTGTCCGTGACCGCCGACAGCGTGAGCGTGCTCGCCGAGGAGGCCGACCTCGCCCGCGAGATCGACGTCGACGCGGCCAAGCGGGAGCTGGAGTCCGCCGAGGGGGCGGACCGGCTCAAGGCGCAGGCCCGCATCAAGGCGGCCGGGCACACGGCCTGACGGGCCTGGACCGAGGAGACGGGGCAGCGCCGTGGTGGGGATCGCCGAAGTGGTCGGGGTGGTCCTGTTCCTCGCGGCGCTGGTGCTGACCTACACGGCCTGGCGGCGGGTTCGCCTGCTGCGCGCGGGCGGGGTGCACGTGGCCCTGCGCGTGCGGGCCGAGGAGAACGGTCGCGGCTGGCAGCTCGGGGTCGGGCGGTACCGGGGGGACGAGTTCGCCTGGTACCGGGTGTTCAGCCTGCGGGCCGGGCCCGACCGGACGATCCACCGGTCCGACTTCGAGATCGACACCCGGCGCGAGCCGACCGAGCCCGAGGCGTACGCGATGCCCGCGGGCGCCCAGGTGCTCAGGTGCACGACCGCCTCCGGCGAGGTCGAGATCGCGATGGGGCCCGACGCGCTGACCGGGTTCCTGTCGTGGCTGGAGTCGGCCCCGCCGGGACGATCCATCCCCTGGGCCTCCTGAACGGCCCTGAACGCGACGAGACCGCCGCCGACACCTGGTCGGGGCGGTCTTCGCGCTTTCCGGGGCGTGGGGCCGCTCAGGCGTTGTCGGCGGGCTTCCACAGGACGTCGCCGTCCGGGTTCGCGACCCTGGCGAGGATGAACAGCAGGTCGGACAGCCGGTTCAGGTACTTCGCGGTCAGCGGGTTCGTGGTGTCCGGCTCGGCCTCGATCAGCGCCCACGTGCTGCGCTCGGCCCGGCGGGAGACCGTGCGCGCCTGGTGCAGCAGGGCCGCGCCGGGGGTGCCGCCGCTGAGGATGAACGAGTCGAGCTTGCCGAGGCGGGCGTTGAACTCGTCGCACCAGGCCTCCAGGCGGTCCACGTAGGCCTGGGTGACGCGCAGCGGCGGGTACTGGGGGTTCTCGACGATCGGGGCGCACAGGTCCGCGCCGACGTCGAACAGGTCGTTCTGGACGCGCAGGACCACGGCCTTGACGTCGTCCGCGAGGTCGCCGAGGGCCATCGCCACGCCCAGCACCGCGCCGGTCTCGTCCGCGTCCGCGTACGCCGCGATGCGGGGGGAGGTCTTCGGGACCCTGGAGAAGTCGCCGAGACCGGTGGTCCCGTCGTCGCCTACCCGCGTGTAGATCTTCGTGAGGTGAACGGCCATGCGGGCACCATAGGCCGCCCGGAACCAGGGGGCTCCGGTCGCTCCGTAGGATGAGCGCCACCCAGAGTCGAGGAGTTCGTTGGTGAGTGAGCACTTCCGGGTCCAGGGCGGCGCGCGCCTGGTCGGCGAGGTCGACGTCGTCGGGGCGAAGAACAGCGTCCTGAAGCTCATGGCCGCCGCGCTGCTGGCCGAGGGGACCACCACCATCACGAACTGCCCCGAGATCCTGGACGTCCCGCTGATGGCGGACGTGCTGCGCAGCCTCGGGTGCGAGGTGACGATCGAGGGCGACGTCGCGACCATCACCACCCCGGCCGAGCTGAACCACCGGGCCGACTCGGAGGCGATGGGCAAGCTGCGGGCCAGCGTGTGCGTGCTGGGGCCGCTGGTCGGCCGGTGCAAGCGGGCCGTGGTCGCGCTGCCGGGCGGCGACGCGATCGGCAGCAGGCCGCTGGACATGCACCAGAGCGGCTTGCGCAAGCTGGGGGCGCACAGCGAGATCGAGCACGGGTGCGTGGTCGCCGAGGCCCAGGGGTTGCACGGGGCGCAGGTGTGGCTGGACTTCCCGAGCGTCGGGGCGACGGAGAACATCCTGATGGCGGCCGTCCTGGCGGACGGCACGACGGTGATCGACAACGCCGCTCGTGAGCCGGAGATCGTCGACATCTGCGTGATGCTGCAGCAGATGGGGGCGCGGATCGAGGGCGCCGGGACGTCGACGCTGACCGTGCACGGGGTGCCCGAGCTGCACCCGACCGAGCACCGGGTGATCGGTGACCGGATCGTGGGGGCGACCTGGGCGTTCGCGGCGGCGATGACCAGGGGTGACATCACGGTGCGCGGGGTGGACCCGAAGCACATCAACCTGGTGCTGGAGAAGCTGCGGACGGCCGGGGCGACGGTGACGACCGGGGAGAACGAGTTCCGGGTGGTGCAGGAGGGGCGACCGGAGTCGGTGGACTTCGTGACCCTGCCGTACCCGGGCTTCGCGACCGACCTGCAGCCGTTCGCGATCGCGCTGTCGGCGGTGTCGGCGGGGACGTCGATGATCACGGAGAACCTGTTCGAGGCGAGGTTCCGGTTCATCGAGGAGATGGTTCGGCTGGGGGCCGACGCCCGGACCGATGGGCACCACGCGGTGGTGCGGGGGGTGGAGCGGTTGTCCAGCGCTCCGGTGTGGGCCAGTGATATTCGGGCTGGGGCCGGGTTGGTGCTGGCCGGGTTGTGCGCGGACGGGGCTACGGAGGTTTACGAGATCTTCCACATCGAGCGGGGGTATCCGGGGTTCGTGGAGAACCTGCGGAAGCTCGGGGCGACTGTGGAGCGGGTTTCGGTCTGAGGTTTGGCGGGTCGGCCCGGCGCCCTGGTTTTTTGGGGGGCGCCGGGCTTTTCGCTTTTCAGGGGAGTTCGGGCTCGATCGCGGTGGCGACTTCGGTGGCGAGCGAACAGGCCTCGTCCAGCGACGCGTCCGAGATGCCCACCACGTCCACCCGAGCTTTCTCACCGACACCGATGACCACGGTGCAGTCGAGGTCGGTCAGTGATTTCTTGACCAGTTTGCCCTCGTGGGAGCCGATAGTGGTGTCCGAGGGCTCTGCCTGGCTGCCGAGGTTGTAGTCGGCCAAGCCGAGTTCCGGGCGGATGTTGACGGCGATCGTGTGGTCGCGGTTGACGACCGCCTCGCACTCGTGCTGCCCCAGTTCCTTGGGGGTTTGAGTCGGGACGGTGCTGCTGATGCCCTTCAGCAGTTCGCAGGCGTCGAGCGCGTTCAGGCCCTGACCGGAAGAGGCAGAGGGCGAACCGGTGGGAGATGCCTGCGTCGGAGTTCCAGCCGGTGAGGCGGTTCCACGTTCGGTGCTGGTGCACGCGGAGAGGGCTGCGATGCAGAGCAGGACGGGCAGAGCCCTGGAGAGCTTCACGGTATAGACCAATCTGCTAATACTTGAGGCCGGCGGAAACGTCGGTTTCGACTTCTCCATAGTTTTCCACCGCTTTCTCCATAGCGGCTCTGGCCTCGGTCAGGGCTTTGGTGAGCTGCTGGATCGCTGGAACTATGCCGATGGTCCCTCTTCCGCCTGTGGCGTTCTCCAGGTTGTACTTGCTCATGGCGATCGCGTCAGGACTCGTTCCCAGCTTCGTTTCCTGTTGGATGTTGTCGAGCGCCCTACGGATGCCTCGTAGATCAACCAGTGCTTCGTCGATCGCCTTGATGTAGAGCTCCGCCCCCTTGCCCGAGATGGCGAAGCCGCCCGAGGACGCCAGTGCCTTCAAGGCGTTGGCGCTCGTCGCCATCGCGCCCATCGCCTGCGCGCTCCACGCTTCCATGATCTTGCCCCCCTGAGCTGGTGATTCCGGTGATTCCCCCGGCCTCAGCTTAGGACGCGCGTTCAGCCCGTGGACCCGGAATCGGCGCTCTCACGCCCCTCGGCGCAACAGCAGTTTCGCGTCCGCCACGTCCGCCGGGAACACCAGCAGCAAATGGGCCCCGTCCCGCCGGACGGCGGTCGCGCGCAACCCCGCCGCGCGCAGGCGGGCCAGCAGGACCTGGGCCGCCTCCTCCGTCGGGACCAGGGCGACCTCGCGCAGCAGACCGAAGTCCGTGCCGGTGTGGTCCGGCACGGCCCGCTTGTCGTCGCCGAACGCCCAGCGCAGCACCAGCGCCAGCAGGCCGAGGGCGACCGCCAGCAGCAGCACGGGGGTGAGCGTCGTCACGGTCCTGAATGGTCCTCCACGCCCGCACCGGTCGGCAATGGCGCGCGTGGGTGGTGGGCGGCGGGCTGCGGTCAGCGGGCAGTGGTCAGCGCAGCGCCGCCAGGACCTCCGCCGTCGACGCGATCCGGGCGAAGCCGCCGCCCCTCAGGTTGACCACCGTCGCGTGGGACAGCTGGTCCGCCGTGAGGTCCTCCAGGTCGAACGTGCACGTCGCGTCCAGCGCCACAGTCACCCGGTACCCCAGGTTCCCCGCCACCCGCGCGCTCGTCTCCACGCACATGTTCGTCTGGATCCCCACCAGCACCACCTCCTCGACGCCCCGCGCCCGCAACCAGCCGTCCAGGTCGACCTCGCCGTGGAACGCCGAGTTCACCGACTTGCCGAACACCAGATCCGCCCGCTCCACGTCCAGGAACCCCTGCAGCGCGTTCCCCGGCCGGTCCGGGCGCAGTGGGGAGCCCTCCTCCACCGAGTCGTGCCGCACCAGCACCACCGGGCCCCGCCAGGCGTTCTGCAGCGCCTCGACGTTCGCCTCGGCGTCCGGGTTGTTGCGGGCGCCCCACACCGGGTCGGCGAAGCCCTGCTGCACGTCGATCACGATCAGCGCGGTGTCGTCCATGCGACGAGTGTGACCGGAGCCGTGCGGGGACGATCACGCGGCACTAGCGTCGAAGCATGGGCGAGCACATCAGCGTCGAGCGCACCGGTGACGTCGTGCGCATCACCATGGACCGGGCCCGGCGGCGGAACTCGCTGTCCGGTGACCACCTCGCCGAGCTGCTGGCCGCGTTCCGGGCGGTGGCCGCCACGGACGCCGCCGGGGTCGTGCTGGCCGGGGACGGGCCCGAGTTCTGCTCGGGGCACGACTTCGCCGACGTCGCCGAGCGGGACCTCGGCGGGGTGCAGGAGCTGCTGCGGGTGTGCGTAGAGCTGATGCGCACGATCCAGTCGGTGCCGCAGGTGGTGATCGCGCGGGTGCACGGGGTGGCCACGGCCGCCGGGTGCCAGCTGGTGGCCTCGTGCGACCTGGCGGTGGCCGCCGAGGACGCCTCGTTCGCGCTGCCCGGCGGCAAGGGCGGCTGGTTCTGCCACACGCCCGCCGTGCCCGTGGCGCGCGCGGTGGGGCGCAAGCGGCTGATGGAGATGGCGCTCACCGGGGACCCGATCGACGCGCAGACCGCGCTGGAGTGGGGCCTGGTGAACCGGGTGGTGCCGTCGGCGTGGCTGGACTCGGCGGTGGACGAGCTGATGGCCCGCGCCACGCGCGGCAGCCGGGCGAGCAAGGCCGTGGGCAAGCAGACGATCTACGCGCAGCTGGACCGGCCGGAGGCCGAGGCCTACGCGATCGCGGCCGAGGTCATGGCGGCCTCGTCGCAGACCCCCGCCGCGCGCGAGGGGATGGCGGCGTTCCTGGAGAAGCGGGACGCCGAGTGGCGCGACTGAGGTGAGGTGGCCTGCGGGACCACCGGAGCGGTCCCGCAGGCCACCGGCCTCACGGCGCCTCGCGGAGCACCGTCACAGCGCCTTGTAGAACACCGTCGTGGCGCGCGGCTCACCGGACGGGGCGGCCGCGAAGCCGGGGATCGACCCGACCTCCGACCAGCCCGCCGACCGGTACAGGCCCTCGGCGGGCGAACCGGTCTCGGTGTCCAGCACGAGCAGGGTGACGCCGCGCGCGACCGCGCCCCGCTCCACCGCCCGCAGCAGCGACCTGCCCACGCCCGCGCCGCGCGCGTCGCGGCGGACCGCCAGCTTGCCCACCTCGGCCCGGTGACGGCCGTTCTCCGCCTGCGCCATGGTCAGCAGCACCGTGCCGACGACCTCGCCGCCGCGCCTGGCCGCCCACACGGCCTGCCGCCCGTTCGCCACCGCCGCCGCCCGCGCCCGCCACCACGCCGTGGCGGCCTCGTGCGTCAGCGGGGCCAGGAAGCCCAGGGACGCGCCTCCCGCGACCGCGTCCACCAGCACCCCCGCCAGCGCGGGCGCTTCGGCCAGCACCTGCGGGGAACCCAGCTCCACCGCGCCGTCCCGCACCGGACCGCCGCCGCCCGCGGGCGCCGCGCCGCCCAGCCCGTCCCCGGTCACCAGCCTCACGGCTGCGAGTTCTCGTGCAGCAGGAGCAGGGTGTACGCGGCGATCGACTGCGCGTCGGTGATCTCCCCGCGCGCGATCATCGCCTCGAACTCCGCCCTCGGGAACCACGCCGAGCGCATGTCCTGCTCCTCGTGCTCCCGCTCGTGGAACCCCTCCACGAGGTCCGTCGCGAGGAACACCCGGCCGCGCTGGCTGGACATGCCCGGCGCGACGTCGAGCATCCCCAGCTCCACCATCCGACCAGCCCGCAGCCCGGTCTCCTCCCGCAGCTCCCGCGCCGCGAGCACCGACGGCGGCTCGGCGGCCAGGTTCGGCGCCGTGCCCTGCGGGAACTCCCAGCGGCGGAGCTTGATCGGGTAGCGGTACTGCTCGACCAGGCGCAGCCGCTCCCCGTCGAGCGGGATGACCAGCGCGTAGTCCGGCTTGTCCACCACGCCGTAGATCCCGGTGCTGCCGTCGCCCCTGCGGACCGGGTCCTCGCGGACCGTCATCCACGGGTTCGCGTAGACCTGGCGTGACCCGAGCGTCTCCACTCTCACTCTCCCTGTGCCGACCAGCGGGCGCCCCCGCCCGCAGCCCGAAGTACACCACCACCCGGTAGGGGGACCGGAGGCCGAAGGCACGTGCGGCGCCACCGGGGACCCCGCCCGCGCGCGACACCCGCAAGGTACCTGCCGGTGCGGTGGCGGTCGCACCCCGTAGCCTGTCCCGCGTGCGCCTCGTCATCGCTCACTGCCAGGTCGACTACGTCGGACGCCTCACGGCGCACCTGCCGCCTGCCCAGCGGCTGCTGCTGATCAAGGCGGACGGCTCGGTGTCGATCCACTCGGACGACCGGGCGTACAAGCCGCTGAACTGGATGAGCCCGCCGTGCTGGCTCATCGAGGACCCGGACGTGTGGGTCGTGCAGAACAAGGCGGGCGAGAAGCTGATCATCACCTTGCACGAGGTGCTGCACGACTCGAAGCACGAGCTCGGCCCCGAGCCCGGCCTGGTGAAGGACGGCGTCGAGGCCGACCTGCAGAAACTGCTCGCCCAGCACGTGACCACCCTCGGCGACGGGTGGACCCTGGTGCGCCGCGAGTTCCCGACGGCGATCGGGCCGGTGGACCTGATGTGCCGCGACTCGGATGGCAAGTCGGTGGCCGTGGAGATCAAGCGGCGGGGTGAGATCGACGGGGTGGAGCAGCTGACCAGGTACCTGGAGCTGCTCAACCGGGATCCGCTGCTGGCGCCGGTGCGGGGGGTGTTCGCGGCGCAGCAGATCAAGCCGCAGGCCCGCGTGCTGGCGGAGGACCGGGGGATCCGGTGCGTGGTGCTGGACTACGACGCGCTGCGGGGGATCGAGCCGGACGAGTTCCGGTTGTTCTGACGCGCGACTGATCGAGACCGAGGCTGCCACCGCTGCGCCGAACAGGTCGTTCTCCGAACTGCCCCCGTGGGCAGAGTTCGAGGATGGCCTGTTCGGGCGCGTGGTGGGGGCCCTTCGCGGGGATACGCTGCTGAGCCCCTGACCCGGTGGCTGAGGAGGTCCTCGGTGCGAAGACGGTTGGTGCTCGTCGTGGCGGTCGGGCTGGTGGTGGGTGCTGCCGGTGGGTGCGTCGGGGACGGGGGTGGGGGGATGCCGTTGCCGTCCGCCTTGCCGCTCAGTTCGCCGGTCAGCTTGTCCGTCGCGCCCGCTTCCGCGCCCGTGGTCGGGAACGGGCGGATCGTGGCCGAGCCCGTTTCCGGTGGGGGTGGGGACGAGGTGTTCGTCAGCGGGGACGGGTTTCCCGCCGGGGAGCGGGTGGTCATCACCTTTCACGGGGTTGCCGTGGGGGATGGGGTGGTGGATGGCGCGGGGCGGTTCGAGCGGGTTGCGGTGAAGGTGCCCGGATCGTTGCGCGGGGTTGGGGCTCAGGTGTTCATCGACGCCGGGGCCGGACCTGTGCACGCCCAGGCCCCGTTCGTCCTCACGCGGTGATCAGCGGACGGTGCGCAGGAAGGTCGACCAGCTCGCCTTGGGGAACAGCAGCACGGGACCCGTCGGGTTCTTCGAGTCGCGGGTTGCGATCGCGCCATCGGCGGGAGCGATCTCGACGCAGCTCGCGCCGTTGGCGCTGTGGCTGCTCTTCCGCCACGGCCTCAGGTCGCGCATGGACGACACCTCCCGGTCGGCTACCTCGGCTTGAGGGTGCCGGTCTCCGCCGCGCGCAGGAAAGCCGTCCAACGGGTGGCGGTGAAGTGCAGCACCGGGCCTGTCGGGTTCTTCGAGTCGCGGGTCGCGATCGCGTCATCGGCGGGAGCGATCTCGACGCAGCTCTCGCCGTTGGCGCTGTAGCTGCTCTTGCGCCACGGCGCGTTCGACAGGCCTGTCTCGTGCATGATCTCTAGCCCTTCTCAGTCACTCGCGTCGATCTCGGCGATGAACCTCGCGGAGTCCTTGGGGCTGGCCGCCATCGCGACCAAGTGGTCGAAGTTGGCCCTGAAGCGGCTGATGTCGGCATCGGACTCCAGGAACAGCTCACCCGCCTGGCTGTCCACGTAAATCAGGTCGCCGTCCATCGGGTCCTCGAAGTCCATGACGATGAACTGCCCCGGCATCCCTGGGTGGGCGCCATCGCTGAACCGGATCACCTGGATGGTGATGTTGGGTTCCTCGGCGGCCTTGACCAGGTGCTCCCGCTGCCTGCGCATGACCTCCGGGGTGCCGACCACACGTCGAAGCGCCGCTTCGTCGATCACCGCCCAGAGCTTGAGCGGCTTCTCCTTGCGCAGGACGGCTTGGCGTTCCACCCGCGTCTTGACCCGGTCCTCGACCTGCTCCGGCCCGGCGGTGTGAGGGTCGCCCTGGACGACCGCTCGGGCGTAGTCCTCGGTCTGGAGCAACCCGGGGATGAACAGCGACGAGTAGTTCCGGACGCCCTGCGCCTCGTCCTCGAAGCTGATGTAGGTCGTGTACCCCTCGGGCAGGCCCTCGTGCCACGGGCGGATCCAACCGGGCTTGGTCGACTCCTTCGACAGCGCCCGCATCGCCGCCTGCTCCTCGTCGGGGCAGCCGTACGTGGTCAGCATCGTCATCAGCGTCCGGTTCTGCGGACGGACCTTCGCGGTCTCGATGCGGTAGATGGTGGCCTGGTTGATGCCGGTCTGCTCCTCGACCTCCTCGCGGCTCAGGCCGGCTTCCTCGCGCAGCAGCCTGAGCTGACGAGCCAGCCTGCGCAGGCGGATCGTCGGAGTGCTCTTCTTCGCGGCCACGATCTCCAATTCTTCCCCAACTCCCCTCGGGAGCCACGCAAGTGTGGCTGTGTTTCGGGATCACCTCAAACTCGAACGCAAGTGCAACCCTCGCTTATGCAAGGCTTGCACTTATCTTCTTGTGCAGGCATCCTTGCATGACGCTGCGGTGATGATCCGTAAACCCGCCGTAGTCACCTGGGAACTCGGCAGGGCTTGACCCGGAAGAGGGACGTATTCGTGAACCAGAGCGCGAGCACGGCGAGCACAGCGGGCATCGGGGGCATCGGGGACTGGGACGTCGCGTTGGACGCGGCGTTCGACGCCTACGTGCGGGAGATCGCCGAGGCCGACGCGCCCCGGCTGTTCGCCGTCGTGGAGGAGATCGGTGATCGGAGCGACGCGCGCGTGATCGGCTACGGGCTGGAGCACGCGGACCGGGCCGAGAGCGCCATGCTGGTGGGCGGGGTGCGGATCGCGTCGGAGGACGCCGAAGCTGCTCGGCAGGTGTTCGAGGTGACCTGCGGGAACCGGGCGCGCCTCGTCTGGCTCGGGGGGAACTCCGAGCAGGAGGGCGAGGACGGCTGAGCCGTCCCCGCCCCTGGGCTCAAGCGCAGGCGCGACCGCCTGCGCGGGCGTGCAGGAGGGCCTCGTGGATGCCCTCCCTGGACAGGTCCAGCCTCGCCGCGAGCTGCTCCAGGACCGTGCCCCGGTCGAACACCGACAGCGGCACGTGGCAGTCGATCAGGTCGGCCCGCACCCGGCCGGGGTAGATGTGGCTGTCCGGTCTGCGGGAGAGCGCGATGCCCTCCCTCGGGTCGCCGCCGTCGAGCAGCAGGAAGCCGCCCGCCGCGCCCTCGTCCTGGGCCAGGTGCACGACGTCCCGCTGGCCCGCCAGCCACGTCCGCTCCACGCCCAGCACGGCCGCCGCGCCGCGCAGGTAGTCCACCGGGCCGCCCCTCGGCCTCGCCTCGCAGGTGAACAGCAGCGGCAGGTGCTCCGGGTAGCCCTGGGTCCTGGCGTCGATCAGCGCGGCCCGCGCGTGCACCACGCCCGCGTTGTAGCCGCCCGCGAAGTCCGCCGGACCGCTGCGGTGCCGCAGCAGCACCAGCCTGCCCGCGTCCTGGTGGGCGGACAGCGCGCCGGGGTGGTGGCTCACGCACACCGGGTCCTCGGGGTAGCCGATGTCGCGGATCAGGAACCGCAGGTCGTACCCACCTGCGGCGGTGTAGGCGTCCAGCTCCTTGGGCAGCAGCTCCCGCGACCGGTACGCGACCCCCTGAGCAGCGCTTTCGGTTTCTTGGTCCACCTAATGGAGTACGTGGTTTGAAGGTGGGTAGTTCATACCGGTGCTCGACGCCACTCCGGGTCGCGAGACCCCGGAGGCCCTGCGACGCTGTGCGTCACCGGAGGTGAACGGAAGGTGCCCGTGCTGGCCGCGGAAGCTGATCTTCGCCTGGATGCCGGGGCGTTGGACTACGCCCTGCTCGCCCTCTACTTCGTCGTGGTGCTCGGGATCGGGTTCCTCGCCCGCCGATCCGTGTCCACGAGCCTGGACTTCCTGCTGTCCGGGCGCTCCCTGCCCGCCTGGGTCACCGGCCTGGCGTTCGTCTCCGCCAACCTCGGCGCGATCGAGCTGCTCGGCATGGCCGCCAACGGCGCCCAGTACGGCATGGCGACCATGCACTACTACTGGGTCGGCGCCATCCCGGCGATGGTGTTCCTCGGCCTGGTGATGATGCCGTTCTACTACGGCTCCAAGGTCCGCAGCGTCCCCGAGTTCCTGCGCCGCCGGTTCGGCAAGGGCGCGCACCTGGTCAACGCGATCAGCTTCGCCGTCGCCCAGGTCCTCATCGCGGGCGTGAACCTGTACGCGCTGGCCCTGCTGCTGAACCTGCTGCTCGGCTGGCCCATCCCGCTGTCCGTGGTGATCGCCGCGCTGATCGTGCTGGCCTACACCACCCTCGGCGGGCTCTCGGCCGCGATCTACAACGAGGTCCTCCAGTTCTTCGTGATCATCGCCGCGCTGCTGCCGCTCACCATCGCGGGCCTGCACAAGGTCGGTGGGTGGCAGGGCCTGGTCGACAAGGTCACCGCGGGTCCCGGCGGCGAGGAGCAGCTGTCCGCGTACCCGGCGACCGAGCTGACCGGGTTCGAGAACCCGGTGCTGAGCGTCATCGGCATCGTGTTCGGCCTCGGGTTCGTGCTGTCCTTCGGCTACTGGACGACGAACTTCGCCGAGGTGCAGCGCGCGCTGTCGGCCAAGAGCATGTCGGCGGCCAAGCGCACCCCGATCATCGGCGCCTACCCGAAGGCGCTGATCCCGGCCGTCATCGTGATCCCCGGCATCATCGCCGCCGTCGTCGTGCCCGAGATGAGCGCGCTCAAGGCGGGCGAGGCGGCGGGCGGGGTCACCTACAACAACGCGCTGCCGCTGCTCATGCGCGACCTGCTGCCCAACGGGATGCTCGGCATCGCCATCACCGGCCTGCTCGCGTCGTTCATGGCGGGCGTCGCGGCGAACGTGTCCTCGTTCAACACGGTGTTCACCTACGACCTGTGGCAGGACTACGTCCGCAAGGACCGGCCGGACGGCTACTACCTGAAGGTCGGCCGCTGGGCCACGATCGGCGGCACGGTCATCGCCATCGGCACCGCGTTCCTGGCGGCGGGCTACGGGAACATCATGGACTACATCCAGTCCCTGTTCTCGTTCTTCAACGCCCCGCTGTTCGCCACGTTCATCCTCGGCATGTTCTGGAAGCGGATGTCCGCCGCGGCGGGCTGGATCGGCCTGGTCGCGGGCACCCTCGCGGCCGTGCTGGTGTTCGCGCTCGCCGAGACCGGGGTGCTCGACCTGCCCGGCCAGGGCGCGAGCTTCCTGGGCGCCGCCGCCGCGTTCGTGGTGGACATCGTGGTCAGCGTGGTCGTCACCCTGTTCACCAAGCCGGTGCCGCAGGAGCGGTTGCCCGGACTGGTCTACGGGCTCACGCCCAAGGGCGACCTCGCGCACGGCACGCAGGGCGAGGACGCGGGCTGGTACCGGTCGCCCGCGCTGCTCGGCGGCGGGGTGCTGCTGCTGACCGCCGTGCTCAACGTCGTTTTCAGCTGAGGGGGAAGTCGTGGCACGCGGAACTGCCGGGTTGTTCGACCTGCGGTTGGTGATCGCGGCGCTGTTCGCGGTGTACGGGGTGGTGCTGGTGGTGGTCGGGCTCGGCTTCACCGACGACGCGGACCTCGCGAAGGCGGACGGGTGGAACGTGAACCTGTGGTCCGGGGCGGGCATGGTCGTGGTCGCGGCGGTGTTCGGCGCGTGGACCGCGCTGCGACCGCTCGTGGTGCCCGACCCGGAGGACGTGGGCGGAGCGGAGGGCGCGGACGCGTGGGAACGGGGCGTCTGAATCGTTTCCGAGGCGTGTTGTGATCGCATCGTGAGGCGGAACACCCCGATGCCGCCACGCCGGACCCGAACGGTCGCTACCGTGCAGTTCGTGCACCGATCCGCCGCCGTGCTCTGCGCCCTGCTCCTCGTCGTGGCCGGGTGCTCCGGGACCGACCTCGCCAAGCACTCCCCGTACCCGAGGGAGACGCTCGACGCCGCGGCCGCGAACAGCGCGGACGAGAACGGCGGCGGCAACGACGAGGGCGTCCCGCCCGGCTCGGTCGGCGCCCCGGTGTCCGCCGAGTTCACCGGCGAGAAGCTGCGCGCCACGGACGTGTGCAAGCTGGTGGACGAGACCGTGCTCAGGAAGTACGGCACGCCCGCCGAGCTGAACAGCAACAACTTCGGCGAGTGCAGCAACTACATGAAGGACAAGGCGGGCAAGAGCCTGTCCGTCACCCTGGCGTTCCGCAGCTCGTCCGCGCTGTACGCGAAGTCCGACAAGCGGATCGAGGGCCTCAAGCTCGGCGAGAACGTGCTGGAGGGGCAGGCCTGCTTCGTCTCCGGCGTGTTCCAGGACGAGCCGCCCATGGACCTCACCGCGCAGATCGGCTACAAGAGCGACAACAACTGCGAGATCGGCCGCGAGCTCCTGACCTCGGCGATCAAGCGGGTCAAGGCCGGTTCGGCGCTCAAGTCCAGCACCAAGGGCTCGCTGGCCTCGGTCGACCCGTGCCGCGCCCCCGACCCGGCCGTGGTCGAGGCCGCGATCAGCGCGTCCGGCTCGACGGTCCTGGAGGTCCCGATCGGCCTGCCCACGTGCAGCTGGAGCAGCAGCGAGCGCAGCCTGATGCTCGCCTTCCAGCAGCTCGCCTCCGCGCCGAGGAAGCTCCCCGGCGACAAGACCACCGACGTCGACCTCGGCGGCGGCGTCACCGGGCGCGTGCTGGACGAGAGCGGCTCGGCGTTCCCCTCCTGCAAGATCGAGTGGACGCACCGCGACCTCGGGACCGGCGGCGCCGAGATCGTCAGGGTGACGACCTCGGGCGCCAAGGACGTCCAGTACGACCGGTGCGGGACGATCACCACCGTCGCCAAGTCGCTGGTCGCCAAGCTGCCGCGCGGCTGAACCGGGGCGTGACAGGGGGAGCACAACCCGTTACCGTTCGGTAACACCCGATCGTGGAGGTCCCCCGATGACGCAGACCGCGGAGGCGAAGTCCGAGCGAGGCGGGGACGAGCCGGAGCAGCTCACCTCGCACGACCCGCGCACCGGCGAGGTCGTCGGCCGGTACCCCGTGCACGGCGCGGACGAGGTCGCCACCGCCGTCCGCAGGGCCCGCGACGCGTCGGTCCACTGGGCCGCCCTCGGCTTCGACGGGCGCCGCGCCCGGCTCGACCGCTGGCGCAGGCTGCTCAGCCGCCGCGCCGACGAGCTGTGCGCGCTGATCAGCGCCGAGACCGGCAAGTCCGCCGACGACGCGCGCATCGAGGTCGCCCTCGTCCTGGACCACCTGCACTGGGCCGCCAAGCACGCCCGCAAGACCCTCGGCCGCCGCAAGGTCGCCTCCGGCCTGGTCATGCACAACCACGCCGCGACCCTGGAGTACCGGCCGTTCGGCGTCGTCGGCGTCATCGGGCCGTGGAACTACCCGGCGTTCACGCCCATGGGGTCCATCTCGTACGCGCTCGCGGCGGGCAACGCCGTGGTGTTCAAGCCCAGCGAGCACACCCCCGCCGTCGGGCGGTTCCTGGCCGACTCGTTCGCCGAGGTCGTGCCCGAGCAGCCGGTCTTCCAGGTGGTCACCGGATACGGGCCGACCGGGGCCGCGCTGTGCGGCGCGGGCGTCGACAAGCTCGCGTTCACCGGGTCCACCGCCACCGGGCGGCGGGTCATGGCCGAGTGCGCGCGCACCCTCACGCCCGTGCTGGTCGAGTGCGGCGGCAAGGACGCGCTGATCGTCGCCGAGGACGCCGACCTGGAGGCCGCCGCGCGCGGGGCCGTGTGGGGCGGGCTGTTCAACGCCGGGCAGTCCTGCGCCGGGGTCGAGCGGGTGTACGTGGCCGAGGCCGTCGCCGACGAGTTCGTCGAGCTGGTCACCCGCAAGGCCGCGAAGCTGCGCCCCGGCGGGTCGCCGGACGCCGACTTCGGGCCGATCACCATGCCGAAGCAGGTCGACGTCATCGCCGCGCACGTGGCCGACGCGCTCGACCGGGGCGCGACGGCGGCGGTCGGCGGGCGCGAGTCGATCCGGCCGCCGTACGTGGAGCCGGTGGTGCTGCTCGACGTGCCCGAGGACTCGACGGCGGTCACCGAGGAGACGTTCGGGCCGACGCTGGTGGTCAACCGGGTGGCCGACGCGGACGAGGCGGTGCGGCGGGCCAACGCCCTGCGGTACGGGCTCGGCGCGGCGGTGTACTCGAAGGCGCGCGGCGAGGAGCTGGCGGCCCGGCTGCGGTGCGGGGTGGTGTCGATCAACGCGGTGCTGGCGTTCGCGTCGGTGCCCGCGCTGCCGTTCGGCGGGGTCGGCGACTCCGGGTTCGGGCGCATCCACGGCGCGGACGGGCTGCGCGAGTTCACCTACGCGCACGCGGTGTCGCGGCAGCGGTTCGCCGGGGCGCTGGACCCGATGAGCTACGAGCGCGGGAACCGGACGGTGCGGCGCGTGCTGCGGCTGGTGCGGGTGCTGCGCGGGCGGTGACCGGCGTGGCGAACGCTCCATCCTGATCACTCGGAGGCCCCGGCGCAAGCACCGAAGGGCCGCGTTCCCGGTCGACCTCGGCCCTCGGTGCCCGCTCCTCCCAGCGGGTAGGAATGGGAGGGACGGTCAGCGGCGATCGGAGGCTCCAGTGAAGAAGGTCATCAACGATCCGGGGACCGTGGTGGTGGACGCGCTGCGCGGTGTGGCCGCCGCGCACCCCGACCTGCTCGACGTGCGGCTCGACCCGGCGCTCGTGCTGCGCGCCGACGCCCCGGTGTCCCGCAAGGTCGCCCTCGTCTCCGGCGGCGGGTCCGGGCACGAGCCGCTGCACGGCGGGTTCGTCGGGCGCGGGATGCTCGACGCGGCCTGCCCCGGCCCGGTGTTCACCTCGCCGACGCCCGACCAGGTGCTCGCCGCCCTCACCGCCACCGACGGCGGCGTCGGCGCGCTGCTGCTGGTCAAGAACTACACCGGCGACGTGCTCAACTTCGAGACCGCCGCCGAGCTGGCCGCCGCCGAGGGGCTGGACGTGCGGACCGTGCTGGTCGACGACGACGTGGCGGTGACGGACTCGCTGCACACCGCCGGTCGGCGCGGGGTCGCCGGGACCGTGCTGGTGGAGAAGATCGTCGGCGCGGCGGCCGAGCGCGGGGTCGACCTGGACGGGTGCGAGGCGCTCGCGCGCAAGGTGGTCGGCCGGGTGCGGACGATGGGGCTGGCGCTCGCGCCCGGCACCGTGCCGCACGTCGGCGAGCCGAGCTTCGAGCTCGGGGACGGCGAGGTGGAGCTCGGCATCGGCATCCACGGCGAGCCCGGCCGCAGCCGGGCGCCGCTGGGCAGCGCCGACGAGCTGGTCGACGCGCTGCTCGGGCCGGTGCTGGAGGACCTGCCGTTCGCCGCCGGGGACGAGGTGCTGCTGCTCACCAACGGGATGGGCGGGACACCGCTGGTCGAGCTGTACCTGGCGCACGGGATCGCCGAGGCGCGGCTGGCCGAGCGCGGGATCGTGGTGCGGCGGCGGCTGGTCGGGTCGTACGTGACGAGCCTGGAGATGCAGGGGCTGAGCCTGACCCTGCTGAAGCTGGACGACGACCTGGTCGAGCTGTGGGACGCGCCCGTGCACACCGCCGCGCTGCGCTGGGGGCTGTGATGGGCTGCGGGGCGCGCGAGGTCGCCGGGGCCGTCCGGGTGCTGGCGGACGTGGTGGTGGAGCACCGGAACGAGCTGGTGCGGCTGGACCGGGAGATCGGCGACGGGGACCACGGGGAGAACCTGAGCCGGGGGTTCCTGGCCGCCGCCGAGAAGGTCGAGCTGGCCGCGCCCGCGACGCCGGGGGCGGTGCTGAAGCTGGTCGCCACGACGCTGATCTCCACCGTGGGCGGGGCGGCCGGGCCGCTGTACGGGACGGCGCTGCTGCGGGCCGCGACGGCGCTCGGCGAGGTGGCCGAGCTGTCCGGGGACGACGTCGCGCACGCGCTGCGGGCGGCGCTGGACGGGGTGGTGGCGCGGGGCAAGGCGCAGGTCGGGGACAAGACGATGGTGGACGCGCTGAGCCCGGCCGCGGCGGCGGCGGCCGGGCTGGGCGCGGCCGGGGTGGGCGAGGTGCTGGCGGCTGCCGCCGCCGCGGCGGACGAGGGGGCGCGGGCGACCGCGCCGCTGGTGGCGCGGAAGGGGCGGGCCTCGTACCTGGGGGAGCGGGCGGTCGGGCACGTGGACCCCGGCGCGCGGTCGACCGCGCTGCTGCTGGCGGCGCTGGCTCGGGTGGCCGCCGGGTGAGCGTGGGGATCGTGGTGGTGTCGCACAGCCGCAAGCTCGCCGAGGGGGTGGTGGAGCTGGCCGGGCAGATGGCGCCCGGTGTGCGGCTCGTCGCCGTCGGCGGGGACGGGAGCGGTGGGCTCGGGACGGATTACGCGGCGGTGGTGGAGGGGCTCGGGGTCGCCGGGGGTGGTGGGGACGACGGGGTCGTGGTGCTGTTCGACCTCGGGAGCGCCCGGATGGTCGCCGAGCTGGCGGTCGAGGAGTGCGGCGGGGGCGCGGTGGTCGTGGACGCGCCGCTGGTGACCGGGGCCGTCGCGGCGGCGGTGGCGGCCCAGGGCGGTGCGGCGCTGGAGGCGGTGGTGGCGGCTGCGCTGGGGGCCGGTGGCGTGACCGGTGGCGTCGCCGGGGATGGCGCTGGTGATGGCTGCCCTGCCGGTGGTGCGGCTGGTGAAGGCCTGGGCGGTGGCGGTGCGGATGGCGGCGGTGCGGTCGGGACTGCGGGCGGTGGCAGCTCGGCCGGCGCCGCTGCGGTCGGCGGTGGTGCGGCAGGCGGTGGCGCTGCCGGGGATGCCGCTGCCGGGGATGGCGCGGTGCGGGCGGTGGTGGCGCTGGTCAACGACGTCGGGTTGCACGCCCGGCCCGCCGGGTTGCTCGTGCGGGCGCTGGTCGGGCTGGACGCGCGTGTCGTCGTCCGGCACGGCGGGCGGGAGGTCGACGCGCGCAGCGTGCTGGAGCTGATCGGGCTCGGTGCGACCGGCGGGGACCGGGTGGAGGTGGTCGCGGTCGGGGCCGACGCCGGGGAGGCGGTGCGGCGGGTGACCGCGCTGGCCGCGCGCGGGTTCGGCGAGTGAGCGGCGGCGGACTACCCGACGTAGCCGGACCTGGGCGGGGTCGTCCGGCCGGGGTCCGGCGGATGGCGGAGCGGAGCGGTCGGTGGGGGTGCGCGGAAGCCCTGGTCAGCGCGGTTCGGCGGCGGAGGTTGGGCCGGTGGGCGCACCTGGCGGGACAAGGCGCTCACCCTTTTGGCATGGTGGTGCCATGCGGCGCGCGGTGATCTCACTCATGGTGCTGGTGCTCGGCGCGACGAGCGCGTGCACCCACTCGGTCAACGGGACCCCGGTTCCGGGAGTGCTCGACGTGGAGCAGCCGTTCTCGTCGACCAGCCCCAGCAGCACCAAGCCGAGCGGGGACGACAGCGCGAGCGCGCAGGACTACTGCGACCTGATCAGCTGGCGCGACCTGCCGTACGAGGTGGCGGACAAGTCCGCCCCGCCCACCGACGTCGGCTACGACAAGGAGTTCGACCAGTCCTGCAAGTGGCAGCACAGCACCGGCACGCTGGACGTCGGCGTGACGCTGCGCTTCCGCGAGGACCGGCCGATCACGCTGGACAAGACCAACGGCGAGTACACCGTCGACGGGCGCAAGATCACCTACTTCGACCGGACCACGGACTCCAGCGTGCAGCCGTCGTGCGTGATGGTCATGGACTACGCCGGGGGCGGGGTCGGGATCATCGTGATCGACGGGTCGGCCAAGTACGGGGCGATCTGCGAGCAGGGCAAGGCCGTTGCGGAGAAGCTGCTGGCCGAGGAGCCGTGATCGGCCCGAGGTGAGCCGGGGCCGGCTCCGTGCGCCGGGCCGGTCCCGGTCGGCACCGACGACTTCGGAGCGGCGGCATCGGCCCCGCGCGAGCGCCGGACCGGCCCCGTTCGACTGCCCGGCCCCTCGGTGAGCCGTGCTCCGGGACCGGTCGGGCCGCGTGCCCGGCCGGTCCCTGCGGAGCCGGGGGCGGTCAGCCGCAGCAGCCGCCACCGCAGCAGCCGCCGCCACCACCGCCCTGGGGCGCGTTGACACCCGAGCTCAGGCCCGCCATCGACAGCAGCTTCACCGTGTCCTCGTGCCCGTCCGGGCAGCTCGCGGGGGCGGACGCCTCGCTCATCGGGCGCTGGACGTCGAAGGTCGAGCCGCACGCGCGGCAGCGGAACTCGTAGGTCGGCACCGCACCATTGTCGCGCGGGGTGCGCGGTGGGCACCAGGGTCCCCGGCTCTCCTCGGACGGGTGAACCCGGTCGCGTGATGGAGGTCTCCGACCGTGCGCCGCCCGTCGGGGGGCTTGGTGCGTTCGGGGGATGCCGGGTGCGGATACGGTTGTCGCGTGCCGCGCCGCAACCGCCCCAAGCACACCGGAGAGCCGTCCACTCCGGGCGGGCACGGCTGGGCGCGGTCCGAGTCGGGCTCGGACGGCGAGTGGCTGGTCCGCAACATCTCCGGCGCGGGCACGACGAAGACCTACCGCTGCCCCGGCTGCGACCACGAGATCCGGCCGGGCACCCCGCACGTGGTGGCCTGGCCCGCCGCCGACTACGGCTCGGTCGAGGACCGCAGGCACTGGCACCAGTCCTGCTGGAGCGCCCGCGCGCGGCGAGGACCGTCGTCCCGGCGGTGGTAGCCGGGCTGGTCGCGGGGGCCGGGGCCCGGCCGGACGCGCGGCCTCACGGCCTGCGGTAGACGCGCAGCTCGCCCTCCTCCGGGTCCTGCGCCACCTCGCCGGCGTGCGCGAAGCCCAGCTTCTCGGCCACCCGCTGGGCCGGGGTGTTCTCCGCCGCCGTGACGATCACCGGTGGCCAGGCCGGGTGGCTGACCGCCGCGTGCCCCAGCGCCGCGCCCGCCATCTCGGTGGCGTAGCCCCGGCCCCAGTGCCTCGGGCGGAAGCTGTACGACAGGTTCAGCACCCGCTCGCCGCCAAGGTCGTGCGCGCGCAGGCCGCCGACGCCGAGCAGCTCCCCGCCCTCCCGCGAGAGCACCGCCCAGTAGCCGATGCCGTCGTCCCGCCAGTGGACCTCCCAGCTCGCCAGCAGGTCGGCCACCTCCCCCGGCGTCCTCGGGCGCGCCGGGTTGTGGGCGTGCGCCGCCGGGTCGGACAGCACCTCGGTCACCGCGCCCAGGTCGGCCCCGGTGGTCCTGCGCAGCAGCAGGCGTTCGGTCCGCGCCCGCTCCGGGTAGCGCGCCGCGTGATCGCTCATGCGGCGACGGTAGCGGTGGGGTCTGACAGATTGGGGGCATGGAAAACGCGCCGCTGGTCCTGCTGCACGCCTTCCCCGTCGACTCCCGCATGTGGGACGGCGTCCGCGAGCGGCTCTCCGCGATCACGCCCGACCAGCGCGCCCACGGCGAGCCCGACCTGGAGGGGGCGGCCCGACGGGTGCTGGCCGAGCTGGACGGGCGCGGGATCGGGCGGGTGGTGCTCGGCGGGTGCTCGATGGGCGGGTACGTCGCGATGGCGCTGCTGCGGATCGCGCCCGAGCGGGTGGCCGGGCTGGTGCTGGTCGACACCAAGGCCGTCGCCGACACCGAGGATGCCCGCCACAAGCGGTTGGCGGTGGCGCGCGAGGTCGAGGAGGACGGGGTGGGCGCGGTGGTCGGCTCGGTGACCGGGCTGCTCGCGCCGGGGTCGCCGCTGGTGGACGAGGTCAGGGCGGTGGTGCTGGAGCAGCGGGCGGAGGACGTGGCCTGGGCGCAGCGGGCGATGGCCGCGCGGCCGGACTCCACCGGGGCGCTGCGGGAGGCGGGCGTGCCGGTGCTGGTGGTGGTCGGCGAGCACGACGCGCTCACCCCGCCGGAGCAGGCGCGCGCGCTGGCCGAGGAGGTCGGGGGGACGTGCGTCGAGCTGGCCGGGGTCGGGCACCTCTCGCCCTGGGAGGCGCCGGAGGCGTTCGCGGACGCGGTGCTGGCGTGGCGGCGTGCGACGGGGGTGTGAGCGGCGGGGGGTGAGCTGCGGGAGGTAGGGCCGGGGCGGCGGTCCGGTCGCCGTCCCGCCCGGCCCACCCCCCGACGCGAAGAACCCCCGACCGGAGCCGGGGGTTCTTCGCTGGGCCTTGCCTTCGGGGTCTGCGCCGCTCGGCGCGGGGGTCAGCGCTGGGCGGGCTGCGCCTTCGGCGGGATCGGGCGGACCATCTTCTGGGTCGGGCCGTCCGGGGCCTGCGGGGGCTTGTTCTCCTGCTGCTCGGCCTGCTTGCCCGCGAGCTGCACGGTCACCGGGTCGACCTCGGCGGCCTTCTTGTCCACCGGCTTCGGGCGCGCCATCAGCTGGGTCGCCTCCGCGCCCGCGGGCTTCGGCGGCGAACCGGCGGTCACCTGGGACGTCGCGATCGAGGCGGCCACCTGCGTCGCCGCCACCTGCGGCTGGGCGCCCGAGGCCTCCTCGGCGGCGCGGGCCTGCTGCTCGTCGTCCAGCGGGTCCAGCAGCGGGGTCACGTCGAGCAGCGCCGAGCGGACCGAGTGCAGCTGCTGCGACAGCCGGTTGCGCAGCTGCTTGAGCGCCTCGACCTTCTGCGTCGCCGAGGTCACCCTGCGGTTGGACTCCTCGGTGGCCTCCCGGACCCGGCGGTTCGCCTCGTCCGTGGCCTCCTGCACGCGCGCGGTCGCCTCGGACAGCGAGTCGTGCCGCCTGCGGTTCGCCTCCTCGGTGGCCTCGCGCACCAGGCGCTGGGCCTCCGCGTTCGCCGCCGCCTGCTCCTGGGCGACCTGCGCCCTGATCCGGGCCGCCTCGTCGGTCGCCTCGCGGAGCCTGCGCTCGGCCTCGTTCTTGCTGCCCGCCTCCTGCTCGGCGAGCGTCTTCATCGACTCGACGCGACGGGCCGCCATCGCGATCTCGAAGTCCTCCTCGACCGTGGTGCGGCGCTGCTGCGCCTCCTGGTCGATCCGGCCCGCCTGCTCGCGCGCGTCCGCGACGATCTTCTCGGCCTCGGCGCGCGCGCCCTCCAGCACGCCCCGGTGCTCGTTCTCCATGTCGGCGCGGCGCTGGTCCAGCTCGCCGATCAGCGCGTCGTACCGGCTGCGCAGCGCGCCCGCGTCCGACTCGGCCTTGGCCCGGATGTGCCCGCCCTCGGCCTCGGCGCGCGCCTTGATCTCGTTGGCCTCGTCCTGGGCCAGCCGCAGCATCCGCTGCAACCGCTCGCTCAGCCCCTCCAGCGTGGTGGGGGGCATCGACAGCCGGTCGATCTGGTTGCGCAGGTCCGCCATCTCGGAGCGCGCGGCCTCCAGCTGGCGCGCCAGGTCGCTGGTCTGCGACATGGCCGCGTCGCGGTCGGCGGCGAGCAGGCGGAGGTCGGAATCGAGGCGCTCCAGGTGTTCCTCGACCTGCCCGCGGTCGTACCCGCGTTTGACGATGTCGAAGCCGGAGCCGAGGGGAACGAGGTCACGGTCGTCGGCGAGGCCCATGCCGCCAACGCTACCCGCTCCGGGTGTCCCACCGGCACTCGAAGGCCGCACAGCGGGACGGATCTCCCTTGCGAGATCAGGATCATGGACCTGGGCGGGCCGCCGCGCGTGGTCCGTTCGGGGGCGCTCCGGACGGGTCGGGAACGCCCCCTCGGCGGCTCCGGCGGGCCGGGGATCAGTGCTCGGCGGGCTCCACCAGCTCGACCAGCACGCCGCCCGCGTCCTTGGGGTGCACGAAGTTCACCCGGCTGCCGCCCGTGCCGCGCTTGGCGCTCGCGTACAGCACCCGCAGGCCCGCCGCGCGCAGCCGCTCGGCCGCCGCGTCCACATCGGACACCCGGTAGGCCAGCTGCTGGAGACCGGGGCCCGAGCGGTCGAGGAACTTCGCGATGGTCGACTTCGGGCTGAGCGGGGCCAGGAGCTGCACCGCCGTGCCGCCGCCGTCGTCGCCGGGGGCGCGCAGCATGGCCTCGCGCACGCCCTGCTCCTCGTTGACCTCCTCGTGCGCGACGACGAGGCCGAAGGTGTCGCGGTGGAAGGCGATCGCCTCGTCCAGGTCGGGCACCGCGATGCCCACGTGGTCCACCGCCGTGACCAACCCGCTCAGCAGCTCCATGCTCGCGGAGCGTAGCGGCGGTCCCCCCGAGGGGCTTGTGCCCTGCCTCACACCCGTAGTGGTCTGCGGGGGCCGGTACCGTGGTGGCGCTGAGTTAACCAGTGTTCACTCGCGTGGAGGCCGTCGTGTCCCGTGGTTCCGTCATCGTCGCCGGCGCCCGCACCCCGATGGGGCGGCTGCTCGGTTCGCTCAAGGACTTCTCCGGCGCCCAGCTCGGCGGCGTCGCGATCAAGGCCGCGCTGGAGCGCGCGGGCGTCGCGCCCGAGCAGGTCCAGTACGTGATCATGGGTCAGGTGCTCACGGCCGGTGCGGGCCAGATCCCGGCCAGGCAGGCCGCGGTGCACGCGGGCATCCCGATGACCGTGCCCGCGCTGACGATCAACAAGGTGTGCCTGTCCGGCGTGGACGCCATCGCGCTCGCCGACCAGCTGATCCGCGCGGGCGAGTTCGACGTGGTCGTCGCGGGCGGCCAGGAGTCCATGACCCAGGCCCCGCACCTGCTCAAGGACTCGCGCGGCGGGTTCAAGTACGGCGACACCGCCCTGGTCGACCACATGGCGAACGACGGGCTGTTCTGCGCGTTCGACCAGGTCGCGATGGGCGTGTCCACCGAGAAGCACAACGCCGGGCACGGGGTCACCCGCGCCGAGCAGGACGAGTTCTCCGCCCGCTCGCACCGGCTCGCCGCGCGCGCCGCCGAGGCCGGGCTGTTCGCCGAGGAGATCGCGCCCGTCGCCGTCCCGCAGCGCAAGGGCGACCCGGTGCTGGTCAGCACCGACGAGGGCGTGCGCGCCGACACCACCGTCGAGACGCTCGCGCGGCTGCGGCCCGCGTTCGCGGCGGACGGCACCATCACCGCCGGGTCGGCCTCCCAGATCTCGGACGGCGCGGCGGCCGTCGTGGTGATGAGCAAGGACAAGGCCGAGGAGCTCGGGCTGGAGTGGCTGGCCGAGATCGGCGCGCACGGCGTGGTCGCCGGGCCCGACGCGAGCCTGCACGAGCAGCCGTCCAACGCGATCAAGGCGGCCTGCGCCAAGGAGGGCATCAGCCCCGCCGACCTGGACCTGGTGGAGATCAACGAGGCGTTCGCGGCGGTCGGGCTGGTGTCCACGCGCGAGCTGGGGATCAGCGCGGACAAGGTCAACGTCAACGGCGGGGCGATCGCGCTCGGCCACCCGATCGGCATGTCCGGGGCGCGGATCGCGCTGCACCTGGCGCTGGAGCTGCGCAGGCGGGGCGGCGGCGTCGGCGCGGCGGCGCTGTGCGGTGGCGGCGGGCAGGGCGACGCGCTGATCGTGCGGGTGCCGAAGGGCTGAGGAGGCGGGGCGGCTCCCCGCGTAAGCGTGGTCACGCCCCCGGCGCGGGGAATGCTTCGGACTCCCGGCGGGCGCGGTGCGGTTTCTGGGAGGCTGGCGGGCAGCAGACCCCCAGGAGGAACCCCGTGCACCCCGTGGTCATCGACGTCGGCACCAGGGACACCCGCAAGGCGCTGATCGGCGGTGTCGTCGCGCTCGTGCTGGGCGTCATGGCGCTGGTCGGCGCGGTGTCGGCGTACGGGGACGGCGAGTTCGGCGGCGGCACGATCGCCCTGGTCATCGGCGTGGTGTTCACCGGCATCGGGATCCTGCCGATCATCACCTGGAAGAAGCTCAGCCGACCGCGCAAGCTCGTCTTCGAGGCGCCCGGCGTGCGCTGGGACGACCCGCAGGGCGCGGCCTGGGCGGTCGGGTGGGTCGAGCTGGGCGCGGTGTCGGTCTCCCGCACCAAGGAGCCGATCGTGTCCCCGTCCAACCTCGTGCGCCGGACCATGGTGCGGCTCGACCTGTTCCCCGCCGACCCGGCCGGGTTCGCGGCCAGGCACCCGCAGATGGCGCGGCTCGCCCTGCCGGACGGCCGGTACCGGCTGCCGCTGGGCGACTCCGCCGGGCTGATCCCGGTCATGGACGGCGCGCTGCGCCAGGCCGCCGGGCCGCGCTACCGGGGTGTGGTCGACGAGGGGTTCTCGGTCGGCCTGACCTGAGACCCCGGACCCGGTCCCGAGCAGCCCCACCAGCCAGTCCAGGAGGAAGCACCGTGCACCCGGTGGTCATCGACGTCGCAGGCCCGTCCACCCGCAAGGCGCTGGTCGGCGCGGGCGTCGCGCTCGCGCTCGGCGTGCTCGGGCTGGTCGGCTTCGCCTCGACCGGCGGGCTCGCCCTGCTGGTGATCGGGGGCGGGCTCGTCGCGCTCGGCCTGCTGCCGCTGCTCGCCTGGAAGAAGCTCAGCAGGCCGCGCGCGCTCGTCGTGGAGGCGCAGGGGGTGCGCTGGGACGACCCGCAGGGCAAGCCGTGGGCGGTCGCCTGGGGCGAGCTGGGCGCGGTGTCTGTCTCCCGGTCGGTGGACGGCGGGATGGCGCGCAGGAGCGTGCCCAGGACGTTCCTGCGGCTCGACCTGTTCCCCGGCGATCCCGGCTTCGCCGCGCGGCACCCGGAGATGGCGCACCTGCTGCGCCGCGAGGACGGCCGCTACCGGCTGCCGGTCGCGGACAGCTTCGCGGCGCTGCCGGTGCTGGACGGCGCGCTGCGCCAGGCCGCCGGGCCGCGCTACCGGGGCGTGGTCGACGAGCAGATCACGATCGGGCTCACCTGAGCCGTTCCCGGACCGCGAGGCGCGCCTCGTGCTGGGCGAGCGCCTTCGGCCACACCACGTCCAGCTCCGCTGGGTCGAGCACCAGCCCGAACACGTCGGCCAGCGCCGCCGCCCAGTCCCGGCGCGACTCCAGCAGCAGGGTCCGGTCACCTGAGGCCTCGCGCCTGGTCAGGGTCAGCGACCGCAGCAGGTCGAGCCCGGTCGCGTCCACCCGCTGCGCGGTGAACGCCCGGACGAACGGCGAGTCCGGGGACGTCGACAGGTGGTGGTGCCGCGCCGCGAACGTCCCGGTGGTCGTCGGCTCGGACTCGACGTCCACGGCGTGGAAGCTGCCCCTCGGGTCGTGCGCGAACCGCCAGCCCGGCACCAGCGCCGACTCGGCGAGGCCGAACCCGAGGACCTCCTGCCGGTGCTCGCCCGCGCGCAGCGGCAGCGGGGAGCGCAGGCCGTCGCCGAGGCCGACGTCCACCAGCCAGCGGCCGTCCGGGGCGTCCGGGGACGGCAGCCCGGAGACGATCAGCGCCAGGTGCGAGCGGTTCAGCTCCGGCGGCTCCCCGGCGCGGCCCTGGACGTGCCCGGCGTGCTCGGTCACCCGGTAGCCCAGCTCCCGCAGCAGTGCGGACAGGGCCCCGTTCAGGTGGAAGCAGTACCCGCCGCGCCCCCGGTCCACGATCCTGGCCGCCGTCTCCGCCGGGTCCACCGAGGTGGGGCGGCCCAGCTGGATCTCCGAGTTCTCGTACGGCACCCGCGCCACGAACGCCCGGTGCAACCGGGTCAGCGCGTCCGCGCTCGGCGGCTCGGCCACCACGCGCAGTCGCCGCAGCAGCCCCGCGACGTCGAGCAGGCCCATTCGCTATCCCCCGATCAGGTGAACCAACGGGCTGAGATGACGACAGGGGGTCTTATGCCCCTAGGCAGCTCCACCCTCCGTGCCCGAACTTAGACACCCGGCAACGGGGGCGTGGTCGATCCGGGGGATGGATAAGAGGGTGCGATGCTGGACTCGGCTGGGCTGGAGGTGCTCCCGCACGAGGAGTGCCTGCGGCTGCTCGCCACCCAGGGCGTCGGCAGGCTGGTGTACACCGCCAACGCGCTGCCCGTCGTCCACCCGGTGGTCTACGTCGTCGACCGGGGAGCGCTGGTCATGCGCGTCCCGCGCGGCAGCGCCGCGGCGGGGACCCGCGACAGCATCGTGGCGTTCGAGGTCGACCAGATCGCCGACGACCTGTCGTCCGGCTGGTCGGTGCTGGTGGTCGGGCACGTCACCGAGCTGCTGGACGAGGGGTCGCTGGCTCGGGCCCGCGCGCTGGAGCTGCCCACCAGGGGTATCGAGGGCGGTGACCACTACCTGAGCATGGTCGTCGAGCTCATGACGGGTCGTCGCATTCCAGCGCCGTGACCGATAACCTCGACCCGGTGGGGGACCCGAACGCGACGCGATTAGAAGCGCTGGTCGGTCTGCTGACCGAGCGCTCCGCCGAGGTGGTCGACTCCCAGGAGCGGATGCGCAGGCTGCTCGGCGCGGTCGTGTCGCTGGCCAGCGACCTGTCGCTGCCCGACGTGCTGCGCAGGCTGGTCGAGTCCTCGTGCGACCTCGCGGGCGCCCGCTACGGCGCGCTCGCCGTCGTCGGACCGGACCGGAAGCTGCTGGAGTTCACCGTCGGCGAGGACGGCGCCGCGCGCGCCGGTGGCGCGCCCACCTCGTTCGACCCCGGAGACCCGGCGTTCCTCGGCGTGCCCGTGCGGGTGCGCGGCGAGGTGTTCGGCAACCTCTACCTCACCGACAAGATCGGCGGCGGCGGGTTCACCGACCCCGACCGCGAGGTCGTCACGGCCATCGCCGCCGCGGCGGGCATCACGATCGAGAACGCCCGGCTCTACGAGGAGTCGCGGCAGCGCGAGGTGTGGCTGCGCGCGTCCAACGAGGTCACCAACGCGCTGCTCACCGGCACCCCGGACCGCGACGCGCTGCGCCTGGTCGCGGTGCGCGCCAGGATCGCCGCCGACGCGGTCAGCGCGGCCATGGCCATGCCCGACGCGGACGGCGAGCTGCACGTGCGGGTCGAGGACGGGGCGCTGCGCGGGTTCACGGTGTCCAGGGAGGGCAGCGCCAGCCGCGAGGTGTTCACCAGCGGCAGGCCCAAGGTGCTGGACGAGCTGCCCGGCCACGCCGGGCGCGCCGGCCCCGTGGTGATCGTGCCGCTCGCGGCGGGCGACCGGGTGCTCGGCGTGCTGCTCGTGGTCCGGGGGCCGGAGCGCAGCACGTTCGACCGGGCCGACGTGGCGCTCGTGGAGGCGTTCGCCCGGCAGGCCGCGCTGATCCTGGAGTTCACCAAGGCGCAGGGCGCGGGGCGGCGCATCGCGGTGCTGGAGGACCGCGACCGCATCGCCCGCGACCTGCACGACCTGGTGGTGCAGCGGCTGTTCGGGCTGGGGCTGGGGTTGCAGGGGCTCAACGGGCTGATCGAGCAGCCGGTGGTGGCCCAGCGGCTGGGGGAGTTCGTCAGCGAGGTCGACCAGACGATCAGGGAGATCCGGCGGACGATCTTCTCGCTGCAGGAGCCGTCCGGGGTGTCCAGCCTGCGCTCGCAGGTGCTGGCGGCCGTGCAGGAGTCGGTGCGGATGCTCGGGTTCGAGCCGGAGCTGGTGGTCGAGGGCGCGATCGACTCGCTCGTGCCTGACGAGATCCGGCCCGACCTGCTGGCCACCCTGCGGGAGGCGCTGGCCAACGCGGCCAGGCACTCGGGGGCCGAGCGGGTGTGGGTGCGGCTGTCGGTGGACGGCGCGGCGACCTCGGTGCGGCTGGTGGTGTCCGACGACGGGGCGGGGCTGCCCGGTGTGCAGGGGCGGCACATCGGCGGGCTGGTGAACATGCGGGCGCGGGCCGAGCGGTGGGACGGGGTGTGCGAGGTGGAGAGCGGTGCGGGGCAGGGGGTGGTGATCCGGTGGTCGGTTCCGCTGGTGGCCGCCTAGCCCTCGGGGTTCGGACGACGTGGGGAGTGCTCGCGGGATGACGATCTCGGTGCTGCTGGTGGACGATCACGAGATCGTCCGGCGGGGGTTGTTGCAGCTGTTGGAGGTGGAGGCGGACATCTCCGTCATCGGCGAGGCCGGGACGGCGGCGGACGCGGTCGCCGCGGCGGCGGAGCTGAAGCCGGACGTGGCGGTGATCGACGTGCGCCTGCCGGACGGGTCGGGGGTGGGGGTGTGCCGGGATATCAGGTCGGGCAACCAGCCGCCGCCGGCTTGTTTGATGTTGACGTCTTACGACGATGACGAGGCGCTGTTCGGGGCGATCATGGCCGGGGCTGCCGGGTACATGTTGAAGCAGGTATCCGGGAATGACCTGGTCTCGGCGATTCGGACTTTGGCCTCGGGCGGGTCGTTGTTGCACGCGGGGGTGACGGCGACGGTGCTGCAGCGGTTGCGCGGGGGGCCGGTGGAGGATCCCCGGTACGCGTCGCTCAGCCCGCAGGAGCGGCGAATCCTGGATTTGATCGCGGAGGGGCTGACCAACCGGCAGATCGCGGGGAGGTTGTTCCTCGCGGAGAAGACGGTGAAGAACTACGTGTCGTCGCTGCTGCACAAGCTCGGGTTTGACCGGAGGACGGAAGCCGGGGTTTACGCGGCCAAGCGGCGGCAGGCCGGTGGGTACCAGCATTACTAGAGCGAGTTTTGGTCAACTACCGCCTCGGCAGTTTGGAGTTTTGTCGGATTTGTGGTGGCTAGTAGTTGATGTTGGGTGCGATGTGAACCGGGTCGTCCTCGTGCGCCAGGGCGTAATATTTTTCTCCGATTTTAGCGGCTGATCTTTCTGGAGTACTGTCGTTCACTTGAACCAAGCGAGCCGAGATGAAGGTCCCCTTCCTGGGGGTAGGGAGGCCTAGACTTTCTGCGATTATTGGAGAATTTCCCTGATGTCCCAGGACGACTAGCCCCTCTTTTGCGAGGTGTATGCGCGCGTCACGACACCGCTTGAGACCGTCAGCTTGCCTCGCTACGGTGATAGCCGTATTTCGGTCGATTACCCTTCCTTGTACTCGCCTGAGGAGCTCGTTTATTCTCTGCTGTCCCGAACTTGACCGCATGATTGCATCGGCAGTTGCCGGGGGCAGCTTGAGGAGGATGTTCTCGGGGAGCGCCTCTTCCTGGGCGAGCCAGCGTATCCGGTTTCTTTCCGAAGCTCGGATGGTTGTCTTCTGATCTTTATTTTTTCCTTTATTCAAGATTTCTTCGGTGATTCTAATGATGCCGACGCTGAATATTCCTTTGCGGTCATCCGCAGATGAGAGCAGGCAAAGGTGTCCGACTGCTTCGGTGGGGATCGACCATGATCCGCGAATGGAGAACTTTGAATCAACTTCATGTCCGCTGATCAGGTAGTCCATCTGATTGCCGGCTAGCAGGCCGAACTCGTGTCGTATCAGAATTTCCACCTTGGTGCCTAGGTAAGTTTTTTCTGTTTTCTCAAGTTTTTCAATGTCGTAGCGTCCTGTGCGCTGCCCGTCAAGAACCTCGTCCAGAGACTGTCGCAGCAGCATGCCGAAACGATCTTTGTAGTTTTTCTCGCTGGAGAACCAGGCTTCGACTGCGCTGAGTGGTGGATCAGCTGAGGGTGCTGTCCGGGTATCTTCACCACCGGTGGGTCCAACGGCGGCCTCGATGCTGAACAGGGTTGCTTCGTCGGTCACCGGTGAACCGTATCCCGTGTGACGTCGAGCTGTTCGGAAGATGCGGGCATCGAGGACTGAGGAGTGGGTGGTGGAGTGAAGCCCCGCTGGTGTCGCAAGTGTCTTCGAGGGGCGTGGCAGAGCCTCTGCGGCAGTCCCGTGGCTCGGACGGGGCTACCGGCTGTCCCTTCGCGATCGCCCTCTGATCACGGGTTTTCTCGGCGGCGTTGCGAGCGGGGTGTTCTGTGCGTCACCGTCTAAAATCTGTGGCCATGTCCTCCTCGCAGTTGCAGATCCCCCTACGGTCGCAGGGGCGCATGGTTGACCTCTTCGCGGGGCCGGGCGGGTTGGACGTCGCCGCGCACTGGCTCGGGGTAGAGGTGGACGGGGTCGAGTGGGACTCGAACGCGTGCGCGACTCGTGCTGCTGCCGGGCTTGGCACACGTCAAGGCGATGTTCGCGACTATGGGCCTGCTGACTTTCCGAAGGCGACGATTCTTGCCGGAGGGCCCCCTTGTCAAACGTATACTGTCGCCGGTGGTGGTGCCGGGCGTCGCGCGTTGGATCAAGTGCTCTCCTTCGCTAAAAGGATGGCGGCTGGGGACGACGGTGTTTTTGAGGACTTGAAGTCGCTGGACGACGAGCGCACTGGCCTTGTCCTCGAACCATTGCGCTGGGTGCTGGAAGCGCACAGGATTAATCGCCCTTACGAGGTGGTGGTGCTGGAGCAGGTTCCAGCCGTGCTGCCAGTCTGGGAAGGGTTTAAGGAAGCTTTCGAAGGTATTGGGTACAAGGCGTGTTGTGGGATCTTGAAAACTGAAGAATTTGGAGTTCCACAAACGCGCAAGCGGGCCATTTTGATCGCACGTCGAGATCGGCAGCCTTCTCTTCCCGGAGCTACCCACCATCCGTACAGGAAGGGGGTTCCCCGTGCTGTGGTTGGTGGAAAACTTCGACCATGGGAGAGCATGGGGGCGGCGCTTGGGAGAAGTGAAAATTTCACCGTCATTTCAAACTACGGAACTGGTGGAGATCCTAAAGCGCGCGGTCGTCGAACTTCTTTCGAGCCCTCGGCCACTGTGACTGGTAAAATTTCTAGAAATAGGCTTGTTTCGGAATCCGGGGTTGAACTGAGCCGGTTCACTAATTCGGAGGCTGGCAGGTTGCAGACCTTTCCTCTTGACTATCCGTGGTCGGGCAGAGATGTTTCCCAGCAGATCGGGAACGCTATTCCTCCCAGGCTGGCTGCGCATGTCCTGGCAGCTGCGCTTGGTTACGAGCTCGATGGTGGTGTCTTGGACTCGGTTGTTGGGAGAACATGGCGCGAGAGCAGGTATGGCGAGCCGCTCTTGCTGTCTAAAAGTGGCGTGTAGGCCTGATTTTTCATTTCGTAGTCGGGTTGCAATGGTGTCTGTTATGGTTAAGTCATTCTTTTGGTAATGTTTTGGTCAGGGTGTCGAGGGCATTGTCCCTGCGAAATGTCCCCGAAATCCTCTGCTGCTCAACGCGAGGTCACAGCGGGGAGCCGATCGGCAGGAACGGCAGCATGACCGCTTCACCCAGGTCGGCTGGTGCCGGTAGGGGCATTCCTGGGCAGGTCAGGTCTTGGGGTGGGGTGGTTCCGTCCACCAGGTAGGACTCCACTGCTTGGTCTACGCACGGGTTGTTCGCCACCGCGTACATGCCGTGGTCGCCCTCGTCTTGCACGGTCAGCATTCGGGAGTTTTTGAGGGCCTTGTGGGATTTTTGGGCGCCCTCTATTGGGGTTGCCGGGTCTCGTTCCGACTGGACCATCAGGATCGGGGGTGCGCCCTCGCCGGTGGGCTTCGGGAGGGTGAGTTCTGGGCGGGGCCAGAAGGCGCACGGGGCCAGTAGTTGGTGGTAGCCGAAGAACGGGTAGCGGGTGCCGGTGCGTTCCGCGTCCCTGGCCAAGGTCTTGCGGTTGCCGTGGAACGGGGTGTCGTTGCAGGCCACCGCGAACAGGGTGGCGGTTTCCGCGTCCGGGTACCGGCGGGTCAGTTCGGTCAGTGCGTGGAGTTCGGTCAGCGCGTCAGGGGCAGGGGGGTTGGGTTGCTGTGCCTTGGAGGAGGACACCACGCCCAAGAGGCGGGCTAGGTCGGCCAGGTCTGGGGTGACCAGGGGGAACAGGAGTTTTCGGTACTGCGTGCGGAACATGGCCCGGTCGAAGGCGATCGTGTCCAGGGTTGTGCCGTTCGGGAGGGGGAGCGGGGCCTCGGCCAGCTTCGCGCGCACGGCCTCGTAGACCCGCCGCACCTCCTCCGGGGTTCTGCCCAGGCCGTAGGTGTCGTGGTGCTTCGCGATCCACGGCAGGTAGTCCACGTCGAAGCGGCGTTGGAAGGCTTGGGCGAAGTAGTCGTGGAACATCGTCTGGAAGGTGGCGGTGAGGTCTGGGTTCGAGTCGAGCACGAAACGGCCCACCCGCCTGGGGAAGAGGGCCGTGTAGTGCGCGCCCAGCCAGCTCCCGCTGGAGTAGCCGACCCAGTCGATCCGGTCGCGGCCCAGGAGGTGGCGCAGGAGGTCCAGGTCGCGGGCGGTCTGCTCGGTGTTGACCACGCGGTGCAGGTCGCCGGAGAGGGTTTGGCAGGCCTGTGCTTGCAGTTCTGCCGCGTCGTAGAGGCGCTTGACGTTGGGGCGGCTGCGGTCTCGGGGGTCGGCCACCAGTTCCCAGTCCAGGTTTCCGCAGGTCAGGTTGGTGCTCGCGCCGGTTCCCCTGACGTCGAAGCCGATCAGTTCGGCCGAGTCGACCAGGCGTTGCCTCGACTGGAGCATCAGGGGGGTGAACCTGCCCTGACCGCCGGGGCCGCCTGGGTTGGTGAGCACGCTGCGGGTCGCGCCGTCGTTGCGGAGCCTGCTCACCGCGATGGTGATGGTCCTGGCGTCCTTCGGGGTGGTCCAGTCGCGCGGGGCGCGGTAGGCGCCGCACTCCAGGCCCGCCAGGTCGGGTTCCGCGCACGGGGTCCAGTCGATCCGCTGCCGCAGCAGGTGTTCGGGCACCGGCTTGTCCGCCGTCCCCGCGCCCGCCTCGGGGGATTGCTGTGCCGAGGCGGGCACGGGTAACAAGGGCGCGGGTAACAGGGGCGCGGGTAACAAGGGCGCGGGTAACAAGGGCGCGGGTGACAGGGGGGCGGGTGACAGGGGGGCGGTGAGCAGCGCGGTCAGCACCGCGATGAGCGTTGTGCGCATGTGCTCCCCTTTCGAGGTTCGGTCCGCCGCCAACTTCAACGCACGGTGTCCGAACGGCACAAGGGAGTCACCCGTGGGCACAGGTGCTGACCTGGAACGGTCAGGGTGGTGGTATCGGGGGTGACGGGAGCGCGAGGCTGCCCGTCACCCCGTGGCGGTCACAGGGGGAACGTGAGACCCGGTTTGAGCGTGGGTGCGGACTCCGTCGTGACGGGCTCGGGGAGGGGGAGGCCCGCACAGGTCAGGTCGTGCTTCGGGACGGCGCCGTCCACCAGGAACGCCTCCACCACGTCGTCCACGCAGGCGTTGCCGTTCGCGTACAGGCCGTGGTCGCCCTCGTTCACCACGGTCAGCAGGCGCGAGCCCGCGAACGCCCGGTGCGCCCGCGTCGCGCCCTCGACCGGGGTCGCCGGGTCGCGTTCGGACTGCACCATCAGCACCGGCGGCACGCCCTTCCCGTTCGGGGTCGGCAGCGCGATCTGCGGGCGGTTCCAGAAGGCGCACGGGGCGACGGGCTGGTAGTAGCCGAAGAACGGGTAGCGGGCGCCGGAGCGCTCCGCGTCCCTGGCCAAGCTCCTGCGGTCGCCCTGGAACGGGGTGTCGTTGCAGGCGATCGCGTGCAGGGTCGCGTTCGACGCGTCCGGGTGGCGCGCCGCCAGCGCCGCCAGCGCGTTCGACGCGGTCGCGGAACCGGTGGCCTCGGCGCCGCCCACCACGCCCAGCGCGTGCGCCAGGTAGGACAGCAGCGGGGTGAGCTGGGGGAACAGCTCCTTCAGGTACTGGGTCTGGGCGAACAGCAGGTCGAACAGGATCTCGTTGACGACCGTGCCGTCCTCCAGCGCGACCGGCTCGGCCTTGACCTTCGCGCGCACCGCCTCGTAGACCCTCAGCACCTCCTGCGGGGTCGAGCCCAGGCGGTAGTGGGCGTCGTGCCTCGCGACCCACGGCAGGTAGTCGACCTCGAACCGGCGTTGGAAGCCGGGGCCGAAGGAGTCGTTGAGGATCTTCTTCCAGGGGGCGGTGAAGTCCACGTTCGAGTCGAGCACGAACCGGCCGACCCGCTTCGGGAAGAACGTCGCGTAGTAGGCGCCGATCCACGTCCCGCCCGAGTAGCCCACCCAGTCCGCCTGCGGGCGGCCGAGCAGGTGGCGCAGCAGGTCCAGGTCGCGCACGGTCTGCTCGGTGGTCACCACCCGGCCCGTGTCGCCCGACCTGGACTGGCACGCGCGGGCCTGGAGCTGCGCCGCGTCGTACAGCAGGTCGGTGTTCGCCCGGCTGCGGTCGCGCGGGTCGGCGATCGTCGTCCAGTCGAGGTTCCCGCAGGTCAGGTTCGTACTGGCGCCCGTGCCGCGCACGTCGACCCCGATGATCTCGGTGCTCGCGAGCAGCCGCTGGCGGGAGGCGAACCGCAGCGGCAGCCACCGGCCGGGGGCGCCGGGGCCGCCGGGGTTGGTCAGCAGGCTCCTGGTGACCCCGCCCGCTGTTCGCAGCCTGCTGACCGCGATCGTCACCGACCTGGGGTCGTCGGGGGCGTTCCAGTCGTGCGGTGTGCGGTAGTCGCCGCACTCCAGGCCTGCCAGGTCCGGCTCGGCGCACGGCGTCCAGTCGATCCGCTGGGTCAGGAACCGCTCCGCGATCGGCTTGCCTCCCGTCGGTGGCCCGGTCTGCTCCGGGCCTGCCTGCTCCGGACCGGTCTGCTCCGGCTCGGCCAGCGCGGGTGACGACGAGCCCGCGAGCAGCACCGCGAGCGCGACGATGAGCGTTCTGCGCATGTCCTCCCCCTCCCGTGGTTTCTCCCGCCCCACCTCAGCGCACCGTGCCGCACGTCACAAGGCGTTGAGCTGTGGGCAGTGGTGCTGACACGGGCACGCCACCGGTCAGTAATCTCGCCGATGTGGGAGTTTTCCGGAGGAGGCGACCGGCGGCGGTCGCCCGCGAGGTGGTGCGCGACCACACCTACGACGACGCGATCCTGGACATCGCCGCCGAGGAGATGGACGCGGGGCACCTCAGAGCCGCCACCACCGTTCTCGCCGAGTGCCGGGACGACCCCGAGGTCAGGGCGCTGCGCGTCGAGGTGCTGGGCGAGCACGCCATAGGGCACGCCGACGAGCTGCTCGAACTGGCCAAGTCCAACGAGGACCCCGACCTGTGGCTGCTGGCGGGCACCGCCTTCATCCGCGAGGCCTGGGCGGTGCGGGGGACCGGGCGGGCCGACTCGGTGGGCAAGGACCGGTTCAAGGTCTTCTTCGCCACGCTGCGCAAGGCCGTCGCCCCGCTGCACGAGTCGGCCAAGCTGCTGCCCGCCGACGCGGTGCCGTGGGCGCAGCTCCAGGTGGCCGGGCTCGGCCTGCAGGTGGACCGGGAGCAGAAGGACGAGGTGTGGCGGGAGATCGTCGCCCGCTGCCCGACGCTCTACCCGGCGCACTGGACCCGGTTGCAGATACTGGCCGCCAAGTGGGGCGGCTCGGCCGAGGAGATGATGGCGTTCGCGCAGGGCAGCGTGGACGCCGCGCCCCCCGGCAACCCGGTGGTGGCGATGCTGCCGCTGGCGCACTTCGAGGTGTTCCTGGAGAAGTTCGAGGAGGCCGTCGGGGACCGCAGCGCGCTGCGGATCGCGTCGCTGAAGATGCGCTACTTCGGGCGGGTGCGCGACGAGCTGGCCGCCGCCGCCGACCGGTGGACCTCGGCCGACGCGCAGACCCTGCCGCAGCTCCAGTCGCACCCCAGGGCGCTGCAGGCGCACAACCTGTTCGCGGCGGCGTTCGCGCTGGCCGAGGACGCGCCGCGCGCCAAGCGGCACCTGATCGGGATGCGCGACCACGTGCACGACGTGCCGTGGGCGTACGTGGCGTACCTGGCGGACGACCTGGAGCGCGAGTACTCCGAGCTGGCCAACAAGTACCTGTGACGGGCGCCGGGCGCCGCTGAGGGCCGCCGGCGGGCGGGGGCGGGGGAGCTCAGGCCTCCCCGCCCCCGCCGCGCGTCAGCACCGCTGCTTGTAGAAGTACCGCGACTTGGACTCCATGTCGTCCTTGGTCAGCGCGACCAGGTCGGTCTCGGTGGTGCGCTGGACCTCCTTGCCCTCGATCGCGGCGACCGCGTGCTCGACCCCGGTCCTGCCGATCGTGGCCGGGTCCTGGGCGATCAGCGCCTGCACCACCCCGCCCCGCAGGTCCTCGACCTGCTTGGGGCTCGCGTCGAACCCGATCAGGTTCACCGCGCCCGTCTTGCCCGCGTTGCGCAGCCCGGTCGCCGCGCCCTCGCCGGTGTTCAGGTTGGTGGCGAACACGCCGATCAGGTCCGGGTACGCCGCCAGGGTCGCGGTCACCTTCGACGCGGCCTGGTCCGGCTCGTTGTCGGTGTACTGCTGGCCCGCGTACTTCAGGTTCGGGTGCTTGGCCAGCTCGGTCTCGAAGCCCTTCGCGCGGGCGTCCGTCGTGCTCGTCCCGGCCTTGGTGTTGAGCACCAGCACCGACCCGGTCCTGTCGCCCACCAGCTCGGCCAGGGTCCGCGCGGCCAGCGCGCCGCCCTGCTCGTTGTTGGAGGACACCGACGACACCGCGATCGAGGCGTTCTGCAGCGCGGTGTCCACCTCCACGACCTTCACGCCCGCGTCCACGAGCGACTTCATCGGACCGGCCAGCGCCGTGTCGTCCGTGGGGGAGATCAGCACCGCGCCCGGCTTGTTCGCCAGCACGCCGTTGACGATCGGGATCTGCTGGTTCGAGTCGAACTTCGACGGCGCCTGCACGTCGACCTCGTACCCGGCCGCCTGCGCGGCCTCGCGGAACCCGCACTCCATGGAGATGTAGAACGGCTCGGCGGTCACGCCGGGGATCAGCACCATCTTCTTGGCGTCCACGTCACCGCCCGAGTCGCCGATCTGCCCGCCACCGCCGCAGCCCGCCAGCAGCAGCACCGCCGCCGCTCCCAGAACCGCTGTCCTCGTCGACATCGTTCCCTCCCGCATCAGCGTTCGCGTCCCGTGCCCTCCGACCGGCGCCGCCCGCTCTAGCGCCGGTTCCGCGCCTTGCGCCGCGACTGGTCGAACCACACGGCGGCCACCAGCACCACGGCCACGGCGATCGGCTGCCAGTACACGTTCACGCCCACGATCACGAAGCCCTTGCGCAGCACCGCCGGGATGAACACGCCCAGCACCGTGCCGACGACCGAGCCGACCCCGCCGAACAGGCTGGTGCCGCCCAGGACCACGCCCGCGATCGCGTTGAGGTTGTCGGTGTCGTGGCCGGTGATGGAGGCGACCCGGAAGTAGGCCAGCGCCATGAACCCGGCGAGCCCGGCGAGCGCGCCCGCCAGCAGGTACACCTTCACCAGGTGCCCGGACACCGAGACGCCCGCCCGCCGCACGGCCTCCGCGTTCGAGCCGATCGCGTGGGTGTGCCTGCCGAAGCGGGTGGTGGACAGCAGCAGCGCGCCCACCGCCGTCACCGCGGCGGCCAGCAGCACCAGGTTGGGCACGCCGAACCAGGTGCCGGTGCCGAGGCCGTTCGTCAGCACGTCCGGGACGCCGCTGACGTTCGAGCCGTCGGACAGCAGCTGGCCCGCGCCGAGCGCCGCGCCGAACGAGCCCAGCGTCACGATCAGCGGCGGGATGCCCGCCCGCGCGATGAGCACGCCGTTGAGCAGTCCCCACGCGGAGCCGCTCGCGAGTGCGACGACCAGTCCTAAGAGGACGGTGCCCCACCCGGCGCCGGTGGCGTCGCCGCCGCTGACCGCGTTCATCGCCATCGCCGCCGTGACGCCGGAGAACACCAGCACCGAGCCGACCGACAGGTCGATCCCGGCGGTGATGATCACGAACGTCATGCCGACCGACAGCACCAGCAGGACCGAGGTCTCCACCAGCGTCGTCTGGAGCGTGAAGGTGGTCAGCACCGCGTCCGGGCGCAGCGCGCCGAACACCGCGACCAGGACCAGCAGCACCAGGCCGATCCACAGCGTGTTGGAGGTGGCGAGCCTGCGCCCGAGGGGGCTCCCCGGCTGGACGTCCGGGTCCAGCGGCTTCTCCGGAGCGGTCACGACTCCTCCTGGGACAGCGCGCCGGTCATCGCCCCGACCAGGTCCTCGACGGTCGCGTCGGCCGCCCGGAACCGGGCCACCCTGCGGCCCAGCCGCAGCACCTCGACCCGGTCGGCCACCGCCAGCACCTCGGGCATGTTGTGGCTGATCAGCACCACCGCGATGCCCTGGTCGCGGACCCGCCGCACCACGTCGAGCACCTTCTGGCGCTGCACCACGCCCAGCGCGGCCGTCGGCTCGTCCATGAACACGAGCCTGCTGGCCCACACCACCGAGCGGGCCACCGCCACGCTCTGCCGCTGCCCGCCGGACAGCGACCCGATCGGCACGTCCACGCTCTGCAGCGACACGCCCAGCTCGGCGAACGAGTTCTGCGCGCGCCGCCGCATCTCCTTCTTGTCCAGCACGCCGAGCTTCCCGAGCAGGCCGGGCTTGCGCAGCTCCCGGCCCAGGTACAGGTTCGCGGCCGGGTCGAGGTCCGGCGCGACCGCGAGGTCCTGGTAGACCGTCTCGACGCCCAGCGCGCGGGCGGCCGTCGGGGAGGGCAGGGACACCGGGTTCCCGTCGAACGAGATCGTCCCGGAGTCCGGCTGCTCCACCCCCGACAGGCACTTCACCAGGGTCGACTTGCCCGCGCCGTTGTCGCCGATCAGCGCGACGACCTCACCGGCCTCGGCGCTGAAACCGGCGCCGCGCAACGCTTCCACGCCGCCGTAGTGCTTGACCAGGTCGCGCGCTTCTAACAGCGGTAAGCCCACATCAGCTCCCGAGGCTGGACGGCAGTGGCGGCCTGCACCGCACGGCGACCAGGTCGCCGGACAGGACCTCCTGCCCCGCCGCGTGCGGCACGACGGCAGTGCTCCCCCGGCGCAGGTCCAGGGAGCCGAGGGTCCCGCTGCCCTCGAGCACGACCAGCACGGCGAACGACGGGTCCAGCTCGACGGAGCCGGACACGTGCAGGCGGTCGGCGCGGAAGAACGGATCGGCGTTGCGGGCGAACAGGTCCACGGCGCCCTGGGACTGATCACCGGTGCGCCGGATCAGCTCGTCCAGCCTGCCGCCCCAGCCGTCCCGGTCGACGCAGCCGAGGGCCTTGTCGTAGCCGAGGCCGAGGTGGCCCGCGTCCGGGTTGTCCAGGAAGCCGGACCACTCCAGGGTGACCGAGAAGTCGGTGGGCTGCTGGAGCTCCACGATGAACACGCCCGCGCCGATCGCGTGCGGCACCCCGGCGGGCACGAACACCACGTCGCCGGGGGAGACGCGGACCTCGTTCAGCGCGCCGAGCATCGCCGAGGTGTCCTGCTCGGCGACCCAGCGGGTCACCACGTCCTCGGGCACGTCGTCGCGGAAACCGATGTACACCAACGGGTTCGCGCCCTTGGTGCCGATCACGATCCAGGCCTCGGTCTTGCCGTGGCGGCAGTCGAGGTGGGTCGCGGCGAACGCGTTCGACGGGTGGCAGTGCACCGGAAGGCGCTGGCCCGCGTCGAGCAGCTTCACCAGCAGCGCGGTGTCGGCGCCGAACTCCGCGACGTGCTCCCGGCCCAGCCACGTCGTCGGGTCGGCGGCGACGGCGTCGCGCAGCAGCCTGCCGTCCGGCAGCCGGGACAGGCCCGCGTCGGGCTTGCCGAACAGCGTCGTGGTCGAGGCGACCCAGTCCTCCGGGCCGAAGTCGGCCTCGGGCGCGCCGCGCAGCTCCGCGATGGACGCGCCACCCCGGTAGAACTGCTTCGGCTGGTTGGCGGGCAGTTCGATCGCCCGTGCACCGGTGTTGCTCACCTGCGGACCTCCCCTGAACCCCGTGGCACCAGGCGCACGGGCAGAACCACGCGGCGCGGCGGCGAGGTGTCCCCGTCCAGCCGGGCGTGCAGCAGATCGGCGGCGGCCTTGCCCAGCGCCTTCGCGTCGTGCGCGATCACCGTCACCGGTGGCGAGAGCAGGTCGGCCAGCTCGAAGTCGTCGAAGCCCACCAGGGCCGGTCGGTCGGTGGAGCCCGCCAGCGCGCGCAGCACGTGCACGGTGATCCGGTTGTTGCCGGTGACCAGCGCGGTCGCGGGGGCGGGGGCGGTGCGCAACCGGTGCAGGGCGCGGCGCACCGAGTGCTCGTCGTGCGGGCCCATCGACACCAGGGCGTCGTGGTGGCCGAGACCTGCGCGCGCGCAGCCCTCGCGGTAGCCGCGCAGGCGCTCGTTGGCGGTGAAGATGTCGGGCGAGTCGCCGAGGAACGCGATCCGCCGGTGCCCGTGCGCGGCGAGGTGCGCGACGGCCTCCGCCGTCCCGCCGATGTTGTCGACCAGGACGGTGTCGGCGACGACGTCACCGGCGGGGCGGTCGAGGAAGACGACCGGGGTGCCCGCGCGCATCTCGGGGACGAGGTAGCCGTGCTGGAGGCCTGCGGGGACGATGAGCAGGCCGTCGACGCGGCGGGAGCAGAACTCCAGGGCCAGCTCGCGCTCGCGGGCGGGGTCCTCGTCGGAGGAGCCGGTGATGACCTGCCTGCCGCGCAACCGCGCGATCTCCTGCACGGCGCGGGTGACGCCGGAGTAGAAGGGGTTCGCGACGTCCTCCAGGACCATGCCGATGGTGCCGGTGGAGGAGCCGCGCCGCAGGTTGCGGGCGCTGAGGTTGCGCCGGAACCCGAGCTGGTCGATGGCCGCGAGCACCCGCTCGGCGGTGGCCGGGTGCACCCCGGCCTCGTCGTTGACGACGCGGGAGACGGTCTTGATGCTGACCCCGGCCAGACGCGCGACGTCGTTCATGGTGGCGCGCCGCATCTTGCGGGCACCTGACTGCGCGCCGTTCGGGGACAACGTTGTCATAGTGACGGCATCACACCCCGAGCGGGTGATGGCTGTCAACGGTGGGGTGGGGGGAGGGGGCGGGTGGCCGAAGGCGGGGAGGGGGCTTGATCGGTCAGGAGCGGGGGAGGTCGGGCTCGATCGCCTTGGCGATCTGCTGGGCCACCGCGCAGGAGTCGTTGGTCACGCTGGCGGAGGCGAAGACGTCGACGCGGGAGGTCTCGGTGAGTTCGAGGACGACGGCGCAGTCGAACTTCGTCAGCGCCTTCTCGACCAGTTTGCCCCGGCGTCCGTTGACGTCGATGTCGGAGACCACGGCCTGGTAGATCGGGTTGTACTGGGCTAGCCCAAGATCGGGGTAGACCTGGATCGCGATCGACCGGACCTCGGGCAGGTCGCCGTCGCAGTCCTCCCCGTCCGATGACTTCTCCACGTTCGTCACGCTGAACTCACCGGCCACCTTCTCGAGGAGCGCGCAGGCGTCTGGGACGGCCTGGGGAGCGGAACTCGTGCTGCTGGCCCCTGAAGTCGCGGGGCTGCCCGTGCCTGCGGGGGAAGGGCTGCCGGGCTCGACGGTCGAGCAGCCGCTGAGGACGGCGGCGGACAGGAGCAGCGCGCTGAGCGGCACCCGGTGCGGTTTCAAGATCACTGACCTTACTGCTTGTCGCGGATGTTCTTGGTCTGCGAGTCGTTCGACCCGTAGCTGTCCACCGCTTTCCGCACGGCCGAGCGGGCGCTCGTCAGGTCGCGCAGCATCTTGTGGGTGTCGGGTTGCGCGCCATGCGGGACGACATCGTCGTAGTGACGACGTCACACCCAGGCAGGTGATGACTGTCAGCGGTGAGGGGAGGGTGTGCTCCTCGCCGGAGCCGAGGGCGGCTCCAGCGAGGTCTTCGCCCGGTGGGGTGAGGGGTCAGGAGCGGGGGAGGTCGGGCTCGATCGCCTTGGCGATCTGCTGGGCCACCGTGCAGGAGTCGCCGGTCAAGCTGGCGGAGGCGAAGACGTCCACGCGGGAGTTCTCGTCCAGTTCGACGACGACGGCGCAGTCGACCTCCCTCAGCGCTTTCTCGACCAGCTTTCCCCGGCGACCGTTGATGTCGATCTCGGAGACCACGGCCTGGGAGCCTGCGTTGTACTGGGCCAAGCCGCGATCGGAGTAGATCGTGACGCCCACCGATCGGACTTCGGGCAGATCGGCTTCGCAGTCCGAGGCCGATTTTTTCTCCAGGTTGGTCAGGTCGAACTCGCTGGACACCTTCTCCAGGAGCGCGCAGGCGTCCGGGGCCGCCTGGGAGGTGGAACTCGGGCTGCTCGTGCCTGACGTGGTGGGGCTGTCCGTGTCGGCGGCGGAAGGGCTGCCCGGTTCGACGGTCGAGCAGCCGCTGAGGGCGATGGTGGAGAGGAGCAGCGCGCTGAGCAGTGCCCGGTGCTTTTTCAAGATCGCTGGCCTCACTGCTTGTCGAGGGTTTTCTTGGTCTGCAAGTCGTTCGCCTCGTAGTTCTCTATCGCTTTCTGCACGGCAGCTCTGGCTTCACTGAGAGCAGTCGTCAACTGATTCAGCGCCGGAACGATCCCGATCGTCCCGCTTCCGCCGGTGGCGTTCTCGAGGTTGTACTTGGCGATCGCCAGTGCGTCGGGACTCGTTCCGAGCCGCACCTCCTGGCTGAGCGTGTGCAAGTTCTTCGCGGTGTCGTCCAGGCTTCGCAGCGCCTGGTCGATCGCGTCGAGGTAGGCCTGGGCGCCATCGCTGCTGATCGCGAATCCACCGGATTCAGCCGCCTGGCGGAAGCCGGTCATGTTCTGCGTCAACGTCTGTATGGATTTCATGTCCATTGTTGTCGGCACACCTCGGGCTCGTCGGCTGATTCCAATGATTCCGCAGATCACGATACCCGGACCGCTGTCTCCGGTAGCCCGTTTCCACCCACCCCGCCTCCCGTCGTCCCACGCCTCCGCCCCCGCCGCCCACCCACCGGAACCCCCCGGCCCCGTCCCCCCACCCCACCCCCGAAGCGAGTAGGCTGGCTCTCCGGGGTGGACGGTTGTCCCGAATGGGGCCGAAAGTCCCGACTCAGACCAACTCCGGACGGCTAAGCGGGAAATTCCCCTCGGCGGGAACCCGAAGCCCTTACGGTCAGGGGCCATGACAGGCACAGGCAACCCGGCTGTCGTCGTGTCCGACGTCCGCAAGGACCGGGTCGGTGGGCGCAGTGCGCTCGACGGCGTCTCCTTCACCGTCGCCGAGGGCGAGTTCTTCGGTCTGCTCGGGCCCGCCGGGTCCGGCAAGACCGCGCTGCTCGAAGTCCTCGAAGGCCTGCGCAGGCCCGACTCCGGGCGCGTCGAGCTGCTCGGGGTCGAGCCGTGGCCGCGTGACGAGTGGCTCGTGCGGCGGGTCGGGATGCGGCCTCAGGTGCCCTCCTTCTTCGACGGCATGGCCGCGCTCGACCAGGTCATGACGTTCGGCGCGCTGCGCGGGGTCGGGGTCACCGAGGCGGTGCGGGCGCTCGACCTCGTCGGGCTCGCGGGCAAGCTCGACGTGCCCGAGTACCGGATGACCGCCGCCCAGCGCCAGCTGCTCTCGCTCGCCTGCTGCCTCGCGCACGACCCCGACGTGCTCCTGCTCGACGAGCCCACCGCCGGTCTCGACCCGACCGCCCGCCGCCACGTGTGGGACGTGCTGCGCACCGTCCAGGCCAGCGGCAAGACCGTCGTCTGCGCCACCGGTCACCCCGACGAGGCCGAGATCCTCTGCGACCGGGTCGCGATCCTCGACCACGGCCGGGTCCTCGCCGCCGACACGCCCGCCGCCCTCGTGCGCGGCCTCGGCGCGCCCACGCTGGTCATCCTGCCCTCGGGCGAGATCAGCGCGCGCGACGCGCAGGCGATCACCGGCGTCGACCGCGCCCGCGAGATCGGCTCCTCGCTCGTCATCGCCACCCGCCGCCCCGGCCAGGTCCTCTCGGCCCTGTCCGCGCACTGCCCCACCGACGGCTTCCAGGTCCGCACCCCCGCGCTGGAGGACGTCTTCCTCGGCCTGACCGGCCGCGAGTACCCGGTGGCCGCCGACCCCCAGGCGGGGTGAAACACGTCATAACTGACAATGGGGACATGCTCTCCAGCCCCGTCGGTCGGTTCCGCCTCCTCGCGTTCGCCGAGGCCGTCTCCTGGGCCGGGCTCCTGCTCGGCATGTTCTTCAAGTACGTCGTGGTCGAGAACGAGCTCGGCGTGAAGATCTTCGGGCCGGTGCACGGCGCGATCTTCGTCGGCTACCTGCTGGTCACCCTGATGATGTCGGACCGCTGGTCCAAGGGCACCCTCGTGGTCGCGATGCTGGCCTCCATCCCGCCCTTCGGCACCGTGCTCTTCGAGCGCTGGGCGCTGAAGAACGGCAAGCTGGACGAGCGGCCCGCCGACAGCGCGAGCGCTCAGGACTCCGGAGCCCCCGCCGCCTGACCGGCGTCACCCGCAGCGGCTCGGGCCACCGCCCCGGCCGCTGCCTCCGCGTCCGAGAGGGCCCGCTCCACGTCGCCCTCGTGGTACACCCGCTCGGACCGCTCGATCCCGGCCAGGAACTCCCCGTACACCTCGGCCGCCACCAGGTGCACGACCGACCGCGCCTCGGCCAGCGCGGCCACCGGGTCGCTGCCGGGGAACGCCTCCCGCCACCCCTCGACCCACACCCGCTCCGCGATCCCGCGCAGGCCCACCGGCAACGAGCCGAGCATCCGCGCCGCGTCGAGCGCCGGGTTGCCGCGGTGCGCGTCGGTCCAGTCCAGCACCACCCCGGACGAGCGCCAGTTCCCGCAGTGGAAGTCCCCGTGCAGCAGGGTTTCCGGCAACCCGTGCGAGCCCATCCCCGCGTCGCGGCGGCGCAGCGCGGCCAGCGCGGGGCTCCCGGCCAGCGCGACCTGCGCGGCGGTGAAGCGCGGCAGCACGGCCCGCAGGTCGGCCGACGTGGCGTCCCAGCAGTCGTGACCGCCCGCGCCCGCGCTGAGCACCCGACCCGGCTCCGCCGCCAGCACGCGCGGCACCAGGTCCGGCGCCACCCCGGCGACCAGCGCGACCACGGCGCCCTCGTCCGCCAGGAACGGCGGCGCGGCCTTCACCCACACCGGACCGGACGCGGTCGGCAGCCGGTACACGCACGACAGGTTCCAGGTCTTCACCTGCACGGCCGGACCGGTCCTGGTCACCACGCCGTCCGCCCAGTCCAGCAGCGCGCGCGGACCACCGGGGCGCGCCCACGGCAGGCGCAGCGGGTCGTCGGGCAGCTCGGGGTCGGGGGAGCGCAGCAGCAGCCCGCGCGTGGGCACCCGGTCCACCTCGACCTGGTAGGTGACCCGCCCGTCCCTGGTCCGGCCACCACCCGCGACGGACACCAGCCGCAGCACCGCCGAGGTCACGCCCAGCACCGCGTCCAGGTGCGCGGTGACCGGCTCCACGTCGTTCCACCACGGACTGGAGGGGACCTCGAAGGACAGGGAACCCAGGTGCAGCCCCTCGTGCTCGACCAGCACCACCGCCTCGCGCATGACGGTCAAGGTAGGAGCGGACGGGGCGGCGGAGAAGAGATTAACGCGGGTGGGGGAACGGCGATCGGGGGAACGGGCGGCGGGCGGCGGTGGACGGGCGAGCGGACCCGGCGACCGCCCCGCCGCTCAGTCCTCGAAGTCCCCCGCCGCGCGCCTGACCTTCGACAGCAGCTCCGTCAACTGCTCGGTCTGCCGCTCGGTCAGCCCGTGGATGCCGAAGTTCACGTCGATCACCGCCTTCGTCGCCGCCTCGCGCCGCTCGTGACCGGCCTCGGTGAGCTGGATCAGCGTGGTGCGCCGGTCGGTCGGGTGCGGGGTGCGGCGGACCAGGCCGTCGGCCTCCAGGCGGTCCACGATGTTCGTCACGCTCGTCGGGTGCAGTTGCAGGCGCTCGCCCATCACGCGCATCGGCACGCTGCCCGACTTGGAGAACGTCAGCAGCACCAGCGCCTCGTAGCGGGCGAAGGTCAGGTTGTGCGGTTTGAGGGAGGCGTCCACGGCGGACTGGATGATTTGCTGTACCCGCATGACGCTCGTCACCGCCGCCATCGACGGGGACGGCCCGATCCGCTTCTCCCACAGCTCGGCGGCGCGCGCGATGGGGTCGAAGGGAAGTGGCCGGTGCGTCATGACCCGAAGCTACCAGTGGGTACCGCGAATCGTTCAGGAGGCAGTTGTGCTCGTCGCGTTCAGCGTCAGCCCGCTCGGCGGGGAGTCGGACAGCGTCGCGGAAGCGGTCGCCGAGGCGGTCAGGGTGGTGCGCGAGTCGGGGCTGCCCAACGAGACCAACGCGATGTTCACGCTCGTCGAGGGCGAGTGGGACGAGGTGATGGACGTCGTCAAGCGCGCCACCGATGCCGTGCGGGCGCGGGCGCCCAGGGTCAGCCTGGTGCTGAAGGCCGACATCCGGCCGGGGCACACCGGGCAGATGGCGGCCAAGGTGGCGCGGGTCGAGCAGCACCTCGCCGCAGGCGGCGCGGAGGCGGAGTCCGAGGGGGAGCGGGGATGAGCGGGAGCGGAGCGGCCCGGCGGTTATGGCTGAGGTACGAGCCGTACCACGCGGTCACGTACTTCACGCCCGAGAGCAAGGCCGCCGCGAAGGAGCTGGGCTGCGCGCGGCACTGGACCGGGTACTTCGGGATGCGGGCCGCGCCGCTCGGCGCGGCCCCGCCCGAGGTGGTCGCGGCGACCTTCTACAGCTTCCACCCGGACATGGTCGCCAGGGCCGTGCCGACGGCTTGGCGCGACGCCGCGCCCGCCGACTTCCTCGCCGCCCGGCTGCGCGGGGTCGACGGGGCGCTGCGCAGGCTGCTCGACCCCGCGCCCACCGACCTGGACGGCGGGCGCGCGGCGCTCGACCTCGGCGACCTCGCCACCAGCGGGCACCTGGCCGAGGCCGCCGACCTGGCCTGGGCCGCCGCCGAGGCCGCACCGGTCGCCGGGCGCCCGCTCGCCGCCGCGAACCGGGCGCTCGGCAGGCCTCGGGAGGCGCACCTCGCGCTGTGGCAGGCGACGGCGGTGCTGCGCGAGTCCAGGGGGGACGGCCACGTGGCCGCGCTGGTCGCGGCCGACCTGGACCCGTGCGAGGCGCTGGTGCTGTTCGCCGCCGACCGCGCCCTCGACCCCACCCGGCTGCGCCTGGCGCGCGGCTGGTCGGCGCGGGAGTGGGCCGAGGCCGAGGAGCGGCTGGCCGAGCGCGGCCTGCTGGAGCACGAGCCCGCCGAGACCGAACCGGTCACCGGGTACGCCAGGCCCGCCGCCGAACCGGCCGAGCGGGAGCAGGAGCGGGAGCGGGGGACGGGGGAGCAGGAGGGCGAGGCGGGGAGCCGGGAGCAGGGGACAGGGGAGCAGGAGGGCGAGGCGGAGAGCCGGGAGCGGGGGACGGGCAGCGGGGGCGACCCGAACCGGTTGGGTGGACGTGCCGACCCCGCCGAACCGGCCTGGCAGGTCGACTCCGCAGGCCGCGCCACCCCCGCCGAACCCGCAGGCCACCCCGAACCCGCCTGGCAGGTCGACCGCACCGGCCGCGCCACCCCCGCCGACCGCCCGGCCTCCCCGCCTCCCCCCACCCCCGAGCGCCAGGTCGTGCTCACCACCGCCGGGATCGCCCTGCGGGAGCAGGTCGAGCGGGTCACCGACGCCGTCGCCGAGCGGCCGTGGCGGGTGCTCGGCGTCGCGGGGACCACCCGGTTGAGCGACTTGCTCACCCCGCTCGCCCTGACCATCGGGGCGCGCAACGAGGTGATGCGCGACAACCCGATGGCGATCGACCCGGTCCGCGACCTCCCCGGCTAGGACTCGTGCCAGGATGGGAGCGTGACAAGGCCAGACCCTCGCAAGACCGCAGCACTGTCCGCCGCGCTGTCCGGGGCGGTCGACCTCGGCGCGATCAAGGCGCGGGCCGACGCGGCCCGGCAGCGCGCCGCGGCGCCGCCCCCCGGCGCGTCCGCCGCCCCCGGAGCCGGTTCCGGCGCACCGAGCCAGTGGGTCGTCGACGTCACCGAGGCCACCTTCCAACCGGTGGTGGAGCGCTCCCTGGAGATCCCCGTCGTGGTCGAGCTGACCGCGTCGTGGAGCCCCGAGGCCGGGCAGCTCTCCCCGGTGCTGGAGCGCCTGGCCGAGGCGGGCGGCGGCTCCTGGCTGCTCGCCAGGGTCGACCTGGACGCCAGCCCGCGCATCGGCCAGCTGTTCGGCGTGCAGTCGGTTCCCACGGTCGTCGCGGTCGCGGGCGGCCAGCCGATCGACGCGTTCGCCGGTCCGCTGCCCGAGGCCGAGATCGCCCAGTGGATCGACCGCCTGCTCGACGCCCTCCGCGACCGCCTCCCCGGCATCGCGGCGGCCGAGGCGAACCGGGGCGGCGCGCCCGCGCCCGAGCCGGAGGACCCGCGCTTCGCCGCGGCCGAGGCCGCCTTCGAGGAGGGCGACTTCGCCGCAGCCGAGGCCGCCTACGAGGCGGTCCTGTCCGCCGAGCCGGGCAACGCCGAGGCCAAGGCGGCGCTCGCCCAGGTCCGGTTCACCGCGCGGGTCGAGAGCCTGGACCCGAACGTGGTGGCCACCGCCGACGCGAACCCGGACGACCTGGACGCGCAGCTCGCCGCCGCCGACGTGCAGATCGTCAGCCAGGAGGTCGAGCAGGCGTTCAAGCGGCTCGTGGACACCGTCCGCCGGGTCTTCGGCGACGACCGCGACAAGGTGCGCAACCACCTGATCGCCCTGTTCGAGCTGTTCCCGGCGGACGACCCGGACGTGGCCAAGGCCCGCCGCAACCTCGCCAGCGCGCTCTACTAGCAGCCGGAAAGCGCCGAGGGGCCGCCGGGATCTCCCGGCGGCCCCTCGGCGCGTCGAGCCGTCCTCAGCTCCCGTACTTCCGCGTGCACAGCCCGGAGCCCTCGAAGAACCCGTCGCGGAACGCCTCCACCCGCGCGAACCCGGACGGCACCGAGGAGCCGTTCACGTCCGCCGCGATCAGGCTCCCCTCGGCCAGCAGCTCCGCCACCGCCTCGTCCAGGTCGCCCGACGACAGGCGCAGCTCCACGCCCTCCTTGTCCGTCGTCCCGGCCCAGTACCCGGTCAGGCAAGCCGTGCGCAGCCCGGCGGCGGGACCGGCCAGCGCGTACCCGGTGGCCTTCTGGATCGACAGCGCGTACCGCGACGCGATCTCGGCGAACGCCGCGAAGTCCCCGATGCCGCCGGTCTGCCCGCGCTTGGTCGGCGTGCCGATCTTCACCAGCTCCACCAGGTCCACCGCGATCACGTTCGTGGCCGGGCAGTACGACGCGGGCAGCGTCTCCTCCGCGTCCGCGCAGTCGACCATGGTCTCCTTGAGCGCGGGCGGGGTGGCGCCGCTCTGCTTGTAGGCGTCGCGCAGGCTGGCCTCCAGCTTGTCGAGGACCTTCCGCTCGTCGACCCGCAGGTTGCCCATGCCCATGCCGGAGTCGGTGTCCTTCGAGCTGAACCGCTGCTGGGTGATCCGCTCCTGGACCTCGGCCTCGTCGATCTCCGAGCACCGCTTCGGGTCGCCCGCGAAGCCGAACTGGAACGCGGTGACCCGGTCGAACGCGCTGCCGTGCGCGCCGCGCTTCTCGGCGCTGGTGCCCGCCGCGTCCTTGATGAAGAACATCGTCTGGAGCACCTGGTTCAGGCCGGGCCCGGTGGAGATCCGGAAGTGCTCGGACTTGCCCTCGGCGACCCAGCGGAAGAAGTTGCCCGCGTAGCAGTCGGCCTGCTGCTCCTTGACGATGCTGCTGGTGGCCTGGGTGATGCCGCCGTCCGGGCCGAGCTTGTACTGGATCGCGTGGCCCATCTCGTGGGCGAGCACGGTCACCACGGCCATGGGCCCGAACGCCTCGTGCAGCATCGGCAGCAGGTCGCCCCGGTCCCAGGCGATGCTGTCGTCCAGCGAGCAGTAGAACGCGTTGGGCACGCCCGCCGTGTTGATCCGGCAGATCTCGACGCCCCGACCGGTCGAGTCGTAGGACACCAGGCGCTTCACGGTCTGGAACTCGCGCCCGCCGAAGCTCTTCGGCAGGTGCTCGGTCCAGTACTGCTCCACGTCGGCCAGCGCGTTGATCGCCAGCCGGTCCATCTCGCCGCCGTCGCTGTTCTCGACCCGCAGGTCCGCGTCCGGCACCCCCGGCTTGGGGCCGCTCTCCCCCGTGGTGATGTCCAGACCGGACACCTTCGACGCGTCGGGCGGCATCATCCGCCCCTGCCCCGTCACCACCTCGGTGCAGCCGCTGAGCAGCGCGGCCACCGCCAGCACCGCGACGAGCGCCGCGCCCTTGCCCGTCCGTCGAGCCATGATGCCCAAGCCCCGTCCAGATCCGCGCCAACCTGACAACCGGGCCACCGGCCCCGCTCCGCGCACCCTACTTCGCCCCCAGTCCGGTCCGGGCGGGAGTCAGGAGCGCGGTGTCCTGCGACACAGCGCGTGCCGGACCCCCGCCGGGGTCGCCCATCGCTTCGCGCCCAACAGGGTGATCATTCACCCAGGGGTGTGAGGTCCTGGATAGCGTCCGACCATGAGGTTCGCCGGGAGGCCCAGCTGGCGGGTCGCGCTCGACACCAGCGGGGAGGTCGGGTTCGCCCTGCACGTCCGCGCCGCGCTCGGGCTGGAGCAGGTGCTCGCGCCCGCCGTGCCGCCGCTGGACCGGCCCCTGCCCGACGCGGACCTGCTGCCCACCGCCGAGCTGGACCTGCTCCGGGTCACCGCCGACTGGGAGGACTGGTGGGTCGACCTGTTCCCGCGCGAGCCCGCGCGGGACCGCCCCGGCGACGGGTGGCGCGGGTTCCCGGCCGGGCTGGCCGCGCACGAGGACCGGTTGCGGTCGGCGTCCGCCCGGTGGTCGCGGGCCAGGCGGCTGGACGAGGAGGCGGCGGGGCTGCGCTGCACCCGCTCCGCCCTGCCCGCGTGGCAGGCCGTGGACGAGCTCACCGCCGAGCGGGGCGGCGAGGCCCCGCTGTTCGACCTGCGGATCGTGGAGCTCCCGGTCGCGGGCGACCTGTGGCGGCACGCGCCGAGGGGGTTCCTGCTCGCGTCCACCGAGGCGCTGCGCGCGGACACCGCCGCCGCGCGCCTCAAGGCCGTGATCCGCGCGCTGCTCGTCTGAGCCCGTCAGGCGAGCCCGCACCGGGGGAGCCCTTCGAGCACCCCGGTCCGGAACACCTCGACCCGCTTGAACCCCGGCCCCACCGCCGACCCGCCCTCCGCGTCGCGGCCCGCGTAGTCGTGGGCCAGCAGCACCTGCACGGCCTCGTCCAGGTCGCCGGGGGAGAGCCCGAAGCCCTGCTGCCTGCTGAACACCTCGCGGGTGTAGGCGCCCGCCAGGCACAGCGCGCTCTCCGCCGCCCCGTCGCCCTCAACAGGCTTGCCGGTGGCCGCCAGCGCGGCCAGCCCGTACCGGCTGGCCAGCAGCACGCCGGTGGCGTAGTCGCCGATCCTGGCGTGCAGCTTGGGCAGCTCGGCGTTCACGTCGATCTCGACGGCGGCGTCGGCCGGGCAGAACGCGATCGGCCCCTGGTCACCGGCGCAGTCCGGCTCCTGCTCGACCGTGGTGATCTTCGGCGCGGTCCACCGCCCGCCCGCCTGCTGCACCACGGCCTGGTAGTAGGCGGTCAGGTCGGGCAGGACGCTGTCGAGCATGTCCGCGAACGGCAGGTTCCCGCCCCGGCTCTGGTCGGCGGCGGTGGTGAACGACTGCTGGGTGAACGGCCGGTTGTCCACGGTCATGGCCGCGCAGAACTTCGTTCCCTGCTGGTAGCCGTCCTGGAACGCGGACACCCGGTCGAACGCGTTGCCGTGCGCCGAGCGGTCGGCGGCGGAGGTGCCCACCGGGTCGCGGAAGGTGATCAGCGCGCCGAGCGCCGAGTCCAGCGACTCGGTCCCGATCGACAGGTGCTCGGCCTTGCCGTCGTTGACCCACTTGAGGAAGTTGCCCGCGTAGCAGTCGGCCATCGCCTCGGTGAGGATGGTCGGGTACTTCTCCGGCTGCCTGCGCTCCAGCTCCTGCGTGATGCCCATGCGCCGCTGCACGGCGTGGCCCATCTCGTGGGCGAGCACGATCACCACGGCCGAGTCGCCGAAGCTGTCCTGGAGCACCGGCAGCAGCGCGGCCCGGTCCCAGGCGATCGCGTCGGCGCTCGGGCAGTAGAACGCGTTGCCCTCCACGTCGAGCGCCTTCTCGGTGCACGGCGGCGGCTTGGCGGACTGGCTGCTGGTGTCCACCGAGTAGTACCCGCCGGACAGCTCCTTCCAGTCCTCGCCGAAGGTCTCCGGGAAGGCGGTCTTCCAGAACTCCTCGACGTCGGTGATCGCGGCGGCGGCGAGCTGGTCGATGGGGCTGCCGTCGGCGCCCCGGATGAACGAGGTGTCGACCGTGCCCCTGGTGACCCCCTCGCCCGCGACCGGCCGTCCCGGCACGGGCTGCGTGCAGCCGCTCACCAGGGCCACCAGGGTGATCAGCGCGGCCACTTCCACCAGCCGACCGGATGAGCGCAGCATGGGCACATTGTGCCCCGTTCGGACCCTCCGGGGGAGCGGACCGGGAAGTCCGGGAACGCGGAACGGCCGGGAGGCGGCGTCCGCCCCCCGGCCGTTCCGGTCGGTCCGCGCGCCTCAGGCCTTCGCGGGCTCGCCGCCCGAGGGCTCCAGCCCGGTGGTCCCGGCCTTCACCGGCGGCGCCGTCGCGGGCGTCACCTCGGCGGGCGCGGGCTCGACGGGCGTGACGGGCGCGGGCTCGGCGGGCGCCACCTCGGCGGGCACGACCTCGGCGGGCGGCACGACCTCCACCTCGGGCAGCTCGTCCAGCACCGCCTCCAGCACCACGCCGCCCTCGGCCCCGTCCGCCAGCACCGCCTCCGCCGCCTCGGCCGCGACCTCCTCGGGCCCGTCCTCCGGCGCCAGCCACAGCACCCCGTTCGGCGGCAGCTGGAGCAGCGCCGACGTCGGGCGCCCGTGCCACGGCCGCCCGTCCGCCTCCACACCGCCCAGGTTGCCCACCCCGGAACCGCCGTAGTGCGCGGAGTCCGTGTTCAGCACCTCGCGCCACCGGCCGGGCACCGGAAGGCCGACCCGGTAGTCGTGGTGCGGCTGCCCGGAGAAGTTCGCCACGCACGCCAGCAGCGACCCGTCCTCGCCGATCCGCAGGAAGCTCAGCACGTTCCCGCCCGAGTCGTTCGCGTCGATCCACGAGAAGCCCTCGGGCTTGGAGTCGGCGCTGTACAGGGCGGGCGAGGCCCGGTACACCCGGTTCACGTCCGACACCAGCCTGCGCACGCCCGCGTGCAGCGGCTGCTCCAGCAGGTGCCAGTCCAGCGACCTCGACTCGGACCACTCCGCGGGCTGCCCGAACTCGCCGCCCATGAACAGCAGCTGCTTGCCGGGGTGCGCCCACATGAACGCCAGCAGGGTGCGCAGCCCCGCCGCCTTGTTCCAGTCGTCGCCGGGCATCCGCTGCCACAGCGAGCCCTTCCCGTGCACCACCTCGTCGTGCGAGAGCGGCAGCACGAAGTTCTCGCTCCACGCGTACACCAGCGAGAAGGTGATCTCGTTGTGGTGGAACGAGCGGTGGATCGGCTCGCGCGACAGGTAGTGCAGGGTGTCGTGCATCCACCCCATGTTCCACTTGAACCCGAAGCCCAGCCCGCCCAGGTGCGTCGGCCGCGACACGCCCGGCCACGCCGTGGACTCCTCGGCGATCATCACCACGCCGGGGTGCCGCCGGTACACCGTCGCGTTCAGCTCCTGCAGGAACCGCACCGCGTCCAGGTTCTCCCGGCCGCCGAACTCGTTCGGCAGCCACTTGCCGTCCTCGCGCGAGTAGTCCAGGTACAGCATCGAGGCCACCGCGTCGACCCGCAGCCCGTCGACGTGGAACTCCTCGATCCAGTACAGCGCGTTCGCGACCAGGAAGTTGCGCACCTCGTTGCGGCCGAAGTCGAACACGAGCGTGCCCCAGTCGGGCTGCTCGCCGCGCCTGGGGTCGGCGTGCTCGTACAGCGGGGTGCCGTCGAACTTCGCCAGCGCCCACGCGTCCTTCGGGAAGTGCGCGGGCACCCAGTCCACGATCACGCCGATGCCGCGCTGGTGCAGCACGTCCACGAAGTGCTTGAAGTCGTCCGGCGAGCCGAACCGCGAGGTGGGCGCGTAGTACGAGGTGACCTGGTAGCCCCACGACCCGCCGAACGGGTGCTCGGCCACCGGCAGCAGCTCCACGTGCGTGAAGCCCGCCTCGGTCACGTAGTCCGCCAGCTCCTCCGCCAGCTCCCGGTAGCCGAGCCTGCGCCCGTCCTTCTCCGGCTTCCACGACCCGAGGTGCACCTCGTAGACGCTCATCGGCGCGTTCACCCACTGGGTGGCGTCGCGCCTGGCCTCCCACTCGCCGTCGTTCCACGCGTGCAGCGACTCGGTCACCACCGACGCGGTCTGCGGCGGGGTCTCGGTCGCGAACGCCATCGGGTCGGCCTTCTCGTGCCAGACCCCGTCCGCGCCCAGGATGCGGAACTTGTACCGCGAGCCCACCGGCAGGTTCGGGACGAACACCTCCCAGACGCCGGTGGAGCCCAGCGAGCGCAGCGGGTTCGCGCGGCCGTCCCAGCCGTCGAAGTCGCCGCACACCCGCACGCCGCGCGCGGTCGGCGCCCACACCGCGAACGACACGCCCCGCACCACGCCCAGCGGGGTGTCGTAGCTGCGCGGGTGCGCGCCGAGCACGTCCCACAGCCGCTCGTGGCGGCCCTCGGCGATCAGGTGCAGGTCAAGCTCGCCCACGGTCGGCAGCCACCGGTACGGGTCGTCCACCTCGACGACGTGCCCCCGGTAGTCCACCTCCAGGCGGTAGTCGCCGCCGGGGTGCTCGGGCAGCTCGCCCGCGAACAGCCCGTCGGCGACCCGGTCCAGCTCGAACCTCTTGTCCCCGACCAGCACCGACACCGCGCTCGCACCCGGCCGCAGCGCGCGGGCGACCGCGCCGCCACCGACGCCGTGCACCCCCAGCACCGAGTGGGGGTCGTGGTGCGACCCCGCCAGCAGCCGGTCGACGTCCTCGGGCTGGATCGCACTCACGTCCCGCTCACGCTCCTTCTCCGGTGATCCGGGCGATCGACGACAGCGGAACCGTCAACCACTCCGGTCGGTTGGCATGCTCGTAGGCGACCTCGTAGACCGCCTTGTCCAGCTCGAACGCCCGCAGCAGCGGGCCGCGCTCGCGCGGGTCGCCCACGGCCGCCGCCGAGGCCTCCGCGTAGCCCTCGGTGAACGCGGCCCGGTTGCGCCGCGACCACTCCAGCGCGCGCCTGGTCAGCTGCTCGTCCTCCGGCTGCCCGACCAGCAGCTGGTGCGCCGCGTAGTCGAACGACCTCAGCATCCCCGCCACGTCCCGCAGCGGCGAGCGCAGCGCGGTCCGCTCCGCCAGCGGCGCGCCCGGCTCGCCCTCGAAGTCGATGACCAGCCAGCCGTGCACGGTCCGCAGCACCTGACCGAGGTGCAGGTCACCGTGGATGTGCTGGATCGCGATCGCGCCGGGGGTGTCCCGCGCCTGGTCGAACGCCTCGCGCAGGGACGGCGCGTACTGCTCCAGCTCCGGCACCGAGCCCAGCACCAGGTCCAGCCTGGCGTGCATGGCCCGCACCGAGCGCTCGATGTCGTCGGCGTCCGCGACCTGGGCGCCCAGCGCGCGCTCCAGGTCCGCGTGCACCCGCGCCACGGCCGCGCCCAGCCTGCTCGCCTCGCCCGCGAAGTCCCCGCCCACCTCGTTCGGGTGCAGGTCCCCCTCGGCCATCAGGTCGCGCACGCTCGTGGTGGCCATGGCCCAGCCGTCCACCGCGTCCGGGAGGAACTGCTGGAGCATCCCGAACGTGGTGCGCTCGCCCTTCACCTCGCCGCTGATCGACCCGAGCGGCCGGGCGATGTGCTCGCAGCCCACCTCGTGCAGCGCCCGCTGGAGCACCAGGTCCGGGTTCTCGCCCAGGGTGAGCTTGCGGAACAGCTTGAGGATGCACTGGCTGCCGAACACCACCGAGGTGTTCGACTGCTCCGAGGTGATCGGCCTGCCGCGCAGCCCCTCCGGCACCTCGACGCCCGGCTCGGTCCGGAACTCCAGGCCCTCGACGGTGTCGCCGCGCGCGATCCCGTCCAGCAGCAGCCCGGTCAGCTCGGCGTCACCGGTGGCCTCGAAGCCCTCCAGCCGGTCGCTCACCACCAGCTGGTACGGGTCCAGCCGGTCGGCCTGCTCGACCTCCACGACCAGGTGCACCAGCAGCGGGTCCTGGGAGAGCACGGTGCTGCGCAGCGGGCGCACCGCGTCCACCGGGCGGTCCTTGCCGCCGAACCAGCGCTGCGCGGGCAGCCAGCCGGTCAGCTCGGCGACCACCTTGTCCACCAGCTCCTGCGGTTGCGTCACGTCGCGTCACCTGCTGCTTTCGCCGTCGTCGCCCGCAGCCACGAGCTGGAACCAGTAGAAGCCGTGCCCCGGCAGGGTGAGCAGGTAGGACAGCTCGCCGATCTGCGGGAACCGCACCCCGCCGGTCAGCTCGACCGGCCGCAGCCCCCGGTGCTCGCCCAGGTCCAGCTCCACCGGCTGGGGGAACCGGGACAGGTTGTTCACGCACAGCACGATGTCCTCCTGGCCGTCCGGCCGCGCCCAGCGCCGCCGGTAGGCCAGCACGCTCGGGTTCGAGCCGCCCAGGTCGTCGAAGTCGCCCTCCGCGAAGGCGTGGTGCTGCTTGCGGATCTCGATCATCCGCCGGGTCCAGTTCAGCAGCGAGGACTGGTTGTTCAGCTGCGCCTCGACGTTGAGCGCCTGGTAGCCGTACACCGGGTCCATGATCACCGGCAGGTACAGCCGGCCGGGGTCGCAGCCGGAGAAGCCGGCGTTCCTGTCGGGCGTCCACTGCATCGGGGTGCGCACGCCGTCGCGGTCGCCCAGCCAGATGTTGTCGCCCATGCCGATCTCGTCGCCGTAGTACAGCACCGGCGAGCCCGGCAGCGACAGCAGCATCGCCGTGAACAGCTCCTGCTGGTTCCGGTCGTTCTCCAGCAGCGGCGCCAGCCTGCGGCGGATGCCGATGTTCGCCTTCATCCGCGGATCCTTGGCGTACTCCGCGTACATGTAGTCGCGCTCCTCGTCGGTGACCATCTCCAAGGTCAGCTCGTCGTGGTTGCGCAGGAAGATGCCCCACTGGGAGCCGTCCGGGATGCTCGGCGTCTGGGCCAGGATCTCCGAGATCGGGAAGCGGGACTCGCGGCGCACCGCCATGAAGATGCGCGGCATCAGCGGGAAGTGGAACGCCATGTGGCACTCGTCGCCGCCCACCTCGGGGTCGCCGAAGTACTCCACCACGTCCGCGGGCCACTGGTTCGCCTCGGCCAGCAGCACCCGGCCGGGGTACTCGTCGTCGACGACCTTGCGGCAGCGCTTGAGGAAGTCGTGCGTGCGCGGCAGGTTCTCGCAGTTCGTGCCCTCCTGCTCGAACAGGTAGGGCACGGCGTCCAGGCGGAACCCGTCGATGCCCAGGTCCAGCCAGAACCGCAGGATGTCGAGCATCGCCTCCTGCACGTCCGGGTTCTCGAAGTTGAGGTCCGGCTGGTGCGAGAAGAACCGGTGCCAGAAGAACTGGCCGCGCACCGGGTCGTAGGTCCAGTTCGAGGACTCGGTGTCCACGAAGATGACGCGCGCGTCCGCGTAGCGCGAGTCGTCGTCGCTCCACACGTAGTACTCGCCGTACGGGCCGTCCGGCTCGGCGCGCGACTGCTGGAACCACGGGTGCGCGTCCGAGGTGTGGTTGAGCACCAGGTCGGTGATCACCCGGATGCCCCTGCGGTGCGCCTCGTCCAGCAGGTACACGAAGTCGTCGACGGTGCCGAACTCCGGCAGCACCGCCCGGAAGTCGCTGATGTCGTAGCCGCCGTCGCGCAGCGGCGAGGCGTAGAACGGCGGCAGCCAGAGGCAGTCGACGCCGAGCCACTCCAGGTAGTCCAGCCGCGAGGCCAGACCCCTCAGGTCGCCGGTGCCGTCCCCGTTCGAGTCGGAGAAGGCGCGCACCAGCACCTCGTAGAACACCGCGCCCTTGTACCAGGCCTGGTCGCGCGGCACCTCCCTGGCCGATTTGAAGTCCTCGGCCTGGGGTTCGACCAGCAGGCCGTCGGCACCGATGGCCTCACCGGTGTGCGGGATGCCGTCCAGACCGAGTGCCGCGTCGGGTCGGGGTTCCTCGTCGTGCATGATGCTCCACCTCGTCCCACCTCATCGGGGGTACGCTCGACCGCCCCCCGCGTTCCGCGCGACGCGGGGGGTACTGCGCTAACCGGTGATCGCTAGCCCGCGAACCTGCGCTGCACGGCGACGATGTGCGCCGTCGCCCGCCAGGGTTCGAGCTTCACGTAGTTGGCCTGACCCCAGTCCCACGTCTCGCCGGTGACCTCGTCGTGCGCGATGAGGCGCTCGTGCCAGTCGATGCCGAGAGCGGGCAGGTCGAGCCGGATGGTCCCCTCCTGGGCCCCGTTCGGGTCCAGGCTGACCACCACGACGATCGTGTCACCGGTGGCCGGGTCCTGCTTGGAGTAGGCGATCAGGGCCGGGTTGTCGACCTCGTGGAACCGCAGCGTCCGCATCTGGCGCAGCGCCGGGTGCGCCCGCCTGATGCCGTTCAGCTTGCGCAGCCACGGTTCCAGCGACCGGCCCTCGGCCACCGCCGCCGCGTAGTCGCGCGGCCGGAGCTGGAACTTCTCCGTGTTCAGGTACTCCTCGCTGCCCGGCTTGAGCGCCTGGTGCTCGAACAGCTCGTAGCCGGAGTACACGCCCCAGGTGGGCGACAGCGTGGCCGCCAGCGCCGCGCGCAGCGCGAACGTGGCGGGCCCGCCGTGCTGGAGCGACTCGTGCAGGATGTCCGGCGTGTTGACGAACAGGTTCGGCCTGGCCTCGTCCCAGTGCGCGAGGTGGTCCAGCGCGAACTCGGTCAGCTCGTCCTTCGAGGTGCGCCAGGTGAAGTAGGTGTACGACTGGGTGAACCCGAGCTTGGCCAGCCCGTAGAGCCGCGCCGGGCGGGTGAACGCCTCGGCCAGGAACAGCACGTCCGGGTGCCGGTCCTTCACGGTCCAGATCAGCCACGCCCAGAAGTCCGGCGGCTTGGTGTGCGGGTTGTCGACCCGGAACACCTTCACCCCCAGGCCGACCCAGTGCAGCACGACCCTGAGCACCTCGTTGTAGATGCCCTGCGGGTCGTTGTCGAAGTTGACCGGGTAGATGTCCTGGTACTTCTTCGGCGGGTTCTCGGCGTAGGCGATCGTGCCGTCCGGCCGGGTGGTGAACCACTCCGGGTGCTTGAGCACCCACGGGTGGTCGGGCGCGGCCTGGAGCGCGAGGTCGAGCGCGACCTCCATGTCCAGCTCGGCGGCGCGCGCCACGAACGCCTTGAAGTCGTCCTCGGTGCCCAGCTCGGGGTGGATCGCGTCGTGCCCGCCCTCGTCCGAGCCGATCGCCCACGGCGAGCCGCAGTCGTCCTCGGTGGCGGTCAGCGCGTTGTTGGGGCCCTTGCGGTTGACCCGGCCGATCGGGTGGATCGGAGGCAGGTACACCACGTCGAAGCCCATCGCGGCCACCCGGTCCAGCTCGCGCGCGGCGGTCACGAACGTGCCGTGCACGGGGACGCCGGACTCGTCGACGCCGCCGGTGGAGCGCGGGAAGAACTCGTACCAGGAGCCGAACGCGGCCCGCTCCCGGTCCACCCACACCCGGTGCTGCTTGCCCTTGGTGACCAGCTCCCGCACCGGGTGCTCGTGCATCACCCGCCGGACGTCCCCCGCCAGTGCCGGCGCGACGCGCTCGGTGAGCGGGCGGCCCTCGTCGCGCAGCGCGGCGGCGGCGTTGGCCAGCAGCGGCTTCTCGCGGCGCCGGTCCGGCCTGCGGGAGACCCGGTCGAGCAGCCGCGCGCCGGTCTCCAGGTCGTTCGCCAGCTCGTCGGGGCCCTGCCCGGCGGCGACCTTGACCTCCACCGCGTGCAGCCAGGTCGACCACGGGTCGCTCCAGGCGTCGACGCGGAAGGTCCAGGCGCCGGTGGTGTCGGGGGCGATCACGGCGGCCCAGCGGTCCAGCCCGATCCCCTCCGGGGACATCCTGGTCTGTCTGGCGACGCGGTCCTCGGGACCGCGCCACACGACGGTGGCCGCCACGGCGTCGTGGCCCTCGCGCCACACCGTGGCGCGGACCGGGACGTGCTCGCCGACCACGGCCTTCGCCGGGTAGCGCCCGCAGCTCACCGCTGGGGAGACGTCGTCGACACCGAGTCGTCCGCTCATCGGCAGCGCCCCTCTCGCCTGGATGTGACGCGCCCCCGCGCTGCGCCGCAGCGCGGGACCACGAACCGCAGCACCGCGACCCCGCGCTGCGGCTCAGTTGGTGTGGTTCTTCGGTCTTGCCCGTGCCCGTGTTGCCCGTCTTGCCCGAGCCCCGCCAAGTCTGCACTCCTCGAACGAGGCGCTCATCGGCGGGACTCCTGTGCATTACTACCCGGTGCGGATCGATCACACACTCGGCGATCGGGTGCATCTCGTGATCCGCGCCTCAGTCTCGCTGTTCCGGGTGGCCGCCGGATCACGGCGGGGTGAACGGTTTCCTTCATCGGCGCGTCGCCCGGTCCACAGTGGAGGCGGGGCGATCACCGCACCGGTGCGGTGATCGGCGTGACGGTCCCCCGGCGGGCGGGGGCGTTGCGGGGGCTGGCGATCCGGCGCGCGCACCTGGCGCTTCCGGGGCGTCGGCGCGGGCGCTCCGGCGGCGGGGCCTCCGGCGGGCGTCCTCCTCGGCGCGCCGAGCCCGCGCGAGGTCCGCCCTGACGGGTGAGCGGCGTTCGGTCGGACGGTCGAGCGCCGGGGGCGTCGAGTCCACTGTGGAGCCTCCTGCGGTCGGGGCGCGGCCGGGTGACCGTCCTCTTGGGACGGACCGGCGCGCCGGGTGCGCGCGCCACCCGGACGGCCGACCCCGCGCGGGGGTCGACCCGCCCGGCGCTCGCGGAGCGCGACCCACCCGGAGGGTCTGGTCCGTCCGGGCGAAAGCCCTTCCGGGGGTGACGGTGACCGCCGGTTTGCGGAAAGCTGGACCGGGAGGCGTTACCGCTGGTAGCGCTGGATCGTTCACTGCATCGGTTCGGGTGACCATTGCCCGACACCGCTGGATGGGGGATAAGGTCCGACGCCATGCGAGCACTACGCCGGTTCACCGTCCGAGCCAGCCTCCCCGAGCCGCTGGCGGCACTCGGCACCCTCGCCACCAACCTGCGCTGGACCTGGCACCAGCCCACGCAGGACCTCCTCGCCTCGATCGACCCGGTGCTCTGGTCCGAGAGTGGGGACCCGCTGCGCGTCCTGTCGACGGCATCGCCCGATCGGCTGGAATCGCTGAGCAGGGACGAGGAGTTCCTCGGTCGCCTGCGCGCCGCCGCCGGTGACCTCGACCGCTACCTGACCGACGACCGCTGGTTCCAGCGGCGGCGCGCCGAGCAGCGCGCCGCCGGGAACGGCCAGGCCCCGCTGCCGTCCGCGATCGCCTACTTCTCCATGGAGTTCGGCGTCACCGAGGCGCTGCCCAACTACTCCGGCGGCCTCGGCGTGCTGGCGGGCGACCACCTCAAGGCGGCCTCCGACCTGGGCGTCCCGCTCATCGCGGTCGGCCTGCTCTACCACTCCGGGTACTTCCGGCAGTCGCTGTCCCTCGACGGCTGGCAGGTCGAGCACTACCCGGTGCTCGACCCGCGCGCCCTGCCGCTGGAGCTGGTCACCGAGCGCTCCGGCGCCCCCGTGCTGGTCCACGTGACCATGCCCGGCGGCCGGGTGCTGCGCGCCAAGGTGTGGAAGGCGCAGGTCGGCCGGGTGCCGCTGCTGCTGCTCGACTCCGACGTCGAGGACAACGACGAGGACCTGCGCGGCGTCACCGACCGCCTCTACGGCGGCGACCAGGACCACCGCATCCGCCAGGAGATCCTCGCGGGCATCGGCGGCGTGCGCGCCGTGCGGGCCTTCTGCGAGGCCACCGACCACCCCCGCCCCGAGGTGTTCCACACCAACGAGGGCCACGCCGGGTTCCTGGGCCTCGAGCGCGTCCGCGAGCTGGTCACCGGCGACGGGCTGGACTTCGACCAGGCCCTCGCCGCCGTCCGCGCGGGCACCGTCTTCACCACGCACACCCCCGTCCCGGCGGGCATCGACCGGTTCCCGGTCGACCTCGTGCAGCACTACTTCGGCGACGAGGAGCTGCTGCCGGGCGTGAGCACCCAGCGGGTCCTCGCGCTGGGCGCCGAGGAGAACCCCGGCCTGTTCAACATGGCCCACATGGGGCTGCGGCTGGCGCAGCGCGCCAACGGCGTGTCCAAGCTGCACGGCACGGTCAGCCGGGACATGTTCCGCGGCCTGTGGCCGGGCTTCGACACCGCCGAGGTGCCGATCGGCTCGGTCACCAACGGCGTGCACGGCCCCACCTGGGCGGACGCCCGGATGAGCGCCGTGGTCGAGGGCGCGGAGATCTCCGACGAGGAGCTGTGGGAGCTGCGCGGGCACCTGCGCGGCAAGCTGGTCGACGAGGTGCGGCGGCGCACCAGGGCGTCGTGGTTGCAGCGCGGGGCGTCCGCGCTGGAGCTGGGCTGGACCGACGACGTGTTCGACCCGGACGTGCTCACCGTCGGCTTCGCCCGGCGGGTGCCCACCTACAAGCGGCTCACCCTCATGCTGCGCGACCCCGAACGTTTGCGCTCGATGCTGCTGCACCCGGAGCGGCCGGTGCAGCTGGTCGTGGCGGGCAAGTCGCACCCGGCCGACGACGGCGGCAAGGCGCTCATCCAGCAGATCGTGCGGTTCGCCGACGACGCGGGCGTGCGCCACCGCATCGTGTTCCTGCCGGACTACGACATGTCGATGGCCCGGTTCCTCTACTGGGGTTGCGACGTCTGGCTGAACAACCCGATGCGCCCGCTGGAGGCGTGCGGCACGTCCGGCATGAAGTCGGCGCTCAACGGCGGCCTGAACCTGTCGATCCGCGACGGCTGGTGGGACGAGCTGTACGACGGGTCCAACGGCTGGGCCATCCCCACGGCGGACGGCGTCGGCGACCCGACCAGGCGCGACGACCTGGAGGCGACGGCGCTCTACGAGCTGCTGGGCAACCAGGTCGCGCCGCTGTTCTACGACCGGTCCGACGGGGTGCCGCGCGGGTGGCTGGCGATGGTCAGGCACACCCTGGCCTCGCTCGGGCCGTCGGTGCAGGCGTCCCGGATGGTGCGGGAGTACGTGGAGGAGCTGTACGCGCCCGCCGCCGGGTCGGCCGAGGCCGTGGTCGGCGACGGGTACCGGGGCGCGAAGGAGCTGTCGGCGTACCGGCAGCGGCTGCGGGCGTCGTGGGCGCGGGTGCGGGTGCTCGACTCGGAGATCCGGCTGGGCGAGGGCACCCCGGTGCTGGGCGCGCCGGTCTCGGTGCGGGCGCGGGTGGACCTGGCCGGGCTGGAGCCGGGCGAGGTGGACGTGCAGGCGGTGCTGGGGCGGGTCGGCGACGGCGACGAGCTGGTCGACGCGGTGTCCACGCCGATGCGGCACGCGGGCGGCGAGGAGTACGAGGTCGACCTGTCCCTGCCGCACGCGGGCGGGGTCGGGTACACGGTGCGGGTGCTGCCCAGGCACGACCTGCTGGCCTCGCGGGCCGAGCTGGGGCGCGTGGTGCTGGCTGGGTAGTCGTCTTGGGGTGACGGGCGGGCGTCCGACCTCGGGGTCGGGCGCCCGTTCGCCGTTGTGCGGGCGGTGGGGCGGTGCCGGTGCCGGTCGCGGTTGTGGGCGCCGGTGCCGGTCAGGCGATGTTCAGCCGGGCCGAGGTCTCGGCGACCCTCGGCGACCAGCCCGCCAGCTGCTCGGCCTCGGCGAGCGCCTCGCGGGCCGCGGCGTTGTCGCCCGCCGCCATGTGCGCCCTCGCCACCGAGGCGAGCGCGTCGGCGCGGGACAGCGAGCTCTCGCTCAGCTCGGCGGCCTGGCGGGCCATCAGCAGGGCGTTCTCGGTGTCCCCCGCGATCAGGGACAGCTGGGCGACGATGCCGCTGCACCGGTACGACGGGTAGCCCAGCTGGATCGCGCCGTCGAGCGCCCGCTGCGCCGCGCCGAGGCCGACCTCGGCGGGCAGCACGCCCGCCTCGACGGCGTTCGCCGTGGTGCTCGCCATCTCGGCCATCAGGAACGCCATGTCGCGCTGGTTCAGGTCCTGGCGGCCCACCAGGGCGCTGACCAGCTTCAACGCCTCCGCGTGCTTGCCGCGCAGGGTGAGCACGCCGGTCTTCGAGCCGATCGCGACCAGCAGGTCCGGGTGCGCGGCCACCAGCTCGTCGGCGATGCGCTCGGCCTCGTCCAGGTCGCCGGACTCCAGCGCGACGACCGCCCGGTTGACCGCCGGGGTGGCCTCCAGCTCGGCCAGCGGCCTTCCGGACAGCCTCGGCAGGGCGAACAGGAACCACCCCATCGAGGTCAGTCCCGCGCCCCGGCGCGGGACGAGCGCGTTGACCAGCACCGCCGTGCCCGCGACGGCGAACCCGCGCGCCAGCGGGTTCGAGGCGGCGAACCAGGCCGCGACGACGGCGGCTGCGGTGAGCAGGACGGCGGTGAGGGCGGTGCCCCACAGGCGCGGGCGGACGGGGGACTTCACCGAGGTCAGGATGACGGTGAACAGCACCGGGATGCTGCGCAGCACCACCCGGCGGCCCGCGCCGCTCCAGGTCCTCACCTCGGAGCCGACGCCGATGGTCAGCTGGGACACCCGGACGGACAGCAGCGCCGCGCCGATCACCTGCCCCAGCGCGATGAGCCCCAGGCAGGCGAGCACGCCCAGCACCGCGCCCAGCAGGGCCAGGGGGTAGCCGGACAGGCCCCAGAGCAGGAGCGTCAGGGGGACCAGGGCGGTCAGCAGCTTCCACACGGTGTGCGGACGCTACCCGCTCCCGGCGGCATCGGTAACCCGAACGTGTGAGTAGCTCGACAGCGGGCGGTGAACCGGCGGCGAACGGGTGGTCCGGCGGTCCGATCGGGCGGGTGCGGTCAGCGGACCGGGTCGGTGGGGCCCGGTCGCACCGGCAGACCGGCCGCCGCGTAGCCCCGGAAGCCGCCCGCCAGGTCGGTGGCCAGCGGCAGGCCCAGCTCGCGCAGGTCGCGGGCGGCCAGCGAGGAGGCGTAGCCCTCGTTGCAGACGACGACCACGCGGGTCGCGGCGGTGAAGCCGGGCAGCCGGAACTCGCCGAACGGGTCCAGCCGCCACTCCAGCACGATCCGCTCCACCGGGACCGAACCGGGGATCTCGCCCTCGGCGGCCCGGTTGTGCTCGGGGCGGATGTCGACCACCAGCACGTCGGCGCGACCTGACCCGGAGGCGTCACCGGGGGCGGTCGCGTCACCGGACCCGGTCGCGTCACCGGGGGCGTCCCCCAGCAGCTCGTGCAGGCGCTGCGGGGACAGGCGGTCCAGGCCCTCCCGAGCCCGTGCCAACCGCCCGTCCAGCGCGCTCGCGCCGCCCGGTCCCACTCCACCCGGACCGACTCCGCCCGGCTCGGCGCCCTCCACCCCTGCGCCCTCCACCCCTGCGCCCTCCACCCCTGCGCCCTCCACACGTGCGCTCTCCGCACGCGCGGCGCGCGGTTCTCCCTCGGTCACGGGCCCTCCAGGTCGGCCAGCTCGCGCAGCCGGTCCAGCGGGAGCCGGTGCGCGGGCAGGGGCGGGATGGTGGTCGGGATGTCCCACAGGCTCCGGTAGTCGCGGGTCGGCACCAGCGGGGGCGAGTACGCGTGCACGCTCGCCGCGTTCGCCTCCGACGTGTTCCGCACCTGGTGCGCCCGGCCCGCGCCGAAGCCGAGCGCGGCGCCCGCCCGGCGGGTCGCGGTGCCCACCTGGCCGCCGGGGTGCCGGAAGTCCTCGTGCAGCTCGCCCGCCAGCACGGTGAACGAGCCCGCCGCGCCGCCGTGGTCGTGCGGCTCGGTGCCCTGGCCGGGCGCCCAGGACAGCAGCCACAGCTCGACGCCCTCGGTCAGGCCGAGCCGCGCCCACCAGCGCTGCGGGCGGGTGTACCGGACCAGGTCGGCCAGCTCGGCGCGGAAGCCCGCCGCCACGGAGGTGGTCAGCTCGCGCAGCTGCGTCGGGGTCCACAGGTCGCGGTCGGGGTGCAGCAGGGCGCGCAGGGCGTCCGCGTCGAAGCGGGGGTGCAGGTCGGCGGCGGCCTCGCCGACAGGACGGGCGGGGCGGATCCGGGTCGTGGGCATGACGGCTCCTGGGTGCCACGTTCGGGGGTGCTGACGTGGGGGAGACGCGACGCTGGGACCCGCTGCGGCGCAGCGCGGGGGCGGGTGGCGGCGAGCCGATCGCTCAGCGGCCGGGAGCGCGTCGCGTCCCGCTACAGCCGCAGGAGGCGACCAGCAGCAGGTCGACCGTGCGGTCGCTCCAGAACAGGGCCACGAACGCATCGTCGCACGTCGCGGCGTTCCACGCGGCTGCTCCCACCAGTCAGGAAAACCTCCGCCGCCGAGGTACCGCCGTCCGTGGTCCGGCGTCCGGCCGCACCCGCTGGGCCCGCCGCCCCGCCCCGCGAGACGGCGCCCGGCGGTACCGGACCGGCCCCGCGCCACCCCGGCGCCCCCCCGGACCGACCCGCTACTCCGGCACCCGCAAGAGCACCAGCGACCGCCCCATCAGCGACATCGACGCCCCCGCCTTCAACGCCTCCCCGCCCGCCTGCGGCGCCCCGTCCGGCGTGCTGGAGTCCAGCGCGGGCTCGTACCGCGTCCCGTACTCCGCCGATGGCAGCCGCACGTCCACCGCGTCCGCCGCCGCGTTCACCAGCAGCAGCCACGAGTCGTCCGACACCAGCTCGCCGTCCCTGGTCCGCGACAGGCTCGTCGACCCGTCGATCCACATCCCCAGGAACCGCCTGCCCTCGTCGAACCAGTCCGTCTCCGCCATCTCCTCGCCGTCGGCCCTGAACCACACCAGGTCCGGCTCGCCGTGCCGCCGCCCCTCGAAGAACTCCGGCTGCCGCAGCGCCGGGCTGTCCGCCCGCAGCGAGATCACCCGCCGGGTGAACGCCGTCATCGCGTCGCCCTCGGGCGTCGGCGCCCAGTCCACCCAGGACGTCTCGTCGTCCAGGCAGTAGGCGTTGTTGTTCCCGCCCTGCGTGCGCCACAGCTCGTCGCCCGCCGTGAGCATCGGCGTGCCGGTGGACAGCAGCAGCACCGCCAGCAGGTTCCTGGCCTGCCGCGCCCGCAGCGCGAGCACCGCCGGGTTGTCGGTCTCGCCCTCGACGCCGCAGTTCCAGGACCGGTTGTCGTCGGTGCCGTCCCGGTTGTCCTCGCCGTTGGCCTCGTTGTGCTTGTGGTTGTACGAGACCAGGTCGCGCAGGGTGAACCCGTCGTGCGCGGTGACGAAGTTGATCGACTGCCAGGGCCGCCGCAGGTCGTCCGCGTACAGGTCGGAGGACCCGGACAGCCGGTAGGCCAGGTCGCGCACCCCGGTCGACCCGCGCCAGAAGTCCCGCACGGTGTCCCGGTACCGCCCGTTCCACTCCGCCCACTGCACGCCGAAGTCGCCCACCCGGTAGCCGTCGCCGGTGGCGTCCCACGGCTCGGCGATCAGCTTGCAGGTCGACAGCACCGGGTCCGAGGTGATCGCGGTCAGCATCGCCGACGACCGGTCGAACCAGCCGCCGCCGGGCCTGCCGAGCGTGGACGCCAGGTCGAACCGGAACCCGTCCACGCCCATCTCGGTGGTCCAGTACCGCAGCGAGTCGGTGACCATCCGCACCACCTGCGGCGACCCGGCCTCCAGGGTGTTGCCGCAGCCGGTGATGTCGAGCGTGCTGCCGCCGTCGGTGTGCAGGTAGTAGCCGGGCGCGTCGAACCCCCGGTAGGACAGCGTCGGGCCGTCCGGGCCGCCCTCGCAGGTGTGGTTGAACACCACGTCCATGATCACTTCGATGCCGACCGCGTGCAGCGCCGCGACCATCGTGCGGAACTCCTCGACCTCCTCGCCGGGCACCGACGCGTAGTCCGGGTGCGGCGCGAAGTACGACAGCGGCGTGTACCCCCAGTAGTTGCGCCTGCCCGCTCGGGTGAGGCCCTGCTCGTCGATGAACGCGTGCACCGGCAGCAGCTCCACCGACGTCACGCCCAGCCGCACCAGGTGCTCCACGGCCGCCGGGTGGGCGAGCCCCAGGTAGGTGCCGCGCAGCTTCGGCGGGACGTCCGGGTGCAGCTTCGTGAACCCGCGCACGTGCAGCTCGTACAGCACCGCCTCCTCGAACGGCACCTCCGGCTTCGGCCCGGTGTCCGGCCCGCCGGGCGAGGCCACCACGGACAGCGGCGCGGACCCCAGCGAGTCCACCGCGGACGGCGCCCCGAGCATCGGGTCGCCCGCGTAGCCGAGCACCGCGTCCAGGTCGGTCACCTTGCCGGTGATCCGCCGCGCGTACGGGTCCACGAGCAGCTTGGCCGGGTTGCAGCGCAGGCCCCTGGACGGGTCGTACGGGCCGTGCACCCGGTAGCCGTAGCGCTGGCCGGGGGTGACGCCGGGGATCAGGCCGTGCCAGACGCCGAACGTCCGCTCGGTCAGCTCCACCCTGCGCTCGGACCCGTCGTCGTCGACCAGGCACACCTCGACGGCGTGAGCCGGGGGCGCGGACACGGCGAAGCGGACCCCGCCCGCCTCCGGGTGGGCCCCCAGGGGGAACGGGCGGCCCGCGAGCACGATGGGTTCGGCAGCCATGCGTCGATGGTCGCAGGATTTGATCGTTTCGGCTGGCCCGGAACGGCGGCGGAACGCGCTCGCGCGGGCACGATCAGCCACTTCGCCGGTGATCCCGGTCACCGCCACCCGGATGGGCTCCCCCCGCTGTTCGGCGCGCGGCCCGCTTTCCACGAGAATGGGGGTGGCGTTGGTGTCTGGCGAGGCGGGGCGGCGTGGAGAACGAGGATCTGGTCATCGACATGCGGGGCGTGTCGGTCCGGCGCGGGCAGGCCACTCTGGTCGGCGGCGTCGAGTGGGGCGTCGAGCTGGACGAGCGCTGGGTGGTGCTCGGCCCGAACGGGGCGGGCAAGACCACCCTGCTCCGGCTGGCCAGCGCCGAGGTGCACCCCAGCGAGGGCGAGCTGAGCGTGCTGGGCGAGCGGATCGGGCGCACCGACGTGTTCGAGCTGCGCACCCGCATCGGCCTGTGCACGAACGCGCTGATGGGGCGCATCCCGCGCGACGAGAAGGCCGTCGACGTGGTGGTCAGCGCCGGGTACGCGATCATGGGCCGCTGGCGCGAGCACTACGACCGGCTGGACACCGGGCGGGCCCGCGAGCTGCTCGGCACCCTGGGCGTCGAGCACCTGTCCGATCGCGAGTTCGGCACCCTGTCCGACGGCGAGCGCAAGCGCGTGCTGATCGCCAGGGCGCTGATGACCGACCCGGAGCTGCTGCTGCTGGACGAGCCCGCCTCGGGTCTCGACCTCGGCGCCCGCGAGGACCTGGTCGCCCGGCTGTCCGAGCTGGCGCTGGACCCGGACGCGCCCGCGATGGTGCTGGTCACGCACCACGTCGAGGAGATCCCGCCGGGCTTCACGCACGCGCTGCTGCTGCGCGAGGGCGGCATCGTCGCGCAGGGCCTGCTGGAGGACGTGCTCACCGAGGACAACCTGGCGAAGACCTTCGACCAGCCGCTGGAGCTCCAGCGCGCCGGTGACCGCTACTTCGCCCGGCGCAAGGCGGGGGCTACCGAGTAGTAGCGTCGTGCTCGCGGTCCGGGCCCGACTGGCGCTCCCGCGCCTCGGGCGGCGCCCGCGCGACCGCACCCCGCGCGCCCCGGTCCCACCCGGCGGCGCGGCGCCCGAGTGAGGTCGAGGAGGACCTGTGGCTGAGTTCGCACGGCTCGAAGTCTCCGACGGGATCGGAACCATCCGGCTCGACCGGCCGCCGATGAACGCCCTCAACCGGCAGGTCCAGGAGGAGATCAGAGCCGCCGCCACCGAGGCGTCCGCGCGGGCCGACGTGCGCGCGGTGATCGTCTACGGCGGTCCGAAGGTGTTCGCGGCGGGCGCGGACATCAAGGAGATGGCCGAGCTGTCCTACGCCGAGATGGCCGAGCGCGCCGCCGGGTTCAGCTCGGCGCTGCGGGCCGTCGAGGAGATCCCGAAGCCGACCGTCGCCGCGATCACCGGCTACGCGCTCGGCGGCGGGTTCGAGCTGGCGCTGTGCGCGGACCGGCGGATCGCGGGCGACAACGCCAAGGTGGGCCAGCCGGAGATCCTGCTCGGCGTCATCCCCGGCATGGGCGGCACCCAGCGGCTGCCCCGGCTGATCGGGCCGTCCCGCGCCAAGGACCTGATCTACACCGGCCGGTTCGTCGGCGCCGAGGAGGCGCTGCGGATCGGCATGGTCGACGAGGTGGTGGCCCCGGACGACGTGCACGCCGCCGCGCTGCGGTGGGCCGGGCAGTTCACGGCAGGGCCCGCGCGGGCCTACGCCGCCGCCAAGGCCGCGATCGACGGCGGGCTGGACACCGACCTCGGCAGCGGGCTCCGGCTGGAGAGCCAGCTGTTCGCGGCGATGTTCGCCACCGAGGACCAGAAGACCGGCATGAGGTCGTTCATCGAGAACGGGCCCGGAAAGGCGAAGTTCAGTGGCAAGTGACCCCACGACCGGCACCCCCGGCGTCGAGGCCCCCCAGACCGACCCGAAGCCGCACCCGCACGCCACCGAGGACGAGGTGAAGGCCGCCTACGGCGACCCCAAGCTCGCCAACGTGCTGTACCACGACTGGGAGGCGGGGACCTACGACGAGAAGTGGTCCATCTCCTACGACGAGCGCTGCATCACCTACGCCGTGGACCGGTTCCGCGCCGTCTCCGGCGGCGAGGGGCCGTACGGGCACGCGCTGGAGCTCGGCTGCGGCACCGGTTTCTTCCTGCTGAACCTCATGCAGGGCGGGGTGATCGAGAAGGGCTCGGTGACGGACCTGTCGCCCGGCATGGTCGAGGTGGCGCTGCGCAACGCCGAGAACCTCGGGCTGGACGTGGACGGGCGGGTCGCCGACGCCGAGCGCATCCCGTACGACGACGACACGTTCGACCTCGTGGTCGGGCACGCGGTGCTGCACCACATCCCGGACGTCCCCGCCGCGATGCGCGAGGTTCTGCGGGTGCTCAAGCCCGGCGGGCGGTTCGTGTTCGCGGGCGACCCCACGAACATCGGCAACTTCTACGCGCGCAAGCTCGGGCAGCTCACCTGGTGGGCCACCACGAACCTGACCAAGGCCGTGCCGGTGCTGGGCGGCTGGCGGCGCCCGCAGGAGGAGCTGGACGAGTCCTCGCGGGCGGCGGCGCTGGAAGCCGTGGTGGACCTGCACACGTTCGACCCCGGCGAGCTGGAGAAGGTCGCGCGGGAGGCCGGGGCCGAGCAGGTCAAGGCGGTGACGGAGGAGCTGTCGGCGGCGCTGTTCGGGTGGCCGGTGCGCACCTTCGAGGCGGCCGTCCCCAGGGAGAAGCTCGGGTTCGGGTGGGCGATGTTCGCCTACCGGACGTGGCAGCGGCTGTCCTGGGTGGATGAGAACGTGCTGGCCAAGGTCCTGCCGCGCGAGGTGTTCTACAACGTGTCCGTGACGGGCCGCAAGGTCTAGTCGTGGGGTACGGCTTCAGCCTCGACGACGTGGCGTACCTGCGTTCCGACGCCGGGTGCGCCGCGCTGTCGGCGCTGTCCGGGCTGCCGCTGACCGACGCGTCCCGCTTCGCGGACGTGGCGGCGGCCCGGCGCGAGGCCGGTGAGTTCTTCGCGGCGGTGCTGGAAACGCTGCTGCTGCGCCGGAAAGCGCCGTCCAAAGTGGACTTCGCGGACGGCCTGTACACCGACGACGCGCTCCAGCAGGCCACCGCCGCGCCGGTGGCGAGGCACCGCGCGTCCCGCTTCACCGGCCCGGTGCACGACCTGACCTGCTCGATCGGCGCGGAGCTGGCGTGGTTGCCGGAGGGCTCGATCGGCTCGGACCTGGACCCGGTGCGGCTGGCGATGGCCAGGCACAACCTCGGTCCGGACGTGGGCCTGGCGCTCGCGGACGCGCTGCGCCCGGCCTCGCGCGGCGTCCCGCTGCTGGCCGACCCGGCGCGCCGCGACTCGGCCGGTCGGCGCACCTGGCGCCCGTCGGACTTCCTGCCGCCGCTGGACGGGCTCGCGCAGGCCTGCGAGGGGCGGGACCTGGCGGTGAAGTGCGCGCCGGGCGTGGACTTCGCGGTCGCCCCGTGGGCCGACGAGGTCGAGGTGGTGTCGCTGGACGGGCAGGTGCGCGAGGCGTGCCTGTGGACGCGCGGGCTGGCCACGCCGGGCGTGTCGCGGCGGGCGACCGTGCTGCGCACCGGCGGCGAGCCGTGGACCCTGACCGACGCCGAGCCCGACGACTGCCCGGTCGCGGAACCGGGGGAGTGGCTGGTGGACCCGGACGGGGCGGTCGTGCGGGCGGGGCTGGTGCGGCACTACGCGGCGCGCTTCGGGTTGGCGCAGCTGGACGAGCACATCGCCTACCTGACCGGCCCCGTGCCGCCGCCGGGGGTGCGGGCGTTCCGGGTGGTGGAGCACGGGCGGTACAGCGAGAAGGCGCTGCGGTCGGTGCTGAAGGCGCACGACGTGGGGGTGCTGGAGATCCTGGTCAGGGGCTTGGACGTGGACCCGAACCCGTTGCGGCGCAAGCTGAAGCTGATCGGGAGCGAGTCGATGGCGGTGGTGCTGACCAGGGTCGGGCGGAGCCCGGTGTACCTGCTGGCGCGGGCCGAGCGGACCTGAGGCGTGGATCTCGTGGACGGGGGGCCGCAGCGCGGACTAGGTGGACGCGGGTGAGGAGCCGCCTCCCCTGCCACCACCGGCGGAGCTGATCGACTTCGGCAGGTTGCGGGTGCGGCTGGTGGCGGTCCTGTTCGGGGTGCTGCTGCGCGTGCTCGTCGCGCCGCTCGGGCACGTCTGGACGCAGCTCCGGCCGGGCGGCGCGGTGGCGCTGATGAGCGCGCCACCCGAACCGGAAAGCCCCTGACGCCTCACCACCCGCTCAACCGCTCCGACAACCACCCCCGCAGCCCGTCCACGTCGACGTCCACCGCCACGTCCACCCGTCCCGCGTCGCGCGCGTGCAGCCGCTCGTCCACCAGCAGCGACCCGCGTCCCGGCCCGTACCCGCAGTCCACCTCCACCGGCAGCCACCGCGTGGTCAGCAACCCCGGCCGGACCGCCTCGGCCACCGCCACCGCGTCGTGCAGCGCCATCCCGTCCCACCCCAGCAGCCCCCGGTACGCCTCCCGGTAGTCCGCCGTCAGGCCCACCAGCACCCGGCCGACCTCCGAGGCCGCGCCCACCGCGTCCAGCCACGGGCCGTCCACCGAGCAGCGCATCGTCAGGTCCATCGGCACCAGCGTCGTCGGCACGTCCTCCACCACCAGCACCCGCCGCGCCGCCTCCGGGTCGCACCACGCGTTGAACTCCGCCCTCGGCGAGATGTTCCCCGCCCCGATCGCGCCGCCCATCACCACCAGGCGCGCGATCTTCGGCTTCAGCGACGGGTGCGCGGCCAGCAGCAGGGCGATGTTCGTCAGCGGGCCCACCGGGGCGATCACCACCGGGCGGTCGGACTCGTTCAGCAGGTCCGCCAGCAGCCCCACCGCGTCCCGCGCGTCCGGGGCGCCCGCCTGCGGCAGCGTGCCCGCGAAGCCGGACAGGCCGTCCGAGCCGTGCGCGCTGGACCGCGACGGCTGGGCGTGCACCAGCGGGCGGTCCGCGCCCGCGGCCACCGGGACGTCCGGGCGGCCGAGCAGGGCGAGCAGGCCGAGCGCGTTGCGGGTGGTGTGCTCCAGGCCGACGTTGCCGAAGACCGTGGTCACGCCGATCAGGTCCACCTCGGGGCTCGCCGCGGCCAGCGCGAGCGCGAAGGCGTCGTCCACGCCGGGGTCCGTGTCGATGATGAGCGGAGTCGTCACGGCGGCCATCCTGGCGGGGCGCGGCGGTGGCGCGCGAGGGCGGGGTGCGCGGGCGCGGTTAGGGTTCCGGGATGACCAGCATGTGGGGCTCGTCCGTGTGGTCGCGGTGGCGGGGATCGCGCCGCGACCCCGCCCAGGCCCGCTTCCTCACCCTCGCCTCGCTGCGCTGGGTGCTGCGGCACCGCGCCTACACCCCCTGGTACCTGGTGCGGTACTGGCGGCTGCTGAAGTTCCGCGTCGCCAACCCGCACGTGGTGCTGCGCGGCATGGTGTTCCTCGGCAAGAAGGTCGAGATCCACTGCAGGCCGGGGTTCGGCCGGTTGGAGATCGGGCGCTGGGTGCACATCGGCGACGGCAACGCCATCCGGTGCCACGAGGGGTCGCTGCGGATCGGCGACAAGGCGGTGTTCGGCAAGGACAACACGGTCAACTGCTACCTGGACGTGGAGATCGGGGCCGCCACGCTCGTCGCGGACTGGGTGTACGTCTGCGACTTCGACCACGTGACCAGCGACGTCACCCTGCCGATCAAGGACCAGGGGATCGTGAAGTCCCCGGTGCGGATCGGGCCGGACTGCTGGCTGGGCACGAAGGTCACCGTGACGCGGGGGACGCGGGTCGGGCGCGGGTGCGTGCTCGGGGCGCACGCGGTGGTGCGCGGGGACGTGCCGGACTACAAGATCGCGGTGGGCATCCCGGCGCGGGTGGTGCGGGACCGGCGGGCGGACTACGAGGCGGGGGCGGACACGCGGGCCGCCGTGGCGGACATGGCTCGGAAGGCGCGCGAGGCGCTGGAGAAGTCGCGGGCGGAGGAGTAGGAAACCTGGGCATGGTGGACTTCCCCGACGGCGCGGTGGTGTCCGGGCGCGGACTGCGCGGCGGGCCGCCCGCCGTCGAACCGGGGTACGGGCTGTACCTGGGCGGCGCGCGGCTGCGGGCGGCGCACGACGCGGTGCTGACGTGGCCGCACGCGTGGGTGGACTGGCCGGACTTCTGGCTGCCGCGCGACCGGGACGCCGCGGTGCGGCTGATCCACGACCTGCACCGGCGGGCGCTGGCCGGTGAGGCGGTGGAGGTGGCGTGCGGGGGCGGGAACGGTCGCACGGGAACGGTGCTGGCGTGCCTGGCGGTGCTGTCCGGGGTGCCGCGCGGGGAGGCGGTGGCGTGGACGCGGGCGCACTACCGGAAGCACGCGGTGGAGACGCCGTGGCAGAAGCGGTGGGTTCTGCGTTTCCCGGAGGCGGAGAACGGCGTTTCGTGAAGTGAATTCCGGGTGGAAGCGCTCTCACCCGCAGGATTGCGTTCCGCGCCCGGTTCGGCGGAGGTAGGAATCCGCAAGGACTCCGGCGTCGTTCCGCGCCGCCGCGACCGCTCCGGTGGTCGAGGCGTCCACCGGTTGGCGCGTTGTCGCTGGTGAGCGTGGTTGTGGGGGTGGTGTGGCCCCGGTCGCGCGCCCCCGGTTTTCCGCTCCGACGTGGAATTCCGGTGCTCCGGTGGGGATCTCCGCACCCGGTTGACCGCGTCAATATGATCCTGCTGGAAAAAGCGCCCGCCGCCCGCTCACCCCGGATCGGCGGCGCGGCGAAAAACCCGGAAGGAGGCGCCGTGGCGTTCGAGCGCGCCCTCGACGGCAGGAGCGTCGAGGACCTCGCCGCCGACCTCGCGGCCGTGCGGCGGCGGGTGGCGCGGGAGCGGGCTCGACTGGTGCTGGCCTCGTGGGTGCTCTGGCGGATCTCCGTCTGCGGGCTCGCCGTCGGGGCGGTCGGCCACCTCGTCGTCGGGGTGCGCCTGATCGGCTCCGGGGGCGACGGGGTGGTCTGCGCGCTCAGCCTCGGCGTCGCCGCGCTCTTCGCCCTCGCCGCCTGGCGGCTCGGGCGCCGGGGCTGAACCGACCCCGGCCGCACCGGGAACCCGAAGCCCTACAGGAACACGTTCCCCGTCCCGATCTTCGGCCTGCCGAGCGCCGCGCGCTCGCGCACCACCGCCGCCCGGTACACCTCGACCGTCCCCTCCGCGATGGTCCCCCAGTCGAAGTCCGTCGCCAGCCGCGCCTTCGCCGCCTTGGCCCGCCGCGTCGCCGCCGCCCGGTCGTCCAGCACCGCGCACACCGCCCGCGCCAGCGCGTCCACGTCCCCCGGCGGGAACGACAGCCCGGTCTCGCCGTCCAGCACGACCTCGCCCAGGCCGCCCGCCGTGGACGCCACCAGCGGCGCGCCCGCCGCAGCCGCCTCCAGCGCCACGATCCCGAACGGCTCGTAGCGGCTCGGCAGGACGACCGCCGCCGCCGCCGCGATCGCCGCCGCCAGCTCCCCGTCCGACAGGTGCCCGGCGAACTCCACCGCCCGCTTCACCTTGTGCTTGCGCGCCTGCTCCACCAGCCACCCGCCGTGCGTGCCCGTCCCGGCCACGACCAGCCGCGTGCCGGGGTGCCTGCGCCGCACGCGCGGCAGGGCGGCGATCAGGTCCTGCACGCCCTTCTCCCACTCCAGCCTGCCGAAGAACAGCAGCACCGGGGCCCCGTCCGGCGCGTGCCTGGCCCGCGCCGCCGCCACGTCCGCCGCGCGCACCCGCCACCGCTTCGGCTCGATCCCGTTGTGCAGCACGGTGATCCCGCCCGGCTCGACCTCGAACAGGTGCGCCACCTCGGTGCGCATCGCCGCCGAGCAGGTGATCAGCTCGTCCGCGCGGTTCGCCAGCCACCACTCCACCGAGTGCACCTGCTGGTTGAGCGTCTGCGACAGCCACCCGCTGTGCCGCCCGGCCTCGGTCGCGTGCACGGTCGCGACCAGCGGCGCCTGGGCCGCCTCGGCCAGCGCGACCGCTGGGTGCGTCACCAGCCAGTCGTGCGCGTGCACCACGTCCGGCCGCCAGCCCTCGCGCAGCAGCGCCAGCCCGGCGCGGGTCATCGCGTGCCCCATCGCGAGCACCCACGCCACCAGGTCCCGCTCGAACACCAGGTGCGCCGGGTCCTCCGCCACCCGCACCACCCGCACCCCGCCGAGCACCGCGTCCTCGGTCGGGTGCGTCACCGCGTCGGTGCCCTCGGGCTGCCTGCACAGCACCACGACCTCGTGCCCCGCCCTGACCAGCCGACCGGCCAGCGCGTGCACGTGCCTGCCCAGCCCCCCGACTACCACCGGCGGGTACTCCCACGACAGCATCAGCACGCGCATCCGGCACCCTCGCATCCTGCGGCGACCCGCATCACAACGCCCTCGCGGCCCACAACGCCCCTGCCGCCACGAAAACCCCCGCGCGCGGGCCGGAAAGCCCGCCGCCCCAAGGAATCCCACCACGAGCCCACCGGTGGAACCCGACCGGCCGCACCGGTCACAGCGCCCTCGCGTCCAGGTGCCCGAACGGCCCGGACCGCGCCCGCAGCCCCGCCGCCCGCTCCCGCGCCCGAGCGACCCGCCCGAGGTCCGCGCCGGTCCCGCCGGTCCCGTCAGCGTCGCCCCCGCCGCGCACCGCCCGCAGCTCCGCCGCCAGCTCCCGGAACCGCTCCGCGTGCTCCTTCGCCCGGTACCGCGCGTAGTCCGCCGCGCTGTCCTTGGTCACCATGAACGCCCAGTCGCTCGACAGCGACAGCAGCGCCTCCCGCACCGCCTGGTCCGCGACCGGGTCCCGCACCGCCCCGCCCAGCTCCAGCCCCAGCAGCTCCCGCTGCAGCTCGGCGTTCGCGTGCACGAAGTCCGCCACCTGCGGCCCGCTCCAGGTGTTCCAGTCCTTGCCCGCGCCCCACGACGACGGCGGCACCTCCACCGACCCCACCACGTGCCCGGCCTCGACCGCGCCGCGCAGCGTCGTCACCCGCACCCCCGCCTCGGGCAGCGCGCGCAGCACCGACTCCAGCCACAGCGGACCCTCGTGCCACCAGTGCCCGTACAGCTCGGTGTCGTACGCGGCCACCACCAGCGCCTCGCGCCCGTGCGCCGCCCGCAGCTCCCGCAGCCGCGCCACGACCGCGCCCACGAAGTCCTCGGTGTGCTCCCGCACCGCCGCCCGCGCGGCCTCCGGGTCGTACGGCCGCTTGTGCTCGGGGGCCACCTCGACCCCGGTCACCCGCGACGGCTTGAGCCCGCTGGCGTGGTCGTAGGTGTGGAAGTCCCGGTAGTCCGGGTGGCCGGGGTAGCCGATCCGCGGCGACCACACCCGGTACGACACCTCCAGGTCCCGCCCGAAGCACACCACGTCCGAGTCGCCGACCCGCCTGCCCGCCCAGGTCTCGTTCCCCAGCGACGGCCCGTCCACCAGGAACCGCCGCACGCCCGCCGCCGCGTACCCGCGCTCCATGCCCGGCGCGTACCCGCACTCCGGCGCCCAGATCCCCTCGGGCCGCGACCCGAGCCGCAGCGCGGTGTCCCGCAGCCCGGTCTCCAGCGCGAACGCCCGCAGCCGCTCGTCCAGCAGCGGTTGGAACGGGTGCGCGGCCGGTCCGCCGAGCAGCTCCACCACGCCCGAGTCGACCAGCGGGCGCAGCAGCGGGGAGAACCCGTGCCGCCAGCGGCCCTCGAACCGCTCCAGCGCCAGCGCCGACTCGCGGTGCTCGCGCGCGGCCAGCTCCGGCAGCCTCGGCGCGGCCCCGTTGGCGCGCAGCTGCCAGTTGCCGAGCCAGTCGTGGACGCCGCGCAGGCAGTACGGGTCGTCCAGCTGCGCGGCCAGCACCGGCGTGACGCCGAGGGTGAGCACGTCCCGCCTGCCCTCGGCGGCGAACCGCTCCAGCAGGTCCACCACCGGCAGGTACGAGTGCGCCCACGCCTGGTAGAGCCACTCCTCGCCGACCGGCCACGCCCCGTGGTGCGCGAGCCACGGCAGGTGGCTGTGCAGCACCAGGCAGAACGTGCCCTCGGCGCCGGTCACGGGCGGACCGCCACGGCCACCAGGTCCAGGCTGGCGTCCATCTCGTCGGGGGTGAGCTCGAAGTCGTCGGAGGTCACGCCCGCGACGGCGGCCAGCAGGTCGGCGGGCCACGGGTTGTCGTCGACCACGACCGCGACTTGGGCGTCGATGATCGACCCGCCGAACCGCTCGTCCAGCGCGCGCAGCCGGGGTCCGTGCCGCAGCCCGGTCAGCTCCTCGACCTCGAACCCGGCCCCGGTGAGCAGGTCGGCCAGCTCGGCGGGGGCCAGCTCCCTGGTGTGGAACGGGTTCAGCGGGGTGTCGCGGCCGGGGGAGAAGGTGATCCGGTTGGGCGTGGTGATCAGCAGCCTGCCGCCGGGGCGCAGCACCCGCGCGCACTCGGCCAGGAACCCCTCCTGGTCCCACAGGTGCTCGATCACCTGGAGGTTCGCCACCACGTCCACGCTGCCCGAGCGCAGCGGCAGGTCGGCGAGGTTGCCGCGCACCACGGCCAGTCCGGGGTAGGCGCGGGCGGCGTGGGCGGCGGTGTGCGCGTCGTAGTCGAGCGCGATCACCCGGTCCGCGCGGTCGGCGATGAGCGCGGCGCCGTAGCCCTCGCCGCACCCGGCCTCCAGCACGACCGCTCCGGCGCAGTGCCGCAGCAGGGCGAGGTAGGCCGCCTCGTGCCGCCGGAACCAGTAGTTCTCTGCCTCGATGCCGGGCGCGGTCCGCTCGCCGGTGAGGGGAAGGGGCTCGACGGTCACCCGTCCAGGGTAGTTGGACGTGGACTCGGCGTTACTCACCGGTAGAGCAGCGCTCTGCCGAACGGGTGTCACTAATCCGAGCGAAGGAAGTCCGGCGTATTCACAGGCGCTTGGTCCGAGCGCTTTTTTCGCCCGCTACACGTTTGACACCATCGGGTGACCTGCGGTGTGGAACTCTTGATCTTGTTGCTCTGCGTTTGCGCTGCAAACGCGGGTCGGGTGCGTCGGAACCCGCCCGTCGTGAGCCATTTTCACGTGCTGGTTCGGCCGTGGGGCCGTGGCTATCCTCGGCGAATCTTCTTGGAGTCGAGCGGGGCGGGCGATGGTTCTTCGACAGCTGCGGGTGAATCCGCGCCACCACCGCCCGAGCCTCCGGGCGGGGGCCTGATGCGCGCTCGCGGGCTGCCGCTGACGCCGCTGCTCGTGGGTCTGGTCGTGGTCCCGGCCTCGCTCACCGGCCTCGGGTTCGCCTTCGCCGACGAGGAGATCACCGGGGCGCTGCCGTTCGCCCCGCCGCGCGACCCCGCGCAGCGGACCACGACCCACCCCCTCGCCGCGCCGCCCGCCCCGCGCTCGGGCCCGTTCCCGCAGAGCGCGCCGCACGGGGTCGGGACGCCGGACCTCGGGACGGCAGGCGCCGGGACACCCGGGGTCGGGACACCTGGGTCCGGGACCACCGGCGCTGGGACGCCTGGGACCGGGACGCCTGGAACTGGGACGCACGGGGTTGGGACGCCGGACGCCGGCACGACCGGCGCCGGAACGGGCACGACCGGCGCCGGGACGGTCGCGCTGGACCACACCGGCCCGGTGGCGCAGGCGCGGCGCGAGGTCGAGCGGGTGCTCGCGGAGCACTCGGTCACCGGCGTGGAGTTCCAACCCGGCGGCGTCGAGCACGCGGGCCGGGGCGGTTCGGTGCTCGGGCTGCTCGGCGACGTGCTCGGCCGGTCGGGCGGGCTCGCGGTCACGCTCGTCGCCCACACCTGGCCGGGCGAGGCCCCCGAGGGCCAGTCCTCGGTGCTGGCGCTGCGCCGCGCGGAGGTCGTGCGGGCCGCGCTGGTCGACCGGGGCGTGCCGGTCGGGGCGATCAGGACGCGCGTCGTCGCCGACCGGGCGCACGAGGTCCCCGGCGGTGGACCGCAAGTCGACGTGCTCGTCGGGTAGGGAGTCCGGATGATGACCGGGGCGGTCGCTTTCGTGTTCGGCCTGTGCATGCTGTCGTTCGCCGCGGGCTGCGTGCTCACGGCGTGGATGCTCAGGCGCGCCGAGGACGTGGAGGAGGAACCCGCCGAGGCGGACGGCTACCGGCCGGACGACCAGGCGGACGCGGCGCGGGAGTCGGGCGGGCGCGCCGAGGCGCAGGCGCCGAGCTTCCCGCCGGACGACTTCGCCACCCGGCCGATCCACCGCAACCCGGTGGTCGGCGTGGTCGGGCGGTGGGGGACCGGCGGGGACGACCCGTGGTCGGACGGCGGCGTCGACGCGGCCGGACCGGGCGCCGCGAGCGGGCCGGGGAAGTCGGGAGCGGCCGACGACGACCCGTGGGAGGACGGCGGGGTCGACGCGGCCGAGGTCCTGCGGGACGGCGCGGCGGACGGCGGTGACCCGCGCGAGCGCCCGGCGACGCCCCCGAAGCCGCTGATGCGGCTGGTGGACATCGCGGACCTGCTGGCGCGGGAGCGGCCCGAGCTGGTCGCCCAGCCGGAACCGGCGGAGGGCGGCGCGGGCGGCGCGACCCCGGCGGAGGACCAGCCCGCCGACGAGGAGGACGCCTTCGCGTCCGAGGAACCCGAGGCGCGGCCCACGACGCGGGCGAGCGGGCTGCGCGTGGTGCCGCTGCACCTGCTGACCGGGCCCGACGCGTCCGACGACGAGCGCGGCCCGGCCGGGACCGGCAAGCCCGCAGGCCGGAACGGCGGCGGGGTGGAGCCGGAGGTGGCGATCGGGGCCGGGTTCGCCGACGCGGACGAGCTGTCGCTGGAGGCCTCCTACCTGGTGTCCAAGCTGTCCGAGCTGGGGTGGGCGGAGGAGGTCGCGCGGGTCGTGGAGGAGGGCCGTGGGCGGGGACCGAGGGAACCGGTCGACCTCACCACGAGCGACCGGACCACGCCGGACCGCGCCGATCCCGCGCCCGGAGGGGCGAAGCGCCCGGTGGCCGAGGGGGCTGCGGCGGACCGGCCGGTGGCTGACCGGACTGAGGCGGACCGGCAGGTGGCCGGGCACCCGGTGGCCGACCGGGAGGTGGCGGGTGACCCGGTGGCGGAGCGCCCGGTGAGCCAGCGCCCTGCGGCGGACCGGCAGGTGGCCGAGCGCCCGGTGGCTGACCGCCCTGCGGCGGACCACCCGGTGGGTGGCCGTTCGGCGGCGGAACGCCCTGAGGACGAGCGCTCGGTGGCCGAGCACCTCGCGGCTGACCGCCCTGCCGCTGATCAACCTACGGCCGACCAGCCGGTGGCCGAGCGTCTTGCGGGTGGCCAGCCTGCGGCCGAGAGCCCCGCTGCGGAGCGGCTTGCTGCCGGGCCGCCGGTGGTTGACCGCCCTGCCGCTGACCAGCCGGTGATCGAGCGTCTTGCGGGTGGCCAGCCTGTGGCTGAGAGCCCCGCTGCGGATCGGCCTGCTGCCGGGCCGCCGGTGGCCGACCGCCCTGCGACCGGCCAGCCGTTGGTCGAGGCGCCTGTGACCGATCACCTCGCGGCTGACCAGCCGGTGGCCGAGCGCGCGGTGGCCGAGCGCTCCGAAGCCGGGAGCCCGGTGCCCGACGCCTCCTCCACCGACCGCCCCGCGCCCGAAGCTTCCTCCGCCGACCACTCCGCGTCCGACCGCCCCTCCGCCAACCGTTCCGCGCCCGATCACCCTGCGGTCGCCCCTGCGGCCCGTGACGCGGCCGAGGGCGAGCCGGACGGCGCGCAGGCCGAGGCCGCCGGTGCGCCGGTCGACGGGGCTGGGGCTGGGGGCAGGGCCGTGGCCGCCGACGCGGCGAAGGCGTCCGCCCCCGAGGCGCTGCCGCACGTCCCCGGCCCCCGCAGCTCCGGGCGGCCCGAGGTTCCGGCGCCCAGGGACGAGGGCGCGGCCGGGGAGCTGGTCGCCGAGCCCGAGGTCGAGTCGCCCGGCGCGGGGAGCCGGGGGTCCGCCCCCGCCCGGTCGGCGGACGGCCTCGTCGCCGAGCCCGAGCCCGACCTGGTGGACGTGCTCGACCTGCCCGACGACCCGGTCGACGCCGACGAGCCGGAGGAGGCCCCGCGCGCGGCCGGGACGATCGCGGGCGCCGCCGAGGCCGACCCGGTCGACGAGCTCGTCGAGCAGCGCAGGTCCGGCGACCTCGCGGACGTCGAGCCGGAGCTGGGCGTCGAGGTCGACAGCAGGGCCGCGCGGTCGGCCGGGGTCCGGCGGCCGGAACCGGGCGACAAACCCGCACCCTCGCCGGTCAGCGCGGCCAGGGAGGGCGGGCGCGAGGTCCCGCCGCAGGGCGGCACGGTCTCGGACGAGCCGGAGGAGCAGGTCCGCAGGCGCACCTAGGCCCGCGCACGACCGAGGGGCCGCGCATGACTAGGCCTGCGCATGACTAGGCCCGCGCACGACCAAGCCCGCGCACGACCGAGGGGCCGCCGGTCGGCGACCCCTCGGGTGCTGCTGGTGAAAAGCCGGTCGTGCTCAAGGAGGGCGGCGCCCCCGGTGGGCGCCGCGTGAAGGGGGCGTGCCGGTGGAGCCCGTTCCCCGTCCGGCCGCGTCCCCGCGACCCAGGCCGGAGCCCGGACCCCGGTCAGCGCTTCTTGAAGCGCCTCAGCACGTCCTGCGCCTTGGCCCGCGTGCGCGGGTCGCGCGCGGCGTTCTTGACCTGGTCGGTGATCCTGCGCCCCTGCGGGCTGCGCGCGAACGCGGTGATCCTGCTGAACAGCGATGCCATGTCCTTCTCCTTCCCCGCACCGTCCAACTTCCCACCCCGTCCAACGGGCAAACCTCCGCTCGGGTTCCGAATCGGGCTAAACCGGCGAAACGGTCACACCGATGGCCCCTGGGCCGACGTGCGCGCCGACCGCCGAGCTGACCGGCGCGAGCATCGCCTGCCGCACCCTCGGCACCCGCGCGCGCAGCTCCTCCAGCACCGCCTGGGCCCGCTCGACCGCGTCGAAGTGCTCCACCGCGACGTCCACCTCGAACTCGCCCGCCCGGCGCACCGCCACGTCCACGACCCGCCGCAGCGCCCGCTCCCCGCCCACGACCCGCTCCAGCGGCACGATCCGCCCGCGCTCCACGGTCAGCAGCGGCTTCACCGCGAACGCCGACCCGAGCAGCGCCGCCGCCGTCCCGACCCGCCCGCCGCGCCGCAGGAACTCCAGCGCGTCCACGTAGATCAGCTCGGTGCACCGCCCGGCCGTGCGCCGCGCCGCGTCCGCGACCCGCGCCGCGTCCCCGCCCGCCCGCGCCGCCGCCGCGGCGGCCAGCACCGCGTACCCCAGGCTCGTGCCCGCCGTCCCGCTGTCGACCACGGTCACCGGCACCCGCGCCTGCGTCGCCGCCTCGCGCGCGGCCTCGAAGGTGCGGGACAGCGCACCCGACATGTGCACCGACACCACGGCCTGCGCGCCCGCCGCCGCCAGGTCGGAGTAGGTCCAGAAGAACGCGCCGGGGTCGGGCGGGGCCGTGCTCACGGGCGTCCCCGCCCGCATCGCGGCCACCAGGTCGGCCACCGGGACGCGGGCCTCGTCGTCCGTCCGGTCGCCGAGCCTGACCTGGATCTGCACGACGCCGATGCCCATCTGGTCGGTGACGCGCTCGGGCAGGCACGCGGCCGAGTCGGTGACGATGGCAACTCTCCGGTACATGCGCCCGACGCTAGCCTGATAGGGGGTTGCCGGGGGTCGCCCCCAACAGCCCCCCAAGGGGTTCCCGGTGAGCAGGGTCACGTCCCGAAGGTGCGGAACGGGCTGCTACTCGTGGGTAACATCGGGGTGGCCGACACCACCGTGCCAACGCGGTGCCGACATGGCAGGGTCACACCGGCAATCCGGCGACCCACGGCTGAAGCACGGTCGCCCAAGTCACGTCCGCCGCCCGTCCGCAGGAGGTCGAAGAGGACCCATGAACATTGTCGTCCTGGTCAAGCAGGTGCCCGACACCTGGTCCGAGCGCAAGCTCAGCGACACCGACCACACCCTCGACCGCGACGCCGCGGACGCCGTGCTCGACGAGATCAACGAGCGCGCCGTCGAGGAGGCGCTGGTCCTCCAGGCCGAGCACGGGGGCGAGGTGACGGTCCTCTCGATGGGTCCCGATCGCGCGACCGACGCCATCCGCAAGGCCCTCTCCATGGGCGCGGACAAGGCGATCCACGTGTCCGACCCCGCGCTGCACGGCTCCGACGCGCTCACCACCGCCAAGGTCCTGGCCAAGGCCCTCGGCACGGTCGAGGGCTTCGACCTCGTCATCGCGGGCAACGAGGCCACCGACGGCCGCGCGGGCGCCGTGCCCGCCATCCTGGCCGAGCTGCTGGGCCTGCCCCAGCTCACGCACGTCCGCAAGGTCACCGTCGAGGGCGGCGTGGTCAAGGCCGTCCGGGAGACCGACGAGGGCGTCGCGCACCTGGAGGCGAGCCTCCCGGCCGTGCTGAGCGTCAACGAGAAGATCAACGAGCCCCGGTACCCGTCCTTCAAGGGCATCATGGCCGCGAAGAAGAAGCCGGTGACCACCCTCACCGCCGCCGACCTCGGTCTCGGCGCGGACGAGGTCGGCGCCGCCGCCGCGTGGACCCAGGTCGTCGAGGCTTCCCCGAAGCCCCCGCGCACCGCCGGTCAGCGCGTCGAGGACGAGGGCGACGGCGGTTCCAAGATCGCCGAGTACCTCGTCGGCCAGAAGCTCATCTGAAGGGGAAGGGGGAACCAAAAATGCCTGAGGTCCTGGTCCTCGTCGACCACGTCGACGGCGAGGTCAAGAAGGTCACCCATGAGCTGCTATCCGCCGCGCGCCGTCTCGGCGACCCGGCCGCGGTGGTGGTCGGATCGCCCGGCGTCACGGGCAAGGTGAAGGACTCCCTGGCCCGCTACGGCGCGGTCAAGGTGTACGCGGTCGAGTCCGCCGACGCGGACGCCCTCCTGGTCACCCCGAAGGTCGACGCGCTGCAGGCCGTCGCCGCCACCGCCGCCCCGGCCGCCGTGCTGGTCTCGGCGACGCTGGAGGGCAAGGAGGTCGCGGGTCGGCTGGCCGTGCGGCTGGGCTCCGGCCTGCTGTACGACGCGGTCGACGTGGCCGCCGACGGCTCCGTGACGCAGTCCGTCTTCGGCGGCGCGTTCGTGGTCAAGGCGAAGTCCACGCAGGGCGTCCCGGTCATCGCCGTGCGCCCCGGCGCCGTCGAGGCCGAGGAGGCCCCGGCCGAGGCGGCCGAGGTCGCCGTCGAGGTGCCCGCCACCGACGCCGCCAAGGTCACCAGGGTGACCGGCCGCGAGGTCCTGGTCGCGGGCGACCGGCCCGAGCTGACCGAGGCGACCGTCGTCGTCGCGGGTGGCCGCGGCGTCGGCAGCGCGGAGAAGTTCGACGTCGTGGAGAAGCTCGCGGACGTGCTCGGCGCGGCCGTCGGCGCCTCCCGCGCGGCGGTCGACTCCGGCTACTACCCGCACCAGTTCCAGGTCGGCCAGACCGGCAAGACGGTGTCGCCGCAGCTGTACATCGCGCTCGGCATCTCCGGCGCGATCCAGCACCGGGCCGGGATGCAGACCTCGAAGACCATCATCGCGGTCAACAAGGACGCCGAGGCCCCGATCTTCGAGATCGCGGACTACGGCGTGGTGGGCGACCTGTTCAACGTCGTCCCGCAGCTGACCGGCGAGGTCGAGAAGCGCAAGGGCTGAGCACCCGCTCCAGCCAGGTCCGAGGGCCGTCCCGCGACGCGGGGCGGCCCTCCGGCTTTCCCCCTGGGATTCCCCGGATCCCGACGAGCGGACCACCGGCGGATTGCCGAGAGGAGTACCCGGTGGAAATGCCGATCACCCCGTCGCGCAATTCATCCGGCTGCCACCGAGGCGTCACCGGAAAAACCTGATAAAGGTCGCCGAGCGCTCGGTACACACGTGCCATGACGCAGCCGCAACTGCTTGTCAGCACCGGGAGCACCGCCGACCGCAGCGCGGGCTACTCCCTCCTGGTCGCCAGGGACGGCGACGAGGTCGTCGCCGCGCAACGCCTGCGGCACCGGGTCTTCGCCGAGGAGATGGGCGCGGCCCTGGCCACCCCCGTCCCCGGCCTCGACATCGATCCCTTCGACGAGTTCTGCGACCACCTCGTGGTCCGCGACGACGCCACCGGCGAGATCGTGGGCACCTACCGGATGCTGCCGCCGGAGCGGGCGCGCGAGGCGGGCGGCCTCTACTCCGACACCGAGTTCGACCTCACCGCGCTCGACGGCCTCCGCCCGCAGATCGTCGAGACCGGCCGGTCCTGCGTGCACCCCGACCACCGCTCCGGCGCGGTCGTCTCCCTGGTGTGGGCCGGGATCGCCCGGTACATGCTGCTGTCCGGGCACTCCTGGCTGGTCGGCTGCGCCTCCGTGCCGCTGGGCGACGGCGGCGCGCACGCGGCGGGCGTGTGGGACCAGGTGTCGGCGAAGAACCTCGCCCCCGAGACCCACCGGGTCGCGCCGCGCTCGCCGTGGGACGTGGACGCGGTCGTCCGAGGCGGCCGGGTCGCGCTGCCGCCGCTGCTCAAGGGCTACCTGCGGCTCGGCGCCTGGGTGTGCGGGCGGCCCGCGCACGACCCGGCGTTCGGCGTGGCGGACCTGCTCGTGCTGCTGTCCATGGAGCGGGTCGACCAGCGGTACCTGAAGTTCTTCCTCGGCGAGGTCGGCTGATGGCCGCGCACGCGTGGATGCCGCTCTCGCCGTGCGGCGAGGGGTGCGTGGCCGAGGGCGCGACGGTCGGCCGCTCCCGCGCGGTGCTGCGGTTCGCCGGGCTGGCGGGCGCGCTCGTCTGCGGGGCGCTCGTGGTCCCGGTCGTGCTGGTGCTGCGCGGGCGGGCGCGGGAGGCGGTGCTGCGCGGGTGGTTCCGGCTGATGGTGCGGGCCTCCGGGGTCGGGGTGCGCGTCGTGGGCGAGCGGCGGTTCCAGGGCACGCCGGGACGCGGGGTGCTGGTGGTCGCCAACCACGTGTCCTGGTTGGACGAGCTGGTCATCGACTCGGTGCAGCCCATCCGGATCGTGGCCAAGCGCGACATCCGGTCGTGGCCGGTGCTCGGCTGGATCATCACCGCCGCGCGGACCGTCTACCTGGACCGGGAGCGGCTGCGGCTGCTGCCGGGGACCGTCGCGGAGCTGACGGCGGCGCTGCGCTCCGGCGCGGCGGTGGGCGTGCACGCGGAGGGGACGACCTGGTGCGGCAGCGAGTCGGGCAGGTTCCGGCCCGCGCTGTTCCAGGCCGCGCTCGACGCCGGTGTCCCGGTGCGCCCGGTGGCGCTGCGGTACCTGCGCGCCGGGGCGGCGACCACGCGGCCCGCGTACGTGGGGGCGGACGGGCTGGTCGACGCGATCTGGCGGGTGGTGCGCACCGGCGGGCTGGTCGTGGAGGTGCACGTGCTGGACGAGATCGCGCCCGGCCGCGCCGCCGACCGCCGGGAGCTGGCGGCGCTGGCGCAGGCGGCCACCGAGCGGGTGCTGCCGCCGGGGACGGCGGTCGGTTCGGGCCACCGGGCCGTCGTGGCGGCGCGGACGCCGGGGATGGTCGCGCCGGGGGTGCCCGCCGGGGTGGTCCTGTCACCGGTGGTGCTGCCGCCGGGCGCCGAGGCGGTCGTCCCACGTCGGGGCAGGAGCGGTCGGCGGCGGCTGAGCCGGAAGGGCTGACCGGGGTGCGGTCCGAGTGGCGGCGGGAAGTCCTCCGCCGCCTCCGGGCGCTGCCGGGAAACCCGCGTTCGCGCGGCTGCCCCGAACGGGAAACCTGGTTGACCTCCAGTGCGGTCGAGGTAGGAACATGGGACGGGTGACCCCACGTGACACCCGACCCGACGGCGACCCGCACGACCTCCCCACCACCGCCCTCGGGGCCGCCGCCGACACGAGCGCCGCCGCGCGCGGAGCCGCAGGGCCGGGTGCCACGTCCGCAGCCATCCCCACCACCGGCGACCGGCCCACCACCGAGGCAGGCGCCACCACCTCCACCTCGGCCACCGAACCCGCCGCCAAGGCGGGCGTCGCCACCGCCCCCACCTCCACCCCCACCTCCACCTCCGCCTCGGCCTCGGCCTCGGCCTCGGCCGCCGAACCGGGCACCACCCCCACCCCCGTCCCCACCCCCGTCCCCGAACCCGGTCTGTGGGCTCCCGAGAACCGGGGCCCGGTCACCGGCATGGTCCTGCTGATCACCCTGCTCGCGTTCGAGGCCATGGGCGTCAGCACCGCGATGCCCCGCATGGTCGCCGACCTCGACGGCCAGGCGTTCTACTCGTGGCCGTTCCTCGGGTTCCAGGCCGCCAGCGTGGTCGCGGTCGTGCTGTCCGGCCGGGTCTGCGACCGGATCGGCCCGCGCCTGCCGCTGCTCGTCGGCCCCGCGCTGTTCGTCGTCGGGCTGGCCGTCGCCGGGATCGCCCAGGACATGGCCCTGCTGATGGCGGGCCGGGTGCTCCAGGGCCTCGGCGCGGGCGCCCAGATCGTGGCCGTCTACGTCCTGATCGGCCTGGTCTACCCCGAGCGCCTGCGCCCCGCCGTGTTCGGCGCGCTGTCCGCCGCCTGGGTGGTGCCCTCGCTGGTCGGGCCCGCCGTCGCGGGCTGGCTCACCGAGAACCTGAGCTGGCGCTGGGTGTTCCTCGGCCTGGTCCCGCTGGTCGCGATCGGGTTCGCGCTGGTCCTGCCGGTGCTGCGCGGTCTGCCCCCGCACCGGGGCGACGAGCCCGCCCGCCGGGGGCTGCCGCTGGCCGCGTTCGGCGCCGGTGGCGGCGTCGCCGGGCTCAGCTGGGCCGCGCAGCACCCCGGCTGGGCCAGCCTCGCGCTCGGGGCCGCCTCGCTGGCCGTCCTCGTCCCGTCGCTGCGCGTCCTGCTGCCCTCGGGCACCCTCACCGCCCGGCGCGGCCTTCCCGTCACGATCCTGGCCAGGGGCCTGCTCGCGGGCACGTTCTTCGCCGTCGAGGCGTTCATCCCGCTCACCCTCACCACCGTGCACGGCTACTCGGCCACCGCCGCGGGCATCCCGCTCACGCTCAGCGCCATCGGCTGGTCCGCCGCGTCCGTGTGGCAGTCCCGCCGCACCGACATCCCGCGCGAGAGCCTGGTCCGCTGGGGCTTCACCGTCAGCGCCGTCGGCATCACCTCCGTGACCCTCATCGCACCGAGCTGGGGACCCGCCTGGCTGACCTCCGTGCTGTGGGGCGTCGCAGGTCTGGGCGTCGGCATGGCCATGTCCAGCCTGAGCGTGCTCACCCTCGCCGCGTCCACCGACTCCGACCGGGGCTTCAACTCCTCGGCCCTGCAGGTGAGCGACATGCTCGGTTCGGCCCTGCTGGTCGGCCTCGGCGGCGTCGTGCTCGCCGCCGCCCCGAACCTCACCGCCGCCGTCATCCCCCTGGACCTGCTCATGGCCTCCCTCGCGGTGCTCGGTGCCGTGCTCACCGGACCGCGCTGCCGGGCTACCCTGGACGACTGATGGCCTACTTCGACCACGCCGCCACGACACCCGTCCTCCCCGAGGCGATCGCGGCGCTGACCGAGGCGTTGTCCCGCACGGGCAACGCCTCGTCGCTGCACACCTCGGGGCGCAGGGCGCGCAGGCTGGTCGAGGAGGCGCGCGAGGACATCGCCGACGCGCTCGGCGCCAAGCCGTCCGAGGTGCTGTTCACCGCAGGCGGCACCGAGAGCGACAACCTGGCCGTCAAGGGCGCCTACTGGGCGCGGCGGCGCGAGGGCCGCAACCGGGTCGTGGCCGGGGCCGTGGAGCACCACGCGGTGCTCGACGCGGTCGACTGGCTGGCCGAGCACGAGGGCGCCGAGGTCACCCTGGTCGAGCCCGACGCGGCCGGGCGGATCACGCCCGACGCGCTGCGGGCGGTGCTGGGCGAGGACGTCGCGCTGGTCACGGCCATGTGGGCGAACAACGAGGTCGGCACGGTCAACCCGGTCGCCGAGCTGTCCGCCGCCGCCGCCGAGTTCGGCGTCCCGCTGCACACCGACGCCGTGCAGGCGGTCGGCTCGGTGCCGGTCTCGTTCGCCGCCAGCGGCGCGGGGGCGCTCACCGTCAGCGGGCACAAGATCGGCGCCCCGTACGGCGTCGGCGCGCTGCTGCTCGGCAGGCAGGTCGGCGTCACCCCGCTGCTGCACGGCGGCGGGCAGGAGCGGGACGTGCGGTCGGGGACGCTGGACGTGCCCGCGATCGCGGCGTTCGCGGTGGCGGTGCGGCACGCGGTGGAGCAGCGGGAGGCGTCGGCGGCCCGGTTGCGGGCGCTGCGGGACCAGCTGGTCGGCGCGGTGCGCGCGGTGGTGCCGGACGTGGTCGTCAACGGCGACCCCGAGGACGGGCTGCCGGGGCACGCGCACCTGACGTTCCCCGGTTGTGAGGGCGACAGCCTGCTGATGCTGCTGGACGCCAAGGGCGTGGAGTGCTCGACCGGCTCGGCCTGCACGGCGGGCGTCGCCCAGCCCAGCCACGTGCTGCTGGCCATGGGCGTCGACCCGGTGCTGGCGCGCGGCTCGCTGCGCTTCACGCTCGGCTGGACCTCGACCGAGGCCGAGGTGCGCGAGCTGGCGGGCGTCATCGGACCGGTCGTGGAGCGGGCCCGCTCGGCGGGCATCGCGGGGATGCGCAGGCACAAGGCGGAGGTGTGACGGGGATGCGGGTGCTCGCGGCGATGAGCGGCGGGGTCGACTCGGCTGTCGCGGCGGCGCGCGCCGTCGAAGCCGGGCACGACGTGACCGGGGTGCACCTGGCGCTGTCGGCGAAGCCGGGGACGCTGCGCACCGGGTCGCGCGGCTGCTGCACGATCGAGGACTCGCACGACGCGAGGCGGGCGGCCGACGTGCTCGGCATCCCGTTCTACGTGTGGGACTTCGCGGAGCGGTTCACCGAGGACGTGGTGGAGGACTTCGTCGCGGAGTACGCGGCGGGCCGCACCCCCAACCCGTGCCTGCGGTGCAACGAGCGGATCAAGTTCGAGGCGCTGCTGGACAAGGCCATCGCGCTCGGCTTCGACGCCGTGTGCACCGGCCACTACGCGCGCCTGGCCACCGTCGATGGCCGCGCGGAGCTGCGGCGCAGCGCCGACGACGGCAAGGACCAGTCGTACGTGCTGGCCTCGCTCACCCACGAGCAGCTGGCGCACGCGATGTTCCCCCTGGGCGGGACGACCAAGGCCGAGGTCCGCGCCGAGGCTGCGCGACGCGGCCTGTCGGTGGCGGCGAAGCCGGACAGCCACGACATCTGCTTCATCCCGGACGGCGACACCCAGGGCTTCCTGACCAAGCGCCTTGGCCAGCGCGCGGGCGTCCTGGTGGACGACGAGACCGGCGCCGTGCTGGGCGCGCACGTGGGCGTGCACGGCTTCACGGTCGGCCAGCGCAAGGGCCTGGGCATCGACGCCCCGGCCCCGGACGGCCGCCCCCGCTACGTCCTGTCCCTGGAGCCGGTGTCCGGCACCGTCCGAGTGGGCGCGGCGGAGAAGCTGGCCGTCCGCGAGATCGTGGCGGTCCGCCCGGTGTCGCGCGTGGACTGGACCGGCCCGGTGGAGTGCGTGGCCCAGGTCCGGGCCCACGGCGGCACCGCCCCCGCGATCGCGGAGCTGGTGGGCGACGACTTGGTGGTCCACCTGCGCGAGCCCCTGTCGGGCGTGGCGCCGGGCCAGGCGGTGGCGGTCTACCGCGAGGATCCGGAGGCCGGCGACCTGGTGCTGGCCAGCGCGACGATCGAGCGAACCGCCTCCTAACCACCACAGCGCAAGCCACCCGCCTCGCGGGCTGCGGGGCGAGCGCAGCGAGCCCGCAGCCACCCAATCCCGCGTCCCTCGTCTCCGTTTGGCCTGGCGAAGCCCGAGCACGCTCGTCAAGATGCCGCCGCACTACCCGGCAGACCGCACAGTCATCCGGCGTCTTGACGAGTGTGCTTGCCTGAAAGGAGGCCAAACGGAGACGAGGGACCCCGACCACCGCAGTAGTTGTCCGTAAACCGGACCACCGCCCCAACGGCCACCGGCCGGCAGAGCTCGTCCCTCTCGTTTTTGGAGGCCTGCCCCGCCGGCGAGGCGAGCTCTTCAGCTCTTGACTTTCAGCTCTTCGCTCTTGGCTCTTCCCGCTTGGCCCTTAACACGACAACGACAGGTTGTGATAAGGGTGATGTCGTAATCGGCTTTGCTGCGCCTTGAGCTGACTCGACCGCCGTCTGATCGACCATCCGACTACGTGCTCAACACAATGAACGATCGGTTCGGCAAGTCGGTTGAACAAGCGCCGCACCTCGTTGACGGTCAGAGGAAGCCCTGTCGCCCCCGAGAATCCGGGCCCCCTTTTTTCGCGGCATCCCGCGTGATGACCAGGTAGGCCATGGCCGCCATCGACAACGTGACATGCCGATACCACGCCCGATAACCACGAACCTGGTAGTGGTCGAGCCCTGTCTCGTTCTTCGCGGTCTGGAAGCACTCCTCGACCGCCCACCGCGCCCCCGCGACCCGAACCAACTCCGCGAGCGAAGTCCCCGCCGGACCGAAACACACGTAGTA
>NZ_JAMTCF010000026.1 GCF_024171695.1 Actinosynnema pretiosum | reverse complement strand
TGTTCACCAGTGAGTCGGTGACCGAGGGCCATCCGGACAAGATCTGCGACGCGATCAGCGACTCGATCCTGGACGCGCTGCTGGCCAAGGACCCCACGTCGCGGGTGGCGGTGGAGACGCTGGTGACGACCGGTCAGGTGCACGTGGCCGGTGAGGTGACGACCGAGGCGTACGTGGACATCCCGTCGATCGTGCGGGAGAAGATCCTGGAGATCGGGTACGACTCGTCGGCGAAGGGGTTCGACGGTCACTCGTGCGGGGTGAACGTGGCGATCGGGGCGCAGTCGCCGGACATCGCGCAGGGTGTGGACACCGCGTACGAGCAGCGCACCGGTGACGCGGGTGACGACATCGACCAGCAGGGCGCGGGCGACCAGGGGTTGATGTTCGGCTACGCGTGCACCGACACGCCGGAGCTGATGCCGCTGCCGATCGCGCTGGCGCACCGGCTCTCGCGCAGGTTGACGGCGGTGCGCAAGGACGGGTCGGTGCCGTACCTGCGTCCGGACGGCAAGACCCAGGTGACCATCGAGTACGCCGGTGACCAGCCGGTGCGCCTGGACACTGTGGTGGTGTCGACGCAGCACGCGGATGGCATCGACCTGGAGCAGCTGCTCGGGGTGGACGTGCGCGAGTGCGTGGTGGCGCCGGAGATCGAGGGCCTGGGGCTGGACACCTCGGACGTGCGCCTGCTGGTGAACCCGACCGGTCGGTTCGTGCTGGGCGGTCCGATGGGTGACGCGGGCCTGACCGGTCGCAAGATCATCGTGGACACGTACGGCGGCATGGCGCGGCACGGTGGTGGCGCGTTCTCGGGCAAGGACCCGTCGAAGGTCGACCGCTCGGCGGCGTACGCGATGCGCTGGGTGGCCAAGAACGCCGTCGCGGCGGGCCTGGCGACCCGCATCGAGGTCCAGGTGGCCTACGCGATCGGCAAGGCCGCCCCCGTGGGTCTGTTCGTGGAGACGTTCGGGACCGAGACCGTGGACCCGACCAAGATCCAGCAGGCGATCACCGAGGTGTTCGACCTGCGCCCGGCCGCGATCATCCGCGACCTGAACCTGCTGCGCCCGATCTACGCCCCCACGGCCGCCTACGGCCACTTCGGGCGCACGGACGTGGACCTGCCCTGGGAGAACACCTCCCGCGCCGACGCCCTGCGCGCGGCGGCGGGCGCCTGATCGATCGCTGAAGGACCACCCGGAGGGGGACCGGCGGTCCGGGACTGTCGGACCCCTCTGGTAGAGATTCGGGCATGGCACAGGGCAGGGCGGCGAGCAGGCGGGGCGAACGCGTCCCCGCCGCCGCCATGCCCGTGGCCAGGGTCGTCGTGGACGTGCCGCTGCCGCACCTGGACCGGCCGTTCGACTACCAGGTGCCCACCGACCTGGACGAGGTCGCCGTGCCCGGCGTCCGGGTGCGGGTCCGCTTCGCCGGTCAGCTGGTCGACGGCTACCTGCTGGAGCGCGCCGAGTCGACCGAGTACGGCCGGAGGCTCGCCTTCCTGGAGAAGGTGGTGTCCCCGGAGCCCGTGCTGGCCCCTGAGGTGGTCGAACTGGCTCGCGCGGTCGCCGACCGGTACGCGGGCACCCTGATCGACGTGCTGCGCACGGCCGTCCCACCGCGCCACGCCCGCGCCGAGGCCGCCGCGCCGCCACCCCCGTCCCCCGCGCCCGAGCGGCCCGCCGACACCGGCTGGGGCCGCTACCGGCACGGCGAGAACTTCCTGGACGCGCTGGCCGCCGGTCGCGCGCCGCGCGCGGTGTGGCAGGCGCTGCCCGCCGAGGACTGGCCCGCCCGGCTCGCCGAGGCCGCCGCGACCGTGGCGTCCGGCGGCCGGGGCGTGCTGATCGTCGTGCCCGACCACCGGGACCTGGCCCGGCTGCACGAGGCGTGCGCGAAGCTGGTCGACCCGGCCGCCGTGACCGTGCTGGCCGCCGAGCTGGGGCCGCAGGAGCGGTACAAGCGCTGGCTGGCGGTGCGGCGCGGCTCGGTGCGGATCGCGCTGGGCGCGCGCGGCGCGGCCCTGGCCCCGGTCAACGACCTCGGGCTGGTCGTGGTGTGGGACGACGGCGACGACCTGCACGCCGAGCCGAGGATGCCTTACCCGAACGTGCGCGACGTGCTCGTGCAGCGCTCCCACCTGGGCGGGGCCGCGTTCCTGGTGGGCGGGTTCGCCCGCACCGCCGAGGCGCAGCTGCTGGTGGACAGCGGCTGGGCGCACGAGGTCGTGGCCGACCGGGACGAGCTGCGGGCCGCCGCGCCGCGCGTGGTCGCGGTCGGCGACGGCGACTGGCAGGAGGCCAAGGACCCGGCGGCCCGCTCGGCGCGGCTGCCGTCCATCGCGTTCGAGGCGGCCCGCGCCGCGCTGTCGGCGGGCGCGCCGGTGCTGATCCAGGTGCCGCGCCGGGGGTACGTGCCCGCGCTGGCCTGCGGGCAGTGCCGCGCCGCCGCCCGGTGCAGGCGCTGCGCCGGTCCGCTGGCGCTGCCCGGCGGCGGTGGCGACGGCGCGCCCAAGCCCGCCTACTGCCGGTGGTGCGGGGCGACCGAGGCGGCGTTCCGCTGCCCGTCGTGCGGGTCGCGCAGGCTGCGCGGCCAGGTCATCGGGGCCAGGCGCACCGCCGAGGAGCTGGGGCGGGCGTTCAGCGGGGTCGTGGTGCGCACCTCCGGCGGCGACGACGTGCTGGCGAAGGTGCCCGGCGGGCCCGCGCTGGTGGTGGCCACGCCCGGCGCGGAACCGGTCGCCGACGGCGGTTACGGGGCCGCGCTGCTGCTCGACGGCTGGGCGCTGCTCGGCCGGGCCGACCTGCGGGCCGCCGAGGAGGCGGTGCGCCGCTGGATGGGGGCCGCCGCGCTGGTGCGCCGGGGCGACCGGGGCGGCCGGATCGTGGTGGTCGCCGAGTCCTCGCTGGCCCCCGTGCAGGCGCTGGTGCGCTGGGACCCGGTGTGGCACGCCGGGCAGGAGCTGGCCGCCCGCGCCGAGCTGGGCTTCCCGCCCGCCGTGCGGATGGCCACGCTCGACGCGACCCCGGAGGCGCTCGCCGTCGTGCTGGAGGAGCTGCGGCTGCCCGAGCGCGGCGAGGTGCTGGGGCCGGTGCCGCTCGGCGAGGAGCGCGAGCGGGCCCTGGTGCGGGTGCCCAGGGGCGACGGGCGGGCGCTGTCGGCGTCCCTGTCGGACGTGCTGTCGATCCGCAGCGCCCGCAAGGAGACCGAACCTGTTCGCGTGAAGGTCGACCCGCTCGAAGTGCTGTGAGCGCCGCTCAGCGGTAGCCGTGCTCCCGGCGCCGGTCGGCGGCCTCGCGGCGGGCGAAGCCCCGGCCGATCGCGAACCACAGCAGGCAGCCGAGGAACGGCAGGCAGAGCACGATCGCGATCCACACCAGCTTCAGCAGGAACCCCTGCGGCGAGCCGAGGATGCTGACCAGGGCGGCGAGGAAGAAGACGACCAGGGCGGCCAGGACCACGAGCATCCCGCTGCCGAGCGCGATGCCCCAGATCTGGAAGTCCGGGTCCTGCTGGGCCTGCTGGGCGATCGTGGTGGCGGTCTGCGCGGTGGTGGACAACTCGATCCCTCTTCCCGTCTCTCGTGGGCTGCGCCGGGGCTCGTTCCCCGGCACCACCGATGCTGCCGCCGGGGCCCGTCATCCCGCGTCATCACCGGAGCCGGTCCGGCACTAGTGCTAAAGCACTACCCGCGACCGCCTCCCACCGCGCGGGCCACCCGAACGGTCGCCGTTCGGGGCGTACCCGCGCGGCCCCGCGTGCGGTACAAGGAGCAGATGATCCGGTCAGCCGTGGTCCTGCTCACCGCCGCCGCGCTCGTCGCGCCGATGGCGCCCGCGCACGCCGACCCGCTCCAGGCGGAGCGCTCCCGGCCGAGACCCGCCCCGAGGCAACCCGAGGCGGTCGGCCACGGGGGAGCGGTGTCCAGCGTCGACCCGGACGCCTCCCAGATCGGGGTCGACGTGCTCGCCAGGGGCGGCAACGCGGTGGACGCCGCCGTCGCGACGGCCGCCGCGCTCGGCGTCACCGACCCGTTCTCGGCGGGCATCGGCGGCGGCGGGTTCCTCGTGGTCTACGACGCCCGCACCCGGACGGTGTCGAGCGTCGACGGCCGGGAGACCGCGCCCGCCTCGGCCGGTCCCGACCTGTTCGTGGAGAACGGGGCGCCGGTCCCGTTCGCCGAGGCCGTCACCAGCGGCCGGTCCGTCGGCACGCCCGGCACGCCGCTCACCTGGGAGCGGGCCCTGCAGCGCTGGGGCAGCCGCTCGCTCGACCGGCTCCTGGAACCGGCCGAGGCGCTGGCCAGGCGCGGGTTCACCGTGGACGCCACCTTCACCCAGCAGGTGGCGGGCAACGCGGCCAGGTTCGCCGACTTCACCTCCACCCGCGAGCTGTTCCTGCCAGGAGGCGCGCCACCCGCCGTGGGCAGCACGTTCCGCAACCCGGAGCTGGCCGACACCTACCGCGAGCTGCGCAGGCGCGGCGTGGGCGCGTTCTACCGGGGCGGCGTCGGCCGGGACGTGGTGGACGCGGTCCGCACGCCCCCGGTCGTGCCCGGCTCGACCAGGAACGTGCGGCCGGGCGACCTGACCGCGCGCGACCTGGCGACCTACGACGCGCCGCGCCGCGACACCGTCCACACCTCCTACCGGGGCCTGGAGGTGCACAGCATGGCGCCGCCGTCGTCCGGGGGGACGACCGTGGGCGAGGCGCTGAACATCCTGGAGACCGGCCGGTTGTCCGGCGCGAGCCCGGTCCTGGTGGGGCACCGGGTGCTGGAGGCGTCCCGGCTGGCGTTCGCCGACCGGAACCGGTGGGTGGGCGACCCGGCGTTCGTGGACGTGCCGGTGTCCGGGCTGCTGTCCGAGCGGTTCGCGGCGAGCCGGGCCTGCCTGATCGACGACGCGAAGGCGATGACCGGGGCCGTCGCGCCCGGCGACCCGAGGAACCCGGTGGCGTGCGCCTCGGGCGGGACGGCCGCGCCGACGCCGTACGAGGGCGAGCACACCACGCACCTGACCACCGCCGACCGGTGGGGCAACGTCGTCTCGTACACCCTGACCATCGAGCAGGAGGGCGGCTCGGGCATCGTCGTGCCGGGGCGCGGGTTCCTGCTCAACAACGAGCTGACCGACTTCTCCTTCACGCCCACCGTGCCGGGCGTGTTCGACCCGAACCTGCCCGGCCCCGGCAAGCGCCCGCGCTCCTCGATGAGCCCGACCATCGTGCTCGACCACGGCAAGCCGGTGCTCGCGCTCGGCTCGCCGGGCGGGGCGTCGATCATCACCACCGTGCTGCACGTCCTGGTGCAGCGGCTCGACCGCGGGGTGCCGCTGGTGGCGGCCATCGCGTCCCCGCGCGCCTCGCAGCGCAACTCCGCCACCACCCAGGCCGAGGCCGCGTTCCTGGCCGCGCCGGAGGCCGCCGGGCTCACCGCGCTCGGCCACCGGTTCACCCCCACCGCCGAGATCGGCGCGGTGACGGCCGTCGAGCGGCTGCCCGACGGCCGCTGGCGGGCCGCCGCCGAGACCAGCAGGCGCGGCGGCGGCGCGGCCCGCGTGGTGCACCCGCGCTAGGCGCCGTCACCCCCGACGCGCGGACGGGGCCGCCCGACCCCCTGGTGCGGGCGGCCCCGCTCGCTCACCCCTCCTGGACCGCCGGGCCCCGGTACCGCTCCCGGCCGTCCGCGTCGAACACCCCGGCCTCGAAGACCTGCCCGCCGGGCTGCACCTCCAGGTCGGGGAACCGGGCGATGAACACCCCGTCCTGGACGCTCACCTCGCCGACCGCCCCGCTCGCGGACTCGGTCAGCTCCAGCCGGGACACGCCCTCCTCCACCCGGCCGGCCAGGTACACCGTCCGCGAGTGGTCGTTCCGGGACACGCCCAGCACCGCGAACCCGCGCTCGGGCCTGACCAGGCCGGACGCCCCGGCCGGATCGGGGACGCCGTCCCAGGTCGGGCAGTGGACGGTCGCGCCCGAGCCGTCGCGCAGGACGCGGAACTGGTCCCGCTCGTGCGCCACCCGCGCGACGACCCGCCAGTCCGCCGGGTCGCGCACCACCGCCAGGTCGCCCTCCAGCGCGTGCTGGAGGCACCGGGCGGTCGTGGACCCGTCGTCCGCAGGGGACAGCTCGCGGGTCGTGGACGCCGGGCCCTGCCCGACGATCGACTCGCGGTTCACCGGGCCGCCGTCGACCGCCAGGTCCAGGAACCCCAGGTCGCTCAGGCCGCCAACCGGGTTCCGCCTGCCAGGGAGCGGGACGAAGAACAGCCCGTCGCGGGTCACCGGCTCCACGGTGACCCCCAGGTCCTTGCGCCACAGGCTCACCAGCCGCACCGAGGTGATCTCCGACAGCCCCGCCGGGAGGCTGCCGACGTACACCTGCTCGCCCCGCAGCAGCCCGCGCAGGCCCCGCTGGAACCGGAGGGCGCCCCCGTCCCGCGCGGTCCTGGTGACCGAGGTGAGGGTGATCTCGCAGAGGACGTCCCCCACCACGATCCTGGAGGCCGGGGTGATCGCGGTGAACTCGGCGCTCGGCAGCTCGCACTCCGCCAGGTCGCGGGCGGACGGCTGCTCGAACCCGACCTTCGCGGGCGTCCCGCGCACGTCGTCGCGCACCGTGCTCGGGGTCGGCGGCGGCGTGGCAGGGCTGTCGTCCCGCGCGAACCTGCTGACCACCACCCCACCCGCGACCAGCGCGAGCACGGCGGCGGCGGCGACCAGCGGCGCGGCCCGGCGCACCGCGCCACCCCGCGCCGCGCCCCCGCCCAGCGCCCGCTCGCGGAGCCGGTCGCGCACCTCGGGCGGCATGGCCCTGCGCGGTGGCAGTCGGTCGGTCATCACTCCTCCTCCGCTCGGCCCAGCCGCGCGCGTGCGCGGTCGATGGCGGATCTGACGTCGTTCTCGGTGGTGCCCAGCGCGCCCGCCGCCTGAACCGGGGTCAGCTCGCCGAGCAGGCACAGCTCGGCGGCCTCCCGGTCGGCTCGCGGCAGGTCGGCGAGCGCGGCCAGCACGCGGAGCACGGCCCGGTCGCCGTCGTGCGGCGGCGCGGGGCGGGTGAGCCGGGTGGTGACGGCGAGCAGCAGGGGGAGCGCGTGCTCCCCGAGCAGCGCGGCCTCGGCGCTCCTGCCCCTGACCGCATGGAACGCTCGCGCGGTCAGGTCTTCGGCCAGCTCCCACGAGCCGGTGAGGCGGTAGGCGTGGTTCCAGACGTCCTCGGCGTGCCGCTCGAACAGCTCGGCCAGGGCGTTCCGGTCAGTTCGTCGTCGCAGGACCCTCATGGAGCACCTCCTTTCCAGTGAGCACTCGTACTCGGTAGCCGGTGAAGTCGGGTCGTTCCTGGGCGAGCTGGTCGGTGAACCTCGCCGCGACCCAGCCGTTGTCGAGCGCGACCTCCGCCGCAGGACGGCCGCTTGCGTCGGTCAGCTCCACGGTCGTGGCCCGCTCGTCCACCACACCGGTCAGGAACCAGGTGGTCCGCTCGACCTCGGAGTGCCCGCCCACCAGCGCGAACGGGAACCGCCGGAAGCCCCCGACCTCCCGGCGCGCGCTCGTCCTGGTCGACCAGTCCCAGGTGGGGCACTCCAGCAGCTCGCCCGCGCCGTCGCGCAGGACCACCACGTGGTCACCGTCCTGCGCCGAGGTGGACACGAGCCACTGCCACGGCGCCGGGTTCGCGGATCCGATCACACCGTCCAACCACGCCCGGTAGGCGCAGCGCGCCACCAGCTGGTCGGGTTCGGCGCGCCGCGCCTCGGGGAACAGGTCGGTGCGCAGCGGGGTGCTGAACAGCCCGCCGGGGATCGACGTGCCCGCCGCCCGCCCGCCGTCGAAGGCCAGGTCGACGTCCGGCCGGTGGTTCAGCGGGACGAAGAACAGGCCGTCGCGGGAGACGGCGCCCAGGTCGGGGGAGCCGCCCCGCAGGGAGGCGCGCACCGACTCGGCGCCCTCGGGCAGCTCGCCGACCAGCACGCCCGCGCTGGACACCCAGCGCAGCCGCACGCCGTCCCCCACCGCCACCGGCTGGTCGGTGGGCGCGGGCCGGTGCGCGCCGGTGGCGGTCAGCTCGCAGAAGTCGTCCCCGTCCACGACCAGCCGCGCGGACGGCGCGCCCGGCGCCCCCACCGGTTCCGGCCGGACGACGACGACGTGGTCGGCGCCCGCGCCGCAGCGCTCCCGGTCGTCGGCGGTCGGGGTGGCGATCTCCGCGCGCTGCGTCCGCGACCACGCGGGTGTGGTCGACGTGGTGGTCACCGGCGGTTGCTCGGCGGGGCCGTCGTCCTTCGTGGCCTGGGACAGCGCCACGCCGCCCAGGGCGAGCGCGGCGGCGGCAGCGGCGGCGGCCAGCGGGACGCGGTAGCGGTCCCGGCCCAGCACCCGGCGGCGGAGCCGGTCGCGCACCTCCGGGGGCATCGGCCGGCGCGGCGGCAGTCGGTGGTCGGTCATCACTCCTCCTCCGCTTGCCCCAGCCGCGCGCGGGCGCGGTCCACGGCGGACCTGACGTGGTCCTCGGTCGTTCCGAGCGCTTGAGCCGCTCGGGGTGGTGCGAGTTCGCCGAGCAGGCACAGCTCGGCGGCCTCCCGGTCCGATCGCGGCAGCGTGGCCAGGGCGGTGAGCACGTGGAGCACGGCCGGGTCGCCGTCGTGCGACGGTGCGGGGCGGGGGAGGCGGGCGGTGAGGGCGAGCAGCCAGGGGAGTGCTTGATCGCCCAGCAGGGCGGCTTCGGCGGTTCGGCGTCCGGCGGCCTGGAAAGCCTGTGCGGTCAGCTCTTCGGCCTGTTCCCACGAGCCGGTGAGGCGGTAGGCGTGGTTCCAGACGTCCTCGGCGTGCCGCTCGAACAGCTCGGCCAGGGCGTTCCGGTCAGCCCGTCGTCGCAGGACCCTCATGGAGCACCTCCTGCCCGGCGAGCACCCGCACCCGGTAGCCGGTGAAGTCGGGTTGTTCTTGGGCGAGCTGGTCGGTGAACTTCGCTGCGAACCAGCCGTTCTCCAGCGCGACCTCCGCCGCAGGACGGCCGCTTGCGTCGGTCAGCTCCACGGTCGTCGCCCGCTCGTCCACCACGCCGGTCAGGAACCAGGTGGTCGACCCGAGCGCGGCGTGCCCGCCCAGCCGCGTGAACGGGGCCCGGCTCGTCGACCCGCCCTCGGGGCGGAGGCGGGACTCGGTCTCCCAGCCCCAGGTGGGGCACTCCAGGACCGCGCCCGCGCCGTCGCGCAGGACCACCACGTGGTCGCCGTCCTGCGCGGTGGTGGCCACGAGCGGTTGCCACCGGGCCGAATCGGGGTCCTCGGCCGCGCCGTCCAGCCACGCCCGGTAGGCGCAGCGCGCCACGACCTGGTCGGCCTCGGCGCGCTTCGGCGAGAGGAACACCGGGGTGAGCGCCGGGCGCGCGAACAGCTCCGGCGGCACCTGGGCGCTTGTCGCCGGGCCGCCGTCGAAGGACAGCGCGACCTGCGTCCAGTGCGCCAGCTGGACGAAGAACAAACCGTTGTGCGACACGGCTTTCAGCTCGCCCGGCTCACCCGCCGCGAGCAGGGCCGGGTTGGTGGCCGAGGTGACCTCGCGGGCGCCGTCGGGCAGCTCGCCGACCAGCACGCCCGTCTCGGACACCCAGCGCAGCCGCAGGCCGTTCTCCACCCGCACCGGCTGGTCGGTCGGGGCCGAGCGGTGGACGCCGGTCGGGGCCAGCTCGCAGAAGGAGTCCGCCGCCACGACCAGCCGCGCGGGCGGCAGGGCGACGACGTACTCGGCCTCGGCGGGGCCGCAGGCGTCCAGCTCGTAGGCGGTCGGGGGGGAGACCGGTGAGCGCGGTGCGCTCGTGGGCGTGGTCGCCGTGGACGAGGTGGTGTCCACCTGCGGTGGTGGTTCGGCCGGGCCCTCGTCACGGGCGACCTGGGTGAGCGCGGCGCTGCCGAGGACGAGCGCGGCGACGGCCGCTGCGGCTGCCGGGGCGGCTGTCGGGGCGCGGTGGCGGGTGGTGGGCAGGACCCGGCGGCGCAGTCGTTCGAGCACCTCGGGCGGCATCGGCCTGCGCGGGGGCAGCCCGTGGTCGGTCATCACTCCTCCTCCGCTTGCCCCAGCCGCGCGCGGGCGCGGTCGACGGCGGACCTGACGTCGGTCTCGGTCGTGGTGAGGGCCGCAGCCGCTCGGGCCGGGGGCAGTCCGCCGAGCAGGCACAGCTCGGCGGCCTCGCGGTCGGCTCGCGGCAGGTCGGCGAGCGCGGTCAGCGTGCTGAGCACGGCGGGGTCGCCCTCCTCCGCCGTCGGGCGGGGGAGGCGGGTGGTGAGGGCGAGCAGCCAGGGGAGCGCTTGGTCGCCGAGGAGCGCGGCTTCGGCGGTTCGGCGTCCGGCGGCCTGGAACGCTTGTGCCGTCAGGTCTTCGGCCAGTTCCCACGAGCCGGTGAGGCGGTAGGCGTGGTTCCAGACGTCCTCGGCGTGCCGGTCGAACAGCTCGGCCAGCACCGCCCGGTCAACCCGTCGTCGCAGGACCCTCATGGAGCACCTCCTGGCCGGCGAGCACCCGCACCCGGTAGCCGGTGAAGTCGGGCTGTTCCTGGGGGACCTGGTCGGTGAACCTCGCCGCGAACCAGCCGTTCTCCAGCGCGACCTCCGCCGCCGGACGGCCTTGGGCGTCGGTCAGCTCCACGGCGGTGGCCCGCTCGTCCACCACGCCGGTCAGGAACCAGGTGGTCGAGCCGATCGTGGAGTGCCTGCCCAGCGCGGTGAACGCGCCCTGCCGCGCGGACCCGTCCGCCCGGCGGAAGCGGGACTCGGTCGTCCACTCCCAGGTGGGGCACTCCAGGACCGCGCCCGCGCCGTCGCGCAGGACCACGAGGTGGTCGTCCTGCGCGGTGGTGGCCACGAGCGGTTGCCAGCGCGCCAGGTCCGCCGTGCCTGCCGCGCCGTCCAGCCACGCCCGGTAGGCGCAGCGCGCCGCGACCTGGTCCGGCTCGGCGCGCCTCGACGCGGGGAACACCTCGGTGTGCGCGGGGCGCGCGAACAGCTCCGGCGGGACCTGCGCGGTCATGGCCGGGCCGCCGTCGAAGGACAGCTCCACCAGGGTCCAGTGGTTCAGCGGGACGAAGAACAAACCGTTGTGGGACAAGGCTTCCAGCTGTGCTGGCTCACCGGCGGCGCGCAGGGCCGGGTTCGTGGCCGAGGTGACCTCGTGGGCGCCCGCAGGCAGCTCGCCGACCAGGACCCCCGTCTCGGACACCCAGCGCAGCCGCACGCCGTTCCCGGCGGGAACGGGCAGGTCGGCCGGGGTCGAGCGGTGGACGCCGGTCGGGGCCAGCTCGCAGAAGGCCCCCTCCTCCACGACCAGCCGCGCGGAGGGCAGGGCGACCACGTACTCGGCCGACGCGGACCCGCACTTGTCCAGCTCGTAGGCGGTCGGGGTGGAGACCGGCGAGTGCTGGGTGGTCGTCGACGTGGTCGACGTGGTGCTCACCTCCGGTGGTCGTTCGGCCGGGCTCTCGTCGCGGGCTTCCTGGGTGAGCGCGACACCGCCGAGGGCCAGCGCGGCGACGACGGCCGCGGCGGCCACCGGGGCGCGGTGGTTGGTGGGGAGGACCCGGCGGCGCAGCCGTTCGAGCACCTCGGGCGGCATGGGCCTGCGCGGGGGCAGCCGGTCGGTCATCGCTCCTCCTCCGCTTGCCTCAGCCGCGCGCGGGCGCGGTCCGCGACGGACCTGACGTGGTCCTCGGTCGTTCCGAGCGCTTGAGCCGCCTGGACCGGGGGCAGCTCGCCGAGCAGGCACAGCTCGGCGGCCTCCCGGTCGGGGAGGGCGAGCCCGGCCAGCGCGGCCAGCACGCGGAGCACGGCCCGGTCGCCGTCGTGCGGTGGCGCGGGACGGGTGAGCCGGGTGGTGAGGGCGAGCAGCCAGGGCAGGGTCTGGTCGCCGAGGAGCGCGGCTTCGGCGGTTCGGCGTCCGGCGGCCTGGAACGCTTGCGCCGTCAGGTCTTCGGCCAGCTCCCACGAGCCGGTGAGGCGGTAGGCGTGGTTCCAGACGTCCTCGGCGTGCCGGTCGAACAGCTCCGCCAAGCGGTTCCGGTCAGTTCGTCGTCGCGAGCCCATCGCGCAGCACCTCCTCCCCGGCGAACACCCGCACCCGGTAGTCGGGCCACGCCGCCCCCTCGGGCTGGTCGGTGAACCTCGCGGCGAACCAGCCGTTCTCCAGCACGACCTCCGCCGCCGGACGGCCCTGGGCGTCGGTCAGCTCCACGGCGGTCACCCGCTCGTCCACGACGCCCGCCAGGTAGCGGGTCGACGAGCCCGCTCTCGCGTCGGAGCTGAGCACCGCGAAGTCCCGCTCGCCCAACGGTTTCGCGGTGGTGTGCGGTCGTGACTGCCAGTCCCAGGCGGGACAGGCCAGGAACGAGCCCGAGCCGTCGCCCAGCACCAGCACGTGCTCCCCGGCGCCGGGCTCGGTGGCCACGACCGGCCGCCAGCGCGCCGGGTCGGTGATCCGGCCGGTCAGCCAGGCCTGGTCGGCGCAGCGCCCGGCCACCTCGTCCAGCCCCGAGCCACCGGGAAGCGGCTCGGTGCGCCGCAGGCCGCCGATCTCGTCGTCGGTCAACGTCGCGGTCGTCGTCCGGTTGCCGCCGAAGGTCAGCGAGAGGGTCCGCTGGTCCTCCGTCCTGACCAGGAACACCCCGTCCCCGGTGCTGGTGGACATCAGCGCGGTCGACGGGCCCGACCGCTCCGAGGACGCGCCGCCGACCGTGACCAGGAGGCCGTCGGGGGCGGACGCCACGCCGACGAGCAGCCCCTCGCGGAAGTGCAGCACCCTGGCGCCGCTGGTGAACACGCTGATCCGCCGGTCCTCGGTGCGGTAGACGCCGGTCCCGGACAGCTCGCACAGCCCGTCGCCCACGACCAGCCGGGAGTGCGGAAGGACCACGACCTGCCGCGCCGAGGTGAGCCCGCAGCGGAGCAGGTCCTCGGAGGTCGGGGACTCGATCCGCGCGTGCGGTTCGTCCGATGTGGACGGTGCCGTGGTGGTCGGGGGCGCGTCGGTGACGGTCGGCCGCACGGCCGGGCTCTCGTCCCGCGCGACCTGGCTGAACGCGACGCCGCCCAGGGCGAGCGCGGCGGCGGTGGCGGCGGCGGTCAGCGGGACCGTGCGCGCGTTCCGGCCCAGCGCGTTCCGGCCCGGCGCGCTCCTGCCCAGGACCCGGCGGCGCAGCCGTTCGCGCACCTCCGGCGGCATCGGGCGGCGCGGGGGCAGTTCGGCGGTCATCGGATCTCCTCCGCCCCGGCGCGCAGGCGGGCGCGGGCGCGGCTGATCCGGGAGCGCACGCTCACCTCGGCCACGCCGAGCAGCTCGGCGGCCTCGGCCGTGCTCAGCTCGCCCAGCAGGCACAGCTCGACGGCTTCCCGCTCGGCCTTGGGCATGGTCTCCAGCAGCGCCAGCACCCGCTTGAGGGAGCGCTCGCCGTCCACGGCGGACGCGACGTGCTCGGCGTGGTCCGGGACCACGCCGGGGGTGGGCACGCGCAGCAGCGCGCGGCGGAAGCGGCCGACGCGGCGGAACTCGGTGCGCGCCAGGTTGCCCGCGACGCTGTACAGCCACGGCAGGGCGCTGTCGCGCACCAGCGTCACCTCGGCGCGCTTGCGCCAGGCGGTGAGGAAGACCGAGGAGGTCAGGTCCTCCGCGAGCGCCCAGGAGGCGGTGAGCCGGTAGGCGTGGTTCCACACGGCTTCGGCGTGCCGCTCGAACAGCGCGGAGAACGCGGCCCGGTCACCCCGCTCCCACAGCTCGGCGTCCGATTCCAACGGCGGCGCCCCCTGTCTGCTTCCAGCAGCCATCATGGGAACAGGTAGCCGAAGAGGATCATGGTGTTGCAGTGGTGTGGGTCGCACACCCCTAGGGGGCGGGGTACGACTCCGGTAGCACCCGGTTCGCAACCGGGAGGGGACGCGCGCTGAGACCGGCGCGGGGGAGCGTGGGAACGGTCAACCCGCAGACCCCGCTCCAGGAGGAGGCGCCATGAGCACCGCGACCACCCACCGCCGGACCCGAACGCCCGCGGCCTCGGACCTGCCCGCGCCGGTGCGCTTCCTGGCGCACTTCCTCGCCGCGCTGGCGAGCGTGGTGCTGCTGGGCGAGGTGGGGGACGACTGAGCCCCCCACCCCTCCTACCCGGTCGCGGGCCTGCTGAGCCGCTGCACCAGTGCCCGGTTGTCACCGGGGGCGACGGACATCCAGTCGGTCCCGGTGGCCAGGTAGCGCCCGGCCGGGGTGTCGATCCAGGTCACCGGGGGCGGCGCGCCCTCGGCCTCGACCGTGACGTGCCCGGTGCCCAGGAACGGTCCGGCGAGCATCGCCTGGAGCTGCCGCACGTCCTCGGACCCGTTGCCCGCCCCGACCCGCTGCAACCCGCCGGTCGGCCGCGCGGGCGCGTCGAGCGCGGCGGCGGGCACCGTGACGGGCCTGCCGGGACCGGGCCGCCGGTCGGGCAGCGCGGAGACCGCGGCGGCGACCGGCGAGCGGTCGCGCAGCAGGTCCAGCCGCAGGGCGTCCTCGGTCTGCGTCAGCAGCACGGCGAAGCCCCCGTTGACCGAGGCGGCGGCCCGCAGCAACCCGCCCTTGGCGAGGTCGGGCGCCCCCATGAGCACGACCCGCCAGCGCGGCGCGGCGACGAGCCGGAGCGCGTCCTCCAGCTCGGGCTCCGGCCGCCCGCGCCGCACCAGGCCGGTGCGTTCGAGGTCGGCGAGGACGGCGGACACCAGCCGGGCGCGCTCGTCGAGCGTGGCGCCCTGCGGGGCGAGGTCGAACGGGTAGGGCAGCGGCCCGAGCCCCATCCGCTCCCAGAGCACCTCGAAGGCGGCGGGCGCGAGGGTGGCGATGGTGGACATCAGCCGCCGATCGTGGGAGGGGCGACCATGCGACCGTCGTCGAAGTAGTCGTCGGTGGGGACGAGGTACTTGGACTTGTGCTCCAGGTCCTCCCCGTCACCGCTCCCGCCGCGCCCACCGGCGCCCATGCCCCCGGCCCCTGCGGCGCTCGCGGTGCCACGCGCGCCTGCGGAACCCCCGGCCCCCGCCGCGCCGCGCCCGGCGGCGCCGACGCCGGAGGCGCTTCCGTTCCCGAGCGCGCCGGTGGACCCTCCGGCCCCCGTGCCGCTCGCGCCACCGCTCCCGAAGCCGCCACCGGCCCCGAAGCCGCCGCCGCTCACACCACCGGCCCCGCCGAACCCGCGTCCGCCGGCACCTCCGAAGCCGCCAACGCCCACACCGCCTGCGGCGCCACCACCTGCGCCACCACGCCCGAAGCCCCCGGCCCCAAGCCCTCGGGCGCCACCAACCCCGTTGGCCCCGTTGGCTGCGTTGGCCCCACCGAACGAGCCACGCCCGCCACCACCCGAACCGGGCACCGCACCGGGCCGAACAACGCCACTACCGCCCGCACCCCGTCCGGTGCTGCCGCCACCCGAACCCCCGACCCCGAGACCGGGGAACCCGCCGATGGGCGCACCGTTGCCCGCCCCACCCCCGGAGAAGGCCCCGCCACCCGCGCCCTGAGGCAGGGTCGGCGCCGGGGAAACCGGCGTCCCGCCGGGCGAAGCCGCCCAGGACGCCTGCGTGGTGCCACCCCCGTTGCCGCTGGGGGTGTACCCGGCGGAAACGGGCGTCCCGTTGGGCGTGTAGCCGCTGTACGACTGGTCGTTCCCGGTGTGACCGCCGACGTTGTGGTTGCTGGACGTCGTGCGCTGGTGGGTCGCGATGTCCGGGGTGCTGGAAACGCCCTGGTCCTCGGTCACCGAGGGGATCAACGAGAAAGCCGGGATCGCCTTGGCCGCAGCCTCCAGGGAGTTGTCGCGCTCCCGCATGACCTGGACGGCCTTCTGCTTGGCCTCCTCGGACTTCTCCTTGGCGGCCGGGAGGGCGGCGAGGGTCAGCGCGACCGTGAAGACGTTCCCGGTTCCCGCAGCCTGCTTGAGCATCTTCTCGGGCTCGTAGGGCGAGGGTTCCGGCATGTCGTTCTTCGCGTGGCTCGCGGAGCCGACCTGGCTGTCCAGCGCCTTGCTGGTCGCGGTGAACTGCTCACCGGCTTCCTTGCTGAACTCGCCGACCTTGCCGAGGGCGTTGCGCGCCGCGTTCCCCGCCTCACCGGTCCACCCCTGCTCGGAGCCGGTGACCAGGACCTTGAAGTCGTCGGCGATGTCCTGGAAGGCGCTGCCCAGGTCCTTCCACATGGCGCTGACCTCGGACGACCGGGAAGCGTCGAAGTCCTCGTTCACCACTTTTCGCATGTCCTGGTGCTGCCAGCCGGGGTAGTTGGCTGTTTGTGCCGGTGTTATCGGTTTCGCGTCGGCCATTTTTCATCCCCCCTGGGATGGAGCGTTCGGGTGGTTCAGGGCAGTCTGGAGGCGATCGACTCGGCAAGTTTGATCGCGCGGTTGCAGGAATCGGTCACATCACCCTTGTCCGTGTTGTTGGTGGTGATGTCGATCGTCGCCTTGCTGGTCACCTCGATGAACACGGTGCACCGGGTGAGGCTCGTGGGCGTGATGGATTTGATCCCGCTGTACTCGCCGATCGTGATGCGCTCGATTTCCCTGCCCGAGAAGTTGAGCTCGCTGGTGCCGGTGTTCGCCTGGATGCCGACCGTGAAACCGCCGCCGTCGACCCTGTTCGACCACGAGCAGATCGGGTCGCCCGCCTGGACCTCTTCTTCCTCGTTCGTCAGGTTGTTCTCCCTGATGTCCTCAGCGGAGAGCAGGGGGCAGGCCTTCAACCCGGCGAGGGGACTGCTGCTCGTCGTTGTGGCACCTGTGCTGGCGGTCGTGGTGCCGGTATGGGCGCTCTCCGCTGCTTTCGGCGTTCCGCTCACCGTGCAGGCGGTGAGCGCGAGCGCGCCGATGGCCAGTGCGATCGTGGCGGTCACCAATCGTGGGGTGCTCACTGCGTTCCGGTCCTGTTCATCGCGTTGACGCTCGTTTCGTCGCAGCCTTCTGCATGTCTTGGTGCTGTCGGTCGGGGAAGCTGGTTGTTAGTGCTGGTGTTATCGGTTTCGCTTCGGCCATTTTCATCCCCCCTGGGATGGAGCTTTCGGGTGGTTCAGGGCAGTCTGGAGGCGATCGACTCGGCAAGCCTCGTCGCCCGGTCGCAGACCACGGTCGTGTCGTCGTCCACGTCCGGGTTGTTGGTTGTTATGTCGATCGTCGAGGTGTCGCTCACCTCGACGAAGATGGTGCACCTGGTCAGGCTCGTCGGGGTGATCGACCTGATTCCGCTGTACTTCCCGATGGAAATGCGCTCGGTCTGCCTGCCGGAGAAGTTGAGATCACCGGTGCCCGTCCTTGCCTGCACCCCGATGGTGAGCCCCTGGTTCTTGCCTTTCAGACTCCACGAGCAGATCGAATCGCCTGCTTGGACCTTGGCTTTCTCGTTGATCAGGTCGTACTCGGCGATATCGGTCGCTGAGAGCAGTGAGCAGGCTTCAACCCCTGACAGCGAACTCGAACTCTCCGCTGACGTGCTCGTGCTTTCGTTCGTGCTCACCAGGCCGGAGCTGTTCGCCGTTTTCGGCGTTCCGCTCACCGTGCAGGCGGTGAGCGCGAGCGCGCCGATGGCCAGCGCGATCAGGGCCGCTGCCTGCTGTCGAGTCCTCACCGGGACAGGGTCCTGTTCATGGCGTTGGCGGTTCCTTCGTCAATCGCCCGGTACGACGCGCGGCTCCTCTCCAGCTGCTCGATCAGCTCGGTGATCGCCTTGTTGAACTTCGGCAGGCTGTCGACCGCTTGCAGTCCGACCTGCTGGTTGAGCGCGCTGATCTCATCCGCGTAACCGCCACCCAGTGGCATCTTGTAGACCAAGCGGTCGGAACGCCGGTCCAGCTTGTCCAGGCTGTCCTGCATGTCCTTGAGCCGTGTGATCATCTTGTTGACCGCGTCCGGGTCGAGCGCCAACTCCTTGGCCTCGTTGGCCCTGCTCACCGCCGTGAGCGCGGCCTGGAAGCCGCTCAGCCCCAGGCTCAGCGCGCCCGCCGTCGCCCCTGCGGCAGAGGCCACCGGACCGACCGCCGTGCCGCCGCCACCCGCCGTCTCGTCGAGGTACACCGTTCTCCCTCCCCTGAAAGGAACCCCTGGCGGTCGGGATGGTAGCTATCGGGATGGGTACCAACGGCCTAATCGTCAATCGCTCTATCGGGTGAGTCCAGGGTCACTTCCGGGCGTGACAACTCGTGCTCGCGGCGCTACCGGAAATGGTGATCTCCACCGTTCAGGCGCCCGCGCCCCGGCAACCCCCAACCGCCGATGCCCCACCCCCGCCCCCCTGCTCCTAGACTGACCCCCCGCCCCTTCACGAGGAGTAGTGCGTGACCGTCCAACCCATCCGCCTGTTCGGCGACCCTGTCCTGCGGACCCCCGCCGCAGAGGTGACCGAGTTCGACGTCGAGTTGCGCAAGCTCGTCAAAGACCTCTGGGACACCATGAGCGACGCGGGCGGCGCCGGGTTGGCGGCTCCTCAGCTCGGCGTTGGGCTCCGCGTGTTCACCTACCACTGCGACGGGTTCGCCGGGCACATGGTCAACCCGACCTTCGACGTCGTCGGCGACGAGACGCAGGACGGGCCCGAGGGATGCCTGTCCATCCCCGGCATGTCCTGGGACTGCGTGCGGCACCGACAGGTCGTCGCGCGCGGCTGGAACATGCACGGCGACCCCATCGAGGTCGAGGGCACCGACCTGCTCGCCCGGTGCATCCAGCACGAGACCGACCACCTCGACGGCGTCGTCTTCGTCGACCGCCTCGACGAGGAGACCCGCAAGCGGGCCATGCGGGAGATCCGCCAGGAGTCCTGGTTCGGCGGCAACGTCCCGGTCATCAAGCAGAGCCCGCACCCCCTGTTCGGAGGCAACTGACGTGCGCCTGGTGTTCGCGGGCACCCCGGAACCCGCCCTGCCCTCGCTGCGCGCCTTCCTGGATTCCGACCGGCACGAGGTCGTCGCCGTCGTGACCCGGCCGGACGCCCCCACGGGACGCGGGCGCAAGGTCGAGCGCTCGCCCGTCGCGGCGCTGGCCGACGAGCGCGGCGTCGAGGTGCTCACCCCGGCCAAGGCCGGTGACCCCGACTTCCTCGCCCGGCTCACCGAGCTGGCCCCCGACCTGTGCCCGGTGGTCGCCTACGGCGCCCTCCTGCCCACCAAGGCCCTCGCCATCCCCACCCACGGCTGGGTGAACCTGCACTTCTCCCTGCTGCCCGCCTGGCGCGGCGCGGCCCCGGTGCAGGCCTCGGTGCGGCACGGCGACGACATCACCGGCGCCTCCACCTTCCGCATCGTGAAGGAGCTCGACGCGGGCCCGGTGTTCGGCGTCGTCACCGAGCGCGTCGGCGACCGCGACACCTCCGGCGACCTGCTGGGCCGCCTCGCCGAGTCCGGCGCGCGCCTGCTGCTGTCGACCGTCGACGGCATCGAGGACGGCACGCTGCGCGCCGTCGAGCAGTCCCCCGAGGGCGTCTCCCACGCGCCCAAGATCAGCGTGGAGGACGCCCGCCTGGACTTCACCACCCCCGCCACCGCGCTCGACCGGCTGGCCCGCGCGGTCACCCCCGAGCCGGGCGCGTGGGCCGAGTTCCGGGGTGAGCGGCTCAAGCTGGGGCCCGTCGCCCCGGTGGAGGACCCGGTGGAGCCGCTGGCCCCCGGACAGATCAAGGTCGAGCGCAAGCGCGTCCTCGTCGGCACCGCCACGCACCCCGTGCGGCTGGGCGAGGTGCAGGCGCAGGGCAAGAAGCGGATGGCCGCAACGGACTGGGCGCGCGGCGTCCGCATCGAGCCTGGAGAGCGCATCTCATGAGCGGCAACACCTCCTCCCCCCGGTCGTCCCGGCCCTCCCGGCCGCGCCGCCCGCACCCGCCCAAGCGCAACCCCGGCCCCGAGCGCCCGCCGCAGGAGGACCCGGCCCGCCGGGCCGCGCTGGACACGCTGCGCGCGGTCACCAAGCGCGACGCCTACGCCAACCTGGTGCTGCCCGGCCTGCTCCGCGAGCGCCGCATCACCGGCCGCGACGCCGCCCTGGCCACCGAGCTGGCCTACGGCACCGCCCGCGCCCAGGGCCTGCTCGACGCCGTCCTCGCCACCTGCTCGGACCGCCCGCTCGCCGAGATCGACGACGCCGTGCTGGACGCCCTGCGCCTGGGCGCCTACCAGCTGCTGCGCACCCGCGTGCCCGCGCACGCCGCCGTCGCCTCCACGGTCGACCTGGTGCGCGCCGACCGGGGCTCGGGCGCCGCGGGCTTCGCGAACGCCGTGCTGCGCCGGGTGACCGGCCAGGACGAGGCGGGCTGGATCGACGAGGTCGCCCCGGACGAGGAGAGCGACCCGATCGGCTACCTGGCCATGTCCACCGCGCACCCGCGCTGGGTCGCGCAGGCCTTCGCCGAGGCGCTGGGCAGCCGGGGCGAGCCGCTGCGCGCCGCGCTGGCCGCCGACGACACCCGCCCGATCGTGCACCTGATCGCCCGACCGGGCGAGATCAGCGCGGACGAGCTGGCCGCCATCACCGGCGGCGACCTCGCCCCGTACTCGCCGTACGGCGTGCACCTGCCCGACGGCGGCGACCCGGCCGACCTGGACGTGGTGCGCGAGCGCCTGGCCGCCGTGCAGGACGAGGGCAGCCAGCTGTGCGCGCTCGCCCTCACCAAGGCCCCGCTGGAGGGGACGGACGAGCGCTGGCTCGACCTGTGCGCCGGTCCCGGCGGCAAGGCCGCGCTGCTCGGCGCGCTGGCCGCGCTGTCGGACGCGACCCTGGACGCGGTCGAGAAGACCCCGCACCGCGCCGAGCTGATCCGCAAGGCCACCATCGGCCTTCCGGTGGACGTGCGCGTCGCGGACGGCCGCGACCCCGGCCTGGACGGCGGCTACGACCGCGTCCTGGTCGACGCCCCCTGCACGGGCCTCGGCGCGCTGCGCCGCCGTCCCGAGGCCAGGTGGCGCCGCCAGCCGTCCGACGTGGCGGGCCTGGCGAAGCTCCAGCGCGAGCTGCTCACCTCCGCGCTGGAGCTGGTGCGGCCCGGTGGCGTGGTGGCCTACGTGGTGTGCTCGCCGCACCTGGCCGAGACGGTCGGCGTGGTCGCCGAGGTGGCCCGCAAGACCGGGGCCGAGCGGCTCGACACCAGGGAGTTCTTCCCCGGCGTGCCAAACCTCGGCGACGGCCCGCAGGTCCAGCTGTGGCCGCACGAGCACGGCACCGACGCGATGTTCTGCGCGATCCTGCGCCGCCCGGCCTGACGTCGGGCCGGACGAACGGCAGAGCAGAGCGGGACGGGACCGCAGGGCGGGACGAACGGCTGAAGCGGGAGCGGGCGCGTCGGGTGGGAGCACCCGGCGCGCCCGGACCGCCGCCCGGACCGCCCGCCGGTCGTGGGCGAACCGCCCCACGAGCGCGGGGACGAACGCCGGGCGCGGCCCCGTGGCCACGAGCGCGCGGCAAGAGCGAGGGGAGCGGTCGCGGGTGCGGACCGGACCGGTGGTGCTGGGCCTGGTCGCCTCGGCCGGGGGCGGGGTCGAGCGGGCGCTGGTCGAGCGGGTCGCCGCGCCCCTCGCCGCCAGGGGGTTCCGGCTCGCCGTCACGCTCACCCCCACCGCCGCCCGCTGGTTCGAGCATGCGGGCGCCCTCCCCGCCCTCCAGGCGCTCACCGACCTGCCGGTGCGCTGGACCTCCCGGCTGCCCGCCGAACCCCGCCCGCACCCCGTCCCGGACGCGTTCCTGTTCGCCCCGGCCACCGCGAACTCGCTCGCCAAGCTCGCGCTCGGCATCGCCGACAACCAGGCCCTCACCGCACTGGGCGAAGCGCTCGGCCGGGGAGTCCCGCTGGTCGTGCTGCCGCAGGCCAACGACGACCAGCGCGCCCACCCCGCGTTCCCGCTCCACCTGGCCGCGTTGCGCTCCGCCGGAGTCCACCTCGCCGCCGAATATGACGACGCAGTGGCCGAAATCGTGTCCCGCACCGCCGATTGACAGCCGATCGGAAACCGATGCAGGCTTGATCGTGTCGAAATTGTGCGGGCGAGATCGTGAATGGGCGTCAGTCCTGCGGTTCCTGTCCGCGCCCGGCGGAATCCTGGTGCTCGACGGCCCGCCCTGGTTCGGCAAGGCCCGCGTCCTGGAGGCCGCCGTCGGCGCGGCCCGCGATCGCGGCTACACCCCGCTGCTCGCCAGGGCCCCCGGAGAGGTCGACGAGACCGCCCTGCGCCGCGCGCCCCGCCCGCTGCTCGCCCTGAACGACGCGCACGCCGACCCGCCCGCCCTGCTGCACCTGCTGCCCGTGCTGCGCGAGCCGAACGTCACCGGCCTGCTCGCCATGACCTCCTCCCTCGCGGGCGACGAGGTCCGCCGCGAGCTCGCGGGCGCCGACGTCGTCCCGCTCGGCCCGGTCGACCCGGCCGCCGTCGACCGCGCGCTGCGCGAGCTGCTCGAACTCCCGCCGCACCCCGACTTCACCGCGCTGGCCGCGACGGCGGGCGGCAACCCGAGGATGCTCGCCGAGCTGGTCACCGGCCTGCGCGAGGAGGACCGCGTCGAGGTCCACGACGGCGCCGCCAGGCCGGTCGAGGGTCCGCTGCCGCGCCGCGTCCGCGCCCTGATCGGCTCCAGGGTCGACGCCCTGCCGCCCGACGCGGCCAGGCTCCTGCGCGGGGCCTCCGCCCTCGGCGCCGGCTTCCGCCCGCACGACGCCGCCGCCGTCGCGGGCACCGGCGCCACCCCGGAGGCGGTGCGCGCCCTGATCGCCTCCGGCATCGTGCTCGACCGGGGCGAGCGGCTGGAGTTCTGCTCGGAGCTGGTGCGCCGCGCCGTCGCCGAGGCCGTGCCCGCGCCCGCCCCGTGCCCACCGCCCGCCGCCCCGCACAGCGACACCGACCTGGCCCTGCTGCACCGGGTCCGCGCGCTGTCCGAGGACGGCCGCCTCGCCGAGGCCACCGCGCTGGCCACCTCGGGCCTGAACGGCGCGGCCCCGGACGTCACCGCGCGGCTGCACGTCGAGCTGGCCGGGATCAGGTTCGCCGAGGGCGACGCGGTGGGCGCCGACCTCCAGGCGGCCAGGGCGTTCTCCACCCCCGGCGTCGAACCGGGCACCCGCGCGCTCGCCGAGGCGCTGCGGCTGCTCGCCAACTACTTCACCGAGGGGCCGATGGCTGGCGCGCTGGCGCTGTCGGTGCTGTCCGCGCGGGGCCAGCAGACCGGCGACCCGGACGTGGTGATGGCCGCGTCGGTCCGCTCCTGCCTGGAGTGGTCGGCGGGCAACCTCGCGGAGAGCCTGTACTGGGGGCGCGAGGCCACCCGCTGGGAGCCGGGCGGGCCGACGACGTGGTGGCAGAGCTACTGCAACGGGGCCTTCGCGCTCAAGCTGTCCGCGCTCGGCGAGTTCGCCCAGGCCGAGCGGCTGGTCCGGCCGGACGACCCGGCGCAGGCCTGGGAGACCCCGCCGGGCGCGCGGGCGCTGCGCCTGTTCGCCCGCGCGCGGGTGCAGCTCCAGTCGGGCAGGCTCGTCCAGGCCCAGGTGACCGGCGCGGCGAGCCTGGCGCTGGCCAGGAGCGGCGGCATCGAGCTGCTGATCCCCCTGCTCGGCGGGGTGCTGTCGACGGCGGCGCTGCTGCGCGGCGACCTGGCGGGCGCCGTCGAGCACGGCCGCCGCTGCCTGGAGGGCCCGTTCGCGCGCAGGCTCGCCGAGCTGCTCGGCCAACCCGACTGGGTGCTGCTGCGGCTGGCCGAGGCCCAGGACGGGCCGGTGCGGGCGGCCGAGCTGGCGCGCGGGTGCGCGGCCGGGCCGGGCGCGCTGCGGCGGGTGCTGGTGGAGGAGCCCTCGGCGGCCCCGTGGCTGGTCGGGGTGGCGCTGGCGGCGGGGGACGCGGAGCTGGCCGACCTGGTCGTCGGCGCGGCGGCGGACCTGGCCGCCGCGAACCCCGGAACGGGCGCGCCCGCCGCGTCCGCCGCCCACGCCCGCGCGCTGCGCGACCGCGACCCGGCCGGCCTGCTGGCCGCGACCACCGCCCACCGCCACCCGCTGACCCGTGCCGTGGCCTGCGAGGACCTGGCGGCGCTGCTCGCCGAGCGCGGTGACGCGGCGGGGGCCGATGAGCAGGCCTCGCGGGCGCTGCGCGGGTACGAGCGGATGGGCGCGGAGCGCGAAGCGGCCCGGCTGCGCGGACGGGTCACGGGGACGCAGGCGGTCGGGGAGCGCTGAGCGGTGTGTGGTGGGGCGTTCCGGTGGGGGAGCGCTGAGCGGCTCGTGGTCGGGCGGGGTTTCGGCGGGGAGTCGGGCAAGGCGGGAGATCGAGGCTACGAACTTGCCTGACCGGGTAGAACTTCGCCCGGTAGCCCGGTAGCCCGGTAGCCCGGTAGCTCGGTAGCTCGGTAGCTCGGTAGCTCGGAGCCCGGAGCCCGGAGCCCGCAGCCCGGAGCCCGCAGCCCGGAGCCCGCAGCGCGCAGCGCGCAGCCGGGAGTCCGGAGTCGGAAGCCCGGAGCCCGCAGCCGGGAACCCGCAGCCGAGAGCCCAAAGCCCTCGATCCCGAACTGCCAACTGTTGACTGTCAACAGTTGGCAGCAGCGCTGCGCGCCCCATCGCCAGGCGGGTTCTCCGGTTGCTGCCGGGTGGTTCTCCGCTTGACCTCCACCCACCCCGCCTCCCGGTGAGACCCGCCACCAAACCCCGCCCCCGCGCACCCCGATCCCCAGGTCACCGCCCCGCCGTCCCCCGACCGGGCCATCCGCCGCGCACCCCGCAGGCGCGCGAACCCTAGACTCGACCACCGTGGTCCACCAGCCGATGATCGCCCCCAGCATCCTGTCCGCCGACTTCGCCCGCCTGGCGGACGAGGCAGCCGCCGTCACCGGCGCAGACTGGCTGCACGTCGACGTCATGGACGCGCACTTCGTGCCGAACCTGACCCTCGGCCTGCCGGTGGTGAAGTCGCTGCGCAAGGCCACCGACATCCCCCTCGACTGCCACCTCATGATCGAGGACCCGGACCGCTGGGCGATCGGCTACGCCGAGGCGGGCGCCTACAACGTCACCGTGCACGCCGAGGCCGCCGCCGACCCGGTCAAGCTCGCCAAGGACCTCAGGGCCGCCGGGTCCAAGGCTGGCCTGTCCATCAAGCCCGGCACCAGCCTCGACTCGGTCGTCGACGTGCTCAAGCACTACGACACCCTCCTGGTGATGTCCGTCGAGCCCGGATTCGGCGGCCAGAGCTTCATGCCCGAAGTCCTGGACAAGGTCCGCGCCGCCAGGAACCTGGTCGACACCGGCCACCTCAAGCTCGTCATCGAGATCGACGGCGGCATCAACGCCGACACCATCGCGCAGGCCGCGGAGGCGGGCGTGGACTGCTTCGTCGCGGGCTCCGCCGTCTACGACGCCGCCGACCCGGCGAAGGCCCTGGAGTCCCTGCGCGGCCTGGCCGCCGGAGCCAGGTGACCCCCCGAATCCCACCCGGCGGTGCGCACGCCGCACCGGCCGCCGCGCCGCCTACCCTGGCAGGCGTGCCCGCCGCCGCGCGGGTCGAAGGCCGTTGAGGAGGAACTGTGTTCACCGGGATCGTGGAGGAGCTGGGCGAGGTCGTCGAGGTGACCGACCTGCCGGACGCGGCGCGGGTGACCATCTCGGGTCCGCTGGTGACCGGTGACGCCAAGCACGGCGACTCCATCGCCGTGAACGGCGTCTGCCTCACCGTCGTGGACGTCGTCGACGGCGCGTTCACCGCCGACGTCATGCGCGAGACCCTGGTCCGCTCCAGCCTGGCGGGGGTGGCGAGCGGCGACCGGGTCAACCTGGAGCGCGCCGCCGCCGTCGGCCAGCGCCTCGGCGGCCACATCGTGCAGGGCCACGTCGACGGCACCGGCGCCGTGCTCTCCAGGGAGCCCTCCGAGCACTGGGAGCTGGTCCGCTTCACCCTGCCCGCCTCCCTCGCCCGCTACCTGGTGGAGAAGGGCTCCATCACCGTCGACGGCGTGTCGCTGACCGTCGTGGACGTCACCGCCGACTCGTTCAGCGTGAGCCTCATCCCGGCCACCCTGGAGGCCACCACCCTGGGCCGCAGGCAGCCCGGCGACCAGGTGAACCTGGAGGTCGACGTGCTGGCGAAGTACGTCGAGAAGCTCGCCGTCCCGCACCTGCCCTCGGGGACCGCGGGCGCCGCCGAGAGCGCCGGGACCGCCGGGTGAACCGCTTCGCCGACATCGAGCGCGCCATCGCGGACGTCGCCGCGGGCCGCCCGGTCATCGTCGTGGACGACGAGGACCGCGAGAACGAGGGCGACCTGATCTTCGCCGCCGAGAAGGCCACCCCCGAGCTGGTCGCCTTCATGGTCAGGCACACCTCCGGCTACATCTGCGTGTCCCTCACCGAGGCCGACTGCGTCCGCCTCGACCTGCCGCCGATGTACCACACCAACCAGGACGAGCGCGGCACCGCGTACGCCGTCACGGTCGACGCCAAGCAGGGCGGCACCACCGGCATCTCCGCCGCCGACCGCGCCCGCACCATCCGCCTGCTGGCCGACGCCACCGCCACCCCCGCCCACTTCACCCGCCCCGGCCACGTGGTCCCGCTGCGCGCCCGCGACGGCGGCGTCCTGCGCCGCACCGGCCACACCGAGGCCGCCGTCGACCTCTCGCGCCTGGCGGGCCTCGCCCCGGTCGGCGTGCTCTGCGAGATCGTGTCGCAGAAGGACGAGGGCGACATGGCGCAGCGCGACGAGCTGGAGGTGTTCGCCGCCGAGCACGACCTGGCGCTGATCACCATCGCCGACCTGGTCGCCTACCGCAGGCGGGTCGAGGTGCAGGTCCAGCGGGTCGCCGAGGCCCGCATCCCCACCGCGCACGGCGTGTTCCGCGCCTACGGCTACGACAGCAAGGTCGACGGCATCGAGCACGTCGCCCTGGTCTGCGGCGAGGTCGGCGACGGCGAGGAGGTGCTGGTCAGGGTGCACTCCGAGTGCCTGACCGGCGACGTCCTCGGCTCGCTGCGCTGCGACTGCGGCCCCCAGCTGGACGCGGCGCTCGCCGCCGTGGCCGCCGAGGGCCGGGGCGTCGTGCTGTACATGCGCGGGCACGAGGGCCGGGGCATCGGCCTGGTGCACAAGCTCCAGGCCTACCAGCTGCAGGACGCGGGCGCGGACACCGTCGACGCCAACCTCGACCTGGGCCTGCCCGCCGACGCCCGCGACTACGGCACCGGCGCGCAGATCCTCGTCGACCTGGGCGTCAAGTCGATGCGGCTGCTCACCAACAACCCGGCCAAGCGGGTCGGCCTTGAGGGCTACGGGCTGCGCGTGGTCGACCGCGTGCCGCTGCCCGTGTCGCCGAACCCCGAGAACCTGCGCTACCTGCGCACCAAGCGGGACCGGATGGGGCACGAGCTCCTGCTGGACCCGGAGGAACCGATCACCAGCGGCACGGAGGGCGTGGAATGAGCGGCGAGGGCCGTCCCGCCGCCGAGGTCCCGGACGCGGCGGGGCTCAGCCTCGCGGTCGTGGCGACCCGGTGGCACGGCAGGATCACCGACCGGCTCGTGGAGCGGGCGGTGGCCGCCACCGAGCAGGCGGGCGCGACCGCGAAGACCGTCGTGCGGGTCGCGGGCGCGGTGGAGCTGCCCGTCGTGGCGCAGGCGCTGGCCCGCACGCACGACGCGGTCGTCGCGCTGGGCGTGGTCGTGCGGGGCGGCACCCCGCACTTCGAGTACGTGTGCGACGCGGTCACGGCCGGGTTGACCAGGGTGGCGCTGGACGAGTCCACCCCGGTCGGCAACGGCGTGCTGACCTGCGAGACCGAGGAGCAGGCGGTGGCCAGGGCCGGGTTCGACGGCTCGGTCGAGGACAAGGGGCACGAGGCGGCGGTGGCCGCGCTGGAGGCGGCGCTGGTGCTGCGCGCCGTCAACGAGGGTTCGGGGTGAGCGCGGTGGCAGGGAAGGCGGCGGAGCGGGTGGCGCGGGAGACCGAGGCGGTCCAGTTCCGGCCGAAGAAGATCCGCACGGTGGCGTACGCGTCCGCCGCGCTGCTGGTGGTGGTGTTCGCGGTGGTCGGCTGGCTGCTCGGCGACACCCCCACCGGGGTGATCTTCCGGACGTCCGACCAGATCGCGATGGCGCTGCTGGGCGTCGTGCTGGCGGCGGCCGTGCTGCTGCTGGCCCGGCCGAGGGTGCGCGCCGACGCCGAGGGCGTCGAGGTGCGCAACCCGGTGACCTCGTACAAGTTCGCCTGGGCCGACGTGCTGAAGGTGTCGTTCCCGGACGGCGCGCCCTGGGCGCGGCTGGAGTTCCCCGAGGACGAGTACGTGTCGATCATGGCCGTGCAGGCGGTCGACCGCGAGCACGCCGTCGCGGCGGTGCGCGCGCTGCGCGAGCTGCACAAGGCGGCCACCCGCTGAGCGGTTCCGCAGGCGAACCGGGTGGTCCGCCTGCGGAACCCTTGTCGGCGCGGCACCGGCTCCCTACGTTCGGGTGATCGACTCGAACCCGTTGGGGGAGCCCCATGCGCAGACGTGACGTCCTGATGGCCGCGGCGGCAGGTGTGGTCGTCGCGGGCCTGAACCCCGGAGCGGCCCTGGCCGCTGCCCGAGAGCAGCGGCCGGGCGCCTCGGGCGCCCCCGACCTGGCGCTGGCCGACCTCCCCGTGGTGTCGCGGGTGCGGGCGGGCGAGGCCATGAACCACCTGCGGGTGCTCAGCGAGCGCATCGGGCAGCGCATCGGCGGCACCGCCTCCGAGCACCGGGCCCGCGACTACCTCGCCCAGGTCCTGACCGACCTGAACTACCGCGTGGAGCTGCAACCCTTCCCGGTCGCGGACAAGTACCTCTCCACCCTCACCCCGGCGGGCGCGGGCACCTGGGAGGCTGGGGCCTCCCGCTTCGGCGCGCTCGACGCCACCGCCTCCGGCGTCCTCGTGGACCTCGGCGCGGGGACCGACCCGCCCGCCGACCTCACCGGCAGGATCGCCCTGCTGGTCAACGTCCCCACCGGCTCCCCGATCCCGGCCGACCTGGTCGCCAGGGGAGCGGCGGCCGTCCTCCTCGGCCGGGTGAACGCGGCGGGCGCGGGCAAGGCCAGCGCGTTCTCCCCGACCCTGCCCACCACCGTCCCCGTGCCGGTCCTCGGCCTCGCCCAGGTCCACGTGGAGCGGCTGCGCGCGCTCGGCGGCCCCGTGCCGCTGACCGTGACCACGGCGCTGCACGCGAACCTGACCTCGTACAACGTCATCGCCGAGCGCCCCGGCCTGCTCCCCGGCCGCGACACCGGCGTCGTCATGGTCACCGCCCACTACGACACCGTGATCGGCTCGCCGGGCGCCAACGACGACGGCAGCGGAACCGTCCTCGCCCTCGAACTTGCCCGCGTCCTGCGGTACCTGCCCACCCACAAGGCGCTCCGCTTCGCCCTGTGGGGCTCGGAGGAGCAGGGCCTCATCGGCTCCCGGCACTACGTCGACCAGCTCACCGACGTCGAGGCGGCCCGCATCCGGGGCGTGTTCCAGAACGACATGGTCGCCACCAGCCACGGCCCCGCCACCGCCTACTGGCTGCTGTCCGTGGACGGCGGGAACAACAGCACCACCTCCCAGGTCGCGGCGGCGGCGGGCAGGCTCGGCTACAGCTCCCGCGTGCACGGCCCGGTGCAGCGCGGCAGCAGCGACCACGTGCCGTTCCACGAGCGCGGCATCGCGGCGGCCAACTTCAGCTGGCGCGGCGAGGGCGGTCCGGCGGAGCTGGAGCCGCTGTACCACACCCCCGAGGACACGATCGCGGCCAACGTGAGCGAGGAGCGCCTGCAGGTGTCGCTGGAGCTGATCGGCTCGGCCGCCTACCGGCTGGCGAGCACCCCGCGCTGACCCGGCTCGTCAGGGGCCCGCCGGACCGGAGCGGTCCGGCGGGCCCCTTTCGCTTCCCCACGGGGAAAATCCCGTCGTGCTGTCAACCCTCGCCCGCGTGAACGCGTAGAAGCGGTGACCGCGAGACGAAGGGCCGAGAGTTGAAACGCGACGAGGAGTTCACCCGGTTCTACACCGGGCACTTCGATCAGGCCCGCCGCACCGCCTACGCGATGTGCGGCAACTGGTCGGACGCGGAGGAGATCACCCAGAACGCGTTCGTGCGCGTGTACTCCGCGTGGGCCAGGGTCCGCAGCGAGACCGCCGAAGCGTACCTGCGCACGGTCGTGACCAGGGTCTTCCTGGACACCCGGCGGCGCAGGCGGGGCCGCGAGCAGGCCGTGGCGGAGCCGCCCGAACGCCCGGTGCTCCCGGACACCGACTCCGCCGAGCACCGCCAGAACCTGATCCCCGCCCTGCAGGAGCTGCCACCGCGCCAGCGCGCGGTGATCGTGCTCCGGTTCGTCCACGACCTGTCCGTGGAGCAGGTGGCCCAGACCATGGGCTGCACGCAGGGCACCGTCAAGAGCCAGACCTCGCGCGGCCTGGAGGCGCTCCGCCGCGCCTACGACCGCGCACACCCCAGGGAGCGCACGTGATGTGGGAAGACGACGAGCTGCGCGCCGCGCTGCGCGCCGAGGTCGAGGGCCCGGACCCCCGGCCCGCGACCGGGTTGGACGAGGTCCTGCGCCGGGGCCGCCGCCGGGTCCTGCTGCACCGCACCGGCGCGGTGGCGGCGGCGTTCGCGCTGGTCGGGGGCGCGGCGCTGGGCATCGGCTCGCTCAAGGGCCTCGCCCAGCAGAGCTCACCCGCCGACTCGGGGCTGACCACGATCACCAGCGCGCCCACCACCACGACCGCCCCGCCGGTCGTCCTCTGGCCGCAGGTGAACGTCCCCGCGCGGACCCCGAAGAGCACCTTCTCGTCCGACCGCTACCCGCCCCCGGCGGGCTGGAAGGTCCTCACCCCGGAGCAGTGCGACGGGGAGTCCGACCCCTCCTGGACCGAGGACGAGAGCGCCTACCCGCTCTCCGGCGAGCTGGCGACCACCCTGGTGCGGGCGCTCCAACTGCACTCGGGCAAGGCGCGCGTCGGTGAGTTCACCCAGGTCAAGATGCCCAGGCGCCCCTGGGACATCCAGGACGGCTACTCCAACTGGACCGACCTGAGCGACGAGGAGGGCGCGGGCAGCATCGCCCTCGTCAGGGGGCACTACCCCCAGGGCCTCACCCCGACGCAGGCGGCCGACCAGGAGCTCTTCGGCGCGATGAACTGCGCCCCGCCCCGCCGTGCCACCCTGGAGAACGGCGTCGTGGTCCAGTACTACGAGACCACGGTCCACCTGCCGCACCAGTCGCTCATCAAGAACCTGCGGGTCTACCACCCCTCCGGCGCCTACTACGTGCTCGTCCTGCGCAACTACAGCAGCAAGGACTTCCGGGTCAGCGAGGAGCAGGGCGCCTTCGACCGCTTCGGCGCGGGCCGGGAGACCCTGCCGCTGGACGAGGCCCGCCTCCAGGCCATCGGCGAGGAGCTCGCGAGGACCGCCAAGCCCTGATCACCCCACCGCCCGGCCGAACCGCTCGCCCAGCACCCGCAGGTGCTGGGCGAGCTCGGGCGAGTCGACCAGGGTGAAGTCGAACCCGAGCACCCCCACCCACATCCCCAGCTCCACCACCGACGACGCCGCCATCACCACCCGCGTGCTGCGCTCGTCGATCGGCGTCATGCTCACCGAGGTCCGCGACACCCGCGCCGCGACCTCCTCGTGCGGCGCGTGCACCACCAGCTCGGCGCGGTGCTCGTGCGGCGCGACCGCCAGCTGCTCCGACACGTACGCCTCCAGGTCCTCGGCGGGCGCCTCCCGGCGCGGGAAGCGCGCCCCGAGCGCGGGCTCGTCCTCGAACCGGTCGACCCGGAACGTGCGCCAGTCCGCCCGGTCCACGTCCCACGCCACCAGGTACCAGCGCCACCCGGTGTGGGCCAGCCCGAACGGCTCCACGTGCCGCTTCGACTCCGCGCCGTCCCTGCCCCGGTAGCCGAACCGCAGCCGCTGCGCGTCCCGGCAGGCCCCGGCGATCACCGCGAGCGCGTTCGCGTCCACCCGGACGGCGGGCGCGGCCAGCGACACGGTGTGCCGCTGGAGCGCCGCGACCCGCCTGCGCAACCGGGACGGCAGCACCTGCTCCAGCTTCGCGAGCGCCCGCACCGAGCTCTCCTCGATGCCGCGCACCGTCCCGCCCGCCGCCGTCCGCAGGCCGATCGCGACCGCGACCGCCTCCTCGTCGTCCAGCAGCAGCGGCGGCAGCTCGGCCCCCGCGCCCAGCTGGTAGCCCCCGGCGGCACCGGGCAGCGAGGACACGGGGTAGCCGAGGGACCGGAGCTTGTCGACGTCGCGGCGCACCGTGCGCACCCCGATGCCGAGCCGCCCGGCCAGCTCCGGACCGGTCCACTCGCGCCGGACCTGGAGCAGCGACAACAGCTTGAGCAGGCGAGCCGAGGTCTCCAACACCGCACCAGTGTCACAGCGAACCAGGTCAGGAACGGACCTGGTTCCGCCGCGCCCGCCCCGTCAGCTCCTCCTGCGCGCCCCCGGCGGCCACACCACGACCACCGGCACCCCGGACGCCACCGCGTGCTCCACCACGTCCCCGGTGCCGCCCTTCCCACCGGCGGGCAGCCCGTCCCACACCGCCACCACCAGCTCGACGCTCGCCAGCATCCGCTCGTTGGCCATCACGTACGCGTGCCGCCCGGACACCTCGTTGGGCAGCACGCTGACCACCGTCGCCCGGCCGACCAGCTCGTCGTACTCCGCCAGGTTGTGCGGCTTGATCTTGTCCCGGTAGTCCGCCGCCGGGAGCACGACCTCCACCTCCCCGCCCATCTCCAGCACCACCCGCGCGAACAGCTGGTCGGCTCCGGCGGCCAGGCAGGTCACCCCGACCAGGGATGACCCGCCCGCCGCCTCGTCCTCCAGTGCCGCGTCCAGTGCCGCGCGGATCGCCGCGCTCACCTCGTCGACGCATTCGGGCGTCAGATTGCTGTGCCCGGTGATCCCCACCCGCATCAGGCCGTCCGCACTCCCCGGATCGCCTCGCGGGTGTCGCGCACCAGCGGGAGCTCCCGGTGCCGCTCCGCCTCCTTCGCGAAGTCCTGCAGCTTGCGCACGACCCGACCCGAGGCCAGGCCGACCGCGGTCGGCAGGACCTGCTGGATCAGGCCGCAGGCGGCCTCCGGATCACCCGCCGCCATCTTGGTGCGCGCCAGGCCGATCACGTCGAACGCCCGGTTGCGCACCCGCGCCGGGTCGCGCAGCTCCAGCGCCCGCAGGATGTGCTTCTCCGCCAGGAGCGCCTGGCTCGGGTCGTGCGCGGCCAGGTCCCGCAGCCGGGCCCCGATCACCCCTTCCAACTCCGCCTCGTCGAAGCTCTGCAACCACCAGGGCTCGGAACCGTGCTCGCGCTGGGCGAAGCTGTCCTGCGCCTGGCCCACCGCCCGGTGGAACTCCTTGACCCTGCCGAGCTGCGCGTACGCCCACGCCTCCCTGGTCAGCAGCAGCGCCTGCAGGGTCGGCGTGGCCTTGCGGCGGGTCCCGTACTGGGCCAGCTGCACCAGGTCCAGGCCGTCCTCGGGCCGCCCCAGGTCGAACATCTGCCTGGCCATCGCGGCCAGGCACAGCGCCGCGAACGGGTCGTTGTGCCCGGCCTTGGCCATGCGCACGCCGAGCACGTAGTACCGCTGCGCCGCGTCGTGCATCCCCGCGTCCCACGACATGCTCGCCGCGACCTTCGACAGCTCGGCGCCGATGAAGAACGCCCGCTCCGTCGTCGGTCCCGCCGGGGCCCTGGTCAGCCGCTCGGCCAGCTCCTCCAGCTGGCCCAGCACCGCCTTGCGCGCCAACCCGTACCCGCCCCGACCGCCCCAGCCGCGCAGCCCGTCGGCGACGTGCTGCAAAGCGGCCAGCTCCTCCTCGCTGATCGCCGCGCTGGACGACCACCTGGTCAGCGGCTGCAGCGGGTGCAACCACCGCTGCAGCGGCTCCACCAGGGTGGGGCCCATCGTGACCGTGGCGGCCGCTGTGAGCGCCGCCCGTCTGCTGATCGCCAAGTCGCTCCTCGCCGTTTCCTCGACCGATCTGGCTATGCTCGACGCGTCCCACGCTGCGACGAGCACATCGGGCGGCGCCCCGATCTCGGGGGCCACCTGGCTGGGAATGCCGACGCGGTCGAACCACAGCCGGTCGCCGGGGATGCTCAGCGCGCGCGCGAAGTGGCGCAGTCGCTCGATCCGGTCGATCGGGTTCTCGCCGGTCTCGTACCGCGACAGCTGCGCCTGGCTGATGCCCAGCCAGGTGGCCATGCGGTCCTGGGTGATCCGGCTGACGTGCTGCGGGTGGTGCCGGTAGGCGGCCAGGACCGCGCCCATGTCCCTGGCCGCGAACGCGGAGGCCAGCACGGGGTGGTCCCAGAACTCTTCGGTCAGGGCGGGGGGCCCGTAGATGTCGGCGCGCGCGTTGCGCCTGCACCGGTGGCAGAGCCGGTCCGAGTTGTCGGCGGCTATCAGCGCCCCGCAGGACGGGCACGCGCGCCTGGTGCTGGTGGCTCTTCGTCCGTTCGCTTCCATCGGCTCGCTCCCGTCACTGAGCGTGGCCACCAGCATAGGGAAGCGTCACCACGAGTCCATGCATTTCGTGCATAAGGGCGTGTGGTGGTCCTGGCCAGGGGCTGGTGACGCCGTGTGGTGGATGGGGGTCATTCATGTGGTGCATCAAACCGATCCGGGCCTGGTGTGGTGACTGCTCCCGGTTGGACCCACTCTGCGTGTGTACGGGGCGGGGGGGCAACCCCCTCGCCGGAAAGCCCACCAGACCTACGACCACCCGACCGGGGAGGGGCCTCCGCCGATGACCGTCACCACCACCGCACACAGCACGAACCCGCGACCGCGACCGCGCGACCGCGCGCACCAGCAGGCGCTGGGCGAGGCGATCGCGGGCTACCGGCTGCTCGGCTGGAAGGTGTCCGTGACCGAGCAGGGCGTGTTCCTCCCGCTGGGGCCCGCGACCACCGCGCTGGCCATGCCGGCGAGAATCGGCTCCAGGGTCCTGGCCGACCTGAAGGCGAGGATGCTCGCCGGACCGGTCACCGTCATACCGGGGCCACGGGAGCACTGGATCTTCCTCGCGGAGCTGGTGGCGCTCCTGCCGACCCACCTGAAGGCGCCGCCGGAGGTGCAGTTCGTGCGCTCCCCGCAGCGCATCGCCCTGCCGCCGACGATGACCAGGTACGGCTCGCTGAGGTGGGCGAACCCGCCGTCGCACTCGCGCCACTGGTTCCCGCCGTTCACGGCGGTGCTGGCGCTGGCCAGGTCGGCGGCGGCGCAGGACGAGCGGTAGGGGCGGTCGGGCGGTAGGGCTGGCCGGGCGCTCGGCGACGGGCGCCCCGGCAGTGGGGCTGGGCAGTGGGCTCGGCCGGGGCTCGGCTGGGGCTCGGCGGCGGGTTCACGGCGCTGGGTCTCCACGGCGAGGCCCGGTGGCGGGGGCCGACGGTGGGCTCTCGACGTTGATTCCCGGCGGCGGGTCCTCGACGGGCCCCGGTTGGCGTAGATCGCGCTCGGAGGGCTCCTACCAGCGGTGATGTGGTCGTGAGGCGCTCGTGGGAGTGCGGTTCGAGGCGGGGCGGTCACGGGACGCGCTCCGCAGGCACCCCGACCGGTCGGGGTGCGACCAGCAGGCGCTCGGCGGCGGGCGCGGGGCTGGTCGCGACGACCCGGTGGGACGTGCCGGGACTGGTTGTGGCCGGAGCCGGGGGTGGAGCCCCGGTGTCCGGTCGGTCGACCGGCGAGAGGGTCGACCAGCAGGGCCGCGGGGGCCTGCCGGCGGTGAGGCGACGCCACCGGCGGGCGCCCGCGGGGTCCCGACCCGAACGGGACCCCGGTGAAGGTGCTCGCCAGCGGTTCCCACCTGCGGGGGAGGGGACCGGAGACGGGCACGGGGCGGGTGGGGTGCCGACGCCACCCGCCCACTGCCGTCCCCGGCCCCACCTGTACCCGCTCGTCGCCCCGCTCGACGTCCAGGCAGGCCAGCGACTGTCCCGTCTGGTCCGTTCAACGGACGTCCAGGCTGGTCAGCGGCTGTTTCGCGCCCCTCGCAACTGACCTCCAGGCTGGTGGGCGGTTGTTCCGCCTGCCCGCCCAGCAGTCCTCCAGGCTGGTCAGCGGCCGTCCCACCTTCCCCGCCCAACGGATGTCCGCGCTGATCGGCGCTGCTCTTGCCCACTGCGCGCGCACCGGGCTCGCCGCACTCGTCAAACAGCGGCCGTTCCGCTGTCCCCACGTGGTGCGCACCCGTGCTGATCAGCGCCTTTCCCGCCCACGCCGCCCTGCTCGACGCCTCCGCCCCGCCGAACTTCACCCACCAGTGGTCCCCCTCGCGGGGGATGTCACGCGCCCTGACGCCGGATCGACTTCCGGGTGCACTCCGCCGAGTGCCGCCGTCCGAACGGCCCCACCCGGTCCCCGACCCGCCGCGACGCCCGCTCCCCGGCCCCCTGCCACCCCCGCCGACCGGGCGACGCAGAATGCTCCCGTGGACCGGAGAACCCTCCTGTGCGGCCTGCTCGCGCTCACCGCCCCCGCCGTCACGACCGCCTGCGGCCCGACCGCGCCGACCCGCCGTCCCGGCGTGGGCAGCGGCAAGCCCGGCGACCGGATCGCCGCCCTGGCGGACGTGCCCGTGGGCGGCGGCGCGCTGGTCGACGTGTCCACCGACGGGCAGCTCCTCCTGCTCCGCCCCACCGACGCGGGCCTGCGCGCCTTCAACCCCGCCTGCCCCCACGCGGGTGCCACCGTCAACCCGCCCACCGCCGGGACGGTCGCCTGCCTCGCGCACGGCAGCACGTTCGACCCCGCCACCGGCGAGGTGCTCTCCGGCCCGGCGAAGCAAGACCTCACCGAGGTCCCCGTCCGGGTGATGGGCCAGGACGTTCTCCTCGCCTGATCGGGTGGACTTCCGGCGGCCCCATTTCCGGGCCGACTGGAATGTCAATTCATCGAGCCTGTTTCACCGGAAAGTGTCGGCACCCCTCGAACGTGCAGCCGATCGCCACGTTCCGCTTAACCCCCACCTCACCTCACCCTGTTGATCGGCTGTCGGTGGGACCGCTGAACTTGCCGCCTCCCCCGCGCGTGCCGAATGTGGTCCGGGCAACCCCGAACTGCCCACCACCACGGATCGACGGAGGACCAAGGTGACCACCACCGACCCCGGCTCCCTCTCCCGCAGGCGCGTGCTCTGCGGAGTGCTCGTCGCACTGGCCGTCCCCGGCGGCCTGGCGGCCTGCGGCGACGGCGGCTCGTCGAGCAGCGCCCCCACCACCGGCGGCACCGGGACGGGCGGCGGCTCCACCGGCGGCGCGTCGACCCCGGCGACCTCGGCCCCCGGCGGGACCGCGACCTCGGGCGGCCAGTCGCTGGTCGCGCTGGCGGACGTCCCGGACAACGGCGGCGTGGTCGTGGACGGCCCGAAGGGCAAGCCCCTGGTCCTGGTCCGCACCGGAGCCGAGGTCAAGGCCTACGACGCGACCTGCCCGCACGTCGGCGAGACCGTGGGCGCCCCGAAGGACGGCACCATCACCTGCCCCGCGCACGGCAGCAAGTTCGACGCGGCCACGGGCGCGGTCACCAGCCCGCCCGCCCAGCGCGGCCTGACCGCCGTGCAGGTCGCGGTCCAGGGCGACCAGGTCGTCTACGTCGGCCCCTGACCCCGGCCGGGTGCCCCGCCGCCGGACCGCCCGCCGCCGGACCGCCTGCCGCCGGACCGCTTGCGGGGTGCCCGCTGCCGGCCCCTGGCCGGTCACCTGCCGCCGGACTGCCTGCCGGACCGCCCGTCGCCGGACCGCCTGCGGGGCGCCTGCCGCCGGACCCGGCCGGATGCCTGCCGCCGGACCGCCTGCCGGGCGCCCGTCGCCGGACCCTGGCCGGGTGCCCCCGCCGGACCCCTGCCGGACACCCACTGCCGGACTGCCCGCCGCCGGACCGCCTGTGGGGTGCCCGCTGCAGGCCCCTGGCCGGTCACCCGCCGCCGGACCACCTGCCGGGCGCCCGCCGCCACCACCCCCCCCCGGCGGCGGGCGCCGCCCGGCCCGGACCTGCGCCTTCCCGGCCGCCCGGAGAGTTGTCGGACCCCGCACGTAGTCTTGTCGCGTGGCCGACCCGTCGACCTACCGACCCGCCGCCGGGAGCATCCCGGAGGCCCCCGGTGTCTACAAGTTCCGCGACCCCACTGGCCGGGTCGTCTACGTAGGCAAGGCGAAAAGCCTCCGCTCCCGGCTGAACTCCTACTTCGCCGACCTCTCCGGCCTGCACCCGCGCACCCGCCAGATGGTCACCACCGCCGCGAGCGTCGAGTGGACCGTCGTCGGCACCGAGGTCGAGGCGCTCCAGCTTGAGTACAACTGGATCAAGGAGTTCGACCCGCGCTTCAACGTCCGCTACAAGGACGACAAGTCCTACCCGATGCTCGCGGTGACCCTGAACGAGGAGATCCCGCGCCTGCACGTCTACCGGGGCCCCCAGCGCAAGGGCGTGCGCTACTTCGGCCCCTACCCGCACGCCTGGGCCCTGCGCGAGACCCTGGACATGCTGCTGCGCGTCTTCCCCGCCCGCACCTGCACCGGCGGCGTCTTCAAGCGCCACGAGCAGATGGGCCGCCCCTGCCTGCTCGGCTACATCGACAAGTGCTCCGCCCCCTGCGTCGGCCGGGTCTCCCCGGCCGAGCACCGGGCCATCGTCGGCGAGTTCTGCGACTTCTTCGCGGGCCGCACCGACGGCATGGTGCGCCGCCTGGAGCGCGAGATGAACGCCGCCGCCGAGGAGCTGGAGTTCGAGCGCGCCGCCCGCCTGCGCGACGACCTGTCCGCGCTGCGCCGCGCCGTCGAGAAGCAGGCCGTCGTGCTCGGCGACGGCACCGACGCCGACGTGGTCGCGTTCGCCACCGACGACCTGGAGGTCTCCGTCCAGGTCTTCCACGTGCGCGGCGGCCGGGTGCGCGGGCAGCGGGCCTGGGTGGTCGACCGGGAGAACTCCGAGGGCGTCCCCGCGCTGGTGGACCGCTTCCTCACCCAGTTCTACGGCGGCCAGGCCGAGGCCGCGAACGCCTCCGCGGGCGTCGCGCCCACCAGCGCCGCGGGGACGTCCGCCGAGGACGCCGCCCCGGTGCCGCGCGAGGTCTTGGTCCCCGAGCTGCCCGACGACGCCCCCGCGCTGGAGCGCTGGCTGGGCGGCCTGCGCGGCGCGAAGGTCAGCTTGCGGGTGCCGCAGCGCGGCGACAAGCGCGACCTCATGGCGACCGTCGAGCGCAACGCCAAGGAGGAGCTCCAGCAGCACAAGCTGCGCCGCGCGGGCGACCTCACCGCCCGCTCCGCCGCCCTCCAGGAGCTCCAGGACGCCCTCGACCTGCCCACCGCGCCGCTGCGCGTCGAGTGCGTCGACATCAGCCACACCCAGGGCACCGACGTGGTCGCCTCCCTCGTGGTCTTCGAGGACGGCCTGCCGCGCAAGTCCGAGTACCGCCGCTTCGCCCTGCGCGAGGCCGCCACCGAGGGCGACGTCGCCTCCATCGCCGAGGTCGTGCGCCGCCGCTTCCAGGCCTACCTGAAGGAGACCGCCGAGGCTGGCGACGACGCCAAGCCCGGCATCGACCCGGAGACCGGCAAGCCCCGCCGCTTCGCCTACGCGCCGAACCTGCTCGTCGTGGACGGCGCGGGACCGCAGGCCACCGCCGCCGCCGGGGTGCTGGCCGAGCTGGGGATCGACAACGTCGCCGTCGTCGGACTCGCCAAGCGCTTGGAGGAGGTGTGGCTGCCGGACGACCCGGACCCGACTATCCTGCCCCGCACCAGCACAGCCCTCTACCTGCTCCAGCACCTGCGCGACGAGGCGCACCGGTTCGCCATCGCCTACCACCGCCAGAAGCGGTCCAAGCGCATGACGGCCTCGGAGCTGGACGACGTGCCCGGCCTCGGCCAGACGCGCAAGGCGGCGCTGCTGAAGCACTTCGGCTCACTGCGGAAGCTGCGTGAGGCGAGCATCGAGGAGATCAGCGGGGTGCCCGGCGTGGGACGGCGCACCGCCGAGGCCGTGCGCGCCAGACTGGGCGCCGCGGCCGGTACCGAAGGGGAGCGAACGTGAGCGAAACCGCCGGGGAGAAGTCCGGCATCGAGGTCGCGGTGGTGACGGGCCTGTCGGGGGCGGGCCGGTCCACCGCCGCGAAGTGCCTTGAGGACCTCGGCTGGTTCGTCGTGGACAACCTGCCGCCCGAGCTGATCTCCACCATGGTGGAGCTGGGCGCGCAGGCCAGGGGAGCCATCACCAGGGTCGCGGTCGTCATGGACGTGCGCAGCCGCGCGTTCACCGACGACCTCGCCGCCGTCATCAAGGACCTGGACGCGCGCGGCTACAAGCCGAAGGTGCTGTTCCTGGAGGCCACCGACGACGTGCTGATCCGCCGCTTCGAGTCGGTCCGCCGGGGCCACCCGATGCAGGCCGACGGCAGGCTCGCCGACGGCATCGAGGCCGAGCGGGTGCTGCTGACCCCGCTGCGCGAGGAGGCCGACCTGGTCCTCGACACCTCGGCGCTGTCCGTGCACCAGCTGCGCGCGAAGATCGAGGACACGTTCGGCTCCGAGTCGGCCACCCGCACCCGCGTCACCGTGCTGTCCTTCGGCTACAAGTACGGCCTGCCGATGGACGCCGACCTGGTCATGGACGTGCGGTTCCTGCCCAACCCGTTCTGGATCCCCGAGCTGCGCGAGCAGACCGGCCTGGACGGCGAGGTGCGCAACTACGTCCTCACCCAGGAGGGCGCCGAGGAGTTCCTCGACCGCTACCACGAGCTGCTCGGCCTGATCGGCGCCGGTTACCGCCGCGAGGGCAAGCGCTACCTGACCCTGGCCGTGGGCTGCACCGGCGGCAAGCACCGCAGCGTCGCGATCTCCGAGGAGCTGGCGGGCAGGCTCGCCACCGAGGACGGCATGGCCGTGAAGGTCGTCCACCGGGACCTGGGCCGCGAGTGAGCCTGTCCGCTGTCGCGCTGGGCGGCGGCCACGGGCTGCACGCCACGCTCACGGCGCTGCGCAGGCTCACCGACGACGTCACCGCCGTGGTGACCGTCGCCGACGACGGGGGGTCGTCGGGCAGGCTGCGCCGCGAGCTCGGCCTGCTGCCGCCCGGCGACCTGCGCAAGGCCATGGTGGCGCTGGCCGACGACGACACCTCGTCGGCGCTGTGGTCCACGCTGTTCCAGCACCGCTTCGGCGGCACCGGCGCGCTCGCGGGCCACGCCGTCGGCAACCTGGTCCTCGCGGGCCTGCTCGAACAGCTCGGCGACCCGGTCGCCGTGCTGCGCGAGGCGGGCAGGCTGCTGGGCGTGCGCGGCACCGTGCTGCCCATGTGCGCCGAACCGCTGGAGATCGAGGCCGACGTGACCGGCCTCGACGAGGACGACGACGAGGTCAGGCGCATCCGGGGGCAGGTCGCGATCGCCACCACGCCCGGCCGGGTGCAGCGCATCCGGCTGCACGGCCCCGGCCGCCCGAGCGAGCCGCCGCGCGGCTGCCCGGAGGCGGTCCAGGCGGTGCTGGACGCGGACGTGGTGCTGCTCGGGCCCGGCTCGTGGTTCACCAGCGTGCTGCCGCACCTGCTCGTCCCGGAGCTGCACGACGCGCTCGTGCGGACCCGCGCGCGCAAGGTCGTGGTCCTCAACCTTGTCCCCCAACCGGGCGAAACCGAGGGCTTCTCCCCGGAGCTGCACCTGGACGTGCTGTCCGAGCACGCGCCCGGACTGCGCGTCGACGCGGTGATCGCGGACGCCGACTCGGTGCCCGTCCCGGACCGGCTCAAGCGCGCCGCCGCAGCTCTCGGGGCTGTGGCGCACCTGTCCGAGGTCGCGGTGCCCGGTGCGCCCGACCGGCACGACTCGGCCGCGCTGGCCGAGAGCATCCGGCGCGCGCTGGCCGGGGCGGGGGAGGACGGGTTCGGCCCGTCCAGTACAACGCTGCGTGAGTCGAGTGCGACGCAGCGTGAGCAGAGCGAGAGCAGGGGAGGACCACAGCCGTGGCGATGACGTCGGCGGTCAAGGACGAGCTGAGCAGGTTGGCGGTGTCCAAGACCTGCTGCCGCCGGGCGGAGGTGGCCTCGCTGCTGCGCTTCGCGGGCGGGCTGCACATCGTGGGCGGCCGGGTGGTGGTCGAGGCTGAGCTGGACCTGGGGTCCACGGCGCGGCGGCTGCGCAGGGAGATCCACGAGCTGTACGGGCACCAGTCCGACGTCTTCACGATCACCTCCAGCGGGCTGCGCAAGGGGACGCGGTTCGTGGTGCGCGTGGTCAAGGACGGCGAGGGCCTGGCCAGGCAGACCGGCCTGCTCGACCCGAGGGGCCGTCCGGTGCGCGGGCTGCCCGCGCCGGTGGTGTCCGGCGGGGTGTGCGACGCCGAGGCGGCGTGGCGCGGCGCGTTCCTGGCCCACGGCTCGCTGACCGAACCGGGCCGCTCGTCGTCGCTGGAGGTGACCTGCCCCGGTCCCGAGGCGGCGCTGGCGCTAGTCGGCGCGGCGCGGCGGATGGGCATCGGGTCGAAGTCGCGGGAGGTGCGCGGCGCGGAGCGGGTCGTCATAAGGGACGGCGACGCCATCGGGGCGATGCTGACCAGGCTCGGCGCGCACGACAGCGTGCTGGCCTGGGAGGAGCGGCGGATGCGCCGCGAGGTGCGGGCCACCGCGAACCGCCTGGCGAACTTCGACGACGCGAACCTGCGGCGCTCGGCGCGGGCGGCCGTCGCGGCGGCGGCGCGGGTGCAGCGGGCGCTGGAGATCCTCGGGGCCGAGGCCCCGGACCACCTGGCGGCGGCAGGCCAGCTGCGGCTGGCGCACCGGCAGGCGTCGCTGGAGGAGCTGGGGCAGCTGTCGGAGCCGCAGATGACCAAGGACGCGGTGGCCGGGCGGATCCGGCGGCTGCTGGCGATGGCGGACAAGCGGGCCCGCGACCTGGGGCTTCCGGACACCGAGTCGGCGGTCACGGCGGACATGCTGGAAGCCGAGGTGTGACCCCCGCGACGGGCCGCTCCGCCGGGGCGGCCCGTCGCGCGGGCGGGGCGCGGGCCCCGGTTCCCCGTTCACCCGCGTCGGTGGCCGGGCCGGTGCGACACTGGTGGGGGCGTCGCGCCGCCGGTCGCCGAGGCCGCCGCCGGTCGCCGCAGGCGCTCGGCGGGTCCGCTGCTCCGCTCCCGGTGGTCGTGGGATGACCGGTCGGGTGGTGGGCTCGCCCGGAAGCGGGTCGCGCGTGGTGGAAGGATTGCCGGGTGAGCAAGTTCCCTGAGGTTGGCGACGAGTCCGCCGCGTCCCAGCCCGCCGAGGCCGGTTCCGGCGGGGCGGTCGTGCCCGAGCAGCCGGTGGTCGTGGCGCAGATCCCCGGCATGTCGCCGGTGTACGCGCAGGTTCCCGAGTACCTCCAGGTCCAGGCCGACCAGGCCCGTGCCGCGCAGGCCCAGGCGGCCGGACAGGTCCAGGGCGCCGCGTTCCCGGCCGGACCGCCGCAGGACGGGGTCCAGGGCGCGTTCCCGCAGGCCACGACCCCGCAGGCCGGTTTCCCGCAGACCGGGTTCCCGCCGCCCGGACCTCCGGCGCCCGCCTGGGGCACGCCCGCCCAGGGCTTCCCCCAGCCCCACGCGTACCCCTCCTACCCGGCCCCCCAGCCCGCGCCGCTGCGCACCGGCCGGGTGCTGGCGGCGGTCCTCGGGGGCATCCTCGCGCTGGTGCTCGTCGCGCTCGGCGGCCTGTGGGCGGCCGGGTACCCGCTCGTCCGCGACCCCCAGTCGCGCGCCCAGGCCACGGCCAGCCCGCTCGACCCCACCGACGTGCCCCTGGACCCGGACGAGTCGCCGCTCGACTACAAGTCGCCGCACGGCGAGCAGCGCAACGCCGCCATGCCCGACGAGTGCGACCTGAGCGACGCCACGCTCAAGCGCGCCCGCACCTCCAACCGCTACGAGAGCGAGGAGTTCTTCGGCTTCGCGTTCTGCTCCTACGGCACGATCAGCACGATCGACGGCTCCGTCCGCCGCGACCTCTACGTCTCCGTCTACGAGGCGGAGGACAGCGCGGAGCTGGAGGAGTGGTACGACGACGACGTGTACGACTGGGGCACCGTCCGCCAGGTCGACGGCCTCGGCGAGCGGGCGAAGCTGCTGGCCGAGCCCGCCGAGGCCGACTCGGTCATGGGCGTGCAGCTCAAGGTGGTCTCCGGGAACGTGGTGTACGAGATCGGCTACGCCGGGTTCGAGACCGACTCGTTCCTGTCGCCGGAGGTGCCCGACGAGCTGTCCGAGGAGATCGCGACGCTGGTCGCGAAGGAGCTCCTGGGGCGCTGACGGGCGGGGGAGCGGGCGCCGGGGTGATGTGGCAAACGCTTTCCACGTGACGCGGAAATCGCTTGGCGGTGGTGCGACCATTGCCCGGTGAGCACGCCCCCAGCGGGGGCCGAGGGTTCCCCCGCGCCCCGGTCCCCCCAAGAGATCCCGGCCGCCGACGTCGAGCAGCCGGGGACACCGACGCCGGCGCCGGAAGCGACTCCCGGTGAGGTCGTGCCGGACGAGCGGACGGCGGGCGAGCAGGTTCCCGCCGACGCCGCGCCCGCACCCGCACCCGCACCCGCACCCGCACCCGCCGAGCCTGCGCCCGCCGAGCCCGCGCCGCCCGCGCCTGCGCCGCCCACGCCCGTGGTGGTCGCGCAGATCCCCGGCCACGGCCCCGTCTACGCGCAGCACCCCCAGTTCCCGCCGCCACCCGCGCAGACCTTCCCCGGCTACCGGCCCGGCCCGTTCGTCGGCCACCCCCAGTACCCAGGTCACCCCCAATACCCCGGCCACCCCCAGTACCCCGGCGGCCCCCACCACCCCGGCGCCTACGGCGCGCCGCTTCCCCGCAAGCGCGCCAGCGTCGCGGCCGTCGCGGTCGGCACCGTGCTCCTGCTGGGCCTGTTCCGCCTCCTCCTCTCCCCGGACCGGGTGGAGGAGGCGCGCGTCCAGGAGACGTCCACCTTCACCCTGCCCCCGATCCAGGCGATCACCCCACCGCCGCTGGTGATCGACACCGAGCCGCCGACCGGCAAGGTCCAGGCGCAGGTGGGCGCCCGGATGAGCCCGGAGTGCGACCTGGACGAGGCGCTGCTGGAGCGCGCCCAGACCAGGAACCGGGTCGAGGGCAGCAGCGACAGCTACTTCGCCAACTGCGACTACCAGACCCTCGCGGACGCGGACACCGGCTACCGCGACCTGCGGATCACGGTGGGCACGTTCGACTACCCGGACATCAGGAACAACTGGTTCGACGAGGAGTACGGCCGCCGCTGGGACGAGGTCCGCGAGCTGCCCGGCGTCGGCGAGCGGGCCAAGGTCATGCTCCGGCCGACCGACCGGTACGGCGAAATGGTCCGCGTCAAGGTCGTGTCGGGCGTGCACATCTACGAGGTCGCCTACGGCGGCATGGTGCGCGACTCGTACTTCGCCGACCCGATCCCCGTCGACGAGGCGGAGGCGATCGCGATGGAGGTCCTGCACGCGCTGCTGGCCAGGTGAGCCCGGCGCGCGGGTGATCGGAACGGGAGGGGGCGGGGCCGGGGGTCCCCGCCCCCTCGCGCGTCCTGATCCGCCCGCTGCGCCCGCGAAGCCGCGTCCCGCGCCCCTCGTGCGCGGTCACCTCCGAGCGCGCCCCCCGGATCGTTCCAGCGCCCGAGGCGGGCCCGTCCGGGGCGCGCCGCCCGCGTGCTCCGCCCGCCACCCGTCGACAACCGGCAGTGGGCGGTTCCCCCTCAAGGTCGAACCGCGACCACCCCGAAAGCCTCAACCCCCGCGCGCCCGAACAGCCCCCGCCCGCCCTCCGGAAGGGTCCGCCGCCCCGCCGCCCGCAGGACCGGCGACCCTGCCGCCACCGGCCTGACCACCTGTCTCGCCCGAGTTTCGGCGATGTTGCCCCGCGTGGTCGGGACCTTCGTCACGACCTGTCGGAGAACATGGTCATTACTGGCGAGTAACAGTGGATTTTCTTGTTCGATAAAGACATCCTGGTGGCCATAAGGCCAGGGCCGCAAGACTGGGGATAGGCTGGCCGATGGCTGCCGAAGGCGGCCCACCCGCACGCCCCCTGGCGCCGAGGCGCCAGCGACGATCGAGGAGACGCACCGTGACGGTTCGCGTAGGTGTCAATGGTTTCGGCCGCATCGGCCGCAACTTCTGGCGCGCCGTTCAGGCCAGTGGTCACGACATCGAGATCGTGGCCTTCAACGACCTCGGTGACGTCAACACGATGGCTCACCTGCTGAAGTACGACTCCATCCTCGGGCGGCTCGACGCCGAGGTCACCGTGAACGACGAGGGCATCGCCGTCGACGGCAAGACCATCAAGGCCCTCGCCGAGCGCGACCCCGGCAAGCTGCCCTGGAAGGACCTCGGCGTCGACGTCGTCGTGGAGTCCACCGGCTTCTTCACCGACGCCTCCGCCGCGCGCAAGCACGTGGACGAGGGCGGCGCGAAGAAGGTCATCATCTCCGCGCCCGCCAAGGGCGAGGACCTGACCGTCGTGCTCGGCGCCAACGAGCACCTGTACGACGGCACCCAGACCGTCATCTCGAACGCGTCCTGCACCACCAACTGCCTCGCCCCGCTGGCGAAGGTGCTGCACGACGAGTTCACCATCGAGCGTGGCCTCATGACCACGATCCACGCGTACACGCAGGACCAGAACCTGCAGGACGCGCCGCACAAGGACCTGCGCCGCGCCCGCGCCGCCGCCCTCAACATCGTGCCCACCGGCACCGGCGCCGCCAAGGCCATCGGCCTGGTCCTGCCCGAGCTCAAGGGCAAGCTGGACGGCTACGCGCTGCGCGTGCCCGTGCCCACCGGCTCGGCCACCGACCTGACCGTCACCGTGGGTCGCGAGACCACCGTGGACGAGGTCAACGCCGCGTACAAGAAGGCGGCCGAGGGCGCCCTCAAGGGCTACCTGCGCTACAACACCGACCCGATCGTGTCGGCGGACATCGTCACCGACCCGGCGTCCTGCATCTACGACGCGCCGCTGACCAAGGTCATCGGCAACCAGATCAAGGTCGTCGGCTGGTACGACAACGAGTGGGGCTACTCCAACCGCCTCGTGGACCTGGTCAACCTGGTCGCCAGCAAGCTCTGAGCAAGGGGACGAGCACACAGTGAAGACTCTTGGCGACCTGCTCGCCGAGGGTGTGTCGGGTCGGCGCGTCCTGGTGCGCGCCGACCTGAACGTCCCCCTCGACGGCAGCAAGATCACCGACGACGGCCGCGTCCGCGCGTCGGTGCCGACGATCAAGGCGCTGGTCGACGCGGGTGCCCGCGTCCTCGTGGCCGCGCACCTGGGCCGCCCCAAGGGCGCGCCCGACCCCGAGTTCTCCCTCGCCCCGGTCGCCGTGCGGCTGGGCGAGCTCCTCGGCCAGACCGTGGAGATCGGCGCCGAGACCGCCGGTGACGGCAGCGTGGTGCTCCTGGAGAACATCCGCTTCGACGCCCGCGAGACCAGCAAGGACGCCGCCGAGCGCGAGGCGCTGGCGGACGAGCTGGCCGCGAAGGCCGACGCGTTCGTGTCCGACGGCTTCGGCGTCGTGCACCGCAAGCAGGCCTCCGTCTACGACGTGGCCAAGAAGCTCCCGCACTACGCCGGTGGGCTCGTGCTGGCCGAGGTCGAGGTGCTGCGCAAGCTCACCGACGACACCCAGCGCCCGTACGTCGTCGTCCTCGGCGGCGCGAAGGTCTCGGACAAGCTCGGCGTCATCGAGAACCTGCTCACCAAGGTCGACCGGCTCCTGGTCGGCGGCGGCATGGCCTACACCTTCCTCAAGGCCCAGGGCCACGAGGTCGGCAAGTCCCTGCTGCAGGAGGACCAGATCGACAAGGTCAAGGGCTTCCTGGAGGAGGCGGAGAAGCGCGGCGTCGAGCTGCTGCTCCCCGTCGACTTCCTCGCCGCGACCGGCTTCTCCGCCGACGCCGACTACACCGTCGTGCCGTTCGACGAGATCCCGGCCGAGCGCGAGTGCCTGGACATCGGCCCCGCCTCGCGCGAGCTGTTCGCCTCCAAGCTCGCCGACGCGAAGACCGTGTTCTGGAACGGCCCGATGGGCGTGTTCGAGTTCGAGAAGTTCTCCGGCGGCACCCGCGCGGTGGCCGAGGCGCTGATCGCCAGCGAGGCGTTCACCGTCGTCGGCGGCGGCGACTCCGCTGCCGCCGTCCGCTCCCTCGGCCTGCCCGAGGACGGCTTCTCGCACATCTCCACCGGCGGCGGCGCGTCGCTGGAGTACCTGGAGGGCAAGGAGCTTCCAGGGGTCTCCGTGCTGGAGGGCAACTGACATGGCGCGCACTCCGCTGATCGCGGGCAACTGGAAGATGAATCTGAACCACCTGGAGGCCATCGCCCTGGTGCAGAAGATCGCCTTCGCGCTGCCCGAGAAGTACTACGCCAAGGTCGAGGTGGCGGTGCTCCCGCCGTTCACCGACATCCGCAGCGTGCAGACCCTGGTCGACGGCGACAAGCTCCTGCTCAAGTACGGCGCGCAGGACCTGTCGCAGCACGACTCGGGCGCCTACACCGGCGACATCTCGGGCGTGATGCTCGCGAAGCTCGGCTGCTCCTACGTCACCGTGGGCCACTCCGAGCGGCGCGACTACCACAACGAGGACGACGCGACCGTCAACAAGAAGGTCAAGGCCGCCCTCAAGCACGGGATCACCCCGATCTTCTGCCTCGGCGAGAAGGTCGACGTGCGGGAGAGGGGCGAGCACGTCGCCTTCTGCACCGACCAGCTCGTCGCCGGCCTCAAGGGCCTGACCGCCGAGCAGGTGCGCGGCGTCGTCATCGCCTACGAGCCCGTGTGGGCGATCGGCACCGGCAAGGTCGCCAGCGCGGCCGACGCGCAGGAGGTCTGCGCCGCGCTGCGGGTCAAGCTGGCCGAGGCCTACGGCGAGGACGTCGCGTCCGAGGTCCGGGTGCTCTACGGCGGCTCGGTCAAGTCCGGCAGCGTCGGCGAGCTCATCGCCCAGAAGGACGTCGACGGCGCCCTCGTGGGCGGCGCGAGCCTCGACGGCGACGAGTTCAGCAAGCTCTGCGCGCTCGCCGCGGGTGGTCCCCTACCCTGACCACTGGCCTGAACACCCTGGCCACCCGCGTCGTCCACGTACGGCAGTCGACCGGGTACTCTGTGGCGTCACCTGCCTGACAGCGAGGAAGAGATGAACACTTTCCTGCAGATCCTCCTGATCGTGTCCAGCCTGCTGCTCATCCTGCTGGTGCTGCTGCACCGCGGTCGGGGTGGCGGTCTGTCTTCGCTGTTCGGTGGCGGTATGCAGTCGAGCCTGTCCGGCTCCAGCGTGGTGGAGAAGAACCTGGACCGCCTGACGCTGTTCGTCGGCGCGATCTGGGTGATCGCCATCGTGGGCATCGGCTTGATTCAGAAGGTCGCCTGACAACTCCGGTCGGCGACACGGAAATCCACGTGGTGGGGGTGTGAGGGTCGATGGCTGGTGGTAACGCGATTCGCGGTACCCGCGTCGGCGCAGGCCCGATGGGCGAGTCGGAGCGCGGCGAGTCCGCGCCCCGGCGTCGGGTGTCGTACTGGTGCGCCAACGCGCACGAGTCGCGCCCGTCGTTCGCGGTCGAAGCGGACGTCCCGGAGATGTGGGACTGTCCGCGGTGCGGTCTTCCGGCAGGTCGGGACGAGCAGGCTCCGCCTGCTCCCCCGCGCAACGAGCCGTACAAGACGCACCTCGCCTACGTGAAGGAGCGCCGCTCCGACGCGGACGGCGAGGCGATCCTCGAAGAGGCGCTCACCAAGCTGCGCAGGCAGCGCGAAGAGCCCTAGCTAGCAGGCACCGTCGGCGAGAGGCCCCGTGGATCACCACGGGGCCTCTCGCTTTGGTGGCACAACTCACCTGACGCCCTGTCACGCGCTCGCGCGGACCCGGCGGAAGCCCCGGAACTGCCGCAGCAGCACGAGACCGCCCACCAGCGCCACCGCCGACACGCCCAGCACCGCGGGCAGCACGCCGCCCGTCGAGCTGGTGACCACCACGTTCACGCTTCCCACCAGCACGATCCCGCAGTACGCGCGGATCTCGTGCCGCCCGGCCTGGGCGGTCGGGAACTCCACGGGCGAGCTGAACCTGCCCGCGTCGTCCGCCGTCGTCGAGCCGACCTGCTCGCCCAGCGACGACAGCGTCACCGAGGCGCCGGGCGTGCACCCGGTGCCGGTCGCGTTCAACGGGTCACCCGGCTGCACGTCGTCCTTGTCGATCACCAGCACGCCGTCGCCGTGCGGGACCGCGCTGCTCGGCTCGGAGGCCGAGGAGGACGGGGCCGACGTGGCTGTGGTCGTGCTGGTGGTCGTGGTCGTCGTGGTGCTGGTGGTGGTGCTCGGCCGCGTGGTCGTGGTCGGCGCCGCCGGGGGCGGCGCCTGCTCCGACGTCTGCGGCGGCTTCGGGTCGTCCTCCTCCTGCGGCGGCGGTTGCTGCTGCGAGGTCTCGCCACCGGTCACGGTGAAGGCGCCCGAGACGGTGCTCGGGCTCGGGCACACCGTCCGCGCGGTCACCCGGTGCCTGCCCGGCTTCGCCGTGGACGGCACGACCGCCCACGTCGACCCCGAGCCGGACCAGCCGACCCCGCCGTTGCCGATGACGACGTCGCCGTCCCAGACGACCTGCACCGAGTAGTTGTGGCACGTCACCCGGAGCCCGGTCCACTGGACGCTGAACCCGGTGCCCGGCTTGCCGGAGCTGACCGACATGCCGAGCGAGCCCTGCGCCTGCGACACCGGTGCGGTCACGAGGGTGGACAGGGCGTAGGCGAGGACAGCCAGTACGGATAGTGTTCCAGCCGTTCGCATTTCTCCCAGTCCCCTGAACGTCGAGGTGCTTTGTGAGACGCATTATGGGCAGGGTCGTCCCACTGCTCCTGTGCGGGATGTTCCTCGCGGGCGCACCGGCCCTCGCCCAAGGCGACACCGCGACCATGACGGCGTCCGTCGACGGGCAGCAGTTCAGCGACAACCGGCTCGTGCTCGACCCCTCGGGCTCGCGCAAGGTCACGGTGACCGTCCACAACGGATCGGCGGAGACCAGGCAGGCGCGCGTCATCCGGTTGTCGGGCGGCGCGTTCGGCCTGGAGTTCTTCTCCTACGAGACCACCGTGCCGTTCGAGGTCCCCGGCCGCACCAGCGTGACGCGCGCGTTCGTGCTGGACATGGCCGGGCTGGAGGGCAAGGCCACCGGGCTGGTGCCGGTGCGGTTGGAGCTGCTGGACGACCGGCGCGAGGTGATCGCCTCGCGCGGCAGCACCGCCGACGTGCGCGGGTCGGTGCTGTCGGTGTACGGCGTCGCCGGGCTCGTGCTGCTCGTGCTGGCGGTGGCCGCGTGGTCGGCGGCGCTGTGGGCGATGGTGAAGGGCGTCCTGCCGCCGCGCCGCTCGCGCAGGGCGCTGCAGTTCGTGCCCGCCGGGCTCGCCACCGGGTTCGCGGCGGTGGTGTGGTCGTCGGTGCTGCGGGTGCTGACGCCGGAACCGGTCGCGGCCGGGGCGGTGGTCGTGGTGCTCGTGGTGGCGGCGATGGTGGTGGGGTACCTGGCGCCGTCGCAGCAGGCCGTTGCGCGGGCTGAGGAGGACGGTGCCGGGTCTTCGGGCCCGGTTCCCGCAGTGGTGCGGGGTGCGGAGGACGACGGGGCGCAGGGGGGCGCTCAGGGCGTGCGGCGGGGTGGCGCGGGGGAGTCCACCGCGATCGCGCCCGCCGTGGTCGGCGGCGAGGAAAGCGCTGGGGCGCAACCGGATGGCGGTCGGGGGGCCGGTGGCGCGGGCGCTCCGGGCGCTCCGGCCCAGCAGGGCAGGCCGGGTCCCGCCAGGCCGACCGCTCCGGTGGTCCCGCCCCAGGGCGGTCCCTCGGGCGCGCAGGCGCACGGGGCTCCCCAGCCGGGGCGTCAGGTCCCCGCGCAGGGCGGCGACCAGGCGACCACGAAGTTCCAGGCCGTCAAGGCGCCCACCAGGCCGCCGGTCCAGACCGCGCCCGCCGAGATCACGTCCCCGGCGGACTCGGAGGCCACCCAGCGCCTGCGCCCGGTCGGCACCCCGATGCAGGCGCCCACGCAGGGCTCCGCCGAGGCGACCCAGCGCATCCGCCCGGTCGGCGACCAGGGCAAGCGCCGCTGAGCGGTGCGGCCGGTCCTGCCAGGCCGCACCGCCCACCGCTCGACTCGACCGCCTGCCCGCTGCCCGGCTCGACCGCACCGCCTGCAACTCGGCTCGACGGCCCGGTTCGACCGCTCGGCTTGACCGCCTGGTTCGACCGCTCAGCTCGATGGCTCGGTTCGAGCGCCTGGTTCGACCGCGCTGCTCGACCGCTCGGTTCGCCTGCTCGGCCCGCTAGCTCGGTTCGTTCGCCCGCCGGGAATCCCGCACCGAACTGCCAACTGTTGACTGACAACAGTTGGCAGTTCGGTTTCGGCCTCGACCGACCACCGCCGGGCACCAGCACGAGCGCTGCCCGACACGCCCGGCCCGTTCCGCACCCGGCCTGTGCTCGGTCCGACCTACGTCCGGTCTGACCGCCGCCGAGTCCCGCCCGCGCTCAGCCCTCTTCGCTCCCGGCCTCTTCCCGCGCCGTTTCCGCGACCGGCCCTCCGCGCGCCCTCACCTCGTTCCCGCTCCCGGCTGCTTCCCGCTTTCCGTTGCGCGCCAGAGGTTTCCCCGGTGTTCTCCTGCGCGGCCGGTCACCCGCGCCCGGTCGCGCCCACTGGATCGCTCCCATCAGCAGCCCCGTCAGCCACCCCGCCGTCCACCCCACCCGCTCCCGCGTCCAGCGGGAAGTCCACGCGCACCACGAACCCCCCGTCGTCCGTGGGCCCCGCGTGGAACCGGCCGTGCAGCAGCGCCGCCCGCTCGCGCAGCCCCACCAGCCCGTGGCAGCCGCTCGGCAGCCCGGCGCCGCCCCGGTCCGGGGGCGCGCCGTTGCGGACCTCCGCGCGCACGCGCTCCCCGTCCGACACCACGACCACCGCCGCCGACGCGCCCTCCGCGTGCTTGCGCACGTTCGTCAGCGCCTCCTGCACCGTCCGGTACACCGCCCCCGACACCGGTCCCGGCAGGTCGCGGACCGGGCCGTCCACGCGCAGCGACACGTCCGTGCCCAGCAGCAGCTGCGGCAGGTCGGCCACGCCCGGCTGCGGGGGCTCGTCGGCCGCGCGCAGCACGCTCACCAGCTCGCGCAGCTCGTTCAACGTCCTGGTGCTCAGCATCCGGATGTTCCCCGCCACCTGCTTCGCGTCCGGGTCCCGCACGGTGACCCGCAGCGCCCCCGCCTGCACCGCGATCAGGCTCACCTGGTGCGACACCACGTCGTGCATCTCCCGCGCCAGCCTGGCCCGCTCGTCGGCCCGCACGGCGCGCGCGTGCAGCGCCCGCTCCCGCTCCCGCCCGGCGGCCAGCTCACGCACCCGCGCGGACAGCTCGGCCCGCACGTGCGCGAGCAGCCCGATCGCCACCGGCATCCCCGCCACGATCCCGCCGTAGATCGCGTCGTGGACGTGCGCGGTCCACGGCAGGGCCAGGAACTCGTCCACCGGCCACAGGAAGAACCGGGCGAACCACACCAGCCCGGCGCCGATCGCGGTCTGCGCGGAGCGGGGCCGCAGCCAGGCGAGCGTGCCCAGCGCGATCATCGCGGCCAGCTGCGACCAGCCGAACAGGAAACCGGGGATGGTCAGCAGCACCACCAGGAACGGGCACCGCCGCCGGAACACCACGGCCAGCACCGCGACCCCGGACAGCAGCCTGCTGTACCCCTCGGCCTCGGGCAGCACCCGCAACCACACGTCCAGCGCCGCCACGGCCACCGCCGCGACGTCCAGCAGCAGGCCTCCGCGCGGACCGACCAGCGCCCGCAGCGCGGCCCACCGGGCGCGCAGCCCGAGCCGGACGCCCGCTCTTCCCGCACCGGCCCGCGAGCCCCGGACCCGCGAGCCCCGGACCCGAGCGCCGAACCCGCCCGCGCCGAATCCCTCCGCGCCGAACCCGCCATCGCCGAACCGCACCGCAGTCGCACTGGGCATGACCCGCTCCTCCACCCCCGATGTGCTCATCACCCATCGAGACAGCGCGATCACGCGGACGGGACGCGGCAAACCCGACGAAGTTGCGACCGCGAACGTCGGACGCCCGTGAACGGCGCCACAGCAAAAGGTAAACGCTGGTCAGCGGCTTGTCGACGGTCCGGGGTCGATTTCGCGGCGCACAGCGTTCACACAGCGGTCACACAGTGTGGACGCCGGGCGACGGGCCGCCGCCGGAACCGGCGGGCGCCCGTCGAGCCGCGTAAAGGGCAGTCGAGCCCCGGAAAAGGACAAGGGCGGCGTGATCCGCCGCCCTCCAGACCCCGGCCCTCCGGGGAACCCCGCCGCCGCGCCCGACCGGGGTCGGGGACGGCGGGGGGTGATCCGGTGCTGGTGGCGCTCCAGTGGGCCACCAGCACCGCGCGCGTCACGCCAGCGGGGGAGTGAACAGCTCCGGCACCTTCGCCGCCGCCGCCGAGTCCAGCAGCCACAGCGTCCGCCGCTGCCCCACGGCGCCCGCCGCGGGGAGCTGCACCTCACCGGCTCCGGCCAGGCCCATCGCCACCGCCGCAGCCTTGCCCTCGCCCGTCGTCATCAGCCACACCTCGCGGGCGCGGCGGATCGCGGGCAGGGTCAGGCTGACCCTGGTGGGCGGGGGCTTCGGGCAGTTGCGCACCGCCACGACCGTCCGCTCCAGCTCGTGCACCGCAGGGGAGTCGGGGAAGATCGAGGCCACGTGGCCCTCCTCGCCGACGCCCAGCATGCACACGTCGAACTGCGGCACCGACCCGTGGTCCTCCGGTCGCGCCGCCGCCGCCAGCTCGTCCGCGTAAGCGGCGGCAGCCGCCTCCGGGTCGTCGCCGAAGCGCCCGTCGGAGGGCTCCATCACGTGCACCCGCGCCGGGTCCACCGGCACGTGGTCCAGCAGCGCCGCCCTGGCCTGGGTCTCGTTGCGCTCCGCGTGCCCTGCGGGCAGGAAACGCTCGTCACCCCAGTACAGGTCGACCTTGCCCCAGTCGACCGCGTCCCGCGCGGGCGCCCGGCGCAGCTGCTCCAGCACCGCGACGCCGGTCCGCCCGCCGGTCAGCACGACCGACGCCGACCCGCGCGCCGCCTGCGCGTCCACCAGCTTCGTCACCAGGCGGGCAGCCGCGGCGGCGGCCAGCAGGTCGCCGTCGCGGTGCACCACCACCTCGGGCTCGCTCACGAGCCCGCCTTCGCCGCGCGCACGGCCGACTTCGGCGCCTTGGCGGCCTTGGCCTTCGGCTTGACCGCCTCGGGCGTGTCGGCCCCCTCGGAGCCCAGCGGCTCGGCCAGGGTCTCCACCGCGTCCGACTCCGGGGCCGGGGCGGGCTCGACGGGCGCCGCGTCGGCCTTGCGGGCCACCGGCTTCGCGGCGGGCTTGTTGCGCGCCACCTTCGCCAGCGACCGCAGCGCCGCCTCGTACACCTCGTCCGGGTCGAGCCTGCGCAGCTCCTCGGCCAGGCAGTCCCGCACCGACCGGCGCTGCAGCGCCACCCGGCGCGCGGGCTGCCCCGGCTGGGTCAGCGTGCCGACCGCGCCGTCCGGCCGCACCAGCTCCACCGACCCGGAGGGCCGGTCCAGCCGCACGTCCACGATGCCCTGGCCCTTGGTGGCCTTGACCCGCTTCACCGGAACCTTCAGGTACGCCGCGAGCCACGCCGACAGCAGGTCGGTCGACGGCGAGTCGGCCTCGCCGCTGACCTCGGCCTCGGTGATCGCCTCGAACGGCGGCAGGTCCAGCGCCGAGGCGAGCATCGCCCGCCACAGCGTCAGCCGCGTCCACGCCAGGTCCGTGTCACCGGGCGCGTAGGACGACCGACGCTGCTCCAGCGCCTTGATCGGGTTCTTCTCGGCCGCCGAGTCGGTGATCCGGCGCTGCGCGAGCTGCCCGATCGGGTCCTTCGACGGCGACGACGGGGCCTCGTTCGGCCACCACGCCACCACCGGGGTGTCCGGCAGCAGCAGCGGCACCACGCACGAGGCGCCCTCGGACGCGAGCGGCCCGTACAGGCGCAGCACGATCACCTCGGACGCGCCCGCGTCACCGCCGACCCGGATCTGCGCGTCCAGCCGCGCGGCGGCCTGGCGGGCGCCGCGCGCCACCACGATCACCCGGCAGGGGTGCTCGCGGCTGGCGTCGTTCGCCGCTTCCACAGCCTCCTCGGTCTTGCTGCCGTCGTCGGTCACGATGACCAGCGTCAGCACCCGGCCGAGGGTGACCGCGCCACCCTCCTCGCGCAGCTGCACGAGCTTCGAGTTGACCTGCGACGTGGTCGTCGAGGGCAGGTCGATGATCACGGTCGCCTCCAGTGCCTGCCGGTGCGGGCCAGCATCTCGTCAGCGGACGGCGGTCCCCACGTGCCTGCCTTGTACTTCTCCGGCTCGCCGATGCTCGCCCAGTGCTCGATCACCGGGTCGAGGATCTCCCAGGAGAGCTCGACCTCGTCGTTCTTCGGGAACAGCGACGGCTCGCCGAGCAGCACGTCCAGCAGCAGCCGCTCGTAGGCCTCCGGCGAGGACTCGGTGAACGCGTGCCCGTAGCCGAAGTCCATCGTGACGTCGCGGACCTCCATCGTGTTGCCCGGCACCTTGGAGCCGAACCGGATGGTCACGCCCTCGTCCGGCTGCACCCGCACCACCAGGGCGTTCTGCCCCAGCTCCTCGGTGGAGGTGTCGTCGAACGGCAGGTGCGGCGCACGCTTGAACACCACGGCCACCTCGGTGACCCGGCGGCCGAGCCGCTTGCCGGTGCGCAGGTAGAACGGCACGCCCGCCCAGCGGCGGGTGTTCACCTCGGCGGTGATGGCGGCGTAGGTCTCCGTGGTGGAGTCCTTGGAGAAGCCGCCCTCCTCGATCAGGCCGGGCACCTTCTGCCCGCCCTGCCAGCCGCCGGTGTACTGGCCGCGCGAGGTCGTCTCGTCGAACGGGCCCACCAGCCGGGTGGCCGACAGGACCTTCACCTTCTCCGCGCGCAGGTCGCTGGGGCGGAAGGAGACGGGCTCCTCCATCGCGGTCAGCGCCAGCAGCTGGAGCAGGTGGTTCTGGATGACGTCGCGCGCCGCGCCGATCCCGTCGTAGTACCCCGCGCGACCGCCGAGGCCGATGTCCTCGGCCATGGTGATCTGCACGTGGTCGACGTAGTTCGCGTTCCAGATGGGTTCGTACAGCTGGTTCGCGAAGCGCAGCGCCAGGATGTTCTGCACCGTCTCCTTGCCGAGGTAGTGGTCGATGCGGAACACCGACTCCTCGGGGAAGACCTCGTTCACGATCCCGTTCAGCTGCTTCGCGCTGGCCAGGTCGTGCCCGAACGGCTTCTCGATCACCACGCGGCGCCACTGCGTCGGGTTGTCGCCGGGGGGCGAGGCCAGACCGGCGCGCTTGAGCTGGTTCACCACGGTGGTGAACGCGCTCGGCGGCACCGACAGGTAGAACGCGTGGTTGCCTCCCGTGCCGCGCTCCTCGTCGAGCAGCCGGATCGTCTCGGCGAGCGAGTCGAACGCGGCGTCGTCGTCGAAGCTGCCCTGCACGAAGCGGATGCCCTCGGCGAGCTGGTCCCACACGGCCTGCCGGAACGGCGTGCGCGCGTGCTCCTTGACCGCGTCGTGGACGACCTGCATGAAGTCCTGGTCTTCCCAGTCGCGGCGGGCGAACCCGACGAGCGCGAAGCCCGGCGGCAGCAGGCCGCGGTTGGCCAGGTCGTAGATCGCGGGCATGAGCTTCTTGCGCGACAGGTCGCCCGTCACGCCGAAGATCACCAAGCCGCTGGGGCCCGCGATGCGGGGCAGCCGCTTGTCCCTGGGGTCGCGCAGCGGGTTGCGCTGCTCGGCGGTGGTCACGAGCCGTCCTCCTGGATGGCCTCCACGAACTGGGCGAGCCCCGCGACCCGGTCGGTCAGGTGCAGCCGCAGCACCGGGCGGCCGTGCTCGGCGAGCACCTGCCCGTCGCCGAGGGCCTGCGCCAGCTGGAGCGTCGCCAGGTCGTACGGGCGGCCGGGAACGGCCAGCTCCTGGTCGGACACGCCCGTGAGCTGGAGGAACACGCCGTTCTGGTGACCGCCCTTGTGGTACTGGCCGGTCGAGTGCAGGAAGCGCGGGCCCCAGCCGAAGGTGGTCTGGAGGTGCGTGCGCTTGGCCAGCTCGGCCCTGCTGAGCGCGAACGACGCGTCGTTCACCCGGTCCAGGTAGGCCTGCACCGACAGGTAGCCCTTGTCCGGAGCCGCCGCGACCAGCGCGCGCAGCGCCTCCGCCACCGTCTTGGCGTCCTTCGGCAGCCAGTCGCCGCCGGAGACGTGCACCTCGACCGGGCCGTCGGTGAACGCGGGCGTCGCGGGCCCGGACGCCGGGGCGTCCAGCAGCGAGCGCGCCGCCTTCTTCGCCGCCTCCACGTCGGGCTGGTCGAACGGGTTGATCCCGAGCACCCGGCCCACCAGCGCGGTGGCGACCTCCCACAGCAGGAACTGGGCGCCGAGGGAGCCCTCGACCGCGAGCGCGGACGACCCGGTGGCCGGGCCGATCGCGACGGTCGTGGCGTCGGAGCCCGCGTCCACGAAACCGGGCGCGCCGGGACCCTCCACCACGACGGGCAGCAGGCCGGTGCTGTTCTTGCCGGTGGACTCGGCCACCAGCTGCTCGGCCCAGTCGCCCAGGCCCGAGATGCCGGAGCCGGTGTCGGCGAGGACGACCTTCTCCGCGCCGTGCGCGTGCGCCACGCCCAGCACGGCGGCCAGCCGCACGGCCGGGTTGTCCGCCGAGTCGGCGAACACCAGCGGCGCGGCGGCGGCGGCCTCGTCGAGCAGCTTCTCGACGTCCACGCCCGCCAGGCCCGACGGGACCAGGCCGAACGCGGTGAGCGCCGAGTAGCGACCGCCGACGTTCGGGTCGGCCAGGAACACCTTGCGGTACCCGGCCTCCTCGGACGCCTCCTGCAGCGGCGAGCCGGGGTCGGTCACCACGACGATGCGCGACTTCGGGTCGACGCCCGCAGCCGCGAACGCCTCCTCGAAGATCCGCCGGTGGCTGTCGGTCTCGACCGTGCCGCCGGACTTGGACGACACCACGAGCACCGAGCGCTCGGGGCTCTCCACCAGCGCCTCGACCACCTGGCCGGGGTCGGTGGTGTCCAGCACCACCAGGGGGACCCCGGCGGTGCCGGTGATCACCTCGGGCGCGAGCGAGGAACCGCCCATGCCCGCGAGGACCACCCGGTTGACGCCCTCCGCCAGCAGCTCCGCGCGCAGCGCGGCGATCTCTGCCAGCAGCGGGCGGGACGTCTCGTGCAGCTTCGTCCAGGCGAGTCGGATCGACGCCTCGGGCTCGGCCTCGGGACCCCACAGCGTGGCGTCCCCTGCGGCGAGCCTGCTGGGCACCGCGTCGCGGAGCAGGTCGGACACGACGGTCTCGACCTGCTCCGCGTTCGGCGCCCGGACGATCTCCACGGAGATCACCTCGGTCATCGTCAGCCCTTCGCCTTCTCCAGCTGACCGGTGACGGTCTCCAGCAGCTCGGCCCAGGACTTCTCGAACTTGTCGACGCCCTCGGTCTCCAGCGTGACGAAGACGTCGGTCACGTCGACGCCCGCCGCCGCGATCGCGTCGAACACGGCCTGCGCCTCGTCGGCCTTGCCGGTGACCGTGTCACCGGTGATCTGACCGTGGTCGGCGACCGCGTCCAGGGTCTTCTCCGGCATGGTGTTGACCACGCCGTCGACGACCAGCTGGTCGACGTACCGGGTGTCGGAGTAGTTCGGGTCCTTCACGCCGGTCGACGCCCACAGCGGGCGCTGCGCGTTCGCGCCGTCCGCCGCGAGGGCCTCCCAGCGCGGGCCGGAGAACACCTCCTGGTAGGCGGCGTAGGCCAGCACGGCGTTCGCGATCGCGGCCTTGCCCAGCAGGGACTTGGCCTCGTCGGTGCCGATCGCGGACAGCCGCTTGTCGATCTCGCTGTCCACGCGGGACACGAAGAACGACGCCACCGAGTGGATGGTGCGCAGGTCGTGGCCGTTGGACTTGGCCAGCTCCAGGCCCGCCAGGTAGGCGTCCATCACCGCGCGGTAGCGCTCGGTGCTGAAGATCAGCGTCACGTTCACGCTGACGCCCTCGCCGAGCGTCTTGGTGATCGCGGGCAGGCCCTCGACCGTGCCGGGGATCTTGACCATGAGGTTCGGCCGGTCGACGGCCTTCCACAGGTCGAGCGCCTCGGCGGCGGTCTTGTCGGTGTCCTTGGCCAGGCGCGGGTCCACCTCGATGGACACCCGGCCGTCGACGCCGTTCGACTTGGCGTAGACGTCGCGGAACAGGTCGCAGGCGTTGCGCACGTCGGTCGTGGTGGTCTCGCGCACCACGGCCTCGGTGTCGGCGCCGCGCGCGGCCAGCTCGCGCACCTGCGCGTCGTAGGCGTCGCCCTTGGACAGGGCGCCGGCGAAGATCGTCGGGTTGGTGGTCACGCCCACCACGGCCTTGTCCGCGATCAGCCCGGCCAGGTTGCCCGAGTCCAGCCGCTCGCGCGACAGGTCGTCGAGCCAGATCGACACACCGGCGGCGCTGAGGTCGGCCAGCGGTTTCGCAGTCATGTTCGCTTCTCCCCTAGAAAAAGAGTCGTCGGTCAGCGGGTGGCGTCCAGCGACCGGCGGGCGGCGGCCACGACGTTCTCGGTCGTGAAGCCGAACTCGCGGAACAGCGTCTGGTAGTCGGCGGAGGCGCCGAAGTGCTCGATCGAGACGATCTCGCCCGCGTCACCGGTGAACCGGTGCCACGGCTGGGCGATGCCTGCCTCGACCACGACGCGCGCCTTCACCGAGGACGGGATGACCGACTCGCGGTACGCCTCGTCCTGGGCGTCGAACCACTCGACGCACGGCATGGACACCACACGCGCTGCAACGCCGTCGGCCTCCAGGACCTTCCGCGCCTCGACCGCCATCTGCAGCTCGGAGCCGGTGGCGATCAGCACGACCTCGGGGGTCCCGGTGGAGGCGTCCTCCAGCACGTAGCCGCCCTTGGCGACGCCCTCGGCGGCCTTCTCCTTGGTGCCTTCCAGCACCGGGAGGTTCTGCCTGGTCAGCGCGAGGCCCGCCGGACCGGTCGGGTTCTCGATGATCGCCCGCCAGGACGCCGAGGTCTCGTTGGCGTCGCCGGGGCGCACCACCGCGAGACCGGGGATCGCGCGCAGCGCGGCCAGGTGCTCGATCGGCTGGTGCGTCGGGCCGTCCTCGCCGAGGCCGATGGAGTCGTGCGTCCACACGTAGGTGACGGCGGACTTCATCAGCGCGGCCAGCCGCACGGCCGGGCGCATGTAGTCGCTGAACACCAGGAACGTGCCGCCGTACGGGCGGGTCGGGCCGTGCAGCGCGATGCCGTTGAGGATCGAGCCCATCGCGTGCTCGCGGATGCCGAAGTGCAGCGTGCGGCCGTACGGGTTCGCGCTCCACGTGCTCGTGGAGGAGCTCTCCGGGCCGAACGAGTCCGCGCCCTTCATCGTGGTGTTGTTCGACTCGGCCAGGTCGGCCGAACCGCCCCACAGCTCCGGCAGGACCGGGGCCAGCGCGGACAGCACGTCGCCGGAGGCCTTGCGGGTCGCGACGCCCTTGGCGTCCGGCTCCCACACGGGCAGCGCGTCGGTCCAGCCCTCGGGCAGGTCGCGGCCGATCAGGCGGTCCAGCAGCGCCTTGCGCTCCGGGTTCGCCGCCGCCCACGCGTCGAAGGACTTCTGCCACTCGGCCTTGGCGGCCTCGCCGCGCTTGATGACCGAGCGGGTGTGGTTGATCACCTCGTCCGAGACCTCGAAGGTCTGCTCCGGGTCGAAGCCCAGCGCCTTCTTGACCTCGGCCACCTCGGCGTCGCCCAGCGCGGAGCCGTGGATCTTGCCGGTGTTCATCTTGTTCGGCGCCGGGAAGCCGATGATCGTGCGCAGCACGACCAGCGACGGGCGGGCCGTCTCGGCGCGGGCGGCCTCCAGCGCGGCCAGGATGCCGGAGATGTTCTCGCCGGACTCCACGACCTGCACGTGCCAGCCGTACGCCTCGTAGCGCTTGGCGGTGTCCTCGGACAGCGCGATCGCGGTGTCGTCCTCGATCGAGATCTTGTTGTCGTCGTAGATCAGCGTGAGGTTGCCCAGCTGCTGGTGGCCCGCGATCGACGAGGCCTCGGAGGTGACGCCCTCTTCGATGTCGCCGTCGGAGGCGATCACGTAGACCTGGTGGTCGAACGGGCTCTCGCCCGCCGGGGCCTCCGGGTCGAACAGGCCGCGCTCGCGGCGGGCGGCCATCGCCATGCCCACGGCCGAGGCGAGGCCTTGGCCCAGCGGTCCGGTGGTGATCTCCACACCGGGGGTGTGGCGGTGCTCCGGGTGGCCGGGGGTCTTGGAACCCCAGGTGCGCAGCGCCTTCAGGTCGTCCAGCTCCAGGCCGTAGCCCGCCAGGTACAGCTGGATGTACAGCGTCAGGCTGGAGTGACCCGCCGACAGCACGAAGCGGTCGCGGCCGATCCAGTCGGCGTCGGCCGGGTCGTGGCGCATCACCCGCTGGAACAGCGAGTAGGCCACGGGGGCGAGGCTCATCGCGGTGCCGGGGTGGCCGTTGCCGACCTTCTGGACGGCGTCGGCGGCGAGGACACGCGCGGTGTCGACGGCGCGCTTGTCCAGCGCGGTCCAGTCGGCGGGGACGGTGGCCTCGGTCAGCCGGGTGATGTCATCGGACACGGAGATTCCAGCTCCAGTCTCAGTGCGGGCGGCGGTCCACAGACAAGGCTTCTCAATCGATCCCGTCAGGGCCTATCCGCGGTTTTTGCTCATCCTCCGACCAGCCTAGTCCGCTGTTCGGGCGCATGTGCCACCGAACGCGCGCAGATCCGCTGTGCGTGATCGCACAGGGCGTGTTCGCGCTTGAGTGCCCCTGGTCACCACCTACCCGAAAGGGCCGGCGCCACACCTCGCGGTTACGATCCGTTCATCCCCGATCTGACAGAGGAGCGCCCTGCGATGAGTGCCGTTGCGCAGGCCCCTGCGCGGAGTCCGCGGCAGGTCGTCGGCGCGTACGTCGCGCTGACGAAGCCCAGGGTGATCGAGCTGCTGCTGATCACCACCATCCCGGCGATGCTGCTCGCCGAGCGCGGGCTGCCGCCGCTGTGGCTCATCGCGTGCACGCTCGCGGGCGGAACGCTCGCCGCGGGCAGCGCCAACGCCCTGAACTGCTACATCGACGCCGACATCGACTCGGTGATGAAGCGGACGGGCAGCAGGCCGCTCGCCAAGAACTCGATCCCACCGCGCAACGCGCTGATCTTCGGCGTCGTGCTCGGCGTCGTCTCGTTCGCGTTCCTGTGGATCACCACGAACCTGATGTCCGCGGTGTTCGCGGTCGCGACGATCCTGTTCTACATCTTCGTGTACACGCTGGTGCTCAAGCGCCGGACCTCCCAGAACATCATCTGGGGCGGCCTCGCGGGCTGCATGCCGGTGGTCATCGGCTGGTCGGCCGTCACCGGCACGGTGGAGCTGCCCGCGCTGGCGATGTTCGGCGTGATCTTCTTCTGGACGCCGCCGCACACCTGGGCGCTCGCGATGAAGTTCAAGGAGGACTACGCGCGGGCGGGCGTGCCGATGCTCCCCGTCGTGGCCACCGCGCAGCAGGTGACCAGGCAGATCGTCATCTACTCCTGGGCGACCGTGCTGTGCAGCCTGCTGCTGGCGCCGGTGACGAGCTGGATCTACGTGGGCGTCGCGCTGGCGTCGGGCGTGTGGTTCGGGGTGTTCGCGCACCGGCTGCACGGGGTGGTCCGCAAGGGCGGGTCGACCAACACGATGAAGTTCTTCCACATGTCGAACCTGTACCTGACCCTGGTGTTCTGCGGCCTGGCCGTGGACGCGGTGGTGGGGCTGCCGGTCCTCGGGTGGCCGTTCTGATCCAGGGCTAGCGCCCGGCGAGGGCCGGGGTCCGGGTTTCCGGGCCCCGGCCCGCTGCTTTTCCGGGGGTTCTCGCGGGTTTCGGGGCGGCCGGGGTTTCAGGGGTTCTTCAGGTCCTCGGCGAGCAGGGCGGTCAGGTCGAGCTCCGCGAGCGCCGGGTTGGTGTACCCGTGCTCGTCGGTCCACGGCACGTCCCCGTCGTCGACGGTGACCCGCCAGTCGGCGTCGGGGAGGGCGCGGCGCAGCTCGGTGACGGCGGCCTGCCAGTGCACGAGCGAGGGGACGGTGCGGTCGAGCTCGAAGGGGAGCTTGGTGGAGCCGTTCAGCACGGCGCCGTCGACGGGGTAGAGGTAGAGGCCCTCCTCGTCGTCCGGGTAGGGGGCGGTGTCGTTCCACCGGGTGACGATCGCGTCGACGGCGGCGCGCTCGGCGTCGGTGAGCGGGGTGGCGCGGGTGGCGGCGTAGTAGAGCGAGACTCCCATGGGCTGGAGGGTAGGGGCGGGGACCGACAGTTCCGGGCGGTTCAGCCGCCGGGGTGCGCTCCCCGCACTGCCCGCCCCCGGACCCCGAAGCCCGTCCCGCGCGGTCCGGCGGGGCGCCGGGCGCGCTGTTCGCGCAGGTCCTGCCACTGGCCGGGAGGAATCCCGCCGCGCCCGCGCCGCGCTGCCGGGCGAACGGGGCAGCGCGCGGGCGGCCACGCGGACCGGGGGAGCGGCTGAACGGCCTCGGCCCGCGTGCGTCCGCACGCCGTCGAAGCCGGGTCTGAGACCCCCGACCCCGGCGTTTGGGGCGCGCCTGGACGCCCTGTCCGCGAGGCCTGCCGATCGCCAAGCAGGCAGGCCCCTTCGCAAGTCCCGTCGACGGCCAACCGGGCAGGCCCTCTCGGCAAGCCCCGCCGATCGCCAAGCGGGCAGGCTCTCCCGCAAGCCCCGCCGACCGGGCACGCCCCTCGGCGCGCCTTGGGCGCTCCCGAGCCGCAGGACTGGGAATCGCGCCCGTCCGTGCCTGCCCCGCCAGCTCCCAGCGCCTCGTCCTGCCCTGCCCGCCCAGCGCCTTGTGCCCCGCCCGCGCCCCGCTCCGCACTCCGCGTCCCTCGCCCCCTGGCAAGACCCCCGTTCCCTGGCAAGTCCCCCGTTCCCGACCAGCGCTCCCGTCCCCGCCCCGGACAGCCCAACGGGCGGGTCGCCGTCCTGCCCGGCGTCCCGCCCAAGCCCTCGTCCCACACCCCTCGCCCGTCCGCGCGTCCCCACGCGCGGCGCCCACGCCGTCGTTCGTCCCGCCCCTTCGCCCGCGCCCGGCGCCGATGCCCGCAGCGCGCCCGCCCCGCGCGGCCCTCGCTGGCGCTGAGCGTCAGCCCCCGAACCCCCTCACCCCACCTGCCCCGCTGGCAGCCGCCCCCGCCCCAACCTCAAACCGGCGCCGATGACGCCCGGCCCCGCGTCCGCCCCCGCGCGCCACCCCTGCCCGAGGTCACCCGCGCGGAACACCGCCCCCTCAAGCCAGCACCGACGACGCCCCGCCCGCCAGCGCCACCCGCAGCCGCGCCAGCGCCCGGTGCTGCGCCACGCGCACCGCGCCCGGCGTGGAGCGCACCGCGTGCGCCGTCTCCTCCGCCGACATCCCCACCACCACCCGCAGCAGCAGGATCTCCCGCTGCTTCTCCGGCAGCACCCGCAGCAGCTCCGCCATCTGCTCCGACACCTCGCCCTGCAGTGCCCGCGCCTCCGGACCCGCCGACGACTCCGGCTTGTCCGGCAGCTCCGCCACCGGCTCCGCGCGGTTGCGCGCCGCGAAGCGGTGCACGTCCGCCACCTTGTGGGCGGCGATGCCGTACACGAAGGCCAGGAACGGGCGTCCCTGGTCCTGGTAGTTCGGCAGCGCCTTCAGCACCGCCAGGCACACCTCCTGCGCCACGTCGTCGGCGGTGGCGTAGGCGCCGCCGACGCGTGCGCGGCAGTACTTCACGATCAGCGGGCGCAGCACGCCCAGCAGCCTCTCCACGGCCGCGCGGTCGCCCGCCACGGCCGCCGTCACGTCGCTCCTCGACACGGCTAACGCGGCGCGGGCCGCCGCCGCGCCGACCGGTCTCGCCGCGCGCTCGCGCTGGCGAGGAGCACCGACCGCCCTCTCACCGGTGAATTCCATACCCGAGACACCTCCACGCCCGACCGCGGCTCACCCTCTGGCGGTAGGGGGACGCGCGAGCGGCCGGGCTCTTACGGAGGTTTTCGAGAAAATCTTGAAAAACTTCGTTGTGGCAGGTTTAGGGCACCGCTGCCAGCAGCTCCTCCACGGTCGGGTCGTCCAGCGACTCGACGATGCACTGCCACAGCTCCAGGTTCGCGCTCGCCCACCTGGAGTACAGGGCGGCGGCCTGGGGGTCGTAGAAGTAGTACCCCTCGTCGTGCTTGGACCGCTGCTCGCCGACGATCTTGTGCGCGAGCTGGCGGAGCGTGATGCCGTTCTCCAGCAGGTACTTCGGCGCCAGCACGACCGGGGTCACCGGTAACGCCTTGAACAGGGTGTCGGCGTCGGACAGCGCCTGCGCCTCGACCGAGATCCACCGGTCGCGGGTGCGCATCTCCGCCTCCTCGACCACCTCGTCGACCCGCAGCGCCGCCTCGTCGGGCACCCCGGCGTCCGCCAGGATCTCCATCCGCAGCTCCCGCCCGTCCACGGGCAGCGAGTTGCGGCGCACCACGTAGTTGACGTCGTGCACCAGCGCGGCCACCTCGACCAGCGCCACGTCCGCCCCGTTGCGCCCCGCGAACAGCACGGCCTTGTCGCGCACGAAGCTCACGTGGTGCCAGCCGTGGAACTGGAGGTTCGCCGCGTGGTCCTGGCACAACCGCCACACGCGCTTCTCCACGACCTCGGTGGAAACAGCAGTGATCATCCTCATCGGACCCTCCCAGAGCCGGGTGGGCCGATGGTATGGCGGCGCGCGAGCCCTCAGGGTGCCCGAAGAGCGCCCGCTCGGCGGGGCGGGTCGGGCCCCCGGACCGGTCGCGCGGGGGAGGGGGCCGCGCGTCCGGGGCGCAGGACCGCCGCCCAGCACGGGGAACGGTCCGGCGGCGGGGTGGCCCGGCCGGGTGGAAACGCTCCGGAACCGGGCAGCCCCGCACGGGTGAAGCCCGACGAGGTGAACGCGTGTCACAACCTCCCGGTCAGCACCTCCCAGCGCGCCTCCACCGGCACGTGCCGGTGGCTGGTCCCGGTGCCGGGGTCGTAGGACAGGCTCCACGGGCTCACCGCCCGCGACTTGACCAGGAACGTCATCGTCCCGTCGATCGCGCGCGGGATGCGGTGGAACTCGTGCGCCAGCATGGTCCCGGACACCCCGGCCCGGCAGTCGGCGCTGCGCAGCGGGGCGACCTCGGAGATCGCCGTGCCCTCGGGCGCCAGCCGCACGCGGTAGCGCTCGTGCAGGTAGCCGCCGGACAGGATGACCGTGCAGAAGTGGTAGCGGTGGTTGTGGACGGAGTCGGCGTAGCCCGGCCGCCAGTCCCGCTGCGGCTTGTACTCGTGCAGCCAGAACGTGAACGGCTCGGCGGGCTCGTCCCGCAGGCACCAGGCGAAGTGCGTCGTCGTCTCGCGGGACCGGGCCACCACGCGCATCTCCTCCCTCGGGCCGAGCGAGCGCAGGTCCTCGCGCACCCGCTCGCGCAGCCCCGGAGCGCAGGCCCACGCGGAGAAGCACTCCGCGACCCGGTCCCAGTTCGCGGGGCCGGGTGGGTGGTCGTCCGAGACGAGGGCGGCGAGTTCCGCGAGGGCGGAGAACCCGGTGGTGTGGGTCTGCACTGCTTATCAGCTCCCCAACTGAGCAGAGGCGGAGAATTCCCGGCGGAAGTGGTGGAACTTCGCCTCCAGTGCGTCGAACGCCGGTTCCGTCAATGCGGTCCCGGTGATCTTCTCGAAGAGCGCGAAGAAGTCAGCCCGAGTGGTCGCGGGAGTCAGCGAGAAGTGGAACCCCGCCTTGGAATTGCTGATCCTGAGGAACTCGGCCCTTTCCATCCCGTAGAGAAAGGAGCCCTCGGAGAACCTCAGCGTGCGCGGGTAGAGCCGCATCGAACCGGAAGCGGTCCCGGTGTACAGGGTCAGCCAGGCGCTGTCGTCGAACAGCTCCAGCCGGTCCAGCGGCGGGTCGGACACGATGGTCACGTCGATCCGGCTGGCCCGCCCCCGCGCCAGGAACAGGCCCACCAGGCCGACCGCGACCTGCTCGCGCAGGTCGGCGCGGATGGTGTCGTAGTCGCCGTCGGAACCCGCGTTGCGCAGCAGGTACCTGGCCCTGCCGGTGATCGCGTCCTCGTCGGCCGGGTCGGCGAGCACCACGCGCAGCTCGCACTCGGACTTGGCCAGCAGCAGGCGGGACGCGGCGTAGCGCCCCGCGAACCCGCGGAAGCAGTACAGCCTGGTGCGCTCCAGGTCCTGCATCATGAGCTGGTTGAACGCGGGGTCCGGCCTGGCCGTCGGCTCGAACACGTGGCTGGGGAAGAACTCGCGGTCCAGCGCGCGGTACTCGTCGGTCAGCTCGCGCAGCGCCTTCCGGCTCTCCGCGACCACCGGGTCGACCATGGCGCGGCGGGTGGCCGTGCTGGTCACGAGCGTCTGGGTGAACCCGACGACCGCGGACACCATCGTGCTGGCGCCCAGCGAGGCGACCAGGTTCCTGGCCGTGCCCTGTTCCATCCCGCTGGAAATCACCATCGAGACCCCGGAAGTGGTCACGAGTATCAGCAGGAGAAGCCCGGTCCGGGTCCAGAACAATTCCACCAACAGCTTCATGCGGACGCCGTCAGGCTCCGCCGACACGGTGTCACCTCCTTGGTCGGCACACGAACGGATCAGTGCCGCGTGGTGTTATGGTTGACGCGGGAAGCAACTGTACGCGGGGCCGCAGTTTTGCGGAAGGCGTATTTGGTTGGACATTTTCAGTGAATTTTCCCGACCGCCCGACCACCCTGCGCGGGTGACCTGGGCGAGACGTCCCCGGACGCGCCCCATAAGCTCGACGACCATGCGTACCGTCGGCCGATCGGCCCTGGCTCTCGTGTCCTTGCTGTCCGCCGGAGTGGCGCTGACCGCCTGCACCCCCAGCGACCGCCCGTCCACCCAGACCGGGGAGAACACCCCCGCCGCCACCGCGCCCGCCGCGCAGACCGGCGGCAACAAGGTCAGCAAGCCCTCCGGCCCGCCCTGCCAGCCGGAGCAGTACCAGGTCGGCGGCGAGTTCGGCCAGAAGCCGACCATCACCGTCCCCCGGGACTGCGCCCCGCAGGACGGCCTGCTCACCCGCGACCTCAAGGAGGGCGAGGGCGCCGAGGCCAAGCAGGGCTCCACGGTGACCGTCAACTACGAGCTGGTGACCTTCAGCGACGGCAAGACCGCCGACTCGTCCTTCGAGCGCGGCGCCACCTTCGACGTCGAGGACCTGGGCAACGCCCCGGTCATCACGGGCTGGAACCAGGGCCTGGTCGGCATCAAGGAGGGCGGTCGCCGCCTGCTGGTCATCCCGTCCGACCTCGGCTACGGCCCGCAGGGCAACCAGGGCATCAAGGGCGGCGAGACGCTGCTGTTCGTGGTGGACGCGGTCAGCGTCAAGTAGTCCCGAGAGCACCCGAACGGCCCAACACGCGGGAGAGCCCCGGCACGAGGCTGCCGGGGCTCTCCCGCGTCCTGACTCTGAGCGGGGCGGATCAGCCCGTCACGGGATCAGCAGCAGCTTCCCGGTGGTCCTGCGCCCCTCCAGGTCGTCGTGCGCCCGAGCCGCGTCGGCCAGCGGGTACCGGCCGCCGATCCGCACGTCCAGCTTCCCCTCCCGCACCGCCGCGAACAGCTCCCCGGTCCGCCACGCGCGCTCCTCGGCCTTCAGCACGTGCGCGGCCAGGGTCGGCCGGGTCAGGAACACCGAACCGGCCGCGTTCAGCCGCTGCGGGTCCACCGGCGGCACCGGGCCGCTCGCCGCGCCGTACAGCGCCAGCACCCCGCGCACGCGCAGGCTGGCCAGGCTGCCGTCGAACGTGCTGCGCCCGACGCCGTCGTACACCGCCGCCACGCCCTCGCCGCCGGTCAGCTCGCGCACCCGCGCGGCGAAGTCCTCCCGGTCGTACCGGACCACCTCGTCCGCGCCCGCCCCGCGCGCCAGCTCCGCCTTCGCGTCGGTGGACACCGTCGCGATCACCCGCCCGCCGCGCGCCTTCGCCAGCTGGGTCAGCAGCAGCCCGACCCCGCCCGCCGCCGCGTGCACGAGCACCGCGTCGCCCTCCTGAACCGGGTAGGTCGACGCGACCAGGTAGTGCGCGGTCAACCCCTGGAGCAGCAGCGCCGCCGCCACGTCGTCCGACACCCCCTCGGGCACCGGCACCACCGAGACCTCGGGCAGCACGACCTGCTCGGCGTAGCTGCCCGCCGCCGAGTACCAGGCCACCCGGTCGCCCACCGCGACCCCGTCGACGCCCTCGCCGACCGCCCGCACCCGGCCGGAGCCCTCCTGGCCGAGCCCGAACGGCAGCGGCACCGGGTACAGGCCCGACCGGTGGTAGGTGTCGATGTAGTTGACCCCCGCCGCGGCCACGTCGACCAGCACCTGACCGGCGCCCGCCTCCAGTGGCCCGACCTCGGCGTGCTCCAGCGCGTCGGACCCGCCGTGCGCGCGAACCAGGACCGCCTTGGGCATTACCGCACCTCCGTGCTCTCAGGACTTCAGCTAACGGGACTTCACAGCTCTCGGCACCGCCGACCACACCGCGCGAACGCGGCCACACGCCCTCCAGCGCGACCGGTGGCCGCCCTGTTCCCGCGCGACCACCGGTCCCACCCACCGGGCGCTACCGCCCCAGCACGACCTGCCGCGCCAACCCCAGCGGCAGCGCGCCCGACCCGGCGATCAGGTCGTGGAACTCCCGCAGCGTCCCGCGCCCCTCGTCCAGGTACTCGCCCCGGATCCGCTCGATCTCCAGCGCCCCGGTCAGGTAGGACGGCGCCTGCGTCGGCCACGCGCAGTACCGGGTCACCTCGCCCTCGGCGGTGCCCGGCGTCAGCGACGCCTTCGTCACCATGAACTCCTCGGCCTGCGCCGCGGTCATGTCGCCGCAGTGCAGCGCCGTGTCCACCACCATCCGCGCCGCCCGGAACAGCCGCGCCTCCACGTGCGCCAGCTCCTGCGCCCGCTCGGTGAAGTACCCCTGCTCGCGCAGCAGCTTCTCCGAGTACAGCGCCCAGCCCTCGGAGAAGTACGGCGTCCGGAACACCTTGCGCACGGTCCGGTCCTGCGTCGCCAGCCACGACAGGTGCCAGTGGTGGCCGGGGTACGCCTCGTGCACCGCGATCGTGGCCAGCTGCGACCGCGAGTTGGTGCGCAGCCGCTGCGCGACCTGGTCGGCGGTGAACTCCTCCGGCGGGGTGGGCACGAAGAAGTGCCCGAGCCGCGAGTCGGTCAGCGGCGGCGGCTGCATGTACGAGGCCACCGACAGCACCGGCCGCTGGAACGCGGGGGAGGGCACCACCCGGCACTCCTCGCCGTCGGCCAGCGTCACCAGCCCCCGCTCCACCAGGAACTCCCGCGCCCGCCGCGTCTCCGCCTCGTACTCCGCGCGCATCGCCTCCGGCGTCGGCGGGTGGTCCTCCTGCAGCGCGAGCATCACCGAGTGCCAGTCGTCGGCCCCGGCCAGCGCCCGCATCTCGGCCTCCAGCTCCGCGTACGCGGACCTGCCGCGCTCGTGCAGCTCCGAGGCCCCGTAGCCGAGCAGCTCCTGCTCGGTCAGCAGCCGCGAGTACAGCTCCTCGCCCATCCGCCAGTTCCCGCGCGCGGTCTCCGCGAACGACTCCAGGAACGCCGCCAGCTCGTCGAACGCCACCGCCGCGGGCTCGGCCGCCTGCGCGACCCGCGCCCGCAGGTCCGCGTCCGCCACCTCGGAGGGCAGCGTCCCGGTCAGGAACGCCCGCCCGGCGCGGGCCTGCGCCGCGCCCCGCAGCACGATCTTGGGCGAGGCCAGCTCCGGCGACAGGTTCGCCCGGCACGCGGCCAGCACCGACGGCACCTCGGCGAGCCTGGCCAGCACCGCGTCGACCAGCTCGGCCTCGGGCCGCAACCGGTTCAGGAACGCGGAGAACAGCGGGAACAGCACCGCGCCGGTGTAGGTGGACGGGTCGCGCCGCCACGCGGGCCACTCGGCCTTGGCGCGCGCCCCGCGCAGCACCGACACCACCAGCGCCCGGTCCACCGCGTCGGCCGGGTCGGTCGGGGTGGCCTCGGTGAACCGGTCGAGCCAGGTCCGGGCCTGCCGCTCCTGCGCCAGGAACGCCTCGGCGGTGAAGTCGCCGAGCGTCCGGTCGTGGTCGAGCGAGCCGAGCATGGCCGCCGAACCGGGGTTGGCGTCGAAGTGCCAGCGGAGGAAGCCGTCGACGAGCTGGGCGTGGGTCGTGGATTCGGTCACGTGCACGGAAATTACCCGCAGCACCTACCCTGGCGGGCGTGGCAGAGGACAAGAAGATCGCTGGAGGCGTCCGGGCGGCGTCGGCTTTCGTGGCGGCCCACGGCAAGCCCTCGCGCGCCGTCGTGGAGAACATCGGGCGGGCGGGCGCGCGGGTCGTGCTGGTCGGCGCGGACGGCGCCATGGGCGACCTGGTCCTGCCGGACGTCGAGACCGCCGAGAAGGTCGTCGAGGCCGTCGCGGACCTGGACGCGGCCGAGTGGGACCGCGAGACCAGCGACGCGCTGAAGATCGGCCCCGGCCACCGCAGGAAGATGGCCCGCCGGTGAAGGTCGTCCTCAGCACCTGCGAGCGGCTGGCGGACGGCGACGTCGACGACGCGCCCCTGGTCGGCGCGCTGGCCGACCTCGGCGTGCACGCGAGCTACTCGGTCTGGGACGGCCCGGACGCGGGCGAGGCCGCAGCCGCCGCCGACCTCGTCGTGCTGCGCACCCCGTGGGACTACCCGGAGAAGCTGGACGCCTTCCTGCCGTGGGTCGACTCGCTGCCCGCGCTGGCCAACCCGGCCCCCGTGGTCCGCTGGAACGCGGACAAGGCCTACCTGGTCGACCTGGCCTCGGACGGGGTCGCCGTGGTGCCCACCGCGCTGGCGACCGCCGGGTTCGCCGACTGGCCGCGCGACGTCGAGTTCGTGGTGAAGCCGACCGTGGGCTCCGGCTCGCGCGGCGCGCTGCGGATCGCCCCGAACGACGTGGCGACCGCCGAGCGGCACCTGGCCGAGCTGGCCGCGCCCGCGCTGGTGCAGCCCTACCAGTCCGGGGTGGACAGCGCGGGCGAGACGGCGCTGGTGTTCTTCGCGGGCCGCTACTCGCACGCGTTCACCAAGGGCGCGATGCTCACCGAGGACGCGGTCTACGACGAGACCGGCCTGTACGTCCTGGAGCGGCTCGGCCCGTCCACCCCGCCCCCCGCGTACCGGCGGCTGGCCGAGGACGTGCTGGACGCCGCGACCGACCGCTGCGGGCTGCGCCGCTCGGAGCTGCTGTACGCGCGGGTCGACCTGATCCCCGGTCCGGGGGGAGCGCCGCTGCTGCTGGAGCTGGAGCTGGTCGAGCCGTCGCTGGGCTTCCGCCAGGCCGACGCGGGCGCGCCGCTCCGCTTCGCCTCGGCGGTCAGGGCCGCGCTGGCGGGCTGACCGACCCCCGGACGACCGGTGGCCCGCGCCTCCCCAGGCGCGGGCCACCGTCGTCAGTTCACCCGATCAGGGCTGCTCACCGGATCAGGGCTGCAACCCGGACCCGATCCCGGTCAGCGACCGGACCTCCATCTCGGCCTGCTTCGCCGGGTCGGCCTTCTCCTTCGACAGGATCGTGCCGAGCCACCCGCACAGGAACGACAGCGGGATCGACACCAGGCCGGGGTTGTCCAGCGGGAACCAGTGGAAGTCCACGCCGGGGAAGATCGACGTCGGCGACCCGGACACGGCCGGGGAGAACGCGATCAGCACCACGCACGACCCCAGGCCGCCGTACAGCGCCCACAGCGTCCCGTTCGTGTTGAACCGCTTCCAGAACATCGAGTACACGATCGTGGACAGGTTCGCCGACGCGGCCAGCGCGAACGCCAGCGCCACCAGGAACGCCACGTTCTGCCCGTTGGCCACGATGCCGCCGCCGATCGCCAGCACGCCGACCACCACGGCGGTCAGCCGGGCGACCCGCACCTCGGACCGGGGGTCGGCCTGCCCGCGCTTGATGACGTTCGCGTACACGTCGTGCGCGAACGAGGCCGACGCGGTCATGGTCAGCCCGGCGACCACCGCCAGGATCGTCGCGAACGCCACCGCGCACACGATGCCCAGCAGCACCGTCCCGCCGATGTGGAACGCCAGCAGCGGCGCGGCCGAGTTCTCGCCGCCCGGCGCCTTGCTGATCGCGTCCTCGCCGACCAGGGCCAGCGCGCCGAACCCGATGACCAGCGTGCACAGGTAGAACGTGGCCATCAGCGAGGTCGCCCAGACCACCGAGCGCCGCGCCTCGCGCGCGTTCGGCACCGTGTAGAAGCGCATCAGCACGTGCGGCAGGCTCGCGGTGCCCAGCACCAGCGCCAGCGCCAGCGAGATGAAGTCCATGTGCGCGATCGCGGAGCCGCCGTAGCGGGCGCCGGGCGCGAGCACCTCGTCGCCGAGCGGGGAGCGCCTGCTCGCGGTCTCCAGCAGCGCCGACAGGCTGAACCCGAACTTGCCGAGCAGGAACACCGTCAGCATGGTGACGCACAGCAGCAGCAGGACGCCCTTGATGATCTGCACCCAGGTCGTGCCCTTCATGCCGCCGACCAGCACGTACAGCACCATGACGACGCCGACGACCGCGATGACCAGCGCCTGCCCCGCCTCGTTCTGCACGTCCAGCAGCAGCGAGACGAGCGCGCCCGCGCCCGCCATCTGCGCGATCATGTAGAAGAGCGAGATGACGAGGGTCACGTTGGCGGTGGCCGCGCGGACGGGCCGCTGGCGCATCCGGAACGCCAGCACGTCCCCGAGGGTGAACCGGCCGGTGTTGCGCAGCCGCTCGGCGATGAGCATCAGCCCCACCAACCAGGACACGACCCAGCCGATGGAGTACAGGAACCCGTCGTACCCGTTCACCGCGATGCTCCCGGAAATGCCCAGGAACGACGCGGCGGAAAGGAAGTCGCCGGAGAGCGCGACGCCGTTCTGCGAGCCGGTGAAGCTGCTCCCCGCGGCGTAGTAGTCGGAAGCGCTCGCGTTCCGGGTGCCCGCCCGGTACACCACGAACAGCGTGATCAGCACGAAGACGCCGAACACGCCCAGGTTGACCGCCGTGTTGGCGCCCATCAGTTGCCGTCCTCGTCGGTCAGCTCGCGGACCGCGGCGACCCTGGGGTCCAGCCGGAGCCTGGCGTATCGGGAGTAGCCCAAGGTCAGGGCGATGGTGGTGACGAACTGGAGCAGGCCGAGCAGCAGGCCGACGTTGACCACGCCGAACACCCTGGTGGCCATGAAGTCGGGCGCGAACGCGGACAGGCCCACGTACGCGAGGTACCACGCGAGGAATCCCAGGATGGCGGGCACGACGAACAGCGCGGTGCGCCTGCGCAGTTCCCGGAAATCCTCGCTCTGCTGAATCGCGACGTAATCCGGATTGCCGTCCTCGTCGACGAGCAGGGCGGGTGCGGGATCGTCGAAAGTGGCGAATCCCCGCGCGTCCGCCCGCTGGTGCCGGGATTCCACCGGTGGCGGAAACGCCTTGGTCATCAATCCTCCACGCGGATTCGCGGCACGGGCCCGTGCGGCTGCACGGCGGCTGCGGGCGCTCAGCGTAACCGCGTCCGGTCGGCTGGCCAACGGCCTGTGCGGAGTGTCGCCGAGCGTGTCGTATCTGTTAACACCAGCGGGTTCTGACCCGCACAAACGGGGCTTCTCGAAAATTTCTCACATAGTGTGATCCGCCGAACGGTTGAGATCCTGACGGCTGGTCGTTGTCGTTCGGGCGTTCACGACCTACTATCTCGCAGCAGCCTTCCCCGCCTGCCGTAAAGGTCGGCGTGGTTTTGGCTGTGCGGTGAATCGACCATAAGAAACTCCGGGGCTGCTTGGTGACTGGCGACAACAGCACGCGCAGGCAATGGCGGACCGCCGTCGCCGACTGGCGGAATTGGCGGCTGCCGGTCAAGCTGGCCGCCGTCCTCGCGGTACCCGTGCTCGTCGCGCTCGGCTCGGGCCTGATGCAGATCAGGACCGACGTGCGCACCGCCGACGGCTACGCGAACATGCAGCGGCTGGTGTCGCTGCGCGCGGGGCTCACCCCGCTGGTCGCGAGCGTCCAGGACGAGCGGGCGCTGTCCGCCCAGCGCTCCGAGGGCGCGAGCGTGGACAAGCGCAACTTCGACGCGGTCACCAACGAGACCGACCGCGCCGCCAACGCCGTGCGCGACCTGGTCCGCAACACCCCGACGCTCGGCCCCGTCGCCGAGGCCCGCTACCGCGACGCGCTGGTCCAGCTCGACGGCCTGCCGCAGCTGCGCGACCGGGTCGCCAGCGGCACCGTCGACCTCGCGGGCGGCATCGGCGCCTACTCGGTCGTCATCCGCTCCCTCACCGACTTCGACCAGGCCATGGTCGGCGACTTCGGCGACGCCTCGCTCACCGGCACGGCGAACGCCCTGCACAACCTGGCCATGACCGGCGAGCAGGTCTCCTGGCAGCAGGCCACCGTGCTCGCGGGCGTGAGCCGCCGGGGCCTGCTGGACACCGAGAAGACCATGCTGGAGCAGTCCTGGACCCGCTTCCAGGACAAGGTCGCCGAGTTCACCGCCGTGGCCACCGCCGACCAGCAGGCCGACTTCCGCAGCACCGTCGCCGGCCCCGAGGTCGACACCCGCAACCGGCTCCTCCAGGGCGTGCGCACCGACCCCGGCACCGTGCGCACCCAGGTGCCGGTCAAGGACTGGAACACCGCCTCCAGCTCGACGCTGTCCCGCATCGAGGTCGTCATGTCCCGCCTCGGCGGCGAGCTGCTGCGCGCCTCCGCCAGGCTCCAGGACTCCACCAGCGACCGCGCGGGCGTGGCCTCGGTCATCCTGCTCGCCTCGCTGTTCTCCGCGGGCGCCATCGGCTTCGTCGTCGGCAGCTACCTGCTGCGCTCGCTGCGCACCCTGCGGGTGGCCGCACTCGACGTCGCGGACAACCGCCTGCCCGAGCTGGTCACCCAGCTGCGCGAGGGCGGCGTGCGCACGGAGATCGAGCCGGTGCCGGTGCACACCACCGAGGAGTTCGGCCAGCTGGCCCGCGCGTTCGACGCCGTGCACAGCCAGGCCGTCAGCTCCGCGGCCGAGCAGGCCGAGCTGCGCGCCGGGATGCGCAACGCGTTCATCAACCTCTCCCGCCGGAGCCAGGGCCTGGTCGAGCGCCAGCTCAAGCTCATGGAGGAGATGGAGCGCCAGGAGGAGAACCCCGACCAGCTGGCGAACCTGTTCAAGCTGGACAACCTGGCGACCCGGATGCGCCGCAACAACGAGAACCTGATGGTGCTCTCCGGCAGCGACGTGGCCCGCCGGTTCACCCGGCCGGTGCCGCTGGCCGACGTGCTGCGCGCCGCCGGGTCCGAGATCGAGCAGTACCACCGGGTGATGGTGCAGACCACCCCGCCGGTCGACGTGGTCGGCTACGCGGCGGGCGACCTGGTCCGGCTCGTCGCGGAGCTGCTGGACAACGCGACCGCGTTCTCCCCGCCCGGCACCCAGGTCATCGTCAGCGGTCGGCCCCGGCCCGGCGGCGGCGTCCTCGTGGACGTGGTCGACCAGGGCGTCGGCCTCACCGAGGAGGGCATGGCCGAGGCCAACCGCAAGATCGTCACGGCGGCCCTGGACGACACCGCCGAGCTGTCCGCGTCCCGCCAGCTCGGCCTGTACGTGGTCGGCAGGCTCGCGGGCAGGCACGGCATCCAGGTGGTGCTGCGCGAGCAGGGGGCGGACCGGGACGGCGTGCGCGCCGTCGTGGCGGTGCCCTCCGAGCTGGTCCGCCCGGCCGGGACCGGCCAGCTGCCCGCCGCCCGCAGGCCCGCCGCCGAGCTGGAGCGCGGCCAGAGCAGCGCGCTGCAGAGCAACGTCGTGCGCGACGCCCTCCAGAACGGGACGGCCCAGAACGGGACCGCGTTCGGCACGAACGGGACCGCGCACACCGGCGCCGCCCAGAACGGCACGGTCCAGAACGGGACGGCCCAGAACGGGACGGCCCAGAACGGCACGGCCCAGCCGGGCGGCGCACCGGCGGGCGAGAGCGGCTGGGCCGCGTTCGCCGGCCGCGCGCTCGACCCGGCCCCGCCGAGCAGGCCCGAGCCCGCTCGCGCGCCGCGCGCCGAGCAGTTCGTGATGGACGACTCGTTCTCCTTCTCGGCGGACACCTCCGCCCCGGCCGCCGACCCGAGGGCGGACGAGCGGCGCGTCGACGACGAGCCGCCCGCGCCGCCCCGGCGGGTCGAGACCCCGCCCGGCGGGGAGCTGCCCAAGCGCACCGCGACGCCCCCGTCGCGCTCCGCGACCGACCCGTTCCGGCAGCCAGAGGCCACGCAGGGCGGTTCGACGTGGTTCTCCAAGCGCCCGAAGGGGCAGAGCGCCGACGCCACCCCCGTGGCGCCGCCCCCGGCCCCGCCCGCCGCGCCGCCGACGGCCCCTCCGGCCGAGGGTGGATATGCGCCCGGCCGGGTCACCGCGCAGTTCTTCGGCGCGCCGTCACCCGCCAGGCAGACGCAGCCTCCCGCTATTTCGGCCGAAGAGGTACCGTCCCGACACGTGACAGCCGCAGGGGCGGAGCTGCCCAAGCGCAAACCGCGCACCAACCTGGACGCGAACCTGGTCACCGAGCGGCCCGCGCGGGCTGAGGGCGAGAGCGCTGCGCCCCCACCCGTACGGAGGGACCCGAACGCGACACGCGGGTTCCTGGCCAACTACCAGACCGGCGTCCGGCAAGGTGTTCGGCAGGCTGGGGACAACAGAACGGGGCGGGAGACCGAACAATGAGCGCGCAGAGGGCTGGGCAGGTCGATCGGTTCGGTTGGCTGGTGTCCAACTTCGCCGACCGGGTGCCCGGTGTCGCCCACGCGGTGGTGATCTCGGTGGACGGTCTGCTGCTGACCGCCTCCGAGGGGCTTCCCGAGGACCGGGCGGACCAGTTGGCGGCCATCGCGGCCGGTGTGTCGAGCCTGACCGACTCGGCGGCGCGCTGCTTCGACGGGGGCGGCGTCAAGCGCTCGGTGGTCGAGATGCAGCACGGGATCATGCTGCTGATGTCGATCCGGGACGGCTCGTGCCTCGCGGTGCTGGCCGCGCCGGACGCCGACGTCGGCCAGGTGGCCTACGAGATGACCGTGGTGGTCGAGCAGGTCGGCCAGCTGCTGACCCCGGAGCTGCGCGCGCAGATCCACGACGCCAAGCGGATCATGGCCCGTCCTTCGGCTTGAGGTGGAGCAGATGAGCAGCGATCCGGAGTCCCAGTCAGGCAAACAGTCGTTCGCCGATCTGCTCAACGGCTTCAGCTTCAGCTCATCACGCCCGAACAAGCCGGAGCGCGAGGCCGCGCCGGACCGGGCGGCGCGCCGCCCCCGGCGGCCCGAGCGGGCGCCCGAGGCCGAGCAGGCGAACGACCGCCCGGAGTACGGGGACTACCCGTACTCCGAGGCGGAGTACGGCGACGCGCCGGGGTACGAGCGCGGGTACGCGGAGCCGGGGTACGCGGGGCACGGCGACGCGGCCTACGGCGACGCGGGGTACCCCGAGCCCGGTTACCCGGAGGCCGCCCACCAGGGGTCCGGTCACGCCGACGCCGTTCACCCCGACGCGGGTGAGCACGAGGACGCGCCCTCGATCGTGCGCGCCTACTCGTGGACCGGCGGGCGCACCACCTCCACCTACCAGCTGGAGCTGGAGACCCTGGTCTCGGCGGCCGAGTGGGACCACCCGGCGGCGCTCGGCATGAAGGCCGAGCACCAGGAGGTGATCGCGCTGTGCGGCAGGCCCCGGTCCGTGGCCGAGATCGCCGCGCTGCTGAAGGTGCCGCTGGGCGTGGCGAAGGTCCTGCTCGGCGACATGGCCGAGCGCGGGCTGATCGACGTGCACCAGACGATCTCGTCCGAGGACGGCGACCAGCCGAACATGGGCCTGATGGAGCGGGTGCTCGCCGGGTTGCGCAGGCTCTGAGCGGGCGCGCGGCCGGTCGCCGACCGGTCTCGCGGCCCCTCGCCGCGCACCCCGGTGGGTCGCTCGTCCGGGTGAGTTTCGCGCAGAGCGATCTCCGCCGGACCGGCGCGCCCTTTGCCCCAAGATCCACCTGCGACCTACTATGCCTTCAGTGTTGACCGAAGGGCAGGGGGTCGCATGAGCGCGGGACGGGAAGCGCGGCTGGCCGCGTGGATCGAGCGGTTCGCCGCCCACTTCGCCGAGGAGGGCATCCCGCTGATCGGCGGGCGCATCCTCGGCTACCTGCTGGTGTGCCAGCCCAGCGAGCGGACGGCGGCCGAGCTGTCCCAGGAGCTGGAAGCCAGCAGCGGTTCCATCAGCACGAACCTGAAGTTCCTCGTCAACGCGGGGCTGGTGACCAAGCGCACCCGGAGGGGGCGCCAGGCCGCCCAGTACCGCATCGACGAGAAGCGCTGGGCGGACCTGGTGCAGCGGAAGCTGGACGCGCTGGTCAGCGTGCGCGAGCTGACCGAGTCCGGGATGCGGCTGATGAGCGGCGACCCGGAGCGGGCGGTCAGGCTGCGCGCCGTGGACGACCTCTACGCGTGGCTGGCCACGGAGCTGCCCTCGCTCTGGGAGCGCAGGCCCTCGCGCTGATCCCCGTCGTCGTCGGGGCCGCCGCCACCGGTGGCCTCGGCGTCGCGGACGCGCGTCACCAGCCACAGCCCGGCGGTCGCGACGACCACCACGGCCGAGCCGAGCACGTGCAGCGACACCAGGGCCTCGGGGATGCCGAGGAAGTACTGGACCATGCCGGACGTGCCCTGGGCGAGCACGGCGGCCACCAGCAGCCAGTAGCGCTTGCGCGCGGCCCTGAGGTGGAAGTGCAGCGCGAAGCCGAGCGCGATCAGCATCCCCAGGAACAGGAACAGCAGGTCGGCGTGCAGCTGCGCGACGGTCTCGATGTCCACCTGGAGGCGCGGGGTGTCCGCGTCGCCCGCGTGGGGGCCCGCGGCGGTGGTGAAGGTGCCCGCGACGAGCAGCAGGCCCAGCACGCCCACCTGGACGCTCTGGAGGGCCATCAGGGGGCGCGGCAGCAGCGGGCGGGGCGGTGCGTCGCCCTCGCGCAGCGCGCCCACCAGGAACACCGCGTACCAGACCAGGACGAGCGAGATCAGGAAGTGCACGCTCACCGTCCACCAGGCCAGGCCGGTGAGCACGGTGATGCCGCCGACGACGGCCTGCACGACCACGCCGCCGAGCTGGACGACGGCCAGCTTGAGCACGCGGGGGCGGCGCGGCCGGTCGAACCAGGCGGCCAGCACGGTCAGCGCCGTGATGATCGTGATGACACCGGTGAGCGTCCGGTTGCCGAACTCCACCCACTGGTGCAGCGCGGCCACTTCGGGGTGCTCGACGGGGGTGAAGCTGCCCTCGAAGCACTGGGGCCACGTGGGGCAGCCCAGGCCGGAGCCGGTCACGCGGACGATCGACCCCGTGACGGTGATGCCTGCCTGGGCGAGGACGGCCGCGATGGCGAACGAGCGCTGGCCTGAGCGCAGGAAAGAGGTGAACCAGGACGGTGCGGACACGAACCGATGGTAGGCAAGGTGGTCGGCGGAGCGTGACCGGGGGTTGACAAGATCGGGCCGGGCATGGTTAGGCGGCCCGTGGCAAGGGACCTAGGTCCTGCTGACCGGACGGCCGGGTGTCGGGCACGTCGCCGCCCGGCGCGGCGGGCCGGGCGGCGGCGGGCCGGTCAGCTCGCGGCTGCCGGGTGCCGGGGCCGCGCGTGGGGGACGCGGTCGAGCAGGCCGAGGGCGCTGTCGACCACGGGGAGCACCGTCGCCGGGTCGATGGGCCCCTCGAAGACGGCGTAGAGGAAACCGGAGTCGAACTGCCACTTCACGTCCTGCTGCGGGCCGGGCAGGGCGTCGGTGCGCGCGGCGAACCAGCTCAGCGCCTCCGCGGTGAACGCGCTGCGCGCGCTCGCCAGGTCGAGCCCGCGCGCGCTGAACTCCACGTCCACGGGCGGGTCCAGCGGCACGCGGCTGTCCCGGTCCCGCTCGCCCGCGACCGGCAGCCTGGCCTCGTGGGCGTGCGCCATCCGCTCGTGGTGGGGCAGGTCCCCGAGCCGGAGCAGGGACATCGGCGGCAGCGGGGAGGTGGCCACCTCGATCCGGTGCTCCACCAGCCAGACGACGCCGATCGTGCGCGGCTGCGCCATCCGCACCGAGCTCTCGGTGACCCGGACGTGCCAGGGGCCGTGCCGCAGGTCCAGCGCGAGGTCGGACCGGAACGCCGACCGCTGGAAGAGCCAGAACGGCCACGGGTAGACCCTGGTGCGCTGTCCGGAGAGCAGCGGCCGCACCGACGCCGACCATGGCGTCGCTTGGCTCCCCAGCCCCGTCACCTCTCCTCCGCGCGCGCTCGCCAGCGGCGCCAGCGCGGTGGCCAGCTCGGCCAGGTCCCGCCCACGCTTGCGGAACTGCCACCAGCGGCGGAGGAGCACGAACGTGAGCCAGGCGCCCAGCACCACCAGCGTGAGGGGACTGGTCAGGTACTCCACCATGCTCTCCGCCACTGCGGGCAGAACAGCTTTCTCGGCCATCAGAGGTCCAGATCTCCCTTGATGCTCTGCTTGGACCGGTCGGTCCCGGTCTCGCCGTAGGCTTCCTGCTTCTCGTCGCCCGCGCGGTTCCGCGCGCCCTTCTCGTGCAGCGGCAGCACCTGGTTCACCAGCTCTTCGCCCGCCGCCTTCGCGAACGACCTGCCCGCGCCCTGCTGCACCCGCTCGCCGACCATGCCGTCCTTGCTCATCAACCGGTCGAGCGGGGAGTTCAGCGTCTTCCGCCAATCCGGCCCGGACTGACGCGCCAGGCGGGCGTCGGCGGCCCTGCTGGCGGCGGCCTTGTCCGCCATCGCCTTCTGGAAGGCGGGGCGGATGTTCCGCATCCGGCCGACCAGGCGGCGGAGGAAGTCCACGATCTTGGTCAGGAACCCGCGCAGCTTGGCGACGATCCGGGCGACCCGGCCCGCGCTGGCCGCGACCCGCACGCCGGTGGCCGCGCCCGCCGCAGCCGTCGAGCCGCCCGCCGTGGGGATCGCGGCGGCCAGCGCGGGAATCCAGATCATGATCAGCCAGGTGATCAGCTCGGTGAGGATCGCCTTGATCACGTCCTCTACCACGGTCATGATCATGCTGGAGATCTGGAGGAACCGGGCCAGCTCACCGGCGTGCCCGGCGACCCCGTCGACGCCGCCCGCGAACTGCCCCAGGCGCTCGGCGGCGGCCTCGGCGGCCTCGCCCTCCCAGCCCTGCACCTGGCCGCTCAGGTCCCGGTCGAAGGACTCGCGCAGCTTCGCGACGCCCTCGCCGATGGCGTTGAAGTTCTCGGCCGCCTGCGCCAGCGCCGGACCGTCGCCGCTGACGAAGTGGATCGCGTCCTCCAGCGGCTGCACGACGCTGATCAGGAAGTTCAGCCCCTGCCCGATCAGCCAGCCGAGCGGGTCCATCGCGACGGACGTCGCGGAGGTCTTCAGCGAGTCGAACAGCGCCGACCCCTCCGAGACGAGCGCTTGCTCCCCGCCGGGATCGTCGCGCTTTCTCGCCGCCTCGGCGGTCTTCAGGTAGTTCCCGTAGAACGGGGCGGCCTCGGCGGCCTTCTCCCCGGTGGTCTTCTCGCCGACGGTGATCTCGACCCCGCCCGCCGCCACCTTCTCCTCGGCCACGCGCTACCTCCCGCCGCTTCCGGTGTCGATGCCGTCGAAGGCCCGCTGGATCGCCTCTTCGGGCCCCCGGTAGTCCTCGGCGGTCGCCCGGAAGCGCTCGCCCACCCCCTGCAGGCCCTCCTCCAGGTCGCCGAACAGCTCCTTGAGGTCGCCGAGCATCCCGGTGTAGGTGCTCTTCACGAACAGCCCGACGACGCCCCAGGACTTGTCGCCGACGTCGGCCCGGTCGACCAGGCCCTTGATCTGCCCGGCCGTGCCCGCGTGCCCCTCGGCCGCGCCCGCGAAGCCCTCCAGCTCCGCCGGGTCCACGCTGAACCCGTCGCTCATCGCCCGTCCTCGTCGTCGTAGAGGTTGAGGAAGCGGTCGTCCTGCTTGCCGCCCTGACCGGGCGGCTGGGGCTTCGACCCCGGCTGCTTCCAGTCGTCCTTCATGAAGTTCCGCTCGGAGAAGTCCTCCTGCTGCGGTTCACGGCCCTGCGGGCGCTGCGGTTGACCGGGTTGCGCCCGGTCGGGCTGCGGTTGTCCGGGCTGGGGCCTGCCGGGAACCGGACCGCCCTGCGGCTGTCCCTGCGGCGTCGGGCGCGCGGGCGGCGCCGGCGGTGCCGGTGGCGCAGGCGGCGCCGGTGGGCGCGGCGGGGCCTGCTGCGGGGGAGTGGTCGCCTCGTCGGCGGTCACCGCCCGCAGCTCCTCCTTGGACATGCCGAACAGCTCCGCCTGGGTCTCCAGCACCTGCTCGGTCAGGTCCAGGTCGTCGCCGAACGCCTCGCCGATCGCCCCGTCGACGATCCCCGCCTGCCTGCGCGCCGCCTCGGCGACCGCCTTGCGCAGCGTCGACATCAGCTCGCCCGCGAGCGCGTGCGCGGGCTTGCGCACGGCCTGCTCGGTGAGCCTGATGTCCAGGATCGACCCGGACGGTCCCGCGACGACGGTGACGGACCGGTCCGCCGAGGTCGCCGCGACCTCCAGCTCGGCCAACCGCTGCCGCATGTCGTCGACCCCGGCGAACTGCCCCTCGACGCGGGTCATCCGCGCCTGGAACCGCTCGAACTGCGCGACGAGCTGCTCGAAATCCGCTGACAAAGCACGCCCCCAAGGCCTTCCCGTGTGATGGGTCCACATGGTGACCGCTCAACGGGTGATTTCGGGGGAGAACGGGTGAAACGGGGCCGGAAAGCCGAGAGCGGAGCGCCCACCTGGGGGCGCTCCGCTCTCGGGAGACCGTCGGTGCCGCTCGGGTCAGCTCAGCTTCGTCGTCCGCGTCGCCGCGAGCCCCGCCACCGCGCCCCACACCACCAGCACCGCGACCGGCCCGACCCCCGGCCCGGTCCCGTGCACCAGCGCGGCCTCCAGGCCCTCCACCAGCGCCGCGGACGGCAGCAGGCCCACCACGGCGCCGACACCCGACGGCATCGAGTCCGGGCTCAGCGCCACCCCGCCGACCAGCAGCAGCAGGAACCACACGATGTTCGCCAGCGCCAGCACGACCTCCGCGCGCAGCGCACCGCCCAGCAGCACGCCCAGCGCGCCGAACGCCAGCGTCCCCAGCACCACCAGCAGCACCGCCCAGGCCAGCCCGGCGGCGGTCGGCGACCAGCCGAGCAGCAGCGCCGTCACGCCCAGCACGACCATCTGCACCACGACCACCGCGAACCCGGCGGTGATCCGCCCGGCCACCAGCAGCCACCTCGGCAGCGCGGTCGCGGCGAGCCGCTTGAGCACCCCGTACCGCCGGTCGAAGCCCAGCGCGATCGCCTGCCCGGTGAACGCCGACGAGATCACCGCCAGCGCGAACACCCGCGCCGACGCCGACGCCACCCTCGGGTCGGGCACCGGCAGCACCGTCGCCAGGGTCAGCGCGACCAGCAGCCCCAGCGGGATGATCAGCGTCAGCAGCAGCTGCTCGCCGTTGCGCAGCGTCAGCAGCGCCTCGGTCCTGGCCTGAGCCAGCAGCATCCGCCCCAGCGGGGCCCTGCCCGGCGCGGGCGCGAACGTGCCCGGCTCGAACCTCACGACCGCAGCTCCCTGCCGGTCAGCTCCAGGAACACGTCCTCCAGGCTGCGCTTGGCCACCGTCAGCTCCTCGGCGAGCACGCCCTGCTGGGCGCACCACGACGTCACGGTCGACACCACCTGCGGGTCCACCTTGCCCTCCACCAGGTACGCGCCGCGCACGGTCTCGCGCACCCCCATGCCCTCCGGGAGGGCGGCGATCAGCAGCGAGGTGTCCAGGCCGGGCTTGGCGCGGAAGCGCAGCTGCTGCTCGTCGGCGTCGTGCGCGGTCAGCTCGCTCGGGCTGCCCTGCGCCACCACCCGCCCGCTGTCCACGATCACCACGTGGTCGGCCAGCGCCTCGGCCTCGTCCATCAGGTGCGTGGTCAGCAGGACGCTCACCCCGTCGGCCTTGAGCGCCGCCACCAGGTCCCACACCAGCCTGCGCGCCTGCGGGTCCATGCCCGCCGTCGGCTCGTCCAGGAACACCAGCTCCGGCCTGCCGACCAGCGCGCACGCCAGCGACAGGCGCTGCTGCTGCCCGCCGGACAGCCGCTTGTACGTGGTGCGGCCGACGCCGTCGAGCCCCAGGACCTCCAGCAGCCAGGCCGGGTCCAGCGGGTTCGCGGCGCACGCGGCCACCAGCCGCAGCATCTCGTCGGCCCGGATTCCGGGGTAACCGCCGCCGCCCTGGGGCATCACGCCCACTCGGGGCCGCAGCCGGTCGCCGTCGCGCGCGGGGTCCAGTCCGAGCACGCGCACCTGACCCGCGTCGGCGGAGCGGAAGCCCTCGCACACCTCGACGGTGGTCGTCTTGCCCGCGCCGTTCGGGCCGAGCAGCGCCAGCACGCTGCCCTGCTCCAGGACGAGGTCGAGGCCGTTCACCGCGGTCTTGGCGCCGTACCGCTTCACCAGCCCCGACACTTCCACGGCAGGGCGATGGGGTTTCGGGCTCACGAAGGGCAGCGTAGGCCAATGGGGGTGGGGCTGGCCCCACCAGGGTTCTCCAGGAAGCTCCAGGGTCGTGTGGGGGGACTTCCCGATATCCCCGGATGGATCATTCCGCCATTATCTCCCTGTGGACGCGAACAGGGTGGAAATGGTCGAGGCGCCGAGGGCGCTGGCTGTTGCCGCACTGGCCGTCTCGCCTTTTCCCGTAGTTTACCTGCACCTCTCGTCCGGCGGTACGATCAGCCCTGTCCAGAACACGATCAGCGATTACGTCTCCGTTTCCGGTGGGACCTGGCTGCTGGGTTTCACCGCTCTCGCGCTGGCGGTGGGGTCGATCGCGTTGCTGGTGGGCATGGTGCGCTCGGGTTTGCCGAGGCGAGGGCCGGTGGCGGTGCTCATCGGCCTGTGGGCGGCGGGGCTGGCCGTCGTGGCGGTCTTCCCGACCGACCCGGTCGGAGCCCCCACCTCGGTGACCGGACTGGTGCACAGGTACGCGGGCGCGGTCATGTTCGCGAGCCTGCCGATAGCGGGTTGGCTGGTTTCCCGCGCATTTCTGCCGAGCCCTCTGCTGCGGCGTCTCTCGATACTCGCCGGATTCGCTTCCGGAGCATTCATGTTGAGCCACACGGCGGTGCTCGGCGCGGGTAGTGGATTGGTCCTGCTGGGCCTGTTCGAACGCGTCCTGTTCGTCGTGCTGTACGCGCTGCTGTTCACGCTGGCGGCTGCGCTCTCCAGGCGGGAGGGGACGTCGTGACGTGGATCGCGGTGGGGTTGGCGGTGGTCGGGGCGGTCTTCTTCGCGCTGGCCGCGCGCCTCCAGCACGAGGCCGTGCGGGCGGTGGAGGGGCCGCTGCGGGTGGCCGCGCTGCTGGGCAGGCCGCGCTGGCTGCTCGGGCTGGTGCTGATGGTGGTGGGCGCGGGCGTGCACGCGGTGGCGCTGGGCATGGCCCCGCTGAGCGTGGTGCAGCCCGTGGGCGTCCTGGCGATCGGCGTCACCGCCGTGCTCGACCGGCGCTGGGCCCGGCTGCCCGCCGTGCTGGTGACCACGCTCGGCGTCGGCGCGTTCGTGCTGCTCGCGGCGGGCAGCGCCACCCCGACCGAGGTGCCGCCCGAGGCGGAGCTCCAGGCGGTGCTGGTGTGCCTGGCGCTGCTGGCCGCCGCCGGGCTCGCGGGCGTGGTCGCCACCCGGCCCGCGCTGCGCTCGCTGGCGTTCGGCTCGGCGGGCGGCGTCGCCTACGGCTGCGTGTCGCTGCTGATGCGCGCGGTGTCCCAGGACTTCCAGACCGGTGCGCTCGACCTGTCGTCCGCGCTCACCGTCGTGGCCATCGTGGTCGCGCTGCTGGTCGGCGGCTGGTTCATCCAGCACGCCCACTCCGGCGGCTCCTCGCACCTGGTGGTGGCCTGCCTGACCGCCGTCGACCCGCTGGTCGCGGTCGGCCTCGGCGCGTTCCTGCTCGGCGAGGCCGCCGCCACCGGCGTCCCGGTCGCGCTCGGCCAGCTCGCGGTGGCCGGGGTCGCGGTCGCCGGCGTGGTCGCCCTCGCCCGCGCCGAGCACGAGCCCGCTGTCGAGCATGACCCCGCTGTCGAGCACGACCGGCACGACGGCTCCGCCGACAGCGCCCCCGCCCGCAGCGCCGCCCGGCAGGCAGAGCCCGCCCGCAGCGCACCGGACCGCAGTGCCCCGGACCGCAGCACCGCCGCCTGCCACACCCCCGCACAGCAGGTAGCGCCCGCCGACAGCGCCTCCGCCCGCAGTGCCGCCCGGCAGGCAGAGCCCGCCAGCAGTGCCCCCGCCCGGCAGGTAGCGCCCGCCGACAGCACCCCCGCCCGCAGTGCCACCCGGCAGGCAGCCCCCGCCAGCGGCACCCCCGCCCGCAGCACCCCCACCCGCCACATCCCCACCCGCCACACCCCAGACCACCGCGGCGTCCAGCCGCTCCTCACCCCCGCGCGCGAACGGTCAGCGGACCGGGGCGCGGCAGCCCGCGAGGGCCGTCCCGCGCGGAGGGGCACCACCACCGGGGGCCCCGGTCCCCTGGTGGAGCGAATCGAACACCTCGGAACGGAGAACGACGTGACCGACGGCCGCGCCCTGCGCATCCTCATCGCCGCCGAGACCTTCCCGCCGGACGTCAACGGCGCCGCGCGGTTCGCGCACCGCCTCGCGGTCGGGCTCGCCGGTCGCGGGCACGACGTGCACGTCGTGTGCCTGGACCCCAGCGGCAGACCCCGGACCGAGCGGGTGGACGGCATCACCGTGCACCGCCTGCGCTCGCACCGGACCCCGTTCCACCGCACGTTCCGGATCGGCGTGCCCTGGCAGGTGTCGAAGGACGTCGCGGGCGTGCTCGACGCGGTCCGCCCGGACGTGGTCCACGTGCAGGCGCACTTCGTCGTCGGCCGCTACGCGCTGCGCCTGGCCGCCGAGCGGGGCATCCCCACCGCCGCGACGAACCACTTCATGCCGGAGAACCTGTTCGGCCACGCGCACGTTCCCGGCTGGCTCCAGGGCGTGGCCTCCCGCTGGGCGTGGCGCGACCTGCGCAACGTCTTCGACGTCGCCGACGTGGTCACCGCCCCGACGCCGCGCGCGGTGGGCCTGCTGCACGACAACGGGTTCCCGCGCCGCGCGGTGCCGGTGTCCTGCGGCATCGACGTCGACCGCTACCGCCGCTACCCGGCGCCCGCGAACGACCGGCCGACGGTGCTGTTCGTCGGCAGGCTGGACGAGGAGAAGCGGGTGGACGAGCTGCTGCGCGCCGCCGCGCTCGTGCCGCTGGTGAAGGTCGACCTGGTCGGCGACGGCTCCTGCCGCGCGGAGTGGCAGAAGCTCGCCGAGAGGCTCGGCATCGCCGACCGGGTGCGGTTCCGGGGCTTCGTGGACGAGGAGGAGCTGCTCCAGGCCTACGCGGGCGCGGACATCTTCTGCATGCCCGGCGTGGCCGAGCTGCAGAGCCTGGCGACGATGGAGGCCATGGCGGCGGGCAAGCCGGTGGTGGCCGCCGACGCGATGGCCCTGCCGCACCTGTGCAGGCCGGGCCGCAACGGCTGGCTGTTCCAGCCGGGCGACGTCGCCGAGCTGGCCACCAGGCTGCACGCGCTGGCCGCCGACCCGGCGCTGCGGGCCAGGATGGGCGCGGCGAGCGGCGAGCTGATCGCCGCGCACGCCATCGACTCCACCCTGGCCACGTTCGAGGGCCTCTACGCCGAGGCGATGGGCTCGGTCACGGCAGCCGCACCCGCCGCGCTCGCCGCCTGAGCGCGGGCGACCCGGTCGGCCACTCGGCGCGCGGCCCGCTTCCCGGCGGGCCTGAGCACCGGGTGGCCGTCCCGCACGCCCACCAGGAACCGGAACAGGCTGCCGTGCCCCTCCAACCTGCGCAGGAACGCGGCCTCGTCGCGCACCCCGGCCAGCACCGCCTGGTCCTCGATGCCCGCCAGGATGCGCGCCCGCCCGCGCAGCGGCACCCACCAGGTGGTGACCAGCAGCAGCACCGCCCCGAACCCGACCCCGGTCCACAGCACCGCGTTCCACGCGGGGGAGTCCAGGTCCAGCGCCCGCACCAGCACCCCCAGCGCCAGGTACCCGGTGCCGTACACCCCGGCCCACCCGGCGGTCGCCGCCGAGGGCGGCTCGGCGTGCTCGGTGACCCACGGCGAACCGTCACCGGACGGGTCCACGCCCGCCCCCGAGCCCGACCCCGCGCCGCCGTCCACCACGGCGGGCTCCTCGGCCCGCCGCCACCGCTGCATCGACCGCCCCAGCGAGAACGACGCGCCGAACCCGATCGCCACCGCCACCAGCGACGCCAACCCCAGGACCCACCAGTCCGCCTCGGCCAACCACCCAGCCGCCGCCCGCGCGCCCAACCACAGCACCCCGGCCGCCACCACCACCCCGACCAGCCGCTTCGGCACCCGCACCCGCTTGAGCACCGCCAGCGGCGTGCCCACCGGGGACGGCAGGCTGCCCAGCGCCAGCAGGCACGCCACCACCACCCCCACCCCGGCGATCGCGACCACCCCCGTGGTCGCCCCCTCCTGGCCCGTGCCGCCGCCCAGCGCGGCCTCCGACCGCGTCACCGCCACCGACACCAGCGGCAGCACCGGCGACAGCAGCACCAGCCCGTGCAGCAGCGTCCCCGACCGCAGCGCGGCGTACCCGAACGCGGCCAGCAGCGTCGCCGCCCCCAGCGCGGCGGCCGGGGCCACCGCCCAACCGGGCAGCAGGTCGAACAGCGACAGCACCAGCAGCGCCCCGCCCAGCGCCAGCCCGACCAGCCCCAGGAACCGGGCCAGGTTCCCGCCCCTGGTCAACCCGTTGATCATCCAGTAGGGCAGCAGCGCCGCCCCGCGCAGCGCCCTGGTCAGCGGCTTCACCGGCCCCAGCCCCGACCGGTCGCTGTCGGCCACGGTCACCGCGACCGCCGCCGCCGTCGCCGCCGTGCGGATCACCTGGTCGCTGCCCGCCTCCTGGCCGATCGGCTCCCGCCCGATGCCCGCCCGGTCGAACGCGCGCAGCGCCAGCACGCCCAGCGCCGCCGTCTCCTCGGTGCTGATCGGCGGCGTGGCGAGCCTGGCCAGCAGCCCGGCGTGCTCCTCCAGGAACAGCTCGCCGCGCGAGCGCCGGTCCGCCCCGTCCGCCCGGTCGGCCAGGATCGCCTGCCGCAGCGCGGGCAGCTCCTCGCAGATGATCCGCGCGTGCAGCCCCCACGCGGCCAGGTCGGCGAGCGCCGCGCAGGTGGGCGGCAGGTCGGCCTCGCCGGAGGCGTACACCCCGGTCAGCTCGGCCACCGCCGCGTCCCGCGCCGCCCGCAGCTCCTCGGGCAGGACGCTGCCGAACAGCTCCGCCACCAGGTCCGCCACGACCGCCCCGGCGCGCTGCGCGGCGTCACCGGGCAGTCCGCCCGCGAGCTTGTCGACCCGCCGCAGCCTGGTCGGCTCGAACAGCACCCGGCACAGCATCGACGCCCCGTCGAGCCTGCCCCAGATCCAGTCGTTGACCCGCCACGACCGCTTGAGGAATCCGGAGAACCGGCTCAGCGACGCCCCGCCCGCCTTGTCGTCGGGGGTGCGGCTGTAGTCGGCGAACGCGTTGCGGGTGCGCAGGCTGACCTGCACCAGCTCCACGGCCTGGTCGAGCCCGCTGATCGAGTCGTCGGCCAGGCAGGTCGTGGCCACCTCCAGCGCGAGCAGCCGGGACAGCCACACGTCGTCCCCGACCAGCCCCACCTCGGCCTCGCCGCGCGTGACCGGCTCGGTCAGCAGCAGGCACCACGGCTCCAGCCCGACCATCGCCCGCCGCTCGGGGCTCAACCGGGTGATGATCGCGTGCGCGTGCCCGAGCACCTCGGCGACCAGCGCCACCTGCGCCCGCACCCGCTGCCCGAGCTCCTCGTCGGAGTCCGCGCCCATCCGCTCGGTGAAGTTCTGCAGCCGCTCCCGCCAGTACATCTGGTTCAGCTCGACCGGCCGGTCGTCGGGCAGCCGCAGCGAGGCCCGCACCCGCGCCTCGACGCCCGCCCGCACCTGCTCCGAGTCCAGCTCCTCGTGCAGCCTGCGCAGCTCCGCGCGCACCCGGTGCAGCACGGTCCGGTCGCCGGTGATCAGCGCGCAGTCGTCCAGGCCCGGCCCCTCGGCGGGCACCACCCACACCAGCCGCTTGAGCAGGTCCATCGCGGCGGTGACCAGCCGCTCGGCCATCGAGATGCCCCACGGCCAGCCGGTGACCGGCGCGGCCACCGGCAGCGGCGGCACCGGCACGTACGGCAGGCTGCCGTGCTCGCGCAGCCAGCTCCGCTGCGCGACCTCGGCGGCGGCCCGCACCCGCTCGAACGTCCAGCCCGCCGCGTTCGAGCCGGGCTTGTCCAGCTCGCGGGTGGCCAGGTCGCGGGCGGCGAGCCGGATGCGCACGTCCTCGTAGTGCCCGCGCAGGGTCCTGGTCAGCTCGTACAGGCTGCGGGTGATCGGCGCGTCCTCGCGGTGCAGCCGGGACAGCAGCGCGCTGCGCCCGCCGCGCCGGGTCGCGGCCCGCCGGTTGTGCTCCTCGATGCGCTCCACGTAGGTGCGCCCGCTCTGGCTGGTCAGCGCGCCCAGCAGCTGCCCGCCCGCGCCGACCGCCGTCGGCGGGCCGGGCTCGGGGGACGCGGCGCCCTCGGGCGCGCCGGGCGCGTGCGGGAACACCAGCAGCATCACCCGCCGCACCGGGCCCTCGGCGGGCATCCGGTCGATCGCCTCCAGCGCCTCCCTGGTGGGGGTGTTGACCAGCACGCCGCCGTCCACCGCGTACCGGGACAGGTCGCGGTCGCCGTCGGTCCACGAGGCCACGCCCGCCATGTCGACCGGGCCGCCGCCGTTGACCGGCACCCGCGAGGGCTCGAACGCGAACGGGAACGACGCGGACGCGCGCGCGGCCAGCGCCATCCTGGGGATGAGCCGGTCCAGCCCGGTCGGGGCGAAGTCGTCGCGCGGGCGCTCCTGCGCGGTCTCCCCGGCGGGCCTCGCCCAGCCGTACGGGTCGCGGCGGAACGAGAAGCTGCCCTGGTGGCTGGACTGGACCAGGGCCTCGCCGAGGTCGTCGTAGGTCACCGACGGCACCCCGGTGAGCAGGGTCGTGGTGATCCGCAGGTCCACCGGGCGCTCGTGCGCGGGCAGCGGCCGGTAGTCGTCGGTGAGGCGTTCGAGGGCCTCGTGCAGCCGGGGCAGGAAGAACTCGTCGCCGCGCAGCAGCGACACCGGGTCGCCCTGGAACGGGGTGCGCAGCAGCTGCTCCATGCGGCCCTGCTCGGACCACAGGTCCCGCAGCCGCTCCAGCTTCGCGGCCTCGTTGACCTGCGAGAGCGCCAGCGCGGCCCCGTTGATGCCGCCCGCCGAGGTGCCGGTGATGACGTCGGCGCGGGCGGTCGCGCCGACCATGTCGAGCAGGTGCCGGTACGGGCCGGTGCTGCGGGTGAGCCGGTCCAGCTCCAGCACGGAGCCGCCCATCCACACGGCCAGGCTCACCCCGCCGTTGAGCACCACCGCGAAGCGGACCTGCTCCTTCGGGATGCCCCCGGCGGCCTGCCCGGACTGACCGACCTGCTCAGACTGTCCAGCCTGACCGCTCTGCCCGGCCTGCCCGGACTGCTCGGAGCCAGCGCTCACGCCCGTTCCCCCTCGATCACCCGTGGTGGGCTTCCAAGATCCCTGCGGACACTGGAAGGACACCACGGACATCTCGTGCGGGTGATCGGGGGTTACCCCTCGTGACCGAATTGCTGCTCAGCGTGGTCGGGGACTCACGGTCGAGCTACGCGGCGCCGGGCAGCGGATCGCGCTTGATCAGCGGTCCGACGTGCTTGCGCGCCACGAACAGGCACAGCGCGAACACCAGCACCGCTCCCAGCACCGCCTGCGGCAGCACGTACGCGCGCCCGTCGAACGCGGCCCCGGTCGGCGGCAGCACCACCGCGATGATCGCGCTGCCCGCCGTCGCCACCAGCCGGAACCGCTTGGCCAGCACCGCCGTCGCCAGCGGCAGCGCCGCCCACAGCAGGTACCAGGGCTGGAGCACCGGCCCGAGCACCAGCACCGCGCCGAGGCCCGCGCCGAGCCCGTTGACCGCCTTGATCCGGCCCCGGAACGCCTTCCACAGCAGCGAGCCGACGATCACCACGTACACGCCCTGCCCGATCAGCCTGGCGAGCGCGATCGTCGAGTCGGTGTGGTTGCCCAGGCCCAGCAGCAGCCCCAGCCCGCCGCCGAGGAAGCCCACCGCGGTCGGCGGCGACATCCAGCTCTTCACCGTGCCCGCCGTGTTCAGCGTCTCGGTCCAGCCGAACCCGAGCCCGGTGCCGAAGCAGGTCGCCACGGTCACCACCACGGCCACCGCCAGCATGAACACCGCCACCGACAGCAGGTCCCGCAGCCGACCGCCGCGCCTGCGGGCCACGATGATGCCGAGGAAGCCCAGCGCCAGCGCGGCCGGGAGCTTCACCATCGCGCCCAGCGTGATCAGGGCCGCGCCGAGCGCCACCCACAGCAGCTCGTCGCGGGTGAGCGGGTCGCCGGGGTTGTGCACCGGCAGGCGGCGCAGCGCCACCTCGATGCCCACCAGCATCAGGCCGATCGCCAGCGCCTCGTTGTGCACGCCCACGACCAGGTGGAACAGCACCAGCGGGTTGGCCGCGCCCAGCCACAGCGCGCTCACCTCGGGCACGCCGAACCGCACCGCCAGGCGCGGCAGCGCCCACACGATCATGGCCAGGCCGACCAGGGCCAGCATCCGGTGCAGGAACACGCCGGGCAGCACGTGGTCGCCGGTCACCGCCGAGATGACCCGGCCCAGCGCCAGGAACAGCGGCCCGTACGGGGCGGGGGTCTCGCGCCAGATGGTCGGCACGTTCTGGGTGAGCACGTTGTCCACGCCCAGCGCCGTGGCCGGTCCCAGCTCGTACGGGTCCTGGCCGTTGGCGGCGATCTGGCTCTGCGCGAGGTAGCTGTAGACGTCGCGGCTGAACATGGGCAGCACGAAGACCAGCGGCGTGATCCACATCATCAGCGTGCGGTCCATCTGGCTGCGCGAGACCAGCCGGGGACGGCCGGGGCGGGCGAAACGGCCGAGCCACAGCCAGGCCGAGACGATCATGAAGATGCCGGTCCAGGCCACCGCCAGCGTCGCGCTGGGCATCCGGGCGAACAGCCCGAGCACCGGGGTGCCCGGCAGCGGGCTCAGCACCGGCGCGGCGCCCGCGCCCAGCGACCCGACCGCGAGCAGCAGCGCGCCGACCGTGCCCCACCGCCGCACGATGTCCAACTGCCTGCGCTCGACGGCCTCCAGCGGAGCCGCCTCGCCGATCCCGTCGCGGTCACCGAGCACCGCGCCGCTGATCACCCGCTCTGCACCCGTCCCCACGTGCGCAGGGTAGCGACTGCGAGGTGGCGACCACGCACGACGGTCGCGCACCGCGAGGGGCCGCTCAGGCCGCCGGGGGAGCCGCGCGCAGTCCGCCGAGCAGCAGGTCCAGGTAGCGGTGCGCGGTCGCCACCCGCTGCTCCCGCGTGCCGCCCGCCAACCCCACCGCGTGCGCGACGCCGCACACCAGCGGCGTCAGGTCGTCCGCCGTCAGGTCCGGCCGGACCAGCCCGGCGGCCCGCACCCGGTCGAGCACCGACCCGCCCACCGCCCACATCGACAGCTTGAGCTCGGTCGTGCGCGGCAGCGCGTCGGTGGGGGAGGAGGCGACGCCGGGCACGGCCGCGTCGGTCACCTGCACCTCCACCACCCGGCGCAGGAACACGTCGAACGCCCGCCACGGGTCGGGGTCGGCGGCGGCCCGCTCGGCGGCGGCGACCAGCTCCTCCAGCCCCGGCGCGGCCACCGCCTCCACCAGCGCCTCGGCGGTGGGGAAGTGCCGGTACACGGTGCCGACGCCCAGCCCCGCGCGGCGGGCGACGTCGTTGAGCTGCACCGGCGAGCCGTCGTCGATCAGCTCGCGGGCCACGCGGACGATCCGCTCCCAGTTGCGGGCGGCGTCCTTGCGCAGCGGGGTGGTCGGCACGCGGGCGAGTCTAGTCGCGCCGCTCGGCCACCAGCCGCTCGCTGAGCTGCCGCACCGAGGCCGCCACGGCGGGACTCGTCGCGGCCCGCGCGGGCCTGGCGACCCGCCCGTCGGCCCCGATCACGATCCCGGTCCGCCCGGCCAGTCCCGGATCGGTGGCCGCGACCAGGGACGACCGCGCCGCGTCGCGGGCCGACCCGGAGGTGGAGCGCGCGAAAACCCGCCCCAGCACCGGCCACAGCACCCGCAGCGCCGGGCTGACGATCCGGGGGTCGGTCATGGTCCTGGTGCTCAGGTCGGTGGACGCCCCGCCGGGATCGGCCGCGAGCACCGCGACCCCCGTCCCCTCCAGCCGCTTCGCGAGGTCGAGCGAGTAGGCGAGGTTCGCCAGCTTGGCCCGCCCGTACCGGTGGAACCCGTAGTAACTCCCGCCCGGCTCGGCCGAGTCGAACCGCCGCCCGCCCAGCGCCACCGCCGCCGAGGACACGGCGACCACCCGGCTGGGGGCGCTCGCGGTGAGCGCGGGCAGCAGCAGCTCGGTGAGCAGGTAGGGCGACAGGTGGTTGAGCACGAACGAGGCCTCGACCCCGCCGAACTCCCGCCGCTCCACGAAGAACCCGCCCACGTTGTTCACCAGCACGTCGAGGCGCCCCTCGGCGCCGAGCACCCCGGCCAACCCGCGCACCTCGGCGAGCGAGGACAGGTCGACCCGCAGGAACCGCGCCGGGACCGCGCCGCCGCCCGCCGCCCGACCCGCGGCGTCGATCCGCTCGACCGCCGCCGCGCCCCGCCCGGCGTCCCGCCCGACGACGGTGACCGCGAACCCGGCCTCGGCCAGCCCCACCGCCGTCTCCAACCCGATCCCGCCGGTGCCCGCCGTGACGACGGCACGCTTCGCGCCCATGACCCCTCCGGTTGATCGGATGAACTATCCGTTTCCGGGTCGGACGGTAGCACGATGTGGATAACTGATCCGTTTCAACGTCCGCCGGGCCGCCGGGCCGCCGGGCCGCCGCGCCACCGCGCCACCGCGCCACCGCGCCACCGCGCTGTCCGGGCCGACTGCCGCGCCCGCGCCGGGAAATCTCACCCGCGCCTGGTCATCTGCCCGCTTAGGTGCGCCGTGCCCCCGTGACCCTCGTGCCGCCGTCTCGCCCTCGCCCGGTCATCAGCCGCTGTCGCCGTCTTGCCCGTCATCGCCGCCGAGTCGATTCGCCGCCCGTCGCCCACCGCCCGTCGCCCGCCATGCCGCCCGCCGCCCGCCACACCGCCCGTCGTCCCCGCCGTTCCGCGCCCCGTCCACTCCCCGCCCCGCCTTTACGCTCACCGCCCCCACTCCCTCCCGAACCTCCAAACCCGCAGCTCACAGCCCCCTCCCCGCTCCCTCCGCCCCCCGGTTTTGCACCCTCGCCCTAAATAAGCAACACTGGTGTTGTGAAAAACGCCGGGGCCTTCCACGCCGCCGTGCCCCAGGGGCACGACGGTCGGACCCGGCACATCGTGGCCCGACTGCTGCTGGAGCAAGGACCCATCACCGCCGCCTCGGTGGCGGAGCGGGTCGGCATCAGCCAGGCCGCGGTGCGCAGGCACATCGACGCGCTGGTCGCCGACGGCGAGGCGACCGGCCGGGAGGCGCCAAGGCGCGGCCAGCGAGGTCGCGGCAGGCCCGCCAAGCTCTTCCAGCTCACCGAGCAGGGGCGCGCCCGCTTCGGGCACGCCTACGACGACCTCGCCGTGGCCGCGTTGCGGTTCCTCGCCGAACAGGGCGGGGAGGAGGCGGTACGGGCCTTCGCCGAGCGCCGGGTGCACGCACTCGTCGACCGGCACCGCCAGGCCATCGTGGAGCAGTGCGAGCCCGCCGGGCGGACCAAGGCCCTGGCCGCCGCGCTGAGCAGGGAGGGCTACGCTGCCTCGGCGCGCGCCGCCGGGGCGGGCGAGCAGCTCTGCCAGCACCTGTGCCCGGTCGCGCACGTCGCCGCGGAGTTCCCGCAGCTGTGCGAGACCGAGACGGCGGCCTTCGCCGACCTGCTCGGCACGCACGTGCAGCGGCTCGCCACCATCGCGAGGGGCGACGCCGTCTGCACCACGCACATCCCGAAGAGCAGCACCCCGAACACACCCCGCGACCCACATGGAGGGGAGCCCGCATGACTGCCGCTGCCGAGCAGCGAACCACCACGGTCCCGCTCACCCAGGAAGAGACCCTGGCGAGCATCGGGAACTACGAGTTCGGCTGGGCCGACTCGGATGTGGCAGGCGCGAGCGCCCGTCGTGGTTTGAACGAGGACGTCGTCCGGGACATCTCGGGCAAGAAGAACGAGCCCGAGTGGATGCTCGAGTACCGGCTCAAGGCGCTGCGGCTGTTCGACCGCAAGCCCATGCCGTCGTGGGGCTCCGACCTGTCGGGCATCGACTTCGACAACATCAAGTACTTCGTGCGCTCCACCGAGAAGCAGGCCGCTTCCTGGGAGGACCTGCCCGAGGAGATCAAGAACACCTACGACCGGCTCGGCATCCCCGAGGCGGAGAAGCAGCGCCTCGTCGCGGGCGTCGCCGCCCAGTACGAGTCCGAGGTGGTCTACCACCAGATCCGCGAGGACCTGGAGGAGCAGGGCGTCATCTTCCTGGACACCGACACCGGTCTCAAGGAGCACCCCGAGCTCTTCAAGGAGTACTTCGGCTCGGTCATCCCGGCCGGCGACAACAAGTTCTCCGCGCTGAACTCCGCGACCTGGTCCGGCGGCTCGTTCATCTACGTGCCCAAGGGCGTCCACGTGGACATCCCGCTCCAGGCCTACTTCCGGATCAACACCGAGAACATGGGCCAGTTCGAGCGGACGCTGATCATCGTCGACGAGGACGCCTACGTCCACTACGTCGAGGGCTGCACCGCCCCGATCTACTCCTCCGACTCGCTGCACTCCGCGGTCGTGGAGATCGTCGTGAAGAAGGGCGGTCGCTGCCGCTACACGACGATCCAGAACTGGTCGAACAACGTCTACAACCTGGTCACCAAGCGGGCCAAGGCCGAGGCGGGCGCGACCATGGAGTGGGTCGACGGCAACATCGGCTCCAAGGTCACCATGAAGTACCCGGCCGTGTACCTGATGGGCGAGCACGCCAAGGGCGAGGTCCTCTCGATCGCGTTCGCCGGCGAGGGCCAGCACCAGGACACCGGCGCGAAGATGGTCCACATGGCCCCGCACACCTCCTCGACCATCGTGTCGAAGTCGGTGGCGCGCGGCGGCGGCCGGGCCTCGTACCGCGGCCTGGTCCAGGTCAACAAGCGGGCGCACCACTCCAAGTCCACGGTCAAGTGCGACGCGCTGCTGGTCGACACGATCAGCCGCTCCGACACCTACCCGTACGTGGACGTCCGCGAGGACGACGTGGCCATGGGCCACGAGGCCACCGTCTCCAAGGTGTCCGAGGACCAGCTGTTCTACCTGATGTCGCGCGGCCTCAACGAGGACGAGGCCATGGCCATGATCGTGCGCGGGTTCGTCGAGCCCATCGCGCGCGAGCTGCCCATGGAGTACGCGCTGGAGTTGAACCGCCTGATCGAGCTTCAGATGGAAGGGGCCGTCGGCTGACATGGCCGTCACCACCGAAGAGCAGCACGGCCTGACGGCCCACTCGCACGGCGCGGGAACGCTGGTCACCTCGCGCGCCGACCACTTCACGTCCTACGACGTGGCGGCGTTCGAGGTGCCCGGCGGGCGCGAGGAGATCTGGCGCTTCACCCCGCTCAAGCGCATGGCGGGCCTGCACAGCGGGGCCGAGGCCACCGGCGCGGCCACCGTCGAGGTCGACGCGCCCGAGGCCGTCAAGGTCGAGACCGTGGGTCGCGACGACGAGCGCCTCGGCGCCGCGGGCGTCCCCGGCGACCGGGTCGCCGCCCAGGCGTGGTCCGCGTTCGCCCAGGCGACCGTGATCACCCTGCCCGGCGACACCGAGCTGGCCCCGACCACCGTGACCGTCACCGGCGCGGGCGAGGGCCAGGTCGCGTACGGCCACGTGCAGGTGCGCGCGGACAAGTTCGCCAAGGCCGTCGTGGTCCTGGACCACCGGGGCTCCGGCGCGTACGCCGACAACGTCGAGATCGTCGTCGGCGACGGCGCGGACCTCACCGTCGTCACCGTGCAGGACTGGGCCGACGACGCGGTGCACGTCTCCACGCACCACATCCGGCTCGGCCGCGACGCCAAGGTGCGGCACACCGCCGTCACCCTCGGCGGCGACCTGGTCCGGCTCACCCCCCTCGTGTCCTACGCGGACCGGGGCGGCGACGCCGAGCTGCACGGCCTGTACTTCGCCGACGCGGGCCAGCACCTGGAGCACCGGCCGTTCATCGACCACTCGGTGCCGAACTGCCGCAGCAACGTCGTCTACAAGGGCGCGCTGCAGGGCGAGGGCGCGCACACCGTGTGGATCGGCGACGTCCTGATCCGCGCGGCGGCCGAGGGCACCGACACCTACGAGCTGAACCGCAACCTGGTCCTCACCGACGGCGCCCGCGCCGACTCGGTGCCGAACCTGGAGATCGAGACCGGTGAGATCGAGGGCGCGGGCCACGCCAGCGCCACCGGCCGGTTCGACGACGAGCAGCTGTTCTACCTCCAGGCCAGGGGCATCCCCGAGGACCAGGCGCGCAGGCTGGTCGTCCGGGGCTTCTTCCACGAGATCCTGCTGAAGATCAGCGTCCCCGAGGTGCGCGAGCGCCTCGAGGCCGCGATCGAGGCGGAACTGGAAGCCGTGGGCGTGTGACCGCCGTCCGGGTGTGCTCGCTCGCCGACCTGACCGACCGCGTGCCGGTCGCGTTCCAGGTCGGCGACGAGCAGGTCCCGGTCGTGCTGGTCCGGCAGGGGGACGCCGTGCACGCGCTGCGCGACGAGTGCAGCCACGCCGCGATCTCCCTGAGCGAGGGCGAGGTGACCCGCAAGGGCATCGAGTGCTGGCTGCACGGGTCGTGCTTCGACCTGGCCACCGGCAAGCCCTCCTCGCCGCCCGCGTCCGACCCGGTCGACGTGTTCGCCGTGGAACTGCGCGGTGGTGACGTCCACGTGGACGTCACCACCACCACCAACTGACTTCGCACTGCCTCACCAGGAGAACTGAGAACAGCTCATGGCCACTCTGGAGATCAAGGACCTGCACGTCTCGGTCGTCGCCGACGAGACGACCAAGGAGATCCTCAAGGGCGTCGACCTCACCATCAACGCCGGTGAGACCCACGCCATCATGGGCCCCAACGGCTCCGGCAAGTCCACGCTGTCCTACGCCATCGCGGGCCACCCGAAGTACCAGATCACCTCGGGCACCGTCACCCTGGACGGCGAGGACGTCCTGGAGATGAGCGTCGACGAGCGCGCCCGCGCGGGCCTGTTCCTCGCCATGCAGTACCCGGTCGAGGTGCCCGGCGTCTCGATGTCGAACTTCCTGCGCAGCGCCGCCACCGCCGTGCGCGGCGAGGCCCCGAACCTGCGCCACTGGGTCAAGGAGGTCAAGGGCGCGATGTCCGAGCTGGACATCGACCCGGCCTTCGCCGAGCGCTCGGTCAACGAGGGCTTCTCCGGCGGCGAGAAGAAGCGCCACGAGATCCTCCAGCTGGGCCTGCTCCAGCCGAAGATCGCGATCCTGGACGAGACCGACTCGGGCCTCGACGTGGACGCGCTGCGCGTGGTGTCCGAGGGCGTCAACCGCTACAAGGCGTCCAACGAGGTCGGCGTCATGCTGATCACGCACTACACCCGCATCCTCAAGTACATCTCGCCCGACTTCGTGCACGTCTTCGCGGGCGGCCGGATCGTCGAGTCCGGCGGCCCCGAGCTGGCCGACCAGCTCGAGTCCGAGGGTTACGTGAAGTACACCGGCAAGCAGGAAGCCGCGAGCATCGCCTGACGTTCCACCGGGGGAGACCCCTTCACCGGGGGAGACCCCAGACCGAGAGGAGGCGTCGGAGCCGTGACCACCACCGCTGCTCCGCTGGACGTCGAAGTCGTGCGCGCGGACTTCCCGATCCTGGGCCGCACCGTGCGCGAGGGCAAGCGGCTGGTCTACCTCGACTCCGGCGCCACCTCGCAGCGCCCGAGCCAGGTCCTGGACGCCGAGCGGGCGTTCCTGGAGACCGCCAACGCCGCGGTCCACCGCGGCGCGCACCAGCTGGCCGAGGAGGCCACCGACGCCTACGAGGACGCCCGCCGCAGGATCGCGGGCTTCGTCGGCGTCGGCGTCGACGAGGTCGTGTTCACCAAGAACGCGACCGAGGGCGTCAACCTGGTCGCGTACGCCATGGGCAACGCGGCCACGGCGGGCCCGGAGGCCGAGCGCTTCCGGCTCGGCCCCGGCGACGAGATCGTCGTGACCGAGATGGAGCACCACGCCAACCTGGTGCCGTGGCAGCAGCTCGCGCTGCGCACCGGGGCCACGCTGCGCTGGCTCGGCGTCACCGACGAGGGCAGGCTCGACCTGTCGAACCTGGACGAGGTGGTGAACGAGCGCACCAAGGTGCTCGCGTTCACCCACCAGTCCAACGTGCTCGGCACGGTCAACCCGGTCGCCGCCCTCGTCGCCGCGGCGGCGCGGGTCGGCGCGCTGACCGTGCTCGACGCCTGCCAGTCCGTGCCGCACGCGCCCGTCGACTTCCGCGCCCTCGGCGTGGACTTCGCCGTCTTCAGCGGCCACAAGATGCTCGGTCCCTCGGGCGTCGGCGTCCTCTACGGCCGCCGCGCGCTCCTGGAGGCGCTGCCCCCGTTCCTCACCGGCGGCTCCATGATCGAGATGGTCGAGATGGCCCGCTCCACGTTCGCCCCGCCGCCGCAGCGGTTCGAGGCGGGCGTGCCGATGACCTCGCAGGCCGTCGCGCTCGGCGCCGCCGTCGACTACCTGAACGCGGTCGGCATGGACCGGGTCGCCGCGCACGAGCACGAACTGGTCGCCGCCGCCCTCAGCGGCCTGGCGGCCATTCCCGGCGTGCGCGTGGTCGGCCCCACCGACCTCGCCGACCGGGGCGGCGCGGTCTCGTTCGTGGTCGACGGGGTGCACGCGCACGACGTCGGCCAGGTCCTGGACAGCCTCGGCGTCGCGGTCCGCGTCGGCCACCACTGCGCGTGGCCGCTGCACCGCAGGATGAACGCCGCGGCGACCGTGCGCGCGAGCTTCTACCTCTACAACACGCAGGGCGAGGTGGACGCGCTGCTGTCCGCCGTCCGCGAGGCGCAGAAGTTCTTCGGGGTGGCGTGATGCAGCTTCAGCAGATGTACCAGGAGATCATCCTGGACCACTACAAGAACCCGCACGGCCGAGGCCTGCGGGACCCGTACGACGCCGAGTCCCACCAGATCAACCCCACCTGCGGTGACGAGGTCACGCTCAGGGTGAAGCTGGACGGGCCGCTCGTCGCCGACGTCTCCTACGACGGCCAGGGCTGCTCGATCAGCCAGGCCGCCACGTCCGTGCTCACCGACCTGGTGGTCGGCAAGCCGGTCTCCCAGGCCATGGACAAGCTCGACGCGTTCGTCGAGCTGATGCAGGGCCGGGGCCAGGTGGAGCCGGACGAGGACGTGCTGGAGGACGGCATCGCGTTCGCGGGCGTGGCGAAGTACCCGGCGCGCGTGAAGTGCGCGCTGCTGGGCTGGATGGCTTTCAAGGACGCGGTTTCCCGCAGCGAGGGAGCGAAGTCGTGACTTCATCGGAGCAGGACGTGGTGCGGGGCGTCGAGGGGATGCCGGAGCCGCCCGCGCCCAAGGCCGGGATCGCGGCGCTGGACGACGTCGAGGAGGCCATGCGCGACGTGGTCGACCCCGAGCTGGGCATCAACGTGGTCGACCTCGGCCTCGTCTACGACATCCGCGTCGACGAGAGCAACACCGCCGTGATCGACATGACGCTCACCTCGGCGGCCTGCCCGCTGACCGACGTCATCGAGGACCAGACCCGGTCCGCGCTGGTCGGCGGCGTCGGCGGCGGCATCGTGGACGACTTCCGCATCAACTGGGTGTGGATGCCGCCGTGGGGCCCGGAGAAGATCACCGACGACGGTCGCGACCAGCTGCGCGCCCTCGGCTTCACGGTCTGAGCGCACCGCTCCACGTCGAGAGGGCGGCTCCCCGGTCAGGGGGAGCCGCCCTCCTCGCGTTCGAGGCCGCCCGCCGGTCGGGCCCGCGCCCTGGTCCCGGCGTCCTGGTCCCCGCGTCCTAGTCCCTGCGCCCTAGTCGGAGTACACCCGCTCGATGAACTCGGCGAGCTGGTCGTCGTCCAGGTGCTTGGCCAGGTCGGACTCGCTGACCATGCCCACCAGGCGGTGGTTCTCCAGCACCGGGATGCGCCGGATCTGGTTGACCTCCATCGTCTCCAGCACGTCGGTGATGTCGGTGTCCGCGTCGACCCAGTGCAGGTTCCGCGCGAGCTGACCGGCCCGCATGTCGGCGGGGGAGATGCCCGCCGCGACGCAGCTGATCACGATGTCCCGGTCGGTGATGATGCCCTTGAGCTTGTCGTCGCTCCCGCAGATCGGCAGCGAGCCGACCCGCATGTCCCGCATCATCACCGCCGCCTCCTCCAACGTCTGGTCGTCCTGCACGCACATCACGCCCGCGTGCATGATCTCTCGCGCGGTGGTCATGGCCGTTCCTCCCGGTGGGTGAGCCTGCGTCCGCAGGATGCGCCCCGTTCGGCCGAACCGCGCCCTGAGTCCTACGTCCGGGTGGTCAGCAGCTCCACCACGTCGGCGAACTCGCCCCGCCTGCGGTACGCCTTCCGCTGCCTGGCCGCGCCACCGCCGTCCCGCAGCACCCTGGCCACGCCCTCGACCACGAGCTCGGTGTCACCGGCCGCGTCCAGCGCCGCCCCGCACCACCGCAGCAGCCCGCCGACCTCCTCGGCGAACGGCACCGGCACCCCGCTCAGCGGGTCCACCGCCGCCCCCTCCGGCCCGTGCCGCGCCGCCTGCCACAGCGCCACCCGCAGCAGCCGGTCCGACACCCGAGGCGCCGCCTCGCCGGACAGCGCGGTCGCCGCGATCGCCCGCACCAGCGCCGCCAGCACCACGGCCTCCTCGACCGTCGCCGCCACGTCGCACACCCGCAGCTCCACGGTCGGGTGGTGCGCGGACAGCCGGACGTCCCAGTAGACCATCCCGTCGTCCAGCGCCGCCCCGCTCGTGCGCAGCAGGTGCGTGGCCAGCCGGTAGTCCTCCACCGAGTCGAACCACGGCGGCGGGCCCGCCGACGGCCACGGGTTCCACACCACGTGCCGCCAGCTCGCGTACCCGGTGTCCCTGCCCTCGTGGAACGGCGAGTTCGCGCTCAGCGCCAGCAGCACCGGCAGCCAGCGCCGCAGGTGGTTGCTGATCACCAGGCCCTCGGACGGCGACGGGATGCCCACGTGCACGTGGCACCCGCAGATGGTCAGCCCGTCCACCAGCGCCCCGTACCGCTCCATGATCCGCCGGTAGCGCGGGTGGTCGGTCAGCGGCGGCGGGTGCTCGCCGCCCAGCACCGGCGCGCCCGACGCGACCAGGCGCGCCCCGTGCGCCGCCGCCCGCCTGGCCAGCGCCGCGCGCGCCGCGAGCAGCTGCTCGCGCACCTCGGAGGCCGTGCGGCACACCGCCGTCGCGCTCTCCACCTGGTACTGCGTCATCTCGGGCTGGAGGTCGAGCCCCTGGTCGGGCGGCCCGGAGAGCACCTGCGGCCCGAGGGCCACCAGCTCCCCGGTGACCTCGTCCACCAGCAGGAACTCCTCCTCGACCCCGATGGTCAGCGCTGTCCCGGACCCGGAACGCGGAATCGGCAGCGCGGTGACGTCGACTTCGCTCACCAGAAAGACCTCCCCCGTGCGGTGGGTAGTCACCCTGATGCTAAGAGTGACTACCGGGGTTAGGGAGCGTCATTGGAGCGAAATTCACCCCTCCGCTGTCGAACACCTTTGGCGGTCCCGCCAACAGGGGTAACACCATCACGGTTAATGCGCCGGTAATCCAACTGAGGGTTGCTCGCCGGGGTCCGCCCGCCTCGCCCGTCCTGGTTCGGCCGGGCCCGTGCCGCGTCAGCCGGCGGCGTCGGTCGACGGCGTCAGCCGGCCGCGTCAACCAACGGCGTCAACCGACCGCGTCAACCGACGGCGTCAACCGACCGCGTCAACCGGCCGTGTCAGCCGACCGCGAGGTGCGGTCCGCCGCGCAGCACGTCCACCCGGTCCGTGCCCGGCCTGCCCAGCACCCAGCTCGAGCCGCTCAGCGACTTCGCCTGCCGCTTGAGCGGCGCCAGCAGCCGGGACACCTCGCGGTACGAGCCCACCGACCCGGTCGCGCACACCAGCGTCGCCAGCGACAGCGTCACCCGCAGCCCGTCGACGCCGAACTCCGAGTCCAGCACCCCCGCCCCGAACCCGACCAGCTCGTCCAGCCCCGCCACCAGCAGGAAGTCGTCCCCGCCCACGTGCCCGACGCGCACCGTGGGCAGCCCGGCCGCCCCCTCGGCCAGCCGCCTGCCCACCGCCCGGATCAGGTCGTCGCCCGCCGCGAACCCGGCCCGGTCGTTCACGCCCTTGAACGAGTCCACGTCCAGCCAGCCCACGGCGAACACCTCACCGGCCAGCACCCGCCGCTCCACCTCGCGCGCGATCGACTCGCTGCCGGGCAACCGGGTCAGCGGGTTCATCGACGCCGCCTGCTCCACCTTCAGCTCGGCGACCCCGCGCACCACGTCCGCCACCCGCACCACGCCGAGGCACTTGTCGTCCTCGTCCACCACGACCAGGTCGTCGTTCGCCCGCTCCCGGTCCCCGTGGGTGACGACCTCCAGCAGCTCCATCGCGCTGAACCGCGCTCCCACCGCCCTCGGCCGGTCCGCCAGCCGCGACGCCTCCCGGTTGGCGTGCAGGGCGTGCCCGAACGGCCCGGTCACCGCCAGCAGGAACCGGTTGCGCTCCAACGTCCACGACGGCCTGCCGCGCTCGTCCACCAGCACCACGCCGGTCACCGAGGGCTGCGCGGCCAGCACCTCCCTGACCTCCTCGGCGGTCGCCGACTCGGGCAAGGTGGTCGCCGGGTGCAGGAAGTCGGTCACGCTCGGCCCGGCCAGCCGCAGGTTCGGCGTCGTGCGCGCCACCGCGTCCGGGTCCGAGGGCTCGGCGAGCGCGGTCGGGATCGTCGCGGCCACGTCCGGCCGCCGCCGCGCGGGCGCCAGCAGGTCGCCCTGCGCCATCCGCACCCCGGCCCGCCGCAGCGCGGCCAGCTGCGCCTCGGTCTCCACGCCCTCGGCCACCAGCACCGAGCCGGTCTGCTCGCACACGCCCAGCAGCGCGGTCAGCAGCGCCGAGCGGCCCGCGTCGTCGGGCAGGCCGACGACGATGCCCCGGTCCAGCTTGAGCTGGTCCGGGGCCACGTCGGTGAGCAGCGCGAGCGGCACGTCGCCGTCGCCCACCCCGTCCAGCGCCACCCGCACGCCCGCGTCGCGCAGCCACCGCACGCCCCCCAGCAGCGCCTTGCGCGGGGTGCGCGTGTACGGCACGCCCAGCTCGACCACCAGGCGGTCGGGGGAGCGGCCGACCTCGTGCAGCGCGCGCAGCAGCGGCTCCAGCTTCTCCGGTTGCTCCGCGACGGTCATCGACATGAGGTTGACGTGCAGCGGCAGCCCGAACTCGTGCTCGGCCGCGTGCCGGATCGCCCGGCACGCGAGCGCGACGTCCGCGTCCACCAGGTAACCGGCGCGGAACGCCGCCTGGAGCAGGTCGAGCACGCTGCCGTCGTGCGGGCGGGCCAGCGCCTCGACCGCGACGACCCCGCCGGTGTTCAGGTTGAACAGGGGCTGGAAGGCGAATCGGACATCGTCCAGCAGGGCAGGCACGCCCCCGATACTCCCCCTACGCGCGGCGTTTGCCGAGTGGGTTCACCCGCTGTTCAGCAAGCTTTGGCCGAAGAACACCGAACCCGCCAGCGAGGCCCGCACCCGCCAGGGCGACGACCGGAACAAGATCAACATTGTTGAGGTGAGTCCGCGCAGGTCATCGCGGTGCGAGAGGTACTCCCGCTGGTTCTCCACCGGCAATTGGAAAAACCGGTGAAAGAATTCCGGGATTTCGCGCGGGGCGAGCGACAGCAACGCGGTGAGACCGCGCAGTCGCAGCGCGTGAACCATTCGCGCCTCCTGCGTCCACAGCACCTCCGGCCCCCCGCCCGCCGCGAGCGCGTCCGCGACCACCGGCGCCAGCCGCAGCGCGGTGGCCACCCCGTACCCCGTCGCCGGGTGCACCAGACCGCCGCCCGCGCCGAACCCGTCCTCGGCCTTCGGCGCGTCCAGCGGGATGCGCACCCGCTCCTCGGCGGACGGCGTCCGGACGCCGTGCGCGTCCAACCGCGACCGCAACCGCAGCCGCAGCTCCGCCAGCGGCAGACCGGGCGCGCGGGCGAGGGAGGTCTCCTCCAGCAGCACCCGGTCCGGGCCCAGCGGGACCGCGTAGAGGAACGTGGGGTCGCCGGTGGTGGCCGACGGCGGGCGCCGCCAGTCCATGATCACCGCCTCGCCGGGCGCGACGAACGGCTCCGCCTCGGCCTGGCTCACCACCACGCCCACCGCGGTCTGCGCCGCCCGGCCACCGCGCGACCCGGTCGCGTCCACGACCCGCCGGGCCCGCAGCACCCGGCCGTCCGCCAGGCGCACCCGACCCTCCGCGCGCGCGATCACGCGCGCGCGGAGCACCTCGACCTCAGGGGGGAGCTCCCACAGGCGGGCGTTGTCCAGGACCGAGTACTCGCGCTCCAGCACGTGCTCGGAAGTGGAGAACGCCCGCGCGCGCGAGCGCGTCACGACCGGCGTGCCCTCGGGCAGCTCGTCCGACCAGGCCGCGTACGTCGCCCGCCACGGCCGCTCCGGGCGGGGGTCCACCAGCGACACCTCAAGCCCTCGTCGCACGGCCGAGGCCGCCAACGCCCGACCGGCCGGACCACCACCAACCACCAGGAGGTCCACTTACCGACCGTCCTGACCGGGGCGACCCGCGTGGTCGGGGCGACCCGCGTGGTCGGGCGGGGTGGTCTCGCCGGGGGGACTGGGGGGATCGGCTTCGCCGGGGTGCCCCGTCGCGTCGGGGCCGTTCGTCGCACCTGGGGAGTCCGCTCCGCCGGTCCTGTCCGCCCGGCCTGCCGCCAGGTCCGCCTGCCGGGGGCCAGGCGCCTGCCTAGGTGCGGGCGCTCGCCCCGACCGGTCCGCCGTGCCGGGGCCTCCGGCTTCGCCGGGTCCGCTCGCGTCGCGGTGGCCGCCCGCTGCACCAGTCCCGCCCGCTTCGCCGGGCCCACTCGCGTCGCGGGGGCCGCCCACCGCACCAGTCCCGCCCGCTTCAGCGGATCGTCCTGTCCGACCGGGTGGGCCGACCTGCTCGGGCAGACCTGTCCCGCCGCTGCCCGCGCTCCGCGAGCTACTGGTGCTCCCGATGCTCCCGCCCGCCAAGCCCGTCCGGCCGGTCTGGCTGCTCGTGCCGCCCCCGCCGTTCTTGCCGCCCCGGCCGCCAGGACGGCTCCGGCCGTCCCGCCGCTCGTCCGCGATCCCGCCACCCAGCCGGAGTGGCTGGTAGCTCGACACCACCGCGCTCAACTGCTCCACCGTCCGCTCGATCGCCACCCGGCCCGCGTCCCGCTCGGCGATCACCGCCGCCAGCACCAGACCGGTCAGCGCCACCGTCCCGTTGTAGGCCTGCAACCCCAGCATGTTCTGCTGGGCGTTCTCCAGCCCGGCGAACGGACCCGCGCTCAGCACCGCCGCGCGCGAGGCGAACACCGTGGCGATCAGCGCGCACGGCGCCGCCCCCCGGTGCTGGAAGCGCAACGCCCCCCAGATCAGCAAGGGGAAGATCAGGAACATCAGTCTGGCCTTGGTCCCCGAGGTGACCATCATCAGCCCCGTCGTGCTCACGATCAGGGCGCTCGCCTCCAGCGCGCGGCGCGCGGTCGTGGCCCGCCAGCGCTCGCCGAGCGGTCCGAGCTCGCGCATCGCCAGGCCGAACGGGACCAGCACCAGCACGCCCATCGCCTCACCGGTCCACCACACCGCCCAGGTGGGCAGCCACTCGGCGGGCGTGATCACCCCCGCGAGCAGCAGCGAGCCGCTGCCGAGCAGGGAACCGGGGAGCATCCCGGCGAACGCGCCGACGAACACCAGCGCGAGCGCGTCGCGCGTGCGGTCGAGCTCCAGTTGCAGGTCCGCGCGGCGGAGCAGGTAGTAGGCGAGGACGGGACCGCCGGTGCCGACCGCGCACACCACGAGGTTCCACCACGTCAGCGGGGCGTCGGTCAGGTTCACCAGGAGGGAGCCCAGCGCGATGCCGGGCCACAGGCGGGGACCGCCGGTCAGGAGTGCGAGCACCGCCACACCCGTGGGTGGCCACATGGGGGTGACGGGCGCCGCAGTCACCTCTTGGAGCCCGCCGAGGCGCGCTCCGAGGTAGTACACGACCGCTAGCAGGGATAACTGGGCGGCGTACCCGCCCCATCGGTGCGCGCGGCGCGCGCGGGGGTTCGGTGACACCCGGACAGCATCCCGCGCCCGCAGCCCGTCCACCAGCGACAACGGCGGATCGGACCCCCCGATTTCACTTCTGCGGAGGACTTGTGTAATGTTCTCTCTGCCAGCGCGGAACGGGCCGGGAAACACCGGAACGGAGCGGGGCGAAAAACTTGAAACACCAGCCCCGGATCGGGTCGCGGATCAACGCGGACTTGAGATGGTGTGCGCGTGTTCTTTGAGAACTCAACAGCGTGCCGAATGGCCAGTAAATTATGATCCTCGTCAAGAGGATTCCTTTGAGATTGTTACTGGACAACTGACATTTTGTCAGTGTTGTCCGAGCGATCAACTCATTCATTATTGGAGAGTTTGATCCTGGCTCAGGACGAACGCTGGCGGCGTGCTTAACACATGCAAGTCGAGCGGTAAGGCCCTTCGGGGTACACGAGCGGCGAACGGGTGAGTAACACGTGGGTAACCTGCCCTGTACTCTGGGATAAGCCTGGGAAACTAGGTCTA
>NZ_JAMTCF010000025.1 GCF_024171695.1 Actinosynnema pretiosum | reverse complement strand
GCAGACCAGGGCTATCTCAACGCGGGGCACGGGGTGGTCACCCCGAACCGCACCCCGCGCAAACGCTGGGCCGAACCCGAACTGAATGCGGACCAGAAGACCCACGACCTGCTCCTGCGTGGTCTGAGAGGTCGAGGCGAGCGTGGGTTCGCGCTACTGGTCGGACGGTGGAAGGCGTTGCGCCACACCACCGCCAGCCCACGAAAACTCACCCTCATCGTCGCCGCCGCACTGACCTGCACCCACTACGAACACAACTGGAACACCGACCAGACACCTCACTGAGATCACCTCGAGTGTGCTTGCCTGAAAGGAGGCCAAACGGAGAAGAGGGACCCGGACCACCGCAGTAGTTCGCCGTAAACCGGCACCGAGCACTAACGGTCACCGGCCGACAGAGCTCGTCCCCCTCTTTTTTGGAGGCCTGCCCCGCCGGCGAGGCGAGCCCTTCAGCTTTTGACTTTCAGCTCTTCCTCTCTCCCCCCCACCCCCCAAACCCCTACCCCCCAGACCGCCGCACGATCAACCGCTGCAACACGATGAACGCCAACAACAACCCACCGATCACGATCTTCGTCCACCACGAGCTCAACGTCCCCTGGAACGAGATCAACGTCTGCACGGTCCCGAGCACCAGCACCCCGGCCACCGACCCGACCACGAACCCGACCCCGCCCGACAACAAACTCCCGCCCACCACCACAGCCGCGATGGCGTCCAACTCCATCCCAACCCCGTGCAGGCTGTACCCCGACAGCATGTACAACGCGAACAACAACCCCGCCAACGAAGAGCAGAACCCGCTGATCACGTAAACCCCGACCTTGACCCGCCCGGTCCGCAACCCCATCAGCCGAGCCGAGGCCTCACTCCCGCCAACCGCGTACACCGTCCGCCCGAACCGCGTCAGGTGCAGCACGTACGCGGCCACCGCCACCACCACCAACGCGATCACCACCGGCGGCGTGATCGTCACCCCACCCGGAAGCTCGATCGTCGCCGTGGCCAACGACCGAAACCCCTTGTCCTTGATGGAAATCGACTCCACGCTGATCACGAAGCACAACCCGCGCGCCAGGAACATCCCCGCCAGCGTCACGATGAACGGCTGCACCCCGAACTTGTGGATCACCACCCCCATCAGGAACCCCAACAACGACCCACTGGCCAGCACCGCCACCACGACCACCACCACCGGCCACCCGGCCCGCAACCCCGCCGCCGCGATCATCGTCGACAGCGCGATCACCGACCCGACCGACAGGTCGATCCCGCCGGTCAGGATCACGAACGTCATCCCGACCGCCAGCACGATCAGGAACGCGTTGTCGATGAACAGGTTCGCCACCACCTGCCCGCTGGCGAACCCCTCGTAGGCCACCGACCCGGCCCCGAACGTCAGCACGAACACCACGAACGTCGCGATCACCGGCAAGAACCGCGACGGCGCCCTCGGCCCGGCCTTCACGGGGAGCTGCGGCTCCAGAACGGTCGTCATGCCGCCACCGCCTCACGTCGCGCGAACACCCGGCTGAGCGCGGGCGCCTGGAGCAGGCACACCGCGATCACCACGATCGCCTTGAACACCAGCGTCACCTCAGGCGGAACGCCGATCGCGTAGACCGTCGTGGTGAGCGTCTGGATCACCAGCGCGCCCAGCAGCGTCCCGGTCAACGAGTACCGCCCGCCCGCCAACGAGGTCCCGCCGATCACCACCGCCAGGATCGCGTCCATCTCGATCCACAGCCCCGCGTTGTTCGCGTCCGCCGCGCTCACGTTCGAGCTGATCATCAACCCGGCCACGCACGCGCACACCGCCGCGAAGACGTACACCGTCCAGATGATCGTGCGGGCGCGCACCCCGGCCAGCCTGCTGGCCTCCGGGTTCACCCCCACCGACTCGATCAACAACCCCAGCGCCGTCCGGCGGGTCACCAGAGCGGTCGCGGCCAGCGCGGCCAGGCTGATCAGGATCGAGATCGGCAAGAACAAGAACCCCGTGCCGATCTCCCGGAACGCCGGGTCGTCGACGGTGATGATCTGCCCCTCGGTCACCAGCATCGCGATGCCCCGACCCGCCGTCATCAGCACCAGCGTCGCGATGATCGGCTGAATCCCCAGCACCGACACCAGGAACCCGTTCCACAGCCCCAGCACCGCGCACAGCACCAGCGCCAGCAGCATCCCGCTGACCGCCCCACCACCACCGGCGATGTGCGTGCAGGTCACCGCGCCCGCGATCGCCGCGACCGCGCCGACCGACAGGTCGATGCCCCTGGTGGCGATCACCAGCGTCATGCCGAGCGCGATCAGCAGCGTGGGCGCGCCGTTGCGCAGCACGTCCACCAGGCTGCCGAACAGGTGCCCGTCCTGGAGCCGCAGCGCGAAGAACGACGGGCTCACCACCAGGTTCAGCAGCAGCAGCGCGGCCAGCGCCAGCAGCGGCCACAGCAACCGCCGGTTCACGACGCGACCCGGTTGTCCGGGGTGGCGGCGATCAGCTCGACCACCTCGTCCACGCCCAGGTCGACCCCGGACAGCTCGGCGACCTTGCGCCGGTCGCGCAGCACGACCACGCGGTCGGAGACGCGCACGACTTCCTCCAGTTCCGCGGAGATGAACAGCACCGCCATGCCCTCGGCGGACAGCTCCGCCACCAGCTTCTGGATCTGCGCCTTCGCGCCGACGTCGATGCCCCTGGTCGGCTCGTCCAGGATCAGCAGCTTCGGCTCGGTCACCAGCCACCGCGCCAGCAGCACCTTCTGCTGGTTGCCGCCGGAGAGCGTGCCGACCAGCGCGTCCGGGTTGGCGGGCCGGATGTCCAGCATCGCCAGGTACTTCGCCACCAGCTCGTCGGCCTGCTTGCGCGGCACGGGCCTGGCCCAGCCGCGCGCGGCCTGCACCGCCAGGATCAGGTTGTCCCGGATGCTCAGGTCCGCGACGACCCCCTCGCCCTTGCGGTCCTCGGAGGAGAACGCGATCCCGGCCGCGATCGCCCCTCGGGGACCCCCGCTGGGACCGCTGAGCCGCAACGGCTTCCCGCCGAACACGATCGTCCCCGAGTCGGCCTTGTCCGCCCCGAACAGCAACCGCGCCAGCTCGGTGCGCCCCGACCCGAGCAGCCCGGCCAGCCCGACCACCTCGCCCGCGTGCACCTCCAGGTCGAACGGCTCGATGGCGCCCTTGCGCCCCAAGCCCTCCGCCACCAGCAGCGCGCCGCCGCTGCGGCCCTTGTCCGCCCGGTGCTCGATCTCCTCCAGCACGCCCAGCTCACGTCCGAGCATCGCGGTCACCAGGTCGATCCGGCTCAGCTCCGCGGTCTTCCACTCGCCGACCACCCGACCGTTGCGCAGCACCGTCATCCGGTCGGAGATCTCGTAGACCTGCTCCAGGAAGTGCGACACGAACAGCACCGCGACGCCCTCGTCGCGCAGCACCCGCACGATGCGGAACAGCTCGGCGACCTCGTCGGCGTCCAGGCTGGAGGTCGGCTCGTCCAGCACCAGCACCCGCGCGTCCACGGCGACCGCGCGGGCGATCGCGACCAGCTGCCGCACCGCGATGGGGTGGCTGGCCAGCACCGACTTGGGATCGATGTCGAGCCCGATGCGGGCGAGCAGCTCCCGCGCCCGCGCGCGCATCGCGCGCCCGTCGATCGCGCCGAACCGGCGGGGTTCGCGCCCCAGCAGGATGTTCTCGGCCACGGTGAGGTTCGCGCACAGCGCGACCTCCTGGTACACGGTGCTGATCCCGGCGTCCTGGGCCTGGGCGGGTCCGCTGAACGAGACCCCCTCCCCGCCGAGGGTGATCTCCCCGGCCGCCAGCGGGTGCACGCCGGTCAACGCCTTGATCAGGGTGGACTTCCCAGCCCCGTTCTCGCCCATCAGCGCGTGGACCTCGCCGGGCAGCAGCCGGAAGTCCACCTCCTGCAACGCCTTCACACCGGGGAACTCGACCGAGATCCCGCGCATGTCGACGACCGGTCCGGTCATGTGGTCAGCCTCCACCGCTGGGGGAGAAGTGGGCGCGGTCCCCGCCACCACACCCGGAGGATGGCGGGGACCGCGGCTCGGGGGGAGCCGCCCCGGTCGCGGGGACCGGGGCGGCTCGGCCGCGCTCGCGGCTGTGCGCGCGCCGGGCGCGGCGCCCGGAAGCGCGGCGGCCCGCCGTCGAGCCGCCGCGCGGTGCGGATCAGTACTTGCGGTCGGGCAGCGCGGCCTTGGCCTGCTCGCTGGTGAACGTGGTCTCCTCGGTCACCACGCGGGCCGGGATCTCCTCGCCCGCGACGACCTTCTTGGCCAGGTCCATCAGCTGCTCGCCCAGCAGCGGGTTGCACTCCACGATGAAGTTGATCTCGCCGTTCGCCAGCGCGGTCATGCCGTCCTTGACGGCGTCCACCGTGATGATCTTGATGTCCTCGCCCGGCACCTTGCCCGCGGCCTTGATGGCCTCGATGGCGCCCAGGCCCATGTCGTCGTTGTGCGCGTAGACGACGTTGATCTCCGGGTTGGACTTGAGGAACGCCTCCATGACCTGCTTGCCGCCGGACCGGGTGAAGTCACCGGTCTGCGAGGCCACGACCTTGATGTTCGACTTGCCCGCGATCTTCTCCTCGAACCCGGCCTTGCGGTCGATGGCGGGCGCGGCGCCGGTGGTGCCCTGGAGCTCCGCGACGTTCACCTCGCCCTGCACGTTCGCCACCAGCCAGTCACCGGCCTTGCGGCCCTCCTCGACGAAGTCCGAGCCGAGGAAGGTCTTGTACAGCGAGGTGTCGTCGGAGTCGACCGCGCGGTCGGTGAGGATCACCGGGATGTTGGCGCGCTGGGCCTCCAGCAGCACGGTGTCCCAGCCGGTCTCGACCACCGGGCTGAAGGCGATGACGTCGACCTTCTGCTGGATGTACGACCGGATCGCCTTGAGCTGGTTCTCCTGCTTCTGCTGCGCGTCGGAGAACTTCAGGTCGACACCCGCCGCGGCGGCGGCCTCCTGCACGGACTTGGTGTTCGCGGTGCGCCACCCGCTCTCGGCGCCGACCTGGGCGAACCCCATCGTGATCTTGTCGTCCCCGCCGCCCCCGGAGGAGCCGGAGTCGCCGGAACCGGACGACCCGCAGGCGGTGAGGCTGAGGGCGCCGATCAAGGCGGCGCACGCGGCGGCGGTGATCTTCTTCAGCACGGGCATCCTCCACGTGAACCACGGTGAACTCGCGGACGGCGGGACCGCGTGACCAGGGTCACCTCGGTCACCTGGTGGACAAGAGTGAACGCTCACATACGGTCCGTCAACCCCCCAGAAACCTTGATGTTGCACGCTTGACACGCAGGTTGAGGGCGACCTATGTTAGCGCTCACTTTTGTGACTCAGCGCACGTCAACACCCGGACGTACCTGTTCACGACGCGCGGCCACCTCTGCCGCGCACGACGAGAGCGATGCCCATGGCTCCCGTTCTGCCCCGTCCCCGTCCCCTCGCAGCGGTGTTGGCGCTCGCCCTCGTGCCGCTCGCCCCGGTCATCCCGACGGTCACCCCGGCGGTCGCCTCGGCGGCCACCTCGGGGCCCGGCGGCCTGATCGCCCACTACCCGCTCACCGAGTCCTCCGGGACCACCGCGCACGACGCCTCACCCTCCCGCCGCGACGCCGTGATCAGCGGAGACGCCGTCCCCGGCGGCGCGAACGGCCTCCGCCTCGGCGGCGTCGACGGCCACGTCGACCTGCCCGACGACCTGCTGCGCGGCCTCGACTCGGTCACCGCCTCCATCCAGGTCCGCATCGCGCCCGACCAGGCCACGCCCTACTTCGTCTGGGGCATCGGGAACACGAACGGCAGCGCAGGCGACGGCTACCTGTTCACCACCGGCAACGCCTACCGCAGCTCGATCGCCACCGGGAACTGGTCCACCGAGCAGACCACCACCTCGGGCCGCGACCTGCGGCGCGACGTGTGGAAGACGCTCACCTACACCCAGACCGGGAGCACCGCCGTGCTCTACGAGGACGGCGTGGAGGTGGGCAGGCGCACCGACGTGACGATCCGCCCCGGCGACATCGGCGGCGGGTCCACGAAGGCCAACCACATCGGCCGATCGGTCTACCCCGGCGACCACCGCCTCAAGGGCGAGGTGCGCGACTTCCGGCTGTACGACAGGGCTCTGAGCGCCGACGAGGTGCACGGGCTCGGCTTCACCTCCGACCGTGAACGCGTCCGCCGCGACAGCGCCTCGCTCAAGCTCGGCGACACCTCGCTGATCACCGAGGACCTCGCCCTCCCCACCACAGGCCCGCACGACACCACGATCTCCTGGCACTCCACCAATCCCGGCGCCGTCTCGCCCACCGGCAAGGTGACCCGCCCCCGAGCTGGCCTGCTGCCGTCGTTGGCGCTGCTCACGGCCACCATCGGCAAGGGCTCCGCCAAGCAGGTCAGGGTGTTCGCGGTGACCGTCCGTCCGCAGCCCACCGACCGCGAGAAGGTCGCCGAGGCCGCGCGGGCGCTGACCGTCTGGGACGCCGACGACGTGCGCGGCAACCTCACCCTGCCCACCACCGGCCTGCACGGCACGACGGTGACCTGGACCTCCAGCGCCCCCGCCGTCGTCACGCCCACCGGCGAGGTCACCAGACCCGCGCACGGGCAGCCCGCGCGGCAGGTCCGGCTCACCGCCGCCGTGGGATCGGGAAGCCGAACGGAGCTTCGGCACTTCGCACTCTCCGTCACCCCGATGCCGGAACCGGCCGCGTACGAGGGCTACTTCTTCGGCTACTTCACCGGCGAGGGCACCGCCACCGGCGAGCAGGTGCACTTCGCCGCCTCGCGCGGGAACACCCCGCTGCTCTGGGACGAGCTGGGCGGCGGTCAGCCGGTGCTCACCTCCACGCAGGGCGATCGCGGCGTGCGCGACCCGTTCGTCATCCGCTCGCCCGAGGGCGACAAGTTCTACCTCGTCGCCACCGACCTCAAGATCCACGGCAACGGGAACTGGGACCTGGTGCAGCGCAAGGGGAGCAAGCACGTCGAGGTGTGGGAGTCCACCGACCTCGTCACCTGGTCGCAGCAGCGGCACGTGCGCGTCGCCCCCGACACGGCGGGCAACACCTGGGCGCCCGAGGCCTACTACGACCCGAGCATCGGGGCCTACGTGGTGTTCTGGGCCTCCAAGCTCTACGCCGAGGACGACCCGGAGCACACCGGCAACACCCACAACCGGATGCTCTACGCCACCACCCGCGACTTCCGCACCTTCAGCGAGCCGCAGGTGTGGGTGGACCCCGGCTACTCGGTGATCGACTCCACCGTCGTCGAGCACGGCGGCCAGTACTACCGCTTCACCAAGGACGAGCGGAACAACACGTCCACCACGCCGTGCAGCAAGTTCATCCTCGCCGAGCGCTCCACCTCGCTGCGCTCCACCTCCTACGAGCACGTCGCCGACTGCATCGGCAAGGGGGCGATCGAGCGCGGTGAGGGGCCGACGGTGTTCAAGTCCAACACCGAGGACCGCTGGTACCTGCTGATCGACGAGTTCGGCGGTCGCGGCTACGTGCCGTTCGAGACCACCGACCTGGCGTCCGGCCGGTGGACCCCGTCCACCGACTACCACCTGCCCGCGCGCCCCCGCCACGGCACCGTCCTGCCGGTCACCAAGGCCGAGCTGGACCGGCTGCGCGCGGCGTTCCCGTGATCCCCCGGACCCCGCCGCCGCACCCGCACCGCCGCACCCCGACCGACGCTCCACGACTCGACCCACGACTCGCCGAGGAGTCCACCGGATGAACCGCGCACTGGCGGTCGCCCTTGCCACGAGCCTGCTCGTCGCCGTCCCCGCGACGGGGGCTGCGGCGGAGGCCGACTACACCATGACGATCGACCCGTCCGGCAAGGGCGCGACGATCGACGACACCATGTACGGCGTCTTCTACGAGGACATCAACCGCGCCGCCGACGGCGGCCTGTACGCCGAGCTGGTGCAGAACCGCTCCTTCGAGTACGACCCCGCCGACAACGCGGCCTACACCGGCCTGACCGCGTGGGCGCCCACCGGCGGCGACCCGCAGGTCGTCGACGACGACGGCCGCATGAACGAGCGCAACCGCCGCTACCTCAAGCTCGGGCTGCCCTCCGGCGTCATCAACTCCGGGTACAACAGCGGCGTCAACGTCGAGCAGTCCGCGCGCTACGACTTCTCCGTCTGGGCGCGCACCGACCAGCCCTCCGGCGCCAAGCTCACCGTCGCGCTGACCGACCCGGCGGGCAAGGACCTCGCCCAGTCGCTCAGCCTCACCGTGCGCGGTGACGAGTGGGCCGAGTACACCGGCTCCTTCCGCGCCCGCACCTCGTCCACCACCGGCAGGCTGCTCGTGGGCGGCGCGGGCGCAGGCACGCTGCGGCTGGACATGGTCTCGCTCATCCCGCAGGACACCTTCAAGGGCCACGGGCTGCGCAAGGACCTCGCCCAGAAGATCGCCGACCTCAAGCCAGGCTTCGTCCGCTTCCCCGGCGGCTGCCTGGTCAACACCGGCAGCCACTACGGCTACGACCAGGCGTCGAACTTCGAGCGCCGCCGCTCGTACCAGTGGAAGGACACCGTCGGCCCGGTCGAGACCCGCGCCACCAACTGGAACTTCTGGGGCTACAACCAGTCCTACGGCCTCGGGTACCACGAGTACTTCCAGTTCTCCGAGGACATCGGCGCCACGCCGCTGCCCGTGGTGCCCGCGCTGGTCACCGGCTGCGGCCAGAACCGAGCCACCGACGACCCGCAGCTGCTCCAGCGGCACGTCCAGGACGCGCTCGACCTCATCGAGTACGCCAACGGTCCCGCCGACTCCACCTGGGGCCGCAAGCGCGCCGAGGCGGGCCACCCCAAGCCGTTCAACCTCAAGTACCTGGCCGTCGGCAACGAGGAGAACCTGCCGAACGAGTACTTCGCCAGGTTCGTCGAGTTCAAGCGGGTCATCGAGGCGAAGCACCCGGAGATCACGATCGTCGGCAACTCCGGTCCCGACTCCTCCGGCGCCACGTTCGACCGGCTGTGGGAGCTGAACCGCGCCGAGGGCACCGCGCTGGTGGACGAGCACTACTACCGCGCGCCGGAGTGGTTCCTGGAGAACAACAACCGGTACGACTCGTACGACCGCAACGGGCCCAAGGTGTTCCTCGGCGAGTACGCCTCGCGGGACAACAAGTGGTTCAACGCGCTCTCCGAGGCCGCCTACATGACCGGCCTGGAGCGCAACGCCGACGTGGTCAAGATGGCCTCCTACGCGCCGCTGCTGTCCAACGAGGACTACGTGCAGTGGAAGCCGGACATGATCTGGTTCAACAACCACGCGTCGTGGGGCTCGCCCAGCTACGAGGTGCAGAAGCTGTTCATGACGAACACGGGCGACCACGTCGTGCCCAGCACCGCCTCCGGAACACCTTCCACGCTGGAGCCGATCACCGGCGCGATCGGCCTGTCCACCTGGGCGACCGCCGCCAGCTACGACGACGTCAAGGTCACCGCGCCGGACGGGACCACCCTGTTCTCCGACGACTTCTCCGCCGGGGACGCGAACTGGACCAGGACGTCCGGTGGCAGCTGGGCGGTGCGGGACGGGAAGTTCGCCCAGTCCGACGCGGTCACCGAGAACACCCTCGTCACGGCGGGCGACAAGAGCTGGCGCGACTACGACGTGACCGTCAAGGCCACCAAGCAGTCCGGCAAGGAGGGCTTCCTGCTCGCCTTCGGAGTCAAGGACACCGGCAACTACTACTGGTGGAACGTCGGCGGCTGGAACAACACCCAGTCCGCGATCGAGAAGCACGTCAACGGGGCCAAGAGCGCGGTCATCACCGACTCGACCTCGGTGGAGACCGGTCGCGAGTACGAGCTGAAGGCGCAGGTCCGTGGCCGGAAGGTGACGCTGTTCCTGGACGGCGTGAAGTGGGGCGAGTTCAGCGACGACAAGGTGGTCGAGCCGTTCCGCCAGGTCGTCACCCGCGACGCCAAGACCGGCGAGCTGATCGTCAAGGTGGTCAACGCCCAGGCGAACGCCGCCCGCACGAAGCTCGACTTCGGGTCCAAGGCCAAGATCTCCGGCACGGTCAAGGCCACCGTGCTCAAGGGCTACGCCGATGACGTCAACACCGAGTTCTCCCAGCCGATCCGGCCCACCGAGGAGAAGGTGAAGGTCTCCAACTCCTTCACCCACACGTTCCCGCCGCACTCCGTGACCTTCCTCCGCATCAAGGACAGGAGCCGTCAGTGAGCACGCTCGACCGCAGGTCACTGCTGCGCGCCGGAGGGGCGCTCGCCGCCGCGAGCACGATCCCCGCGCTCGGCGCCACCACCGCGTCGGCCCAGGAGTCGGCGGGAACCGCTGCCGCGCAGGGGGTCTCGGCACAGGGGATCTCGGCACAGGGGATCTCGGCGCAGGCCGTCCCCGGCCAGGCCGCCATCGACGTCACGCCCGCGCTGCCCACCCGCAGCCCGCTGGTCGAGCAGCGCGCCGACCCGTTCGTCACCCCGCCCACCGACGGCATGTACTACCTGACCGGTTCGGTCCCGGAGTACGACCGCATCGTCATCCGGGGAGCGTCCACGTTGGACGGTCTGACGACCGCCCGCGAGCGCACCATCTGGCGGCGGCCGACCTCCGGCAAGATGGGCGGCTACATCTGGGCGCCGGAGCTGCACCGCATCGACGGCAAGTGGTACGTCTACTTCGCGGCGGGCGACTCGAACGAGCCGTTCCGCATCCGCACCTACGTCCTCGAATCGGCCAACGCCGACCCGCGCGCCGACGGCTGGGTGCTGCGCGGTCAGATGACCACCGCCTGGGACACCTTCACCCTGGACGCCACCACGTTCGAGCACCGGGGCAAGCGGTACTTCCTGTGGGCGCAGAGCGAACCGGGCATCGCCACCAACAGCAACCTCTACATCGCCGAGATGGCCTCTCCTCTCGCACTCAAGTCCGCGCCGGTCCGGATCGCCGTTCCCACGCTGAGCTGGGAGGTCCAGGGCTTCAAGGTGAACGAGGGCGCCGCGGTGCTGATCCGCAACGGCCGGGTGTTCGTCACCTACTCGGCCAGCGCCACCGACTCCCGCTACTGCATGGGCCTGCTCACCGCCGACGAGAACGCGAACCTGCTCGACGCGCGCTCGTGGACCAAGACGCAGACCCCGGTCTTCGCCACCAGCGCCGAGACCGGCCAGTACGGGCCCGGCCACAACTCGTTCACCACGGTCGACGGCGCGGACGTCATGGTCTACCACGCCCGCGACTACCGGGACATCACCGGCGACCCGCTGTTCGACCCGAACCGGCACGCCCGCGTGCAGCGGGTGCACTGGAACGACGACGGCACCCCGTCGTTCGGCGTCCCGGTCGGCAAGGGCGGCCCCATCAGCCGCCTGTCGCCGCTCGACGCGCCGAACCTGTTCGTGCGGCACTACGACTACAAGCTGCGGGTGGACGGCAACGTGCGCACCGTCGCCGACTCGCAGTTCCGCTTCGTGCCGGGCTTCTTCGGCGCGGGCACGGTCGCGCTCCAGTCGGTCAACTACCCCAACCGGTACGCGCGGGTGGTCGACGGCGCGACCATCCGGGTCGACCCGTACGAGGACACCGACGCCTACGGGCGCGCGGCCAGCTTCGTCCGGGTCGAGGGGCTCGCCGACAAGACGGCGGTGTCGCTGCGACCGCACGGCAGCGCGGCGGGCTACCTCGCGCACGACAGCGGCAGGCTCGTCGTGGCCGAACCGGGCAACTCCGACGCGCGCAAGCGCGCGACGTTCAAGGTCGGGTGAGCCGGGTGCCGTTGCCGAGGAGGGGTTTCCTGCTCGCGGGAGGCCTCGCGGCGACGGCGCCGCTGGTGGGCGCGGGGGCGGCTTCGGCCGCTCCCGCGTCGCCCACCGGGGGCGCCCCGAACGCCACCGCTGCCGCTGCCGCCAGCGCCACCGCTGCCGCTCGGCCCGCGCTCGACGCCTTCCGGCTCGACCAGGTCGCGCTGCACGACGGCCTGCTCGCCGACAAGCGCGAGCTGGTGCTGGCCCACGCGCGCGGGTACGACGTCAACCGCCTGGTGCAGGTGTTCCGGGCCAACGCCAACCTGCCCACCCTCGGCGCGGTCGCCCCCGGCGGCTGGGAGGGTCTTGACGGCGAGGCGAACGGCAACCTGCGCGGCCACTACACCGGGCACTTCCTGTCGATGCTGGCCCAGGCGGGCGCGAGCACCGGCGAGCGGGTGTTCACCGACAAGATCGACACCATCGTCGGCGCGCTGCACGACAGCCGCGCCGCCCTGCGCGCCGAACCCGGAACCCTCGCCGCGCGGGGGAGGTTCGGCGGAGCGGTCGAGCACCAGCGCGGCTGCCACCAGTACGTGGAGCTGCCCGCGCTGCCCACCGAGCGGTTCACGTTCGCCGCCTGGGTCAAGCCGACCCACGCCTCCAACTGGGCGCGGGTGCTCGACTTCGGCGACGACGACACCCGCTACCTGTACCTGGCCGCCCGCAACGGGAACGGCGTGCCGCGCTTCGCGATCACCGCCACCGGACCCGGCGGCGAGCAGGGCGTCGACGCGCCGAACCCGCTGCCGGTGGGGGAGTGGAGCCACCTCGCGCTCACCGTCGGCGACGGCTCGGCCACCCTCTACGTCGACGGCGCGCCGGTCGGCGGCACCACCGTCACCACCCCGCTCACCGGCCTCGCGCACCACTGGCTCGGCCGCTCGCACTTCGCCGCCGACCCGGTGTTCGCGGGCGCGTTCGACGAGATCAGCGTGTGGTCGCGGGTCCTCGCGCCGGACGAGGTCGCCGCCGCGGCAGGTCGGCCCGCCGACGGCGACGTCGCCGCGTACCCGTGCGACGAGGCCGGTCCGGTGCTGCGCGACCTGCGCGGCCGGGACGCGCCCGTGCGCCGGACCTGGGGCGCGCCAAGCCATCCCGGCTTCCTCGCGGCCTACCCGGAGACCCAGTTCATCACCCTGGAGTCCATGACCTCCTCGAACTACCAGGTGGTCTGGGCCCCGTACTACACCGCGCACAAGATCCTGCGCGGCCTGCTCGACGCGCACACCGCCATCGGCGACCCGCGCGCGCTCGACCTGGCCGACGGCATGGGCGACTGGATGCACTCCAGGCTGTCCCGGCTCACCCCGCAGGTGCGGCAGCGGATGTGGTCGATCTTCTCCAGCGGCGAGTTCGGCGGCGTCGCCGAGGCCGTCGTCGACCTGCACGCCCGCACCGGCAAACCGGAGCACCTCGCGCTGGCGCGGATGTTCGACCTCGACTCGCTGATCGACGCGTGCGCGGAGAACCGGGACGTGCTCACCGGGTTGCACGCCAACCAGCACATCCCCGTCTTCACCGGCCTGGTGCGGCTGCACGAGGCCACCGGCGAGCGGCGGTACCTCGACGCGGCGCGGAACTTCTGGGACATGGTGGTGCCGCGGCGGCTCTACCGGATCGGCGGCACCAGCACCGGTGAGTTCTGGCGCGCGCCCGGCGCGATCGCGGAAACCCTGGCGGGCGACAACGCCGAGACGTGCTGCGCGCACAACATGCTCAAGCTCGGCCGCGCGCTGTTCCGGCACGAGCCGGACGTCAAGTACGCGGAGTACGGAGAACGGGCGCTGTTCAACCAGATCCTCGGTTCCAAGCAGGACTCGCCGAGCGCGGACGTCCCGCTGATGACCTACTTCATCGGACTGGCACCCGGATCGGTGCGGGACTTCACGCCCAAGCAGGGCGCCACGTGCTGCGAGGGAACGGGTCTGGAGAGCGCGACCAAGTACCAGGACTCGGTGTACTTCCACGACGCGGAATCGTTGTACGTGAACCTCTTCGCGCCGACGACCGCGCACTGGAACGGGACCTCGATCACCCAGGAGACCGGTTTTCCCTTTGAGCAGGGCACTTCGCTCAGAATCGGCGGGAGGGGCGGTCGGTTCACGATCAAGGTGCGGGTGCCGTCGTGGGCGCGCGGCAGCAGCGCGTCGCTCAACGGGCGGCCGATCGCGGTGCCCGCCGCGGGCTCCTACCTGTCGGTGGCGCGCGAGTGGCGGCGCGGTGACGTGCTGCGACTGCGCACGCCGTTCCGCCTGGTGGCCGAACCGACGCCGGACCGGCCGGAGGTGCAGGCGCTCGGCTACGGGCCGGTGCACCTGGTCGCCCGCGACGCGCGAGCGGAATTCCTCGAACTCGCGCTGCACCGGCACGCGTCGTTGTCCGGGGACCTCTCACGCGCGCTCGGCCCGATTTCCGGGAAACCGCTGCACTTCACCATCGGCGGGATCGAGTTCGCGCCGTTCCACGAGGGCACGGCCGATCCGTTCCACTCCTACTTCCGCCGGGTGGAACCGGTGATCGCGTTCGGCGGGGTGGATTCAGGGGTGCCCAACGAGAACGGTTTCCTGGACCGGGTGTGGGAAGCCGCGCCGTTCCCGGACCGGGGCGCGTTCCTGCGGCACGTGCACCGGTTGACGCGGGAGCACCCGGATCGGGCGCGCATCCGCGACGCGGCGGAGCGCGGCCGAATGTCGGAACGGGGTGTCCGAACGGTGGACAATGGACGGTGACGGCTCCTACGGTGGTAGACCGTTGTTATCGCTAACACTTGTGGCTTCCCGGCCGATTGGCTGAGTTGCTTGATCAGCTGAGTTGAAGGTGGGGCAGGAGTGGACAACAGGACCACGCGCGATCCCGCGATGACGGACGTCGCGAAGCTGGCGGGCGTGTCCCACCAGACCGTGTCGCGCGTGCTGAACGGCCACCCCAACGTCCGCGAGCAGACCAGGCTGCGGGTGCGGGCCGCGATCGCGGAGCTGGGCTACCGGCCCAACCGCGCGGCCCGCGCCCTGGTCACCGGGCGCTCGCAGGTCATCGGGGTGGTCGCGCAGAACTCCACCCTGTACGGGCCCGCGTGGTTGCTGGCGGCGGTCGAGCAGGCGGCGGCGGAGGCGGGCTTCGCGGTCAGCGTCGGGCTGGTCAAGAGCCTGGACCGGGCGTCGATCTCCGAGGCCATCGAGCGGCACCGGGACCAGCGGGTCGCGGGCATAGTCGTCATCGCGCCGACCGACTCGGCGAGCGAGGCGCTCGCCGACGTGCCGGACGGCGTGCCGCTGGTCGCGGTCGACGGCGATCCGGAGCGGGCCTCGGCGCTGGTGACGGTCGACCAGGAGGCGGGCGCGCTGGCCGCCGTGCGGCACCTGCTGGACCACGGGCACCAGACGGTGTGGCACGTGTCGGGCCCGCCGGACTGGTACGACAGCGAGGGCCGGGTGCGCGGGTGGCGCCGGGCGCTGGAGGAGGCGGGCGCCGAGGTGCCGCCGGTGGTGGCGGCGGACTGGAGCGCGGCGTCCGGGTACCGGGCCGGGCTGATGCTGGCGCGGATGCCGGAGGTGACGGCGATCTTCGCGGCGAACGACCACCTGGCGCTGGGCATCCTGCGGGCGATGAGCGAGCGCGGCAGGCGGGTGCCGGACGACGTGAGCCTGGTGGGGTTCGACGACGTGCCGGAGGCGGCGTTCTTCATCCCGCCGCTGACGACCGTGCGACCGGACTTCGACGCGGTGGCGCGGGAGACGCTGGGGCTGCTGCTGGCGCAGGTGGCGGGGACGGAACTGGGCGAGCCGAGGCGCACGATCGCCCCGAGCCTGGTGCTCCGCGACAGCGTCGCGCCACCTCGGGGGTGAGGGGGCTGGGGTGGGCCGCCTTGGGGTGAGTTGCCTTGGGGTGAGGGGCCTCGGGGGCGCCTCGACTGCGCGGGGCCTTGGGGGCTGAACTGCATCGGGGTGGGAGGTCTGGGGTGTGCGCCGCCTAGGGCGTGAGAGGCCTCGGGGTGAGGCGCTTGGGACGTGAAGGGCGGCGAGGCGTTGGACGCGGTGGCCGGGCGGGGGATGTGAACCGTGCGGCCTGATGTGCGGGGGAGTTGAACCCGACCGCTCCCGCTGTCCCCGCCGGGGGGATTTGAACCGCGCGACCGGGTCTCCGGGGGATTTGAACCCCGCTGCTCTCGCTGTCCCCGCTGGGGGAGAGTTGAACTGCGCGACCGAGTGCCTGGGGGAGTTGAACCCCGCCACTGCCGTCGCCCGCACCACGGGTGAGTTGAACCCCGCCGCTGTTGTCGCCCGCGCTACGGGGGAGTTGAACCGCGTCGTCCCGGCTGCGGGGGAGTTGAACCGCGTCGCCCGGTGTGGCGGGGACTTGAACCGGCGGGTCGGTTCATCGGCTGGGTGTACGCCGTCCCGGCTTCAGTCCGACCTCGTGCTGCCCGCCCGGCTTCGTGCTGCCCGGCCTTGCGCTACCCGGCCCAGCTCTGCCCGGCCTCACGTTGTTCGCCCAGCTCTGCCCGCCTGCGTTGCCCGCCCGGCGCTGCCCGACTCCGTGCGGTACGGCGTTCAAGTGCGTCCCTCCGCCCGTCATCCTCCGCCCGCCCCTGCCTGTCCCCGTCGTTCGTGTTCCGCGCCCGCCTCCCGCGCCCGCCTCCCACATCCCGCGCCCGCCTCCCGCGGTCCGCCTCCCGCTTCCCGCCGTCCGCGTCCGCCTCCCGCCTCCCGCGTCCCGCCATCCGCGTCCACATCCCGCGCCCGCCTCCCGCGTCCACACCCCAGTCGCCCCTACCCCGTTCGGCCGTCCCACCACCCATCCAGTCGTCCCCCATCCGAGGGTTTCTACCTCCACCCGGCGGGGAACCTGTGCCTGGAAGTGATCACGTCACCCCACATCGGTGACGCTTCCGACCCAACCGTCGCCCGTTTCGGTACCCAGCGTGACCAAGTTGTAGCCCTGGGGGAGTAGCGTGTGTCACACGCCCCCTGTCCAGGACCAACCGCGCCGGGTAACGCGCGGGTTACTCGTGTGCCCTCCGCAGCCGTGCGCGTTCACATCACGGTTAAGTCCACGTTGCACCGGGGTCTTGACGGGCCGAATGTTAGCGATAACACTCCTCGCTCATGGCGAATGATCCCCTGGTCGTGGGAGTCGATTTCGGCACGCTGTCCGGCCGCGCCGTCGTGGTCCGGGTCAGCGATGGCGCCGAGCTCGGCACCGCGGTGCACGAATACCGGCACGGTGTGCTCGACCGGACCACCCCCGGTGGACGGGCGCTGCCCCCCGAGTGGGCCCTCCAGGTCCCGCAGGACTACGTCGACGTCCTGCGCAACGCGATCCCCGCCGCGATCGCGGACGCGGGCGTCGACGCCGCCGACGTCATCGGCGTGGGCACCGACTTCACCGCCTGCACGATGGTCCCGGTGAACGCGCAGGGCACGCCGCTGTGCGAGCTGCCCGAGTTCGCCGACCACCCGCACGCCTTCGTCAAGCTCTGGAAGCACCACGCCGCCCAGGGCCAGGCCGACCGGATCAACCGGCTCGCCGAGGAGCGCGGCGAGTCCTGGCTGCCCCGCTACGGCGGCCTGATCTCCTCCGAGTGGGAGTTCGCCAAGGGCCTGCAGATCCTCGAAGAGGCCCCCGACGTCTACGCCGCGATCGACCACTGGGTCGAGGCCGCCGACTGGATCGTCTGGCAGCTCACCGGCACGTACGTCCGCAACGCCTGCACCGCCGGCTACAAGGGCATCTACCAGGACGGCGGCTACCCGTCCCCGGAGTTCCTGGCCGCCCTCAACCCCGGCTTCGCCGACTTCGTCTCCACCAAGCTGGACCACCCCCTCGGCCAGCTCGGCGACCGCGCGGGCGGCCTGTCCGCGCAGGCCGCCGCCTGGACCGGCCTGACCGAGGGCATCGCGGTCTCCGTCGGCAACGTCGACGCGCACGTCACCGCGCCCGCCGCGCAGGCCGTCGAGCCCGGCCAGATGGTCGCCATCATGGGCACCTCCACCTGCCACGTCATGAACGGCGACCACCTCGCCGAGGTGCCCGGCATGTGCGGCGTCGTCGAGGGCGGCATCGTCCCCGGCCTGTGGGGCTACGAGGCCGGTCAGAGCGGTGTCGGCGACATCTTCGGCTGGTTCGTCCAGCACCAGGTGCCCGCCTCGTACCACGAGACCGCCCGCGAGCGCGGCATCTCCACCCACGAGCTGCTCACCGAGCTGGCCGCCGAGCAGAAGATCGGCCAGCACGGCCTGGTCGCGCTCGACTGGCACAGCGGCAACCGCTCGGTCCTGGTCGACCACGAGCTGTCCGGCGTCGTCGTGGGCCAGACCCTGGCCACCCGCGCCGAGGACACCTACCGCGCCCTGCTGGAGGCCACCGCCTTCGGCACCCGCGTCATCGTCGACACCTTCACCGACGCGGGCGTCCCGGTGACCGAGCTGGTGATCGCGGGCGGCCTGCTGCGCAACAAGCTGCTCATGCAGATCTACGCCGACGTCACCAACCTGCCGCTGTCGGTCATCGGCTCCGAGCAGGGCCCCGCGCTCGGCTCCGCGCTGCACGCCGCCGTCGCCGCGGGCGCCTACCCGGACATCCGGGCCGCCGCGCTGGCCATGGGCTCCCTGCTCAAGGGCGTCTACCAGCCGATCGAGGCGAACGTGCAGGCGTACGAGCGCCTGTTCACCGAGTACCAGGAGCTGCACGACTACTTCGGCCGCGGCGCCAACGAGGTCATGCACCGCCTGAAGGCCGGCCGCCGCGAGGCGCTGGGGGAGGAGAGCTGACCGTGTCCGCCATCGCAGACATCCGGAAGACCGTCGCGTCCCTGCACGCCCAGCTGACCAAGTACGAGCTGGTCATCTGGACGGCGGGCAACGTCTCGGCGCGCGTGCCCGACCAGGACCTGATGGTCATCAAGCCCTCCGGCGTCTCCTACGACGACCTCGGGCCCGAGGCCATGGTCGTCACCGACCTGCACGGCAACCTCGTCGAGGGCGACCACTCGCCGTCCTCCGACACCGCCGCGCACGCCTACGTGTACCGGCACATGCCCCACGTGGGCGGCGTCGTGCACACCCACTCCACGTTCGCCGCCGCGTGGGCCGCGCGCGGCGAGTCGATCCCGTGCGTCATCACGATGATGGCCGACGAGTTCGGCGGGGACATCCCGGTCGGGCCGTTCGCGCTCATCGGCGACGACTCGATCGGCCAGGGCATCGTCGAGACCCTGCGGGACAGCCGCTCGCGAGCGGTCCTCATGCACGGCCACGGCCCGTTCACCATCGGCAAGGACGCCAAGGACGCGGTGAAGGCGGCCGTGATGCTGGAGGACGTGGCGCGCACCGTGCACCACGCCTTCCAGCTCGGCAAGCCCGAGCGGATCGCGCAGGAGCACATCGACAGCCTGTACGCCCGCTACCAGAACGTCTACGGGCAATGAGCCCGCGAGGAGGACGCACGATGCCCGCAGCGGCGACGCCCCAGGTCTGGTTCCTCACCGGCTCCCAGCACCTGTACGGCCCGGAGACCCTGGACCAGGTCGCCGACCAGTCCCTGCAGATCCAGCGGATGCTGGCCGACGCGGGCCGGATCTCGGCCGAGATCGTCAGCAAGCCCGTGCTCACCGACTCCGGCGCCATCCGCAAGGTGATGCTGGAGGCGAACGCCGACCCGAGCTGCATCGGCGTGATCGCGTGGATGCACACGTTCTCGCCCGCCAAGATGTGGATCACCGGGCTGGACGCGCTGCGCAAGCCGCTGCTGCACCTGCACACCCAGCTCAACGAGTCCCTGCCGTGGTCGACCATCGACATGGACTTCATGAACCTGAACCAGGCCGCCCACGGCGACCGCGAGTTCGCGTTCATCCAGACCAGGCTGGGCGTGCCGCGCAAGACCGTCGTCGGCCACGCCACCGACCCGCGCGTGCTCAGCCGGGTCGACGCGTGGGTGCGGGCGGCCACGGGCCACAACACGCTGCGGAACCTGCGACTGGCGCGCTTCGGCGACAACATGCGCGACGTCGCGGTCACCGAGGGCGACAAGGTCGAGGCCGAGCTGCGCTTCGGCGTCTCGGTCAACACCTACGGCGTCAACGACCTGGTGGCCGTGGTCGACGCGGTCGGCGAGGACGAGATCGACTCGCTGGTCGCCGACTACGCCGAGCTGTACCGGCTGGCGCCCGAGCTGGCCAAGGGCGGCGACCGGCACGACTCGCTGCGCTACGCGGCCCGCGTCGAGGCCGGGATGCGCCGCTTCCTGGTCGACGGCGGCTTCGGCGCGTTCACCACGAACTTCGAGGACCTGGGCGGGCTCCGCCAGCTCCCCGGCCTCGCGGTCCAGCGCCTGATGGCCGACGGCTACGGCTTCGGCGGCGAGGGCGACTGGAAGACCTCGGTGCTGCTCACCGCCATCAAGGCCATGGGCGAGGGCACCGGCAAGGGCACCTCCTTCATGGAGGACTACACCTACCACCTGGTGCCCGGCGAGGAGAAGATCCTCGGCGCGCACATGCTGGAGGTCTGCCCGACCATCGCCAAGGACACCCCGTCCTGCGAGATCCACCCGCTGGGCATCGGCGGGCGCGAGGACCCGGTCCGCCTGGTCTTCGACGCCGTCGAGGGCCCGGCCACCGTGATCGGCATGTCCGACCTCGGCGACCGCTTCCGCCTGGTGGCCAACGACATCGACGTCGTGGCCCCGGACGAGCCCCTCCCCGCCCTCCCGGTGGCGCGCGCGGTCTGGAAGCCCGCGCCGTCGCTGGCCGTGTCCGCCGAGTCCTGGCTGACCGCGGGCGGGCCGCACCACACCGTGCTGACGCAGGCCGTCGGCTCCGAGGTCCTGCGGGACTTCGCCCAGATGTCGGAAACCGAACTGGTGCTGATCGATCAGAACACCACCACGGAGCAGTTCGCGGACCGGCTCCGCTGGAACCAGGCGTACTACCGCCTGGCGCAGGGGCTCCGCTAACGAGCCCGGTCGAACCCCGCTGGTCCAGACCACTACTCTGCGTCGTCAGGAACGGTCGTCAGGACCGGCGGGGTTCGCCACCCTCGGCACCACCGCGCCAGCACCACCGGCGCGGGCAACACCGCCACGCAACACCCGGAGGAGAAACAATGAAGTTTCCGAAGATCGTCGCGGCGTTCAGCGCCGCGGCGCTGGCTGTGTCACTGTCGGCCTGCGGGTCGGCGGAGAAGACCGTGGACCAGAAGGGTGGGGACACCGAGGGCGCCCTCGTCGGCGTCACGATGCCCACCAAGTCGTCCGAGCGCTGGGTGCACGACGGGGACAACATCAAGAAGGCCCTGGAGGACAAGGGCTACAAGGTCGACCTCCAGTACGCCGAGAACCAGATCCCGACCCAGGCCAACCAGCTGGAGAACCAGATCACCAAGGGGGCCAAGCTCCTGATCGTGGCCTCCATCGACGGCAAGGCGCTCAGCAACCAGCTGGAGCAGGCCAAGGCCCAGAACATCCCGGTCATCTCCTACGACCGGCTCATCCTGGACTCGCCGAACGTCGACTACTACGCCTCGTTCGACAACTTCAAGGTCGGCGTCCAGCAGGGCACCTCGCTGCTGACCGGCCTCAAGGTCATCAACGCCGATGGCTCCCCCGGCTCCGCGACCGGCCCGCTGAACATCGAGCTGTTCGGCGGCTCGCCGGACGACAACAACGCGCCGTTCTTCTTCAAGGGCGCGATGTCCGTCCTCCAGCCGCACATCGACAAGGGCACCCTCGTCGTCAAGAGCGGCCAGAAGGACTTCGACATCGCGGCCACCCTGCGCTGGGACCCGGCCACCGCGCAGCGCCGCATGGAGGACCTGATCACCTCCACCTACTCCGGCGGTGAGAAGATCGCGGGCGTGCTGTCCCCGTACGACGGCATCTCCATCGGCATCCTCTCGGCCCTCAAGTCCAGCGGCTACGGCACGGCGGGCCAGCCCTGGCCGATCGTGACCGGCCAGGACGCCGAGGTCGCCTCGGTCAAGTCGATCATCGCGGGCGAGCAGTACGCCACCGTGCACAAGGACACCCGCAAGCTGGCCGACGTCACGGTCAAGATGGCGGAGTCGCTGCTCAAGGGCGAGAAGCCCGAGGTCAACAACGAGACCGACTACAACAACGGCAAGAAGGTCGTCCCGGCCTACCTGCTCGACTTCGTCGCCATCGACAAGTCGAACTGGGAGAAGGAGCTCGTGGAGACCGGCTACTACACGGCGGATGAGCTGAAGTAACGATGACCGACGACATCCTGGTGATGCGCGGCATCACCAAGAGGTTCGCGGGGGTCACCGCGCTGAGCGACGTCAACTTCGCCGTTCAGCGCGGTGAGATCCACGCGATCTGCGGGGAGAACGGCGCTGGCAAGTCCACGCTGATGAAGGTGCTCTCCGGGGTGCACCCGCACGGCTCCTACGAAGGCGAGATCGTCTACGACGGGCAGCCGGTCGCGTTCTCGACCGTCCGCGACAGCGAGCGGCTCGGCATCGTGATCATTCACCAGGAGTTGGCGCTCGCCCCGCAGCTCTCCATCGCGGAGAACATGTTCCTGGGCAACGAGCGCGCCTCCAAGGGCCTGATCGACTGGAACAGGACCAACCACGAGGCAGCCGAGCTGCTGGCCCGCGTCGGCCTCCGGGAGAACCCGGTGACGCAGGTCAGCGACATCGGCGTGGGCAAGCAGCAGCTGGTGGAGATCGCGAAGGCCCTGTCGAAGGAGGTGAAGCTGCTCATCCTCGACGAGCCCACCGCGGCGCTCAACGACGAGGACTCGGCCCACCTCCTCGACCTGCTCGAAGGGCTGCGCGACGAGGGGATCACCTCGGTGATCATCTCGCACAAGCTCAACGAGATCACGCGGATCGCGGACAACATCACGATCCTGCGCGACGGCAGGACCATCGAGACGCTGCCCGCCGAGGGGCTCAGCGAGGACCGGATCATCTCCGGCATGGTCGGCCGCGACCTGGAGAACCGCTACCCGCCCCGCGAGCCGAAGATCGGCGACGAGGTGCTGCGGATCGAGGACTGGACGGTGCACAGCCCCGTCCAGGCCGACCGGGTCGTGGTGGACAAGGCCTCGCTCACCCTGCGGCGCGGCGAGATCGTCGGTCTCGCCGGGCTCATGGGCGCGGGCCGCACCGAGCTGGCGATGAGCCTGTTCGGCCGGTCCTACGGCGCCAACATCTCCGGCAAGGTCTTCAAGAACGGCCAGGAGATCAGCACCAAGACCGTCGACCAGGCGATCGCCCACGGCATCGCCTACGTCAGCGAGGACCGCAAGCGGTACGGGCTCAACCTGATCGCCGACGTCCAGCGCAACATCTCCGCCGCCGCGCTCCGCAAGCTCGCGCCCAAGAAGTGGGTGAACGAGAACGAGGAGCACGCGGTCGCCGAGAAGTACCGGCGGAGCATGAACATCAAGACGTCCAGCGTGGCGACCACGGTCGGCACGCTGTCCGGCGGTAACCAGCAGAAGGTCGTGCTGGCCAAGTGGATGTTCACCGACCCCGAGGTGCTGATCCTCGACGAGCCGACCCGAGGCATCGACGTCGGCGCGAAGTACGAGATCTACACGATCATCAACGAGCTGGCCGAGCAGGGCCTCGCGGTGCTGGTGATCTCCTCGGAGCTGCCGGAGCTGCTCGGCCTGTGCGACCGCGTGTACGCGCTGTCGTCCGGTCGGATCACCGGTGAGCTGGACCGCGCCGAAGCAACCCAGGAACGCCTGATGCAGCACATGACCCAGGGACAGATGACATGAGCACCGCCAAACTCGATCCGCCGGTCGCCCCCGCGGCTCCCGGCGCCAGGAACAAGTTCTCGATCAACATCCGCCAGTCCGGCATCTACGTGGCGTTCGCGTTCATCGTGGTGCTGTTCTCGGTGCTGACCGACGGCGCGCTGCTCACGCCCCAGAACATCTCCAACATCATCGTCCAGAACTCCTACGTGCTGATCCTCGCGATCGGCATGATCCTGGTGATCATCGGCGGGCACATCGACCTGTCGGTCGGCTCGGTGGTGGCGGTGACCGGCGCGGTCTGCGCCGTGCTCACCGTGAAGATGGGGATGGCCTGGCCGCTCGCGGTGCTCATCACGCTCCTGGTGGGCGCGATGATCGGCGCGGCGCAGGGCTACTGGATCGCGTACTTCGGCATCCCCGCGTTCATCGTGACGCTCGCGGGCATGCTGGTCTTCCGCGCCCTCACCATGACCGTCCTGGGCAACCAGGGCATCGGCCCGTTCCCGGACCCGATCCGGACGCTGGCCAACGGCTTCACCGAGGGCTACCTGGGCAACGTGGCGCTCGGCCCGCTGGGCGGCGCGGACCTGGTGTCCCTGCTGGTCGGCCTCGCCTGCGTCACGGCCTACGCGTTCTCGCAGCTGCGCAAGCGCCAGGCGCGCCTGGGCTACAAGCAGACCGTCGAGCCGATGGGCGTGTTCATCGCCAAGATCGTCGGCATGGCGGTGATCGTGCTGGCCGTCGTGGTGCAGCTGGCCCGCTTCCGCAACCTGCCGTGGGTGCTCGTGCTGCTCGCGGCGCTGGCCCTGGGCTACTCGCTGCTGGCCAACCGCTCGGTGTTCGGCCGCCACATCTACGCGATCGGCGGCAACCTCCAGGCGGCGCAGCTGTCCGGCGTGAAGACCAAGCAGGTCACGTTCTGGCTGTTCGTCAACATGGGGATGCTGGCCGCGCTCGCGGGCGTCATCTTCGCGGGCAGGCTCAACCAGGCCGGTCCGACGGCGGGCAACTCGTTCGAGCTCGACGCGATCGCGGCGGCCTTCATCGGCGGCGCGGCCGTGCAGGGCGGTGTCGGCAAGGTGGTCGGCGCGATCACCGGCGGCATGATCATGGGCGTCATCAACAACGGCATGTCCCTGATCGGCTCGCCCAGCGAGCAGGTGATGCTCGTCAAGGGCCTCGTCCTGCTGGCCGCCGTCGCCTACGACGTGTGGACCAAGCGCCGCTCGTGACCTGACCCGGTCGGGTGTTTACCACCACCGCGCCCGCCGCGACAATCTCCCACATGAGATTGCTCGCGGCGGGCGCGGTGCTGTGCGCGGTGGTGTTGTCGGTGTCGGCGACGACCGCCGTCGCCGCGCGGTCGGGGGGATCAGTGGACTACCACGAGTGGAGCGCGGGCTCGCTGCGCCAGGGCGTGTTCGAGGGCGTCCTGGTCGGGCCCGGCGGGCTGGAGCTGGTCCGGCCGGTGGGGCGGGTCGAGCGGGAGGGGCGGGAGTACGAGTACGCGCGCTGGACCTCGCCGGTGCGGCGGCTCGGCTTCCCGGCGACCCAGGCGGTGGCCTCCTGGAACGCGCGCACGCCCGCCGGGACCTGGATCCAGGTCGAGTTCCGCTCGGTGGGCGGCGCCGGGCCCAGCGGGTGGTTCGTGCTGGGGCGCTGGGCCTACGGGGACGCGGACATCAAGCGCGCCACCGTGTCCGGGCAGTCCGACGAGCACGGCTCGGTGGACGTCGACACGTTCGTCGCGGGGGAACCGCTGGTGGCGCACCAGGTCCGGGTGACCCTGCACCGCGCGGTCGGGCAGGTCGCGGCGCCCTCGGTGTCGCTGGTCGGCGTGATGGCGTCGGCGGTGCCCGACCGGTTCACCGTGCCCGCCAGCAAACCGGGACCCGCGCGCGGGATCGAGCTGGCCGTGCCCCGGTACTCGCAGAACGTGCACCTGGGGGAGTACCCGGAGTACGACGGCGGCGGCGAGGCGTGGTGCAGCCCCTCGTCCACCGAGATGGTCGTGGAGTACTGGGGACGCGGGCCGACACCGGAGGAGACCTCGTGGGTCGACCCGGCGTACGCGGACCCGACGGTGGACCACGCGGCCAGGCACACCTACGACTACGACTACCGGGGCGCCGGGAACTGGCCGTTCAACACGGCGTACGCGGCGCACTTCGGGCTCAGGGCGCACATCACCCGGCTGACCTCGCTGCCCGAGCTGGAGCGCTACATCGCGCGCGGCATCCCGGTGATCACCTCGCAGGCGTTCCAGGCCGACGAGCTGCCGGGGTCGGGGTACTCGACCGGCGGGCACATCATGGTCGTGGTCGGGTTCACCGAGCGCGGTGACGTGATCGCCAACGACCCGGCCTCGCCGGACAACCCGTCGGTGCGGCGGGTGTACCCGAGGCGGGCGTTCGAGAACGTGTGGCTGCGGACCCAGCGGCCCCTGCCCGGCGGTGGGGTCGGCGGCGGGTCCGGCGGGATCGCGTACATCATCCAGCCTTGAGCGGCTGGTTTGAGCTGCCTGGTTTGAGCGGCCAGGCCTGAGTGATCCGGCTTGAGCGGAACCGCACCGCCGCACGCCCTCCGCCCTCCGCTCGCCGCGCCGCCGACCGCCCACACATACATACCGCCGGGTGCCGCCGCCGAACGCCGCCGCACCCCCGCACGCCCCCCGTATGCAGCGCTGCCGAACGCCCCCGTCCCCAGGTCGACGAACGCCCCCACCCCCCGAGTCGAACGGCGCGGGGCCCGTTGTCGAACGCCGATCGCCGTCGAGAAAGCGCTTTCCAGAAGGGGTTGACCCGTCGTGTCCGAATCCGCTTCACTCGGTTCTCACATGGGAGCGTTCCCAGAAGCGAGATGAAGGAGCAACGGTGCTCACCAACTCGTTCCGCGCGCGGTTGGGCGCGGCGATCGCCGCCGCCACCGCGCTGAGCGGCGGACTGGTCGTCGTGGGCACGGCCTCGGCCGCCCCAGCCTGCAAGGTCGACTACACCGTGCAGAACCAGTGGCAGGGCGGCTTCTCCGCCAACGTCACCGTCAACAACCTCGGCGACCCGGTCGACGGGTGGTCCCTGGTCTGGAACCTCGCCTCCGGCGAGAAGGTCGACCAGGGCTGGAACGCGGCGTTCTCGTCCTCGGGCGCGACGGTCACCGCGTCCAACGTGGACTGGAACAAGGCCATCCCCACCGGCGGGTCGGTCTCGTTCGGGTTCAACGGGTCCAGGACCGGCGAGCCGGTCGTCCCGTCGAGCTTCGCGCTCAACGGCAGCGCGTGCACCGGCGGCGTCGCGCCCACCACGACCACCACCACGACCACGACCACCGGCGGCCCCACCACCACGACCACCGGTGGCGGCACCGCGCCGCTGCCCGACCCGACCGGGCGCAAGCAGGTCGAGCGGCTCGACCGGGGCCTGATCAGCGTCCGCTCCGGCAGCGGGAACCTGGTCAGCTGGCGGCTCCTGGGCGGCGACCCGCAGAACGTCGCGTTCAACGTCTACCGGGGCAGCACCAAGCTGAACGCCTCGCCGATCACCGGGTCCACGAACCACCTGGACAGCGGCGCGGCGGCGGACGCCTCCTACACGGTCCGCGCGGTGGTCAACGGGGCCGAGCAGCCCGCGTCCCCAGCCTCGCTGGCCTTCGGCAACGGCTACCGGGACGTGCCGATCCAGCCGCCGTCGAGCGCCTACGCCGCGAACGACGCGAGCGTCGGCGACCTGGACGGCGACGGGGTCTACGAATTCATTCTTAAATGGGAGCCCAACAACGCCAAGGACAACTCCCAGTCCGGCACCACGGACGTCGTCTACGTCGACGCCTACAAGCTCAACGGCACCAGGCTGTGGCGGATCAACCTGGGCCGCAACATCCGGGCGGGCGCGCACTACACCCAGTTCCAGGTCTACGACTACGACGGCGACGGCAAGGCCGAGGTGGCCATGAAGACCGCCGACGCCACCGTCGACGGGCGCGGCACGGTGATCGGCAACGCCTCCGCCGACCACCGCAACTCCTCCGGCTACGTGCTCGCGGGCCCCGAGTACCTGACCATGTTCAACGGCCAGACCGGCGCCGCGATGTCCACGGTCAACTACGACCCGCCGCGCGGGACCGTGTCCGACTGGGGCGACAACTACGGCAACCGGGTCGACCGGTTCCTCGCCGGGACCGCCTACCTGGACGGCGCCCGCCCCTCGCTGATCATGGCGCGCGGCTACTACACCCGCGCGGTCATCGCGGCCTGGGACTTCCGCAACGGCGCGCTCACCAAGCGCTGGGTCTTCGACTCCAAGGCCTCCGGCAACAGCGGCTACGCGGGCCAGGGCAACCACTCGCTCACCATCGGCGACGTCGACGCGGACGGCCGGGACGAGATCGTCTACGGCGCTGCGGCCATCGACGACAGCGGCAAGGGCCTGTGGAACACCGGCCTCGGCCACGGGGACGCCGCGCACCTGGGCGACCTCGACCCGTCGCGGGCGGGCCTGGAGTACTTCAAGGTCGACGAGGACACCTCCAAGCCCGGCTCGTTCTTCGCCGACGCCCGCACCGGTTCCCGCGTGTGGACCACCGCGTCCGGCGGCGACAACGGGCGCGGCGTCGCGGGCGACATCTGGGCGGGCAGCCCTGGGGCCGAGGCGTGGTCGGCGCGGGACGCGAACCTGCGCAGCGCCAAGGGGGCCGAGATCGGGCGCAAGCCCAGCTCGATCAACTTCCTGGCCTGGTGGGACGGCGACCCGGTGCGCGAGCTGGTGGACCAGACCCGGATCGACAAGTACGGCACCGGCGGCGACACCCGCCTGCTGACCGCGTCCGACGTGCACAGCAACAACGGCACCAAGGCCACCCCGTCGCTGTCCGGCGACCTGTTCGGCGACTGGCGCGAGGAGGTGGTGTGGCCCACCGCGAACAACACCGCGCTGCGGATCTACTCCACCCCGCACCAGACCGACCGGCGCATCCCGACCCTGATGCACGACACCATGTACCGGGTCGCGATCGCCTGGCAGAACACGGCCTACAACCAGCCGCCGCACCCGAGCTTCTTCATCGGCGACGGCATGGCCACCCCGCCCTGGCCGGACATCCACTACTGAGCCCAGGGCGGCTCCGGCAGAACCGTTGGTGAACCGAACGTTCCCGGCGCCCGTTGACCCCAGCGGGCGCCGGGAGCGGCAAGCCCGTCTCCGCCGCCGCGAGGAAACGTCCCCTAGCGAGGAGAACCGGCTCATGGTGAGGAAGAAGGTCAGCGGAGCAGCCGCCGCGATCGGCGCCGCGGTGCTCGGCGCGGCGCTCGTCCACGGCGCGGTCGACCCGGCCCCGGCGTCGGCCGCGGACTGCGGGAGCGGCACGTACCACGCCGAGGTGACCAAGTCCGGCAGCACCTGGACCGCCAAGCGCGGCAGCACGACCGTGCACACCGGCACCGACATGCGCGCCGCCATGCAGGCCGCCGTCGGCGCGCTCACGTCCGGGCGCACCAGCAAGGAGCGCCTGGTGGTGCGCGGGTCCGGCACGATGAGCGCGGGGTCGCGGTTCTCGCTGCCCAGCTACACGGTGCTCGACGTGTGCGGCACGATCAACGTCACCGGCAGCGGCACCGGCGACCAGGCCCCGGTGTACGCGCGCGGCGTCACCGACGTCGAGATCCAGCACCTCAACGTCACCGGGACGCCGCTGTACGGCATCTTCATCCGCAACGCCACCAACGTCGTGCTCGGCCAGATCGACATGCGGCTGTCCAGCGGGCTCGGCGTGCGGATCGACAACCGGGGCGACACCTCGGTGCGCACCAGGAACGTGCGCATCGACAACGTGTACGTGTCCGGCGCGTCCAGCCACGCCGTGGAGACCTACGGCCTTGACGGGCTCACCGTCGGCACGGTGACCGCGCGCAACGTCGGCGAGTCCGGGCTGCTGCTCAACGACACCATCAACGCGAACGTCACCCTGGTCGACGCGGACGGCGCGGGGACCGGCACCGGGTACGCGGCGTTCCGCACCGCCAACCGGAACGGGCGGATCAACAACGCCTACCCGATCAACGTCCGGGTCGGGCAGGTGATCGCGCGCGGCGGCGGGCGCGGGGTGTTCTGCGTGTCCGAGAGCGGCGGGTTGCAGATCGACCGGGTGGACATCGCGAACACCGGCAACAACGCGATCCTGATCGAGAACTGCTACAACGTGAACCTGGCCGCGCAGAGCGGGACGGTGACCGGGCCCGGCGACATCAGGCTGGCCTCGCGGTCGGAGTTCCCGGTGACCAAGGACGTCGTGGTGCAGAACCTGCGGGTGACCAACTCGGCGATCACCGAGAACCCGTGCGGCACGAACACCACGTTCCGCAACAACACCCTCGTCAACAGCAAGCAGACGATCTGCTAGTCCTCAGTGGACGGTGGGGGCCCCGGCGCGCGATCGCCGGGGCCCTCGCGCGTGGTCAGCCGTTCTTGACGGCCAGCTCGCCCAGCTCGTGCCAGGTGTTCTGCGGGACCTTGGTGTTGATGATCCTCGGGGTCTCCACCAGGTAGGGCGGCAGCTCCTCCTGGGCGTTCTTGAAGTGCGCCGAGTTCACGTGCACGACGGCCGCGTCGTCGTCCTCGAACGCCTCGACCAGCACGTACTCGTTCGGCACGTCCAAGCTGCGGGACCAGTCGTACCAGAGGCACCCGGCCTCGGCGCGGGTCGCCTCGGTGAACGCCCGGCTGATCTCCGGCCAGTTGTCGGCGTGCTCGGGCTTGACCAGGAACTTGGCGGTGATGAAGATCATGACGCTCCCTCGGCGTTGGCCGTCCGAACGGTTCGGGCCTCGGCTCGATCCTCGCACAGCGGGTGAGCGCGGGCGCATCCGGTCAACCGGTTACCGGGCGTGCGCGGGCCGCCCGTCCCCGCTGCTCTCCCGCACCCGCAGGGCGAACGGCACGCCGACCTCGCGCGGCCCGCCCGCCTCGCCCGCCGCCCGCCGGTGCAGCAGGTCCACCGCCTCCCGCGCGATCGCCGCCTTGTCCGGGGCGACCGTGGTCAGCGACGGCAGGCTGTACGCGCTCTCCTCGGTGTTGTCGAAGCCGACCACCGCCACGTCCTGCGGCACCCGCGCGCCGCGCTCGGCCGCCGCCCGCAGCGCGCCGGTCGCCAGCAGGTCGTTGAAGCAGAACACCGCGTCCGGCGGCCGGGGCAGCGCCAGCAGGGCCGCCATCGCCCGCGCGCCGTCACCCCGGTGGTAGTTCCGCACCCGCGCCACCAGCTCGTCCCGCGCGGGCAGCCCGGCCGCCGCCAGCGCCTCCCGGTAGCCGGTCAACCGCTGCGCCGCCGTGCCGCGCGTGGGGTGCGCGCCGATCGCGGCGATCCTGGTCCGGCCCACCGCCACCAGGTGCGCCACCGCCGCGCGGGCCGCCTCGACGTTGTCGATGCCCACCCGGTCCAGGTCCGCGCGCACCGAGTGCTCGCCCAGCAGCACCACCGGAACGGCGGGCTCGCCGAAGTCGGCCGCCGTCAGCGCCTCCGGGCTCACCAGCGCCCCGTCCACCAGGTGCGGGCCCAGCGCGGCCAGCGCGGCGCGCTCGCCCTCCCGCGTGCCCTGGGTCTGCTCGATCAGCACGTTCCAGTCGTGCTCGCGCGCCGCCGTGATCACCTGACCGGCCAGCTCGCCGAAGTACGGGATGCGCAGCTCCGGCACCACCAGCGCCACCGACCCGGTGCGACCCCTGCGCAGGTTCCGCGCGCCCAGGTTCGGCCGGTAGCCGGTCGCGGCCAGCGCCTGCTCGACCCGGCGGCGGTTCTCCGGCTTCACGAAGCTGTGGCCGTTCACCACGTTCGACACCGTCTTGACCGAGACGCCCGCCAAGGTGGCGACGTCCTTGAGGGTTGCGGCCACCCGGCCCCCTTGTCGCTGGTGGGACGGCATCGGGTGGTGATCTTACCGGGCGGTTCGGAGGGTTTACAACGTTGTGCCAACGATGTAAAAAGCGGGGGCGCAACCGTCCAGGGCGTTCTCCCGCCGCAGGCGCCTCCACCCGGCAGATCCACCCCGCGCGTCCGCGTGCGCGGGTCCCTGCAAGCGAGTCCCCCGGACCCACCGGAGCGTCCCCATGCGCAGATCCCTGTCCCGCGCCCTCTTAGCCCCGCTGGCGGCCCTGCTCGTCGTCGGCGCGGCGGTCCCGGCGCTCGCCCAACCGGCCGTCCCGGCGCAGCCCGCCGACGCCGCGCGACCGGCCGACGTGGCGCGGCCCGCCGACACCGCCCAGCCCGACGCCGCGCCCGGCCCGTCCGCCGACGCGGTGTGGCAGCCCAAGCCCGCGCCGCTGACCACGCCGTGGACGAGCCAGGTCTCGCCGACCAACGCCCTGCCCGAGTACCCGCGCCCGCAGCTGGTCCGGCCGGACTGGCAGAACCTCAACGGGGTGTGGGAGTTCGCGGGCGCCGCGAACCTGAACGACCCGCCGATCGGCCGACCGCTCGCCGAGGGCGTCCTGGTGCCCTACGCGATCGAGTCGGCGCTGTCCGGCATCAAGCGGCACGAGGACAGCATGTTCTACCGGCGGACCTTCACCGTCCCGGCGGGCTGGGACGGGCGGCGGGTCAAGCTCAACTTCGGCGCCGTCACCTGGGAGAGCCGGGTCTGGGTCAACGGGACGCAGGTCGGCACGCACACCGGCGGGTTCGACCCGTTCTCGTTCGACGTCACCGGCGCGCTCCGCAGCGGCGGCAACGAGATCGTGGTCGGGGTCAACTCGCCCGTCGACGGCCAGCGCTACCCGATCGGCAAGCAGCGGCGGAACCCGAGCGGCATCTGGTACACGCCCGCGTCCGGGATCTGGCAGACCGTGTGGCTCGAACCCGTGGCCACCAACCACATCACCCGCCTGGACACCACGCCGGACGTGCCCGCCGGGGTGCTGGACCTGGTCGTGCGGGGCAGCGCGGGCCAGCAGGTGCAGGCCCAGGTGCTCAGCGGCGGGCAGGTCGTCGGCACGGCGTCCGGGACGGTCGGGCAGCACCTGCGGGTGCCGGTGCCGAACGCGCGCCTGTGGTCGCCGGACGACCCGTTCCTGTACGACCTGCGCGTCACGATGGCCGGTGGTGACGCGGTCACCGGGTACTTCGGGATGCGCTCGCTCGGCAAGGCCGTCATCGGCGGGGTCACCAGGCCGCTGCTGAACGGGGACTTCGTGTTCCAGCTCGGCACCTTGGACCAGGGCTACTGGCCGGATGGCGTCTACACCGCGCCCACCGACGCGGCGCTGCGCTCGGACCTGGAGCAGCAGAAGGCGTTGGGCTTCAACATGGTCCGCAAGCACATCAAGGTGGAACCGGCCCGCTGGTACTACTGGGCGGACAGGCTCGGGCTGATGGTGTGGCAGGACATGCCGTCGGTCGACTCGGTGGACGAGGCCCCGAACAGCCACGCCAACTACGAGTCCGAGCTGCGCCGCATGATCGACCACCTCAAGGGGATCACGTCGATCGTGCAGTGGGTGCCGTTCAACGAGGGCTGGGGCGAGTACGACGCCGGGCGGATCACGGACCTGGTGCGGTCGCTGGACAACACCCGTCTGATCAACCACAACTCCGGGTCCAACTGCTGCGTCTCCGACCCCGATCCCGGCAACGGCGACGTGATCGACGACCACGCCTACCAGATGTCGTCGGGCACCCGGCAGCCCGACGGGCGGATCGCGGTGCTCGGCGAGTACGGCGGGCTCGGGCGGCGGATCACCGGGCACGAGTACCAGCCGGGCCAGGGCTTCGCGTACGGCGACCTGTTCCCCGACGAGAACTCGCTGACCAGCCGGTACGTGACGATCACCGAGGAGGTCGGGCGGTTCGTGCAGACGCGCGGGCTGTCGGCCTCGGTGTACACCGAGCCGTACGACGTGGAGAACGAGGTCAACGGCTTCTACACCTACGACCGCCAGGTGCTGAAGATGAACGCGGCGCAGGTGCGGGCGGTCAACCAACGGGTCCTGGCGCGCGCCAAGGGGACCGAGGTCGGGCGGGACGAGCTGGTCTCGCTCAAGGTAGCCACCCCCGGCTTCACCACCCGCTTCCTGCGGCACCAGAACTCCCTCGCCCGCACCGACGTGCTCACCCCCGGCAGCGGCGAGGGCGCGACCAAGGACGCCACCTACCGGCTGCGCCCAGGGCTCGCCGACCCGGCCTGCTACTCGTTGGAGTCGCGGAACTTCCCCGGCAGCTACCTGCGGCACGCCTCGTCGCGGGTGCGGTTGGACGCCAACGACGGCAGCGCGCTGTTCGCCGGGGACGCGACGTTCTGCGCCCGCGACGGCTGGGGCGCGACGGCGTTCGAGTCCAAGAACCTGCCCGGCCACTTCCTGCGGCACTACAACGAGGGCGTGTACGTGGCCCGCAGCGGCGGCCCGAACCCGTGGGACGGCGCGGCGAGCTTCACCCAGGACACCGCCTGGAACGTCACGATCCCGCTGTGGCGCAGCGGGGTCGACCTGCCCGTCGACCAGGCCCGCTCGCTGCGGGTGACCACGCCCGGCTTCACCGACCGGTTCCTGCGGCACCGGGACAGCCTGGCCCGCACCGACGTGGTCGGCTCCGCGAGCGACGCGACCACCAAGGGTGACGCGACGTTCGTGGTGCGGCGCGGGCTGGCCGACCCGTCCTGCTACTCGTTCGAGTCGCGGAACCTGCCCGGCCGGTTCCTGCGGCACGCCTCGTACCGGCTGCGCCTGGACACCAACCCGAACACCGACCTCTTCCGCAGGGACGCCACGTTCTGCGCCCAGCCCGGCGCAGGCGGCACGCGGCTGGCCTCGGTGAACGAGCTGGGCGCGAACGTCCGGCACTACAACGCGGAGGTGTGGGCGGCCAGCGACGGCGGGGCCCACGCGTACGACAACCCGGTCTCGTACGCCCAGGACGTGAGCTGGAGCTTCGACTCCCCCTGGACGCCCTGACCCGGTGGGGCGGCGGGGCGCGGGACCGTTCGGGTGCCGCGCCCCGCATCCCACTTCGGTGCTCTGGACGGCCATGAGGTGGTGCGCCACCCTCAGGAAGCGGTCCGGGAACCGAACCGCCTGTTCGACCCTGTTGCTTGACAACGTTGTCACACAGAGAGGCCGTCGACGATGACCCTCCCGCGAGGCAGCACAGCACTGGCCGCCGCAGCACTGCTCGTGCTCGGAGCGGCCGTCCCAGCCCAGGCCCAGCAGCCGACCGGGAGCGCGGCGGAGGACCCCGTCACCCTGGTCAACCCGTTCGTCGGCACCCAGAACTTCGGCAACACCTTCCCCGGCGCGAGCGCCCCGTTCGGCATGGTCCAGGTCAGCCCGGACACCGGCGGCCAGGGCGGCTACGACTACCAGCAGGGCTTCATCCACGGCTTCAGCCAGACCCACCTGTCCGGCGTCGGCTGCCCCGTCGCGGGCGAGCTGCCGATCATGCCCACCACCGGCGCGGTCACCAGCACCGACCACAACGCCTACCGGTCGGCCTACAGCCACGACGACGAGGAGGCCGAACCCGGCTACTACCGCGTGGGCCTCCAGCGGTACGGCATCGGCGTCGAGCTGACCGCCACCCCGCGCACCGGCTGGCAGCGCTACTCGTTCCCGGCGGGCGCGAGCGGCAACGTGCTGCTCAACACCGGCAAGGCCAACCAGCAGGTGCTCGACTCGCAGGTGCGGGTGGTCGACGACCGGACCGTGGAGGGGCGGGTGCGGGCCGGGCGGTTCTGCGCCGGGCTGGACGAGCACACCGTCTACTTCACCGCCTCGTTCGACCGGCCGTTCCAGTCCTTCGGGACCTGGCGCGGCGGCTCGGTCACGCCCGGCGCGCGGGAGGCGTCGGGCAGCGGCGGCAACGGGGCCTACGCCACGTTCGACACCACCGCCGACCGGGACGTCGTGGTCAAGGTCGGCCTGTCCTACACCGGGATCGAGGGCGCGCGGAAGAACCTGGCCGCCGAGACCGACGGCCACGACTTCGACGCCGCCCGCGCCGCGCTGCGGCAGACCTGGCGGGAGCAGCTGGGCCGCGTCGAGATCGGCGGCGGGGAGCTGGAGCGCCGCAAGGCGTTCTACACCTCGCTCTACCACTCGGTGCTGCACCCGAACCTGGCCGGGGACGTGGACGGCCGGTACACCGCGTTCGGCGGGCAGGTGAAGCAGGCGCAGGACTTCACCCCGCACCAGAACTTCTCCCTCTGGGACACCTACCGCCCGCAGAACCAGCTCCTCGAACTCCTCGAACCCGAGGTGGCGCGGGACGTCGCGCTGTCGGTCCTCGCGGCCGGGCGCGACGGCGGCTGGCTGCCGAGGTGGGCGCTGGCCAACAGCGAGACCAACATCATGACCGGCGACCCGGTCACCCCGTTCCTGGTCGAGGCCTGGTCGCGCGGGCTGCTGAAGGGGCACGAGGCCGAGGCGTACGAGCTGCTCAAGCGCAACGCCACCAGCCTGCCGCCGGACGACTCGCCGTACAACGGGCGCTCCGGCGTCGAGCACTACCTGGAGCGCGGCTACGTGCCGTCCGGCCTGGAGAAGGGCGTGGACTGCCCCCACAAGGGCGGCGACAACGACTGCGCCCACCCGGCCTCCGCGACGCTGGAGTACGCGGCGGCCGACGCCGCGCTCGCCCTGATGGCGGAAGGCCTGGGGCAGAAGGAGGACGCGCGCACCTTCGCCGCGCGCGGCAAGTGGTACCGCAACCTCTGGGACTCCGGCACGAAGCACTTCCGGCCGCGCACCCAGGACGGCACCTGGCTCGCGCCGTACGACCCGGTCGAGGCCGGGCACCAGTTCCACGAGGGCGGCGCGTACCAGTACCAGTGGCTCGTGCCGCAGGACCCGGACGGGCTGGTCGACCTGATGGGCGGGCGGCGCGAGACCGAGCGCAGGCTCGACGCGTTCTTCGCCTACGACAAACTGCTCGCCGACCCCGAGGGCACCGCGCGCACCGAGTGGATCACCCAGCCGTACGACTACTACGGCAAGCCGACCTACAACCCGAACAACGAGCCCGACCTGCACGCGCCGTACACCTACCTGTCGGTGGGCGCGCCCGCGAAGACCGCGACCGTGGTGCGGGCGGCCATGACCCTGTTCACCGACGGGCCGGACGGCATGACCGGCAACGACGACCTGGGCACGATGTCCGCCTGGTACGTGTTCTCCTCGCTCGGGCTGTACCCGACGATGAGCGGCGCGAGCTTCTTCGCCCTGTCCAGCCCGCAGTTCCCCAGCGCGACCGTCCACATCGGAGGGACCTCGCTCGCCATCACCGCGCCGGGGGCCAGCGACGCCAACCGCTACGTGCAGCGGGTGGCGCTCAACGGCAAGGACGTGCGCAAGACCTGGCTGTCCTGGGACGACGTGGCGCGCGGCGGCTCGCTCCAGCACCGGCTCGGCACGTCCCCGTCGACCTGGGGCACCTCCGCCGACGCCCGGCCGCCGTCGATCAGCCGGGGCCTGCCGGACACCCGCACGCACCTGGACGCCGCGCTGCGGCCGTCGACCGCCGTGCTGCCCACCTCGGCCGAGCGGCGCACCGTGCCGTTCACGCTCGACGTGCTCGCCCAGTCCCCGCTCGTGCTGCCGGTCTCGTTCACCGCGTCCGCGCCCGATGGCTGGCGGGTTCCGCTGCGCCCCTTGGTGATCCCGTCGTTCACGCTGCCCGCGCAGCGCGAGGTCGAGGTCCCGGTGAGCATCCCGGCGAACACCCCGCCGGGCACGTACGAGGTCTCGGTGACCGCGCGCGGGCCCGGCGCCACCACGGCGAAGGTCGCTGTGGAGATCCGGGAAGCGGTGGCGTGCGCGGCGAGCGGTGACGGGTGGTGCGCGGTCGACCTGTCCGCCGCGCTCAACCACGACGGCGCGGCCACGGTCGCCGCCCCCGGTGAGGGCGACTTCGACGGCGGCGGCTGGAGCTACGACGCGGCCCTGCTGCCCAGCGGCCAGGTCACCTGGGGCGACGTCACCTACACCGCCCCCGACACCTCCGGGACCGCGCCCAACTTCGTGGAGGCGCGCGGGCAGGCGCTGCTGCTGCCCGAGGGGAGGTACCCGGCGCTCAACCTGGTCGGCGCCTCGCACAACGGTCCGGTCGGCACGGCCGTGACCGTTCGCTACACCGACGGGACCAGCGCGTCCGCGCCGGTGGTCGTGGCCGACTGGGCCGGTTCGGGCAGCGCCGCCGTGCTGGAGATGCCGCACCGGATCAAGGCCGGTGTCGGGGTGGACTCGCCGCCGGTGCGGTTGTTCGGCCACCGCGTGGCGCTCGATCCGGCGAAGGTGGTTCAGTCGGTCGTGCTGCCTGCCGATCCCAGGGTCGAGGTGTTCGCGGCCACCCTCGGGTGATCACCGGGCACGCGGAGTCCCAGGGGGGTGAGGGCTGTGGTCGATTCGGGTGGCGTTCGCTGGTGCGAACCGGTGGCTCGTCATGCAGCCCTCGCCCCGGCCTCGGATGATCGAGGCCGAGCGGTAGCAGCGCGGTGGGAGGAGTCGTGCCGGTGTACGGGGTGTGGGACAGCCGCCCGTGGCGTGCCGACCTGCTGAACACCTTCCTGGTGCTCGACGTCCCCGAACTGCCGATGCGGGTGCTCGCGGTCGGAGCGGGCCTCGACCTGCGCCGCGCGGGCGAGGAGCTCAGCGCCGTGCTGGACCTGCCGCTGTGCGACGGCCCGGCCCGGCTGTCCAGGGTCGGCGGCGACCGGTTCCGGCTGCACCCCGAGCCGGTCCCGCCGGACGAGTGGGACGACGCGGCGCTGCTGGTGGCCAGGCGGGTCGGCGAGGACCTGCTGCGCACCCTGGCGAAGGTCGTGCCGGACGTGGCCGGGTTCGACCACGAGTGCGGCACGCTCGCCCTGCCCGAGGCCGAGTTCGCCGACGCGGCGGAGGCGGCGGCCTGGCCGGTGCGGCGACGGTGGCTGCTGCTGGGCGCGGTGCGCGCGGCGGTGAAGGCGGGCTGGCACACCCTGGCGGCGGCGCTGGCCGCGCGCACCTGGGTCGCGGCCTCGGTGGAGGCCGACCCCAAGTGGGCGGAGGAGCTGGCGCACTGGGGCACCGAGGCGGCGATCGAGTCCCGGCGGCCCGAGGCGCTGGCCGGGCTGCTGCGGCTGAGCGCGGTGTGGTTCGCCGACCACGGCGACTTCGTCACCGCCGAGGAGCACGGGGTGCGCGAGCTGCGCGCCCGGCGGCGGCTCGGCGACCCGGACGGCATCGCGGACGTGCTGTGGCGGCGGGCCGAGGTGTACCGGCGCTGGGGCAGGCTGCACCTGGCGCTGGACTGCTACCGGGACCTGGAGTTCCACTACCGCGAGCTGCTCGACGAGCGCGGCGGCGCGCGGGTCCGCGCGGCCACCGGCGTGGTGCTGCTCGCGGCGGCCCGCCCGGAAGCCGCCGCGGCGCAGCTGGAACGGGCGGCGCGGGTGCTCTCGGACCTGCCCGGCGTGGGCGCGGGGGAGCGGGCCGGGGTGCTGGAGGAGCTGGGGAACGCGTTGTGGCGCATGGGTTCCGGGGACAAGGCGGTGCAGCGGTACCGGGACGCGCTGGGACTGCTGGGCGAGCAGGACGAGGAGGCCGCCCGGCGGGTCCGGAGGTTGCTGGAGCGCGCCGAGCGGACGTGACGGGCGGGGGTGACGGACCTGGCGGTGACGGGCGGGGTGTGATGGGCGGGGTGTGACGGGCGGGTGTGATGGGCCCAGGGTCGAAGAGCCAACAGCGGCAGGCGGTTGGCGCCCCGGTCATCGGACTGTGGCCGGTGGTCTCTGACTCGCCCTATTCGGGCGAGCCAGCGAGTCAGCCCTTAAAAGCATCCTCGTCCCTGATCGGCTCACCGGGCGGCTCGGTCGTCAGCAGCCGCAGCACCGGCACGCACAGGAACACCTTCCGGTAGGGCCGGTCGTCCAGCGCCGTCAGCAACCCCAGCTCCACCAACCGCCGCGTCACGTCCGTGGCGGTCTTCGCGGTGAACCCGTAGCGGCGCACCAGGGCCGGGTGGGTCAGCACCGGGCTCGCCACCAGGTCGGCCGCCACCCGCCGGGCGCTGCGCGGGTGCGGCACCAGGTTCAGGTGGTGCGCGCGCAGCGCCGCCAGCTCCTCGATCAGGTTCGTCTGCGCCCTGGCCAGCTCGCGCACCCCGCGCGCGAAGAACTCCACCCACGCCACCGGCGACCCGCGCAGCAGCGCGTCGCGGCGGTCCGCGTGGGTGTCCAGCCACACCGGCAGCGGCAGGATCTGGTCGCGCAGCAGCCCCGACGCGACCAGCCGCAGCGAGGTGACCACGGCGGCGGCGTCCGGGAACGGCGGGTGCAGCGCCAGCAGCCGGTGCTCCAGGGCCAGCCGCGCGATGCGGGGAAGCGGTTCGAGCGCGCGCGTGGACACCGACCAGGTGCGCAGCGCCGACGACCCGGCCAGCGGCGGCGCGCCCCGGCCGCGCGCCCGGACCGCGCCCACCTCGGCCAGCAGGTCCACGTCCAGCGCGCGCCCCCGCGCCAGCAGCTCGGCCCCCAGCTCCAGCGCGGCGAGGTACCGGTCGAACGGCGGGTGCCCGCCCTCCCCGGTCACGTGGTGCGGCGCCCCGTCCTCCTGGTCGTCCTCCTCCGGGGACACCGCGCGCAGCAGCAGGTCCGGCGGCGTCCCGGCGCCGACGTCGGCGAACAGCCAGGCGTCCACCAGGTCCGCGCTGCGGCCCGACCGCGCCGCCGCGCCTCTGGCGTCCCGGATGCGCGCGCAGCGCGCCAGCACCGAGCGGTCCGGGAGGCGCCACGCCGCCTCGTCCAGCCCGCCCAGCGCGTGCTCGGCCTCGCCCAGCAGGCGCTGCACCGGGACGGGCAGCGGCGGGCCCACGAAGTCGGGGTCGGTGGGACCACCCGGTCGGTCGGTCATGGTCGGGAAGGGTGGCCGATGGGCGGTGGGGGCCTCAAGTGGTCACCGCCCCCGGCGTTCGCGGCCGGATCGGGCGCGGTGAACGTGCATCCGCCCGTGCGCCTGCACTCCCGGTGACTGCCTGGGCGATCGACGCAGGTCGAACGCGGTGCACTCGTCACGGACCGCAGTTGTGCGGTGTGCCCGGAGCATCGGCGGTGGAAGCAAAGCGCCTCGGGGGACGAGCGATTCCGGCACGAGACGCATCGGAGTCCACTCGATGGTGTGACGCCCGCGCGGGGTGACCCCGGACTTGGGCACTTATTCACACTGTCAACGGTCGTTCACTCTGAAGTGGCCACTGACGTGCGATTCTGTGTTCGTGTGGTGACCCTGCGCCGCACTTTGCCGGAGAGGATTCCTCGAAAGTGGACACTCGACGTCGTTGGACGACCTGGCACCCGGTGGCGATGCTCACCGCGGTGGCCGCCCTCGCGGCGGCGCTCCTGATCCCCGACCGCGCCGCGTCGGGGGCCGCCGCCCCGCTCACCGTCGCGCAGGCCGTCGCCCAGCAGGGCGGCTCCACGGCCACCGTGCGCGGCTACGTCGTCGGCCAGCCGACGGCCACCAGCACCGTCGTGCGGACGAACTTCCCGAACGACTACGCCCTCGCCCTCGCCGACTCGCCCACCCAGACCTCCACCGGCCAGATGCTCTACGTGCAGATCACCGCGTCGTTCCGCGCCGCGTGGGGTCTCAAGAGCAACCCTGGCCTGCTGGGCGCCCGGATCGACGTCACCGGCCCCCTCAACGCCTACTTCTCGCACGCGGGCCTGACCTCCCCGTCCGCGTTCGCCCGCGCCGACAGCGGCGGCGGCACCACCACGACCACCACGACGCGGGTCACCACGACCACGCCCGGCGCCACCACCACGACCCGGCCCGGCGGCACCGACTCCTACTACCAGGCCGCGCTCGGCAAGACCGGCTCCGCGCTGAAGTCCGCGCTGCACACCATCATCAGCACCGGTGCGCGCAAGCTCAGCTACGACCAGGTGTGGGAAGCGCTGCGCAACACCGACCAGGACCCTGGCAACAGCGGCAACGTCATCCTGCTGTACTCCGGCCGCTCCCAGTCCAAGACCGCCAACGGCGGCAACCCGAACGACTGGAATAGGGAGCACGTGTGGGCCAAGTCGCACGGCGACTTCGGCACCGCCACCGGCCCCGGCACCGACCTGCACCACCTGCGCCCCGAGGACGTGTCGGTCAACTCCGAGCGCGGCAACAAGGACTTCGACAACGGCGGCACCGCCGTCGGCGAGGCCCCCGGCAACCGCACCGACTCCGACTCGTGGGAGCCGCGCGACGCCGTCAAGGGCGACGTGGCCCGGATGATCTTCTACATGGCCGTCCGCTACGAGGGCGCCGACGGCTGGCCGGACCTGGAGGTCAACAACAGCGTCTCCAACGGCAGCAAGCCCAACATCGGCAAGCTGTCCGTGCTGCTCCAGTGGAACGCCCAGGACCCGCCGGACTCCTTCGAGCAGCGCCGGAACCAGGTCATCCAGGACAGCTACCAGGGCAACCGCAACCCCTTCATCGACCACCCGGAGTGGGTTTCCTCCATCTGGGGCTGATCGGGTTAAGGTCGCCCGCGTGATCCTCGGCGACGCGGTGCGGAAGTGGTGCGCGGTCCGGCTCCTCGCGGAGGCGGACGCCGAACCCCTCCCGCGCCGCGTCGCCGCTGTCGTCCCGGGGGCCCGCGCCCGGCTGACCGGCGCCGCGTGGGCCGGCGCCGACCGGACCCGCGCCGCGTGGACCCGCGCCGCGTGGACCCGCGCCGCGTGGACCCGCGCCGACCGGACCCCGGCCGCGTGACCGTCCGCGCCCGCCCCGCCCCCGGACAGGTCGAGGCGGACTTCCTCGACGTCGTCGCCAGGGTCGCCGGACCCGTGCGCGGCGTCGGGCTGGTGCTGCTCAGCTCGTTCGGCGTGCTGTCCGTGCCCGACGCGCGCCTGCCCCAGGCGTTCGCCCTGTTCGCCCTGGTGCTGCTCGGCGCGGTCGTGGACTGCTGGAGCGCGGTCACCGGGCGCGGCGCGGTGCTGGCGTTCGCGTTCGCCGTCGCGCGGGCGGGCGCGGTGTGCGCCACCCAGGACCCGTCGAGCCAGTGGGCGCTCAACGTCCTCACCACCACCGCGATCACCCTGCAGTGGGAGTGGTCGCCGAAGGTCACCGTGCCCGCGACCGCCGCCCTGCTCGCGGTCTACCTCGTCGGCGGCGAGGGCGGCGGCACGGCGGTGCTGCGGGTCGTGGTCGAGTGCGTGCTGGCGCGGCTGGCGTTCGAGCTGCTGCGGCGCTCCACCGGCCGGGTCGACCGGCTGCGCGCGAAGCGGGCCGCGCTGGAGCGGGCCGAGGCGCTCGCGGTGCAGCGGCGCAGGCAGGAGCGCGAGTACCTGGCGCTGCTGCACGACACCGCGTCGGCGACGTTCCTGGTCGTCGCGGTGCACGGCGGCGACCCCGACGAGGTCGCCGGGTACGCGCGGCGCGACCTGGCGGTGCTCACCGCGCCCGGCGGCGGCGAGGCGGGCGGGGTGGTGGACGTCGGGTCGTCGCTGCGCCCGCTGGTCGAGCGCGGCCCGGTGCGGTTCGAGACCCGGTTCGAGGACGCGCTCGCGCCGACCGGGGTGGCGCTGGCGCTGGTCAGGGCGGTGCGCGAGGCGGTGGTGAACGTGGAGCGGCACGCGGGCGTCGAGTCCGCCGAGCTGGTGGTGCGGGCGCGGGGGAGCGGCGGGGTGCTGGTGGAGGTGCGCGACCACGGGCGCGGGTTCGACCCCGGCGCGGTGCCCGAGCACCGGCGCGGCATCCGGGGTTCGCTGGTCGAGCGGATGGCCGCGGTCGGCGGGCGCGCCGAGGTGCGCTCGCGGCCGGGCGCGGGCACCCTCGTGCGGCTGACCTGGGACGGGGAGGCGACCCGTGGCTGAGGCCCCGCCGCCACCGCAGGAGGTCGCCGACCGGGTGTTCGCGAACGTGCGGCTGCTGCTGCTGTGCGTCACCGCCGTGCTCCAGTTCGGCCTGTGCCTGCCGCCGCTGCTGGTGCACGACCACGCCCCGACCGCCTGGCTGGCCTACGCGGCGTTCTCCGCGGTCGTGCTCCTGTGCGCGGTGTGGGTCGCGCCGCGCCGCCCGCTGCCGACGCCGGTGGTGGCGCTCGGCGTGGTCGTGGTGCTGGCCTCCTCGGTGACCGCGACCTCGGCCCTGCCGGACGGCGGCCACTTCCAGGCCCCGCACTGGTCGTTCGGCCTGGTCGGCTGGCACCTGCTCCTGCTGCTGCTCGACCGGGTCCCGCTGCTGCTGTGCGCGTTCGCCGCGCACGTGGTCGACAGCGTCGTGCAGTTCGTGCTCGCCGACCTGCCCAAGCGGGTCGAGATCGGCGCGGCGGGCGCGGTGCTGCTCAGCGTCACCAGCTTCCAGCTCGCCATCCTGTGGATCACCCGCGTGCTGCACCGCAGCTCCCGCCAGGCCGCCGAGGCCGCCGCCGAGCAGGAGCGCGCCGCGACCCGCGCCGCCCTGGCCAGGCAGTCCGAGCTGGACCTGCGCGCCGGGTTCGCCGGGCAGCTCGGCGCGACCCTGCCGCTGCTCGCCGACCTCGCGGACGGCGTGCTCGACCCGCGCGACCCGGACACCCGGTTGCGCTGCTCGCTCGCCGCGACCCAGCTGCGCAGGCTGTTCGCCGAGAACGACGACGTGCCCGACCCGCTGGTGCACGAGGTGACCGCGTGCGTGGACGTCGCCGAGCGGCGCGGGGTCGCGGTGTCGCTGGCGGTCAGCGGGGCTGCGGTGCCGGTGCCCAAGGACGTGCGGCGGGAGCTGACCGGCCCCGTCGCGGTCGCGCTGTCGGCGGCGCGCGAGCGGGCGCGGGTCAGCCTGCTGCGCACCGGCGGCGAGGTGCGCGTGGCGGTGGTCGCGGACGCCGGGGTGCCGGTCGCGGCGCAGTCGCCGCGCGTCGAGGTCGAGTGCGGCACGTACGGTGAGCACACCAGGACGGAGGCGAGGTGGCGGAGCGAGTGAGCGCCGACAGCGGAGGACCCGGCGGGGGAGGCACCGGTGGGGGAGGCCCCGGCTGGGACGCGCCGATCAGCGCGGTCGTGGTGGACGACCACCCGGCGGTGCGGGCGGGCGTGGCGTACTGGCTGCTGTCCGGCACACCGCCGATCGCGGTCGCGGCCAGCGGCGAGGACGTCAAGACCGCCTGGCTGGACGAGGGCGCGCGCGCCGACGTGGTCATCCTCGACCTGCACCTGGGCGGGCCGACCCCGGTGCTCGGCGACCTGCGCAGGCTCGTGGAGGCCGGGCGGCGGGTGGTCGTGTACTCGATGCGCGCCGACGACGACATCGCGCTGCAGTGCCTCGAACTGGGCGCGCTGTGCTACCTGACCAAGGCCGAGGGCGCCGAGCACCTCGTGCAGGCCACCCGCGCGGCGGCGCAGGGGCGGGCGTACACGCCGCCGTCGCTGGCGGGCGCGCTCGCGGGCGACCGCTCGGACACCCGGCCCGCGCTGTCGGCGCGGGAGACCGAGGTGCTGGTGGAGTGGTTCCAGTCCGAGTCGAAGGACTACGTGGCGCAGCGGCTCGGGATCTCGCTGAGCACGGTCAACTCGCACCTGGAGCGCATCCGGATCAAGTACGCGCTGATCGGCCGGGAGGCGCCGACCAAGGCGGCGCTGGTGGCGCGCGCGATCCAGGACGGGCTGATCGGGATCGACGACCTGTGACCCGGTTCCCCAAGATCGCCACGGCTAAACCGAGAGCCTGATCACGGGCGGTTTCCAGGGGTTCCGACGACCTGTGGTGCGAACGACCGACAGCGTGGCGGCCTCGCCGGGAATAGCGTCGGCCCGTCCGACGAGAACCTGAGGAGCCCGGCGTGAAGTCCTTCCGCAGCAGCCTGTTCGCCGCAGTCGGCGCTGCCGCCGTCCTGCTGTCCGCGTGTGGCAGCGAGACGAGCGGCACGGCGCTGCCCGCGGCGGACGCCACCGCGTCCTCCACCGCCGAGGAGAGCGCCCCGACCTCGTCCTCGGCCGCGAAGTCCTCCGCCGCCAAGACCTCCGCCGCCGACGCGCCCCCCGCGTCCGGCGACGTGGCCGCGCCCGGCAGCGAGTTCGAGGTCGGCCAGCGCGCGGTGGTGAACTTCAAGTACGGCACCAGCAAGACCGGCGTCATCGCGATCACGGTCGACTCGATCGAGGCGGGCGACCCGGCGGACCTGGCCAAGTACGGCGACAAGGCCGCGGGCATCACGCCGTTCTACATCCGGGCCACCGTCGAGAACGTCGGCGGCACCGACCTGGCGTACTCGTCGCTGCGGCTGCGCGGCATCAAGGCGGACGGCAAGACCAGCAGCGTGATCATCACCGGCGAGACGGACAACTGCCAGTCCGTCAACGCCAGCAAGGACTTCACCACCGCCGGGGCCACGTTCCAGACCTGCATCCTGCAGGCGGGCAACGCCGCCGAGAAGATCACCGGCGCCAAGTACGACGCCGCCGAGGAGTACACGAAGGCTCCCGTGGTGTGGAAGGGATGACCCGATCGGGGGGTCGGATCGCTGCTAGCGTCCGCAGCGTCAGGTAGCCGAACGCCGGGGAGCCCAGGTCGTGTCCGCTTCCGTGTCCGTCTCTGGTCGGGAAATGGTCGTGTTCGGCGGGAGCGCGCACCCTGGGCTGGCGGAGGAGATCTGCGCCGAGCTGGGGGTGCCGCTGTCGCCGACGAGGGTGACGAGGTTCGCCAACGACTGCCTGGAAGTGCAGTTGCAGGCCAACTGCCGCGAGCGGGACGTGTTCCTCGTCCAGCCGCTCGTGCCTCCGGTGCAGGAGAACCTGGTCGAACTGCTGCTGATGTTGGACGCCGCGAGGGGTGCGTCCGCGTCGCGGACGACCGTGGTGATGCCGCACTTCGCGTACGCCAGGTCCGACAAGAAGGACGCGCCGAGGATCTCGATCGGGGCGCGGCTGGTCGCGGACCTGCTGGTGACGGCCGGGGCGAGCCGGGTGCTGGCGATGACGCTGCACTCGCCGCAGGTGCACGGGTTCTTCTCGGTCCCGGTGGACCACCTGCACGCGCTGCACGAGCTGGCGGTGCACTTCCGGCGCTACGACCTGTCGAACGCGGTGGTGCTGTCCCCGGACCTGGGCAACGCGAAGGCGGCGTCGGCCTTCGCGCGACTGCTCGGGGTGCCGGTGGCGGCGGGGGCGAAGCAGCGGTTCGGCGACGACCGGGTGGTGATCAGCTCGGTGATCGGCGAGGTGCGGGGGCGGGACGTCATCGTGCTGGACGACGAGATCGCCAAGGGGAGCACGGTGATCGAGCTGCTGGACCACCTGGAGGAGTTCGACGTCGCCTCGGTGCGGATCGCCTGCACGCACGGGCTGTTCTCGGACAAGGCGGTCGAGCGGATCGGGGAGCGGGCGGAGGTGCTGGAGATCGTGTGCACGAACACGGTGCCGGTGCCGGAGGAGAAGCGCTCGGAGAAGCTGGAGGTGCTGTCGGTCGCCGGGCCGCTGGCCGAGGCGATGCGGCGCATCCACAACGGGGAATCGGTCAGCGCGCTGTTCGAGCACTGAGGTGCAGTGGTCCCGACGTCAGAGCGGGACCACCGCACCCGGTGGTCAGCGCGTGGTCCGGACGCGGTCCAGGAACGCCCGGAAGGCGCTGGGGGAGAAGGACAACGCGGGCCCGGAGCGGTTCTTGCTGTCCCGGACGGCGAAGCGCTCACCGGAGCCGGTGTGACCGCACTCGACGCACTGCGGGTCGTTGCCACCGTTGGTGTAGCTGCTGGTACGCCACTGCATGGTCTGCGCTCGCTTTCTACGATCGGTTCAGGTCGACGACCCGAGCTTCCAGTATCGCCCTGGACTGCTCCTCGGTCGCTCCCAAGTCCCAGGCGTGCTCGAAGACCAGGCGGAACCGGCTGGGTTTCTTGACGTAGTCGTTCCGGGCGATGTGGCCGACGAAAGCGAGCCATTCGTCAGGTTCCTCGTGCAGCAGCGTGAACGGATTGCTCAACCCGGTCACCGATCCCGCCGAACTCGGGATGATCTTCAAGTGCGCGGTCGGCATGGCGGAGACCGCCAGCAGGTGGTCCAGTTGGCGCGCGCCGATCTCCGGACCGCCGTCCAGCCGATCGAGCGCTGCCTCGCCCAGCGCGACCCACACCTCGGGGCCGTCCGCCCGGAAGATCCGCTGCCCGCGCTCGGCCCGATCACGTGCCAGCGCCTCCACATCGCTGGAGTCCACCAGTGGGGACTGCGACAGCACCGCATAGGCGAATTCGTGGATCTGCAAGAGGCCTGGAATCTCGTTGTAGATCATCCAGACCTTCGAGGCGCTGCGTTCGCGAGCCAGGTACTCGCGGGTGTCCACCCCGGTGCTCACCGGTTGGGCACGGGTGTTCGCCGTCGTCGCCAGCCCTCGTAAGGAGTCCGCTTCGTCGCTCGTGGGCCGGTACTCGCTGATCATCCAGTCGACCTGGGCGGGCTTCGGGGCGATCCGGGCCGTTTCCAGCTTCGACAGCTGGGACGGGTAGCCGCCGATGGCCGTGATCATCGCCGCTTCGGCCGTCCCGGTCTCCAATCCCGCCGCTTCGCGCATTCGCCGTGCCCGCTTGGCGAATTCCAACCTCGCCTCGTAGGCGTCCTGACGTGGTGCTGTCATGGCGCGAAGTCTGCACTACGGCGGATTGCGACCCGCTCGCCACTCGAATGGGTGACATTGAGTTGGCAATGCCGGGTTTCACCCTTCTGGACGCCCTGAAGTTGGCAATGCTGTCTTATTCTTCCGATGACACCGCACCTGCTGACGAGAGGCGTTCACGCATGTCCACCGAGAACCAGTCCTGGCGGATCGCGCCCACCACCGGCACGGTCCTGACCTCCTGGGTCACCCTCAACGGCGACGCCGACCTCCGGGTCACCCCGACCTCCGAGGGGCTCGAACTGAGCTGCGACGACGTGCTCGACCTCGTGCTCACCCCCGAAGCGGCCGAGAGGTTGCGCGGTCTCATCGACGCCAACCTCCCGGCCGTCCGCGAGCTCCAGGCCGCCGAGTCCTAAAAGGACACCCCGCCCGCCGGAACCCCGCCCGCCGGAACGCTGCTCACCTGAACTCCGCTCACCTGAACCCCGCTCACCTGAACTCCGCCGTCACCAACAGCCTCAGGTAAGCCCCCAGCCAGCTCTCCTCACCGGGCGCAGCCGCGAAGGCCGACACGAGCTCCGCCGCCTTCACCAACCCCACCCGCCGCAGCTCCGCAGCCGCCACCGCCAACCGCTCCGGCATGGTCGCGGCCAGGTGCTCCAGCCCCCGGTGCGCCGCCTCCGCGCACAGCGACAGCGCCGACTCCAGCGCCTCCGCCAGCACGTCCCGCTCCAGGTCCACCCCGCCCGCCAACCCGCCCGCCCGACCACCGGCCAGGTCGGGCACCACCGCCCCACCCGGCGTCAGCACCGCGAACGGCGTGATCACCAGCCGTCCGCCGGTCCGGCTCAGCGCCCCGCTCACGTGCGTCGGGCCCGCCGCCAGCGCCTCCGCCAGCGCGTCCAGCGCCGCCGGGGTCGTGCTGCTGTACGTGGCGCGCACCAGCGCCCGCGTCCCGGCCGCGTCCACCACCACCGCCTCCAGCCGCTGCGCGCCGGGGTCGTACCCGACCGTCAGCACCCGCGCGACCTCCACCACCCGCACGTGCTCGGCCTCGACCCTGGCCCGCACCACGCGGGGCGCCAGCGCCGCCAGCTCCGCCCCGGCCGCCGCCAGGTCGCGCACCAGCACCGGGGAGCGCAACCCCGTCCAGGCCGAGCCCAGCGGGGTCACCGACGTCTTCGCCACCCGGCTCGCCGTCAACCGCACCACCCGGCTCGGGCTGCGCACCGCCGACTCCGACACCACGTTCGCCGCCGCCAGCGCGCCCAGCGTCGTGCCGGACAGCCGCCGCCCGGCCAGGTCGTGCCCGGTCGGCCGCTCGTCCTCCCCGAGCTGCCAGCGGTGCCGCAGCACGAGGACCCCGTCGCCGTCCGCGAAGAACACCTCCGCAGTCCGGTCCTCGCTGGTGCCGGTCACCCGGCAGCCCAGCGACGTCAGCCGCACCCGCCGCATCGGGGTCTCGGCCGCCTCGTCGAAGCCCAGCACCGTCGAGCGCGGCCCGGTCGCCCGCGCCCGCGCGCGCACCTCCGCCACCAGCTCGGCGACCCGCTCCACCCGGTGCCGCGCCCCGCGCGCCCGGTACGCCGCCAACTGCTCGGCCAGCTCGCCGACCGCGGCGGCGGGCCAGTGCATCCCGGCCGCCGTCAGCTCCCGCCGCGACCGCTCCAGCGCCGCGTCCAGCACCGGCCCGCTGTGCACGGCCCCCTCGCGCAGCAGCTGACCGGTCAGCTCCACGACCTCGGTCAACGGGCCGTCCGACGGCGCCTCCCCGGACGTGGCGCCACCCGCGTCGAACCGCACCACCGGCTCCGCGAACCCGCGCTCGTCCGCCTCCCGGAACGCCAGCACCGCCAGCGCCACCAGCTGGTCCCGCCGCAGCGCCGCCGCGTCCGTGCTCGCGTACCCCAGCTCGCCGGGCACCAGGAACCGCACCGTCGCCGACGGCAGCTCGGCCGCCGCCACCGGGTCCGCCTCGCTCGCCCTGCGCAGCACCACCGGCACCCCGCCGCGCAGCACCCGCCGCGCCGCCGCCACCGCCCGCTCGCCGAACGCGGCCACCAGCTCCGCGTCCGCCACCGACCCCGGCGACCACGGGACGAACACCTCCTCCTCCGCGCCACCGTGCTCCCGCTGGTACGCCAGCACCACCGCGATCCGGTGCCTGCACGCCCCGCGCGCCCCGCACGAGCACGGCGCCGCGTCCAGCCCCGCGCCCGGCGGCAGCACGGTCGTCACCCCGTCCGGGAACACCCCGGTGACGGCGCCGTCGTCCGCGACGGCCAGCTCGGGCCCGGCCCCCGCCTCCACCTCGCGGGTCGCCCGCTTCACCAGGCCCCGGTTGGCCAGGTCGACCAGCGCGTCGGACGTCAGCGCCAGCAGATCGGCACGCCGCACTACCCCATCCTCTCCGCGACGAACTCCGCCAGCTCACCCGGCGTCATCGCGCCCACGTGCGCGCCGACGTTCGCCAGCCGCTGAGCCATGTCCCGGTCGTACGCGGGCGCCGCGTCCTCGTCCAGCGCCGCCAGCCCGAGCACCTGCGTGCCCTGCGCGGCCAGGTCCCGCACCACCCGCACGAGCGCCCGCTCGTCCCCGCCCTCGTAGAAGTCGGTGATCAGCACGACGATCGACCGCCTCGGGTTCTCCACCAGCCCCGCCGCGTACGCCATCGCCTTCGCGATGTCCGTGCCACCGCCCAGCTGCACCTTCATCAGCAGCTCGACCGGGTCGGTGACGTCGCTGGTCAGGTCCACCACCTGGGTGTCGAACGCGACCAGGTGCGTCTTGAGCCCCGGCAGGTTCCACAGGCACGCCGCCGTCACCGCCGAGTGGATCACCGAACCGGCCATCGAACCGGACTGGTCGACCACCAGCACCAGCTGCCAGGAGTCCAGGTGCTTGCGGGTGCGGGAGGTGAACCTCGGCTCCTCGATCGAGATCCGCCGGGTCTCCGGCTCGTAGTGCGCCAGGTTCGCGCGGATCGTGCCCCGGAAGTCGAAGTTCCTTGCCTGCTTGAAGTTCGACCGCCTGCGCGAGCGCGCCCCGGTGAACGAGCGGCGCACCTCGCGGGCCAGCCGCGCCATCAGGTCGCGCACCACCGCCTCCACGACGCGCCGCGCCATCGCGAGCACCGCCGGGTTCATCAGGTGCTTGGTGCGCATGACCGCGCGCAGCAGCGCCACGCTCGGCTCGACCCGCTCCAGCACGCCGGGGTCGGTGACCACCTCGGTGATGCCGTACGTCTCGACCGCGTCCCGCTCCAACCGCTCGATCGTGCGGCGCGGGAACAGCCGGTGCACGTCGTCCAGCCAGTCCACCACCCGCAGCACCGAGTCGCCGCTGCCCGCGCGCCGCACGTCCCGGCCGTCCAGCCCCTCGTCGCGCTCGTACAGCCAGGCCAGCGCGGCGTCGCGGCTCAGCGCGTCGCCGCCCAGCCCGCCCGCGCACCGGTCGGCGGGGCTGCCCAGGATCAGCCGCCACCGCTCCATCTCGTCGCTCACGCCAACCCCTCCCTCGTCAGCAGCCCGTCCACGAACGCCTCCAGGGTGGTGGCCCGCACGTGCAGCGCCGGGTCCACCCGCGAGCGCACCAGCTCGCGCGCCGACCCGTCCACGCCCCGGTGCTCCAGCAGCAGCCCGGCGATGCGCTCCCGCTCGGCGGGCGGGAAGAACGCGAACGCCTGGCGCAGCGCGGGCAGCGCCTCCAGGAAGTCGTCGCCGGTGAAGCCCTCGACCACCTCGTCCAGCACCGCGACCACGCCCGGCGCGCTCAGCACCTCCTCGCGGGCGAGCGCGAACAGCCCGGCCAGCCAGTCGCCCACGACCGAGGCCGACGACGTGCCGCGCACCGCGCCCTCCGGGTCGGCCCGCGCGCCCAGCGCCCAGGCCAGCCCGAACCCGGCGCCGCGCAGGTCGGGCGGCGAACCGGGGTCGCGGCTGATCCGCAGGCCGACGCCCGCCGCCGCGTCCCGGTCCAGCGCGAGCGCGCCGGGCGCGTGCAGCACGGCGTCGCGGACGGCGGCGAGCGCGGTGAGCCGCTGCGGCTCGGCCGGGGCCGTCGCGCCCCGCACGCCCTCGGCCAGCCACAGCGCGCGCGTCACCCCGGCGTCCAGCACCAGGCCGAGGCGCGGGTCGCGGGCGGAGCCGAACACCCGGTCGTGCCGCCACAGGCCCAGCACGTCGGCCAGGACACCGCCCAGCTCGACCAGGTCGCCCGCGCGGGCGACACCGGCGACGAGCGTGTCGAGCACGTCGTCGGGCAGGTCGCCCACCCCGCACAGGGCGGCGTCGAACAGCAGCGCGGACAACTCCCCGATCCCGGCCTCCCGAGCCCGCTCGCGCAGCACCGCGCCCGCAGCCTCGGCCGGGGTGGCACCGTGCGCGGCGGCCTCGATGAGCGCGGGCACGCGGTTGTCCTCGTCGGCCAGTCGCCACTTCTCCCGCACCTCGGGGTCCCCGCCGCCCGACGGCCCGGACAGCCGGTCGAGGCCGGGGACGTCCAGCACCCGCAACCGGTGCAGCAACCTGCTCCGCTCCAGCCCGCGCGGGTCGGTCAGGACGAGGTCGACGGTCCGGTCGCCGTCGAGGCCGAGCGCGGCCAGCGCCTCGCCGACGCTCGCCACCAGCGGCGGCGCGGGCGTGTCCGGGTGCAACCTGCCGACCCGGTCCCCGCTGAGCGCGGCGACCATCTCGACCACGGCCGGGTGCGCGCCGGGCAGGAGCACGCCGCGCCGCGTCCACGGCGGCGGCTGGGCGAGGTCCTCGGAGACGAGCGCGGAGGTGAGCCCGTCGAGCACGTCGACCCGAGCCGGAACCGGGTGCCCGCGCAGCACGGCGAGCCCCTCGGCCTGCGTGCGCGCCGCGATGAGGTCCGCGGTGGACACCACCTGCTTCCGCAGGCGCAACCGCGTGACCACCGCTTCGAGCAACCCCTCGGCCGCCCCGCGCCTGCCGGACTCCCACAGGCGCTGGTAGTAGGCGGGGGAGGGCATTCCGGACTCGTAGCCGGTGAACGCGTCCAGACGGCGGAAGGAGTACGGGACCAGATAGCTCGCGCCGACCGAGCCGGGAGCGGGCTGCGGCACCTCGGGCCACCCGGATGGGGGAGCGGTGGGGGTCGGGGAACCGATGTCGATCTTCGGGGGGCCGAAGTCGGTGGTGGGGGTGGGGGCGGAGCCGGGCGCGGGGGCAGAACCGGGCACCGTGGCGGAACTGGGGACGGGGCCTACCCCGCCGGGCGCGTCCGCGCTCTCGGGAACCGCGCCGCCTCGCGCAGCACTCACGCCCGAGCCGCCACCCACCAGACCGCCGCCGGCCGAGCTACTGCCCGCCGGGCCATTACTGGCCGAGCCGTCGCCCGGCGAACCCCCGCCCGGCGTGCCGCCGCCATCGCCGTCCGTCAACGCGGCCACGCCCTTCGAGCCGTCGGCCCGGAGCGGCGCGACCCCCGCGCCCAGCCCGGCGTCCTGCGCCTGCCCGGCACTGCCCCCGTCGAAGGGAGCCACTTCCGGCGCACCCCCCACCTTCGCCGCAGGTGGCCCACCCCCCACCTTCACCGCAGGTGGCACCAGAGCCCCGTGGTCCACGTGGTCCGGGATGTGCCTGCCCTCCACCAGGGCGCGCAGCGCGGGCGTGTGGAAGCCGCCCGTCACCACGACCACCGGCTCGTCGCCCGCGTCCGCCAGCGCCGCGCGGACCCACGACGCCATGTGCTCCTCGCGCGTCCGGTTGCCCTCGCTCGCCTCGGTCCCACCTCGCAGCAGGTCGAAGTACGCGTCCAGGCGCTCCGCCAGGCCGTCGCGGTCCGGGATCTCGAACAGGTGGTCCCACAGCGCGTCCACGTTGTCCACCGCGAACTCCGCGCACAGCAGCTCCACCGCGTCCGCGTGCCCCGCCTCCGCGTCCGCGTACCGGTTCCGCACGTCCCAGAACGCCGGGTGCCACGAGGGCAGGTCGATGAACCGCACCTGCGCGCCCACCTCCCGGCCCGCGTTCAGCGCCACCCACTCCGGCGAGTACTCGCAGAACGGGCTCCACGACGCGTGCGCCCGCTGCTCGTCGCGCCGGTAGCTGTACAGCGCGATCGGCAGCTCGTGGCCCAGCAGCAGCTCGTCCAACCGCCCGTTGACGTCGGCGGGCCCCTCCACCAGCACGTGCGCGGGCCGCAACCGCCGGATCACCTCGTCGACCAGCGCGCTGCACGCCGGGCTGTGGTGCCGGACGCCCAGGTAGACCGCGCCCATCAGCCGGGCAGCAGGTGTCGGGCCTGGTGCAGCTCGGACCACTGCTCGCCCTTGCGGCGACCGGCCTGCTGCTCCAGGTAGCGGCGCAGCTTGGCCAGGTCGTCCGGGCTGTCCTTGGCCGCCGTGCCCGCCAGGCACTCGACCACGTCGGCGGCCGTGCCCGCCTCACCGCGCAGGTACCAGCCGCGCAGGCCCACCGCGTGCGCCACCGACACCGCCTCCGCCGTGCTCATCACCGTGCTCAGCCGGTCCGCCTGCCCGCTGCCGCCCTCGCGCAGGTCGCGGAACGTGCGCACCAGCACCTCCAGCACGTCCCGGCGCGGCGGCACGCCCACCCCGGACCGCTCCAGCAGCTTCGCCGACTCCTGCTCGACCAGCTCCAGCTCGGTGCGCAGGTCCGCGATCGGGAACACGGTCTCGAAGTTGAACCGCCGCTTCAGCGCCGCGCTCATCTCGTTCACGCCCCGGTCGCGGGTGTTCGCCGTGGCGATCACGTTGAACCCGGCCTTCGCGAACACCATGCTGTCGCGCCCGATCAGCTCCGGCACCGCCACGACCCGCTCGGACAGCAGCGACAACATGCAGTCCTGCACCTCGAGCGGACAGCGGGTGATCTCCTCGAACCGCACCACCTTGCCCTCGGCCATGCCGCGCAGCATCGGCGCGGGCACCAGCGAGCGCGGCGACGGGCCCTCGGCGACCAGCAGCGCGTAGTTCCACGAGTACTTGATCTGGTCCTCGGTGGTGGCCGCGCCGCCCTGGATGGTCAGCGTCGACTCGCCGCACACCGCCGCCGCGATCAGCTCGGACAGCAGCGACTTGGCCGTGCCCGGCTCGCCGACCAGCATCAGGCCCCGGCTGGTGGCCAGGGTGACGAGGGAGCGGTCGACCAGCGACGGGTCGCCGACGAACTTGCGGCTCACCCCGAGCCTGTCGTCGCCCACCACGAACCGGCGGGCGGCGTCCAGGCTCAGCGCCCAGCCCGGTGGCCGGTGCGCCCGGTCGGACTCGCGCAGCCTGGCCAGCTCGTCGGCGAAGCGCACCTCGGCAGGGGGGCGCTGCAGGTCGTCGGGGAAGTCGGTGTCGGACACGGCGGAACCCTCGGTCTCCTCGGTGCGGACGGGTGGTCTTCGTGCGGGGCCTGCGGTGGGACGGGTGCTGCGCTTGGGGAAAGTACCTGGTCAGGCGGGTTCGAACGGGTCAGCGGATCAGCAGGTCAGCGGACTAGCCGGGCGAGGTCGCCCAGCACCTCGGACACCGCCACCGGGTCGGCGGTCCCGAACCGGTGGACGTGCTCGCGCTCCGACTCCGGGGAGCCGTCGGTGATCCACACCCCGGTGATCCGCTGCTCGTCCTGCGTGGTGGCGGGGTCGCGATCCAGACCGGGGTCGAACTCGAGCACGACCGCGCGCCCGTCCGGCAGCGGACGCCGCACCCGGTCGACCACCCCGCCGTTGCCCCGGCTGTCCTGCTCCCACCCCGACCGGAGCAGGCCGTGGAACAGCCCGGACTGCCCCAGCCGGTCCTGGAACCGGACCAGCGCGGTCGCCCCGGCCTCCTCCTCGGTCAGCCGGTGCACGGGTCTGCTGAGCTGGCGGAACGGTTGCAGCACCTCGTAGTCCGCGAGCAGCGCCGTCCAGGCCGCGAGGTCCGCGCCCAGCCGCACCGGGTGGGCGAGCAGCACCCGCTCGTCGGCGCCCAGCTCGACCGGGTTCTCGTCCAGGTCGCTGAGGGTGCGGTCCTCGGCCAGGCGGAACGCCACGCCCGACTCGGTGATCCAGACCAGCCTGCGGGCCAGGTGCCACACCAGCGGGTGACCGGCGAACAGCGTGGTGAACTCCTCCGCGCTCCACGTCCGGCCCGTCACCATCGCCTTCTCCAGGCGGGCGATCTGCCCGGTGGCCGCCGTGCGCACGTCCTTCTTCAGCGCCGCGAACCGCGCGTGCGCCTCGGGCGCGAGCACCCGGTTGTCGCGCGCGCCGGGCTTGGGCAGCGCCTTGAGCCGCTTGCCGTCCCCGTCGACCACGTACGGGGTGAGCTGCTCGTCGAACCCGACCGTGAACCGCCTCGGCCCGTAGTCCAGCACCAGCGTGCCGTCCGGGGACAGGTCGAAGTCCGGCACCAGCCGGTCCGACAGCTGCTCCGACGTCAAACCCCGCCCGGTCGCCACCTCGTCCAGCCTGGCCTGCGCCCTGGCCCGCACGCCCTTGTGCTTGACCCGCCTGACCAAGGAGTCCAGGTGCAGCAGCGCCACGTCCGTGCCGAGCCGCGCCAGCACGTCCAGCGCGGTCGCCGCCCGCGCGTGCCCGCCATCGGACGGCCACATCCGGATCAGCGGGCTCAGCTCGCGCACCACCTCGTCGTCACCGACCAGGCCGAGCCCGGTGAGCGCCCAGCCCTCCTTGGCGGGCATCCCCGACAACCGCCACAGCTCGAACACCTCCTGCGCGAACCGGGCCAGCGACGTCGGGTCGCACACCTGCCGCACCTGCTCCAGCCCCGCGTACGGCTCGTCCGGCGTGGACAGCGCCAGCACCACCAGCACGTTCCGCACCGCCTGCGTCGGCAGCGCCCGCTCCCCGCCGCGCAGCAGCAGCTGCGGCAGCGCGTCCTCGTCCACCCAGTCCGGGAGCGCGGGGACCTTCGCGGGCAGCACGTCCAGCGGGTCCACCGCCAGCGACGCGGCCACGATCGTGGCCACCCGCTCGCCGTGCTCGCGCGCGGCGGTCAGCGCGTGCTCGGGGATCTGGCGGAGCGCGTTCTCCGCCGCCCGCCGCCTCGCCCCGGCGGGCCCGACCGCGACCGGCACCAGCAGCCGGGCCGCGACGACCCCGTGCCGCTCCAGCCAGTGCCGCGCGACCGGGCGGACGGTCCGCACCCGCACCAGCCAGTCCGCGACCAGCTCGGCCACCTCGGGCGTCGCGCACGGCAGCACCAGCTCGGCGAGAGTCGCGGGCCGCGCCCTGGCCAGCGCCAGCGCCTGCGGCAGCGCGTCCAGCCCGTACCGGGCGACCAGCGGCCTGCCCCACCGCTCCGCGCCCCTCGGGTCCGGCGTCCAGTCCGCCAGCAGCGGGCGGACCTCGTCCTCGGGGCCGCCCACGAACAGCGGCGGCTCCTCGTGCCTCCAGCGCAGCTCGCCCGCCCGGTAGTCCCGCACCAGGGCCGCCCACTCGGCCGGGGTCCGAATCCCGAACCCCACCGCCGACCAGGTCTCGCGCTCACCCGGCTCCCACACCAGCGCGTTCTCGGCCACAGGCTCCAGCCCCGGCACGACCTCCGGCTTGGCGGCCCGCCCCCGACGAAGCCACGGCGGCGACACCAGCACCGGTGGCAGCTCGTCCACCCCGGCCTCGGGCGCGCTGCGGTGCGCGGCCCGGACGCGCTCCAGCGCCACCAGCACCCGCTCCGGCACCCCGGCCAGGTCCACCTCGCGGAACTTCACCACCAGCGCGCGCAGCAGCCGCGCGGCCTCGCTGGTCGACGGCCTGCCCTCGGCCTCGGCGTGCAGCAGCCGCAGCGCCCGCTCCGGGTCGCGCAGGGACATCTCCAGCAGGACGGCCCGCGCGTGCCGCTGCTTGACCCTGGGCAGCAGGAACTGGAACGGCTCGTCACCCGGCATCGACGCGATCACGTCGAGCACGTCCCGGTGCCCCCGCACCGGCAGGTCCAGCAGCCGCTCCAGCACGGGCAGCAGGTCGTGGCCCATGACGTCCAGCGCGGTGTGCAGCACCACGGGCGTGGTCACGTGCCAGAGCACCCAGTCCAGGCGCAGCAACCGCCGGAGCTGGTCGGCCGTCGCGACCGACAGCAGCACCGCCCAGCCGTTCGCTGAGTTCCGGGAACCGCCCAGGACCTCGGTGACGACCTCCTCCAGCCAGTCCGCCTCGCCCGGCACGAGGTAGCCGACCACCAGCCTGGTCTCGGGGGTGACCCGAAGACCGGCCAGCGCGGCGACCACCTCGGCGTGCTCCTCGTCCGGGCACACCGCCAGCAGCGACCGCACCAGGAGCCCGCCCACCACCTCGGACGGCCGCCCACCGCCCGGCACGTCCCGGCGCAGCCGCCTGCGGGGCACGCCGTCCTCGTCCGGGTGGCCGAACACCGTGATCCGGGACAGCTCCACCACCGCCGCCGCGGCGAACACCAGCCCGTGCGCGTCGACCCAGGCCGCCACCAGCCCCTCCGCGCCGGGGTGCCCCTGGTCCAGCAGCAGGCGGGCGACGGCCGCCGCGCCCAGCGGGTTCGGGTCGCCGTCCAGGTGCGCGTTCGCGGCGTCGACCAGCTCGGGCACGCTCCCGCTCACCCTGGTCGTCCAGGAGCCGCCCCCGGTCTCCGCGATGAGCAGCGCGCCGAGCGCCTGGGCGGACAGCTCCTCGCGCCGGTCCACCCGGCCCGCCGCCGCGCCCGCCACCACCACGTCCTCGGGCCGCGTCCGACCGCCCCGCCTCGGGCGCGCCTCGCTCCGCACGCCCGAGGGGAGCCGGAACTCCCCGATCACGCCCCCCGCAGTCCCCACTGCCGTCCTTCCGAAGTCCTCCGACCGAATCACGGAGAACCGTACGACGGCGGTCTGACAATTCCGGTTCCCGGACCGGTCGCGACGGCGGTCCACATCGGACGAGCGGTCCGGTCGCTCAGGGGGCCAGTCCCAGCAGGTCCGCCACCACCTCGGACACCACCACCGCGTCGGCCGTCCCGAACGGGCCCCGCTCGCCGATCCGCACCCCGGTGATCCGCTGCCCGGTCCCCACCGGGACGCGCCCGCGCGGCAGGGCCGGGTCCAGCCCGACCACCACCTCGCGCCCGTCCGGCAGCGCCCGCCGCACCCGCCCGATCGGACCGCCCAGCCCGCCCGCCTGCCTCCAGGGCCCCCGGTCGAGCAGCGCGACCACCTTCCCGTTCAGCACCGGGAAGTCCCGGAACCGGGCCAGCTCGTCCGAACCGGCCTCCTCGGCGGTGAGCCGGTGCACGGGTCTGCCCAGCTGCGGGAACGGTTGCAGCACCTCGTAGTCGGCCAGCAGCTCCGCCCACGCCTCCAGGTCGTCGCCCAGCCGCAGCGGGTGGGCGATCGCCACCCGCTCGTCCGGGCCCAGCTCGACCCGGTGCTCGCGCAGGTCGCCCAGCGTGCGGTCCTCGGCCAGCCGGAACGCCACGCCCGCCTCGGTGACCCACACCAGCCGGTGCGCCAGGAGCCACAGCAGCGGGTGGCCGGTGAACAGGCGGGCGAACTCCTCCGCGCCCCACGTCCGGCCCTCCACCATCGCCCGCTCCAGCCGGGTGATCTGCTCGGCGGCGCAGGCGCGCAGGGCCTTCCTCAGCGCCGCGAACCGCTCGTGCGCCCGCGCGGCCAGCGCCGCGTCGTCGCGCGCCCCCGGCTTGGGCAGCGACTTGAGCCGCTTGCCGTCCGGCCCGGTCACGTGCGGCCTGAGCTGCTCGTCGAACCCGACCACGAACCGCCTCGGCCCGAAGTCCAGCACCAGCGCGCCGTCCGGGGAGAGCCCGAAGTCCGGCACCAGCCGGTCGGACAGCTCCTCGGCGCCGAGCCCCCGCGCGGTCGCGATCGCGTCCAGCTCCCGCTGCGCCCGCTCCCGCAACCACTTGTGCCTCAGCCGCCGCGAGGCGTCGTCCAGGAAGGCCAGTGCCAGGTCCGTGCCGATCCGCGCCAGCACCGCCAGCCCGACGTCGGCCTTGGCGCACCCGATCGGCCACACCGGGATCAGCGGGCTCAGCGCGCGCACCACCTGGTCGTCGCCGACCAGGCCGAGGCCGGTCAGCGCCCAGCGCTCCTCGGGCGGCGCCCCGGCCATCCGCCACCGGTCGAACACCACCCAGGCGAACCGGGCCAGCGACGCCGGGTCGCACGCCTCCCGCGCCTGCTCCAGCCCGGCGTGCGGGTCCTCCGGGGTGGACAGCGCCAGCACCACCAGCAGGTGCCGCACCGCCTCGTCCGGCAGCGCCGTCCCGCCGACCCGCAGCACCTGCGGCAGCAGGTCCACGTCCAGCCACGACGGGATGGCGGGAACCCGGACCGGCAGCACGTCCACCGGGTCCAGCGCCAGTGACGCGGCCACGATCGCTGCCACCCGCTCGCCGTGCTCGCGCGCGGCGGTCACGGCGTGCTCGGGGATCTGCCGCAGCGCGTGCTCCGCCGCCCGCCGCTCGACCCCGGCCGGTCCGACCGCGACCGGCACCAGCAACCGGGCCGCGTCCACCCCGTGCCGCTCCAGCCAGCCGCGGGCGATCGGCCGCGCGTGCCTGTACCGCACCAGCCAGTCGACCATCACCGCCGCGACCTCGGGCGTCGCGAACGGCGCGAGCAGCCTGCCCAGCGAGGTCGGCCGGACCCGGCCCAGCTCCAGGGCCTGCGGCAGCACGGCCAGGCCGAACCGGGCGACCACCGGCCTGCCCCACTCCTCGGCCGCCCACGGCTCCGGCCGCCAGTGCGCCAGCAGCGGTCGGGCCAGCTCCTCGGGACCCCGCGCGAACAGCGCCGAGCCGTGGTTGGTCGGCTGACCGGACGCGCAGGCCCGCGCCAGCTCCGCCCAGTCGGCCGGGTCCGAGCCCGTGCGGGGCTGCTTCGCCAGCCAGGCCTCCCGCTCACCCGGCTCCCAGACCAGGCGCGGCTCCGCAGGCGCTTCCAGCCCCGCCACGACGACCGGCTCGGCGGCCCTCCGGCGCTCCTGCGCCCACGGCGGCGCGGCCAGCACGGGCGGCAGGCCGTCGGCGGACGCGGGCGCGGCCCGGTGCGCGGCGCGCTCCCGCGCCAGCACGGCCCCGGCGGGCCCGGCCGCGTCCAGGTCGGCCGACTCGACCGCGAGGGAGCGCAGCACCAGCGCCGCGTCCGACAGCGCGTGCCCGTCCTCGGCCTCGGCGGCCAGCAGGCGCACCGCCCGCTCCGGGTCGCTCCCGGCCAGCGCGCGGACCACGGGGCGGACCTCGCGCTCGCCGAGGCGGGGGAGCAGGACCGCGAAGGCCTCGTCCCCCGGCAGCGCCGCCAGGACCGCCGCGACCAGGTCGCGGGTCTTCGCGGGCAGCTCCGGCGTCCCGAGCAGCCGGTCGAGCGCGGGCAGCAGGTCGTGGCCCAGCGCGTCCAGCGCGGTCCACAGGACGTCCGGGGCCGACAGCTCCCCGAGCACCCAGTCCAGGCCCAGCAGGCGGGTGAGCTGGTCGGCGGCGCCGATCGAGGTCAGCAGCGGGGCGTTCGCGGCGGACCCGCCCTCCCGCACGACCTCGGCCACCACCTCCTCGACCCACGCCCGCTCGGTGGGCAGGAGGTAGCCGACCAGCAGCCTGCCCTGCGGGGTGTCCCGCGCCCCGGCCAGCGCGGCGACCACCTCCGCGTGCTCGGCGTCGCCGCACGCGGCCAGCAGCGAGCGCACCCGCAGCGCCAGGTCCCGCTCCTGCCAGCGGATCGGGCGCGAGTCCGGCCGGAGCTCGCGCAGGTGCCAGCCGTGGCCGCCCGCCGGGCGCGAGCAGTGCACCGCCTCCACCCGCGCCAGCTCGGCGATCGCCCGCGCGGCGAACACCAGTCCGTGCGCCTCCACCCAGGCGTCCGCGAGCCGCAGCACGCGAGGGTGCTCCTGGTTCGCCAGCAGCCGCAGCACGGCCGCCGCGCCCAGCGGCGTCGGCGAGCCGTCCAGGTGCTCCTCGGCTGCCCTGACCAGGTGCGGCAGGCTCCCGACCGGCCTGCGGGCCGCGCCGTCGTCGGTCCCGACGCCGGTGAGCGCCGCGCGCGAGCCCTCCGACAGCTCCGCGCGGACGTCCGCCCGGTCGGCAGCCGCGCCCCGCAGCGGAGCGGCGTCCACCGCGGTCCGACCGCCCCGCCTCGGGTGCACGTGGACCCGAGCCTGAGAGGGGAGCGCGAAGTCCCCGCCGCCGTCGTGCACTGCCGCCCCCTGAAGTCGTCCGTCCCGAGTGGAGCGAACCGTACGTCAGGGGTCCGACAGCTCAGCGGGTCAAACCGACCAGATCCCCCAGCACCTCGGACATCGCCACCGGGTCGACCGTCCCGAACCGGTGCGACTGGGCCCGCCACGACCCCGGCTCGTGGTCGGTGATCCACACCTCGGTGGTCTTCTGGTCCAGCTCGGAGTAGTCGTAGCCGCGCGGGACACCGGGGTCCAGGCCGACCACGACCGCGCGCCCGTCCGGCAGCGGTCGCTGCACCCAGTCGACCACGCCGCCGTCCGACGCGTCCTGGTCCCAGCCCTTGTTCAGCAGCCCGAACACCTTCCCGTACGGCACCGCGAGCCCCTCGAACCTGCTCAGCCGGAACGCCCGCGCCTCCTCGGCGGTGAGCCGGTGCACGGGCCTGCCCAGCTGCGGGAACGGTTGCAGCACCTCGTAGTCGGCCAGCAGCTCCGCCCACGCCTCCAGGTCGTCGCCCAACCGCATCGGGTGGGCCAGCGCGACCCGCTCGTCGGCGCCCAGCTCGACCGGGTTCTCGTCCACATCGCCGAGGGTGCGGTCCTCGGCCAGGCGGAAGGCCAGTCCCGCCTCGGTGATCCAGACCAGCCTGCGCGCCAGGTGCCACACCAGCGGGTGACCGGCGAACAGGGTCGTGAACTCCTCCGCGCTCCACGACCGACCCGCCAGCATCGCCTTCTCCAACCGGGCGATCTGCGCGGTCGCCGCCGTGCGCACGTCCTTCTTCAGCGCCGCGAACCGCTGGTGCGCCGCCGGGGCCAGCTCCGCGTCGTCGCGCGCCCCCGGCTTGGGCAGCGACTTCAGCCGCTTGCCGTCCCCGCCCACCACGTGCGGCTTGAGCTGCTCGTCGAACCCGACCGTGAACCGCCTCGGCCCGTAGTCCAGCACCAGCGTGCCGTCCGGGGACAGGTCGAAGTCCGGCACCAGCCGGTCGGACAGCTGGTCCGCGGTGAGCCCCAGCGAGGTCGCGACCTCGGCCAGCCGCTCCTGCGCCTTGTTCCGCACGCCCTTGTGCTTCACCCGCCGCGCCACGTCGTCCAGGTGCACCAGCGCCACGCCGCTGCCGATCCGCGCCAGCACGTCCAGCCCGACCACCGCCCTGGCGTGCCCGCCCTCGGCGGGCCACGACCTGAGCTGCGGGCTCAGCGCGCGCACCACCTCGTCGTCGCCGACCAGCCCCAGCGCGGTCAGCGCCCACCCGTCCTTCGACGGCGTGCCCGCGAGCCGCCACTGGTCGAACACCGCCCAGGCGAACCGGGCCAGCGACGCCGGGTCGCACGCCCGCCGCACCTGCTCCAGCCCCGCGTACGGCTCGTCCGGCGCGGAGATCGCCAGCGCCACCAGCAGGTTCCGCGCCGCCTCCTCCGGCAGCGCCGCCGCGCCACCGCGCAGCAGCACCTGCGGCAGCAGGTCAGGGTCCAGCCACGAGGGGGTGGTGGGGATCTTGACCGGCAGCACGTCCAGCGGGTCCAGCGCCAGCGCCTCGGCCACGATCCCGGCCACCTGACCGCCGTGCTCGCGCGCGGCGGTCAGCGCGTGCTCGGGGATCTGCCGCAGCGCGTTCTCCGCCGCCCGCCGCTTGACCCCGGCGGGCCCGACCGCGACCGGGACCAGGAACCGGGCCGCGTCCACCCCGTGCCGCTCCAGCCAGCGCCGCGCCACCGGCCGCGCCGACTTCAGCCGCACCAGCCAGTCCGCGACCAGCGCCGCCACCTCGGGCGCCGCGTACGGCAGCACCAGCTCGGCCAGCGTGCCCGGCCGGGCCTTGGCCAGCGCCACGACCTGCGGCAGCACGTCCAGCCCGAACCTGGCGATCAGCGGCCTGCCCCACCGCTCGGCCGCCCACGGGTCCGGCTTCCAGTCCGCCAGCAGCGGGCGGACCAGCCGCTCGGCGGCGTGCACGAACATCGCCGGGTGGTCGTAGGACGAGCGCAGGTGACCGGCCACGTAGGCCCGCACCGTGGCCTCCCAGTCCGGGAAGCGGCGCGGCCGGTAGTGCTCGGACCGCCAGGCCTCGAACTCCCCCGGCTCCCACACCAGCCCCGGCCGGGCCAGCGGTTCCAGGCCCTTCACGACCTTCGGCTTCGCGGCCTTCCTGCGCTCCCGCGCCCACGGCGGCGAGGCCAGCACCGGCGGCACGCCCTCGGTGGACGCGGGCACGGCCCGGTGCGCGGCCCGCTCCCGCTCCAGCGCGGTCCTGGTCGCCTCGGGGAGGGCGCTCACGTCCAGGTCGGTGAACTTGACCGCGACCGCGCGCAGCACCTTCGCCGCGTCCGAGGTCGCCTGCTTGCCCGCCGCCTCGGCGACCAGCAGCCGCAGCGCCCGCTCCGGGTCGCGCCCGGCCATCGAGTGCGCGGCGAGGCGGACCGGCCGCTGCTTGAGCCGGGGGAGCAGCAGCGCGTACGCCTCGTCGCCGGGCAGCTCCGCCAGCACCTCCAGCACGTGGCCGTGCGCCTGCGCGGACAGGTGCTCGACGTCGAGCAGTCGCGCCAGCGCGGGCAGCACGTCGTGGCCCATCGCGTCCAGCGCGGTCCACAGCACCTCGGGGGAGGGCAGGTACCACATCACCCAGCCCAGGTGCATCAGGCGGACGAGCTGGTCGGGGGTGCTCACCGAGGTCAGCACCAGGGCGCTGTCCGAGGAGTGCGCGGGACCGCCGAGGGTCTCGACGACGACCTCGTCCACCCACGCCCGCTCACCGGGCGCCAGGTAGCCGACCACCAGCCTGCCCTGCGGGGTGTCGCGCGAGCTCGCCAGCGCGGCCACCACCTCGGCGTGCTCCTCCTCCGGGCACGCCGCGAGCAGGGCGCGCGTCCTCCGCAGCAGCTCCAGCTCGGGGGAGGAGACGTCGCGCACGTCGGAGGAGCGGTGGCGCAGGGTCCAGCGGGGCTTGGCGCCGTCGGCGGGCCGGTGCAGCACCACGTCCACCCTGGCCAGCTCGGCCACCGCCCGCGCGGCGAACAGCAGGCCGTGCGCGTCGACCCAGGCGTCCACGATCGCGGGCACGCGCGGGTGCGCCTGGTGCAGCAGCAGCCGCAGCACGGCCGCCGCGCCCAGCGGGGTGGGGGAGCCGTCCAGGTGGGCGTTCGCCGCGGCGGCCAGCTCGGGATCGCCTGCCGGGCCGGTGACGGCGTCGGACCTGACGAGCGCCCAGCGCGCGCCGCTGGACAGCTCCTCGCGCACGTCGGGCCTGCTCGCAGCCGCGCCCGGATCGACCGCCGCGTCCGGGCGCACGTGCCCACCGCGCCTCACGTGCACGTGAGCGCGCTTGCTCGCGGGGATCCGGAAATCCCCGTCCCCGACCCCCGTGGTGCGCACTGCGGTCCTCCCGAAGCGGTCCGTCCGAATTGCGGCGAACGGTACGACGGGGGTCTGACAGTTCCGGTTCCCCGCAGGTCAGGGCACCTGCGGTCCGTCCACGGAGGACCCGGCGCCCCCGCCGCCGCGCCCGTGGCGGCGGGGGCGCGAGAAGCCCGTCAGGTCGCCTCGGCGACGATCTCCGGCCCCACTCCCAGCTCGACGCCCGCCGCCTGCGCGCACACCTGGGCGACCTCGTGCGCCACCCGCTCCCACGCGTAGCGCACCCGCACCCGGTCCGCGCCCGCGATGCCGTAGGCGTCCCGGCGCGCGTCGTCCACCAGCAGCGACCGCAGCACCCCGGTCAGCGCCTTCCGGTCGCGCGGCGGCACCAGCACGCCGGTCACCCCGTCCACCACGGTGTCCGCCAGGCCGCCCACCGCCGTCGCCACGACCGGGACGCCGCAGGCCATGGCCTCCAGCGCCACCAGCCCGAAGTCCTCCGCCCACGGCACCTGCACCACCGCGTCGGCGGAGCGCAGCAGCGCGGGCACCTCCTCGCGCCGCACCCGGCCGGGCAGCCGCAAGCGTCCGGCCACGCCCAGCTCGGCGGCCCGCGCCCGCGCCCGGTCCACGCCGAGCGCGTCACCGCCCAGCACCACCAGCTCCGCCTCGGGCAGCGCCCGCAGCGCCCACATCAGGTCGTCGACCCCGCGCTCGGGGGCCAGGTCGTTCACCGAAACCAGCCGCTGCGGCGCCCTGCGCGGCGCGACCGGGCCCTCCGGGGCGAACCGGGCGCGGTCCACCCCGAACGGCACCACGGAGATCCGCTGCCTCGGCACGCCCAGCCGGACCAGCGCGGTCAGCTCCGCCGAGCTCGACGCGATCACCGCCGAGGCCTCCCGGCCCACCAGGCGCTCGGTGTTCGCCCGCTGCTGATCGGTTCCGGGATCGGCCAGGGTGTGGAAGCTCTGCACCACGGGCGTCCCGGTCCGGCGGGCGCCCAGGAGCGCGGCGAGGCCGGAGGTCCAGTGGTGGGCGTGCACGACGTCGGGGGCGTCGTCCTGCCAGCGGCGGGCCAGCGCGCGGGCGAAGTCGCCGAGGTGCGCGGACGGGTCGGCCGCCCTGCGGGACACCGCCGACAGCTCCACCACCTCGTAGCCGCGCGCGCGGGTCGCCTCCCGACCGGCCTCGCCCGAGGTGTGCACCACGACCTCGTGGCCCGCCGAGGCGAGGGCGGCGGCCAGTTCCGCCACGTGCACCCGCAGCGCGCCACCGGTCCCGGCGTGCAGTGGGTTGGCTGATTCGGAGACCAGGGCGATCTTCACGGGTGCACCTCTCGGTTGCCGGTCGGCTGGCGAGCACGGCTGGGCGCAGAGGTGCCACTACGGAGAGGGCAGCGCTCACCCAACCGGGAAAACGGCTGCTGGGCTGAACCGTCCGCAACCTCACCGTAACCGACCGTCCGGTTGGTGCAACTCGCACACGGGTGGCATGACGCACGGTTGCGATCATCGCTGGACGGGGTAACCCGCGCGCACCACACGGAGGGAGCGACGCATGACCAGCGCAGGCATGACCGCCGCCGAACTGCACACCTCGATCGCCACCGCAGCCGAGGCCGGGGTGGTGGTCGACGGCGCCGAGGCGGGCGAGCTGCCCATCGGCCTGCCCGCGCACCTTGGCGGCCGGGGCGGCGGGTGGGCGCCCGAGGACCTCTACGCCGCGGCCCTCGCCTCCTGCCTGCACCAGACCGTCGTGCGGATGGCCGCGAGCGGCGGGCACAGCACCACCGGCAGCTCGGTGAGCGCGGCCGTCGGGCTGCGGCACGACGGCGCCGAGCGGCAGGACTTCGAGGTGCGGTTCAAGGTCGAGCTGCCGGGGGTCTCGGACGAGGCGGCCCGGAAGGACCTGGTCGACCTGGCCGTCTCGCACTGCCCGATGGTGGGCGGCTGGCCGGTCGACGTGGCGTGATCGGGCTTCCCCCTGCCGAGGGACACCCGGTGGGGAACCGGAGCGGCGCGGGCGCTGTGTTCTTCAACGGCCCCGCGCCGCTCCGGGCGAACCACCAGGGGTGATCCTCACCGCGATCGAACGCGCGCACGCGGCACCAGCGTGATACCCGGCAACCCCTGCGGCCAATCACCGGACCGGGAACGCGTTTCCCCCGAGGTCACCGGTGCGGCTGCTCGCCCGCCTGGCCCTCGCCGAACTGCTCGGGGCCGGGGTAGACGCCCCTGGCCCGCTCGATCGCGGTCGTCGCCACCCCGAGCAGCACCATGGCCAGGCCGAGCGCCAGGTGCAGCAGGTTGTCGGCGGCGTTGAACGGCACGAAGTTCGCCGCGCTGGCCTCGTGCACGGCCGAGCCGAACAGCCACAGCACCAGGTACACGCCGCCGCCCACGACCAGGTAGGCCCTGGACGCGCCCCGGTTCGCCGCCGCCGCGACACCGATCGCGCCGAACAGCAGGTGCACCGCGTTGTGCAGCACCGACACCTGGAAGACGCCGAGCAGCATCGCGGTCGAGTGGGTGCCCGCGAAGGCCAGGTCCGAGTAGTTCGTGGTGATGCCGGGGATGAAGCCCAGCACGCCGACCAGCAGGAACACCGCGCCCACCCCCAGCGCGACGGCCTGGCCGGGGGTTCGGGCGCCCAGGCCGGGGCGCTTGCCGGGGCCGACCTGGGCCTTGGCCCTCGCCTTCGCGGCCCGCGCGCGCAGGGTGTCGGGGTGCACCGGGGCGGCGCCGGAGGCGGCACTGGAACCGGTGGTCGCGCTGGAACCGGTGGCGCTCCCCGGAGTGGCGGTGCTGCCGGAACCGATTGCGCTCCCGGCGCCCGCCCGCGCGGCGGTCTCCCCCGGAGCGGCTGCCTGAGCAGGTCCCGGAGCGTCGGCGCGCGCGGCCCCGGTGATGGTGGGGTTGTCCACCGCAGGGTCTGCGATCCACCCGGCCCCGGCAGGCGCGGCTCCGGCCTGCGCCGGGCCTGCCCCGGCGAACCCGGTCCCCACCTGCGCCGGGCCCGTGCCGGTCGGGTCGGCCCCGATCGTCCCGGTCCCGGTCGCGTCGGCCGCCGCCTGCGCCGACTGCGCAGCCTCCGGCTCCTCCCGGTGCTGGCGGGGGACGTCCACGTCCTGCGGTGGCACGACCCCCGCCCGCTCGTCCCGCCGCGCCCGACTCGTGCCCGCGCCGGCCCGCGCGCCACCCGAGCGGCGACCGTCCTCTTCCGGCATGGCCCGACCTCCTCGCCCGTCGTGAAGTCCGACCCCCGTCACGGAGTCCGACCCCCGCCGCGTACCCGGCCCGGACGAGCGGAAACGGCCGTTCAGCCGACCGTGACCACCCCTGCGGGTGACCTCGTGCAGCGCACCTCCCGGCTCGCGGTCGCCGCCGCGCCCGCCAGGCACTCGCCCAGCACCCCGTGCCCGGCGACCGACGGGTGCCAAGACTCCTGGCACGTCTGGAAGTGGTCCACGCAGGTGCGGGCGATGCGCTGGATGGCGATCTTGTCCTTGCCCGCCAGGTCGGTCACCGGCACCCCGCTCGGCCCGTCCTGCAACCGGATCGGCGTGGCCAGCGCCCCCGCCGGGCTCACGTCGGTCTCGCACAGCCGCGCCCCGTCGAACGCCCGCTGCACGTCCAGCAGCACCAGGTCCGCGCCCGGCCGCTCGGCGGACAGGGTGGCGTGCACGTCGCGCACCAGCGCGCCCAGACCGGCCGAGAACCCGTGGCCGGGGGACAGGCTCGCCCGGTGGATCGGGCAGCCAGCCGCGTACCGCTCCGCGCCCAGCGCGCGGAACTTGTCCCTGGTGTCGTCGCGGTCCTCCTCGGAGTGGTAGCGGGCGGCGAGGTCGGTGGGCAGCGGGTTTGTGTAGTCCTGGAGCACCACCCGGTGCGCGCCGTCCGCGTCGACCTCGGCCAGCACGTCCAGCACCTGCCGCACGGCGGCGACCGTCTCGGCGGTGGCGGCGGCCAGCTGGGCCGGGGTGGCCAGGTCCGACGGGTAGCAGGGCTGCTGCGGCACGTCGCCCGCCCAGAACTCCCACCAGCCGGTCCAGGCGTCCGCGATGAACCGGTTCGCGCACAGCTCGGCGACCTGGCCGAAGGTGAACGAGCTGTTGTTGGAGCCGAGGCCGATCAGCACCAGGTCGACGTCGCCGGTGCGGGCGGTGGCGCGCAGCTGGTCGAGCTGGGAGGCGACGGAGCGGCCGTTCGGGCGGGACGCGGACGGCGCGGCGACGTCCTGGGGCCTGCCGCCGGAGCAGGCCAGGTTCACCCGCTGGGTGATGCCGGGCAGGGCGGCGCGGAACAGGGAGGCGTTCGCGGAGCGGTGGCAGAAGAACGCGTTGCTGTTCGGCGCGGACCACCCGGGAAAGGCCTGGGGGGTTCCGGTCAGGTCGGTGACGGGGAGGTAGTCGCCCGCGCCCTCACCGCTGACGAAGCTGTCGCCGAGCGCGACGGCGGTGGGTGGGAGAGCGGCTGCCCCCGCTGCGGGGCGTGCTGCGGCTGACGGGGCTAAGGCGCAGGTCAGGATGGCCGCGAGCGCTGCGGCGAGCGTGCGGGACGGGCGGTTTCGCACGGGTTTCTCCTCGGTGCGGGAAATGCATTCCCGGTCGATCCGAGCACGATTCCGGTTCGGTGGTCAAGGAAGTCGGCGGGTTTGCGGGAAAGCCTTTTCGGAGGGTTCGCGGGGTGCGGGCAGGGTTTTCCCGGATGGTGTCGAGGGCGTTCGACGGGGGCGGTCGCCGAGCGGGGCCCGTCCGATGCCGTGTTGCTGATACGGCAAAAAACTTTGCCGATGACGCACGACCGGAGGCACAGTCGTCGGCATGGAGAACACGGGTGGGACGCAGGAGCACGACGTCGTGGTCATCGGTGGCGGGGCCGCCGGGCTGAGCGGGGCGGTGGCGCTGGCGCGGTCGCGCCGCGACGTCCTGGTGATCGACTCGGGGGCGCCGCGCAACGCGCCCGCCGAGCACATGCACAACTTCCTCTCCCGCGACGGGCTCCCGCCGCGCGAGCTGCTCGCCCTCGGTCGCGACGAGGTCGTCTCGTACGGCGGCAAGGTGGTGTCCGGGCGGGTGAGCGCGGTCGAGCGGGACGGGGACGGGTTCCTGGTGCGGGCGTCCTCGGGGGTGGTGCGGGCGCGGAAGGTGCTGGTCGCCACCGGTCTCGTCGACGAGCTGCCCGAGGTGCCGGGGCTGCGCGAGCGGTGGGGGCGGGACGTGCTGCACTGCCCGTTCTGCCACGGCTGGGAGGTGCGCGACCAGCGCATCGGGGTGCTGGCGACCGGGCCGATGGCGGTGCACCAGGTCCTGCTGTTCCGGCAGCTCAGCGACCGGGTGGTGCTGCTGCGGCACACCGGGCCGGCGCTCGGTGAGCTGGCCGAGGAGCAGTTGCGGGCGCGCGGGGTCGAGGTCGTCGACGGGGTCGTCGAGGAGGTCGTGAGCGCGGACGACCGGCTCGTCGGGGTGCGGCTCGCGGGTGACCGGGACGTGGCGCTGGACGCGCTCGTGGTGGCGCCGAGGTTCGTGGCGCGGGCCGACTTCCTCGCGCCGCTCGGGCTGCACCCGGTGGACGAGGTGCGGGACGGGCACGTGATCGGCTCGGCGGTGCCGTCCGGTCCGGCCGGGGCGACGGCGGTGCCGGGGGTGCGGATCGCCGGGAACGTCACCGACCTGTCCGGGCAGGTGATCACCTCGGCGGCGGCCGGGCTGATGGCCGGGGCGGCGCTGAACGGGGAGCTGGTGAACGACGAGACGGCGGCGGCCGTGGCGGCGCTGCGGGAGCCGTTCTCGCACGAGGCGGAGCGACGGCTGGCCGAGGTCGTCGCCGGTGGTCGTCGGCACGGGCTGTGACCGGGCGTGGTGGGGGTCCGGTCGATCGCCGGACCCCCGTCCGGGTCAGATGTCGCGGAAAGTGCTGATCTCCGCGCCGAGCTGGTTCAGCCGCTCGGCGAGCTGCTCGTAACCGCGGTTGATCACGTACACGTTGCGCAGCACCGACGTGCCCTTCGCGGCGAGCATCGCCAGCAGCACCACGACGGCCGGGCGCAGCGCGGGCGGGCAGATCACCTCGGCGCCGGACCAGTGCGTGGGGCCCTCGACGTACACCCGGTGCGGGTCCATCAGGGTGACCTTCGCGCCGAGCTTGGTCAGCTCGGTCAGGTACAGCGCGCGGTTCTCGTACACCCAGTCGTGGATCAGGGTCGAGCCCTGCGCGACGGCCGCGATGAGCGCGAAGAACGGCAGGTTGTCGATGTTCAGGCCGGGGAACGGCATGGGGTGGATCTTGTCGATGGGGGCGTGCAGCGCGGAGGGGCGCACGACCAGGTCGACCAGCCGGGTGCGGCCGTTGGCGGCCGGGTACTCGTCGGTGCGGTCGTAGTCCAGGCCCATCTCCTCCAGCAGGGCCAGCTCGATCTCCAGGAACTCGATCGGCACGCGCTGGATGGTGATCTCGGAGGAGGTGACGATCGCGGCGGAGATCAGGCTCATCGCCTCGATCGGGTCCTCGGAGGGGGAGTAGTCGATGTCCTGGTCGACCGCGCCGACGCCGTGCACGGTCAGCGTCGTGGTGCCCACGCCCTCGATGCGCACGCCCAGCTCGGTCAGGAAGAAGCACAGGTCCTGGACCATGTAGTTCGGGCTGGCGTTGCGGATGACCGTCGTGCCCTCGTGGCGGGCCGCCGCCATGAGCGCGTTCTCGGTCACCGTGTCACCCCGCTCGGTGAGCACGATCGGGCGCTTGGGGGCGGTGCGGTCCACCTCGGCGTGGTAGCTGCCCGCGGCGGCCTTGACCTCCAACCCGAACGGGCGAAGCGCGACCATGTGCGGCTCGACCGTCCGCGATCCCAGCGCGCAGCCGCCCGCGTAGGGGAGCTCGAAGCGCTCCTCGTGGTGCAGGAGGGGGCCGAGCAGCATGATGATGCTGCGGGTGCGGCGGGCGGCGTCGACGTTGATGCCCGCGAGGTCGAGGCGCTTGGGCGGGATGATCTCCAGGTCGTTGTCGTCGTTCAGCCAGCGGGTGCGGACGCCGATGCTGGTGAGGACTTCGAGGATGCGGTTGACCTCCTCGATGCGGGCGAGCTTGCGCAGGACGGTGCGACCGGAGTTCAGCAGCGACGCGCAGAGCAGGGCCACTCCGGCGTTCTTGCTGGTCTTGACGCTGATGGTGCCGGACAGCTGACGGCCGCCGGTCACCCGCAGGTGGGTGGGGGCGGGCTGGCCGATCGAGACGATCCCGGAGTCGAGCGCCTCGCTGATCCGGGAGAGCATCTCCAGGCTCAGGTTCTGGCCGCCCTGCTCGATGCGGTTGATCGCGCTCTGGCTGGTCGACACCGCCGAGGCGAGCTGGGCCTGGCTCCACCCGCGCTGCCTGCGGGAGGCGCGGATGAGCCCGCCGACGCGGGTGAGGTAGTCGCGGTCAAGATCCTTGGTCACGGGAGGACGCTATCTCACATGTGAGATAGGCGTGGGGGTGGTGGGGGTTTGGTGAGGAGGGTCGCATGTCACCGGATGGTGTAACGGGTTTCGCTCGGTGGGGTGAGGGTGGTTCACCCGCGCGGGGTGGGTGGGGCGGCCTAGCGTCGGGGACGTCCGTGCCTTCGCCGTCGGGGAGGCGGTGCGGTGGCGTCGATCGGGGAGGTCGCCGACCGGCTGGCTCAGGTCGTGGAGCTGGTGGGGCGCTGCCGGGACGCCTTGGCGACGGCGCGGGCGTTGGTGGAGGAGGCGCGCGCCGGGCTGGCGCTGGCGCTCGAGGGCGCGGCTGGGCTGGAGGAGGACGCGGCGCGGGCGCTGGACGCGTTCGCGGGCGTGGCGGACGGCGTCCGGGACGAGCTGGGGCCGCTGCTGGAGGGGATCGAGGCGCGGCTGGAGGCCGTGCGGGCGGCCCTGCTGGGCGAAGGGGGAGGGGCGCGTGACGACGAGCCTCCGGCCGTCCCGTGGGACCGGGTCGAGCGGCTGCGCCGCGAACTGCCGCCGCCGGTGGTCCCCAACACGGGGCAGAAGACGCACGGCCGGTGGATCGGGCCCGACGGGCAGGCGCGGCCGATCGTCAGCGGGCGCGACGACAAGTCGGTCCTGGTGAACCCCCAGCTGGTGGAGAAGGGGATCCCCGACCTGGTGCAGCGCAGCAGCGACGTGGAGATGAAACTGGCCGCCCACATGGTCGCGAAGGGCATCCGCCACGCGACCGTGGTGATCAACCACGAGCCCTGCAAGGGGAAGTACAACTGTGACACCCTGGTGCCGATCATCCTGCCCGAGGGGAGCACGCTGACCGTGCACGGGACCAACGCGGGCGGGATGCGGATCCGGGTCCGCTACACGGGAGGGGCACGGCCTTGGTGGACCTGACGGCCTGGTACGACCAGGGGCAGGACGAACCCGAGGTCCTCTCGTCCCCCGAGGACCTGGACCGGGTGCTGGACGTCCTGGCCGGTCGGGACGCGCGGGTCCTGGTCGAGCTGGACCTGGCGGACGAGCTCGTCGCGCCCAGGCTCACCGTGGGTGTGAACGCGCGAGACCGGGTCGGATCGCTCTGCTACAGCTTCAACCGGGAGGCGTGGTTCAGCACGCGCGCGCCGGGATCACCCCAGCGGCACGAGGACCACGTCCTCTACTACTACATGATGTCCGACACCGAGTACCCGCCGGACTGCGAGATCCCGCTCGACGTCGTGCGCCGCGCCGCGCACGAGTACATGCGAACCGGCGGGGAGCGCCCGGCCGAGCCGCGGTGGCGGGACGCGCTCGCCTGGCTGCTGTGACGCGAAAGCCGCGCCCGGCTCCCGGACGCGGCCTCCACCGCCTGCTTCCTCAGCTCACCCGGCCCACGCCAGCAGCCCCCGGTTGTGCTGCGGGTCCCGCAGGAACCGCAGCGACTCCTTCTCCAGCTGCCTGATCCGCTCCCGCGTCAGCCCCAGCTCCTCGGCGACCTCCTGCAGCGTGTGCACCCGCCCGTCGGTCAGCCCGTACCGCCTGCTCACGATCAGCGCCTGCCGCGCGGGCAGCGTCTCGACCAGGGCCCGCAGCTCCGACGAGAACGCCGCCTGCTCCACCGCGTCGTACGCGCTCGCCGCGTCCGCGTCCTCGATCAGGTCGGCCACCGACGCGCTGCCCTCGTCGCCCACCGGCGTCTCCAGGCTGATCGTGGCCCGCCCGGCGTCGCGCAGCTCGGCGACGCGCGGCGCGCGCAGGCCGGTCACCCCGGCCAGCTCCTCGACCGTCGGCTCGCGGTCCAGCTCGGCGCGCAGCTTGCGCTCCGCCTTCTTGATCTTCGACAGCTCCTCGACCACGTGCACCGGCAGCCGCACCGTCCTGGTCTGCTCGGCCAGCCCGCGCTCGATCGCCTGCCTGATCCACCAGATGGCGTACGTGGAGAACTTGTACCCCTTGCTGTAGTCGAACTTCTCGACCGCGCGGATCAGCCCGAGGTTGCCCTCCTGCACCACGTCCAGCAGCGGCAGCCCCCGGAACGAGTGCTTCTTCGCCACCGACACCACCAGGCGCAGGTTGGCCCGGATCATGTGGTCCTTGGCGTCCCGCCCGTCCGCCACCACCTGGTTCAGCGCGCGGCGGCGCGCGGGCGTGGGGGCGGTGTCGGCGAGCAGGTGCTCGGCGTACACGCCCGCCTCGATGCGCCTGGCCAGCACGACCTCCTCCGCCGCGGTGAGCAGCGGCGTCGAGCCGACCTGGCGCAGGTACTGGCCGAACAGGTCGGCGTCGGCTGACTGCTCCGACGCTCGGCGACGGCTCTGGTCGGCGGTGGGCTTCGTCAGCGGCATGACCGTCTCCCTGTCTGGTCGCACCCCACGCGCGGGCGGCTGGTAGCACTGGCGCGCGGAGGTCACGGTTGGGCGCCCGATCCGGGCAACCACGGTGTCAACGCACCTGCCGTGGCGCTCATTCCACGTCAGGTTCCGTCTTCCGGGTGCAATCCCGGACCGTGGTCCGGGTCGGGGATGGGCGCGATCGGCGTCGGGCTCAGCGAGGACTCGTCCTCCCCCTCCTCCAGGAGCGTGGCGGCGGCCCCGATGATGCGCAGGTCGGGGTCGCCCACCGCCTCCCGGTCCTTGTCCGCGTAGTCGAACCTGGCGAGGACGCTGCGCATCGCCTCGACCCTGGCCCGCTTCTTGTCGTTGCTCTTGACCACCGTCCACGGGGAATACCCCGTGTCGGTCGCGCGGAACATCGCGACCTTCGCCTCGGTGTACGCGTCCCACTTGTCCAGCGACTCCAGGTCGTTGGCGCTGAGCTTCCACTGGCGCACCGGGTCGACCTGGCGGATGAGGAACCGGGTGCGCTGCTCGGCGCGCGACACCGAGAACCACAGCTTCACGAGCAGCACGCCGTCGTCCACGAGCATCTGCTCGAACTGCGGCACCTGCCGCAGGAACCGCTCGTAGTCCTCGTCGGAGCAGTACCCCATGACGCGCTCGACGCCCGCGCGGTTGTACCAGGAGCGGTCGAACAGGACCATCTCACCGGCGGTGGGCAGGTGGTTGACGTAGCGCTGGAAGTACCACTCGCCCTGCTCGCGGTCGGTCGGCTTGCCCAGCGCCACCACGCGCGCGCCGCGCGGGTTGAGGTGCTCGGTGAACCGCTTGATCGTGCCGCCCTTGCCCGCCGCGTCGCGCCCCTCGAAGAGGACGACCATCCGCTGGCCGGTGTCCTTGATCCAGTACTGGAGCTTGAGCAGCTCGATCTGGAGCAGCCGCTTCTGCAGCTCGTAGCGCGCGCGGTCCAGGCGCTCGCGGTACGGGTAGTTCTCCCGCCACGTGTCGACCTCGGAGCCGTCGGCGCGCAGGAGGACCGGGTCGTCGCCGTCCTCGTAGTCCACGACGAGCTCTTCCTCCAGCTCGGGGAAGAGGGATTTCGCGCGATCAGACTGGGCAATCACACGTTCAGGGGTACCCGCTGGCGGGGTCGGAAAAACGGCTGAAGTTTTTTCGCGAAGAGGTGTGGGAGCGCGCCCAGGGGGGCATCCTCGGTTCAGCAAGCAGCACGACGACGAAGCGCGCCGCACCATCCGTTACGGCGCGGCGGCTGATTGAAAGGAAGCAGCACAGTGGGCATCCTGGGTTGGATCGTTCTGGGTCTCATCGCCGGCGCCATCGCCAAGGCCGTCATGCCCGGTAGGGACCCCGGTGGCATCATCGTGACCATGCTTCTCGGCGTCGTCGGCGCCATTCTGGGCGGGTTCATCGGCAGTGCGCTGTTCGGCACCGGCATCGGCAGCTTCTTCGACCTGAGCACCTGGCTCCTGGCCATTCTCGGTTCGCTGATCGTGCTCGCCATCTACCACGTGGTGACCAGCCGCGGTCGCCGCGTCCACGGGTAACACCCGACGCAATCCTCCTGAAGACCCCGCCCGGTGTGGCGGGGTCTTTTGGTGTGCGCGGGTGTTCGGTGGGGTGGAATTGTTAATTCGGGGGATTCGGTTTAAGTCGGAAGGGTGAACTTCCGGGGGTGGGCGCGCGGGGGGCGTTAGAACGGTGGGGTGCCCGGAGCCGCGCTGGGGGAGGTCGTGGCCGCGCTGCGGCTCGTGGTCGACCGGGCGGGCGAGGTGCAGTCGGCGCTGCTGGTGGCGGCGGACTCGGCGGCCGAGGCGGCGGCGCTGATCGAGAGCGCGGGCGCGGGCAGCGGCCAGGAGGACGTGGTGGTCGCCTCGGCGACCTTCCGCGAGGTCGAGCACGACGCGGCCCGCACGCTCGGGCGCTGCCTGGACGCCGCGATCCAGGCGGTGCAGCGGGTCGTCGACGCCCTGGTGGGGGAGGGCGGGCCCGCGATGTCGGGCGCGGCCCCGGCGGTTCCTGCGGGGGAGAGCGAGGACGAGCGCGTCGAACGGCTGCGCCGGGAGCTCCCCCCGCCCGTCGTGCCCAAGACCCGCACCAAGACGCACGGCCGCTGGTGGGCCCCAGGAGGGCGGGGCGGCAGCCTCGTCAGCGGAGAGGAGCCCGACGCCAAGGCCGTGGACGTCGCGCTGCGTGAAACCGGCTACTGGCCGCGAGGCGTGCTCTGGGTCACGACCCACGTGGAGATGAAGCTCGCCGTCCACATGCGCACCGCCAACATCCGGCACGCGACCCTAGTCATCAACTCCGTCCCCTGCGCGGAGGTGCTCGGCTGCAAAAATCTGATCGGCGTCCTGCTGCCCGCCGGGTACTCGCTCACGGTCCACGGGACAGGCGGGTACCGGCACACCTTCACCGGAGGGCAAGAACCACCGTGGTGACACTACATGCGAGCTTCGACCGCGAGACCGCCAAGACCCCCATCCCCGTCCGGACGCAGGACGACCTCGACGCGGTCATCGAGCGGGTGCGGTCCGAGTCGGCGGGGTGGCCCTGCCCGCCGATCCTGATGATCTACAACGCCGAGAACCCCTGGAAGCACCCGATCGTGAGCGCGGGGTTCCGCGAGGACGAGGGGATCGGCTTCGTCCAGGAGAACGGGCACCGGCTCCGGGCCACTCGTGGGAACGGGACCGGGGAGGTCGTCTACGACTACCAGGCGAACGAGGCGATCGTGCCCGCCGACCAAGAGGTTCCCTTCGCGGTGGTGCGCGCCGTGCTCGGGGTGATCGTCGCCAACGGCGGGCAGGCGCCCGACGACTGCCCCGACCTGCACGACGTCCCCGTCGAGCGACCTGACCAACCCCGGTCGTAGCGAACCGCCCCCGGAACCCACTGACCGGGGGCGGTCCTCCTTGCGCACGTGGGCGCGGTCGGGGGGCGCGCGCCACGTGGGGTCTCCGCCAGGGCCCCAGGCCCCGGCCTACCTACCTCAGTACCAGCTCTCCTCGGCGTTCCACGCCAGCGTCCCGTCCTCCACCATCGCCACGAACTCCGCCGCCCCCGGCGCCAGGTCCCGCCCGCCGACCACCACCAGCGGGTTCGCCGGGCGCTCCAGGTCGAACGCCAGCCAGCCGTCCGAGCCGAGCTCGCCGACCACCAACCCCGGCCGCACCTCCCGGATCTCCTCCGGCCCGTACAGCCTCAAGTACTCGCCCGACGGCCGCAGCCCCCGCCGCAGCCACGACGTCCCGCCCAGGTACTCGACCCACGCGGCGGGCAGCCCGGCCACGGCCGAGGCGTCCACGCCCGACCGGTACTCCGCCTCCACCTCGATCCGCCCCACCACGTGCCGGTTGAACTCCTCCAGCTCCTCCGCGGGCACCCAGTGCTCGTCGATGCCGCTCCCGCCCGCCGACTGCACCGGGTACCGCCCCAGGAACTCCCCCTCCACCGCGAACCGGGTCACGTACCCGACCCCCTCCGCCCCCGAGGCGTTCCACTCGCGGGCGATCCTGGTCGCGTACTCCCGGTTCACCACGGGGTAGAAGATCGGCTGGTCCGGCAGCCGGGGCGGCCACTCCCGCCACCCCGAACCGGCCACCAGGTCCAGCTCGGCCTGCCCGGTGGGCCGCCACAGCACGACATCGTCCATTCGTGGGAACTTAATCGCCCACGCGGGGCCGGGGAATCCGGCGTCCCTCCCCTGGGGTGCAGACGACCTCGCAGCGGGTCAGGTCGTAGTGCGCGTACGCGAACTCGCCGGACGGCAAATGCCACACCGACAGCACCCGGCGCGGTCGCATCCGGTCGCTGTCCAGGAACCAGCCGTCGTCCACCGCCGCCGACCACCTGGTCCGCGCCAAGCCCTCGGGCAGCTCCGCGAAGCGGTCGTTGGAGGTGAGCTCCCGCACCGCCCCGCGCTCGTCCACCACGACCCGCGCCCGCACCGAGCGGCCATCGCCGGTCAGCACCAGGTCGAACGCCTCGTCGGACACCGGCTTCCACAGCACGTCCAGCGACAGCAGCACGGACGGCGCCAGCAGCACCGCGTCGCACAGGAAAGCCACCAGCTCGTTCGACTCGTGCTCCGGCCCGCTCTCCCGCGCGACCGTGAACACCCGCAGCGCCGTGGACCTGCGCTCCACGTGCCCGTCCCGCAGCACGTCCGTGGTCTGCACGAGCCTGCCGACCCGGTTCTCCACGACCCGGCTCAGGTCCTCCGCGCTGGCGCGCTGGTGCGTGCGGCACGGCGTCCAGTGCTGGTCCGGGCGCTGCCTGCTCCACCCGTTCAGGTGGGCCTCGAACCCGATGTCGAGCGGTCGGCCGAGCACACCGGTGAACTCCAGGTAGCGCTGGGCGGGTTCCGGCAGGTGGGCGATGTCGGCTGCGGTGACCGCCGGCTGGGTCGCTGTGCTCTGCATGGTCGTACCTCCACCACCCAGGGTGCCGATGGGCCGAACGGGCGGTCAGAGACCAAGGGGCCCTGTGCGGCGGGACCTTCGGCCGCAGGCGCGGGAGCTGCGCTCTTGCAGACTTCTGTGTCGCGGACCACGGGGGAAAGACGATGGGAGCGCGACATGAGAGCAGCGGTCGTCACCGAGTTCGGCAAGCCACTCACCGTGGGGGAGGCCCCGACACCGGAACCCGGCCCCGGTGAGGTGCTGGTGCGGCTGGAGGCGTCGGGCATCTGCCACACCGACATCCACGCCGCGCACGGCGACTGGCCGGTCAAGCCGACCCCGCCGTTCATCCCCGGCCACGAGGGCGTCGGCGTCGTGGAGGCCGTCGGCGAGGGCGTCGACGCGGCCAAGATCGGCCAGCGGGTCGCGATCCCGTGGCTCGGCACCGCCTGCGGCGAGTGCGCGCACTGCGTCTCCGGCTGGGAGACCCTGTGCGAGGGGCAGCAGAACACCGGCTACTCGGTCGACGGCTGCTACGCCGAGCTCACCGTCGCGGACGCCCGCTACGCGGTGCCCGTGCCCGACGGCGTGTCCAGCCTGGACGCGGCGCCGCTGACCTGCGCGGGCGTCACCACGTACAAGGCCGTGAAGGTCGCGGGCATCACCCCGACCGAGAAGGTCGCCGTGTTCGGCATCGGCGGGCTCGGCCACCTCGCGCTCCAGTACGCGCGGATCGCGGGCGGCGTCACCATCGCGGTCGACGTGGAGGACGACAAGCTCGAACTCGCCACCGGGCTCGGCGCCGACCACACCGTCAACGCGGCCACCGAGGACCCGGTCGCGGCCGTCCAGGCGCTCGGCGGGGCGGACGTGGCGATCGCGCTGGCCGCGTCACCGCGCAGCTTCGAGCAGGCCTTCGCGTCGCTGCGGCGCGGCGGGCGGCTGGTCTGCGTGGCGCTCCCGGCGGACGGCGTGCTGCCGGTGCCGGTGTTCGACCTGGTGCTCAAGGGCATCAAGGTGATCGGCTCGATCGTGGGCACCAGGGCGGACCTGGCCGAGGTGTTCGAGCTGCACGCGGCCGGGCGCACCGAGGTCATCGCCAAGGGGACCACGCTGGACCAGGTCAACGAGGCCTTCGAGGACGTCCTCGCGGGCAAGGTCCCGGCCAGGCTGGTCATCGAGCTGTGAGCCGCCGGTGGTGAGGGGTGACGGGCGACCGGGCCGAGCGCTGGTTCGGCCCGATCGCCCTGCGCGGGTGATGAGGTGCGATCTCCGGTTGGTTCGATGCACCTCGGGCCCGCGCGGTCTTCAGCCGGTCGTCGACCGGCGCCGCTCACCCGCCCGCGTGCCCGTTCACCTGCCCGTTCGCCTCCGGGGACACCAGCATCTCCAGCACCTCGCGCCGGGGGCTGGCCGGGATGGGGGAGCCGAAGCCCACGCGCAGCACCGTCTGCGGCACCACCGTGCCGCCGAGCGCGCGCCGCAGCTCCTCGCGGACCGGCCGCACCTCGATGGCCTGCGACATGAACGACACCGCGAGACCCAGCGTGGTCGCGGTCAGCAGCACCCGCTGCAGCGCCTGACCCGCCTGCACCTCGGCGAGCGGCCCGTCGTAGAACGAGCACAGCACCAGCACCAGCGGGTCGGACTCGTAGTCCTTCCCGGACGGGCGCTCGCCGCCGTCGGCCGCGAGGAAGTCCCGCATCGCCCACTCGTCCTGCGGCGCGGGCCGCAGCCCGGCCGAGCGCGGCGGGACGCCGTCGCCCGAGGTGCGCTCCCCGGTCCACTCGCCCAGCTCGTCCAGCACGCTCCGGTCGGCCTGCTGGATGCGGTGCGCCTTCGACACGTACCGCTGCAACCGGGCGCGCTCCTCGGCGTCGGTCACCACGTGCAGCCAGGACCGCTCGCGCTCGGCGGCGCGCAGCAGCGCCTGCCGGTGCCGCACCGGGACCGGCACGTCGTGGAACGGCTTGCGGTTCGAGCGGCGCGCGGGCACCGCGTTCAGCAGCTGGTGCGTCTCGTCGTCCAGCAGCAGCTTGCCGCCCCGCCGCACCACGGCCAGCGCGCCCGGCGCGTCGTGGCCGGGCATCAGCGTGACCAGCGGCCGGATGCCGTGGCCCTGCAGCGCCAGGCGCAGGTTGAACAGCGCAGCCCCGCAGGCCAGCCGCAGCTCCCGGTCCTCGGGGTCGGTGGCGGGCAGCCTGCGGTCCAGGTCCGCGTGCAGCTCGATCCGGTCGGCCTCCAGCCGGAACCGCCACGGCTGCGTGTTGTGCACCGACGGCGCCAGCGCCGCCGCTGTCAGCACCGACTCGACCTCGTCCTCGGAGAGCCCCAGAACCCCGGTGACCCCGCTCACCCCAACGACCTGACTCAACGTCCTCACCCCGGCACCCGCCACTCGATCGAACCAACCACGATCCACTGTCCGACCAGATCGGCGGCGGGTACACGGTCGAAGGTCCCTAGTCAGGGAGGGACCAGGGCTTTGCGGCGGCGAACGCCGCGTGACAGGGTAGGGGCGTGACAGGACCGGCTGAGGACTCCTCCTCGCAGCGGCTCCTGGCGGGCCTGAGGCTCGACGAGCTGCTGGAGGAGATGCGGGAGCGGCTCACCGAGATCGGCTCCACCAGGGACAAGATGCAGCGCCTGCTGGACGCGGTGCTCGCCGTGGGCACGGGGCTGGAGCTGGACTCCACGCTGCAGCGGATAGTGCAGGCCGCCGTCGACCTGGTCGGCGCGCGGTACGGGGCGCTGGGCGTGCTGGGCAACCGCGACGACCTCTCCGAGTTCGTCCACGTCGGCATCGACCCGCACGAGCGCGCCCGCATGGGGCACCTGCCGCAGGGCAAGGGCCTGCTCGGGCTGCTGATCAAGGACCCGAAACCGGTGCGGCTGCACGACCTGGGCGCGCACCCGGCGTCCGTCGGCCTGCCGCCGAACCACCCGCCGATGAAGTCCTTCCTCGGCGTGCCCGTGCGGGTGCGCGACGAGGTGTTCGGCAACCTGTACATGGCCGAGAAGGCGGACGGCGGGGACTTCACCCCGGACGACGAGATCGTGCTGTCGGCGCTGGCCGCCGCGGCGGGCGTCGCGGTGGAGAACGCCCGGCTGTTCGAGAAGTCCCGGATGCGCGAGCGCTGGCTGGAGGCCGCCGCCGAGGTCAACGCCGAGCTGCTGGGCGGCGCGTCCGCCGAGGACGCGTTGCGGCTGATCTCCCAGCGCACCCGCGAGCTGGCGGCGGCGTCCGTGTCGCTGATCGTGCTCGCCGAGGAGGGCAAGGCCGGGCGGCGGCTGCGGATGGCCTCGGCCGCCGGTGGCGACACCGACCGGCTGGTCGGCGCGCTGCTGGAGGGCGAGCACACGTTCGCCGAGCAGGTCCTGGACTCCGGGGTGCCCGCGCTGTTCGAGCACCTCGACGGCAGGCTCGGCCACGGCGACCTCGAACTGGGGCCGGGCGTCGCGGTGCCGCTGCGCACCGCCTCGCAGGTGACCGGCGTGCTGCTCGCGGCCCGCGACAAGGGCGCCGCCCAGTTCGGCGCCGAGCAGGTGCCGCTGCTGGCCTCGTTCGCCGCGCAGGCGGCGGTGGCGCTGGAGCTGGCCGAGACGCAGCGCAACCGGCGGCTGGTCGACGTGCTGGAGGACCGCGACCGGATCGCCCGCGACCTGCACGACCACGTCATCCAGCGGCTGTTCGCCACCGGCATGAGCCTGCAGGGCGCGCTGAACCGGGTGGAGGACCCGAAGCTGCGCGAGCGGGTCGACAGCGCCGTGCACCAGCTCGACCAGACCGTGCTGGAGATCCGCACCACGATCTTCGACCTCCAGGCGGCCGACGACGAGCCGGGGCTGCGGCGCAGGCTGCTCGACATCGTCTCGCAGGTGACCGAGCACTCCTCGCTCACGCCCGCCGTGCGGATGAACGGCACGGTGGACAACTCGGTGCCCGACCACGTCGGCGAGCACGCCGAGGCGGTGGTGCGGGAGCTGGTCAGCAACGCGGTGCGGCACTCCGGCGCGAGCGAGCTGACGGTGACCATCGAGGCCGACCGCGAGCTCACGATCTCCGTGGTGGACAACGGGATCGGGATGCCGGAGAAGGTCGCGCGCAGCGGGCTGCGGAACCTGGACGAGCGCGCGAGGCGGCTCGGCGGCAGCGCGGCGGTGGAGGCGTGCGCGGGCGGCGGGACGCGCGTCACGTGGCAGGTTCCCCTGGAGTGACCGGGGATCGGGCGGCGTCCACTGTGGACGTTCGTCGGGAGCTCGACCTGCCGGTGGACCTCGCCGGGTACGGTGGGCGTGCGCGGTCGTCGGAGCCGCCGGACCGGGGAGGGCCGCGGTGCTCGAAGCCGCCGAACCCGCGCCGTGGGGCGTGGTCGCGCTGGTCGTCGCGGGACAGCTGTTCGCCGCGTCGCTGATGTTCGTGATGGCGCGCCTCGGCGCGAGGGGGAAGCTGAAGCGGAACCCGTTCTTCGGCATCCGCACCAAGCGGTCGCTGGCGGACGACGAGTCGTGGGACACCGTGCACCGGGTCGCCGCTCCGTGGGTGTTCCTGGCCGGGGTGCCGGAGTTCCTGGGGGCCGTCGCCCTCCCGTTCACGCCGCGCGACTCGGGAACCGCCTTCCTCGTCGTGGTCCTGCTCTCGGCCGCGTTGATGATCCTGTTCTTGATCATCGGTACTGTGCTCGGCACCGGCGCGGCGGGACGCGCGCGCTGACCCGAGCGAGGACGAGCAGGAGCACATGAAGGTCAACCTGAAGATGAAGCTCGACCTGGCGCACCTGGTCTTCTCCGCGCTGGTCGTCGCGGGGATCGTCGTGGGCCAGTTCCACTTCACCTGGTTCCCGCCCGCGCTGATGTGGCTGGTCGTCGCGGGCGCCGCGGTCGGGTGGGCCTTCTACGCCAACAAGAAGCTGCTCAAGGACAAGCCGAGGCGCCCCAGGGGCAAGGTGAGGGTCGGCGCCGCGAACGAGGACTGAGCCCGACCCGGACCCGCGGGCAAGCGCTTCCCCGCGCCGTGCCCCGGACGTCCGCCGAACGTCCCCCGAACGCACGAGGGGCGCGCCACCCGGCGCGCCCCTCGCGGCTCTTCCGCTCACCCCGGCGGCCTCAGTCCGCCTCGACCCCGCCCGGCCGCTTGCGCAGCTTGCTCGCCAGCACCGCGGCCTGGGTGCGCCGCTCCAGCCCCAGCTTCGCCAGCAGGTGCGACACGTAGTTCTTCACCGTCTTCTCGGCCAGGAACATGCTCTCGGCGATCTGCCGGTTCGTCATGCCCTGCCCGATCAGGTCGAGCACGGTCCGCTCCTGCTCGGTCAGCATCCGGACCGGGTCGCCCTGCTCGCGCTCGCGGCGGATCCGGTTCAGCAGCGCGCTGGTCGAGCGCGCGTCCAGCAGCGACTGCCCGGACGCGACCGTGCGCACCGCCGTGCACAGGTCCGTGCCCAGGATGCGCTTGAGCACGAAGCCCGAGGCGCCCGCCATGATCGCGTCGAACAGCGCCTCGTCGTCGGTGAACGACGTCAGCATCAGGCACTGCAGGTCGGGCATGAGCGACTTCAGCTCGCGGCACAGCTCGATGCCGTTGCCGTCGGGCAGCCGGACGTCCAGCACGGCCACGTTCGCGCCGCTCGCGGGCACCCGCGCCAGCGCCTCCGCGACCGAACCGGCCTCGCCGACGACTTCCAGCTCGTCGTCGCTGTTCAGCAGTTCCCTCACCCCGACGCGGACGACCTCGTGGTCGTCCACCAGGAACACCCGTGCGCTCACCGCACCCACCTTCCGTCAAACCCGTGCACAACATCCCTCGCCCCGGACCCCGCCTGACAGGGTCCAAGGTCCCGGTCCCCCTTCGTAGCGCCCTCACCACGCTGCGCAGGCGCCCAGGGGCCCACCGAGAGTGTTCCAGCAGGCCGCGCGGCCACCGGCACACCGTGCCCCACCCGGCCCCCGGCCGCACCCCGGACCGGTCCGCCCGCCCCCGCCCGGCCGGGACCTACGGCCCTGACCCGACCCGCCCTGCGCCCCTCGCGGAGCCCCCGCGCGCGGGCGAGGGTGACCGCCATGAACGCAGCGGATGTGATGACCAGGCCGGTGGTCTCGGTCGAACCGGGGACCACCGTGCGCACGGCGACGGCGCTGCTCGTCGACCACGGCTTCTCCGCCCTCCCCGTCTCCGACGCCGACGGCAGGCTCGTCGGCATCGTCTCCGGCTCGGACCTGCTCCTGGCGGGCCTCGGCCGCACCACCGGCGACCTGGAGGTGCGGCAGGTCATGCGCGCGCCGGTGATCAGCGCGCCGCTCACCGCCAGCGCCACCGACCTCGCGGGCACCATGCTGGGCAACCACCTTCGCTGCCTGCCGGTCGTCGACCACGTCGGTACGCTCGTCGGCGTGGTGAGCCGAAGTGATCTGCTGCGCGTGCTCACCCCGGACGACGACGTGCTCGCGGCGCGCATCGACCGGGCACTGCGCGCCTACGACCCCGCCGGGCACTGGCACGTCGCCGTCGAGGCGGGCAGAGCGGTCGTCCGGGGCGCGATCGACGACGAGGCGGAACGACGCGCCGTGACGGCCCTGGTGCGCACTGTGCCAGGGACCACAACCGTCGACGTCTCGATCGCCACCCCCAGGTGAACCCGCTCTGACCTGCGGCAAGACCACCCGTCGAGCGCACGGCCCGAGCCCGAAGGGCCGAAGGTCCCAGCCGCTGCGGGCCCGCCGTCACTGACCGCGCGGCAGGCCCCGGAGGGACGCTCGAACCAGAGCACCGGAGGAGGAGGGAACATGGACGACAAGGCGATCGTGGTCGGTGTCGACGGCTCGCCCGCCGCCCGTTCCGCACTGCGCTGGGCGGTCGAGGAGGCCGCCCTGCGGGGCTGCCGCGTCGACGCCGTTCTCGCGTGGCACATCGAGTACGGGCAGGTCATGGCGCCCGCGCCGGTCGGGATCGACCGCGACGAACTGCGCGCGGCGCACCGGGCGGCCCTGCAGGACGCCATCGCCGGACTGGACGACGTCCGCGGCGTCCTGGTCGAGGGCGACGCGCGCGACGCGCTCGTCAACGCCTCGCGCGACGCGCAGCTCCTGGTCGTCGGCAGCAGGGGAATGGGCCTGCTGCGGACCGCCCTGCTCGGATCGGTCAGCTCGCACTGCGTCCACCACGCGGCTTGCCCCGTGGTGGTGCTCCGGGCCCCACAGCCCGAGAGCGACGAAGAACCCCGTCCCGTCATCACACCTGGACCGCTGCTGTGACCACGCACATCGAGACCCGCGCCCTGCTCTCCGACGGCACCGTCATCGCGCTGCGCGAGGCGAGCCCCGAGGACGCCCAAGCGCTGCGCGAGCTCCGCCGCGAACTGCCCGACCGCTACCCGCTCGCCGAGAACGACACCGTGCTCTGCGCGTTCTCCGACGACGAGCTCATCGGCGCCGCCGCCTACGCGCCGTCCGCCGAGGACGAGACCAGCGCCAACGTGGTGCTGGTCGTCGCCTCGGCGAGCCAGTCCAGAGGCGTCGGCACCCTCCTGCTGGAGCACCTGGTCTCGCTCGCGCGGGGCCGGGGCGTGCGCCGGTTCACCGCCGACCTGCTCAGCAACAACCCGAGGATGCTCGCGCTGTTCAGCGAGCTGGGCCTGGTCATGACCGCCACGCCCGAGACCGACGTCGTGCGCGTCGACCTCGGCCTCGACGGCGGCGAGGACTACCTGGACGCGGTCGCCAACCGCGAGCTGACCTCCGGCGTGGCGAGCCTGCGGGCGGTGCTCAAGCCGTCCTCGATCGTGGTCATCGGCGCGGGCCGCAACGCCACCTCGGTCGGCCACGCGGTGCTGGCGAACCTGGTCAAGGGCGAGTTCGCGGGCGAGCTGTACGCGGTCAACCCCAAGGCCGACGAGCTGCTCGGCGTCACCTGCTACCCGTCGGTGGCCGAGCTGCCCGTCGCGCCCGACCTCGCCGTGATCTGCGTGCCCGCCGCGGCGGTGCCCGCCGTCGCCGAGGACTGCGGCAAGCGCGGCGTCAAGGCCATGGTGGTCGTCACCTCCGGCGTCGACCCCGAGCCGCTGCTGGCGTCCGTGCACAAGCACGGGATGCGCATGGTCGGCCCGAACTGCATCGGCGTCGCGTCCACCGACCCCGAGGTGCGGATGGACGCCACGTTCACCCGCAAGGGCTCGGGCGGCGGCGGCATCGGCCTGGTGACCCAGTCCGGCGGCGTGGCCATCGCGGTGCTGGAGCAGCTCTCCGCGCTCGGCATGGGCACCACCGACGTGGTCTCCACCGGCGACAAGTACGACGTGAGCGGCAACGACCTGCTGCTGTGGTGGGAGCGCGACGAGCGCACCACCTCGGTGGTGCTCTACCTGGAGTCGTTCGGCAACCCGCGCAAGTTCTCCCGGCTGGCCCGCAGGGTCGCCAGGCAGAAGCCGGTGCTGGCGATCCGCTCGGCCACCAGCGAGGCGGGCCAGCGGGCGGCGGCGTCGCACACCGCGTCCACCGCGACCCCGGCGGTCACCCAGGAAGCCCTGTTCCGGCAGGCGGGCGTGATCGTGGTCGACGGCATCGCCGAGCTGGTCGAGGTGCTGGCCGCGCTGGAGAACACCCCGCTGCCGCAGGGCCGCTCGGTCGCGGTCGTCAGCAACGCCGGTGGTCTCGGCGTGCTCGCGGCGGACGCCTGCTCGCACAACGGGCTGACCGTCGCCGACCTGTCCGAGGACACCACGGCGAAGCTCGCCGCGCTGCTGCCCTCGGTGGCCAGCACGACCAACCCGGTCGACACCACCGCCGTGCTCGACGCCGACGTCTTCGCGCAGTGCGTGGACGTCGTGGCCGCCGACCCGGCCGTGGACGCGGTCATCGCGGTCACCGTGCCCACCGCGCTGGGCAACCCGGCCGAGGGCATCCGCACCAGCTCCAAGCCGGTGCTCGCGGTCGCCGCCGACCAGCTCGGCTCGGTCGCGATCCTGGAGAACGGCATCGCCTCCTACGCCGACCCGGTGCGCGCCGCCGAGTCGCTGGCCGCGCTGGTGCAGCGCGCCGAGTGGCTGCGCAGGCCCGCGCCCTCGGCGGTGGACCTGCCCGGCATCGACGTGCCGCTGGCCCGCAAGGTCGTGGCCGAGCACTTCGCGGTCGAGCCCGAGGGCGGCTGGCTGGAGCCGGACCAGGTGGTGCGCCTGCTGAGCGCGTTCGGCCTGCCGATCCTGGGCGGCGTGCTGGCCTCCGACGTGGAGGGCGCGGTCGCGGCGCAGAAGTCGTTCGGGCAGCCGATCGCCATGAAGGCGGTGGCGCGCGGCGTCCTGCACAAGAGCAAGGCCGGTGGCGTCAAGCTGAACCTGGGCACCCCCGAGCGGGTCGCCGAGGAGTTCACCGGGATGCAGGAGCGCTTCGGCGACCGCCTGCAGGGCGTGTTCATCCAGCCGATGGCCGAGAGCGGTCGCGAGCTGCTCGTGGGCGTCGTGAGCGACCAGCGCTTCGGGCCGCTCGTGGTGACCGGCCTGGGCGGCGTGGACACCGACCTGCTGGACGACCGGGCCGCCGCGCTGGCGCCGCTGACCTCGGCGGACGTGGACGACCTCTTGCGCGGCTTCCGGGCCTCGGCCAAGGTGTTCGAGCAGCACCCGGAGGAGCCGGTGCACGACGTGCTGCTGCGCGTGTCGCGGCTGGCGGAGATGGTGCCGGAGATCGCCGAGCTTGACCTCAACCCCTTGGTGGTCAAGGGGGAGCGGGTCATCGCCGTGGACGCGCGGGTCCGCTTGGAACCCGTCGCCCCGGTCGACCCGTACCTGCGAGCGTTGCGGAGGGCCGGGGCGTGAACATCGGGGCGATCGTGGTCGGGGTCGACGGGTCGGAGAGGTGCCGCAAGGCGCTGGCCTGGGCGATGGACGAAGCGGTGGCGCAGGGCAGGCCGCTGCACGTCGTGAACGCGTGGGAGCTGTGCGACGAGGGTGAGCGCGCTTCCCGCGCCCGCTCGGTCGCCCTGGTGGAACGCCTGCTGCGGCAGGTCTGCGACGGCCGCGACGTGGTGCCGGAGGTCGTGCGGCACAGCGTGCGCGGGTGCGCGTCGGAGGTCCTGTCCCGCAGGGCTCGTGGTCAGGCGATGCTGGTGCTGGGCGAGGAGGGCAAGGTGTCGGCGTCCGCCCCGGTGGTCGTGGCGCCCGCTCCGCGCGGCCCGGTCGACTGACGGTTCTTCCGGCGAAGGCCCCACCCGCTGCGGGTGGGGCCTTCGCCGTGCGAGGGTGTCGGCGTGGTGACGAGCACGCCCGAGGGGGCGGTGACCGGGGTGGCCGACGTGCTGGCCGTGCTGGACCTGGCGGAGGCGGCGGGCGCGCGGCTGCGGGTCGACGGCGGGTGGGGCGTGGACGCCCTGCTCGGCGAGCAGACCCGGCCGCACGGGGACCTGGACGTGGTGGTGGAGAAGCGGTTCCTCGGGGCGTTCCTGGGGGCGCTGGAGGGTGCCGGGTTCGCGCGCGTCGGGGAGCCGGGGGCGGTGGCGTGGAACTTCCTGGTGGCGCGCGGGGGAGTGGTGGTGGACCTGCACGTGGTGGAGCTGGACGCGGAGGGGCGCGGGGTGCTGGGACCGGCCGAGCGCGGGGTGGCCTACCCGGCGGGGTCGTTGCGGGGGCGCGGCGTCGTCGGCGGGCGCGAGGTGGACTGCGTCGCGGCCGAGTGGGCGGTGCGGTTCCACGACCAGTACACCGGGGACGCGGACGACCGGGCCGACGTGCGGGCGCTGTGCGCGCGGTTCGACCCGAATGGCGAGAGGTGTGGGCCAAGAGCGAAGAGCGAACCTGTTGAGTCGCACTGTGGGGCCGCAGTGCGTCATTTCGTGGTTTCGCACTGCTGCGCAGCGCGGGAGCAGTACCGGTGAGCGCGTGGATCCTGGACGGGCGCCCGGTGGCGGCCGACGAGGTCGGGGAGCTGCTGCGCGGGCGGATCGCGGCGGGCGCGCTGGAGGCGTGGTTCGCCTCGGACGGCGGGCGGTCGCTGGCGGTGGTGAGCAACGGCGAGCGCGCGATGGTGCTGCTGCTGGAGCGCGAGGGCGATCCGGGCGAGCACGCGGTCGACCCCGACGCGGACCCGGACGACTGGAGCGACGGGTACGAGCTGGCGAACGGCCAGAGCGACGAGTACCCGGACGCGGACACCGTGCCGCTCGCGGAAGCGCTGCGGATCGCGGAGTGCGTTGTGGCGAAAGGGACTTGGCCGGCCGACGCGCGGTGGGTGGTCGACCGCTAGGGGCATGAGGGCGTGAGCCGCAGAGGGGCACCACGAACCCGAAGTCCGCCGTGGACTCCGGGTTCGACCTCGTCCCGCTCCGCTCCGCTCCGCGCCTACGACCGCGACACCGCTGTCCCGTGCCCGCTCAGCCGTGCATCTTGACCAGTTGCGCCTTCAGCCTGTCCTGCAGCAGGTCCACGACCTCGATGAACGTCTCCGCGCCCGCGTCCGCGTTCACCGCGTGCCCGTCCACGTGCAGCGTCCCGTGCGCGACCAGTCTGCGCGGGCCGTCGTACGACAGCCGGACCATCGCGAACGGCACCACTCCGGGGGCGTACTTGCCGAGCCCGCCGATCTTCACGCCCGCGTACTCCCGCGCCGCCTCGGGGACCCTGCGGGCCAGGCTCAGCTGCATGTTCACGATCTCGCGCGCTTTGCTCATACCACGATCATGGTCAGCGCGCGAACCGAGACCCAGTGCCCAAGGTCCCCCACGGGCTAGGACCCTTACCGGGGACCGAATCCGCGCCACGACGGCACCCCGCAGCCGACCCCGCAGCCCACCCCGCAGCCCGTCCTGCAACCCACCCCGCAGCACCCCGGAAAGCGCCCTGGAACCCACCCCGCGCGCACGAGCGCGCCCCGGCCGGACAACCCGACCGGGGCGCTCCACCAACCCCGCTCACCCCCGCTGAGCGCTCACCACTTCACCAGCACCTCGTCCAGCGCCCGCCTCGGCGTCGGCGGCAGCGGGTCGGCGTCGAAGGACGCCCAGCCCACGCGCAGCGCGATCTGCGGGAACACCGACCCGTCCAGCACCTCGTCGCGCACCCGCTGCCTGGCCTCCGCCACCTCCAGCGGCTGGCTCAGCGGGCACGCCACCAACCCCGCCGCCGTCGCCTCCAGCAGCACCGCGCTCATCGCCTCACCGGCCTTGAGCCGCGACAACCGGTCGTCGGACGTGGTCCCCAGCACCAGCAGGGTCGCCCCGTCCTCCTCCCACGTCCCGTTCTCCGGGCACAGCAGCTCCCCGCTCGGGAACTCCCGCATCCCCACGTCCCCGTACCGGTGCTGCCCGAGCGGCGCGTTCGCCGCGGGCACCCCCTCCGGCTCGACGTGCCCGCCGCTCCACCGCCGGATCTCCCACCGGTACGCCGGGTCCGCCTCCTGCACGGCCGCCGCCCGCGCCACCGCCAGCGACAGCTCGAACCGCGCCCGCGTGCCCAGGACCTCGCGCGCCACGACGCCTTCCTCGACCGCGCGGTCCACCAGCTGCTCCAGCACCGCCCTGGGCACCGCCCACGACGAGTACCGCCTGCGGTCGGTGCGGCGCCGCTGGATCGCCGCCGCCAGCGCGATCTCCTCCGCCTGCGGCTCCTGCCGGGACAGCTCGACCGACGCCAGGTGGTCCGGGTCGGAGGGGTTCGGCAGCCTGCGCACCGAGGCCCGCAGCCCCATCGCGGCCAGCGCCACCCGCAGGTGGTGCAGCGCCGCGCCGCAGCTGAGCACCAGGTCCGCGCCGTCGGGGTCCGTCGCGGGCAGGCAGCGCTCCGGGTCGGCGTACAGGTGCACGCTGCTGTCGCCCAGCTTCCACCGCCACGGCTGGGTGTTGTGCATCGAGGGCGCGCGGCAGGCCAGTGCCACCGCGGCCCGGATCGTCTCGTCGTCGGGCAGACCGCGGTCCATGCGGCTCACCTCCATGTGTTCGTCGCCGACGACGTTGCCGGCAGTCCCAGGCCCCCTCTCAGGGCCACAAGTCCCTGTGCGACGGGGACCGGCGGACCTTCAACCGAACGGGTCGGCGCGGGAGGGTGTGGGTAGCCCCCCGTGGACATCGGACGGCAACCGCAGTCGAGGAGACCTGGATGTCAACGCAGACCGGTAGAACCGGTGCAGACCTCAAGCTGATCGATGCTTACTGGAGGGCGGCGAACTACCTGTCAGCGGGGCAGATCTACCTGCTGGACAACCCCTTGCTCAGCACACCGCTGGAAGCGGCGAACATCAAGCCGAGGCTGCTCGGGCACTGGGGCACCACCCCCGGCCTGAACTTCGTCTACGCGCACCTGAACCGCGTCATCAAGCAGCGGGAAGCCGAAGTCCTCTTCATCACCGGCCCCGGCCACGGCGGTCCCGCGCTGCTGGCCAACACCTGGCTGGAGGGCACCTACAGCGAGACCTACGCCGAGGTGCCGCAGGACGCGCGGGGCATGGCGAAGCTGTTCCGGCAGTTCTCGTTCCCCGGCGGGGTCCCGAGCCACGTCGCGCCGGAGGTCCCCGGCTCCATCCACGAGGGTGGGGAGCTGGGCTACTCCCTGGCGCACGCGTTCGGCGCCGCCTTCGACAACCCCGACCTGGTCGTCGCCTGCGTCATCGGCGACGGCGAGGCCGAGACCGGCCCGCTCGCCGCGAGCTGGCACGCCAACAAGTTCCTGGACCCGGCGCAGGACGGCGCGGTGCTGCCGATCCTGCACCTCAACGGCTACAAGATCGCCAACCCCGCGCTGCTGGCCCGCATCCCGCACGAGGAGCTGGACAGCCTGCTGCGCGGCTACGGCTACGCCCCGGTCTACGTGGAGGGCCACGAGCCGGAGGCCATGCACGCCGCGATGGCCGAGGCGCTCGACCAGGTCTTCGACGCCATCGAGGGGATCCAGTCCCGCGCCCGCTCCGGCGAGGACACCACCCGCCCGGCGTGGCCGATGATCGTGCTGCGCAGCCCCAAGGGCTGGACCGGACCGTCCGAAGTGGACGGCGTCCAGGTCGAGGGCACCTGGCGCTCGCACCAGGTCCCGCTCTCCGGCGTGCGCGACAACCCGGAGCACCTGCGGATGCTGGAGCAGTGGCTGCGCTCCTACCGGCCCGAGGAGCTGTTCGACGCGGACGGCGCCCCGGTCCCCGAGCTCGGCGAGCTGGTCCCGCCCGGCGACCTGCGGATGGGCGCCACCCCGCACGCCAACGGCGGAACCCTGCTGCGCGACCTGCGGATGCCCGCGCTGGGCGACCACGCCGTCGACGTGCCCCGGCACGGCGGCAGCACCTCCGAGCCCACCAGGGTCCTCGGGCAGCTGCTGCGCGACGTGGTCGAGCTCAACGACGCCCAGCGCAACTTCCGCCTGTTCGGCCCGGACGAGACCGCGTCCAACCGGCTCGACGCCGTCTACCAGGTCACCGGCAAGCAGTGGCAGGGCGAGACCCTGCCCGTCGACGACCACCTGGTGCGCGCGGGCCGCGTCGTGGAGGTGCTGTCCGAGCACCTGTGCCAGGGCTTCCTGGAGGGCTACCTGCTCACCGGGCGGCACGGCCTGTTCAACTGCTACGAGGCGTTCACGCACATCGTCGACTCGATGTTCAACCAGCACGCCAAGTGGCTGGGCACGCACCGCAAGCTCGGCTGGCGCCGACCGGTCGCGTCGCTGAACTACCTGCTCAGCTCGCACGTGTGGCGCCAGGACCACAACGGGTTCTCCCACCAGGACCCCGGTTTCATCGACCACGTCATGAACAAGAAGGCCGAGGTCGTCCGCGTCTACCTGCCGCCGGACACCAACACCCTGCTGTCGGTCGCGGATCACTGCCTGCGCAGCCGCGACTACGTGAACGTGGTGGTGGCGGGCAAGAACCAGACCCCGGACTGGCTCGGCCCGCAGGAGGCGGCGCTGCACTGCGCCAGGGGCCTGGGCATCTGGGAGTGGGCCAGCAACGACGACGGCGTGGAGGAGCCGGACGTGGTCATGGCCTGCGCCGGTGACGCCCCCACGGTCGAGGTGATGGCCGCGGTGTCCCTGCTGCGCGAGCACCTGCCGTCGCTGCGGGTCCGCGTGGTCAACGTGGTGGACCTGATGCGGTTGCAGCCGGAGAGCGAGCACCCGCACGGCCTGTCGGACCGCGAGTTCGACGCGATCTTCACCACCGACCGGCCGGTGCTGTTCGCCTACCACGGCTACCCGTGGCTGATCCACCGCCTGACCTACCGGCGCACCAACCACAACAACATCCACGTGCGCGGGTACAAGGAGGAGGGCACCACCACCACGCCGTTCGACATGCTGGTGCTCAACGACATGGACCGCTACCGGCTGGTCATGGACGTGATCGACCGGGTGCCGGGCCTCGGGCCGCGCACCGCCCGGCTGCGCCAGCTGATGACCGACCAGCGCACCCGGCACCACGCGTGGATCCGCGAGCACGGCGAGGACCTGCCCGAGGTCACCGAGTGGAGCTGGCAGCGCTGATGAACGTGCTGGTGGTCAACGCGGGCTCGTCCAGCCTGAAGCTGCGCGTCATCGGTCCAGGGGATGAAGTCCTGGCCGAGCACGACGTGGAGCGCTGGGACGGGCGCGGGCACTTCGGCGACCTCCTCGACGGCGGTCCCGAGGTGCACGCGGTCGGCCACCGCGTCGTGCACGGCGGGGCCCGGTTCACCGGGCCCACCCTGATCGACGAGGGGGTGCGGGCGGGGCTGGCCGAGCTGGTCCCGCTCGCGCCCCTGCACCAGCCGCGCGCGCTCGACGGCGTGGACGCGGTGCGCGAGCTGCTGCCGGACGTGCCGCACGTGGCGTGCTTCGACACGGCCTTCCACGCGTCCCTGCCCGAGCACGCGGCCACCTACCCGCTGCCGCCGGAGTGGCGGGAGCGGTGGGGCCTGCGCAAGTACGGCTTCCACGGCCTGTCGCACTCCTACGCCGACCGGCGGGCGCGCGAGCTGGCGGGCGGCGGCGACCGGGTCGTCGTGGCGCACCTGGGCTCAGGGTGCTCGCTGTCGGCGGTGCGCGGCGGGCGGTCGGTGGACACCACGATGGGGTTCACGCCGCTGGCCGGGCTCGTCATGGGCACGCGCAGCGGCGACGTCGACCCCGGCCTGCTGCTGTGGTTGCAGCGGCGGGGCGGGCTGAGCGCCGACGAGGTCGCGGACGGGCTGGAGCACCGCTCCGGGCTGACCGGGCTCAGCGGCGTCGGCGACGACCTGCGGGACGTGCGCGCGGCGGCGGCGGGCGGTTCGGCTCAGGCCCGGCTGGCGCTGGAGGTGTACGAGCACCGGCTGCGGCAGGGGATCGCCGCGATGGCAGCCTCGCTGGGCGGGCTCGACCTGCTGGTGTTCACCGGCGGGGCGGGCGAGAACGACGCGGCCCTGCGCGAGCGGGTCGCGGGAGGGCTGGGGTTCCTCGGCGTGCGGCTCGACCGGAGCCGGAACGCGGTGTGCGCCCCGGACGCGCGGATCAGCGGCGACGGGTCCGCGGTGGGCGTGTGGGTGCTGGCGGCGGGCGAGGACGTGGAGATCGCCAGGCAGACGCGCTCCGCGCTGTGACACCCCCGGCGCGGCGGCGCTCCGACACCAGCCGCCGCGCCGGGGGCTCCCGCGAGGGGACCCGAATCGGGTCCCCTCGCCGGGGAGGACGCACCGGGGTGTCGGTGGGATCGGCGGAGGACGACGTGGGACGCAACGGCGCGGGACGCGGAACGGGTGGCGCGGGGCGGGGTGGCGCGATCGCGCGCAACAACGCCGCGGAGAAGCGGTGGGGTCCGGGCTGCCGGGTGCCCCGACCCGCTTCCGGGGGAGTGGGCGGCCGAGTGCCGCGCTGAACCCCCGGCCGCCGAGGAGGCCGCTGGAGCAGGTCAGCAGGAGTGGACAGCTGGAGGGTGGACAGCTAGAGCAGTACCGCAGGAGCAGGGCCGCTGGAACGAGGGCCGGCCGCGCGCAGCCCGATCCGGGAACCGGTCAGAGGAACCGGTCCTGACGGCTCGCCGGACGACCCGGTCCTGGAGCACCCGGTCCTGGAGCACCCGGCGCCGGACGACAACCGAATCCGCGCGAACCCTTGTCGGGCGGGCCTTCGAGCCCCGTCCGGCTTCCGCGCGTCCGGCCCCGTCCGGTGCTGCCCGCGCGGTCCCGCGCACCGGGCCCCGCGCACCGCACCCCGAAGGCTCCCGCGCGGCCCGAGCGGACCGCGCCGCGCCGTCCGTGCCGAGGGGAACCTCCAGCTCAGGGCTACCCGAGCGGTCCCGGTGGAAACCACGCGGGCCGGATTCGCCCCGCACCCCCGCGCGCCGCCCGAAGGGCGTTCGCCCGCCCGGTGTCTCAACTCGGCGCGGTGAGTTTGTCGACCTCGGACTGCGGGCACCTGACCCACAGCACGAACGAGCGAGGGTGAGCGGTCCCGCACCGGGTGTGCCCGGCGGGAGACCGGCGCGAGTGGGAGGGTGCGGGTTGTGTCCCTGTCTCTGTCGACCAAGACCACGGACGAGGTCGCGGTAGGACCCGAGTGGTCCGCCGCGGACACCGGAGAGCTGGAAGCGGGCAGGTTGCTGGCCGGGCGCTACCGGCTCGACGGCCTGATCCGCACCGGCGGCACCGCCCAGGTGCACCGGGGTTGGGACACCCTGCTGAGGCGGGCGGTCGCCGTGAAGCTGGTCGCGCCAGGGGCGGGCCGGGCCGCGTACCGCCGGTTCGACAACGAGATGCACGTCCTCGCCGCCCTCGGTCACCCCAACGTGGTGTCCGTCTACGACGTCGGCGGCCGGGGACGGGACTCGTTCGTGGTCCTCCAGCTCGTGGACGGCCCCACGCTGCGCGACCACCTCGACCGGGGCCCGTTCAGCGAGGCCCAGACCAGGCTGCTCGGCGTGCTGCTGTCCGACGCGCTCGCCCACGTGCACGAGCACGGCGTGGCGCACCGCGACCTCACCCCCACCGGCGTCCTGTTCGACCACGCGGGCAAGCCGCACCTTGCCGACTTCGGCCTCGCCGGGCCGGGTGGCTCGCGCACCCGCCGCACCGACCGCCGCGTCGGCACCACCGCCTACCTCGCGCCCGAGCAGGTGCGCGGCGACGCGGTGGGGGAGCCCGCCGACGTGTACGCGCTCGGCCTGGTCCTGCTGGAGTGCCTGACCGGCCGCCCGGCGTTCACCGGCCGCACCGCGCTGTCCCGGCTGGGCCGCTCGCCGGAGATCCCGCTGTCCGCGCCGTCGGACCTGGCCCACCTGCTGGCCGCGATGACCGCGCGCCGCCCCAAGGACCGCCCGACCGCCGCCGCGTGCGGGCTGGCACTGCGCGGGTTCGCCGCGCCCGTGCCGCCGCCCGCCGCACCGTCCCGGCACCGCGTGCTGGTGGGCGCGGCGACGGCGGTCACCCTCGCGGCGATCGCGCTGGCCGTCGGCCAGACCCCCGACCCGACCATCGCGGCCCCGGCCGCCCCGACCGCGATCGAGGCGCCCCGAGGCCTGTGACCCGTCCCACCGATCGTTCCCCTCCCCACCGGTTTGACCCCCGTCCCCACCGGGTAATTGCTGACGCGCCTTGAAAAACCAGGGTGCTGCGTTGTGCTGTGCTGGGGGTGCCTAGGGATGAACACCACCGGGGTCGCGGACCTCCGGATCTCGGGGGGACTGCTGCTCCCGCACGAGGTGCGGGAACGGGTGGCCGCCGCGCTGCCGGGGGCCGAGCGGGACCGGCTGCTCGACCTGCTGATGGTGGTGAACGCCCTGGTGGAGAACGCCCTGGAGCACGCCGAGGGCCCGCGCGAGCTGCGCCTGACCCGCTCGCCGGTGCGGGTGGAGGTCGACGACGCGAGCCCGCAGCTGCTGCCCGTGCTGGGCAGGCCGGGGCGTCGTCACCGGGGGTTGCTGCTGGTCAACCGGTTGGCGAGCCGGTGGGGGGTGCTGCCGTCCGCCGGGGTGAAGACGGTGTGGGCCGAGGCGGGCTGGAGCCTGCCGGGGGCGGGGGCGGGGCCGGGGCCGGGGGTGACCGGGTGGCGCTCGAACGGTTCCGACCCGAACGAGTCGAGCCCGAACGGTCTGACCCCCGGCGACCTGAGCGGCGAGGGGCTGCACCTCGACTAGCGGACCGGTCGCCGCGCGATCTGGAACTCACCCATTCGGACAAGGCTGGTCACCGAATAGCCCGATTCGGTGACCGGATCTCGGTCGGATCAAGAAAAGAAAACGCTTGCGGACCCTTGTCTCGGTCAAGTCGATGTGCTTGACGCCCCTTGCGCATCACCGGCCCCCTGGTTTTCCCACCTCACGAGTCACACGTGATTCCTGCTCGGTCGCCCGATTGATATACGGTCCACGAGATCGCGGATCACGCCGGGCCGTCGCCCGGTGAACGCGAGCGGTGGCGCGCCCACGCAGGCGCGCGCAATCGACGGCGACAGCGACAGCAGCGCGAACGGGCGCTCGGGGATCTTCCGGGAAGCGCCGAATCCGAACGCACGGGGAGAACGATGACGTCCACCGAGACGCTCCGGGAGGCCGCACCTCGCGGCGTGGAGCACCGGTCCAGACAGCGGGACGACATCCAGGGCCTGCGGGCGCTGGCGGTCGGCCTCGTGCTGGTCTACCACCTGCGGCCGACCTGGCTGCCCGGCGGCTTCGTCGGCGTCGACGTCTTCTTCGTCATCTCCGGCTACCTGATCATCGGCGCCCTGGTGAACGAGCTGCGCCGCAACGGCCGGATCAGCCTGTTCTCCTTCTACGCCCGGCGCGCGAGGCGGCTGCTCCCGGCGGCCACGGTCGTCCTGCTCGGCGTCGCGCTGACCACCGCGCTGCTGCTCCCGGTGTCCCGGCACCCGGACGTGCTGCGCGAGGTGGTCGCCTCGGCGCTGAACGTGCAGAACTGGCAGCTGGCGATCTTCGCGGGCGACTACGCCAACGCCACCGCCGAGGCGTCCCCGGTCCAGCACTTCTGGTCGCTCAGCGTCGAGGAGCAGTTCTACCTGGTCATCCCGCTGGTGCTGATCCTCGCCGGCATGCGCGGCGCCCGGCCGGGCCGGAACGCGTTCGCCGCCGTCCTGGCCATCACGGTCGCCTCGCTGGCGTTCTCGGTCTACTACACGCCGCTCGACCACACCGCCGCCTACTTCATCACCCCCACCCGCATGTGGGAGCTGGGCATCGGCGGCCTGCTCGCGATCGGCCTGCCCCGGCTCGCGCTCTCCCGGACCGCGCGCCTGGTCACGGGCTGGCTGGGCCTGGCCGCCGTGCTGGCCGCCGCCTTCCTGTTCACCACCGCCATGCAGTTCCCCGGCTGGATCGCCCTGCTCCCCGTGCTCGGAGCCGCCGCCCTCCTCGCGGCGGGCAGCGGCACCGGCGACGGGGGTGTCTCCGCGCTGCTGGCGCGGCAGCCGCTGCGCTACCTCGGCGACATCTCGTACAGCCTGTACCTGTGGCACTGGCCGGTGCTGGTCTTCCTGCTGGAGTTCCAGGGCGCCGCGCACCTGTCGGCGGAGTGGGCGCTGGTCGCGGCGGCGGCGAGCGTCGCGCTGGCCGCGCTGTCCACCCGGCTCGTGGAGACCCCGCTGCGGCACCTGCGCCCGCGCGCCGCCTACGCGCTCGGCGCCACCATGATCGTCGCGTCCGTGCTGGCCGCGGCGGTCCCGTGGTACTCGGCGCAGGCCAGGATCGACGACCTCAAGGCCAACTCGGTGCTCGGCAGCGACCACCCCGGCGCGCTCGTCATGGACCCGGCGTTCCCGGCCGGGCTGCCCACCGCCACCCCCGTGCCCGACCCGGTCATCGCGGGCGACGACATCGCCAAGGCCTGGGACGACGACTGCGGCAAGGTCGCCGTCGACCGCGAGGACTGCTGGTACGGGCCCGCCGACGCCCCGAAGACCATGGTGCTGCTCGGCGACTCGCACATGACCCAGCTCTCCGGCGCGCTCATCGACCTCGCCGAGCGCTCGGGCCAGTGGCGGGTCCGGATGCTCGTGCACGACGCCTGCCCGTTCAACGCCGAGGCGCCCAAGGTCGCCGCCCCGGACGGCAAGCAGCGGCAGAACACCGAGCCGTTCGCCAACTGCCCCGCCGACGACCGGGCCAAGCGCGACTGGATCGTGCGGGAGAAGCCGGACATGGTGGTCACCGCCGCCATGACCCCCGAGGTCTACAAGCAGGACATGAACTGGGAGTGGCCCTCCTACCAGCGGGCCGTCGACGGCTACCGGGAGATCCTGCGGCCGATCGCGGAGGCGGGCGTGACCGTCGTGGGCATCCGCGACACGCCCCGCAGCCGCCCCGACGTGCTGGCCTGCCTGATCGAGACGCCCGGCCAGTGCGACCGCACGCGCGCCGAGGCGGTCACCCCCGACCCGGTCACCGAGGCGGTCGCGACCCTGCCCGGCGGCAAGCCGGTCGACCTGACCGACTGGTTCTGCGACGCGACCACGTGCCCGGCCGTGGTCGGCAACGTCGTGGTCTACCGGGACAACCACATCACCGACACCTACGCGAGCACCCTGGTGGGGCCGCTGGGCGAGGCGCTGGGCATCGAGCGCCGCTAGCCGGCCCCGGCCGCCCCCGAGTCCCGCACGACGAGCGCCCCGCCACCCGAGCAGACCGGGTGGCGGGGCGCTCGTGCGCGTGACCGCCGTCACGCGGCTGTGGCGGCGCGCACAGCCGGTCCACAGGTTGCGCACACGATCCGTCCAGGCGGCGGCACGAGAGTTGTCGCCATGACGACGAACGCGACCGAGCCGGTGGACCTCGGGAACGGCACCCCGGTGCTGGACGTGGTGGTGCCGGTCTACAACGAGGAGCGCGCGCTCGCGCCCAGCGTGCGCAGGCTGCACTCCTACCTCGGCGCCACGCTCCCCTTCGCGTTCCGGATCACCGTCGCGGACAACGCCAGCACCGACCGCACCCCGGACATCGCCGCCGAGCTCGGCCGCGAGCTGGACGGCGTGCGGGTGCTGCGCCTGGCCGAGAAGGGCCGGGGACGGGCCCTCAAGGCCGCCTGGCTGGGCTCGGAGGCCGCCGTGGTCGCCTACATGGACGTGGACCTGTCCACCGACCTGGCCGCGCTGCCCGCCCTGATCGCCCCGCTGGTGTCCGGGCACTCCGACGTCGCCATCGGCAGCAGGCTCGCCAGGGGCGCCCGCGTGGTGCGCGGCCCCAAGCGCGAGTTCATCTCCCGCGCCTACAACGTCATCCTGAGGCTGGCCCTGCGCGCCCGGTTCACCGACGCGCAGTGCGGCTTCAAGGCGATGCGCTCGGACGTCGCCGCCCGGCTGCTGCCGCTGGTGCAGGACACCGGCTGGTTCTTCGACACCGAACTGCTCGTGCTGGCCCAGCGGTCCGGGCTGCGCACCCACGAGGTCGCCGTCGACTGGGTGGACGACCCCGACTCGTCGGTGGACATCGTCGCCACCGCCGTGGCCGACCTGAAGGGCGTCGCCCGGCTGTGGCGCACCCGCCTCGCGCTCCCGGCCGACCTGCGGCGGGCCCCGGCCCGTGACCTGGTCCGGGCCGCCTGAGACAGCGCAGTCCGAGGCAAGCGCAGTCCGAGACCGCGCAGTCCGGGGCCGCGCAGCCTGAGCCCCCGCCCGCCGCACCCCTCCCGCAGACCACACCGCACAGGAGAGCCGACCATGACCGCCCTGCTCACCGAACCACCGGCCGTCCCGGCCGCCGAGCCGCCCGCGCGTGGCCGCCTGGCCAGGCTGGTGCTCGGCCCGGCCGACGCGCCCCGGTACGCGCGGCCCGCGCTGCTGGTGCTGCTGGCCGCCACCGCCGCGCTGTACCTGTGGGACCTGACCTCCTCCGGGTACGGCAACAGCTTCTACGCCGCCGCCGTGCAGGCCGGGACGCAGGACTGGAAGGCCTGGCTGTTCGGCTCGCTGGACTCCGGCAACGCGATCACCGTCGACAAGCCGCCCGCCGCGCTGTGGCTGACCACCGCGTTCGCCAGGCTGTTCGGGTTCTCCAGCTTCACCGTGCTCGCCCCGCAGGCCCTCATGGGCGTGGCCTCAGTGGCGCTGCTGCACGCGACGGTCAAGCGCACCAGCGGCCACCTGGCCGGGCTGCTGGCGGGCGCGGCGCTGGCCGTGACGCCGGTCGCGGTGCTGATGTTCCGGTTCAACAACCCGGACGCGCTGCTCGTGCTGCTCATGGTCGCGGGCGCCTACTGCCTGGTGCGGGCGCTGGAGCGGGCGAGCCTGAAGTGGGTGCTGCTGGCCGGGGCCGCGATCGGGTTCGCGTTCCTGACGAAGATGCTGCAGGGCTTCCTGGTGCTGCCCGCGTTCGCCCTGGTGTACCTGGTCGCCGCGCCGACCACGCTGGGCAGGCGCGTCGCGCACCTGTTCGCGGCGCTCGGGGCGGTCGTGGTGTCGGCGGGGTGGTTCATCGCGCTGGTCGACCTGTGGCCGACCGACTCGCGGCCGTACATCGGCGGGTCGACGGACAACACGCTGCTGGAGCTGGCGCTGGGGTACAACGGGCTCGGCCGCATCCTCGGCGGGCAGGGCAACGGCGGCGGTGGCGGCGGTGGCATGGGCGGCGGCAACACCGGGTTCGGCGGCGAGACCGGGGTCTTCCGGATGTTCGGGACCGCGTTCGGCGGCGAGATCTCCTGGCTGCTGCCCGCCGCGCTGGTCGCGCTGGTCGCGGGCCTGTGGTTCACCCGCCGCGCGCCCCGCACCGACCGCACCCGCGCCGCGCTGCTGCTGTGGGGCGGGTGGTTGATCGTCACGGCGGTGGTGTTCAGCTTCATGAGCGGGACGGTGCACCCGTACTACTCGGTGGCGCTGGCCCCCGCGATCGCGGCGCTGGTCGCCATCGGCGGGCGGGAGCTGTGGCGGGCCAGGAGGTTCGCGACGGCTCGGGCGTTCCTGGCGGCGATGGTCGGGGTCACGGCGGTGTGGGACCACGTGCTGCTGGCGCGGTCGTCGGACTACGCGCCGGTGATCCGGTACGCGGTGCTGGTGGTGGGGTTCGTGGTGGTGCTGGCGCTGCTGCTGGACCCGAGGCGGGTGGCGAAGGGCGCGGTGGCGCTGGCGGTGGCGGCGGTGCTGGTGGTCGGCGTCGGCGGCGGCGCGTGGGCGGTCAGCACGGCCGGTCAGGCGCACACCGGGTCGATCCCGTCGTCGGGGCCTGCGGGGAGTTCGATGGGCTTCGGTGGTGGGGGTGGTGGCGGTGGCGGCGGCCAGATGCCCGGCGGTGACGGGCAGGCGCAGGACGGGCGGGCGCAGGACGGGACCGGTCAGCGCGGCCAGGCGGGCGATGGTGAGGCGCAGGACGGCCAGGCCCAGGACGGCCAAGCCCAGGACGGCCAGCAGGCCCAGGCCGACGGGATGCGCGGCGGCGGTCCCGGTGGCGGGTCGAGCAGCGAGGTGGTCGAGCTGTTGAAGAGCACGGACTCGAAGTGGGCGGCGGCCACCACCGGTTCGCAGTCGGCGGCGGAGCTGGAGCTGTCCACCGGCAAGGCGGTCATCGCGATCGGCGGCTGGAGCGGTTCGGACAACGCCCCGACGCTGGAGCAGTTCCAGCGGGCCGTCGCGAACGGTGAGATCGCGTACTACATCAGCGGCGGCGGGATGGGCGGCGGCATGGGCGGTCGCGGCGGCTCGGACTCGTCGACGTCGGCGATCGCCACGTGGGTCCAGGAGAACTACACCGCGCAGACGGTCGGTGGGAGCGCGGTCTACGACCTGAGGTGATCCACGGTGGACCGGGGCGGACCGACTTGCGGTCCGCCCCGGTTTCCTGCGTTGAACTGCTCATGGTCCGGCGGGCCGGGCGGGCGGGAAAATGCCTGATGACGCAATCGACGCCCCCGCCGGAGCTGGCCGCGCTGCGGATGAGATCGGGATCGCTGGACGACCTCTTACCGGGATACGCGAGCCGGTGGAGAACCATCGCGGCCACGCTGCACAAGACCTTCCCGGTTGACCCCGCCTCTGAGGGAGATGTGTGGCGCCTGTTCACCTCCTACCACGCGCACGGCGAGGTGGACGGTGCGGAGAAGTCGGCGATCGACTCCCCGCGCGAGGTCGACCCCCCGCTGGCCGGGGCGATCTCCATGCTGCTGGGCGCTCTCATGAACGCCAACGGGCAGTGGGACTACCTCCGGAAGCAGCCCTGGTACACCGACGGCGGACACCTCGTCGCCATCGACGTGAACTACTACCCGGACCGGTTGGGGAAGGCCGCGCAGCCGTCGTTCCACAAGGACACGGCGGGCAACAACATCTTCGTCAACCTGCTGTTCGACAACACCGAGCGCATCCCGGCCACCGAGTGGTTCGTGGACGTCAACGACCCGAGCCTGCACAGGCGGCGGGTGCAGATGGCCCTGCTCCCCCCTGAGCACCTGGCGGACCTCGACCGGGCTCGCCGCCACCTGCGCGCGAGCCTGCCTGCGGGCGAGCTGGTCGGAGGTGGCCTGACCGATGGCGCGGACACCTACGTCTCCTGGGTCGACGACCTGATCTGGCACGCCACCCCGACCCTGCTGAACCGGCACCGGTACAGCGCGGACCAGGCCCTCAAGGCCTACGAGGAACTGGACGTCAAGCGGCAGTTGGACGAGCTGCCCGAGTCCTACCACGACGTGGTCCTCGACCAGAGGATCTCCGTGGTCGAGCTGCTCGGCTCCATCGCGGAGAGCGAGAACACCCACCTGAGCCGCTTCCTCAGCCCGCGCTTCGCCCCGCAGGACCTCGATCCCGGCCTCGCCTCGCTGGCCTGGGACCGCCTCTACGCCGGGACCGGGGGCCTGGTCCGCTACCGGGCCGACGTCGAGGAGCGGGACCACCTCCCGTGGCACCTCACCGGGCTCCTCTCGGTCGCGAACACGTACGACAGCCTCACCCCCGGCAGCGCGCTGGTCGTCGAGCCGACCACGGGCCTGGCGAGCCGAGGTCGGCGCAACAGCTCCCCGGAACCGGGGCTGGCCGAGGCCGAGGCCCGGCTCGCCGCGCGTTCCTTCATCCGCGCCTGGGTGCGCGCCATCCCCAAGGGCAGCAGGGAAGTGCGAGAACTGGGTGTCCCCTTCTGACCGGCGGCGGGCGGTCTACCCGACCGCCCGCCCCAGCGTGCTCTCCCGCGCCACCAACCGGTGCGCCGCCCGCACCTCCACCCCCGCGACGTCCTCCGTCCCCCGCCCCAGCCCGATCCGCATCAGCAGCCGCTCCACCGCCGTCGCCGCGATCGCCTCCTTGTCCGGCGACACCGTGCTGATCGTCGGGTTCGAGTACCGCCCCTCCTCGATGTCGTCGTACCCGATCAGCGCCACGTCCTCCGGCACCCGCACCCCGCGCTCCAGCGCCGCGTGCAGCGCCCCCAGCGCCACCAGGTCGCTGTAGCAGAACACCGCGTCCGGCGGGTCCGAGCGGTTCAGCAGGCGGCGCATCGCGCCCGCGCCGTCGGCCCGGTTGAACCTCGGCGTGCCGATCACCAGCGCCTCGTCCACCTCCAGCGCGGCGTCCAGGTGCGCCTGCCTGAACCCGGTGGTGCGCAGCTGCGCGGCCTCCCCGGTCGGGTAGGGCTGGTCGCCTATCGCGGCGATCCGCTTGCGCCCCAACGAGATCAGGTGCGCGGTGGCCTCCCGCGAGGCCGCCACGTCGTCGATGCCCACGTGGTCGAACGAACCCGCCGCCGACCGCTCGCCCAGCACCACCAGCGGCAGCGTCGGGTCGGCGTCGGCGAGGTCGCGCTGCGCCAGGCCGAGCGGGCTGAAGATCAGGCCGTCGAACGCGAAGCCCCGCGCGCGCCTGCGGATCAGCTCGCGCTCGTGCTCCGGGTCGCCGTCGGTCTGGTCGATCAGCACGTTGTACCCGCCCGCGCGCGCCCTCGGGATGATGCCCTGGAGCAGTTCGGAGAAGTACGGCGTGTCCAGGTACGGCACCACGACCGCGATCTGACCCGACCGCCCGCGCGCCAGGTTCCGCGCCACCACGTTCGGCCGGTAGTCCAGCTCCGCGATCGCCTTCTCCACCTTCGCGCGGGTGGCCTCGGTGACCGGCGCGTAGCCGTTCACCACGTTCGACACGGTCCTCGGCGACACCCCGGCGAGCCGGGCGACGTCGCGCAGGGTGGCCTCGCGCATCTCACTCCTCGTGATCGCAACCGCTCGCAACCGGTGACCGAGTGTGCTCCGCGCGAGTCCCGGCGACAACCCCGTCCACGACACTGCGCACGTCCGTAGCGGCTTTATTTCGTCCGCGTGACGTCTTGCAGCGCGGCAGAGCGAGCACCATGCTGCTTTGCAGCGCAGCAAGACGTACCTCCTGCACACCGCCGCCCTGGTGACAGAAAGGCGCTGCCATGCGCGGAAGCCCGTTCAAGACCGCATCGCTGCTCGCCGCCGCCCTCCTCACCGCAACGGCCGTCACGGCCTGCGGGAGCGATGACGGCGGACCGGGCCCGGACGGCAAGATCCACGTCTCCGTGTGGGCGTGGTACCCCGAGTTCAAGGGCGTTGTGGACGCCTTCAACGCCTCGCACGACGACATCCAGGTGGACTGGACCAACGTCGGCACGGGGCCCGACCAGTACGCCAAGCTCAAGACGGCGTTCACGGCGGGCAAGGGCGCGCCGGACGTCGCTCAGGTCGAGTTCCAGCAGATCCCGACGTTCATCATCCTCGACGCCCTCGCCGACATGGGCGAGCACGGCGCGAACGAGGACGAGGAGCTGTACGCCGACTGGGCGTGGAGCCAGGCCACCGACGGGGACAAGGTCTACGCGATCCCGGTGGACGGCGGGCCGATGGCGCTGATGTACCGGAAGGACCTGTTCGAGCAGAACGGCATCCCGGTGCCGAAGACCTGGGACGAGTACCGGGTCGCGGCCGAGCGGATCAAGCAGGTCGACCCGGACGGCCACATCGCGAGCTTCGGCAGCGACGGCGGGTGGATCAACGGGTTGATGTGGCAGGCCGGGTGCCGTCCGTACGGGTACTCGCAGGCGCAGGCCCGCGACCAGGTGCGGATCAGCCTGACCAGCCCGGAGTGCGTGAAGGTGGTGGAGTTCTACGGGGACCTGGTGTCGCGCGGGCTGATGGCGAAGGACCCGTTCTTCACGGCGGACGCCACGGCCGCGCTGGACTCCGGGAAGTACTGGACCTGGGCCGCCGCCGGGTGGACGCCGGGGTACGTGGCCGGGTCGCTCAAGAACACGGCGGGGAAGTGGGCCGTCGCGCCCATGCCGCAGTGGAACGCGGGCGAGGACGAGCAGGGGGACTGGGGCGGGTCGACGTTCACGGTCACCAAGCAGGCGCGCAACGCGGAGGCCGCGACGAAGGTGGCGCGCGAGCTGTTCGGGAAGTCCGAGGCCGCCTGGGACATCGGGTTGAACAAGGCGTTCCTGTACCCGCTGGTGAAGGAGGTCGCGGCGAGCGCGGAGTTCACCGGGAAGGCGTACGACTTCTTCGCCGGGCAGAAGGTGAACGAGATCTTCGTGCCGGTGTCGGACAAGCTGGGCGAGTTCCAGTACACGCCGTTCCAGGACTTCGTGTTCGGTGACCTGAACGACCGCAGCGCGGAGGCCATGGCGGGGACGCGGCCGTGGAGCGAGGTGCTGTCGGAGACGGAGAAGAACGTCGTCGCGTACGCGGAGAAGCAGGGCTTCAAGGTGACGCGGTGACCGGTTCGGTAGGCGGGAAGGCGCCGCGGCGGAGGTGGGGTGGCGCGGCGCACCCGGTCGCCGGGATGTTGTTCGTGCTGCCGTTCTTCGTGGTGGTGCTGGTCTTCTTGGTGGCGCCGCTGGCCTACGCGTTCTGGTTGAGCCTGTCGACGCGGAGCCTGGCGCTGGGGACGCGGTTCAGCGGGCTGGACAACTACGTCAGGGCGTTCACCGACCCGGTGCTGCTCGACGGCGCGCTGCGCGTGGTCGGGTTCGGGCTGGTGCAGATCCCGGTCATGCTGGGGCTGGCGCTGCTGGGCGCGTTGTTGCTGGACGCGGTGTCGGGGCGGGTGGCCAAGGTGTTCCGGCTGGTGGCGTTCATGCCCTACGCGGTGCCCGCGGTGGTGGGCGCGCTGATGTGGGGGTTCCTGTACAGCAGGACGTTCGGGCCGTTCGCTGACCTGCCGGTGGTGGTGGGGGGCGAGCCGCTGGACTTCTTCGGGCCGGGGTTGTTGCTTGTGTCGCTGGGGAACATCGTGACCTGGGCGTGGACCGGGTACAACATGATCGTTCTCTACTCGGCGCTGCAAGGGGTTCCGCGCGAGGTGTACGAGGCGGCGGTGGTGGACGGGGCGTCGCCGGTGCAGGTGGCGCTGCGGGTGAAGGTCCCGGCGATCCGGGGGGCGATCGCGCTGGCCGCGGTGTTCACGGTGATCGGGACGATGCAGTTCTTCACCGAGCCGTACGTGATGGCCCGGTTCGCGCCGCAGGTGTCGGGTGGGTACACGCCGAACCTGTACGCCTACAACCAGGCGTTCGCGTACTCGGACTTCCACTACTCGGCGGCGATCTCGTTCGTGCTCGGGTTCGCGGTGTTCGTGGTGTCCTACGGGGCGGTGCTGGTCAACCGGTGGAGGTCGCGGGCGTGAGGCGGACCTCTGCGGTGCGGCGGGCGGGCCTCGGGGCGAACCTGGTGCCGAACCTGCTGATGGGCGCTGGGGTGCTGTACTTCCTGGTGCCGTTGTTGTGGGTCGTCGTGGCGGCGACCAAGAGCCAGCCGGATCTGCTGTCCAGCCCGGCGCTGTGGTTCGCGGAGTTCAACCTCGTGGAGAACGTGGGGTTGTTGTTCCGGGAGGACGGCGGGGCGTACGGGAAGTGGTTGCTGAACACGGCGGTCTACTCGGGCGCGAGCGCGGTCGGCGCGACGGCGCTGGCGGCGCTGGCGGGGTACGGGCTGGCGCGGTTCTCCTTTCCCGGCAAGAAGTTGTTCGAGACCGGGTTGCTGGGGATGGTGATGGTGCCCGCCACGGCGCTGGTGCTGCCGACGTACCTGATCCTGGCCGAGCTGGAGCTGGTGAACACCCGGTGGGCGGTGATCCTGCCGTCGTTGCTGCACCCGTTCGGCGCTTACCTGATGCGGGTGTACATCGCGCAGAGCGTGCCGGAGGAGCTGGTCGACGCGGCTCGGGTCGACCGGGCCGGGGAGGCGCTGATCTTCTGGCGGGTGGTGCTGCCGGTGGTCAGGCCCGCGCTGGTGACGGTCTTCCTGTTCACGCTCGTGGCAACCTGGAACAACTACTTCCTGCCGCTGGTCATGCTCAGCGACAGCGACCTGTACCCGCTCACGGTCGGGCTCACGACCTGGTTCAACACCGCGCAGCAGGAAGCCGGGACCAGGATGCTGTTCAACCTCGTCATCACCGGGGCGCTGTTCGCGGTCGTCCCGCTCATCACGGCTTTCGTCCTGCTGCAGCGGTTCTGGCGCAGCGGTGCGAGCACCGGCGCGTTGAAGTAGGGGAGCGGTTGGTTGTGCTGAGGGCTGTTGTGTCGTTCCGGGGCGACGACGTGGTCGGGGCGGTTCGGAGGAGGCTGTTCGGGTCGTTCGTGGAGCACCTCGGGCGGTGCGTGTACGGGGGGATCTACGAGCCGGGGCACCCGAGCGCGGATGAGGAGGGGTTCCGGCGGGACGTGCTGGAGCTGACCCGCGAGATGGGGGTGTCGGTGGTCCGGTACCCCGGTGGGAACTTCGTGTCGGGGTACCGGTGGGAGGACGGGGTCGGGCCGCGCGAGCGGAGGCCGGTGCGGCGGGACCTGGCGTGGCGGAGCATCGAGAGCAACGAGGTCGGGCTGGACGAGTTCGTGCGGTGGGCGCGGAAGGCCGAGGTCGAGGTGATGTACGCGGTCAACCTCGGGACACGGGGGGTGGCCGAGGCGCTGGACGTGCACGAGTACGCGAATCATGGTTCGGGGACGGCGCTGTCGGACCTGCGGGTGGCGAACGGGAGCGCTGAGCCGCACGGGATCTCGTTGTGGTGCTTGGGGAACGAGATGGACGGGCCGTGGCAGCTGGGGCACAAGACGGCGGAGGAGTACGGGCGGCTGGCGGCGGAGACGGGGCGGGCGCTGCGGCAGGCCGAGCCGGACCTGGAGCTGGTGGCGTGCGGGAGTTCCAACTCCGGGATGCCGACGTTCGGGCACTGGGAGGGGGTGGTGTTGGAGGCGGCGTACTCGCAGGTGGACCACATCTCGTGCCACGCGTATTACGAGGTGCTGGACGGGGATGTGGATAGTTTTTTGGCGTCGGCCGAGGACATGGACCGGTTCATCGGGAGTGTTGTCGCCACGGCTGATGCTGTTGGGGCGAAGTTGAAGGACCCGAAGAGGATCGGGATTTCGTTCGACGAGTGGAACGTGTGGTCGATCAAGGATTTCGAGGCGTCGCGGACGTTGGAGTGGCGGACGGCGCCGAAGCTGATCGAGGACACGTACGACGTGGCTGACGCGGTGGTGGTGGGGAACCTGCTGATCTCGTTGCTGCGGCACACGGATCGGGTGGCGGTGGCCTGCCAGGCGCAGTTGGTGAACGTGATCGCGCCCATTCGGTGCGAGCCGGACTCGGCGGCTTGGCGGCAGACGACGTTCTACCCGTTCGCGTTGACGTCGAGGTTGGCGCGGGGGGACGTGCTGCGGACTTTCGTGGACGGGCCGGTGCAGGACACCGGGCGGTTCGGGGAGGTTCCGGTGGTGGACGCGGTGGTGACGAGGGAGGGGGAGGAGGTGGTGGTGTTCCTGGTCAACCGGCATCGGCACGAGTCGGTCGAGGTGGGGTTCGAGGGTGGGGAGCGGGGGGTTGTCGAGGCCTGGGTGCTGGGGGACGAGGACAGCGGGGCGATCAACACGGCTGTGCAACCGGAGAGGGTGAAGCCCAGGGGGTTGGAGGTTGAGCGGGACGGGACGGCGGTGAGGGTTGTGCTGCCGCCGGTTTCGTGGGGGGTGGTTCGGTTGGGTGGGGGTGGGTGAGGGTGAGGGTGAGGGTGAGGGGAAAAGCTTAATACGACAACAACAGGTTGTTATTTATTGACCAGGGGCGGGTATACCGTCTTGATGGTGGTCGAGGACGTGTGGTCGTGGTCGGCGGGGTTCGACGCGTTTGTGGTCGGTTTCGCGGCCAGGTTCCCGCGTGTGGAGTCGAGACGTCAGATGCGTTGCCACGTAAGAGGATTATTGTCCGAAGTGGAGCGTAAGAACGGATGGGCCCTGGCGGAGGCGACCGGACAGTCGGGGCCTGAGCGGATGCAGCGGTTGCTGAACTTCTACGCCTGGGACGAGGACGGCGTCCGTGACGACCTGCGGGCGATGGTGACGGAAGTACTGGGTGATCCGGAGAGCGGC
>NZ_JAMTCF010000024.1 GCF_024171695.1 Actinosynnema pretiosum | reverse complement strand
TACTACGTGTGTTTCGGTCCGGCGGGGACTTCGCTCGCGGAGTTGGTTCGGGTCGCGGGGGCGCGGTGGGCGGTCGAGGAGTGCTTCCAGACCGCGAAGAACGAGACAGGGCTCGACCACTACCAGGTTCGTGGTTATCGGGCGTGGTATCGGCATGTCACGTTGTCGATGGCGGCCATGGCCTACCTGGTCATCACGCGGGATGCCGCGAAAAAAGGGGGCCCGGATTCTCGGGGGCGGCAGGGCTTCCTCTGACTGTCAACGAGGTGCGGCGCTTGTTCAACCGACTTGCCGAACCGATCGTTCATTGTGTTGAGCACGTAGTCGGATGGTCGATCAGACGGCGGTCGAGTCAGCTCAAGGCGCAGCAAAGCCGATTACGACATCACCCTTATCACAACCTGTCGTTGTCGTGTTAAGGGCCAAGCGGGAAGAGCCAAGAGCGAAGAGCTGAAAGTCAAGAGCTGAAGAGCTCGCCTCGCCGGCGGGGCAGGCCTCCAAAAACGAGGGGGACGGGCTCTGTCGGCTGGTGACCGTTTTGTTGGTGGTCCGGTTTACGGACAACTACTGCGGTGGTCGGGGTCCCTCGTCTCCGTTTGGCCTCCTTTCAGGCAAGCACACTCGTCAAGACGCCGGATGACTGTGCGGTCTTCCGGGCAGTGCGGCGGCATCTTGACGAGCGTGCTCGGGCTGCGCCAGGCCAAACGGAGACGAGGGACGCGCGGAACGGGGTGCTGCGGGCTCGCTGCGCTCGCCCCGCAGCCCGCGAAGCGGTGAGCCCGCAGCCCGCTGGCGGTCTGGGGTGTGGTCACTTGGTGCGGTTTGCTGCTGCGCGTTCGCCCAGTGCGGTGAGGACGGCCTCGTCGTAGGGGGTTCGTTGGAACGGCACCAGGTTGGTGATGCCGTTGTCCTCGTGCACCACCACCTCCGTGTCCAGGGAGCCCAGCAGGGCTTCGGCCAGGGTGGCGTTCACGCCTGAGAGCGCGGCCAGGGCTTGGCCGCTCAGCCAGTCCGACCTCGGCAGGTGGACCGGTAGCGGGAGGACCAGGGTTGAGCGGCCTTGCAGTGCGGCGATCCTGCGGAGCATCTGGGTGTACTCCAGGACCTCCGGGCCGCCGATCTCGTAGGTCTTGCCCGCCGTTTCCGGGGTCTCCACCGCGCCCACCAGGTAGCGGATCGCGTCTGCCACCGCGATCGGTTGGCAGCGGGTTCTCGCCTCCGGCGGGGCCAGGATCAGCGGGGCGTGCTCCACCAGGGACAGGAGCATCTTCCAGGACGCGCCGCCGTGGCCGATGACCACGGCGGCGCGCAGGACTGTCACCGGGACTCCGGCGCAGGTCAGCATCGACTCCACCTCGCGCCTGCTGCGCAGGTGGTCGGACAGGGCTCCGTTGCCCAGGCCGCCCAGGTAGACGATCCGGCGCACGCCCGCCTCCGCGCACGCTCGGGCGAAGGACCTCGCCGCTCGGGCGTCGGTCTCCCGGTAGTCGCGGTCGGACAGGCCGTGCACGAGGTAGCAGGCCACCTCGCAGTCGCGGGCCGCTTCGATGAGGCCGCGCTCGTCGGTCACGTCCCCCGCCACGGGGACGCCCGCGCCCCGGTAGTCGTCGGGACGCCTCGTCATCGCGCGCACCTCGTGGCCCGCGCCTTCCAGCGCGGCGCACAGCCGACCGCCCACGAAACCGGATGCACCGGTCACCAAGACCCGCATGGGGCTACAGCCTCGGGCACTCGGCGGTGAGGTGCACGACGAGCGGCGACCTGGGGGCTACCGGTGGAACTCGGTCAGACGGCCTGGCGGGCCGCGGTCAAGCCGCTCCGGCCCAGCGTGAAGGGCACGCAGGGGTGTTCCACGGGGGAGATCTCGCACAGCGCGTCGAGCGCACGCTCGACCCAGTCGTCCACGGCGGGGGAGTGCCTGCCCGTCGCTCCGGTCAGCTGCACCGCCACGGCGCAGCGCCGGGGACCCATGCGCAGCACGCGCACCGATCCGCTGTAGGTCGGGGTGGCCTCGCTGCCCCACTCGACCTTCAGGTTCTCCCAGTCGATCTCCAGGCGGCGCTCCACCGCGCCACCGGGCAGCCACAGGCGCACGGCGTGCGCGTCGTAGCGCTCCACCTCGACGCCCGAGGGCAGCCAGGTGGACAGGTTCTCCAGATCGGTCAGCACGTCGAACACCGCGTCGGCGTCGGCGGGGAGGGAACGGGTCCTCGTCAAGGGCGGTCCAGGTGGTCTAGGCGACGTTTGCGACTTCCATCCTGGGGGGACCGAACACGGATTGACCTAACGAATGGCTGACGATCGACCATTAGTGTGTGCCGGGGGTCACAAACAGTGGATAAAAGTGAAGGAGGCTCTCACTCCGGGTGTCAGTGAGGTGGGTTACTGCTCGGGGTCCAGGCGGTAGCCCGCCCCGCGCACGGTCAGCACCAGGGCGGGGTCGTCGGGGTTCTGCTCGACCTTCCGGCGCAGCCTGCGGATGTGCACGTCCAGCAGCCGCGTGTCGCCGAAGTAGTCGTAGCCCCACACCCGCTGCAGCAGCTGCTCCCTGGTGACGACGCGGCCCGCCGCCGAGGCCAGTTCGACCAGCAGGCGGAACTCGGTCCTGGTCAGGTGGACCTCCTCGCCCGCCCTGAGCACCACGCCCTCGCCCGCGCGCACCTCCAGGTCGCCGAACCGCAGCGCCTCCTCGCCGCCACCGCCGCGCCTGCGCAGCAGCGCCCTGATCCTGGCCGTCAGCTCGCCCGCCACCAGGGGTTTCGTGACGTAGTCGTCCGCGCCCGCCTCCAGGCCCGCGATGACGTCGGCGGTGTCGGCGCGGGCCGTGACGATGATGATCGGCAGGTCGCCGCGCGCCCGCAGGACGCGGCACACCTCCAGGCCGTCCACCCCCGGCAGCGACAGGTCCAGCAGCACCACGTCGAACACCCGCCGGTCGAGCAGGCGCAGCGCCTCCTCGCCGGACACGGCGTCGGTGACGCCGAACCCCTCGTCGCCCAGCGCCAGCCCGAGCGCCTGCCTGATGTGCTCGTCGTCCTCCACGAGCAGTACCGAGAACTCCACCCGCCAAGCTTCCCCCACCCGGCTCGGGACGAAGGTCCCGCCCACCGCCTTGCCAAGGACCGCAGACCTGCGGGACCCCGACTCGTAGCGTCTGGCCTGACGGAGGGAGCGGTGCCGTGAGCGGACCGGTCGTGGTGGGGGTTGACGGATCGCAGGCCGCTCTCGAAGCGGTCCGCTGGGCTGACCTGGAGGCGATCCGGCACCGGGTCCCGCTGCGCCTGGTGCACGGCTGCGAGCTGGCGGCCGAGTCGAAGGAGCCGGTCGGGGTGGGCGCGGCCCGCGCCGAGCGCGGCTGGCGCTGGCTGGCCGAGGCCGCCGCCAAGACCGGCGCGACCGCCGAGCTGGTGCCCGCCGACGCGGTCGAGTCGCTGGTCGCGCACTCCCGGCGGGCCAGGATGCTCGTGCTCGGCTCGCGCGGCGCCGGACTCGAACCGGCCGCTTCCGTGGCGCTGGCGGTCACCGAGCGGGCCTCCTGCCCCGTCGTGGTCGTCCGCACCCCCGAACCCGGCACCGGACGGGTGGTGGTCGGCGTGGACGGGTCTGCGGCGAGCGAGCGGGCGCTCGCGTTCGCGTTCGCCGAGGCCGCCCTGCGCGGGGCGACCCTTCGGGCCGTGCACACCTGGAGCGACCTGCTGTCCGACCGGACCAGGCTCGGGCTGGACCGGGTGCGCGCCGCCGAGGAGGCCTCCCGGCTGCTCGCCGAGCGGCTCGCCGGGTGGAGCAGCGGGTACCCCTCGGTCACCGTCGAGCGGGTCGTGGAGCACGACCGGCCCGTTCGCGCCCTGTTGCGGCACGCGGCCAGGGCGCGTCTCCTGGTTGTCGGCAGCCGAGGTCGCGAGGTCGTGGGCTCGGGGATGCTGCTCGGCTCGACCAGCCGGGCGCTGGTCCACCACTCGCCCTGCCCGCTGGCCGTGGTCCGGCCGGTCGGGGCGTCGCGCTGACCCGCCGCCCGCGCGGCGCCGGGACGCGCTGAGGAAAGGGGTCGCTATGGGCAACAGGATCGTGGTCGGGGTGGACGGTTCGCCCGCCAGCGCGGACGCGCTGCGGTGGGCGGTCGAGGAGGCCGGGCAGCGGGGGTGCTCGGTCGACGCGGTCATCGTGTGGCAGATGGACCCCGGCATGGTGCTCGGGCCGGTCAGCGGCGCGGAGGCGCTCGCGATCGACCCGGAGACCACCCGCGAGGGCTACATGCGGTTGCTGGAGGCGATGGTGGCGCAGTTCGACGTGAACAAGGTGTTCATGGAGGGCGAGCCGGGCCGGGTGCTGGTGGAGGCGTCGAGGGACGCGGACCTGCTGGTGGTCGGCAGCCGGGGGCGTGGGCTGCTGCGGGAGGCGCTCACCGGGTCGGTCAGCTCGTACTGCGTGCACCACGCGGAGTGCCCGGTGGTCGTGCTGCGTGAGCGCGAGCCCGCGCACGCGTGACGACGTCCCCGGTCCCCATCGGCGTCAGCGGTTCCCGTCGGGGTCAGCGGTCCCCGTCGGGGGGCAGCGGTCCTCGCTGGCGTCAGTCTGACGAGTGGTTCTGCTTGTTCTTGCGGGTGAACTTGTGCGGGTGTTCCGCTGAGCAGCGCAGCACCAGGCGGGCGACCTCGCCGGGGTGCGCCACCGGCCCGAGCGCGCGGCTTCCCGCGCTCCAGCCCCGGTCCTCGCTCCAGTGCAGCGGGCCCGCGTCCGTGACCAGCTCGGCCCGGACCGGCGAGCACGGCCTGATGTCCACGGCCAGGGTCAGCACGTCGACCCCGGCGCCGCGTAACGTGTCGAGCACCGCGTCCAGGTAGCGGGTCGCGCTGACCGCGGTGTGCGCGCGGGTGGTCATGGTTCCTCCCGGTGTCCAGGAGTCGATTCTCGGCGCGCCGGTGGGTGGGGTGGAGAGGCGAAGGTCCCCGCGCCTGCGGGTCCTTCCCGGTGGGCCGACCGCACGGTTGCGGCCTGTGGGCAGCGGCAAGTGGGCAGCGGCCAGCGGCCAGTGGGAAGTGGGCGGCGGCCTGTGGGAAGTGGGCGGCGGCCTGTGGGCAGTGGCGGCGGCCTGTGGGCAGCGGGCAGCCGTCAGCGGGTGGTCTTCCCGGCCGCGACCGCCCGCCCTCCCGGCTACAACCAGCCGCTCTCCTCGGCGATCCGGACCGCCTCGGCCCGCGTGCGCGCCCCGGTCTTCCCGATCGCCGCCGACAGGTGGTTGCGCACCGTCCCCTCCGACAGGCCCACGCCCTTCGCCAGGTCGGCGACCGTGCCGCCGTCGCGGGCCAGCGCCAGCACGTCCCGCTCCCGGTCGGTCAGCGGGCTGCGGCCCTGCGCCAGCGACTCCGCCGCCAGGTCGGGGTCGACCACCTTCAGCCCCGCGTGCACCCGCCGCACCGCGTCCACCAGCTGCTCCGGCGAGGCGTCCTTCACCACGAACCCGGCCGCGCCCGCCGCCATCGCCCGCGCCAGGTAGCCGGGGCGGCCGAAGGTCGTGCACACGATCACCCGGCAGCCGGGCGCCCGCTCGCGCAGCAGCTCCGCCGCCGCCAACCCGTCGAGGCCGGGCATCTGCACGTCCAGCAGCGCCACGTCCGGCGACGTCCGCAGCGCCTCCGCCAGCACCTCGTCCCCCGAGCCGACCGAGGCGACCACCTCGATGTCCGACTCCAGCCCCAGCATCGCCGCGAACGCCCCGCGCACCAGCGCCTGGTCGTCCGCCAGCAGCACCCTGATCACTCCGCACCCCCGACTTCCGCCCGCACCCGGTACCCGCCCTCGACCGGACCCGCCTCCAGCGCGCCACCGGCCTCGGCCACCCGCTCCCGCAACCCGACCAGCCCGCTCCCCGGCTGCCCCGCTCCCGCGCCGCGCCCGTCGTCCACGACCTCGATCCACCGGTCGCCGAGCCGCACCGAGCAGGACGTCGCCGCCGAGTGCCGCAGCACGTTCGTCACCGCCTCCCGCAGCACGTACCCGAACACCCCCTGCAGCTCGGGCGCCACGTTGTCCACCGCGCTCGGCAGGTCCGCCTCGATCCCTGCTGCCCGCAGCGCCGACCGCGCGGCCACCAGCTCACCGGCCAGCGCCACCTCCCGGTACCCGCCGACCGTCGCCCGCACGTCCCCGAGCGCCTGCCTGGCCAGCGACTCCAGCTCACCGACCTCGCCGAGCGCCCGCTCGACCTCGCCGCGCTCCAGCAACCGCCGGGCCAGGCCCGCCTTCACGGTGACCGTGGTGAGGCTGTGCCCGAGGATGTCGTGCAGGTCCCGCCCCAGCCGGTGCCGCTCCTCGGCGGCGGCCAGCGCGGCGATCTCCACCCGCGCCCGCGCCAGCTCCCGCCTGGTGCGCACCAGCCGGACCACGGCGGCGAACCCCACCACCAGCGAGCCCAGCGCCGCCACCAGGTGCACCGGCTGCCCGGACCCGGCCGCCCGCCACAGCAGCCCGGCGACCAGCGCGGCGGCGGCCGTCCCGTTCATGGTCAGCGCGAGCCTGGCGGGCAGCACGAACGAGGCGGTGCCGAGCACGTGGACCAGCAGCGCGGCCGAGTCCAGGCCGGTCACCGCGATCACGAGCAGGCCCCAGGCCACCAGCACGCCGACCAGCAGCGCCTGCCGCCCCTCGGTGAGGCGGCGGCGCGCCAGCAGCGGCGCGGGCAGCGCGACCCCGTACCCGACGACCAGCGCCACCGCCGCCACGCGCTCCCCGCGGGTCAGGTCGGCTTCCAGCAGGTCGGCGACCAGGGTGGGGACGAACCAGGCGGCGAACGCGAGACCGATCAGCAGCCAGCGGCGGACGGCGCGCTCGGAGCGGTGCACGGTGTGAACCTACGCCTCGGCCGCGCGGAACCGGCGGGCGGCGATCAAGCCGAGACCGACCACCCACACGCCCAGCACGAACAGCGCCCGCCCGACCTCGACGTCCTGCACGACGGGCGAGAGCGCGAGCTGCTTGCCCCAGTGCATCGGCAGGGTCAGCACGATCCGGCGCAACCAGTCCGGGGCCAGCTCCACCGGGATCAGCACGCCGCCCGCCACGCTCAGCGCCAGCGACGCCAGCCCGGTGACCGCCTGCATCGCGTCCGGCTTGACGGTCAGGCCGAGCACGATCCCCAGCAGCACGAACGGCACCCCGGTCAGCCACACCGCGCCGAGCGAGACCACCCACTGCCCTGCGGTCAGGTCGACGCCCTGCGCGAACGCCCCGACCAGCCCGAGCAGCACCAGCGGCGGCAGGGCCAGCAGCATCCCGACCACGCCCTTGCCGACCACGTAGCCCGCGCCGGTGAGCGGGGTCAGCCGCAGCTGCCGCTGCCACCCGGAGGCGCGCTCGACGGCGATGCTCGCGCCGGTGGTCACGGGGGCGGAGATGATGCCGAACATGGCCATGTTGAGCATCAGCGAGGTCGCCACCGGCACGCCGCCCAGGGTGGCGTCGGTCAGCCCGTAGACGTCCGGCAGCACCAGGAGCATCAGGGACGGCAGCGGCATGGTGGCCACCAGGTAGCGGCGGGTGCGGGTGGCGCGGAGCAGTTCCAGCACGAGGAATCGCGTGTTCACCGGTCCTCCTGTCCGGTCAGCGCGAGGAAGGCCGCTTCCAGGCCCAGCGCGGTGACCTCGACGTCGTGGGCGTTCGGGTGGGCGGCGAGCAGGGCGCGCAGCGCGGTGTCCGAGTCGGCGCACTCCAGCAGGACCCGGTCCCCGCGCGCCTGGACCGCGCGCACGCCGGGCAGCGCGCGCAGCGGGGCGAGGTCGGCGCCGGGCAGGGCGGCGGAGATCACCCGACCGGACACGGCCGTCCTGATCCGCGCGACCGTCCCGTCGGCGATGACCTTCCCGGAGTCGAGGAGCACGACCCGGTCGGCGAACTCCTGCGCCTCCTCCAGGTGGTGGGTGGCGAACAGGACGGTGCGACCGCGCGCGGTGTGCTCGCGGGTGGTGGCCCAGAACCGGTGGCGGGACTGGACGTCCAGCGCGGCGGTGGGCTCGTCGAGCACCAGCAGGTCCGGGTCGGGGACGAGGGCGGCGGCGAGCAGGGCGCGCTTGCGCTGGCCGCCGGACAGCTCGGTGGAGCGGCGGCGGGCGATGTCGTCGGCGCCCGCGCGGGCCAGCGCCTCGGCGACCGGCAGCGGGTTCCGGTGCAGCGCGGCGACCAGGCCGACCACCTCGGCGACCGTGGCGCCCTCCAGCAGCACCCCGTCCTGGAGCACCGCGCCGACCAGCCCGGCCACGACGGCCTGGCGGGGCGTGCGCCCGAAGAGCCGGACCTCCCCGGCGTCCGGGGCGGTGAGCCCGAGCAGGACGTCGACGGCGGTCGACTTGCCCGCGCCGTTCGGCCCGAGCAGCGCCACGATCTCGCCGGGCGCGATGACGAGGCCGACCCCGGCCACCGCCCGGACCGCCCCGCGCGACTTGTGGACCCCGCGCAGCGAGACCGCCGCCGGAGCAGTTGTCGTTGTCATGGTGCAAGCTTGTGCTCCCCGGTCGCCCCGGACGCGGGCCGCGCGTCACGACCGGTCCATGACATCCGTCATGGGTTCGCCGCGAGGAGGCAGGCCTTGTCCGTGCTGGAGGGGTTCACCCGCACCGAGGACACCCCGGACTGGATCCGCTGCTGGGAGAGTGAGATCTCCGGGGTGCCGGTGTACGTGGTGTTCACCGACGACGAGTCCGAGTCCGATGTGGACGAGGAGTTCCTGGCCGCCATCGTGTCCGATGTGGACGGTGTGGTGGCCGCCGCGCGGAGCGCGGCCGAGGAGCACCTGGGGTCGGACGCGTTCAGCGAGCCGTCGATCACCCTGAACCCGCCGGACTCGATGGTGGTGCGGTTCGGGGAGTGCGCGGTGGAGGGCTGGGGCGAGCTGGGGGTCGGGGTGGACTTCAGCGGGTTCGTGGTGACCGGGGTGACGGACTTCGCGGACGCGGAGGACGTGGACGCGGAGGATGCCGAGCACGCGCAGGACGCCGAGCACGCGGAGCACGGGGAGCGCTAGTGGGGCGGCCGGAGAGTGGCGCCGTCGGGCCGGTGGTGGACCTGGGCGCGGTGCTGCTGTGGAACCCCGGAGGGGCGGACCCGGAGCACCCGCTGCCGAAGGTGGCGGTGCGGTTGCGCGCGGAGGGCATGACGGCGCTGCTGCCGGAGGCGGTGGCGGTGAACCGCGACGGCCCCTCCCTGCCGGACTTCCTCGCCGGGCTGGCGGAGTCGTTCGCGGGGTGGGAGGGCGAGCGGCGCTGGGAGAGCCTGGACCGCGACCTGCTGCTGACGGCGACGCACGACGGGCGGGGCGCGGTCGCGCTGCGCTGGGAGGTCGCGCCCTGGCGCGGGCCCGGTACGGGGTGGCGGGCCTCGGTGGTGGTGGCCGTGGAGCCGGGGGAGGGGATGCGGGGGTTGGCGGAGGACGTGCGGGAGGTGTTGGCGGGCTGAGCCGAGGTCAGCGGGCCTTGGTGGCGCGGAGGAACTCCGCCCAGGCGGGTGCGGGGATGGCGATCGCGCCCGCGTGGGGGTTCTTGCTGTCGCGGACGTGCGTGGTGTGCGCGGTCAGGGCGATCTCGACGCAGTTGCCGGTGCCCGTGCTGTAGCTGCTCTTGCGCCAGGTCATCCCAGTTCCTTGATCACGTCGTTGATGAGGTCCAGTGACTCCCTGGGTGACAGGGCTTGGCCCTGCACCGAGCTGAACGCGTGCAGGTAGCTGCGGATGATCCCGCTGCGCTCGTGCACCGTCCAGGAGGTCACACCGTCAGCGTAGACGGCCTCGGGGTCGGCTTCGTCGGGCCACTGGATGATCACGAACGAGTCGCCGAGCGCGGCGTGCGCGTCGGCCGTGAACGGGACGACCTGCACCGTGACGTCGTGCTCCCGGACCGTGCGGGCGATGTGCTGGAGCTGCGCGCGCAGGACGGCGGGACCGCCGACCCGCTGGCGGATGGCGGCCTCGCTGACCACGGCGGTCAGGCGCAGGTCCTCGCTGAGCTGCTTCTGGCGCTTCATCCGCAGCTCCAGGTAGCGGTCGATGTCCGAGACGCGGATGTGCGGCGAGACCGCCGTGATGACGCGCTCGGCGTACTCGCGGGTCTGGAGAAGGCCGGGGATGACCTGGCCCTCGTAGGTGCGGATCCAGGACGCGTCGGCCTCCAGCTCGATCAGCATCTGCACGGCCTCGGACAGGATGTCGCCGTAGTCCTGCCACCAGCCGGGTTCGTCGGCCCTGCGGTGCAGCTCCTGGAGCTGGGCGGTCGCCTCGGCGGGGATGCCGAGCACCTCCGCCGCGCGGGTCAGCAGGGCGGGGGAGACCTTCGTCTTCCCGGTCTCGATCTTCGACCAGGTGGCCTGGTGGATGCCGAGCCGGGCGGCCAGCTCGGTGCCGGACAGGCCGTTCTGCTGCCGGTGGTCGCCGAGGCGGGCGCCCAGGCGGCGGCTGCGCACGGTGGGGCGCACGGGGGTCCTCCGATCACTCGCTCTTCATGATCTCGGCTCGTTCGGCCTATTCCGAGATCACCCGTTCGAGTCGGCTCGGTGGCTGACATAAAGCTCGGCATTATGCCTAGCATGGCCGTGTGGCGTGGGGCACACGGTAGACCCCGCGCGGTGCGCGGACGGAGACGGGTGATGAGCGGGAACTCGGTGAGCATCGACCTCGGCGCGAGCGGGTCGGTCAGGCTGTGGGCGCGGCGGAACGAGGAGGCGGCCTGCCTGGTGCTGGAGGCCGGTGGCACGCAGTGCGAGGTCGACCTGGGGCGGGCGCAGGTGGAGGCGCTGCGCGACCAGCTCCCCGAGGCGCTGGCCGGACTGGACCGGTGGGTGGCCGAGAACGACGGGTGCGCGCGGGGCGACGACGCCGGGCTGCGGGCCGCGCGCGCCTCGGAGCGGGCGCTGGAGCTGGCCGCGCACGCGCCGGACGAGGTCGCCGCGTCGCTGCGCGCGGCCGTCGCCGAGGCGAGCGCCAAGGCCGAGGCGGCGGACGCCGCCGTGCGCGCCTTCGAGAGCGCGGCGCTCGACGTCGACGAGGCGGTGGCGCGGCTCAACCAGGTGCTGGGCGAGGCGGAGGCGGCGCTGCCCCGCCGTTCGTGACCGCGACCGTTCCGGACCGGCGCGGACCGGCGGCCGTCTAGGGTGGCGCGCGTGGAACAGCGTCAGGGCGTCGAGCGGCCGGTTCGGTTCGGGACGGCGCAGCTCGCGCCCGCGCCCTACCGGGAGCGCGGGTGGCTGCTCATGGTCGACGGGGTGCTCCAGTCCTGCGTGGACCTGGACGACCCCGGCTACCTGCACCTCCCCTACACCCGCTGGGTCGCGCGCGTGCTCGACCTGCACTGGCCCGAGGGCGACCCGGTGTCCGCGCTCCAGGTCGGCGGCGGCGGGTTCACCATCTCGCGGTACCTCGCGCACACCAGGCCCGGTTCCGCGCAGGAGGTCTACGAGCTGGACGGGCCGCTGGTCGAGCTGGTCCGGGAGCACCTGGCGCTCGACGCCGTGCCGGGGCTGCGGGTGCGGGTCGAGGACGGCGAGGCCGGGATCAGGGGCACGGCGGACGACGCGGCCGACGTGGTGGTCATGGACGTCGCGCGGGTCGGCACGATCGCGCTCGACCTCGCCGCCACGCCGTTCCTGCGCGAGATCGCCAGGGTGCTGCGGCCGGGCGGGCTGTACCTGGGCAACATGTGGTCGGCGGCCGACCTCGGGCTCGCGCTGCGGGCGGTGGCGTCGCTGACCGAGGTGTTCCCGCACGTGGCGCTGCTCGCCGAACCCGGACTCCTGCTGGGGAGGAAGGCGGGCAACGCGGTCCTCATCGCCTCGGACCGCGCGCTGCCGCACCGCGAACTGGCGGAGTGGGCCGAAGCCGGGGGGAACAAGGTGTTCTGCCTGTCGGCGGCCAAGCTCGCCGAGTTCAAGGGCACCGCCGAACCGCTCGGGACGGACATCCCCGAGGACAGCATCACCCCGGTGCCGCGCTGGCGGACCGGGGTGAGCTGACCGGGGGTGTCACGAGGCCGGCCAGGTGGGGCGGGGCTCGGGCGGGCATCTTTCACGTTAGGGCCCTGCGGAGCGCTGGTTCCGCAGGGAGTTCAGGTTGACCGGTTGGTGGTCTCGCGCGGCTTCGCCACGCGGGGCCCTGCGGAGCGCTGGTTCCGCAGGGAGTTCTAGGGGGCTACGAGTCGGCCGCCAAAAGCCCGTAGTCGCCGTCCCACCGCCGGTACAGCACCGCCCCGCTCCGGGTCCCGGCCTGCCGGAAGAACCGGAACGGCAGCTCGGTCTCGTCCAGGAGCCGCACCGCCTGGTCCTCGGTCAGCTCCGGCACCGGGTGCACGTTCGTCGTCAGCGGCACCACCACCGGCAGCGCGGGCGGCGCGGTGTCCTCCATGCGCGCCAACCGGTACCCGGTCGGCCCCACCCGGTAGAGCACGCTGTCCTGCCCGGTCTCCGAGTCCGCGAACAGGTGGAAGTCGTAGTCCATCAGGTCCATGACCAGCGCTGCCGCGTCCGGCGCGCACAGCGCGGTCCGCACCCGCTTGCGCCGCGCCACCCGCCGCGCCCCGGCGCGCCCGGCCACCACCGGCGCCCGGTCCGGTCCCGGCCACGCGCGGTGCGCGCCCGGCGAGTCCAACCGGGACACCTGGTCCGCCACGCGCTCGCGCAGCAGCGCCGTCGCGTCCGCGAGGGGAGCCGCGACCTGCGCCCTGATCCGGTGCCCGCGCACCCGCGCGTTGGCCTGGAGCAGCGCGGTCCCGCCGTCGAGCGGGGTCAGCCGCACCCGCACCTCGGAGCCGGGAACACCGCCGAGGAACTCCGCCACCTCGGCCGAGACCCGCTCCTCGACGCCACCGGACGCCCGCACCGCCAGCGCGCTCACCCGCACCCCTCCCTCACCACCCCGGAAGCCGTTTCCGAGGCTAGTGAGCGCTCACGGGGGTACCAGGGACCAAAGTCCCTTACCGGTCGGGCGAAGGCCTCCCGACCACGGCGAACGGTCCCCGCGCCGCCTGCGGCGACGCGAAGCGCGACCCCTCACACCGGGTACGCGACGACCTCCGCGGCCGACACCGCCGCCCACAGCCCGTCGCCCGGCCGCAGCCGCAGCGACGCCACCACCGACGCCGTCACCTCCGCCACCAGCGGCACGACCCCGTCCAACCGCACCCGCGTCGAGTGCCCCTGCTGCTCCAGCCCGACCACCCGCACCGGCCAGGCGTTGCGCGGCCCGTCCTCCGGCCGCTCCCCGTACAGCCCCACCGACCCCGGCGCGAACGCCACGAACACCTCGCCGCGCAGCTCCTCGCCGGTCACCACCACCCCGCCGCCGTCCAGCTCGACCGCCTCGCCGCGCGCCGTCCCCCTGAGCAGGTTCAACCCCACCAGCGCCGCCACGTACTCCGTGCGCGGCCGGGCCGCCACCTCCTCCGGCCTTCCCTCCTGCACGACCCGGCCGCCCTCCAGCACCACCAGCCGGTCGGCCAGCACCATCGCGTCCAGCGGGTCGTGCGTCACCAGCAGCGTCCGCCCCCGGAACCCGGCCAGGTGCCCGCCCAGGTCCGCGCGCACCCGCAGCCGCGTCCCGGCGTCCATGGCCGCCATCGGCTCGTCCAGCAGCAGCAGCCCCGGCGAGGTCGCCAGCGCCCGCGCCAGCGCGACCCGCTGCGCCTGCCCGCCGGACAGCGCGCCCGGCCGGGACCCCGCGTGCTCGCCGAGCCCGACCCGCTCCAGCCAGCCCAGCGCCGTCGCCCGCGCCTCGGCCTTGCGCACCCCTCGCGAGCGCAACCCGAACGCCACGTTCTCCAGCGCCGACATGTGCCGGAACAGCAGGTAGTCCTGGAACACCACCCCGACCGGCCGCCGCTCCACCGGCAACCCGGCCCACTCGTCGCCGTCGACCCGCACGTGCCCGCCGGTCAGCGGCACCAGCCCGGCCAGCGCGCGCAGCGCCGTCGACTTGCCCGCCCCGTTGGGCCCGAGCAGCGCCACGACCTCGCCGCGCTCGATCCGCAGCGCCACGTCCAGCTCGAAGCTCCCCCGGCTGACCACCAGCCGCGCGTCCAGCGTCATGCGGTGATCCACCGCTCCCGCAGGGCGGCCAGCAGGCCCACCGACACCACCAGCAGCAGCACGCTCAGCACGATCGCCGCGTCCGGGTCGGTCTCCAGCGCCAGGTAGACCGACAGCGGCATGGTCGCGGTCCTGCCGGGGAAGTTGCCCGCGAACGTGATCGTCGCCCCGAACTCGCCCAGCGCCCGCGCCCAGCACAGCACCGCGCCCGCCACCACGCCGGGCAGCACCGACGGCAGGGTGACCCGGCGGAACACCGTCCACCGGGACGCCCCGAGCGTGGCCGCCGCCTCCTCGTAGCGGGGGTCCGCGCCGCGCAGCGCGCCCTCCACCGACACCACCAGGAACGGTATGGCCACGAACGCCTCGGCGACCACCACGCCCGCCGTGGTGAACGGCAGCGACACCCCGAACCAGGCGTCCAGGTACTGCCCGACCAGCCCCCGGCGGCCCAGCACGTACAGCAGCGCCACACCGCCGACGACCGGCGGCAGCACCATCGGCACGGTCACCAGCGCGCGCAGCACGCCCCTGCCGGGGAGGCGCGTGCGGGCCAGCAGCCACGCCAGCGGCACCCCCAGCAGCAGGCACACCAGCGTCGCGAGCGACGCGCACAGCAGCGACAGCCGCAGCGCCTGCCCGACCAGGGGCGCCGACAGCAGCTCGCCGAGCCGGTCCCACGGGGTGCGCAGCAGCATCCCGAGCAGCGGGACCAGCAGGAAGGCCACGCCCACCGCCGCGGGCAGCAGCAGGACCAGCGGCGGTCGGCGCGTCACGGCGCGTCGAAGCCCGCGGCGGACAGGACCTTCTTGCCGCTCTCGGAGAGCACGTAGTCCTGGAACGCCTTGCCGCCCGCGGGGTTGGGCGCCTTGGCCAGCACGGCGATGGGGTAGTCGTTGACCGCCTCGTCGGCCTCGGCGAACGCGATGCCCTCGACGTCCGCGCCCGCCGCCTGGACGTCCGTGCGGTAGACCAGCGCGGCGTCGACCTCGCCGAGGCGCACCTTGGTCAGCACGGCCTTGACGTCCTGCTCCAGCGTGTCGGCCTTCGGCGTGACGGCCGCCGCCTCGAACACCTTCTTGGACGCGGCCCCGCACGGCACCTGCTCGGCGCACAGGGCGATCTTCAGGTCCTCCTTGCCGAAGTCCGCCAGCCCGGTGATCTTCCCCGGGTTGCCCTTGGGCACGGCGATCTGCAGCCGGTTGCGCACGAACGTGGTGGGCGTGTCGGTCACCAGGCCAGTGTCGGTGACCTGCTTCATGTTCGCCGGGGCCGCCGACGCGAACAGGTCGGCGGGCGCGCCCTGGTTCAGCTGCTGGGCAAGGCCCGAGCTGCCGCCGAAGTTGAAGGTGACCTTCGAGCCGGGGTTGGCGGCCTCGAAGTCCTTGCCCAGCCGGGTGAACGTCTCGTTCAGCGAGGCGGCGGCGAAGACGGTGACCTCGCCGAGCGGGGTGGCGGCCGAACCGGACTCGGCGGGCGCCGGGGCGTCCGACGGGGTGCAGCCGGTCAGCGCGAGCGCGGCGGCGGACAGGGCGGACAGGACGCGCAGGCGGGGACGGGTTCTCACGGGGCTCAGACCTCCGGGATCTCGACGACGACGTGGGTCGACTTGATGGAGGCCACGGCCACCGACCCGACCTCCAGGCCCAGCTCCTCGGCGGAGTCGCTGCTCATCAGCGACACCACGCGGAACGGGCCCGCCTGCATCTCCACCTGCGCCATGACGCCGTCCTTGACGACGCGGGTGACGATGCCGCGCATCCGGTTGCGGGCCGAGGTCGTGATGGCCCCGCCCGCCTCGGGGTTCTCGGCGGCGCGCTGCGCGAACGCGGCCAGCTCGGCGCCCTCGACGCCCATGCGCCCGCTGTCGAGCTGGACCGAGGACAGCCGTCCCTGGTCGATCCACCGGCGCACGGTGTCGTCGCTCACCCCGAGCAGGGCGGCTGCTTCGCTAATCCGCAAATTCGGCACGGTGCGGAGTGTAATACCGCAGAAACGGGTGATTGACAGCCTGTTGGCGGCTTCTGCGGAAGCGCGGCAACCCCTATGGTGCGAGGTGTGCTGCCGGGTGTGGTGCGGGTGACCGGGGACGTCGGGCGGGAGTGGGCCTTCGCCACCGCCGACCTGCACGCGCACGCCCGCGAGCCGTTCAACGTCCGCTACTCGACCGAGCGGGCGCGCGAGGTGCACCACGTGCAGGGCGTGCCGCTGTGCGAGCTGCTGGCCCGCGTCGAACTGCGCGAAGCCGCTGGTGGCAAGGTCGACCGGCTCAACTTCGTGGTGTCCGTGCGCTCGGCGGACGGGTACGGCGTGGTGCTGTCCTGGGCCGAGTTCGACCCGGAGTTCGGCGCGTGCGCGGCGCTGCTCGCCACCCGCTACAACGGGCGGCTGCTCGACCTGCCGACGCTCGTGCTGCCGGGGGACGCGCGGTCCAGCCGGTACGTGCGGGACGTGTGCGTGCTGACCGTGTCGCGGGTCGGCGCGCTCCCGGTTCCCCGCCCCGCGACGCCGTGATGGCGCTCGTCACACTTCCGGCCTAGTCGGGGTCGCTCCGCCCGGTTCCCGCCCGGTCGCGCTCCAGCCCGTCGAGCATCAGCGCGAGGGTGAAGTCGAACCGGTCGTGCCCGGTCCCGGCGGTCAGCTCGGCGGCGTGCCGCTTGGACGTCGGGAACGAGTCCGGCAGCGCCGCGAACCGCCGGGCCATCTCCTCCCGGCTGATCACCCACTCCTCGCCCCCGGCGGCCCGGCGCGCGGCCAGCGAGCGCTCCAGGCTGTAGGCGTTGACGTACAGGGTCAGCGCGTCGACCGCCCACGCGGCGGCCTGCGGCGCGACCCCGCCCGCGAGCGCGATCGCGAGCAGCCCCTCGCTCACCCGCAGCGTGTCCAGGTTGGACGGCGCGGCGGCGAGCGCGGCGCGGGAGATGCCGGGGTAGCGCAGGTACTCGTCCCGCAGCGCGGCGCACACGGCGGTCAGCTGCGCCCGCCACGCGGCCGGGTCCGGCTCGGGCAGCTCGACCCGCGCGCACAGGCGGCCGATCAGCAGCTCGTCCAGGTCCTCCTTGTTGACCACGTGCGCGTACAGCGAGGACGCGCCCGTGCCCAGCGCGGCGGCCACCCGGCGCATGGTCAGCGCCTCGTAGCCCTCGCGCTCGACGATGCCGAACGCGGTGTCCACGATCGCGTCCACGGTGATCGGCGCCTTGCGCGGCGCCTCGCGCCCTGGCTCGGCGGCGCCGCCCGCGAGCTGGTTGCGGGCGGCGCGGCGCTGCTGCGGTGTCGGCACGGGGACGAGTCTAGTTCCCCCTGGCGAACAGTGTTCCAGGTTACTTTGAACACCGTTCATCTTGTCGCGAACGGTGTTCGAGCGTAGAACAGTGTTCGTGACCGCTGAACTGCACGCCCCAGCCACCGCCCCCGCTCCCACCTCGTTGCGCCAGGCCTGGATCGCCCTCGCCGGCCTGTCCGCCGTGTTCCTGTTCGAGATGCTCGACAACTCGGTCCTGACCGTCGCCCTGCCCACCATCGGCCGCGAGCTGGCCGCCACCACCACCGAGCTGCAGTGGGTCACCGCCGCCTACGCGGTCGTCTTCGGCGGCCTGATGCTCGCCTTCGGCGCGCTCGCCGACCGCTTCGGCCGCCGCAGGCTCATGCTCACCGGCCTGACCCTGCTCGCCACCGCCAGCCTCGCCACCGCCCTGGTCACCAGCGCCTGGCAGCTCATCGCCGTCCGCGCCGTCCTCGGCGTCGCCGCCGCCATGACCACCCCCGGCTCGATGGCGCTGGCCTTCCGGCTGTTCCGCGACGACGCGCTGCGCGTGCGCGCCACCACGCTCATCTCCACCGTCGGCCTGGTCGGCCTCGCGATCGGCCCGACCCTGGGCGGCCTCGCCATCGCGGTCGCGCCCTGGCAGGCCCTGCTGCTGGTCAACGCCCCGATCGCGCTGCTCGCGCTGCTCGGCGTCCGGGTGGGCATCGCGCCCGACGACCCGGCCGAGCTGCACCGCGCCCCCGTGGACGTCCTCGGCGCGCTGCTGGGCACGGCGACCGTCGTGCTCGCCCTGGTGACGCCGACCCTGGCCGTGGACGCGGGCGGGTGGACCCCGTGGGCGACCGGGCTCGCCGCCGTCGCCGCCGCGCTCGGCTTCGCCCACCGCCAGCGCACCGCCGCCCACCCGCTGCTCGACCCGGCCCTGCTGGCCCGCCCGCTGGTGGCGAGCGGCCTCGCCTACAAGGCGGCGGCGGGCATGGCCACGGCGGGCCTCGGCTACCTGGTGGCCCTCCAGCTCCAGCTCGACTGGGGATGGTCGCCCGCGCAGGCCGCGCTGGGCACCCTGCCGCAGGTCGTGGTCCTGCTCGCCGGGGGCGCGTTCGTGCAGCCGCTGCTGAGCAGGCTGGGCTTCGACCGCGCCGCGTGGCTGGGCGCGGCGGCGGTCGTCGCCGGACTGGCCGAGTACGCCCTGCTCGGGCGCCTCGGCTACCCCTGGGTGGCGCTCGCGCTCGTGCTGGTCGCGCTGGGGCTGCGCGTGGTCGGCGTCGTCGCCGCCATGAACGTGCTGCGCGGCCTGCCCGAGAACCGCACCACGATCGGCGCGGCCCTCACCGACACGGCCAGCGAGGTCACCTCGGCGGTGGGGCTGGCGGTGGTCGGGACGTCGCTGGCGCTGCTGTTCGGCGCCGACCTGACCGCGCCGGGCTGGACGCCCGCCCAGACCGCCCACTTCCACCTGGCCGTCACCACCGCGGCCCTGGTCCTGACCGCCCTGGCGGCGGCCCTGGTCGGCTGGGGCCTGCGCCGCTCCCGCGCCGCGCGGGCCTGACCACCCCCGCCCGCGCACGGGGCGGGCGACGACCGCCGACGCCCCGGAAGGCGTGACGCACCCCCGCGCACGCGAACGGGGCCCGCGCTGCTCGCGCGGGCCCCGTTCGGGCGTTGAGCCGGTCGGGCGGTCATCAGGCCTTGCGGCGGGTCACCGCGAACAGGGCCGCGCCACCGATCAGCAGGAGCGCGCCGATGCCCAGCGCGACCCCGGCCGGGGAACCGGTGTGGGCCAGGCCCGCGCCACCGGAGGTCTTGGCGGCGACCGGGACGACCGGGTTCTCCGAGGTGCTCGGGCTCGTGGCGGTGGTGCTCGACGTCTCGGCGCCGGTCGACGTCGTCGCGGAGGTCGTCGTGGACTCGCTGGTCGTGGCGGAGGTCGTCGACGAGGAGGTGGTCGACGGCGCGGTGGTCGTCGTGGACTCGTCGGTCGTGGTCGTGACCGACCTCGGGGTGGTGGTCTCCGGCGTGGTCGTGCTCGTGGTGGTGCTGGTCGTGGTGCTCGTGCTCGGCGCGGTCGTCGTGGTGGGGACCGTCGTCGTGGTCGGGACCGTGGTGGTGGTGCTGGTCTCCGGGGTGGTCTCCTCGCACGGCGTCGTGGTGGTGGTCTCGACGGTCGTGGTGGTGCTGGGCGCGGTGGTCGTGGTGCTCGGCGCCGTGGTGGTGGTGCTGGTCTCGACGGTGGTGGTGGAGACCGTGGTCGTGCTGGTGGACGGCGCGGTGGTGGTGGTCGGGGCCGTCGTGGTCGTGCTGCTGCTCGGGGTGGTGGTGCTCGTGCTGCTGCTCGGCGCGGTCGTGGTGGTGCTCGGCGGCGTCGTGCCGGTGCCGCAGGTGGGGATCGTGCCGGTGAACGGGTAGGCGTGGAACTCGTTGCCGTCGTAGTTGCCGTTGCCGCCGTGCTCCAGCGAGCCCGCCGTGAAGAACCGGCCGCTGAAGCCGGGGGTGCTCACCTTGGCGGTGCTGTCCGCGCGCGGGATGACGACGCTGCCCTGGAACTCGGAGCGGCCGTTCAGGGTGACGGTGGTGGCGTTCGGGAAGTTCCACAGCAGCCGCTGGCCGATGCGGTCGACGCCGTCGCGGTTGTGGTGCGTGCCGGACCAGCTGGTGATGCGGGGCGCGGAGCCGGTGGCGTTGACCAGCACGGTCGCGCCGTCCGGGATGTTCGCGAACTCGATGCCCTGCATCGAGCCGTCGGCCCCGGTGATGTCGCCCGCGAGGGTGAAGACCTGGAGCGCGGAGACGCCGTCGCCGGTGAAGGTGGTGGCGAGGTCGTCGCGGGTGACCGTCCCGGTGGCGGGGAGCGCGGAGTAGCAGGCGCTGTCCCTGCGCAGCGCCTCGCTGATGCCCGCGTAGGGCGCGAAGGCGTTGTCGTCCTGCACGGCGGCGCCGGTGCTGCTGACCACGCCGGTCTTGGTGCCCGCGTACCGCACGACACCGCCGTCGGCGCGCAGCTCCTGGCCGGGCGCGATGGTCAGGTCCCCGCCGGTGACCAGGAAGTCCGAGTTCGCGGGCGGCGGCACCTGCGAGCCCGCGCCCACGGTCCCGACGTTGTAGCCGACGCCGGCGCCGTCCTTCGCCAGGGTGAACGTCCCCCCGACGACGAGGCGGCCCTCGGCCTCGGCCGCGTTGCCGGACACGGTGAACGACTTGCCGACGAAGACGTTGACCGCCTCGTCGCGCCCGTCGAACTGCCCGGTGTTGCCCCGGACCGGCGCGTGCTGGGCCGGGCACTCGGCGCCGACGCACGGGCCGGGGCCCGTGGCGGGGGAGGGGCTGGCCTGGGCGCTGGCCAGGACGACGGTGGCCGTCGTGACAACCAGACCGGTGGCAATGCCCGCAACTACCGAGAGTCGACTCAAACGCATGAACCGATAGTGCGGCACAGCAACCCGTTTGCACCCGAATGGGTGAGCGCGCTCACCCGAATAGCGTAGCGCTATACACGATCGGGTGAAGTTTTTTCCGCAGGTTTGACAACTGTCCGCTGTGGACGGTCGTTTTTGGCTTGTTCGGTTGCCGCAACGGGTCCACGACGGTCGCGCGACGGTTGCCGCCCTCCGGAAAGCGGTTGCGGGACGGTTGCCGCGGTTGCGCGGGTTGCGAGGGTGCCAGACCGCCGATGTCCGTTTTGCCGTCACCCCCGGTAACCGGAACCGGGAGCGCCCTCCACGGCGCCGGGCGAACGGACCGCCCGCCACCGCGCACACTGATCGTGTGGTCGAGACCAAGCGCACCCGAGGCGAACTGCGCGTCTACCTGGGCGCGGCCCCCGGCGTCGGCAAGACCTTCGCGCTGCTGAACGAGGCCCACCGCCGCCGCGAGCGCGGGGCGGACGTCGTCATCGGCCAGGTCGACGCGCACGGCCGCGCCCGCACCGCCCAGCTGCTGGAGGGCCTGGAGGTCGTCCCCCGCCGAACAGCGGGCCACGACGGCGAACCGGGGGCCCGGCTGGACCTGGAAGCGGTCCTGCGCAGGTCGCCCGCCGTCGTCGTGGTGGACGAGCTGGCCCACACCAACCCGCCCGGCGCCAAGAACGCCAAGCGCTGGCAGGACGTCGAGGACCTGCTCGACGCGGGCATCGACGTCCTCACCACCCTGAACGCGCACCACCTCGAATCGCTCACCGACGTGGTCCGCCGGATCACCGGCGTCGAGCAGCGCGAGACCGTGCCGGACGAGGCGATCCGCAGGGCCGAGCAGGTCGAGCTGGTCGACCTGACCCCGGAGGCCCTGCGCCGCCGCCTGGCGCACGGCAACGTCTACCCGGCCCACAAGGTCGACGCGGCGCTGGCCGACTACTTCCGCCCCGGCAACCTCGCGGCCCTGCGCGAGCTGGCCCTGCTGTGGGTGGCCGACCAGGTGGACGTGGCGCTCCAGCGCTACCGCGCCGACCAGCGCATCACCGACACCTGGGAGACCAGGGAGCGCGTGGTGGTCGCCGTCACCGGCGGCCGGGAGAGCGAACCGCTGATCCGCAGGGCCCGCCGCATCGCCCTGCGGTCCGGGGCCGAGCTGCTCGTGGTCACCGTCCTGCCCGGCGACCCCGCGCCGACCGCCTCGGAGACGCCGACCGCGCCCGATGCACCGACCGCGCCCGATGCACCGACCGCCTCGGAGACACCGACCGCGCCGGACGCACCGACCACTCCGGAGACGCCGACCACCCAGGAGATGCCGGAGGCGCCTGCCGCCCCCGCCTCCACAGCCGCCCCCGCCACGTCCGCTGCCCCGGCCCCCGCCGCCCCCGCCGCCGCCGCGCCCGACTCTCCCCCCGACGCCCCGTCCCGCTTCCGCAAGCTCACCGAGGGCCTCGGCGCGACCTACCACACCGTCGTCGGGGACGACGTCCCCACCGCGCTCCTCGACTTCGCCCGAGGCGTCAACGCCACCCAGCTCGTCCTCGGGGCGTCCCGCCGCTCCCGCCTGGCGCGGGTGTTCGACGAGGGCGTCGGGGCCGCCGTCGTCGCCCGCTCCACCAGCGTCGACGTCCACCTGGTCCCCCACGACCGGTCCCCGGCGCCCGCGCGCCGCGCCCCCGACCGCAACCCGCTGACCCCGTCGAGGCAGGCGCTGGGCTGGCTGCTCTCGGTCCTGCTCCCGCTCGTGGTCACCGGGATCGGGACCGCGCTGGCGGAGGACATCACCTTCTCCACCGACCTGGTCGGGTTCTTCCTGGCCACCGTCGTGGTCGCCCTGGTCGGCGGCCTGGGACCGGCGGTCTTCGCCGCGCTGATCGGCGCGGGGATGCTGAACTTCTTCTTCACCCAGCCCTACTACAGCCTCACCGTCTCGGCCCAGGAGAACCTGCTCACCCTCCTGGTCATGGTGACCGTGGCCGTGCTGGTGGCGCTGGTGGTCGACCGCGCGGCCCGGCTCGCCGCCCAGGCCGCGCGGGCCAGGACCGAGGCCGCGCTCCTGGCCTCCTACGCCCGCACCGTCCTGGCCGGACCGGACCCGCTGGCCCGCCTGCTGGAGCAGGTCCGCGAGAACTTCGGCCAGGAGTCCGCGACCCTGCTCGAACGCGTCGACCACACCTGGACCACGGTCGCGTCCGCCGGTCCGTCCCCCTGCGCCGACCCCGACGAGGCCGACGTCGACGTCCCGGTGAACCCGGACGTCCACCTGGCCCTGCGCGGCAAGCCCCTGGCGGCGGACGACCGCAGGGCGCTGGAGGGCGCGGCGGGCCAAGCGCTGCTGGCCCTGCGGCACCAGCGCATGGCCGTCCAGGCCGAGGACGCCCGGCGCCTTGCCGAGACCACCCAGCTGCGCACCGCGCTGCTCTCCGCCGTCGGCCACGACCTGCGCACCCCGCTCACCTCCATCAAGGCGTCGGTGGGCAGCCTGCGCGACCCGGACCTGCCGCTCACCGCCGAGGACACCGCCGAGCTGCTGGAAGCCGTCGAGGTCTCCGCCGACCGCCTCACCGCCCTGGTCGACAACCTCCTCGACTCCTCCCGCCTGGCGACCGGCGCGGTCAGCCCGGTGTTCAAGGCGATCGGCTACGACGAGGCGGTCGCGGCGGCGCTGGCCGGGATCGACGAGCGCGACCGGGTGCTCGTGGAGGTCCGCGAGGACCTGCCCCCGGTCCGGGCGGACCCGGGCCTGCTGGAGCGGGTGGTCGCGAACGTCGTGGACAACGCACTCCGGCACGGCACGCGCGGGCGGCCCCGTCCGGGCGCGGGCGCGGGCTTCCCCGAGGTGGCGGTCCGGGCCAGCGCGCACGGCGACCGCGTCGAGCTGCGGGTGGTGGACCACGGCCCCGGCGTCCCGAAGAACACGGCCGAGGCGGTGTTCGCCCCGTTCCAGCGGCTCGGCGACCGGTCCGCCGCGCCCGGCATCGGCCTCGGCCTGAGCGTGGCGAAGGGCTTCACCGAGGCGATGGACGGCACGATCACCGCGGAGGACACGCCGGGCGGCGGGCTGACGGTCGTGGTGTCGCTGCCCGCGGCGGGGGCGTTCGCGGGCCCGGTGGAGCCCTGACGGCGGCGCGGGCGGCCGGTCCGCCCCCGGCGGTTACGATCGGGGTTCCTGCAAGGCGTGCGACGTTCGGGGTGGCTCGATGGCGGATCGCGAGGCTGGCGGCGACGGCCGCGACGAGCCGGACGACGGTGAGTACGACGAGTTCGACGACGACTTCGAGTTCGAGGGCGACGACGAGGGCGAGGACGACTACGACGAGGTCGTCGACGAGCTGGAGGAGGACGAGGACGACGAGGACGGCCTCTTCACCGTGACGCCCGAGGCCAGGACCCTCTGCCACCTGTGCGGCGGGGCGGGCTACCTCGCGAACCCCGTGGCGGCGGTCATCGGCGGCGTCCCCAGGACCATCGACAACGGCCGCGAGTGCCCGCACTGCACCGGCTCGAAGACCTTCCCCGGCATGATCATCCCGGTCTGACCCCCGGAACGCGAAGAGCGGTGGCCCGGCCCCCTGCGAAAGGGCCGGGCCACCGCTCCTCCCCACGACCGGCGAGCGGTCCGGTCGCGGACACCGGTGGACCCGCGTCCCCCAGGGAGACGGGTCCACCGCCCGGCGCGGTCGGGAGCGCACACCACCCCGACCGCACCGGAAGACCTGCGGTCAGCTGCCGATCGAGCGCAGCGCCCGCCCGTCCTGCGCGGCCTCGCGCTGGTTGTCGGCCACCGACGCGATCGTCGTCTGGAACGAGTCGATCAGGCTCACGATCTGCTTGATCTCCTGGATCGCGGAGACCGCGCGCGTGGTGTCCTCCTTGATGACGTCGACCTTGTGGCCGATGTCGTCGGTCGCCCGCGAGGTCTCGCTCGCCAGCTCCTTGACCTCGTTGGCCACCACGGCGAAGCCGCGCCCCGAGTCGCCCGCGCGCGCCGCCTCGATGGTCGCGTTCAGCGCCAGCAGGTTGGTCTGGTCGGCGATCGTGGTGATGAACTGCACGACCTTGCCGATCTCCAGGCTGCTCTCGCCGAGCTTCTCGATCGCCGAGACCGCGGTCTCGGTGACCGACACGGCCGTCTGCGTGGTGTCCGACATGCGGTTGCTGACCTCGGACAGCTCGCTCGCGCTGTCGCCGAGCCGGTCGACGAAGCCCAGCGCGGCGGTCATCAGCGTCTTCTGGGTGTCGATGTCCAGCAGCGCGCCCGCGACGCGCAGCGGGACGCCCGCTCCGTCGCGCCGGGTCGTGCCGCTGGCGCGGTACCAGCGGTACTCGCCGGTCTTGCGCTTGAGGCGGTACTCGATGTCGTAGGGGATGCGGCCGGTGCGGTCGTTGAGGTGCGCGGCGAACGCGCCCAGCACGCCGTCCTTCTCGTCCGGGTGCAGCCGCGAGGCCCAGCTGTCCAGCACGTTCGGGAAGTCCCGCTCGTCGGTGAACCCGAGCATCTTGCGCAGGTGGTCGGACCACCAGAACTCGTTGCTGGCGTTGACCGGGTCGCCCGCGACGACCGACATGTCCCACAGGCCGATGTCCGAGGCCTTGATCATCAGGCCGTAGCGCTCGTTGACGAACTCCAGCTCCTGCTTGAGCGCGGTCACCTCGTCGCGCAGCGCGTCGGCCTCACCGGTGTCGGCGGCGGTCCGGGGACCGGGCTCGCGCCCCTCGGTCTCCTGCTGAGCCCTCCGGGACTTCCAGCCGAGCATGGGGCCTCTCCTCTCGCTGTCGCGGCGGGCGCGGCACGCGCCACGGGACCCGGCGGCGTTCGGCGGGACCACGTCCGGCGACGGCAGGGAGGCGGGGGAGCTGAGCATTACCCGGCGGTAGGGCGGGGGGAGTGGTCTGCGTCACCCGGCGGTGGGCGCTCCGGGACGGCGGCTCTCGGGAGCGGTTTCGGGGCGGCGGCGGCGCACCGGCCCGAGCTGCGGCGGCCGGTGGCCTTGGCGGGCGGCGGCTCCGGGGGTGGCTCCAGGGGGTTGGCGGTGCGCCGCGCCCGGTCCGCGACGGCCGGATCGACCGGCGTCCCCGCTGCTCAGCGCCCCCCGCTGCTCAACGGCCTCGGGCGCCCCCGGTGGTCAGCACCCCTCGGGCGCGGGCAGGTCCTCAGGTGCGGGCAGGCCCTCGGGCTCGGGCAGGGTGGAGCCGCCGGGGCGCAGGCCGTCCCACAGCAGGGCCAGGTTCCGGCGGCGGTCCGGCAGCTGGGAGACCGCCAGCGCCATCATCAGCAGGCCGCCCAGGTCGCCCACCAGCACGTCGTCGCGCACCTGCCCCAGCCGCCGCGCCTCCAGCAGCAGGTCCGCCATCTCGCCGAGCAGCCGGTCCAGGGTCTCCGGCTCGATCAGCGCGGCGTGCTTCGCCGCGACCACCAGCGACCGGTGGTCCGCGAACGCCTCCACCGCGCCCGCCAGCACCAGGCGCAGCCCCGCGCCGGGGTCGGGGCCCGCCTTCGCCTCGACCACCAGCGGTGCCACCCGCTCGGCGAAGAACAGGTCGAACGCCGCCCGCAGCACCCCGTCCCGGTCGCCGAACAGCCGGTACACGGTCGCCACGCCGACCCCGGCCAGCGCCGCCACGTCCTCCAGCCTCGGCCCCTCGGGTCCCCGGCGGCCGAACGCCTCCACGGCCGCCCGCGCGATCCGGTCGTGGTTGCGCCGGGCGTCGGCCCGCCTCGGGCGCACCGCGCTCGCCGTCCCGCTCCCCGCGCGCGGGGCCGCCCCCGGCGACGGCCCGGCGGGGGGACTGGATGGGACGAACCGGTCCTGCGGGGATCTTGCGGGCACCCGCGCACCGTACGTCGACAGGTCAGCCGCTGACCAGGCGCAGTGCTCCCGAGGGGCAGTAGGCCACCGCGTCCTTCGCCCGAGCCGCGTCGTCCCCGCCCGGCTCGCCCTCCAGCACCACCACGATCCCGTCGTCGTCCTGGTCGAACACCGCGCCCGCCGTCATCACGCACATCCCGGCCCCGACGCACACGTCCCGGTCAGCCTCGACCCGCTCGCCCACCACGCACCTCCAGTTCGCCGACCCCGGCACCGCACCACCCGACCCGCGCCCGGTCCACCCGAACCGGGCGGGCCGCCGCGCCGAACACCACTGGCGGGAGGCGCGACGCCCCACGACGCGCCTCCCGCCCCTCACCCGAGAACCACCCCGGTCACCGCCCAGGCCACCACCAGGGTCACCACCAGGGTCACCACTCCACCGGGAGCGCGGTCAGCCCGTACACCACGTGGAACGACCGGAACGACGGCTCGTGCCCCGCCACCTCCCGCATCGCCGGGAACCGCCGCAGCAGCGCCGGGAACGCGATCCGCATCTCCATCCTGGCCAGCGGAGCCCCCAGGCAGTGGTGCAGCCCGTGCCCGAACGCCACGTGCCCCGGCGACCCGCGCCGCACGTCCAACCGCTCCGGGTCCTCCAGCAGGCCGGGGTCCCGGTTCGCCCCCTGCAGCGCGCACACCACCCAGTCGCCCTCGGCCAGCACCTGCCCGCCCAGCTCGACCTCCCGCAGCACCTTCCGCCCGCTGCCGGTGTGCACCACGCTCAGCCAGCGCATCAGCTCCTCGACGGCCCGCTCGGTCAGCGTCTCGTCGTCGCGCACCAGCGCCAGCTGCTCGGGGTGCCGCAGCAGCGCCAGCGTGCCCAGCCCGAGCATGTTCGACGTCGTCTCGTGCCCGGCGATCAGCAGCAGCGCCGCGATCCCGATCAGCTCGTCGTCGTCCAGCTCGCCCTCGCGCACGAGCATCCCCAGCAGGTCGTCGCCGGGATCGGCCTTCGCGCCCGCGACCAGCCGCGCCATGTACTCCCGCGACTCCTCGCCGACCCGCCTGCGCTCCGCGAGCGGCAGCGACATGTCCAGCAGCAGGTTGCTGCGGTGCTGGAAGTCGGCCCGGTCCTCGTACGGCACGCCCAGCAGCTCGCAGATCACCAGCGACGGCACCGGCAGCGCGAAGTCGCGCACCACGTCCGAGGGCGACCCGGCCTGCTCCATGGCGTCCAGGTGGTCGTCGACGATCTGCCTGATCCTGGGCTCCAGCCGCCGCATCCGCCTGATCGTGAACTCCGGCGTGAGCAGCCTGCGCAACCGGGTGTGCCGGGGCGGGTCGAGCGCCAGCAGGTTCCCCGACAGCCGCTTCCTGCGCTCCTCGGGCGACATGTCGGCGAGCGTGGGCAGGTCCTCGCTGTCGTTGCTGAACACCGAGGTGTCCGACAGGACCCGGCGCACGTCCTCGTGCCTGCTCACCACCCACGCGTCCAGCCCCATCGGGGTGCGCTCGCGCCGGATGCCGCCGGTGTCGCGCAGCTCGGCCAGCGACGGGTGGGGGTCGAAGCCGTTCCTGCGCATGTGCACCGGCAGTTCCGGCGCCTGGCGCACGGCGGTCTCGCTCACGGTGTTCTCCTGCCATCAGGCGACCAGCGTTCTGATAGATGGCTATCACATAAGCGGAGCGCGGTCGACCCTGTCGCGAGGGTGAGCGCCGGACAGCCGCAGTCCCGCCCCCCGACCGGACCAGCGCGCACGGGCACACCGCGCGACCACGCCGCCCCGCCACCCCCGAACAGGTGATCCACCCCGGCCACCGCGCCCCGCGCGCCGAGTCGCCCCGGTCGTACCCTCGTCCCATGCGGACACGCCCGACCCTCACCTGGACCGCCACCGGCGACCCGCTGCCCAGGACGACCTCGCTCACCCCGCTGGTCGACCTGCTGCGCCCCGGTCGCGCGCTGGTGCTCAGCGGCGCGGGCCTGTCCACCGAGTCCGGCATCCCCGACTACCGGGGCGCCGAGGGCAGCCTGCGCAAGCACACCCCGATGACCTACCAGGAGTTCACCGGCTCCGCCGAGGGCCGCCGCCGCTACTGGGCGCGCGCCCACGTCGGCTGGCGCGCCATGCGCCGCGCCGAGCCCAACGACGGCCACCGCGCCGTCGCCGCCCTCCAGCGCGCGGGCCTGGTCGACGCGGTCATCACCCAGAACGTCGACGGCCTGCACCAGGACGGCGGCGCCACCGGCGTCGTCGAGCTGCACGGCAGCCTCTACCGCGTGATCTGCCTCGGCTGCGGCGCCACCACCGACCGCGCCGAGCACGACGCCCGGCTGCACGAGGCCAACCCCGGCTTCACCGCCACCACCGACCAGGTGAACCCGGACGGCGACGCCGACCTGCCCGCCGAGGCCGTCGCGGGCTTCCGCGTGGTCGACTGCGCCCGCTGCGGCGACGTCCTCAAGCCCGACGTCGTCTTCTTCGGCGAGAACGTCCCGCCCGAGCGCGTGCGCCGCTGCTACGACCTGGTCGACGCCGCCGACGTCCTGCTCGTGCTCGGCTCCTCGCTCACCGTCATGTCCGGCCTGCGGTTCGTGCGCCACGCCGCCAAGTCCGGCAAGCCCGTCGCCATCCTCAACCGGGGCGTCACCAGGGGCGACGACCGCGCCGCCGTCCGCGTCGACCGCGAGCTCGGGCAGGCGCTGCGCGAGCTGGTCGACCTCCTCGGCGCGGGCTGAGGCCGGGGCCGAGGACGAGACCGAGTGCGACCCCGAGGACGAGACGTGCCCCCGCACACCCCCGGCCCCGCCGCCGACCGCCACCCGACCGGGCACAATCAGGCGCACACCTCACCTGGAATGGCGCGCGCATGTGGATGGTCTGGCTGCTCGGATCGGTGGTGCTGGTGATCGCCGGTTTCAGCGCGGCGTTCGTCCCCCGCGCCCGCGCCAGCGCCCGGTCCGCCGAGGTGGCCCGCTCCACCGCGCTCGCCGCCATCGACAGCGCCGCGATCACCCGCGACGCGGGCAACTGGTACTGCCCCGAGGCCGAGCGCCTGCTCGCCCGCGCCGAACTGCTCATGGCGAACCGGGGCGGCACCGCCTCCGCGCGCGTCGCCGCCGACTGCGCCCGCCGCGCCGAGCGGCTGTGGCGGGGGAGCTTCCATGGCTGAGGCCTCGGTGCTCCGCGCGGTGCGGTTCGCCGCGCTGGCCATCGCGGTCGTCGTGCTCGTGGTGTTCCTGCTCGCCCAGCGGCGCGCCGTCGACGTCACCTACGGCGAGTCCCCGTCGCCGCGCGAGCCGGTGCCCGAGGGGGCGGCGGGCGAGCTGGCCGGCCTGACCGTGCCCAGCGTCGAGGAGATGACCGCGCTGGTCGAGGCCGCCCCGGTGGTCCGGCTGCCCGGCGCCACCGCCACCTGGGACGAGGCGCTGGTCGACGCCGCCGTCGCGGGCACCGACGTGCGCGTCCTGGTCGCCCCCGCCGGGCTCGACGAGGACGAGCGCGACCGGGTCCGCGACGTCGAGAACGCCACCGTCCTGGTCATGGGCACCGAGGTCACCGACGGCGTCAACCAGGCCTACCCGGACACCATCCCCGGCTGGCGAGCCCAGTTCGCGCTCGCCGACGTCACCAACGAGCTGCTCGACCTCGTCGCGCTGCACGTGGGCGAGGTGGCGCCCGCCGACGTCGACCCGTTCCGCTGGCGCGACCCCACCCCGCAGGAGCTGGAGGCGGTCGCCGTCGACCTGCGCGACGACCTGCCGCACGTCGCCCCCGGCGCGGTGCTGGGCGAGGTCCCCGACAAGCCCGACGCGTTCCCCGGCGAGGCGCTCTACGCGGTGTTCCCGGTGCAGGAGCGCGGCGCGCCCGTCCCCGACTACGGCTCCGCGCTCGCCTCGGTGTTCCCCGACCGGCCCGTCGTGGTCATGTACGGCAACTGGGTCGAGTACCACGGCCCGCACGAGGCCGACTTCGCCGAGGTAGCCGCCGCGAGCTTCTACGGCCAGTTCTCCGACCGGATCGACGCCTACGCCTACCCGCAGGCGGTGATACTGGACGCCTACCTGGACCGGGTCACCGACATCCGGTACGCGGGCCTGTTCGACCGCCCCCTGCCCTACCGGACCCCCGACCCGCTCGACGTCGCCCTGCCCGCCCTGCCGTGGGCGTTCACCGGCTGCGTCGCGGTGTTCCTGGTGCTCACCGCCCGCGCCGCCCGCGTGCGCCCCGGCGAGCCCAGGACCAGCCCGGCCCGGCTCGCCGCGCTGTCCGCGCTCGCCGTCGAGGTGTCCGCGCTCAGCCGCGACGCCTCGCTCACCCGAGGCCTGGCCAGGCTCGGCTCGGCCCGCGAGGCGCTGGAGACCGGGCTGCCCGAGGCCCACGTGCGCCGCCTGCTCGACGCCGCCGAGGCCGAGCTGGACACCACCGCCAGGCAGCTCGGCCGACCCGACTACCGGCCGTCCGCCTACCTGAGCGGGAGCCCGGCGTGAAGCGCGTCCCCCTCGCCTGCGCGGCGGTGATCGCGGCCTGCCTGGCGCTCGCCGGGTGGGCGGTGTGGAGCGGCGGGCTGTTCGACGGGCCCGCCGCGCGGCAGGTCGCCCAGTCCTCGGTGTACGCGGCGCCCGGCGTCGAGCTGGACCAGGAGGCGGCCGAGCGGATCATCGGCAACCGCAGGCTGGTCGTGGTGTTCCTGGAGCCCGAGGCCGACCTGCGCGACGGCTGCGACGCCCTGGAGCGCGCCGCCGACGGGACCGTCGTGCTGCTGCTGAGCAAGGAGGGCGGCGAGTACGCCAGCTACGGGTGCGCGCTGCTGCCCGGCCGGGGTGAGGAGAACTTCGGCCGGGCGTTCGTGGCGGAGCTGGCGATCCGCCGGGGCGTGCACCAGTTCGCCGACCGGCCGCTGGAGGCGCTGAAGATCGTCGCGGTGAACTACGACCAGCTCGTGCGCGCCGGGACCGTGCCCGACGGCGGGCGGGTGCTCAGCCCGTCGCTGCCCCGCTACCTGCTCGCCGCCGCCGCGCTGCTCGCGGTGCTGGTGGGGGCGGCGGCCCTATACCTGCTGGGTCGGCGGGCCGGTGGGGCGGCGGTCCGGCGGCAGGCGCGGGCCGAGGGGGTGCGGGACGCCAGGGCCCGGCTCAGCGCGGCCACCGGCGAGCTGGCGCAGCGGATCATCGCCCTGGACGACCTGGTCACGCCGGTCGCGCGGGCCGAGTACCTGGCGCTGGTCACCGACTGCGCGGCCCTGGCCGGGGCGGTGGCCGACGCCGACCGGCGCGGCGGGGCCGACCCGGAGCCGCTGACCCGCAGGGCCGAGGCGCTCACCGCCCGCGCGGACCGGCTGGCCAGGCGGTTGGGCGAGCCGGGCGCTCGCGCGTGGGCGCGATAGCGGATTCCGGCGACCGGGGCTAATCGGCGGCGGGTGCTCCCACCGATTGGGCACTGGGCGTTCACCTGTTAATTGTTTGACGTCCTACCGATCGGTCGGGCAGGATGGGGGCACACCGAACGAGGAGTGCGAAATGGCGACCAGCCCGATGGGCGGAGTCCTCCGCCCGCGCGGTCGCCGTTGCCATCGCCACTGCCGCCGCAGCTGACCTGAGCTGCGGTGATGTGCGTGCTCCCGGTGGTCTGACCACATCGCGCGGGGAGCCGTCCGTCGTGAACCGACGGACGGCTTCCCACATTTCCCGCGCGCCTCTCACCGTCGCTCCGGTCAATACCCCTATCCGGTGATCGTGTTGTTCCGCGCGGTTCTCCGGCGCGTTCCGGGAATTCCTCCGGTTCCACTTCACCCGCCGTTCAGCATTTCCTGCCCGCCGGGCGCCCCCGCGCGACCGCCGGTGTGATCTCCCGGACAACTGGCCATCCGGCGGAGTCCCGCGGCGGGCCGCTGGGATACCGTGGTGTGCAAATGGTTGGCACACAAAGCAACGCCGAGGACCCGCTGGCCCTGGAGCGGCAGGTCTGCTTCGCGCTCTCGATCGCGTCCAGGACCGTGGTCTCGATCTACCGGCCGCTGCTCGAACCGCTGGGGCTCACCCACCCCCAGTACCTCGTGATGCTCGCCCTCTGGCAGGGGGCGCCGCTGTCGGTCAAGGAGCTGAGCGGGCTGCTCGCGCTCGACCCCGGCACGCTGTCCCCGCTGCTCAAGCGGTTGGAGGCGATCGGGTACGTGCAGCGCGGCCGGGACGCCGACGACGAGCGCGTGCTGGCCGTGACGCTCACCCCGCAGGGGCAGGCGCTGCGCCAGGAGGCGCTGAAGATCCCGCCCGCCGTGGTCGACCGCCTCGGGGTGGAGCTGGACCAGCTCCAGGACCTGCACGGGGCGCTGACCGGCCTGATCGCCGCTGCCAAGGAGGCACAGTGAACCGCCCGTCCCCCGCACTCCGCCTGTGGTACCTGGTCGGGGGCAGGCTGCCCCAGCGGCACCGCGAGTGGATCTTCGAGCAGGCCACGAAGCCGTCCTGGCTGGCCTGGTTCATGCTCCGGGCGTTCGTGCAGGTCCTGCCGCTGACGATCATCATCGCGACCGGCCTTGTCGTCGGCCTCGGCTCGCCGCTGCCGCTGGCGATCGCGTGCGGCTCGCTGGGGCTGATCGTGGGGGTGTACTTCGCGATGTCCTACGCGATCGAGAGCACCGAGAACCGGGTGTCCAAGTACGGCTACGAGAACGGCGACGCCGGTCGGGCCAGGAAGGCGCGGGCCGCCGCGCAGGACGAGCTGCGCCAGCAGCGCTACGACGCGGCCTGGAAGAGCGAGTAGCGGGGCCCCGTCACCCGTCCTCACCGCCCACCACGGCCAGCAGCTGCCACATCAGCGCGGACAGCAGCCCGACCACCCCGGCCGCCACCCACAGCGGCCCGGTGACGCCGAACGCCCGCGCGACCAGCCCGCCCTGGATCGCCCCCAGCGCCGCGCCACCCGAGCTGAACAGCAGGAACGCGCCGTTCACCGACCGGCGCAGCCGATCGGGGACCACGCGCCTGCGGGCGGTCCGGGTGATCGTGCCCCACAGCACCGAGTGCGCGCCGAACGCGACCAGCACCGCGATCGCGGCCGGGAACGCGCGCACCAGCGCGAGGGCGACGTGGGCGACGGTCTCCACGACCAGCCCGGCGCGCAGCAGCGGCACCGGGCCGAAGCGGTCCACCAGCCGGGGGACCAGCGGGACCACCAGCACCCCGCCCGCGGCGGTCGCGGCGAGCAGCAGCCCGAACGCGGCCGGTCCCGCGTCCAAGCGCTCGCGCGCGTAGAGCACGAGGACGCCGAGGAACCCGTAGAGCGTCATGTTCATCAGCAGCAGCGCCAGCGCAAGCAGGCGCAGCAGCCGGTTGTGCCACAGCCACCGCAGCCCCTCGGCGAGCCCCGGCGGCGCGGCGGCCCGCGTGACCACCTCGATCGGCGGCGCCGACCGGCGGGTCCCGCGCAGCAGGAGCGCCGCGACGGCGAAGCCGAGGGCCTCCACCCCGAACGGGGCCGACGCGGCGACCGCGAACAACCAGGCGCCCAGCGCCGGTCCGAGCAGGGTGCTGCCCGCGAGGGTGCCCGCGCTCAGCCGCGAGCTCGCCGCCTCCAGGTCGGCGGCCGGGACGAGGGAGGGCACTAGGGCGGTGATCGCCCCGTCCGCCACCGCGCCCGCCGCGCCGAGTGTGAACAGCAGGGCGTAGACGGCGGGGATGGTCGCCAGGTCGAGCCAGACGAGCCCGGCCAGCGCGGCGACCACGACGCAGCGGGTGGTGTTGAGCGCGACGAGCAGCAGGCGGCGGTCCAGCCCCCGGTCCAGGAGGGCCGCGCCGAGCGGGGAGAAGAGCAGCCACGGCGCTTGCTGGGCGAACAGGGACGCGGCGACCAGGAGCGGGTCCGAGGTGAGCGAGGCCAGCAGCAGGGGGCCAGCGGCCACGGACAGGCCGTCACCGAGGTTCGCCACCGCGTTGGACAGCCACAGCCCGGTGAACTCGGAACCCAAGCGGATCTTGGTCTTGGCCACGGCCGGACGGTACCGACTGGGCCGAGTCCGCAGGGGAGTTTCACACCGATGGCCCAGTGGCGGGGGAGCTGGGGGCTGGTGGTGGGGGGATGCCGGGCTCCGGTGGTGGCGGTGGCGGTGATGGCGTCCCCTGGTGGTCCTCCCGCCCGTGAACGGCCCCCACCGGCAGGGCGCGGGGGCCGTTCACGGTCCGGCGGTCTCTCGTGCTCTCGCCGTCTCTCTTGCTCTCGTGCTCTCGCCGTCTCTCTTGCTCTAGTGCTCTCTACTGCTCTCTCGTGCTCTCTCGTGTTTTCGCTCAGCTGTGCGGGCAGGTGGCCCGGTACTCCTCGATCAGCGAGCTGGGTGACGGGGCCGGGCACAGGAACTGGTCGTACCGGGTGTCGTCGTCGATGAACCGCTTGAGCCAGGAGATGCTGTACTTCGCCACCGTGGTGTTCGACGACGTGGGGGCGGAGTGGCTCGCGTTGTTCAGCTCCAGGTACGCCTTCTCGGGCGCGGACGTCATGCTCGTGTAGAACGGCTCGGAGTGCGAGGACACCGGCGCGGTGCTGTCCGACTCCGCACCGATGATCATCGTGGGCACCCGCGTGCTGGACCAGTTCTTGGTGGTGTGCCAGGGCGTCAGCGGGATCGCGGCCTGCAACGACGGCCGGGAGACGGTCGCCCGCAGCGAACCGCCGCCGCCCATCGAGTGCCCCATCACGCCAAGGCGCGAAGCGTCGATGCGGGTGCGCACGGAGCTGCTGGTGGTCAGGTAGTCCAGGGCCGCGAGCAGTTGGGAGCCCCGGCTGTCCGGCTGGTCCAGCGTCGACAGGGTGTTGATCGTGATCACCACGAACCCCTGGGAGGCCAACCGAGGCCCCAACCAGGCGACCGAGGACTGGGTGGCGGTGAAGCCGGGCGAGATCGCCACCGCGCCGAAGGTGCCCTCGGCGGTGCTGGTCGGGTAGTAGATCGTGCCGCCGCCGAAGCCGGACACCGACGAGACCGTCGCGGTGGCCGTGGCGAACGGCCCCCTAGCGGCCTCGACGCTGGCGTTGGTCGGCGCGGGACCGCGCTCGTAGGGACTGGCGGCGGCCAGCGCCGCAGGGGGAACGGCCACCGCGCTCGCGGCCAGCAGGGCCAGGGCGGGGAAGAGTGCGCGCATTCGCACGGGAGCACACCTCGCTCGTGCAGGGGGCAGGGGAATCCGACCTTCCGGCACCCACCACAGTTCGTGCATCGGCACAACCACCTGCCCCACCCGCGCACGTCGGGTGGGTGGACCGGTGGGAACACCGGTTTCGCGGGGGAGGGCTGCCCCTGGTGTCTGGCGGCAGGGCGGGGGCTTGCCCCTGCTTCCTGGTGTGCAGGGGGCGCACCCTGAGCTTTGCTCGGCTCGTGGTGAGTGGCCCGTTCGCCCGGAGCCCCCCGGTGTGCGGACCGTTCACTCGGAGCCGCTTGGGGGTGTGCGGACCATTCGCTCGAAGCCCGTCCCTGATGTGCGGACCGTTCACTAGGAGCAGTTCGAGGCGTACGGACCACTCACTTGGAGCCCGCCCCGGTGCACGGCCCGTTCGCACGGCGCCCCGCTTGTGCTGCTTCTGGGTCTGCGGACCGTTCACCGGAACTCCCACCTTCGCGTCGGGCGAATGGACCGTTCACTGGAACTGCTGCCTTCGCGTCGGGCGAATGGACCGTTCACTGGAACTGCTGCCTTCGCGTCGGGTGAACGGTCCGTTCACCGGAACTACCGCTCTTGCCTCCGGCGAACGGACCGTTCACTGGAAAGCCCCGTCCCCGCTGCCGGTGAATGGTCCGCTCGCTCGGAGCTTTGCTTGCTGCCTCCCGGTGAACGGGCCGTTTGCCGGGAATCCCTGCACTTGCCTCCGGGTGAACGGACCGCTCACCCGGTGCCTCACCCCTGAGTGCGGTCCGTTCGCTCGAAACCCCGCTCCGTCCCCGGTGTGCGGTCCGTTCACCTAGAGCCCTGTCCTGATGTGCGGACCGTTCACTCGAAGTCCCGTCCTGGTGTGCGGACCGTTCATCCGGAGTTCTGCCGCCGCCTCCGGTGTGCGGACCGTTCACCTGAAGCCTCGCTCCCACTCCGCCCTCCTCGGTGAACGGACCGCTCGTCCCGCCTCCGTCCCCGGTGTCAAGAGTCAGCCACGGTCGTGGGGTTCCACCGCAGCCCTCCGGCTGGTGAGACTGGACTGATGCTGCTCGGACGCGACCGGCAGCGCGTCGCCGTGGACGCACTGCTCGACCACGCCCGCGCTGGGCGTGGGGGAGCGCTGGTGCTGCGTGGTGGTCCCGGCACCGGCAAGACCGCGCTCCTGCGTGCCGCACGCCGAGCCGCTGCGGACTTCGCCGACCACCCCCGTCGGGTTCTGCTCTGCGTGGACGATGCGCACCTGCTCGACCTGTCCGCGTTGCTCAGCGCCCTTCCCGAGCTCGCCGCCGAACCCGTTGCCGTCCTCCTCGCCTGTGAGACCGGCCTGTCGGGGCTACCCGGTCTGCCCGGCGAGATCGGTCTGCCAGGCCTGCCAGGCCTGCCAGGCCTGCCAGGGCTGTCGGACCTGTCCGGCGCGACCGCCCTGTCCGGTGCGACCGCCCTACCCAACCTGCCCGCCCTGCCCAACCTGCCCAACCTGCCCAACCTGCCGAATCAACCAAACCCCTCCACCCCACCCACCCTCTCCACCCTCCCCACCATCGACCTCACCCCCCTAACCCACCCCGACTCCCTCCGAGTCCTCAACGACCTACGCCCCGGCCTCCCCGCCGACCTGGCCGACGACCTCGCCCACCTGGCCTCCGGAAACCCCCTAGCCCTGGTGGAACTCGCAGCCGCCCTCACCGCCGAGCACCTCGGCGGCACCGCCCCCGCCCCGAACCTCCTCCCCTCCACCAGCACCCTCCGCTCCCGCCTCCGCGCCCGCTTCCACCGCCTCTCCCCCCGCGCCCGCACCGCCACCGCCCTGGCCCTGGTCGACCCCGACCTCGACCCCGACACCCTCGCCCGCCTCCCCGACATCGGCCCCGCCGCCGTCCAGGAAGCCGCCCCCCTGCTGCTCCCGGACCCCCTCACCCGCACCTCCCTGGCCGCCGAACTCCCCCTCGCCGAGCGCTACGCCGCCCACACCGCCCTCGCCAAGGCCCTCCCACCCGGCCCCCGCCGCACCTGGCACCAGGCCGCCACCGCCCCCGGCGCCAGGGACGCCCAGGCCGAGCGGTTGCACGCCGAGGCCCGCCGGGCCCGCCGCTGCGGCGACCACGCCCGCGCCGCCCGCGACCACGACCGCGCCGCCGCGCTCACCAGCGCCCCCGCGCTCCGCGCCCGCCGCCTGGTCAGCGCCGCCGCCGACCACTGGACCGCAGGCGCCGCAGGCCCCGCCAGGTCCGCGCTCACCGCCGCCGCCCGGCTGTCCGACAGCCCGGAGCTCCGGGCGCTCGCCGACCTGGTCCGGGGAGGCCTCGACCTCGGTGGCGGCCAGCCGGACGGCGCCGCCCGCCGGTTGCTCCGCGCCTCCGCCGCCCTCGCCGGGGCGCACCGGGCCCAGGCCGCCCTCGCACTCGGGTTCGCGGGCGAGGCCGCGTGCGGCGCGGGCGACCACGCGCTGCACACCGAGATCGCCCGCGCCGCCGCCGACCTGCGCTCGCCCGACGACCCCGACGCGCAAGCCCTCGTGCTCGACCACGTGCTCGGCATGGAAGCCACCTTCCGGGGCCACCACGCCGAGGCCGTGCCGCTGCTGCGCGCGGTCGTCGCCACCGCCGAGCGCACCCCCGTGCCGCAGGCCGGGGTGTGGGGCGGGCACGCCGCCTACGTGCTCGGCGACTCCGCCAAGGCGCACGAGCTGGCCGGTGGCGCGGTGGTCGCCACCCGCGAGCGCGGGCTGACCGCGTTCCTGCCGTGGGCGCTGATCTACCAGGCCCTGTCGGCGCTGCTGCTGGACCGGCACGCGCTCGCGCTCTCCGCCGCGTTCGAGGGCCTGCACGCGGCGGAGGCCGTCGGCCAGCGCAACGCCGCCGCCGACCACCTGATGATCCTCGCCCTGCTGTCCGCGCTGCGCGGCGACTGCGACACCGCGCTGCACCGCGTCGACACCGCCGCCGAGCAGGTCTCCCGCAACGGCCTCGGCCGGGCCGGGACGCTCGCGGCCTGGGCGCTGGCGTGCGTCGACCTGGCGCGCGAGCGCCCCGTCGTCGCGCTGGAGCGGTTGCGGGCGCTGGAGTCCGGCGGGCGGTACGGGGGCGTGCACGAGGGCATCCGGACCATGGCCGTGCCGCACCTGGTGGAGGCGGCGGCCGGGTGCGGCGAGGTCGGGTGGGCGGAGCGGGAGCTGCGGCGGTTCCAGCGCTGGGCGGACAGCGGCGGGAGCGCCGCCCGGCGGGCCGTGGCGCACCGGTGCCTGGGGGTGCTGGCGGACGGTGAGGACGCGCGCGCGCACTTCACCGAGGCGCTGCGGCTGCACCGGGGGAGCGGCGGCGCGCTGGAGCTGGCGAAGACGCAGCTGATCTACGGGCGCTGGCTGCGGCGGACGCGGCGGCCGAGGGCGGCTCGGGAGGTGCTGCGGGAAGCCGCGGACATCTTCGAGCGGCAGGAGGCCGAGCACTGGGCCGGTCGGGCGCGCGCCGAGCTGCGGGCGGCGGGGGAGACGGCGGCGGGCGAGCGGGCGGGTGAGCGGGCGGGCGACCGGAGCGGGGGGTTCGGCGAGCTGACCCCGCAGCAGGCCAGGATCGCCCGGCTGGTCGCGGAGGGGGCGAGCAACCGGGAGGTCGCGGCGCGGCTGTTCCTGAGCCACCGGACCGTCGAGCACCACCTGCGGAACATCTTCGCGCGGCTGGAAGTGCGGTCACGGGTGGAGCTGGTCAAGCGCTTCGGGTGAGCGGGCGGCGGACGTCGGGGGCCCGTTCCCGCGCGCCCGACGCGCCCCCGTCCCGTTGGCGGTTCCCACCACCGCCCCCACCTGCGCTTTCCCGGCATTTCGGGCCCACTCGTGTTAGCGCTAACAACAAGCACCGCCGGAGTGGAAAAACCAAGCATCGCCGCATGTCAAGAACCCGCTCGGCCGCACCGGATCGGCTCCAGGGCGGGGGTTGACACCCCAGTTGTGAGCGATCACACTCGTCCGCAACATCCCGGTAACCGGCCGCCGCCCGCTCCACCTCGCCGGACACCCCCGCACCACCGGACACGACACTGCCGTCGCGCGCCGATGTGAGCGTGAACATCGACGACGGCGGTGTCTGGGAGGGAACGTCGTGGTCAGAACCAGGTCCCTGGGCAGCCGGGCGGCGCTGCTCGTCGCGACCCTGCTGCTCGCCGTCGCGCCGCAGCAAGCGGTCGCCCAGCAAGCGGTCGCGCGGCAACCCGACCACCCGGTCGCCGCCGAGCCCGAGGGCCCCGGCGCCGAAGCGACCTACGCGGCGTACGTGATGGGCTACTTCACCGAGTCCCCCAGCATGACCGGAGCGAACTACGGCCTGCACCTCGCGGTCAGCGGCGACGGCCTCAACTGGACCCCGCTCAACCAGAACAACCCCGTCGTCACCCCCACCGCAGGCACCAAGGGCCTGCGCGACCCGTTCATCCTGCGCAAGCAGGACGGCACGTTCGTCGTCATCGCCACCGACCTCAACGGCACCGACTTCACGCAGAAGAACCAGTACATCCACGCCTGGGACTCCACGAACCTGACCAGCTTCAGCAACTACCGCAGGCTGAAGATGCACTCGATGGACACCCACACCTGGGCGCCCGAGGCGTTCTACGACCCGGCGCGCGGCCAGTACGGCATCTTCTACTCCGCGCACAACGGGACCCGCGACGTCTTCATGGTCAACTACACCACCGACTTCGTGAACGTCGGCTCCCCGCAGGTGTTCTTCGACCCCGGCTTCAACGTCCTCGACGGCACCGTCGCCACGAGCAACGGCACGAACTACCTGTACTACAAGAACATGGCCGACGGGAACATCTACGGCGCCCGCTCGTCCTCCTTGAACCCCAACAGCTTCAGCACCTACACGAGCCCACTCAAGCAGGCCAGCGGCATCGAGGCGCCGATCGTGGTCAAGTCCAACACCTCGGACACCCACTACCTGTGGTGCGACTCGTACTCCCCGGTGAACGGCGAGTTCTACGCCTGGTCCACCGGCAACCTCGGCGCGAACTCCTGGTCGGTGATGAACCAGCGCGCCTACGCCCAACCGCTGAACTCCAAGCACGCCACCATCTCCCCGATCACGGCGGCCGAGCAGTCCGCGCTGCTGTCCCGCTGGGGCGCCCCGTCCTGGAACCGCCTGAAGTCCTCGAACTTCCCGGACCGCTTCGTGCGCCACCAGAACTACCTCGGCCGCATCGACCCGTACCCGTTCGACCCGTACACCGACCAGCTCTGGAAGCTCGTGCCGGGCCTGTCGGACTCCTCGGGCGTCTCGTTCCAGTCGGTGTCCGACCCGACCCGCTACCTGCGGCACTACGAGTACGCGATCCGCTTGGACGCCAACGACAACACCGCCGCCTTCCGCGCCGACGCGACCTTCCACCGCGTCCCCGGCCTCGCCGACTCGTCCTGGTCCTCGTTCCGCTCCGCGAACCTCCCGGACCGCTACCTGCGGCACTCCGGCTACGCGCTGCGCGTCGACCCGATCAGCACGGCCACCGACCAGCAGGACGCGACCTTCCGCGTCGGCTCCTGACCCACCGGGCGCGATCCCCTTGCACAGCAGGGGAAAACGCGCCACCGAGACTCGCGCGGGCGGCCTGGCACCGGGGCCGGGCCGCCCGCGCGACCCCACCGCCGGGCGCGGGTCAGCGCGGCAGCACCCCGTGCAGCACCGTGTCCACCACCGCGTCCTCGCACTCCGGCGGGAACGCCTCCACCGCGCCCAGCCCGAACAGCCTGGGCACCGCCAGCTCGTGGCACGCCCCCACCACCAGCGTCGCGACCGTCTCCACGTCCGCCCCCGCCGCCAGGTTCCCGGCGTCCCGCTCCGCGCGCAGCCGCCGCGCCAGCAGCTCCACCATGCCGAGCCCGCCGCCCATCGGGTTGCCCAGCGCCTCGAACCTGGCCGCCAGCTCCGGCTGCCCCACCAGCCCGGCCAGCGCGGGCAGCACCGCCCGGTGCACCGCCACCGCGTGCGCCACGAACGCCCGCAGGTCGGCCGCGAGATCACCGCCCCAGGCGAACCCCTGCGCGTCCTCCACCTGCCGCACGTGCCGGTGCAGCGCGAGCGCCAGCAGCTCCTCGCGGTCGGCGAAGTGGTTGTACAGCACGCCCGGCGCGAGCCCGGCCGCGCGCGCCACGTCCCGCACGGTCAGCCCGGCCGTGCCGCGCTCGGCGACCAGCCCGGCCGCCGCGGTGATCAGGTGTTCGCGCGCGCTCACGCCCTCGGGCAGTGCCGCGGCCCTCCGTGGTGCCATCACCGCACATCGTAGGACGGCCCCGCGACCCGGTACCCCTCCAGCGCCCCCAGGAACGCCTCCGGCTCCACCACCTGCTCCACGTGCCACCTGCCTGCGGGCATCGTCGGCAGCAGCTCCACCAGCGCCGCCGCGATCACGCCGGTGGCCCTGCTCTGCCCGCTGCCGCTGAACGAGCAGCTCATCCCGCCCGCCGACGCGACCACGGCGAACCCGTCCCCGCCCAGGTGCACCGACGACGCCAGCGGCCCCAGCCAGCGCACGGCGGGCAGCAGCGCCGTCGCCAGCCGCGAGTCCAGGCACAGCCCGGTGCGCACCCGGTCCACCGGCAGCGTGGTCGGCAGCGTCACCTGGTCGGAGAACGGGAACCCGCGCACCCGCCGCGCCCCGAACGGCTCGGGGAACCTCGCCCGCCACGCCCCGCCCATCCCGGCGACCCCGGCGGCGGTCCACTCGACGGCGGCGGCCCCGTGCCGCTCGCCGCCGCCCAGCAGCACCCCGATCTCCACCTCGCGCGCCCCGGTCGCCTCGACGCACCAGCGGGCCAGCAGGTTCGACACGCCGGGCGCCAGACCGACGCTGAGCAGCGCCGTCGTGCCCGTGGGCTCCTCGATCGACGCGAGCACCCCAGCCGACGCCGACACGTCCAGGTAGTGCGCCCCGGCCTCGGCGGCGGCCCGAGCGACGGCGCCGTTGGCGGTCTCGGCGCACATCAGCACCACGTCCGCGCCCGCCACGACCCGCCGCACGTCCTCCTCGTCGCGCAGGTCCACCCGGACCCCGGTCGCGCCGGGCACCGCCGACGCCCGCGCCAGGTCCCGCCCCGCGACGACCACCTCGTGCCGCCGCGCCAGCTCGGCGACCGCGTGCCGCCCGACCGCGCCGTACCCGCCCAGCACCAGCACCCGCGCCATCAGGCCACCGCCGTCAGCAGCAGGGCGCTCGCGCGCAACCGGCACCCGCGCCCGGCCAGCTCCGCGCGGACCGGCGGGAGCAGCTCGGCCTCGGTGGCGTCCGGGCGCGCCCGCGTGATCGCCTGCCACGCCCAGGACAGCAGGAACTCCGCCGCGTCGTCCGGATCACCGCCCCACACCTGCCAGGCCTGGACCTCCTCGACGCCGACCTGCGCGAACCCGGCGTCGGCGAGCACCCGGCGCGCCACGTCCGGCTCGGACAGCGACAGCGGACCGGCGCTCAGCGGGCCCCAGCCGGGGACGACGCGGGTCAGCAGGTCGCCGACCTCGCCGAGCCCGTGCGGGACGAGGACGGCCAGGCGGCCCCCGGCGCGCAGCGCGGCGCGGAGGTTGGCGAACGCGGCGACCGGGTCGGCGAAGAACGGCACCCCGAACCGGCTGACCACCAGGTCGAACGCGCCGGGGGAGAAGCGGTGCGCCTGGGCGTCGGCCAGCAGGTAGTCCGGGGCGCCGCCCAGCGCGCGGGCCTTGGCGAGCATCGGCTCGGACAGGTCGACCCCGGTCGCCGACCCGCCGATCCCGGCCGCGCCCCTGGTCAGCGCGCCGGTCCCGCAGCCGACGTCGAGCACCCGGTCACCCGGCCTGACGTGGTCGAGCGCGAACCGGTCGAACCCGCCCCACACCGCGTCGAACCGCTCGCTCCGCTCGGCCCACCGCTGACCGGCCGGACCGTTCCAGGCCTGCGCCTGGGCGGTGTTGACCACCTCTTCGGACACTCCGCACCTCCGTTGTGAACGCTTGTTCATGAACAAGCGTTCACAACGCGGGGCGCCGTTGTCAAGCCCCGGTCGTGGAGGTGGCGCGGGTCGCACGCCGCCGATCCCTTGCCCCGCCACCCCCGAGCCGTTTAAGTTCAACGGATAAACCAATTGGGTCGACGGCGACCCAGGACCCTCGGGTGGGTGACCGGTGAACGGTTCTCTCGGTGCGGCCGAACTGCTCCCCGACGTACACCCCGCCTGGCTCCCACCCACCGCGTTCCGCGCGCTCGGCGCCCGCCGCGTCCGCGTCGTGGGCGAGGGCCCGATCGCCGACACCGTGCGCGCCGAGGCGCTGGCCGCCACCACCGCCCACGGCGGGGCGCTCGTGACCGAGGACCCCGAGCTGGACCTGGTCCTCACCGGTCCGGACGACGACCCCGAGGCGTTCACGATCACCCGCGACGCGGCCGGGACCACCACCGTCACCGCCTCCGGCCCCGGCCTGCTCTACGGCTTCCACCACCTCGTCCGCGCCGGTGAGAGCGCTTTCCAGGAGACCGGCGAGCACCACCCCGCCTACCCGGTCCGGATGCTCGACCACTGGGACAACGTCGACGTCCACCCCGTCATGGGCCAGGTCGAGCGCGGCTACTCCGGCGGCTCCCTGCTCTACGCCGACGGCGCCGTCCGCCCCGACCTCACCCGCGTCGCCGCGTACGCCCGCCTGCTCGGCTCGATCGGCGTGAACCGGGTGGCGCTCAACAACGTCAACGTGCACCGCACCGAGGCCCGCCTGCTGACCGACCTGCTCCCCGAGGTCGTCCGCCTGGCCGAGGTGCTGCGCCCGCACGGGATCCGCGCGCACCTGTCGGTCAACTTCGCCTCCCCGATCCTGCTCGGCGGCCTGACCACCGCCGACCCGCTCGACCCCGAGGTCCGCGCCTGGTGGGCCCGCACCACCGCCGCCGTCTACGCCGCCATCCCCGACTTCGGCGGCTACGTCGTCAAGGCCGACTCGGAGGGCCAACCCGGCCCGTTCAGCTACGGCCGCGACCACGCCGACGGCGCCAACGCGCTCGCGGAAGCACTGGAACCGTTCGGCGGCACGGTGTTCTGGCGCGCCTTCGTCTACGACCACCACCAGGACTGGCGCGACCGCAGCACCGACCGCGCCCGAGCGGCGCACGACCACTTCACCCCGCTGGACGGCGAGTTCGCCGACAACGTCGTGCTCCAGGTCAAGAACGGCCCCATCGACTTCCAGCCCCGCGAACCGGTCTCCCCGGTCATCGCCGCCATGCCGACCACCAGGTTGGCCGTGGAGTTCCAGGTCACCCAGGAGTACACCGGCCAGCAGCGGCACGTCTGCTACCTCGGGCCGCAGTGGAGCGAGGTCCTGCGCTTCCCCTTCGGCGACCGGGAGGTCCACACCCTCGCCGCCGGGATCACCGCCGTCTCGAACGTCGGCGACGACCCGTTCTGGACCGGGCACCCGTTGGCGCAGGCCAACCTCTACGCGTTCGGCAGGCTCGCCTGGGACCCGACCGCCGACCCCGACGAGCTCCTGCGCGAGTGGATCGCCCTCACCTTCCCCGACCCGGCCGCCCACGCCCCGCTGCACGCGCTGATGTCCGGCTCCTGGCGCGCGTACGAGGACTACACCGCCCCGCTGGGCGTCGGCTTCATGGTCCGACCGGGCGACCACTACGGCCCGGACGTCGACGGCTACGAGTACACCCGCTGGGGCACCTACCACTTCGCCGACCGCGACGGCGTCGGCGTCGACCGCACCCGCGCCACCGGCACCGGCTTCACCGGCCAGTACCCGCAGCCGTGGCGCGAGGTCTACGAGCACCTGGACACCTGCCCGGACGAGCTGCTGCTGTTCTTCCACCACGTCCCGTACGGGCACGTGCTGCACTCGGGGAAGACGGTGGTGCAGCACGTCTACGACACGCACTTCGCCGGGGTGGCGGCCGTCGAGCGGATGGCGGCGACCTGGGAGTCGTTGCGCGGCAAGGTCTCCGACGACGTGCACGAGCGCGTCACCGAGCGGCTGGCCGAGCAGTTGCGGTGCGCGGTGGAGTGGCGCGACCAGGTCAACACCTACTTCCTGCGCAAGTCCGGAGTCCCCGACGCGCACGGCCGGACCATCCACTGATCCCCTGGTAGCTTCCGGCGCGACCGGACGGGGGCGAGGGGGAGCGGTGACGCGCGGGCGGACGGGCGGGCGGACGGGCGGGACGCTGCTGGAGGTGGTCGGCCTCACCAAGGGCTACGGCGACCTCGTGGTGCTGGACGAGGTGGGCTTCACCCTGGAACCGGGCCGCGCCACCGCCGTGGTCGGCCCCAACGGGGCGGGCAAGTCCACGCTGCTGCGCTGCGTCGCCGGGGTCGACCGGGTCGACGCGGGCCGGGTGCTGCTCGACGGGGCCGACCTGGACGAGTCCGCGCCCGCGACGCGCGCCGCCGTCGCCACCGCGCTGGACGACCTGGCGTTCTTCCCCGACCTGTCGGTGGTCGAGCACCTGCGCCTGTGCGCGTGGTCGCACGGCTCGGCCGACCCCGAGGCCCTGGTGGCGGACGTGCTGGCCGAGCTGGGCCTGGACGCCGCCGCCGACCAGCTCCCCGCCACCCTGTCCAGCGGGCAGCGGCACCGGCTCGCGCTGGCCTCCTGCCTGGTGCGCCCGCGCAGGCTGCTCGTGCTGGACGAGCCGGAGCAGCGGCTCGACGCCGGGGGACGGCGCTGGCTGGCCGACCGGCTCGACGCCGAGAAGCGCGCGGGCGTCGCCGTCCTGCTGGCCTCGCACGACGAGGCCCTGGTGGCGCGGGTCGCGGACGGGCTCGTCGAGGTCGGGCGGTGACCGCGCCCACCGCCGCCGAACTCCGCCGGGAGCTGTGCGGGCTCCGCTCCGGGCACGACCGGCGCCCGCCGCCGCGCAGGCTCCTCGACGCCCAGGACGTGCTGCTCCCCGGCGGCATGGCGGTCGGGCTCGCCTGGGGCGCGCTCTCCACCCCGCCCGGCGCAGCCGCCCCGCTCGTCGGACCGGTGGCGCTGCTGCTGGTCGCGCTCGCGCTCAAGCTGCTGCTCGCGGTCGGCCCGGTCGTGGTGTCGTCGGCGAGCGCGTCGTGGCTGCTCACCAGCCCGGTGGACCGCCGGTCGCTGCTGCGCGGCCGGTTCGGCGCGGCGCTGGCCGCGAGCGCGGTGGGCTGCGGGCTGCTGCTCGCCGCGCTCGGCCCGTTCACGGGCAGCGCGGCCGTCACCGCCTCCGGCGTGCCGCTCGGCGTCCTGGTCGGCGCCGGGGCCGTCGTGCTGCAACACGCCCCCGCCTCGGTGGCCACCGCGCAGCGCGCGCTGCGCTTGTGCGTCGCGGCGGCCGTGCTGCTGCTGGGTCTCGTGCTCGTCACCGGCCGCGACCCGCTCCCGCCGGACGGCGTCCTCTGGCCGCTGGTCGCGGTCACCGGCATCGCGAGCGCGGCCACGACCGCCGCCGCGTCCCGGCGGCTGGGCCGGTTCACCCGCGCAAGCCTCACCGGCGGGACGCGCCTGGTCGACGCCGCCCGCGCGTCGGCCACCTGGCTGGACCCGGCGGTGCTCACCGACCTGCTCGCCACCCGCCGCGCCCTCACCACCGGCCGCGTCCGGTCCGCCGCCCTGCGCGGCCCGCGCGCCGCCGCCGTGCTCCGCGCGGAGCTGGTCCGCCTGCGCCGCAACGGGACCGGCGTCGCGGTGTGGGCCGCCCTCGCGCTCGTCCCGCACGCGGCGGCCGGGGTGCTGCCGGACGCGGCGCTCGGCGCCGTGCACCTGGTCGCCGCGTTCCTGGCCACCGAGCGGCTCGCGCCGGGGCTGCGCGCGCTCGCCCGCAACGCCGCCCTGCGCAGGGCGATCGGCGGCAGCGACCGGCGACTCCGCCTGCTGCACCTGGTGATCCCGACGGCGGGCGCGCTGATCTGGTGCGCCGCAACGGTTCCCGCGCTGCCCGTGCCCGCGCTGGCCGCGATCTCGGCGGCGGTGGCGGTGGCCGTCACCTGCAGGCTGGCCACCCGCCCCGACCTGGACTACTCCTCCGGCGTCGTCCTGGACACCCCGTTCGGCGTCGTCCCGGCCAACCTCGTGCGCCAGGTGCTGCGCGGACCGGGGCTGCTGCTGGTCCTCGTGCTCGTGCAGGTCGTCCTGGTCACGGGCTGACCCGCACCACCAGCACCGCCGCCGGGGCCAGCTCCAGCTCCGCCCCGGCCACCAGCTCGCCACCGCCCAGCAGGTCCACCCCGCTCACCGGGCACCCCACCACCCGCGCCGCCTCCCCGTGGTGCAGCAGGAACAGGTACCGCGTCCCGTCCGGCGCCACCCGCTCCGCCACCTCCACCTCGGGCACGTCCGCCAGCGCCCCCACCAGGCCGTGCTCGTCGAGCACCGCCCGCACCACCGCGTCCACCCCGTCGTCGTCCAGCACGGTCGCCACGTGCCACGCCGCGCCGTCCCCGCGCGAAGCCCGCGTCACCGCAGGGGTGCCTGCGTAGAAGTCGGCCCCGTACGACCCCAGCACCTCCGCCGCCGGACCCTCCGCGCCGTCCTCCGGGACCACCACCTCGAACACGTGCCGCCCGGCGAACTCGCCGCCGCCGAAGGACACCGGGTTCACCACCTCCGGCCGCTGCGCGTCCGTCTCCTCCACCCGCAGCCCCAGCAACCCCGCCAGCGGGCCGGGCACGACCGCCAGGAACGCGTTGTCGTCCTCGTCCACCCGCCCCGACAGCGCCGTCGTCAGCAGCGACCCGCCCCGCCGCACCACCGCGCCCAACCGCTCCGCCGCGTCGCCCTTCACCATGTGCAGCAGCGGCGCGACGACCACGTCGTACCCGGACAGGTCGGCGGTCACCGGCACCACGTCCACCTGCGCCCCCGCCCGCCACAGCGCCCGGTGGTAGGCCGCCAGCACCGGCACGTACCGCACGTGCCTGCTCGGCCCGTCCGACATCTCCACGGCCCACCAGCTGTCCCAGTCCACCAGCAGCGCCACCCGCGCCGGGGTGCGCGCCCCGAGCAGCGCGTCGCCGACCGCCGCGAACTCCGCCCCCAGCGCCGCGACCTCCCGGAACACCCGCGTGTCCGTGCGCCCGGCGTGGTCCAGCACCGCCCCGTGGTACTTCTCGCTCGCCCCGCGCGCGTGCCGCATCTGGAAGTACAGCACCGCGTCCGCCCCGTGCGCGACCGACTGCCACGACCACAGCCGCAGGACTCCCGGCCGCTTCACCGGGTTCACGTCCCGGCACGCCGTGGTCGACGGCGTCTGCTCCATCACCCAGAACGGGTCGCCGCCCTTCAGCCCCCGGATCAGCCCGTGCGCCAGCGCCATCCGCGCCGCCGTGCGCAGCGGGTCCGCGTCCTCCGGCGGGTAGTTGTCCCAGGACGCGAAGTCCAGGTGCTCGGCCCACCGGTGGTAGTCGATCGGCTGGTACAGCCCCATGAAGTTCGTCGTCACCGGCGTGCGCGGCACGTGCTCGCGGATCGCCGCCTTCTCCGCGACGAACCCGCCCAGCAGCGCGTCGGTCATGAACCGCTTGTAGTCCAGCGTCGTGCCCTGGAACGCGGTGTGGTCAGGCCCGCGCCAGTGCTCGGACAGCGCGTTCGGCGGCTCGATCTCGTTCCAGTCGGTGTAGGTGTGCGACCAGAACGTGGTGTTCCACGCGTCGTTGAGCCGCGCCAGGCTCCCGTACCGCTCCCGCAGCCACTCCCGGAACCCGGCCGCGCACAGCCCGCAGTAGCAGGCCCCGCCGTACTCGTTGCCCACGTGCCAGGCCACCACCGCCGGGTTCTCCCCGTACCGCCGCGCCAGCTCCCCGGCCATGGCGACGGAGAGCCGCCGGAACGCGGGGGACGACGGGCAGGCGTTGTGCCGCTGCCCGTACACGTGCTTGCGCCCCTCGAAGTCCACCCGGCACGCCTCCGGGTAGGCCCGCGCCAGCCACGGCGGCATCGCCCCGCTCGGCGTGGCCAGCACGATCCGCTTGCCCTCGGCGCCCGCCCGCTCCACGATCGCGTCCAGCACCGTGAAGTCGTACCGGTCCTCGGCGGGTTGCAGGTGCGCCCACGCGAACACGCCCACGGTGAGCGTGTCGATCCCGGCCAGCTCGAACGCCGCGTAGTCGCGGTCCCAGACGTCTTCCGGCCACTGCTCGGGGTTGTAGTCGCCGCCGTAGGAGATCTGCCCGGTCATGCGGTGAACCTTTCCGTGGCGTCGCGCAGCGCCGGGTCGGCGGTGCGCAGCAGGGCCAGCGCGAGCGGCGAGGCCAGCAGCACCGGCACCCAGTCCGAACCGAAGTAGGTCGCGCCCAGCACCACGACCAGCAGCGCCAGCGCGCCCACCGCCGTCGACGGCCGGGCGAACAGGTAGTAGGAGGCCAGCCGCACCAGGTCGCGGGTGCGCAGCGCCAGCACCGACGACAGCGCCAGCGCCTGCGCCGACCACACTAGGACACCGGCCGCGACCAGCACCAGCAGCAGCGCGTACCAGCCGGGCACCCCGGCCATGTCCACTGTGGACAGCGTGAACCCGACCAGCGAGAGCACCGCCAGCGCGGGCAGCCACCAGCGCAGCACGTCCACCGCGTTCACCCGGTACCCGCGCAGGAAGTGCCGCGCGGGGGACAGGTCCGGATCGGTCAGGAACCGCCGCCAGGCGAACACCGCCGCCGACAGCGCGGGCCCCACCGGCGCGAAGCACAGGCCGACCAGCAGCGCGTTGCCCGGACCGTCGGCCAGGAACAGCAGCGGCAGCAGCGCGGGCGCGCAGGTCAGCACCAGCAGCAGCTCCAGCACCACGAACCAGTGCACCGCCGCCGACGCCCGCGACAGGAACCCCGGCCCGATCTCGGCGGCCGGGTCGCGCCGCGCGCTCACGGCAGCTCGTGCGCGGCGACCAGCCGCGCGTCCGAACCGCCGAGCAGCCTGCGGTCGTCCAGGCCCTCGTGGTGCGCGGGCCGCACCGGCAGCACCTCGGCGAACGTCACCTCGTGCCGCGACAGCGCCAGGTCCAGCTCCACCCGGCCACCCGCCACCGGCAGCGCCGAGTGCTCCACGGCCGGGCGCGCGCAGTCCCGCAGCAGGTCGAACTGCCGCTCGGTGGGGGAGAACGGCCGCCCCAGCTCCCGCCACGCGGCGAACGCGTTGCCGTCGTGCTCGCCCACCCGCTCGCGGCGCAGGAACGCGGTGGGCGCGTCCACCGGCACCGACAGCCGCACCTCGTGCCGCTCGGCAGCCGCGGGCGCGTCGCTGCCGCCCACCGGCTGCCAGGCCAGCACACTCACCCGGCCGTCGTCGTCCTTGCACACCAGGTGGTCCTCGCCGCGCGCCAGCACGTGCGCGCCCATCCGCGCCAGGAACGCGTACAGGTGGTACGCGGGCTTGGGCACCTGCCGGTGCGTGAGCAGCCCGAACCCGCCGTGGAACACCGAGGTCGGGACGTTCTCCTCCTCGAACACGTCGCAGAACGTCCAGTAGGCGAACGAGTCCACCAGGTCGTTGCCGCCGGTGACCACCGGGGCCAGGTAGGCGGCGTGGAACGCGGTGTCGTGGATCGGGTTGTCCGGCCGGTAGGAGCTGTTGAACTCGGTGATGTGCACCGGCAGCCCGGCCAGCGCGGTGCCCGCCAGGTGCTCGCGCGGCGCGGCGAACTGGGCCAGCAGGTCCTGCGGGGCCGACAACGTCTGGTAGGTGCCGAACGGGATGTGCTGCGCGGGCCCGGAGGTGTAGGCGTGCCTGCTCACGAAGTCCACCGGCGAGCCGCTCGCGGCGACGAACTCCGCGAACGGCGCCCACCAGTCGTCCGAGCCGGGGGAGATCGCCGGGCCCCCGACCAGGAGCCCGGCGTCGACCTCCTTCACCGCGCGGGCCGTGCTCTCGTACAGCCGGAAGTACGCGGCCTGGTCGGCGTCCTTCCAGAACTGCGGCAGGTTCGGCTCGTTCCACACCTCGATCGGCCACGTGCGCACCTCGGCGAGCCCGTACCGGTCGATCAGGTGCCGCAGCAGCGCCGTGACCAGCGCGGCCCACTCGCCGTGGTCGCGCGGCGGGGTGATGTTGCCCTTCCACCAGAACACGGTGTCGTCGCCGGAGGCGAGCAGGCCGGGCGTGAAACCCAGCTCCAGGAACGGTCTCACGCCCAGCCCGAGGTAGGTGTCGAACACCTGGTCCAGGTAGGTGAACGAGCACCGCCGCACGCCCGAGCCGGACTCGCGCAGCACGCCGAGGTCGTCGGACAGCAGCCCGTGCCCCCGGATGTGGCGGAACCCGATGTCCCGCTGGAGCACCGCGAGCGACTCGCGGTAGTCCGAGCGCAGCGCCAGGTTCAGCCTGCCGGTCCCGACGCACTCGCGCCAGGTCTGCGGCATCGGGCCGATCGGGTGGTCGGGAACGGTCGTGCGGTCGGCGCCCATCCCCGGCTCAGCCGTTCTTCTGCTTGTAGCGCTGGTGGGCGCTGTTGGCCAGGTCCACGAACTGCGTCCGCCCCTTGGCGTCCAGCTCGGCCAGGTACGCGTCCCAGGTCGACAGGTCCCGGTCGCCCAGGACGAACTGCAGCGCCGACTGCTGCGCGTAGTCCTTCAGCGGCGTCTCCCACAGCGAGGCCTGCTCGCGCTCCTCCTCGGTGAAGGGGTACGGCGGCACCAGCGGGGCGGGCGTCTTCTTCGCCATCTCCTCCTGGAACGCGATCTCCTCGGCGGTGAACGTCGAGCGCAGCAGCTCGGTCGGACCGCCGTAGGCGAACACGCCGCCCGCGAAGCCGAAGTCCTTCTGCAGGTGCTTGGGCGCGCCGGTGTTGGTGCCCGCGTAGGTGATGCCGGGGTTCAGCACCCGCTTGCCCGAGGCGTCCTTGTCGTAGGTCGTGCCCGGCACGCCCCACTTCACCAGCTCCTGGCCCTCCTCGGAGTACCAGACCCAGTCGACGTACTGCATCATCGCGACGAAGTGCTCGCTCTCGGCGGCCTTGGCCGGGATCATCAGCCCGTTCTCCAGCCGCGACCCGGTGATCAGGTTCCCGGCGGGGCCCGAGGGCAGCGGGATCTTCGCCACCGTCGCGCCGGGGATGCCGGAGATCGCGGGCCGGTAGTCGTTGACCACGTTCTGCGCGTTGGCGCTGATGGCGAACGACTCGCCGTTGGCGAACTTGCGGATCGCGATCTGGTCGTCCTTGCGGGTGAAGCTCTCCGGGTCGAGCAGCCCCTCGTCGACGAGCTTGCGCAGGTACTCCAGCATCTCCTTGTACTGCGGGCTGGCCGCGCTGAACTCCAGCTTCCCCGCGCCCTCGTCCCAGGTCGCGTTGACGTAGCCCCACCCGGCGGCGGCGCCGTAGGTCATGCCGAGGACGTTGAGCAGCGCCTTGCCCTCGAACCGGTCCGACAGCGGGTAGCTGTCCGGGTGCGCGGCCTTGATCGCCTTGAGGGCGGTGTGCACCTCGTCCCAGGTCTTCGGGGTCGCGATCCCCAGCCGCGCCAGCTCGTCCGTGCGGAACGCCAGCGTGTAGTCCTGCCACGGTGCCTCGTGCACGCCGGGCAGGACGTAGAACTTGCCGTCCTCCTGGCGCAGCGTGTCCAGGTCCTTCTTCAGGCCCCACTTCTCGATCTTCGCCTTGAAGTTCGGCATCAGGTCGAGGTAGTCGCTGACCGGCAGGATCGCCCCGGAGGCCACGAACGGCCGCTCCATGCCGGGGTAGGTCTTGGAGATGATCTCCGGCGCGTCCCCGGCGCCGATGACCAGGCTGCGCTTCTGGTCGTAGTCGCTGTTGGGCACCACCGTCGGCTTGAGCGTGACGTTGGTGCGCGAGGTCAGCTCCGACCAGAGCATCCACTCGTTCTTGATGGGGTAGTTGGCGTGGTCGTTGTAGAGGATGCCGAAGTCCAGCGGCTCGGTGGCCTTGAACGGCGTGCCGACGGCGAAGTCGGCCATCGCGCCCACCCGCTTGCCGTCCAGGTCCACCGGCGCGGAGCCGGGGTCGTCGCCGCCGCAGGCCACCAGGCTCGCGACCAGGCCACCCGCAACCAGTGCGGTGAACGGCCTCTTCCACTTCGTGCGCATCGGGCAACTCCTCGGGTGTGACAGCGTCGTCAACGGGTGAGAGCGCGCTACTGCTTGACCGCGCCGAGCATCACGCCCGACACGAAGAACCTCTGCACGAACGGGTAGACCACCAGGACCGGCAGGACGGTGAGCACCATCGTCACGGCCTTGATGTTCGCCGACACCTGCGCCACGTCGGCCGACCCGCCCGCGCCGACCGCGTCCGCCCCGGAGGCCCCGGCGATCATGTTCCGCAGGTACACGGTCACCGGGAACATGTCGGCCCGGTCGAAGTACAGGAACGCCCCGAACCACGCGTTCCAGTTCGCCACCGCGTAGAACAGCACCATCGTCGCCAGCACCGCCTTGGACAGCGGCAGCACGATCCGCAGCAGCACGCCGTAGGCGCTCAGGCCGTCGACGACCGCCGCCTCCTCCAGCTCGGACGGCAGGTTCTCGAAGAACGACTTCATCACCAGCAGGTTGAACACGCTGATCGCGTTCGGCAGCACCACCGCCCACAGCGTGTTCTTCATGCCCAGGCTGGAGATCAGCACGTAGTTCGGGATCAGGCCGCCGTTGAAGAACATGGTGAACACGGCGATCCCGATCAGCAGCCCGCGCCCCTTGAGCCGCCGCTTGGACAGCACGTAGGCGTAGACCGTGGTCAGCGCCATGGCGATCGCGGTGGCCACCACCGTGTACACCACGGTGTTCAGGTAGCCGTTCCAGAACGCCGGGTCCGCCATGACGAACCGGTACGTCTTCAGGTCGAACCCCTGCGGCAGCAGGTTCACCCGGCCCGTGCGGATGGCCTGCTCGTCGCTGAACGACTGGGCCACGATGTTCAGGAACGGGTACAGGGTCACCGCGACCACGCCCAGCAGCAGCGCGGTGTTCACCACCCGGAACACCCGGTAGCCGGGGCTGTCGTCGAGCCCGCGCGGCGCCGCGCGCACGACCGGCTTCTCCAGCGCCCCGGCCTTCTCCGTCAGCTCCGGCGTCACCACAGGCTCGTCCCCACCGCTCGCCGCGAGATCGCGTTCGCGGACAGGATCAGCACCAGCCCCACCAGCGCCTCGAACAGGCCGATCGCGGCGGCGTAGCTGAAGTTGTTGGACACCAGGCCCACCCGGTACAGGTAGGTCGACACCACGTCGCCGGTCGGGTAGGTCAGCGGGTTCTGCAGCAGCAGGATCTTCTCGAAGCCCACCGCCATGAACGTGCCGGTGTTCAGGATCAGCAGCGTCACCATCGTCGGCCGGATGCCGGGCAGCGTGATGTGCCAGGTCTGCCGCCACCGGCTCGCCCCGTCGATCCTGGCCGCCTCGTACAGCTGCTCGTCCACGGTCGTCAGCGCGGCCAGGTACAGGATCGTGCCCCAGCCGACGGTCTGCCACACCTCGGACGACACGTAGATCGTGCGGAACCAGTCGGGGGACTGGATGAACGCCACGGTCTCCGCGCCGAACAGCCGGGTGATCTGGTTGACCGTGCCCTCCACGGACACCAGCTGCATCACCATGCCCGCCACGATCACGATCGACAGGAAGTGCGGCAGGTACGCCACGGTCTGCACGAACTTCTTGAAGTAGCGCGAGCGCACCTCGTTCAGCATCAGCGCCAGCACGATCGGCAGCGGGAAGCAGAACAGCAGGGTCAGCGCGCCCAGCACGACGGTGTTGCCGAACACCGACCAGAAGTTGGGGTCCTTGAAGAACATCTCCACGTACCGCAGCCCGACCCAGGACTCGCCGAACACGCTGCCGCCCGGCACGAACCGGCGGAACGCGATCACGTTGCCCAGCATGGGCAGGTAGCGGAACACCAGGAAGAACAGCAGCGGCAGCACGGCCAGCGAGTACAGCTGCCAGTCCCTGCGCAGCGCCCGCCGCCAGCTCTCCCGCCTGCCCGCCGGGCGCCTGCCCGGCCACTTCCCGCGCCTGGGCCTCGCCTCGGCCACCGTCTCGGCGACGAGGGCCGTCTCCGGTGCGGCGGTCATGCCCCCGAGGCCTCTCCGGCCGCCGCGCCCGCGAGCGCCCCCGCAGGCGCGGTGCGCGCGGGCGCGGCGGGCGCCTGCTCGACCAGCGCGGTCGCCGTCCACCGCCGGGTCGCGTGCGCCACCTCGCGCACCCCGCCCACCAGGTCCACCACCAGCTCCCCGTGCACGTCCGCGCTGGAGCGGGCCACCCGCAGCCGGATCTCGCCCGGCTCCACGACCACCCGGCCCGCCGTCCCGGTGAACGCGGCCACGTCGGCGGGCACGGTGAACGCCACCCGCGCCGCCTCGCCCGCCACCAGGTCGACCTTGGCGAACCCGACCAGCCGCACCACCGGCCGCGTCACCGACGCCACCGGGTCGTGCAGGTACAGCTGCACCACGTCCGACCCGTCGACCCCGCCGGTGTTGCGCACCTCCAGCTCCACCCGCACCTCGCCGTCCACCGGCCAGTCCGCCGCCGACACCGAGGGCTCGGACCAGGTGAACCCGCCGTACGACAGCCCGTGCCCGAACGGGAACGCGGGCGTCGGGTCCACTGAGGACACCCCCGTCCGCCGCCCCAGCGGCACCGACAGGTAGGTCCCCGGCTGTCCCGCCGGATCGGCCGGGACGCTCACCGGCAGCCGTCCGGACGGGTTGACCGCGCCGGTCAGCACCTCGGCGATCGCCCGACCGCCCAGCTGGCCGGGGAAGAACGCCTGCACCGCCGCCGCCGACCCCGCCACCAGGTCGCCCACCGCGTACGGGCGGCCGGTGATCAGCAGCAGCACCACCGGGGTCCCGGTCGCCAGCACCTCGCGCACCAGCTCCGCCTGCACGCCCGGCAGGGTCAGGTCCGTCGCGTCGCAGCCCTCGCCGGACGTGCCGCGCCCGAACAGCCCGGCCCGGTCGCCCACCGCCACCACGCACACGTCCGCGCCCCGCGCCGCCGCGACCGCCTCGGCGAACCCGGAGCGGTCCTCGCCGTCGACCTGGCAGCCCACCGCGTGCGCGACCTCGACGCCCAGCCCGCGCAACCCGTCCCGCACGGTCGGGATCGCAAGCCCCAGCCCGGCGTCCGGGTGGTGCACGCCGATGTGCGCGGGGAACGAGTAGCAGCCGAGCATCGCCATCGGGTCGTCCGCCAGCGGCCCCACCAGCGCGACCCGCGCGGACGGCCGCAGCGGCAGCGCGCCGCCGCCGTTGGCCAGCAGCACCACCGACTCGCGCGCCAGCTCCAGCGCGATCGTCCTGGAGCCTGCGTCGTCCAGCTCCAGCGAGTCCACCGAGTCGGGCAGCGGCGACCAGTCCGGGTCGAGCAGTCCCAGCTCCACCTTCTGCGCCAGCACCCGGCGCAGCGCCCGGTCCACCAGCTCCTCCGGCACGTCCCCGCGCGAGACCGCGCGCAGCAGCGGTTCCCCGTAGCAGCGCACGGTCGGCAGCTCCACGTCCACGCCCGCGCCGAGGGCGAGCGCCGCCGCCCGCTCCTCGTCGCCCGCGACCCCGTGCAGGGTCTGGAGGAACTTCACCGAGAAGTAGTCCGCGACCACGGTCCCGGTGAAGCCCCACTCCTCGCGCAGCAGCCCGGTGAGCAGCCCGGCGTCGGCGGCCGACGGCACGCCGTCCAGCTCGCTGTAGGAGTTCATCACCGACCGCGCGCCGCCGTCGCGCACCGCCATCGCGAACGGCGGCAGGACCACGTCGGCCAGCTCGCGCGGCCCGATCGACACCGGTCCGAGGTTGCGGCCCGCCCGCGAGGCCGAGTAGCCCGCGAAGTGCTTGAGCGTGGCCACGATCCCGGCGTTCTCCAGCCCCCGCACGTACGCCGCGGCGACCAGGCCGACCAGCATCGGGTCCTCGCCGATGGTCTCCTCGGTGCGGCCCCAGCGGTAGTCGCGGGTCACGTCCAGCACCGGCGCCAACCCCTGGTGCACGCCCGCCGCCCGCATCGAGGCGCCGATCCGCCCGGCCATCGCCTCCACCAGCTCCGGCCGGAACGAGGCGCCCCAGGACAGCGGGGCCGGGTGGGCGGTGGCGCGCCAGGCGGCGAACCCGGTCAGGCACTCCTCGTGCACCAGCGCGGGGACGCCGAACCGGCTCGCCGCCACGATCTGCTCCTGGGCGGAGGCCAGCGAGCGCGCGCCGAGCACCGGGTCGACCGGCCTGGTGCCGAACGGCCTGGTCAGCTGGCCGAGCCCGGCGGAGATCACCTCGGTCCAGTCGACGGGCTCACCGGTCAGCTCGGACTGGTGCGGCGCGACGTCGCCGCCCTCCGGGTCGGCCCCCACCCACACGCCCACGAGCTGGGCGAGCTTCTCGCGGAGCGTCATCGCCGAGACCAGCGCCTCGACCCGATCGGCCACCGGCAGGCGCGCGTCCCGCCAGGGGGCGCCCCCGTCCGCCGTCCTGTTCGCCATCGACCAGGTACCTCCGCTTCACGTCCTCGTGAATGGCCGAAACTATCGAAATCTAGCCCGACATACCGGCCCGGTGGGCAGACCGTAAGACCCGTGATCCACCACGTCAACACCCCGTGACCGTTTTGCTTCCAGGGGATTCGTTGCCAGACTTCGACCATCCGTTGGCAACTGGGGGCGGAAGCTCTACGCTCTGGCCCCGAAACTTTAGGTCCGGCGACCGCCGGGCGACTCGGCTGAACGGGGTACCGCATGAGCACGTCGCCCGCACCGGACCCGGAGCTCGGGCACCCCGCCTCGATCACCTCGATCGCGGCCGAGGCCGGGGTGTCCGTCCCGACCGTCTCCAAGGTCCTCAACGGCAGGCCCGACGTGGCCGCCGAGACCAGGGCGCGGGTGGAGGGCCTGATCGAGCGCAGCGGCTACCGGCGCAGGCGCGCCCGCCAGTCGTCCCGGCCCGCGCTGGTCGACCTGGTGTTCCACGAGATGAACTCGGTGTGGGCCACCCAGATCATCCGGGGCGTCGAGCGGGCCGCCGCCGAGGAGCGCGCCGCCGTGGTGCTGTCCGAGCTGGGCGGCGCGCTCCGGCCGCCCGGCGAGTGGTTCGACGACCTGCTGGCCAGGCGGCCGATAGGCGTGATCCTGGTGCTGTCGGACCTGGACGAGGAGCAGCGGGCCCGGCTGACCGCCCGCAGCATCCCGTTCGTCTTCGTGGACACGGCGGGCGAGCCGCCGCCGGGCGTGCCCACCGTCGGCTCCACCAACTGGGCGGGTGGGCTGGCCGCCACCCGGCACCTGATCTCGTTGGGGCACGAGCGGATCGCGGTGATCTCCGGTCCGACCACGATGCTGTGCAGCCGGGCCCGCGTCGACGGCTACCGCAGCGCGCTGGAGTCCGGCGGCCTCCCGGTGGCGCCGGAACTGGTGCGGTACGGGGACTTCTACGTCAACGGCGGCTACGCGCACGGCATGGACCTGCTCACCCGCCCCGACCGGCCGACGGCCATCTTCGCCGGGTCGGACTTCCAGGCGCTGGGCGTCATGCGCGCCGCAGGCGAGCTGGGCCTGTCGATCCCCGGCGACCTGTCGATCGTGGGCTACGACGACCTGCCGGTCACCGAGTGGATCGGCCCCGGCCTGACCACGGTCCGCCAGCCGCTGCCGGAGATGGCGGCGACGGCCGCGCAGATGGTGTTCACGCTGGCGCGCGGCGAGCGGCCCGCCGTGGAGCGGATAGACCTCGCGACCGAGCTGGTGGTGCGCCAGAGCACCGCGCCACCGCGCCGCTGAACCCCGGCCGTCGAGCCCGGCCGCCGAACCCCCGCCGCCGAGCCCCGCCGCGCCCGTTCCCCGCCACCGCACCGAGAGGACAGCGCCGTGCCCCTGTTCGACCTCCCGCTCGACCAGCTGCGCGACCACCGGCCGGACGTGCCCGAACCCGCCGGTTTCGACGAGTTCTGGAAGTCCACCATGGACGACGCGCGCTCCCGCGAACCGATCCTCGCGCTGGAACCCGTCGACACCGGCCTGACCCTGCTGCGCACCTGGGACGTCACGTTCGCCGGGTTCGGCGGCCACCCGATCCGCGCCTGGTACTCCCGCCCGCACGGCGACGAACCGCTCCCGGTGGTCGTGGAGCACCTGGGCTACGGCCGGGGGAGGGGCCTGCCTCAGGAGCGGCTGCTGTGGCCGTGCGCCGGGTACGCGCACCTGCTGGTGGACACGCGCGGGCAGGGCGGCCAGTACGGCAGCGGCGGCGACACCCCCGACCCGGTCGGCTCCGGCCCGTCGGCGCCCGGCTTCCTGACCAGGGGCGTCGAGGACCCGGAAACCGCTTACCTGCGCCGGGTGCTGACCGACGCGGCCCGCGCCGTCGACGCCGCCGCCGCGCTCCCCGGCGTCGACCCGACCCGGATCGCGGTCGCGGGCAACAGCCAGGGCGGCGGGTTCGCCATCGCCGCGGCCGGGCTCAGCGGCGGCGCGGCGGCCCTGCTCGCCAGCGCGCCGCTGCTGTGCCACATCGCGCGCAACGTGCTGATCACCGACGCGCACCCGTACGGCGAGATCGTGCAGTACCTGTCGGTGCGCCGGGGCGTCGCCGACCGCGTGCTGGAGACCCTGTCCCACTTCGACGCGGTCCACTTCGCCCGCCGCACCACCGCCCCCGCGCTGTTCGCGACCGGCCTGCGCGACAACGTCTGCCCGCCGTCCGGGGTGTTCGCCGCGTTCAACGCGCTCGCCGGGGACGACACCGAGATCGCCGTCTACCCGTTCAACCACCACGAGCACGGCGAGGCGGTGCACGCCGAGCGCCAGGTCCGCTGGCTGGCCGAGCGGTTCAGGCCAGCGCCAGCACGATGAGCAGCGCCAGCACGACCCGCGCGGTCACCCCCGCTGCTCCAGCCTGCTGATCCGCTCGACCAGCGGCGCCAGCTCCCGCCGCACCAGCCCGGTGACGGCGGCGAGCGCAGCGCCCTGGTCGGGCGCGGGGCTGTTGGCGCGCAGCTGCTCGTACCCGCTCAGCGCGGCGGTCACCGCCCGCCGCACCGACCTCACGTCCGCCCCCGCCGCGCGCAGCGCCCGCCCGCCACCGCCGTCCGGTTCGGCGACCAGCCCCAGCAGCAGGTGCTCGCAGCCCACGTAGTTGTGCCCGAGGGCCAGCGCCTCCACCACGCTCAGCTCCAGCGCGCTCGCCGCCTCGGCGCTCCAGGTCCGCCCGCCCGAGGCGTCCGGCCGCTCGGGCACGGCCCGCCGGAGCGCGGCGACGTCCACGTCGAGGGTGGGCAGCACGCGCGCCGCGAGGTTGTCGCCCTCGGTCAGCAGGCCGTGCAGCAGGTCGGAGGTGCCGACCTCGCCGGTGGCGCGCGCGGCGGCCAGCGCGAGCGCGCCCCGGAACCGGTCGGTGACGCGCTCCAGCCCGGACAGGTCGGCGGGGTCGGCGGCGCGGATCGCGGCGACCCGGCGCACCGACTGCTCCAGCGCGCGCTGGCAGATCGCGGAGACCGGCACGTCCAGCGCGCGCACGGTCTCGGCGAGGTCGTCCGGCAGGTAGACGTTGATCTTGGGCATGACGACCTCCCGTGTGGGGTTATCTCTGTAACCCCACACGTAACCCCACTTGGGGTCATCCCGTCAAGGGAGCCTGCGCCGCCCGGCGAACCCGATGTCGGCCCGGTGGTACCACTCCAGCGCCCGGTCGCCCTCCAACCAGCACAGCAGCACCGGGACGCCGTCCAGGTCGGCGGGGAAGTCGACCAGCAGCGGCGCGAACCCCTTCAGCTCGGCCCCGGTGTCCTGCACGGCCGTCATCAGCTCGTCCAACCGCGCCTGGGCGGCCTTCAGCTCGGGCAGCCCGCCGAGCGGCGATGGCGAGCCCCCGTCCGCGCGCGAGGCGGCCAGCTCGGCGGCGTCGGCGCGCAGCGCGACGATCTCGTCGAGCACGGGCATGAGGGCGGTCAGCTCGGCCTTGGCCTCGTCCACGGTGAACAGTCCCACCGGGGCAGCCTAACCACGCGAACCGGCCCCCCGCCCCGGCCGCCCGCCCCGCCGTGACACCCGACCGACCGGTAACACCGCGCGCCGGTGGCCGATGGTCGTGGTGGAAGCATTGCGGAACGAGGGGGAGCAGAACGTGCGGGAGAACGCGACCGAGGGTTTCTGGCCGTTACCGGGGAACCTGCCGGTGTCGCTCACGGGGGTGGAGCGCCACCAGGACGTCCTCGCGGCCTACGACGCGCCCCTCGGCGGCCACAACGAGGTCAAGGTCGAGCTGGTCGTGCTCGCCCCCGCCGTGGGCGCGCGGGTCGTCGAGGCCAGGATCAACGGCCTGCGGGTGGGCGAGCTGGACCCGGCGATGTCCCGGCGCTACGCGGGGATGCTGGAGCGGGCCATCGCCAGCGGTGTCCGGCCGCTGTGCGAGGCCAGGGCCAAGCGCGGCCGGTCCGGCATCGAGCTGACCGTGCTGGTGCCCTCCGACCCGGACTCCCGGCATCCCGGCGCCGATGCGCCGAAGCCGCCGCGGGCGCCCGCGCCGAAGCCCGCGGCGAAGTCGCGCAAGCCGCTGCTGATCTCGGCCGGTGTCGTGCTGGCGCTCATGGTCGCGATGCTCGCGGTCAACGCGCGGCAGCAGAGCAGCCAGGCGGGGAGCGTCGCGCCGCTGTCCACGACCGGCTCGACCGCGCCCAGGACGACGACCACCACCGCGACGACGACGACCACCACCACCACGTTCGCCGCGCCGGTGACCACGGAGGAGCTGGTCCCGCCGGTCTCGCTGGTCGTCCCGCCGCTGGGCGGCACCGCCGCGGCCCCGGCGAACGACGGCTGCCACCCCAACTACGCCGACGCCTGCGTCCCGATCGCGGACGACGTCGACTGCGAGGGCGGCAGCGGCAACGGTCCCGCGTACGTGCGGGGCCCGGTCCGGGTGGTCGGCGACGACGTCTACGACCTCGACCGCGACCGCGACGGCATCGCCTGCGACTGAGCCCGCGCGGGGTCCCGCCGGACCCGCCCCCGGCGGGGCCCCGCTACGGCCGCAGCGACTCGACCACCAGCCCCAGCACCCGCTCGGCCTGCCGCTCCCCGTCCGGGCCCGGCGGCACCCGCCACATCCCGCCCATGAGCAGCAGCACGTCGTCGGCGGCCGTCCCGGCGCGGAACACCCCGGCGCGGACGCCCGCCGCCAGCAGCGCCGCCACCGCGCCGGACACCTGCTCGTAGGACTCGCTGACCAGGTTCTCCCGCGTGGCCGCGCTGAACGCCTCGCCCAGCCCGTGCTTGACCTTCACGTACCCGGCGAGCCCCGTCGCCCAGCGCCGGAACGCCTCCTCGGGCCCCACCTCGGCCAGCAGCCGGGGCGCCCGGTCCACCAGCCGCTGCACCTCGTGCCGGTACACCGCGAGCACCAGCTCCTCGCGGGTCGGGAAGTGCCGGTAGAGGGTCCCCGCGCCGACGCACGCGCGCTTGGCGATCGAGTTCAGCGAGGCGCACCCGGACTCGGCCAGCGCGTCCCGCGCGACCTCCAGGATGCGCTCGCGGTTGATCAGCGCGTCGGCGCGTCTGGCAGGGGGCATGTGCGGACTCCTGTGGTGCTGGTGGGACCCCGTGGTGCTCGTGGGGACGGAGAGCGCTCCGGTTCCGGGCCGGGCGGCCACAGGATACGGACAATTCGCCCACGGCGGGGCGGCGGGGGCGGCCCGACCGGCGGGGCGGACCGGTCAAGGGGTTCGGGGCCGATCTTCAGCTCCGCGCGGGCGTGAGCATCCCCACAGCCGGTTCGTCACGCAAGGTGGTTGTTGGGTCACCGAACGGTGTGGCATGGTTCCCGACCGGATCGCACGCGGGTCCGCGCCCTCCCGGACCCAGCGGAACCGGACCTAGTGGAAGTGGATTCGACGATTCCTGTGCCTCGTTCTGCGGTGGTCGACGTGGTGGTCCCGGTGGCGCGCACGGGCGGCGCCGCCCCGTCCGGCCGGGCGGAGGCGGAGCGGCGCGCGACCGAGGGCTTCGTCTCGCTCTACCGGACCGCCTCGCGGGGCGTGGCGCCCGCCGACCTCGACGTGCCGCGCGCGGTCCGGCGGGTCTCGGCCGAGGCCGTCGTCGAGGAGTTCACCCTGGCCCGCCCTGCGGAGCCCGACGCGCAGGACCGGGCGATCGGCCAGGTCCTGACCAGGGCCAGGCAGCTCGGCGACGCCCTGCTCGGCGTCGTCGTGGACCGGACCGGGACCGCGCGGGCGCTCGACCTCGACGGCGTCGTCCTCGGCCGCCCGGTGCCCGTCGACCTCGTCCCCGACCTGCTGGTCCTGCGCCCCGAGGTCGCCGTCCGGCACCCCGAGCTGTCCCGGTTCGGGGTGCGGGTGTGCGGCCCGTTCACCGCGTTCGACCCGGACCGCCTGCTCGACCGGCTCTGACCGGGCACACTGCCCCCGTGGACGACTGGACCCCGGTGACCACCGGCCTGTCCGGCGCGCTGGTGCGCCGCAGCCCGGACGGCCGCCACCACCGCAAGAGCTCGCTCGACACCACCGCCCTCGCCGCCGAGCGCGACCGCCTGCTCTGGCTCGCCACCACCCCGGTCGGCGCGCCCGAGGTGGTCGACTGGTCCGACACCGGCGCCCTGGTCACCACCACCCTGCCCGGCGTGCCCGCCTCCGACCTGCCGCAGGGTGCCGCGCCCACCGCGATCGCGAACCTGCTGGCGTTCCTGGACGTCCTGCACGCCCTCCCGGACTGCCCGTTCGACCGCCGCCTCGCCGTCACCGTCCCCGAGGCCGCCGCGAACACCGCCGCCGGGCTGGTGGACGAGTCCGACTTCGACGACGTCCGCGCGGGCCGCACCGCCGCCGAGCTCCTCGACCTGCTGCGCGCGGGCCGGGACCGGGCGGCGGCGGGGGAGGAGCGCGACCTCGCGGTGTGCCACGGCGACTTCAGCCTGCCCAACGTCCTGCTCGACCCGGACACCCTGCGCGTCACCGGCGTCCTGGACGTGGGCAGGCTCGGCCTCGCCGACCGCCACCAGGACCTCGCGCTGCTGGCCCGCTCGGCGGGCGACCCCGACCTGAACCCGGCCTACGGCGCGGGCCCGGCGCGGGAGGTGCTGGCCCGAACCGACCCGTGGCGGGTGGAGTACTACCAGCTGCTCGACGAGTTCTTCTGACCGCAGCCTCCCGGCCGCAGCCGCGCCCACCCGCCCCGCCGTCACTACGGTGGGGAGGCGTGGACAACGACAGCCCGTTCGACGCCGTCCTGTTCGACTTCTCCGGCACCCTCTTCGACGACACCGGCGTGCTCGACGCCCGAGGTCTCGCCGCCCGCACCGGCCTGCCGGAACCGGAGGCCGCGACCACCCTGAGCCGGGTGCTCGCCCACGTGGACGCCCCGGCCTCGCTCCAGGCACGCAAGGGCGGCGACCTGTCGGTGGACGCGCACCGCGCGGTGTGGACGGCCCTGATCGCCGAGGCCGGACCGTTCCCCGACACCGTGGTGGAGGCCGTCTACGCGGGCCTGACCGACCCGGCGGGCTGGCGCCCCTACCCGGACGCGCTGCCGGTGCTGACCGAGCTGCGCGCGCGGGGCCTGCGGCTGGGCGTGCTCAGCAACATCGGCTGGGACCTGCGCCCCGCGCTCGCGGCGGCCGGGGTGCTGGAGCTGCTGGACGTGGTGGTGCTGTCCTGCGAGCACGGCATGGAGAAGCCCGACCCCGCGCTGTTCGCCGTCGCCAGGGCCGAGCTGCCCGGCCGGGTGCTGTACGTGGGCGACGACCCGGTGAAGGACGGCGCGGCGGTGCGCGCCGGGATGCCGGTCTACCTGCTGCCGCACGAGCGCTCGGTGGACCGCCCGCGCGGCCTGTCCGCACTGCTGCGGCTCACCGCGTGACCACCCGCCCGGCGCGCCGACCTCGGGCGCGCCGGGCGGTCCCGCCTCACCTGCCGCGCCGAGCCAACCGCCACACCAGCAGCCCCAGCGCCACCGCGCCCGCGATCACCGCGGCCGGGTGCTCGCCGAGGACCCGGCGCGCGGGCGTCGGCAGCTGCTCGACCGCGTGCGCGGCCCGCACCCGCGCCTGACCGGCCGCGACCGAGGCCCGGTCCGCGACCACCGCCGCCTTGACCTTGGCCTCGTCCGCGACCTCGGCGACCTTGTCCTTCGCCTCGCCCGCCGCCTCGGCGACCTTGTCCGCGACCTCGGCGGCCTTGACCTTGGCCCCGTCGGCCACCTCGGCCGCCTTCGCCCGCGCCTGACCGGCCACGACAGCCGCCCCCTCGGCGAGCTCGTCCGCCTTCGCCTTCACCTCACCGGCCACCTCTGCCACCTTCCCCTTGACCTCGTCCACCGCCTCGGAGGCACGCTCCCTCGCGTCCTCCACCGCTTCCCGCGCCCGCGCGGGCACGTCCACCTTGTGCGCCAGCGCCTCGACCGTGTCGCCCAGCTCCTGCCTGGTCAGCTCGATGTCGAGCTCCAGCGCCCGCCGGTCCTGCGGCACGCCGCCCGGCCCGCTCACCGGTGCGCCCGCTCGCTCACGGCGGCCAGGTCGCGCTTGACCCCGGCCACGGCCTGCTCGGGGATCGGCGGCGCGGCCCGCCGCAGCTGCCCGCGTCCGACCAGGGCCAGCGCCCCGGCCACCACGAACACCCCACCGGCCACCACCAGCGCGGCGCCCCAGGCGGGCATGACCTGCGCCAGCGCCAGGATCAGCCCGGCGATCAGCGCCATCACGCCGAACCAGGCCAGCACCCCGGCGCCGCCGAGCAGCCCGGCCCCGCGCCCGACGCGCTTGCCCTTCTCCTGCACCTCCAGCACCGCGAGCCGGATCTCCTCGCGGGCGAGCCTGCTCACCTGCTCGCTCAGCCTGCCGACCAGCTCCCCGGTGGACGGGTCCGCCCGGTCGGTGGCGGCGGTGACCTGCTCCATGACCGTCTCCTCTCCCCAAGCCTCCACTCCGACTACCCCGGTCACGCCGGGTCAACCGCGTGGTGTGGGTGACCCCCGTTCGGGCAAACCGCCGGTCATGGCCCAGTCACCCGCCGCGCCCACCGAGCTGCCCAAGCGCTCCTGGTGGGCCGTCCTCAAGCGCACCGCCGCCGAGTTCACCGAGGACGGCCTGATGGACCGCGCCGCCGCGCTGACCTACTACGCCGTGCTGTCGCTGTTCCCCGGAGTGCTGCTGCTCACCGGCCTGCTGGGCGTCCTCGGCCCGGACGCCAAGCAGACCCTCGTGGACAGCCTGTCCGCGCTCGGCCCCGGCCCGGCCCGCGACATCCTCGTCGAGGCGCTCGACGGCCTGCGCCCGTCCGTGGCCGGTCCCGTCGCGATCTTCGGCCTGGCCACCGCGCTGTGGTCGGCCTCCGGCTACGTCGGCGCGTTCATGCGCGCGGCGAACGCCATCTACGAGGTGGACGAGGGCCGCCCGCTGTGGAAGGTCCTGCCGCTGCGCGTCCTGCTCACCCTCGGGGTCGTGGTGCTGCTCGCGCTGGTCGCGGCGGGCACCGCCCTCACCGGCGACGTCGCCGTGTGGGTGGGGGACCTGGTGGGGCTGGGCCGCGAGGCCGTCGCGGTGTGGGACCTGGCGAAGTGGCCGGTGCTGCTCCTGCTGGCCAGCGCGGCCATCGGGCTGCTCTACTGGGCCTCGCCGAACGTGCGCCAGCCCGGCTGGCTGTGGATCACGCCCGGCGGGCTGCTCGCGGTGCTGCTGTGGGTGGTCGCCTCGTTCGGCTTCGGCTTCTACGCCACCCACGCGGGCTCGTACGACAAGACCTACGGGCCGCTCGCGGGCGTGGTGGTGTTCCTGGTGTGGCTGTGGATCTCCAACATCGCGCTGCTGCTCGGCGCGGAGCTGGACGCCGAGCTGGAGCGCGGCAGGCGCATGGAGGCGGGGCAGGCCGAGGACCACGAACCGGTCGCCCCGCCCCGCGACACCAGGGCGATGTGACCGGCCTACCGGGTGACCACGACCTTGCCGAGCTGCCGACCCGACACCAGCTCCCGCAGCACGTCCGGCAGCTCGGCCAGGCGCACCACCCGCGTCACCAGCCGCTCCACGCCCAGCCGCTCGTCGGCGACGGCCTCGACGGCGGTGGCGAAGTCCTGCGGCGCGGTGCCGTAGCTGCCGCCCACGACCACGGGGGAGCCCCGCCAGCGCGCCTCGACCCGCAGCTCGCCGCGCCGCACCGCGTCCAGGTCCACGTCCAGCCCGGCCAGCCGCTGACCGGCGCGGGTGCCGCCGTACAGCAGCACCAGGCCGCCGGGCCGCACCAGGTCCAGCGCCTCCACCAGCAGCTCGTCCACGACGAAGCTCGCCGCGACGACCACCGCGTCCGGCCGCTCGGGATCGCCCGCACCGTCCACGGCGGACAGCAGAACGCCCCGCTCCCGCAGGAACCCCAACCGGTCCGCCGACCGGTTCCGCAGCGCCACCCGCGCCCCGGCCCGCTCGGCGAGCGCCGCGATCAGCACCCCGGCGATCCCGGCCCCGAGCACGTGCACCGACCTCCCGGCGACCTCGGTCCCCAGGTGCCGCCGCACCGCGCCCAGGCAGTGCGCCGCGCACGCCGCCGGTTCCGCGAACACCAGCCGCCGCGCCGGAACACCCTCCGGCACGACGGGGAGCGCGAGCCGCACCTCCTCGGCGTCCCCGCGCACCCGCAGCCGGTCGGCGAACCCGCTGCCGCGCGTCACCGGCCGGTTCGGGTCCAGGCACACCCGCGTCCCGGCGCGCAGCCCCGGCACGTCGCTCTCCACGACCCGCCCGACCAGCTCGTGCCCGAACTGCCCAGGCCCGCCCCTGGTGCCCGCGACCTCCTTGAGGTCCGACCGGCACACCCCCATCAGCTCCACCTCGACCAGCGCGCCACCGCCGGGCACGGCGATCCCGGCGACCAGCGCGGGTCCCCCCGCGCCCAGCTCGACCACCCGCCCGAGCGCGCCGGGGGACCCGACCCCCGGCGCGACCCGGCCCGCAACCCCACCGCTCACAGCCCGTCCAGCGCCTCTCCGAACCGGTCCGCGACCAGGTGCGCGTCCTCGACGCCCAGCACCAGCGGCGGTCGCAGCTCGATCACGTTGCCCTCGCCGTGCTCGGACACCCTGGTCACCACCCCGAGCGCGGCCAACCGCTCCTGCAGCGCGGTGGCGAGCCTCGGCGAGCGCGACCCGTCCGGCTCGGCCAGCTCCACCCCGAGCATCAGCCCGACCCCGCGCACCTCGTCCAGCGCCGGGTGCTCCAGCGCCCGCAACCGCTCCAGCAGCACCGACCCGACCTCCCGCACGTGCGCCAGGAACTCCGGCCGCCGCACGATCCCCAGCGTCACCACGGCCGCCGCGGCCGACAGCGTGTGCCCGCCGTAGGTGAACCCGTGCATCGAGCGCGGCATCCCCACCAGCTCCTCGCCGGTGATGATCGCCGCGAGCGGCAGCCCGCTGCCGGTCAGCCCCTTCGACACGGTGATCACGTCCGGGGTGACGCCGAAGTGGTCGGCGGCGAACACGCTGCCGGTGCGCCCGAGCCCGGTCTGGTTCTCGTCGAACACCAGCACGATCCCGCGCTCGGTGCAGAACTCCCGCAACCGCGCCAAATATCCCGGCGGCGGCACGATGTTCCCGCCCACCCCGCTGATCGGCTCGACCACCATCGCCGCCACGCTCCCGGACGAGGCGTAGCGCAGGAAGTCCTCGATCCGGTCGACGCACCACAGCCCGCACGAGTCCGGCGTCTTGCCGTAGAAGCACCGGTGGCAGTAGGCGTCCGGCACCCGCACCGCGCCCGGCAGGTGGTACGGGAACGGCTCGCGCATCCGCGAGGTCCCGTTGTAGCTCGCGGTCGCGATGGTCTGCCCCAGGTGCCCCCGGAACGGCACCACCACGTCGCGCTTGCCGGTGCGCCACTGGGCCATCTTGATGGCGCCCTCGTTGGCGGTGGACCCGCCCGCGCTGCGCAGGTTGACCCGGTCCAGCCCGTCCGGCGCCAGCTCCGCCAGCAGCTCCAGCACCCGGTTGGTCGGCGCGGTCTGGAACGAGGAGCTGGCGAACACCAGCTCGTCGGCCTGCCGCTTCACCGCCGCGACCACCTCGGGGTGGTTGTGCCCCAGCACGAGGTTGAACGTGCCGGACACGCAGTCCAGGTACTCGCGCCCCGACTCGTCCCACACCCGCACGCCCTCGCCGCGCACCAGCAGCGCGTCGCCGAGCCCGTAGTAGGCGGCGTCGTGCGCGGCCTGGCTGCCCTGCCTGGCGCCCTGCGCCGTCATCAGCGCAGCCCCAGGCTGGCCAGCTGGTCGTCCACCCACCGCTCCAGCGTCCACGGCCGCGCGGTGTCCCGACGCACCTGCGCCGCCCGCGCCCGGTCCTCGCGCGAGGCCAGCAGTCCGGCCGCGATCGCCTCGGCCTGCTCGGCGACGTCCTGCGGGTTCACCTCCCGGCACACCGGCCCGAGGATCTCCGCCGCACCGGCCAGCTCCGACAGCACCACGTCCGCGTCCCGCCGGTTCACCAGCGGGGCCTCGAACACGCTCAGGTTCTGACCGTCCACAGTGGAGTTGAACACCAGCAGGTCGGCCCGCTCGAAGCAGCCGAAGGTGTGGTTCACGTCGTTGTCGCAGTGCGTGCGCACGGTGTCCGCGCCCAGCTCGGCGTTGGCCCGCTCGACCTCCTCCTCCACCCGGCGCACGTAGTCGGCGTTGGCGGGCACGTACAGCCGGTTGGGGTTCATCCGCACCAGCATCTTGGCCCCGCGCAGCTCCGGGTCGTCCAGCACGGCGCGGGTGAACGCCCGCACCGCCCGCCACCCGTTCTTGATCGGGTCGGTGCGCCCGGAGTGCACCACCAGCTTCGCGTCACCGGCCCACTCGGCGATCCCCGGCGGCAGCGCGGACTCCCGGCGCCGCACCGTCTCCGGGCTGTACCCGAGCGGCTGGGCGAGCACCCGCGTGCTGCGCCCGCGCCAGCGCACCGAGGTGCCCTCCACCACCGCGTCCGGCAGCAGGTCGCTCACGCACGCCAGGAAGTTGCGCACCCAGCGGGCGCTGAAGAACCCGATGACGTCCGAGGCGAGCATCCCCTCCAGCACGCTCACCCTGACCTGCTTGGGCATGATCCGCCAGTAGTCCGCGGACGGCCACGGGATGTGCACGAACAGCAGGATCGGCGCGTCCGGCCGGGCGGCCCGCACGTGCTGCGGCACCCGCACCAGCTGGTAGTCGTGCACCAGGAACACCGGCGAGTCCACGCCATCGGAGCGGCGCAGCAGCTCGTCCGCGAAGTCCTCGGTGAACCGCCCGAACTTCTCCCACACCTCGCGCGTGGTCCCGTCGAACGTCGGCGTGGTCCACCGGTCCCACCCGTAGTTGTTGCCCGCCCACATCAGCTCGGCGGTGAACAGGTCCTGCACCGCCCGGAACACCTCGCGGTCGTGCCGGATCTGGTGCAGCCGGATGGACCGCCCCGACGGCAGCTCCACCACGGCCCCGTCGGGGTTGCGCTCCACGGCGCGGTGGTCGTCGTCGGTGTCGGCGCTGGCGATCCAGGACACGTCCAGGTACCCGGCCTGCTCGGCGACGACGTTCCCGGTGCCGCCGGGCGCGAGCCAGGCCCGCAGCTCACCGGCCTCGTCGGGCGCGTACGTGACGACGGCCCGCTTGCTGGCCAGGAACAGGTGCTCGGCGCGGGTGGCGCCGGTGGACGCGCTCGCCACGCCGGTGGCCGCCGGTGGCCCAGCGGTCGTGTCGGGGGTGGCCCGCGCGCCCGCCTGCGTGGTGGGGGTCGGGGCCCCGGCCGGGACCTGCCCGGTCGCGGCGCCGCTCGGGTCGATCTGCTGCTGCGTCAACGGTCCTCCACTGCTCGGACTTCCTCGGGCAACCGGCGCGCGCTCACGTCCACCCCCTCCGGGGACAACCCGGCCAGCTCCGGCAGCAGCGCCGCGCGCTCGCTGTGCAGGCAAGCGCTCTCCGGACGGCACGCGTACGCGCTGTCCGCGCGCCGCACCGGCCGCAACAACCCCTCGTCCAACCCCTGCGCGGCGGCGATCCGCCGCGCCCACTCCAGCCTGCTGAGCCGGTCGGGACCACCCAGGTGCAGCACCCCGGTGCGCCGGGCCCCCAGCAGCGCCACCACCCAGGCCGACACGTCGTCCACGTGCACGGGCGTGTTCCAGTGGTCCTCGGGCACCGCCAGCTCCCGCCCCTCCCGCAGCGCCCGCACGCAGGTGGTGGCGAAGTTCGGCCGCAGCCCGTCCGGGTCCCACCCGTGCACCAGGCTCACCCGCAGCGCCAACGCGTTCCCCCGCTCCAGGAACGTCCGCTCGGCGGCGAGCTTCGCCGCGCCGTAGGCGTTCGCGGGCGACACCGCGTCCGACTCCCCGCTGCTGGCCCGCGTCCCGTCGAACACGTTGTCGGTCGAGATCAGCAGCACGTGCCGCCCGCCGACGGCGTCCGCGACGTTGCGCGCCCCACCGACGTGCGCCTCCCGAGCCTGCTCGGGATTCGCCTCGCACCACGTGATGTCGGACGGCCCGTGCACCACCACGACGCCCTCGGGCTCCAGCTCCGCGACGAGCTCCCGGCACGCGCCCGCGTCCCGCACGTCCAACTCCCGCCACGGCGCCCCGCCCGAGGACGCGGCGGACGGCCGCCGCCGCGAGCACACGACGGCGTCGACCCCACCGGCCCGCAGCCGCGCAGCGACCGCGCCACCCAGGTAACCGCTCCCGATGACCAGCACACCCATCACGTACCCCCGTTCACCGCCCGCACGCTGCGGGCTCCCGCAGCCTCCCGACCTGCGCCGGTCGGGGAACTGTGATCAAGCCGCTGACCAGCGGCGACGACGACGTCCGACCCCGAGTCCCCGACACCGGGAAACCCGTTCACCGCCCGCACGACCCCGCCACCCGCACCCCGTCCCGCCCCACGCACCCGTCCCGCGCACCCGCCCCACGCACCAGTCCCGCGTCCGCCCCACTCACCCGTCTCACCCGTCCACCCGCGCGGGTTCGCGCACCACCACCGACGCCACCGCCACGACCACCCCGCCGAAGGCCAGCACCCCCAGCGCCGCCGTCAGCCCGATCCCACCCGCCAGCAACCCCACCAGCGGCGGGCTCCCCAGGAACCCCAGGTACGACACCGTCGTCACGGTCGCGATCGCCCCCGGCCGCCGCTCGTCGTCCACCGAGGCCCCGGCCAGCCCCAACAACGTCGGCACCGCGGGCGCCATCCCCACCCCCGCCAGCGCGAACCCGGCCAGCGCCAGCACCGGCGACAGCTCCAGCGCCGCAGCCGCCGACGCCACTCCGATCCCGATCGCCGCGAGCACCCCGCCCACCATCACCAGCACCCGCCCGGAAACCCGGTCACCGCGCCACTGCGCCACCATCCGCCCGGCCGCCAACCCGGCCATGTAGCAGGCGGGCGCCGCGCTCCCCAGCAGCGGCCCGGTGCCCATGCCCTGCTCCAGGTGCAGCGCCCCCCACTGCTCGACCGCGTTCTCCAGGAACAGCACCACCGCCGCCAGCAACCCGAACGCCAGCAACCCCGGCGCCACCAACCGCCGCGCCGAAGACCCACCCCCCGAAGCAGACCCCGAAGCAGACCCCGAAGCACCCGCCGCCCCCGACCCCCACCCGTCCCGGTCCACCGCCAGCACCGCGCTCACCAGCACCAACCCCGACACCACCAGCAGCACCGGCAACGGCGGAACCCCCTGCGACCGCGCGAACCCCACCGTCGGCGCCGCCAGCACCATCGCCAGCGGCGTGGCCGCGTGCACCCGGTTGAACAACCGCGTCCCGTCCCGCGCCTCGTGCGCCGCGACGGTGCTGTTCAGCGCCACCTCGATCGCCCCGGACGTCGCCCCGACCGCCGCCAGCGCCACCCCGAACGCCCACGGCCCCGACACCACCCCCGGAAGCGCGCACGCCACCGCGAACCCCACCAGCACCACCGGCAGCGTCCACTGCCGCAGCGCCCGCGCCAGCGGCGCCGTCAGCACCATCCCGGCGAGCGCCCCCATCGGGATCCCGAACAGGACGAGGCCGAATTCCGCGTCATCCACGCCGACGGCGGTTTTCAAGTCCGGCAGCAGGGCAGCCCATCCACCCCAGAACAACCCCCAGCTGGCCGCCGCCGCGATCAGCCCGAGCGACGAGGAACGGTGTTGTGCGGTTACAGGCACCCGGTAACCCCCGATTGACCACATAACGTTACGGATTTGTGGCCCCAACGTAACTCTGAGATGGTCGAGGTGCCAACACGTCCCCTTCTCAGGCGATCCCCGGAGGAGCGAATGGACAGTCCCGCTGGTTACCGGATCCACGACAACATCCCCCTGCCCGGCAACCTCGACCAGGTCGACGTCCACGTCACCCGCGCCGACGACTACCGCATCCACGTCCTCCCCGACGTGGACCGCGCGGTCGACGCGCTGCTGACCGAGCTGGACGGCCGCCGCGCCGTCGTCATCACCGACGACGTCGTCGCCGACCTGCACGAGGGCCGCATCAGCGCCGAGCTCGCGGCGCGCGGCCAGCTCATCGGCCGCACCGCGATCCGCGCCGGTGAGAAGTCCAAGTCCCTCACCACCGCGTTCGAGCTGATCGACTGGCTCGCCGAGGTGGACCTGGCCCGCCGCGACGTGGTCATCGCGCTCGGCGGCGGCGTCGTGGTCGACACCGTCGGCTTCGTCGCCAGCGCCTACATGCGCGGCGTGCCCTACGTGAACGTGCCGACCACGCTGCTCGCCCAGGTCGACGCGGGCATCGGCGGCAAGGTCGCCGTGGACCACAGCGAGGCCAAGAACCTCGTCGGCGCCTTCTACCAGCCCAAGGCCGTCATCTCCTGCCTTGAGCACCTGCGCACCCTGGACACCAGGCAGATCCGCTCCGGCCTCGCCGAGGTGGTCAAGAAGGCCGTCATCGCCTCGCCCGAGCTGTTCGACTACATCGAGGCCAACGCCGACGACCTGCTGGCCTGCGCCTCACCCGCCATCGACGTGCTCGTGCACGCCGCGGGCGCCATCAAGACCCAGCTCGTCGGCCGCGACCCGTACGAGGTCGACCTGCGCCGACCGCTGAACTTCGGCCACACCACCGGCCACGCCGTCGAGACCGTCACGAACTACGGCCCGGTGCTGCACGGCGAGGCCGTCGCGTTCGGCATGGTCGTCGCGGTGGACGTGGCGCGGGCGCGCGGCCTGGTCGTGCCCGAGGTCGCCGACCGCGTCACCGCCCTCATCCGCCGCCTCGGCCTCCCGGTCGCGCTGGAGGAGCTGGGCGCGGTGCCGAGGGTGGACGACGTGGTCGCGGCGCTGCTCAAGATCCGCCAGATCCGCGACGGCAGCCTGCGCTTCGTGCTGCCGGTCGAGCTGGGCGCCACCGTGATCGCCGAGGACGTCACCGAGGACGAGGTCCGCGCCGCCCTGGTGAGGCTCCGATGAGCCTGCCGGGCGACACCGCCGTCGACCGCCCGCTCTGGGCGGTGGACGCGGGCGGCAGCGACACCGCCGTCGTCGGCCCGAACGGCCTGGCCAGGCGCGGCACCGTCAACCCGGCCTCGTCCGACGACGCCGACGCCGAGTGGCGCGCACTCCTCGCGGACCTCGCCGAGGTCGGCGGCGCGGGCTGGATCGCCACCGCCACCCTGGACCCGTCCGCCCCGGCCGAGGAGCTGGCCAGACTGCGCGCCCTGGCGCTCGACGCGGGCCTGCGCGGCCCGGTCGTGGTCTCGAACGACGCCCTGCCCTGGCTGGTCGCGCTGGGCGGCCGGGGCGTGGTCGTCGTCTGCGGCACCGGCTCGGGCTTCCTGGCCTGCTCCGGCGAGGCGCCCCCCGTCCGCGTGGGCGGCTGCGAGTACCTGGGCAGCGACGAGGGCAGCGCGTTCGACCTGGGCCTTGCGGGCCTGCGGGCAGCCGTGCGCGGCGCCGACGGCCGAGGCCCCCGCACCACCCTCACCACCGCCTACCACCCCACACCCGCCGCACTCGCCCGCGAGCTGGCCGACCGCTCCCACCCCAAGGCGGCGGTCGCGGCGCTGGCCCCGCAGGTCTGCCGGGCCTGGGTCGACGGCGACGCGGTCGCGACAGGCATCGTCGACCAAGCGCTCGACGACCTGGTCACCGGCGCGCGGGCGGCGGCCGAGGCGGCGGGCCTGCTCCCTGGAACCCCAGGGGCGCAACCGTTCCCGGTCGCGGTCGGCGGGGGAGTGCCGCACGGCTGCCCGGAGTTCCTGGCGGAACTGGAGGTCCGCCTGCGCGCCGCCCTCCCGATCACCGAGGTCCTCCCGGTGGACGAACCGGCCCGCACCGTCCAAGCCGCCCTCCAGTCCTGCGAGCACGCGGGCGAGATCGTCCTGCCGCACACCATCGAGGACCACTCCGCCTGGCTGCTCGACCTCCACCAACTCCCAGAACAACGCCCCCTCACCCCACCCACGCCAGACCGAGAACCCCCCTCCACCCCACCCATCCCAATCGGTCTCTGCCTGGCCTCCTGGGGCGGTTCCGGCCTCACGGCGGCACTGGCCGCCGCCAAGTCCGCAGACGTCGTCGACCTGCCCACCGACACCACCTCGGGCCTGTTCGACGCCGTCCGCTGGCAACGCGACCCCCGCTACCGCGAGGAGACCGCAGAAGCCCTCAGCACCGTCCGAGTCGCCTGCCTGAGCAACAGCCGCGACACCCAACTCCTCCTGGGCCCGCACGGCCCGCACACCGACCCCGTCCACCCCGGCACCCCGGAGGACAAGGCCGCCCACGCCCGCCGCCACGCCGAGGCCACCCTCAGAGCCGCAGCCGACCTCGGCGTCCCCCAGGTGCGCCTGATGCTCGGCGTCCCCGACCTGTCCCGCTGGCTGTCCTGGTGGCACAGCCACGTCTCCTGGTCCGACAACATCGACCACTGGCGCAAAGCAGCCACCCCACTCCTGGACCTGGCCGCGGAACTGGACATCACCGTCCTGGTCGAACCCCACCCCAAGCAGGTCGCCTACGACCCGACCAGCGCCGAGGCCCTCCTCGACGCCACCGCCACCCACCCGGCCGACGTCCGCCTCTGCCTGGACGCCGCGAACCTGGCAGCGGTCGGCCACGACCCCGTCACCGCCATCCACCGCCTGGGCGCCAGAACCGCCGCAGCCCACGCCAAGGACCTCCAGCGCTGGACCGCCCCAGGCGACCCGCGCGGCGCGGGCTGGTCCCGCTACGGCCCCGGCCCCGCGATCCGCTTCCGCACCCTGGGCGCAGGCGAACTGGACTGGCCCGCCATCACCGCAGCCCTGCTGGACGTCGGCTTCACCGGCGCCCTCTACGTCGAGCACGAGGACGCCCTGATCCCCAGGGAGCAAGGCGTGGCGACCTCAACCCACCTCCTCCGCACCCTGCTCCCACAATCCCACCCGCAGGGGAGGACCTGGTGACCGCAGACGTCCGCGCCGCCCTGCTCGCCGGAGGACTGGGCGAGCGCATGGGCAGGCTCACCGACCACACCTGCAAGCCACTCGTCCCCTACGCCGCCTCGTGCAGGCTGGTCGACTTCAGCGTCGCCAACGCGGTCCGCTCGGGCATCCCCGAACTGGTCCTGATGTCCCTGCACCGCGAACGCGACCTGATCGACCACCTCCGCGCCAACTGGGACGGCAAGAACCTGAAAGTCCACTTCGGACCGCACGACCCCCTGATCCGCTCAGGCCACGACGGCCCCCTCCCCGAACGCCCACCGGAACGCGGAACGGCCGACGCCCTCCTGGCCAACGCGGAGCACGTGTTCGCCCCAGGCGCCCGCGACGTCCTGGTGCAGCACGCCGACCACGTCTACGACCTGGACTACGGCCCGATGATCAAGGCCCACCGAGCGGCCGACGCGGACGTGACGATCGGCGTGCAGCGCATCGAACGCCGCTACGTCTCCCTCTTCGGCATGGTCGAGGTGGACGACGCCCTGGCCGTCCGCAAACTCGTAGAGAAGCCGGAGAACCCCACCTCAGATCTAATCTTCACCGCGTTCTGCCTCTTCAAGGCAGACGTGCTGGAGCGCGTCCTGGCCGAGCTGGACGCGCAGCCGCAGGACGCCTGGCAGCACGACATCAGCCGCGACGTCCTGCCGCACATGATCGCGCAGGGCCACCGCGTCCTGGCCCACCCGATCTCCTGCTACTGGGCCGACATCGGCACCGTGGCCCGCTACCGCGAGGAGCACCTGAAGCTGCTCACCAGCCCGTCCCCCCTCCCGCTCGACGCCCTGCCCACAACCCTGGCGGGCGAGCCACCCCGCTTCGACCCGCTGACCGGCAGCCTCCTCCCGCACCGCCTCCCGGACGGCGTGGACCTGCGCGGCGTCGACCTGCGCGACAGCGTCGTGTTCCCCGGCGCGGTGGTAGAACCGGGCGCACTCGTGCACGGCTCGGTGCTCCTCCCCGGCGCGGTCGTCCCGGCGGGCGTGGAGGCCAGGGACACCGTGGTAGACGACCACCTGGCCGAGTCCAGGGAGGGGGTGACCGCCCTGGAACCGGCCAACCGCTGACAACTTCCCTCACACGCGGGGGTAGCGGCCACAACCTGGCCGCTACCCCTGCGAGTGTCGTCCCACAGCACGACGGCACACCGAGGAGAACCACCGATGACCGTGAACGTCACCCCCCACCTGAACTTCCGAGGCAACGCCCGCGCGGCCCTGGAGTTCTACCGCGACGTCTTCGGCGGCCACCTGGTCGCGGTCACCTACGCGGACGCCCACGCCGCCGAGACCCCGGAGCAGGCCGACCAGATCATGTGGGGCCAGGCAGCCTCCCCCGAGGGCTTCGCGGTGATGGCCTACGACGTCCCCCCGTCCCGCGAGTGGGACGCGGGCACGGCCCCGTTCTTCGTCTCCGTGCGCGGCGACGACGAGGCCGAACTCACCACCCGCTGGAACGCCCTGTCCGAGGGCGCGCAGATCCTCGCCCCGCTGGCACCATCAACCTGGGCCCCGCTCTACGGAATGCTGAAGGACCGCTTCGGCGTCACCTGGGTACTCGACATCGCAGCCCCCTACCAGCCCTAACGCCCCCACCCAGTACCAGCTAGCCGCAAGCCAACCGCACTAGCGGGCTGACCGCGTCGCGGGCTGCGGGGCGAGCGCAGCGAGCCCAAGCAGCCCCAATCCCGCGTCCCTCTTCTCCGTTTGGCCTGGCGCAGCCCGAGCGCGCTCGTCAAGATGCCGCCGCACTGTTCGGCAGACCGCACAGTCATACGGCGTCTTGACGAGTGTGCTTGCCTGAAAGGAGGCCAAACGGAGAAGAGGGACCCGGACCACCGCAGTAGTACAACGGGACCACAAGACCAACGGCCACCGGCCGGCAGAGCCCTTCCCCCTCTTTTTTGGAGGCCTGCCCCGCCGGCGAGGCGAGCTCTTCAGCTCTTGCCCTTCACTTCCTCAACCCTCAACGCACCCGCAGCCCGTCCACCAAAAACCCCACCACCCGCCGGGCGTCGTAAGACGGGTCAAGGTCAGCCCCGATGCACAGGTTGCCGATCCCCATCAGCACCTCCTGCGCCACCAACCCCTCCCGCACCTCACCCGCACCCTCCGCCGCAGTCAGCAACCCGGCGAACACCGGCAGCAACCGCTCCAAAAAATGCGCGTGCAACGCCTGGAACCCCTCGTCATCGGACCGCATGGCCGAAGCCAACCCGTGCTTGGTCACCAGGAAGTCCACGAACAAATCCGCCCACCGCCGCACCGCCTCGTGCGGCGAAGAACAACTGGCCAACAACGCGGGCCCAGCCTCAGCACAAGCGTCCACCTGGTGCCGGAACACCGCGATCACCAGATCCGCACGGGTGGGAAAGTGCCGGTAGATGGTCCCAACCCCCACCCCGGCCCTGGCGGCGATGTCCCGAACCGGCGCCTCAACCCCACCTGTCACGAACACCGCAGCGGCAGCGTCGAGCAACGCCTCCTGGTTCCGCCGGGCATCAGCCCGCTTCACCCGCCCCTCGCCCGCACCCGCACCCACGCCCGCACCCCCGCCGCCAGCCTCCACCGAACCCACCCCTCGCACTCACCCGCCACGCCACCGACATGGTGCCACCCCTCCGCCCCCGATCCCCGCCACACCCCACCCGACCAGCCCAAACGCCGCGAGGGGGCCGCTCCGCGCGGCCCCCTCGCCCATCCCCTCCCACTACCCGCGCTCGACCAGATACCGCGCGTAAGCCCTGGTCGTGAAGAACAACGGCAACCGCTCCACCAACGTGTTCTCCACGAACACCTCCCGCACCGCCTCCCGCCACTCCGGGGCAACCGCCAGCAGCTCCTTCTCCAGCACCTCCCGCACCAGCTCCTCCCGCACCACCCCACCCTCGGCGAGCGGCGTCCCGTGCCGAACCCACTGCCACACCTGGCACCGCGAGATCTCCGCAGTGGCCGCGTCCTCCATCAACCCGTCGATCGCCACCGCCCCCACCCCCGACAACCACGACTCCAGGTACCGAACCGCGATCGACACGTTCCCCCGCAGCCCGGCCTCGGTAACCCGCCCCGGAGTCCGGTCCACCGCCAGCAGATCCGCCCCCGTCACCACCACCTCCTCCCGCACCCGGTCCACCCCGCCCACCCGGTCCAGCCCGCCCACCCCACCCACCCGATCGGCCCGCTCGAACGCCCCCGCGCACACCTCCACCAGCCCCGGATGCGCCACCCACGACCCGTCGAACCCGTCCCCGGCCTCACGCCGCTTGTCCGCCGCGACCGCCTCCAGCGCCACCGCGTTCGCCTCGACGTCCCGGCTCGGCACGAACGCCGCCATCCCCCCGATCGCGTGCGCCCCCCGCTTGTGACAAGTCCGCACCAGCAGCTCCGCGTAAGCCCGCATGAACGGCGCCTCCATCGTCACCGCCCCCCGATCGGGCAGCACGAAACCCTCCCGCTCCCCGAAGTTCTTGATGACGCTGAAGACGTAGTCCCACCGCCCCGCGTTCAACCCCGAGCTGTGCTCCCGCAGCTCGTAGAGGATCTCCTCCATCTCGAACGCCGCAGTGATCGTCTCGATCAGCACCGTCGCCCGGATAGTCCCCCGAGCCAGCCCCAACTCCTCCTGCGCGAACAGGAAGACCTCGTTCCACAGCCGCGCCTCCCTATACCCCTCCAACTTCGGAAGGTAGAAGTACGGCCCAGCCCCCCTCTCCACCAACCTCCGTCCACAGTGGAACAAGAACAACCCGAAGTCGAACAGCGAAGCCGAAACCGGCCGCCCCCCGACCACCACGTGCTTCTCCACCAGGTGCCACCCGCGCGGCCGGACCACGATCGTCGCCGGATCAGCCCCCAGCTCGTACCGCTTCCCACTCTCACCCGTGAACTCGATCCGCCCCTCCACCGCGTCGAGCAGGTTCACCTGCCCCGACACCAGGTTCCGCCACGTGGGCGAGGTGGCGTCCTCGAAGTCCGCCATCCACACCCGAGCCCCGGAGTTGAGCGCGTTCAACGCCATCTTCCGGTCCGGCGGCCCGGTGATCTCCACCTGCCGCTCCGCCAACCCCGGCGCGACCGGCGCCACCCGCCACGACGGGTCGTCCCTGACGTGCGCGGTCTCGGCCAGGAAGTCCGGAACGGCCCCGGCCGCGAACCCCTCCCGCCGCTCCCGCCGCTCGGTCAGCAGCTCCGCCCGCCCACCCGCGAACCGGTCGTCCAGCCGGGCCACGAACGCGACCGCCTCCGGGGGCAGGACCTCCTCGAACCGCTCACCGAACGCCCCGGTGATCTCCGTCCTGCGGTACTCCTGCACGCCGCTCTCCCTCCTCCTGCCCGGAAACCGAACTGCCCCAACGAATCCCACCCTCAGGCGAACTGCGCCTGCTCCGTCGACCCGGACAGCGCCGTGGTCTCACCACTCGGGTTCAGCGCCGTGCTGACCCGGTCGAAGTACCCGGTCCCGACCTCGCGCTGGTGCTTGACCGCCGTGTAACCACCCGCCTCCGCCGCGAACTCCCGCTCCTGCAGCTCGACGTACGCGCTCATCCCGCTCTCCGCGTACCCGCGAGCCAGGTCGAACATCGAGTGGTTGAGCGCGTGGAACCCGGCCAGCGTGATGAACTGGAACTTGTAGCCCATGTGCCCCAGCTCCCGCTGGAACTTCGCGATCGTCGTGTCGTCCAGGTGCTTGCGCCAGTTGAACGACGGCGAGCAGTTGTACGCCAGCATCTGCTCCGGGTACCGGGCCTTGATCGCCTCGGCGAACTCGCGCGCCACGTCCAGGTCCGGCAGCGAGGTCTCCATCCACAGCAGATCGGCGTGCGGCGCGTACGCCAGCCCCCGCGCCACGCACGGCTCGATCCCGCCACGCACCCGGTAGAACCCCTCGGCGGTGCGCTCACCGGTGGTGAACGGCCGGTCCCGCTCGTCCACGTCCGTCGTCAGCAGCGTCGCGGCCTGCGCGTCGGTCCTGGCGACCACCACCGTCGGCACCCCCGACACGTCGGCGGCCAGCCGCGCCGCGTTCAGCGTGCGCACGTGCTGCCCGGTCGGGATCAGCACCTTCCCACCCAGGTGCCCGCACTTCTTCTCCGACGCGAGCTGGTCCTCCCAGTGCACCCCCGCCGCACCCGCCGCGATCATGCCGCGCATCAGCTCGAACGCGTTGAGCACCCCGCCGAACCCGGCCTCGGCGTCCGCGACGATCGGCGCCAGCCACTCCCGCTCACCGCCGCGCCCCTCGGCGTGCTCGATCTGGTCGGCCCGCAGCAGCGCGTTGTTGATCCGCCGCACCACCTGCGGCACCGAGTTCGCCGGGTACAGGCTCTGGTCCGGGTAGGTCTGCCCGGACAGGTTCGCGTCCGCCGCGACCTGCCACCCCGACAGGTAGATCGCCTTCAGCCCGGCCTTGACCTGCTGCACCGCCTGGTTCCCGGTCAGCGCGCCCAGCGCGTTGACGTACTCCTCGTCGTGCAGCAGCTCCCACAACCGCTCCGCCCCGCGCCGCGCCAGCGTGTGCTCCTCCACCACGCTGCCCCGCAGCCGCACGACATCCTCCGCGCCGTACGTGCGCTCGATCCCGGCCCACCGCGCGTCGGTGGCCCACTGCTCGGCGATCTGCTCCGCGCTCAACATCGCAAGGCCCTCCACGTCGTCCGTCCCACCCACTGCCACCGGCTGAAGTCCCGCTGCGGTGAACGATGCGCGCCCCGCGAAGCCGGGACGACCGACGCAATCTGCGAATTTCAGAAAATCCCCACCCCCCGTTCTGCTAATTCAGCAAATGCGCAAGTTCGCGAAACTGCCCTACCCTGGGTCGTCTCACCACGGAGGTGCGCCATGGCCAGGACGTTCGTCGGAGCACGTCTGCGCAGGCTGCGGGAGGAGCGCGGGCTCACCCAGGTCGAGCTGGCCCGCGCGCTCGGCATCTCGGCCAGCTACCTCAACCAGATCGAGCACGACTCGCGCCCGCTGACCGTGCCCGTGCTGCTGCGGCTCACCGAGTCGTTCGGCGTGGACGCCTCGTTCTTCGCCACCCACGACTCGGCCCGCCTGTTCGCCGAGCTCCAGGAGGCCCTGTCCGGCACCGACGTCTCACCCGGCGACCTGCGCGAGGTCGCCACCTCCCGCCCCGAGCTGGCCAGGGCGGTGATCGACCTGCATCGCCGCTACCGGCAGGCCGACGAGCAGCTCACCGCCGTCGCGGGGGACCGGTCCGGCGAGCTGGTCGTCGGCGCGCACGAGCGGGTGCGGGACTTCTTCTACACGCACGCCAACCACTTCGCCGAGCTGGACACCGCCGCCGAGGAGGTGGCGGGCCGCACCGGCATCCGCCCCGGCGAGATGCGCTCCGCCCTGGCCGCCCGGCTCTCCGACCGGCACGGCGTGCGCGTCCAGGGCATCGCGGGCGAGCTGGGCAACCACAACTCGGCGGGGGAGCTGCACCACTACGACCCGGTGAACCGGGTGCTGCGGCTGTCCGGCAACCTGCGCCCCGGCCAGCAGGCGTTCCGCATGGCCACCCAGATCGCGCTGCTGGAGTTCGGCGACGAGCTGGACGCGATCGTCCAGGAGAGCCGCGAGCCGGAGGGCCCGGTGCGCTCGCTGATCCGGATCGGCCTCGCCCGCTACGCCGCCGCCGCGCTGCTGCTGCCGTACCGCTCGTTCCACGAGAGCGCCGAGAAGCTGCGCTACGACATCGAACTCCTCTCCGACCACTTCGCGATGAGCTTCGAGACGATCTGCCACCGCCTCACCACCCTCCAACGCCCCGGCGAGCGCGGGATCCCGTTCTCCTTCGTGCGCGTCGACCGGGCGGGCAACGTCTCCAAGCGCCAGTCCGCCACCGGTTTCCACTTCTCCCGCGCCGGTGGCACCTGTCCGCTGTGGAGCGTCTACGGCGCGTTCTCCGCTCCCGGCAAGGTGATCACCCAGGTCGCCGCGATGCCGGACAACCAGCGCTACCTGTGGGTGGCCCGCACCGTCTCGCGCAGCCGGGGCGGCTACGCCAGCCCCGGCAAGATCTACGCGGTCGGCCTCGGCTGCGAGATCCGGCACGCCTCACGCCTGGTCTACTCCACCGGCGTCGACCTGGAGGACGCCTCGGCGGCCACCCCGATCGGCCCCGGCTGCCAGACCTGCGACCGCCCCCTCTGCCCGCAGCGCTCGATGCCCCCGGTCGGCAGGCCGCTGCGCGTGGACGCGAACCGCAGCACCTTCATCCCCTACCCGCTGGAACCGGGGAAGGTCCGCTAGCCCGCGCCCACCAACAACTCGGCTCAGCGGCGGCTCAGCGGCGGCTCAGCAACGGGGCTCAGTCACCCCGACCGGCGTGCGCCCGAGGCCGCGCGTCCTCGGGCGTGGTCACCTCCAGCTCCAGCGCGGTGTGGTCCAGCGTCGCGGGCAGCGGCTCGCGCAACCGCTTGCGGAACACCAGCTGCTCCCGCAGCACCTCCACCAGCAACCCCGCGCTCGCCAGCACCAGGTCCCGACCGGGGCACACCGCCGGACCACCGCTGAACGGCACCACCCCCGGCGCGCCCTGCGGCCACAGGTCCGGCCGGTACGAGTCGCCGTGCGCCCGGTGGAAGTACGGCGTGAAGATCACGAACGTCGTCCCGGCGGGCAGCACCTCCCCGTGCCACCGGGTCTCCTGCGTGCTCTCCCGCAGGATCACCGGCGTGGTCGGCCACAACCGCGCCGACTCCAGCACGCTCACCGACCCAGGCTCGTCCCCGGCCGCCCCCACCGCCAGCGCCCGCATCGCCACGATCCCGGCCGCGTCGAACGCGAACAGCCAGTGCGGCGCCTGCTCGACCACGTCCCGCACCGGACGCCCCTCGGCCAGCCCACCCGCCTCACCGCGCTCGGCGTGCTCCCGAACCCGCTCCTCGAACCGCCGCCGCACCCCCTCCCGGCGCGGTCGCAGGTAAGCCCAGTTCGCATCCGCCCGCAACGCCCCCAGCAGCCCCGTCAACTCCTCGTCCCCGCGCGCCCCGCTCCCGAACACGATCCGCCGGGCGATCCGCCACCAGGCCTGCGAGAGGGAGTCCCAGGTCAGCACCCCGGTGCTGCGCGCGTGCCTGACCAGCAGATCCGCCTCGTCCCGAACCACCCGCTCCCAGTCGGCGTTCTCCGGCCGCAACGCCTCCTCGGTGAACCGCCGCCGCTCCCCGCGCTCGGCCCCGCGCGTGGCCAGCACCCCGTGCGGCTGGAAGTGCCGGAGCGCGGCCCGCTTCTCCACCGTCGCGGGCGCGAACGGCTCAGGCGTGTCGTCCAGCAGCCGGACCACGTCCTCCACCGACACCACCAGCGCCACGCTCCGCCCAGGCACCCGCAGCCGCACAGGCCCCGGCCCGTGCTTGGCCCGCAACGCGGCCACCGTCCGGATCGCGGCCTCGTCGGCCTGCCCGCGCTGCTCCACCGCCAGCACCCACGGCCGCCGAACGATCACCCCCTTGGCCAGGGTCGGCAGCAGAACCCGCCCGAACGCCCGTGCTGTGTCCACCCGCGATGCCAGTGCCACGGCACTCCCTCCGTCCCCGAAGACCGGCCCCGCGTCACGTCGAGCGGGCGTCCGGCTGTCGTCCGGAGGGGTTATCCGCGATGACCGCCATTAATCCGGCACCGCGTCTCTCCACCACCACGCGACACCACCCGTCCACCACACCTGACCGCCACCTCGTCCGCGCGCACCAAAACCCCCAGATCGTGCGACACGGGCCACATCGCCAAGACGGAACGACGCAACCACGCCGTCCCGCCCCCCGCCCCCGTCCCCGCCGGATCTACTACTTTCGTCCAACCCCCGAACCCCTGTCCCCACCTGCGCGGACTCGTTAACCTGAACGGACGAGCGGCGCCCGCCGCCCCGGCACGTGAGGAGCCCCAGGCGTGGAGAGCGCGGCACCCCCCGACGGCGCCCCGCCCCGCCCGAGGACCGCCCGCCCGAGGACCGCCCGCCCGAGGACCGCCCGCCCGAGAACCTCCCGTCCCGAGTTCTGGTCCCGCGTCCCCTGGCTGGACACCACCTGGCAAGGCCGCCGCTCCCTCTTCCTCCTCGACCTCGCCGTAGCCGCCGCGATCACCGCGGGCGCCGGCCTTGAGGTCCTCTCCAGGGGCGGCCCCGCAGCCACCACGACCTTCCTCCTCACCGCCCCCGCCCTCCTGGTCCGCAGGCGCTGGCCCCTGCTCACCGTCGCGATCGGCCTGCTCCTCTCGGTCGTCATGGGCGTGCTCGGCGTGTTCCTCACCGCCCCACGGACCGTCCTGGTCATCGGCCTGCACACCACCGCCGCCCGCCACGGCTTCACCTGGCGCACCTGGCTGGCCGCCACCCCCACCTACCTCGCGTTCCTCGTCCCCGCCTTCCTCGCCGACCGCCTCGACTGGCCCTCCTACCTGGTCACCAACGCCGTCTTCACCCTCCTCCCCCTCCTCACCGGCGTCTGGGTGCACCAGCGCGCCAAGGTGCTGGACCTGCTGCGCGAGCGCGCCGAGACCGCCGAGCGCGAGCGCGACCTGCTCGCCGAGCGCGCCGTCACCGCCGAGCGCCGCCGCATCGCCCGCGAGATGCACGACGTCGTCGCCCACCGGGTCAGCGTGATCGCCCTCCAGGCAGGCGCCCTCACCGTCATCGCGGACGGTCAGACCGCCGAGGTCGCCGAGATCATCCGCAAGTCCAGCTCCGCCGCCCTGTCCGAGCTGCGCGACGTGCTGCGGGTGCTGCGCGAGGACGAGTCCGAGGTGGTCGCCCCCGGCCTGCCCGGCATCGCGTCCCTGGTGGCCGACGCGCCCGGCCGGGTCGACCTGGTCCGCCCCGACCCGCTGCCCGAGGTGGAACCGGCGGTCGGCCGCGCCGCCTACCGGGTCGTCCAGGAAGCGCTGACCAACGCGGGCAAGCACGCCCCCGGCGCGCCCGTCCGGGTGCTGCTGGAGGTGGGGGAGCGGCTGGTGGTGCAGGTCGCCAACGGCGTCCCCGCGCGCCCCGGCGGCGCCGTTCCCGGCTCCGGCTACGGGCTGCTCGGGATGCGCGAGCGGGTGACCCAGGCCGGTGGGACGGTGTCCGCGCGAGCGGAGGGCGGCGGGTACGTTGTCCGTGCTGAGTTCCCCTGCTGAACGGACGGCGCGGTGGCGGTCAAGGTGCTCCTGCTCGACGACGAGGAGCTCGTGCGCGGCGGCATCAGGCTGATCCTGGAGTCGGACCCCGAGCTGCGCGTGGTCGCCGAGGCCGCCGACGGCTCGGACGTGCTCGACCTGGTCGACCGCTTCCACCCGGACGTGGTGCTCACCGACGTGCAGATGCCCGGCGTCGACGGCCTTGAGGTGGTCCGCAGGGTCACCGCCCTCCCGGACGCGCCCGCCGTCGTCGTGCTCACCACGTTCGACCTGGACGAGTACGTGCACGCGGCCCTGCGCGGCGGCGCGACCGGCTTCCTGCTCAAGGACACCCCGCCCCGCGACCTGGTGCGCGCGGTGCACGTGGTGGCGCGCGGCGAGGCCATGATCTCGCCCGGCGTCACCAAGCGCCTGCTGCTGGAGTTCGCCGCCGAACCGGACGGCCGAACGGAGGCGCGCCGCAGGCTGTCCGGCCTCACCCCGAGGGAGCGCGAGGTCGCCGAGGCGGTCGGCCGGGGCGCGAGCAACGCCGAGATCGCCAAGGAGCTGTTCCTCAGCGAGTCGACCGTGAAGGTCCACATCGGACGGATCATGGCCAAGCTGGGTGCGGCCAACCGGACCCAGGTGGCCATCACCGTGCACGACGCGTCCCGCTGACCATCCACAGTGGACAAACCGCCACTCGCCACCCCGCAAAGGTTTTCGCCCGGCGACCTCACCCGTTAGCCGGAGACGCGCGCCCACCCCTCGTCGGTAGCTTCCAGGTGACGGTCCCTGCCGCCCGCCCACGAGAGGTGGAAACCCCATGCGCGCACCACTGGGAGCACTGGCGATCGCCCTCCTGTTACCCCTGCTGGCCGTCCCGCTGGCCCAAGCGGCCCCCGAAGCGTCCAAGACCCCCAAGCCGTCCGAGGTGTCCGACTACTGGACCCCGGACCGGATGCGCTCCGCAGCCCCGCTGGACCTGCCCACCGTCGCCCCGTCGGACGTGAAGGACGTCCCCGCCGCCCTACCGGCCCAGATCGCCCCCGAGGCGATCCCCAGCGGCGGCGCCCAGTGGACCGGGGGCGGCGCCGTCGTCACCACCGCGGGCCGCGTCTTCTTCACCTACCAGGGCCGCACCGCCTCGTGCAGCGGCAACGCCGTGACCAGCGCCAACAAGAGCACCGTGATCACCGCAGGCCACTGCGTCAAGCTCGACGGCGCGTACCACGCGAACGTCGTCTTCGTCCCCGCCTACGACAACGGCGCCACCCCGTACGGCACCTGGACCGCCCGCGCCACCTACAGCACCCCGCAGTGGAACGCGACCGAGGACATCAACTACGACGTCGGCGCGATCGTCGTCAACCAGCTGAACGGCCAGAACCTCACCGACGTCGTGGGCGCCCAGGGCATCGCGTTCAACCAGCCGAAGGCCGCCCCCGCCTACGCCTTCGGCTACCCAGCAGCCGACCCGTACGACGGCACGAAGCTCGTCTACTGCAGCGGAACCACCTTCAACGCCTTCCTCAGCTCCGGCATCGGCCTGACCTGCGACATGACCGGAGGCGCGAGCGGCGGCCCGTGGTTCCACGGCTTCTCCGAGGCCACCGGAACGGGAACGCTGATCTCGGTGAACAGCTACAAGATCGTGATCCTGCCGTTCTGGATGTTCGGCCCGTACTTCGGCGCGGACGCCCAGAACCTCTACAACCAGGCCCAGGCGGCCTGACCGGCGTGCCCGCGCCACCGCACCCCGGTGGCGCGGGCACGGCGCGGTCAAACGCGACGTCGACCACCTCGGCGATCCCCGGAACCGGGGGAGAAAAGGCGGACACCACTCCCCGCCACTCCCAACGTATAGCGCACACCCCCTCTTGCCGCAAGCCCCCCCACCCGGCCGCACAATCTCCGCCCGAAGCCGCGAGGACCCCGGCCCGACCGGGTTCCCGCGCTGCGCCCCACCCCGCGCGGCGGCAGGCTGAACCAACCACGGCGAACGGGCAACCATGATTGACGTGATCATCGTCGGCGCCGGACCGACCGGTGTCGTGCTGGCCGCCGAGCTGCGGCTGCACGGCGTCGACACCCTGGTCCTCGACCGGGAGCCGGAACCGCCCGCGCACGTCCGCGCGCTGGGCCTGCACGTGCGCAGCATCGAGATCCTCGACCAGCGCGGCCTCCTGGAGGACTTCCTCGCGCGCGGGACCAAGCACCCCCTGGGCGGCTTCTTCGCGGGCATCACCAAACCCCTCCCGCCGGGCGCACTGGACACCGCCCACGGCTACGTCCTCGGCATCCCCCAACCGGTCGTCGAGTCCCTGCTCACCGCCCACGCCCTCCGCGCGGGCGCCGAGATCCGCAGGGGCGCCCGGCTCACCGGCCTCACCCAGGACGCCGACGGCGTCACCGCCGAGCTCGCCGACGGCTCCACCCTCCGCGCCCGCCACCTGGTCGGCTGCGACGGTGGCCGCAGCACCGTCCGCAAGCTCCTCGGCATCCCGTTCCCCGGCGAGCCCAGCAAGGTCGACACCCTCCTCGGCGAACTGGAGCTCACCGCGCCCCCCGAGGAGATCACCAGGATCGTCACCGAGGTCCGCAGGACCCAGCTCCGCTTCGGCGCGGGCCCGCTCGGCGACGGCCGCTACCGCGTCGTCGTCCCGGCCGACGAGGTCGCCGAGGACCGCTCCACCCCGCCGACCCTGGACGAGTTCGCCGCCCAGCTCCGCGCCACCGCCGGAACCGACTTCGGCGCCAGGAACCCGAGCTGGCTCTCCCGCTTCGGCGACGCCACCAGGCTCGCCGAGCGCTACCGCGTCGACCGCGTCCTGCTCGCGGGCGACGCCGCCCACGTCCACCCGCCCACCGGTGGCCAAGGCCTCAACCTCGGCCTCCAGGACGCCGTCAACCTCGGCTGGAAGCTGGCCGCCACCGTCAACGGCTGGGCCCCGCCGACCCTGCTGGACACCTACGGGACCGAACGCCGCCCGGTCGCCCGCGGCGTCCTGGACAACACCCGCGCCCAGATGCAGCTGATCTCCACCGAACCCGGCCCGGTGGCCGTCCGCGAGCTGCTGTCCGAGCTGATGGACTTCGAGGAGGTCAACCGCCACCTCATCGGCAAGGTCGTCGCCATCGACCTTCGCTACGACCTCGGCGACGACCACCCGCTGGTCGGCAGGCGCCTGCGCGACCTCCAGCTCAAGCGCTCCCGCCTCTACGAGCTCACCCGCGCAGGCCGGGGCCTGCTCCTCGACCAGACCGGGGCGCTCACCGCGTCGCGCTGGGCGGACCGGGTGGACCACGTCGTCGACGTCGGCGAGCAGCTCGCCGAGCCCGCCGTGCTGCTCCGCCCGGACGGCCACGTGGCCTGGGCGGGGGAGGACCAGGGAGCCCTGGACGCCCGCCTGCGCGAGTGGTTCGGCGCTCCCACGCCCTGACCCCGCTGCCCCGACCCCGCTGCTGCCCCGACCCCGCTGCTGCTCCGCCCCCCGCCGCTGCCCCGAACCCGACCCGCAGACGTCGGCCGCTCCCCGCCACCGGGGAGCGGCCGACGTCAGGCCGAGCCCGCGGGCCGCGTCACACGCTGTGCCTGCGCGCGACCGGTCGCGCGTAGTGCTTGTGCACCGCGCCCACGTGCCCGGCCCAGAACAGCTGGCGCTCGGTGGCGTTGCCCGGCACCGGCAGCCCCTTGGCCCTGGCCAGCGCGTAGAACCCGGACCCCGCGTCGTTCGAGCTCAGGTACTGCACGAGCGCGCTGATCAGCAGCCCGCCGGTCTCCGCGAACGCGTCCTGGGCGATCTGCCCGAGCAGGTCGCCGAGCGCGGCCCGCTCGGACTCCGCGTCGAAGTCGAACGCGCGCAGACCCGTCCGCCGCGCGATGGTCGCGTTGAACTCCGTGTACGTGGTCATGCGCTTCATCTCCGCCTGCTCGACGAGGAATCTCTTCCCCTCCTCCGCCAGCGTCTCCCACTCGTCGTCCGAACGCCCGTACCGCACGATGACTCCTCTTCTCACCGGCCGCCGCAAGAATCGGCGAACCACGGATGGAGTGGTGCGCGGAGCCGCGTTCCACCCGGCGAGCGGGTGGAGCCCGGTCCATTCGGGGGGCTGCGGGGAATTGCTCGCGCGTGACGCTGGTCATCCTCGTGGCCCGACCGGAAGTGCTCCGCGCACAGCAGAACGCCCGGTAGGTGGTTAACCACCTACCGGGCGTTCGACCTTCTCCTGTGGACGATACTGGGATTGAACCAGTGACCCCTACCGTGTCAAGGTAGTGCTCTCCCGCTGAGCTAATCGTCCGAGGCGGAGACGGGAATCGAACCCGTGTACAGGGCTTTGCAGGCCCTTGCCTAAGCCACTCGGCCACTCCGCCAACTTCTCCGGAATGCTAGCACACCGAATATTTGGCCTGAGCCCAAGGGGCCCTCTGCCGAGCGGATGACGAGACTCGAACTCGCGACCCTCACCTTGGCAAGGTGATGCGCTACCAACTGCGCTACATCCGCACGCCCCTCGGAATTCACTCGCCTTTGCCCTTTCGGGCTCCGGTGTTCGTGTCTTCCTCGGTGCAGGAGGAACTTTATTACACACCTGGTCGGAGAATCAAATCGGGGGTCCCCCAGCCCTGCTACCTGCGCTTTCAGCTCAGGTCGTTGGAGATCAGGTGCGTCAGCGCCTCGTCCACGTCGACCCACAGGTGCTCGTTCCCCGGCACCACGACGTCGTACGTCCGGTCGAGGAAGTCGGCGAGCTCCTGCGCGGAGGCCTCGAACATGGCGTGCCCTGACGGCGAGCTGAGTTCGATCACCACCACCTCGGGGTCGTCGGCCGCGGGTCGGATCCGGACGTCGCCGTCGCCCGCGTCCGCGATCAGGCCGTCGGCGAGGAGGTCGCGGGCGAACACCCACTCGACCCACCCGGCGCGGCCGGTGCGGAACGCGGCGATGACCGCGTACGGGTCCTTCGTGTCGTATCGAAGCTCCACCTGCACCGGAACAGCCGGGGTGCGTGGCGCCAGCAGGTCGAAGACCGCTGTTGAGCGGAGCGTGACGTGGTCATTGCGCATCGTCGTTACCCTCTTCTCCCTTCCCGGCCTAGCAAACGACCGAGTTCGCCAGATGTGACGTGTCTGTGGCGAGGAACGCTCGACATCGGGGCGTTTATCACCCTTCTGGGCTAACAAGACTTCTGTACGTGCCTGTTTTATTACTCTCTGTATCTGCTGATGTCCCCTCTAGGGCCATCTTGCTCGGTTTAACCTGAACCCGGTACCGGCTGTTGCGCGAATGTTGGACGTGAGGACCTCTCTGGTGGCTTACCCGCCCGCACCGCCGCCGCGCCCAGACCCCCCGACACCTGCCACGACGGGCGGAAGAGCGGTCGACGCCGCCCTCGTCGCGCGGGTGGTCGAGGGGGACCGGACCGCGTTCGGACATCTGTACGACCGCTACGGTCGCCCGGCTTACTCGTTGGCCAGGAGGATCTGCGTCGACCCCGACCTCGCCGAGGACGTGGTGCAGGAGGCCTTCCTGGTGCTGTGGCGCAGTCCACAAGGGTACGACAGCGCCAAGGGCGCGTTCGGGACGTGGCTGATGACCGTCGTGCACCACCGCGCGGTCGACGCGGTCCGCAGGGAGAACACCCGCAGGGTCCGCTCGGTGCCGCTCACCGACGAGGTGTCCGAGCGCGCAGTGCCGCCCGCGGAGGGCGCGGACGGGGCCGCGCTGGCCGGGCTGGTCGGCGCCGAGGTGCGGGCCGCGCTGGGGAGGTTGCCCGAGGACCAGCGGCAGGTGCTGTCGCTGGCCTACCTGGGCGGGTACACGCAGGCCGAGGTGGCGGCGCTGACCGGGGTGCCGCTGGGCACGGTGAAGTCGCGCACGTTCGCGGCCGTGCGGCGGCTGAGGGGCTTGCTGCGGTCCGTGTGGACCGGGGAGAACGACGAGGCGACGGAGGCGCGGCGGTGACGGGGGAGTCGGGGCGCTGCTCCGGTGAGGAGCTGGCGGCCGGGTGGGCGCTGCGGGCGCTGGGGCCGGACGAGGAGGTCGCGTTCCTGGCGCACCTGCCGGGGTGCGCGCGGTGCGCGCGGGTGGTGCGGGAGACCGAGGAGGTGGCGGCCGTGATCGGCGGCGCCGTGGAGCAGCACGACCCGCCGCCGCGTCTGCGCGCCAGGCTGCTGGCGGCGGTGGACGCGGAGCCCGCCGTCCCCACTGCCACGCCCGCCACGCCCACCACGCCTCCTGCGCCCGCTGTGCCTCCGGTGGTGCCGCTGAGGCCCCGCCGCCACTGGGCGAGGCTGGCAACCGCCGCGGCTGCCGCTCTGGTCCTCCTGGCGGGCACCGCAGCCGCAGTGCGCCTGTCCCAGCTGACCGACCAGGTCGCCGAGGGCGACGCGCGGGCGGACCGCTACCAGCGGGCGCTCTCCGTGGCGGCCGATCCGGGTGCGTCCAGAACCGTCCTCCAGTCGCAGTCGGGCGACCCCAAGGCCGTCCTCCTGGCGACAGCAGGCGATGCCGCAGTGGTCCCCCTAGCCCTGACCCCGAACGGCCAGGCCGAGGTCTACGTCGTCTGGGGCCTGACCGGCGAGGCCCCGGTCCCCCTGGCGACCTTCGACGTCCCGGCTCAGGGCGGAACCCCCGAACTCCTCCCGTGGAACGCGGAGGCAGCCGCCCACGACCGCTACGCGATCTCCCTGGAACCGGGCAGGACCGCGCCGGCCACCCCATCGGATGTAGTCGCGTCGGGCCTGGTGACACCGGCGTGAGCCATGATGGGCGAATGCGCACCGAGGAGGACAAGACGATCGGCACGACCCCGAAGTGGTTCCGCCGCAACCCCGCGCTGCGGCTGGCGTACCGCATCGGGGTCGGGGTCGTCGGCGGGCTGGTGCTGGTCCTCGGAGTCGTGATGATCCCGTACCCCGGACCCGGCTGGCTGGTCGTGTTCGCGGGCTTGGCGATCCTGGCGACGGAGTTCGCGTGGGCGGGCAGGCTGCTGAAGTTCGCGAAGCGCTACTACGACGCGTGGGTCGAGTGGCTGAAGCGCCAGTCGGTGGTCGTGAAGCTGCTCGTGGTGTCGTGCACGTGCCTGGTGGTCCTGGCGACCTGCTGGCTGCTCGGGGCGTTCTCGCTGGTGGGAGGCTGGTTCGGGCTGGACTGGGCGTGGCTGGAGAGCCCGATTTTTGGAAACCGGGGGTGATGTTGTACGGTATGCACACACCGCGAGAGCGGGGCGGGAAAACTGAATGAGGGCGATTAGCTCAGCGGGAGAGCGCTTCGTTCACACCGAAGAGGTCACAGGTTCGATCCCTGTATCGCCCACACCGCATAGTGTACCCCTGACCAGCAGGTCAGGGGTACACCTATTTTTGCGGACAGGCAGGAACGACCGGAAACCGAGGTTCGGTAGCCGAAACGGTAGCCAACTGCCTGTCAGCAGGTCACTCGTCCTCCTCTCCGCTGGGCGGCAGGAATAGACCACTGATGTCCTCGGCGGCCTGCCGGTCCAGGTCCGGGACGTCGGCGGAGTACGTGTCGAGCGTGAAGGCCACGGTGGAGTGGCCGAGCCGACTGCTCACGATCTTGGGGTGCACGCCCGAGCGGAGCGCGATGGTCGCGTAGCTGTGACGCACGTCGTGCAGGCGAATCTGCGGCACCCCTGCGAGGTCGACCAGGCGGTTGAACCGCTCGGTCAGGGTGTCCGGGTAGATCGGTTTGCCGGTCTCCCAGCAGAAGACCAGCCCGACGTCCTGGTAACCCGCGCCCCAGTCCCGCTTGTCCTGGTCGAGCTGTGCGAGGTGGACGCGCAGCGCTTGGACGGTGAACCTGTCCAACGCCAACTGCCTACGGCTTCTCGCGCTCTTGCCGCTGCCGTCCTTGGCCTTTCCACCGGCGACCACTCTGGTGCTGGTCATGCGGATCGTGCCGGAAACCAGGTCGAGGGCGGGTGCGCGCAACCCGCAGACCTCGGAGCGACGCATTCCGGTGGAGGCCATCAGCACCCACAGGGCGTAGAGGCGGTCCGTCCTGGCGACCTCAAGGAAGCGGGTCATCTCCTGCGGGGTCCAGGTGTTGTGCGACCTGCGCGGCACGGACGGCGGTTTCACGAGCGCGGCCGGGTTGCCGCTCGTGTACTTCCACACCACCGCCGTGGTGAAGGCCGAACTGAGCATGATGTGCACGCTCTTGACGGTCTTGGCCGACAGTCCCGGCGCGGGCTTCGTGGGGAATCGGCCCGCCCGGTAGCGCTGCACCGCCTTGTGAGCAGCGGCGTAACTCACCCCGGCCTTGTCCGCGATCTCGCGCGGCCGGATCTCCCGCTTGGCCACCTGGGCGTCCAGCCACACCTGGTACATCTCCCAGTTGGTGTCCCGCTTGCGGCGCCCCTCGGTGAGCAGGTGGTCGTACAGCGCGGCGAGCACGGAGGGAACGATGTCCCGCATCGGTCGCTTGCCGATCCACGGCAGCACGTAGGCGCGGGCGAGCGCGGCGTAGTTGGCCGCGGTGGTCGGTTCGGTGGTGGTGCGGACGTAGGGGAACCAGGCCTCGAAGAAGTCGGCCACGGTGGCGCGGTTGGGCTTGACGTAGGTCTCGGCCTTGACGGCGGCACGGGCCTCGTCCATCGCCTCTCCGGCCTCGTCCGCCGTCGCGAACCCGCTCTTGCTGATCCGCTGGCGCTCGCCGGTGAGCGGGTGCGGCGGTCCGTCGAACGCGTAGGCCCACTTCCGGCCGCGCTGGTAGATGCTGCCCTCTGGACGCTTCGGCTTCTTGCGCTTGCTCACGCGGCCTCCTCGGTCGGGTCGTTGTCAGGGGTCAAAGAGGCGATGAGCTGGGCGTGCAGGACGTACACGCTGTTCTCGTACCTCTTGACGGGCAGCAGGCCCTTGCTGGCGTACCGGTAGGCGGTGGCCCGGCTCAGGCCCAGGATCTTGGCGGCCTGGGTGACGGATATGAGGGCGGGCTGAGGGGCGGTCTCGTGCTCGCTCATGAGGGTCTCCTTCAGGTGTCGGGGTAGGTCGGGGTGGCAAGGGGTGCGGCTGGCGAGGCCTCTTGGCTGCCGCAGAAACCGCAGAAACCGCAGAATTCGATGGATGGGGGTGTTTGTGCAGGTCAACCATGGCGAGAGGTGATCATGGTCGGGAGCCGCAGAATGCCGCAGAATTGCCGCAGAATTCCGGAGGCTCCCGCCCAGGCGGCCGTTCGGCCTAGTCTTCCCACTCCTCCAGCGCCCGCTCCAGCTCGGCCGCCTTTGCCCACGGACGGCCGTCGCCCGGCATCGTCTCGGGGGCCTGCATCAGCTGGCGGACCACCTCCACGAGGGACGCCGGAGAGGGGATGAACTCCCGGCACAGCTCTGCGGGGTCCTCGTTGTAGCCGTTGCCGCGCAACGGCGCGTACTCCCACCCGTCGAACTGGGTCCAGATGATCAGGACTCCGTGCGGGAGCTCCTCGCGGTTGAGCCCTGAGGTCCAGGCGGTCCAGGTGAAGACGGCCTCCAGGCGCGTCCCGTCGGGGGACTCGGCGAAGCAGTTGTGGGGCGGCAGGCCCGCCTCGTGGAGGGCGTCGAGCACGGCGTCGAAGTAGTCGTAGTGGGGCAGTTCCACCGGTCGGCCTTTCCGATCGTGGGGGTGGGCAGGTCTGGTTGATTGGGGCGTCCGCGACGCACGCGAGGGCCCGCACGGGTTTTCTGCGGCTTTTTTGCGACTTTCTGCGGCTGGCGAGCCGGAAGCTTCGGTAGCTCGTTGACCTGCGCGAACAGGTGGTTCCGGGGATTTCTGCGGTTTCTGCGGTTTCTGCGGCGGGTCACCGGTCCTGCTCCGCGCGGTAGACCGGGTGGGCGTAGTAGGTCGGGCTCGGCTTGCGGCCCCGTCCCGAGCGCACGGGTGCCGGTGCGAGCTGGATGTGGCCGTGCTGCTCCAGCACCTCCAGTGCCGGGGTGAGGTCGCCGACCTTGCGGAAGCGGGCGCGGGAGAGGGAGGTGAACAGGTCGCGGACGGTGAAGCTGGTCGGGCGGGTGCGCTCGATCCAGTCGAGCACCACGTGGGCGTCGTCCACGATCGGGTCGGAGCCCATGCGGTCGAACGCGGCGAGGGCGTGGGTGGCGGCGTAGTCGGTGATGCGGCGGGCGGCGGTGAAGGTGTCGGTGGTGATGGCCCCGCTCCACGCGGTGGGGTTGTGGGCGATGTGGAGCAGGGCGGCGATGCGGGCGGTGAGTCCGGCCTGCTTGCCGCCCCAGTCGCCGAGGTGGGCCCAGGAGCCGGTGACCGGGTGCAGGCGGGGCTCGATCTCGTCCTGCAGCTCGGCCATGAGGTCGTCGGCGGCGGGGGTGAAGGGGATGACGGCGGGGTCGGTCCACTCGGCCAGCTCGCGCACCAGGGCGCGGATGCGCCGGTCGTAGGTCTCGGCCACCGCGGGCGCCATCGGCGCGGGCCGGGCGATCCTGCTGCCGACGGTGTTGGTGGGCAGGGAGTACATGATCCGGGCCAGCAATCCGGTGCCCCGGAAGGACTCGTGCCGGGCCAGACCGTCCAGCACGGACGGTTGGATGGTCAGCCCGAGGGTGATGGCGGGCTCCTCCACGGCGGTGGCCTCGCGGCCCTGGCGGTCGACCAGGTGGAGGTCACCGGCGTGGCCCTTGAGGAACACGTCCAGGTTGGGCGCGCCGGAGTAGCGCCCTGCGAGGGTGCCGAACAGCCCGCCCTCGGCGCTGAGGACGGCGATGCGTCCGCCGTGGTCGGCCAGCAGGGTGGCCACGACCTCGGGGGTGGCGTCGTCGGCGATCAGCCGGGGCACCACCGGCAGGGACTCGTCCACCTCCAGCGCGGCGTTCACGGCGGCTTCCAGGGCGGCGTCCCGGTCGGCGGCGTCGGCGTTGACGGCGGCCTTCTCGGCGCGGGCGGCGAACTCCTCGCCGACGCGGCGCCCGATGCGGGCGGCGGCGATGGCGCTCTTGGCCTCCTCCACCAGCTCGCGCTCCACCGCGCGGATGGGGCGGGTCATGGCCTTGAACACGGCGGACTTGCGGGAGGCGGGCGGGAGCACGGTGACGGAGTAGAGGTTGACCGGCTCGTCCCAGCCGGGGCGGATCTGGACGCGGGCGCGGCCACCGGCGGCGGTGGACAGGGCGACCAGCGCCAGGCACGCGGCGAGGTCGGGCGGGGTCTGGGTGAGGTCGGCGACGGCGGTGACGTGGGCGGCGATCCAGTCGGGCAGGGCGTCCACGGGGAAGGCGGGGACGGCGCGGCTGGTGCCCAGGGGCATGGGCGGTTCCCACTCCGGCGCGGTGGCCGGGGTGGCCTGGTCGCCGTCGTGGACGGCGTGCAGCGGGCGGGCTGGGGTGGTCATGCTGCGTTTCCTGCCTTGGGGATGGTGCGCGGACGGCTGATTCCGGCGCGTAGGCCGTTGGTGATGGTGCGGGTGATCTCGCGGTCGGTGCAGCCGCACCGGCTGTTGACCATGTGTGCTGCGGCTTGGTGGAGGGCGTTTTCGGCTGTAGCCGAGGGGAGTGCCTGGCCGCCGACCAGCTGGCCGAGGGCGACGGCGGCGGTGAACAGCACGCTGCTGTGCCGCCCTGAGGCGGCCGCTGCGACCTTGTCGCACTCGCCCCGGACCGCCGCGTCCACGTAGGCGGAGTGCTGCTCCGAGCCGGTCTGGGGGGCGGCTGTGCGGGCCACCACGGGCTTGGGGGTGAGGCGCTGGTGCAACCAGGGGGGCAGGTCGGCCACGGGCAGGTCGTCGGTGATCGTGTAGGAGCCGGTGGGGGTGCTGCTGCCGGGCGCCACGACGTAGCCGCCGTGCGCGCGGGTGTCGACCTTCCAGCCCAGGCCGTTGCCCTCCTCGCCCTTCGTGCTGCGCAGCGCCGTGCCCTCGTGCGCCCGGTAGTAGAGGTGGGTGCCGCCCCTGGTGGTGCGGACGCTGAAGGTCTCCCACGGCACCGGCTGCCCGGCCTCGCGGCAGAGCAGGTCGAACACGTCGTGCCCATCCAGGACCCCCTCCCGGTTCCAGCCGTCCGGGGGCACGTCGGCGGGCGACTTGGGCGTGTCCAGGTCGACCACGACCAACCCTGAGGGGCCGGTGGCGATGCCGATGTTGAACTCCCCGGCCGACCAGCAGCGACGGATGGTGTCGGGGTCGGTGGTGGCGCGCTGCTCCCACCCCAGGTGCCCGTCCACGCACGGAGCGGTGCGCGGGCAGTGGCGAACGCCGTGCAGGGCGGGCTTCTTGGTGCCGGGGCGCAGGGGGAAGACGTGCCAGCCGCGCGCGGCGGCGTGCAGGGCCGCGGTGAGCGTGGTGCTGTTCGAGCGCATGGCGAACCTCCCTTGTTCAGGCGAGGGCGTGGGCGACGGCGGTGCCGAGCCACTGGGCGACGTTGGCGGAGACGGCGTTCCCGGCCTGCATGGTCTGCTCGGACACGTTGCCGGTGACGGTGTAGCTGTCCGGGAAGCGCTGGGCGCGCAGCTGCTCGCGGGGGCGCAGCATCTGGTAGCGGCAGTCCTCGATCCGCAGGTCCGTGTGCAGCAGGCCGTGGGAGGCGCGGGTGGCCAGGGTCGAGATCGGCCGGTCCGGGCGGTGCGGCTTCGCGCCCCGCCTGTAGGGGATGACCAGCGCGTCGGCCGGGGCGGGCCGCCCGCCGGTGCCGGGCGGGCAGAGCAGGGCGTCGGTCTCGCTGGTGGTGCGGGCGGGCATCGGCGTGGCGGCGGGGGTGGCCTGGGTGCGCCAGGTGCCGCCCGAGGGCACCAGCATCGGCGGGCAGGCCAGCCCGTCGCCGATCTTGGCGGTGCGGGTGGGCAGCGGACCGGCCGAGGCGGGGTAGGCGCGGCCGTGCTCGCCTTGGCCGTGGGTGACGGTGACCATCGTGGGCTCACCGGCGAACATGGCCAGCCCGGCCCGGATGCGCGTCATGGTGGTGCCGGTCAGCGGGCGGGCGCGCTCGCCGATCCGCTCGCCCAGGTCGTTCCAGTCGATCGCGGCGGACGCGGGCAGCACGTACGGCTCGACCAGCGCGTGGCGGCAGGCCGCGCGGGGGCAGCGGTAGTCGTACTGCTGCCCGTACTTGCCGATGCGCCGCACGCGCGGACGCCGCCACACCTGCTTGGCGCGCACCGCCCGCTCGCAGGTGAAGCACCACGCCTGCGGGCGCGGGGTGACGTCGGGCAGCGGCACCCCGTCGCGGGTGAAGACCATGTAGAGCCGGTCGCGCCACTGCGGGGCGTGCGGGTTGGCCTGGTCGCCGACGTGGGCTGAGGAGACGGAGACGAACTGCACCTGGTAGCCCAGGGTCTTCATGCCGGTGAGCCACCAGTCGAACAGCTGCCAGTCCGTGGCGACGTTGACCACGTTCTCCACGATCACCGCGCGGTAGCGGTGGACCTCGGTGGCGCGGATGACGTCGTGGAAGGTGGCGCGGGTGCGCTCGAACCCGGCGGCGGCGACCGGCTCGGGGGCGTGGTCGAGCAGGTCGAGCTGGGCGCGCTGGCGGCGGCGCCCACCGGCGGGGCTGATCTCGGTGCAGATCGGGGAGGCCCACAGCACGTCGGTGCGCGGCAGCGAGCGCATGGGGTAGTTGGACACGTCCGCGCACAGGTGCTCGGCGTCGGGGAAGTTCGCCGCGTGGGTGTCGATCGCCCTGGCCCAGTGGTTCGCGGCCAGCTTGAGCGTGAACCCGGCCGCGCTCAGGCCGATCGAGGAACCCCCTGCGCCGCAGAAGATGTCGGTGAAGGTCAGGCTCATCACGTGCTCCGTCCTGCTCGGTGTGGCGGTGCTCGGGGCGGGTGGCCGGGCGCGTGGCCCGGCCACCCGCAGGGCGGGCTAGCGGATGCGGACGGTCTGGCGGTCGACGGTGACGCCGTCACCGTCCAGGGCGGCCAGGCGGCGGAACATGGCGGTGGAGGACAGGAGCTTGAGCTCGCTGGCCACCGGCTTGCTGGTGTGGATCGTCCAGACCTCGACCTGCTGCGGGGCCAGGTAGCTGAACAGGTTCTCCAGCTCGCCGTTTACCGCGTCCACGGCCTGCTCGTAGGGGCGGGCGGGCTTCATGACGTGTGGGCCGTCGCTGCAGATCACGTCGCTGAGCCAGCCCTTGCTCTCGGTCGGGTGCGGGTAGAGCAGGACGGCGAAGCGGATCTTGTCGCTCATGGCGTTCTCCTTGCTGGTGTCGGGTTTTCCGGTGTTCAGGAGCGGGTGCGGTCGCGGTGCCCGTGCTGGATCAGGCGGGCGGCCAGGTGCTCGACGCGGGCCCAGTGCGTGAGCACCAGGCGGGCGGCCCTGGCGTCCAGCTCGCGCTGGGTGGGGCGCTCGCGGCGGGGCAGGGCGGTGAGCAGGTCGTGGACCAGGTCGCGGTCCGGTGCGGCGCCCGCGTCGATGTCGTACGGGTAGGCGGTGTGCGTGGGGCGGTGCAGTGCGTGCCAGCGGTGTTCGGCGTGGGCACCGGCCAGCAGCGCCACCACCAGGTCCGGTACGGCCTGGTCGGTGTCGGGGAAGCGCAGGCCGACGTCGCCGTGCCAGTCGCCGCCGACCGGGCGCAGGCTGATCCCGCGCACCGTGCCACCCAGGGCCAGGGCGACGACGGCGTGCCCGGCTTCGTGGTGCGCGGTGCCCGCCAGGGCGAGACGCGGCGTGCTGTTCACGGGGACTCCCAGGGAAGAGGGCCGGGGCGGAACGGGGCCGCCCCGGCCGGGTGGTCAGGACCGGCGGGTGCGGGCGGCCAGTTCGTCCAGGTCTGAGGCCAGGGGGTGCACCCGGTCCAGGGCGCGCCGCAGGGCGACGGTGTGGCTGAAGGCGATGGCGATGGCGCGGTTGGTGGCGCGGTGGGCCTGGGCGGCGTCCGTGGTGGTGGAGTTGCTGGCCAGCTCGTGCGTGGCGTCGGCGCAGCGGCCGAGCAGTTCGGCCGTCCGCTCGGTGATCTGCCACAGCACGGCCACCACCTCGGGCTGCGCGGCTGCGGTGGTGACGGGACGACCGCCGTAGGAGAGCAGGAGGGCGGCCTGGTCCAGCGCGGTCACCACGTTCTCGCCGACCATCAGGCCGAACCTGCCCGGTTCCGGCTCACGGGTGCTGTGCGCGGTCCACGCGGCGCTGTGGGCCGTGCGCAGCGCCGTCCTCGCGGGCTTGCACAGGGTCGTGGTGGCCCGGACGGTCCTCTCGAACTCGTGGGCCAGCTGGACCAGCTCGGCCGCGTCGGCGTCCTCGGCCAGCTTCAGGGCGCCGTTCGCGCACTGGCTCAGCATCACGTCCACGCCGCGCAGCACGGTGTCGAGGTGGCCGAGGCAGGCCTCCAGGCGGGTGCGGCCGACGTGCCCCAGGGCGCGCTTGTCGTCGCGGGCGGCGTCCAGCGCGGTACGGGCCTCGGTCAGTCGGGTGATGGTGTCCCGGTCGTTCACGTGCTCCTCCTATGTGGAAGGTGTATGTGGTGGCGGGGCCGGGGCGGAGGGGGCGTTCGCCCCGACCGAGGGCCGGTCAGGACCGGCGGGTGCGGGCGTCGAGCTCGTGCAGCTGCCCGGTCAGGTCATGCACCCGCTCCAGCTCGCGGCGCAGCTCGCGGGTGTTGCGCCGAGCGGTGGAGACGTCGCGGGCGGTGGCGCGGTGGCGCTCGACCGCGTCCTCGTCGGTGGAGCGCTCGGCCAGCTCCTTGGCCGCGTGGGCGCAGCGGTCGAGCAGTGCGGCGAGCAGGCTGGTGATGCGCTCCAGCGCGCCCACCACGGTCTGCACCCCGGCCGCGTCGATCACGGCGCGCCCGCTCTGGCGCATCAGGGCTGCGGCCCGCGACAGCTGCGCCACCGCCTGCTCCCCGGCCTGGGCGCCGTACTTCCCCGGTCCCGGCCGCGTGCCGCCCTGGGCGACGCGGGCGGTGTTGTGGGCCTGACCGAGGGAGACGCGCTGGCCGGTGGATGCCGTCGCGACGGCATGGGCGACCTCCTGGACCTCGCGCGCCAGCTCGGCCAGCTCGGGCTGCGCGGCGTTCTCGGCGGCCTCGGCCAGCTTCCGGGCACCGTCGGCGGCGCAGGCGTTGAGCGTCCACGCGGTGCCCCTGGCCACCCACGCCAGGTGGTCCAGGGCGTCGGTCAGCAACTCACGGGTGACGTGTCCGAGGGGACCGCGCGCGGCGTGGACGGCTTCCAGGACTGCCTGGGCCTCGGTGACGCGGGTGATGTCCTGCTGGTTGTTCACGGGGTTCCTCCTGAGTGGACGGTGGGAAGAGGGCGGGGTCAGGCCAGGGGGAGTGCCAGGGCGATCAGGGCCAGGGCGGGCAGCAGCAGGTGCACGGCGGTGCGGATGCGGCGGTAACGGTTGACCGCGAGCACGGACAGGCCCACCAGCTCGTGGGCCAGCTCGGCCGGGGTGGCGTCGGCCAGGTCGGCGATGACGGCCTCGGGCTCGCGGTGGTAGGCGGCCCAGCGCAGGAACCCGCCGGTGCCCTCCAGCCACGGGCGCACGGTCAGCAGCAGGAACGCCAGCGCCGAGCCCATCGGGAGTGCGGCCAGGAACAGCAGCACCGTGGCCGGGAACGCGACGTCGTCGCGGTACAGGGCGACCACGGCGGCCAGGCCCGCGCCGAACAGGCCCAGCAGCCCCAGCGCCTTGGTGTCGCCCTTGCGCAGCTCGTCCTGCACCTCGGTGATCTCCACGCGCAGCCGCATCGACTGCTCCTGGGCGGCGAGGTCGCGGGGGCTGAGGTTGGTGACCAGTTCCATGATCGGAACCTCCTTTTGATTACTGTGCGTAGCGTCAGAAGGGTGTGCGGGGTCGTCCGGCAACTCGTCAGGAGTTGTCAGAACGGTGTTACTAAAGGGGGTTTCGCGCGCGCACCTGCGCGCGCACGCGTCGGGTCCGGGGTTGGGGGCGTTTCTGACGTGACGTCACGTCAGGCGTCGGAAACACCCCGCCCGATCACGCCGCGTTATGTAGCGGGAGGGTGTAGCGGGTGGCGTTGCCGACCGTGCCGGACTCCACCAGCAGGCCCTCGCGGGCGAACTGGGCCAGCGTGGAGGACAGCCACTGTCGGGTGCGGCCCAGCAGCTCCGGGTCCGGCAGGTCCCGCACGGTCAGCTCGGTCTGCCCGCGCGCGGCCAGCTCCTCGATCGAGCTGCGCAGCATCGCCAGCGCCTGTTTGCGCGGCGGGCGCCCGCCGGGCAGTTCCATCTCGTTGTCCTCGGGCAGCTCGTCTTCGGGACCGCACTCCAGCTCCGGCTCGTGGTCCACCGGCAGCGCGGCCACCTCGTCGTCCTCGGGCAGGGGCAGGGCGTCCAGGTCGTCGTTGTCCTGGGCGGGCTTGGGCGCGGGCACGGCGGTTCCCTTCTCGCTGGTGGGCTTCGTGGACAGGCCCAGGATTCGGGCGGTGGGCTCCCACAGCGGCGCCCGCACGTCGGCGTGCGCCTCGATCGCCTCGGACAGTTCGTCGGAGCCGACGTCGAAGGTGCGCGCGGGGACGGGGAAACGCTCCTCCTCGATGCCGGGTCCCTCCAGGTAGTTGCAGCCGGGGCGGCGGTTCTTCCAGCGGTCCGGGCGGGCCCCGGCGTCGATGACCTCCTCGGACAGGGTGAACGCGGCGTCCTCGATCTGGCTGACCCCGAAGCACCACACCCCGCCCAGCTGCGAGCGGATGTCGGTGGACATCTGCCGGAAGCTGGCCTTCTGCAGGGACAGCACCAGCGAGATCCCGGCCGAGCGGGCCTCCTGGGCGATGCGCGTGATGGTCCTGGCGTCCTCCAGCACGCGCGGGGCCTCCTCGACCCAGATCACCAGGTAGGGCATCCCGTGCTTGGCGTGCGCCTCCGGGCTCCACTGGTCGAAGCCCCACCGGCCCAGCTGGGTGGCCCGGTCGGTGATCACGTCGGGCACCTTGGAGATCAGGTCCTGGCACTGCTGCTGACCGATCACCACCGGCGTGCTGTCCCCGAGGAACCCGACCGTCTGCTCGCCCTTGGACGGGTCCAGCACCAGCAGGTTGACGTTGATCCGGGTCAGGATCTCCGCCCACACCAGCTTCGCCCCGTGGCTCTTGCCGGAGCCGTTCATGCCCTGCACCACGTAGTGCGTGGCCTGCCGCTGGGTCTTGCGGTCTCCGGGCAGGTAGAGGCACTGCGGCTCGTTGTCCTCGTACAGGCCCGCCACGAGCGGGTCGGTGATCGAACCGCCGGGGTGCGAGGGGCCGGCCCACGGCTGCGGCTTGCGCAGCACGTCCTGCGGCACGATCGTCATCTCGCCGCGCGAGAGGTCGTCCGGGTCGCCGGTGATCCGGACCGAGCCCTTGTGCAGCCGCAGCACCTGGGCCACCTTGTCCGCGCTCTTCTGCACGTCCTCGATGGACACCTCACCGGCCGGGAGCGCCAGCGGCACCACGACCTTGTTCGGGGCCACCGCCACCTGCCCGGTGCGCACCCCGGCCAGCTTGATCTTCTCGAACAGCCCGCCCGTGCCGTCCCCGCCGCCTTCGCCGCCGCTCCGGAGCATCCGGCGGATGTTCCAGGACAGCGCCACCGCCGCGCCGCCGTACAGGCACAGCCCGGTCATCGGCTGCGTCCAGGGCGCCACGATGGAGGAGGCCGTGAGCCACAGCCCGCCCAGGGCGGTGGTGGCGGTGGCGTGCAGCCGGGTCGACAGCCCGCGCGCCGCACCGGCCTTCCACGCCACCGCCGACAACCCGGTGCCCAGCAGCGTCAGCCCCGGCGTGACCCAGGGCAGCACCTCGCTGTCCGCGCACAGCACGTGCGTGGCCGCGCCCGCCGCCCACATCCCGCCCACGGCGGCCCACTCGCCCACGTACGGGGCGAAGCGGGACGCCCAGTAGCTGCGCGGCACGTAGTAGCCGAAGTCCTTGCTCTGCTCGTACTCCGTCGTGCGGCTTCCGCCGGTACGCCTGCCCATGACCTGCTCCTCTCGCTGGTTGTTCTCGCGGTCGCCGCGTGCCGTGCGCGGGATCAGCCCTTGAAGTCGAAGTCCCGGCCCTTCGGGGGCGTGTAACCCGCCTTGTCCAGCTCGACCACGTAGTGCTTGCGGAAGGACAGGTAGGTCTTGGTGATCGAGGTCTGCGCGACCACCAGCGCCTCACCGGCGTTCTTGAGGTGGTCGGCGACCAGCTTCGCCCGCACGATCCGGTCCAGGCCGAGCATCTTCGGGTCCACCGTCTTGACGAAGCGCAGCGACGCGCGCAGCTCCTCGCTGGCCACCTCCAGCTCGTAGGCCATCGGGCGCAGGATCTGGCGGGCGTTGTTGCAGTAGTCGCGGATCTGGCTGGTGGCGAAGAACTCGGGCTCACCGAACGCGATCATCTCGGCCATCAGGTGTCCTTTCCGGACGGAAGTGGTGTGGGGTGGTCGAGCCTTGGCCGACCGGGCGGCGGCACCCACGCGGCGGGGGTGGGTGCCGCACCCGGAAGGTCAGGCCGCGACCCGGTCGCGGGCGGCCAGCCCGGCCGCCACGGTGAGGGCGGTGGGCATTAGGTCGGTGATGTCGACCCCGTCGACCACCACCAGGGCGCTCTCGCCGGTGTCACCGGCCGCCGTCCCGGTCGCCTCGGCCGCGTTGCCGGGAGAGGCTGAAGCCGGGAGGGGACGGCCCCAGCGCCGCGACCGGGACACCTTCCCGTCGCCCTCACCCTCGGCGGTGCTCGCGATGGTCGGTCGCGACCGGGTCGCCTCGGTCAGGGCACGCGGACCGAACAGCATCGCCGCCGCGCCGATGACCTCCTCGGCCTGCCGGATCACCTCCGCCGCAGCCTCACGCCGCGCCACGTCGGTCGGCTTGGTCGCCGTCGCGGTGCTCACGCGGTCACCTCCTGACCGGGGTCCTGGTCGCCGCCGAGGGCGCGCGCCACGGCGGCGGCGTACTCGGTGCGGCAGCGCAGGAACCGCTGCACGTCCTTGCGCGAGGGTGCGGCGGGCAGGCGGCCACCGTCGATGGCCGCACGTGCCCGCGCCGTGTAGCGCGCGATCTTGTCCGCGTCGGCACTGGTGGGCGTTTGCGCTGTTCCCGAGGTGTGCGCGGCCTGCGCGCCCGTGCCGGTGTGGGGCTGCTCGGCAGGCTCGCCGCGCTCCTGCGCGGCGGGCGTGCGCGGGGTGGCGGGTAGCGCCGCGAGGTACTCGTTGATCTCGCCCATGAGGACGTCGGCGACGGTGTCCTCGGCGGTGACCGGCAGCCCGGCCACGGTGGTGGGCACCAGCCGCGCGCGGCCGAGGCGACGGCGCAGCGCGACCACGCCGGGACGGTGCACCAGGCGCGCGGTGCCGTCCTCGGCGATCTCGGCCACTGCCTGCCGCAGCGCCGCCCGCCGCACCTGGTGGACCCGCTGCCGCGCCGCCCGCTCCAACCGCGCCGCGTCGCGCTGGGCGCGGGTGGGCCGGGCCTTGCCCTCGGCGGCGGTGATCAGCTGGTGCACCACCACCCCGGACACCGACACCAGCGCCATCACCACACCGGAGGCCACCCCAGCGTGGTCCCCGGCGTCCAGGCCGTGCACGAAGTTCAGCGCCCCCGCCACCAGCGCGAACACCGCCACGCCCAAGTGCAGCCACCGGGTCGGGCGCCCGGCCCGCCGCGCCAGCGGCACCGCGAACGCGAACGCCCACATCGCCACCTCGGAGAACAGCGGCAGCAGCACACCTACCGGGCCGAACACCTGCGCCCCGTAGGCGGCCATCGCGGTCCAGGCCAGCAGCGCCGGGACCAGGATCACCGGCACGAACATCAGGTTCAGCGCGTTGGCCCGCACCCACCCCGTGGTCGCGGCGACCAGGCGCTCACGCCGCTCGCGGGCGGCCTCGCTCCGCTGCCGGGCGAGCAGCTCGGCGGCCTCCCGATCGGCCCGCTGCTGCTCGGCCCTGGCCACCGCGTCCAGGCGGCGCTGCTCGAACGCCTGCGCCCGGTCCGCCCGGTCCTGCTCCCGCGCCAGCGCCTTGTCGGCGCGGCGGCTCTCCTGCCAGGTGCTCATCGCCGACCACCCGTGGACCGCTCGTCACCGGTGAAGCGGATGCCGCTGCGCTCCAGCGACCGGGTCATGCCCCGCGCCCCGGCCCGGAACGCCGTGATCACGCCCGCCAGGTAGCCGCCCAGCCCGACCCCGACCACCAGACCCCAGCCCTCCGGGGCCAGCAGCACCACGAACACCAGCACCAGGGCCGGGAGGAACAGCAGCTTCAGCAGCGACCCCACCAGCACGAACGGCGCGGACAGCATCCTGCCCAGGCACCCCATCGCCATCACGCCACCCGACCCTGCTGCGGACGCGCCGCGTCCCTCGCCAGCCGCAGGAACACCCGCGCGGTGGCCAGCAGCGGCCAGACGTTGTTGGTCGTGGCCGTCAGCGCCTTGACCAGGTACTCCACGACGTGGTCGACGTCGTGGGCGAACTGGGCGCGCTGCTCGGCGGGCACCTCACCGGCGCGCTCGACCACGTCGGCCACGTCCAGGTAGCGGTCCGCCACCTTGGCCAGCAGGTCCTGGTCGGCGTCGCTCAAGGTCAGGACCGTGCGCGCGGCCTCGCGGTACTCATCAGGCCGCAACAGCGGCTTGTGGGACTTGTCCGTGCTCGACATGCTGGTGCTCTCCTGACTCGCCCCCTGGGGGCGTGTTGTGGATGGGCCGGACCGGCGGGGCTGTTCTTGGCGGGACGTGCCCGCCGGTCCGGGCTTGCTGGTCAGGCGGTGTAGGTGCCGGACATGTGCACCGGCTGGCCGTGCACCGGGCAGGTGGCGTTGGCGCTGACCGCGCCGTGGCTGCCCTGGACGACCGCGTAGGACAGGTTCGAGCTGACCGGGTGCCCCGAGGGGCAGGTGCCGGTGACCTCAACGGTGATCTGGACGGTGTCCACCGGACGTTCTCCTGTCTCGCCCCCCTGGGGGCGTGTTGTGGGCGGGCCGGACCGGCGGGGCTGTTCTTGGCGGGACGTGCCCGCTGGTCCGGGCGAAGTCAGTTGTCGGGCTGGAGGTCCACGCCGCTGGCCACCAGGCGCTCCCACGAGCGGGAGCGCTGCGAGGGCGGCGGGGTGCCGTCCGCGCCGGTGACCGGCTGGACCGGGCCGAAAGGCCGTTCCTGGGTGAACCGGTTGCCGGTGGCGCGGTCGATCAGGTTGCGCTGGTGCTTGCTCATGCGGCGCTCCAGGTCGCGTCGTCGGACTGGTAGCAGGTCGAGCACTGGCGCAGCGGACCGCGCACCACGTGGTCCACCTGGGCCAGGCAGGTGCGGCAGAGTTGGCGGGCACGCATCGCCGCCCGGTGCGCCGCCCACTTCGCGGCGGTCATCGGCCGTACCGGACGCGCGGTCTCCCGGCGCCACAGCGGGCACACCTCCACCGACCTGGCGGGCAAGCGGTGGCCGAACACCAGCAGCGCCACCGGGTCCGCCCCGCCGGGCCGCAGCCCCTCGGCGCGCAACTGCCGCCGGGTGCACAACCCGGCCGGGACCGCGCCCGGCCTGCCACGCCACCCGAACACCGGCAACCCGTCCAACTCACCCCGGCAGAACACCGCCTGCCCGTTCCACGGCAACACCACCGTGACCAGCTCGAACCGGCGGCCCATCACGCCACCGCCCCGTGCGGCTCCAGCGCCTGAAGCACCGGCGCGACCACCCGCTCCAGCTCGGCCACCACCACCTGCACCGCCCGCTTGGCCGCGCCCAGCTCCGGCGCACCGTCCGCCCGGTAGCGCGGCGCGGGCAGCGCCTCCACCGGGACCGGCACGCGCACCACCAGGACCGGCAGCAACCCGACCCGGTCGCAGCGCACCGGCTCCAACCAGGACACCTGCCCGGCGAACCGCTCCCGCTCCCAGCCCAGCGAGCGGCGCCCCATCGCCTCCAGCGCGGCGGGCAGCGCCGACACCAGCGACACCGCGAACACCAGCTCACCGGCGTCACCACGCAGCGCTGACACGTCCTGCACACGCGGGTGCTGCCGCACGTACCCCGGCGACATCACCGGCGGCAGCGCCACCCGCACCACCGAGGTGGCGAAGCTGGCCGCGTCCTCCACCAGCTCGAACCCCGACCGCCCCAGGTAGACCCCGAACCGGGACACCCCGTCGCTCGCGGCGGACCAGTCCCCGCCGTCATCGATCCGGAACGCCTGCGTCGCCATCACGCTGCCGCCTTCCGGTCCACGACCACCAGGCGCAGCTGCCGCCGCTCGTCCTCGGTCGTGCCGCCCCACACGCCCTCCGCGTCGTGGTGCAGCGCGTGGGCCAGGCACGCCTGGCGCACGGGGCACCGCCCGCACACCGACTTCGCCGCGGCCACCTGGTCGTGCTGACCGGGGAACGGGAAGAACAGCTCCGGGTCCTCGCCGACGCACGCGGGGTGCGCGCCGAAGTCGGTGCCGGACAGGCTGCCCAGCAGCGTCCACAACGTGTCTCCCCTGTTCAGGGAGCGCGCGGTGGTCACGCCGCACCGCTGACGATGTAGGTCTCCTGGGTGCGCGCGGCGTCGGCGCGGCGGGCGCGCCGCTCCGCGCGGCGCAGGGTGATCTCGTCCACGGGTGGGCCGATGACCAGGCCCTGCTCCTGCGCGGCCAGCGCGTCTTGGAGGGCGCTGCTCAGCAGCTCCAGGTCGCTCTTGGGCAGCGTGGTGGTGGGGCGCGGCGCGGGCTCGTCGGCCTGCTGCTTCGGCTGGATGACCAGGTAGGGCTCGTTCATGACCTCTCCAGTGACTTAAGACAGCTTGTATGACTTGAGGCAGTAAGGTGCTGTGAGACACGTGTCAACGAGTGACTTAAGGCGGAAGTACTCTGGGGCGGTGGCCGATGACGTTGAGAACGCCCCTGAGCAGCGCAGTCGTGCTCAGCTAGCTGACAAGATTCGTCGTGGCATAGACGACGGGGAGTACTCGGTGGGGAAGCAGTTGCCCAGCTACCGGGACTTGGCCAAGCTCCTGGGAGCGGCTCCGAACACGGTGGGGGAAGCGGTTCGGCAGCTCGCGGCTGAGGGGAGGGTACGGATCAAGGCGAACGCTAGGGCGGTCGTGTGCGAAGTGGGTGATGCGCCGTTGACTGCCGATCAGCAGATCCGAGCGGCTCGGGCAGACCTCTTGGATGTGCGCGACAAGTTGCGATCCGTTCGCCGGGACCTTGACGCCTTGGAGAGGCAAGTCGGTAGCCTGATCGATCGGCTGCCCAGTTCGTGAACCGCCTTTGGTGATCGCTGTTCCCTCCCTCCGCAATCGCTGTTTTCCCGATGGCTCAAAGTTTCGGGTAGCGAAAGGGCACACAAAAGGGCGCAGTTGAGGGCACACTCGGTCAAGGGCGCAGCGGGAGGTGACGACGTGGACGGCAATGAACGCTTGGCTGCGCTGATGCGCGAGGCCGGGTTCCTGCGGGAAGATGGTTCTGTGGGGCGCAAGACGTTCGCTCGCGCAGTCAGCACGCACGCTGGGCGACCGCTCACCCACACCTACGTCTCGCGCTGGCTGAACGGCATGGTGCCCCGCGACCTGCCCACGCGGCGGGCGATCGCGACTGCGCTCGGCCAGCGTCTGGGCAGGACAGTCGGCTTGGAGGAACTTGGCTTCGGCCGCACAGAGAAGCTGCCCGCCGACTTCGGCCTGAAGTACCCGGACAGCTCCGAAGAGGGGGTCGCCGCGCTGACGCGGCTGTGGCAGGGGGACCTGGACCAGGTCCACACCCTGCTGGCGTCGCCGACCAACGTCGCGGCCTGGAACGAGGCGTCGCTCTCCTGGTTGGTCAGCTCGGCCGCCGATGTCGAGCTGCTGTCCACGGGCGCCCGCGTGGTGGGCCTGGCCGACCTGGCTCGCGTGCGCACCACCGTGGACCTGTTCGACCGCCTGGACGCCCAGTTTGGCGGCGGGCACGCGCGCCGGTCGCTGGTCGAGTTCCTGCGCAACGACCTCGCGCAGCTGCTGCGCGGCACCTACACCGACGTCGTCGGCCGGGAGCTGTTCCAGGTGGCGGCGAGCGCAACCATGCTCGGTGCCTGGATGTCCTACGACGCGGGTCTGCACGGTCTGGCTCAGCGGTACTTCGTGCAGGCGCTCAAGCTTGCCGACGCCGCCGGTGACCGGTTGCTGGCCGCAGGAATCCTGGACGCGATGAGCCACCAGGCCACGTTCCTGGGGCGCTACCGCGAGGCCGCGAACCTGGCGCGCGCGGCGCGGGTGGGCACGGAGTCAGCAGGCTCGGCGCGGTCGGCTGCGCACTTCTCCGCGATGGAAGCGCGGGCGCTGGCGAGGCTGGGCGACACCGTGGCGTGCGACCGGGCTATGGCTGTAGCCGTACGGGAGTTCGAGCGGTGCGAGGGTGACGGCCAGGCCGAGTGGTTCGGCTACTTCGACGACGCCGAACTGGCGGCCGAGCTGGGGCACTGCAACCGGGACCTGGGGCGTGCCGTGGACGCGACCACGTACGCCATGCAGTCGGTGGGCGGCAACGGTGAGCAGGTGCGCAGCGACTTCTTCGCCACGATGGTGCTGGCCGATGCCTACCTACACCAGGGCGAGACCGAGGAAGCGTGCCGGGTGGCGCTGACCGCGTTGCAGGTCGGCGAGCAGCTGGTGTCGGCGCGGTGCGCGTCGTACGTGGGGGAGTTCCGGCAGCGGTTGGACGGCCTGGGTGACAGCCCGGTGGCGCGCGCCTTCGTGGAACAGGCGCGCACCACCCGGTTGTGGGCTACAGCGGTTCCCAGTCCGCGCGGCTCCCTCCGGTCCTGAGCGCGGCCAGGCGCTTGGTCAGCTCGGCTCCAGCCTCAGGGTTACCCGCTGCCTTCCGGGCCAGCCAGACGGTCATGGCGATCTCACGATAATCGGCGAGAACGCGATAGCCGGGCCATTCCATGATGTCGAAGCCGTAGACGTCCACGAACGTCCGGTACTCGGCTTCGGTGTGCCAGCCGAACCGTTCGTAGAACGCGGCGGTTTGAACCAGGTCCCACTCGCGTGGGCCGATGGCGAAGTTGTCCAGGTCGATGAGCAGCGGGTTCCCGTCACGATCCAGGATGACGTTGCCGACGTTGGCGTCTCCGTGGATCACGCCTGCCGGGAGCGGGAAGGTCAGCAGCGCGTATTCCGCTTTGAGCTTTTCCAGCGACTCTTTCAGGAAGTCGAGTTTTTCCTTGCCGGTGTGCTGCTCGATGTCGGTCAGCGTCTGCGTGAACGGTTCGAACGCTGGGAGATCCAGGTGCGGCGGCGGTAGTTCGTGCAGTTCGCGGATCAGGCGTGCGACCTGGGTGATCGGCGCGTAGTCCTCTCGTTCGGAGGCTGACTCCCAGAAGGTGACCAAGCCGCCGTCGGTCTTGACGGGTTGCTTCACACGAAGTGCCCGTGTGGCCGGGTAGTCGACTGCGGCCAGCCAGCGGGCAACCGCGACCTGACGACGAGCGCCCGCTTCGTCTTCGTTGGCCTGTGCGATGCGGACGATGACTGGGGTGCGCAGCCTGTAGACGGCGTTCGAGCCGATCCGCAGCAACTCGGCGTCGGTGGGGTCGAGGTCGACCTGACGGCAGGCGGTGGTCAGAACGCGCTCGGCCTCAGCGGAGGTCAGCGGGCTGGTGCTCCTACTCGGCGTCACCGGTTGAACGCTACTCGTGGTGCGGGAAGGCTTCTGCTGGTTGCTCAGCAGGGCACGCGACATGGTTGTGTTGACCATTGGCGACTCCTCCGCATGGGCTCATACTGGGGCCTCTGACGAGATCGAACCGAGGTCGTCGTGCTTGGCACGGCACCTGCTCAACTGAATGAGAAACGTTGTTCTGGTTCAGGGAACCGCAGGTCAAGAAGTGTCTTCCCCGTGCACGCGGGGGTGTTCCCGGCGGCCGTTCACGGTGGACGTTGAGGACTGCGTCTTCCTCGCGCACGCGGGGGTGTTCCGGTGTTGTGGGTGGGGATCATGGCCTCGCCAGCGTCTTCCCCGCCCACGTGGGAACGAAGCTTTCGGGCGCAGGACATACCTAGTGTTGGGGGCTCCACACCACGTTGGTGCGGAGCCCCCAACATCGCTAACCCGCTACCTCAACTGCCGCCGCCGTCGACGTGGCGCAGCAGGAAGCGCGGCCTGGCCGTTGTCGAGCCGGGTCGCCGTCGCCTGCACGACCCGCCGCGCGTCCTCCAGGCGCAGCTCCGCAGTGACGTAGACCGCGCCGACCTTCGACAGCGGATCGTCGCGCGTCCACGGCCGGAACGCCGACACGGACTGGACGTCCAGCGCCCCGCGCAGCACCTCCACCCACACCGCGACCTGCTCACGCGTGCCCTTCAACCTGAAGTCCATCGTGCCTCCTGCCCGGTCAGTGCTTGTCGAGCTGGGCGATGTCGATGAGCACCTCGCGGGCGGACCGGCAGTCGCCGAGTGCCCGGTGGCCGCCGCCCAGCGCCTGCCAGCGCTGGGTGCGCAGCCAGTCGCTGCGGCGGGTCATCACGCACCCCCAGGTGGCGTCCTCGGCCAGGTGCATCGGCCGCTTGCCGTTGCGGACGCTGGTGTTCACCACCACGCGCTGGTCGAACTCGGCGTTGTAGGCCAGTACCGTCCGGTCGCGCGTGACCCGGCGGAGCTTGGGCAGCACCCGGTCCCAGCCCGGCGCCTGCGCCAGCTGCGCGTCGGTGATGCCGTGCACCGCTCGTGCCCCGGCGCCCACCGGCACGTCGCCTGGGTTCACCAGGGTGTCCAGCAGCACCCGGCCGGTGTGGGCGTCGATCACGGCGATCTCGACCACGACTGCGTCCCCGCCCAGGCCCGTGGTCTCGGTGTCCAGGATGACCGCCGCCCCCGGCTCCAGCATGTCGCGGGCCCAGCGGATCGCCGCGCCGACCTCGGTGGACAGCTCCAGGTCGGCGGCGTACGCGGACACGACCGGATCGGCCCCGATCGCCGCCTGCACCTCCTCGCGGGTGGGGTGCCCGCCGGGCATCTCCCAGTCGATCCGCCACCGCTCCGAACCCCGGTCGTAGACCGCCCACACCTCGACGTCGTGCCGCGCGCCGAACTCGGCGAGCCAGCGTCGCAGCACCGTCGCGCGGGACGGCTCGTGCGGCGCGAACTCCCGGAGCGGGCTCGGCTCGCCACGGCGGCAGGCCCTGACCTGCTCCCACGGCACGCCGGGGATCTCCAGCAGCGCGTCCACGTCACCGGTGCGGTAGAGCGGTACCGGCACCTCGCGGCGGCGGGAGACCTTCATCCACACGGTCTCCACCGGCGCGATCCACCCGGCCGCGACCGCGTAGTCCCAGTCCGTGCGGCGGATCTCCAGCCGGGAGGCGGCCTGGTCGGGGCCGAGACGGCGGTCGGCGATCACCTCGGCCGCCGCGGTCTCGTCGGCGGCCAGTGCCCGGACCTGCTCGGTGTCGTACCGTCCGAGTGGGCCGCGCTCTAGGGGCAGTTTGTCGAGTTCGCGCGGCTGCACGCCCAGCGCGTCGGCGGCCTGCTCGCGGGTCTGGCTGGTCCCGGTCCAGCGCAGTCGGTCCGCCACGATCCCGGCCAGCAGCCCGCCGTGCTGCTCGGCCAGCGCGTCCAGGTCGGTCACGGCGTAGAGGGCGTGGACGTCGTAGCCCTTCTCGTACTCCATCGCCACGGGCAGCAGGTCCGGTCGGGCGGCGGCGATGGCCTTGACGTCGTGCCAGGTGATCTCCAGCCCGGCGCGCTCGCTCAGGTGGTCGGCGGCGCGCGAGGCCCCGATGGGGTGCTCGGCACCCACGGCCTTGACGATGTCGGGCACCTGGTCGGTCAGCTTGAGGGCCAGCTCCTCGGACCAGCGCCCGCTGGGCAGGTCCGGACCGGGCAACAGGTCGCGCTCGCGGGCCACCTCGGCCTGCCACCGGGCGAGCCCGATGCGGGCGGCGATCTGAATCGGGCCGTAGGTCGGAGGCTTGGGCTGCTTGGTCTTCGCGGCCATCACGTTCCCTTCAGGGAGTGCTGAAATCTGGCAGGTGTGGGGGATCGATTACCTGCCCCTGGCCGTCGAGAAGGTTGAAAGGGGTTTTCGACACCTGCTTCCGTGCGGGCAGGTGGGATGGTGAACCAATTTGCGCTCGACTGTGCACGCTCAGTCTGCGAGCGTGTAGTCGAAGAGGTTGCCGAGATGCGACGGGAAGGGGTGTTAGAGCTAAAGACGAATGAGACGATCTAAGCCTGTATCTACACTTCAAAGTGCTACAGCTGAGACCGTGTCAAACGCTTAGGAAATCTTCGGATGCGTTCACACCGAAGAGGTCACAGGTTCGATCCCTGTATCGCCCACAGTGCGCCAGATGCCCCTGACCAGTGATGGTCAGGGGCATCTTGCATTTTCCGGGCAGCGCGAACAACCCGGAAACCTGAGCCCGGCGCCCCTCCACGCCACTCGAATTCCCCGTTCCCCACCACGTCCGAGCGCGTCCGACTTCGTCCGACGCCCTTTCCACGCCCACCCCTGGCCCGTCACCGTGGACCTCGTCAGTGGATCACCTGGGACTGGGGAGGACGACCATGAAGCAACTCATCCGTTCCGCCGCCGAGAGGCTCGTCGCGGTTGTGCTGCCGCGGGTCGACGCCGGGGCGTGCGTTCCCGAGCACGGGCAGTGCTGCAAGAAGGGGTACCGGTTCAACTGCAACGGGATCTGCTCCACGAAGAGCAGCACCTGCTCGTGAGCGGGGGGCGCCTGCGGGGTCGTGCGGCCCCGCAGGCGCCTTGCGCCTGACCGGAGGTCGTCGTGGTCGAGCTGATCTGTCGTGCGGTGCTCGTGGGGGTCTTCCTCGCCGCTCTCCTGGGCAAGGCGCGGGGGCGGCGGGAGATCCGGGAGTTCCGCGAGTCCCTCTCCCCGCTCGTGCCCCGGTGGGCGCCCGTCGGGGTGGTGGTGGGCGCGCTGCTCGTGGGCGAGGCGCTCGTCGTCGTGCTGCTCGGGCTTCCGGGCACGAAGGTCGGGTTCCTGGTCGCCGCCGCTCTGCTGCTGGTGTTCTGCGCGGGGATCGGTGTGGCGCTCCTCGGTGGTCGGGGCGTCAGCTGCCGGTGCTTCGGGTCCGACGGGGGACCGCTCGGAGCCCGCCACCTCGCGCGCAACGGCGCGTTGATCGCGGTCGCCTGCTGCGGGTACCTCGCGCCATCCGTCTCACTGGGGGAAACGTTGACACCGCTCACGATCGTCGTCGCGCTGCTCGTCGTCGTGGTGGGCGCGCACCTGCTGTTCACGGTCGGGCTCGTCGCCAGGATCAAGGAGCTCCAGGCGGGCGCCGCGCCCCGGCACTCGAACCTCCCGGCACCGGGCACGGTCGTCCAGGGGTTCTCCGCCGTCGACACCGACGGGGAAGCGCTGACGCGCGAAGACCTCGGCGAACCCACCGGGATCGGGTTCTTCTCCGTCGGGTGCGGGCCCTGCCGGGTGCTCAGCGACGCGCTCGTCGCGGAGCCGCCACCGGGGAGGTTCGTGTCCTTCGTGGACGTCGACCCCGCCGAACCCGACGCCACCGCCCGGCTCGTCGCCAAGGTCGGGCAGTTCGGTCGCGTGGTGCTCATCGGCGCCGACGACCCGCTCCTCACCGCCTTCGGCGTCCTCGCCTTCCCCACCCTCCTGCACGTCCACGGCGGCGTCGTCACCGCCTCCGGCACCAAGCTCGGCGACGGCGTCCTCGCCGTCCCGGCGCCCGCGCGGTGATCCGCTCCGCCACCGCCGCGCTCGCGCTCCCCTTCCGGGCCGCGCCCGCCCTCGCGGCGGTCACCCTCGCCCTCACCGTGCTCGCCGGGGCCGGGCCGACGGCCAGCGCCTGGCTCACCGGGCTGCTGGTCAACGAGCTCACCTCCGGCACGGCCTCCGCCGAGCGGGCCGCGGTGCTCGCCGTCGGCTCCGCGCTCGCCGGCGGGGGCGCGGTCGCCCTGCTCTACCTCTGCGGGCACCTCGGCGACGTCGTGCAGCACCGGGTCGCGCTCACCGTGGAGAGCAGGCTGTTCCGCCGGATCGCCGCCCTGCCCGGACTGCGCCACGTCGAGGACCCCGCCTTCCACGACCGCCTCCGCCTGGCCGAGGAGGCCGCGCAGGACGCGCCGGGCACGGTCTCCCAGTTCGCCCAGGAGGCCGTCCGCTCCGCCGTGCTGCTCTTCGGGTTCACCGGCGCGCTCCTGCTCGTCTGGCCGCCGATGGTGCCGCTGCTGCTGGTCTGCGCGGCCACCGCCGTGCTCGCTCGGCTCGCCACCGCCCGGCGCGAGGCGGCCACCGAGGAGGCCTGGGTCGCGGCCGACCGGCGGCGGCTGTTCTACCGGGCGCTGCTCACGGACGTGCGCGCCGCCAAGGAGATCCGGCTCTTCGGGCTCGGGAGCCTGCTGCACACCAGGATGGTCGACTCGCTCACCGCCGTCTCCGGGGCCCGCCTCGCCGCCGCCCGCCGGGGGACCCTGGCGCAGAGCGGGCTCGCGCTGCTCGGCGCGGTGGTCGGCGGGATCGGCACGGTCGTCGTCGCGGTCGGCGTCGGGTCCGGGCGGGCCACGGTCGGGGACCTCGTGCTGTTCCTCGGGGCCGTGGCCGGGGTGCAGGGCGGGGTGTCCGGGGTGGTGCTCCAGCTCGGCGAGGCCGGGCGGGCGGTGCGGTTGTTCGGGCACTACCTCGACGTCGTCGGCACGCCCGACGACCTGGAGCGGGGGACGGGAATCCCGTTGCGGGAAGCCGAGATCCGGCTCCACGACGTCTGGTTCCGGTACTCCGACGACGGGCCCTGGGTGCTGCGCGGCGTGGACCTCACCATCCCGCCGGGCGCCGCCGTCGGGCTCGTCGGGGTCAACGGCGCTGGCAAGAGCACGCTGGTGAAGCTCCTGTGCCGGTTCTACGACCCGCAGCGCGGCTCGATCACCTGGGGCGGGGTGGACCTGCGCGAGCTGGACGTCGCGGCGCTGCGCGCGCGGATCGGCGTGGTGTTCCAGGAGTTCATGGCCTACGACCTCACCGCCGCCGAGAACATCGGCATCGGGCAGGTCCGCGACCTCGACGACCGGCAGCGCGTCACCTCGGCCGCGATCGCCGCGCGCGTCGACGACGTCCTGGACGCGCTGCCGCGCGGTTACGACACGATGCTCTCGCGCACCCACGCGGACGGCGAGCGGACCGGTGTGGCGCTGTCCGGCGGGCAGTGGCAGCGGGTCGCGCTCGCGCGGTGCCTGATGCGCGCCGACGCCGAGCTGCTGGTCCTGGACGAGCCCACGTCCGGCCTGGACGCGGTGGGGGAGCACCGGGTGCACGAGACCCTGCGGCGGCACGCGGCCGGGCGGACCCGGCTGCTCGTCTCGCACCGGCTGTCCGCGCTGCGCGGCGCCGACCTGATCGTCACGCTGTCCGGCGGCCGGATCGCCGAGCGGGGCCGCCACGACGAGCTGATGGACGCGGGCGGCGAGTACGCCCGGCTGTTCCGCCTCCAGGCGGGCGGCTACCAGGACGGGAGGGTGCGCTGATGGCGTGGTGGACCAGGGTGACCGTGCGGGGCGGCAGCATGGCGCCGACCCTGCGCGACGGCCAGCGGCTGGTGGCCCGCAGGCGGGCGCGCGGGCCCCGGCGCGGCGAGGTGGTCGTGTTCCGGGTGCCCGATCCCGTGCTGCCGCACCGGATCAAGCGGGTGGCGGCGGTCGCGGGCGACCCGGTGCCGGACTGGCTCGCCCCGACGATGCCCGGCGTGCACCGCGTGCCCGCCGGGTTCGTCGCGGTGGCGGGCGACAACCCGCGCTCGCAGGACTCCCGTCAGCTCGGCCTGGTCAGCTGCCGGGACGTCGTCGGCGCCGTGCCCGGCGTGTGACCGGCGCGCGGGCGGGCGGCCACCCACCTCGGCCGCCAGCCCGCAGGGTCGTCGCCGCAGGCGCGCACGATCGCCAGCACCGTGTCGAGCCGGGGGAACCTGCGGCCCACCAGCGCGTCGTGAAGGGTGCTGCGCGCGCACCCGGTGCGGCGGGCCAGGTCGCGGAACGACAGGCCGCGCAGCAGGCGCAGCTCGTCCAGGTCGCGGGCCAGATCCGCCCTGCGGTCGGTGGCCGGACGTTCCGCTGCGGCGTTCTCCGGAACCGTCGCGGAATTGTTCTGCGTGCTCTGATCGATTCTCATCTTCGCCATTCCCCCGCGCTTCCCCAGTTTATCCGGGCATGGCCGCGCGAGTGTGGCGAAAGCCGCGCGGTGGACCGTGACCGGTTTTCTCGCTGCGCGCGCGGGAAAGCGGTGAGCGGCGCGTTCGCGCTGCTCTGAGCTGTGCTGGTGGTGTTCGAGCACGGTGGGGGCGGTTTTCCCGCGCGCGTGCCGAGCCGTTCCCCAACGGCTCGTGACGGATCGACCGACCCCCGTGATCAATCCGTCGCCGCGACACTACCTGTCGGTTCCGGAGGTGTGTGGGGCCAAGTGGGTGAAAACTTCGGTTCCTGCACGCGGGGAGCTTCGCCCGGTTCTTCGGAGCGGATGTCCGGACCGCATTCCACGAGATCTGTTCCCGCTTGGGTCGAAGGGGCGCAAGATGCCGTTCGGGCGGGCCGGGGCAGGTCCTGCGATACCGCGCGTCGTGGGTGGCCACCACCGCCAACAGTGTCATCCGATGATCGGCACCACGGTGCCGAATCCGCTCGCGCTCTCCGAGTGCGCCTGGGGTCTTTCGCCGTTAGTGCCGGTTCGGCCGGGCTTCACCAAGGAGTTCCGGAGCGCTGGGCGCCGGGGGGCGTGCCAGTTCGCAAGGGGGATTCTCGTGAGACGCAGGATGCTGCGTGGGTTAGTGCTGCGCTCTTGAGCCGCCGCGCTGGTCGCTGCCTCGGTCACTGCGGTGCCGACAACCGCCGTGATCGCCCAGGCCGAGCCGGGTGTCGCCGAACCGGCGACTTGGTCGCCGCCACAGGAGGCCAATCGCACCGGGACGGGTGGTCCACCGCCTGGCGCGGCGTGGCAGCCCTTGGGTGAACGCGGGCAAGAGCGGCGCGGGGAGGGTGAGGCCAGAACGGTGATCGGCTGCCTGGCCGATAACGACGGCGTGCTGCCCTGGTTCCCGATGGAGCGCCACCAGATCAGCGACCGCTTAGAGTTGATGGTCAACCTATCCAACCGCAATGCCGTGCTCGCCTACCGCGAGCTGACCGTCAAGGGCACGGGTCTGCACCTGTCGGTGAACTGGTTCCTCAACACCCAGGAGGGGTACGGGAGTTGGGAGCGGGGCTACGACCGGATCGGGCTGCGCCAGTACGACACGGGCGCGCTGCTGTACGGGCCCAGTGGTGAGTGCGTGTGGTTCGACAAGAACGCCGACGGCTCCTTCGCGCCCGCCGAGCGCCTCCACACCAAGCTGACCAGGACGCCCGAGGGCGGCTACGTCGTCACCTTCGACTCCTCCGGTGAGCGTTGGCTGTTCACCGGATCGGGCTGGCTGGTGTCGCAGTCCGACCGCAACGGCAACGCCTTGACCATGGGCTACGCCCCCGAGGGACACGTCTCGTCCGTGACCGACTCGCAGACGCGCGTGACGACCTTCGCCCACGACGCCGACGGGCTTCCCCGGTCCATTACCGATCCGGCGGGTGAGACGTACGGGGACTACGCCTACGACGGCGGTTCCATCCGCGAGTTCACCGACCGCGCGGGGGAGCGGACCAAGGTCTCCTACATCCGCGACGCCGCGGACTGGAAGCTGCCCGGCGCGATCACCGATCCGCGTGGCAACACCTACAGCCTGGAGTACGACTCGGCGCGGAGGTTGACGGCGCTGACCAAGCCGGGCGGAGCCACCAGCACCTACGCCGACAACCGCGTCACGGACGCCAACGGCCATGCCGCCACCCACGAGTTCGACGACAAGGGCAGGCAGACCAAGGCGACCGACGCGCTCGGGCACGTCCAGTCGCAGACCTGGACCGCGGCCAGCGACGTCAACACCACCACGAACTCGCTGTCGCACTCCACCACCCGCGAGTACGACTCGCTGAACAACATGATCGGCACCAAGCTGCCGACCGGCGCGGAGAACGTGGTGGGGTACACCGACTCCGCTCACCCGCACCTGCCCACGCAGGTCACCGACGGGTCGGGGAACCAGGTCACCCGCGAGTACGACGCCAACGGCAACCTGACCAAGGCGCGGTCCACCGGGCTGAACGCCGACATCGAGACCTACTCCTACTTCGCCCGCGGTCTCGTGAAGACCCGGACCGACGGCAAGGGCGCGGTCACCAACTACTCCTACGACACGCGCGGCAACCTCACCGCCGTCGCCCCACCCGCTCCCGCCGGAGCCAGTTCCTACACCTATGACTCGCTGTCGCGGTTGACCGGCGTCACCGACGGCAACGGCGTCAAGCTGGAGTACGGCTACGACCGGCTCGACCGGGTGGTGTCGGTCAAGCGCGGCGTGGAGGTGTTGCAGGCCAATAGCTATGACGTCAACGGCAACCTCACCGGTACGCAGGTGCCCGGTGTGTCGCGGGTTCTGGCCTACGACGCGCGCAACCAGCTCGCCCGCGTCACGCGCGGCAGTGAGGTCGTCTCGTACACCTACGACAAGGTGGGCAACCTCAGGACGTTGACCACGCCGAGCGGGACGGCCACGTACGCCTACGACGCGGCGGACCGGTTGACCTCGCTGGCCGACGCGCACGGCGGGACCACCGGGTTCGGCTACGACGACGCGGATCGGCGCACCAGCACGGACTTCCCCGGTGGCGCCACGCAGCGCACCGGGTACGACGACTCGGGCAGGCAGACCTCGATCACCGTGGTCAACGGCGACCGGGAGCTGCTCGCGGCCTCCTACCGGTTCACCCGGCCCGACGGCGGTGACACCGACCGGGTCCAGTCCAAGACCGTCAAGGGCGTCACGACGGACTACGGCTACGACGCGCTGGGCAGGCTGACCTCGGCCGGTGCCGGGACCTACCGGCTGGACAACGCCTCCAACCTGCTCTCCGGTGAGGGGCGCAGTTATGAGGTCAACGCCGCCGACCAGTACACGAAGATCAACGACATGGCGGTGTCCTTCGACGGGGCGGGCAACTACAAGTCCACGTCGAGCCCGGCGACGAGCTTCACCCACAGCCCCAGCAACCAGGTGCGCACCGGGGACTACGAGGGCGCGCGGGTGATGGAGTTCGCCTACGACACCGCCGACCAGACCCAACCGAACCAGATCACCGAGACCCCGACCGGTGGCAGTCGGGTCACGCACGTGTTCACGCGCACCGCGCTCGGGGTATCAGAGTTCGTGGACAACGGCGTGCGCTCGGGATTCACCCGTGACACCAATGGTTTGCTGGTCGGGGTGAAGGACGGTTCGGGCGCGCGCCACGGGGCGGTGACCGACTACCAGGGCAGCGTTCTGGCCCTCGTTGACGGGAACGGCCTGATCGCCGCCGAGTACAGCTACGCCCCGTACGGCGCGGTCACGGCCACCGGGGCTGCGGCCAAGGCCAACCCATTCCGCTACCTGGGCGCCTACCAGTTGCAGCGGGGGCACTACCTGCTGGGCTACCGGGTGTACGACAGCGCGTTCGCGAGGTTCAGGTCGACCGACCCGACCGGGCAGGAGG
>NZ_JAMTCF010000023.1 GCF_024171695.1 Actinosynnema pretiosum | reverse complement strand
CCCGCGCGCGGCGGCCTCGGCGATCAGCGCCTCCAACAGCGTCTGGAACACCCCCGCCTTCGCCCAGACGTTGAACCGGGAGTAGACGGTGGACCAGGGCCCGTACCGTTCCGGGACGTCGCGCCAGCCCGACCCGGTGCGAAACCGCCACAGGATTCCGTTGAACTGATCCCGCACCCGCCGAGGCAACGGCCCGGTGGCCGCGACCGGCACATGCGGCTCGATCAACGCCCACTCGGCATCGGTCAGGTCAAAGCGCGCCACACCCGTGTTCTACCAGCCCCGACCAGCACACCACCCGGCTTGACCTAGATCCGAACACCAAACAGCCCCTAGTCCGGCTTCCTCGATGTCGACGAGGAGCTGGCCGGTGGTGGGTGCGGAGTCGGGCAGGTCGGTCACGACGGTGTCCCCGGTCGGGGTGACCACTGCGGATTTCACGACGCCTCTTGATTGTGTTTCGATCCGAATCGGAATGTAATGATAGGTGTGGGGAGGCGTCAAGGTGGGGTGTGGTGGTGGGCCTCTCGGTAGCGCGCGCCGAAAAAGCAACGATTGGCCGTGTTAGCGCTGGTCAGAAATGCCAGATGGTTCGTGGAGACGCAGTAGGTCGGTGAGGCCCCGGCTCCGTTTGCTGTGAGAGCGTCGTGAGGATGTGCCCGTCGTTGATCTTCTAGACGGGTGGTGCTGCGGTGTCGACGAGGTTCTTCTCCGATGCGGAGGTCAGGCGGCTGCGGTCGTGGCCAGAGGAGTTGGGCCGGGACGAGTTGGTCCGTCACTTCACCCTTGGCTTGGACGATCGCACCTGGTTGGAAGGTGCGGCCCAGGGGACGGGCAACCGGATCGGGATGGCGATCCAGTTGTGCGCGTTGCCGTGGTTGGGGTTCGTGCCCGATGACGTCGCTGCGGTGCTGGCGGCCGCGGCGAACAGGGTAAGGGTGCAGTTGGGGATCCCGATCGCCGATCTGGCCGGTTACGGCGCCCGTGCGCAGACCCGCACCGAGCACCTGTGGGTGGTCGCGGACCGGTTGAGGTGGCGCACCGCGGGCCGGGCGGAGTGGAAGGACTTGGAGAGGTTCCTGCTGGCGCGGGCGATCGAGCACGACGCGCCGAGCGTGCTGTTCCGGTTCGGGTGCGAGTACCTGCATTCGGCGAAGGTCGTGCGGCCGGGTGTGGTGTCGCTGATGGAGCACGTCGCCACTATCCGCCGGGCTGCGGTGGGTGAGGTGTGCGGGCGGGTGGAGCACCTGCTGTCCGGGCCGCGTCGTGCGGAGTTGAACGGGCTGCTGGTGGTCGAGGAGGGCATGTCGGTTTCCCGGCTGGCGTGGCTGCACCGGGGCGCGACCAGTGCCTCGCCGATGGCGATCCGGGGTGAGCTGGACAAGCTGCGGTACCTGCGAGGGTTGGATGCACACCGGTTGGATCTGTCGGGGTTGCCGGAGGCGCGGCGGCGCCGGTTGGCCGGGGTGGGGCGGCGTGCGAGCAACCAGGCATTGGCCCGCCGCGGGGAGGACACGAGATTCCCGGTGCTGCTGGCGATGGTGGCGGAGTGTTCGGTGGAGGTGCTCGACGAGCTGGTGCAGATGTTCGACCAGGCCGTCTCCGGGTCGGAGGGCCGGGCGCGGCGCAAGCTCGACGAGCTGTTGGCCGTGCGGGCCAAGGCATCGGAGCGGAAGCTGGACCTGCTGGAGGAGATCCTCGCGGTGTCCGTGGACGAGACGGTCGCCGACGTCACCCGCGCGACCGGTTGCAGCGCGACCACGGGCACCTGCCGCTGATCGATGCCAGTTTCACCTACCTGCGGGAGTGCGCCCCGCACGTCGTCGCCGCGCTGGAGTTCGTCGGCTCGGCCGAGGCGAAGCCGCTGGTCGAGGCGGTGGAGGTGTTGCGGGAGTTATACGCGAAGGGCGGGCGGAAGGTGCCGGACGGGCGCCCGCGCAGTTCGTACCGACCCGCTGACGCGGCTACCTCGACCACGCACGCAAGACCGGCAACGCCACCGCCTACCGGCACTACTGGGAGCTGTGCACCTTGCTTGGCCTGCGCGACGCGCTGCGTTCGGGAGACATGTGGGTGCCAGGTTCGCGCCGCTACGTCGACCCGCCCCCCCCTGCTGCTCCCGCCCAGGAAGTGGGAGGGGATGCGGACGGAGTACTGCGCGCTGGGCGACGTCCCGCCGAGCGCGGACGAGGCGCTGGAGCGGGTCGGCGGGCAGTTGCATGCCGCGCTGGGCGAACTGGAGCCACTGCTGACCGGTGGGACCGGGCCGGTGCGGATGACCGACAAGGGCGAGATCGTCGTCTCCAGGCTCTCGGCGACGGCGGTGCCCGACGCGGTCGAGCAGCTGCGCCTGCAACTGGTGGACCTGCTGCCCCGGCCGCAACTGACCGAACTGCTCATCGAGGTCGACCGCTGGTCGTCGTGGTCGGACCGGCTGACCCACGCCAGCGGCAAGACCCACCGCGACCCGCAGCTACGCCGCAACCTCTACGCCGCCATCCTCGCGCAGGCGTGCAACTTCGGCCTGACCACCATGTCCGAGGCGTCCAGGATCTCCTACGACACCCTGGCGTGGACCACCGAGTGGTACCTGCGGGAGGACACGCTGCGCGCGGCGAACGCCGCGGCGGTCGATCACCACCACACGCTGCCGTTGTCGAGCGTGTGGGGTGGCGGGACGATGTCGTCCTCGGACGGGCAGCGGTTCCCGATGCGGGGCAAGAGCCTGACCGCGCGGGCGATGTCGTGGTACTTCGTCGACGAGGGCGTGTCGACCTACACCCACGTCTCCGACCAGCACACCACCTACGGCACCACGGTCATCCCCGTCACCGACCGCGAGGCGGTCTACGTACTGGACGAGATCCTGGGCAACGCCACCAACCTGCCCATCACCGAGCACGCCACCGACACAGCCAGCCAGACCCTCACCGTGTTCCCCCTGTTCAACCTGACCGGGTTCCGGCTGTCCCCGCGCATCCGCGACCTCGGCGGCATCACCCTGCACCGCCTCGGCTCCTGCAAGGACCTGACCAGTGTTTTCCCCAACGCGGGGAAGCTGCTCACCGGCACCGTGGATGTCGGGCTGATCCGGTCGCAGTGGGACGAGATGCTGCGCCTGGCCGCCAGCCTGAAGTACGGCCACACCACCGCCTCGCTGATGGTCGGCAGGCTGCACGCCTCCTCTCGCTGCGGCCGCATCGACCACGACCGGCTCGCCCACGTCTCCCCGGCCCTGATGGAGGACGTCAACCCGTACGGCACGTACGAGTTCCCGGTCGAAGCAGAGTACGCCCGCCAGGGGTTCCGGCCGTTGCGCGAGGCTCGGCTGTTCCCACCCAAGTGACACCGGTCCGGAACACGGCTGTGCCTACTGGCCGAAACCGGTGGGTTACAGCCGAGAACCGTTTCCGAGAGTCAGGTGGTCGGCATGGCGCGGAGTGCCGAGGTGGGCCGGAAATACGTCGGGACTAGGGCCGGCAGCATCTTCCGCGTACCAGCCTTGGGTCCCTCAGTCGGTCGGAGCCGATAGTGACTCGTCCGACGAAGCGGTCGGCTGCAACCAGTCGCCGTCCGGTCGTGCCAGCAGTCGTGCGTTGTTGTAGGCCATTGCTGTGGTGAGAACAGTATCCCCTCGATAGAATTCTCCCAATCTTGAAACAACCAAGGCCAGATCAACCGTCGCTGGGTTGCGAAGCGACAATGGGAGAAGTAGTTGCACCTGCCCCTGGAGCGGGTACCAGAAAGGGACGGCTGTTTTGTAGTTGTGGCGAACCCTCTTCCTAGCAAGATCCACAGCACCATTCAAGGTCAACTCTAGTTGAAATGGCTCCTGTTGGAGGTCCGCTGGAAATCGGGTGATGTTGTCCTCGACGATGTGACGCGTGTTGACCTTGAGGTCGCGACGCCAGTCGAAGATGTAGTCGGCCGGATCATTGGTGTAGCTGACGAAGTCGGGCAGCGACGAGAAGGTGTCGAGAAGTATGCGACTACTCTCCACTTGCCACCCCTGGAAACGCCATTCCTGGCGCTCCGGGAGGTTGTTGCGCTGAAAGACTCCGTAGATCGTCTCCTGTCGTGACGTGGCCAGGCCAGTGTTGAAGGCGCTGTAGCCGTTGTCCCCGCTGATGCAGATGCGCCCTTGTCTCTTGGCTTGCTCGAATGTGCGCTCGACGTAGTTCCGGAGGATGCGTTTTTCGTCCGGATAATTTGTGTCCGCTCCGTCCCAGTCCTCCGGCGAAGCGAGGTCTGCGAGTCGGTCCAGGTAATCCTTTGCCCCGGATCCGATTCGCCGCTCCTCTCCGGAACGTGCGTATCCCATGTAGGCATAATCGAACAGGGCAGATGGAGCACGTTTCGGTGCCGTGTTCGACACCGTCGGAGTCGCGGGCCTGGTGCGAGCCATGTCGGCTGGAGAGGGGGTCGCTGTTTGCGGGTCGTTCATGTCGGACGTCTCCTTGGTTCTGTTTGGGTGTGGTCAGCCGCAGACGAGTTGGCGGATCTGGCGGAGCAAATCCTCGGCTTCGGAGCCGCCGATCGACCGGAGCGTCTCATCGCCCCGGTCGCTGGGGTTCAGGACCGCCTTAATGACGTCGGCGACCGGACTGCCCAGCAGGTAGAGCCGCACTACATCCTCCTGGTTCGGCGGAAGCTCCTGGGGCAGGTGCCCGAGACCGTGCGATTCGAGGGCCCGGCTGATCTCGGTGCGTACGTGCACGCCGAGCCGGCCTGCTCCCTGGATCTTCTTGAGCGTATCCATCGTGGTCTTGCGCAATCCGTCGTTATTCGCCACGGCGGTGCGCAGTGCCTCGTAGCTGTCCACCGGGCCTCCATGATTAGCAATGAATCTCCACTAAAGATGAAGAGTAGAAATCATCGACTGATACCGCAAGGGCCTTTCGGCCTGGACTCTTCTCTAAAACGATCCATTTTGAGAAGGCCGCCGAGAGTTTTCCGCGATGGCGCGCACGGGCCGGTTTTCTTCTCACAACCCGTTCTCGCCCAAACTGTATCGACACATGGTTGTGAGAAATGTTTGTGAGAGGATTCCGGGGTGAACAGCGAGTCGGAACCCGCCGTCCCGTCTGACGCCGACGAGGTCGAGCGCCACCCGTGCCCCCGCTGCGCGGTCCAGCCAGGCTCACCGTGCCGGTCCCGCTCCGGCGCGGTCGCCACCACCTACCACACCGGCCGGTTCACCAAAGTGCCCCGACTGGCCAAGCTGCTGCGCGTGCCCGTCCCCGCCAACCGTGCACCGGGGCAGCCGTGGCGGCCGGGTACCCCGCCCCCGTCGCCGATCCCCGACGACCGGCCCGCCGTCGACATCCGCGTCGGCTACGCCCGCTGCTCGCACCTCACCCAGGAGTTGCGCACCCAGCTCGACGCTTTGGCCGCGCACGGCATCCCGGCCGACAAGGTCTTCGCCGAGAGGGTCTCCACCCGCGTCCGCGTCCGTCCGAAGTTCGAGGAGGCCCTCGAAACCTGCCGGCAGATCAAGGCCCACGCCCCGTACTGCCGGGTCATCCTCACCGTCTATGAGATGAAGCGCCTGGGTCGCGACTCCGCCGAGCTCACCGCGTTGGCCGACCACCTCACCGCCCATGGCATCGCCCTGGAGATGCTCGCCGGGCCGTTGACCGGTATCTACGACCCCAGCGGCAGCGGGCGGATGCTGTTCGCGTTCTTCGCCGCGATGGCCGAGACCGAACGCGAGAACATCCGCGAAGCCACTCTGGAAGGACTCAACACCGCCGCCCGCAAGGGAAACCACGGCGGACGCCCACCGGTGATCACCGAGGACATGCTGCACACCGTGCTGCGCCGCCGCGCCTGCGGCGAGTCCATCGAGGACATCCGCCCCGACCTGATCATCACCACCGGTAAGAACAAGGGCCGCAACCCCAGCCTGGCCAGCATCTACCGCGCCCTGTCCGACCACGAACGCCGTCAACGCCACCCAGACGCCGTCGCCGCCGCCCACGCCGAGTTCACGGCAACGGCACCAGCCCACGAGAACAAGGCCCGAGCGTGAAAGACCTGATCAGCAGCAGCACCCGCGGCCAGTTCCGCCAGCTCATGACCGACATCAGCAGCTACAGGCGCGTCGCCAACGCATTCCAGGACGAGGGCTTCGCCCCCAATCCCGACTGCACCTGGGACGACTCCAGCGTGCGGCGGACCACCACCCAGCAGTACCTCGAATCCGTCGACTGGACCAACCCCTCCCACGTCGGCCGTGCCTGCCGGGCATTCGAGCGGCTGCTCGCCGAATGGGCCCCCGACAACGCCGAACTGCAACGCTTCCACAACTTCCTGCGCCGCGACGGCTACACCATCGACTCGGCGACCGGCCAGATCACCCCGCCCACCGGGACCAACCCGCTGCGACCGATCACCTCCCTGGCCGCCCTCACTGACCCCTCCGCCATCCAGGAACAACTCGACCACATCCAACGCGCGATCATCGACGACCCCGCCCTGGCCATCGGCAGCGCCAAAGAACTCGTCGAGAGCACCGCAAAGGTCGTAACCACCATCGCCACCGCCCTCGGCGAACTCCGCAACTGCGGCTTACGGCACCGGCCCAGCAAGTCCTCGCATCGGACTCCACCACCGACACGCACACCTCGCCGTCAACGCCGCGGTCACCTGGTGGCCAACTCCTACTCGACACCCTCACCGCCCCCGACGCCCATTGACACAAGGCCCCCTGACTGCCTACCGGTCCGACCGATCCAGCAGGTCAACGGCTAATCGTTGTTTTTTCGGCGTGTGCTATTGGAGGGCATGGTGGGGCGCGCGCAGGACGTTGGCCATCCTGATCCGCGCGTGGGCAGGTGGCCGTGCCGCAGCCGGGCGGGCGTGGGGTCGCGGTCGTGCCGGCGGCGGGTCGGCGACCGGCGCGGCCTTCCTCACGGGCTGCTGCGCGGGCGCGCCGGGTGGCGGCACGGTCCCGAGCGCCCGGTGGCCGATCGGGACGTCCCCGGCGGTGGTCGCCGGGGGCGCGGGGGTCAGGTCCGGCGGGTGTCGGACGCCGGTTCGGCGGTGGGGTCGGCCGGTTCCGCCTGCTCGTCCGCCAGCTCGTCCGCGCGCCCGGCCCGGCGCAGCTCGTCCCGCAGGTGCTCCAGCCACCCCGTCCCCGGTGACGCGGCCAGCTCCGCCGCCACGACCTCGCGCAGCGCGGCGGCGTCGGCGTGCCGGGCCAGGTGGGTCAGGGCGCGCCCGCGCAGCACCGGCCAGTCCCCCGCCGGTGCGGCCAGGCCGCGCAGCCGCAGGTAGGCGCCCGCGGTGGGGGTGGTGGTGAACGCCCGCCAGCGCAGGTCGACCGCGTCGTCCAGCCTGCCGACGCGCAGGCACTCGTCCACGGCGGCGTCCACCAGCCGGGTGGCCGCGCCGCGCCCGCCGGTGGCGCGCAGCCCGCGCCGGGTCCAGTCCAGGGCCTCGTCGGGTCGGCCCGCCTCGTGCAGGACGGTGGCGATGCGCAGGTAGTCCCAACCGCCCGCGAGGTTGCGGGAGAGCACGAGCACGTGCAGGTCGACGTCGCCGGTGTGCTCGGCCAGCTCCTCGACCGCGCGCAGCAGGGCCCAGCGCTCGCGGTCGTAGAAGCCCAGCGCGCCGAAGGCGATGACGGGCAGGGCGTCGAACCGGGTCAGCGCGACGCGCCGGTAGTGGGCGAGGCCGCGCTCCCCCAGCGCGGGCGCGTAGGGGGCGAGGCGGACCTCGGGGAGTTCGGGGAAGGCGGTCTGCACGCGCAGCAACCACTCGGCCAGCACGATCGGGTCAGGAAGTTCACCCGCGCAGGTGGCGGCGTGCAGGTCGAGCACGCGGTCGACCAGACCGTGCACTGCCGCCCGGTGGGCGGGTCCGGCGCCGTGGAGGAGGGCTTCGACGACGGAGGCGATGGCGGTGGAGTCCGCTAAACCGGTTCTGACCAGGTCGGACAGCTCGCCGACTGTGGAGGCCAGACCTTGCCAGCGCAGTTCCCACGGCCACGGCGACCGCAGCAGACTGATCACCCGGTCCGGTAGAGCATCCACGTGGAGTAGCCAATCACGTCACCCGTGGTGACCATTTTTGCCGTGGTTGATCTTCCAGACGGGTGACGCGCTCACCGCTCGTCCGGCACCAGTTCGGCGAGCAGGTCGCGGACGCGGCGGTCGATCTCGTCGCGGATCGGCCGGACCGCGTCGACGCCCCACCCGGCGGGGTCGGCCAGGGCCCAGTCGAGGTAGCGCTTGCCGGGGAAGACCGGGCAGGCGTCGCCGCAGCCCATGGTGATCACGACGTCGGCTGCCCGGACGGCCTCGGTGGTGAGCGGCTTGGGGAACTCCCGCGACAGGTCGAGCCCGAGCTCGGCCATCGCCTCGACCACGGCCGGGTTGACCACCTCGGCGGGCGCGGACCCGGCCGAGCGCACCAGGACCCGGCCCTGGGCGTGGTGGTGCAGCAGGGCGGCGGCCATCTGGGAGCGGCCCGCGTTGTGGACGCAGACGAACAGCACCTCGGGCAGGTCGGACACGGTGGCTCCTGGGGGTTCTCGGTGTTCTCGCGGGCGGGACGGCGGTGGGGTCAGCGGGCGGCGGGGTGGTGGCGGCGCAGGGCCAGGGAGAGGTGGACCAGGCCGACCAGGACGGGCACCTCGACGAGCGGGCCCACGACCCCGGCCAGGGCCTGGCCGCTGCTGGCGCCGAAGGTGGCGATGGCGACGGCGATGGCCAGCTCGAAGTTGTTGCCCGCGGCGGTGAAGGCGAGGGTCGTGGTGCGCGCGTAGCCGAGGCCGAGCGCGCGGCCCAGGGCGTAGGAGCCCGCCCACATGAGGGTGAAGTAGGCCAGCAGGGGCGCGGCGACGCGGACCACGTCGAGCGGACGGGAGGTGATCTGCTCGCCCTGCAGGGCGAACAGCACGACGACGGTGAACAGCAGCCCGTGGAGGGCGAGCGGGCCGACGCGCGGCAGGAACCGGGTCTCGTACCACTCGCGGCCCCTGACCCGCTCGCCGAGGCGGCGGGTGAGGTAGCCGGCCACCAGCGGGACGCCGAGGAAGACCAGCGCGCTCTTCGCGATCTGCCAGGCCGACACGTCCAGGTCGGCGGTGGGCAGGCCCAGCCAGCCGGGCAGCGCGGACAGGTAGAACCAGCCCAGCAGGCCGAACGCGAGCACCTGGAACACCGAGTTGAGGGCGACCAGGACGGCGGCGGCCTCGCGGTCGCCGCACGCCAGGTCGTTCCAGATGATCACCATGGCGATGCAGCGGGCGAGGCCGACGACGATCAGGCCGGTGCGGTGCTCGGGCAGGTCGGGCAGCAGCAGCCAGGCCAGCGCGAACATCAGCGCGGGGCCGACCAGCCAGTTCAGGGCCAGGGAGGACCAGAGCAGGCGGCGGTCGTCGGTGACGGCGCCGAGCCGGTCGTAGCGGACCCTGGCCAGCACCGGGTACATCATCACCAGCAGCCCGAGCGCGATCGGCAGCGAGATCCCGTCGACCGCGACCGCGTTCAGCGCCCCGTCCAGACCGGGGACCTGGCGCCCGAGCAGCAGACCGGCCGCCATCGCCGCGCCGATCCACAGCGGCAGCCAGCGGTCCAGGGGCGACAGGCGGGGCGGGGACGTGGTCACGACGTCCGCTCCGCCGGGCGGGTGAGCAGCGCGGCGAGGCGGTCGGTGGTCTCGGGGCGCAGCCGGTAGTAGACCCAGGTGCCGCGCCGCTCGCTGTCGACCAGGCCCGCCTCGCGCAGCAGCTTGAGGTGGTGGGAGACGGTCGGCTGGGACAGGTCGAAGGCGGGGGTCAGCTCGCACACGCAGACCTCGCCGCCCGCGCGGGCGGCGATCATCGACAGCAGGCGCAGCCGGACCGGGTCGCCCAGCGCCTTGAACACCGGGGCCAGCTCGGCGGCCGGCCCGGCGTCCAGCGGCTCGGCGAGCAGGCCGGGGCGGCGCTCGACGGACAGCGCGACCGACTCCTGTTTCGACATGCTTCTATATTGACAACCTTCTATGTCTACGCGCAAGGTGGGGCGGGAGAACGTCGGAGCAAGCTTCACGAGAGGGGCGCGCACCATGGACGACCAGGCCGCCGACCTGCGCGAGACCGTCCGCCTCCGCTACGCCGCGACCGCGCTCGCCGTCACCGCCGGGAGCGCGGACCGCTGCGGCCCGGCCCCGGTGGAGGTGGACGGGAACTTCGGTTCCGGCCTCTACTCCGGCGCCGACCGGGACGCCCTGCCCGCCGAGGCCGTCGCCGCCTCGCTCGGGTGCGGCAACCCCACCGCCGTGGCCGAACTGCGCGAGGGCGAGCGCGTGCTCGACCTGGGCTCGGGCGGCGGGATCGACGTGCTGCTGTCGGCCCGTCGCGTCGGCCCCACCGGCAAGGTCTACGGGCTGGACATGACCGAGGAGATGCTCGCCCTGGCCCGGTCCAACGCCCGCGAGGCGGGCGCGACCAACGTCGAGTTCCTCAAGGGGCACATCGAGGCCATCCCGCTGCCCGCGCGCACGGTCGACGTGGTGATCTCCAACTGCGTGGTCAACCTCTCCACCGACAAGCCCGCCGTGTTCGCCGAGATGGCCCGCGTCCTGGTCCCCGGCGGGCGCGTCGGCGTCACCGACGTCGTGGCCGCCGACCACCTCACCCCCGCCGAGCGCGCCGAGCGCGGCTCCCACGTCGGCTGCGTCGCCGGGGCCCTGTCCTTCACCGAGTACCGCGAGCACCTGGCCGCCGCCGGGTTCACCGACGTGGAGATCGTCCCGACCCACGCCGTCGTCGAGGACGTGCACTCCGCGATCATCCGCGCCACCGCGCCCGCGCGCGGTCGATGACGCGAGGAGGGGCGGCCCGCGTCGGACCGCCCCTCCCGTGAACCGAGCTTCTAGACCAAGCTTCTAGACCGAACTCCCTAGACCGAGCCCTCACCCTGCCCGACAGCCCGGCGCTCCTCACCGGCGCCCACCTGCCCGCCCTGCCCCGCAGGCGGCGTGATCTGCCGCGCCATCGGCTCCAGCGGGCCGGGAACCTCCTTGCGGGCCACCGCCTCCGCCGCGCGCACGGCCTCGGCCACCGCCGGGTCCGGCGCGGTGTCGAACCAGTCGGCCACCGACGGGTCGTCCTGCTCCTGCGCGGGCGCGGCGGGCGGCTCCGGGGCCGGGGGCTCGTAGCGGAACACGCCGTCGTCGCCCGGCTTGCCCAGCATCCGGGCGAAGCCCTCCAGGGCCTTGCCGTAGTCGCTGGGCACCAGCCACACCTTGTTCGCGTCGCCCTGCGCCATCTGCGGCAGCGTCTGGAGGTACTGGTACGCCAGCACCTCGGGCGTGGGCCGCCCGGCCTTGATCGCGGCGAACACCTTCTCGATCGCCTTCGCCTGGCCCTGCGCCTGGAGGTACCGGGCCGCGCGCTCGCCCTGCGCCTTGAGGATGCGCGACTGCCGCTCCGCCTCGGCCGACAGGATCGCCGCCTGCTTGGCGCCCTCCGCCGCGAGGATCTGCGACTGCTTCTGGCCCTCCGCCGTCTTGATCGCCGACTCGCGCTGGCCCTCGGCGGTCAGGATCATCGCGCGCTTCTCGCGGTCGGCGCGCATCTGCTTCTCCATCGAGTCCTGGATGGAGGGCGGCGGGTCGATCGCCTTGAGCTCCACGCGCGCCACCCGGATGCCCCAGCGGCCGGTGGCCTCGTCGAGCACGCCGCGCAGCTGGTTGTTGATCTGGTCGCGGGAGGTGAGGGTCTCCTCCAGGCTCATGCCGCCGACCAGGTTGCGCAGCGTGGTGGTGGTCAGCTGCTCGACGCCCACGATGTAGTTGGAGATCTCGTAGACCGCCGAGCGCGGATCGGTCACCTGGAAGTACACGACCGTGTCGATGGACACGGTCAGGTTGTCCTGGGTGATCACCGGCTGCGGCGGGAACGACACGACCTGCTCGCGCAGGTCGATGCGGGCGCGCACCCGGTCCAGGAACGGCACCAGGATGTTCAGCCCCGGCGCGGCGGTGGTGCGGTAGCGGCCCAGCCGTTCGACCACGGCGGACGTGGCCTGGGGGATCACCAGAACGGACTTCGCCACCGTGATCAGCACCAGCAGCACCAGGACTGCGATCAACACGATTGTGACGGTCAAAACCCACCTCCTCAGGTCCCCAGCACCACGGCGGTCGCGCCGGAGATCTCGACAACGGTCACTTCCGCGCCGGGTTCGAGCACGGCGTGGTCCATGGACCGCGCCGACCAGACCTCGCCCCCGATGCGGACCCTACCCCCGTGCCCGTCCACTGTGGACACGACGACGGCGGTGCCGCCCAGCAGCGCCTCCACGCCCGAGCGGTGCCCGAGCCCCTTGTCCAGGCGGCGCTTGAGCACCGGGCGCACCCCGGCGACCAGGCCGAGGGACAGCGCGCAGAACACCAGGGCGCTGACCACCAGATCGGCGCCCAGCCCCGCCGCGCCCGCCGCCCCGAGCGCGGCGGCTCCCAGCATGACGAGCACGAAGTCACCCGACAGAACCTCGGCCGCGATCAGCAGCACACCGAGGATCATCCAGATCAGCGCGGGCACGAAACCCATCCTTCCACCGATGCGGGACGAGCGGGGGGATCTTGGTTGAATCGGACTAATCCGGCAGCGGTTCCGTGACGAAATCGATGAGCCGCTCCACCGCGCCCAGGATCGCGGGCTCCAGGTCGCGGAACCCGCCGACCCCGGCGAGCACCCGCTGCCAGCCCTCCCACGGCTCGCCCCAGCCCAGCTCCGCGCACACCCCCTCCTTCCACGGCACGCCCCTGGGCACCACCGGCCACGCCGCGATCCCCACCGCCTCGGGCTTCACCGCCTGCCACACGTCCACGTACGGGTGACCGGTGACCAGCACGTCCGGGTCGCTGATCCCGGAGACCAGGCGGGACTCCTTGCTGCCGGGCACCAGGTGGTCCACCAGCACCCCCAGCCGCCTGCCGGGACCGGTGCCGAACTCGGCGATCCGCTCGGCCAGCACGTCCACCCCGTCCAGCGGCTCGACCACCACGCCCTCCACCCGCAGGTCGTGGCCCCACACGCGCTCGACCAGCTCGGCGTCGTGCAGGCCCTCGACCCAGATGCGGCTGTCGCGGGCGGTGCGGGCCTTGAGGCCCTCCACCCGGATCGACCCGGACGCGGAGAACGCGCGCGCGGTGGCGGCGGGGGTGGCGGTCGGCGCGGGTCGGGTGAGGGTGACGGGGGCGCCGTCGATCAGGAACGCGGCGGGCAGCAGCGGGAACTGCCGGGTGCCGCCCCTGCGGTCCTCCAGCACGACCCTGCCCTGCTCGAACCGCACGACCGCGCCGCAGAACCCGGAGGAGGCGTCCTCGACCACCAGGCCGAGCTCGGCCGGGACCTCGGGCACCTTGCGGCGCTTGGGGGCGGACAGGACGTCGCGGCCGTAGTCGTGGGATCGCACGTCCGGGGACGTTACCCCCGGACGGGCTACGGGGCGTGACAGCGCGCGGGCGGGTCGCGGCACGGGGTGACGGGCACCGGAGCGAGGTGAGTGAGCGGGAGGAGGCGCCGAACCGAACCGGGCGGAGCGAGGGGGCGGCGGCACTGGCGGCCGGGCCGTGCGGCCTGATGGGTGGCGCGGGGTGACGGCACCGGGCGGTGAGGGAGGCGCCGTCACCAGGGCAGGGCGGTGCGGGGGCAGCGGTGCGGGTGGTCCGGCGCGGTGCGGCGGGTTCGGGTGTGCCGCAGCGGTGGCCCCCGCGCGGGCGTGGGCGCGGCTAGGTTGCCGGGCATGACCGAGCTGGGCCCTGTCCCCTGGCCGCCCGACCCGATCCGCACCGGACGGCTCGTGCTCCGCGCCTCCGAGGCGCGCGACCGCGCGGCTGTGGTCGAGCTGTTCTCCTCGCCGCAGGTGGGCGCGGGTATCGGCGGCCCGCAGCCGCCCGAGCGGTTCGACCGCGCGGTGCTGGAGCGCGAGATGCCCGAGGTGCCAGGCGATCGCCCCGGTTTCCTCGTGGTCGAGCTCGACGGGGCCGCGATCGGCGCGGTCACGTTCGACCGGCGTCCCGCCGAGCCCGGCTCCACCCGGCCGGACGGGGAGGTCGGCATCGGCTACCTGTTCCTGCCTGGGGTGTGGGGGCGCGGGTACGCCACCGAGGCGTGCGCGGCGGCGCTGGACTGGCTCGCCCGCGCGCTCCCCGGCGAACCGGTGCTGCTGTGCACCGCGCTGGACAACGGGCGCTCGGTGCGCCTGGCCGCGCGGCTCGGGTTCGCCGAGGTTGAGCGGTTCCGGGCGTACGGGGCCGAGCAATGGCTCGGCGTGCGCGTCCCGCCCCCGCCCTCCCGCTGACGCCCGGCCCGCGAGACCCGCCCGTCCGGCCCCCGGACCGCGTTGTCGCAGGGGTTGTCACCCGTTCGCCGAGCGCCTGGGCTCGCGCTTTCGGGTGAGGTTCTTGGGTGTGGGCGTGCGGGCGCTGTACCCAGGGGTTATGCGCGCGACGTGGCGGGGGTCGGTGACGGTCGGGCTGGTGTCGTTCCCGGTGCGGTTGACGCCGGTGCGGCAGGAGCGCGGGGTGCGGCTGCACCAGGTGCACCGGGTCGACGGGGGCCGGGTGCGGCACCGGCGGGTGTGCGAGCTGTGCGGCGAGGAGCTGGAGGCCGCCGATCTCGCGCGCGGCCACGATTCCGGGGCCGGGGTGGTGCTGGTGGAGGACGAGGAGCTGGCCGGGCTGCGGGCGCTGCCCTCGCGGGCGGTGGAGGTGGTGCAGTTCTGCCCCGGCGGGCAGGTCGACCCGGTGCTGCTGGGGCGCGCCTACTACCTGGAGCCGGAGGAGCCGGGCACCGGGTCGTACTCGGTGCTGCGGGAGGTGCTGGAGCGCGGCGGGCTGGTCGGGATCGCCCGCGTTCCGCTGCGCGCGCGCGAGGTGGTGGCGGTGGTCCGGCCGCGCGGCGGGGTGCTGGTGCTCCAGGTGCTGGCGTGGGCCGAGGAGGTGCGGGAACCGGACTTCGTGGTGCCGGTGGCCGTCTCCGGCGAGCGCGAGCTGGGGCTGGCGGCCTCGCTGGTCGGGGCGATGACCGAGGACTTCGACCCGGCCGCGTTCTCCGACGCCTACGCGGCGGGCCTCTCGCGGGTGGTGGCCGACAAGGTCGCCGAGCGGCAGCGGGAGCGCGAGCGGGCGGAACCGGCGGGGCCAGGGGAACCGGCCGAGGTGCCGGAGGTGGACATCCCCGCCTCGCGCGCGCCGGGCGAGACCGGCGGCGAGCTGCTGGCCGCGCTGCGGCGGAGCCTGGAGCGGTTGCGCGGCGGACGGCGCTGACGGCGCTGACCCGCGCCCGTCCCACCGGCTGGTTAGGCTCGCCGCATGGTGAAGATCGCTACCGCCGACGCCGTGGACCGCGCCGCGCTGGTCGAGTTCCTGCGTCCCCGCCACCGCGCGGTGCTCATGACCTCCCGCGCCTCCGGCGGCGTCCAGTCCTCCCCCGTCACCTGCGGGGTGGACGAGCAGGGCCGGATCGTGGTGTCGACCTACCCGGAGCGGGCGAAGGTGCGCAACATCCGGCGCGAGCCCAGGGTGAGCCTGTGCGTGCTCTCCGACGACTGGGACGGCCCCTACGTGCACGTGGACGGCGTGGCCGAGGTGCTGGACCTGCCCGAGGCCCTGGAGCCGCTGGTGGAGTACTTCCGCTGCATCGCGGGCGAGCACTCGGACTGGGACGAGTACCGGGCGGCGATGCTCAAGCAGGGCAAGGTGCTGGTGCGGGTGGCGATCGACGGCTGGGGGCCGATCGCCACCGGTGGTTTCCCGCCTGGGCGGTAGCGCGCGGGTCAGGACGCGCGCCGGACCGGGCTCGGGGAGGAGCGGCCCGGAGGGCTAGTCGGCCCGGTGGTGCTCGCCGCCCCACCCGGCCGGGGCCTCCAGGAGCGCGCAGATCCGCTCGTCCGGCCCGGCGATGGCCGCCACGTGCCCGGTGGGCACCCGGCGCGGCTCGGCCACGGTGCTCGCCCCGAGGGCGTTCGCGGTGGCGAGCGCGGCGGCCAGGTCCGGGACGGCGAAGTAGGTCAGCCACCCCGAGGGCAGCGCCTGGTCGGTGCGCAGCCTGCCGGTGACGGCCCTGGGCTGCGCGGTGATGCTGTCGTACAGGGAGAAGTCCTCGTCGGGGGTGCGGCTGGTCCAGCCCAGTTCGGCGGTCCAGTGCGCGTCGTCCTCGACCGGGTTGACCAGCTCGACCCAGCAGGGCTCGCCCGGTCTGGGCGGCGGGGCCCAGGGCCCGTGCAGCGGGCGGCCCGCGTCGGTGTCGGTGTGCGCGTCGATCACGCGCGGCTGCTTGGCCGCGAAGGTGACGCGCCAGGTGGGGTCCTCCCCTGGGCTGATGCGGGTGGCCAGGCGGTCGCCCGCCCATCCGCTGTAGGCGTCTCCGGGTTCGGCGATGACGACCCAGCCGAACAGCTCGGCGTAGAAGTTCATCGCGGACTCGGGTCGGGACGCGCTCAGCTCAAGGCGGCGCAGTCCTCGTGTGGTGGGGGTGGGCATCGACTTCCGATCGGCTTTTTGATCTAGGAACGCCTATCTATCGCAGGGTTTCGCTCCGGGGACAATGCGCCGTCCGGTGCCTGCGGTTGGGCTGAAAGGACTTGCCCGAGCGGAACCGGGCCGCCCAGGTGGAAGCCCTGGCCGACGCGGACGCCGAGGCTGGTGAGGGTGCGGACCTGCTCGGGGCGCTCCACCCACTCGGCCACGGCGGACAGCCCGAGGCCCTGGGCGATGCGCATGATCCCGGACACCAGGACCGCGTCCGGGCCGCGCTCGTCGATGCCGCGCACGAACTCGCCGTCGATCTTGATGCCGGTGATGGGCAGGTGCTTGAGGTGCACGAACGAGCCGAACCCGGAGCCGAAGTCGTCCAGCACGATCCGGCAGCCGTGGCCGCGCAGCTGGTGCGCCAGGGTGCGGGCGGCGTCCAGGTTCGTCACGGCCGCGGTCTCGGTGATCTCGATGCCGAGCCGTCCCGGCGCCACCCCCGCGCCCGCGAGCCGGTCCAGGACGAAGCCGCCGAACTCCGGGTCCTCCAGGGTGCGGCCGGAGACGTTGACGTTGAACCGCAGCTCCGGGTCGGGGTGGCGCACCAGGGTGTCGATGGCGGTGGCCAGCACCCACCGGTCGATCTCGTGCACCAGGTTGGTGCGCTCGGCCTCGGGCAGGAAGTCCGCCGGGCCGAGGCGCGGCTCCTGCCCGTCCTCCAGGCGCAGCAGCAGCTCGTGCCCGAGGACCCGGCCGGTGGCCAGGCGCACCATCGGCATCGCGTGCAGCGCCAGGCCCCCGCCGTCCAGGGCGCCGCGCAGCCGGTCCAGCACGGACACCCGCTTGGCGGTGTCGGCGTAGTGGCCCGGCTCGTACACGGTGACCCGGTTGCGGCCCGCCGCCTTGCTCGCGTACAGCGCCAGGTCGGCGTTGGCGAGCACCAGCTCCCACGTGTCGCCGCCCGTGCCGTACCCGGCGACGCCGGTGCTGATGGTGGTGCGGGTGGCCGGGGTGGCCAGCGGAAGGCGGGCGATGGTGTCGCGCAGGTGCTCGGCCACGCGGGCGGCGTCGGCGGGGCTGGTGTCGGGCAGCACCACCGCGAACTCGTCGCCGCCCAGCCTGCCGATCAGGTGCTCCGGTTCCAGGCGGGTGCGCAGCGCGGCGGCCAGCGCCCGCATCAGCCGGTCGCCGACGGCGTGCCCGCGCAGGTCGTTGACGTCCTTGAAGTTGTCCAGGTCCAGCAGCAGCAGCGACCCGGAGCCGCCGGTGGCCAGGCGGCGCTCCAGCTCGCGGGTCACCGCCCGCCGGTTCGCCAGGCCCGTCAGCGGGTCCTGCTCCGCGAGGGCGAGCAGCTCGTCGTGCACGCGCCGGGACTGGGTGATGTCGTGCGCGGTGCCCAGCACCCGCTGCGGGGTCCCGTCCCGGTCGGTGACGACCTCGCCGAAGCACTCGAACCAGCGCTCGGTGACGCCGTCGCCCAGCGTCATGCGGTGCGTGTAGGAGAACCCGGCGCCGGTGCGCAGCGCCTCGGTGAGGGTGGACTGGATCGTGGGCAGGTCGTCGGGGTGGACGTGCCCGGTGTACGCGGCGTAGTCCAGCGCCGTCCCGGCCGGGTAGCCGAACATGCCCAGCAGGGTGTCGGACCACTCGACGCGGTCCTCGGCGATGTGCCACTCCCAGGTGCCCATGCGGCCGAGCACCTGGGCGCGGCGCAGCGCGTCGGCCTCGTGCGTGGCCTCCAGCTCCCGGTCGCGCCAGGCGGTCACGTCCGCCACCCGGTAGAGCAGGTCGCCGTCGGGGGCGTCGAGCCGCTGGCAGGTCACCTCCAGCCACCGGTGCCCCTCCCCCGCCGGGGTCAGCAGCGCCAGGCCCGGCCTCGGCCGGTCGGGCGCGCCGGGCAGCAGCGCCGACAGGGAGCGGCCGGGCAGCTTCTCGGGGTCGATGCCGAGGATGCCTGCCAGCGCGGGGTTGGCCCACCTCAGGGTGGTGGCGGGGTCCGTCACGCCGTAGCCGATGTCGGTCCGCTGGAGCACCTCTCGGTGCCACGCGCCGCCCACGCGTCCTCCCGGTGTCGCCGCTGTGCTCGTGGCCGCTGGTGTCCACGCGCGCCTCGTGGGCGCGCGGGTGGGGTCCCAGCCAACACCACTCAGCGCAACCGCTCCAGTCCCCGCGCGGTGTCGGCGAGTCCGGCGGCCAGTTCGCCCAGCTCGGCGGGGTCCGCGCCCTCGGCCGCGGCGGAGGCGACGTCCTCGGCGGCGCAGCGCAGCTGGAACAGCCGGTCCTGCAGGTCGGCCAGCTCGGCGGCGGAGAGCACGACGGCGTCCTCGGGCAGGCCGCCGCGCTGCACGGCGGCCCTGCGCTCGTAGGCGCGCTGGCGGCACGGCTGGGCGCAGTAGCGGCGCGGTCTGCCCACCCGGCCCTGGTCGGGCAGGGGGCGACCGCACCAGGCGCAGTGGCGGGCGTCCTCGCGGCGCGCTCGGCGGGGCGCGGCCGGGTCGGCGGCTGCGGGGTCGACTTCGGTGCCCGGCCCGCCGGGGGCGTCGTCGACGTCCGCGCGGGCCGCGCCGGGGTAGTGGGAGGGGCCTGCCAGCTCCATGGGCGGCGACGGTAGCCGGACACCGGCTGGTTGTTCCAGCGCCACGCCGCCGGTGCACACTCGGCGCGTGAAGCTGAGCCATCGGTACCTGTCCGGCCCGAACCCGCGCGCCTTCGCGCACCGGGGGTGGCACCTGGGCGAGCTGGAGGGCATGGAGAACTCGCTGTCGGCGATGCGCCGCGCGGTGGCGGAGGGGTTCTCCTACCTGGAGACCGACGTGCACACCACCTCGGACGGGGTGGTCGTGGTGCACCACGACTCCACGCTCGACCGCACCACCGACGGCACGGGCGTGGTCTCCGACCTGCCGTGGGCGCGGGTGCGCGAGGCCCGCGTGGGCGGGCGGGAGCCGGTGGTGCGCCTGGAGGAGCTGATGGAGGAGCTGCCGGGGGCGTTCCTCAACATCGACGTCAAGTCCGACGCCGCCGTCGCCCCGGTGGTGGAGCTGCTGCGCCGCACCGGCGCGCTGGGCCGGGTGTGCCTGGCCTCGTTCTCCGACGCGCGCCTGGCCCGGCTGCGCAAGCTGCTCGGCCCCGAGCTGCTCACGTCGATGGGGCCGCGCTCGGTGGCCGCGCTGTGGGCGGGCTGCCGGGTGCCGGGCGTGGGCTCGGCGGCGCGCGGGGTGATCGCGCAGGTGCCGGTCAACCAGGGCAGGCTCACCGTGGTGGACGCCAGGTTCGTGCGGGCGGCGCACCGGCGCGGGGGCGAGGTGCACGTGTGGACCATCGACGAGGCCGACGAGATGCGGCGGCTGCTCGACCTCGGGGTGGACGGTCTGGTCAGCGACCGGCCGGACGTGCTGCGGGAGGTGCTGCGCGAGCGCGGGGCGTGGACGGCCACCTGATGTTCACAACAGGTTGGCCGAGGAGGGCCTGCCGAGGGCCTCTGGACGGATACAGTCCGCCCCCATGAGCGTGGCCGACAGCAGTGCGCCCCCCGCCGATCGCCGTAGAGAGCAGCGGGCCTGGATCTGGTACGACTGGGCGAACTCGGTGTTCCCCACATCGGTGATCACGGTGTTCTTCTCGCTGTACCTGGGCTCGATCGCGCAGGTCGCGGCGCAGGGCGACACCGCCCGCAACGGGGCGACCCCGTGCCTGGACGGCGGCCAGGAGAACTCGCTGGTCAACTGCGACATCTCGCTGTTCGGCCTGGAGTTCCCGGCCGGGTCGCTGTGGGGCTACCTGCTGTCGGTGGCCACCGTCATCCAGGTGCTGGTGCTGCCGGTCATGGGCGCCATCGCCGACCGCACCCAGAACAAGCGGGCGATGATGGGCGCGCTGGCGTTCACCGGCTCGGCCGCGACCATGGCGCTGGCCACCGTGACCGGCACGAACTGGCAGCTGGGCGTGGGGCTCTTCATCATCGCCAACATCTGCTACGGCGCCTCGGTGGTGGTGTACTACGCGTTCCTGCCGGAGATCGCCACCCCCGAGGAGCGCGACGCGGTGTCCTCGCGCGGCTGGGCGTTCGGCTACCTCGGCGGCGGCCTGGCGCTGGCGCTGCACCTGGCGCTGTACCTGGGCCACGACGCGATCGGGCTGACCCAGTCGGAGTCGGTGCGGCTGGCGTTCGTGCTCTCGGGCATCTGGTGGGCGGCGTTCACGCTGGTGCCGCTGCGGGGGCTGCGCGCCCACCAGGCGCCGCACGGCGGCGAGCGCGGGTTCGGCGTGGTGACGGCCGGGTTCAAGGAGCTGGGGCAGACCCTGAGGTTCGCCAAGGGCTTCCCGCTGACCCTGGCGTTCCTGGGCACGTACCTGATCTACACCGACGGCATCGCCACGGTGGCGAACGTGTCGGCCCAGTACGGCAGCGCCGAGCTGAAGCTGGAGCAGTCGGTGCTGATCACCACGATCCTGATCGTGCAGTTCGTGGCGTTCTTCGGCGGGCTGCTGCACGGGTGGGGCGCGAAGCGCTGGGGCACCAAGCGCACGATCATGATCAGCCTGGGCGTGTGGATCGTGGTGGTGGGCGCGGCGTACTTCGTGCAGGCCGGGCAGCAGGGGCAGTTCTTCGCGCTGGCGGCCGGGATCGGGATCGTGCTGGGCGGCACGAACGCGCTGTCGCGGTCGCTGTTCAGCCAGATGATCCCGCCGGGGCGCGAGGCCCAGTACTTCTCCCTGTACGAGGTGGGCGAGCGCTCGACCTCGTGGCTGGGGCCGCTGGTGTTCGCCGGGGTCGGGCAGGCCACCGGGTCGTTCCGGCTGGCGATCGTGTCGCTGGTGGTGTTCTTCGCGGTCGGGCTGGTGCTGATGGTGTTCGTGCCGGTGCGCAGGGCGATCAAGGCGTCGGGGAACCCGGTGCCGGAGACGGTCTGATCCGCTAGCTCGTCGTGGCGGGGTCGGGGTTCTTCCCCGGCCCCGCTTTTCTCATCCCCGCGACGGCGGTGAGCGCGGTGGTGGCGGCGGCGAGCAGCCACGGGTGGTGGTAGGCCAGGACGGGTGGGGCGAGCAGGCACCAGGCGGTCCACGCGGTGGTCGCGGTCGCGGCGGCGACGCTCCAGCGGGCGCCGGGGGCTTCGCGGTGGCGCTGCCCGGCCCACAGGGCGGCGGCGGTGGTCCACGCGGCGGCCTGGGTGGTCAGCGCCCAGGCCAGGGCGGGGCCCTCGGCGGCCAGCAGCGGCAGGCCCAGCGCGGCGGCGGCCGTGGCGGTGAGCGCGGCGGTGGTGGCGCGGCCGGTGAGCAGCGCGAGGAGTGCGAGCGGGGCCAGGGCCAGCACCAGCAGGTCGGCGGCCGGGACCGGAAGGTCGGCGCGCAGGGTCGTGGTGGCCTCCTGCACGGACAGCAGGGTGTGCCCGAGCAGGCCGGTGAACGCCACCAGCCGCACGGCGCGGCCCGCCCGCGTGTCGCCCAGGCGCAGCCGCGCGGCCAGCGCGAGCGTGGCGGCGGCCTCGGACCAGCCCGGCCAGCCGTGCTCCCGGTCCAGGTCGTCCTCGCGGCCCGCCAGGAACACCTCGGTCATCTCGTCGGCCCGCTCGGCGCGGTAGCGCGCGGGCAGCAGCCGCAGCAGCGCCCGGTAGCGGCGCTCCAGGTTGCCGCCGTCCCCGGCTGCCGGCTCGCCCGCTCTCGACTCGTCGGGGCTGCTCATCCGGTCTCCCTGGCCCTGAGGGCGGCGCTCGCCGCGCGCACGGTGGCGTCCAGGCGCGCGACCTCGGCGGTCAGCGCGCGCACGCCCGGTTCGGTGATGCGGTAGTAGCGGCGCAACCGGCCCTGGTGCACCTCGTCGCGGTCCGGTTCGGCCAGGCCCTCGGCGACCAGGCGGTCCAGCACCCCGTAGAGCGTGCCCACCCGCAGCCGGGTGCGCCCCTCGGACAGCGCGTCGACGTGCTGGACGATCGCGTAGCCGTGCCGGGGGCCCTCGGTCAGGGCGGTCAGGACGAGGAGCGCCTGCTCCGTCATGGGCTTCACCCGACACGTTATATCGCGAGACACGATATTAGGTCCAGTGTCGCTCGCCCACCTGAGTGACCGCGCCCGGTGCCCGGCGCATTAAGGTTGCGCGCCGTGGAACCCACCAACCCCGCACTCGACCCGACCGACGCCCTGGCGTCCGTGCCCGCCGCGGGCGCGCGGCGCGGGGTGAGAGCTGCGGGCAGCCTGCGGTTCTTCTTCGGCCCGATGGACTGCGGCAAGTCCACCCTGGCCCTGCAGATCGACCACAACCAGGCCCGGCAGGGCCGCTGCGGCCTGCTGCTGGTGCGCCACGACCGCTCCGGCACCCCCACCATCTCCAGCCGCATGGGCCTGGCCCGCCGCGCGCTGGAGGTCCACGACGACATGGACATGGGCGCGCTGGTGCGCGAGCACTGGGGACGCGGGCAGCGGGTGGACTACCTGATCGTCGACGAGGCCCAGTTCCTCGACCCCGAGCAGGTCGACCAGCTCGCCGAGCTCGCCGACGACGCCCAGATCGACGTCTACTGCTTCGGCCTGGCCACCGACTTCCGCAGCGCCATGTTCCCCGGCTCGCGCAGGCTGTTCGAGCTGGCCGACGAGCTCAACGCCATCCAGGTCGAGGTGCTGTGCTGGTGCGGGCTGCCCGGCCGGTTCAACGGGCGCGTGCACGACGACGTCCTGGTGCGCGACGGCAGCACCGTGCTGGTGGCCGACGTGGTGCAGGTCGCGGCGGACGACGTGCGCTACCAGGTGCTCTGCCGCAAGCACTACCGCACCGGCGACCTCGGCCCGTCCGCCGTGCGCGACGGGCAGCTCAGCCTGACCTGACCACCCCCGCCCCGGCGCATAATGGCAACACGCGTTGCCGGACGTGGGACGGGTCGGAGGGAGGGGCGGGACGTGGACGAGGACGTGCTCGGCCAGGTCGGGGAGCGGCTGCGCGCGCTGCGCACCTCGCGCGGGGCCACGCTGGCCGACCTGGCGGAGGTCACCGGGATCTCCAAGAGCACCCTGTCGCGGCTGGAGTCCGGGCAGCGGCGGCCCAGCCTGGAGCTGCTGCTGCCGATCGCCCGCGCGCACCGGGTGCCCCTGGACGAGCTGGTCGGCGCGCCGCCGGTGGGCGACCCCAGGGTGCGGCTCGCGCCGGTGCGCCGCAACGGCATGACCGTCGTGCCGCTCACCCAGCAGCCCGGCGGCATCCAGGCGTACAAGATGCTCATCCCCTACCGGGGCGACGCCCCCGACCCGCGCACCCACGGCGGCTACGAGTGGCTGTACGTGCTCGCGGGCAGGCTGCGGCTGGTGCTCGGGCAGCACGACGTGGTCCTGGTCTCCGGCGAGGCCGCCGAGTTCGACACGCGCGTGCCGCACTGGTTCGGCGCCGCCGAACCGGACCGGCCGGTGGAGGTGCTGAGCCTGTTCGGCAAGCAGGGCGAGCAGATCCACATGCGCACCGGGTCCACGCGCAAGGACGGCTGAGGTGACCGGCGCGCGAGCGCGGCTGCTGGCGCTGCTGGCCGGGCACGTGGCGGCGGTGCGGCCGGGCGGGATCGCGCGGGTGGCGGTGGACGGGGTCGACGGGGCGGGCAAGACCACCTTCGCCGACCAGCTCGCCGACGCGCTGGCCCCGCTGGGGCGGCCGGTGGTGCGGGCGGGCGTGGACGGCTTCCACCACCCGCGCGCGGTCCGCCACCGGCGCGGCAGGCACGACCCCGAGGGGTTCTTCGCCGACTCGTACGACTACCCGGCGCTGCGGCGCGCCCTGCTGGACCCGCTCGCGCCCGGCGGCGACCGCCTGGCGCGCACCGCCGTGTTCGACCACACCACCGACCGGCCCGTCGAGCGGGAACCGCAGCTCGTCCCGGGCGACGCGGTGCTGCTGCTCGACGGGATCTTCCTGCACCGGGACGAGCTGGCCCCGCTGTGGGACTGCGGGATCTTCCTGCGCGTGCGCTTCGCGGTGTCCGGGGCTCGCATGGCCATCCGAGACGGCTCGGACCCCGATCCGGGGCACCCCTCGAACCGGCGGTACGTCGAAGGGCAGCGCAGGTACCTCTCGGAGTGTCATCCTGAAGCCCGCGTGTGCGCCGTCGTCGACCACGACGATCTGCGCGTTCCAGTCCTGCTCCGCTTGGGCTCGCACGACTGACCACCCCGGCCTGCCCGCGCAGGGCGTGGGCAGGCCAGCGCTTCCGGGATCGTCACAGGAGGCGATTGGTCCGACCGGGGCAGGGGCTGGGAGAGTAGGTGGCGCAGCCGATCGTGAGGGGGGAGACCGTGCGGAGCCTTGCGGAACCACCCGCATCGATGGAACCCGGACCCGGTGGCGCGGAGCGCGTCGTGGCCCGCTTCGACGACCTGCTGCGCAGGCGCGCCGACCTGGAGGCGGTGGCGCGCGCCGCCGCCGAGCTGTCCGGCCTGCCCGCGCGCCTGGTCGACCGGACCCGCCGCGTGGTGATCCGGGTCGAACCGGACGGCGAGCGCCGCGACAGCCCCGACCGGCCCGAGCCGGACTGGCTGGCGGTGCGGGTGCTGGACGGCGCGGCCACCCTGTGGCTGGAGAGCCCGGCGCGTGGCCGCGACCTGGACACCCTGGTGCTGGAGCGCGCGGGCGCGGCGGCTGCGGTGCTGATCCGGCACCGGCCCGTCACCGGCCCCACCCACACGCCCACCGCGCCGCTGCTGGAGACCGCGATCGCCGCGGGCACGCCCCTGGAGGCCCGGCTCGCCGCGCTGCGCGCGCTGGGGCTCAACCCGGAGGGCAGGCTGCGCGTGCTGGCCCAGCCGCACGGCAAGGTCCTGGTGCAGCCCGAGGGCGACCCGGTGCCGGTGCGCGGCCGGGCGGGCGTGGGACCGGCGGTGCCCGCGCACCGGCTGCCCGAGTCGGCGGCGCGCGCCCTGACGGCGTTGCGGCTGACCGCGGAGGGCACCACGGCCGACCCCGGTCCGCGCGTGGTGCGGGCCGAGGACCTGGGCGGGCTGGAGATGCTGGCGGCGGCGGTCGCGCCGGGCACCACGACGCCGGACGCGGCGGTGCTCACGGCGGCGGCCGAGGAGGCGCCGTGGCTGCTGCCGACGCTGGTGGCGGTGGCCAACGCCCCGAACCAGCGGGCCGCCGCGCAGGAGCTGTTCGTGCACCACTCGACGCTGCGGGTGCGGTTGCAGCGCGCCGAGGTGCTGCTGGGGTGGAGCCTGCGCGACGCGGCGGGGATGCTGCGGCTGCGGCTGGCGCTGGCCGTGCGCCTGCTCGGCCGCCAGGTCTGACCCCCTCCCGGCGAACGGGGGCGCGCCACCCGTCCCAGGTGGGCGGGCTCGCGCCCCGGAGCGTCACAAAAAACCCGACCGCGTCTCCCCCGTTCGTGGTTCGCCACTCCCCTGGCGGGTATTGCTGCCCCTGACCCCGCACGGGGCGTCGGGTGCTCGACCCACCCGGCTCGGCACGTGGAGCGCAGGGAGGCGGAGGAGCAGTGGCGGACCAGGACAACCCCGGCCAGTTCGGCAACCGCGAGGACACCGAGGAGCAGGCGCGCAGGGGCGGGCGGGTCAGGCAGGACGGCACGAGCAGCGGGGTCACCAGCGGCGCCTTCGGCGAGCCCGAGTCCGCGGACCCCTCCCTGGCCGGTCGCGCGGGCGCGCACGCCCAGCCCGCCGAGGCCAAGGCCGTGGGCGGCGAGCACAGCCACGACCGCGACTGAGCCGAACCCCGTGAAGGCCCCCGTCCGCCCCTCCGGACGGGGGCCTTCACGCGCGCGCCCACCCCGGCGACCGGCCACACGGACGGGTGGTCACTGCGGCACGCCGCAGCCGTGCTCACCCCAATTCCTCGCGACTTGGCAACATTCGGTGCGGATCGGGCCCCGAGTGCGGCACACTGTCGGGCCGTGACCACGACGGCGCGGCTCAGCGCGGGCATCCTGCTGCACCGGACCGGTGCGGGCGGGCGGACCGAGGTGCTGCTCGGGCACATGGGCGGTCCGTTCTGGGCGCGCAAGCACGCGGGGGCCTGGTCGATCCCCAAGGGCGAGGTGGAGGAGGGCGAGGAGCCCGAGGCCGCCGCGCGGCGCGAGTTCGCGGAGGAGCTGGGCGTGCCCGTGCCGGACGGGCCCCTGGAACCGCTGGGGACGGTGCGGCAGTCCGGGGGGAAGACGGTCGTGGCGTGGTCCCTTCGTGGCGATCTCGACCCCGACTCGGTGACGCCGGGAACCTTCGAGCTGGAGTGGCCGAAGGGGTCCGGGCAGCTCAAGGCGTTCCCGGAAGTCGACCGGGTCGGCTGGTTTGACCTGGAGGAGGCCGCTCGACTGGTGGTGGCCGCGCAGCGCGACCTGCTGACCCGCCTGCCGGGCGCGCGGTCGTCCGGGCCCGACGTCGTTGCTGGTGAGGGAGTTGGTGACGGCGATGGGGGTCTCAATCGACACTGAGGACTTCGTGTCGATCATGTGACTAGGACTACGTTTAGTGGCCGTCCGAACGGGTGAGCCCAACACGGGCGGGCTACCCCGCAGTGACCGTCCACTCGGGACCTGCGGCCTCGCCCCCGAGCGACAAGCAGATAACCATCTGTAATCAACTTGCTGTCGAAGTTGGCTACTGGCGGGTTAAATCCGGTGTAATGTCGCACAACGTGTGCGTAACACGGTGACCCGAGCACGATCAGACGCTTCAGCTACTCCGTCAGTGTGACGCTGTAGCCCAAGAGCCTGATGGCGCGTCACGATCCCGTCGCGCGGACCTCCCCTAGGTGGGAGCCTTCGTTGACTGGTGAAAGACGTCACTGTGGGCGACCAGAAATCCATACCGGGAACGAACGGAGCAGTCCGGTCGTTGCACTCGGTGAGCACCAGCCTGGGCCCCGGCCCTGAGCCGAGCGAAAGGACACCGCCAATGGCCGACCGCGTTCTACGGGGTAGCCGGCTCGGAGCAGTCAGCTACGAGACCGACCGCAATCACGACCTCGCCCCCCGCCGGTCGGTGCGGTACGCCTGCCCCAAGGACCACGACTTCGAGGTCCCCTTCTCCGACGACGCCGAGATCCCGCACACCTGGGAGTGCCGCCTGCACGGCCAGGAGTCCAAGATCATCGACGGGAACGAGCCCGAGGCCAAGAAGGTCAAGCCCCCGCGCACCCACTGGGACATGCTGCTGGAGCGCCGCTCGATCCCCGAGCTGGAGGAGCTGCTCGACGAGCGGCTCGAAGAGCTGAAGGGCCGCCGCACCCGAACTGCGTAATTTCTAGAAGCCGAGGCCTGAGTGTCCAGGAGGAAAAGCGTCTCCTGGACACTCACCGCTCGGCTTCATTTTGTGGCCTGGTTGACGAGGGCCCCACCGCTCGGCGGTGGGGCCCTCGTCCGCTTTCAGCGGTTCTCCGCTAGCGGTTCGCCCCGGCCTTCGGCTTCGGCGCGAACAGGTCGCGCAGCTGGGTGAACCGCCTGCGCAGCCCCCACTTGGTGACCCGCACCAGCGCCTCGCGCACCACGTCGCCGCTCATCTTCGACTGCCCGATCTCCCGGTCCGTGAAAGTGATCGGCACCTCCACCACCCGGTACCCGCGCTCCACGGTCCGCCACGCCAGGTCGATCTGGAAGCAGTAGCCCGCCGACGCCACGTTGTGCAGTTTCAGGTTCCGCAGCACCTCGGCCCGGTACGCCCGGAACCCGGCCGTGATGTCCTTGATCCGCGCGCCCAGCGCCAGCTGCGCGTACAGGTTGGCCCCCCGCGAGAAGAACTCGCGCTTCTTCGGCCAGTTCACCACCGCGCCGCCCGGCGTGTACCGCGACCCGATCACCAGGTCGGCGTCCGGCAGCGCGGCCAGCATCCTGGGCAGGTCCTCCGGCGCGTGCGAGCCGTCCGCGTCCATCTCCACCAGCACGGCGTAGCCCCGGTCGAGACCCCACCCGAACCCGGCCACGTAGGCGGCGCCCAGACCGGCCTTCTCGGTGCGGTGCAGCACGTGCACCCGCTCGTCGGCGGCGGCCAGCGCGTCGGCCAGCTCGCCCGTGCCGTCCGGGCTGCCGTCGTCGACCACGAGGGCGTGCACGTCCGGCAGGGCGGCGTGCAGCCGCTTCACGATCTTCCCGATGTTGTCCCGCTCGTTGTAGGTCGGGATCACCACCAGCACCGGCCCGAGCTCGCGGTCAGGCTGCGCCTGCTGGTCCGTCATCCGTTTCCTCCTCGCCGCCGCCCGGTCGCGGGCGCCGGACGCGTTCCGTCGTCCGATCACGTTCAGTACCGGCCTGGCCGGGTCCGGTGCGGGCATCCCCCACTCGGGCCACGCGCCAAGCCGAAGGGCAAGAGTAGTCCCTCCCCCGGCGGCGGGGCCCGCCACCAGCGGTGTCGGCGCGCCACCCCCCTGCGCCCCGACCGCCCGGCAGCACTGTACGCGCACGTCAACCCCCGTTCGGCGCAGCGGTAGGAGTAACCGCCGGGAAGATCGGGAACCCCGAGTCCAGATATCGGGGTTGTCACCGATGCGGTGACCCCCCGTCCGAGGGGAAGGTGGAGGCATGACGACGACGTTGAGCAGGCCGCGTGAGCAGAAAGTGATCGCCGGGGTGTGCGCGGGCCTGGCCCAGCGCTACGGCTGGAAGCCGAACACCGTCCGGCTGCTGTTCGTGCTCTCCTGCCTGCTGCCCGGACCCCAGTTCATCATCTACCTCGCGCTCTGGATCATCATGCCCTCGCGCGGCTACTGACCAGCGCGGCCACGCCGTCGAGCACCCGCCGCAGCCCGAAGGCGAACGCGTGCTCGGCGTCGTGCGGAGCCCGGTGGGCGGTGCTGGCCGCAGCGCCCACCCGCACCGCCAGCGGGTACCGCTCCTCGTCCAGCACCGCCGCGAGCGCGGGACCCGCCTTCGCCCACCACTGCTCGTCCCCCATCCCCGACCCGGTCCGCGCGCGCTCCGCGTCCACCGCGGCGCGCGCGGTGGCCCGCACGTGCCCGAGCACCAGGGTCAGCACCGCGTCCATCTCGCCGTCGTCCAGGCCGATGCCGTCGACCGCGCCCAGCTCGTGCTCGTACTTGCCGATGGTCCCCGGCCCCAGCACCGCCCGGTGCAGCGGCGCGTCCAGCAGCCACGGGTGCCGCAGCAGCAGCGCCCGGTTGTCCCGCGCCACCGCCTCCAGCCGCTCCCGCCACCCGCCTGCCACCGGCTCGCGCGGCGTCGTGGCGCTCACCGCGTCGACCATCGCCTCCACCAGCTCGGCCTTGCCGGGCACGTGCGTGTACAGCGACATCGTGCCCACGCCCAGCGCCTCGGCCACCCGCCGCATCGACAGCGCCGCCAGCCCGTCGGCGTCGGCCAGCGCGACCGCCGCCGCCACGATCCGGTCCACACCGGGCCCACCGCGCCGGGTGGGCCGCGTGTCGGTGCGCCACAGCAGCGCCAGCACCCGCGCCGGGTCGTGCTCGTTGCTCACCGGCTCAGTCTGCCAAATCAGTCGGCCAGCGCCGCCCGGACGATCTCCAACGCCTCCTGCGCGGTCAGCCCCTGCTCGCGCGCGGTGGCCGCGAACGACCGGGCCGCCCCCAGCACCAGCTCCCGGCTGCGCTCCCCCGCCGCGCTGACCACCGTGCCCGCCCGGCCGCGCGTCTCGATCAGCCCGGCCTCCTCCAGCTCCCGGTAGGCGCGGGCCACGGTGTTGACCGCTATCCCCAGCTCGGCGGCCAGGGCGCGCACCGTCGGCAGCCGGGTTCCCACCGCCAGCTCGCGCTCGGCGATCTGGCGGGCGAACTGGGAGCGCACCTGCTCGTAGGGCGGCACGGGGGAGACCGGGTCGAGACTGATCACCGGTCGATAGTGGCAGAACGTCCGGGTACCGCGTCACCCCGCACGCCGAAGCGCGTCGGCGGCGGGGGTGGGGACGGGGCCCGGTGCGCGGTGGTGGCCGGGTGGGGTGACGCGCGTGGTGGGGGCACTCGTGCGGCGCGCCCCCACGGCCTTCCCGCACGAATGGGGTTTCGCCCGACCCCGCTCGGGGGAGTTCCGGGGCGACAGCGCGTCCACCGGGACCACGACGGGGTGGCCGGGGGCGCGCCCAGGAGGAGGAAGTCGCCGCGTGAGCCTGTACGAGGGGTTCTCCGTCACCCACCGCCGCTACGTGCCGCACTCGCACGCCCGGCGCGGCGGCGGGCTGGTGGACCCGGCTTTCCCGCTGTCCCTGTTCGGCGAGGTCGCGGCCGAGCTGCTGATCCGCGCCGACGGCGACGAGGGGCTGTTCGACGGCTACGAGTCGGTGGAGCTGCCCGCCCCGGTCCAGGCCGGTGACGTGGTGGAGGCCGACGCGACCCTGGTCCGGATCGGCAACCGGTCGCGGGAGGTCGAGTTCGAGGCGCGGGTGGTGTGCCGGGCCGCCCCGCTGCGCGGCCCCACCGCCGCCGACGTGCTGGAGCCGCCGCTGGTGGTGGCCAGGGCGCGCGGCACGCTGGTCGTGCCCACACCTGCGGACTAGGTCGTGTTCCAGGTGTGGCGCAGCCAGGTGTCGATGGCGGCGACGCCGACGGTGGCCTGGTAGCGGACGGCGGCCGTCCACCCGCGGAGCCTGTGGCCTCGCGGTGGGCGGGCGCGGGCCGGGTGCAGCTTGCCGGTCCACCCGCCCCGCGCCCGCCCGGTCGGCCACGCGGCCAGGCCGACGCCCTCGGCCCCCACCCGCTCACCGGGGCGTGGCGAACACCCGTCGTGCGGCCAGGCGCACGTCCGGATCGTCGTCGACGCGCAGCGACCGCAGCACCGACCGCCACTCCGGGGCGCCGATCTCGTCCGTGCCCAGCGTCGACAGCACCGCCACCGCGAGTCGCGCGTCCACCTCCAGCAGCGCGCGCACCAGTCCGCCCCGCTCGGCGTGCGCCACGTACTCCTTCCCCAGCCGCTTGGCCACCTTCAGCCGTGCCTCCGCCAGCAGGCCGGGGGTCGTCGCGGCGCGCAGCGCCACGCGCACGGCGTCGGGCACCGCGCCGGGGTCGGCGCAGTCCACGGCGGCCACCGCGACGTCCACCGCGAGGTCCGGGTGCTCCGGCGCGAGCAGCGCGACCAGCGCGTCGGAGGCGGCCCGCGTCGGCCTCGCGTGCTCGAACCGGCCGACCAGCGCGGCGAGGCGCCTGCGGACGGGCAGGTCGTGCTCGTCGGTGTCCACGTCGTCCAGCGCCACCAGGCGCCCGGCGACGCGGACCAGCGCGTCCGCGTCGGCCGCCAGCGACAGCAGCGCGTTCCACCAGCCCGACCGGCGGGACAGGTCCACCACCAGGTCCACGACGAGGTCCTCCCCGCCGTCGAGCCACCGGCTCCACGCGCGCAGCCGCCCCGCCGCCTCCCCCGAGGTCGGGCCGTCGGGCAAGCGCGTGGCGTCGAGGACCAGCCGCGCGTAGCGCTCCCGGTGGGCGGGCGGCACCCGGCGCGGCGCCCGGCGCAGGACCGCGTCGGCCGTGTCGCGCCGGTCCAGCGCCCAGCGCAGCACCTCCCACGACACCTCGTCGGCGGGCAGCGTCCCCGCCGCCGCGACCACGGCCACGTCGAGGTCCCGGTGCCACCCGCGCTGGTCGGCCAGGAGCCGGGCCGCGCCGGGCAGGCGGTGGGCCGCGGCGAGCCGCACCCCGGTCTTGCGCGCGCCGACCTTGTCCGAGGCGAGCAGGCTCGCCACCAGCCCGGCCAGGTGCGACGGCGGCACGAGCGCCGCGCGCCGCACCAGGGCGCGCGCCGCCTTGAGCGCGTGCGGGCCGTCGAGCCGGGCGAGGAGTTCGGCGTCGGCGTCGGGCGAGTCGGCGGCGGCCAGCCCGTGCAGCGCGGCCTCGGCGACGGCGCGGTCGGGGTCGTCGAGCAGCGGGCGCAGCAGGTCGGCCGCGCCGGGCACCAGGCCGAGCACGCGCACGGCTGCCACGCGCTCCTGGACCAGCGCGCCGTCGTCGCCCGCGGCGGCGGCGAGCGCGGTCGCGTAGGACTGCGCCTGGGCAGGCGTCCAGCGGTGGAAACCGCCGGTGAACAGCGGGAACGGCCGACCGTCCCCGGTCGCGGCGACGACCTCGTCGACCAGGTCGGTGCGCCGGGACACCACGGCCAGCACCTCCGGCCGCGCCGCCGCCGACGGGTCGCGGGCCAGCAGCGGCGTCACACGGTCGGGGTCGGCCGCCAGCCACAGCGCCGTCGCCCGGCGGGCCGCGTCCTCGTCGCGCGCCGCCGTCGCGTCCGCCAGCATCGACTGGAGCGCGGGCATCACCCACGCCCGCCTGCCCAGCTCGCCCGCCAGGTCCAGCAGCACGGTGTGCTCGCCGCGCCGGGCGTCGGCCTCGATCCTCGGGCGCAGCGCCTCGAACAGGCGGTGCTCCAGGCCGGGCGGCAGCGCCTCGGCCATCCGGGGGTGGTACAGGTCGGACACGTACAGGTCGGGCGACACCTCGGCCAGCCGCGCCAGCACGGTCAGCGCGGCGTCGACCAGCGCGCCGTCCACCCGGTCGCCGATCATGCGCGGGAGCAGTTCCAGGACCGCGTCGCGCGTGGCCGACGAGGAGTCCTCGGCGTCGATCGCGGCCACCAGCAGCGCGGTCCACGCCTCGGCGTCCTCGGCGCGCACGGTGTGCGCGGGAAGCTGCCCGAACGTGGTCAGCACCCTGCGCCGCACCGGGTCGCGGTCGCGCGCCAACCGGTCGAAGCGGGCGACGACCTCGCCGAACGCGCCCGGCTCCCGGCTCGCCGCCAGCGCGAACAGCTCGTAGGCGTTGTCACGCGCGTCCGGATCGGGGTCGCCGGTCGCCGCGACGAGCGCGTCGCGCGCCTCGGCCCACGGCAGCAGCGCGGTCAGCGACAGCCTGCGGTGCGCGGAGTCGTCCGGGGTGGCGCGGGCCAGCAGCGCGCGGACCCGCTCGACGCGCTCGGCGGCGGGCAGCAGGAGCAGCAGCTCTGGGGACTCGGTGTCGTCGGGGACGAACGCGGCGCACGTGGCGGGCGGCAGCACGGCCAGCAGCGCGGCGAGGTGGTGCTTCCCGCGCAGGCCCCGCACGAGTGCCGCCAGCACGTCGGCGCCCTGCGCCGCGCACGCCCGCCAGAACGCCGTGCTGCACCGGCCCCAGCCGAGCAGGTCGGGGAAGCGGGTGAACAGCCGGACCGCGCGGGTGGGGTCGTGCCTGAGCAGCGTGGTGCGCAGGTCCCGGTACTCCTTGGCCGGGACGCCCGCGTCGAGCGCCCGCTCGACGTGGGCGAGGGCGAGGTCGGGAGCGGCGGGGCCCGCCGCGCGGACGGCGTCGGCGAAGTGGCGCGCCGACCGGCTGAACGGCTGCTCGGCGACGAAGCCGAGCACCGCGCGCGGGTGCCGCTCGGCCAGCCGCGCCCAGCCGGTGATCGCGTGCTCCAGGCCGGGGAGCAGGCGAGCGACGGTGGCGTCGGCGCAGGCGGCGAGCAGCGCGGCGGCCTCGACGTCGCCGAAGCGGTCGCGGACCAGGGGAAGGAGGGCTTCGGCGAGGTCGGTGGCCCTGCGGCGGCGGATCGCGCGGTGCAGGACGTGGCGCAGGTGCTCGGAGAGCGCGGGCAGGACGGCCGCGACCGTCGGGGCGGGCACGCCGACGCGCACGGCGGCGACGAGGGCCCTGGCGGTGAGGGACCGGTCCTGCTGCTCGTGCTCGTCGGGGGGCGTGCCGATGCTCGGCAGGCAGCGGACGACGTGGTCGACGTCGCCCGCGAAGGCGGCGAGGGACAGCCCGACGTGCCGGGGGTGGCCGCCCGCGGCGTGCAGCTCGGCCAGCAGCGCGCCCAGGTCCTCGGGAGTGGTGTCCCGCGCCGTCATCGCCAGCGCCCGCTGGCGGGCGGAGTGGGAGAGGGGGGCGACGCGGTCGAGCAGGTCACGGGCCAAGATCATCACAGGGGCCATTCTGGACAAGTCGGATCGGGGGTGGGGGCGGAATCCGCGAGGTCGGGGACGCGTCACAGCGAGCCCGCGCACGCCACTTCCGAAACACGACCCGGCACCGACCGGCTAGGACCGCCGGGCCGAGCGCGCCAACCGGTCCGCCAGCGCCGCCACCCGCTCGCGCAGCTCGTCGGGGCGCTCCACGGCGAACGGCAGGTCCAGCGCCGCCAGCACGCCGGGCAGCCAGTCCAGGCTCGCCACCCGCAGCTCCGCCCGGACCCACCCCGCGCCCGCCTCCCCGATCACCGCCACCGACGCGGGCAGGCGGGCGCGGACCTGCTCGGCGCTCCCCCCGATCCGCAGGACCACCTCGTGCCGGTGCGGTGCGGTCGCCAGGCCGGTCAGCACCCGCTCCACCGGGTCCCGGCCCGGCGGTGGCGGGGTGAACGAGCCCGGCAGGGTCCGCGCGGACGCGACCCGGTCCAGCCGGAACGTGCGCTCCTCCCCGACCGCCGGGTCCTCGCCGGTCACGTACCAGCGGCCCGCGTGGGCCACCAGCCCGTGCGGGTGAAGCACGCGCTCGCTGCGCCGACCGTCGGCCGCCTCGTACCGGATCGACACCGGCCTGCGCCCCCGCACCGCGTCGGCGATCGTGAGCAGCACCGCCCCGTCGGGCCCGTCGCCGCCGTCCACCGGGCCGGTGAACGCGACCGACTCCAGCACGGCCGCAAGCCTGCGCTCCAACCGCTCCGGCAGCACCCGCCGGATCTTCGCCGCCGCCGTCTCGCCCGCCGCGCCCGCCGCCGTGGTCAGCCCCGTGCGGCGCCCGGCCACCAGACCCAGCAGCACGGCCAGCGCCTCGTCGTCCCCGAGCATCAGCGGCGGCAACCGGTAGCCGCGCGCCAGCCGGTACCCGCCGTACCGGCCGCGCACCGACTCCACCGGCACGTCAAGGTCCAGCAGGTGCTCCGCGTACCGGCGCACCGTGCGCTCGTCCACGCCCAACCGGTCCGCCAGCTCGGCGGCCGTGCGCACACCTCCCGACTGGAGCAGCTCCAGCAGGGCGAGCACGCGGGCCGTGGGACGGGGCACGGCGGGCAATCATGCCCCGGATACCGGGCGGGTTCCGCCCGGTATCCCTCCTAGCGTCCGTCCCAGCGGCGCCGAACCCGGCGCCGGGCACAGGGAGGAACCACCGTGGACTTCGCCTCGATCCGCGTCATCACCGCCGACGTCGCCCGCCTCGTCGGCTTCTACGAGCGCGTCACCGGCGTCACCGCGACCCGCGCGGGCGACGACTTCGCCGAGCTGACCATCGGCGGCGCCACGCTCGCGATCGGCAGCACCCGCACCGTGGGCCTGTTCGCCCCCGGCTCGGCCCACCCCGCCGACAACCGCAGCGTCATCGTCGAGTTCCGGGTCGACGACGTGGACGCGCTCCACGCCGACCTGACCGGTGAGGTGGCCGAGTTCGTGGCCGAGCCGACCACCCTGCCGTGGGGCAACCGCTCCCTGCTGCTGCGCGACCCCGACGGCAACCTGGTCAACTTCTTCACCCCTGTCACCCCGGAGGCCATCACCCGCTTCGCGCGCCGGTGACCGGCGCGGGGCCGCCCCCGTCGACCAGGGGCGGCCCCGCGAAGCCAGGGCCTCAAGCCTCAGACCTCAGGCACGCTCATAGATCGTGCGCCCCCGCAGCACCGTGCGCAGGCACGTCGGCGCGGGCCCGTCCAGGTCCGGCAGCGCGGGCACCCGCGACCGGGGGTCCAGCGACCAGCGCTGCACCCGGTTGTCCGGCGCCGTCACCGACAGCTCCCCCGCCTCCCACACCGCGTACGTCGCGGGCGCGCCCGGCTGGAGCGTGCCGGTGATGCCGTCGTCCACCCCGGCCGCCCGCCAGCCGCCCCTGGTGTGCGCGTTGAACGCCGCCCTCGGCGAGATCCCCGACCCCGGCGTGCGGTGGTGCACCGCCGCGCGCACCGCCGCCCACGGCCCCACCGGGGTGACCGGCGCGTCCGACCCGAACGCCAGGATCACCCCGGCCGACGCCAACGTCGCGAACGGGTTCAGCCCCGCCGCCCGCTCCACGCCCAGCCGCCCCGCGTACATGCCCTCCGCGCCGCCCCACTCGGCGTCGAACACCGGCTGCACCGACGCCACCACGCCCCACGAGGCGAGCTTCGCCGCCTGCTCGGCGGTCACCATCTCCAGGTGCTCCAACCGGTGCCTGCGCGCCGCCAGCGCCGGGACCCCGACCTCGGCCGCCGCCCGCTCGAAGCCCTCCACGACCGCCGCCACCGCAGCGTCGCCGATCACGTGGAACCCGCCCTGCAACCCCTCGCGCGTGCACGCCACCAGGTGCGCGGCCACCGCGTCGGCGTCCAGGTACAGCGCCCCGGTGGTGTCCGGCGCGTCCGCGTACGGGGCGTGCAGCGCGGCGGTGCGCGACCCGAGCGCGCCGTCCACGAACAGGTCACCGGCCAGCCCGCTCACCGGCAGCCCCACCGGCTTGAGCGCGCCCCAGTACGCGAACACCTCAGGCCCGCCCTCGACCGCCAGCAGGTCGGCCAGGTCGTCCCGGCTGGAGATGTCCGGACCGGCGCACTCGTGCACGGACGCGATCCCGAGCGAGGCCGCGTGCCGCAGGAACGCCGCCTGCGCGTCCCGCCGCTGCCCGGCGGGGATGGCGTCACGGGCCGCGCCGCGCACGTGGTGGTGGGCGGCGCGGGTGAGCGGGCCGTCCGGGGAGAAGCCCTCGGCGTCCCGCGCGCCGGGCGCGAGCGCGACCAGGGCGGAGCTGGCCAGCGCGGAGTGCACGTCCACGCGGGACAGGTACACCGGCCGACCGCCCGCGGCCTCGTCCAGCTCGGCGCGGGAGGGCGGGCGCTGCTCGCTCCACCGGGTCTCGTCCCAGCCGTGCCCCCACAGCAGGGCGCCGTCGGCGCGGCGGACCCGGTCCAGCAGCTCGGCGGCCGAACCGCAGCCGGTCAGGTCGAGGCCGGTGAGCTGGAGGCCTGCGGAGGTCGCGTGCACGTGGGCGTCCACGAAGGCGGGCGCGACGAACGCGCCGTCCAGCTCGACCACCTCGGCGTCGGGGTGCAGCGCACGGCCTGCCGCGTCCTGGCCGAGCCACACCACGACGCCGTCGGTGACGGCCATGGCGGTGGCGTCCGGCGCGGTGGGCGAGTAGAACCGGCCGCCGGTGAGAAGGGTGGTAGTCACGCCTGGTGAGTCTGCCCCTGCGCGGACGGCGGTCGCACGGCAGGTGCGGTCGGGGCGAACTCGGCCGCCGGGCGGCGTGACCTGCGCCGCACCGGTTGGTGGGGTCACTCGCCTATGACGGGCTTCGCGGACCTCCTGGGGTCCTCGAAGGCGACGCCCTCCCCGTCGGGGTCCGGGACGCCGACCAACCGCATGGCCACGGCGCTGCCGGTCAGCGCGGACACGGCGAGCAGCGCCCGAACGACGAACCTCGAACCCTCCTGCCCGGTCCGCGCCGGTGGCTGCCGCTCCGTCGACGAGGTGGGCGCCACCTCCACCGGGGGAGGTGCACCACAGCCGCTCCTTGGCCAGCGGCCTCCGCCCCGTCAGCGCGGCACCTACCGTTGAAGCCACGTGACGGTTCCGGCCTGGACACGCGCATCGAGTGCGTGGACTGCTGTCGTCGCCGCAGTTCAAGCAGGCTCGGGTTCTTAGCTGGGTTTTTGGATGTGATGCCGGGGATATTCAGTTTTGTTCCACACTGAAGGAATAGATGGAATCAACCCCCCTAACCCCCGATCGAGCGACCCAGGATCGGGCGAACCAGCGCGCCCCACGCCCCCGCTCGGGTCAGCCTTGCCGCATGAGGAAACTCGTTCGCGCCCTCGTGGCCTGCTGCGCGGGCGTCGCGCTGGCCGCGAGCCCGGCCGCCCCCGTCGCGATGGCCCAGCCCAACGGCGTCTACCTGGTCGAGAGCAGGATCGGCGACAGCACCCTGCTGCTCACCGCGGGCCTGCCCGGCAGCACCGTCCCCGTCGCCAGCACCTCCAGCGGCGAGGGCGAGCAGTTCTGGCTCTTCTCCTTCGTCAGCGAGGACCGCTGGACCATCTACGACGTGCTCGGCGAGGACTACCTCGGCTTCGACGGCGGCAGCTCCGTCACCCTCGGCGACCAGCCCTACGAGTGGTTCGTCGAGGAGGTGACCACGGTCAACGGCGGCTACTCCGTCATCACCGTGCCCGGCACCAGCCCACGCCTGGTGCTCACCGTCGCCACGTCCTCAGGCGCCACCCGACCGCTCTCCCTGGTCGCCGACACCAACAGCGACAACCAGCACTGGCAGCTCCAGTCCCTGAGCCGCTGAGCACTCCCCCGGCCCCCACCGGACCAACCGCTCACCCGGTCAACCCCACCCGGTCCCCCAGCCACGGCAACCACCGCGTGAGCCCCGGCCCCCACACCTCCCACCCGTGCTGCCCCGGCAGCACCACCAGCTCCACGTCCATCCCCGCACCCCGCGCCGCCTCGAACATCCGCTCCCCCTGCGCCCGGAAGTCCTTGTCCCCCTCCCCCACCACGAACCGCCCCGCCACCTGCGGGAACCGCGTCCCCGCCAGGACGTCGCGCGGGTTGACCGCCCGGAACGCCGCCTCGTCCCCGCCGAACGCGTCCGCCACCGTCTGCTCCCGCGTCCCCCTCCTCGGCTCGTCCTCCCCCGAGATCGACAGGAACGTCGGGTACCGGCCGGTCGCCGTCACCGCCATCTGCACCGCGCACGTCCCCCCGTGCGAGAACCCGCCGAACGCCCACGCCGCCGGGTCCGGGTCCACCCGCAGCGTCGAGGTGATCCAGTCCGGCACGTCCCGCACCAGGTACGTCCGCGCGTTCCCCAACCGCGAGTCCAGGCACATCGGGTTCCCCACCGACGACCCGCCCAGGTCGTCCGGCACCACCACCACCGGCGCCAGCCCACCGTGCTCGGCCGCGTAGGCGTTCATCCGCTCCGCCAACCGCCCGCCCGCCAGCCAGTCCCCCGGAGCCCCCGGCTGCCCGTTGACCAGCACCAGCACCGGTAGCAGCGGCCGGGGCGCCACGAGGTACGCGGGCGGCAACCACACCCACCCCGGCCGCGCCGCCAGCCCCGACACCACACCGGGGATGCTCACCTGCGCCACCACCCCCTGCTTCGGCAGGTCGGCGGGCGGCGTCCACACCGAGGCCACGCTCGCCCCGTCCGGCACCGCCACGACCCCCTCGTCCACCGGCGGCACCTCGGACAGCTCCACCTCGTCCGCCCTGGGCAGCCCCAGCGCCGAGCGCAGCGTCGGGTACTGCCCGAAGTGCGCGTTCACCGCCTGCCCCGCCCCCAGCAGCACCACCAGCGCCAGCGGCACGACCACCAGCCGCCGCCACCGCCACGGCCGCGCCACCACCCGCACCACCGCCAGCGCGAGCCCCAGCGACCCCGCCAGCACCGCGAACCACACCACCGCGGGCAACGGGTACGCGGTCAGCCGGGAGAAGGTCACCACCGCCCACACCACCCCGGTCAGCGCGCCCGCGACCCCCACCGCCGGGAGCACCCGCCGCGACCACCACCGGCGCCCGCGCCCGAGCAGCAGCACCACCAGCGCCGCCCCGCCCGCCGCCACCACGGCGATCGCCAGGCTCGCCCCCGACAGCAGCGACCAGTCCAGCACCGCGCCCCTCCGCTCCCGCTCAGTCGCGCCCGCTCAGTCCAGCAGCTTGCGGGTCAGCGCCGCGAGCTGCCGCGCCGACACCTGCGGCAGGTAGGCCCGCATCAGCGCCCGCCCGATCGCGGGCAGCGCCGCCCCCTCCGGGTAGGCCATGTGCAGCGGCCGGTAGTCGGGCTGGAACTTCGCCTTGAACGCCAGCAGCGACCGGAACCCGTACACCGGCTCCAGCGTCGACGCCAGGTGGTCCAGCAGCCGCTGCAACCGCGTCGGCGCGTCCCCCCGGTCCCGGCGGGCCAGCGGCGCACCGGACAGGCTCAGCAGCAGCGCCCCCTCGTCCCGGCAGGACTGCGCGGCCGAGGCGATCAGGAACTCCACCACGCCCCGGAACCCGTCGGTGCGCCGCCGCATGAAGTCCAGCGTCCAGCCCACCACCACCCCGTCCCGGTACACCGGCAGCCAGCTCGTCACCCCGTGCACGGTCCGGTCGGCGTCCACCGCCAGCAGCAGCCGCGTCCCCGGCTCCGCCAGCTCGGCCAGCCCGCCCAGGGTGAAGCCCATCTCCGGCATCCCCTTGTCCGCGATCCACTCCTCCGCGATCGCCTTCACCTGGTCGGCCATGCCCAGCGGCAGCTCCGCCAGGGTGTGCCACTCGGCGGTGACGCCCTTCTTGGCCGCCTGGTTGAGCGCGGTGCGCACGTCCTGCCACGCCTTGCCGGTGAACGCCAGCCCCGGCAGGTCCAGCACCGTCTCCTCCGCGACCTGGACGGTGGAGTAGCCCTGGTCCGCGCACGCGGCCCGGACCGGCTCGGTCACCGTGTACAGGCAGGGGATCCAGCCGTTGTCGCGGCAGAACGCGGTGAACCCGGCCACCGCGCCCGCGTCCGTGCCCGGCGCGCCGAACGGGCCGCCGGTGGTCAGCGCCACCGACCCGATCACCCGGTAGGCCAGCGCCGTGCCGCCGTCCGGGGTGAACCAGTAGCGGTGGCCCTCCCACAGCACCATGCGCGCCAGGTCCGAGCGCGGGTCCGCGCGCAGCAGCTCCTCCACCCGCTCGCGCTCGTCGGCGTGCGCGGCGGACGGCGCCCTGGTGAACAGCCGCAGCAGCACGGCGGCCGTGACCAGCCAGAACGCCGGGCCGGTCCACTCGAACAGCACCGTCGTGGGCACGTCGGACGGCAGGAACGCGGGCGGGGTCTCCACCAGGTAGCCGGGCGGGATGAACCGGTGCGGCAGCTCGGTGAGCAGGTCGCCGAACCCGATCGCCCGGTCGAACCCGGAGCGGGCCACCCAGCCGCCCAGCAGCCACACCGCGACCGAGCCGAGCAGCGCGAGCCCGATCGTGGCAGCGGCCCGGTTCGCGGCGGGGTGGCGCACCGGGAAGCGCGAGCGGGCCGAGGCCACCAGCAGGAACACCAGGGTCGGCAGGGCCAGCGGCAGCAGCATCGCCACCAGCGACTGCGCGCCGGGCAGACCCGCGAAGTAGACCCGCTCCTCCTCCGGGACCTCCACCAGCAGCGTCACCAGCTCCAGCCCGAGCGCGGCGAACACCCCGTGCAGCGCCAGCGCCGTCCACCAGGCGGCCCGGCGGCCCCGGCGCAGGCCCTCGGCGGCGACCAGGAGCAGCAGGACGGGGATGAGCGAGAGCACCGCCGGTCCCGCGCCGGACAGCCGCAGGGCGGCCTGCATCTGCTTGCACTGGGCGGCGTCGGCGGCGTCGGTGGGGGCGCCGTCGGCGGGCGCGGAGCACAGCGCCTGCACGTCGGCGGCGTCGAGCGGGGTGGGGATGAACAGGTCGTGCAGCACCGACAGCGGCCCGATGGGGGTGCGGGCGAGCACCGCGACGACCGGTCCGACGGCGGCGACCGCGACCACCAGGGCGACCAGCGCGCGGGCCTCGGCGGCCGACGGCGGGTGCGGCGCGGGGCGTGGGCGGCGGCGGGCGAGCAGCACGGCGGCGAGGCCGGTGAGGCCGACCGACAGGCGCAGGAAGTCCACGAGCAGGCCCGCGTAGAGGGTCATCATCACCAGGGCGGTGACCAGCAGCAGCCGCAAGCGGCGGCGCCACCGGGGGCCGAGCTCGGCGGAGCCCGCGAGCGCGGCGCCCAGGACGGCGCCGATGGGCCCGATGGAGGTGGCGCCCGCGAGGTCGTGCGCCCACTCCCCCGGCGCGACCGCGAGCAGCCCGACCCCGACCAGCACGCCGACGACCTGGACGCCGACCAGCAGGGCGGCGGTGCGCGGGGAGCCGAGGCGGCGCTCGACGACGGGCAGCACGGCGAGGGCGACCAGGGTGGAGACGGCGTAGGCGGGCCAGCCGTGCGCCCAGAGGGCGGAGGTGAGCGGGGTCCACCAGCGGCCGTCGGCCAGCGGCCGGACCCCGGCGGCGACGAGCTCGCGCAGCTGCGGCGACGGGCCTGCGCGCAGCGAGCCGGTGACGGCGGCGAGCGTCCAGAGGGCGGCGACGAGCGAGGCGGTGACCGGTGTGCCCGCGACCGCCCGGACGGCGCGCGCCGCCCACGCGCGCGTCGTGCCGGGCGGTCCGGCGGTGCCCCCCTGCTGCGCCACGGCGGTGTCCGCGTCCCCGGCCATGCCCCGACCTCCCGTCGACCGGCTCCAGTCTGATCAACGGCGGCGGGGCGGGCGCGGTGGGGGCCGGTGAAAGCCCTGTTCGGGGCGGTTGTCCCGGCTGGGTATTTACCGGCGGTTACTGGAGTGGTGTCCACCGGCGGGTGATTTGGTTTCGTTCGACACTGAAATCATCGTGCTACGTGATTCCAACTTATTCCACGTGGGCGGTCGTGGAGGTCGCGGTGGGGTCGGCCGCGCGCCAGCGGGCCCACGCTCCCCTGGAGGCGGGCAGCTCGGGCCGGTCGAGGAGGTCGAGCACGAACCGGGCGCGCGGCTCGCGCCCGGCCAGCCCGCCGAGGCGGTCGCGCAGGAGGTCGCCGTCGACCCGCCGCGCCAGGCGCGCGAACATCCAGTCCTTGCACCGGTAGGGCCGCTCCAGCGCGGCGACCACCAGCTCGACCCCCTCCCCTGCCTCGGGCACCCCGCGCCGCCCGAGGTCGCGCAGCAGGAGGTCCTTGGTCGTCCAGGACGACCACTGGCCGGACGCGCGCCACTCGTCCGGGTAGCGGTTCTCCCAGCGCAGGAAGAGCAGGGCGAACGGCCACAGCTCGGCGCGCGCGGCGTCGTCGGGCGCGGCGCGGAACGCGTCGACCCGCCCGTGGACGGTCCTCCCCCGCGCCTTCCCGAAAGCGGCGGCGCACCGCAGCGCGGCAGCCTCGGCGGCTTCCCGCTCCTCCCCCGCCAGGGAGCAGGCCCGCCACGCCGCGTTCATGTCGCGCACCGCGGCGTCGGAGCGCGTCACAAGTGCCCGCTGCTTGGCCAGGGCGCGTGCGCGGACGCGGTCACGGGGGTCCACCAGGTCGAACATCCAACGGCGCGAGAACGGACGCATCCCGGCAGGGTGAGTGAGGTCGGTTCCCGCCGCAAGTTCTTTTCAGCTTGCACTGAAGTGATCGTGTGCCGTGATTCCACTTATTCCGCCGGACCGCCACGCCGCGCTGTGCTGAGATGACCGATCGTGACCACCCTCGCCTACCCGCCCCCGCTCGAAGACGGCGTCGTCCGCGTGCGCCCGTGGCACGACGGCGACCTGCGCTGCGTCGAGCAGGCCTCCCAGGACCCCACGATCCCGCTGGGCACCACCGTGCCCGCGCGCTACACCGAGGAGGAGGGCCGCGCCTACCTCGCCCGCCAGCACGCCCGGCTCACCTCGGGCCAGGGCATCTCGCTGGCGATCGCCCACCGGGGCGCCGACGAGGCCGTCGGCCACATCAACCTGATGACGCGCCCGCAGCAGGGCGTCGCGGGCATCGGCTACTGGGTCGTCCCCGCCGCCCGCCGCCGAGGCGTCGCCCCGCGCGCGATCGCGCTGCTGACCGCGTGGGGCCTCGGCGCGGGCGGTTTCGCGCGCGTCGAGGCCTGGGTCGATCCCGACAACCACGCCTCGCAGCGGGTGCTGGAGCTCAACGGCTACCTGCTGGAGGGCAGGTTGCGCAGCTTCCTCACCTTCGGCGGCCGTCGCACCGACGTGCTCGTCCACTCCCGCGTCACGGCGGACGCGCGGCGCTGAGCGCGGTCAGCCCTCACGCGGCACGAGCGCCGCGATGACCTCCCGCAGCGCCTCCCGCCCCTCGTCCGGCGTGCACTCCCCCACGATCACGCTCCGCGCGACCCCGCCGATCGCCCCCAGGATCGCGGGCATCACCGCGGCGGGCAGCGCACCAGCGCGGGCGTACGGGAGCAGCGCCTCCAGGCACGCGTCGCCGAACCGCCCGTCCGCCTCCTGCCGGAACCTCCGCAGCTCCGGCGACCCCTCCAGCGCGCCGACCACCCCCGGCAGCTCCTCCCCCTCCGTCACCGCGCACCCCACGCACGCGTCCGCGATCAGCTCCGCGACCGACCGCAGGTCGTCCTCCGCCGAGGCCAGCAGCTCGCCGAGCACGGCGAGCTGCCGCTCCTCGAACCGCCGGTACAGCTCGACGAGCACGGCCGCCCGAGTGCCGAAGTGCTGGTACACCAGCGGTTTCGCCACACCGGCCCGCTCGGCCACGCGCGCCAGGGTGAGCGCGTCGCAGCCCTCCTCCCGGATGAGCTGCCGGGCCTCCTCCAGGAGCTGGGAGTGACGCGCGTCATGGGACATCCGCCGCCGAGGCCCTTCCGCTTTCGCCATGGGCTCAGGTTAACTTACCGATCGTAAGTTACTAATCGTAAGTTGACTTGGAGGCCCCCGTGCACACCCTGGTCGTCTTCGCCCACCCCTCCCCCGACTCCCTCACCGGCGCCACCGCCCACCGCGTCGCCGCACGGGTCGCCGCGACCCCCGGCCACACCGCCGAGGTCGCCGACCTGACCACCGAGGGCTTCGACCCCACCTTCACCCCGGCCGACGCGGAAGCCGCCCGCACGGCGGACGACGCGCCCGCCGACGTCCGGCGCGAGCACGAGCGCGTCGAGCGCGCCGACAACCTCGTCCTGGTCTTCCCGGTCTACTGGTGGTCGTTCCCCGCCCTGCTCAAGGGCTGGATCGACCGCGTCTTCACCAACGGCTGGGCCTACGGCGAGGGCGGCACCGCGCTCGCGGGCCACCAGGTGCACCTCGTCGCGCTGGCGGGCGGCGACTCCGACATGTACGACCGGCACGGCTACGCCGAGTCGATGCGCGTGGCGATCGACCACGGGATCTTCGAGTACTGCAACACCAGGGTCACCACGTCCCGCTTCGTGCACGACTCGGACAGCGCCGACGCCGCCACGATCGAGGGCGTCGTCGACGCGCTGGTGGCGGACCTGACCACGGCGGCGCTGGTCTGACCGCCCACCCGCCCGGTCGCGGCGGGCGTCCGTAATTCCGTTGTGGACCCGACGCGGGTTCAGGCACCCTGCGCCGGTGATCGACTACGACCGGCGGGCGCTCGTCGAGGCCTACATCGCCGTGCAGCCGGAGACCCGGCAGGAGCCCTACGGCAGCAACACCGCCTTCGCGACCGCGATGCTGGCGCACCGGAAGCGGGTGCTGGACGGGCTCCAGCGGCTGTTCGGGGTGGTGCTGGAGCGCGAGGCGACGCCGCAGAACCAGCGCGCGCTGTTCTTCATGTTCAACAGGGTCATCGCCTCCTACCTGAAGGTCTCCGCGCCCGGTGACGGGATGGTGGACGCCACCGCGATCTACCAGCAGCTGGAGCAGAACGGCCTGGAGCGGACCGCGCTCATCAGCGGGTTGACGCGCATCCGGGAGTGCAACGAGCAGGTGCGCGAGCACCACCTGGAGGTGCTGGACGTGCTGGTCGGGGTGTTCCTGGGCGACCGGGCGGACGCGACGTTCACCTCCGCCGACCTGGCCGCCCTCGGGGTGGACGACTCGGCGGGGCCGAAGACCGCCGACTACGACATGTGGGAGGACTACTGATCCGGCGGGGGTGAGCGTCGGGGGGTCTCCCGGTACCCGGACCACCGGGATCTCCCCGACCCCCGGACCGCCTGCCAGCCTGGTCGTGCCAGAGTCCACGGCAGAACAGGCGAAAACCCATGGCGGACAACCACTTCACCCCCCACGCGGCCCTCTTCGACCTCACCGGGAAGCGCGCGCTCGTCACCGGTGGCACCAGGGGCATCGGGCTGATGATCGCGCGCGGCCTCCTGCAGGCCGGGGCCCGCGTCGTCATCAGCTCGCGCGACGCGGGCGCGTGCGCGCAGGCCCGCAGTCACCTGTCCGGGTTCGGCGACGTCGAGGCGTTCCCCGCCGACCTGTCCGCGCCCGACGGGTGCCACCGCCTCGCGGACCTCGTCACCGCCGACTCGGACCGCCTCGACGTCCTCGTCAACAACGCGGGGGCCATGTGGCGCGAGCCCCTGGAGACGTTCCCGGCCGAGGCCTGGGACACCGTGCTCGACCTCAACCTCAAGGCGCCCTTCCGGCTGGTGCAGGCGCTGCTCCCGGCACTGCGCGCGGCAGCCACCCCGGACGACCCCGCGCGGGTGGTCAACGTCGGCAGCATCGCCGCCATCCACGTCGCCGCCGCGCCCAACTACTCCTACGCCGCCAGCAAAGCGGGCCTGCACCAGCTCACCAGGGTGCTGGCCAGGGAGCTCGGCCCGCAGCACGTCACGGTCAACGCGGTGGCCCCCGGACCGTTCCCGTCGCAGATGATGGCCACCACGCTCGCCACCCTGGGCGACGCGATCGCCGCGAAGGCCCCGCTGCGCCGCCTCGGCCACGACGACGACATGGCCGGTGTCGCCGTGTTCCTCGCCTGCCGGGCCGGGGCGTACCTCACGGGCGCGGTCATCCCGGTCGACGGCGGCATCGCCACGACCGCGTCGGGCACGTAGGAGGGGCACCGGCAGTGCCTCCCTCCCCCGTCGATCACGGCCTACCGTGGACCGGTGACCACGACCGACCCGCGCACCGAGATCAAGGAGTTCCTGACCTCGCGCCGCGCCCGGATCACGCCCGAGCAGGCCGGACTGCCCGCCTACGGCGCCCACCGCCGGGTCGCGGGCCTGCGCCGCGAGGAGGTGGCGATGCTGGCCGGGGTGTCGGTCGACTACTACGTGCGCATGGAGCGCGGCGGCCTCTCCGGCGCCTCCGACGGGGTGCTCGACGCGCTGGCCTCGGCCCTGCGGCTCGACGAGGCCGAGCGCGCGCACCTGCTCCACCTCGCCCGCCGGTCCGGGACGCCGGGCGCTCCCCGCAGGCGACCGGCCACGGTGGTGCGCCCGGCACTGCGGCGGGTGCTCGACGCGATCACCGACGCGCCCGCCTGGATCTGCGACGGCCGCTACGACGTGCTGGCCGCGAACCGGCTGGCCCGTGCCCTGTACTCCCCCGTGCTGGCCGATCCGCGCCGACCGGCGAACACCGCGCGGTTCGTGTACCTGGAACCCGAGGCGGCGCGGGCGTTCTTCCCCGACTACGACCGGATCGCCCGCGACGTGGCCGCGAAGCTGCGCATGGAGGCCGGTCGCGACCCGCACGACGAGGCGCTGATCGCCCTGGTCGGCGAGCTGTCGACGCGCAGCGAGCTGTTCCGGCGGCGGTGGGCGTCCGGGGACGTGCGGCTGCACCGGTCGGGGCGCAAGCGCCTGCGCCACCCGGTGGTGGGCGGGCTCGACCTGGACGTGGAGTCGATGGAGCTGCCCACCGACCCCGGCCTGCTCCTGACCGTCTACACCGCGCCCTCGGGCACGCCGACAGCCGACGGCCTCGCCCTCCTGGCGTCGTGGGCGGCCAGCCAGGAGGAGCGGGCGGGATGACCGGCCCCCGGCTTCATTTCATCCGACACTGAAGTCATCATGCCCTGTGATTCCAACTTATTCCACGTCGCCTCGGGCACCCCGGCCCGAGGCGACCCCACCCCGCTCAGGCCAGGAACAGCACCGACGTCAGCGTCAGCACCCCCACCGCCATCACCCACGTGTAGGGCAGCGTCGACGCCATCACCTTCTCCGGCCGCACGCCCGCGTACTGCGCGCTCCACACCGTCTGCGTGCTCGTCGGGTCCGACACGCACAGCACCTGCCCGTACGACGACATCAGCCCCAGCACCGCCGGAACCGGGTACACCCCTCCCCCGGCCAGCACCCCGGCGATGCCCGCGCCGAGCCCGTACACGTTGAGCGGCCCCCGGTACAGGCACAGCGGCACCAGCAGCGCGAACACCACCACGAACAGCACCGGCCCGGACGGGCTGACCGCCGACACCACCGGGTCCAGCGCGGCCACCGCCCCCGGCAGCCGCACCGCCGACAGCAGCATCCCGATCGCGACGAACAGCACCAGCGGCGGCGCGGCCACGTCGAACGCCCGGTACAGCGAGCGCATCGCCGTCTCCCCCAACCGGCCCGGCCGGGTGGTGGTCAGCAGCGCGAACACCACGCCCGCCAGCAGCGACGGCACGATCGGCAGCTCGAACCCGAGCGCCAGCACGATCGGCAGCAGCGGCGCGACGAGCGCGTACCAGGGCGCGTCCCCGCGCCGGGCCCGCTTGTCCGGGGCCTTGGCCGCCCGCACCGCCCACGCGTGCCTGGCGCCCCGCCGCCGCACCTCCACCAGCACGTAGGCGACCCCGACCACCAGCGCGATCGGGAACACCTTGAGCTGGAACGCCCGCACCTGCTCCAGCGGCAGGTCCACCGCGTCGGACAGGAACTGCCAGCCGATCAGCTCCACCGGCAGCCCGGTCGCCAGGCCCATCAGCACCGTGCCGCCCGCGACCACCGGCGGCACCCCCACCGCGATCATGGCCGGGATGCCGACCACGCCCGCGAGCATCGCGGCGGGCGCGGAGCCGGTGATCGACCCGCACAGCACCGCCACCGCGTACACCCCGAGCGCCACCACGGCGGGCCGCTCGCCGCCGAACTCGACGATCTTGCGCACGAGCGTGGCGGCGATGCCGGTCTCGGACATCAGCGTGCCCAGCCACGAGCCGAGCAGCACCGCGATCATCGTGCTCGCCAGCAGCGCGGACCCGTTCTGCAGCACGGCGGTGACGCTGTTCTCCTTGCCCACCAGGGAAGCCCCGGACAGCAGGGCGATCACCACGGCGAGCAGCCCGAGCGCGAACGCGGTGGGCAGGACGCGGGTGAGCATGAGCGCGACCCCGATGGCCATCACGGCCAGCACGGCGATCCCCATCGATCAGCCTCCTTGCGCGACGAGGGCGAGGCTGTCCGCGAGTGCCGCGGTCAGCGCGAGCGGGCTGCGGCCCAGGCCGCTGACCCGGTGGGCGAACCGGTGCGCGACGAGCTCGTCGGCCCCGGCGACGTGGCCGAGCACGCGCCACCGGCCGAGCCGGAGGGCGTGGTGCCCCAGGCGCCGCTTGAGCTCGCGGGCGAGCGGGCCGTGCAGCAGGTGGTGGGCGACCTCGTGCGCGACGGCGGCGGTGCGCAGGGCGTCCGGGTCGACGTCCCACCCCCGCTCCCGCGCGATCCGGCGGACCCGGCGCAGCGCGTCGGTGCGGACGACGGCGGTCCCGGTGCGGCGGTGGTACTCGGCCAGCACGACCTCGCCGTCCCGCACCCCGCCGTCGCGCTCTACCACCCGCACGTCCGGCGGCAGCCCGCGCTCGGCCAGCTCGTCGCCGAACCCCAGCGCCGTGCGCGCCCAGCGCCGCAGCAGCTCGGGGTCGCGGTCCTCGTGGGTGGGCGTGGCCGCCAGCAGGGCCGCGCCGAGCTCCTCGTCGGTCACCGCCGGTCCTCCACGATCGCCACGACCGGCTCGTCCGGTCCCCTGGAGGACAGCTCGGCGCCGATGAGCGCGACGAGCTGGTCCCGGTCCAGCACCCCGGACAGGTCCGCGATCTTCGCGCCGACCAGCAGCGACACGGCGGGCGCGCGGGAGCCGCCGTCACCGTGGGAGGTGTGCTCGTCCACCACCCCGGCCAGCTCGCCGGGGGCGCGGGCGACGGTGGTCTCGGCGACGTGCGCGCCCGCCGCGTGCAGCCGGACCACGCCCTCCCGGTCGACCACGCGCACGTGCCGGGTGGTGCGGCCGAAGCCGAGCAGGCCCCTGCGGCGGACCTGCGCGCCCCACACCGCGTGGTGCCCGGTGGCGGTGAGGCGGGTGACCTGGTCGGCGGGCACGTCCAGGCTGCGCGCGACGGCCGCGCGCACCGCGTCCTCGTCGACGACCTGGGCGCGGTCCTTGGCGCGCAGCTCGGTGGCCCCGGTGGCGACGGCGCGGATCAGGTTGCGCTGCGGGTCGACCACGACGTCCACGTCCACCCCGGCGGGGTCGGCGCCCTGGGCGATGACGGCCCGCTCGGCCTCGGCGCGCACCGCGAGCACGTCGGTGTGGCTCGGGTCGGGGACGATCCGCTCGACCGACTCGCGCACCAGTGCCAGCGCCGCGCCGAGCGGGCTGATCACCTCGCTGTGCGCGGCGATCCGCCAGTCCACTGTGGACCGGGTGCCCAGGAACGGGGTGATGGCCGCCGCTCCCCCGCCGCCGCCGACCAGGGTGAGCGCGGAGCGGTCGAGCCGGTAGGCGGCCACGAGCTGGTCCACCACGGCCTCGACCGGGGCGATCGCCTTGCGCAGCACCGCTGTCGCGGCCTCCTCGACGGTCGTGCCGAGATCGGCGGCGAGCACGGCGATCGCGGCGCGGGCGGTGCCGGGGTCGGCGAGCGCGTAGGCGTCCGGCGGGACGACGCCGAGCGCGTTGGCCGCGCAGGTGGTGGTGAGCGCGAACCTGCCGCCACCGGGCGTCTCCAGCGCGACGTGGTCGGCCGGGTCGCCGTCGCGGGGCGCCAGGCGCACCAGGGTCGCGCCGTCCAGCGCGCCGGGTTCGGCGAAGCAGGCGTACGGCAGTCCGGCGATGTGCGCGCTGCGCGGCCCGACCTGCGTGACCGCGCCGCCGGAGACCCGGATCATGGAGCCGCCGCCGACGCCCACGGTGCGCACGTCCAGCGCGGGCAGGTACGTCTCCCGACCGCCCAGCCGGGCGTGCCGGACCTGCACCTTTCCCCTGCGCACCACGGAGATGTCGGTGGAGGTGCCGCCGGTCTCCAGGAAGACGCCCTCGCTCAGCCGCTCCCCCATCAGCGCGCCCGCGACGCCCGCCGCCGGTCCGGACAGCGCGGTGAGCAGCGGGCGCTTGCGCATCTCGGCGACGGACATGACGCCGCCGTCGCCGCGCACGACCATGAGCGGGGCGGTGATCCCGGCGGCGGCGACGCTGCGGTCGACCAGGTCGGCGGTCCCGGTCATGCGCGGCATGATCCCGGCGTTGAGCACGGCCGTGCGGGCGCGCTTGGCCAGCCCGTACAGGCCGGTGATCTCGTGCGTCGCGGTCGCCGGGAGGCCCTGCTCGCGGGCCTCGGCGACCACGGCGCGCTCCCCCAGCGGGTCGTCGACGCTGAACGGCTCGACCGCGACCACGACCTCGGCGCCCTCGCGGTGCAGCGCGTCGACGGCCGACTTGACCACCACCGGGTCGGCCGGGTCGGTGACGGCGGCGTAGCGGATCGGCAGCGGGCGGCCGGGCGCCAGTTCGAGTCTGCGCAACGACTTCAGCCGCGCGGTGGCCCAGGCGTCGAACCCGGTGCCGATCCCGGCGATGCCGACCACAGCCACGTCGCCCTCCAGCAGGGCGTTGGTGGCCTGGGTGGTGCCGTGCGCCAGGAACGACACCCTGGCCAGGTCGACGCCGGTGGCCGCGCGCAGCTCCTCCAGGGCGCGCAGGATGCCGTGGGCGACGCCGTCGGGGTGGTCGTGGCTGGTGGGGACCTTCACCTTGCCCAGCAGGGCGAAGGTGGCCGCGTCGACGGCGACCGCGTCGGTGAACGTGCCGCCGACGTCGACGCCGATCCGCACCCCGCCCGCCCGTGCTCCGCCCGACCGGACCTCGTCTGCGCGGACCTCGCCTGCTCGGACCTCGTTGTCCTCGCTCATCAGTACCCCCTGACGTCGGGCCAGTGGCGCTCCACCCCGGCCCGGTCCAGCAACTGGGCGAACTCGTCGAAGCGCCGCTCCCGCACCGCGCGCGGGCTGATCCCCTCGCTCAGCGCGAAAGCGGCCAGGTGGCCCGCGACCTCGCCCGCGTTCCACTCCACCGGGTGCAGCCGGTAGCAGCCGTTGGTGATGTGCGTGGTGCCGATGTTCTTGGCCGCGGGCAGCAGGTTCTCCACCCGCTGCGGCAGCAGGGCGCCGAGCGGGATCTCGAACGGCGTGCTGGCCACGTCCACGTACCCGTCGCCGGAGGTGGACGGGTGCAGGTCGATCCGGTAGCTGCCCACGCCCACCGAGTCCGGGTGCGCCTTGCGGCCGTGCGGCCCGAGGACCGCCAGCGACACGTCGTGCTCGGTGACCGTGGTGACGGCCTTGATCCGCCGTGATTCCCGGACGTAGGCGGACTTCGCGAGCCCGTCGCGGCTGCCCATGACGTCGTGCCGCAGCTTCAGGCCGGGGAAGCCCAGCTCGGTCTGCAACCAGTAGAGCACCGACTTGGACAGCTGCTTGGCCTCGTGGTGCGCCAGCGCCACGTCCTCGGTGGTGCTGACGCCGTCGATCTCCAGCGCGGGCCGCAGCCAGTAGTCGTTGAGCGGCCAGTTGACCAGGGTGATGTCGGAGTCGAACGCGCCATCGCGGTGCAGGCCGCGCGCCAGGATGCGGCGGAAGCCCCACAGCTCCTTGTCCCCGGCGTCCGCGCTCTGGTCCGCGCTGACCGCCAGCGGGTCGCCCTCCGGGTTGGGGACGAACGTGCGCGGCACCGGTTCCAGGGTGCGCGGGTCGGGCGCGAGCAGCCCCAGCAGCGGTCCCGGCCAGAACTCCGGCCGGTAGGAGCGCCAGAAGTCGTACATCTCCGGCCGGTCGACGGTGTGGTCCTCACCGGCGTGGTGGGACAGGGCGAAGCAGTAGGTGATGCCCTGCAGGTTCGCCGGGTCGGCCACCTCGGGGGCGTGCGGCTCGTCGTGCTCGTCGCGGGACTCCGCGCCCACCGCGAACTCCACGCCCGCCATCGGCAGCAGGTCCCCGCCCTCGGTGGCGTCGAGCACGACGTCGAAGCGCACCACCACGTCCCCGCCCGGTCCGGCGAGGGTGACCGCGTCGACCCGGTCGCCGCTGGTCTCGGCGGAGGTGGGGCGGTGCTCCAGCAGCACGGTCAGCCGCCCGGCGCTGCGGTGCGGCGCGAGCATCGACTCCAGGACGGCGAGCGCGACGCGCGGCTCGTGGCACAGCTTGGACACCCGGCCGGCGCCGGGGTTGAGCGCGTCCAGCCGCAAGGCCTCGGCGCGCAGCGGGTAGTGGGCGCGGTAGTAGTCGCGGATGCCCCGGCGCAGCCGCCGGTAGGAGGCGGTGGCGCCGAAGCTCTCGATCCACGGGTGCTCGTCGGGCGGCACGCCCTGGGCGGTGAGCTGCCCGCCGATCCAGTCGGTCTCCTCGGTGAGCACGACGCGGCGCCCGGCGGACGCGGCGGCCAGCGCGGCGGCGACGCCGCCCAGCCCGCCGCCGACGACGAGGACTTCGGTGCGGATCTCGGTCATGGGCCCTTCCTGCGGTCGGTGCTCGCGCCCAGGACGGGCGCGCAGGCGAGCAGGCGCCTGGCCTGCGGGGAGTCGGGGGTGGTGGCGCGGGTGACCAGGTCGACGAGCAGGCGCACGGCGGCGCGGCCCATCTCGTGCCGGGGCACCTCGAAGCCGGTGACGCTCTCGTCGTCCGGTGGGCGGCCCAGCAAGGCCAGCGACAGGTCGTCGGGCACGCGGAGCCCGGCGTCGCGGATCGCCCGGCGCACCGCGAGGTAGGCGGCGCAGGTGTCGGTCTCCTCCACCACGATCGCGGTGACGCCGTCCGCGACCCAGGAGCGGACGAGGTCGGTGGTCAGGTCGCTGCCGTCGGTGCGGGTGACCCGCTCCAGGGCGGCGCCGCGCTCGCGGTCGGTGGACGAGGGGGCGTCGTCGTGCTCGCGCACGTACCGGATGTCCCGGTGCCCCAACGACCTCAGGTGCTCGACGACGGCGGCCGAGGCGGTGACGTAGTCCGCGCCCACGTGGGGGATTCCGCCCTCCAGCTCGTCCCGCCGTCCTATGTAGACAAGCGGGAAGCCCTCCGCGACGAGGGGGGCGACCGCGTCGACCGGCACGTGCCTGCCGAAGAACAGGCAGCCGTCGGCGATGCGGGTGCGCCGCAGCTCGCGGCTGTCGTGCGCGCGGCCCGCCGCGCCGGTGAACAGCAGCAGGTCCTGCCCGAGGGCGGCGGCCTGCTCCTCCACGCCGGTCAGGATCGGGTGGTAGGAGTCGGCGATGTCGGTGGGGAAGGTCGGGGTGAAGGTGTAGACGCCGAGGATGTTGTTGCGCCGCGAGGCGAGCCGGGTCGCCACGGGGTCGGGCACGTAGCCCAGCTCCTCGGCGGCGGCGAGCACCCGCAGCCGGGTGCTCTCGGCCATGCGCAGGTTCGACCGGTTGCCCCCGAGCACGACCGAGACGGTCGCCTGGGACACCCCGGCGAGCTTCGCGATGTCGGCTTGCCTCGGCCTGGGCGGCATTGCGGCTCCTTCGCGCCAATGCGGATTAGCGGGAGACTTCCCGCCGGTCGGCGGGAAGTCAACGATTCACCTCGAAGTGACCGGAAATCCGCGAACAGGGGAATTAATACGTATTAGCACCTTGACGGCGGCGGGGTGGCGGCGCGAAGACTGTGCGGATCACTTCAGCGACGCGAGGAGCGATGAGCATGGGCGAGCTGTCCCGCCGAGGGGTGTTGCGCGCGGCCGTGGTCGGCGGCGTCGGGGTGGTCGGCGGAGCCGGGCTGACGGCGGGGACGGCGGCGGCCGAGCCACCCGGCTTCCCGAACTACCGCTACCAGGGTCTGGCCCTGGACAAGGGGAAGCTCGCGTACAACCCGACCGGTGAGCTGATCTTCCCGAGCGTGCGCGGCACGGTGGGCCGGATCTCCGGGGCGTTGGGCAGGTTCTACCTGTACTACGCGCCGCACGACGCGCCCGGCGGCATCTGCCTGGCCTACTCGGACTCGTTGGCGGGCCCGTACACCGAGCACCGGGGAAATCCGATCGTCTCCCGGAAGTGGGGCGAGCACTACGACGTCAGCCACGTCTCGTCGCCGCACGCGCTGTGGAACGAGGACGCGAAGGAGATGTGGCTGTACTTCCACGGCGAGAACACGACGACCCGGCTCGCGCGTTCCAAGAACGGCGTCGACTTCACCTACGACCGAGTGGTCCTGACCACCGCGATGCTCCCCGCAGGCGCCACGGAGGCATCGTACGCCAGGGTGTTCCGCCACGACCTGCCGAACGGCGCCCGGTACGTCATGGTGTTCATGATCAACACCACCGCGAACCGCCGCTCGATCGGCTGGGGCTCCTCGAAGGACGGCAGGTCCTGGACGATCTCGCAGACCCCGCTGGTGCGCCCGCAGGACCTCGGCGTGCAGAACCTCGGCGCCCCCGCCGTGGTCGAGCGCAACGGCACCACGTACGTGATCTACCACTGCGACAAGGCCTCCGGCGGCACGATGCGCATCACCGAGGTGGGCAAGGACTTCACCAAGCGCAGGCACATGGGCGTGTTCAACGCGCCGCTGCCGGGCTTCCCGGACAACGGCCGGTGCGCGGCCCCGGCGTTCGGCAGCGACGGCGGCGTGGAGTACATGATCTACGAGGCGGGCGAGCGCCTGTCCGGCAACATCGCGGTGGCCAGGGGCTTCCCGAACCCCTGAGCGCGCACCCGGTGAGCCGCAGGCCGGGGAGCGCGTCCCGGACCGCCCGTGAGGGCGTGGCGGCGGCCACGCCCTCCGGACGACGGACGCGCTTGCGCCGGTTGACCGCTGCCGCGCAGGCCGGTCCGGGACGACACTGGGTCGCGGGCGAGGAACCGTCGAGGGAGACCCCATGACCCCCACTTCCCGCGCGGCGACCACCGCGGTCGCGGCCCTGCTGCTCACCGGCGCGCTCACCCCCGCCGCGACCGCCGCACCGGCCGACCTTGTCGCCTCCTACACCTGCGCCACCTCCACCGGCCGGACCGTGCCGGTGGGCGTGCACTTCGGCGGTCTCCTGCCCGACGACGTGGGCGCCCTGCCGAACGCGGTCTCCTACGCCCAGACCGCCTTCGTGGACCTGGACCTGGACATCACCAACCTGGTCGAGGGCCGCGTCGACGGCGACAGCACGGCGCGGGTGGACGTCTCGATCACCGGCGCGGCCACCAGGCAGGTGCGGGCGGACCTCACCTTCGCCCCCGGCCAGGGCTGGTCGTGGCTGCACGCCGCAGGAGGCCTGGCCCCGCTGCGCGTGGACCCGCCGGGCAACCACGAGATCCGCCTCGGCGACATCACCCTGTCCCTGCGCCCCAAGGCAGACGACGGCGCCCCGCTCCCCCCGCTGGACGCCCTGTGCACCAGGACGCCCGGCGGCGACGACCTCCTGGGCGTCGTCCAGTCCCTGGCCTACATCGCGGACCGCCCCCTGCGCCCCACCGACCTGACCGTCACCGCCACCACCCCGACCACCACGACGGTGACCTGGGTGGGCCGCTCCTGGTGGACCGCCACGGCGGGCTACGACGTCCACCTGGACGGTGCCCTCGTCACGACCACCACCGACCCGCAGGTGACCTTGACCGGCCTGGCCCCGGACAGCCAGCACCGCCTGAAGGTGGTCACCCGCGACGTGCGGGGCAGCACGTCCCTGCCGAGCCAGGGCCTGGTCTTCGCGACCGCGCGCGGCTGACCACGGGACAACCGCTCCGCCGCGCGCGAGCCGGGCGGCTCCCCGACGTTCCCGAGCACGCCCCGCCCCCTCTCCCTCCCTCCCCCCCCCGATCACCCGGTCGGTGAAGTCCGGTTCACCCGATTTCCAGCGGGTAGCCCGTCGCCGACGAAGGAGGTCGGCGATGACGAGCAAGACCGAGACGACGCCCGCCCAGCACGACCGGGAGGTGGACCAGGACGCCCAGAAGTCCCTGTTCCGCCTGGTCACCGCCCGGTCGGCGGTGCTGACCGCGACGGCCGCCGCCCTGGGGTGGCTGCTGGCGCGCGCCCTCGCGCGGGGAGGTCGCGCGTGAACGGCACCGTCGCGGACGCGCTGGTCCGCCGCCTGCGCACCTGGAACGTCCCCAGGGTCTTCGGCTACGCGGGCGACGGCATCGATCCCGTCCTCGCCGCGCTGCACCGCGCGGGCGGTGACCCGGAGTTCGTCCCGTCGCGCCACGAGGAGCTGGCCGCCTTCGCCGCCTGCGGCCACGCCAAGTACACCGGCGGCGTCGGCGTCTGCCTGGCGACCCAGGGCCCCGGCGCGATCCACCTCCTCAACGGCCTCTACGACGCCAAGCTCGACCGCCGCCCGGTCGTCGCGCTGGTCGGCCAGGTCGTGTCCACCGCGCTGGGCACCGGCTACCTGCAGGAGGTGGACCTGCACTCCCTCCTCAAGGACGTCTGCGGTCGCTACCTGCACACCGTCTCCACCCCCGAGCAGCTGCCCGTCCTGCTGGACAACGCGATGCGCACCGCGATCGCCGAACGCGTGCCGACCTGCCTGATCCTGCCGCACGACGTGCAGCGCGCCGACGCCGTCGAGGACCCGCCGCACACCCACGGCGTGGTCCCCTCCTCCGCCGTCACCGCCCGCCCGCGCGTGCTCCCCCGCGAGGACGACCTGCGCGGGGCGGCCGACGTGCTCAACGCCGGTCACCGCGTGGCCCTGCTCGTCGGACGCGGCGCGGCGGGCGCCGAGCACGAGATCACCAGGCTGGTCGAGATCCTGGGCGCGGGCGTCACCACGTCCCTGCTGGGCAAACCGGTCCTCCCGGAGGGCCCGGCGTGGCACACCGGCGTCATGGGCCACCTGGGCACCACCGCGTCGGCCGAGCTGATGGCGGAGTGCGACACGCTGCTGATCGTGGGCAGCAACGACCCGTGGACCGAGTTCTACCCGGAACCCGGCCGGGTCCGCGCCGTGCAGATCGACGTCGACGCCCGCGTGATCGGCAGCAAGCACCCCGTCGAGGCGGCGCTGGTCGGCGACGCCCGCGAGTCCCTGCGCGCCCTGCTCCCCCTCCTGCGCCGCAACCCCGACCGCGGCTGGGAGCGCCGGGTGTCCGCCGCCACCACCCGCTGGCGCCAGGTCGCCGAGGACCGCGCGAACACCCCCGCGACCCCGCTCAACCCGGAACTGGTGGTGCGCGAGCTGTCCGCCCACCTGCCGCCAGACGTGCGGGTCGCCGTGGACGTCGGCTCCTCCACCTACTGGTACGCCCGCCACCTGGCCCTGCCACCGGGCGCGCCCGCGCACACCTCCGGCTACCTGGCCACGATGGGCTGCGCCCTCCCCTACGGCCTCGCGGCGAAGCTGGACGCCCCGGACCGCCCGGTGGTGGCGCTGGCCGGTGACGGCGCGATGCAGATGAACGGCCTGCTGGAGCTGATCACCCTGGCCGACCGCTGGCGCTCCTGGTCGGACCCGAGGTTCGTGGTGCTGGTGCTGCACAACCGGGACCTGAACGAGGTCACCTGGGAGCAGCGCGAGATGGAGGGCGACCCGCGCTTCCCGGCCTCGCAACGGGTTCCGGCGTTCCCGTACGCGGCGCACGCCGAGCTGCTGGGCCTGCGCGGCATCCGCGTCGACTCACCGGACCGGCTCGACGAGGCCTGGCGCGAGGCGTTCGCCGCCGACCGCCCGGTGGTCGTGGAGGCGGTGGTGGACCCGGCCGTGCCGCTGCTGCCGCCGAACCTGCCGGAGGAGAAGGCGCAGGCGGTGCTGCGGGGCCTCGACCAGGAGCCCGACAGCGACGCGGAGCGCGCGAACGTGCGACGCCAGTCCTGATCGCACCCCCGTGGACGAGCGGCCGACCGCGCGTCGCGGACGGCACGTCCCGCACGAGGCCGGGCCGGAGTGGTCCTCATCCCGTTCCACTCCGGCCACCGGGACATCACCGCTCCCCCGCCGTCACCCCGCTCACCGAGGTGATCTCGTCCACGTCCAGCTCCACCACCGCCCCAGGGGGCAGCGCGATCGCGGGCAACGCTCCCGGCCGGTACCCGACCAGGCACCCCAACGCCCTGGTGACCACCCCGGCCCCGGTGGCCGGGTCGGCCCGCATCTCCCACCCCGAGTGCCCGTCCACCGGTTCCCGCCGCCGCAGCACCACCCGCCGAGCCCGCTCAGCCCCGACCTCGACGTCCACCCCGTCGGCGAGGTCGGGCGCGGCAGCCGAGGTGATGGCCCGCTGCGCCCGCGTCAACCGGAGGACCCGGCTCAGGTTGCCGTGCCAAGGCCACCGCTCGGCGGGATGCGCCCAGAACACCAACGGCGCCAGCACCGCCGCCCGCCCCCGCTCGACCCCGATCACGAACCGCCCGCACCCGAACCGCACCACCTCCCCGTCCGGAACCCCCGCGAACCGCGCGACCAGCTCCTCGGCCAGGTCCTCGTACCCGTGCTCGACCGACACCCGCACCGCCCGCCCGTCGATTTGGTACGTCCTGACCCGGCTGACCACGGCGACGTCGGCGTCGTCGTCCACGACCACCCCGCGCTCCCGCAACAACCGCCTGCCCTCCGCGGGCACCACCCCGGACGAGCGCACCACCGCCAACGCGGGCAGACGGGCCAACTCCCCCCACTCGCGCACGTCGAACGAGTCGTCCTCCCCGTCCCAGTGGGGGGCGACGTCGAAGTAGATGCTGTTGCCCCCGTCGAGGAGCACCTCGGTGACCCGCCCCAGCACCTCGTCCGGGATGACCAGGTCCCGGTAGTAGGCGACGGCGTCGGGGTTGCGGTAGGTCGGGGAGTGGTCGTCGGGCTGGGCGCCGGGGTAGGGCGGGAGCAGCTTGAGCGCGTAACACAGCTGGTCGAGCACCAGCAGCTTGGCGGCGAAGTCGGAGAACTCGGGCACGTGCCGGATGGTAGGCCGGGGGTCTGACAGCACGTCCGTCTTCACCAAAGACGACCGATTTGGTTAATCGGTAAACAATGGGTCGTTACCATCGGTCGTGCTCTGCACTCACCGGTGCACAGTCGCGCAACCCTGATTCCAAGCAAGGGGTATCACATTCGAGAGTCCGCGAATTGCGGCCTCAAGCACAGCAGAATCTGTGTCAGTACTAGGTGGCTGATTCACTGTGCCATTTGCCGATCCTCAGAGATAGGCTGTACGGTATGCGCTATCGAGGCCCTCGCCGCACGCGCGGCGGTGATCCCCTGTGGCAGTAACAGGTTTACTCCTCCCCGCTCGAGCGGGGGCGCCGCTCGCTTGACGCGCGAAGGACGGCACCCGTTCGCGAAAAGCGAACGGCCCCCGCTGGAACGGGGGCCGCCCTTCTTCCCCGAACCTGGATGAGGAGAGGAAGCAAACCGCATGTTACCCGGTCCCGATGCATCAGCAAACGATGATTCCCGAAGCTCGTTGATGAGCGGACGCGCCCTGCTGATCTTCCTGGCAGCAGTAGTTGTCAGCGCACTCCCAGCGGGAGGGGCGGCCTTCTCAGCGTGGATCTACACATCGAGCATCACCTCTCCCGCAACCGCGGTGGTCGCGGCAGCCACAACCGGTCTTGCGGTGTTCGTGCCGCTGACAATCCGTATCGCCGACTTCCTCCATCGCCACATTGGCTGAAGCGCGAGGCCCGGCACCGCCGGGCCTCACCGCAATCTTGCGGTCCCTTCACACGTCAATGAGCCCAAACGGGCGCATTTCCCGTAGTGCGCGTAACACTGTCGAACCAACAAGGTATGTCCTCGCCAGGGTGCCGTTGTGGCCACCGTTCGGGGGAAGGTTTGATGACGGAATCGATCGACTGGCGTGTGGTGTGGGCGAAATCCGCGCATGATCCACAAGGTCGTTTGACGCACTGGCTCCCACTGCAGCAGCACTTGGACGACACCGGAGCGGTCGCCGCCCTGCTGGTCGACGAGTGGCTGTCCCCGCAAGCCGCGTTCCGGATCTCCCAGGAGTTACCCGACGGCGCCGCAGGCGTGTCGGTGTTGGCGACCTGGTTGGCTCGGGTTCACGATGTGGGCAAGGCAAGCCCCGCCTTCGGCGTCCAGGTCCCACTGCTCGCGGATCGAATGCGCGAGGCCGGATTGGTCGTGAACCCGAACCTGAGGACGCACCCCCAGCGAAGTCGCGCGTCCCACGCCTTGGTGGGGCACCTGGTGGTGCGCGATTACCTCCTCGGGCAGCTCGGCCCCTCGAGCTCGGTGGTCGCCGAGCAGTTGGCCAGCGTCGTGGGCAGTCATCACGGTGTGCCGCCGGAGATGTCGATGCTGCAGGAAGCCGTGGATCGCACGGACCTGGTCGGTCAGGGCGCGTGGTCGCAGGCGCGCGAGTTCTTCCTCGACCGGGCGTCACGGGGGGTGGACCTCGGGCGCTACCGGGACGTGCGGCTGAGCCAGCCCGTTCTCGCTCTGCTGACCTCCGTCGTCATCCTGGCGGACTGGATAGCTTCCAACTCGGACCTGTTCCCCCTGCTGGAGGCGCACGAGGGGCCTACCGGGTTCGAGCAGGCGCCTCGGGTGGAGCTGGCCTGGAAGAAGCTCGACCTGCCCCAGCGGTGGCGGGCGCGTCCGGTGGGGACCGATGTGGACGCGGCGTTCCGAGCCCGCTTCCCCGCCGTGACGGCGGGAGCGAGACCGGTGCAGGTGGCTGCGGTTCAGGTCGCCGCGGGGTTCGAGCAGGCCGGGTTGATGATCGTCGAGGCGCCCATGGGGGTGGGCAAGACGGAGGCCGCGCTGCTGGCCGCGGAGGAGTTGGCGGCGAAGTCCGGTGCGGACGGCGTGTTCGTGGCGCTGCCGACGCAGGCCACGACGGACGCGATGTTCAGCCGGGTGCGGCGCTGGTTGGACGTGCTGCCGGGGCGTGACGGGTCGGTGAGCGTGACCTTGGCGCACGGCAAGGCGTCGCTGAACGACGAGTTCGCGGGCTTGATGCGTCAGCAGGGGTTCGCTTCCTCCGGTGAGGACGACGACACGGCGGCTGCGGCCCACCAGTGGCTCAGCGGCCGCAAGAAGGGCGTGCTGGCGGCGTTCGTGGTCGGCACGATCGACCAGGTGCTGTTCGCCGGGCTGAAGAGCAGGCACCTGATGCTGCGGCACTTGGCGTTGGCGGGCAAGGTCGTCGTGATCGACGAGGTGCACGCCTACGACGTGCACATGTCGCAGTACTTGCAACGCGTGCTGCACTGGCTGGGCTCCTACGGGGTGCCGGTGGTGCTGCTGTCCGCGACGTTGCCCGCCGAGCGCCGCGCGGAACTGGTGGCCGCCTACGACGGGCGGTCCGTCGCGGTGCGACGTGAACTGGGCTACCCGGTGATCGTCGCGTCGGGTGGAGTGGAACCGAGGGTGCTGGAACTGCCTCCCGAGAACACCCTGGTGGCGTTGGACAGGTTGTCCGACGACTTGGACGCGTTGGCCGCGTACCTGCGGGAGCGCTTGGCCGAGGGTGGTTGCGCGGTCGTGGTCCGCAACACCGTCGGGCGGGTGCAGGAGACCGCCGCGCGGTTGGAGCGGGAGTTCGGCGAGGAGAACGTCACGATCACCCACTCCCGGTTCCTGGCGTGCGATCGGGCGCGGATCGACCGGGGCCTGCTGAGGCGCTTCGGGCCGGAGGGGGAACGTCCGGGATTGCACGTCGTGGTGGCCTCGCAGGTCGTGGAGCAGTCACTGGACCTGGACTTCGACGTGTTGGTGACCGATCTGGCGCCGGTGGACCTGTTGTTGCAGAGGTTGGGTCGACTGCACCGGCACGATCGGGTCAGGCCGAAACCGGTTGAGGGGCCTCGGTGCGCCGTGGTCGGGGTCGAGGACTGGAGCGCCGCACCGGTGCGGGCGGTCAAGGGGTCGCGGCGCGTGTACGGCGAGCACCTGCTGCTGCGATCGGCGGCACTGGTGACGGCTCGGGAGCAGGTGGTGCTGCCGTCGGACATCGCACCGCTGGTGCAGAGCGCCTACGGTCCGGACGCGCTGGGTCCTGAGTCGTGGCAGGTGGCGATGGAGGAGGCCGCGACCGAGGCGGCTGAGCGGGCGGCGAAGCGACAGCGGGCGGCACAGGCGTTCCTGCTGGACGAGGTCAGGTCGAGCAGGCACTCGCTGGTCGGGTGGGTGCGAGCCGGGACAGGCGACACGGAGGACGGCCCGCGCGGCGCGGCGCAGGTGCGCGATGGCGCGGAGTCGCTGGAAGTGCTGGTGGTCCAGCGCGACGGGGCGGGCGGTCTGTCCACACCGGACTGGATCGAGCGCGGTGGTGGTCAGCCGCTGCCAACGGACCTCCCCATCGAGCCCGCGCAAGCCAAGATCGTCGCTGCGTGCGCGTTGCGGTTGCCGGTGGCGTTGAGCCACCCCGGTATCGACCTCGACGTGATCACCGCCTTGGAGGTCGACCACTTTCCCGCTTTCGACGCCTCTCCGCTGCTGGGGGGCCACCTGGTCCTGGTGCTCGACGAGAACCGCACCGCGCGGATCAGGCACGGCAGGGCCGACTTCCACCTGCGCTACAGCCCGCGTGGAGGACTGACGCATGAGAGCCACTGAGGTCGAGTCGTTCAACCTGGTCGACCGGCCTTGGTTGCCCGCGCTACCGCTGACGGGACGCCTGGCCGACCCCGGTCGCCCGGTCGAGCTGTCGCTGCCAGACCTCTTCAAACACGCCCACGAGCTGTCCGGGCTGGTCGGGGACGTGCCGACTCAAGTGTTCGCGTTGACGCGAGTGCTGCTCGCGGTGCTGCACGGCGCGGTTCAGGGCCCTCGCGACTTGGACCACTGGGAGCGGTTGTGGTCGCGGGAGCAGCTTCCCCACGAGGAGGTCCGCGCGTACCTGGAACGGCACCGGGCGCGTTTCGAACTGTTCGACCCGCAGACCCCGTTCCTCCAGGTGGCCGGGTTGACCACGGCCACGGGCGAGGTGTCGGAGCTGAGCAAGCTGATCGCCGACGTCCCCAACGGGCACCCGTTCTTCACCACCCGCTTGGGCGGGAAGGTGCGGTTGTCGTTCGCCGAGGCGGCGCGCTGGCTGGTGCACTGCCACGCCTTCGACCCGTCGGGCATCAAGTCCGGCGCGGTGGGCGACAAGCGGGTCAAGAGCGGCAAGGGGTACCCGATCGGGACGGGGTGGGCCGGGCACCTCGGTGGCGTGATGCCCGAGGGGCGCACCCTGCGCGACACGCTGCTGCTCAACCTGATCGCCGCCGACTCCGTCGCGATCAGGCGGACGCCCTCGCTCGACGTGCCCGCCTGGGAGCGCCCACCGGTCGGCCCGGCCGAGGAGGTCGAGGGCGGACGTGCGCCGACGGGTCCGGTCGACCTCTACACGTGGCAGTCGCGCCGGATCAGGCTCGTGCGCGAGGGCGCCGAGGTGACGGGGGTGCTGATCTGCAACGGAGAGCGCGTCACCCCGCAGAACAAGGAAGGCCTGGAACCGCACACCGCGTGGCGTCGCAGCAAGGCGCAGGAGAAGAAGCTGCGCGTGGCGCAGGTGTACATGCCCCGCGAGCACGCCCCGGAGCGGGCGGTGTGGCGCGGTCTGCAATCGCTGCTGCCCGGCGCGGAGAAGGGCCAAGGCGACGAGGCCGCCGCGTTCGTCTCCCCCGGAGTGCTGGAGTGGGTTGCCGAGGTAGGTGGTGTGATCGGCGCCGACCTGCCCCTGCGGTTGCGCACGATCGGCATGTCCTACGGCGCGCAGAGCGCCACCACCACCGACATCCTCGACGACGGCCTCGCGCTGCGCTCGGCGTTGGTCCACCGCGACGCCCGCGCGCTGGTGCGCACTGCGGTGGACTGCGTCCAGGCAGCGGAGAAATCCGCGCAGGCGCTGGGAAATCTTGCCGCTAACCTCGCCGCCGCCGCAGGCGCGGGCAAGGAGGAGCGGGACGGACCACGTGCGCGCGCCGTCGAACTCGCCTACGCCGAGCTGGACGTGGCGTTCCGGTCCTGGCTGTGGTCGTTGCGCGCGGACACCGATCCGCTGGAGGCGGGCACTGCCTGGCACGTCACCGCCAACCGTCTTGCACGGGCGCTCGGTGCGGACCTCCAGGCTCAGGCCCCGGTGGCGGCGTGGGCGGGTCGTGTGGTGGACAAGCGGTTGATGACCTCCGCGCACGCCGACCGCTGGTTCCGCAGAGACCTGCGCGCCGCGCTGCCGTGGGCTTACTCCGAGACGACCGAGGTGACGTCGTGACCGTCGAGCAGCGACCCGTTCCCCCGGAGGATGAGCGGTGGGCGCCGTTGACCCCGGTGGGCGCGGAGGTCGACGCCCGCATCAAGCCCCTGCAGGAGGGCGCGCTGGCCAACCGGTCGGCGGCGGTGGCCGGGTTGGCGCGGCTGCGCCGGGGTGCGGGCAAACCGGCTGGCAGCGTCAACGAGATCCTCCAGCACACCGTGTCGGAGAAGTTCGCGGGTCCAGGCGCCGGTGACCTGGCGACGCCCGGTGAGGTCGCCGCGCACGTGGCGCTGACCCTGTACGCGGTGCACCAGCAGTCGCAGCGCAAGCGGATGCACCGACGCGGCTGGGGTTTGGGCCACTCGGTGCGGATGCTGCACCCGCAGGAGTTCGAGGCGAACCCGCCACCGGTGCTGCGCCGGTTCCAGGCGTTGGGCACCTCGCAGAGCACGGACGAGCTGGTGCACCACCTGCGCGGTGTGGTGCAACTGCTGCGCGGGCAGACCATCCCGCTCGACTACGCGCTGCTGGCCGACGAACTCGTGCTCTGGCAACGCCCCGGTGGCGCGTCGACCCTGCGCCTGCGCTGGGGGCGCGCCTTCTACCGCACCCCGCGCACCACCTCCCCCTGACCAAGCCCTCGAAGGACTCAGCTCATGCCTCGCACCATCGTCGACGTCCACGTCGTGCAGACCGTGCCGCCCAGCAACATCAACCGCGACGACACCGGCAGCCCCAAAAGCGCGTTCTACGGCGGCAGGCGCCGGGCGCGGGTGTCCAGCCAGTCGTGGAAGCGGGCCACCCGCGACAGGTTCGGCGACCTGCTCGACCGCTTCGAACTGGGGGTGCGCACCAAGCGTGTGGTGGAGCTGCTCGGTGAGGAGATCACCCGCCAGGAACCGGATCTGGCTGAGCGGGCGGGCGAGCTGGCCGAGGCCGTGCTGACCGCCGCGGGCATCAAGATCGTCGCGGCGCGGAAGAAGGACGCCCCGAACGAGTCCGGTTACCTGCTGTTCCTGAGCAACCGGCAGGTCCAAGGGCTCGCCGAACTCGCCGTGACCGCAGCAGCCAGGGCCGGTGCGGGCAAGCTCGACATCAACAAGGCCGAAGCACGGGCGCGGGCGGACCAGCACCACTCGGTGGACGTGGCGCTGTTCGGGCGCATGGTCGCCGACACGACCGACCTCAACGTCGACGCAGCCTGCCAGGTGGCCCACGCGCTGAGCGTGCACGCCGTGGACGACGAGTACGACTACTTCACCGCCGTGGACGACCACAAGCAGCGCGACGCCGAGGAGGACGCGGGCGCGGGGATGATCGGCACCGTGGAGTTCAACTCCTCCACCCTGTACCGCTACGCCACCGTCGACGTGGACCGCCTGCACGACAACCTCGGCGACACCGCCGCCACCACACGCGCGGTCGAGGCGTTCGCCAGGGCGTTCGTGACCAGCATGCCCACCGGCAAGCAGAACACCTTCGCCAACCGCACCCTGCCCGACGCCGTGCTGGTCGTGGTCCGCCAGACCCAGTCGATCAACCTGGTCGGCGCGTTCGAGGAAGCGGTGGAGGACGACGCCGAGGGCGGCCGGGTCGTGGCCGCCGTCTCCCGGCTCGCCGAGCACGCCCGCGAACTGCACGAGGCGTTCGACGAGCGGCCCGTCGCGGCGTGGGTGTTCGGCGTCGGCGAGAAGCGGGTCGCGCCCCTAGCCGAACTGGCGCGGCGCACGACCTTCGAGCCCGCCGTGGCGGAGCTGGGCGCGCTGGTCGCCGACCGGCTGGCGGGCGGGCGGTGAGCACGCTGCTGCTGCGGCTGGGCGCCCCTCTGCAGTCCTGGGGCACCAGCAGCCGCTTCGTGCGCCGCAACACCGACCGCGCCCCGAGCCGGAGCGGTGTCCTCGGCCTGCTCGCGGCGGCTCAAGGACGGCTGCGGACCGATCCGCTGGGCGAACTGCTGGGGCTGCGCGTCGGAGTCCGCGTCGACCAGCCGGGAAGACTTGAACGCGACTTCCAGACCGCGCGCACCCGCGACGGGGCCACGTCGATGCCGCTGTCCTACCGGTTCTACCTTGCCGACGCGGTGTTCGCCGTCGCCGTCGAGGGTGACCGCGCGTTGTTGGAGGCTCTGCGGGAGGTGCTGCGCCGTCCGGTGTTCCCCCTGTTCCTGGGACGTCGCTCCTGCCCGCCTGCGGGAAAGTTGCTGCACGGAATCCACGACGAGTCCTTGGTCGACTGCTTGGAACGGCACCCCTGGCTGGCCTCCCCCTGGGTGCAGCGCAACCACCGCGCACCGACCGTCGACCTCGACGTCGTCACCGACTGCGCCGCCGAGGAGCCCGGCGCAGAACTCGTCCGCGACGAGCCTTTGAGCTTCGACCCCAGGCACCGCCGCTACGGCTGGCGCTCCGTGCACCGGACCAGGACCACCGTGCTCAACCCCGCCCACCTCCCGCCCTCGAACACCCCGGTGGACCCGTTCGACCCGATGGCGGCGTTCGAGGACCTCGTCTGATGCACCTGAGCCGCTTCGAGGTGAACACCGCCCGACGGGCCGCCCGCGCGCTGCTCGCCTCCCCGCAGGAGCTCCACGCCGGGGTCATGGCCGCCTTCACACCCGCCGCTTCGGCACCCGAGCGGGGACGCGTGCTGTGGCGCGTGGACCACCACCAGCACCGCACCGTGCTGTTCGTCGTCAGCCCGCACCGCCCTGACCTGACCCACCTGGTGGAACGGGTCGGCTGGCCCAGCACCCGAACCTGGGACACCCGCGACTACCGGCCGCTGCTCGACCGCTTGGCCGCCAGGCAGACCTGGGCGTTCCGCCTCAAGGCCAACCCCACCCGCAGCATCCGCAGAACCCCCGGCTCCGCACGCACGCAGCGCTTCGGCCACGTCACCGCAGGCCAGCAGACCACCTGGTTGCTGGACCGCGCCGAACGCCACGGCTTCACCGTTCCGCTCGGTGAGCAGGAGGAGCCGGACGTCGCCGTCCGCGAGCGCGAGCTCGTGGTGTTCCAGGGGCGAGGTGGAAACGTCACCCTGGCCACGGCGGTCTTCGAGGGCCACCTGACGGTCACCGATCCCGACGCCCTGCGCGCGGTGCTGGCCGAAGGCCTCGGCGCGGCCAAGGGCTACGGCTGCGGCCTGCTCACCCTCGCCCCCGTTCGCCGAAGCTGAGGTCCCGCGTGCCCGACATCCCAGGAGCCGAACCGGCACCGCTGTCCCAACCGGTCCGCGCCCAGGACCGCCTGACCTTCCTGTACCTGGAGCACTGCGTCGTCAGCCGCGACGACAACGCCATCACCGCCACCGACAAGCGCGGCACGGTCCACATCCCCGCAGCAACCCTCGGCGCGCTCCTGCTCGGCCCCGGCACCACCGTGAGCCAGCAAGCGGTGGTGCTGCTGACGGAGAGCGGTTCCACGGCGGTGTGGGTGGGCGAGCACGGCGTGCGCTACTACGCCCACGGCCGTTCCCCGGCCCGCTCCTCCCGCCTGCTGGAGGCCCAGGCGGCGCTCGTGTCCGACAAGCGCAGTCGACTGCGCGTAGCGCGCGAGATGTACGCCATGCGATTTCCGGGTGAGGACACCACCGGCCTGACCATGCAGCAGTTGCGCGGCCGCGAAGGCGCCCGCGTGCGCCGCCTGTACCGGCACCACGCGCGGCGCACCGGCATCATCTGGGAGCGCCGTGACTACGACCCCGACGACTTCGACTCCGGCACCCCGGTCAACAAAGCTCTCTCAGCGGCCAACACCAGCCTCTACGGCGTCGTGCACGCCGTCGTCGCGGCTCTGGGCTGCGCGCCCGGACTCGGTTTCGTGCACACCGGTCACATTCGCTCCTTCGTGTACGACATCGCCGACCTCTACAAAGCCGACATCACCATCCCGATCGCCTTCGACGTCACCGCGCGCGAGGTGGCCGAAATCGGCGCGGAAACCCGCCGTGCCGTTCGCGACCACATGCGGGGCGGAGCGTTCCTGGACACCTGCGTCCGCGACATCAAGGCTTTGCTGCGCGAGGACGACGGCGTCGTCGAGCACGGCCCCGAGGCCTTTGAGGACCCCGATTTCGAGAGCCGGAACGTGGTCATGCTCTGGGACGACAACGGACGCGCCGTCGCTGGGGGCACCAATTACGACGAGGACGACGTCCTGTGACCATCATCGTGGTCGCCGCCTGCCCAGTCGGCCTGCGCGGTCACCTCACCCGCTGGTTCCTGGAGATCTCACCTGGGGTCTTCGTCGGCAGGGTCAGCGCACGGGTGCGGGAGCTGATGTGGGCGCGGACCGTCGACATGGTGCGCACCGGCCGAGCGATCATGGTCCACCACGCGGACAACGAACAGGGGCTGGACTTCAAAGTCCACCGCCACGACTGGCAACCTGTTGATCACGAAGGCATCCACCTGATGCTCCGGCCAGCCGCCTCCGATGACGACGGCGACTCCGAACAACCGCAGAAGCACCGCAACTGGAGCACAGCGGGCCGCCGACGGCGTTATGGCAACCGTTGACCTTTGGTTGGGCTTGGTGGTTGCAGACTTGTGGACGACTTGAGGGGTGTCGATCACCGGAGCGGTTGAGGCATGTGGGTGAGGCGAGTATTCGCCATTTAGCGCCAGCCGGCATATGCGAGACTGCGTTGAACAGAATTAAAACGCCCACTTGATCTTGTGAACTCGCTGTTCAGTAAGTGTCTTCCCCGCACGAACGGGAGTGGCCCCCGCTCGCCACACCGCGCCCGCCGGTGCTGCGGGTCTTCCCCGCACGAGCGAGGGTGGTCCCGGCAGGTAGCTCACAAAGTCCTTTCTGGACAGTTCTTCCCCGCACGAGCGGGGGTGGTCCGAAGTCCTCGTAGAACTTCAACGAGTCGTCCACGTCTTCCCCGCACGAGCGGGGGTGGTCCTGCGCCGCGCCCCCGCTCGCGGTTCGCCTGGGCGTCTTCCCCGCACGAGCGGGGGTTCACAATGCGGCACCGTCCAGCCCATCGCCCAACGGTCTTCTCCACCCCGGGCCGCTCCCAAAGACCCATCCAACCCAGTTCACTACTTAACTAGTAAAAGGTGTAACCTCCCCCAAGATCAACGGAGGAAGGAGACACCCATGACCGCCAGAGAACAGCCCCACCAGGCGCTCCCGGTCGTCACCGAAGGCGTGGGCAAGCAGTACCGCAGGGGCTGGGCCCTGCATCCGACCTCGCTGGTGATCCCGCCGAACCGGGTCGTGGCCCTCGTCGGCCCGCACGGGGCGGGCAAGAGCACCCTCATGGGGCTGATCACCGGCCTGCTGCGGCCGACCACCGGGTCCATCGCCGTCTTCGGCGACCAGCCCACGGGCAGGGGCCTGCACCCCTCGGTGGCCTACCTCGCCCAGCAGAAGCCGCTCTACCAGCAGCTCACCGTGGCCGAGACGCTCCGCTTCGGGGCGAGGACCAACCCCACCTGGGACCAGGGCTACGCCGAGCACCTGGTCGGGCGGGCGAACGTCCCCCTCCGGGCCAAGGTCGGCACCCTCTCCGGCGGCCAGCGCACCCGCGTCGCCCTCGCGCTGGCGCTGGGCAAGCGCCCCAGCCTGCTGCTGCTCGACGAGCCCCTGGCCGACCTCGACCCGCTCGCGCGCGAGACCGTCCTCCACGCCCTGACCACCGAGGCGCGCGCAGGGCATCACCGTGCTGCTCTCCTCGCACGTGCTGGCCGAGCTGGAAGGCGTGTGCGACCACCTCGTCCTGCTCCACCGGGGACGGATCGTGCTCGCCGGGGACGTCGGCGGGCTCAGCGCGGACGGGACCCCGCTGGGAGAACTGGCCCTGCGCCACATGCGCGCGGCGGTCGCACGGGAGGAAGCAGCATGATCTGGGCCTCGTTCCGGTTGCAGCGCCTGCAACTGCTCACCCTGCTCGGCCTGCTGGTCGTCGGCACGGGCGTCATCGCCCTGATGCGGTCGGCCGTGGTCGACGAGCTCGCCGCCAGGAACCTCACCGCGTGCGCCTCGCTGGCGCTCGACGCGTGCACGGCCGACCCCGACGCGATCAAGGGCTTCAGGCAGTCCTGGTCGACCTCGTTCGACGTCGTGCGGATCGCGATCATCTGCGGGCCCGCCCTGATCGGGCTCTTCATCGGCGCCCCGCTGTTCGCCCGCGAGCTGGAGCAGGGCACGCACGTGCTGGCGTTCACCCAGTCGGTGAGCCGCACCCGGTGGATGCTGCACAAGCTGGTGATCGCGCTCGTCCCCGCGCTGATCGTGCTGGCCGCGCTGCAGACCGCGGTCTGGTGGTTCCTGGAGACGGCGGGCACGCTCGGCCCGAAGATGAACGGGCCGTTCCACCCCATCACCTTCGGCATCGAGCACGTCTCCCCCACCGGTTACGCGCTGTTCGCGTTCGCGCTCGGCACGTTCCTCGGCGTGGTGACCCGGCGGACCCTGGTCGCCATGACGGCGGGGCTCGGCGCGTTCGTCGTGGCGCGCCTGGCGCTGTCCGGCCCGGTGGACCGCCTGGCGCCCACCCAGCGGTTGGAGAGCCCCGGCAACGAGCTGCTGAGCCCGGACAGCAACGGGTTCCTGGTGCTCGCGCAGGGCGCGCTGGACGACGCCGGGCGGCAGATCCCCGTCGAGCGGGTCAGGGAGATCACCCAGGGCTGCAAGTCCGGGGTCGGGCAGGCGGCGACGAGCGAGGCGGAGGGCGCCGAGCTCCAGGAGGAGTTCCTGGCCTGCCTGGCGGATTCCGGTGTGGCGAAGCACTTCGCGGACGTCGTCCCGGCGCGCGAGGCCTGGCAGGTGCACCTGGTCGACGCGGCGGTCTTCGGCGCGCTCGCCGTCGTGCTGCTGGCGGGCACGGCGTGGGCGCTGCGCAGGCAGAGCTGAGCGCGGTGGAGGCCCTGAGCGGCGGGAGCGCCTATGCTGAGCGACGTGATCGAGTTCCGGATCGACCGGCGCTCCGGGGTCTCCACATACATGCAGATCGTCCATCAGGTCGAGCAAGCCATGCGCCTGGGACTGCTCAGCCCCGGCGACCGGCTGCCCTCAGCGCGTGAAGTGGTCGAGGCGACCACCGTCAACCCCAACACCGTGGTGAAGGCCTACCGCGAGCTGGAGCGCGAGGGCCTGGTGCAGGGCCGCCGGGGCCTGGGCACCTTCGTGATCAAGTCCCTGTCGTCCGAGGCGACCACCGGCGACGACGCGCCGCTGCGGCGCGAGCTGACCGCCTGGATGCGCGGCGCCGTGGAGAGCGGCCTGGTGGTCGAGGACGTGGACGCCCTGTACACCGCGGTCCGCGAAGAGCTCTACCCCTCCGAGGAACGATCATGAACCCGTTGACCGGGACCGCCGTGGGCAAGCGCTACCGCGCCCGCTGGGCGGTCCGCGAGTGCAGCTTCACCGTCCCCGAGGGCAGCGTGGTCGCCCTGGTCGGCCCGAACGGCGCGGGCAAGAGCACGCTGCTGCGCATGGCGGCGGGCCTGGTCCGCCCGACGACCGGCGAGCTGCGCGTCTTCGACACCCCCGTGCGCGGGGCAATCCACCCGGACGTGTCATTCCTGGCGCAGAACCGGCCGCTCTACCGGGACCTGACGGTGCGCGAGCTGGTGCGCGTCGCGGCGGGCATGAACGAGCGGTGGTCGAGCGAGCGGGCGCACGAGGTGCTCGGGCTGCTGGCGGGCGTGGACCCGGACGCGAAGGTCGCCGCGCTGTCGGCGGGCGCCCGGTCGCAGACGGCGATCGCGCTGGCGCTGGGGCGGTTGCCCCGCCTGCTGCTGCTGGACGAGCCGCTGTCCGATCTGGACCCGTTGTCGCGCGACGAGACGCTGCGGATCATCATGACCGAGGTCGCCGAGCGCGGCACCACGGTGGTGATGTCGTCGCATTTGCTGACCGACCTGCACAAGGTGTGCGACCGCATCCTGCTGATCGACGAGGGGCGGGTCCAGGTCGACGGGGACGTGGAGGACGTGCTCGCGCGGCACGAGGTGCTGGTGGGGCCGACCTCGGACGAGTCCGGGGTCGGCGGGACGCTGATCAGCGCGACCAGGGCGCAGCGGCGGTCGACCCTGCTGGTGCGGGACCCGGAGCGGGCGCGGGAGGGCTGGGTCGGCGACAGGCCCGACCTGGAGTCGCTGGTGATGGGGTACCTGCGGGCGTCGCGCGAGCGGCGGTCGGGCGGTGGCGCGGCGGGTTCGGCGCGGTGACGTGGCTATCGTGGCCCGATGCGTGAGACGCCCGAAGAACTCGCCGAGCTCCAGGCCCTGCTCGACGCCTCGCTGTCCCGCTCCACCGACCACCTCCGCTCGATCGTCGCCGAGCACACCATGACCGCCGAGCAGCTCACCCGAATCCTGACCGGCATGAGCACCCTCGCCCTGTCCACCGTGACGGCGAAGGGCGAGCCCCGGATCAGCGGCGTGGACGGGCACTTCCTGCACGGCAGGTGGTACTTCGGCACGGCCCGCACCGCCGCCAAGGCCCGCCACCTCGCGGCCCGCCCCGCCGCCAGCGCCGCGCACATGCGCGGCGAGGACCTGGGCGTGTTCACCCACGGCACGGTGGAGGTCCTCAACCCCGAGGACGGCGAACCCGACGCGGACTGGCCGGACCTGCTCGCGTACTTCAAGGACTTCTACGGCGACCAGGGCGACTGGGACGAGGGCGTGTTCTACTACCGGCTGCGCCCGCACTGGATGACCGTCTACGCCCCCGACGCCGCGAGGCTCGTCGCCGAGCGGGCGTCGTCCGCGAGGCACTGACCACGCGGGCGGTGAAATAGGCTGACCCCATGCCCCGCCCCCGCAAGTTCGTCGAGCGCGATGTCATCACCAGCGCGGGCGAGGTCTTCTCCGTGCGCGGTCTGGCCGCCACGACGCTGGACGACCTGGTGCGGGCGACCGGCCTCGGCAAGCAGAGCCTGTACAACGCGTTCGGCGGGAAGCGGGAGCTGTTCCTGCGGGCGCTGTCCGAGGACCGGGACGAGGCGGCGCGGGCCGTGTCGGAAGCGCTCCAGCACGGCGACTCCTCGCCCGTGGAGCGGATTCGCGGGCACATGCTCCGGATGGCGATCGAGTTCAGCCGCAGCGACAGCCGGGTCTCGCTGTCCACGCGGGCGCTCGTGGAGTCGACCGGCGAGCAGGACCAGCTCTCGACGGCGTCGAAGGCGGGCATCGAGCAGCTCGCCGGGATCTACGGGCAGTGCCTGGAGCACGCGCGGGAGGTCGGGAGCCTGCCCGAGGACGCGAACGTGCCGTCGCTGGCGATGTACTTCGTCACCGTCACCAGGGGGATGGAGCTGCTGGGACGCGCGGGGGTCGGGCGCGCGGCGCTCACGGCGGTCGCGCTCGACTCCCTGCGCGTGCTGCGCGACCGGACGGACCCCGCACCCGACTGAGCCGACCGGACCACATCGCCGCGCCGGGTGACCTGCGGCACAACCCCGCCCCCGTTATTGACCAGATAGTCAATAAGGAGTGTTATTGTCCAAGTAGTCAATAACACGTGGACGGAGTGCGGGATGAAGACGCTCGAGGACAAGGTCGCGGTCGTGACCGGCGGCAACGCGGGCATCGGCCTGGCCATCGCAAGGGCCTACCACGCCGAGGGCGCGCGGGTGTTCGTCACCGGTCGCCGCCAGGCGCAGCTGGACGAGGTCGAGGCCGAGCTGGGGCCGAGGGTGACCGGGATCCGCTGCGACGTGGACGACCTCGCCGACCTGGACGGCCTCTACGCGACGATCGCCGAGCGGGCGGGCCGGATCGACGTCCTGGTCGCCAACGCCGGGATCGGGATCACCGCCCCGCTGGGCGAGATCACCGAGGAGCAGTTCGACGCCATGTTCACCACCAACGTCAAGGGCTCGCTGTTCACCCTGCAGAAGGCCCTGCCGCTGCTCGCGCCGGGCGCGTCGATCATCTTCATCGGTTCGTCGGCGGCCACCCGCCCGCAGCCCTACCTGCCCGTGTACGGGGCGACCAAGGCCGCGCTGCGCAACCTGGTCCGGGGGTTCGCCCACGGCGCGGGGGCGGGCGGGTACCGGATCAACATGCTCTCCCCCGGCGGCACCCGCACGCAGGGCCTGATCGACCTGGTCCCGGCCGCCCAGCTCGACGCCGCGGGGGCGGCGATCCCCCTCGGCCGCCTGGCCGAACCCGAGGAGATCGCGGCGGCGGCGGTCTTCCTGGCCTCGGACGCGTCCAGCTACGTCAACGGCGCCGAGCTCGCCGTCGACGGCGGGGTCACCCAGGTCTGAGGCCCGCCCGGCCACACCGTCGGACGCCATCACCGCCGCCGGGCTGGACGACGCCCCGGCCGCCGACGCCATGCCGATCACGCCGTCCGCGCTCGACGAGGTCCGCGCGGGCAGGGCGCTACCCGACGGCGAGTTCATCGCGGGCGCGCTGATCGCCTTCGAGCCGCCGCCCTTCGAGGCGCTGTTCGAGATCTCCGGCCGCTGATCCCCTAGCGTCGGTCGCCCGCGCCGGTCCACCCGCGCGGACGCGGGCAGGCAGGCGGAGTCAGGCGTCGACCGAGCCGCTCCGCAGACCGGCCCCACCACCGTCGGCAACACCACGACCACCTGCGACGAAGCGCCTCCCGCGCAGGCAGTCCGGACCACTCGCACCGCTCGGTCAGGTCGACCGGGCGAGGACAGCCGGTCACCGGAACCGCCTCCGACGTCGCACCCGAAGCCGGGAAACCGGTATTGAGCGATCGCTCAACTCAGGCGTACCCTCCGTTTTGAGCGATCGCTCAAAACGGAGGGGGCCTGGTGACGCGCACGGTGGTCGTGGTGGGCGGCGGGATCGGCGGGCTGGCCGCAGCGGGGGCGTTGCACCGCCGGGGGTGGCGGGTGGCGGTGCTGGAGCGGGCCGCGAGGTTCGCGGAGATCGGCGCCGGGCTCTCGTTGTGGCCCAACGCCCTGCGCGCGCTCGGCGCGCTCGGGCTGGCCGAGCGGGTCGCGGCGGTCGGGGTGGCGGAGGCGGGTGGGGGTGTGCGCGATCGCTCGGGGCGCCCGTTGTCGGGGGTGGACAACGCCGAGGTCGTGCGGCGCCACGGGCTTCCGCTGACCATGGTGCGCCGGGCCGACCTGCTCCGGGTGCTGCTGGAGGAGCTCCCGCCGGAGTGCCTGCTGCCCGGCGGCGAGGTGCGCGCGGTGCGACCGGACGGCGGCGGGGCGGTGGTCGAGCACCGGGGCGGTCGCCTGCGCGCGGACCTGGTGGTCGGGGCGGACGGGGTGGGCAGCGCGGTGCGGCGGAGCCTGTGGCCGGAGGTGGGGCCGCCGCGCTACAGGGGGCACACCGCGTGGCGCATGATCACCGGACCGCTGACCGGGATCACCGCCGACGGCGCGGTGTTCTGGGGACGCGGCGAGCGCGTCGGGTTCACCCGGCTGCCCGACGGGCGGTTCTACTGCTTCGCCGCCGCCACCGCACCGCCGGGCGGCCGGAGCGCCGGGGGTGAGCACGCCGCGCTGACGCGCCGGTTCGGCGACTGGCCCGAACCGGTGCCCGCGCTGCTGGCGGCCACGCCGGAGCACGCCGTGCTGCGGCACGACGTGCACGACCTGCCGCCGCTGCCGACGTTCGCGCGCGGCCGGGTGGTCCTGCTGGGCGACGCGGCGCACGCGATGGACCCCTTCCTCGGGCAGGGCGCCTGCCAGGCGCTGGAGGACGCGGTCACGCTCGCCGCCCACCTGGACGCCACCGGGGACGTGCCCGCCGCACTGGCCGGGTACGACCGGTCGCGACGCCCCAGGACCCGCCGGATCGCCCGCCGCTCCGCCCTCCTCGGCGCCGCCTCCCTGTGGTCGTGGCCCCCGGCGGCGGCGGTCCGCGACCACGTCGCCCGGCTGACGCCCGCCTCGGTCACCACGCACGCGATGGCGCCCGTCCTCGGCTGGACGCCCTGATGCCCGACTGGACCTACCACCCGCTGCGCGGGATCGCCGCCGCGCTGCTCGGGACGCGCCGGTCCCAGCGGCTGGCGCTGCGGACCCTGGCCGCGATCGGCTCGTGGCCCGGCGGCGGACGCCTGGTGGCCGGGATGTTCGGGCACCGGCACGCGCCCGCGCACCTGGCCGGGACGGTCGCGGGTGTCGCGGTCCGCAGCAGGCTCGGCGCGGTGGTGCCGCCGGGCGTGGCGCGGCACGCGGTGCGGGCGCTGCCCCTGCTGGGGGCCGGGGTGGTCGAGGTGTCGCCGGTCGGCGCGGCCGACGTCCCCGCCGTGCGCGAGGCCGCGCGGGGCCGCCGCGTCCCGGTGGTGGCGCGGGCCTGCGGGCCGGACGTGGCGGCGGCGCTGGCCCCGCACGTCGACGCGGTCACCACCGGGGACGACGACCCGCGCGTGCTGCGCACGACCTCCCCGTCGGTGTCGGCCGCCGCGCGCGCCCTGGCCGACCCCGACGCGGTGGTGCTCGCCGCTCCCCCGGTGCTGCTGCGCGCGGGTCCCGGCTGGTTCGCCAGGGTGGTCGAGGCGGCCACCCCCACCACCGCGCCGCCCGGCCTGCGGGACGTGGGGCGCGACCCCCGCCGGTGGCCCGCCTGGTGGTGGGGCCTGCTGGTGGGGCTGGGCATGGCGGGCGCGGGCCTGGGGGCTGCGGTGATCGCGCTCGGGCCGGTCCTGCTGGGGTACGACCGCGCTTTCCTCGGCACGGGGCTGGACGGGCTGCACGCGGTCAACCACCGCCTGGTGGGGTTCCTCCAGCACGACCGGATCACCATGGCGGGCACGATGGTGGCGCTCGGCGCGCTCTACGCGGGTCTGTCGGTCGGCGGCCTGCGCCGGGGGTGGCCGTGGGCGCGCGAGGCCTACCTGGTCTCCGGGTGGATCTGCTTCCCCACGCTGCTGCACTTCCTCGGGTTCGGCTTCGTGGAACCGCTGCACGCGGCGGTCACCGCGGTGCTGTTCCCGCTGTTCCTCGCCGCCACCAGACGGCGGGCCGAGCGGCCCCGGTGGGCGGCGCGGGACGAGGGCCCGGAGGACGTGCGGCGCAGGGCGCTGGTCGGCCAGCTGCTGATGGTGATCACCGGCGCCGGTCTGCTCGTCGGCGGGGTCGTGGTGTCGGTGGTCGGCCTCACCGGGGTGTTCGTGGCCAGCGACCTGGAGTTCCTGGGCGCCGACCCGGACGCGCTGCGCGCCGCGAACCCCCGCCTGCTGCCCTTCATCGCCCACGACCGGGCGGGCTTCGGCGGCGCGCTGACGGCGACCGCCGCCGCGATCACCCTGATCAGCGCGTGGGGGTGGCGCAGGGGCGAGTCCTGGGTCTGGTGGTCGCTCGCGACGGCGGCCGTGGCCGGGTTCGGTCCCGCGCTGGTCGTGCACGGCGCGATCGGGTACACCCACTTCGGCCACCTGGCGCCGGTCCTCGTCGGCGTCGCCCTCACCGCGACCGCCCTGGTCCTGGCCCGCCCGCACCTGTGCGCCCCGGCCCCCGACGAGGCGGGTGGGGCCGTGCGCCTACCGTGACGGCCATGGGCGACACCCGGCAGCGACTGGTCGACGGCGCGATCGAGACGATCCGGCGGCACGGCGTCGTCGGCGCCTCCGCGCGGACGATCGCCACCACCGCCGGGGTCAACCAGGCGCTGGTGTTCTACCACTTCGGCAGCGTGCACGAACTGCTCAGGACCGCTTGCCTCGCCGCCACCGAGGCCAGGGTCGCGCCGTTCGCGGCGCGGCTGGCGGAGGTCGAGGACCTGCGGGGACTGCTGGAGCTGGGGCGCCGGGTGCACACCGAGGAGCGCTCCCTGGGCAACGTCACCGTCCTCGCCCAGGTGCTGGCGGCGGCCCAGTCCGACCCCGGCCTGGCCGAGACGGCCGCCGCCGCGCTGGGGCTGTGGATCGACCCGGTCGAGCGGGCGCTGCACCGGTTGCTGACCGGCTCCCCGCTGGCCGACGCCGTCGACGTCCCCGGCCTGGCCCGCGCGGTGTGCGCCGGGTTCATCGGTCTGGAGCTGTTCGAGGGCGTCGATTCGGCGGGCGCCCTGGGCGCGCTGGACGCGCTGGGCAAGCTGGCGGTGCTCGTCGAGGTGGTCGACGACCTCGGCCCGGTGGCCCGCCGCGCGCTGCGCGCGAAGCTCCGCAGATCGGCGGCGGGGGCGGGCGGGTGATGGTCGGGAAGGCCGTGCGGCGCGGCACCGGTCAGTGCTGAAGAAGACCAAGAACGTTTTCGTCATCACGACGCCAAAAGGCCGCACAAATGCTGGACGTGGTTTTCCTCCACGGACTGGACGGGGACGCGCAAGTCGTGGCAGCGCGGAGCGGAGGATTCCTTCTGGCCCGCGTGGTTAGCGGAGGACGTGGGCGGCATCGCGGTGTGGTCGGTGGCGTACGACGCCTGGTCGAGCGGTTGGCGCGGGCGGGCGATGCCGATCCAGGACCGGGCGCAGAACGTCATGGCCTCGCTGAAGACCAGGGGGATCGGCGAGCGGCCACTGCTGTTCGTGGCGCACAGCATGGGCGGGCTGCTGGTCAAGGAGCTGCTGCTGGAGGCCGCGTGGACCGGGTCGGAGTACGCCTCGTTCGCCGAGCGGGTGCGGGGGTCGTCTTCCTGTGCGGCACACGGCCACCCGCTACCGGGACTGGGCGTTCGACCACCCGGCGGTGCGGCACCTGGTGTTCTTCGAGACGTGGAAGACCAAGGGGGTCCAGGTGGTGGCCGCCGGTTCGGCGGACCCCAGACTGCCCAAGGTGGCGCCCGTCCCCGTCGACGCCGACCACGCCGGTGTGTGCAAGCCCGAGGACCGGGGCGCGCTCGTGTACGCCCGGACGCGGGATTTCGTCGCTGAAACCCGCGCGGGCGTCCGCCCGATCGGTGCGGACGGGTCCGGGAGAACTGAGCTCCCGAGGAAAGCACCGCCGCAGCCCGGAACGCCGTTGTCGGGCCTCGCGCGAATCCACTTGTTGAACGGTCGGCACGTGATCGGTTCACTGGGTGGGCAGCAGCCGAGCATGAGCGTGGGGGAACAGCGTCCGCTGGGAGCTGTCACCGTTCACCACCGACCCGGACTACCCCTACGAGTACCGCGCCGAGCTGTCGTTCATCCCTGAGGACGGCTCAACGGCCAGCGAAGAGGTGTTCACGTTCACCGCCACACCTGAGACGTCGAGCAGGTGCAGCCTGTTCTGGGGCATGTTCCACCCCAGCTCGTACTGAGCCGACTCGACCTGGCCCGCGAGTTGCTGGAGACCACGGACCGGGACGGCGAACTTCCGGCAGCACTTCCGCAGAATTGCGGAGACGGCGTCGATCGAGTACCGGAAGGTGTTCGCGGGCGGACGAGGGGGCGGTAGGTGGCAGGGGGAGAGGGCACGCCATCGACCCGGAACAGCGTTGACGGCAGTTCGGCGGGCTTGATCCTGCAGACGGGCCCGGTGTCGGGCGGGCTGACGATCAACAACTACGGGGGCGGCACTCCCCCGGCGCACCACGGCGCGACCTTCGCTGCGGCAGAGGGCGCGTGGCAGGCTGTGCGGTTCCTGGGCACCGGCAAGCTCGCGTCGGCGCTGCGGGGCGACCGCCTCGGGCCACGGGAGGCGGCGGTGTGCCCGAGGCTGCCCGAGGTGGCGGAGGTCGAGGTCGCGCTGCGCGCGACCTGCTGCGCGGTGCTGACCGGGGACAGCGGGTGCGGCAAGTCAGTGACCGCCTACCAGGTCATGGCCGACCGGGTGGGCGAGGGCTGGAAGGCGATCCGGCTGCGCGACTCGGCCCGGAACCTCGACGGGGATTCTGTCGTGGACGACCTGCTGGGGTGGGGAGGGCCGCTGATCGCGCTGGTCGACGACGCGCAGTCGGTGTCCGACGACACCCTGCGCGCGGTGCTGGAGGCGGCTGGGCCGGAGCGGTGGTTGCTGGTGGCGAACACCGGGGAGTTGCGCGCTCCCGCGCCAGTCGTGCGCGTGGCGCGGGGGCGCGCGGTGGCCGCACTGCACGCTGCCCTGTCGGAAGACCTCGAGGCGCTCACGCGCGAGGTGCGCTCACTCGATCCGAGGGTTGGGGACGACCGCTTCGACGACCGGATCGAACGCAGGCTGCACGTCGCAGCTGAGCAGCCCACGCCGTGGCAATTCTGCTTCGTGCTCTCAGGCGGGTGGCGACGGGTCGCAGGTCAGCTGGCCGGCCTGCGCGAGCGGGACTCGGCTCACCTGGCGCTGGCGGTGGTCGCGATCGGGCAGATCTCCACCGCCGACGCAGGCGCCCCGTTCGACCGGCTCAGCCGGATGTCCGCCTCGTTCGGACGTGACGCGGACTGGCTCGGCCGCTGCCTCGGCGTTCTCCGACGCGAACAGCTCATCAGCAACGACGAGGGCTTCTACCGGTGCACTCACGTGCAAGCCGCGTGGGCGACGCTCAGGTCCTTGGCCGTTTCGGAACCGGACAAGCCTCCTGCGAACGAGGTCCGGATCATCGCCAGGTTGTTCGACGGCGTGCTCCAAGACCCGGCGACGAGCTTGGTCGGGATCAGCTGGCTGCTCAGCCCGTACGGGTTCTACTCGGATGAGTGTCGGGCGCTCACCGCTGCAGGCGCCTTGGGGAGCACGACGGTCGTGCACCTGGTCGAACGGGCCACGACCGGGAACGCGGTGAATTCCGACGTGGGCGTCCGCGCCCGGATCATCTCCGATCTCAACCTGTGGCGGGACGAGGTGTCCCAGCACATCACAAGCAGCGCAGCGGTATTCGGGTCGTGGGTCGACACCATGACCTACCGGGATGCCGGAGGGATAGGCTCCCTGTTCAACTGGCTCGGCACCGCACTTCCCACGTTCAGCCAAGATGCCCTGCGGGATGTCGACGTGGCCGACTTGACGCAGCGATGGGTGGCTTCCGGCTTGGAGGGTGCGGCGCTGTTCAGCGAAGCGATCGATCGGATCTGCTGGGCGGGAGGCCCCGCGCTGCGCGCAGAGGTGGCCGGGGCTGTCGACGCCGAAACGATGATCAGCTTGTGCCGAAGCGAACGCGGAGAGCTCTGGGCGCTGTACCTGCTCGCCGAGGAGATGGCCTGGCTCAACCCTGAGCTGAGCCTGCGGATGGTGGCCGCCTTCCTCCCCAGGCTGGCATTGGCGTTCAACGCCGACCCGGCCCAGACGTGGGTGGAGGCGAACAAAGTCCTGTTCTTCGTGCTCGGATTCGCCCCGGACTTCCTGCGCCACCGGGAGCCCACAAAGAAGCAGAAGCGTATTGCCGCCAAGCTCGCCACGATGCTGGACCCGGATGCGTTCGCGGCGGCGTTCGCCCGCTCGAAGCCCCGCGACTGGGAGGACCTGGCGGAGGTGCTGGCATTCGTCCACGAGGCTGAGCAAGAACGCTTCCGCAGCATCGTCGCCGTCATCGACCTCGTCGCCCTGGGGCAGACAGTCGAGCCGCACTTCGGCGAGAACCGCGTTGACGTGCTGGGACTTTTTCTGGCACTGGCGGAAACCCGCCCGGACGAGGTGGGCGAACTCGTCGGTTCGATGCTGGGGAGCCTGGACGAGCTGGTCGCTCCGCACGCGATGATGGCGCCTGCCCAGACGATCGAGGCGCTGTGCGGAAACGCCTCCCTGGACCTCTGGCTGTCCGAGCACAGGTGGGAGTTCTCCGCCGCGGCGGTGACCGCTTTGGCCGCCGTCGCCCCGGTGACGACGAAGCTGGTGATCATCGCCAACCGGGAGGCGCTCAAGCGCGGCTTGCTGCTGGAGGTCCACGGGGACGACCACAAGGGGCTCCTGGAGTTCGTGCGGGTGTACGACGAACTCCGTCCCGACGAGGTCGACTCGGCGTTGAGCGAGATCCTGGAGGAAGCCGAACCGCACTGGCGCAGGGGGTTGTCCGAGCGGGGCGCGGGCCGCGAGGTGGTGCGTGAGCTCGTCCGGCGGGCGGCGCGCGCCTGCCCCGGCCACGAGGTGGTCCGGCGCCTCCAGCGCCGGTTCCCCTCCCTGCGTAAACCCGGCTAGCCCTCCCGCTGCGCCCGCAGCCGCAGCAGGCACAGCCCGCTGGTGACCACCGCCGCCGCCGCGAGGACCGTGATCGCGGACGAGTAGGCGCGCACGTGGTCCTCCGCCGCGAACCCCGCCGTGCCCGGCTCGCCGCCCAGCACGAAGCGGTACCACACCCCCACCGACGCGAACCCCGTCGCCAGGCCGATCTGGGTGATCGTGGACGCCGCGCCCGAGGTCGCGCCCGCGTCGTCCGGGTGCACGCGGTCGAAGATGCCCGCGATCAGCGGGGACACCACCAGGCCCTCCGCGAGGCCCACGGCGCAGATCGCCGCGCCCAGCAGCACCGTCTGCGCCTCCGGGGCCGCGCGCACCACCAGCAGGTGCGCCAGCAGCGCCGTCGCCAGCAGCAGGCAGCCGAGCACCGGCAGCCTCGGGCCGAACCTCGCGGTCAGGCGGTCGCTGACCGACGAGCCCGCCGCGAACGCGATGCCCAGCGGCACGAACATCAGGCCTGCGGTGAGCGCGTCGTGGCCCAGGCCGGTCTGGGTGTAGAAGGTGAAGACCAGGAACAGGCCCGAGTTGCCCGCGAAGAACAGGCCGATGGCGGCCAACCCCGTGCGCATCCCCGGCGCGGCCAGCACGCGGGCCGGGAACAGGGGGTCGCCGCCGCGCGCGGACGCCGCGCGCTGCTGGAGGACCAGCGCCGAGGCGGCGAGCACGCCCACGGCGGCCGACAGCCACAGCCAGGTCGAACCGATCTCCGGCCCCAGGACCACCGGGAGCAGCAGGGCGGGCAGGCCCACCGCGACCAGGCCCGCCCCCGCCAGGTCCAGGGTCGGCGCGCGTTCCGAGCGGCTCTCGGCGATCGCGCGTCCGGCGGCCAGGATCGCCGCGCCGATCGGCACGTTGATCAGGAACGCCGAGCGCCAGCCGAGCCCGGCGAGGTCCCAGTGGACCAGGACGCCGCCGCCCGCGATGCCCGCCACGACGCCGAGGCCGACCACCACGCCGTACGCGGACATGGCCCTGGCCAAGCCGGTCGACTCGGTGAACATCGACCGGATCAGCGCCAGCTCCTGCGGGATCAGCGCGGCGGCTGCGGAGCCCTGCGCGAACCTGGCGGCGATCAGCACGGCTGCGGTCGGGGCAAGGCCGCACAGCAGGGAGGCCAGGGTGAAGACCGCCACCCCGGCCAGGAAGACCTTGCGCCTGCCGTAGCGGTCGCCCAGCCTGCCGCCCATGACCAGGCCCGCCGCCGCGGCCAGCACGTAGCTCGCGCCGACCAGCTGCACCTGCCCGAACGTGGCGGGCAGGTCGCGCTGCAACGACGGGGCCGCGACGGTGACGATGAAGCCGTCGACCTGGCCCATGAACGTCGCGGCCAGCACGGCGGACAGCGCCAGCCGCTGCCGCCCCGTCGTGGGGGCGGGCTCGGTGGTGGTCAAGGGGAAGTCCTTCCGGGGGTGCTCGCGGGTGGGAGGAAACCGGTGCCCGCCAGGTGGTCGAGGTAGCGGTCGACGAGCGCCTCGTCGATCACGCCCTCCTCGGCGCCGGGCAGCGCGGTGGTGAGGGCGGTGCGGTCGAACGCGGGCGGGTCGAGCGCGCCGATGCCGCCGGACCAGTGCGAGGCGGCGAAGGCCAGCAGCGGGTCGTCCCCGGTGGCGGCCCGGTCGGCGAGCAGGTCGGCCCACTCGGCGGGCTCGGTGGCGCGCAGGGCGTGGCCGCGCGCCCGCAACCGGGCCACCACGGTCGCCACGCGCAGCGGGCGGGCGGCGGTGAGGTGGTAGGTGGCGCTCCCCCGCCGAGGCGGCAGCACCAGGTCGACCACGCGCGCGGCCACCCAGTCCACCGGCACGGCGTCCACCACGCCCAGCGCCTCGTCGGGGGCCGCGCCGAGCACGGTCATCGCCCGCACCAGCGACCAGAACGCGTCGTCCGCCCCGACCGAACCGGTGGCGCGGTCGCCGAGCACCCGGCTGGGCCGGTGCACCGCCACCGGAAGGCCGCGCTCGCCCGCGAGCAGCACCAGGCCCTCGGCGACCCACTTCGCGGCGACGTAACCGTTGGGGAACAGCTCATCGGGCCGCACCCGCCGCGATTCGCCGAGCACCGGCGGATTGTCCGCTGAGGACACCGCAGTGTCGCAAGTGGACACGTGGTGCACCGGTTTGGGCCGCCCGGTGGTGGCCAGCCGCAGCACCTCGGCGGTCCCGCCGACCTGCACCGGGCGCAGCCGCGCGTACGGCTCGAAGTGGTTGACCCGCGCGCCGTTGTGCACCACGGCGTCCACTTCGGACGCCAGCGCCTCGAACTCCGGCTGGGTCAGCCCGAGCCTGGGCAGCGCGAGGTCGCCGGGAACGGCGCGGGCCCGCTCCAGCCCGCCGACGCCCAACCGGTGGCGCAGCAGCGATTCCCGCAGCCTCGCCCCGGCCTCGGCGGGGTCGGCGGCGCGCACCAGGCACACCACGCGCAAGCCCCGGTCGAGCAGTTCGCGCAGCAGGAACGCGCCGAGGAACCCGGTGGCCCCGGTCAGCAGCGCGGTCTCGACCGGGCGCGGCTCGCCGACGGGCGCGATGGTCGGCGGCAGCGCCACCTCGGCGGCCAGGTCGGTGCCCGCCCACGGGTGCCGCGCGGACGGCGCGACCAGGCGGGCGGCCAGCGCGCCGGGCGTGGCGGCCTCGAACACGTCGCGCACCCCCAGCCGGACGCCGAACTCGTCGCGCACCCGGCCGATCAGCCTGGCCACCAGCAGCGAGTGCCCGCCCGCCGTGAAGAAGTCGGTGTCCAGGTCCGCCTCGGGCAGGCCGAGGACCTCGGCGAACAGCGCGCACAGCGCGTGCTCGCGGGGCGTGCCCGGTGGCCGTCCGGCGGCGGCGGGACCGACCTCGGGCGCGGGCAGGGCGGACCGGTCGAGCTTGCCGCTGACCGAGGTCGGCAACCGGTCCAGGTGGGCGAACACCGACGGGACGAGGTGGTCCGGCAGCAGGGACGCGGCGTGGGCGCGCAGCGCGGCGGCGGTCGGGGGCGTCGCGCCCTCGGGCACCACGTAGGCGACCAGGCGGTCGTCGCGGGCGACCACGGCGACCTGGCCGACGTCCGGGTGCCGCAGCAGCGCGGCCTCCACCTCGCCGGGCTCGATCCGGAAACCGCGCACCTTCACCTGGTCGTCGGCGCGCCCCAGGTACTCCAGCTGCCCGTCCGGCCGCCACCGGGCCAGGTCGCCGGTGCGGTAGACCCGCGCGCCGGGCGGGCCGAACGGGTCGGCGGTGAAGCGCTCGGCGGTCAGCTCGGGCCTGCGGTGGTAGCCGGGGCCGACCGGGGTCCCGCCCACGTGCAGCTCCCCCGCCACGCCCGGCGGGACGGGGCGGCCCCGGCCGTCGAGCACCAGGCAGCGGGCGTTGCCGATCGGCCTGCCGATCACCGGCGACGGCGAGTCGGCCAGCCGCGCCCAGGTCGCGTCGACCGCGCACTCGGTCGGCCCGTACAGGTTGTACGAGACCATCTCGGGCGCCGAGCGCAGCGCGGTCCACAGCGCCTGACCGGCCGCCTCGCCGCCGAGCGCGAGCACGGCGGGCCGACGCCTGCCGGGGTCGAGCAGGCCGCACGCGAGCAGTTCGTTGGCGTAGGTCGGGGTGATGTCGAGGAAGTCGATCCGGTGCTCGGCGACGTGGTCGAGCAGCGCGGCCGGTTCACGCCGGGTGTCGTCGTCGACCAGGTGCAGCTCGTGCCCCGCGAGCAGCCAGAGCAGGCCTTCCCACGAGGTGTCGAACGACAGCGACGCGGTGAGCGCGGCCCGCAGCCTGCGCCCGCCCGCCGCCGGTTCGATCATGGTGGTGCGGTGGTGGTGGAACAGGTTCACCAGGCTGCGGTGCGTGGTCCACGCGCCCTTGGGGACGCCGGTGGAGCCGGAGGTGTGGATCAGGCAGAGGGGCTGGTCCGGGTCGATCGGGACGGGGTCGAGCAGAGCGGGGTCGACCAGGACGGGGGCGTCCGGGCCGGAACCGTCCGGAGCGAGGGCGTCAGGGGCGAGGGGGGCCGGGGCTGGGGCGTCCGGGGCTGGGCCCGTCGCGCCGAGGTCGTCCAGGAGCAGCGCGGGGGTCCCCTCGGGCAGCAGCGCCGCCAGCTCGCGCGTGGTCACCACGAGCACGGGTGTCGCGTCCTGCAGCAGCTGGGCGATCCGCGCGGGCGGCAGGTCGGGGTCGGCCGGGCAGTAGGCGGCGCCCGCGTGCGCGACCGCGAACAGCGCGACGACCGCGTCGCGGGTGCGCGGCAGCAGGTGCAGCACGACGGAGCCGGGTCCGACGCCGCGCCCGCGCAGCAGCCCCGCCAGCGCGGCGACCCGGTCGGCCAGCTCGCGGTAGGTCAGGCGGGTGTCCGCGTCCGCCAGCGCGGGCAGGTCGGGGTCGGCCGCCGCGCGCCGGGCGAGCAGCTCCGCGACGGTGCGCCCGTGCTCCGGCGGCCACTCCCGGCCGGTGTCGTTCCAGGTCCGCACGACCAGGTCGTGCTCGCCGGGCAGCAGCGCGTCGACCTCGGCGACGGGCCGGTCGGGGTCGGCGAGCAGCCGGTCCAGGACGGCGCGGAACCGCTCCAGGTGCCCGGCGAGGTCGTCGGCGGAGTACAGGTTCGGGTTGCCGTCCAGCGCCACGAGCAGGCCGTCGCCGTCCGCCCGGTCGTAGACGTTGAACGCCAGGTCCTCCACCAGACCGGCCGACACGTTGCGCACGGTCGAGGAGCACGGGCCGAACTTCAGGCCGTAGTCGAACGGCATGATGTTGGCCGAGGGCCCGAACAGCTTGCGCTCGTCCCCGACCAGCCCGAGGTCGCGGCGCAGCTCCTCGTAGCGGTAGCGCTGGTGCGGTCGGCACGCCCGCAGGTGGTCGCGCACCTGCCCGGCCACCTCGGCCAGGCCGGGCTCGCCCGCGAAGTCCGCGTACAGCTGCACGACGTTGGTCGTCATGCACGGCACGCGCAGCGCCACCGGCCCGGTGCGCGCCATCACCGGCAGGGCCACGGAGACCTGCTCGGCGCCGGTCATCCGGTGGACGTGCGCGGCGATGCCCGCGACCAGCACGTCCGGCCAGCTGGTGCGCAGCGACCGGGCGAGGCCGCGCAGGGCGGCCACCGTCGCGGCGGGCAGCTCGGCGGTGGCGCGCAGCACGTGCCGGGCCAGCGGCGCGGAGCGACCGGCGAGGGTGACCGGGGCGGGGCGGTCCCGGTGGTAGTCGACCCAGAAGTCGCGGTCCTGCTCGTGCTGCCCGCCCCGCTGGTACTCGACGTCCTGGGCGAGCAGGTCCTCGTACCGGCCGAAAGTCCGCTCGGGGAGCGGCCTTCCCTCGACCGCCGCCGTGTACAGGTCGGCGACGCGGCGGGCGAACAGCGCGAGGCCGTAGCCGTCGAGCAGGATGTGGTGGACCCGGTGGTACCACAGGTGGGTGTCGTCGGCGACGCGCAGCACCGCGTGCGCGGACAGGGCGTCGTCCGCCAGGTCCAGCGGTCGCGCGACGTCCCGCGCCATCCACCGCCGGGCCGCGTCGAGCGGGTCAGGTTCGGCGCGCAGGTCCTCCACCAGCACGGCGGTTTCCCGCGAGTGCGGGACCTGGCGCGGTTCGCCGTCGTGGTCGGTGAACCGCACCACCAGCGCCCCGGCCTCCGCCGAGGCGGCGCGGATGGCCTCGACCAGCCGCGCCACCTCCAGCGGTCCGCTGATGCTCACGTGCTCCGCGGTGTTGTACGCCGGGGAGCCGGGGTCGAGCTGCTGGCCGGTCCAGATGCCGTGCTGGGCGGCGGTGAGCGGCAGACCGGGCAGCACGGGCAGCTCAGCCACGGGAGGCGCCCAGCAGTCCCCACCACGCGGAGAGCGTGGGCCGCTCGGCGAGGTCGGCGAACCCGACCTCGGCGCCGAGCCCGCGCCACCTGGTGGCCAGGTCGAGCAGCCGCACCGAGTCCAGTCCCGCCTCGACCAGGTCCGCGTCGTCGTCCACCTCGCCCGGTTCGAGGAAGAGGTGCTCCGCGACGTCGGCGCGCACGGAGTCCAGGGTCAGTTCGCTCATCACTGCCTCGGTGGTGTCGGTTGTGCGGTAACGGTTTCAGTTCACTTCGCGGTCTCGACCGTCCCAGAAGGACTTGCGCAGCTCGCGGCGCAGCACCTTGCCGCTGGGGTTGCGCGGCACGGCGTCGACCAGCTCGAACCGGCTCGGCACCTTGAACCCGGCCAGCCGGTCGCGGCAGTGCGCCAGCAGGTCCCTGGGGCGCGGCGGCAGGCCGGGCGCGGGCACGACGTAGGCCACGACCGACTCGCCGAAGGTCTCGTGCGGCACGCCGATCACGGCGGCGTCGGCCACGCCGGGGTGCTTGGTCAGGACGTTCTCGATCTCGTTGGGGTACACGTTCTCCCCGCCGACGATGATCATGTCCTTGATGCGGTCGTGGATGAACAGGTAGCCCTCGTCGTCCAGGTAGCCCGCGTCGCCGGTGAGCACCCAGCCGTCGACCAGGGTGGCGGCGGTGGCCTCGGGCATCCGCCAGTACTCCAGCATCCTGGCCGGGGTGCGCAGCCGCACCTCGCCGATCTCCCCGGTGGGCAGCGGGTTCCCCGCCCGGTCGGTGACGGCGCACTCGACGCCGGGGTACGGCCGTCCCGCCGCGCGCAGCCTGGGGCCGCCCGGCACGTGCTGGTGCGGTGGCAGGCAGACCGCCGTGTTGCCGGTCTCGGTGAGCCCGTAGATCTGCGCGAAGTCGCAGTCCAGCACCGGGAGCGCGGCCTCCAGCAGCGACTCGGCGATGGGCGAGCCGCCGTAGACCACCTTGCGCAGGCTGGCGAACGCGGTCTTGTCCGCGCCGGGCTCGGCCAGCAGCAGCCGCAGCATCGACGGCACGACGCAGGTGGTGCTCACCCCGAGCGAGGTGATCAGCCGCAGCGCCTCGCGCGGGTCGAAGCGCGGCATGGCGACGGTGGTGATCCCGGCCGCGAAGCCCTGGGCGCACCACCAGATCCCGCCGACGTGGAAGCCGGGGATGCCGACGAGGCTGACGTCCCCGTCCCGCCAGTCGATCCAGTCCAACCCGGCGCCCGCCAGCAGGTCGCGGACCGCGAACAGCCCGCCCTGGCGCAGCACCACGCCCTTGGGCAGGCCGGTGGTGCCGCTGGTGTACAGCTGCACCACCGCGTCGTCGGGACCGGACGGGTGCGGCGGCGGGGTCTCGGACGCGTGCTCGGTCCACGCCGCGAAGTCCGCCTCGCCGCCGCCGCGCACCCGCAGGTCCGGGAGCGCCGCGACAACCGGGGAAAGCGCTTCCCGCAGGTCGTCGTCCACGATCAGGAGCACGCTCCCGGAGTCGCGCAGGACGTGCTCGACCTCCGGCGGCGCGAGCCGGAAGTTGATCGGCACCAGCACCAGCCCCGCCTTGGCGCAGGCGAAGAGCGTCGCGTAGTACTCGACGGACTCCACGCCCAGGTAGGACACCCGGTCGCCGGGGCGCAGGCCGTCGGCCAGCGCGGCGTGCGCGATGCGGCTGCTGAGCCGGTGCAGCTCCGCGTAGTCCAGCTCCCTGCCCGCGCAGACGACCGCCGCCGTGCCGGGCTGCCGCGCGGCGTGCGCGGCGGCGACGTCCGGGAGCGTGGTCAGCTCCGGGAAGTGCCGCCGCTCAGCCATTCCCGCCCCCGGTGATGACGATCCGCGCGGTCCCCGACGCCAGGCCGCCGCCGCTGTCGCGGAAGGCGAACGCGGTGTCCAGGTCCACGAGCGGGGGCTCCCCGTGGCGCAGGGTCCTGGTGCGCGCCTGCCGCACCGACAGCTCGCCGGTGAACGCCCTGGGGTCGATGGGCTTGCGGAAGTTGCTGGAGATGCCCGCGATCAGCACGTCCGGGAGCCTGCGCCGCCAGAACTCCGCCATGTCCCACCCGGCGAGCGCGGGTTCGGAGCCGTCGCGCACCAGCGACGCCAGCAGGGTGTAGAGCAGCTGGTTGTAGCAGATGTTCACCTCGACGGCGTTGAGGTGCCCGGTGTCGTCGATGTAGCAGGACTCCGGGATGGCGAACTCCCCGGTGGCGCGGTGCCCGCCGAGCTCGACCGCCTTCAGGTAGCGGCAGTGCGGCTTGTAGCAGGACAGCGCCCGCTCCAGGAGTTCGGCGGTGGCGGCGGGACCGGTGGGCGCGGGACCGGAGGGCGCAGCGGCGGAGGGCGCGCTCACCGGTTGGCGGTCGGGTCGTCGTGCACGGTGACCCGGTAGGACACGGTGGGCTCGTCGGTGGCGGTGTGCAGCGCGCGGTGGACCAGGCTCCGGTTGTCCCAGACCAGGATGTCGCCCTTCTCGTAGGTCTGGAGGTGGATCGCCGGGTGCTCGTAGGTGGTGTCGAGCTGCCCGGTGTGCTCCAGCAGGGCGCGCAGCAGCTCGGGCCGCTCCTTGCCGTCCGCGTCGGTGATCGAGAGCGTGAAGCCCTCGCTCAGGTAGAGGATCGTCTCGTCGGTGTGCCGGTGCGGCAGCGCGGTGGGCAGCGGCGAGGGCGGGGTCTTGGCGTCGACCTCGTCGATGATCTCCGAGAGCGGCCGGTACACGTCGCTCGGGCGGATCTTGAAGTAGCGGCGGACGCTGTGCGTGGCGGTGGTGCCCGCGGCCTCGGCCTTCAGGTCCTCGGGCAGGGTCTCGTAGGCCTTGCACAGGTCGATGAAGAACGTGCCCCGGTTCCTGGTGGGCAGGACCTGCGGGTAGATGAACGTGAGGTCGAACGGGCGCGGCATGAACTGGTAGTCCGAGTGCCAGAACTTGCCGGTCTTCGGGACGCCGACGCGCTTCTCGCCCTGGACCACGTTGGAGGACACGAAGACCTCCGGCACGTCGGGGTGCTGGTAGACGGGCTCGTAGTACTTCTCGGCCTCGCCGAAGCGCTTGCCCAGCGCCAGGAACGCCGCCGGGTCGTGCTCCTGCCCCTTGAGCACCACGATCTTGTCCCGGTACACCGCCTCCCGGACGCGCTTGACGTCCTCGTCCGAGGACGGGTCGAACCCCTCGGCGATGACGCCGATGCCGTGCTGCGGGCTGAACTCCACGGTGGATCTCCTTGTGGGCTGGTGAATCCGGTCCCTGCCTGCGAACCGGGCGGAACGGGGTGAGGCGTTGGTAAGCGCTTTCAGGCTCGCTGGGGCTCGGCGACGAAGGCGAGCAGGTCGCCCACCGTCTCGATGCCCGGCAGGGCCTCGTCCGGGACGTCGACGCCGTGCTCGCGCTCCAGCTTGAACAGCAGGTCGACGAAGCTCAGCGAGTCGATCCCGAGGTCGTCGAAGGTCGCGCCCGTCCGGACGTCGACCTCCGGTCCGAGCGGGTTGAGCTGCCGGGCGAAGTCGGCCAGCAGGTCCAGCAACTGCTCGTCGGTCATGGCGAAGCGGTCCTCTCCGGTCTGGGGAAGGCGGCCAGCTCTGGCCAGGTGAGGGCGGCGGCGCCCCAGGTGGTCCCGCCCCCGAAGGCGGCGAGCAGCACGCGGTCTCCCGGCAGGAGCGCGCCGTCGGTGGCGGCGTCGGCCAGGGCGAGCGGGATGGAGGCGGCGACGGTGTTGCCGACCTCGGAGATGTTGCGGTAGGCGCGTTCGGCCTCGATGCCGAGCTCCGCCCCCGCGGCGGCGAGGAGGCGGGCGTTCGCCTGGTGGGCGATGAATCGATTCACATCGTGCACGCCCCACCCGGCTTTGGCCAGGGCCGCACGGGCGGTTTGCGCCATGCGCGCTACGGCATTCCGATAGACCGCCTGGCCCTGCATGGCGAAGAAGCGGTCGGCCTCGGGCGCGGTCGCGCGGTCGGGAACGCGCGATCCACCTGCGACGACGGTGATCAGGTCGGCCTGACCGCCGTCGCTGCCGAGATCGAGTCCTTGCAGGGCACCGGGTTCGCCTCGTTCACCCGCTCGCAAGACGACGGCCCCCGCACCGTCACCGAAGATGGCCGCAGTTGTGCGGTCAGCGGGGTTGAGGATGGTGGAGAAGGTGTCCGCGCCGACGAGCAGGACGCGGCGCGCCGTGCCCGCGGCGATCATGCCGTCGGCCACGGCGAGGCCGTAGACGAAGCCGGAGCACACCGCGTCGACGTCGAACGCGGGAACCGGGCCCAGTCCCAGGCGGTGCGCCACGGAGGGCGCGGTCGCCGGGCAGGGCCGGTCGGGGGTGGAGGTGGCCAGGACGACCAGGTCCACCGGGGCGGGACCGGACGAGCGCTCGGCCGAGGCGAGCGCCACGCGGGCCGCCTCGACCGCGAGGTCGCCGGTCGACTGGCCGGGGGCGGCGCGCCTGCGCTGGACGATCCCGGTCCGCTCCCTGATCCACTGGTCGCTGGTGTCGTAGGTCGCTGACAACTCGTCGTTGGTCACCACCCGCTCGGGGGTGTGACCGCCGACTCCGCAAAGGACGGATGCAACTCGCACGTACAGGTTTGTCGCACCCCTATCCGGTCGAGTTCCCGTGAATCCCCAGGAACTTTCGGCCGGGCCCGCCCGACCCGTCAGGCATGACACGCCGCCTGAGCGCCGCTCCCCTGTCCGCGACCGCAGCACTGGCGCTGCTGGCCGCCTGCTCCTCGCAGGCCAGCCCCACCGCCGGGCGGGAGCCCACCGCCGCGCCCGCATCCGCCACCGCCTCGGCGACGACCTACCCGCTCACCATCGACAACTGCGGGACGCAGATCACTTTCACCAAGGCTCCCAGCCGGGTGCTGCTGCTCAACGGCGCGTCCGTGGCCGAGGCGGAGAGCCTGGTCGCGCTCGGCCTGTCCGACCGGGTCGTCGCCAACAGCCAGTCCTACGGCGTCTCCGACGAGCCCGGCATGGTCGAGAAGGTCGCGGCGCTGCCGACGGGCGGCGTCAGCCTCAACGACAACTTCGAGGTCCCGCGCGAGCAGGTCATCGACCTCAAGCCGGACCTGGTGATCTCCACCTGGGCAGGCGGGTTCGACGACCGGATCGGCTCGATCACCCGCGACCAGCTCGCCGAGGCCGGGATCAACAGCCTGGTCACCCCGGCGAACTGCGCGAACGGCGCCACCGACCCACGCCCGCAGGACACCGAGGCCTACGAGAAGCAGTCCGTGGAGTCCTCCTACGAGCTGCTGATGACGCTCGGCCAGGTCTTCGACGTGCAGCAGAAGGCCGCCGACCTGGTCGACACCGGTCGTGAGCGCGTCGCGGCGGCTGCGGCGAAGGCCGAGGGCGAGGAGCCCAAGAGCGTCCTGGTGGTCTACCCCGGCATGTCCACGATGACCACCACCGGGGCGCCCGCCGTGTTCGGCGGCGGGATCTACGACGACATCATCGCCAAGGCGGGCGGGAAGAACGCGTTCGCGGGCAAGTCCAACGCGGAGCTGGCCGAGGTGAACGTGGAGGCGCTGGCCTCCGCCGACGTCGACCTGCTCGTGGTGGGCCTCTACCAGCCGGGCGAGGACGGGCCGGAGCTGGCGGAGGAGCTGTTCGCGAAGTACCCGGCGTGGAAGGCCTCCGCGTCGAAGCGGTACGTGACCGTCTCGGACAGCCCGTACCTCGGGCCGCTCAACGCGATCGCCGTGGAGAAGCTGGCGACCGCCCTGCACGGCTAGCGCGGATCACCCGGCCTCGCTGCGCGTCCCGTCGTCCTCGGCGCGCAGCAGGTCGTCGCGCGCCCGCGCCACCCGCGAGCGGATCGTGCCGACCGGGCAGCCGACCACGTCGGCGGCCTCGGCGTAGGGCAGGCCGAGGACCTGGGTCAGCACCAGCGCCTCGCGGCGCTCCGGGTCGAGGCCGTCGAGCAGGAGGTTCAGCTCGACGGTCCGCTCGAACCGGGAACCGGGGGACCTGCGCTCGGCCGCCTGCTCCCAGTCGACGCCGGGCGAGATCCGGGGCCGCGAGCGCTCCATCCGGACCTGGTCCACCACCACGCGGCGGGCGATGCTCAGCAGCCAGGTCAGCGCCGAGGAGCGCCCCTCGAAGCGGTGCAGCGCGGTCAGGGCGCGGGCGAAGGTCTCCTGGGTCAGGTCGTCGGCGGCGTCGACCCGCGCCAGGTGCGCGGTGAAGCGCCACACGTCCCGCTGGGTGGCGCGGACGAACCGCTCCAGGGCGGCGCGGTCCCCGGACCGGGCTCTGAGCGCCCAGTGCGTCGCCTCGTCGTCAGGTGTGCTCACGAGCCCGGATCGTAACCCGGTGGCCGCCGGGAACTGACCGGCCGATCGTGTCGACTACTGGTGTGTGGACTGCGGAACCTCCCGTGAAGCGCTCTCGGCCCGACTCGACGGCGAGGCGGGCCCGGTGCCCTCGGTGTGGGTCGACGCGCACCTGGAGGGGTGCTCGGCGTGCCGGGGGTGGCAGGCGGGCGCGCTGGCGCTGACGCGGGCCGTGCGGGTCCGCCCGGCGGCGCCGACGCCCGACCTGGTGGCCGCCGTGCTCGCGGACGCCCCGGCGCGCCGGGTGGCGGTGCTCCCCCGCGTGGCGCTCGCGGGCACGGGCCTGGTGCAGCTGTGGCTCGCGCTGGCGCAGCTGCTCACCGGGGCGACCGGCGGCCCGCACGGCGGCCACGGCGCGGCCTCCGGCCTGTCGGACCACCTGTTCAACGAGGGCACGGCCTGGAACCTCGCGCTCGGCGCGGGCCTGCTGGTGGCCGCGGTGGACTCGCGGCGGGCGGCGGGCCTGCTGCCCACGCTGGCGGGCTTCGTCCCGCTGCTGCTGGCGTTCTCCGCCCACGACCTGCTGGAGGGCAGCGCGACCGCAGAGCGCGTCGTGTCCCACCTGCCGCTGGTGGTCGGGCTGGCGCTGCTGGTCGTGGTGGCCAGGGCCCACCGCGAGCGCCCAGCCCCGAACACCCCGGCGGTGCGCGACCGGGAGGACTCCGGCGGTGGGCCGGGGCTGCGGGAGGCGGACGGCCCGCCGCCCCCGCCGAGCCGCGCGGAGATCCGCCACCTGTGGCCCGCAGGCAGGCACGACGCCGCGTGAGCTCGGGCCGGACCTGGTCGAGGACACCTGGGTGGTTCGGGCAGGGGGGCCGTGCGGCTGGCCGAAATGCGTGGGCAGCACGTCGCCGGGAGAGCGGGATCGGTCGATTGCCGAGGACTCCGGCATCGGGCGCGCGGCGGCGCGGTTGTGGGGTGGACGGCGGGAGTGGGCTGCTGGTTCGCTGGTCTGGACAACCCTGCCAACCCCACTCGATGGGAGTTGATCACATGGTGTTCGGAATCAGGCGGATCGGCGCGGTCGCGGCGGCGGTCGCGCTGGTGGTTAGCGGGAGCGTGGCCCCGGCTTCGGCGGTCCCGGCCTCGGCGGGCGCGGTCGCGAAGACCGGTGCCGGTGCGGTCGCGAAGACCGGGCCGGTCTCGGTGGCGTACGTCGAGGTGAACAACCACAGCATGGCCAACGTCGGCAAGTACGAGCTGGCCGGTGGTGGCGCCGTGTTCGACATCGGGGTGATCTTCGCGGCGAACATCAACTACGACACCGCGACGAAGTCGGCCTACCTGTACTTCAACCCGAACGTGCAGCGGGTGCTGGACAACGTGGCGACCGAGGTCAGGCCGTTGCAGGCCAAGGGGATCAAGGTGACGCTGTCCGTGCTGGGCAACCACCAGGGGGCCGGGTTCGCGAACTTCCCGAACGCACAGGCTGCCCAGGCGTTCGCGAAGCAGTTGGCGGACACCGTGGAGAGGTACGGGCTGGACGGGATCGACTTCGACGACGAGTACTCGGAGTACGGCAGGAACGGGACCGGGCAGCCCAACGCGAGCTCGTTCGTGCACCTGGTGACGGCGCTGCGGGCGGCGATGCCCGAGGACAAGCTGATCACGCTGTACAACATCGGGCCCGCGGCGACGCGGCTGTCGTACGGCGGGGTCGACATCACCTCGAAGTTCGACTACGCCTGGAACCCGTACTACGGGACGTGGAGCGCGCCGAGGATGGCCCTGCCCAAGTCCGCCCTCTCCCCCGCCGCCGTGCACATCAACTCCACGTCCACGACCACGGCGGCGAACTTCGCGCGGCGGACGGTGAGCGAGGGGTACGGGGTGTACCTGACGTACGACCTCGGGGCGGTTGACTCGCACACGTACATCTCCGCGTTCACCAGGGAGTTGTACGGCTCGGACGCCCGGTACACCGGGTAGGCGGTCGCGCGCGGGGGCGCCGGGTCCTGCCCCGGCGCCCTCGCGCGTCAACCGGGCCGGGTGATCAGGTCGCCGGTCCAGTCTGTGAACAGGGTGCGTGGAATCGGGGTCACCCCGGTGGTTCCACCGCCCTGTGGTGCGGCGTGACCTCGAGGCTGGGCGGCAGGCGCAGCCAAGCGGTGGATTCGGCGTCCCACCCGGTCAGGGTCGCCGTGCCGTGGGGCGTGGTGATCGGGAAGTGGTGCGCGGTGAGCAGGCCGGGCACGGTCAGGTGCACGGCGTCGAGGTCCTCGGCGGCTCGGGACCAGCACACGCTCGCACGTCCGCGCGCTGAGCGCGGGTACCGGTTCACCAGCCGCCGGTAGTCCGAGGGCGAGTCGATGGTGAACAGCCGGATCGCGGTCGGGTCGAACGCGACGGTGAACAGCGTTCGGTCCGAACCGAACTCCGCCTGCTCGCCCCACTGCCACATGCTGGTTCCGCTCGACAGGAGGGACGAGGTCCACAGTGCGCCCAGCGGTTTGTCGTGGCCTGCGGGGGCATCGGCGATCTGGACCGGGTGCGGTGTCGGGGTGGTCGCGTAGCGCGCCTGGGGTGAGCGCAGCGAGGTGTCGCCGAGCGGACCGGTCGACAGGCGTCGCAGGACTGCGGCGGCGATGTGGGCGAGTTCCGGTGCGGGGCGGGCGGTGAAGTCTCGGCCGGAGTGCTGGAGGGACAGCGCGAAGGTGGTGTGGTGGTAGAGGTCTTCGTCGGGGAGGGCCGCGAGTTCGGCGTCCAGGTCGTGGTCGCCGAGGAAGTCGCGCAGGAGCAGGCACAGCTCGATGAGCACGGGGCTCATGGGCTGGTCGGGGTGTGACGCCCGCCGTATCACGATGGTGAGGTGGTTCGGTCGGTGATCCAGCGGATGAGGGTGTTCAGGTATCCGGGGGCCGGGTCGGCGCCGTTGCCCTGGAGGCGGTGGTCCGCTAGGCCCGAACCGCCGACCATGACGACGCCGGGCGCGGGGATGGCGCCTGCGGGCAGTGCGAGTGACCCCGCCGGCACCGCTCCTGGGTTGGCGAAGGTGACGTTTTCCACCAGGACTCCCCCATGAACTGACGGTGATCAGATCGTAGCTGCGGCGTCCACCCGATTCGGCGGGTGCGGGAGGCGACGTCATCGCCCCGGTCGTGGGATGCCGGTCGTGGGCGGCGCGGAATGTCGGACCCCTGCGGGAGGATGCGTTCATGCGGAAGTTGGTCTTCGGGATGAACGTGAGCGTGGACGGGTACGTCGCGGCGCCGGGTGGTGATCTGGGGTGGAGTTCGCCCAGTGACGAGCTGTTCGAGTGGTGGTTGGAGCGGGAGCAGGGGGTCGAGCTGTTCCTTTACGGGCGTGGGTTGTGGGAGGCGATGAGTTCGCACTGGCCTACCGCCGACCAGTTGCCTGGGGCGAACGCGGCGGAGGTGGCGTTCGCGCGGAACTGGCGGGACACGCCGAAGGTGGTGTTCACGTCTGCGGCGCTCGACGTGGACTGGAACACGCGGGTGGTGTCCGGGGACGCGGTCGATGAGATCGCCCGGCTCAGGGACGGGGACGGCGGGCCGATGCGGGTCGGTGGCGCGCGGTTGGGGGGTGCGGCGATGCGGGCGGGGCTGGTGGACGAGTACGAGATCGTCACCCACCCGGTGCTGGTGGGCGGGGGTGCGCCGTTCTTCCCCGTGCTGGAGGGGCGGGTGGGGTTGGAGTTGGTGGAGACGCGGGTGTTTCCGGGTGGGGTGGTGGCGACCAGGTACGAGCGGCGGTGACGGGGGTGACGTCGCCGCGCGACCTGGCATTTAGGCGTTGTCCCACATAGCCATCACGTCGCTGCCGGTGGCGCCCACCGGGACGACCACGTCGAAGCTGTACGAGTCGTCGCAGAAGATCAAGTCGAACTCGCTCGGCACCAGCTTCCGGTACCAGGCGACGAACTCCACGACCAGGTCCGCGTCCCCGTCGAGGTAGAGGCAGGTGCCCGAGTCGAACGTGTGGCCTTCGACCTCCTTCCCCCCACGGGAGAACGTGAAGTCGACGGGACGGGTGTGCTCTCCGCACCCTCCCGGAGGGGTGCGCACGAGTCTCGACGGCTTCCAGTCCTTCTCCAGCTCGCGAGCTAGCTCGGCGTGGTCCACGAACCGCGAACCGCCGTCGAACGCGGCCAGGTACGTCACGTGATCTCGTCCAGCAGCGTGCCCTGGCCGACCACGGCAACGGCCGCTACGACCTTGCGCGCGATCGGTTCCACGGTCCCCCCTCAGGTCGGCTGGGGGAATCGTAGGGTGACCGGCGTGAACAGCGCCGAGATCGCCCGGTTGGCCGGGGTCAGCGTCCGGACCCTGCGGCACTACCACCAGCTCGGGGTGCTGCCCGAGCCCGCGCGGCGGGCCAACGGGTACCGGGAGTACGGGGCGGGCGATCTGGTGCTGTTGTTGCGGGTTCGGCGGTTGGCGGAGTTGGGGGTCGCGCTGGAGGAGATCCCCGGACTGCTGGAAACGGACGGGGTGCGGGTCGGGGTGGCGTTGGACGAGTTGGACCGGGAGCTGGCCGGGCAGATCGAGGTGTTGGCGGCTCGCCGGGCCGCGATCGCGCGGGTGCGGGCAGCTGGGACCGGGGCGGACGCTCCGCCTAAGATCGCCGAGCTGGTCGCGGCCGTGGGGCGGGAGTTGCCCGGTGAGGTGGCTCGGCGGGATCGGGAGATCCTGTTGTTGCTGCACCAGGGGCTCGACGCGCGGGGGCGGGAGGTGTTGGCGGCGGTGCTGGGGCGGATGGTGGAGCCGGAGTTGCTGCCGGGGATTACGGCGTTGGCGGTGCGGTTCGCCGCGCTCGGTCCGGACAGCGGGGACGACGAGGTCGAGCGGTTGGCCCGCGACTACCGGGAGCTGGTGGACGGGTTCGGGGACAAGCCTGGTGGGCGGGTGGTCCTTCGGACGGACGCGGTGCTCAGCGCGTACCAGGAGACGGCGTTCACCAGCGCGCAGCGCGCGGTCCTGGAGCGGTTGGGTGAGAGCGGGGGTTGACCCCGACGCTACGTCCGGGTGTTCAGTCCTCGGCGCACGGACGTCGCACGGACGTCCGCACGGACGTTCGCAGGCTGGATGAGGACCACGATGAACAGCAGCACCCGAATCCGTCCACTCAGGACGGCCTTCGGCATCATTCGCCGCGACCGGCGGGCTTACCTGGCGCTCAACCTCGCCTTCTACGGGGTGCTCGTGCTCGCGGCGGTCGCGGCCGGCGCGTTCCCGTGGTTGCGGGAGGCCGCCCAGCACGGCACGGACCCCAACGCCGACCCGACCAACCACCTCTTCGTCGCCACCTACGGCACGGGGGACGTGCTCGGCGCCGCCGGGATCACCTTCGTCGTCAACCTCCTGATCGGCGCGCTCCTCTGGCAGACCGCGCCGTCACTGGTCGTGCCGTTCGCCGGGGTGGCGCTGGGCCTGGTGCGGCTCGTGGGCTGGGGCATGATCTTCACCCCGTCCGGCGCCGACGACCTCGCGTGGTTCGTCCCGCACGGCGTCACCGCGCTCCTGGAGGCCCAGGGGTACGTGCTCGCGGCCCTCGCCTCCTGGGTGCACGGGCGCAAGTTCCTGCGGCCTCGGCGGTTCGGGCTGGAGACGCGGCGGGCGGGTTACGCGGCGGGGCTGGCGGACGCCCTGCGGCTGTACCCGCTCGTGGTCGTGGTCCTGGCGGTCGCGGCGCTCTGGGAGGCGGTCGAGCTGATCCACCTCGTCCCGGACGAGTTCCTCCAGTGGTGGCTCGGGCGCTGACCACCGGGAACGGAGTCGCGGGCGGCGGCGTCCGGGTGCACCATCACCTGTCGTGGGCAACGATTGGGACTGGACCCTGTACGTCGACCGCACGCCGGAGGTGGTCGCCGAGCTGTTCGACCTGGCGGTGGGCGCCGGGCTGCGCATCGGGCACCCGGAGGACGGGCTGATCTCCGCGTTCCGCACCGACGAGCCCGGCGAGTTCGACCGGTTGGACCGCGACGACCTCGTGGCCGCGCTCGCCTCCGGAACGCACCACGGGTGCACCCTGTGGCCCGCGGACGAGGAGGTCTGGTTCAGCGTGCAAGAGTCGCGGCTGTACTGGTCGATCGAGCGCTTCCTGTTCACCCCGGACCTGCACCGCCGCCTCACCGACCTCTGGACCGTGGCGGCCGAGCGGTTCGGGGCGAGGTTCGGGACCGTCGTGGACGAGTGGTCGTGGGAGCAGGTGTGGCGGGTGCGCGGTGGCGAACTGGACTTCGAGAACCCGCCGCCGCCCGGTTCCTTCCCGGACTGCTTCGGCTGGTGGACCTACTTCGACGCCGAGCGCGCCGCCCGGTTGCCGGAGTTCCCGGCGGCCGTGGCGGCGCGCGTGCGGTCGACGGCGAGCGGAGGTGTGGTGGTGGCGCTCCTGGAGGACCCGGTGGACGCCCGCGACTTCGTCTTCGGGGAGATCCACCGGGTGCTGTTCGGACTGGCGCCGGAGGACGGCGCTTAGGTTGCCCTACAAGGCTTTCAGGACCTCCCGGCACAGCTGGAGCTCCTCGCGCGAGCGCACCAGCAGCACCGGCACGGCGGCCTCCGGCGGGCTCACGGGGCCGTCGCCGTCGCGGGTCGGGGTCAGGGTGGCGGGGACGCCGAGCAGGGACAGCCCGGCCACGACGTCGGCGCGCACCTCGGGCTGGTCCCAGCCGATCTCGCCGGTGAACACCAGCGCGTCCAGCCGGTCCAGGCTGGTCGCGGCTGCGGCCAGTTCGCGGCGGACGCGGTGGGCGAACACGCGCAGCGCCAGCGCCGCCGCCTGGTCCTCCCCCGCCGCCGCGACCAGGTCGCGGGTGTCGCCCGACCGGCCGCCGGACAGGCCCAGCAGACCGGACTCGTGGTTCAGGCCGTGCTCCACCTCGTCCAGGTCGACGCCGTTGCGCAGCAACCACAGCAGCATCCCCGGATCGACGCTGCCCGAGCGCTTCGACATCGGCACGCCCTCCAGCGGGGTGAAGCCCATCGAGGTGTCGACGCTGCGGCCCGCGCGCACGGCGCACACCGAGCAACCGCCGCCCAGGTGGGTCATCAGGACGGTCAAGCCCTCGGCCGGGCGGCCCAGGAGTTCGGCGGCGCGGTCCAGTGCCCAGCGGTAGGACAGGCCGTGGAAGCCGTAGCGGCGCAGGCCGTGCCGCTCGCGCCAGTCGAGCGGCAGCGGGTAGGTGGTGGCCTCCTCGGGCAGGTCGGCGTGGAACGCGGTGTCCGGGCACAGCACGTGCGGCGGGTCGGGGAGGCGGTCCCGCAGCACGTCCAGCAGGCGCAGCGCGGGCGGAACGTGCAGTGGAGCAAGGGTTTCCGCGCGGTGGGCCGCTGCCAGGGACTCGTCGTCGACGACAGCGGGCGCGCGCAGGTCGGGGCCTCCGTGGACCAGGCGGTGGGCCACGGCGACCAGGTCGTCCACATCGGACAGAAGCGCGTCCAGGGCCTCACGCGCCTCGTCGGAGTCCGGTGGGCCTTCCACGTCCACCGAGTCCAGGACCTCCTCGGTGTCGGGGTCGACCAGGTGCGCCTTGAGGCTGTTCGACCCGGCGTTGACGGTCAGGACGGCGCTCACGCGGCCCACCTCCAGCCGGTGATCTCCTCGGGGTCCACGCCGTCGCGGTGCGCGGCGGCGCGCAGGTCGTCGCGCTCGGCCAGCAACCCCTCGGCCAGGTCCCCGTCGCGACCGGCCCGGCGCAGCGCGTCGACGGCCAGGTCGTGGCGGCTCATGCGGTTGGCCACGAGCAGGTCGTAGGGCGTGGTCGTGGTGCCCTCCTCCAGGTAGCCGTGCACGTGGAACCGGTCGGAGCCGGGACGGCCGTGCAGGGTCTCGTGGACGGCCGAGGGGTAGCCGTGGAAGGCCAGGACCACCGGGACGTCCTCGGGGAAGCAGGCCGTGAAGGCCTCGTCGGGCAGGCCGTGCGGGTGGCGGTCTGCGGGGGCCAGTGACAGCAGGTCCACCACGTTGACCACGCGCACGGCCAGGTCGGGGGCGCGCTCGCGCAGGATCGACGCCGCCGCCAGCGCCTCCACCGTGGGGATGCCGCCCGCGCACGCCAGCACCACGTCCGGGTCGCCGTCGCCGTGCCCGGCCCACTCCCACACGCCGGCGCCCGCCGCGCAGTGCCGCTCGGCGGCCTCCGGGTCCAGCCACTGCGCGCCCGCGTTCTTGCCCGCCACCACCAGGTTGATCCGGTCCGTGGACGCCAGGCAGTCCCGCAGGGTGACCAGCAGGGTGTTCGCGTCCGGCGGCAGGTACACGCGGGCGGTGGAGGCCTTCTTGGTCAGCAGGTTGTTGATGAAGCCGGGGCCCTGGTGGCTGTAGCCGTTGTGCTCCTGCCGCCAGCCCTCGCTGGTGAGCAGGTAGTTCAGGCTCGCCACCGGTTCGCGCCACGGCACCTCGCCGGACATCTTGAGGAACTTGGCGTGCTGGTTCACCATGCTGTCCACGATGGACGCGAACGCCTCGTAGCACGGGAACAGCGCGTGCCGACCGGTCAGCAGGTAGCCCTGCGCCCAGCCCTGGCACAGGTGCTCGGACAGCACCTCCAGCACCCGCCCGCCCGGCGCGACGTGCTCGGCGGTGTCAGGAAGCGGCCAGGTGAAGCCCCGGTCGGTGGCCTCCAGGAGGGCGCCGAGCTTGTTGGACTCCAGCTCGTCGGGGCAGAACACGCGGAAGTCGCGGCGGTCCTCGGTGGCGCGCACCAGCTCGGCCAGCCAGCGGCCCGCCACATCGGTGGGGCTGGTCGAGCCCGCGCCGGGTTCGGGGACCTCGACGGCGAAGCGGGTCACGTCGGGCAGCGGCAGGTCGCGGCGCAGCCTGCCGCCGTTGGCCTCGGGGACGCGGCCGAGGCGCAGGTGCTCCGGGGGCAGCTGGGCGAGCAGGTCCTCGTGCGGGCGGCCTTCGGCGTCGAACAGCTCGTCGGGGCGGTAGGAGCGCAGCCAGCGCTCCAGCAGGGCCAGCTCCTCGTCGTCCTCGTGGACCGCGCCGAGCGGGACCTGGTGGGCGCGGAAGGTGCCTTCCAGGGGCTCGCCCGCGACGTCGTGCTCGGGCACGCCCCAGCCCTTCGGGGAGCGCAGCACCAGCATCGGCCGCACCGCCCGCTCCCCCGGCCGCCAGCGCTCGCGCAGGGCGGCGTTCTCGTCGTGCGCCCAGGCCAGCGCCTCGGCCAGCAGGGCGTCCGGGTCGTCGGTCCGGGTGACGTCCACGACGCGCGGGGACCAGCCCGCGCCGCTGAAGTAGGCGGTCAGCTCGGCGTCGTCCATGCAGCCGTAGACCGTGGGCGAGGAGATCTTGTACCCGTTGGCGTGCAGCACCGGCAGGACCACGCCGTCGGTGCGCGGGGACAGGTACTTGCCCGCGTGCCAGGAGCCCGCCGTGGGGCCGGTCTCGGCCTCGCCGTCGCCGACCAGGCAGGCCACCAGCAGGTCCGGCTTGTCCATGGCCGCGCCGAAGGCGGTGGCGAGCGCGTAGCCCAGCTCGCCGCCCTCGTGGATCACGCCGGGCACCTCCGGCGAGAGGTGGCTGGGGAAGCCGCCTGGCCAGGAGAAGCGGCGCACCAGCTCGGTCAGGCCCGCGCCGTCGCGGCCCAGCTCGGGGTCCAGCTCGGCGTGCGTGCCCTCCAGCCACAGGTTGGCGTGCACGGCGGGCGCGCCGTGGCCGGGGCCGGTGACCAGCAGCGTCCGCTGCCCGGTGCGCCGGATGAGGCCGTTGAGCCCGGCGTTCAGGAAGGTGATGCCGGGGCAGGTGCCCCAGTGGCCGAGCAGCCTTGGCTTGAGGTGCTCGCGGCGCAGCGGTTCGCGCAGCAGCGCGTTGTCCTTGAGGTAGATCATGGCCGCGGCGGCGTAGTCGCACGCCCTGCGGTAGCGCCGGACGGCCTCCGTGCCGCGCGTCTGCGTGGTCGTCATGCGCCCGGATTCCCCGCGCGGGCCGGGGCACACCACCGATTTGTCCGGTTCGCGTCACCGAGGTGGAAGCGCGGGCGGCTGGGTACTCCGGTGACCATGACGACCAAGAGCGAGGTCAGCGCCGTCGACGTGCTGTCGGACGGCTTCGGGCGGGTGCTGGAGTCCGTGGAGCGCGTGCTGGACGGTGTGTCGCCCGAGCAGCTGGCGCACCGGGTGGACGGCGCGGGGAACCCGATCGCGTGGCTGGTCTGGCACCTGACCCGCGTGCAGGACGACCACGTCGCCGAGGTGGCGGGCGCGGAGCAGGTCTGGACAGCCGAGGGCTGGTCCGAACGGTTCGACCTGCCGCTGCCGGTCGACGACACCGGGTACGGGCACGACTCCGACCAGGTCACGGCCGTCGTCGCGCCCGCCGAGCTGCTGCTGGGCTACCACCGGGCGGTGCACGAGCGGACCGAGGCCTACCTGCGCACGCTGGGGGCCGGTGACCTGACCAGGGTCGTGGACGACTCGTGGGACCCGCCGGTGACCCTGGCCGTGCGGCTGCTCAGCGTGGTCGAGGACGACCTCCAGCACGTCGGGCAGGCGGCTTTCGTCCGGGGCGTGTCAGGGGCGGGCGCGCAGTGAGACGCGGAACTCGCGCGGCGGCACGCCGACGACGCGCCGGAACGCGGTGCTGAACGCGCTCTCGGAGCGGTAGCCGACGGCGCCCGCGATCGAGGTGAGGGAGTCGTCCGTGCGCAGCGCGGCGCGCGCCAGCTGCATCCGCCACTCGATGAGGTAGTCCAGGGGCGGCTTCCCCACCTTGGTCCGGAAGTTCACCGCGAAGGACGAGCGGGACATCCGCGCGATCGCGGCGAGCTCCTCCAACGTCCAGCGGTGGCCGGGCTCGGCGTGCACGGCGCGCAGCACGGCCCCGATCCCGTCGTCGACCACGGACGCGAGCCAGCCCAGCGGCTCGCTGGACGAGTCGGCGTGCGCCCTGAGCAGGTGCACCAGCAGGATCTGGGCCAGGTGCTCCAGGACGAGCGACTGGCCCGTCCTGGGCTCCTGGAACTCGTGCACGAGCAGGGTCGCGATGTTCCAGAGCAGCTGCCCCCCGGTCTCGTCCGCCCTGACGACGACGGCCGGGGGCAGCGCCGAGAACAGCGTGGAGGCGTCGGCGTCCCGGAACTCGAAGTCGACGCTGCACGTGTAGGCGGGAGCGCCGGGGCCGTTCACCGGAACGCCCTCCCGCGCCGCGTCGACCGAGCTGCCCAGGCCGTAGGCGGGCGGGTTCCCGAGCAGGTAGAAGTCACCGGCGCGCAGCAGGACGGGGTCGAGGCCGTCCACGCACAGCCAGACCTCGCCGTCGACCACCACGCCGAGCTTGATGTGCGGGAATGGCGAGAACCGGGCGCCCCAGGGCGCCGTCGCGCGGAGCGGGGCCGGGACGACGGCCCTCGGCCGGGCCAGCGCCAGGACCTGCCGGACGGGGTCGCTGACGTCGAGCGTGACCTCGGTCCTGGACGATCGATAAGGATTGCTGGACTCCACGTTATGGACTATACGAGGGACGCTGGGAACGATGGTGTCCGGCGGCTGGGCCGCCGGGCGCGGGGAACCTGCCCGCGCCGGATCCACGCGAGGAGCGGAGCACTCATGCGTTACCGATTTCTTGGCGGCTCCGGGCTGCGCGTGTCGGAGTTGTCGCTGGGAACGGGCAACTTCGGCACCGGCTGGGGGCACGGGGCGCAGGCGTCCGAGGCGCGGGCGATGTACGACGCCTACCGGGAGGCGGGCGGGAACTTCGTCGACACCGCCTCCAACTACCAGTCCGGTGACGCCGAGGAGCACCTGGCGGACCTCATCGCCTCGGACCGCGAGGACGTGGTCCTGGCGACGAAGTACAGCGCGGGGACCACGCCGGACAGCGGCCTGCACCTGACCGGCAACAGCCGCAAGGCGATGGTCCAGTCCCTGGAGCAGAGCCTGCGCAGGCTGGGCACCGACCGGGTGGACGTCTTCTGGGCGCACGTGGCCGACGGGGGCACGCCCGTGGAGGAGGTGCTGCGGGCCTTCGACGACCTGACGCGCGCGGGCAAGGTCCTGTACACCGGGCTGTGCAACTTCCCCGCGTGGCGCGTGGCCGCCGGGACCGTGCTGGCGGCGCAGCGCGGGTGGGCTCCGGTCACGGCGATCCAGGTCGAGTACAGCCTGGTCGAGCGCGCGGCCGACCGGGAGCTGCTGCCGATGGCGGAGGCGCTGGGGCTGGGCGTGCTCGGGTTCTCGCCCCTCGGCGGCGGGCTGCTGACCGGCAAGTACCGGCGGGGCGGGACGGGGCGGGCGGAGAGCGTGCTCAGCCGGTTCCTCCACCGGGAGGACGAGGCGACTAAGACGAAGGTCCTGGACGCGGTCGAGAGCGTCGCCCTCGACCTCGGCGCGACCCCGGACCAGGTGGCGATCAGGTGGTCGATGACCAGGGGCGTGATCCCGATCATCGGGCCCAGGGACGTGGAGCAGTTCACGTCGAACCTCGCGGCGGCCGAGCTGGAGATCCCGGCGCACCACCTCGACCGGTTGACCGAGGTGAGCGCGCCGCGACCGGAGTACCCGCACGGGCTGTGGGTCGAGCACGACCGGGTTGAGCCGAAGCGGTTCGCCCAGGTGTAGCGCCAGGGGGTTAGCGCTCAGGGCGTGACGACGATCTTGCCCAGCGGACGGCCCCGCGCGTAGTCGACCACCGCCGCGACGGCGTCGTCGAGCGGGTACCGGCGGGCGATCGGGGTGGCGAGCGTTCCCGCCAGCGCGGCCTCGGCGACGGCATCGGCCCCGGTGGACTCGTCACCGGTGTGCATCACGAAGCCCAGGTCGACGTCGTCACGTCCGAGCTGCTCCGGCCTGGGCGGCGGGAAGACGATCGAGAGCAGCCTGCCGCCCGGCCGCAGGGCGCGGGCTGCGGCGGGCAGGGCGTCGGGGAGGAGCGCCAGGTTGAGCACGACGTCGACGCCCGAGGGGTAGGCGCCGTGGTCGACCACGTGCCGGGCGCCGAGGCCGCGCAGCAGGTCGGCGCCCTCGGCGGTGCGGGCGGTCGCGGTGATCTCGGCGCCCGCGGCGGCCAGCACCGGGACGAGGGTGAGGCCGACCGGGCCGGTGGCCCCGACGACCAGCACGGACTCGTCGGGCTGGATCCTGGCGGCGGCGGTGAGCGCGAGCGTGGTGCCGCCCGCGATCGGCAGGGACGCGGCCAGGTCCGGGGGCAGGGCGGACGGGCGGTGGCCGATGGCGGGGGTGTCCGCCTCGAACACCGCGTGGTCGGCGAGCGCGCCGGTGCTCAGCGACGGGCGCTCGGGGTCGGCCACCGCGCGCAGCTGGCGGGGCAGGGCCAGGCCGAAGACCTCGTCGCCCGCGCGGTAGCGGGTCACCGCCGGTCCGGTCGCCACGACGGTTCCGGCGAACTCGTTGCCGGGGGTGTAGGGGAACCGGAGGTCGAGCAGGTCGCGGAAGCCGCCGGTGATCACGCGCAGGTCGGTGGGGTTGACGGTGGCGGCGGCGATCCGCACCAGGATCTGGCCGGGTCCGGGGGTGGGGACGGGCAGTTCGGCGAGGGTGAGCCGCTCGGGGTCCCCGTAGCCGGTGGCGACGAGCGCCCGCATGGTGGTGCCGGTTGTCATGGGGCCACCGTATGGAGCACCGGGTGCGGCGGTCGATGCCGGAACGACTCGGTTTCTTGCCCGTCTGCCTCATCTAGGCTGGTCGGGTGGATCTCGTCGCGGACGTGCTGGAGGTGTCCGGCGTGCGGGGCGCGCTCGGGGCCAGGACCGAGGCGGGCGGGCGCTGGTCGGTTCCGCTGGCCCGCTGCTCCTCGGCGCTGCTGCACGTGGTGGTCGAGGGGCGCGCCTGGCTCGGGGTGGGCGCTCCGCCGTCGTGGCTGGAGCTGGCGGCGGGTGACGTGGCGCTGCTGCCGACCGGGCCGTCGCACGTGCTCAGCAGCTCGCCGGAGGTTCCCACGGGCGGCGCGGCGGGCGCGGTCCGCGCGGCCGAGGCGGGCGAGGTGATCCGGCTGGGGACGCGGGACGCCGACACGCGCGTGCTGACGATCGCCTACGACTGCGACCACACCGTCCGCACCCAGGTCCTCGGCGCGCTGCCCGAGCTCGTGCACGTGCGCGGCGGCCGGGGAGAGGAGGGATTCGACGACACCGTCCGGATGCTGGGCCGGGAGCTGGCCCACCCCCGGCCGGGTGGGCGGGCGGTGCTGAACAGCCTGGTCGACGTGCTGCTCGTGCAGCTCATGCGCGCCTGGCTGCCGACCCAGCCGAGCCAGGTGGGCACCTGGCTCGGCGTGCTCGACGACCCGCTCGTGCGCGGCGCGGTGGAACGCCTGCACGCCGACCCCGCCCACCCCTGGACGACGGCGTCGCTGGCCTCCGCGCTGGCGGTCTCGCGCGCGACCCTGTCCCGCCGCTTCCCGGCGGCGATCGGCCAGAGCCCGGCCGCCTACCTGGCCCAGTGGCGGATGGACCTGGCGGCGGCCCGCCTGCGCAGGACCAGGGACCCGGTCGAGTCGATCGCCGCACGGGTCGGGTACCGGTCGGCGCCCGCGTTCAGCCGGGCCTTCACCCGGTCGCGGGGGATGACGCCGGGGCGGTACCGGGCGGGTGGGGCGACCGCAGAGGAGTGACCGCAGAGGGGTGACCAGCGGCGAGGCGTGCCGGAGGCCGTCGTGCGGGCCCTGCCCCCAGGTCGGTTCCCAGCCGTCGGCGTCGTAGTACAGCACCGGGTTGTCGACGGCCAGGAGCGAGACGCACCACGCCATCGTGCAGCCGCCCCAGGCCAGGTGCAGCCACGACGGGGGCACGCCGTCCTCCCTGGCGCGGCGGTGCAGGTCCACCGCGCAGGTCCGGTCCGAGGCGTGCCCCGGCTCGCGCCGCCCGGCGGTCAGGGGGTCAGTCCGGAGCCGTGGCCGAAGCCGCCGTCGCCGACCTCGGTGTCACGGGCGGGAGCAGCGGCCCGCGCGGGGTGTCGGCGAAGTAGGCCGTCACGACCTCGTCGTACGCCGAGTCGAACCGCAGTCCGGGGTCCCACGCGCGGGTCCGCAGGGCCGCGATCAGCGCGTCGTCGTCCTCGGCGAGATGTGGTTCCGGCAGGGGTGTTGGGAGTGACACGTCGGGAGCCTGGTTAACGGGTCCGACACGACCGGGGCCCATGCTGGAGGGCGACCGCGTGTCCTCCGTGGACGGTCACGGAGCGCGGGAGAAGTGCGAAGAGGCTGTGACGTGACGACATCCGCAGTGACCATCCGGCCCTCGACCGCCGCCGACGTGGCGGTCGTGGCCGCCGTCTACGCCCACTACGTCGAGCACGGCGTGGCGACGTTCGACGAGGTGGCGCCGAGCGAGGAGGACTGGGCGGGCAAGCGCGCGGACATCACCGGGCGCGGGTTGCCGTTCCTGGTGGCCGAGGTGGACGGGGTGGTGTCCGGGTTCGCGTACGCGGCGCCGTGGCGGTGGAAGCGGGCCTACCGGCACACCGCCGAGGACACGATCTACCTCGCGCCGGGGGCCACCGGGCACGGGGTGGGCAAGGCGTTGTTGGGGGCGGTCGTCGAGGCGGCTCGGGAGGCCGGGGTGCGGCAGCTCATCGCGGTGATCGCGGACAGCGGGGACGGGGCGTCCGCCGCGCTGCACCGGCGGTTCGGGTTCGGCGAGGCCGGGGTGCTGCGGGCGGTGGGGTTCAAGCACGGGCGGTGGATCGACACGGCGTTGTGGCAGTTGTCGTTGTAGACGTGGTTGACAGTTGTGGCCCAGTTTGTAAAGTGAGGCCATGACGGTCACCGACGAGCGGAACCGCGTGATCCTGGACGCGGCGATCGGGTTGTTCCTGCGCTACGGCTACCGCAAGACGGCGATGGACGAGGTCGCCAGGGCCGCCGGGTTGTCCAGGCAGGGGCTGTACCTGCACTACCGGGCCAAGGACGTGCTGTTCGCGGCCGTGCTGGAGCGCATGGTCGGGCAGGTGCGCGAGGCCGCGCTGGCGGAGCTGGCGCGGGTGGGCGTGCCGGTGGAGCGGCGGGTGGTCTCGGCGCTGGAGGCGTTGCACGGCGAGGCGGCGACGGCGAGCAGCGCGAGCGTGAGCGAGCTGCTGCAGGCCGCCGCCGAGGTGAGCGGGCCGCTGCTGGAGCGGTTGCACGACGACGTGGTCGCGGCGCTGGTGGACGTGCTGGAGGAGTCCGGGGTGGCCGGGGCGTGGCGGCCGGGCGGGGTCGGGGCGGTGGAGCTGGCCGAGCACCTGTACCTGGTGTCGGCGGCGGTCAAGCAGCTCGACGCGCCGGTGGACGTGCAGCTGGCGCGGTTGCGGGTGGCCGTCCGGATCGTGCTGCGCGGCTCCGACTCCGACGGGAGGGCCTGACGTGCGGGTCGTCGCGCTGGCCGCGCACGAGGCGGGCGGTCCGCTGCGCCCGCTGGTGCGCGAGGTGGGACCGCCGGGGCCGGACGAGGTGGACGTGCGGGTGACGCACTGCGGGATCTGCCACACCGACGTCGGCGTGATCGACGACGAGTGGGGCGTGGCGCGGTTCCCGGTCGTCGCCGGGCACGAGGCCGTGGGCGTGGTGGTCGCCGTGGGGGCGAACGCGCGGCTCGCGGTCGGGACGCGGGTGGGGGTCGGCGCGATCGCCGGGTCGTGCTCGCACTGCGCGCGGTGCCTGAGCGGGCGGCACAACCTGTGCGCGGCGCGCGACGACGTGGTGCTGCGCGGGGACGGCGGGGCGTTCGCCGACCACCTGCGGGCGTCCGACTGGCGGCACGTGCACCCGCTGCCCGACGAGCTGCCCTCGGCCGAGGCCGCGCCGCTGCTGTGCGCGGGCACCACGGTGTTCGGGCCGCTGCTGGCCAACGGGGTCCGGCCGACCGACCGGGTCGCGGTGGTCGGCGTCGGCGGGCTCGGGCACCTGGCGCTGCAGTTCCTGGCCGCGTGGGGGTGCGCGGTGACGGCGGTGTCGACGACGCGGGCGAAGGAGGCCGAGGCTCGGGCGTTCGGCGCGACCGACTTCCGGACCCCTGAGGAGCTGGTGGAGGGGGCGTTCGACTTCGTGCTGTCGACGGTCCCGGCCGACCTGCCGTGGGACGACTACCTGGCCGCGCTGCGCCCCGGCGGGACGCTGTGCGTGGTGGGCTTGCCCGCCGGGACGATCTCGGTGCGGCCGATGAGCCTGCTGCCGCAGGCGAAGCGGATCGTGGGCGGGATCCCGGCGACGCCGTCGGAGAACCGGCTGATGCTGGAGTTCGCGGCGCGGCACGGGATCAGGGCGGCGGTGGAGGTGTTCCCGGTGGGCGAGGTGGAGCGGGCGCTGGAGCTGGTGCGCGGGGGTGGGGCGCGGTACCGGGCGGTGCTGGAGTTCTGACGGGAGGCGGGGCGGTGCTCCCCCGGCGGTCGCACCGCGCCGGTGGAGCACCGGCTGACCCCGTTGCCGCGCGACAGCTGAGCGCGCACGCTCGCCGACCTGCCCGGCGAGCAGGCGGACGCGCTGCGCGACCCTGCTCGTGGACGCGGTGGTGGCGGTGTCGAACGCGCCGACGTCCGGCCCGCTCGCCGGGCAGGCGGTCAGACCGGCGTGTTGGCCGCGATCACCACCTCGGCGGCGGTGCTCCAGCCCAGGGCGGTGTAGAGGGCGTGGCCGTCCGGGGTCGCCATCAGGACGCCCCTGGTCGCGCCCCTGCGGACGGCCTCGGCGGACAGCAGGGCCATCACCGCGCTGCCCAGGCCCTTGCGGCGGTGCTGCGGGGCGGTTTCGACGCGGTCGAAGACGGTGTCCCCGTCGACCAGGGCGGCTTGGCCGCTCGCCGCCACGCTGGTGTCCGCGTGGCGCAGTTCGACCCTGAGCACGGCAGCGGCGGTGACGGCGGTGACGGTCACCACCGGGTGGTAGCCGGGTGGCAGGAGTGGGGCCGGGTGGTCGGGCAGCGGCCTGGTCATCAGGTGCTCGCGGGTCGGGCGGACGTGCAGGCCCGCCTCCACCAGGGTGCGCGCGGCCTCGGCCGGGTGCTCGGTGGGGACGGTCAGCCAGGTGGGCTCGTCGGCCTCGGCCACCTCGGCGGCCAGTTCCGGGGACAGGCGCAGCGCGATCAGCTCGCGGCGCCTGCCGGGCAGGCCCAGCAGGACGCGCAGCGCGCCGCGCTCCTCGGGCTGCCGCGTCCAGCCCCGGCAGGCGCTCCAGCCCCGCTCCCAGCGGCGGATCAGGTCGTCGGGCACGGCGGTCAGCCTAGGCCAGTGGCGCTCTCGGGTGACCAGGGCTCGGGGACGGGGCTCAGCGGGGGTCGCGGATCGCCAGCACCGCCAACCGCACCCGGTTCGCCGCGCCGGTCTTGTCCAGCAGCGCGGCCACGTGCGTCTTCACCGTGCTCACCGCCACGTGCAGCCGCGCCGCCACCTCCGCGTTCGACAGCCCCTCGCCGACCAGGGCCAGCACGTCGCGCTCCCGGTCCGTCAACCCCGGCAAGCCCTGGCGCGGCGGGGCCGCCGGTTCGGCGCGGTGGGCCGCGCGGGCCGCGTCCACCAGGCGCCGCAGGACGGGCCCGCTGAACGGCGACTCGCCCGCCGCCGTGCGCCTGATCGCGTCCAGCAGCTCCTCCGGCGGCGCGTCCTTGCCCAGGAAGCCCTGCGCGCCCGCGTCCAGCGCCGGGTACAGGTGCTCGTCGTCGTCGAACGTGGTCAGCACCAGCACGCGGGTGGCAGGCCGGGAGGCGAGGATCCTGGCGGTCGCGGTGATGCCGTCCACGCCCGGCATCCGCAGGTCCATCAGGACCACGTCCGGCGCCAGCCGCTCCACCAGGCGCACCGCCTCGCCGCCCTCGGCCGCCTCGCCCACCACCTCCAGGTCGGCGCTGCTCTCGCAGAGCATCCGCAGGCCCGCGCGCACCAGGTGCTGGTCGTCCACCAGCAGCACCCGGATCACCGCGCGCCCCCGGTCGGGATGGTGACCTCCAGCGCCCAACCCCGGTCACGGCGGCCCGCGCTGATGCTCCCGCCCAGCAGCTCCACCCGCTCCCGCATCCCCACCAGGCCGAAGCCGGGATCGTGCGGCGGTCGGGGCGCGGTCCCGTCGTCGGCCACCACGATCCGCACCGCCCCCTCCCCCACCGCGACCCGCACTCGCGCGCGGGGACGCGGACCGGCGTGCTTGACCACGTTCGTCAACCCCTCCTGCACCACTCGCAGCACCGAGATCCGGCGGATCGAATCGAGCCCGGCGACCGCCCCGTCCACCTCCGCCTCCACCACGGCCCCGGCGGCGCGCGTGCGGTCCACGGCCGCCTGGAGCGCCGTGGCCAGCCCGGTCTCCCCCGCCACCACGCCGGTCCCGTCCTGACCGGTGGCGGGGTCGCGCAGGACCGCCATCAACCGCTTCAGGTCGGCCAGCGCGGCCCGGCCGGTGCCGTGCGCCTGGTCCAGGGCCCGGTCGACGCCGGGGTGCGCGCCGCCCAGCGCGTGGCGCGCCGCCCCCACCTGCACGGTGATCGACGCCATGTGGTGCGCCACCAGGTCGTGCAGCTCGCGCGCGATGGCCGTGCGCTCGGCCAGCCGCGCGTGCCGCACCGCGTCGTCCCGGCCGCGCTCGGCCTCCCGCGCGGTCCGCAGCACCGAGCGCACGTGCCACCCCAGCAGCACCGGCGGGCACGTGGTCAGCACCAGCGAGGAGGTCGACAGCAGCGGGTCGTAGTGCGGCGCGTAGATCACCACCTGCGCCGCCGCGAACGCCGCCGCCGCGCTCCAGCACGGCCACCCGTCGCGGCGCACCCACAGCTCCGCCAGGGAGATCGTGGTGAGGATGAACATCACCGGGGACGCCACGTCCGCGCCCACGAGCTCGGCGGCGAGCAGCAGCACCGGGTTCAGCAGCGCGGCGGTGAGCGGGAACCACCCGGCGAGCCCGGTGAGCGCGGCGGCGGCCAGGCCGAGGAGCCAGTCGGCCGGGCGGGTGGGCGCTGGGCCGTGCAGCACCGCCAGGAACGCGGCCGTGAGCGGCAGCGGCAGCACCCGCAGCAGGAGCGGCGTCATGCGCCAACCCTAGGGAGCGCGCCCGCGAACCGCCTCCGTCGTCGGGTGGAGGGGCCTCCACCCCGAGGCGGGGACGACGGGCCGCTCGGCGGAGGCGGGCGGGCGGCGCGGGCGGCCACGGTGGAGCGCATGATCACTCGTCATCAGCACTGGGCGGTCGCGGCCTCGGTCGCCGCGTCGCTCGTCCTCGTCCCGTCCGCGAGCGGGAACCCCGCGCCGCGGTGGGAACCTTGCGCCGGGAACCCGGCGGTCGAGTGCGCCACCGTCCCCGTCCCGGTCGACTGGGCCGATCCCGGCGGGGAGCGGTTCGACCTGGCCGTGGCCCGCCGCCCCGCCAGGGGCGAACCGGTCGGCACGCTCGTCTACCTGCCCGCCGGTCCCGGCAGCTCCGGGGTGGACGCGGTCACCGACGACGCGCTGTTCGAGCTGCTGTTCTCCGCCGGGACGGCCGAGCGCTTCGACGTCGTCGGCTTCGACCCGCGCGGCGTGCGGCGCAGCAACCCCGTGCTGTGCTCCCCCGAGCTGGTCGCCGCGCTGGACCGGCCGACGCCCTCGGACCAGCGGGAGTTCGACGACCTGCTCGCCGCGCAGGCCGCGCTCGGCGCCGACTGCCGCGAGCGCACCGGCCCGGTGTTCGACCACCTGGACAGCACGCAGGTGGCCGGGGACGTCGACGCGCTGCGGGCCGCGCTGGGCGAGGAGTCGGTGAACCTGTACGCGCTGTCCTACGGGACGGTGGTGGGCCAGCGGTACGCCGAGCTGTTCCCCGGCCGCATCCGGACCGTGGTGCTGGACGGCGTCTTCGACCACACGGTGGACTCGGACCGGTTCGCGCTCGCGGGCGCGCGGGCCGCGCAGGGCGCGTTCGAGGTGTTCCTGGAGTGGTGCGACCGCGCGCGGGAGTGCGCGCTGCACGGGCAGGACGTCCGAGCGCGGGTCGCGGACCTGTTCGACCGCGCCGAGCGGGGCGGGCTGCCCGACCCGGACGACCCGGCCCGCCCGCTCGACCCGGCCGGGCTGACCTACCTGCTGGTGTCCCCGCTGACCCGGCCGGACCTGCCGGAGGTCGCCGCCCGGATCGCCTGGTTCGACGCCCCCGCCCAGCAGGCAGCCCCGGTCGCCCCGACCGCCGCGCCGTCCCCGGTCCCGCTGCCGATCTACCTCCAGTGCGCCGACAACCGCAACGACGCGTCGACCTTCGCCCGCGCGGAGGCGCTGCGCGCCGCGTCCCGCGCCGTCGCGCCGGACGTGCGGCAGTCCGCGTACGACCTGGCCGACCTGTGCGTGAACCCGCCGGTCCCCGCGACGAACCCGCAGCGCCCCCTGGAAGCCGGGGACGCGCCGCCGGTCCTGCTGCTGAACGCGCGCCACGACCCGTCGACGCCGCACGAGGGCGCGCGGAACGTGGCGGACCAGCTGCCCGGTTCGGTGCTGGTCACCCACGAGGGCCTCGGGCACGGGGTGGCGACCAGGACGCCCTGCGCGGTCGACGCGGTGCACCGCTACCTCACCGAACGCGTTCTGCCGCAACGGGACGCGCACTGCCCGGCGGGTTGACCGCGATCCGGTGATCTTCGCGCCGGGCACCACGCGCACCTCGTCCCCCCGGAGCCCCGGACGTCACCGCCGCGCCCCGGAACGACGACGTTCCCAAGAGGAGCGGAGCGCTTGAGAAGCCTTGCCGCACAACGACTTCCCCCGACCTCGGAAGCGGTCGGCCGCCCTCCGCGCCGGACCGTCACCGGCCGCGACCGGGTTGCCGCGACCGGCCGCCCGCGCCAATCCACCGGACAGGGGGATGGCGGGCGCTCGGAGCAGTGTGGTCTGCTCCCCTTCGGCGTGCCCCGGAGCGATTCCCGGTCGTGGTCGGGGCTGGAGGGAGGATCCGGTGTCGTTGGGCTTGGTCGACCACGTGATGGTCTCTCTGGTGCACGGCGTGCCGCCGGAGCGGTTGCTGGCCGGGTGGGGCTCGGCCCCCGTCACCGGGCCGCAGCTGGCGCGCGGGCGGTGGTGGGACTGGGCAGGGCGGGGCGCTCCCGCCGGACGGGCCCGGCTCGGGGTGCAGCGGGCGGTGGCCGGTGGGCCGCGCTGGAACCGGTGCCTGCTGGTGTGGGAGACCTGGACGCGCGAGGGGCTGCGCCCCCAGGTGGCGCGCGCGGTGACCTCGGGGGGCGGGCGGATGCTCGCGGTCGGCGGCACGCTCGCGCAGGCGCGGGTGCTGCACGCCGGGGGCGGGCGGGTGCTGGCCGAGGCGTCCGCGCTCGGCGGGCTGAGCGAGGAGGACCCGGAGCGGCTGCTCTCCCGCGCGCTGGTCACGGGCGGGATCGACCTGGAGGGGTTCGCCACCGGCGGCGCGCTGGAGCTGGCGCTGCGGATGAGCGGGATCGACCTCGACGCGCAGGACCCGCGCGCCCTGCTGACCTGCGTGGAGCTGACCACCCTGCCGCACGCGCCCGCCGACCTCGCCGTGGTGGCGCCGCGCTCCGGCCACGACCACGACGGGGCGCTCGCGGGCGGGGGCACGACCGGCCTGCGGCTCTGAGCCCCAGCCACCCCACAACCCAGCCACACCACGCCCCAGCCACCTCGTGTCCCAGCCACCCCACGCCGTGGGTAGGAAAGCGCGGGGCTGGTTGGCCCGCGCCCGCACGTCCAGGCTCGGCTCTGTCAAGCAGGCCGACCCTAGGACGGAGCACGTGGAGCAGAACCCCGATCAGATCACCCTGGGCGACGTCACCGTCACCCGCGTCCCCGCGTTCCACGGCCCGGTGGGGCTCACCCCGGAGGAGTTCTTCCCGGAGAGCCCCGCCGGGTCGTGGGAGGGGAACCGCGACTGGCTGGCGCCCGACTTCTGGGACCCGGCCGCGAACCAGTGCCGCTCGGCGGTCCAGACCTGGCTGCTGCGCAGCGAGGGCCGCACGATCCTGGTCGACACCGGAGTCGGCGACGACAAGGACCGGCCCTACTCGCCGGTGTGGAGCCGCAGGCGGAGCGGCTACCTCGCGAACCTCGCCGCCGCCGGGGTGCGGCCGGAGGACGTGGACGTCGTGGTCAACACGCACCTGCACGTGGACCACGTCGGCTGGAACACCCGGCTCGACGGGCGCGAGTGGGTGCCGACGTTCCCGAACGCCGAGTACCTGGTGACGTGGCAGGACTTCGAGTTCTGGGCCCCGGCGAACGGGCACCGGTCGGTGCTGGGGCGCGGCAACCAGAACGTGTTCGAGGACAGCGTGCGGCCGGTGCGCGAGGCCGGGCTGGTGCGGTTGTGGGACGGGTCGCACCGGATCGACGCGAACCTGCGGCTGGAGCTGGCCCCCGGCCACACGCCCGGCTCGTCCGCGCTCGTCCTGGAGTCCGGCGGCGAGCGGGCGCTGTTCGTCGGGGACCTGGTGCACACCCCGCTGCAGGTCGTGGAGCCGGGCGCCAACTCCTGCTTCTGCGAGGACCCGGTCGGGTCGCGGGTGACCCGGCGCAGGCTGCTCGGCCTGGCCGCCGAGTCCGGCGCGCTGGTGTTCCCGGCGCACTTCGGCGGGCGCGGCGCGCTGGAGGTCGAGCGCGACGGGTCCCGGTTCGCGGTCAAGCGGTGGGCGCCGTTCGAGCGGATCTCCTGACGTGCCACCAACTCCTGGAGCGGAGAGCTCCCACGTGAACCCGGTCGCGCACACCCCGGCGGGCGCCGTGCGCGGCGTCCGCGACGGCTCCGGCGAGCTGTACCGCGCGATCCCCTACGCGGCGGCGCCGGTCGGGGCGGGCCGGTTCGGCGCGCCCGCGCCGCACCCCGGCTGGTCCGGGGTGCGCGACGGCACGCGCCCGTCCCCCACCGCGCCGCAACCGGTGCGCGACTTCGGCTCGCTCGACATGGCGCCCTACTTCGGGCCGGGCTGGGTGCGCGGCGAGGAGTACCTGACCGTCGACGTGCGCACCCCCGCCGCCGACGGTGGCGCGCGGCCGGTGCTGGTGTTCGTGCACGGCGGCGGGTTCGTCACCGGGTCGACGCGCGCCGCGCTCTACGACGGCGGCGCGTTCGCCCGCGACGGCGTCGTGCTGGTGACGGTGAACTACCGGCTGGGCGTCCCCGGTTTCCTGGACCTGGCGGGCGCGCCGCGCAACCGGGGGCTGCTGGACGTGCTCGCCGCGCTGGGCTGGGTGCGCTCGACCATCGCGGCGTTCGGCGGGGACCCCGGCGCCGTGACGGTGTTCGGCCAGTCGGCGGGCGCGACGCTGGTGGGCGCGCTGCTGGCGACACCGGCGGCCACCGGGCTGTTCCGGCGGGCGATCGTGCAGAGCGGCAGCGGGACCGGGGCGTTCACCCCGGAGCAGGCGGGGCGGGTCACCGCCGCCGCGTCCGCCGCGCTGGGGGTGGAACCGACCGCCGAGGCGTTCGGCGCGGTCCCGGACGAGCGGTTCCTGGCGGTGCTGCCCGCGCTGGCCGGGCTCGACCTGCGCACTCGCTCCGCCGCCGACCCGCTGGCCGGGTTGAGCCCGTTCAGCCTGGTGCTCGACGCGCAGCCCGCCGACGCCCTCGCGGACGGCCCGGCCCGCGACGTGGACCTGCTGATCGGGACGAACACCGAGGAGGGGCGGCTGTACGTGGTGCCGCAGGGGAAGCCGGAGGAGGGCGCGGAGGCGCTCGGCGCCGTCCTGTTCGGCGCCGGGACGGACCGCTTGGCGCGGGCGCACGCGCGGATCTCGGGCGGGCGCACGCACGTCTACTCCTTCGCGCACCGCTCGACGGCGCTGGGCGGGCGGCTCGGCGCGGCGCACGCGGTGGAGCTGCCGTTCGTGTTCGACCTCGCCGACTCGCCGTGGTTGCACGGTGCGACCGGGTTGCTCGGGCCGACCCCCGCGCCCCCAGGGCTCGCCGCGCGCGTGCACGGGGCCTGGGTGGCGTTCGCGGGCGGCGGGTCACCGGGTTGGCCCGCCTACTCCGCCGAGCACCCGGTGGTGGAGGTGTTCGGCTGAGCCGTTCCGGGCACGGTCGGTGACCGTCGCCCGCTCAGGTGAACTGCGTCGCACGACGATTGGGTGGCGGTCCACTCGGGAATCCCGATAGCGTTAGACCATCGACTACCTGGAGGGTGACATGATCGGGTTCATCGTCGCCGGCCTGATCATCGGCGCGCTCGCCCGGCTGATCAAGCCCGGCAAGCAGAACCTCAGCGTGATCGCGACGCTGCTGCTCGGGCTCGTGGGCTCGGTCATCGGCGGCACGATCGCGAACGTGCTCGGCACCGGTGACATCTTCGAGCTGAACGTGCTCGGCTTCATCGTCGCCGTGATCGCCTCCGTGCTGCTGATCGGCGTCGCCGAGGGCCTGTCGGGCAACCGCCGCTCCAGCGTCCGGTAACGGCGCGCGACCACTTCGAGGCCCCTGCACCTGACGGTGCGGGGGCCTTGTGCGTTGGGCGACTACGCACCGGGGTCGGGCGTGATCCCGGTGGCCGCGGCGGTGGCCAGCCACAGCTCGGCGGCGAGCCGGGGGTCGCGGGCGGCGGCCGAGCGCTTCGCGGGCCCGGCCGGTCCCCTGGTGCCGAACAGCCGGGTGGGCCCGAGGTAGTCCCCGCCGTCGACCGGTCCGGTGGCGGCGAGCAGCTGGGGCAGGATGCCGTCGGTGACCGGCTGGGAGAGATAGCGCTCGGGCAGCGCGTACAGCCGGGTCTTCCAGGTGCCGCCGCGCGCGAGGGCGTTGGCGAGCAGCTGCGAGGTGGTCAGGCCGGGGTGGGCGGCGACCGACAGGACGGGGTCGCCGACGCGGCGCGACCGCCGGTCCAGCTCGGCGGCGAACAGCAGGTTCGCGAGCTTGGACGCGCCGTACGCGCGCGTGGGCGAGTAGCTCCGCCGCTCCCAGTGCAGGTCGGTCGGGTCGAGCCCGCCGGTGCGGTGCCCGAGGCTCGACGTGGTCACCACCCTGGCGGGCCGCTCCGGGGTCCCGGCCGCGCGCAGGGCGGGCATCAGCAGCCAGGTGAGCGCGGCGGGCCCGAGGTGGTTGGTGCCGATCTGGAGCTCGAACCCGTCACGGGTGAGCTGGCGGGGCCCGAGCGAGACGGCGGCGTTGTTGACGAGCACGTCGACCCGGTCGCCCGCGCGCTCCCGGACGTCGTCGGCGGCGGCGCGCACGGAGGCGAGGTCGGCCAGGTCGAGCCGGACGGTCTCGGCGGAACCGGCGCCGGTGAGCCGGTCGCGCACCTGGGCGAGGGCGGTCGCGCCGCGCTCGGGGTCGCGGACGGTCATCAGGACGCGGGCGCCCGCGCGCGCGAACGCGCCGGAGAGGGCGAGGCCGAGACCGGAGGTCGTCCCGGTGACGACGACGGTGCGACCCGCGAGGTCGGGGACGGGCTGGCGAGGTGGTGCCATGGGGACGGCGTCTCCTGTTCGGTGGCGGCGGCGGACGGGCGCGACCGGCGCCCGTCGACGTCCACACTCCCCCAGTGGGATGACACTGTCAACCGAAGTGGTCCCGCCGGGCCGCTCACCGCCACCGCGAGTGCTTGACCGTTCAACCTCCCGGCAGTAATTTCCGGAACGGACAGGTCCCCTCTTCACCGGAGGAACCCCATGCGATTAAAGGCTTTCACCCTCGCCGCGTCCGCCGTCGGCCTGCTGCTCACCGCCCCGTCCGCCGTCGCGGACCCCGGTGACCCGAACGAGGCGTGGCCGCCGGGGAACTGCCCGCGCGGCTCGTTCTGCGCCTGGCCCCACTGGGCCCACCCCGAACCCGCCCCCGTCGAACCGCCGTCGCTGGTGAGCGCGGGCGCGTGGACCGGGAGGGCGCTGACGTCGACGTACTACAACTACACGTCCGGGAACGTCGACGTGGACTACACCTTCACCTGGCCGGACGGGACGTCGACGAACGCCAGCGTGTGCACGTCCCCCGGCGGCAACATCTTCTACTTCCAGGTGGTCGTCACCGCGCTGCGACCGCGCGCGGGGGCCTGCTAGCGACCGGCCGCACCGGGGCGCGGCCTGCTCGGGTCTAGAAGCGCAGCTCCTCCCACGGCACCTCGCGGGCGCCCCGGTGCAGCGCGAGCGCCAGGAACTCCAGCACCCTCGGCAGCCGGATGCCGGGCCGCTCGTACCCGAGCAGGCGGCCCCGGTGTCCGGGCGTGATCAGCGCCGCCACCACGCGCGGTCGGCCCCGCTCGTCGACGCGGGTGATCAGGTCGGCGACCTTCCCGATCGGGCGACCGCTCGCGTCGAGGGCGGTGCGCCCGATCAGCTCACTCGCCAGCACGGCGCGCTCCCGGAATCCAGCCGATCACGTTCTCCCGCAACCACTCCTCCAGCGGCGGCGGGTCCAGCAGCTCGACCGGCAGCGACAGCTCGACGGCGCTGCCCACGCGGGCCACGTGCTCGTAGCCGACGCGCAGCGCGGGACGCCGGGCGGCCCGGCGCAGCCACCGGCCGAGCACGCCGCCGAACCGGTCGGCCAGCGCCCGCCCGCCGGACAGCAGCGCCACGACCACGAGCGTCCCGTCCTCGTCGCGGGCCAGCTCCACGTCGTCCACCTTGCCCACGGGCACGCCGCGCAGGTCGACGATCTGGCGGTCGAGGAGGTGGAAGTCCACCCGGATCGTGGTCATGAGCCCATCCCGGTCAGCAGCATCAGGGGGATCGCCGCCACCGCGACGACGAGGATGATCACGAGGTAGGTGACGCCGAACGCGTTGGCGACCCGGCCGTTGACGTGCTCGCCCAGGTAGTCGCGATCGTTGGCCACCACCAGGATCGGCAGGTAGGTCAGCGGCAGGGCGACCGCGCTGAACACCAGCGAGTACTCGGTGACCGCCACCGGGTCGACGGCGGTGAGCAGCACCGCGGCGCCGATCAGGACGCTCACCAGCACCACGGTGTGGAACCGGGCGGCCTGGCGGGGCGGCACGCGCTTGCCCCACCGCCAGCCGAAGTACTGGGCGACGGTGTAGCCGGAGGACAGCCCGGTCTCCAGCGCGGCGCCGAAGGTGGCGGCGAAGAACCCGAGGATCACCACCGCGAGCCCGATCTTGCCCAGGGCCGGCTCGACGGGCTGGGCGACCTGCGCCAGCTCGTCCACCTGGAGCCCCTGCGGCAGGAAGACGGTCGCGGCGCAGGCCATGATCGCCAGCGACAGCAGTCCGCCGAGCGGGAACCCGATGAAGACGTTGGCGCGCTCGGTGACCAGGTCGCGGTCCGTCCAGCGCTCCTCGACGCCGCCGGAGGAGAAGAAGAACACCTCGTACGGGGTCATGGCGGCGGCGAAGAGGGTGACGCCGAAGAACGCGTAGGTGGCCCAGCCCTCGGCCCCGGTGGGCCCGAACTCCACCGCCTGGGCGCCGAGGTCGCGCCACGACGGGTCGAGCCGCACCAAGGCCACGACGAACACCACGAGCGCGAGCCCGGCCAGGCCGAAGACCCGTTCCATGGTCTCGAACCGGACCCGCCACAGCACCACCCAGACGACGAACGAGGCCACCGGGACCCACAGCAGGTGGTGCACGCTGGTGACCATCTCGACGGCGAGCGCGACCCCGCCGATCTCGGCGGTGAGCGTGAGCAGCGTGACCAGGTAGGAGCCGACCAGGTTGGCCAGCGCGACGCGCGGGCCGAGGCGCTCGCGCACCAGGTCGAACACCGGTCTGCGGCTGACCGCGGCGACCCGGCCGCACATCTCGGCGTAGACGCAGATCCCGACCACGCCCACCACCACGACCCAGCCCAGCCCCATGCCGAACCGGGCCCCGGTCTGGGCGTTGGCCACCAGGTCGCCGATGTCGACGAACCCGCCGATGGCGGTGAGGATGCCGAGCGTGACGGCGAGGACCCTCTTCACGCGCCCTTCCCCTGCCCGTCGAGTGCCGATCGCCGGGTAGCACTACCCCCGGAGGGGAGGGTGAAACCGCCCGCCCGGCGGTTCAGGGGCGCCCGTCCCGACCGGGGCGCGCCAACGGGAATACCGCCGCCACGCAGGGCGTTCGCCGCTGGCGTGCACATCGTCGACCGCGGCAGCGGCACCCCGCTCGTCCTGCTCCACGGGTTCGAGGTCGACCACCGCGACCTCCTGCCGCTCGACCCGGTGATCGCGGGGGCGGGCGGGTGGCGGCGGATCTACGTCGACCTGCCCGGCATGGGGCGGTCCCCAGGTGACGGGGTCGCGAGCGCCCGCGACGTGCTGCGCGTGGTCGCGGGCGGACTGGACGACCTGCTCGGCGGGGAGCCGTTCGCGGTGCTCGGGAGTTCGTTCGGCGGGCTGCTCGCCCGGCACCTGGCGCACGACGCCCGCGAGCGGGTGCTCGGGTTGGCGACGCTCGTCGGCGTCGTGGTCTCCGAGCACGCCCGGCGCCGCGTGCCTCCGCGCACCGTCCTGCACGAGGACCCCGCCGTGCTGGCCGCCCTGGGCGAGGCGGCGACGGACTACGCGGGCCAGGCCGTCGTGCAGGGCCACCGCAGCGCCCAGGCGTTCCTCGACCACACCCGGCCGGGCCTGCTCGCCGCCGACCGGGCGGCCGTCACCCGCATCGCCGCCGACTACGGTCTCGGCGAACCACCGGAGCGCACGTCCCCCGAGCCGTTCACCGCGCCCGCGCTGTTCCTGACCGGAAGGCAGGACGACGTCGTCGGCTACGCGGACGCCTGGGCGACGCTGGAGCACTACCCGCGCGCGAGCTTCGCGGTCCTGGACGCGGCCGGGCACAACGCGCTGTTCGAACGGCCCGGTCCGGCGACGGCGCTGGTGGTGGACTGGTTGGAGCGGGTGCGGGCGGAGCTGACGCGGGCCGGGTGACCGGCACGGGCGGGGTGGTCCGTTCCGGTGAACCGGTGGGCGCGCGGTCAACCACCGGTCCCGCCGCGCGCCTTACCCGGTGTTCGGGGTGATCAACGCCCCGACGGGCGCGCCGGGGGGCGGTCGCCGGGACGGGGGTCGCTTCGGCCGACGAGGCGCGCGGGAGCGTGTCGGGGCTGGTCTGGTTCGACCGCGACGGGGACGGCGCGGTGGATCGAGGTGACCGCGGCGGGCGTCACCGGGGTCGACTTCGGGATGCGGGGAGGCCGGGTCACCGGTCGGGTGTGGGACGGCGCGAACGCGGACGGCGTCCGGCAGGACGACGAGGCAGGCCTGGTCGACCCGATCGCCCGCGTGGGCGTCGAGGGCCACTACGCGCGCTGGACGCAGGAGGCCGACGGGACCTACGTGGTGGACGACATCCCGGCGGGCTACCACGGGTTCTACAGCCAGGACGCCGCGATCAACCAGGTGGCGCTCGCGCACTCGCCCGGCGGTGTCGGCGACGACCCGACCAGGGACTCCGACTTCGACCGCCACGGCGGCGGCCCGGTCCTGGGCTTCGCGGTGGTCGGCGACGAGGTCGTGGCGGTGGACGGCCCGGTCACCCTCGCGGATCAGGATCAGCGCCACGGTGACGGCGCCGTTCTCGGGCGCGGTCACGGCCGACCTGCACTACTCGTTCTTCCTGGTCGACGAGGGCTCGCCAAGGGCCTCCCTGCCGCTGAGCGCTTCCTGACCACCACGACGGCGGATGGCGTCCGCTGTGGACGTCACCCGCCGTCGTGCGTCCGTCAGCCCGCGACACCGGGGTCCCAGGGGTTCTGCTCGCCCTCCGGGGTCGACCACCAGCCGTCCCGGCAGACCCGCCCCTCGGGGTCCGTGTCGCCCTCGGTGTAGTCCCCGTAGCCCTTGGTCTCGCCGTTGGGTCCGGGGAAGAACGACGTGTAGTAGTACCGGCACCCCTCCTCCTGCGCCGAGGCCGTTCCGGCGAGGGCCAGGGGCGCCACCGCGAGCGCCGCGGTGAGGACAAGGCCGCTCAGGAGCTCTTTGCGCACGACATCCACCTCCGTGGTCGTCTTCGTCGTGACCGTGGGGTTGCCCCCGGCCGGCCGGGAATGCCTCGCGCCCCCGGTCCCACCCGGACGAGCGACCACGCACCGCGCGCGGGACCACCCTGCCGGGTGGCCGCGGTGGTTCGGTCCCCGTCCCCGCGCACCGCCCGCGCAGCCGTAGGCTCAGGTGCTGTGGAGGCAGCGCAGCACCGGACCGGCCACCGCGCGGGGATCGTCCAGCTGCACCAGGTGCCCCGCCTCGGGCACGACGCGGTGCACGCCGCCGGGAGAGAGCGACGCCATCGAGGCGTGAGCCGCGAGGACGCCCGACGCCGACCTCGGCCGTCCCAGCGTCCCTCCCGCCGTGAGCACCCACCACGGCACGTCCGGCAGCGGGTGCGCGCCGCGCAGCGCGTCCACCTCGGCGACCAGCTCGGGGTACCCGGCGAGCTCCTGCACCACGGCGACTCGGGCGGGCGGGCGCCCGGCCAGGTGGAGCAGCGGACTGGCGGCCCGCGCCGCAGGCCCCGCGACGCCGAGGCGGAGCAGGGCCTTCGCGAGCGCGGCCCCGACGTCGGCGGGGCGGCCGATCCCCGGTGGCGCGAGGCTGGGGTCCACGAGCACCGCGCCGCGCACGCGCCACGGGCGCAGCCGCGCGAACGCCTCCGCGTGCAGGCCCGCCATCGAGTGCCCGACGAGCACGGCCGGGGCGCCGACCGCGTCGAGGACCGCGTCGAGCACGGCCACCTCCCGCCGGGCCGACGGGGGCTCGGGCGACGGCGTGCTCGCCCCGGTCCCCGGCCGGTCGAACCGCACCACCCGCGCGGAGGTCGCGAGCAGCCGGGTCACCGGGTCCCAGTCGGCGATCGCGCCCGCGAGACCGGACAGGAGCACGACCGGCGGCGCGTCGGCCGGTCCGTCCGCGACGAGGTGCAGGTCCGAGCCCACGACGTTGACCACGGTGCACAGCATGGCGGAGGGGTGTCGCGAGCGTGATCGAGGACAGGGCGTCGAGCCGGAGCCGGTGGCCCGCGCTCGACCGGCCGGGCGGGTGGCTGGTCGCGGCGGCGGTGCTGTACGCGTGCTGGCTGCTCGAACTGGTGCTGCCGACCGGGCTGTCCGTCGTGGACGGCTACGTGAGCGAGCTGCTCGCGGACGACCAGCCGCACCGGTGGCTGTTCCGCGCCACCGACGCGCTCGCCGCCTGCTGCCTGCTGCTCGCCGCGCGCCACCTGCGCGGGCGGTGGGCGGTCGCCGCCGTGCTCGTCTTCGCCGTCGCGACCCTCGCGGACACCGCGCTGCCGCTCGACTGCGCGCCCAGCACCGACCGGCTGTGCCGCGACCGGGAGGCCTCGGGCGCGGTGTCGCTCAGCCACCACCTGCACCAGGTGACCAGCGTGCTGACGTTCGTCGGCGCGCTCGCCGCCGCGGCGGTCCTGGAGCGGGGCACCCGGCTGCCCAGCGCCAGGGTGGTGCTGATCCTCCTCGCCGGGACCGGCGTGCTGTCGGCGGTGCTGGCCAACCAGCCCGGCGCCGGGCTGGTCCAGCGCGTCCAGCTGCTGACCGTCTCGGCCGGGCTGCTGCTCGGCGCGCGGGTGTTGTCGCGGGGGGCGGTCAGGCCGGGTGACGGGCCGCCCCCGTGACCGCCGGGTAGTCCACGTACCCGGTGGCGTCACCGCCGAAGAACGTCGCCGGGTCGGCCTCGGCCAGCGGCAGCCCGGCGCGCAGGCGCTGCACCAGGTCCGGGTTCGCGATGTACGGGCGGCCGAACGCGGCCAGGTCGATCAGGCCCGCGCCGATCAGGTCGGCCGCGCCGGTGGGGGTCAGGCCGCCCGCCAGGACGAGCGCGGTGCGACCGCCCTCCGGGCGCAGGGCGGGCAGCAGGGCGCGCACGCGATCGCCGTCGCCGCCGAAGCCCGAGGTGTCGTGGACGTGCAGGTAGGCCAGGTCGCGGGCGGCGAGCTCGGCGGCGAGGGCGCGGTAGGTCTCCTCGGCCTTGTCGTCCTCGGGCATGTTCCCGACCGTGCTGAACGGGGAGACGCGCACGCCCACGCGGTGCGCGCCGAGGCGCTCGACCACGGCGTCCACCACCTCCAGGGTGAACCGGAGCCGGTCGGCGAGGGTTCGGCCGCCGTAGCGGTCGGGGCGGTCGTTGACCCGCGAGTTGAGGAACTGCTCGAACAGGTACTGGGTCGCCGCGTGCAGCTCCACCCCGTGGAAGCCCGCCGCGTCCGCGTTGGTCGCGGCGGCGGCGAAGTCGGCGGCCACGCGCGCGACCTCGTCGGCGCGCAGCGCGCGGGGCGCGGAGGCGGGCACGCGGCCGGGGGTCCCGTCGGGCAGGCGGGCGAACGCGGTGTCGGCGCGGGCCCGGTCGGTGGAGCTGACCGGCGCGCGGCCACCGGGCTGGAGCGAGACGTGCGAGGCCGGGCCGACGTGCCACAGCTGGGCGAACACCCGGCCTCCCCGGTCGCGGACGGCGTCGGTGACGTGCCGCCAGCCGGTGACCTGCTCGTCGGTGTGCAGGCCGGGCGTGAACAGGTACCCGACGCCCTCGCGGGAGACCGGGGCGCCCTCGGTCACGATCAGGCCAGCGCCCGCGCGCTGCGCGTAGTAGCGGGCGGTGAGGTCGTCGGGCACCTCGCGCACCGCACGCGCCCGCGTCATCGGGGCCATGACCACGCGGGTGGGCAGCGGCAGGCCGCGCAGGTCGAAGGGGGTCAGCAGGACGTCGGTCACGGGGTCTCCCAACCTGGAACTGCACATCTGCACCTGATACATAAGTACCAGGTACAGATGTACAGTTTCAAGTGCGGCTAGCGCCGGGACCGGAACGGGGTGACCGCGTGGCCCAGCGCGCGCAGGAGGGCCCGGAGCTCGACCGCGTTCGGCCGGACCCCGAGGCCCGCGTAGCGCAGCGCGTCGCCGTGCTCGGACATCCGCGTGATCAGGCCGTCCTCGACGTCGAAGCGGATCACGTAGTCGTTGCGGTACGGCTCGCCCGTCCGCGCGACGACCATGTCCCCCGTGGCGGCGAACCAGGCCGCGTCCCCGGCGGCGCCCCACCGGTGGTCGCGCCAGACCAGCGGGTCGAACTTGGCGAAGATCCCCTCGGTGTAGGCCAGCACCTCGCCCCGCCCCTTGAGGTGGGCGACGCAGAAACCCCCGCCCCGCCTGGAGATCAGCTCCGCCACCCCCTCCGGGTTGCCCGCCTTGCGGGACTGGAGGAAGAGCTGCCGCACGTCCGGCGCGAGCACGTCCGACACGGCGCGGAGGTCCTTGGCCTCCACGGCGCGGACGAAGCGCCGGGCGAGCGCGAGGGGGTCGGGGGTGTGCACTGCGCCTCCGGTGGGGGTCGTGGCGCGCCGACGGTCGTGGGCGCCCCCCGATCCTGCGGCGCGCGCCGCGCGCGGGGGAGGCCGAACCGAGGGTGGTACCGGCAGGGCCAGTCAGGCGGGAAGCGCGACGGCACAATGGGATCGTGGCGACAGCGGACCGGATCGCGTTCGGCGAGTACCTGCGCGGCAGGCGTGCGGCGCTGCCCGCGCCCGAGCAGAGCGGCCGGCCTCGGACCTCGCGCCGCCGGGTGCCCGGTCTGCGCAGGCAGGAGCTGGCGGACCTCGCGGGCATCTCGGTCGAGTACTGCACCCGTCTCGAACAGGGCCGCGCCACCCGCCCCTCCCGCGAGGTCCTCACCGCGCTGGCGCGGGCCCTCCGGCTCACCGCTCCGGCGCGGGACCACCTGTTCCGGCTCGCGGGCGAACCGGCCCCCGCCCCCGACTCGCCGCGCGACACCGTCCGCCCCGGCCTGCTGCGGGTGGTGCGCGCGCTGGGCGAGGCGGTTCCCGTCACGGTGCACGACGGCCGCCTGGACCTGCTCTTCCACAACGGGGCCGCCGCCGAGCTGCTGCGCCCGGTGTCCGCCACCGGGCCGTTCGCGCGCAACCTCGCCCACCGGGCGTTCACCGCCGAAGGCCGCGCCGAGCTGCTCGACGGGGAGGGCGTCGAGCTGCTCGCCCGCGTGGCCGCCGGGGAGCTGCGCGCGGCGCTGAGCCGCTACCCCGGTGACGCCTACCTGGAAGCGCTGCACGCCGAGCTGACCGCGACCAGCGCGGACTTCCGGGCGCACTGGGCGCGGGCGGAGGTGGGCGACTGGCGGTCGGCGGTGAAGCGGATGCGCCACCCCGCGCTGGGCTGGCGGCACTTCGACCTGGAGCTGCTGCACGACCCCGAGCGCGACCACTGGGTCATGTTCTACGCGCCCAGGGACGACGCGCCCTAGGGCCTGTCCTCAAAGCCAGATGAGCAGCGTGGCCAGGTCGAGCATGCCTCGATAGGACACGGCGGTCTTGTCGAAGCGGGTGGCGATGGCGCGGAACTGCTTGAGCCGGTTGAAGCAGCGTTCCACCACGTTGCGACGCTTGTAGGCGGCGCGGTCGAAGGTCGGCGGGCGTCCGCCGGCCCGGCCTCGGCGCAGCCGGTTGGCCCTCTGGTCGCGGCGTTCCGGGATGGTGGCCGGGATGCGGCGTCTGCGCAGGTAGGAGCGGATGGCGCGGCTGGAGTAGCCCTTGTCCGCGATCACCCGCCTCGGTCTGGTCGCC
>NZ_JAMTCF010000022.1 GCF_024171695.1 Actinosynnema pretiosum | reverse complement strand
CAACCCCTGGTCGCCCGCGCCCTGCTGGTCGATGTCGTCACCCGCGTCACCGGTGCGCTGCTCGTACGCGGTGTCCACACCCTGCGCGATGTCCGGCGACTGCGCCCCGATCGCCACGTTCACCCCGCACGAGTGACCGTCGAACCCCTTCGCCGACGAGTCGTACCCGATCTCCAGGATCTTCTCCCGCACGATCGACGGGATGTCCACGTACGCCTCGGTCGTCACCTCACCGGCCACGTGCACCTGACCGGTGGTCACCAGCGTCTCCACCGCCACCCGCGACGTGGGGTCCTTGGCCAGCAGCGCGTCCAGGATCGAGTCGCTGATCGCGTCGCAGATCTTGTCCGGATGGCCCTCGGTCACCGACTCACTGGTGAACAACCTGCCTGGAGTCGCACGCGACATGGCCAACCTTCCTCTTCAGGAAGGCGCCCTTGTGGTGTGAAGGGCAGACGAGCGTGGCGGGTGGTGAACCCGTCGCAGCGCCTCTCGCCTGCGAACCCAGTGTAACCAACGACCGCAACCCGGTGAACCGCCCCGCGCGCACCGAACTTCGGCCCGCACCCCCTGACCTCGCCCCGCACCCCCCTGGAAAACCGCTCGCCCGCGCCGCCGCCACCGCGCCACACTGCGCTGATGCTGCTGCGACCCGCCCGCCCGGAGGACGTCGACCAGATCGCCGAGCTGCTCGCCGACCGGGGCGACCCGGAGGACGCGGTGGACTTCCGCCTGGTCGCGCGCGACCCCGAGGCGGGCTCCTGCGCGGTCGTGGTGGACGGGGGCCGGGTCGTGTCCACGGCGACGCTGCTGGACGAGACCCTGGTCCTGGACGACGTGGTGATCCCGACCGGTCAGGTCGAGCTGGTCGCCACCGCGCACGGGCACGAGGGTCGTGGCCTGGTGCGCAGGCTCATGTCCTGGGCGCACGAGCGCTCGGCCGAGCACGGCCACCTCGCCCAGGTCATGATCGGCATCCCCTACTTCTACCGCCGGTTCGGCTACTCCTACGCCATCCCGATCCCGGCGACCAGGGCGCTCACCGGCACGCCCGACCCCGGCGGGCACGTGCTGCGCCCGGCGACCCAGGCCGACGTCGACCTGCTGGCCCGGCTGCACGCCGCCGAGCTGGCGCTCGCCGACCTGCGGATGCCGCACCCGCCCGCGCGCTGGCGGTGGCTGCTGGAGCACGCGTCGAGCGGGCAGTGGGTGGTCGAGCTGGCGGGGGAGCCGGTCGCGGTGGGCCGGGTGGCGGACGGCGTGCTGGCCGAGGCCGCCGCGACCACCCCCGAGGCCGCGCACGCACTGGCCGCGCTGACCGGCGTGACCCAGGTCGTCGAGCGGCCGGGCACGGTCGCGGGCCGCGCCCTGGAGGGGTTCCTGGCCCCCGCCGACGCGCAGGCGCGCAGCTACTACGCCCGCGTGCCCGACGCGGTGGCGCTGCTGGAGCGCCTGCGCCCCGTGCTGTCGCGGCGGCTGGCGGCGGCCGGGTTCACCGACGGGGAGGCGGTCGTGTCGTTCTTCTCCTCGCACGTCCGCCTGCCCTTCCGCGACGGCGTCGTCGACCGGGTCGTGCCCGGCGGCGTCATGCAGGGCCCGGCCTCGGCGGGTGGTTCGGGCGTGGCCCCGGACCTGCTTCCCGCGCTGCTGTTCGGGCCGCACGGCATCACCGGTCTGGCCGAGCGCCACCCGGACGTCTACCCCGGCCCGCGCGCGGAGCTGGCGGCGGCGCTGTTCCCGCCGGTGCGGGCGGACCTGATGACCTACTACGTGCCCTGAGCGCGCTCAGAACCCGTGGTTCACCCCGTAGTCGCCGTGGTAGTAGATCCCGGCGTCGTTCTGCGACCACTCGGCGCCCCACCCGCAGTAGACCGCGATGTCCTTCCAGTCCAAGCAGAAGTGCATCCGGCTGGTCGAGTCCTCGTCGGTGTACGAGTAGTTGGCCGAGGTCCCGTCGTAGTCGCCGAAGTGCCCGGTCCACGACGTCCCGTCGTGCACCCACACCGAGGGCCGCCAGCCGTCGACCTTGCTCTGCACCTGCCCCTGGTAGTACCCGTTCCCGTTGCAGGTCCCCGGAACCGGCCGCTCGGCGAGCAGCACGGCGCCGTCGACGACCAGCGTGCTGCGGATCTCGCTCGCGCCACCGCAGCGGGCGGAGGCGACGGCGGGCGCGACGACGGCCAGAGCGGTCAGCACGCCCGCCGTGGCGGTCGCGCTGGCGAGGGTGCGGAGAACGTGCTTGCGCTTCAACGGTTTCTCCCGATCTCGGTGGTGCGCGGAGGTGGGGAGGCCCGGTGTGGAGATGCTATCGCCGCACGCGCGCGGGCAGGTTCACTCGATCGGCTGGACCCCGACGCCGATATCGGGCGTGCGGCGCCGCACCCCGACCACCTGATCGGGCCCTCTTCCCCGCGCGCGCAGGTCAGCGCGGCGCGCGTTGCCAATAGTGGTCCGAGGACCCCGCTCGACAGGGGGCGGTCGGCGGAGGAGAACCGATGCTTCGTGGCACGGCGCGACGGCTCGTCAGCGCGTTCGCGGCGGGCGCCCTGGCGCTGTCCTCGCTGCTGCTCCCGGCGCCGTGGTCGGGCGCCCCGGCCGCGCTCGCCGACCCGGCTCCCCGGTGCGGCGAGTCCGGGACCCCCTCGGTGGTCGCGCTGCACGACAGCCACTTCCACGTCGACGCCGCCTCGACCGCGCGCCTGCTCTCCGGGTACGCCGGTTACCGGGTCAGCGCGCCCTCCGCCCGCTCGGGGCTGTGGCTGGAGCTGGGCGGCTTCACCGGCGGCGCGCTGGGCCTCGCCTCGGGCCAGCCCGCCGCCGTGCCGCTGCCCGACCTGATCGGCGCGGGTGCGGCGCGCTACTTCCTGCTCACCGCCACCGGCCCCACCACGACCCCGCAGACCCACTCGGTGACCGTCCACGACGGGCCGCCCGGCGCGGGGTCGGTGGTGTGCTCCCGGACCTTCACCCACGCCGACGTAGTCGACACCATCAAGGCGCTGGCCAACAAGGTCGACTCGGTCACCTCGGACGTGCCCGCCCAGGCCGCGCTCGGCGACGCCGTCACGGTCACCGTCACCGGTCGCACCGGCACCCTGGGCGCGGGCCCGGCCAACGACCCCGGCGTGCTGTCCTACACCCCCAACGCGCTGCCCGACTTCCCGGCCGGGGCCTGGCGGCTGGAGCGCACCGAGCTGCTGGTCTCCCCGGACGGGGTCGCGCCCGCCACCACGCGCGTCGACGGCCTGTTCCTGTCCGGCGCGAGCGGACCGGACCGGCCCTACACCGCCCGCTACACCTTCCGCGCCACCGGTCCCACGACCGCGCGGGCGCGCGTGCAGCCGATCCAGTACATCGCCAGCGGGACCCAGGTCAAGCACACCGACGCGGGAACGGCCGCAGTCGGCGAGCTGCCGTCGGTCTCCAGCCAGGCCCCGCTGACGCTCGCCAAGTCCGTCACCTCGCCGGGTGACGCCGTCCTGGCGGCGGGCGGCGGCACGGCCTCGTACGCGCTGCGCGTCGCCAACTCCGGCCAGCGGTCGGGCGTGGTCGACCAGGTCGTCGACACCCTCCCGGCGGACGCCGCCTACGTCGCGGGCAGCGCCCGGCTCGACGGCCGCCCCACCGCCGACCCGCTCGCCTCCGGGGCCACCCTCGTCTTCCCCGGCCCGATCCGCGTCCCCGCCGCGGGCTCGACCACGCTCACCTACTCGCTGCTGCACGGCCCCACCCCCGGCGCGCGGCGCGACTCCGCCGTCGCCCGCTACGGCACGTCGGTGGTCGACGGCAGCGCCGACCTGCTCGACAGCGCCCCCGCGTCGGCGGCGACCACGGTCCTGGGCTCCTCGGCCCTCGGGCTGGTCGCCGACACCGCCACCACCACGGCGGGCGTCCCGGTGACCCTGGACGTGCTCGCCAACGACACCAACGCCTCCGGCCTGCCCCTGGCGGTGACCTCGGTGGGTGCGCCCGACAGCGGCAGCGCGGTGCGCAACCCGGACGGCACCGTCACCTTCACCCCCGCGCCCGGCGCCTCGGGGACCCGCTCGTTCACCTACGCGGCGGGCGACGGCCGCGCCTCGGGCACCGCCCAGGTCACCGTGTCCGTGACCCCGGCGCCCCGCCAGGACCTCTACAGCACCGGCCGCAACACCGCGCTGAGCGGCAGCAGCGTCCTGGCCAACGACGCCTGCTCGTCGTGCACGGCGGCCCTGCTCACCGCGCCCGCCCACGGCTCGCTGGCGCTCACCGCCTCGGGCACGTTCACCTACACCCCCGCCGCCGGCTACACCGGCTCGGACTCGTTCACCTACCGCGCCACCGACAGCTCGGGCGGGTGGGCGGTCGGCACCGCGCGGATCACGGTCGCGGACCTGGCTCCCGACTACGCGACCACCGCCTCGAACACCGCCGTGGTGGTGCCGGTGCAGGCCAACGACCCCGGCTGCACCGGCGGCTGCAAGCCCCAGGCGGGCACCCAGGCCGCGCGCGGCGCGGTCACCTACTCCAGCGGCGGCACGGTCGTGGTCACCTACACGCCCACCACCGGCCTGTGGGGCCTGGACGGCTTCAGCTACGGCATCACCGGCAGCTCGGGCAGCACCACCACCCCGGTGACGGTGCTGGTCGGCCCGCCCGCCACCACGCTGCGCACCACCTACGGCCTCGCCGCCACCGCGCCCCTGCCCCCTGGCGGTTCCTGCCCCGGCTGCTCCTACCTGCCGGGAACCCCGCCCGCGCACGGCTCGGTGTCGGTCGACCCCGCCACCGGGGCCTCCACCTACACGCCCGCCGCCGGGTTCGCGGGCACGGACAGCTACGGCTACGTCGTGCGCGACCCCGCCAACGGGTTGCGCGTCACCGGCGTGGTGAACACCGTCGTCGGGCCCGCCGCCGTGGACGACGCGGCCTCGGTCCTGCTCGGCGAGAGCGTCTCCGGCGACGTCGCGGCCAACGACGCGTGCCCGGACACCTGCACCCGCGCCCTCGTCGCCGCCCCCGCGGGCGGGGTGTTCACCCTGGCCCCGGACGGCACGTTCACCTACGCCTCCGACACCGCCGTCGGCGAGCTCGCCGCCGTCTACCGGATCACCAGCTCGGTCTCCGGCTCGGCGAGCGCGAGCGCGACCGTGCGGCTGACGGTGCGCGGCGCGGTCGACGACGCCGCCACCACCGCGACCGGCACGGCGACCACCGTGCCCGTGCTGGCCAACGACCCCTGCGCGCACTGCCTGCTCGCCTCGGTGGGCGCCCCGACCTCCGGAACGGCCGAGCTCGACGGCCTGAGCGTGCGCTACACCCCGGCCCCCGGCTTCTCCGGCCGCGCCACCTTCACCTACACCCTCGCACTGGGGGCGGCCACCACCACCGCGCGGGTGACCGTCACCGTCGCCCCGCGCGCGGTCGACGACGTCGCCACCACCGGCGAGGGCGTCCCGGTGGACGTGCTGCCGCTGCTCAACGACGTGTGCGCCAACTGCGCGCTGACCGGCGTGAGCACCACCGGGCCGGGGTCGGCGGCGCGCTCGGGCGACGTGGTCACCTACACCCCGTCCGGGGTGGGCACGGCGGTGCTGACCTACGCGGCCGTCGACGGCTCGGGCGCGGCGTTCGGCGGGACGATCACCGTCGACGTGCTCGCCGCGCCGGTGCTGGCCGACGACTCCGCCACCACCCGCGCCGACGCGCCCGCCACCGTGCCGGTGCTGGCCAACGACACCTGCCCCGGCTGCGCCGTCGAGGTCGCCGCCGACCCCGCGCACGGGTCGGTCGTGGTGGACGTGCGCGGCCGGGCCGTCTACCGGGCCGCGCCGGGCTTCAGCGGCGTCGACGCCTTCCGCTACCGGGCGACCGACCCGGCGACCGGGGCGGGGGCGAGCGCGACCGCGTCGGTGACGGTGTCCCCGGTGGCGCGCGACGACCTCGTCCGCACCGGCGTCGGGGTCGCGGTGACGGCGGACGTGCTGGCCGACGACGACTGCTCCGCGTGCTCCCCGGCGCTGGGGCCGGTGACCGGCGACGTGAGCGCGTCGGTGGTCGACGGTGACGTCCGGGTCGTCCCGGCGCCGGGGTGGACCGGGACGGCGGTGGTGCCGTACACGGCCACCGACGCGGTCACCGGGCTGACCGCGTCGGCGGTGCTGCGCGTGGAGGTCTCCGACGCCAGGCCCGACGCCGCGACCACGCCCTTCGGGCAGCCGCTGGTGGGCCTGGACGTGCTGGCCAACGACGACTGCCCCGGCTGCGCGGTCACCTCGGTGACCGGGGCCGACCACGGCACGCCCTCGGCAGGCGGGACGGTGGTCGGCTGGACGCCGCCCGCCGGGTTCTCGGGCCTCGCGGTGTTCGGCTACACCGCGTCGGGCGGTGGCCGCACCACGGGTTCGACCGTGCGCGTGCTGGTGGCCCCCGACCGGGCGCGCGTGGACGTGCCGCGCGACACGACCACGCCGGTGCCGCTGCCCGTGCTGGCCGCGTGCCCCGGCTGCGCGGTGGACGTCCTGCTCCCGGCGGAGCGGGGCGAGGTGGTGCAGGACGGCGCGCAGCTGACCTACGCGCCGCTGGCCGGGTTCCTCGGCGGCGACGCCTTCACCTACCGGGTGACCGATCCGGTGTCGGGCCTGTCGGTGGAGGGCGTCGTGGACGTGGTCGTCGCCGAGCCCGCGCCCGTCGCGTCGCTGTCGGTGACCGCGATCCCGCCCGTGGTCGGGGCGGTGCCGCGCGCGGGCGACCTGGTCGAGTGGGCGTGGACGGTGCTCAACAGCGGCGGCGCCGCCCTGTCCGGGCTCACCCCCGGTGGGGGAGCGGTCTGCGCGGACGCCGAGCTGGCGCGGGGGAGCAGCACCCGGTGCGCGCTGACCGCCGGGCTGACGCAGGCCGAGGTGGACGCGGGGAGCGCCGCGCGGCGGTTGGACGTCACCGCCGCGCCGGACGGCGGGGGCGGGCCGGTCTCGGCGGGCGCGGACTCGGCGGTGGCGCTGACGCGCGCCCCCGCGATCGGGCTGACCGCGTCGGCGCGGCTGGACGGCGGGGTGGTCGTGGTGACCTACCTGGTCACCGACACCGGCAACACCGGGCTGGCGGGGGTGGGCGTGCTCCTGGGGGACGGGACGGCGCTGGGGTGCGACGCCACGACGGCGCTGCCCGACGACGTCGTCACCTGCACCGGGGCGCACGCCGTGACGCAGGCCGACGTGACCGCCGGGCGGTGGGACAGCGAGGGCGTCGCGACGGCCCTGGCGCCCTCGGGGGGCGAGGTGACCGCGCGGGCGGGCACCAGCACCGCGCTGACCGCACCGCCGACGACGACGACCACCACGGTGCCGACCACGACAACCAGCACGACGACGACCACCACGACCGCTCCGGTGACCACGACCGAGCCGACCACGACGACGACCGAGCCGCCGACCACGACCACCACCCCCGTCACCACCACGGCACCGGTCACCACGACGTCGACCACGACCCCGGTCACCACGCCCCCGACGACCACCACGCCGGTCACCACCACACCGCCGACCACCACCACCCCGCAGTCCCCGGTGGCCACCGTGTCCGGTGTCGTGTGGTTCGACCGCGACCTCGACGGCACCCTGAACGGCCGCGAGTGGCCCCTGCCCGGCGTCCGCGTCGAGCTGTCCTCCGGCGTGGTCCGCGCGGCCTCGGCCCCGAGGTACGCGACGACCGAGCCCGACGGCTCCTACCGCTTCGCGGACGTCCCGCCCGGCTCCTACACCGTCTCGGCGTCCGTGTCCTCGGCGGTCGGCTTCTCGTACACCTCGGACAGCGACGGCCAGGCCGACTGGTCGGTCCAGGTCACCGCCACCGGCGCCGGTCCGGCGCGCGCCGACTTCGCGGGCATCGGCAGGGGCAGCCTGGGCGGCGCCGTGTTCGACCGGGACACCCAGGCCCCCATCGCCGGGGCGCTGGTGACGTGCCGCTGGGCCGGGCTGGACGACGTGCCGGGCACGTCCGACGACGTGGACATGCCGGTGGACGCGGACGCGGGTGGCGCGTTCGCCCTGGACCAGCTCCCGTACGGCCGCTACACCTGCTCGGGCGTCGACCCGGTCACCGGCAGCCCGTCCGACGAGGCGGTGGTGGAGGTGCTGTCCGCCGAGCCGGTGCGCGCCGAACTGCCCATCGGCGGCGGCGTCGCCCCGGCGCCCCCCGCCGTCCTGGCCCCCGAGCGCGACCCGGCCCCCGCCCGCCACCCCCTGGCCGCGACCGGCGCGGGCCCTGTCCCGCTGCTCCTGGCGTGCGCGTCCCTGCTCGGCCTGCTCGGCGCCGCGCTGCGCCGGTCGGCGGGGCCGGGGCGCGGGAAGCGGGCACGCGGCTGACCCCGCACCAGGGGGCGGGCGCGTTCGGCCACGCGCCGCGCGCACCGCCGGGGAGTGGAGCACGCGCCCGCGCCCTCGCTCCGCCCGCCGACGAGGCGGCGGGGTCCAGCCGGACGCGCACGCTGCTGAGCCCGGCCCCGGCCTCGGCGTCACCCCTCCCTGTTAGCGCTAACGGCACCTGAACGGCCGAGTCGTCGTCCTTGTCGCGGGCAAAACCGCTGCGCTACGGTCACTCCGGGAACGCTCCCGATCTCGCTGGCCCGGCACCGGCGCAGAGCCCCGTGCATCCTGCTCGCAAGGAGGCGAAGCATGGTTTCGCGCGCTCCGACGTGCCGCCAGTCACCACCACCGCGACCAGGGCCCGTCGAGGCCCCACCCCGGTGACCACCGGGTGCGGCTGACCTCACCGCGTCCCGCGCCCGTCCCCTCCAGCCCTGCCGCTGTTAGCGGTAACAGGGCAGTTCCCCCTGCGCGGACCACCCGCGCCCCCGACCGCTCCCGTGATCGCAGGAGGTCCACCCGTGCCCTCACCGCTGAGCAGGCGCACCCTGTTCCAGGCCGCAGGCGTCGCCGTCGCGGCCACCGCCGTCCCCGGTCTCGTCCAGGGCGTCGCGCAGGCCGCGTCCGTGCCGCCCGCCCGCCCGGACATCGGCGCGGCGGCCTCCGCGTTCGACCTCGGCCAGGTCCGGCTGACTCCCGGCCGCTGGATGGACAACCAGAACCGCGCCCTGGCCTACCTGCGGTTCGTGGACCCGGACCGGCTGCTCTACAACTTCCGCGCCAACCACCGCCTGTCCACGGCGGGCGCCGCGCCGCTGGCCGGGTGGGAGGCCCCGGACTTCCCGTTCCGCACCCACAGCCAGGGCCACTTCCTCACCGCCTGGGCGCAGGCGTGGGCCGTGCTCGGCGACACCACCTCCCGCGACCGCGCCAACTACCTGGTCGCCGAGCTGGCCAAGTGCCAGGCCAACAACGCCGCCGCGGGCTTCACCGCGGGCTACCTCTCCGGCTTCCCCGAGTCGGACCTCGACGCCCTGGAGGCCGGGACCCCCAAGGCCGTCTCCTACTACGCCCTGCACAAGACCCTGGCCGGTCTGCTGGACGTCTGGCGGCACCTCGGCAGCACCCAGGCCCGCGACGTGCTCCTGCGCTTCGCGGGCTGGGTCGACTGGCGCACCGCCCGCCTGTCGCAGGCGACCATGCAGCGCGTGCTGGCCACCGAGTTCGGCGGCATGAACGCCGTCCTGGCCGACCTCTACCAGCAGACCGGCGACGCCCGCTGGCTGGCCACGGCCCAGCGCTTCGACCACGCCGCCGTCTTCGACCCCCTGGCCGCGAACCAGGACCGCCTCAACGGCCTGCACGCCAACACCCAGGTCCCCAAGTGGATCGGCGCGGCCCGCGAGTACAAGGCCACCGGCACGACCCGCTACCGCGACATCGCCACCAACGCCTGGAACATCACCGTCGCCGCGCACACCTACGTGATCGGCGGCAACAGCCAGGCCGAGCACTTCCGCGCCCCCAACGCCATCGCCGCGCACCTGGCCACCGACACGGCCGAGGCGTGCAACACCTACAACATGCTCAAGCTGACCCGCGAGCTGTGGCTGCTGGAGCCGACCAAGGCGGCCTACTTCGACTTCTACGAGCGGGCCCTGCTCAACCACCTGATCGGCCAGCAGAACCCGGCCGACGCCCACGGCCACATCTGCTACTTCACCGGCCTGAACCCCGGCCACCGCAGGGGCCGCACGGGTCCGGCGTGGGGCGGTGGCACGTGGAGCACCGACTACAGCACGTTCTGGTGCTGCCAGGGCACCGGCATCGAGACCAACACCAAGCTCGCCGACTCGATCTACTTCCGCGACGGCACGACCCTGACCGTCAACCTCTACACCCCGTCCACGCTGACCTGGTCCGAGCGCGGCATCACGGTCACCCAGAGCACCACCTACCCGGCGAGCGACACCACCACGCTCACCGTGACCGGCAGCGTCGGCGGCTCCTGGACGATGCGCCTGCGCATCCCGGCGTGGACCTCGGGCGCGACGATCGCGGTCAACGGCACGACCCAGAACGTCACCGCCGCACCAGGTTCCTACGCCTCCCTGACCCGCTCCTGGACCTCCGGCGACACCGTCACCCTCCGCCTGCCCATGCGCGTGGTCACGGCCCCCGCGCCCGACAACCCGAACGTCGTCGCGGTCACCTACGGCCCGGTGGTCCTGGCGGGCAACTTCGGCAGCACGACCCTGTCCGCGCTGCCCGCGCTCGACGTCGCCTCGATCACCCGCACCAGCAGCACCGCGCTCACCTTCACCGCCCGCTCGGGCGGCTCGACGGTGAACCTCGGCCCGTTCCACGACGCCCACGGCTTCAACTACACCGTCTACTGGAGCACCGGCGGCGGCACGACCACGCACCGACTGGTCAACGCCGCCAGCGGCCTGGTCCTGGGCATCCGCGACATGTCCACCGCCGACGGCGCGCTGGCCCTGCAGTGGGGCGACACCGGAACCGCCGACCACAACTGGGAGATCGTCCCGGACGGCTCCGACGTGCGCTTCCGCAACGCCCACAGCGGCAAGGTGCTGGGCGTGGAGAACATGTCGACCGCGAACGGCGCCCGCGTCCTGCAGTGGGGCGACACGGGGACCGCCGACCACCGGTGGACCCTGATCGACAACGGCGACGGCACCCACCGCGTCCGCAACGCCAACAGCGGCAAGCTCCTGGCGATCGAGAACAACTCCACCGCCCAGGGCGCGCTGGCCGTCCAGGACTCGGACAACGGAACCCCGGACAACCGCTGGAGGTTGGTGCGCAACGGGTGAGCCGGGGCCCGCTACCACCGCCCACGCCGACCGGGCACCCCCGGACGGGCGGTGGTCGGCGGGCACGCTCGGTGGCCGGGCACCGCCGGGCGGGCGAACCGCACCGATCGCCGCAGGGCATCCGGAGGACCGCGACCGGTGACCGGGCTGGTCTGCGGTAGCGGTGGACCCGGCGGCCCCGCACCGCCGGGGAGGCGGTACCGATGCCGAAGGTCCTCCACGTGGTCAGCGCGCGCCCGAACTTCCCCAAGGTCGCGCCCATCCACCGGGTCATCGCCCGCCGGGGGAGCCTGGAGCAGCGCGTCGTGCACACCGGGCAGCACTACGACCCGGCGCTGAGCGAGGTCTTCCTCGCCGACCTCGGCCTGCCCCCGCCGGACTTCGCGCTCGACACCGGGTCGGGCAGCCACGCCGAGCAGACCGCGCGGACCCTGCTGGGCCTGGAGGACCTGCTCGACCGGTTCCGGCCCGACCTGCTCACCGTCGTCGGCGACACCAACGGCGCGCTCGCCGCCGCGCTGGCGGCGGCCAAGGCCCAGGTCCGCGTCGCCCACGTCGAGGCGGGCCTGCGCAGCTTCGACCGGCGGATGCCCGAGGAGGTCAACCGGGTCGTGATCGACCACCTCGCGGACCTGCACCTGACCCCGTCCCCGGACGCGGGCGCCAACCTGCTGCGCGAGGGGATCGACCCGAGCCGCGTGCACCACGTCGGCAACGTCATGATCGACACCCTGCTGCACTGCCTGGACCTGGCCACCGCGCGCGCCGCGCCCGAGCGGTTCGGGCTCACGGCGGGCGGTTACGCCGTCTCCACCCTGCACCGGCCGTCCACAGTGGACGACCCGGTCGCGCTCGCCGCGCTCCTGGGCGCGCTGGCCGGGATAGCCGAACGACTGCCCGTCGTCCTGCCCGTCCACCCGCGCACCGAGCGGACGTTGCGAGACCCGCGCGCGCAAGCCGTCCTGGCCTCGGCCCCCGGCCTGCGGCTGCTCCCACCGCTGGGGTACCTGGACTTCCTGTCCCTGACCGCGCGCGCCCGGCTCGTGCTCACCGACTCCGGCGGCCTGCAGGAGGAGACGACCGTCCTCGGCGTGCCCTGCCTGACGTTGCGGGAGAACACCGAGCGCCCGATCACGGTCGAGCAGGGCACCAACACCGTCGTCGGCGTCGACCCGGACGCCGTCCTCCGCGCCGCGCACGAGGCCCTGGACCGACCGCCCCCGGCCGCCGTCAGGCCCGAGCTCTGGGACGGCCACGCCGCCGAGCGCGTGGTCGACGTCTACGAGCGCGAACTCGGGCTCACCCGGTGACCGCCGTGCGCGGCTCGGTGGAACAGCTCCGGTGGGCCAGCGAGGCGTTCGCCCGCCGCTGCGGCCGGGTCGACCTCGACCCGACCGCGCCCCCGCTCACGCCCGCACGGCTGACCGGCTACGACATCGTGGAGGCGGCCGTGCCCGCGACCCGTCCCGAGCTGGCCGACGGCCTGGCGGACCTCGGCTTCCGCCTCGCCGACGGCGCGGTCGACCTGCTCTGGCCGCACCCGGTCGACGGCGAGCGCGCCCCCTGCCGCGCCGCCCGGCTCCCGGACGTCCCCGCGCTGCGCGACCTCGCCGCGAACACCTTGCGCCGCAGCCGCTTCCGCCCGCCCTGGTACACCGCCGAGGAACGCCGCACGCTCTACCGCAGCTGGGTGGAGAACGCCGTGCGCGGCACGTTCGACCACGTCTGCCTGCTGCCCGCCGACGGGACACCGGCCTTCGTCACGGTGCGCGCGCTCGACGACGGCTCGGCGCGCGTCGGCCTGCTGACCGTCGCCGACGCCGCGACCGGCCGGGGAGTCGGCGGCGCGCTGGTCGACGCCGCTCGGCACTGGTGCGCCGACCGCGGCCTCGACCCGCTCCGGGTGACCACGCAGACCGGGAACCTGCCCGCGATCCGCCTCTACACCTCGCGCGGCGCGCGGGTCGCGGGCATCCGGCACTGGATGTACCGGTGATCCCGTTCAACAGCCCACCGATCGTGGGCACCGAGCGCCGCTACCTCGACGCCGCGCTGGCGGGCGGCGGGCTGTCCGGCAGCGGCGGGTCGTTCGGCCTGCGCTGCCAGGAGTGGCTGGAGCGCGCCCTCGGCTCGCACCGGGCGCTGCTCACCCCGTCCTGCACCTCGGCGCTGGAGCTGGCCGCCCTGCTGCTGGACGTCGGCCCCGGCGACGAGGTGATCATGCCCAGCTACACCTTCGTCTCCACGGCCACCGCGTTCGCGCTGCGCGGCGCCCGCGTCGTGTTCGTGGACGTGCGGCCGGACACGATGGTCCTGGACGAGACCCTGGTGGAGGCGGCGGTCACCGAGCGCACCAAGGTCGTCGTCGCCGTGCACTACGCGGGCGTGGCGTGCGACCTGGAGGTGCTCGCGCGGGTCGCCGGGCGGCACGACCTGTGGGTCGTGGAGGACGCGGCCCAGGGACTCCTCGCCACCCAGCGCGGTCGCCCGCTCGGCGCGGTCGGGCACCTCGGCTGCCTGAGCTTCCACGAGACCAAGGGGTTCACGGCGGGCGGCGAGGGCGGCGCGCTCCTGGTCAACGACCCGTCGTTCGCCGACCGCGCGGAGGTGCTGCGCGAGAAGGGCACCGACCGCGCCCGGTTCCAGCGCGGCGAGGTGTCCCGCTACTCCTGGCAGGACCTGGGGTCCAGCGCCCTGATGTCCGAGTTGCAGGCGGCGTTCCTGCTCGCCCAGTTCGAGGCCGCCGACCGGATCTCCGCGCGGCGGCACGAGCTGTGGGACGCCTACCGGGAGGCGCTGGGACCGGTCGCCGAGGACGGGGCCTTCGCGCTGCCCACGATCCCGGCGCACAGCGGGCACAACGCGCACGCGTTCACCCTGAAGCTGCCGGGACCCGCCGAGCGCGCCCGGTTCCTGGCCGACCTCGCCGCGTCGGGCGTGCTGGCGACGTTCCACTTCGTGCCGCTGCACAGCTCACCGGCCGGACGCCGGTTCGGCCGCTTCCACGGCGTCGACCGGCACACCACCGACGTCAGCGAGCGCGTGGCGCGGCTGCCGCTGTTCCTGGCCATGACCGACGCCCAGCACCGCGCCGTCGTCGACGCCGTCCTGCGCCACCACGACCGGAAGGGGCGCCACCAGCCGTGATCCACCTGCTCGGATCGGACATCCCGCACCACAACAGCACGGTCCTGCGCTTCTTCGACCGGGTCGTGGCCCGCACCTCGCCCAGCAGGCCGGTGTTCTGGGTGACAGCGGCCGACCCGCACGCCCTGGGCGAGCACCCGAACCTGGACGTGACCGTGTTCCCGACCCGTCGCGCGCTCGCCCGCTCCGCGGTGACCGCCGCGCTGCGCGACCGCTCCCGGCGCTTCTTCCTGCACGGCCAGTTCGCCCCCGAGCTGTGGCTCGCGCTGCTGGGCGGCGCGATCCGCCCAGACCAGGTCGACTGGCACGTCTGGGGCGCCGACCTGCACGAGACGGCCGAAGGGCCTCGGGCGCGGGCGTTCTACCGGATGCGCCGCGCCGCCCACGGCCGGGTCGGCCGGGTCCACGGCACGCTCGGCGACCTCGCCCACTACCGCGCGCGCCACCCCGACGTGCCCGCCTCGCTGCTCTACTTCCCGACCAGGATGCCGGAAACCCCGGTGGCCCCAACGGTTCCCGGTCCCGGCTTCACGGTGCTGGTCGGCAACTCCGGCGACCGCAGCAACCGCCACGTGCTGGCACTGCGTGCGGTCCGGTCCCGTTTCGGCCCGGACACCCGCGTGGTCATCCCGTTCGGCCACCCACCGGGCAACGACGACTACCGCCGCACCGTCACCGCCGAGGCGCGCCGCCTCTTCCGCCCCGACGCCGTGCGGCTGCTCCCGGAACCCCTGCCACTGGACGACTACGCGGCGCTGGTGGCGGGCTGCGACCTCGGCTACCTCCTCGCGCCGAGGCAGCAGGGCATCGGCACGCTCAGCCTGCTGATCCGGCACGGGGTGCCCTTCGTCCTGAGCGAGCGCAACACCTTCGCCGTCGACCTGGCCGAGCAGGGCGTTCCGTTCCTGCGGCACGGCGAGGACGTCGGCGCGGAGGCGGTGCGGCGCTGCCGCGACCGGCTCGCCCACGTGCGCTGGTCCGCCCTGTCCTTCACCCCCGAGAACTGCGCCCCCGCCTGGCACGCGCTCACCCTCACCGCACCGGCCCCCACTGCACCACCCCCCACCGCACCGGCCACCGTCGTCGGCTCGTTCGTCACGCCGCTCGCCCACCTGCTGCGCGCCCTCCTGCCCGCCGACCGGCTGTCCTTCGACACCTGCTTCTCCCTGGCGTTCGCGCTCACCAGCTACCTCGGCGTGCCCCTGACCCTGCTGCTGGTGCTGGGTTTCGGCGCCGAGGGCGTCCCGGCCGGTCCGGCGGTGGGCGCGCTGCTCCTCCCGGTGGCCTTCTACCTGGCCTACCGCGCGTCCTACGCCACGACCCGCCCCACGGGCGCGCCCCGCCCGCTGCCCGCGCTCACCCACCGCGAGTCCACCACGACGGCCGCCGCCATGGCCGCGCTGGCCTGCGGTTCGCTCGCCGCGTTCACCGCCCGCAACGGCGTCCTGCTCCTGCGCGCCGCCAACTACGCGCAAGCCCTGTCACCGGGGGTGCGCGCCGTCGCGCTCAAGCGGTTCCCGCACTTCTTCCTGCCCGCCGCGCTGATCGCCTACTTCCAGCGCCCGACCCGCAGGCGCTGGCTCGCGTTCCTCGCCACCACCTCCGCGTTCGGCGCCCTCACCTACGCTGCGGTCGGCGGCACCCGCGCCACCTTCGTGATGGCGCTCGCCCTGTCGACCGTCCTCGGCCTGGCCGACGGTCACCTTCCACAGTGGACGGTCGTGCCGCTGGGCGCGGGCGGCGTGGTCGTCCTGCACCTGCTCGCCCAGGGCCGCTACCGCCTCGGCTCCACCGGCTGGCAGCGGCTGCACGACTTCCTGGTCTTCACCCGCGACACCCTCTCGCCGTGGGAGCACCTGGCCCTGATCCTGCGCAAGCGCGCCACCGTCGACTTCCAGGGACTCGCGCCGATCATCCGCGACTTCCACGTCTACGTCCCGAGGCGGCTGTGGCCGACCCGCCCGAGGATCACCCTCAACACGGCCAAGTACTTCACCCTGCACGTCCTGGGCGCCGAGCGCGTCACCACCCTCTCGCCCACCCTCGTCGGCTCGTCCTACCTCATGGGCGGCGTCCCCGGCGTGCTGCTCGGCGCGGGCGCCACCGGCCTGGTCGTCGGCGGGCTCGACCGGCTGCTGCGCGCCGCGGGTCCCGACGACGCCGTGGTGAAGGCCTTCTGCCTCGGCTCGCTGTTCACCGTGGCCGTCCTGGTCCGCGAGGGCCTCGACTCGTTCACGTCCCGCTTCGCCCTGCACACCGGCGTGTTCGGCGTCGGTGTCGCCACCGCCAAGGCGGTCCGCGCGCTGCTGCCGGACCGCACACCCCAGGGAGGTCCCGAGATGAGCGCGGTCACCCGGCACGAGCTGCGCGGCGTGGGGGTGCTCGGCTACCGCGACCGGCAGCACCTGCTCGACGACCTCTTCGACGGCGGCACGCCGCGAGCCGGGCTCGTGGTCGCGATCAACGCGGAGAAGGTCGTGGTCTCCGAGCGGGACCCGGAGCTGCGCCGCGTGGTCCAGGAGGCCGAGTTCCCCTACGCGGACGGCGTCAGCATCGTGCGCTCGTTGCGGCGCAAGTTCGGCGTGCGGGTCGAGCGGGTGCCCGGAGTCGAGCTGTGGCCCGCCCTGATGCGCCGGGCGGGCGAGGTCGGGGCGGGCGTGTTCCTGCTCGGCGGCCGACCCGAGGTGCTGGACGCGGTGCGCCGCAAGGTGTCCGAGGAGTGGCGGGTCGACGTGGTGGGCGGCAGGCACGGCTACTTCACACCCGCCGAGCGGGCCGAGGTGATCGAGCGGGTGCGGGCCAGCGGCGCGCGGATCGTCACCGTGGCGCTGGGGTCGCCCCGGCAGGAGCTGTTCATGCGCGAGTGCCGGGCCGCCCACCCCGACGCGCTCTACGTCGGCGTCGGCGGCACGTTCGACGTCGTCGCCGGGACCGTGAAGCGGGCGCCCGCGCTGTTCCGCAAGGCGCAGCTGGAGTGGCTGTACCGGATCGCGTCGCAGCCCACGCGCTGGCACCGCCTGGAGCGCGTGGTCCGGTACGCCGCCTACCACTACGGGAACCGGCTGTGAGCGCGGGCGTCGACCTGGTCGTCGTCGGCCTCGGCTACGTGGGCCTGCCGCTGGCGCGCGAGGCGTGCCGCGCGGGACTCGCGGTCGCCGGGCTCGACACCGACGCGTCGGTCGTGGCCGGACTGCTGGCGGGCCGCTCGCACGTCGGCGACGTGGGCGAGGCCGACGTGGCGTGGATGCTGGCCTCGGGCTTCCGCCCCACCGGCGACGACGAGGTGCTCGCGGGGGCGGGCGCGGTGGTGCTGTGCGTGCCCACCCCGCTGACGCCGGACGGCGCGCCGGACCTGACCGCCGTGCGCGCCGCCTGCACCGCCGTGGCCGCGCGCCTGCGGCCGGGAACCCTGGTGGTGCTGGAGTCGACCACCTACCCGGGGACCACCGAGGAGGTCGTGGCCCCGCTGCTGGAGACCTCGGGCCTGCGCGCGGGCGCGGACTTCCCGCTGGCGTTCTCCCCGGAGCGGGTCGACCCCGGCAACGCCGCGCGCGGGGTGCGCGTCACCCCGAAGGTCGTCGGCGGCCTGACCCCGGCGTGCGGCGCGGCGGCGGCCGAGTTCTACGGCAAGTTCGTCGCGAGCGTGCACCTGGCCAAGGGCGCGCGCGAGGCGGAGATGGCCAAGCTGCTGGAGAACACCTACCGGCACGTGAACATCGCCCTGGTCAACGAGCTGACCGTGCTCTGCCGCGAGCTGGGCGTCGACCCGTGGGACGTGATCGACAGCGCCGCGACCAAGCCCTTCGGCTTCCAGCCCTTCCACCCCGGACCGGGCGTGGGCGGGCACTGCATAGCTGTGGACCCATACCTGCTCAGCCACCGCGTGCGCGCGCTCGGCCACCCGTTCCGCCTGGTGGAGGCGGCGCAGGAGGTGAACTCCCGGATGCCCGGCCACGTCGTGGAGCGCGCGGCGGCCCTGGCGCTGCGCCACGGGGTGGACCTGGCGGGGGAGCGGGTGCTGCTGTGCGGCGTCACGTACAAGGCGGACGTGGCCGACCTGCGCGAGACCCCGGCGACCCCGGTGGCGCGCCTGCTGCGCGACCGGGGCGCGGAGGTGGCCTTCCACGACCCGCACGTCGCGGAGTGGTCCGTGGACGACGTGCCGGTGCCCCGCGAACCCGACCTGGTGACCGGTCTGCGCGCCTGCGCTTTGACCATCGTGGTGACCCACCACCGCGCCTTCGCCCCCGAGGAGCTGGCCGCGCACAGCCGGTTGCTGCTGGACACGCGGGGCGGGATGCGCCCGTGGGAGGGGGACGCGCTGGAGGTCCTCTGACCGCAGCACGTCCGCGACCCCACATCCTCAGCCCGAGTCGGCCCACACCGGCGCACCGGGCCCGTCCGGCGTGACCACCGGAACCTACGCCTCGTCGACCTCGTCGACTTCGTCGAACCGACCCTCGTCCGCAGGGGACGGTGCTAAAGAGAACGGCTATTTTTAGCCGTTCCGCTGAACGGGTCCTGGCGTTGACGCCCTTCCTGGACGGTGGTCGCGGTGCCGAGGAGGGGAAGTTTCCACTCTGCCAAAGGGAAATCCCACCAGCTCGCTCCCGATTAGTGATGGGAGCGCTCCCAAAGCTGGGTGTCCAATGGTCGCCTCCAGGCTCCCGCCGGTGGTGCGGCGCGCGCGGAAAACCTCCGTCCCTCCCCGGAGGGGAACCGCAAGAGGCCACCCCCCCGGCGATTCGCTACCTGAGCTGCTCAGCACCAACCCGCTCAGGTCGACCAGATGTGGCCCCTGCGCGTCCCCGCCCGACCGTCCCCCGGTGTGATCATCCGCTGTTCCGCAGACACGGTTTCCACGTCAATGCGCATACCTCAACGGAAATCTGCCGCTTTTCGCCCGGAATCAACCACGCCTCACATCCGAACTCGCAGGAAAACCCCAGTTCGACGGCGTTTTTCGAAGTTCTCCGCCGCCACTTCGGAAACGCGGAGCTACCGGCCATTCGGTCCTGTACAGGGTTTTTCACCTGCGGTTGGGTTGCCCGCATGTACAACGCCATTGTAATAGGTGGTCGCTGTGCCGGAGCCGCGGTCGGGACGCACCTGGCCAGGCGCGGTCTGCGGGTTCTGGTCGTCGACCGCTCCCGGTTCCCCAGCGACGTGCTGTCCACGCACTTCGTCTGGCCGCACGGCGCCTCCTACCTGAACCGGTTGGGCGTCCTCGACCAGGTCCGGGCCGTCACGCCCGCCCACACCTCGGTCACCGTCGTCAACGACGGGATCGCCCTGCGCGGCAGCGTGCCCGAGGAGCTGCTGCGCAACCAGTTCCGCCTGCTGCACGACGACGACAGCGGCATCACCCAGGAGTACTTCTCGGTCCGCAGGCACGTGCTGGACAAGCTCCTGGTCGACAACGCGGTGAGCGCGGGCGTCGAGTTCCGCGAGGGGTACACCGTCACCGAGCTGCTGCGTGACGAGGACGGGACCGTCGTCGGCATCCGTGGCCGGGACGGCTCGGAGGAGCGCGCGCAGGTCGTGATCGGCGCGGACGGGCGCAACTCGTTCGTCGCGCGCGCCCTCGGGCTGGAGAAGTTCGACGAGCGCCCGCGCTGCACCTTCGCCTACTGGAGCTACTTCAGCGGCATCCCCGACGCCGAGGCGCAGATCCACCGCCGGGGCAGGCTCGGCATGGCGATGGCCTCCACCAACGACGGCCGCACCATGGTGCTCACCTGGGGGCCCAGCGAGTGGGCCGCGCAGTTCCGGGCCGACGTCGAGGGCAACTTCCACCGCGCGCTCGGGCTGATCAGCGAGCAGGCGGCGGCCACGGTCGCCCAAGCGCGGCGCGAGGAGCGCTTCTACGGCACGCTCGACCAGGCCGCGTTCCTGCGGCGGCTGCACGGTCCCGGCTGGCTGCTGGTGGGCGACGCCGAGTCGTTCAAGGACCAGTGCACCGCGCTCGGCATCACCCACGCCCTGCGCGACGCGGAGCTCGCGGCCGAGGCGGTCGGCCGGTGGCTGGGCGGCGAGACCGACCGGGACACCGCGATGGCCGGGTACGCGGCCAAGCGCCGCAGCCAGACCGCCGCCGCCTACTACGACTACGTCTGCACGCTCGCGGAGATGAAACCGCTGCGGCACGACGAGCTCCAGCTGTTCGCGATCCTGCGCGGCAACCAGACCGAGATCGACCGCTTCATCGCCACCCACGTCGACGTCGCCCCGGTCTCGGAGTTCTTCGACCCCTCCAACGTGTTCCTGCTCAACGACACCGCCAAGGAGTCCTCGCGCGGCCACGAGGCGTTCACCGACTTCGAGGCCGCCTACCGCGAGCACCAGCGGAACCCGTTCCAGCGCGTGGAAGCGGAGGCGAGCCGATGACCGGGACCGTGGCGCACCAGCGCGAGGACGGCGAGCTCGTCGCCGCGATCATCACCGCCGCCGACACCGCCGAGGCCGACCCGACCACCGCCGCCAAGACGGTCGCCGCGGCGGCGCGCGAGGTGTCGGACATGATGCGCAACTGGGCCTCCCACATCCCCTGGGAGGACCTGGAGGAGCTGGACGCGCTCCCCGCCGACGAGGCGGCCCGCTTCTTCGCCGAGGACTACCCGGCGGTCCGCGCGGACCTGGAGCCGATGTGGGAACCGGCGACCACCGCCGCGCCCGCGATCGACCCCGACGAGGACTACGCGCTCGACAAGAACGCCTACGACTTCTTCCGCCCCGTCGGCGCGAACCTGCTGCGCCGCACCGAGGAGTTCCACGGCTGGGTGGAGGCGCGCAGGCGCACCGAGACCTGGCAGTACTCCCGCGTCCTGGAGGCCGCGCCCGGCGGGATCGCGACGATCACCAACGACCTGAGCAAACCCGCGCAGGGCATCAACTTCAACTCCCAGGACTACCTGTCGTTCAACGCCCACCCGGAGATCCGCGAGGCGGCGGTCAGGGCGATGCGCGACTTCGGCCCGCACAGCGCCGGGTCGCCCATGGTGCTGGGCAACACCCGCATCTCCGACGAGCTGGAGGCCGTCCTCGGCGAGCTGGTGGGGCTGGAGCACGTGACCCTGTTCTCCAACGGCTGGTCGGCGGGCTTCGGCACGGTCACCGGGCTGGTGCGCCAGGAGGACCACATCCTCATCGACCGCCTCGCCCACTCCTGCCTGCAATCCGGTGCGCGCGCGGCGACGAGGAACATCACCCGCTACGCGCACCTGGACGTCGAGTCCGTGCGCGCCAACCTGGCCCGCATCCGCGCCACCGACCCCCACAACGGCATCATGGTCATCACCGACGGCCTGTTCTCGGTGGACGCAGACTGGCCGGATATCGTTGCGCTGCAACAGGTCTGCCGTGAGCACGACGCGATCCTGCTGGTGGACGTGGCGCACGACCTGGGCTCGATGGGCCCCGGCGGCACCGGCGTGCTGGGGATGCAGGAGATGCTCGGCGAGGTCGACCTGGTCATGGGCGCGTTCTCCAAGACCTTCGCCTCCAACGGTGGTTTCGTCGCCGCGAAGTCCCCTGCGGTCAAGCAGTACATCAAGATGTTCGCCGGGTCGCACTTCTTCTCCAACGCCCTGTCCCCGATGCAGACCGCGGTGGTGCTCAAGGCGGCGCAGATCGTCCGGACCGACGAGGGCGAGGCCCTGCGGGGCCGCCTGTTCGCCGCGATCCACGCCCTGCGCGACGAGCTGACCGCGCGCGGCCTGACGTGCATGGGCTCGCCGAGCCCGATCGTGCCGGTCCTGATCGGCAACGAGAAGCTGGCCAGGACGGTGAACCGGCTGCTGTTCGACCGGGGCGTGCTGGCGTTCATGGTGGAGTTCCCGGTGACCCCGACCGGCGCCTCCCGCTTCCGCCTCCAGGTGCAGGCCGCGCACGAGCCGGAGCAGGCGCGGCAGGCGGCCAGGATCATCGACGGGGCGCTGCGCGACGCGCGCGAGTACCTGTCGAGCGCGTTCGGCAACTCGTTCTGACGCAAGGGTTTCCGCCGTGTCGTCGTCAGCGCTCCTGCCGACGGCGGCACGGCGTCAGAGCTGCCTGCCCGCCTGCTTGAGCGTCTTGATCACCGGCGCGGTCTCGACGTGCGTCACGGCGGGCAGCGCGGCGATGCGCGTCGTCAGGTACCGGTACAGCGCGCGCTGGTCCGCGCACACCGCCGTCGCGCAGAGGTTCGTCGGCCCGGTGGTGGCCGCCGCGAACGCGATCTCCGGGTGCTGCGCCAGCGCCGTCCCGGCCTCCTCCAGGTGCGCGGGGGCGACCGAGAGCCACAGCAACGTCCGCGCGCCGCCCCCGAGCAGCGCGGCGTTCACGTCGACGTCCAGGTACAGCACCCCGTGCTCGCGCAGCTCGCCCATCCGCCGCCGCACCGTGGTCGGCGACCAGCCGGTCAGCGCGGCCAGCCGCTCGAACCCGGTCCGCCCGTCGACGGCGAGCGCGGCGAGCAGCGCGCGGTCCCCGTCGTCCAACCGCGCCGTTCCCGGCCTGTGCGGCACCGGGTCCGGCCGCAGCCGCTCGACCTGAGCCTCGTCCAGCGCCCCGAGCTTGGCGATCAGGTTGTCCGGGCCGCCGTAGAACGCGTGCAGCACCGAGTGCGCGCTCACCCCCTCCACGCGCGGGGTGCGGGGGAGCCTGGCCAGCAGCAGCGCCTCGCTGTCGGCCGCGCTCTCGGCGCGCACCGCGCAGGTGATCTCCGCGCCACCGGAGGCGATGCTCACCCAGGACGTGTCGGCGCGCCGGGCCAGCGCCTCGGCGACCGGGAGCGCGGCGGCGGGCGCGCAGCGAATCCGCAGGAACCACATCACCGCGCCCAGCGCGGTCGGGTCCACCCCGCCGACCACCCGCAGCGCCCCGGCCGAGCGCAACCGGGCGTACCGGCGCGCGACGGTGCGGTCGGAGACGCCGAGCACCTCGGCGATCGCGCTGAACGGGGCCCGGCCGTCGACCTGCAGGGCGTGCGCGAGCTGCCGGTCCAGGACGTCGAATTCCACCGCCTGAAGCCTAGTTGATGTCGGATACCGACGCGCCCACCCCCTTTTGTGGCCTGAACGGTCCGGCACGCGCAGCGTTGCCCCCGTCCTGATCCACCACCGAGGGAGAACCCGTGGACGTCGACGTGCTCGTCGTGGGAGCCGGCCCGACCGGCATGGCGCTGGCAGGGGAGCTGAGGCTAGCCGGGGCGCCGGTGCTGCTGGTCGACAAGCTGGCGCGGCGCAGCGCCCTGTCCAAGGCGGGCGGCGTGCAGTCCCGCGTGCTGGAGGTCTTCGACCAGCGCGGCCTGCTGGAACCGCTGCTGGCCACCGGTGACCACCCGACCGGCGCCGCCCACTTCGCGGGCATCACGTTGCCGCTCACCAGGTCCAGGCACCGCCACCCGTGGCGCTCGATCCCGCAGGTGGTGGTCGAGAAAGTCCTGGAGCGGCACCTCGCCGAGCACGACGTCCACGTCCAGCGCGAGCACGAGCTGACCGCGCTCACCCAGGACGCGGAGTCGGTCACCGCCACCTTCGCAGGCGGCGCCACAGTCCGCTGCCGCTACCTGGTCGCAGCCGATGGCGCCCACAGCGCGGTGCGCTCCCTGCTGAACGCTGATTTCCCCGGCCGTCCCGGCACGCACACCGTGGTCGCCGCCGACGTCCGCTTGGAGGGCCACGACACCACGAGCACCCACACCCGAGGCGAGGACGGCAACTGGGTCTCGGTCTTCCCGCTCGGCGTGGACGAGCGCGGAAGGCCGCTGCACCGGCTCTCGTTCGGCGGCCCAGGCCGTTCCCTGCCGCGCGAGCACCCCATCACCGAGGACGAGATCCGCGACGGCCTGCGCGCCGTCCTCGGCGACCGCGTCCGCCTGCTCGACCTGCGCTACGCCAGGCGCATCACCAACGCCGCCCGGCAGGCCGCGAACTACCGCCACGGCCGCGTCTTCCTGGCGGGTGACGCCGCCCACGTGCACCTGCCGATCGGCGCGCAGGGCATGAACACCGGCATCGGCGACGCGGTCAACCTGGGCTGGAAGCTGGCCGCCGCCGTGCACGGCCGGGCCCCTGACCACCTGCTCGACACCTACCACGCCGAACGCCACCCGGTCGGCGCCGCCGTGCTGCGCAACGTCCAGGCGCAGAGCCTGCTCATGGACCAGCAGGGCGCGGCCGACCCGGACCTGATCGCCGCCAGGGACCTGTTCGCGGACCTGACGCGCCTGCCTGAGGTGCAGCACCACTTGGACGACGTCCTGTCAGGCATGGGAATCCGCTACCCGATGCCGAACGCCGACACCGACCCGCTGATCGGCCTCCCCGCCCCGGACCACGACCTCGGCCCGGTCCGCTCGCACGAACTGCTCCGCTCCGGACGCGGCGTGCTGCTCGACCCGACCGACCGGTTCGCCGACGTCGCCGCCCCCTGGAAGGACCGCGTGGACCGCGCGGGGGAGGGGACCACGGTCAAGCCGGTGCTCATCCGCCCCGACGGCTACACGTGCTGGACCGCAGGCCGCGACGACGAGGCCCACACCCTCGAAGCGGCGTGCCGCCACTGGTTCGGCGATCCCCGCTGATCGTCGGCCCCGACCGCGCGGGAAGGGCGGACCGGCACGCGCCGATCCGCCCCCTGCGGTGAGCGTCAGGCGACCCGCGAGCGCCCCCACTCCCACGCGCCCGCGCCCGAGTCCCACCACGCCAGCGGCCACACCAGGGCCGTGCCGGTCGAGCGGGCGACGAACGCGGTGGTCCGCGCGCCGGGGTAGTCGTAGAGCAGGGTGGCGTCGACCAGGCCGTCACCGGTGTGGTCGCCGAGGACGAGCTTGGTGCGCCCCGCCTCCCACATGCCCGCCCCGGAGTCCCACCAGGAGGCGGGCCAGTCGAAGGACGTGCCGGTCGAGCGGGCCACGAAGGCGGCGGTGCGACCGCCGGGGTAGTCGTAGAGGATCACCACGTCGTCCTTGCCGTCGCCGGTCGTGTCGCCGACCGACAGCTTGCTGCGCCCCGCTTCCCAGGTCCCGTTGCCCGAGTCCCACCAGAAGGCGGGCCACTCGAAGGACGTGCCGGTCGAGCGGGCCACGAAGGCGGCGGTGCGGCCGTTGGGGTAGTCGTAGAGCATCACCAGGTCGGCTTTGCCGTCGCCGGTCGTGTCGCCGATCGACAGCTTGGTGCGCCCGGCTTCCCACGTGCCCGCGCCCGAGTCCCACCACGACGCGGGCCACTCGAAGGACGTCCCGGTGGACCGCCCGACGAACGCCACGGTCCGGGCGTTGGGGTAGTCGTAGAGCATCACCAGATCGGCCTTGCCGTCCCCGGTCACGTCACCGACCACCGGTCGGCTCCGCCCCGCCTCCCACGTTCCTGCCCCCGAGTCCCACCACGACACCGGCCACTCGAAGGACGACCCGGTCGACCGGGCCACGAACGCGACGGTCCGGGCGCCGGGGTAGTCGTAGAGCAGGATGAGGTCGTCCTTGCCGTCACCGTTCACGTCGCCGACCGACAGCTTGCTGCGCCCGGCCTCCCACGTGCCCGCCCCCGAGTCCCACCACGACGCGGGCCAGTCGAAGGACGTTCCGGTCGACCGCGCGACGAACGCCACGCTGCGGGCGCCGGGGTAGTCGTAGAGCATCACCAGGTCGTCCTTGCCGTCCCCGGTGAAGTCGCCCCGGACCTGCGTCTCCCCGTTCACGACCGGCGTGCTGTCCACGATGTTGAGGTACCGCAGCGCGCGGAAGTCGTCGGCCTCATAACTGGAGCGCGACCGCTTCACGTGCTGCGCCACGTCGCCCCAGGTCCGCTCCTGGTAGATCCACATCTCGGTGCGCCCGGCGTCGGCCCACTTGTCGAACAGGACCATGTGCCCGCTGCTGAGCAGCGCGTCACCCGGTTTCAGCTCGTCGTAACTGCCGAGGAAGGTCTTCCCGCTCCACGTGGCGAAGTCGCCGGTGTTGAGGTCCCAGCCGTCCGTCTTCTTCGGCAGGTGCCAGGCCATCGACACGTACCCGGAGCAGTCCGGGCGGTACTTGTGCCCATCGCCGTCGTCGACCGCCTTGGTCTGGTCCTGGCTGTAGAGCACCTCCTGGTCCACCCACCGCTGTGCGCGGGCGAGGACCTCGGCCCTGGTGATCTGCGGCCCGAGACCCGGCAGCGCCGTGGCCGACGGCGGCGCTCCGACCTGCTCCTGCGCGCGCGGGTCGGCGTGGGCGACGGCCCCGCCGAGCGCGGTGGTCGCGGTCAGCAGAAGCGCGCTGAACGCTGTGATGATCTTGCGTCTGAACTGCACTCGCTCTCCCCCCGTGGTGCTTCTCCCCGGTACGACGGGGACCCTCGGACATGGACATTCACGGGGTCTTGCGAAATCCTTGACGCCGCTGCGCAGAAGTGGTGCCGGGGGGCGCGATGGAGGTCAGGCTGCTGGGTCCGGTCGGCGTGTGGGAGCGCGACCACGAGGTGGAACCCGTCCAGCCGCGCCAGCGGGCGGTGCTGGCCGCGCTGGCGGTGGAGGCGGGCAGGCCGGTCGGCGTGGACACCCTCCTGCGCCGCGTCTGGGGCGAGACCCCACCCGCCCGCGCCCGCGACGCGCTCTACGTGCACATCACCCGCCTGCGGCGGACGTTGGGCCCGACGATCCCGCTGCCACGCCGATCCGGCGGCTACCTGCTCGACCTCGCCCCGGACCACGTCGACGCCCTGCGGTTCCGGACCCTGGTCAAGCGCGCGGAGTGCGCCGAACTGCCGGTGGCCGACCGCGTCGAGCTGCTCGACCGGGCGCTGCGCCTGTGGCGGGGCACCCCGCTGGCCGACCTGGCCGGGGAGTGGGCGGTCCGCACGCGCGAGACGTGGCAGCGCCTGCACGTCGACGCGCTGGTCGGCTGGGCGGGCGCGCACGTCGAGGCGGGCTCCCCGGAGGCGGTGATCGGCCCGCTGCTGGACCTGGTCGAACGCCACCCGCTGATGGAGCGACCGGTGGGCGTGCTCATGCGGGCGCTGGCGCGCGGCGGCCGGTCCGCCGAGGCGCTGGACCAGTACGCGCGGGCCCGCACCCGCATCGCCGACGAGCTGGGCGTCGAACCCGGTCCCGAACTGCGCCACCTGCACGAGACCCTGCTGCGCGACGGCCTCGACCGCGCGCCCCGCCCGGTCCCGGTGGCCCCGGTGTTCCAGCTCCCGCCCGACCTGCCCGACCACACCGGCGGCGAGGACCTGCTGGCCGAGGCGAGGGACGGCTTGCGGCACCGCTCCCCGGTGGTCGTGGTGTCCGGTCCGGCCGGGGTGGGCAAGACCGCGTTCACCGTGCGCCTGGCCAACCTGGTCCGCGCCGAGTACCCCGACGGCGCGCTGTTCCTGAGCCTGAACGGCGCGCTCGGCACCCCCATGTCCCCGGCGGAGGTGCTGGGCCGCGCGCTGCGGGCGCTCGACCCGACCGGCGTCGACGCCGGTTTCGACGCCGACCTGGCCCGCTACCGGGCCATCACGCACGGCAGGCGGGTCCTGGTCGTGCTCGACGACGCCGCGGGCGCCGAGCAGGTGCGCCCCCTGCTGCCCAGCGGTCCGGGGTGCGCCCTGCTCGTCTCCACCCGCGCCTGGCTGACCGCGTTACCGGGCGCGTCGCGGGTCGAGCTGCGGGTGATGGACGACCGCGACGCGCACCGGTTGCTGGAGCGCGTGGTGGGCCCCGACCGCTTGTCCGCCGAACCCGAGGCGACGGCCCGCCTGGTCGCGCTGTGCGCCGGTCTGCCGCTGGCGCTGCGCATCGTCGGCGCCCGCCTGGCCGCCCGCCCGCACTGGCCGGTGGCGAAGCTGGTGACCCGCATGGCCGACCGCAGCAGGCGCCTGGACGAGCTGGCCGTGGACGACCTGCGCGTGCGGACCGGCATCGACGTCGGCTACCAGGGCCTGTCCGGCGACGCCCGGCGCGCCCTGCGGGCCGTGGGCGCGGTGGACGTCGGCGAACTGGCCCCGTGGCTCCTCTCCGCCGCGCTGGGGGCCGACGCCAGCACCACCGACGACCTCCTGGAGCACCTGGTCGACGCCAGGCTGGTGGAGGCGGCGGCGGGCGACGGGACCAACCCCCGCTACCGCGTCCACGACCTGGTGCGCCTCTACGCCGCCGAACGCGCGCACGTCGAGGAGTCGCCCGAGGAGTCCGTCGCGATGCTGGACCGCGTGCTGGCCGCCGCCGTGCACCTGGTGCGCGGTCACGACACGCGGCGCGCGTATTTGGTGCGCCACGAGCGCGACGCCCCGCTGCCGGAGCCGCCCGCCTGCCGGGGCGTCGCCATCGACCTGGCGGCCGAGGAGCCGACGCTGGTCGTGCTGGTGGAGGTGGCCGCACGACGGGGTCTGGTGCGGCAGGCGGCGGCGCTGGCCGACGCGCTGGTGTTCGCCTCGTTCGCCAAGACCAACGACTTCGCCGGCTGGGAGCGCGTCCGCGACGCGGTGGCCGCGGCGGCGACGACGGCCGGTGAGCGGGGCGTGCTGGCGGGCACCTGCTACGGCCGCGCCCAGCTCCGCTACGCGCAGGACCGCTTCGCCGAGTCCGCCGACCTGTTCGACCGCGCGCGGACGCTGTTCCTGGAACTGGGCGACGCGGCGGGCGCGGCCTCGGCCGCCACGGGCCTGGCCACCGTTTACCGGGAACTGGGCGACCACAGCAGATCCATCCCGCTCCTGTCGGAGCACCTGGCCGAGTTCGACCGCCTCGGCCTGCAGGAGGGCAGCGCCAACGCCCACTACGGCCTCGGCTACGCCTACCGCGAGCGCGGCCTGGACGAGCAGGCCATGACCCACCTGCGCGCGGCGGTCGAGCACTACCGCGCCCTCGGGCACCGCGCGGGGGAGGCGATCGCGGTGCGGGGCATAGGTTTGGTGCACCGGGCGCGCGGCGACCTGACCGAGGCGGCCCGCTGGAGCGACCAGGCGCACAGCCTGGCCAAGGCGTCCGGCGAACAACTGCTCTCTTCGTACACCACGCAGGCCCTCGCGAAGGTCTGGATCCGCACCGGCCACCCCGAACGCGCCCTGGAACCCCTGCTGCACGCCCGAAGGGTCTGCGCCGAGCACGGCGACCGCCTGGGCGCGGCGCTGGTGCAGCGCACGCTGGGCGAACTCCACCTGGTGGCAGGCCGCCTGCCGGAGGCGCAGCGCGAGCTGGACGGCGCCCTGACGACGTGGACCGAGCTGGACCACCGCCTGTGGCAGGCCCGCACCCGACGCGACCTGGGCGCGGTCCACGCGCGCGCGGGCGATCCGGCCACCGCCGCCGCGCACTGGAACGCGGCGGCGGCGATCTTCCGGGCCCTTGGCACGCGGGAGGCCGGGGAGGTCGACGAGTGGCCCCGCCGCTGGCCGCCGGGCGCGCGCGGCGGCGTCCCACTGCCGGCAGCCGCCACGACTGCGACCGCTCCTGCGGGAAGCCTCCCGCCGATCACCCGCGCCTGACCATCGCCACCGCCAACCGCACCACCTGCCGCCCGCTCAACCGGGGCAGGTAGGCGCGGCTGACGGCGTTCGCGATGGTCGGCAGGGCCGCAGGGTCCGGGTAGGTCATGAACAGCGGGCGGTAGACCGGTTGGAACTTCGACTTGAACGCGAACAGCGAGCGGAAGCCGTACACCGGTTCCAGGGCCCGGCCCGCCAGGTCCAGCAGGCGTTGGGACGCGCGTGGGCGCTCGCCCCGGTCCAGGCGGGCCAGCGGGGCGCCGGACAGGCTCAGGAAGCGCGCGCCCTCCTCCTGCGCCCGCAGCGCGGCCGAGGCGATCAGGAACTCCGAGGTCCCCCGGAAGCCCTGGGCGCGGCGGCGGGTGAAGTCCAGGGTCCAGCCGACGACCTCGCCGTTCGCGGCGCGCACCGGCAGCCAGCTCGTGACGCCGTGCACGGTGCGGTCCTGGTCGACCGCGATCAGGCAGCGCACGCCCTCGCCCGCCAGCTCCGCCACGCCGCCCAGGGTGAAGCCCAGCTCCGGCAAGCCCTTGTCCGACAACCACTGCGCCGAGATCGACCGGATCTGGTCGGTGATCCCCGGCGGCAGGTCGGTGAACTCGCACCACTCGGCGGTGATCCCGGCCCGGTCCGCCTTGTTCAGCGCCGTGCGCACGTCCTGCCACTTCTTGCCGGTGAAGCTCAGCGAACCCAGCTCCACCACCGCGTCCTCGGCCACCTGCACCGAGGACCAGCCCAGCTCCCGCGCGGCGTCCCTGGTCCCCGTGCCGACGCTGTACAGGCACGGCGTCCACCCGTTGTCCTGGCAGAAGGCCGCGAAGTCGCGCACCGCCCCCGCCCCCGCCGGTCCGATCGGGTCGCCCACGGTCAGCGCGACCGTCGCCACCACCCGGTAGGCGATCACCGTCTGCCGGTCCCGGCTGAACCAGTACCGGTTCCCGCTCCACGTCGTCAGGTGCGACAGCGACGACCCGCCGTGCCTGCGCAGCAGCTCCCGCGCGTGCGCGCCGTCCCACTCGTCCACCACCGGCCACGTCCGCCAGGACGCCGTCAGCGACCCCGCCAGCACGACCAGCCAGAACACCACGCCCACGTGCTCGAACAGCGCCGTGGCAACAAAACCGTCCGGGGTGAACCGCGCCTCCACCAGCCCCGACAGGTACCCCGGCGGCAGGAAGCGCGTCGGCAGGTCCGCGAGCAGCCCGCCCAACCCCGGTGACGGCGTGAACCGCTCGCGCACCAGGAAACCGCCCAGCACGTACAGCGCCGACAGCGCCATCCCGCTGCCCAGCACCGCCCGCCGCAGCCCGCGCGCCGCGCGATCGGGCAGCCGCGCGGTGAAGCACGTCCGGGTCGCGAGCAGCACCAGCACGACCGCCACCGGCCCCAGAACCGGGACGCCGTAGGAGAAGACCAGCTCGAACCGGTCCACCTCCGGGACGCGCGCGTCGTCCAGCACGTGCCAGCCGATGATCGCCGCGTGCGCCGACTCGCACACCAGCGCCGCCCGCCACGCGAACCGCCGCCCGCGCCGCAAGCCCTCCGCGAGCACCAGCAGCAGCAACGCGGGCAGCAGCGACATCACCAGCGCGGGGAACCGCCCGTACGACAGCTGGACGCGCGCCGTCCGGCAGGCCTGCTCGCCGTCCCAGGCGCACGCCGCCACGACCTCGTCCGGGGTCGGCTGCGCGAGCGCCACGACGTCGGAGTACCAGGACAGCGGTCCGTGGGGGAACGGCGAGAGCAGCGCCACCACCGGCCCCAGCGCGGAGGCGGCCACCAGCAGCGCCACGAGGACCCGAGTCTCCGCGCGCGTGCGGGCCGCTTGCCCGGCGGCCCGTTCCCGCAGGCACAGCGCCCCGATCAGCAGCCCCGCCAAGGCCCCGCTCACCCGCAGCAGGTCCTCCAGCCACCCGGAGTACAGGGCCAGCACCGCCACCGACACCAGCGTGGACAACCGCACCCGCCGACGCCACAGCCGGGGCATCCGGAACGTCAGCGCCAGCGCCAGACCGACGCCGCCGATCGAGGGGGTGGCCGCGAACTCCTCGGTGAGCGAGTCGAACCAGGACCACTCCACGCCCAGTTCGAGCAGCAGCAGCTGCCTGGTCAGCAGCACGCCGAGCACGTGCGAGCCGAGGAAGATCCCGGCCGTGCGCAGCCCGCCCAGCTCGCGCTCGGCCAGCGAGCCGAACACCAGCAGCAGCACCGTGGACGCCAGGTACCCGGTCAGGTCGCCCGCCCACAGCGCGGAGGTGACCGAGGTCCACAGTGGACTGGTGGTGCTGAAGCCGAAGCGGGCCAGGAGGTTCTCGTCCGGGCCGTGCGTCGCGCCGGTCAGCGCCCCGAGCGTCCAGAGCGCCACCAGGAAGACGCACGTCACCGGAGCGGCCTGCACGAAGCGGAGGAGCCGCCGCGCGCTCACCGGACCAGTCCCGTCCGCGCGGCCAGCCACGGCAGCGAGTCGCGCAGGCCGGAGCGCCAGACGTTCCAGTCGTGCCCGCCCGGCCGCTCCTCCCGCCGCACGTCCATCCCGGCCGCGCGGCAGGCCGCGAGCACGTCGGCGCTGGCCTGCCGGTAAGCGCTGTCCTCGCGGCCGACGACGAGCACGCCCGCCGTGTCCGGGAACCGTTGCCGTGCGAGGACGTCCAGCGGGTTGACGCGGGTGAACGCCGCCTCGTCGCCGCCGAACGCGGCCTCGACCGTCTCGGCGCGGGAGCCGAGCGTGGGCTCGCGCTGCCCGGCGAGGTCGACGAAGCTCCCGTACACCTCCGGCGCGCGCACCGCGAGCTGGAGCGCGCACGTGCCGCCCTGGGACGCGCCCGCGATCGTCCACGCCTCGCGCCGCTCGTCCACGGTCAACCGCTGCTTGACCCACGCGGGCACCTCGCGCGCCAGGTACGTCTCCGACCGCCCCAGCCGCGAGTCCAGGCACAGCGGGTTCGCCGTCCGCGCGCCGAGCTGGTCGGCCACCACCACGACCGGCGCCAGCCCGTCGTGCGCCCGCGCGAACGCGTCCAGGTGCTCGGTGAGCCTGCCCGCGTCGAACCAGTCGCGCGGCGAGCCCGGTTGTCCCGCGAGCAGCACCACGACCGGGAGCCTCGGGCGCGGGGACGCGGCGTAGGCGGGCGGCAGGTAGATCCACGCGGGCCTGGCCGCGAACCCGCCGGGGATCACCGCCTCGGACACCGTGCCGCGCTCGGGCAGGTTCTCGGGCCTGCGCCAGACGTCCGCGAGCCGGGCGCCCTCGGGGACCTCCAGCACGCTCGTCGTCGGCGTGGCGGCCTCGGCCAGGTCGACCCGGTCGTTCACGAGCACCTCCAGGACCGCGCGAGTGGTGGGGTAGAAGCCGAAGTGCCCGTTCACCCCCAGGCCCGCGCCCAGCAGCACCACCAGCACCAGCGCCACGTCGACCGCGCGCCCTCGCGAGGCGCGCCACCGCGCTGTCGTCAAGCCCACGGCGAGCAGGGCCGCGCCCACCCACGCCACCACGACGCCCGGCAGCGGTTCCGGCCACGGCCGCCACACGTGGTCGATTGCGTGGACCGCGCCCAGCACCAGCGCCGCGCACGCGACGACCACGATGGGCAGCGCCCTGGTCCACCACGTCCGCTCCCGCCGGAACGCCAGGCGCGCGAGCGCGAGCACGGCGGCGGCCGTTGCCGTGACGGGGATCGGTCCGGTCAACAGGGACAGGTCCAACGGGTTGAGCACGCGCACCATCCAGATCCGGTCCCTGGTCGGACCGCCCGGACGATCCTGCCGCGCGCGGGGCGCGGCGGGAGCCCGTCACCCGGCTGGCAGCGCCCCGCTGACCGGCTGCTCCGGCCCCCGCCGCCCCGCTCCGGTCAGCGCCCGCACCAGCGGTCCGCCGCCCATCCCGTGCAGCAGCACGCTCCCGAGCACGCAGGTCACCATGACGGTCATGACGCTGCCCGCGACCTCCCCGTCCGGCAGCCGGTTGAACGCCAGCAGCCCGAACACGACCGTCGTCGTCCCGCGCGGCCCCAGCGCGCCCACGAGCACCCGCTCGCGCACGGACAACCCGGTGCCCAGCAAGGAGATCAGCACCGGGACGAGGCGGACCACCGTCAGCACCGCCGCGCAGAGCAGGATCGCCCGCCAGGGCACGCCGAACGAGAACACGAACACGGCCGTGATGCCGACCACGAACCACATCGACATGGTCAGCAGCGCGGTGACCTCCTCCAGCAGGCCCAGGTCCCTGGACAGCGCGTCCTGCCGGATCTCGGCGTGGTCGGCGAGCCCGTCGCGGACCCGGCGGGCCTTGCGCAGCCGGTGCACGTAGCGGAAGGCGATGCCGCAGACGAAGGACGCCACGAACCCGTTGCCGTCGACCGCGACGGTCGCCGTGTACGCCAGCAGGGGCACCAGCAGCACCGCCACCCGCCCGGAGCGGGCCGTCAGCCACCCGGCCTGGTGCGCCAGGTCGAGCAGCCACGCCAGCAGGGAGCCGAGCGCGATGCCCGCGAGGACCGCCTTGACCGCGAACGGCAGCGCCGTGGCCAGCGCGTCGAGCGGGGACTGCCGCTGGGTGTGGTCCCCGGCCATGATCAGGCCGAACAGGAACAGCGGGGAGATGATCCCGTCGTTGTAGCCGCTCTCCACGTTCAGCACGCCGCGCACCCGCGCCGACAGCGCCGGGTCGCGCACCAGCCGCTCGGCCGGGGCGAAGTCGGTCGGCACGGTCACGCACGCGATCAGCAGCAGCACCGACCACGGCAGGCCGGGGAACAGCAGCCAGCCCAACCCGGCGGCCAGCGCCAGGCTCAGCGGCATCGCGACGAGCAGCACCCTGGCGACCGGACCGGGGTAGGCGCCCCACAACCGGCCCGCGCGCACCTCCGTGGCGTCGACGAAGAGCAGCACGGCGAGGACGATCTCGGCCGCGTGCTGCACCGCCTCGGTGTTGAGCGCGGCGTCGATGGAGGTGTCGCTGAGCAGACCGACCGCGACACCGGCCAGCACCAGCACGACCGGGGCGCCGAGGTTCCAGCGGTCCAGCCGGGAGGCCGCCAGCGACCGGACGAGCATCGCGATCGCGGCGGCGAGCAGGAAGGAGTTCACCTCGGGCCCGCACCGCGACCGCTCGGCACGGCCTGCGCCGCCCACAGCTCCACCAGGGAGTTCCAGTCGGTCGTCCCGGCGGCCTCGGGGGAGACCCGGAAGCGCCCGGTGCGCCGCTGGTCCGCTCCGATGAGCACGAGCAGGCCGTCCGCGTCCGCGACGAGGGTGAGGGCGATCTCGTCGACCACGCCCGCGAACCGCGAGGGCGGGAGGAACCGGAACTCCTGGTGCAGCGCGGGGTCCCGGAGCGCCGGTTCCCGCAGCGCGCCCGGCGCCTGCCCGACGCCGGTGCCCTGGAAGCGGAAGCCCAGGTAGTCGAACGCGTCCAGGACCCTCTCCTGCGATGGCGCGGGGCCGGTGAGCACCACGCGGCGGTCGACCCTGCCGGGTGGGCCGTCCAGCACGACCTCGGTGCGCACGCCCACCGAGACGCCCGGCAGCGGTGCGCCGCCGAGGGCGGTGATCGGTGTCTCCCAGGGTGTCCTGAGCTGGAAGTGGACCGGCAGCACGCTCCCGGCGGGCACCGCGAGCCCCTGCCGGGCGATGACGCGGACCAGTTCCACGTCCTCGTTCCCGGTGGCGACGACCAGCGACAGCACGAGCTGGGCGACCTCGGCGTCGAAGACCCCGCCCCGCAGGCGCACCTCGCCGGAGAGCACCTGGCCGGGGGTGGTGTGCGGGGAGGTGAGCGTGGTCTCGGCGGTCGGGCCGCCGACGCCCCAGGCGCTGAGCATCCGCTTGAACATGGTGTCTCTCCTCTGTGGACGGACGTGGGCGGTCAGGGCTTCGGACGTGTCGTGGCCGCGTGGAGCAGGTGCTCCAGCGGGCCGCGCCGGGAGAAGCGGCACCACAGCAGCGCGAACCCGCAGGCCCCGGCGGCGAATGCCGGCAGCACGAGCAGCGGGGGACCGGGTCGGGCAGCGAGGCCGGTCACGTCGATGGCGGCCACGTGCAGGACGCAGAGCGTCAGCGGCATCGTCCCGGCGGTGGTGACCGGACGCGCCCAGCGCGGCCACCGCTCGGCGACGACCAGCGCCGCCACCAGCGTCGTGACGGCCACGCCCAGCGCCCCGGTGATCTCGAACGTGGTGCCGCTGTGCGGGAAGGCCACGAGCAGCCAGACCGCCGCGTCCCCGTCGACCGGACCGTCGCCCGCCAAGGCTTCCGCGCCGCCGACCGCGCCCAGCGCCAGCCACGACCCGCCGTAGCCCGCCACCACCAGCGCGGGCCCCGCGAACGCCAGCCTGGTCCGGATCGCGGGGGTCGTCAGGTCCAGGCGGCCCAGCGCCATGCCCGCGAGCACGAACGGCATCCAGGTCGCGGCCGGGCACGCCCCGGTGAGCACCAGCCGCAGCACGCCCTCGCCGCCGAGCACCTCCACCGGGTCGCCGGACGTGACGAGCTGGTCCCGGCCGGTCGTGTCGAGCGAGCCGCGCACCGCAAGCGACAGCACCGGGCCGACGAGCGCCACGACCACCGCGGCCACCGCCAGCGCGGGCGCCCGCAGGCGCAGGAACGGCAGCGCCAGCAGGAAGTACACCCCGTAGTAGGCCAGGACCACCGACGCGGCGGTCCCGGAGGCGGTCAGCGCGGTGCCGAACAGCAGCAGGATCACCGCGCGGAGCGCGATCCTCGTCGCGGCCTGATCGTCGCGCGCCGGTTCGCGCCCGCCGGAGACGAGCGCGAGCGAGACCCCGGCCAGGGTGGCGAAAAGCGCCGACGCGCGGCCGTGCGCGAGCTGCGCCACCCAGCCTGCCACGCCGCCGTCGGGTCCCACGTGCGCGGCGAACACGCCGAGGACGGCCGCACCGCGCGCCAGGTCGACGCCCGCCAACCGCCCACCCCCGGTGGGTTCCGCCGACCGCATGGGCCCAGCCTGCCGACCGGAGCGGCCCGCCCGCATCGGCCGGGACGCCGGGGAACGCCGCCACCCGGCCGGAACCGCCTCCCCCACCCGGCGGGGGTCAGGAGCGGGTGAAGGGCAGCCGGAGCCGGATCTCGTAACCCCCGTCGGTGGTCGGTCCACTGTGGACGCTGCCGCCGATCAGCTCGGCCCGCTCCCGCAGCCCGACCAGGCCGTGCCGCGCGCTGGGCAGCGGCACCGAGACGCGCGTGGCGTGTGTGTTCGCCACGGTGACCAGAACGTCCGGCCCGTCCCGCTCGATCCGCACCGACGTGGTGGCGCCCGGTGCGTGCTTGCGCACGTTCGTCAGCTCCTCCTGGACGGTGCGGTAGATGGCCCGCTGCACCACCGGCGCGGCGTCGGCGGGCAGCTCGCCCTCCAGCGAGACGTCGATCCCGCTGCCCGCCAGCAACCGCTCCAGGTCGCCGAGGGTGGGCTGCGGGGCCAGCTCGGTCGAGGGCGAGCCGGAGGCGCGCAGCAGCGCGACCATGTGCCGCAGCTCGTCGAGCGTGTCCACGCTCAGCCCCCGGATGGTGCCCGCCGCCTCCCGCGCGTCCGGGTCGGACGTGCTGACCTGCAACGCGCCCGCGCGCACCGCGATCAGGCTGACCTGGTGCGAGACCACGTCGTGCATCTCGCGGGCCAGCTGCGCCCGCTCCCTGGCCAGCACCTGCTCGGCCACCAGCAGCCGCTCGTGCTCGCGCGCCCGCTCGATCTCCGACAGCCGCAGCGACAGGTCGTGCCGCGCCCGCACGAGCTGCCCGAGGAACGCGGGCGCGAGGGCGGTCATCGTGCCGTACACGGCGCTGAGCAGCGCCGCGCTCAGGTCGGCCTCGACGAACAGGCCGTACGGGTCGGGGAAGCTGTAGCCGACCGCGACGGCCAGCACGTACCCGGCGAGCAGGCGGCGGTCCTCCTCCTGCCGGGCGACGGTGTAGAGCGCGATCAGGGTGGCGATGATCGAGTTCGACGCGAACAGGGCGGGCAGGGTCAGCACGAGCACCAGGACCGGGCGCCGGTGCCTGGCGAGCAGGCCGAGCACCGCCACGCACGCGAGCACGGTCCCGTCGGGGCCGTCCCAGTCGGTGGTGATCCACACGTCCAGCGCCGCGAGCGCGACCGCGCCGACGTCGAACAGCCGCTCGCGCCTCACCGGTCCTCGCCCAGCAGCCCGGCGCGCTGGGCCAGCAGCGCGGCCTGCACCCGGCTGCCCACGTCCAGCTTGGTCAGGATCGCGCTGACGTGGTCCTTGATCGTGCCCACGCTCAGGTGCATCCGCGCCCCGACCTCGATGTTCGACAGCCCCTCGGACACCAGCACGAGCACCTCCCGCTCACGCGCGGTCAACGTCGCCACCAGCGCCACGTCCGCAGGCGAGCCCGCCCGCCCGAGGTACCCGTCCACCACCGACCGGGTGACCTTCGGCGAGAGCACCACCCCGCCGCCCGCGAGCGCCCGCACCAGCTGCGCGAGCTGCACCGGCTCGGTGTCCTTGAGGATGAACCCGGCCGCGCCGCACCGCAGCGCCTCCGCGATGTACTCGTCCGAGTCGAACGTGGTCAACATGGCCACGACCGGCGCCTGAGGCATGGCGACCACCCGCCGCAGCACCGCGAGCCCGTCCACGTCGGGCATCCGGATGTCCAGCAGCACCACGTCGGGCCGGTGCGCCTCGACCTCCCGAACCGCCCGCCCGCCGGACGCGGTGGCCACCACGTCGATGTCCCCGGCGGCCCGCAGGATCAACTCGAACCCGGACCGCACCAGCGCCTCGTCGTCCACCACGACCACTCTGATCACCCCTGGGACAGTAGGCCGGACGGGCTCGTCACCCGAGTCGATCAACCCCGTGGTGGTCGGGGGCGGGTGGCGGCTCCAGCCGGTCGGCGGGGGTGCGGGCAGCCGGGTGGCGGGGGCGCCGTCCCGAACGGGGCAGGAGTCCCTGCTCCGCCACGACGGCGCGCCGCTCTCCCTGGTGCCGTCGTGCTGGACGCTGCTGCCGCTCGACGCCGTGGTCGGCGACTGGCGGGACAGCACCGAGAACCTGGCCGCCAGGCAGGCCGCCCGGATCGAGGACGAGGACGACGAGGACTGGTCGGAGGGCGAGGAGGACGCCTTCTGGGGCTGGAACCCGGCCTGGTTGCCCATCGCGGCGAACGGCAGCGGGGGCCACCTCGTCGTGGAGCTGCGGGAGGGGGTCCACCACGGCGCCGTGGGCGTGCTCGACCCCGAGTCCGGCCTCCGGTTCGACGGACCCGGCGCGTGGCCCTCGATCGCGGCGATGCTGGAGGGGACCGCGAACGCGCTGCACGGTGACGATCCGGTGTGGAAGCCGGTGATCGAGCCGTGGGGCCTGGACTGGACCGGGTGACCGCGCCCGAGCCGGTTGCGTTGTCGAGGAGGTGCGCGGGCTCGCCCCGTGACGGGGCTGCTCCGCGGCTGGGACGCTGAGCGCGTGCGCATGAACTCGCGGGCGTGGACCGGCCACTTCGACGAGGTCCCCTGGGACGAGATCGCCGCCCAGTTCCACGCGACGGCTGCCGAACACCCCGTCTTCCGGCACATGGCGGACGTCGTCGACAGCGTTCTGGCGTGCGGGGGCGGGCAGCGGCTGGCGGGGCTCACCTCGATGCACGACCTGGTGGTCACGGCCCGGCCGGTCCCGGCGTCCTCGCCGATCGCGGTCGTCGTCGTCCACTCGCCCTCCTCGGGCCACGTGGGCGCGGGCGGTGTGGTCGTCGAGCACCGCTCGATCACCGGCCACGACGACCGGATCTTCCGCACCAGCGACGAGGCGGTGCCGCTCTTCTGGCGTTTCATGATCGAGAAGTTCGGCGTGGAACCGACGCGGCCCGCACTCCTGGGCGCTGACGGCTGACTCCGGCCCGGCGCGGCCTTCGCCGGTCGCGGCAGTGCGTTCGCCCCCCTCACAGGAACGTGGTCTGCCCCACCGGGACGGCCAGGCCCGACAGGCCGGTGAGCGCGCAGGTCGGGTTCGGGACGGGAACGCCGACGGTCTGCGAGGTGGTTCCGGTCAGGGGGCCGCTGGTCTGGGTGGTGGTCAGCTGCACGCTCCCGGCGAGCGGGTTGGTGTTCACGGTGAAGTCGAACGTGGTCTGGCCTGCCGCAGGGGACCAGACGATGGTGGCGCGGCCCGTGATGGTGATGAGCAGGCTGCACGGCACACCCGCGAGGCTGGTGGCGGTGCCCGTGGCGTCGCTGACCGCGCCGCCCTTCAGGTGGGTGTGGTCGCCGGAGGGGGACAGGCAGTTGACCAGGGTTGCCACGCCCGTGACGTGCGCGGTGGTGCTGGTGGCGGTGAGGGGTGGGGCGAAGTTCAGCTGGACGGCCACCTCGCAGGTCAGCTCGGGCAGCGAGGAGGTCGCGGTCGCCTGCGGGGTGGGGAGGGCGGCCAGTGCGAGAGCGGTGGCGGCCAAGGACTTGCGCAGTCTGGTCATGGGCGCTCCTGCGGGGTCGGGGGAGGGCTGCGCAGGAGCATGGCAACGGGGGCGGAGGTGGTGGAAGGGGCTGAAAGTGTTGATGTGCATAGATTGAGCATGTGTGGATCACGCCCGTCGGCGTGGACCTGGCCATGGCGCCGCAGCGTGCGAGGGCCACCCGGTCGGGGAACGGGAGTGATCACCGGCTGTGGGGGTGGTGGACCGGATCACCGAAAACCCTTGCACGGCTGGGTGAACGTCCGCTCCAGGGATTGTGAGCATCCTTCAAACCGCAAGACTCCTCCCCGGACCGCGCGCCGAACCCCGGCCGCCGTCCCCGCAGCGGAAGGAGCCCGGTGTGCTGGTGCCGACAGGAGGCAACGGCCCGGTCGTCGGCGACGGCGCCACGGTCCTGGGTGGTGGCGGCAGCAAGATGAAGATCCCCTTCTGCCGCCGTGACGTCCTGGTCGACTGGGACCACGGCGTCCAGCTGCCCGCCGTCGAGGTCCGGCCCGGCATCGCGGTCTGCGGTGACATCGCGGTGACCGCGCGGCGGTTGAAGGAGCTGGGGCGCAGCCCCACCACCCCGCTGCCCGCGCTCGACCCCGCCCGGTACGTCGACGAGGTCGATCACCTGCTCCGCCGCCTGGAGGGCACCGACGCGGGCCGCAGGCTCGTGGGGTTCTTCGCGTCCGCCCGCCCGCTGCCGGACCGGCGCGGCAAGACCCTGGAGGGCGACCACGGGCAGGACGACCCGACGTTCGGGATCAACCCCCGTCGCTGGAAAGCGGTCTCCACCGCCGAGCCGCAGGAACGGGTCGCGATCACCGTGGTGATCCTGCAGAGCGAGGAGCTCGTCGACGAGTGCCACGTCCTCCCCACCGGGCTGGCGGGCGCGTGCGCCGGGCTCGGCGCGGCGCCGACCGTCGTGTTCGGACCGCGCGACGTGCTGCTGATCGACCGCGTCGTCCTCGCCCCCGAACTCGTGCTCGGCCACGAGCTGGTGCACGCCGCCCACGTGGTGTCGGGGTGCATGAGCAGGGGCCCGTCAGTGCACAAGGCCGACACCCGGAGCCCGGAAGGGCTCGCCTCGGCCCTGTTCACGGCGGAGACCGGGCGGAACGCGCGCCAGTTCACCGCCTGGCTCGATCGGGCCAACGAGGCCGCCTTCGCGAAGCTCACCGCAGGCCAGCAGAGCCGGATCAAGGACATGGACGCGCTGCACACCGAGCTCCTCGGCCTGGCCCGCCGGGCGTTCTCCCCGGTCATGCCGGTGCGGGAGAAGCCGACCGGCGGTGTGGTCTTCCAGAAGCCCGTCGTCGACCTGGAGGAGGCCAAGACCCACGGCTCCGACCTGACCTCGGCCTGGTTCCACGGCGTCCACGCGGTGGTCGACCTGCGCCGCATCCGCCCGACCTCCGCCGAGCTCGACAGCGACAGCGCGGCGACCGGCGAGGTCCAGCGCCTGGAGCGAATCCTGAACGCCAAGTCGGGCAGGCCCAAGTCCGCCGAGCTCGCCGCGCTCGCCTCGGCCAGGCTGGTCAGGAAGCTGCGGCTGGGCGTCCGCGACGTCACCGAGGTCCTGCTCGCCCGGCAGCTGGGCCTGCCCACGCGGACGGCCTACGCGCCCACGCTGTCCAAGCAGGAATCCGGTGGGGTCGTGGTGCACCTGGACCGCCCGCTGCGCCTGTCGGTCCCGCGCGCGGCCCTGCCCGACGCGGCCTTCAGCGAGGAGGCCCCGCACACCGCCTTGAGGAGCGCGCTCGCGAAGGTCACCCCGGAACCGGGGTTCCCGAACCCCGCCACCCAGCTCGACGAGTACGTCGCGGCGCTCACCGCCTGGGAGGCCGGGAACCCCGCGCCCGCCGCCGCGAGCGGCTGGAAACCCGGTGACACCCCGCTCACCGGCTGCGTGACCGGGAAGCCGATCGCGACCGCCACCGTCGACCAGGGCGCGGTGCCGCAGCAGGCGCGCGAGTGGGCGGACGAGCTCGACCGCGACGTCACCGACCACCCCGGCATGTCCGTGGACGACCGGGGCAACGAGCACCTGCGCCGCGCCACCGCCGCGCCGCTGCCACCCGCGCCCACGAGCTGACCGGCTGCCCGACGACCGCCTGGGAGAGCGCCCGATGCCCACCCCCCTTCCCCTGCCCGACCTGCTGGACGAGATCGCGGAGGCCCAGGAGGCCGACGGCCCGTTCGCGCTCTCGTCCGACCTGCTGGGGCTGGAGCACGCCCAGGAGTTCTTCGACACCTACCTCGGCGGCGCGGCGCTGGTCGTGGAGGCCGGGTTCGCCTTCGACGAGGACGCGCTGACCCTCACCGGCGACGTCCCGCTGGGCGACCTCGGCGTGCTCGCCGACGTGCGCGTCACGTTCCTGGCCGAGGACGAGGAGGTCACCGGCCTCCAGGTGGCCGCGCCGCTGACCGGGTGGTCGGTGGACGTGCCGTTCCTGTCGGTGGACCTGGGGTTCCTGCGGGAGCACGGCTTCGGCTCGGCGGTGGTGCTGCTCGGCGTCGGCGTCGCCCCCGGCGAGCAGCAGCGGTCCTCGTGGGCGGCGGCCGGAGCGGTCTTCCCCCTGGCGGGCCAGGCCGTGTGCCTGGTGGTCCGGGAGGTGGACGGCGGCGTCGAGCTGTTCGGCGAGTTCGGGCCCGAGCTGGCCCTGTCGAGCCCCGCCGACCTCGTCGCCGTCCCCGGCTTTGGCCCGGTCGACCCAGGGGAGCTGGCGCTGCCGGAGGAGGTCCCCGGCGAGGGCTCGATCGCCGGGCTGGAGGTGCTGCTGCGGGTCGGCGCGGACGGCGTCCGCTGGGCCTGGGCGCGCGCCTCCCTGGTGGGCGTGGATGCCGAGCTGATCCCCGGCGTGGTGACCCTCGACCGCCTGTGGGCCGAGTTCGGGGTCGGCCACGACGAACCGGGGCTCGGCGAGGGGGTGTCCGCCGGGTACGTGGTCACCGCCGAGCTGGGCGCCACCACGACCGTCCTGGGCAACCGGATGACCGCGACCGTCCACCTGCCGAGCCTGGTGCTCACCGCCGAGCTGGAGGACCCGACCGAGACCGACGACCTGGTCGGCGACCGCCTCGCGGGCAGCGGCATCCCCGGCGCGCACGTCTCGCACCTGTCCGCCACCGTGCGGCTGCGCGACCTGGACTACCAGCTCACCTGCGGGCTCGACACCGAGTGGGCCTTCTTCGACGGGCTCAGCGCCGACGCGCTCACCCTGGAGCTGACCGGCCGGGGCGGCGCGCCGGACGACGTCGTGGTCGGCGCGGCCCTGTCGGTGGGGAACCTGCCGCTGCGGCTGGAGGCGCGGCGAACGGACGCGGGCGGCTGGACGATGAACGCGGACGGGGGCAGCGAGCTCGACTTCGCCGAACTGGCCGACTGGCTCACCGACACCTGGAACGTCCTGCTGCCCGCCGCGCTGGCCGGGCTCCTGCTCAGCGGCGCGTCCGTCACCTTCGACCCCGAGACGCGCGAGGTCGCGGTCGCGCTGGACGGCGAGTTCCCCGTCGGCGACCTCACCGGGGCCCTGCGCGTGCGGGCGCGGGTCGTCCCGGACGACGTCGGGTGGGCGGTGAGCGTCGAGGGCGAGCTGACCCTGCCCTCCGGCGGGACCGGCGACGAGCCGACGTGGATGGACTACCGGCTCACCTTCGACAAGGACCCGAGCGGCGCGGTGCTCACCGCGTCCTGGCGGACCGAGGCCGGTCAGGGCGTCGACGTGCTCGACCTGCTCGGGGCCCTCGTGCCCGGCACGCAGGACGTCCGCGAGCACCTGGCCGCGCTGCACTGGCCGACCGTCGACGCCGTGACGATCGCCTGCGCGCCCACCACCGGCACGTTCGCCCTCGCCGTCGCGGGGGAGCGGATCGGGGTGCTCGGCGCGGTCACCGGCGCCGGGACGGCCAAGGCCCGCGCGGTCGTGGTGCGCGGCGCGCTCGACGCGCGGGTCTCGGACCTGCCGGTGGTCGGCGGCGCCGTGCCCGCCGACCACGACCTCGTGCTCACCGGCCTCGGCTTCCGGCACGCGTCCTCGGCGTGGACGCCCGAGCAGGTCGCCGCCGTCACCGCCGCCCTCGCCCCCGCCGGGGCCCTGCTCGGCCCCGCCGGGGCGCCCGCGCTGCCCGTCGACGGACTGCCCGCGGGCCTGGCGCTGACCGTCGACCACAGCATCGGCGGCGTGGTCCAGGACCCGCTGACCCTGCCGATCACCACCGGCTCCGGCGCACTCGCCGCGACCGCCCCGACCACCCGGCGGCTCGACCTGGCCCTCGGCCCGGCCACCTTCCACCGCGTCTCCCTGTCCTACTCGGCGGGCGCCGCCCACGTCGCCCTCGACGCGGAACTCGCCCTCGGCCCGGTCCGGTTCGTCCTGATGGGACTGGGCGTCGGCGTCGACGCCTCGTTCGGCACGCGGGTGCTCCTGCGCGGCGCGGGCGTGCTGATGGACAAGCCGCCGCTCAAGCTCTCCGGCCTGCTGGAGCGCCGCGAGGACCCCGACCGCGCGGAGTGGTTCACCGGCAGGCTCAGCGTCGAGACCGGGTTCTTCGCCCTGGAGGCGGTCGGCGACTACTCGCGCGCCAGCGACGGCCGCACCTCCCTGTTCCTGTTCGGCGAGATCGGCAGCACGAACGGCACCGGGCTGTTCGGCGTGCCCGCCTTCACCGTCACCTCCGTCGCGCTCGGCTTCGGCGTGAACTCCACCGTCCGCATCCCGACCATCGACCAGGTCCCCGAGTTCCCCCTGGTGCAGCGCCTCACCGAGGACGGCGACCCGGCCGACGCGCTGGAGCGCCTGGTCGGCCCCGGCGGGTGGGTCACGCCCAAGGCGGGCCAGTACTGGGGCGCGGGCGGGGTGGAGTTCACCTCGTTCCGCTTCCTGGACGTCCGCGCGCTGCTGCTCGTGGAGGGCGGCGCGGAGTGGAACGTCCTGCTCCTGGCGCGCGCCACCGTCGACCTGCCGAAGAACCGCTCCGGCGGCACGCCGCTCGCCAGGGTCGTGGTGGACGTGGCCCTGGGCTACCGGGCGGCCCACAACCTGTTCCACATGGACGTCCTGATCGCGCCCGGCTCCTACGTGCTCGACCCCGAGGCGCGGTTGACCGGCGGCCTGTCGCTGTACATCTGGGGCTCCGACACCACGGCGGTCGGCGGCGGCCGGGGCTTCGTGCTCACCCTGGGCGGCTACCACAAGGACTTCGACCCACCCGCCCACTACCCGCCCGACCCGCCCCGGATCGGCTGGGAGTGGAAGCGCGGTGACGTGTCGATCCGGGGCCAGGTGTACGCGGCGATCACCGACGGCGCGTTCATGGCGGGCGGCAGGCTGGAGGCCCGCTACGACCGGGGCCACGGCATCCGCCTGGAGGCCTGGTTCACCGCGTGGCTGGACGTGCTGGTGCGGTGGAAGCCGTTCTACTTCGACCTGGACATGGGGCTCTCGGTCGGCGTCGCGGCCACGGTGAAGGTCCTGTTCGTGCGCGTGCGGGTCTCGGTGGAGGTCGGCGTCCAGCTGTCCCTGTGGGGACCGCCCATCGGCGGCAGCGTGCGCGTGAAGGTCTGGTTCATCTCCTTCACCATCGGGATCGGCTCCTCGCGCGGCGGCGCGCCCGCGATCGACTGGGCCGAGTTCAGCACCCAGCTCCCCGCCCCGCTCGCGATCGTGCCCGAGGCCGGGCTGCTCGCCGACGTGGACGAGGAGGAGAAGGCGCTGCGCGCGGCGCGTGCGGCGGCGCGGGAGGAAGTGGAGACCGCGCTGGTCTCCTCGGACGGGTTCGCCTTCGCCGCGCTCACCACCCTGCCCGCCACCAGGATCGTCCTCAACGAGGAGGAGTTCGCCCGCGCCGACGCCACGACCGTGGACATCCGGCCGATGGGGCTGACCGGGCTCACCAGCGAGCACCACGTCACCCTCCGGCTCGGCGACCAGCCGTTCGACCCGGTCGAGCACGGCTGGGAGGTCGACGAGGTCGTCCAGGGCCTGCCGCGCGCGATGTGGGGCGCCCCGCTGGCCAGGCCCGGTGACGCGCTCACCGAGGACCCGCAGGTGCCGGACTGCCTGACCGGACTGCGGTTCACCGTGCCGCCGCCGGACCTGGCCTCGCCGCTCGGGCCGATCGACGCCGAGGCGTTCGACGCGGACGCGCTGACGCCCGCCCGCCTGCCCGGCCAGGACCGCGCCCCGCGCGGCCCCGCCCCGGTGGAGGACCCCGAGGCCATCACCGCGATCACCCGGATCGCGGGCACGGCCGACCGGCGCACCGCCGTGCACGACGCGCTGACCGCCCTCGGCCTGTCCCCGCACGCCGACGGCCCGCTGACCCGGTACGCCGAGCTGGCGGACACCGCCTTCACCGACAGCCCGCTGACCACGACCGCCCCGAGGTGACACGCGGTGCCCACCCAGTCCGACCTGCGCATCAGCTTCCACGACCACTACCAGCCCCGCGCCCTCGCGGGCGTCTACACCGTCGAGAGCCGCCACCTGCTCGAGCAAGGTGGGGACCCGGTGCCCACGGCCGGGCACGAGCTGCCCGAACCGGTGCGGAAGTTCGAGATCAGGGCCGTCCGGTTCGTCCTGGACGAGTCCTCGGTGCACGCCCTCTACCCAGCCCAGGGCGCCGAGGGCGACTACCGGCTGACCCTGCCGCACATCACCCTGGACCGGGCGGTCCTGCCGTGGGAGCGCGAGACCGACGGGCACGCCCTGGACGTGCCCGCGCGCGAGCCGTGGCTGGCGCTGCTGGTGTTCCGCGAGGGCGAGCTGCCGGACGACCCGGAAGCGCGCGGCGAGACCGTCGGCAGGACCGTCGAGGAGCTGCGCCACCCGAGCGACGAGGCCGTGCTCGGCCCCGAGCTCGCCGACGAGGAGGTCGACGACGCCGTCTCCGCGTCCCGCACCACCACGATCGACGTGCCCAGGGCGGTGTTCGAGGCGGTCGTGCCGCGCCTGGACGAGCTGCGCCACCTCGCCCACGTGCGCGACGTGGCCACCGCGCCCACCCTGCTCGACGACGGCGAGATCCTCACCGAGGGCCGCTACGCGGTGATCGCCGCCAACCGGTTCGCCCGCACCACCGGCGCGCACGCCGTGCACCTGGTGTCCCTGGAGGGCTGGAAGAAGTGCCTCGGCCAGGACGGGGTGCCCGAGGAGTACCGGGCGGTGCGGCTGTGCTCGCTGCGCTCCTGGTCGTTCCGGTCCGACCCCGAGGCCGCGCTCGACGCTCGCAGCCTGCTCGACGCCCTGGCCGAACCCGGTCGCGCCGACGCCGAGAACCTGGCCCCGCGCCTGCGTCCCGAGGGCGGTGGGGGCGGTGAGGCGGCCGACTACGTCGCCCGGCGGCTGTGGCTGGGGTACGCGCCGGTGCCGCACCGGGTGTCCTCCGGCGAGCTGACCTTCGGCTGGTACCGGGGTCCCTGCGCGCCCGCCGCCGCGCCACCCGTCCCGGTCGTGGGCCGGGAGACCCCGCACACCACCGCCGACCACGCGCTGGTGTTCGAGCCGGAGAACGGCCTGTTCGACCTGTCCTACGCCGCCGCGTGGACGCTCGGCCGCGCGCTCGCCCTGAGCGACCCCGACTACGCCGCCGAGCTGGCCCGCGCCCGCCGGGTGCTCGCCAACCGGGCGGTGGAGGAGCTGGCGGTGGCCGGGGACCCGCGCCTGAGCGCGCTGGGGGAGCGCCCCGCAGGCCTCGCCACCGAGGGCCTCGGCCGCGCCCTGGTCGACGCGCTCGCCGCCCCGCAGCGCCCGGAGGCCGACGTGCCCGCCACCCCGGCCGTGCGCGCCCGCCGCACCAGGCCCGGCGTCGCCGCCCTCGCGAGCGCGGGCGCGCAGACCCGGCTCCGCCGCGTGGCGGCCGAGCGCTCCGGGGACATGCCCCGCTGGCTCGACGGGCTCGCGCTGCTGCGCGGCGTCCCGTTCCGCCACCTCGTCCCGCACCCCGACCTGCTGCCGCCGGAGTCGCTGCGGTTCTTCGTGGTCGACGGGCAGTGGGTCGAGGCGCTGCTCGCCGGGGCCCGCGACGTCGGCGTGCACACCGCCGTGGACGTGGCCGCCGACGCCGCCCTCACCGCCGAGGTCGACACCGCCCGCGCGGGACGGCGCGCCCGCGCCGGGGTGCTGATCCGCTCCGCGCTGGTGCGCGCCTGGCCGGTGTTCGAGCTGCTGGCCACCGCCTCGGGCGAGCCGGTCGCCGAGCTGCGCCGCGACCACCTCGCGCCGGACGTGCTGCTGTGCCTGTTCGGCGAGGTCCCCGACGAGGTCGTCATCCGCGAACCCGGCCAGGGCATCCACTTCGGCGTCGACCACGGCGGCGTGGTCTCGCTGCGCGGCCTGACCCCCGGACCCAAGTTGGGCTACTCGCTGGGGCAGAGGTTCCCGACCGAGGGCTCCGTCTTCGACGACCACCTGCGCCCGGCCGAGGGCGTCCCGGACGTGCTGGACGTGCGCGGGTTCGCGCCCGCCCTGGCCGGGGCGTTCGGCCGCGCCGACCTCACCCCGGCCCAGTTCGCGCTGCAACTGGTCAACGCCCCCGTCGAGGTCCGGATCAGGGCCGCCGCACCCGAGGAGAGCGCGTGAGCGACACCGACCTGATCGTGCCCGTGCGGGTGCACGCGCTCCTGGTCAACCAGGACGTGCGCGCCCAGGACTTCCTGCGCTGGCAGCCGCGCTTCCGGATGACGCTGGACCCGGAGTACAAGCTCAGCGCCGAGCCCGGCCCGTACGAGGACGGCGACCTGTTCGACGTGCCCGACTCCGAGGGCGTCCACGTGCAGTGGCAGCTCCCCGAGGCGCTCACCGCGGGCCACCTGGACCAGGCCACCGGGGAGATGGTGTTCCCGCTGGTGCCCAACCGCTGGCTGGTCGTGCGCCGCGCGCGGGTGGGCGGGGAGCGGAAGGTCGCCGGGTGGCTGGTGCAGAGCGACTACCTGGAGAAGCACGACGACCTGGGCGTGGAGGCGTTCACCCAGTACCTGGACCCGTTCGCGCCCGCCGGGCAGCCGCGCCGCGACTACATCGGCCGCGCCCACCCGCTGGCGGACGGCCCGTGGGAGGAGCCGCCCGCGCGCCCGCTGTTCCTGACCGCGATCGGCCCCGGCCTGCCCGCGTTCGCCGCGTTCGCGCCGTACCACGAGAACGTGTTCCTGTTCCACGACACCCTCGCCGACCTGACCCCGCCGAACGCCGACCACCCACCCGACGCCACGCTGAGCTACCAGGTCGTTGGCTGGTACAGCCACGACGACGCCGACCTGCTGCGCCGCGCCGCCGACGTCCCCGACCTGCTGCCGCCGGACACCGACCCCGAGGACGTGCGCGCCGTCGCCGAGGCCCTGGGCTGGGCCGTCCCCGACGAGCTGCCCACGACGGTGCGGCGCACCCGCTACGCCGGGACCGCGCTGGGCGTGCCGTGGCGCAAGCGCGGCTACCAGCCGCCGTCGAGCAAGCCGGCTCCCGAGTCGGTGAAGGTCGCCATCGGCCACTCCACCGCCGACGCCGCCGCCGCGCTGGCCGCGCACCAGACCCGGTCGGCGCGCACGGGCGACCTGGTCGGCGCCCTGCACCACGGCGACCCGGACGCCCTGGACACCGCCGACGGGGAGCAGGACCTGGCCGAGCTGACCCACGCCTCCTGGTTCGCCGCCCGCGACGGCGGCCAGTGCTGGGAGGTCGCCTGCCGCCCGCAGGACGACGGCAGCTCCCCGCCCTCGCCCGAGCAACCCGAGTGGGTGGCCGCCCTCAACGCCGACCAGGCCGCCCACGACGCGATCGTCCCGCGCCTGGAGGCCGCCCGGTGGCGGCTGTGGAGCCTGTGGTGGCTGCGGAACCTGCCCGAGAAGGGCCACCGGCCGCCCGACTACGACGTCGACCCCGTCGAGTGGGACGCGCGCGTCGCGGCTGCCCGCGCCGACGTCGAGACCGAGCTGGCCGCCGTCACCGCCGCCCGCGCGCTGGTCCCGCACGCCGACGACCCCGACGACCTGCCCGCCGCCATCGCCGACTTCGCCGCCCGCAAGGGCCTCGGATCGGAGTACGAGCTGCGCAGGCGCCCCCTCGGGGTGTTCCACCGGCCCGCCGACCCGGTGGTGCTGCTCAGCGACTGCGGCCCGGTCGACCCGCTCACCCGCGCCGCCGACGACCCGCTGCCGTGCCGGACGCCGTCCGCGCTGCTCACCGGCGTCGTGATCGGCGACGGGTGGGCCGAGCCCGACCCCGACGCGGCGCTGCCGCCCAACGCCGAGGGGCTGCCGCCGGTGTGCGCGGCGCTGGCGGCGGAGTTCGAGCTGCTGGAGCGCGCGGCCACCACCGCCGAGGGCGAGGGGACCGCGCTGCACGCGATCGTCGCCGATCCGGGGGGCCGCTCGCGGGGCCCGTGGCCGGAGCACCTGGCCGTGTGGTCGCAGCCGTGGCTGCCGATGTACCTCCAGTGGCGGATCGTGCACTGCGCCACCCCGTACGCCTCGGCCGACGGCGAGGAGCACTGGGAGTTCGACGGCGAGCGCTACCGCTGGCTCGGCACCGGCGCCGAACCCGACCCGTCCGGCTCCGAGGACCCCGAGCAGCACGGCGGCCTGCGGTGGACCGACTTCACCGGACGGGCGTTCCTGACGCCCTCGTTCGCCCACACCCTGCGCGGACAGGTCGAGCGGCAGCTGGCGAGCGCCCCGTCCGGGCGGGTCGCGGCGCTGCGCGAGCTGCACGCCGACCTGTCGGAGCTGCGGGTGCTCTCGCAGCGCCTCGACGGCTTCGGCGAGTGGCTGCTCCAGCGCGACGGGCGCGGTCAGCTCACCACGGAGTCGGCCGTGGACGACCCGGAGCTGGCCGAGCTGATCGGCGAGAGCGACTTCGTGCCCGACGGCGCGGGCGACCGCCGCGACCAGCGGTTCCAACCCGTGCGCGGCGGCCAGTTCTACTTCCGCGAGCTGCACGTGATCGACCGCTTCGGCCAGACCCTGCGCAAGGTCGCCGCCCAGGGCAACCAGCCCAGCCAGTTCGCCCCGATCCGCGCCGCAGGCGTCCGCCCCGACCACCCGATCTTCCCCGACGCGCCCGGCCCGCAGCGCTACCTCCAGCTCCCGCCGAGGCTGCTGCACGAGACCAGGGTCCGCTTCGAGGCGCTGAGCGAGGGCGCCGACCCGCCCGTGGCCTGCTGGCTGCTGGTCAACCACCTCGACCGCACCGTGCTCGTGCACGCGCCCGACGGTGGGCCGCTCGGGGAGCTGCGGGTGGTCCAGCGCGCGTCCGGCGCGCGGGAGATCGCCTGGACGCCGCTGCCGCACGCGCCCGTGCGCGACCCGGCGGACGAGGACTTCCGGGCCACCCACCCGCACGCGGCGGCCTTCGCCCTCGGGCTGCGCGGGCGTGGCCCCGACGCGTTCGACGCGCTCGTGGACACCATCAACGCCGGTCTGGAGCGGATCACCGACGCCGCCCCGAGCGAGGACACCTCCCCGCTGCGGCTCCTGGGCCGCCCGGTCGCCCTCGTGCGCGCCGGGCTGGGCCTGGAGCTGCGCGGCCCGCAGCTGACCGACCCGGCCTGGGACCGGGTGCTCGACCCGCCGCGCGAGCCGTACCCGGACTGGCGGTGGACCGCCCGGCTCGGCGACGCCGACCTGCTCAGGGACGGGCTCATCGGCTACTACCAGGCCCCCGAGCCCGGTGAGCCCGTCGACTACGACGTGCTGCGCGCGGTCATCCCGGAGGGGACGGGCGGCTACGTCGAACCGGTCGGCACCGGGTCGGGCGTGCGGGTGCGGGCCAGGCTCTCCGACGACCAGGAACCGCTGGAGCTGACCCTGCTGATGTGCCCGCACAGCGCCGTCACCGCCACCACCGACGTCCTGCCCGTGGCCGCGCTGCGCCTGGACACCGAGGTCGTCGGCACGGCGCTGCGGCGGATCAGGGGCGCGTTCCGACTCACCCCGCTGCTCGCGGTCGAGCGCGGCGAGCCCGCCTTGGCGCTGGAGGACGACGACCAGCCCGGAGTGGTCATGCCCAGGCCCGCCTGCTGGCACGGCGACTGGACCTGGGCCGAGCCCGTGGCGGTGGACGCCGCGCCGCTGCCCGACTGGGTCGAGCTGCCGATCGCAGCCTCCGACGACCGCGCCCGCGTCGACGATCCCGTGCCCACCGCCCGCGCGGGCTACCTGCTGCTGCGCCCGGCGGCCGTGACCGGGGAGGGGAAGGCGTGAGCGAGGACCTGCTGCTGCCCTACCGGCTGGAGAGCCGCGCCGGTTCACGCGCCGCCACCGACCTGGAGGAACCGGGCACCCGCCTGCGACTGGTCGTCGGCGGACCGTCCGAGACGGCCGTGCTGTGCTCCGGGTTCACCCTGTCGCTGCCCGTCGACCCGGCGACGCGCCAGGCCCCGCACCTGCGCGGCGCCCCGGTGCGCGGTCGCGGCAGGGGACGGCACTGGTGGATCACCGCCGACCGGACGGACCCGGCGGTGCTGCGCCTGGAGTGCGTGCCGGACGAGCCCGCCACCTTCGACGGCGCCTGGTCGGTGGAGTTCGAGATCGACCTCGCCGCCCCCGTCGGCTCGGAGGTGGCGCGGATCAGCGAACGCGCCGCCGCAGGCGCCTCCGCCCTGTCCACGCGCACCGCGCACGTCCCGATCACGCCGGTTTAGGAGCACCACCTTGTCGGACGACAACCTGATCAAGCCCGTCCTCGGGACGGACCCGGACCCGCTGATGGTGAGCACGTTCGCCGAGCCCTCCTACGCCACGCTGACCCTGGCGTACGGCAAGGAGAAGGCTGCGGGCGCGAGCTGGCCGATCGAGTGCTCGAAGCTGGTGATCTCCATCCCGACCGGGCGGCAGGCCACCGCGCTGACCGGCGATCCGCAGCGGATCAACCCGTCCACCGGCATCATCACGGCGGGCAACGGCAAGAAGTGGTCCATCGCCAAGGACTCCACCGACCCGAACCGCACCGACTACACCCTCGTCCCGGACGACGACGCGACGTTCGACGGCACGTGGCAGCTGAACGTGGAGCTGTCCGGCATCGAGGTCAACGGCGCGATCGGCCCGGTGACGCTGGGGCTGACCGAGAAGACGAAGACCTCCGGCGGGGAGTTCACCGAGCGCACGGGGCACGTGGAGGTGGTCAAGCGCGACGACGCGTTCTCCTTCCACTCGCTGCGGCCCACCAAGAACGTCATCGAGCGGAACGGGACGGTGCAGCTGAACTGGGAGGGCTCCTCGAACGCGGAGTACACGGTGTACTTCCGGGACAAGGACGGGGAGGACCGGGCGACGCCGCTGCCCAACCCCGGCGGCACCTGGACCTCACCCGCGCTGGTCGAGGCCACGAACTTCACCCTCAAGGCCACGCTGGGGGACAAGGACCTCTACCAGACCACGCACGTGTGGGTCGCGGAGCCGGACCTGCGGGTCAACACGCTCGGGGTGGCCGACCACGTGGTGAGCGACCTGACAGTGGCCAAGGACAAGACGCTCAGGGCCAGCACCCTGCGCGGCACCGACGGGTCCGTGATCAAGGTCGGCAACACCCTCGATCAGGAGAGCACCACCTCGTCGCTCATCACCGGCACGGGAGGGGTGCAGGCGAACGGGAACCTGTCGGCGAGCGGGACGACGACGCTGACGAAGGTGTTCATGTCCGACGCGGTCACGGTCACCTCGGAAGGCTCCTTCACCGTCGAGGGCGAGACCAGCCTGGTCGACTCCCCGCAGTCCATTGAGCTGGACCGGAACAGCGATCGGAAGTTCACGGCGCCCACCTCGGGGGTCGCGATCGGGATCGTGCGCAACACGAGCGGAACGGGCAGCCCACTGATCAAGCTCGCGGTCGCCATGAAGTCGTTCGAGGCGACCGCGCCGCTGACCAACGGGAGCAGCGCCTACTCGACCACCGTGCTGCCGGTGAAGAAGGGGGCCGTGTGCAGCGTCAAGTTCGAGGACTCGGACGGTGTTAGTGGGGACGATCGCAACCGCGCCTGGTTGATGTGGGTTCCGTTCGGCAAGGGGGAGAGGATCGAGCTTGACGCCGCGTCGGCGGCGGTGGGCGAGCACGACGCGGTGGAGGCCGAGCCGTCCGACTGAGCCGACCGGCGCCCCGTGCCCGCCGCCCGGTCCTTCACCACTCCCCACCGGGCGCCAGCAGCGCCGCCGTGACCTCCGTCCCCGGCTCGGCGACCAGCCGGGCCGGGGGGCCGCTGTCCACGATCCGTCCCTCGTGCAGGACGTGCGCGTGCTGGGCGCGGGCGCGCACGACCCGCGCGTCGTGGCTGATCAGCAGCACCGCCGTGCCGCGCTCGCGGCGCAGCTCGTCCAGCAGGTCCAGCACGGCCGTGGCCGCGTCGGCGTGCAGCGCGGTGGTGACCTCGTCGCACACCAGCACGTCCGGCTCCGCCAGCACCGCCCGCACCACCGCCGCGCGTTGCAGCTCCCCGCCGGAGAGCGCGGTCGGGAGGCGGGAGGCGGTCTCCTCCGCGACGCCCAACCGGGCCAGCAGCGCCGCCGCCTCCGCGCGCGCCTCGGCCCATCCCAGCCCGCGCAGCCGCACCGCCGTGCGGGCGACGCCGTCGAGCACCGGCACGTGCTCCTCGAACGAGCCGCGCACCTCCTGCCACACGTACTGCACCCGCCGCCTCTGCCCCACCGCGCGCCGCCGCAGCACCGGCAGCGGCTCGTCGTCCAGCAGCACCCGGCCGGTCATCCGCTCGTGCAGCCCGGCCAGGCAGCGGGCCAGGGTGGTCTTGCCGCTGCCGGACGCGCCGACCAGGCCGACGCACCAGCCGCGCGGCAGGTCCAGGTCCACGCCGTGCAGCACGGGAACGGCCCGCCCCGCCGCGCGGTGGTGGGCGCCCAGGCCCCGCACCCGCAGCACCGGGGGCGCGTCGGGCGCGGGCTCGGCGAACACCGGGGCCGCCGGGGCTGGCGTCTCGCCGAGGACGACGCGGCCCGCGTCCAGGTGGACCACCTCGTGGGCCAGCGCCTCCACCACCGGCAGGTCGTGGGTGAGCAGCAGCACGGCCAGGCCACCGCGCGCCAGTTCGGCCAGCTCGGCGACGACGTGCCGCTTGGCCACCGGGTCCAGCCCGGTGGTCGGCTCGTCCAGCACCAGCACGTCCGGCCCGCACACCAGCGCCTGCGCCAGCGCCACCCGCTGCCGCTGCCCGCCGGAGAACCGGTGCGGGAAGCGCCGCCGCACCGCCCGGTCGCCCGGCAGACCGGCCGCGCGCAACGCCTCCACGGCCGCCTCGCCGCGCCCCGACCGTCCCCTGTGGACGGACGCGATCTCCTCCAGCGCGGACCCCACCCGACGCGCCGGGTTCAGCGCGCCGCCGGGGTGCTGCGGCAGGTACGCGATCCGCTTGCCGCGCACCAGGTGCGCGTCGGGGCGCACCCCGGACCCGTCGACCACCACGTGCCCGGTCACGGTGACCTCGCCGCGCAGCGCCACGCCCGCGCGGTGCTCGCCGAGCAGCGCCAGGGCGGCGGTGGTCTTGCCGCTCCCGGACGGGCCGACCAGCGCGGTCACCCGGCCCGGCCGGAGCTGGAACGACACGGCGTCGAGCAGCAGCCGGTCGCCGACGGCGGCGGTCAGGTCCACCACCGTCACCGACGGCTCAACCTGCTGTCCCACAGGAGGTTCACCCCCACGGTGAAGGAGACGATCATGGCGGCCGGGGCCAGCGCGGCCCACGGCTGGAGCGCGAGCGCGGACCGGTTGCGCGCCACCGCGACCGCCCAGTCCGCCGAGGTCGGGTCCAGGCCCAGCCCGAGGAAGTTCACGGCGGCGATCAGGTACACGGCGGCGGTGATCCGGGTGCCCACGTCGGCGGCGACCGGGCGCAGCACCGCGCGTCCGACGTGCCCGAGCTGCACCCGCCACCACGGCTGTCCTTGCAGGGCGAGGGCTTCGGCCACCGGGCTGCTCGCCGCGTCCAGCGCGGCGGCGCGCACCAGGCGGGCCACGGCGGGCGCGTTGACCGCCGCGACCACGGCCGCCACCGCCCACACCTCCGCCCGCCACCACACCGCGACCACGCTCACCAGCAGCAGCGACGGCACCGCCAGCAGCACGTCCGCTGGCCGCAGCAGCGCCTCGTCCACCCAGCGCCGCCGCGCCGAGGCCGCGACCAGGCCGACCGCGCCGCCGACGAGGTAGGCCCCGGCGACCGAGCCCAGCAGGGTCGTCCCGCCCCCGCGCAGCAGCTGGGACAGCACGTCCCGGCCCAGCCCGTCGGTGCCCAGCGCGTGGGGCGACCCGGTGGCGTAGGGCCGCCCGGTCGGGACCGCCAGCAGGACGGCGACCCACGGGCCGAGCACGGCGGCGGCCAGCGGCACGCCCAGCAGCACGAGCGGGACGGCCGTTCTCAGCCACTTCACCGGAGCACCTCCGCGCGCGGCACCAGCCGGTTCGCCAGCAGGTCGGCGCCCAGGTTGACCACCAGCGCCAGCGCGCCCAGCAGCAGCACGAACGACTGCACCACCGGCACGTCGCGCGCCTGCACCGCCTCGACCACCTCGGTGGCCACGCCGGGCACCGCGAACACCGCCTCCACCACCAGCACCCCGCCCAGCAGCCCGTCGCCGACCCTGGCCAGCTCCTGCACGGCGGGCACGGCCGCGTTGGGCAGCACGTGCCGCAGCACCACGGTGCGCCGGGGCAGCCCGAGCCTGCGCGCCTGCGCGACGTACTCCGAGCGGGCCGCGTCGACCACGCCCGCGCGGACCTGGCGGCTGAGCAGGCCGGTCACCCGGGCCAGCAGCACCACCACGGGCAGCACCAGCAGCTCCGGCCGGGACAGCAGGTCGGCCGCGTCCGCGCCGATCGCGGTGGCGGGCAGCAGCCGCAACCGCACGGCCAGCAGCGCCACCAGCAGCGTGGCCAGCACGAAGTCCGGGATCGACTGCAGCGCCAGGGTGATCGACGTCAGCGCCCGGTCGAGCCTGCCGCCCTCGCGCAGCCCGGCCACCACGCCCAGCAGCACCGCCAGCGGCACCACGAGGACCAGCGTCACGGCGGTGAGCACGAGGGTCACCGGGAACGCCCTGGCGAGCGCGTCGCCCACCGGGCCGCCGCTGACCAGCGAGGTGCCCAGGTCGCCGGTGAGCACCCCGCCGAGCCAGTCGGCGAAGCGCTCCCACGCGGGCCGGTCCAGCTCCAGCCGCTCGCGCAGCCGCTCGACCTCCTCCAGGGTGGTCTGCTCGCCGAAGCGCACGGTGGCGGCGTCGCCGGGCAGCGCCTCGGTCAGCAGGAACACCAGCACCGCCAGCAGGAGCACCTGGACGACGGCGACCAGGACCCGCTGCAGGACGTACCCGCGCCCCACCTAGGCCAGCCAGACCTTGTCGAAGCGCGCCCAGTCGTCGGTGTTGGGCCGCGCGGCCACCGCGCCGCGCAGCCGGGGCGAGGCGGCCACCAGCCAGTCGCTGTGGCCCCACACCAGCATCCCGCCGCGCTCGTGCAGGGTGCGCTGCATGTCCCGGTACACCTCGCCGCGCGCGGTCTCGTCCACAGTGGACTGGGCGCGTGCGAACGCCGCGTCGAACTCCGGATCGCGCCAGGCGGTGACGTTCTGCTTGGCGTCGGAGACCATGCGCAGCGCGAGGTTCTGCGGGATCGTGGCGGTGCCCGCCCGGTAGCTCCAGATGCCGGAGCCGGTCAGGATGTCGGCGAAGTAGGTCTCCTTCGCCCGGTTGTCCACCGTGACGGTGATCCCGGCCTCGCGCAGCTGCTCGGCGTAGAGCGTGGCGGCGTCGACCATGCCCGCCGCGGCGTCGGCGGTGTGCAGGGTGACCGACAGGTTCTCCACGCCCGCCCCGCGCAGCAGCTCGCGCGCCCTCGCGACGTCGCGCTCGCGCTGCGGGAGGTCGTCGGCGTAGTGCTGGAAGCCCTTGCCGAACAGGTCGTTGCCCACCACCCCGCGCCCGGACAGCACCACGTCCACGAGCCGGTTCCGGTCCACCAGCAGCAGGAACGCCAGCCGCACGTCGGGGTCGTCGAACGGGGCCTGGTCGGTGCGCATCGCGAAGCCCTGCATGACGCTGCCCGGCGCGGACAGCAGCGTCACGGCGGGGTCGTTCTCGTAGATGCGGGCGAACGTGACGCTCAGGTCGTGCACGTACTCGGCCTCACCGGCCAGCAGCGCGTTGCCGCGCGCGGCCTCGTCACCGGCCGACAGCAGGTGCAGCTCGTCCAGGTGCGCCTGCCCGTTCCAGTGGTCGTCGAACCGCTTGGCCGTCATGCCCCGGCCCGCCTCGAACGACACCAGCGAGAACGGACCGGTGCCGATCGCCCCGGCGGGGTCGCCGTAGTCGGCGGGCACGATCGCGGTGCCGGTGCCCGACAGCAGCGCGGGAAGCTCGGCGGTCGGGGACTTCAGCGCCAGCTCGACCGTGCTCGCGTCGACGGCGCGGCTGTTCGCGAGGTCGAGCGCGGTCAGCAGGGTGCGGGCGTTGCGGCCGGTCGCTGCCGGGTCGGTCATGCGGGCCAGGCTGGCGAGCACGTCGTCCGGGGTGAGCCTGCGGCCGTCGTGGAAGACCGCCTCCCGCAAGGAGAACCGCCACACCGTGGCGTCCACGTTGGACTCCCAGCTCTTCGCGAGCTTCGGCACCGGGCGCAGGTCGTCGCCCAGCTCGACGAGCTTGTCGAACAGGGCCTTGTGCCGGGCCTGGTCCAGGAACAGGGGAGGGGAGTGCGGGTCCAGGGTCTCCTTCGCGCCACCGCCGGGGAACAGCGCCCGCAGCCGCCCGCCGCGCACCGGCTTGTCCGAGGCGACCGGTTCGGCGCCGGGGGAGCAGGCCACCGCCGCGCCCGCTGTCGCGGCCAGTGCGAGGAAACCGCGTCGGGACAGGGTGGGGCGCAACGGGACCTCCGGTGGTGGGTGCTCGTGGAACCTAGTCGAGCGGTAGTGATTATCAGTTCCACAATGTGATGGACGCTACTGCACGTTGTTGGCGACAAGCCCGCCCGTTACGTTCTCCCCCGCGATGAGCGGAATCAAGAGCGCGGTCCGGGAGATGTCCCCGGCGGCCAGGCTGCTGGTGGTCAACCAGTTCGGCATCAACCTGGGCTTCTACGCGGTGCTGCCGTTCCTGGCCACCCACCTGCGCGACGGCCTGGGCTTCAGCGCGGCCCTCGTGGGCGTGGTGCTGGGCGTGCGCACGCTGAGCCAGCAGGGCCTCTACCTCGTCGGCGGCACGGCGGCCGACCTCCTCGGCCCCAGGGCGATGATCATCGCCGGGTGCGGGCTGCGCGTGGTCGGCTTCGGCCTGCTGGCCTTCACCGCCTCCCTGCCCGGAGTCCTGCTCGGCGTGGCGCTGACCGGCGTCGCCGGGGCCCTGTTCAACCCGGCCGTGCGCACCTACCTCACCCACGAGTCCGCCGGTCGCCGCGCCGAGGCGTTCGCGGTGTTCGAGGCGGTCGCGAACGCGGGCGCGCTCATCGGCCCGGTCCTCGGCGCCGTCCTGCTGGCCGTGGACTTCTCGCTGGTGAGCCTGGTGGCGTGCGCCGTGTTCGCCGTCCTCACCGCCGCTCAGGCGCTGGTGCTGCCGCACCGCCCCGCCACGGCGGCGGGCACCCGCGTGCTGGGCAACTGGGGCAGGGTGCTGGCGAACCGCCGCTTCCTGGTGTTCACCCTCGCGGGCTCGGCGTACTTCGCCCTGTTCAACCAGCTGTACCTGCTGCTGCCGCTGGAGGCGGAGCGGATCACCGGCTGGGCCGGGGCGGTCACCGGCGTGTTCGCCGTCTCCACCGTCGTGGGCATCGCGTTTGGCGTCCGGTTGACCCGCTGGTGCAAGCGGCACTGGTCGGCGGGCCGCTCGATGGCGGTGGGCCTGGCGCTGACCGGCGCGGGCTTCCTGCCCCTGGCGTTGGCCTCCCCGCTGCTGCCGGACGCGGACGGCGGCCTGGCGATCACCGAGGCGGTCGGCCGTGGCCTGCCGGTGCTCGCGGGCACGGCGGTGTTCAGCGCCGGGATCGCGATCACCAACCCGTTCATGATGGAACTGCTGCCGGTGGTGGGCGAGGAGGAGCTGGTCGGCACCTACTACGGCGCGTTCTACCTGGTGTCCGCGCTGGTGGCTGCCGGTCTGAGCGCCGCCGTCGGCGCCCTGCTCGACCTGGGCGGTGCCACGAGCCGCTGGGCCCCGCCGCTGCTGCTGGCCGCCGTCGCGGGCGCGGCGGCGGCGCTGGTGGCGGTGATGCTGCGGCGCGGCCTGCTCGGCGAGCGCGCGGCGACCCCCGCACCCTGACTTCTGACCGACCCCGCTGGGAGGAACGAGATGACCGGATCGACGCTCGACCACGACGTGGCGCTGGAGTGGGTGCGCAGGTGGGACGCGCAGCAGGAGCGGTACATCGCGGACCGGGAGGAGCGCTTCCGGGTGATCGGCGACGTGGTCGCCCACGTGTGCCGCGATGTCACCGCGCCGCTCGTGGCGGACCTGGGCTGCGGTCCCGGCTCGCTCACCACCCGGCTGCGCGGCCGGGTCGGCGGCCGGGTGGTCGGCCTCGACGCCGACCCGTTCCTGCTGGGCCTGGCGAAGGCCGCCGACCCCGAGGGGGAGTACGAGCACGCGGACCTGACCGGGTCGGGGTGGCTCGACCTCGTGGGGGGCTCGTGGGACGCGGCCGTGTCGACCACGGCGCTGCACTGGATCGCCCCCGAGCGGCTGGCCGAGGTGTACCGCGCCGTGGCGTCCAGGCTCCGGCCCGGTGGGGTGCTGGTCAACGGCGACCACCTGCGTGAGGAGCAGCCCGCACTGCGGACGCTGGCCGAGCACGTGCGCGACGAGCGCGCCCGCAGGGCCGGGGTGGTCGGGAACGAGGACTGGCGGGCCTGGTGGGAGGCCGCGCGTGCCGACGAGCGTCTGACGACGGTGTTCACCGAGGAGGAGATGGCGGCCAAGGGCAGCGGCCACGGCAACGGGCTGAGCGCGCGGCAGCACGGGGAGCTGTTGCGGGCGGCCGGGTTCAGCGAGGTCGGGACGGTGTGGCAGCACGGCGACGACCACGTCCTGGTGGCGGTCCGCTGAGTCGTCGCGGTGTGCGCGGCGGCTGGCGGGCTGCGCCCACCTCGGCGGCGTGGACGCGCACGATGCCCGCGTGACGGCTACGCCCCGCTCGCCGAGACCGCCGAGCGCCACCGAACCGACAGCGGGGTCGGTGGCGCTGCGTCTCAAGGGCTCCCTCAGGGCCGTGCAGGCGCTGGGGCGTGTCGGATCAGCGGCGTCCGGTGGACAGGACGACGAGGAACTGGCCGCCGCCTGCTTCGACGGTCGCGGTCACCGGCAGGTCGGGGGTGAGCCGGGAGAACCGGTCGGCCAGCCAGTCGGCCGCCTCCTGGGCGTCCTGCCGGGTGGGGCAGCGGGCCACCACCTCGCGCCCGCCCTTGCGCTCCAGCCGCCCGGCGACGGTGATCAGCGGTGCGGGGTCGGCCACGTGCAGGCGCTCGGGCCAGGCGATGACGACCTTGACCGCGCCCTTGCGGGTGTTGCAGCCCCGGTGCGCCAGCCGCTCGGTGAGCTTGGCCTTCCGGTCGGCGGTCCGGCTGTCGACGCTGGGAACTCTGGAGTCGTTCACGGACATGTCGGGGTCGACCGGCTCGTCGCACACCCAGCAGCGCCAGCCGTCGCGTTCGGCCACGTCGTCGAGGAGACTCACCGGGGCACCCTAGCCCGCCGCCAGTTCGCCGAGTTCGGGGGTGAGGGGGCGGAGCATCGTGACGGCCACCGGGTGGTCCGGAGGGCACGTCCTAGCGGGTCACCGGGGAGAAGTCCTGCTCGCCGTCCAGCAGCACACCCAGGTGCCACCGCTCCGGTGGGCGGTTCCGGTCGAAGGGCTTCCACGAGTAGCCGGGTTGGCAGCGCGCCACCAGCACGTCCCGCTCCCCGAGCAGGACGTTCCGGAAGAAGTCGACGGCTCCGTAGTTCCCTGCGGAGTCGAACCTGATCCTGTGGAGCCCGGAGGGGAGGGGGACGAACTTCGTGAACGGGGACTGAGTGCTGATGCCGCACAGGGTTCTCCCCTCCCTGGAAAGGATGGCGATCCTCCAGTTGCTCGACACGGTGTCCACGTTCTTCGCCCTGCTCACGACGTACAGGAGTATCCCGGTCCGCTGCTTCTTCCTCGCTCGGGAGAGCCGCCACTTCGCGCCGGGCGGAACCATCTCCCAATCCAGATCCCCTACTTCGAGGGCGTACTCCTTCACGTCTCTCCCCGGTCGTGTTCCGGCCCTGCCTCAGCACTCGCTCGGCCGAGTCCAGCACGAAGTGCGCGATACCGCCTGTTCTGGCGCAGACAGGCGAGCGCGGGGGCCTCGTCAACGTAGAACTCACGATCCCCTTGGCCCGGAAAGGAACCGAGCTCTTCCTCCTCCTCCTCCTCGTCGTCGTGAGTGCGACGGCAGTTGTGCGCTGCACAGCTCCGTCCGGTGCGGTTGGGACGGTTGACGCGGCCTCGTGGCACCCGGTGCGGGTGGACGCGCAGGGCGAGTTCGTCAAGATCGGCGACCTGAAGCCCGGTCAGCGCCGTCCTGGCCCATAGGACACCGGAGAAGCACTGCAACCGCCTGGTCGTGGACGCGATCCTGTACGCGGTCGATGACGGCATCAAGTGGCGCGCCCTGCCTGCGGTTTCCCGCCTTGGAACACCGTTTGCCAGCGCTTCGCCGCGTGCCGCCCCGACCGTCGTCCTACGACCGGGTGGGGGACCGCTTCCGTCTCGCGTGGGCCGACACCGGCTACCACGTTGCCTTCCTCGACCTCCGGCGCGAACTGCGTCCCGTCGAGGAATACCGGAACGCTACCAGTGGGGAATGGGCCGAGTTCGACGAGCACTATGACAAGCGCAAGGTCGAACTCGGCTCCTGCGGGCGCCCCTGCATGACCCTGACTTCCTGCGGGCCAAGCGTGACGAGACCCGGCGTCGCGCCAATCGGTCAGCTGCTCGACGGTTCGTCCGGGCAGTCGGCTTTGGTCCAGGTGGCGATCAAGTCACGACTGACGATGGTGAGCGATCCGTCGAGGAAGCCGATCTCATGGCTGCATCCGTGTTCGTGGGGCAGGATCTCATCCAGCGTGACCGCACCGAAGCCGGCCCAGTCGGACTGGGTGACCGCGTCGAGGCTGAGACCGTTGACGCCGACGTAGCGAATGCTCAGGTCTTCTTCGTGTTTCCAGCAGTTGTGGCGGAAGCCGAGTTGCAGCCAGTCTTCGCCGGCGGTTGCTCCGCGCAGCAGCGTGTCCGGCGTCAGGTCCTTGACGCACCGCCTGCTGAAGAAGTTGTAGTGATCCGGATCGGCGGCGAACGACCGCGCGCCAGGAGGGAGAGCGCCGACCAGCGTGGGCAGCAGGCCAAGGTATGCATCAGGATCGAGGAAGTTGCCGGTTTCGGTCGCTTGCACCCTGACGTGTTTCATCCGCTGTTCAACCTCTTCGCTGATGTGGTCGCAGTGCGCCAGGACCAGTGGGGGACTATTCAGGACGCGGACCGCGTGCCTCGCACCGGCCTTACTCCCACTGGTTCGGCGCACTGAGCCTCAGACGTCCCTGAACGCCGTTGTCGGCCTCGCCAGATCGTCACACATCGATCAGCTGTACAGCCACCTGATTTCCAACGCCCACAGCAGCACCGCCAAGGTCGCACGACCGTGACCGGATGACGGGTCCGGCAACGTGGGACCACCCCCGCTCGCGCGGGGAAGGCACTTCGTGATGGGGACTGCTGCTCGAACCCCGTTCGCCTGGTGATCGACCTGCCGGTGTGGCGGTCAGAGGATGCCTGCCTCGGCAGCCGTCCAGCTGGCGAGCATAGACAGGGCCTCGGCGTTCGGGGAGTGGGGTTCTGCGGTGTAGACCACCAAGGTCAGGCCGGGGTCTCGGGGGAGTTCCAGGAGTTCGGTGCCCAGTTCCAGCGGACCCGCCACGGGGTGGTGGAACGTGGTGATCGCGTTGCAGTGCTGGGTGACGTCGTGGTCTGACCAGTACCTGCGGAAGGAAGAGCTGTGGGTGGACAGTTCGGTGATCAGATCGGTCAGGGAACGGTCGGTTGGGGTTCGGGCTGCTTCTGCGCGGAGTAGTGCCACGGTTCCCGTTGCCACCTGGTGCCAGTTGGTGAAGAAATCTGGGGCGGTTGGGTTCAGGAAGACGAATGTGGCTTTGTTGGCGGAAGCGGTTTGTGGAGAGGTGAGCATGGGGGACAGCAGGGTTTCGGCTGCCGGGTTTCCTGCCAGGTAGTCCTGGCGGGCGTTGCGGACCCAGGCCGGGGCGGTGATCGTGGACAGGAGGTGCAGCACACCCTGGCGCACGTGGGGCGAGGGGTGTGGGCGCTTGGTGGTGGCGCGGGCCAGGTTGAACAGGTGGGTGCGTTCGGAGTCGTTCAGGTGCAGCGCCCTTGACAGGGATTCCAGGACGCCGTCGGACGCGCCTGACAGGTTGCCGCGTTCCAGGCGGGTGTAGTAGTCGGCGCTCACACCTGCCAGGAGGGCCACCTCCTCGCGGCGCAGGCCTGGGACTCGGCGCTTGTCCTTGAAGGTGGGCAGACCCGCTGCCGCGGGGGTGAGGCGGGCTCGGCGGGTTGAGAGGAAGGCCCGGATCTCACTGCGCGTGTCCACCAGTTCGAGGGTAGGTGTGCGGGGAGCGGCTTGGCAGGGTCTGGCAGTACCTGTGTCCGGTGGGCCAGGCGGGATGTGGGGTGCGCTGGTTGGGTGGGGGTGGGCGGGGAGGCCGCCTGAACGGCGTTGTGCGGGAGGAAATTGTGGCTGGGCACTACCGGGCGCTTGCTGTTGGCGTTGAGATTCCGCTTCTGGGGTTCGGGACTTACCTCATCCCGGACGAGCAGGCTGCTGATGCGGTTGAGGCTGCGATTCGTGCTGGATATCGGCACATCGACACGGCTGAGGCCTACGGCAACGAGCGTGGTGTCGGGGAGGGGATTCGGCGTGGGCTCGCGGCTGTGGGGATTGGGCGGGACGAGATTTTCGTGACCACCAAGTTGTTCCCAGGGATGGGCGGTGTGTTCAAGTCGGCTCGGGAGGTGGAAACGGCTTTCGAGGCCAGTTTGAGCGCGCTCGGGCTGGAGCACGTCGACCTGTATCTGATCCACGCGCCGTTCACGCCCGAGCAGCGGCTTGAGCAGTGGGGTGCGGTGGTCGGGTTGCACGAGAGCGGGCGGGCTCGGGCTGTGGGGGTGTCCAACTTCAACGTTCGGCACATCGAGGAGTTGGTGGCCGCCGGGCTGCCGTTGCCGCACGCCAACCAGATCGAACTGCACCCGTGGTCGCAGAAGCCGGAGATCGTGCGGTTCCTGGAGGGCAACGGGATCGTGCCGATCGCGTACAGCAGCCTGGTTCCGCTCTCCACGTGGCGGGCCGCGCCCGGGCACGCCAGCGGCAAGACCGACGAGATGCGGGCGGACGGGGAGAGCGGGGACTCGCCGTTCAAGGCGATGGCCGCCAAGCACGGGGTCAGCGAGGCTCAGGTGTTGTTGCGGTGGGGGGTGCAGAGCGGGTACCCGGTGCTGCCCAAGAGCACCGACCCGGCGCGGATCCGGGAGAACGCGGAGGTGTTCTCGTTCGAGTTGGACGAGGACGACATGCGGGTCATCGCCGGGCTGGACCGGGGGGCTGGGGTGGCTTGGCGGACCGGGGACCCGGTCAACAACGCCTGACCTCCTGGGCGCACTCGACCAAGGTGCGCACCACGGGCAGGGTCGAGTCCCGCGTGCGCCAGACGGCCACGTCGGACAGTCGGACGTCCAGGTCGCCGATCGGGAGCCACACCAGCGAGGTGACCGGGGTGACCAGGGCGGCCGTTCGGCGCGCGAGGAACGTGACGCCGTCGCCGATCGCCACCAGGGCCAGGAGCACCTCCAGGTCGGCCACCTCGGTGATCGCGCCCAGCGGGACGGTCCGCGTGGCCGCGGCTAGCTGGGCGTGCAGGCGGGGGTTCACCTCGCGTGGGCCCAGGACGATCCGTTCACCGGTCAGGTCGTGCAGGTGTACTTCCGCGCGTGAGGCGAGGGGGTGGTCTAGTGCGACCAGCAGGCCCAGGTGGTCGCTGGTGAGCTCCAGGGAGGACAGGTCGGGGTCGGTGGGCGGGTGCGATCCGCAGGCGAAGGCGATCGTCCCGTCGCGCAGGGCGGTCCACTGCTCGGTGCTGCCCATCGGCACGAGCTGGAGGGCGACGCGCGGGGCGCGCCTGCGGAACGCGGCCATGAGCGAGGCCAGCGCTCCGGTGAAGGTGGCGCCCTGCTCGAAGCCGATGGTCACGGTGCCCCGCCTGCCCTGCGCGACATCCCTGGCCTCCTCTACGGCCGCGTCGACGTCCGTCAGCACCCCGCGCGCCCGGTCCGCGAAGGCCTTTCCGGCGGCGGTGAGGCGGATCCCGCGTCCGGCCTGCTCGAACAGCGCCACGCCCAGTTCCTCTTGGAGGTCCTTCATCTGGCGGCTCAGCGGGGACTGGGAGACGTGCAGCCGTTCGGCGGCCCTGCGGAAGTTCTGCTCCTCGGCGATCGTCACGAAGTAGCGCAGGTGCCTCAGTTCCACGGGGATGATCGATGCTTCGGAGGTCTCATAGGGGCGCATTCTATGTCTTGGACAGATCAATTCGGGGCTCATAGCGTCGGTCCTATGACGACCACGGCCCACGGGCGCTTCACGTCGCTGCTCCTCGACCTCGCGACGCACGAGGCCGAGGTCACCCGCGTCGAGGAGGTGGGGGCCGGATTGAGGTTGGTCTCGATCGCGGGTGACGGGCTGCGGGCGGCGGCCTGGGAGCCGGGGGACGTGGTGCAGGTCATCGTCGTGGGGGAGGCGCTGCTCGGGCCGTGGGAGATCCGCTCCTACACGCCGCTGGCGCTCGACCCGGCGACGGGGACGGCGCAGATCCTGTGGCACGTCCACGGCAACGGGCCCGGTTCGGACTGGGCGGCGTCGGCGGTGGAGGGCACGCCCTGCAGGGTGGTGGGGCCGCGTCGGGGTGTCCGGTTGCCCGCGTCGCACGGGGCGCTGGTCCTCTTCGGGGACGAGACGTCGTTCAGCACGGCCGTCGCGGTTCACCGGGCGCGTGACGCGCGGGTCGTCCTGGAGGTGGAGTCGGTCGAGGAGTCGCGTGCCGTGCTCGGCGGCTGGTTCGGTCTGGTCGACGTCGTGCTCGTGGCCAGGGAGCCGGGTGACGCCCACCTGGCCGAGGTCGAGCGGGCGGTGCTGGCCGCCCAGGGGGGCGGGGTGGACGTCGCGCCCGTGCTGACCGGCAAGGCGTCGTCGGTCCAGCGCCTGCACCGGGCGCTCCGGGGCGCTGGCGTCCAGGGGCGGCGGATCAGCGGCGTTCCCTACTGGGCCCCCGGAAAGAAGGGGCTCAAGGGGCGCTAGGCGAGCTCGGGCGCTGGGCGAGCTCGGCCAGCAGGCCGTACGCGGTCAGCTGGGTGGTCCTGCGGACCTGGGTGGTGAAGTCCGGGCGCATCGCGGCCAGGACCGGATCGGAGGCGTAGGCCGCCAGCATCGACTCCGCCGGGTGCTCGCACGGCCAAGCGGCGATCGCGGTGAACAGGGTGGCGCCCACGAGGGTCGTCGCGGCCTCGTCGGTGAGTTCGGGGAGGTGGCGCCTGGTCGTCCCGGCCAGGTCGCGCATCGCGGACCGGGCGGCGTGCTTGTGCTCGATCGCGGCCTCGGTGGAGATGTTGTGCTCCAGGACGGCCACCTGCGCGCTCAGCAGGTCGCACAGCACGGGGCGGTTCGCCAGGGACGTGGCCAGGGCGTCGGCCAGGCGGGTGGCGCGTTCGTGTGGGGGCCGGGGAGCGGGGGGTGCTCGGTGGGGAGGGCGGTGGCCCAGTTCCGCGCCTCGGCGTCGAGCAGGTGCAACAGGATCGTCTCGCGGGAGTCGAAGTAGCGCAGCACGTTCGGCTTGGCCAGGCCCACCCTGCGGCTCAGCTCGTTCAGGCTCAGCCGCGCGACCGGCGTCTCGGCCAGCATCGCCGCCGTCGCCTCCAGGATCTGCTGCCTGCGCTGGGTGCGCTGTTCCTCGTTGCGGGCGCGCTGGAAGGTCACCGGCGCCAACAGCGGCACCGGCAAGGAGGCCGCCGCCGCCGGGCTCGCGGCAGCGGGGGCGGACGTCGTGCTGGCGGTGCGCACCGTCGCCAAGGGGGAGCGGGCCCGAGGGGAGATCCTCGCGGCGCACCCCGGCGCGACGGTGGAGGTGCGGCGGCTCGACCTCGCCGACCTGGGGTCGGTGCGCGAGTTCGCCGACCGGCTGAGCGCGGACGGACGGCCGCTGGACCTGCTGCTCAACAACGCGGGCGTGATGATGCCGCCGGTGCGGCACGAGACCGCCGACGGGTTCGAGCTCCAGATCGGCAGCAACTTCCTCGGGCCGTTCGCCCTCACCGCGCGCCTGCTGCCCCTGCTGCTGCGCGCCCCCGCGCCCCGCGTCGCCACCATGAGCAGCGGGCAGGCCAACGGCGCGACCATCCGGTTCGACGACCTGAACTGGAAGCGCGAGTACCGGGCCGTCCCCGCCTACGGGCAGTCCAAGCTCGCCGACCTGCTGATGACCGGGCACCTGGCGACCCTGGCCCGCGAGAAGGGCTGGCCGCTGCTGTCCACGGCCGCGCACCCCGGCAACTCGCGCACCGACCTGTTCGTCAACGGCCCCACGCTCGGCGGTCGCCCGCCGCTGGCGCTGCGGCTCGCCCTGCGCGTCGTGCCCGCCCACAGCGCGGCGGACGGCGCGGCCCCGCTGCTGCGTGCGGCCACCGACCCCGACGCGGCGCAGGGCGGGTACTACGGGCCCCGGTGGGGCGTGGTCGGGCGGGCGGTGCCGGTGGAGCTGCCACGTGCGGCGACCGACGCGGACGCCGCGCGCAGGTTGTGGGCGCTGGCCGAGGAGCTGACCGGGGTGTCGGCGTGAAGGTCCTGGTGTTCGGCGGCAGCGGGCTGATCGGGGACGGGTTCGTCCGGGAGGCGCTGCGGGCCGGTGACGTCACCGAGGTCGTCAGCGTCGGGCGCGCCCCGCTCGGGCTCGACCACCCGAGGCTGCGGCACGTCGTGCACGCGGACTTCCTCGACTTCGGCGCGCTGCGCGCGGAGTTCACCGGCGTCGCCGCCTGCCTGTGGGGCCTCGGCGTCTCCGCAGGGCGGGTGAGCGCGCGGGACTACGAGCGCGTCACCCACGACTTCACGGCGGCGGCCGTGCGGGTGCTCGCCGAGGTCAGCCCCGGCGCGGCGTTCGCGTACGTCTCCGGCGGCGGGACCGACCGCGACGGGCGCAGCCGGTGGGCGCGGGTCGAGGGGCGCACCGAGGACCTGGTGATCGGGGCCTTCGCGCGCGGGTACGCGCTGCGGCCGGGGTTCGTGCTCTCCGCGCACGGCAGGCGCTCCGCCACCCCCGCCTACCGCTGGGCCGCGCGAGCCGTCACCCCGCTCGCCCCCGTGCTGCGCCTGGCCGGACTCGGGCCGCTGCTGCTCACCGACACCGCGCAGCTCGGCCGCGCCGCGCTGAACCTGGCCCGGCGCGGCTACCCCGAGCGGGTGCTGGAGAACCGGGACATCGTTGCTCTGGGCGGGGCGGGGTGACGGACGTGGACGCGGCGTGGGAGGCGCTCCGGCCGCCCGCGCCCGACCTGCGGTCCTGGACGCCGTCCACGCCGCCGTCGCCGCCCCGGTGTGGGGGGTGCTGCTCGTCGGGCTCGCTGTCACCCACGCCGACCTGCGCGCCCGGTGAGCGGCTGCGCGGTGGGCCACCGAGGGCGGCGCGCGCTGCGCCGACGGGTCCGCACCGGTCGGGAACGCGGTCTCGCACGGGCGCGCATCCTCGCACCACCGGCCTCACCTGGTCGGGTGGGATCGGAAGACCTGCGGGGCACCCGGAGCAGCACGGGTCTGGGCCATCGGGATGGCGGCGCTCGTACGTCCGGCTGTTCGCGCGCCACCGGGCTTCCGGCGGCCCGGCGCGCGCCCCAACACTTCCGCTCAGCCGCCGCCCCACCAGCCCTCCCGACCGGCGGCGCGGGAACCCGGCGGAACGGAGAGCCCCCATGTCGCCAGCGGAACTCGAAGAGATCCTGACCCGCCTCGTCCACCCCGACGACCCCCACCGCCGGGTGCTGCTCCCGCCCGAGAGCCTGGACACCCCGCTCGACGACCTGGACGTCGACTCCCTGTCCAGGGCCGAGATGGTCGCCGTCCTCGGCGACACCTACCGCATCGACATCAGCGACGAGCAGGCCGCCGCGCTCGACACCCCGCGCGCCGTGCTGGAGTTCGTCTCCGCCCACGCCACACCGGGCGGGCCGTGAGCGCGGTGGCCTGCCGGGTCGTGGCCACCGGCGCGCACCGGCCCGCGCCCGTCGACTCCGGCGAGGTCGCCGCCCGGCTCGGGCGCCCCCGCGAGTGGGTCGTGGAGCGCACCGGGATCGAGGCGCGGTGCGTGGCCTCGGCGCGCGAGTCGGTCGAGACCATGGCCGTGCTCGCCGCGACCGACGCGCTCGCCGCCGCGAGCACGCCCGCGAGCGCGGTGGACGTGCTCGTCGTCGCCACCTCCACCAACCCCCGGCCCTGCCCGGCGGTCGCGCCGAAGGTGGCCGCCGCGCTCGGGCTGCGGGTGCCCGCGTTCGACGTCAACGTGGCCTGCGCCGGGTTCTGCTACGCCCTGAACCTGGCCCGCTCCCTCATCGCGTCCGGGGACTGCGCGACGGCGCTGGTGGTCGGCGCCGACCGGATGCTCGACATCGTCGACCCCGACGACCCCGGCACCGCCCCGGTGTTCGCGGACGGGGCGGGCGCGGTGCTGATCACCGCGACGGACGGCCCGCCGGGGGTGGGACCGGTGGTGTGGGGCTCGGAGGGCGACCGGGCGGTGGCGCTGGAGGTGCGGCCCGCGCTGCTCGGCGAACCGGCCGGGACCACCAGGCCCGCGCTGCGCATGGACGGGCTCGCGGTCATCCGCTGGGCCTGCGCCACCGTGCCCGACGCGGTGCGCCGCATCCTCGCCGCCACCGGTCTCGGCTGGGACGACGTCGGCGCGCTCGTGCCGCACCAGGCCAACTGGAAGCTCATCGAGCGCGTCACCGCCCGGCTCGACCCGCCCGCGCACGTCGTGGTCGCCGATGACGTGCGCACCACCGGCAACACCAGCGCCGCGTCCGTGCCGCTGGCCCTGCACCGGCTCGTCGCCGACGGGCGGGTCCGGGCGGGCGACTGGGCCGTGCTGATCGGCTTCGGCGCCGGCCTGGCCTACGCGGGCCAAGCCGTCCGCGTCCCCGGCTGACCCCGCCCCCTGGGAAGGACCGCAGCGATGACCATGACCGGGATCGACGCGCACGCCCCGCGCGGCGCGCCACCGCCGGGACCACGCCTGCCGTGGCCGGTGCAGACCGCCCTCTACACCCGCCGCGACCGCTGGGCCCGCCGCCTGCGCGCCAAGTACGGCGACGTCGTCGCGCTCGACATCTGGCCGTGGCGTGCCGTGGTCTTCCTCTACGACCCCGCCCACGTCCAGGCCATGACCGGCTCCCCGCCGTCCCGCTTCCACGGCGGCGAGGGCAACCTGCCGCTCAAGCCCGTCATGGGCGAGCACTCGCTGCTCAGCGTCGACGGCGACGAGCACCGGCGGGCGCGGGCACTGCTGTCGCCGCTGTTCACCAAGCCCGCCGTGCGCGGCTACCGGGACGCCGTCCGCGAGCTCGCCGAGCACGAGATCGCCACCTGGCCCGTCGGCTCGCCGTTCCCCAGCTACCCGAGGGTGCGCCGCCTCGCCCTGCGGGTGATCTCGCGCGTGGTGCTCGGCGCGGAAGACGACCCGCGCCTGCCCCTGCTGCGCGAGCTGTTCGACGTGCTCCCCGCCGTCGACATCCCCGTCCTGCTCGGGCTGCCCAGCCCGGTCCTGCGCTGCTGGGGGCGGTGGCGCCGGGCCGCGCTGACCCTGGACCGCCTCGACGCGCTCGTCCACGCCATCACCGCCGACCGCCGCACCGACCCCCGGCTGGCCGAGCGGACCGACCTGCTCTCCCGGCTGCTCGTCGCGGCCGGGCCGGGGGCGCTGAGCCCGCCGGAGCTGCGCGACCACGTCGTCACCCTCGTCATCGCGGGCTACGAGACCACCGCCAGCACCCTGGCCTGGGCGCTGCACGAGCTGGCCCGCCACCCCGCCGCGGCCCGCACCGCCGCGTCCGGCGACACCGACTACCTGGAGGCGGTGGTCAAGGAGACGCTGCGGCGGCACCCCCCGATCTCCGAGCTGCCGTGGACGCTCACCGAGGACGTCGAGCTGGCCGGGTACCGGCTGGCCAGGGGCGCCACGCTCATGCCGGTCATCGGCGTGGTGCACAACGACCCCGCGCACCACCGCGACCCGCGCGCGTTCCGGCCCGAGCGGTTCCTGGAGCAGGGGGCGGTGCCCGCGCACACCTGGATGCCGTTCGGCAACGGCGTCCGGCGCTGCGTGGGGGCGAACCTGGCGGTGCTGGAGGCGGTGGAGGTGCTCCGGGTCGTGCTCGCCCGCCACTCGCTGACCGCCGACCGGCGCCGCCCCGAGCGCCCCGCCTCCCGGCTGGTCACCAGCGCGCCCGCGCGCGGCGCCAGGATCGTCCTCACCCCGACCGGCGGGGGCGCGCGGTGAGGCTGCGGGCGGTCGCCGCCGAACTGCCCTCGCGCGAGGTCGGCAACGCCGACGTCGTCGACCTGATCGCCGAGCACAGCGCGGACTCCTTCACCGGGGACCTGGACGCCCTGCTGCGCCGGGTCGACGTCTACCTGCGGCACACCGGCTCCCGCACCCGCCGCTGGCTCGACACCGGCGAGCGGCCCGTCGACCTGCTGCGCGCCGCAGCCCGCACCGCGCTGCGCCGGGCCGGGCTGGAACCGGGCCAGGTCGACCTGCTGGTGTACACCGGCGTCGGCCGGGGCTTCCTGGAACCGGCGGGCGCCTACCACGCCGCCGCCGCCCTCGGCGCGGACCGCGCGCACTGCTTCGACCTGCTCGACGCGTGCATGAGCTGGACCAGGGCCGTCCAGGTGGTCGAGTCGCTGTTCCTGGCGGGGCGCCACCGGACGGCGCTGGTCGTCAACGCCGAGTTCAGCATGAGACCCGGCGGGGCCGTGGTGCCCGGCGCGTTCCGGCTGCCTGAGGCGAAGGCGCTGGCGTCCACGTTCGCCGCCTGCACCCTCGGCGAGGCCGCCACCGCGACCGTGCTCACCGCAGAGGACGGCGAGCCGTGGCGGTTCAGCTTCCGCTCGCGCCCCGACCTCGCGCCGCTGTGCAACGTCACCCTGGACAACTACCGGGACTTCTGCGACCCCACCGGCAAGGAGGCGCACAACGGGGTCGGCGTCTTCACCTCCTTCGGGCTGGAGATGCACGCGCGCGGCCGGGAGGAGGCGCTGGCCGCGCTCGCCGCGCTGGACGTGCCGCACGAGCGGGTGGACGCGCTGTTCACGCACGCCTCAAGCAGCAGCTACTGGCAGGGCATGGCGGACGCGGTCGGCCTCGGGGCGGTGGTGCACCACGTCTACCCGCGCACCGGCAACGTCGTGTCCGCCTCGGTGCCCACCGCGATGGCGTCGGGGATCGAGGCGGGGCTGCTGAAACCGGGGCAGCGCGCGGTCGGCTGGGTCGGCAGCGCCGGGATGTCCTTCGGCGCCTTCACGTTCGTGCTGTGAGATCGGAGGCCGTTGTGCTCGGACACCTCGCCAGAGCGGTCGCGGCCCTCGCGCTGGAGGCCGCCCGCCACCTGCTCGTGCCCGCACCGCGCGGCAGTCGGGAGAGCGGCAGGCAGCGGCGCAGGGCGCGGGCCGCGCTGGCGTTCCTGGTGCGCATGGGGCCGATCTACATCAAGCTCGGCCAGATCGCCGCCACCCGCTCCGACCTGCTGCCCCCGGAGTGGACCGACACCCTGCGCGCCCTGCAGGACCGCGCCCCGCACATGCCGCCCGGCCCCACCCGCCGCGCGCTGGAGCGCGAGCTGGGCGGCCCGCTGGGCGAGGTGTTCCGGGACCTCGACCTGCGCCCGATCGCCAGCGCCTCCGTCGCCCAGGTGCACGTCGCGCACCTGCACGACGGCCGCAAGGTCGCCGTGAAGCTGGTCAAGGACGGGGTGCCCGAGGAGATCCGGCGCAGCCTGCGCGCGCTCGGCTCGCTCGTGCGCGCCGCCCACCTGCTCGTGCCGCGCCTGCGCCACCTGGACCTGCCGCACCGCTTCGACGAGGTCGCCCGCCTGCTGCTGCCGCAGGCCGACATGCGCCGCGAGGCCCACCAGCAGCAGCGGGTGCGCGCCGACTTCGCCGGGCACCCGCACGTGCGCGTGCCCGAGGTGGTGCCGGAGCTGGTGACCGCGCGGGTGCTCGTGATGGAGCACGTCGACGGCATCCCCGGCCGCGACGCGCACCTGGTCGACCTGCCGCGCGCCCAGCTCGCCCGGCGGTTGCAGGACGCCGTCTACACCATGCTCTACATGCACGGCCTGAGCCACGGCGACCCGCACCCCGGCAACGTGCTGTTCACCCCGTCCGGCGAGCTGGTGCTGCTCGACTACGGCGTCACCGCCGAGCTGACCGAGGACGAGAAGTGGGGCCTGTCCTCGTTCTACTACGCCTGCACCCGCAAGGAGTGGGCGCTCGCCGTCGACCGCTTCACCCGGCACTTCGTGCACGTCGGCCCCGGCCTCGCGGCCCGGCGCGCCCGGTACGAGCGGCGGATGGCCGAGGTGCTGCGCCACCACTTCGACACCAGCGCCGACCGGTGGTCCACCGTCGCGTACTTCGCCGACGTCAACGAGGTGCTGCGCGCGCACGGCTGCCGGTACACCACCACGTTCACCAAGGTCGAGCTGGTGTTCCTGTCCTGCGAGGGCTTCGCGGGCCAGATCGACCCGGACATCGACATCTGGGCCAACGCCCGCAGGTTCACCGACCGCTACTCGCCCTACATGAGCGCCGAGGTGGAGGAGCGGTTCGCCGAGGACTTCGCGGTGCGCGCCCCCACCTCGCTGCGGCTGCGCGAGCGCGCCCGCTCCACGCTGGTCGCCCCCACCCACGTGGACCGGTACTTCTTCCCCAGCGCGTTCCCGGTGTTCGTGCGGGAGGCGTCGGGCGGGCGGGTGCGGGACTTCGACGGCAACGAGTACGTCGACCTGTGCGGCGGCTACGGGCCCCACCTGCTGGGGTACGCGCACCCGGACGTGGTCGCGGCGGTCACCGAGGGCGTGCGGCGCGGGCACGTCAACGGCATCGGCAACCTGCCCGAGGTGGAGCTGGCCGAGCTGCTGGTGGCGGCGCTGCCCGGCGCGGAGCGCGCGGTGCTGTGCAACTCCGGGTCCGAGGCGGTGCTGCTGGCGATCCGGATGTGCCGGGGCGCGCGCGGCGGGCGCGCCAAGGTCGCCAAGTTCGAGGGCCACTACCACGGGCTCTCCGACCAGGGCCTGGTCAGCTCGTGGTTCCGCTTCGCGGGCGAGCGCGACCGGCCCGAACCGGTCGCGGGCTCGCACGGCGCCGACCCCGCCGCCGTCGCGGGCACCCTGGTGCTCCAGTACGGCGACGTCCCCGGCCTTGAGCGGCTGCGCGAGCACGCGGACGAGCTGGCCTGCGTGCTGCTGGAGCCGATGCCCACGTCGGTGGTCGCGCTCGACGTGCCGTTCCTGGCCGCGCTGCGCCGGGTGTGCGACGAGATCGGCGTTCCGCTGGTGTTCGACGAGGTGGTCAGCGGGTTCCGGGTCGCCTACGGCGGGGTGCAGTCGGTGGTGGGCGTGCGGCCGGACCTGACCTGCCTGGGCAAGGTGATCGGCGGCGGGCTGCCGTGCGGGGCGGTGGTCGGGCGGGCCGCGCTGGTCGACGTCGCCAGGAGCACCCGCGACCCGTTCCAGGACTACGAGCGCAAGGTCTTCGCGGGCGGCACGCTCAGCGGCAACTCGCTCAGCTGCGCCGCCGGGGTGGCCGTGCTGCGGCGGCTGCGCGCCGACCCCGGCGTCTACGCGCGGCTGGAGGCCGGGACCGAGCGGCTCGCCGGGGCGCTGCGCGAGGCGGCCGGGCAGCGCGGGATCGCCTGCCGGGTCTCGGCGCGCGGTTCCATCTTCTCGCTGACCTTCAGCCACCGCCCGGCCCGGCTGTACCGGGACCGGCTGACCGGCAGCGACTTCAAGGCCACGATCGCGCTGGCGTACTACATGCGCAGGCACGGGGTGCACCTGCCGGAGCTGCACGCGTTCCAGATCAGCGCCGCGCACACCGCCGAGGACCTGGAGCTGGTGGCCGACGCGTTCGCCAAGAGCTTGGACGAGATGACCGTGGACGGGTTCTTCACCGCGTGAGGGGTGGTTGTCGTGGCCGGGTGCGACGTGGTGGTCGTCGGGTGCGGGCTGATGGGGTCCGCGCTGGTGCGGGCGTTCGCGGGCGCGGGGCGTTCGGTGGCGGCGTGGAACCGGACCCCCGAGCGGGCGCTCGCGCTCGTGGGGGAGCGGGTGGCGGCGGCGCCGGACGTGGCCGGGGCGGCGGCGCCGCTCGTGGTGGCCTGCACGTCGACCTGCCAGGCCGCGCTGGAGGCGCTGGACCCGGTGCGGGACTGGCGGGGACGCACGCTGGTCACCCTGTCCAGCGGCACGCCGGGCGACGCCGAGGCCGCGCGCGACTGGGTCGTCGACCGGGGCGGGGAGCACCTGGACGGGGTGATCCTGTGCTACCCGCAGGAGATCGGCTCACCTGACGCGGTGATCCTCTACGCGGGCCCGTCCGGGACGTGGGCCGCGCACGGCCCGGTGCTGGGCGCGCTCGCGGGCGCGTCGCGGCACGTCGCCGAGGAGGTCGGGACGGCCAAGCTGCTGGACGCCGGGATGACCGGAGCGTTCTACGTCAGCGCGCTCGTGGCGCACGCGGAGGCCGCCGGGCACCTGCTGGACCGGGGGACGCCCCCGGACGTGCTGCGCGCGCTGACCGCCGTCGCGCTCGACGTCCTGCGGCGCGCGGCGGACGAGGTCGTCACGGCGCTCGCGACCGGCGAGCACACCACCGACCAGGCCACGATCACCACCTTCGCCGAGGGCGCCCGCGCCGCGCTGACCGCGCTGCGCGCCACCGGAAGCCCGGCCCACCTGCTGACCGCCGCCGTGCACCGCCTGGACGCCGCCGTCGCCGAGGGCAGGGGCGGCCTGGGCGTCTCAGCCCTGGGCCTGCCTCCCCGCTGACCGCCCCCTACCCCAGCACGGGCGGGGCCAACGCCCAGTCCGGCTCCTCCTCCACCAGCTGCTCGGGCGCCGACAACCGCCACGCCTCGTACAGCAGCTCGGCCAGCTCGTCCGCCTCCACCCCGTCCAGGTGCACCACGACCCACCCGAACCCGGCGATGGCGTACTGCGGCTCGAACACGTCCGGCCGCTCGGCCACGAGCGCCAACTGCTCGCTCAGCAGCTGCTTGAGCCCGACCGTCTCCGTGCGCGGCCAGTGGTAGGCGAACTTCACCCCCTTGACCTCGAACGCGCTGTACTCCCGCCGGTCGAGCCGCTTGACCTCGGCCAACCGCCGCACGAGGGAGAAGAACCCCTCCGAACTCACCGCCACCACGACCCCCTGCTCCCTGTGTCGGCGGCAAGTGTAGGAGGGGGCACCGACAGTCAGTCCTCCTTGCGCCACACCGAGACGTGCTTTCGGCTCTCGTGGTGGAACGGCGAGCGGTCCCAGTCGGTCCAGCGGTGCTCCAGGCGCAGTCCGGCGATGCGGGCCATGAGGTCCAGCTCGGCGGGCCAGACGTACCGGAACGGGATCGTGCTCACGGTGGCGCGGCCGTCGCGGACGGTGAAGCGGTTGTTGCTCATGGACTGGGTGGCGATGTCGTAGCGGGAGAACGCCCAGGTGTCGGGGCCGCTGTCGAAGGGCACGTCGGTCCGGCCGCGCGGCAGCTCGCGCAGGTTCGGCAGGACGTTCTCGACCAGGAACCGGCCGCCGGGGGCCAGGTGCGCGGCGGCGTTGCGGAAGGTCTCGACCTGGGCGTCCTGGGTGGTGACGTTCTGGATCGTGTTGTAGACGAGGAACACCAGCGAGAACTCGCCCGCGACGCGCGTGGTGGAGAAGTCGCCGACGGCGCACTCCAGCGCGTCCCCGCCGGGCTTGGCGCGCAACCGGGTGAGCATGGCCTTGGACAGCTCGATCCCGGCCACCTCGACCCCGCGCTCGGCGAGCGGCAGCGCGATCCGGCCGGTGCCGATCGCGAACTCCAGCACCCGGCCGCCTGCGGCGAGCTCGGCGAGCACGTCGACGGCCGCGGCGACCTCGGGTCCGGGTGGGCCGGGGGCGTCGTAGTCGGCGGCGACCGCCTCGCCGAAGTAGCCGTCCTCGTCGGGCGTGTTCCGCCGCAGCGCTGCGAAGTCCATGCGTCCGAAGCTAACGGGGGCGCGGTGAAGGGCGCACCCGGTTTTTCCCGGCTCGGCGGGACCGCGCGGCGCTACGCTCGTTCATGATCATGGAGGTGGCGCGGTGACGACCCCACTGGTCGAGTTCGAGCTCGACCGACACGACTGGGCCTCGTTGGCGGTGATCTCGCCGAAGGAGGAGTGGAGGCGGAACACGCCGGTGAGCCTCGCTGGCCTGCTGTCGGCGCTCTCCGAGGAGGAGGCCGAGAAGTGCTACTGGCAGTTGGAGAACCGGATCGTCGTGTCCGGCTACCTGTTCGAGGCCGCGCCCGCCGCGGTGCCCGTGCTCCTGGCCGGGCTCGCCGGTCCGCTGAGCGAGCCCGCCAAGGGGTGGGTGCTGGAGCTGCTCTTCCAGCTGGTCGCCGGTCAGACCGATCCCGAGGCCGTGGAGCGGGGCAGCGGTGATCTCGGGGCCGAGTGCCGCGCGCTCGCCCGCGAGGGGCTGTGGTTGCTCTACCGGGACCTGGGCCACCAGTTCGACGGACAGGTCCGCGCCATCCTGGAGATCCTGGACGGGGACTCCGGGCGGGTCGGCGCGGTGCCCGTGCGGGTCAAGCGGAAGCGGGCGCGGTGAGCGCGGCGGCGCCACGGGGAACCGGGGCGCCGCCGCCACCGGGTGTCAGGCCAGGCCGCCGTTGACGAACACCGTCTGCGCGTTCACCCACCGCGCGCCACCGGCCAGCACCGACACCACCTCGGCGATGTCCTCCGGCGCGCCCAGCCGCCCCATCGGGTTCTGCGCGGCCAGCTTCGCGACCAGCTCGTCGCTCTTGCCGTTCAGGAACAGCTCCGTCGCGGTCGGGCCGGGGGCGACGGCGTTCACCGTCACGTCCTTGCCCGCCAGCTCCTTGGCCAGGATCGGCACCAGGGTCTCCACGGCCGCCTTGCTGGCCGCGTACGCCGCGTAGGTCGGCAGGTTGGTCTTGGTGACCGTGGTGGAGAACAGCACCACCGCGCCGCCCTGCCGCACCCGGTTCGCGGCCTCGCGGGCGACGGCGAACGCGCCTCGCACGTTCGTGCGGTGGATGCGGTCCAGCTCAGCCAGGTCGAGCTGGGCCACCGGGCTCAGCGCCATGATCCCGGCCGAGTTCACCACCACGTCCACGCCGCCGAAGTGCTCCTCCGCCGCGTCGAACAGGGCCTTCACGGCCGCCTCGTCGCCGACGTCGCCGCGCACCGCCACGGCCCGCCCGCCGCGCGCGGTGATCGCCTCGACGGTCTCGCGCGCCGCCTCCTCGTTGCCCGCGTAGTTCACCACCACGGCCTGCCCGTCCGCCGCCAGCCGCTCGGCGACGGCCCGGCCGATGCCCCTGGACCCGCCGGTGACGATCGCGACGCGCTCAGTGCTGCCCACGTGCTTCCTCCCACGCTCTGCGGCGCCGGTCCCGGCACCTGTTGTTGTCAACGGTAACAGCTCGACGGTAGCGGCGCTATTCGGCGGCAACGTGACAGTGTTAACGGCGCTACCAAACGCCGTCGCGCCCGTTATCGTGTCGGGGTGAAGCGAGACCTGACCCGCGACCGCATCGTCGCCGCCGCCTACGACCTGCTCCTGCAAGGCGGCCGGGAGGCGGTGTCCACGCGCGCGGTGTGCGCGGCGTCCGGGGTCCAGTCGCCCACGATCTACCGCATCTTCGGCGACAAGGACGGCCTGCTCGACGCCGTCGCCAGCCACGGCTTCGCCTCCTACCTGGCCGACAAGACCTCCCTCGCCCACTCCGCCGACCCCGTCGACGACCTGCGCCGGGGCTGGGACCTGCACGTCGGCTTCGGCGTCGCCAACCCCGCCCTCTACTCGCTGATCTACGGCGACGCCCGCACCGGCGTCTCCTCGCCCGCCGCCAGGCAGGCCGCCGACGTGCTCGCGGGCACCGTCCGCCGCATCGCCGAGGCCGGGCGGCTCAAGGTCGCCGAGGAGCGGGCCGCGCACCTGGTGCACTCGGCGGGCTGCGGGCTCACGTTCACCCTGATCGCCACGCCCGAGGACGAGCGCGACCCGGAGCTGTCGACCACGGCGCGGGAGGCGGTCATCGCCGCCGTCACCACCGGGCCCGCGCCGACCGGCGCGCCCACCGGACCGGTCGGGGCGGCGATCGCGCTGCGGGCCGCCGCGCCGGAGCTGACCGCGCTCAGCGCGGGGGAGCGGGCGCTGCTGGCCGAGTGGCTGGACCGGGTCGTCGCGCGGGGATGAACTGCCGGGCGGGTCGGTCGCTCGGGGGAATCCCCGGTGTCACCCGTTGGCCCGAACGGTGTCACCCGGACCGGTGGAATCGTCACTAGGCCGATCGGCGGTGTGGTTGAGTCCTGCCCGATTTACGCATCGGCCCCGGCACCACTGGAGGCACGCGGTGACGCCCTTCCGCACGTTCGCCCGGCAGCTCCGCATCAGGCGGATGCACCAGCACGGCGGCCCCCGCCTGCTGCTCGTCCCCCTGGAGCAGCCCGCCGCGGGCTGCGGCAGCCTGGCGCGGACCGTCGCCGAGGTGATCGACGGCGGCGCGGACGCGGTGGTGCTGCACAAGGGGCTGCTGCGGCACGTGCACCCCGAGTCGTTCACCTCCGCCTCGCTGGTGGTGAACCTCAGCGCCAGCACCAAGCACGCCCCCGACTCCACCCACCTGGTCGCGCACGTGGAGGAGGCGGTGCGGCTGGGCGCGGACGCGGTGTGCGTGAGCGTCGACTTCGGCTCGGACGGCGAGAACCGGCAGATCGCGGACCTGGCCACCGTCGCCGAGGAGTGCGACCGGTGGAACGTGCCGCTGCTGGCCTCGGTGCACCCGCGCGGCCCCGAGCAGGGCTCGCCGGAGCTGCTGGCCCGCGCCGCCGGGCTCGCCGTCGACCTGGGCGCGGACCTGGTGGAGCTGCCGCCGGTGGCCGACCACGCGGCGCAGGCCGACGTGATCGCCGGGTGCGCCATCCCGGTGCTGATCGCGGTCACCCACCACCGGGCGGACGCGGAGACCGTCGCCGAGGCGCGGCGCGCGCTGGCCGCCGGGTCCGGTGGCATCACGGCCGGGCAGGCGGTGGCGGACTCGGGCGACCCGGCGGCGCTGGCGCGCGTGCTGGCGAACGTGGTCCACGCCGACGCCCCGCGCGGCATCCCGTCCGCCCGCAGCCGCCCGCACGGGGTCTGAGGCCCGCGCCCGGTCGGGGATCACCCGACCGAGGGGCCAGGTCGTGGGCACGGCGAAGCGGTCCGGTGGTCGCCACCACCGGACCGCTCCACGTTCCCGACCGGCGGGCGCGCCGAGGGGCGGCGCGCCCACCGCATCGCTCAGCCGCGCGGCAGGACGACCGCGCGCCCGCGAACCTGACCGGCGTGCAGCCGCTCGTACGCCAGCGGCGCCTCGTCGATGCCGAAGGTCTCGGTGTGCACGGTCAGCGCGCCGGAGCGGGCCAGGTCCAGCACCTCGATCAGCTCGCCCCGGCTGCCCCAGTACGGGGTGGACACCGACACGTCGAACGGGATCGTGCCGAAGCCGACCGGCACGGTGCCGCCGCCGATGCCGACCACGGTCAGGTCGCCCTCGACCGCGACGACGCCCGCCGCCGTGGCCACCGTCGGGCCGACGCCCACGAAGTCGAGCACGACCTCGGCGCCCAGGCCGCCGGTCAGCTCGCGCACGGCCTTGGTGGCGTTCGCGTCGGACAGCACGGTCTCGTGCGCGCCGACCGCCGCCGCCAGCTCCAGCTTCTCCTTCGACACGTCCAGCGCGATCACGCGGGCGGCCGTGGTGGCGCGCAGGATCTGGATGGCCATGTGGCCCAGGCCGCCGGTGCCGATGACCACGGCGGTGCTGCCGGGGACCAGCTTGGGCAGCGACTTCTTGATCGCGTGGTACGGCGTGAGGCCCGCGTCGGTGAGCGGGGCGGCCGAGACCGGGTCGAGGTCGCCCAGCGGCACCAGGTGGCGGGCGTTGTCGATCAGCATGTACTCGGCCATCGCGCCGGGCGCGCCCAGTCCGGGCGGGTTGATGCCCAGCTCGGCGGCGCGCAGGCAGTAGTTCTCCTTGCCCTCGGCGCACTTGGCGCACGAGCCGCAGCCCTGCGGGCCGTAGACGGCGACCATCTCGCCGACCTTCAGGCCCGTGACGCCCTGGCCGAGTGCGGCGACCTTGCCGACGCCCTCGTGGCCCAGGGTGAGGGGGAAGCCGTAGCCGTAGACCTCGGCGGGCCACTCCATCACGGCGATGTCCGAGTGGCACACGCCCGCGGCGGCCACCTCCAGCACGACCTGGCCGGGACCGGCCTCGGGGTCGGGGACGGTGACGACCTCGGGGGCCTTGCCGATCTCGCGGTACTGCACAGCCTTCATGGCGCACTCCACTGCGTTGTAGGTATGGCGAGCGCCCCGACCAGGGCGTCGAACGCGCGGTCCACCAGCACGGGCAGCTCCTCGTCGCCGAAGAGCCACAGGCGGGTCGCCGCCACCAGCGCGCCCGCGCCCGCGCCGACCACCACGGCGGGCCGCAGGTCGTCCTCGGGCACGCCCATCCGCTCCGCGAGCACCCGCACCGACTCGGCCTCGGCGAGAGCCCGGAGGTGGTGGTGCGCGCCGAACAGCGTGGGTTCCCGCTCGGTCAGCCGCAACAGGTCGCGGACGCCGGGGCGGCGGTGCCAGGCGGGTTCGCCCTCGTCGTCGAGCCAGTCCCGGACGGCGGCCCGGTAGGCCGTCATCGGGTCCTCGTCGGCGGGGCGGGCCCGCAGGGCGGCGTTGATCCGGTCGCCGTCGGCCCGGACGCCGTCGAGGACGGCGGTCTCCTTGCCTGCGAAGTAGCGGCTGAAGGTGCGCCGGGTGACGTCGGCCCGGTCGGCGATCTCCTCGACGGTGACCGCGCGCAGTCCGCGCGCCACCACGAGCTCCACCGCCGCCGAGGCCAGCGCCTCACGCGTGCGCAGCGTCTTCCGCTGCCTCCGGCCGTCCACGACCGGCTCTGGTCGAACGCTCACGGGACAAGCGTACTGCTGGAATGTCCCAGTGGGACAGTTGTCCCGGTGTGACATGCGGATCAGTGCATGGGTACTTGCGGAAACGGTGTTGATCAGGCATGTGGGTGTGCGCGGGCGGCCGTGTGGGGGAGCGGCCCTGGGGTCGCGTGTGTCGCCGGAGGACGTAGGATCAGCGCGGCGAGGCAGGCCGTGGGCCGCCACGCCGTCGTGCCGGGGCAGACCAGGGTCTCCGCCGGAGAGCCGAGCCCCGCAGGAGACGAGCGTGCGCGAGCGGATCACGCCCACCGCCGAGGCCTGCCCGCCGTAACCCCCGGTGTCCGGGAGGGCGCGGGCCGAGGCCCGGTCGCACGGCCAGGTCGCACGGCCCTGCCGCTCCCGTCCCCGCCCGGTCCCGCCCGCGCCCGAGTCGCGCCGCGCTGGACCGCCGTCGCGGCGCGCCGACTCCGGCGCCGCCGTCCCCACCGCCGCACCCCCTTCCACGGGGGTGTGCCCGAGCACGACAGGTGAACCCCTCCGTGTCCTCCCCCTCCGCCCTGCCCGCCCGCCTGCGCGGCGCGCTGGCCCCCGACTGGCTGCGCGACCCCAAGGTCTGGCGCACCGAGGTCCTCGCCGGTCTCGTCGTCGCGCTGGCGCTGATCCCCGAGGCCATCTCGTTCTCGATCATCGCCGGGGTCGACCCCGCGCTCGGCCTGTTCGCCTCGTTCACCATGGCCGTGGTGATCTCGGTCGTCGGCGGGCGGCGCGCCATGATCTCCGCGGCCACCGGCGCGGTCGCCCTGGTCATCGCCCCGCTCAACCAGGAGCACGGCCTCGGCTACCTGATCGCCGCGGTCATCCTGGCCGGGGTGTTCCAGATCGCGCTCGGCGCGCTGGGCGTGGCCAGGCTGATGCGGTTCATCCCGCGCTCGGTCATGGTCGGGTTCGTCAACTCGCTGGCGATCCTGATCTTCCTGGCCCAGGTGCCCGAGCTGGTCGACGTCCCGTGGATCGTCTACCCGCTGTTCCTCGGCGGGCTGGTGCTGGTGGTGCTGCTGCCGAAGGTGACCACCGTCGTGCCCGCGCCGCTGGTCTCGATCGTGGTGCTCACCCTGATCACCGTCGGCGCGGGCCTCGCGGTGCCGACCGTGGGCGACAAGGGCGCGCTGCCGTCCGCGCTGCCGACCCCCGGCCTGCCGGACGTGCCGTTCACCGTCGAGACGCTCACGATCATCGCCCCGTACGCCTTCGCCATGGCGCTGGTCGGGCTGATGGAGTCGCTGATGACCGCCAAGCTGGTCGACGACATCACCGACACCCGCTCGAACAAGACCCGCGAGGCGGTGGGCCAGGGCGTCGCCAACGTGGTCACCGGCCTGTTCGGCGGCATGGGCGGCTGCGCCATGATCGGCCAGACGATGATCAACGTGAAGGTCTCCGGCGCCCGCACCCGCCTGTCCACGTTCCTGGCCGGGGCGTTCCTGATGGTGCTGTGCGTGGTGTTCGGGCCGGTCGTCTCCGACATCCCGATGGCCGCGCTGGTGGCGATCATGGTGATGGTGTCCTTCGCGACCTTCGACTGGCACTCCGTCGCCCCGGCCACGCTGCGCCGGATGCCGCTCGGGGAGATCACCGTCATGGTCGTGACGGTGGTCTGCGTGGTGGCCACCGACAACCTCGCGATCGGCGTCGTGGTCGGCTCGATCACCGCGATGGTGATCTTCGCCAAGCGGGTGGCGCACCTGGCCGAGGTCGAGGCGGTCCTCGCCCCGGACGGCGGGACGGTGGTCTACCGGGTCACCGGGGAGCTGTTCTTCGCCTCCTCCAACGACCTCGTCGGCCAGTTCGACTACCCGAACGACCCCGACCGGGTGGTCATCGACCTGAGCGCCGCGCACGTGTGGGACGCCTCGTCGGTGGCCGCGCTGGACGCGATCGAGACCAAGTACGCCCAGCGCGGCAAGACCGTCGAGATCACCGGGCTCAACCCGCGCAGCGCCGACCTGCACGGCAGGCTCAGCGGCGCGCTCGGCGCCGGGCACTGAGGGACCGCCCGCCGGTCGCGCGGGTGGCGCGGGGCGGTGCACTACCTTGCGCAACGTCACCGCGAACCCGCGCGACCGGCCCGTCGAACGGAGACCACGAATGACCGACGCCCCCGACCTCAAGCGGTTCCTCGCCGACGCCCGGATCGACCCCGAGGTGCTCGCGCTGCGCCCGGACTACCGGGCCGCGCTGCTCGTCGTGGACGGGATCGACCCCGCCGCGAGCACCGCGCTCGGGGACGCGCTGGTGGCCGAGGCCGAGGCGAGCGCCCGCGAGCTGCTCGCCGCCGGGCCCGTGGAGGAGGAGCCGCACGTCGCGGCGTGGCGGGAGGCGTACCGGGGGTTCGGCGCGAAGCCGCAGCGCACCCGCAACAGCCTCGAAGCGCTGCTGCGGCGCGCAGGCGGTGACGCCGGGCTGCCCAGGGTGAACGCGCTCACCGACGTCTACAACGCGATCTCGGTGCTGCACCGGATCCCGCTCGGGGGCGAGGACCTGACCCGGTACCGGGGGAGCGCCCGGCTGGTCAGGGCGACCGGCGCGGAGGAGTTCGACGCGGTCGCGGGCGGGGTGGAGGTCGTCGAGCACCCGGAGCCGGGCGAGGTGGTGTGGCGCGACGACGCCGGGGTGACGTGCAGGCGGTGGAACTGGCGGCAGGGGCGGCGCACCGCGCTGACCGGGGGCACCACGGCGGCGCTGTTCATCCTGGACGCGCTCGCGCCGGTGGACGACGCGGCCCTGGACGCCGCCGTCGACCACCTCGCGACGGCGCTCGGCGGGCTGGGCGCGGACGTGACCTCGGCGACCCGGACCGTGGGCGCGGCGTGACGCCGGGGAGCGCGTTCACCGGGCTCGGGGCGTTCCCGCTGACCCCGTTCGCGGGCGACGCCGTGGACGAGGGCGCGTTCTGCGGCCTGGTCGAGCGGCTGGCCGCGTCCGGCGTGGACTCGATCACCGCGCTCGGCTCCACCGGGTCCGGGGCCTACCTCACCGCCGAGGAGCGCGCCCGCGTCGCGCGCCTGGCCGTGCGGCACGCGGGGGACGTGCCGGTGCTCGTCGGCGTCGGCGCGCTGCGGGCCTCGCGGGCGCTGGCGAACGCGCGCGCCGCCGAGGACGCCGGGGCCGCCGGGGTGCTGCTGGCCCCGATGACCTACCAGCCGCTCGGTGACGACGAGGTGTTCGAGCTGTTCCGGCTGGTCACCGAGGGGGTGGACCTGCCGGTGGTGGTCTACGACAACCCCGGCACCACGCACTTCGCGTTCACCACCGCGCTCTACGGCCGGATCGCCGGACTGCCGGGGATCGCCTCGATCAAGATCCCCGGCGGTTCCGGCCACCCGGCGCGCGTCCGGGAGATCCGCGCCGCGATCCCCGAGCACGTCACCATCGGGATCTCGGGCGACGCCTTCGGGGCGGCCGGGCTGAACGCGGGGTGCGACGCCTGGTACTCGGCCGTCGCGGGCACCCTGCCCGACCCCGCGCTGCGGGTGACGCGCGCGGCGCTCGCCGGGCGCGCGGAGGAGGCGGTGGCGGAGTCGGAGCGGTTGGCGCCGCTGTGGGGGCTGTTCGCCGAGCACGGCGGGAGCGTGCGCGTGATCGCGGCGATCGCGGAGCACCTCGGGCTCGTGCCGCGCGACTGCCTGCCGCTGCCGGTGCGAGGGCTCGACGAGGCGCAGCGGGCGCGGGTGGTCCGTGTCGTGGCGGACCTCGGCCTGGACCGCTGACCAGGCCTCGACGCGGATCTGGCACCTGAATTGAGCCAAAGTGGCTCGTATTGGTGCCAGATTCGTGCCACGATGGCGTCATGGACTTAACCTCGCCCGTCCCGATCCCCGACGGCCTCCCGCAGGAGCGCGACGCGGGCCCGTTCGCCCCGACCACGTTCGTCGCCGACCTGCGCGCCCGCCGCCCGGTGTGCCCGCTGGTGTTCCCCGACGGCCACGTCGGCTGGCTCGTCACCGGCCACGCCGCCGTCCGGCAGGTGCTCGCCGACACCCGGTTCAGCTCCCGGCTCGACCTCGGCGTGCTGCACGTGCCGTACCCGACGCCGGGGATGCCGCCCGCGACCGAGCCGTCGCCGCAGGTGCCTGGCCTGTTCGTGGCCACGGACCCGCCGGACCACACCCGGCTCAGGCGCAAGCTGACCGGGGCGTTCACGGTCAAGCGGATGCGGGCGCTGGAGGAGCGCGTCGCGCAGATCGTGGAGGAGCGCCTGACCGCGATGGCCGCGCTCACCCCGCCGGTCGACCTGGTGCGGGAGTTCGCGCTGCCGGTGCCGTCGCTGGTGATCTGCGAGCTGCTCGGCGTGCCGTACGCGGACCGGGAGGTGTTCCAGGCCAACACCGCGCGGTTCATGGTCAAGGACGTCGAGCTGGCGGAGAAGGCGGCGGCGTACGGGGCGCTCACCGGGTACCTGGCCGGGCTGGTCGCGAGCAAGCGCGCCGAGCCCGGCGAGGACGTGCTGTCGGACCTGGCGCGGCACGAGGCCCTGACCGTCGAGGAGCTGACCGGGTGCGCGTTCCTGCTGCTGCTCGCCGGGCACGAGACGACCGCGAACATGGTCGCGCTGGGCACGTTCGCGCTGCTGGAGCACCCCGAGCAGCTGGCCGCGCTGCGCGCCGAGCCGGGGCTGCTGGGCGGGGCGGTGGAGGAGCTGACCCGGTACCTGTCCGTGGGCGACCTGTTCTACCGGTACGCCACCGAGGACCTGGAGCTGCACGGCGAGCTGATCCCGGCCGGGTCGACGGTGGTGCTGTCGCTGCTGGCGGCCAACCACGACCCCGAGGCGTTCGAGGACGCGGGCGCGCTGGACGTGCGGCGCGACGCGCGCGGGCTGGTGGCGTTCGGGCACGGGGTGCACCAGTGCCTGGGGCAGCAGCTGGCGCGGGTGGAGATGCGGGCGAGCTTCGCGGGGCTGCTGCGGCGGTTCCCGGACCTGGCGCTGGCGGTCCCGGCGGGGGAGGTGCCGCTGAAGACGGACATGAACGTCTACGGGGTGCACGCGCTGCCGGTGACCTGGGGGACGACGGCCGGGTGAGGCGGGAGCGCCTCGCCCGGCGGGGCGCTCACCCCTCCCGCAACCCGCCCGTCACCATCCGCACCAGCAGCTCGTAGCTCTCGTCCAGCTCCTCCGGCCACTGGAACGCGTTCTGCGCCTCCAGCACCGCCCACCCGTGCACCGCCGCGCGCAGGCAGCGCACCGCGTGCACCGCCCGGACCTCGTCCATCCCGTACGCCCGCATCGCCCCCAGCAGGATCTCCACCAGCCGCTTCGCCGCCTGGTCCACCAGCGGCTGCGAGCTCTGGAGCATCGCGGAGTAGCGGTGCGGGTGCTCCTTCGCGTAGTCGCGCCACGCGAGCATCAGGGCGCGCACCGCCTCGTCGGCCGAGCGGCCCAGCGCGGCGTCGCCGATGCGGTCGGACAGCTCGGTCGCGATCCGCGCCGACATCAGCGCCCGCAGGTCCGCGAGGTTGCGCACGTGCTTGTACAGCGACGGCGTCGCCACCCCCGCCCGCGACGCCACCGCCGCCAGCGTCAGCGCGCCCGCGCCCTCCTCGTCGACCAGGCGCAGCGCGATGTCCACCACCGCCTCCGCCGACAGCGCCGCCCTAGCCACGGGCTACCTCCCGCTCGACACCGCGCACCCACGACCTCCAAGCTAACAGTAGTAGCCCTCAAGCTAAGTTTATTAGCTCCGGCTGTCAAGCCGCAGCCGTTCCGCCGCCCGCGCCACCAGCGGCCCGCGCGCCGCCGCCAGCCGGGCCGTGATCGCCGCGACCTCGTCGGGGTCCACGTCCGGGCGGGTCGGGCCGCCCGCGTCGAACGGGGGCCTCGGGTCGTACTCGATCATCAGCTGCACCCGCTTCGCCTCCGCGTCGCCGAACAGCTCGGCGGCCAGCGACAGCGCGAAGTCCACCCCGCTCGACACCCCGGCCCCGGTCACGATGTTCCCGTCCCGCACCACCCGCTCCGCCACCGGCACCGCGCCCAGCCCGGCCAGCAGCGGCAGCGAGCCCCAGTGGCTCGTCGCGCGCCTGCCGGTCAGCAGCCCGGCCGCCGCGAGGGTGAACGAGCCGGTGCACACGCTCGTCACGAACCGCGCCCCCGCAGCCTGGCGGCGCAGGAACTCCAGCGCCACCTCGTCCTCGAACAGCTCGAACGCGCCCTGCCCGCCGGGCACGAACAGCACGTCCGCCTGCCCGGCGTCGGCCAGCGTCGTGGTCGGCACGATCGAGAACCCCGCGTCGGTGGGGACCGGGGACAGGTCGTGCCAGGCCAGCTCGACCTCCGCGCCCGGCAGGCGGGAGAACACCTGCGCGGGACCGGTCAGGTCGAGCTGGGTGACGTTCGGGAACAGCAGGCACAGGAAGCGGGTCACCCCGCCAGTGTCCACCCGCGAGCGATCACGCGGGTCATCACGCGGGCAGCGCCACCGCCCGGCCCCGCGGCTCGCGGCGGCGCGTCACCAGCAGCACCGCGCCCAGCACCAGCGCCATCACCACGACGTACCCGACCTTGAACACCACCGGGTCCACGCCCGGCGTCACCAGCGGCGTCCACCGGCCCACCGGGTTGTCGTCGGTCGGGAACGCGAAGAACTGCCACTGCGCCCAGTTCCACCCCAGGTGCAGCCCCACCGGCAGCGCGATCCCGCCCGTGCGCAGCGCGGCCACGCCGAACACCACCGCCCCGATCGCCGGACCCGCCGCCGTCCACAGCAGCTCGCCGAACCCGCCGGACTTCACCGAGGGCGCCGCGCCCAGCACCAGCAGGTGGTAGCCGCCGAACAGCACCGCCAACCCGCCCACCGCGACCTTCGGCCCCCACACCTCGGCCAGGCGGCGCAGCGCGTACCCCCGGAACACCAGCTCCTCCAGCAGCACCGCGAAGCAGAAGTACGCGGTGCCGGTCAGCGCCAGCGGCGCGGTGAACCCGGCGTTCGGCGTCCAGCGCAGCACCCCGTCGAGCATCAGCCCCCACGCCAGCAGGCCGACCGCCGCGACCCCCAGCAGCAACCCCGGCCCGAACCACCGACCGGGCCCGAGCCCGCGCCAGGCCCCCTCGAACCACCGCGTCGCCAGCAGCACCAACCCCGCCGCGACCGCCACCACCGGCCACGGCTGCCCGTCCTCCACCGGCACGAGCACCCCGGTCACCAGCGCGGACAGCAGCACCGCCGCAGCGCTCAACCCCAGGAAGGCCACGACCTTCCCGCCGATCCGCAAAGCCCCACCCGCGTCACGCGACATGCGGGCAGTAAAGCGCACCGGCGGCCGGACGCGCCGGTGATCGACTGCTCTCGCCGACCCCGGACAATCCAGCGGTGCCCCAGCTCCCCGTGACCGCGCCCCGCCCGCCGGACCGCCACCACCGCGAGCTGGAGCTGCGCGAGCGCGAGCTGGCCCTGCGCGAGGCCGAGCTCGCCCACGCCAGGCGGGTGGACGCCCGCGCCCGCCTCGCCGACGCCGTCGACCGGCTCGCCGCCCCCGAACCGCTCACCCGCCACGCCGCCCTCCGCGCGTTGGAGCTGCTCGCCCAGGACGAGCCAGACCACCGCGCCACCGCCGTCGCGCTGCTCTGCGACGCGCTGCGCACCCCGTTCCCGAACGACGCCGAGGGGCGGACCCACCGCGCCGCCCAGGCCGTCCTCGCCCGCCACCTGCGCCCCGACCGCCCGGCCGACCACTGGCCCGGCCTGCCCCTCGACCTCGCGGACACCACCCTGACCGGCCTCGACCTGTCCGGCTGCCGCGTCGAGGACGGCTCCACCTTCCAGGGCGCCACCCTCGCCGACAGCCGCTTCACCGGGGCCGTCCTCGCCGGGCGCGCGGTGTTCGTGGGCACCGCGTTCACCGGGAACGCGGACTTCACCCGCGCCGCCTTCCACGGCGAGGCCGAGTTCACCGGCGCGGACTTCGACGGCCCCGCCGCCTTCGCCCAGGCCCAGTTCATCGGCGGCGCGCGGTTCGACGACGCCCGGTTCGCCGGACTCGCCCTGTTCCGGGCCACCGGGTTCGGGGGCACCGCCTCGTTCGGCGACATCGCCTTCGCCGGGGCCGCGCTCTTCCACCGGGCCCGCTTCGACGGCGAGACCTGGTTCGACCGGAGCCTGTTCCTCGGCCGCGTCGACTTCAGCGCCGCCGCGTTCGCCCGGCCGCCCACCGCCGAGGACGTCCGGGCCGACCCGGCGCGCGACCGCCCGCGCGCCTGGCCGCAGGGCTGGGCGCCCGCACCCCACCGGGGCTGACGCTCACCCCGTCAGCCACAGCGCCCCCGTCGCCGCCGCCACGGTCAGCACCGCCACCAGCACCCCCGACGCCACGAACCGCGCCATCGGCACCCGCACCCCGGCCCGCGCGCACGCCTCCAGGCAGATCAGCGTCGCCAGCGACGCCCACGGCAGCGCCACCGACCCGGCGTTCACCCCGATCAGCACCGCCAGCAGGTGGTCCGCGTCCGCGCCCGGCAGCGCCGCCTCCACCGCCGTGTAGGCGGGCAGGTTGTTCAGCGCGTTCGCCAGCCCCGCCGACACCGCCGCCGTCCGCGCCAGCCCGGTGCCGACCAGCGCGCTCACCGCGTCGCCCACCCCGTGCAGCACCAGCGCGGGCACCAGCAGGAACAGGCCCGAGACCAGCACCAGCAGCCGCCACGGCACCAGCGACGGCCGCAGCACCGAGCGGTCCAGCGCCGCGAACGCCGCCACCAGCGCCAGCGCGATCCCGGCCGCCACGAACGCGATCCCGTCGTGCACGAACGGGATCGCCGCCGCGAACAGCAGGCACGCCGCCAGCGACACCCCGAACAACCTGCGGTCGCGCGGGCGCACCGGCTCCGGCACCCGGTACGGCTCCACCTTCCGCCAGTGCAGCGCCCACAGCACCGCGGCGGTCACCAGCACCGACGCCAGCTGCGGCGCCCACATGCGGGCCGCGAAACCGGTCGCGGTCAGCCCGATCCGGTCCGCCGCCAGCAGGTTCGTCAGGTTCGACACCGGCAGCAGCAGGCTCGCCGTGTTCGCCAGCCACACCGCCACCATCGCCAGCGGCAGGCCCGGCACGCCGGTGCGCACCACCAGCGCCAGCAGCACCGGGGTGAGCAGCACGGCGGTGGTGTCCAGGTTCAGCAGCGCGGTGAGCGTGGCCGCGAACAGCACGCACAGCGCGAACAGCGCCCACGGCCGCCCGCGCGCCGCGATCGCCATGCCGGTCGCGGCCACGTCGAACACCAGCGCCTCGCGCGCCAGCTCCGCGATCACCACGACGCTGGTCAGGAACAGCAGCAGCGGCGCGACGCGGGCCAGGCTCGCCCACGCCTGGTCGCCGGGGAGCCAGCCGGTGGCCACGCACGCCACCCCGGCCAGCAGCACCCCCGCGGCGACCTTGTCGCCGGGCTTCACGCCGCGCGCAACGTGAGCAGCGAGACCTCGTTCGGCGCGAACACGCGGAACGGCGGCCCCCAGAACCCGGCGCCCCTGCTGGTCCACAGCCGGGTGCGCTCGCCGTGCCTGCTCAGCCCGGACAGCACCGGCTGCTGCAACCGCACCAGGAGGTGGAACGGCCAGATCTGCCCGCCGTGGGTGTGCCCGGACAGCTGGAGGTCGACGCCCGCCGCGACGGCCTTGGTGATCTCGCTCGGCTGGTGCGAGAGCAGCACGACCGGGGCGCCATCGGGAGCCCCGTCCAGCGCGGCGGCCAGGTCCTGGCGGTGGCCGGGCTCGCCGGAGTGCGCGGCGGTGATGTCGTCCACGCCCGCGAACACCAGGCGGGCGCCGTCGCGCTCCAGCACGCGGTGCTGGTTGTGCAGGCTCGTCCAGCCCAGCTCGGCCAGGTGCTCCAGCCAGGCCTGCGCGTTCGACAGGTACTCGTGGTTGCCGGAGACGTAGAACCGGTGCGGGGCCTGCACGTCGCCGAGCGGGGTGGACTGGTCGCGGCGCTGCTCGACGGTGCCGTCGGCGATGTCGCCCGCGTGCACGACCACGTCCGCTCCCAGCGTGTTGACCCGCTCGACCAGGCCCCTGGACCACGCCGAGCGGTCGATCGCGCCGTAGTGGGTGTCGGCGATGACGGCGATGGTCAGGCCGTCGAAGGCGCGGTCCAGCCGGGGGAGCACGACGTCCGCGCGGCGCACCGGCGGCACGCGCATCGCCTGGCGGTTGCCCCAGACCGCGATCACCACGACCAGGACCAGCAGCAGCACCGCGATCACCCTGGCGCGCAACGGGTTCTCCACCCCGGCCACGGCCAGCGCCAGGCGCAGCAGGTCGGTCACCAGGGTCCACGCGAACGCGATCCACACCAGCCCGAGCAGCAGGTGCGCGACGCGGGTGGCGCGGTCGCTGCGCTTCGCGCCCAGCGAGCGGACCATCAGCAGCGGGAGCGCCACGTACGCGCCGCCGATCACCAGCGTGCCGACGGCGGTCACCGGCCACGGCCACTGGGCGCTCGGCGCGAGCAGGCCGAACCAGGGGACGGCGAACAGCAGCGTGGTGATCGCGATCAGCACCGCGGCGAAGGTGATCCGCCGCCGGGCGCTGCGGCGGGGCGCGGGGGGCTTGGGCGGTGCTGACATCACGGCTCCTGGTTAACGAACCAACGGTCCTGCTATCTGCGGAGCGTACGGGAGCTTCCCAGGGCTGTCAGCACGCGCGAGCGGGCGCGGCGGGTCCCTGGGGCGGGCGGGTCAGCTCGCGCGGGCGGCGAGGCCGATCAGCTGGTTGACCAGGCTCTCGGCCAGCGCGGCCCGGAACGCCTCGTCGGCGGCGGGCAGCCCCAGCTCCGCGCTCGCGCGCGCCACCTCCTCGGTCGGCCTCGCCCGCCCCCACAGCCCGGCGGTCACCACCACGACCGACTCCGCGAAGTGCCGCGTCCCGGCCGCGCCCAGGTGCGGCAGGCGCTCCGCGACCAGCCCGGCCAACCGGTCCGCGCGCCGCCCGGCCGCCGCCGCGAACCCGCGCGCCACGTCCACGTCCACGTTGCGCTCCAGCACGCTGGCCATCGACCCGAACAGCTCGCACAGCGGCGGGTCGGCCACCAGCGCCTCGGCGACCGCCGTCGCGACCGCGATGGCCCGCCCGTACGGCACCGGCTGCGGCGCGCACGAGCGCAGCACCGGCGCCAGGCCGTCCAACCAGGACGACCAGCGCCGCCGCAGCACCTCCAGGTAGACGGCCTCGCGGGTGCCGAAGTAGCGCAGCACGTTCGACTTGGCCAGGCCCACCCGGCAGCTCAGCTCGCGCAGCGTGATCGCGTCCAGCGGGCGCTGCTCCAGCGCGGCCTCGGCGGCGTCCAGGATGGCGGCCCTGCGCGCCTGGACCTGCTCCGGTCTGCGGGCGCGCTGGAAGTCCACCACGGGGCGAGGTTACCGCCGTGCTGCGGACGACAACAGACCGCCGTTCCGCTGCGTGGTCGGTGTTCGCCCGATTCGGGGATCTCGGCGCCCCGGTCCACGTGGTTACTCTCCGAACACGACCGAGAGCGGGGACGTGGTGGCGATGGGCTGGACGGGCAACGCGGGGCGCAGTGGCGGAACGGCACCGGCTCGTGCCGCGACCGCCGGTGGCGGCGGGTTGGTGCGAACGGGGCGCGGGCTCAGACGCGCGGGGGCCGTGCTGGCCGCCCTGTGCGCGGCCGGAGGGCTGGTGACCGGGACCGCGTCCGCCGAGGTGGCGGGGACCGTGGTGGGCCGGGTGTGGTTCGACCGCGACGGCGACGGCGCGCGCGACCCCGAGGAGCCGGGCCGGGCCGGGGTGGTGGTGCACGCGCTGGGCGCGATGGCGTTCCGGACCACGACGGACGTGAACGGCGAGTTCCGCGTCCCGCACCTGCCGGTGGGGGAGTACCGGCTGAGCGCGGAGTCCGAGGGCTACGAGGTGATCGGCGCGCGCGAGGTCGTCGTCCGGCTCGGCGCGGACCCGGTCGACGTCGGGTTCGCCCAGCGCGGCGGGGAGATCAGCGGGTACGGCTGGTGGGACGCCAGCGGCAGCGGGGCCTACGAGTCGGGCGAGGCGATGGTCGCGGCCACCTGGAAGATCGCCGGGTTCAGCGACTACGAGGGCTGGCTGAGCAGGCAGGTCGCCGCGCCCGGCCAGTACGCGTTCCGCGACCTGCCCGCCGGGGTGTACCGGGTGGAGGTCGACGGTCCCGGCTGGCCCACGAAGTACCGGGCGGACAAGGACGTGCGCAACTCGGACGTCCTCGGCGTCCCGCCGTCGACCACGCCGATCCGGGTCGCGGAGGGGCAGCGCCACCCGTACGTGTCGGCGGGGTTCACCGGGACGCGGCGCGACGTGGAGATCACCAGGACCATGCGCACCTGCCTGGACCAGGAGCACCCCGGCGGGTCGCCGACGAACCGGGTGGGCGCGTGGGACTGCAACGGCGGCGCGAACCAGCGGTGGGCGCTGCACTGGCTGGGGCTGGACCGGGTGGCGGTGGTGAACGTGGCCACGGGCGACTGCCTCGACCAGGAGACCCCGGCGGGGGCGTCGACCAACGTCGTGGGGGCGTGGGGGTGCAACGGCGGGTCGAACCAGAAGTGGGTGATCGGCAGCTCGGCGTACGACCGGCCGGAGCTGCTGGTGAACGCGGCCAGCGGGCTGTGCCTGGACCACGAGCACCCGACCGGGGCGCCGACGAACCGGGTGGGGGCCTGGTGGTGCAGCGGGGCGGCGAACCAGGAGTGGGACATCCGGTAGCGGTGGGGCGGGGCCGTCCGGTGGGGCGGCCCCGCGCGCTCAGCCCGCCGCGTCCCCCGGTGGCCTGCGCACCGCCCGCGCGCCGAGCCCCGCCGGGGTGTCGGCCCACGAGTCGACCAGGGCCGCCGCGTCCTCGGCGGTGACCGGGCCCCACCACGCGTCGTCCGGGTGGACGACCACCACCGGCGCGTGGTTGCACGGGTACAGGCAGCCGCTCTGCGCCACCAGCACCGCGTCGTCCCCGAGCCCGCGCTCGCGCAACCGCGCCGCCAGCGCCGCCGCCGTGCCCGCCGCGCCCCGAGCCGTGCAGCGTGGACCCCGGCACACCAGGACGTGCCTGCCGTGACCGGGGACCGCGTCCCACGCGGGGGAGGTCAGCCCGGCCTCCTCGCCGGTCACCGGCCGGTCCACCACCCGCACGCGCAGCGCGTCCGGGTTGCGCCGCACCCAGTCGCCCGCGACCCGGCGCAGCCACGACCGGGCGGGCGCGGGCGTCCCGGCGGACGGCGTCGCGACCAGGTCGACCGCGCGTCCGCGCCCGTCCCGCGCCAGCTCGTCCAGCACGTCGTGCAGCGCGGGTTCGCCGAGCTGGAGGTACGCCACGCGCGCGCCCACCGCGTCGGCCAGCGCGCCGAGGTCGGCCTCGCGCGCGTGCGCGTCGGCGGCCAGCCCGACCAGCACCAGGTGATCAGCCACGGAACCCCGTCCGTCGTGCGCGCACGCTCCAGCGCTCCCCTTCTCCCGGTGCTCCGCCGGGCGCTCGAAAGGCGCGCGAGGGCGGCGGTCCGGCTCGCGGGACGACGAACGTCCCGCTCACGGTGGCGGTACCGCGCCGGAATCGCACCGGCTTCCCCGGACCCCGCGCGGGTCCACCGGGAACGTAGCAGGCGGCGCGCGGGGGACGCCGCCGCCGAGTGGCGCAGGGGCAGTCGAGTCCACTGTGGACGCTCAAGGGGAGCCCTTCCGCCCCTGAGGCCTGCCCCTGCGCTGCCCTCCCGGTCCTTCCCCCGCCGCGCCGCGCGCTGCTCTGCTGGGACCCCGTTCGACGCGGTGACCGGCGAGAGGCGATCCGAATGCGCGCGCACAGCCCGCACCCCGGTGGCGGGGAAGCCCGGCAGGACCCCCGCCCCGCGCCCCGCGTCGCGGCCACCGCCGGGGACGCGCTGTCCGCCGACCGGGCCGTGCGCCTGCAGCGCGAGGTGGGCAACACCGCCCTCACCAGGATGCTGCGCGGCGCGGACGGCGCGCCCGACCCGCCGCGGGTCGCGGCCGGGCGGGGCGGCCTGGCGGGCGACCTGCTGCGCGTGGCACGGGGCAGGCGGGACGGGGGCGCGACCCCGGTGCAGCGCGTGCCGACCCGGCCGCAGGCCAAGGCGGGCAGCTCCTACGCGCACGACCGCAGGCAGCGCTCCGAGCCGGTCAACAACGCCCGCCGCGCCATCGAGAGCCAGATCGTCAGCGACGGCAGCAAGCCCGCTGGCTCCGCGCCGCACGTCGACCCGGCGGGCTACGCCTACATCCGCCAGCTCAAGCTCGCCAAGTTCTGGATCCGGTTCCACCTGGTCAACGAGAAGGCGGGCGGCGACGGCGGGTCGGGCAACCTCGTGCCCGCCTCGCAGCGGGACAACCGCAACTACGAGATCCAGTTCGAGGCCGCGCTCAAGCAGGACGTCGCGACCGCCGCCGCCAACCCCGGCGACCGCGTGTTCTACGGCGTCTCGGTCAACTACCCGCCCGCGAACCAGGTGGGGACCCAGCGGCAGCAGGACAACCAGCAGTTCTTCCCGACCAGCCTGAACGTCCACCACGAGTACTACAGCGCGGCGAACGACCAGTGGACGACGCGGCACAACGGCACCACGTTCACCTTCCAGGACCCCCAGCCCACCGACCTCGGCGCGAACGCGATCCCGATCGTCACCCTCACCCTGCCCCAGTTGCAGACCATCGCGCCCGGCTACAACTGGACCGCCGCCGACCTGGCGTTCCTGGCCACCCTCGGCGGCGCGAACAAGGCCGAGTTCGAGCGCTACCTGGAGGAGGGCGGCGGGCTCGGGCCGAGCGGCGCGGCGGAGCACGCCCTGAACGAGATCAAGTACCAGGCGCCCGGCGCGCCCACCGCACGTCCCCGGCGCGCCGCGGCGCCGCAGGGCACCATCCCGTTCGCGGCCAGGATCAACAACCAGCAGGCCGTCCGGAACCTGGCGGACGCCCTCGCCAGGGGCGAGATCACGCTGTGAAGGAGGCGCGATGTCGGCGCTGTGGAGCGCGCGGGTCGAGGAACGACTGGCGGACGGGGTGGTGCTGGCGCTGCGCGCGGTGCACCCGGACGCCGGGGAGCTGACCGGCTCGCCGGTGTTCGCCTTCCGGGTGCTCGTGGACGCCCCGCGCGACCCGGCGGTCCCGAGGCCGCCGGTGGAGGAGGAGGCCGCGCTGGCTTCGGCGGTCGTGCGGTCGGTCGAGGTGGGCGGGGTGCGGAACTCCCCCTTCGACGAGGAGGCCGCCCGCGCCGGGGTGGAGCGGGCGCTGCGGGAGCGGGGGCTCGCGCCGCAGGACGGGGAGGCCTGGGCGGAGGCGTTCGGCGAGCGGTGGCGGGAGCTGTGGGCCGATCCGGACCGGGCGCCCTCGGGCAGGCTCACCGTCCTGGTCGGCGATCCCGCGTGGGTGGCCGGGCTCGGGCCCGGCGCCGAGTGGGAGACCTCGGCCTGGTGACCGCCGGTTCCCGAGCGCCGTCGACCACCGGTTCGCGTGATACCCCACCCCCGTCCCGGCGCGCCGATGTGGGGGTGGCGTCCGCGCCCCTCCACAACATGTAGTGTCTCGCCCGTCAGCGGTTCGCCGGTCCCTCCCGAGGGGGCGGCGAGGCAAGAGGGAACCCGGTGCGAATCCGGGACTGCCCCGCAGCGGTGAGTGGAAACGACCGCCGTCACACAGCACTGGGTCCGGTTCGGGCCTGGGAAGCGACGGCCAGTAGGTCCGGCGGGAACGCCGGGTGTCCACGAGTCCGAAGACCTGCCGTCGACGCGCGCGCCGAGCCCCTTCGGCGCGCGCTCGTCCGGGGCCTCGTGGGAGGGCCGCGCGGACAGTCGGCGCGCGCCCTCCGAACGCGCCCGGCTGCGGCGTGCCCCCCTCTCGTGAGCCCCGGCGGTGTCCGGCTCGCGAGGAGAGAGAGGGCTGTGCCAACCACAACCACACCCGCCGCTGTCGCCAAGGCCCCGGTCCGGGTGGTCCGCCGCGACGGCGCGGTGTCGGCGTTCGACGCCACCAAGGTCTCGGTGGCGATGACCAAGGCGTTCCTGGCGGTGGAGGGTGACGGCGCGGTCGCGTCGTCCCGGCTGCACCCGCTGGTGGAGGAGCTGACCGGGCAGGTCGAGGCCGCGCTGCTCAAGCACGTGCGGCCCGACGTGGCCCTGCACGTCGAGCAGATCCAGGACCAGGTCGAGCTGGTGCTCATGCGCGGCGGGCACCACGCCGTCGCCCGCGCGTACGTGCTCTACCGGGAGGAGCGCGCCAAGGTCCGGGCCGTGGCGCCCACCGCCACCCCGACCTTCCGGGTCACCCACCCGGACGGGCAGGTCACGCCGCTGGACTGGGACCGCGTCGCCGCCGTCGTGGCCGAGGCGTGCGCCGGGCTGACCGACGTCAGCGCCGACACCGTCCTGGCCGAGACCCGCCGCAACCTCTACGACGGCATCACCGTCGACGAGCTGGCCACCGCGCAGATCATGGCCGCCCGCACCCTCGTGGAGACCGAGCCGGACTACTCGTTCGCCTCCGCCCGGTTGCTGCTGGACAAGCTCCGCCGCGAAGCGCTCAGCCACGTCGCGGGGCGTCCCGTGGAGGCCACCGGCGAGCAGATGTCCTACGTGGACTACTTCCCGGCGTACGTCGAGCTGGGCGTGTCCGTGGACCGGCTCGACCCCGAGCTGCGGACGTTCGACCTGCCCCGCCTGGCGGCGGCGATCCGGCCCGAGCGGGACCTCGCGTTCGACTTCCTCGGGATGCAGACCCTGTACGACCGCTACTTCCTGCACGACGACGGCGTGCGCTACGAGCTGCCGCAGGCGTTCTTCATGCGCGTCGCGATGGGCCTGGCGCTGCGCGAGGACGACCGCGAGGCGCGCGCGATCGAGTTCTACGGGCTGCTGTCCTCGTTCGACTTCATGTGCTCCACCCCGACCCTGTTCAACTCCGGCACCACCCGCCCGCAGCTGTCGTCCTGCTTCCTCACCACCGTGGACGACGACCTGGACGCGATCTTCCGGGGCTACCGCAACAACGCCCTGCTGGCCAAGTACTCCGGAGGCCTCGGCAACGACTGGACGCCGGTGCGCGGCATGGGCGCGCACATCAAGGGCACCAACGGGCAGTCGCAGGGCGTCGTGCCGTTCCTGAAGATCGCCAACGACACGGCGGTCGCGGTCAACCAGGGCGGCAAGCGCAAGGGCGCGGCCTGCGCGTACCTGGAGACGTGGCACGTCGACGTCGAGGAGTTCCTGGAGCTGCGCAAGAACACCGGCGACGACCGGCGGCGCACGCACGACATGAACACCGCGAACTGGGTGCCGGACGAGTTCCTGCGCCGGGTCGAGGCGGACGCCGAGTGGACGCTGTTCTCCCCGGACGAGACCCCGGACCTGCACGAGCTGTACGGGACCGCGTTCGCGCAGCGGTACCGCGCCTACGAGGAGGCCGCCGACCGAGGTGAGATCCGGGTGCACCGCAGGGTGCGCGCGGTCGACCTGTGGCGGCGGATGCTGACGGTGCTGTTCGAGACCGGGCACCCGTGGATCACGTTCAAGGACCCGTGCAACGTGCGCTCCCCGCAGCAGCACGCGGGCGTGGTGCACTCGTCCAACCTGTGCACCGAGATCACGCTGAACACCAGCGCCGACGAGGTCGCGGTCTGCAACCTCGGGTCGATCAACCTGGCCAACCACGTGACGTCGGCGGGCCTGGACCGGGACCGGTTGGCGCGCACCACCCGCACCGCCGTGCGGATGCTCGACAACGTCATCGACATCAACTTCTACACCATCCCCGAGGCGCGCCGCTCCAACCTGCGGCACCGGCCGGTGGGCCTGGGCCTGATGGGGTTCGCGGACGCGCTGTTCGCGCAGCGCATCCCCTACGCCTCAAGCGAAGCGGTGGAGTTCGCGGACCTGAGCATGGAGCTGATCAGCTTCCACGCGCTGGACGCGTCCGCCGACCTGGCCGCCGAGCGCGGCTCGTACGAGTCGTTCGACGGCTCGCTGTGGAGCCGGGGCGTGCTGCCGATCGACTCGATCGCGCTGCTCGCCGACGCGCGCGGCGGCGTGCTGGACATGGACACCTCCAGCACTCTCGACTGGTCCTCGGTGCGGGACAAGGCGCGGCGCGGGATGCGCAACTCCAACGTCATGGCGATCGCGCCCACCGCGACGATCTCCAACATCTGCGGCGTCGGGCAGTCCATCGAACCGCTGTACCGCAACCTGTTCGTCAAGGCGAACATGTCCGGCGACTTCACCGTGCTCAACCGGCGCCTGGTCGCCGACCTCAAGGCGCGCGGGCTGTGGGACGCGGCGATGGTGTCGGACCTGAAGTACTTCGACGGCGCGCTCACCGCGATCGACCGGGTGCCCGCCGAGCTGAAGGCGTTGTACGCCACCGCGTTCGAGCTGTCCTCGGACTGGCTGATCGAGGCGGCGTCGCGGCGGCAGAAGTGGATCGACCAGGCGCAGTCGCTGAACCTGTACCTGGCCGCGCCGAGCGGCCGGGCGCTGGACGAGCTGTACCGGCTGGCCTGGCGCAAGGGGCTCAAGACCACCTACTACCTGCGCTCGGCGAGCGCGACGCACGTGGAGAAGTCCACCCTGCGCGGCACGGACGGCAAGCTCACCGGCGTCACCCTGCCGCCCGCCGCGACCCCCGCCGCCCGTCCTGCGGCGCCGTCGCCCGCGACCGTCCCCGAGCCCGAGCTGGTGCTGCCCGCCGAGGGCGCGGCCTGCTCCATCACCGACCCCGACTGCGAGGCCTGCCAGTGACCACCACCCCCGACGCCGCCGACACCACGGGCCTCGGCGAGATCGAGCGCGGCGCCGGCCGCGTGCACGTCGACGACAAGGCGATGATCAACGCCCGCGCCGACGTGAACCAGCTCCTGCCGCTGAAGTACCACTGGGCGTGGGAGAAGTACCTCGCGGGCTGCGCGAACCACTGGATGCCCACCGAGGTGTCCATGCAGGCCGACATCGCCCTGTGGCGCTCCCCGAACGGCCTGACCGCCGACGAGCGGCACGCGATCAAGCGCAACCTCGGCTTCTTCGCGACCTCGGAGTCGTTGGTGGCCAACAACGTCGTGCTCGCGGTGTACCGCAACATCACCAACCCCGAGTGCCGCCAGTACCTGCTGCGCCAGGCGTTCGAGGAGGCCGTGCACACCCACACCTTCGAGTACATCTGCTCCTCGCTCGGCCTGGACGAGGGCGAGCTGTTCAACATGTACCGCGAGGTGCCGTCGATCACCGACAAGGCGGCGTGGGCGCTGAAGTACACGAAGTCGTTGGAGGACCCGGAGTTCCGCACCGGCACGCCCGAGGCGGACCAGGCGTTCCTGCGCGACCTGGTGGCGTTCTACGTGGTGTTCGAGGGCATGTGGTTCTACACCGGGTTCGCGCAGATCCTGTCCCTGGGGCGGCGCAACAAGATGGTGGGGATCGCCGAGCAGTACCAGTACATCCTGCGCGACGAGTCGATCCACCTGAACTTCGGCATCGACGCGATCAACCAGATCAAGATCGAGAACCCGCACCTGTGGGGCGAGGCGTTCCAGGCCGAGGTGCGCACGATGCTCACCGAGGCGTGCGAGCTGGAGATCGCCTACGGCCGCGACACCATGCCGAACGGGCTGCTCGGGCTCAACGCCGAGCTGTGCGAGCAGTACATGCGGTTCATCACCAACCGCAGGTGCGCGCAGCTGGGGCTGGAGCCGGTGTTCGCCGCGACCGAGAACCCGTTCCCGTGGATGTCGGAGGCGGTGGACCTGAAGAAGGAGAAGAACTTCTTCGAGACCAGGGTCACCGAGTACGCCTCCGGCGGCACGCTCGACTGGGACTGAGCCGCGCTGGGCCGGACCCGTGCCGCGCTGAGCCGGTCCGGCGGCCTGGTCCGGGCGGGGCCGTCGCCTTCGGGCGGCGGCCCCGCCGCGTCCCACGGGGCGGACCGGGGAGTGGTCCGCCCGCGTTGCTGCCAATAATGTGCAACAGCCACTCAAGTGCAACTGGAGGGAGGGGCGCCGTGGCGACCACCCGCGTCACCCGTGCCACCCGCGCGACCCGGCTCCGCTCGGGAACGGCCCTGCTCGGGCCCGCGTTCGTCGCGGCCATCGCCTACGTCGACCCCGGCAACGTCGCCACGAACACCGCCGCCGGGGCCCGGTACGGGTTCCTGCTGGTCTGGGTGCTGGTGGCCGCGAACGTCATGGCCGGACTGGTCCAGACCCTCTCCGCCAAGCTCGGCCTGGTCACCGGCCGCTCGCTGCCCGAAGCGGTGCGCGACGGCCTGTCCAGGCCCGCGCGGCTGGCCTACTGGGCGCAGGCCGAGGGCGTGGCCGTGGCCACCGACCTGGCCGAGGTGGTCGGCGGCGCGATCGCCCTGAACCTGCTGTTCGACCTCCCGCTGCTGCTCGGCGGGGTGATCACCGGCGCGGTGTCGACGGTCCTGCTGGTGCTGCGCGACCGCAGCGGGCAGCGCGCGTTCGAGCGGGTGATCACCGGGATGCTGCTGATCATCGCCATCGGCTTCGCCGCGGGTCTCCTGCTCTCCCCGCCGCCCGCCGAGGCGCTGGGCGGGCTGGTGCCGCGCTTCGACGGGGTGGACAGCGTGGTGCTGGCGGCCGGGATGCTCGGCGCCACGGTCATGCCGCACGCGGTGTACGTGCACTCGGCCCTGGCCCGCGACCGGCACGGCCGGGCCACCGGCGACGCCCTGCGCGGGCTGCTGGCGGCCACGCGGGTGGACGTGGTGCTGGCGATGGTCGTGGCGGGCGCGGTGAACCTGTCGCTGCTCCTGCTCGCGGCCACCGCGCTGCGCGACGTGCCCGGCCTGGACGGCCTCGACCAGGTGCACGCGGCCATCGGCGACGCCCTCGGCGGCGGGGTGGCGCTGCTGTTCGCGGTGGGCCTGCTGGCGTCCGGCCTGGCCTCCACGGCGGTCGGGTCGTACTCGGGTGCGGTGGTGCTGGAGGGCCTGCTCGACGTGCGCGTCTCCCTGCTGACCCGCCGCCTGGTGACGCTGGCGCCCGCGCTGCTCGTGCTCGCGGTGGGCGCGGACCCGACGCAGGCGCTGGTGTGGTCGCAGGTGGTGCTCTCGTTCGGCATCCCGTTCGCCCTGGTGCCGCTGGTGCGGCTGACCTCGTCGCGCGCGGTGATGGGGGAGCACGCGAACGGGCGCGGCACGCGGCTCGCCGCGTGGGCGGCGGCGGTGGCGGTCATCGCGCTGAACGCGGTGCTGCTGGTGCTGCTGGCGCGCTAGCGCGGCCCGCCCCGGACCGGGGGCGGGCCGCGACCGATCTCGTCCCGGCCGGGGTGCGCCGAACGCTTTCAACAATTTTTCGGTCCGCCCGGACGCGCGCCAGGTGAATTCACGGGTGGCCGCCCGATTAATTCTGGATTACCCGCAGCCCCGGCCGGGATCACGCCTGCGGGCGATAACCCGGAGGCGTCGCGCGGGCGGCTCAGGAAAACTGCTGCTTGCGCGCCGCGTATCCCATCACGGCAGCCGCGCCGATCATCACGGCGATCAGGGTGAACGCTTTCGGCAAACCGAAGTCCTCGGCCAGGAAACCGATCGTCGGCGGGGCCAGCAGGATGCCGCCGTAACCGAGCGTGGAGGCGAACGCGACCCCGGACGGACCACCGATCGCGCCCGCCCGACCGATCGCCACCGGGAAGATGTTGGCCAGGCCGAGTCCGGTGGCAGCCAGCGCCACCAGCACCACCGGCAGCGCAGGGGCCAGCGCGGCCACCAGCGCGCCCGCGCAGGCCAGCGCCCCGCCCGCGACCACCACGACGGTCTGCCCGAGCCGCTCCAGCAGCGCGACGCCCGCCAACCTGCCCGCCGTCATGGTGCCTTGCACGATCGCGTAGCCCGCCGCCGCGACGCCCTCGCCGCCGCCCAGGTCCGAGGTGATGTGCAGCGGCACCCAGCTGTCCAGCGCGCCCTGCCCGTAGGCCGCGCACAGCGCGATCGCGGCGAACAGCGGCAGTCCCGCCCGCAGCCGGGGGAGCAGCCTGCGGCCCCCTCCTCCGCGCGCGTCCCCCTCCGGCTCCTGCCGGTGCGAGGACGGCAGCGGACGGGTGAGCAGCACCCAGCCGCCCGCCGCCGCCGCGACCACGCCCAGCGGGGCGACCAGCAGCATGTGCGCGGTGGGGGACAGGTGCGGCGCGAGCAGGCCGCCCGCCCCCGCCCCGGCCAGGCTGCCCAGGCTGTTCGCCGCGTGCAGGCTCGGCATGATCGGCCTGCGCAGCGCGGCCACCAGGTCCACCGCGACGCTGTTCACGGCTACGTCGATCGCGCCGTAGGCGACGCCGAACACCAGCAGCGCCAGGCCGAGGCCCACCGCCGTGCGCGGCAGCGTCGGCAGCACCGCGCTCACCGCCAGCAGCGCGGCGGCCACCACCGTGACCCGCCCGCTGCCCAGCCGTCTGCACAGCCCGCCGGTGACCGCCATCGTGGCCACCGCCGAGCCGGTCATCGCGAACAGCGCGAGGCCGAGCGTGGCCGGGCTCGCCGACACCTGCTCCTTGACGGCGGGGATGCGGACCGCCCACCCGGCGAAGACGAACCCGCCCAGGGCGAAGAACCCCGTCGTGGCGATCCGCACCAGCGCCAGGTCGCGCGCGTTCGCGCCCGTCACGGCGGACCCAGGGGATAATTTGTCCATTGGCGTCACAAACCCAGTCTAGGAACGCGCGGTGCGGAGGGCAAAGATGGCACGGGGGAACTCCCTGGTCGGACGAGCGCTGGAGCTGGTGCACACCGGCCGGGTGCGCGTCCGCGCCGAGCTGACCGCGGCGCTGGGCACCACCCGCACCACCGCGGGCGCGGTGCTCGCGGAGCTGGCCGGGCTCGGCCTGGTGCGCGTGGACAGCAGCCCCGGCGCGCCCGGCGACGCGCCGGGCAGGCCGTCGCACCGGATCGCGCCCGCGCCCGGCGGTCCCGTCGCGCTGGCCGCCCAGGTGCACGTGGACGGATACCAGGTCGCGCTCGTCGGGCTCGGCGGCGAGGTGGCCGCGCGGCGCACGCGCGCGCTGGTCGTGCCCGCCGAGCCGGAGCTCGTAGTGCGCGCCGCCGTCCGGGAGGGCGTGCGGCTGCTGCGGCGCAGTGGGCGGGCCTGCGTCGGCGCGGGGCTGGCGGTGCCGTCGGCCGTGGCCGAGCCCGACGGGACCGCGCTCAACCCGCTGCACGTGGCCTGGAGCGCGGGGGTGCCGGTGCGGGCGATCATGGCCGCCGAGACCGCGCGGGCCGGGCTCCCCGGCGGGGCGGACGTGGCCAACGACATCAACCTCGGCGCGCTCGCCGAGCACCGGCACGGGGCCGGACGGGGCGCGGCGCACCTGCTCGTGGTGGCGACCGGGCGGCGCGGGGTCGGCGGGGCGCTCGTGGTCGACGGGGCGCTCTACCGGGGTGGGGCCGGGCTGGCGATGGAGGTCGGGCACCTGACGGTCAACCCGAGCGGCAGGCCGTGCCACTGCGGGGGGCGGGGGTGCCTGGACGTGGAGGCCGACCCGCTGGCGCTGCTGGCCGCCGCCGGGCGGTCGCCGGAGGGGTCGGGGTCGCCGCTGGACCGGGCGGTGGCGCTGCTGCCGGAGCGGGCGGGCGACCCTCGGGTGCGGGCGGCGGTGGACGGGGCCGTCGACCTGCTGGGGGTGGGGTTGGCGGGGCTGGTGAACGTGCTGAACCCGGACCGGGTCGTGCTCGGGGGGCTGCACGGGCACCTCCTGGCGGCGGAACCGGAGCGGCTGGCGGCGGCGGTGGCCGGGTGGAGCCTGTGGGGGCGCAGCGGGGCGGTGCCGCTGCGGCGGGCGGAGCTGCGGGACTGGAGCCTGGTGGGGGCGGCGGAGCTGGCGTGGCAGCGGGTGCTGGACGACCCGGTGGGGGTGTTCGGGGCGGGGGGTTGAGGTGGGAGGGGGAGCCGGGACGGGGTGGGCCGCGAGGCTGGAACGGGTAGCGGGTAGCGGGTAGCGGGGGCGTAAGGCGGGGCCGCGAGGCGGGTGCGGGTGGCGGTGGCTGGAAAGCGCAGGTCGGAGGGGTGCGGGGCAGAGGTCGTGTTGTGTCGGCCGTGCGGTGGGCGTCGTGAAGCGGGTGCCGCGTGGTGGTGGTTGGGCGGCGGGGGCCGTCAGGGGGCGGAGGTCAGAAGGGTGCGGGGCTGAGGCCATCCGGTGTCGGCCGTGCGGTGGGCGTCGCGAAGCGGGCGCCACGTGGTGGTTGGAAGGCGGGGGCCGTCAGGCGGGTGGTGGAGGTCGGGGGGCGCGGCAGAGGTCGTGCGGTGGGCGCCGTGTGGCGGGGGTTGTGCGAGACGCGGGTCCGGGTGGGCGCGGGCGGTGGCGGGGCCTGCTGAGCGCGGCGGGCACCGACGGACCGGGGGGGCAGGCCCCGCGCCCGCCGCCTACGCCGCGCCCAGGGCGGTCCGGCGCAGGCCCGCGTTCGACCCGGCCTCGTGGCGCGCCGAACCGGGGCGTCGCCTCGCCGCGCGCCCGCCTCCGCCCTGGTCACCTCGGGCCTGGTCACCCCGGTCCCCGCCTCGGGCCTGGTCACGCCGCGCGCCGGGCTGCGCCGCCCCTCGTCCGCGCACCCTCCTCGGCCTCGGGGCTGACCGCGTGGGCCCCCGCCTCGGGCCTGGTCGCCTCGGCCCCGACCCCGACCTCGGCCACCGGCGCGCACAGGTGCCGCACCAGGATCGGCACCCGCAGCCGCGCGGTCGGCGCGTTCGGGGTCGGCCGCAGCACGCCCGCCGCCAGCAGGCCCCGCAGCAGCCCCGCGCACGCCGTCCCGGCCAGGCCCGACGCCCGCGCCGCGTCCGCCACCGACCAGTCCCGGCCCCGCGCGGCCAGCGCGCGCAGCAGCGCCCGCTCCCCGGCGCCCAGCCCGCCCAGCGCCCGGCGCACCGCGCCCGCCGTCCCGCCCAGGAACGCCACCGGGTCCTGCGCCACGTGCCCGCGCAGCTCCTCCGGCTCGTACAGCGCGAACCACGACGCCAGCGCCTCCAGCGCCGACGGCACCCCGTCCGCCCAGCCGACCAGCGCCGCCACGGCCTCCGCGTTCGCCTCGACCACCCGGAAGTCCGGCCGCACCCGCCGCGCGTGGCACGCCAGCAGCGCCACCGACGGCAACCGCGACACCGCCTCCGCACCGGTCGCGCCCCGCTCCGGCACCGCCAGCGGCGCCAGCGGGAACACCCGCTCGCCCGGCAGGCCCAGCGGGCCCGACGCGGTGATCAGCACCCGCAGGTCCCGGCAGTCCCGCAGCGCGGGCAGCACCCGCTCCGCGCCCGCGCGCCCACCGTCGAGCACCAGCAGCGTCGCCCGTCCCGCCCCGGCGGGACGGGCCCGGTCCAGCAGCCGCTCCGGCCACGACGGGCCCGCGCCCGCCGGGTAGCGCGGGTCGGTGGAGTGCCACAGCACCGAGAACCCCTCCGCGCCGTGCAGCACCCCCGCGACCCCCAGCGCCAACCGGGTCTTGCCCACCCCGCCGAGCCCGGTCACGGTCACCAGCCGCTGCGCCCCCGTGCGCAGCGACGACGCCAGCGCGCCCACCTCGGCCTCCCGGCCGAGCAGCGCGTCCAGCGGCGACGGCGGGGCCACCGGCCCGGCGTGCGCCTCGTCCGCCCCGACCCGTCCGCCCGCGACCCCGGACAGCGCGGCCCGCTCCTGGCCGGACAGCCCCAGCGCCCCGGCGACCAGCGCCACGGTGCGCCCCCTCGGCCGCGCGCCGGTGCCGCGCTCGATTTCCCGAATGGTCCGCACGCTCACGCCGGACCGGTTCGCCAATTGCGCCTGGGTCAGGTCGTGGCGCACCCGGTGCCGCTTGAGCAGAAGTCCCAGTTCCGTGTTCGGCCTTGTTCCCATGCGACCCCGTTCCACGTGGTTCTGCTGCCTTTGCGCGCTCTGCTACGGTCAGTTTGCCAAGGCCGATACCGCAACGATTCCCCATCGCTTCCCAGTGCGGAAAACCGATGTGCATCCGAGTGAACATGGCCTGCGAGTGTTTTGTCGGCGGATTTTGTGGCGAGTCCCGTGCCTGGTCATCGCGTTCGTGCTCCCCGGTGACCGAGGGCGGTCGGCGGCAACTGGGGGAGGACCACGTGGAGTTCCGGCTGCTCGGACCACTGGAGGTGTGGGCGGGCGCGCGGCGCGTCCCGCTCGGCGGGGCCCGGTCGGAGTGCGTGCTCGCCGTGCTGCTGCTGGAGGCGGGCCGGGTCGTGTCGCTGCCGACCCTGCTCCAGGCCGCGTGGGGAGCGCAGCCGCCTCCCACGGCCGTCAACCAGGTCCGCAAGATCGTCGCCGAGCTGCGCAGGCGGGTGCCCGGCGGCGCGCGGGTGATCACCACCGACGGCAGCGGCTACCGGGCGGACGTCACCGAGGAGCGCACCGACCTCGGCGTGTTCGACCGCTGCCTGCGGCAGGCCCGCGAGGCGGCGGCGGGCGGGGACGCGCGGGCCGAGACCGCGCACCTGCACGAGGCGCTCGCGCTGTGGCGGGGACCGGTGCTGGCCGGGCTGGACAGCCCGGTGATCGGCCCGGCCGCCACGATCCTGCAGGAGCGCAGGCTCGCCGCCGCCGACCGGCTCGCCGAGCTGCGCCTGGCCGGGGGAGAGGGCCGGGAGCTGGTGCCGGAGCTGCACGCCCGCCTCGTGGAGGACCCGCTGCGCGAGAGCACGCGCGGGCAGCTCATGCTCGCGCTGTACCGGGCGGGCCGCCAGGCCGAGGCGCTGCGCCTGTACCGGGAGGGCCGCAGGCTGCTCGGGGACGAGCTGGGCGTCGACCCCGGCCGCGAGCTGGCGTCGCTGCACGAGCGGATGCTGCGCAGCGACCCCGCGCTCGCGGGCGTGGAGCGCGCGCCCGCCGCGCCGGTGTTCGCCGCGCCGCCGCAGGCGCTGCCCTACGCGATGGCGGACTTCGTCGGCCGCGCCGCCGAGCAGGAGCGCATCCGCGAGCGGGTGCGCGAGGGCCGGGGCGGGCTGACCATCATCGGCCTCGACGGGATGCCGGGCGTCGGCAAGACCTCGCTGGCCGTGCACGTCGCGCACGGGCTCGCCGAGGAGTTCCCGCACGGCCGCTTCTACGTCGACCTGCACGGCCACTCGCCGGTGCGCCCGCCGGTCGGTCCGGAGGAGGCGCTGGAGGTGCTGCTGCGCCAGGCGGGCGTGCCCTCGGACCGGCTGCCGCCGGGCACGGTGGGCCGGGCGGCGCTGTGGCGGATGCGCACGGCCGGGCGCAGGCTGGTCGTGCTGCTGGACAACGCCGTGGACACCGCCCAGGTGCGCCCGCTGCTGCCCGGCGCGGCCGACAGCGTCGTGGTGGTCACCAGCCGCAGCAGGATCGCCGGGCTGGACGGGGCGCTGACCCTGTCCCTGGAGCCGCCGCCGCCCGACGAGGTGCTGCGCGTGGTGGAGGGCGTGCTGGGCGCGGACCGGGTGGCCGCCGAGCCGGAGGCCGCCCGCGAGCTGGTCACCGCGTGCGGCGGGCTGCCGCTGGCGGTGCGCATCGCCTGCACCCGGCTGCACAACCGGCCCGCCTGGAGCATCGCGCACATGGTGGAGCGGCTGCGCGACCGGCGCGGCGGGCTGGGGGAGCTGGCCGTGGAGGACCGCAGCGTCGCGGCGGCCGTGGGGCTCTCGTTCGAGGAGCTGGAGCCCGCGCACCGGCGGGTGCTGCGGCTGGTCGGGGCGCTGCCCTCGGCCGACTTCGACGCGCACCGGGTGGCGGAGCTGGCCGGGCTCGCGGTGGACCGCGCCGAGGCGGTGCTGGAGCGGCTGCTGGACGTGCGGCTGCTGGCGCAGCGCTCGCCGGGGCGGTACGCGGTGCACGAGGTCGTGCGGGCTTACACCAGGGGCTTACCGGGGCCGCCTGCCGAGGCGGCGGACGCGGACGTGGACCGAGACGGGAACGACGCCGGGAGCGCCCGGAGCGCGGGCGGCTCGGGTTGGGCAGTCGGCGCGAGTGGCTCGGGCGGCGCAGTCGGCGCGGGTGGGGGACCCGCTGGCGGCTCGGGCGCCGACGAGCTCCCCGGCGGCGGAGGACCAGGGGGAGGCGCCTGCGGCGGCGAGTCCCCGCACGGCGCTGGCGGCGAGCCGCCGCACGGCGTGAACGGCGAGCCCCCGGACGGCACTGGTGGCGAGCCCTCGCGCAGCGCGAACGGCGGACCCCCGCACGGCGTCGGTGCCGACAAACCCCCGGACAGTCCCGCCACCGCCGCGAATCCGCGCGGCGATCGCACCCCGAAACCCGACCGCACCCCGGACCCCGACCGCGACGCGGGGCTGGGCTCGCCGCCGGACGCCCGTGACCGGGGGACCACCGCCGCGAACCCGCGCGGCGATCGCACCCCGAAACCCGACCGCACCCCGGACCCCGACTCCGACCCCGACGCGGGGCTGGGCTCGCCGCCGGACGCCCGTGACCGGGGGACCACCCCCGCCACCGCCGCGAACCCCGACCCGTGCGCCCCGGTCAGCGCGTCCCCAGCACCATCCCCGCCGCCGCTGTCCCCCCGCTGACCTCGTCGACCAGCGCGAACGCCCCCGTGGACCGGCTCTCGGCGTACCGGTCCACCGCCACCGGCCCGTCAAGGCGCAACCGCACCACCCCGATGTCGTTGAGCGCCAGCTCCTCGGCGGGCCCGCGCTCCAGGGTCGCCACGTCCAGCCGCGACCCCACCGACTCCACCACCGCCCGGCGCTCCCGCGTGGTGTGCCGCAGCAGGTACCGCCCGCCCGGCCGCAGCGGCTCGTGCGCCAGCCAGCACACCACCGCCTCCAGGGCGCGCGCCACCTCCGGCTGCCGCCCCGAGCACAGCAGCGCGCCCCGGCCCGCGTCCAGCTCGTCGGCCAGCCGCACCACCACCGACCGGCCGACGCCCGCCCGCTCCAGCGGCCCGTCGGCGGTGTCGATGCCGGTGATCACCGTGCGCCACCCGTCCGGCTGCGCCACGACCTCGTCGCCCACGGCCAGCCCACCCGCGGCGACCCGGCCCGCGTAGCCGCGGAAGTCCGCGTGCGCCTCGGTGCGCGGCCGGATCACCAGCTGCACCGGCAACCGACCGCCGGGGTGCCGCTCCGGCTCCAGCTCCAGCTCCTCCAGGTGCCGCAGCAGCGGCGTCCCGCCGTACCAGGGGGTGCGCTCGGACGGCTCCACCACGTTGTCGCCGTGCAGCGCCGACAGCGGCACCGCCGTCCACGACCGCACGCCCAGCCGCCGCGCCACCGCCCCGAACTCCGCCGCGTGCCGCTCGAACACCTCCGCCGAGAAGCCCACCGCGTCCATCTTGTTGACCGCCAGCACCACGTGCCGCAGCCCCAGCAGCGCGGCGATCGCGGTGTGCCGCCTGCCCTGGTCGGTCAGCCCGGTCCTGGCGTCGAGCAGCACCACCGCCACGTCCGCGGTCGACGCGCCGGTCACCGTGTTGCGGGTGTACTGGACGTGGCCGGGCGTGTCGGCCAGCACGAACGAGCGGCGCGGGGTGGCGAAGTAGCGGTGCGCCACGTCGATCGTGATGCCCTGCTCCCGCTCGTCGCGCAGCCCGTCCACCAGCAGCGCCAGCTCGGGCCGGTCGAACCCCCGGCGCGCGCTGTCGCCCTCCACCGCGGCCAGCTGGTCCGCCAGCACCGCCTTGGCGTCGTGCAGCAGCCTGCCGATCAGGGTGCTCTTGCCGTCGTCGACGTTCCCGGCCGTCGCCACGCGCAGCAGTCCCGGCATCAGAAGTACCCCTCCCGCTTGCGGTCCTCCATCGCGGCCTCGCCCGACCGGTCGTCGGCGCGGGTGGCCCCGCGCTCGGTGAGCGCGCTGCGCGCCACCTCGGCCACCACCTCGTCCGGCGTGGCCGCCGTCGAGGCGACCGCGCCGGTGCACGTGGCGTCGCCGACGGTGCGGTAGCGCACCGACTCCACCGACACCGGCTCGCCCTCGGCGGCCGGGGTGAACTCCGTGACGGCCACGAGCATCCCGTCGCGGCGCACCACGGGCCGCCGGTGCGCGTAGTAGATCGACGGCACCGCGACGCCCTCGCGGCGGATGTAGCCCCACACGTCCAGCTCGGTCCAGTTCGACAGCGGGAACACCCGCACGTGCTCGCCGGGCCGGTGCCTGCCGTTGTACAGGTCCCACAGCTCGGGGCGCTGGTTGCGCGGGTCCCAGCGGCCGAACTCGTCGCGCACCGAGAACACCCGCTCCTTCGCGCGGGCCTTCTCCTCGTCGCGGCGCGCCCCGCCGATCACCGCGTCGAAGCGGTGCGCGGCGATCGCGTCGAGCAGCGGGGTGGTCTGCAACCGGTTGCGCACCCCGTCCGGCCGCTCGGCCACCCGGCCCGCGTCGATGGCCTCCTGCACGGAGGCCACCTCCAGGTGCAGGCCCAGCTCGGCGACGGTCCGGTCCCGGAAGGCGATCACCTCGGGGAAGTTGTGCCCGGTGTCCACGTGCAGCACCGGGAACGGCACCCGGCCGGGCCAGAACGCCTTGCGCGCCAGGTGCAGCACGACGATCGAGTCCTTGCCGCCGCTGAACAGCAGCACGGGCCGGTCGGAGGTGGCGACCACCTCGCGCAGCACGTGCACCGACTCGTCCTCCAGGTCGGTCAGCGCCGCCTCCCGGTCGAGCCCGGAGGCGGCCTCGGCCGTGGCGCTCACCGCAGCACCCCCGCGTCGACGAGCAGCGCGACCACCCGGTCGGCGGTGCGCGCCACGTCGTCCTCGGTCCCCAGCCGCAGCTCCGGCTCGGCGGGCTCCTCGTAGACGTCGTCCACGCCGGTCAGGCCGGTCAGCTCGCCCGCGCGCTGCCGGGCGTACAGGCCCTTGACGTCCCGCGCGGCGCACCGCTCGACCGGGGTCGCCACGTGCACCTCGAAGAACGGGGCCCCGTCGGCGCGGTGCCGGTCGCGGACCCGCGCGCGGGCGTCCCGGTAGGGCGAGATGACCGCCGCCAGCACCAGGACCCCGTTGCGGGCCAGCAGGTCGGCGACGAACCCGATGCGCTCGATGTTGATCTCCCGGTCGGTCCGGGAGAAGCCGAGCCCTGCGGACAGGGTGCGGCGCACCTCGTCGCCGTCGAGCACCTCGACCCGGCCCGCGGAGACCCTGGCGGCGACGGCGCGCGCCAGGGTGGACTTGCCCGAGCTGGGCAGGCCGGTGAACCAGACGGTGGCGCCGCGCGCGGTGCTCAGCACCTCCGGGGGGCGGGCCGCGGTGGAGCCGGGCGCCGGGGCTTCGGGCGCGGTGGAGCCGGGCCTCGGGGCGTCGGGCTCCGGGGAGCGGTGCGCGGCGACGTGCCCCGTCGGGTCGCGCCGCGCGGTGGCGGGCTGCTTGGCCGTGTCTGCCATCTTCCTCGTCTCCGGTTGTCTCCGGTCGTGTCCGTTCGGCGGTGCGGTCGTTCGGCGGCGCTGGCCGGGATCAGGGCGAGAGGCCGGGGTGCCGCCGGGTGAAGTCGTTGGCGAACCGGCCCTCCGGGTCGTAGCGGCGCACCAGGTCGGCGAAGTCGTCCACCCGCTCGTAGCGGGCGGCCACCGCCTCCGGGGTCGACGTGGTCGTCTTGGCCCAGTGCGGGCGCGGGTCGAACGGCTCCAGCGCCCGCTCCACCGCCGCCACCGCCGCCAGCGCCGCGGTCGGCTCGGGGTCCCAGGTGAAGTGCACGCTCGCGCTGGCCCTGCCGTAGCAGGGGCTCAACCACAGCCCGTCCGGCGCGACCGTGCGCACCTCGCACACCTGGAGCGCGGGCCGCACCTCGGCGCGCACCGCGTCCACGGCCCGCAGCGCGGCCGGGGCGTCCGCGATGTCGATCATGTACTCGGACTGCAGTTCGTCGCCGGAGCTGGGCCGCCCGTCCGCCCGGAAGTGCGGCAGCCGCTCGAACCAGCGGCCGGGGACCCCGCCCTGCTCGGTGCAGTCGGCCGGGTCGAGCCGGTCCACCGGGTGGCGGCGGCGGTCGGCCTCGACGGCGGTGAACCAGTCCCGCCCCACCGCCGACGGCTCCGGGTCGCCCACCCGCTGCTGCACCCACACCTGGGTCAGCGCCGAGCCCGCCCAGTCGGTGAACAGGCACACGCTGTGCGCGCACGAGACCAGCTCGGCGAAGTGCTCGTCCAGCACCTCCAGCGGCAGCCCCAGGTAGACCCGCTGCGCCACCTCGAAGCCGGGCACCAGGTCCAGCTCCAGCGCGGTGACCACGCCCAGCGCGCCCAGCGCCACCACGGCCCCGGCGAAGTCCGGGTCCGCGCGGTCCAGCCGCGCCAGGTCGCCGTCCGCGGTGACCAGCTCCAGCGCCGCCACCGACTCCGACAGCACGGGGTTCGCCACCCCGGAGCCGTGGCTGGCGGTGGCGCAGGCGCCCGCGACGTTGATGTGCGGCAGCGAGGCCAGCGTCGGCAGCGCGAACCCGGCCCGGTCCAGCTCCCGCGACAGCCGCGCGTAGTCGAGCCCGCCGGAGACCCGCGCCCGCGCCGCCGAGGAGTCCACCTCCACCACCGGCGGCAGGCCCGCCAGCTCCACCAGGGTGCCGCCGGGGCAGTCGGCCAGGTCGCTGAACGAGTGCCGGGTGCCCAGCGCGCGCACGCTGTCCGCGCCCGCCACCACCTTCCGCACCTCGTCCACAGTGGACGGGCGAACGATCTCGGCGGCCCGGTAGGTCAGGTTCCCGGCCCAGTTGCGGCTCACGGCTGCCCCACCCGCACCACGCGGCCCTCCAGCGCGCCCAGCAGCAGCGGGTCGGGGGAGAAGGAACCGGCGGGCCGGTCGGGGTCGCTGGACAGCGCCACCACGCCCGCCGCCCCGCCGGGCACCGCGAACCGCACCAGCTCCCCGGTCAGGTTCAGCGCCACCAGCACCCGCTCCGGCCCGGCCTCGCGCAGGTAGGCGAACACGCCCTCCGGGGCGTCCAGCAGCCGCTGGGTCCCCTCCCGCAGCGCCTTGCTCTCCTTGCGCAGCGCGATGAGCGAGCGGTACAGGGCCAGCAGCGACCGGGGGTCCCCGCGCTGCGCCGCCACGTTCACCTCGGCGACGTCGCGCGCGTGCGGCAGCCACGGCGTCCCGGTGGTGAACCCGCCGTCGGCGGTCCACGACATCGGGGCGCGCTGGCCGTCCCGGCCGTCCACGTCGTGCTCGCCTCCCGGCGGCAGCACCGCGTGCCCCATGCCGATCTCCTCGCCGTAGTACACGCACGGCACGCCGCGCAGGGTCAGCGCCAGCACCGCCGCCACCCGAGCCCGCGCCGCCCCGATCCCGGCGTCCTCCCCGCTCCCCGCGCCGTACCGCTCGGCCGTGCGCGGGATGTCGTGCGTGGCCAGCGCGTAGGTCGCCAGCGCGTCCGGCCGCGCCGCCCGCGCCAACCCCTCGACGCAGCGCCGGAACGCCGCCGCGTCCCACGGCTGCTCCCAGAACGCCACGTGGAACGCCGTCTGCATCCCGTCCCCGCCGAAGTAGGCGGCCAGCCTGGCGTCGTCGCTGATCGGCACCTCGCCCAGCGCGAACGCCCCGTGCTCGTCGAGCACCGAGCGCAGGTCGCGCAGCACGTCGTGCACCTCGGGCAGGTCGATGTTGCGCTGGCGCACCGACGGGTGCGACACGTGCCTGCGCGCCGACGCCACCTCGACGTCGTTGTCGCGCAGCAGCGGGTCCTTGAGCAGCCGGTGCGCCACGTCCACCCGGAACCCGTCCGCGCCCCGCTCCAGCCAGAACCGCCACACCGCGCGCATCGCGTCGCGCACCTCGTCGTTGCGCCAGTTCAGGTCCGGCTGACCGGGGGTGAAGCTGTGCAGGTAGTACTGGCCGGTGGCCTCGTCGAGCGTCCACGCGGGACCGCACCGCTCGAACGCGCTCAGCCAGTTGTTCGGCGGCCCGCCGCCCGGCGCGGGATCGGCCCACAGGTACCAGTCCCGCTTGGGGTCGTCGCGGCCGGACCGGGACGCGGTGAACCACGGGTGCTCGTCCGAGGTGTGGTTCATGACCAGGTCGAGCACCACCCGGATGCCCCGCCGGTGCGCCTGCTCCACCAGCTCGTCGAAGTCCGCGAGCGTCCCGTGCTCCGGGGCCACGGACTCGTAGTCGCTGATGTCGTAGCCGAAGTCCGCCTGCGGCGACGGGTAGAACGGCGAGAGCCACACCGCGTCCACGCCCAGCCACTCCAGGTGGTCCAGGCGCTCCAGCACGCCCCGCAGGTCGCCGACCCCGTCACCGCCGGAGTCGGCGAAGCTGCGCGGGTACACCTGGTAGAGCACCGCGTCGCGCCACCACGCCCCGCCCGCCACTAGACGTCCACCTTCGACATGTCCGGGTAGCGCTCGCCCTCGGCCCAGCCGGGCGGGGCCACCTCGTCCAGCAGCGCCAGCTCCTCCGGCGAGAGCGCCACCTGGAGCGCCGCCAGGTTCTCCTCCAGCCGCGCCACCGTCTTCGTGCCGGGGATCGGCACCACGTCCGGCCCCCGCGAGAGCGCCCACGCCAGCGCCAGCTGCGCCGGGGTCACCCCGCGCCCGCGCGCCACCTCGGCGATCCGCTCCACCACGGCGGCGTTGTGCGCCAGCGCCTCCCCCCGGAAGCGCGGCAGGGTGCGGCGGAAGTCGTCCGCGCCCAGCGCGTCGGGGGTGGAGAACCGGCCGGTCAGCAGCCCCCGGCCCAGCGGCGAGTAGGCCACGAACCCGACGCCCAGCTCCCGCAGCGCCGCCAGCAGCCCGCGCTCGGGGTCGCGGCTGATCAGCGAGTACTCGGTCTGCACGGCGGCGACCGGGTGCACCGCGTGCGCGCGCCGCACCGTCTCGGCCGACGCCTCGCAGATCCCCAGGTGCCGGACCTTGCCCTCCCGCACCAGCTCCGCCAGCGCCCCCCAGGTCTCCTCGACCGGGGTCGAGCGGTCGACGCGGTGCTGGTAGTACAGGTCGATGGTGTCCACGCCCAGCCTGCGCAGCGACCCCTCGCACGAGGTGCGCACGTACTCCGGCCGCCCGTTGACCCCGACCACGTCCCCGGCGCCGTTCTTGACGTTGCCGAACTTCGAGGCGATCACCACCTCGTCGCGCCGCTCCCGCACGATGCGGCCGATCAGCCGCTCGTTCTCGTAGGGCCCGTACATGTCCGCGGTGTCCAGCAGCGTCACCCCCAGCTCCAGGGCCCGCAGGATCACCCGCTCGGACTCCGCGTCGTCCCAGGCCCCGTAGAACTGCGACATGCCCATGCAGCCCAGGCCCAGGTCCGACACGACCGGCCCGCCGCTTCCCAGCGTCCGCACCTCACACCACCTCCGCGCTCACCGCCGCCCGCACCAACCGGCCCCAGTCGCCCAGGTGCCGGTCGGGCAGGTAGCGCTCCGAAACCCTGCGCCGAGCGCCCTCGCCCAGCCTGCGCGCCAGCGCCGGGTCGGACAGCAGGTCGCCCAGCAGCCGCGCCGCGCCCGCCACGTCGCGCGGGTCCTCCAGCAGCAGCCCCGACTCGCCGTGCACGACCTGCTCGCGCAGCCCGCCCACGGCGCTGGCCAGCAGCGGTCGCCCCTTCCACATCGCCTCGGTCGCGGTCAGCCCGAACCCCTCGGCGAGGCTCTTCTGCACCACCACGGCCGCGTGCCGCTGCAGCGCGTTGACCACGACCGCGTTCTCCCGCAGGTCGTCCATCGGCAGGCACACCAGGTGCACCCGCCGCCGCTGCTCCACCGGCAGCGCCGCCCACTCGACGCGGCACAGCTCGAAGAACCGCGCCGCGTCCGGGTCGTCGGACACGCCGGTGACGTCCGCGCCCGCCAGCACCAGCTCGGCCCCGTGCCCGCCGGAGGCCAGGAACGCCCGCAGCACCCCGGACATGTCCTTCAGCTCGTCCCAGCGCGAGACCTGCACCACCAGCGGCGTCGCCGGGTCCGGCGGCCCGCCCTCCCGGACCGCGACCACCTCCCGGCCCACCGTCACCGGCCCGCCCAGCGGCGGCGCGACCTCCACCGGCCCCCCGCCGCCGGACAGCAGCCCCGAGGCGCGCAGCACCGCCACCACCTGCCCGCCGTCCAGCTCGAAGTTCTTCGGCGAGCACGGGTCGATCGACGGCGGGATCACGTGCGGGCGCGGAGCCCAGTCCTGCCGCGCGCTCCCGGTCAGGAACACCGTGGCGTCGGCGCGCTCGACGAACCGGCGCAGGAACGCCCAGCCCTCGCGGGTGTGCTCGTTGGGCTCGTCGCGCGCGGTGTGCCGCCGCCACACCACCGTCGCGCCCAGCCGCCCGGCCTCCTCGACCAGGCCCGCCGGGTGCGCCTCGTGCACCACGACCACGTCACCGGGCCGCACGAACCCGGCCAGCCCGCGCGCGTTCTGCGCGGTCACCCGCCGGTAGTGCGCCAGCTCCGCCGGGCCGAGCGCCCCGTCGTCGGCGGGCTCCCCGTAGAGCCGGGTGCACAGCCGCTTGGTGGTGGCCCAGAACTCCTCGTCGCCGTCGATCACCAGCCAGCGCGCGTCCACGCCCAGCGCGCGGGCCAGCGGCAGCAGCGCGTGCAGCAGCTCGGCCACCCCGCCGCCGCCCGCCGTGGAGTTGACGTTCCACACGGTCCGCCCGCGCAACGCCCGCGCCGTCAGCGCCGCGTCCGCGCGCACCGCCGCCAGCCGCTCCTCGCCCAGCGCCGCCGCGTACGGGGCGAGCGGCACGGCCTCCACCGGGATCTCACGCACGGGAGACCCCCTCGTGGACGGCGGCGGGCGCGGGCCGCTCGAAGCCCTCGGTGATCCACACCCCGGCCCAGAACTCCGGGTCGCCGGGCAGCACCAGCTCCACCAGCGTCGGCCCGTCGACCTCGGCCGCGGCCCGCAGCGCCTCGGCGAACGTCTCCAGCCCGGCCCGCGCGTTCACCGGGTCCAGCCAGTCGCCCAGGTCCACCCGCCGCGACCGCACGCCCAGCGCCTCGGCGAACTCGGCGTAGCGCATCCCCGCCGCGTTGTCGAGGTAGTGGTGCGAGCCGTTGTCCAACCACCCACTGGGCCGCGACTGCTTGCGCAGCGACACCGCCCCGCCGTTGTTGCACACCACGAACGTCACCGGCGCGGACTCCTGCACCGCGGCCACCAGGCCCTGCATGGAGTTGGTGAACCCCTGGTCGCCCAGGGTGCAGAACACCTTCACGCCCGGCTCGCCCAGCGCCAGCCCGGTGGCCACGGTGATGCCGGAGCCGACGAACCCGCCGTGCCCGCCGAACACCCGCAGCCCGCGCGGCAGCGAGTCGTACTCCTCCGAGAGCGCCCCGCCGAACATCTGGCTGTCGTCCACCAGCACCGGCGGCCTGCCCGCCCGCGCCGCCGACGCCAGCGCCAGCGCCACGCCCCGCCGCAGCTGCGCGGCCTGCTCGGGCACCGCGTGCGCCCCGGCGCCCGAGCGCACCCGCTCCGCGTCGTACCAGGGCCGCTCGGGCGCGCCCTGCGCCGTCGCGGCCAGCGCGCGCAGCGCCCCCGGCACGTCCGGGCCGACCAGCGCGTCGTCCGGCCCCAGGTAGCCGTTCTTGGCCACCGCCGACGGCTTGGAGCTCACCGCCACCTTCGCGCAGCCGGGCAGCGGCCCGACCACCCTCGGGTACATGTTGCGGTCCTCGACGGTCACCAGCAGGTCCGCCTCGGCCAGCAGCGCCCGGTGCTCGGCGGAGGCCGGGTCGTACCAGCCGAGGAACGAGGGCACGTCCTCGACGTCCAGCCGCTCGAACAGCATCGGGCCGCGCTTGTACTTCACCTGGAGCACCGGGGCCCCGGTGGCGGCGCAGAACTCGGCCAGCGCGGCCCGGACGCCCCGGTGGTTGAACGCGTAGTCGTCCAGCAGCACCACCGGCTTGACCGCGCCCGCCACCAGCGAGGCCGCCGCGCGCAGCGACTCCGCCTCCGGCTCAGGGGCGGCGGGCTCCCCGGCCGGGGGCACCGCGTCCAGCGGCACCCACTCGGCCTCGGCCACGTCCTGGGGCACCGCGAACAGCACCGGCCCGTGCGGGGCCAGGCGCACGTCGTCCAGCGCCGAGGCCAGGTCGGCGGTGAAGCGCTCGGCGTAGACCGCCCGCTCCGCCGGGTCCGAGGGCACCGGGCCCAGCTCGTAGGAGGACTTCGCGAACTCGGCGCTGGCCCCGATCAGCCCGTGCTCGCCGTGCGGCGGCAGGAACGGCGCGGAGCCGGTGGAGGGCAGGCCCACCACGGCCAGCGCGCCCATCTCGTTGCGCCGCACGTCCGCCAGCGCGCCCAGCGCGTTGGTCAGGCCGCGCGCCCCGTGCAGCACCGCCGCGCCCGTGCCCGGCGACAGCCTGCTCGCGCCGCCCGCCTGGAACAGCGACTCGCGGTCGCCGCGCCCGTTGACCAGCAGGCCCAGCCTGGCCAGCGCGTCGCACAGCGCCAGCTCCGAGGTGCCCGCGTAGGCGAACGCCACCCGCGTGCCCGCCCGGCGCAGCGCCAGCGCCACCGCCTCGGCCCCGGTCATCCTGGCCTCGTCCCCGTCCGGCAGCGCCTCCAGCACCACGTGCCGGATCGCCGAGGCCGAGCCGCGCAGCACCGAGGCCACCGCGGCCACGAACGCGTCCTCGCCCAGCTCCCGCACCAGCGCCAGCACCAGCCCGTTCGGGGTGCCGCCGGGACGGGTGAGCAGGGACCGCACCACCGCCGAGACCGTCGCCCCGGTCGTGCAGGCCGCCCGCACCTGCGCCGGGTACAGGCCGAACGCGGCCAGCGCCCGGTAGTCCACCCGGTCGGCGACCACCTCGAAGCCGACCTCGGCGGCGTTGCCCGCGTCCACCTCGTCGAACGGGGCCCCGCCGTCCTGCGCCAGGGTGACGCGCAGCCGGTAGGCGCCCGGCCGGGCGGGCACCCGCGCGCGCACGGTCACCCGCGCCGAGCCCTGCGGCGGCAGCGAGCGGGGCAGCGCCGAGCGGATCTGCTGGGTGGCGACCTCCTCGCCGTCGCCGTCGAGCCAGCGGTGCACCACCCGCACCGGGTAGGGCGGGGCCGGGGTCAGCAGCCCGGTGCCGGTGTTGCGCACCGCGCAGTCCACCGCGATCAGGCTGCCCGCCTCGACCTGCGCCAGCGCGGGCTCGTCGACGGTGATCCCGACCTGCCGCTCCTCGTCGGTCAGCGGGTCGCCCAGCGCCCACAGCCGCCGGGGCCGCACGCCCACCTGGTCGAACATCTGCCACTGGCCCTGCTCGTGCACGCGGGTCCGGTTCGCGCCGAACCCGGCCCGCGCGCCCTCGACCAGCGCGTTCGGGGCCAGCACCAGCGCGTACACCTCGCGGGCGGGCAGGTTCACCACGCCGACGAGCTCCCACCGGCGGCGGTCGACCACGGCCACCGCCGCGGTCTCCACCGAGGTGGCGGCGTGCCGGTGCGGGCTCAGCCCCACGAACAGGTAGCGGTCGGTCACCACCAGGCCGCGCGGCCAGCCGGGCAGCGGCAGGCGCTCGGCGCGGGACCCCGCCGCGTCTGCGGCGCTCTCCGCGCAACCGGCGCCTGCTGCGCCTGCTGCGCCTGCTGCGGGGAAGCGCACCAGGTCGCCGGTGGCCGAGTCGCACACCAGCCAGCCCTCGTCGTCGTGCCACGGGTTGTGCGGCGCGGTCAGGCCCTCCAGCACCGGCTCGCCGCTCTCCAGGTCCACCACCCGGCCGGTCGCGGGCTTGCCGCTCTCGTCCCAGCCCCGGCGGCGCAGGAACTCGCCGAAGCCGCACACCACCGTGCGGTCGCCGTAGCGGGCCAGGCTGTTGAGGTGCCAGCTGTCCGGCTCGCCGGGGGCGCGCCAGCGCCACAGCACCTCGCCGCCCGCGCCCACGCACTGCACCTCGTTCTGCATGGTCGCCGCGACCAGCACGCCCGCGTCGGTGGCGAGGATGTCGTGCGGGGTGGAGACCCCGTCCAGCCGGTGGTAGCGGCGCACCCCGGTCTCGTCGTAGACCACCAGCTCGGCCGGGCTGCCGTCGGCGCTCCACAGGCACCGGTAGAGCAGCCCGCCGGAGCGGTCCAGCCCGGAGCTGGAGATCCGGTCGATCTCGTCGACCGAGTCCCCGATGGCGAACAGCCCGCCGCCGATGGTGTGGTGCGCGTCGAAGCAGGACGCCAGCAGGGCGTGCCCCTCGGGCAGGTACCCCGCCAGGCCGATCAGCTCGACGCGGTTGTCGGTGTTGGTGCTCAGGCTCACGGTGCGCTCAGCCCTTCCGCCCGGCCAGCGGTCGCAGGACCGGGTTTCGCCAGGTGTCGGTGGTGGTCAGGAACAGGACCGCGTCGGCGATCGCGGCCGGGTCGGCGGAGGTGACGGCCGCCGCGCCGACCCCGTGCGGTTCGCCCAGCGCGGCGAGGCGCGCCGCGGTGTCGGCCAGCTCGTCGGCGCGCTCCTCGCCCGAGGCGGTCAGCAGCGACCCGCCGAGGCCCTGGGCGGCCAGCACCGGCAGCGCGGCGTCCGCCAGCGCGCCCCCGGCGTCCAGGTCCACGACGACGTCGAACCCGCCGTAGGCCAGCACCGCCTCCCGCACGGCGCGCTCCCCGGAGCCGACCGCGACCGCGCGCCGCTCGCCGTGCCGGGCCACGAGCGCCTCGGCGACCTCGCCGGGCACGCCCGCCAGCGCCACGTGCGCGTCCGCCGAGGCCAGCCGCCCGGCGATCGCGGCCACCGCCTCCGGCGAGCCGCCGCCGACCAGCGCGACCCGCCCGGACAGCCGCCCGTCCGGCGGCTTGAGCTGCGGCTTGAGCCGCATCAGCGGCCAGTACTCGTCGACGACCGACTGCTCCTCGGTCAGCGTCCGGTAGCCGCCCGCCGCGTCGGTGGCGCGCGCGACGACCATCGTCTGCTCGAAGTGGTCGGCGCACAGCCGCGCCTTGGCCGCGTCCGCGCCGCCCGCCACCACGCCCACGCCCGGCAGCAGCAGCACCTTCGGCGCGCTGCCGCGCTTGCCCATCGCCCGCGCCACCGGGGTGGCGTGCCGCTCGTACGAGCCGTCGTACCAGCGGCGGAACCCCGCCACCGCCTCGACGACCCGCCGCCGCAGCTCCGGGTCGCCGGGCGTGGGCGCGTCCAGCGGCAGCGGCCGGAAGCCGACCGTGACCACGTGGTCCGGGCAGCCCGGCCCGACCTGGCTCAGCTCCGGCCCGCGTGCCGAGGAGGTGAACTCCACCGCCTCCGGCGAGCGGTCCACGTGCAGCACCACGCCGGGCGTGCCCCGGCCCAGCTCGCCGCGCAGCACCGGCAGCACCTCGCCCAGCACCGCGTCGGCCCCGGCCTCGTCCAGCGGCTCCACCACGCGCCCGCCCAGGTCCGCGGGCCCGCGCAGCGCCCGGCCCAGCGCGGCGGTGGCGCGGGCCACCGCCTCCAGCGAGTTGCGGTAGCAGGCCTCGCTGGTGTCGGCCCAGGTGAACAGGCCGTGGTGGGCCAGCAGCACGAACCGGCAGCGCGGGGCGGCCTCGATCCGGTCGGCCAGCTCGCGGGCCACGCCCACGTCGAACTGCCGGTAGTCGAACCAGATCGCCTCGTCGCCGAACTCCTCCTCGGCCGCCTCGCGACCGCCGGGGAACGAGGTCAGGGCGATCACCGCGTCCGGGTGGCAGTGGTCCACGTGCGCGGCCGGGATGAACGCGTGGGTGAGGGTCTCGATGCCGGGGCGGCGCTGCTCGCCGACCAGGCCCGAGGACACCAGGTGCGCCACCATCGCGGACTCGTCCACCTCGGCCCCGGCGCGCAGGCGCCGCAGCTCGGCCAGGCGCAGCACGGGGAAGTCCTCGGCGGTGGTGGTCGCGCCGTCGCAGCCCCACGCGCTCATCCACAGCACGTCCACGAGCTCGCCGTGCAGGTCGGGGGCCACGCCCTTGGCGGAGAAGTTGCCGCCGCCCTCCCTGGTCAGCGCCCGGTCCGCGCCGACCAGGTGCGAGCGGTGCACCACCTCGTCGCGGCCGGTCAGCCCCAACGCCCCCGCGGTGTCCCAGCGGTCGACCGGCTGGGGCAGCAGCGCGGCGGCCGTCGCGGTCGGGTTGGTCCGCGTCGTGCCCTCGGCCGTCCCGGTCACGGGGTCACCGCCCTCGCCGCGCGGGCGCCGGACAGCGGCAGCGCCACCGCCCCGTCCAGGTCCAGCACCCCGAGGGCGGCGTCGAACCGCACCCCGGACAGGTCGCCGACCACGGCCGACGCCCCGGCCGCCCGCACGGCGTCCACCCGGTGCGGCGCGGCCAGCGCCACGCACGTCGCCCCGGCGGCCACCGCCGAGGTCACCCCGCTCACCGCGTCCTCGAACACCACGCACCGCGCGATCGGCACGCCCAGCCGCTCGGCGGCCAGCCGGTAGCAGGCCGGGTCCGGCTTGCCCGCCGCCACGTCCTCGGCGCTCACCCGCACCCCGAACAGCCCGGCCAGGCCCAGCTGCCCCAGCACCGCGTCGGCCTTCCACGACTGGGCCCCTGTCACCAGCGCCAGCGGCACCCCACCGTCGGCCAGCGCCGCCAGCAGCGCGGACGCGCCGGGGATCCCGCTGTAGCGCAGCGTCTCGTTGTCCACCCGCATCCGCTCGTACACCTCGCCGTGCCGGTGCTCGGGCAGGTCGGGGAAGACGTGGCGCAGCGTGTGCAGCGCGGAGCGGCCGTGCACGTGCCGGTCCATGTCCTCGTCGCTGATCGCGAAGCCCTCGTCGCGGGCCACGGACCGCCAGAACGCGGCCACGGTCGCCTCGGTGTCCACGACCACGCCGTCCATGTCGAACAGCGCTGCGGCGAACCCGCTCACCGGTCGGTCCCCGGCTCGGCGGCGTACTCGGCCTCGAACGCCCGCTCCGCCTCCAGCGGGGCCGGGTGGCCCAGCACGGCGGCGAGCACGTCCAGCGGCGCGGTCACCGCGTCGGCCCCGTCGGCCAGCGCGCGGGTCAGCTGGCCCGCGCTCTTGACCGAGGCGGCCACCACCAGCGTCGGGCCGGTCCGCAGCGCCACCAGGTCGCGCACCAGCTCCGAGGCGACCCTGGGGTCGCGCAGCGCCCGGTCGACGTAGGGGATGACCGCGTGGCAGCCGATCGCCTCGGCCACCGCCATCGCCACGGGGTCCTGCGCGGCGGTCAGCGCGACGCGGGCGCCCCTGGAGACCAGCTCCCGCGCCAGCGGCGCCCCGGACGGCGTCGCGGGGACCTTGAGCACCACCCGGTCGGGGTCCAGCGACCAGGCCTCGACGGCCTCGTCCAGGAGCGGCCCGCGCGCGCCGGTGGGTTGGTAGTAGACCTCGGGCAGCCCGCTCGCCGCGAGCAGCTCGCCCAGGTGCTTGAGCGGCTCGGCGGTGGCGCGGCGCATCAGGGTCGGGTTGGTGGTCACCCCGCTGACGAAGCCCAGCGCGGCGGCCGAGGCCACGTCGTCCAGGTCGGCGGAATCGATGAGCAGTGCCCTGCCAGCCATGCCGGATCCACACCCCACTGCGGTCGGAGGGATAACGCGCTGTCGGGGTCGACGCTAGGAACGGCGGCGGGCGCCGTCGCGGTGCCAGGGGGCAGCTGCCGCTGTTCTGCCGGTCGCGCTGCCGGTCCGCCGCTTTGTCGCCTCACCGGGTGAAACCCACCGTCCACACCGGACCAATCACCGGAAAGTGTCCGTTCACCGATGCCCATCGGCGGGGAATTCTGATTCGGGACATCAGGTGGTGAAAGGACCAGTGGCATGGCGACCTTCCTGCACCGGCTCGGCTCGGCCTCGTACCGGAACCGGGGGGCGGTGGTGTTCGCCTGGCTCGTGCTGCTGATCGGGCTCGGGTTCGGGGCCACCGCGCTCGCGGGCAAGACCGTCACCACGTTCTCCATCCCCGGCCAGGAGTCCACGACCGCCCTGGAGCGGATGCGGGCCGAGTTCGGGAGCGGGCCGTCCGGGGCGTCCGCCCAGGTCGTGGTGCGCGCGCCCGAGGGCGCCCGGATCACCGACCAGCTCGTCGCGGGCGAGGTCACCCGGCTCGTCGGCGCGCTCAACGGGCTGCCCGGCGTCACCTCCGCCACCAACCCGCTCAACCCCGCCGCGCCCGTCGTCTCCGCCGACCAGGCCGTCGCCTACAGCACCGTCACCTACGACGTCCAGGCCCCCGACATCACCGACGAGCAGCGCCAGGCCCTCCTGGACGCCGTCGCCGGGGCCCGGCAGGGCGGGCTCGCCGTCGAGGTCACCGGCGAGGCCACCAGGGAGGTCGTCGGCATCGGCGGCCCTGCCGAGGTCATCGGCGTCGCGGTCGCCCTCCTCGTGCTCGCCCTGACCTACGGCTCGCTGGTCACGGCGGGCATGAACATGCTCACCGCCGTCGTCGGCGTCGGCATCGGCGCGCTCGGCATCACCCTGCTCACCGGGTTCGTCGAGCTCCAGTCGACCACCCCGATCCTGGCGGTGATGCTGGGCCTCGCGGTCGGCATCGACTACGCGCTGTTCATCGTCACCCGCTTCCGGCACGAGCTGATCGACGGCCGCGACGTGCCCTCCGCCATCGCGATGGCCGTCGGCACCGCCGGGTCGGCCGTGGTCACGGCGGGCATCACCGTCGTCATCGCGCTGACCGGCCTGGCCGTCGCGGGCATCCCGTTCCTCACCGAGATGGGCGTGGCCGCCGCCGCCACGGTCGTGGTCGCGGTCCTGATCGCGGTCACCCTGGTGCCCGCCGCGCTCGGCTTCATCGGCCGCCGCGCCCTGCCGCGCCGCCTGCGCGCGGGCGCCCGCCCGGTCGACCGGGGCGTCTACCGCCGCTGGGCGAGCGCCACCACGAAGAACCGCTGGCCGGTGCTGGTGGTCGCGGTCGCCGCGCTCGCCGTCGTGGCCATCCCGGCGTTCTCGATGCAGACCAGCCTCGCCCAGCGCCCCGCCGAGGGCAGCACCCAGGCCAGGGCCGTCGAGATCGTCTCCGAGCACTTCGGACCCGGCTTCACCGGCCCGCTGCTGGTGCTGGTCGAGGGCGACGAGGTCGCCAGGCACGCGCTGGAGGTGTCCAGCCGGGCGAAGGAGCTCGGCGACGTCGCCGCCGTCGGCCAGGCCCAGGTCAACTCGGACGGCACCGCCGCGCTGGTCAACGTCGTCCCCGCGTCCGCGCCGGACAGCGCCGAGACGATCGCCCTGGTCGACGAGCTGCGCTCGGCCGTGTCCGGGGTCGACGGCGCCACGGTCTACGTCACCGGCACCACCGCCGTCGGCGTGGACGTCTCGCACCGCCTCGACGAGTCGCTGCCCACCTACCTGGTGCTCGTGGTCGGCCTGGCGCTCGTGCTGCTGGTCCTGGTGTTCCGCTCGCTGCCGGTGCCGGTGGCGGGCGTGCTCGGGTTCCTGCTGACCGTCGGCGCCTCGCTCGGCGCGACCACCGCCGTGTTCCAGTGGGGCTGGCTCAAGGACGTGGTGCGCGCCGAGACCACCGGGCCGCTGATGAGCCTGGCCCCGATGATGGTCACCGGCATCCTGTTCGGCCTCGCCATGGACTACCAGGTGTTCCTGGTGTCCCGGATGCACGAGGCGCACGCGCACGGCGCCGAGCCCCGCGAGGCGGTCGTCACCGGGTTCCGGCAGGCCGCGCCGGTCGTGGTGGCCGCCGCCGCGATCATGTTCGCGGTGTTCGCGGGCTTCGTGCCCGAGGGCGAGGCGACGATCAAGCCGATCGCGTTCGCGCTGGCCATCGGCATCCTGGTGGACGCGGTGGTGGTGCGCATGGTCGCCATCCCGGCCGCGCTGGCGATCATGGGCTCGGCCGCCTGGTGGCTGCCCCGGTCGCTGCGCTGGCTGCCGGTGCTGGACGTGGAGGGCGCGGCGCTGGAGCGCGGCGGGGCCTCGGCGGTGCCGCAGCAGGACCGCACCGAACCGGTCGGCGGGGTGGGCGCCGGGGCGGCGCGCGGGGAGGACGCCGGGCACGACGTGCCCAGCCGCTGAGAACGGCCGCCGAACCCGCCCGCCGAACCCGCCCGCCGAACCTGGCCGCCGAGTCCGCCCGCCGAGTCCCGTGGGAGCGCCGCTGCTCCCTTGGGGTGGGCCGCGCGCACATCCCGCCCGGAATCCGTGGACACCGCACGTGAGCCGTCCTTACATTGGCGGCCACAGCTCTTCGAGCGCGCGACCTGGGTGGGCGAGCCCGCTGATCCGCCGTCCGAGCCCGCTCTCCCCGGTGTGCCTGGGGAAAGGCGGTTCCGCCCATGGTGTGGTCACCCCGGAAAGCCCTGCTCGCCCTGGTCGTGGTCCTGGCGGGAACCCTGCTGGTCGCCCCCGGCGCAGGCGCGGCCGAGTCGAACGGCGGCACCCGCGTCATGCCGCTCGGCGACTCCATCACGGACGGCTGGAACGTGCCCGGCGGGTACCGCGTCGGCCTCTGGCGCAGGCTGGTCGCGGAGGGGTACGCGGTGGACTTCGTCGGCTCCGGCTCCAACGGCCCGTCCGAGCTGGGCGACCACGACCACGAGGGCCACCCCGGCTGGCGCATCGACGAGCTCCACGCCAGGATCCAGGGCTGGCTGCGCGCCACCACGCCCAGGGTGGTCCTGCTGCACATCGGCACCAACGACATCGGGCAGGACTACGACGTCCCCAACGCCCCGGCCAGGCTCGGGGCGCTGCTGGACCGCATCCAGCTCACCGCGCCCGCCGCGTGGGTCTTCGTCGCGAAGATCACGCCGATCGAGGACCCGGTCCTGGAGGCCCGCGTGCTCGCCTTCAACAACGCTTTACCAGGGATCGTGGCGGACCGGCGGCGGGTCCACCTGGTCGACATGCACGACGGGTTCGTGCCCGGCGACCTCGCCGACGGCGTGCACCCGTCCACGGCGGGCTACGACAAGATGGCCGCGCGCTGGCGGGCCGCGCTGGCCACCGTCCCGGAGAGCCTGCCCAAGCCCCCGGTGTCGACCGGCTGACCTGCGGTTTCGCCGGAACTCGGGTGGGCCGCGCCGGACCGGTGCGGCCCACCCGAAGCGGACGTGAACATCCGTCGTGTCGAGCGGCCCGAATCGGGGCATCATTGTGCCGTGACATCTCCCGAGACCCACGCCATCACCGGGGAGGTCGTCGACGGCGTCGCCGTCGTGCGAGCCTCGGGTGAGATCGACATGTCCAACAGCGACGACCTGCGCGTGCTCGCCACCGACCTGGTCGACGGCGGGGCGTCCGCCCTGGTCGTCGACCTGTCCGAGGTGACCTTCTTCGCCTCCTCCGGCATCGCCGCGCTCGCCTACCTGCGCGACCGCGTCGGCCGGGGGCTGGTGCGGGCGGTGCCCAGCCGCACCGTGCGGCGCTCCCTGGAGGCGACCGCCGTGGACAAGCTGATCCCGCTGCACGAGACGGTGGAGGAGGCGCTGACGGCGGCGCGCTGAGCGCCCTGACCGGTCGAGCGCGCGCTCCTCGGGCACCAGACCCCCGCGCGCACGACCGCCGCACCGGCTCGCACAATGGGCCGGTGCCGGGCGGAGCAGCGCGAGGAGTGGTGTCAGTGTCTGACGTGGTCATCCGGGTGGAGCGCGGGCTCGGCCGGATCACCCTCAACCGACCCGGCGTGATCAACGCCCTGAACCGGGCCATGGTCGTGGAGATCGACGCCGCGCTCACCGCCTGGGCCGGTGACGACTCGGTGCGCGCCGTGCTGCTCGACGGCGCGGGGGAGCGCGGGCTCTGCGCGGGCGGCGACATCCGCTCCGTGCACGACGACGCCCGCGCGGGCGGCGACGAGTCGATCGGGTTCTGGACCGACGAGTACCGCATGAACGCCACCATCGGCGCGTTCCCCAAGCCCTACGTCGCGCTCATGGACGGCGTCGTCATGGGCGGCGGGGTCGGGGTGTCCGCGCACGGCTCGGTGCGGGTGGTCACCGAGCGCACCCGGCTGGCCATGCCCGAGGTCGGCATCGGCCTCGCGCCCGACGTCGGCGGCGCCTACCTGCTCTCCCGCGCGCCCGGTGAGCTGGGCGCCTTCGCCGCGCTCACCGCCGCGCACCTGTCCGCAGCCGACGCGATCCACTGCGGGCTGGCCGACCACTTCGTGCCCTCCACCGCCCTGCCCGCGCTGGTGGACGACCTGGAGTTCGGCGCGCACCTGGGCGTGGGTGTCGCGGCGGTCGTCGCGCGGCACACCGCCGATCCAGGGCCTTCCGCGCTGGCCGAGCGCGCCCCCTGGGTCGACCACTGCTTCGCCGCCGACACCGTGGAGGAGGTCCTCGCCCGGCTGGAGGCCGCCGGACACGCCGACACCGCCGCGCTGATCACCACCAAGTCGCCGACCGCGCTCAAGGTCACCCTGGAGGCGCTGCGCAGGGCCCGCGAGCTGCCCGACCTGGACGCCGTGCTCGCCCAGGACCTGCGGGTCTCCTCCGCCTGCCTGCGCGACCACGACCTGGTGGAGGGCATCCGCGCGCAGATCGTGGACAAGGACCGCGACCCCCGCTGGTCGCCCGCGACGCTGGCCGAGGTCTCCCGGGAGTCGGTGCTGGCGCACTTCTGACCCCGCCCGCGCGACGGCCCGGCGGTGGGGCCGGTGCCAGCGGTGTGTGATTGCTTGCGGTTCGCCGGAGCGCCGGTCGGGCATCCTGGGGCGTTGAGGGAGCGCCACCGGAACGAGCGAGGAGTTGACCGCTGTGAGCAGAGCGCAGCACCAGCCGACCGACCCCGACCGGCCGCAGACCGCGGTGGGCACCTACGACCGGTACGCCGAGGCCGAGCGCGCCGTCGAGCTGCTGTCGGACCGGCACTTCCCGGTCGACCGGGCCACCATCGTCGGCCGGGGGCTGCACAGCTTCGAGCAGATCGCGGCCGGTCCGAGCTCGCTGGGCGTCGCGGCGACGTCGGCCGGGTTCGGCGCGGTGATCGGCGCGCCGCTCGGGTGGTTCTTCAGCGCGTTCGGCTGGGTCGACCCGATCGTGTCGACGCCGCTGCTCATCGGCTACGGGGCGCTGTGCGGCGGGCTGCTGGCCGGGGTGCTCGGGCTGATCGCGCACATCGTCCGGGGGCCCGGCGGCACGCCCGTGGTCCGAATGCGCGCGGACAGCTACGACGTGCTGACCGACGCCGAGTTCGCCCCCAGGGCCGCCCAGCTGCTCGACTCGCCGGACGCGCCGGTCCGCAGGGTGGAGACCTCCACCCCGTCCGCCACCATCCGCATCCGCCAGGAGGACCTGCCCGTCCACGCGCAGGACACCCCGCTCATGCACCCGCCCAAGCGCGGTCGGGTGACCGCCGACCCGGACGGGCACGACCCGGTGTGAGCCGTGCGCGTGGAAAACCCCGGCCGGGCGGTTGACCTGCGGAGCGCGGGCTACCCGCTGGCCATCCCACGGGAGGAGGCGGCGGATGAGGGCCGTGGCGGTGCTGCTGGCCGGGGTGGTCGTCGCGCTGGCGTGGCGCGGTCGCCGCGCGGGCGCCGAGCGGTGGCTGGTGGTGACGGTGGAGTGCGACCGGGTGCCCGCCGCCTGGCCGGGCCCGCTGGGCGCGCTGGGCGACCGGGTGGAGATCCGCAACCGGCCCACCGCGCGCGGTGACGGCATCGAGCTGCTGGCCAGGCCGGTCGACGGCCGGGTCTCCCGCGCCGAGCTGCGGGCCGCGCTGCGGCGGGCGAAGGAGCTGGTCGAGGGCGCGGACGGGGTCGTCCCGCCGCAGCGCTCCGACGTGGACCGGCCGGTGACCGACCGGGAGGAGCGGCGCTGACGCCGTGATCGGACCGCCCACCGCCCGCAGCGGAGGTGGGCGGTCCGGGGTCCCGGCCGTCTGCGACCCGGTCCGGACCCGTCGCGGGTGCCGCTAGCCGGTGATCGCGCCGCGCGCGAACCAGAGCAGCGAGCGCACCGCCGAGGCGTGGTCGAAGCGCTCCGGGTCGATCAGCATCGTCAGGTGCAGGCCGCTGATCAGCGCCAGCGCCGTCCCGGCGTGCCCCGCCACGCCCTCGGCCGCCAGGTGGCCCTGCTCGGCCAGGGTGGTCAGCCAGCGGGTCAGCACGTCCGCCGAGCTGTGGTGCCCGTTCACCAGGGTCTCGCGCCCGGTCGGCAGCGCGTCCGGGGCGAGCGCGGTGCGGTGCAGCTCGAACCAGCTCTCCAGCGACAACCGCTGGTCCGGCTGGTCGGCGGGCGCCAGGAACTGGACCAGGCACTCGTGCAGGCGCTGCACCGGGTCGCGGTCCGCGTCCGCGATCCCCAGGTCCGAGAGCTGCGCGTTCACGTACCGCGCGGCGATCACGCGGTACAGCTCGGCCTGGGTCGGGAAGTAGTGGCGCAGCGTCGTCGCCCCCACCCCCGCCTCCCGCGCCACGGCCCGCACGCTCAACCCGCCCAGGCCGTCCACCAGGGCCAACCTCAGTGCGGCTTCGGTGATTCTCTCCCGCGTCGACATGCCCAAATCGTACCGGCACAGTGTGCCGCACGCCGTGCCGGTACGGTGTACCGGTACAGCGTGCCGCCAGGGTCCCGCCGGAGGGCGGGCGTCGAGGGGGGAGCAGGGGAGCGATGACCAAGAACGTGGTCGAGCAGGAGCGGGTCGCCGGGCGGCCGGTCGGGCTGCCGGACGGGAAGCCGGTCGGGCCGGGGCCGCTGGAGCTGGTCGTGGGGCTGGTCGCGTACGTGGCGCTGCTGGTGCCGGGGACGCTCTGGCTGCTGTCCCTCCCGGCCGACGGCGCGGCGGCCGGGCACGCCGGGTTGCTGGTGTCCGGCGGGGCCGGGATCGGGGCGTTCGCGCTCGCCGCGCTGGTGCGGATCAGGCGGCTGGACGTGTTCGGGTTCCGGCGCGCGTCCGGCGGGCAGCTCGCGGTCGGGGCCGGGTTCGGGGTGCTCGCCTACTTCGCGAACGCCGCCGTGGTCGCCGCCTACACCGTGCTCGTCGCGAACGACAACCCGCAGGGCGGCTACCAGGCCGCGGCGGGCGCGGGCGCGCTGTCCTTCGTGGTCTCCCTGCTCGCGGGCGCGCTGCTGACACCGCTGGGCGAGGAGCTGCTGTTCCGAGGTGTGGTCGCGAATGCGCTGGGCCGGTACGGCTGGTGGGCCGGGGTGCCGCTCAGCTCGGCGGTCTTCGCGCTCGCGCACGGGATCAACGTGATCCTGCCGGTGGCGTTCCTGGTCGGCGTGCTCAGCGCGGTCCTGCTCCGCAGGACCGGGTCGATCTGGCCGAGCGTGCTCGTGCACGCGGTGAACAACGGGCTCGGCGTCGTCGCGGCGGCCGTCCTGCTCGGGTGAGCGCGGGCCGAGGTGTCCACGCCGGACGTGCCCGAGGCGGACCGTGATGGGGTTGTTGTTGCGGTGGACTGCTTCCGTGACCCCCTCCGCGAGAACCGGGGTAGCGTCAAGATCGTGACGACTAACCCGGATCACGACCGGACCGGCTCCCAGCTCGTGGGCGCGCTGGTGGTCGCGGTCCTGTCCGCGCTGAGCTGGTTCGCGTGGTTCGGCTGGGACACCGAGCGCGACCTGTCGCCCGACGGGCTCACCCTCACGGGGCCGTACCAGGTGTGGCAGGGCGTCGGGTGCGCGGTGTGCCTGCTCGTGGTGCTGGTCGGGGCCGTGGTGCTGCGCGGGGTGCGGCCGTGGTTCGCGGCGGCGGGCACGACGGTCGGGTTCACCCTCGGGTTCACCGTCTCGGCGGCGATCATCTCCGACGACGGGCTGTTCGTGATCGGGTCGGTGCTGGCGTTCGTCGGCGCGGCGGTGTGCAGCGCGCTGGTCGCGTTCGGGGCGCGCGCGTTCGCCCGCCGGGACGAGGTCGCTCCCGGTCCGTGACCGTCCCGGCGCGGGCTCGCCGGAAAGCGTGAAACCCCCGGAGCTCCGGGGGAGGGTTCCCGTTCGCTCCGCTAACGTCGGCGCACAGGAGACGCGCGCCCCAGCGCGTCCACCGCTCGGGGAATCGGGGAGCGCCATGCCCTACGCCCTCGCCGGGGTCCGGGTCGGCTCGGTCGTCCCAGGTCGCCAGCGCTGGCACGTCCCGCAGGTGCGCGGGAACCCGCGTACCGCGTTCGTGCTGGAGACCGCGCTGCCGCGCCTGCCCGGCATCACCCACGTCCGGGCGAACCCGGTCACCGGTCGGGTGCTCGTGCTGCACCGCCGGTCGCTGGGCGTCACCGAGATCGGCGCCGCCCTGCGGGACGCGCTGGCCACCGCCCCTCCTGCCGCCAGGCCTGCGGTCCGACCGCACCCGGTCGTGCTGCTCGGGGTGGCCACCGGGATCTCGTCGGCCGTCGTGCGCGGGCTCGCGGGCCGCGTCGCGCTCGGGGCGCCGCTGCTGCTCGTCGCGGGCGGGGCCGCCGCCCTGCTGGTCGCCGGTGCGCGGCCACGCCCGCCGGGTCGGGCCGACCCGCCCGCCCAGCGCGCCCGACCTCAGCGCCCCCCTTCGCGGCGCCCCCGACCCCGGCGCGAGCGCCCCGCCGACGTCGACGGGTCGCGCTCGTTCTCCACCGCTGCGGCGGGCGCGGTGCTCCGGTTCGACCCGCCCACCCCACCGGCCGGGCGGCGCCTCGACCGCGACCCCGCCCCGCACGCGCACGCCCCCGTCCCCGCGCAGGCGCGACCGCTGCACCGCCGGGTGCCCCGGCACCGGTGAGCCGTCGCGGCTCAGACCACGACCACCCGACGGCCGCGCGCGTGCCCGGCCTGGCTGTCGGCGTGCGCCTGGGCGGTCTCGGCGAGCGGGTAGGACCGCTCGACCGGGATGCGAAGCGCGCCCCTGGTGATCAGCTCGACCGCCGTGGCCAGCGCGGCGGGCACGTCGTGCGCCGCCCCGGAGAACCGGACGCCGTGCTCGGACGCGGCCCGGTCGGCGATGGTGATCACCTTGCTCGGGTCGCCGGTCAGCGCGACCAGGTCGGCGAGCACCCCGGCCCCCGCCAGGTCGAGCGCCGCGTCCACCGGTCCCAGCGCCCGCACCCGCTCCGCCCAGCCGTCCCCGTAGGTCGTGGCGACCGCCCCCAGGTCGCGCAGGTAGTCCTGGTTCGCCGCGCTCGCCGTGCCGATCACCCGCACGCCCCGGTCGCGCGCGATCTGGAGCACCGCCGACCCGACGCCCCCGGACGCGCCGCTGACCAGCAGCGTCTGCCCGGCCTCCGCCCCGACCTCGCGCAGCACCCGCAGCGCGGTCTCCACCACGGACGGGTACCCGGCCGCCTCCTCGAACGAGAGGCCCTCCGGGATCGGGGCCCACGCCGTGAGCACCGCGAACTCGGCGCAGGTGTCGATCCCCTCGCCGAACACCCGGTCGCCGACCGCGACCCCGTCGACCCCCGCGCCGACCTCGTCCACCACCCCGGCCGCGTCGAGCCCGGTCCCGGCGGGCAGGTCGACCGGGAACTGCCCCTCGCGCACCCGCCAGTCGAACGGGTTCACCCCCGCCGCCCGCACGGCCACCCGCACCTGCCCCGGTCCGGGGTGGGGCTCGTCGGCGTCCACCAACCGCAGCACGTCCGGTCCGCCGTGCTCGCTGAAGCTGATCTTCTTCATGCCGTCGACAATAGCCCTAACGGTTAGGGTTTTGAAACAGGTAGCTTTTTGTGTTTGGTAGCATCCCGCCGTGACCGCACCGCCCGGCCGTCGCGAGCGCAAGAAGGCCGCGACCCGCCAGAAGATCGCCGACACCGCCCTGCGGCTCTTCCTGGAACGCGGCTACGACGCGGTCGGCATCCGCGACGTCGCGGCCGAGGCGGACGTCGCCGTCACCACGGTCTTCGCGCACTTCGACAGCAAGGAAGCCCTGGTCTTCGCGCACGACGCGGACTTCGAGCAGCGCCTCGTCGGCGCGGTGGCGGACCGGGGTGACGAGGCGGTGGTCCTCGCCCTGCGCCGCGAGGTCCACGGGGTGGTGCGGCACTGCACCGGGGCCGGTTCGGCCCCGCTGTGGCGCCTGATCGACTCCTCGCCCGCCCTGCGCGGCTACGACGAGTGCATGCGCGCCCGTCACGCGACCTCGCTGGCCACCGCCCTCGCCGCCGACCTCGGCGCGCCGCCGGGCGCCACGGCGTGCCGGGCGATCGCCCGGTTCGTGGTCGACGCCTCCGCGCTCGCCCGCGAGGCGCCGGACCCGGAGGCGGCGGTGGACGAGGTGTTCCGGATGATCGAGGCGGCCTGGGCCGCCTGCGGGCTCGGCGAGGGCGCGCGCGGGGACAGCTGAACCGCAGACCGTCCCGCGCGGGCCGGGGGCCGCCACCGGCGAGCGCGCGTTCGTTCCGCCGCCCCGCGCCTATCGGGGGCACCACCATCGGCACTGCTGAACGCGCGTTCGTTCCGCCGCCCCGCGCTGGTCGGGGGTAGCACCATCGACATTGCTGAGCGCGCGTTCGCTCCGTCGCCCGCGTAGGTCGAGGGCGGTAGGGCGTTGCTACTGCGGGAAGTGCGTCCGCTGTCCCGCGCGCGGGAGCCCTCCGCCCGCGCGGTCGACAGCCGCACCACGGGCACCCGCCTGCGATGAGGCGGCACGGAAGCGGGAAAGCGTGCGCCGCAGCCGGTGGTCGACGGGTTCCCGCCAGGCGCGGTGAGGGCCGAGGGCCCGACGTCGCGCGGGGTGCGCCCGCAGTTCCCTGCCGACCGCCTCGCCCCTGCGGCCATCCGGCCAGCCCTGCGCCCGCTTGGCCTCGTGCCCACCGCGCCTCGTGCCCGCGCAGCCCCGACCCAGCGCCCTGTGCCCGCCTCGCTCCGTGCAGCGGGAACAGCACCGTGCCGGTGTAGGTGGACAGCGCCCCCGTGCCCGCCCGGCCCCCTGCCCCCTGCCCCCGGCGCCCGCCCGACTTCGCGCCCATCACCCCCTTTGGGCCCACCGGGCGGTGCTGTCCACCGGAAAGTGTGAACCCCCGGTCGATCCGCCGGGAGCGCCCGCCCGCTCCACTAGCGTTGCTGCCCAAGCGCTGATCGTCTTCGCGCGTCCACCGCCTGAGGAATCGGGGAGCACCATGCCCTTCGTCGCTCCTTTCCTGGCCGGTCTCCTGACCGTCCCCGTGGCCAGGAGGGTCGCCAAACCGCTCGCCCGAGGCATCGTCAAGACCTCCATCGGGATCGCCGCCGGGGCGCGCCGCGCCGCGCACGCCGTCGGCGAGGAGTTCCAGGACATCGCCGCCGAGGTGACCGCCGAGATGGCCGCCGCCCGGCTCGTCGCCGACGTGGAGGTGCCCGAGCAGGGCACGCCCGCGCGGGGAGCCGTCCCCGCCGCGACCGGGCCCGCCGCGACCGGGCCGGACGCCAGAGCGCGCTGACCCCGCGACCCTCCCCCGAGAGAAGGCCCCCGCCATGACCCAGCTCCTCGACGCCGCCCCGACCACCAGGCTCACCGGGTTCCGGGTGCGCTCGGTCGTCCCCGGTCGCCAGCGCTGGGACGTCCCGCGCGTGCGCGGGAACCCGCGCGCCGCGCGCGCCCTGGAGGCCGCGCTGCTGCGCCTGCCCGGCATCACCGGGGTCCAGGCCAGCCCCGCCACCGGCCGGGTGCTGGTGCTGCACGACCGGGAGCTCGGCGTCACCGAGGTCGGCGCCGCCCTGCGGGACGCGGTCGCCGCCTCGGCCACCGCGCCGCTGGTGGTCGAGGGGCGCACCACGACGGCCCCGCCCGCCACCGCCCCGCCCGCCACCGCGCCGCACACCACCGGCAGCGCGGTCGCGCTCCGGCGCGGGGGCGCCGCCCTGCGCCGACCGCTCGCCCTGGTCGGCCTGCTCACCGGCGTCTCGTCCGCCGTCCTGCGCCGCGCCTGGCGCGCCCTCCTGCGCCCCCTGCGCCGCACCGCGCCGGGGACCCGCCTCTCCGCCCACCCGCTGGTGCGCGTCCTCGGCAGGCGCCGCTCGGCGCTGGCCGTGGCCGCCGCGCTGACCGCGGCCTGCCAGCTGGCCGAACTGGGGCTCGGGCTGTTCCTCGGCTGGATCCTGCTGGTGCTGATCAAGGGCGAGCACGCCCCGCTGACCGCGCTCGGCATCGCGAGCGGCCCCGCCCAGCTGCTCGCCCTCGCCGCGGGCGCCGCCGTGACCTGCGGGGTCGTCGTCGCGCTGTCCGCGGCCTCCGGCGCCCGCTGGCGCGAGCTCGGCCAAGGGGTCCAGCGCGACCAGCGCGCCCGCCTGCACCGCCACGCCCAGCACCTGCAGATGCGGCACCTCCAGCGCGAGCGCCCCACCCGCGTCGCGGGCGTGCTCGCCGACGACGTCGACCAGCTCGGCGCGTTCTTCTCCGGCCCGGCAGGCGAGGTGGTCCAGCTCGCCACCAGCGCGGTGATCCTGGTCCCGTCGTTCCTGCTGCTCGCGCCGGGCATCGCCTGGATCGCGTTCCTGCCGCTGCCGTTCGTGGCGGTGCTGTCCCTGCGCCAGCGCGACCGCGCCGCCGCCGACTACGCCGACGCGGGCGAGCAGGCCGCCCTGCTGCGCAGCAGGCTCTCCGCCAGCCTGGAGGCCGCCGCCACCGTCAAGGGCGCCTGCGCCGAGGACCACGAGGCCGAGCTGGTCGACCGGCTGGAGCTGGCGGGCGCCGACGCGGCCACCCGCACCCAGCTGCACACCGTCCGGTTCGGCGAGGGCATCCGCGCCTGGACCACCTGCTCGATGGCGGGCACCCTGCTCGTGGGCGGGCTCAAGGTGCTGGACGGCACGCTCGCGTTCGAGCGGTTCAGCCCGCTGATCGGGCTGCCGCAGCAGATGGTCATGCGGCTGACCCGGCTGGGCCCGATCGTCGACCAGTACCAGCGCACCCTCGCCGCGCACGACCGGGTCGAGCACCTGATGTCCCTGCCCGCCGAGCCGACCGGGGGACGCGCGCTCGCGCGCGAGCGGGTCAAGGGCGCGATCGCGCTCGACCGGGTGTCGTTCTCCTACGATGGCCGCCCGCGCGTGCTGGACCGGCTGTCGCTGCGCGCGGCCTCGGGCAAGGTCACCGGCATCGTCGGCGCGACCGGCTCGGGCAAGACCACCATCGCGAAGCTGCTCATGCGGTTCCAGGACGCGGACTCCGGCCGGGTGCTGCTCGACGGGCAGGACGTGTGCGGCCTGCGCCTGCCCGACCTGCGCGCCTCCATCGGGTTCGTCTCCCAGGACCCGTTCCTGTTCGACGGCACGATCGCCGACAACATCCGCTACGGCACGTTCTCCGCCACCGACGAGCAGGTCCGCGCCGCCGCCCGCACGGCCGAGGCGCACTCGTTCGTGCAGTCGCTGCCCCTGGGCTACGACACGGTGGTCGGCGAGCACGGCGCGTCGCTGTCCGGCGGGCAGCGGCAGCGGATCGCGCTGGCCAGGACCGTGCTGAAGAACCCGCCCGTGGTGGTCCTGGACGAGGCCACGTCGGCGGTCGACAACGAGACCGAGGCGGCTATCCAGCGCGCGCTGGCCACGTTCGCCAAGGGCCGCACCCTGATCGTGATCGCGCACCGGCTGTCCACCATCCGCCACGCGGACCACATCTACGTGCTGGACGCGGGCGGTGTCGTGGCCGAGCAGGGCGCGCACGAGGACCTGGTGGCGTCCGGCGGGCGCTACGCCTCGCTGTGGGAGCTCCAGGCCGGGGCGAAGGGCTGAGCGCGCCGGTCGCGGTCGCGGCGGGTTCCCCCGTCGGCGACTCGCTCGTCGCGCTCCTGTTCCTCGACCTCGCGGTCGTCCTCGCCCTCGGCGCCCTGCTCGGCGCGCTGGCCAGGCGGCTGGGGCAGCCCGCGGTGGTGGGGGAGGTCGCGGCCGGGATCGCGCTCGGCCCCAGCCTGCTCGGCCTGCTGCCCGGCGACCCGGTCGGGCTGCTGTTCCCGCCCGAGGCGCGCCCGCCGCTGGCGTTCGCCGCCCAGCTCGGCCTGGTGCTGTTCATGTTCCTGGTCGGCTGCGAGCTGGACGTCGACCGGCTGCGCGGGACGGGCCGGGTGGTCGGCGCGGTGTCGGCGGGCTCGGTCGTGCTGCCCTTCTGCCTCGGGCTCGGCGTCGCGGCGCTGCTGTGGCCGCAGGGCGGTGAGGCGCTCGCGCTGTTCACCGCCGCCGCGCTGTCGATCACCGCTTTCCCGGTCCTGGCAAGGATTCTGGCCGAGCGGCGGATGCAGCGCACCCGGTCGGGGGTGGTCGCGCTGGCGAGCGCGGCGGTGAACGACGTGGTGGCGTGGTGCGCGCTCGCGGTCGTCGCCGGGATCGTGACCGCGCGCGGCCCGTGGTCGGCGCTGGCCGTGCTGGCCTGGACGGCGGCGCTGGTCCTGGTGGCGGTGCTCGTCGTCCGGCCGCTGGTGGGGTGGGCGGCCCGGCTGGTGGGCGGCTCGCCGCGCGCGGACGCGGTGCTGTTCGCGGTCGTCGTGCAGGGTCTGCTGCTGTTCGCGCTGGCCACCACCGCCATCGGCCTGCACGCGGTGTTCGGGGCGTTCCTGTTCGGGGCGGTCGTGCCCAAGGACGCGCTGCGGGAGGCCGCGCCGACCCTGGTGGACCGGGTCGGCGGGCTGAGCTCCCTGCTGCTGCCGGTGTTCTTCGTGGTGGCCGGGCTGTCCGTGGACGTCGGCGGCCTCGGCTGGTCGGGCGCGGGGGAGGTGCTGCTGGTGCTCGTCGCCGCGTGCGCGGGCAAGCTGGTCGGCGCGGCGGGAGGCGGTCTGCTGGCGGGGCTGCCCGCGCGCGACGCGGCCGAGGTCGGCGTGCTGATGAACGCCAGGGGGCTGACCGAGCTGGTGGTGCTCGGCGTCGGGCTGGAGCTGGGGGTGCTGGACGGGCGCCTGTTCACGGTGCTGGTCGTCATGGCGCTGGTGACGACGGCGGCGACCGGGCCGCTGCTGACGCTGATCGCCCGGCGGGCCGGTCGGGAGGCGCGGGTGCTCGGGGGAGTCCGGTAGTTCGCGTTCGTCCACAGTGGACTTCTGGGCTGGTGGGGGTCTGCGGCACGCGTTCCGCAGACCCCCTCATCCCGTGGATCAGCCCTGGACGGTGTCCTCGGACTCCTCGGTCTCCTCGACCTCGGTCACCGTCCACAGCGACTTGGCGGGCTTGCCGGTCCCGACCATCGCCAGGCCGAACTGGTTGGTCAGCGGGAACTGCGTCGGGCTCACGAACGCGACGTCACCGGTCACCTCGGCCAGGCCCGACACGGACTCCTTGCCGTGGTCGTACAGCGCCCACGTCTCGCTGGCCCCGCCCTCGCAGTCCTGGAGCGCGACGTACCAGACGTCCTCGCTGGCCAGGCACCTGCCCTCGAAGGCGACCGCCTCCAGCGTCACGGCGTTGCCGTCGACCTCCGCCAGCTCCCACTCCTGGTTGGCCTCGCCGTCGCACGGCAGCACGGCGGCGTGCTCGTCCAGCGCGGTCAGGCAGTTCTCGGTGCCCGCGTCCGCGATGGTGACCGTGGTCGACCTGCTCTCCTCGGGGTCCTGGTCCGCGAAGGCCGTGCCCGAGGCGGCCAGCGGTCCGGCCAGCGCGAGCGCCAGGCCCGCCGCCGCCACGAGGGTGCGCCTGGCGGCGCCCGCAGTCCTGCTCTCGCTCGACGTCGCTCGGAACGCGGGTCCCGCCACCGGGGCGTGGACCACGCCGACCACCGGGCTCGTGCTCCGCGCCCTGCGGCTCTCGTGCGGCCGGTCGGGGCGCCCGACCACCCTGGACGGCGGACCCCGCGAACGGGTCCGGCGAACGGGCCGGGTGGTGTGGCGGCCAGCGCGGACCGAGTCAAGCAGAGCCGCACCAGTGCGGCCTGGCGAGAGCTGACGATCACCCGTCCGTGCGCGGGTTCAGGCGTGGCGCGGCCTCCAGCAGGTGGTAGGGCGTCCCGGTCGCGGTGACCGACCGCAGCTCCAGCCCGGCCCGGTCGAACAGCCCGGCGAACTCCGCCGTCGAGCGCTCCCGCCCGCCGCACAGCACGAACAGCCGCAGGCTGCTGTGCGCCGCGTAGGTCCGGTGCTCGGGATCGTCGGAAAGCGCTTCCACGACCACGACCCTGGCGTGCGCGGGCGCGTCGGCCCGGACGTTGGCCAGCGCCCGCACCGCCTGCTCGTCGTCCAGCATGTGCAGGACCGTGCGCAGCACGTAGACGTCCGCCGAGCCGACCCGGTCGACGAACAGGTCGCCCGCCCGGATCTCGACGCGGTCGTCGCCGCGCAGCTCGGGCGCCGCGTCCCGGACCGCCTCGGGCAGGTCGAACAGCACGCCGGAGACCTTGCGGTGCTCGCGCAGCAGCGCGGCGAGCAACCGGCCCCGCCCACCGCCGACGTCGGCCACCCGCGCGACCCCGGTCAGGTCGAGCGCGGCGCGGATCGCCTCGTCGAACGGGTCGCCGGGGCCGGTGGCCACCGCCTCGTGGAACACCTCGGCGGCGGCGGGGTCGGTGGCGAAGCGGGCGAACAGCGAGTGGCCGTGCACCAGCTCGAACGGGGAGGCGTCGGCGCGCACGCCGTCCGCGAGCCCGCGCCACGCCTCGTCCGCCCAGCCCGCCGTGAGCAGGCGGGTGAGCGGCAGGCCGTCGGCGGAGCGCAGCGCGCGGGACAGGGGTGTGTGGGAGACGAGGGCGCGCTCGTCCAGCGCGAGCACGCCGACGTCGGCGAGCACCGCCACCAGCTGCGCCAGCCGCGTCGGCGCGGCCCCCGCCAGCGCGGCCAGCTCGGTGACGGCGGTGGGGGTCTCCGGGAGCAGGTCGGGCAGGCGCAGCTCCACGGCGGCGCGCAGGGCGCCCCACCCGGCGGCGGCGGTCGCGAGCGCCTGGAAGGCCTCGGCTCCGGCGTCGTGGCTGCGCGCGCTGCGCTCGTCGTAGATCAGCGTCACGGGGATCGCCTCCTGGAACTGGTTCGGGGGTCGCGTCAGGGAGTGTTCAGCCCGGAACGCCCGCGCGGCAGGGCTCTTCGTGGTGTTCCCGGCGCGGGTGGGCGGCCAGTGGGGGCGCGGTGGTCGGGGGGTGGACAAGACGACTGACAGGGCTGTTGACATGCCTGAAGGTCGGTGGTGCGGACGCGGGGAGGCGAGGGATGCGGCTGGTTGACCGCGACGGGCAGTGCGAGGCGCTGGCGGCCCTGCTGGCGGGCGCGGCGGACGGGCGCGGGGGCGCGGTGCTGCTCAGGGGTGCGCCGGGACACGGGAAGACGGCGCTGCTGGGGTGGCTGGTCGAGCTGGCGGAGGGGGCGGGTTTCCGCTGCCTGGCCGCCGAGCCGGACGCGCTGCCGGGGGTGGCGGAGCTCGCGGGGGACCGGACCGGGTCGCCGGGTGGGCGGGAGCCAGTCGAGTCGTCGGGGCGTGTGGAGCCACCGGGGAGCGGGACTTGCTCGACGCCTGGAACGGGCGCGCGGGCCGGGGCGGTGGGGCGATGCGGTTCCAGGGCCCCGGTGCTGGTGGCCGTGGACGACGCCGGAACCGCCGACGTGGGCGTGCTGCTCGATTTGGTGACGCTGGCGAGGCGCGCGGCCGTCGTGCTCGCGCTCACCGACCTGCCACGCCTGCCCGACGCCGACCCGCTGGGCACCGTGGCGCGTGCGCCGGGCGCGGTCGTGCTCGACCTGCCACCGCTGCGGGCGGACACCACCGCCCGACTGCTCGACGGGACCCCGTGGCCGGTGACCGGGGGGAACCCAGCGCTGGTGCGCGCGCTCGCCCGCGACCTAGCGGCCGGGGACGCCGGACCGGGCCCCGCCTACCGCGCCGCGCTCGCCGGACTGCTCGACCGCTGCGGCCCGGAGGTGGCCGCCACCGCGCACGCCACCGCCGTGCTCGCCGTCCCACGCCCGCCCACCACCGCGCCCCCGGCCCCCGTGACCGTCGACCTGGTCGCCGACCTGCTCGGCCGGGCGCCCGCCACCGTCGCCGACGCCCGCGCCCGCCTGGCGGGAGCCGGGCTCGACCAGGCCGATCCCGCCGCCGTGCTGGACGTGCTGCCCGCCGCCCGCCGCGCCGAGTTGCACCTGCGCGCCGCCCGGACGCTGCACGAGCGCGGCGAGTCGCCCACCACCGTCGCCGACCACCTCGTCACGGCGGGGTTGCCCGCGCCCGCCTGGGCGGTCGACGTGCTCGTCGCCGCAGCCGACCTCGCGCTCGCGGCCGACGACGTGCCCACCGCCGTCGAACGGCTCACCGCCGCCCACCGCCGAGACGTGGACCGCCGAGACGCGGACCGCCGAGACGCGAACCGCCCGCAGGCCGAGCCTCAGGGCGGGGGTCTGGACTCGGACAGCCCCGCCCGCCAGTGCGGGTGCGCGGACCGGGGGACCGCCCCCACTGACCGTCCGGCGACTCCCATACCCGCTGACCGGCACGCGCCTCCCGCCACCGCGCCCGTCTCCGCGCCCGCCGCCGTGTCAGGGACCGCGCCCACCTCCGCCTCAAGGGTCGCCTCCGCGCCCGCCGCCGTGTCAGGGGGCGCCTCCGTGTCCGGGCCAGTGCCCGCTTCCGGGGCCGGGTCTGCCTCCGTCCCTGGGGCCGCGCCCGCGTCCGTGGCCGGGGCCGTGTCCGGATTTGGGTCCGCGCCCATGTCTGTGCCTGCCTCCGCCCCCGTGTCCGCCTCCGCGTCAGAGCCCACTTCCGGGTCCACGTTCGCACTCGTGTCCGCTCCCCTACCCACCTCCGTGTCTGCGCCTGTGTCCGGGTCCGTGTCCGAGGCCAGGACCGGGTCCGCGCCCGTCCCCACCCCCGTGTCCGCGCCCGCGTCCGGTGCCGGGGCCGGGACTGGGGCCGGGTTCGTGCCCGCGCCCGTCCCCACCCCCGTGTCCGCGCCTGCCTTCGCGTTCGGAGCCGGGGCCGGGGTCGCGCCCGTGCCCCCCACCTCCCACGAGCCCCCTCCCGACCTCGCGCTCACCGCCCGCCTGACCCGCGCCCGCTGGCAGCTCAACCCGGCAGCCGCCCTGTGCCACCTCGACCCGCTCGCCGACGCGCTCGCCGCCGACCCCGCCGCGCTCGACCCCCGAGACGCCGCCGTGCTGGTGCGCCAGCTCGTCTGGCACGGGCGCACCACCGCCGCCGGGCGGGTGCTCGCCGCGCTGCGCGCCCGCGAGCACGCCGCCGAGCTGCCCGACCTGGAGACCTGGCTCTCCCTCGCCTGCCCGCCGCTCGCCGCCTCCCGCCGCTCCACAGCCCTCCGCCCCAACGCCCCGCACCCCAGCGCCCCGCACACCTCAGCCCTGCACCCCTCCACCCCCC
>NZ_JAMTCF010000021.1 GCF_024171695.1 Actinosynnema pretiosum | reverse complement strand
CCCGCCGCTCCATTTTGGGTCCAGCGCCGTGAACCCCCGCTCGTTGAACGTGTGGATCACCTCACGCACGTAGTCCTCGCTCACCTGCATCAACGAGGTGATGTCCCGGACCGCCTGACCCTGGCCCGACATCAGCACCACGATCGCCCGCCGCAGCCGCACCGGATCCTTCGAGGTCCTGGTGATCCGCTGGATCTTCCGGCCCTCCTCCATCGATAAGGGCCGGACAAACACGCTCGGTCGACGAGCCACAGCCACCTCCCGCACTCGACATGCGAGACCAGCCTGGCCGATCAGCCCACCAGACCGATTACCGGGTCAACCCTCCGAGACACGCCACTAGCCACCACGGCAGCCACCGCTTTTGCCGGGGCCGTGCGCGAGGCGAGCGCGTGGTGCAGCTCCCGCAGCACGTCGAACCCCGCGCAGCCGCCGACCGCGATCACCACCCGGATTCCGGCCGCGAGCAGGCCGCGCGCGTAGCCGAGCCCGGTGTGCTGCACCACGACCAGGTCGGGCGGTCGGTCCAGTTCGCCGAACTCGTGCGCCAGCAGCACCCCGTCGTCCAGGCGGACCCCGGAGAACAAGGGGTTCTCCGGCGAGCGCTCGGCCCGAGCGGACAGGTGCAGCACGTCGGCGCCGTTGGCCGCCGCCAGAACCAGGCGGCGGGTCGGCGGGACCACTTCCCCGATCGGGTACCGCGCGGCGATCTCCTGGGCGTTGGACGGGTGAAGGTCCGAGGGCGGCCCGACGACCAGCGCCCGGTTGAGCTCGTGGGGCGGGCGCTGTTGGGCGGTCCACCACGTCCCGGCTGACCGGGTGACCACCACCGGTGTGCGGCGCAGTGAGGGAAGGACCGTCCAGGGGAGTTCGTGCAGGTCAGGAGGTGGGATGACGACCAGGTCGCGGTCGGAGATCCTCGGCCGGAGCGGGGTGAGCAGGACGTGGTCCAGAGCCTCGGCGGCTTCTGCGGCGAGGGCGTGAGCGGCGCGGGTGAGCCTGGGGGAGTCGACCGCTGAGGCGGCGTGCAGGGCTCGGCGCAGCTTCGCGACGTTTTCGGTGACGAGTTGTTTGTCGAGGTCGACGGTGTGGGCGGCCCCGGACACGACGACGATCGCGATCAGGCGGTGGTGGGTGGTGGCGAGCAGCAGGAGTGCCCGGTGGCCCAGCGCGGTGCTCAGCGAGCGGGGGGACGGGGTGCGCTGACCTGGGGGTTCGCGGACGCGGATCACCTGCCAGGGGAGGTGCTCGGCGAGTGCGGCTCGCAGGGCCAGGGTGGTGAGCTGTCTGCGGTGCGCGGCTGCGAGCGGGCCTGGGGTGTGGTGGGTCGAGAGCGCCAGTTCGAGGGCGGCCCGGTGGTGGCCTCGGGCTTCGAGGAGTTCGGCCTCGCACAGCGCGTGGAGTGGCGAGGTCGGGGGCACGCGGGCCAGCAGGGTGCGGGCGGCGGGCAGGGAGCCGTGGGCGATGAGCAGGCGGGCGGCCAGGAGGGTGGCGTGGTCGGCCTGCGGGTGGAGGCCGTGGGCGGCGAAGGAGTCGGCGGTCAGGAGCGCGCGGTCGACGGACCAGATCCACCGGGCGCCGGGGGTGCGTCGGGTGCCCTCGCACATGCCGGTCAGCGCGGTGAGGGTGCAGGTGGCGGCGGCGTGGTGGTTGTTCTGGGCGGTGAACGCGCGGGCCGCGTCGAGGGCCCTGCGGACGGCCGAGGGGAGTTGGCCGGTCGCGAGGGAGACCAGGGCGCGCAGGTGGCGGGTTTCGGCGACGAGCGCACCCGGTTGACCGCGTTGGGGGCCGTCGCGGATGTGCTCCAGGCAGCGGCGGGCGTCCTCGTGGCGACCCGCGTCCAGTTCTGCGGCGGCTCGGTCCAGGTGGGTGCGGGTGGTGCCGAGGAGGGTGGTCGCCCTGGTGAGGTGGCGCAGGGCGCTGCTCAGGTCGTGCTGGGTGCGGTGGAGGGTGCCGAGGGTGTGGTGGAAGGCGCCTGCGGTGGGGTGCGGGAGGTGGGACTCGGCGCGTTCCGCCACGGCTTCGAGGGTGTGGCGCTCCTGGGTGAGCCAGGTCGACCAGGTGGTCGGGGGTGCGGTGGAGGCTCGGTCGAGCAGGTGGCGGTAGTGGTGGAACAGGCGGCCGAACGCTGCTCTCGCGGAGGCGGGGCTGAGGTGTTCGGTGACGAGGTCTCGGGCGTAGGCGGCCACCAGGTCGTGGGCGCGGAGGCCGCCTTTGCCGTTCTCCTCGACCAGGTGGACGCGGAGGAGGGCGTCTGCGGCTCGGCGCAGTTCGGTGGGGGTGAGGGTGGAGAGGGCGGCCAGGGCGCCGGGGGTGCAGTCGCGGCCGGGGTGGAGGCCGATCGCGTGGAAGAGGGTGCGGTCCTGGTCGGTGAGGGCTTTGAGGGACCAGGAGAAGACGGTGCGGAGGTTGTGGTCCCTGGTGCCCGCGCGGAGGAGGTGGTGTTCGTCTGCGAGTTCGGTGGCCAGGGTGGAGAGCGGGGTCCTGGTGCGGAGGGCTGCGGTTTCCGCGGTGATGGCCAGGGCCAGGGGGAGGCGGGCGCAGGTGCGGACCAGGGCTTGTGCGGCGGCTGGTTCTCGGGTGGCTCTGGGGCCGAGGGCGTGGTGGAGGTAGGTCAGCGCGTCGGCGGTGGGGGGTGGGGTCAGGGCGATGCGGTGGGAATCGCAGTGGAGGGTGGTCATCCGGTCCCGGCTGGTGATCAGGACGAGGCTCGGGCCCGCGCCGGGGAGGAGGGGGCGGATTTGGTTCGGGTGGGCTGCGTTGTCCAGGAGTACCAGGAGGGTTTTGGTGGCCAGGAGGGTGCGGTAGCGGGCGGCTCTGGCCTGGGGGGTGCCTGTGGTGGGTGCGCCTAGGGCTTGGAGGAAGTCGGTGAGGACGTCGTCTGGGGAGAGGGGGTGGGTGGGGTCGTGGTCGTAGCCGTGCAGGTCGGCGTGGAGTTGGCCGTCCGGGAAGAGGTGGGTTGAGCGGTGGGACCAGTGCAGGGCCAGTGCGGTTTTGCCCACCCCGGCTGGGCCGGAGATGGTGCAGGTGGTGGTTTTGCCTGGGGCGGCGGTGAGGGTTGCCAGTTCGGTGGTGCGGGCGGTGAAGCCTGCCGGTGGGGCTGGGAGTTGGTGGGGGATGGGTGCGGGTGGAGTGGAGGTGGGGGCGTGGGTGTGGGTGGGTGGGGCGTTGTGGATCGTGGCTGTGTGGATGGTGGCCGCTTGGATCACGGTGCCCCGGCTGCCCGGTGCGGTGTTCGTGGAGTGCGCGGCCGTCACGGGACCTCCAGGACTTGCGGTGGTCCGTCACAAGCTAAGGGCATCGCCTCGCCGGCGGGGCAGGCCTCCAAAAACGAGGGGGACGGGCTCTGTCGGCTGGTGGCTGTTGGTGTTGTGGTGCGGTTTACGGCGAAGTGCTGCGGTGGTTGGGGTCCCTCGTCTCCGTTTGGCCTCCTTTCAGGCAAGCACAGGCGTCAAGACGCCGTGTGACTCGTGTGGTCTGCCGGGCGGTGCGGCGGCGTCTTGACACCTGTGCTCGGGCTTCGCCAGGCCAAACGGAGACGAGGGACGCGGGAACGGGGTGCTGCGGGCTCGCTGCGCTCGCCCCGCAGCCCGCGAAGCGGTGAGCCTGCGAGTGCGTTTGGCCTGCGAGTGCGGTGAGCTGAGGGTGCGTGTGGCTTGTGGGTGCGGTGTGGTGCGTGGGCGGGCGGCACCACCTCGGCGTCCCGCAACCGAGGTGAACTAGGTTGCCCCGTATGCACCAGGACCAGACCGATCCGAGGGCCAGTCGCCGTTCCGGTGGTGAGGGGACCACGGCCGCCGACCTCGCCTCCAGTCCCTTCCGGGTCGACCGGGACCGGGTGGCGTCCTCGCCGTTCTTCTCGCGGCTCGGTGGGGTCACGCAGGTGGTCAGTTCCACCGGGTCGGGGTTGTTGGTGCACAACCGGCTCACGCACAGCCTCAAGGTCGCGCAGGCCGCTCGGGCCATCGCCGAGCGGCTTTGCGCGCGGCCTGAGCTGGGTGGGGTGTTGGAGAAGCTCGGGGGGTGCGACCCGGATGTCGTGGAGGCGGCCTCGTTGGCGCACGATCTCGGGCACCCGCCGTTCGGGCACCTCGGGGAGCAGGTGCTCGACCGGATCGCGCGGCACCGGTTCGGGTTGTCGGACGGGTTCGAGGGGAACGCGCAGTCGTTCCGCATCGTGACCACCACGGACGTGCGCGGGCCCGAGGCGGTGGGGTTGGACCTCACGGTGGCGGTTCGGGCCGCGATGTTGAAGTACCCGTGGACGCGGTTGTCGTACCCGGACCCGCACCCGCGTGACATGGGCTCGCCGCCGCGTGGCGCCGCCGAGCCGTCCGAGGCGCCGGGGACGGGGTCGGGGAAGTTCTCCGCTTACGTGACCGAGATGGACGACGTGCTCGGGGCCCGGCTGCCGTTCGACGGGAAGGTCGAGTCGTGGCAGCAGACCGTCGAGGCCTCGATCATGGACACCGCCGACGACATCGCTTACGCCATCCACGACCTGGAGGACTTCTACCGGGTCGGGGTGTTGCAGCACGCGACGGTGGCCGCCGAGTTGGGGACCTGGCTCCAGCAGGCGTTGGAGCTGGCCTCGTTGAGCGGGGCGGAGTTGGCTGCGCAGGAGCGGCGGCCTGGGCGGTCGTTGGAGGCGCTGCGGCGGCGGTTGCACCTCAAGGACTCGTGGGCGGTGGACGACGAGGTGTTCGCGGCGGCGGTCGCCAAGGTTCGGGCCGAGCTGGTCGACGGGTTGCTCGCGGTGCCGTTCGACGGGTCCACCGAGGCCGAGCAGGTCGTCGCGGGGTTCTCCGCGCGGTGGACGCGGCGGCTCGTGGACGCGGTGGGGGTGCTGGAGGAGCCCACGACGCGGTCCGGGCACGTGGTGCTGGCGCAGGCCCAGTGGCACGAGGTGCAGGTGCTCAAGTTCGTGCACCGGCGGTTCGTGCTGCTGCGGCCGGACCTCGCGCTGCACCAGCGGGGGCAGGCGCGGTTGCTCACGGCGCTCGTGGAGGCGTTGGAGCAGTGGGTGACCGACCGGCACGAGGTGGGGCGGTTGCCCCGTCGGCTGCACGACCTGGTGGAACTGGCGGAGCAGGAGTACGCCCGGTTGGCCGTGGACGATCCGGCGGCTCTGGTGGGTGCTACCGGTGAAAAACCGTCGGGGCCGGACGCGGTGCGCTCGCTCGCGCGGGGTCGGGCGGTCGTGGACTTCACCGCCTCGCTGACCGACAACCAGGCGTCCGCGCTGCTGGAGGCGCTGTCCGGACGAACCGGGCAACTCTGGACAGACGCCTTCGTTCTGTGAACTGTGATGTACGGGGTAACTGCGGCAAGTAGCCTGAACGGCCGCAGACGGTAATCGGGGCTGGCCAATACGTTGACCCCTCGATCGGTGACATCCGATCGTCGGCCGCGTGCGTCGGGGGCACGCATCAACGTGGGGGAGACGCCTGTGCGCTCACCGAAACGCCGGTCCCGAAGAAGCGACACCCTGGTCATCGCGGGCTCCGCGGCGTTAGCGCTGCTGCTGGGTTCGACGGCTCCGGCAGCGGCGGACCCGCCCAAGGCGAGCAGGGGTGTCGAGGACACGACGGCCGCGCAGATCGCGGCCCTGCAGGAGATCAAGAAGTCCGCCTCCCCGGCGGAGTCCAAAGTGGACAGCTCCCTGGTGGTCGAGCAGCGACGACGCGCCGACGCCGGGACGCGGGCCAAGCTCCCCTCGGTGCAGACGGGGGTAGAGGTTCAGAACGGGTCCGCCGTGCTGGTGGACATCCGCGCCCACAAGGTCAGCGACGACCTCGTCAACGCCGTGAAGTCCGCCGGCGGGGCGGTCCGGTCGGTCTCGACCGAGGGCGCCACGATCCGCGCGCAGCTGCCGCTGGCCGCGCTCACCGGCCTCGCGGGCCGGTCCGACGTGCGGCGCGTGGAGACCGCGGCGGACGCGAAGACCTTCCACCAGCAGGACGCGAAGTCCAAGCGGGACAAGGCTTCCGAGGAGTCGAAGCAGTCGAAGGAGGAGCGGGGGGCCGAGGTCGAGCGGCGCACCCGCGAGGCGCTGGAGCGGGTCGGCGCGGACGCGGTGGTCACCTCCGAGGGCGACCGGGCGCAGGCCACCGACACCGCGCGCCAGGAGCACCGGGTCACCGGCACCGGCGTGAAGCTGTGCGCGCTGTCGGACGGCGTGCGCTCGCTGGCGGTGTCGCAGGCGGCCGGTGAGCTGCCCGCCGTCGACGTGCTGCCGGGCCAGGAGGGCTCCGGCGACGAGGGCACGGCGATGCTGGAGATCCTGCACGACGTGGCGCCGAACGCGGAGCTGGGCTTCGCCACGGCGTTCACCAGCGACGCCAGCTTCGCCGACAACATCAGGGCCCTGCGCTTCCAGGCGGGCTGCGACGTGATCGTCGACGACGTCCTGTACTTCAACGAGTCGCCGTTCCAGGACGGCATCATCGCGCAGGCGGTGGACGCGGTCGCCGCCGACGGCGCGGTGTACTTCTCCTCGGCTGGCAACGAGGGCAGCGTCGCGGCGGGCACCTCCGGCCACTGGGAGGGCCAGTTCGTCGACTCGGGCGTGGGCATCGGGAAGTTCGCGGGCACCGCGCACGACTTCGACCCGGCCCCGAACGCCAAGCAGGTGCTCAACCCGCTGTCGGCCTACTCGACCGGCGTGCCGGTCACGCTGTTCTGGGCCGACCCGCTGAACCGGTCGTTCAACGACTACGACCTGTACCTGGTGAACTCGGCGGGCGCGGTCGTCTCGTTCAGCCAGAACGTCCAGGACGGCACGCAGAACCCGTACGAGCGGATCGACACGCCCGCCTCGGGTTCGGGGCTGCGGCTGGCGGTCGTGAAGTTCCGGGGTGACGACAAGTACCTGGCGCTGAGCGCGCTCGGCGGCCGGTTCAAGGACTCGGCGGACGGGCTCAAGGGCTTCGCGACGCCGGGCGTCTCGCGCGGTCACTCGGCGGCCAAGGGTGCGATCAGCGTCGCGGCGGCCCCGGCGGCGTCCGCGCTGTCGTTCGACCTGGAGCCGGGCGACCCGGCCAACCCGACCGGCCCGTTCCCCGGCTCGTTCACCTCGGCGCAGCAGCCGGAGCGCTTCACCTCCGACGGCCCGCGCCGGGTGTTCTTCGCGCCGGACGGCTCGCCCGCGCCCCAGGTGCGGCAGAAGCCGGACATCACCGCGGCGGACGGCGTGAACACGTCGGTGGCCGGGTTCAAGCCGTTCTTCGGCACGTCGGCGGCGGCGCCGAACGCGGCGGGCATCGCGGGCCTGGTGCTGTCGGGCAACCCGACGCTGACGCCCGCCGAGGTGCGGGCCGCGCTGGTGGACACCGCGATCGACATCGCGGCGGCGGGCGTGGACAACCAGACCGGCGCGGGCGTCGTGCGCGGCGACCTGGCGCTGGCGCACACGGGCGCGAGCCCGCAGCCGCTGGCGAGGGCGGTCGCCCCGACCATCGCCAACGACGACGGCAGCCGGTACCTCAAGCCGGGCACGACCGCGACGGTGACGCTGCCGGTGGCCAACACCGGTGACGGCACGGCCGCGTCGACCAGCGTGGTGCTGACCTCGTCGACGCCGGGCGTGACCATCGCGCCCCGCTCGAAGTACTACGGCAACGTGGACGCCGGGCAGACCCTGGTCGGCACGTTCAAGGTGACCGTGCCCGCCGGGCAGGCGATCGGGTCCGTGGTCAGGCTGGACGCGCGGGTGACCTACGCGGGCGCCACCTCGCCGACCAGCTCGGTGTTCCAGCTGCCGGTGGGCGAGCCGTCCAGCGAGGTCAAGACGTTCGGGTTCACCGGCGTCACGGCCATCCCGGACAACAGCGCCGAGGGCGTCTCGGTGCAGATCCCGGTGACGGGCGTGGGCGTGCTGTCGTCGCTGAAGTTCGTGATCGGCGGCGAGACCTGCACGACCACCGAGAAGGCCACGACCGTCGGCGTCGACCACACCTTCGTCGGCGACCTGGTCGGCACGCTGACCTCGCCGTCGGGCGTGAGCGCGACGCTGTTCCAGCGCAACGGCAGCTCGGGCAACAACCTGTGCCAGGTCGTGTTCGACGACTCGGCGGCGTCGGCGTTCTCGTCGGTGACGAGCGCCCAGGCGCCGTTCACCGGGTCGTGGCGGCCGGTGTCGCCGCTGGCGCCGCTCCTGTCGGGGTCGGCGGACGGCACGTGGACGTTCGAGGTCGTGGACTCGGCGGGGTCGGACACCGGTTCGGTGCGCGACGTGGCGCTGAAGGTGACCGGCTACGTGTGATCGGCGACGTGTGACCGGCTGCGTGTGATCGGTCGGCGGGCGTCCCGGTGTTCCGCTCAGCGGGATCCGGGGCGCTCCCCGATGTCCGTTCCGGGCGGTTTCCGGGGCCTGGACCGGGTGTTGTGACGAAGAAGGCCCCCGTGGGATATCCCACGGGGGCCTTCCCAACGGGTGGGACGGTCGGCGGCGCTCCTACTGCGGCCACTCCCAGCGGATGCCGAACACGCCGGGGCCGAAGCCGAGCGCGACCGCGTGCACGCCGCCCGCGTTGTCCAGGGCGAGGTTGCGGCGGCGCGACGGGGTCTCGTCACCGGCGGGCACGCTGAACTGCTGGCAGCGCGACGGGAGGTAGCCGGGGTCGAAGCGGACCTCGATGACGTACTCGCGCACCGGCAGCCGGAACTTGCGGGCGAACGTGTTGTTGCCGGGCGGGTAGTGGCCCTCGGCGAACAGCAGCTCGTACTCCATGATGAGGGTCTCGCCCCTGGCCAGCGGGCGCTCGAACATCATCTCCGCGGCCATGATGTTGACCTCGGGGTCCTGCACCACGCGGCCGAGGTGGCAGTTGCGCAGGTTCACGACCTGCGGCAGCACGTTGGACTCCTCGGTCTCGAACACCAGCGCCCAGCGGTCGGGGCCGTCCTGCTCGGCGCGAAGGATCTGCCGCACCCACACGGACCGCTGCCCGCCGTCGGCGGCGATCTCGACGCGGTCGTGCTGGCTGATCCGGCCCAGCTTCACGTCGGAGGTGGTGTCGACCTTGCTGAGCAGGTTCGCGACCCGCTCGCGGCGCGACCACAGCGCGTCGATCGGCATCATGGTGGTCGGTCGGGAGCGGCGCCCGCGCGGCCTCGGCGGTCCGAGCAGCGCGGACAGGCCCGAGGACGGCACGCCGAGCACGGTCTCCAGGTGCCGCAGGGCCTCCAGCGACTCCGGCCGCTCGGGGCGGCGGCGCCCCGACTGCCAGTAGCTCAGGGTGGCCACGCTGATCGTGACCCCGCGGAGCGCCAGCCGGTGCTGGATGCGGTCCAGGCTGAGCCGGGACGCTTTGATGGCTGCCCTCAGCGCCTCCGGGAACGGCCCGGTGGTCAGAAGCTGCGCAAGACTGCCGTGGCCCGTCGAGTCGAGCTCGTCGACGGACACGTTGGGTCGACCGGCAGCGTTGGTCATGGTGACTCCCCGCTGTCATGAGATCACGCCCCAGTGACCCTACCCGCCAACGCAGTCCGCCGTCGCCTGCCGGGAGGAGTCAATGCTTGGGCCATACGGGTTACGAGTTCACTGCTAGGGCATCGGTCTGTCAAGTGGTGTGCACGGTGAGTTCGCAAGAAGTCAACTCGCCGGTAACAAAACTCCCCCTGCGGGGTAGGTACTCGCTTGACGAGTGACCCCTTAGCCCTACTGTGTGGCCGTGACCGCCGCCCAGGACCAGGAACTCGCCCAGGAGGACCCGCTCGCGCAGGTGGCGGCGGCCGTGCTCGGGACGCCCCACCTGGTGGTGGTGGACCTGCTCGACATCGCCCGCGTCCGCCCCGACCGCCCGGTCGACGTGGTGCGCGCGAGCGACGACCTGCTGCCCAGGCTCGCGCACGAGAACGCCCTGCCGCAAGCCCTCATGGCCGCGCGCGAGGTGCTGCGGCCCGGCGGGCTGCTCGTCGCCGCGGTGCCCGAGCTGGACCGGCTGAGCAGGCTGCGGCCCACCGCGCCGCCGCCGAGGGTGGTCGGGCGCGGGGACGAGCGGCAGGTGACCGTGCAGCTGTGGGACTGGGCGTCGGACGGCGGGTCGTACGCGCTCGACGTGGTGCGGCTGGTGCGCGGGCCCGCGTCGTGGGAGGTCGCAGGTTCGGTGTCCACGCAGCACCGGGTGCTCTCCTCCGAGCAGGTCGCCGAGGAGTTGGCCGAGGCCGGGTTCGGTCCGGTGCAGCGGCTCTCGCCCGCCGAGAGCGGGCACCCGCTGCCGGTGTGGATCGCGCTGGTGCCCTGAGCGGGTGCGTCGGGCCCGCGTCCCGAGGTCCGTGCCTGGGGGCGGGCGTCCCGGAGCGGGTGCCGGGCGGGGTGCTGGGAAGTCGTGACAACCGGGTGAGCGCCCTGGCGCATTGGTAGGGGTGAGGGCGCTGCCGGACGGCGGCGCCACCGAACCTGGGAGACAGGTGTGCGCACTCGACTGGTGGTGATGGCCGGCGCGGTGGTGGTCGGCGGGGCGCTGATGGCGCTGCCCGCGCTCGCCAGCGGTTCCTGGCAGGGCGACGGGCAGCCGCCCGCCACCTCGGCGCCCGCGACGACCCCCGTCGCGACCTCGCCGATCGAGACCTCGCCGGGCGCGACGACGCCCGTCGAGACCTCGCCGCCCGCGACCTCGCCGGAGGCGACCACGTGGAGCCCGCCGGTCCAGGTCACCCCCGAGCCCACGTCGGGCCCCGGCGTGACGCTGACCGAGCCGCCCGTGCCGGAGACCTCGCCGCAGGCCACCACCCACCCCGACCAGCGGGGGAACTGACGGCGTGAGCTGGGACGCGGAGTTCACCCGGCACTTCGACCGGTCCGCCGCCTCGATGCGCTTCACGGCCTACCTGCTGTGCGGCAACTGGCACGAGGCGGAGGACGTGGTGCAGGCCGCGTACCTCAAGCTCTACCTCGCCGGGCCGAGGATGGCGCACCGGGACGGCGTCGACGCCTACCTCAGGCAGATCGTGGTGCGCACGTTCCTCGGCGAGCGCCGCAAGGCCCGGTGGAAGCGGGAGCGGGTCACCGACGAGCTGCCGGAGGTCGGGGCGCCCGCGCAGCTCAGCGAGGACCGGGTGGTGCTGTGGCGGGCGCTGGACGCGCTGCCCGCCAAGCAGCGGGCGGTGATCGTGCTGCGGTTCTGGCACGACCTGGGCGTTGACGAGGTCGCCCGGTCGCTGCGGTGCACGAGCGGCACCGTCAAGAGCCACACCTCGCGCGGGCTGGCGGCGCTGCGCCGCCGGTTGGGGGCGGACTTCGCCGAGCTGTGGCCGGAGGTGTCGCGGAATGCTTGAGCACGAGCTGAGGAAGACCTTCGAGGAGCTGGAGGACGCGCCGGGCGGACCGGTGGCCTTCGGCGCGGACGACGTGCTGCGGCGCGGGGCGCGGGTGCGGGCCGAGCGGGCGCGCAGGCGGGCCGTGCTGGGCACGGGGCTGGGCACGGCGGCGCTGGTGACCGTCGTCGCGCTGGGGCTGGGCGGCGCGCAGGGCGACGTGCAGCCCGCCGGGCCGCCGGTGGGCACGTCGGCGCCCACGACCGCGCCGGGCGCGCCCACGACGACGCCGGGCGGGCCTGCCACGAGCCCCGGCGGGAACCCGGACGGCACGCCGGGAGCCACCCCGTCCGGGACGGGTGGTCCGACGACCACGAACGGTGTGACGACCACGAACGGTGTGACCACTACGAACGGCGTGGCGACCACGAACGGCGTGGCGACCACGAACGGCGTGACCACCACGGCGCCCGCCACCTCGCCGGGGCCGTGAGCCGGGGGCGCGCCCGAGCGCGGGCGCGCCCCCGGTCGCTCAGCCGAGCGTCCCGGTCGCCAGCAGCCCGCCGTCCACCGCCACCGTCTCGCCGGTCACCCACGACGCCGAGTCCGACGCCAGGAACGCCACCAGCGACGCCACGTCCTCCGGCGTGCCCAGCCGCCCCAGCGGGTACGCGCCCGCCGCGTCCTCCTCCCGGCCGGTGTACAGCGCCTCGGCGAACTTGGTCTTCACCACGCCCGGCGCGACCGCGTTCACCCGCACCTTCGGCCCCAGCTGCCAGGCCAGCTCGGCCGTCAACCGGATCAGCGCGGCCTTCGACGCCCCGTAGGCGGCGATCACCCCGGTGGAGCGCAGCCCGCCCACCGAGGCCACGTTCACGATCGACCCGCCGTGCTCGGACATCCACGCCTTCCACACCAGCTGCACCATGCCCAGCGCGGCCACCACGTTCACGTCGAAGATCTTCTTGACGGCCTCCAGGTCGGCGTCCATCAGCGACCCGAACGAGGGGTTGATGCCGGTGTTGTTGACCAGCACGTCCAGGCTGCCGAACCGCTCGATCACCTTGGCCACCGCCTCCTCCCGGTCCTCGGCCCTGCCCGCGTTGCCGGGGATGGCGAGCACGTGGTCGGGCGCGCCCAGCTCGGCGGCGGCGGCGGCCAGCTGCTCCGGCTTGCGCGCGGTGATGGCGACCGCCGCGCCGCGCGCCACGAGTTCGCGCGCGATCCCGAGGCCGATCCCCCTGCTCGCCCCGGTCACCAGCGCCGTCTTGCCCGCGAAGTCAGTCATGGTCGAGCAATCTATTCCGGCAGGCGGTCCCCCGGCTGCCCCCGAACCGGGCTCCGGCCCCCCTGCCTTCGGCAGCGGCAAGGGCCACAGGTCGGCTTGTTCGGGGACCTGGACCCGTAGACTGGTCGGGTGGAGATCCTGATCGAGTGAGTGCGGCCGAGCGCCGCCCCCGTCACCCCACCCCCTCTCCACCTATCCCGGAGCCTCGAAGTGATCACCGCAACCGATCTTGAGTTGCGCGCGGGTTCGCGCATCCTGCTGTCCGACGCGACCCTGCGCGTCCAGCCCGGCGACCGGATCGGCCTCGTCGGTCGCAACGGCGCGGGCAAGACCACCACCCTGCGGGTCCTCGCGGGCGAGGGCCAGCCGTACGCGGGGGAGGTGCGGCGCACCGGCGAGCTCGGCTACCTGCCGCAGGACCCCCGCGAGGGCGACCTGTCCGTCATCGCCAAGGACCGGGTGCTGTCCGCGCGCGGCCTCGACCAGCTGCTGCGCGACATGGAGAAGACGCAGACCGCGATGGCGGAGCTGGCCGACGACGCAGAGCAGGAGGCCGCCGTGCGCCGGTACGGGCGCCTGGAGGAGCGGTTCTCCTCGCTCGGCGGGTACGCGGCCGAGAGCGAGGCCGCCCGGATCTGCGCGAACCTGGGCCTGGCGGACCGGGTGCTCGCCCAGCCGCTGAGCACGCTGTCCGGCGGTCAGCGCCGCCGCGTCGAGCTGGCCCGCATCCTGTTCGCCGCCTCCGAGGCGGGCGTCGGCGCCAAGTCGAGCACGATCCTGCTGATCGACGAGCCCACCAACCACCTCGACGCCGACTCGATCGCCTGGCTGCGCGGGTTCCTCAAGTCGCACGACGGCGGCCTCGTGGTGATCAGCCACGACGTGGAGCTGCTCGACGACGTGGTGAACAAGGTGTGGTTCCTCGACGCCACGCGCGGCGAGGTCGACACGTACAACATGGGCTGGAAGAAGTACCTGGAGGCGCGCTCGGCCGACGAGAAGCGCCGCCGCCGGGAGCGGGCCAACGCGGAGAAGAAGGCCGGGGCGCTGATGGCCCAGGCCGACAAGATGCGCGCCAAGGCCACCAAGGCCGTCGCCGCCCAGAACATGGCCCGCCGCGCCGAGAAGCTGCTGTCCGGGCTGGAGGAGACCAGGCAGGCCGACAAGGTCGCCAAGATCCGCTTCCCGCAGCCAGCCCAGTGCGGGCGCACCCCGCTGACCGCCGAGGGCCTGAGCAAGAGCTACGGGTCGCTGGAGGTGTTCACCGGCGTCGACCTGGCGATCGACCGGGGCTCGCGGGTGGTCATCCTGGGCCTGAACGGCGCGGGCAAGACCACGCTGCTGCGCCTGATCGGCAGCATGGAGACCCCCGACAGCGGCGAGGTCGTGCCCGGTCACGGGCTGAAGCTGGGCTACTTCGCGCAGGAGCACGAGACGCTCGACCACGACGCGTCGGTGTGGGCGAACATCCGGCACGCCGCGCCGGACGTGCCCGAGCAGCAGCTGCGGTCCCTGCTGGGCACGTTCCTGTTCAGCGGCGAGCAGCTCGACCAGCCCGCGGGCACCCTGTCGGGCGGCGAGAAGACCCGGCTGGCGCTGGCGGGCCTGGTGTCCAGCGCGGCCAACGTGCTGCTGCTCGACGAGCCCACCAACAACCTCGACCCGGCCAGCCGCGAGCAGGTGCTCGACGCCCTGCGCCGCTACGAGGGGGCCGTCGTGCTGGTCACGCACGACCCCGGAGCGGTCGAGGCGCTGGAGCCCGAGCGGGTGATCCTGTTGCCGGACGGGAGCGAGGACCACTGGTCCGCGGACTACCTGGAACTCGTGCAATTGGCCTGACGCAACGATTTCGCCCCCGAAACCCCGATCAACTCTGAGTGATCATCCGAACGCGCGCCGATCTTTTCGTAAGATCACCTGGCGTTCTCGCCCTCCGTGATCGATCATTGCGACGACAGGGGCTTTCAAGGCCCGACCTGCTGTCCACGGAAGGCGGGACAAGGTGGCTGACCTGAAGAAGGGCGCCCGGATCACCGGTGCCACACGGGACAAGCTGGCCGCTGACCTGAAGAAGAAGTACGAAAAGGGCGCGAGCATCCGGGCTTTGGCCGAGTCAACCGGGCGCTCCTACGGCTTCGTGCACCGGGTCCTCAGCGAGTCCGGTGTGCAGCTGCGCGGTCGAGGTGGCGCCACCCGAACGAAGAAGAAGTAAGCTACCCTCCGGTAACACAAGCGGGTGACGCAGGACGCGACACCCTCCCGGACCCGGAGGTTGCAGCGCATGTCGGCATCGAGCGCAGTGGACGCCGACCTGCTTGAGCGCGGTGGTGTGCGGCTCGTCCTCGACGGACCGCGCGCGACCATCGTGCTCGAACGGCCGGACGTGCTCAACGCGCAGACGCCGTCCACGTGGGAGGCTCTGCGCCACATCGGTGGGAAGCTGGGCCCGGACGTCCGCGTCGTGGTCGTCCGGGGCTCAGGCCGCGCTTTCTCGGCGGGCCTGGACCGGCGCTTGTTCACCGGTGACCACGTGGACGGCGAACCCGGCCTGATGGACATCGTGAAGCGCGGTCCCGAGGCCGGAGCCGAGCTGATCGCCTCCTTCCAGGAGGGCTTCCGCTGGCTGCGCGCCCCCGAGCGGGTGACCGTGGCCGCCGTGCGCGGGCACGCCATCGGCGCGGGCTTCCAGCTGGCGCTCGCGTGCGACTTCCGCGTCGCCGCCGAGGACGCCCGGTTCCGCATGGCCGAGACCTCGCTGGGGCTCGTCCCCGACCTGGGCGGCACGCTGCCGCTGGTGCGGCTCGTCGGGTACTCGCGGGCCGCCGACATCTGCCTGACCGGGCGCGAGATCGCCGCCGCCGAGGCCCTGGAGATGGGGCTGGTCAACGCGGTCGTGCCGGTCGACGGGCTCGATGCTGCTGTGGACCACCTGGTGGAGGCGCTCGTGCGGCCCGCCGCCGGGGCGACGCGGGAGACGCTGGCGCTGCTGGCGGGCGCGGCCGACGGGGCTTCCGAGGAGGAGCAGTTGCGGGCCGAGCGCGAGGCGCAGCTGCGCAGGCTCGCGGACCTCGCTGCGCGGGCCGAGCGGGGCGGGGCCTGAGTGCCGCGCGGGGCGGGGCCTGAGTTCTGAGTTCCGAGCCCTGGTCCCTGAGCCCTGGTTCTTGAGCTCTGCTGCGGGATCGCGCAGGTTCCTGGTGCGCCCTCCGGTTCGCCCTGACGTGGCGGCGGCGGTTCCGGAAAGTAGAACTGAAAGCGTTTTCAGGTTCTGCCTCCGGCGTTCATGACGCCGTCGTGGGGCGTCGGTGGGGCGGCAAACCGGTCGCGGGGGTAGCTTTCGACACGTTTCCAGGGGCGGGCCAACGGTCGCCGGGCGAACGATCCTTGTTCTTCCGGGTGGAATTCCGGGTTCCACGCTGGATCGTTTTGTGGGCCAAGCATCGCGGAAGTTCACTCGATCGTGTCGCTTGCGCGGGCTTGCATTCTCGGTGCTGGCCGGATTCCGACGGCGGGCATTCCCCGGTGCGCACCCGTCGGGACCATTCGTTACCTGAAAAATGTTCGCGTTCGGCGGAACAAGGGAAGCAAGCGGCCCGCTCCGGTGTTCTCCACGGGCGTGGAAGGTTCCTGGGCTCTGATGCGCGCGGCCGTGGCCGCCTCCGACGCTCCGAGCGGCGTCCGGCGCGGCACGTTCCGCCGGGTGCTCGCCTTCGCCCGGCCGCACCGGGCGAAGCTCGTGGTGTTCCTGCTGCTCACGGTCGTGTCGGCGGTGCTCGCGGTCAGCACACCGGTGCTCGCCGGGCGGGTCGTGGACGCGATCGTCGGGCACGGCGACGTGTCCACCGTGGTGTGGCTCGCCGTCGTCATCGCGGGCATCGCGGTGCTCGACGCCGCGCTCGGCCTGGTCGAGCGCTGGCAGTCCTCCCGCATCGGCGAGGGGCTGATCCACGACCTGCGGCGCGCGGTGTTCGAGCACGTGCAGCGGATGCCCGTCGCGTTCTTCACCCGCACCCGCACCGGCGCGCTGGTCAGCAGGCTCAACAACGACGTCATCGGCGCCCAGCGCGCCTTCACCTCCACCCTGTCGGGTGTGGTCACGAACGTCATCCAGCTCGGTCTGTCACTGGGCGTCATGGTCACGCTGTCCTGGCAGGTGACCGCGCTCGCCCTCGTGCTGCTGCCGCTGTTCGTGCTGCCCGCCAGGCGGATGGGCGCGCGCATGGCCGACCTGCAGCGCGAGGCGTCCGGGCTGAACGCGGGCATGACCACCCAGATGACCGAGCGGTTCTCCGCGCCCGGCGCGACCCTGGTGAAGCTGTTCGGCCACCCGCGCGCCGAGGCCGCCGAGTTCGGCGAGCGGGCCGCGCGGGTGCGCGACATCGGCGTGCGGACCGCGATGGCCACCCGCTGGTTCATGACCGGCCTGACCCTGGTGTCCGCGCTCGCCCAGGCGCTGGTCTACGGGCTCGGCGGTTACCTGGCGATCACCGGGCAGCTCGCGGCGGGCACCGTCGTGTCGCTGGCGCTGCTGCTGACCAGGCTGTACGCGCCGCTGACCGCGCTGGCCAACGCGCGGGTGGACGTGATGACGGCGCTGGTGTCGTTCGAGCGGGTCTTCGAGGTGCTCGACCTGGAACCGATGATCACCGAGCCGGAGAAGCCGGTGAAGCTGCCCGAGGGGCCGCTGTCGGTGGAGTTCGACGGCGTCCGCTTCGGCTACCCGGCCCCCGACCGGGTGTCGCTGGCCTCCCTCGAATCGGTGGCCACGCTGGACACGCGCGGTGGCGAGGAGGTGCTGCACGGGCTGGACTTCCGCGCCGAGGCCGGGCAGTTGGTCGCCGTGGTCGGCTCGTCCGGGGCGGGCAAGTCGACGCTGGCCTCGCTGGTGCCCAGGCTGTACGACGTGGACGCGGGCGCGGTGCGGTTGTCCGGGGTGGACGTGCGCGAGGTCGCGTCCGAGGACCTGCGCGGCGCGGTCGGCGTCGTCACCCAGGACGGGCACCTGTTCCACGACACGATCCGGGCCAACCTGCTGTACCCCCGGCCCGAGGCGACCGAGGAGGAGGTGTGGGACGCGCTGCGGCGGGCCAGGTTGGAGCAGCTGGTCGCGTCGCTGCCGGACGGGCTCGACACGGTCGTCGGCGAGCGCGGGTACCGGCTGTCCGGCGGGGAGCGGCAGCGGTTGACCATCGCCCGGTTGTTGTTGGCCAGGCCCAGGGTGGTGATCCTGGACGAGGCGACCGCGCACCTGGACACCGAGTCGGAGGCGGCGGTGCAGGCCGCGCTCGGCGAGGCGCTGCGCGGGCGGACCGCGCTGGTGATCGCGCACCGGCTGTCCACGATCCGGTCGGCCGACGTGATCCTGGTGGTGGAGGACGGGCGGATCGTCGAGCGGGGCACGCACGACGAGCTGATCGCGGCCGGTGGGCGGTACAAGCAGTTGAACGGCGCGCAGGGTGGGGAAGGTGCGCGGGGTGGGGAAGGTGTGCAGGGCGGGGAGAAGGTTGGTGTCGTGCAGGTCTGACGGGCCCCGTCCCGTCACAGGCCGCCCAGGAACTCCCCGGTGATCCGCACGGCCGGTTCCGACGAGCCGCCGCCCACGACCAGGACCGCGAACGCCACGTCACCCCGGTAGCCCACGAACCAGCCGTGCGCGCCGGTGCCGTCGCCGAACTGCGCGGTGCCGGTCTTGCCCCGCACGTCCCCGTGCGCGGAGAGCGCTCGGGCCGTGCCGGAGGTGACCACGTCCGCCATCATCGCCCGCAGCGCGGTCACCACGGCCGGGCTTGGAGCCGGGTGGCCGCCGCCGGTGGTCTCCAGCTCGCGGACCAGCTTCGGGGTCGGGGTCGAGCCGTTGGCCACGGTCGCCGCCAGCAGCGCCATGCCGAACGGCGTGACCTGCACCCGGCCCTGCCCGATGCCGGCCTCCACCCGTTCGGGCACCGACTCGGCGGGTGGCACCTTGCCGGTGTTCGTGGTCAGGCCGGGCACGTCGTAGTCCGCGCCGAGGCCGAACCTGGCTGCCGCGTCTTGGAGGGCGGTGGCCGGGAGGTCGGCGGCTAGCTTCCCGAAGGTGGTGTTGCAGGACGCGGCGAACGCCCGGCGCAGCGGCACGGTCCCGAGGTCGAAACCGCCGTCGTTGGTGATGGTGCGGGTGCCGATGGTGGCTTCACCGGGGCAGGGCAGCGGGGTGCTCGCGGTGAGGCCGCCGGTCGTGAGGGCTGCGGCGGCGGTGACGACCTTGAAGGTCGAGCCCGGCTCGAAGTGGTCGACCAGGGCGAGGTTCGGGCCTGCGAGGGGGCTCTGGGCGATGGCCAGGACCTCGCCGGTGGACGGTTGGAGCGCGACCAGCGCGGCGGGGTGCCCGGTGGAGGCCAGGGCTGCCTGCGCCGAGCGCTGCGCCGCCGGGTCCAGGGTCGTGGTCATGGTCTCGGAGCGCGCGGGTTTCTCCGCCAGCACGCCGATCTGCGCGTCCGAGGCGTCGACGAGACCGATCTGCCAGCCGGTGGACCCCTCCAGCGGGCCGGTCGCCTGGGTGAGGGCGGGCCGCAGCGCCGGGGCCAGGTCGGGGGTGAGCCGCTCGCCGGTCCTGGCGCGCAGGCCGCCCTCGCCGGTCGTGCTGCGGTGCACCAGCGCGCCGCCCTCGGGTAGTTCGGGGTGCAGCAGGGACGGTGACCAGCGCAGCAGCCAGCGCTCGCCGGAGCGGTGCACCGGGACCCGCACCCGGTAGGCCAGCGGGGTTCCGTCGGGCAGCGTCCAGGTCACCTCGGCTGACAGCTCGGCCTCGTTGCCGTGCGGCGGCTCCGCGTCGGCGACGACCACGCGCAGGCGTGCCGGGGCCATGCCTTCCTTGACCCTGGTGATGGCGGGGGCCGCCGCCTCCGGTGAGTCTGTGGCCAGGCTCGCGCGCCGCGCGTCGCCCACCTCGAACGCGGAGAAGAAGTCCCGCGCGGGTGTCGAGGGCAGTTGTTCCTGGAGGTGCTCCTGCGCGGCGACCGGGGTGCGCGGGCCGCCGTCCCCCGGCGCGAACTCCAGCACCGCCGCCCCGACGAGCGCGAGCACGGCCACCGCCCCGGCGGTGTTCACGGCTAATCTGGTTCTCCTGCGCATGGTCGACTTCCCCCTCGGTGTCGTCAGCACCGGACGCTAACGAGGGGTTGTGGAGGTTCCGCGCAGACCGGGCGTCGGTTTGGTGGAGATCCACTCCGGGGTTGGGATGATCGGGGGGCGTCAGCCCAGTTGCGGCACCCGCGACTGGTACTTGCGCAGCAGGCCCGCGTTCGCCGCGTCGCCGCCCTCCACGTTCGCGCTGCGCCAGAGGGGGAGGTCCACGCCCTCCTCGGCGGCCTTGTCCAGCAGCCGCACCATGACCAGGTTCCAGAGGAAGGTGGTCGCGATCGTGGACACCGCCGCCGTCACCGGCTCGTCCGGCGGGTAGCCGGAGTCACCCGGCGGGACCAGGTTGTCCAGCACGATCGTGGCGTTGTCGGCGAGGGTCGAGCCCGCCCGCCTCGGCGCGGCGGCGCTCGCGGCGCGGGAGGTCACGGCAACGACTGGGCAGCCCGCGTCGGCGGCGTGCGCGGCCAGCTCCACCGGGTACGGGTTCACGCCCGAGGTGGAGAACACGAACAGCACGTCGTGCCTGGCCAGGCCCGCCTCGCGGAGCACCTGGCCTGCGAGGCCCGAGCGGCGCTCGGCGGCGGTGCTGCTGATCGCGCCGTGCATCGGGAGGAGTTCGGGGTGGTACAGCGGGCGCACGCACGCCAGGCCGCCCGCCCGGTAGAAGGTCTCGGCGACCGCCGCCAGCGAGTGGCCCGCGCCCGCCGCGAGCACCACGCCGTCGCCCCGCACCGAGGCGAGGACGAGCTCGGCGACGTCGTCCAGCGCGGCGGCGTTCTGCTCCTCCACCCTGGACAGCAGGTCGCGGACCGCGTCGCCGTACGCGGAACCGGTTCGCTTCGCACCCATCTGGTGACCTCCGGTGATCGGCAGCAAGGTGGGGCAGTCCTACCAGGAGGGTGGCGCGGGCCACCAGCCCTTGACCACGACCAGGCTGGTTGTTCGGATGAACTCCGTGGATGTGGCACAGCGGCACGAGGTGATCCTGGGCAGCCTGCGGCACGGCGGGCGGGTGGGCGTCGCGGAGATCGCGGAGCTGGTGGGGTGCTCGGAGATGACCGTGCGGCGGGACCTGGACGTGCTGGAGCGGGAGGGGCTGCTGCGGCGGGTGCGCGGGGCGGCGGTCGGGATGCTCACCGGGCAGGCGACGCCGTACTCGGCGCGGGTGCGGCAGCGGGTCGAGGCCAAGCGGCGGATCGGCGCGGCGGTCGCCGGGATGCTGGACGAGGGGGAGACGGCGGTGCTGGACGCCGGGACGACGACGTTGGAGGTCGCCCGGTGCTTGGTGGACCGGAGGGTGACGGTGCTGGCGCTGTCGCTGCACGCGGTTGATCTGTTGCGGGGGTCCGCGGAGGTGCGGTTGCTGCTGCCTGGTGGGGAGGTCCGGGCGGGGGAGCAGGCGTTCACGGGGCCGTTGACGGAGCACGCGTTCCGGGTGATGCGGTTCGACACGGTGGTGTTGAGCAGTTGTGGGTTGAGCGCGCGGGACGGGGTGTCGGCGCACGACTTGGGGGAGAGCGCGGTGAAGTTGGCCGCGGTGGGGGCTGCGGGGCGGGTGGTGGCGGCGGTGGACAGCTCGAAGTTCGGGCGGACCGCGTTCGGGCGGGTTTGTGGGGTGGAGGAGATCGATGTGCTGGTGACGGATGTGGACGCGCCTGGGGATGAGGTCGCGCGGATCCGGGACGCGGGGGTGGAGGTCGTGCTGGTGTGAGGGGGGTGTGGGGGGAGGGGTGGGGGAAGAGCAAGGGCGAAGAGCAAGAGCGAAGAGCTGAAGAGCTCGCCTCGCCGGCGGGGCAGGCCTCCAAAAACGAGGGGGAAGGGCTCTGCCGGCCGGTGGCCGTTCCGCTGGTGGTCCGGTTTACAGACAACTACTGCGGTGGGTGGGGTCCCTCGTCTCCGTTTGGCCTCCTTTCAGGCAAGCACAGGCGTCAAGACGCCGTTTGACTTGGGCGGTCTGCCGGGTAGTGCGGCGGCGTCTTGACACCTGTGCTCGGGCTTCGCCAGGCCAAACGGAGACGAGGGACGCGGTGGGGGGGCTCTGTGCGCACGCTGCGCGTGCGCACATCGCCGCGTGGTGGTGTGGCTACCAGGGTAGGGGGCCCTCGTCGTCGCTGAAGGTGCCGGACGGGCCGTTGTTGGGCAGGGTTGCCAAGTGGATGGCGGTCGTCGCGCCCTGCTCGGGGGTGCGGGGAGCTTGGAAGCCGGTGAAGTCGGTGGCCACCAGGCCTGGGCAGGCCGCGTTCACGAGGATGTTGGTGTTCGCCAGTTGGCGGGCGTACTGGACGGTCACGGCGTTCAGGTAGGACTTCGTGGGGGCGTAGACGGCCATGATCGGGCCGCTTGGGGTGGTTGGGTCGGACTGCCTGGTCAGGGAGGCGACGCTGCTGGAGAGGTTCACGATCCTGGGGGTTGGGGACTTGTGCAGCAGGGGGAGGAGGGCGTTGGTCACGCGGATGACGCCGAAGACGTTCGTCTCCACCACCCTGCGGGCCTCGGACAGGTCGAGGGTGGTCGGGTCCTGGGACCAGTCGGGGGCGTAGGCGCCGGAGATGCCCGCGTTGTTGATCAGGATGTCCAGGCCGTGGCCCGCTGCTTCCAGCAGGTGCGCCGCCGTGGTGACGCTGTCGTCGTCGGTGACGTCCAGGGGGACGCCGAACGCGTCCACCCCCTCCGCGCGCAGCTTGGCCACGGCCTCCTCGCGGCGGGCGTCGTCGCGGGCGCCCACTCCCACGCGGTGGCCCAGTGCGCCAAGGCCTGCCGCGATCGCGTAGCCGATGCCCTTGTTCGCGCCGGTTACCAGCGCGGTCTTCTGCTCGTTCACGGTGTTGATGCTCGGGCTCGAGGTGGGGTGGGCGCCAAGACCCGTTGGGCCGGTGGTGATACTCGGCGGGTATCAGCGTGGGTAGCGTGGTGGGGTGGAGTTGGAGACGCGGGAGTTGCGGTACTTCGTCGCGGTGGCCGAGGAGTTGCACTTCGGGCGGGCTGCGGAGCGGTTGGGGATGGCGCAGCCGCCGTTGTCCAGGGCGATCCAGCGGTTGGAGCGGCGGCTCGGGGTGGTGCTGCTGGAGCGGGACCGGCGGTCGGTCGCGTTGACCGGGGCGGGTGAGGTGCTGCTGCGGGAGGGGCGGGTCGTGCTGGACGCCGCGGAGGGCGCCGTCAACCGGGTTCGGCGGGCCGGGGGGCGGATCGTGCTGGCGGTCAAGGCGGGGGCCGACCACGAGTTGTTGAGCAGGCTGCTGCCGGCGTACCGGGAGGAGGCTGGGGCGGCCGAGGTCGAGGTGCTGCTGTGCGGGATCGGGGAGCAGGCCGGGTTGTTGCGGCAGGGGCGGGCGGACGCCGCGCTGGTGCACCGGCCGTTCGACGACGTGGCGGGGTTCGACACCGAGGAGCTGCTGGTCGAGGAGCAGGTGGCGGTGCTGCCCGCGCGGCACCCGCTGGCCCGGCGGGCCTCGTTGACCATGGCGGAGATCGCGGACGTGCCTGACCTGCCGCTCGCGCGGTGGCCCCGGCTCGAAGGGGGGTACCCGCCGGGGCCGGGTCCTGAGGTGCGGGACCAGGCGCAGGTGTCCCAGCTCATCGCGCTCGGGCTGGCGCTGCTGGTCATCCCGGCGTCCAGCCGGGCCTGGCAGTGGGCCGAGCACGCGGGGGTGCCGGTGGTGGACGCGCCGCCGGTGACCACGATCATCGCGTGGCAGCCGCACAGCCGGTCCCAGGCCCTCGCCGGGCTGGTCCGCGCGGCCGTGCGGGTGGGGGAGGAGACCGGGTTCGGGGTTCGGGAGCGCCCCGCAGTCGTTGCGGGATCGATCAAGTAGCGGGGGGCGAGTCGACGTCGTCGCCGTTGGCCACGTCCTCGCACGGCACCATCAGGGCGTTGTGCTCGACCAGGTAGTCGCGCGCGCCCACGTCGGCGCGCGCCGACTCCGACACCGGGACCCAGTGGTCCCGGCCGATCAGCACCGGATGGCCGGGCACCCCGGCGTAGCAGGCTCTCGCCAGCACCGCCGGGGACGCCAGCACGAGCAGCCGGGCGACCGCGTCCGCCGTGACACCGGGGGTGTCGACCGGCAGCACCGCGACCGCGTCCCGGTCACCCGCTGCGGCGAGGCCCACGCGCAGGGACGATCCCACGCCCGTGGACCAGTCCGCGTTGTCCACCACCACCGCGTCTCCCAGCGACGCGGTGGCTCGCACCCGTGCGGATGAGGCGCCCAGCACCACGACCACCCGGTCGCAACCCGCCGCCCGGAGCACCCCGCAGGCCGTCTCGACCCACAGCGCGCCACCCTGCGACACCAGCGCCTTCGGGCGGCCGTACCGCCGCCCGGCGCCTGCGGCCAGGAGCAGGCCCGTCACCCCCACGGGGTCACACCAGGGCGCTGTGCCCCTTCAGCTCGGTTCTGCTCGCCACGGACAGCTTCCGGTACACCCTCGTCAAGTGCTGCTCTACCGTGCTCACGGTGATGTGCAGCCGCATGGCGATGGCCCGGTTGCTGTGTCCACACGCGGCGAGGGTCGCAACCCGACGCTCCGAGTAGGTCAACTCCGTCATATTGAGGCAGACGTGCCACGACCCGGTAACGGTTCAACGACAAGTCGAAAATCATGAAATCGACAGGTTGGCCAGCAGCAGGGCGGTGACCGCCTCGGGGGCCTCCTCGGGCGCCCAGTGCGACACGTCCTCCAGCATCCGGAAGGTGTAAGGGCCGGTCACCCAGTCGCCCGTGGCCAGCGCGGCCGTGGAGCCGAAGGCCACGTCCTCGGTCGTCCACACGTACAACGTGGGCACCGTCACCTTCCCGATCCGGCCGTCGGGGCGCCCGGCCCGGTACCAGTTGAGCGCCGCCGTGAGCGCCCCCGGCTCCTTCAGCCGCGACACGTACTCGTCCACCCGGCCCGGCGGCACCCGCCAGTCGAAGATCCGCCGCAGCGCCTCCGCGTCGTTCGCGAGGAGCTGCTTCTCCGCGCCCGACGCGCGCAGCTGCGCCATGTACCCGGACCGCTGGTGCTGCTCCTCGTCGGTGCGCATCGCCTCGCCGAGCGCGGCCGGGTGCGGGGTGGACACGACGGTCAGCGAGCGCAGCCGCTCGGGGTGGTCGGCAGCCGCCCACCAGGCCACCGCGCCGCCCCAGTCGTGCCCGACCAGGTCGAACGCGGGCCAGCCCAGCTCGTCGGCCACCGCGAGCACGTCGCCCACCAGCGACTCCATCCCGTACGCGGCCGCCTGCTCCGGTCGGGCGCCGGGGGAGTAGCCGCGCTGGTCGAACGCGACCGCCCGGTAGCCCTCGCGGCCCAGCACCGCGACCTGGTGCTCCCAGCACAGGGCCGCCTGCGGGAAGCCGTGCAGCAGCAGCACCGGGCGGCCGTCCTCCGGTCCGGCGGCGATCGCGTCGAACACGCCCTGCTCCGTGCGCACGCTCATCTGCTCGATCACTGGTGCTCCAGGTCCCATCCGTTGGTCTTCCGCCTCCATCCTGGCCTGGGATGGCGGGTGCCCGCGATCACGGCGGTGATCGCCGGTGGCGAACACCGGTGGCGGGTGTCGGGGTGGGCGTCGCGGGACCGGCGCGTCTCGGCAGGGACCCGGTCGCCGCACTCGTCATCACGCTCCGACACAACGGGGAGTTCTCCCCGGTTCGGGGCCGATCAGGCCACCGGGTGGGCTGTCTGGACCTGCGACAACTCGTCCTGGTGCGCTAGCCGTCAGCTCCGCTGGGCCGAACGGTGCACGTGCTCCCTCAACCGGGTGCTCTTGCCTCTGCGAGCTCGAATCCCGTGGTCAGCTTGGCCCGATCAGGTATCAGCGCCCCGGCTCGACGCTCCTATGAGTAGCCGGTGGCATCCGGTCGGGGTGGACGCGAGCGTGAGGAGGTCGCCGGATGGGGCACCACGCAGTCGTGCGAGCTGACTTCGAGATCGAGGGGATCGAGACGGTCGGCCGCGACGGCGCCGTGGCGGGGGAGGGGCGGATCAGGCTGGTCGAGAGCGGGCCCGAGCCCGACGTGCTGACGACCGCCTGGCTCGCCGAGGCCGAACTGGGGGAGCTGGTCGACCACGCGCTGGCGGGCAGGCCGCGCGCGATCGACCAGCTGCTGACGCGGGTGCAGCCGCTCGTGCTGCGCTACTGCCGGGCCAGGGTGGGGATGCGCGAGCGCACCCTCGTCTCGGCCGAGGACATCGCGCAGGAGGTGTGCCTGGCCGTCGTTGCGGCGCTGGGGCGCTACCGCTACGAGCCGACGTCGTTCCTGGCGTTCGTCTACGGCATCGCCGCGCACAAGGTCGCCGACGCGCGCAGGCGGGCCGTGCGCAGCCGCGCCGAGGTCGTGCCCGAGCTGCCGGACACCCCGGCGCTGGAGGACGGGCCGGAGCAGCGCGCGGTCAACGGGGAGCTGATCGGCCAGATCACCCGGATGCTCGGCAAGCTGCCCACCAGGCAGCGGGAGATCCTGGTGCTGCGGGTCGCGGTCGGCCTCACCGCCGAGGAGACCGCCGCCGCCGTCGGCTCCACGCCCGGCGCGGTCCGCGTGGCCCAGCACCGGGCGCTGACCAGGATGCGGGAAATGGCCGCCGCGGTCGACCGGGTGGACCGCTCCGCTTCCTAGGGCCGGCATCGTGTGCGCATGAGCGACGAGGCGCCGTCCTTCGACGTGCTGCTGTCCGGGACGGTGTTCCTGGACATCATCTTCACCGGCCTGCCCCGCCCGCCCGCGCCGGGCACCGAGGTGTGGGCGGACGGGCTGGGCTCCTGTCCCGGAGGCATCGCCAACCTGGCCGTGGCCCTGCGCAGGCTGGAGCTGCGCACCGGGCTGTCGGCGGCGTTCGGCGAGGACGTCTACGCCGACTTCTGCTGGGAGGTGCTGGCCGAGCAGGAGAAGGTGGACCTGGGGCACTGCCGCCGGTTCTACGGCTGGCACACCCCGGTCACCGTCTCCATGGCGATGGACCACGACCGGAGCATGGTCACCCACGGCCACCAGCCGCCCGTCACCGCCGACGAGCTGCTCGACCCGCCGCCGTCGACCCGCGCGTGCTTCGTGCACCTGCAGGCCGAGGACGAGGCGTGGGTGCGCAAGGCCAAGGAGGGCGGGGCGCTGCTGTTCGCCGACATCGGCTGGGACCGCACCGAGGCGTGGGCGCCCGACCTGCTGACCAGGCTCGACGGGTACGACGCGTTCCTGCCGAACTCGGTCGAGGCGATGAGCTACACCCGCTCGTCCACGCCGGAGCTGGCCGCCGAGCGGCTGGCCGAGCTGGTGCCGGTGGTCGTGGTGACCAGGGGCGGCGGGGGAGCGGTCGCGGTCGACTCGGCCACCGGGGAGCGGGCGGACGTGCCGGGGCTGAGCGTGGCGGCGCTGGACCCGACCGGGGCCGGGGACGTGTTCGGGGCCGGGTTCGTGCTGGGCACGCTGGAGGGCTGGCCGCTCGCGCAGCGGGTGCGGTTCGCGAACCTGTGCGCGGCGCTGTCCACGCAGCACTTCGGCGGGTCGCTGTCGGCGCCGGGGTGGGCGGACATCGCGATGTGGTGGCGGACGGTGCGGCGGCGGGCGCGCGACGAGCGGGAGCTGAGCGAGTACGGGTTCCTGGAGGACGTGCTGCCGCAGCACGGCGGGGACGAGGTGCGGCGGGCCAGCGCGACGATCCGGCTGGCGCCCAAGTAGGCCCGAGTGAGCACAAGTGGGCCGGAGTGGGCACAAGTAAGCCCGAGTGCCCGAGCAGGCGGGCAGGCGGGCAGGCCCGAGTAGTCGGGCGGGGCTGGCCTGGCGGGGCGGTCGGGCAGGAGCGGCCGGGCGGAGCGGTCGGGCAGGGGACAGCCGGGCGGGGGCGGTCGGGTGGCGCGGTGAGCATTGCGCGGCCGTCCTCGCCGTCCTGAGCGCGGCCGTCCCCCACCGTCCCGCGCGTGGCCGTCCCCGACGCCCCCCGCGCCCATTAAGTGAAGATCCTTCGTTTCCGGCCCCGGTGTCCGACTGCCCGCGCTGTCGCCTGCCTCACCACTGCCCTGCCTGCCTGGTGTTTCACCTCGTTCACAACCGGGCAGGAGTAACTTGCGGGGCAGGTCGCGCACGGCCAACCCGGAATTTTCTCGCCTGTCCAGGCAACCGGGTTCGGGTCCCGCGCGACTTATCTGTGGAGGGGCGTCGTTTCCCCGCGGGTCTGGAAGGGGTTGCTGGTTCAGTGTTCGCCGCACGTGCGACAGGTCTGCTCAAGATGGTGGGGTTGTGCCTCACGGCGGGGGTTCTCGTCGCCGCCGTGCTCTTCCCCGTCGTCGGTGGTCTGGGGTTGGCCTCCAACCGCGCCGCCGACACCGTCGACCAGACCTCTGGCGAGCTGACCAAGGCCGAGCTGCCTCTGGTCACCACCATCCAGGACAAGGATGGGCAGCCCATCGCCTACCTGTACGACCAGTACCGCATCCCGGTGGCGTTCGAGGACATCGCCGACACGATGAAGGCCGCGATCATCGCGATCGAGGACCGCAGGTTCTTCGAGCACCAGGGCGTCGACTGGCAGGGCATCATGCGCGCCGCCGCCAAGGCGGGCGTCGAGGGTGAGACCTCCCAGGGCGCGTCCACGCTCACCCAGCAGTACGTGAAGAACTACCTCGCGTTCGTGGTGGGCAAGGGCTCCGATGAGGCGTACGAGAAGGCGACGGCTGCCACGATGGCGCGCAAGCTGAGCGAAGCGCGCATCGCCATGCAGCTCGAGCAGAAGATGACGAAGGAGGAGATCCTCACCGCATACCTGAACGTCGTGCCGTTCGGCAACGGCACCTACGGCGTCGGCGCCGCGGCGCAGACGTACTTCAACACCACGGCCGACAAGCTGACCGTCCCGCAGGCCGCCCTGCTGGCGGGCCTGGTCAACCGGCCGAGCGCGCTGAACCCGGAGGCCGGCGCGGACGCCGCCATGGAGCGGCGCAACACGGTCATCGACTACATGCGCAACAACGGCGCGTTCGGCGAGGACACCGCGCGGGCCGACCAGCTGACCGAGGAGTACAAGGCCGCGCCCATCGGCGTGGTCGAGGACCTCAAGCTGCTGCCCATGGGGTGCGTCGGCGCGGGCGACGGGCCGATCTACGGCTCGTTCTGCCGGTACCTGATCGACTACCTGCTGGAGCACGGCCTGACCGAGGACGACCTGCGCAGGGGCGGCCTCACCATCAAGTCGACGATGGACGCGAAGGCCACGCAGGCCGTCAAGGAGGCCGCCGAGGGCCAGGTCTCCAAGACCACCCCCGGTGTCGCCAACGCGATGGCCGTGGTGGAGCCGGGCAAGGACAAGCACCGCGTCCGCGCGCTGGCCGCCAACCGCGACTTCGGCAACAACGCCGACGCCGGGCAGAGCGCGTACTCGCTGCCCGCCGAGGTGACGAGGTTCGGCGCGGGCTCGATCTACAAGGTGTTCACCGCCGCCGCGGCGATGGAGCAGGGCAAGACCGGCATCGACCGGCAGGTCCCGGTTCCGAACACCTACACGTCGCGGGTCTACCGGGACGGCAACAAGGGCTACACGGTCAAGAACTACTCCGACGGCGCCGACACCAGCATGACCCTCACCAAGGCGCTGGCCACCTCGCCCAACACCGGGTTCATCATCCTGGAGGAGCAGGCGGGGCTGAACAACGTCGTGGACATGGCCTACCGGCTGGGTCTGCGTGAGGGGATGCAGGGCGTCACCTTGGCGGGTGACCCGCTCAAGGAGGACAAGTCCAACGGTCCGTCGCAGGGTGACGCCGTGAAGCAGGGCAACATGGGGTCGTTCACCCTCGGCGCAGGGCCGACGAGCGTGCTGGAGCTGGCGAACGTGTCGGCGACGATCGTGAGCGAGGGCACCTGGTGCCCGCCGACCCCGATCGAGCAGGTCCTCGACCGCAACGGCAACCCGGTCCAGCTCCAGGAGGCGGCCTGCGAGCAGGCCGTGGCCCCGGAGCTGGCGGCGGCGCTGGCGCAGGGCATGAGCCACGACACCACCGCGGGCGGCACCGCGGCGGGCGCGGCGTCCAGGGCGGGCTGGAACCGGCCGACCATCGGCAAGACCGGCACCACCGAGAACTACTGGTCGGTGGGCTTCATGGGCGCCACGATGCAGTACGCGGGCGCCGTCCTGACCTTCACCGACGGCGCGTCGCCGCAGGTCCTCTGCGGCAACCCGGTCCGGCTGTGCGGTCAGGGGCGGACCGGTCTCACCGGTGGTGAGGTCGCGGCCCCGACGTGGTTCAACGCGATGAACAAGATCCACGAGGGGCTGCCCGCCGTTCCGCTGCCCCCGGCGACCAAGTTCCGGTAGCGCCCACCGCCCGCCGGGGTCTCCCGGTGGACGTGGGGTGATCGGCTGGTCGCCCGTGGTGACCGTGGTCCCCGTCCCGCTCCTGCGGGACGGGGACCACTGCTTTTCCGGTGCGCGGAACGGGGTGGCGGGTGGGTGGTTCCGCTGTTCGGCGCAACCACGCTTCGTCACGTGTTCGGGGGTAAACACCGGTTTCGGGGGTTGTTCCCGGTCGCGGGGGTTCGGGGCGTACCGGCTGGTCAAGGCGGCGATTCCGGTTCACGGCGACTCGGTGGCCGGTCCGGGTGATCGGCGGTGGTGATCTCTGAACCGGTTCGGGTGACACCGGGTTGACCTGCGTTGATAACGGCGACTTATCGGCCCCGACCCGTCTTTGAACACGGAGCGTAATTGGCGGTGGGGTATCTCACTAAATCTCCGCAGTTCGCCACGAATGGGTTGCCCACTTTCGTGACGTCGGGTTACGTTCTCCGCCGCATGTCACGGTTCGGTCTCTAGCAGGCAACGGAGGTGCTCCCCGAAGGCACCTCCACCCGGTCCCCCGGCCGGGTGTCCTGGACCGAGCCCCCCGAAATGCCTGGAGGAACGTTGGCCCGCCACACGCACGCCCCCGGACGCACCGCTTTCACGGCTCCGCCGAAGAAGGCGTCGGCGCCCGGTCGTCGCGGCTCGCACCGCGCGGAGGACGAGAGGTCCCCGCTGCGTGGCAGGGTCACCGCCGCAGCCGTGGTGGCGGGCGCCATCGCGACCGGCTCGGGCTTCTTCAACGCGGTCGGCACCAGCGCCATCCCGCTCGCGGCGGGCGGTGACCTGGCGGGCGCGCTGCTCGTGCCCGGTGAGGAGGCTCCCGCGCAGGCGTCGGGCGCGGTGCTGACCGTGCACGACGTGAACCCCGGCCTGGAGTCCGCGAAGCTCGTGCGCGGCGAGGGCATGGTGGCGCTCCAGCAGATCGACCGCGTGGTGCAGCGGGCGAGCGCGGACTACGCGGTGAAGCAGGACGAGCTGCGCAAGCAGCAGGAGGCCGAGGCGGCCGAGAAGGCGCGCAAGGAGGCCGAGGAGGCCGCGAAGCGCCCGAAGGTCGTGAAGCCCGCGCAGGGTTCGTTCACGTCCGGCTTCGGCGCCAGGTGGGGCACGACGCACTACGGCATCGACATCGCGAACTCGATCGGCACCCCGATCGTGTCAGCGATGGACGGCACGGTGATCGAGGCGGGCTCGGCGTCCGGGTTCGGCCTGTGGGTGCGCGTGCAGCACGACGACGGCACGGTGACGGTGTACGGCCACGTGGACACGATCGTGGCTTACGCGGGCACCAGGGTGTCGGCGGGGCAGCAGATCGCGACGATGGGCAACCGGGGCCAGTCGACGGGGCCGCACCTGCACTTCGAGGTGTGGGTCAACGGCGGGCAGAAGATCGACCCGGTGGGCTGGCTGGCGCAGCGCGGGATCGCGCTTTGAGTTGGGGGGCTGTCTCCTGGCGGGCCTGCGCACCTCTTGGATGCCCCTGATCGGGGACGCTAAACACGTCGGGTGGGGGAGTTGTCCACCGAGGGCCTGTGCGCGGGTTGCGGCTGGATGAGCGGACCACCCCCGCGTATACGGGGAGGACCTGCCCGCCGAGGGCTGGTCGCGCACTGAGATCGGACCACCCTCGCCTGTGCGGGGAAGACGCCGGTACGGCGGTCGCGGGGACGGACGTCACCGGACCACCCCCGCGTATGCGGGGAAGACGTCGTCCACTGCGACCCCGACACCAAGGACGGGGGACCACCCCCGCGTGTGCGGGGAAGACGCTTGTTGAACAGCGACTTTATCCGTCCAAGGAGCCCTTTTTATTCGGTTCGGCGGAGTCTCAGGTCCGGCGCTTGGTCCTGCACGCTTAAAGCCGCCCCCGTACCCCCATTCGGCATACCGACCAGTCGGTACCCTGCGGTACGGTGCGTTCACCTGGAGCTCTGGGAGGCCACCGTGGGTCGTTGGGGTATCACGCTGCCGTTGACCGGTGTCCCGCTCCTCGACCACCAAGCCCTGGTCTCCGAGCTCACCGCCCTCGGCTACACCGACATCTGGTCCGCCGAGACCTCCGGCGCCGACGCGTTCACCCCGCTCGCCCTCGCCGCCCAGTGGTCGCCCGACGCCCGCCTCGGCACCGCCATCGCCCCCGTCTACACCCGAGGCCCGGCTCTGCTCGCCATGTCGGCCGCCACGCTCGCCGAGGTCTCCCTCGGCCGGTTCGTGCTCGGGATCGGGTCGTCCTCGCCCGCCATCGTCTCCCGGTGGAACGGGCAGCAGTTCACCGAGCCCTTCGCCCGCACCCGCGACACCCTGCGGTTCCTCCGCTCCGCGCTCGCGGGGGAGAAGGTCACCCGCGACTACCCGACCTTCAGCGTCAGCGGCTTCCGGCTCGAGAAAGCGCCCGCGCACCACGTGCCGATCATGCTCGCGGCGCTGCGGCCGGGGATGCTGCGCCTCGCCGCGCGAGAGGCCGACGGGGCCATCACCAACTGGCTCGCCGCCACCGACGTCCCGCGCGTCCGCGAAGCGCTCGGCCCCGACAAGGAGCTCGCCGCCCGCGTCTTCGTCTGCCCCACCGAGGACGCCGACGCCGCCCGCGCCCTCGGCCGCTCCCTCATCTGCGCCTACCTCACCGTCCCCGCCTACGCCGCCTTCCACGACTGGCTCGGGCGCGGCGCGGCGCTCGCGCCCATGCGCGAGGCCTGGGCGGCGGGCAGGCGCAAGGAGGCCAACGCGCTCGTGCCCGACGAGGTGGTCGACGCGCTCGTCGTGCACGGCAGCCCCGAGCAGTGCCGCGACAAGATCCGGCAGTACGCCGACAACGGCGTCGACACCCCGGTCATCGGGCTCCTGCCCACGGGCGAGGACCAGCTCGACCTCGTGCGGCGGCTGGCCCCCGGCGTCGGCTGACCGTCAGCCCCGCTCCCGCAGCACCGCCAGCGCCTTGTCGGCGTGCGCGTTCATCGCGAACTCCGACTTGATCACCTCCAGCACCGTCAGGTCCGTCCCGATCACGAACGTGTGCCGCTTCACCGGCAGCGGGCCGAAGCGCCGCTTCACGCCGAACGCCTCGGCCACCGCGCCGTCCGCGTCGGACAGCAGCGGGTAGTCGAAGCTGTTGATGTCCGCGAACTGCTTCTGCCGCGCCACCGAGTCCGTGCTGATCCCCACCCGCTGCGCGCCCGCCTCCCGGAACTCGGCGGCCAGGTCGCGGAAGTGGCAGCTCTCCGCCGTGCACCCGCTCGTCATCGCCGACGGGTAGAAGAACAGCACCACCGGGCCGCCTTCCAGCAGCGCGGACAGGGTGCGCGGTTCGCCGTCCTGGTCGGGCAGCGTGAAGTCGGTGACCACGTCGCCTGGCTTCATCGGGGGTCCTCCTCGAAGGGGGTGGGGTGGCTCACCATGATCGTCCCAGGGCCGCGCGGCGGCGGGTCGTCGGGAGGTTCTCGATACCCTCGGGTGAAGCCTGGAGGTGTGGATGACCAGCATGTCCGACGTGGCGAAGGCCGCCGGGGTCTCCGCGGCCACGGTGTCGCGCGCGCTGCGCGGCGAGCCGGGGGTGTCGGAGGCCACGCGCGAGCACGTCGCCGAGGTGGCCAAGCGGATGCGCTACGCGATCGCCCGCGACGCCTCCAGCCTCGCGGGCGGGCGCCGCTACGCGGTCGCGGTGCTCACCGCCGACGTCGGGCGCGGCGACCTGCTCGCGGGCGCGGAGGCCGCCCTGCGCGAGGCCGGGTACGACGTGCTGCTGTACGTGCTCAACGACGCCGCCGCGCGCGCCCGCTTCTTCGAGCAGGTGCCCACCGGCCGCCGGGTCGACGGGGTCCTCGCGCTGGCCATAAGGCCCACCGAGGCCGAGCGGGCCGCGCTGGACGGCGCGGGCGTGCCGGTCGTCCTGGTCGAGGACGGCGACCTCGGCGAGGCGGTCGCGCTGGCGGCCAGGCACCTCATCGGCCACGGCCACCGCGAGGTGGCGCTGGTGCTCGCCGAGGACGTGGACGAGTCGCTGGACGAGGTGCTCGCCGCCGAGGGGCTGGTGGTGCGTCCCGAGTGGACCGTGTGGTCCTCGCCCACGGTCGCGGGCGGCGAGCAGGTGGTCGACGCGCTGCTCGACGGCGGCACCCTGCCCACGGCGGTGATCAGCTCCAGCGGCGAGGTGGCGCTCGGGGTGTTCCTGCGGTTGCGCCGCGACGGGCGCGAGGTTCCCTCGGACGTGTCGGTGGTCAGCCTGGAGGGCGCGGAACTGGCGCGGGCGGTGGGCATCACCGCCGTCGAGGGCGCGTGGCGCGAGCGCGGCGAGCACGCCACGGCCGCGCTGCTGACCGCCCTGCGCGGGCACGACGTCCACCCGCACGCGGAAGCCATCGCGCCGCCCTCGGCGCAGCTCGTGGTGCGGGGGTCGAGCGGGCCTGCGCTGCGCAGCAGCGCAAACCCCCCAACCGCCGCACCCTAGCTCCCAGCTGCGCCCCAGTGCTTGTGGTCTTTTCCCCGGTTCCGCACTGCCCCCCACCACCGCCCCCCACCCCCCGAAACCCGCACTGCGCCTGCGGGTTCGACCACCCCGGCCCAGGGCATTCCCCCACCGTGGCCGACTCCGCGAACCAGCCGACCAGCACCACCCCCCAGCTCCAAGGCGAGCCCCCGCACGGGAAAACCACCCCGCCCGACCCCGGTCCGCAGGCCGGCACCGCTCCCAGCCACTCGACCGGGCCATCCGGTAGTGCGGCTTCCTGCAACCATCGGGTGACCCCGCCTGACCTGCCTGGCTTCCGGCACCCGCACCGGACGAAGCTGTCCAGCGTGGACGAGGACCTGGCCGCGCTGGCCCGTGCGCACGGAGTCGCCACCTGGTACGAGGACGCGGGCGACACCCGCGTCGAGGTGGACGCCGACGTGGTCGTGGCCGTGCTGGCCGAGCTCGGCGTCGACGCCTCCACCCCGGAGGCCGTCCGAGCCGCGCTCGCGACCCCGAAGCCGCCGCCCGCCACGATCGTCCTGCGCGAGGGCGAGCTCCTGGAGGGCGACGGGACGGTCGCGCTGGAGGACGGCGGCTCCGCGCCGCTCCCGGCGGTCCTGCCGCTCGGCTACCACCGCCTCGGCGCCCGCACCGTCGTCGTCGCCCCCGCGACGCTCCCCCCGGTCCCCAGGGCCTGGGGCTGGATGCTCCAGCTCTACGCGATGCGCTCCGACCAGTCCTGGGGCATGGGCGACTACGGCGACCTCGCCACCACCGCCCGCCGCTCGGCCGCCGAGCTGGGCGCGGGCGTCCTGCTGGTCAACCCGGTGCAGGCCATCAGCCCCACTCACCCGGTCGAGCGATCGCCCTACTCGCCGAGCAGCCGCCGGTTCGCCAACCCGCTGTACCTGCGCGTCACCGACCTGGAGGAGTTCCACCGCGCCCCGGCCGAGGTCAGGCGCGCGGTCCAGGACCTGCGCCCCGAGCACGCCGACCTGATCGACTACGACGCCGTCTGGGCCGCGAAGAAGGCCGCGCTCGAACTGCTCTGGACCGACCGCGAGCACGACCTGCCCGAGGACCGCGACCTGCTCGACTTCGCCCGGTTCTGCGCCATCGCCGAGCGGCACGGCCCCGACTGGCGGAACTGGCCCGACGACCAGCGCGACCCGGCCACCGCCACCGCCGACCCCGAGCGCGTCGCCTTCCACGCCTGGCTCCAGACCCTGTGCGAGCGCCAGCTCGCCGACGCCCGCGCCGCCGCGTCCGCCATGCCCGTCGGCATCGTCCACGACCTCCCGGTCGGCGTGCACCCCGGCGGCGCCGACACCTGGGCGCTGCGCGACGCCTTCGCCGCGGGCGTGCGGGTCGGCGCCCCGCCGGACGCCTTCAACCAGCTCGGCCAGGACTGGAACCTGCCGCCGTGGCGCCCCGACCGGCTCGCCGAGCAGGGCTACGAGCCGTTCCGCGCCGTGCTGCGCGGCGTCCTGCGGCACGCCGACGGCATCCGCGTCGACCACGTCGCCGGGCTGTGGCGGCTGTGGTGGATCCCGCCGGGCGAGCCCGCCAAGCGCGGCACGTACGTCCACTACGACGCCGACGCCATGCTCGCCGTCCTCACCCTGGAGGCGCACCGCGCGGGCGCCGTCGTCGTCGGCGAGGACCTGGGCACCGTCGAGGACCGGGTCACCGAGGAGCTGCACGAGCGCGGCGCCCTCAGCTCCGCCGTCCTGTGGTTCCAGCGCGACTACGACCAGCCCGGCCACCCGCTCATCCCGCCCAAGGCGTGGACCCCCTCCACGATGGCGAGCCTGTCCACCCACGACCTGCCCACGCTCGCCGGTTTCCTGCGCGCCGAGCACGTGCGGATCAGGGCCGAACTCGGGTTGTTTGAAGCCGACCCGAAGGGGGAATTCGAGGCCGCCGAGGCTGAACGAGACCAGTTGGTCGAGCTGCTGCGGCAGGAAGGGGTACTCGGTGACGACCTGCTCGTGTCGTTCCACGCGCTGCTCGCCGAGGCGCCTTCGGTGCTCGTGCTGACCTCCCCGCAGGACGCGGTGGGCGAGACCCGCCAGCCGAACCTGCCCGGAACCGTCGACCAGTACCCGAACTGGCGCATCCCGCTCCCCGGCGGGCTGGACGCCTTCCTGACCGACCCGCGCGTGCGCGCCATCGCCGCCGCGTTGCGCGCGGGACGTGACCGGTGACCCGCCCCAGGGTGGGAAACACGCACGAAACCGCAGGCAGCACGCTTGCGGAGTACCGTTCGACCCGTCATCACCCCGACACGGTTGGAGGTGGCACGACCCCGTGAACACCGATCTGGTCACGCCCACAGCAACAGCGGTCATCCCCCAGCAGCTCGCCGCGAACCCGGCGGACGAGCTGGAGCTGGCGGTGGAGAAGGTCCTCGCCTCGGTCCGCCCCAGCTCGCTGGGCGACCCGGCCGAGGGCTCGCGGCGCGCCGAGCGCGTGCTGCGCGACGCGCTCGACCTGCCCGACGAGTCCACCAACGACGCCCTGCGCCAGGCACGCGCCTGCGTCGAGGCCGCCTGCGAGCACCTGCGCTACCAGGAGTTCCAGGAGGCCAGGCTGCTGCTCGTCGCGAGCAGGGGCCAGCTGGTGCGCGCCCACACCGGCAGAGCCTGATCCCGGCACCGGCGGCAGCGGCCCAGCGCGGGGCCGCCACCGCCCGGCCGCCGAAGCACTGACCGCCCGGCCGTCCCCGCAGACCGACCCGGTGGTGCACCGCATCGGGACGACCCGGCTCCACGACCCCCGACTGGGACATGCACCTCTAGGAGCACCGTTGCGGCCCTGGCCTGGAACGCCCTACCCGCTCGGCGCCACGTACGACGGCGTCGGCACCAACTTCACCCTGTTCTCCGAGGCAGGCGAGTGGGTCGAGCTGTGCCTGTTCGACGACGACGGCAACGAGGAGCGCGTCAGGCTCCCCGAGGTCGACGGCTTCGTCCACCACGGCTACCTGCTCGGCATCGGACCCGGCCAGCGCTACGGCTACCGCGTGCACGGCCCGCACCAGCCCGAGCAGGGTTTGCGCTGCAACCCGAACAAGCTCCTCATCGACCCCTACGCCAAGGCCATCGACGGCGAGGTGAAGTGGCACGAGTCGCTGTTCGGCTACCCCTTCGGCGACCCCGACGCCCGCAACGACCAGGACTCGGCGGGCCACGTGCCGCTGTCGGTCGTGGTCAACCCGTTCTTCGACTGGGCCAACGACCGCCCGCCGAAGATCCCCTACAACGAGACCGTCATCTACGAGGCGCACGTCCGGGGCCTGACCATGCGGCACCCGGAGGTCCCCGAGCGGCTGCGCGGCACCTACGCGGGCCTTGCCCACCCGGTGGTCATCGACCACCTGAAGGCGCTCGGCGTCAACGCCATCGAGCTGATGCCGGTGCACCAGTTCGTCACCGACCACGGCCTGGTCGAGAAGGGCCTGCGCAACTACTGGGGCTACAACACGATCGGGTTCTTCGCCCCGCACGACGGCTACTCCGCGCTCGGGCACGACGCGGGCCAGGTCCAGGAGTTCAAGGGCATGGTCAGGGCGCTGCACGAGGCGGGCATCGAGGTCATCCTCGACGTGGTCTACAACCACACCGCCGAGGGCAACCACCTCGGGCCGACCCTGTCCATGCGCGGCATCGACAACCAGGCCTACTACCGCCTGGTCGAGGACGAGCCGAAGTACTACATGGACTACACCGGCACCGGCAACTCCATGAACGTGCGCAGCCCGCACACCCTGCAGCTGATCATGGACTCGTTGCGCTACTGGGTGACCGAGATGCACGTCGACGGCTTCCGCTTCGACCTCGCCGCCACCCTGGCCCGCGAGTTCTACGACGTGGACCGGCTGTCGACGTTCTTCGACCTGGTGCAGCAGGACCCGGTGGTCAGCCAGGTCAAGCTCATCGCCGAGCCGTGGGACGTCGGTCCCGGCGGCTACCAGGTGGGCAACTTCCCGCCGCTGTGGACCGAGTGGAACGGCAAGTACCGCGACACCGCCCGCGACTTCTGGCGCGGCGAGCCCGCCACCCTCGGCGAGTTCGCCTCCCGCTTCACCGGCTCCTCCGACCTGTACAAGGAGGACGGGCGCAGGCCGTACGCGTCGATCAACTTCGTGACCGCGCACGACGGCTACACCCTCACCGACCTGGTCTCGTACAACGAGAAGCACAACCTGGCCAACGGCGAGGACGGCCGCGACGGCGCGGACGACAACCGGTCGTGGAACTGCGGCGTCGAGGGCCCCACCGACGACCCCGAGGTCAACGCGCTGCGCGAGCGCCAGCGGCGCAACCTGCTGGCCACGCTGCTGCTGTCCCAGGGCGTGCCGATGCTGCTGCACGGCGACGAGCTCGGCCGCACCCAGCAGGGCAACAACAACGCCTACTGCCAGGACAACGAGCTGTCCTGGGTCGACTGGACGCTGCTGGAGAAGAACCAGCCGCTGTTCGACTTCACCGCGGGCCTGACCGCCTTCCGCAAGAAGCACCCGGTGTTCCGGCGCAGGCGCTTCTTCCAGGGCAGGCCCATCCGCAAGGGCGAGGAGCTGCGCGACATCGCGTGGTTCACCCCGGCGGGCGAGGAGATGACCGAGCAGAACTGGGAGGACGGGTTCGGCCGCTGCGTCACCGTCTTCCTCAACGGCAAGGGCATCCCTGACCTGGACCAGCGCGGCATGAAGGTCGAGGACGACTCGTTCCTGGTGGTGTTCAACGCCCACCACGAGGACATCGGGATCACCCTCCCGGACGAGGGCTACGGCCCGCAGTGGGCGGTCGTCGTCGACACCGCGACCGGGGAGATCGCCGCGTTCCCGCAGGACGAGCCCACGATCCCGGCGGGCGGCAGCGTCACCGCCACCGCGCGCTCGGTCGTCGTGCTCCAGCGGACGGGGGCCGAGTGAGCACGTCCGAGCGCGCTGGGGGGAGCCGTCCGGCTCCCCCCAGCTCCACCTACCGGCTCCAGTTCACCCCGGACTTCACCTTCGCCCACGCCGAGGCCGCGCTCGACTACCTCGACGCGCTCGGCGCGGGCGCGCTCTACGCGTCCCCGCTGCTGGAGGCCGTCCCCGGCTCCACGCACGGCTACGACGTCACCGACCCCACCCGCGCCCGCGCCGACTTCGGCGGCGAGCAGGGCAGGGCGTCGCTGGCCAAGGCCGTGCGCGGCGCGGGCCTCGGGTTCGTGGTCGACATCGTGCCCAACCACATGGCCGTCGACTCCACCCCGGTCAACGCGTGGTGGACCGACGTCATGGAGAACGGCCGGGGCTCCCGGTACGCCCGCTACTTCGACATCGACTGGTCCGACGGCTCGCTGCTGCTGCCCTTCGCCGGTGACGAGGACTCGGAGGAGGAGCACGAGCACTACCGGCTCGCGTTCTGGCGGCGCGGCAACGCCGAGCTGAACTACCGCCGGTTCTTCGACATCACCACGCTCGCCGCCGTCCGCGTCGAGGACCCCGAGGTGTTCGACGCCACCCACGGCGAGGTGCTGCGCTGGGTCGCCGAGGGCGACGTCACCGGCCTGCGCGTCGACCACCCGGACGGCCTCGCCGACCCCGGCGGGTACGCCCGCGACCTGGCCGCGCGCAGCGGCGCGTGGGTCGTCGTGGAGAAGATCCTCGGCCCCGACGAGTCGCTGCCGGTCAGCTGGCCCGTCGCGGGCACCACCGGCTACGACGCGCTGCGCGAGGTGTGCGGGCTGTTCGTCGACCCGGCGGGGGAGGGGCCGTTCACCGACCTCGCGGTCGAGCTGGGCGTGCCCACCGACTTCGCCGCCGTCGAGCACGAGTGCCGCGCGCTGGTCGCGTCCACGATCCTGCGCGCCGAGGTGCGCCGGATCGCCGCGCTGCTCGAACCCTCCCTCCCCGAGGGCGTGGACGTCGAGCAGGCCCGCGAGGCCGTCGCCGCCGTCATGGCCGCGTTCCCGGTGTACCGCTCCTACCTGCCCGAGGGCGAGCAGGACTGGGCCACCGCCGTGCGCCGCGCCGGGGGACCGGCCGCCGAGGCGCTCGACGCGGCCGTGCGCGCCGACCCGACCGGCGAGCTGGCCACCCGGCTCCAGCAGACCTCCGGCATGGTCGTCGCCAAGGGCACCGAGGACACCGCGTTCTACCGGTTCACCCGGTTCGTCGCCCTCAACGAGGTCGGCGGCGCCCCCGACCGGTTCGGCGTCACCCCGGAGGAGTTCCACCGCAGGGCCGCCGCCCGCGAGTCCGGCTCCCCGGACACCATGACGGCGCTGTCCACGCACGACACCAAGCGCTCCGAGGACGTGCGGGCCCGGCTCGCCGTGCTCGCCGAGGTGCCGGACGAGTTCGCCGCCGCCGTCCGCCGGTGGAGCGCCGCGCACCCCATCGACGAGCCGAGCCTGAACTCCCTGGCCTGGCAGTCGCTGGTCGGCGCGTGGCCGGTCAGCGCCGACCGGATGCGCGCCTACCTGGAGAAGGCGGCCAAGGAGTCCAAGGTCCGCACCACCTGGGTCGACCACGACGAGGAGTTCGAGGCCGCCGTCGACGCCTGGCCCGCCGCCGTGCTGGGCTCCGAGACGGCGGGCGAGGTCGCCGCGTTCGTCGACGGCATCGTGGACGCCGGCTGGTCCAACGCGCTCGGGCAGAAGCTCGTGCAGCTCACCGCGCCGGGCGTGCCCGACGTGTACCAGGGCACCGAGCTGTGGGACCTGTCCCTGGTCGACCCGGACAACCGGCGGCCGGTGGACTACGCGCCCCGGCGCGCCCTGCTGGAGCGCGTCGACGCCGGGTGGCTGCCCGAGGTCGACGACTCCGGCGCGGCGAAGCTGCTGGTCACCTCGCGCGCGCTGCGGCTGCGCAGGCAGCGGCCCGAGCTGTTCCGGGGCTACCGGCCGGTGCCCGCCGCCGGACCCGCCTCGGCGCACGCGCTCGCGTTCGAGCGCACCGGGCTGATCACCGTCGCGACCCGGCTCCCGGTGGGCCTGGCCCGCGCCGGTGGCTGGGGGAGCACCGTGCTGCCGCTGCCGCCCGGCGAGTGGACCGACGTGCTCACCGGCCGCGCGGTCACCGGTCCAGGGGACGCCAACGCAGCGCCCGCGCTGGCCGACCTGCTCGACCGCTACCCCGTCGCCCTGCTCGTGCGAGGAGACCGGTGACCTTCACGGTGTGGGCCCCCGACCGGGACGGCGTCGTCGTCCGGGTCGACGGCCAGGACCACGACATGACCCCCGTCGGCGGCGGCTGGTGGCACAGCGACGCCACCGGGACCGACTACGCGTTCGTGCTCGACGGCGACGCGCTGCCCGACCCGCGCTCGCTGCGCCAGCCGGACGGGGTGCACGGCCCGTCCCGCGTCTACGACCACGACGCGTTCACCTGGACCGACGACGGCTGGACCGGGCGCGCGCTGCCCGGCGCGGTGGTCTACGAGCTGCACGTCGGCACGTTCACCCCCGGCGGCACCTTCGACTCCGCGGTCGAGCGGCTGGACCACCTCGCCGACCTGGGCGTCACCCACGTCGAGGTGCTGCCGGTCAACTCGTTCGACGGGCCGTCCGGCTGGGGCTACGACGGCGTGCTGTGGGGCGCGGTGCACGAGCCCTACGGCGGGCCGGACGGGTTCAAGCGGTTCGTGGACGCCTGCCACGCGCGCGGCCTGGCCGTGCTGCTGGACGTCGTCTACAACCACCTCGGGCCGTCCGGCGCCTACCTCGACCGGTTCGGGCCGTACTTCGCGGGCAGCAACGAGTGGGGGCCCGGCCTCAACCTGGACGGGTCCGGCGCGGACGAGGTGCGGCGCTACGTCGTCGACAACGCGCTCGGCTGGCTGCGGGACTTCCACGTCGACGGGCTGCGGCTCGACGCCGTGCACGCCCTGCTCGACCGGTCCGCCACGCACCTGCTGGAGCAGCTCGCGCGGGAGGTCGACGCGCTGTCCGCCGCGCTGCGCCGCCCGCTCACCCTCATCGCCGAGTCCGACCTCAACGACGCCCGGCTGGTGACCGCGCGCGAGGGCGGCGGCTACGGGTTGCACGCCCAGTGGGCCGACGACCTGCACCACGCGCTGCACGTCGCCCTGTCGGGCGAGACGTTCGGCTACTACCCGGACTTCGAGGGGAAGCTGGCGACCACGCTGGAGCGGGTGTTCCTGCACGACGGCACGTGGTCGTCGTTCCGGGGCCGCGCGCACGGCAGGCCGGTGGACCGCGACCGGCTGCCCGGCTACCGGTTCCTGGCCTACCTGCAGAACCACGACCAGATCGGGAACCGGGCCACCGGCGACCGGCTGACCGCGACCGTGTCGCCGGAGCGGCTCGCGATCGGGGCGGCCATCGTCCTGTGCTCCCCGTACACGCCGATGCTGTTCATGGGGGAGGAGTGGGGCGCCCGCACGCCGTGGCGGTTCTTCGCCTCGTTCCCCGACCCGCAGCTGGCCGAGGCGGTCCGGACCGGGCGGCGGCGCGAGTTCGCCAGGCACGGCTGGGGCGAGTCGGACGTGCCCGACCCGGTCGACCCGGCCACCGTCGAGGCGTCCAAGCTGGACTGGGCCGAGGTCGGGCGGCCCGAGCACGCGCGGGTCCTCGAACTGCACCGGGCGCTGATCCGGCTGCGGCGCGAGCACCCGGACCTGGCCGACCCGAGGCTGGACCGGTTCCGCGTCGAGCAGCGCGGGTCGGTGCTGGTGCTGCACCGGGGCGATCTGCGGCTGCTGTGCAACCTCACGCCCGCCGGAGGCGTTCACCCCGGTGAGGGCGCGGTCGGCGCCGTCACCGGTGCGGCTGTCGGGGCTGGCGCGGCGGGCGGCGCCGACGGCGCCCTCACCGGTTCCGACGCGGCGGGCTCCGGGGCCCGCGACGCCGAGGTCGACCTCGGCGTCGCGCCCGTCGCCGTCCTGCTCGCCTCCGGTGAGGCGAAGGTCGCGGGGCAGGTGCTCAGCCTGCCCGCGGAGACGTTCGCGGTCGTTCAGCTCCCAGGGAGCCAGCCGACCTCGGTGAGCCGCTCGGCGAGGAGCTGACCGGCGAGGTTCACCTGGTCGGTCAGCTGTCTTCGCGCCTCGGGCTCGTGGCCGCTCGACGCGGTAGCCGCGTCGTAGGCGGCCACGAGCTGCCGGGCGGCCTGCACCACGTCAGCCCCCGGCCAGTCGACGGGGGTCGGCACGCCGGTCTGCTCCTCGGACACCTGGACCGCGCGCACCGCGCGGTGCGGTCCCAGCTCGGCCGCGAGGTCTATCAGCTTCACGGCGATGGTGTGCAGCTTGACGTTGTGGTGCTGCGACATGCGGACCAGCAGCTGGAACCCCTGTTGCGGGGTGCACCCCTGCACCGCCGCGATGAGTCCGGTCGCCTGCCCGATCACGGTGCGCGTCTGCACCGCGTTGCGCAATCCCCTCACCTCGGCTTCGAGGCTGGCGATCCGCGCGGTCAGCGAATCGTCCTGGCCCATGTCCCCGACCACGGTCGGGCTCCTCTCGCACGTCGGAACTGGTCAGCGCCTGCCAGCGGTGCGAGGGGACGGACGCGCGTCGACGAGCCAGCTCCGGCAAGCCCACAGCACGAGTTCCCTCGCTGACCCAGGCGCCCTGGTTTGGACACCCGGTGGCTTGCGGCTGGCTTTTCAACCGCGTAGGACGATCACCGTAGTCGAGCCCTGGTCGCGGTGTGCACATGAGGTCCCGGTTTCCGGTCGGTGTCGCGGGGGTAGTCAGTGAGAGCACAGCGGACTCCACCGAAAGGACCGGTCATGGGGATCGACGACAAGGCGAGCAACAAGGCCGAGGAGCTGAAGGGCCGTGCCAAGGAGGGCGTGGGCGAGGCGACCGGGAACGAGCAGTGGCAGGCCGAGGGCCGCGCTGAGCGCGCGTCCGGTGCCCTGAAGCAGGGCATTGAGAAGGTCAAGGACGCGTTCCGGAAGTAGCGCTGGCGACGCGCAGGGCCTGCTCCTCGAACTCCGAGGTGCGATCACCGGTCGTGGAGGGCGCGGGACACGCCGACGACCGGTCCGGGTGGGACGTTCCACCCGTGCTACCGCCCGTGAGGGCACACATTCGGCACTGCGCGGCGTGATGCCGCGCGCCCGGAACACCACAGGGCCGCCCATCCCCGATCAGTCGGGGGCGGGCGGCCCTGGGTGTTTTCCTTCCAGGCCTTCCGGGCCGAGGAAGAGACGACCCCGGTGCCGCTTCCCGCGCGTGGAGCCGGTGCGCGGGCCGAGTGGACTGGCTCGGAGCAGACGGGGGCGGGTGGCTGCCTGGTATTCGCCAGGCTCAGCCGAGATCAGGCCGGGTCCTAGCGGACAGCCACCTCACGACGAGTCCTATAGCTACACAACTTGGGACCACCTCCTTCCTCGTGTACCCGAACGTTATGCCGGGCGACCGGGACCGTGCAAACAAAAATCCGCGTGAGGTGCGAGACGTTGCGAGGTCGGCGGAGGAGGCGTAGCGGGGTGGGAAGCGCTTGGCGCGCTTGGGCTCCGGGCGCTTGGTCCCGGTGCTCCGCGGCGCTCCCGGCCGGCGCTCCGGTCAGCGCTCCCCGACCCAGTCGGCCAGCAGCAGCGGGTCCGGCGGGGTTCCGGTGCGGGCCAGCGCGTCCGCGTGCACGGCCTTGACCACCTCGGGCACCGCGAGCAGCGCTTCCCGGCGCGAGGCCAGCGCCAGACCGGCCCAGGCCTGGAGGTCGTCCGGCTCGGCCAGCAAGCGCTTGCGGTACCCGGCCAGGGCGGTGCGCACGTCGCCGCGCGCGCACGCCGCGTCGACCTCGTCCGCGACCGGCATCCGCTCCCCGGTGGCGAGCGCGCGCAGCAGCGCGGCCCGCGCGGGCGCCCGGCCCGCGCCCGACGGGTCGGCCTCCGGCAGATCAGCCCCGGTCGGGTGAACTTCGGTCCGCACCTGCAACCGGAACGGCTTCGGGCGGCGTTCCAACCACGCGCCGGTCAGGCAGGACACGTCCGCCGGGTACGGGCGCACGTGCCTGATCCGCCACAGCGCCCGGTGCTCGGCCACCACCCGGTCCACCGCCCGCACCACCTCCACGGCGGGCTGGTCGGCGCACGCGTCCAGCCGGTGCGCGCAGGCGGCCAGCAGCGCGCGGCCCTCCGCCGTCAGCTCGGGCGCGTTCAGCACGGTCCCCATAGCGGCGCGGACCTGCGCCCTGCGCAGCGCGAACGCGTACTCGGCGTCCGCCCGCTGGTCGGCGGGCAGCCCGGCGCGCAGCCCGTGCCACAGCTCGGCGACCCCGGTCAGCGCGTAGATCCCGTGCAGCACCGCGCCGAGCGGCCTCGGGTCGTCGCGCCACGGGGCGTGGAAGCTCGGCGTCGCGTCGGCGTCGTGCAGCCGCACCAGGCCGGTGAGCGCGCTGAGCTTGCCGTGCTGCCGCTCGCGCACCAGCAGCTCCGCCAGCTCGGTCGCGGTCGCCGCCTCGGGCAGCGCGACGGCGCCGAACGCGGCGGCGGACGAGGACCCGTCGTGCTCGGCCCCGGTGGGCGGCACGAGGGTGAGCGGGCCGCCGGACAGCTCGGCCGCGTGGTCGGGCGCGCAGCGCTCCAGCAGCTCCCAGGCCCGGTCGAGCAGCGCGGTCCAGCGCGCGCGGCCGGTCTCGTCGAGGGGCGCGGGCGGGACCGGGTCGGTGAACGCGCGGTGCGGGTCGACGTCCTCCAGCACGGCGGTCAGCGGGTGCTCGCCGGTGCCGCAGCGGTGCGCGTCCAGCCGCTGGAAGGCGGCCTCCGGCGCGCTGGGCGGGGTGTCGAGCGCGAACCGGCCGCCGTCGTGGCGCAGCGGCAGGTGGGTCGGGCGGTCGTCGGCGGGGCCCGGCGGCAGGGTGAACCAGCCGACCGTGGGCAGGGTGACGACGCCGTGCGCGACGGGGACGTCGAGCTGGAACGGCACGCCCGCGCGCAGCGCCGACGCGGCGGCCACCGCGCTCAGCGCGCCGAGGTCGGGGCGCGCGCGGGGGCCTGCGGTCAGGCCCAGCGCCAGCCTGCGCAGCGCCCTGACCAGCCACAGGCCGACCGGCGGCGACAGCAGCACGTCGGCGGTGGAGTCGGGGTCGGCGTCGTCGGCGGCGACCAGGACGTGCCAGGCGCGGTCGGCGCACCCGGCGGGGAAGCCCGAGGGGGCGGAGGTGGCGAGCGCGTGGCGCAGGACGAGCAGCTGCTCCTTGCGCTCGGCCAGCACCCGGTCGCGCAGCGCGCGGGGCGCGCGGCGGTCGGACGGGCCCGCGAGGACGGCGGAGCACAGCTGCGAGCGGGTGTCGGGGGTCGCGGTGGCCGTGGGCATCAGTCGCACCGCTCGTGGACGAGGTCCTGCGGCGCGGTCGAGCGGACCCTGGCCAGCAGTCGGGCCGCCAGCCGCTCGACCGCGTCGCCGCCGGGGTCGCCCAGCTCCCGCAGCGGGGTTCTGGCGAGGTCCGGGGGCAGTTCCGCGTGGGGTTGTTTCTGCATGGTCCCTGGTTTTATTCTCGTTTATTCTCGGGCTGTGTTCGAGGTCGGCTTCTCGGTGTCGGATTTCGGTCACCGTATGGCACGCGGTGGGGGCAGGGGAAACCCCAGGCCGAGTTGCAGTGGGGTTGACGCCTGTCCGGTTCATCCATTCGGGATTAATCTGATGGAGTGAGGCCTGGCGGGGTCTACCTGCTAGTTTGGTGCTCCGCTGCGGTTTCACCGCGTTGTTAGGTGTATTGAGTGATCGCCGCAACCGGCGATGGTGTTCCGTTTATGTGACGGAACTCTCACCCTTTCGTGGGAAGTGCGCTCGGTGCTGCCCCGTGAATCCATCGGGAATTATTCGGAATAAAGCGGAGCGCCCCGCCCGAGGTCCGGGCGGGGCGCTCGCGGTCGGTCGGATCAGCTCGCGGACACGTCCACGCAGGAGTAGAACGCGTTCGGGGTGTCACCGATGTTCCAGATGGCCAGCACGGTCTGCCTGCCGCTGGACGGCAGGGTGACGGTGTGCGTCACCACCGCGCCGGGGATCTGGTTGCCGCCGTCGACGACGGCGACCCTGGAGCCGTTCACGTAGTACTCGTAGTTCGAGGTGCGGTGGCGGGCGGTGAAGGTCCAGTTGAACGTCACCGTCCGGCCGGTCGAGGTGGCCTTCCAGCCCTTGTTGTTCTCGTTCAGCTCGGCGAAGCGCGCGACCCCGCCGTTGCAGCTGCGCAGGCCCTTGGGCCCTTCGACGCTCTGCGGCTCCCACTTGATGTCGCCGCAGGACACCGTGTTCTGGGCGCACTGCGCCTGCCTGCTCGGAGGGGACGAGATGTAGCCGTGCGCGAACGCGGGGGTGCTCGGCAGCGCCACGACGGCCAGCGGCGCGACGAGCGCGCCTGAGGCCAGTGCCGCGATCCTTCGGCGGAGTTGCATGGTCGGCTCCCATCGGACGGGCGGTACGCGGTGAGGCGAACGCCGACCTGGCAGCGTGCGGTGCGAGGAGAGAACCGCATTGGCTCGGTCGTTCACCAATGCGGCGGCCGGTCTAGACCATACTCTGAGTGACCGGGTGGTGACAACGGTCACTCGGGAGGTGAGGGGTGGTGTCCTGTCCGGCTGAAGTTGTCGGTGTCCGGACCTAGTTGTCGGTGAGGGTGTCGGCGTCCGGAGGTAGTTGTCGGGGGTGGTGAGTCGGCCTTGGCGTCGCCCGAGAGAATGCGGCCGTGCCGACGCTTGATCTTGTGTCCGGCGGCGCGCGGGCGTCGCTGGCTGAGCGGTTCGAACTCGCGTACGCGGACGAGCGTGGTGAGCAGCGCGTTCCTCTCACCGAATCGTGGTCCCTGTCGTTCGAGGACTACATGCCGGTGCGCGGTTTCCCGTCGTACAAGGGGCAGCGCCATCACGTCGGGCGCTGGTGGACGGCGACGACAGGCAGTTTGGTGGGCTACGAGTCGTGGTTGGAGCGAGACCGGCTGGTCCTGTTGGACTTCGATCCCGAGGTAGTCGGTATCGCTTCCCAGCCGTTCTGGCTGTTCTGGGCCACAGGCGAAGGCAAGGTCCGCTCGCACGCTCCGGACTACTTCGCTCGCCTGGCCGACGGCTCCGCGCTGGTGCTCGATGTCCGCTCGGCGGACCGGATCAAGCCACGTGACCAGGTCGCGTTCGACGCGACGCGGGCGGCCTGCGACGCACTGAGCTGGCAATACGAGGTCGCCGGAGCTCCACCGACATCGTTGCTGGCCAACGTCCGCTGGCTGGCCGGCTATCGCCATCCCCGCCACTATCTCCCGGACGTCGCCGCCGCGCTGCGCACGGCGTTCGCCGCTCCGACAGGCCTGTTGCACGGCGCCGAACAGGTCGGCGATCCGATCGCGGTGTTGCCGGTGTTGTTCCACCTGCTCTGGCGACGTGAACTGCACACCGACCTGGACCGGCCGCTGCACCCCGAGGTCGTGGTCATGGCCGAGGCGGTGGGGTCGTGACCTCGTCAAGTGCGGTTCTGCGCGTCGGCGATCGCGTCGCCTTCGACGGAGACGAGCACGTGGTGGTGGGGCTCGCGGGCTCCACGGTCCGGCTCCGCGCCGACGCGGGCGGCGAGCAAGTCGTGCTGGCAGGGCATCTGATGGCCGCCGCCGATTTCGCCGTCTTGGAGGGCGTCAGCCTGCCCGTCATGGAGCCGTTCGGGCTGCTGGAGTCCCTGCCCGCCGAGGTCGTCGCCGAGGCCGAACGCTGGCGCGATCACCTCGTGGAGATCGAGACCGGGCTACCGCCCGGCGCCACGCCGGGCACGGCCGCACGCCCCGGCTTCGACCCGAATACCACTTCGGCGACCGACCGCTTGCACGCCAAAGCCACCGAGCTGGGCATCAGCACGCGCACGATCGAACGCAAACGCGCCCGGTTCGAGGCGCAGGGGTTGTGGGGCCTGGTCGACCAGCGCGCCGCGCGAACCTTCGACGTCACCGGGCAGGCCGACGCGCGGCTGGTCGAGGTGCTGCGCGAGGTGATCGCGGCGGAGACAGACCTGTCCACTGGCACGCGGTCGCGACTGATCCGCCGCGCGACCAAGCGCGTCGAGGAACTGCACGGCGAGGGAGTCGTGCCGCTACCGGGACGCAGCGCCTTCTACGAACTGGTCGACCGCCTGACGGTCGGCTGGCACACCTTCGGCTCGGCGGTCACCCGGCGGCAGACGGCGAACCGGCCGCCCGGCGCGTTCACCGCGACGGACGCCTCGCGCCCCGGCGAGCAGGTCCAGATCGACTCCACCCCGCTCGACGTGATGGTCCTGGCCGCCGACGGCGTCCCGGTCCGCGCCGATCTGACGATCGCGGTCGACGTCGCCACCCGCACCATCGCCGCGGCGGTGCTGCGCCCGGTCGGCACCAAGGCCGTCGACGCGTCGCTGCTGCTGGCCAAGATGCTGGTCCCGGAACCGATGCGGCCGGGCTGGGCCGACGCCCTGCGCATGTCAGCCTCGCGGCTGCCACACGAACGGCTGCTCACCATCGACGCACGGATGCACGAAGCAGCGGCTCGGCCGGTCATCGTCCCCGAGCAGGTGGTGATCGACCACGGCAAGGTGTTCGTCTCCGAGACGTTCTCCCGCGCCTGCGGACGGCTCGGGATCTCCATCCAGCCTGCGCGCAAGGACACTCCGACCGACAAGGCCGTGGTCGAGGCGACCTTCACAGCGATCAAGACACTGTTCGCGCAGCACGTCGCCGGATTCAAGGGGGCCAACACCCAGCAGCGCGGACGGGGTGTCGCTGCCGCCTGGACGCTGGACCAGCTACAGGACCTGCTCGACGAATGGCTGATCGTCGGTTGGCAACACCGCCCACACGACGCGCTGCGCGACCCGCACGCACCCCGGCGCAAGCTCACCCCGAACGAACGCTACGCCGCGCTCGTCGCGATCGCAGGCTATCTCCCGCTCACCCTGACCGGCACCGACTACCTCGAACTACTGCCGGTGAAATGGCGCGCCATCAACGACTACGGCATCCAGATCGACTATCGCACCTACGACTGCCCCGAGCTCGGCGACTACCGGCGACAGCACTCAGGGCTGGCAGGCAAGCGCGGCCTCTGGGAAGTCCACTACGACCCCTACGACCTCTCCCAGGTCTTCCTCCGCACGCCGAACGGCTGGATCACCGTTCCCTGGACACACCGCGCGATGGTCACCGCGCCGTTCGCCGACTTCACCTGGCGCCACGCCCGCCGCCTCGCCGAACAGACCAGCCTGCGCACGCATAACCAGGTGACCGAAACCGAGATCGCCCGCGCGCTGGACGCCCTGCTCACCCGCGCCGAACACGGACCCGACAAGGCCGGAGCACGGATCGCCGCCCGCACCCGCACCGCCGCAGCCGCGCACCGGCCCGAACTGCCCGCGGCGGCCGCCGCCGTCGACGGGCACGCATCCCCAGCCGACCCGACACCCGCCGCGCAGAAGGCGCAGGTGATTCCGTTCGGCGTGTTCGACGCCGACGCAGAAGCGGAAAGGTGGCTATGACCACGCTGCAAGCCGAACTCGACCACGTTGACCAGCTCGCGCCGGACGAGTCGCTGACCACCAGGGAAGGCTGGCGCCGGTTCGTCGAGCACCAGAGCGCCCCGCCGGTCCTCCCGACCGCCGCCGAACTCACCGCGTTGTCGGCTCGGGCTCGCGCCGAGTTGGTCCAAGCCCGCCGCGACTACCACAGCGACCTGCCGCTGGCCCACACCCCGGTCATCCGGAAACTGCTGACCACCGGGCGGTTGCTGGTCCAGCTCAACCGCGGCCAGATCTCCGCCCGGCGCGGCATGATCCTCTCCGGCGCCTCCGGCACCGGCAAGACCACCGCGCTCACCCAGCTCGGCCGCACCCACGAACGCGCCGTCCGCAAGCGCCACCCCGGCCGCGCCGGACAGGACCGGATCCCGGTCGTCTATGTCACGGTCCCCACCGACGCGACCCCGAAGATGCTCGCGGTCGAGTTCGCGCGGTTCTACGGCGTCGAGTTCGGCTCCCGCGCCACCATGCCCGACATCGTCAACACCGTCTGCGCCGTCGCCGCCCGCACCCACCTGGAACTGGTACTGATCGACGAGATCCACAACATCCTCGACACCCGCGCCCGCGCCGAGGTCTCCGACCAGCTCAAATACTTCGCCGAACGGCTCCCCGCCACGTTCGCCTACGCCGGCATCGAGGTCGAGGAACGCGGCATGTTCGCCGGACCCCGCGGCCGCCAGATCGCCGGCCGGTTCACCCTGATCGACTCCACACCGTTCGACTACGGCACCCCCGAGCACAAGACCGCCTGGCGGTCGCTGATCGCCACCCTCGAACACTCCCTGCGCCTGCACCGGCACCAACCCGGCACCCTGGTCGAACAGGCCGACTACCTCTACGAACGCACCGGCGGCGCCATCGGCAGCCTCTCGGTCCTCATCCGCGGCGCCGCCGTCCTGGCCATCGAGGACGAAACCGAGCAGATCACCCTCGACCTGCTCGACCTGATCCCCCTCGATCACACCGCGACCAGCACGACACCCGTCCGGCGACGCACGACGAAGGGCAGGCGCTGATGGTCTCCCGCCTCCCGATCACCACCCGCCCCGCACACCAGGAAATCGCCGTCTCCTACCTCGCCCGGCTCGCCGCCCTGCACGACCTGCCCGCCGACGAACTCTGGCACCAGGTCAGCCGCCCCAAGGCCAAGGGCAGCCCCACCCGACGCCTCGACGGTGACCTGCTCGCCACCGTCGCCAACCAGCCCCGAGCACGACTCGAACGCGCCGTGACCGAGCTGCGCACGCCGGAACCGGACTGGCTCGCCCTGCGCCACGAACCCCAACGCGGCTGCTGGCGCTGCGACGCCCGCCACCCCGGCGGACCCGTGCTGCACCTACTCGCCCACCACCACTACGTCTGCACCCGTCACCACGTCTGGATCGGCCCACCCGACCAGGAAGACCACCCCCAACCCGACCTGGACGCGCTCCCCGAAATCGTCACCGCCCAGCACCGGCACCGACGGCTGATCCGCCGCTTCGGCCCCGCCGCGACCTTCGACGCAGTGCTCACCGGCTTCCTCATCTGCGCGCACCGCTGGAACTTCGCCGACCTCGCCTTCCCCGGCGACGCCTGGATCGAATGGCGCCGCCGCGCCGAACTCCTCATCCCACCCGGTACCGAAGACGACACCTTCAGCACCTCACGACTATTCGCATGCACCTACCCCGAAGCAGTCGCCCTCGCTGAACTGATCGGCTCATTGCACTGGCGACGCGTCGTCGCACACGGCCCCGACGGCCAACGCACGTTCGCTACCGAAATCGGCCGCCGCCTCGGCCTGCGCGACTACCGCCCCATCGTGATCAAAGACGCGGTCGCCCACTGGATGGAACAGGACTGCTGGCGACCACCCAGCCCACCCAACACCGACTACCGCAGCCTCAGAACCTTCGGCGGCCCCACCTTCCGCAAACCCAGCCAGGACAGCGACACCAAACGCCGCGACAACGCCCTCTGGTTCAGCCGCCACCGCCGCGGCGGCGACTCGATGCTGCACCACCGCACCCTCAACCCCGTCGTCATCCGCGACTGGTCAACCAAGATGGAAGTCTTCGACGGCGCCCTCGCTCAAACCGCCAACACCACCATCAGACTGCGCAAACCCCTCACCACCAAAGACCTCCTCGCACTCGCCACCACCGAATGGATCCGATCCGATCCGATCTCCTCGACATGGCTGAACACCGCCACCGAACCCGTCGACTGGCACCGCAGGACCGGACCGCGACCACCCACCGGCGGACGGCCAGCCCTGCCACACGAGCGACCACGCAGCCGCCAAACCAGAACGGCCTACGCCCGACGAAGCGCTAACACCACCTCGAAGCCCGGAACCGGGGTCGTCCCCACGGAATCCGTCAACTAGTGTCGGGGTACTGGTAGAAGTGCGGAGGTGCGTACGGCTGAACGTGCAGAGGTTGCGGCCGGTCGTTGGGGCGGCTGCCAGATGACGGTCCTACCGGTGGACTGCCTCCGGTGGGACCGCAGGACGAGTGCGACGTGACAAAGTCGATTGTCGCGCCGTACGGGCGCTGGGAGCCATTGACGCCCGCTCGGATCGCCTCGCTGTTCGCGGCGATGCCGTGCTCCTGGTGGATCGCCGGCGGGTATGCCATCGAACTGGCGGTCGGCCACCACATTCGCCAGCACGGTGACATCGACGTGATGATGCTGCGCCCGGACCAGCGTCACCTGCACGATGCCCTACCTGATTGGGAGTGCTGGGCGGCCGACCCGCCCGGTGTCCTGCGCCCCTGGGAACCCGGAGAGACCCTTCCTCCGTCCGTCCACGACATCTGGTGCCGCCCGGGCCCAGACCGGCCGTGGGGCCTGCAGGTGATGCTCGACGAGACGAGCGACGGACAGTGGGTGTCGCGACGCGACCCCGGCATTCGCCGACCCGTAGCGACGATCGGACGAATCAGCCGGGACGGCATCCCCTACCTCGCACCCGAGATCCAACTGTTCTACAAGGCCAGGCAGCCTGGGCCGAAGGACCACACCGACTTCCTCGCGGCACTGCCGTCACTTTCCGCCAGCCAACGAGTCTGGCTGAGCCATGCGCTGTCCCACAGCATCGGCCCTCACTCCTGGCACGACCGACTCGCCTCCTGAACGTGAGAAGGCACGCCCGACCTCTATACGTTCGCCCGTACCTCGTACTTCGCCCGGACGTGTACGCCGACAACTAGGTCCGGACACCACGACCCATCGTCGTCCGGACCTAGTTGTCGGACCGCAGGTCAGCAGCCTCGTCATCCGACAACTTCACCCGGACGGGACAGGTGGGTGCGCACCGGACCGGCCGGTCGGACCGGGCGACGCCCTGACCTGGCAGGCGGGCCGCAGGTGAGCCACTCGGGTCCCCGGTTGCCCTGGGCGGAGCAGGCGGCCGAGGGCCGATGTCCGCTCCGGTCGGAGTCGGAGCGGTCCAGGCGCGGTCCGGGCGTCGTCACGGATCACGCCGACATCCCGCACTCGATCGGACAAGCAGGTACGGCTGTTCGGGTAAGTCCGACAAAACCTTTCCGCGGCTGTGCGCGCCCGCGCTTAATCTCGCCGCGGGGGGAAACATGAACACTGCTATCCGCACGCGTCCTGTCATCCTCGCGGTAGCGCTCGCGACCGCGTTCCTGCTCGTGCTGGGGCTCGTCGCGCCACCGACCGCCGTGCCGGGCTCCGCGTCGACCGTCGACGCGGAACGGCTCAGCGGCGAGGTCCTGCGCGGGCTCGCCGAGGCGCCCGAACTGCACCTCGTCGGCGACCTGCGCACCGCCTCGGGCGCCCCGCTGGAACTGGACGTCGCCGTTCTCGCCGACGGCCGCCTCTCCGCGATCGTCGACGATGACGCGGGCGGCACCGCCGAGTTCGCCGTCGTCGGCGACCGCGCCGTCGTGCGGGCCAACCGCGCGTGGTGGGTCAACACCCTGCCCGCCGCCGCCGACACCAGCGCCGACCGGTGGGTGCAGGCCGACGACAACTCGGGCTTCCCCGTCGGGATGCTCGGCGCGCTGTCCGGCACGGCGCTGGGCGCGCTCGTCGCCCAGCGCACCGAGGACTCCGGCTGGCGGATCACCGCCGACGAGCTCGACGACGGCACCCCGGTCAGCTCCCTCACCACGAACGACGGGGTCTGGACCGTGCAGGCCACGCTCGACGACCCGCCACGCCTGGTCGGCCTGCGCGGCCCGCTCGCCGCAGGCGTGCGCAAGTTCGCGGGCGGCACGCGCGCGACCACCTACTCCGACGTCTCCCTGCGGACCGAACGCCCCGACAGCGGCTGCCGGGAACGCGCCGAGAAGGAGCTCGCCGAGGCCGCGCCCGACATCGAGGCCGCGCCGCCACCGCCCCAGCCCGTGGCGCCGCAGGACGTCCCGTCGGTCGCCGTCACGATCGTCTCGACCGGCGTCTGCATGACGCCGGTGTGCCCGACCCCGGTGACCGTGACCAACACCGGGAAGGTGCAGGTCGCGGGCAGCCTCATGGTGTCCTCGTCCAGCGGCGGCGGAGGGGTGTTCCCGGTGGCGCTGCCACCCGGCGGCAGCGCCACCTCCACGGCCGTGGTCACCAACCCCGCCAGCACCTGCACCCGGACCTGCACCGTGCCCTACCAGGTGTCCGCGTTCGTCCAGGTCCAGTCGGCGGGCGTCGACCTTGACAGGGGCAAGCGGCTCCACGACCGGGGCATCGACCCGAACGACCCGATCCCCGGCAACGGCAAGGCCAAGGGCCCCGACGTCCTCGCCGCGATCGACGGCCTGGTCAAGGGCCTGGTCGCCCCACCGGGCTTCGGGCGGACCGACCCCGTCGCGGCGCAGAACGCCGTGGTGCTCGGGACGATCGAGGCGTACCTGGGCAACGCGCTCCTGCACAAGGCCAGGCAGGTGCTCGACTCGAACGCGCTCGTCCCGACCACCGACGTGAACCAGCACCCCCTGGTCGTGCTGGCCGCCCAGTTCGACGCGTCCGCACCGAACGACGTGGACGGGGCCGAGGCCGCCCGCAAGACGTTCCTGCTGCTGCACCGGCTCGCCACCGAGCAGAACAGGCAGCCCGGCACGCTGACCGTGCACAACGGCGCGCTCGTGGACCGCCAGACCGCCCGCGCCTACTCCGTCGCCGGGCTCAGCCCCGGCGACAAGCCGGGTGGCCGCCACTCGCTGGGCAGTTCGGTCGACCGCGCCGAGCGGGCGCTGACCACGGCGCTGTCCCGCTTCCCCGAGGACACCACCAACGTCCTCGTGCTCCACGCAGACCAGACGGCGGAGGTGATCGGACCGGCCAACCGGTCCGCCGCGCTGCGGTTCCTGGAAGACCCGAAGCTCTTCCCGCTGGTGACCGACCCGGCCGTCACCGAGCTGATCATCACCAACGACCGGTCCAAGGTCCTCGGCGATCCCCGCTACCCCGAGGCGTACGTCTTCGACGGCGCGGACCTCGCCGCGCTGCGCGCGACCTTCGACCCGTCGGCCCGGCCGGCGACGCCGCCCGCGAACCCCACGCTCAACCCGGTCAACCGGCGCCACGTGACCACCGGCGACCCGTTCGACCCGACCACGCCCGAGAGCAAGCAGGACTCGGGCGGCCACAGCGCCGGGGCGGGCGTGGCGGACAAGACGGAGTTCCCGATCGGCTGGTCCGACGCCGACGTCGAGCAGGCCGTGCTCGCCGTCATCGCCGCTCCCGCGTCGCCGCCGACGAGCAGGCCTGCGGGCAACCACATGGGCAGGCAGCAGTGGGGCTGGGTCTACCGGGGCAAGGCCACGGTCAACGGCATCACGGTGGAGCTGGAGGTCATCGTCCTGGAGGACGGGCAGATCCGCACCGCCTACCCCACCGAGACGCCCGACCCGAGCAAGCCGGAGTGGGACCCCACCGTCGTCTTCCGCAATCCGGCCAAGGCTCCGGACACCCCGCAGGACATCGACCTCGGCGACGGGCCGAGGTCCAACTTCACCCCCCTCAACCGCCCTCGCTACGTCCGCGCGCGCAGCGCGAGCGAGCCGGGCTACTGGGAGCACCACGCGATCACCCGGCCGAGCAAGAAGCAGGCCAAGGCGGGGCAGCAGGCGAAGGAGATCAAGGTCCGCACCGGCCCCGACGGCCGCTTCGACCGCGCTGTCGACGTCTACGACGCGCAGAACAACCGCGTGCCCGTGCAGGCGCCCGCCCGGCAGTCCCCAGCTCAGCCGTCCCCCGCCCAGCCGTCCGCCAAGGCCACGCCGCCGCCCGCCGTGGGAACCTGCTGACATGGGGTACGAGGCGGAGGCCGCGCTGCTGGGACGGCTCGCGGGCAGGCTGTCCGACGAGGCGGTCGCGATGACGTGGGGAGACCTGAACGCCGGGGAGACGGGCCTGGCGCACGCCGGGCTCGCCGGATGGCTGGAGGTCGAGCGCGTCGCGCTCACCCGCGAGGAGGCCGCGCTGTTCACCGGGGCGACCGGGCGGACCCCGCCGCTGGTGGCCGACGAACCCCCGCCCGGTTACACCTTCACCGCGCGCGGCGGCGCCGAACCACCCGAGCACGAGGAGCGGCTGCTCGCCTGGGCCGCGCGGCTGCCCGAGGTGCGGCAGGTGCTGCGGGCGTGGCGGGTGCCCGGACGTGGCGCCACCCAGCCCGCCGCGTGGGTCCACCTCGTCGTGGTCGACGCGGGGACGCCCCCGCACCACGTGGTCTTCCGGGAACCCGGAGTGCACGCGGTCGCCGAGGGGGAGGAACTGCCGCCGTACCTGGCCGCGGCGCTGGCCGCCGCCGAGCCGCTGCGGCAGGCCGGGGGCTGACCTCGTCCACGAGCGCCCCGAGGCGGTCGAGAGGGGCGACGCTCCTGCGGCGGGTGGGGCTCGGGAAGGCCGTCGGAAATCCGGTGGTGGGAGCGGCGCCGGTGCTGATAGCTTCTGCGCGACCGTGCTGCGAACCGAGGAGGTGGTACCCGTGAACGTCATGACGTGGTGCTCCCCTCAGGGGTCGCGGTAGGGCGGTAGGTCGTCCGGGAGCGCCGTTCGCAGGCACTCCCGAAAGGCACGACCATGATCAGGTTCACCTCCGAGCAGCCCCTCGACGGCGGTCTGCTCGAACGCGCGTTCACCCTCGACGGCGTTCCCGGCCTCCTGTGGACGTCCGCGACCGCCCCCGGAACCGCTCCCGCGACCACCCCGCCGATCCTGCTCGGCCACCCCGGCGGGCTGGACGGGATGCGTCCCCGGCTGCTGGAGCGGGCCCGGCAGTGCGTCGCGTCCGGGTTCGCCGCCGCCACCCTCGAACTGCCCGGCGCTGGCGACCGGCCCCGGCTGCCCGGCGTCGACCTGGCCCGCGCCGACCTGCGCCGCGCGCTGGAGGCCGGGGAGGCGGTGGGCGGCGACGTCGTCGACCGGCTCGTCCTCCCGCTGGTCGAGCTGGCCGTCCCCGAGTGGCGGGGGCTCGTCGACGGGCTGCTCGCGCTGCCCGGCGTCGGCGGACCGGTCGGGTACTCCGGTGGGTGATCTCGATCGGGGTGCGGTTGGCGGCCGTCGAACCCCGCATCGCGGCCGCGGTGCTGTTCGCCGGGAGCTACGTGCCCCGGAGCATCGTCGAGGAGGCCCGGCGGGTCTCGATCCCGCTGCTGGTCCTGCTCCAGTGGGACGACCGGTGGAACGACCGGGGGATGGCGCTCGACCTGTTCGACGCACTCGGGTCGACCGAGAAGACCCTGCACGCCAACACCGGCGGGCACACCGGGGTCCCCGCGTTCGAGGGGGATGACGTCGACCGGTTCTTCCGGCGGCACCTGGGGTGAGTCGCGGGGCCGGGGGCGCGCGCGTCCCCGGCCTCAGCCCTCCCGCGCCTCGCGCTCGACCATGCCCACCAGGGTCGCGACCAGCTCCTCGGCCGGGACGCCCCACTTCGCCTCCGACGGGTCGCCGTTGGCCTCCATGGTCGTGATGCCGTGCGCGCTGGTCAGCAGCAGGCCCGCGAACCGGGGCGCCTCGGCCCGGCCCACCAGGTCGGTGACGGCGGCCAGGAACTCCGCCTCCGCGCGGCCCGCCGCGGCCCGCGCCGCCCCGACCGCCGCCTCGTCGCCCGCCGGGTGGGCGAACATCAGGCGGTACAGGTGCGGTCGGCGCCTGCCGACGGCCATCAGGACGCCCAGCGCCCCGGTCAGCCTGGTCGCCGGGGAGCCCGCGCCGCCCGCGCGCACCGCCCCCGCCTCGGCGGCCAACCGGTCGAGGGCCTCGGCGGCGATCGTGGACAGCAGGCTGTCCTTGTCCGGGAAGTGCCGGTAGGGCGCCCCTCGGGTGACGCCCGCTCGGGCGCCCACCTCGCGCAGGGTGACCGCCTCGGGGCCGCCCTCGTCCAGCAGTCCGGCCGCCGCGTCCAGGAGGGCGCGTCGGGTCGCAGCAGCCGACTCGGCTCGGGTGACCATGACCCGAGCATACAGTTGACGCTGTCATCCGATTTGGCTACCGTCAACCGGGTGACAACGTCATCTGAAATGTCGTCCGGTGATCGCCCGCTCGCCGTCGTGACGGGCGCGTCCACCGGGATCGGCGCCGCCACCGCCCGCGAGCTGGCCGGGCGGGGGTTCCACGTGCTCGCCGGGGTGCGGCGGGAGCGGGACGGCGACGCGCTGCGCGGGTCCGGCGTCGAGCCGGTGCTGCTGGACATCACCCGTCCGGAGCAGGTCGCCGCGCTCGTTGACCGGATCGGGGGACGCGGGCTGCGGGCGCTGGTCAACAACGCCGCCGTGTCCGTCAACGCGCCCGTCGAGGCGCTGCCGCTCGACGCGTGGCGGGAGCTGTTCGAGGTCAACCTGTTCGGCCACGTCGCCGTCACCCAGGCGGTGCTGCCCGCGCTGCTGCGCGACGGCGGCGGGCGGGTGGTGAACATCAGCTCGGTCGGCGGCCGGGTCGCCATGGCCACGTACGGGCCGTACGCGGGGACCAAGTTCGCGCTGGAGGCCGTCAGCGACGCCCTCCGCCGCGAACTCGCGCCGCACGGGGTGCGGGTGGTGGTCGTGGAGCCCGGCGGGGTGCGCACCCGGATGGGCGACCGGGGGATCGCCACCACCAGGCGGCGGGCCGAGGGCATGTCCGACGAGCTGCGCGCCCGGTACGGGCCGCTGGTGGAGGCGGTCACCGCGCACACGGCCGCGCACCTCGAACGGGGGATCTCACCCGAGCGGGCGGCCTCGGTGGTGGCGAAGGCGGTCACGGCGCGCAAGCCCCGCACCCGGTACGCCGCCGGTCTCGACGCGGCCGTGCTCACCAGGCTGGCGCGGGTGCTGCCGGATCGCCTCCTGGACCGGGTCGCCGCCGCCAGCCTGCGGCCTTACTTCCCGGCGACCTGACTGGCGGGGTAGACCGCCGGGGCCTGACCAGCGAGGGCCTGACCAGCGGGTGGGCTGTCTGCCGGGCGGCTTGGCTGCCTGGTGGCTTGGCCGCCGGGCGGCCTGCTTGCCGAGCGACTTGGCTGCCGGGGGCTTGCCGAGCGACTTAACCGCCAAGCGTCCTGTCTGCTGACTGGCTTGTCTGCCAGGCGACCTGACCGCCATGCGGCCTACCTGCCGGGCCATCTGACCGTCGCTGCACGCCTCCGGCACCCTGACCGTCCCGCGCGCCCACCCCTCTGCCTCTGTCCCTGCCCTGCCCCCACACCGGGCTTTTCCGCGTCCCGCCTTCGGTGCCTCACCTGCGCCCGTTGCGGTCACCGGGTCGCGGGTTCGGTCGTGAGCGTCCCGGCCTCGGTGTCCAGGTGCCCGACCGGTCCCAGGGCCAGGGACAGCGGGGTGTCGCCGTGGCCCACGTCCAGACCGCCGAGCACCGGCGCGGACAGCGCGCCCAGGCGGTCCCGCAGCACGTCGAGCACGGTCCAGCCCCGGTCCTCGTAGTCCTCGAAGCCGGGGAACCGGCCCAGCGCCACGCCCCGCACGCCGCGCAGCGCGCCGGAGCGCATCAGCTGGGTGAGCTGCCGGTCCACCTGCCCCAGCCCGATGCCGCGCGGGGCCTCCAGGAACAGGATCGCGCCGTCCAGCGGCGGCAGCCCCGCGCCCACCGCGCCCGCCACCGTGCCCAGGTGCCCGCCACCGTGCCCAGGTGCCCGCCCAGCACCGGTCCCGAGGCGGCGCCGGGGAAGCCGACCGCCGCCGTCAGCGCCGCCGGGTCCCGGCGCAGGACCGCGCCCGCGCCCGTCAGCAGGGCGCGGGTGGACTCGGCGGAGCGCGCGCCGGACAGGAAGCCGTGCACGCCCGCGATCCGGCAGTTCCGCCACAGCGCCAGGTGCAGCGCGGTGATGTCGCTGAACCCCACCAGCGGTTTCGGGTCCGCGCGCACGGCGTCGTAGTCGACCAGGTCGACGATCCGGTACGCGCCCGCGCCGCCCCGCGTGGCGAACAGGGCGCGCACACCGGGGTCCCGGTACGCCTCGTTCAGGTCGGCCGCGCGGTCCTCGTCGCGGCCCGCGAGGAAGCCCCGGCGGTCCAGCGCGTGCGCGCCGACCTCCGGGACCAGGCCCCAGGACTCCGGCACGCGCGCGGACTCCGCGAGCAGCTCCTCGCTCGGGTAGCTGGCCGGGGAGACCAGGCGGACGCGGTCGCCCTCGGTCAGGCGCGGCGGGATCAGGGTGGTGGGCACGGGGGTGATCGTGGCAGCGGGAGGGGCGGTGGCTCCGGGCGTCCCGCAGCGCGGACGCGTGGACGCGGTGACCGGATTGCCGTCTGGCTCACCAGACCGGCGGTCCCCCGATCGGCAGACCCGTGCTCACCCCGTGCTGGCGCGCACCCGCAGCGAGGTCGGCAGCACGCGGGTGCTCGGCGGCTCACCTGCCAGCCTGGCCAGCAGCTCGCGCACGGCGGCCCGCCCGCCCTCCTCCATCGGCAGCGCGACCGTGGTCAGGCTCGGGTGGCACACCGCCGAGTACAGCAGGTCGTCGAACCCGACCACGGCCATCCGATCGGGGACGACCACCCCTCGTTCGCGCAAGCGCTCCAGCGCGCCGAGCGCCATCAGGTCGTTGTACGCGACCAGCGCCGTCACCCCCGCGCTCAGCGCCTCGTCCGCGCCCAGCTCACCCCCGGTGAACGAGGGCGGGAACGGCCCGAGCGCGCGCAGCTCCACCCCGTGCTCGCCCGCCGCCACCCGCAACCCGGCGAGCCGCTCCCCGTTGGACCACGCCTCGTCCGGCCCGGCCAGGTAGGCGCACCGCCGGTGCCCGAGCAGCGCCAACCGCGCCACCGCCGCCTCCGCGCCGGAGCGGCTGTCCATCAGCACCGCCGACACGCCGGGCAGCGGCCGGTTGAGCAGCACCGTCGTGCGCAGGGCCACCAGCTCGGCCAGCTCGCTGCCGCTGGTCAGCGGCGAGCACAGCACCAGCCCGTCCACCTGGGGCGCGAGCGACCGCACCAGCGCGGCCTCCTGCCGCGCGGAACCCCCGCTGTCGCAGAAGAACACCGACCGCCCGGACTCGCGCGCGCTCGCCTGCGCGCCGCGCATGACGCCGGGGTAGAACGGGTTGCCCAGGTCGGGCACGACGATGCCGAGGTTGCCGGTCCGCCCGGTGATGAGGCTGCGGGCGGCCGGGTTCGGCTGGTACCCGAGCCGGTGGGCGACCTCCAGCACGCGCACCCTGGTCTCCGCGCGCACCAGCTCGGGCGCGGTGAGCGCCCGCGACACCGTGGACACCGACACCTGCGCCTGCCGCGCGACGTCGCGGATGGTGACCGGGCGGGTGGTGACCGGCATGGCAGAGAGGATCGGTCGGCGCTGCGGCGACGTCAAGATCGGACCTGCGGCCCTCCGCCGCGCGGGGGAGCGGCGGAGGGGCGGGTGGGGGGGTCAGTACTCCGGTTCGGGGGAGTGGGGGCTGAGCCGCTTCTTGATGTAGATGGTGCAGTAGCCCATGCCGATGACGCCGCGCTCCTGGAGCGAGGCCAGCTCGCGGCCGACGGTGCCGGGGGCGGCGCCGATGGCGGCGGCGAGGTCGGCCTGGGTGAGGCCCAGGTCGAGCATGACGCCCTCCGGGGTGGGCACGCCGCTCACGACCTGCTGGCGGCCGAGGAAGGCGACGAGCCTGCCTCGGACGTCCATCGTGGAGTGCGCGAGGTGCATGTCCCGGACGCGGAGCTCGTTCGCCAGCACGGCGAGCGCGGTGCGGGTGACCTCGCGTCGGTACTCGACGAAGTCGGTGAACCGCTCGCGCGGCACGGCGAGCGCGCGGGTCGGCTTGGTCGCGGTGTAGGTGATGTGGGCGGGGCTCCTCAGCAGCGCGTCGGCGGTGCCGGGGGCGTCACCGGGGAAGAAGAGGGTGATGAGCATCGGCGGGCTGTCGGGCAGCGCGGTCCGCGTCGCCTTCACCACGCCGCCGGTCAGCAGGTAGACGGCGGGGTGGTCGTCGCCCTGCGGGATGAGCGTCTCCCCCCTGCCGAACGAGGTGGGCCTGCCGAACCGCTGCAGGTGCGACCGGTCGCGGGGGGACAGCTGGTCGAGGAGGCTGCCGGGCCTGCGGGGCGAGGCCCCTCCGCGCGTCGTCGCGGAGGGGCCGGGGGCGGAGGGGCCGAGGGCGCGCGTCACGCCATCACCCCGGTGAGCACGAGGAGGATCGGCGGGAGCCCGGCGACCAGGCTCGTGACCGCGATCAGCGTGCGACCCAGTGCGTTGGGCACCCTGGCGGACAGCAGCCACACGATGAACGCGGTGAACACCAGGTAGAGGATGATCAGCGCGGCGAAAATGATCAACGCTGGGTAGCTAGGCAACAATCTGCCCACCCTTCCGTGTCTCTTGGCGAGTTCGGGTGAAACTTTTGAGTGAAAGGTGACGAGCGGAAGCGACTGGTAGTGGTCGATTCCACCTATCGAGACTAGATGTACGTCTCAGGCGTGGGAAGAGCGTTCCGCAGCCACCGTTCATCCGAATTCGACAAAAGCCGCTGTTGTGCGGACTGGGGCGCTACCGAGGGTCGCAAGTCAGGTCCGTATGGAGGACGGTGGCACTACTGCATACGCGGTGCCGCTGAAAACTGTTCACGAAAAAACTGGACCCGAATGCAACTTTTGCTGGAAAGCAGTACGGTGGTCCAGGCCATAATCATGGTCGCGGAAGCTCCGTGTCTCTTGGCGAGTTCGGGATTCCCGCAGGTAGATGGGGAGGTGGGCTCGGGGGTGGTAGCCCGCGCCCACCTTCTGCCTTTAGGGTGATCTGGGCCACTCTCACGCGCCGGGTCGGTCGGGACTTTACTTTAAAGTAACTCCAAGTGACCGCCGTGTGGCGGGCGTCGCGTTATGGGTGATACGCATCACAACTCTGCGTGTCGCAGAAAAGTGAATTAGCCGTACGGCTGTCCGCCTTTGTGGCGTCTTCGATCCGGGGGGGCATGTGCCCAGGTCGTGAGGTTTTCAAAAAACCTTTTCATGTTTTTTGAGGCACGTTTGGCCATTTCCGCATTCTTGCGGCCATTCAGTCGCCCTCGTGGGGAATCTTCGCGTTAGCGGTGCTGTTAGCGCTGCCCCAACGCCTTCCCGAGGGCTGGCACGCCGGAAGTAGCCGGTCCTACCCTGCTGGCCCGCCGACGAAAGGGGCCCGTCATGATCCGGACCTTCGCGCTCGCCCTCGTCTCCGCCTTCGGGCTCAGCTTGGTCGCCACCGGGACCGCCAGTGCCTGCAGCTGCTTCCCCGGCACCATCGGCGAGCACTTCGACCGGGCCGACGAGGTGTTCGTCGGGACCGTGGTGCGGGCCGGGCGGGACTTCGGGGACAGCGACGACCCCTACGACGACCGGTCCGTCTACCGGGTGAAGGTCAGCGTCCCGCTCAAGGGGGACGTCGGGGCCTGGGTGAACGTGGTCACCGCGACCGACAGCGCCCAGTGCGGGCTGTGGCTCCAGGTCGGCAAGCGGTACCTGGTGTTCGGGGCCGAGGGGGAGCGGGCCAACGAGGTCGAGGCCAACCTGTGCGGGGGGACCCAGCCCGTGTGACCCCGTACCGCGTGACACCACTGCGTGACCCGGCCGTGTGACCCCCGGAAGAACGAAGCGGGGCCGGGCCGGGGGATCAGTCCCCCGGCCCGGCCCCGCCCCGGTTCAGTACTGCGGGCCTGACGGCTCGTGCGAGTACTCCTCCTCGTCGCGGTCCACCAGGTCCTCGCGGTCCGCCAGCTCCTCCGTCGCGCTCAACGGCCTCGACTCGTCCACCGCGCCCAGCGCCTCCAGCTTCGCCCCGTCGGCGTCGATGAACTCGTCCACGGTCGGCTCACCCGGTTCAACAGACATGCCACCCGACTACCCGCCGGACCCCTGCCCGACACCCCAAGCCCGACACCCCAGGCCCAACACCTCAAGCCCAACCCCCTCAGCTCAGCGCAGGCAGCAGCTCCTTCTCCGCGAAGTCCAGGAACTCCTCCTGCTGCTCCCCGCCCACCTGGATCAGCGCCAGATCCGTGAACCCCGCGTCCCGGAACCGCGCCACCGCCTCCACGATCGCCCCCACGTCCGGCCCGCACGGCATCCCCGCCGCCACGTCCTCCGGCCGCACCGCCTGCGTCGCCGCCGCGAACCCGGTCGGGCCGGGCAGCTCCGCGTTCACCTTCCACCCGCCCGCGAACCACCGGAACTGCTCGTGCGCCCGCCGCACCGCCGCCTCCCGGTCCGGGTCCCAGCAGATCGGCAGCTGCCCGACCTTCCGCCCGCCCCCGCCCTGGAACGTGTCCCACCCGCGCACCAGGTCCGCGTCCGGCTCCACCGCCACCATCACGTCCGCCAGCGGCGCGAAGGCCTGCACCGACTGCGACCCCGACACCGCGACCGCGATCGGCACCCGCTTCTCCGGCAGGTCCCACAGCTTCGCCGAGTCCACCCGGAAGTGCTGCCCCGCGTAGTCCGAGTACCCGCCGTCGAACAGCTTGACGATGATCTCCAGCGCCTCGCGCAGCATCTCGTGCCGCACGTTCACCGGCGGCCACCCCTGCCCGACCACGTGCTCGTTCAGGTTCTCGCCCGCGCCGAGCCCCAGGGTGAACCGGTCGTCCGACAGCAGCTGCACCGTCGCCGCCTTCTGGGCGACCACGGCCGGGTGGTAGCGCATGGTCGGGCAGGTCACGTACGTCATCAGCTCGACCCGCTCGGTGACCTGCGCGACCGCGCCCAGCACGCTCCACGCGTACGGCGCGTGCCCCTGCTCGGCCAGCCACGGCGAGAAGTGGTCGCTGATCACCTCGAAGTCGAACCCGGCCGCCTCGGCCCGCGCCGCGTGCCGGACCAGGTCCTTCGGACCCGCCTGCTCGGTCATCAGGGTGTAGCCGATCCGCATGGGAGTTTCCTTCCGGGGGTGGGACGTCCGCGGGGTGTGGTTGCCCTGGTCGGGAGGGGGTTAACCGCGCGGGAGCGCGCTCGTCCGAGCCGGAGGGCCCGCCGCTCACCTCATCGGGCCGCGCTCACACCGCCCGCGCCATGACCACCCGCGTCGCCGGGTCGAGCCCGTGCGCGGCCTCGCGCGCCACCAGCTCCCGCAGCCCCGGCCCCGGCTCCGCCACCTCCGCGAACCCCAGCCGCCGGTAGTACGGCGCGTTCCACGGCACGTCCCGGAACGTCGTCAGCGTCACCGCCGCCAGCCCTTCGCCGCGCGCCCACCCCGCCACGTGGTCCAGCAGCGCCGCCCCCAGCCGCTCACCGGCGCGCTCGGGGGTCGTGCACACCTGCTCCACGTGCGCCCCGCCGTCCACCACCGCGACCGCGACCCACGCCACCGGCTCCGGGTCCACCAGCACCCACGCGCGCAGCGACGCCAGCACGTCCACCGACATCGGCTCGTCGTCCGCGATCTCCGGCATCCCGACCGCGCGGAACGCCTCACCGCCGCGCGCCTCGATCGCGCGCAGCGCGGGGAAGTCCTCGGGAGCGGCCACCCTGATCAGCACACCGCCGATCCTCAGTCCTGCGCCAGCTCCCGCTCAACCGATTTCCCGAGCGCCACCAGCAGCTTCGCCGCCAGCTCGCCCAGCTCCTCGTCCGACGACCCGGCGCAGTCCAGCTCCAGCTGCACCACGCTCCCGCTGACCCCGGCCAGCTCCGCGCGCAGCCGCGCCCCCGGACCGCCCTCGGCCAGCGGCTCCCAGGTCAGCTCCAACCGGTCGAAGTCGGCGAGCACCCGGAACTGGCGCGGGCGCCCGGCCACCGACACGATCAGCACGTCCCCGTTGACCCCGACCACGGCCAGCGGTTCCGGCAGCCACTCGGCGAGCCTCGGCGGTTCGGCCGCCGCCGCGAACACCAGGTCCGGCAGCGCCCCCACCTCACCGCGCACCAGCACGTGCTCACCCCGCTCGGAAGACGATTCTTCTTCAGGTCCCGGACTTCTGCTCTGGTACCCGTGGAGCGGGCGCGGAAACGGGCCGTCCGGACGCCGCAGAGGCGACGTCCGGGTAGTGCGGGAACAACCGGTCCAGGTCGGTGCGCACGAACACCCGGCGCACGTGCGGCGGCACGGCGGCCAGCCGCAGCCAGCCGCCCTCCCGCTGCGCCCGCGCCCGCGTGCGCACCAGCACGCTCATCGCCTGCGCCCCGCAGAACGACACCCCGGACATGTCCAGCACCACCCGGTCGCGGCCCTCCGCGATCAGCCGGTCCAGCTTCTCCAGCACCTTCCTGGCACCCGTGAGGTCCAGCTCCCCGGCCACGTCCACCACCGCGCACCCGGTGCGGTGGGACTCGACCGACAACGCCAGCATCCCTGTTTCCCCTTCACGCCACTACGACCAACCCGTCATCCCCACCCACCACCGCCCGCTCCAGCAGCAGGCCCTCCTTGGTGGACCACGGGCATATCTCGACCACGTCCCGCGCGAGCGCGGCCATCAGCGCCTCGGCGACCGCCGCGCCCGCCGCGGACTGCTCCGCGCGGTGCCGCGAGATCCCCGGCAGCCTGGCCCGCTTGCTCGCGGGCATCCCCGCCAGCCTCGGCGACCACCGCCGCAGGTCCTCCAGCCACAGCGCGCGCCGCACCAGCGGCCCCTCGTGCTGCGGCCGGGCCCCGGACAGCCTCGCCAACTGCTGGAACACCTTCGAGCAGCCCACCGCCCGGTGGCCCGCCGCGTCCAACCCGGCCAGCTCCGCGCGCAGCCGCCGGTCCAGCTCCCGCCTGTCCACGCCGCCGCGCGTCACGGTGCGCGCGCCCAGCGGGAACGAGCGGGTGTACGACGGCGCCGCGTCCGAACCCGCCGCCACCTCCACCGTCCCGCCGCCCACGTCCAGCACCAGCAGCGGCCCGGCCGCGAAGCCGAACCAGTTCCTGGCCGCCACGTAGGCCAGCCGCGCCTCCTCCTCGCCGGGCAGCACCCGCACGTCGACGCCGGTGCGCTTGCGCACCTCGGCGAGCACCTCGCGGGCGTTCGCGGCGTCCCGGATCACCGAGGTCGCGAACGCCGCCGGGTCGGACACCCCGGCCTGCCGCGCCGCCGAGGCGGCCGATCGCACCGCCGCGCACACGGCGGCCACTCCCTCCGGGCCGATCCTGCGGTCGCGCGTGAGCGCGCGGTCCAGCCGCAGTCGGGTCTTGTGCGAGAGCACCGGGTTCAGGGGTGATCCCTCGACCACCACCAAGTGGGCGCTGAAGCACCCGATGTCCAGTACTGCCGCTCTTCCGGGTCGCCCGGCCACCGCACCTCCCCTGGCTGCACGAGAGCGGGGGCGGGGTTCCCACTCGTACAGGTGGTTAAACCACAAATTGAGTGAGGTTCGCTCGGCTAGAGCAATACCCGCAGTGGTATTCCATGCGAAGGCCTCACACTTGCGGGCTAAGGCGACCCTAACAGCGCGGGGACTCTGCGTGGTGGAATCGCCCCCGTGGTGTGTCACACGTGCGGGGGAGTTCGGGGAGGTGCGCTTTCCCGCCCGGCGGGTGCGGCGCACGCTCGGGTGCGGGGAGCCGCCCGCGTGCGACGCGGGCGGCCCCCGTTCGACCGGCGGAGTTCGTTGCGGCGCAAGGGAAAGCGGGCGGCGGGGGAGCGGGCCGGTGGGCGCGGCCGGTCGCGGGTCGGGCGCGGTGCGGCGGTCGCGGTGGTCGCCGGGGAACCCGTGCTGGTCGTCGCGGAGCGGTGGTGGGCGCGGGTCCGAGCGGCCCGGCTCGCGGCGGCGGGCGGTGGTCCGGCGGCGCGCACGCGCGTGGACCGGCCCAGCGCAGAACGATTCGGTCTCGCATCGCCGGGCGTCCGCCTGGTGGGACGCGCGGGAAGGCGCTTGCCGGGGCGCCACGACCCGCCGCGAACGGACGGTGGTGGCGGGACTCACACCGACGATCTTGAGCGTCCGGCGGGCGCTCCCGCCGACCGGGCGGAGCCCAGGGCTCAGGCGCCCGAGCCCTCCGCGAGCTCGGCCCACACGACCTTGCCGGACGAGGTCAGGTCCGTGCCCCACGCGCTGCTCAGCTCGCGCACGATGATCAACCCGCGACCGCGCGCCGAACCGACCTCCACCGGGCGCGGTTCGGGCAGCTTCCGGGAGGTGTCCGCCACCGCGATGCGCAGGCCGGACGCGGTGCGGGTCAGGGTCAGGGTCAGCGGGCCGCTCGCGTGGTCGACGCCGTTCGACACCAGCTCGGTGACCACCAGCGCCGCGTCGTCCTGCAGGTCGTCGGACAGCCCCCAGGTCCGCGCGGACTCGCCCACGACCCGGCGCGCGCGCGCCGAGGAGCCGCTCTCCGCGGGCAGGGTGACCGCCACCGGCACCACAGGCTCGTTCCGCACAATACGCTCCCGTTGATCGGCCGTAGCGGCATCGTCGCACACCTGCCTCCTCGCCCACCCAGTGGTCGCGCCCCTAGGGTCGGTGCTGCACGATCTGTGGCGGCACGAACCTCGTGCGGGAAGGCGCGGTGCGATGGACTTGCGGGTGCGCGGTGAGGAACGCGGCGACTGGAGGGTGGTCGTCGTGACCGGCGAACTGGACGCCGACACGGTTCCGGTGTTGTCGGACCACCTGGAGGAGACACCGGCTCGGCGGATCGTGGTCGATCTCGCCGGGGTGACCTTCATGGACACCACCGGGTTGTCGCTGGTGCTGGACTGGCACCGCAGGCTGGTGGACACCGGCGCGGGCGACTTCCGGCTGGCCTCGCTGCAGCCGTCGGTGCACAAGCTGTTCCGGCTCACCGAGCTGGTCGACGTGATGCGCATCCACGACTCCGTGGACGAGGCGCTGGCCTGAGGCGGGCGCGGTGGGGGCGGCGCCGGGGACACCGGCGCCGCCGCCCCCGTCAGTCCTGCTCCACCCCCAGGTAGAACGCGATCAACCGCAGCAGGTGGTCGGTGTCCACCGGCTTGGTCACGTAGTCCGTCGCGCCCGACGCCAGCGACTTCTCCCGGTCGCCCTTCATCGCCTTCGCCGTCACCGCGATCACCGGCAGGTCCTCGTAGCGGGCCATCGCCCGGATCGCCGACATCGTCGCGTTGCCGTCCAGCTCCGGCATCATGATGTCCATCAGCACCAGCGTCACGTCGTCGTACTGCTCCAGCGCGCGCACCCCGGTGATCCCGTTGTCCGCGTAGATCACCTGGAGCCCGTGCAGCTCCAGCACGCTGGTCAGCGCGAACACGTTGCGCAGGTCGTCGTCGACGATCAGCACCTTCTCGCCGTGGAACCGCATCGGCGCGGGCGGCAGCTCGGCGGGCGCCACCACGGCCTCCGCCGGTTCGTCCACCGGGGTCAGCAGCTCCGGCAGCGCCTCCGGCTGCGGCCGGACGTCCACCAGGCTCTGGTCGCCCAGCGGCAGGTAGAGGGTGAACGTCGAGCCGAAGCCCGGTTCGCTGCGCACGTCCAGCCTGCCCTCCAGCAGCGCCGACAGCTCCCGGCTGATCGACAGGCCCAGGCCCGTCCCGCCGTACTTGCGGCTCGTGGTCCCGTCGGCCTGCTGGAACGCCTCGAAGATCACCGACAGCTTCTCCGCCGGGATGCCGATGCCGGTGTCCTGCACGTCGAACGCCACGCTCGGCCCGGCCGTGCGGATGCGCAGCCGGATTTCACCTTCGTGGGTGAACTTGACCGCGTTGGACAGCAGGTTGCGCAGGATCTGCTGGAGCCGGTGCTCGTCGGTGTGCAGCGTGGACGGCACGTCCGGCTGCACCGACACGTCGAAGTCCAGGCCCTTCTCGGCGGCCAGCGGCAGGGTCAGCGACTCCACGTACCCCACCACGTCCGACACCCGCACCGGGTCGGTCTGCACCTGCATGTGCCCGGACTCGACCTTGGTCAGGTCCAGGATGTCGTCGATCAGCTGGAGCAGGTCCGTGCCGGAGGAGTGGATCGTGCGGGCGAACTCCACCTGCTTCGGGTTGAGGTTCCCGTCCAGGTTGTCGGTCAGCAGCTTCGCCAGGATCAGCAGGCTGTTCAGCGGCGTGCGCAGCTCGTGCGACATGTTCGCCATGAACTCCGACTTGTACTTCGAGGCCGACGACAGCTGCCGCGCCCGGTCCTCCAGCTCCACCGAGCCCGCCCGCAGCTCCTCGGTCAGCCGCTGCGACTCCACCAGCAGGCTGTCCGTGCGCGCGTTGGCCTGCATGGTGTTCACGTTGACGCCGATGTTCTCCTTGAGCTGGTCCAGCAGGTCCAGGTGGCTGTGCCCGAACTCGCCGAACGAGGCCAGCTCGATCACGCCCAGCGCCTCGCCCTGGAACATCACCGGCACGATCACGATGCTCGCGGGCGTCGCCGCGCCCAGCCCCGAGCCGATCTCCAGGTAGCCGCGCGGCACGGACGAGACCACGACGGTCTTGCGGTCCGCCGCGACCTGCCCGACCAGCCCCTCGCCGAGCTGGAACCGCTTGGGCCGACCGCCCGCGCGCCGCCCGTAGGTCGCGGTCAGCTCCAGCGCCCCGGACTCCTCGTCGACCAGGTAGAACGCGCCGTGCTGCGCCCCCACCAGCGGGGTCAGCTCGCTCATCACCAGGCGCGCCAGCGCGTCCAGGTCCCGGTGGCCCTGCATCAGGCCGGACAGCCGGGCCAGGTTCGTCTTGAGCCAGTCCTGCTCGCGGTTCGCGCGGGTGGTCTCCTTGAGGTTGGAGATCATCCGGTTGATGTTGTCCTTCAGCTCGGCGACCTCGCCCGAGGCGTCGACGGTGACCTGCCTGGTCAGGTCGCCCTCGGTCACCGCCGTGGCCACCACCGCGATCGCGCGCACCTGCGTGGTCAGGTTGCCCGCCAGCTGGTTCACGCTCTCGGTGAGCTTCTGCCAGGTGCCGGACACCCCGTCGACCTCGGCCTGGCCGCCGAGCTTGCCCTCGGTGCCGACCTCCTTCGCCACGCGGGTGACCTCGTCGGCGAACGAGGAGAGCTGGTCGACCATCGTGTTGATGGTGGTCTTGAGCTCCAGGATCTCGCCGCGCGCGTCCACGTCGATCTTGCGGGTGAGGTCGCCGCGCGCCACCGCCGTGGTCACCTGCGCGATGTTGCGGACCTGGCTGGTGAGGTTGTTCGCCATGAAGTTGACGTTCTCGGTCAGGTCCTTCCAGGTGCCCGCCACGCCGGGGACGCGGGCCTGGCCGCCGAGTCGCCCGTCGGTGCCGACCTCGCGGGCGACGCGGGTGACCTCGTCGGCGAACGCGGACAGCGTGTCGACCATGCGGTTGATCGTGTCGGCCAGCGCGGCGATCTCGCCCTTGGCCTCCACGGTGATCTTCTTGGACAGGTCGCCGCCCGCGACCGCCGTGGACACCAGCGCGATCGACCGCACCTGGCTGGACAGGTTGTCCGCCATGACGTTGACGTTGTCGGTGAGGTCCTTCCAGGTCCCGGCGACGCCGGGGACGCGGGCCTGGCCGCCGAGTCGGCCGTCGGTGCCGACCTCGCGGGCGACGCGGGTGACCTCGTCGGCGAACGACGAGAGCTGGTCGACCATCGTGTTGATGGTGCTCTTGAGCTCCAGGATCTCGCCGCGCGCGTCGACGGTGATCTTCTGGGACAGGTCGCCGCCCGCCACCGCCGTGGTCACCTGGGCGATCGAGCGCACCTGCGCGGTGAGGTTGTTCGCCATGAAGTTCACGCTGTCGGTGAGGTCGCGCCAGGTCCCGGCGACGCCCGGCACCTGCGCCTGGCCGCCGAGGCGGCCGTCGGTGCCGACCTCGCGCGCCACGCGGGTCACCTCGTCCGCGAACGAGGAGAGCTGGTCGACCATCGTGTTGAGGGTCTCCTTGAGCTCCAGGATCTCCCCGCGCGCGGTCACCGTGATCTTCTGCGACAGGTCGCCGCGCGCCACCGCCGTCGCCACGCCCGCGATGTTGCGGACCTGGCTGGTGAGGTTGCCCGCCATGAAGTTCACGCTGTCGGTGAGGTCGCGCCACGTCCCGCCGACGCCCGGCACCTGCGCCTGCCCGCCGAGCCTGCCGTCGCTGCCCACCTCGCGGGCCACGCGGGTCACCTCGGCGGCGAACGAGGACAGCTGGTCGACCATCGTGTTGATCGTGGTCTTGAGCTGGAGGATCTCGCCGCGCGCGTCCACGTCGATCTTCTGCGACAGGTCGCCCTGCGCCACCGCCGTGGTCACCTGCGCGATGTTGCGGACCTGGCTGGTCAGGTTGCCCGCCATCGAGTTCACGCTCTCGGTGAGCTTCTGCCAGGTCCCCGAGACGCCCTCGACCTCGGCCTGGCCGCCGAGCTTGCCCTCGGTGCCGACCTCGCGGGCGACGCGCGTGACCTCGTCGGCGAACGAGGAGAGCTGGTCGACCATCGTGTTGAGGGTGTTCTTCAGCTCCAGGATCTCGCCGCGCGCGTCGACGGTGATCTTCTGGGACAGGTCGCCGCGCGCCACGGCCGTCGCCACCTGGGCGATGTTGCGCACCTGGGCGGTCAGGTTGCCCGCCATGAAGTTGACGTTGTCGGTCAGGTCCTTCCAGGTCCCCGCGACCCCGGACACCTGCGCCTGGCCGCCGAGGCGGCCGTCCGTGCCGACCTCGCGGGCCACGCGCGTCACCTCGTCGGCGAACGAGGAGAGCTGGTCGACCATGGTGTTCATGGTCTCCTTCAGCTCCAGCATCTCGCCCGCGACGGTGATGGTGATCTTCTGGGACAGGTCGCCCTGCGCCACCGCCGTCGCCACCTGGGCGATGTCGCGGACCTGCGCGGTCAGGTTGCCCGACATGAAGTTGACGTTGTCGGTCAGGTCCTTCCAGGTCCCGGCCACCCCCGGCACCACGGCCTGACCGCCGAGGCGGCCGTCCGTGCCGATCTCGCGCGCCACGCGGGTCACCTCGCCCGCGAACGTGCGCAGCGTCGACGTCATCGAGTCGAAGCTGTCGACCAGCGCGGCCAGCTCGCCCCGCGAGCTCACGGTCAGCTCCTGCGACAGGTCGCCGCGCGCCACCGCCGCCAGCACCCGGCTCAGCTCGGTCGTGGGTGCGCTCAGGTCGTCGATCAGCCCGTTCACCGAGTCGGTCGCCATCGCCCAGCCGCCGGGGCCGCCCGCGCCGGGGCTGAGCCGCTCGCCGAGCCTGCCCTCCTGGCCGACGGACTGCCGCACCCGAACCAGTTCGCCCACGAGCGCCTGGTTGCGCTCGGCGATCTCGTTGAACACGGTGGCCACCTCGGCGAACCTGCTGCCGAACGGCACCACCAGGCGGCGGCGGAAGTTCCCGTCGCGCATCTCCCTCAGTGCGGCCAGCAGCCGGTCCAGGGTCACGTCCGTGTCGTCCCGAGCGGTCGTCACTCCAGCCTCCGAATGTCCAGCGGGTCCCGCGCTTCGCAGCAGTGCGGGGCCGCGCGCCGGTGCGCCCTGGTCCCGCGCTGGGGCTCAGCGGGTTTGCTCCTTGCCTGTGGCCGCAGCCTCTGTGGGCAAGCCTGCCACTGTCCGACCGGCCGCGTGCCGGTGCGGTCCGATAAGTTGGGGACAGACCCGACACACAGGAGCCGGAGATGGCCCAGGGGTATTGGCGCGGGGCCGGACAGGGGCCCGCCGCGAGTGCCGAGGGGGGCGGTCAGGAGGGCACGGCGGAGGGCTTCACCCCGGAGAACTGGCGCCTGCTCGTCGGCGGACTCCACGAGGCCGTCGTCGTGCTCGACCCGGAAGGCGTCGTGCGCCTGGCCAACCCCCCGGCCGAGGCGCTGTTCCCGGACGCCCGCGTCGGCGCCGCCGCCGCGCCCGGAGGGCGGTCCCGGCAGCTCGGCGACGGGTGGGTCGCGCACTACCGGACGCCCGACGACCTCCTCGACGGAGTGGCGCGGCGGCTCGACGGGGTGATCGACCGGGACGCCGCGCTGCGGGCGGTGGTCGAACTCGCGCCCGCGGTTCACGCGGTCGTGGTGGTGCCGGGGCAGCGCGGGCGGCTGGAGTGGTGGCGGCGGTCCCCCGGCGGGGACGTGGTGGTGAGCCGGGGCACCCGGCAGGTCGCCGAGGGCGCGCCGGGGCTGACGGACGTGCTGGACGGGGTGCGGGACAGCGCCGAGCTGGTGGAGCCGGGCGACGCGCCGTGGGGGCTGCCCTCGGGCGAGGCCCCCAAGGCGACCGCCGTGCCGCTCACGCCGGGTGCGGCGCTGGTGTGCTTCGGGCCGTCCGGGGACGCGGAGCTGCTGCGCCGGTTCGCCGAGCGGGCGACGGCCGCGATCGCGGTGGGGGAGCGGTTCGGGGAGCAGCGGCGGACCGTGGACGCGCTGCGCGCGGGGCTGCTGCCGACCCCGCTGCCGCAGGTCGCGGGGGCGCGGCTGGCGCAGGTGTTCGAGCCCGCGCACCGGGCGACGATGATCGGCGGGGACTTCTACGACGTCCACCCGAGGGAGGACGGGAGCGCGGCGTTCGCGCTGGGGGACGTGGCGGGCAACGGGGTCGAGGCGGCGGTGCACAGCGGGCGGGTGCGGCAGAGCCTGCACACGCTGCTGCTGGTGGAGCAGCGGCCCGCGCAGTTGCTGCACCTGCTGAACACGGCGCTGCGGGCGGCGGGGAGCCGGTTGTTCACCACGATCGTGGTGGGGACGTTCGTCCCGGTGCAGGCCGGGGGGTTGCGGATGACGCTCGCGGCCGGTGGGCACCCGTCGCCGCTGGTGCTGCGGACCGGGGGACGGGTGGACGAGATCGCGGTGCGCGGGGGGATCGTGGGGGTGCTGCCCGAGGTCCGGTTCAGCCAGGCCACGGTGACGTTGTCACCGGGGGAGACGCTGCTGCTGTACAGCGACGGGGTGACGGAGGCCCGGTCTCGGGGGGATCGGGCGGAGCTGTTCGGGGACGAGCGGTTGTCCGAGGCGCTGGCCGGGTGCGCGGGGCTCGGGGCCGAGGAGATCGCGGAGCGGTTGCGGGGGGTCGTGTTCGAGTGGTTGGGGGACGCGGAGCACGACGACCTGACGTTGCTGGTGGTGCAGGCGGAGGGGTGAGCGGCAGGCGGGCCGGACGCCACCCGGCCCGCCGGGAAAACGGCGGTGACCGATCTATTCGGCCGACCGGCCGCGCCGCGGATCGAGCGTGAAGATCAATTAATCGGCTGCTTCGGGAACGCGCGTCGCCGTGCGGTGATGGGAACACGTTTGTAACCTGACACGAAATTCGACAGCAGGCGCTCAGGTTTTCCGGCCGGCTGAAAATCGTCAAATCCGGACAGAAGTTCGTCGAACAGCGTCTTCACGGTCACCCTGGCCACGCTGTGGCCGACACAGTAGTGAGGACCGATTCCGAAGGCCAGGTGCTTGTTCGGCTTCCTGCGGATGTCGAACGTCGACCCGTTCGCGAACTCCGCGTCGTCCCGGTTCGCCGAGCCCAGCCACACCACCACCGCCTCGCCCTCCCTGACCAGCGTCCCCCGCAGCTCCACGTCGCGGGTCGCGTAGCGCAGCATGTGGTTGACCGGCGACGCCCAGCGCAGCGCCTCCTCGACGCCGCTCGCGCCGACCTCGGCGAGGTTCCGCGACCAGTCCGGGAGCACGTCCGTGCCGATGAACTCGGCGAACACGAAGTTCGGGGCGTGCGGGGTGGTCACGTTGGCGCCCAGCAGCAGGCTGTAGCAGTTCGCGACCACCTCGCTGGGCGACATGAACCGGCCGTCGAACCTGGTGGTCAGCAGCACGCTGAGCAGGTCGTCGCCGAGCTGGTCGCGGCGGAAGGTCACCAGGTCCTGGAAGTAGACGAACAGCTCGCGGTGCGCGGTGGTGAGCGTGGCCTCCTTGCCGTCGGCGACCTGGAAGTCCGGGTCGTCCGCCGCCACGCACGCCGAGGTCAAATCGCTCAGCCACGCCCAGTCCGACTCGGGCAGGCCGATCATCGTCCCGGTCACCGACATCGGCAGCAGCCGCATCGCCTCGGCCAGGTCGAACGCGCCGCCGTCCGCCAGCGGTTCGAGCAGCCGCACCACCAGGTCGCGGATCATCTCCCGCTGCTTGTCCACCGAGCGGATGGCCAGCGCCTTCTTCAACCTGGCCTGCATCCTGGTGTGCCGTGGCGGGTCGGTGACCACCAGCTGCTGGCCGGAGGCCGGGTCGTCCACGCCCAGCAGCTCCAGCATGGTGCCGCGCTCCGAGGTGAACAGTTCGGGGTGGCGCAGGACGTGGTCGGTCTCGGCGAACGTCACCACCGACCAGTAGCCCCGCCGCTCGTCCACCTGGCTCCAGCTCAGCGAGTCCAGCGCGCGCAACCGCGCCCACTCCGCGTGCGGGTCGCCGGTCGTGTAGAGCCTCGGGTCGATCAGGTCCGGGCGGCCCCCGTGGTGCACCGGGCAGCCCGTCACGCCGTGAACCGTCATGCGCGCGTTCCTCTCATCGCACGACCGGGTGGTCGAGGAGGCGGGCACTCGGGCGCGCGGGCACGCCGCCGCCGCGGGGCCCGCCCGCTGCGCCGGTCGTGGTAGCGCTGAATCGCCCGAAGTGTCGGAGAAAAATAGTCCGGTTGGACCGCGAAGATCCGTCTGAAATGGTCAAACCCGGATTTCGATCGAGTGAAGCACGGGCCTTCGCGACGTGTCAAGAAGTTTCCGAAGTGGCCCGAGGAGTGGTTCTGCAAATCACCGAAGAGGCTTGCTTGACCGCTCTTCCAATGGGGGTTAGCTTTCGAACTCGAAAGGCTTGAACTGGGGCTTGAACTGGGGCTTTGAACATCCGCTGTTCTGTTGGACGCCGTGCTGCCCAAAGCGGGTCGGCGGTGATTTGTCGTGTCGGTTTTCCGCCGTTCCGCTGAAGTTCGCGGGGGAGTGCTGCTCGCATGTCCGCTGTCCGAGACCACACCTGGTACCACGCCACACCCGCCCAGCAGGGCATCTGGATCCTCGACCGGATCGAGCGGCTCAGGCCCACCTACCTGATCCCCTCGGTCATCGAGTTCACCGGGCCCGTCGACCACGCCGCGCTGGTCGACTCGGTCGAGCGCGTCCTGGCCAGGCACCCCGCGCTGCGCTCGCGGTTCCGCCTCAACACCACCAGCCTCCGCGTCGAGTACCGCACGGACGGCGAGCCCGCCGAGGTCGGCCTCATCGACGCCCGCGCCGAGGGCTGGACCGAGGACGAGCTCGCCAGGCTCGTCGAGGCGCTCTGCTACACCCCGTTCGAGCTCGACGACGAGCCGCCCGCCCGAGCCGAGGTGATCAAGCTCGACGGGGGGACCACGCTGCTGGTGCTCACCGTGCACCACATCGTCTTCGACGCGACGTCCCGGCGGATCGTGCTCGACGAGGTCGGCGCGCTCTACCGCGACGGCCCCGACGCGCCGCTGCCCGACCGGCCGCACCCGGCCGACCTGCTCGTCGCCCCGCCCGCCGCCGACCTGGCGGAGCGGATCGCCGACGCGGTGGAGCGCCTGCGCGGCGCGCCCACCACCGTCGACCTGCCCTACGACCGCGCCCCCGACGACGAGCTGTCCATGCTCGGCTCGCTGCGGGGCGCCGACCTGGACGCCGCCACCACCGAGGGCGTGCTGCGCGCGTCCGCCGAGGAGGGCTGCACCCCGTTCATGACCGGGGTGGCCCTGCTCGCGGGCGCGCTGGCCCGCCGGGGCGCCCAGCGGGACTTCCTGTTCTCCGTGGTGTGGCCCGGCCGCGACGACCCGGCCTCCGCCGAGGCCGTCGGCATGTTCATGACCACCCTGGTGCTGCGCGTCGCGCTGGACGCGTCGACCACCTGGCGCGATCTGCTGGGCGTCGCGCGCACCGCGTGCCTGGAGACGTTCGTCGACGCGGACGTTCCGCTGGACGCGCTGGCCTCGGAGCTGGACCCGGACCGGGACGTGGGCAGGCTGCCGATGACCCCGGTCCTGGTCAACCTCGCCGAGGTGCCCGCGCCGATCCGGCTCGCGCCCGGCGTCACCGGCCGCTACCGGCCGCTGGAACCCCAGTACAGCAAGTGGGACCTCGCGCTGTTCGTGCACGTCGACGAGAGCGTCGGGGACACCGGGAGCGCCGGGGACGCGGGGAGTGCCGGGAACCCCGGCAGCCCCGGACCGGGCGCCCGTCTGCGGCTGTCGCTGGACCACCCGACCGACCTGTTCACCGAGTCCACGGTCGACGCCCTGCTCGCCGCACTGCGGCGGTGCGCGCACGACCTGGCCCGTTCACCGGAGGAAGCCGTGCTCGAACCCGCTCGCGAGACCCGCGACCTGACCGACCCCGCCGCGCGCCTCGACCTCGTGCGCTCGGTGTGGGCGGAGGTCCTCGGCCACGACACCTTCGGCGACGACACCAGCTTCTTCGACGCGGGCGGCGACTCGCTGCGCCTGGTCGTGCTGGTGGAGCGCCTGCGCGAGCTGTCCGGCCGCGCCGTGCGCACGGCCGACCTGTTCCGCGCGGGCACCGCGAGGGGCCACGCCGAACTGCTCACCGACGAGGCCGCCGCCAGCACCCAGCGGCCCGCGCGGGCTGGTGGCCGCGACCGGCTGCTCGGCGCCGTCCGCGACCGGCGCCCGAGCTGATCGGGGACGGCGGCGTGGTGACGACGACGACCCTGGACGCGCTCGCGTCCGACGTGCTCGGCGCGGACGTGGACCCCGCGCGCAGCTTCGTCGCCTCCGGCGGCGACTCGCTGCGCGCCATGCGCCTGGTGGCGCTCGCCCGCGAGCGGTTGGGCCTGCGGTTACCCGTGGCCGACCTGCTCGGCGGCTCCCCGCTGGCCGAGGTGTTCGCGGGCGCCACCCCCGACCCGGTGCGCCAGGAGGCCGCAGGCGACGCCGGGCCGGGCGCGGACGGGCGGGTGCCGCCCGGCGGAGCCGCGACGGCAGGCAGCCCGGTCTCCCCCGGCGCGCCTGCGGACCGGGGCGGGCGGCCGGACCCGGTCGGGCGGGCGCTGTCCGGCGGCCCGGCTTCTCCCGGCGGGTCGACGACTCTTGGCGGCCCGGCTTCTCCCGACGGGCCGACGACTCTTGGTGGGTCGACGACTCCCGGCGGGCCGACGACTTCTGGCGGGGAAGCGCTTCTCGGCGGCTCCCTCCCCTCCGGCGCGCCGACGACTTCCGGCGTTCCGGCCTCGTCCGGCGCCGCAGCCCTCCCCGGCCACCCGGCGACCGGGGGTCTCCCGACGACCCCCGGCCAGCCGGTGTCCTCGGGGGAGCTGTCCCCGGCGCAGCGCGGCATGTGGCTGATCGAACGGGTCACCGGCGGGTCGCCCTACAACCTGGTGTTCCTGTGCTTCGTCGAGTCCGGGGCGCTGCGCGTCGACGCCCTGGAGGGCGCGCTGGCGCTGGTCGCCGCCCGGCACCCCGGCCTGCGCACGGTCTACCGCGACCTGGGCGACGACCAGGTCGCCCCCGTGGTGCTGCCCGACCACCGGCCCCCCGTCGAGCGGGTCGTGGTCGAGGGCGGCGGCTTCGCCGAGCGGGTGCGGCGGGTGGCCGCCGAGCGGGGCCGCGCCCCGTTCGACCTCGCCGCCGCGCCCGCCCACCGGCTGGTCCTGGTCGAGCGCGCCGACGGTCGCCAGGCCGTCGTGCTCGCCGCGCACCACATGGTGCTCGACGGCTGGGCGGTCGGTCTGCTCCTGGAGGAGCTGTTCGCCCGGCACGCCGAGATCGCCCTGGGCGCGCCGACCGGGGAGCACGCGCCCGGCCCGTCGGCCGAGGTGCTGGCGCGCGCCCACGAGCGGGCCCGCGCGGACGGCGACTGGGACCGGGCCGCCGACTTCTGGGCCACCCACCTCGCGGGCGTGCCGACCGTGCTCGAACCGCCCGCCGACCGGCCCCGGCCCGAGGTGCGCGACGCCGAGGGCGCCCGCACCGGCGTGGACCTCGGCCCCGAGGCCACGGCGATCGCGCTCCGGCGCGCCCACGAGCTCGGCGTCACCCCGTTCGCCTACCTGCTCGCCGCGTTCGGCCTCGCGCTGAGCCGGTGGACCGGGGCCCGGCGGCTGCTCGTCGGCGTCCCGCTCACCGGTCGCGACAGCTCCGAGCTCACCGGTTACGTCGGCGTCGCGGGCAACCTCGTCCCGGTGCTCGTAGAGGTCGACGACGACGCCACCACCGCCGACCACCTGCGCTCGGTCCACCGCTCCCTCGCGCTGTCCATCGCGGCGGGCGCCCTGCCGTTCGACGAGGCCGTCGCCCGGCTCGGCGTCCAGCGCAGCCCCTCGGGGCACCCGCTGGTGCAGGTGTCGTTCGGGATGCACGACCAGCTCGTGCCCCAGGAGATCACCACCCCCGTCGCGGGCCTGCGCGTCGAGGAGGGCCACGGCGGCGGCGCCCAGTTCGACCTGTCGCTGCTGATCGGCCGCTCCGCGCCCGCGCTCGCCGGGCACCTGGAGTACTCGTCGTCGCTGTACTCCGAGCACGAGGTGCGCGGGTTCGCCGACGACTTCGCCACCGCCGTCGCGCAGCTCGCCCTGGACACCCGCCTGGAGGACGCGCGCTGCCTGTCCCCGGCCCGCCTGGCCCGGCTCGCCGACGCGGGCGGCACGCCCCGCGCCGCGCACCCGTGGACCGTCGACGGGCTGTTCCGCGAGGTCGTGCGGCGCGCCCCCGACGCGATCGCGGTCCGGGAGGGCGAGGTCGAGCTGACCTACGCCGGGCTCGCCGCCGCCGCCGCGAGGCAGGCCGCGCTGCTGCGCGCCTCGGGCGTGCGGCCCGGCGACCGGGTGCTCCTCGGCCTGGAGCGCTCGATCGCCGAGGTGGTCGCCGCGCTCGCCGTGATCGCGCTCGGCGCGGCCTACGTCGGCGTCGACCTGTCCACCACCCCCGCGCACACCGACCGCGTCATCGGGATCGCCGCGCCCACCGCCGCGCTCGTCGCCCCCGAGCACGCGGACCGGATCGCCGCGCTGGGCGTTCCGGTGACGCCCACCTGGTCACCGGACTGGGAGAGCCGACCGGGCGACGAGCTGCCCGAACCGGTCACCCACGTCGGGTCGCCCGCCTACACCGCCTTCACCTCCGGCTCCACCGGCAAGCCCAAGGGCGTGCTCGTCCCGCACCGCGCGGTCGTCCGGCTCGTCCACGACTCCGGCTTCGTCCGCCTCGGCCCCGGCGAGCGGGTGCTGCGGCTGTCCCCGCTGGCCTTCGACGCCTCCACGCTGGAGCTGTGGGGCCCGCTGCTCACCGGCGCGACCCTGGAGGTGCTGCCCGCAGGCCTGCCCACCCCCGGCGACCTCGCCGAGTTCCTGCTGGAGCGCCGGGTCACCGTCGCCTGGCTCACCGCAGGCCTGTTCCGGCTCGTGGTGGACTTCGCGCCGCACGGGCTCGGCGGACTGCGGCAGCTGCTCACCGGCGGCGACGTCGTCCCGCACGAGCACGTGGCCCGCCTGCTGCGCGCCCACCCCGGCCTGGTCGTCACCAACGGCTACGGGCCCACCGAGAACACCACGTTCACCACCACGCACAGCGTCACCGACCCCGACGAGGTCGACGGCCCGCTGCCCATCGGCACGCCCCTGCCCGGCACCGGCGTGCACGTGCTCGACGAGCGGGGCAGGCTCGTGCCGCCCGGCGCGGTCGGCGAGCTGCACGCCTCCGGGGCGGGCCTGGCCGACGGCTACCTCGACGACGAGGCCGAGACCGCGCGCGCCTTCGGCCGCTTCTCGCCGGACGTGCCCGAGCGGCTCTACCGCACCGGCGACCTGGTGCGCTTCGACTCGGCGGGCAGGCTCCGGTTCCTCGGCAGGCGCGACGACCAGGTGAAGCTGCGCGGCTACCGCGTCGAGCTGTCGGCGGTCGCCGCGGCCCTCACCGCCGACGAGCGGGTCAAGGACGCGGTCGTCGCGGTGACCGAGGGCGACAGCGCGGACAAGCGGCTCATGGCCGCGGTCGTGCCCGAGCCCGGAGTCCAGGTCGGCACGGCCGAGCTGCGCGACGCGCTCGCGGGCAGGCTGCCGTCCTACATGGTGCCGGTGCTGTGGGCGCTGGTGGACCGGGTCCCCCTGACCGGCAACGGGAAGGTCGACCGGCGCGCGCTGGCCGCCGTCGCCGGGCCGCCGAGCGCGCCACCGCCCACCGCGGACCTCTCGGTCGCGGTCGGGCTGTTCGCCGAGGCGGTCGGCGGGGAGGCCACCGACTACCCGGCCGACGCGGACTTCTTCACCGTCGGCGGGAACTCCCTCGGCGTCGTCCGGCTGGTCAAGCTCGTGCGGAAGCGGACCGGGGCGAGCGTGCGGGTGCGCGACTTCCTGCGCGACCCCACCCCGGCCGGGCTGCGCAGGCTCGTCGAGGAGGCCCGGTGAGCCGGGGGACGGCGGTGGCCGTCATCGGGATGGCGTGCCGGTTCCCCGGCGCGCCCGACGTGGAGCGGTACTGGCGGCTGCTGCGCGCGGGCGCCGAGGGCATCAGCCGGTTCAGCCAGGCCGACCTGCTCGCGGCCGGGGTCGACCCGGAGCTGATCCGCAAACCGGGGTTCGTGCCCGCCATGGGCCTGATCCCCGGCTCGCGCGGCTTCGACTGGTCGTACTTCGGCTACAGCAGGGCCGAGGCGGCGGGCATCGACCCGCAGCAGCGCGTGTTCCTGGAGTGCGCGGTGGCCGCGCTGGACGACGCGGCCGTTGACCCGACCCGCTTCCCCGGCTGGATCGGGATCTACGGCGGCGCGGACCGGGTCAGCGCCACCCCCGACGAGGAGCTCGGCGAGATGGTCGGCTACCTCGGGGTCGAGCGGGACTTCCTGGCCACCAGGGTCGCCTACAAGCTCGGCCTGCGCGGGCCCGCCGCGACCGTGCAGACCGCCTGCTCGACCTCGCTGACCGCCGTGCACATGGCGGCGGCCAGCCTGCGCGGCGACGAGTGCGACCTCGCGCTCGCGGGCGGCGTCGCGGTGATGGGCGACGGCGAGCTCGGCTACCTCCACGAACCGGGCGGCGTGCTGTCGCCGGACGGGCACTGCCGCCCGTTCGACGCGCTCGCCTCCGGCACGGTGCCCAGCGAGGGCGTCGGCGTCGTGGTGCTCAAGCGCCTGGCGGACGCGGAGCGCGACGGCGACCGGGTGCTCGGCGTCCTGCTCGGCTCCGCCATCAACAACGACGGGTCGGACAAGGTCGGCTACACCGCGCCCTCGGTGTCCGGGCAGCGCGACGTCATCCGCTACGCGCAGCACGTCGCGGGCGTCGACCCGCTGGACGTGGACTACGTGGAGGCGCACGGCACCGGGACCAGGATCGGCGACCCGGTGGAGGTGCAGGCGCTCACCGACGTGTTCGGGCCCGCCTCCGACCGGGTCGGCTGGTGCGGGCTCGGCGCGGTCAAGAGCAACCTCGGGCACACCGGGTCGGCGGCGGGCGTCGCCGGGCTGATCAAGGCGGTGCTCATGGTCGGCCGGGGCGAGCTGGTGCCGACGGTGCACTTCACCACGCCGAACCCGCTGCAGGAGTTGGAGACCACGCCGTTCGCCGTGGGCTCGCGGCTGGAGCCGTGGCCGGACCGGGGGACCCGGCTGGCGGCGGTCAGCTCGTTCGGCGTTGGCGGGACCAACGCGCACGTCATCGTGCAGCAACCGCCCGCGCGCACCGGGCGGGCCGGGCGCGGGGCGCGGGTGCTGGCGCTGTCCGGGGCGACGCCGGAGGCGCTCGACCGGGCGCGCGGCGCGCTCGCCGACGCCCTGGCGGGCGCGGTGACCTCGGGTGCGCCGGGGGGAACCGGCGGCGTCGTCGGCGGGGAAACCGCTGGGGCGTCGGGGAGTGGTGGGAACAGCGGCGCGGTGGGCGTTGGCGCGCTGGAGACCGGTGGTTCCGGTGACGCGGTGGGCGTTGGCGCACTGGGGACTGGTGGTTCCGGTGGCCCGGCAACCGTTGCCGCACCTGCGATCGGCGACGTGGTGACCTCGGGCGCGCCCGCCGCCGGTGACACCGCCGTCGTCGGCGCGCTCGCGGTCGGTGGGATCGCCGTCGACGGGATCGGCGACACCGCCGCCACCGGTGCGGAGGTCGTCGTCGTGCTCGGCGAAGCCGGGGCCTCGGGGGCCGAATCCGTCGTCCTGCTCACCGGAGCGGGCGACCGGGAGGGCCGCGAGCGGCCTAGCGCCCCCGCCCCGCTCCCGGAACCGCTCGCGCTCGGCGACGTCGCCAGGACGCTCGCCGACCGGCGCGCCCACCCGCACCGGCAGGCCCTCGTCGCCCCGGACCTCGCGGGCGCCGCCGAGCTGCTCGCCGACCCGCCCAGCACCACCGCCCCCGGCGGGCTGGACCGCGTCGCGTTCCTGCTGCCCGGCCACGGCGTGCTCGGCTCCCCGGCGGGCGCGACGGCGCACGGGCTGCTGCCCGCGTTCCGCGCCGCCTTCGACGAGCTGCGCTCGCTCGCGCTCGGCAGGCACGGCGTCGACCTGACGCCCGTCGTCGACCCGGCGGCCGACCCGCGGTGGTTCGACGACATCGTGCACCAGCAGCTCGGCCTGCTCGCACTCGGCGTCGCGCTCGGCGAGCAGCTCGCCGAGTGGGGCCTGCGGCCCGCCGCGCTGCTGGGCAACAGCGTCGGCGAGTACCCGGCGGCGGCCATCGCGGGCCTGTGGTCCTGGGCCGACGCCGTCGACCTGGTCCACCTGCGCGCCAGCGGCATGGCCGCGACCGAACCGGGGCTGATGGCCGCCGTCGACGCCACCGAGGAGCTGCTGACCGACCGGCTGGCCGGGCTCGACGTGGTGCTGGCGGTGCGCGGCACCAACCGGTTCGTCGTGTCCGGCCCGGTGGCCGCGATGGAGACCGCGCTGTCCAGGCTGACCGACGTGGACGTCCGGGTGCAGACCGCCTCCCTCGCCGCCCACGGCCCGCTCATGGTGCCCGCCTCGGTCGAGCTGGGCGCGGCCGTCGCCGCGGTGGCCAGCTCGGAACCCCGGTTCCGGCTGGTGTCCAACCGGACCGGGACGTGGGCGCGGGACGTGCGCGAACCCGACTACTGGGCGGGCCAGCTGCGCTCCCCGGTGCTGCTGGAGGACGCGGTCGGCGCCCTCGTCGACGACGGCCTCGACACCTTCGTCGAGCTCGGCCCCGGCGCGTCCATGCTGTCCGCGCTGCGCAGGCACCCGCGCTGGCGGCCCGGAAGCACCACCATCCCGCTGCTCGGCCGCACCGGGTCCGAGCACGACCTGCTGCGCGCCCTCGGCGCCCTGTGGGAGCGCGGCGTCGACGAGGCGCTCGACGTGCTGCGCGACCCCGACGACCGGCCGGTGTCCCTCCCCACCTACCCGTTCGCCACCGACGTCCCCGAGGCGCCCCCGGCGCGCCCGGCGGCCACCACCACCCGCCGGGCGGGCGACGACCCGGTGCGCGCGGGCGTCGAGCGGCTCTGGTGCTCGGCCCTGGGCGTGCCGTCGGCCGCGAGCGCGGACGACTTCCGCTCGCTGGGCGGCGAGTCGCTCGTCGCGGTCGGCCTGCTCGGGCGCGTCCGCGACGAGCTGGGGGCCACCGTGCCCGTCACCGAGTTCCTGCTCCGGCCCACGTTCGGCGCCCTCGTCGACCTGGTCCGCGCGGCGGGACCCGCGCCCGCCGAGCCGGACGCCGTCGACGTGGTCCCCCTGGCGGAGGGCCAGGGCAGGCCGCTGTTCCTCATCGCCGACGCCTCGGGCAACGCGCTGATCTACCGGCGGCTCGCCGAGGCGCTGGAGGTCCCCGTGCTCGCCCTGGAACCCCGCCACGACCTCGGAACCGTCGAGGAGCGCGCCTCGCGGCACGTCGACGCCCTGCTGCGCGCCTCCGACGGCCCCCACGCCATCGGCGGCTGGTCCTTCGGGGCCGTCCTCGCCCACGAGGTGGCCAGGCAGCTCACCGAGCGGGGCGAGCGGGTCGGCCCGGTGCTGCTGCTCGACGCCTACGTGCGCGGCAGGCCGGGACGTCCCAGCGGCAGCGACCCCGGCTTCCGCTGGGACGGGGCGCGCACCCTGCTCGACGCCGCGCTCGGCCTCGGCCCGGTCGGCAGGGCGGTGCGCCGCGATCCGGCGCTGCGCGCGGCCATCCGGGCCAAGGCCCGCACCCTGGCCACCTACCGGCCTGCCGCGCTGCCCGTGCGCGCGGCGCTCTTCCGAGCGGGCGGCGACCGCGCCGCCGCCACCCGCCTCGCCCCGCTCTACCTGGGCGGCGTCGAGGTCCACCCGGTGCCCGGCGACCACTGGTCGATGCTCGCCGAGCCGCACGTCCACGACCTGGCCCGCCGCATCGGCGGGGTGCTGGCCAACGCGGAGAGGACCGAGCATGTCCGCTGAACCGAGCGCGCCCGAGCAGGCGGGGGCGCCCACCCCGGCCCCCGACCGGCCGCTGTTCCGCAACCGCGACTTCCAGGCGCTGTGGATCAGCCAGTTCCTCGCCGCCATCGGCAAGGAGGCCGCCGAGATCGCCTACCCGCTGCTGATCCTCGCCACCACCGGCTCCGCGACCTACGCGGGCGCCGTCAGCGCGGTGCAGCTGGTCGTGGCCGGGGTCATGTCCCTGCCCGGCGGCTCGCTCACCGACCGGTTCGACCGCAGGCTCATCATGGTCGTCTGCGACCTGGCGCGGGTGCTCCTGCTCGTGCTCTTCAGCTTCCTGGTGTGGACCGACCAGGTGCACGTCGTCGCCACGTTCGCCGTCGTCGTGCTGTCCTCGGCGTTCCTCGGCGTGTCCAACCCGGCCGGGCTCGCCGCGATCAAGCAGCTCGTGCCGCCCTCGCAGCTCACCCAGGCCACCGCGCAGAACCAGATCCGGTTCTTCGGCGCCACCGTCATCGGCCCGCCCATCGGCGGCAGCCTGTTCGGCATCGCCCGCGCCCTGCCGTTCCTGTCCGCGGCCGTGTCGTTCCTGGCGTCCGCGCTGCTGCTGTTCCTCATCCGCAAGCCCACCCAGGCGCCCAGGCCCGAGCGGACCGCCGCGACCACCCCCACCGGGGAGCGCGGCACGATCGCCGGGTTCCGCGCCATCGCCCGCCAGCCGGTGATCCTGATCCTGGTGATCTGGGCGATGGGCTCGAACATGGCGTTCAACCACTCCGGCATGTTCCTGGCGCTCATCGCCACCGCCCAGGACCGGGGCGCGTCCGAGGCCGTCATCGGCACCACGCTCGCCATCGCGGGCGGCGGCGGCCTGGTCGGCTCGCTGCTGGCCGCGCCGATCCTCAAGCACGTGCGCCCCACCGTGATCCTCTACTACGCGGTGTGGATCGGCCCGGTGTGCGCCGCGCTGCTCACGTTCATCCCCGGCGTCCTGCCGCTCGGCGTCGCCGTCGCCTGCGTGTTCCTGCGCGCGGGCGTCGTCGGCGCCCTGATCTACGGCTACATCGCGGCGCTGATCCCCGACCGGCTGCAGGGCAGGGTCATCGGCGCGGTCATGTTCCTCGGCATGATCGCCCAGCCGATCGGCATCTTCTCCATCGGCGCGATCTTCGACCTGGCCGGGCCCACCTGGGTGTTCGCCGCCATGTCGGTCGCGGGCGCCGCAGCCGCGCTCCCCACGTTCAGCAAGCACATCCGCAGGCTGCCCTCGCCCGAGGAGCTGGCGGCCAGGCAGAGCACGGAGGACGCGTCATGACCGTGGAACTTCCCGAGTCCAAGGCGGGCGGCACCCTGCCCGCCGAGTTCTGCACCCGGCCGGGTCCCAACCCGTACCCGTCCTACGCCGCCGCGCGCGAGCAGTCGCCGGTGCACCCGATCGACTACCCGAACCCGGCCGAGGCGTACGTGGTCACCGACTACGAGACCGTCGTCCAGGCGTTCACCGACCCCCGGCTGTCCAAGAGCGTCGACAACGCGCCCGGCTTCTTCCGCGACGCCCTGCGCGAGAGCAGCCCCGTGCTCATCAAGAACATGCTGACCTCCGACCCGCCCAAGCACACCCGGCTGCGCAAGCTCCTCGGCAACGCGTTCGTGCCGCGCAGGCTCAAGCTGCTGCGCCCTCGGGTCCAGGAGATCACCGACGACCTGATCGACGCGCTTCCCGAGACCGGGGTCGTCGACCTGTACAACGACTTCGCGCTCCCGCTGCCCATGCGGGTCATCTGCGAGTTCCTCGGCGTGCCACCGGAGGACCGGGACGTCCTGCACGACTGGGGCATGGTGCTGAGCAACGCGCCCTACGCCGACGAGGAGGGCAACCGGCGGCTCAAGGAGGCCAGCGAGGGCATCGAGTCCTACCTGCTCGCCCACATGTCCGCCCGGCGCGCCGACCCGCGCGAGGACCTCACCAGCGTCGTGCTGCGCTCGGCCGACGAGGAGGGCGGCGGCTACACCGACGACGAGATCGTCTCCACCCTGGTGCTGCTGGTCATCGCGGGCCACAAGACCACCTCGAACCTCATCGGCAACGGCACCCAGGCCCTGCTGCGCCACCCCGAGCAGTTCCGGCTGCTGCTCGACCGGCCGGAGCTGGTCACCACCGCCATCGAGGAGTTCCTGCGCTACGAGGGCCCCGTCTACCGGGCGCCGCAGCGGTTCGCCAGCGAGGACATGGACATCGCGGGCCACCCGGTCGGGCGCAACAGCGTCGTGCACCTGATGCTGAACTCGGCCAACCGGGACCCCGCCGTGTTCGAGGACCCCGACCGGCTCGACATCACCCGCAAGCCCAACCGGCACCTGTCGTTCGGGTACAGCGTGCACTTCTGCCCTGGTGCGCCGCTGTCCAGGGTCGAGGGCGACGTCGCGTTCACCACGCTGCTGCGCAGGCTCCCCGGCCTGCGGCTGGCCGTCCCCGACGACCAGGTGCCGTGGCGCTACGACAACTCCGCGAGCCGGGGCGTCGAGCGGCTGCCGATCACCTACGACCGCAGGCTCCCCCGGTGACGGCCAGGCTGCTCTGCCTGCCGTTCGGGGGCAGCGGGGCCGCGTTCTTCCAGCCGTGGACCGGCCTGGCCGCCGAAGGGCTGGAGGTCGTGCCCGCCCGGCTGCCCGGCCGCGAGCGGCTCGTGGACGTCGAGCCGCACCGGGACGTGCACGAGGCCGTCGACCGGTTGGAGGTCGAGCTGGCCGGGACGGGGCGGGTGCTGCTGTTCGGGCACAGCGTCGGCGCGGTCCTGGCCTACGAGCTGGCGCACCGGCTGGTCGCCACCCCCGGCGTCGAGGTGCTGCGGCTGTTCGTCAGCGGCTCGCCGGAGCCTGGCACGCAGCGCTCGCTGCGCGCGACCGGCATCGAGGACGACGACGAGTTCCTCGCCCGCGTCCAGCTCATCTCCGGCTACACCCACGACGCGTTCGGGCACCCCGACCTGCGGGAGCTGCTGCTGCCCACCCTGCGCGCGGACGTGGAGATGCACGAGGAGTACCGGCCCAGCACGCGGGAGCCCCTGCCGGTCCCGATCACCGCGCTGCGCGGCGCGGACGACTCGCTCGTGTCGGCGTGGCAGCTGGCCGAGTGGGCGGCGGTCACCTCGGCGGGGTTCGAGGCGGTCGAGCTGCCGGGGCCGCACATGTACCTGGTGGAGGAGGCCGCGTCGATCATGGCTTTGGTCAACGCCGCGCTGGCCGCCGCGGCGGCGCCCTCGGGCGGTGGCGTGTCCTCTGGCGGGGCTGCGTTCTCGGGCGGTGGCGCGTTCTCGGGCGGTGGCGCGTGACCGCAGGCAAAACCCGCAGACCGGCGCGACCGGTCGCTACCGTGGCACGACGCCGCCGTCGGAAGGGAACAGGACAGTCATGAAGAAGCGCACGATCGGCGCCGGAGCGGGCAGTCGAGAGGTCACCGTGCTCGGCCTCGGGGCGATGCCGTTCGGGAGCAGCGTCGACGAGGAGACCTCGTTCGCCGTGCTCGACCGGTACGTCGCCGCGGGTGGCACGTTCATCGACACGGCGAACAACTACGCCTTCTGGCACGACCGCTCGCAGGGCGGGCAGAGCGAGGCGTTACTGGGCAGGTGGCGCGCCTCGCGCGGCATCGGCGACGAGGTCGTCATCGCGACCAAGGTCGGAGGCAGGCCCAACGCCTCCGGGCTGAGCTTCGCCGACACGGGCAAGTTCGAGAACATCGAGGGCCTGTCCGCGAAGTCGATCCGCGCCGCCGCCGACCGCAGCCGCGCCGCGCTCGGCGTCGAGCGGCTCGATCTGCTGTACGCCCACGTCGAGGACCCCGGCACCCCCGTCGAGGAGACCGTGGGCGCGTTCGGCGAGCTGGTCGCCGAAGGCGCGGTCGGGCTGCTCGGCGTGTGCAACCACTGGCTGTGGCGGGTGGAGCGGGCGCGCTCGGCGGCGGCCTCGGCCGGGGTGGCCGGTTATGAGGTGCTCCAGTACCAGCACAGCTACCTGAGGGCCCGGACCGACCTGCCGGGCCGCCGCTCCCCGAGGGGTGGGCAGGGCTTCGCCTCCGGCGAGCTGCTGACCTACGTCGAGGAGAACCCCGGGGTGTCCCTGGTGGCCTACTCGCCGCTGCTGTCGGGGGCCTACGTGCGCGACGACCGGCCGTTCGAGGACGAGTACGACCACCCCGGCACGGCCGTGCGGCTGGCCGCGCTGCGCCGGGTCGCGGACGAGACCGGGGCGACGCTCAACCAGGTGGTGCTGGCGTGGCTGATCGGTCATGGCGTGACGCCCCTGGTGGGCGCGTCGTCTGTGGCGCAGATCGAGGACAGCTTGGGGGCGGTTGATCTGGAGTTGTCGGCTGAGCAGGTTGCGGTTCTGGATGAGGCTCGGTGAAGAGGAAGATCAAGAGCTGAAGGGCTCGCCTCGCCGGCGGGGCAGGCCTCCAAAAAAGAGGGGGACGAGCTCTGCCGGCCGGTGACCGTTTTGTTGGTGGTGCGGTTTACCCCTGCGGTGGGCGGGGTCCCTCTTCTCCGTTTGGCCTCCTTTCAGGCAAGCACACTCGTCAAGACGCCGTTTGACTCGGGCGGTCTTCCGGGCGGTGCGGCGGCATCTTGACGAGCGTGCTCGGGCTTCGCCAGGCCAAACGGAGAAGAGGGACGCGGGAGTGGGGCTGCGTGGGCTCGCTTCGCTCGCCCCGCAGCCCGCGAGTGCGTCTTGCTGACTGCTTGGCTTGCGTGCAAGGGGTTTTGCACGTGCTCGAACACCTTCACCTTGCTGTTTAAGGTGAAGGCCCGGTTCGGGGCCGCGTTGCCGTCCGTGTCGCGGCGGGCGTGGTCGAACGTTGGCAAGTCGGGGCCTCCAGGGGGCGGTGCGTTGATCATTGTTGCGTCGGAACTGCCCGCGTGGAGGGGAGTGGAGGGGAATCGTGTTGGTCAGGCGCGTGCTCTCGCCAGCACCTCGTCCTCCGTCAGCGCGCCCTGCGGGTGGTGGCTCAGGCACATCGGCAGGCGCAGCTTGGTGAAGCCGGTGCCCTCCGTCGCGCCGTAGAAGCGGCCCGCGCCCAAGCGGGAGACGTCGTCCACCCGGCCGCCGCGTGCTGCGGCCAGTTCCACGGCCGTCTGGACCTGGGCCGACGCGTTCAGCCTGCCGAAGAACTGGGTCGCGGTGTTGCCGGTGACCGAGTTGTGCAGGCCCTTCGGGGCCTGGGTCGCGAAGACCACGCCCAGGCCGTACTTCCTGGCCTGCGCCGCCAGCAGCCTCGTGCTCGCGCTCGACACCACCTCGCCGCGCGACGGCGCGAAGGTCTGGGCCTCGTCGAGGACCAGCAAACCGCCCAGGGGGCGGTCACCGGCCGGGTTACGGCGGACCCACGCGAACAGGGCCTGCTGGAGCTGGTGCGCGAACGCCTGGCGCTGGCCGTCCGTCGGCAGGCCGACGCAGCTGATCACCGACACCCGCGCCCGTGCGCCCGGCGCCGGGCGGAGCAGCTCGCCGGGGTCCAGGCGGTGGCCCGTCCCGCCGAACAGGGGGTCGGTGATGATCGCCGCGTGCAGGCTGTCGGCCATCTCGGCGGCCAACCTGACGGCGTCGCGCATCGTGCTCGCGCCCTCCGGCAGGTCGTGCAGGAACGCCGCGAACTCCGCCACGTCCCGGCCGCCGCGTCCGGCGAACGCGGCCAGCGCCTCGGTCAGCACCGCCCTGCCGTGCACCAGCCTGCGGCCGGACAGGGCGATCTTGGGCAGCAGGCCCGCCACGGCCGCGTCGACCGCGCCCCTGAACTCGTCCGGGTCGGCCCGCACCGCGCCGAAGTCCGGCAGCGGGTCCAGCACGAGCGGCCTGCCGGACTCGCGGCCCGGCGTCCACACCACCACGTCCGTGCCGGTGAGGTAGCGGTGGGCGCGGTCGGCGTCGCCGGGGGACCAGCCCTCGGGTGGGGACGGCCACGGGTCGCCCAGGCGGGCCAGGTCGTTGTTGGTGTCCAGGAGGATCGAGGACACGCCGTGCAGCGCGGCCTCCTCCACCAGGCGGCGCAGCAGCACGGTCTTCCCGGAACCGGTGCCCGCGAACACGGCCACGTGCTTGCGCAGCAGGACGAGGGGGAGGGTGAACGGGCGACCGGTGGCCGCGTCCGCGCCCAGGGTGATCGTGGCGTCGTGGGGCGCCGGGATGGGCTGGGCAGCGGGCTGTCGCGCGGGCGACTCGGAGACCGACTCGCGCGTCACGGAGGTGCGCGTCACCGACTCGCCCGTCGTGGAGACGCGGGTCGACTCGCGCGCCGGGTGGTCGGACGCCGCCGCGTCGGACCAGCCAGGGGACGGCTCGAACGGGTCGGGCGCGAACGGCTGGGGCGTGAACAGGCTTCCCGCCAGGCGGGACGGCTCGGCAGGCGGCCAGCCGCGTTCGGGCCAGGACGGCTCGGGGGCGCGTTGTGGCGGTGGCGCGGGCAGCGCGCAGACCTGCTCCTCGTACTCGCGCTCCGGCCACACCGGCTCCTCGGGGGCCGACGGGCGCTGCGGAGCCGGTGTGGCCGCGTCCCCCACCGGCGGCAGCACCCGCCGCAGCAGCGGGGTCCGGCTCGCGGGCGTGCGCGCGGCCAGCCACGCCAGCAGTCCGGCGGGCGCCTGGCCGACCAGTTCGCGCAGCGCCCAGAACGTGCGCAGGTCCTCCTCCGCCAGCGGCAGGACCTCGCCGCCCGCCGCGACCAGCTCGCCCACCGCCCGCGCCGTCTGCGGGCCGCCCGAGAACGGCGTGCCGCGCAGCACCACCAGGCGGCGCTTGCCGGTCCCGCCGAACACGCCCGCCTCCAGGCACGCCGAGCGCAGCCGCGCCAGCACCGCCGTGCTGTGGCCGTGCGCGATCGCCCGGAACGACCACCACACCTCGTCCTCGCTGGCCTCGTCCAGGGTCTGCCGCAACCGGGCGTGCAGCGCGGGCTTGCGGCCCGGCGGCGGGTCGAGCACGAGGTCGCCGCCGTGCTCCACCGCGTAGCAGCGCAGCGCCGCCGACAGCAGCTCCGGCACCAGCTCGTCCTCGCGCGCCGGGTCCAGCGGCGCCCTGACGTCCGCTGCCGCACGCGCGCGGGCGAACCGCTCGTCCAGCTCCGCCAACCCGCCCGCGTCCGCCTCGGGGGCCGCCACCTCCGCCGGGCCCTCCGCGAAGTCCCGCAGCTCCACCTCGGCGTCGTGGGCCAGGCACCACCGCACGTGCTCCTCGACCCGCTGCAACAACCGCCTCGGCGTCGAGTGCGCCACCTCCGCCCCGCCGAACGCCTCCCGCGCCACCGGCCACGTCGGGTGCGGCGGCGCGAAGCCCTCCTCCGCGTACAGCGCGCCCAGGTGCCGCTGCACGATCGCCTCCGCCACCCCCGAGCTGGGCATGGCGGTGCGCAGGTCCAGCACCGAGAACCGCCCGGCCGCCGAGCTGACCCCGTGCTCCGACATCAGCTGCCACGACCGGGGAAGGCACGCCACCACCAGCACCGTCCGCCGGGTCTCCTCGCGCAACCGCATCAGCCCGTCGGCGAGCCGGTCCGCCAGCCCCACCCGGCCCGCCACGTCCGGGGTCTGCGTGATCACCGAGTCGATCTGGTCGACCGCCATCACCACCGGACCGGTCAGCGCGAAGATCCGCGACAGGTCGCCCAGCACCAGCTGCGCGGGCCGCGACCGCAGGTGGAACCCCCACTCCGCCCGGTCGGCCTCGTCGATGCCCTCGTCCTCCAGCGCCAGGAACCGGTGCCCGACCTCGCTCGGCCGCCCCCGCGCCCGGTACAGCACCAGCGCCCGCAGCGTGTCCTGGCACTCCAGCGCCACCTGCGGGTCCAGCTCGCGCACCCGGTCCACCAGCTCGTCCAGGTACTCCCGGCTGATCGGGATCGTGCCGCGCAGCCGCAGCCGCGACTCGTCGGTGTGCCCGGTGGCGGTGGCCAGCGCGTCCAGCATCGTGCCGAGCTGGTCGCCCTCGCGGGTGTTGAGCCCGCTGACCGCCCCGTGCACCGCGCCCGCCCAGAACGACCGGTCGTCCAGCAGCTTGAGCAGGAAGAACCACCCGCCGCGCGCCTGCGCCTCCTGCCGCAACCAGCCGAGCAGGTGCGTCTTGCCGACCCCGCGCTCCCCGCGCAGCACCACCCCGATCGGCGTCGAGCGCGGCCTGCGCGCGGCGGACGCCACGGCCCGCGACAGCTCGGCGGCGACCAGCCCGTGCAGCTCCGGCACGTGGTGCGCCAGCGGGCTCCAGATGTCGTCGGGCGCGACCGCCGAGTTGAAGTGCACGGCCTGCAGCGCGTGCCGCCGCTCGTCGTCCAGGCCCGGTCCGGCGAGCATCACGGCGCCACGACCAGCAGGTGCCTCGCCGTCCCGCCCAGCACGAGCGCGGCCTCGCGGTCCCGGTCGGTCAGCGCCTTCTGGTCGTCCTCGCCCCACAGGTGCACGCCCTCGCGCAGCGCCAGCTCGCCCAGCGCCCGGTCCACGTCCGCGCGCGGCACCCCGAGCAGCCGCTCCCGCAGGTCTGCCAGCCGCACCGGACCGCCCTTGCCGCCACCGGCCGCGCCGTGCGCCGCGAGCACCAGCGCCACCGGGTCCGGCCGGAACACCTCGGCCACCGTGCCCCCGGTCGCGTCCAGGTGCCGCCCCAGCCCGGCCAGCACCGAGGCCAGCGCGCCACCGGCGTACCCGGACCTCGGGTGCCTCGGCGCGCCCAGCTCCTCGGCGCAGCGCACCGCGCCCCGGTCGGTCAGCTCGTGCGCGAAGCCCCGGCCGACCTTCGTGCTGGTCACCAGCCCCAGGTCGTTGAGCCGCCGCCTGGCCGCCCCGTCCAGGGTGAACCCGGCGACCTCCCGCAGCTGCGGGTTGGTCAGCTCGCGGGCCTCGGCCATGAGCACGAGCAGCACCGCCCGCTCGTGCAGGGTCAGCCGCTCCTCGGACATGCGATCCCCCAGTGGTCTGCCGAACTTCCGTGGTTGATCGTGCCCCACCGGCCGTCCGTTACCGAGCGCTGCTCCACGCGGACCTGTCGGCCCCCGCCCGCGCGGCCATAGGCTCGTTCGGGTGCCGCACCCGTGTTCGCACAGCGCACAGGAGGTCGGATGGCCGTTCTCACGTCCCTCGCCGACGGCGTCGAGGAGGTGGTGCGCGACGGGGACACCACCGCCTTCGAGGGGTTCACGCACCTGATCCCGTTCGAGGCGGGCAACGAGGCCATCCGGCAGGGCCGCCGCGACCTCACCCTGGTGCGGATGACCCCCGACGTGATCTACGACCGGATGATCGGCGCGGGCTGCGCGCGCAAGCTCGTGTTCTCCTGGGGCGGCAACCCCGGAGTGGGCTCGCTGCACCGGTTCCGCGACGCCGTCGAGCACGGCTGGCCCGCGCCGCTGGAGCTGGAGGAGCACAGCCACGCGGGCATGGCCAACCGGTACGCCGCCGCCGCGTCCGGGCTGCCGTTCGCGGTGCTGCGCGGGTACGCGGGCACGGACCTGGTGGGGCGCACCGACAGCATCAAGCAGATCACCTGCCCGTTCACCGGGGAGGTGCTCGCGGCGGTGTCCGCGCTGCGGCTGGACAGCGCGGTCGTGCACGCCCAGCGCGCCGACCGGGAGGGCAACGTGCAGTACTGGGGGATCACCGGGGTGCAGAAGGAGGCGGTGCTCGCCGCGAAGCGGTCGCTGGTGACCGTGGAGGAGGTCGTGGACGTGCTGGAGCCGGTGCCCGGCGCGGTCGTGCTGCCGCACTGGGTGGTCGACCGGGTCGCCGTCGTGCCGGGAGGGGCGCACCCCTCGTACGCGCACGGCTACTCCACCCGCGACAACGCCGCGTACTCCGCGTGGGACGCGATCAGCCGCAGCCGCGAGGAGTTCTCCCGCTGGTTGGGAGGACTGCGGTGACCGGGCACACCTCGGACGAGATGATGACGGTCGCCGCCGCGCGGGCCCTGCGCGACGGCGCGGTGTGCTTCGTCGGCATCGGGCTGCCCAGCACCGCGGCGAACCTGGCGCGGCGCACGCACGCGCCCGACCTCGTGCTGGTCTACGAGTCCGGCACGATCGGCGCGAAGCCGGACGTGCTGCCGCTGTCCATCGGCGACGGCGTGCTCGCGGAGACGGCGGTGAGCGTGATCGGGGTGCCTGAGGTCTTCAACTACTGGTTGCAGCCGGGGCGGATCGACGTCGGGTTCCTCGGGGCCGCGCAGGTCGACCGGTTCGCGAACATCAACACCACGGCGGTGGGGGACTACGGGGCGCCGTCGGTGCGGTTGCCGGGGGCCGGTGGGGCGCCGGAGATCGCGGCGTCGTGCGGGGAGGTCGTGGTGGTGGTGCGGCAGAGCAGGCGGGTGTTCGTGGAGCGGGTCGACTTCGTCACCTCGTTCGGGCACGGGTCGGGGCCGGGGGAGCGGGAGCGGCTCGGGCTCACCGGGGCCGGGCCGCAGGTGGTGATCACCGATCTCGGGGTGCTGCGGCCGGACCCGCGGACGTGCGAGCTGGTGCTGACGGCGCTGCACCCAGGGGTGGACGTGGCGACCGCGCGCGAGCGCACCGAGTGGGACCTGCGGGTGGCGGAGGACTTGGAGGAGAGCGCGCCGCCGAGCGCGGAGGAGTTGGCGGTGCTGCGGGAGCTGACCGCGCGCAGGGGTGGGTGAGCGGACCGGTCATCCGGACACCCAGGCGTCCGGGAACCTGGGCGTCCGGGCACCCGAGCCGTTGAGCTGAGCCGTTGGGCCGAACTGGGCCGATCGGGCCGTTGAGCCGACCGGGCCGTTGAGCTGATCGAGAGGGGCCGCGTTGCCGAGCACGACGATCCCCGAGTACCGGCGGGACCACGGGTCCCAGCCGCCGGTGGACTTCCCGGCGTACCGCTCCAACGCGCTGCGCGCCCCGCGCAGACCGCTGGTGCTCCTGCCTCAGCGGCTCACCGAGGTGACCGGGCCGCTGCTCGGCGCGGACCGGGTGGGGGAGCACGACCACGACCTCACCGCCGGTCACCCCGGTGAGCCGATCGGGCAGCGGATCACCCTGTCCGGGCGGGTGCTCGACGGTGGTGGGCGGCCGGTGGCCGGTGCGCTCGTGGAGGTGTGGCAGGCGAACGCGGCCGGTCGCTACCGGCACGACGCCGACCGGCACCCCGCGCCGCTCGACCCGAACTTCACCGGGGTCGGGCGGTGCGTCACGGACCCGACCGGGGCGTACTCGTTCACCACCGTCCGGCCGGGCGCGTACCCGTGGCGCAACCACGACAACGCCTGGCGGCCCGCGCACGTCCACTTCTCGCTGTTCGGCTCCGCGTTCACCCAGCGGCTGATCACCCAGGTGTACTTCCCCGGCGACCCGCTGCTGCCGCTGGACCCGGTGTTCAACTCGGTGCGCGACGAGGCGGCCCGCGCGTCGCTGGTGGCCGCGTTCGACCTGGGCCGCACGGTGCCCGAGCGGTCGCTGGGCTACCGCTGGGACATCGTGCTGCGCGGCAAGGACCCCACGCCGCTGGGGGACGACGATGACTGAGCGGTGGCGGCCCACGCCGTCGCAGACCGTCGGCCCGTTCCACGGCGTCGCCCTGCCGTGGGCGGACGGCTGCTACGCCGTGGCCGAGGGCACGCCGGGCGCGTTCTGGATCACCGGGACCGTGCGGGACGGGGCGGGCGAGCCGGTCGCCGACGCGGTCGTGGAGACCTGGCAGGCCGACCCCGACGGCCGGTTCGACCACCCCGACGACCCGCGCGGTCCGGTGTCGCGCCACGGTTTCCGGGGCTTCTCGCGCAGCGACACCGCGCCGTCGGGGGAGTTCCGGCTGCTGACCGTGAAACCCGGCCCGGTGCCGTTCGGCGACGGCCGCGCGCAGGCCCCGCACCTGGACGTCTCGGTGTTCTGCCGTGGGCTGCTGGTGCGGCTGGTCACCCGGATCTACTTCCCCGACGAGCCCGCCAACGCCGACGACCCGGTGCTGGCGGCGATCCCCGCCCCGGCCGCGCGAGCCACGCTCGTCGCTGCGGCGGCGCCCGGCGGGTACCGCTTCGACATCCACCTGCAGGGGGAACGTGAAACCGTCTTCTTCGACCTCTGACCGGGCCGCCGGGCCGTTGCCGCACCACGTGGACAGCGGCCCGCGCGACGCCCCGGTGCTCGTGCTGGGCAGCTCGCTCGGCACCACCACGGCCCTGTGGGACCCGCTGCTCCCGGTGCTGGAGCGGCACTTCCGGGTGATCCGCGTCGACCACCCCGGCCACGGCGGCAGCGCGCCGCGCGCGTTCCGCGACGTCGGCGACCTCGGGCGGGGGGTGCTCGCGCTGCTGGACTCGCTGGGGGTGCGGGCGTTCCGGCACGCCGGGGTGTCGCTGGGGGCGATGGTCGGCGTGTGGTTGGCCGCGCACGCCCCGGACCGGGTGGAGCGGCTGGCCCTGTGCTGCACCACGGCGTTCTTCGACGACCCCGAGCCGTGGCGCGCGCGGGCGGACCTGGTGCTGGCGCGCGGCGTCGGCGCGACCGCCGAGGGCACGGCGGCCCGGTGGTTCACCCCGGCGTTCGGGGCGCGCGGGGCGGGGCTGCTGGCGGGCCTGTCCGAGGTGGACCCGCTGTCGTACGCGGCGGCGTGCGGCGCGCTGGCGAGGCTGGACCTGCGGCCACTGCTGCCGGGGATCACCGCGCCCACGCTGGTGATCGCGGGGGCGGAGGACACGGGGACACCGCCGGAGCACGGGAAGGCGATCGCGGAAGCGGTGCCGGGCGCGGAGTTCCACGTGGTGCCAGGGGCGCACCTGGCTGTGGTGGAGTCGCCGGACGCGGTCGCGGAGCTGCTGGTGCCGCACCTGGTGGGGCGGCCGTGAGCGGCGAGGTGGGGGGAGGCGAGGCGGGGGGAGGCGCTGCCGGGGAGGCGTCGAGAGGCGCTGCCGGGGGCAGGGAGGCGGGCGGTTCGACCCGCTCGGCCGGGCCTGAACCGGGCGCTGCGGGGCTGGGCGCTGAAGGGGCGGGCGGGTCGGTCCACCCGGCTGGGTCCGCTCCGGAGGCCACGAGCGGCCCGGGCCCCCTGGCACCCGACGGGCGGGTTGCCTCCGAGCCCCCGGTGCGCCCCGGCCTGCAGGCGCCCGGTGGGGCGCAGGTCGCTTCCGAGTCTCCGGTGCGCCCAGGTTCCGAGGCGTTCGGCCGGGCGCCTTCCGCCTCCGGCTCTCCTGCGCACCACGATTCCCAGGGGCCAGGTGGGGCGCCGGTCGCCCCCGACGGCCCGGTGCGTCCCGCCGCCCAACCTGACCCTGCTGCCCAACTCGGCCCTGCCGCCCACCCCGCCCCTGCCAGCCGACTCGGCCCTGCCGCCCCCGGCGCGCCGGACCGCTACGAGGCGGGCATGGCCGTGCGGCGGGCGGTGCTCGGGGACGCGCACGTCGACCGGGCCGCCCAGGACCCGTTCGGCGCGGACTTCCAGCGCTACGCCACCGAGACCGCCTGGGGCGCGGTGTGGACCCGGCCCGGTCTCGACCTGCGGACCCGGTCGTGCGTGGCGCTGTCCGTGCTCGCCGCGCTCGGCCACGAGCGGGAGCTGGCGCTGCACGTCGCCGGGGCGCTGCGCAACGGCGTCAGCCGCGACGAGATCGCGGAGGTGCTGCTCCAGGTCGGCGCGTACGCCGGGCTGCCCGCCGCGAACCGGGCGTTCGAGGTGGCGCGGCGGGTGCTCGCCGATGGCTGACTTCGTCCAGTCGCTGGCCAGGGGGCTGCTGGTGATCAGGGCGTTCGACGCCGACCACCCGGAGCTGACGCTCAGCCAGGTCGCCAGGATCACCGGGTTGACCAGGGCGGCGGCCCGGAGGTTCCTGCACACGCTGGTCGCGCTCGGGTACGTGCGCTCGGACGGCAGGCTGTTCGCGCTGCGCCCGCAGGTGCTCCAGCTCGGCCACGCCTACCTGTCCAGCCTGTCCCTGCCCGCCCTGGCCCAGCCGCACCTGGAGAAGCTCGCCGCGCAGGTCCGCGAGTCGTGCTCGATGTCGGTGCTCGACGGCGACCGGGTGGTGTACGTGGCGCGCGTGCCGACCAAGCGGATCATGTCCGTGACGATCAGCGTGGGCACCCGCTTCCCCGCCCACGCGACCGCGATGGGCCGCGTCCTGCTCGCCGCGCAGGACCGGGCGTGGCTGGACGAGTACCTGGCGAAGGCGCGGCTGGAGCGGTTGACGGCGCGCACGGTCGTCGACGCGCGGCGGTTGCGGCACGAGCTGGACCTGGTGCGCGGTCAGGGGTGGGCGCTGGTCGACCAGGAGCTGGAGGACGGCCTGCGCTCCTTGGCGGTCCCGGTGCGCGGCCCGCGCGGGGTGGTGGCGGCGGTGAACGTGTCCGCGCACACCAGCCGGGGCAACGCGCTGTCCGTCCGCGACGACCTCCTCGCGCCGTTGCAGGCGGCGGCGAAGCTGATCGAGGAGGACCTGCGGCAGTGAGCCGGGGGCGGTCCCGCGGCGATGGCGGGCCGCCCCTCGGCGCTTTCACCCCAGGGTCAGGTTGATCTTGCCCGCCCTGGCGTCGTCCTCGGTGTAGGAGATCTTCCCCCGGTGCGCCACCTCGACCTGGTAGATCCGCTCGCCGTCCGGGACGTCCTCGACGGCGAAGTTGAACCGGCACATCCCGAGGGACAGGTAGTTCGAGTTCGTCAGCTCGCTGATGGCGACGATCTTGCCCGAGGCGTCGTAGACGGTGACCTGCGTGCCCTCGGAGATGTCGTCGTACCCCCCGGTGCCCGCGCAGTCCCCGACGGCGGCGTAACCGGAACCGCCATCCATCAGCGTCATGCTGCCCCGCAGGGTGAACGGCCCGGACTCCGGCTCGTCCCGCCCTGCGCTGACGGCGGTCGCGTCACCACCTCCGGCGTCCACCCCCGAACCGGACCCCGAGCCCGAACCCGAACCCGAACCGCCGAAGAGCAGCGCCCCGGTCACCACCAGCCCGCCGACCAGCACGATGCCGCCGACGAGCATCCTGAACGCGCGTCCGCCCAACTGCCCCTCGGCCCGAACCGGCCCGTCACCCGCTTCCGGCGCGCTGAGTGAGGCAGGGAGGGGGACCAGTTCCGGCAGCACGGCAGCGGGCGGTGCCTGCGGCGGCATCGACGCGGGCGGCGTTGAGCCCGGCGCCTGCGCGTACGGCGTCGCCCCTGGTTCCGGCGCGGGCAGGCCAGGTCCCGGCATCGGCGCGTGCGGTGCCGACCCCGGTGCCTGTGCGCCCGATACCTGCGCGGGCAGCCCAGATCCCGGCGCTTGTGCGTGTGGCATCGCCCCTGGTTCCGGCGCGGGCAGCCCAGATCCCGGCATCGGCACGCTCGGCACCGTCCCCGCTTCCAGCGCAGGCGGCACCGCCCCGGCTGCCTGCGCGGCCGGGGTTTCCGGGGCGTGGCCCGCCGGAGGCGGCACCGCCTGTGCTTGCGCGGGCAGCCCCAACCCCGGTTCCGGCGCGGGCGGCGCGGCGGGTGACGGCTGCGCCGGGTCGGGTGTGGCGGGTGAGTCGGTCACGTGCTCTCCGGGTGGCCGTGCGGTCGCTACGCCCGGAAGTCGAGCGCGTGCGACCACTCGTTACGCCGGAACGGCGCTGTTCAGCCGTTCTGCCGCTGCCCCACCCGACGCAAACGCTTGCCCGTCACCCGGTCGTGTCACCTCCCCCGGTCAGCTCGCTACCCAACCAGCCAGCTCGCCACCACCTGGCCAGCTCGCCACACCCATGCGCCGGCCAGGACTCCGGCCCGCGTTCACGCCTGCGTTTCCGTTCAGCGCCCGCGCCTCAGCCCGAGCCCGTGCCACTGCCCTGAGCCCGTGCCTCCACCCGGCGTCCACGCCTCAGCGCCGCGCCTCTGCCCAGCCCCCGTCCCGCGTCACCACCCCCGTTCCCCGCTCACCCCCACTCCCCGCTCACCAGTTCCCGGTCTCCGGCCCCAACGCCCCGTGCGCCAACCCCGCCGCCCCGTTCACGTAGTTCGCCACCACCGCCCCGGTCGCCGTCCGGTCCACCGAGCTCAGCTCGAAGGTCACCGGCGCCTCCCCGAACAGCCGCTTCCCCGACCCCACCAGCACCGGGAACGTGATCACCTGCAGCTCGTCCACCAGCCCGCGCTCCAGCAGCGCCCGCACGAGCGTCCCGCTCCCGTGCACCTGGATCTCCCCGCCCTCCTCGGCCTTGAGCGCCGCGACCGCCACCGCCAGCTCCCCGCTCAGCACGCTCGCCCCCCGCCACTCCGGCGTCAGCGGCGAGCTCGTCACCACGTGCTTGGGGATCGCGTTGAACCGCTCGCCGATCGGGTCGTCCTCGGGCGCCAGCGGCCAGCTGGTCGCGAAGATGTCGTACGTCCGCCGCCCGAGCAGCAGCGCCCCCGCCCGCCGCACGTACCCGGCCATCAGCTCGCCCAGCCCGTCCTCGTGGAACGGCACCAGCCACCCGCCCTGCTCGAACCCGCCGGACCGGTCCTCGTCCGGTCCGCCCGGTCCCTGCACGACGCCGTCCAGCGACTGGAAGGCGGTGACCACCAGCTTGCGCATCTCAGCTCTCCGCTCGGTAGCGGGACGTGCTCGTCCCGACACCGAACGTCTACCAGTGACCCCCGACAAGAACGGGCCTCGCCGCCGTCACCAGATCAGGGAGATCCCGGCCGCCGTCACCACGACCGCCACCAGACCGTCCAGCACCCGCCACGCGGACGGCCGCGCGAACACCCCGGCCAGCCGCCCGGCCCCGAACCCGAGCGCGCAGAACCACGCCGCGCTCGCCACCATCGCCCCGCCGCCGAACCACCACCGCAGGTCGCCCCACGCGGTCGAGGCGGTGCCGAGCAGCAGCACGGTGTCCAGGTAGACGTGCGGGTTGAGCCAGGTCAGGGCCAGGCACGTGGCGACCAGCGCCGAGGCCGCCACCGGCGCCGCCGCCAGCCCGCCGCCCGGCCGCAGCGCCCGGCGCAGCGCGAGCGCCCCGTAGGCGAGCAGGAACGCCGCGCCGAGCCAGCGCACGACCTCCAGCAGCGGCGGCCACGACGTGAGCAGCCCGCCGAGCCCGCCGACCCCGATGGCGATGAGCAGGACGTCGGAGACCGCGCAGATCGCGACGACCAGCGGGACGCGGTCGCGCAGGACGCCCTGGCGCAGCACGAGCGCGTTCTGCGACCCGATCACGACGATCAACGACAACCCGGTGCCCAGCCCCGCGGCCACGGCGTACATCAGTTCCACAGCGATGAACCGTAAGGACCAATCTCTGGTAAGCCCAGCTAAAGTTCTTTACGCAGCATTAGCCGTGCTGTTGGAACGCCGGTGACCGGGTGCGGCCACCGGCGTCACCTCAGGCCAGGTGGGTGCGCGCGATGCGCACGGGCCCGATCTCCACGGTGGTCCGCGCGGGCACCAGCGCGACGGCCGCCAGCAGCAGCCCCGCCAGAACCGCGACCAGCACGACCACCCGCGCTATTCCAGCCCAGGTGGCGAGAGGTGATCGGTCCGACCGAAGAAAAGCGGTCCACCCGGCGCAGGTCGACGGCCGGACGGCGCGCGGTGCGGGGCGGGTTGGTCGACGTCGGCGGGCGCGTCTTATTGTCGTCATCGAAAGGACGGCCTCTCTGCTCTGCGCGGACGGGAGGCGGGCGGTCGGAAACCTCGTCGGGAAACGACCGCCCACCCGTGCCTTCCCGCCACCGAAATCTTTCGGCGGCGGGTGTTCCGCGTCGGACCGGCGAGGCTGAACGCGATACCGCTGCAACGGTCTCGCGTTCGCCAACGGGCGGCCCTCTCATCGGGGGCCGCCCGTTGTTGTGCCTGCCTGACGCCATTCCGAATTTACTGGCCCGCCGAGGTCGGGAACCGCCTTCGGCGCCGGGGAATGGCTGAGCGGCAGGACGGAGCGCTGAGCGGTGCGGCCGGTTCGCACAACCCCGCCCCATGACTAGTCCGGGTGAATTCCAATTGTCGCTAATGCATTTCGGCGCACCCGGCGGCAAACTCCCGCCCCCCGCGTCCCGGTGTCCGCAACCCGTTCCCGGTACCCTCGCCCCCCGTGGTGGAACTCCCCCAGGACTGCGTGCGCACCCTCCTGGCAGTGCTGGACGAGGGCACCTTCGACGCCGCCGCGAAGGCCCTGCACATCACCCCGTCCGCCGTCAGCCAGCGCATCCGGCAGCTGGAGCAGCGCACCGGCCGGGTGCTGCTGGTGCGCTCGCGGCCGGTCGTGGCGACCGAGTCCGGGGCGGCCATCGCGCGGTACGGCCGCCAGCTCGCGCGGCTCGCCGAGGACACCGGGGCCGAGCTGGAGCTGGCGACCACCGAGTCGGCCGTGCCGGTAGCGGTCAACGCGGACTCGCTGTCCACCTGGTTCCGGGCCGTGGTGCGGGAGCTGGCCGGGGACGTGCGGCTGGCGCTGCACCGCGAGGACCAGGACCACACCGCCGAGCTGCTGCGGCGGGGGCAGGTGGTGGCCGCCGTGACGTCGTCGCCGACCCCCGTGCAGGGCTGCGCGGTCCGGCCGCTCGGGCGGATGCGGTACTACGCGGTGGCCACGCCCGAGTTCGCCGCGCGCTGGCTGCCGGGCGGGGTCGGACGGCTGCCCGACGCGCCGGTCGCGGTGTTCGACGACAAGGACGACCTGCAGGACGCGTTCTGCCGCGACCTCACCGGGCGTCCGGCGTCGACGCGGCGGCACCACCTGCCGGACGGGCCGATCTTCGTGGACGCGGTCACCTCCGGCGCGGCGTGGGCGCTGCTGACCGAGGCGCAGATCGCGCGCACCGCCGGGCTCGTGCGCCTCGTGCCGGACCGCCCGGCGGACGTGCCGCTGCACTGGCAGCAGTGGAAGCTGGACTCGCCGCAGATCGCGCGCGTGGCGGACGCGGTCTTCCGCGCGGCGGCGACCGAGCTGCACCCCTGACGACCCCGACCGCCCCCGTTGACGGGCCTGCCGCCGGTTCCTAGAGTGCGCCTGGCAAGCGCTTTCCCGCCGCCACCGCGATCAACGACGATCCGCAGCGAAGGGCGAGAGCCATGACCTTGAGCAGAAGGACCCTGCTGGCAGCGGGCGGCGCGACCCTGGGGGCGGCCGGTCTCGGCGCGGGCGCGCTCCCCGCGCACGGCGCCGCGTGGGAGAACGTGATCAGCGGCTCGTTCGCGAGCTACGGGGCCCTCGAATCCGCCTGGAACTACCGCTACCCCTGGGGTTCGGACCACAACGGCTCGGCGCGCATGTACGCCTCGGCCTCCGACCACAACCACGTGTTCCTGGAGAGCGGCGGCGTGCTGGGCATCCGCGCGACCCGCATCAACTGGGACGAGGGCAACAGCTCGGCCGACCCCCACCTCCCGATCCGGTACCACTCGGGCGCGGTGCACGCCAAGCAGCACGTGGTGGTGAGCGACCAGTTCCCCAACTGGGAGGTGAAGGGCGAGTTCCAGGCGCCCTCGGCGCGCGGCACGTGGCCCGCGTTCTGGCTGACCGGCGTCAACTCGTGGCCGCCGGAGAGCGACATCCTGGAGTTCAAGGGGGACAGCAGGAACTGGTCGAACACCTACCGGAACGCCTCGGGCGGGTGGTCGAACACCCTGACGACGGTGTCGAACCCCGGCGGGTGGCACGCGTACCGGGCGTGGATCGCGAAGGTCAGCGCCACGGACGTGGACATCCACTACTACGTGGACGACAGGTGGGTCGGCCAGCACCGGGGCGCGGGCTTCGTGAAGCAGCCGCTGTGGTTGATCATCAACCTGCAGATGGAGGGCTCGTCCGGCTCGCCGGGGCCTTCGGCGGAGACGCTGTACCGGGCGCGGAACGTGTACGTGGGTCGCACGCGCGCCTGACTGCCGGGGCGCGGCATCACGACCACGACTCGGGGGTGGCGGGCGGGGGCCTCGATCCCGTCCGCCACGGCCCACGCGCCGCTCGCGAACCGCTGCCGTCAACGGACCGTTCGCTGGCGGTTGCGGCCTGCGGTCCGTTCGCGGGCGGGCTGGCCGACGGACCGTTCGCCCGCACTCTGCGGACCGTTCGCTCGTTGCGCTGGCCAGTGAACGGTCCGTTCGCTCGTCGCGTTAGCCAATGGACCATTCGCCCGTGCTCTGCGGACCATTCACCCGCAGCCTGCGGTCCGTTCGCTCGTCGTGTTGGTGAACGGACCACTCGCCCACAGTCTGCGGACCACTCGCCCACAGTCTGCGGACCGTTCGCTCGTAGTCTGCGGACCGTTCACTCGCCTTTCGTTGCTGCCTGCCGTTGTCCGAGCGGGGACGCAGGTCCGGTGAACGGACCGTTCGCCCTCGGTCTGCGGACCTTTCGCCCGTAGTCTGCGGACCGTTCGTCCTCTGCCGCTGCCTGCTGTCGTCGAGCGAAGGCGCAGGCCCGGTGAACGGACCGTTCGCCAACCGCCCAACCGCCCACCACTCACCGCCCGCCTGCCCACCGCCCGCCTGCCCACCACTCACCACCCACCCCCCTCCCGGTTTCACCCCGCTCCAGGCCGGGCAAGCTGGTGGGGGAGGGGGTGGCCATCGTGGCGACAGGTGCCGGCCTGCTGACCGCAGGCGCGCTCGTGGGCGTCGTCGTGGTCGGCGCGAGCGTCGCCTCCTCCGAGCCCGCCGACCCGTGGGCCGACCTCGGGCTCAAGCAGACCTCCCAAGCCACCCCGCAGACCGGTCAGGACTGCGCCGCCGTCATGTTCGGCGAGGTCCGCCAGGTCGCCGCCAACCGCGAGTGCCGCTCGATCACCCGCACCCTCCTCGTCGTGTCCGACGGCAAGGGGACCTCCGCCGCCGTCACGGTGTCCTGGGTCGAGTTCGGGCAGCGCCGGGACGCGCGCGAGTTCCGGCGCGTCGAGGACGTCCACGGCACCGGCGACATCACCCCGCTCCCCGGCGCCGCGGCGGGCATCCGGGACGTCGCCTTCTCCGCCCTGCACTACACGTCGGCGCTGAACGCGTCGACGGTGATCGTCGCCGAGGCCGAGCCCCTCGAAGGCGCCCCCGGCGACGACCTGCTCCGCGAGATCACCGGCGTCGCGGTCCTGCTCGACCGCCCCACCGGGTGACGATCACGCCGCCGCGCAGCTCGCCGCCGGAGGCGTGGTGAGCGGTCCGCTCACCAAGAACCCGAACGTCGTGCTCCGCCCCGCCCCGAGCGACCCGTTGTACGACGCGTTCCGCGCCGTCACCACCCCGCCCGCCGTGGTCACGGTCGCGTTCCACGCCGCCGTCACCGCCTGCCCGCTCGCGATCGGCCACGTCACCGTCCAGCCCTTCACCGCCGCAGCGCCCGCCGTCACGACCACCTCGCCCTGGAACCCGCCGCCCCACTGCCCGATCACCCGGTACACCGCCGAGCACGCCCCCGCCGAACCCCCGCCGAACGCCGCCGCGATCGCGTCGTACGCGGGCTTGGGCCGGAACGACTCGTCGAACGGCAGCGCCGCGCCCTCACCGGGGAACACCGACGGGATCCACGAGTACTTGTCCGACAACCCCCACGTCGTCACGCCCACGCACCCGGTCACCGCCACGCACGCCGACACCACCGCCGAGTAGTCCGCCGCCTGCGCGGCCAGCTTCGCCGCGTCCGCCGGGGTGTTCATCCGGATGTCCAGCTCGGTGAACGCGACCTCCACCCCGAGGTCCGCGAACCGCTGGATGTTCTGCCGCACTGTCGACGGCACCTGCCCCAGGATCAGGTGCCCCTGCAATCCGACCCCGTGGATGGGCACGCCGCTCTCGATGAAGGACTTCACCATCTCGTACACCGCGTCGCTCTTCGCGCCGATCCCGTCGATGTTGTAGTCGTTGTAGAGCATCCTGCACAGGCGTGGCCTGCATGAATACTCTCGACAAGGTCTTTGACCAGCCAAAATGATGGTGGTTAGGGTTGGTGACGGGTGGCGTGTGGTGGCGACGATCTATACCGGATCTGTACCGGGGGTCCTGCGGGTGGGGGAGCCCTCTAGGCGACCTGAACGTCTGCTGTCAACTCGCCAGGCTGAGCATTATCGGCGATGGGCTGATCAAGCTCAAAGTCTTCGCCGAGTGCGCTGTCGACTAGATTGCGAGTCCGGTCGACCGCTTCGGGCCATTCATGTGCATACACGTTCAGTGTGGTTATAGGTGATGCGTGCCCTAGTGCCGCTTGGACAGTTTTCACAGATGCGCCGCAGTGGATGAGCAGTGTTGCAAAGTAATGTCTAAGGCCATGTATTCCGAAGTTGTCTGGTACACCTGCAACGGATGCGCGTGCCGCCCTCCAAGGGCCTCCCCAATGGCCTCCCGTTACTGCTTGACCTCGCGCGCTCGTGAAAACCAGGTCAAAACTCCTCACCCTTTTGTTTTTTCCGTTGTTTTCCCGCATTTTTACCGGAGTTGAAGGGAAATTTTCAAGATGCTCAATGAGGACCCTTTCGACTACCCTGGGGAGTTCTACGGTACGTTTTGATGTTTTTGTCTTAGGTGGGCCGACGTAAACCTCTCCGCGTACTCGCTTAATCTGTTGCCTTACGTGGATCTCGCGTCGCTCAAAATCGATGTCGTCGCGCTCCAAGCCAAATATTTCACAAAGGCGAAGACCGCATCCGGCTGCGATGTAAACGGCGGCCCGGTAACGTTCATTCATTGCCTTATGTAGCTCGGCGACCTGCCGAGGTGAAGGAATCCAGTATTTATTTCGTTCAATTTCAGGAAGTCTGATCCTTGTGCAAGGGCTAACGCTGATGACTCTATCCGAAACGGCAGTGTTAAAAATAGATTTAAGGTAGCTGTAGATTGTGTGGATGCTGGTTGGGGCCAGAACCGATTCCCTGCTCTTTACCCACGCTCGAATGTTTTTGGAAACAATTTGGTTCATTGGTATGTGACCGAGGTGGGGGTAGACGTGTAGGCGCATTGCGATCTCAACATTTACGACAGTGCCGGGCTGGTGCAACTGGATAGCTCGCCAAGATTCGACATACTCGGAAAACTTGACCCTCCCGGCTTGGGGGTCAATGTATGTTCCTCGGGAAATGTCTGCGTTTACAGTCGCATTGTAATCCTTTGCATCTTCATACCTTGCGAATGCCTCCGTTTTGGTTCTTAGCGTAATTGGGTCTTGCCAGCTGACGCGCCAACGTTTTCCTCTTCCGTACCGAGCAGTGCGGGCGCGCTTACCGTTCTTGTCCTGTTTGGTTGACGATAGCCAAAGGTCATGGATCGTCAAATCTAAGCCTTTCGGATTTTGCGGAACAGCGCATTTTAGCGTGCAATTTTAATGAAACATAAGGGTTGTGCGACTGTTTTAATGGGCTGTGCTTACGGAGGCGCTGGCAGATGGGCGGCCTTCGCGCAGGAGTTCCACGCCAAGCGCAAGTGCCCGCTCTACCTGGTTCGGCGCAAGCGCTTCGCTCACCCAGACGGTGAGGGTGTCGTGATCGACGACAACCCGGTTGACGGGCCAGGGTGCAACACGGAGGGTCACGCTGCCGAGCAGGTTGGCGGCGGCGTGGGCAAGCGCAAGGGCTGTAGTGGGGTCTGCGTGCACCCCGTAATTTTGCGGTCTGACGTGGAATTACGGCTACCTACTGGCCGGTAATCGCACAGATGTTCTAATTTACTTTCTGTAGCCAGGTAGGGGGCAACCGAGCACCCCGCAAGGTCACTCGGATGGCTTAACGTCACCCTCCGTGCCCCAAGGTGCTCCCCCCTGGTCTTCCCCCGCCACCGACCCTACCGAGTACCGGTCCGGAGCGGCAGCGATATCCGTATCGCTCGGGGGCGTCTGAGCGCTACGCAGCTCCCGGCGTGCCCCTGCGAGGTCTCCCTCCTCCAGTAGTGCGAGCGCGCGCTCCTGTGCCGACGCCGCCCGATCCTCGCGTCGCCGCAGCTCTCCGCGCAGTGACGACGTGGGCACGGACCTCAGGTCCAGTCCCTCAACGACGGTCACCGGTGCGCCCAGCTCGGCGGCGGTGGCGAACCCTGCCGCCACGAAGACGGTCGCGACGTTCAGCCCAAAGCCTTCCGCCACGGCGCGTGCGGTCTCCACGTTGGGTAGCGCCCCCTCGCGCCAGGCGCCGAGTCGTCCCCGTGCGATCCCTGTCGCCTTCTCGAAGTCCGGCCCTGACCACCCGAGGGAGTCGAGGTGGTGTTTGACGAAGGGCCACCAGCCCGGCGACGAGGGGCTTTCATCCCGTTCGTTCTGCATAGCGAACATGCTACGGCCAGTAAACGTGATCGGCGGAACATTCAGAGGTTGCCGACCCCTACCTGTGCAGATACAGCCCGTATGGACTAACGGGGCTGGTTTGTTGTGCCGAACGAACATGTTGCGTTGAGCGAACAAGAGGGCTACTGTCCGCCCTGTCGGTTCGTTCGGCGTTACATGTTCGCTTGACGTTACAAAGGAGGTCCTGTGCGGCACACGATCCGCATCCGGCCTGCGGCGCTCGCAGCTGCGATGGCCAGCGCGGGCATCGAGAAGCAGGCCACGCTGCTCCGACTCACGGAAATTTCGCGCACGTCTCTCTACGACGTGATGCGCGACGAGCAGGAGCCCGGCGGCGGGGTCATCGGCTCCCTGCTCGCAGTCCTGCCAGCTACGTTCGACGACCTGTTCGAGGTCGTGCCGCGGCATCACGGGGTTGGGCGGGCCGCCGCGTGATGGCGCACGCCCTACCGCCGCTGGCGACGGCCGCCGAGGTGTCCGCCTACCTGCGCACCCCCCTCGAAACCCTCAAGTACTGGCGCGCTCGTAGGCGAGGGCCTGCCTGGGTCAAGGTCGGCGCCGCCGTCCGCTACCGCCGGGAGGACGTCGAGCAGTACCTCGCGGCCAACACCCAGCAGCCCCGATCTCCCCAGCAGTCCCGGCGCCGTAACCGCGCCGCCTAGGCCCGTCGCTTGCAAGGGGACCCGCCCCGGGGCCATCCGGGGCGGGTCCAGTGAACACACCAGAATCAGAGGAGTCCGCGTGTCCACTGTGCAGGCTAACGCCCGCCCAACACCCGACACCAACACCGCACCACCCCCCACCCACCGGGGCACCACCAACCGCAACCGCCGCGGCAGCGCGGCCGACCGCCGCGCGCGCCGTGCCTGGCTGGTCGCCAAGTACGGCGACGACGGGCGTGTGCTGTGCTTCGAGTGCCGCACCGTGCTGACTGTGGACACCCTGAGCGTGGACCGGGTCGTGCCCGGCGTGCTGGGCGGCACCTACCACCGCAGCAACATCAGGCCGATGTGCCTGCGCTGTAACTCTTGCGCGGGCGGGGTGCTCGTGCACCAGCTGCACAACGGGCAGGCGGTCACGCCGCCGCTCGCCGTCGAGCTGGTTCCCGTTCTGGTGTCCGTCCGGTGCCACCCGAGCGGGCAGCGCACCTACCGGGGCGCGCAGCTGGCGCGCGTCGTTGACGAGCTGGCGCGCCTGGGCATGGTCGCCATCGTCGACCGCCGTCGCGGTGTCCGGGTGGTCACGCCGGTGCCGCGGGAGGTGACCGCGTGACGCGGCTGCGGGAAGTGGTGGTGTTCGGGGTGGTGCTGCTGGTGGCGTTGGCCGCGTTGCTGGTTCTCGCGCTGGTGTTCGGGGTGGTGCTCGGTGATGACTGATCGGACCGAGCTGTTGGTGAACGTGCCGCCGTCCTTGGTGCGGGAGCTGGTCGACGTGCTCAACCGGGCCGGTTACCGGATGCCCCGGCACGATGCAATGTCCATTTTGGACTATGAGGCGGGGGTTTACCGGGCGGTGGCCGCGCTGGTCAACGCCTACACCGACTCCGACCCGTTCAGCGGCCGGGTGGCGCAGGTCTACGAGGTGCGGCTGTCCAGCCTGGCGCTGCGGCCGATGCCGCCGCTCCCCCCGCGCGGCGCGGCGGTCCGGGTGGAGGCCGACGTGCACCACCCCGATCTGTTCGACGCGGCGGCGCGCTACTGCGCGCACGCCGGGTCCGTGGCGGTGACCGGCATGGGCGACGTGGTCGCCGACCTCGCGGCCCACCTCGACGCCCAGCGCTCCGGGGGCACCGTGTACGACGTCACGACGGGAGATGACGGCAACCGATGACCCACTACAACAGGGTCACGCCCGGACCGGTGGGCGGGCAGGAACCCCGCCGGTCCGAGGTGGAGATCGGCCAGGCCCTCGACGCGGCGCACCGCATGAGCGCGACCGCAGGCCCCGACGACGGGCCTCTAGCGGAGCTGGGCGCCACCTACGCCGCGCTCGGCGAGCTGCTGGAAGCCTGGCAGCGGCGGGAGGTTACCGACCCGCAGGAGTTCGAGTCCCAGTGCGCCGACCTCGCGGAGCGCCTGCAAGCGCTCGGCGCCGCGCAGCTGCGGCACGCCGAGCAACGCGCCGCCGCATGGACGGCCGCAGCCGTCATGCCCCGACGGGCGGGGGTGAGGTAGGTGGCGCGCTCGTACGCGAACATCGTCACGGCAATCTGGCGCGACGCCGACTTCCGCGCGCTGAATGCCAGCGAACAGCGGCTCTACTTCCTGCTCGTCACGCAACCGGACATCACCGCCGTGGGGACGTTGGCGCTCACGGTGGGCCGCTGGGCGAGCTATGCCACGGACACCACGGCCGCCAGCGTGCGTACAGCGCTGGAGGGGTTGGAGCGTGGTCGGTTCGTGTTGGTGGACTGGGACACCGAGGAGGCGCTAGTCCGCTCGTTCGTGCGGCACGACAACGGTTGGGGGAACTCGAAAAGGCGTCCGGTGATCATGCGGGCAGCGGGAGAGATCGTCTCCCCGGTGCTCGTGCGGGCTCTGCTCGGCGAGTTCGCCGCACTGGGGCTGTCCACCGATGCCCTATCCGATGCCCTATCGGGTGGGGCACCCGACGCGGCACCGGCACGGCCGGTCGGCACCCCGGTTCCGCCGCTGTCCGCACCGGTTGGTCCCGCTCCGGGACGCTCCACGTCGGGGCAGCCGTTTTCGCAGGTGGATAGCCTATCGGGTGCGGTATCCGGTAGCGCATTCGGTAGCGCATCGGCTTCCCACGGGGTTGTGGAGTGTCTAGTAAGTAGTGAAGTACCCCAACCCTCAACCCTTGTTCCCCGCGCCTCCGGCGCAGCCGCCGCGACCGGCGGACCGACGAAGCGCAAGGGCGGCAAGGACGGCGCGTCCGCGCGGGCTACCCGCCTGCCCGCCGACTGGGCACCCACCGACGCGCACCGCGACCGGGCCGCGCAACTGGGCCTCGACCTGGCCCACCAGGCGGAGCTATTTCGGCTGCACGCCGAGACCAACGGCCGCACCGCGAAGCAGTGGAACGCCGCGTTCACCACGTGGCTGATCAAGGCCCGCGAATTCGACCGGTCCGGTCACGCCCCGCGCGCGCTGCCCGCCGTCGCCGGTGACCGCGACGCCGTCACCGAGTGGCTGCGCGGGGAGTACGCGGCAGGCCGCACCCGGCCGATCGTCGAGCGCACCGGGCTGCACTACACGCGCCCCGATCTGCCACTCGACGTCACCGGCCGTGAGGCCGCCGAGGCGTGGGCCATCGACCACGCACGCCAGTGGATCAACGACCACCACCAGCTGATCATCAATCGAGTCATCACGAGGGCTGCGTCATGACCTACCCCGACACCCTGAGTGACCCGCTCGGCGCGTTTGACGCCGAGCTGTACCTGATCGGCCTTCTCCAGCCCGTGACGATGCGGACGCTGCGGGATGAGGCGCTGTCCGCCGTCGACCCGCGATGGTTCGCGGACCCGATGTTCGGCGCGGTGTGGGCCGCGGCGCGTGCGCTGCGCGACGACGAGCAGCCGATCAGCGCCCGGACCCTGCTCGGGCACCTGCGCGACGTCGATACCTCGCCGAACAGCGTGGCGCGCGCCGAGCGGCTGCTGTCCCGCTACGCCGGTTACACCCCGCCCGCCGCCGAGTACCCGCACCACGTGGCCGCCGTGGTCCGCTGTGGACGGCTGCGGGAGCTGGTCGCGGTGTGCGACGCGATCAAGGCCGAGGCCGTCGCCGCCGAGGACCCCGCGCAGGCGCTCGGCGCTGCGTACGACCGGCTCGCCGCGCTGGACAGCGACGCCGAGGAGACCACCGACGTGCAGCGCTACGGCGACCTGCTCGACAAGTTCGTCGAGGAGCAGCGCAACCCGTCCGCCGCGCTGGTGATCCCGACGCCGTGGATCGCCCTCAACGACGTGTTGAACGGTGGACTTCGGGCGGGGCGGGTGTACGTGATCGGCGCACGTCCCGGCGATGGCAAGTCCATCAGTGCGCACCAGATGGCGCACCGGGCCGCCGAACTGGGACATCCGGCGGTCGTGTTCAGCGCGGAGATGGGCGCGGGTGAGGTGACCGACCGGATGGTTTCCAGCGGGGCCCTGGTCGAGCAGTCGCACATCACCCGCCGCCGCTTGGACCAGGGCGCGTGGTCGCAGGTGAACTCCTACGTCGACCGGGCGCGGCACTACCCGCTCTCGGTGGTGGACCGCCCGAACCTGACCGTGAGCTATATCAAGGCTGTGTGCCGCAACGAGAAGCGCCGCAAAGGGCTTGACGTGGTGGTGATCGACTACCTCCAGCTCGTCGGCAGTGAGCACCGCGGGGCCCGCCGTGAGGAGGAGGTCGCGGCGATCAGCCGTCAGCTCAAGCAGCTTTCCCGCGAACTGGGCGTCGCGGTGATCATCGCAGCGCAGCTCAACCGCGAGTCGGTGCGCAACAACAGGCGGCCGGTTGCGGCAGACCTGCGCGAGTCCGGCGGCATCGAGGCCGACGCGGACGTGGTGATCCTGCATTCCCGCCCCGTCATCGAGGAGGGCGACCTCAAGGGGGAGCCCGGTTGGACAGTCCTGTTCGACCTCGTGAAGAACAGGATCGGCCGGGCGGCGCTGGTCGAGCTGGACTGGCGGGCGCACTATGCCACGATCGGCAGCCCGCAGCAGCAGGCTCGCCTTGCCGCTGTGCGGCCCACTGGCGGTGCGTGATGATCACCCCGGCCCCCAGTCCAGAGCCCAGCGACGAGGACGTCACGCGCACCGTGGCGGCCGTCGAGCACCACCTCGCCGCGCACGCACCGGCCGAGCCCGCCGCCGTGCTGGCACTCCCGGACACCCGGCGCGTGCAGGAACTGCGCGCCGAGGTCGCCGAGGCACACGCCCTGGTCGATCTCCAGGACGACCCGGCACCGCTGCTGGTGGACACCGAGCGCGTGCGCCGCGCCCGCAAGCGCGCCGCCGAGGCCGGTCGCCTGCACGCCCTCGCGCAGAACCCCGCGGCGCTGGCGCTGCTGGCCTCCCGCGTGCGCCTGGTGCTCACCGTCGTGGCGGTGGCCGCGCTGCTCGGCGCGCTGGCCTGGTCCACCACCGGTACGCACGCCACGCTCACCCGCAGCGTGCCCGTGTACTCCGTCGCGTGGTGGGGCGCGTGGGCGGTAGAGCCGGTGATCTCCCTGCTGCTGCTGGTGGTTGTCGGTGCCAAGGCGTTCCTAGCCGCGCGCGGACGTGTGCTCCACCACCGGCACCTGACCATCGTGGAGTACAGCGCGCTCACGGCGACGCTCACGCTCAACGTGTGGCCGTACCTGCCGGTGGTGCTGTCGCCGCAGGAGTTCGACCCCATGCAGCTGCTCGCCCACGCGGTCGGCCCGCTGGTGGCGGTCGGCGCGGTGGCCGTCCTGCCGCCGATCTGGACCGCGTTCGCCGAGCTGGACCACGGGCTACCGGTAGGCCCCGACTCCCTACCGACTAGGCCCGTGTACAGGCAAGACGACCCCGCCGCCGTCCCGGCGCGGGACCGGGCCGCCGAGTCCAGGACCGCCCTACTGGTAGAGCGCGCCCGGCTGCTGATCGATGCCGGGCAACTACCCGCCGACCCCTCGGCGACGCGCTTGCGCGCGGCGCTGGGGTGCGGCACCGATGCGGCCCGCCAGGTCCGCGACGCGCTACGCGGCGGCACTCACTAGCCGCCCCCGGTGGAGGGACGCGGCCTGCCCACGTCCCTCCACCCCCGACCCGACCACCGCGCGCGCACCGCGCGCCCTACCCCCGAGGTGCACCCGATGACCACCACCGACCCGACTACCGACCCCGCCGTGCTGGCCGTGGCCACCGCGCTCGCCGCAGTCTGGGAGATCCCCGGCAGCCTGCCCGACGACTGGCACGCCGAGGCCCGCGCCGCGCTCGCCGCCGCCGCGCCCCTGCTGCTGACCGAGGTCGCCGACGCCCTGATGCAGGCCGCCGACGACGTGCAGGTGAGCGCGCCCCTCGGCGACCTGGTCGCCACCGCCGAGGCCGCCGCCCGCCGCGCGGTAGTCGACGCGTTGCTCGGCGCCGCCCACCGGGCGACCGCGGCCGTGCTCACCCGCCACCACGTGCAGGGCGCTACCGGTGCGTGACCCGTCGAGCCCGGCCCGGCTGCTCGCCGCGCGCGATCCAGGGGGTGTCCGATGATCTGGTGCACCATCGCGGGGTGCGACTCGTCGGAACCGACTCCCGGCGATTCGCTGGTGTGCGACCGCTGCCGCGAGCGGTTGCACACTGGGTTGAGGTGGATCGAGTTCCACCTCGCCCACCTCACCCCGGTCCGCAGCGTTCGCCCGCAGCTCGTCGCCACCAGCTCCGGTTTCGGCTCGGCATCCCCGGCGGATGACGCGGTGCTCGTGATGCTCGACCCGCGCAGCGCCGCCACCGGCGTCGGCCGTTCGCGCACCGGTCCCGACGACGACGAGCACCCGCTGCTGTCCGCCCCTGCGGTGCTCGGCGGGTGGGCGCGCCAGGTCTACGAGTTGCGTACCCCGCCGAGCCTGCGCGCGCTCATTCCCGCGCCGCGCACGGTGCGGGAGGCGGTGAGCACCCTGCTGGCCGCGCTCGGGTGGATCTGCACGCAGCCGTGGGTGCCCGACTTCGCCGCCGAGCTGCACCAGCTGCGTCGTCAGCTGGCCGCCGCCACCGGTGAGGCCCCGCCCCCGGTGGTCGCCACCTGCACCGCCCCCCGTGACGACCTGGCCGCAGCCGTCGACGGACGCGCGGTGTGCGACGGTGGCATCGTGGTGTGCGAACGGGAGGACGCGCGTAGTGGCCTGGTGACTCCCATCGGGGCGCGTTGTTTGGTGTGCCACCGGGTGTACACCGCGTTTGAGCTGATCGACCTTGCCCAGAGCAGAGAGGGGTGCCCCCGACCGTGAGCCTGGTGCAGATCCGTATCACCGCCGCCGACCGCCTCCCCACCGGCCGGGTCTCCGCCGAGGAGGTTCTGCGGCTGCTACGCGCCGAGGCCGACCGCACCGGCGAGGACCGGTTGCGGGTGACCGCGTCCACACTGCGCGGCTGGAAATCCAGGCCGGGCGTGCCGGTCAGCCCCGGCCCCGGCTACAACGTGGCCGAGGTAGTCGCCTACCTGCGCACTCGCAGGCTCCGCGGCCAACACCGCACAATCGCTTGACGCTGATCACTCCACGTGAGACAGTTTCGACGCCGATCTATACCCAAAATCGGGTGACCGGCCCAACTTCACACCGCTACCGCAACCCAGAGGCCCGACACCGATCCGGTGTCGGGCCTCTGCGTTCCCCGCTGCGTCCACCTCCCCAGGGGCGCGGGGAACGGCCGGTAGCCGACCACATCCCCTGGGGAGATGACAATGCGTAACTACGAACTGCACTGCGGCGACGCGCTCGCCGTGCTGCCAACCCTCGCACCGGGCTCGGTGGAGGCGGTGATCGCGGACCCGCCGTACAACTCGGGCGGGCGCAGCAGCACCGAACGGCGCCAGCAGACGGCCGTGGAGAAGTACGTCAGCAGCGACTCGGTCACAGCTGCCACGTTCCCCGACTTCACCGGCGACCAGCGCGATCAGCGCGGATACGTGGCGTGGCTGTCCCTGGTCCTCTCACACTGCCTGCGCGCCACCGCACCGGGCGGACACGCGCTCGTGTTCACCGACTGGCGCCAGCTCCCGGCCACCTCCGACGCGCTTCAGGCCGCCGGGTGGTTGTGGCAGGGAACCCTGGTGTGGCACAAGCCCATCAGCCGCCCGAAGCGCGGCGGCTTCCGTTCCGCCGCCGAGTACATCCTGTGGGGCAGCAATGGCAAGTACGCCACCGACAGGGATCTCTACCTGCCAGGCATCTTCAGCGCGTCACAGCCCAGAGGCCGCCAGCGCCGCCACATCACGCAGAAGCCCGTGACCGGGCTGCTCGACGAGCTGGTGCGGATCGTGCCCGACGCAGGCACGGTGCTCGACCCGTTCGCAGGCGCGGGGTCGACGGGCGTGGCCGCGCTCCAGTCCGGACGGCGGTTCGTCGGTGTCGAGCTTTCCCCTCAGTACCACCGGATCGCCAGCGAGCGCCTGGCCGAGGCCGATGCTCATCAGACCACCTGACCCGGCGAGGGTCGGAGCGCGTCCCCCCGCGCTCTGACCCTCGCCCTTCCGGGAATGCGGGAGGCAGCGGTGTCCTTGCCTCGCACTTGCACCACCCCCGGCTGCGCAGAGTTGGCGGTCTACCGGGGGCGGTGCGCGGGGTGCGCCGTTGAGGTGGAGCGCCAGCAGCGCAGTACCGTCCCGACCAAGCTGGCCCGGACCTGGCGCGAACGGCGACGCCGGGCCGACGTCGTCGCCGAGCACCGCGCCGCGCTCGGCGACTGGTGCCCCGGCTGGCAACGACCGGGCCACCGCAGCACGGACCTGGTCGCCGATGACGTCGTGCCGGTGGCACTGAGCGGTCGGCCGTCGGCTGAGCTGCGAGTGCTGTGCCGCAGCTGCAACAGCCGGAAGGGAACGCGCGCATGATCGGTTGGCCGAAGTCCAGGGCCGCCACGCTGGCCGCCGTCGAGGCCATGCGATCACCGATGATCCGCATCGAGGCTAACGCCCGCGACGTCACCCGGCACGCCCCGCGCCGATTGCCACTGTGCCTGGCCGGTCCCGCACACCCGAGCCGCAGCCCTGTGACCTGCGGAAACAGTATCGCACCCGAGACAAGGGCAAGCCTCTGACCTGCGGAAATGTACCCCTGGGGGGTGCCCCCCCTGGCCGGTTTCCCGCCGCCGCCGCGTGGAAGGTCCCTCGCTGTCCGCGAGGCTGAAAAAATCCGAGGTGGTGGCCGATGGCCGACGACGTGGACACCCCGCAGCCGCCCGCCGGGCTGGACCAGGCGGGTGCCGCGCTGTGGCGCGACCTGCACGAGCTGACCGCGTTCGATCCGGCGCAGACCATCCTGGTCCGGGAGGCGTGCCGGATCGTCGACCGGCTCGACGAGCTGGACCGCCAGCTATCCGGCGCGGGCGCGCGCATGGTGCACGTGCGGGAAGACCGTGAGGACGACACCACGTTCCACCTGGTCGTTGACGGTGCGCTGTCCGAGGCCCGGCAACAGCAGAACGTGCTCAAGCAACTGCTCGTCACGTTGCGCCTGCCGGACACCAAGACCGGGAAGCGTCCTCAGCTCCGAGGGGCACGAGGCGCATACCAGCCGTCCGGGACGGTCGCCGTTGGCGGGACGGTGTCACCGCTGGAACGGGCTCGGCGGCGCAGCGCAGGCGCCTAAGTCTCGACGGTCGGGTTCACCGGCGCCCGCGGGGCAGCGCGCGGCGCCCGGTGACCGGGCGCCGGTCGGCGCGCTCCGACGGTGCCCACCGAGAACCGCGGGGCTGCTCGGGGACGGTGTCCGCGACCGGACCGGTGGGCTCGGGCAAGGTGGTCGTCTCGACGTGCAGGTAGACCGCCCACCCGAGAATGCCGTCCGCCCGGTATGCCTCGGCCGGGTAGACCAGCAGGCTCAACAGCGGGCGCAGCGCCGTGAGGACAGCCCGCAGCTCGGGCTCCTCCCCGGTCAGTTTCAGCCGCACCCGCCCGCCCTGGTCCGGTACCAGAGTGAATGCCGCGGCTAGCTCGGGTACCGCCAACTCCGCCACGGGTTCGTTCGCGTGCGGGCGGGCCTGGCCGAACAGTCGCACGCCGTCGGACCGGTTCCTCATTCCGGCGCTGCGCGAGCGCATCGCCAGCTCCAGCGACTCACCGAGCGCGGCGACCAGGCGCCTCGCTGCCCCGCCTTCTCCCATCACGTGCACGTCAACCGCCATAGAGCAGACGCTATCCCTTACCTGGCAACAGAAATAGGCCGATTTGCGGGCCGGTACGGCACCAGCGCGGGCGGTGGCGCGCTGCGGGGAGGTGATCCCCGTGGGGTGGTCGGGCCCGCTGTTCGAGGGGCACAAGTGCTCGCTCGGCTACGAGATCGCGGCATGGATCGAGGCGAACTGCGTCCACGGCCCCGGTGACGTCCAAGGCCGTCCGGTCCAGCTCGACGATGAACGCTTGGACTTCCTGGTCGACGTCTACGAACTGGACCCGACCACCGGAAAGCGGCTCTACGACGAGGCCGTCATCTCCCGGATGAAGGGGTGGGCGAAAAGCGAGCTGGCGGCGTGGATCGTGCTTGCCGAGGCGTTCGCGGCCGTCCGGTTTTCCCATTGGGACGAGAGCGGCCAACCGGTCGGGCGGCGCGTCCGCTCGCCCCTGATCAAGATCCTGGCCACCGAAGAGGGGCAGGCTGCGGAGAACACGTACGCGGTCGTCGCCTACATCGTCCACGTCGGCAGGACCCGCGGGAACCCGGTGTTCGAGGGCGTGGACTACGGCCGGGACTGGAAGACCTCTACGCGCATCCTGCTGCCCACCGACGACGGCGCCCTGGCCGACGAGTTCGCGGACTTCGACGAGGATGCGGGCGGCGGCAAAATCCTTTACTGCACAACGGGTTCCGCTTCCAAGGACGGCGGCAAGGAAAGCTTCGTCGTCGCCGACGAGACGCACCTGTACATCCTGCGCGAACTGATCGCCATGTACGAGACGGTCTCCCGGAACCTGGCCAAGCGCGGACTTGCCGAGCCTTGGTTGCTCCAGACGACCACGATGTACCGGCGCGGTGAGCTGTCCGTCGCGGAAACGACGTTCCGGGAGTACAAGGAGCGCGGCGCCGAGCTGGGGCTGTACGTCAACCACCGGCAGGCCAGCGGGAAGTTCGACCTGGCGGACAAGGAGCACACGCTCCGGCAGATCCGCCAGGCCCGCGGCAAAGCGCACTTCCTTGATCCCGAACGCATCTACCGCAAGATGCTGCGCCAGCAGGACCCTGCGGACGCCGAACGGTACTTCCTGAACCGGGGTTCGGTTGCCTCGGACACGTGGATCGACCCGCAGCACTGGGAGTGCGGGACCCGGCTCGGCGCGCAGGCCCACCCGCTCGCACCCGGTGACGAGATCACCGTCGGGTTCGACGGTTCGATCAATGACGACGCGACCGTCCTCATCGGGTGCAGGCTGTCCGACGGCCTGCTGTTCGTGCTGGGGATCTGGGCCAAGCCCGACGGGCCGCGCGGCGCGCACTGGTCGGTGCCGCGCGGCGAGGTGAACGAGCGCGTCGCCGCTGCGTTCCGCACCTACCGGGTGCGGCTGATGTACTGCGACCCGCACGAGTGGCGCAGCGACATCGAGACGTGGGTCAAGCTCTACGGCGGCCAGGAGCAGCGCGTCCGCGCCTACGAGACCAACGGCGACAAGCGCGCCGGTGAGGCTCTGGACCGGCTGCGCGCCGACCTGATCGCGGGCCTGGTGCCCAACGACGGCGACACGACGATGGCCGAGCACGTCGGCAACGCCTACGTCAGAAGGGCCCGCGGCATGAGGCTGATCCGCAAGGAGACCCCGCGCTCGAACCGCAAGATCGACGCCTTGATGGGCGGCGCGCTGGCCTACCAGGCGCGCGCCGACGTCCTCACCGCCGCACCGGTCAAACAGCGGCACATCTCGACCGTCTACTACGGATTCAACTGACGATCGGGGGTGACGCTTGGACCCCCGTACCGCAGCCGAGTGCAGGGAACTGGGCCTCTACGAGCTTAGGCAGCGCAGACCGGACCTGGACCGCTGGAAGGGGTACGCCACCGGCACCGGGCAGGACCGCCCCTACGCGCCCGACGGCGTCAGCAACGAGTACCTGCGGCTGCGCGAAATGAGCATGGCGCCGTGGCTGGACCTGGTCGAGAAGGCCGCCGTGCAGCGCCAGGCCGTCGACGGGTTCCGCACCAACGCCGACGGCCGCCCGGACGAGGAAGCTGACGCGGCCACGTGGGAAATCTGGCGCACGAACCAGCTCCATGGCCGTCAGTCGATGGTCTACAGCGACCGCATGGTGTACGGACAGGGCATCGTGTCGGTGTGGCCGCAGCAGGGTGCCCTGCCGCTGATCACACCGGAGTCGCCGCGCCGGGTCTTCCTGTTCCCGCACGACGACAACCCGTTCCGCATCGGGTGGGCAGTCAAGAACTGGACCACCAAGACCCCGAGTCGGACGACCGGTCAGCCGCAGTGGACGGACGTAGAGCACGCGGTGGTCTACGACGAGACCAGCTGGATTCGGTACCGCCGAACAGCGATGGCGGGCGGCGCCGGGTGGCTCGGCGGTGGCTGGACACTGGTCGCCAGCGGCACGCACCCGCACGGCATCCCGTTCGTCGCCTTCCCCAACGACCAGGACTCCGAGGGACGCTGCTACTCGGAAATCGAGCGCTTGATCCCGTTGCAGGACAGCATCAACACGACGCGATTCAACCTGATGTTGGCCATGCAGTTCGCCGCTTTCCGGCAGCGCGGCGTGATTGGTTTCGACCCGCTGATGCGCGACGCCGAGGGCAGGCCCATCCCGCAGGTCGACGCCGAGGGGCGCCCGATCATCGACCCGCACACCGGACAGCCCAAACCGTTGATGTCGCCGGTGCCGCGCGCGGGCGTCGATCGGACATGGGTTTTCCCCGGTGCTGATACGAAAATCTTCGAGTTCAGCGAGTCCGATCTCAGGGCGTACGCCGACGCCATGTCGTCGCACGTGCAGCACCTCTCGGCGACGTCGCAGACCCCGCCGCACTACCTGCTCGGTCAGCTGTCGAACCTGAGCGCCGAGGCGTTGACCGCCGCCGAGACCACGCTCACGCGCAAGGTTGCGGCGGCGTGCACCACCGACGCCGCGGCGTGGGAGGAGGTCATGGGCAAGGCCGCGCTGTTGGCCGGTTCGGGAACGAAACCCTTTGCCACGCAGGCGATGTGGCGCAAGACGGAGAGCGTGAGCATCGGTCAGGTGGTCGATGCGATCACCAAGTTGGTGGGCGGTCCGGTACTCGCGCCCGAGTCCGGGCGGGAGATGATCCCCGGTGCTACCCCGCAGGACCAGGAGCGCTGGCGTTCGCAGTTCACGCAGCACCAGGCCGCCGCAGCAGCCCGCCTGGCGGGCGGTGACCTGGCCTCGGTGCTGACCATGCCGAAGTTCCAGCAGCCCGGCGAGCCCGTGGCGGCGTGATGGGGCTCGGCGGGGAACTGCTTGCGCTGGGCACCGAGCACTACCGGCGGCAACAGGGCCTGGTCTACCGCGCCACCGACCTCGCCGAGCGCGCGTGGGTGGACGGCTCGGCGTCGTGGCCCGACGTGGCGGCGGTGCTGGCCGAGGCGGTCATGATCGCGCAGACCGCAGCGGCTGGTGGTGCGCAGGACTACGTGGGCGCCGCGCTGACCGCGCAGGGGGTCGAGGCGGCGTTCGACGGCGAGGTGCCCGCCGAGGCGTTCGGCGGGCTGGTCGACTCGGCGCTATCGCTGCTGGACACGTTGATCCTGGCGCCGGTGTCGGTGCGCGCCAGAGCGCTCGACGCGGGGTTGCCGCTCGCCGAGGCGCAGCGTCGCGCACAGCTCACGGTCGTGACGCTGGTGTCGACCGCGGTGGCCGACGCGGGACGGCAGGCCGAGGGGGTTGCCGGGATCGCGTCGCCGCGCACCCGCGGTTACGTGCGGATGCTGGTACCGCCCACGTGCGCGCGATGCGCCGTGCTGGCGGGCCGGGTCTACGGACGCCGGACGGCGTTCCGTCGTCACCACCGCTGCGACTGCCGGCACATCCCCGCGGCGGAGAGCGCCCCGGACTTGACCACCTCGCCCCGGCAGTATTTCGACGCCCTGAGCGAGTCCGAACAGGATCGGGTGTTCACGAGCGCGGGCGCGCAGGCCATCCGGGACGGGGCCGACATCGGCCAGGTGGTCAACGCCCGGCAGGGCGCGTATGGGCTGGCGGGCGCCGGTTCCCGGATCACGCCGGAGGAGGCTGCCGCGCTCCGCGAGGGACGCGCGGCCGGACGCCTGCGGCCGGTCACCGTGGACGGCCGCGAGGTCTACGTCACCACCGAGGGCACCACCGTGCGCGGCCTGGCCGGACAGCGGCTTGCCGCCGAGGGCTTGGCGCGGCTGCTCGGCGACCGCTACCGGCGCGCCACCACGCCGCGCCTGATGCCCGAATCGATCTACGAACTGGCCGACGACCGGGAGCACGCACTGCGGCTGCTCCGGCGGTTCGGCTACCTGCTGTGACCCGCGACGGGTCCGGCTCTCACCGGCCCTGAGCGCGATGCCGGGGCCCGACCCCCGAGGGGACCCCCGATGTACCGCACCAACGGCCGGACCATGTCCCGTTACCTGCGCACGGCCCCGCAGGGCGGCGAGCCCAACGGCACCACCGGTGGTGGCGGTGCCGGCACGCAGCCCGCCCCGGCACCGACGGCCGACGATCAGCTCGGTGATGCCGGCAAGAAGGCGCTCACCGAAGAGCGCAAGCAGCGCGGTGCCGCAGAGAAGCGCGCCGCCGCGCTCGAAGCCGAGTTGCAGCAGCTCCGCGACGCGAACAAGAGCGCCGAGGAGAAGGCTCTCGACGCCGCCCGCCGGGAGGGTGCCAACACTGCGACCACGGCGGCGAACGCCCGCCTGGTCTCCGCCGAGGTGCGCATCGCAGCCGCATCGGGCGGGTTCGCCGACCCCGGCGACGCCCTGGCTGCACTGCGCGAGCAGTTGTCCGCGGTAAAGGTCACCGACACCGGTGAGGTCGACCAGGCCGCTGTGAAGCAGCTCGTCGACGAGCTGGCCAAGGCAAAGCCCTACCTGCTCAAGCAGAGCACCACTGGGACCGCGTCCCCGGCGGACGCGGGTATCGGCGCCGGGGGCACCACCTCAGGCGCGCCCGTCGCCCCCGGACTGGGTCGGCTCAGCGCCGCCTACGCGGCCGGAGCGAAGAAGTAGCCCGATTCCCCCGCCCTGGTCGGCCGCTGCCGCCGAGGGGCATCCAGAAAGGACGGAAACCCCGTCATGGCAGTGACTCTTGCCCAGGCCGCCGTGCTCTCACAGAACCAGTTGGCGCGCGGCGTGATGGAAGTGTTCGTGCAGGAATCCCCGATTCTGGACCGGCTTCCGCTGATGCAGATCGAGGGCAACGCCTACTCCTACAACAAGGAGGGGACGCTGCCGGACGTGGCGTTCCGCGGCGTGAACGAGGCGTACACCGAGTCCACCGGTACCTTCGTGCAGGCCAGCGAGTCCCTGGCGATCCTCGGCGGTGACGCCGACGTGGACACCTTCATCCAGCGGACCCGCAGCAACCTCACCGACCAGCGCGCGCAGCAGACCCGCGCCAAGGTCAAGTCCGCCTCCTACAAGTTCCAGGATTACTTCTTCAACGGCGACGTGGTCGTTGACCCGAAGGGGTTCGACGGGCTCCGGAAGCGGCTCACCGGCCCTCAGGTCATCGATGCGGGAACCAACGGTCTGCCCGTGGTCGGCAACGGCGGCTCGGACGCACAGGACTTCTTCGACCAACTGGAAGCGCTGTTCGCGGCTGTTCGCGGTGGGCCGGACGTGGCGTACGCCAACGCGGCGGTGATCGCCAAGATCAAGAGCGCGGGTCGCCGGCTCGGCGGCGTGGAGATGGTCAAGGAGGACATGACCGGCAAGCGCGTGGCCACGTGGAACGGGGTGCCGATCCTGGACCCCGGCACCACGAGAGCTGGCACGGACATCCTGCCGCAGAACGAGACGATGGGCACCGCCACCAACACCAGCTCCGTCTACGCGGTGAAGTTCGGCCAGGACGAGAGCGATGAGGCCGTGACGGGCCTGACCAACGGCGGGGTGGACGTGCGCGACCTTGGCGAGGTCGACGACAAGCCCGCGTACCGGACCCGCATCGAGTTCTTCTGCGGGATGGCGACCTTCGGCGGTCGCGCGGCTGCGCGGCTGCGCGGCGTGCTGTCCCGGTGACGAAAGGAGGTAGCCCAGTGGCTGCCCGCAAGACCAGCAATCAGACCACCCTGGACAGTCACTTGGACCGGCCGTCCGTGACCGCGACCGGTGACGGCCCCGCGGACACCACCGACCCCGCCGAGGTCGCCGTCTCCGCCGTGCCGGACAAGGCGGCGGCGGCCTTGGCCGGACACGGCATGGTCAACGCGGTGATCCCGGTGGGACGCACGGACGCGCAGGCGCCGAGCGCTCCATCGAGGATCGAGACGTACCAGCGCGTTCGACCGGACGGCCAGCGGGTCACCGTCACCCACGACCTGACCGCAGGCACGACAACCGCCACGCCGGTGACGGACTGACGGGGAGGGCCCCATGCTGACCCTGACCGTGCAGGATGTGCGCGACCGCGCGCCGACCGGCACCGTGCTGCCTGGCGACGAGGACCGCGTCGCCGCGCTGCTCGCCGACGCGCTGGCCGAGGCCCGCCGCGTTGCCCCGGTCCTGGTCACCACCGACGACCCGGACGTGCTCCGCGTCGCCGGTGGCGTCGTCTGCTGGGCAGTGCTGGTCCGCATGGGCCTGACCCCCGGCAAGACCGCCGAGCAGTACGGCGGCGAGTACAGCTACGAGCAGGAGCGCGCCAGCGGCGGCGGCATGTTCAGCCTCGACCAGCTCGACCAGCTCCGCAGCCTCACGCCGATGATCCCCGAGGCGGGGGTTTACGAACTGGTCCACAACGGCGCGCACCCGCCGATCGGAGACCCGCGGTGACCACGAAGCGCACCACCGCACCGGTACAGCCGGTACACGAAGTCGTGCGGGTCCGCGACGGCGCAGGGCGGGTCCACCACGCCTCGCGGTGGGCGCCCTGGGTCGTCGCCGCCCTGGCCGCAGGGACGGCGCACCTGATCGACGGGGAGGGGGTGCCCGATGGGCAGGCCACGACTGGACCGCGAGGTGCGCGTGAGCCGTCCGGGCCCGGTGTCGCCGATCCCTGATCCGGTCACCGGTGAGCCGGTACACCTGGCTCCGGTCATCTCGACCGGGTGGGCCGCGATCTGGCGCCGCTCGACGACCGTCAGCGGCAACGCGACCACCACCGCGGCTGTGCGGGTCACCGACCACGGCGCGCTGTTCGAGCGCGCGTTGTCCGGTGTGCTCGTCGCTGGCGCCACGGTGCTCGACCTCACCACCGGCACGCGCTACGTGGTGGACAGCGCCCCCGGCGACCGGGGCGGCTTCCTTGCTGCGGCCTTGGTGCTGATCTCCGACATGCAGGAGGTGCCCCCGTGACCGTGAGCGCCCGCGTCACCGTCTACCCGGAGCAGTCCGTCCGTGAGGCTCTGACCGCGTCCTACGACGGCCGCGTCACCATCGCCTCGACGATCGCGGAGGAAGCCCGCGACACCGCGCGCGTGCTCACCGGTGCGTTCCGCGACGGCATCGGCGTGGTGGCCGACGGTGATCACGTCCGCGTCGTCGACACCGACCCGCTCGGCGCGTTCAAGGAATACGGGACCGCGGACAGCGAGGCGCAGGCGACATTGACCGACGCCGCTCGCCGCCACGGCAGGTACCGCGGCACCAGGCCGAGGCGGTGATCCCGGCGTGCCCTTGGTGCTGCCCTGGTTGGCCGGTGCGGTCCTCGCGCACCTGCGGGCCGACCCGGTGTTCGTCCAGTCCGCGCCTGCGGGCATCGGTCCCCGGACACCGGACCCGCTGCGCGGACCGTTCGCCCGCGTGCAGGTCCCCTCCGTCGCCTCGATCGACGGCCACGGAATCGCGTTCGCCCCGCTGGTGCAGGTGTCCGGGTGGGCTCCACCGAGCAGCACCGCCGACCCCGAGGGGCAGGCGTGGGCGATCGCGGCTGAGGCAGCCCGCGTGCTCGGTGCCGTGCGCGCGAGCACCTGGCGGACCGTCACCTACTCCCTGCGCCTGGTCGACGGGCCGCAGCCGCACGCACCAGACACCACCCGCGGCGCGGGCACACCCCTGTACGGCGCTTTCGTGCGTGCCGAGCTGCGCCTGCAACTCCACGAATGACCTGATTTTCCTTACAGCACAACGCTTTCAGCCCCGCATAGTGCGGGAGTGCAGGAGATCCCATGTCCCAGGCCAACGCCGCGCAGGCGGTGCTGTGGGTCGACGGCGACGCCTGGCGGGGACCAGGCGGGGCGGTCATCCCCGCCGATGTCTTCGGCAACAGCCCGACCACCGGCGACACCACCCCGGCCGCGATGTCCGCATTCGGCGGCGTCAAAGCCGGTTTCAACATCACCCCCACCCAGGACGTCAAGTCGTACGACGTGTGGAACAACGAATCCGGGGGCCCGTTCTTCGAGCACGAGGGGCAGACCACCACCCGAATCCGGTTCCGCGTCTCGCAGTACTCCAAGGCGGCCATCCTCACCAAGCTGCGCGGCGGCAGCATCACCGAGACGACCGCAGGTGCCGGTCAGTGGCGGTGGAACCGTGGCACCGAGGGTGACGAGTTCTCCCTGCTGCTCCAGCTGCGCGGCCCCGGCGGTCGCAAGATGGCGTTCTGGATCGAACGGGCGAAACTCTCCCAGGACCCCGAAGAGATCAAGAACGACGACGACCTCGACGGTTGGGAATTCGAGATCACCTGTCTCGCACCGTCCATCGAGTCCGAGGCCGTAGTACCGCTGAGCAACTGGAACCCCCTCGCGGCATGACCACGAAACCATTGCAGAACAAGGAGAAAGCCATGCCCGCGACCCGCAAGAGCGCCCAGCCTGCCGATGTGGAGGACCTGGGCGCGCTCGTCGTCGCCCGCCAGCTCACCCCGGCACCCAAGCGGCTGTTCGGGCTCGACTTCGCCGTGCGGCGCGACCTGACCCCCGAGGAGTACGTCGAGTACTGGCACACCGTCTCCAAGGGTCAGGACGCCGCATCACTGGCCATGCTGCTCACCGAACCCGCGCTCGCCGAGCAGCTAAACGCCCAGCTCGACGTGCTCCCGCGCGAGCACATGAACGTGATCTTGGCGCGGATCATGCGCACCGCCGGGGTACTCACCCGCACCCCTGCCGACGAGGACCAGGACGCAGCCGAGGGGGTCGACGAACAGGGGGGACGCTCGGCGTCCTCCTGACGGTCCTCGGACCGTGGTGGGACGCCCTGACCGCCGATTTCGCCCGGTACTACCCCTGGTCGCTGCGGAACGCCTGGAGCACGCTGCCTGTCGCCGACTTCCTGGCGTGCGTGCGCGGGCTCCCACCAGAAAGCGCGCTCGCCCGCCAAGAGGGCGCGTGGAGCCTGTTGGAGGAGAACGTGGCGCAGCTGGTCGACGTGGCCAGCCATCTCGCCGAGACCGCGTGGACGGACCGCGTCACTGACCCGGACGACCCCGAAGTCAAGGCAGCCCGCGCACGCACGGCCGGGCGACGGCCCCCCAGGCACGCACCTGTGGTCCCGGTGGCACTGCGTCCGGCCGCGATCGGCGAGCAACTGCTCCGCGCCTACACCGAGCGCCTTGCTGGACTCGGCGCCACCGCCGTCGAACCGGAGACCACGGGGCAGGACGGCGGCCTCGGGTCCGACGGGTTCGACACCCTGGCCGCCGTGTTCGCGGGTCGTCTCCGGCAGCAGTAGGACGGCACACCGCGGGGAGGTGACGATGCCCGGCGGCGCGCTCGACATCCTGATTCGCCCCGATTTCGGCACCTGGCAACGAGACCTCGACACCGGCCTGAACCAGTCCGCAAGCCGGGTCTCCGGTGGCATGAAGACCCTCGGCCTGGCCATCGTGGGAGGTACCGCGCTGGCCGCCAAGGGGTTCACCGAGGCGATCCAGCTCGGCAACGAGTACACCGGTGCCCTGAACGAGATCAGCGCGGTGAGCGAGGCCACCGGGTTCGAGATGGCCCGCGTGTCCGAAGTGGCCAACGAACTCGGCTCCGACCTCACGCTCCCGGCGACCAGCGCCGCCGACGCCGCCAGCGCCATGCGGGAACTGGCCAAGGGCGGACTGGACATCGACCAGGCGATGACCGCCGCGCGCGGCACTCTGCAACTGGCCGCCGCCGCGCAGGTCGAGGCCGCAGAAGCCGCAGGCGTGCAGTCCGACGCACTGAACCAATTCGGCTTGGCCGCCGACCAGGCGAGCCACGTCGCCGACGTGCTGGCCAACGTGGCGAATGCCGCATCCGGCGAGATCATGGACGTGGCGAACGCCCTCCAGTACGTCGGGCCGGTGGCGCAGTCCGTCGGGGTGTCGATCGACGAGGTGGCCTCGGCTATCGGTGTCGTTGCCACGCAAGGCATTCGAGGGGAGCAGGCCGGTACGTCCCTGCGGGGGATGCTGGCCAGTCTCGCCGCCCCGAGCGGCCCCGCGTCCAAGGCACTGGGCGAGTTGGGTATCACCGCGTTCGACGCCACCGGTCGGTTCGTCGGGTTGCGCTCGATCACCGAACAGCTGTCCGAGGCGCAGCAGCGCATGACGCAGGAGTCGTTCGCCGCAGCCGCCGCGACCGCGTTCGGCACCGAGGGCATGACCGTGGCGGCATCACTCGCGGCCAGCGGTGCCACCGCGTTCGATGACATGGCGGAAGCCGTTGGTAGGCAGGGCGGTGCGGCCGACGTCGCCGCCGCCAAGACGGCCGGGCTCGGCGGCGCGATGGACGCGTTGCAGTCGCAGCTGGAGTCCGCTGCGATCGGGATCTACGACGCGGTTGACGAACCGCTGGAGCGCGTGGTGCGCGCGACCGCGACGCGCCTTGACCAGTTGGGCCCGGCGGTGGCCTCGCGGCTGGAAACCACGGTCGCGGCCGGGGAGCTGTACGGACCTCGGTTGGCTGCGGCGATCGAGGCCCGCGCCGACGTCGTCGGTGCTGCGGTGTCCGACGTGCTGGGGCCGCTGGGCACCGGCGCGCTCGAACCGCTCAACACCTCGGTGAACACCGGCATCGAGCTGTGGAACGACTTCACCGGCGTGCTGGACACCACCGTGCAGGCCGCCCGCCCGGTGGCCCGCGAGGTAGGCGAGCTGGCCACCGCATCGGGCGAGGGCACCGGCGTGGTCGGCACCCTGTCCACCGTGGTCGGGGTGCTCGGGGGCGCCGTCGAGGCGCTGTCGGGCGTCCTGGTGCCCGTGGGCAAGGCACTGAGCACTGTGCTGGGGCTGTTCAACGACCTGCCGGGCCCGGTGCAGACCGGCATCCTCGCGTTGGGCGCGTTCCGTCTCGCGCAGGGGCGCCTCGGCGACAGCACCGTGCTGTCCGGTCTGCGGCAGTTCAGCGGCGAGATGCGCACCCAGCAGGCTCTCGCGCAGAGCGGCGGCCAGGAGGTTGGCAAGCTCGGTGCCGCGATGGCCGCCTACCGCACCAGCACCGTGCCCGCGGTGGAGAGCGCGCGCGCGTTCACCGATCAGACCGCCGCTATCCGCGCGGGCGCCGCCGCCACCGGCGAGCCCATCGGGCGCATGTCCGCCGCGATGGGCACGCTCGCCGAGCGTTCGCCAGCGCTCGCAGCGGTCCGGGGCAGCTTCGAGCAGGCCGCCGTTGGTGCGACCCGGTTCGGCACGGCTGCGGGGGTCGCTGCGGCCAGCGGCACCGCGCTGCGGGTGGGGACCGGTGCGCTGGTGTCCGCCCTCGGTGGGCCGGTGGGCCTGGCCATCGGCGGTGTGGCGCTGGGGCTGTCCCTGCTATCCGGCCGCCAGGAAGCGGCGGCGGAACGGGCTCGGCAGCACAGCTCGGCGGTGGACGCGCTCGCGGCTGCGCTGAGCGAGTCCTCCGGGCGCATCACCGAGTCGGTGCGCGCGCACCAGGCGCAGCAGCTCCAGTCCGAGAAGGTCGCCGAGTCCGGGCGGACGGTCGCTGACGCGGCCCGCGCGGCGGGGATCAGCCTGTCCGATCTGACCGAGGCCACCCTCGGCAACTCGGACGCGCTCGACGGGGTGCGCGGCCGGTTGAACTCGATCATTCAGGAGCAGACCCGCTGGGTGACTAACAGCACCGGATGGAAATCCGGTGTCGTCAGTGAGACGAAAAGTCTTACAGAGCAAGGAAAAGCGGCACAAGACCTGCTCGGTGAGATCGACGGGCTGGCCCGGCAGTACCAGGAGGCTGACCAGAAGCAACGCGACCTCGACCAGGCGCTACGCGAGGGCCGGGCATCGATGGTCGACGGCACGGCGTCCGGTAGGGAATTCGCCGCCGCGATGGGCGTCCTGGCCGACGAGACCGGCAGCGCCGACGACAAGGCCCGCGCGCTCAAGAACGCGCTCGACGCGCTCTCGGGCGGCTCGGTGGACCTGGTGGCCGCGCAGTCCAGGATGCACGAGCAGTTGGCTCGGTTGTCCGAGAAGTTCGGTGAGAACGTCGACCGCACGAAGGGGTGGGGCGGGGAGCTGCTGACCGCGCAGGGACGCTTGGACACGACGCAGGAGAACGCCCGCGGGCTGCACAGCGTGTTGACCGACCTGCGCGATGCCACCGCTGACACCGCGCTGAAAACCTACGAGCTGGCGCGGGCGCAGGGCGAGGACGTCACGACGGCGCTGGCGAAAGCGGGTGCCGAGGTCGCCAGCGCACGTGACGGGTTCTACGCGGCGGCCGAGGCTATGGGCATCGGCCGCGCCGAGGCCGAGGCGCTGGCGAACCAGTACGGGTTGCTCCCCAGCCAGGTGGTCACGCTGATCGATGCCCAGGACGTCGACAAGACCACGCTGGAACTCCAGTTGCTCAAGTGGCAGGCCGAGCAGGTACCGGACCGCCGCAGCATCACGGTGGAGACGCTGTCGGACCAGGCCGTCGAGCGGTTGCGCGCGGTCGGGCTGGAAGTCAACAACGTGCCCGGCGGCAAGGAGATCGTGTTGCGGGGCAACGATTCCGACTTCAATCAGAAGATCGCCGCCGCCACCGCACCGGCCACGAAGTACGTCACGGTCATCTACACCAGCGGCAAATCCATGCCCAACGGTCCGATGGCGGTCAACCACGACGGCAACCTGCTCGCCCCGTCCGTCGTGGCCTACGCCGACGGCGGCATCCACCCGCTCACGCCGATGCGCGGCGGGTGGGCTCAGTTCGTCGATCCGAACACCTGGCGGGTGATCGGGGACCGGATGACCCACCGGGAGGCGTACATCCCGGTGAACGGGTCGACGCGTTCGACCGGCATCCTCGCCGAGACCGCGCGGTTGATGGGCTACGACCTGATCCGCCGGTTCGCCTCGGGCGGGCTGGCCACCCCGGCAGCGTCGGCGCCGGTACCCGCCAGCGCTGCCGCCACCGGCGTACCGGTGATCACCAACAACATCTCGGTGCAGCGCAACCAGGACGCACACGTCATGGCCGCGGTGATCTCCAGCACCGCCGCGTGGCAGGCCCGCACCAGGCGGTAGGAGGTGATCGGATGGCGCGTCCCATCACGCGGCCGACGTGGTCGGTGGACGGGTGGACCGGCAACGCGATCGACGACGACGACACCGCGTGGTTCGTGCACACCGATGCCGGGTGGTTCGGCCCGGTCGAGGTCCGCTCCGACGACACCGACCGGGCCAACTACCACGGCACCTACTCCACCGCCGAGCAGTGGCGGACCGCGCGCGTGATCACCCTGACCGGGATGTGCGCGGCCCGCACGCCCGAAAGGGCGGACCGGGCCGTGAACACGTTCAACGCACTGTTGAGCCGCGGTGCCGCGCGCCTGGTCGTCGCCGAGCCCGTGCTCACCAAATCCGCCGTGGTGCGCAAGGTGGCCGCACAGCTCGAACGGACCTCACCGACCCGGTTTGACTGGCAGCTGGTGTTGACCGCGGCAGACCCGGTCAAGTACGGGGCAACACTGCGCGCCTCGACCTCCCTGCCGCTGGCCGGTGGCGGCCTGGACTGGGAATCCGGACGTGACTCGGTGACGCGGGTGAACCTGGCGCGCAACCCGGTCGGATGGCCTCACAGCACTGTGCAGTGGTTGCCGCACAACGACAAGTCGGTGTCATCGAGCAGCGAGTACACGACGGCGATTCCCGGCGTGGACGCGGTGCAGACGACCGCCAGGGCGACGTGCACGGCGGCGGGCCCGATCGGTTCGCGCCAGGTCGTTCCGGGGATCATCGCCGGACGGCGGTACGTGGTCTCGCTCTGGGCTCGGCACACCACCGGCGGAATAGCCACGCTCTCGCTGGCCTGGCACACCGAAGCCGGTGCCGACACCGGCGTCGGCACCGGCGACCGCATCGAGGTCCCCTTGAACACCTGGGGGCCGTGGACACCACTGCACCTGGCCGCGGATGCACCACCGGGCGCGTCCGCGGTCACGGTGTCGGTGAGCGTGGCCTCGGCCGAGGTCGGCGAACTGCTCGACACCACGGCGCTGCTGGTGGAGGAACACGCCAGCGGGACAACCGACCCCGGCCCCTACTTCGACGGCCACAGCACGGGGTGCGCCTGGTCCTCCGAGCCGTGGGGCAGCACGTCCTACGACAGCCCCGTCGGGCTGGACTGGTCGGGCGGCCTGGACTGGGGCGCTCCCGCCAGCACCGGAAGCATGGTGCTGGCCAACAGCGGCGGCGCCGAGGTCTGGCCGGTCTACACGATCACCGGCCCCGTGACCGCCCCGCGTCTGTACCTGCCCAGCACCGGGGAAACGCTTCTCTACAGCGGGGTCCTGGCCGCAGCCACCGACACCACGCCTGCGGACCGGCTCGTAATCGACACCCACCCGCACCGGCTGACCACCTGGCTCAACGGCCGCGCCGAGCGCTACCTCGACGAGGCCGAGTGGTGGCCGATCCCGCCCGGTGAGGACGTCCGAGTCGCGTTCGGCAGTGCCGACCCCGCGCCCACGAGCGCGACCGCCGAGGCCGAATGGGCGCCCGGCTGGTGGTAACCCCGCCCCCGCTTCTTCCCACCCCGTTAGGAGGTGTCGCGTGCCCACAGGAGCCGACCTCGATCACGTCTGGACCCTGCAAGGCCAGAACAGCGCACGCAGCGGCCGTCTGCACGACGCCGCGATGCTCTACCCCGGCGTCGGTGGGCCGATGGCCTACCGGGACGGCGTGCTCGTCTCGGCGACCGACCCGACCGACGGTATCGTCAACGATCTGCGCATCCTGCCTGCGGCCGGTACTCCCTCGCGGAGCCTGCGCGTCCTGCCCGGACAGTGCATCGTGACCCCCAGCGGCACCGGCCCCTACCTGGCGACGCTGGAAGCAACCGGCCTGATCACGCTCGACGAAGCGCACGCCACGTTGCCGCGCGTGGACTCCGTGTTCGTGCGCGTGCAGGACGACGCGGTGGGCGGCGGCGGCATCACCCGCGGCACACTGCACCCGGTCACCGGGGAGCCGGCCTCGACGCCGGTGGCCCCGCCCACCCCGTCGGGCTGCTCCCGGATCGGCGACGTGACCGTCCCGAGCCTGGCCACGATGCCCATCACCCAGCTCGGCGGCGCGCAGATCATGTTGCGACGCAAGGGAACGACGTTACGCGGGGGCGCGCGCTACCTCCTGGAAGACGACAACGCCGCCGAGGCCGGGCCGCACATCGGCGCCGAACGCATCCACGCGCGGATGCTCCAAATCTGGACCGGGTCCGGGTGGGACACCATCCGGCGGCTCGGTGACACCCGCCCCTCGCTGACCGCCGTGCTACGCCGCGACGACGGTCAGGAGATCGTCAACGGCACCGGGCGGGATACCAACCTCGGAATTTTCCAGGCAAGCACGACCGGCACCGGCTGGAACACCTCTTACCTGTCCCGCGGCGCCAGCCATCCCCGCGACGGGCTGTGGTGGCTGGAAATGTCGTTGCTCAGCGACGTGGCCAGCGCGCGCTACATCGACGCCTCTTTCACCCAGGTCACCAACAGCGGAACGACCCCGCACAACTTCCCCACCAAAGACACCGCGACGACCGGATTCGGCGGCACCGGTGGTACCAGACTGGTCCGGGTACCACCGGGCGAATCGCTGAGGGTGCTGTTCGACGCCTACAAGAACAACGCCCCGGACGCGCGCATCCTGTCGGGCTCGTACGTGCGGCTCGTGTGGCTCGGTGAGTCGTGAGGCGGGCGTGGACCTGCTACACCGTCGACACCGTCACGGGCAGGATCATCGGAACCCTGCCTTACCGGGGAACGCTGGGGTGGGAGTTCGGCGTCAACCTCGGTGGCCAGGTCCAGGTGAGCGTGCCCGCGCGCCAGCTCGACCGCGGCCCGCGTGCGCTGCGCACGATGGTCGAACCCTGGCGGACGTCGCTGGTGCTCGCATGGGGGCGATACCTGGTGCAGGGCGGACCGATCATGACCCACCGGTGGGACGACTCCAGCGGCACGCTGCTGGTGGGCGCCGGGGGGATGTGGGCGGTACTCAACCGCCGGATTCTCAAGGCGGCCGACCATGACGGACCGATCACCGACGAGGCCGCCGACGTGGTCCTGTCGGGACTGAGCCTGCACGGTGTCGCCGTGCGCCTGGTCCAGTTGGCCACCACCGGACCGTGGGGCGCACTGCCGATCGCGTTCCCCGAGCCCGGCCCCGGCACGACGACGCGCACGTACTTCGGGTACGACCTGGCCACCGTGGGGGAACGGCTCATGCAGCTGACCCAGCTCGACCACGGACCCGATGTCGAGCTGCACCCCCGATGGTCGACCCGGCCCGGCCACGTCGAGTGGGAGCTACGCATCGGCGCTCCCCAGCTCGGTGTGCGTCAACCACAGCAGGGCGTGCGGTACGGCGCCGGGCTGCGGCACCTGTCCGTGGACACCGACGCCAGCGCCACCACGCACGACGCCAGGACACCCGGACAGGGCATGGAACGCGCACAACCGGTCGGCCGCGCGGCGGACATGACGTTGCCCGCAGCGGGTCACCCGCTCTTGCAGAGCATCGACCGGACGCACACCTCGGCCGTGGACGTCGCCACTTTGGACGGCCACGCCGCCGCCACCCTCGCGCTGCACGGGCACCCCGTGGAGACCTGGACCGGCACGGTACGGGTCGACGGCGCCATTCCCGGCGGTGATCACGCCGGTGTGGGGTTGGGGTCGTTCGGCGCCGGTGACCAGCTGAGCATCGGGGTACACCGCCACGCCTGGATTCCGGACGGCCAGTACACCCGCCGTGCGATCACGATCAGCTCGGCCAGCGCTCCCGACGAGTTCGACGTCCTGTTCGCCCCCGATGTGGAGGTGGCCTAGTGCTCACACCCCCCTCGCACGACGACCTACAACGCCAGATCGACCAGGTGCGCGCCGAGCTTGTCGAGCTGTCCCGCCGCACGCTGCGGTCGGCGCGGATCTCCGGCGGTGGGCTGTCGATCACCGACGGCGCCGAGCTTTCGGTACTGCACCACGAAACCGGGGCGTGGCTGCTGCACGTGGGCAACGGCATCGGCCCTGATGCCGGGAAGTACTTCTTCACCCTGCGCCGCGACGACGGGTCACCCGCCGTCGAGATCGGCACCGCCACCGGCGTAGCCGCAGGAGAGCAGTACTGGTCCCTGTGGGATCGTGCCGGGAACGTGGTCGCCAGCGACGATGTGGTGAGCGGGTCGGGGCTGGCGCGGCCGTGGGTGCCGATGCCCACCACGACCATCCTGTCCAGCAGCATCCCGACCACGGCGAGTACGGCGTTCGTGTCCGTGCAGAGCACCGGGTGGGTGCTCAAGCAGCAACCTCTCGCGGCGCTCCAGGCTGTGCTGCTGTCCACCGGCGGCGCGACGGGGAGCGCCAGGTACACCGTCAACGGGGTGCAGGTGGGCCCCACCTTGCCGATCACCGCCGGGCAGTTCGGCTGGACCTCGATCCAGAACGTCGACCTGCCCGGCGGCTACAACAGCTATGTGCGGCTGGAACTACAGGTTCAGCGCATCAACACGGCGGGCGCGGTGGGCGGCGTTTTCGTTGCCACCCAACGACAATCACTGTGATGGCGGCGGCACCGCGTTCGGGCCCGGCTCACTGCGGGGCATCGGCTGCGGCTGCGGGGTGATCCCCGGTGGGTTCACCTCGGGCGGTGGCGGCGGGCCGGGGTCGACCGGGTTCAGCGGCGGGTCGACCGGCTGCGGCTCCGGCTCGGGCTGCGGCTCGGGCTCGGGCTCGGGTGCCGGGTCCTGTGGCGGATCGACGGGTTGTGCGGTGGTCACCGCTCCAGTATCCGCCGGTACCACGGGCAAGGGCGCCTCGACGACGCTGCTCGTCGTGGTCTCGGTGGCGCTGCTGCTGGTCGTGCTCGCAGGCACCACCACCAGCTCGGCCGACGTGCTGGCCGGGGTCGACCCGCTCACCGGGTTCGCACCACCGGCGGCCACCGCCGCCGCGATGCTGCCGCCGAGCACGAGCACGGCGACCGAGGCAGCGGTTACTACCGCAGCCCTGCGCTGATTCATCCAAACCCCCTGATCAGGACCTATAAGAGTGCCTGTTGATCACATCGCGCAACGAGGTTCGCACGCTACGTCCGTCACCCGGTTGCAGTAGAGGAGGGGTGATGCAGGACCTCGCCACGCTGCTCACGGCGATCGCCGGACTGGTCACCGCTCTCGGTGGGGCGTTCGCGTTGGTCGTCTCCACCCTGCGGGTGTCCAGGCGCGAGCGCCCCGCTGCCGCGCGCCGCGTCGCCGAGGCGCTGGCAAAGGCCGCCGACGACGGCGAGATCACAGCCGACAAGCTGGCCGAGGCACTGGAGTACATGCGAGAGGAGGAGACATGACAGAGGATCGCATCGGCGCGGCCGTCCGCCAGGCCGCCGACCAGGCTCGAGACGACGCAGGACACCGCGGCATCCGCCTGGCACTGGCAGCGCTACTCGTCGGCCTGGCCGTACTCGCCGGGGCTGTCTGGTCCGGCTGGCGCAGCATCGACGCATTGCGGGACCGAGCCGACGCGAACGCGGTGGTCGCGCAACAGCTCGCCGAGCAGATCCGCGCCGACGGCGGGACCCCCGTGGTCCAACCGCCGCACCCCGCCGAGCAAGGCGCCCCCGGCCCCGCAGGGGAGCCTGGCGCTGCGGGAGAGCCTGGCCCACAAGGACCGGCCGGGCGAGACGGCCGCGACGGCGCGATACCGCCATGCCTCACCGAGCCCACGCAGTGCCGCGGCCCGACCGGGCAGCCCGGTGCCGACGGGGTGGCCGGTCCAGCGGGTGAACCCGGCACGGACGGGACACCGGGCCCCGCTGGTGAGCCCGGTCCGCCAGGACCCACCGGGCCCCCGCCGACGAGCTGGACGTGGGTCGACGCCGATGGCCGCACGCAGTCCTGCACCCGCGACCTGTCCTCAACGGACAACACCCCGACCTACACGTGCACGGCACCGTCCAACGGGCCACCGGGCACCACCACGAACACCAGGAGGACACCGTGATCTACGGAGTCGACGTATCCGCATACCAGCCGGGTTTCGACTTCGCCGCCGCGCGTTCCGAGGGCTTCGACTTCGCCTTCATCAAGGCCACCGAGGGCTCCACCTGGCGTTCACCGAACTACCACGACCAGCTCGCCCGCGCCCGGTCCGCCGGGATGCTCGTCGCCGCGTACCACTACATGCGCGGCGACGACGTGGGCGGGCAGCTCGGGAACGTGCGCGCGGTGGTGGGCACCGACGTGCCCGTGGTGCTCGACGTCGAGGACGGCGCGGGCCACCTCGGCACCATCCGGGCGCTCGTCGACCGGCTGCGCGCCGCCGGGTACCGCTCGCCGCTGATCTACCTGCCGCAGTGGTACTGGTCGGGCCGCATGGGCTCACCCGACCTGTCCGGCCTGCCGCCACTGTGGCACTCGCGCTACCCGGACAACGTGGTGCGGCGCAAGGAGCAGTTCGCCCTCGGGGGCGAGTACTGGCCCAGCTTCGGCGGGCTGCGCACCGAGATCGCCCAGTTCACCTCGTCGCTGGCCGTCGCCAACTACCCGAACGGGCGAATCGACGGCAACGCCTACCAAGGCACCCGCCAGGAACTCCAGGACCTACTAGAGGGAGAGAACATGCCCAGCGCACAGGAGATCGCGCACGCGGTCGTCGACGAGATCGAGCGACGGCGCTACGACACCGACGGCGACGGCCAGCCCGACCGGTCGATCATCAACAACACCATCCAGGGCATGTGGAGCGCACAGGGGGCCGAGGCCGCAGCGCGGGACGCGCTCGCGGCGGCACAGCGCGCCGAGGCGACGGGCGCCGGTCTCCAGGCCGCCGTGACCACGCTGGCCGAGGCCGTGGCGGCGGGCCGGTCCGACCTGACCGCCGCCGAGATCGAGGCGGCGGTGCACCGGGCGCTGACCGAGGGCCTGGTCGCCGTTGACCTGACCATCAACGCCCGCCCGACCGAGGCCGCGGAGGTGACCGGTGAGCGCTGAGCAGGTGGAGCGGTACCCGCTGCGCGGGATCGGCAAGAGGCTCGCGGCGACGCTGACCGTGCTCGGCGGCACGGTGGGCGCGCTGGCCACGGTCGGCGCGATCACCGCCGAGCAGGACAGCGCCGTGCGGGCGCTGCTGGCGGCCGTGGCCGCGCTGCTGCCCGCCGTGACGGCGGCGCTGACCGCGTTCGGCGTCGTGCGCGCGGGAGAGGAGGTCGTGACCCCGGTCGCCGACCCACGCGATGATGCAGGACGCGCGCTCAAGGCGGTCACCCCCCTTGGGGACAGTGCAACTTTCCGGCACCTCTGACCAGCAGGAAGCCCCACGCAGTCGCTGACTGCGTGGGGCTTTTCCTTCACTTTTCGACCGGCAGGGGTGGGGGACCGCCGTCGAGAGGGTCCTCCCCATCAGACAGTTCGGCTCCTTGGGATGGGCTGTCAGGCGCGGGCTCTCCGGGCGGGGAGAGTTCCACTGGAATGCCAGGAAGCCGATCGGGATGCGCCCTATAGGGCGGCAAGATCATTCGCACGATCTCCACGAACAGACTGCCCACGCCCTCCAGTAACTCCCGCAACGCGCGGATCGTCTCGACACGCTGAGACCCCTTGGTCCCGCTCAGAGCGACGGCAAGTACGAGCGCCAACCCGGCTAGGAGCACAGCGCAGACAACCCCGAGGGCCACCGTCACACCCTGTACCGGATTCGCCAAGTAGTCAGATGAGAGCACGGCGCGAGGCTAGCGCAGCCCGGCAGCAGAGGGGGCGATTCCAATTAATGACTGTGCCAGAGGAAAGTCTTCTAAGCAACTTTAAAACCTAGACATAAACACTTTCGGGTGAAAAATGTTTCGAACGCATATTAAGGACTCCCGCATCTGCTAGAAAGCGGAAGTGCAACACGAAAGTTGCGGCTTGCCCGGAAAGATGTGACCCGAACCGCAGCGGCGGGTAGAGCGCCCTTCCCCGCCAAACTGCGGCCTACAAGCGTCGACGCACGCTCAGCCGATGTGCGCCCACCGCGTCCCGGACGCAGTCCCTCGCGGGCGGGTCCGACAAGGAATTCCCGGTGCGCGAGGCGCAAATAGTGCACATCACCCCTGCCGCTCTACCCGGATAGGGCGGGTATGCTGCTGTGCATGACGACGATCAGGCAGATTGACGCCCGCATCAAATCGCTGCAAAACCGCCTTGACGAGGTCTCTGGAACGCAGGACCTCATCGTGGAGAAGATGGCGTCGGACATCGAGGAGATCCGCCGGGGGATGTCGCTCATCCTCGCCATGCTGTCGCGTGATCCCGAACTCGCCAAACTGCTCACCCCCGACACCCAGGAGCCCTCCAAGGACCAGCAGGGGTGAGCTTCACCAGCAGTTTTGCCGAAGCTCACCGTCCCCGCCGCCGGACAAGGAACCGGCGGCGGGGACGACACCAATTCAGCTCACTTCTTCTTCTTGGGGTCGGGTTCGTCAGGCTGGACCTGGTCGTTGGCGGGCTTCGGGTTCTTCTCGGTCGGGGACTTGATCGAGGCACCCTTGCTCAGACCGGTGTTCGGCCCCGTCCCCGCCTTGCCGGTTAAGTCAGAACTCGCGTTCTTCCCCTTCGGCGCTTCTTCCTTTTTTCCGTCGTCCTTGTCTTTGTCCTTTCCCACGGTTTCTCCTTCCTTCGTGCGGGATTTTCGCCTCCCGCGTGCTGGGCGTTCGTGGCGATCAGGGCGGGGGTCTGCACGGCGGTCGTACCGCGCAGACCCCCGCCCTGTCGTCCCGCAGGTCTTCCCCCTGTCGCCCTGGAGATGACCTGCGGGGAGGTGGCGCGCGGTGCCCTGGTCCGCGCGCCCGGTGTGCGCGGGCCGACAACGGGGTGATCGGCCCTGCACGAGTCGTTGTGGTCAGTGGGTCGAACGTCCTCGGGCGTCCGGGCCATCGAACGCGATCGTGCTCAGCCGGGTGAAGCGCGCGGCGTAGACGGCCACCTCGCCGGGGTCGGTCAGGACGATGCCGCCGCTCGGCGTCTCCACCAGCACCGAGGTGTCGTCGAAGATCCGGTAGCCGACCTCACGGCCCGGAGTGAGGGCGGCGTTGGGCAGGACGCCCACCAGCACATCCCTGCGGCTCTGCGCCCTGGCGATCACGTTCCGCTGGCCGGGCAGCAGGGTTGCCCACTTCGGCATGAGCAGGACGTTCTTGCGGCCGTAGACCTCTTGCGGCAGATCGGCAAGGCCGGTGAGCGCGAACACCCTCACCAGCTTGGAGCGCGCGTCCAGCTTCACCGTGTGCAGGTCCCCCGGCCACACACGCCTCGACCGCATGGTCCGGTAGCGGGTCACACTGATCGCCTGCGCGAGTTCCAGCGCCCGTGCCCCCTCGTCCCGCGGCAGGTCGTAGAGGGCGACCAGGTTCTCCACGTCGGCGGGGTCGGCCCTGGCCAACCCCCGCTCCAGTTTGGACAGCTTCCCCTGGCTGATCCCCGCGCGTTCGCCCGCGACCCTGCCGCTCATCCCCTGGTTGTGCCGACCAGCGCGCAGCAACCGCCCCAGGACGTCCTGCATGGCCGCGATCGACTTCGGCGACCTGTCGGACACCCGCGCGCCGCCCCCCTTCCCGTCGTGTCCGGGGTCCTGCGTGGTCATCGTCGCCCCCACTCCAGCAGCAGGGCCGTGGCGCTGATCGCCGGCGGGTTCGGGAGCCACACCGTCCGGTCCGGGGCGTACTGCTCCCGGCGGGCGGCGGCGATCACCTCGTGTGGCACCCGGTGCGCCCTGCCCTCGCGGACGTGCTGCACCGCCAGCGGCGCCCACCCCTCGTGGGCCCGCCCGCGCAGCAGCCCTGCGGACAGCAGCAGCACGGCGTCGACGGCCCCGGCCGCGATCGACTGGACACGGCCCGAGTCGGGCGCGGTCATCAGGGTGCCGCCGTCGCCCACCCCGAGGGGACGCAGCCACTTGTCGCTGACCACCACCCGAACCTGCTCGGCCGGGCCGGTCCACGCCGCGTCCACGTTCCGACCCCCGCCCCAGGACGCCACGCTCAGCCAGCAGTCCGGGCCGTCCCACCCGTTCTGCCAGTTCGACTCCAGCCGCAGCCTGCTCGCTGCGGTGATCAGCCCCGCACGCGCGCCCTGCTCCAGCGCCACGCCCGCCGCCAGGCGCGCCGCCGCCTCGGCGGTCTTCCGCGCCGCCGGGTCCTGGCCCAGCGCGGTGGCCAGCGCCACCGCCCACCGGCCGTCCTCGGTCACGATGTGGTGGTGGGCGTCCCGGTTCCACAGGTGCTGTCCCTGGTCGCTGGAGTGGTAGACCTGCGGGCGGGCGCGGTCAGCGACCGCGACCGTCGTCCTCGTCGCCGTCATCGCTGTTTCCATCGGTCTCCACCTCCGGGGAGAGTCCTGCCTCGGCGTGCGCTGCCCAGCGGGCCATGAAGTCGGCCTGGTCGTGGTCTCCGCGCTTGAGCGCCTGGAGAGCCTGCTTGCCCAGCCGGGCGGCGGCGGCCTTGAGTTCCTTCTCGGGGGTCAGGTCATCGGGGGTGCCGCTCACGATGCCCCCGACCGTCGCTGTCCCACCGCCGTCACCGGGGGCTCGGGTGGTTTCCCGTGCCCGTCCGGTCGTGGCAGGTCGTGCCCTCCTCGCAGCCCGGACGCCCCGCCGTCACCGGGGGCTCGGAGGTCTCGGCGGGCTCGGGCTTGTCGTTGGGCACGGTGGTTCCTCTCCGGGTAGGGCTGGCCGATGGAGCAGGGCCAGCAGTTCACCCCGGCTCACGGCCGGGAAGGTGTTCCTGCTCAGGACGGGATAGACCGGGTTCTCCAGCAGATCGGCCACGTCGTCGCCGATGACGTCCATCTCCACGGTCGGGGCGTCGTCGAACCACACCGCGCCCGCGCCCGCGTCGACGTCCGCGCGGGGTTCCTGCCGCGGCCACACCGGCACCGCCTCCGAGCGCGGGCGACGCGGGGCCGGTGGCGCGGGCGGGCGGTGGCGCGCGACGAGGTCGGCCACGGTCAGCGCGTGCGGACGACCTTCCAGCCCGTGCCGCCTCACTGCGGCACCTCACCCCAGTTGATCGCCTCCACCTCGTCGGCGAGCTGACCGCGCCGCCCTTCCCGCTTGCGCTGCTCGTAGGCTTTGCCCGCAGGTGTGGGGGACTCGGCGGCGTTCTGCTTGCCGAGCGCGTGGTTCCAGCACGGCGTGCAGGTCTCCTCCGCGTGCTGCGCCGACATCAGGTCGGCGACAGGCACGCGGATCGCGCACCACGTCATCGGGCGCGTGGACCACTGCGTGATCGGGTTGGGCAGCAGGTGGTTTTTGGCCGGGGCGTGCTCGTCGTCGGGGTGCTGCATCACCAGCATCCACTGCCACCCCTGCGGGGCGGATGTGCCCAACATCAGGCCCGCCCCCTCGTCGCCGCTGCGGCGGGAGGGCTACCGGGAGGACACCCTCCCGCCGCAAGGGTCCCCACCGTCCGCCCGGTAGGTGAGGGCTGCTGGCCACATCGGGCGGCCAGCAGCGTGGGAGCGGCGGGGACGTGAGTCGGGGGACAGGAGGACGCCCCCGCCGCTTTAACTGTCGACGTGGACGAAGAGGAACCGCCCGTCGACGGCCCGCGATAGCTGCGAGTGCTCATGCAGTCATCGCGGGCGGGACCACTGCCCGCAGGTGTGACGAGCGCGCGGGCAGCGGTACCAACCACATGTCGCCGGGTTTGAGGGGAGGTGACCGGCGGCTTGTGGAGCTGGTGGGAACCAAGTGCATGGAGGTCCGCCAGGATGGCCGCGAACCGGTGTCGGCGTAGCCGTACGCGCAGCCTCCAGCGCCATACCGCAACGAACAGGCCGAGTCCCACGGGCAGGACCAACAGGACTGCGGTCTCGGGCGGTGTCGAGTTCATGTCACGCCTTCCCCAGTGAGACGTTGAGACCCCGGCCCGCGTCCGGCATGGGCAACTGTGACCTCGCGCGGGCCGGGGGCGAGGCCGCTCGCTCCGGCGCTCAGCCCCGCAAACTTAACGGTAAATCTTACCGGTAACTTTTGCTAGTACTCCGAACGGGGGACGTGTCGTCACGGTAGGTGTTGACCATCGTGGTCACCCGGATGTTGCACACTGTTCCTGGTGTCTCAGACGTCAGGAGCGAAGCAGTGGGCAAGGAGCCGTCACCAGTCCTCTACAAGGCTGAGCTTGGACGGGCAATGCGACGAGCGCGCGAAGCGGCGGGGCTCACCCGTGATGCGGTCGCAGACAAGCTTGGTTGCTCGCTCTCGAAAATCACGACGATCGAGTTGGGCAAGGTCGCAGTCCGGAGGCTGGACTTGCCGGTCTTGCTTGACCTGTACGGACTGGAAGGGCAAGAGCGCTCGGATCTGGAACACCTGGCCGAGTCCGCCCGTCAGCGCAATACGCACGCACCCTGGGCGGCGGTCATCCCCGAGCGGCTGCGGAGATTCTTCGCGACTGAAGAAACCTCGGACGTGATCACCACCTACCAGCCCGGCTTGTTGCATGGCTTGGTGCAGACCGAAAGCTATGCCCGTGCCGTGATCATCAGCAGCAATCCTTCGCTCACGCCGCTAGAGGTAGAGCAGATTGTTCAATCGCGCCTTGCTCGACAGGCGCTGCTCACCGGTGACTCGCCCCCAAAAATCACTTTGGTGATCGACGAGCACGTCCTGCGCATCCCGGTTGGCGGGCGAAAAGTGATGCGGGAACAGCTCAATCACCTTGCGGCGCAAGCGGCTGCGGGGTTGGTTCACCTTCGGGTGATTCCCACCGCAATCGGCGCGCATCCAGGGCTGGGCGTGCCACCGTTCATGCTGCTCACTCCGACGGGTAGTGACAGTCCTACCTGCTACATCGAGACGTTCGCGGATGGAATCTTCGTGGATGGTCCCGACCGGCTGTCTCAGTATCAGAATCTACTCACCGAAATGCAGCTGGTAGCACTGTCGGAGGAAGAGTCTTTGTCGCTGGTTGCTATCGTTGCCGAGCAACTGTGACCTCAAGGAGGCAGGCATGACAACTGAGGTGGTGGGGTGGCGCTGGCGAAAGAGCAGCAGGTCGAACGGCGGCGGTGGCGCCTGCGTGGAAATTGGGCTCAGTACCAATGACAACGTGAGTTCAAGGGCTGTGAGGGACTCGAAGAACCCTGACGGTGGAACCTTGATCTTCAACAGGGGCACCGCAGCTCGGTTCATCGCTAGCTTGCGGTCAGGGCAGCTGGACCGCTGAGCCGCGTCTGACGGCGACCCCGACGCTAAGAACGTCGGGGTCGCCGCACTGCCGGAGCCATCTGTACCGGATCTTTACCCGCAACGTCTCGCGGTGCTACGTCGCTGGTCATGGCTTGGTCCACATAGAGTGCTTCACTTGTCGTTGTAGTACAACTTGGCGTCCGGATCGGCCGCGTGGGCGGCGCGGAACGCGTCGGCGATGTACCCGTCGCCGAGCTTGCGCTGCCAGAACTCCTGCCGCCGGGCGCCGTCCTCGGCGAACGCCTCGTTCACCACGTCCCAGGCGATCACCTTCCCCCGGTAGTGGCCCGCGACGGCGGTGATGTGGTCGATCATCGCCTGGTGCAGGTCGGCGGGCTCCAGGGCCTTGACCCACTCGGGGGTCTGGCTGTGCCACACGAGCGTGTGGCCGCGCACCCGCTGCCCGGCCGCGACCCCGCCCGCCACGACCTGGTCGCCCGGCCCGAAGTTGAAGGCTCCCCGCGCGGGTTCGGTGGTGTCCCACTTCAGCTCGTTGCCGGGTGTGAGCACGCCCGCCTCGCGCGCGCTGAGGTCCCGGTACGCCGGGTCGTTCAGCTCGCTGACGATCATGGCGTTGCCGAAGTACTTGCCCTTGGCCGCCGCGAGGTCGCGCAGCGGCGCGGCGTCCGGGGCCGGAGCGGTCGCGGGGAGCGCCGCCCCACCGCCCGGTGCGGCCAGCGCGCCCGGAGCGCTCAAACCCGGCAACGCGGCCAGCGCCGCCACAGCCAGGGTGCCGATCCACTTCGTCGTGCCCATCGACCACACCTCCCAGTTGCCCGCAACAGGAACTGGGAGCGCTCCCAGGAAGGGACGCTAGCAGCTCGGACAGCCCCGTGGAACACCCCCGGTGCGGACTTCCCGCAAGTCCCGACCACCGCGCGCCCGCCGGTCGTGCACCCGCCCCGGCGCCCGGTTAGCGTCGCAAGATGACACAGGCAGTCGTGGTGGGAGCCGGTCTGGCCGGGTTGAGCGCCGCTCGCGAGCTCGCGGACGCCGGAGTCCGCGTCACCGTCCTGGAAGCCGCCGACGCCCCCGGCGGGCGCGTGCGCACCGACGTGGTCGACGGCGTGCCCCTGGACCGGGGCTTCCAGATCCTGCTCCCCGCCTACCCCGAACTCGCGCGCCTCGACCTGGCCCGCCTCGACCTGCGCCCGTTCCGCCCAGGGGTCTTCGTCGAGGACGACGGCCGCCACGACCTCCTCGCCGACCCCCGCCAGGGCCGCCACGCCTGGCAGGGCCTGCTGCGCCAGCACGTCCTCACCGCCCCCGACCTCGCCCGCCTCGCCGCGCTGACCGCCCGCGCCGCCCTCGCCCCCGACCTGCGCCCGCCCGACCTCGCCACCCGCGACGCGCTGGCCGCCTTCTCCCCGTCCGCGCTGGAGAAGCTCTTCCGCCCCTTCCTGTCCGGCGTCTTCCTGGAGGACCGCCTGGACACCTCGTCCCGCTTCTTCCGCCTGGTCTGGCGCTGCTTCGCGCTCGGCGGCGCGGCCCTGCCCGCGCGCGGGGTCCAAGCCCTGCCCGACCTGCTCGCCGAGGGCCTGGACGTGCGCACCGGCCAGCGGGTCGCCGCCGTGCGCGGACCGCGCGTGGAGCTGGAGGGCGGCGAGCGCGTCGAGGCCGACGCGGTGGTCGTCGCGACCGACGGCGACACCGCCGCCCGCCTGCTGCCCGGTGTCGCCGCGCCGCGCTGGAACTCCGTCACCACCTGGTACTTCCGCCCGGACGAACCGCCGCTGCGCGACCCGGCGCTCGTCGTCGGCGCCGGTCGGGCGATCAACTCGGCCGTCATCTCCGAGGTCGTGCCGCGACCCGTTCCGGTGGTGCAGGTTTCAACCCCCCACCCGCTGGCCGAATCCGAGGTGCGTGCCGAACTCCGCGCGCTCTACGGCACCGCCACCGCCGGGTGGGAGGTGCTGGCCCGCTGCGAGATCCCCCGCGCCCTCCCCGCGATGCCCGCGCCGCACCCGCTGCGCCGCCCGGTCCGGGCCGGCGGCGGCTACGTGTGCGGCGACCACCGCGACACCTCGTCCATCCAGGGCGCGCTGTTCTCCGGTCGCCGGGCCGCGCGGGCGGTCCTCACCGACCTCGGCCTGCGGGAAAGCCAGCGCTGACAACCTTTTCCGGCCTGGCTCGTTAGTCACGGGGGACGTCCCACCGCGCGGCGCCGAGGACCCTGACGACTCCGGAGCGGTCGCGTCGGGCGCGTCCCACGACAGACCACGAACCCCTGAGGAGACACCACAGTGACCGACCTGTCACGTCGGAGCGTGCTGCGCGGGGCCTTCGCCGCGGGCGCCGCCGCACTCGCTGCGGGCGCCGTCGTCCGGACCGCGCAAGCGACCCCCGCCACCGGTCCCGCCGCGCTCGCCGCGGGCCGGAGCACCCGACCCGTCGGCCCGGCGTCCACGCACCTGTCCGTCGCCTCCGGCGGTGGCCGCTGGCGCACCCGCACCGCGTCCGGCTGGGGCGACTGGCGCACCCTGGCCTCCTGCCCGGCGGGCCACGAGAACCCGGCGCACGCGCGCGCCCTGCTGCCGCTGGGGCCCGGTGTGGTCGAGTACGAGGTCGACGTCCCCACCGCCACCTCGGTCACCGAGCTGAGCACCTCGGGCGCCACCGCACGCTCGACCGGGGAGGCCAGGATCGCCGGGCGCGCCACCGGGAAGCAGTACTTCCCGCGCGCCGCCTGGGGCGCCGACGAGTCGCTGCGCTTCCGCGAGGACGGCTCGGAGGCCTTCCCCGCCGCGTACTTCCCGGTGCAGACCCTGACCGTGCACCACACCGCGCTGCCCGTCGGCGCGGACCCGGCGGCCGACATCCGCGCGATCTACCGGGACCACGCCGTCAACCAGGACTTCGGCGACATCGGCTACCACCTGCTGATCGACCCGCAGGGCGGCGTCTACGAGGGCCGCTGGTCCGGGACCGACCAGCTCCCGGTGTTCGGCGAACCCGACGGCGGGGCGCCGCGGATGTCCAACGGGGCGCACGTGGGCGGCTACAACGCGGGCAACGTCGGCGTCTGCGTCATGGGCGACTTCACCACCGAGCCGCCGAGCGCGCAGGCGGTCGACTCGCTGGTGGCCGTGCTGGCCGCCATCAGCAAGGCGTGCGGGCTGGACCCGTTGGGGCGCAAGGACCACGTGAACCCGATCAGCGGCGCGACGAAGTCCGTGGACACCATCTCCGGCCACCGCGACTGGCTGGCCACCCAGTGCCCCGGCGAGCGGTTCTTCCCGGAGCTGGCGGGGATCCGCGCCGAGGTGGCGAAGCGGGTGAGCGGGTACTGATCCCGCCCGGCCCCGCGCGGAACCTCCCGCGCGGGGCCGCCTCGCGTCCACAGTGGACTCAAAGTGGCGGGTCGGTGCGGACCGGTTCCCGTGCCCGACGCGCACCGGGGCCGCCGCACGGGAAGCAGCCTGCGCGCGGGCTCCGCAGGCTCGGCCCGGTCGGTGGTGAGCGCGCCTTGCCGCAGCGGACCGCCGACCGACGTCAGGACCGCCCGGCCGCGACCGGAACCCGGTCCGCCTAGGGGCGAAGCCCCGGACCGGGTTCGCCGCCACCGGAAACCGCGGCGCCCGCGCGCGACGGCCCGAGGTCCGCCGGACCCGCGACCGCTCCGGGGGCGCCACCGGCCCGCGTCCCCGACCACGCCGCCCACAGCGTCGCGTACCGCCCGCCCACCGCCAGGAGCGCCGCGTGCGTCCCGCTCTCCACGACCCGCCCGGCCTCCAGCACCACCACCCGGTCCGCCTCGGCGGCCTGCGTCAACCGGTGCGCCACCAGCAACCCCGTGCGCCCGTCCAGCGCCCGCGCCGCCGCGACCTCCAGCTCCCCGGCGCCCGCGCTGCCCGCCTCCGCCGTCGCCTCGTCCAGCACCGCCACCGGCGGGTCCGCCAGCACCAGCCGCGCCAGCGCCAACTGCTGCGCCTGCGCCGCCGTCACCCGCCGCCCGCCCTCGCCGACCACGGTCTCCAGCCCCTCGGGCAGCGCCCGCGCCCACCGCAGCGCGCCCACCCGCTCCAGCGCCTCCTCGACGTCCGCCACCGACGCGCCCGGCCGCGCCAACCGCAGGTCCTCCACCAGCGGCCCGGCGAACACGTGCACCTCCTGCGTGATCAGCGCGACCGATCGCGCCGCCCGCTCCAGCGGAGCCCCGCCGACGAGCACCGTGCCGGACGTCGGCCGGTGCACCCCCGCGATGATCTTCGCCAGGGTGGTCTTGCCCGCGCCGGACGCGCCGACCAGCGCCACCCGCTCACCGGGCTTCACCTCCAGGTCCACCCCGCGCACCACCGGGTGCCCCGCCACGTACTCGTGCCCCACCCCGGCCAGCGACACCCCGGCGTCGCCGGGCGCGGGAAGTCCCGGCGCGGCAACGGGATCGTGTGCGGCGAGGGGATCGGGGGAGTCGGGACCGGCGGGAGCGCCCGCCGGAGCGCTCGTGCTCGCTGCGGAACCCGCGCCCGCCGAGGAGTCCGCCCGCTCGTCAGTCCGCTCGTCCGCCACCCCCACCAGCCGCGCCAGCGACGCGGACGCGGCCTGCGCGTCGTCGGCCAGCGCGAGCGCGGCGTTGATCGGGTTGAACAGCCCGTGGAAGTACAGCGCCGCCGCCGTGGCGGCCCCCACCGTCACCGAACCGCCCTGCACCAACCAGAACCCCACCACCAGCAGCCCGCCGAGCCCGACGAACTCGGCCGCGTTGAGCCTGCCGTAGAACCGGGTCAGCAGCCTGATCCCGCGCAGCGCCAGGGACACCGCCTCGTCCGACCGCTCCCGCACCCGCTCCGCGTGCCGCTCGGCCAGCCCGAACGCCCGCACCGTCGCCGCCCCGCCGATCGAGTCCAGCAGTTGCTGCTGCTGCGCCCCGACCGCCACCCGCTGCGCCGCGTACAGCCGCACCGCCCGCCCGCCGTACCACCGCACGGTGTGCGCCTGGATGGGCGCGGCCAGCAGCACCGGGATCAGGAACCGCCAGTCCAGCACCCCGATCCCGACCACGGTCAGCCCGATCGTCAGCGCCGACCGCGCCATCACCGGCAGCGCGTTGCGCACCCCGTCCGCGACCACCTGCACGTCCCGCGTCACCCGCGAGGTCAGGTCGCCCGCCCCGGCCTCCTCGACCCGCTCCAGCGGCAGCAGCAGCGCCCGCTCCACGAACCGCTCCCGCAGCCGCGCCAGCACTCCCTCGCCGAGCCGCGCCACCAGCGTCACCCCGACCGCCGCGCACGCCCCCTGCGCCACCGCCACGCACGCCAGCGCCACCACCGGCCAGGTGATCGCCTCCGGCCCGCGCCCGGCGCCGACCAGGTCGACGATCCGGCCGAGCAGGGGAGCGGTGGCCAGGCCGACCGCGGCGCCGGTGAACAGCACCGAGAACGCCGCCACCGCGAGCTTCCAGCGCGGCGCGACCAGTTCGCCGAGCGCGGCGCGCACGCGGGCGGGTGAGGCGATCGGGAGGAGCTTTCGGGTCACCGCGCACCGCCGGTCGTCGCAGGGATCACTGGCACGAAAGGGGGGTAAGCGCATTCCGGTCGCGCGGGGGAGATCACCCGAGCACCGCCGACCGGTAGTCCGCGCGCGCCACCAGGTCCGCGTGCGCACCCTGCGCCACCACGACCCCGGCGCTCAGGTGCACCACCCGGTCGGCGGCGGCCAGCAGCGCGGGGCTGGCCGCCACGACGATCGTGGTCCGCCCGGCCCGCACCCGCCGCACCCCGTCGGCCAGCGCCACCTCGGTCACCGCGTCCACGGCGGTCGTCGGGTCGTGCAGCACCAGCACCGGCGCGGCTGCCGCGAGCGCCCGAGCCAGCGCGACCCGCTGCCGCTGCCCGCCGGAGAGCGAGCGCCCGCGCTCGGACACCACCGTCCCCAGCCCGTCCGGCAGCGCGCGGGCCACGTCGTCCACCCGCGCCGCCGCCACCGCCTCGTCCACGTGGTCCCCGCCGTCCAGCACGTTCTCCAGCACGGTCCCGCCGAACAGGTCGGCCTCGTGCGAGGCGACCAGCAGCGCGGACCGCCGGGCAGGACCGTCCACTTCGGACAGCGCGACCCCGTCCAGCAGCACCGCCCCGGACTCCGGGTCCACCTCCCGCGCCAGCAGCGCCAGCAGGGCCGCCGCCTCGGCGGGGTCGTCCGCCACCACGCCCACGAACTCCCCGGCGGACACCGAGAACGACACGCCGCGCAGCGGTCCGGACACCACGTCCACCAGCGCCACGTCCCCGGCCGCGACCGGGGGCACCCGCGAGCCGGGCGGCACGGCGGGCGGCGCGCCCAGCACCGCGTCGACCCGCGCGGCCGACGCCCTGGCCTGCGCCAGCAACCCGTTGACCCAGGAGAAGATGGCCAGCGGCCACAGCAGGAACTGCGCCAGCCCGACCGCCGCGACCAGCTGCCCCACGGTGATCTCGCCGTTCGCGGCCAGCCGCCCGCCGACCAGCGCCACGACCGCCAGGAACACCCCGGTGACCGCGAGCATCCACCCGTCCAGCCAGGCCCGCGAGCGCGCCGCCCGCACGGCCGCCGCCGCTGACTCCGCGCTGGTGCCCCGGTACCGGGCCGCTGCCGCGGCCTCGGCCCCGATGCCCTTGAGCGCCCGGATGCCCGCGACCAGGTCGGCCGCGACCCCGGAGGCCGCCGCCGCCCGCTCCTGCTCGGCGTCGCTGCGCCGTTCGAGCGGTTTGCCCAGCAGGTGCGCCAGGCCGAGCATCAGCGGCGCGGCCACCAGCACGAGCAGTCCCAGCGCTGTGGAAACCCGAAGCAGCGCCACCGCGCCGACGAGCAGCCCGACGACGGCGGCGATGGCGGTCGGCAGCGCCGCGTTCACCCGTCCGACGCGCTGCGCGTCGCCCGTGGCGATGCTGGCCAGCTCGCCCGACAGCCGGTCCACGCCGCCTTCCGCCAGCACCCGGCGGGCCAGCCGGACCCGCACGTCGTGCTCCGCCCGGTGGGCGGCCCGCTCGCCCGCGCGCAGCGAGAAGCGGAAAGCGTTGGACAGCACCAGGAACACCGCGCCGAGCAGTCCGATCCACAGGCCGAGCCGCACGCCGTCGCCGGTCGCCACGGCCTCGTCGACGATCACGCCGATCACCAGCGGGACGGCGGCCTCGCAAGCTTGGTGGAGCGCGCCAAGGGCTCCTGCGGCGGCGACCGGCCGCCACTGCCCGGTGACCACGTCCGAAAGGACTTTTTTCACCGCAGCACCTTCCAGGGGTACGGAGAGTGAGGTTAGCCTAACCGTAAGAGAGGTCTGGATCACTCTCGTGAGGCGTTGAGGTTAGGTTAGGGTAACCAAAGTTTGATCAACCCAATGTCGCACCGATGGGACAGCCATGCCACAGTTCCCGGTCTTCGACGTCCTCGGCGTCGGCTTCGGCCCCTCCAACCTGGCCCTCGCCATCGCCGTCTCCGAGCACAACGCCACCGCGTCGCCCGGCGAGGCCGTCACCGCTCACTTCCTTGAGCGCCAGCCCGCCTTCGGGTGGCACCGGGGCATGTTGATGGACGACGCGACGATGCAGGTCTCCTTCCTCAAGGACCTGGTCACGCTGCGGAACCCGACCAGCTCGTTCAGCTTCCTGAACTACCTGCACCAGCGCGGCAGGCTCAGCGACTTCATCAACCACAAGAACCTCTTCCCGCTGCGCGTGGAGTTCAACGACTACTTCGAGTGGTCCGCCGCGCAGCTGGCCGACCAGGTCTCGTACCGCACCGAGGTCGTCGCCATCGCCCCCGTCGAGCAGGACGGCGCGATCGCCCACTTCGACGTCACCTCCCGCACCGCCGACGGCGGGCTGGAGGTCCGCCGGACCCGCAACCTCGTGTTCGCCACGGGGTTGCGGGTCAACCTCCCCGAGGGCGTCGTGCCCTCCGAGCGGGTCTGGCACAACCACGAGTTCCTCGCGCGCGTCCCCGCGCTGGGCGACCCGAAGCGCGTCGTCGTGGTCGGCGCCGGGCAGAGCGCCGCGGAGGTCACCGCCTTCCTGCACGAGCGCTTCCCGGCCGCCGAGGTGTGCGGCGTGTTCGCCCGCTACGGCTACAGCCCCGCCGACGACTCCTCCTTCGCCAACCGGATCTTCGACCCGGCCGCCGTGGACGACTACTTCGGCGCGCCCGACGAGATCAAGCGCCGCATCATGGGCTACCACGCCAACACCAACTACGCCGTGGTCGACACCGACCTGATCGACGAGCTGTACCGGCGCGTCTACCGCGAGAAGGTGCTGGGCGCGAACCGGTTGCGGCTGCTGAACCTCTCGCACGTCACCGGCCTGGCCGAGACCGCCGACGGCGTCCGCGTCACCGTCGAGTCCCTGGCCACCGGCGAGTCCGAGGAGCTGACCGCCGACGCGGTCGTCTACGCCACCGGCTACCACGAGGCCGACCCGACGCCGCTGCTCGGCGAGCTGGCCGGGCGCTGCCTGCGCGACCCCGACGACCGGCTCAGGGTGGACCGCGACTACCGCGTCACCACCTCCGCCGACGTCGAGGCGGGCATCTACCTGCAGGGCGGCACCGAGCACAGCCACGGCATCTCCTCGGCACTGCTGTCCAACACCGCCGTGCGGGTCGGGGAGATCCTCCGATCCGTGCTCGACCGCCGCCCCGCGGCGATCCCGTCCCAGCAGGAGTACGCGATCAGCGGCTCCAGCTCCAGCTAGACCCACCACCACACGAGAAACCTCGGACGGGCAGCGGTGCCCGTCCGGCGGAAGGGAAACCAACCACAATGTCCGGCATCTCCAGGCTGGTGGCCGCCGTCGCCGCGGCGGCACTGGCGCTGACCGCGTGCGGGAGCGGCGGTGGCGCCGACGCGGGCGCCCCCAGCGCGACCGGCGACGCGGCGTCCGGCGCGTTCCCCGTCACCGTCGAGCACAAGTACGGCTCGACGGAGATCAAGGCCGAGCCGAAGCGCATCGTCACGCTCGGCCTGTCCGACCAGGAACCCGTGCTGGCACTGGGATCCAAGCCCGTCGGCGTCGTCGACTGGTTCAAGGAGCGCCCCTACGGCAACTGGCCGTGGACCAAGGAGCTGTGGGGCGACACCCAGCCGGAGATCGTCGGCGAGCGCGACGACGTGAGCATGGAGAAGATCGTCGCGCTCAAGCCCGACCTGATCGTCGCCGTGTACTCCGGGCTCCAGCAGGAGCACTACGACACGCTGTCCAAGATCGCGCCCGTCGTGGCGCAGCCCAAGGGCTTCGTGGACTACGGCGCGCCGTGGCAGGACCAGACCAAGCACATCGCCAAGGCGCTCGGCAAGAGCGAGAAGGCGCAGGAGCTGGTCGACGGCGTGGCCAAGCGGTTCGCCGACGCCAAGGCCGCCCACCCCGAGTGGCAGGGCAAGACCGCCGTCGTCGCCGACAGCTTCAAGCCCGGCCAGTACTCGGCGTTCGCCCCGACCGACCCGAAGGCCATCTTCGTCAAGGAGCTGGGCTTCACGCTCAAGGACGAGATCGGCGCGCTCGCGGGTGAGATGAACGTGGCCGAGTTCAGCGAGGAGCGGATGGACCTGCTGGAGGCCGACCGGGTCATCTGGCTGACCTCCGACCTCGCCGCGCAGGAGCGGGTCAAGGGCGTCGAGGCCTACCAGCGCCTCAAGGTCACCACCGAGAAGCGCGACCTGTTCCTGACCTACATGGACCCGCCGATCGGCGCCTCCATGTCGTTCAACACCGTGCTGAGCGTGCCCTACGGCATCGACCAGGTCGTGCCGCTGCTGGAGAAGATCGAGAACTAGTCGCAGCACCAGCCCTTCCGTCGCGGGTGGGGGCCGCCGAACCCGGCGCCCCCACCCGCGTCGTGCGCCCAGACCTGCGCGGAACCCATTGCGTGGAGGCCTTCCCATGACGTCGCTGCCGCTCACCGGCGCCCAGGCGGGCGTCTGGCTCGCCCAGCGGATCGAGCCGGACAACCCCGTCTACAACATCGGCTGGTACCTGGAACTGCGCGGCGAGCTCGACCTCGCCCGCCTGGAAACCGCGGTGCGGCAGGCGATCGCGGAGACGGGCGCGCTGCACGTGCGGTTCGACGAGCGGGGGCAGACCCCGGTCGAGCCCAGCGCCGTCGTCACGCACCTGGAGTTCGACTCCCCCGACGCGGCCCGCGCGTGGATGGACGAGGACCTCGGCGCGCTCACCGACCTGGCCGCCGGACCCCTGTTCCACCACGCTTTCCTGCGCCTCGGGGAGCGGCACCTGCTGTGGTACCAGCGGTACCACCACCTCGCCGTGGACGCCTACGGCTGCGTGCTGATCATGGCGCGCGCCCGCGAGCTGTACGCCGAGCCCGGCCCGCTGCGCCCCCGCCCGCTGGAGGCGTTCGTCGACGCCCAGCAGGCCTACCGGGACTCCCCGGCGCACGCCGCCGACCGCGAGTACTGGCACGCCAGGACCGCCGACCTGCCCGAGCCGGTGCGGCTGGTCCCGCGCGCGGACGGCCAGGTCCGCTCGGTCAACCGGCTGGTCGCGGAACTGCCCGAGGTCAAGGGCTCCCGCCAGGTCATCGCCGCCGTCGCCGCCTACGCGCACCGGGTCAGCGGCGCGCCGGAGGTCGTGCTCGGCCTGCCCGTGACCGGCCGCCGCGACCCGGTCTCCCGCACCACGCCCGCCATGGCCTCCACCGTCCTGCCGCTGCGGCTGCGGGTCCACCCCGGCAGCACGCTCACCGAGCTGGTCGCCCAGGCCGACGCGCAGGTGCGGGAGCTGCTGCCGCACAGCGGTTACCGGGGCGAGGACCTGGCCCGCGAGCTGGGCCTGCGCGACGGCATCGCCGAGCTGGTCGGCCCCACCGTCAACTACCTCGGCTTCGGCGCGGAGACCGGGTTCCCCGGCGTGGACACCGCGTTCCACATGCTCTCCCTCGGACCGGTCAACGACCTCACCGCGTCGTTCATGCCGTCCACCACCGGCACCCTGGTGATCTCCTTCGAGGCCAACGCCGCCGTGTGCGACGAGGCCGAGCTGGCCGAGCACCTGCGCCGGTTCCTGCGCGTGCTCGACGCCGACCCGGACCTGCCGATCGCCCGCGTCGACCTCACCGACGCCGACGAGCGCGCCGAGCTGCTCGACCTCGGCGCCAGCCCGCGCGAGACCGAGGACACCACCTGGCCGGGCGCGGTCGAGCGGCAGGCCGCCCGCGTCCCGGACTCGATCGCCGTGGTGTGCGAGGACGTCCGGCTCACCTACGCCGAGCTGAACGCCGCCGCCAACCGCAAGGCCCGCGCCCTGCGCGCGCTGGGCGTGGACCACGAGGACGTCGTCGGCCTCATGCTGCCGCGCTCCGCGGACCTGGTCGTCACCCTGCTCGCGATCATGAAGGCGGGCGCCGCGTACCTGCCGCTCGACCCCGACCACCCGCGCGAGCGCGTCACCGGCATGGTCGCCGACGCGGGCGCGAAGCTGGTGATCACCGAGGACTTCGCCTGGGAGCTGCCGGACGACGGCAGCGACCTCGGGCTGGACATCGAGCTGCACCAGGCCGCCTACGTCATCTACACCTCCGGCTCCACCGGGCGCCCCAAGGGCGTCGTCGTCACGCACGAGGGCGTCGGCAGCCTCATCGCCACCGCCGTCGACCGCATCGGCGTCACCGAGTCCAGCCGCGTCGCCCAGTTCGCGTCGGTCGGCTTCGACGTCGCGGTGTGGGACCTGTGCATGTCGCTGGGCGTGGGCGGGCGCGCGATCGTCGTGCCCTCGCACCGCCGCGTCGCCGGTCCCGAGCTGACCGACTACCTGGCCGAGCACGGCGCCACGCACATGATCCTGCCGCCGTCGCTGGTGGCCGCGCTGCCCGCCGAGTGCGAGCTGCCCGAGGGCGCGGTCCTGGTGGTGGGCACCGAGACCGTGCCGTCCGAGCTGATCGCCCGCTGGGCGCGCCGGATGGGCGTGGTCGCCGCGTACGGGCTCACCGAGGCCACCGTGAACTCCACGCTGTGGCCCGCGCAGCCGGACTGGGCCGGGCCGGTGCCGATCGGCGTTCCCGACCCCAACACCCGCTGCCACGTCCTGGACTCCGCGCTGCGGCCGGTGCCGGTGGGCGTGGAGGGCGAGCTGTACGTGGGCGGTCGCGGCCTGGCGCGCGGCTACCACGGGCAGCACGCGCTCACCGCCGCCCGCTTCGTCGCCGATCCCTTCGGCGAGCCCGGTTCCCGCATGTACCGCACCGGCGACCGGGTGCGCTGGCGGCTCGACGGCAGCCTGGACTTCCTGGGCCGCGCGGACGGCCAGGTCAAGATCCGGGGCTTCCGGGTCGAGCCCGGCGAGGTCGAGAGCGTGCTCATGGCCCAACCCGGCGTCGCGCAGGCGGCCGTGCGGGTGCGCCGCGACCACCGGGGCGTCAAGCGCCTGGTCGCCTACCTCACCGGGACCGCCGAGCCCGCCGCGCTGCGCGAGCGCGCCGCCGAGCTGCTGCCGGAGTACATGGTCCCCTCGGTCGTGGTGCCGATGGCCGGGCCGCTTCCCCTGACCCCCAACGGGAAGCTGGACGACAAGGCGCTGCCGGACCCGGACTGGACCGCGCTGGGCGGCGACGCCCCCGCCACCACCCCGGCCGAGCACGTCCTGGTCGACGCGTTCACCGCCGTGCTGGGTCTCAAGCCCGGCGTGCACGACAACTTCTTCGAGCTGGGCGGCGACAGCATCGTCGCCATGCAGGTGGTCTCGCGGGCCCGCGCCGCCGGTCTGGTGATCACCCCGGCGCAGGTGTTCGAGCACCGCACCCCGGCGAACCTGGCCGTCGCCTCCCGCCCCGTCGGCGCGCTGGCCGACGCGGACGTGGAGCTGCTGCCCGCCGACCTGGTCGCGCAGTTCCCCGGCGACCACGAGGTGCTGCCCGCTTCCCCGCTCCAGCGGGGCTTCTACTTCCACTCCCGCTTCGACGCGGACGACTCCTACCTGGTGCAGGAGGTCCTGTCGCTGGGCCGCGCGGTGCGGCGCGCCGACGTGCAGGGCCTGCTGGACCGGCACCCCGCGCTGCGCGCCGGGTTCGCCCAGGGCGCGCGCGGCGAGGTCGTGCAGCTCGTGCCGCCGCGACTGGACCTGCCCTGGCACGAGTACCCGGCCGACGCCGACCTGGAGCGGGTGCTCGCCACCGAGCGCGCGGGCGGCTTCGACCTGGAGCACCCGCCGCTGCTGCGGGCCGCCGCCGTCGGCGACAAGCTCGTCCTGACGCTGCACCACATCCTGGTCGACGGCTGGTCGGTCGGCCTGCTGCGCCGCGAGCTGGACGGCGTGGAGGTCGGCGCGCCCGACCACCTCGCCTACCACCGCTGGCTCGCCACCCGCGACGCCGACGCCGCCCGCGCCGCCTGGCGCGCCGCGCTGTCCGACGTGGACGAACCGACCCGCGTCGTCCCCGAACCCTCGCCCAGGCACGGCCAGCACAGCGCGTTCCTGAGCGCCGAGGCCACCGCCGCGCTCACCACCGCCGCCCGCAGGCTCGGCCTGACCACCGGCTCCGTGCTGCACGGCGCCTGGGGCCTGCTGATCGGCGGGCGCACCGGCCGCCGCGACGTGGTGTTCGGCAGCACCGTCGCCGGTCGCCCCGCCGAGGTCGAGGGCATCGAGTCGGCGGTCGGCCTGTTCATCAACACCGTGCCGGTGCGCCAGCGCTGGGCGCCCGCCGACACGCTCGCCCAGGTCCTCACCCGCTTCCAGGACGAGCAGGCCGCGCTGCTGGACCACCAGCACCTCGGCCTCGCGGAGATCCAGCGCGCGGCCGGTCAGGGCGAGCTGTTCGACACGCTCGTCGTGGTCGAGAACTTCCCCGACGTGGTCACCGACGTCGAGGTCCGCGACCGCGTCCACTACCCGCTTGCCCTGATCGCCATCCCCGGCGCGCGCCTGGAGCTGCGGATCAAGCACCGGGTGCCCGACGCCGAGGCGGTCGCGCTCGCCGACCGCCTGGTGCGGCTGCTGGAGGTCTTCGCCGCCGACCCGCACCGGCCGGTGGCCAGCGTCCCCCTCGTCACGCCCGGCGAGGCCGAGTGGCTGGCCGCGCAGACCGGGCAGCCGGTCGCCGTGCCCGAGGGCACCCTGGTCAGCCGCATCGCCGCGCGCGTCGCGGAGACCCCCGACGCGGTGGCCGTGGTGTTCGAGGGCGCCACCCTCACCTACGCCGAGCTCGACCGCCGCTCGGCCGCCGTCGCGCGCGGGCTGCGCGAGCGCGGCGCGGGGAAGGTCGTCGGCGTCGCGATCCCGCGCTCGGCGGAACTGGTCGTGGCGCTGCTGGGCGTCCTGCGCTCCGGGGCCGCCTACCTGCCGCTGGACCTGGACTACCCGGCGGACCGGGTCGAGTTCATGCTCGCCGACTCGGGCGCGGAAGTCGTGCTGCGCCAGGAGGACTGCCTCGCCGAGGACACCGCGCCCGACGCCGATCCACGGGACCCGCTGCCCGACGACCCGGCGTACCTGATCTACACCTCCGGCTCCACCGGGCGGCCCAAGGGCGTCGTCGTCGCGCACCGCGCCATCGTCAACCGGCTGGCCTGGATGCAGGACCACTACGGGCTGGCCCCCGACGACCGGGTGCTGCAGAAGACCCCGTCCAGCTTCGACGTGTCGGTGTGGGAGTTCTTCTGGCCGCTGTGCCAGGGCGCGGCGATCGTCCTGGCCCGCCCGGACGGCCACCGCGACCCCGCCTACCTCGCGGACCTGGTGCGGGAGCAGGGGATCACGACGCTGCACTTCGTGCCGTCGATGCTCGCCGCGTTCCTCGGCGTGCCCGAGGTCGCCGACGACCCGGCGTGGGCGCGCAGCCTGCGGCGGGCGTTCAGCAGCGGCGAGGCGCTGACCGGCGAGGTCGCGGGCCGCTGGCGCGCGCTCACCGGCGTGCCGCTGCACAACCTGTACGGGCCGACCGAGGCCGCCGTCGACGTCACCTGGTACCCGTTCCGGGGCGAGCCGGACCTGGCCGTGCCGATCGGCTTCCCGGTGTGGAACACCGGCCTGCACGTGCTCGACCCGCTGCTGCGCCAGGTCCCGGCCGGGACGCCGGGGGAGCTGCACCTCTCGGGCGCGCAGCTCGCCCTCGGCTACCACGGCCGCTTCGCGCTGACCGCCGAGCGGTTCGTCGCCTCCCCGTTCGGCGGGCCGGGGGAGCGGATGTACCGCACCGGCGACCTCGTCGTGCGCCGCGCGGACGGCGCGCTGGTGTACCTGGGCCGCACCGACCGGCAGGTCAAGGTGCGCGGCAACCGCGTCGAGCTGGGCGAGGTGGAGGCCGCGCTCGCCGCGCTGCCCGGCGTCGCCCAGGCCGCCGTCATCGCGCGGGACAACCAGCTCCTGGGCTACGTCACGCCCGCGACCGCCGACGTGGCCGCGCTGCGCGACGGGCTGTCCCGCGCCCTGCCCGCCGCCATGACCCCGCACGCCCTGGTCGCGCTGGCCGAGTTCCCGCTGTCCCCCAGCGGGAAGCTCGACCAGAACGCGCTGCCCGACCCCGCGCCGACCACCGCCGCCGAGCCGGGCAGGGCCGCCGCGACGGAGCGCGAGGAGCTGCTCTGCGGGATCGTCGCCGACGTCCTCGGCCTGCCCGCGATCGGGCCGGACGACGACTTCTTCGCGCTGGGCGGGGACAGCATCACGTCCATCGCCGTCTCCACCCGCGCCCGCCGCGCCGGTGCGGGGATCAGCCCGCGCGACGTCTTCGCGCACCGCACCGTCGCCGCGCTCGCCGCGCTGGAGCGCACCTCCGACGCCAGGGCCGACGACCGGCCGCTGCTGGAGCTGACCGAGGCCCAGCGCGCCGCACTGCCCCCGCACGAGGACGCCTGGCCGCTGTCCCCGCTGCAGGAGGGGTTGTTCTTCCACTCCAGCTACGACACGGGCGCGCTCGACGTCTACCTGTCCCAGGAGGTCCTGAGCTTCACCGGCCGGGTCGACGCCGACCGGCTGCGGGAGGCGGGCAGGCTGCTGCTGCGCCGCAACCCCAGCCTGCGCGCGGGTTTCACCAGCGACGGCGTGCCGCAGCCGGTGCAGTTCATCGCGCCGGACCTGGAGATCCCGCTGCGCGTGGTGGAGATCGGCGGGACCGACGTGGCGGGCGCCGCCGAGATCGAGGAGCTGCTCGCCGCCGACCGGCGCGAGCGGTTCGACCTCGCCGCGCCGCCGCTGGCCCGCTTCCTGCTGCTGCGCCTGCCGGACGGCCGCGACCGGCTCGTCATCACCCACCACCTGGTGCTGTGGGACGGCTGGTCGGCCTGGCTGTTCCTGGAGCAGCTGCTGGAGCTGCTCCGCGACGCGGACGCGGACCTGGCCGAACCCGGCTCGTACCGGGACTACCTGGTGTGGCTGGCCCGCCAGGACCACGACGCCGCGCTCGGCGCGTGGCGCACCGCCCTGTCGGGCCTGGCCGAACCGACCCTGGTCGCCCCGGTGGACCGCGCCCGCGAACCGGTCATCCCGGCCGAGCTGCACGCCGACCTGCCCGAGGAGCTGGCCGACCGGCTGCGCGCCCTGTCCCGCGCGCACGGCGTCACCGCGAACGCCGTGCACAACACCGCGTGGGCGCTCGTGCTGGCCGCCCAGGTCGGCCGGGACGACGTGGTGTTCGGCACCGCCGTCGCCGGTCGCCCCGTCGAGGTCGACGGGGTCGAGAACACCATCGGCATGTTCCTCAACACCATCCCCACCCGCGTCGCCGTCGACCCGCGCGAGAGCGTGCTGGCGCTGCTCAAGCGAGTGCAGGCCGAGCGGACCGCGCTGATGTCCTACGAGCACGTGGGACTGGGCGAGATCCAGCGCGAGGCCGGGCACCGGCAGCTGTTCGACACCCTGTTCGTGCTGCGCACCGGCGACGGCGACGACCGGTCCGCCGAGCTGGCCGCCAGGCACGGCGTCACCGGTGTGTCCAACGTGGACGGAACGCACTTCCCGCTCACCCTGATCATCACGCCCGGCCGCACCACGCGGGTCACCCTGGCCTCGCGCCCCGACCTGGTCGACGCCGACCAGGCGCGGGCCGTGCTCGACCGCTACACCACCGTGCTGGAGCGCCTGGTCACCCGGCCGGACGCGCTGCTCGGCGCGATCGACGTGCTGCCCGACGCCGAGCGCGCCGCGCTCGCCGCCGAGTGGGGCGCCAGCGCCAACCCGGTGGTCGACCGCACCATCGCCGAGCTCCTCGCCGAGCAGGCCGGACGCACGCCCGACGAGACCGCGCTGGTGTTCGGCGACCTGCGCCTGACCTACGCCGACCTGCAAGCCCGCGTCGACCGCTTGGCCTCCGTGCTCGTCGCGCGGGGCGCCGGTCCGGAGCGGGTGATCGCGCTCGCCCTGCCGCGCGGCGTGGACATGGTCGTCGCGCTGTTCGCCGTGCTGCGCACCGGGGCCGCGTACCTGCCGCTCGACCTGGACCACCCGGCCGACCGGCTGCGCCTGATGATCGCCGACACCGACCCGCTGCGCGTGCTGTCCACCGCGTCGGTCGGCCTCGTCGACGACGCGCTGCTCGTCGAGGACCTGCCGGACGCGCCGGAAGTCCTGGACTGGCCGAGGTTCTCGCTCGACCACCCGGCGTACGTCATCTACACCTCCGGCTCCACCGGCAGGCCCAAGGGCGTCGTCACCCCGTACCGGGGCCTGACGAACATGCAGCTCAACCACCAGCGCGCGATCTTCGCCCCCGCCATCGCCTCGGCGGGCGGGCGGCGGCTGCGGGTGGCCCACACCGTGTCGTTCGCGTTCGACATGTCGTGGGAGGAGCTGCTGTGGCTGGTGGAGGGCCACGAGGTGCACGTGTGCGACGAGGAGCTGCGCCGCGACGCCGCCGCGCTGGTCGCCTACTGCGACGAGCACCGGATCGACGTGGTCAACGTGACCCCGACCTACGCGCAGCTGCTGATCGAGGAGGGCCTGCTGGGCGGGCACGTCCCGCCGCTGGTGCTGCTCGGCGGCGAGGCCGTGCCGGACTCGGTGTGGCAGCGCCTGCGCGACACCCCCGGAACCTTCGGCTACAACCTGTACGGCCCCACCGAGTACACGATCAACACCCTCGGCGCGTCCACTGAGGACAGCGCGACCTCCACCGTGGGCCGGGCGATCTGGAACACCCGCGCCTACGTGCTCGACGCCCGCCTCCGCCCCGCGCCGCCCGGCTCGCCCGGTGAGCTGTACATCGCCGGGATCGGCCTGGCGCGCGGCTACCACGACCGGTTCGGCCTCACCGCGTCCCGCTTCGTCGCCGACCCGTTCGGCGCGCCAGGCGAGCGCATGTACCGCACCGGAGACCTGGTCAGGGCCCGCGCGGACGGGAACCTGGACTTCCTCGGCCGCACCGACGACCAGGTCAAGATCCGGGGCTACCGGGTCGAGCTGGGCGAGGTCACCTCGGCGCTCGCGGCGCTGCCCGGCGTCACCCACGCCGCCGTGGTCGTGGACGCCGGGCCGGGCGGGGTGAAGCGGCTCATCGGCTACGTCGTGTCCGAAGTGGACACCGCGCGGCTGCGCGAATCGCTCAAGTCCGGCCTGCCCGACTACATGGTGCCCGCCGCCGTCATGGCCGTGGACGCGCTGCCGCTGACCGTCAACGGCAAGCTCGACACCCGCGCCCTGCCCAAGCCCGTCGTCACCGGCGGCGCTGCCTCCCGCGAGCCCGCGAACGAGCGGGAGCGCGTGCTGCGCGAGCTGTTCGCCGACCTGCTCGGCGTGCCGGGAGCGGGCGTGGAGGACAGCTTCTTCGACCTGGGCGGGCACTCGCTGCTGGCCACCAGGCTGGTCAGCCGGGCCCGCACCGCGCTCGGCGTCGAGCTGTCGATCCGCGACCTGTTCGACGCCCCCACCCCGGCCCTGCTCGCAGCCCGCGCGAGCGGCGGGACCCCGGCAAGGCCACCCCTGCGCCCCGCGCGGTGGCCGGACGGGCGGCCGGACGAGCTGCCGCTCTCCCACGCGCAGCAGCGGCTCTGGCTCATCCAGCAGATGGAGGGCACCTCCGCCGCGTACAACTTCCCGCTGGTCCTCCGGCTGCGCGGCGAGCTGGACGTGGCCGCGCTGCGCGGCGCGTTCCGGCTGCTCACCGACCGGCACGAGGCGCTGCGCACGGTCTTCGGCGAGCGCGACGGCGTGCCGTTCCAGCGGGTGCTGACCGACGTCGACCCGGTGTTCCGCACCGCGGAGGCGACCGAGGCGCAGGCCGAGGACCTGGTCCGCGCCGAGGTGGGCAGGCCGTTCGACCTGGAGCGCGAGCTGCCGATGCGGGTCACCGTCGCGCGCCTGGCCGACGACGAGCACCTCGTCGTCGTGCTGCTGCACCACATCACGACCGACGAGTGGTCCGACCGGCCGTTCCTGCGCGACCTCGCCGAGTCCTACCGGGCGCTGCGCGCGGGCGAGGAGCCCGACCTGCCCGCGTTCCCCGTGCAGTACGCGGACTACGCGCTGTGGCAGCGGGAACTCCTGGACGTCGTCGGCGACGAGCAGCTCGGGCACTGGGAGCGCGCGCTCGCCGGGCTGCCCGAGGAGCTGGAGCTGCCGGTCGACCGGCCGAGGCCCGTGCGGCCGACGTTCCGGGGCGCGGACCTGGAGGTGGAGTTCCCGGCCGAGGTGGTCGCCGGGGTGCGCCGGATCGCCCAGGACACCGGGGCCAGCGCCTTCATGGTCCTGCAGGCCGCCGTGGCCGCGCTGCTCGGCGCGCTCGGCGCGGGCGACGACATCCCGCTCGGCGCGCCGATCGCCGGGCGCACCGACGAGGCGCTGGACGACCTGGTCGGGTTCTTCGTCAACACGCTGGTGCTGCGCGCGGACCTGACCGGCGACCCGAGCTTCACCGAGCTGGTCGGCCGGGTGCGGGAGACCTCGCTGGCCGCGTTCTCGCACCAGGACGTGCCGTTCGAGGCCGTGGTCGACCGGCTCAACCCGGTCCGCTCCGCCGCGCGCAACCCGCTGTTCCAGGTCATGGTCGGTTACCACAGCCGGGGCGCGGAGCAGTTCGCGCTCGACGGGCTCGCCGTCCTGTGGCAGCCGCACGAGACCGGCACCGCCAAGTTCGACCTGGTGTTCAGCTTCACCGACCAGGCGGGCGGCCCGATCGGCTGCCGCGTCGAGTACGCCACCGACCTGTTCGACGCGGCCACCGCGCACCGGCTCGCGCAGCGGTTGACCCGGTTGCTCGCGACCGTCGTCGCCGATCCCGGCGCGCCGGTCGGCGCGGTGGACCTGCTCGCCGACGACGAGCGGCGGCTCGTGCTGCGCGAGTTCAACGACACCGCGCGGGACGTGCCGGAGCTGACGTTCACCGAGCTGTTCGCGCGGGTCGTGGCGCGCAAGCCGGACGAGGTCGCGGTGGTCGACCGGACCCGCTCGGAGAGCTACGCCCGGCTCGACGCCCGCTCCAACCGCATCGCCAGGCTGCTGGCGGCGCGGGGCGTGCGGCGCGAGTCCGTGGTCGGCGTGGCCGTGCCGAAGTCGGTGGAGATGGTCGCGACCGTGCTGGCCGTGCTCAAGCTCGGGGCCGCCTACCTGCCGCTGGAGCTGTCGAACCCGGCGGACCGGATCGCCTACGTGGTCGAGGACTCCGGGGCCGAGCTGGTCGTCGCGACCAGCGAGGTGGAGGTTCCCGGCGCCGTCCCCAGGCTGGACCTGGACGCGGTCGCCGACGAGCTCGCCGCCGCCGACGAGTCCACTGTGGACGGCGGTCCCGCCTCGCTCGACTCGGCCATGTACGTCATCTACACCTCCGGCTCCACCGGGCGGCCGAAGGGCGTGGTCGTCCCGCACGAGGGCATCGCCAGCCTCGCGGCCACCGCGATCGACCGGATGGGCCTGACCGAGGACAGCCGGGTGCTCCAGTTCGCCTCGGTCGGCTTCGACGTCGCGGTGTTCGAGCTGACCATGGCGCTGTGCGTCGGCGGCAGGCTCGTGCTCGCACCGGACGAGGTGCGCGTCGCCGGGCCCGCGCTCACGGACTTCCTGCGGGACCGGCGGATCACGCACATGGTGCTGCCGCCGTCCCTGGTGTCCGCGCTGCCCGCCGACTGCGAGCTGCCCGACGGCTCGACGATCCTGGTCGGCACCGAGACCGTGCCGCCGGACCTGATCGGCCGCTGGGCCGGTCGGCTGAACCTGCTCGCCGCGTACGGGCTCACCGAGGCCACGGTGAACTCCACGCTGTGGCGCGCGGTTCCCGGCTGGGGCGGCGCGGTGCCGATCGGCGTGCCCGACCCGAACACCACCGTGCACGTGCTGGACTCCCGGCTGCGGCCGGTGCCGCCCGGCGTGGTGGGGGAGCTGTACGTGTCCGGGCGCGGGCTCGCGCGCGGCTACCTCGGCCGCCCCGACCTGACCGCGTCCCGGTTCGTGGCCTCGCCGTTCGGCCCGCCCGGCGCGCGGATGTACCGGACCGGCGACCGGGCGCGGTGGCGCGCGGACGGGAACGTGGACTTCCTCGGCCGGGTCGACACCCAGGTCAAGATCCGCGGGTTCCGGGTGGAGCTGGGCGAGGTGGAGGCGGTGCTCGCGGGGGCCGACGGCGTCGCCCAGTCGGCCGTGGTCGCCGACCGCGAGGGCGAGATCACCAGGCTGGTCGGGTACGTCGTGCCGCTGTCCGGCGAGGTCGAGCCGGACCCGTCCGGGCTGCGGGCGCGCGTCGCGGAACGCCTGCCGGAGTACATGGTCCCGGCCGCCGTCGTGGTCCTGCCCGGCCCGCTCCCGCTGACCCCCAACGGGAAGCTGGACCGGCGCGCGCTGCCCCGACCGGACTGGTCGGCCCTCGCGGGCGACGACCGGCCGAGCACGCCGGAGCAGAAGGCGGTGGCGGAGCTGTTCGCCGAGGTGCTCGGCGTCTCGCCGGGCGCGCACGACAGCTTCTTCGAGCTGGGCGGGCACTCGATGGCGTCGATGCGGCTGGTCGGGCGCATCCGCGCGGTGTTCGGGGTCGACCTGGCGCTGCGGGACGTGTTCGACTCGCCGACCGTCGCCGGGCTCGCGGGCAGGCTCAGCGGCGCGGTGTCCGAGCGGCCGAGGCTGCGGCGGATCGAGCGGCCGGTGGAGCTGCCGATGTCGGCGGTGCAGCGGGCGAGGTGGGCCACGCGGGGCGGGTGGGACCACGCGCTGGCGCTGCACGGGAGCTTCGACGCGGACGCTCTCGCTGCGGCGTACGGGGACGTGGTCGCCCGGCACGAGCCGCTGCGGGTCGTGCTGGACGGCCGGGTGCAGCGCCCGGTGCCCGCGCCGGAGCTGGAAACCGTTGTGGTGCGGGAACTCGACGCGGCGCTGTCGGCGTTCGCCCGCGAGGAGGTCGACCTGCTGGCCGGGCCGCCCGCGCGGGCGCGGCTGGTGGTGGCCGGGGAGCGGCAGGCGCTGCTGCTGACCATGCACTACCTGGCGGTGGACGAGTGGTCGGTGGTGCCGCTGGTCCGGGACCTGGTGCACGCCTACCGGGCGCGGGTTTCCGGCCGCGCGCCGACGTGGTCCGAGCTGCCGGTCGGGTACGCGGACTACGCGCTGTGGTCCGAGGAGGTCGCGGAGGTGGTGGGGGAGCGGCAGCGGGCGTTCTGGCGCGACGCGCTCCGCGACCTGCCGAGGCTGGAACTCCCCTACGCCGGAACGGCTCCCGGTCCGCGCTACGCGGCCGACGCGGTGCCGTTCGAGCTGCCCGCCTCGCTGCACGAGGCGATCGGCGCGGTGGCGTCGGCGACCGGGACGAGCCTGTTCATGGTGGTGCAGGCGGCGCTGGCGGTGGTGCTGTCCGAGCACGGCTCGGACGTGCCGATCGGCGCGCTGGTGGCCGGTCGGACCGAGGAGGCGCTGGCCGACGTGGTCGGGTCGTTCTTCACGCCGGTGGTGCTGCGCACCGACGTGGCCGGGTCGCCGACCTGGTCGGAGCTGCTCGCGCGGGTGCGGGAGGCGGACCTGGCGGCGTTCGACCACGCCGACGTGCTGCCCGACGCGGACCCGCAGGTCGTGGTGGTGCACCACGAGCGGGCGGCGCTCGGCGGCGAGCTGGGCGAGCTGGTCGCGGTGCCGACCGGGAGCACGACGGCGGAGCTGACGCTCAGCTTCTACGAACCCAGGGGCGGCGGACCCGTGCCCTGTTATCTGGTGTACTCGGTGGACCTGTTCGAGCGGGCCACGGTGGAGCGGTGGGCCGAGCGGTTGCGCGCCGAGCTGGACGCGCTGGTCGGCGACCTTGACGGGAGGATCGACTCATGAGCAATCCGTTCGACGACGCCGAGGGCGTCTTCCACGTGCTGGTGAACGCGGAGGGGCAGCACTCGCTGTGGCCCGCGTTCGCGGAGGTGCCCGCCGGTTGGGACCCGGTGTTCGGGCCGACCGGGCGCGAGGAGTGCGTGGCGTACGTGGAGGAGAACTGGACCGACCTGCGGCCGGTGAGCCTGCGGTGAGGTGGTGGTCGGGGGCGCCGCGCTCTGCGGGCGCCCCCGGCCGCTGCTCCGCTACGCGCAGCTCGCCAGCAGCGCGGGCGCCAGCAGGACCAGCGCGTTCACCGGCCAGTAGCGCGCGGCCGGGAGACCGCTGAGCTTGAACAGCACGGCGTTCAGCAGCAGGAACACCAGCAGCACCGGGGTCAGCAGCGACAGCACGGCGGCGACGTCCGGCGGGTCCGACGGGCCGGGTCCGGCGACCTCGACCAGCAGCGCGAACCCCCACGCCAGCGGCAGGGCGGAGAGCACGCCCAGCACCGCGTTCGCCGCCAGCGCCACCGGCAGCGGCCAGGCCCTGCGGTTCCCCGTCATTCCCACACCACCACGTTGCGGCGCGTCGGGGTGGACGTCGGGTCGGTGTCGAACAGCTCCGGCGACCGGCGCCTGATCCGCTCCACGTCCGCGAACACCGCGCGCAGGTGCGTGCGCATGGCGGCCCGCGCGCCCGCCACGTCCCCGGCGGCGACGGCGGCGTGGATCGCGACGTGCTGCGCCACGAACTCCTCGGGCGAGCGCGCGTCGTACAACCCGAGCCTGCGCGCGCGGTCCAGGTGCCCCTTGGCGGCGACGACGGTCCCCCACGCGTTCCCGTGCCCGCTCAGCCGGAGGAGGCCGTGGTGGAACTCCTCGTCGAGCTCGAAGAACTCCTCAAGCCCCTCCGCGACGCGCTGCCGCTCCAGGTTGGTGGCGAGCTCGGCGAGCAGGTCGGCGTCGAGGGTGGGCGGGAGGTCCTCCAGGGCGGCCAGCTCGACGGCCTCGCGCAGGAACTGGGCGTCGGCGACCTTGTCGGGGTCGACCCGGCAGACGAACGAGCCGATCTTGGGGAAGACCTGAACCAGGCCCTCCTCGGCGAGGAGGATGAGGCTCTCGCGCACGGGCGTCCGACTGACCCCGAGCTCGGCGGCCAGCTCGTTCTCGGACAACGCGGAACCGGGAGCCAGGTCGAGGGTGAGCACCCTGCGGCGCAGCGCCTCGTAGATGGCCCGCCGGTTGGTCTTCTTCCCTGCACCTGCCACGGGGTCATCATAGGGTCGGGGTGGGGCGGGGATCGGGGGAGCGGGCGGGGAGTGGGCGGGGAGCGCGTGCGGGGGTGGGGCGGGGCGGCGACCCGCTGGAACCGCTGCTGTTGGGGCCTCTGCTGCTGCAACCGCCGTTGTTGGAGCTGCACTGCAACGCCGCTGTAGGCACCGCCGCTGTAGAAGCCGCGCTGCAACCGCCGCTGTTGGAGCCGCCGCTGTAGGAGTTGCGCTGCAACCGCTGCTGTAGGGGCGTTGAAATCACCGCTGCGGGGATCGCCACCTTGTGGACCCCCACCCCGCTGGTACCCATTCGTGCTGGCCCTTCAGCGGGTGAACGGGCCGCTCGCTCATGGTTGAACGGTCCGTTCAACTTGCTTGGTTGTGGGGTGAGCGGGCTGCATGTCTGTGGTTGAACGGTCCGTTCAACTCGCTTGGTTGTTGGGTGAATGGGCTGCATGTCTGTGGTTGAACGGTCCGTTCAACCGGCGGGTCGTCGTTCCCGCTGTTTGTCGTTGCCCTGGAGACTGCCGCTGTCTCGCCGCTCCGCTGTTGGCCCGCCGAACTACTGGTCTTGTCGCCGTTGAACGGTCCGTTCACTCCCGGTTGAACGGACCGTTCAACCGGTGCTTCGCGCTTTTAGCGACCCGTTGCCCGCCGCGTAGTCGTCGCCCTACCGGTTCCATCACCCGCCGGAGTGACCCTCCCGTGTCGTGCCACCGTCCGTCTTCCGGTGCGCTCCCGCCCCGGCACGCTCGCCCCGTGCCCCGTGCCCCGTGCCCCGTGCCCCGTGCCCCGTGCCCCGTGCCCCGTGCCCCGTGCCCCGTGCCCCGTGCCCCGTGCCCCGTGCCC
>NZ_JAMTCF010000020.1 GCF_024171695.1 Actinosynnema pretiosum | reverse complement strand
CCGCAACGGCATCGACTTCGCCGTGGCCGATCTGTCCCTGGCCGACTTCGGGCGCAAGGAGATCCGGCTCGCCGAGCACGAGATGCCCGGTCTGATGGCGCTGCGCCGCGAGTACGCCGAGGTGTACCCGCTCAAGGGCGCGCGCGTGTCCGGTTCGCTGCACATGACCGTGCAGACCGCCGTGCTCATCGAGACCCTCGTCGCGCTCGGCGCGGAGGTCCGGTGGGCCTCCTGCAACATCTTCTCCACCCAGGACCACGCCGCCGCCGCCGTCGTGGTCGGCCCGCACGGCACCCCCGAGGAGCCGCGCGGTGTGCCGGTGTTCGCCTGGAAGGGCGAGTCCCTGGCCGAGTACTGGTGGACCGCCGAGTCCATGCTCACCTGGCCGGACGGTCAGGGGCCGAACATGATCCTGGACGACGGCGGCGACGCGACGCTGCTGGTGCACAAGGGCGCCCAGTACGAGAAGGCCGGTGTCGTCCCGGCCGCTTCCGAGGACGACTCGGAGGAGTGGGCGCTGGTCCTGGAGACGCTGCGCAACTCCCTGGCGTCGGACGCGGGGAAGTGGACGAAGATCGCCGAGGGCATCCGCGGGGTCACCGAGGAGACCACCACCGGCGTCATGCGCCTGTACCAGTTGGCCGCCGCGGGTGAGCTGTTGTTCCCGGCGATCAACGTCAACGACGCGGTCACCAAGTCGAAGTTCGACAACCGGTACGGCATCCGCCACTCCCTGATCGACGGGATCAACCGGGGCACCGATGTGCTCATGGGTGGCAAGGTCGCGGTGATCTGCGGTTACGGGGACGTGGGCAAGGGCGCGGCGGAGTCGTTGCGCGGGCAGGGCGCGCGGATCGTGGTGACGGAGATCGACCCGATCTGCGCGTTGCAGGCGGTGATGGACGGCTACGACGTGCAGACCCTGGAGTCGGTGCTGCCCAAGGCCGACATCGTGATCACGACCACGGGCAACAAGGACGTGGTGCGCATCGAGCACATGGCGGCGATGAAGCACCAGGCGATCGTGGGCAACATCGGCCACTTCGACAACGAGATCGACATGGCCGGTCTGGCCCGCTTCCCCGGTGTGCGGCGGATCAACATCAAGCCGCAGGTGGACGAGTGGGTGTTCCCGGACGGGCACTCGATCCTGGTGCTCTCGGAGGGGCGTCTGCTGAACCTGGGCAACGCGACCGGTCACCCGAGCTTCGTGATGTCCAACTCGTTCTCCAACCAGGTGATCGCGCAGATCGAGCTGTTCGGCAAGCACACCGAGTACGACCGCGAGGTCTACCGGCTGCCGAAGAAGCTGGACGAGAAGGTCGCCCGCATCCACCTGGAGGCCCTGGGCGGGGAGCTGACCAAGCTGTCCAAGGACCAGGCCGAGTACATCGACGTCGACGTGGACGGCCCCTACAAGCCGGAGCACTACCGCTACTGATCGCGGTCGCGACCGCAGCTGACTGAGGAAGGCCGTGCTCCCCGGAAGTCCGGGGAACACGGCCTTCCTGCGTCTCACCCGTCACCGCCAAGTTGAAAACCGTTGTCATTTTCTTTAAGTTCCTCCTGTCGGACCCGGTTCCACGAGAGGACTTCCGTGTCACAGCTCGAAGCGCGACGCCCGTCGCGCCTGATCTCCCTGCTCGCAGGCCTGGTGGGCGCAGGCCTGCTGCTGGGGTCCGCCCCCGCCCTCGCGGCTGACTACGACCCCGCCGAGGGCCGCGAGCTCCTCGGCGCGGGCGCGCACGTGGACGCGCTCTACCCGCAGGTCGTCGACGGCAAGCTCCAGGTCAAAGCGCTGACACCGGGCGGGGTCACAGACCCCGAGCGGGTCGCCCTGCACGTTCCCGAGACCGAGACCTCGCGGGTGAAGCTCCCCGCCGGGTACGACTTCCTCGGGCCGGAGGGCACCGAGGCGTGGGTCACCACCGAGGCGCAGGACAGCTCCGTGGTGTGGCCCGGCTGGTCGTTCGAGGGCATCGACCGTGGTGTCCTCAAGGGCACCGTGAAGATCAGTTACACCGGTTTCGGGTACGCGGGTTCCTCGGCGGAGCCGCGCTTCGCGGTCACCCAGCCCGGCGGCTTCGACCGCACCAAGGTGAGCAAGGTCTTCGTCCCCGGCACGACGTTCACCTCCACCACCGGCGAGGTCGGCGGCCACACGCACGCCACCTGGTCGTTCACCGCCAAGGGCACCTACGACATCGGCTTCAAGGTCAGCGCCACCCTGCTCGACGGCACGGCGATCTCCGACGACGCGACCGTGCGGTTCATCGTCGGCGCCCCGTCGGACACCACCGCCGAGCCGACCCCGAGGACCGACCCGCCCGCCACGGACGGCATCACGAAGCTGACGGCCGTGCCGAACAAGGTCGACGCCGAGTACTTCGTCGGCCAGACCGTCACCCTCACCGCCCTGTCCCCGCAGGCCGACCAGAAGGGCGCGTACCGCTGGTCCACGACCGCGCCGGGCTCGTCGACGCCGGTGGTCGACCCGAAGCAGACCACCGCGACCTTCACCACCAAGCCGAACCGCGCGCTCGACGGCACGGTGGTGCGCGTGGCGCGGCTCGCCGAGGACGGCTCGGTGCTGGAGGAGTCGGACCCGCTGGAGATCCACGTCCAGGCCATCCCGCCGACCACGACGTTGACCGCGAAGGCCGACAAGGCCGAGCACGCCGTGGGCGACATCGCGAAGTTCACCTCGGCGCAGGACCCGAAGACCGAGGACGAGCACTACCACTGGTACCTGAAGAAGCGCGGCGAGGCCGCGTACGCGTGGATTCCCGAGTCGCGCCTGGCCGACCAGGAGCTGCCGATCACGGCCGACCTGGACGGCGCCTACGTCACGGCACGGCTGTTCAACGCCGACCACTCGGTGCTGTCCGAGTCGGAGCCGCTGGAGCTGAAGGTGACCGGTGGCGCGGCTGCGGCTGCGGAACTGGCCTCGGACAAGGACTCCTACCGCGCCGGTGAGACCGCGACGTTCACGCTGTCCGGTGTGGACGGCGCCACGAGCGTCGAGTGGTCCGCGCGCAGCAACGGGGAGAACGACTTCCTGCCGATCGAGGGCGCGAGCGGCACGACCTTCAGCAGGGCGCTCGACCGGAGCTGGGACGGCAGCCAGGTCAGGGCCGTGGTCCGCGACGCGGGTGGCGCGGTGCTCGCCGAGGCGGACGTCCCGCTGGTGCGCGTGCAGGAACCCGAGCCCGCGCCCGAGGTGGCGGCGGAGTCCGGGGGCGTGCCCACCGGGTACCTGATCGGCGGCGCGGTGCTGCTGGTGGTCGTGATCGCCGGGATCGGGCTGGCCGTGCGCGGTCGGCGCAGCTCCAAGGCGTGAGCGGTCTCCTCCGCGTCCTCCTCGTGGCTCTCCTGCTCGGCGTCGCCACCGCTCCCCCGGCTTCGGCGGCGCCGCTGGAGATCCGGGACGGGCACGTCGACATCGGGCCCGCGCTGGTGGACGGCGCGTGGCAGGTCAGGGTCGAGGACGACTCGACCAGCCCGCCCACGTGGCGCGACCCGGCCGAGGTGGTGCTGCGCATCGGTGACGCCGCGAAGGCCGCCATCCCGGCCGACCCCGCCTACGCCTTCCTCGGCCAGGCGGGCGAGACCGTGCACCTGATGCCGCAGACCCGCAGGTCCGGGGTGCTGTGGATCGGCTGGAACACCCGGCACGAGAGCGTGCTCGCGCAGCGCCCGGAGGCGATCTCCCTGTCGCTGCACGACGTCGAGGGACCGGGACGGCTGCGGGTGTACCTGGACTACGGCGGTTTCCGGCCGCCGAAGACGGTGTGGGACAACGAGGAGCTGGCGATCGAGGCGGGCGCGCACACCCACGCGAACTGGGCGTTCACCGCGCCCGGCGAGTACCGCGCCCGGTTCACCGCGCGGATCACCCCGCGCGGGGGCGAGGCGGTGGAGGCGACGTCGACGCTGCGCTTCCTGGTCGGGGACGCCACCAGCGCGTCGGCCGAGGAGGACGAGCCGTTCCCGTGGGCGATCACGGGTGCGGTGGCGGCGCTCTCCCTGCTGGCGGCGGCTTTCCTGCTCAAGCGCCGCCGGTGACCCCGGTGGACCAGCGCGCGAGCAGGTCGGCGCCGAGCACCCGGTCGAACACCGACAGGCCGATGCCGATCAGCGGGGCGTCCTCGTCCGAGCGGGCGGCCACGACCACCGGCGGCGACTCGCGGTGCACGGCCATCAGCCCCGCCCACGCGGCCCGCTCGAAGCTCTCGGCGGCGGCGTCCCGCACGGACGCGGCCAGCCCACCGAGGGTGACCAGGTCGGGGTCGAGCGCGTTGACCAGTCCGGCGATCCCGCGCCCCAGGTCGGCGGCCAGTCCGGCGCGGGCGCGCGACGCGGACCCCCGGTCGGCGTAGAAGTCGCGCAGCCAGGCGCGCGGATCACCGGTCACGGTCCGGTCCGCGCGCCGGGCGACCGCGCCCGCCTCGAACCCGGCGCTCCAGCACCCCCGCGCACCGCACGGGCACTCGACGTCGGGGTCGCCGAACGGCAGGTGCCCGAACTCGCCGTGCAGCCCTCGGGCGCTGGGCGCGGGCACGCCGTCGACCAGGAGCGCGCCGCCGATGCCGACCTCCACCACCACGTGCAGCAGGGTGCGCGGGCGCGGGGTGTGCAGGCGGGCCTCGGCGACGGCGGCGGCCGTGGCGTCGTTGCCGACCACGGCGGGCAGGCCGGGCGGGGCGATCCGGTCGACCGGCACGTCCCGCGAGCCGAGCGCGGTCATCCGCAGCCGGTCGTCCGCCACCGGGCCGGGGACCGCGACGCCGATCCCGACGACGCGGTCGCCCAACGGCGCGGCGAGGTCGGTGATCCGCGCGCGGAGCCCGGCGAGCAGCGCCTCGGGGTCCGCGCCGTCGTGAGCGCCGCCCGCCACGACCTCCACCACCCCCGCGAGGTCGCAGACGCCGATCCGCCAGTCGCCGTGCCGCAGGTCCACGACCAGGGCGACGGGACCGGCCGGGTGGGCGCGCACGGTGGTCGTTGGCCTGCCGGGACCGCCGGACGGGGCGCGGCGCTCCACGACCAACCGGGCGCGCGCGAGGCGTTTGACCAGGTCGGAGGTGGGCCCACTGGCCAGACCGAGGTGCTTGCCCAGCCGGGTCCTGGTGACGTCGGGCTCGCGCCGGAGCAGCGCGAGCGCGTCCGAGGCCGAGCGCCAGTGCCGTGCCTGGGCGGATGTCATGGCTCACGAATATACTCGCTCAACGATTTTACCGGGTTACCGTGTGCCCGTGGAGACGAACCCGATGACGGCGGCGCCCTGCGCGGGGCTGCTGTTCGACTGCGACGGCGTGCTCGTGGACTCCGAGGCGAGCGTGACGAGCGCGTGGACCCGGTGGGCGCGCGAGCTGGGGCTGGACCCGGACGCGGTGATGGCCACCGTGCACGGCAGGCGGGCGGTCGACACCGTCGCGCTGCACGTGGAGCGGGAGCGGCGGGCCGAGGCGGTGGCGATGATCGACGCGTTCGAGCTGGCCGAGGTGGGCGCCACCACCGCGATCCCCGGCGCGGCGGAGCTGCTCGCGTCGCTGCCGCCGGACCGCTGGGCCACCGTCACCTCCGGCAAGCGCGACCTGGCCACCGCCCGCCTGCGCGCCGCCGGGCTGCCGGTGCCGCGCGCGCTCGTGACCGCCGGTGACGTCGCCAGCGGCAAGCCGCACCCGGAGGGCTACCTGGCCGGGGCGCGGCTGCTCGGCGTGGACGCGTCGCGGTGCGCGGTGTTCGAGGACGTGCCGGTGGGCGTGCGCGCCGGGCGGTCGGCGGGCGCCGGGGTCGTGGTGGGCGTGGGCGGGCGGGAGTTCGGCGCGGACCGGCCGGACGTGGTGGTGCCCGACCTGCGCGCCGTCCGCTGGACCGGCGAGGGGCTCGAACTGGCGGTCGGGATCGGCTGACCCGCCCGAGCCCTCGCAGCGGCGGTCAGCAGCGCTCGCAGCAGCCTTCGGATTTCGGACCGGCGGGGGCGACGGTCAGGTTCGGCGCCGCCGGGCCGTCCGGCACGTGCGGCAGCGGCGTGATCCGGGCCGCGCGGACGGCGTTGAGGATGACCAGGACCTCAGCGCTCTCGTGGACGAGCACCACGGTGGCCAGGCCCAGCACGCCGAACCCGGCCAGCGGGATCAGCGCGCCGATGATCACCAGGGACAGCGCGACGTTCTGCAGCATCACCCGGCGGGCGTGGCGGGCGTGCGCGAGGACCTGCGGCAGGTGGCGCAGGTCCTCGCCCATCAGCGCCACGTCGGCGGTCTCGATGGCGACGTCCGCGCCCATCGCGCCCATCGCGATGCCGACGTCGGCGGTGGCCAGGGCGGGGGCGTCGTTGACGCCGTCGCCGACCATCGCCACGGGGCGGCGGCCCCGCAGGTCGGCGACGATGCGCGCCTTGTCCTCGGGCAGGAGTTCGGCGTGCACGGTCGTGATGCCCGCGCGCTCGGCCAGCGCGGTGGCGGTGCGGCGGTTGTCGCCGGTCAGCATCGCGGTGCCGATACCCAGCCCGCGCAGGCCCGCCACGACCTCGGCGGCCTCCGGGCGCAGCTCGTCGCGGACCGCGACCGCGCCCAGCAGCGCGCCGTCCCGCTCGACGAGCACCACCGTGGCGCCCTGGCCCTGCCACCGGTCGACCTCGCCCGCCAGCGGCCCCGGCGGCACCCAGCCCGGCTTGCCCAGGCGCAGCGCGCGGCCGTCCAGGACGCCGGTCAGGCCGTGGCCGGGGACGGCGGTGACGTCCTCGGCCACCGCCGCCGGGGCCGAGGCGTCCAGGACCGCGCGGGCGAGCGGGTGCTCGCTGCGCGCTTCGAGCGCCGCCGCCACCGACAGCACCTCGGCGCGGCTGGCGCCCGCCACCGGCAGGACCGCCACGACGGCGGGCGCGTTGCGGGTCAGGGTGCCGGTCTTGTCGAGCGCGACGACGCCGACCTTGCCCAGCTCCTCCAGCGCCGCGCCGCCCTTGACCAGCGCGCCCTGCCTGCTGGCCGCGCCGACGGCGGCCACCACGGTCAGCGGCACCGAGATCGCCAGCGCGCACGGCGAGGCCGCCACCAGCACCACCAGCGCGCGTTCGGCCCACAGCAGCGGGTCGCCCAGCAGCGCGCCGACCCCGGCGATCGCCGCCGCCAGCACCATGATCGCGGGCACGAGCGGCTTCGCGACCCGGTCGGCCAGGCGCTGCCCGACGCCCTTGCGCTCCTGGGCCTGCTCGACGACGTGCACGATCCGCGCCAGGGAGGAGTCGGCGGCCCGCGCGGTGACCTCGACCTCGACCGCGCCGCCGCCGTTGATGGCGCCCGCGTGCAGCACGTCGCCGGGACCCGCCTCCACCGGCACCGACTCGCCGGTGATCGCGGACAGGTCGAGGCTGGTGCGCCCGGCGCGGACGACGCCGTCGGTGGCGGCCCGCTCGCCGGGGCGCAGCACCAGGCGGTCGCCGATCACCAGCTCGTCCGGCGCGACCTGGACCTCCGCGCCGCCGCGCAGGACGGTGGCGGTGGGCGGGACGAGGCCCAGCAGGGCGCGCAGGCCGCGCCGGGTCCGGGCGATCGCGTAGTGCTCCAGGCCCTCGGCGATGGAGAACAGGATGCCCAGCATCGCGGCTTCGACGGTCTGCCCGAGCAGCACCGCGCCGATCAGCGCGATGGTCATGAGGGTGGCGACGCCGATCCGGCGGCGCAGCAGTCCGCGCAGGGCGCCGGGCACGAACGTGGCGGCGGCCACGACGGCGGCGACCAGCTCCAGCCCGACGCCCACCCGCTCGGCGCCACCCAGCCCGGTCAGCCACCCGACGGCGAGCACCACGGCGGCGACGAGCGCCAGCCGCAGTTCGCGCACCTGCCACAGCCGCTCCGGTCCGTGGTCCTCGTCCGCCCCCGCCGCCGTCTCGCGGCGGTCCTGCGGCCCGCAGCACGTGTCCGACATCCCTCACGCCTCCGAGGTGACGTGCTCGCCCAGCACCGCGGTGACCAGCGCGCGACCGCGCGCGGTGAGCGAGTGCATGACCATGCGCCCGTCACGCCGTCCGGCGACCAGGCCCGCGACGCGCAGCTGCCGCAGGTGGTGCGAGACGAGGTTCTGCGCCTGGCCCACCACCCACGCCAGGTCGCACACGCACAGCTCGGTGCCGGGCAGCAGGGCCGCAGCGATGGTCAGCCGGGTCGGGTCGCCCAGCGCTCGGGCCCCGGAGGCCGCGGCCTCGACGGCGGGGAGCGCGGGCAGGTGGGAGCGGATCTCCTCGGCGTGCGGGAGGTCCAGGCACAGGAGTTCGCAGGCGTCGCGCTCATCGGTCACATCAACAAACTAACAGGTATTGATATGAAGGGGCCGGACGTCCCAGGGAGCGCGGGCGTTAACCTGATGGCGTGCCGGACGCGAGGAGCAGCGGGGCGCGGGCGGTGCTCGCGCGGGCAGCCGCGTTCCTGGCCGTCCTGATGGGCGTCCTGGTGCTGCACGGGTCGCTGTGCGCGAGCGCCGCCGAGAGCACCGGCTGCTGCGCGGTCCTCGCCGCCCCGGCCGACGCCGGGAGCACCCCGGTGGACGTCGAACCCCGCACCGACACCTGGCGCGTCGACACCCCTTCCGGAGCGGGCCTGACCGCCTGGACCGACGCCACCCCGACCTCCGAAGACCTGTCCGGCCTGTTCGGCACGTGCGTCGCAGCCCTGCTGGCCGTGCTGCTGGCGCTGGCCGCGCTCACCCGCCCGCTGCCGTGGTCGGCCGCGCTCGCCGCGCTGCGCCGGATCACCCGCCCGCGCCCGGTGGCCCTGAGCGCCCCGAGCCCGCTGCGCCTGTGCGTGTCCCGGACGTGACCGACCGCGCGTGAGCGCCGGACCGCACCACCCTGACTGAGCCGCGTCCCCGACGACGCACTCCCCCGCCTCCCCCGAACCCCGCCCCAGGGCCGGGACGCAGCGACCCCGCCACCGGCCGGGCCGCGCCCCGCCGTCCCCTGGGCGTCGCAGCGAACGGACGAAGGATGACCAAGAACCTCAAGGTGTCGCTCACGGCGGTCGCCGTCGTGGCGGCCGTGCTCGGCGCGCTGCTCTTCCTGAACCGCCCCGGCCTCCCCGGCGCGGCACCCGAGCAGCCCGCAGCCGCCGCCGACCCCGCCCTGCTCGTGCGACCGGACAGCCACAAGCTCACCGACCCCGCCGACTCGAAGGTCACCGTGGTGGAGTTCCTGGACCTGGAGTGCGAGGCGTGCGGGGCCGCGTACCCCGACGTGGAGCGGCTGCGCGCCGAGTACGGCGACCGCGTCACGTTCGTGCTGCGCTACTTCCCGATCCCCGGTCACGTCAACGCCGAACTGGCCGCGCGCGCCGTGGAGGCCGCTGGGAGGCAGGGCAAGCTGGAGCTGATGTACCAGGCCATGTACGAGACCCAGGCGCGGTGGGGCGACCAGCGGGTGTCCCACCGGGAGACGTTCCTCGGCTTCGCGCGCGGACTGGAGCTGGACGTGGCCACGTTCGAGGCCGACCTGGACGACCCGGCCACGGTCGACCGGGTGCTCGCCGACCGCGAGGACGGCGTCGCGCTCGGCGTCCGGGGCACGCCCACGTTCTTCGTGAACGGCGCGAGGTTCTCCGGCGCGCCCACCTACGACGGGCTCAAGGCCGCGCTCGACGCGGAACTCGGGAAGTGAGCCTCCCCCTCGGGAGTCCACAAAGGACTCCCGAGGGGGACCCGCTCACCCCGCGTGGGCCACCTCGGCGAGCCGCCCGCGCGAGAACCCCCAGACCACGCCGCCGACGCCGGTGAGCGCCAGCGCGGCCACCACGACCGCCGTCCAGCCGCCCGCCGTCCACAGTGGACCGGCCAGCGCCGAACCCGCCGCACCACCGAGGAAGTTGCACACCACGAAGGCCGTGTTCAGCCTGCTGCGCGTGGTCCCCGGCAGGGCGAACAGCCGGGTCTGGCCGAGCACCAGGTTCGCCTGCGCGGCCACGTCCAGCACGACGACCACGACCACCAGCGCGACGATCGACTCCCGCGCGAGCCACGCGCCGACCAGCGACAGCGCCAGCAGCGCGAGCGCCGCCCCCGTCGCGGGGACCGACCAGCCCCGGTCGTGCAGCGCGCCCGCCCGCCGCGCCGCGACGGCCCCGGCCAGGCCGGCGAGCCCCAGCAGCCCGATCCCGCCCGCCGAGTAGCCGAACGGCGGGGCGGTCAGCAGGTAGGTCAGCGCGGTCCAGAACAGCGAGAACACCGCGAACCCTGCCGCGCAGACCAGCAGCGTCGGCAGCGCGGCCCGGTGCCGGGCGACCGCGCCGAACACCGAGGCGAGCAGGCGCGGGTAGGGCACGGGCTCGCGCGGGTCCGGGGGCGGGTCCCAACCAACGGCAGCCAGGCGCGCGGCGGGAGTCCACGTCGTGAGGGGTAACACCGGTGCCCCCTCGTGGGCTCAGCCGTCGGCGGGCCGCAGGCTCGTGGTGGCCGCCGGGGCGGCGAGCAGCTTCAGCCCGTCCTCCGCCGACAGGTCCAGGGCCTCGTGGTCCAGCTCCCCCACCACCGGGTGCCGGAAGCGCTTCACTCCCCGGTCGTGCGGGTTCTTGCCCGCCGCGACCCGCAGCACCCCGACCGCCTCCCGGCTCACGCGCTCCCAGTCCAGGTAGAACGTCCGCACGGCAGGGCTCAGGAACGCGAACCGGGCGGTGTTCGCCCAGCACGACAGGTCCTCGTGCATCGGCGAGAACAGCGCCCGCCCACGCGCCTGAGGCCCTGCCGCACGGGCGAGGTCGCGCAGGTGCATCCGCTCGGTGTCGTCCAGACGCGGCGCGAGCGGAGGAACGCGCTGACCTCGTCCCTGCCGTCACCCCCACCTGGAGGCCCCTACCGCGCCACCCCGACGTCCACCCCCGACCGCGCCCGGACCGGCCTGCGGCTGAGCAGGATCCCGCCGATCACCACCGCGCCGCCCGCGACCGTGTTCCACCCCACCGGCTCCGCCAGCAGCAGCGCGCCCAGCGCCGTCGACCACAGCGGCGTCACGTACGTGACCGTCGACGCCACCGTCGGCCCCGCCTCGCGGATCAGGTCGAAGTTGAGCACGTACGCGTACCCCGTGCCCACCGCGCCCAGCACCACCAGCGCCAGCACCACCGGCGCGCCCGGCCACACCACCGAGTCGGACAGCAGCGGCGCGGCCACGAGCAGCTGGAGCGTCGCGCAGGTGATCTGCGCCGCCGACAGCGCGCTCGCCCGGTGCGGCCCGCCGGTCAGGAACCGCCGGGTGTACGCGAACCCCGCGCCGTAGCAGGACGTCGCCGCGACGCAGGCCAGCCCGCCGACCAGCACGTCCCCCTCCAGCCCCCGCCACGCGCCCAGCAGCACCAGCACGCCCGCGAACCCCAGCAGCAGCCCCGCCAGCCTGGTCCACGTCACCCGCTCCCCCGGCACCACCAGCAGCGCGAACGCCAGCGTCGCCAGCGGCGTGGTGGCGTTCAGCGCCCCGGCCAGCACCGAGTCCACCCTGGACTCGCCGAACGCCACCAGGGTGAACGGCACCGCGTTGAGCAGCACCGCGACCACGGCCGCGTGCCCCCACGTGCGCGCGTCGCGCGGGATCTGGGCGCGCTGCGCCAGGCAGATCAGCCACAGCGCCAGCGCCCCGAACAGGCAGCGCAGCAGCGCCACCTGCACCGGCGGCACGCCCGCGTCCACCGCGACCTTGATCAACGCGAAGCTGCTGCCCCAGATCGCGGACAGCAGCACGAACTTCCCGGTGGTCCCCACGCCGACGAGCATCACCCCGTGCCCCATCATGAGTCCAACAAGTGCCCACCCGTCACCCATGAGAGGCGCTCATGGCCCTGAACTTCGCCCAGCTGCGCGCGTTCCTCGCCGTGGTCGACGAGGGCGGCTTCGGCGCCGCCGCCGACGCGCTCGGCCTGACCCAGTCGGCCGTCTCGCACGCGGTCGCCGCGCTGGAGCGCACGCTCGGCCGCGCGGTGCTGTCCCGGCGCGGGCGCGCCGCCCCCACCGCGTTCGGCGCGGAGCTGCTCGCGCACGCCCGCAGCGCGGTCGCGGCGGCCACCGCGATCACCGACCTGGCCGAGCGCGACCGGGGCGGACCGCGCGGCACGGTCCGCATCGCCGCGCCGCCGACGGTGTGCCAGGGGCTGCTGCCCGAGCTGCTGGACCGGTGGCGCGCGGAGTTCCCCGGCGTGCAGGCGCGGGTGTTCGAGGGCGACGACGACGAGATCGACGAGTGGCTGGTGGACGGCACGGTCGACGTCGCGGTCCGGGTCGACCCGCCGCCGGGCGCGGGCGTGCTGCTGCGCGAGGACGCCTTCCACGCGCTGCTGCCCGCCGACCACCCCCTCGCGGGGCAGCCGGAGGTGGGCGTCGGCGAGCTGGCCGACGACCCGTTCCTGCTCTCGCGCGGCTGCTGCGAGCACCGCGTCCGGCAGGCCCACGCCGGTCACCCGTTCGCGCCCAGGCACCGGGTCAGGGAGCTGGGCACGCTGCTGGCGATGGTCCGCTCCGGCATGGGCGTCTCGCTCGTGCCCGGCCTGGTCGGCGCGATGCTGCCGCCGGGGCTGGTGGTGGTGCCGCTGCGCGAGCCGGTGACCCGCAGGCTCGTGCTGGCCGGCCCCGCCGACCGCGACTGGCACCCTGCGGTCACCGCGCTGGTGGACTCGGTCCGCGACGGCTGAACCCGGCCGCGCGAGGACGCGGCCGGGTTCATGTGGGGGCGGCCCGCCCCGCGCCGGGTCACGACGCGGGACGGGGCCGAATCCGTGGGGTCCCTCAGTAGCGGAAGGAGTCGATCAGCTCGCGCAGCCTGGTGGACAGCCCGGCCAGGTCGCCTGCGGTCTGCTCGGCGGACTGGGCGGCCCGCTTGGTGTCGGCCGTGACGCCGACGACCTCGGCCAGCTGCCCGCTGATGCGCGTGGTGCCGCCCGCGGCGCGGTTCAGGTCTGCGGTCATGGACTGCGTGGTCGCGCTCTGCTCCTCCACCGCCGAGGCGATGGTGTTCTGGTAGTCGTTGATCTTCTCGATGACCGCGCCGATGCCCGAGATGGCCTCGACGGCGGCGCGCGTGTCGTGCTGGATGACCTCGGTGCGGCGGCCGATCTCCTCGGTGGCCTTCGCGGTCTCCTGCGCCAGGTCCTTGACCTCGCCAGCGACCACCGCGAACCCCTTGCCGGACTCACCGGCGCGGGCCGCCTCGATGGTGGCGTTCAGCGCCAGCAGGTTGGTCTGCTCGGCGATGGCGGTGATCGCGGAGACCACGTTGCTGATCTCCACCGACGACGAGTCGAGCTTGGCCATGAGCTGGCGGGCCTCGGCGGCGGACTGCACGGCGTTCGCGGCGACCTGGGCGGCCTCGGCGGCGCTCATGGAGATCTCGCGGATCGCCGCGCCCATCTCCTCGGCGCCACCCGCCACGGCCTGCACGCCGTCGCTGACCTCACCGGCGGCGGAGTCGATCTGGCCGACCCGGTCGGAGGCGCGGTCGACGCCGCCCGCCAGGTCGCGGCTGGTGCCCTGCAGCGCGGTGGAGCGCTCGGACAGCTCGCGGCTCGCGGCGGCGAGGGTCTGCACGGTGCCGCGCATCTTGGTGACGGCGGTGTGCACCGAGCGGGACATCTCGCCGATCTCGTTGGAGCTGGTGTCGGCGACGCGCTCGCTCAGGTCGCCGTCGGCCAGCGCGGTCACGACGTCCTGCAGCTCGCGCAGGCGGCGGGCCTGGACGCGGGACACGGCCAGCGCGAACCCTGCGGCCAGCAGCACGCCCGCGATCAGCACCAGGACGATCGCCAGGCGCGCGCTGGAGGCGGCGTCCTGGGCGGCGGTGGCGGCGGAGGTGGCGTGCTCCTGGGTGAGGGAGATGGCCTTGTCGAGGTTCTCCAGCGCCTTGGCCAGCGCCGGGTTCAGCGTGCTGCTGCGGAACGCCTCCCACTCGGCGATCTTGCCGTCGTTCTTGAGGGCGGAGGACTGCTTGCGCAGCTCCATGTAGTTCGCCCAGTCGGTCGCGAAGGTCGCCATGGCGGCGCGCTCGGCGTCGGTGACCGGCATGGTCGAGTACTCGTTCAGGCGGGTGGTGACCGCCTCGTAGTTCGTGGCCGACTCGGCGCCGTAGGCCTTGGCCTTCTCGGCGTCGGAGGCGGTGAGGTTGGACAGCGACGCCCAGCGGCCGTGCCAGATGAGCTGCTGCATGTCCTTGACGGCGGAGAGCGGCAGCAGCGCCTCCTGGTGGATCGCCTCGGCCTTCGTCGCGGTGTTGGACGTCTCCACGATCCCCACCGCGCCGATGGCGACCGCCACCCCCAGCGCCACTCCCGCCGAGGCCAGCAGGCCTCCCCTGATGCTCAGCGAACGCAACACCGGCTCCTCCTGTACCCGCTTATGACCTGTGCCACCGAGCTTCGGCACGGCGGCGGGCGGGCTGAGGGGTTTTCCCCGGAGATCCGGGTCGCGCGGGGTTCGCGGAGCTCAGGCCAGGTCGACCGGGCGGGCGCGGAGCTTGGCGGCGATCTCGGCGAGGGCGCGCTGCTCGTCGGCGGTGAGCGGGTCGAGCACGAGCTCGCGGACCGCGCGCAGGTGCGTGGGAGCGGCGGCCCGGACCACGGCGAACCCGGCGTCGGTGAGGGCGGCGAGGGTGTAGCGGCCGTCGGCCGGGTCGGGCGAGCGCTCGACCCAGCCGCGCTGCTCGAAGCGCTTGACGACGTTGGACAGGCGGGACAGGGAGCCGTTGGCGAGGTAGGCCAGCTCGCTCATCCGGAGGCGGCGGTCGGGGGCCTCGGAGATGTGGCTGAGGGCGAGGTACTCGAACAGGGTCAGCCCGGCCTCCTGCTGGAGCGGGGACTCCAGCCTGCCGGGAAGCAGGAGGACGAGGGAGACGAGGGCGATCCAGGCCTCCTTCTCACCCGCGTCGAGCCAGCGGGGCTCCCAGACGACTTTCTTGTCGTCGTACCCGTTCGGGTTCTCAGGTCCCTGACCTGCGGTTTCCCCGCTCTTCGAAGTCTCGCCCGCCATGCCGGGAACTCTACCGATCCCCGATGACTTCACACGTGAAGCGAAACGGTGGTAGCTTGACTTCAAGCGTGAACTCATCCCGTGGTTCGTCGATCGAACAGGAGCTTTCTCTATGAGCGCGACCTTCAGCGTGACCCCCGGTTACGGCGACCGGCAGCTCACGACCATGCGCTACAGCCAGGCGGTGCGCGTGGGCGACCGCGTGGAGACGTCCGGCCAGGGCGGCTGGGACGACGACTGGAACTTCCCGGAGTCCCTGGAAGCCGAGATCGTCCAGGCGTTCGACAACCTGGAGCGCACCCTGGCCACGGCGGGCGCGACGTGGGCGGACGTGATCGCGGTGGACTCGTACCACGTGCCGGAGCCGGAGGCGGGCGACTTCCTCGGCGAGACCCACAACAGAACGATGGTCGCCCAGTTCCGCGCCCGCCTGGGCGACCGCGCCCCGATCTGGACGTCCCTGGGCGTGGCGGCGCTGGGCGCACCGGGGATGCGCGTGGAGATCCGGGCGACGGCGGTGGTGCAGGAGGCCTGAGGAGGACGCGCACCGATCCCACCACCGGGGAACGCGCTGCCGAGGCGGGCGGTGAGCACGAAGCTGGGCGAGTTCGCCTCGGGCGTCGACGGCGTCGCGCCCCAGGCCGGCGAGCTGACGCAGGTGCTCCAGCTCTCCGACATGATCATGATCCTCGCCGAGGACTTCCCAGGCGGTCCTCACCGAGCTGATCCCCCGGCTGGTGCTGATCCGAATACCCGCGCCACCCGCTGCCGTGCCCAACTTCGGCGCGTCGACCGCCGCAGTGGGCACCGACGAAGATCCTCACCTTCCTGCGGAACCTGGCGCAGCGGGCGGGCAACGTGAAGACCGCGTTCCAGCGCTCGATGGCCACCAAGCAGATCAGCCATGCCGTCGCGGTCGAGATGCGAAAGACCGGGCTACCGGGGGGCAACTCGTCGATGACGAGGCTCCGGGACGAGAACTGGATGTTCGGGGGGCGGGTGCAGGACGGATGCGGGGCGGGTTCGGCAAGTCGGTTGGCGGGCGCGCGGCGACCGCCGCCCCCTGCCGGGACACTTCCTGGTCCGCGTCACCGCCGCGCCGGTCCACTTCGGTGACCTGGCCGCCCTGCGCGGCACGGCCCGGATCAACGCGCGATGGCCGGTGCGGTTCCGGGCGCGGCGGCGGCAGGGGATGGTCAGGCGTCTTCCGCCCCCTGCGGTTGGACGAGGACGTGGGCCGACCGCACGAACACGGCGCTCTCGTCCGCGAAGATTCCATCGACCTGGAGGATGAAGTGCAGTGCCTCGGCGACGTCGCCGCCGACCCGTTCGGTCACCGACCGCCGGGCCTGCTCGGTGCTGAAGCGGGCGGACTCCAGGGCCGTCTGGACCGCCCGCCGCAGCGCTTCCTCGTCCAGCACGGTGACTACCAGGTCCAGAGAGACCCGATAGCCCTCACCGTGCGTTAAAGCTGCTTGCAGGGCCTTTGCCTCAGCCTGGGTCCTCGGTGGTTTCCACGTCTCGGTCATGCACGCACGGTAACCACATGGTCACCCTGACGACATCGGGGAAGACCCTGGTATCGGCCGGGTCCGCACGCGGTCAGGCATCGGGGTCGGGCAGGTCGGGCAGCTCGGGCACAGGGTTTCCGGTCCTCGGGGGCGTGCTCAGCGCACCGGCGGGTATGCCCACCAGTAGTCACAACAGCGCTCGACGGCGGGGACGAGCGCGGCCTCGAGGCCGCTACGCGCGGGTGTTGAACACCCGCGTGCGCAGCTCCACCACCACCCACCGCTGCGCCTCACCGGAGAGGGCGCAGTGGTCCAGCTCCGGCGAGGCGCCGACCTCGAAGACCGCGTGAGCTGCGGCGTGATCGGTGACGTCGGCGCGCGCCGGGACCAGACCGCACAGGCGCAGGCCGAATTCGCGGCCACGTCGCGAGCCTGGTGTCGGACCAGGGCTCGTGACGGACCTCGCCGAGATCACCTCAACGGGGTCAGCCACCAATCGGTGAGGTCAGCCGCCGCCCGGTGGGGTGCCGTCCTGGCCGGTGATGACCTGCTCCTGGAGCTGGAGGATCTCCACCATCGGGAAGTCGTCGTAGTTGCTGAGCAGGACGCCGGTCCAGCCGGTGTCCGGGTAGACCGTCCAGTCGGCTCCGCAGCCCGCGTTGCCGCCACCACGACCGAACGTCCACTGATCACCGTTGAGGAGGTGGAGCGGGCCGGTGTAGCCCGTGAACGACCTGGGGTTGCGGCTGGGCAGCTTGGCGCCGGTCAGCAGTTCGGCGTAGGGGCGGGACAGGAGTGTGCCGTCGCGCAGGGCGTGCGCGAAGCGGACTAGGTCGGGCGCGGTGGCGAAGGCGTCGCCGGAGGAGTGGCCGATGAACGCGCGCGCCGGGTTCCGGCCTTCGATCGGGTCGGCGGTGCTGCCCCGGTCGAGGTGGCGCACGACGTCCACCCGGCCTCCGTCGGTCTGCCTCGCGTACGGGTGCGCGATGCGGGGATCCGAGAGCCACTGCGTCCGGGTGTAGAAACCCGAACCGGTCATGCCCGCGCGGGTGAAGACGTGCTCGTGCGCGTAGTCCCAGAACGTCGTCCCTGCGACCGCTTCCACGATCCGCGCGGCGATGGCCAATCCGACCCCGCCGCCGGGCGTGTGCCCCTGGTCGGCTGAACCGGGGGCTGCCACCAGCCGGGCCTGGTGCGTCCACAGCCGGTGCTGCTCGCGCACCTCGTCACGGCTGTGGAAGACCCGGTTCCAGTCCGGCATCGGGGCGTCCAGGCCGCCGGTGCCGGTGAGGAGGTGGTGAACGGTCACCCGTTCGGCGATGTCGGTGGGGAACCCGGTCAGGTGGGCGCCCACCGGATCGGCCAACCCGACCGCGCCCGCCTGCACGAGCTGCATGACCGCCACGGCCAGGAACGGCTGACTGGCCGAGCTGAGGTTGAACGCGGTACCCACGTGATTGCGAACCCCGAGTTCCTCGTCCGCCATGCCGTAGGCGCGGGACAGCACGGTCCGACCTCGGTACGAGAGCAGGAGCACCCCGGAGAACTCGTCCTCGGCGGCGAGTTCGGCCACGTACCGGTCGAGCGCGCCACCGGGCAGGGCGTCCGGAGGAACCCGCTCCCCCGGCCCGCTCCCGACATCGGCGGCTCCCGCCCCGCTCCCGGCGTTGGTGGCTCCCGCCCCGCTCCCGGCATCGGTGGCTCCCGCGCCCTTGCGCGGGGCTTCGAGCGCGTCAGCGGGTGACGCGCTCGCCGCGACCACCCCGGCCGCCGCTAAACCACCCCACCCGAGCACCTTCCGCCGACCGATCCCGCCCGCGCTCCCCTCTGAGGTCCCTTCGACATCTCCCACGGCGTTGCCCACGTCCACGACCATGCCCCTTCCCTGCCCGCACGCGGAGCGCGTTGCGGTTGCCGGTCAGTGAAGAGGTCAGCGGGTTGCGAGGGCGTATCCGTTTTTCCATACGCCCGTGAAACACCGCCTGTGCCCGCAGAGCCTTGCCCGTAGAGCGCTGCCCATGGGGCCCCGCCATGGGGTCCCCCGCCGTGGAGTCCCCGCCGTGGAGTCCCCCGCCGTGGAGTCCCCCGCCGTGGGGTCCCTGCTCGTGGGGTCTCCTGCCTGCAGAACCCTGCCCGCAGAGCGCTGCCCGTGAGGTCCCTGCCCACAGGGGTCCCGCCTGTGAGGTCCCTGCCCACAGAGCCCCCGCCCCCGCCCGTGGGGAGCCTGCCTGCCCGTGAGCCTTTACCGCCACGGGGAGGCGTCGACCACTTCCATGATCGTTGCCGGTTCCCACTCGTGGGTGGTGCCGGGGGTGGGGCGGTCCAGGACGGCCAGTTCCAGGCCCGCCGCCTCGAACAGGCCGCGGAAGTGGCCGAACGTGCGGATCTCGCCGCCGTTCAGGGCCAGGCGCTGCAACGAGATCGTGTCGTGCACCGGGGAGTCGCCGTCGCCGCGCACCCAGTCCACGACCACGATCGGCACGCCCGGTCCGGCCGCCTCGCGGCAGCGGGAGAGCAGTCGGACGCAGCTGGCGTCGTCCCAGTCGCACAGCACGCTCTTGAGCAGGTACAGGTCCCCGCCCGGCGGGATGGCCTCGAAGAAGTCGCCGCCCACCAGCTCGACCCGGTCGGCCAGTCCGAGGCGCTTGAACACCGCGCCCGCCCTGGACACCACCTCGGGGCGGTCGAACAGCACGCCGGTGGCGTCGGGGTGGGCGGCGAGGACCCGGTGGAGCAGGGTGCCGTTGCCGCCGCCGATGTCCACGACGCGGCGGTGGCCGGTGAACGCGTAGCGGTCCAGTACCGAGTCCACGACCGGTTCGGTGAACTCCTGCATCCAGTCGGAGAACCAGGCCGCCTCGTGCGGGGTGCGGCGGTAGTAGGTCCACAGGTCGTCGCCGTCGAACACCAGGTCCGCCCGTGACCTGCCGTGACGGACGACCTGGTCGAGCACCTCCATCGGGCGGCAAGCCCCCGGTGCGGTGAGCATGAGGGCGAGCGTGGCGTGACTGCCGTTGCGGCACAGCGCGGCGGTGACGACGTTGGCGGAGTACCAGCCGTCGCTGCTCCGGTCGAGCAGCCCCTCGGCGGAGGCGCAGCGCAGGAAGGTGTCGACGACGTCGGGCCGGACCGCCCCGAGCATGTCGGACACCTCGGCGGCCGTGGTGGGCCCCTCGGCGAGCAGGTCGGGCACGCGCAGGCGCACGAACGCCCCGAGCACGTGGAACCTCCAGTACCCGCCCAGGAGCGCGTCGACGGCGTCCCCCGCCTCGGCCTCCTCGTGCTGCTCGTGCGCCGCGAGCCCCATGCCACCGCCCCTCCGCCACCAGAGCCGAACACCACCACAACCGAGCACAGCGCCGAGCACCATCAGAACCGGGCACCATCCGAACCGGGCACCGCACCTGAAGACCTGCCAGCGCCGCCAGACCTGCTGCCACCAGACCTGCCACTGCGGGGGAATCGTGTGCGGCGGACGCCGCGCCTGCAACGTGGGGCACCGGGTTCATCCCTCGGACGAGTGATTGCCCCCGAGGACGAGCGATGGGAACGGTGGCCGGCAGGTGGCGAGGGGTGGCGGTGAGGGGTGGGCTGCGCCGTCCGGGGGACATGTGGATCGGGCAGGTTCAGGGTGTGGGGGGTGGGGTACTCAGCGTTCAGCAGGGTTCTGGCGAAGGTGCGGAAGTACTACCGGGTTCCGTCGCTGCAACGGACTCCGGGGTGGAGGCGGCCCCCGCGTTCCCGATCGGGAGCGCGGGGGCCATTACCCTGCCGGGTGTCAGCCCAGCGGGAACACCTCGGCGGGCGTCAGTCCGCCGTCGTCTCCCGGACGCGCTTCGCCGCCGCGACCAGGGCCCGCAGCGCGGGTTCCACCTCCGCGTAGGCCCTCGTCTTCAGGCCGCAGTCCGGGTTCACCCACAGCCGGTCGCCGGGAACGGCGCGGGACGCTTCCGCGATCAGCGCCACCAGCTCCTCCTCCCCCGGCACGCGAGGCGAGTGGATGTCGTACACGCCCGGTCCGACTCCCCGCGCGAAACCGGCCGCGCTCAGGTCCGCCAGGACCTCCATCTTCGAGCGGGCCGCCTCGATCGTGGTCACGTCCGCGTCCAGGGCGTCGATCGCCCCGATGACCTCGCCGAACTCCGAGTAGCACAGGTGCGTGTGCACCTGCGTGCCCGCCGCCGCGCCACCCGTCGCGAGGCGGAACGCGGACACCGACCAGTCGAGGTAGTCCTCCCGGTCCGCCTCGCGCAGCGGGAGGAGTTCGCGCAGCGCGGGCTCGTCCACCTGGATCACGCGCGTGCCCGCCGCCTCCAGGTCGGCGATCTCGTCGCGCAGCGCCAGGGCGACCTGGTCCGCGGTGGCGCGGAGCGGCTGGTCGGCGCGGACGAAGGACCAGGCCAGGATGGTCACCGGACCGGTCAGCATCCCCTTCACGTGGTGCTTGGTGAGGGACCTGGCGTGGGTGGTCCACGGGACGGTGATCGGCTCGGGCCTGGTGACGTCGCCGTGCAGGATCGGCGGGCGCACGCAGCGGGAGCCGTAGGACTGGACCCAGCCCAGCTCGGTGCCCGCGAACCCGTCCAGGTGCTCGGCGAAGTACTGCACCATGTCGTTGCGCTCCGGCTCGCCGTGCACCAGCACGTCCAGGCCGATGTCCTCCTGCAGCGCGATCACCCGGCCGATCTCGGCCCGCATCCGCTCCGCGTACCCGTCGTGGTCCAGCTCGCCGGAGCGCAGGGCGGCGCGCGCGGTGCGGATCTCGGTGGTCTGCGGGAACGAGCCGATCGTCGTGGTCGCCAGCCTCGGCAGCCCCAGGTCGGACTGGGCGATCACCCGGTCGGCGTAGGGGGCGCGGGTGCGGGCGGTGGGCGGCAAGCCCGCCAGGCGGGAGCGGACGGACTCGTCGTGGCGGGGTGCGGAGCGGGGGCGGTCGGCCTCGGCCTCCCACTCCCCGGTCGGGCCCTCGGCGAGCGCGCGGCCCAGCAGGACGACCTCGCGGACCTTCTGGCGCGCGAACGCCAGCCGGTCGCGCACCTCCGGCGCGAGGCCCTGCTCCTGGTCAAGGTCGTAGGGCACGTGCAGCAGCGTCGACGACGTCGACACCACCACCTCCCGCGCCAGCGGGCGCAGCGCCTCGGCCCGCGCCAGGGCGGCGCGCAGGTCGGCGCGCCACACGTTGCGGCCGTCGACCAGGCCTGCCACGAGGGTCTTGCCGCGCAGCGCGGTCACCTCGGCCAGGCCCTCCTCTGTCCCGGCGACGAGGTCGACGGCCAGCGCGTCCACGGCGGTGCCCGCCAGCACGCCCAGCGCCCGGCCGAGGTCGCCGTAGTAGCCGGTCACCAGCAGCTGTGGCCTCGCCGCCTGGGCGGCCAGCCGGGTGTAGGCGCGCTCCAGGGCCACCAGTTCGCGCTCGGTGCGGTCGGCGGCGAACGCGGGCTCGTCCAGCTGCACCCACTCCACGCCCTCGTCGGCGAGCGCGCGTAGCAGGTCCGCGTACACCTCGACCAGCTCGTCCAGCCGGGACAGCGGGTCGGCGCCCTTGGCCAGCAGCAGGAACGTCACCGGCCCCAGCACGACCGGCCTGGTGGGCACGCCCAGCGCCCGCGCCTCCCGGTACTCCGCCAGCGGCTTGTCACCCGTGAGGGCGAACGTGGTGTCCTCGTCGATCTCGGGGACGAGGTAGTGGTAGTTGGTGTCGAACCACTTGGTCAGCTCCAGCGGGGCCAGCGACCCGGTGCCGCGCGCGGCGGCGAACAGGGTGTCGACCTCGTGGTCCTGCCGGTAGCGGGCCGGGATGGCGCCGACCAGGGCGGCGGTGTCGAGGACCTGGTCGTAGAACGAGAACGTGTTGGACGGGACCGAGTCCAGGCCCGCCTCGCGCAGGTCGCGCCAGGTGTCGGCGCGCAGCCGGGCGGCGGTGGCGAGCAGGGCGTCCCGGTCGATCCGCCCGGCCCAGTAGGACTCGACGGCGCGCTTGAGCTCCCGGCGCGGGCCGATCCTGGGGTAGCCGAGCACGGTGGAACCGATACCGCTGGTCACAGGCTCTCTCCTCGTGAGCGTGCGTGGACCCGCGGGCAGGCACGGGCGCGTCGCGAGGAGGGCCTTACCCGGAGGGGTGACGGCCGCGTCCGCGCGAGCCCTCCCGAGAGGCCCACGGGCGCCGCGCGTCCGGTGGGCGCGCGGGTCGGCGGCAGGTCTTCGGACTCACGGGCGTCGTGCGCGCTCCTACCGGCCGTCGCTTCCCACGCCCGACTCGGGCGCAGTGCTTGATGACGGCTTTCGTTCCCGTTCACCGCTGCGGGGCAGTCCCGGACTCGCACCGGGTTCCCTCTTGCCTCGCCCTTCCGGGGTCAACCGGTCGGGCGAACCACCAACACCCCGCACCCTAGCGCGGGGTGGGACCGGCTCCCGGCCAGTGGGATTAGCCCGTTCCCGCGACGATGTGCAAGAGCTTCGGCGGGACACGCACAACTCCGGAAGAACTGCGGTCTAGCCGCCTGGTCACGAAAGAGCTTCGGGGCAAGCGTCGACACGGCCACGGAATCCGTCTTAGGGTTGCCCAGCCGCGCAGTCCACGAGGATGGAGCGACACGATGGCCGACGCCGAACGCCCGCGGGTCACCTACGCCACCCTGACCGCCGACAACGAGGCCCTGCACACCCACTACGAGCGCGGCGCGGACACCGCCCGGTCGTGGCTGGGCCGGGAGATACCGGTCGACGTCGGCGGCGCGCCCAGGGCCACCGGCGAGCTGTTCACCGTCACCAGCCCCGCCGACACCTCGGTCGTGCTGTGCCGGGGCCGCACCGCGACCGCGCGGGACGTGGACGACGCCGTGCGCGCCGCCGCGACCGCCGTGTCCTGGGCCCCGCAGGCCGAGCGGCTGCGGGTGCTGCGCGCGGCGGCCGACCTGATCAGCGAGCGGTCCGGCGAGCTGGCCGCGCTGATGACGATGGAGGTCGGCAAGAACCGGCTCGAAGCGCTCGGCGACGTCGAGGAGTCCGCCGACCTGATCCGGTACTACTGCGACCGGTTCGAGGAGCACGACGGGTTCTCCGCCGACATGGAGCGCCTGTCCGAGCGCGAGCACACCCGCAGCGTGCTGCGCCCCCACGGCGTGTGGGGCGTGATCAGCCCGTTCAACTTCCCCGGCGCGCTGGCGGCGGGACCGCTGGGCGCCGCGCTGGTCGCGGGCAACTCGACCGTGCTCAAGCCCAGCACGCAGGGCACGTTCAGCGCCGCGAAGCTGGTGGAGTGCCTGCGCGAGGCCGGGGTTCCCGCGAACGCGCTGCACCTGCTGCCCGGCGGCGACGACACCGGCAAGGCGCTGGTCGCGCACCCCGGCGTGGCCGGGCTGACGTTCACCGGCTCGTACGCGGCGGGCATGGAGGTGTACCGGTCGTTCGCGGGCGCCTACCCGAAGCCGGTGGTGTGCGAGATGGGCGGCAAGAACCCCGCCATCGTCACCGCCGACGCCGACCTGGACGTCGCGGCGACCGGCATCGCGCGCTCGGCGTTCGGGTTCTCCGGGCAGAAGTGCTCGGCGTGCTCGCGGGTGTACGTGCACCGGGACGTGCACGACGAGCTGGTGGCCAAGCTGGTCGCGAAGACCGCCGAGCTGGTGGTGGGCGACCCGCTGGAGCGCCCGGTGTTCGTCGGGCCGGTGGTGGACGCCGACGCGGTCGCCCGGTTCGCGGACGCGGTCGCGCACGCCCGCGAGGTCGGGCAGGTCGTGGCGGGCGGCGAGGTGCTGGGCGCGGGCGACGGCCGCGCGGACGGGCACTACGTCGCGCCGACCGTCGTCACGGGCGTCCCGGTGGACGACCGGCTGTTCCGCGACGAGCTGTTCGTGCCGCTGGTCGCCATCGCGCCCGTCGACTCGCTCGACGAGGCCCTCAAGCTGGCCAACGACACCGACTTCGGGCTCACCGCCGGGCTGTTCTCCGGCGACGACGCCGACGTCGAGCGGTTCCTGGACGAGATCGAGGCGGGGGTGGTGTACGTGAACCGCGCGGCGGGTGCGACGACGGGGGCGTGGCCGGGGGTGCAGCCCTTCGGCGGGTGGAAGGGGTCCGGCAGCACCGGCAAGGCCGGGGGCGGACCGCACTACGTGCAGCTGTACCTGCGCGAGCAGTCCCGGACGGTGGTGTCGCGATGACCGCCACGAGCAACGCGGGCACGGCCACCGCGCCGCTGCTGCGCACCGAGCTGCCCGGCCCGCTGGCCCGCGAGGTGCTGGCCCGCGACGAGGCCGTCACCAGCCGCTCCCTGCCCAGGGCCTACCCGCTGGTGCCCCTGCGCGGTCGGGGCAGCGTCATCGAGGACGTCGACGGCAACCTGTTCCTGGACTTCAACGCGGGCATCGCGGTCAACTCCACCGGGCACGCGCACCCGCGCGTGGTGGAGGCGGTGCAGCGGCAGAGCGCGGAGCTGCTGCACTACTCGGCCAGCGACTTCTACCTGCCGATCTACTCCGAGATGTGCCGGGCGCTGGCGGACACCGCGCCGATCGACGGCCCGGCGCGGGTGTTCCTGACCAACTCCGGGGCCGAGGCGGTGGAGGGCGCGCTCAAGCTCGCCAGGCACGCCACCGGCCGCCAGTACGCGATCAGCTTCTACGGCTCGTTCCACGGCCGCAGCTACGGCGCGGTGTCGCTGACCGCGTCGAAGTCCAAGTACCACAAGGGCTTCGGGCCGCTGCTACCTGGAATCCTGCACGCCCCGTACGGCAGCGACGCCACGTTCGAGCACCTGGAGGACGTGCTGTTCCGGCACGTCGTCTCCCCGGACGAGGTCGCCGCGATCTTCGTGGAGCCGGTGCAGGGCGAGGGCGGGTACATCGTGCCGCCCGAGGGCTGGCTGGCGCGGCTGCGGGAGCTGTGCGACCGGCACGGCATCCTGCTGGTGGCCGACGAGGTCCAGTCCGGGGTCGGGCGCACCGGGAGGATGTGGGCCATCGAGCACACCGGCGTGCGGCCGGACGTGCTGCTCAGCGCCAAGGGGCTCGCGTCGGGCCTGCCCCTGGGCGCGTTCGTGGCGCGCGCGGACCTGATGGAGACCTGGCCTGCCGGCGCCCACGGGTCCACCTACGGCGGCAGCCCGGTGCCGTGCGCGGCGGGGCTGGCGACGCTGGAGGTCATCGAGTCCGAGGGGCTGCTGGCCAACGCGACCGCCGTCGGCGAGCGGCTGACGGCCGGGCTGCGCGAGTTCCAGGCGCGCTGGCCCGAGGCGATCGTGGACGTGCGCGGCGTCGGCCTGATGATCGGCGTCGAGCTGGCCACGGCGGAGCTGGCCGAGGCGGTGCAGCAGGCCGCGTTCGAGCGCGGGCTGCTGGTGCTGGAGTGCGGCGAGAGCAGCATCCGGGTGTCCCCGCCGCTGGTGATCACCGAGGCCGAGGCCGACACCGGGCTGCGCGTGCTCGGCGAGGCGCTGGCGGCGGTGGCGGGATGAGCAGCGGGTTAGCCGGTGGCGCGGGCGGGCACGTGTTCGCCCGCGCCACCGGGCTGCCCACCGCCTCGCACGCCAGCGGCGCGGTGGTCGTGGACACCGACGGGCGCGAGTACCTGGACGGGTCCGGCGGGGCCGTGGTGACCTCGATCGGGCACGGCGTCGGCGAGGTCGTGGACGCGATCGCGGCGCAGGCCCGCAAGGTCGCGTACGTGCACCCGACCGCGCTGCGCAGCGCCGAGGTCGACGCCTACGCGGACGAGCTGGCCCCGCTGCTGCCGGTGGACGACCCGCGCGTGTACCCGGTGTCCGGTGGCAGCGAGGCGGTGGAGACGGCGCTGAAGATGGCTCGGGCCTTCCACCTCGCGCAGGGGCGGGAGCGGCACGTGGTGGTGGCGCGCGGCGGCGCGTACCACGGCAGCACGCGCGGGGCGCTGGACGTGTCGGGGCGGGACGGGCTGCGGGCGCCGTACCTGCCGTGGCTGGGCGCGACCCGGCGGGCCACCGCGCCCTACGAGTACCGCTGCCCGGCGCCGGAGCACCCGGTGGGCTGCGGGACGTGGCACGCGCGGCGGCTGGACGAGCTGCTGACCGACGACGTGGCCGCGTTCGTCGCGGAACCGGTGGCGGGCGCGGGGCTGGGCGCGTGCGTGCCGGACGACGAGTACTGGCCCGCCGTGGCGCGGGTGTGCCGGGAGCGCGGGGTGCTGCTGGTCGCGGACGAGGTGATGACCGGGTTCGGGCGCACCGGGCGGTGGTTCGCGTGCGAGCACTGGGGGGTGCGGCCGGACCTGCTGGTGGCGGCGAAGGGCGCGTCGTCCGGGTACTGGCCGCTGGGGCTCGCGGTGTGCTCGGGGCGGGTGCGGGAGGCGATCGGGGCGTTCACGCACGGGTTCACCAACTCGCACCACGCGGTCGGCGCGGCGGCGGGGCGGGCGGTGCTGCGGGTGCTGTCCGAGCGCGGGCTGGTCCAGGCGTCCGAGCGGGTCGGGGCGGTGCTGGACGCGTGCCTGCGGGAGCGGCTCGGCGGGCACCGGGCGGTCGGGGACGTGCGCGGGATCGGGTTGCTGCGCGGCGTGGAGCTGGTGGCGGACCGGGAGGGCAAGGCGCCGTTCCCGCGCGCGGAGCGGGTGGCCGAGCGGGTGGTGGCGGCGGCGCGCGAGCGCGGGCTGCTGGTGTACCACTCCACCGGGTGCGCGGACGGGCGCGACGGGGACGTGCTGCTGCTGGGACCGCCGCTGGTGATCACGCCGGAGCAGGTGGCGGTGGTCGCGGAGCGGTTGGCGCTGGCGGTGCGGGACGTGCTCGGGTGAGGCGGTTCACCCGTCCCTCGGGTGAACTTCCTTGCGGCTCAGGCGGTCGGGGGTATCCTCACCACAGGCCACCAAGGGCCACCTTCCTGGCGTAAGGGTGATGTTCCGTGTGTCGCGCGACGACACCTGACGGCCCCTCCAAATTCGTCCTGCGAGTCCACTTCCCCACCCGCGGCGGTTGACGCCTGGGCTGCTCACCCCAGCCCACGCTTCCCTCCGGACTCCGGGACAACTCCATGCTCAAGTGGTTCCTGCTCAGCCTCGCCGTGTGCAGCGAGGTCTTCGCCACGTTGTGCCTGAAAGCCTCGCACGGCTTCACGAAACCGCTGCCGGTCCTCGGACTGGTGGTCGGTTACGGCATCGCGTTCTACCTGGAGGCGCAGGTGATCCGGCTCGGGCTGCCGGTCGCGATCACCTACGCCATCTGGGCCGGTGGTGGCATCGCGCTGGTCGCGGTGGCGGGTCGGGTGCTGTTCGCCGACCCGATCGCGCCGGGCACCCTGGCCGGGATGGCGCTCATCGCGGCGGGGGTGGGTCTCGTGGCCACCACCACCGCCGTCGCCTGACCTGCTTCCCGAGGAGCGCTGACCGCGCGCGGTCAGCGCTCCTCGGCGTGCGCGCGGACCTCGCGGTAGAGGTCGAGCAGCCCGGCGGTCCCGGTGTCGGGCTCGGCGGTGACCCACTCGTCCAGCGCGGCCCGGAAGACGGCGAGCGCGGTGGCCACGACGACCCTGGTCCGCAGCCGGTCCCCGGCCCCGTCCCGGACGACGCGGTCGACGACGAGGTCGACGCCCTCGGCGTCGTGGTGGTGCTCGACGCGGCGCAGCTCGGGGTCCCGCGCGGCCAGCCGCCGCACGCGCAGCACCCGCTCGAACCACTCCTCGGCCGCGACGTCGACGAGCACGCCGGTGATGGCCTCCTCGCACGCGGCGGGGGTCAGGCGCCCGTCGCCCGCGCGCGCGACGACCGCGTCGGCGAGCAGCTCGTTGAACTTCTTGGCGCCCCGGAACGCCGCCTCCTCCTTGTTCATCCCGTAGCGGTAGAAGGTCCGGGAGGAGACCTCGGCGGCCTCGGCGATGTCCGGGCAGGTCGTGGCGTCGAAGCCGCGCTCGGCGTAGAGCCTGATCGCCGCGGCCTCGATCTCGGTGACCGTGGCCTGGCGCCGCCTGTCCTGGAGGGTAGACACCCCCGCACTCTACTCCGCGCCATTGTGGCAGAGCTATGCCAAAGTGCTGATACTGTGCCACTCGGTCAGGCGACTGCCTGACGGCACCCGAGAGAGGCACGCCACCGTGAACGAGGCACAGCGCGAGCTGCTGGAACAGCGCTACGGGCGCGACGAGGCCCCGGCGGGCCTGATCTGGAACGAGCAGGTCGAGGCCCTGCTCCGGCACCGGTCGGTCCGCGCGTTCCTGCCCGAACCGCTGCCGGAGGGGGCGCTGGAGACGATGGTCGCCGCGGCGCAGTCGGCGTCGACCTCGTCGAACCTGCACCACTGGAGCGTCGTGGCCGTCACCGCGCCCGAGCTCAAGGCCCGGCTGACCGAGTTCACCCGCAGTCGCCTGTCCGGCACCACCTACCGCTTCGTCGACGAGGCCCCCGTCGTGCTGCTGTGGGTGGCCGACAACTCCCGCAACCACGCCATCACCGAGGAGCGGGGCGAGGTCGCGGCGAGCCTGGAGTACCTGGACTCGTTCACCACGGCCACGATCGACACCGCCATCGCCGCGCAGAACGCCGTGGTCGCGGCCGAGGCCATCGGGCTGGGCGCGGTCTACCTGGGGGCGATGCGCAACCGGGCCGAGGAGCTGGCCGACCTGATCGGCCTGCCCGACCACAGCTACGTCGCCTTCGGCCTGGCCGTGGGCGTGCCCGACCCCGAGCGCGCGGGCGGCATCCGGCCCCGGCCGCCGCAGCGGGTCGTGCTGCACCACGACCGGTACTCGCCGACGCCCAGCGCGCAGTGGGTGCCCGGTTACGAGGCGGTGTCCGAGCGGTTCCGCGACGACCAGGGGATGCGCCCGCGCAGCTGGACCGACTCGGTCGTGACCGGCACGAGCCTGGAGTACCTGGACGGCCGCGAGGAGCTGCGCGACGCGGTCACCGGGCGCGGCCACGGGCTGGGCTGACGTCCCGTCCGCCGCGCGGGGAGGCGTGGCGGGCGGGGGTCAGGCGGCGTGGAAGCGCAGGCTCGCCGCGATCGCGGCGAAGACCTCGCCGAAGCGGTCGGCCAGCTCGGTGTTCGGGGTGGTGAAGGACAGCACGGCGACCCGGTCGCTGTTCGGCAGGCGCAGGAAGTAGCGGCTGACCAGGGCGCGGTCCGGGACCGGGAGGCCGGGGCTCGGCAGGTCGACCTCGGTGGTGGCCAGCAGCGCCACGCCCACCGGGAGCTCCACCGAGGACACGGTGACCTCGCCCGCGCCCGGCGCGCGCTCGATCGACGCCCACACCTGGGCCAGTCCGCCGACCGCCGGGGACACCGCGAGCAGCGCGCCCGCCGTGAGCGCGGGCGGGGCCAGGTCGCCGCCGCCCGCCCAGACGGCGGCCAGGAGCGGTTCGGAGCCCTCGGAGAGCTTGCGCAGTTCCAGTGCCACCGGGGCGGCGAGCTTGGCGACCCGCTCGGCCTCGGCGCGCTGTGCCCTGGCGGACAGGGCGGCGCTGGGCAGGGGGGCGTCCGAGCGGGGGTCGATCTCGATCCAGCCCGCCGGGAGGCGCAGCGCGGCCGAGACCTTGCTGACCGGGCGGGGCAGGTTGCGCTCCGCGACGGCGGGCAGGGACGGGGGGTCTGCGGGCTGGGGGTCTGCGGGCCGGGGGTCTGCGGGCGTGGGGGCTGAGCGCTCGGGACCTGCGGGCTCGGGGGTGGCGGGCGCGGCGGTGCCGGGCTTGGCGTGAGCGCTTCCGGCGTCAACGGGCGTGGTGTCGGGGCATCCGGTGGTAGCGGCGGGCTTGGCGTGGGCGCTTCCGGTGGCGACGGGTGCGGCGCCGAACGGACCGGTGTCGGCGGGTGCGGTGGTGGCGGCCTCGGCCGCCAGGGGGACGGCGGCCGAGAGATCGGGGGCGGGCACGGGGTGCTCGCGAGGTGGGAGCTGGTCGCGCAGGCGGGTGTCGAGCGACAGGACCTCGGCCAGCTCGTCCAGGTCTGCGCCGGGCGGGCGGATGCGGTCGCCGAGCAGGACCACCCCGGCCAGCGACTCGAACTCGGCCCAGTCGACGAGGTCCTCGGACGGCTCGGCAGGGGTGTCGGCGGGGTCGAGGAAGACGTCGGCGGTCAACCACTCGACGTCGATCGTCCCGGACAGCACCGGGTCCGCGTCGGGCTCAGGGGCATCCCCCGGGGTGTCCTCTGCGCCGTCAACGGCACCGGTCACGGGTGCGGGTTCGGCGGCCCGGTGGCTCCCGACGCGCTCGACCGGCGTCGACTCCCCCGGTTCGACGGGCGGGAGCAGGGCCAGCGGGGCGCGGGCGGCGGGCAGCTCGGACAAGGTCACCGGCGCGGTCCCGACGTCATCCGGCTCGGCGGTGTCGACATCGGAGGTCTCGGCGGTCTCGGCGTCGGGGCGCGGCTCCTCCTGCGGCAGCACCCGGAGCGCGCCCACGGCCGCGCGCGGCACGGCGGCCACGCCATCGGACCACTCCCCCGCCGACTCGCCCTCCCCGCCACCGCCCAGCTCGCCCGCTGCCTGTTCCGCGCCCTCCAGCGCGCCGACCGCGAACTCGCCGACGGCGTGCTCGACCGCCTCCCGCAGCACCCCGGCGGCCACGCGGGCGGCCGTCTCGCGCAGGTTCCTGGCCTGCTCGGCCAGCTCCTTGGCCGCGCCCAGCCTGCGCACGGCCTCCTCCCGCTCGGACTGCGCCAGCTTCGCGCGCTCCTGCGCCTGCTCGTGCTCGGCGCCCGCGACGCGCGCCAGCCGCTCCTCGGTCTCGATCCGCGAGGCCAGGTCGTCGGCGGCCTTGTCGTCGCCGATGAGGGTGGCGATGGTGAGCTGGTTCTTGGCGTACCCGACCCGCTGCACGGCCTGCAGCGCCCGGTTGCCGTGCGCGGTGGCCTCGGCGTCGGCGGCGCGGGCCCTGCGCGCGGCGTCGGCCTCCTCCTCGGCGGCGGAGGTGGCGCGGGCCTGGGCGAACCCGGCGCGGGCGCGGGCGGGGGCCAGCTCGGTCGCGTAGCCGGACAGCGCCTTGGCGGCGGTGGCGTGCGCGGTGACCAGGACGCCGAGGTCGGCGCAGACCCGTTCGAGCCTGCCCCGGAACGAGTCGGCGCCCGGCCACATGGACAGCACGTCGCCGACCGCGCGCAGCGCCGTGCGCACCGCGTCGGCCTCCTCACCGGCCAGGGCGAGGGCGGCGGAGGCGCGCCGCACGCCGTCCGGGTCTCCCGGCGCGGCGACCCGCGCGAGCCTGGGCAGGGTGGTCACGGGGCGCTCCGGCCGAAGAGCTGGGCGAGGGCGAGCGCGCCGTCGTGGTCGGCGCGCAGGCACTTGGCGGCCGAGGCGTCGAACGCGGCGGCGACGGCCTCCAGCTCCTCGCTGATCCGCTGCCTGCCCTCGGCGCACCGGGCGGTGAAGTCCTCCAGCGCGCCGGACACCAGGTCCGAGCCCGAGGTGGGCACGTCGAGCCGGGCGTCGGCGGGGTCGTGGTCGAGGCGGGTGCGCAGCTCGCGCAACCTCGCCGCGATGGCGGCCAGGACGTCGGGGTCGACCCCGAGAGCGGATTCCGTGCTGTGCGGCGACAAGGGGCCCTCCTCACGTACGAGCTGTGCATCGGCCATCCGGTGCGCGGCGTTACCCCCGAGAAGTGCGGTCAGGTAAGGGAAACGGCGCAACGCGAGAGCGGTCTCACCCGTTCGGTGGAAGTTTTTGTTCCACCACAAGGGGAATCGGCGGACCGTTCACGGCGACTACCGGCGGGAAGGCCGGAAAGCATTGGCGGACAAAGGTTTCCGGGCTCGTGGCGCGGTGTGTGTCGTTGCTCGCTGAAGATAGGGGTAACACGAAAAGCGCGGGATCGGCCGGGGCGGTTCAGGACACCAGCAGCCGGGGCCGGTAGAGGTCGAACCAGTGGTACAGGTCCAGCACCCGGTCCAGCGCGAAGCGCTGGGCGGCGCCGACCGCAGCCGGGTCCACCCCGACCAGCGCCCGCGCCCGCTCCCGGTCCACCAGGTCGAACACCGGGTGCCCCGGCTCGGCCAGCACGTCCTCGACCTGCCGCTGCAGCGCCGCCGCGTAACCGGGGTCCTGGGTCGACGGGTACGGGCTCTTCACGCGGTCGCGCACGGACTCCGGCAGCACGTGCGCGGTGGCGTGGCGGAGCAGGCTCTTCTCCCTGCCGTCGAAGGTCTTGAGCGACCACGGGGCGTTGTAGGCGTACTCGACCAGGCGGTGGTCGCAGAACGGGACGCGCACCTCCAGGCCCACCGCCATCGACATGCGGTCCTTGCGGTCCAGCAGCATCCGCACGAACCGGGTCAGGTGCAGGTGGCACACCACGCGCATCCGCGCCTCGCGCGCCGACTCGCCGTCCAGCGGCTCGACCCGCGCCACCGCCGCGCGGTACTGGTCCCGCAGGTGGGAGCCGACGTCCAGCCGGTCCAGCAGGTCGGCGCGGAGCGGGGAGGCCGAGCGGGAGCCCAGCTCGCGGAACGCGACCATCCACGGGAACCCGTCGACCTCGGCCGAGCCGTCGTGGAACCAGCGGTAGCCGCCGAACACCTCGTCCGCCGACTCCCCCGACAGCGCCACGGTCGAGCCCTCGCGGATCGCCTTGAACAGCAGGTACAGGGACACGTCCGTGTCCCCCGCGCCCATCGGGACGTCCCGCGCGGTCAGCACGGCGCGGCGGGTGGCCGGGTCGGTGAGGCTGGCCGGGTCGAGCAGGACGTCGTGGTGGTCGGAGCCGACGAGGGCGGCGACGTCGCGCACGTACGGCGCGTCCGGGGTGGGGCGCAGGCCGTCCGGGGCGAAGTTCTCCTCCTGGCCGGGGAAGTCGACGGAGAACGTGCGGACCGGCTCGGTCAGCTCGGCCGCCGCGAGGCCGGTGATGGCGCTGGAGTCCAGGCCGCCGGAGAGCAGGACGCAGCGGGGCACGTCGGCGACGAGCTGGCGGCGGACGGTGTCGGTGAGCAGCTCGCGGACGGTGGCGACGGTGGTGTCGCGGTCGTCGGTGTGCGGGGCGGTGCGCAGGGTCCAGTAGGTCCGGGCGCGGATGCCCGAGCGGCTGACCGTGACGGTGGTGCCGGGCTCCACCTCGGTGACGCCCTTCCACAGCGCCCAGCCGGGGCGCTGGGTGGGCACGAGCAGCTCGCGCAGGCCGTCGTCGTCCACGGCGCGCTCGACCAGGGGGTTGGCCAGGACCGCCTTGGGCTCGGAGCCGAACAGGACGCCGTCCGGGGTCGGGTGGTAGCAGAGCGGTTTGACGCCCATGCGGTCGCGGGCCAGCAGCAGGGTCCGGTCGCGGGAGTCCCAGACGGCGAAGGCGTACATGCCGTTGAGGTGCTCGACGACGCGCTCGCCCCACTCCAGGTAGCCGTGCAGGACGACCTCGGTGTCACTGGCGGTGCGCCAGGTGTGGCCGAGGGCGGTCAGCTCGGCGCGCAGCTCGACGTGGTTGTAGGTCTCGCCGCTGTAGACCAGGCACAGGTCGCCGCGCGGGGTGGGCAGGACCATCGGCTGCCGTCCACCGGGCAGGTCGATGACGGCGAGCCTGCGGTGGCCGAGGGCTGCGTTCGGGTGCCACCAGGTCCCGGAGTCGTCGGGGCCCCGGCAGGCCATGGTGGCGGTCATCCGCGCCAGGACGTCGCCCGCGCCGGGACGCGCGGTGAGGTCGGAGTCGTGGGAGACCCACCCGGTGATGCCGCACATGGCCGCCTCCAGCCGGTGTGATCAGCTACCGCAACCACTGGTGATCCCGGTGTAACAGCGGGAGGCGGGACTGTCTGCCCGTTTTGCACGCTCCGTCCGCAGTGCGCACGCACACCACTCGGACGGGGGCAGGAGGCCACCCGCCCGAGTGGTGTGGGGTTACTGAGCGGGTTCGGCCTGCAACGCCGCCAGGTCGATCACCCGGTCCGCGACGGCGTCGAGCAGCGGCCGGTCGTGCGAGACCGCCAGGACGCCGATCCGGTCGGCCCGCACCCGCTCCAGCAGCAGCCGCCAGATCACCGCCTGGGTGATCGCGTCCAGGCTCGCGGTGATCTCGTCGGCCACCAGGTAGCGCGGCCCGGTGAGCAGCGCCCTGGCCAGGTTCACCCGCTGCGCCTCGCCGCCGCTGACCTCGTGCGGGAACCGGTCCAGCAGGGCGGGCGGGACCAGCACCGGGTCCAGCGCGGCGACCTCGCCCGCGTCCGGCGCGGTCTCGGCCAGCACCTCGGAGATCCGCCACCGGGGGTCCATCGCCGAGTGCGCGTCCTGGAAGGCGATCTGCACCGGGTTCGGCACGCCCCTGCCGGGCCTCGGCGCGGCGCCGTCGGCCTCCACCGAGCCGCGGCGCGGGCGGTCCAGACCGCCCAGCAGCCTGCCGAGCGTGCTCTTGCCCGACCCGCTCGCCCCGTACAACCCGACCACCTCGCCGGGTTCGACGTCGAGGTCGACGCCGCGCACCACCCACGGCCCGGTCCGGCCGTACCGGAACCACACGTCCCGCGCGCGCAGGCTCACCGCTCCTCCAAACCGGACCCTGGAACGTGGAACCCGTTGGCGGGCAGCGCGTTCCACAGCGCCCGCGTGTACGGGTGCGCCAGCGCCGCGCCGTCGTCCCGGAAGTCCGCCGGGTCGGCCTCGTCCACGGTCCGCCCGTCGCGGCAGATCACCACCCGGTCGGCGATCTCCAGCGCACCGGTCAGCTCGTGCGTGATCAGCACGACCGCGCGGCCCTCGTCGGCGGTCCGGCGCAGGTCCGCCAGCACCGCGCGCACCGACTCCGGCGGCAGGCCGGGGGTCGGCTCGTCGGCCAGCACCAGCGCCGGGTCCGCCATGAGCGCCATCGCCGCGAGCACCCGGCGGGCCATGCCGCCGGACAGCTGGTGCGGGTGCAACCTCGCCACCTCCGGCCCCAGCCCGCGCGCCGCCAGCGCCTCGCGCGCCGCCGCACCCGGATCGGCCGCGCCCGCGAGCTTCGCCGAGCGGCGCACCTGCTTGCCCACCGGCGTCACCGGGTCCAGGAACGACGCGGCCTGCGGCAGCAGCGCGATCTCCCGACCGGCCAGCGCGCGCCGCGCGTCCGGGCCCACCACCCCGCCCGCGAAGCGCACCTCGCCGCTCTCCTCGGCGTTGGGCGGCAGCATCCCCAGCACGGCGTGCGCGAGCAGCGTCTTGCCCGCCCCGCTCGCCCCGACCAGCACCACCACCTCGCCCCGGTCGGCGCGCAGGTCCATGCCCGACAGCGCCACCACGGTCCGGCGGCGCAACCCGCGCTCGTACTGGCCGAAGCGCACGCCCAGCGAGTCGATCTCCAGCAGGCTCACAGGTGGTGGCTCCTCGGGTCCAGCAGCGCGCGCAGGTGCTCGCCGACGCCGTCCACGGCCTTCACGACCAGCAGCAGGCACGCGCCGGGCAGCAGCGCCAGCCACCACGCCCCCGCCGACAGGAACCGCATCGACTCCGACAGCAGCACCCCGATCGACGGCTGCGCCGGGTCGACGCCCATGCCCAGGAACGACAGGGCCGCCTCGTGCAGGATCGCGTGCGGGAACAGCAGCACCAGGCCGACCAGGAACTGCCCGGTCAGGTGACCGGCGACGTGCTTGCGCGCGATCCACCAGCGGCTGCGCCCGAGCTGGGTGGCGACCAGCGCGTAGTTCGAGCCGACCACGCCGCGCGCCCGCCCGCGCAGCACGCGGGTCAGGGTGGGCCAGTGGGTCAGCGCGACCGCGAGGATGACCGAGCCGGTGCCGCCGCCGAGCGCGAACGCCAGCAGGATCAGCAGCACCAGGTGCGGCAGGGCCAGGAACAGGTCGACCAGCCAGCCGACGGCCGCGTCGGCGCGCCTGCCGCCGACCGTGGCCAGGCACGCCAGCAGCAGCGCGACCACGGCGGAGATCGCCGCCGCGCAGGTGCCCACCAGCAGGCTCAGCCGCAGCCCGGCCAGGGTCCTGGCCAGCACGTCGCGGCCGAGCCAGTCGGTGCCGAACCAGTGCGCGGCGGACGGCGGCTGGTTGCGCTGGGACAGCGCGGTGGTCTGCGCGGCGTCGCCTGCCAGGGCGCCCGCGACGAGCACGGCCGCCACCACCAGCAGCGAGCAGCCCAGCAGCACCAGGGTCCGGGTGCGGCGGTCGGCGGTCAGGGCGCTCACCGCTCACCCGCCCGGAGCGCGACCCTCGGGTCGACGGCGGCGTGCACGCGGTCTCCGATCGTGTTGCCGACGAACACCAGCACGGCGGTGAACAGGGCGATCCCCAGCAGCAGCGGCACGTCCTGGGACATCGCCGCCTGGGTGGTGGCCGCCCCGAGTCCGGGGTAGGAGAACACCTGCTCGGCCAGCACCGAGCCGCCGAACAGCTCGCCCAGCGAGCCGAACTGGAGCAGCAGCGCGGGACCGGCGGCGTTGCGCAGCACCCGGTGCGCGACCAGGCCGATCCCCCGGTCGCCCTGGGCGCGGGCGAACGCGACGTGGTCCGAGGCCAGCGCCTCGATCACCGCGTGCCGGGTGTGCAGCACGACCGGCGCGACGCCGACCACGCTCAGGGTCAGCGCGGGCAGCGCCAGGTGCGCCAGCCGGTCAAGGACCGTCACCTCGGCGGCGGGCACCCCGATCGGCACCGCGCAGCACACCGGGGCCCAGTTCAGCGACACGGCGAAGACGTAGAGCAGCAGCAGGCCGACCCAGAACACCGGCGCGGACGCCAGCGTGTACGCCCACCAGGTGATCACCCGGTCGGTGGCCTTGCCGCGCCGCGCGCCCGCGAGCGCGCCGAGGGCGAAGCCGAGCACCCCGGACAGCAGCCAGGCCAGCGCCATCAGCCCCAGGCTCGCGGTGAACCGGTCGCCGATGACCTCCAGCACGGGGCGGTTGAACGTGGGCGAGAACCCGAAGTCGCCGCGCACGAGGTTGCCCAGCCAGGACAGGAACCGCTGCGGCGCGGGCTGGTCGAGGCCCCAGCGCTGGGCGATCAGCTCGCGCTGCTCGGGGCCCAGGCGCGCCACGTCCGCGCCGACGTAGGCGCTCACCGGGTCGACCGGCGAGTTGACCATCAGCGTGAACGTGCCCGCGGCGACGGCGGCCAGCAGCAGCGCCAGGCGGCCGAGCTTGGCCACCGCGCGCACCACCGGGTTGCGGCCGGGGCGCGAGCGGTTCCGGCGGCCGGTCAGCTCGTCGGGGCGGTCGATCCCGTCGCCGGGCTCCCCCGGCCCGCCGAGGCCTGCTGCTCCTGCGGGGTTCAGCAAGTCCAGCGCCAGGCGGTGATGTTCCAGGTGACCGGCCAGCCGTGGCCGTGCGGCTCGACCTGCTCGGGGCCGAGGTCGAGGCACTGGGTGGCGAAGTAGGTGTGCTTGAGGTTGACCAGCCAGGCCCACGCGGCGTCGCCCCGCGCGGAGAAGCCCTGCGTCCCGTCGAACTGGGCGGCCTTCCACTCGCGGGTGGCGACCTCCGGGTCGGTGGTGGCCATCGCGGCGTCCAGGTGCGCGTCGACCGCCGGGTTGGCGTAGAAGCCGGGGTTCCACAGCTCGACGCCCGCGCGGGCCGACGAGTACAGGGTGTGCATCTCGGTCGGGTCGTGGCTGCCCCAGCCGAAGACGACCGGCTCGGCGTGCATCCGGGTGCGGATGACCTCCCAGCTCTCGCCCTGGGCGGAGACCGCGATCCCGATCGGCTTGAGCATGTCGACCACGGCCAGCGCCAGGCCCTGGCGCAGCGAGTCGCTGGCCGGGTAGAGCAGCGGGAACTCGGCCTTGACGCCCGCGCGCTCGCGCACGCCGTCGCCGTCCGAGTCGGTCCAGCCCGCCTCGTCCAGGAGCTTCTTGGCGCGCTCGGGGTCGTTGTCCTCGATCGCGGAGGACGGCTCGAACCACGGCATCCCGTCGACCGGGCCGGTGGCGGGGCTGCCGAAGCCGTCGAGCACGCCGTCGACCAGCGCCTGCCGGTCCAGCGCGTAGTTCACCGCCTGGCGCACCGCGCGGTCCGAGGTGACCGCGTTGCCGATCGGGCGCCCCTCGGCGGTGGTGCGGCCCTCGGCGGGCAGGTACGGGAACGAGATGCCCCGGTTGTCCACCGAGTCCACGTCCCGCAGCACCATGCCGGGCAGCTGGGTCTTCGCCAGCGACGACGGCAGCGAGGCCACGTGGACCTGCCCGGAGCGGGCGGCGGCCAGGGTGGCGTCCTCGCCGGTGAACACGAACACCACGCGCTCGAACGCGGGCTTCTGGCCGTAGTAGGCGTCGTTGCGCTTGACGATGAGCTGCTGCCCCTCGTCCCACTGCTCCAGCACGAACGGCCCGGACCCGACCGGCTTGCGCGCGTAGTCGGCGCCGTGCGCGTGCTCGGGGACGATGCCCAGCGACACCAGGCGGTTGACGAACGTGCTCTGCGGCTGGGTCAGGCGCAGCTCGACGGTGTCCTCGTCGACGACGACCGCCTCCTTGAGCACGGTCACGTCGGTGAGGCCGCCGCTCTTGGCGGCGGTGGTGAAGGTGTAGGCGACGTCCTTGGCGGTGACCGGCTGCCCGTCGCTGAACTTCGCGTCGGCCCGCAGGTCGACCGTCCACACCAGACCGTCGGGGCTCACCGAGTGGTTCGTGGCCAGGTCGTTGGTCAGGGCGAGGTCGGCGTCCCGGCTGAGCAGGGTCGACTGGAACAGCGGGGAGCCGTAGCGCCCCCAGCCGAGCGTGGGGTCGTAGCCGTCCTCGGACTCGCCGCCGATGGCCAGCCGCAGCTCGGTCGGCGCCGGGCCGCCCTGCGCGGTGGGCGAGGTCGAGCACGCCGTGGTCAGCAGGGCGGCGGAGAGCAGGGCTCCCGCAGCTCGGGTCCAAGCAGGTACGCGCACGGTCCACCCCTCGTCGGCCTTGTTGCCCGCTATTCGTAACAAGCAAGGGTGTGCGACAACAAACCGTGAGAGCCAGTTCACAGCGCGCGGTGGGGCGCGCCGGGCCCGGCGCGCGGTGGCGGCGCCGGGTTCCCGGTCACGTCGGACGGCGGGCGCCCCTCAGAGCTTGGGGACCGAGGACCAGACCGAGCCCTTGGCGGTGCGGTTGTCGCCGGAGGAGCGACCGCCGAGCCTGCGGCCCAGCCAGGGCAGGACGTGCTCGCGGTAGTAGCGCAGCTCGCCGAGCAGGGTGCGGGACTTGGCGTCGGCGTCCGGGGCGACGATCTCGGCCTCGGCGCGGTGGCCGAGCGCGTTGAGGATCAGCGCGGCGGCCCTGCGGTGGCCGGTGGCGTTGAGGTGCAGGCGGTCCGGGGCCCAGTAGGCGGGGCGGCGGATCTCGGCGTCGTTGAAGATGTCGACCAGCACCAGGTTCGGCCGGTCGCGCAGCGGGGTGACCGCCCTGGTCAGCTCGCTGCCTCGGCGGTCGATGACCCGGCCGAACGGCAGGCCGGCGCCGGGGTTCGGGCCGCTGATCAGGATCAGCCGGACGTCCTCCTCGGCGCAGCGGCGCACCACGCGCTCGATCAGCGCGAGCACCTTGGTGGCGTCCATGCCGGGCCGCATCATGTCGTTGCCGCCGCCGTTGAACGAGAGCAGGGTCGGCTTGAGCGCGAGCGCCGCTTCGAGCTGCTCGGTGGCGATGGGCGTGATCAGCCTGCCCCGGATGGCGAGGTTGGCGTACTCGACCTCCTCGTCGGGCAGGGCCGCCGCGAGCCCCTGCGCGACCAGGTCGGCCCAGCCCCGGACGGTCCCGTCGGGCAGTTCGTCACCGACGCCCTCGGTGAAGCTGTCCCCGATCGCCACGTACTTCATCAGCCGCTCCCGCTCCTGTTCTCGGACCTCGGGCATCGTGCCACGCGCCTCGGGTTAGCGGAGGCCGACCCTCCGGTCGGTCGGGCGGAAAGCCTTGCGGGGCGGGTGAAACGGGTGGTTCGTGGCGGTTTGGGACGGTGGTGGGTGGCGCGGATCGCAGGGCCGGGTCGCCGGTCGACGACCCGGCCCGGTGCGGTCAGGCGCGGGTGGCCGCCCGGCCGCGCGCGTGGAGCAGCAGCGCGGCGCCCGTGAGCGCCGCGCTGACGAGCAGCGTCGCCCGAGCGCCCCCGGACAGCGCCGCGCCGCCGAGCAGCGGGCCGACGACGGCGCCGACGTTGAGCGCGGCGGTCGCCGCGGCGCCCGCCAGCCTCGGCGCGCCGGGCGCGGCGCGCAGGACCCGCGCGACGAGCGTGGAGCCGACCGCGAACGACAGGGCGGCCTGGACGAGCAGCAGCGGCGCCACCGGGAGCGCGGCCAGCAGCAGCCACCCGGCGGGCAGCGCGGCGAGACCTGCGGCCAGCAGGTGGTCCGGGTGCCGGTCGCCCAGCCTGCCCGCCGCCGTGACGCCCGCGAACGCGCCGCAGCCGAACACCGCCAGCGCCACCGGCACCCAGCCGGGCCCCAGCCCGGCCACGTCGGTGACCAGCGGGGCGAGGTAGGTGAACGCGCCGAACGTGCCACCGTTGACCAGCGCCGCGAGCAGCAGCGACGACCGCAGGCCGGGGACGCGCAGGCCGCGCAGCTCGGTGGTCAGCGTGCTCCCCGCTCCTGCGACCGCGCCTGCCGGGACCGAGCGCAGGACCGCGACCACGGCGGGCGCGGTGAGCAGGGCGACGGCCCAGAACGCGGACCGCCAGCCCCACAGGTCGCCGAGCAGCGCGCCCGCCGGGACGCCCACCACGCACGCGGTGGTCGTGCCCGCGAGCAGGGTCGCGGTGGCCCTGCCCTCCGCGCCGGGGCCGGCGAGCCGGGCGGCGGCGCCGAGCGCCACGGCCAGGAACCCGGCGGTGGCCAGCGCGGCGACCACCCTGGTGGCCAGCAGCACGGCGAAACCGGGGGTGAGCGCGCCCACGACGTGGGCCAGCAGGAACGCGGCGAGGAAGCCGAGCAGGGCCCGGCGGGGCGGCCAGCGCAGGCTGAGCGCGGCGGCGAGCGGCGCGCCCAGCACCATCCCCAGGGCGAAGCCCGAGGTCAGGGCGCCTGCGGCGGCGAGCGGGACGTCGAGGTCGGCGGCCAGGGGGTGGACCAGGCCGGACAGCATGAACTCCGAGGTGGCCTGGGCGAACACGGCCAGGGCCAGGGCGTGGACGGCAGGAGGCATGGAAGGGCTCCGCGACACCGGCGGGCGCTGCGGGCGCCCGCGAGGAAGCCCCCGGCCGGGACGGCGGGGGGCGCGGTGCGGTGCGCGGCGGCGCGACCCCGGTCAGCCGGGGGCGACGTGGGGAGCGGACGGCTCGGCGCGGGTCAGGCGACGAGCGCGGGGCGCCACCGGGACACCGGTGGCTCGCCTCTCTCCGACTCCGGGCTGGTCACGGGCCGGACGTTAGCGCGGCCCGGACGACCGCGTCCAGCCGGTTCCCGAGCGGCGGAGGTAGAGCATGGCCACTCCCCCGCCGGGGCCACCCGGACCACGGCCCTGGCCCCGCCTCCGCAAGCCGCGCCGCCCGCCCGCAGCCCCGCAGGCGGGCAGGCGGGCAGGCAGGCCCAGGCTCCCCTCAGTCCGCGCCACCGGCCAGGTCCCTCCAAGCCACCTGGGGGGGGGCGGTCCGCGCCCCCCGCCCCGACCAGCGCCGCCTCCTCAGCCGGTTCCCTCAGCCCGCGCCCACCACCCGGCGGACGTGCCCGGCGATCAGCGCGTAGACCGCGTCCACGACCTCGCGCGGCGCGCCGCCCCGGAAGTTGTAGCCGTGGTCGTACCCGAGCACCTCGTGGTGCTCGGCCAGCGCGCCCGCCGCAGCCAGGGCCCGCGCGTACGCCACGCCCTCGTCCCGCAGCCGGTCGTACTCGCAGGTGATCACCACCGCCGGGGCGATCCCCTCGATCCCCACCCCGTTGTCCCCCCACGCGGGCGAGGCCAGCCGGTCGCGCCGCACCGCCGGGTCCGGGACGTACGCGGTGTCGAACACCTCCGCCATCCACGGCCGCAGCATCGACCTCGGCCCGGCCAGCCGCTTGTCCCTGCCCGGCGTGACCAGGTCGAGCGGCGCGTAGTGCAGCACCTGGAGCGCGACCTGCGGACCGCCCTGCTCCAGCGCCAGCCGCGCCGCGCCCGCCGCGAGGGAGCCGCCCGCGCTCTGCCCGCCCACGCACAGCCTCGCCCCGGCCCAGTCGCGCTCGGTCCCGGCGGCCCAGGCGAGGACGTCGTAGGCCTGCTCCACCGGCACCGGGAAGCGGTGCTCGGGGCTGGTGGCGTAGTCGGCGTTGAGCACGACCACCCCGGTCTCGGCGGCCAGGTAGCGGCACCACGAGTCGTCCTGGCCGGGGTAGCCGATGGCGAAGCCGCCGCCGTGCAGGTTCAGGTACACCCCGCGCGCCGGGGTCACGTCGGCGGGCGGGTGGTAGACCGCGCAGGCCACGTCCCCGTGCCGGGTGGGCACGGCGACCTGGCCGACCCGGCCGCGCGCGCCCAGGTACGGGGTGGCGGGGTCGCCGCGCGGGGTCATGAACGACTTGAGCCTCCTGGCCACGGCGTCGGCGACGGCGGGGCGGGACAGCAGGGACACACGACCTCCTCGGGGTTCGAGGACGATCCTGCACCCCGCGCCGGACGTGCGCGGAGAGTCGTCGCGCAATTGCTCCCTGCGCGCGAAGTTTGTGTTCCAACTCCTGGACGACGCTTTATTAGGCTTGCCTAACTTGATCGTGCGCCCTAGGGTCGGAGATCACCGCAGCGCGCCGACCCCAGGAGCCGCAGATGGACACCGCGACCCCCTTCTCCGCCGAGCTGCGCGCCGCCACCCGCAAGGAGCACGAGCGCGCCGAGCGGACCGGCTACATGGACGCCCTCATCGGCGAGCGCCTCGACCTCGGGGCGTACACCAGGCTCGCCGAGCAGTACTACTTCATCTACGGGGCGCTGGAGGAGCGGGCCGACGCGCTCGCCGACGACCCGATCGCCAGCCGGTTCACCGAGCCCGAGCTGCGCCGCGTCCCCGCGCTGGAGCAGGACCTGGCGCACCTGATCGGCCCGGACTGGCGGGAGAAGATCGCCCCCGTTCCGGCGACCGAGTCGTACGTGCGGCGCATCCGGGAGGCCGGGCGCTGGTCGGGCGGGTTCGTCGCCCACCACTACACCCGCTACCTCGGCGACGTCGCGGGCGGCCAGGTCATCCGGCGGCTGCTCGCCCAGCGGTACGGGCTGGTGGACGCGGGCGCCGCGTTCTACCGGTTCGACGTGGTCGGCGGGCTCCCCGGCTTCCGCAAGCGCTACCGCGAGTCCCTGGACACCGCGCAGTGGAGCCAGGTCGAGCGCGAGCGCGTGATCGTGGAGACCTGCGTGGCGTTCGAGTGCAACGTGGCCGTGTTCAACGCGCTCGCCTCCGAGCTGGACCTGGGCAGCGCCGCCTGAGCCAGGCCCCCTGGACGGGCGCCGGTCGCGAACACCAGCCGCGACCGGCGTCGTTCGCCCACTTACCGCCTTCCGCGCCGGAAGTCCTTGGCGCGGAAGGCGGTAAGCGCTTTCAGTGGCCTGTTCAGCAGCCGTAGTTGCTGCCGCCGCCCGGCAGCAGGTCGTCCCTGGTCCAGCCCTGGACGCCGGTGCGCCGGTTGCGCAGGTACGTCCACGTGTAGCCGTCGTTGCCGAGCGTGTAGCAGTAGTAGTCCAGCTGGTCGGACGGCTGGATCGAGCCGGGCGCGGTGCAGGACGTGGCGGACCCGGTGCGGATGCGCGCGCCGGAGCTGGCCCCGGTGATGGCGCTGATCGGGTCCCGGTTGGGCCGGACGCCGCTGCCGCACGCGAAGTGCTGCGCCCCGACCTCGGCCTCGGCCTTCGGCGCGGCCTGCGCGGGGACCGCGAACAGCACGGCGGGCATCGAGACGGCGGCGACCGCGACGGCGGCCCTGGTGATTCCCCTCATCGTTTCCCCCTCGGTGGTCTGACTCGGTGGTGCGGGACCAAGGTGCCCGCCGCGACGCGGTGACCGCCACGGTTTTGCGCGCAGGCGCAAACCCCGGTCGGGACGGGCGCGCCGAGCTGCGGTGGAAGCGCTCTCGCCGACGTCCCCTTCCCCCTGGGCGCAAGCGCGCTCCCGACGGGGTGAACTCCTCCCGAACCTCCCACCCCGAGCCACCGGGGTGGCCAGGATGTCCTGGCGAGCAGCAGAGGGGGAACTGTGTTGCGCATCGTCTTCACGACCGACGACCTGGTGGGGACCGTCGTGGCGAGCGGGTCGGAACCGCTGTGGGACGTGGTCCTGGCCTGCCGGAGGCTGCACGACCGGGACCGGCCCGCCGCGTTCCGGCGCTGGGCCGCCGAGACCCGCGCGCGGCTGCGGCCGGGTGACCGCGACCTGGCCGTGCTGCGGGCGCTCACGCCCGCGCCGGACCTGCTGACCCCGCCCGAGCAGGCGCACGGCCTGGAAGCCGCGCTGGACGCGGTGCGGGCCACGCCGCCGCGCAGGGCCGGGGCGGAGCTGGCCCGGCTGCGGCTGCCGGAACCGGTGACGCGCGGCGGGACCGGCGTGCTGGGCGAGCTGGCGGAGTGCCTGCGCAGGCTGCACGGCAAGCTCGTGGAGCCGCACGCGGGCGTGGTGGCCGAGAGCGCCGCCGCCGACCGGGCCAGGCGGGCCCGCGACCTGGTGGACGGGGGCGTGCACGCGCTGCTGTCCGGGCTGGGCCCGCACGTGCGGTGGCGACCGCCGGTGCTGGAGGTGGCGCACCGCGCCGAGCGGGAGGTCCGGCTGGCCGGGCGGGGGTTGCGGCTGGTGCCGTCGTACTTCTGCCGCACCCCGGCGACCCTGGCCGACCCGGACCTGCCGCCGGTGCTGGTGCACCCGCTGGACGAGGGCGACCGGTGGAGCGGGGGCGCGGCGCCGGGGCTGGACGCGCTGCTCGGGCCGACCCGGTGCGCGGTGCTGGAGTGCGCGCGGGCCGGGGCGAGCACGACGGAGCTGGCGCGCCGGGTCGGCACCTCGGCGGCGTCGGCGAGCAGGCACACGGCGGTGCTGCGGGAAGCGGGGTTGCTGCGCACGAGCAGGCAGCGCGGGCAGTCACTGCACACCGCCACCGCGCTGGGCCGGTCGCTGCTGGCGGCGGCGGGCGAGCGCGGGCAGCGGGGGGCGTGAGGGCGGGGCGGAGCACGGGGGCGGGGCTCGGGACCTGGTGCGCGCAGGCTAGGCCGGGACGCTGCACCAGCGGCACGCAGACGAGGCCGGGCACTGCACCAGCGGCACGCAGACGAGGCCCGGATGCGGCACCAGCGGCACGCAGACGAGGCCCGGATGCGGCACCAGCCGCGTGCAGGCGAGGACGGGGCGCTGCACCAGCGGCACGTAGGCGGGGCCGGGCACGGGACCGAGGGCGCGCGAACGGAGCCGAGACGCGGCACCAGCGGCGTGCAGGCGGGGCTCGAAAGCCGGGGCGTGAGGGCGGGGAGTGCTTGGGGCGCCGGGGGTTCGCGTTCGCGCGGGTTCCCGGCGCCCTGCTCCACCCGTGCGCGCCGAACCGCCGGGAAGCGCTTTCCTGCATATCCGCGAACCGGTTCCGGTCACCTTCCGCCGCCATTCCAGGCGAGCGGCGGCGCGCGGTCGGTCGATCGGCCCTCACGCCCGCCCCTCGCGCGGCACTAGCGTGGACCCGGCCCCGCTCGTGCCGATCCCGCACCGGAGGCCCCGCCATGACGGCTCACGACGAGACGGCCCACGACGAACCGGTCCACGACGAGCGGGCCGAGCGCTCGCTCGACGCGCCGCTGCACGTGCTCGACCACAGCACCCCCACGCACGAGGAGCACCGGCTGCTCAAGGAGCTCGGGCCGCTCGTGCCGGTCGACGCGGACGGCGTGCGGGCGTGGCTGGCCACCACCGAGGAGGTCGCCCGCGCCGTGCTGGACATCCGGCCGCCGCTGTCCAAGCACCCCGACGAGTGGGCCGCCCTGCGCGACGGCGAGGTGCCTCGGGACTGGGCGCTGCTGCCCATGCTGACCGCGCACTCGATGATCAACCGCGACGGCGCCGAGCACCGCAGGCTGCGCCGGATCGCCGCCGCCGGGTTCACCGCCAAGCGGGTGCGGGCCATGGAACCACGCGTCACCGCGATCACCCGGCGGCTGCTGGACGAGCTGGACCCGCGCTCGCCGGTCGACCTGAAGGAGCGGTTCTGCCTGCCGCTGCCGGTGATCGTGGTGTTCGAGCTGTTCGGCATCACCGGGCGCGACGAGCTGGAGTGGTTCCGCGAGCGCTACACCGCCCAGGTCGACGGGCGGGTGGGCGAGGCGGCGCGGGTCGCGGCGTCGGCGCAGGTGCGGGAGGCGCTGGGCGAACTGGTGCGGCGCAGGCGCGCCGAACCGGCCGACGACCTGACCAGCGCGATGATCGAGGCGGGCACCTCGGACGGCCGGTGCACCGACGAGGAGCTGGTGGGGACGCTGGACCTGGTCCTGCTGGCGGGCCACGAGACCACGGTCCACGCGCTGTCCAACACGGTGCACGCGCTGCTCACCCACCCGGTGCAGCTCGCGGCCGTGCTGGCGGGCGAGCACCCGTGGTCGCACGTGGCCGAGGTCGGGGTGCGCTGGAACGGCCCGGTGCGCGAGCTGCGGGCGCGCTACGCGGCGCAGGACGTGGTGGTGGCGGGGACGCGGGTGCGGCGCGGCGAGCCGATCCTGGTGTCGCTGGCGGGCGCGAACCGGGACGGCGCGCCGTTCGACCTGGCGCTGCCGCAGGGCACCGGGCACATCGGGTTCGGCGTGGGCGCGCACTTCTGCCTGGGGGCCGCGCTGGCCCGCCAGGAGTTGGAGATCGCGCTGCGCGAGCTGTTCGGCCGCTTCCCGAGGCTGCGGCTGGCGGTGCCGGAGGCGCGCCTGAGGCTGCTGGAGTCGGCGGTGATCAACGGGCTGGAGGAGCTGCCGGTGCTGCTGGAGCCGGAGGGCTGACCCCGGCCGCGCCGACCGGGGCCGCCCGCTGCGCCGAACGGGGCGCGCCCGCGTGGCATAGCATAGCGTTCGTGCAGCACAGCGAGGTCGCGGCGTGAGCCTGCGGCGCTTCCCGCGCGGGGTCTACGACCACGGCGCCGAACCCGACCCCCGGTTCACCCTGGCCAACGAGCGCACGTTCCTGGCCTGGATCAGGACCTCGCTGGCGCTCGTCGCGGGCGGGGTGGCGCTGGAGGCGCTGCACCTGCCCGTCCAGTCCGGGCTGCGGCTGGCCGCGTCCCTCGTGCTGCTGGCACTGGGCCTGGTCGTGCCGCCGCTGGCGTGGCGGGGCTGGGCGGTCGCCGAGCGGGCGATGCGGCGCGGCGAGCCGCTGCCCTCCTCGTCGGGGGCGAGGTTGGCGCTGGTGGTCGGGGTGACGGCGGTGGCGCTGCTGCTGGTGCTGGGCACGGCGCTGCGGTGACCTCCCGTGGCTGAGCGCGCCCTGTTCGACCCCGGCCTGCAACCGGAGCGGACCCTGCTGGCGTGGCGGCGCACGGTGCTCGCGGTGGCCGCGGCGGCGCTGGTGTCGCTGCGGGTGCTGCCCCCGGTGCTGGGCGCGTGGTCGCTGGCCGTGGGGCCGGTGTTCCTGGTGGTGTGCGCGGTGCTGTGGGCGCTGGCCGAACGCCGCTCGGCGCGCGCCTACCGGGCGCTGCTGGCGCACGAGCGGCCCGCGCTGCCCGGCGGGGGCGCGCTGCTCGGCGTCACCGCGCTGGTGATGGCGATCGCGCTGGTGGCGCTGGTGTGGTTGCTGCCCGCGCACTCCTGACCCCGCAGCCGGTCCCGAAGCCGCGCGCGAGCGCCGAGCCCGCAGCGCGCCCCGGCGGACGGCAGGCCGCACCCCCGACGCCCGGCGGGCCGCCGCTCCCCCACCCGCCGGAGGGAGCCCCCGGCGCGCCGGGCAGCCGCCGCGCCTGACCCGGTTGCCGCACCCCGCGCCCGCACCGCCCCGCCACGCGCGAGCGGCCCAACCCCGAGACGACCGAACGGCGGAGTGAGGTCGATCCCCTTGGCACCCCTGTCTTTCCGGGACGGCTGCCGAGGCGGTGCGCCGTCCGGACGCCCAGGCGGTGCGCCGTTCGCCCACCTCACCCCCGTCCGGCGGGACGCACCACCCCCGCCCGGCGCGCCCGCGAGCCGGGAAGCGCGCTCTTTACACCGATTCCGGGCCTGTGCCAGACTCCGCTCCCCCGCCACCTCGGCACGTCGTCGTGCCGCGCGGAGAGCAGCGGCGCACGGGAGGACTCAGGCGTGGATTCCCTCGTCGACGCCCAGGTGGTGCTGGCGGCCCAGGCCGGTGACCCGGACGCGGTGCGCGAGCTCGTCTCCTCGGCGCTCCCCCTGGTGCACAACGTGGTCGCGCGGGCGCTGCCCGGTGACGCCGACGCCGAGGACGTCGCGCAGGAGACCATGATCCGGGTGGTGCGGCACGTCGGCGACCTCAAGGACCCCGAGCGGTTCCGGGCCTGGCTGGTGACCACCACGATCCGGCAGGTGCGCGACCACGTGCGCGGACGCCGCCCGGCGCTGCCGCTGGACGAGCTGCCCGAGCCCGCGGCACCCGGCCAGGACCTGGCCGAGCGCACCGCGAACCGGATGGGCCAGGTCGCCGAGTCGCGCGAGGTGCTGGACGCGACCCGCTGGCTCGCGCCCGCCGACCGGGAGCTGTTCTCCCTGTGGTGGCAGGAGGTCAACGGGCTGCTCTCGCGCGCCGAGGTCGCGGGCGCGCTGCGGCTGAGCGTGCCGCACACGGCGGTGCGGGTGCAGCGGATGAAGGAGCGGCTGCTGCTGGCGCGCACGGCGCTGCGCGCGTGGCGGGCCGTGCCGCGCTGCCCGGAGCTGTCCGCCTGCGGCGGGGTGGACGGCGGGGACCGGTGGTTCAAGCGCGCCACCAAGCACGTGCGCGGCTGCGCCCGCTGCCTGGACGTGGGCGCGCCGCGCTTCCCCGCCGAGTACTTCGCCGCGCAGGCCGGGCTGCTGCTCGTGCCCGCCGGGTTGCAGGCCGCGGTGTCCGCGCTGCCGCAGGGCGTCGCGCCCCCGGCGGGCGGGGCGCTCAAGGCGGTCGCCGGGTACGCCTCGGGCAAGCCGCTGGCCGCCGCGCTGCCCGCCGCCGGGCTGATCACCGCCGTGGCGCTGGCGGTGTACCTGATCCCGCTGCCGGGACAACCGGACCCGCCGACCGAGCTGGCGCTGCCGACGGCGACCGCTCCGTCCATAGTGGACACTCCGAGCGGCGCGCCGCCCACCAGCTCCTCCGCACCGCCCACGACCGCGACGCCCATCAGCTTCTTCGTGTCCCCCAAGGGCGACGACGGCGCGACGGGCACCGAGCAGGACCCGTTCGCCACCCTCGGCCGGGCCGCCGCCGTGGCCCAGCCCGGCCAGACCATCTACCTCAAGGACGGCATCCACCGCCCCACCGAGGCCGTCGAGCTGACCGCCTCCGGCACGCCCGACAAGCCCATCACCCTGGCCGCCGCACCCGGCGACCACGTGATCCTGGACGCGAGCCAGGTCGGCGCGCGCCCGATGCTGACCGTGCGCGGCGCGCACTGGGTGGTGCGCGACCTGGAGATCATCAAGGGCCCGGCGGGCGCGGTGGCCTGCATCTCGTGCGGCGGCAGCACGTTCCAGCGGCTGTCCCTGCACGACAACCTGGGCACCGGGCTCGCCTTCTCCGGCTCCGCGTCCGGGAACCTGGTGCTGGACGGCGACTTCCACCACAACCGGGACGCCGAGGGCCGGGAGGCGGACGGCATCGCGTTCACCACCGGGTCCGGGGACGGCAACACCGTGCGCGGCTGCCGCGCCTACGACAACGTGGACGACGGCATCAGCCTCGGCGCCTTCACCGGCAAGGTCACCCTGGACTCGAACTGGGCCTACGGCAACGGGATCAACCGCTGGGGCTTCCCGCGCGCCCTCGGCTCCGGGCACGGCTTCGACCTGGGCACCGGCGGCCCGCACGCGGTGCTGCGCAGCGCGGCGTGGAAGAACAACGGCGACGGGTTCACCAGCACCGGTCGCGCCGGGCACGAGCTGTCGGGCAGCAGCGCGTTCCGCAACGCCGGCGACGGCTTCGCGCTGCGCGACGCGCCCGCCCGGCTGCGCGACAACCTGGCGCTGGGCAACCGCGAGCAGGCCCTGCTCGGTGACGGCGCGGTCGCGCAGGGCAACACCTGGAACGAGCGGGGCTGGGGCGGTGACGTGCTGCGCGAGGTCGACCCCGCCAGCGCCGAGGGGGAGCGCCGCGCCGACGGCTCGCTGCCCGCCACGTCGTTCCTGGTCAACACGAAGGACCCGAGGGTGGGCGCGCCGATGACCGGGGCCGGTTAGGCCACTCGCGCGAACGCACTGTTGACTTGCCCCATGCCCGCACCACCCCGCAAGCGCTCCGCCGAGGCGACCAGGGCGGCGATCCTGGACGCCGCGCGCGCCCGCTTCGGCGAGGGCGGGTTCGACCGGGTGCGGGTGCGCGACGTCGCGGCCGACGCGGGCGTGGACGCGGCGCTGGTCGTGCGGTACTTCGGCGGCAAGGAGGCGCTGTTCGCCGAGGCAGCCGCGTTCGACCTGCGCCTGCCCGACCTGCGCGGACTGCCTGGGGACCGGGTCGCGGCGGTGCTGCTGGACCGGTTCTTCGCGGTGTGGGAGCACGACGCCGGGTTCCTGTCGCTGCTGCGCGCGGCGGCGAGCAGCCCGGCCGCCGCCGAGGCGATGCTGGGGGTGTTCACCGGCCAGGTGGCGCCCGCGCTGGCCGCGATCGCGGTGGACCGGCCCGCCGAGCGGGCGGCGCTGGTCGGCTCCCAGGTGCTGGGGCTGGCGTTCACGCGGTACGTGCTGCGGGTGCCGCCGCTGGCGGCCATGGGGCGGGAGGAGCTGGGGGCGTGGATCGGACCGGTGCTGGAGCGGTACCTGCTGGACCCGAGCCCGCTCGGCTGACGACGCGGCAGCGCCTGCTGGCCCCCTGGCAGGGCCGCGCGCGGTCGCTGGCGTTCGACGCGCTGCTGGCGGCCTTCCTGACCACGACCTCGGCCGTGGAGCTGGCGGACGCCCACGGCCCGCTCGGCGCGGTGGCCGGGGTGCTGCTCACCGCGCCCGCCGTGCTGCTGCGCCGCCGCTGGCCGCTGGCGACGCTCGCGGTCGGCCTGGCGATGCTGGCGCTCGACACGACCACGTACCTGGTGTTCGTCGCCCTGCACAGCACCGCGTCCCGCTTCGGCGCGTCCTGGCGCACCTGGGCGGGCGCGGCGGCGGTGTACGCGCTGTTCCTGCCCAGGCTGAACTACGAGTTCACCCCGTGGGTGCTCGTGGTGCTGCTCAACACGATCCCGGTGCTGATCCCCGTGCTCACCGGCATGTGGGTGCACCAGCGCACGCGCGTGGTGGGTCTGCTCAACGAGCGCGCCGAGACCGCCGAGCGCGAGCGCGACCTGCTGGCCGAGCGCGCCGTCACCGCCGAGCGCAGGCGCATCGCCCGCGAGATGCACGACGTCGTCGCGCACCGGGTCAGCGTGATCGCCCTGCAGTCCGGCGCGCTGACCGTGGTCGGCGACGGCCAGGTCGCCGACGCCGCCGAGGTCATCCGCAAGTCCAGCACCGCCGCGCTGTCGGAGCTGCGGGACGTGCTGAGGGTGCTGCGCGAGGACGACGCCGAGGAGAGCGCCCCCGGCCTGGACGGCATCCCCGCGCTGATCGCCGACACCCCCGGCGACGTGTTGCTGGACCGGTCGGACGAGCTGCCCGAGGTGGACGCGGCCGTCTCGCGCGCGGCGTACCGGGTGGTGCAGGAGGCGCTGACCAACGCGGGCAAGCACGCCCCCGGCGCGGCCGTGCGGGTGGGCCTGGTGGTCGAGGAGGGGCACCTGGTCGTGACCGTGGCCAACCGCGAGCCGAGCGGCGCGGGCGGTGCGGTGCCCGGCTCCGGGTACGGGCTGGTGGGGATGCGCGAGCGGGTCACCCAGGCGGGCGGCGAGCTGACCACGGGTCCGGTGGACGGCGGTTTCACCGTGCGCGCCCGGTTCCCCCTGACCGCCCGCGCCGAGTAGCCCTCACCGCTCCTGCCCCAGGTACCGCACCACCGCCACCACCCGCCTGCTCACCCCGGCCACCCCGGCGAGCCCGGCGAGCCCGAGCTTGTCGAACACCCCGTTCACGTGCTTCTCCACCGCGCTCACCGACACGTGCACCCGCTCCGCGATGCGCGCGTTGGTCAGCCCCTCGGCCATCAGCGCGAGCACCCGCGCCTCGCGCGGCGTGAGCGCGGCCAGCGGGTCGCCGCGCCCGCCGCGCGCCAGCAGCCGACGCACCACCTCCGGGTCGAACACCGTCCCCCCGGCCGCGACCCGCTCCACCGCGTCCAGGAACTCCCCGACCCGCACCACCCGGTCCTTGAGCAGGTACCCGACCTTCCCGCCGCCCCCGGTGATCAGCTCGGTCGCGTACCGCCGCTCCACGTACTGCGACAGCACCAGCACCGCGACCTCCGGGCGCTCCGCCCTGATCCGCAGCGCCGCGCGCAGCCCGTCGTCCCCACCGCCGGGCGGCATCCGCACGTCGGTCACCACCACGTCGGGCCGGTGCCGCGCGACCTGGGCCAGCAGCTCGGGCGCGCTGCCCACCGCCGCGACGACCTCGTGCCCCTCCTCCGCCAGCAACCGCACCAGGCCCTCGCGCAGCAGCGTCGAGTCCTCGGCCAGGATCACCCGCACGGCAGCACCGCCCGCACCACGGTGGGCCCGCCCGCCGGGCTGTCCACCCCGAACACCCCGTCGGCCGCCAGCACCCGCCGCGCCAACCCGGACAGCCCCGGCCCGGCCGGATCGGCGCCACCCGCCCCGTCGTCGGACACGCTCAGCTCGACCCGCCCGTCCCGCTCCGCCACGACGACCTCCACGCGCGTGGCCCCCGCGTGCTTGACCGCGTTGTTGACCGCCTCGGACGCCACGAAGTACAGCGCCACCTCCACGGCGGCGGGCAGCCTGCCGGGGTCGACCCGCAGCGCCACCGGCGTGGTCGAGCGCTCGGCCAGCGCCTCCAGCGCGGCGGGCAGCCCACCGGCGTCCAGCGCGCTCGGGTAGACCCGCAGCGCCACCTGCCGCAGCTCGGCGATGGTCTCCTGCGACACCACCAGCGCCTGCTCCAGCAGGTCGCGGGCCCGGTCGCCCGCGCCCGCCCGGTGCGCCCGCCCGACCAGCACGCCCAGCGCCACGACCCGCTGCTGCACCCCGTCGTGCAGGTCCCGCTCGATGCGCCGCCGCTCGTCGTTGACGGCGTCGACCACGTCGGCGCGGGTGGTGGTCAGCTCGGCGACCCTGCGCCGCAGCAGCGCCCGGTCGCTCACCCCCAGCGCCTCGGCGGCAAGCCACCGGTCGAGCGTGCCGACGCCGAACACGCCCGCGGCGGTGACGAAGGTCAGCATGACCCCGATCGGGGCGGACACCAGCAGCAGCGCCGCGCCCACCCGCTCGCGCGAGTCCTCGACCAGCGCCCAGTCGCCGTCCAGCAGGAACGCCGACAGCATCGAGGCCCCCACGACCAGGCACACCAGCAGCAGCGCGAGCACGCCGAGCCCGAGCAGTCCGACCGGCCAGCGCAGCAGCAGGTAGCGCCTGCACCGGGCGGGCGCGGGGCGCTCGACGTGGACGGGGCCGTGCCAGCGGGTGATCAGCCGGACCTGGGCGGCGGCCAGCGCGAGGGCGAGGCGGTCGCGCCCGACCGGCCACAGCAGCAGCGGGGTGGCCAGCGCGAGCAGCCCGCCGAGGAGGACACCGACGACGGCCCGCCCCCAGCTCCCGGCCACCGCGCCCGCGCTCAGCTCGTCGGTGTGGATCACGCGGCCACGGTAGCGGCGGGCCACGCCCGGCGACCTGAGGTTTACCGCACCACCGGCGTGAGGCCTGCCCCAGCACGGCCGGGCGGGTCGCCGCATTCCCCGACCCCTCAGCCCCGCCTAGCGTCGAGCTGTCCGCAAAACCCTTTCACAGCAAGGAAAAATCATGATCGACGCAACGCCGCCCACCTCCGAACCGCTCGGCGGCCTGGCGGGCTGGGCGGTGGACCTGATGGACGCGCTGGGCGGTCCCGGCGCGGCGCTGGTCGTGGGCGCGGACAACCTGTTCCCGCCGATCCCCAGCGAACTGGTCCTGCCGCTGGCCGGGTTCTCCGCCAGCCGGGGCACGTTCGGCCTCGCCGAGGCGCTGCTGTGGACGACCCTGGGCTCGGTGGCGGGCGCGGTCATCGTCTACCTGCTGGGCGCGCTGCTGGGCCGCGACCGGACCAGGGCGGTGATCGCGCGGGTGCCGCTGCTGGAGGTGGCCGACTTCGACCGCGCGGAGCGCTGGTTCGCCGAGCACGGGGCCAAGGCCGTGTTCCTGGGCCGGATGGTGCCGCTGTTCCGCAGCGTCATCTCCCTTCCCGCCGGGGTGGAGCGCATGTCCCCCACGAAGTTCCTGCTCCTGACCACCGCCGGGAGCCTGGTCTGGAACTCGGTGTTCGTCGTGGCGGGCTACCTGCTGGGGGCGAACTGGCACGTGGTCGACGACTACGCGGGCGTCTTCCAGACGGTGGTGCTCGCGGCCGTGGCGGTCGCCGTCGTCCTCTTCGTCATCGTCCGGGTCCGGTCCCGCCGCCGTCTCCCGGAAGACTCCTTTTAGTCAACACTGAAGGAATTATTCCGAATAATTCCAAGGAGGGCCCGAGCGGCCGGGGACGCCCGATCCCGCCACACCAGCGCCAGCAGCGCGCGGGTGTCCGGGATCGGCACGGGGGTCAGGTCCGGGTACGCCGAGGCCATCGACGCCCCCAGCACCGCGACCCCCAACCCCCGAGCCGCGAGCGCGGCCACCGCGTCCGGCGCGCTGGCCTCCAGCACGATCTCCGCCCGCTCCCCCGCCGCCGCGCACCGCGCGTCCAGCGCCGCCCGCAACCCCGTCCCTGGGGGCATCGCCACCAGCGGGTGCGCGAACGGGTCCGCGCCCGCCGCGACCGGGTGCCCCTCGGGGACCAGCGCGACGAGCGAGTCGGCCACGACCACGTGGACCCCCAGCCCCTCCGGCGCCTCCGCGACCCCGACCAGCGCCAGGTCCAGCACGCCCCGCCGCACCTCGTCCACCAGCTCCTCCGACACCCCCTCCACCAGCCGCAACCGCACGCCGGGGTGCGCGCGGTGGAAGTCGGCGAGCGCGTCGAACAGCGGCGTGAGCGCGCACCCCGCGACCATGCCCACCACGAGCGACCCGCGCACCACCCCGGCCACCTCCCCCACCGCCTGCCCGAGCGCGGCGGCCGAGGCGAGCGCGGCGCGGGCGTGCGCGAGGGCGGCCTCACCGGCGGCGGTCAGCGCCACGACCCGGCTGGTCCGGTCGAACAGCTCGGCCCCGAGCTCGCGCTCCAACTGCCGGACCTGCGCGCTCACCCCCGACTGGGACACGTGCACGCGCGCGGCGGCACGGGTGAAGTTCCGCTCCTCGGCCACCGCGACCAGGTACTCCAGCTGACGCAGATCCATGACCAGGAATGCTAGTTCCCAGCAGATCCATCTGTTGGACTTCTGATTCCACCCGGCGCAGGCTGGTCCACGTGGTTGAACGAGAGAAAGCACTGACCCCCGAGGACCTGACCAGGCTGTTCGTCGAGCGCTCCAACGCGGGCGACGCGGCGGGCGTGGCCGAGCTGTACGAGCCGGACGCGGTCATGGCCTACCCGCCCGGCGAGGTGACGGCGGGCCGGGCCGCGATCGAGGCCCTGTGGACGTCGGTCCTGGCGCACCGCCCGCGCTTCACCCCGGAACCCCCGCTGCCCACCCTGGTCAGCGGCGACCTGGCCCTGACCTCCACGCCCCCGTCGGACGGCGCGGGCGCGCGGGCGCAGGTGGCGCGCAGGCAGCCGGACGGGACCTGGCTGCGGGTGCTGGACCAGCCGGAGTTCCGCAGGCCCTGACGGCTTCGGGGTGTCGGAGGGGCGCTCCCCCGGCACCCCGGAAAGGGGTGTCCCGCAGGGCTTCCCGTTGCTAGCCTCCGGTTCTTCCACGAGCACGGAGGCCGGAGTTGCCCCACCGCTTGGCGATCACCAACACGACCCTGCTGACCATGGACGAGCGGCTCGGCGACCTGGTCGGCGCGGACCTGGTCGTGGAGGACGGCGTGATCACCGCAGTGGGCGCGGGCGTCGCCCCCGCCGACGCGGAGGAGGTCCTGGACGGGACCGGCCGGATCGTGGTCCCCGGTTTCGTGGACTCGCACCGGCACATGTGGCTGGCGGTGCTGCGCGGTCGGGGCGCGGACCAGACGCTGCCCGAGTACTTCGCCGACGTGCTCGGCCACTGCGGTTCCCTGCTCACCCCGGAGGACGTCGGCGTCGGCACCGCCCTGAGCGCGCTGACCGCGCTCGACGCGGGCATCACGACGGTGCAGGACGTGGCCAACATCAACGACCGCCCCGGCCGCACCGAGGCCGCGGTCGCCGCGCTGCGCGAGTCCGGGCTGCGGGCGGTGTTCGCGTTCGGCCACAGCGCGATGGGCGAGGACCGCCCGGACCACGGCGGCCTGTCCGAGGCGGGGGTGCGGCGGCTGGCCGAGCTGCTGCCGGACCGGGGCGCGCGGGTGCGCATGGGGCTGTGCGTGGACGCGTTCACCCCGGAGGCGGCGCGGTGGAACTGGGCGCTGGCGGGCGAGCTGGACGTGCCGGTCGTGCTGCACTGCCTGGGCGGTCGGGGCGGGCTGGAGCCGAGCGACCTGCGCGACCTCGGCGTGTTCGGCCCGAGGGCGGTGTTCGTCCACGGCACCGGGCTGGACGCGGCGGAGCTGGCGGTGCTCGCCGAGAGCGGCGCGGCGCTGTCCGTGGCGCCGGTGGTGGAGATGCTGATGGGCCACGGCACGCCGCCGCTGGCCGCCGCGCTGGAGGCGGGGCTGCGGCCGACGCTGGGCACGGACGTGGAGTCCACCGGTCCGGGCGACATGTTCAGCCAGATGCGGTCGGGGCTCCAGTCGGCCAGGCACACCGCCCTGCACGGCCCCGGCGCGCCCGGCCGGGACGAGCCGCCGCCCCGGCTGATGACCTCGCGGCAGGCGCTGGAGGCCGCGACGATCAACGGCGCGCGGGCGCTGGGCATGGCCGACGAGATCGGCTCGCTGACGCCGGGCAAGCAGGCCGACCTGGTCGTGCTGCGCGCAGACCGGCCGGGGATCGCGCCGGTGCACGACCCGGTGGGCGCGGTGGTGCAGAGCGCGGACCGGGGTGACGTGGAGACGGTGCTGGTCGCGGGCAGGGCGGTCAAGCGCGACGGCCGCCTGCTGCGCGACCCCACCGACCTGCTCGCGCGGGCGGGTCGCGTGCGGGACCGGTTGTCGCGCTAGGAGCTCGGTGACCCGACGCGCAGCCGGTTGCCGTCGGGGTCGCGCAGCTCGACCTCGCGCCCCCACGGCGCCCGCTCCACCGGAACGCCGAACTCGCCCGCGACCGCGTCCACGTCGCGCACCCGCAGGTACACCAGCGTGTCCGGCCGGGCGTCGCCGGTGTGCTCGGACAGGAACAGCCGCACCTCGCCCCTGGCCACCTCCACGAACGCGGGCAGCCCCGGCTCGAACCGGTGCTCCCACCGCTGCTCGAACCCGAGCCTGGCGTACCAGGCGACGGCGGTGGGGGCGTGCGCGACGCGGAGGATGGGGATGACCTGTTCGTCCACCCGACCATCCTGGCGGCTACCCCCACACCCCCGCAGCCTCGGCCCGCGCCTCCGCCGCGTCCCACGCCCGCCCGTCCCCCGGCCGGTGGACCCGCAGCGCCGTCGACGCCGCCACCAGCTCCCGCACCGCCCACCGGTCCGGCAGGTCCGCGCCCAGGGCCCGCGCCTGCACCAGCACGTTCCCCAGCGCGGTCGCCTCCACCGGCCCGGCCACCACCGGCACCCCGCACGCGTCGGCGGTCAGCGCGCACAGCAGGTCGTTGCGCGCCCCTCCCCCCACCACGTGCAGCACCTCCACCCCGGTCCCGGTCACCCGCTCCAGCCCGCGCAGCGCCCGCCGGTACGCCAGCGCCAGGCTCTCCAGCACGCACCGCACCACCTCGCCGCGCGTCCCCGGCTCGCGCTGCCCGCTCGCCCGGCAGGCGGCGGCGATCCGGCCGGGCATGTCGCCCGGCGGCAGGAAGGCGGGCGCGTCCACGTCCACCACCGGCCCGAACGCGGGCGCGTGCGCCGCCGCCGCCAGCGCGCCCGCCAGGTCGTCGCTCCCCCACGCCCGCAGCGCCTCGGTGAGCACCCACAGCCCCATCACGTTGCGCAGCAACCGGGTCGTGCCGTCCACCCCGGCCTCGTTCCCGAACCCGCCCAGCCGCGCCGCCCCGGTGAGCAGCGGGCGCTCCAGCTCAACGCCGATCAGCGACCACGTCCCCGAGGACAGGTACGCGAACGGCCGGTCGGGGCGCGCGGGCACGCCCAGCACGGCGGACGCGGTGTCGTGCGAGCCGACCGCGACCACGGGCGCGCCCAGCGCGGTCCCGAGCACCTCGCCCGGCGAGCGCAGCGGCGGCAGCAACCGGCCGGGCACCCCGACCCGCTCGGCCACCCCGAGCGCCCACTCCCCCGCGCGCACGTCGTACAGGCCGGTGGTGGACGCGTTGGTCCGCTCGGCCCCGACCGCGCCGGTGAGGTGGTGCACCAGCAGGTCGGGGACGAGCAGCAGGGTCTCGGCGCGGTCGAGGTCGGTCTCGGCGGCGAGCTGGTAGACGGTGGTGAAGGGCAGCGACTGCACCCCGTTCACCGCGTACAGCTCCTCCTCCGGCACCAGGGCGTGCACCCGCGCGGGCATCCCGGCGGTGCGCCCGTCCCGGTGGTGGGCGGGCGGGGCCAGCAGCGCGCCGTCCGCGTCGAGCAGCCCGTAGTCCACCGCCCACGAGTCGATCCCGATGCCGTCCAGGCGTCCGGCGTCGCGCAGCCCGGCCTCGGACTCGGCGAACAGCGCGCCGGTGTCCCAGCGCAGCACGCCGCCGCCGTCGACCGGCCCGTTGGGGAACCGCCGCACCTCGGCCAGCCGCACCCGCCCGCCGCCGACCTCGCCGACCACGACCCGCCCGCTGGTGGCCCCGAGGTCCACCGCCGCCACCCGCACCCCGATCCCCCTCTACCGCAGGAACGCCGCGGCGACACCGGCGTCGACCGGCACGTGCAGCCCCGTGGTCAGCGACAGCTCCCCGCCGGTCAGCGCGAACACCGCCGCCGCCACGTGCTCGGGCAGCACCTCGCGCTTGAGCAGCGTGCGCTGGGCGTAGAACGCGCCCAGCTCCTCCTCCGGCACCCCGTACACCGCCGCCCGCTGCGCGCCCCAGCCACCGGCGAAGATGCCGCTGCCGCGCACCACCCCGTCCGGGTTGACCCCGTTGACGCGGATGCCGTGCCCGCCGAGCTCGGCCGCCAGCAGCCGCACCTGGTGCGCCTGGTCGGCCTTGGCCGCGCCGTAGGCGACGTTGTTGGGTCCGGCGAACACCGAGTTCTTCGAGGCGATGTAGACGACGTCGCCGCCGATCCCCTGGTCGATCATGGCGCGGGCGGCGGCCTTGGCGACCAGGAACGAGCCGCGTGCCATCACCCGGTGCTGGAGGTCCCAGTCCTGCTCGGTGGTGTCCAGCAACGACTTCGAGATGGACAGCCCGGCGTTGTTGACCACCAGGTCGAGCCCGCCGAACGCCAGCGCCGCCGCCGCGACCGCCCCGGCGACCTGACCTGCGTCGGTGACGTCGGCGACCACGGGCACGGCCCGGTCCGGCCCACCGATGCCCTTCGCCACCGCGCCCGCCGACGCCCCGTCCAGGTCGGCCACGACCACGCAGGCGCCTTCCGCCGCTAGCCGCTCCGCCACCGCCTTGCCGATCCCGGACCCGGCGCCGGTGACCAGCGCGACCCGCCCGGCCAGCGGCTTGGGCCTGGGCATCCGGCGGAGCTTGGCCTCCTCCAGCTCCCAGTACTCGATGCGGAACTTCTCCGACTCGGGGATCGGCGCGTAGCGGGAGACGGACTCGGCCCCGCGCATGACGTTGACCGCGTTGACGTAGAACTCCCCGGCCACGCGGGCGGTCTGCTTGTCCTTGCCGAAGGAGAACATGCCCACGCCCGGCACCAGCACGATCGCCGGGTCCGCGCCGCGCATCGGCGGCGAGTCGGGGAGCGCGTGCCGCTCGTAGTAGGCGCGGTAGTCCTCGCGGTAGGCGGCGTGCAGCTCGCGCAGCCGCGCGACGGTCTCGTCCAGCGGCGCGGCGGGCGGCAGGTCCAGCACCAGCGGCCGGACCTTGGTGCGCAGGAAGTGGTCCGGGCAGCTGGTGCCCAGCGCGGCGAGGTCGGCGAGCTTCTCGCGGGCGCAGAAGTCCAGCACGGCGTGGCAGTCGGTGTAGTGCCCGACCTGCCTGGCGTCGGTGGAGGCCAGGCCCCTGATCACCGGGGCGAGCGCGGCGGCGCGCGCGTGCCGCTCGTCCTCCTGCAGCGCCTCGAATCCGGGCACGACCGCGCCGAACGGCTCCTGGGAACCCTTGCGCGCCAGGAACTCCTCGGCGGTTCGGATGATCTCCAGCGAGTGCGCGGCGCACTCCTGCGAGCTCTCGCCCCACGCGGTGATGCCGTGCCCGCCCAGGACCACCCCGATGGCGTCCGGGTTGGCGCGCTTGACCTCCGCGACGTCCAGCCCCAGCTGGAAGCCGGGCCTGCGCCAGTCGACCCAGGCGACCCGGTCGCCGAAGCACTCGCGGGTCAGGGCCGGGCCGTCGGCGGCGGTGGCCAGCGCGATGCCGGAGTCCGGGTGCAGGTGGTCCACGTGCGGGGCGTCGACCAGGCCGTGCATGGCGGTGTCGATCGACGGGGCCGCCCCGCCCCTGCCGTGCAGGCAGTGGTCGAACGCGGCGACCATCTCGTCCTCGCGGTCCTCGCCGGGGTAGACGTCGGCCAGCGCGCGCAAGCGGTCCAGCCGCAGCACCGCCAGCCCCGCCTCGGTCAGCGTCCCCAGATCACCGCCCGATCCCTTGACCCACAGCAGTTCCACGTCCCCGCCGGTCACCGGGTCCGGCCCGCTGCCCTTGGCGGAGGTGTTGCCGCCCGCGTAGTTGGTGTTGCGCGGATCGGCCCCCAGCGCGTTGCTGCGGGCGATCAGCTCCCCTGGCACGGACATGCTCACGCTCCCCATCCGGCCTGCGCGCCGCCTGCGCGCGCGGCCTCGATCTCCTGCTGGCGCCCGCTGCGCTTGTAGGCGGCCACGGGGTCGGGGTCGAGGCCCGCGTCCTCGCGCACCCGCGCCAGCAGCGGGCGCACGTCGGTGTTGTAGGCGTCCATGAGCACCGCGTTGGCCTCCAGCACGTCCCCCTCGGCCTGCGCGGCGGCCAGCGCGTCCCGGTCCACCAGCAGCGCCTTGGCAGTGGCCTCCTGGACGTTCATCACCGACCTGATCACCGCCGGGACCTTGGCCTCGATGTTGTGGCACTGGTCGAGCATGAAGTTGATGCCGCGCGCCGGGTCCAGCGCGTCGGCGCGCACGATCTCGTTCATGATCCGGAACAGCTGGAACGGGTCCGCCGCGCCCACCATCAGGTCGTCGTCGGCGTAGAAGCGCGAGTTGAAGTCGAACGCGCCGAGCCTGCCCTGCCGCAGCAGGAAGGCGACGATGAACTCGATGTTCGTGCCGGGCGCGTGGTGACCGGTGTCGATGCACACGGTCGCCTTCGGCCCCAGCTCCACGCAGTGCGCGTACGAGGTGCCCCAGTCCGGCACGTCGGTGGCGTAGAACGCGGGCTCGAACAGCTTGTACTCCAGCAGGATGCGCTGGTCCGCGCCGAGCCGGTCGTACACCTCGCGCAGCGCGGCGGCGAGCCGGTCCTGGCGGTCGCGCAGGTCGTCCTGGCCGGGGTAGTTGGTGCCGTCGGAGAACCACAGCTTCAGGTCCCGCGAGCCGGTGGCGTCCATGACGTCCACGGCGTGCAGCAGGTGGTCGGTGGCCTTGCGCCGTACGCGCGGGTCCGGGTTGGTGACCGAGCCGAGCTTGTAGTCGTCGTCCTGGAAGACGTTGGTGTTGATCGCCCCCAGCCGCACGCCCCGGTCGGCGGCGTGCCGGGCGAGCGCGCCGTAGTCGTCCACCCGGTCCCACGGGATGTGCAGCGCGACGGACGGGGCGGCGCCGGTGAACCGGTGCACCGCGGCGGCGTCGTCGACCTTCTCCTCGACGGTGCGGGGGACGCCGGGCTGGGCGAAGACCTTGAAGCGGGTGCCGGAGTTGCCGAACGCCCACGACGGGGTCTCGATCGCTTGGCGGGACAGGGTTTGCTTGACTGCGCTCAACCGCTCGGGGGTCGGCTCGGGCACGGGTGGCACCGCCGTTTCCTGCTCGGGGGACGGCCCCGGCGCCGGGTGGTCGCCGGGGCCGCGCCGGTGGTCAGAAGTCGAACTGGTCGATGTTGGCGGCGTCGAACACCGTGGGCGGGCCGAGGACGACCTCGCCGTCCGCGCCGATCGTGTAGTCGCCGAGCCTGCCCGCGCTGAACTCCTCGCCCCGCGCGCCGGTGATGCGGCCGGAGGCGAGGGCGACGCCCGCGTGCGCGGCGAGGTAGCCGATGTCGGCCGGGTTCCACAGCGCGAACCGGTCGACGGTCCCGTTCTTGACGTGCTCGCGCATCTGGTTCGGGGTGCCAAGGCCGGTGACGGTGACCTTGCCCTTGTAGCTGGAGGAGCCGACGTAGCGGGCGGCGGCGGCGATGCCGACCGTGGTGGGGGCGACGATCGCCTTCAGGTCCGGGTGCGCCTGGAGCAGCCCCTGCGCCTCCTGGAAGGACTTCTGGTCGTCGTCGTTGCCGTAGACCGTCTTCACCAGCTTCAGCCCGGAGTTCTGCGGCTTGGCCAGCTCGGACTCGACGACCGCGATCCAGGCGTTCTGGTTGGTGGCGTTGGGGGTCGCGGACAGGATCGCGATCTCGCCGGAGCCGCCCGCGACCTGCGAGGCCATCTCCACCAGCTTCTCGCCGATGCCCTGCGCGGTGGCCTGGTTGACGAACACGTCGCGGCAGTCCTTCGCGGCGTCAGAGTCGAACGACACCACCTTGATTCCCGCCTCGCGCGCCTGCTTGAGCGAGGGGCACACCGCGTTCTGGTCGTTGGCGGCGATGCCGATGACGTCCTGCTGCTGCTGGATCAGCGTGTTGATGTAGCTGACCTGGGAGGAGGCGCTGGCGTCGTTGGGGCCGACGAGCTTGAACTCGCCCTTCAGCTCCTCGACGCCCTCCTTGCCGCCCTCGCCCTCGATGTCGCTGTACGGGTTGTTGAGCTGCTTGGGCAGGAACGCCATCTTCACGCCCTCGCGCAGCGGCGCGTCCGGGTTCGCGCTGGCGGTCGGACCGCCGTTCGCCGAGCCGGAGTCGTTGTCGCCCTTGGTGGTGCCGCCGCAGGCGGTGAGCCCGACCAGCAGCGCGGCCACCAGGGCGGCGGTGCGGACGCGGGCGGTGGGGGTTGGGGACATCGGTGTCGCCTTCTCTCGCCGTCGGGTCGTCACGGGTTCGTCGTTGGCGCGCTCGCTGTCCCGGTGGTGGGACCGGCGCGGCGGCGGGTGGCGGCGCGCAGCAGGTTGGGCAGCAGCACCGAGACCACCAGGAGCGCGCCGGTGACGATGTTGAGCGCCTCGTTGGTCACGTCCGACAGGCGCAGCGCGCTCTGCACCACGCCCAGCAGCAGCACCCCGGCCAGCACACCCGGCATCGCGCCCTTGCCGCCGAAGATGGACACCCCGCCCAGCAGGACGGCGGCGACCACGGCCAGCTCCAGCCCGGCCCCGTTGTCGGCGCGGGCGCTGGAGTAGCGCAGCGTCCACAGCACCCCGGCGAGCCCGGCGACCGCGCCGGAGGTGACGTACAGCCGGAACTTGAGCCGGTCCACCCGCACCCCGGAGAACCGGGCCGCCTCCTGGCCCGCGCCCGCCGCGTACACCGCGCGGCCGATCGGGGTCGCGTGCAGCACCGCGGTGAACACGATCGCCAGCAGCACCAGCGGGAGCAGCACGTTCGGCACGCCACCGGAGCTTCCGGTGACCCAGCCGGTGAACGAGGCCGGGTAGTCGGCGACCGCAGAGTCGCCCAGCACCACGAACGCCAGGCCCCGGAACAGGGCCATGGTGCCGATGGTGACCGCGAGCGAGGGCAGCTTGAACACGGTGACGAACAGCCCGTTCACCGCGCCCAGCAGCGCGCCGAGCAGCACGCACAGCGGCATGATCGTCTCGATGGGCAGGCCCGCGTCCCACAGCGCGCCGAGCACCGCCGAGGTCAGGCCGAGCGTGCTGGCCACCGACAGGTCGATCTCGCCGGTGATCACGATGAACGTCATGGGCAGGGCCAGCAGCACGATCGGCAGCAGGTCCAGCACCAGGTAGCCCGCGTTGCGGGTGGTGCCGAAGCCGTCGACCAGCACCGAGGACAGCACCACGGCCAGCAGCGCCACCACGATGATCGCCGCGTCCCAGCCGAGCAGTCGCCCGGCCGCAGGTCGCCTAGTGGGCACGGGGGCTCCCCTTCCGCAACGCCCTGGCCGCGCGCAGCGCCACCAGGCGGTCCAGGCCGATCGCGACCAGGATCAGCGCGCCGACGATGGTCTGCTGCCAGAACTGGTCGATCTCCAGCACCGGCAGGGCGCTGCCGATCGTGGTGAGCAGCAGCGCGCCCAGCGCCGCGCCCCACGCGGTGCCGCTGCCGCCGAACACCGCGACGCCGCCGACGACGGCCGCCGCGACCACGGTCAGCTCGAACCCGGTGCCCGCCGAGGCGTCGACGGTGCCGAACCGCACCGCGTGCAGCACCCCGCCGAGCCCGGCGAGCGCGCCGGAGAGGGCGAACGCGACCAGCGTGTTGCGGCCGGTGCGGATGCCCGCGAGTTCGGCGGCGCGCGGGTTGGAGCCCATGGCGTAGAGCTCGCGGCCGAGGCGGAAGTCCCGCAGCAGCACCGTGGCGGCGGCGGTGACGACGAGCGCGACGACCACCAGCCAGGGCACGCCCAGCAGGTCGCCGTCGGCGAAGCCGAGGAAGTCGCGCGGCAGCTCGTCGGCGGTGATCTGGCCGCCGCCCGCCCAGGTGTGGATCAGCCCTCGGTAGGCGTAGAGCGTGCCGAGGGTGACCACCAGTGCGGGAACCCCGCCGTAGCGCACCAGGACCGCGTTGAGCAGCCCGCACGCCGCGCCGATCCCCAGGCCGGCCAGCAGCGCGGCGACGACCGGGACGCCGGGGTGGTCGCGGACCAGGGAGCCGACCGCGAACGCGCTCAGCCCCAGCACGGAGCCGACCGACAGGTCGATGTTGCGGGTGAGCACGACGATGGTCTGGCCCACCGCGAGGACGGTGAGGATGGCCGCGCCGAGCAGGACGTCGCGCAGGCTCTGCGCGGACAGGAAGCGCGGGTTGACCGAGGCGGTGACCGCGACCAGCGCGACGAGGCCGACGACGATGCCCAGCTCGCGGGCGCGGGTGATCGTGGTCCACCAGGAGCTGTTGGCGGGCAACGGGTTCCGGGTCGTGCTCATGCGGCGCCCCGTCCCATCGCGGCGGCGACCACGCTGCGCTCGTCGGCGCGCTCGCGCGGGATCTCGGCCACCAGGCGGCCCTCGCGCACCACCAGCACCCGGTCGGCCATGCCGAGCACCTCGGGCAGCTCGGAGGAGACCATGACGATCGCGACGCCCTCGGCGGCGAGCGCCGACAGCAGCCGGTGCACCTCGGCCTTGGTGCCGACGTCGATGCCCCTGGTGGGCTCGTCGACGATCAGCACCTTCGGCTTGGTGGCCAACCACTTGGCCAGCACGACCTTCTGCTGGTTGCCGCCGGAGAGCGTGCCGACCGGGTCGGTGAGCCTGCCGTACTTGGCCCGCAGCCGCTCGGTCCAGCGCAGCGCCTCGCGGTGCTCGGCCCCACCGGTCAGCACGCCCCACCGGGCCAACTCGCGCGAGCGCGGCAGGGTGATGTTGCGCTGCACGGACAACTCGACCAGCAGCCCCTGCTGGCGGCGGTCCTCGGGCACCAGCGCCATTCCCGCCGCCATGGCGGCGCGCGGCGAGTTCGGCCGGACCTCGCGGCCGTCGACGCGGACCGAGCCCCGGTCGCGGCGGTCGACGCCGAACACGGCCTGCACGATCTCGGAGCGGCCCGCGCCGACCAGCCCGGCGAGGGCGACGATCTCACCCGCGCGCACGTCGAGGTCGACGTCGGCGAACACCCCGGCGCGGGTGAGCCCGCGCACCGAGAGCACGACCTCGCCGGGGGTCACGGCCTGCTTGGGGAACAGGGCGTCCAGCTCGCGGCCGACCATGCGGCGCACCAGGTCGTCCTCGGTGACCTCGGTGATCGGGTCGGTGGAGACGTGGGCGCCGTCGCGCAGGACCGTGACGCGCTGGCAGAGGGCGGTGATCTCCTCGAAGCGGTGCGAGATGAACAGGATCGCCGCGCCGTCCGCCTGGAGGGCGCGGACGACGGAGAAGAGCCGCTCGGCCTCGATGGCGGACAGAGCGGCGGTGGGCTCGTCCATGACCAGCACTCGCGCGCTGCCCGCCAGCGCCTTGGCGATCTCGACGAGCTGCTGGTCGGCGATGGACAACCCCTTGGCGGGCCGGTCCGGGTCGAGCCGCACGCCGAGCCGCTCGAACAGGGCGCGGGCCTGAGCGCGCATGGCGGCGCGGTCGACGCGGCGGAAGCGGCGCAGCGGGTGGGCGCCCACGGCGATGTTCTCGGCGACGGTGAGGTCGGGGAACAGGGTGGGTTCCTGGTGGATGACCGCGATGCCCGCCGCCTTGGCGTCGGCGGGCGAGCCGAAGGCGGTCTCGGCGCCGTCGACCAGCAGCGCGCCGCTGTCGGGCCGGTGGACGCCCGCGAGGATGTTGACGACGGTGGACTTGCCCGCGCCGTTCTCGCCGACCAGGGCGTGCGCCTCGCCCGCGTGCAGCGGGAACGAGCAGTCGCGCACGGCGGCGACGGCGCCGAAGGACTTGCTGACGGCGCGGACCTCCACCGGTGGCGGCTCCTGCGTGGGCATCGTCGCCTCCAGGAATGAAAGGTTTCAATCTGGCCGTCGCGACGGTATATGAGCCCCGTCACAGCGGTCAATGCCCAAGCCGCAGGCGTCCAGGTCACGGCGAGCGGTTGATTCGGGGGGTAGCGTGCGAGGTCGGCTAAATCGTTTCAAGGCAGCGGGGGCGGCATGGGTCCGGCGCACCGGCAGGTGAGCATCCGGGACGTGGCGACGGCGGCGCGCGTGTCGGTCGGCACGGTCTCCAACGTGCTCAACCGCCCCGACGTGGTCAGTCCGGGGACGCGGGCGCGGGTGCACGCGGTGATGGCGGAGCTGGGGTTCGTGCGCAACGAGTCGGCGCGGCAGCTGCGGGTGGGGCGCGGGCGGGCGCTGGCGTACGTGATGCTCGACGGCGGCAACCCGTTCTTCGCGGACGTGGCGCAGGGGGTGGAGGAGGAGGCGGAGGCGAACGACCTGTCGCTGTTCCTGTGCAACAGCGACAACCGGGCGGAGCGCGAGCTGACCTACCTGACCCGCCTGGAGCAGCAGCGCGTCCAGGGCGTGCTGATCACCCCGGCCGACCCCGGCGCCCCGATCCTGGCCGAGCTGCCCGCGCGCGGCACCCCGGTGGTGATCGTGGACCGCACGCGCGGCGGCGGGACGCACTGCACGGTCGCGGTGGACGACGTGCTCGGCGGCGAGCTGGCGCTGGCGCACCTGCTGGAGGCGGGCCACGAGCGGGTGGCGTTCGTCGGCGGTCCGATGACCGTGGGCCAGGTGCGCGACCGGCGCGAGGGCGCGCTGCGGGCGCTGCGGCACTCCCCGGCCGCCCTGGTGGACGTCCCGACGGCGGCGCTGACCGTGGCGGAGGGCAGGGAGGCCGGCCAGCGCCTGTCCGGCCTGCCCGCGAGCCGCAGGCCGACGGCGGCGTTCTGCGCGAACGACCTGCTGGCGCTCGGGCTGCTGCAGCACTGCGTGGGCACGGGTCTGCGCATCCCGGAGGACCTGGCGATCGTGGGCTACGACGACATCGAGTTCGCCGCGGCGGCGGCCGTGCCGCTGACGTCGGTGCGCCAGCCCCGGCGGTTGCTCGGCCGGACGGCGGCGGCGCTGCTGCTGAAGGAGGTCCGGGAGGAGGGGCACCGGCACGAACAGGTGATCTTCACACCTGAACTGGTGGTCCGGGGGTCGAGCCGAAGGGGGTGAGCCCACCGAACTCACCCGCGCGCTGCGAGAACCGCCGCCCGCTCCGAGCGCCGCACGACCACGCACCGGCCGGTCCCACCGCTCCCCTTCGGCGCCCCTCCCACCGGTACCCCCGAAGTGGTGCCACCCGCACGCGCGCCACCGCCTCTCCGTGACCCCTCCGGCACGGGGGCAACCACGGACAGCGCCGTGCCGCCTCCACCAGCAGCACCCAGTCCACGCCCGCTGGGCCGTGCTCGACGCCCCGTTCCCCGGCTGGCCCCACGGCCCCCAAAACCGACCACACCTAGGCCGTCCACGCCCATCGGGCCGCAGTCCTCAGAACCACAGTTCGCAGGCCCTCAGGCCCTCAGGCCCTCAGGCCCTCAGGCCACCGGGCCACCGGGCCACCGGGCCATCGTCCGCCGGGCCGCACAGTCCTCAGGGCCGCAGGTTCCCCCGACGCCCTCGCACAGCGGCGCGAGCTCCACGTCCACCCGCCAGGTCAGCCGCGCCCCGCCAGGTCAGCCGCGCCCCGCCCGCTCCCACTCCCGGTAGAACCCCTCCACGTGCACCGTCACCAGCTCCGCCGCCACGCCCTCCTCCCCCGCCAGCACCGCCGCCAGCACCGCCCGGTGCTCCACCCGCAGCCGCCGCGCCGTGCCCGCCCAGTCCGGCAGCTCCGCCACCGCCCGCAGCACGGTGTGGTGGATCGCGTCGCGCAGCGCGGTCATGACGGCGGTGTTGACCGCGTTCCCGGCCGCTCGGGTGAGCGCGACGTGGAAGTCCGCGTCGAGCCGGTGGAACTCGTCGGCCGCGATGCCCGGCGCGTCCATCCGGTCCAGCAGCTCCCCCGCCGCCGCCAGCTCCGCCGCGTCCCCGCGCACCGCAGCCGCCCGCACCGACGCGCCCTCCAGCAGCACCCGCGTCCCGACCAGGTCGGCCAGCGGCAGCCTGCGGGTGGCCAGGTGCAGCCGCAGCGCCGCGCCGATGCCGCCCGCCGGGTCGGCGATCACCGTGGTCCCGGCGTCCGGCCCGGACCCGACGCCGCTGCGCACCACCCCGAGCGCCTGGAGCACCCGGATCGCCTCGCGCGCGGTCGAGCGGCTCACGCCGAGCTCCTCGGCGAGCCTGCGCTCGGGCGGCAGCTGGTCGCCGATCCCGAGCCTGCCCGCCGCCAGCTCCGCCTCGACGTGCGCGAGCACCACCCCGTATCCGCTCACCGCAGCCCCTCCGCACGTGGTCCGACCACAGGTCTGGTGTGGTCCGACCACACAGGCTACGGTGCCTGGGGTGAGAGTCGCGCTGTTCGTCACGTGCCTGGTGGACGGCCTGTTCCCCCAGGTGGGCAAGGCGACCGCAGCACTGCTGGAGCGGTTGGGGCACGAGGTCGTCGTGCCGCGCGGTCAGACCTGCTGCGGGCAGATGCACGTCAACACCGGGTACGCCGAGCAGGCCGTGCCGGTGATCCGCAACCACGTGCGGGCGTTCGCCGAGGCGGACGTGGTGGTCGCGCCGTCGGGGTCGTGCGCGGGGTCGATCCGGCACCAGCACGCGAAGGTCGCCGCCCAGCACGGGCACGCGCGGCTCGCCGAGCGGGCCGAGGAGGTCGCCGGGCGCACCTACGAGCTGTCGGAGTTCCTGGTCGACGTGCTGGGCGTGACGGACGTGGGCGCGTACTTCCCCCACCGGGTGACGTACCACCCGACGTGCCACTCGCTGCGCGTGCTCGGCGTCGGCGACAAGCCGCTGCGGCTGCTGCGCGAGGTGCGCGGCATCGACCTGGTGGAGCTGCCCGGCGCGGAGACGTGCTGCGGGTTCGGCGGGACGTTCGCGCTGAAGAACTCGGAGACGTCAACGGCGATGCTGGCGGACAAGATGAGCGCGGTGCTGTCGACCGGCGCGAAGGTGCTCACGGCGGGCGACTCGTCGTGCCTGATGCACATCGGCGGCGGGCTGTCCCGGTTGCGCAGCGGGACCAGGGCGCTGCACCTGGCCGAGGTGCTGGCGGGGGTGGCGCGGTGACGTTCCTGGGGATGCCCGGCGGCACCGGCAACCTGACCGGCGAGCCGTTCCCGCGCGCCGCGCGCGAGGCGCTGGGGAACGCGCAGCTGCGCCGCAACCTCGGCAAGGCCACCGGCACGATCCGCGCGAAGCGGGCGCGGGTGGTCGCCGAGCTGCCGGACTGGGCCGGGTTGCGCGCGGCCGGTGCGGCGATCAAGGACGAGGTGCTGGCCGACCTGGACACCCACCTGCTGCGATTGGAGCAGGAGCTGACCGAGCGCGGCACGACCGTGCACTGGGCGCGCGACGCCGAGGAGGCCAACCGGATCGTCACCGACCTGGTCGCGGCCACCGGCAGCCGCGAGGTGATCAAGGTCAAGTCGATGGCGACGGCCGAGATCGGGTTGAACGAGGCGCTCGCGGAAGCCGGGATCAGCGCGGTGGAGACGGACCTGGCCGAGCTGATCGTGCAGCTGGGCGAGGACCGGTCCAGCCACATCCTGGTGCCCGCTATCCACCGCAACCGGTCCGAGATCCGGGATTTGTTCCTGCGCGAGATGCCGGACGTGGACCCCGCGCTGACCGACGACCCGCGCGCCCTGGCCGAGGCGGCGCGCGCCCACCTGCGGCGCAAGTTCATGACGGTGGACGTGGCGGTGTCGGGGGCGAACTTCGCGGTGGCCGAGACCGGCGCGCTGGTCGTGGTGGAGTCGGAGGGCAACGGCCGGATGTGCCTGACGCTGCCGCGCACCCTGATCAGCGTGGTGGGCGTGGAGAAGCTGGTGCCGAGGTGGCAGGACCTGGAGGTCTTCCTGCAACTGCTGCCGCGCTCGTCCACCGGCGAGCGGATGAACCCCTACACGTCGGTGTGGACCGGCCCGACCGAGGGCCAGACCGCGCACGTGGTGCTGGTGGACAACGGCCGCACCGCGACCCTGGCGGACCCGGACGGACGGGCCGCGCTGCGCTGCATCCGGTGCTCGGCGTGCCTGAACTCGTGCCCGGTGTACGAGCGCGCGGGCGGCCACGCGTACGGCTCGACCTACCCCGGCCCGATCGGCGCGGTGCTGTCGCCGCAGCTGACCGGCGTGGACCGGAACCCGACGCTGCCGTACGCGTCCTCGCTGTGCGGGGTCTGCTACGACGTCTGCCCGGTGGCGATCGACATCCCGTCGATGCTGGTGCACTTGCGCGAACGGGTGGTGCGCGCGAAACCGGTGACGGCGGAGTCGACGGCGATGCGCGGCCTGGCGTGGGCGATGACGTCACCGACCCGATGGCGCAGGTTCCTGCGCGCGGGCAGGCTGGGCAGGCTCCTGGGCGGCAGGCGCGGCGTGATCGGCCGAATGCCCCCACCACTGGCAGCGTGGACGGACACCCGCGACCTGCCCAGACCGCCGGAGCAGACGTTCCAGGACTGGTGGGAGTCGCGGTGAGCGGTGGACGGAGCGCGAACGGGACGGGCGTGGACGGGACGGGTTCGCGCGGGGCGGGGTCGGACGAAACCGGCGCAGGCAGGACGAACACGGACGGACCCGGTGCAGGCGGGGCAAGCACAGGTGCAGGCGGGACCGGTTCCGGTGGGGCAGGATCGAGCGGAACTGGTGCAAGCAGAACAGGTTCGGCCGGAACGGCTTCAGCACCGGGCTCAGGTGCAGGTTCAGCACAGACCTCAGGTTCAGCACAGGGCTCGGCCCGCGCAGAGGTCCTGGCCAGAATCCGCGCAGCCCTACGCGACAAGCCCGCGCCCGCCGAGGCGCCCCGCACCTACCGCAAGGCAGGCGAACGGGGCCCAGGAGACGTGGACCTGCTGGCCGAACGCCTGCGCGACTACCGCGCGACCGTGACCTTCACGTCCCCGACCACCCTCCCCGAAACCCTGGCGTCCCTGGTGACCGGCAAGGTCCTAGCCGCCCCAGGCGTCCCGCAGGACTGGCTGCCCGACGCGACCCGCGAGGTCGCAGGCCTAGCCGACCTGCGCGAGGTGGACGCGGTGGTGACCTGCTGCCGGGTCGCGGTAGCGGAAACGGGCACCATCGTGCTGGACCACGACGCCCCGGACCAAGCCGAACGCGCGTGGACCCTGGTACCGGACCACCACGTGGTCGTGGTGCGCCGAGCCCAGGTGGTGATGGGCGTGCCGGACGCGGTCGCGGAACTGACCGGCGTGCGCACCCAAACGTGGATCAGCGGCCCATCCGCAACCAGCGACATCGAACTGGAACGCGTCGAAGGCGTGCACGGCCCCAGACGACTAGACGTGGTGATCGTGTAACCACCCCACCCCGCGCAAGCCACCCGCTAACTGTCCAACACGTAGCAGGCATCCACGGCGGGCTACCCCGTGCAGTTCAGCCCGACGCGGTCGTCCGCACTCAGGTACCGGAACGGCACGCACACCTCCCGGCCACCGGTCAGCATCACGCGCTTGCGCCTCAAGTCGACCTCACTCGAAGCCCGCCGCACGCAATTCCGACGTCAGCCACCTGCCCCACGGCGCACCGTCCTCACAACGGATCGACCGTCAGGCCCACCACACCCACGCACCACCTCCGCCTACCGCACCACCTCCGCCCGCCGTTCCGACCACGCCCGCCGTTCCGACCCCGGCGAACCCGCCTACCTCTCCAACCACACCGAGCCCGCTGCCCGTAACAACAGCACCGATCCCACCGCTGGGCGTACCCCGACACGGCTGTTTCACCCATCGCACAACCACGCCCACTCCACCGACTGGACCGGCTGCAGTCGCCTCGCCGACCGCACCGCACCGCACCCGACAGCACCCGAACCATCACCCCGCCGAACACTTCATAATTTTAGTGATCCCCCAAGTCCCCTACCACCTCCCACGCAAGCTCCCAAAAGGGTGAACTTCTCCAGAGCAACGAGGACAGCACCTGTCCGCGTTCACTGCCAAGGTGTGCGTCATGCCCGAACTCGACTGGAACCTGACCCTGCGCGACCAGTGGGAGTTCCACTGGGAGCACCAGCTCAGGCCCAGGCTCTCCGACCTCACCGACGCCGAGTACTCCTGGTCCCCCACCCCGAACGCCTGGAGCGTGCGCCCGCGCGGCACGTCCTCAGCTCCCCTCCAGGCCGGAACCGGCGACTTCACCATCGACTTCGCGTTCCCCCAGCCCGCCCCACCCCCGTTCACCACCGCCTCCTGGCGACTCGGCCACGTCATCGTCGGCGTCCTCGCCATGCGCAACGCGGTCCACTTCGGCGCACCCCCGGCCTCCTACGAGACCTGGGACTACGCGGGCACCGCAGCCGGCGCCCTGGAACAGCTGGAAACCCAGCTGGAGCGCTGGACGGCAGGCGTGCGCGAGTTGGACGAGACCGCGCTGGCCACCCCCGTCGGCGAAAGAGAGCCAGCGTTCCCGGAGCGCCCCATGGCCGACCTCGTCCTGCACATCCAGCGCGAGCTGATCCACCACCTGTCCGAGGTCTGCCTGCTGCGCGACCTCCACCACCACACCGGGACGCACCGATGAGCCGCGACGTCCAGATCACCTTCGACTGCCGCTCCCCCAGAGCGCTCTCCACGTTCTGGCGCGAGGTCCTCGGCTACGTCCACCCCGGCCCGCCGGGCGTGGACGTGCCGGAGGGCGCCGACCCCCTCCAGGCCTGGGACGAGTTCCTGGCCCGGATCGGCGTCCCGGAGTCCGAGCGCGACACCCGGTCCGCCATCGAGGACCCGGAGGGGCGCGGGCCGAGGCTGTTCTTCCAGCGGGTGCCCGAGGACAAGGTGGTGAAGAACCGGGTGCACCTGGACGTGCGCGTCGCCCCCGAGCTGCGCGGCGCGGAGCGGATGGCCGCGCTGGAGGCCGAGTGCGCGCGGGTCGTGGCGCTGGGCGGGACCCGACTCGGCCGCACCGATCCCGCGCCACCGCTGGAGACCGGGTTCATCGTGGTGGCCGACCCGGAGGGCAACGAGTTCTGCCTGGACTGAGGCGGCTACACCTCCAGCTCACCGCCGTCGTGCCACCGCAGGCTCCCACCGCGCAACCCGACCGCCCACTCCCCCGCGACCCTGGCCAGCTCCACCGCGTCCGGCGGCGTCCGTCCCAGCCCCACGGCGAACCCGCCGCCGACCGGACGCGGCCAGGCGTGGGCGTCGGGTGCGCCCGCCTCGGCCAGCAGGTCCAGCAGCACCCGCACCCGCCCGCGCAACCGCCCGGCGTCGTCGGCGCGCGCGATCGCCCACGCCCGGTGCCTGCGGTGCAGCTCGGGCCGCTCCCGCCTGCTCTCGGGGAACTCCCACGCCCGGTACAGCTCGGCGGTCAGCAGCTCCAGGAAGTCCTCGCCGACCTGCTCGGCGCAGTCGCGCGCCGGGAAACCGGGCGTCAGCACGGTCATCGCCCCGCGCGCGGGTCCGGCGTCACCGTCCAAGGACACCGCGCGCCGCCAGTCCCAGGCCGCCCACGTGCCGAAGAAGTGCGTCAGCGGGTCGTCGTCGGCCTCCCGCGCGCTCACCGCCGCCAGCACCGCCCACGCCACGCCGGGCAGCCCGCCGAACGGCGCCGAGTCCAGTCCCTTCAGCCGCGCCCACGCCTTGACCTCGCGCGCCAGCGCGGTGAAGCGCTCCTCGAACCCGCTCACGGCTGCGCGGATCGCCTCGACGTCGCCGACCGCGCCGAGCGCCACCTCGCCACCGGTCTCGGCGCGCCGCGCCACCGCCTCGCCCACCGGCACCACGCCGCTGCCGACGACCGCGATGTCCACGCCCAGCCCCGGTTCCACGACCGCGCGCACCCCAGGCCCACGCGCCCCGTTGACCACGCGCACGTCCACCGCGCCCGGCGGCGCCCACGGCCCCGGCAGCCGTCCGGGTTCACCGGGGACGACCGCGACCAGGTCGAGGTCGGCGTCGGGCAGCGCGCACCCGGTGGCCCGCGAGCCGACCACGTGCACCTCGCCCACACCCCGCGCCCAGCGCACCACTTCCTCGGCCCGCGCGCCCAGGTCGACCGGCTCGGCGGAGTCCACTTCGGACACCCAGCGCGGCTCACCACCGCCCAGAGGCACGACCGCGCGCACCACCATCGGCCCGGCGCCGCGCCGCGACACCACGGCCAGCTCGCCCACGCGCCCCCGGAACTCGCCGAGCGCCCGCGCGGCGGGCAGCGCGCCCACCGAGCGCCCCAGGGTCAGGTGCGGGGTGAACTCCCTCCTGCCGCCGGGAAAAGCCGCGACCAGCGCGGCGTGCAGCAGGCGCCAGGGCTCCTCGCCGTCGGCGGCGGGGTCGAGCCACACCACGTCCTCGCCGAACGTCCGCACCCCCGCCAACCGCACGTCGAACGGCGGCACGTCCCCGACCGCGCGCGCCAGCAGCGGGACCGCCTCGTCAAAGTCCGCCTCGGGCACGAACCCGAACAGCAGCGTGACGTGCGCGGGCCAGCGCCCCGCGCCCCGGTCGTGCTCAGCGCGCACCGGTCCGACCGCGTCCATGACCTCCTGCGGCGGCAGCCACACCACGGCGGTGCGCACGCTGCTCGTGAACCGGCCTGGCGAAGAACCCCGTCGCGCGCCAAGCCCTCCAGACCGCTCCACCGCACCGGGCACGAGATCGGCCCGCACCCCGTAGTGGTCGGACGCGAACAACCCGGCCGCCGTCGGCACGTCCCCGACCAGCGCGACCGACTCCACGCGGGCCGAACCGCGCAGCAGCACCCGGTCAAGCCGGGAGGACCGCCCCGTCAGCGATCCCAGCGCCGCCAAGGGGTTCGTGGCCGGGTCGAAGGTCGCCCCGGTCCCCGCGGCAGCCTCCACCCACGCGTCACGGGCCCCCAGCGCGGAGGCGGGCAGCGCGCCGCCGTCGTTGAAGTCCCCGACCACCACGACCTCACCGTCCACACCGGACAGCACCTCGGCCGCCTCGGCCAGCTCACCCCGCCGCCGAGCCGCCCCGTTCGCGCTGTGGTCGCTGGTCAAGTGCGTGTTCACCACCACGACCGGCCCGGCCGAGGTCTCCACCGTGATCGCCGCGAGTCCCTTGCGCCGGGAGAACGCGTGCCGCCCGGACTCGCGCACCGGGACCCGGCTCAGCAGCAGCAACCCGGTGTCGCCGATCGCGGCCGAGGTCGGCGAGGTGTCGAAGGCGTAGCGCTCGCGCACCCACGGCGCGGCGGCCAGCATCGCGGCGAGCGCGGGCTCGACCTCCTGCAGCGCGATCACGTCGGCGTCCGCGACCTGGAGCTCGGCCAGCAGCAGCGGGCGCCGCCGGGCGGTGTCCACGAGGTCGGAGTTGTACTTGTCCCACAACGTGTTCCAGGTCAGCACCCGAAGCGAGCCGCCGGGCGCGGCAGTCCCCGGACCGGGCCGCCAGCCGTCGAGGGGGCGCCACGCGTGCGGCGCGCCCGCGTCGAAGAACGGCGGTCGCAGCAACCCCGCCGACCGGACCCGCCCGGCCGCCGACTGCTCGACCCGGTCGACCCCGGAAGCCCGGTCCCACACCACCTCGCCGTCCGCCTCCACGAACAGCACCCGGTGCCACGGCACCTCGGCGGGGTCGAACACGACCATCGGCACCCGCTTGACCCCGGCCCCGCGCTGGGCGACGCCGAAGGTGAACCGGGCCTGGTCGAACCGGGCGTCCCAGCGGACCCGGTGGTAGACCTGCTCGCTGGTGCGCATCAGGGCTCTCCCCCGTCGTCCTCGATCTCGCCGCTCTCCCCCAGGTACCAGGTGCGGTGCGCCTGCCAGGGGTACGGCGGGCTGTAGCGGCGCAGCTGCGCGGCGCGCACGGCGGCGGGCACCGGGTGCGGCCGGGTCGCGTCGCGCGCGTCGAGCACCCGCTCGGGCACGAGCGCGACGACGTGGGTGAGCAGCGCGCCGCGCCTGCGGGCGACGGCGTCCACGGGCGCGCGCAGCTGGTCGGTCAGCGAGGTGGCGTCCCACACCACGTCACCCCCGCGCGCGAGCGCCGCGTCGAGCAATCCCCTCGCCTCGTAGGCGATCGCCTCGTTGGCGGACTGGTCGGACCGGTCCCCGCGCGCCGCGCGCAGCTCGTCGAGCGAGACCTGCTCGCCCCACCCGCGCCCGAACGTCGACTTGCCGCTTCCCGACGGCCCGATCAGGTGCAGCAGCTCGGGGTGCGGTCCGCGCAGCCGCCACGTGGCGGCCACGGCCTCCTCGACGCCCAGCACCCGCCCCTGCTCGATCGACCGGTCGCGGCCGTCGGCCCAGCACAGCGCGGAACCGCTCTCGGCGAGCAGCCCGGCCCGCAGCGCGGCGAACGGGCGCGGCCCCAGCTCGTCGGCGTGCAGCGCGGACCACGCGGTGTTGTCGCGGGCGGGCGCGTCCGGGGCGAGCGCGGCGGACACGGTGTGCAGCACCCCGAGGTCGACGGCGGTGGCCAGCCGCAGCAGCCCGGAGCGGCGCAGCTCGTCGGGGAAGTCGCGGTGCGGCCCCCGGTGCAGCCCGGCGAGGTCGGCGACGCGGCGGGACAGCGGGAGCCCGGTCAGGGCGGCCAGCTCGGCGGCGAGGCGGGCGCGCGGGACGGCGTGCAGCGCGGTGGCCAGCACGGCGGTGAGGCGGCGGTCGCCGAGCGCGTCGGCGGGGTCGAGCCGGGCGAGCGCGTCGGCGTCCACCGGCAGACCGGTGGCGGCGGCGATCGCGCCGGGGTCGGCGGGCGCGCCGGAGCGCAGGTCCCACAGCAGCGCTCGCGGGCTCAACCCGTTGGGCGCCACGGGGGCGTTCATCCAGTGCACGTCGGTCCGCACGTGCGAGGGCCGCACCCACTTGGCGACCCGGTGGGCGAAGTCGGCCCGGTCGAACTCCTCCACCACGCGCACCACGTACCCCTCCTGCACCGAGGTGTCCACGCGCAACCGGCGCAGCAGGCGCTCGCTGAAGTCGCCCCGGTAGAGCACCGGCGGCGTGGGCACGCCGAGGCCGTGCAGGAGCTCGGTGGTCGCGTCCCAGGACAGGCAGCGGTCGCCGTCCCACACCGAGAAGCCGTAGAACCAGCTGTCCAGCGCGTCGTAGGCCAGCGAGTGGCGGGCGTGCACGTTCTCGCCGCAGATCCGCCACCCCGGCGGCAGGTGGGGTCCGACGCGGGCCTGCAACCCCTTGACCCAGGAGCGCGACGGGTGGTGCGCGGAGTCGAGCGAGCGGGCGTGCGAGCCGTCGCGGTAGAGCGTCGTGTTCTCCCCGTCGAGCTTCTCGGTCACCACGACCTCGCGCCCGACCAGTCCCGCGACCCCGCCCGCCCGCACGTCGTCCGAAGTGCTCCCCGGCGACCAGGGCAGGTGCGGGGTGCGGGGGTAGTGCGTCCGCATGTCCCCTCCCACCTGTGCCGATGTCGCACTGTAACCAGGGCGGGGTGGGCGGATCGAGCGGTTTTCCCGCGCGGGTGGGATCAGAGCGGGATCAGGCCCGCCGGGGTCGGCCGGAAGCCGCAGGAGTCGAAGTAGAACGGGGTGAGGTGGTCGTCGAAGTCCACGTGCAGCCACTCGCACCCGGCCGCCCGCGCGCCCTCGACGGCCCGCGCCACCAGGTCCCGCCCGACGCCCGCGCGCCGGTGCGCGGCCGTGACGAGGGTGTCGAGCACGAACGCGTGGACGCCGCCGTCCCAGGCCACGTTCACGAACCCGACCAGCTCCGGCCCGACCCGCGCGCACACCCAGCCCAGGCTGTGCCGGTTCACCTGCCCCCACCAGTCGTCGGCCAGGAGCCGGTGCCCGAAGCCCTCGGCGTGCAGCGCGTTCACCTCGGCGTTGGCGAAGCGGCCCCGCCACTCGTGGTCCACCACCGGGCCAGGCTAGCGCCTTCCCCGGTCTGATGACCCACGTCCGAGTGAGTCCTGACGGCAGTCCCCGTGGGGTGGGGAAGTCTGCGTGCGGAACCACGGAGTGAAAGGGAGACCCATGCGGATGCACGCGAAGGCCACCGGACTGCTCACCGCGCTCGTCGCCGCGGGCGTCGTGCTGGCGCCACCGGCGTCGGCCGCCGAGGCGGCGTGGACCGACGTGGAGCTGATGGTGGTCCACGAGCACGGCGCGGCCGTGAAGGCGCGCTTGACCTGCCCGCCGACGTCGGAGTCGACGCACCCGGACAGCCAGGCCGCCTGCGCGGCGCTGGACGCGGTGGCGGGCGACCTCGACGTGCTGCCGGTCGACACCGAGGCGCAGTGCACCTACGAGTGGATGCCGCTGACGGCGTCCGCCACCGGGGTGATCAACGGGAGGCCCGTGGAGTGGGCGAAGGAGTACCCGAACCAGTGCGTGCTGGACAGGGAGACCGGCGTGGTGTTCGCCGTGGAGGCGCCGCAGCCCGCCTGATCCGCTGACCAGCCCAGACCGCCGACGAGTGCGGTCCCGACACCGGTGGCCGTCCCGCTCGGGGCGGCCACCGGGCTTTTCCGCCCGCCCGGCGGTCGCGGGCGCCGTGCCGCCCCGCGCGGACCAGCGCGGTCGAGCCTCGGCACCCCGAACCTGTCCGGACTCGGACAACCCGCAGACCGTGCGGCCCGCCCACGTTCGGGGCGCGATCGACCACACCCCTAACCCGTTCGACAAACCTTGCCGAAACCGTTTTCGTCCTCCATGCTCTGCACCGCCGGGCGGAGCACCGCCGGGGAGAACCGCCGTCCCCCAGCGCCTCCGCCCGATCGGTCCGACCACTGTGGACGGTCGGATCGCGTCGATCCGAAAGGTGTGCAGGCCAATGATCGGCAGATCAGGACGGCGGCGGCCGGTGCGCGCCTGGGTGACGGCCCTGGTCGTCGGCGTGCTCGCGATGGGGCTCGTGCAGCCCACCGCGGCGAGCGCGGCGGCCAAGACCGTCTACATCCCGGCGCGCTGGACCCAGACCGGCGAGGTGCCCTGGGCGCAGGAGCGGACCCGCGAGTCCGCGAACTTCATCCTGCTGTGGGGCGAGAAGTCCGGCACCAACCCGGTGTCCGCGCCCTCCCCCTACAACTTCGACCCGAACAGCGTCATCACCCAGCTGGAGAACCTCTACAGCTTCTACGTGAACACGATGAAGTTCACGCCGGAGACGGGGTTGCTCGCCCAGCACAAGATCATCGTGATCATCACCCGGACCTGGAACCGGACCGCGCTGGACGCCTGGGCGACCGGCGGGTCCACCGACAACCGGGTCGGCGTGATCAACGTGGCGCCCGGCGCGGCGCTGCCCGGCTCGTGGGGCCTCGCGCACGAGCTGGCGCACGTGTTCCAGAACTACACCTTCCTGGGCCGCTCCGGGGTGGGCTTCACCGCGCCGTACGCGGGCACGTTCTGGGAGACCAGCGCGGAGTTCATGGCCATGCAGGCGCTGCCGACCACGGCCGCGGGCGACCTGACCCGCTGGCTGCGCTCGGAGAACCTGTACTGGAGCTCCAGCCGCCACCACTACGGCAACTGGATGCTGATGCAGTACATCAAGGACCGCGACGGTCTGCCGATGTTCAACCGCATCTGGAACGAGGCCACCAGCTCCGAGCACCCGCTGGACACCTACCGGCGCATCGCCGGGATCACCCAGGCCGAGCTGAACCGGCGGATCGGCGAGTACGCGACCCGCAACGTCACGTGGGACTTCGGCAACCGCTCGACGCTGATGCCCTTCATCGACAACGTGTACGGCTCCGGGTTCCTCAAGGCGTACAACGGCGGTCTGGTCGAGGCGGTGGACGCGGGCGCCGGGCACTTCCGGATGGACACCCGCACCGCGCCGTCCGACTACGGCTTCAACAAGATCAAGATGGTGCCGACCACCAACGGCGGCCTGGTGAAGGTGCGCGTCAAGGGGCACACCGAGACCGGCGCGGCGGGCTGGGCGTTCGGCATGGTGGCGCTGCGCAACGGCGGCAGCCCGCGCTACTCGCCGGTGACCGTGGCCACCGACGGGCAGATCGACTTCCAGCTCCAGTCCGGCGAGAACGAGGTCTACCTGGTCGTCACCGGCACGCCGAACTCGGTGCCGCGCTACGCGTTCCTGGACGGCTACAACGCCGCGAAGCGCTACCCGTACGAGTTCCGGGTGTCCGGCGCGACGCCGTCCGGGTTCGAGCCGAACCACGTCAAGCCCGCGGCGACCGGTGGTGGCCGCTGGCACAGCAACGGCGGCGGTTGGGTCGCGAACACCGCGAACGTGGCCGCGAGCGCGTACGTCGGCCCCAAGGCCGCCGTCATGGGCCGTGCCTCGGTGCAGGGCAACGCGCGCATCGAGGGCCTCGGCTGGGTCAACGGCGGCACGGTCGGCGGCAACGCGGTCGTGCGGGACAACGCGCTGATCCAGGACGGGGCGAACCTGTCGGGCAACGTCGTGGTCGGCGGCGACGCCGAGTTCGCGATCGCCTGCTCGTCCGGCACGTACCTGGCGTTCAACCCCGACCGGGGTTGCGACGGCAGGGCCGGGGAGACCGACGTCAACCCGGCGCACGGCACCTTCCCGACCTCGGACCTGGCGCTGCGCTAGCCGAGGCCAACCTGGTTGGCACGCCTGGGGGATCGCCCCCTAGGCTCTGCGCCGACCGATCACCCGCACCGCCTCCGGGCGGAACGGGTCGGCGGACGCCCGCCGCGCGCGCTCCCCCGCGTGCGGCGGGCCCCGTGGTCCTCCCGGCCGCGCCCGGCCGTTCGGGCGACGACCGGTCGAACGGGGTCGAACGCGGGAGCACCGCGTTCGACCCCGTTCGCGCACAAGGGTTTCCCCCGGTTGACCGGCGGTCCCGAGCGCTGCGAGACTGCTCGCACCGCCGCCCCGACACGGCAGCGCCGTCGCGCACGGCGCCGGGGAAGTGGTTCATGGTGAACAGGATTCGCGCCGCGTTCGCGGTGTTCGCGGTCGTCGCCTCCCTCCTCGCCTCGACCGGTGTGGCGAGCGCGGCGGTCTGGTCGTCGACCGACAAGTGGGGGACCTGGTCCAACGGCGGCTACACCGTCCGCAACGACGTGTGGGGCAGCGGCGTCGGGCCGCAGACCATCTGGGCCAACAGCTACAGCAACTGGGGCGTGTGGGCCGACCACCCGAACACCGGCGGGGTCAAGTCCTACCCGCACTCGGCCAAGGCGATCGGGCGCAAGCTGAGCGCGCTGAGCACGCTCCGCAGCTCGTTCAACGTCACCAGGCCCGGCGGGGGCGCGTACGCCACCGCGTACGACATCTGGGCGGACAACCACGCCTACGAGATCATGATCTGGGCCAACAAGCAGGGCGCGGTCGGGCCGATCGGGTCGAAGCAGACCACGGTCAGCGTCGGCGGGCACACCTGGGACGTGTACCGGGGCTCGAACGGGTCGAACGCGGTGTTCTCGTTCATCCGGACCGCGAACACCAACTCCGGCACGGTGGACGTGCTCGCGGTGCTGCGCTGGATCCGCACCCAGGGGTGGTACGGGGACGTGACGGTGGACGAGGTGCAGTTCGGGTTCGAGATCACCTCGTCGGCGGGCGGGATGGACTTCATGTCGAACAGCTTCTCGGTGACGAGCTGACGGCGGGTCGGGGCCGCGCTCTCCCCCGCGAGCGCGGTCTCGATCTTTCGGGTGAACGTGCGGTGAGCAGGCCACTGTGGTCGTGGTGCGGGGTAACTTCGGTTGCACGGGCGCGTTCAAGGCGCGCCGGTGGTGCTGCGGCCTTGGAGGCCCCGCTGTGGACGTTCGTCCGCACCGGGGTCTACTTCGGATCGCGTGTCGTGAGCGCGGATGAGCGGGTGACGCGGACCGTCGGTGGTCCGCCGGATGAGCGCGCGCTGGATCGGACCGGGTCTGGATGGGCCGGGTCTGGCCGGGGCTGGCCGGGAGGCTGGTTGAGCCGGACCTGGTTGGACCGAGCCTGGCTGGGCTTGGCCGACTCGAACCGGACCTGGCCGTGACGGCCGAACGCCGGTCCCCGTCACGCGTGGGAACCGGCGTTCGAGCGTCGTCGCGCTGGTCGGTCTTCGTGCTGATCGTCGTCGTGCTGGTCAGTCCTCGTTCTGGCCGTGTCGCGCGGGCCCGTGCCTGGCCGGGTCAGCTCTGAACGGCCAGCGCTGGACGGTCAGCGCTGGACGGTCAGCGCTGGGCGGTCAGCGCTGGGCGGTCAGCGTCGGGACAGCTCAGCACTGGGTCGGGTCAGCACCTGGTCGGGTCAACGCTGGGACCAGGCCGCCCACAGCGTCGCGTACCGACCGCCCAGGGCGACCAGCTCGTCGTGCGTGCCCAGCTCGACCACGCGCCCGGCGTCCACGACCGCGATCCGGTCGCACGCCTTCGCCTGGGTGAGCCGGTGCGCCACCACGATCGCGGTGCGACCGCGCACCGCGGCCTCGGCGGCCCGCTCCAGGTCGCGCGCGCCGGAGCTGCCCGCCTCGGCGGTGGCCTCGTCCAGCACGACCACCGGCGGGTCGCGCAGCACGAGCCTGGCCAGCGCCAACTGCTGCACCTGCGAGGCGGTCAGCGGGTGCTCGCCCGCGCCCACCCGCGTGTCCAGGCCCTGCGGCAGGGCCCGCACCCAGGCGTCCGCGCCCACGGCGGCCAGCGCGGCGCGCACCTGCTCGTCGGTGCTGTCCGGCGCGGAGAACAGCACGTCGTCGCGCAGCGGACCAGCGAACACGTGCGTCTCCTGCGACACCACGCCGACCCAGTCGCGCAGGCCGTCCTGGTCCAGCTCGCCCACCGGCACCGGGCCGCCGTCGTCGACCAGGCGCACCTCGCCCTCCGTGGCGGGGAAGACCCCGCCGAGGATCGCCGCGAGCGTCGTCTTGCCCGCGCCGCTGGCCCCGACCACGGCCAGCGACGTGCCAGCCGGGACCTCCAGGTCGACGCCGTGCAGCACCTCGCGGCCGGTGTCGTAGGAGTGCCGGACGCCGTGCGCGGTCAGGGCGACCGGGCCGCGCGGGGACCTCGGCGCGCGCTCGGGCTCCTGCGGCGCGAGCAGCACGCCGACGACCCTGGCCAGCGCGGAACCGGCGCGCTGCATGTCGTCGAACGACATCAGCAGCATCCCCAGCGGCCCGAACAGGCGGTGGAACAGCAGGGCGGCGGCCGTGACCGCGCCCACCGTGACCTCGCCCGAGGTCACCAGCAGGTAGCCGGTCAGCAGCAGCGCGGACAGCCCGACCGCCTCGGCCGCGTTCATCGACATGCTGAAGCGCAGCACCGTCTTGAGCGCGCGCAGCGCCGTGCTCACGTTGCGCTCGGAGGCCACCTCGACCCGCTTGGCCTGCAACTCCTGCATGTCGTAGGCGCGCACGGTGGGCAGGCCGTGCAGCGACTCCAGCAGCACCCGGCCGCGCTCGGCGGCGTCCCGGCGCTCGGCCGCGTACAGCGGACCGGCCTTGGGCAGGTAGGAGCGCAGCGCCAGCGCGTACACCGGGAACACCGCGCAGAACGCGAGCGCGAGCCGGTAGTCCAGCGAGGCGAAGCCGAACGCGGACACCACGACCGTGACGACGGCGCTGAACACCGACGACACCAGCGGGACGGCCGCGACGAAGTGCTCGACGTCCTCGGTGACGCGGGAGGCGACGTCGCCGACGCCCACCCGCTCCAGCACCTTCGGCTCCACGGCCAGCGCGCGCGCCAGGACGCGCTCGCGCAGGTCGGCGGAGACCCTGGCGCCCAGGCGCTCCATCGCGCGCAGGGCGAGCGCGGTGAACACCGCGCCGAACAGCACGGCGGCGGCGGTGACGGCGAGCAGCGCGAGCAGCTCGCCGGTGGTCGCGCCCTCGCGGACCACGTCGACCAGGCTGCCCAGCAGCAGCGGTCCGGCGACCACGCCCGCGCTGGCGAGCAGGGTCAGCAGCAGCACGACCAGCGCCTCGGAGCGGTGGGCGCGCACGGCCCGCCACAGCTCGGCGGCCGACTGGCGGCCGGTGGCGACGGGCAGGGTGGGGTGGGTCACGGGCTCGCCCGTCCGCTCGGCGGTGGTCTTCTCGGCGGTGGTCATCGCAGCACCACCTCGGCGTACGCGGGGATCGCGGACAGGTCGGCGTGGGTGCCCTCGGCGTGCGCGGCGCCCGCGTGCGAGACGCCCTCGGTCGCCTCGACCTCGGCGGCCACGAAAACCACGCGGTCGCAGCGGGAGAGCAGCGGCGGGGACGTGGTCACCACGACGGTGCCCGCGCCCGTGCCGTGCCGCAGCTCGTGCACGCCCCTGGCGACGCGGTGCTCGGTGACCGCGTCGACGGCGGTGAGCGGGTCGCGCAGCACCAGCAGCGGTGGCCGCGCGGCGAGCGCCCTGGCCAGCGCGAGGCGCTGGCGCTGCCCGCCGGACAGGTTCGCACCGTGGTCGTGCAGGTCGCCGTCGACCAGCGACTCGACGACGTCCTCGGCCGAGGCGGCCGCCAGCGCGCGGTCGACGGTGGCCTGGTCGGTGGCGCGCCCGGTGTCCAGGGCGGCGGTGAGGCTGCCGCCGAGCAGGTGGGCGGCGTGCGGTTCGACGTGCAGGTGGCGGCGGCGCACGTGCATGTCCACGTCGGCGAGCGGCACGTCACCGAGCCACGCGCCGGGACCGGACCCGTTCAGCAGCGCGGTGAGCCGGTCGGCGACGGCCGGGTCGGCGACCACCAGTCCCAGCACCTCGCCCGGCTTGAGGGTGAACTCGACACCGGCCGAGCGCACGGTCAGCGGACCGGGGTCAGGGTCGGCGGCGCGCTCCTCGGCGCGGGCGGGGGTGAGCAGCGCGGCGACGCGGTCGGCGCTGGCGCGGGACACGGCGATCTGCTTGACGCAGTCGGCGATGTAGCGGACCGGGTCGGCGACGAAGGAGGCCATCGCGACGACGGTCACCAGCTCGCCGACGCTGATCCGCCCGGACAGCGCCATCAGACCGGCGGCGGCGGTGGTGCCGACCAGCAGCAGTCCGGTGGCGATCTGGCCGACGCCCACCAGCGCGGACGAGGCGGTGGCCGCGTCGACGGCGGTGCCGAGCGAGCGGCGGCTGGCGAGCCGGTAGCGGCGGACCGCCTCGGGCACGCCGCCGAAGCCGCGCAGCGGGCGCAGGGCGTGCACCAGCTCGGCCGCGACGGCGGCGGCGAGCCCACCGGCCTCCTGCCGCGCCTGGACCCTGTTCTCCAGCCACGGCCCGAGCCGGTCGACGCCCAGGACCAGCAGCGGCAGCACCACGACGACGCCGAGCCCGAGCAGCAGGTCGACGCCGAGCAGCACCACCACGGACACCGTCAGGCCGGCCGAGGCGGACACCAGCAGGGCGCGCACGCGCAGCGACTCGGCGGTGGCGCGGGCGTCGGAGGTGAGGATGTTCGTCAGCTCACCGGCCCGCCGGTCCTGCCCGACGGACGGGTCGGTGAGCACCCGCCCGATCCCGCGCACCCGCAACCGGTGCGCCTCGGTCAGGATCGTCCGGTCGAGCACCCAGAACGACAGGCCTCCACCGGAGGAGAGCACCGCGAACAGCAGCAGCACCCCGACGACCGCGACCGCGATCGCGGCGGGCGACCCGCTGGACACGGCCCGGTCGACGGCGAGGCCGATGGCGACCGGGACCAGCGCTTCGCAGGTCTGGTGCACGACGGACAGCGCGCAGCCGAGCGCGGTGGACCGGGCGTTGCGCCGGAAGACGTCGCGCAGCAGCGCGCGGCCGGGTGCTTCGGCGCCCGACTTCCGGTCGCCGCCCGGCTGGGCGCCGGTCGACCGGTCGTCGGCGAGCTGGGCGCCGGTCGACTCGACGACGCTCGACTCGCCCCTGCTCGACTGCTCGTCGCTGGACGGGGCGCCGCTCAGGCGGTTCTCGCTCGGGCGGTCGCCACTCGGACGGTCCTCGCCCAAGCGGTCCTCACTCAAGCGGTTCTCGCTCGGACGGTCCTCGCCCAGGCGGACGCCGCTCAGGCGGTCCTCGCCGGGCTCGTCACCACTCGGGCGGTCGTCGCGGGGCGAGCCCGCACCCGACCGGTCGTCGCTCGGGGTTCCTGCTCCGGGGGTTCCCGCTCCGGGGGGACGTCCGCCGCCGGGCGCGGCTCCCGCCTCGGTCGCGGGCAGCGGCGCCGCGGCGCTCTGCTCAGGGGACATGGGTAAACCTCGTGGTCACCCGCTAAGCCAACACCACCCACGGGGGCCGACGACAACTCGCCGCCCGCCGTGGTGACCGGGGTCGCGGGTGCTGCCCGGAGGTGGCGCTCCGGGCGGTGCTCAGGGGGTGCTGCTTCTCAGGGGTGTTCCGGGGTGGCGCTCGGGAACGCGGTCGGGCGGTGACGCCCAGGATCCGCTGAGCACGACAGTAGTGCGCGGCGCGCGGGCGACCGGACTCCGGGTCCGATGTGGGCGCTCAGGCCCCCGCCTCCCGCAGCACCCCGAGGACGGCGTCGCGCAGGCCGGGGCACACCGCGACCGTCGACGGCGAGGTGACGGTGTGGTCGGCGCCACCGGCGTCCAGCACCAGGCCGCCCGCCTCGCGCACCAGCAGCACGCCCGCCGCCGTGTCCCAGGGCAGGTTGGAGAGCATGACCGCGGCGTCGAGCCTGCCGTCCGCGACCCAGGCCAGGTCGATCGCGGCGCTGCCGACCATGCGGACGCGCTGGGCACGGGCACCGAAGCGCTCCAGCAGCGCGAGCCGCACCCGGTTGCCCGCGCCGACGTCCTCGCCCACCGCGAAGTCGCCGAGCGACACCACGGCCTGCGGCAGTTCGGTGGTGGCGGAGGCGCGCAGCGCGGTGTCCCCGACGAACGCCCCGCCGCCGCGCACCGCGTGGTAGCCCAGGTCCAGGAACGGCAGGTCGATCACGCCGAGCACGCTCGTGGGTCCTTCCACGAGACCGAGCGAGATGCCGCACAGGGGGATGCCGCGCGCGAAGTTCGAGGTGCCGTCGACCGGGTCGAGCACCCACCAGGGCGCGTCGTCGGGCCCGCTGCGACCGCGCTCCTCGCCGACGAAGGCCAGGTGCGGCGTCTCGCGGGCGAGGAACTCGCGGACCGCGTCCTCCACCGCGAGGTCGACGTCGGTGACGACGTCGCGGGCCACCTTCTCGCGCACGCCCGTCGGCGCGCTGGAGACGACGGTGCGGCGGGCGATGGCGACGGCCTCGCGGGCGACGGGCAGCAGTTCGGCGGTCATCGTGCGGCGGCGCTCCCCGGTGCGGACGGCTGAGTGATCGCCCCGACGGTAACCCGGCGCGGCGCCCCGGACACCTTGTCGATCATCACTCCCCCACCGGACCGCTGCGGTACCCCCGAAGCGACCGCGCACCACCGCCCAAGGCCGCGCGCAGCACCGTTCCCGCTCCCGCGCACCGCCTTCTTGCGGCGCAGTCCGGTGTTTTCACGCCGATTCCCACCCGCTCCACGCGGAATCCGCTGCACAATTCCCCCGCTTTCCGTAGAAATAGGGGTTACCGCCCGAGGGGGAAACGAACTGGAAACAGGAAACCCTCCCCCAGTCTGCCGGAAACCTTGACGGACCGGGGCGCTGATCTGGCAGGCTCGCCCTGCCGCCCCTGGAAGGCGGCGATTTCCCGGAAACCCGATCTTCCGCGCAGACGCGAGGTGTGCCAGTCGTGCAGAAAATCATCTTCTCCCACCGCCCGGCCGATCAGAAGTTCGGCACCGACCTCTTGCGGGACACGCTCTCCGAGCGCTTCGGCGGCGCCGCCGAGTTCATCTCCGCCCCGGAGGGCGCACCCCGCTCCGAGGTCGACGCGGCGTCGGCGGTCCTGGTGGTGATCGGCAGGCACTGGCTGGACGACGCCCCGGAGGGCGGCCTGCTCCTGGAGAGCCCGGTGGACCCGGTGCGCGCGACCCTCCTGGCCGCCAGGGACCTGGGCAAGCGCATCGTGCCGGTCCGCCTGGCGGTCCCCCCGGTCCCGGTCGAGCTGCTCCCCGAGCCGCTGAAGTTCCTGGCGTCCGCACCGGACGTGGAGGTGAAGTCGAGGCAGGCCCCGATGGACGTCGAGGAACTGGCCTACCTGCTGGGCGCGGACGACCCGGACCCGGAGGAGGGCACGGGTGACTGACCCCACGACCGACGACCTGACCGCGCCGGGTGACGGACCGGGGACCGACGCGCGCCCGGGGTCACCGGGCTGCGCGGCGCACGCCCGCAAGCGCGCCCGCGCCACCACCCGCCCGGTCGACCAGGGCCGAGCCACCCGCCCCACGACCACGACCCGCCCGCACGGAAGACCGCGCTACTGACCCGCCGGAGCCCGGCACGGCTCCAGCGGTTCGACGGCCCCCCGACCAGGCGCGCCCGCTCCCACCGTCACGCCCGCAGCGCCTCCAGGTCCGCGATCAGCTCCGACAGCACCACCGGGTCCAGCGTGGACAGGGACGGGGTCTCCTTGCCCCGCGGGTTCCAGTAGTAGCTCGCCGGGCGCTCCAGGGTCAGCGCGGCCAGGCGCTGCTTCTCCGAGACCATCGACACCGCCCCCACGTACAGACCGGGGTCCAGGTCCAGCACCAGCACCTGGGTCGGGCTCAGCCGCTTGACCATCCACGGCTCCACACCGCCGTCCTGCGGTTCGGCGCGCTCCCAGCCCCGGCGCACCAGCGACAGCAGCCTGCCCGACTCGACCTCGCCCTCCAGCAGCGCCTTCACCGCCGCGTCCGCGTCCTCCGGGGCGTGCACCGGTCTGCCCAGCTGCGGGAACGGCTGGAGCAGCTCGTAGTCCGCGAACACCTCCGCCCACGCGTCCAGCTCCCCGGCCAGCAGCAGCGGGTGCGCGATGCGGACCTCGGCGTCCTCGGGCAGCGGCGCCGGGTCGTCCGCCGAGTCGGCCAGGCTGCCGTCCTCGGCGAGGCGGAAGCTCAGCGCCCGCCCCGCCCCGTCCTCGCCGGGTCGTTCGGCCAGCCACACCAGGCGGCGGACCACGTGGCGCAGCAGCGGGTGCCCGGCCAGCAGGGTGGTGAACTCCGCCGCCGTCCAGCGCTTGCCCACCACCATCGCGTTCTCCAGCCGGACGATCTGGTCGGCCGCCGAGGTGCGCACGTCCTTCTTCAGCGCCGCGAACCTGCGGTGCGCCGCCGGGGCCAGCTCGGGGTCGTCCTTCGCGCCCGGCTTGGGAAGCTCCTTGCGGCGGTTGCCGTCCCCGTCGAGCACGTACGGCTTCAGGTGCTCGTCGAACCCGACCGTGAACCGGCGCGGCCCGTAGTCCAGGACCAGCGTGCCGCTCGCGTCCAGCCCGAAGTCCGGCACGAGCCGGTCGGCCAGCTGGTCGGCGCTGAGCTCCCGGTCGACGGCGATCTGCTCCAGCTTCTCCCGCGCGCTCGCCTTGAGCCCCTTGAACTTCACCTTGCGCGAGATCGCGTCCAGGTGCATGAGCGCCACGTCGCTGCCGATCTGGGCGAGCACGTCGAGCCCGGTCACCGCGCGCCGGTGCCCGCCCTCGCCCGGCCACACCCGGATCAGCGGGGACAGCAGGCGCACGGTCTCGTCGTCGCCGACCACGCCCTGGGCGGTGAGCACCCAGGCCTGCTCGGACGGCATCCCGCCCAGCCGCCACCGGCCCAGCAGCGCCCGCCCGAACCCGGCCAGCGACTCCGGGTCGCACAGCTCGCGCACGACCAGCGCGCCCGCGTACCTGCTGTCGGCGCGGTCGATCGCCAGGCTCAGCAGCAGGTTCGGCATCGCCGACAGCGGCACGGCGGCACGGCGACCGCGCAGCAGCACCTGGGGCAGCACGGCCGGGTCGACGCCCTCCAGCGACGGGAGCTTCGTGGGCACGACGTCGACCGGGTCGACCTCCAGCAGGCTCCGCACGGCCCGGTGCGCCTTGTCGCCGTGCTCGGCCGCGACGGCGAGCACGGCCTCGGCGCCCACCCGGTCCGCGACCAGGCGCAGCGCGGCCTCGGCCGAGGCGCGCACCCGACCGGTCGGGCCGACGGCGGCGGCCACCAGCGGGCGCGCGCCGTCCACCCCGTGCCGTTCGAACCAGGCGACGGCCCGAGGCCGGTGCAGCCGCTTGCCCAGCGACTCGGCCATCAGCGCCGCCACCCACCGCGAGCGCAGCGGCAGCAGGATCTCGGTCGCGACGGACGGGTACACGTGGAGCTCCGGCAGCACCTCCAGCAGGTCGGTCCCGAACCGGGCGACCAGCGCGCGGCCGGTCTCCGCGTTGTAGATCCCGTACGGCCCGAGCTGGCGCAGCAGGTGCCTGACCTGGTCCACCGGCCCGCGCAGCAGGGCGGACTCGCGCTCCAGGTAGTTGCCCTCGTCGGTGAGGACCGCGTCGCGCACCTGCTCCCAGGGCAGGAAGTAGTCGGGGATGCCCGCCAGCCACTCGTCGCGCTCGCCGGGCAGCCACTTCTCGGCGGCGTCGCCGAGCGGTTCCAGGCCGCGCACCACGGCGGGTGGCGCGGTGGTGGTGGCGCGCTCCCACGGGGCGTCCACGAGCGGGCGGGGCAGGTCGGCGGGGTCGGCCTCGGGGACGCGGTCCGCGAAGCCCTCGGCGACGCCGTCGACCAGCGCCCTGGCCTCGGGCGCGAGCGGGACGGCGGCGACGGTGGCCGGGCAGGCCAGCAGGTGCGCCTCCAGCAGGTCCCAGACCGGGGTCCGGGCGGGGGCGGCCCCACGGGTCCTGGCCAGCACGGCGTCGGTGAGCACCCGCGTGGCCCGACCGGGCTGGCGGCGCAGCGCGGTGAGCAGCTGGCCCGAGGTGGCGCGGTCGGGGGCGAGGTCGACCAGGAAGCGCAGCGCCTCGTCGGTGGGGGTCGCGGCGATGTGCTGGGCGAGCGCGGCGCGCAGGGACGGGGTGGCGTCGTCGGCGCGGAACCAGTCGAGGAGCGCGGGCAGGGCGTCGGCGCCGAGGGTGGTGACCAGGGTGGGGAGGGTGCGGTTCCAGTTGTCGACGTCCCACAGCGGCACGGTCGGCTTGACCAGGTCGAGCTGCTCGGGGGTGCTGATGGCGGTGAGCACGACGTGGGCGCGCTGCTCCTCGTCGTGCGCGGCCCGGACGTCCTGGCACATCAGCTCGACCAGGTCGGCCTCGGTCGGCAGGAGGACGGCGGCGATCGCGCGGGCCGAGCGGCGGTCCAGGTACGCGCCGACCCGGTCCAGGGCCTCCGCGTACTCGACGTCGGTCGCGGTGGCGAGGGCGGCGCGGACCCGTCCGACCAGCTCGATGCCGTACCAGGCGCGGCTGATCGCCTTGCGCGTGGACTGGTGGCTGATCCCGTCGCCGATGACGGTGGTGGCGCTGGCCAGGACCGCCTCGGTGGCGAACACGACGCCGTGCTCGGCGAGCCAGGCGTCGGCGTGCGCGTTGAGCTTGTCCAGCTCGTAGGAGGAGGTGTGCCGCGCGAGCACGTTGTGCAGCACGCCCGCGCCGACCGGGTTGGCGTGGCCGTCGAGGTGGGCGGTCAGGGCGTCGACGAGGTCGGCGTCGCTCTTGAGGCGGGCCTTCCAGGACCGCTGCCGCACCTGCTCGTCGTGCTTCTCGGCGAGCGCGCGCATCTCGGCGGCGGCTCCGGGCGCGAGCTTGCGCTTGGAGTGCCCGTCGCCCCTGCGGTGCAGGGCGAGGCGGTGCGGGCGCGCGTCGTCGGGCCAGCGGTCCTCGGCGACCGGGTCCCACGCGGGCTCCGCGCCGGGCTCGGTCCTGGGTGGAGGCGTGGCGGGGGCGAAGTGGTCGAGCCCTCCTGGCACGATCCGGCCCGCCGGGGAGGGCGCCTCGCCGCCGTCCCGCTCGGTCGCCTCGAACGCGGCGACCTGCGCGGAAGCGAGGTGGCCGACCCCGCCGGGCGCGGTCCGGCCTTCCGGGACCGCCACGACCGAGGGCGCGAGGTGGGTGCCCCCTCCGGACGGCGTTGCCGCCGGGGCGAAGTGGTCCAGCCCTCCGGGCACGGTCGAGGCCGGTTCCGACGGGGCGGCGATGGCGCCGGGGGCCGATGCACCCGGCCCCGCACCACCACCCACCCCGTCCGGTCGGTCCGGGGGGACGTCGCGCGCGACGTCCGTGGTGGCCCCGGACCGGGGTGAGCCAGCGCCCCTCCCCGAAGTGGCGTCGGCCTGGTCCCGAAGTGGCGCGGGAGCGGTGTGCGCGCCGTCGGAGTACCCCTTGGCGCGCTTCTCGGCGACCAGCTTGGCCAAGTGCTCCCGCGCCGACGACTCGGACGCGAACTCCTTGGTCCTCGACTGACCCGAGGTCCCGATGCGGCCCCACCGCACCGTCACCGACAGCCCGTCGCGCGCGCCCTCCCAGAACTTGCGCGACGTGCCGCCGACGTACTCCAACCGCTCCACAGCCAGCCCTCCCCACACCGGATTCCAGGTTGGGGCGAACGCTAGCGGCGACCACCGACAAAAACCGGTGGGCGCGGGTGGCCCGGTCCCGCCGGAAGCGGGACCGGGGGTCTCACGCGGCGGTCTTGAGCTGCGCGGACAGCTTGTCGAGCAGGTCGGTGACCAGGGTGACGACCTCGGCGTCGTCGGCCGGGTGGGTGTCGGCGAAGCGGGTGACCGAGCCGGGGATGGCCAGCTTCAGGTCCTCCAGCACGGCGCCACCGGCGATGCCCGCGGCCTTGCGGGCCTCGTCGTGCGCCCACACGCCGCCGTACTGGCCGAACGCGGTGCCGACGACCACGACGGGCTTGCCAGTCATCGAGCCCGCGCCGTACGGGCGGGACAGCCAGTCGATGACGTTCTTGAGCACGGCGGGCATGGTGCCGTTGTACTCGGGCGTGAACAGCAGGAACGCCTCGGCCGACGCGGCGGCCTCGCGCAGCTTCGCGACGGTGGCGGGGAGGTTCTCGGGGTTGTCGATGTCCTCGTTGTAGAAGGGGACGTCGGCGATGCCCTCGTAGAGGTCGATGTCGAGGCCCTCGGGGGAGAGCTTGACGGCGGTCTCGGCGAGCTGGCGGTTGTGCGAGGCCGCGCGGAGGCTGCCGACGAACGCGAGGACGCGTGCAGACATCTGGGTTCTCCCGGTGGTACAACGTGGATTCCAACCGGACCACGGTCCGGTTGACGGTGCTTGAACGTTCTATCACTTATCCGGACCGCAGTCCACTTCTGCCGCGATGGCGTTACCCTGCCCACATGAGCACCCCTACCGGACCGGTGCGCATCGACGTGGAGCCGGTGACCGGAGAACCACGACTGCGCGCCGACGCCGCGCGCAACCGGGCGCGCCTGCTGGAGGCCGCCGCACTGCTGGTGGACGAGCACGGCGCGGCCAACCTGACGATGGACGCGGTGGCCAGCGCCGCCTGCGTCGGCAAGGGCACGGTGTTCCGGCGCTTCGGCGACCGCACCGGCCTGCTGCTGGCCCTGCTGGACCGCAGCGAGGAGCGGCTCCAGGCGGGCTACCTGACCGGACCGCCCCCGCTCGGGCCCGGCGCGGGCGCGGCCGAGCGGCTGCACGCGTTCGGGCCCGCCGTGCTGCGGCACGAGCACGGCGACCGGGACCTGTACCTGGCAGCCGAGACCGACCCCGACCGGCGCTACGCGGTGCCCGGCCAGCGGTTGCGGCAGACCCACCTGGTGCTGCTGCTGCGGGAGGCGGGCGCGGGCGGTGACCTGACGCTGCACGCCGTCACGCTCATGGGGTACCTGGAGATCGGGCTGGTGAACCACCTGCGGACCACTCGCGGCATGAGCCAGAAGCGGCTCGAAGCGGGGTGGCACGATCTCGTGGACCGGCTGCTCGGCACGATCAGGTGAAAGTTCCGCGCTCGGCGGGGCGGAGGGCGCATCGTCGGTCGGAGGCGAGGAGGTCGCGGTGAGCAGGTGGTTCAGCCAGGTGGACGTGTTCGCGGGCACCTCCCTGCGCGGCAACCCGGTGGCCGTGGTCGGCGACGCCGACGACCTGCCGGACGCGGCGCTGGCCCGCTTCGCGCGCTGGACGAACCTGTCCGAGACGGTCTTCCTGCTGCCCCCGACCGGCCCTGCGGACTACCGGGTGCGGATCTTCACGCCGTCGGGTGAACTCCCGTTCGCCGGGCACCCTACGCTGGGCGCGTGCCACGCCTGGGCCGAGCGGTCCGGCGTGGACAAGGCGGTGTTCACCCAGGAGTGCGAGGCAGGACTGGTCAGGGTGCGGCGGACCGAGGGCGGGTTGGCCTTCGCCGCTCCCCCGCTGACCCGGTCCGGACCGGTCGACGCGGACCTGCGCGCGCACCTGGCCGAGGTGCTGGACGTGCCGGTGGTCGACGCCGCGCACGTGGACAACGGCCCCGGTTGGCTCGCGGTGCTGGCGCCGGACGCGGGTTCGGTGCTGGGCGCGCGCGTCCCGACCGCGCGCGAGCTGGCGGACGCACCGGCGCTCGGCCTGGTCGGTCCGCACCCGCCGGGCTCGCCGCACCTGGTGGAGGTGCGGGCGCTGTTCGTGGAGGGCGACCGGGTGACCGAGGACCCGGTGACCGGCAGCCTGAACGCCGGGGTGGCCCGCTGGCTGGTGGACACCGGCCGCGCGCCCGACCGGTACGCCGCGCACCAGGGGACGGTGGTCGGGGCGGACGGGCACGTGCTGGTGGAGCGGGACGCCGACGACGACCTGTGGATCGGCGGCGCGACGACCACCGTGGTCACCGGCCGCGTGACGCTCGACTAGACCACCCGGAAGTGTGACGGCGATTCGACGCCGATCCCGCCCGGACGTCCTTCCGCTCAGGAACAATGGACAGCGCGAGGCGATCGCGGCCCGCTTGCGCCTGACCGAGCCGACCCGGAACCGGATGCCGGGACGCTCCTCGCTGCCCTCGATCCTCCGCGAGCCGCACGCACCCGCCCCGGCACGATCCCCGTCGTGCGCCCGGTGCTGCTGCTCGACGTGGCAGGCGACGCTGAACTGGCGTGGGCGACCACTTGAGAGCACCGGGCGAACACGTTGGTCGGTCCGGCGACCGGGCTGCCGGACCTGCGGGTGGTCGAGCACGGGAGCACCTGACTGAGGTGCGCCACCACCCGTGGTGAACCGCAGGCACGTGGTCGTCCGCGCTCAGGCCCGACGTCGGTCAGCACTGCACCGGTCGGCACCGGCACCGGGCAGGACCGCTCAGCACACGCCGCTCAGCCGTCGCACAGGTCAGCGCCGCACCATCTCAGCGCTGCACCGCCCTCCCGGACGGGCGCCTCACCGTGCCCGTTCACCGTGCCCGTTCACCGTGCCCGTTCACCGTGCCCGTTCACCGTGCCCGCTCGCCGAGCCGCGCTCGTCGGTGCTCAGCCAGCGCCGGTCAGCGCGTCCGCGAGCAGTCCTCGGGACACGACGGCGTGGGCGTGGTTGCCCACCTCCTCGTGCACGTCCACCGCGACGCGGTGGCAGATCGCGGCGAACCCCGGCCGTCCCAGGGCGGTCATGGCCCGTCCCATCGCGTCGATCGCCTGCGCCTGCCCGTACCGGTCCCCGGCGGACCGGAACAGCCGCAGCGCGCGCCCGTGCAGCACCACCCCGAGGTGTGGCGCGCCGAGCGCGGTGTGGATCCGCCCCAGCAGGTTCGTCGTGCTCGCCCGGCCGACCAGGTCGTCGCGCTCGGCGTACCCCTCCAACGCGGCCCGCGCGTCCCGCAGCGCTTCCCCGGCCCGTCCCGCGCGCAGCAGGCTCCCGGCCCGACCGCTGAGGCAGTTCACCCGGCCGTTGGCGTCACCGGCGCGCTCGCAGTTGGCCAGCGCCCGCGTGAAGCAGGGCACCGCCTCCTCGGACCGCCCGGCCTCGTCGTAGGCACGCGCGAGCGCCCGCAGCGTCCGGTTCTCCGCGCCGACGTCCCCCAGCTCCTCGGTGGCGCGCAGCGCGACGACGTGGCTGTCGATCCAGTCCTGCCAACGCCCGCGCAGCTGGAACGCGTTGACCGCCGCCCAGGGAATCCGCCAGGCGTGCCCCAGCAGCCCGTGGTCGAAGGCGAGCTGTGCCGACGCGACGAGCGCGGGCAGCTCGGCGACCAGCCAGTCGACCGCGGCTCGGCGGTCCGGGACGTGGGCGAGCGGGGCCTGCGGCGGCGGGCCGAGCGCGATCGGGGTCCGGTGGGCGTTCACCAGGCGGTCGGCGTGGAAGGCGGAGTGCAGCAGGTGGTCCAGCAGCGCCTCGACGGCCCGCTCGCGGGTCGCGGCGTCCTCCTCCTCGGCCACCCGGTCGCGGGCGAACACGCGCAGCAGGTCGTGGAAGCGGTAGCGGGCGCCGTCGGCCTCCAGGAGGTGGTGGGACAGCAGTTCGCGCAGCGCGGCCTCGGCGCCGGTCGCGCTCGTGCCGCACAGCGCCGCCGCCGCGCGGGAGTCGAAGGTGTCACCGGGGTGCAGCGCGAGCAGGCGCAGCGCGCGGGCCGCCGGGGCGGAGAGCAGCCGGTAGGAGGCGTTGACCACGGCCTGCCAGTCGGCGGTGGCGCTGTCCAGCGCGAGCGAGCCCAGCAGCGCCCCGTCCTCGGCCAGTCCCAGGGCGAAGGCCGCGCGGTCGACGCCGGGATGCTGGGCGACCGAGGCCGCGACGATCGACAGCGCCAGTGGCAGGTCCGCGCACCTGCGGGCCAGTTCCGCCACGGCCGGGTCGTCGGCCGCGTCGGCGCCGAGGTGGCGGGCGAGCAGGCCCAGCGACTCCGCCCGGCTCAGCGGGGCGAGCCGCAGGCCCTCCACGCCGTAGCCCGCGCGCAGGGCGGTCAGGCTCCGGCGCGAGGTGACCACCGTGAACGGCCTGCCCCTGGGCAGCAGGGGCTCGACCTGGGCGCTGTCGCGGGCGTTGTCCAGCACGAGCAGCAGGGCGAGGTCGTGGACCAGGTCGCGGAACAGCGCCATCCGGTCCTCGGGGTCGGCCGGGATCTCGGCGACGGGGACGCGCAGCGCGGACAGCAGCGAGTGCGTCGCCTGCTCGGCGGTGACGGGCGCGCGGCCGGGCGTGAAGCCGTGGAGGTTGAGGTGGATCTGCCCGTCGGGGAACAGGTCGTCGGAGACCGCGTGCGCCCACGTGGTGACCAGGGTGGACTTGCCGACGCCTGGCAGGCCCTCGACCACGCACGCGCCGCCCGCGCCCGCGAGCGCTGTCAGCCGGGCCACCTCGGCGTCGCGACCGACGAAGTGCCGGGTGGTCGCGGGCAACCGGCGGGGCGGCCGGTGCTCCCGCCCGTGCCCGCCCGCGTTGCCCCGGCTGTCGTGCTGCTCCACCCGTCGTCCCTTCGTCGGCCTCGCCCCGTTGTTATCCCGCACGCGCGGGATCCGCTCCGCACAAGTGCGGTCAGGGCCGGGCCGACCGGGTCAGGCGTGCTTCTTCGGCGCCTTCCAGTAGCCGCAGAAGGTGACGTTCTCCTTGGGGACCCCCGCGCCCACCCAGTGCCTGCGCAGCCCCACCGGCAGCGCCGACTCGCCCACCGCCCACCCGTAGAACGGCCCCTCCGGCAGCGGCCGGGACTCGACCTCGGCCTTCGCCGCCGCGCCCGGCACCGCCGTCGCGTCCGCGCGCACCAGCCAGGTGACCTCCACGCCCGAGGGTCCGGCGAGGTCCCTGCGGTCGCCCTCCTCCGGCACCTCCACGACCGCGCGGCCGGTCACGTCGGCGGGCAGGGACGCCAGGATGCCCTCGATCGCGGGCAGCCCGGTCTCGTCCGCGACGAGCAGCACCTGCCGCACGCCGTCGGGCAGGGCGAACCCGGTGCCCTCGTCCAGGATGCCGACCTGGTCGCCCTCGGCGCAGGTCAGCGCCCACGCGGTGGCCGGTCCGGCGCTGCCGTCGTCGGGCGAGCCGTGCACGACGAAGTCGACGTCCAGCTCCGGGCCCTCGGGGCGGAAGGCGCGCACCGTGTAGTTGCGCAGCACCGGTCGGCGCCCCTTGGACACGGTCAGGTACTTCAGGTACGACAGCACGGTGAGCTTGTCCGGCGCGCCGTCGAGCGAGCCCTGGGCGACCGGGATGAACAAGCGGAACCACTGGTCGTACCCCATCGGGGTGAAACGGGCGAGGTCGTCGCCACCGAGGGTGACGCGCACGAAGTTCGGCGAGACCCGCTCCCTGCGCAGCACCGAGAGCGTGAGCAGCGCCGAGTGCTCGGGCTTGGTGCTCGCGGTGGACAGGTTGTCGCGGGCCATGACTGCACCTCCAGATTGGGTTAGCACAGCCTAACCTAAGGTATTTCCCCTGCCGGGTAGGCTCCGGGTTATCCCCGGCCGCGACCGGGAACACGGTCCGCATGAGCGACGAGCACGCGCGGGGTGACCTTGTCCGGTGATCGCGGGGGCTTTCCCCGGAGACTGCCCGTTGCGGCGGCGTTCGCGCTGCCCGGAGCCCTGCTCGGCGCCGCCGACTACCTGGGCCTGCCGCACCCCGACCTCCCACCGCCGATCGCCGCCGCGATCTTCGGGATCGCCATCGTCGCCGCGGCGTTCCTGCTGTCCTGGGCTGCCGAGGCGGCTCAGGTCGACGTGAGCGCGGGCCTGGCGATCGCGGTGCTGGCGATGGTCGCGGTGCTGCCCGAGTACGCCGTCGACATGGTGTTCACCTTCGAGGCCGGGCAGGTGTACGCCGAGCACGGCACGTGCGCGGGCCAGGGCGGGGCGAACCCGTGCTCGCTGGCGCTGGCCAACATGACCGGGGCGAACCGCATCCTGGTCGGCATCGGCTGGCCGCTGGTGGTGCTGGTCGCCGGGCTCGCCGTGCTGCGCAAGGGCCGCGAGCGCGGCGGGGAGCGGGCCGGGGTGGTCCGGCCGGGCCGGGTCGAGCTGACGCCGGTCATGTCGGCCGAGGTCGTCTTCCTGGGCGTGGCCACGCTGTACTCGCTGACCCTGCCGCTGCGCGACAGCCTGACGTTCTTCGACGCCGCCGTGTTCGTGTCGATCTTCGCCGCGTACACCTGGCGGCTGTCCAAGGCCCCCGCCGAGGAGCCTGACCTGCACGGGGTGTCGAAGTGGGTCGGCGAGCAGGCCAAGCGGCGCAGGCGCGGGTGGGTCGCGGGCCTGTTCGGGTTCGCGGGGCTGGTGATCCTGGCCTGCGCCGAGCACTTCGCGCAGAACCTCGTCGACACCGGCAGCACGCTCGGCGTCGACGAGTTCCTGCTCGTGCAGTGGGTCGCGCCGCTGGCCAGCGAGGCGCCGGAGCTGATCGTGGCCTGCCTGTACGCGGTGCGGCTGGCTGCGTCCGAGTCGCTGGGTACGCTGCTGTCGAGCAAGGTCAACCAGTGGACGCTGCTGGTCGGCACGCTGCCCGTGGTCTTCGCGATCTCCTCGGGCGGCGTGGACGGCCTGCCGCTGGACGAGCACCAGCGGTTGGAGCTGCTGGTCACGGCGGCGCAGTCGCTGTTCGCGGTGAGCCTACTGGTCGACCTCGGCATCGGCGCGATGGGCGCGGCGACCCTGTTCGGGCTGTTCGCGGTGCAGTTCGGCACCAGCCTGCTGCTGCCCGCCGAGGTGAACCGGGTGGTGGTGCTCGGGCTGTCCGGGCTCTACGTGCTGCTGGCGGTGGTCAGGCTGGCACGGAGGCGGGCCGAGCTGGCCCGCCTCGTCCGCGACGGGATGACGACGCCGTTCAGCGAGCTGGCGCGCCGCTGAGCGCCGTGCGGGCCCACGCCTTGGCCCGGTCGACCTCGCCGGGCGCGAACGGCCCGGTGAAGCCGGTGACCTTGAACGACTTCGGTTCGCCGACCACGCAGCCCAGGGCGCGCAGCTTCTTGCCGATGGACCGGGCGGCCGACGAGGGCGGCCAGGTGACCTTCACGTGCGTGCCGAACGGGTGAGCGGCGACGCCCTCCGCTCCGGTGAGGTTCGCCAGCCACTCTCGCATGCTGCGACCGCCGGACACCAGCGGGCCGTCCGCGTGCTCGGTGGCGGCGGCCCAGCGGGTGGCGTCGCTGCTGAGCGTGAGCGCGTGGGTGGGCGCGCCGACGAACAACAGGTCGACCTCCGGGGGCAGCGCCTCCGGGGCGACGCCGACCTCGACGGCGACCCCGCCGACGGCTTCGGCGATCGCCTCCGCGAGCGCCCTGTTGTTGCCGAACATGGACTCGTAGACCACCAGTGCCTGGACCATCACGCCCCTTCCTCCTGGTCCACGCAACGCTGCTCCGTTCGGGACTTCGGGGGGAGCGCCCAAGTGCCCCGCGAACGCGGGCCGTGCGCGGGGGTTCGCGGTGACCTCCGACCCTGGCGGGGATTCCGGGGCGCGGGGAACGGGGCTGGTGGGGTGGGTGGGCGAAAGCGGTTTCGGTGGCCGGGGTGGCTTGCAGGCCGGTTGTGGTGGGGCTGGCGGGGTGGTGCGCGCTTTCCTGCTGCGCCACCGGCGATTCGTGCGGGTTCGCGACGCGGCTTGGTCGCCCTGAAGACAGCGGAATCCGAGGACGATCCCCCTTCTTCTGTGCTGCGGACTGACTCGGCGACCCTCGCGCCCGATCAACCGGGAACCGTGGCGTCGCCCCACCGGGTGATTCATCGATGAACGCGGAAATTCCCCCTCCGAAGGTCTTGGCCCCAAGGAGGTCCACCGTGCCAAGCTTGACGGGGAAAGCGGCGATCAAGCCTGGTAGAGACGGGTTTTCGCCGCACACCACACGCGGGTCGGCGGTGTCGGGTCACCGAGCGGCGGTGGGTTGGAGCTGTGCAACGACGAGGAGGTGAGGGATGCGGTGAGAAAGGTGCAGTGACGACCGGGCGGGGTTGACCGGACGGCGGTTGTCGGACGTTCACAGGCGCTTAGGCGTGGATTCACGTGGACCGGGCAGGACGGTTCCGCGTGGACCTCGACAGCGCGCAGGTCGGACGCAGAGCAACCGTCAGACGTCCGGCAATGATCACGCGTTCGACATAACCCCACGTTCGACAGCGGTCACGGTTCGGCAGCGGTCACACGCTCAACGGCAGTCACACGCTCGACAGCGTCGCGCGTTGGACGGCGGTCGCGCATTCAGCCAGCCACAGGGTGCTGGCCGAATGCCGTGCGCTGGCCGGTTACAGGCCGGTGACCGGAGGCAGGCCGGTGACCGGACGCTGGGCTGTCGGGCACTGAACGGTCGTTGTGCGTCAGGCGCCGTCGTGCGTCAGGTGCCATCGGATGCCAGTTGCTGTCGGATGCCAGTTGCTGTCGGATGCCAGTTGCCGTCGAGCACGAGGGGTCGTCGTCGGCTAGGCGGTTGGCACGTGCCGATCGGTCGCGGTCAGTTGTGGGAGAAGGACGCTTCGGCGATGGCGCGTCCCCATTCCTCGGCGCGCTCGGCCTCACCGTCCAGGAGCGGGCCGATCGCGGTGACCACGTCGAATGACTTGGGCTGGTAGCGAACCTCGAACCGCAGCTTGCGCAGGGCGAGCGTGGCCACGCGGGCGGCCGAGCCGGGGGCGAAGCGGATGCCGGTGTCGAAGGCGACCGCTTCAACGCCGACCCGCTCCTGCGCGACCACGGCGAGCCACTCGCGCATCCCTCGCCCGGAGGAGAGCACCTGCTCCTGGTACTGCGTTGCGGCCTTGCGGGTGCCGGGCCTGCTGAGTCCGAACGCGTGCGTCGGCGCACCGACGACGAGCAGGTCGAGGTCGGAGGGCAGGACGTCCGGCGCGACGCCGACCTCGAGCACGTCGGTGGATCGCCAGATCGACAGGCCACGCGCGATCGCCTCGGCGATCAGCTTGGCGTTGCCGAACATGGACTCGTAGACCACCAGCGCTCGCGCCATGAACAAACCTCACCCGTTCGGAGTACTGCGGAAGTGGGTTCATGATCCACTAGGTGAGACGAATAGGGGGAGCGCCGAAGTACCTGGGGGTCCTGGGACTTACTGCCCTGCTGTGACTTCGCTGGTCAGAACACCGGAAGGAGGATTTACCAGGTACCGCAGGGCGTGCGCGGCGCGCAACCGGACGAACGGACGGCCGAAATCACCTGGCTTCGGCACATCGGCAAGCCGAAACCCCGAAGCGGCTGAACGGTCACGTTGCCGCAACACGAGAGGCACGGCGGATGAGCGAGCACGAGGAGAGGAGGGAGCGCTGACTAGACCACTGGCCGTGACACGCGGCCGGAAAACCGAATAGAGGCACCGCGAGTCGACAACCGCGCGGTCACGAGGGTGGACACCGGGACGAGCGCACAGCGGCTGGTCGGGCAGCCAGGAGCGGCGGTCACCCAGGCGATCGGGAGTAGCGGTCCCCCAGACGGTCGGAAGCAGTGACCACTGGGACGGTCGGGAGTGGCGGTTGGGAGTAGCGGTCACCCGGACGGCCGGGGTTGGTCGTTCGGTTCAGGGGCGCGACTTCCCGCTCATGCCGCCGGTGCGCCAATCGGGGCTGCACTCCGCTCCCGTGCTGGCGGGGCGGAGCGGGGGTGCGGGTGGAAGTGGGGTGGTCGCGGTCGGGGACAGGGCGTCCAGGATCAGGATCACGTACCTGCGCCAGCCCTGATCGCCCGGTTCCATGCCCCACAGCACGCTGGTCAGCATCCCCAGGAGGCGGTGGACGTCGTCCGGGGTGAGGTCCGCGCGGACCAGGCCCGCGTGGCGCGCGCCCTCGGTCAGCGCGGTCAGGGTGTCCAGCAGGGGCTCGGCGATGGCCGAGGTCAGGGCGCCGGGGTTGTTCGCCGCTGCCAGGGTGGCGCGTTCGCGGTCGACCAGGGTGAGGGTTTCCTCGATCAGCGCGGTGAGGCCGTGCAGCGGGTTCGGGGCCGACCTCGCTCTGGTGATGGCGTGCGCGAAGTCGGGGGTGAGGGCGCGGTCCAGGGTTGCCCTGACCAGGTCTTCCTTGCGCGGGAAGTGCCGGTGCAGGGTGCGCACGCCCACGCCCGCGTGCTTGGCGACCTCGTCCAGGGGTGCGTCCGGGCCGACGCGGGCGAAGACCTCGCGCGCCGCGCACAGGATGTGCTCGATGTTGCGCGCGGCGTCGGCGCGCGGTCGTCGGTCGGACTCCGCCTTCACCGCGCAACGGTAGCAAATGACACCCTTCTGCCACTTGTGCTACGTTCCGGATCGCAGCAAGTGTCACTTGTGTGCCACTTATCGGAGCGCAGTAAGAGAGCGCAGCAAGAGGCAGTGGAGGGGTGGACGGGCATGACCGGAACGCTCGGGCTCATCGGGGCCGGGATGATCGGTGGGACCCTCGCGCGTCAAGCGGTGGCGCGGGGGATGGAGGTCGTGCTGAGCAACTCCAGGGGGCCGGAGAGCCTTTCTGGTCTCGTCGCCGAGCTGGGGCCGCGCGCTCGTGCCGCGAACCCCGCCGAGGCCGCGCGTGGTGCTGACCTGCTGGTGGCGACCGTGCCGCTGCACGCGCTCGACCACCTGCCCTCGGACGCGCTCGTGGGGAAGATCGTGATCGACACGATGAACTACTACCCGCAGCGCGATCAGGTGATCGCCGAGCTGGACTCGAACTCGGTGACCTCCAGCGAGCTGGTCCAGCGGAAGCTGCCCGGCGCGCGCGTGGTGAAGGCGTTCAACAGCATCAGCTTCTTCAACCTTGCCAACGCCGCCCGTCCCTCGGGCGCACCGGACCGCAGTGCGCTGCCGATCGCCGGGGACGACGCCGAGGCGAAAGCCGCAGTGGCCGAACTGCTGGACGTGCTGGGGTTCGACGCCGTGGACACCGGGTCGCTCGCCGAGAGCTGGCGCAGTGAGCCGGGGACGCCGGTGTACGTGCACCCGTACCTGCCGGGCACGCCGCCGGAGGGGTTGGGGCAGCAGGAGGCGCTGCGGTGGTTGCACGAGAACCCTGGGAAGCCGGTGCCCGCCGCGCGGGTCAGGGAACTGGTCGCCGAGGCCGTGCGAGGCAAGGCGGGTGGGGTGCTGCCGGGAGCGTTCTGAACCAGGACGGCTGACGCGGGCGCGCGGACTCGGGCACGCGGACGCGAGCGCGGGCTCGGACACGCGGACTCGGGCTCAGGCGCGCAGACGCGGGGCGCGGGCTCGGCAACGTGCCTGGGCCGACAACCCCGGTCAGAGCTGAACCGCGCCGAGCTGGGGCGGCCCGCGCCGTGCCGGAGCACTCTCCGCCGTGCCGGGACGCGCTCCGCCGTACCTGGGCGGTTTCCGCCGTGCTGGGGGGCGGTTCCTTCGGGATGGCCGTTCTGATTCGGCCATCCCGACCTGGACTCCGCCGCGGAGCCACCGCGGAGCCGCCGCCCGACACGCGCTCACTCACTTCCCTGCGCGCTCACTCCCCCGCGCCCGCCACCAGCGCCACGCCCGCCACCCCCGCCTCCCGCACCACCAGCGCCTTCAGCAGCCTCCCGCTGGATCTGCGGGAACTGCGCCGCCATCGTCTCCGACAGCGCGTGCGCCGCCGACAGCGGGCGCACCATCACGGTCAGCTCGGTCACCAGGCCGTTCTCGTCGAGCCGCAGGAAGTCGCAGCCCTCCACCTCCACCTCGCCGATCCTGGCCTGGAACACCAGCGCGTGGTCCCGTCCGCCGCCGATCTCGCGCACGTACCGGAAGTCCTCGAACACCCGCAGCACCCCGCGCAGGATCGCGGCGGTGATCGCCTTGCCGGGGTACGGGCGGAACGCCACCGGGCTGCGGAACACCACGTCCGGGGCGAGCGCCGCCTCGATCGCGGCCACGTCCCTGGCCTCGACAGCCTGCCGGAAACCGGTCATGCCACTCCTCCCTGAGCACGGACCCGCCCAGGCTAGGGATCAACGCCGCGCGGGGGAAGCCGAAGCGCTACCCGCGCAGCACCACCGCCTGCCACGGCGAGAGCACCGGTCCGACCGGTTCCACGTTGGCCAGCAGCACCTCGCCGCCGAGGTCGAGGTCGACGCGCTGCTCCCGCCCGCTCAGGTTCGCCACCACCAGCAGCCGCTCCTCCCCCAGCACCCGCTCGTACGCGTACACGTCCGGGTGCTCGGGCAGCAGCATCCGGAACCCGCCCTCCACCACCACCGGCAGCGTGTGCCGCAGCTCGATCAGCCTGCGGTAGTGGTGGAACACCGACCCCTCGTCCGCGCGCTGCGCCTCGGCGTTGAGCCAGGAGCTGTTGGGGTTGACCGCGATCCACGGCGTCCCGGTGGTGAACCCGCCGTTCGTCCCGCCGTCCCACTGCACCGGCGTGCGCGCGTTGTCCCGCCCCATCGCCCGAACCCCGCGCCACACCGCGTCCGCGTCCTGCCCGGCGGCGAGCGCCTGCCGCAGGTGGTTGAGCGACTCCACGTCCCGCAGCGCCTCCGCGTCGACGAACGGCGAGTTCGTCATCCCCAGCTCCTCGCCCTGGTACACGTAGGGCGTGCCCCGGTGCAGGTGCAGCACGGTCGCGAGCGCGGTCGCCGACTCGCGCCACCACCGGTCGTCGTCGCCGAACCGGGAGACCGCGCGCGGCTGGTCGTGGTTGCCCAGGTAGAGGCTGTTCCAGCCGACCTCGGCGAGCTCGCCCTGCCAGGCGGCCATGGACGCCTTGAACGCGCGCAGGTCCAGCGGCACCGGGTCGAACTTGCCGCCGGGGCCGTGGTCGAGCGAGACGTGCTCGAACTGGAACACCATGTCGATCTCGTGGTTGGCCGGGTCGGTGAACTCGCGGGCCTGCTGAGTGGTCACGCCGGGCATCTCGCCGACGGTCAGGAACCCGCCTTCCCGGCCGTCGAACACCTCGCGGCGCATCTCGCGCAGGTGCTCGTGGACGCGCGGAAGCGTGCCGTAGTAAGGGAAGCCGTCGCCGAGCGCACCCGGTTCGGCGGGCGCGTCGGGGAGGTCGGGGTGCTTGGCGATGAGGTTGATGACGTCCATGCGGAAGCCGTCGACGCCCCGGTCGAGCCACCAGCGCATCATGTCGTAGACCGCTTCGCGCACCTCGGGGTTGTCCCAGTTGAGGTCGGGCTGCTTGCGGTCGAACAGGTGCAGGTAGTACTCGCCGGTGGCCGGGTCGGCCTGCCAGGCGGGACCGGAGAAGAACGACGACCAGTTGTTGGGCTCCGCGCCCGGTGCGCCGAGCTCGTGGCCGTCCCTCGGCGGGCGCCAGACATACCAGTCGCGCTTGGGGTTGTCCTTGCTGGAGCGGGATTCCGCGAACCACGGGTGCTCGTCGGAGGTGTGGTTGACCACGAGGTCCATGACGAGCTTCATGCCTCGGGCGTGCACCTCGCCGAGCAGGCGGTCGAAGTCGTCGAGGGTGCCGAACACCGGGTCGACGTCCCGGTAGTCGGAGATGTCGTAGCCGTTGTCGGCGTGCGGGGACCGGTAGACCGGCGAGAGCCAGACGACGTCGACGCCGAGCGCGGCCAGGTGGTCGAGCCGCGAGGTGATGCCCGCGAGGTCCCCGATCCCGTCGCCGTCGGAGTCGGCGAAGCTGCGCGGGTACACCTGGTACACGACCGCCGACTTCCACCACTGCGCGTCCATCCACGTCCTCCACTCCGGGTCGGGTGTCGTGATCAAGCTTGGTGCACGGCGGCGTCGCGCGCAGCGCTCGTGGTCAGGCGCTGCGCTGTCCCGCACGGATCAGGTGCGCGGCGTGCAGCGACGTTCGGCTGAGGTCGGCCAGTCGGGCACGCGCGGCCTCGGCGCGGTCCGGGACGGTGGCCAGGGTCAGGTCGAGCGCGCGGCGGTGGGCCCGGTAGTCGAGCTCCAGGGCTCCTGCGCAGCACAGCGCGGACGCCGCGCACCCCGCCAGCCACCACAGCGCCGACGTGCCGTCCGCGCCCGCCTCGGACCAGTGGACGAGCAGCGCGGCGGTGAGCACGAGGATCGCGGCGAGCGCGGCGCCGACGTGCGCGGCGGACAGGTACGGGTTGCGGGCGCGCCACCAGGACCGCCTGCCCGCTTCCCGCTGCGCGGCGAGGGAGTCGAGGATGTCCGCGAGCCGGTCGAGCGCGGCGCGGGCGGTGCGGCGGGCGGACATCGGCAGCGGGCGGGTCCAGCCGGGGAAGTCGCCGCGCAGCCTGCGCTCCAGCTCGAGCAGCTCGGCGCGCGCCCAGGTGGTGGTGGGGCTGGGCACGTGCTGCGGCCAGACCAACCGCGAGTCCTGCGCACGCGCCCACAGCATGCCCATGACCAGCAGCACGCCCACCGAGCACACCAGCACCGCGCCGACGACGTCGGGCGAGCGGCCGAGCGCCGAGGTGACCACGAGCAGCAGCAGGACCAGGGACACCAGCACCACGCCGAGCCCGAACACCGCGTAGGCCTTGTGGTCGGTGACGCGGGTGAGCAGGTCGTCCAGCCACAGCGCGGGTCCGACCAGCGCGAACCGCGCGGCAGACATGCCGAGCACCACGACCAGCGGGATCCCCGGCAGCAGCGCGAAGACCGCCACGGCGGCGCCGGAGCCGAGCAGCGCGGGGGCGCTCCGGGTGAGCGGGGCCACCAGTGCCAGCAGCAGCATCGCGGTCAGCGCGATGAGCACGCCCGCCAGGCGTCCCCGGTCGGGCAGGGGTTCCGGGCGGGGCACGACCGGCTGCTCGGCGGGCTCGACGTGCAGCTCGATCTCGGCGGCCAGCGCCTCGACGCCCGCGTCGAACGCGCCGAACCTCAGCGGGACGGCCTGCGCGTCGGCCAGGGCGTGCAGGTCCTCGTCGAGGTCCTGGTGGCGCGGCGGTTCGGCGCCGTCGAGCAGCACCGGGATGATCCGCTTGCCCGTCCGCGCGGCCTCGGCGATCTCGGCGCGCACCCAGTCCTTGTGCCGGTCCCGCCTGGCCTCGAGGTCGGCGGGCCAGCCGGGGTGGATCACCGCGACCAGCGCGGTGGCCTCGGCGAGGCGGTCGCGCAGCACGTCGGCGTAGCGCTCGCCCGGCGGCAGGGTCGTGTCGAAGTGGACCGAGCCCTCGCCGAACAGGGCGGCCAGCCGGTCGGCCAGCGCCTCCACCGCGAGGGCGTGCGGTAACAGGCCGCCGTCCGGGTCGCGCTGCCGGTAGTTCACGAAGATCCGCACTGGTGCTCCTCCCCCGCGGCCGACGACCGCGGTGCCGTGCGCGGCGGTTGATCAGCGCCGATAGGGTCTGGGGGCATGGAACCACTGCTGCCCCGGTACGGGTCGGGCGCCCTGTCCGACGTCGTTCCCTCGCTGCTGGCCGGGATGGGCGTGCCGGGGACGGCCGACGTGCTCGGGATCTCCGGTCCGACGCGGGCGTGCGTGCTGCTCGTGGACGGGCTCGGCTGGGAGCTGCTGCGGGAGCACGCCGACGCCGCGCCGTTCCTGTCGTCGCTGGCCGAGGGGCGGGAGGCGATCACCGCCGGGTTCCCGTCGTCGACCGCGACCAGCGTGGCCGCGCTCGGCACCGGGTTGCCGACGGGTGAGCACGGCATCGTCGGCTACTCCTTCGCCGCGTCCGGGCCGGACGGGGAGGAGCTGGTCAACGCGCTCAGCTGGCAGCGGCACAGCGGGCACGGGGACCTGCTGCCGGTGCTGGCGCCGGAGCAGGTGCAGCCGACGCCGACGGCGTTCGAGCGCGCCGCCGAGGCCGGGGTGCTGGTGCGGGTGCTGGCGCCGTGGGCGTTCCAGGGCAGCGGGTTGACGCGGGCGGTGCTGCGCGGCGGGGAGTTCGCGGGGGTGCACGCGCTGGGCGACCTGGTCAGCGGGGTGGCGTCGGCGCTGCGGGAGCGGGACCGGGTGCTGTGCTACGCGTACCACGCCGACCTGGACGCGCTGGGCCACGGGCACGGGCCGGGAAGCGAGTCGTGGGTGGCGCAGCTGGCGGTGGTGGACCGGGTGGCCGAGCTGATCTCCGAGCGGCTGCCCGAGGGCGGGGCGCTGGTGGTGACGGCGGACCACGGGATGGTGCGCGTCACCGAGCGGGTGGACTTCGACCGGGAGCCGGACCTGCGCGAGGGGGTGCGGCTGCTCGGCGGCGAGCCTCGGGTGCGGCACGTGTACGCGGAACCGGGGGCGCAGGAGGCGGTGCGGGCGCGGTGGACCGGGGTGCTGGGCGAGCGGGCGTGGGTGGTCAGCCGCGCGGAGGCGATCGAGGCGGGGTGGTTCGGCCCACGCGTGGCGGACCACGTCCGCTCGCGCGTGGGCGACCTGGTCGTGGCGGCGCGCGGTGGCGCGGTGGTGGTCCGCAGCTCGGCGGAGCCGCTGCTGAGCACGTTCCCAGGGCAGCACGGCTCGTTGACGTCGGCGGAGCAGCTGGTGCCGCTGCTGGTCAGCACGCGTTAGGGCGCAAGGCTTCCAGCGCGGGAACCCGGTCCGGTCGCGACCCCTCGGCGCGACCGGACCGGGTTCCACCGCCTGCCCTACTCCGTGTCGCTGCGCACCGCGTCGAGCACCGGCAGCGCGGCGGCGCGGCGGGCGGGGAGCAGCGCCGCCAGCACCGCGATCGCGGCGGTGATCAGCACGAACGCGGCGAGCCTCCCCCACGGCAGCACGATCTCCACGGCGCTGGTCTGGCTGCGCACGACGACCACGCCGATCAGGCAACCCGCCACCAGCCCGAGCCCCGCCCCGAGCAGGGCGATCACGCCGGACTCGATGCGCACCAACGACTTCACCCGCGACCGGTCCAGCCCCACCGCGCGCAGCAGGCCGATCTCCCTGGTGCGCTCCAGCACCGACATCGTCATGGTGTTCACCACGGCCAGCGCGCCGATCAGCCCGGACACGCTCAGCAGCGCGTACAGGATCCGCAGGAACAGCTCGTACTGCGCCCCCGCCTCGGCCACCGCGTCCGCCCGGCTGCGCACCAGCAGGGTCGGGTTGTCCACAGTGGACCTGATGGCGTCGCGCACCGCGTCCGCGCGGTCGGGGTCGGTGCGGACCAGGACCTCGTACGGCGTCATCTCCGGGACGGCCGCGACCGGCAGGACGATCCCGGCGTCGAACTTCTCCGGGGCCTCGAAGAACGCCGTGACGGGCAAGGAGAAGCGGTGGCCGCGCGCCGAGCCGGACACCGTCGTGCCCAGCTCCCAGCCGTGCCGCTCCGCCTCCTGCCTGGTGACGGCGACGCCGGTCCCGGTGTCCGCCAGCTCGCCCTCGGTGATCCGCACGTCGGCGAAGTCGGCGAGGGTGGACGGGGTGGCCGCGACGAAGACGCCGCCGTCACCGCCGTCCAGCTCGACGTAGGACCTGGTGAACGCGGTCGCCTCGCGCACGTCGGGCAGCGCGGCGACGCGCTCGGGCAGGTCGGGTGCGATCTCCGCGTAGGTGATCGGGGCGATCACGACCTCGGCGAGCTGGTTCTCCGCGGCCTTCTCCGCGGCGCTGGCGTCGAGCGACACGGCGGGCACGGTGACCGCCGCGCACACCGCCAGGCACACCATCAGCGGGCCTGCGGTGGACGCGGTGCGGCGCGGGTTGCGGCGGGCGTTCTCCACGGCGAGCTTGCCGCGCACGCCCACCAGCGCGGTGAGCGGGCGGCGGAGCGCGGTGCTCAGACCGCTCGCGGCGAGCGGGGTGAGCACGAGCAGGCCGATCACCAGCAGCGGCGCGCCCAGGTACACCAGGTCCTGCTGCTCCAGACCGCCCAGGACCGTCGCGGCGCCCGCCCCGGTCAGCGCGATCCCGGTGATGTTCCTGCGCCGCAACGACTTCGCGGTCGGCGGCTGGCCGGTGCGCAGCGCGGCGATCGGCGGGATCGAGGCGGCCCGGCGCGCGGGCACCCAGGCCGCGACCACCGGAACGCAGAGGCCGACGGCCAGCGCGGCGAGCAGCGCGTCCGGCGCGAGCAGGACGAGCGGCGCGCCCACGACCTCGGTCACCGCGAACAGCTCGTTCAGCAGCGCGGCAACGCCGACGCCGAGCGCGTACCCGGCGGCCGTCGCGGCGACGCCGATCAGCAGCGCCTCGGCCAGCACGGCGCGGGTGATGTGCTTCCGGTCCGCGCCGACCGCGCGCAGCAGCGCGTGCTCCCTGGCCCTGGCGGCGGCGAGCATGGTGAAGGTGTTGGCCACCACGAAGATGGAGACGAACAGCGCGGTCCCGGCGAACACGAGCAGGATCGTGGCGAGCTTGTCGTTGTCGGACAGCGCCGATCCGGGGTCGACCGCCTGGACGAAGGCGTCCTCGGGCAGGACGTCGCGCAGCGCGGAGGCGAGCGCCTCGTTGGTGGTGCCCGCCGAGGCGGTGAGCACGATCCTGCTGTCGCCGAACAGGGTCCGCGCGGTGTCCCGGTCGAACGCGACGAGCGTGCCGCCCAGCGCCAGCTCCGGCGAGACCGCCTTGAGCAGCCCGGACACGGTGTGCTCGCGCACGGTCCCGGTGACGACCAGCTCGACCCGGTCGCCGACGCCGACGCCCGCGCGCCGGGCCGTGCCCTCCTCCAGCGCGACCTGGTCGGCGCCCGACGGTTCGGCGCCCGCGACCAGCTCCTGCTCCTCGGGCACCCGGTTGAGGCCGATCGCGGCGCCGGGCGGACCGACGACCGCGTCGTCCCGGCCGACCACGAACACCCGGCCGTAGGAGTAGACCCTCGACGTGGCAACGCCTTCCGCGCCGGTCGCGGTCCGCACCGCCTCCTCGGACAGCGGGGTCGGCGTGGTGACCTCAACGCCGGGGGCGGGCAGCGCGGCGGCGACCTGCGCGCGGATCGACCCGGTGTAGAGCACGGCCCCGCTGGTGAACGCGACGCCGAGCACGACCGCGATCAGCGGCAGCACGAAGCGGGAGCGGCGTTCCAGGACGGAGCGCAGCGCGGTGCGCAGCATCAGAGCACCCCCCTCCGGTTCTGCTGCGGCGCGGTGTCGGCCTGCGCGTCGAAGCCGCGCATCCGGTCGAGCACCCGGTCCGCCGTGGGGCGCTCCATGGTGTCCACGAGCCTGCCGTCGGCCAGGAACAGCACGCGGTCCGCGTACCCGGCGGCGATCGGGTCGTGCGTGACCATCAGGACGGTCTGCTGCCACTCGCGGGCGCACTGGCGCAGCAGCTCCAGGATGCGCGCGCCGGAGCGGGAGTCCAGGTTGCCGGTCGGCTCGTCCGCCACGACCAGGTCGGGGCGGGTGATCAGGGCGCGGGCGCACGCAACGCGCTGCTGCTGGCCGCCGGAGAGCTGGGCGGGCCGGTGGTCGAGCCGGTCGGACAGGCCCATCGCGCCGACCACCAGGTCCGCCCACGCCCTGTCGGGTTCCTTGTCCGCCAACGAGAGCGGCAGGACGACGTTCTCCCACGCGGTGAGCGTGGGCAGCAGGTTGTAGGACTGGAAGACGAACCCGACGCGCTCGCGGCGCAACCGGGTCAGCTCCCGCTCGGACAGCGAGCCGAGGTCGACGCCGCCGATCCTGGCCGTCCCGCTCGTGGGGGTGTCCAGTCCGGCCAGGCAGTGCGCGAAGGTCGACTTGCCCGAGCCGGACGGCCCCATCACGGCGGTGAACCCGCCCCTGGCGAACCGCGCCGACACACCGGCCAGCGCGACCACCGCGTTGTCGCCGTCCCCGTACACCTTGCCGAGGGCCTCCGCCTCGGCCACCACGTGTTCCGTCACGCCGCAAGAGCCTGGTCGGGTCGGCGCGGCGGCGGATCAACCGCGCGGCGGACGCTCGTGGGAGCGGCTCAACCGAACGGTTGAGGTGCGCGCGCGGGGAGCTGTCGTAGCGTTCGGGCCATGCCCAGCCTGAGGAAGTCGGCGGCGGAGCGACCGCTCGCGATCGCCGCGGTGGTGTTCTACGCCCTGATCGGGGCGCTCGCCGTCGGGGTGCTGGTGGTGGAGGTCGGCTCGGCGGAGCGGTGGGAGGGCGCGGTCGGGATCGCGGTGTGCGCGGTGCTGCCAGCCCTCGCGCTGGCGCGGGCCCGGTGGGTGCTGCCGGTGCTGGTCGCGACGATCGGGTTCACCGCGCTGTCGCGGCAGGTCCCGGTGGGGCTGGACAACACGTTCGGCCTGGTGGAGCTGATCGAGCTGGCCTGGTTGACCGTGCGGGTGGTGGTGCTGCGGCCGGTGCTGCACTCCGTGCTGCTGACGCCGCCGCTGGTGGTCGCCGCGGCCACGCTGCCGCTGCGGTTGGCGGACGAGGACCGGGACCTGCACGTCAACATGGGGGCGCTGATCGGCATCGGGATGCTGTTCGCGGTGCTGCTGGGCATGTACCTGCGGCTGCACGAGCGCGGGCACGCCGACCGGAGCGCGCTGGCCAGGCAGGAGCAGCGGCTGGAGTACGCGCGGGACCTGCACGACTTCGTGGCGCACCACGTGACCGCGATCGTCGCGCAGGCGCGGGCGGTCCGGTACACCACGTCCACCGGGGCGCAGCTGTCGCCGGAGGCGCTCGACACCATGCTGGAGGCGATCGAGAAGGCCGGGTCCCAGGCGCTGACGTCGATGCGCGGCATGATCACGGTGCTGCGGGACGAGGCGCCCGCGCGGGAGCGGGAGCTGCTGGCGGACGTGCTGGGCGAGGCGGTGCGCGAGTTCACCGGACCGCCGCGCGCGGTCGCGTCGGTGGACCCGGAGCTGCGCGGGACGCGGTTGCCCGCGCACGTGGTGGACGTGGTGCGGAACGTGGTGCGGGAGTCGCTGACGAACGTGCTGCGGCACGGGGCCGGGGTGCGGGTGGTCGAGGTGGGCGCGCGTGCCGGGGACGGCGGGGAGCTGGAGGTGAGCGTGGTCAACGACGGGGGCGCGGCGGCGGAACCGGTGCTGGGCAGCGGTGGTTTCGGGCTGGCCGGGCTGACCGAGCGGGTGGAGGCGGCGGGCGGGCGGCTGGTGGCCGGGCCCGGTGAGGCGGGGGTGGGGTGGCGGGTCGTCGCCCTTCTGCCACCATCGCTGCCATGAGCATCCGGGTGCTGATCGCGGACGACCAGGAGATGATGCGCTCGGCGTACGGGATGATCCTGGGCGCGCAGCCGGACATGGAGGTCGTGGCGAGCGTCGGGGACGGCGAGGCGGCGGTGTCCGAGGCGCGGAGGTTGCGGCCTGACGTGTGCCTGCTCGACATCCGGATGCCTCGGGTTGACGGGTTGGAGGCGACCCGGTTGCTGGCCGGGCCGGGGGTGCGGGACCCGGTGAACGTGCTGATCGCGACGACGTTCGACCTGGACGAGTACGTGTACCGGGCGTTGCGGCACGGGGCTTGCGGGTTCCTGCTGAAGGACATGTCGCCCGCGCTGCTGGTGGAGGCGGTGCGGGCGGCGGCGGCCGGGACGTCGATGATCTCGCCGAACGTGACCGTGCGGCTGCTGGCGCACCTGGCGCCCGAGCGGGGCGCGGCGGAGGCCGAGGAGTCGGCGGCGCTGGTGGAGCCGTTGACCGAGCGGGAGCTGGAGGTGGTCCGGCTGGTGGCGCTGGGGCGGACCAACGACGAGGTGGCCGGGGAGCTGCACCTCGGGGTGGCGACGGTGAAGACGCACCTGGGGAACGCGCAGCGGAAGCTGGTGGCGCGCAACCGGGTCGAGGTGGCGGCGTGGGCCTGGCGGACGGGGGTGGTGTCGGGGCGGGGGTGAGTGGTCCCCCCGCCCGTCACCCTGCCGTCAGCCGCCCGCCTTGAGCGCCGCCGCGACCCACGCGTCGCTCGGACCGGTGTTCCACAGCTGCTCCAGCGGCACGTCGTTGATCGTCGCCAGGAGTGCGAAGAACGGCTTGAACACGCCGCCGAAGTCCGCCGCGAAGCCTTCGACGGCCTCCTGCACCTCGGGGTCCTCCTCCGGTTCGGTCATCAACCGACGCAGGTCGGCCCACTGCTCGTCGTCCATGCTCTGCCCGGTCATCTCCGCGCTGATCAGCCCCGTCGACCGCAGCAGGCGCTCGGCCAGCTCCCGCGCGACCGGCGAGTCCGGCGCGATCCCGGAGCGCTCCGCCTCCCAGGCCCGCATCGCGATCGCGCTGTGCTCCTCGGACAGCGCCACCATCCTGGGCGAGGTGAGGTCGTTCGGGCGGGGCGTGGCGAAGGCCTGCTCGTAGAAGCGGTGGACGGCCGTCCGGAACTCCGGGTCACCCACCATGTCCGCCAGCGCGATCCAGGCCTGCAACTGCTCGGCGGTCGGGTCCTCGGGCAGCACGGGGCGCGTGCGGCGGAGCTGCTCCTGGTAGCCGGGGTGGATCGGGAGGCCGTCGGTGACCTCGGTCCAGAAGTCGTTGAGCAGGCGGTCCCTGGCGTCGTCGGACATGTTCACCAGATCGTGCAGGAGCGCGACCTGTCCGGCGTCGGAGTTCTGGCGCACAATGGTTCTCAGGACGGCCCGCCTCGCCTTCAGGTTGCGCATCTGGTCCTCGACGACGTCGAGGTGCGCCGCCGCGAGCTCGCGCAGGCTCATCTCGTCCTTGAGCACACCCCGGATGTCGTCCAGGCCCGCGCCGAGGTCGCGCAGGGTGCGGACGAGCTCCAGGCGCGCGATGGCGGCCACGTCGTAGAGGCGGTAACCGGCGTCGGTGTGCGCGGTCGGCTCGATCACGCCCTCGTCGGCGTAGAACCTGATGGCGCTCACGCTCAGGCCGGTTCGGCGCGCCACGTCGCCGATCGGGTACAGCTGGTCTTCGTTCACGGTGCCCACTGTGGGGTCTCAAGGCGGTTGAGACTCAAGCCCCGTCCGTCAGGCGGTGGGGTCGTGCGGTGCGACCCGCGTGGTCCACGGCAGGCCGAGGACGGCGGTCAGCGCGGCGTTGAGCAGGTCGAGGTTCTGGCTCTGCGCGACCCTGCGGCCGACCACCGAGGAGGGGTGGCGGATCGTCAGGACGCGGCCTGCCACGACGGTGGGCTCCGCCTTGCCCAGCATGGCCTCCAGGGACCGGCTGTGCTCGCGGACCTTGCCCAGGACCTGGGGCCACAGCTCGCGGATCGTCGCCAGGTCGGGTGCCGGTGCGCCGGTCGTGACCGCGTCGGGGTGCGCTTCCGTGTCGGGGTGCGCCTCCGTGCTGGCTCGCGCCTCCGCGTCGGCTCGCGCTTCCGTGCTGGCTTCCGCGCCGGGCGCGGTGTCCGCCATGCGCTTGATCCAGGCCAGGGCGGCGAGGCAGTCGCCCTCCGCGCGGTGGCCGCCTTCCAGGCGGTGGTTGCGGTAGCCGCCGCTCTTGGTGTTGCGGTCGCCCACCCAGGCCGCGTGCTTGCGCATCGCGCACAGCCACGGGCCGGTCAGCCAGTCCGGGAGGTCGGCGTCCCCGAAGAGGCGTCGGTGCTCGGCGCGCAGCCTGGTGAGGTCGAACGGGGCGTTCCAGGCGATCACCCGCTTGCCGCGCAGGACGTGGTCGAGCTTCGGCCACAGCTGCTCCAGCGTGGGGGCGCCGGTGAGCATCTGGGCGGTGATGCCGTGCGCGCGCTGCGCGTACGGGTTGATCTGCGCGCCCTCCGGGTCGACGAGCGAGGTCAGCAGGGTGGCGCCATCGGTGGCCACCACGGCGATCTCGATGACGCGCCCGGTGAAGTCGGTCAGCTCGGTGTCGAGCACGACCGCGTCGCGGTCGGCGAGGACGTCGCGGGCCCACGTCGCGGACTCCTCGCGCGCGGGTGAGGTGGTGGCGCGCGCTGGTTCAGCGGCGCGTGGGGGCGACGACGTCAGCGGGGTGGTCGCGGTGACGTCGTGCAGGGCGGTGCGCCAGACGTCGCCGTCGAAGACGCGCTCCAGCCAGGCGGCGGCCTTGCTCGGGTCGACCGGTCGCCTTCCCGACGAGCGCAGTTGCGCCGTGGTCCTCAGGTGCGCCGGGACCTCGTCCCGGTAGACCTCGCTCACGCGTCGTCCTCCGATCACCGCGCCGGTCGGGCGTCCGGCAAAACGATCACGGTACGGGAACCGGGCGGCGGGTGGCCCACACCGTTGGCCACACGATCGAGTGATCGGTTATGCGACTGATCGCGGTGGGTGATGAGAAGGGCGCGGTGTGGCGCGGTGGCGGGTACACGGCGGGCTGGGCTGGGGATGTGACAGGCCGGTTCGCGACGAGGTGGGACGGCTCAGGGGGGGCGGTGGCCCGGCTCAGCCAGTGGGCTGGCCCGAGACGCGGCGGGACGGCTCAGCCAGCGGGCCTGCCCGAGGCTCAGCGGGACGGTCAAGGCAGAGGGACGGCCCAGGTGCGGCGGGACGGTTAGGGCGGCGGGACTGCCCAGGTGCGGCGGGACGGTCGGGGCGGAGGCAGAGGCGGAAGGAGGCGGCCGAGGCGCGGCGGGACGGTTCGGCGACGGGGTGACCCAGAGCAGCGGCGGGACGGCCTCAGGCGCCGTGGGGCAGTCCGACTCAGCGAGAGGAAGGCAAGGTCAGCGGCGGGACGGGACGGGGCGGGGCGAAGCGGCCCAGGTGAGCGGCGGGGTGGGGCGGAACGGCCCAGGTGAGCAGCGGGGCGGGGCGGAGCGGGACGGCCCAGGTGAGCAGCGGGGCAGAGCGGGACGGCCCAGGTCAGTCGTGGTCGCCGGGTGGTTCGGGGGCGCCAGTGGCCTGGGGGTGGACCAGGAGGCCCGGTAGGAGCAGGCGCAGGAGGCCGTCCAGTCGGGACGCCGAGTGGTTCTCGTTGTCGGTGAGGACCTGGAAGAGCAGGGTGCCCACGCAGGCGTCGGCGACCGCGTCCAGGTCCGCGTCGGGGCGCACCTGGCCGGAGTCCACGCCGCGGCGCAGGCGGGCGAGGACGGCGTCGCGGTGGGGGCCGGTGAAGCGCAGGTAGAGGCGGCGGGCCTCGCCCCGGTCGTCCGCGGAGGCCGAGATGAGGGCTCGGACCAGTGACGCCCGCTCCGCCGTGGACTCCACCAGGACGGTCAGCCAGGCGCGCAGGTCGACGGCCACGTCGCCGGTCTCGGGGACCTCGCCACCGCCGTTCCACACCAGCCCGGCGACGGTCGCCTCGGCCACCACCGCCGCCTTGGACGGCCACCAGCGGTAGAGGGTCTGCTTGCCCACGCCCGCGCGCGCCGCGATGCCGTCCATGGACAGCCGCTCGTAGCCGGACTCCTGCAGCAGGTCCCGCACCGCCTCCAGGATGGCGCGGTGCGCTGCCGCGCTGCGACGGCGGGGGTGCGACTGGACCACTCGCGGAGGGTACCTTCGCACCCAGACGAGACGAATCGTCTCGTGAAGCGGGGAACGGGAGGCGTCATGCGCGACACCGAGGTGGTCGTGGTCATCGGGATGGGTGGCATGGGGCGGGCCATCGCCCACCGCCAGGGCGCGGGCAGGCACGTGCTGCTCGCGGACTTCGACGAGGCCGCGCTGACGTCCGCCGCCGACGCGCTGCGCGGCGAGGGGCACGTGGTGACCGCCCAGCGGGTCGACGTGTCGGACGCGGGGTCCGTGCGCGCGCTGGCCGACGCCGCCGCCGCGCTGGGGCGGGTCGCGCAGGTCGCGCACACCGCCGGGCTCTCCCCCGCGCAGGCCCCGGTGCGGGCGATCCTCGCCGTCGACCTGCTCGGCGTGGAACTGGTGCTGGCGGAGTTCGGCCGGGTCGTCGCGCCGGGCGGGGCGGGTGTGGTGATCGCCAGCATGGGCGGGTACCTGACCCCGATCACCCCGGAGCTGGAGCGGTTGCTGGCGACCAGGACCGCGGCCGAGCTGATCGCCTCGCCCGAGCTGGACCCGGCGGCGCTGAACCCCGGTGGCGCGTACGGGATCGCCAAGCGCGCCAACCACTTCCAGGTCCAGGCCGCCTCACGCGCGTGGGGCGAGCGCGGCGCGCGGGTCAACTCGATCAGCCCCGGCGTGATCGCCACCCCCATGGGGCAGCAGGAGCTCGCGAGCGCGAGCGGCGAGCGGATGCGGGCGATGGTGGCCGCGTCCGGCACCGGGCGGGTCGGCACGGCGAGCGACATCGCCGAGGCCGCCGCGTTCCTGCTCGGGCCCGGTTCCTCGTTCGTCACCGGCGCGGACCTGCTGGTGGACGGCGGTGTCGTGGCCGCCGTGCGCGCCGGGCGGGGCTGACCGCCGGTCGCCGGAGCCCTGGTCCCGTCGTGGGGTCAGGGCTCCTCGTCGTTCCCGGTCCGGTTCGCGTCGGGTCGCACGTGCGAGCGGACCCCGTGCAGCCCGAACAGGATCAGCAGCTCCACCGCGCCCCCGTCCGCGCTGCCCAACCAGTGCGGCAGCGACGTGTCGAACTCGGCCGCCTCCCCCGGTGGCAGCACCAGGTCCCGGTCCCCGACCACGAGCCGCAACCGGCCGCTGAGCACGTACAGCCACTCCAGGCCCTCGTGCGTCTTCGGCGCGGGTTCCAGGGGTTCGGGTTCGGCGGGGATGACCATCTTGAACGCGTGCGCCCCGCCCGGTCGACGGGACAGCGGCACGAACGTCATGCCGAACCGGGTGATCGGTTTGAGGTGGATGCGCGGATCGCCGGTGCGCGGCGCGCCGACCAGGTCGTCCAGCGGCACGTCGTGGGCGCGCGCCAGCAGCAGCAGGAACTCCAGCGTCGCCCGCCGCTGCCCGCTCTCCAGCCGGGACAGCGTGCTCTCGGACACGCCGGTCCTCAGCGACAGCTCCGCCAGCGTGACGCCCCGATCGCGCCGCAGCGCCCGCAGCCTGGGGCCCACCGCGTCGAGCACCCCGTCCAGTTCCCGGTCCACCCCACCATCTTGCCAAAACGGCAAGTTTCCGTGCCAGTTCAGGGTGCTCCCGGTGAGACTGGCCGCACCGAGGGAGAGGAGCACTCATGAGCAGCGCGACCGAGTTCTGGGAGAACGTCCACGCGAACCGCCCACCGGCCACGCCCGCGCCGAACGCGCGTCTTACAGAGGTCGCCGGGGCGTGGGAACCCGGTGACGCGCTGGACCTGGGGTGCGGCGGCGGTGGCGACGCATTGTGGTTGGCGGGCGCGGGATGGCGGGTGCGCGCCACGGACATCTCGGCCACCGCCGTCGAGCGGGTGACCGCGCTGGCGCGGGAGCACGGCGTGGCCGACCGGGTCACCGCCGAGCGGCACGACCTGGCCGACTCGTTCCCGAGCGGCCGGTTCGACCTGGTCTGCGCCCACTACCTGCACACCCCGTTCGCCCTGGACCGCTCGTCGGTCCTGCGCGCCGCCGCGCGGTCGCTGCGGCCCGGTGGCCGCCTGCTGGTCGTGGACCACGGATCGGCCGCGCCCTGGTCGTGGGGGCAGGACGACCACAACCCGCCGCCGCACGAGGTCGCCGAGGAGTTGGCGCTGGACGCGGACGGGTGGGCGGTGGAGCGGTGCGAGTCGCCGACCAGGGTCGCGACCGGCCCTGGCGGGCAGCGCGCCGAGGTGGTCGACCACGTCCTGCTGATCCGCCGCACCCGCTGACACCGTCTGAAAAGGACAGAGAATGCCCCGTCACGACACCCCGCCGCCCCGGACCGGGAACTCGGAAGTCCAGGTGCTGCGCGGATTCCTCGACTACTTGCGGTCTTGCGCCGCCGCCAAGCTCGACGGCGCCCCCGAACCGCAGGTGCGCACCGCGGGCGTCCCGTCCGGCACGAACCTGCTCGGCCTGGTCAACCACCTGGCGCACGTGGAGCGCGCGACCTTCCTGGGGGAGAAGGGGATCCACTGGCCGTCGACCTTCCTGGCCGCGCCGACCGACACCGTCGCCGACGTCCTGGCCCGCTACCGGGACGCGGTCGCGCGGGCGAACGCCGTGCTCGACGGGGTCGCGGACCTGGGCGACCCGCTCCCCCACCCCGACGCGCCCTCGGTCCGCTGGGCGCTGGTCCACCTGATCGAGGAGACCGGTCGCCACGCGGGTCACGCGGACATCCTGCGCGAGCTGATCGACGGCGCCACCGGGCGCTGACACCGAAGAGGCACAAGGAGAACACGCTCAGATGAGAACCCGACACCGCCTGGTGACCGCGCTGGCCGCCCTGCTCGCGCTGGGCGCCGCGGCCTGTTCGGCGCCCGAACCCGAGGTCCCGGCGCACGAGGTCCCGGCGCACGAGGCGATCACCCGCGACGACCCCGAGTTCGCCGGGAGGTTCCGCCACGAGTTCGCCGACGTGGACGGCGTGCGGATGCACTACGTGACCGGTGGCAGCGGGTCGCCCGTGGTGCTGCTGCACGGTTGGCCGCAGACCTGGTACGGCTGGTGGGAGATCATGCCCGAGCTGGCCGAGCACCACACCGTCTACGCGATCGACCTGCCAGGCCTGGGCGACAGCACCGGAACCCCGTCCGGCTACGACAAAGCCACCCTCGCCCGCTACGCGCACACCCTGGTCGCCGATCGCCTCGGCGTCCGCGACGCCGCCGTGATCGGTCACGACCTCGGCGCGGCGGTGGCGTTCCAGTACGCCGCCCAGTTCCCGCAGGACACCGCGCGGCTGGGCTACCTGGACCTGCCGCTGCCCGGCCCGGCGGTCGACGAGGCGGCGTACCGCTCGCTGAGCTGGCACATCGCGTTCCACTCGCAGCCGAGGGTGCCGGAGGCGGTGGTGGGCGACGACGTGCGCGAGTACCTGTCGCTGTTCTACCCGCAGGTCTCCTTCAACGGCACGGCTTTCGGCGGCACCGCGACCGCGTCCCCGTTCAGCGAGGCCGAGATCGACGAGTACGCGCGCACCTACCGGGCCCCGGAGGCGCTGTCGGGCGGGTTCGAGCTGTACCGGTCGCTCGGCGCGGACGTGCGGGCCGCCGAGGCCGCCGCGCCGACCGACGTGCCGACCCTGGTGCTGGCCGCGCAGGGGCAGTCCGACGCGATCCGGGCGACGGTCGCGCCGAGGCTGACGAACGTGGTGCGGTCGGCGGACGTGCCGGGCGCGGGGCACTGGCTGGTGGAGGAGAACCCGGAGTTCGTGACGGCGGAACTGCTGGCGTTCCTGAAGCCTTGACCCGTTCCGGGCATTCGGCAGGGCGCGGCGCCGAACACCGCGAAGATCAGCGGACGGCGTCGGCGACCTTGCCGTACCGGGTGCACCTGCCCGCCAGCGCCACCGCACCAGGCAGGCGGTCGTGCGCGGACGGGGATTCCTGGTGCTGCGCCGGGCCGAGTCGGGCGACCTGCCGGTGGACGGGCGCAACGCGTCACCCTGCCGGAGCCCGAGGTGCGGTGGTGCGCGGAAGACGGGGGCAGACCGGTGCTCCTGGCCGCGACGGGTCACGACGGCGTGCTCCTGGTCCACCCGCCCGCCAGCGTGGCCCGGATGGTCAGGTGGTTCCACCACCCGTCCCGCTCCGATCCGAACGGGAACGCGGGCGGTCGCGCTCCGGGGTCGCTCCGATGAGCGGCCCCGGAGCCTCGGGTCAGCCCTGGGCGAGCACGCGCTCCGCCGGGACGAACACCGCCGCGCAGTGCGGGCAGGTCGCCTCGCCGAACAGCTCGCGCACCGCGCCCGCCACGGCCGCGCTGCCCGACTCGACCGCCGTGCGGTACGCCCACTCCGCCGTGCCGGTGAGGTCCTCCTCCAGCGCGGGCTCGGCGGTGGTGTCGGCCGACAGCCAGTCCTCCTTGCCGGTGGACGGCAGGCGGACGGTCAGGTGGCGGGCGCAGCCGGGGCAGGTCAGGTCGTAGCCGCCGAGTTCGACGCCGTCGAACAGCTCGCCCCACTCCGGGGCCTGGCCGAGACCCAGCAGGGCCGCGATCAGGTAGGCGGTGTCGATGTCGGTGTCCGCCTCGGCGAGCTGGGCCTTCGCGTGGTCGCGCAGGGCCTCCAGCACCTCGGCCTGGGACTCCTGCGGGGCGGGCCACCCGGCCGCGCTCAGCCTGCCCGCCAGGACGACCGCGTCGATCGCCTCCGTCGGCTGGAACTCGGCCACGCGCAGCAGGCGCGGCAGCGCTCCGACGCCCGCCGCCGGGTCGGCCGCGCCGTGGTACAGCTCGTCCCACAGGCTCGCCCAGGTCTCCGGGTCGGGGTCGGTCTCCAGCCGCTCCAGCAGCACCGGCACCGCGTCGCTCATCCCGCGTCAGTCCTCTTCCTCGTCGCCCTCCAGCCCGGTCAGCGCCGCTGCCAGGGCGAAGCGCTCACCGCACTCGTCGCAGGCAATCGTGCCGAACAGCTCGGCGAGCGTCGCGGCCACCCCCGGTCTTCCCGCCCGCACCGCCTCGCCGTGCAGCCAGGCGGCGACGCCCTCGAACTCGGTGGCGGGCTCGGGGACGGTGTCCACGCCCGTCCAGCCGGTGCCGGTGCTGGACGGGAAGCGGACGTCCAGGTCGACCTCGCAGGACGGGCACGCCACGCAGCAGCCGCCCCCGATGACGCCGTCGAACGCGTCCTCGCCCCACTCCGGGGCGCGGCCGAGGCCGAGCAGGGCCTGGAGGGCCACCGCGAAGTCGTCGTCCGGGCCCTCGGCGGCGAGCTGGGCGGTGGCGGTGGCGCGCAGGGACTCCAGGGCGCGCGGGTGCTCGTCCTCGACGTCGGGCCACTCGGCGGCGCTGATCCGGCCCGCGAGCACGACGGCGTCCAGCGCCGCGTCCGGGCGCCGCTCGGCGATCCGCGCGAGGTGCGGGAGGGCGGCGACGCTGGCGGTGTACGTGCTGCCCTGGTGGTAGATCGAGCCCCACAGCTCCGACCAGGTGTCGGCGTCCGGGTCGGTGGCCAGCTTCTCCAGCATCGGCGGGATGTCGTCGGCCCTGCCGAAGGCGTGCTCCAGGGTCGACCAGTCGGTGTCGTCGGTCACGGGGCACAGCCAAGCACGGGGGTACGACAGAACCGGGGGCTCAGCGAGAACCGGGGGCTCAGCGCTGCTTGCGGGCCGCCCAGACGACGCGTTCGGTGCGCACGGTCAGGTCCGGCCTGCGCAGGACGCTGCGCGGGTCGTCGGGGTCGATCAGGCGGTCGAGGGCGGTCAGGTCCTCGGGCGCCAGCGCGTCGGCGGCCTGGCGGCGCAGGCCTCGCAGGGCGTTCAGAGCGTAGCGGCCGACCGCGTCGGGGAGGGGTGGGGCGAGGTTGATGGTGACGGTGCGGTGAGCCTCGATCGTGAACCCTGCCTCGATCAGGTGAGGAGTCCAGTCGGTGCCCCGGTGGTCGGCGTGACCCTCGTGCTTGGGCGTCGCGGCGTGGCAGCGGTCTTCGAGGCCGGGACGCTCGGCGGGGGCGTCCTGCGGGAGGAATCGGGGGAACTCGGCCAGCTCGACCAGGGCGAACAGGCCTCCGGGGGCGAGCAGGTCGTGGACCAGGCGCAGGACTCGGGACGGGTCGTCCACGTGGTGCAGGGACGCCGAGGCCCAGACCAGCTCCGGGGTGCCGAGGGGTGGCCACTGCGCGTTGAGGTCTGCCTCGACCGGGTGGACTCGATCGACAACGCCTGCGGCTTCCGCTTTGTCGACGAGGCGGCGCAGGTGGGCGGGTGCGGTGTCGACGGCGGTGACCTGGGCGTCCGGGAAGCGGCGGAGCAGGGCGAGCGTGCCGACGCCGGTGCCCGCGCCGAGGTCGACGATGGCGGTCGGGGGCGTGGGGACGGGCAGCCAGTCGGTGATGGACGCGATCTGGTCGGCCAGGACCTCGCCGTCCAGGTCCAGGATCTCGATTTGGGTGGTGGCGGCGTCGTGTCCGTGTCCGTGGCCGTGGCCGTGTCCGTGGCCTGCGGCGGAGTGCTGGTGAGCGGCGTGGGTCATGCGGTCCACGGTAGGAGCTTCATGCGCCTGACGCACGACCAGTTGCCAATTTGGCAAGGAGGTGGTTCGCCGGGGTGCTCGACGCGCAAGCGCCGTTCACCGGGACGGGTGATTCAGTCCTGGCTCGACTGGTGGCTGCGGCGGGCGTCGCGGTCGAAGATGCCGAGGATGTCGGCCGGGCCGCCGAGCGCGCCGAGGGCGTGCGGGAGCATGGTCGGGAACTCGGCGGCCTGGTTGGTCTCGATGCGGTAGGTGCGGTTGCCGAGCAGCAGGACGGCGGTGCCGGACAGCACGACCAGCCACTCCCGACCGGGGTGCGCGCGCAGCCGCGACGGGTTGTCCGGCGGCGGGTCGACCAGGCGCTGGCGGATGACGACCATGCCGGGATCGGCGCGGACCGCCCAGCGCATCGCCTGGTGGGACGGGTCGTGCGCGGGGCTGATGACGACGTCCTCGGCTGCGGTCTCGACGAGCTGGTCGAGCGAGGTGTCGAGGGCGCGGGCGAGCGTGACGAGCTGGTCGAGGGCGAGCCTGCGCTGACCGTTCTCGATGCGGCTGAGCGTGGACGGGCTGAGCTTGGCGCGGGTGGCCAGGTCGTCCAGGGACCAGCCCTGGGCCAGGCGCAGGGCGCGCACGCGCTTGCGCACCAGGCTGTCGAGCTCGCCCTCGTCTTGCGTCATGGGCAAAAGTGTATGCGGGGCGAGCACGGGGTGGTGGGGTTCGCGGCGGGACGGTCGGCGGTGGGTTCGGTGCGGTGCGGGTCGGGTGGCCGGGAGGGTGAGGTGGAGGGCGGGCTGGTCGGGTGGTTCTCGGTGGAGCGGGCGGGGAACGGGGTGGTCGGCTCGCGGGGGCGGGGGCGCTCGCGCGGCGGGGGTCGGGCATCGGCGCGGCGCTGGACGCCGCGCCGGCGGCCGAGGAGCCTACCGCGCACAACGGGGCATTCGAGGGGGTGCACGGTGCCGAGGTCGCCGGGCACCCGCACGCCGAGGTTCACGGGCGGGAGGGGTGGATCTCGCGGCCGAGGGTCCGGTCTGCCCACCAGGGGCGCGGGGGTGGCGGGCGCGCGGCTCGGACGTGCCCTGCCTCGGCCGGGCTGGCGGGTGTGGTGCCTGAGGTCGACCCGGACAACCCGCCCCCGACCGGACCGGCGGCTCGGGTTCGAGGTCGTGGCGCGGTGGGCGGACTACCGGTTCGACGTGCGGTGGCGCTTGCTCGACTCGTGCTGCCACACCGCGTGGTCGAGTTCCCAGGCGGTGTGGTCGGTGCGCTCGCCCAGCGCGACCAGGAGGGCCGTCGCCTCGGTGGTGCTGACCGCGCGGTCCAGGTGGCGGGCCAGCCAGCGCAGCACCATGCGGTCCGGCTTCACGCGGTCGTCGGCGCCGGTGAGCATCCACAGGTACGACAGGCGCACGCCCGCGCCGTGGCCGGGGACGAGTTGGAGCTTGGCCTCGACCTGCGCCAGGCGGACGGGGTCGGCGAGCAGGGCGGACACGTCGGCGAAGCGGTGCACGCCCTCAGCGGCCAGGGTCTCCGCGTAGCGCAGCGCCGCCTCGGCCTTGCGGACGCCGCCGCGCGTGCTGGTCCGGCCGCGGTTGCGCAGGACGCGGTGGGCGAGGTCGTCGGCGCCGATCGACCGGCCGACCTCGGCGAGGGTGTCGACGGGGTGCTCGCGGGCGGTGCCGATGACCTCGTGCGCGCGGTCGGCGGGCAGGAGCCGGTCGGGCAGGCCGGTGTGGTCGGCGTAGGCGTTGCACACCCGGATGACGCCCCGGTAGCGGAGGTTGATGGAGAAAACGGCGTCCAGCACGCACAGCGGCAGGTGCGTCCAGCGCTCGCCCCTGGGCTCGACGGTGAGTTCGGCCGTGGCCGCTTCCAGGACGGAGAGCTCGTTGTCCACCATCGCCTCCAGGTCAGCGCGCAGGCGTACCAGTAGTACGGGACGCGCGGGCGGGGGCCAACGCGACTCGCCGGGTGGGCGGTGGATGGCTCCGAAGGTGCGAGCGGACGGGGCGGAACGGGGCAGGTTCGGAACGGCCGCAGGGCCCGCGCTCGGAGCGCGGGCCCTGCGGTGAGAAGGGGCGAGGAGAGCGGGGGGACTAGTTCAAGGTTTCCTTGTCAGGGAATGAGAAGGAAGCCCTCCCATGGCCTCGCCGAGCTCAGCCTATGCCCGGCTCACTCCGGCAGCAAGCGGTTGAGGTTCTCCCTGGTGATGGTCGGCGCGGTCTCCGGCAGGTTCTCGGGGCGGTCGAGGCCCACGTACAGCGGCGGGGTGTCCGACCCCGGCGCCTCGCCGGTCCACGGGAGGACCAGGGAACCCTTGGCGCGCAGCAGGTCCAGCAGGTAGGAGATCGTCAGGCTGCGGCGTTCCACCAGGGCCTTGGCCACCTTCCTGGCGATGTCGCCGGTGGTCTCCACGCTGTGGAAGGGCGAGCTGCCGTTCAGGTGGAGGTGCGTCCACACCGCCGTCCAGCCGTCGCCGTCGCGCACGAACACGGCGGGCACGGCGGTCGGCATCGGGTCGCGCAGGTCCGAGCGGGTGCGGACGGTGCGGGGTTCGAACGGGGCCCCGGACTGGACGCGGTCGCGCTGCATCCAGCCGAACAGGGCTTCCGCCGCCTGGTCGAAGCTCTCGCCGGAGTAGCGGTGCACCTGGGGCACCACGCAGTGCGCGTCCAGACCGGCGAGGGGCAGGTCGATGAACTCGGTGGCGCCCTCCGGCGCGTTCGTCACGTCGCCGGAGTACACCGCGCCGCCCTCGTCCCGGTAGTTCGTCCACGACACGTGGCCCCGGTAGGCGTAGTCCTCGTCCAGCAGCAGCGCCGACAGGTCGTAGTCGGTGACGAGCCGCTCCTGCCGCCAGTGCGCGAACAGGCGCAGCACCTCGCCGTCCGCGAGGTCGAGCCTGGTGCGCGAACCCCTGGGCAGCACGGCGAACCCGTCCTGGGCGGCCTTCCCCGACAGGGGCAGGGCGACGTCCAGGACGTCCGGGTCGAACAGCACCACGGGGTGGTCGGGCAGGCGGCGGGTGATCTCCTCGTCGAGCAGGGCGGTCACCTCGGCCAGCAGGGGCTCCGGCAGGGGCGGGCGGGTGTCGGGGGTGAACCAGGCGGTGCGGCGGCGGGTGGCGAACAGGCGGGCCGGGGCGGGGGTCGACCGGTTGGCCAGGTGCTCGCGGAGCGAGCAGAGGACTCGGCCGGAGACGTCGCCGACGTGGTCGCGCAGCGCGGCGACGATCGAGTCCACTTCGGACTCGACGGGGACCGCGAGGCGCAGCAAGCGGTCCAGGGAGCGGGCCAGCGCGCCGGGGGACGAGGACAGGAGCGCGGCAGCGCGGGCCGGGCTCCCGGTGGCCAGCGCCCGTTCGACGCGGGACGCCAGGCCGGGGGCCGCGCGGTCGCCGCGCGCCACGGCGAAGACCTCGGCCGCGTGCGGCAGGGTCGGGTACTCGTGCGGGTGCAGGCGTTCGGCCAGGCGCTTCCACGGTTCGGCGTGCGCGGCGACGTCGGTCAGCTTCAGCGGGTCGGCGGCCACGCGGTCCAGCGCGGTCAGCAGGAGGCGGCGTTCGGCGCGGCGGAACGAGCGGAACCTGGTGGGCCTGACCAGGGTCGCGTCCCCGCCGCTGGCCCGGCAGGCCAGGCGCAGGACGTCCTTCGTGGTGTCGACGTCGGGGAGCAGGCCCGCGCCGAGGCGTGCGGCGTTGAGCACGGCGCGGTTCTCGCGCACCGGGACGTGCTCGGGGTGCGGGCCGTCGAGGTGGGACTCGGCCAGGTGGCCCAGCAGGTCAAGGTCGCCTGCGGTGAGCGGGGTGGGACTGGTGGCCAGGGTCAGGTAGAGGGCGGCGAGCTCTTCGGGCTCCGACCGTCCCAGGTGGATGGTGGTGAGGCGGTCCTTCGCGGAGGGGATGAGCTCGTCGTGCGCGGCCAGGACGTCCGCGTGGGTGTGCTGCGGGACGCCGTAGCCGGGGAGCGCGAGGAGGTTCAGCGGACCGGCCGGGGGCGGGCCGTGGGTGGTGACCAGCTCGGCCAGGCGCTCGAGCCAGAACTCCACGGTGTCCGGGACGTTCTCGGGGAAGTCCCGGAAGTACGGGGTGTGCCGGACGTGGTCGGCGACCAGCTCGCGCAGGGCGCGCACGGCGGTGGACGCGAGGTCCAGCGCAGCCGGTGCGGGGAGCGCGGAGAGGTGGGCGAGGAGGTCGCGGGTGGCCCGGAAACCGGCGCTCAGCAGGACCACGTCGAACTGGTGGGCCACCGCCGCGCCACCCGCGTCCTCGACGCCGTCGGGCGCCGGGGCGGCGCGCGGGACGCGCAGCGTTCGGCGGATGAGCGCTTCGGTCAGCATCTGGGCGGCCCCTCTGGTGCGTCGGCGCGGTCGCGCCTGGAGTACCCCTGCCGGGATTCGAACCCGGACCGGACGCGCCCTCAACGCGTTGCCTCTGCCATTGGGCCACAGGGGTGCGGCTCGGACCGCCTGAGCGGCCCGCAGGTCCGCTGCGAGCGGACCCGGAGTACCCCCACCGGGATTCGAACCCGGACCGGACGCGTCCTGAACGCGCTGCCTCTGCCGATTGGGCCATGGGGGTGCGCCGACCTCATCCGGGGTTCGAACCCGGCCCTCCCGCGTACAAGGCGGGCGCTCCTCCCAGGAGCCGAAGAGGCGGCGGCGGCGCGGCGGCCCGTGTGGAGCGGGACGTCCGCGACGCCTCCCCCCGCACGGGGCGGAGGGGGGTGGCGGCGCGCGTCGGTGGGCGCTGCCGGAAAGCGCGGGGAGCGGTCGGCGCGGCGCCACGCCGGACCGGTCGCGCCCGAATTCCTCCGGGCGCGGTGAATCTGCCGAGCACTCCCCTGGGTGTTCGGCGGAAGAATGGCACGAGTGATTCCACGGTCGTCGAAAAGACGTGGGACCACCGGTTCGGGAAATGTCACCGGGCGGGAGGGGAAGAGCTGGTGGACCTCTCCCCCGGCACCCGGATCGGGGGCCTGCGCGTCTGCGCGGGCCATCGCTCCCCGGTGCGCGCGGCGCGTCCCGAAGGCCGGGAACCGCCGGGTGACGAGAAGAGCCACCCGACCTGTCGTCCCAGGTGGGCGGCTCCCGCGCGGTGTGACCAGCGCGTGGTCACGGCTCGGGGTGGGCTCCGCCCAGCAGCGGGGGCAGCGGCCAGGACAGGGGGGCTCCGGGCAGGACGCGGGTGATCTCGCGGCCTGACAGGCGCTGGCACCGCAGGAGGTTCGCGTCCACCGTCACCCGCTTCACCACGACCATGACCCTCCGCCTTTCCCGTTGCGCTGACGGGAACGAGTATGCCCGAGCGCGTTCCGGGGGCGCAATGGTTTTTCCCAGGCCGGGCGGTGGGAATTCCGGATGTGGCGGTGGGCGGTTCGGAATGGGCGCGACCTGCCGTCGTCGCGCGGACGGGGGGCTCGGCGGCGGCGCGCCCCTATGATCGCCCAATGGCCACCATCGCCGACGTCGCCCGAGCCGCCGGGGTCTCGCCGAGCACCGTGTCGTACGTGCTGTCGGGCAAGCGGACCATCTCGGAGGGCACGCGGCTGCGGGTCGAGCGGAGCATCCGCGAGCTGGGGTACCACCCCAACGCGGGCGCGCGGGCGTTGGCGAGCAGTCGGACCAGCGTGCTCGCGCTGGTCGCGCCGCTGCGCAAGGACCTGAACGTGCCGGTGGTGATGCAGTTCGTCGGCGGCGCGCTGGAGCGGGCCCGCGCGCACGGGCACGACCTGCTGCTGCTGACCGAGGACGAGGGCGCGGACGGGTTGCGGCGGGTGGCGAGCTCCGCGCTGGCCGACGCGATCATCGTGATGGACGTGGAGGCGAGCGAGCCCAGGGTGCCGGTGCTGCGGGCGCTGCCGCTGCCCTCGGTGCTGATCGGGGTTCCGGACGACGCGGCGGGGTTGACCTGCGTGGACCTGGACTTCGGCGCGGCGGGCGCGTTGTGCGTGGAGCGGTTGGCCGACCTGGGGCACCGGGAGGTCGCGCTGATCGGGCCCGCGCCGTCGGTGTACGAGCGCGGGACCAGTTACGCCCAGCGGTTCCTGGCCGGGTTCACGGGCGCGGCGCGGGTGCGGGGCGTGCGGGTGCGCGCGTTGCGGTGCCCGCCGAACTACGACGGGGTGCGCGGGTGCCTCGACGCGGTGCCGGACTCGGTGACGGGGCTGGTGGTGCACAACGAGGCGGTGCTGGGGGCGGTGCTGGCGGAGCTGGCCCGGCGGGGGCGGGAGGTGCCGGGGGACGTGTCGGTGCTGGCGGTGTGCCCGCGCGACATGGCCGAGACGCAGGTCGTGCCGATCAGCTCGGTGGACCTGCCCGGCGCGGAGCTCGGGTCGTTGGCGGTGGACCTGGCGCTGGGGGCGGCGCGGTCCGGGGTGCGGTTGGTGGAACCGGTGCTGACCGAGCGGGCTACCACGGCGCGCGTTCGGGGGTAGTCGGCCGGGCGCGGGGTCCTTGGCGTGGTGGAATGCCGGATTTCGCTTGCGCGCGAACGGTTCGCGGCGCGACCCTCGCGGACGGGAACCGCGTCGGGGGATCGATTCCGCGTTCGTCGTACTCGGGGGGCAGACCGTGCCGCGCATGCGCATCCACTTCACCGACGCCGATCTGGTCAGGACCCGCCTGAAGCTGGAGCGCGACCTCATGTGGGAGGTCGTGAGCAGCGTGCAGGTGTTGCAGCACTCGGAGGGGCGGGTGTTCTTCGACCCGTGGCGGCGGGCGGTGCGGGAGCGGGTCCGGCGCGACCCACGGGTGCGGGCGGCGGTTCGGGCGCTGGTGGCGGTGGCGCCCCACGCGGCGTACTTCCCGGACTTCCTGACGCCCGCGCAGGACCAGTCCGGGATCGGGGCCGGGGTGGAGGCGGTGCTGGCCACGCCGGTGGAGCGGGTTCGGGCCGAGGTCGCGTCGATCCGGGTGGGCGGGGCGGGGGCTGCGCGGTGGTTGGGCGGGTTGGCCGGTGGGCGGGTCGAGGCCTACCGGTGCCTGGAGCGGGCGCTGCGGGTGTTCCACGACGTGCTGCTGGCGCCGCGCTTGCCGGTGGTGGACAGCGCGTTGCGGGCCGAGTGCGTCGCGGGGAGCCACCACTACCTGCGGGGTGGGCCGGAGGCGTTGTTGCGGTGGTTGCCGGGGGCGCGGTGGGAGCCGCCGGTGCTGGTGGTGGACTACCCGGTCGACCGGGATCTCCGCTTGGGCGGGCGGGGGTTGGTGCTGATCCCGTCGTACTTCTGCGTCTTCCACCCGGTGGCGCTGGCCGATCCGGCGTTGCCGCCGGTGCTGGTGTTCCCGATCCGGAACTCGTCGCGGTTGCTGGGGGTGGAGCGGGCGGGCGGGGACCACGTGTCGGCGTTGCTGGGAGCCACGCGGGCGGCGGTGCTGCGGGCCGCGGTGGGCGGGCCGACCACGGGCGGGTTGGCGCGGCGGTTGGGGGTGTCGCCCGCGACGGTGAGCCATCACACGGGGGTGCTGCGGGACGCGGGGTTGGTGTCCACGGAGCGGTGCGGGAACTCGTCGGTGCACCGGGTCACGGCGTTGGGGATGGCGGTCCTGGCCTGAGGGGAGGCGGGGCCGCCCCGGCGCGCTCGGCGCGCACCGGGGCGGGAAACGCTCACCAGGTCACGTTCTGAGCTTCCGCCACGCCGTTCTCCGCGTCGACGGCGCGGTCGCCGGGCAGGACCAGGCGCCAGTGCTCGGGCGGGTTCTCGGCGGTCGCGCGGACGGTGTCGCCGGTGCGGCGGACGGTGAAGCGGGTGTCGGCCACCCGGACCTCGGTGGTGCTGCCGTCAGCCAGTTCGTGGCAGCGCAGGGAGACGCCCTCGGCGTGGTCGTAGTCCGGGCGGTCGTCCACCGCGCCCACCGGGAGCACCGCGCCGGGGCGGACCAGCAGGGGGATCGAGAGGTGGTCGTGGGTTTGGCGGTGCCAGCGGGGGCCGGTCAGGCGTTCGCCGGTCAGGTGGTTGGTCCAGGTGCCCTCCGGGACGTAGAAGTCCACCTCGCCGGTCGCGGTGAAGACCGGCGCCACCAGGAGGTCGTCGCCCAGCATGTACTGGCGGTCCAGGTGGGCGCAGGCCGGGTCGTCCGGGAACTCCAGGGCCATCGCGCGCATCACCGGGGTGCCGTGCTCGGCGGCTTGCCTCGCCGCGTTCTTCAGGTACGGCATGAGGCTGAGCTTGAGCTTGGTGAAGCGGCGCAGGACGTCGACCGCCTCCTCGTCGAACGCCCACGGGACGCGGTAGGAGGAGCTGCCGTGCAGCCTGCTGTGCGAGGAGAGGAGGCCGAAGGCCGTCCAGCGCTTGAACAGGTCCGGGTCCGGGGTGCCCTCGAAGCCGCCGATGTCGTGGCTCCAGAAGCCGAACCCGGTCAGGCCGAGGGACAGGCCGCCGCGCAGGCTCTCCGCCATGGCCGCGTAGGTGGACTCGCTGTCGCCGCCCCAGTGCACCGGGAACTGCTGGGTGCCCGCGGTGGCGGAGCGGGCGAAGACGACGGCCTCGTTCTCGCCCTTGCGGCGCAGGAGGAGGTCGAAGACGGTCTTGTTGTACAGGTGGGCGTAGAGGTTGTGCATCCGCTCGGGGTCGGAGCCGTCGTGGTAGACGACGTCGGTGGGGACGCGCTCGCCGAAGTCGGTCTTGAAGCAGTCGACGCCCTGGTCCAGCAGGCGTTCCAACTTCCCGGCGTACCAGTCGCGGGCCTCGGGGTTGGTGAAGTCGACCAGTGCCATGCCCGGCTGCCACAGGTCCCACTGCCACACCTCGCCGGTGGGGCGGAGCAGGAGGTAGCCCGCCTTCCTGCCCTCCTCGAACAGCGGGGAGCGCTGGGCGATGTACGGGTTGATCCAGACGGAGATGGCCAGGCCGCGCTCCTTGAGGCGGGCCAGCATCCCCTCGGGGTCCGGGAAGACCTCGGGGTCCCACTCGAAGTCGCACCAGTGCAGGCCGCGCATCCAGAAGCAGTCGAAGTGGAAGACGCTGAGCGGCAGGTCGCGCTCGGCCATGCCCTCGATGAAGCCGGTGACGGTCTCCTCGTCGTAGGAGGTGGTGAAGGAGGTGGACAGCCACAGGCCGAACGACCAGTCCGGGGGAAGCGCGGGGCGGCCGGTGAGGGCGGTGTACTTGCGCAGCACCTCCTTCGGCGTGGGGCCGTGGATGACCAGGTAGTCCATCCGCTGTCCGGGCACGCTGAAGCCGACCCTGGACACGGCCTCGGAGCCGACCTCGAAGGAGACCTTGCCGGGGTGGTCGACGAACACGCCGTACCCGGCGCTGGTGAGGTAGAACGGGGCGTTCTTGTAGGCCTGCTCGCTGCTGGTGCCGCCGTCGGCGTTCCAGATGTCGACGACCTGGCCGTTGCGCGCCAGCGGGCCGAAGCGCTCGCCCATGCCGTAGACGACCTCGCCGACGCCGAGCGCGAGCTGCTCGCGGACGTGGTGCTCGCCGTCCAGGGTCATGAAGCCCATGGCCTTGGCGTCGCTGGAGGTCAGGGTGCGGCCGTCGGCGGTGAACTCCAGGCGCCAGTTCTCGCCCCGGTGGATCCGCGCGGTGAGGGAGCCGGAGGTGAGGGTGGCGAACTCCTCGCCCAGCTCGATCTTCGGCCGGTGACCGTCCTCCGTGGACAGCTCGAATCCGGTTTCGTCGTGCCCGCCGGAGAAGTGGGTGACCGACACCCGCACCACGTCGGGCATCGGGGAGGACAGGCCGATCGTGGCGACCGGGCCCTTGAGCAGGTCGCCCCGGTGCCGGACGCGGTGGGTGGGGGCGTGCGCGGTCAGGGTCCCGTCGCCGGTCTCCAGATCGTGCACGTGCTGGGGGAAGTGGGCGGTGACGCCCGGTCGGAGAAGCCAGTACCCGTCGGTGAACTTCACTTGATCGCCCCTGCCGTGATGCCGCGCGCCAGTGCGCGTTGGAAGAGAAGGAAGAAGGCGATGGCCGGGACGACGCCGAGCAGCGCCGAGGCGCTGGAGGCGGTGGCGTCCATCATCTGCTGGCCCTGGAGCACGCCCAGGGAGACGGGGACCGTCTGGTTCCCGTTGGAGATCAGCAGGACCATCGGGAGGAAGAACTCGTTCCAGGTCCAGATGAAGAAGAACACGAAGAGCACGCCCAGGGTGGGCCTGCTGACCGGGACGACCACGCGCAGCAGCGTCTGCCACTTGCCCGCGCCGTCGACGACGGCGGCGTCGAGCAGCTCGCGCGGGAAGCCGCTGAAGGTGGAGGCCAGCAGGTAGGTGCCGAAGGCGGACTGGATGGCGGTGAACACGATGATGACGCTGAGCCTGGTGTCGTACAGGCCGGTCTCGTTGGCCAGGAAGTACAGCGGGTAGGCCAGCGCTTCCTGCGGGAGGGTGTTGGCGGCCAGGAACAGCACCAGCACCCAGGTGCGGCCCTTGATCCGGCCGATGCCGAGCGCGTAGGCGTTGAGCACGGCCAGCGCCACGGCGAGCACGGCGACGGTGGAGCTGATCAGCAGGCTGTTGAGCAGCTTCTCGCCGTAGTCGACGCGCTCCCACACGGCGGTGATGCCGTCGAGCGAGACGCTGTCGGGCAGGCTGATCGGGCCGTCGGTGCTGTACTGCTCGGGCGACTTGAACCCGTTGACCAGCACCACGCCGAACGGCGCGAGCACCACCAGCGCGAGCGCGACGAACGACCAGAGGACGGCGTGGCGGCGCATCAGCTGTCCTCCCCCTTGTTCTGCGCGCGCAGGAACAGCGCGGTGAGCACGACGATCAGCAGGGTGAGCACGGTGGCGATGGCGGAGCCGTAGCCGACCTTGGCCTTCTCGAAGAAGTTCTGGAACGAGTAGTAGGCCGGGACGTTCGTCGCGCCGCCGGGGCCGCCCCTGGTGAGCACGTAGACGGGGGCGAACACCTTGAGCGAGGCGATGGTGCAGGTCAGCAGGACCACGAACACCTCGGGGCGCAGCTGCGGCACGGTGACGTGCCAGAAGCGGCCCCACCACGAGGCGCCGTCGAGCTGGGCGGCCTCGTGCAGCGACGGGTCGACGCGGCCCATGCCCGCCATGAACACCACGACGGGGTAGCCGATCTGCACCCACAGCAGCACGGCCATCACCGACCACAGCGCGAGGTCGGGGTCGCCGAGCCAGTTGCGCGCCAACGACTCCGCGCCGAGCGCGCCGAGCAGCTCGTTGACGGCGCCGTCCTGCGGTGCCAGCAGCCAGCCCCAGACGATGCCCGCGACGGCGATCGGCAGGACCTGAGGCAAGTAGATGCAGGCGCGCAGGATCGCGGCGGGGCGCGGTCCGAAGTTGCGGCCGACGTGGTCGTGCAGGCCCGCCGCGATCATCAGGCCGAGCGCGGTGGGCACGATCGCCATGGCGACGACGAGGGCGGCGTTGTTGCGGAACGACTGCCAGAAGGTGCTGTCGCCGAGCAGCTTCTCGTAGTTGTCCAGGCCGATCCAGGTGGGGTCGCCGACGCCGGACCAGGAGGTGAAGCTGGTGCCGATGTTCATGCCGAACGGCACCAGGATCACGGCGAGCAGGAGCAGCGCGCCGGGGAGGAGGAACAGCGGGTAGGTCCCGCTGCTCCCCTTCCTCCGCCGCACGCGTGGTGCGGCGGACGTCATTTGCCGATGTCCGCGAGGTTCTCCCGGTACGGGCCGACCAGCTCGTCGAGGGCCTGGTCCGGGGTGGCGCCGCCGGTCATGAGCTTCTGCACGGCGGAGACGTGCACGTCGTAGAAGCCGGGGGCGGGCCAGTCAGGGTAGAAGCCGAACCCGTCCGCCGCCGCCACCGCGGCGAAGTCCTCGTTGAGGCGCTGGGTCTGCGGGTCCGCCGCCTGCCCGTCACCGGCCGCGAGCGCGACGCCGCCGGAGTCGCGCAGGACGTCCTGGATCTCCTGGGAGAGCGTGATGTCGATGAACTCCTTGGCGATGTCCTGCTTCTTGGAGCCCTTGGGCACCACCCACAGGTTGCCGCTGCCGCCGGAGGTCATCTTGCCGGGCCACGCGGCGGTGCCCCACTGGAAGTCCTTGATGGTGGCCTTGACGCGGCCGAACCACCAGCTCCCGGTGATCATGACGGGCTGCTTGCCCTGCATGAACGACAGGCCCATGTCCTCGGCCTTCAGGCCCGCGTCGTCCTTGTTGACGTAGCCCTTGGCGACCCAGTCGGCGAAGGTGGTGGCGCCCTTGGTCCAGGCCTCGTCGTGGAAGTCCACGTCACCGGTGTAGCGCTGGTAGCGGTCGACCCAGTCGCGGTCGGCCTCGGTGAGGGCGAGCTGGTAGAGCACCTGGTGCGCCGGGTACTCGCCGCCGCCGGTGGCCAGCGGGGTGATGCCCGCGGACTTGAACTTGTCCATGGCGGCGGTCAGCTCGTCCAGCGTGGTCGGCGGTTGCAGGCCTTGCTGGTCGAACATGTCCTTGTTGTAGTAGACGAGGACGTACTCGGCGTAGTTGGGCACGCCGTACCACTTGTCGCCGCCCATGACGCCGGACTCGTCGTAGCGGGCGGCGGTGTCGACGGCGCCGACCTTGGCGTCCCAGCCCTTGGCCTTGACCTCGTCGGTCAGGTCGACCAGCAGGCCCTGCTTGGCGAGCAGGCCGGTGCTGGCGTTGCCCTTGTTGTACTCCAGGACGTCCGGGGCCTCGTTGGAGCCGAGGACCATGGACGCGGTCTTGCGGATCTGCTCGAAGCCCTTCTCCTCCACCACGACGTTCAGATCGGGGTGGCGCTGCTTGAGCTGGTCGACGGCCTTGTTCCAGGCGACGGCCATCGCGCTGTCCGGCGACTCGTAGTGCCAGATCCTGAAGGTGTTGTCGTCGTCTCCCGCGCTGCCCCCGCACCCGGCGGCGGCGAGCGAGGCGGCCAGGACGACGGCCGTGAGGCGCTTGGACGTCACTGTTCCTCCACGGTGAGGGTGTGCGGAACCCACCGCTCCCCTGCGTCGGGGCGCGGTGGTGGGACGGTGCTCGCGGAGTGGGGCTGGGGTGCCCGTGGTCCGGTCGACCGCGTTGTCGAAGCGCTTCGACTGCGCAGCGTAGACGGGTGATCATGCGCTGCACAACAGGGTGGAGGGGCTGTTTTGGAACCGCTCCCGGGGTGGGGTGGGTGCGAGGGTGGGGCGGTGGGCGAGGTGGAGCGGACCCCGGACGGGCGATACGTGGTGGTCAACGGGCGGCGGTGGCGGGCCGAGGACCCCGGCTTGCCGGAGGAGGTGGCGGGGCGGTTGCGGCGGGCGCTGATGGCCGCGCGGCGGGAGGTGGGGGCGGCGCTGCGGGCGGGGGACGCGGAGCGTGAGCGGGCGGCTCGGGCGCGGGTGGGGGTGGCGAAGCAGGCGCTGGGCGAGCGGGGGACGCCGTGGTGGGAGCAGAGCGAGGCGGAGCGGCGGGAGCGGTGGGAGGCGGGGGTGGCGGAGCTGGGGGTGTGACGGGCGGGCCCGGCGGTTCCCCGCCGGGCCCACGTCCTCACGGCAGCATGAACCAGCCGAGCGCGATGAGCACGACCATCGCGAACAGGAACGGGATCGGGTCCACGTCGAACTTCGAGCGCACGACCAAGCCCTCGCTGCCCTCTTTCGGCATCTGCTCGATGAGCAGGCGAACGCGGTTCTGGAGGCCGAAGCCCATCATCGCGTTCGCACCCGACGGCGAGACGGCTGCCAGTTCGACGCGCAGCAGCAGAGCGACCCCGCTGCCGACCTCGGAGGCCACCTCCACGGACACGACGGCGTTCCAGGGGATCTCACTGCGGAAGAACCAGTTCACCACCACGGCGCCGCGTTCCCGCAACTCCACCACGGGGCGCACGGTGCTCAGCCAGGCGATCCAGATGAAGGCGGTGCAGATCGTGGTCCACAGCACGACGGTGCCGCAACCGGCGTTGTCCGGCGGTTTCACCAGCAGGAAGACCGTGCCAAGGGACAGGACCACCATGTCGATCTTGCCGAAGGCAGCTTCCCCCTTGCGCTTGAAGATGTGCTTGACCGCACCGAGGTCTTGCCTCACACCGCCCTCATCGTTGCGCTGTGGTGGTGGGTCCAGTCGAGGTCCGTCCGGTCCAGCACCACCACGCTGCCCGGAGGAACCTCCGCTCGGCGGACGGCAGGAACCGCCCGCCCGCCGCCCCGCGTCACCCCCGCCCGTGCGGCGTCTTCTCCCCCGCCTCCACCGCGAACGGCAGGGTGTTGCCCTCCGGCGGCAACGGGCAGGTCGCGTAGTCGGTGAACGCGCACGGCAGGTTGGTCGCGCGGTTGAAGTCCAGGATCACCCTCCCCGCCTCCCCCGGTTCCGCGATCTCCAGGGACCGGTTCGCCGCGTACGTCGTCACGCCGCTCGTGGCGTCGGTGAACAGCACGTTCAGCCCGCGCCGCCTGCCGTTGAACGCGGTCAGGACGTGCTCCCGCCCGCCGAAGGTGAACCGGACCACGCCGGGCGCCGCGTAGACGTGGCTCAGACCCTCCACGACCGCGCCCACCGTCGTCGGCCTCGGTTCCGGGAACGGCTCGTAGACGCCCTCGATGCGCCAGTCCGGGTCCGGCGGGTAGCTCGGCACGCCGTCGAACTCCAGCAGCGCCGCCGCCTTCGGGTCGTGCACGCGGATCAGATAACCGCCCCGCCGCGCCACCTCCACCTCGACGTCGCCGATCGCGATCCGCGCGCCCGCCCCGCTGTCGACCAGCTCGAACCTGCTCTGCCCCAGCACCGGGAACCCGCTCTGCGAGGCCTGCGCCCCCTGCGGGTCGAAGTAGGCCGCGTCCTCGTCCTGCCACCACACGCCCGGCAGCCCGGCGTAGCCGCGCGGCCGGTCGTCCAGCCAGTCCAGCGACACCAGCGCGAGCCAGCCGAGCGGCGCGGCCAGGGTCCGCTCGCGCTCGTCCTTCCAGCGCCGCCACTGCTCGATGAAACCCTCGCCCACGGAAAGCACCCCTCGTCGTCGCTCGACCCCGTCCCCGGTGACAGCGGTCGGACGCGGGTCATTGTTCCCGCTCCCACGGGGTGGACCGTCAGGGCGTCGCCGCCACCAGCCGCGCGAGCCTGCGGGCGCTCTCCGAGTCCGGTTCGGCGGTGTGGAAGACCACGCGCAGGTCGTTCTCCGGCGACACCAGCACGTCGCACTCCAGCTCCAGCTCCCCCACCTCGGGGTGCGCGATGACCTCGCGGCGCGCGATGAACGGGCTGGGCTGGGGGTTCGTCCACAGCTCGGCGAACGCCGGGCTCGCGCCGCGCAGGTCGGCGACGAGCCTGCGCAGCGAGGAGTCCTGCGGGTAGCGGGCGGTGGCGGCGCGCAGGTCGGCGGCCACGGCGCGCTCGTAGGGCAGGCGCTCCCACTCGTGCTTCACGGCGGGCGCGTCGCCCTGCGCGAACAGCGCCCAGGCCAGGTTCCCGTCCCTGCCGACCGGCGGGTCGCCGAGCAGCGCGGCCCTGGGAGCGTTGTGCGTCAACGGGTTCCACGCCGCGTCGTACACGCCGACCGGTAAGTCGGCCATGCGCCGCAGCAGTCTGCGCACGCTCTCCGAGATCCGGCCGGGCACCACGCCGGACGACGGCGGCGGCTGCCCCGCGACGCGGTGGAAGTGGTCCAGCTCCACGCCGACCAGCCGCAGCGCCCGCCCGAGCGCGGCGACCACCTGCGGGGAGGGGTTGCGCGAGCGCCCCTGCTCCAGGCGCACCACGTAGTCCACCGACAGCCCCGCGTAGGCGGCGAGCTCCTCCCGGCGCAGACCGGGGACCTTGCGCTCCTCCGGTTCGCGCGAGCCCAGCTCACCGGGCGTGACGCGGTCCCGCAGCTGCCGCAGCAAAGCCCCGAACTCCGTCGTCATGGTCACGAGTATCCACCCGGACGAGGCCGGCCGTGCGGTACGCGAGCACCGCTCACCAGACCCCGTCCGGGAGCCCGCCCCGCCCAGGGCGTGCCGGGGGAGGAACTGTCCGCTGTGGACGGTCGGTCAGCGCACGCGCCTGATGCCCGTGATCAGGAACGCCGAGAACACCGCGAGCCCGGCGGAGACGAGGAACAGGCCGCTGTAGCCGATGCCGGAGGCGAGGGCGAGCCCGGCGACGCCGGGGGCGAGGAACTGCGGCGCGGTGTTGGCCACGTTCAGGATGCCCATGTCCTTGCCGTGGTTGGCGTCGCTGGGCAGCACGTCGCTGAGCAGCGCCTGGTCGACCGCGATGTAGATGCCGTACGCGAAGCCGCCGAGCGCGATGAAGGTCAGGAACATGCCGCGCGTGGGCACCAGCGCCAGCGGGACGAACGCGCCCGCGATGATCAGCGAGGCCAGGATGATCAGCGGCTTGCGCCTGCCGATGCGGTCGGAGAGCGGGCCGGAGATCAGCGTGCCGATCCCGGAGGCCACGGCCATGATCACGCCCGCGAGCGCGACCGTGCCCGCCACGCCCGCCGCGTCGAGCTTGATGTAGTCCTGCAGGATGAACAGCTGGTAGAGGGTGGCGGAGAAGTAGGCCAGCAGCAGGGTGAGCCTGCCGAACAGGGCGAGCAGGTAGTCGCGGTCGGCCGGGACCTTGAAGGTGCGGGCCAGCTCGACCAGGGAGAACGCCTCGCGCGGCTCGTCGAGGTTGGGGCGGTCCTTGGCGAAGACGGCGAAGACCAGCGCGGTGACCGCGATCGCCCACGGCATGATCGCCATGCCGGTGCGGATCTCGTCCAGGAAGGCAGCGCCGATGACCGCGCCCGCGCTCTGCGCGAGCAGCATCCCGAGGCCGATGATCGCCGACGCCAGGCCCCGGCGCTCGGTGGGCACCCGGTCGGGCAGCACGGCGTAGAGCGGGGCGAGCAGGGCGTTCAGGCCGATCTGGTAGCCGATGTACAGCACGATCAGCAGCCCGAACGAGCTGGTGGTGGACATCGCGCTCAGGGACGCGGCGGAGACCAGGCCGCCCACCGCGATCCAGCCGTTGCGCTTGCCGAACCGGGAGCGGGTGCGGTCGGACAGCGAGCCGAACAGGATGTTCGCGACCAGACCGGCCGCCGCGCCGACGGCGGTGAGCACGCCGTAGAGGGCGACCTTGGCCTCGGGGTCGACCTGCTCCATGAGCGCGGGGATGAGCGTGGTGGAGACGCCGAGGGCGACCACCCAGCCGAAGTGCGCCTGGAAGAGCAGGGGGCCGAGCTTGCCGAGACGCGCGGGGACCGGGGGTCCGGACGGCTCCGACGCGGAGGGCGACGGTGTGCCTGCGGTGGTCTGGGACATGTGTCTCCTCGCGTCTTTGCAAGGCCAGGTGGTGCGGATACGGCACGCTAACACCAAATACTGACCATGTGTAAGGTTTTGCCGCCACCGAAAACCTCACACGTCTCAGGTTTCCGGTGGGCGGTGTTCCAGCGGTGTTCGACGGCGACGACTGCGAGGTCCCCCATGGGTTCCAGCGACCCCACCCCCGGCTTCACCGACCTCAACGGCAACGGCGTGCTCGACCCGTACGAGGACCCCCGGCTCACCCCCGAGGAGCGGGCCGACGACCTGCTGGGGCGGCTGAGCCTGGCCGAGAAGGTCGGGCTGATGTTCCACACCGTCATCGAGCCCGGCCCCGGCGGCGAGCTGCTCGAAGCGCCCGGCCGGATCAGCAAGAGCCCCACCCGCGAGGTCGTGGGCGTGAAGCACCTCACGCACTTCAACGTGCACGCCCTCGGCACCGCCCGCGAGGCCGCGCGGTGGAACAACGCGATCCAGCGGCTGGCCCGCACCACCCCGCACGGCGTCCCGGTGACCATCAGCACCGACCCCCGGCACGCGTTCACCGAGAACTCGGGCGTGTCGTTCACGGCGGGCGCGTTCTCCCAGTGGCCGGAGTCACTGGGCCTGGCCGCGCTGGACGACCCCGAGGCGGTGCGCCGGTTCGCCGACGTCGCCCGCCGCGAGTACCTGGCCGTGGGCATCCGGGCCGCGCTGCACCCGCAGGTCGACCTGGCCACCGAGCCGCGCTGGGGCAGGCAGTCCCAGACGTTCGGCAGCTCGGCCGAGCGCGCGGTCCGCTACGTGCGCGCCTACCTGGACGGGTTCCAGGGCGCGGAGCTCGGGCCGGGCAGCGCGGCGTGCACCACCAAGCACTTCCCCGGCGGCGGCCCGCAGAAGGACGGCGAGGACGCGCACTTCCCGTACGGGCGCGAGCAGGTCTACCCCGGCGGGCGGTTCGAGGAGCACCTGGCGCCGTTCCGGGCGGCGATCGCGCGCGGGACGGCGGCGATCATGCCCTACTACGGGATGCCAGTCGGGCTGGAGCTCGGCGGCGAGCCGGTGGAGGAGGTCGGGTTCGGCTACAACGAGCGGATCGTGACCGGCCTGCTGCGCGACGAGCTCGGGTACGACGGGGTCGTGGTGACCGACTGGGAGCTGGTCAACGACAACGTGGTGGGCGATCTGGTGCTGCCCGCGCGGGCGTGGGGCGTGGAGCACCTGGACCCGCGCGGGCGGATGCTGAAGGTGCTGGCGGCCGGGTGCGACCAGTTCGGCGGCGAGGAGTGCGTTGACCTGCTGCTCGACCTGGTGCGGTCCGGGGAGGTCGGCGAGGCCCGGATCGACGTGTCCGCGCGCAGGCTGCTGCTGGTCAAGTTCAGGCTGGGTCTGTTCGACGACCCGTTCGTGGACGAGGACGCGGCGGAGGAGATCGTCGGGTCGGCGGAGTTCGTGCGCGCCGGACGCGAGGCGCAGTCGCGCTCGGTGACCGTGCTGGAGAACCGGGGCGGCCTGCTGCCGCTGACCGGGCGGCGACGGGTGTACGCGGAGGGCCTGAGCGCGGAGGCGGCGGCCAGGTTGGGCGAGGTCGTGCCCGACCCGGCGTCGGCGGACCTGGCCGTGGTGCGCCTGAACGCCCCCTACGAGCACCGCGACGACCTGTTCCTGGAGGCGTGGTTCCACCAGGGCTCGCTGGACTTCCCACCCGGCCTGGTGTCCCGCCTGGCCCGCATCGCCGCCACCACCCCGCTGGTGGTCGACGTGGCCCTGGACCGCCCCGCCGTGCTCACCCCGCTGGCCGGGCTGGCGAGCGCGCTGGTCGTGGACTACGGCACGTCCGACGAGGCCCTGGTGGACGCCCTGACCGGCGTGGCGCCCCCGGAGGGCAGGCTGCCGTTCGAGGTCCCCCGCTCGATGGCGGCCGTGCGGGCGTCCCGCGAGGACGTCCCGGACGACACCGCGAACCCGCTGTACCCGGCCGGTCACGGGCTGGGAGGTAGCCTCCGGGCATGACGCAGGAAACCGCCGGGACCAGGCGCGGGCCCTACCGCAAGGGCGTCGAGCGCAGGCGGAGGATCGTGGAGACGGCGGTGGAGGTGTTCGCCGCCAAGGGGTACACCAGCGGGTCGATGCGCGAGATCGCCACCGGGGTGGGCCTCACCCAGGCCGGGCTGCTGCACCACTTCGCCGACAAGGAGGAGCTGCTCACCGAGGTCCTGCGGGCGCGGGACGCCTCGGTGGACGCGGCGCTGGCCGAGCGGGAGGCGACCACGCTGCGGGAGGCGCTCGCCGGGATAGCGGAGCACAACCGGCAGGAGCAGGGCCTGACGTCCGTGTTCACGATCCTGTCGGCGGAGGCGACGAACGAGGACCACCCCGCGCACGACTACTTCACGCGGCGGTACCGGGAGCAGCACGCGGTGTCGGTGGCGGCGGTGCGGGCGGAGCAGGCGGCGGGGAGGATGCGGGCGGACGTGCCACCGGAGGTGCTGGCGTCACTGGTGATCGCGGCGCTGGACGGGTTGCAGTTGCAGCAGTCCTACCTGCCGGAGATCGACCCGACCGAGGTGCTGGCGTCGTTGTTCACCGAGCGGGACTGACCAAAAGCCGCCCGCACTAGCCAACGTCCCCGCACTCGCGGGCTGCGGGGCGAGCGCAGCGAGCCCAAGCAGCCCCACTCCCGCGTCCCTCGTCTCCGTTTGGCCTGGCGCAGCCCAAGCACGCTTGTCAAGATGCCGCCGCACCGCCACGGCAGACCACCCGAGCCATACGGCGTCTTGACGAGTGTGCTTGCCTGAAAGGAGGCCAAACGGAGACGAGGGACCCGGACCACCGCAGTCCTTCGCCGTAAACCGCACCACCCCCGGAACAGCCACCAGCCAGCAGAGCCCGTCCCCCTCGTTTTTGGAGGCCTGCCCCGCCGGCGAGGCGACGTCCTGAACCGCACCCCCCAGACCGCACACCCACCGCACTCCGAACAGCCGCACTACGATCGTCCGGGTGGCTACCCCAGACTTCATCCTCGCCCTCCGCGAGAAGATCGGCACCGCCCCGCTCTGGCTCACCGGCGTGACCGCCGTCGTGCTGCGCGGTGACGACGAGGTGCTGATGGTGCAGCGCGCCGACTCCGGCCAGTGGACCCCGGTCACCGGCATCATCGACCCCGGCGAGGAGCCCGCCGACGCCGCCGTCCGCGAGGTCCTGGAGGAGTCCGGGATCGTCGCCGTCGCCGAGCGGCTGGTCAAGGCGCACGTCCTCCCGCCCCAGCAGTACGACAACGGCGATCAGGTGCAGTACCTCGACCTGGTGTTCCGCCTGCGCTGGGTCTCCGGCGACCCCCACCCCGCCGACGGCGAGAACACCCAGGCCCGCTGGTTCCGCCTGGACGAGCTGCCCGAACTCCGCCCCACCATGATCGACCGGATCGCCGCCGCGCGGTCCGACGACGAGCGCGCCCGGTTCACCGAGGGCGGCGTCGTGCGGCCATGACGGCCCCTGCCCGGCCAAGTCGTTATCCGCCCTTGTCCGGCGGCGTGCAACCCCCGAACCCCTGTGCGCGGTAGCAGGGAGTGAGGAGCGCGCAAGCAGGAGCGGGGTGCCCGGTGACGCTGGACGAGCAGGAACGCGGAACGACCTGGGAGGCGGACGACGAGGGGAACGCGGAGGGTCACGGGCCAGGGCGAGCTGAGTCCACTTCGGACGATCAGCCCGCCCGGAAGCCCAACGCCCGCAACCGCGTGATGCTCCCCCTGCTCGCCGCGCTGGCCGCCCTGCTGCTGCCGGCCGGGGTCATGCTGACCACCCAGCTGCTCACCGGGAACACCGTGGTCCGCGTGACCTGCGAGCCCGAGGACGGCGCCGCGGTGCGTGCCTCGCTCCCGAAGGGCCCCGGCGGCGTGCGGGGACGGGCGGCGCGGGCCTGCGACGGCGTGTTCACCTCCGGCCCCGCCCCCACGGTGTGCGTGGACGGCGACCGGGCCGTGGTGCGGTCGTGGCGGTCGGCCCCGTGCGAGCTGCTGGGGCTGACCCCGGCCCCGTGACGCCGGTCCCGTGACGCCAGCCCCGCGCCCCCGCCCCCGTGCCCCCGGCCCCGTGACCCCGCCCTTCCGACCGCCGGTGGTGCGCGCGCGGGGGTGCGGCATGATGGCCGGATGCGCCACCACGACCTCGTCCCGGTCCTGTGACCGGGGGTTATCTCAAAGGCCGGATCCGCCGGGAGGACATCATCACGGCGGCCATGGAGCTGTACGGCGAGGTCGGCTACCACGGCGCCTCGCTGCGGGAGATAGCGAAGCGGGTGGGCATCTCGCACGCGGGGCTGATCTACCACTTCCCCACCAAGGAGTCGCTGCTCGCCGCCGTCCTGGAGCGCAGGGACGCCGAGGACGTCGAGCGCGAGCAGCTCACCTCCGGCCCGCCCGGCGCGCGCGTGCTGCGCCAGTACCTCGCGCTGACCGCGCACAACGCCGCGCACCCCGGCATCGTCGACCTGTACTCGCGCCTCGCGGCGGAGGCGATCACCCCGGACCACCCGGCGCACGACTACTTCGTCCAGCACTACCGGGGCGCGCGCGAGGGCGTCCTGGAGTCGTTCGAGGCGCTGGCCGCGTCCGGCGGTCTGCGCGACGGGGTGGAGCCCAAGAGCGCCGCGCTGGTGTTCATCGCGCTGATGGACGGCCTGCAGGTGCAGTGGCTCACCTCACCGGAGGACGTCGACCTGGTCGGCGTGCTGCGCGCCCACCTGCGCACGGTCCTGGTCGACCCGCTCGACCTCGACTGACGCGCGGAACCCGGTGGAACGCCAGGCGTCCCACCGGGTTCCGAGAACCGACCTCAGAGCGTCGCCGCGAACGGGTCCCAGTCCTCGGGAAGGGTAGGCGGCACGGCGAACGTGCTGGCGACCTCGACCGCGCGCCCGGACTCGACCGACTCGGCGATCGCGAGCATCGCGTCCAGCACGTGCGCGGCCAGCTCGCCGGACGCCCGCTCCGGCACGCCCGCGCGGATGGCCCGCGCCAGCTCCAGCGCGCCCGTCCCCCGGCCGGCCAGCGCGCCGACCGGTTCCAAATCCTCCTTCTCCGCACCTGGAGCGTGCAGCGCGGTGACGCCGTCGAACCGGTTCGGATCGGGCAGCACCAGGGTGCCCGCCGTGCCGCTGACCTCGACGAACCCGGTGCGCACGAGCGCGGAGTCGAAGCTGAGCACGAGCTGCGCGCTGCCGCCGCCCTCGAAGGACACCAGCGCGGACACCGACGTCGGGACGGTCACCTCGAACTCGGTGCCCGCCCTCGGGCCGGAGCCGATCACGCGGGTCTCGCGCGCCCGGCCGCCCGCCGCCGTGACGTGGTCGATCGGGCCGAACACGGTGACCAGCGAGGTCAGGTAGTACGGCCCCATGTCCAGCAGCGGGCCGCCGCCGGTCTGGAACAGGAACTCCGGCGCCGGGTGCCAGCTCTCCGGGCCCGGCGTCTGGAACAGGGCGAGCGCGGAGCGCGGCTGGCCGATGCGACCGGCGTCGATGGCGCGGCGCGCGGTCTGCAGGCCGGGGCCGAGGACGGTGTCGGGCGCGCAGGCCACCCGCAGCCCGGCGTCGCGGGCCTTGGCCAGCAGCAGCTCGGCGCTGCCCCGGTCGAGGCCCAGCGGCTTCTCGGACCAGACGTGCTTGCCCGCGTCCAGCGCGGCCATGCCGACGGGGACGTGCGCGGCGGGGATGGTCAGGTTGACCACCAGCTCGACCTCGCCGTCGGCGAGCAGCTGCTCGACGGTGCCGGAGCGCTCGACGCCGTGCTTGGCGGCCTGGGCGGCGGCGCGCTCGGGGTCGAGGTCGGCGACCGCGACGACGCGGGTGTCCGCGAACGCGGTCAGGTTCTCCAGGTAGGTGTCGCTGATGGTGCCCGCGCCGATGACGCCGACGCCGACGGGTCCGGTGCTCACTTGGCGTCCTCCAGGGTGAGCAGGAACGCGCGGCTGGCGGCGATGCCCTCGAACAGGTCGCCGCCGTAGGCGTCGAACTCGACCACGCGCAGGGCGTTCGGGGCGGAGGCGAGCACGTCGGCCACGGGCACGCTGCCCTGACCGGCGGGGACCTGGCCGGTGGCGTCGGTGGCCAGGCCGCCGTCCTTGACGTGCAGGGCGACGACGCGCTCGCCGAGGCGGCGCAGCAGGGCCGGGGCGTCCTCGCCACCGGCGGCGGCCCAGTAGGTGTCGACCTCCAGGACCACGTCGGGGGTCAGGTGGTCGGTCAGGACCTCCAGCGCGGCGCGGCCGTCGACGCGGTTGGCCAGCTCCCACCAGTGGTTGTGGTAGCCGACGGTGAGGCCGTGGCCCTTGGCGGCCTCGGCCGCGGCGTTGAGGGCGTCGGCGGTGGCCGCGATGTCCTCGGCGGTGCGCCACTTCTCGTCGGCGATGAACGGGTCGATGAGGGTGGTGACGCCGAGCTCGGCGGCGGCGTCGAAGACCGGGTTCAGCTCGGCGCCGACGAGGCTGACGTGCGTGGTCGGGGCGGAAAGTCCGTGCTCGCGCAGGGCGCGCAGGGCGGCGGCGTTCTCCACCAGCTTGAAGGGCTCCACGTTGGTGAAACCGATCTCGGCGAGCTTGGCGAGGGTGGCCGACGGGTCTTCGGCGAAGGCGTCGCGCACCGAGTAGAGCTGGACGGAAAGCGTGCTCATCTTCGAGCTCCTGACCTGTGGAGTGGCGTATGGGAGCGCTCCCATAGCGTTTTCTACCAGGCGGTCGGAATTGATGCCAGTAGTTTGGCCGGACGAACCCGTGCGGCCGACCGGCCGGGACCGGATGTCGCAGCGGGGAACCACCGGGACGAGGCGCGCGGACGCCCGGTTGCTCCGGATGACCGAAGCGGTCGGCTCGTCCGGGGGGCGGACGAGCCGGGGCGCTCCCCTCCGGCCGCGCTCGCCGTCCTCTCCGCGCGCCCGGCCGGGAACCCGACCAGGCGCGCGCCCGACCGCCTAGCTGTCCGCCAGCTCCTCGAGCCCCGCCCGGTCCAGGACCTCCAGGCGCTGGTCCTGCCCCGTTCCGCCGCGCTTCACCAGGCCCTTGCGCTCCAGGTGCCCCAGGGTCTTGCGCAGCTTCTCCGTGACCAGCGAGCCCTTGCCCTTCGCCGCGAACTCGCCCTTCTCCTCCGTGCCCAGGATCGGCGACACGGCCTTCTTCCACGGTCCCACCAGCGCCGCGCGCGGCACCGACGGGGCGTCGCCCGCGACGTCCAGGACGATCCCCGCGAGCACCCGGCCCAGGTCGTCCTGGCCGGAGGTGTGCCGCTTGACCAGCTCCTCCACCGTGCTGCGGCCCTCGCCCTCCTTCGTGCTGGGCACGTCCAGCGCGGACAGGCGGTCCCACAGGGCCTCGTCGGCCGCCGTGGGCTTGAGGCCATCCGCCAGGACCGCCTCGCGGTGCGCCGCCACCGCCCCGCCCAGCGCCAGGACCAGGTTCAGCAGCTCGTCGCGCACGTCGTCGCCGCGCAGCCTGCGCGCCGCCGGGGCGATCAGCCGGTGGTGCTCGCGCACGAGCGCCTCGAAGTTGATCGTCTTCTGCACGCGCTCGGCCTCCTCGGCCGTCTCGCGCTGGTACTCCTCCTGGCTGATCTCGCCGTCGCGCGCCTTCGCCCTGGTCTTCGCCCGCGACGCCGACCGGTGCGCCCGCGCCACCGCGATGCGGTCCAGGATGGCCCGCAGCACCCGGTCGGTCTGCTCGACGTTGGTCTCCAGCGCCAGCAGCCGCCACGCCTCGGCGTCACGGCTGCGCAGCGCGGCGTTGACGTACTGGTAGGCGGCCTGGTCGTCGTCCGGGCCGTAGGGCAGCGTCACGTGCGGGTCCTCAGGGTGCTCACGGAGGCGGTCGGTCCGCCGGGGTCCTGGGACAAGGGTGCCTGGGGCGGGTTCGGCTCGCCTGGGCGGGGCACCGGAACGCGACCGAGGGCCGTCCCGCGACGTGCTGCGGGACGGCCCTCGGGGCAGGTCAGGAGGTGAACGGGTTCGGGGCGTCGTTGCCGCAGCGGGTGCCCGCCGCCGGGAACGCTCCGCTGACCAGGTAGTCCAGCTTCACCCGCTCGGCGCAGGTGCTGGGGGACAGCATGGTCGAGTGGCCGTGGCCCTCGGTCACGAAGACGCGGGCGCGGGCCAGCTGGGAGGCGCCCGCCTGGGCGCCCGCGAGCGGGGTCGCCGGGTCGTAGCGGTTGTTGATCACCAGGATCTCGGCCGACGTCCAGCGGTTCCACGGGCCGGTGTAGCGGTTCGCGTCGCGCGCGGGCCAGTACGCGCAGCTCATCATGTCCAGCACGCCGATCCGGCCGAAGTGCGGAACCCGCCGGTCCTCCGAGGCGGCGTGCGCGCGGTACACCGACTCGTCGGTCGGGAAGTCGCTGTCGACGCACTGGATCGCGTGGAACGCCTCGGTGCGGTTCGACGTGTACAGCTCGCGCGGGGCGAGCGCGGTGCGCGCGGCCGGTTCCGCCGCCACCGCCGGTTCCGCCGTCACCGCCTCGTGCAGGCTCTGGAGCAGCGCGGCGATGTCCGGCCAGCCGCTGAGCGCCGACAGGTCGCCCGCCGTGTTGAAGATCGCCGAACGGGTCCACGTCTGCGGCCCGTCCTCGCCCTGGACGGTGATGGGGCCGCGCTCGGCGCGGGCCATGACCGCCTCCCACTTGGCCCTCGGGTCGCCCTCGCCGAACGCGCAGGCGGGACCGGCCTCGGCGCACAGCCGCAGGAACTCGTCGAACGTCTCGGCGATCGCGTCCGACACGCCCTGCCGGGTGTCCAGCGGGACGGTCGTGCCCTGGTCGCCGTGACCGGTGATGTTGCCGACGAAGTCCATCGAGCCGTCGAACACCATCGCGCGGATCCGGTCCGGGAACAGGTTCGCGTAGATCGCGCCGAGCTGGGTGCCGTACGAGATGCCGTGGTACGTCAGCTTGTCCTCGCCCAGCGCGCGCCGGAGCTGGTCCAGGTCGCGGGCGGTGTTCGCGGACGACACGTGCTCCAGCAGGTCGCCCGCCTCCTCGCCGCAGCGCTCGGCGAAGTCGCGCGAGGCGGCGAAGAACGCGGGCTCACCGCTCGGGTCGCCGGGCAGCTCGGGCATCGCCCCCAGGTACGCCTGCTGCTCGGCGAGGGTGTCGAAGCAGCGCACGGCGGTGCTCGCGCCGATGCCGCGCGGGTCCCAGGACACCACGTCGAACCTGGCCCGCAGCTCCGGCGAGAACAGCCACGGCCACCGGCCGCGCTCGCGCATCCGCTGCAGGCCGGACGCGCCGGGGCCGCCGAAGTTCACGAACAGGGTGCCCACGCGCCGGGCCTTGTCGGTGGCGGGCAGCTTGATGACCGCGAGGTCGACCGTGGCGCCCAGGGCGTCGGTGTAGTCCATCGGGACTTCCAGCGTCGCGCACTGGAACCCGTCCTGGCAGGCGTTCCAGGTGAGCCTGCCGCCGCTGCCGGGATCGGCGGCGGCGGTGGTGGCCGTGACGGCGGTGACGGCGGGCAGCGCGAGCAGCGCGGCCAGGGCAAGGCCCGCCACCCGGCGCGGTCGGCGGACCGGCGAGGCGCCGGGCTTCCGGTTCGGTGATTCCCCCAGTGAAGTTCGCACCACTGGTTCATACGGCGCGCGGACGCCGGTGATCACCGGGTGCGGGCGCGGGGTTTCGGGGTGCCGCACCCGGTGGCTGCGGGGCGCGCGTCACCGAGCAGCATCACCAAGCCGCGTCACCAAGCCGCGTCACCAAGCCGTGTCACCGGGCAGCGTCACCAGGCCGGGCGACCGTCGCCGCGCGGCGCCAGCCCGTGCCGGTTGGCGTACACGGCGGCCTGCACGCGGTCGCGCAGGTCCAGCTTGCGCAGCACCCGCGACACGTGCGTCTTCACCGTCTCCTCCCCCACGTGCAGCCGCGCCGCGATCTCCGAGTTCGCCGCCCCCGTCCCCACCAGGACCAGCACCTCCCGCTCGCGCGCGGTCAGCAGCTCCAGCCCCGGCGCGCTCGGGGCGGGCCGCAGCGCCTGCGCGAACCGGCTCGCCAGGCGGCGGGTGACCGCCGGGTCGATCAGCGCGTCGCCGCGCGCCACGACCCGGATCGCGGCCACCAGCTCGTGCGCGGGGGTGCTCTTGAGCAGGAACCCGCTCGCCCCCAGTTCCAGCGCGCGGTGCACGTACTCGTCGTCGTCGTAGGTGGTCAGCAGCAGCACCTTGGTGGGCGAGCCCGCCGCCAGGATCGCCGCCGTGGCCTCGAGGCCGTCCAGCTTGGGCATCCGCACGTCCAGCACGGCCACGTCAGGCCCCAGCGCCAGCACCCGGTCCACCGCGTCCCGCCCGTTGCCGACGTCGGCCACGCACACCAGGTCGTCCTGCGTCTCCACGGCGGCCCGGAAGCCGCTGCGGAAGAACGCGTGGTCGTCGGCCAGCAGCACGCTGATCGTCACGGGGTCGCCTCCAGGGGGAACGTCGCGGTGGCGCGCCACGAGCCGCCGTCGGGCCCGCACACCACGCCGCCGCCGAACAGCGCCGCGCGGTGCCGCACCCCGTCCAGCCCCTGGCGGCTGCCGTGCGCGGGCGGGCCGGGGCGCACGCCGTTGGCCACGGACACGACCAGCTCGGCGGCGCTCTGGGTGATCCGCAGCTCGACCCGCTCACCGTCGCCGTGCCGCAGCGCGTTGGTGAGCAGCTCCTGCGCGACCCGGTAGGCGGCCACGTCCAGCGAGCCCGGCAGCCGGTCCGGACGCAGGGCGTCGGTGCGCACCTCCACCGGGACGCCGGTCGCCCGCACCCCGTCGACCAGGTCGTCGAGCCCGGACAGGCCCGGCTGGCGGGTGCTGTCGCGGGTCGCGCCGTGCAGCACGTCCAGCATCCGCCGCAGGTCGGCCAGGGCCGCGTGCCCGGAGCGCTCGACCTGGCCGAGCGCGGCGTCGAGCTTGGGGTCGCCGCCCTGCCCGGTCGACCGCAGCCCGGCCAGCCGCAACCTGGCCGCCCCGGCATGCACGCCGATGGCGCTGACGTGGTGCGAGATCGTGTCGTGCAGGTCGCGGGCCAGCGCGCCGCGCTCCTCGGTGAGCGCGCGGGCCACCTGCTCCTCGGCGTCGCGCCGCTTGCGCTTGACCTCCTCCAGGAACGCGATCCTGGAGGAGGTGTAGCGGCCCGCGAGCCAGGGCAGCAGCGCGTTGGTCAGCGCCTCGACGGCCAGCACGGCGACCGTGTCGAGCGCCGGGGGCACGGCGGTCCACCGCGCGCCCAGCACCGCCAGCACCAGCGCGCCCAGCGCCACCCACGCCCACCGGCCGCGCAGCCACGCCCCTGCCAGGTAACCGGCGGCGACCAGGCCGGTGGCGTTGCCGACCCGGCCGTCGACGCCGACGTCCGGACCGCCCAGCAGCGCCGCGGTGCCGATGCGGGCGGCGGCCTGCACCAGGGTGACGGCGCCGGTGAAGCGGGCGGGCAGGGCGAGCGCGAGGTCCGCCAGTGCGACGATCACCAGCGCCGCCCAGAAGCCTGCGGGCAGGGCGTTCGGGGACCGGGCGGCGAGCTCGTCGAACACCAGCAGGGCGCTGACGTCGCCGATCACGCAGACCAGTGCGATCAGCCAGGAATTCCGCGCCGCGCCACTCCTCCTCCACTGCACCGGTGCACACGGTAGGGCGAACCTGTGGCGCTCATCGCGCCGCGTAGAACTCCAGGATCCGGACCATGCCGCCCTCGCTGACCGACGGCGTGTGCCCGGCGTTCCGGACCTCGACCACCTCGGCGTTCGGGAACTGCGCGGCGGCCTGCTTCCCGGCCTCGACGGGGGTGTTGGCGTCCAGGTCGCCGCTGAGCACGAGCACGGGGACGTCCGGCATCGGCGCTCCGGCCGTGAACGGGGCGCCCTGGCTCGGGGCGTGCGGCCACTTCAGGCAGGCGCCGGAGTCGTAGGAGCCCCTGGTGCTCCAGGCCCTCGCGGAGAACGGGGCGAAGTCGGCGTCGTCCAGCGCGGCCAGTCCGCGCTCGTAGGCGGCTTCGCGGTCGTCGCCGCCGCCGGGGAAGGCCTCCGGGTAGTCGTGGCAGCTGACCGCCCAGTCGGCGGCGACCGCGTAGGCCTGGACACCGGCCGCGGCGGTGGCGACCTCGGTGGCGAGGTAGCGGCTGACGAGGGTCCGGATCGGGGTCAGGTCACCGGTGCGCGCGGCGGACGCGGCGGTGGCCACGCCCACCTGGAGCTCGGGGTCGGGGGCGCTGGAGAACGCCTTGCCGACCGCGCCCGCGAGCTGCCACTCGTCGAGGGGGACCTGGCGCGTGGCGCCGTCCAGCTCGACGTCCACGGTGGACGGAGTGGCGCGCAGGGTGGTGGCCAGCGCGGAGAGGTCGGCGAGGGCGGTGGGGCCGTCGCACTGCCGGGTGCGCTCGCAGACCAGGGTGATCGCGCGGCGCAGGGCGGCGGCGCCCATCGCGCCCTCGGTGCGCTCGGTGACCGAGTAGGCGCCGGACAGGACGGCGGACGCGGTGCGCTCGGGGTGGCGCTGGGCGTAGGTGGCCATCAGGAACGTGCCGTAGGAGTCGCCGAACAGGTCCAGCTCCTCGATGCCCAGTCCGGCGCGGATGTCGTCGTCGGCGGCGGCGACGGCGGTGGTGCTGTGCTGCGCGGAGCGGTCGCCGAGCTGCTCGCCGCACTCGCCGATGGCGGTGCGGCGCTCGTCCAGACCGGCCAGGGCGAGGGTGGGGTCGGCGAGCGCGTCGCAGGTCAGGGGCGTGGAGCGGCCGGTGCCGCGCGGGTCGATCAGGAGCAGGTCGCGGCGGTCGAGCACGGGGGCGAGGCCCTGGGCGTAGAGGGGGCCGGAGAAGTCGATGGTGGAGGTTCCGGGACCGCCGGGGTTGGGGACGATCGTGCCGAGCGGCGGCTGGGACTGGTCGGTGCGGGGCACTCGGGCGAACGCGACGGTGGTGGTGCCCGCGCCGGGGTTGGCGCGGTCGAGCGGGACGGTGATGCTGCCGCACTCGGCGGTGGGCAGGTCCGGCAGGTCGGTGCAGGGCGCCAGGGTGAGCGGCCGGGTGCTGCTCGGCTGGGTGCTCGGTTGGGTGCTCGGTTGAAGCTGGACGGCCTCGGGGGCGTCGTCGCAGGCGGTGGTCAGCGCGGTCGCGGCCAGTGCGGTGACGGTGGCGGCGAGGAGGCGAGAGCGCACGTGGTTCTCCGTGGTGGGCTGGTTGATCCGACACCGGTGACGTTAGGAATCGCGGAGCCCCGGAACGTCCCCCCGCACCGCGAACCCGTGTCCCTCCCGAGGGGGACGCGCGGTGGACCTCGGGGGTGGGCGGGGGTGGCCCCGGTCGTACCCTCGGTGGGGTGAGCAGCGATGACGCGGACGTGCCGAACCCGTTGACCGGGCTCTCCCCCGAGCGGCTCAGGGCGCGCACGAGCGAGAAGTGGCGCACCTTCCCCGACGACGTGCTGCCGGTGTTCGTCGCGGAGATGGACGTCGACCTCGCGGCGCCGGTCGTGCGGGCGATCGCCGACGCCGTCGCGCTCGGCGACACCGGGTACCCGGCGGGCGGGGCGTACGCCGAGGCGCTGGACGGGTTCGCCCGCGAGCGGTGGGGGTGGGCCGGGGTCGTGGCCGGGCGGGTGTCGCCGGTCGCCGACGTGATGCGCGGGGTGCTGGAGGTGCTCGACGTGGTCTCGTCGGCCTCGGACGCCGTGGTGGTCAACAGCCCGGTCTACCCGCCTTTCTTCCAGTTCGTCGCGCACACCGGCAGGCGGGTGGTGGAGGCGCCGCTGGGGGTGGACGGGCGGATCGGGTTCGCGGCGCTGGAGGAGGCGTTCCGGGTGGCGGGCGCGCACGGGTCGCGGCCGGTGTTCCTGCTGTGCAACCCGCACAACCCGACCGGGGCGGTGCACCGGGCCGAGGAGCTGGCCGAGGTGGCGGCGCTGGCCGAGCGGTTCGGGGTGCGGGTGGTGTCGGACGAGATCCACGCGCCGCTGGTGCTGCCGGGGGCGCGGTTCACGCCCTACCTGAGCGTGCCGGGGGCGGAGCGGGGGTTCGCGGTGCTGTCGGCGTCGAAGGCGTGGAACCTGGCCGGGTTGAAGGCGGCGGTGGTGGTGGCCGGGGAGGGGGCGGAGGAGGAGCTGGGGCGGTTCCCCGAGTGGGTGAAGGAGGGGCCCAGCCACCTCGGGGTGATCGCGCACGCCGCCGCGCTGCGGGAGGGCGGGGCGTGGTTGGACGCGCTGCTGGCGGGGCTGGACGCGAACCGGCGGTTGCTCGGGGAGCTGGTGGCGGAGGAGCTGCCGGGGGTGCGGTACGCGCCGGGCGAGGGGACTTATCTGGCGTGGCTGGACTGCCGGGAATCGGGGTTGGGCGACGACCCGGCGGCGGGGTTCCTGGAGCGCGGGCGGGTGGCGCTGACGTCGGGGACGGGGTTCGGCACGGGCGGCGCGGGGCACGCGCGGCTGAACCTGGCCACGTCACCGGAGTTGATCAGCGAAGCGGTCCGGCGGATGGCGGCGGCGGTGCGGGTGGGGTGAGGGGAGGCGGTGGCGCGGGTGGGGTGAATCGGGCGGTGGCGATCACGGACGCCTGAACTCGCCCCACCGGAATCCCGGCCGGAATGCGGTCGCCTCATCACCACCGCAAGCCCGGCAAGGGGCAGACGTCTCATCGCCGGGGCAGGTTCCAGCCGGGACACGGACGCGCCCGCGCCCCGCCCCACTCTCCCCGCCCCGGCCCGGCCTCACCCAACCCCAGGCTTGTCCAACCCCAAGCTTGCCCGGCCCCAGGCTTGCCCGGCCCCAGGCTTGCCCAGCTCCAGGCCTCACCCAGCCCCAGGCGTCGTCCTGCCCCGAGCAGCCGCCTCCCTTGCCTCAGCCTCAGCCTCCTCCGCCCCTACTCCCCCTCCTCCCGCTCCGCCGTCATCACGATCAGCTCGTCCAGCAGCTCCGACACCGTCACCGGGTCCAGTTCGCCGAACGCGGCCACCCCCTGCAGCGTCACCGACCGGAACCCCTCGCCGTGCCAGTTGTGCCACTCCTCGGTGCCCATGCCGTGGTCCAGCTGCACGTTCACCACTCCCCCGCCCGGCAGCGGGCGGTGCAGGGTCGAGATGATCCCGGCGTCCAGGGGTGGGCCCAGCTCCCAGCGGCGCTTGCGCAGGGCGGGCAGGGTCGTGGTGATCACCGCGCCGACGAAGCGGTCCAGCGAGCGCGACCCGGCCTCGCCCTCGGCGAGCGCGCGCACCGGTCGGTCCAGCTGGGAGAACGGTTGCAGGATGGTGTAGTCCTCGAACAGCCCTTGCCACTGCGCGACCTCGTCGCCCAGGTGCACCGGGTGCGCCACGCCCACCCGCGCGTCGTCGGGCAGGACCACGGCCTCGTCGCGCGCGTCCGCGAACCCCCGGTCCTCCGCGACCCGGAACGCCCCTCCGCCGTCGACCACCCACACCAGCCGCCGCACCAGGTGCACCACCAGCGGGTGCCCCACCAGGAAGTCGCGGAACTCCGCCGCGCTCCACCGCCTCCCCTCCACCATCGCCGCCTCCAGGCGGGCGATCTGCAGCGACGCCACCGTCCGCACGTCCTTCTTCAGCTGCCCGAACCGCTTGCTCGCCGCGGGCGCCAGCTCCGGGTCGTCCTTCGCGCCGGGCTTGGGCAGCGACTTGAGCCGCTTGCCCGCCTCGTCCAGCACGTAAGGGCGCAGCGACTCGTCGAAGCCCACCGTGAACCGGCGCGGCCCGTAGTCCAGGACCAGCGCGGACTCCTCGTCCAGGCCGAACGCGGGGACGAGCCGGTCGGCCAGCTGCTCGCCGGTCAGCCCGAGGTCCTCGGCGATCTCCGCGACCTTGCCCTCGGCGCGTCCCTTGAGACCGGCGAACTTCACCCGCTGCGCGACGCCGTTGAGCGCGATCAGGGCGGTGTCGGTGCCGATCCTGGCCAGCACGTCGAGCCCGCGCACGGCGTTGTGGTGCTGCGACTGCCCCGGCCACGCCCGGATCAGCGGTTCGAGGCGGCGCACCACGCGGTCGTCGCCGAGCACGCCCAGCGCGGTCAGCGCCCAGGAGTCCTTGGCGGGCATGGCGTTGAGCACCCACAGCTCGAACACCGCCCACGCGAACTCCACCAGGGACGTCTCGTCGCACAGCTCCCGCAGCGCGTCCAGCCCGGCGTAGTGGGTGTCGGGGCCGGTCATGGCGAGCATCGTGGTCACGTGCCGCACCGACTCGTCGGGCAGCGCGCGGCCGTCGCGCAGCAGCAGCCGGGGCAGGGCGGTCACCTCGCACCACGCGCCAGGCGCGGGCGGCTTCGCGGGCACCAGGTCCAGCGGGTCGACGGCGAGCAGCGCCTCCACGGCGGCGACGGCCTCGGGGGTGTGCTCGGCGGCGGCGGCGCGGGCGTGGTCGGGGTGGCGGCGCAGCACCTCCTCGGCGGCGTCCCTGCGGGATCCGGGCGCGCCGAGCGCGTCGGGCAGCAGCAGGCGCGCGGCCTGCTCGGGGTGGCGGCGCAGCCAGGCCGCGTACCGGGCGGCGGTGCTCCTTGGCCGGTGCAGGCGGGCCGCGACCAGCCGGGCCACCTCGACGGACTCCAGCGGCAGCAGCGCCTCGGCGTACTTGGCCTCGGCGTTCACCAGCGTCAGCACGGGCGGGACGGCGTCGACGCCGAAGCGGGCCACCAGGAACATGCCGAACTCGTCCGTGTCCCACCGCTTCGGGTCGAGCACCAGGTCAGGCAGCAGGGGGCGCAGCTCGTCCACCGGCCCGGCCGCGAACAGCTCCTGCCTGCGGTACTCGGGCATCCCCCCGGCCAGGAACGCCTTCAGCTCCACCGGCCAGTCGCGGGGTCCGCTCGGCAGGAAGCGGGTGGGCGCGCCCCAGCGCTCCCGCTCGCCGTCGCGCCACCGCACGGCCCGGTGGGTCGGCTCGGGCAGCGCGACCACCGGGAGCGCGGCGGAGGCGCGCCCGGCCAGCCAGGGCGGGTCGACCAGGAGCGGCGGCAGGTCGGCCGGGGCGGCAGCGGGCACGGCGGCGTGCTCGGCGAGCACCCGCTCGGCGATCCGGGCCGCCGGTTCCGGCAGATCGGCGCGGGCGGCGAGGTCGTGGTGGCGCCGCAGGTGCCCCTCCAGCAGGTCGGCGTGCGGGGAGGCGGCGAGCCGGTCGAGCAGCAGCTCGGGGTGCTTGCGGCCCAGCTCCAGCAGGGCGGTCTCGACCCTCTTGACGCCCCGGTGCTCCAGGAGCGCGTCGACCACGGCCGGGGTGGTGAAGTGCTGGAAGACCTCGATGACCCGGTCGAACACGAACGACTCCGGCCCCTTGCCCAGCAGCTCGGCCATCTCCGGGGCGAAGTCGGGGCCGATCGCGTCGGCGAGGGTGGCGCTGATCCAGGGGTACTGGAGGAGGAAGCGGGGCGCGCCCGCGTCGAGCGCGGCGCGCAGCTGGTCGAGGGACCCGACCGACTGCAGGACCCGGTGCCACTGGCTGCCCCGGTGACCGGCCAGCGCGGTGATCGCCTCGTCGACCCAGTCCGCCCGCGCGGGCACGAGGTAGGCGGAGGCCGCCTTGGCGCGCTCGGTGGCGCGGCGCTCGGACAGCGCGGCCTCGACGAGCGCGTGGTCGGCGTCCGACGCGGTGGCGAGCAGCCTGCGGACGCGCTCGGGGAACACCTCGCCGTGCCACCGCAGCGGTTCGCGGTCGTGCAGCGAGCCGCTGTGGCCGGAGTCGTCGACGCCGAGGCGGACGAGCGCGGCCGACTCGTCGCCGTAGCGCTGCGCCACGGCGGCCAGGTCGCCCGACTCCAGCGCGGCGCAGGCCGCGAACGCGAGCCCGTGGTCGAGGACCCAGGCGTCGACCACGTGCGCCTGCACGCCTGCACCGGCCAGCGCGGCCACCGCCGCCGCGCCGACCGGGTTCGACGCGCCGCCGAGGTGCTCGCGGGCGGCGCGCACGAGCGCCGGGTCGCTGACGGGGTGCGCGAAGGCGCCCTCGGTGCGCCCCAGCGCGGTCGCCAGCATCGCCCTGCCCTCGGCGGCACTGGCCTCGGTGACCTCGTCCTTGCTGGGCACGCCGCCGCCCCGGCGCGGGTGGACGTGCTTCCGCCACGGCTTGGGAACGGTGAACGCCTGCTGGGGCGGGTTGCCCGGTTCTGCCACGTGCTCCTCCTCGTCGAGTGCTGACGGGAGACGCTAGCGAGGAGGTCCGACAAGAACGCGGGGGTTCAGGTTTCCACTTCCGGGTGAGGCCGCGCGGCGGTCCGCGCTTCGGGGGTTCGGGGGTTGCGCCGGGCGTCCGTCCACAGTGGCCTGAACCCGTCAATCCACCGGCGGCACGAGAGCGGGCGGGTCGACCGGAGCACCGGGGGTTGCGCGGGTTCGGCCCGTTGCAGCAGCGGGCTCGACCCGTTGGTCCAGGGGCGTGCGCGGAGCCGGTGAACCGTTGGCGGACAAGGGTTTTGTTAGCCAGAGCACGTCGTGCAGCCGTGGATCGGGCGCAGCCGTGCAAGGCGACGTGAGACCACTCCACCGCCTAGCGGTCGCCGCGATCACCGTCGCCGCGACCGCCGCACCCGTCCCCGCCGCGCTCGCGGCGCCCTCCGGAGCCACCCCTCCCACCGCCGACGAGACCCGGCGCGTCACGCTCATCACGGGCGACGTCGTCACCGCCACCCGGCACGGCTCCGCCTGGAGCCTGGCCACCGCGCTGGTCCCGGACCGGGGGCACCTGCGGTTCCACGAGTACGAGCGGGGCGGCGACCGGTACGTGCTGCCCGACGACGCCGCCGCGCGGGTCGCCTCCGGCCAGGTGGACGTCGAGCTGTTCAACGTCACCGGGCTGATCCGGCAGGGCTACGACGACGCGGGCTTCGACGCCACGCCGCTGCTGGTGCGCGGTCCGGCCGCCGAGTCCTCGATCGCCGACGCCGGGCAGGTGCTCTCCTCGATCGGCGCGCGGGTGGCCGAGGTGCCGAAGTCCGGCACCGGGTCCTACTGGGCCGAGCTGTCCGCGCCGCGCGTGGCCGACGCGGGCGGGACGGAGGTGTGGCTCAACGGCAGGGCCAGGGTCTCGCTGGACCGGACCGTGCCGCAGATCGGCGCGCCCGCCGCGCACGACGCCGGGCTGACCGGCGAGGGCGTGCGCGTCGCCGTCCTGGACACCGGCTACGACCCGGCGCACCCGGACCTGGCGGGCCGGGTGTCGCGGGCGCGGGACTTCACCGCCAAGGGCTCACCCAGCGACGGGCACGGGCACGGCACGCACGTCGCGTCGACCGTCGGCGGCAGCGGGGCGGCCTCGGGCGGGAAGTACCGGGGTGTGGCCCCCGAGGCCGATCTGCTGGTCGGCAAGGTGCTCGACGACGGGGGCTGGGGCAACGACGCCGAGATCATCGCGGGCATGGAGTGGGCCGCCCGCGAGGCCGACGCCGACGTGATCAACATGAGCCTCGGCAGCGGGCCGACGGACGGCGCCGACCCGATGGCGCTGGCCGTGGACGCGCTCACCGCCGAGACCGGCGCGCTGTTCGTGATCGCGGCGGGCAACTCCGGGCGCGACGAGTCCGTCGGCTCGCCCGCGACCGCCGACTCGGCGCTGGCCGTGGGCAGCGTGGAGAAGGACGACTCGCTGTCCGGGTTCTCCAGCCGGGGACCGCGCACCGGCCGGTACGCGGTCAAGCCCGAGATCACCGCGCCCGGCGGGTCGGTCGTCGCGGCCGAGGCGGGCACCGGTGGCTACCGCAGCATGTCCGGCACGTCGATGGCGGCGCCGCACGTGGCGGGCGCGGCGGCGATCCTCGCCCAGCGGCACCCGGACTGGACGGCGGAGCTGCTCAAGCCCGCGCTGGTGTCCACCTCGGCGGGCGTGCAGGCGAACGCGCTGGCGGTCGGCGGCGGTCGCCTGGACGTGGCACGCGCGGTGACCTCGCCGGTGCACGCGAGCACCTCGACGGCGGACTTCGACTTCCGCTGGGAGGACACCACCGAGCGGCGGGTCCCGGTGGGCTACCGCAACGACGGCGACCGGCCGGTGACGCTGGCGCTGTCGCTGGACCTGGCGGGCACGGCGCTGTCCGCGACGTCCCTGGTGGTCCCGGCGGGCGGCACGGCCACCGTCGAGGTCGTGGGCACGCCCAGGGCCGTGGCGGCGGGCGCGCACGGCGGGGTGCTGACGGCCTCGGCCGACGGCGTCGCGCTGCGCACGCCGGTGCTGCTGCGGCAGGAGGCCGAGCGGTACGACGTGACCGCGCAGCTGCTGGACCGCGACGGCCTGCCCGCGCAGCTGCACCTGGAGCGCTACCCGATGATGAGCGTGGTCGACCTGGCGAGCGGGGTGGTGAGCCCGCTGGAGATCGGCGGCGCGACGCGGCTGCCCGTGGGGCGGTACGCGGTGCTCGCGGGCGTGCGGACGTGGCGGGACGGGGTCACCGAGAGCACCGTGCTGGCGGTCCCGGAGCTCGTGGTGTCCGGGCACACCGGCGTGTCGCTGGACGCGCGCGACGGCGAGCGCGTCGAGGTCGGCGTGGACGACCCGAGGGCGCGGGGCGGCGACTGGAACGACGCGGTGCTCGCGTGGACGGACGGCGGCGAGGCCGTCTGGTACCGGGGCGGTGGCGACGCGCGGCACGACCGGGTGTACGCGCACAGCTACGGCCAGGGGAACTCGATCGGGTACCTCGCGGGGATCGGGCTGACCGACCAGGCGCTCGGGCTCGCGGTCGACGGGCGCGAGGTGCGCGCGGACTGGCACACACCCGCCGACTGGCGCGGCACGCGCGACTACCCGGTCGCGTTCGGCGGCGGCGGGCGGCCCGAGGAGCTGACCGGGGTCGCGGGCAAGCTCGTGGTGCTGGACCTGCCGGACTCCGCGCTCAGCCCGGAGGAGATCGCGGCGCGGGTCGAGGCGGTGCGCGACGCCGGTGGCGCGGCGGTGGCGATGTCCGCCCGGACGTTCGGGGACGTGAGCGGGTTCGCGCTGCCCACGGTGCGCGTGTTCGGCTCGTGGGCGGAGTGGCTGCTGGCCGGGGCGCGGGACGGGTCGCTGGCGAGCGCGGAGCTGACCTCGCGGGACGCCTCGGACGTGCTGTTCCAGCTGTCGCACTCCCAGCGCGGTGAGCTGGGCGGGAGCAGCGAGCAGCACTCGGTGGACGACCTCGCCGAGGTGTCGCTGGCCTACGGGGCCGGGGTCGCCGGGCAGGGCGTGTCCTACGCGCGGGCGTTCGACGAGTGGTTGATGATCGCGTCGACCACCTGGGACGTGCGGGAGAGCAGCGCCCGGACGCACTACGCGACGCCGGGGAGCTGGCGGTTCGGGATCGACTGGGACTCGTTCCAGGAGGTCGAGGTCGAGGTCGCGGCGGGCGGGCAGCGCTCGCTGAGCTGGCCGACGCCGTGACGCGGGTCGAGCGGGGCCGGTGACCGGGGCGGGCGGCTCGAACCCGAGCCGCCCGCTTCCCGTTCCCGCGGAGTGCCCCCCGGTCAGGCGACCCCGGCCGCGATCAGCTGCGTCCAGATCTCCCCCTGGTCCACCACGGCCACGCCCAGCTTCTCCGCCTTCGCGGTCTTGCCCGCGCCCACCTCGGCCCCGGTGATGAGCATGTCCGTGTTCGCCGACACCGACGACGCCGTGGTCGCGCCCGCCTTCTCGCACAGGCGCTGGAACGCGGGCCTCGCCACCTTCTCGCCCGACCTCGGGTCGCTGATCGCCCCGGTGATCACCACCGTCTTGCCCGCCAGCGGCGCGTCCGAGGCGACCACCGGGGGCAGGTCCTCGTCGCGCACGTCCAGGGACACGCCCCGCGCGCGCAGACGGACCAGCTCGGGGCGCAGCCTGGCCAGGTGCTCGGTCAGCGACGCCGCGACCTTCGGGCCGATGTCCTCGACCTCCACCAGCCGCTCCTCGCCCGCGTCCGCGACCTCCTCCAGCGAGCCGAAGCCCGCGCGGCACAGGCGGGTCGCGGTGCCCTCGGACGCCATCGGCACGGCGAAGCCGATCAGCGCCCTGCGCAGGCCGACGGCCCGGCTCGCGGCGATCGACTCGATCATGCGGGTGGCCGAGGTCTCGCCGACCCGCTCGAACTCCAGCAGCTGCTCCTTGGTGAGCAGGTAGAAGTCCGACGGGTGCTCCAGCAGCCCGGCCTCGGCGAAGCGCTCGATCCACACCGGACCGATCGCGTCGATGTCGGCGGCGGCGCGCGAGGCCCAGTGGATCAGCCTGCGGACGGTCTGCGCCGCGCAGGAGACGTTGGTGCAGAACAGCTCGCGGCTGTTGCCCTGCTCGGTGAGCGGCTGGTCGCACGACGGGCACGTCGACGGGGGCACGATCTCGCGCTCCTGGCCGGTGCGCCCCGCCGCGTCGAGCACGCCCGCCACGAACGGGATCACGTCGCCCGCGCGGCGCACCAGCACCGTGTCGCCGACCATGACGCCGCGCGCCTTGATGACCTCCTGGTTGGCCAGGGTCGCCCTGGTGACCGTGGTGCCGCCGACGAACACCGGCTCCAGGTGCGCCACCGGGACGACCTTGCCGGTCTTGCCCACGTCCCAGACCACGTCCACCAGCAGGGTGGTCTTCTCCTCGGCGGCGAACTTGAACGCCAGCGCCCCGCGCGGCGAGTTCGAGCGCGTCCCGGCGGCGGCGTAGGCGCGGCGGTCGGACAGCCGCAGCACGGCCCCGTCCAGGTCGTAGTCCAGGGCGGCCCGGCCGGTCTCGATCTCGGTGATCACCCGCTGGGCGGCCTCGGCGTCGACGGCGTGGCGCATGTCGGCCGGGGTGAAGCCGAGCGCTCCCAGGCCCTGCTCCAGGTCGGCGCCCACCGCGGCGCCCGCCTCCGCGTCGGTGTCCAGCTCGAACGCCAGGAACCGCAGCCTGCGCCCGGCGACCGTGGCCGGGTCCTTGGCGCGCAGGGTGCCCGCCGCCGCGTTGCGCGGGTTGATCAGCGGCTTGTCCGGGTGCGCCTCGTTGTAGGCGGTGAACGTCGAGCGCAGCATGACCGCCTCGCCGCGCACCTCGACCCGGCCGGGCGCGGGCACGCGGGTGGGCACGCCGTCGGCCAGCGCGCGCACCAGCGGGGTCACGTCGTCGCCGGTCGTGCCGTCGCCCCTGGTGACCGCGCGCAGCAGCGCGCCGCCCTCGTAGACCAGGGAGAGGGACAGGCCGTCGAGCTTCGGCATGACGACGACCGGCTGGCCGGGGAAGCGGTCGAGGAACGCCGCGACCTGCTCGGGCTGGGTGGCCTTCTCCAGCGACAGCATCGGTCGCGCGTGCCGCACGGGGGCGTGCAGCACGGCGGGGGCGCCCACCTGGTCGAGCGGGTTGGGGTCGGGGGTCAGCTCGGGGTGGGCGGCGATCAGGGACCGCAGCTCGTCCTCGGTCGCGTCGTACTCCGCGTCGGCGACCAGTGGCGAGCCCCGGTAGTAGGCGTCGCGCAGGCTGACGACGCGGTCGGCGAGATCCCGGATGCGCTCTTCGGCGTTCACGGGCAGGACGCTACCGAGGCGGTCCGACATTTCCGGCCGATCGGGGTGCGTGCGATCGACGTCTCGCCCGGTCGGGGCAGTCCGCTGTGGACCGGTCCGAGGACGGTGGGCGCGCGCCACCGCCCGATCCACCGGCGGCTCACCGCCCCGGATCGGGGTCCGATGGGATACAGTGGTCAGGACAACCCGCTGCCTGCGTCCCGCAGGGGCGCTTCTCACGCACCTGGCCGTTCGCCAGGGCACGGGGGCCGGCGACACCGCGGCTCCCGCTCGCTCCACCACCTCCACGCCCCGCGCTGACGCGGGCTACCACCGCTGCGACCCGCGCACGACGCGGGTGATCGGCGCGGACGTGCGGGTGGAGCCGGTTCGCCCCGTCCGACGCGGTGATCGCGCGCCGCGCGGCCCGAAGGGCGCGCACCGGTGGGAGCACACGACACTGGAGCCACATGAGGCGAAGCAGGACGCCCGCTCGACCCGACCTGATCAAGGCTGCGCCCGCGCGCCGCGACCGGCCCACCGGGGAGGACCTCCCCGCGCCGGGGCGGACGGCCCCGCAGCGACCGCTGCAGAAGCGCGCCGTGCCCGCGCCGCGCGCGTTCCCCGGCCAGACCCGGCCGGGAAACCCCCAGGACGTCGCGGGGGCGCGCAGGCCCACCTCCCCGCGCAAGGGGACCTCGCCGCGCGACGGCGGCGCGCACGCGCTCGCGGAGGCGCTCGACGACTACGTGCGCGCGGTGGCCGAGGCGGTCGAGGTCCCGCCGGACGGCACCTCCTCCGAGGTCACCGACACGGCCACCGCCTACCTCGCGCTGGGGTGCCGCTCCGAGGCGCACCCCGGTCGGGACCTGATGCTGGTCTGGAGCGCGGCGCACGGGTGGGTGGTGTCGGTGGAGACCTCCCCGGACGAGGAGCCGGTGGTGCTGTCCCGCTCGACCGGCGACCTGGTCCCGCCGCCGGAGGCGGTGGCCGCGCTGGTCGCCGACGCGGTGTCGGAGCGCGACGTCCACGACTGGACGCCGCTGCTGCTGGTCGGGGACGCGGACTGGTCCGGGCTCGCCGAGCGGATGCGCCGCAGGGCGGGTTCGCGGTGACCGGCGCGCACGCCACGAGCACCCGGCGACGCGCGCCGTCGCGGACGACCACCCAGCGGACGCCCCCACTGCGGGCGACCACCCACCCGACGACCGAGAGCACCGGTGAGCGAATGACCCAGTCCCAGAGCGGTCCCGCCCAGGAGGCCGTGCAGCCCGTCCTGTTCAGCCACCCCGACGGCGAGAGCCCGGAGGCGGCTCCCCGCGAGCAGCGCGGCGCCGTGGCCGCCCCCAGCTTCGTGCCGTCGCTGACACCGCTCGGGGACGGCTGGGCGGAGCAGGCCCCGGCGTGGCGGCCCGCGCGCCCCTCGGCCGGGCGCGGCGCCCCTCGGGGCCGGGACGACCGGCGCGGGCAGGGCGACCAGCGCGGTCGCGGCGGCTCGCACGGGCGCGGCGACCTCCCCGGAGGGGACGGGCACCCCGGTCACGGGGGTTCCGGCCACGGCGGCGGCGACCGGCGCGGGCAGGCGCGCAACCAGTCGCGCGGGCGTGCGAACGGGTGGGGTCGCGCGGGCTGAGCCCGGTTCGACGCGGGCGGCGGTGGTCCGGCGTTCCGCCCGTGGCTGGTCGAGCAGCGCCTGTCCGCCGTGGCGGCGCGGCTCCTCGGGCACGGGCAGCGGACGTGGGTCTTCCGGTCGCCCCGCCGACCTCGGGCAGGCCCGCGAGCACGAGACCGGTGCGCACGTGCTCGCGCACCGGTCTCGTGCTCGCGGGAAGCCCGGTCCCCTGCTCAGCCGATCACGGGCTCAGCCGGTCACGCAGCAGGGACGATCCCGCACGCTCTCGGGCCCGGTGACCCCGTGCTCGACCGGCCGGTTCCCCTGGACGCCCCGGAAGTCGCGGGCCAGGATCGCGGAGCGGTGCGCGAACGGGTCATCACCCCGCTCCTTCGGCCTGCCGGACGCGCGCGACCGGCTGGCGGGAGCCTGCCCCGAAGTCGGACAGGCCCAGCATGGTCAGCAGTTCCCGGCAGTCGTGCACGCCGACCGCGTGGTCGGCGACGACCAGGGCCGCGCGGCGCTGGTGGGCGGATTCCGCCAGGTCCGCGGCTTCACGGGTGGCCTCCCGCGTCGCGGCGACGCTGCGCTCGGAGGAGACCTTGGAGTTCCAGTTCACCGGTTCCCCCGTCCGGGGGCCGGGGTGCTCGCGGGTGGCGCGGACGTGGCGCCGAGAAGACGTGGTGCGGGTGGGACGTGCTGGCGATCCGGCTGCAAGCCGGTCTCCTGACTCCCCGGCCGAGTAACCACCGAGCCGGAATGGACCGGGCACCGCAGCGGCTGGTGCCGCGACTGGTTCCCCGACCAGGACGACTGTACCCGACCGGGGTCCTCCGGGACGGGGCTCCCGGCCCGGTGACGGCTCGGGGCGGCGCGGGGCCCGTGGGGTCCCGCACCGCCCTGAGCGGTGCTGCTCGGCGCGTCAGACCAGGGTGGTCGCGGCGTCCTTGGTGAACGGGGTGATCTCGTCGGCGCGGCCCGACACGACCTTCGCCACCCACTCCGGGTCGGCGAGCAGGGCGCGGCCCACGGCGATCAGGTCGAACTCGTCGCGCTCCAGGCGGTCGAGCAGGGCGTCGACGTCGGTGCGCGCGGCTGCCGGGTCGCCGCCGAAGAACTTCGACACGTCCGCGTCGAGGCCGACCGAGCCGACGCTGATGGTGGCCTTGCCGGTCAGCTTCTTCACCCAGCCCGCGAGGTTCAGGTCGCCCTCGTCCTCGAACTCGGGCTCCCAGTAGCGGCGGGTGGAGGCGTGGAAGACGTCGACGCCCGCGGCGGCCAGCGGGGCGAGGATCGCCTCCAGCTCCTGCGGGGTGTCGGCGACGCGGGCGCCGTAGTCGCCCATCTTCCACTGCGACATGCGCAGGATCAGCGGGAAGTCCGGGGACACGGCCGCGCGCACGGCCGCGACGACCTCGACCGCGAAGCGGGTGCGGGCCACCGGGTCGCCGCCGTAGGCGTCGGTGCGGCGGTTGGTGCCCGCCCAGAGGAACTGGTCGATCAGGTAGCCGTGGGCGCCGTGCAGCTCGATGCCGTCGAAGCCGATGCGCTCGGCGTCGGCTGCGGCCGTGGCGAACGCGGCGACGACGTCGTCGATGTCCTGCTGGGTCATGGTGTCGCCGTCGGCGGTGCCGCCGATGCCGACGCCGGACGGGCCGATCGACGGGGCGGACGGGTTCGGCTGGGAGCCCGCCGGGCGCGCCATGCCGACGTGCCACAGCTGCGGGACGATCGTGCCGCCCGCCGCGTGCACCTGCTCGACGACGTTCGCCCAGCCCGCGAGCTGCTCGTCGCCGTGGAAGCGCGGGATGCGGTCGCTCAGGCCCGCCGAGCGGTGGTTGACGTAGGTGCCCTCGGTGACGATCAGGCCGACGCCGCCCGCCGCGCGGCGCGCGTAGTAGGAGGCCACGTCGGCGCCGGGAATGCCGCCCGGCGAGAAGGCGCGGGTCATGGGGGCCATCGCCACCCGGCCGGGCACGGTCAGCGAGCCGACGGTGAAGGGGCGGGACAGCAGGGTTGCCGCGCGCTCTGCGCTGCTGGTGGACACGAGGGCTCCTAGCGCCGGTGTTCGGGTTCTGGAGTCCACGCTAAAACCTGACATTGACGTCAGAGGCAAGCTTTGTGACCCGGATCGCCGACGGCTTCCCGCAGCCGCGCCTCGAACCAGGGCGGGGTGTGCGCGGGGGTGCGGGGGAACTCGTCCAGGTCCTCGCGGTAGTCGCGGAGGTCGGGGGGTTCGCGGAACTCGGGTTCGGCGGTCCAGTCGTAGTGGACGTCGAAGCGGTCCGGGCGCTCCAGGGTGTAGCGGGCGGTGAACCACGTCCCCCGGTCGGGTTCGCGCACGCCCGCGCGGAGGTCCTGGAACCGGTGCCAGACCAGCTGCGGCGGGGTCCAGGCGCGCAGGGCGCCGTCCTCGCTGATCAGGCCGACGCTGATCTCGATGTGACCGCCGAGCTGGCGGTGCTCCAGGACTATCCGCTGCCAGTCGGACGGGGCGGATTCGAGCAGGGTCACGGCTATCACGGCCAGGAGTTCGCGCTGCTCGTCCTGGGTCAGTCGCGGCCAGTCGTTCACGCGTCACTCCTGGGGGTCGGGTCCACCAACCGGGTCACCCTACTGAGCTAATCGCTCGATATCGGGTGGTGTGGTGGACCGGACAGGAGTTCGCGGGTCCGGGAATTGTCGGCGGGGTGAACGCCGCAGGCGCGGTGGAGCACCGGATCGGTGTCCTCCGCGCGGCTGTGGTGTCGTCCGGGCGGTTTCGCCCGGTTCTGGATCGCGGTTTTCCGGGTTGGCGGGCGGCGCTGCCCGGTCCGGGGTCAGCGGGCGGGGAGCACCACGACCGGGGCCGGGGCGCGGCGGACGCAGTGCGTGCTGGTCGTGCCCAGCAGCGCCCGGCCGAACGCCGAGCGGCGCAGTCCACGACCCGCGTGCGCGGCCAGTACCAGCATCGCCGCGCCGGTGGCCTCCGACTCCAGCACCTCGGCCGCGGGCCCGCGCACCGCGCGCCGCACCACGGCGGGCGGCTGGGGCCGGTCGGCTGCGCGGCGCAGGGCGTTGTCCATGATCGTCTCGGCCCTGCGGCGGGCCAGCACCTCGGCCTGCTCGGTCCAGTCCGCGAGGGGCTCGTAGTCCCAGGCGCTGACCACGTGCAGCGGGCAACCCCGCGTCGCGGCCTCGTCCAGCGCCCACACCAGGGCGCGCTCACCGTCGGTGGTCCCGTCCACTCCCACGACGATCGGCTTCTCCGTCATCACACCCACCTCCACATGACTGATGTTGCTCGGTGGGGAGGGGGTGGACCCAGGGTCGTTGGTGCTGGGACGGGTGGGACTTCCAGCACCCCTGGGGAGGGCACAAGCAGGGTGGGGTGGGCGGGAAGCGGGCCGGGGTGGGGGTGCGGTCGGGCAGGGCGGGCGGGAAACGGGCGTGGGAGGGGCGACGGGGAGGCGGGCACGGAGGCGGGGCGCGGGGAGGCGGTGCGCGGAGGGGTGCACGGAGGGTGCACGGAGGCGGAGGCGTTGCGCGGGAAACGGGCGGGGAGGGGAGGCGGGGAGAGCGTCCTGGACGCGCGCACCGCCTTCGGTTGAACGGTCCGTTCAACCGAAGGCTCAGGGCAACTGCCCAGCAAGCGGGGGGTGGGGATGATCGGGCGGTTGTTCGTGGTTGAACGGACCGTTCAACCGGAGGCCTCGCAGGAGCGACGGGTCGCATGGGCGCATGGGCGTGCGCAGGGCAGGCGTGGGTGGGACGGGTGGGTGGTTGTGGGCGGGGACCGAGCGGGTGAGGTGTTGGCGGGGTGTCTCAGTCGGGGGGATTCGGTTCGGTTCTTGGTGTTCGGCCATTCCTTCGGGTGGCGCACTGCGTGTGCACCTTCTTCACACCTCAAGCACTTGCAGCGACAGGAAGAACCCGTTGTGATGAGGCTCGCATGACTTTTTCCACTCCGAGTGTCTTTCCTTCGCACTCCAACGTGCGCCGGTGTGAGTTACCCCATCCGGAGCAGTATTCGTGTTCACCGCAATGCCGACGGACGCGCACGGAAAGTGAATATGTTTCCGGGAACGCGGGTGGCCGCATTGCCGCGCACGCCGCCGCGTTACCGGGAACGAGTAAGTGTTGTGCCATGAACCACCAGCCGGGGAAAACCAGGTATTCCGCCCAGTCGCGCAAAGCCGCGCTCGGGGCTCGCCTCCGGCGATCGGGGAGGAGCCGCCGTGCCTAGTGGTCCGCCGCTGCGCGTCGCCCTGCTGGGACCGGTCCGGGCCTGGCTCGGCGAGGTCGAGGTGGACGTCGGGGCCGCTCAGCGGCGGGCCGTGTTCGCCATGCTGGCGGCCCGGTGCGGGCAGACCGTGGCCAGGGACGAGCTGGTCGACGGCGTCTGGGGCGACGCTCCCCCGGCCACGGCGGGCGCGAGCCTCTACACCTACGTGTCCGGGCTGCGCCGCGCGTTCGACCCCGACCGCTCGCGCCGCGCCTCCACCGGCGTGATCGACTCCGTCGGGGCCGGGTACGCGCTGCGGTTGGAACCCGGCGGGCTGGACGTGAACCGCTTCGAGGCGCACCGGGAACGCGCCCAGGAGCTCGCCGCCACCGACCCCGCCACCGCGCTGCGCGAGCTGGACGAGGCGCTCGGGCTGTGGCGGGGAGACGCGCTGTCGGGGGTGCCGGGGCCGTTCGCCGAGGCCCAGCGGTCGCGGTTGGCGGAGTTGCGGTTGGCGGCCGTGGAGCGGCGGGCCGAACTGGCGCTGGGGCTCGGGCGGCACGCCGACGTGGTCGCCGAGCTGACCGCGCTGACCGCCGAGCACCCGATGCGGGAGGGGCTGCGGGCGCTGCTGATGCAGGCGCTGCACCGGGGTGGGCGGCAGGCCGAGGCGCTGGAGGTCTTCCGGGACGCCAGGCAGGCGCTCGTCGAGCAGCTCGGGATCGAGCCGGGGCCCGCGCTGCGGCACGCGCACAGCCAGGTGCTCGGCGACCACGACGGCGCCGGGGACGACACGGCCTGGGCGCGGGGGGCCGATCTGCTGCCACCTCGGGGCAGCCCCTGGCCGGACGGCGCCGGAACCGGGCCGCCGGGTGGGGATGAGCGGGGTGGGCGCGGCCGGGACGACGACGGGACCGGCGGGTACGGGCGGTTCGGGAGCGGGCAGGCCGGAGGTGGGCGGTTCGGGAGCGCGCAGGCCGGGAGTGGGCGGGCGGATGTCGGGCGAACCGGTGACCGGCAGGTGGGCGACGGGCGCCCCGGCGCAGGGCACGCGGGCGCAGGGCACGCGGGCGACGGGTCTCCCGGCCGGGTGAACGCGGACGTGACCGGGCTCGGCGAGCACGTGACCGGGCGGTCCGGACCCGCGCTGTCCGCTCCCCCGCCCACCCCCGCCGGTTTCACCGGGCGCGCGCGGGAGCTGGCCGCGCTGCGGGCCGCCGTCGCCGAGGTGGTGGCCGGGCGGGGCGGGGCGGTGTGGGTCGAGGGTGAGCCGGGGATCGGCAAGTCCGCCCTGCTCGACGTCGCCCTGGACGGCCGCGACGTGCAGCTCGGCTGGGCGCGCGGGGACGAGCTGGGCGGGCGGTTCCCGCTGCGGGTGGTGCTGGACTGCCTGGACGTGTCGCCCTGCTCTGCCGATCCGCGCCGGGTCGCGCTCGCCGCCGCCCTGGACGACCCGGCCTCCTGGCTGGGCGACCCGGTGGCCGCCGCCGCGGAGCGGCTCACCGGGTTCGTCGCCGAGCTGTGCGCGGCCGGGCCCGCGGTGCTGGTGGTGGACGACGCGCAGTGGGCCGACGAGGCCAGCGTCGCGGTGTGGCGGCGGCTGCTGGGGCTGACCGGGGAGCTGCCGCTGCTGCTGGTCGCCGCAGCCCGCCCGGTGCCCCGGCGCGGTGACGTCGACCGGGTACGCCGGGCCGCCGCCGACCGGGGCGGGCTGGTGCTGGCGCTCGGGCCGCTGTCCGAGCCCGAGGTCGCCGGGCTGCTGGCCGAGCAGGTCGGGGCCGCGCCGGGACCGGAGCTGCTGCGGCTGGCCGGGTGCGCGGGCGGCAACCCGCTGTACGTGCGCGAGCTGGCCGACGCGCTGGTGCGCGAAGGCGCGCTGGAGCGGCGCGACGGGACCGCCGACGTGGACGGGGCCGGGCGGACCGCGTCGCCGTCGCTGGTGGCGGCGCTGAACCGGCGGCTGTCGTTCCTGTCCGACGACACCACCGAGGTGCTGCGCAGGGCCGCGCTGCTCGGCGACCGGTTCGCGGTGGCGGACGTGGCGACCGCGCTGGGCACCGCCGCGTCCGGGCTGCTCGGGCCGCTGTCCGAGGCCACCGAGTCCGGGGTGCTGGTGGACGGCGGGGAGCTGCTGGCGTTCCGGCACCCGCTGGTGCGGCAGGTGCTGTACCTGGGGGTGCCGGAGGCGGTGCGGTCGGCGCTGCACCGGGAGGCCGCGCGGGCGCTGGCCGAGGCGGGCGCGGCGGTCGCGGTGGTGGCCGGGCAGATCGCGGCGGCCCCCGAGCTGGCCGACGACTGGGTGGTGGACTGGCTGACGGCGCGCTCCGGCGCGCTGGCGGCGGCGGAGCCCGGGGCGGCCGTGGAGCTGCTGCGGTCGGTGGCGCGGCAGCCCGCGCTGGAACCCGCGCACCGGGAGCGGTTGCTGGCCGAGCTGGCGCGGCTGCTGTTCCTGCTCGGCGAGCGGCCCGACGCGGAGGTCCGGTACGTGCTGGCCCGCTCCAGGGACGCCGACCGGATCGGGGAGATGCGCTGGCTGCTGGCCCGGTTGCAGCTCGACGACGGCGAGCCGGGCGAGGCGTCCCGGATGCTCGCGGAGGCGATCGCGGACCCGGCGGGCACGCCGGTGTGGCGGGCCAGGATGCGGGCGCTGCTGGCGCTCGTGCACCGGGAGGGGTTGGACGACGTGGTGTCGGCCGAGGCGCACGCGCTGGCCGTGCCGCCCGGCGACCGGATGGCGGACGGGTTGGCGCTGCGCGCGCTGTGGCAGGTGGCGATGGCGCGGCGCGACCACGCGGGGGCGCTCGCCCGCGCCGAGGAGGGCGCGGCGGTGGTGGCGGGCGACGCGGTGCTGGCCGGGCTGTGGCACGAGCTGGTCGCGGACCGGGCCGAGGCGCTGCGGGCGCTGGACCGGTTCGCCGACGCGGACGCCGCGCTGCGCGCCGGTCGGGCCGACGAGCCGGGGGTGCTGGCGCGCGGCGTGGTGCTGGTGCGGGCGGCCGAGCAGGACTACTGGACGGGGCGGTGGGACCGGGCGCTGGAGCGGGCCGAGGACGGGGTGGCGCGGTCCGGGTCGCGCGAGCGGGGGCGGGTGCTGCTGGGGCGGGGGATCGCGGCGCTGGTGCGGGTGCGGCGGGGGTTGCCGGTGCGGTGGGACGGGGCGCCTGCGCCGGTGGTGCCCGCGCACTACGAGCAGGCGGACTTCCTGGCGGTCGCGCGGGCGCTGGCCGGGAGCGCGCCGGTTCCCGCGCTGGTGCCGCTGCTGCGCCCGCGCGGGCTGCTGGCGCGGCACCGCTGGATGCCGCTGCTGACCCGGTCGGCGCTGGTGGAGGGGGCGCGGGACGTGGCGGAGCGGGCGCTGCGGGTGTGCCTGGACGAGGGCGCGGAGGTGGCGGCGGCGCACTGCCGGGGGCTGCTGGGCGCTGACCCGTCCGAGGTGTTGGTGGCGGCGGGGCGTTACCGGGCGGCGGGTCGGACCGTTGACCTTGCGGGGGCGCTGGAGGACGCGGCGGTCCTGCTCGGCGACGAGGTGCGGCTCGCGGAGGCGGTCGAGGTGTACCGGGGGTTCGGCGCGGAGGCGGACGCGCGGCGGGCTCGGGCGCGGTTCGGGCGGTTGGCGCGGGGAACGCGATGAGGCTGGAGGGTGGATGCGGGCGCGGGTCTTCCGGGTGGTGGCTCCGGGGTTGACCGGGTGCGGCCGGGGTGCGGCCGGGCGGAGTGGCGGGGTTGGCGGGCTAGGCGGGGACGGGGCGTGCTCGGGCGGGCCCGAGGTGGGTGTGGTCGGGGGCGGCGGGCGGGTGAGCGGGCCGGGCGCGGGAGGGGCGGTGACTCGGCGCGCTGGGTGGACGGCCCGGTCGGGAGCGGCCGGGCGGGACGGATGGGACACCGGGGCGGGTCCGGGCGGGGTGGCGTTCGGGTGCGGCGGACAGGCGGCCTCGCCGGGAACGGCCGGAGCAACAGCTGGGCATGGCGGGCAGGCGTGCAGGCCTGAAGCGGCCAAGGCTGCAACCGGGTGCGCTGGGCAGGACACCGGGACAGGTCCGGCCGGAGCAGCGGGCCGACGCGGCGGACAGGCGGCCTCGCCGGGAAC
>NZ_JAMTCF010000019.1 GCF_024171695.1 Actinosynnema pretiosum | reverse complement strand
CCGCCGCGCGCGTAGGATACTTGCGGAAGGCTGTCCCTAGTACGAGAGGACCGGGACGGACGAACCTCTGGTGTGCCAGTTGTCCTGCCAAGGGCATTGCTGGTTGGCTACGTTCGGAAGGGATAACCGCTGAAAGCATCTAAGCGGGAAGCTCGTTCCTAGATGAGGTGTCCCACCCCTTTGTGGGTTAAGGCCCCCAAGAGACTATTGGGTTGATAGGCCGGAGATGGAAGACCAGTAATGGTTGGAGTTGACCGGTACTAATAGGCCGAGGACTTGTCATGAAGACGCTACGCATCCACTGTGCGGTTCTGAAGGAACCGAACCGACCGTCACCGGTCGGCGACCGCCCCTGACGGGGGTCCGGGCGCCGGTGGGGTGGTGCTGTGTGGTTGGTTATCTTCATAGTGTTTCGGTGGTCATTGCGGTTGGGGAACACCCGGTCCCATTCCGAACCCGGTAGTTAAGCCTTCCAGCGCCGATGGTACTGCACTCGTGAGGGTGTGGGAGAGTAGGACGCCGCCGAACATTCTTTCCTGAAAGGGCTTGTGGTAGGGGGACACATTAGGTTGTGTCCTACCGCAAGCCCTTTCGGCGTGTCCATAGGAGGAATCAGGTGAGCAGGTTCGGGGATCGTCCCGGCGACCGTCAGCGTGGCCAGGGAGACCGACCGCGCCGATTCGACGGTGGCCATGCCGGTGGGGATCGCAAGCAGGGTGGCGGTGAGCGGTCGGGCGGCTACCAGAAGCGTGATGACCGGCCCCGTTACGACAAGCCGCGCGAGGACCGTGGGGACAGCAGGCGCGACGACAGCCGTCGTGACGACCGCAGGTCCTCGGACAGCCGCGACAGTCGCGGTGGTGGCTACCCGCGTCGGGACGACCGGTCCGGTGGTGACCGGGGCGGCTACCAGAAGCGCGACGGCGGTGACCGCGGTTTCCAGAAGCGCGATGACCGCGGTGGCGAGCGGACCTTCCAGAAGCGTGATGACCGCGGTGGGTTCCAGAAGCGCGACGACCGGTCCGGTGGTGACCGGGGTGGCTTCCAGCGCCGCGACGACCGTGGTGGCTACCCGAAGCGGGACGACCGCGACGGTTCCACCGGTGGTTACCAGCGTCGTGATGACCGTGGTGACCGGGGCTTCCAGAAGCGCGACGGCCAGAGCAGCGGTTACCCCAAGCGGGATGACCGGGGTGGCGAGCGCGGTGGGTTCCAGCGCCGTGACGACCGGTCCAGTGACCGTGGTGGTTACCAGAAGCGTGACGACCGGTCCGGTGGTGACCGGGGCGGGTTCCAGAAGCGCGACGACCGGGCGCCTCGCAAGGACTTCTCGCGCGACGACCGTCCCCGCTTCGAGCGTCGGGACGACCGCGCGGGTTCCACCGGCGGGTTCCAGAAGCGTGACGACCGCAGCGGTTCCACCGGTGGTTACCAGAAGCGGGACGATCGCGGCGGTGAGCGCGGTGGGTTCCAGAAGCGGGACGACCGGGCTGGTGGGCGCGGGTTCGAGCGCGGTGGCGACCGGGATTCCGGGCGCCGGTTCGACGGTGGCGAGCGGCGGGAGTTCCGGCCGCGCGACGACCGGGGTGGCGACGACCGCGGGTTCCGCCGGGACGACCGGGGTGGTGAGCGCAGCTTCCAGAAGCGGGACGACCGTGGAGGGGAGCGTGGCGGCTTCCAGCGCCGGGACGACCGCAGCGGGTCCACCGGTGGTTATCAGAAGCGGGATGACCGGGGTGGCGAGCGCGGTGGGTTCCAGCGCCGTGACGACCGGTCCAGTGACCGTGGTGGCTACCAGAAGCGTGACGACCGGACCGGTGGTGACCGGGGCGGGTTCCAGCGTCGGGACGACCGTGGTGGGTTCCAGAAGCGTGAAGGCGGGTCCTCGGACCGGCCGTTCCGCGAGTACCGGCCGCGTGACGACCGCTCGGGTGACCGTGGCGGCGACCGCACCGGTGACCGGGGTGGGTACCAGCGTCGGGACGACCGCGCGGGTTCCACTGGCGGTTACCAGAAGCGGGATGACCGGGGTGGCGAGCGCGGTGGGTTCCAGCGCCGTGACGACCGGTCCAGCGACCGGGGTGGCTACCAGAAGCGCGATGACCGTGGTGGCGACCGGGGCGGTTACCAGCGTCGGGATGACCGGGGCGGGGACCGCGGTGGGTACCAGCGTCGGGACGACCGCAGCGGGTCCACCGGTGGTTACCAGAAGCGGGACGACCGGGGTGGGTACCAGCGGAGCGACGAGCGGTCCGGCGGGTACCAGCGCCAGGACGAGCGCGCTTCCAGCGGGCCGCGTGACGAGCGCAGCCGTGAGCGGGCCGCCCGGTTCCAGGAGCGGATCGCCCAGGGTGAGGGTGACGCTCCCGAGGTGACCGGCGAGAGCGTCGACGCCGCCGAGGGCGCTGTGGCCCCCAAGGCCGTTGACGTGGACGCCGAGGGCGACTCGGGTGAGTCGGCTGAGGGCACTGCTGTCGCGGGTGCCGACGAGGACGCTGCCGTCGCGGTCAAGGAGGACGCTCCCGTCGAGGAGAGCGCCGCTCGCGCGGAGGCTGCGGATGACGCGGTCGACGTCGACGGCGCCGACGACCTGCGGGACGACAACCCGGCCGACCGGGACGACCGCGAGCTCGGCGACCGCGAGGTGGACGAGCGCGGCGACGGGCGCGGGGACCGGTTCGAGCGGCGCGCGCGCACGCCCGAGCTGCCCGAGGAGGCCGACATCTCGGCCCTCGACCCCGAGGTGAAGCAGGAGCTGCGCGGGCTGCCCAAGGGGCTCGCCGAGATCGTCGGCAGGCACCTGGCCGCCGCCGGGCTGCTCGTCGACGAGGAGCCCGAGCTGGCGCTGGAGCACGCCCGGTACGCGCGCAGCAAGGCGTCGCGGGTCGGTGTGGTCCGCGAGGCGGCGGGCATCGCCGCCTACCAGGCGGGCGAGTGGGCCGAGGCGCTGTCCGAGCTGCGCGCCGCGCGTCGCATGACGCACGGTCCCGGCCACATCGCGATCATGGCCGACTGCGAGCGCGCCCTCGGCCGCCCGGAGCGGGCGATCGAGCTGGCCCGCGAGGTCCAGGTGCAGGGGCTGAAGCTGTCCGCCGACGAGCTGGTCGAGCTGCGGATCGTCGTGGCGGGCGCCCGTCGGGACATGGGTCAGCTGGACGCGGCCGTGGTCGCGCTGCAGGGCGCGGACCTGGACGAGAAGCGTCGGGACCCGTGGAGCGCGCGGCTGTTCTACGCGTACGCGGACAACCTGGCGGCTGCCGGGCGGACCGAGGAAGCCGTGAAGTGGTTCCTCAACGCCGACGCGGCCGACGAGGACGGGGAAACGGACGCCGCCGAGCGCGCGTTCGAGCTCGGGCCGCAGGACTGACGCAGGACTGAAGCTGGAGCAGTGCCTGCGTGGCTCCTGAGGGGGCCTGCGCGGCACGATTGGAGCACCACCGGGCCCGGCCCGCTGGACACGCCCCCACGGGGGCGGTCCGGCGGGCCGGGCCTTTTTTGTTGGACGGGAGGGGAAGCTGCCGGGGGTGGGGGCCTGTGGGGAGGGGAGCTGGGCGGTTTGGGGGACGGGGAGCGGCGGTAGGGCAGGCGGGGAGCGGCTGTAGGGCAGGTGAGAACCGGCTCCAACGGGGCGGGGAACGGCCCGGCCGGGCGGGGACATGGACCCGGCGGGCGGGAAGCGGGCCTTGCGGGTGTGGAACGGGCTCGGCCGGTGAGCGCGGACCGGTGTGAGGGGGCGCGTCGGACGGGAGAGCGAGGAGTTGGCGGTTGCCAGAGCTGAGGACCGGAGTCCGGGCAACGTCGGGAGGTGAGGCGCCGGACGGGAAAGTGGTGTCCGGCGCGGGTGCCAGGTGCCTGCCGGGCACGGGCGTCGGGGGAATGAGACGAACAGCTCACCGACGTCCCCGAGGACCCCGGCCGCCTCGTCCTGGTCGGGGTCAGGGGTGTTCCTGCCGGTTCTCCGGGGTGCCCCGGCGAGGTTTCCCGGTGCGGGGTCGCCGTATCGTCGGGTTCGGGGCCGCCCGTCAGCGGGCTGGAGCGCCGCAGGACTGAGATGTGGGCCGGGCCCGGCGCCCGGTGGCCGCTTGAGCGAGAGGAACCACCGGTGACCCTGCTGTCCCGCTACGACGCACTGCTGCTGGATCTCGACGGCACGGTCTACCGGGGGCACGCGCCCGTTCCCGGCGCGCCCGAGGCGGTCGCCGCCGCGCGGGCGGCCGGGCTCGCCATCCGGTTCGTCACGAACAACGCCTCGCGGTCGCCGCAGGAGGTCGCCGACCACCTGGCCGAGATCGGGTTCGCGCCCGCGCTCGACGAGGTGTCCACGAGCGCCCAGGCCGCCGCCGCGATGATCGCCGACCTCGTCCCCGCCGGTTCCACGGTGCTGGTGCTGGGCACCGAGGCCCTGGTGGAGCAGGTGCGGCAGCGCGGGCTCGTGCCCACGCGCACCGCCGACGGGGCCGTCGGGGTCATCCAGGGGCTCTCCCAGGACACCGGGTGGCGGGAGCTGGCCGAGGCCTGCGTGGCGGTGCGGGCGGGCGCGGTGTGGGTGGCGTGCAACGTCGACCTGACGCTGCCCACCGAGCGCGGTCTGCTGCCGGGCAGCGGGTCGCTGGTGCGCGCGCTCATGGCGGCCACCGACGCCGAGCCGCTCGTCGCGGGCAAGCCCGCCGTGCCGCTGCTGGAGCAGGCGGCGAAGTCGGCGGGCGCGCAGCGACCGCTCGTGGTCGGCGACCGGCTCGACACCGACATCGCGGGCGCCTGCAACGCGGGCATGGACTCGCTCCTGGTGCTCACCGGGGTGTCGACCCGCGAGGAGGCCATGGCGCTGCCCGAGGACCAGCGGCCCACCCACATCGCCGACGACCTGTCGGTGCTATCGGCTACCGTGAGCGGGTGAGCTTTGACGTTCCCCTGCCCGGCCCGCCGCGAGACCCGGTCGCCGGGATCGACGACGCGCTGGCCGGGCTCGACGGGCTTGCCCAGGTCGAGGTCGCGCTGCACGTCGCGCGGTTCGACGAGGCGCACGCCGCGCTGACCTCGGCCCTCGCCAGCATCGACAAGGTGTGACGCGACGTGGCTCGCAGGGCTCGGCTCGACGCCGAACTGGTCCGCAGGGGCATGGCCCGCTCCCGTGAGCACGCCAGCCAGCTCGTCGCCGAGGGCAAGGTGACGGTGCGCGGCTCGGTGGCCACCAAACCGGCCACGGCCGTCGAGCTGGACACGGCGCTGGTGGTGCGCGACACCGACGACCCCAACTGGGCGTCGCGGGGCGCGCACAAGCTCGTCGGCGCCCTGGAGGCGTTCGACGGGATCACCGTGACCGGCAGGCGGTGCCTGGACGCGGGCGCGTCCACCGGCGGGTTCACCGACGTGCTGCTGCGCGCGGGCGCCCGCCAGGTGGTCGCGGCCGACGTCGGCCGGGGGCTGCTGGACTGGAAGTTGCAGACCGACGAGCGCGTGGTCGTGAAGGACCGGACCAACGTGCGCTCGCTCACGCCCGAAGTCATCGGCGGCCCGGTGGAACTCGTGGTGGCCGATCTGTCGTTCATCTCGTTGAGGCTGGTGCTGCCCGCGCTGGCCGCGTGCCTCGACGAGGAGGGCGACCTGCTTCCCATGGTGAAGCCGCAGTTCGAGGTCGGCAAGGAGCGCCTGGGGTCCGGCGGGGTCGTCCGCGACCCCGAGCTGCGCGCCGCCGCCGTCCTGGAGGTCGTGGAGGCCGCCTCGGGCCTGGGGTTGCGGCTGCACGGGGTCGTCGCGAGCCCGCTGCCGGGACCGTCCGGCAACGTGGAGTTCTTCGCGTGGCTGCGGCGCGGGCGACCGCTGGACGTGGTGGACGCCGCCGCGCTGGTGCGGGCGGCAGTCGCGGAGGGACCGCAATGAGCTGCCGGGAGATCCTGCTCGTCGTCCACACCGGGCGGCCGAGCAACGTGCTGGTCGCGCAGGACGTGGCCGCCCGCTTCGCCGAGGCGGGGATCGGGCTGCGGGTGCTGGCCGACGAGTCGCCCGAGCTGGACCCGTCCTGCTCGTACGGGGCGGTGGTGGCGGCCGACGACGAGGCCGCCGAGGGCACCGAGCTGGTGTTCGTGCTCGGCGGTGACGGGACGCTGCTGCGCGCGGCCGAGCTCGCCCGCCCGGCGGGGGTGCCGGTGCTCGGGGTGAACCTGGGGCGCGTGGGGTTCCTGGCCGAGGCCGACTCGGACGCGCTGCACGAGGCGATCAAGCACGTCATCGACGGCGCCTACGACGTCGAGGAGCGGATGACGGTGGACATCACCGCCTACGACTCCTCCGGCGCGGTGCTCCAGAGCACCTGGGCGCTCAACGAGGCCAGCGTGGAGAAGTCCTCGCGCGAGCGCATCCTCGACGTGGTGGTGGAGGTGGACGGGCGGCCGGTGTCGGCGTTCGGCTGCGACGGTGTGCTCGTCGCCACTCCGACCGGGTCGACGGCGTACGCGTTCTCGGCCGGTGGGCCGGTGGTGTGGCCGGACGTGCAGGCGCTGCTGGTGGTGCCGAGCAACGCGCACGCGCTGTTCGCCCGGCCGCTGGTGGTGTCGCCGTCGTCGGCGGTCGCGCTGGAGGTCGACCACCAGGGCCACCCTGCGGTTTTGTCCGTCGACGGGCGGCGCGGGGTGGAGCTGCCGCCCGGCTCGCGGGTGGAGGTCGTCGGGGGGTGCACGCCGCTGCGGCTGGTGAAGTTGCGCAAGGAGCCGTTCACGGACCGGCTGGTGCGGAAGTTCTCCCTGCCGGTGCAGGGATGGCGCGGTCCGTCGGCAGGTTGACCGTCCGATCGTCGTCCCCGCCAAGTAGGGTTCCCGCTGTGCTGGCCGAGATGCGCATCCAGGGCCTCGGTGTGATCGACGAGGCCACCCTTGAACTCGCCGAGGGTTTCACCGTTGTCACCGGGGAGACCGGGGCGGGCAAGACGATGGTCGTGACCGGGCTCCACCTGCTGGGTGGCGGCCGGGCTGAGGCGTCGCGCGTGCGCAACGGCGCCGAACGCGCGGTCGTCGAGGGCCGGTTCCAGGCCCCAGCGGGGAGCCCCGCGGCGAAGGTCGCCGAGGAGGTCGGCGGCGAACCCGACGACGACGGTTCCGTGATCGCGGTGCGGACCGTCGGCGCGGACGGCAGGTCCCGCGCGCACCTGGGCGGTCGCTCGGTGCCGGTGGGCGTGCTGTCCGAGCTGGCCGAGCAGCTGCTGGCCGTGCACGGGCAGAACGACCAGCTGCGGCTGCTGCGGTCCGCCGAGCAGCGCTCGGTGCTCGACCGGTTCGCCGGTGACGAGGTCGCCGGGCCGCTGGGCGCCTACCAGCGGGTGCGGGACGAGTGGCTGCGGGTCGCGACCGAGCTGCGGGACCGCACGCGCAGCTCGCGGGAGCTGGCGCGCGAGGCGGAGCTGCTGCGGCACGGGCTGGCGGAGATCACCGCCGTCGACCCGAAGCCCGGTGAGGACGCCGAGCTGGTGGACGAGGCGCGCAGGCTCGCCGACGCCGACCAGCTGCGCGAGTCGGCGGCGGGCGCGCAGTACGCGGTGGCCGGGTCGCCCGACGGGGACCCGGACAACCCCGGCGCGCTCGGGCTGATCGGCGAGGCGCGGCGGCGGCTGGGCACCTCCGACGACCCGAAGCTGCGCGAGCTGGAGCCCCGGCTGGTGGAGGCGGAGACGCTGCTGGCCGACGTGGGCGCGGAGATCGCGTCCTACCTGGAGCACCTGGACGCGGACCCGGCGCGGCTGGAGCAGGTGCTGGCGCGGCAGTCCGAGCTGAAGATGCTGACCCGCAAGTACGCGGCCGACGTGGACGGCGTGATCGCGTGGGCGGAGAACGCGTCGTCGCGGCTGTCCGGTCTGGACACCTCCGACGAGGCGCTGGCGGCGCTGGCGGCGCGGCGGGACGAGCTGGGCGTCGAGCTGGCCGGGTACGCCGAGCAGATCACGGCGGCGCGCGCCGAGGCGGCGCTGGAGCTGGGCCGCGAGGTGTCCGAGGAGCTGACCGGGCTGGCGATGCCGCACGCGAACGTGGAGGTCGCGGTGCGGCCCCGGCTCGCGGACCAGGGCGAGGTGAACGCGCTGGAGGTCGGCGGGCAGCTGCTGCACGCCGGGGCGTCCGGCGTGGACGAGGTGGAGCTGCGGCTGATCTCGCACCCCGGCGCGCCCGCGCTGCCGGTGCACAAGGGCGCGTCCGGCGGTGAGCTGTCGCGGGTGATGCTGGCGCTGGAGGTCGTGCTGTCGCACTCGGACCCGGTGCCCACGCTGGTGTTCGACGAGGTCGACGCGGGCGTCGGCGGTCGGGCGGCGGTCGAGGTGGGGCGGCGGCTGGCCAGGTTGGCGCGCAGCCACCAGGTCATCGTGGTCACGCACCTGCCGCAGGTCGCGGCGTTCGCGGACCGGCACCTGGTGGTGGACAAGACCGCCGACGGGATCCTGACCCGGAGCGGGGTGCGGGTGCTGGACGAGGGGCAGCGGGTCGTGGAGCTGGCCCGGATGCTGGCGGGCATGGACTCGACGGACACCGGGCGGGCGCACGCGGAGGAGCTGCTGGCGGCGGCGAAGGCCGACAAGGAGACCGCCGTGGTGCGGCGGGGGCGTCGGAAGGGCTGATCCTGGCGCTGCGGGGCCGTCGCCGGGAGGCGGTCGGTCGTCGTGGTGGAACGCGCGCGGGCTCGTCGGGGATCTTCCCGGCGGGCCCGTCGTCGTTGTGGGGCGGCGGGAGGTGGGGCGCTTCGGCGGTCGGGGGCGGTGGCGGCACTGCTGGTGCTGCGCGGGAACGCGGCCGGGGTCGGCGCGGGAGCGGTGGAACAGTGGCCCGTGAGGTGGCCACGGCCCACCGGCGTGGTCGTGCGCGTCGTGGTCGTGCGCGTCGTGGACGTGGGTGGGGCGGACGTGGGCCTGCGGTGACGCTGTTCGGCGGTGGCACGTGCGCGTCGGGGCGCTGTCGGCGGGCAACCGGCAGCGGCATCATGTCGTCATGGGATTACGGGGTGTCACCGGCCGGGGAGTGCCCTGGCTGTGCGGGCTCGCGGGCGCGGTCGCCGCCGTCGGGCTGCTGCCGCTGCTCTACCGGGTGCGCACGGACGACTTGCGCGGCGACGAGGTGCAGAACTGGACCGAGACCCGTGTGGCCGCGTTGGAGCAGCAGATCGAATACGGGCCGGTCAACGCCGCGTTCCCCGTGCCCGGCCCGCTGCTGGGCGTCCCGGTGCTGTGCGCGGTGGCGCTGCTCCTGCTGGCGGCGGTGCTCGTGGCGCGTGGGGCCTGGCTGGGGCGGCTCGTCGGGACGGTCGGGGTTGGTGTGCTGGTGGGCGTGGTCGCCGGGGTGGTCGCGGCCTACTCGGGGGAGGTCACCCGCGCCGAGGCCGCCGCCCGGCGCCTGACCGAGCGCCTGGCGAGCGACGAGCCGGGGCAGGGGTTCTCGATCACCGACACCACCGTGTCGCCCGAACCGGGGTTCTGGGCGCTGTGCGCGGCGGTCGTGGTGGCGCTCGTCGCCCTCGTGCCCCTGCACCGGGCCGCGCCGCCCACCCGCGTCGGCGTCGGGGCGCGGGACCGGGTGGGGGCGGCGCTGGTGGCGCTGGGCGCGGTGCTGGTGGGCGGTGGGCTGGTCACCGAGCTGCACTGGGAGCGCCCCGACCTGAGCGTGCACGGGGGTGATTACCACGAGGCGACCTCGGTGTGGGCGTTCGCCAGCACCAGGCGCACCTGGCTGGCGGACGAGGCGCCCGACGTCTCGGACGTGACCGGCTACGCGCCGGGGGGCTGGCTCGTGGCGCTCGCGGTGGTGCTGCTGGTGGCGGTGGCGCTGCTGGCGCGCGGCCGGGCCGTGGGCAGGCTGCTGGCGCTGCTCGGCGCGGGCGGGCTGCTGGGGCTGGTGTGGTCGGTGGGCGGGAAACTGCCCACGATCTTCGCCAGGGGCGAGATCCCCGGCGTCATGCCGGACCCGACCGCGACGCAGGGGTACGGCACCGGGTTCTGGGTGCTGTGCGCGGCGGTGGTGGTGGCGCTGGCGGGCGCCGCGCTGTCGCAGCGGCGGCCCGTCCCCGACTACCGGCCCGCAGGGGCGGTCCTGCGCCACCACGACCCCGCCGAGGACGACGGGGTCGTGGTGCACGACATCAGCGGGTTCGACGACGACCCGCTGCACCCGGACCGGTGGCCCGCCTCCGGCGCTGGGGGGTGAAGGTGGACCCCACGGTCGGGTGGGTTGGTCACTCCTTCGTCGGGTGACGGTCAGGCTGGGGGGTGAATCGGGCGGTGACCTGGTCGGACGGGCCCGGCGTGTCGGGACGGCGGCCCGGTCGGCTTTGCCACCATCGGCCGCATGAAGCTGTCCGGGATGCTCAGCCGAGCGCAGCACGAACCCCAGGGGACCTCCGGTGTCGCGCGGGTCGACCGCAGGGCCTCCGAGCTGCTGCGGCGGCTCGGGCCCGGCGACATCGCGGTGCTCGACCAGGTCGACATCGACCGCAGGCTCGCCGAGGCGCTGCTGGCCGCCGAGGTCGTCGGGGTGGTCAACGCCTCCCCGTCGATCTCCGGGCGGTACCCGAACCTCGGGCCCGAGCTGCTGGTGGCGTCCGGGATCGCGCTGGTGGACGACGTGGGCGCCGCCGCGCTGCGGGAGATCAAGGACGGGATGCGGCTGCGGCTGCACGGGGGCGTGGTCTACCTCGGCGACCGGGAGGTCGCGCGCGGCGTCGAGCAGACCGAGGCGTCCGTGGCCGACGCGCTGGTCGAGGCGCGCGAGGGGATGTCCGCGCAGCTGGAGGCGTTCTCGGCGAACACGATCGAGTTCCTGCGCCGGGAGCGGGACCTGATCCTGGACGGCGTCGGCGTGCCGGACGTGCCGGTGCGGATGCGCGACCGGCAGGTGCTGGTGGTGGCGGGCGGGCCCCGGCACGCCGAGGAGCTGCGGCGGTTGCGCAAGTACGTGCGGGAGCACCGGCCGGTGCTGGTCGGGGTGGAGCAGGGCGCGGACACGCTGTGCGACGCGGGGTACGAGCCGGACGTGATCGTCGGGGACCCGGCCGCGATCGGGGCGGTGGCGCTGCGGGCGTGCGAGCAGGTCGTGGTGCCCGCGCAGGCCGACGGGCACGCGCCGGGGCTGGACCGGGTGCAGGATCTCGGCGTGGGGGCGGTGACGTTCCCGGCGGCGGGCAACGCGGAGGACCTCGCGCTGCTGCTCGCCGAGGCGCACGGGGCGAGCCTGGTGGTGACCGTGGGGCTGCGCGCCGGGCTGCGGGAGTTCCTCGACCGGGGGCACTCCGGGTCCAACCCGTCGACCTTCCTGACCAGGCTCAAGCTCGGCGGGAAGCTGGTCGAGGGCGAGGCGGTCGCCGCGCTGCACCGCAGCCGGGTGTCCACCGGGGCGGTCGCGCTGCTGGTGGGGTCGGCGGTGCTGGTGCTGCTGGTGGCGCTGGCCGCGTCCGGGGTGGGGCAGGTGCACCTGGACGCGGCGGGCGACGGGATCGCGGCGCTGGCGCGGTGGGTCGGGGGGTTGTTCGGGTGATCACCATGCGTTACCACGTGGTGTCGCTGGCCGCCGCGTTCCTGGCGCTGGCGGTCGGGGTGGTGCTGGGGTCCACGGCGCTGAGCGGGCCGCTGCTGTCCGGGCTCGCCGAGGACAACGGGCAGCTCGGGCAGCGGGTCACCCGGCTGGAGCAGGAGCGCAACGGGCTCGACGCGAAGCTGGCCGAGGCCGACCGGTTCGCCAGCTCCATCGGGCCCATGGCGGTCCGGGGGCAGCTGACCGACCGGACCGTGCTGGTGGTGTCCACCTCGGACGCGCACTCCGGTGACCGGGAGGCGCTGGTGGAGCTGCTCGGGTCGGCCGGGGCGCTGGTCACGGCCCAGGTGGAGCTGACCGACGCGTTCACCGACCCCCTGCAGGCCGACCGGTTGCGCGACCTGGTCGCGCGCTCGCAGCCCTCCGGGGCCGAGCTGCCCGCCGGGGCCGACCCCGGCACGCGGGCCGGGGCGCTGATCGGGACGCTGCTGCTGCTCGACGGGGAGAACAAGGCGCAGGCCACGGACGAGGAGCGGGCCTCGGCGCTGAGCGCGCTGGGGAGCGCCGGGTTCGTGAAGGTCGCGGAGAACGCCCGGCCCGCGCAGTTGGCCGTGGTGCTGAGCGGCGGGGTCGTGGACGACGGGGAGGACTCGGGGGACCGGGCCGCGACCGTGGCGCGGTTCGCCACCCAGCTGGACCGGTCGGGGGCCGGGGTGGTGCTCGCCGGGCGCGGGGGGAGCGCCGAGGGGCGCGGGCCCATCGGGGTGGTGCGGGCCGACCAGGCCGCCGCGTCGGTGCTGTCGACGGTGGACAACGCGGACAGCGCGGCCGGGCGGGTGGTGACCGTGCTGGCGCTGCGGGAGCAGGTCGACGGGGGATCGGGGCGGTACGGGGTCGCCGGGAACGCCCAGGCGCCCTCGCCGGGGACGGCTTAGGGGGCGGCGCGGAGGGCGGTGCGGAGGACCGGTCGGCGGGACCGGTTGACGGAAGCGGCCGGGCCCGGTCGGTCGTCCCGGTTGGTCGTCACCGTCCGCGACGGGGTGCGCGCTCGGTGCGCTCGCTGGTCAGGGCGGTGGCGCCCGCGCGCCCTCCTAGGCCGTCCAGGTGACGCGCGCGCGGGCCGGTGGTGCGCTGGGTGACCGGCGGCGTGTTAGCGTTAGGGCCCGTGGACAGGGCGTCGTCCCTGCTGGAAATTCGGACCACGGGAGCCTCGTTGGCGCTTCAGGCACGCACTACCAAGCACGTTTTCGTCACCGGGGGTGTGGCCTCCTCGCTCGGCAAGGGGTTGACCGCGTCGAGCCTGGGGCAGTTGCTCACCTCCCGTGGGCTCCGGGTCACCATGCAGAAGCTCGACCCCTACCTCAACGTCGACCCCGGCACGATGAACCCGTTCCAGCACGGCGAGGTGTTCGTCACCGAGGACGGCGCCGAGACCGACCTGGACATCGGGCACTACGAGCGGTTCCTCGCGCGTGACCTGTCCGGGGACGCCAACGTCACCACCGGGCAGGTGTACTCCGAGGTCATCGCCAAGGAGCGGCGCGGCGAGTACCTGGGCGACACGGTCCAGGTCATCCCGCACATCACGGACGAGATCAAGCGGCGCATCCGCGCCATGGCGGAGCCGGACGCCGACGGCGTCGTGCCCGACGTGGTGATCACGGAGGTCGGCGGCACGGTCGGCGACATCGAGTCGCTGCCGTTCCTGGAGGCCTGCCGCCAGGTGCGCCACGACGTGGGCCGCGACGACGTGTTCTTCCTGCACGTGTCGCTGGTGCCCTACCTGGCGCCGTCCGGCGAGCTCAAGACCAAGCCCACCCAGCACTCGGTGGCCGCGCTGCGCAACATCGGCATCCAGCCGGACGCGATCGTGTGCCGGGCGGACCGGGAGATCCCGGACTCGCTCAAGCGCAAGATCGGCCTGATGTGCGACGTGGACACCGACGCCGTCGTGGCCGCGGTGGACTCGCCGTCCATCTACGACATCCCCAAGGTGCTGCACGCCGAGGGCCTGGACGCCTACGTGGTGCGCCGCCTCGGGCTGCCGTTCCGCGACGTCGACTGGACGGTGTGGGGCGACCTGCTCGACCGGGTGCACAACCCCTCCGAGGAGGTGCGGATCGGCCTGGTCGGCAAGTACGTCGACCTGCCGGACGCCTACCTGTCGGTGACGCAGGCGCTGCGCGCGGGCGGGTTCGCGCACCGCACCAAGGTCGACGTCGTGTGGGTGCCGTCCGACGAGTGCCAGACCCCCTCGGGCGCGGCCTCCGCGCTGGCCGGGCTGGACGCGGTGCTCATCCCCGGCGGGTTCGGGGTGCGCGGCATCGAGGGCAAGGTCGGGGCCATCACGCACGCCCGCACCAGGAACATCCCGCTGCTCGGGCTGTGCCTCGGCCTGCAGTGCCTGGTGATCGAGACCGCGCGGAACCTCGCCGGGATCGCCGACGCGAACTCCACCGAGTTCGAGGAGGGCGGCTCGCCGGTCATCTCCACGATGGCCGACCAGGAGGACGTGGTCTCCGGGCAGCGCGACATGGGCGGCACGATGCGGCTGGGCGCGTACCCGGCCTCGCTGACGCCCGGTTCGCAGGTGGCGCGGGCGTACGGCACGACCGAGGTGTCCGAGAGGCACCGGCACCGCTACGAGGTCAACAACGCCTACCGGGAGCAGCTGGCCGAGGCCGGTCTGGTGTTCTCCGGGACGTCCCCGGACGGCAGGCTCGTGGAGTTCGTGGAGCTGCCCGCCGAGGTGCACCCGTTCTTCGTGGCCACCCAGGCGCACCCGGAGCTCAAGAGCCGCCCGACCAAGCCGCACCCGCTGTTCGCGGCGTTCGTCAAGGCCGCGCTGGACCACCGGCTCGCCGACCGGCTGCCCCTGCCCGAGCCCGAGCCCGCGAGCGCCGGGCAGTGAGCGGCGGCCCGGCGAGCGGTGACCGGGTGGGCGGTCCGGTGGATGATGGTGCGGTGAGCGAATCGGTGAGCGGCAGGCACGTGTTCGACGTCGTCGGCACGCGGGACGTCCACGTGGGACGGGTCGTGGCGCTGCGGGTGGACGAGGTCGCCATGCCCGGCGGCGGCACGGCCAAGCGCGAGGTCGTGGAGCACCTCGGCGCGGTGGCCGTGGCCGCCGTGGACGAGGACGGCCTGGTCACCCTGATCCACCAGTACCGGCACCCGCTGGGCAAGCGCATCTGGGAGCTGCCCGCCGGGCTGCTCGACGCCGGTTCCGAGACGCCGCTGGCGGCGGCCGAGCGGGAGCTGGTGGAGGAGGTCGGGCTCACGGCGGGCGACTGGGTCACCCTGGTCGACGTCGCCGCCTCGCCGGGGTTCACCGACGAGGTCGTGCGGGTGTTCCTGGCGCGGGGGCTGACCGAGGTGGACCGGCAGGTGCTCGGCGAGGAGGAAGCCGACCTGGAGGCGCGGAAGTTCCCCGTGGACGAGGCCGTGGCGATGGCGCTGCGCGGCGAGATCGTGAACGGCGCGGCGGTGGCCGGGTTGCTCGCGACGCAGGCCGTGCTCGCCGGGCGGGCCGAGCCCAGGAGCGCGGACGCGCCGTTCGAGGACCGGCCCAGCCGGTTCGCCGCCAGGAGCGAGCAGTAGGAGTGGGCGGGCCCGCCTGACGGGCGGGGACCGGTCGACCGGGGCCGGGAGCGCGGAGGTGGTGGGGCGGTCGCCCCGCCGGGGCCTCAGGCTCCCGGCCTTCGCTGTGCCGGCCTTCGCCGTGCTGGCCTCCGCTGTGCCGGTCGCCGCAGGCTCGCGCGCTTCGTGCTGCTGCGGTGGGCGGCTCGCCCTCGGCCTCCAGGCTGGGGCCGTGTGGTGGCGGGGTGGCTAGCCCTCGGCCTCCGTGCTGCTGCGGTCTGGCGGTGGGGCAGCCCGACCTCGGCCTTCGGGTTGGGGCGGTGTGGTGGAGGGGCAACCGGTGCCCGGTTCTCGGGCTGCGGCGGCCCGGTCCAGGCCTTCGCACTGCGCCTGCCAAGTCCCGGCCTTCGTGCTGCTGCGGTGGGAGTTGTCGGTCCCCCGCCCTCGGGCTGAGGCGGGCGTGCCGGTGCTCACGCGCGGGGCTAAGCCGGTGGGACTGTCGGACCACCGGTGCACAATGGTCCGGTGGGGGTCGGTCTGCGGGGTCGCCTGGTCGCGGCGTGGAAGCCGCTCGCGGTCGCGGGCGGGGTCGGCGCGGCGGCCTCCGTGCTGCTCTTCGTCGACCCGAACCAGCCGGGGTCGTGGTTGCCGCCGTGCCCGCTGCGGGCGCTGACCGGGATCTGGTGCCCGGCCTGCGGGGCCACGCGGATGGCGCACGCGCTGCTGCACGGCGACCTCGTCGCGGCCTGGCACCTCAACGCGGTCGGGCTCGTCGCGGGCGTGCCGTTCGCGCTGTGGCTGTGGGGGCGGTGGTTGCGCGCGCGGCTGCGCGGGGCGCCCACCCCGCAGGTGCCGCCGGTGGTCGGGAACGTCGTGATCGTGGTGTGCGTGCTGTGGGTGGTCGCCAGGAACGCGCTGTCGATCGGGGCCGTCTAGCCGGGTGGTCCCGGACCGGGGCGCGCGCCCGCGCGCGGCGGAGCGATCCGCCGCGCCCGCCTCGCGAGGTCAGTCGCGCAGCTTGCGGCCGTTGCCGTCGGTGCCACCCGCGATCAGCAGGATGATCCCGTCGATGAAGGCCCAGATCCCGAACCCGCCGCAGGTCAGCAGCTGGGCGATCGCGATGCCGTAGTCGCCGGTGTAGAAGCGGCCGACGCCGAAGTAGCCCAGCAGGACCTGGAGCACGCCCGCGACCATCTTGGACTTGTCCGACAGCGGGGCGCCCGAGACCGGGTCGAGGCCGTACGGCGCGTACACGCCCGGCGGCACGCCGTACGGCGGCGTCACGTAGATGGGCGTCCCGAACGTCGCGTGAGGGGGCTCCTGGGGCAGCACCGAGGTCTGGTGCGCCTGGAACGGCGGCGGGGTCGGCTGGCCGTAGCCGAGCGCGGGGGGCAGGAACGGCGGGTGCGGCACCGGCAGGTCCTGGAACAGCTCGGCCAGGTCCTGCACGGTCTGCGCCGCCGTAGCCGCGCCCACGCGCTGCTCGTACTCGGCTATCTCCAGCCTGCCCGCCGCGAAGTGCTCGTTCAGCGCGGAGATCGCTTCCTCGCGCTGCTGGGTGCCGATGCGGAGGCGGTGGGGTTCTGACACACCGGCAACGGTATCCGAGCGGGGCGTCCCGGAGGGACGTACTGTGCGAACGTGCGGATCTTCGTTGCCCCAGCGGGGGAACCGGGCCCGGCGTGACGCCCGGCGACGCGGTCACGGCCTACCTCGACCACCTGGCGGTCGAGCGCGGCTCCGCCCGCAACACCCTCGACTCCTACACCCGCGACCTGCGGCGCTACCTGGCGCACCTGGAGGCCTCGGGCCTCGGGCTGGACGCGGTCACCGAGGCGGTCGTCGGCGACTTCCTCGCCGGGCTGCGGGAGAGCGGCCTGGCGCCCTCGTCGGCCGCGCGGACCCTCGTCGCCGTGCGCGGCCTGCACCGCTTCGCGCACCGCGAGGGCCTCACCGCGAGCGACCCGGCCAAGGACGTGCGCCCGCCCGCCGCGCCGCGCAGGCTGCCGAAGGCGCTGCCGGTCGACGACGTGCTGCGGCTGCTCGACACCGCCGGTGACACCCCGGCCGCGCTGCGCGACCGCGCGCTGCTGGAACTGCTCTACTCCACCGGCGCCCGCATCTCCGAGGTGGTCGGGCTCGACGTGGACGACGTCGACGCCGCCGAGCGCACCGCGCTGCTCGACGGCAAGGGCGGCAAGCAGCGCGTCGTCCCGGTCGGACGGCCCGCGCTCGCCGCCGTGGAGGCGTACCTGGTGCGGGCGCGGCCGGTGCTGGCCAAGCGCGGCGGACCCGCGCTGTTCCTCAACGCCAGGGGCGGGAGGTTGAGCAGGCAGAGCGCGTGGCAGGTGCTCAAGACCGCCGCCGAGCGGGCGGGCGTCGTCGCCGAGGTGTCCCCGCACACGCTGCGGCACTCGTTCGCCACGCACCTGCTGGAGGGCGGCGCGGACGTGCGCGTCGTGCAGGAGCTGCTCGGCCACGCCTCGGTGACCACGACGCAGGTGTACACGCTGGTCACGGTGACCACGCTGCGGGAGGTGTACGCGACGGCCCACCCCAGGGCCGCCGGGTGAGCGGGCCGGACCTGTCCGCCCCGCGCGGAATCACGCGCGTTCGCGGAACCACCGGGCCGCAGGATCGTTGCCCTTTCAGGAGAGGGGTGCCCGCGCGGCTCCCGGCGGTGGCCGCCGCGAGTACCGTGTCTGCCGGGTGACCACGATCGGGGAGGGGTGTGTTGGCGTGGCCGGGGTTCCGGAGCCCGAGCGCTCCGATATCGAACTGGGCGCGGTGCTGCACGCGCTGAGCGACCCGACCAGGCTCGCCGTCGTGCGGCAGATCGAGGCCGAGGGCGAGCGGTTGTGCGGGGGGTTGAGCGTGGGGGTGGCGAAGTCGACCCTGTCCCAGCACCTGCGGGTGCTGCGCGAGGCGGGGCTGACCAGGACGCGGGCCTGCGGCAACCAGCGCTGGGTGTCGTTGCGCCGCGACGACCTCGACCGGTTGTTCCCCGGACTGCTGGACGTGGTGCTGGCCGCCGCGTCCAGGGGGTCGGTGGAGCGGGAGCCGGTGGCCGGGTGAACCGGCCTCCCGCGCGCCCGGCGAGGCGCGTTGCCGCTGACCAGCAGGGCACTTAGGCTTCGCCCAGGGACAGGACTAGGAGTCGGGGAGAGATGTCGTCACCGGAGCAGGTGGGCGAGGGGGAGCACCCCGCGCGACCACCGCGCACCGGTGTGCGGAAGGCATCGGTCGACCTGAGCCTGGCCCCGCACGCCGCGCCGGTCGAGGAGGAGGTCCCCGACCAGGCCGTCGGCGAGATCGGGCCGACCGGCAGGCCGCTGCGGTTCGTGGCCGACCCGCCCGAGATCGTCCACCACGGGCCCGCGAAGATCCTGGCCATCTGCAACCAGAAGGGCGGGGTGGGCAAGACCACCTCCGCGATCAACCTCGGCGCCTCGCTGGCCGAGCACGGCCGCCGGGTGCTGCTGGTCGACTTCGACCCCCAGGGCGCGCTGTCGGTGGGGCTGGGCGTGCACCCGCACCAGCTCGACCAGACGATCTACAACGTGATCATGGAGCGGGACGTCGGCGTCCAGGACGTGATCATGGGCACGCCGGTGGAGAACATGCACCTGCTGCCCAGCAACATCGACCTGTCGGCGGCGGAGATCCAGCTGGTGTCCGAGGTGGGGCGCGAGCACACCCTGGTGCGCACGCTGCGGCCCGTGCTGGACCTGTACGACTACGTGCTGGTGGACTGCCAGCCCTCGCTCGGCCTGCTCACGGTGAACGCGCTGGCCGCCGCCGACGGGGTGCTGATCCCGCTGGAGTGCGAGTTCTTCAGCCTGCGCGGGGTGGCGCTGCTGATCGACACCATCGAGAAGGTCCGGGAGCGGTTGAACCCCAAGCTGGAGATCACCGGGATACTGGCCACCATGTACGACCCCCGCACCCTGCACTCCCGCGAGGTGATGGCGCGCGTGGTGGAGGCCTTCGGCGACGTCGTCTTCGACACGGTGATCAACCGGACCGTCCGGTTCCCGGAGACCACCGTCGCAGGCGAGCCGATCACCCGGTGGGCGCCGCGCTCCGCGGGCGCCCGCGCCTACCGCGCCCTGGCGCGCGAGGTGATCGCCAGGTGACCCGTCGCCCCACCTTGCCGGGCGCGTCAGAGCTCTTCCGCTCGACTGTCGCGTCCCAGCCTGCCACCGCGCTCCCCGGCGAGCCCGACGTCGTGCTGGTCGCCCGCCCGCAGCTGCCCCCGCAGCCCGAGCCGGTCGGGGAACCGGCGGGCGCCGACGACCCGTCCGCCGACAGCGGCAGGCGGGGCAGCGGGCGGGAGAAGCACAGCACCAAGTTCACCGTGTACGCCTCCGACGAGGAGCTGCTGGCGCTGGAGCAGGCCAAGCTCGTGCTGCGCGGCAGCCACGGGCTCGTGGTCGACCGGGGCCGGGTGGTGCGCGAGGCCATCGCGATCGTGCTGGACGACCTCGAAGGTCGCGGCGACGACTCGCTGCTCGTGCGCAGGTTGCGCGAGCGGTGAGCGGCGGCGCCACCGCCGACGGCACCGGTGCCGTCGGCGCACCCGACATCGACGCACCCCTCGACGGGGTGGCGGACGACCCGAGCGCGGACGCCCCGAGCGCGGGTGGCCAGGCCGCCGCGACCGGCCCGGCCCCGGAACCCGGCGGTGATCGGCAGGCGGACCCCGAGGTCGTGGCCGACACTCAGGCCGTGGCCGAGCAGGAGGCCGACGGGCGGTTCAAGGTTCGGCTCACCAACTTCGAGGGGCCGTTCGACCTGCTGCTGCAGCTGATCTCGCAGCACACGCTCGACGTGACCGAGGTCGCCCTGCACCGGGTCACCGACGACTTCATCGCGCACCTCCGGGGCCTCGGCGACGCCTGGGACCTGGACGAGACCACCGAGTTCCTGGTCATCGCGGCCACCCTGCTCGACCTCAAGGCCGCCAGGCTGCTGCCCCAGGGCGACGTGGAGGACGAGGAGGACCTGGCGCTGCTGGAGGCGCGGGACCTGCTGTTCGCGCGGCTGCTCCAGTACCGGGCGTACAAGCAGGTCGCGGCCCTGTTCGCCGAGCTGGAGCAGGGCGCGCAGCGGCGGTACCCGCGCTCGGTCGCGCTGGAGCGGCGGTTCGAGGGGCTGCTGCCCGAGGTGATGCTCGGCGTCGACCCCCGGCGGTTCGCCGAGATCGCCGCCGTGGTGTTCCGGCCCAAGCCGCCGCCGACGGTGTCGATCGCGCACGTGCACCAGCACCGCATCTCGGTGCGCGAGCACGCGGCGCTGCTGCGCGAGCGGCTCGCCGAGCTGGGCACCGCCACGTTCACCGAGCTGGTCGCGGACTGCGAGAACACCCTGGAGGTCGTGGCGCGGTTCCTGGGCCTGCTGGAGCTGTACCGGGAGAAGGTGCTGGCGTTCGAGCAGCCCGAGGCGCTGGGCGAGCTGAGCGTCACGTGGGTCGGCGGCAGCGTCGAGGAGGCCCGCGCGCAGGCGCCGGACGACGACGAGGACGAGGAGTACGGGTGAGCGACCCCAGGACCGACGACGCGGAGGTCGTGGACCTGTCCGACGACGCCGAGTTCGAGAGCGCGCTGGAGTCCGTGCTGCTCGTCGTGGACAGCCCGGTGGACGAGCAGCAGCTCGCGGGCGTGTTCGAGCAGCCCGCCCGGCGGGTCAAGGCGACCCTGCGGCGGATGTCCGAGCGCTACACCGCCTCGGGCAGCGGCATCGACCTGCGTAGAATCGGCGACGGCTGGCGGTTCTACACAAGGGACCGCCACGCGCCATTCGTGGAGAAGTTGCTGCTCGACGGGCAGCGCGCCAAGCTCACGCGGGCAGCGCTGGAGACGCTCGCCGTGATCGCCTACCGGCAGCCCGTCACCAGGGCGCGCGTCGCGGCGGTCCGCGGCGTCAACGTCGACGGGGTGATCCGCACGCTGGTCGCGCGCGGGCTCATCGCCGAGGCGGGCAACGACAACGACACGGGTGGCATCCTTTACCGGACGACCGAACTGTTCCTGGAGCGGTTGGGGCTGGCGTCGCTGACCGACCTGCCCCCGATCGCTCCCCTGCTGCCCGAAGTGGATGCGATCGACGATGTCTGACCCCGGTTCTGAAGGCGTTCGGCTCCAGAAGGTGCTGGCCAAAGCGGGGATCGCCTCCCGGCGGGTCGCCGAGGAGCTCATCGAGCTCGGCCGCGTCCAGGTGGACGGCGAGGTGGTGCGCGAGCAGGGCCGCCGCATCGACCCCGACAAGGCGGTCGTGCACGTGGACGGCGTGCGCGTGGTGCTCCAGGAGGACGTCGTCACGCTCGTGCTGAACAAGCCGCGCGGGATGCTGTCCACCATGCACGACGACGCGCACCGGCCGTGCGTGGGCGACCTGCTGGTGAACCGCAAGGAGCGGCTGTTCCACGTCGGCAGGCTGGACGCCGACACCGAGGGCCTGCTGCTGGTGACCAACGACGGCGACCTCGCGCACCGGCTCATGCACCCCTCCTACGAGGTGCCCAAGACCTACCTGGCCGAGGTGCCCGGCCCGATCCCGCGCGACCTGGGCAAGCGGCTGCGCTCCGGCGTGGAGCTGGAGGACGGCCCGGTCAAGGTGGACTCGTTCAAGCTGATCTCCTCGCTGCCCGGCAGGGCGCTGGTGGAGGTCGTGCTGCACGAGGGGCGCAAGCACATCGTGCGGCGGCTCCTGGAGGCCGTGGGGCACCCGGTGCAGACGCTGGTGCGGACCGCCGTGGGCGAGGTGCGGCTGGGCAACCAGCGGCCCGGCTCGCTGCGCGTGCTGAACCGGCAGGAGGTCGGGTCGCTGTACAAGGCCGTGGGCATGTAGGTCGACGGGGGAGTCGCGCGAGAGCGCTCTCTCCGACGCGGGGCCGCACCGGTTCGCCGGGGCGGCCCCGTTGCGCGTTCCGGGGCCCCGCGTGCGTTCCGGATCGCGGCCGTTTCTCGGCCCCGGCGTGCGTTCCGGGCCCCGTGCGCGACTGCTCCGCGCGGGGGAACTTCCACTCAGCGGAAATGAATCCGGGTGGTCGCGCGCGGGCTGTGGGAGCGTGCCGGACGGCTCGGGCGCGGTGGCGCGCTCCCGGTCGGGAGCGGGCGGGCGTTCGGGTGGGGGCGATCCCGGCCCAGGGGACCCGGCCTCCCCCTGGATCCGGTCGGTGGTCCCCGGCGCGGGGTGATCCACTCCGCGTGGGCGGGTCGTCCGGTGTGGACCGCGCTGTGGTATCGCGTGCGCGGTTTTGCCGAGCAGTTCGAGGAAATCGTTCGTCCGACGACCGGAATGGACGGCTGCGGCGCGTTGTCCGAGGCGTTCGGCGGGGGACGTGGAAAACTGATCGTGAATTCGTCCTCTGTGGACGAGAAGCGAGTTTTCCCGGCTATCCAGGGGATCACCCGGATGACGTAGAGGCCTCCTGCCTGCGCAGTAGTACCCACTGCTGTGCTTGCGGTGGCTTCAGTGCGCAGCGAAGTCAACTCGACCGGATCGGGGGGCGAAGTTTTCTGCTCCCTTATTGTGGCAACCCCGTTCGACTCTCTAGATTGGCCGGGTTGGCTCGGGTTGATCAACTGGGAAGAGGCGTTGCGCGTGCGTGCGCTAACCCGAGGACTGCTCGGTGCGGCCGGGTTCCTCGTCATTTGGGAGCTTTTCGGCCGATCAGGCCTGGTTCCCCAGGAGTACCTGCCGCCGCCCTCCGTGGTGGCGGTCGAACTGCTCGCCCTGCTCGGGGACGGGACGTTCCTGCGCGACGTCGTGGCGACCGTGCTGGCGCTGCTCATCTCGGTCCTGGTCTCCGTCGGCATCGCCGTGCCGGTGGGACTGGTCCTGGGCAGCGTCGCGTCGGTGCGCCACGCGACGCGCGCCGTGGTGGAGTTCCTGCGCCCCATCCCGTCGGTGGCGCTCATCCCCCTGGCGATCGTCGTGCTGGGCCTCGGCCCGGAGATGAAGATCGCCCTCGCCGTCTACGCGGCGGTGTGGCCGATCCTGTTCAACACCATCTACGCGCTCGACGAGCTGGACCCCCTGCTCGTCGACACCGCCCGCGTGTTCGGCGCGAGCCGGGTGCGCGTGCTGTTCTCCGTGGCGCTGCCCAGCGCGCTGCCGTTCGTGTTCACCGGCATCCGGCTGGCCGCCACGACCTGCCTGGTCGTGCTGGTCAGCGTCGAGATGCTGGCGGGCGGCGCGGCGGGGATCGGCGAGTTCATCATGGACGCCCGCAGCGGCGCGGGCCGCATGGACCTGGTGCTCGCGGGCACCGTCGTCGCGGGCGTGCTCGGCTACCTGCTCAACGAGGGCCTGGAGCGCGCGCAGCGCCGCTGGGTCGGCTGGGGCTTCGCGGAGGGCAGGTCGTGAGGGCGCTGTCGGGTTTCCTCCAGCGGTGGGTGGTCTTCGGCTGCCTGGTCCTGGTGTGGGAGGCGGTCACGTTCCTCGCGGACGACCCGTTCTTCCCGCGCCCCACGGTGATCGCGGAGGCCGCCGCCGAGCTGTGGCTCAGCGGCCCCGCCGAGACGCTGTTCCTGAGCGACGTGGTGTTCGAGCACCTGGTGCCCAGCCTGACCAGGCTGCTCACCGGGTGGGGCATCGCCGCCGTCGTCGGCGTCGCGCTCGGCCTCGCCCTCGGCCGCTCCGCCCGCGCGATGGACTACGCCGGGCCGGTGCTGACGTTCATGCGCTCCATCCCGCCACCGGCGCTGGTGCCGGTGTTCCTGCTGCTGTTCAACATCGGCACCTCGATGCAGCTGGCCACGATCGTCTTCGGCGTGCTGTGGCCGATCCTGCTCAACACCGTCGACGGCGCCCGCTCCGTCGACAGCACCAAGACCGACACGTCCGAGGTGTTCCGCATCCCGCGCGCCCAGTGGGTCCTCGGCGTCGTCCTGCCGTCGGCCGCCCCGAAGATCTTCGCCGGTCTCCGGGTCAGCCTGTCGCTCTCGCTCGTGCTCATGGTCGTCTCCGAGCTCGTCGGCACCGACAACGGCATCGGCTCGCAGCTGCTGCTCGCCCAGCGGCAGTTCGACTTCCCCGGCATGTGGGCGGGGATCGTCCTGCTCGGCGTGCTCGGCTACACCCTCAACACCGTGCTCCTCGCGCTGGAGAACCGGGCGCTCGCCTGGCAGCCCAAGCGCGAGGGGCGCACCCCCGCGACGGTGGAGGATTGACATGACCGCGATGCTCGAAGTGGCCGCGCTGGGCCACACCTACCAGGGCAAGGACGGCGCCCACACGGCGATCGACGACCTCTCCTTCACCGTCGGCGCCGGTGAGCTGGTCTGCGTCGTCGGGCCCTCCGGCTGCGGCAAGTCCACGCTGCTCCGGACGATCTCCGGGCTGGTGCGCCCCAGCCGGGGCGCGGTGAGCCTGCACGGCAACGCGGTCAAGGGCGTGCCCGACGACCTGGCCGTGGTGTTCCAGGACTACAGCCGCTCGCTGTTCCCGTGGCTGAGCGTGCAGAAGAACGTGGAGTTCCCGCTGCGCAGCTCGGTCGGGCGGGCGAAGCGGCGGGCGCGCGCGGCCGAGGCGCTGGAGTGGGTCGGGCTGTCGGCGGCGGGGCGCAAGTACCCGTGGCAGCTGTCCGGCGGGATGCAGCAGCGGGTGGCGATCGCGCGGGCGCTGGCGTACCGACCGGCCCTGCTGCTGATGGACGAGCCGTTCGCGTCGGTGGACGCGCAGACCAGGTTCGAGCTGGAGGACCTGCTGCTGAAGATCCGCACCGAGCACGACACGACGGTGCTGGTGGTCACGCACGACATCGACGAGAGCGTGTACCTGGGCGACCGGGTGCTGGTGCTGTCGACCTCGCCCGCCTCCGTGGTGGCGGACCTGCGGGTGGACCTGCCCGCGCCGCGCGACCAGATCACCACGCGCGAGTCCGACGTGTTCGTGGGGCTGCGGGCGGAGGTGGCGCGGCTGCTGAACGTGGGCAAGCCCTCGCCCGCCCGGCGTCCGGCCCCCGGTCGGCGGGCCTCGGACGGGCAAGCCGCGAGATGGGCGGCCGAGGAGCGTGCCGAGGTGGAGAGGGGCGCCGCTCAGCGCCTGGTGCGCTGACGGCTTCTCGGCGGCGCCGAGGGTCTTCGCCCCCACGGGGGTGGTTCGCGGGGCGGTTCCCGCGCGTCCGGTCCGGTGACCGGGGGCGCGGGGGCCGCCCTTCGCGCTGTCCGGGGGCGAGGCGCCGCGCGTCGGGGGTGATCAAGACCACTGCGCGGCAACGGGAATCGCGCGGGCGGACGATCAAGACCGCTGTGCGGCAAGGGGGATCGCGCGGGGAGGCGGTCAACAGCGCTGCGCGGCAGGGGGAGCGGGACGGGTAGGCGATCAAGACCGCTGTGCTGCAAGGAGATCCGGGTGCGTGGACGGCCGGGAGTGCTGTGCGGCAACGGGAGCGCGGCGCGCGGGCGCTCAGCGGCGCTGTGCGGGGTTGGCGCGCCGCGTCGGCCACCGCGGGGCGGCGAGGGCGTTCGGCGGCGCTGCGCGGCGCTCGGGGTGGTGCGCGCGTCGCGGGGCTGGAGTTGTTGCGGTGACAGGGAATTCGATCGCCCGGCGTGCTCCGGATCGGTGCGGTCGCATCGGCCCTTCGAGGTGGAAACCGTTGGGGCGGTTGAAGGTCCGGTGTCACGGAGGGTGGTCGCTACGGGGTTCCGCCGGTGCGGGCGCATCGGTCCGGCGCGGGGAATTCGTTGCCGCAACTGGGAAAGCGGGTCCGGAGGGTCGCGCGGGCGGTGCGGAAACGGGGGCGTCGCGGGTCGGTCCGGGGCGGCGTCGCGCCGTCCGGCAATACCGGTAAAGCGCGGGGCGCCGGGGGATGCGGTCCCCCGGCGTTCCGGTCGTGCCCGCCGGGTGGCCCACCCGGCCCCGATCGGGGCCGCAAAAAGCGGGTGAGCCGATAAGCGGGGCGCCCGCGTCAGGGGCCCACGTAGTTCTGCGCGAAATACCCGACCGAGGACTTGGAATCGATCAGGTGTTCCAACCGGGCCTGGCCCAACCGGCTCAGGAACGGCTCGGGCGAACGGTGCAGCATGAAAACCATCCACTGCGAGAACTCCTGCGCACGCCAGACCCGGCGCAAGCACTTCTCGGAGTAGCCCTCCAGCCCGGAATCGTCGCCCGTTCGGAGGTACCCGATTAGTGCGGAAGCGAGCACCTCGGCATCGTGCAGCGCGAGATTCATTCCCTTCGCGCCGACCGGCGTGATGATGTGCGCGGCATCGCCGAGAAGGTAGAGCCGACCGAATCGCATGGGTTCCACGACGTGGCTGCGCATGTCCAGCACGCGCTTCTCGATGATCCGCCCCTCGGTCAACCGCCAATGGGAATCGCGCAGCGCCAAGCGCTTGTGCAACTCCGCCCAAACCCGTTCGTCGGGCCAGTTGTCCGGCGAATCCCCGATCGGCACCTGGAGGTAGTAGCGGGAAACCGTGGAATTGCGGAGCATGTGCCCGGCGAAACCGTCCGGGTGCAACGCGTAGATCACCTTGTGGGTCGACGGCGGGGCCTCGGCGAGCACGCTCAGCCACTCGATGCCGTGCTGGTGGGTGAACTCCTGCACGGCCCCCTCGGGGATGCTCTTCCTGGTCACGCCGTGGAAGCCGTCCGCGCCGCCGACGAAAGCGCACTCCAGCCGCTCCCGCTCGCCGGTCGCGGAGAGCCACGACAGCACCGGTGACGCGGAATCGATCCCCGACAGTTCGACGTCCGACACCGAGAAGCGGATATCGCCGCCCCTGGCCAGGTAGTCGCCCAGCAGGTCGCGCACCACGTCCTGCTGCGGATACACGTAGTGCGTTTGCCCGCCGTAGAGCGCCGAGTAGTCCACCTCGAACGCCTCGCCGTTCACCCGGAACTCGCAAGCGCCATGTCGATCGGCTTCTTCCAGGAGCCGTCCGGCGAGTCCGTGCTCGGTCAGCATCTGTACCGCGCGGTGCTCCAGAACCCCAGCGCGCGGGCGTGTCTCGATGTACTCGCGCGTTCCCCGTTCCAGCACTGTGCAGGCAATTCCTGCTTCGTGGAGGAGGTTAGCCAACGTGAGTCCGGCGGGCCCCGCGCCCACGATCCCCACCACGGCTTCATTGCTCTGTACGGCCCATTCGGAGTGTTGATTGCTCACTGCCTACTCCTGCCTCTGGACAGCCTGTGCAAAGATGCGCACCGAAGGTAGTGGATCAAACCTTCAGATGCCCGGTCGAACGAGGGCTCGTGAGCCACTCGCATCACGAAGAGTGCCTCCGGGCCCGCACCCCCGCACGGCCGCGCGTCATGCCCCCGCAATCTCGCCACTCCAACGGGAGAAGTCCCCCATGACTCTCAGAGTCGGCCGTTCGGCAAGAAGGATTATCGGCGGCCTCTCCGCGCTCGCCATGCTCGCCGCGGTCTCCGGATGCGGCCTGCTCGGCGGTTCCTCCGAGGACGGCTCCGCGTCCGAAGGCGGAACCTCGACCGCGCCCGGCCAGGTCGAGACGTCCAAGATCAAGCTCGGCCTGCTCAACATCCTCGACGTGGCCTCGGTCCACATCGCGATCAAGAAGGGCTACTTCAAGGAAGAGGGCCTGGAGATCGAGCCGATCATCATCCAGGGCGGCGCGGCCGCGATCCCCGGCCTGGTCGCGGGCAGCATCGACATCACCTTCGGCAACTGGGTGTCGTACTTCGCCGCCGAGGCCGCGGGCACCGCGAAGGACAAGGGCGGCCTGAAGCTGATCTCGGACGGCTACCAGGCCAAGTCCGACATGTTCGTGATCGTCGCCGACTCCAACTCGGGCATCAAGTCCCCCAAGGACCTCGACGGCAAGACGATCGCGATCAACACCTACAAGAACATCGCCGAGCTGACCGCGAAGGCGACCTTGGAGGCCAACGACGTCGACCCGTCGAAGGTCAAGTTCAAGGAGCTGGGCTTCCCCGACATGGAGGCCGCGGTCAAGAACAAGAGCGTCGACGCCGCCTTCATGGTCGAGCCGTTCATCGCCCGCTCGCACCGCGGCAGCGGTTTCACCACCGTCCTCGACGCGGCCTCCGGCCCGACGAAGGACATCCCGATCGGCGGCTACGCCACCACCGGCGACTTCGCCGCCAAGAACCCCAACACCGTCGCCGCGTTCCAGCGCGCGATGGCCAAGGGGCAGAAGGAAGCCCAGGACCGCAGCATCGTGGAGCCGGTCCTGCAGGACTACGCCAAGATCGACAAGGAAACCGCGACGCTGGTCCACTTCGGCGAGTACCCGACCTCGCTGGAGGCCAGCCGCCTGCAGCGGGTCGCGGACCTCATGCAGACGTACCAGCTGCTCAAGGAGAAGTTCGACGTGACCCCGATGATCGTGTCGGGCTCGGCGGGCTGATGGCGCCGGGGAGCCCGCGCGCCGGGCTCCCCGCACCTCCCCGGTCCACCGGACGGGTGACGGCGGCGGGACCAGCCCCCGCCCCGACCCCGCCGGAGCGCGGGAGAGGTGCTGATCGACTTGGGAACCACCGCTGACCTGGACCGAACGGCGGTATGAGAAACCCGCCCGTTCCAAGAGTATCCAGCGGGTTTCCAAGGAACTCGGCCGGAACTACCTCATCATCATCAACCAAACTGGCTGGGGGGCTGGGGAGTGTGCTGACGGTGCGCGGTCACGACGACCACGCCTCCGGTGAAGGACGACCGGAGCGAACTCAACTCGACGCGGGTGCTCGGGGCCGAGCGCCCGACCCAGGGCCCGGCACTGCGACCACGCCCACCGCCGACCGGGGCATCTCCCGGTGGCGACTGCGCAACTGGAAGCTGCGCAACAAGCTGGTGGTGGTGCTCCTGGTGCCCGCGATGAGCACGCTGGCCCTCGCCGGCCTGCGGCTCACCACCCAGCTCGACGACGTCGAGCTGTACGGCAAGGTGCAGCGCGAGCTGCAATTATCCGCCCAGGCAGCCGCCGTGGGGGACGCGCTGCAATTAGAGCGCGACGCGGCCGTCGGCTACGTCGCGGCAGGCCGCAAGAGGAACCCCGACGCCACCGCGCGCGTCGGCGAGCTCAACACCAGATCGGGCAAGGTCGACGCCGAGGTCAAGCGGCTGCTCGACATCGGGGCGGTCACCGCCGACATCGACGACACCGTGCGCACCGCGTACCAGAAGTCGATCCAGTCGCTCGACGGCCTCAACTCGCTGCGCAACACCGTCCTGGAGAGCCAGTATCCGGACGCCTCCGTCGCCAGCGCCTACGGACAGGTGCTCGACACCCTGCTCCAGGTCCACCGCGCGACCTCCGGCAGCCTCAGCAACGAGCACCTCACCCCGCTGGTCGGCGCCAACCTCGCGCTGTACACGGCGAAGGAGCAGCTCGCCCAGCAGAACTCGATCCTGATCTCCGCCGCGAACCGCACCGAGTTCGGCCCCAACCAGGCCAACGCGCTGCGCGGCGCGCAGTCCAAGCTGGACTCCGCGATCACCGACTTCACCAACGCGGCCAGCCAGGACAACCGGCAGAACTACCAGGACACCGTGTCCGGCAGCGCCGTCGACGCCCGCAACCGCCTGGTGACGCTCGCGCTGGTGCAGAACGACAACGGCAAGGCCATCTCCTTCAACGAGGGCGACGCCCTGCGGGTGGGCGAGGAGACCTCGGCGCTGCTGCGCCAGGTGTCCCTGGACATCGAGGACCAGGCCGAGCGGGAAGTCGTCCGGCTCACCGACGAGGCCAGCGCGCTCGCCTGGCGCGACGCCGCGCTCGTGGCCGCCGCGCTGCTCATCGCGTTCGCGCTCATGGCCGTCGTCGCCACCTCCATGCTGACCCCGCTGCGGGTGCTGCGCCGCACCGCGCTCGACGTGGCCCGCAACCGCCTCCCGGACGCGATCAAGCGCATCCGCACCCACCGCGACCCCGAGCGGGCCGCGGAGGAGTCCCTGGTGCCGGTGCCGATCCACACCACCGAGGAGGTCGGCCAGGTGGCCCGCGCGTTCGACGCGGTCCAGCGCGAGGCCATCCGGCTCGCGGTCGAGCAGGTGGCGCTGCGCGCCAACGTCAACGACATGTTCATCAACCTCTCCCGGCGCAGCCAGGCGCTCGTGGAGCGGCAGATCACCGTCATCGACCGGCTGGAGCAGGACGAGCAGGACCCCGACCAGCTGGCGAGCCTGTTCGAGCTGGACCACCTGGCCACCCAGATGCGCCGCAACAGCGAGAACCTGCTCGTGCTCTCCGGCACCACGGTCACCCGCCGCGTCACCAGGCCGGTGCCGATCACGGAGGTGCTCGGCGCCGCGGTGTCCGAGGTCGAGAAGTACGCCCGCGTGCACATCGCGCCCGCGCCCGACCTGCGCGTCCAGGGCCGCGTGGTCAACGACCTCGCGCACCTGATCGCCGAGCTGCTGGACAACGCGACCGCGTTCTCCAAGCCCAGCACCAAGGTGACCGTGCGGGCCATAGAGACCCGGCGCGGCGAGGTGTCCATCCGCATCCACGACCGAGGCGTCGGGATGCAGGAGCAGGACGTCGTCGAGGCGAACCTGAAGCTGTCCGAACCGCCCGAGGTCGACGTGTCGGTGGCCCGCGAGATGGGCCTGTACGTGGTCGGCCAGCTGGCCAAGCGGCACGAGATCCACGTGTCGCTGCGCAACAACGACGACATCGAGGGCGGTGTCACCGCGCAGGTGCTGCTGCCCGCGGGCCTGCTGCACCGGGGCCCGGACCCGCAGGGCGGCGGCGGTCGGCAGAGCCTGCCGCTGGGCCGCCCCGGCGTCCTCGCGCTGGCCGACCCGCCCGAGGTGGAGGAGACCGGCGCCGTCGCGCTGTCCGGCCTGCCCAAGTGGAGCCCGGACCAGATGCCGTCCGCGTTCGGCGAGGCCGCCCCCGAGCACGCCTTCCGGGGGCAGCCCGACCGGAACGGGGTGACGCCGCAGGAGACCACGTTCTCCGGCAGCTCGTTCTCCGGCACCTCGTTCGACTCGTTCGAGGACACCGGCGCGCACCGGCCGGTCGAGCACAACTCGTCCGCCGAGGGCCTGTTCACCGCGACCGTCAGCGAGACCGCGCCGCCGCGCGCGGGCAGCGACATCGACTACTCCTACCCGCCCGCGCAGCACCAGCAGCAGCGCGCCGTGCCCGCCCCCGCCCCGGCGGTGGTGGAGGACGACGCGTCCACCCAGCGCCTGCCGATCTACGAGGACGTGCTGTCCCGCTGGTTCCAGGGCGGCGACGAGGACTCCGGGGAGGCGCGGGTGCGCGGTGAGGGCAGGAGGCGCGGCGAGCACGCGCTCCCCGACGAGCGGGCCGAGCACGCCGAGGAGCACGACCTCGGCGCGCCGGAGCGCGGGTCGGACGCGGAGCGGACCGTGTTCGCCGAGCCGGTCGTGGACGCCCAGCCCGAGCCCGAACCGGCCACCGCGTCCGCGCGCGGGCTCGGCGGCCTGCCCAAGCGGGAGCCCGCCCCCTCCAAGGTGTCCGCCGCCGCGGCCGACTGGGGCTCCTCCGACGACAACTGGTCGACGGCGAGCAAGGTGCTCAAGACCTCCGTCGACGAGTCCACCACGGCGGGCCTGCCCAAGCGCGTCCCCAAGGCGCGCCTGATGCCCGGCTCGCTGTCCACCACCGCGACCCAGGCGACCGTGCGTCCCGGCGGCCAGGCCGATTCGGCCGGCGGGGTCGCCACCGCGCAGGGCCCGAGGTCCGCGGACCGGCTGCGCCAGCGGTTCGCCACCTACCAGCGCGGCCTGCAGATGGGCCGCGACAACCACCAGGACGATGACAGCCTGCCCTGGGAGGGCCTGTCGTTCGGCAACTCAGACAAGGAGCAGAAGTGACCTCCGCAGCCGATGAGCTGGAGAACTTCAGTTGGCTGGTCGACGACTTCGTCAACCGGGTGGCCGGTGTCGCCCACGCGATCGTGGTGTCGGCGGACGGCCTTCTCCTCGCCGCCTCCGAGCGCCTCCCCGTCGACCGGGCCGAGCAGCTGGCCGCCGTCTCGTCCGGCCTGGTGAGCCTCAACCTCGGGGCGGCGCGCTGCTTCGAGGCGGGCAACGTGAAGCAGACCGTGGTGGAGATGGAGCGGGGCTACCTGTTCCTGATGTCCATCAGCGACGGCTCCTGCCTCGCCGTGCTCGCCGCGCCCAACTGCGACATCGGCCTGATCGGCTACGCCATGACCAGGCTGGTGGACCGGGTGGGCGTCCAGCTCACCCCGGAGATCCGCTCGCAGCTGCACGTGGCGATGCGCAACTAGAGCACCACCCACCTCCTTACTAGGGAAAGCAGAGCAACATGAGCGGTGGAGCTCCAGCCGGCCGGACCGCCCCGACGACCACCTCGACGAAGATCGTGGTGGCGGGCGGTTTCGGCGTCGGCAAGACGACCTTCGTCGGTTCGGTGTCGGAGATCGTCCCGCTGACCACCGAGGCGGTCATGACGGAGGCCAGCGTGGGGGTCGACGACCTGTCCTCCACGCCCAACAAGGTGACGACCACCGTGGCCATGGACTTCGGCCGGGTGTCGCTGGACAGCGACCTCATCCTCTACCTGTTCGGGACGCCGGGGCAGCACCGCTTCTGGTTCATGTGGGACGACCTGGTGAAGGGCGCGATCGGAGCGGTCGTCCTGGTCGACACGAGGAGGTTGTCGGACGCGTTCGCGTCGATCGACTTCTTCGAGGACCGGGACCTCCCGTACGTGGTCGGGGTGAACTGCTTCGACGGCCTGCTGCACCACCGGGTCGAGGACGTGCGGGAGGCGCTGACGGTGGACGCGTCGGTGCCGATCATCCCGTGCGACGCGCGCAACCGGCAGTCGACGAAGCAGACGCTGATCACCCTGGTGGAGCACGCCCTGCGCAGGCAGCCGCTGTTCGCCTGAGCGACGTCCCGGACCCCCGGCCCCCGCCTGCGCGGCGGGGGAGCCGGGGGTCCGGCGTCTCCGGGGTGCTCAGCCCACCACGAGGTCGGCGTCGTCGTCCGCGCGCCCGGACACCACCAGCGCCCCCGCGCCGCGCACCATCGGCAGCAGCGCCTCCCGCGCCCTGCGGGCCAGCTCCGAGCCGTCCGGGGCGCCCGCCGGTTCCACGCCGTGCAGGCGCTGCCGCTCCAGCAGCGCCAGCTCGCCCTGGCCGAGGGTGAACCCGTGCAGCAGCCGCCGCACGCCCATGTCGGCCAGCACGGCCAGGTTGTCCTCGACCTCCTCGCCCAGCCCGGCCGCCGCCGAGTCCAGGCTCAGCCACAGCTGGCCCTCGGCCAGCGCCCAGCCGCGCACCGCGCCGCCCACCAGGCCGCTCAGGTCCGGGTCGCGGGACTGGTCGGCGGACAGCCGCACCAGCACCGGCAGCGCCTCCAGCGACGCGAACGAGCAGGCCTCGTCCAGCAGCCACTCGGCCAGCGCCCCGGCCAGGCCCAGCTCGTCCGCGTAGCGCAGGCAGTCGTCGTGCCCGACGGTGACGCCGTCGTGCTCCCAGCGCAGCCCGGCCGCCAGCGCGACCCGCTCGCCGCCCCGGTCGCGCACGTCCCGGTAGTCGATCGCGATCTCGCCGGTCTCCAGCGCGCCCGGCATGGCGGCGATCAGCGCCAGCCGCGACCGCTCCTTCTCGTCGTGCCCGGCGTCGTAGATGCCCCACTGGCCCTTGCCGCCGGTCTCGGCGCGGCGCAGCGTGCTGTGCGCCTGCCGCAGCAGCGCCATCGCGTCGAGCCCGCGCGCGGCCGTGCGCACGAAGCCCATGCCCGCCGACACGCCGACCGCGTGCCCGGCCAGCCGCACCGGTTCGGCGAGCGCGCCGTCGATCATCGCGGCCAGCTCGGAGATGCTGGGCGTGCCGGGGCCGTCCTCGACCAGCACGACGAACTCGTCGCCGCCGATCCTGGCCACGGTCGCCCGCTGCCCCTCCACCACGGACGTGAGCCGCCCCGCGACGACCTTGAGCAGCTCGTCGCCGTACTCGTAGCCGAGGCCGTCGTTGACGATCGCGACGCTGTCCACGTCCAGGTAGCACAGCGTGATCGAGCCCGGCCGCCCCAGCACCTCCTCCAGCTTGGGCAGGAAGCTCTGCCGGTTCGGCAGCCCGGTCAGCACGTCGTGCAGCGCCTGGTGGCGCAGGTACTCGCGCAGCATCCGCTGCTCGGTGACGTCCTCCACCACCGCCAGGTGGTAGCGCGGGCCGCCGTCCTCGCCCGCCACGACGGACAGCGCCACGTTCGTCCACAGCGGATCGCCGTTGGGGTCCAGGAACATCTGCTCGACGTGCGAGACGTCCTCGCCGCGCACGGCCATCGCCGCCCACTCGCCGCGCAGCCCGCTCAGGTCCTGCCCGCCGAAGTCGGGGCCGAGCATCCCGGTCAGCGCGGCGTTGCTCTCCAGCAGCTCGCCGTCCGCGTCGAACACCGCGATCCCGGCGGCGGAGTGCGCGAAGACCTGCCGGAACCGGGCCTCGCTGTCGTGCAGCTCGACCCGGACGCGCTCCAGCGCGGCCAGCAGGGAGGCCCTGACCTCCTCGTGCTCGCCGAACACCTGCAGGCGCAACCGGGACGCGTACCCGCCCGCGACGGCGCCCAGCAGCTCGGCGACCCGCTCCGGCGAGTCGGGGGCGCGCTCGGCCAGCGCGCGGCCGAGCACCTCCAGGGAGCTGCCCAGGCTGGCGTCGCCGGTGAACCGCGCGGTCACCAGCCACTCGCCGACCGCGACCGCCTCGGCGGCGGGCAGGTCGGGCGAGGCGAGCAGCTCGTCGAGCAGCCCGACGTGCTGGACGAGCTTGCGGCGCACCTTCGCGCGGGCGATGGGGCTGTAGGCGGTGCGGACCAGCTCGCCGGTCCAGCGCTCGGCGACCTCGCCCACCGAGGGCGCGCCCGCCCGAGGTGCGGCGCCCGTCAGGGGGACGGGCCTTGAGGGTTGGCTCATGTGTGGCTCTCCACCCGGAGATCAGATCCGCACATCATTCCGTAGGGTGCATATTCCCCGTCAAGTACCGGGACGAGGACTGTTCCCGCGTCGTTGCGGTTCACGCCACGCGGCCAACTCGCACTGATCGGTCACACCCGGAGCGGTTAATCAGCGCCACCACGTGCCTCTCGGACCACTTCTACGCACAGTGGCCAACCCTACTGGGTGGGGCTATCGGCTGATCGGGGGACATCCGAGGTGCGGCAACGGAAAAAGCACGTAGGGGGCGTGCCGATCGCCCACGGGGGCAAAGGGGCAGGCCGGGGCGCGGCGACTCTGCGTCAACGCCGAACCGCCGCGCCGCCCGACCGGGAGAACGCCCGACCTAGCCCAGGAACCACTCGGTGACCGCGACCCCGCCCACCCGCAACCGGGCCGCGCCGCGCGGGAGCGGCCCGAGCAGGAAGTAGCCCAGCTCGTCCAGCTCCACCGACTCCACCACCCCGGCCGCCGACTCCAGCTCCACCCGGCCGGTCGCGGGCGGCAGCACCTGCCCGGTCACCCCGGCGGGGTCCACCTCCACCTGCACGGACCGCCCGTCCGCGTCGAACACCAGCTGCCTGGTCGCCAGCCCGCCGCGCGCCCTGCCCGCCAGCTCGCCGTCCAGCAGCGAGTCGTAGCCGGTCACCAGCAGCAGCTCGGCGTCCACGTCCCGCCACTCGAACGCCGCCCGCCCGGCGACCAGGTACTCCTCGGGCACGGCGGGCGCCTCGGCCAGCGCGCGCCCCAGATCCGCCAACAACCGCTCATCGCTTGCCCACACCGAGCGCACCTCCCACCGGGTCCTCCACCGATCCCCCCGACAACAACCGCGCCACCGCCTCGGTCCTGCGCAGCTTCTCCAGGCAGCGCAACCTGGTCGGCCCGACGCTGCCCACCGGCACCCCCAGCTCCGCCCCGAGCGCCGCGTAGCTCGGCGGCGGGTCCGCCAGCAGCCTGGCCAGCAGCCGCCTGCACTGCTCGGGCAGCGCCCCGAACCCGTCCCGCAGCGCCTGCAACCGCTCCGCGTCCACCAGCCGCGCGTCCAGGTCCTCGCCGTCGGCCACGGCGCTCTCCTCGTCGGCCGGGTCGAACGGCAGCAGCCGCTGCTGCGCGCGCAGCACCCGCAGGCACTCGTTCCTGGCGGTCGTGACGATCCAGCCGGGCAGCGCCGCCGGGTCGCGCAGCCGCCCGATCTGCTCCACCAGGCGCAACCACACCACCTGGTTGACGTCCGCCCCGTCCGCCGGGCGCAACCGGTGCCTGCTCACCACGGAGAACACCAGCGGCGTGTACCGCTCGACGATCTGGTCCCAGGCGCCGCGGTCGCCTTCCGCCGCCGCGCCCACCAGCGCCGCGACCGGGCGTGCAGGGGTCACGTCCCCTCCTCCTGTTCGGCCGCCACCCGTTCCGGCCCACCACGCGCTCCGCCATACCCCACGGAGTGGGCAACCCCGACGTGGATACAACGCGAACGGGTCCGGAAGGGACCTGCCATGCGGGAAAGCCACCTGAAAGGAGCAAGCGCCCCGCCCTCAGGCGACGGCGACCCCGTAACCGGGGAAGAACTCCGACCCGGTCAGCAGGTGGCCGCGCGCCTGGACCGCCGTGAGCCCGAGCTGCGTCATGGTCGCCGCGATCCGCCCGGACACGTGCGGGGCCGCGAACGAGGTGCCCAGCCAGTACGCCCACCGGTCGAACACCTCGACGGCCGGGTCGCCCGGCAGCGCCCACCTGCCCCTCAGGTAGGTGGAGGTCCGGTTGCCCACCGCGCAGGCGTCCACCCAGTGCCCGTGGTTGCTGTAGCAGGCGGGGGAGCGCGTCCCGTCCCGCTCCTCGGCGATCGCGGCCACCCCGACCACGCCGGGCAGCGCTGCGGGCCACGACGGGCGGGTGGTGCCCTGGTTGCCCGCCGAGGCCACCACGACCACGTCCTGCGGCAGCGCCGCGAGCGCCCGCCGCATCGGCTCCGAGGCCACGTCGTCCTGCGTCGAGCAGCCCAGCGACGCGCTCACCACGTGCACCGGCCGCTCGTCGAACGAGGCCAGCGCCGCCGCGAACATCTCCTCGTCGCCGAGCCCGGAGGGCAGCAGCGCCCGCTCCGGGTCGATCCGCGCCGACGGCGCGGCCTGCCGCACCACTCCGGCCACGAACGTGCCGTGCCCGCCCTCCAGCGCGAACACGTCGCTGTGCGCGTACGCCGCGTCCACCTCGTCGGCGCGCGGCGTGAAACCGCCCGCCAGCCACGCCGGGTGGTCCGCCCCCGCCGTCGCCGACATGCCGGTGTCCAGCACCGCCACCACCACGCCCCGGCCGCGCCCGTCGGCGGGGTCCGGGTCGGGCAGCGGGGCCGCCACGCGCGGCGGTCCGCCGGGGTGGCCGTGCATGTTGCCGCCGTGCCCGACGGACACGTGGTGCGGTTGGGTGAACGGGGTCCGCTCACCCGGCCACGTGGCGGGGTCCCGCAGCAGCCGCACTATTGCGGGGATGTCGCGGGAATTGTTCTTCAGCAGCAGCCGGACCATTCCCGCGAATTCGCGGCCCCGTTCCACGGCGAACCCGCTGCGGCGCAGTTTCTCGATCACCCGAGTGGCGTCCTCGGGAATCGTCAGCAGCTGTCCTGGCCGGTAGAGGAACTCGCGGCCCTTCTCCGGGTGCAGCGCGACGTCCTTGTTCGCGCGGATCACCTCGTCGAACGCGGCGGTGTACAGCGCGGACCGGTCCGGTGCCGCAGACGCTTTCGCGGACAACTCGACCTCGCAGCGGAAGTGGCGGAGGTGCGAACTCAGGCAAGCTACCACAGGGCCCCCAGTAATAAGGTGGAGCGCGTGTCGGTGGTTTCCGCTTCGGCGGCCCTGGAAGCGCGGCAGCGGGACCCGCGCGCGGCCATCGGTCTCGGGCGCGCGGCGCTGGACGCCGCCAGGGCGTCCGGCGACCTGGCCGAGGCGTCGGTGGCCGAGCGCGCGATCGGCCTGTCCCTGCGCGAGCTGCACGACTTCCCCGGCGCGCTGCGGCACCTGCGCCGCTCGGTGCGCCTCGCCGGGGCCGCCGGGTCCGACCGGCTCACCGCGCTGTCCAGGCTCAGCCTGGCGTTCGCGCTGTCCAGCACCGGCAGGCACGCCCAGGCGCTGCGGGCGGTCGAGCAGGCGCTGCCCCGGCTGACCGGCGGCGACGCGGACATCGCGGTCATGCAGCGCGGCACCGTCCTGCACTTCCTGTGCCGCTACGACGAGGCGCTGCGCGACTACGACGCGGCCATCGACGCCGCGACCCGCACCGGCGATCACCTCGGCGAGGCCCGCGCCCGCAACAACCGGGGCCTGCTGCGCGCCTACACCGGTGGCCTGCGCGCCGCCGACGAGGACTTCGACCGGGCCGCCGCCCTGTACCGCGAGCTGGGCCAGGAGCTGGCCGTGGCCGACGTGCGGTGGAACGCCGGGATCTCCGCGCAGCGCGCCGGGGACGTGCCGGGCGCGCTCACCGCGTTCGCCGACGCCGAGCAGGAGTACCGCCGCCTCGCCGTGCCCCGGCCGATGCTGCTGGTCAACCGCCTCGAACTGCTGGTGTCGGTGCCGCTGCTGGAGGAGGCCCGCGCCGAGGCCGACCGGGCCATCGCCGGGTTCGCCGACCACCCGGAGTTCGCGCTGGGCCGGGCCGAGGCCGAGTTCTACCGGGCCCGCGTCGCCCTGCTGGAGGGCGACGCGGACACCGCCGCCGAGGTCGCCGACCGGGTCGGGCACGAGTTCCGCCGCCAGGGCCGCGACGTGTGGGAGGCCTCCGCCCGGCACGTGGGCCTGCGCGCCGGCTACCTCGGCGGCAGGCGCGACCGGGCGCTGCTGACCGCGATGGCCCGCATCGCCGACCGGCTCGACGCGCTGGGCTGGCGGGTCGCCGGGCTGGAGGCGCGGGTGGACGCGGCGCTGATCGCCCGCGACCTCGGCGACACCCGCCGCGCCGCCGCCGAGCTGGCCCGCGCCGCACCGGCCCGCCGCTCCGGCCCCGCGCAGGCGCGGGCGCGCGGCTGGTACGCCGAGGCGCTGCGGCGCGAGCTGGCCGACGACCGGCGCGGCGCGGCGGTGGCGCTGCGGCGCGGGCTGGCGCTGCTGGACGAGCACCGGTTGTCGCTGGGCGCGGGCGAGCTGCGCGCGCTGTCCGGGGCGCACGGGCAGGACCTGGCCCGCGCCGGGCTGCGGCTGGCGCTGACCGGCGGCGCCGGGGCGCGGCAGGTGCTGGCGTGGGCGGAGAGCTGGCGGGCGGGCGCGCTGCGGATGACCCCGGCCCGGCCGCCCGAGGACACCGGCCTCGCCGACGCGCTCACCGAGCTGCGCGCGGTCACCGCCGACCTGGAGCGCGCCCTGCTGGAGGGGCGGCCCGCAGGCGCGCTGCGGCAGCGGCAGGCGCGCGGTGAGCAGCGAGTGCGCGAGCTGACCCGGCGCGGCGGTGGCGGCGGGCGGCTGCTGCGCCCGCCGACCGTGCCGGAGCTGGCCGACGCGCTCGGGGACGCCGCGCTGGTGGAGTACATCGGCTCGGAGGGCGACCTGCTGGCCGTGGTGGTCGCGGGCGGTCGCGCCTCGCTGCACCGGCTGGGCGCGCTGGACGACGCGGCCCGCGAGGTGCGGCTGCTGCGGTTCGGGCTGCACCGGCTGGTCACGCTGCCCGCGCGGGTCGACCGCTCCGGCGGCCGGGCGGGCGTCGACCACGCCGCAGCGCGGCTGCGCAAGCGGTTGCTCGACCCCCTCGAACGGCGCGTCGACGGCCGCGACCTGGTGCTGGCGCCCACCGGCGCGCTCGGCGGCCTGCCCTGGGCCGCGCTGCCCGGACTGCTCGGCCGCTCCACCGTCGTCACGCCCTCCGCCGCCGTGTGGCTGCGCGCGGCGACCGCGGGCGCCCCCGCGCCCGGCCGGGCCGTGCTCGCCGCCGGGCCCCGGCTACCCGCCGCGCGCGGCGAGGTCGACGCGGTGGCCGAGCTGACCGGCGACGCGCTGGTGCTGGCGGGGGAGGGGGCGACGGTCGACGCGGTCGCGGCGGCCATCGACGGCGCGCCGCTCGCGCACGTGGCCGCGCACGGCACCTTCCGCGCGGACAACCCGCTGTTCTCCGCGCTGGAGCTCGCGGACGGCCCGCTCACCGGCTACGACCTGCAGCGGCTCGCCGCACCGCCCGCGCGGGTGGTGCTCTCGGCCTGCGACTCGGGCCTGTCGGCGGTGCGGCCGGGCGACGAGCTGCTCGGGTTCACCGCCGCGCTGCTCGGCGCGGGCACCGGGGCGCTGGTCGCGCCGGTCGTGCCGGTGCCCGCCGAGGAGACCGCGCCGCTGGTCGTCGAGCTGCACCGGGGGCTGCGCGACGGGCTGCCACCGGCGACCGCGCTGGCGCGGGCCCAGGCCGCGCACGCCGAGCGCGGTGACCTGGAGTTCGCGGCGGGGGCGGGGTTCCTGTGCTTCGGCGCGTGATCGGTCCACTGTGGACTTTACGGGCGCGTCCACAGCGGACTCGGCCGGGGTTCGTCGGGGGCGGAAGTTGCTGCACCAACGGGTGAAAGGGGGTGTGGCGCCCACCCGACCTGTGGCACACCGGACGGCATGGACATCCGACGGACAGCGGCGCTGATCGCCGCCGCGCTGGTGGCGCTGACCACCGCGCCCACCGCCTCCGCCAGCCAGGACGCCTCGACCCCCGGACCGGGCGGGGGCCGCTTCACGGTCGCGCAGGTCCGGGACGACGACGGCCCGGAAGCCCTGCTCACCGCCCTGGACGGGCCGGACGGCAGGGTCGTGCTCGACGCGGAGGGCGCGCCGGGCAGCCAGGTGTGGTGGGTGGAGTGCTTCCCGGACGCCACCTGCGCGTTCAGCGTGCCGGGAACCGACCGCCACCTCAACGTGCTCGGGCGGCCCGAGGCGGGCAGCGAGGTCGCCACCACCTGGTCCCCGCTGTCCTGGCGGGTCACGCCGGTGGACAACGGCACGGTGCTCATCGCCCTGCGCAACAACCGCCGGGTGGGTCCCGCCGCGTCCCCGCTGGACGTGCACCCGACCCCGGTCGTGCTGGACACCGCCGGGCTGTGGCGGCTCGAGCGGGCCGAGCCCTGAACCGGGGGAGCCGATCGGACCCGTGCCCCGGAGCCCGCGCGGCGCTAGGTTCGAGCGCGTGGACCACGCACCCGTGAACAGCGCCGCCGACCTGCTCTCCGTCGCGGTGGCCGAGGCGCGCGCCGGGCTCGCCGAGGGCGGCATCCCGATCGGCGCCGCGCTGTTCGGCCCGGACGGGGAGCTGTGGGGCAGGGGCCACAACCGGCGCGTGCAGGACGACGACGCCTCCACGCACGCCGAGACCGCCGCCTTCCGCGCGGCGGGGCGGAGGCCCGGCTACCGGGGCGCCACCATGGTGACCACCCTGTCGCCCTGCTGGTACTGCTCGGGGCTGGTGCGTCAGTTCGGCATCTCGCGGGTGGTGATCGGCGAGGCCCGCACGTTCAGCGGCGGCCACGACTGGCTCGCCGAGCACGGCGTGGAGATCGTGCTCGTGGACGACGCGGAGTGCGCCGGGCTGATGACCGCGTTCATCGCGGCCTGGCCTGAGCTGTGGTTCGAGGACATCGGGCAGGAGCGCGGCTAGCGGTCCTGGGACAGCACCCACATGTTCCACCAGGTGTCCAGGGCCTCCAGCTCGTCCGGGGTGGTGGCGGTGGTGGACCGCAGCACGCCGGTCGTCAGCGTCTCGGTGTCCACCCACCACACCTGACCGCTGCCGTCCTTGACGAAGCAGGTGGTGAAGTCGCCCTCGGTCACCCCGGTGACCTGGCGCCAGTAGGTCGAGTAGTGCGTCTTCTGCGAGGTGGGGCGGCAGCCGCCCTGCGTGTCGTCACGCGGGATGCCCTCGGCCTTGACCAGGTCCTGGAAGTGCTTGTCCTGCGCGGCCCGGTCGGCGAACAGCAGGAAGTCGGCGCTGGTCGGCGGGGTCATGCCCGCCGTGTCCATGCTCGGCGCGCCGCAGGTCGACGCGGCCACCGCGCCGGTGCCGCCCACGTCGCCGTCCGCGCACGAGGACGACAGCCGGTAGATCTTCGGCAGCCGCTCGGCCAGCGTCCGCCGGTCCTCGGCGGAGGCGGTGCGGGGGGTGGTGCTCGTGGTCCCGGTGGTCGTGCCGGTGGTGGCGGAGGTCGTGGTCGCGGCGCTGCTCGTGCCGCCGCCCTGACCGGTCTCCGCCTTCTTCCCCCACGGCCAGGTCGCCGCGCCGATCGCGCCCGCCGCCACCAGCACCACCAGCGCCGCGCCGAGCACCGCGAGCCGCGCGGACCGCGTCGAGGCGGGCGCGGGCGGGTGGCCCCAGTTCGGCTGCGGACCGGAGAGCGGGAACCGCTGCGGTCCGGAGAAGGGCGCCTGCCGCGGACCGGAGAACGGGCCGTGCTGCCCCGGCCGGGTGTTCGGCGCGGTCGGGACCGGCGGGTGCTGCTGCGCGGTCCGCGCGGGCGGCTGCTGCCCCTGGCCCGGCGGCGCCTGCGCCGGGACCGGCTGCGAGGACGGCCCCGGCTGCGCCCCCGCCTGCGGCCCGGTCTGCTGGAGCACCCGCGTCCCGGTCGGCACCACCGCCGTCCCGTCCAGCGCCGCCGCCGCGGCCTCGGCCAGCGCGGTCGCGGTCGGGTACCGGGCGGCCGGGTCCTTGGCCATGCCGCGCGCGATCACCGCGTCCAGCGCCTGCGGCACCCCGGCCCGCTCCTGCGACGGCCGGGGCGGCTCCTGCTGCATGTGCGCCCAGATCTGCGCGGCGGTGCCCTCGGCGGCGAACGGCCTGCGCCCGGTCAGGCAGGCGAACAGCACCCCGGCCAGCGCGTACACGTCCACCGCGCCGCCCACGTCGGTCCCGCTGAACCGCTCGGGCGCCATGTAGTCCAGCGTTCCCAGCACCTCGCCGGACGCGGTGATGTGCGTGCTGTCCCCGACCGCGCTGCGGGCGATGCCGAAGTCGACCAGGTACACGAAGTCACCGGCCGACAGCAGGATGTTGGACGGCTTCACGTCCCGGTGCACCAGCCCGTCGGCGTGCGCGGCGTCCAGCGCGCTCGCGGCCTGCCGCACGATCCGCACCGCCCGCTCGGGCTCGACCGGCCCGCGCTCCAGCACGTCCGACAGGTCCTCGCCCTCGACCAGCCGCATGTCCAGGTACAGCGTGCCGTCGATCTCGCCGTAGGCGTGGATCGGGATCACGTGCGGCTCCCGCAACCGGGCCGCGACCTGCGACTCCCGCCGGAACCGCGCCCGGAACTCGGCGTCCGAGTGGTACACCGCCGACAGCCGCTTGAGCGCCACCACCCGGTCGTGCGCGGTGTCGTAGGCGCGGTGCACCTCGCCCATGCCGCCGCGCCCGAGCAGCCCCTCGACGCGGTACGGCCCGAACACCTCAGCGGACATGCTCTCCCCCGGCTCCGATCGGTCCCCCACCACACCGACGCCGCAGGGGCGCGCGGGGTTCCCGCGCTGCGCAGCAGTGCGAGACCACAAACCGCTGCACAGCGGCCCTGTGTCGTGGCTCAGCCGGTTTTCTCCCGACTGGCCCGAGCGCCCCCCGCCCCCGAAGATCGACACCGCTGGTCGGGGGGCCGGTGTCACCCGTTCAGTCTCACCCGAGCGGCGGTTCGGGGGAAGACCGGCCCCGCTACCCCCGGAACGCCGCCCGGTACGCCTGCGGGCTGGTGCCGACCACCCGCTTGAACCGGTCCCGGAACGCGGTCGGCGAGCCGAACCCGACCTGGCTGGCGATCAGGTCCACCGGTCGCCCGGTCGCCTCCAGCAGCCGCTGCGCCAACCGCACCCGCCGCACGTGCAGCCAGCGCAGCGGGGTCGTGCCGGTCTGCGCGCGGAAGCGCCGGTTCAGCGTGCGGGTGCTCATGGCGGCGCGGGCGGCGATGTCGTCCACGGTCAGCTCGCGCGCGCAGTTCTCGTCCAGCCAGGCCAGCAGCGGCTCCAGCTCCGAGCCCTCCGGGGCGACCGGGTGCGTGGACGGGATGAACTGCGCCTGCCCGCCCTCCCGCTCCAGCGGCACCACGGACAGCCGGGCGGCGTGCGCGGCGGTCTCCGAGCCGTGGTCGCGGCGCACCAGGTGCAGGCACAGGTCCAGCCCCGCCGCCGCGCCCGCCGAGGTGAGCAGGTCCCCGTTGTCCACGTACAGCACGTCCGGGTCCAGCTCGACCGCCGGGAACAGCTCGCGGAACAGGTCGGTGGCGATCCAGTGCGTGGTGGCCCTGCGGCCGTCGAGCAGTCCGGTCGCGGCCAGCGCGAACGCGCCCGAGCAGATCGAGGCCAGCACCGCGCCCCGCCCGGCCGCCTCGCGCAGCGCGTCCAGCACCCGCTCGGACGGGCGCACGTGCGGCTGCCCGGTGCCCGGCACGATGATCGTGTCCGCCTCGGCCAGCGCCTCCAGCCCCGCCGTGACGCGCACCGAGAACAGCCCGGCCCCGACCTCCGCGCGCTCGCCGCACACCACCACCCGGTAGGCGGGGGAGCCGTCCGGCAGGGCGGTGCGGGAGAACACCTCCAGCGGGGTCGAGAGGTCGAACGGGATCACGTCGTCCAGCGCCAGCACGGCCACGGTGCGCACCCGGCCAGCTTATGGCGGGAATCAGGCGGAACGTGGCTTTCCCGCCAGTTCCGGGAGGTGGATCACGCCCCTAGCGTTCTGGGCGATCCGAGGTGGAAGGAACCCAGATGCACGCCCAGTTCGTCCTGTTCGACGGCTTCGACCCGCTCGACGTCATCGCCCCCTACGAGGTGCTCGGGGCCAGTGCCGCCCTGGGCGCGGAGACCGCGTTCACCGTCGAGTTCGCCTCGGCCGAGGGGGAGCGGCTGGTGCCCAGCGGGGTGCCGGGGATCTCCCTGCGGGCCGTCGCGGCCGTCGACGCCGAGCGCGCCGACCTGGTCGTGGTGCCCGGCGCGGTCGCGCTCACCGAGGACGACGTCCGCCGGGTGTTCGGCGCGGCGCTGGCCACCCCGCTCGCGGGCGCGCTCGCCACCGCCGTCGGGCGCGACGGGGTCGTCGTGGCCACGGTGTGCGGCGGGTCCGTGCTGCTCGGGCTGGCCGGGCTGCTCGCCGGGCGCACCGCCACCACCAACTCCAACGCGCTGGAGCTGCTCGGCGGGCTCGGGGCGCGGGCCGTCGCGGCGCGGGTGGCCGACGACGGTGACCTGGTGACGGCGGGCGGCGTCACGTCCGGGCTCGACCTCGGGCTGCACCTGCTCGACCGGTTCCTCGGCCCGGACGCGGCGCTGGCCGCCGAGCGGCTCTTCCACCACGAGCGGCGCGGCACCACCTGGACCGCGCGGTGACCAAGTTCCTGCTCGCGGTGCACGTGATCACCGCGATCGTGGCCATCGGCCCGGTGACCGTGGCCGCCAGCATGTTCCCGCCCGCCGCCCGCGCCGGGAAGGCGGGGGAGCTGAAGCTGCTCAACCGGATCTGCAAGGCCTACGCGGCGCTCGGCATCGCGGTGCCGCTGTTCGGCATGTTCACCGCCGGCAGCCTCGGGGTGCTCGGGGACGCCTGGCTCATCACGTCCATCGTCCTCACCGCGCTCGCCGCCGGGGTGCTGGTGCTCCAGGTGCTGCCGAGGCAGGGGGAGCTCGTGGTGTCGGTCGCGGCGGACGGGCCGCCCGCCGAGCGCTCGGTCACCGCGCGGTTGGCCATGCGCACCGGGCTGTTCAACCTGCTCTGGGCGGTCGTCACGGTGCTGATGATCGTCCGGCCGGGCTCGACCACCGGGGCCTGAGCCGCGCGGCCCGCCTGCCGGGTCACCCGGTCGCCGGGTCGCCGGGTCGTCCGGGGAACGTCACCCGCCCACGCGGAGGTTTAACGCCGCAAGGTGCGCCAGGACACATTCCCGCAACGAGTCCCGGCCACTCTTCGGCCCATGCGCGAGTGGCACGTGGCGGACGGGGAACTGCTCCTGGCGGGCGGCGCGGTGGCGGTGGACCTGCCCGCCGGGTGGGCGGCCGAGGTGAGCCACCAGCTGACGGTGGCCAGGCTGCTCGGGCCGATCCTGGCCGTGCGGCGCAGCGGGCTGCGCTGGTTGTTCCTGGCCGAGCCGGACGCCGAACCGGTCCGGTACGTGCTCCCGCCCGGCGCGCGGTGCTGGACCGGACCCGGCAGCGTGCCCGCCGGGTCGTCCCGCTGGGTGGTGGCCCCGCGCGGTCGCGCGCTGCCCCCGCTCGGCGCGGTCCGGTGCGCGATCCGCACGGTGCGGCGGGGGTACTAGCCCCAGCCCGGCGCCCCACTTCCCGTGGCTGCCGGAAAGCGCTCTCCACAACGCTGGGGCAAGCGCTTGCCGGTGGTCGCCCTGCGGCCTCTCACCACCGCAGGGCGAATCCCCGGAAGGCGCTGACGGTCCCTCCGGGGCTGGCGCTCGCGCGTCACCCGCGCGCGAGTGCCTCCTCCACGCTGGGCTTGATGGTGAACACCGAGTCGAGGCCGGTCGCCTGCAGCGGGCGCAGCGCCGAGCGGCTCGACGCCACCAGCGACAGCTCCACCCCCTGCTCCTCGGCGAGCTTGCGGCCCATCACCAGCGACTCCAAGCCCGCCGACCCCAGGAACCGCACCCCGCCCAGGTCGACGACCACGGAGCGCGCACCCCCGCCCAGGTGGGCCTTGAGGGGTCTGGCCAGCTCGTCCGCGCTGGTGGTGTCCAGCTCGCCGGACACGTGCAGCACCACCACACCGTCCTCGGGCTCCTCGACCCGCACCGAAGCGAGCGTCGCGGGTTCAGGCACGCCGATCTCCTCTCATCAGGGCGCCGCACTCGCGGCGCCGTGTTCCTCGCACGATCAAGCGATGTCGGCGGTGGTCTCCGCCAGCACCAGGTCGACCACGTCGGCGGGGTCCGCCTCGCCGTTCAGGAAAGCCCTGCGCTGCTTGGCGGCGCCACCGCCGTGCTCCGCCACGGCGGCCAGGTGCCCGCGCACCAGGTCCTGCGCCCCGGCGTCGCGCAGCGCGTCCTCACCGTAGGCCAGGAGCTCGGCCAGCAGCTCGCCCGCCGGGACCAGCGCCCCGGTGCGCGGGTCGATGCCGAGGCCGTCGGCCCCGTCGCGCGCGGCCCGCCAGTAGGCGGCGCGCAGCAGCACGTCGTTGACCGGCTCGGTCGGGGCGCTGTCGGCGGCGGTGCGCACGAACGCCCGCACCAGCTCGGCGATGACCACGGCGTCCTTGGCGGTCAGCGGGATGTCGGCGACCCGGATCTCCACCGTCGGCACGTGCGTCGACGGCCGGACGTCCCAGTAGACCATCGCCGGGTCCAGCACGACCTCGGTCGCCACCAGCGCGTCGACCAGCGCGTCGTAGTGCCCCGCGCTGGTGAGCTGCGGCGGCGGACCGCCCACCGGCCAGCGCGACCAGACGATCGAGCGCCAGCTGGAGTAGCCGGTGTCCTGGCCCTCGTCGACGGGCGAGTTCGCGCTCAGCGCCAGCAGCGAGGGCAGCCACGGGCGCAGGGCGTTCGACGCGCGGATCGCGGTCTCCCGGTCCGGCACCCCGACGTGCACGTGCATCCCGCACACGCCCTGCCCGGCCAGCATCTTCCGGTGGGTGTACTGCATCCTCAGGTACCGGGCGTCCTCGGTGATCGAGGGCGGCCCGGTCATGCCCAGCGGCGGCACGGCCGACGCCATGAGGGCGCCACCCGCGGCGCGGGCGGCCTTCGCCAGGTGCCTGCGGCCCGCGAGGACCTGCTCGGCGAGCTCGGCGGACGAGTGGCACACCGGGGTGGCCACCTCGATCTGGAACGGGGTCAGCTCGCGCTGCACGTCGAACGACGCGCCCGCGCGGTCGGCGACCGCCTCGGCCAGGGGGACCGGACGTCGCGTCTGCGGGTCGACGAGCAGGAACTCCTGCTCGACCCCGACGGTCCACGGCTGCGTCATGGGCGCTCTCTACCCATTCCGACCCGCGCTCAACCACCACCTTCGGTGTTCGCCTCCGCGGGTGAACGCGGGTGCGGTAGCGGGCGCTGGGCCGTTCGGAGCAGTAGGGCCGTGGTGGGGCGGGATTCGCGCAGGTGGGCGGGTTGTGGTCGTCGGGAGGGGCCGCCTGCGGCTGTGGGCGTCGCCACAGCGGGATTCGGGGCGGCCCAGGAGGGGAACCGGGCTACTTCAGCAGCGCGCCCACGTCCTCGGTCAACCGCAGCGCGTCGCCGACCAGGACCACCTCCACGTCGTGCTCGACCGCCAGCGCGGGCAGCACCTCGTCCGCCCGGCCCTCCGGCGCGAACCGGTCGCCCACCAGCGGGTCGGTCAGCAGCAGCGTCCCGACCGCGCCCCGCTCCAGCGCCACGATCACCTCGTCCAGCCCTTGCAGCGCTCGGCCGCCCACCCGCGTCGACTCCTCGCGGAAGCGCACCACGGCGGCGCGGCGCTCGTTGCGGTTCGCCCGGCCCGCCAGGTGGTGCACCGCCGGGTCCGCCGGGCCCTCCATCTCCACCACCAGGCGGTGGTAGCGGTTGGGCAGCGCGACGCGCAGCGCCCGGCGCGCGGCCATCGGGCCCGCCAGCACCAGCAGCTCCGCGCGCAGCCGGTCCACCAGCGACGCGGCCTCGTGCGCCACGTCGTCCAGCTCCAGCACGTCCAGCTCCGGCACCGGGCCGGAGGAGCGGGCGCCGACCGTGGCCACCGCGACCGGGCGGCCGGACGTGTCGACGCCGCGCAGGTCCGCGCCCCGGTCGTCCACCTGCACCACCACGTGCGGCACCAGCGGTTCGGACAGGTCCACCAGCGGCAGCAGGTACGGCAGGTCGCCGCGCCGCTCCACGGTCCGCGCGGGCGGGACCGGCAGGTGCCGGTCCAGCACCACCTGGCCCTCGGCGGCGATCAGCGCCCGGCCCGCCATGCCCGGCTGCGACGGGCGGGCCAGCACCGCGTCCTCCAGCGCGTCCAGGAGGGTCCGGTCCGCGCCGTCGGCCTCCAGCCGGTCGCACATGGTCTGCCAGCGCAGCTCCGGGTGGTGGCCCGCGTCGAAGTACACCGAGACGAACGGGCCGCGCGCGCGGACCACGCCGCGCAGGGAAGCCGTGTGCATCGCTCTCTACCTCCCGCTCGAACCGGTCCTGGTTGTGGTACCCGTAGGCGCGGAGCGGCAATCCGCCCGCGCGTCCCTGGATCAGGCGACGTCAGAGGTGCGCGGGGGACTTGGGGCGGACGCGGCGCGCGCGCAGCGACCGCCGGGCGTGCCGGGACCCCCGGCGGCTGCGGTTGTCCAACGACAGCCCGCCGCCCTCCTCCGACCCGTCCTCGCCCCGCTCGGCGGCGTCGCGCCGCTGGCTCCACGCGCCCGCCACGGCCAGCGCCACGCAACCCAGACCCGCCACCAGGTTCAGCGAGTTCCCGACCGGGCCGGCGTCGAACGCGCCGCCCGTGCCCTCGACGCCGAGCGCGAACGCCACCAGGTGCAGCAGTCCGACCGCGATCCCGGTGCGGCGCAGCGAGTCCCGGTTCGCCGCGGACAGCCCGACGGCCAGCCCGGCCGCCGCATGCACCACGCTCGGAATCGGACCACCGCCCAGCCCGAACAGGTCGGCGATGCCCCACAGCACCAGCAGGGCGCCGAGCGCCAGCGCCGCTCGGCGCGGCCAGTCGAGCCTCTTCATGGTGGCCACCTCGTTTCAGCGTTCGTCGAGCAGGTCCCGCAGGCGGGCGAGCGACCGGCTGAGCAGGCGTGACACGTGCATCTGCGACACGCCCACCGAGTCGGCGATCTGGCTCTGCGTCATGTTCTTGAAGAACCGCAGCAGCACGATCCTCCGCTCCCTCTTGGGTAGCCCGCGAAGCATGGGATCAAGCGCGTGGTGCAGCTCGACAACTTCGAGGGCCGGGTCGTCGACGCCGAGGCGGTGGTCGGAGTCGACCTCGTCCAGCGAGACCATGTGGTTGGCCGAGGTGGCGTGCAGCCCCTCGTAGACCTCGGCGAGCGAGAGGTTCAGGTGCCGGGCGACCTCGCTCGGCGTCGGCGTGCGACCGGTGGCGCGCGCCAGTTCCACGCGGGCGGCGTCGATGGCCAGGCACAGCTCCTTGAGCCTGCGCGGCACCCGGACGGCCCAGCCCTGGTCGCGCAGGTGGCGGCGCACCTCGCCGGTGATGGTCGGGACGGCGAACGCGAGGAAGTCGATGCCGCGCTGCACGTCGAACCGGTCCACCGCGTTGATCAGACCCACCGCGGCCACCTGCCGCAGGTCCTCCACCGATTCGCCCCGTTCGGCGAACCGGTCGGCGATGTGCCAGGCGATCGGCAAGTACTCCGTCACCAGTTGGTCCCGCAGCTCCTGGCGGCGTTCGGCGCGCGACTGCGCCTCGGCCAACTCGCGGAACAACGGCTGGAAGTCCACCACCGCACTCATCCCCGACACCTCAACTCGACGTGCAGAAGGCCGTCACCGTCCACCCAACTGGTGACTGCGTCGGTCACCGAACTGACGACTCGCCAGTACAACGAGTCATGACCGGGAACGGTGACGGCCGAGGTGCCGACGTGTGCGCGGAACCGAACAGAGGTGCCGTCGGCGTGGAACCTGCACGCGAGGGTCGCTCGTTCGCGTGCGCGCGCGATCAGCGCGGAGCAGGCCTCGTCGACGGCGATGACGAGGTCGACGGCGAGCTCGGGCGTGGCCTCGGCGGCCCGCGCCACCTGAGCGGCGATCGCCCGCAGCGTGGGGAGGCTGGCGGGTCGGGCGGCAAGGGAAACGCGAACCTCCACCCCGTCCATGTGGCGCCCGCTCCTTCGCCTCGTCGCTGTGGACCGCTGCATACCCGGACGGTGGGCGGTCTACACCACGGCCGGTGAGGAGGAGGGGGCGGGAGGTTCGGTGGTGGGGCGCGCCGTGACGCTGCGCGCGGCACCGTCCCGGACGGCCTCGGCGCGGCCGAAGCGGTGATCGTGACGGAATCGGACGGGGGCGGGACAAGGTCGGCGGGTGAACGTTCCGGTTCCCAGCGGCTTGTCCGGACGTGCGGGTCCCGCGCTGCTCGGGGCCTCGGCGACCCTGCGGCGCGCGGTCCCCCGTCCACGGACGATGGAATTGATGTTCAGCCAATCGTGTGACCCTCAAACGAGGAGGTCGACTCCGCTGCGGTGCGACGATCTCGCTGTGGCCAAGAACCTCTCCTACGGCGAAGCCGCGAACGCGGGTGGCGCGCTGCTCGTCGTCCTGCTCGACGGCTTCGACGAGCACCTCCAGGCCACCGGTGTCAGCCAGACCAACTACCTGGAGAACGTCCAGCGCTTCCAGCGCGACTGCGCCGAGCGCGGGTGCCCGGTGGCGGTGGTGGTGACCAGCCGGATCGGCGTCGCGGGCGGCATGGCCATCCCCGCAGGCGCCGACGTGCTGCGATTGGCCCCGTTCAGCGAGCGGCACGTCGTCCGGTGGTTGGAGAAGTGGGGCCGGTTGAACGCCCGCTACTTCGAGCGGCGTGGTCTGGCGCCGCTGGCCCCGCAGACCGCGCTGAAGCACCACGACCTCGCAGTGCAGCCGCTGCTCCTGCTGATGCTCGCCCTCTACGACGCGGACGACAACGCCCTGCGCGACCAAGGCGACATCGGCCAGGGCGGGCTCTACGAGCGGTTGCTTATCAGGTTCGTCCAACGCGAGGTGGGGAAGGGCGACTTGGGGCGCGCTGACGCCAGCTTCCAGACGGATGTCGAGGCCGAGCTCGAGCGGTTGTCCGTGGTCGCCTTCGCGATGTTCCATCGCGGGACCCAGTGGGTCACCGAGAAGGACCTGGACGACGACATGCAGGCCTTGCTCGAGGAGCGGAAGCAAACGCGCGGACCTGGGATGCGTACGCCGCTCAGCCCCGGTGGCGCGATTCTCGGGCGGTTCTTCTTCGTGCAGCTCGCGGAGGCCACCAGGGACGCGCAGCGGTTGCGGGCTTACGAGTTCCTGCACGCCACTTTTGGCGAGTACCTGGTGGCGAGGTCCATCTGGAGCCTCCTGGCTGAGTTGCACGAGTACGAGTCGAACCGCAAGCGTCGGGCTGCTTTCCAGCGGCCTGATGACGATGAGCTCCACGCACTCCTCTCGTTCACCCCGCTTACCACGCGCAAATCCGTCATCGACTTCCTCTTGGAGCTCGCAGCCTCGGACCTGAAGCGCGACGAGCATGCCCTGCTGGTGGAGAAGCTGTTCGAGATCTGCGGTGAAGAGCGCCCCAGAAAGCGAACCGGGTACCAACCGGTGAGCCGACCCGCACCCGCCAGGTATGCCGTCTACGGCCTCAACCTGGTGTTGCTCTCCGCCGTGTTCGGCAAGCGCTCCTTCGGAGTCGGGGACTGGCACCGGCTCACCTCCTTCTGGCGCTCGCAGCTCACCGAGGCGGAGTGGACCGGGTCGGTGGGAACGCTGCGCGTCGCGTGGCGCCAAGAGGAGGTGCTGCTCTCCTTCGACCTGGAGGCGCGACCTCTCACGGAGTCCGCCGACTGGGTCAAGGGGGCGATCTCCCTGCGCGAAGCCGCCCGTGAGGCCTGCTTCACCGCAGATCTGGTCAGCAACATCTTCCGGTACGGCTTGGACAAGCTGACCGAATCCCAGTTCGACGTGGACTACGTGCGCTCACTGGTCGAGCTCAACAACTTTCCCGTGGACCTGGACCGCTACCTGCGGTGGAGCGACAGGTACCCGGAGACCGTCCTGGAGAACCTCCGCAGGCACCTGATGATGAGCGCGCAGATGCTGGCAGACCTGGCAACCACGCCCTTGGCCGCTAGCAGTGTCTTCCGGGTGATGTTCTGCGACCGCATCGGACGCGGTGTCGGCGACCGGGTGCTGCTGGAAGTGTTCGGCAAGGTCTGGAGGAGCTGGAGCACCGCCTCCTACGAGGTGGCGCTCCTTGATGCCTGGCTGCGGCTGCACGAGTCCGGGCACGAGTTCCCCAAGAAGCGGAACTACCCAGGCCTCCTGGAAGTGCTCGGCCAGGTCGACCTGTCAGCCATCGCCCACGTCCGCCCCGATCTCCTCAGGCGCGCCATCACCGCAGCGAACGAGCTCGGCGTCAAGTGACCCGCCCCTACCGCCACCCCGCCAGGAAAGCCGCCCACCGCAGCCGGGGGAACACCAGCACCGCGCCCGCCGGGTTCTTCGAGTCGCGCACCGCCGCCACCGCCCCCGCCACCGCCAGCTCCACGCAGTTCGCCACGTTCGTGCTCCGGCTGCTCTTGCGCCACCGCGCGTGCCCGCCCGCGCCACGCCCGCCCGCGCCACGCCCGCCCGCGCCGCCACCGCCGAGGTCCGTCAAGGCCGCTCCTCCACCAGCTCCGCCAGCAGTTCCACCGTCGCCGCAGGCGACAGGCTCACGTCCACGATCCGCTCCCACGCCCGCCGGTACCCGTCGACCTCCACCGCCCCGTCCAGGAACAGCCCCGTCGACTGGTTCTCCACGAACACCACCGCGGGCTCGTGCGCGAACTCCAGCAGCGTGAACGCCCCCGACAGGCCGACGTGCGCCCCCGCGCCCATCGGCGTCACCCGCACCACCGCGTTCGGCCGCTCGGCCACGTCCAGCAGGTGCCGCAGCTGCCTGCGCATCACGCCCTCGTCACCGACCCGGATGCGCAGCGCCGCCTCGTGCAGCACGGCCAGGTACCTCGGCGCGCTCGCCCGGTTCAGCACCGCCTGCCGCGCCATCCGCGTGGTCACCAGCGCGTCCAGCTCGTGCTCCGGCAGCGCAGGGTCCAGCGACCGGATCAGCGCCCGCGTGTACTCAGCGGTCTGGACCAATCCCGGCACGACCATCGACTCGTAGTTGTGGACCGCCTCCGCCTTGTTCTCGAAGTCGATCAGCGCCCGCCACAGCTTGGGCAGCCCGGCCTGCCGCTCCCACCAGCCCAGCTCCTCGCCGCGCCGCATCAGGTCCAGCAGTTCCTTGCGCCTGGCGCCGGGAACCTTGTAGTACCCCAGCAGCGCGGAGACGTCCTCGACCTGCAGGCCGCTCTTCCCGGTCTCCATCCGGCTGATCTTGCTGGAGGACACCCCGAGCACGCCCGCGACGTCCTCGCAGCTCAGCCCGTGCTGCTCGCGGTAGGTCCGCAGAGCGCCCGCGACCGTGCGCGACTTCACCGACGTGTAAGCGTTTCCTGGCATGGCGCTATGTTCACCCGGCGGATTCCACTCGGCAATGACACGATAGGGCTATGTATTGCGACAGTTGCAACATAACAGTGCGGCTGTCTTCCGGTGAAGCCCGGCATCAGGGCAATCCCTTGCGCCACCTGAGCTAACGCGTTCCCGGACCACCCCGCAGGCGCTCCCGTCAAACCCCTGCGAGTGCCTCCGAAGGCCTCCGCGAACACCCCCGTCCCGCTGCCCGCGAGGGCAGCTGTCGTCGTCCCTCCGGGCAGCGCGCCCTGCCCCAAGGTCCGCCGCACCGCCGCTCCCGTCGCGCCCCCGCCCGGCGCATGGTTGAGCGATGATCCACGAGGTGGACGAGGCGCTCCGACGCCTGGTGAGGGAACACGCCCTGAGCGGCACGGACGTCGAGGTCGCCTTCGAGGCCCCGACGAAGGACTGGGCCGCGCGGCGCAACGCGCCCACGGTCAACGTCTACCTCTACGACATCCGCGAGGACCTGCGCCGTCGCCAGCGCGGGATGCTCAACTCCTACGACGACCGGGGCCAGGTCGTGTCCCGACGCCTGCCGCCGCGCCACGTCAAGCTGTCCTACCTCGTCACGGCGTGGGTGCAGCGCACCGAGGACGAGCACCGCCTGCTGTCCGACCTGCTGGTGGGCCTGCTCCAGCACGAGTCCGTGCCCGCCACCCTGCTCACCGGCTCGCTCGCCGCGCTGGAGCTGCCGGTGCCGATGTCCTGCGCGCTCCCGCCGCCGGAGGACCGCGCGTTCGCCGACGTGTGGAGCGCGCTCGGCGGCGAGCTGAAGCCGTCGCTGGACGTCGTGGTGTCCGCGCCCGTCGACACCGGCCGCGCCTACCCGGCCGCGCCGCCCGCCCGCACCGTCCGGGTGGACCTGGGCGACACCACGCTCGACGGTGTCGCGTGAGCACCACCAGCGCCGAGGGGATCGCCGACACCGCCGGTCCCACCGACACGGCGGGCCTGTTCACCCGCCTGGCCGCGCTGGAGCGCCGCATCCGCGACGCCGTCGCCGCCCGCCGCGCCACCGACCCCAACCCGGACGACCCGTTCCGGGGCCTGTACCTGTCCGACGAGGCCATCGACTCGCTGCTCACCGGTCCGCGCGAGGCGTTCGCCCCGTTCCACGAGCCCGGCGCGCCCGGCCGCCTCGGCCGACTCGCCCGCACCGCCGACCTGTCCACTGTGGACGTCGAGCTGCTGCTCGTCGCCCTCGCGCCGGACGTGGACAGCAGGTTCGAGCAGTTCTACGGCTACCTCAACGACGACGTCACCCGCCGCCGCGCCACCACCGGCCTCGCGCTGCGCCTGTGCGGCCTGCCCGAGGCGTCCTCGGCCGGTCGCGCCCGCCTCGACCCGGCCGCCCCGCTGCTCACCGCCGGGCTGCTCGTCGTGGAGGACCGCGACCGCCCGTTCCTGACCAGGTCGCTGCGCGTGCCCGACCGCGTCGTCGCCCACCTGCTCGGCGACGACCGCCCCGACCCGGCGCTCACCGGGGTCGCGCGCGTGGCCGACGACCTGGCCCGCACCGCCGTCGACCTGCCGGGCGCCGACCGCCTGGTGCGCGGCCTGCGCGCCGGGATCCGGTTGGCGCACTTGAGGGAGCGGCCGGGCGGCGGTGGCCGCGAGGTCGCCTCGGCCGCCCTGCGGGAAGCCGGGTTCGCCGTGCTGGAGGTCGACGCCGAACGCCTCGCCGCCGAACCGGACCGGGCCGTGCTGCGCGCCGCCGTGCTGCGCGAGGCGGTGCTGCGCGGGGCCGGGATCGTCCTCGGACCGGTCGACGAGGAGCCCGCGCTGGACGCGCTGCGCCACCCCGCCGTGCCGCTGGCCGTGCACGGCCCGATCGCCTGGAACCCGCGCTGGAGCGCCGATCCGCCCGTGCTGCACGACGCCGTCCCGCTGCCCGTGGCCGCCCGCGCCGAGCTGTGGGCCGCCGGGCTGCGCGGACCGGTCGCGCCCGGCGTCGACCCGGCCGCCGCCACCGAGCACTTCGTGCTGGGCGCTGGCCAGATCGCGCGCGCCGCCGAGGCCGCGTCGGTGGCCGCGCTCGCCGACGGCGAGGACATCGCCGTGGCGCACCTGCGCGCGGGCGCCCGCAGCCAGAACGCGGCCGGGCTGCAGCGGTTGGCGCGGCGCATCGAACCGGCGGTCACCTGGGACGACCTGGTGCTGCCCGGCCCGGTGGTCGGCCAGCTCAAAGAGCTCGCCTCGCGCGCCGAGCACCGGGACCGGGTGATCGACCGCTGGCGGATGCGGCCGGGCGGTGGGCGCGGACGTGGCCTGACCGGGCTGTTCGCGGGCGACTCCGGCACCGGCAAGACCATGTCGGCCGAGGTGATCGCGGCCTCGCTGGGCCTTGACCTGTACACGGTCAACCTGGCCACCGTCGTCGACAAGTACGTCGGCGAGACCGAGAAGAACCTGGAGCGGATCTTCACCGAGGCGTCCGGGGTCAACGGCGTGCTGCTGTTCGACGAGGCCGACGCGATCTTCGGCAAGCGCTCGGAGGTCCGCGACGCGCACGACCGGTACGCCAACATCGAGTCCGCGTACCTGCTGCAGCGCATGGAGACCTTCGACGGGATCGCCGTGCTGGCCACGAACCTGCGGGCGAACCTGGACGAGGCGTTCACCCGGCGCCTCGACGTGGTCGTGGACTTCCCGCTGCCCGACCAGGAGCAGCGGCGCGCGCTGTGGGACCACTGCCTCGGCCCGCACGCCCCCAGGGCCGAGCTGGACCTGGACTTCCTGGCGGGCGCGTTCGAGCTGGCGGGCGGGCACATCCGCTCGGCGGCGGTGACGGCGGCGTACCTGGCGGCCGAGGGCGACCGGGTGGTGGGGATGCGCGAGGTGGTCGGCGCGGTGGCGCGCGAGTACCGCAAGCTGGGCAGGCTGGTGGGGGAGCGCGAGTTCGGGCGCTACCTGGAGCTGGTCCGCCCGTTCGGGCAGTGACGGCGGGCCCGCTCGGTGCGGGGCCGGGGAAAGCGCTAGGAGGCGCTGTGCGCGGACATGAGCACGACCACGGGCAGGACGACGGCTGCGCCCGGCCGCAGGGGGAGCGGGCCGAGCGGGAGGACCACGCCCTGCTCGGCCGGGCGGTCGCGGCCGGGCGGCCGGAGGTGCTGGGGGCGGGCGGGATCCTCGGGTTGCAGCGGGCGGTGGGCAACGCCGGGGTGGCGTCGGCGCTGGAGGAGTCGGCGGAACCGGCCGGGTCGCCGGTGCACGAGGTGGTCGGCTCCGGGCGTGGCGCGCCGCTGGACGCCGGGGTGCGCGCGGACATGGAGGGCCGGTTCGGCACGTCGTTCGCGGACGTGCGGGTGCACACCGACGGCGCGGCGCACAGCTCGGCCAAGGCGGTGAACGCGCAGGCCTACACGGTGGGCTCGAACATCGTGTTCCAGAGCGGCGGCTACGACCCCGGCTCGGCCGCCGGGCGGCACGTGCTGGCGCACGAGCTGACCCACGTGGTGCAGCAGCGCAGCGGGCCGGTGGACGGCTCGGACATCGGGGGAGGGGTGCGGCTGAGCGACCCGTCCGACCGCTTCGAGCGCGAGGCGAGCGCCAACGCTGACCGGTTGATGGCGCAGCCCGCCGTGGAGTCCGCAGCGCAACCAGCAGTGCAGCGGGTCGAGGAGGCGCCCGCCGAGGACGTGGCGGAGGAACCCGTGGCGCAGACGTACGTGCCGGGCGCGGCGTCGGTGCAGCGCTCGGCGGAGGAGGGCGAGGGGGAGGGCGAGGAGTAGCCCGCCCGCGGATCGGTCGGTCGCGGGGCGTCGGGGGAGAGCTGGAACTCCCCCGGCGCCCCGCGCTTTGCGCTGCCCTGGAAGCACTTCTGCGGGACCGGGGACGTCGACCGCCGCTCGGCCGCCCCTTTGGGCAGTGATCCGCGCACGCGGGCACAGCCGCCAGGCCGTTTCGACCGAACCCCCCGTGGCACCAGCATTTCCCCCAGTACAGCCGGTTATCCGCACGACTTGGGAGGCAACGGATGCCCACCTATCTCTCGCCGGGGGTGTACGTCGAGGAGGTGGAGGCGGGCGCCCGCCCCATCGAGGGCGTCGGCACCGCCGTGGCCGCCTTCGTCGGGTTCGCCGGGCGCGGGCCGTTCAACACCCCGACGCTGGTGTCGAACTGGGCCCAGTACGCGCAGACCTTCGGCGACTTCGTCGAGGGCACCTACCTCGGCCAGGCCGTCTACGGCTACTTCCTCAACGGCGGCGGCAACTGCTACGTCGTCCGCATCGGCGGTGAGCGCGACGAGGCCAACCCCGGTGGTGGCCCGTCCAGCAACGGCGCGCTGCCCTCCGGGGCGACCGGTGTGCTCGGCGGCTACAAGGTCACCGCCAAGGCGATCGGCGCGGGCGACATCACCGTCGAGGTCGCCGACGCGGCGGGCGAGAACCCCGCCGAGGACCGCTTCACCCTGCTGGTCAAGGACGCGGGCAAGGTCGTCGAGACCCACCACGTGACGACCAAGCGCACCAAGGAGAACGTCGTCACCGTGGTCAGGGAGAAGTCGAACCTGATCACCGTCGAGGAGCTGGCGAACCCGCCCGCCAAGGCCGACCGTGGCGCCGTCGCGCTGCGCGCCGAGGAGTCCGCGCCGACCGCCGTGCCCGGCAAGGTCGCCGCCGACGACTACGTGGGCGACGTCGCCGACCGCACCGGCTTCGGCGGCCTGGAGGCCATCGACGAGATCACCATGGTCGCGGTGCCCGACCTGATGAGCGCCTACCAGCGGGACCAGATCTCGCTGGAGGGCGTGAAGGCCGTGCAGCTGGCCATGATCGCCCACTGCGAGCAGATGGGCGACCGGATGGCCGTCCTCGACCCGCCGCCCGCGCTGAACCCGCAGCAGGTCCGCGACTGGCGGCAGAACGTCGCGGGCTACGACTCGAAGTACGCGGCCCTGTACTACCCGTGGGTCAAGGTCTTCGACGCCGCCAGCGACGACCACCTGTTCGTCCCGCCGAGCGGCCACATGGCGGGCGTGTGGGCGCGCACCGACGCCGGTCGCGGCGTGCACAAGGCCCCGGCCAACGAGGTCGTGCGCGGCGCGGTGGCGCTCCAGACGCAGCTCACCAAGAACGAGCAGGAGCTGCTCAACCCCATCGGCGTCAACTGCGTCCGCTCGTTCCCCGGCCGGGGCATCCGGGTGTGGGGCGCGCGGACCCTCTCGTCCGACCCGGCGTGGCGCTACCTGAACGTGCGCAGGCTCTTCAACTACCTGGAGGAGTCGATCCTCAGCGGCACCCAGTGGGTCGTGTTCGAGCCGAACGACGACGCGCTGTGGGCCCGCATCCGCCGCACCATCAGCGCGTTCCTGGTCAACGAGTGGCGCAAGGGCGCCCTGTTCGGGCTCACCCCCGACGAGGCGTTCTACGTCAAGTGCGACCGCGAGACCAACCCGGCCGAGGCGATCGACGCCGGCCAGGTCGTGTGCGAGGTGGGCATCGCCCCGGTGAAGCCCGCCGAGTTCGTCGTCTTCCGCCTGGCGCAGTTCTCCGGCGGCACCAGCCTCGTCAACGAGTGAAAGCGCGGTAGGACATGGCACTCCCCGAACTCGACACGTCCGTCGGCCACTCGTTCGGCCTGGAGGTCGACGGCGTCGCGATCAAGCAGATCTCCGAGGTGTCCGGGCTCAAGATGGAGCAGGACGTCATCGAGCTCAAGCAGAACACCGCCGACGGCAAGTACGTCATCAAGAAGCTGCCCGGCCGCCCCAAGGCGGGCGAGGTCACGCTCACCCGAGGCCTCACCGGCGACAACAGCTTCGAGAAGTGGGTCAAGGACGCCCACTTCGGCAAGATGGCCTCGGCCCGCAAGGGCGGTGCGATCATCGTCTACGACTACGAGGGCACCGCGATCAAGCGCTACAAGCTGACCAACGCGTGGCCCAAGAGCCTGGAGATCGGCTCGCTCAAGGCCGGTGACACCAGCGTGCTCACCGAGAAGCTCGTGGTCACCTACGAGATGATGGAAGTCGAGTAGTGCGCCGGTCCACGACCGCGGTCGCGCCGGACTCGCCCGCGACGATGCGCACGGAGTTCGCCTTCGAGCTGCCGCGCGGGTACGCGGACGAGTCCGGGACGGTCCACAAGAGCGGCGTCATGCGACTGGCGACCGCCCGCGACGAGCTGATCCCGCTGCGCGACGACCGGGTGCGGGAGAACTCCGCCTACCTGACCGTGGTGCTGCTGGCGCGCGTCCTCGTCTCGCTCGGGACGATCACCGACGTCCACACCGGGGTCGTGGAGAACCTGTTCGCCTCCGACCTGGCGTTCCTCCAGGACATGTACCGGCGGATCAACAGCGAGGGGCACACCCGAGCCGCCGTGGCCTGCCCGTCGTGCGGCCACGGGTTCTCCGTCGACGTCTCCGGCGGGCGCCTGGGGGAATCGTGACGTACGCGGTCGACCGGCTGCACGAGGAGGTCGCGTACGTCGCCTACCACTTCCACTGGTCGCTGGACTCGATCCTCGACCTGGAGCACCACGACCGGCTGCGCTACGCGGCCGAGATCGCCCGCATCAACACCAGGCGGTGACCTGAAGTGTGGCCCTTCCGCAAGCGAACCCCGGCGCCTGCCGGACCTGACGGCGCCGCAGGCCCCGCGCAGGCCGGCCCGGTGCTGCGGGGCGAGTGGCGCGGGCTGCCCCCGATCCAGCGGGTGCTGCCCGAGCACCCGCTGGCGAACCCGGTGGACTCGTTCACCGGCGGGTTGACGTCCTGGCGCTCACCCGCGTTCCTGGCCCCGCTGGGCCACTTCGTCGCCGAGTCGGAGCCGTCCGGGGTGATCGGGGAACCACCGCGTGAAGGGGTGGTGTTCTCGCGACCTGGGGGGATTCCCACGGGGACCGGGAGTGCGGTTGGCGCGTCCGGTGGGGGAGTCGCGACCGGTGGGCGCGGTGCGGGTGCTGTCGGTGCTGCCGGTGCTGTCGGGAGTGGCGCCGGTTTCACGGTGAGCAGGGCGGTCGAGGCCTCACCTGCCACCGAGGGCTTGGCAGGTGACGGGTTCACCGGTGGCGGCTTCGCCGAGAGCGTCGCTGCCACCGGTGGGACCGCTGCTGGTGAGATCGCTGCTGGTGGAGCTGTTTCCACTGGGACTACTGCCGGTGTGGCCGCTGCTGGTGCCGCCGGTGCCGGTGGAGCCGTTGTGCAGCGCTCGATCGCGGTCGAAACCGCAGGCGCCAAGCCGGTGATCGCGACGCCCGAGCCGATCACCCGGACGCTCGGCGTCGACGAGCCTCGCCCGGTCGACGTGGAGGCGCCCGCTCCGTCCCCGCTGCCCACCGCCGTCGAGCCGGTGGCGCAAGCGCTCCCGCTCGCGCCGCAGACCTCGAACGCGGTTCAGGAAGCGGCCGTGCAGCGGGTTGCCGAGCCGACTGCGGTCCCGATGACCAGGCAGTTCATCGCGCCTCCACCGCCTCCACCGCCTCCGGCGTCACGGGTGGTGGCGGACGGTGCCGCGCGTGGAGCGGTCCGGCCGGGGTTGGGGGAACCGCTGGTGCAGCGGACCACCGAGCCCGAGGTCGTGCAGCGACCCGTCGAGGCGCCGGTGATGCCGGGTTTTCCCGAGGCTGGCAGCGCACCTTCCGAGGCGTCGGTGAGCGGCCAGCCGTCGAACGGCCTTCCGATGGCTGACAGCCCGATCGGCGACGAGCCGATCAGCGACGAGCCCGCCGGTGGTGGGACGATCGGCGGCGAGCCGATCAGCGCTGGTCTCGTCGGGGACGAACCGCTGACGGGCGACGTCGTGCAGCGGGTCGTCGCCCCCGATGCGGTTGCCCCAGCTCCCGCAACGGTTTCCAGGTCGGTTGAACTCCCGGTGGTCCCCGCCGCCGCTGCCCCGACCACCGTCGTGGGCAAGAGCGCGGCGCGGACGCTGGGGCTCGGCCAGCCCAGGACGATCCAGACCTATACCACGCCCACCACCCCCACCACCTCCACTGCTGCTGCTCCCGGCACTTCCACCACACCAGGCGCGTCTAGCGCGCATTCCCAGTCCGCGCGGTCGGTGCCGACCACGCCGGTGCTGCCGCTGCCGACCGTGCCGCAGGGGGTGGCCGGTGGTGAGCGTCCGGTGTCGTTGACCGAGATGGTGCAGCGCTCGCTGGCCGCCGACCAGCCCGCTGCCCGTGCCGTCGAACTTCCCGCCGAACTTCCTGCTGAGCTCCCGGTGGCGCCGAGCACGCCGAGCGTTCCGAGCGGGACGTCCGCGCCGGTCCAGCGGTTCGAGCAGGCCCCGGTGCTGTCGCTCGCGCCCGGACTGCCGCAGCGGTTCGTCCAGCGCCAGGCCGAGAACGCCGTTCCCGCGACCCAGCCGACCTGGTCGGTGCAGAGGGAGTTGGCCGCCCCGAGCGCCCCCGCACCCGGTCCGCGCGTCCCGACGAGCATCGCCGGACTCGCCTCGGCGGCGGCTGACGCTGGTCCCCTGGCGGCGTTGGGCGGGGGGATCGGGTCGGTGGGACCGTCCGGGTGGAGTCTCGACCCGCAGATCGCGCAGAGCCTCGGCGTCTCGCTCGGCGATGACCAACCCCAGCCCCGGTTCCAGCCCCAGCCCGGCCTTGCAGTGCAGGGCTACACCGCGCCGCAACAGGGTTCCCCCGCACAGCAAGCTCTCTCCGCCCAGCGGGCTTTCCCGACCCAGCAGGGTTTCACGCCAGCCCAGCAGGGTTTTGCCCCAGCCCAGCAGGGTTTTGCCCCAGCTCAGCAGGGTTTTGCCGTGCGACCGGGAATCGGTGTGCCGCAGAGCTTCCCGGTGCAATCCGCCTTCCCGGTGCAATCCGGCCTGGCGGTCCAGCTCAGCCCGGCGGCGCAGTCGGCTTCCCCCGCACAACCGGCTTTCCCCACGGAGTCCGCTCTCCCCGCGCAACCGGGGTTCCCTCAGCCGTCGGGTTCCGCCGCGCAGTCCGTCCTCCCCGCGCCATCGATCTCCCCGACACCGCAACCACTCCCGCTCGCCCCGGCCTTCCCGGCGCCCCCACCGGGTCCCACCGCCCACCCCCACCACTTCGCCGTGCAGCGGGAGCTCTACGACCCGCCGCCCGGCGAACCGCCCGTTCCGCCGCAGGCCGCACCACCCCCCACCCCGGACGACCCGCCACCCGGCCACCCGGAAGCGCCCGCCGACCCCGCCGCCCCCGCGCCGACGACCAGCGCCTCCACCACCTCGGCCCCGCCCGCAGCGCCGATCCCCGAGCCGGAAGAGCTGCTCAAGAAGCTCTACGACCCCCTCCTGCGCCGCCTGAAGGCCGAGCTGTGGCTCGACCGCGAGCGCCGGGGCTCGCTCACCGACCGCCTGCACTGACGACCGCCCCACCCGAACCGCGAACCACCAGCGTGAACCGCGCGAGAGCGCCCGACCGAGGGAGTGGCTGTGCCCGAACTGGATGAGGCGGTGGCGGTCTGCTTCGTCGTGCGCATCGACGACGAGAGCCTCGGATCGTTCAACAGCTGCGACGGCCTGAGCGTCGAGTTCTCCGTCGAGCAGCGCGAGGAGGGCGGCAACAACGGCATGGTGTGGCAGCTGCCCACCCGCATCAAGTACTCCAACGTCAAGCTCTCCCGCCCGGTCACCAAGGACAGCGCCAAGATCCTCAAGTGGATCTCCGGCATGGCGGGCGGGATCAAGCGCAAGACCGCCGTCATCGAGGCCCGCACCCTCGCGGGCTCCGTCATCACCAGCTGGTCCCTCACCGGCGTCGTCCCGGTGCGCTGGAGCGGTCCGCAGCTCTCGCTCGACTCGCCCAAGGTCGCCGTCGAGACGCTCGAACTGGCCCACCACGGCTTCCTCAGCTCGGTGCGGTGACCCGGTGGCCTCCCCGATCACCTTCACCTCCGCCGGAACCGGCGCCGCCTCCAGCTACGGCGCGCCCAGCAACCTGCAGAAAGCCGTGCTGAGCGTGCACAAGCCGCCGAAGGCCGGTGGCGCCGCCAAGCCCGGCGAGCTGCTGCACGACATCACCTTCCAGTTCAACCCGCGCGAGCTGTCGCTGACCAAGTCGACCAAGTGGGAGCGCGACCTCCAGCCCAACCACAAGAAGTCCGGCACCCCCGAGTACAAGGGCGCCGAGCCGGTGAAGCTGTCCCTGGAGGTCTTCCTGGACTCCACCGAGCACATGGACGACGGCGTGGTGCGCAAGGTGGAGCAGCTGTTCGCCTGCTGCGTGCCGACCGAGGACAGCCGCCAGCAGGGCAAGGGCTCCCCGCCGTGGGTGGTGTTCAAGTGGGGCGGCATGACCGGGTTCCCGGCGTTCGTCGCCAGCGTCGCCGCCAAGTACACCCTGTTCACCCCGGCAGGCGTTCCGGTGCGCGCGGTGTGCACGGTCAGCCTGGAGGAGATCTCCGGCGAGCTGGGCGGCCAGAACCCCACCTCGGGCGCGCTGGCCGCCCGCGACTCGCACGTGCTGGTCGCGGGCGACACGCTCCAGTCGCTGGCGTACCGGGCGTACGGCGACCCCAACCTGTGGCGGGAGATCGCCGAGGCCAACAACATCGACGACCCGATGCGGCTGCGCCCCGGCGCCCGGCTGCTGCTGCCCGCGCTGGAGGAGGTGCGCGGTGGCTGAGAGCTTCGCCAACTCGCTGGTGGTCGAGGTCGAGGGCGGTCCGCTGCCCGCCGACGTCAAGTCCTGGCTCACCACCGCCTACGTCGACACCAGCCGCAACCTGCCCGACGTGTTCGTGCTGCGCTTCCGCGACCCCGGCCACGTGGTGCTGGGCAAGGGGAAGTTCACCGTCGGCGCCAAGGTCGTGCTCAAGGTCCAGACCAGCGAGCCGGGCGCGCCCGAGCAGCTGATGGCGGGCGAGGTGACCGCGATCGGCGTCGAGCTCGACGCGGGCGGCACGTTCACCGAGGTGCGCGGCTACGCCGTCACGCACCGGCTGTTCCGGGGCCGCAGGGTCGCCGCCTACCCCGGCATGACGGTCGGCGACGTGGTGCGCAAGGTGGTGCAGCGCGCGAGCCTCGCGCCCGGCCGGATCGACTCCGTCTCCGGGTTCGGCGGCAAGGCCGAGACGCAGATCAGCCAGGAGGGCGTGAGCGACTGGGAGTTCCTCTCCCGCCTGGCCACCGACGTCGGCGCGCAGATCGCCGTCACCGACGGCAAGGTCGACTTCCGGCTGCCGGACAAGCCCAGCTCCGCGCCGGGCAGCGGCGCCAAGTCGACCACGAACCCGTTCGCGCTGGAGATGCACCGCTCGCTGCTGTCGCTGCGCGCCTCCGTCACCTCCGCCGAGCAGGTGCCGGAGGTCGTGGTGGGCGGCTGGAACCCGGAGGCCAAGGAGAAGGTCACCGCGACCGCCACGCCCACCACGCCGGGCACCCAGGCCGACGAGGCCGACCCGGCGAAGCTGGCCAGGAAGTTCGGCGCCGCGCCGTTCCTGGCGTCGGTGGCCAACCGCACCCAGCCCGAGGTGAAGGCCGTCGCCGAGGCGCTGGCCGCCCAGCTCGGCGGCGCGTGCGTGGAGCTGAGCGGGGTCGCGCGGGGCAATCCCAAGCTGCGCGCGGGTTCCGCCGTCGCGCTGGTCAACGTCGGCGAGCAGTTCGCGGGCAAGTACACGCTCACCAGCGCCAGGCACCTGTTCTCCGGCAACGGCTACACCACCGAGTTCACCGTCTCCGGCCGCCAGGAGCGCTCGCTGTACGGGCTGGCCAACGGCCCCGCCACGGCCGCGCGCGGCGACCTGGTGCCCGCCGTCGTCAGCGACGTCAAGGACCCGGCGAAGCTCGGCCGGGTCAAGCTGACCTTCCCGTGGCTGGCGCCCGACTTCACCTCCGGCTGGGCGCGCGTGCTCCAGCAGGGCGCGGGCAAGGGGCGGGGCTCGCTGGTGGTGCCCGAGGTCGGCGACGAGGTACTGGTCGGCTTCGAGCACGGCTCGTTCGACTCGCCGTACGTGCTCGGCGGGCTGCACAACCCGAAGGACGTGCCGCCGAAGCTGAGCGTGGAACCGGTGGACGGCGGGTCCGGCGCGATCGCCGCGCGCGGGTTCGTCTCCCGCGAGGGCCACAAGGTCGAGTTCGTCGAGACCGACGGAATCCTGATCTCCAGCGGTGACGGGAAGTTCGCCGTCCGCATCGACCAGAAGAAGCAGACGGTCGAGATCACCAGCGACAAGACCGTGGTGGTGAAGGCGGCCAACGGCGTCAGCATCGACGCGGGCAAGGGGCCGCTGGAGCTCAAGGGCCAGAAGATCACCGCGACCTCCGCGACCGACGTCGCCGTCGAGGCCAAGGCGTCGATGAAGCTCGCGGGCACCTCCGGCGTGAAGGTCGAGGGCGCTTCCGTGTCCGTCGCCGCGCAGGGCCAGGCCGAGCTGACCGCGAGCGGTGTGGTCACCGTGCGCGGCGGCCTCGTCAAGATCAACTAGCAGCGCCCGGCCAGCAGAGACACCAGCAGAGAACCGACCAGCAGAGAGCGGGAGAAGGTCATGCCACCAGCGGCCAGGGTCGGGGACCCGACCGGTCACCCCGGCGCCGTCGCGCCGCCCGGCGTGCCCACGGTGCTGATCGGCGGGGTGCCCGCGGCCACCGTCGGCGGGCTGCACACCTGCGCCTTCCCCGGCGTGCCACCGCACCCGCCGACGCCCATCCTGCCGCCCGGCTGCCCCACCGTGCTCCTCGGCGGCAAGCCCGCCGCCCGCCTCGGCGACCTGGCCTCCTGCGGCGCGCCCATCGTCATGGGCTGCCCCACCGTCATGATCGGAGGCTGACCGTGGACTTCATCGGCCGGGGGCTCGCCTTCCCCGTGCACACCGACGCCACCGGCTCCGTCGCGCTGGTCGGCGGCTCCCGCGAGCTGGTCGAGAGCATCCGCCTCATCCTGGCCACCGCCCCCGGCGAGCGCCCCATGCGCCCCGAGTTCGGCTGCGCCATCCACGACCTGGTGTTCGCCCCCGCCGACTCGGCCACCGCCGGGCGCATCGCCTACGAGGTCCGCACCGCCCTGGAGCGCTGGGAACCCCGCATCACCCTGGAGGACGTCTCGGTGAGCTTCGACGAGGTGGGCAGCGGAACCCTGCTCATCGACATCCGCTACACCCCGCGCGGCACCAACGACCCGCGCAACCTGGTCTTCCCGTTCTACGTCATCCCGCCCCACGACGCCGAGGACGGTGCCTGATGCCGCTGCCCAGCCCCAACCTGGACGACCGCCGCTTCCAGGACCTGGTCGACGAGGCCAAGCGCCGCGTCCAGCAGCACTGCCCGGAGTGGACGGACCACAACGTGTCCGACCCCGGCGTCACGCTCATCGAGGCGTTCGCGCACATGACCGACGAGCTGCTCTACCGGCTCAACCGCGTCCCCGACCTGCACTACCTGCGGTTCCTCGACCTCATCGGCGTCACCCTGTTCCCGCCCACCGCCGCCCGCGCCGACGTCACCTTCTGGCTGTCCGCGCCGCGCGAGACCCCCGTGGTCGTCCCGGCCGGGTCCCAGGTCGCCACCGAGCGCACCGAGATCGAGGAACCGGTGGTGTTCACCGTCGACCGCGACCTGGTCGTCGTGCCCGCCACCCTCGGCGCCCTGGCCACCTCCGCCGCCGACGCGCCCCCGGTCGACCGCACCGACGACCTGCGCGACGGCAAGGACCCCGAGGTGTTCGGGCCCGAGCCCGCCGAGGGCGACGCCGTGCTGTTCGGCCTCACCGACGCCGTCCCCGGCTGCGCCGTGCTGCTGCGCCTGGAGTGCCGCGCCGAGGGCAGGGGCGTCGACCCGCGCTTCCCGCCGTGGCGCTGGGAGGCGTGGGACGGCGAGAACTGGGTCCCGGCCGAGGTCGAGCGGGACACCACCGGCGGCTTCAACCAGCCCGGTGACGTCGTCCTGCACGTCCCGACCGGCCACACCGCCTCCGTGATCGCCCGCCAGCGGGCGGGCTGGCTGCGCTGCCGGGCCGTGCGCCCCGAACCGGAACTGCCCTTCTACCACCGCTCCCCGAAGCTGCTGTCCGCCACCGCCGCCACCATCGGCGGCACCACCGCCGCCACCCACGCCGACGTCGTCACCGGCGAGGTCGTCGGCGTCTCGGAAGGCGTTCCCGGCCAGCGGTTCCAGCTCGCCCGCACCCCCGTCGTCGCCGGTGACGCGGTCCTGCGCGTGCAGGTCGCCACCGCCGACGGCTGGCAGGACTGGCACGAGGTGCGCTCGTTCGCCGAGTCCGGCCCCGCCGACCGGCACGTCGTGCTCGACCGCGTCGGCGGCGAGCTGATCTTCGGACCGGCGGTGCGGCAACCGGACGGCTCGGTGCGCAACCACGGCGCCGTGCCCGCGAAGTCCGCCGCGATCCGGGTCCCCGAGTACCGCACCGGCGGCGGCCCGCGCGGCAACGTCGCGCGCGGGATGCTGCGCGTGCAGCGCGACCCGGTGCCGTTCGTCAGCTCCGCCACCAACCGCAGGCCCGCCGCCGGGGGCGTCGCGGGGGAGAGCGTCACCGACGCCGCCCAGCGCGGACCGCTGCTGCTGCGCACCCGCGACCGGGCGGTCACCGCCGAGGACTACGAGCTGCTCACCCGCGAGGCCGCGCCCGAGATCGCGCGCGTGCGCTGCGTGCCCGCCGGGGCCGGGTCGGACGCCGTGCGGGTGCTCGTGGTGCCCGCCGTGCCCGCCGACGAGGGCGCGGACTTCGCCGCGCTGCAACCGGACGCCGAGGTGCGGGGCCGCATCGAGCGGTTCCTGGACGAGCGCCGCTGCGTCGGCGCCCGCGTCTCCGTCGAACCGCCGTTCTACCAGGGCGTCACGGTCGTCGCGCAGCTGCGCGCCCGCGCCGGGACCCCGGAGGACGTGCTGCGCGCCCGCGCCGTGCAGGCCCTCTACGACTACTTCAACCCCATCAGCGGCGGACCGGACGGCGGCGGCTGGCCGTTCGGCAGGCCCGTCCAGTCCGGCGAGGTCTTCGCGGTGCTGCAACGACTCCACGGCGTGGAGCTGGTCGAGGACATCCGGCTGTTCGGCGCGAACCCGGTCACCGGCGAGCGCGGCACCGCCGTCCCGCGCCTCGACCTGCCGCCCAACGGACTCGCGTTCTCCTACGGCCACCAGGTGCGGGTGGCGCGATGAGGCTCGGCACGCTCACCCTGCCCAGCCCGCACCCGCTGGGCGAGCGCCTCCCCGCCGTCTACACCGAGGACGGCTTCACCCAGCGGTTCACCGAGGCGCTCGACGAGGTGCTCACCCCGGTGTTCACCGCCCTGGACGGCTTCGCCGCCTACCTCGACCCGCGCACCGCGCCCGAGGACTTCCTCGACCTGCTGGCGCACTGGGTCGCGCTGGACGTCGGCGAGGGGTGGACGCCCGCGCAGCGCCGGGAGCTGATCGCGTCGGCGGTGCGGCTGCACCGCTGGCGCGGCACCCGGCGCGGCCTCGCCGAGCACGTCCGGCTGCTCTCCGGCGGTGAGGTGGAGGTCGTCGACAGCGGCGCCTGCACCTCGACCGACCAACCCGGCCAGCCCCTGCCCGAGACCGGACCGCCCTCGGTCCGGGTCGTGGTGCGGGTGGCCGATCCCGAATCCGTCGACCGGACCCGACTGGCCTCGGCCGTGGCGGGGGCGGTCCCCGCGCACGTCGCGGTCGAAGTGGAAGTGGTGGGGCAGTGATCGTCTGCGCGCAGTGCGGGGAGCACAACACCGGCGGGGCCGAGTTCTGCGGCGCCTGCGGGACTTTCCTGGAGTGGGAGAAGGAAACCGTTGGGGCGGCGCAGGGGCAGGCCGGTGGCGCGGCGCAGCAGTCGGGGCCCGCTGGGTCCGCCGGGCCCGCCGGGCAGCCCACGACCGCGCAGCCGGTCGTGCCACCGGTGGTCGCGGCGCCGGAACCCCAGCCTCCGGTCCCGGCCGCCCAACCGGGTGCCGCCCAACCGGCCCCGGCCCGACCGACCGCCGTCCAGCCCACCGCCGTCCAGCCCTCGGCGGTCCAGCCCGGCGCCCAGCAGCCCGCGCCCGCCCGCCCGCAGCCCAAGCTCACCGAGCGCCGCCAGGCCCAGCCCGGCGACCTGATCTGCGGGCGCTGCGGCGACAGCAACCCGCCCACCCGCAACTTCTGCGCCACCTGCGGCGACTCGCTGGCCGCCGCGACGGTCGTCGACACCACCTGGTGGCGCAAGCTGTTCCCCCGCAAGGACAAGACCGTCGCGGCGGGCACCCGCAACCGGGCCCGCCGCAGCGGCTCGGTCCGCAAGGGCGTCGGCCGGGCCGCGCAGCTCGTGCTGCTGGTCGCGGTCCTGCTGTTCGGCGCCCTGTACGGGCTGGTCGCCCCGTTCCGCTCGTCCGTCAACGGCGCCGTCACCGGGACCGTCGAGGACGTGCGCGGCGTGTTCGACGCGAAGCTCGAACCGGTGCGCCCCACCGCCGTCAGCGCCACCGCCGAGCTGCCCGACCACCCGGCCGCGCTGGTCGCCGACAACGCCTCGAACACGCACTGGGCCGCCCCCGCCGACCCGCAGCCCGCGCTGGTCCTGGACTTCGGCAAGCAGGTCGACCTCACCAAGGCGATCGTGCGCGCGGGCATCGGCGCCGACTTCCAGTCCGCGCACCGCCCGCAGCGCCTGCACCTCGTCTACTCCACCGGCAGGACCCACGACGTCGACCTCGCCGACACCCCCGACCCGCAGGAGGTCGCGCTCGCGGGCAGCGAGGGCGCCGAGCGCGTCGAGGTGCACGTGACCGGGCTGCACCGGTCGCTGTCGGGCAACGACGTCGCGATCTCCGAGATCGAGTTCTTCGCCGAGAAGTAAGCCCCGCCAAGGACCGAAGGAGCGAACCCCGGTGGACCGACCGGTGATCGGACGAGTGGGCAGAACCGCCGCCTTCCTGGCGCTGGCGGTGCTGCTGGGCGGCTTCCTGCTCGCCGACCGGGCGCCGCAGGCCACCGCGCAGGACGAACCCCTCTCCCCCTACCTGGTGGGGTACGAGGGCGGGGACGACGTGCACAGCGCCAACGCGAGGGGCGCGGACCAGCGCGCCCTCAGCGGCCGGGAGCGCAGGGAGGCGCAGCCCGCGTACTCCCCGGACGGCACGAAGATCGCCTACGCCCAGTGGGGCGTGGAGACCCCGCCCTCGTCGGCGCCCCCGACCCCAGGACCCCCGGTCACCGGCTTCGCGAGCCTGGTCGTGGCCAACGCGGACGGCACCTCGCCCCGCGTGCTCACGCCCAGGATCGGCGAGGCCGAGCCCACCTGGTCCCCGGACGGCGCCAAGCTCGCCGTCACCACCGAGGCGGGCATCCGCGTCCTGCGCGTCTCGGACGGGGCGGTCCTGGCGGACGTCCCGGCGCCCCCGACCCTGTCCGCCCGCGACAGCGAGCCCGCCTGGTCCCCGGACGGCACGACCATCGCGTTCACCAGGCGGATCGACGGGCAGGAGACGCCGAACGTCGGGCCGTACGCGGTGGTGGGCGGCACGAGCCCCGGCGGCGACTACCGGACCCAGGCGAGGCTGAGCACCCCGGACGTCCCGAGCAAGCCCGAGATCATGTTCCTCATCGACACCACGGGGTCGATGGGCTCGGCGTTGAAAGCCGCAGGGGAAACGCTGACCGCGACGCTGGAGCAGCTCCTCGGGGAGCAACCGGCAACGCGCTTCGGGTTGGCCGACTACAAGGACACCGTCGACGGCCCAGGCCGCTACCGGATGCGGCAGGACCTGACCAGCGACACGCGGGCGTTCCAAGCGGCGCTGACCGGGCTGAAACCGGAAGGTGGCGGCAACTCCTGGCCCGAGGACTGGTTCTACGGGCTGCACAGGCTCGCCACCGACGACGTGTTCGTGGAGAGCGGGGCGAACCGCATCATCGTGCTCGTCGGCGACGCGCCCGCCCGCTACGACTGCGACGGGGCCGAGGCGAACGACTGCGCCCTGCTCCTCACCCAGCAGGAGACGATCGACTCCTTGCTGGCCAAGGACATCCGCGTCATCGGCGTCCCGGTCTCGCCCGGTGGCACGTCCGGGCTCGACAACCTGCGCCAGGCCACCGCCATCGTCAACGCCACCGGTGGTGTGCTCCTGCCGGACAACACCAGGCCCGCCGATCTCGCCCAGGCCATCTCCAACGGCATCCGGTCCCTCCCGGTCACCGTCACCCCGCAGCACTCCTGCGACTCCGGCGCCACCGTCGAGTTCGACCCGCCCTCCATCGTCCAGCGCGGTGGTGGCGAGATCACCTTCACCGAGACCGTCAAGCTCCCCGCCGACGCCCGCCCCGGCACCACCGCGACCTGCTACGTCGACTTCCTGTTCGACGGCGAGCAACCCACTCCGCCCCGCACCCAGCACCTCACCGTCACCGCCCAGAACCCCGGCGCCCCCACGGTCGTCGTCGCCGGCGCGGTCGTGACCAGCCCCGACGGCCAACCGGCCCCCGCGACCTTCACCGCCTCCGCCACCGACGCCACCGGAGCCCCGCTCACCCCCGGCTGCGACCAGACCCCCGGCGCCCGCTACCCGGTCGGCTTCACCACCGTCACCTGCACCGCCACCGACGCCGCAGGCCGCACCGGCTCCGCAACGGCCCCCCTGGTCGTCCAAGGCCCCGGCACCGCCCAGGGCACCGGCATCTGGTTCAGCACCGTCGACCAGGACACCCACCGCTCCACCCGGCAGATCCCCTTCACCGCCAAGGTGGACGAGGCCTGCGCGAGCGACGGGACAGCCGCAGCCTGGTCCCCGGACGGCCAGCGCCTCGCCTACGCCCACAGCACCGGCGACCTGTGCACCGCGAACGCCGACGGCTCCTCCGCCACCCGCATCTCCGCCGCCCCCAACGCGAACCACCCCGAGTGGACCCCCGACTCCGCCGCGATCCTCCACGACGGCGACGACGACGGCCGCCGCGCCATCTGGTCCGTCCCCCCGAACGGCGGCGACCCGGTCAAGCTGGTCAGCCGCGCCGACGGCGCCGCCCACCCCACCACCCGCCGCCTGCCCGACCTGGCCGTCACCGCGAGCGCGTCCCCGCCGGACGTGGTCTTCGGCGGCAGCGCCGAGTACCTGTTCACGGTCACCAGCACCGGCCTCGTCGCCGCCCCCGGCGCCACGATCGCCCTGGACGTCCCACCCGGCCTCCAGCTCGACCGGATCCTCACCACCAGCGGCAACTGCCGCACCGACACCCCGCGTTGCGCCCTCGGCCGCCTCGCCAAGGGCCAGCGAGCCGAGATCCGCGTCCAGGCCACCTCCACCGCGGCGGGCGAGCAGACCGTCACGGCGACCGCCCCCGCCGACATCAACCCCGGCGACAACACCGCCCGCGCGAAGGTCACCGTCGCCGAGGAGGTCGTGCCCCCGCCCAACCCCGGCTCGCTCTCCCTCGCCGTCGCCGCCGTCCCCCCGGACAGCTACGTCGGCGGCCAGGACGTCGTGCTGTCCTACCGGATGCGCAACGGCTCCCCGGAGCCGATGACCGACGTCCGCCTGGTCACCGCCCTGCCTCCCGAGCTCGGCGCCCCCACCGCCGCCAGCCCCGGCTGCGCGCCGGACGGCCGGGAGTGCGCCATCGGCGCCCTGCAGCCCGGCCAGCTCGCCGAGGTCCGCCTCACCCTGCCCGCCAAGGCCGCCACCAGGGGACCCACCGGCGGCTCGGTGTTCACCACCGGCCCGGACTCCGACGTCGTCGACAACACCGCCGCCGTCGAGGTGTCCGTGCGGCAGCCGAAGCTCACCGTCGACCCGCCCATCGGCCCACCCGGTTTCGTCGCCCGCGTCATCGGCGTCGACTTCCCGCCCGGCGCCGAGGTCCGGCTCGCCTGGAGCGCGGGCATCACCCAGGAACCGGCCACCGCCCGCGTGAGCGGCGACGGCGGTCTCGACGCCCAGCTCCTGGTGTTCCCGCGCGACCGCCTCGGTCCCAGGGACGTGCTCGCCGCCCCGCTGGCCGGACCCCGGTTCGGCCAGGTCGCCTCGAACCCGTTCCTGGTGGTGCCCAGGACCGTGCAGCCGCCGGACTTCGTGTTCCGGGGCTAGAGCCGCACCGGGGGACGCCCGCCGGGCCGCCCGCACGGGCAGCCCGGCCCGCACCGCCCCCCGCCCGAAGACCCCTGACCCCCACCCGCCCAGTCCACGGAGGATTGCCCTCATGGGTGCCACCGCCACGCTGTCAGCCCCCGCGCTGTCCGTAGACCCCGGCCAGCAGGTCGAGTGCACGGTCGTCGTGCGCAACACCGGCGGGCTGGTCGACCAGTTCACCGTCGACGTCGTCGGCGACACCGCGGAGTGGGCCGTCGCCGAACCGGCCGAGGTCAACCTGGTCCCCGACCAGACCGCCGAGGTCGTCGTCCGCTTCTCCCCGCCGCGCAGCTCCGCCGTCCACGCGGGCGCGCGGCCGTTCGGCGTGCGCGTCACCTCCCGCGAGGACCCGTACGGCTCCGTCGTGGAGGAGGGGACCGTCGAGGTCGGCGCGTTCACCGCGCTGCACGCGGAACTGGTGCCCACCAAGAAGGAGGGCGCCCGGCGGGCCCGCTACGAGGTCGCCGTCGACAACACCGGCAACGCCCCGCTCGCGCTGCGGGTCGAACCGCTCGACCCCGAGGACGAGCTGGTCCTGACCGCCACCCCGCGCGAGCTGGTCCTGCCGCCTGGCACGACCGCGTTCGCCAAGCTGCTGGTCAAGCCGCACGACACGTTCCTGCGCGGCCAGCCGGTGCGCCGCCCGTTCCGGGTCGACGTGGTGCCCGCGCAGGGCGACAAGGTCGTCGTGGACGGCGTGCTGGTGCAGCGGCAGGTGCTGCCCAAGTGGCTGCTGCCCGCGCTCGCCGCCCTGCTCGCACTCGCGCTGCTGCTCGGCGCCCTGTGGTTCGCCCTGCTCAAGCCCATGGTCAGCTCCGCCGCCCGCGAGGCGGCCGAGAAGCAGGCCGAGGAGGTCAAGGCGGTCGCCCAGGAGGCCCAGGCGGGCGCCGCCGCCGCGCAGGCCGGGGCGGACGAGGCCAAGCAGAACTCCGAGAAGGTCCTGGAGGCGGTCGGGATCGACCCGAGCACGGTGCTCGCGCCCGGCAGCTCCTCCGGCGGCGACGCGGCCGTCGTGCTGCCGCAGCGCTCCACCACCCAGGCGCCGCCGCCCGCCGAGCCCACCGACTTCCGGGTGGCCGCCGACTCGCCGATCACCGGTGACGCCAACCGGTTCGCCGACTTCACCTACACGCCCAAGGACGACAAGAAGACCCTGGCGATCACCGACCTGATCGTGCAGAACCCGCGCGGCGACGCCGGGACCGTGCGGCTGCTGCGCGAGTCGAACGGCGCCCGCAGCACCCTGCTGGTGCTGGGCCTGGCGAACTTCCGCGACCAGGACTACCACTACGTGCAGCCGCTGCGGTTCAAGCCGGGCGAGAAGCTGATCCTGTCGGTGAGCTGCCAGAACCCGGCCGAGCGCGGCAACTGCACCCCGTCGGTGTCGTTCTCCGGCCGCGTCGAGGGCTGACGCGAAGGGGCGCCGCCCGAACACCGGTTTCCCGGTGCCAGGGCGGCGCCCCGTTTCCTGCACCTCGCGGCCGAACCTCCGAGAGGGGCGGGGAGTGTCCTAGATCAGGCCCTCGCGCAGCGCGTAGGCCACCGCGTGCGCCCGGTTGCGCAGGCCGAACCGGTTGGTGATGTCGTGCAGGATGGACTTGACCGTCCGCTGCGAGTAGCACAGCCGCTCGGCGATCTCCCGCGTCTCGTACCCGTCGGCGATCAGCCGCAGCACCTCGGTCTCCCGGTTCGACATGCCCGCCATCGTCCAGCCGTTGGGGTGCAGGACGTTGCGCTGCAACCGGGACACCCGGTTCAGCAGCTTCCCGAGCAGGTCCGGCGGGAGCGTGCCCTCACCGGCGGCGGTCGCCTTCAGCAGCCGCACCAGCGTCTCCGGCGTCGCCTCCGAGCGGCGCACCACCGCGGACACCCCGCTGCTGACGGCGTTGAGCAGGTCCGAGTCCGCCACGTCCCCGGCCACCAGCACGATGCCGGGGCCATCGCCCACCTGGAGCTTGCGCAGCAGCTGCTGCGCGTCCGAGTCCAACCGCTCCAGGACGACCAGCGCCACCTGGGCCTCTCCCCGAGCGCTGTCCTCGGGATCGACGAGCCTGACCTCCGGCCGCGCCCGCAGCGCCGCCGTCACCCCGGCTCTCGTGATCGAGTCGGTCGCGTGCAGGACGACCGACAACTGCTGCTGCTCCACGATCATGTCGCGCTCCAACCGGATTGCCGTGCCCCGTGTGTGCCCCGTCGAATGGTCCCGAGCCGGGATGTCCCGACGCCAGGGACGCCGTGTCCCGAACTGTCCCGGCCCGAGGTGCGGACAGCGCTTTCCGCGCGCGCCGCACCATGCTCCCCGGTGTGCCGCTCTCCGGTTCTCCTCGTTGTGCAACAAGCACTTCTGCTCACCAGAGCCCGCTCCGCGCCGCGCTTCCCGACGGTCGGGCGCCGCACACGTGAGAGCGCTCTCATCGCTGCCCCATCCCGGCCTCGCGGGCCCGCGCCACGGCTTCCGCCCGGTCGGCCACGTGCAGCTTCCGCAGGATGTTCGACACGTGGTTGCGCACCGTCTTCGGGCTCAGCACCAGCTCCCGCGCGATCGCGCCGTTGCCCTCGCCTCCCGCCATCAGCCGCAGCACCTCGCGCTCCCGCGAGGTCAGCTCCGGGAACGTCTCCGGCCTCGGCTGCGCGGGCGCGCCGAAGTACGCCAGCAACCGCCCCGCGATCGCCGGGCTGAAGATCGCCTCGCCCTCGGACACCGCCCGCACGGCCCGCACGATCTGCTGCGGCTGCGAGGCCTTCAGCAGGTAGCCGAGCGCGCCCGCGCGCATCGCCGCGAACACCGAGTCGTCGTCGTCGAACATCGTCAGCACCAGCACCCGCGCGCCGGGGTGCTCGGCCACGACGCGCCGCGTCGCCTCCACCCCGCCGAGGTCCGGCATGTTCAGGTCCATCACGACCACGTCCGGCCGCAGCGCCGCCGCCAGCTCCACCCCCATCCCGCCGCCCGACGCCTCGCCGACCACGGTTATCTCCGGCGAGCCCGCCAGCACCGCCGACAGCCCGAACCGGAACATCGGGTGGTCGTCCACCACCAGCACCCGCAGCGGTCGCACCGCGCTCACCCGCCCACCGGCAGCTCGACCGCGATGCGCGTGCCGCCCTGCTCGGGGACCTCGGCGGCCCACGTTCCCCCCACCTCGCGCGCCCGCTCCCGCATCGACCGCAGCCCGACGCCGACCGGTTCCGCCACGCGCGGCAGGCCGACCCCGTCGTCCACGACCTCGACCCTGAGCCGGTCGGTGAACCGCAGCCACACCGCGCACCGCCGGGCGCCCGCGTGCCGCACCACGTTCGTCAGCGCCTCGCACACGATCCGGTAAGCGGCGACCTCGACGTCCGCCCCCAGCTCGGGCAGCTCCCCGACGACCTCGACCTCCACCAGCACCGGGTGCCGCCCGGCCAGCGCCCCCGCGTGCGCCCGCACCGCCCCCACCAGGCCCAGCCGCGCCAGCACCGGCGGGTGCTGCGCGTCGGCGGCCAACCGGCGCACCTCGGCGACCGCGCCGTGCGCCTCCTCCTCCAGCGCCGCCAACAACCTGCTCGCCGCGCCCGCGTCGCGCTCCACCAGCTCGCGCGCCGCGCGCAGGCCTAACGCGATCGCCGCCAGCGAGGGCCCGACGCCGTCGTGCAGCTCGCGCAGCACCCGGCGCCGCGCCTCGGCGGCGGCGTCCCCGGACACGACGAACTGGCGGCGCATGTGCCCTCCCGGATGGGGCGACCACACGTGCGGGGGTCGACCTCGTACAGGTTGTCGCGAGCCTGCCGAGGACCGTTTCACAGCTTCGGCCCGTTCCCACGTTGGGAGGAATCAGTCCGCGAACCCGGTTACCGGACATGTATCAGCGCCCTTGATCAGTGCTCCGTATGGAGAGAGGTTGCGACAGGAGGGCGGCGACATGGCTCAGGTTGGTGGACGCTCCGTGTTCCAAGTTCACCCGACCCGGTTGTGCACTCTGCGGTGCCTGCACTGCTACTCCAGCTCCGGTCCGGACGTCGCCGAGTCCCTGCCGATCGGAGTCCTCGGACCGGCCGTCCGCGAGGCCGCGGCCCTCGGCTACGACGTCCTGAGCGTCTCCGGCGGCGAACCGCTGCTGTACCCGGAACTGCGGGCGCTGGTGCGCGCCGCGCGCGACGCCGGGATGCGCACGACCGTGACCACCAACGGGCTCTCCCTGACCCCGCGCCGGATAGCGCTGCTCCGCGAGGTCGACCTGGTGGCGGTCTCCGTCGACGGCGTCCAGCCCGACCACGACCGGCTGCGCGGCGAGCCGGGGTCCCACGACCGGGCCATGACGGGCGTCCGCAGGCTCACCGAGGCCGGTGTCCCGGTGGGCGTGGTGACCACCCTGACCAAGAACGGCGCGACCAGGCTGGGCGAGGTGGCCGACCAGGTGGCGGCGGCGGGCGCGCTGCTGCTCCAGGTCCGCCCCCTGGAGGCGGAGGGCGCGGCCCGCCGCCTGTCGGCGGAGCGCCCCGGCCCGGTGGAGCTGGCCTACGCGGCGGTGGAGCTGGGCAGGGTGGCGGCGGAGCACGGCTTGGCGGTCCAGCTCGACGCCGTCCCCCGCACCAGCCTGCTGCGCGACCGCGCGTCGTTCACGGCGGAGGGCGCCACCGGCGACCTGGGCGCCTGGCTGACCCCGCTGGTGGTGGAGGCGAACGGCGCGGTCGTCCCGTCGGTGCACGGCTTCGACCGCCGCTACGCCCTCGGCTCGCTCCTGGACCGCCCGCTGGCCGACCTGGCCGCGTCCTGGGACCCGGCCCCGTACCGGGACCTGTGCGCCCGGACCTGGGAGCAGCTGACCGGGGGCAGGACCGGACCGCTGATCACCTGGTACGGCCACCTGCTGCGCGCGTCCAGGGCGCGGGTCGGCTGCCCGTGACGTTCGCGGGCGCGGTCAGGCGCGGTCAGGCCCCGTCGGCGGCGCTGCGCCGCAACCGCTCCAGCGACCGGTGCGCCCGCGCGACGGCGGTCTGCGCCACCGGGACCGCGTCGGGGACCAGCCGGTAGTACCGCCTGCGGGGGCGGCCCTGCTCGCGCGGGTCGACCTCCTCCCACTCGCTGCACACCCACCCGCGCAGTTCGAGCCGGGCGAGGATGGGGTGCACGGTGCCGCTGGGCAACCCGGTGGTGCGGCACAGCTCCAGCCCGTACCGGGGCCGGTCGGCGTCTTCAAGCAGCACGCCGAGGACGAGCCGGGTCGGCAGCGTCATCCGGGGTCCTCCACGAGCCGCCACCAGGTCAAATCTACTTAGGGGGCGGTCGGGGGACACCGCAATTAGCGGGGTGCGGCCGTTTTTCCCGCCACCGGCCGAACGGCCGAGGCGACGGCGAGTCCGTGCCGACGCGGTGCGGTGAGCCGGCAAGCTAGTCACCCGTGAGGGCGATCATCCCGGTGCTGGCGCTTCTCCTGGTGCTGGCCGCCTGCGCGACGGACGACCGCTACCTGCCCATCGACGAGGCCCCGCCCGCCCCGACGTCGCCGGTGGCGGAGCCGGACGCGTCGACCGGCACGTTCACGATCTCCTGCGGTCGCAACGAAAAGCGGCACCTGAACGCGGACAACGTGGTCATCTCACCGGGCAGGCTGAACGGCGCGCACCACACGCACGAGTACGTCGGCAACGAATCGACGGACTACGCGTCGACGGACGCCTCGCTGGCCGCGTCCCCCACGACCTGCGCCCACGACGACCGCTCCGCGTACTTCTGGCCGGTGCTGCGCCTGACCGACACCGAGGGCCACGACGAGCACCAGCCGGGCGGGGGAGTGCACGGCAACACCGGCGAGGTGCTGCCGCCGGAGGAGGTCGTGGTGACGTACCGGGGGAGCCCGGCGGGCCACGTCCTGACGATGCCGACCGGCCTGCGCCTGATCACCGGCGACCCGGCCGCGCTCACGAACGGCGGCGGCCGGGCGTGGTGGGGCTGCACGGGGGCGGGGCGGGCGACGAACCGGTACCCGGTGTGCGAGCCGGGCAGCGACGTGGAGCGCACGTTCGAGTTCCCGAGCTGCTGGGACGGCAGGAACACGGACAGCGTCAACCACCGGTTGCACGCGGTGTTCCCCTTGGGAGGGCGGGTGTGCCCGGCGGGGACGTTCCCGGTGCCCGCGCTGACGGTGCGCGTGACGTACCGGGTGCCGGACGGGCGGCCGTACGCGATCGACAGCTTTCCGGAGCAGCTGCGCGACCCTGGTACGGACCACGCGATGTTGGTGTCCGCGCTGCCGGGGGTGCTGGCGGAGCGGATCAGGGACTGCTTGAACAACGGCGAGGTTTGCACTTGATCTTGGAGGCCGGGGTCGTCCTTGTGACACCGCTGGGCTGACTCTGGCGTTCCTTGGAGTCATTGGACCTGCCTCCGGGCCATGAGTGAGTGGTCCGTTCACTTGCGGTGTACGGGCGTGCGGCCCGTTCACTTCCGGCCCACGGATGTGCGGTCCGTTCGCTCGCGGGGCATCGGATGTGCGGTCCGTTCACTTGCTGGCTATGGGATGTGCGGTCCGTTCACTCGCTTGCTTGCGCTCCAGCGAACGGCCCGTTCACTGCCGGATCACGGGCGAACGGTCCGTTCGCTGCCTAGCCATGGGCGAACGGTCCGTTCGCTGCCTAGCCGTGGGTGTGCGGCCTGTTCGCTACCGGGCATGGGCGTGTGGTCCATTTGCTTGCGGGCCATGGGGTGAACGGTCCGTTCGCTCGCCTGCTTGCGCTCCAGTGAACGGTCCGTTCGCTGCTGGATCACGGGTGAGTGGTCCGTTCGCTGTCGGATCACGGGTGTGCGGTCCGTTCGCTGCTCTGAACTTCGGTGAACGGTCCGTTCGCTGCTAGATCACGAGTGAACGGACCGCTCGCTCCCTGCCTCCACTCCCCGCCTTGCTCCCCGCCCGCCCCCGCCTCCCCGCTTCTCGCCCTGTCCCGCACCTTGTGCCGCGCCTTGCCTCTCGCGCCTGACGGCTTGTCGTCCGGTTCCGGTTGAACGGTCCGTTCACCTTGGGTGAGTGGTCCGTTCGCTCGTCTCCCGCCCCTCCCCACCACCTCCTCAACCCCCACCCCACCCCCACCTGAACCATTCCGCCCCCGCACCCGTGTTCACGAGCACGAGCTGGTGAAAGGAGTGGGTGGATGGCGGCTCTGTGGTCCCGCAAACGGGAGACCGCGGCCGACGAGGCCCTGATCAAGACCCTCTACGAGGAGCACGGTCGGGCGTTGTTGGCGTACGCCACGCGGTTGACCGGTGACCGGGCGGCGGCTGAGGACGTTGTCCAGGAGACGCTCGTCCGGGCTTGGCGGCACCCCGAGGCGCTGGTCAACGGCAAGGGTTCGGTGCGCGGGTGGCTCTTGACGGTCGCGCGCAACATCGTCACCGACCGGGTGCGCGCGCGAGCGGTCCGGCCGCAGGAGGTCGCGGAGTCCCCCGCCACCACCGCGGTCGCCCGCGACCACGCCGAGGCCGTAGTCGACTCGGTCGTCGTCCTGGAGGCGCTGCACCGGCTGTCCCCGGACCACCGCGACGTCCTGCTGGAGATCTACTTCCGGGGACGCAGCGTCACCGAGGCCGCCGAGGCGCTCGGGGTGCCACCGGGAACGGTGAAGTCGAGATCGCACTACGCGCTCAGGGCACTGCGCGAGACCTTCACCGGGGTCTCGCTGAAGGGGGTGGCGGGATGACCGGGACTCACGAGAACAGCCGCGTCCCGCAGCTGCTCGGCGCGCACGTGCTGGGAGTGCTGGAGGAGGCGGAGGTGCGCGAGGTGGAGGACCACTTGGCGACCTGCCCGACCTGCCGCGACGAGGTGAACGGGCTGAAGGCGATGGAGGAGGCGCTGGGCGAGGTCCCGCCCGAGGCGCTGCTGGACGGACCACCCGACGGCGGCGACCTGCTGCTGCGGCGCGCCCTGCGGCAGGTCGGGCAGGAGCGCCAGGTCCGCGCGGCACGCCGCCGCGCAGGCGCGGGCGTGGCCGCCGCCGCGGTCGTCGCGGTCGTGCTCGGCGGCGGCTTCGCGGTCGGCCGGGGCACCGCCCCCACCGACGACGTCGCCATCACCACCCCGACGCCCGTCCCGTCCGCCCCGCCCTCCGGCACCCGCCTCGGCACCGGGACCGACCCGGCCACCGGAGCCAGGATGACCGTCCAGGTCAAACCCGCCGCGGGCTGGGTCAGGGTCAACGCCTCGGTCGCGGGCATCGCGCAGGGCGAGCAGTGCCGCATCGTCGTCGTGGCCAAGGACGGCTCGACGCAGGACGCGGGCAGCTGGCTCGTCTCCGAGGCGGGCGAGAAGGACGGCACCACCCTCGACGGCTCGGCCCTGGTCGCCCCCGAGGACGTCGCCGCCGTCGAGGTGCGCGGCTTCGACGGCAGGACGTTCGTGTCCATCCCAGTGTGACCCACCGCGTGCCCCGGTCTCCACCCCGGAGACCGGGGCACGATCGGGTGGATTCACCGCGCAACCCCGTCACCGCAACGGGTGGACCACCGCCCGCTGCGTGGCCGGGCGGCCCGACCGTGCACAGCGTTGGGGGGTGGACCCCCAACAGAGCAACCGGGCCGCGTACACCGTGAACCGCGGTCTGTTCGACGCGTTCACCGCGCCCTCGGACAACCCGGCCGTCCAACCGCCGCGCAACCTGCGCAACACGATCCTGTCCCTGTGCCTGCCCGGCTGGGCCGCCCGCCCGCAGGACTTCACCGACGCCTGGTCCCCCGACCACCGCGCAGGCGGCACCGCGACCGCCCGCCGGATCGCCTCCGTCTTCGGCGACGTCCCCAAGGCCGACACCGCCTACACCTCCACCGGGCACCGCCTCGAGGAGGTCTACGGCTTCGTGGTCGACGCGGAGCTCCAGGTCGGCGACGCGGACCACGACCAGGAGGCCCGCTACGAGCGCGCCTACCGCGCCCTGCACCGCGCCGAGGAGGTCGCCGACCCCGCCTCCGCCGACTGCCGCACCCACACCGTGCCCACCGACGCGTACCGCACCTACCTGCGGCACGCGGTCGACCACGACAACGCCCGCGCCGCGCACAACCACGCCCGCCAGCACGGCGAGCTGGCCGAGGAGGAGTTCGACCTGGTCAGGCGGGTGTTCCTGCAGATGGAGCGGGACGGCGGCCGGGAGATCAGGCAGGAGCTCGCGACCCTGGCCACCACCACCCGCAACGTCGTCGCGCGCGCGTTCGAGGACGCCCGCGAGCGGTTCGCGAGCGCCGAGCTCGACCTGGACGGGGTGCCGACGCGGCTGTCCGAGCTGATCCCGCACGACTGGGCGGTCGGCGGCGGGGTGTGGGGGAGCGCGCGGTACGGGGCCGAGGCGGTCGGGCGGGTCGGCCAGGCCGAGGCCGACGCCTGGGCGTGGCACACCGGCCTGGCCGACGGCATCTGGTCGCTGGGCGCGGAGCGCATCCACTCCGACACCCCGATCGAGGGAATGGAGCTCACGTTCGAGTTCACCTCGGTGGCCGTCTACCGCCCGTGGTTGCAGTTCCTGCTGCTCGGGATGCCCGGCTGGGAGGTGCCCGGCATGGGGCCGGGCGAGCTGTCCCAGGGGCTGCGCGGGGACAACTCCAAGTCCTGGTGGCCGCTGCTGACCACGGCTTTCCTGGCCGTGCGGGACCTGCGCATCCGCGCCGACTGGGGTGCGGCGGACCGCGACCTGATCGGGTCCGCGCGGGAGGGCGCCGCGCTCGGCTGGGGGCCGTTCCAGATCACCGGCGAGTACGCGCACCAGCCCCAGGGCGTCCACGACCGGGTGGCGTCCGAGCTGGTCGGCGACGAGCTGGTGGTGCCCGGCGCGCAGGTGGTCGGCGTGCTCGGCCAGGTGGTCCCGTTCAGCCCGCCCGGCCTGACCGAGGTGCTGATCCCGCGCCAGGAGTCGCTGCTCGCGGGCAACGCCTACCTGATCTCCTGAACCCGGTAAATGCTTTGACGGCGGGTTCGGGCGAGCGGATGATCGTCGGGTGCGAATCGAACTCGGCGACGCCGTCAGGGAATCGGCGGCGCGGTAGCGTCCCGGCCTCACATGGGGTGGGCCGGACGGGCCCCGACCACGGCGGGGCCTGCGCACGCCCGGCGCTGGAACTCCTGGTCGGGCGGGGTGGGAGCGGTTCCGTGAACTCCGCTCCCACCGCCTCGTGGGAATTCGGGAAAGTGTCACGAATAACCGATCGGGCATTTTCGGTGATCATCAAAAAGATTTCTTCCAAGGTGCGCGAAAAACAACAAAGTTTGCCCTTCGCCCGCCGGGGGTAGTCGTAGGTCGTCCTGAGCCCGAAGAGCGGGCTCACGGTCCCACGGAGGGCGTGATGACCCACTCGACCACCACCGGACCCGCCCCCGGTCGCGTCAAGGTCGCAGGCCTGCAACCGGCCCAAGTCCTCACCGCCCTGCTGGCCGTCCTGTTCCTGGCCGCGGGCGTGGTCGGCTTCGTCCGCACCGGCTTCGGCGACTTCGCGGGCGACCGGCACGCCGAGGTCTTCGGCTTCCACGTCAACCCGCTCCACAACACGGTCCACCTGGTGTTCGGCGTCCTGGGCCTGCTCATGGCGAGCGGCTCCGCGCTGTCCCGGCTGTACGGCTGGATCGTCCTGCTGGCCTACGGCGCGGTCACCGCGTGGGGCCTGATGATCACCGGCGTGGTCTCGGTCAACCCGGTCGCCGGGCTCGGCAACCCGCTGGCGATCAACAACGCCGACAACGGCCTGCACGCGGGCCTCGCGATCGCCGGCCTGGTGATCGCGATCCTCCCGGCCCGTCGCAAGATCGTCGTGGACGAGCCCGCCCACGAGCCCGAGCTCCACCACGACGACACCGTCCGGGGCAACCGCTTCGACCAGCCGACGCTGCACCACCCGGCCCCTGAGCGCGACGTGCCCAAGCCCAGGGTCGAGTCCATGGACCCGACGATCGACTCCGGCAGGGTGAACGCGGGCAGGATCGAGGCGGGCAAGGACGCGGGCCTCGACGCCCGGTCCGGCGACACCCGCCCGGTGCAGACCCAGGGGGGCGACACCAGGCCCACCCGCACCCAGCCCGTGGACGTGGAGGCCCCCGGCGCGCGGCGCCCGGTGCGCTGAAAGCACGGGTGCTGAAGCACGAGCGCTGAGCACGGGCGCTGAAGCGCCAAGCACGACCACCGAGGGCCCGCTCCGCCGAGGAGCGGGCCCTCGCGCGCGTCCTGGCTCAGGCCGCCGAGTCCAGGCGGGCCAGGACCTCGTCGGGGAGCACCAGGTCAGCCGCCCCCAGCGCCTCCTCGACCTGCGCGACCGAGGACACCCCCACCACCGGCACCACGCCCCGCGCCATGACCCAGCCCAGCACCACCTGGTTCCTGGTCAACCCCAGCTCGTCCGCGACCTCCCCGAGCACCGCGAGGCGCCGGTCGTTGCCCACGTGCCGGTTCTCCTCGCGCAGCGGCTTGCCCGCGTACTGCCCGAACTGCAACGTCGAGTAGGCCACCAGCGCGAAGTCGCCCTCGCTCCGGGCGAAGTCCGCCATCTCCTCGGTCAGCAGCACGTGGCCGGACTCGGGCAGCGGGTAGCCCGGCCGGGGCCGCAGGTAGCTGAACCGCAGCTGGGCCGCCGCGTACTTCGGCCACCCGTTCGCCTCGGACACCGCCCGCGCCCGCTCGACCCGCCACACCGCGTGGTTGCTGCACGCGATCTCCCGCACCGACCCGTCCGCCACCAGCCCCGCGAACGCCCCCAGCGTCTCCGCCAGCTCGACGGACCGGTCCTCCACGTGGCTGTAGTGCACGTCGACCCGGTCCGTGCCCAGCCGCCGCAGGCTGCCCGCGACGCCGGACCTGACCACCTCGGCCGACAAGCCCTCGTAGCCCCCGCCCGCCGAGGGCCGCGCCCCGACCTTCGTGCCCAGCACCACCGAGTCCCGGTTGCCCCGCGCCGCGAGCCACCGCCCCAGCACCGCCTCGCTCTCGTCGCCCGTGCCGCCCTCGGCCCACGAGACGTAGTTGTTCGCCGTGTCCAGGAACGTCCCGCCCGCCTCGGCGAACCGGTCGAGGATCGCGAACGACGTCCCCTCGTCCACGGTCGACCCGAACGGCAGGGTTCCCAGGCACAGCGCACTGACCTCCAGCGCCCCCAGGCGCGCAGTCCTCATGGCGGCGCAGCCTGCACCCTGGAGCGGACTCCAGGTCAAGCCCGAGCGGCGGGCGGACCGATCACTGGCATCCTGGACGGTGATGTCGACGATCGCGCAGTGGGCCCCCGCAGTGCTCGCCCTGGTCCTGGTGGCCAGTCCGGGCGTCTGGCGCTACGCCCGCCACACCATCACCATCGCCCACGAGGGCGGCCACGCGCTCATCGCGCTGCTCACCGGCCGCAGGCTCCAGGGCATCAAGCTCAACTCCGACACCTCCGGCGTCACCGTCTCGCGCGGCAGGCCGTCCGGACCGGGCGTGGTCGCGATGTACTTCGCGGGCTACGTCACCCCGCCGCTGCTCGGCCTCGGCGCCGCGTGGCTGGTCACCGAGGGGCACGTGCGCCAGCTGCTGTGGGCGACGGTCGTCCTGCTGGCCGCCATGCTGATCATGATCCGGAACGTCTTCGGCGTGTTCTCGGTGATCGTCACCGGGGGCGTGATGTTCGTCGTGTCCTTCTACGGCACCGACGACCTGAAGTCCGGGTTCGCCCTGTTCGTGGCCTGGTTCCTGCTGCTGGGCGGCGTGCGCCCGGTGGGGGAGCTGCAGAGCAGGCGGATGCGGGGCAAGGCGCCCCAGTCCGACGCCGACCAGCTGGCCCGCATCACCCGCGTCCCCGGCCTGGTGTGGGTGCTGCTGTTCGCGGTGGTGGCGATCGGGTCGCTGTTCTACGGGGGGCAGCTGCTGTTCCCCGAGCTCTGAGCCGGAGCCCGGAAACGCTGACGGGGCCTCTCCGGTGTGGAGGGGCCCCGCGGGTGTGACCGACTTCGGGCTTCAGGTGTGCCGCCAGGTCGTGCTCGCACTGCGCTGTGCTCGCCGGGTGGTGCTGCTCCCTGCCTCGGACCCAGGGCGTCAGGCGACGGCGCTGACCCTGCGCCGGGCGGCGGAGATGATCCGCCTGCGCTCGTCCTCGCCCATCCCGCCCCACACGCCGTAGGGCTCCTGCACGGCCAGCGCGTGCTCGCGGCACTGGGCGAGCACCGGGCAGCGCGCGCACAGCTCCTTGGCCCGGTTCTCGCGGGACGCGCGGGCCGAGCCGCGCTCGTTGTCCGGGTGGAAGAACACCGCGCTGTCGCGCCCTCGGCAGAGCCCGTCCTTCTGCCAGTCCCACACGTCGGTGACGGGCTTGGGCAGGCGTGCGGTGCTGGTCATGGTGCGACCCCCTCCAGGCGGCTCTCATCGGGTGCTGGTCAGGTCTTCCCCGCCGAACAGCGGGGCAAACGCCCGGAAGCCCGATCGAGCGACCTCTCAGCAAACGCTCAGGAGAGCCGCCCGGAGGAGGTGCGGGGCCGGGGAGCGGAGCCCTGCGCGCGCCGCTCACCCCGCCCGCCGTCCTACTGCTCCAACCCGTCCCGCAGCTGCCGCAGCGTCTTCGCCAGCAGCCGCGACACGTGCATCTGCGAGATCCCGACCTTCTGCGCGATCTGCGTCTGCGTCATGTTCCCGAAGAACCGCATCACCACGATCCGCCGCTCCCGCTCCGGCAGCTTCTCCAGCAGCGGGTGCAGCGACTCGCGCTGCTCGATCGCCTCCAGCTCCGGGTCCTCCTCGCCGAGCGTGCTGCCCAGCGAGATGGAGCTGTCGTCGGCCACGAGCAGGTCGTCCAGCGAGGCGCTGTGGTAGGCGTTGCCCGCCGCCAGCCCCTCGTGGACCTCCTCGCGGCTCAGGCCAAGGTGCTGCGCCAGCTCGCTGGGCGTCGGCGCCCTGCCGAGCTCCTGCGACAGCCGCGCCGACCCGGCGTTGATCGCCAGGTGCAGCTCCTTGAGCCTGCGCGGCATCCGCACCGACCACGACGAGTCGCGGAAGTACTTCCGCACCTCGCCCATGATCGTCGGCACCGCGAACGACAGGAAGTCGCTGCCGCGCTCCGGGTCGAACCGGTCGACGGCGTTGATCAGCCCGACCGTGGCCACCTGCACCAGGTCGTCGTGCGGCTCGCCGCGGTGCCCGAACCGGCGCGCGATGTGCCTGGCCACCGGCAGGTGCTCGGTGACCAGCTCGTCCCGCAGCCGCTCCCGCGCCGGGTCGCTCGCCGGGGTCTGGGCGAGCCGGGCGAACAGCGGGGCGAGGTGGTCGTAGTCGCCCTGGCCGGACTTGCCCGTCGCCGCCTTCGTGGCGCCCCCTTCAGGCCCCGTCACGCATCCACCGTCCCCAGTGACCGCTTGACCAGGTCGATGTGCACCTCGTAGGCCTCCTCGCCCGACTTCGGCGCGACCCAGGTGGTCACCGAGTCGACCAGCGCGCTCAGCACGCGCCAGCCGAAGCTGTCGCGGTCCGGCGGGGCGGCGCGCTCGGAGACGACCTGCGTCGACACCTGCACGTCCCCGTCCGCGACCACGAAGCGGGCGCTCAGCACCGCGCCCTTGGACGCCAGCGAGATCAGCGTCGAGCAGGCCTCGTCCACCGCCAGCTTCAGGTCCTCGATCGAGTCGAGGTCGAAGTCCTGCCGCATGGCGATGTCGGCCGCGACCGCGCGGACGACCGACAGTTGCGTGGGGTCCGCCGCGATCCGCAGCTCCACCCCGCTCAGGGCGTTGTCAAGCTCACCGCTGTGCGGCTCCGTGTGCGACACGCTCACCTCATCGTCCGATCTGGTTCCCAGGATGATCGGGGGTGCAGGCCCCCGGTAGTGCACCGACGCTATCGATACCCGAAGTGGTGGTCGCTCACACGTGTGAGCACCGCCATGAGCGGGAAGCCACCGAGGTGCACCACACGGGGAGGCGCACGGTGACCGACCAACTCGCCGACCGGCACTGGCGGGCGGAGTTCCCCGCCGAGCCGGACAGGCTCTCGGCTCTGCGACAGCGCGTCGACCGGTGGCTCACCGGTCTCGGCGTCGAGCAGGACGACCGCTACGACCTGCTGGTGGCCGTCAACGAGGCCGTCAGCAACTCCATCGAGCACGCCTACCCGCCGGGCGCGCCCGGCAGCGTGCGCGTCGAGGCGTCCGCCGAGCCGGACGGCCGGGTCAGGGTGGTCGTCGCCGACGACGGGCGCTGGCGCGTCCCGCCGCCGGGGCTGTCGTCCAGGGGGCGCGGCCTGCTGCTCATGCGCGAGAGCGTCGACGAGGTGCTGCTGGACCGGTCGCCCGGCGGCACCACCGTCGTGCTCGTGCTGTCCGGCAGGCACGCCCCCGGAACCACCCGCCTCGCGGTCAGCCCCCACCAGGAGGTGGTGGTGCGCGAGCGCGAGGGGTGGGTGGAGGTCGTCGTCAGGGGCGACGTGCCCGGCCGCGCCGGTCCCGCCGTGCGGCGCACGATCCTCACCGCGGCGCGCGGTGGCGCCGTGCCGGTGGTGGTGGACCTGCGCGAGCTGGGGGACCGGGCGGACGGGTTGGTGCGCAGCCTGCGCGCGGTCGCCTCGGCGGCGGCCGACGCGGGCACGCGCGTGGTGGTGCGGGCCCCCGAGGGGGGAGCCGCCCACCGGGCGCTCGTCGCCTCCGGGGTGGACCAGGTCGTGGACCTGGTCGGGCACGCTAGCCCCGGTCGGCGTCCAGCGCCTCGGCCACCGACGGGTGGACGCTGAACACCTCGCCCAGCCCGGTCGCGGCCAGCGGGCGGAGCACGGCGCGCTCCACCGCGACGACCCGGAACGCGGCCTGCTCGCGCGTGCTGCGCTGAGCGGCCTCCACGAGCACCGCGAGACCGGCCGAGCCGAGGAAGCCGACGCCGCCCAGGTCGAGCACGAGCACGCCGCCGGGGGTGATCCGCTCGACCACCTCGGAGCGCAGCCTGGGCGCGGTCAGCATGTCGACCTCGCCGCTGACCCTGACCACGGTCACGCCCTCGGCGACCTGCTCCGCGCTGATGTCGATGTGCTCGGCGGGACCCGACTCGACGGAGCCGGTCCCGCTTCCGTCCGTGGTCACGACTTCGGGATCGTGAACCGACACGAGGGTCTCCTCTTCAACTGCCACCGCTTGTGGGGTGGGGAGCCCGTGAACAGGGTGCTTGTCCTGGTTGCAGCGCAGGTCAAAGCCCAGCCGGAGCTCCCCGGCGCGGCTGTTGGCTCAACCGCTGCACCGCTCACCGTACGGAGCGCGGTCGGGCACCACAAGCCGCGCCCCGGCCCCGACAAGATCATCTTTTCTGAAGTGCCGGTGCTGTGGGCGGCCCGACCGGCACGTCGAGCGGTTGATCGTCGCGGGGGCGGGTACGCCTCGGGTGAGCCGGTCGCGCAGCTCGGCGACCGCTCGGACCCGATGGGCGCGCAGGACGCGCGAAGCGGACGTGTTCCGCACCACAATCCCCCCAGAAGGCGTCCGCCGATGGCAGGCGGGCGGCGCACCGGACGGAGGTCTGCACACCATGAGCACCACCACGGGAATCGAGATCGGGCACGCGAAGCGCAGGGCGACGCTGCCCACCGCGCCGTGCAGCGTCGTGTGGAGCAAGGGCCACGCGTACGTGCTCGAGGGTTTCCGGGCCCGCTGGGTCGGCGTTGACGACCGGGGTCGTCCGCAGGCCCTGACGGGCGCCGAGCTCCAGCGGCGGGGCTGGAGCCGCACCCGGTAGCCGCGCGTCGCGGGGGTGGGCGGGGGCGGACGCCGCCCCGCCCGCCCCGACGCCCCTGAAGTGATCTTGAACAACCGGGGGTTTCCGGCGCGCCCCGCCGGGGAAGAACACCCCCTGTGAACAGCGGCACCCGGAACGCGCCCCGCGTCCGCCGAGCGCGAGCCCGCCGGGCTCCCCGGCGCACGCCACCGCGCCCGCCAGCCGCCGCCGCGACGCTCGGGCGCCCGAGCGGACCCGGCCCCCGGTCGACCCGTCCGAAGCCCCACCCCCGCACCGGTGAGCCCCGCCACTGGCGTGCGCCTAGCATTCGTGCCGTGTCCACGCCGCCCGCAGCCGAACCGGCCCCCCAGGACCGGTACCTCACCATCCCCAACGCGCTCAGCGTGCTCCGGCTGCTCGGCGTGCCCGTGTTCCTCTACCTGCTGCTCGGCCCGCGCGCCGACGGCTGGGCGCTGGCGCTGCTGATCGCCGCGGGCGTCTCCGACTGGCTCGACGGCAAGATCGCGCGCTGGCTGGACCAGACCAGCAAGCTGGGCGTGCTGCTCGACCCGGCGGCCGACCGCCTCTACATCCTGGCCACGATGATCGCGTTCGTGGTCCGCGACATCCTGCCCCTGTGGGTGGTGCTGCTCCTGGCGGGCCGCGAGCTCGTGGTCGGCGCGTGCCTGCCGGTGCTGCGCCGCCTGGGCTACCGGCCCGCGTTCACGATCACGTACCTCGGCAAGGCCGCCACGTTCATCCTGCTCTACGCCTTCCCCATGCTGCTGGCGGCGCAGGGCGGCTCGACGTTCGCGCAGGTCGTGCGGCCCTTCGCCTACGCCATGATGATCTGGGGGGCGGTCTTCTACCTGTGGTCCGGGGCGCTGTACGCCTACCAGCTCGTCCTCGCCTCCAGGGCGCAACGGCCGGGGGTCGTCTCGACCTGAGCGGGACGTGGGAAGATCCGGAAGCGAAGATCCACCGTCATTGAAGGAGCGCACCGCGGTGATTCCCGAGGAGCTCAAGTACACCGAGGAACATGAGTGGGTGCAGCGCACAGGTGAGACCACCGTGCGCCTGGGCATCACCGACTTCGCCCAAGCCCAGCTCGGCGACGTCGTGTTCGTCCAGCTCCCGGAGGTCGGCGAGAAGGTCTCCGCGGGCCAGACGCTGGGCGAGGTGGAGTCAACCAAGAGCGTGTCGGACATCTACGCGCCGCTCGCGGGCGAGGTCACCGCGCGCAACGACTCCCTCGACCAGCAGCCCGACCTCATCAACGACGACCCCTACGGCGAGGGCTGGATGGTGGAGCTCCGCCTCGACGACACCGCCGCGTTCGAGGACCTCCTCGACGCCGCCGCATACCAGGAGCTGGTCCAGGAGTGACGTCGATCTTCCGCAAACTCTTCGGTCGCCGGGGGAGTCGATCCTCGGACGCAGGTTCGGGCACGATAGGTTCTAACGAACTCGACGGATCCAGCAGCAGGAGGAGAGCTCAGGTGAGCACGAACGACGGGCCAGGCGTTCCGCCCGAGCAGTCCCCGGAGCGGACCTCCGTTTTCCGGGCCGACTTCCTCGCCGAGGTCGAAGGCGCGCCCGCGAGCGAGCCCGCGGTGGCGGGCGTCGACGCCCTCCCGGCCGGGTCCGCCCTGCTGGTGGTCAAGCGGGGGCCCAACGCGGGCTCGCGCTTCCTGCTGGACCGGGACACGACCAGCGCCGGTCGCCACCCCGACAGCGACATCTTCCTCGACGACGTCACCGTGTCCCGCAGGCACGCGGAGTTCCGCCGCGAGGGCGGCGAGTTCGTGGTGATCGACGTGGGCAGCCTCAACGGCACCTACGTCAACCGCGAGCCCGTCGACCAGGCGGTCCTCGCGAACGGCGACGAGGTCCAGATCGGCAAGTTCCGCCTGGTCTTCCTGACCGGCCCCGGCGCGGGCGGCCAGGGGTAGCGCGGTGAGGCCGCGCCCGGCCGGGGAGGCAGTGTGACGTCGGCCGGGCGGCCCCAGCGCGGGGGGATGAGCATCGGGGCGGTGCTGTCGCAGCTCCGACCCGAGTTCCCCGGCGTGACGATCTCCAAGATCCGCTTCCTGGAAGCGGAAGGGCTGGTCCGCCCGGCGCGCACCGCGTCGGGCTACCGCCTGTTCAGCGCACCGGACGTCGAGCGGCTGCGGTACGTGCTCACCGCGCAGCGCGACCGCTACCTGCCGCTCAAGGTCATCCGGGAGCAGTTGGACGCGCTCGACGACGGCCTCGGGGGTCCCGCTCCGGCGGGTCCCGTTCCGCTCTCGGCGGAACGCGACGCGGATCACGGCCGGGGCGAGCAGCCGCTCGCGGGCCACTCGCGGTCTGCGGCGCGGCGCCCGGCCGGTGAGCCCGCGCGGGGCGATCAGCGCGGCGGCGACCAGCGCGCGGGTGACCTGCGGCCCGGTGATCTGCGGGCCAGTGACCTGCGGCCCGGCGACCTGCGGCCCGGCGACGACGTGCCCGCCGCCCGTGCCGCCGAGTGCGCCCTCCCTCCCTGCTCCGCACCCGACCGCGCCGTGCCCGCCCAGGCGGCGGCGCCCGCGCACCCGGCCGGTCCCGCGCCCGATCTCGCGCCCGCCCCCGGCGAGCGCCTCACCCGCGAGGACCTGCTGGCCCAGTCCGGGCTCGACCGGGCGGCCCTGGCCGAGCTGGAGCGCTCCGGCCTGCTCGCGCCCGGTCCCGGCGGCCTGCACGACCCCGAGGCGCTGGCCGTGGCCAGGACCGTCCGGGCGCTGGCCCGCTGCGGCGTCGAGCTCCGCGACCTGCGCCCGGTCCGCGCCGCCGCCGACCGCGACCTGGCCACCGTCGAGCGCGTCCTCGCCCCGCTGCGCCCCGGCCGCGACCCCAGGACCAGGGCCCGCGCCGACGAGGTGGGCCGCGAGGTGGCCGCGCTGCTCGTGGCGCTGCACACACTGCTGATCCGCTCCGGCGTGCGCGAACTCCTCGGCGAGCGCGTTTCACCGAGGTGAACGTCGGGGAACGGGGTGCGCGGGAAGATGCCGGGCGGTTGCGCACACAGCCCGCTTGGCGGGTAGCGTCGGGAGGGCATGTGGGGAATCCTCGTAGACCAACGGGGACGCCAGAGTTTCAGCGCGCTGAGGGAGGCGATACCCGATGAGCGAGATGCGCGTCGTCGGAGTGCGGGTGGAGCTGCCCGCGAACCAGCCGATCCTGCTGCTGCGCGAGACCGAGGGTGAGCGGTACCTGCCGATCTGGATCGGCTCGGTGGAGGCCACCGCCATCGCCCTTGAGCAGCAGGGTGTGCGACCCGCCCGGCCGCTGACCCACGACCTGCTCAAGGACGTGATCGGGGCGCTGGGGCGGCAGCTCGAACAGGTTCGCATCATCGATCTGCAGGAGGGCACCTACTTCGCCGAGCTCGTGTTCGACGGCGACGTGCGGGTGTCCGCGAGGCCCAGCGACTCCGTGGCGCTGGCGCTGCGGGTCGGCGTCCCGATCCACGCGGACGAGGCCGTGCTCGCCGAGGCCGGGCTGATCATCCCGGACGAGCAGGAGGACGAGGTCGAGAAGTTCCGCGAGTTCCTCGACTCGGTCTCCCCCGAGGACTTCCGCGGCGCCGACACGTAGGCCGCGCCGAGGGCTCAGGCACCCCGGAGGGGGCCGTCCACGATCTCCGGATCGGGGCGGCCCCCTCCGGTGCGTCACGGTGTGTTGCCGAGGTGTGGCGTTGGCCCCACCCGGTGAGGGATGGGTGGGTGACGAACACCCGCATCACGCACCGTGGGCCGGTTTTGGCTAAACGATCACTAAACGTCACTCGGTCGGACGATGCACCCCCATTCTCTCAACCTCAAGCTCAGGTTGAGGGTCGACACGCCCCGCGCGTCGCGTTGACCAGCCCCCTAGCCGGTCTTACCGTCGAGCTCAGGTGAAGTGCCGCGGTGTGATCCGACACCGGTCGGCTTCACGTTGGTCACCGGTCGTCGTGACCGGAACCGAGGGGAGGCAGGCGTGGTCGAGGAAGCGCCCATCCGGGCCGGATCCGGCGAACAGGGTGAGCTGTTCCCGGACTCCTCGCTGCCGGACGAGCTGGTCGGCTACCGGGGGCCCGCCGCGTGCCAGATCGCCGGGATCACCTACCGGCAGCTCGACTACTGGGCGAGGACCGGCCTGGTGAACCCGACGATAAGGAGCGCTCACGGCTCCGGGAGCCAGCGGCTCTACTCGTTCAAGGACATCCTGGTCCTCAAGGTGGTCAAGCGGCTGCTGGACACCGGCGTCTCGCTGCAGAACATCCGGGTCGCGGTGGACCACCTGCGCGAGCGCGGGGTCCAGGACCTCGCCCGCATAACTCTGTTCAGCGACGGGACCACGGTGTACGAGTGCACCTCGCCCGAGGAGGTCGTGGACCTCCTGCAAGGCGGGCAGGGCGTGTTCGGGATCGCGGTCAGCGGGGCCATGCGGGAGATCAGCGGGACGATCCACGAGTTCCCGGCCGAACGCGCGGACGGCACCGAGATCGTGGTGGTGGCGGAGGACGAGCTGTCCAAGCGCCGCCGCACGAGAGCCACGGGCTGAGGTCCGGGCGGTCGAACCCGGCTCCGCCGACCGGGTCGCCGCCCGCTGCGCCTCACGCCGACCGCCACCCGGCCGTCACCGATCGCCCCCCGGCTGTCACCGGCGGCCACCCGCTCGTCACCAATCGCCACCCGGTCGTCACCGCCCGCCACCCGACCGTGCGCCGCGCCCCGCCACCCGGCCGCGCCGCCCCGTCCGGCAGGGCCCGCCGCGCGCCACCCGTCCGCCCGGCCCGGCCACTCAGCGGAATCAGCCGCCCTGAGATCCGCGTCGCGGGAGTGTGAATGGACACCACCCGGCCGGGTAAGCTCCTCCGGTAGTCGTTTCACCCCGCGCGGGAGAGTCCGAGCCAGGCTCGGCGCCGAAGGAGCAAATCCTCCCCGGAACCTCTCAGGCCCCAGGACCGCGCGGGCGAGACACCTCTGGAAAGCGGGTCGAACCGACCCCGCCGACGGTGCAAGCCCGGTTCCGACCGGGTGAAGCTCTCAGGCCGCCCGGTCGCGGGCCGGAGACAGAGGGGGAGGGCGCTCCAGGACACAGGTGTGCCCACAGCCCGCTGCACCGGAAGGCCCCAGATGACGCAGGACCGCATCCCGCTCGCCGCCCTCGAGCACGGGACCCCGTTCGCCGACCGCCACGTCGGCCCCCGCCCCGCCGAGCTGGCCAGGATGCTGGACGTCATCGGCGTCGGGTCCCTGGAGGAGCTGGCGCAGCGCGCGGTGCCCGAGTCGATCCGCGAGGGCGACCTGGCGCTGGACCTGCCCGAGCCCGCAACCGAGACCGAGGCCCTCGCCGAGCTGCGCGCGCTCGCCGCCCGCAACCGGCCGATGACCCAGATGATCGGCCTCGGCTACCACGGCACGTTCACCCCGGCCGTGATCCGCCGCAACGTGCTGGAGAGCCCGGCCTGGTACACGGCGTACACCCCGTACCAGCCGGAGATCTCGCAGGGCCGCCTGGAGGCGCTGCTCAACTTCCAGACCGTCGTCGGCGACCTGACCGGCGTGCCGGTGGCCAACGCCTCGATGCTGGACGAGCCCACCGCCGCCGCCGAGGCGATGACCCTCGTGCGCCGCGCGGGCCGCTCCAAGTCCACCAAGTTCGTGGTCGACGCGGACACCCTCCCGCAGACCCTCGCGGTCATCGAGACCAGGGCCGAGCCGCTGGGCATCGAGATCGTCGTGGCCGACCTGTCCCAGGGCCTGGAGGGCCTCGGCCTCGGCGGCGACTTCTTCGGCGTGCTGCTGTCCTACCCCGGCGCCTCCGGCGTGGTCCGCGACCACGAGGCCGTCATCGCCGAGATCCACAAGGCGGGCGCGCAGGCCGTCGTGGCCGCCGACCTGCTCTCCCTGACCCTGCTCCGCCCGCCCGGCGAGATCGGCGCGGACGTCGTCGTCGGCACCACCCAGCGGTTCGGCGTGCCGATGGGCTTCGGCGGCCCCCACGCCGGCTACATGGCCGTCCGCTCCGGCCTGGAGCGCCAGCTTCCCGGCCGCCTGGTCGGCGTGTCCGTCGACGCCGACGGCAACCCGGCGTACCGGCTGGCCCTGCAGACCCGCGAGCAGCACATCCGCCGCGAGAAGGCCACCAGCAACATCTGCACCGCGCAGGTCCTGCTGGCCGTCATGGCCTCGATGTACGCCGTCTACCACGGCCCCGAGGGCCTGCGCGCCATCGCGACCCGCGCCCACCGGATGGCCACCGTGCTCGCCGCGGGCCTGTGCGAGGGCGGCGTGGACGTCGTGCACGGCGAGTTCTTCGACACCGTCCGCGCCTCCGTGCCCGGCCGCGCCGACGAGGTCGTCGCCGCCGCGCGCGAGCTGGGCGTGAACCTGTGGCGCGCCGACGCGGACACCGTGTCGATCGCCTGCGACGAGACCACCACCCGCGCGCACCTCGCGCTCGTGTGGCGGGCGTTCGGCGTGGCCGTGGCCGACGTGGACGCCCTCGACGCCGACACCGCCGACGGCATCCCCGGCGAGCTGCGCCGCACCAGCGACTACCTGACCCACCCGGTGTTCCACCGGCACCGCTCGGAGACCGCGCTGCTGCGCTACCTGCGGTCCCTGTCGGACAAGGACGTGGCGCTCGACCGCAGCATGATCCCGCTCGGCTCGTGCACCATGAAGCTCAACGCGACCGCCGAGATGGAGCCGGTCACCTGGCCGGAGTTCGCCGACCTGCACCCGTTCGCGCCCGCCTCCGACGCCGAGGGGCTGCTCTCGCTCATCGGCGACCTGGAGGGCTGGCTGGCCGAGGTCACCGGGTACGACGCGGTGTCGCTCCAGCCGAACGCGGGCAGCCAGGGCGAGTTCGCGGGCCTGCTCGCGATCCGCGCGTACCACCGCGCCAACGGCGATCTCGAGCGCGACGTGTGCCTGATCCCGTCGTCCGCGCACGGCACCAACGCCGCGTCCGCCGTCATGGCCGGGATGCGGGTGGTCGTCGTCAAGTGCGACGAGCACGGCAACGTGGACCTGGGCGACCTCAAGGACAAGGTCCTGGAGCACGCCGAGCGCCTGGCCGCGATCATGATCACCTACCCGTCGACGCACGGGGTGTACGAGGACACCGTGCGCGAGGTGTGCGGCCTGGTGCACGACGCGGGCGGCCAGGTGTACGTGGACGGGGCGAACCTGAACGCGCTCATCGGGCTGGCCAGGTACGGCAAGTTCGGCTCGGACGTGTCGCACCTGAACCTGCACAAGACGTTCTGCATCCCGCACGGCGGCGGCGGTCCCGGCGTCGGCCCGATCGGCGTCCGCTCGCACCTGGCCCCGTACCTGCCGAACCACCCGCTCCAGCCGGGCGCCGGTCCGGAGACGGGCGTCGGCCCGATCTCGGGCGCGCCGTGGGGTTCGGCGTCGATCCTGCCGATCTCGTGGGCGTACGTGCGCATGATGGGCGCGGACGGCCTGCGCAGGGCGACGATGACGGCGGTCGCGGCGGCGAACTACGTCGCGCGGCGCCTGGACGAGCACTACCCGGTCCTGTACACCGGCGAGGGCGGTTTCGTGGCCCACGAGTGCATCCTCGACCTGCGCCCGCTGACCAAGGCGACCGGCGTGACCGTGGACGACGTGGCCAAGCGCCTCGCCGACTACGGTTTGCACGCCCCGACCATGTCGTTCCCGGTCGCGGGCACGCTCATGGTCGAGCCGACCGAGAGCGAGGACCTGGCCGAGATCGACCGCTTCGTGGACGCGATGATCGCGATCCGCCGCGAGATCGACAAGGTCGGCGCGGGCGACTGGCCCGCCGACGACAACCCGCTCCGCAACGCCCCGCACACCGCGGCGTCCGTGACGGGCGAGTGGGCGCACCCGTACGGCCGCGACGTCGCGGTGTTCCCGGCGGGCACGTCGGCCCCGAAGATCTGGCCGCCGGTCCGCCGGATCGACGGCGCGAAGGGCGACCGCAACCTGGTCTGCTCCTGCCCGCCGATCTCCGCCTACGGCGGCTGATCTCCTGACCCCGGAGGGGCCCGCGCCGTCGAGCGCGGGCCCCTCCGGCGTTCCGGTGGCGTGCCCGATCCCGGACCCGCGCGAGTGGCGGTGGCCACGAGCGCCGTCTCCCGCGACGTGACCGGCCTGGAAGGCGGGGGAGTGGTCGAGCGCGCGTCGTTCCCGGTCGACCGCAGGGTGGCGCCGGTCCGGGCTGCCGAGGCCGGCCAGTCGACCGCGCGCTAGACCACCACCGCCCGAGCCGCCGCCGCGTCCTCGGCCTCCCGGAACGCCTTCGGCGACAGCGCGAACCACGCCACCGCCAGCGCCCCCACCTGCACCACCGCCCCCATCCAGTACACCGACCGCAACCCCGCCTGCGCCGCCAGCAGCCCGCCCGCCAGCGCCCCCAGCGGGTTCAACCCCCAGGCCAGCGCCCGGTGCCCCGTCAGCACCCGCCCGAGCAGCCTGCTCGGCGTGAACCGCTGCCGCGACGACTGCGAGCACACGTTCCAGATCAGCACCAGCGCCGTGTTGAGGAACATCACCACCCCCACGAACACCGGCGACCTCGGCGCCAGCGCCAGCGCCACCGCGCTCAGCACCATCGCCAGCTGCCCCAGCCGCATCGACCACGAGTAGCCGAGCCGCCGCACGATCGCGTCCACGAAGAACGACATCGCCACCCACCCGGCCGACGTGCAGGCCAGCAGCACCCCGTACCCGAACTCGTCGACCCCGATCTCCTGCATCGCGTACAGCACGAACACCCCGAGCTCGGCCGCCGACGCGAACGACCCCAGCGCCACCGCCACGCTGATCGCCAGCAGCAACCGCGTCCCGACCAGGTACTTCAGCCCCTCCGCGATCTCCCGCAGCGGGTTCTGCCCGCTCGGGGGCGCGGGGGTCGACGACGTGCCGCGCATCATCGCCAGCGCCAGCAGCGCGCACACCAGCGCGCCCCACGCCGCGTACCCGGTGCCGACCCCGACCGCGAACCCGGCCAGCGGCGGCACCACGAACCGCACCACGCCCTGCTCGATCACCATCAGCCGCGCGTTCGCCGACGCCAGCCGGTCGGGCGGCACGACCTCGGGCACCAGCGCGCCGGACGCGCCGTCGCCGAGCACCTGCGCCGAGGTGACCACGAACGCCACGGCGAGTAGCAGCGGCAACCCGCCGCGCTCCCCGATCGCGGCCAGCGCCAGCGCGGACGCCGCCAGCACCGCGAACGACCAGCCGAGCACCGCCGTGCGCCGCGCCCGGTCGATCAGCACGCCCGCGAACAGCGAGAACAGCAGCCACGGGAGCTGCCCGACCGCGTTCACCAGCGACACCGCCGCCGGATCGGTCGTGATCGACACGGCCAGCAGCGGCAGCAGGGTCAGCAGCAGGCCCTGCCCCGCCGCACCCGAGATCGCTACCGCCTGCAATCGTCCCCACGTCATGCGGCCACCTTCGCACCACGTGTTGGTGACCCGGGCCTTTTAGTGTGGACTCAACCCATGCGCCTGCGCTTCGCCGTATCACCGATCTGGGAGACCGTCGCCGGACTGCGCCTGATGGCCCGCGCGCACGCCCCGCACCCGCACGCCGAGTGGCTGAGCTGGGCCACCGGCAAGCTCGCCGCGCTGCCCGATGACCGGTCAGCGCTGTCGGCGCTGGTGGCCAGACCCGACATACCGGAGTTCCTGATACCCACACCGGGCAACCGCATGGTCGGCTTCGACGCCGAGCTGGAGGCCCTGACCTGGACCACCACCCCCGACCGGGTGACGGGGGCGCTGGGCGCGCAGTCCGAGCTGCTGGCCGCTCCGGATGCCGTGCCCCGGCTCCAGGAGCGGTTGCGGGCGGTGCACGACGCGGTGATCCGGCCGGTGTGGGCGCAGGTCGAGGGCGTGCTGCAGGGCGACCTGGAGCGCAGGGGCCAGCGCCTGCTCGACGCCGGACCACCCGCCGTGCTGGGGGAGCTGCACCCGGACGTGACGTTCGAGTCGCTCAGACTGGTGGTCTCCGGCCGCGCGATCACTCCCGGTGAGCGCGACCTGGTGCTGCTGCCGTCGGCGTTCGTGTGGCCGGGCACCCACCTGCGCGACAGCCCGCTGCGGCTGGGCCTGCACTACCCGGCGCGCGGCTTCGGCTCGGTGTGGCAGCGCTCCTGCCGCGTCACCGGCGACGGCCTGGACCGGTTGCTGGGCGGCACGCGGGCGGCGCTGCTGCGGGCGCTGGAGCGACCGGTGAGCGTGACCGAGCTGGCGGGGGCGCTCGGGGTGACGGCGGGGGCGGTGTCGCAGCACTTGGGTGTGCTGCGGGCGGCCGGGTTGGCGGTGAGCAGGCGGGAGGGGCGCGAGGTGGTGTCGCTGCGCACGGCGCTGGGGGTGGCGCTGGTCAGGGGGGAGGTGTAGCCGGTTGGGGCCGGTGAACGGACCGTTCACCGACCTGACGACGAGTTTCCGCTCCGACGACGGCTTTCCCGGCTCATCGGTGTGTGGCGCGCATGCCAGCAGACTGCTCGCCCATCGGTCCGTTCGCCCAGCGCGCCATTTGCCCAATAGCTCGTTCACTCGGGGGCGTGCCCCCAGGTGGGTCACCCGTTCAACGGCCCGTTCGCCCGGTGCTTGCGGTCCGTTCACTCGGCGGTCGACCTGTCTTGCGGTCCGTTCACTCGGGGCTCGCCTATCCGGCGATCCCCAATTCAGCGGTCCGCCCGCTCAACACCCCGTTTGCCAGCGGTCCGTTCGCTCGGCTGCCTGTTCGCGAATGGTCCGTTCACTCGGCTGTCCGTTTGCGAATGGTCCGTTCGCTCAGACGCCCGTTTGTCAGCGGACCGTTCGCTCGGCCGCCCGTTTGTCAGCGGACCATTCGCTCAGCCGCCCGTTTGTCAGCGGTCCGCTCGCCCGGCCGCCCGTTCGCCAACGGTCCGTTCACCCGGCGAGCACCCGCTCAGGGCGTCACCGCCCGGCCAGCACCTGCCCGAGCGCCGCGTCCACGCCGCTCCCGTCCTCCACCACCGACACCGTCCCGCCGCCGAACGCCTTCGTGATGTCCTGGAACAACCCCGGCCCGTCCGCGCCGCTCCCCAGCACGACCACGCTGATCCCGACGTCCTTCCCGGCGACCTTCAACCCCTCCAACCGCCCCTTCGCGTCAGCGGGTGACAGGTCCCCGTCGGCCCCGCCATCCGTGATCACCACGATCCGGTTGCGCTTCCCGTCCCGGTAGTCCGCCAGCACGTCCTCGTACGCCGCCACCAGCGCCTCGAACGGCCGGGTCTCGCCGCGCGGCTTGAGCCGCCCCACCGCGTCCAGCAGCGACTGCCGCTGCGCCCCCACCGACCCGGTCGGCACCAGCTCCCGGTAAGCCTCGTCCCCGCCCGCCCCGGTGCCGAACTCCCACAACCCCACCGACCCGGACACCGCCCGGTTCACCTGCCCCGCCAGCGCCTCCCGCACCCAGTCCAACCGGGTGCGCCCACCGCCGCCGTCCTCGCCCATCGTCTGCGAGGTGTCCACCAGCACCGTCACGACCTGCCCGTTGTCGGCCGTCGCCCACGCGCCCGTCACCTGCTGCGTCGCCGCCGCGTCGGCAGGCTTGAGCTGATCCGTCACCTCGGCCCACGCGACACCGGGAGCCGGGCTCGGCCGCTCGGTCACGCCCTCCACCCGCAGCCCCGCCGCCGCGAGCGTGGCCCGCTGCTCGGGGGCCTTCAGGAACGTCCGGAACGCCTGCGCGGCCCGCGCCTGCGCCTCGTTCACCCACTCACCCGACAGAGCGGTGAACGGAAAGTCCGCCACCGGAGTCACGCCCTGCGCGGCCACCCCTGCCAGCGGCGTCGCGGGGGCGGGCCGGTTGTCCTCCGCGCCCGTGTTGTGCCGGTACAGGTCGACCTCGAACGCGGGCACCGCGCTGAACCCGACCGACCCGACCGCCGGGTTCGCCGCCAGCGCCGCCATGGCCTGCCACGTGCTGGTCGTCGTCTGCTCCGGCCGCGCCGCGACCAGCTTCGCCATCGCCTGCTTCACCGGCTCCTGCGCCAGCAGGTCCGCCGTCACCGGCCCGGTCGGCTCGGGCCCGGCGCCCGCGAGCGCCGCCTGGAGCGCCATGGCCGTGCCGGGGTTGACCGCGGGGTCCGGCATGGCGATCTCGAACGCCCCCCACCCGGCCTTGCCGAACCGGTCCCAGCCGGTCGAGGCCATCGTGGTCAGGTCCGTCCACCGGAACCCCGGCCCGGCCTGCACCGCGTCCGCCGCCTCCTGCGGCATCGCCAGCACCACCGGGCTGGTCGCGATCGACTCCGGCGGCGACCCGATCATGGACTGGCGCTGCGCGGCGAGCCGGTTCGCCCAGACCGCCGAGTCGGTGATCCAGGCGTGCGGCCGGGTCCCGAGCTTCTCCTCGTCCCAGACGTTCGTCAGCCCCTCCAGCACCACCTCGGAGTCGCTGGAGAGCACCTCGACGCTGATGCAGTGGTCGTACACCACGGGCCGCTGCGCGCTCCACGCCTGCGCGACCTTCCGCACCGCGTCCGCCACGCTCGGCGTCGCGGCGACCTTCAACGCCGCGGGCCCCTCGTTGCAGTCACCGGCCTGCACGGCCGCGCGCTGGTCGACCACGTCGCCGATCCACTGCCAGCCGAACCAGCCGAGCACCAGCAGCGCCACGAAGCCGATGATGGTGATGGGCCACCCGGCGATGCCGCGCCGCACCTTGGTCCGCAGCGTGCGGTGTCGAGACATCGTCCCTCCGGTGGTCGGAACCGCCCTCGGTCACGCCAGGGCGGGTCACGCTAACAGGTGAAAGTTGACCTGGGGGTGAAGTCGGCCCAGCGGTGGACCGCTGCCTGCGCGGTCCTCGTGCCCGGTCGCGCCTGCCCAGGGCGGTGGCTCATCCCGAGGCGGGCGACCCGTCCAGCAGTGCCGCCCCGTCCAGCAGCGCCGAGGTCAACCCGATCAGGGCAGCCCGCAACGGCGCGGCCTCGTCGGCGAAGGCGCTCTGTCGCCTGGCGTAGTCGGCCCGTCCCTCGGGGGTCTCGATCCGCACCGGGGAGTGACCGAACGCGCTCACGTCGTAGGGGCTGGCCCGCATGTCCAGCTCGCGCACCCGGACGGCCAGCTCGAAGCAGTCGACCACCAGCTCGGACGGCGTCGCCGGGTCGAGCTTGTAAGCCCACTTGAACAGGTCCATCGAGGTGTGCAGGCACCCCGGCTGCTCCAGCTCCACCCGGCTGTCCAGGGTGGGGGTGAGCGCGTTGCGCGGTCTGGCCTCGGGGGTGAAGAACCGGAACGCGTCGTAGTGCCCGCACTGCACCCGCTGCGACTCCACCACCGCGTCCGTGCCCTCGGGCCCGAGCCGCAACGGCAACGCGCTGTGCCTGACCTGCTCCTGGGGCAACCGGTACACCATCGCCCACTCGTGCAGCCCGAAGCAGCCCAACCGGGGCGCGCGGGAAGCGGTAGCCGTGAGCAACCGGTGGGTGAACCCGATGGTGGTCAACCGCTCTTCCGTGAACCGCTCACGATCCAGCGACACACCCTCGGGGGTCTCCCGGTAGAACGGCCACCGCAAGTAATCGCGAGCCAGCTCCCCCTCCAGCACCACGCCGGGCCCAGGGTGCCACCGCTCCATCCGGGAGGGCCGGAAGCTGTAGTAGCTGAACAGGAAGTCCATGATCGGGTGCTTGACCCCGGCGGCCTTGCGCTCCAGGTGGGGCCCGGTCCACCGCCGCACCCGCTCGACGTGGGCGTCCCGGCGAGCGGTCCACTCCTGCTGGGACAGCGCGGTCGGCGCGGTGACGATCCCCATGGTGAACACGGTACTTCGTCCAACCGGCTCCCCAATACCCGACCGGGCGGGCGCCCACAAGACCAAAAACCGGGCGAGTGGTCTGTTGGCTGGCTTTGAGTGAACGGTCCGTTCACCTGCGCCGAGACACGGTCGGTGCAGGCGCGCCCCGCGCACAAGCCCTCAACACCCGAGTGCCCGCCCCGCACGCAGCGGGACGGGCACTCGAGTGGTGAAGCAGACCGCCTAGCGGCCCGCCGTGAAGGTCACACCTCGCGGCGCACGTGCGTCCCGTCGCGGACGGTGCCCACGTACTCCTCCACCAGGTCCTCCAGCGCCACCACACCGCGCGTGGCGCCGTCCGGGCCCACGGCCTTCGCGAGGTGGCTCTGCGACCGCCGCAGCGACGCCAGCGCCTCGTCCAACCGCGCCCCCACCGGCACCTCGGGCAGCCCGCGCACCCGCCCCGCCGGAACGGTCGCGCCCTCGCCCGCCTCGGCCAGGTCCAGCACGTCCTTCACGTGCAAGTACCCGACCAGGTCATCGGTCGACCGCACCGGGAACCGGGAGAACCCGGTCTCCGCCACCGCCGACTCGACCTCCGCCATCGTCGGCCGCGCCGACAGCGACGTCACCCGGTCCAGCGGCACCAGCACGTCCGCCACCGTCCGCTCCGCCGACGACAGCGTCTGCGCCAACCGCCGGTGCTCGGAGTCCTCCAGCAACCCCTCCTGCCGCGACTGCGAGATCAGCAGCGACAGCTCGTCCGAGGTGTACGCCGACTCCAGCTCGTCCTTCGGCTCCACCTTCATCAACCTCAGCACCCCGTTGGCCGCGATGTTGAACAGGCTGATGAACGGTCGCACGACCTTGATGAACGCCACGTGCACCGGCACCAGCCAGATCGCCAGCCGCTCCGGGTTCGCGATCGCCAGGTTCTTCGGCACCATCTCGCCGAGCAGGATGTGCGCCACCACCACCAGCATCATGGCGATCGCGAACGACACCCCGTGCAGCACCACCGGCGGGATCGACAGCGGGTGCAGCGCGCCCTCGATCAGGTGCGCCACGGCGGGCTCGCCGAGGCGGCCCAGCAGCAGCGAGCAGATCGTGATGCCCAGCTGCGCGCCCGCCAGCATGAGCGACACCTCGCGACTGGCCTTGATCACCAGCGCGGCGCGGGCGACCCCGCGCTCCACCATGCTCTCCAACCGGTCCCGACGGGCGCTGATCAGCGCGAACTCCGCGCCGACGAAGAACGCGTTGCACCCGAGCAGGACGAACGTCATGACCAGCAGCCAGCCGTCGCTCACCGGGACGCCCCCGTCTCGGCCGACTCGACCTTGGCCACCCGCAGCTCGGCCACCCGGTGCTTCTCCATCTGCATCACGGTGATCCGCCAGCCGTCCAGGTGGACCTCGTCACCGACGTCCGGGATGCGCCCCAGCTCGGACAGCACCAGACCCGCGAGGGTCTCGTAGTCGCCCTCGGGCATCCGGAACCCGGTCGCCTCGGCCACCTCGTCGTCGCGCAGCAGGCCGGAGACCATCCAGCTGTCCCCGCCCAGCGAGCGCACCGGCGCGGACTCGCGGCGGTCGTGCTCGTCGCGCACGTCGCCGACGATCTCCTCCACCACGTCCTCCAGGGTGACCAGCCCGGCCGTGCCGCCGTACTCGTCGACGACCAGCGCGGTCTGCAACCCGGACGCGCGCAGCCGGTCCAGCAGCGCGTCGCCCTCCAGGGTCTCCGGCACCGTCTGCACCGGCCTGGTCAGCGCTGACAGCGGCGTGGTCGCCCGGCGCTCGCGCGGCACGCTGAACGCCTGCTTGACGTGCACGATGCCGCGCACCTCGTCCAGGTCGCCCGAGTGCACCGGGAAGCGGGACTTGCCCGTCTCGCGGGCCTTGGCGACCAGGTCGAGCACGGTCGCGTCGGCGCGCAGCGACTCCACCCGCACGCGCGGGGTCATCAGCTCGCCCGCCGTGCGGTCGCCGAAGCGCAGCGACCGGCCCAGCAGGGCGGCCGTGCCCTCGTCGATCGTGCCGTGCTCGGCGCTGGACCGGACCAGCGCGCCCAGCTCCTGCGGCGAGCGGGCCGAGGCCAGCTCCTCCGCAGGCTCGACGCCGAGCCTGCGCACCATCCAGTTCGCCGCGCCGTTCATGCCGTTGATCAACCAGCGGAAGACCGACGAGAACGCGGCCTGCATCCCGGCGACGGCGCGCGCCGTCTCCAGCGGTCTGGAGATCGCCAGGTTCTTCGGGACCAGCTCGCCGAACACCATCGACAGCGTCGTGGCCAGCGCCAGCGCGATCGCGATCGAGATCGGCGCCGCGACGGACTGGGGGACGCCCACCGCCGTCAGACCCGGCGACAGCAGCTGCGCGATGGCCGGTTCGGCGATGTAGCCGGTGATCAGGGTGGTGAACGTGATGGCCAGCTGAGCTCCGGAGAGCTGGAACGACAGGGACCGGTGGGCCTTGTCGACGGCCTTGGCCTTGGCGTCGCCCACGTGGGCGACGTGCGATTCGACTGTGCTCCGCTCGAGCGCGGTCAGCGAGAACTCCGCCGCGACCGCGATGAACGTGCCTGCGGTCAGCGCCACGACGGCCAGCAGGCCGAGCACGCTGAGCAGGATTCCAGTCACCGGTCACCCCCTGGGGGGACCGGGTGGGACGGGTAGCCGGGTGTGGGGCCCGGCTCAGTACTGCACGGTTGCTCGTCGAGCACTGGGTAGATCACTCCTCGTCACGGGGACCCTTGCGGGTCTCCATTTTAGGTTGTGAACGTCGCTCAGCGCAGTCCGGTTCCCGCAGGTCGAGCCGTGCTGGCCCGGAGCACCACCTCACCTGCGACGCGCACCGTGCGTGGCGGGCCCCCGACCTCGTCCAGGACCAGGCGCGCGGCCCGTTCGCCCATCTGCTCCAGCGGCAGCCGCACGGTGCTCAGCGGGGGCTGGAGGTCGCGCAGCGTCGGGATGTCGTCGAAGCCCGCGACGGACACGTCGCCGGGCACGTCCAGCCCGCGCTCGCGCAGCGCGGCCACCGCGCCGGTCGCCATGACGTCGTTGACGGCGAACACGCAGGTAGCGCCGGTCTTGGCGGCCAGCAGGTCGGCCACCGCGCCGTGCCCGCCGTCCCTGGTGAACCCGCTGGGGAAGACCGCCCGGTCGGGCAGCTCCAGACCCGCGTCGGCCAGGCCCTGGCGGAACCCGGACAGGCGGTCGCGCGCCACCACCAGGTCGGTCGGGCCGGACAGCACCGCGAACCTCTTGTGCCCGAGCGCGGCCAGCTCCCTGGCGAGCGCGCGGGCGCCCGCGCGGTTGCCGGGCACGACCGTGTCGGCGCCCAGCTTGGCCTGGGAGATGCACGCCACCCGCCCGCCCTGGGCGGTGAACGCGGCGACCTCCTCGGCCAGGCGCGCGGTCGACGCCCGGTCGGTGCTGCGGCTGCCCGCGATCACCAGGGCGCGGGCGCGGTGCGCGCGGAGCGTGTTGACCAGCTCGACCTCGCGCGCCGGGTCGCGGTTCGTGGTGCCGAGCACGAGCACCATGCCCGCTTCCTCGGCGACCCTCGTCACACCCGCCGCGATGCTGGAGAAGTACGGGTCGGCGATGTCGTGCACCACCAGGCCCACCAGCACGCTGCTGTTGCGGGCGAGCGCCTGCGCGGCGGCGTTCGGCAGGTAGCCGAGCTGCTCGGCGCTGCCGACGACCTTGTCCCTGAGCTCGTCGCTGACCTGCCGGGTGCTGCCGTTGAGCACGCGCGAGGCCGTCGCCAGCGAGACCCCCGCGTGCCTGGCAACCTCGGCCAGCGTGACCTGCCGCAACGCCAAGGCGGCCTCCTCCGGGTTGGTGGTTGGGCGAGACTAGCCCGGTTGGGCGGGAAGACAAGAGCCTGGCGCGGCGCGGTGGGGAAAAGGTGGGGGTTGGCGGGGTGGTTCGGGGGTGGTTGGGCGGTTTGGGGGGGGGGGGTGTGGTGGCTGGGTGGGGTGTGGGGGTGGGGTGTTGGCGGTGGGTGTGCGACCGGGGGAGTTGGTGGTGGGTGCGGAGTTGGTGCTGGGGCGCAGGCGGAGACCGGGCGTGAATTGCTGGGCCCTGCGCGCGGGATGGCTTCGGCTGGATGCCGAGCGGGATGACGGGTGAACCCTGCGGGGCGAGCGGGGGCGATTGGAGCGCTGGGCGCTTGGCCACCGGACGCGGATGGCAGGCGGAAGGCACACGACGGCTCACCGCCCGCTCGGTTGAACGGACCGTTCAACCGGAATAGGCCGGTCTACTGGCGACTGGCGACTGGCGACTGGCGACTGGCGACTGGCGACTGGCGGCTGGCGGCTGGCGGCTGGCGGCTGGCGGAGACCGAAGGTCTGTGGGCCTCGATCGTGGACTGTGACCGGCGACCGGCGACTGATTTCCGGCGGCTGGTGGCGCGGTAGTGCCGCAAAGCGGCAAACCGGGAGGATGAGCCACTGAGCTGGCACTTCGGTCTTCGGCCTGGTCACGAAGCCGGTTGAACGGTCCGTTCGACCGCCTTGGCCCACCTGCTGATGGTGGTGTGGCCGCACGCTTGAGGGCGTTGGGCGGGAGTGATGCGGGACGGCCGGTTGAACGGTCCATTCATCCGGGCTTGGCCACGTATGGGCGGCGGTGGCGTGGCTGCGCGGATGAGGTGGTTGCGCGGGAGTGATGTAGGGCGGCCAGTTGAACGGTCCGTTCAACCAGGTATGGCCACTTCTGTGTGGCTGTGTGGCTGTGTGGCTGTGTGGCTGTGTGGCTGTGTGGCTGTGTGGCTGTGTGGCTGAGGTGGTTGGGCTGAAGTTATGGAGCGTGGCCGGTTGAACGGTCCGTTCAACCAGGTATGGCCGCCTTCGGGCGGTGGTGTGGCTGCGTGATTGAGGTGGTTGAGCGGGAGTTACGGAGCGTGGCCGGTTGAACGGTCCGTTCAACCGGGCATGGCCACCTATGGGGTGCGGTGGTGCGGTGGTGCAGTGGTGCAGTGGTGCAGTGGTGCAGTGGTGCAGTGGTGTGGTTGGGCGGTTGAACGGTCCGTTCACCCCTCGTTGAACGGACCGTTCAACCGGGCTCTTGTCACCCTGCGGGCGGCGGTAGCGGTTGCACGGTGTGCGGGTGTGCTGTCGAGCGGGTGTGTGGTCAGTGATTGAGGATTTGAGCGGGTGTGTGGGCCGAGTCGGTTGTGCAGGTTGAGCGGATGTGCGGAGTGGTGCCGGGGCGGGTGAACGGTCCGTTCGGCGGAGAATCCCCGTGCTTGCCCCGACCGCCTTCGACTGCCTCACCTTGGAGCCACCCGCCCCTCACCCCACCCCCCCAACGGGCCGGTCGTGGACGGCGGTCACGACCGGCCCGCCTGCGAGCTCCGCCCCGGTCCTACCGGGGCAGCGCTCGGCCTGCGGCCAGCAGCCTCAGCGCGCTCACCGACGGCACCAGGGCGTACACCGCCCCCGTCGTGCGCACGAACCGCCGGAACCCCAGCTCCCCCCGGCTCCCGCCCGCGTCCACCGTCCCCCCACCCGCGACCCCGATCACCGGGTCCGTCCCGGTCGGCGCCCCCTCCGCGCCGCCCGCGAACGCCGGGTCGTTCGCCCACACCCGCTGCTGGAACTCGAACTGCTCCGCCAGCGACGTGCAGTGCGCCACGAACACCAGCCCCCGCTCCACCTCCGGCTCCACGTCGTGCGGCGGTCCGAACGGGATGCCGCGCCGCAGGATCCGGTGCGTCCTGGGTGACGGCGCCGTGAACGAGCGCGGGTTCGCCTTGCGGATGTGGGACGTGCACGGCGTCGCCGCGCCGAGCGGGTCGTCCGCGTAGTCGAAGTCGTTCTCCGCCGGCTCGGTCGGTCGCGCCAGCGGCGTCCCGTCCAGCCGCCTGCCCACCAGCAGCGCCCCCATCCGCTCCGGCTCCACCTGCGGCGCCATCGCCCGCGCGTGCGCCTCCACCGCCGCCCGCCACCCGGCCACGTCCTGGCTGAGCCTGCGCACCACCTGGATCGACCCGTCCCGCAGCCACGCGGGCACCACCGGCTCGACCTCGCGCTCCGTCCGCTGCCCGAGCACGAACTCGCCCGCGTTCACCAGCAGCGCCCCTGGGTGGTCCAGCCGGTGACCCGGCCGCGCCGGGTCCTCGCGGTGGAAACCGCGCACGGCGGGCTGCGAGATCCCGTCCTTGTAGCCGAAGTGCTCGTGCCCGGCCAGCGGCGCGGGCAGCACCTCGCCGTCCTGCAGGTGCAGGTGCCGCACCCCCAGCAGCCGGTCCAGCAGGTCGAGCTGCCTGGTCGTGGCCCGCAGCCGCTCGCGCGTGTCCGAGGCGACCGTGACGACCGCGTGCACCGCGCCCCCGTCCCCGCCGAACACCCACCCTGCGGGCCCGGACTCCCCGGTGTCCCCGTTGGCCTCCGCCCGCGCCAGCGCCCCCTCCACCAGCAGCGGGTCGACCGCGCGCAGGTCGGCCTCCACGGCGGTCGGGTCGGCGGCCACCGCCAGCACGCCCCGCGCGGTCAGCGACAGGTTCACCCAGGTCGCCCGCAGCGTCGTCGGGTCCTGGCCGAACATCGTCCGCCCCAGCGAGAACGCCTCGTTGAAGTCCTCGACGTCGGCGGTGACCGACACGTGGCCGAGCATCCCGGCCAGCCAGGTCCGCGCCAGCCGGGCGTCGCCGAACCGCACGAACCTGAACTGCTGGTGGTCCTTGTTGAACGCCGCCAGCACGTTCCCCTGCACTTCGCGCGACGCCCGCAGCGGCGGGTCCGACTCACCCGGTCGTGCGGCGTTGAGGCGCAAAAGCCCGGTCATCCGGCATCCCCCGATCCCCGTCGACTCCCCTTGCCGGAAAGGAGCGCGAACGGGTCCGCTCGGATACCGGAAATCACCGGATTTCCCGCCGATGAGTCGCGCGCACCGGTTTCCACCTGCGGAAACCGCAAACCCGGCGGCTGGGAGCGTGCCCGGCGGGAAGAACTCCGCATCCCGCCGGGCGACACGCCGCTGAATCACCGCTGAATCGACGGCGCGAGTCCGCCGAAACCGGGGAATTCCCCGATCAGCCGCCGTTGTACGGCTGGTGCCTCTTCGCGCGGTACACCCTGGAGGTGTTCGCGGTGACCCGCAGCACCGAGTCGTACATGGCCCGCCCGAGGCCCGCGCGGGCGCGCGCGGCCGGGTGGGTGGCGCCGTAGTCCTCCAGGTGCGAGGCCGTGTCGCCCCGGAACGTGCCCGACGCGAACAGCGCGTAGGTGATCATCGGCTTGCCCTGGGCGTCGAACACCACGCCCGCCTCGTTGCGCCCGTCGTCGAACCAGCCCGCCTTGGTGGCCACGTTCAGCCGCTCCGGCGAGGTCAACCGCGCCCGGATGCCGTCGTTGAACGAGGTCAGCGACCGCAGCACGTTCAGCAGGTGCGCCGTCGACGCCGCCGACAGCAGCTCGCCGCGCACCAGCTTCTGCAGCAGGGTGAAGGTCTCGCGCGGCGTGGTCGTGCCGAGGAAGAACCGGTTCGGGTTCGCCACCGGCACCACCTGGGTGGCGGTGAAGCCCTTGGACCGCAGGATCTCGTTCAGCTCCAGCGCCGGGACCACCAGGCCGCACAGCCGCACCGCGGTGTTGTCCGAGACGGTCAGCAGGGTCGCCAGGACGTGCCCGAGCGTCACCGAGCTGGGGTACGCGCCGTCCAGGCCGAAGATGCCGTCGGTGTCCTGGATGACGATGGCCTCGGTCACGTCGACCCGCTGGTCGAGCGTGAGCAGCCCCCGGTCGACCTTGTCCAGCACGGCCACCGCGACCGCGATCTTGTTGACGCTGTACGCCTCGACCACGCGGTCCGCGTTGTCCTCGACGGCGGGCTTGAGCGTGCCGTCCGGGTCGCTGAACGCGATGTGCGAGGACCAGGTGCCGCCCGCGATCGCCTTCTGGGCCTGGTAGGTCCAGTTGATCTTCAGGCGGGACAGGTCCGCGCTGGTCGGGATGAGCGACTCCCAGTCGACGCCCTCGGTCGCGGCCGTCGGCTGCGCCGAGGCGACCCCGCCGAACGCGACCGTGGCCGCCGCGGCCCCACCCAGGCCCAGCGCGGCCCGCCGCTTGAACTGCTCGCTGCCCATGATCCCCCAATCGGTCGATGCCGGTCACGCTCGGGTGACCTTGCATCCGTCTTTACGGAGGGAATTAGTGCAAGAGGTTGCTTCTCGTCACTCTTTTTGGTGAAAACGTTTCGGAAACCCGAACCCAGTAGCGTGTTTCCCCATGAAATCAGGGGTTTTCGTGATCACGGGCGCAACGCGCGGCATCGGTGCGGCCACCGCGCGCATGGCCGAGCAGGCGGGCTACCGGGTCGTGCTCGCCGCGCGGGACGTCGACGCCCTGCGCGACCGGGAGGACGACCGGGTCCGCGCCCGCGCCTGCGACGTCCGCTCCTGGGAGCAGGTATCCGACCTGTTCGAGTGGGTCCTGGGGGAGTGGGGGCGGGTCGACGTGGTGCTCGCCAACGCCGGGACCAGCGTCGACACCTCGTTCACCACCGACGACGGCGACCCGCCCGACACCTGGACCGACATGGTCGTCACCAACGTGTGCGGCCCCGCGTTCACCGCCCGCGCCGCCATGCCCGCCCTGATCGCCTCGCGCGGGCACCTGCTGCTCACCGGCTCGGCGTCCGGGCGCGGCGTGCGGCCGGGGAACCTCTACTCGGCCACCAAGTGGGCCGTCACCGGGCTCGCCCAGGGCATCCGGGCCGAGTGCGTCGGCACCGGTGTGCGGGTCACCGTCGTGCAGCCGGGGCTGACCGACACCGGGTGCGTGCCCGCCTCCCGCGCCGACGACCCGAAGCTCGCGCCCGAGGACGTCGGCCGCGCCGTCATGTACGCGGTCTCGCAGCCGCCCGGCGTGGACGTCAACGAGATCCTGGTGCGGCCCGTCGGCCAGGCCGCGCACCGCTAGCCGAGCGCCCGGCGGGGGACCGGGAGTGCCGCGGTGGACCCCCGCCGGACGATGCCGCGCCTTGCTCAGCCCGCCGCGCAGCGGGCGCCGTTCACCGAGAACCCGGTCGGGTCCTGGTTCGTCCCGCCGTGCGAGCCGGTGAACCCGAGGTGCACCGAACCGCCGGGCGGCACCGAGCCGTTCCAGGCCGCGTTGGCGGCGCGCACCCGGCTGCCGTCCTGGCTCCACACGCCAGACCACGACTGGGTGATGCGCTGGTCACCGGGGAAGGTGAAGCCGAGCTCCCAGGCCGACCACGGCTGGTCACCGGTGTTGCGCAGCACCAGGTTCGCCGAGAAGCCGTTCGACCACGAGCTCGCCCGGTACGACACCGAGCAGCCGCCCTCCGGCTGCTGCGGCGCCTCCGCGACCTCCGCCGCCCACGAGGACAGCCACACCAGCGCCGAGTTCCAGTTCACCGTGACCTCGTTGACCGAGTACGCCTCGATGTGGTCCACGAAGCACTTCTGCGGCGCGCAGCCCTGCAGCAGCCTGGCCGCCACCGGGTCCTGCAGCGCGCTGTTCGGACCGCCCGACAGCACGCCGGGGGGCGCGATCGGCAGCGACGGGTCCAGCTGGTTCGCCCAGTGCCGGTGGTGCACGTTCCGCACCGGCTGCTCGCCGTAACCGGTGACGTAGGAGTACCCGACCGGGTTACGGCCCAGCAGGTAGTGCAGCGCCTCGAACGCCCCGTCCCGGTACTTCGCCTCACCCGTCAGGTCGAACGCCACGCTCAGCACGCCGCCGTTGTTGGCGATCAGGCCGTTCGAGCCCCAGTCGTAGTTCACCGTCTCGTACGGGGCCGGGTAGTTCTGCGCCGCCGCCTGCGCCAGCATCCCGTCCGCGACCTGGGCGAACCGGGCCCTGGTCGCCGCGACGTCGGCGGCGGGCAGGCCGTTCGGGACCAGGGCGAGCGTCACGTCGCCCAGCGGCGCGGTGTACGCCCAGTCGATGCCCCGGCCGTTCAGCGCGGCTGCCTTGTAGTGCGGCGACGAGGTGACGTCGGCGCGGTAGCCGGACTTGCCGGTGGTGGTCAGCAGCTCGGCCGCCGCCCAGTAGAACTCGTCGCTGACGTCGTTGTCGTTGTACGCGCCGCCGCCGGTGGCGTCGTTCGGGTCGGCGAGCTTGGCCGGGTTCGCCTTCGCCGCCGCGTAGGCGCGCTCGGCCGCCGCGAGGGTCCGGTCGGCGAACGCCGGGTCGACCGAGCGCCACAACCGCGCGGCCTGCGCCGCCACGGCCGCCGCGTTCAGGGTCGCCGCGGTGCTCGTCGGGGACAGCCTGCGGGCCTGCGGGTCCTGGTGCGGGAGCAGGGGGAGGCCGGTCCAGTTCACGTCGTGGATCTTGTGGTGGACCATGCCATCCGGGGCCTGCATCCTGAGCAGGAACTCGACCTCCCAGCGGGCCTCGTCCAGCACGTCCGGCACGCCGTTGCCGCTCTCCGGGATGTTCAGCTTCCCGTCGCCGAGCGCGGCGTCGGCGCCCTTGAGCTTGGCGCGCTCGTAGGCGTTGAGCACCTGCCAGACCGAGATGCCGCCGTTGACCACGTACTTGCCGTGGTCGCCCGCGTCGTACCAGCCGCCCCGCACGTCCAGGGTGTAGCCGCAGTCGACCAGGCAGCCGACGGCGCTGTCGCCCTTGTTCGGGGCGACGTCGACGTGACCGGCCGGGCGGGCGTAGGTCTCACCCACGTGGGCGGCCTCGATCGGGGTGCCGCTGCGCTGGTGGTAGAAGAACTTCAGCGCGTCGGTGCGGAGATCCGCCAGGTGGGTGGTGCCGATCTCGAACGGGAAGCTGGACTCCTCGCCGACGGTGAGCACGTAGTCCGCGCCCTCGGTCTCGACGGCGGAGAAGTCGATCAGGTGCACCGGGTCGCCCGAGGCCGCGTCGGCGGGCTTCGGGGTGGTGGTGCCGCTGGCGACGGTGGTCGCGCCCCTGGTGAGGGTCCACGGCTGCGGGGTGGTCGCCGGGTGCAGCGCGGTGGCGTGCTTCGGGCCCTTCGGCAGGTAGCCGACCTGGTCGACGAGGACCTTGCGCGCCGGGCCGGTGGGCTCGCCGCCCGGCGGCTTCACCCCGCCGACGAGGGAGACGTCGTCGACGCAGACCGTGCTCTCCTCGGGCAGCGCGCCCAGGTGGAAGGTGAGCTGGCCCGCGCCCGCGTCGGGGAAGTCCAGGTCCGAGGTGAAGGTGAAGGTGAAGGTCTGGCGCTCGGTGGTGAGCTGCACGTCGTGCTTGGCGATCTGGCGGTACGGGCTGACGCCCTCGCCGAGCGCGGCGGCTGCGGGGCGCGGTCGGTCGGCCCTGGCGGTGAACGTGAGCGCGTACTCCTGACCCGCCTCGAACGGGACGCCGTTCTGGCCGATCAGGGCGTCCCACGGGTTGGCGGTGCCGCCGGGGACCCGTGCGCACAGCTCGCCGTCGACGAGCCGGTTGGACACGCCGGAACCCGCCCACCAGGGGTCGGCGGTGCCGGAGGCGAACGACCCGTTGACGATCCGCTCGTAGGCCTGCGTCACGGTGGGTGACTGCCCCCGATCGGGGGTCGCCCGCTGGTCGGATTGTGCGGTGGCGGGGGCCGCAGTGGCTGCTGCGGCGAGCAGAGCCAGTGCCGCCGATGCGGCGATCGCACGCCGGGGGGCGGGGGTGCGCGGTCTCATGCGGTCTTCCTCCGTCTGCTCTGACGTCGGGTGAACACGGTTCTGGGAGCGCTCCCAGGGAGGGTAGGGGCAGTTCGGGGGCGGGGACAAGGACGGGCTTGACCTCCGGTGCGGTTCAGGTCGCAGGCTGGGTCTGGGTCTGGGTCTGGGTCTGGGTCGGGGCTGGGGCTGGGGCTGGGGTCGGGCTGAGGGCTGAGGGGTGGAGTTGGGCTGGAGTTGGGCTGGGGACTGGAGTTGGGCTGGGGGCTGAGGCTGGACCAGGGACCAAGGACCAGGGACCAGGGATCGGGGACCAGGGACCAGGGATCGGGGACCAGGGATCGGGGACCAGGGACCGGGGCCGGGGCCGGGGACCGGGGACTGGGGCTGGACTGGGGACTGGGGCGGGCGGGGGCGGCCATGAGGCGGGTCGGTGGCGACCTTAAGGCGGCGCGGTGGTGGCGAGTGGTGCTTGGCGGATTGGTGGTTGGGCCATGAGACGGGGCGGAGGGTGGCCATGAGGCGGGGTGGTGGCCCTGGGCGGCGCGGTGGTGGCGGGTGGTGGGTGGTGCCTGACGGGTTGGTAGTTGGGCCTGGGGGCGGCGCGGTGTTGGGCTGATGGTTGGGGCCTGGGGTGGCGTGGCCGTCGGCTTGGTGGCGGGCCAGGCGGTGGGTCTGGGGGTGGCCCAGGTCTGGCCGGGGGCGCCGGTGGTGAACCCAGGCCTGCCCAAGTCTGGCTGGGGCTGGCCGGGCCTGCCCAGGTCTGGCCAGGTCTAGCTGGGGCTGGCCAGGTCTAGTCGGGGCTAGCGGAGGCTGGCCGGGGGCCGGGTCTGGCCGGGTCTGGCCGGGTCTGGCCGGGTCTGGCCGGGGGTTGGGGGCGGGTGTCGGTGAAGGAGGAATTCGGTGCGGTTGGTGCGGGTGACGGAGTTCGGCGGGCCCGAGGTGCTGCGGGTGGAGCAGGTGGACGACCCGGTGCCGGGGGGCGGGCAGGTGCTGGTGGAGGTGGTCTGGGCGGCTGTCACGTTCGTGGAAACGCAGGCGCGCGCCGGTAACGCTCCGTGGCCGGTACGGGTTCCGTATGTGCCTGGCGGTGGGGTGGCTGGGGTGGTGACCGCAGTGGGGGACGGGGTGAGCGGGGAACTGCTGGGGCGGGTGGTGGCGGCCAGTACCGGGGGGAGCGGGGGGTACGCGGAGCGGGTGGTGGTGGACGCTGCGGAGGCGGTGGTGGTGCCGGAAGGGGTGGGCGTTGACGAGGCGGCGGCCCTGGTGGCGGATGGGCGGACGGCGGTGTTGAACCTTCGGGCGGCTGGGTTGGTGGTGGGGCCTGCCGCCGGGCGTGGTGATCTTGCAGAGTCGGGTGCGGGGGTCGGTGCTCAGCCGAGGGGCGGTGGTGCCGCTGCCGATGCGGCTGAGGGCGGAGGGCGGGTCCCGGATTCGGTGAAGCGCGTGCTGGTGCTCGCGGCAGCGGGTGGGGTGGGAAGCCTGCTCGTCCAACTGGCGACGGCTGCGGGGGCCGAGGTGGTGGGTGCGGCGGGTGGGACGCGCAAGGTCGGACTGGTCCGCGATCTGGGGGCAGCGCGTGCCGTGGACTACTCGATCACCGGCTGGGAGGGGTTGGTGGGCGAGGTGGACGTGGTCTTCGACGGCGTGGGCGGACCGCTGGGGCGGACGGCGCACGGCTTGCTGAGATCGGGCGGCCGGATGGTCAGCTACGGCTTGGCGAGCGGCGAGTGGTCCGCCGTCGACCCCGTGGATGCGGCTCGGCGCGGGGTTGAACTGGTGCGCCCGGAACGTCCGACCCCCGACCGGATCAGGGCGGCCTTCCGGGAAGCGCTTCGACACGCGGAGACCGGAACGCTGAAACCCGTCGTAGGCCAGCGGTTCCCCCTGGAACGCGCCCCCGAAGCCCACGCCGCAATCGAAGCCCGCCACACCGTGGGCAAAACCCTCCTCCGGGTCAATTGATCAAACGGCGTGCGATGTCGTTGATGGCGATGCGATTGACCGCTTGTTCGATGACGGACTGCTGACCGGGCGGTTCGCGCTCTCGGTTTCCCGATCCCGGTTGAACGGACCGTTCAACCCGGTTGGAAGCGAACGGACCGTTCACGGGGTTGAGGTGAACGGACCGTTCACTTGGGGCTGTGCGAGTTGACTCTTCGCTGGTCAGCGGTGATCGGTCCGTTTACCAGGGCTCGGTGGTGATTGGTCCGTTCACCCTCCTTGGGCGAGTGGTCCGTTCACTCAAACCGGCCTCGCTCCCATAGGTCCGACCCCGGCCCCACTCTCAGGTTTGAGATTGAGACCGGGATTGAGACCGAGACTGAGGCCGTGGCCGGGACTGAGACCGGGGTCGAGACCGAGCTTGAGACCGAGGCCGGGACCGGGGTCGAGTCCGAGTCCGAGTCCGAGTTGAAGTCGAGATCGGGAGTGGGGCAGCGTCGAGGTCGGGTCGGGTCGGGTCGGGTCGGGTCGGGTCGGGTTGTGGTTCGGGGCGGGCTGCCGTGGCCGTGGCCGTGGCCGCCGCCGTCGCCACCGTCATGTCGCGCAGCCGTTCAGTCGATCCTGGGTGGCACGCCGGTGATCTCGCCACCCGCCCGTCGCCCTCCTCCCGGTCGCGCGCCGGGTCCGCTCCCGCGCTCCCGCCGCCCCGCCCCCCAACCGCTATCCCGCACCCGAAACAGGTGGTGGTCCGCTGAAAACCGGGGTTCCCCCCACCCTCCGAACTTGATCGTCCACAATGGACCACATAGGGGTTGACCTGCATGGGAGCGCTCTCATTGTTAGGGGTTCGTCGCCCCCGAATGGAATCCGGATGGCCTTGACTGGTGTAGACCAATCCGGTTGAGTCTGGAGACTGTCAGGCACGCAAAGCGCCCCAACCGGGAGATGTGATCACGTGTCGAGAATCCGTGCGGTGGCGGCCTCCGCCGCCCTCGTCGTGGTGGCGGCGCTCGCGGCCGTCATCCCCGCGACCGCGGGCACCGAGCCCGCGAGCGCCAAGACCGCCGCGGCCGTCCAGGCGGACTGCAGTTGGACCACCTGGACCGCGGGCCAGTGGTACGCCGCTGGCTCCATCGTGAAGTACACCGACGGCAAGTACTACATCGCCGAGCACGAGAACCCCGGTTACGACCCGGTCATCAGCACCTGGTACTGGGAGCCGCACAACGGGTGCGGCGGCGGCACCCAGCCCGGCAACGGCAACTGCAACCACCCGAACTGGGTGGCCGGTCAGTGGTACGCCGCCGGGTCCATCGTGAAGTACACGAACGGCAAGTACTACATCGCCGAGCACGAGAACCCCGGTTACGACCCGGTGATCAGCACTTGGTACTGGAAGCCGCACACCTGCGGCGGCGGTGGCGACCAGCCGCCGAACCCCGGTTCGTTCGTGGTCAGCGAGTCGCAGTTCAACTCGATGTTCCCCGGCCGGAACTCCTTCTACTCCTACAGCGGTCTCGTGGCGGCGCTCAGCGCGTACCCCGGCTTCGCCAACACGGGCAGCGACACGGTGAAGAAGCAGGAGGCGGCGGCCTTCCTGGCCAACGTCAACCACGAGACCGGCGGGCTGGTCCACATCGTGGAGCAGAACACCGCGAACTACCCGCACTACTGCGACACCGGCCAGCCGTACGGGTGCCCGGCGGGCAACGCCGCGTACTACGGCCGCGGCCCGATCCAGCTCAGCTGGAACTTCAACTACAAGGCCGCGGGCGACGCGCTGGGCCTGCCGCTGCTGACCAACCCGTGGCTGGTGCAGAACGACTCGGCCGTGGCCTGGAAGACCGCGCTCTGGTACTGGAACACCCAGACCGGTCCCGGCACCATGACCCCGCACAACGCGATGGTCAACGGGCGCGGCTTCGGCGAGACGATCCGCAGCATCAACGGGTCGATCGAGTGCAACGGCGGCAACCCCGGTCAGGTCCAGAGCCGGGTCGACGCCTACAACCGCTTCGTCGGGGTGCTGGGCGCCACGCCGGGCGGCAACCTGTACTGCTGATCGTCGGCCCGGACGGTGGTGGGCCGCTCTCGACCCCACCACCGGCGGACCTCCGCTGACGAGCAGCGCTGAAGGGCCCCTTCCCGCACCGGGACGACCGGTGTGGGGAGGGGCCCTCGGCGTTAGCAGCGGGGCGGTCGACCACCGGCGGGCGGTCGACCACAGTTAGGGCGATCAACCCCTGGCGGGGCGGTCGATCCCTGGCAGAGCGGTCGACCACCGGCAGAGCGATCAACCACTGACGGGGTGAGGAAGTCCTTGCGGGCGAAGGAGAGCGGCTAGCCCACGCCCAGGTGCGCCAGCACCGCCCAGCCGAAGGCGCCCGGCGACCCGGTCCACGGCGGGCTCCCGGCGTCCGGCAGCACCACCCTGCGCACCGACGGCGCCTCGTCGGACAGCAGCTCCGCCCACTCCGTCGGCTCGCCGCCCTCCACCAGCAGCGTCGGCGGGGCCAGGCCCGCGCAGCCGGGCGGGAACTCCGGCTCGCCGTCCGGCACGCACACCAGCGCCTCCACCCGCTCCGGCCGCGCGAGCGCGTAGCGCAGCGCCACCGCCGCGCCGGAACCGTGCCCCAGCAACGACATCGTGTCCAGCGCGAAGTGCTCCCGCGCCGCCTCCGCGTCCCGCTCGGCGTGCTCCGGCCGCACCGCGCAGCGGATCACCCGCAGTCTCGGCGCGAGCAGCTCGGCCAAACCGGTCAGGTCCTCGGGGTGCTCGCCGCACAGCAGGAGCGCGTCGCCCGCGCCCGCCTCGGCGGCGGGCAGCGCCGTGCCGTCGTGCGCCGTCACCGAGTGCGGGACGGCCGCGCGCCACCGCGGTTCCGAGTGCTCCACGTCCACGTGATTACCCGTTCTCCCCGCGCCGACGCGCCGGGGGTGGAGGCGGGCCGGTCGCGGCGGCGGCCGACGTGCCGCCGCGACCGGCCCGAGGGGTCGCCGGGCGCGGGGAAAGCGCCCGGCGCGACCAGGGGTGCGGGAAACCGGGCGGTCCGGCCTCGGAATTCGGCGTCGCACCGAAAACGCGCTCCGACGAGCGGCGCGCACCCGAGTTCCACGCCTTCTGGAAAGGTCTCCGCTCTATCCGGGAAGCACCACCTCGACGCCCCGGTCGAACACCGCCCGGATTTCCACCGCACGCCCTGATCGATTCGGCCACGGCCGGTCCCGCCGCCGTCGCAGCGCGTGGTCGGCACCCCGGCCCGCCGCGTCCCACCCCTGGTGACGCGGCTCGCGATCGGCGTGCCGCCCTTGCGCCGCATGGCCCTCACGTGGTGGTCTACGTGACGTCACGCCAGTTGGTTCACTACCTTGACCCGCTTGACAATATCGCTTTATGGTCTAGACCACGCGATGGTCGACGTCTCCCTCCTGAAGGCGCGCCGATACCCAAACCCTGCGGGTCCGGCACACCTGGACGTCCTCTCTCGCGCACGAAACCCTGCCAAGGGCGCGCTCTCGGAGCGCGCCCTCGTGAGGAGCTGGACACCTGATGGAATTCAAGCGAAAGCTCGCGGCGGTCCTCGCCGGCGTGGGCGTCACCCCGTTCCTCGTCGTGCTGGCCGCGGGCAGCGCCAGCGCGCACGGCTACGTCTCGTCGCCGCCGAGCAGGCAGGCGTTCTGCGCCCAGGGCGCGGTCCCCTGCGGCAACATCAAGTACGAGCCCCAGAGCGTCGAGGGCCCCAAGGGCCTCACCAGCTGCGACGCCGGCCTGAGCCAGTTCTCCGAGCTGAACGACGACAGCCGCGACTGGCCGACCACCAACGTCAGCGGCAAGGCCACCTTCAACTGGACCCTGACCGCGCGGCACGCCACCGCGACCTGGCAGTACTTCATCGGCGGCCAGAAGATCGCCGAGTTCAACGACGGCAACAAGATCCCCGGCGCGACCGTGAGCCACTCGGTCGACCTCGGTGGGCGCACCGGCAAGCAGAAGGTGCTCGCCGTGTGGAACATCGGCGACACGCCCATGGCGTTCTACAGCTGCATCGACCTGCAGGTCGGTGGCGGCGGCACCAATCCCGAGCCGCCCACCAGCAGCAAGCCGCAGCCGCCGACCACCACCCAGCCTCCCGGCACCACGCCGCCGAGCAGCTCCCCCAGCGCGCCGAAGCCGACCACCACCACGCAGAAGCCGCCGTCGGGCGGTGGCGAGTGGGCGCCCAACACGCCCTACAAGACCGGCGACCAGGTGACCTACAGCGGCGCCACCTACAAGTGCATCCAGGGGCACACCACCCTCCCCGGCTGGGAGCCCTCCGCCACGCCCGCCCTGTGGCAGCGGCTCTGACCACCGGCTGATCGCGCCCCCGGCCAGCGCCGGGGGCGCGTCCCCCTGCCCTTGAGGAGCACGAAGCCCATGGCACAGAACAAGAACAGGCGCGCCACCGGCGTCGTCGCGCTGCTCGCGGGCGCGCTGCTGCTGTCCGCCTGCGGGTCGGGCGGCGACGCCGGGCCCACCCCTGCCGCCGCGACCGGTTCGGCGGGCCAGGCCGCGTCCGGGCAGAGCGCGGGCGACCACAACGCCAGCGACGTCATGTACCTCCAGATGGCGATCGAGCACCACCGCCAGGGCCAGGACCTGGTGGAGCTGGCCGAGACCCGCGCCACCCGCGACGAGATCAAGACCCTCGCCTCGGCCATCCAGGTCACCCAGAAGTCCGAAGTGGACAGCATGGTGTCCTGGCTCAAGGAGTGGGGCGAGCCCGAGTCCTCCGGCACCGACCCGCAGGTCCACGCCGACCACGGCGGCGACCACTCCACCAGCCCCGAGCTGATCGCCGAGGTCGCGGGCAAGAGCGGCGCCGAGTTCGAGACGGCCTTCCTGAACCTGCTCATCGCGCACCAGCACAACGCGGTCGACCTGACCAAGGTCGTGCGGGAGAACGGCGTGAACCAGCAGACCAAGGAGCTGGCCGAGCGCGTGTTCCAGTCCCGGACCGCGCAGATCACCCAGATGCTCAAGTACCTGAGCTGACCGGGGTCCCCCTGGACGACCGCGCGGCGCGGGCGGGTGTGGCACCACCCGCCCGCGCCGGGCTCACCCCCAGGCCTGGAGCGCCAGCGAGCTGGTGAACCGGCGGTGCTCGCCGGTCACCGGGTCGGTGAACTCCAGCACCTTCGCCAGCAGCTGCAGCGGGTCGGTGAAGTCGTCCAGCGGCTTCTCCCGCAGCACCGGGTAGAAGTCGTCGCCCACGATCGGCACGCCGAGCCCGCTCAGGTGCACCCGCAGCTGGTGCGTGCGCCCGGTCGTCGGCAGCAACCGGTAGCGGCCCAGGTCCCCCTCGCGCTCCACCAGCTCCACGCGCGTCTCCGCGTTTACCGGCCCCGGCACCTCCTGGGCGGTGATCACGCCCTTCTCCTTCACGATCCGGCTGCGCACCACGCGCGGCAGCTCCAGGTCGTCGCGCACCGGGGCGATCGCCTCGTACTCCTTGCGCACCAGGCGATCGGCGAACATCGTCTGGTACCGCCCGCGCAGCGCCGGGTCGACCACGAACATCACCAGCCCGGCCGTGACCCGGTCCAGCCGGTGCGCCGGGCTGAGCGCGGGCAGGCCGAGGTCGCGGCGCAGGCGCACCAGCGCGGTCTCCACGACGTGCTTGCCGCGCGGGATCGTGGCCAGGAAGTGCGGCTTGTCCACGACCAGGATCGCGTCGTCGCGGTGCACCACGGAGATCTCGAAGGGGACCGGGACCTCGACCGGCAGGTCCCGGTGGAACCACACCGCGCCGCCGGGTGTGAACGGTGCGTCCGGCGCGACCGGTCCGGCCAGGTCGTGCACCCGGCCCTCGGCGAGCATCAGGTCGACCCGCTCGGCGGGGACGGGGAGCCGGTCGACCAGGTGGTCGCGCAGCGTCGCCCACGGCCCGTCCTCCGGCATCCGCACCCTGGCCGGGTCCAACCCGTGCCGCTGGGACAGCCCGGCCGGTCTCTGCTTGCGCCTCACCCGGACATTGTCGCTGATCGGGAGCGCGGTCCGGGACGCCCGTGACGCGGCGGGACGGTGACGCGGGACGCCCGTGACGCGGTGGGGCGGGGGCGCGACGATCCGGCTCAGGCGAAGTAGTGCCCGGCCTCCAGGTCCGCCAGCAGGCCGGGACCGGTCGGGCGCCAGTCGAAGGACTCGGCGGTCAGCGCGGCCGACGACGGCTGGTCCACGCCCATCAGCGCGCCGACGAACCCCAGCCCCGAGAGGTCGCCGCTGCCCGAGGGCACGCCGAGGCGGCGTCCGATGACCTCCGCCACCGCGCGCAGCGGCACGCCCTCGTCGCCGACCGCGTGCAGCACCGCGCCCGCCTCGGCCCGCTCCAGCGCCACCCGGTACAGCCGGGCCGCGTCGCGCACGTGCACGGCGGGCCAGCGCTGGGACCCGTCGCCCGCGTGCACCGACCTGCCGGTCCCCCTGGCCGCCTCGACCAGCATCGCCACGAACCCGTGGTCGCCCTCGCCGTGCACGGACCTGGGCAGGCGCAGCACGGACACCCGCACGCCCCGCTCGGCCAGCCCCAGCGCCAGCGCGACGTTCCCACCCCGGTCGCCGGGCGCGCCGGTGGGCGCCAGGCCGTCGTGCTCGGTGGACGCCCGACCCGCGACGAACGGCGTGCCCGCCGTGACCACCAGGGGCTTCCCGGTGCCCGCCAGCACGTCGCCGAACGCCGCGATGGCCGCCGCGTCGATCTCGACGGCCTCGGCGAACCGGGTGAAGTCGTGCACGAACGCCAGGTGGACCACCCCGTCCGCCGCCTCGGCGCCCGCGCGCAGCACCGCCAGGTCGGTCAGGTCGCCGCGCAGCACCCGCGCGCCCGCCGCCTCCACGGCCGCCGCCGACGCGTCCGACCTGGCGAGGCCGGTGACCTCGTGGCCCGCCGCGATCAGCTCGGGGACGACCGCCCGGCCGACCCAGCCGGACGCGCCCGTGACGAGAACCCGCATGTCCCACTCCTCCGCGTGCCGCCCCACCGCCAGTGATGGGACTTGGTCTCATGACCGTAGCACAGTGATGGGACCGAGTCCTGTCGCATAGGATGGGGGCATGGGCAGATGGGAGCCGAACGCCCGCGAGCGGCTGCAGCGGTCGGCGCTCGCGCTGTTCGCCGAGCGCGGGTACGACAGCACCACCGCCGCCGGGATCGCCGAGGGCGCGGGGCTGGGCAAGAGCACGTTCTTCCGGCACTTCGCGGACAAGCGCGAGGTGCTCTTCGACGGGCAGGAGTCGCTGAACGAGGCCCTGGTCGCCGCGATCGCCGCCGCGCCCGCCGAGGCCGGTCCGTACGAGGTGATCGGCCTGGCGCTGGACGCGATGGGCGCGTTCTTCGGGCCGGAGCGGCTGGAGTGGGCGAGGCAGCGGCAGGCCGTCGTGCAGGCGCACAGCGAGCTGCGCGAGCGCGAGCTGCTCAAGATCGCCTCGCTCACCGAGGCGTTCGCCACCTCGCTGCGGGCGCGCGGCCTGGACGCGACGGCCGCCGGGGTCGCGGCGGAGCTGGGCGGGCTGGCGTTCCGGGCCGCGTTCGCCGGGTGGATCGCCCCGGACAACGGGCTGGGCTTCCCGGAGGTGGCGCGGCGGGAGCTCGCGGCGGTGCGGGAGGCGGCGGCCTCGCTCGGCTGAGCGCGGGGGCGGCGCGCCGGGCCGTTGCTCGGGACCGTTGCCCAGGACCGGTGCGCGGGACCGGTGCGCGGAACCATTGCGCGGCAAGGGGAACGAGAGCGGGACGGGCCCTTGAGGACCCGTCCCGCGACAGCTGGTCGACCTGCGCCCGCCGGTTCGCCCCGGTCAGCCCGCTCCGGTCAGTCGTCCGACCCCCGGAAGCTCACCTGGTAGCCGAGCGCCCCGAGCATCCCGGTCAGCATCTTCTTCGTGCTGTCCACCGCGCGCTTGCGCAGCTCCGAGGTCTGCGCGGCCTCGGCCAGCTTCTGCTCGGCCGCCACGTAGAACGCCTGCTGGTCCTGGGTCTCCACCAGCGAGGCCAGCCGGTCGAACAGCCCGCGCTCCTGCGCGAACACGTAGCACTTGTCCTGCTGGAGGTTCGGCTTGTCCAGCTGCGGCGACGGCAGGTCGATCTCGACCGTCCTGTTCTCCTGCGACACGGTCATGGCCCGCTCGTCCATGCCGCCGAAGTCCACGAACGCGTTGACCGTTCCCGCCGCGACGAACAGGGTCCGCTGCCCGGCCAGCGCGCTCGGCACGAACTTGACGTCCTGCTCGATGTCGAGCACCACCTGGTAGTCGCCCGCCGCCGCGTGGAACTGGCTCAGGTCCCGCAACGACTTCAGCACGGCCGGCTGCGACCGGTCGACGACGTCGGTGCCGAACGGGTCCCACGCCTTCGTCAGCGTGAGCGCGCCGAGCACGGAAGCGGCCAGCAGGACCACGACCCCGGCGAGCACGCCGATGCGCCTCTTCATGCGCCGGGTGTACCCGATCGCGGGCGCGCGCAACCGACCGGGGTGCGGTCGCTTCGGGACGTGGCTTCGGGGTCGCGCCGCGAGGGGCGGGTTCCCCCAGGCAGGGAGGGGGAACCCGCCCGTCCCGCAGCGGCGTCAGCGGGGCTTGGCGGGGGAGCGGGCCGGGTGGCGCGGACGCGGGGCCTGCGCGCGCGGGGGCCGGATCGCCTGCGCCTGCGGGGGAGTGCCGGTCGCGCGGGACGGCAGGGCCGTCACCTCGGCGCGCGGGACCGGTTTGGCGTCGTGCAGCAGCAGCCGCGCGCGCAGCGCCATCTCCAGCGCCAACCGCTCGTCCGGGTCGTCCAACCGGTCGCCGAGCAGCCGCTCCACCTGGTGCATCCGGTAGCGGACGGTCTGCGGGTGCACGCCCAGCCTGGCCGCCACCTCCACCACCCCGCCCCTGGTGCCCAGCCACGCCAGCAGCGTCGTCTCCAGGCGGTGCCGCTGCTTGGCGGTCAGGTGCGCGAACACCTCCAGCGCCCGCCCCACCAGGGTCTCCACCAGGAACTCGTCGGCCAGCAGCGCCAGCACCGCCAGGTGCTCCTCGCACCAGGTGACCCGCGCCTGCGGCAGCAACCCGCGCCGCACCAGCCCGAGCGCCCGCCGCGCGCAGCCCAGCGACCGGCGCGCGTCGGCCAGCGGCACCACCGGACCCACGGCCGCCCTGCGCCCGCGCAGCTCGGCCTCCAGCCCGCGCCGGTCGACGGGACCGCCCAGCACCAGGCAGGGCTCGGAGCTCTCCAGGTCGAGCAGCACGTCCCGGCCGAACGCGGGCGACGGCAGCTGGTGCTGGTCCTCCCGGTACTCCAGCGCCACCACCGCGACCCGCTCCGGCAGCCGCCAGTCCGTGGACGCGGCCAGGTCCGCCAGCGACCGGGCCGACGCCGGGGACTCGCCCAGCAGCACCTTGAGCAGCTGCCTGCGCCTGCGCTCCAGCGCGCCGCTCGCCCCGGCCTGCGCCTCGGTGTAGCCCTCGACGGCGACCCGGCACAGCTCGTCCACCCAGGCGAAGATCGCGTCGGCCACGGCGAACAGCGCGTCGCTGGGCAGCCCCAGCTCGCGCCCGTGCTCGCTCAGGTGCCGCCACACCACGCGCGCCCCGACCCGCACCGCGTTCTGCAGCGCGTCCATCGTGCGCCCTTCGAGGAACTCGACCCGGCCGCTGTAGCGCAGCACCGCCTGCCAGTCGCCGGTCGGCGCGTCCGGGTCGACGATCGTCTCGAAGCACTGGACGATCGCGGTCTCCACCGAGCCGACCAGCACCTCGCGGAACTTGCCCTCCAGGGGCTGGGCGTAGGCGGGGACGGAGCGCCGGATCTCCTGCACGGCGTCGCGCACCAGCACGCCCGCGAGCGGTTGGAGCCTGCGCGCCAGGTCGGGGGGCACCGACGACCACGGCGCGGACCCGCGCGACCGGGCGCCCCGGCCGCTCACTGGCATCGCCATGCGCGTCGCCTCCGTCGGGCGGAGCACCGCCGTTGGGACCCCGCCCGACTGACCATAAAACACCGGGTCGGGGAGTCAAACGACCATTCGGAGTGCTCAGCGGCGTCCCGAGGGGGCGTGCGGCGGGGCGATCAGCCCCTCTCCTCGCGCTCTTCGCGGTCCTCGCGGTCCTCGCCGCGCTTGCGCAGGAACGTGAAACCGGGGATGCCGAGCACGGCCTGGCGCACGTCGTCGGCGATCTCCATGAGCTGGTGGATGTCCGGGCCGACCCGGTCCAGGGTGGCGAGCATCGGCAGCACGTCCTCCAGCAGGTGCTTGGTGAGCACCGGGAGCTGGTCGACCAGCTCGATGGCGGCGTCGATCTCCTGCTCGGTGAGGTCGTCCACGAACCGCTTGGCCAGCGGCTGGGCCTGCTCGGCCAGCGGGGCGTAGGACTCCAGCAGCTCGCGCGCGGTCCGCGCGGCGGACCCGGCGTCGGTGGTGATGGCGGTCGCGGTGGTGGTGAGGTCCTGCGCGGTGGTCGTGACGAGCTCGGCCTTGGCGGTCACCGCGCCTGCCCGCGCGACCAGCGCCTCGGTCTCGTCGAGCACGGCGCGGGTGCGCGCGAGCAGCTCCTCCGCCCCGCGCACGACGGCCTCGGCCGAGGTGAGCAGCCCGAGCACCCGACCGGGCACGGAGACCGCGGTTTCCACGGTCGAGCGGGCGAGTCCGAACAGGGCACGCGGCGTCAGTTCCACCGGTCCAGTCTGCCGCACCGGCGGAACCGACGTCGCGGATCACCTGTCGCGGATCACCGGGGGGACGGCCGGGTCACGGCGCCGCCACCGCCCCGCCACCCGCCTTCGCGGACTCCTCCGCGAACTGCGTCCGGTGCAGCTGCTCGTACCGCCCGCCCGCCGCCAGCAGCTCCGCGTGCGTGCCCCGCTCCACGACCTGCCCGCCCTCCAGCACCAGGATCAGGTCCGCCGACCGGATCGTCGACAGCCGGTGCGCGATCACCAGCGCGGTCCGGCCCGCCAGCGCCTCGCCGAGGGCCTCCTGGACCTGAGCCTCCGACGTCGAGTCCAGGTGCGCGGTCGCCTCGTCCAGCACCACCACGCGCGGCTTGGCCAGGAGCACGCGCGCGATCGTCAGCCGCTGCCGCTCGCCCCCGGACAGCCGGTAGCCGCGCTCGCCCACCACCGTGTCCAACCCCTCCGGCAGCGACGCCACCAGGCCGTCCAGCCTGGCCCGCCGCAGCGCGTCCCACAGCTCGGCGTCGCTCGCCCCCGGCGCGGCCAGCAGCAGGTTGTCGCGCACCGACTCGTGGAACAGGTGCCCGTCCTGCGTCACCACGCCCAGGCTCTCCCGCAGCGAGGCCGCCGTCACGTCGCGCACGTCCGCGCCCGCCACCAGCACCGCGCCCGAGTCCACGTCGTGCAGCCGCGCCAGCAGCGACGCGATGGTCGACTTCCCCGCCCCGGACGACCCCACCAGCGCCACCAGCTGCCCCGGCTCGGCCGTGAACGACACCCCGCGCACCACCTCCTCGCCGCCGCGCGAGTCCAGCACCGCGACCTCCTCCAGCGAGGCCAGCGACACCTTGTCCGCCGCAGGGTAGGCGAACCGCACGTCCCGGAACTCCACCGCCGCCGGACCGTCCGGGACCGCCACCGCGCCCGGCTTCTCCGCCACCAGCGGCGCCAGGTCCAGCACCTCGAAGACCCGCTCGAACGACACCAGCGCGCTCATCACCTCGACCCGCGCGTTGGCCAGCGCGGTCAGCGGCGCGTACAGCCTGGTCAGCAGCAGCGCCAGCGACACCACCGACCCGGCGTCCAGCTCGCCGCGCAGCGCCGAGTACCCGCCGAGCCCGTACACCAGCGCCGTGGCCAGCGCGGACACCAGCGTCAGCGCGGTCATGAACACCGTGGTGGCCATCGCCTTGCGCACCCCGATGTCGCGCACCCGCCGCGCCCGCTCCGCGAACTCCGCCGACTCGCGCTCGGGCCTGCCGAACAGCTTCACCAGCGTCGCGCCCGGCGCCGAGAACCGCTCGGTCATCCGGTCGCCCATCGCCGCGTTGTGCCCGGCCGCCTCCAGCTCCAGCGACGCCAACCGCGCCCCCATGCGGCGGGCCGGGACCACGAACACCGGCAGCAGCACCAGCGCCAGCAGCGTGATCCGCCAGGAGAAGCCGATCATCACGGCGAGCGTGAGCACCAGCGTGACGACGTTGCCCACGACCCCGGACAGCGTGTCGCTGAACGCCCGCTGCGCCCCGATCACGTCGTTGTTGAGCCTGCTGACCAGCGCCCCGGTGCGGGTGCGGGTGAAGAACGCCACCGGCAGCCGCTGCACGTGGTCGTAGACGACGGTGCGCAGCCGCAGGATCAGGTTCTCGCCCAGGCTCGCCGACAGCCACCGCGCGAGCAGCCCCAGCCCGGCCTCCACCAGCGCGATCACCGCGATCAGCCCGGCCAGCCCGGCGACGAACCCGGTCGTGCCGCCGGACACGATCGCCTCCACCACCCGCCCGGCCAGCACCGGCGTGAGCACCGCCAGCGCGGCGGCCAGCACGCTGACCACCAGGTACTGCGCGAACCTCGGTCGGGACACGTCGGCGAACCGCCAGATCCGCTTCAGCGCCGCCACCGACAGCGGCTTGCTCGACCGGCGCGCGTTGGCGACGTGGTGCAGCGAGTGCCAGGCCGTGGTCTCCATGTCCATGTGACGAAAGCTAGAACCTCGACCATTGTCGAAGTCAACGCGATGACCCGACCGCCGAAGTCCTGTCACCCGGACGTGGCGGGTGCGTCGGACCCCGGTGGTGCTGGTGTGACGCGCGCGGGTCGAGCGGGTGACGGCCGCGTTGCCGACTTCGGGGCGTGCCGGGGCGGGTGCGCTTCGTCACCGCGACGGTCGCCACACCGCCCCAGTCGGCCGGGAATGGAACCGGGACCATCGGCGTTGCCACCTGGACAAGGGGCACGGAAAGCACACTTGGAGGACGTCGTGGCGCAGGACCCGGAGGAGCTGTTCGAGGTCGACTCCGACGTCCCGGACCTGACCGGAGCGGTGCTGCTGCACCACTTCGACGGTTTCATGGACGCGGGGTCGGCGGGCGGGACGCTGGCCGAGCACCTGCTGGAGGCGCACGAGCACCGCGTGGTGGCGCGCTTCGACGTCGACGACCTCATGGACTACCGGGCCCGCAGGCCCAGCATGACCTACGCCACCGACCGCTGGGAGCACTACGACGCCCCCGAGCTGGTCGTGCACCTGCTGCACGACGCGGTCGGCTCGCCGTTCCTGCTGCTCACCGGCCCCGAGCCGGACCGCCGCTGGGAGGCCGTGACGAAGGCCGTCATCGCGCTGGTCGAGCGCTGGGGCGTGCGGCTCGCGATCGGGGTCCACGGCCTGCCGATGGGCGTGCCGCACACCCGCGACCTCACGGTCATCTCGCACGCCACCCGCCCCGAGCTGGTCATCGAGCGCTCCCCGTTCAACCGGGTGCAGGTGCCCGGCAACCTGGGCGCGCTGCTCGAACTGCGGATGGGCGAGGCCGGGCTGGACGCGATGGGCTTCGCCGCCTACGTGCCGCACTACCTCGCGCAGGGCAGCTACCCGGCCGCCGCGCTGAACCTGCTGCGGTCCGTGGTGAAGGCCACCGGGCTCGCGCTGTCCAGCGACGCGCTGGTCGAGAGCGCCCGCCGCACCGACGCCGAGATCGCCAGGCAGGTCGCCGAGTCCAGCGAGGTGGCCCAGGTCGTGGAGGCCCTCGAACGCCAGTACGACGCGTTCACCCAGGCCTCGGAGAACCTGCTCGTCGGCGAGGACGAGCCGCTGCCGAGCGCGGACGAGCTGGGCGCGGAGTTCGAGCGCTTCCTGGCCGAGCAGCAGCGCGACTGACCGGGACCGGGCGGCGCGGGGCGAGGACCCGCGTCGCACGGCCCCCGCGTGCCCCGGCGACGACCGCCCGCGACGGCTGCTCCCGGTGAGCGCGCCCGGACGACCGCCCGGCGATGGCAGGCCGGTGACGACCGGCCCCCGGTGAGCGCCCCGCTGAGCGGCGCCCGGACGAGCGCCCGCGACGATTTTCCCGCGACGTGCAACCCCGCGGGGTCCCCCGCGCGTTCCAGGTGTGAGACCGCCGCGCGGGCGAACCTGAAGACCGTGACCAGTTCGCCCGAATGCTCCGGTTGATCTTGTGCTGTCCCTGGCGGACCCCTGACCTGGGGCGGGTGAAAGCCCATCACCTTAACGTGACGAGGCTGCTCACGGGGCGTCTGGAAAAGCTGACAAAACCCTGAAGATAGCGCGTCCGCCCCGAGGGGCGTGGGAAAACGCGTGGGAGCCTGCGAGAACCCCCACCTCTCGAAGGCTCCCCTGAAGGACCCCTCAGTTGACCTCTGACGTGCTCGCCCAAGCGCCACCCCGCCCCGTCGAGGGCAAGCGCCGCTACCGCACGGAACTGCAGGGCCTGCGCGCCATCGCCGCCCTGCTCGTCGTCGTGTACCACGTGTGGCTCGGTCGCGTCTCCGGTGGCGTGGACGCGTTCTTCCTCATCTCCGGCTTCCTCGTCACCGGCCAGCTCACGAGGATGGCCGAGCGGGGCGGGGTCCAGTACCGCACCTACTGGCTCAACACGGCCAAGCGGCTGTTCCCCGCCGCATCGGCGGTCCTGCTGGTCACGGTCATCGGCAGCGTCATGTTCCTGCCGGAGCACCGCTGGCCGGTCACCGTCGAGGAGGTCTTCGCCTCGCTGCTGCTGCTGGAGAACTGGCAGCTCACCGCGACGACGACGGACTACTTCAACTCGCACGTCGAAGCCAGCCCGGTGCAGCACTTCTGGTCCCTGTCCGTGCAGGGCCAGATCTACCTGACCTGGCCGCTGCTGGTCGGGGCCGCCGCGCTCGCCGCGCGGCACCTGCGCATCAACGCCACCCGCGCGGTCGCCGTCGTGCTCACCCTGGTGCTCGCGCTGTCCCTGGCGCACTCGGTGGAGCTGACCAACGCGAACCAGCCGCTGGCCTACTTCGCCACCACGACCCGCCTGTGGGAGTTCGCCCTCGGCGGCCTGCTGGCGCTGGCGATCGACAAGGTCGAGCTGCCCGCCAGGCTCCGCCTCGCGCTGGGCTGGCTGGGCGTGCTCATGCTCGCCTCCTGCGGGATGCTGCTCCAGGTCGGCACGATGTTCCCCGGCTGGGCCGCGCTGTGGCCGACCGTCGCCACCTCGCTGGTGCTGCTGGCGGGCCACACCGGCAGCCCGATCGGCGCGGACCGGCTGCTGAGCACCCGCCCGCTGCGCTACCTCGGCGACATCTCGTACAGCCTCTACCTGTGGCACTGGCCGATCCTGGTGCTGTACCTGGTGGCCCGCGACCGCACCGAGGTGGGCCTGCTGGGCGGCCTCGGCATCATCACGCTGTCCCTGCTGCTGGCCGCCTTCACGCACCGCTACGTCGAGCGCCCCACCCGCAAGGGCCGGTTCCGCCTGGTCGCCGCCGCGATGGTGCCGGTGATCGCGGCCACCGCCGTGTGGCAGCTGACCAGCGACCGGCGGCTGACCGGTTACGTCGCCGAGGTCTCCGACGACAGCCACCCCGGCGCGATCGCCCGCACCGAGGGCTACGCCTACGCGGGCGACGACAACGCCCGCCTGGTCCCGCCGATGGTGGCCATGACCGACCAGTGGTCGCTCATCCCGAACGCCAGCTGCGAGCGCCCCGACCCGGCCGCCCAGCAGCTGGAGGTGTGCACCGGTCCGGCCGACGGCGAGCCCACCAGGAAGATCGTGATCGTCGGGGACTCGCACGCCCAGCAGTACACCGAGGCGTTCCTGCCCACCGCCGAGCGGCTCAACTGGCAGCTCATCACCATGATCAAGGGCGCCTGCCCGTTCTCCACCGAGTCGGAGACGGTCCGGGGCGACCGCGACTGCGAGGACTGGAACGCGGCGGCGGCCGAGCGGATCGTCGACCTCAAGCCGGACGCCGTCGTCACCATGGCCACCAGGACCATCCGCCTGGACCACGACGAGGAGACCCCGGACGGCTTCGTCGCGCAGTGGAAGAACCTGGAGGCGGCGGGCATCCCCGTCGTCGCGATCCGGGACAGCCCGCGCTACGACTACTCGCCGTCCGAGTGCGCGGCCCGCTACGGCGCCGAGGACGAGCGGTGCGTGATGAAGCGCTCCGACCTGGTGGCGCTGACCATCGGCCCGCCGTACGAGCGGCGCGACGACATCCCGGCCAACGTCAGCTTCCTCGACTTCACCGACTACTACTGCACCGCCGACATCTGCCCGCCCGCCATCGGGAACGTGCTGCTGTACTTCGACGACAACCACCTGACGTCGAGCTACATGCTCACCATGAACCCGATCGTCGAACCGGCGGTGCTCGGCGCGCTCGGCTGGAACGAGGAGTAACCCGCGCGATCGCGAACCACCGGGGGGCTTGGGCAACCAGGCCCCCCTTCGCGCGTCTGCACCACTGTCGGGCGCGCGTGCGACAATCGCGGTGATCTTGGACGGGAGGTCAGGCCCGTTGTCCCGCAACGGGTTGCACGCGGCCCGAAGCGGCCGAGCGAGAAACCGAACCCGGCGAAGGGGCCGGTGGGAGGATCGGCTCGGGAACTGGGGGAGGGGCACACATGCGCATCCGGCTGCTGGGGCCGGTCGCGGTCGGGACGGACGCCGTCCAGGCCGCGCTCGGGGGACCCAAGCCGAAGGCCCTGCTGGTGGCGCTCGCGCGCCAGGGCGGGCACGTGGTCGGCATCGAGCGGCTGGTCGACCTGCTGTGGGGCGAGGCGCCACCGGCATCCGGGACGGCGCTGGTGCACACCTACGTCTCGCAGCTGCGCCGCGCGCTGGCCAAGGTCGGCCTGCCCGACGCCCTGCGCACCAGCTCGCCCGGCTACCGCTTCGTCGCCGAGCCGGGCGACTGCGACGTGGACGTGTTCACCGCCGAGCACACCGCCGCCCGCGAGGCCGAGCGCGCGGGCGGCCACGCCGCCGCGCACGCCGCGTACGGCCGCGCGCTGGCGCTGTGGCGCGGTCCCGCGCTCGACGGCGTGGACGCGGACTTCGCGCTGGCGTGGGCGCGGGAGCTGGCCGAGCACCGGCTGGCCGCCCGCGACGGCCTGGCCAGGACGGCGCTGGCGCTGGGCCGCCCGCTGAGCGCGGCGGACGAGCTGCGCGGCCTGGTGGCCGAGCACCCGCTGCGCGAGGAGAGCCGGGCGCTGCTCATGCGCGCGCTGGCCGAGTCGGGCAGGCAGGCCGCCGCGCTGGAGGTCTACCGGGACGGCAGGCGGCACCTGCTGGACGAGCTGGGCATCGAACCCGGCCGGGGCCTGCGCGAGCTGCACACCGCGATCCTGGACGGCTCGCTGACCACCCCGGCCGCCGCCGTGCCGCGCCCCGCCGCGGCGGGCGCCACGGCCACCACGGCCGCCACCACGACCGCGGTCCGCCCGCTCACCCGCACCCTGCCGCCCGACATCAACGACTTCACCGGCCGCGCCGACGAGCTGGCCGCGATCCTCGCCCTCGGCGCGACCGGCCCCGAGCGCCCCGCCGCGCCGGTCGTGGTGGTCTCCGGCGCGGGCGGCACCGGCAAGTCCGCGCTGGCCGTGCACGCCGCGCACCTGCTGGCCGAGCACTACCCGGACGGCCAGCTGTTCACCGACCTGCGCGGCCACGGCGCCCCGCCCAGCGCCTCCACCGTGCTGGCCCGCTTCCTCGGCGCGCTCGGCGTGCCCGTCGAGGACCTGCCGCCCGGCCTGGACGACCGCATCGCCCTGTACCGGCGGCACCTGACCGGCCGCCGCCTGGTGGTCGTGCTCGACAACGCCCGCACCGAGCAGCAGGTCCGCCCGCTGCTGCCCACCGAACCCGGCTGCCTGGTCCTGGTCACCAGCCGCGCCCGCCTCGCGGGACTCGGCTCCGCCGTCGACCTGGAGGTGTTCGACGCGGGTTCGGCCGTGGAGATGCTGGGCCGGATCATCGGCGCGGACCGCACCGCCTCCGACCCCGACGCCGCCCGTCGCATCGCGACCCTGTGCGCGGGGGTCCCGCTGGCGATCCGCGCGGCCGGGGCGAAGCTGCTCGCCCGCCCGCACTGGCCGCTGAAGTCCCTGGCGACGCGGCTGTCCGACGAGCGCCGCAGGCTGGACGAGCTGACCGTGGGCGACCTGGCGATCCGCTCCTGCCTCGGCCTGAACTACGCCGAGCTGGACGAGCGCGGCAAGCACGCGTTCCACCTGCTGTGCCTGCTGGACCTGCCCGACTTCGGCTGGTGGGTGGCCGCGCCGCTGCTGGGCGTGGACACCGCCACCGCCGAGGACCTGGTGGAGAACCTGGTCGACCTGCGCCTGCTGGACGTGGCGGGCATCGACCCGATCGGCCGGGTCCGCTACCGCTTCCACGACCTGGTCCAGCTCTTCGGCGCCGAACTGGCCGCCCAGCACGAACCGCCCGGCGCCGCGACCGACGCCGTCGCCGCCTGCCTGGCCGCGTGGGCCGACCTGGCCGAGACCGGCGTGAAGGGCCTGCCCCGCGTCACGCTCAGCCCGCGCCTGCCCGCCGCCCCCACCGGGAGCCCGAGCACCGACCCCGAGCTGGTCGCCGAGGTCGAGGCCGACCCGGCGGGCTGGCTGGACGCCGAGACCGCCGCCGCCGTGCGCGCCGTCCACCGCGCCCACGAGCTGCGCGCCGACGCGGTGACCACGCTGCGGGTCGCGGTGCTGCTGTCCTCGGCGTTCGCCGCCCGCAACGAGTTCGAGGCCTGGCAGCGCACCCTGCGGGTCGCGCTCGCGCTGGCCGAGGAGAGCGGCGACCCGCGCGCCGGGGCCGTGGTCCTGGCCGGGCTGGGCCAGCTGCACGCCGAGCTGGACGAGTACGACGACGCCCTCGCGCACTTCGAGCGGGCGCTGGAGCGCGCCGACGCGGCCGGGGACGACGCGGTGCGCGCGGTGTGCCTGGCGGGCATCGGCACCGCGCACCGCGAGCGCGGAAACCCCGAGCTCGCCCGCACCGCCCTGACCGCCGCCGCCGAGCTGGGCGCGGCGCTGGCCGACGACGCCGTCGTGGCCGCCGCCGAGTACGGCCTTGGCGCCCTGCACCGCGACCTGGGCGACCTGGGGGCCGCCGCCGACCGCTTCGACCGGGCCGTCCGCCGCTACGCCGCGGCGGGCGACCGGCGCGGCGAGGCGCTGGCCCTGCGCGGGGTGGCGCTGTGCCACCGGGCGCGCGGTGAGCACCGGGTGTCGGCGGAGCTGTGCGTGCGGGCGGCCGAAGCCCTGGACGAGGTCGGCGACGCGCTCGGTGCGGCCTACGCCCGCCAGGCGTGGGCCAAGGCCGCGCTGCGGCTGCCCGACGTCCCGACCGCCGACCTGACTGCCTGCCTGGCCCGCTGCCTGGAGGTGTGCGAGCGCGGCAACGACCGGTTCGGCGTCGCCCTGGTCACCCGCACCACCGGCGAGCTGCACCTGTCCAGGGGCGAGCTGGCGGCGGCCCGCGCGCACCTCACCACCGCGCTGGCGGGCTGGACCGAGCTGGGCCTGGACACCTGGCGCGCCCGCACCCTGCGCGACCTCGCCGCCGCCGACCCGGACCACCAGGACGAGCACTGGGCGCTGGCGGAAGAACTCCTGCGCGGAACCGGGGCCCGCGAGGAGCGCGAGCTCGCCGAGACCACCCCGCAGGACTGGCGCGCCGCCGTCGTCCACTGACCCCTGGATCGGCACACCGACCTGGAGAAAACCTCCAGACCGCGCCACCACCGGCCTCAAGCCGATCTGCAGGCCGGTGGACCAGACTCCCCGTCGTCAGCGCGAACGACGACAGGGGAACGAGGGCACGCGCCAGATGACCACCGCACGAACTCCGCGCACGGCGGGCGGACCGGTCCCCGTGACCACGCGCGGCGGCATAGTCACCAGGGCCGAGGCCTGGCTGGACCCGCCGGTCCCGTTCAGCCGCACCAGGTTCCACCAGGACTCGCACGGCATCTACCGCACCGACGACTCCGGGTACGCCTCGATGGCGTGGGGCCTGCCGGGGATGCCGCCCGACCGCAACGGCGGCCTCGACGGGGCGGGGTTGGCCGCGCTGGGCCTGCCCACCGACGTGACCGACCTCCTGGCGGGGGACCTGCTCGTCGACGGGGAGCGCGTCGCCGTGTTCCACGAGTGGGACGACGACCGGGCCCGGTGCTGGGTGTTCGAGCTGGCCCCGGACGCGGGGACCGTGCACCGCGCCACCGCGCTGACCAGCGAGCACACCGCCAGGCGGCACCCGCGCCTCGTGCGCTGAGCCCGCGCTGCGCAGCAGTGCGGGACCAGCAGCCGGTGTGCGGCGCCCTCTTGCTGCGGCTCGGCGATTTTGCTCTTCCGCTTGACCCCGATACCCCACCCGGCCGGTGACACACCCCCACCGGCCAGGTAGCCGTTCGCGCGCGGAGCAGGGGGGTCTCCGCGCGCGAACGGGCCGGAAAAGCCGGGGAGGGGCACGGTTTCCCGTGCCCCTCCCCGGTCTTGCACCCCCTGGCCCGCAGGCTAGGACCACACCTCCCGCTCAGCCGAGGCCGAGCGTCAGACGAAGGCGTTCCACTTCTGGTTCGCGGCGCCGGTGCAGGTCCACAGCTGGACCCGCGTGCCGTCGGCGCTGGTGTTGCCCTTGATGTCCAGGCACTTGTCGGCGTTGATGTTCACGACGTCGTTCGCGCCGCTGACCGCCCACTTCTGCGCCCCGGTGCCGTTGCAGTCCCAGAGCTGGATGACGGTGCCGTCGGCCTTGCCGCTGTTCGACACGTCCAGGCACTTGCCCAGCGCGCGGATCGAGCCGTCGGTGTAGAAGGTCCAGTTCTGCGCCGCGTTGCCGTTGCACGAGACGATCTGGATCGGGGTGCCGCTGGCGCTGTTGGCCCACGGCACGTCCAGGCACTTGCCGCCGAGCCCGGTGACCCGGCCGCTCTTGACCACGCCGGGGTTGTTGCCGCCGCCGTTGCCACCGCTGGTGTCGGTGACCCGCACGTAGTCCACGAGCATCTGCTGCGGGAACTGGGTGCTGGCGTCCGGGTAGCCCGGCCACTCACCGCCGACCGCGAGGTTCAGGATCACGAAGAACGGCTTGTCGAAGACCCACCGGTTGCCGTTGACCGACGCCGGGGTGGTCTGGAAGAAGACGTTGCCGTCGACCAGCCACTTGATCGAGTTCGGGGCCCACTCCACCGCGAAGGTGTGGAAGCCGTCCGCGAAGTTCGGGCCGGTGTAGTTGCCGCTGACGCCGCCGCTGCCCGAGTAGCCGGGGCCGTGGATGGTGCCGTAGACCTTGTTCTGCTCGTGGCCCAGGAACTCCATGATGTCGATCTCGCCGCTGTTCGGCCACGGGTTCGAGCCGATGTCCTGGCCCAGCATCCAGAACGCGGGCCAGATGCCCTTGCCGCGCGGCAGCTTCATCCGCGCCTCGACCTTGCCGTACGTGGTCGTGAACTTGCCGGAGGTGTTGATCCGCGCCGACGTGTACTGGCAGCGGCCGTACCAGCAGTTGTAGTTGGCGGGGTTCTCCTTCTTGGCCGTGATCACCAGGTTGCCCGAGCCGTCCAGCGCCGCGTTGCCCGCTGAATCGGTGTAGTACTGGTGCTCGCGGTTGTTGCCGTTGTTGTCACCGGTCTCGGTGTTCCACTTCGAGGAGTTGACCCGCTGCCCGGCGGAGCCGTCGAAGTTGTCCTCCCAGATGACCTTGCCCGCCTGGGCGGCCTGCTGGTACTGCACGGGCTGCTGCGCCCCGATGGCCGTCAACGGCGCAGCCGCCAGACCCAGGGCGAGCGCCAGCGCGCCCACCGCTACTCGCTTCCGCATGAAACTCCTCTTCCACTTTGGCGGCGTTCGGGCAGAAGTTACCGAGCGGTTCCTTAAGGCGTCTTTAACAGCGGCGTTGGAGTTCCCAAAGCCCTAGTGTTCTTGGACATGCCGGTCGGCACCCCGGCCGGTCCGACGAGGAGGTCGCACCCATGCCCGTCCTGCGCAGCTACGTCTCCGGTCGATGGCACACCCCCACCACCGAGGGGGCGCCACTGCACGACGCGGTCACCGGCGAGGAGATCGCCCGCATCAGCTCCGACGGCGTGGACATGGGGGCCGCGCTGCGCCACGGGCGCGAGGTCGGCGGACCGGCGCTGCGCGAGCTGACCTTCCACCAGCGCGGGGCGCTGCTCAAGGCGCTGGCCTCGCACCTGCGCGAGCACCGCGACGAGCTCTACGAGCTGTCCGCCCGCACCGGCGCGACCCGCACCGACTCGATGGTCGACGTCGACGGCGGCATCGGCGTGCTGTTCACCTACTCCAGCAAGGCACGCCGCGAGCTGCCCAACGACCGGGTGCTGGTCGACGGCGCGGTGGAGCCGCTGGGCAAGGGCGGCACGTTCGCGGGCGTGCACATCGCCACCCCGCTGCGGGGCGTGGCCGTGCAGATCAACGCGTTCAACTTCCCGGTGTGGGGTCCGCTGGAGAAGTTCGCCCCCGCGTTCGTCGCGGGCGTGCCCACGCTGATCAAGCCCGCCTCGCCGACCGCCTACCTCACCGAGCGCCTCGTCGAGCTGGTGCTCGGTTCCGGGCTGCTCCCGGAGGGCTCGCTGCAGCTGGTGTGCGGCAGCGCGGGCGACCTGCTGGACCACCTCACCGAGCAGGACCTGGTGGGCTTCACCGGGTCCGCCGCCACCGCCGCGAGGCTGCGCACCCACCCCGCCGTGGTGCGCTCCTCGGTCCGGTTCACCGCCGAGGCGGACTCGCTCAACTGCTCCGTCCTCGGCCCCGACGCCGAGCCGGGCACCCCCGAGTTCGACCTGTTCGTCAAGCAGCTCGTGTCCGAGATGACCGTCAAGGCGGGCCAGAAGTGCACCGCGATCCGGCGCGCCCTGGTCCCCGAGCCGCTGCTCGACGCCGTTACCGAGGCCGCGTCCGCCAGGCTCGGGCGCGTGGTGGTCGGCAACCCGGCCAGCAGCGGCGTGCGGATGGGCGCGCTGGCGAACCTGGAGCAGCGCGAGGAGGTCCGCAGGGCGCTCAAGTCGCTGGTGTCGGCCGGGCGGATCGTGCACGGCTCCCCGGACCGGGTGGACGTGGTCGACGCCGACCCGGAGCGCGGCGCGTTCCTGTCCCCGGTGCTGCTGACCGCCGACCCCGACCACGCGCAGCCGCACGAGGTGGAGGCGTTCGGGCCGGTGTCCACGCTGCTGCCGTACCGGGACGCCGCGCACGCGGTGGAGCTGGCGGCGCGCGGCGCGGGCAGCCTGGTCGGGTCGGTCGTCTCGCACGACCCCGACTTCGTGCGCGAGGTCGTGCTCGGCGTCGCCCCCTGGCACGGCAGGCTCCTCGTGCTCGACCGGGACGACGCGGGCGAGTCCACCGGCCACGGCTCGCCGCTGCCGACCCTCGTGCACGGCGGCCCCGGCCGGGCGGGCGGCGGCGAGGAGCTGGGCGGGGTGCGCGGCGTGCTGCACCACCTGCAGCGCACCGCCGTGCAGGGCAGCCCGGACGTGCTGACCGCCGTCACCGGCCGCTGGACCACCGGGGCCAAGCGCACGGCGGGCGACGAGCACCCGTTCCGGAAGTCGTTGGCGCGCTTGAAGGTCGGCGACTCGATCACCGCCGGTCCGCGCGCCGTGAGCCAGGCCGACGTGGAGCACTTCGCCGAGTTCACCGGCGACACGTTCTACGCGCACACCGACGACGCGGCGGCCGGGGCCAACCCGTTCTTCGGCGCGCGGGTGGCCCACGGCTACCTGGTGGTCTCGCTCGCGGCCGGGCTGTTCGTCTCCCCGGAGCCCGGTCCGGTGCTGGCCAACTACGGGCTGGAGAACCTGAGGTTCCTGACCCCGGTGTTCTTCGGCGACGAGCTGACCGTGACGCTGACGGCCAAGCAGATCACCCCGCGCGAGGACCAGGAGTACGGCGAGGTCCGGTGGGACGCGGACGTGGTGAACCAGAAGGGCGAGTCGGTCGCGAAGTACGACGTGCTCACGCTGGTGGCCAAGGAGGGCTGACCGGGTGGGGCGCCCGCCGTCACAGCGGCGGGCGCCCCACGACCGCTCGCAGCCGCTCGTGCGCGGGCGAGCCCGGCTCGGCGGTCCAGGTGATCAGCTGCTGGTCCGGGTCGGCCGCGCAGGTCAGCGCCGCCCAGTCCAGCGCCAGCTCACCCACGAGCGGGTGCCTGATCACCTTGGTCCCCGACTGGCGCGCCGCCACGTGCTGGGCTCCCCACCAGCGCCGGAAGTCCGCGTCCCGCGCCGACAGCTCGGCCACCAGCGCGGCCAGCTCCGGATCCGCCGGGTCCCGCACCGCCTCCATCCGCAGCTGCGCCACGCCCTGCCGCGCCCAGTGCGGCCAGTCCGCGTACTGCGCCCGCAGCTCCGGGTCGAGGAACACCAGCCGCACGAAGTTGCGCTCCCGCACCGGGAACCGGCCGAAGTCGGTGAACAGCGCGGCGGCGGGGCCGTTCCACGCCAGCACGTCCGAGCGCCTGCCCAGCACCACGGCGGGCGTGCCCGCCAGGTCCTCCAGCAGCCTGCGCAGCCACGGGTGCGCCTCGCGCCGGTCCCCGCCCCGCGCGGGCCTCGGCCCCGCCAGCGCGAACAGGTAGGCGCGGGCGTCGTCGTCCATCCGCAGCACGCGCGCCAGCACGTCCAGCACCGGCCCCGACGCGCGGCGGCGGCCCTGCTCCACGCGGGTGTAGTAGTCGGTGCTGACGCAGGCCAGCCGCGCGACCTCCTCCCGCCGCAACCCGGCCACCCGCCGCCCGCGCCCCTCGGGCAGGCCGACCTCGGCCGGGCGCAGTCCCGTCCGGCGCGCCCGCAGGAAGTCACCCAGCTCCTTGCCGCCCACGCGTCCGAGTATCCCCGCGCCGGGACGGGCGCGCGGGGTGCGGAGGGGGGCCAGTTCCGGCCCTGGTCCGTCGCGCGCACCCCGGCGAACCTGGAGGTGACGACGAGCGAGGAGCGGCAGTGCGGACCACAGTCACCTTCCCCAGCAACGACTTCACCATCGCGGGCGTCCTGTTCACCCCCAACGGGCCCGTCCCCGACGAGCGCCTGCCCGGCGTGGTCGTCTCGCACCCCGGCGGCGGGGTCAAGGAGCAGACCGCGAGCACCTACGCCGAGCGACTGGCCCGCCAAGGCTTCGCCGCGCTGGTGTTCGACGCGGCGAGGCAGGGCGAGAGCACCGGCGAGCCACGCGGCCTGGAGGACCCGTTCCAGCGGGCCGAGGACGTGAAGGCCGCGGTGACCCTCCTGAGCACCCGCGTCGAGGTCGACCCGGACCGGATCGGCGCGCTCGGGCTGTGCGCGTCCGGCGGGTACGTCCCGTACGCCGCGCAGACCGACCTGCGCGTGCGAGCCGTCGCCACCGTCAGCGCCGCCGACATGGGCGACGCCGTCCGGCGCGGCGTCGGACGGACCCAGGACCCGGCCGTGCTGCGCGAGGCGCTGCAGTTGGCGGGGGAGCTGCGCACCGCCGAGGGGCGCGGCGAACCGGTCGTGCGCGCGCCGTGGGTGCCGGATTCCTGGGCCGACGCGCCCCGCGACAGCCACGAGGGCGAGACGCACGAGTACTACCGGACCCCGCGCGGTCAGCACCCCCGCGCGGACAACCTCCAGGTGGTGCGGGGCGTCGACCTGCTCGCCCAGTTCGACCCGTTCGCCCGCCTCGACCTGCTCGCGCCCCGGCCGCTGCTGATGGTGATCGGCTCCGAGGCGGTCACCGGCCACTACAGCCGCGAGGCCGTCGAGCGCGCCGCCGGACCGGCCGAGCTGGTCGTCGTCGACGGGGCAACGCACATGTCGCTCTACGACCGCGACGAGCACGTCACCCCGGCCGTGGCGCGGATCGGCGCGTTCCTCGCCGAGCACCTGGCCTGACGCCGCGCTCGCGGCGTGGGGGACGTCCCCCGCGCCGCGAGCACCCGTCGCTAGACCGAGTACCCGACCACCGCCGGGTCGACCCAGTCGCTCGACACGATCGTCGCGCCCTTGCCCGCCAGCAGCCGCACCCTGGCCTGCGCGTCCGCGACCGACGGCGTCCGGCTGTCGATCGCCGGGGCCACCGAGTGCGCGTCCGTCATGACCACCAGGTAGTGCCCGCCCAGGTACGAGTCGCCGGGGTAGCTCGCGTACGCGCTCGCGCTCCCGTCGAACGCCACGAACCACGGGGCCCTGGCGCCACCGCGCGCGCCCGTGCGCGGATCCGCCTGCGAGGCGCCGTTGATCGCCGGGAACACCGTGGTCGAGCCGAGCGTCCCGGCCGCGTTCGCCGAGATCAGGTGGTCCGCCACCTCCAGGTCGGTGTGGTAGGTGTCGAACGGGTTGCCCGCCTCGAACGTGCCGGTCTCGGCCAGCAGCACGAACTTCCCGGCCAGCGCCGACCGCGACGGCCACGCGCCCGCCCGCGCCGCCGCGTCCAGCGTGGCGTGCGAGCCCTTCAGGTCGGACGGCCCGAACACCACGTCCCGGCCCAGGTTGTTCGCGACGACCTGGTCGAATTGGGGCGCGCCGAAACCGCCCCGGCCGTCGAAGCCGTTCTTGAACTCCAGCTTCAGCACCACCGGCGGGTGGTTCGGGTTGCGGTCGTGCCACAGCCGCACGTTGCGCAGGCACATCGCGAGGTTCTGGTCGCGCGCGCCGGTCCGCAGCTGCTCGTAGGTCGAGGCGTTGGCGCAGTTGTTGTTGCTGCCGGGGTCGTGGCTGACCTTGAAGTCGCCGGTGAACAGGAAGTTCGTCCAGACGTCGATCTCCACCAGGCCGGGACGCTTGTCGAGCACGTCCACCAGGTAGGGGGCCGTGCCCTTCTCGTAGGAGTTGTGCACGCCGACGGCCGTCGCACCGGTCGCCGTGGCGGCGGACGCGGGCAGGGGGACGGCCACCAGCAGGAGCAGCACCACCGCCGTGATCAAGCGCTTCATCGCCGTTGATCTCCTCATCGGTACTGTGCAGGGCCCGTCCACCCTAGGAACACCGGGGCCGGTTCCGGGGGGTCCGCGCGGACGGCACTGCGGGACCCCCGTTCGCGGGGGCGCGGGGCTCGCGGGAACACGGCGGGCGCGCGCGGGGTTGTCCGGGGGAGGTACAGCACAGCGACGGAGGATCGAGGAAAAGCGTGTCCGACACTTTCCTGCTCGGTGGAGACCTGCCCGTCAAGCGGCTCGGCTACGGCGCGATGCGCATCACCGGCAAGGGCATCTGGGGCCCACCGGCCGACCACGACGGCGCGATCGCGGTGCTCAAGCGCGCGGTCGAGCTGGGGATCAACTTCATCGACACGGCGGACTCGTACGGCCCGCACGTCAGCGAGGAGCTGATCCGCGAGGCGCTGCACCCGTACCGCGAGGACCTGGTCGTCGCCACCAAGGGCGGCCTGCTGCGCACCGGGCCGGACGTGTGGCCGGTGCTGGGCAAGCCCGCCTACCTGCGGCACGCCCTGGAGGGCAGCCTGCGCAGGCTCGGCGTCGAGCGGATCGACCTGTACCAGCTGCACCGGGTCGACTCCGAGGTGCCGCTGGAGGACCAGGTCGGCGAGCTGCGGGCGTTGCAGCAGGAGGGCAAGATCCGGCACATCGGTCTGTCCGAGGTGGACGTCCCCACGCTGCAGAAGGCGCAGCAGGTGGCCGAGATCGTGAGCGTGCAGAACCTCTACAACCTGGCCACCCGGCACCACGAGGCCGTGCTGGACCACTGCACCGAGCACGGCATCGCGTTCATCCCGTGGTTCCCGGTCGCGACCGGCGAGCTGGCCCGTCCCGGCGGCGTGCTCGACCAGGCCGCCAAGGACCACGGCGCGACGCCCGCGCAGCTCGCGCTCGCCTGGCTGCTGCGCCGCTCCCCGGTGGTGCTGCCGATCCCCGGCACGTCCTCGGTGGCGCACCTGGAGGAGAACACCGCCGCTTCGGACATCCGCCTCACCGACGCGGAGTTCGACGCGCTGACCGCCCTCGCCTGAGCGGCTCCGACGCGGGCGGCGGTCCCCGGACCGCCGCCCGCGTCAGCGGCTCGCCCGCGCGGTGCGCTTGGCGACCTTCTCCCTGACCTCCTCGGACAGCCCGGCGACGCCGACCAGCGAGGGCAGCAGCTCGGGCTCCAGCTGCAAGGCCCGGAACACCACCGCCGCCGTGATCCCGTGCCCCGGCCGCTCCACCACCTCGATGCCGTCCCCGGCGCGCACCGAACCCGGCTCCAGCACCCGGAAGTAGGCCCCCGGCAGCGCGCGGGCGGTGAACCGCTTGACCCACTGCGGCTCGTCCAGCACCAGCGCGAACGTCCGGCAGGGGATGCGCGGCGCGGTGACCTCCAGCAGCGCCGTCCCCACCCGCCACCGCTCGCCCACCACGGCGTCCGAGACCGCGACGCCCTCGGTGGTCAGGTTCTCCCCGAACAGCCCGGCGGGCAGCTCGCGCCCCAGCTCCGCCTCCCACACCGCCAGCTCCTCGCGGGCGTAGGCGTAGACGGCCTGGTCGGGGCCGCCGTGGTTGGCCCTGTCGGCGATCTCGTCCCCGGACACGCCGCTCATCCCGGAGCCAGGCACGTCCAGCGCCACGGCCCCGTCGACGGGCCGCTTGCCGATCGCGGACTCCCCGATCCGCACGCCCTCGAACGGGACCCTGACCCCGGTGTTGACCGACAGCACTCGTGACATGAGCCAGAAGGTAACCCACCCCGGAGCCGCCCAGCGCCCCCGTTCCCCGGCGCGGAACACGCTGGTCACCCACGGTCACCGCGGCCGTTCGCCCGGTCGTCCGCCCCGTCGCCCGCCCGGCCGTCGCCCGGCCGCCGGAACAGCCGCCCGTCCGGCGCCCGGTCAGCCGCCCAGCCCGGCCGCGAAGCTGCTCAGCCCCTCCCGGTCGCCCCGCCCGGTCTTGCTGAGCAGGCTCGCCACGTGCTTCTCCACCGTCCGGGGCGAGATGTGCAGCCGGTGCGCGATCGCCTTGTTCCCCAACCGCACCCCGACCAGCCGGAACACCTCGAACTCGCGCACCGTCACCCCCAGCGCCCGCAGCTCGCCGGGCACCAGGTCGCTGCCGCTGCGCCGCTGCTGCACCGGCGCACCGGCCGCCCGCAGCAGCCCCCGGCACGCGCTGGCCACCGCCGACGCCCCGGCCCCGTGGAACCGCTCCTCCGCCTCCCGCAACCACCCGACCGGCGCACCCCAGCCGTCCCGCACCGCCGCCTCCGCCGCCAGCCGCAGCCCCAGCCCGTCCGCCAGCGGGAACACCTCCCCGGCCGCGCGGGCCGACGCGAACGCCGCCAGCGCCTCGTCCCCGCGCCCGGCCCGCCCGAGCAGCACCGCCAGCGCGTACCCGCCGAACACCCGGTTCCACCGCATCCCGCCGACCGCGCCCCCGACCACCCCGGCGCACCCGGCCAGGTCCACGCCCCCGTCCAGCGCCCCCAGCAGCAGCCGCAGCCCGTGCGTGCCGGACAGGTGGAACGTGGACGGGCTGGCCAGCTCCAGCTCCTCGGCCACCGCCAGCTCCCGCGCCGCCAGCCCCCGGTCCTCCTCCAGCAGCGCGCAGAACGCCCTGGCCAGCCCGAAGCACAGCGGTCGCTCCTGCGCCCCCGCCCCGCCCACCGCGTCGAACCGCTCCAGCGCCGCCACCATCTCCGCCCGCCGCCCCCGGTGCGCGGCGGCCGTGGCCCGCGTCATCAGCACGTAGCCCGAGATCCCCAGCAGCTGGAACCGCGCGGTGTCCTCCGCGCACCGCTCCACCAGCTCGTCCGCCTCGGCGTACCGGCCGCGCAGCACCGCGTCCAGCGCCAGGATCGCGTCCACGTTGCACGCCACGAAGATCGCCCCGACGCCGAGCGCCTCCGCCCGCGCCCTGAGCAGCCCGCCGGTCGCGGCGTCCGCGAGCCAGGCCAGTCCCGCCCGCCGCACCACCGCGTAGCTGCGCTGCACCGGCAGCCGGTGCTCCTCGGCGATGCGCTGGGCCGTCACGAAGTGGTCGGTCGCCTCGTCGACGTCCCGCTCGCGCGCCAGGATGCCCAGCAGCTGCCTGGCCTCGCAGCGCACCACCGGGTCCGGGCTGCGCTCGGCGGCCCGCAGCGCCAGCTCCCGCGCCCGCTCCACCCGGTCCGGGCCCGGCGACTGGAGCGCCAGCGACGCCGCCACCGAGTCCACCAGCGCCACCTCGGCGACCGGGCCGTCCGCGCCGAGCAGCGCGCGCGCCTCGTCGACCTGCGCGTTCCCCAGCTCCCACCGCCCGGCCAGGTAGGCCACCCGCGCGAGCCGCGTGCACAGCCGCGCCCAGCGCACCCGGTCCAACCGGGGCCCCAGCTCGGCCAGCGGCCCGACCAGCGCGAACGCCCGCTCGAACTGCCCGGCCTCGCCGAGCGCGGGCAGCAGCGACTCCAGCACGTCCGCGCGCACCTCGGCGTCCAGCGGCCCGGACAGCAGCCGGTGCGCGTGGTCCAGCAGCCGGACCGCCGACCCGACCGCCCCGTCCGCGAGCGCCCGCCTGCCCGCCTCGGCCAGCAGCGCGCCCGCGCGGGCCCGGTCACCGGCGTCCAGGCGCAGCGAGGCCACCAGCGGGCACCACTCGCCGGGCAGGCCGGGGTGCAGCGCCTCGACGGCGTCGGCGGCCCGCCGCGACAGCTCGGCCCGCTCGGCGGGGGCCAGCCGGGCGAGCAGGGCCTCGGCGGTGAGCGGGTGCCGGAAGGCGTACCAGTCGGGCGCGGGCTCGTCCGGCGTGACCAGCTGCGCGGCGACCCCGGCGTGCAGGTGCCCGAGCAGCGCCCGGTCGTCGAGTCCGGTGATGCGGCGCAGGACCGTCAGCGAGAACCGGTGCCCGAGGACGGCGGCTGCGGACAGCAGCTCCCGCCCGCGCGGCCCGAGCCGGTCGGTGCGGTGCGCGATAGCCCGGACGAGGGCGGTGGGCACCCCGATCCGCAGCTCCCCGACCACCCGCCACCCGTCGGAGCCCGGCACCAGCAGCCCACCGCTGACCATGCCGTGCAGCATCTCCTCGACCACGAACGGGATGCCCGCGCTGTCGTTCCACAGCCGCTTGGCGACCTCGTCGGGCAGCCGGTCGGGCGAGGTCTCCAGGCAGGAGGCCGCCATCTCCCGAACTTGCGGCTCGGTCAACCGGCGGGGTTCGAGCAGCTCCCCGGCCCCGCGCTGCGCGGCGAGCCGCAGCACGTCCAGTGCGGGACTGGGCTCGGGCCGCGCGGTGACGAGCAGCAGCACCGGCGACCCGGCCAGGTTGTCGACCAGGTAGTCGACGACGGCGAGCGTCTCGGCGTCCGCGTCGTGCAGGTCCTCGAGCACCAGCAGGCAGGCCCTGCTCCGCCCGGCGACGGCGAGCAACCGCAGCACCGCCTCGGCCAGCACGACCAGCGACCGCCCCTCGTCGGACTCCCCGGCCCACTCGGGCACCAACCGCCCGAGCGCGCCCTGGTAGGGCCCGAGCAGCGCGGGGTCGGGCCCGTCCCCGCCGCGCAGCAGCGACATGAGCGCCTCGGTCAAGGCCCGGAAGGGCACCAGCGGCCCGATCGTGCTGCCCCGCCCGCGCAGCACCCGCATCCCGAGGTCGAACGCGCTGCCGGAGGCGACCCTGGCCAGGCGGCTCTTCCCGATGCCAGCCTCGCCGACGAGGAACAGCGCACCCCCGTCCCCGGCCAGGGCGCCGCCCAACGCCCGCTCCAACGCGGAGAGCTCCTCACCGCGCCCGATCACCACCGGCGCGCGGGTCTGCATGAGGTGACCATAGCCAGGTGGGAGGGGGAACGGCGTCGGGTGAAAGGGGGTGCGGGGGGAGGCGGGGGGTGGCTTGGGCCGGTTGGGGGGGCGGGGGGATGCGAACGGGGTGAGCTGGGTGGGGGAGGGGTGATGGGGGTGGTGGCGGGGGGTGACGGGTGCTGGTTGTCGGGGGAGCTGCACCCGTGGCTTTTGTGTCGCCCTTAAGGCGCTTCATCCGGCTTCATTCGCCGCACCTTGCTTTGCTGGTCCGTTGAACGGTCCGTTCACTCGTGCCCCGACCCCGACTTGGGATTGGAGCTGGCCTGGCCCAACCTGGCCTCGACCCGCCCCGCCTCGACCCGCCTCGACCCGCCCCGATCCGACCTGGCCCCGACCCGACCTGGCCCTGGACGGATGTTCCTGTCCCACCTCAACGCGGGTGCCTACGTGCGGCTGGTGAACGGTCCGTTCGTTCACGCACTGCTCCCGAATCCGCGCTCGTTTCCCTGCCTTGCTCCAGGTGGGCGTCTGCGTCCAGTCGGTGAACGGTCCGTTCACTCGCGCACAGCATCGCTCCGTACCGCCCCGGCTCCGAGCTCGCTTCCCTGCCTAGTTCTCCGCGCGGGGGTGTCTGCACAAGGAGAGTGAACGGTCCGTTCACTCATGGCCGCCCCAGCCCCAACCCTCCGTTCCCGCCCGCGCTCGTCCCCCAACTCCCGCGCCGCTCTTTATCCATCCCGCGTCCGCCCGCGTCCGCCCGCGCCCGTTCCCGCCACCGCCCGCGCCTGCCACCCGAGCGGCCAGCGCCGTGCCGCGCGACCACCCGGTTCAACGCCGCGCGGGGACGGCCGTCGGCTCGTCCCCGCGCGTCACGCCTGTCCCGCGGAACGGGCCGCGTCCCGTGCCCGTCCCGCGTGGACGTCCCGGCGCCGCCGCCCGACGCGGCCCCACCTCGCCGCCCGACCGGCACCGGTCGGGTGGTGGACCGGTGGCCTCCACACCGGTCCCGCGCGTCGCCTGCCTCCGGTTCACCCGGCGGGGTGCGCGCCGTGGTGGTGCCGCTGGACCCGCTTCGCTGGGCAGGTCCTGTCGGGGGCACCGGGCGTTGGGGCTCCGCCTTCGCCAGTCGGGGTGGCGGAGGCGGAGCGGTCTGGTGGGCAAGCGCTTTCCCCAGGCGCTCGCCGGGCGTTTCCCCGACCGGAAAGCCGTCGGAAACACCTTGTGCGGCAAGGGATCGCCGCCAGTGGGCCGGGGGCCGGGGTTACTGCATTCCCGGTGCGCTCACCGTCGTGTCGAGCAGGCCCGCCGCGACCACCGCCGCGCCGCCCACGGCCAGGGTCAGGCCCGCCAGCGCCCGTGCCCGCGCACCGGCACCCGCCCTGCGGCGCAACAGCATCCGGCCCGCCGGGTCCTCGTCCACCGCCGACCCGCCCCGAGCCCCGAGCCCTGACCCGGTCGCGCTCCCGGAGCCGTTCGCGGGCCTGAGCCCAGCCCCAGCCCCAGCCCCAGCCGCGCCCCCAGCCCCAGCCGCGCTCCCGGCAGCGCCCGCAGCCCGGACAGCCCCGGTCGCGCTCCCGGCGCCTGCGGTGGCCCTGCCCCCGCCCCCGCCCCCGCCCCCAACCCCGGCCGAGCTCCCAGCACGGCCCGCAGCCCTGACTCCAGCCCTGGCCTCGTTCATCGGCTCTCCTCAGTCCTGGTCCACCCCGGCACCCCGCCGGGACACCCGTCCGTCATCGGTTCTCCAGCAGCAGCGCGGACGGCACGCTCGTCGGGAAGCCCAAGCGCAGCAGCCCGTACCCGATCCCCGCCAGCCCGGTCAGCAACCCGGCCGACGGCACCCCGCCCGGCGTCCCGCACCGCGCGCCCCCCTGCTCCAGCGCCCCGAGCAGCACCCCGGCCCGCCGGGTGCGGGTGGCCTCGGCGCGGTCGTGGCCGCGTTCCGCCAGCACCGCCACCGCCTCCACCGCGCCCAGCTCACCGTGGCACAGGCTCAGGTCGCGCAGCGGCTCGTGCACCGCCAGCGCGTTCAGGCACCGGTCGACGTGCAGCGTGTGCGCGTCCACCGCCTGCCCGACCTGCCCGGTGTGCGCGAGCAGCGCCCCGGCCAACCCCGAGCACCAGCTGTGGTCGGCCTCGCGCACGTCCACCAACCGCTGCCGCAGCGCCCGGTCCGCCCGCAGGAACGCCCGCCCCGCGACCGCGCACCGCTCGTCCCCGGTCGCGCGGGCGAACCGCAGCAGCGCCCACCCGACCCCGGCCCGCCCCCGCGCGAACCCGTCCCCGCGCACGTCCACCGCCAGCAACCGCTCGGCCAGCACCCGCGCCAACCGCAACGCCTCCGCGCCCACCGCCCCACCGGCCACCTCGGCGACCGCGACCAGCGCCGCCACCCCACCGGCCCACCCCTCGACGACCCCGGCGTCCCCACCGCCGACGACCACCGACCCCCAGGACCCGCGCGCGGCCACCGGACCACCGGCGAAACCCGAGGCCCCCGCGAACCCGGAAGCGCCGACCACGGGACCACCACCGGCGGTGACCCGGCCGCCGAGACCACCCGGCCCCACCGCCGAACCCCGACCACCGGCCACCCCGCCCCGAGCCCCGCGAGCCCCGCGACCGCCCCTGCCGAGCCCGTTCGCGCGCTCGACCTCCCAGGGCTCGACCCCGGCCGCGATCCCCAGCACCCGCACCGCCGAGGCGAGCCACCCCGCGATCTCCACGTCGTCCCCGAGCAGCCTGCCGACGCGGGCCAGGGCGTAGCAGATCCCGCCCATCCCGTGGAACCCGCCGACCCCGACCGCCAGCGCCAGCTCCGGGTCCTCCTCGAACCGGGCGAGCAACCCCGGCACCGGCGCCAGCGCCTCCCGCGCGGGCCCGGTGTACCGGGACGCCCCGGTCAGCGCCCCGACCTGCGCCAGGAACAGCGCCACCCCGGTGTACCCGTTCGACAGCCCGGCCCCCATCGGCGCGACCGCCCAGTGCCGGTCCTCGACCAGCTCCAACCCGATCCAGTTGACCCGGCCCCCGCCGAACCCGGCGCCCCCCACCCGGCTCCGCGCCAGCACCTCGTCCGCCACCCCGCACGCCGCCACCAGCAACCGCCGGGGGTCCGGCACCGCGCTCCCCACCGGGGACCGCAGCACCCCGCCCGTCCGGTGCGCCACCTCCGCCGGTCGGCAGGCCAGCGCCGCCGCGATCACCCACTCCTGGTCGTGCCGGTCCACCTCGTCCAGCCCGGCGATCTTCCGCTCCACCGCCGCCAGCACCGGCTCGTCCAGCACCCCGGCCAACCGCTCGCCCACCGACGTCCACACGTCCACCGACTCCGGCCGGGTGGTGAACAGCGGCACGTCGCCCGCCCACAGGTCGGCCACCTCGTGCGGCACCAGCGCCCGCAGGGCCCGGTCGTCGCCGGACTCCTCCCGCAGCAGCTCCAGCGCCAGGTCCCGCTCGGGCGCCCGGCGCAGCGCGTCCGGGTGGGTCGACTCGTCCAGCAGCTCCGCGTACACCCGCGTCGACCGGGGCACGTACCGCACCGGAGCCCCCGCGAACCCCCGCACCCGCTCCAGCAGCTCCTCCCGCCACGAGCACAGCGCGTCGTACCCCAGCCTGAACCCGGTCAGCAGCGCCGCGGTGTGCTCGGCGGGTTCGGCGGGCCGCCCGTCCAGCACCGGCCGGTTCCCCGCCACCGCCACCGGCACCGGCCCGCGCGCCAGCCGCATCCGGTCCGTCCCGGCGTCCACCCACCGCACCCCGTCGCCGGGGTGGTCCCCGGCGTCCCCGCCGACCCCGCCCACGTCCTGCACCCCGTGCTCGCCGAGCAGCACGCTCGGCAGCACCGCCGTGCGCTGCACCGACCGGGCCAGCGCCTGCGCGGCCGGGTCGGCGGGCACGCCGGTGGTCGGCTGGAACAGCGTCTCCACGTCCACGAGCACCGGCTGGTCCCCGCACGCGATCAGGTTCTCGTAGTGCGCGTCCGTCGCGTCGACGGCGTGCAGCAGCGCCAGCAGCCCGCCGAGGCGGTGGTAGAACCGGTCGAGGTCGGTCACGTCGGCGCACGGCGCGCCCTCGGTGAAGGCGACCCAGCCGTAACCGGGCCGCACCAGCACGGGCGGCACGCGCAGGTCCAGGCCGGTGCGCCCGCCGTACCAGGCGAGCAGGTCGGCGAACAGCGCGTGCTGCTCGACGGGGCGGGGCCGGTGCACGACCTTGCGCCCGTCGGCGAACGTCAGCACCGCCACCGCGCGCCCGCCGCCGTGCCGGTCGCCGCTGGTGGACACGCCGACGAGCGGTCCGGGGTCGCGGCCGTCCATGAGGGCCGCGACGAGCGCGACCCGGTCGTCGGCGAGGTGGTCGAGCACCTCGCGGTGGGCGCGCACGGCCTGGAGGCAGGTCTGGCCGAGCAGCCTGGCCAGCACCGGGTACTCGGCGAACAGCCGGGCGGGCCTCAGGTCCTCCACGAACGAGGCGAACCGGTCCCGCGAGGTCAGCCCCCGCAGCCGCCCGTCGGCGCGCCACCGGTGCAGCTCCACCACGAGGGTGCGGGCGGCGGTGCGGGCCAGGCGCAGGCCGAGGTCGCGGGCGAAGTCGTCGCGGAACCGCCGGTCCCGCGCGGTCGCGGCGCGCACCAGGGGGCGCAGCGCGAACGCGAAACCCTCCTCCCAGGTGCCACCGGGGAACCGGCCGGGCGGCACGTGCGCGCAGGCCCGCTCGGTGAACGCGGCCCACGCGGGCCTGCCGTGCGAGACCTGCTGGTCCCGGTGGACGGCCCGCACCCCGGCGGCCCACCAGGCGGTGGTGGGGGAGCGGCGGATTGCTGAGGGTGGCACGCGGTCAACGTCGCACACCGTCGTGGTCCCCCACATGGGGGCCGCGCCCCCACTTTCCTCCCGTGAGGGTGAGCAAGCCGCAGTTTTGCGGGAAACCCCTGGTGGGGGAGCGGCGCTACTTGCAGTTCTCGGCCTGCTCGGCGGCTTCCTGGTAGTCCGAGGGCAGCGAGGTCAGGTTGATCTTCTCGACGGCCTGGACCATCGTCGACACCGCCCCGGACATCGTCCCGATCACGTCGGTCATCAGCTCGGCGGTCAGCTCGGGCGCCTCGTCCAGCCGCTTCTTCGCCCCGACGATCTCGTCCCTGGCCTCCTTGAGCGGCTTGAGCACGACCTCCACCGCCTGCTGCGTCCCGGCGTTCGGCGCGGGCAGCAGCTGCTCGTAGTCGTGCACCGCCACCTCCAGCACGCCGCCCAGCCTGCCCAGCGACCCGCTGATGCTCGCCTTCATCTCCGCGGGCGTCCCGGACGGGGCCTCGGTGGACCCGACGCTGCCCGAGGCGATCAGGTACTTGGCGACCCCGCAGAAGCGGTCCACCCACTTGACCATCTCCAGCGGCATCCGCCCGGTCGAGGACGCGGGCGGCTGACCGCTCGCGCTCGATGCGGCCGTCGACGTGGGCGTCGCGGAGACGGCGTTCCCGTCGACCCGCGAGGCGCAACCGACGGTCAGCAGCAGTGCCAACGCGGTGAGCACGCACTTCTTCACCCGGCTTTTGTACCCCGACCTCACACGATCGGGGGGACGAACATGACAACTCAGGTGGTCCTCGGTCACGATCGGTACCTCATGGTGCTCACCCTCCACGTGCTAGACGGGGTCGCGGTCGTCCGCGCCGACCGACCGCTGGAGTGCGAACTGGGCCCGCTCCTGGAAGTGCTGCCGGTGGTGGCCTCGCGCGGGGCGGGCGTGCTGCACGGCTGCTTCCTGCCCGCCTCGGGCCCGCGCGAGGTGGCGCTGGCCCCGCGCCGCCAGGTCGCCGCGCAGCGCGCGCTGCTGGTCAGGGTGTGCGCGTCGCTGGCCGCGTCCGGGGTGCCGCTGATCGCAGCCGTCGACGGCCACGCGGGCGGCAGCGGCTGGGAACTCGCCTCGGCCTGCGGCTCGCGGGTGCTGGCGGAGGAGGCGGTGGTCGTCGGCGTCAGCGGCGGCCGGGTGCTGACCGGCCGGGCGGTCGACGCGCGAGCCGCCCTCAGGACCGGCCTGGTCGACCGGGTGGCGCCCGCCTGGCGGGTCGTGCTGGACGCGATCGAACTGGCCGCCGAGCGCCAACACCGCCCCCAGCCCCGCGCCTGCCGCACGAACGTCTGACCGCTGGCCCCGGACACCACCGCGCCCCAGATCACCGCAACCCGCCCGCAGCCGCCGCCGGCGTTGCCCGGCTCGATCACCTGCCCGCAACCGCCGCTGGCGTTGCCCGGCGCGATCACCCGGCCGCAGCCCCGCCAGTGTTGTCCGGCCGCCGCGACCCACTCGCGTTGCCCGATTACCGCAACCCGCCCGCAGCCAGCCCCCGCCCGCAGCCCCCGCCCGGCCGCGGTCGCCGCCACTGTTGCCCGATCGCAGTTGCCCGCCCGCAGCCGTCGCTCGTGTTCCCCGGCCGCGACCGCCGCTCGCGCCCAATCGCTACTCACCCGCCACTCGCTTGTGTGACACCCGCCCGTGCGCCTCGTCCGCAGCCGCCAACCGCAACCCGGCCGCGCTCGCCGCCCACCCGGTCCCGCCGCCCGCCTGTCCAGCCGAGTGCCCGCTCGCCGAGCCTGCGCCCTGCCGAGCGCCTGCACCCCGCCGAGCCCTCACCCCGCCAACTCCGCGCCCCGCCCATCCCTCACCCCGTCGTGCCGCCCTGCCCGCCCGCCCCCGCCGAGCGCCACCCTGCGTGACCGCGACCCCGCCCGAACCACCCGAAGTACCCACCCCCACCACCCCCACTAACCCGGAAATCCTTCTGAACCGATTCGGGCACATCCGCACCCCGCGCTGCCCGATCTCCACCCCACCCCGCCCGCTTCCCCGCCCGCCGAGGCCGATCCCACTTGCCCGATGCCCGACCAAACCGCCCTCCCCACGCCTCCCCGCACCCCCGTTCTCACCCTCGGTCGACCCGTCGAGACCAATCCGTGACCGAGCGGGCACCCCTCCTGCGGGAAGACCGGGACCTCCGGCCCGCTCCCGGTGCGACCAAGGCCCATGTCCACAGCCCGAACGGGTGGGTGTTCCCGAACGGACCCATTTCGGGCATCCTTAACCCACCGAACGGGCAGGGTTAATCGATTTTCTGTGCGTTCGGGTACGACAACCGGACCCAACTCGGGCGAACTTCACTTCCCTGTGACGGTGGCCACCCCCTACGGAGGGTGTTACACCTTTAGGGCGGCCCGAACGGGCAGCTGCATGGTCCGAGTGGGCAATCCAACGTGGGAGGTGTCCAGTGCGCGCTGACGAGCGCAAGAGGCGCATCCTGGCTCGCGCCCGCGCCGACGGCCGGGTCGACGTCGCGGAGATCGCGGCCGAGCTGGAGGTCGCGCAGGAGACCGTGCGCCGGGACCTGCGACTGCTCGACGAGCACGGGCTGGTCCGCCGTACCCACGGCGGCGCCTTCCCGGTCGAGAGCGCGGGCTACGAGACGGGCCTGAAGTTCCGCTCCGCCTCCATGGTCCCGGAGAAGCGCCGCATCGCCCAGCTCGCCGCCGAGCGGCTGGGGGACGCGGAGACCGTGTTCGTCGACGAGGGCTACACCCCCCAGCTCGTCGCGGAGGCCCTGCCGACCGGCAGGCCCCTCACGGTCATCACGGCGTCGCTGCCCACGGCGGCGGCGCTGTCCGAGTCGCCCACCATCACCGTGCTGCTCCTGGGCGGCCGGGTGCGTGGCCGCACCATGGCCACGGTGGACCACTGGGCGACCAGGATGCTCTCGGAGATGGTCATCGACCTCGCCTACATCGGGGCCAACGGCATCTCCCGCGAGCACGGGCTCACCACCCCCGACCCCGCGGTCGGGGCGGTGAAGTCGCAGGCGCTGGCAGCCGCCCGCCGTCGCATCTTCGTGGGCGTCCACACGAAGTTCGGCGTGGCGAGCTTCCACAGGTTCGGCGCAGTGGCCGACCTGGAGGCGATCGTGACCGACTCGGTGCTCCCCTCGGGTGAGGCGCACCGGTACGCCCTGCTGGGCCCCAAGGTCGTCCGGGCCTAGCCGAACAACGCAACACGAAACCGCCACCGAACCAGGCCCCGCCCGCAGGGGGCCTCTGTTCAAGCACGCCCTAAGGAAGGCAAGAGACGATGAAGTCACTCCGATACGGCGGACTCGCCGCAGCCGTGCTCATGGCCACCGCTGCCTGTGCAGGCGCGGGCGGCGGCGGTGGCGGGAACGAGAACTCGATCAACGTTCTCATGGTCAACAACCCGCAGATGGAAGACCTCCAGAAGCTCACCGCGGACAACTTCACCAAGGACACGGGCATCACGGTGAACTTCACCGTCCTGCCCGAGAACGACGTCCGCGACAAGATCAGCCAGGACTTCTCCAGCCAGGCCGGGCAGTACGACGTCGCCACGATCTCCAACTACGAGACGCCGATCTACGCCAAGAACAACTGGCTGACCCCGCTCGACGAGTACGTCGCCAAGGACTCCGGCTTCGCCCAGGACGACGTCCTGGAGTCGGTGCGCCAGTCGCTCACCGCCGCCGACGGCAAGGTCTACGCCCAGCCGTTCTACGGCGAGTCCTCGTTCCTGATGTACCGCAAGGACATCATGGACGCCAAGGGCATCACCATGCCGGAGAAGCCCACCTGGCAGCAGGTCGCCGACATCGCCGCCCAGGTCGACGGCGCCGAGCCCGGCATGAAGGGCATCTGCCTGCGCGGCCAGCCCGGCTGGGGCCAGCTGATGGCGCCGCTCACCACGGTCGTCAACACCTTCGGCGGCACCTGGTTCACCGAGGACTGGCAGGCCCAGGTGAACTCCCCGGAGTTCAAGGAGGCCACCGACTTCTACGTCAACCTGGTCCGCGACCACGGTGAGAACGGCGCGCCGCAGGCGGGCTTCGCCGAGTGCCTGAACAACATGACCCAGGGCAAGGTCGCCATGTGGTACGACGCGACCTCCGCCGCCGGTCTCCTCGAAGGCGCCGACTCCCCGGTCAAGGGCAAGCTCGGCTTCGCCCAGGCCCCCGTGGTCAAGACCGACAGCTCCGGCTGGCTCTACACCTGGGCGTTCGGCATCCAGAAGGCCAGCAAGAAGGCCGACAACGCCTGGAAGTTCATCTCCTGGGCCTCCGGCAAGGGCTACGAGGAGCTCGCGGGCAAGAACCTCGGCTGGTCGCGCGTCCCGGACGGCAAGCGCTCCTCCACCTACGAGCGCCCCGAGTACCTGGAGGCCAGCGGCACCTTCGCCAAGCAGGTCGAGGCGGCCATCTCCGGCACCAAGCCGAACGACCCCGGCGTGCAGCCCCGCCCGGCCCCCGGCATCCAGTTCGTCGGCATCCCGGAGTTCACCGACCTGGGCACCCAGGTCTCCCAGAAGATCAGCGCCGCGATCGCAGGCTCCACCACCGTCGAGCAGGCGCTGACCGAGAGCCAGGCGCTGGCCGAGACCGTGGCCGAGAAGAACCGGGGCAAGTGACCATGACGAACCCCGTCCCCACCGGGAGGGTGTCGTGAAGGGGGCGGCGCGCTGGGCACGACGCGCGCCGCTCCTCCCCGCCCTCATCTTCACCATCGTGGTGACCCAGCTGCCGTTCGTCGCCACGCTGGGCATCTCGCTGATGGAGTGGAACTCACTCGACCCCGAGAACCGGGGCTTCGCGGGCCTGGACAACTACGTCGCCGTGTTCACCGACTCGGGCCTGCGCTCCTCGGTGTGGACGACGATCGTCCTGACGGTCACCGTCGTGCTCGTCAGCCTGATCCTCGGACTGGGACTCGCGCTCCTGCTGGACCGCAAGTTCTTCGGCCGCGGCGCCGTGCGCACCATGCTCATCGCGCCGTTCCTGGTCGTCCCCGTCGCCGCGGCCCTGCTGTGGAAGCACGCGCTCTACAACCCGGACTACGGCCTGTTCAACGGCCTGCTGAAGATGGTGTTCGGCGAGGACGGCCCGCACGTCGAGTGGATCAGCGACATGCCGCTGGTCGCGGTCGAGGCCGCGCTGATCTGGCAGTGGACCCCGTTCATGATGCTGATCCTGCTCGCGGGCCTCCAGTCCCGCCCGCAGGACGCGGTCGAGGCCGCGCACATCGACGGCGCCAGCTCGTTCCAGGTCTTCCGCTACCTGACCCTGCCGCACCTGCGGCAGTACCTGGAGCTGGGCGGCCTGCTCGGGTCGATCTACATCGTGCAGAACTTCGACGCGGTGTTCACGATCACCTCGGGCGGCCTGGGCACGGCGAACCTGCCGTACTCGGTGTACCAGACCTTCTTCCAGGCGCACGACTACGGCCGGGCGTCCGCCGCAGGCGTGGTCGTCGTGGTCGGGTCGATCATCATCGCGACGTTCGCGCTGCGCGTCGTCTCGTCGCTGCTGCGTGAGGAGGCTCGCTCGTGAAGAAGATGATGTTGGGCCTGCTCGCCTGGGTCTGCGGCCTGATCTTCGTGGCGCCCGTCGCCTGGATGGTGCTCACCTCGTTCCACAGCGAGACGGACGCGGCGACCAGCACCCCGTCGTTCTTCGCCCCGCTGACGCTGGACGGCTACAACACCTTCTTCGACACCAACCCGTGGCCGCCGCTGATGAACTCGCTCAGCGCCTCGGTGGGGTCGACGCTCCTGGTGCTGCTGCTGGCCGTCCCGGCCGCGTACGCCCTCTCGATCAAGAAGGTCGAGAAGTGGTCGGACGTGCTGTTCTTCTTCCTCACCACCAAGATGCTGCCGGTCGTCGCCGGTCTGCTGCCGATCTACCTGGTCGCGCAGTACACCGGGATGCTCGACAACATCTCGTTCCTGGTCGTCCTCTACACCTCGATGAACCTGCCGATCGCGGTCTGGCTGATGCGCTCCTTCCTGGCCGAGGTGCCCAAGGAGATCATGGAAGCCGCCGCGCTGGACGGCGCCGGGCTCGCGGTCACCATCCGCCGCGTCGTCGCCCCGGTCGCCATGCCCGGCATCGCCGCCACCTCGCTGATCTGCTTCATCTTCAGCTGGAACGAGCTGCTGTTCGCGCGAGTGCTGACCGGCGTCGTCGCCGGCACCGCGCCGGTGTACCTGACCGGGTTCGTCACCAGCCAGGGCTACTTCCTGGCCAAGGTCTGCGCCGCCGCCGTCGTGGTGTCGCTGCCGGTGCTCGTCGCCGGGTTCGCCGCCCAGGACAAGCTCGTCCAGGGCCTTTCGTTGGGAGCGGTCAAGTGAAAGCAGCCGTGATCACCGGGGTCGGCTCGGTGGAGGTCACCGAGGTCCCCGACCCCACACCGGGACCCCGCGAGGTCGTGGTGGACGTCGCCGCGTGCGGGCTGTGCGGCACCGACCTGCACATCCTGCAGGGCGAGTTCGCGCCGACCCTGCCGGTCGTGCCCGGTCACGAGTTCTCCGGCGTCATCGTCGAGGTCGGCTCCGACGTCACCGAGCTCCAGATCGGCGACCGGGTCGCGGTCGACCCGTCGCTGTACTGCTTCGAGTGCCGCATGTGCCGCCTGGGCAAGAACAACCTGTGCGAGCGCTGGAACGCCATCGGCGTCACCCGCCCCGGCGGCGCCGCCGAGTTCGCGGTCGCCCCGGTCTCGAACTGCGTGAAGCTGCCCGACTCCGTCCGCACCGAGGACGCCGCGCTCATCGAGCCGCTGTCCTGCGCGGTGCGCGGCTACGACGTGCTGCGCTCCCAGATGGCCAGCCGGGTCCTCATCTACGGCTCCGGCACCATGGGCCTGATGATGCTCCAGCTGGGCAAGCTCACCGGCGCCTCCAGCATCGAGGTCGTCGACCTCAACCCTGAGCGCCTCGCCACCGCCCACAAGCTCGGCGTCACCGCCACCGCGGCCTCCGCCGACGAGCTGGACCGCCCGCAGGGCTGGGACGTCGTCATCGACGCCACCGGCAACGCCAAGGCCATCCAGGACGGCCTCGGCCGGGTCGCCAAGGGCGGCACGTTCCTCCAGTTCGGCGTCTCCGACTACGCGACGCGGGTGACCATCGACCCGTACCGCATCTACAACCAGGAGATCACCATCACCGGCTCGATGGCGGTGCTGCACTCGTTCGAGCGCGCGGCCGACCTGTTCTCGACCGGTGTGCTCGACCCCGAGGTCTTCATCAGCCACCGCGAGCCGCTGTCGAGCTACGCGTCGGCGCTGGAGATGTTCAAGAACGGCCAGGGCCGCAAGATCCAGGTCCTGCCGTAGGACCCACCGGCTCCCGCGCCCCCTGGTGGCGCGGAGCCGATGACCCCGCCAGGGGGAGGCCCGCACCGGGGCCTCCCCCAGGGGCGGGGACGACGAAGGGCGGACACCCCGAGGGGTGGCCGCCCTTCAGCCGTTCCGGCGCCGTCTCAGGCGTCGGGGTGGAGCTCAGAGCCGTGCTCAGCCGTTGTTGGCCGCACCGCGCTTGCGCATGAAGAACAGCACGCCACCACCGGCGGCGAGCAGCGCGGCGCCGATGCCCAGCGGCACGGCGACGCTGGCGCCGGTGTTGGCCAGGCCCTCGGTGTCCTCGGTGACCGGGACGACCTCAGCCGAGGTGGTCGTGGTCGGCGCGGGCGAGGTGGACTCGGTCACGCTCGGGAACGGCACCTCCTGCGAGGAGGGGACCGGGGCCGACTCGGTGACCGACGGCGCCGGGCTGCTGCTGGAGGTCGGCGACGGCGGGACGCTGTCCTCGGTCGGGGGCACCTCGGACTTGGGGGTCTCCGGCGTGGTGCTGGGCTTCTCGGGCTGCTTGCACAGCTCCTTGAGCGACTTCTCGGCCTTGAACGAGTAGGTGCTCTTGCTGTTGTCGTCGCCCGCGACCAGCTCGACCTTGAAGGTCCGCGTCACGTCGCCGGGGACCTTGTACTCCTTGCGGAAGTCACCCCGGAAGGTGGTGTCCTCCAGGACGGTGTCACCCTCGGTGACCTTCAGGGTGTTGTCGTACCGGGTGCTGTACTGGGTCAGCTTGAGGTTGAAGACCGCCTCACCCGTGGGAGCGCACTTCACGTCCAGGGAGCGGTTGTGCGCGGACGCGGGGAGCGCCATGAGCAAACCGGCGGCAACGACGGTCGCGGCAACGCCGATGGACTTGCCGGCGGTTCGTGCGAACTGCATGAAGACTCCTGATGGGGATTTGCGGAGACGCATCACCCTATACGCGTAGGGGTGGAGCGCGGTTCATATTAGGCGCTGATCCATTCGTGTGGAACCTCGGGTTCGGGTTACCGGAAAGAACCGGCCCAGATTGCTCCGCTCGGCCGAACGCGCGGGTCAGCCGTTGTCCGGTCGTGTGGAATTCGTTACCTGAACCTGTAACGCGGCGGTGCGTAAATGGCATTAGCAGGCCTCCGCGAACGCGTCGGGGACCCCGTGGGAGCAGGCCGAAAAACGACTCTGGTACGTTGCCATGCCCCAAAAAACCGGCAGACACGGTGCGTGACCACCGGGAACGGTGTGCAACCAAGTTGCAACCGACGGCCGAGCGCGTTCCGGCCTTTCCGATATCCGGATGCCGCCGGGCAAATCAGGAACGACCCCACCGCATTGTTGATCACCCTCCGTAAATAGGGGGTGTCTTTCCGGAACCGCGAAGAAGGCCGCGCCCCGCGAAAGCGGGACGCGGCCGTACCGGTGCCCGTGCCGACGTTCCAGGTCAAGGGCCTCGGGAACCTGCGGAAACAGCCTCACCGACCGCCGGGAACACCCACCGGCGCCACCTCGCGGTTCACCCCGCCGCCACGCCCGCGTCAACCGGAGAATTGTTCCAATTCCGCGCCTCGCCGAGCAGCCCGATCATCCCGGAAACGAGCCGCAGCTGTTCGACGCCCCGGATGTCCGCCTCCACCAACCGGGGCGAGCACACCACCACCGCGAGCGCCTGCGCCCGCGACAGCGCCACGTTGACCCGGTTGCGCGAGAGCAGGAAGTCCAGCCCGCGCGGCAGGTCCACCGCCGACGAGGACGTCATGGTGCTGATCACCACAGGCGCCTCCTGCCCCTGGAACCGGTCCACCGTCCCCACCCGCACCTCGCCGAGCCCGCGCCGCTCCAGCTCCCGCTTCACCAACCGCACCTGCAGGTTGTAGGGGGCGACCACGAGCACGTCCGAGCACTCCAGGGGTCGCCTGTCACCCCCGTCCACCCACTCCCGCCCGACCAGCCCGGCCACCAGCTCCCCGACGACCGCCGCCTCCTCGTCCGACTTGGTCGTGTTGTGCCGGTGGTCGACCTCCCGCACGTACAGCCCCGGCTCGATCCCGACCACCCGCCGCCCGCCCGCGCTCTCGTGCGCGTGCAGCAGCCCCGCGTACGACAGGTTCGACACCGGCAGGCACACCGAGGGGTGCATCCGCCGCGTCTGCGCCAGGAAGTACCCCAGCTCCGGCGGCATCACGTCCGCGTCCCCGATGACGTGCCCGAGCGCCGACGCGTCCGCGCCCGCCGGGTGCGTGCCCTGCACGACCTGCGGCAGCTGCTGCGGGTCGCCCAGCAGCACCAGGTTCCGCGCGGCCGTGGACACCGCGAGCGCGTCGGCGAGCGCGAACTGCCCGGCCTCGTCCACGATCAGCACGTCGAACGGCTGCTCCCGCATGGCCGCGTTGGAGAACGTCCACGCCGTCCCGCCGACCAGGTGCCCGCCGCCCTGGTCCTCGCGCCAGCGCAGCAGCGCCGGGTTGTTCTTGGTCTGCTCCCACAGGCAGTCCTTCACCGGCTGCCCCTTGGGGTTCTTCGCGGCCGGGATCGGCACCCCCAGCTCCCGCCCGGCCTTGATGGCGGCGGTGAGCACGTTCTCCACCGCCTTGTGGCTGTTGGACGTCACCCCGACGCTGCGCCCGCCCGCGATCAGGTGCGCGATCAACCGCCCCGCCAGGTACGTCTTCCCGGCCCCCGGCGGCCCCTGCACCGCCAGCACCGACCCGGCCAGCGCGTCCACCGCCCCGATCACGTCCGCGATCACGTCCCCCGACCGCGGCAGCGAGCCCGCCCGCAACCGGGGCGCGAGCCGCCGCGCCAGGTCCACCCCCGGATGCGCGGGCAGCTCGGGCAGGTGGTCCACCACCAGCCGGGCCAGCTCGTACACCGCCTCGTCCTTGGGCGCCGGCCGCACCGGCGACCCCGGCAGCACCGCGACCGGGTTCCCGCCCCCCGCCTCGTCCGGGGAGGCGCTCTCCAGCAGCACCACCTCCTCGGCCGACTCGAACAGCACCTCGGCGTCGCGGGTCTCGCTGTCCGGCGTGCCGGGGTAGAGCAGCCGCACCTTCTCGCCCTTGCTGAACGGGTGCGGCCGGTCCGGGTCGCAGCGCACCCGCACCTCCCGCTTGGCCTTCTTCACCCGTCCGGCGGGCTGCACCCAGTCGTCCGCCCGCACCGACACCGCGACCGCGCACGAGCTGTCCGACTCCAGCTCCGACAGCGGGGCCGCGAGCTGCCGGAAGAAGTCCCACCACGCCGGGTTCGTCTCCCGCCGGTGGTACCCGACCGCCGCCGCCAGCAGCGCCCGCGCCCGCTCGTCGTCGGTGAAGTCGGCCGGGTTGTCCGGCAGCCCCTCGATCAGCGGGTCCACCACGGCGGCGATCCGCTCCGCCCGCTCGGCCCGCCGCTGCTGGGCGATCTCGTCCTCGATCTCCTCGTACAGCGACTGCTCGGCCGTGCGCGGCTCGATCCCCGCCTCCTCCCGCACCTGGAGCAGGAACCGGTAGAGCCGCAGCGTGGACACGCAGTCGTAGGTGTTGTACTCGGCGATCCCGTCCAGCACCTCCTCCGCGCGCCCGGTGTCGCCCATCGAGGTGAGCATCAGGTACTCCTCGTACGCCTCGATGCTCGACACCGCGTTCTTGACGTCCCCGGAACGCGCCTCGGGCATGTAGAGCGGTTCCAGGTACTTGATCGAGTACGACCGCTGCGACACCCGCAACGCCTTGCGCACCACCGCGTACAGGTCCACCAGCGCGTTCGACCGCAGCAGGTGGTCGACCTCCTCCTCGCGCGTCCCGTGCAGCGCCGCGAGCCGCTTGAGCGCGCTCACCTCGTACGGCGCGTAGTGGTAGACGTGCGCGTCGGGGTGCTCGGCGAGCCGCGAGGTGGCGAGGTCGACGAGCCGCTCGAACGCGGCCTTCTCCTGCGGCCGGGTGTGCGCCCAGAACGGCGTGAACACCTCGTCGTGCGTGACGACCCCGAACAGGTACTCCAGCCCCTCGCCCGCGAGCGCGTACGGGTCGCCCTCCATGTCGAAGAACAGGTCGCCGGGACTGGGCTGCGGCAACGAGGCCAGCGCGTCCGGCACCACGACCTCGTACGCGACCTTGCCGACGGGGTTGTCGCGCGTGCGCGAGGTGTCCTGGATGACCTGCAGCGCGGCCTGCGCCCGCAACCCGGCGAACGTCCCCTGCGACATGCTGGCAGGCCGCTCGGTGTTGGTGGCCCCCGCGAGCGCGTCGATGGTGTCCAACCCGGCGGACGCCAACTTCCGCCGCTGGTCGGTGCGGATGCCCGCCACCAGCGACAGGTCGCGCGACCGCTCGCGCCCGTCGGCGCAGTGCGCGGAGAACCGACAGGTCCCGCACGCGGGCCGCTCGTCGTCCCAGAGCCGGGCCGGGAGCGCGGGCGGCGCGGCGACGGTGGCGCGCAACCGCGCCCGCAGGTCCGCCACGATCGGCAGGAAGTCGGAGACCCGGAACGACTTGGTGGTCCCGTCCCCGAGCAGCAGGTGCGCCCTGGGCCCGGCCGCATCCCCCAGCGCAGCCGCGTAAGCCGTCAACTGCACGACCGCGGCCGGCGTGGGGTGCCGGGCGAGCTTGGCGTCGTGCGGCTCGTACCCGTGCTCGGTCAACACCAGGAAGTCGGCCCGCCCGTGGAAGTCCTCGTCGTAGAAGACCCCTTGGTAGATGACGGGAACCCGCCGCGCGATGGCGTCCCAGGTCACCGCGGCGGCCTCGACCAGCGCCTCGTGCACCGGCGCGGGCTGCGGCACCTCGAACACCTCACCCGCAGCGAGGAACCGCTCCAGGACGGCCTTCTCGTGCGCGAGCCCGTGCCGCGCGGCGAGCAGGTCCTGCGGAGGGGCGGGAGGGGGCGCACCGGGCACCCCCTTGGTCAACGCGGTCGTCAGCCGGGAGCGGTGCTCGCACTCCAACAGGTCGACCAAGTCACCCGGTGAGTGGACGTACCTGCCGTTGGCGCTGAACATGCACCGCAGTATCTCCACCCAGCTGACCCGATCGGTGGAGGGGGCACGGCGTTTTGCCCAGCAGCCCCCAACCACAAGCCACCACCCGCGCCCCACCCGCACCCGCAGACCAAGCGCACAGCGGCCTCACCGCACCCACCCAAGTCCCCGCACACGCCCACATCCCCGCACCCACCTACGTCCCCGCACTCGCGGGCTGCGGGGCGAGCGCAGCGAGCCCAAGCAGCCCCACTCCCGCGTCCCTCTTCTCCGTGTGGCCTGGCGAAGCCCGAGCGCAGGTGTCAAGACGCCGCCGCACCGCGCGGCAGACTGCCTGGTCAAACGGCGTCTTGACGCCTGTGCTTGCCTGAAAGGAGGCCACACGGAGAAGAGGGACCCGGACCACCGCAGGGGTAAACCGCACCACCAACCCAACCGTCACCGGCCGGCAGAGCTCGTCCCCCTCTTTTTTGGAGGCCTGCCCCGCCGGCGAGGCGAGCCCTTCAGCTCTTGCCCTTCGCCCTTCCCCCAGCCCTACCCCCACCCCACCGAAGCCCGCCAACCCAAACCGGCGTCACCACGAATAAGGCCCGTAATCCTTCAAGAAGCACCCGTAAAGATCCTCCCCAGCCTCCCCGCGCACCACCGGGTCGTACACCCGAGCGGCCCCGTCGACCAGGTCCAGCGGCGCGTGGAACCCCTCCTCCGCCATCCGCAGCTTCGTGAAGTGCGGCCGTTCATCCGTGATCCACCCGGTGTCCACCGAGGTCATCAGGATCCCGTCCTCGAACACGTCCGCCGCGCTCGTCCGCGTCAACATGTTCAACGCAGCCTTCGCCATGTTCGTGTGCGGATGCCCGGCCCCCTTGTACCCGCGCCCGAACACCCCCTCCATGGCCGACACGTTCACCACGTACTTGCGCCGCGCAGGCGAAGCCGCCATCGCCGCCCGCAACCGCGAAACCAAAATGAACGGCGCCGTGCTGTTGCACAGCTGCACCTCAAGCAGCTCGACCGGGTCGACCTCACCCACCGTCTGCACCCAGCTGTTGCTCTCCGCAACATCCGGCACCAACCCGCCAGCGTCGATCAACGCCGACCCGGCCACCAACGCCAACGCCGTCACATCAACCCCAGCCGCCCCACCCGGCAACCCACCCGTCAACGCGGGCGGGTGCGCCGCGGAACTGTGCCCGAAGCTCACCAGTTCCGGCAACGGCCCGGCAGGCAACGGATCCGACTCCGCCGCCACCAGCGGCGCATAAGCCCCAGGCGACCGCCGAACCGTCTGCGCCGCGTTGTTGATCAAAATGTCCAACGGCCCGGCAGCCGCCACCGAATCCGCCAGCGCCACCACCTGCGCCGGGTCCCGCAAATCGATCCCCACCACCCGCAGCCGGTGCAACCAGTCCCCGCTGTCCGGCATCGACGCGAACCGCCGGACCGCGTCGTGCGGGAACCGCGTGGTGATCGTCGTGTGCGCACCGTCCCGCAGCAGCCGCAGCGCGATGTACATCCCGATCTTCGCCCGACCGCCCGTGAGCAGCGCCCGCCGCCCCGTCAGGTCCGTCCTGGCGTCCCGCTTCGACCGGTTCAGCGCCGCGCACTTCGGGCACAGCTGGTGGTAGAACGCGTCCACCTGCGTATACCGCTGCTTGCAGATGTAGCAGGGCCGCGCCTTCCGGAAGGTCCCGGCCGACTCACCCGGCTCGGGCTCCCGCAGCAGGATGCCCGCGGTCTCGTCGTCGATCCGCGTCGGCGACCCGGTCGCGGTGGCCGCGATCACCGAGTTGTCGGCGTCCAGCACCTCCTGCCGCCGGGCCGTCTTCCGGTTCTTCCGCACCTGCTTGTAGATCCGGGAGGTGGCGCGCCGGAGCGCGATCGTGTCCGGGTGCTCGGGCGGCAGGTCGTCGACCTGCGCCAACACCCGCAGCGCGATCTCCATCTCGGCCGGGTCGATGCCGGGCACTGCTGCTGGTTCCACCGGCGGTACTTCGGCAGGGGAGCCCCCGGCCTGCGCCTGTTCGGACGTGCTCATCGCCGTGGAACTCTACCTGGGTAGAAATTGCCCACTGACGGGTGAATTTCAGAGTCTCCCCCGCTAGGGTCCCCGGCATGTCTCCTGCGGCTGGCGGTCCCAGGGTGCGGCGGTTGGCCCACCCGGACGCCGACATCAGGGCCCGAGCGCTCGGACTCCCACGGGGACGTCCGGTCGTCGCACTGCTCGGCAGCCCCGAACCCCTAGATCCCGATCTGTCCGCCACCGTCCTGCCGGTGCTGCGGACCGTCCTGTCCGAAGCCCGCCGGGCGAACGCGGTGGTCCTCACCACCGGCGCCGACCTGGGCGTGGCGCACCTCACCGGCCTCGCGTCCGAGGCGCTCGACGCCGCGCCGAGGCTCGTGGGCATCGCCCCCGGCCGCCTGGTCGCGGCCGACGACGCCGAACCGCGCCCCGGCGAGCTGCCCCTCAACCAGCGCCACGACACGGCCGTCCTGGTCCCCGGCTCCCGCTGGGGCGACGAGGTCCCGGCGCTGCTGCGCGTGGTCGACGCGGTCGCCCGCAAGCGGCCCGCTCTGGTGGTCCTGCTGGGCGGCGACGACGGCGCCCGAGCGGCGCTGGTCGAGCACCTCGGCCACGACCGCCCCCTGCTGCTCCTCGCGGGCACCGGCGGTCTGGCCGACGAGCTGGTCTCCGGCGCGCTCGCCGACGAGGACATCGGCGTGCTCGCCCGAGCGGGCCAGGTCGCCGTCGTGCACGTGGACGAGGGCCCTGAGCGGGTGCTCGCGGTGCTGCGCGGCGTGCTCGGCTCCAAGGCGGGCACCCCGCTGCGCGCGGACGCGCCCACGCTCGCCCTGTGGCCCCGGCTGCGCTTCCGCGAGCCCGACGCGCGTCCCGTCGTCGACCCCGGATTCGTGCTCGACTACCCCCTGCTGGCCGACGCGATCCACGAGGCGAACGAGATCATCGCGCCCGCGCTGCACGAGTGCGAGGTGGAGTCCCTGCGGGCGCGCGAGCGCGGCAGGCTCCTGGCCACCGCGGCGATCCTCGCCGGTTTCGCGACCACCTCGTTCGCCGCGCTCCAGGTGTGGCTGCGGGACGTGCCGTGGCCGGGCGTGCTGGTCGCCGTGGCGGGCGCGGCGGCGGCCGTGCTGGCCGTGATCTCGCGCGGCGCGGACGACGTCGAGTTCCGCTCGCGCGCCGAACTGCTGCGGGCGCTGTACTTCGACCACCTGTCCACCCCGCCGCCGAAGAACGAGGCCGAGCGCGAGGAGCGGGTGCGCGCGCTGGCGACGGCCGTCGCGCGGCACCGCCACGAGCCGGTGGGTGCGGCATGAGCGACGACATCACCGGCCGCCTCGGCGGCGGCGACCAGGCGAAGAAGAAGGGCAGGGTGCTCCGCAGCGCCCCGACCGGGAGGCTGCGCGACGAGGACGTGCCGGACCCGACGAGCCGCGTGCCGCTGGCCCCGGACACCCCGGCCGACGACGCGACCAGGGCCGTCCCGCTGGACTCCGCACGGGGCAGGCACGCGGCCCGCACGGCAGCCCCCGGCGCCTCGGCCACTCCTCCGACCGCTCCTCCTGCCACTTCCCCGACCGCACCTCCGACCGCACCGCCCCCAGAACCCCAGAAGCCCACCCGCTCCCCGCGCAAACCGGCGAAACCCCGAGCCGCGAAGACCACGAACCCCCCGCTGCTCACCCCACTCCCGAGGCGAACCCCGCTGATCACCGGCCCGGTCTCGGCGGCGGACCACCGGGAGCAGTTCCTGCGCGCCTACCTCCGCCACCGGGTGGGCGAGCGCCTGGCCCGCCTGGAGGCGGCGAAAGTCGCGTACACCAGGGCGAGGCGCTGGACGACCACGGCGTCCGTCCTCCTGTTCACCGGCGCGGCGGCCCTGGGCGCCCTGGCGGTGGCGGCCCCGGAACACCGCCCCCTGCTGGCGTTCCTGGCCACGGTCGCGGCGGCCCTCGCCACGTCCGTGACGGTCTACGAGTCCGCGTTCGGCTTCCGCGCCAAGGCCCGCCGCTCGGCGAGCGGCGCAGCCCTGCTCCACCTCCTCCAGGCCCACGGCGCCCCGGCGGGCGACCACGGCGTGACGGCGTTCCGCGCCGAGGTGGAGAGCGTGCTGCGGCACGCCGACTAGGCCGGGTTTAGTCCTCCGGCAGGACCTCGGGTCCTGCCGGAGGACGGCGCGGTTTCCGGTGACGCCTAGAAGACCTGCCATCCCGGAGCCGATGGCCGCTTGTCCGCCGCATCCAGGTACTCGTGAGCCGCGCGCCGCGCCGCGTCGATGGGGATCTCGCAGTCGAGCGGGTATTCGGTGTCCGAGTTCATGTAGTAGTACAACAGCTCCGTCACCGACGGCTCAGGAGTCGCGCCCCGGCTGAACCATGCGCCGCTCGGCGACCGGTAGAACAGCGCTCCCGTTCCCGCGTCACCGTGCAGACCGACGTCCAAGACCATCAGCCGCACGTCCAGGCTCGGCGGGTCGGCGACCTTCAGGTGCACGATGATCCGCCCGCGCATCCCGGCGACCTCGTCCAGCACGGCGTCCAGCTCCGCAGCCGTCCGAACGGCCACCGGTTCGTCCTGGTCCTCGCCGTACCAGGCCTCTAGCTCCACCACGGCCGCGCTCCTCCTGTGTAGCGCACGCGGGTTCGCGTGCCATCACGGTGAACGCCTAGAAGACCTGCCACCCCGGAGCCGATGGCCGTTTGTCCACCGCGCCCAAGTACTCGTGAGCCGCCCGTCGCACCGCGTCGATGGGGATCTCGCAGTCGAGCGGGTATTCGGTGTCCGAGTTCATGTAGTAGTACAACAGCTCCGTCACCGACGGCTCAGGAGTCGCACCCCGGCTGAACCACGCGCCACTCGGCGACCGGTAGAACAAGGACCCCAGCCCCGCATCACCGTTCAGTCCGACGTTGAGGATCATCCGGCGAACGTCCAAGCTAGGCGGCCGGGCCACCTTCAGGTGCACGATGACCCGTCCGTGCATCCCGGCGACCTCGTCCAGCACGGCGTCCAGCTCGGCAGCCGTCCGAACGGGCACCGGTTCGTCTTGCTCCTCGCCGTACCAGGCCTCTAGCTCCACCACGGCCGCGCCCCTCCCGTGTAGCGCACGCGGGTGCGCGTTCCTTTGTCGGTCTGCCCGTGCACGGTGAGTGTGCAGCCCTCGGGAAGGATGATCGGCACGAGGGTGTCGCACGAGTCGTCGAAACCCCGACAGGGCCGGTGGTTGATCACCACGGTGACGTGCCGAATTCCACTGGCCACCATGTGCGCGGCCAACTTCTGCTCCACGTCGGTGTTCCGGCTCGACTCGTCGGGCATACCCTTTGCCGCCAACTGCGCGTGAACCAGCGCAGCGTCCGCATCCCGCCCGCTCACGATCGCCCGAACCCGCCCATCCGGCCCGATCCACCGACCGTGGGTCTTCTGCCCCGTACCCCGCACCACAGGCGGCGGCAGCTCACCCCGAAGCCGCTCAACTTCCTCCGCCGGAACCGCGAGCGGCTCGCCCCCGAACGGCAAGAGCGGCAAGTCCGCTCCAGCAGCTCCCCCCTCCCCGACCAACCGCTCCCGAACCGCCTCCAACCGAGCCACGACCCCGGCGAGCCCCGGCAACAGCTCGCCCTCGATCCCGTCCACCACGTCCGAGATCGCCGACAACGCCAGCGCCGACTCCCACTCCAGCCCCACCGCCCCCTCAAGGGCCACCGCCAGCAGCGAGAACGCTTCCTCCGCCAACTCCCGCGCACCCGCCAGCACCGCCGCGCACCGCTCGACCTCGGCGATCACCACCTCCACCCGAGCGGCGACGTCCCCGATCGACCCCACCGCTCACCCCCGAGCGAGTCCGCGCCCGCTACCCAGGCTCGCAGCCCGCCCCACCCAGCCGCCCGGTTCTCCCACCCATCACCCGGTCAGCAACCCCCATCACCCACCGGTGCCCGCTACACCACCGAGCGCGACCCCGCATCCACCTCCGCATCCACCTCCACCCCCGCCCCCAAACCCCCACCCACCATCCCCCGCCACCGCCCAGGCGACACCCCCACCGCCCGCCGAAAAGCCCTGCTCAACGCCGTATCAGTCTCATACCCCACCCGAACCGCGATCTCCTGCAACGTCCGCCCCTCCCGCAACAACGCCTTGGCCCGGTGCATCCGCCAGTAGGTCAAGTGCGCCAACGGCGACTCCCCGGTCCGCTCCCGGAACGCCGCAGCGAACGCCGACCGCGACATCCCCGCCCGCCCCGCCAGCGAGGCCACCGTCCACGGGTGCCCCAGATCCGCGTGCATCGCCCGCGCCGCGAGGGAGAGCCGGGGATCGTGCAGCGCCGCCAACCACCCTGGCCGATCGTCCCCCGACCCCGAGCACCACGCACGCACCACCTGCACCAGCAGCACGTCCCCCAACTTGCCCAGCACCAGGTCCGAGCTGAACCCACCCCCCGACTCCAGCACCATCAACCCCACCGTCCCCAGCACCCGCCGCAGGTCCCCGCCCCGCAACGACACCCGCAGCACGTCCGGCCACCGCGGCAGCAGCGGCTCGGCGGCCACCGCGTCGAGCGAGAACGCCGCCACCAGCACCTCGCACCCCGCGCCCCCACCCCCGACCGCGACCTCCCGCGCCACCAGCACCTCCCGCGCGGGCGCCGGAACCCGCTCCGCCGCGTCCGCCAGCACGAACTCCGCGCCCCCGCGCACCACCAGGCAGTCCCCGACGCCCAGCTCCACGACGTTCCCGCCCTCGCGCAGCACGCACCGCCCCCGCGCCACCACGACCAGCCGCATCGACGCGACCCCGGAGAACGCCACCCCCCACGGCGCGGACGCGCTCACCCGGTGGTGGGACCGGTGGGCCAACCCCATCGTGGTCAGGACGTCGTCAACGGGGTCCACACCCAGCTCCCTGGACGATCGGGTAGGAAAAAGCGACGAAAAGGTATCACCAGTCCCGCGCCGCATTCCTAGCGTTGAACCACCCGAACGAGTGGAGACCTCAATGCGCGCGTTCCGCCTGACCGACCACCGCTGGACCCCGGTGGACGAACCGACCCCCACCCCGGGACCGGGCCAGGTGCTGGTCAAGGTCAAGGCCGCGTCCCTGAACCACCGCGACGTCCTGATCCGGGCGGGCAGCTACGGCGTGCAGCCGAACCACGGCGTGATCCCCCTGTCGGATGGCGCAGGCGAGGTGGTCGCGCTCGGTGACGGCGTCACCCGGTTCGCCGTGGGGGACCGGGTGGTGGGCGCGTTCCTGCCCGGCTGGACCACCCACCCCGTCCCCACCAGCGGCGAGCAGTACTCGATCGACGTCGACGGCTGGCTCGCCGAGCACCGCGCGATCCCCGAGGAAGCGCTGGCCGCGATCCCGGACGGCGTCGACCACGAGACCGCCGCGACCCTCCCGTGCGCCGCGACCACCGCCTGGGTCGCGCTGCGCGGCGTCGGCGAGGGCGACGTCGTGCTCACCCAGGGCACCGGCGGCGTGTCGCTGTTCGTCGTGCAGCTGGCGGTCGCGCGCGGCGCGCGGGTCGTGGCCACCACGTCCACCGACGCCAAAGCTGAACTGGTGCGAACCCTTGGCGCAGAACCGATCGACCGGGTGGCGATTCCGGACTGGCCATCCGAGGTGTGGACGCGCTTCGGCGGCGCGCACCGCGTGATCGAGGTCGGCGCGGGCCTGGCGAAGTCGCTCGGCGCGCTGCGCCCGTTCGGCGAGGTGGCCCTGGTGGCGCCGTCACGCGAGGAGGTGCGCACGTCCACCCTCTTCCGCACCCGCGCGACCGTCCGCTCCCTCGCCGTCGGGAACCGCCTGGAACTCGAAGCGGTGGCGGCGGAAGTGGCTCGTCTCGGCCTGGAACCCGTCGTGGACGGCGTGTTCGACCTGGAGGACGCCGAGAGCGCGTACGAACGCCAGATCGAGGACGGTCGGGTGGGGAAGGTCGTCGTCCGGGTCGGTTAGGGGTGCTGGCCGCGCGGCGCGCGACCAGCCACGCCCGGATCAGACCAGATCGTCGAACTCGCCTGCCTTCACACCGAGGATGAACGCCTTGAGCTCGGCCTGGGTGTAGTGCACGACGGGGCTTGCGTCGCCCAGCGTCGAGTTGCGCATGGCGACGCCCCCGTCGGGCAGTGGAGCGACCTCGACGCAGGAGCCACCACTCCCTTCGCCTGTGCTGAACGAAGACTTGCGCCAGTTCAGGGTGCTTTTCATCGTTTCTCGCCTTGTCAGAGTGCCTACCGGTCGGTAGCGGTCGTGAAGCTGTCCGCCGCCCTCAGTATCGCCTCCAACGAGCCCTGGAGGTCCAACGCGGCGATCCTCCGGCGGTCCCAGGCCGCGTGGTACGCCTTGACCGCTGCTCCATCGCGGTAGAAGGTCTCCGCGTTGACCACCTGGACCAGTTCGGCGGCTGCGTTGTCCGGGAGTCGCAGCACGTAGAAGTGCGCCTCCATCTCCGGGTACGCGCCGGACGCGATCGGTTGCACCTGGATCTCCACGTTCGGGAGCTTGCACATCTCGGCCAGGTGCAGCAGCTGCTCGCGCATCACCTCCGGCCCGCCCACCGGCAGGAGCAGCGCGAACTCGTGCAGGATCGCCCGGATGGTCGGCGGGTTGTTCCTGGTGACGACCCGCTGCCGCGACTTGCGCACCCGGACGAGCTCCTCCACGTGCTCCGGCGTCAGCAGCTGCCCGTTCCGCCGCCAGACCTCCCGCATGTACGCCTCGGTCTGGAAGTACGCGGGGATGAGGTCCCCCGACACCGCCAGGATCTCGTCGGCGTCGTTGCGCTCCATCTCCATGAAGATGCGGGCCTTGAGCGGGACGAACATCGGGAACTCGCCGGTGCGCCCTCGGGTGCGCGCCCGCCCTTCCTTGGCGAGGTCGACGAGCATGTCGACCTCCTTCTCCGTGACTCCGTAGGCCTCGGCCAACTTCTCGATCTGCGGACGGCTGAAGTGCAGCTCCCCGGACTCCTTGCGGGTCAACGAGGGCCCGGCGATGCCGAGCAGCGCCGCCGCGCTCTCCCGGTCCATGCCCGCTTCCTTGCGGTAACTGCGCATGGCGGCCCCGACCTGGCGGCGCTGGCTGTTGGCGTTCTCCTGGGTCTGCTTGGGCACCCGAACTCCTAGTGATCACGACGCGCGCGTACGTACCCGAACGGCGTACGTACGTCACTACAGGGGCTTAATCACCCGTTTGGCTACCGCTGAGCCGCGTACGTACGTGTTTCAATCGTCGGGTACCTGTAGCGCAGGCCACAGGATGCCACAGACCAGCGGCGACCCGGCCGAGGCGCGCTCCGGTCGGGCCGCCGCGCACCAGCGCGAGGAGGAGAAGACATGGCTGCGACGGTTGAGCGGGTTGTCACGAGCATGGTGCTGAACCCGGAGGGGCACGCGGAGGTGCGTCTGCGGGGTGGGATGGACGGGCGGTTGTGGCTGATGATCGGGCCGTCGGTCGAGATCGCTTTGACCGAGGCGCACGCGGTGGCGCTGCGCGGTGACCTGGCGGACGCGCTGGGGGAGATGAGGGCGCTGGACGAGGCGGACGAGACGGCGGGCAAGGCCTACTGCGCGGGTTCGGCGGCGACGCGCGCGGCAGCCGAGGCCCTGACCCGAGCCACAACCGCAGACCTGGCGGGTGTGCCGGAGCGGGCGGTCCACCTGCGCGCTCTGGCGGCGAAGGCGCGGGAGGCGGGGAAGGTGGCGGCGAAGGCGGCCGACGCGGCGGCAACGGCGTTCCGCGAGGCGGAGGACGTGACGGAGGCGATCGCCGCAGAACTGGCTGAAACTGTCTAAAGCCCCAGCCCTTGGGCAAGCTCCTCCTGTTCGCACTCCACCTTCGAGAGCCACTGCTGCCAACCCGACCGAACGCCTTGTTGGCCCATCGCACTAGGAGCTGTTGGGGGTTCGGATCATGTGGTTGGGGTCAGGGTCTTCAGCCACATGACCGCCCCTCGTAGGTGCAGTCCGGCTTTGTAGCTTTGTGGTGTCTTGTCGTAGCGGGTGGCCAGGCCACGCCATGTCTTGATCTTCTGGAAGCAGCGTTCGACGGTGTTGCGCCGCCGGTAGCGCACGGGATCGAAGGACACGGGCCGCCCTCCGGCGGAGCCCTTGTTCCTGCGGTTGGCCTGCTGGTCGGTCTTCTCCGGGATCACCGCGGTGATCCGGCGACGACGCAGGTAGGCCCGGTTGGCCTTGGAGGAGTACGCCTTGTCCGCGGC
>NZ_JAMTCF010000018.1 GCF_024171695.1 Actinosynnema pretiosum | reverse complement strand
CTCGCGGTCGAACTCGTCGATCGCCTCGGCGATGACGCGAACCCTCGCCACGAGCGCGGTGAGGGTGCCGTCGCGCGACCAGCGCCAGAACCGGTTGTAGACCGTCTTCCACGGCCCGTACCGTTCGGGAAGGTCACGCCACGCGATCCCGGACTTGGCCTTGAACAGCATCCCGTTGATCACCCGACGGTCGTCCACCCGAGGACGACCCTTCGCGCCCGAGACTGGCAGCAACGGCTCGATCACCCGCCACTGCTCATCGGTCAACTCGTGCCTGCGGATCACGACCCGAAATCAAAGCAGATCAGCTACAACTGCTTTGAGGACACGCCCTAGCATGGCCGCCGTGAACGCCGCCAAGCGCACCGCAGCCCAGCAGGCCAGCACGCCCCCGACGTCCGGGCACCCCGCCGACGGGCACGACCTGATCCGCGTGCACGGGGCTCGCGAGAACAACCTGAAGGACATCCACGTCGAGCTGCCCAAGCGCAGGCTGACCGTGTTCACCGGCGTGTCCGGCTCGGGCAAGTCGTCCCTGGTGTTCGGCACGATCGCCGCCGAGTCGCAGCGGCTGATCAACGAGACCTACAGCGCGTTCGTGCAGGGCTTCATGCCGAACCTGGGCCGCCCGGACGTGGACGTGCTCGACGGCATCACCACCGCGATCATCGTGGACCAGCAGCGCATGGGCGCCGACCCGCGCTCCACCGTGGGCACCGCCACCGACGCGAACGCGATGCTGCGCATCCTGTTCAGCCGCCTCGGGAAGCCGCACATCGGGCCGCCCAGCGCGTACTCGTTCAACACCGCCTCGGTGCGCGCCAGCGGCGCCATCACGGTCGAGCGGGGCAACCGCACCAAGTCCGAGAAGGCCACGTTCAACCGGCTGGGCGGCATGTGCCCGCGCTGCGAGGGCCGGGGCTCGGTCACCGACTTCGACCTCACCCAGCTCTACGACGACTCCAAGTCGCTCGCCGAGGGCGCGCTGACCATCCCCGGTTTCAGCACCGAGGGCTGGTACGGGCGGATCTTCGCCGGGTGCGGCTACTTCGACGTGGACAAGCCGATCCGCAAGTTCACCAAGAAGGAGATGCACGACCTGCTGCACCGCGAGCCCACGAAGATCAAGGTCGACGGCGTCAACCTGACCTACGAGGGCCTGATCCCGCGCATCCGCAAGTCGTTCCTGGCCAAGGACGTCGAGGCGATGCAGCCGCACGTGCGGGCGTTCGTGGAGCGCGCGGTCACCTTCACCACCTGCCCGGAGTGCGACGGCACCCGGCTCAGCCCCGAGGCCCGGTCCTCGAAGGTCGCGGGCAAGTCGATCGCCGACGCGTGCTCGATGCAGATCAGCGACCTGGCCGAGTGGGTCGCCGGGCTGGCCGAGCCGTCGATCGCGCCGCTGCTGGAGAAGCTGCGGCACACCCTGGACTCGTTCACCGAGATCGGCCTGGGCTACCTGAGCCTGGACCGGCCCGCGGGCACGCTGTCCGGCGGCGAGGCGCAGCGGGTCAAGCTGGTGCGGCACCTGGGGTCCTCGCTCACCGACGTCACCTACGTGTTCGACGAGCCCACCGCCGGGCTGCACCCGCACGACATCCGGCGGATGAACGACCTGCTGCTGCGGCTGCGGGACAAGGGCAACACGGTGCTGGTGGTGGAGCACAAGCCGGAGGTGATCGCGATCGCCGACCACGTGGTGGACCTCGGTCCCGGCGCGGGCTCGGCGGGCGGGACGCTGTGCTTCGAGGGCGACGTGGCGGGCCTGCGGGCCAGCGGCACCACCACCGGGAGGCACCTGGACGACCGCTCGAAGGTCAAGGACTCGGTGCGCGCGGCCACCGGCAAGCTGGAGATCCGGGGCGCGGCCACGCACAACCTCAAGGGCGTGGACGTGGACGTGCCGACCGGCGTGCTGGTGGCCGTGACGGGCGTGGCGGGGTCGGGCAAGTCCTCGCTGATCCACGGCTCGCTCGCGAGGCGGGACGGGGTGATCCCGGTGGACCAGGCCCCGATCAAGGGCTCGCGGCGCAGCAACCCGGCCACCTACACCGGGCTGCTGGAGCCGATCCGCAAGGCGTTCGCCAAGGCCAACGGGGTCAAGCCCGCGCTGTTCAGCGCGAACTCCGAGGGCGCCTGCCCGACCTGCAACGGCGCGGGCGTCACCTACACCGACCTGGCGATCATGGCGGGCGTGGCGAGCACCTGCGAGGACTGCGAGGGCAAGCGGTTCCAGGCGGAGGTGCTGGAGCACCGGCTGGGCGGGCGCGACATCAGCGAGGTGCTGGCCATGCCGGTCGGCGAGGCGGTCGGGTTCTTCGGCGAGGGCGAGGCGCGGGTGCCCGCCGCGCACGCGATCCTGAAGCGGCTCGCGGACGTGGGCCTCGGCTACCTGAGCCTGGGGCAGCCGCTGACCACCCTGTCCGGCGGCGAGCGGCAGCGGCTCAAGCTGGCCACGCACATGGCGGGCAGCGGTGAGGTGTACGTGCTGGACGAGCCGACCACCGGGCTGCACCTGGCGGACGTGGAGCAGCTGCTCGGGCTGCTGGACCGGCTGGTGGACTCGGGGAAGTCGGTGATCGTGATCGAGCACCACCAGGCGGTGATGGCGCACGCGGACTGGATCATCGACCTGGGTCCGGGGGCCGGGCACGACGGCGGGCGGGTGGTGTTCGAGGGGACGCCCGCGGAGCTGGTGGCGAGCCGGGCGACGGTGACCGGGGAGCACTTGGCGGAGTACGTGGCCTGAGGGGCCGGGACGGGGCGGGGGGCGGCGCTCCGCTGCTGGTGCTCCACAGCGGGGCGAGGTGGTCCCGCACCGGGTCGACGGCGGCCCAGCTGAGCAGGGGACCAGGACGTCGGAGAGCATGTCGCCGGCAACGAGCACCCCGTGCCCGTCCAGGAGCAGGGCCGCGTGCCACGGCGCGTGCGCCCGGTGCTCGACGATCCGCGCCCTCGACCCGTCCCGTGGCAGCAGGGCCGCCCCGTCCGGCAGGGCGGTCACCCGGCCGAGCAGGTCGAGCGGGGCCCCGGTCGGCGATGCCCGTGGGGGCGAGGTGCTCGGCGGTGCGGGCCTCGGCGTCCGGTTCGGCCAGCTGCTCCCGGATCGAGGCGGCGCAGCGGGCGGTGCAGAGCCGAGGCGCCGCCGCGCCGAACCGGGGGTGCCAGACAGGTGGTCCCAGTCCGGGTGCGTCGAGAAGCCCGCCACCACCTCCCACCCGTGGGCGGACAGGTCGTCCGATCAGCCGATGCTCCTGCCTGATCGTGGCACACGGCGAGGGGCCGCCCGCAGCGCGCGGACGGCCCCCGGTCCTCCCGTGGCGGGCTAGGACAGCAGGTACTGCGGCACCACCATGGTCAGGATCGTGAACGCAGGCCCGATCAGCACCATCGCGAAGCCCCACACCGTGAGCCGCCTGGTCAGCAGCGGGCGCTCCGGTTCGGCCGCCGACGCCACGATCGTGGCCCCGGTGGTGGAGAACGGGGCGCAGTCCACCAGGGACGCCGAGATCGCCAGCGCGTAGATGAACCCGGTGGCCTCCAGGCCGCCGCCGTCCACCAGCAGCGGCACGGCCAGCGGGATCAGGGCGCCGAGGATGCCGATCGTGGAGGCGAACGCCGACACCAGGCCCGCGATCACGCAGATCACCACCGCCGCGACCAGCGGGGCGCTGACCGAGCGGGCCATCTCGCCGAGCTGGTCGATCGCGCCGAGCCTGGTGAGCACGCCGACGTAGGTCAGGATGCCGCCGAGCAGCAGGATCGTGCCCCAGTCGACCTTGGACACGGCCTTGCGGCCGATCTCCGGGAACAGCAGGGACAGCGCCACCGCGAGGGTCAGGGCGACCACGCCGAGGTTGACGTCCACGTCGAGCACGGTGAGCGTGAAGAACCCGGCGATCAGCAGGAACAGGGTGACCAGCACGGTCACCTGGACGCGGTTGATCGGCACCAGCGGGGACTCGTCGGCCGTGGTCGTGGTCTCGGCCCCGGCGCGCGAGCGGCGGATCAGCTCCCGGCCGCCGAACATCAGGAACGCGGCCAGCACGACCAGCGCGTTCACCCCGACCGACAGGAAGAACATCAGCCCGGTGTTGTACGGCAGGCCCGCCTTCTCCGCGACGGTGGCGACCGTGATGCCGTTGATGCTGGTCGGGGCCAGCGCGCCGCCGACGATCGCCGAGCTCATGGCGATGCCCATGAGGGTCGGGCTGATCCGGTGCGTGGTGGCCAGCGACATCGCGATCGGCACGACGGCGAACGCGGCGTGCGAGGTGCCCAGGCAGGCGACGGCGGTGCCGATCAGCCACATCGCCCACGGCAGCAGCGCCACCCTGGGGCCGACGAGCCGGATCGAGCGGTCGACCAGCCAGTCGATCGTGCCGGTCTCCCTGGCCATGCCGAACAGGTAGGTGATGCCGAGCAGGATCAGCAGGGCGTCGACGGGGAAGCCGCCGAGGACGGTGTCCAGGTCCTCGCCGACCAGGCCGATGCCGATGACGAACGCGGCGACCAGGGCGAGGGCGCCCATGTGCACGTTGCGGATGGCCGAGATCGCGAAGACCGCCGCGAACACGACCAGCGCGATGATCTCCGCGCTCATGCCGGGCCTCCCTCGGTCGCCACGGCCTGGGCCTGCGCGAACAGGTGGGCGTCGAGCGGTCCTGGGGCGACGCCCTCCAGGTCGTCCAGGCGCACCAGCTCGCCCGCCGCGACGGGCCTGCGCAGGCGCGCGCCGTCGAGCAGGTAGTACGGGGCCGCGCCCGGCTCGGGGGCGACCATGACCGGGGTGACGCCGTCGATCTCGTGGTGGTGCCCGGCGACCCGGAACGCGGTGCCCGCGTCGAGCGCGGTCGCGGTCCTGGCGGCGAGCAGCACGGACGGGCTGGGCGCGTGCGCGGGGCCGGTCCCGTCGACGGCGGCGTGCACGGTCAGCGGGGTCTCCACGCCCATCGCGTGGTACGGCCAGTACAGGCAGGCGTAGCGGCCGTCGCGGCTGACCACGTGGCCCTTGCCGCGCAGCAGCTCCCAGGTGACCGGGTCGCCGGTGCGCACCACCGCGAACACCCCGCCCGCGAAGCTGGCCTCGTCGGGCAGGCGCAGGGCGGAGAAGACGTCGATCACCCCGGAGCGCTCCAGGAGGCCGCCGTGCTCGCGGGCGGCGTAGACGTCGGCCAGCTCGGCGATCCTGGCCACCGGGTAGTGCAGGTCCTCGCGGTCGGGGACGGCCCCGCAGCGGGTGGCGACGACGGTCATCTCGCACAGGTCGGCGGCGGCCGAGCGCTTGAGGCCCGCGACCAGCTCGGCGCGGCGGGCCAGCGTGGCGCGGACGTCGGCGCCGAGGTCGAGCAGGTCGGCGAGGCCGGGCGCGTGGACGGTGGCGCCCGCCTGGGTGACGGCGCCGGTGGCCGGGTCGAAGACCAGGTCGTACTCGCCGGACTTGCCGATCGCGACGACCTCAAGGCCGGTCGCGGTCACCCAGTCGAGCAAGCGCAGCAGGTTGGCGGGCTGGTCGCCGTCGCCGGGCAGGTAGCGCAGCCCGGCCTCGGCGGCCTTCGCGGCGAGCGCGACGCCCGCGACGGTGTCGACCTCCTTGCTGACCATCACCACGTGCACGCCGTGCTCCAGCGCGGCGGTGGCGTAGCCCGCGCCCGCGGCGACCTTCCCGCTGGCCTCGATCAGCACGTCGACCCCCGACCAGTCGACGTCGGACCCGTCGGTTATCGCGCCCGCGTCGAGCCCCAGCTCGGCCAGGGTGCGGCGCATCCCGTCGGCGTCCGGCTCGACCAGCAGCGCGGGGACCAGCTCGGGAGTGCTCCGCAGCTGCGCCAGCAGCGTGCGGCCGTAACCACCGTTCGCGCCGGTCAGCGCGATCCTGACCGGGTGCCGGTCCCGGACGGCGTGGGAATGGATCACCGTTGCTCCAATCTGGGCGCGCGTCGTCGCGCTGCCTGCCGCTTCCCCCGCTCGGAGCCGGGGTGGGCCGTACTGTAGGCACGGAATCTACTTTTGTACAAACTTGCACCAAATTTTCACATCATGTGTGATGTGCCCATGCTGGGAGCCATCGCCGACGACTTCACCGGCGCGACAGACCTCGCGATCATGTTGCGCCGCAACGGACACCGGGTCGCGGTCGCGATCGAGGACCACGACCCCGGCGAGCGGGTCCGAGCCGGGCTCGACGCGCTCGTCATCGCGCTCAAGTCCCGCACCGCGCCCGTCGAGGAGGCCGTCGCCGCCACCCGCGCCGCCCACCAGCGGCTGCTCGACTGGGGCGCGCGGCGGGTGTACGTGAAGTACTGCTCGACCTTCGACTCCACCGACGAGGGCAACATCGGACCGGTGCTGGACGCGGTGGCCGACCGGGCGGGCGCGGAGCGGGTGGTGGTCGTGCCGTCGCTGCCCGCCAACGGTCGCACGGTCCGGGAAGGGCTGCTGCACGTGAACGGGCAGCTGCTGGAGCACTCCCCCATGCGCCACCACCCGCTCACCCCCATGACCCGGTCGCGGGTCGCCGACCTGCTGCGCCCGCAGACCCGGCACGAGGTGGCCGAGGTGCACCTGGACGTGGTGCGCTCCGGCCGTGACGCCCTGCGCGCCGCGCTGGAGGGGACGACGGCCCGGTACGTGGTGGTGGACGCGGTGGACGACGCCGACCTGGCCGTGATCGGCTCGGCCGTCGCCGAGGACGTGGTGGTCAGCGGCGGGTCCGGGCTCGCGCTCGGCCTGCCCGACCCGAACGGGGACGTCAGCGGGTGGACCGCCCCGGCGAGCGCCCGCCGGGCCGTGCTGTGCGGCAGCGCCTCCACCGCGACCCGCCGACAGATCGCCGACGCCACGCGGACCCAGCCCGGTCTGCGCGTCGACCCCGTGGCCGCCGTGCGCACCCCGGATCTCGAATTCAGCCGGATCTCCGCGTGGGCCGTCCAGCAGCCCGAGGACTCGGTGCCGATCATCTACAGCACCGGGGAGGACGCCGACCTGGTCCCCGAGGTCGACGGACGGCCGGTCGCCCCGGCCGTCGAGACCGTGCTGGCCAGGGTAGCGCGGACCTTGGTCCGGTCGGGAGTGCGGCACCTGCTCGTCGCGGGCGGGGAGACCAGCGGCGCGGTCGTGCGCTCCCTGGGCGTCGGCGTGCTGCGCGCGGGCCCTGAGATCGCCCCCGGCATCTGCTGGGCGGCGGCCACCGCCTTCAACAACCGCGAGATCGCGCTCGCGCTCAAGAGCGGCAACTTCGGCCCCGACGACCTGTTCACCTCGGCCTGGGACCGGCTCGCGTGAGCGCGGTCGAGCAGCTCGCCGAGGCGGGCGCGCGCGTGGTCGAGGCCGGTCTCAGCCCCGGCAGCAGCGGCAACATCAGCGTCCTGGACGGCGACCGCGTGCTGCTCAGCGGCACCGGCGTGCCCCTGGGCGAGCTGGGCCCCGAGGACATCGCCGTGCTGGACCTGGACGGCGCCCACCTGGGTGGCGCACGTCCCTCGAAGGAGTGGCCCCTGCACGTCGCGTTCTACCGCCGCTCCCCCGAGCACCGAGCGGTCGTGCACGTGCACTCCCCGTCCGCCGTGGCCGTGGCCTGCCTGGAGCCGTGGGCCGAGCACAGCGCCGTCCCGCCGCTCACCCCGTACTTCGTGATGCGCGTCGGCCAGACCCCGCTGCTCCCCTACCGCGCCCCCGGTGATCCGGGGTTGGGCACGGACCTGCTGGAGTGCCCGTGGGAGCTGCGCGCGGCCCTGCTGGCCAACCACGGCTCGGTCGTCGCGGGTGGCGGGCTGGCCGAGGCGGTGGACCGGGCCGTGGAACTGGAGGAGGCGTGCCGCATTACCCTGCTGACCAGCGGACTGGCCCGCAGGGAGCTCGACGCGACGGCGATCGCCGAGCTGGCGCGGCGCTGGTCGAGCCCGTGGGGCGGGAGCGCGGACCGATGAGGAGTTGACTGAACAGATGGCGCCGCTCATCCCGGAGCAGCGACGGCAGGAGATCCTGCGCAGGCTCAGGCAGGCGCAGGTGCTCAGCTACCACCAGCTCACGGAGTTGCTCGGGGTCAGCCACATGACCATCCGCAGGGACATCGCGGCGCTGGAGAAGCTGGGCAGCGTCGAGGTGACGCCGGGGGGCGCGAAGATCGCCACCAGGCTGCTGCGCGAACCGGACCGGGTCGAGAAGACCGGCTCGGACCGGGCGGCGAAGACCGCGATGGCGCGCGCGGCGGCGGCGATGGTCACCGACTCGATGACGGTGTACCTGGACGCGGGGACGACGGTGCAGGCCATGCGGCCGTTCCTGGACGGGGTGCGGGACCTGACCGTGGTCAGCAACGACCTGGCGACCGTGGCCGACTTCTGCGACCACCCAGGGGTCGACCTGATCTGCCTGGGCGGGCGGGTGGAGGTGTCGAACCAGTCGACGGTGGGGCGGCTGGCGACGCTGGCGCTGCGGGAGCTGTCGCTGGACGTGGCGTTCCTGTCGTCGAGCTCGTGGGACGTGGGGCACGGGGTGACCACGCCGGTGGAGGCGAAGGTCGAGGTGAAGCGGGCGGCGTTGGCGGTGGCCACGACGTCGGTGCTGGTGGCGGGGAGCGCGAAGTACGGGCGGTTCGCCCGGTATCGGGCGTTGCGGTTGGACGAGATTGACACGATCGTGACGGATGACGAGCTGTCGGACGAGGCGGCGGGGTTGGTTGAGGGGGTTGGGGTGACGTTGGTTCGGGCTGGGGCTGGGACTGGTGGCGGCGGGGTTGGGGCGGCCGGATCGGACGACGGGGTGGCTTGAGCGGGGGCGCGGGGCTGGATACGGGACTGGGGCGGGCCGAATAAAAAGGCTGGCTTGGGCGAGTAAACTCGCTGGTCAGAAAGCTTCTTCCCCGCGTACGCGGGGGTGGCCCCTGGACCGAGGGCTTTCCCTGCTGGCCCGAGACGTCTTCCCCGCGTACGCGGGGGTGGTCCGCGCCACCTGCTCGCCCGCAAGATGAAGTCCCTGTCTTCCCCGCGTACGCGGGGGTGGTCCCCAGTCGGCGTCCTGCTCCGGGGTGTTGGCGTCGTCTTCCCCGCGTGCGCGGGGGTGCCCCTACCCCCGCCGCTGCTCAGGTATCACCCGAGGCCTCCGCGCGCCCGCCACCACCCCGTTGTGCGCGTGCCGAGCCGCCTCCCGCTCAGTCCACCCCTCCACACCGACGTGCACCACCGCCGCGTCCAGGATCAGCTCCTCGGCCTCCCGCTCCCCCAACCACCCCGCGCCGACCAGCTCCCCCAGCCTGCACGCGGCCGTGAACACCACGTGCGCGCGAGTCCCCGGCAGCGCCCCCCGCACCCGCTCGACCTCCCCCGCCACCACCGCGTCCCGGTAAGCCCGGACCCGCCGCGACGAGGGGTTGACCGCAGGCACCACAGGCGGCCTCGGGGCAGGCGCCAAAGCTGCGACCAGCCACTCCGGCGCAGCCGCCACCGGCTCGTCCCACAGCACCCGGTACCGGACCCCGCGCACCACGGACCCGGCCGCGACCACGTACCCGCCCGCGCCCCTGGTGTCGACGCGCGGCCCGAGCCGTCCAGCGGAGTTGCCCAGTCGGATGGCCGGGGCCCGGAAGTACCGGTGCTCACCACCGCTGGGCGTCCCCACCCCGTACGTGACCGGGCACGACCCGAGCCCCTCGAACACCTCGCGACCACCGGGAACGTCCAGGTCCACCACCAGCAGCCCGGCCCCACGGCAGGCGATGCCGACGTTGAACGGCGCCCTGGCCCACCAAGCGCGCACCCGGTCGGGATCAGCGGTGGCCCGCCGGTCCCAGTCGCGCAGCACCGGGGCCTTTCCACCAGGTCGCAGCGGGATCACCGGCCACCCGCGCTCCACCACGGCCAGCGCCACCCGCACACCGGACACGCGCGCCCCCCTCAAAGCTCGGCGAACCGCCGCCCGACGCGGGGGAAGCGCGCCAAGTCCTCTCCCACCAGTGTGAACCCGGCGAACGCCCCGGAACAGGTCCACCGAGGCCAACCCGAGCGACCAGCCGGACCAGCCGGACCAGGGCGACACCAGAGCCCCGCCTGTCCTGGCCAGTCCTGGCGATCTTTGCTTGGCTCGCGTTGAGGCTTCCTTTTAATCAACACTGAAGTCATGGAATAAATTGGAATCACAGCGCCTGAGCCGCCCAAGGGCAACCAGCCGAAGAACTCAGGTCCGCCGCACCAACGCGGCAGCCTCGCTCAGATCCACCGACTCCCGCACGGTCAAGTTCGGATCCGCCCCCCGGATCGCCACCGCCTGCTCCACCAACCGCACCGCGTTCCCCCCAGCCGCCGCGAGGAACACCGGCAGCACCGCCCGCGCCAGCGCCGCGTCCCCCGCCTGCCCGCCGACCGCGACCTGCCCCAGCGCCACCGCCGTCACCGCCACGTCCAGGTCGGGCAGCCCCTCCCCCGCGCGGGTCCAGTCCACCACCACCGGCCCCTTGGGCGTCAGCACCACCGTCTCCGGCCGCAGATCCAGGTGCAGCACCCGCTGCGCCTTGTCCCCCTGCCGCCCCGGCACCCGGTGCAGCCGCGCGTGCAGGTCCGCCAGCAACCGCCCCGCCAACCCCGGCTCCGCGTCACCGGCCCGCAGCGCCGCCTGCAGAGTCCGCCCGGACAGCCGCTCCATCACCAGGTTCGGCCCCTTGGCCTGGAACACCTCGGGCACCGGGAACGCGTGCCGCGCCACGTGACCCATCACCGCCGCCTCGACGGCCGCGTCACCGCCCCGCCGGTACCGGCGCAGCACCCGGTTGGCGTCGAGCGCGTACACGTCCGCGTCGCGCCCCGCGGCGAGCAGCTTCACCGGGCCGCGCCCCTGGTGGAGACCCGCTCACCGCTCGGGGATAACCCGCGACCCCGGTCCGCCATCGGCACCCCCGTCTCACCGCGCCGCTCACCGCGCCGCGCGGCCCCGAGCCTAGTACCAGGACGGGTCCCCCAGCGGCCGGTCCTGGCAACGCCCCGCCGCAGGTCCCGGCACCGCGACCGCCCTTGGGCCGGAAGGCCCAACCCCTCCCCGCAGCCACACCAGGGCACCCACCCGCACCGGGGAGAGCGGTGTGAAAACCCCCTGGGGGAACGCCCCGAAAAACCCGAAGGGCCCCGGCACCGGTTCTCGGTGACGGGGCCCCGCTGGGTCGAACCGGCCTTCAGGGGTTGACGGCCAGGAACAGGAACGCCGCGAGCAGCACCAGGTGCACGCCGCCCTGGAGCCTCGTCGCCCGACCGGGGACCACGGTCAGCATGCTCACCACCACGGTCATGGCCAGCAGCACCATGTGGGTCGCCTCCAACCCGAGCATGAGCGGGCCGTCCAGCCAGATGGTGGCCAGCGCGATCACCGGCACGGTGAGGCCGATGCTGGCCATCGCCGAGCCGTACCCGAGGTTGAGGCTGATCTGCACCCGCCCGCGACCGGCGGCGCGCACGGCGGCCAGGGTCTCCGGCAGGAGCACCAGCAGCGCGATCACGACACCGACGAAGGACTGCGGCAGCCCCAGCGAGGCCACCCCGGCCTCGATCGCGGGCGACTCGACCTTGGCCAGGCCGACGACCGCGACCAGCGCGACCAGCAGCAGCCCGAGCGAGGTCCAGGCCTCCCGGTTGGACGGCGGCGGGGCGTGCTCGTCGTTCGCCTCGACGGCCGCCTCGTCCTCCATCTCCACGGGGAGGAAGAAGTCGCGGTGGCGCACCGTCTGGGTGAACACGAACATGCCGTACAGGGTGAGCGAGGCGAGCGCGGCGAACACCAGCTGCGGCGTGGTGAACTCCGGCCCGGCCGTGCTGGTGGTGAAGGTCGGCACCACCATGCTCAGCACGGCCAGCGTGGTCACCGTGGCCAGCGCGGCGCCGCTGCCCTCGGCGTTGAACGGCACGACCTGGTACTTCAGCGCGCCGCGCAGCAGCGACAGGCCGATGATGCCGTTCGTGGTGATCATGACCGCCGCGAAGACGGTGTCCCTCGCCAGGGTGGCGGCCTCGGGGCCGCCGGAGATCATCAGGGTCACGATGAGCGCGACCTCGATGATGGTCACCGCGACGGCGAGCACGAGTGACCCGAACGGCTCGCCAACCCGGTGCGCCACCACCTCGGCGTGGTGGACCGCCGCGAGCACGGAGCCCGCGAGCATGAGTGCCACCACGGTGACGAGGATCGGGCCGGTTTCTCGGCCCCAGGTGAGCAGCAGCGCCAGCAGGGAGAGCACGGGCACTGCGTTGGTCCAGGACAGCATGGGCGGGATGCGCGAGCGCGTCGCTGAGGTCATCGTTCTCCCGGGTCGGAGGAACATCGGATGATTCATTTTCCCAGTTCGCACCCTTGATGCCCAATCGCCCCTTTTCACCGGTGCGGGTGAAGGGGGCCGCCGGGACGGCCGCCTGCGGCCGAAGTCGGGCCGGACGGCCCGGCGCGGCCCCGTCCCCCCGACGCCCCCGGTACGCTCTGGCGGTGTTCGATCTCCGCGCAGACCGTGCGAGTTCCCCGGTCCTGGTGGCCCACCTGGGGGTCGACCGCACCCTCCTGTCGCTGGCGCCCGAAGGCCGCACCCTGCTCGGACTCTCCGCAGGTGAGGACCTCGGCGCACTGCCGGAGAGCCTGCGGGAGGCCGTCGACGGCGCGGCCGAGGAGGGGGCCTGGACGGGCGTCGGCGAGCTCGCGGGCGTGCCGGTCCGGGTGGTCTGCGTCGCGCTCGGCGAGGGGTACGCGCTGGTGGCGACCCCTGCGGCGGCGGGTGTCGGCGCCGGTGGCGACACACCTACCGTCGACGTGAGAATTCACACAACGCCTGGCACAAATTTCGCCCCGTTCGAGGAGCCCGGCGAGGTCCCCGGCGAGGTCCCCGGTGAACCGCTGCGCGGGCTGGTGGACGACCTGCCGGTGGTCGTCTGGGCCGCCGACGCGATCACCGGGCGCTACACGTTCGTGTCACGGCACGCCGAGCGGCTGCTCGGCCACCCGGTCGGGCGCTGGCTGGGCGAGCCGGGGTTCTGGGACTCCGTCGTGCACCCCGACGACCGGGACGCGCTGGCCGCCCGCGACGTGGACGGGCTGGCCGACTACGAGCTGGACTACCGCGCCATCGCCGCCGACGGGCGCGTGGTGTGGCTGCACGACCTGGTGCGGGTGGCCCGCGACGAGCGCGGCGAGCCCACCGCGCTGCACGGCGTGCTCGTGGACACCTCGCCCGGCCGGGCCGCCGAGGAGCGCGGCCGGTTCCTGGCCGGGCTGGAGGTGGAGCTGCAGCGGCTGGAGGACGCGGGCGAGGTGATGACCGCCGCGACCAGGCTGCTCGGCGAGCACCTCGGCGCCGACCGGTGCGCGTACGCCGAGGCCGAGGCCGACCAGGACCACTTCACGATGAGCGGCGACCACGCGACCGGGCTGCCGCCGCTGACCGGCCGCTTCGCCATGTCCTCGTTCGGCGCGGACGCGCTGCTGGCGATGCGCGCGGGCGAGCCGTGGGTGGTGCGCGACAGCGAGGGCGACCCGAGGCTGACCGACGCCGAGCGCCCCGTCTACCGGCGGACCGGCATCCGGGCGGTGATCTGCCTGCCGCTGCTGCGCGGCGGGCGGTTCGCCGCCGCGCTGGCCGTGCACCAGGCCGGGCCGAGGCGGTGGACGCCCGCCGAGGTGGAGCTGGTGTCGGTGGTGGCCAACCGGTGCTGGGAGTCGGTGCAGCGCACGCACGCCGACCGGGCGCTGCGGGAGAGCGAGCGGCGGTTCCGGCAGCTCGTGGAGCGGGCGACCGACGGGATCTGGGTGGTGGACCGGGACCTGCGGTTCGTGGAGGTCAACCCGGCCGCGTGCGCGCTGCTCGGGCACGCGCGCGAGGACCTGGTGGGCAAGCCTGTGGCGGCGCTGCTGGGGTCGGAGCGCGGGGAGCGGTTGGCGGCGCTGCTGAGCGATGACGGCGCGCCGGACGTGGTGACCGAGGTGTGGCAGGTGCGGCGCTCGGACGGGGGCGCGGTCGCGCTGGAGCTGAGCATCCAGGCCACGCCGACCGGGTTGCAGGCGATCGGGCGGGACATCACCGAGCGGCAGCGGGCCGAGGCCGAGCGGGAGGTGCTGCGGCACCGGGAGCACGAGATCGCGGAGGCGTTGCAGCGGAGCCTGTTGCCCAGGGAGCTGCCCGCGCTGCCCCGGTTGGCCGCGGCGGCGCGGTACTTGCCCGCTTCGGCGCACACGCAGATCGGCGGGGACTGGTACGAGGTGCTGCCGGTCGGGGAGACGACCGTGGCGCTGTCGGTGGGGGACGTGGTCGGGAAGGGGCCCCAGGCCGCCGCGGTGATGGGGCAGCTGCGGAGCGCCCTGGCCGGGTACTTGTTGGACGGGCACTCCCCGGCTGCGGCGCTGGAGCGGTTGGACGCGTTCGCGCTGCGGACTCGGGGGGCTCCGGGGAGCACGTGCGCCTGTTTGACGTTGGACTGGAGCACCGGGGAGCTGCGGTGGGCCAGCGCGGGGCACCCGCCGCCGCTGCTGGTGGAGCCCGAGCGGTCGCGGTTCCTGCCGATCGGGACCGGGACGGTGCTGGGGGTTCCTGGGCGGGCGGCTTACCGGGAGTCGACGGTGGTGCTGCCGTCCGGGGGGATGGTGGTGCTGTACACGGACGGGTTGGTGGAGCGGCGCGGGGCGTTGATCGACGCCGGGTTGGACGCGCTGTTGCGGTTGGTCAGGGACGAGCACGAGCTCGGGCCGGACGAGCTGGCTGATCGGATCACGTCCGCGCTGCTCGATGGCGGGCAGGACGATGACGTGGCGCTGGTGGTGGTGCGGAAGATCCCGGAGCCGTTGCGGAAGCGGGTTGCGGCGGAGGCGCCTGAGCTGTCGGGGATGCGGCGGCGGGTGGCGGAGTGGGCCGGGCGGGCTGGGCTTTCGGATGACTTGTTGTGCGACTTGCAGTTGGCGTTGGGGGAGGCTGCGGCCAACGCCGTTGACCACGCTTATCCGGATGGTCCTGGGGAGTTCGAGTACCGGGTGGAGCGGGTCGCGGATGGCGGGGTTCGGGTTCGGGTGTGCGACTGGGGGCAGTGGCGGCCCGCTCCGGAGGACAAGGGGCACCGGGGGCGTGGGGTGCAGTTGATCCAGACGGTGGGGCGGGACGCGGTGTTCACCAGGGGGGCTGAGGGGACCGTGGTGGAGTTCGTGGTTCCCGAGGGGGATGGGGTGCCCTCGTCGGCTGGGGGGCGGGGAGAGCGGAGGGGGCGAGCGGCGCGGGCGGTGCGTGGGCCGGTGGTGGGGGCTCGGTGCACGGCCGGGGAGGAGTTCCGGGACGCGGTGCAGGTGTTGCACCTGGGTGGGGATCTGGACCTTGACGGGGTTCGGGCGTTGCGGGAGTTCTTGTTGTCGCGGGTGGATGTTGCGGATCGGCGGCCCGTGGAGCTGGATTTGAGCGGGTTGGGGTACTTGAGCAGTTCCGGGGTGGCTTTGTTGTTGGAGGCTGCCGAGGTTGCGGCTGGGCGGGGGCGTTCGGTCGGGGTGGTGGTGACCGAGGGGAGCGCGCCTGCTCGGATCATGGCCGTGTCCGGGTTGCACGGTGGAGCGGCCGGGGATCGGTTGGCGTTGCGGATGGTGCCCCGGTAGGGGGTGGGGTGGGGTTTGAAGAGGGAAGAGCTTAAGAGCGAAGAGGGAAGAGCTGAAAGTCAAGAGCTGAAGAGCTCGCCTCGCCGGCGGGGCAGGCCTCCAAAAACGAGAGGGACGAGCTCTGCCGGCCGGTGACCGTTGGGGCGGTGGTCCGGTTTACCCCTGCGGTGGGCGGGGTCCCTCGTCTCCGTTTGGCCTCCTTTCAGGCAAGCACACTCGTCAAGACGCCGGATGACTCGGGCGGTCTGCCGTGGCAGTGCGGCGGCATCTTGACGAGCGTGCTCGGGCTGCGCCAGGCCAAACGGAGACGAGGGACGCGGGATGGGCTGGCTGCGGGCTCGCTGCGCTCGCCCCGCAGCCCGCTTGGCGGGTGGCCTGGGGGCTGGGGGTGCGGTCGGCTTGCGGGCCGTTGGTGGTGCTTGTGGTGCGGTGGGGTTAGGGCTGGGGGCGGACGGCTTCCACTGCCTCGTCCAGGGTGGGCTTGATCAAGAGGCTGTCGGCCATGCCGGTCACCTGGAGGGGGCGCAGGACTGCGCGTTGGTCCGCCACCACGGCCAGGGCCAGGCCTCGGCGCTGGGCCCTGGCGTACGACTCGGCCAGCAGGGAGATGCCGCTGGAGCCGAAGAAGACCACCTCGCGCAGGTCCAGGACCAGGGCGCCCGTCGCCTGGTCCAGCTGGTCCAGGACCTCGGCCCTGATCGGGTCGGTGCTGGCTGCGTCGACCTCGCCGGTGATCCGGGTGATCAGCACTCCGTCCGCTTCGCGGGTGACCGCGCCCGTCTGTCCGTCCATGAGTTGTGCCTCCACGCGCTGCTGGTCCGTGCGAACGGGCTGGCTGCTCAACCCACGACTATCCGGCTTCCCGGAGAGTCTACTCACCGTGTCCGGATTACTCGGCCTCTCCCCCGTTCAGGTGGCCGAGCCTGCGGAAGGCCAGCAGAGCGATGTCGTCCTTCTTCTCCTGGCCCAGTTCCGCCAGGAGGCGGTCGCAGAGTGCGTCCATGTCGTCGCTGTGCGACACGGACTCGCGCAGCAGGTCGAGGCCGACGTCCATGTCCTCGCCCGCGTGCTCGACCAGGCCGTCCGTGGTGAGCAGGACCAGGGTGTCCTCGGCCAGCACGATCGGGGTCGCCGGTGGCCTCGGCAGGCCGACGCCCAGCAGGGGGCCCCGGATCTCGTCCAGGTAGCGGGTGCCCGAGCGGTCGGCCAGCAGGGGTGGGATGTGGCCCGCGTTCGCCACCAGGGTGGAGCCGTCGGCCGGGTCGACCAGGAACAGGCAGAGCGTCGTGATGCCCCGGAAGGGGTGGTAGCGCTGGAGCATCGCGTCCAGCTTGGCCAGGATGACCGTCGGGTCGCGCTCCTCCACGGCGTAGGCGCGCAGCGCGTGCCGCACCTCGCCCATGATCGTGGCCGCGTCCAGGGAGTGCCCGCACACGTCGCCGATGGCGATCAGCAGGCGGTCGTCGTCGAGTTCGGTGACCTCGTAGAAGTCGCCGCCGATCTCGGCGTGCGCGGACGCGGGCACGTACCTGGCCGTCATGGGCAGGGTCGGTCTGGTCGGGAGGACCCTGGGCAGCAGGCTGCGCTGGAGGGTCAGGGCTAGGTTGTGCTCCTCGGCGAACGCCCGCAGGCCGTCGGCGGCCAGCGCGGTGGCCTGGGCCAGCTGGCGCAGCAGGTTGCGGTCCTCGTCGGTGGTGGCGCTCGCCGGGTCCACCGCGAGCAGGATCGGGGTGCGGCGCTGGTTGCGGCGGGCCGCGACCACGGCGGCGGGTTCGCCGGGGCGCCACGGCGGGTCCTCGACCAGGCGGACCTCGCCGTCGCCGGGCTGGCGCTCCAGGACGTCGTCCGGGGCCGTGTCGAGCACGGCCTCGCCGCCCTCGGCCCGGCAGGAGCGCACCGCGCCCTGCGGGGTGGGCACCAGCGCGGTCGCCGCCGTGTCCAGGACGGTGGCGGTGCCGGTCGCGGCGGCCTCGGCCAGGTCGTCGAAGGTCTGCGCGGCGTTGACCGCCAGGGTGGCCCTGGTGAGCTTGGCCAGGCGGTCCGCGAGGCGCTCGGCCAGCGCGCGGGCCCGGTAGTAGCGCAGGGCCGCCTCGACGGTGGCCAGCAGCTCGCCGGGGTCGACCGGCTCGGTGAGGTAGGCGTCCGCGCCCCGGTTCAGGCCGGTGATGCGGTCCTCGGCCTCGCGGTGCGCGGCGGACACGTGCACGACCGGCACGGCGGCGGTGCGCGGGTCGCCCTTGATCCGCTCGGCGATGTCGAAGCCGCTCATGTCGGGCAGGTTGACGTCCAGCACGACCAGGTCGAACTCGACCTCGTCGAGCAGTTCGAGGGCCTGGCCGCCGGTGACGGCCTCGGTGATCAGGTGGCCGCCCCTGCGCAGCCAGCTGGCGGTGATGTACCGGCTGGCCTCCAGGTCGTCCACGACGAGGATGTGCGCCGGGGTGGGCTGGGGGAGGTTCATCGCAGCGGCCCCGGTGGGAGGGTTCGGGCCCCCGGCGGCAGCGAGCGCGCCCCGAGGGGTGGGAGGGTGGCGCGGGCGGTCGAGTCCGACGCGACCAGGGCGCGCACGGCCGCGCGCGCGTCGCGCACCGCCCGTCGCACGACCTCGCCGGTCAGGCCCGCCAGCGGCAGCACGACCGCGCCGAGCCTGGACACCGTGCGCTCGACGGCGCTGTCTGCGTCCGGGCAGGTCACCACGACCGGGACGCCGCGCAGCACCGCGTCCTGCCGCAGCACCGACAGCACCTCGCTGCCGCTGACCAGCGGCGTGTCGCAGGACAGCAGCACCAGGCCGGGCACCTCGGCGCGGGCGGCGGCGAGGGCGTCGCGGCCGTCGGCGGACAGCGCGACCCTGGTGGCGATGCCGTCCAGCGCGGCGGTCAGCAGGGTCCGGTTGCCGCCGTCGGCGTCCACGACCAGCGCGGTGCCAACGGGCTGCGCGTCGTCGGTGCCCAGCGGCAGCCGCAGCTCCACCTTGGTGCCCTCGCCGGGCGCGCTGGTCAGCACCAGGTCGCCGCCGAGGATGCGGGCGAGCTTGCGGGCGTACGGCAGGCCGAGGCCCGTGCCGCTCGCCCCGGCCTGGAGCTTGTTGGCGACCTGGTAGAACTCCTCGAACACCCTGGCCTGCTCCTCGGCGGGGATGCCGATGCCGGTGTCGGCGACGGTGAAGCGCAGCCCCGGCTCGGGGCCCGTCCCGTCGGGGCGCACGGTCAGCCGCACCTCGCCGCGCTCGGTGAACTTCAGCCCGTTGGACAGCAGGTTCCGCAGGATGCGCACCAGCATCGTCTCGTCGGTGACCAGCACCGGGAGGTCCGGCGGGGTGTCCACGACCAGGGCGACGTCCGGGGTGCGGGCGGTGGTCTGGAGGGCGCCGCGCAGCTGCGCGACCACCAGCGGCAGGTCCACCGGGGCGGGCCTGGGGCGCAGGCTGCCCGACTCGGCCTTGGCCGTGTCCAGCAGCTCGTTGACCAGCGCCAGCAGGGTCTCCCCCGCCTGGTTGACCAGGGTGACCTGGCGGCGCTGCTCCTCGGTGAGCGGGTCGGAGCCGGGCGCGGCCATCAGCCGGGTCAGGCCGACCACCGAGTTCACCGGGGAGCGCAGCTCGTGGCTGATGGTGGACCAGAAGCGGGTGCGGGCCTCGGCGGCCTCGCGCAGCTGGGTGGTCTTCTCCTCCAGCTCCGCGTACAGGGCCACCACGCCCTGGTTGGTCTGCTCCAGCTCGTCGGACAGCTCCTTGTACAGGGCCATGACGCCCCGGTTGGTGTCCTCCAGCTCGGAGTTGAGCCGTTCCAGCTCGCGCCCCTTGGCCTCGGCGTCCTCCATGGCCGCCAAGAGCTCCTGGTTCTGGGTGCGCAGCTCGTCGAGCGCGTCACCGCCGGCTGCGGCGGCAAGTTCGCGACGCAGACGACCCACCTCCTCGGCCGTGGGTGGGAGCTTGCCCTGGGGCAGCTCCTTGACCAACGTCACCCGAGTGCCGTTCTCGTCGGCCGTGACCGCGTCCATGAACCGGCGCACCGTGTCCCAGCCGGGACCGGTGGCCTGGCCGCCGGTCCAGCCGAACTCGATGACCAGCGCGGGCCTCGGGTCGGCGCGCAGCCCGAACAGCACGGTGGCCGGTTCGGAGCGGCGGACCAGCTCGCGGCCGAGGTCGCTGAGCGCGGAGGCGACCCGGATCTGGTCCTGGCCGTCCATGCCGATGCCCGCGGCGACCTCGCGACCGCGCTGGCGCAGCAGGAACACGTCGGGATCGGCCGACACGGACAGGCGCAGCAGCCCCCCGACGCCCTCGGGAGCCCGGTGCGGGCTCACGTGGTGGCCACGAGGACGCCCGCGTCGTCGCGGCGCACGCCCGCGTCGCGCAGCAGCGCGGCGGCGGTGAGCAGCGGCGGACCGGTGACCAGGTCCGGATCGGGACCCCACCGCTCGGTGAGGCCGTCGGAGTGCAGCACGACCACGGCCCCCTCCGGCAGCGGGTAGTCGAACGATCGGATGACGCGCGCCTGGTACCCCGCGACGCCGGGTGCCGAAACCATTCCCTGCTTGCGGTCGGCGGTCAGGACCGACGCGGCGATGTTGCCGAGCCCGCAGAACCGGGCGGTGCGGGCGGCCAGGTCCAGCTCGGCGACCGCGACGGCGCCGCCCCTGGTGCCGCGCAGCGCGCCGTGCAGGTGGGTGACGAGCTCCTGCGGCGAGGTGCTCGGGTGCGCGCGGAAGAGCCGCACGGCCTCGCGGGAGGCGGACGCGGCCAGCGGTCCGTGGCCGGAGCCGTCGCACATCATCAGGACGAGCCGGTCGCCGTCGCGGCGCACGGCCCACGCGTCGCCGCACTCCTCCTCGCCACCGATGGCCCTGGTCAGGCCGGTGGCGGTGTCGTCGGGGATGTCGGACAGGGGGCCGCGCCGCGGGTGGAAGCGGGCGACCAGGGCGGTGCCGCGCGGGCTGGAGGAGACCGCGCAGGTGTCGGCCGCGCGGGCCACCGCGCCCATGCCCAGGCCCAGGGTGCCGGTGCTGGACTGGCCGTCGAGCAGCGCGAGGTCGACGTCCGGGATGCCGGGGCCGGAGTCGAGCGAGAGCACCTCGACGGCGGCCTGGTCGACGGCCCGCAGCGAGCGGACCAGGACCTGGCCCTCGCGGGCGTGCTTGAGCAGGTTGGTGCCGAGCTCGGTGACGGCGAGGCCGATCTCGGCGACCCTGGTTCCGGGGAAGCCGAGCTGCTCGGCGAGCGCGGTGGCGGCCCTGCGGGCCCTGCCGACCTGGGCGGTCTCCTCGACGCGCACCCAGGCCACGTCCTCCGTGACCGGGAGGAACTGGTTCACCTGCGCCACGTCACCGCTTCCACTTGACCACGGTCACGCTGGTGCCCCGGCCGACCTCGGTGTCGAGGTCGAACTCGTCGACCAGCCTGCGCGCGCCGGACAGGCCGAGGCCCATGCCCTTGCCGCTGCTCCAGCCGTCGGCCAGCGCGAGCGTGAGGTCGGGGATGCCGGGGCCCTCGTCGGTGAAGGCCGCGCGCACGCCCTGGCGGCGGCCGTCGGTGACGACCTCCACGCTGGCGCGCCCGCCGCCCCCGTAGACCAGGGTGTTGCGGGCCAGCTCGCTCGCGGCGGTGACCAGCTTGGTCTGGTCGACCAGGGAGAGCTTGACCTTCAGGGCGTGGTTGCGCACGAGCTGGCGCACCCGCACCACGTCGTCGTCACCCGAGATGGGCTGGAGGTCGGGGGACCCCACGGGGGTGGTCACAGCTCGCCTCTGCGCTGCCTGCCGAGCACTCCGAGGATCTTCATGCCGCGCTCCAGGTCCAGGGCCGTGCGCACGCCGCCGAGGGTGAGCCCGAGCTCGACCAGGGTGATGGCGACGGCCGGGCGCATCCCGACGACGACGGTGTCGGCGTCGAACAGCTTGGAGATCGAGGCGATGGTGGCGAACATGCGGCCGATGAACGAGTCGACGATCTCCACGGCGGAGATGTCGATGATCACGCCGTGCGCGCCGGTCGCGCTGATCTTCTCGGCGAGGTCCTCCTGGAGGGCGAGGACGCTCTGGTCCTGCAGGTCGATCTGGATCGACACCAGCAGGACGTCGCCGATCTTGAGGATCGGGACGCGCTCGATCATCACCGGGCGCTCCGATCGTGGGTGACCTCGACGCCCTCGCGGCGCAGCGCGTGCCGCAGCGCGTCGGACAGCGAGGCCTTGGTGGTGATGTCGCCGAACTCGATGCCCAGCGCCACGATCGTCTGGGCGATCTGCGGGCGGATGCCGGAGATGGTGCACTCCGCGCCCATCAGGCGGGCGGCGACGACGGTCTTGAGCAGGTGCTGGGCGACCTGGGTGTCGACGGCGAGCACGCCGGTGATGTCGATGATGGCGTGCTCGGAGCCGGTCTCGACCAGCGCTTCGAGGAGCTTCTCCATCACGACCTGGGTGCGCGCGGAGTCCAGGGTGCCGACCAGCGGCACGGCCAGGATGCCCTCCCAGATCTTCACCACGGGGGTGGTGAGCTCCAGGAGCTGCTCGGACTGCTCCTGGATGATCTCCTCGCGGGCCCGCGAGTAGGTCTCGAAGGTGATCAGGCCGAGCGCGTCCAGCAGCTGGGAGAAGCCCATGAGCTGCCGGAACAGGTCGGTGTCGGTCTCGGGCAGCTCGTCGGCCAGCTCGAACACCACGCGCTTGAGGGCGAAGATGCTGGACGCGGTCTCCGACGGGGTGTACCCCTGCCGGGCGCGGTTGCGCGACATGTCCTCCAGCAGCGCCTTGACCTCGGCGTTGCGGTCGGTGACCTGGTAGTGATCCCGGTCGTCGACGACGTGCAGCAGGGCGGTGTAGAGCTCGCCGAAGTCCCGCTCCAGCTCCGCCTTGGTCACCCGGCCCCGGATCTGCTCGAGCACCGCGTCGCCCCACCTGGCGATGACCGTGCCTGCATTGTTCCTCAACAACCCGGTCAGGCGGTGTTCGCTGCCCTGCCCCGCGTCCGCAACCACTCTGCTGCCTCCTCCTAGGACTACTGGAAGCAGAGAGTAGTGGGCGGACGGGGGGAGGTGGTGACGGCGGGCCGCGTGGCGGGGTGGTGACCGCAGTGGTGCGCCCGTCGGGGACGCGCCGGGCACGGGGTGTGCCCGGTCGCGCGCCCGTTCGGCCCAACGCGTGCCCGACTCGTGGGCGGAGCAGCGCTCGCCGCGTGCCCGGTTCGGCGGCGGCGGTCCCCCGGCTCAGTCCCGGTCGCCGCCGAACCGCATCCGGAACTCCGGGATGACCGCGCCGAGCAGCGGGCGGTGCGGCAGGAGCCAGCCGAGAGGGCCCTTGGCGGCGAACCGCCACTCCAGCCGGGTGAGCATCCCCCTGCCGCTCGCCCGGAACGGGGTGCGCGCGGTGCGACCGCCCAGGCTCTGCCACAGCGGCAGGGCGGCCTTGAGCGGGAGCGTGGCGCCCTTGGGCACCAGGCGGGCGGCGGCGATGCCCTCGGCGTCGCCGGAGGTGCGGGTGACGTCCAGGTCGGCCAGCTCCTTGGGGATGCCCCACATGGCACGGGCGCCCGCCTTGGACGGCTCGCTGTCCACCCAGATGTGCGTGATGGTCAGGCCGAGCCGCCAGCCCTTGCGGACCAGGACGGCGGCGAGCAGCTCGTTGTAGGGCAGCAGGCTGCCGGGCAGGTAGGCGACGAAGCCGGTGACCACCAGCGAGCGGCCGAGCAGGCGCACCGGGCGCACGCCGTCGGGCAGCGGCGGGGTGGTCCTGACCGCCCAGAGCGAGGCGCAGCCGTGCCCGTGCAGGTCCCAGGGTTCCGGTGGGTATTCCATCGGGTGATCCTCTCGCAGGGCGGTCACACGGGGGTGATGGGCAGCAGCGCGGCGGGCGCGGTCGGCGGCACCACCGGGTGACGCGGGGTGACCGGGCGGACCCTCCGGTAGACCTCTCCGAGGGGTGGGCGCGGGTCCGGCTCGCCCTTGTTCGGCCACAGCGACATCGCCCGCTCGGCCATGGCGGTGATGGTCAGTGACGGGTTGACGCCCAGGTTCGCCGGGATGGTCGAGCCGTCCACCACGTGCAGGCCCTCGTGCCCGAACACCCGGTGGTAGGCGTCGACCACGCCGCTCTCCGCCGACGCGCCGATGCCGCAGCCGCCGATGAAGTGGCCGGTCAGGGGCACGTCGAAGAAGTCCGTCCAGGCCCCGCCGGGGATGCCGCCGATCTTCTCCGCGACACGCCGGGTGAGCTCGTGCCCGACCGGGTTCCACACCTCGTTCTGCTCCCCCTCCCCCGGTCCCGAGGTCAGGCCCCGGCCGAACGGGCCGCGCCTGCCCCTGGTGGTCAGGGAGGTGTCGGTGTTCTGCATGAACAGCAGCGCCACGGACCGCTCGGACCAGCGCCTGGGGTTGAGCAGCCTGGGCAGGTCGCGGCGCTGCGCCACCAGCCGGTCGACGCCGCTGCGCCAGCGCGCCCTGCCCGGCTCGGGGTCGGCGAGCACGGTCATGAGCAGGCCCATGACGTTGCTGCCGCGCCCGTAGCGGACCGGTTCGACGTGGGTCCGCGCGTCCGGGTGCACCGAGGAGGTGATGGCCACGCCGCGCGAGTAGTCGACGTCGTCGGTGCGGGCCTTCACCGCGAGCACGGCCTCGGCGTTGGTGCGGGAGAGCACGCCGAGGCGCGCGGAGATCCGCGGCAGCACGCCCCGGTCGCGCAGCGAGTGCAGCAGCCGCTGGGTGCCCATGGCGGCGGCGGAGAACACGACCTGACCCGCGGTGAGCACCTCGGTGCGCCACGGCCTGCCGGTGCGGTGGGCGCGCACCTCGTAGCCGCCCGCGACCGGGCGCACGTCGGTGACGGTGGTCAGCGGGTGGACGGTCGCGCCCGCGCGCTCGGCCAGGTGCAGGTAGTTCTTGGGCAGGGTGTTCTTGGCGTTGTGCCTGCACCCGGTCATGCACTCGCCGCAGTGCGTGCACCCGGCGCGCTCGGGCCCGACGCCGCCGAAGAACGGGTCGGCCACCCGCTGGCCGGGGCGCTCGGCGAAGAACACGCCGACGCGGGAGCGGTGGTAGGTGGAGCCGACGCCGAGGTCGTCGGCGACCGCGCGCAGCACCCGGTCCGCCGGGGTGGTGAGCGGGTTCTCCACCACGCCCAGCATCCGCTCGGCCTGGTCGTACCAGCGCTCCAGCTCGGACTTCCAGTCGGCGGTCCCGCTCCACGCGGGCGCGGTGAAGAAGTGCTCGCCGGGCCGGTAGAGGGTGTTGGCGTAGACGAGCGAGCCGCCGCCGACGCCCGCGCCGCTGAGCACGAGCACGTCGCGCAGCAGGTCGATCCGCTGGATGCCGTAGCAGCCGAGCGCCGGGGCGAACAGGTAGTCGCGCAGCCGCCAGGAGGTGCGGGCGAACTCGTGGTCGGCGAACCTGCGGCCCGCTTCGAGGACGCCGACGCGGTAGCCCTTCTCGGTCAGGCGCAGCGCGCTGACCGCGCCGCCGAAGCCGGAGCCGATCACCAGGACGTCGTAGTCGTGGGCTGGGTCGGGCACGGTGCTCCTCCGCGTGGGTCGAGGGTCGGGGGCGAGGTCGGGGGTCCGGGTGGGGGCGGGAACAGGGGCGGGGGTGGAGGCGAGGGGCGAGGGGCGAAGGTGGGGACGGGGTCGAGATCGGGGTCAGGGGCGGGTGAAGCGGAAGTGCCTCGGGTCGGGGCGCGCGGTCCTGCGCCGGTACTCCCACACCTGGCCGGGCCAGTTGCTCACGATCCGCCCGCTCTCGACCCGGTACCAGCTGCGGCAGCGCGCCCACGCGGTGCGGCCGAGGCGGTCCTGGACCTCGCGGTCGAACGCGCCCGCGACCTCGGGGCGCACCTCGGCGCTGGTCAGGCCGTGCGCGCGCATCCGCTCCAGCAGGGCGGTGACGTACCCGACCTGGGGCTCGACCATCTGCAGGATCGAGTTGCCGCCGAGGTTGGTGTTGGGGCCGTAGAGCACGAACAGGTTCGGGAAGCCGGGGACGGTCATGCCCAGGTGGGCTCGGGCCCCGTCGCGCCACCGGTCGGCCAGCTCCGCGCCGTCGCGACCCCTGATCCGCATCGGGGCGAGGAACTCGGTGGCGGCGAACCCGGTGCCGTGCACGACCACGTCCGCCGGGTGCTCGACGCCGTCCGCCGAGCGCAGGCCGCGCGGGGTGAAGGCGGTGGCGGGCGAGGTGACCAGAGTGACGTTGTCGCTGCTCAGGGCCGGGTACCAGGTGTTGGAGAAGAGCACGCGCTGGCAGCCGACCGGGTGGTCGGGGACGAGGACTGCGCGCAGTGCGGGGTCGGGGACCTGGCGGCGCAGGTGCAGGTGGAAGGCGGCCTCGATCGCCTTGCCGAACGCGGGCACGGCGGTGATGGCGGCGGTGAGGAACTCGCCCGCGACCCAGGTGGTGGCCCGGCCGACGGCCTGCGCGGGCGGGAACGCGCGGTAGAGGGCGGCGTGGCGGCGGGTGTAGGCGCGGTCGGGCTTGGGGATGACGTGCGGCGGAGTGCGCTGGAAGACGGTGACGCGGGCGGCGACCTCGCGGATCTCGGGCACGAACTGGACGGCGCTCGCCCCGGTGCCGATGACGGCGACGCGCAGGCCGGTCAGGTCGAGGTCGTGGTCCCAGCGGGAGCTGTGGAAGACCCGGCCGGTGTAGTCGGCGGCGCCGGGCAGGTCGGGGACGGCCGGGCGGGACAGCTGGCCGACGGCGGTGACCAGGTGGCGGGCGGTGTGCTCGCGCCCGTCGGCCAGGACGACCCGCCAGCGCGCGGCGGGCTCGTCGTAGTCGGCGGAGACGACCTCGGCGCCGAACCGCACGTGCGGCAGGACCCCGGTCTCGGCGGCGACCCGCCGCAGGTAGGAGTGGATGTCGGCCTGGCCGGAGTAGCGGCGCTGCCAGCCCGGTTCGGGGGCGAACGAGAACGAGTAGAGCGAGGAGGGCACGTCGCAGGCCGCGCCGGGGTAGGTGTTGTCCCGCCACACCCCGCCCACGTCCTGCGCCTTCTCCAGCACGAGCGCGCTGAACCCGGCGCGCAGCGCCGAGGCGGCCATGCCGATCCCGGCGAAGCCCGCGCCGATCACCACCACGTCGACCCCGTTGTCCACGTGCCGAGGCTAGGCCTGGAGCACCCCATCGGCCCAAGACAATCGAGGCCGCGGAATCCACAATTCCGGCCATGCCCCCTCTCGCCGACCCGGCCGTGCGGCACTGGGACTTCCCGCGCGGCGTCGCGGGCGTGGCGCTGCTGGTGCGGTTCGGGGTCGAGCGCGGGCTCGCCGAGGACGACCTGCTGGCGGGCACCGGGCTGGTCGCGGCGGACCTGGCCGACCCGGACGGGGAGGTCAGCGCGCACCAGGAGCTGCGGGTGGTGCGGGCGCTGGCGGCGGCGTTGCCGGACGCGGGCGTCGAGCTGGGCGGGCGGTACCACGCGACCACGTTCGGGGTGCTCGGGTTCGCGTTCCTGAGCAGCCGGAGCGTGCGGGACGCGGTGGACGTGGCGCTGCGGTTCCTCGACCTGAGCTTCGCGTTCTGCATCCCGAGCGCGTCGGTGTCGGGCGGGGTGGTGCGGGTGCTGCTGGACACCACCGGGCTGCCCGACCCGGTGGGGCGGTTCCTGGCCGAGCGGGACCTGGCGGCGGTGCACTCGGTGATCGGCGAGCTGCTGCCGGGCGGGCTGCCGCTGCGGTCGGTGGTGTTCGCCTTCCCCGAACCGGGCGAGGTGGGCGCGCACGAGCGGGCGTTCGGGGTGCGGCCGGTGTTCGGGGCCCCGGTGACGGCGGCGGTGTACGACGCGGGTCTGCTGGACCGGCCGCTGCCGCAGGCCGACCCGCACACGCTGGCGGCGTGCGAGGCGCAGTGCCGCAGACTGGTGGCGCGGCGGCGCGAGCGGGGCGGGGTGGCGAACGAGGTGCGGGAGCGGCTGGCCGGGCCGGGGGCGCTGGACGCCGGGATGGACCGGGTGGCGCGGGAGCTGTCGGTGAGCACCAGGACGCTGCGGCGCAGGCTCGCCGGGGCGGGGACGAGCTACCGGGAGCTGCTGGACGAGGTGAGGGAGGCGCTGGCCGAGCGGTTGCTGCGGGGCGGGGCGCTGTCGGTGGAGGAGGCGGCGCGGCGGCTCGGGTACGCGGAGGCGTCGAGCTTCATCCACGCGTTCAAGCGGTGGAAGGGGGTGACGCCCGCGACGTGGCGCGGAGGCCCGGGGACGGGTGGTTCCGGGGCGCTGGCGGACGCGGGGGCGGGCGCGGGCGCGGGGGCGGGGGCGGGTCAGCCGAGCAGCACCAGCCCCATCGAGTAGATCCCGCCGCCGCCGAGCACGCCCAGCACCGCGCCGCCGCACACCTGCCCGGTGGTGTGGTCGCCCAGCTCGACCCGCGACCAGGCCACCAGCGCGGAGGCCAGCCACAGCAGCGCCCACCACGGGCCGCTCTGGATGGCCAGGATCGCGATCGCGCCGAACGCCACGCCCGAGTGCACGGAGATCTTCCAGCCGCGCCCGCCGGGGGCCAGGGTGATCGCGGTGGTGACGACCAGCGTGCTGAACATGGCCGCCGCGAGCGCGATCATCTCGTGCGGCGCGCCCGCGAGCGCGAGCGCGGCGATGCCGACGCCGACCGACCCGACGCAGGTCAGCAGCGGCACCAGGCGGTCCTCGCGGCGGGTGACGTGGTGGTTGTCCCAGCGGCCCCTGCGCGCGCCGTGCACGATCACCGCCATCGGGATCACCGCGCCGAACACGGCGACGACCGCGCCCCACACCAGCGCCCCGAACGCGGTCCCGGTGGCGCTCCAGCCGATCGCGGCGGGCAGCCACACCACCCACACCCAGGGCGCCAGGACCTCGGTGACGAGCTTGGCGAACCGCCGCAGCGGGGTCGGGGAGGCGAGCTGCACGGGAGTCCTTCCGGTGGGCGCGCGGACCACCCCCGAGGGTGAAGATCACCGGGGGCGCGGGGGAATTTCACCACCTTGAACCGTCCTTGTCAGCACCACCCCCGCCTCGCTACGGTCGGCGGACCGGTCGCGCCTCCCGGAACGCGCCCGGTCCGCCGCCGCCGAACCCTCCATCACCGTGGATCGAGGAGAACCGTGGCAAGAGCGACGAAGCGCGCGCTGGTGCTGCTCGCGGCGCTGGCGCTGGTCCTGCCGGGAGCGGGCCAGGCGATGGCCTACCCGTACCCCGGCGTGGTCACCGGCGACATCGGCGTGCACGACCCGACGTTCGTGAAGAAGCCCGACGGGACCTACCTGGTCGCGCACACCGGGGACAACATCGCGCTGAAGACCTCCACCGACCGCACGGCGTTCCGCAACGCGGGCGCGGTCTTCCCGAACGGCGCGTCCTGGACCACCGCGTACACCGGCGGCAGCCGGAACCTGTGGGCGCCGGACCTGTCGTACCAGAACGGCCGCTACTACCTGTACTACTCGGCGTCGACGTTCGGCTCGAACAAGTCGGCGATCTTCCTGGCCACCAGCACGACCGGCGCGTCCGGGTCGTGGACCAACCAGGGCCTGGTGATCGAGTCCAGCGGCTCGAACGACTACAACGCCATCGACCCGAACCTGGTGGTGGACGACCAGGGCAGGTGGTGGCTGAGCTTCGGCTCGTTCTGGTCGGGCATCAAGCTCGTGCAGCTCAACCCGTCGACCGGGAAGCGCTCGGACAGCACGATCCGGTCCATCGCGGGCCGGGGCGGCGGCGCGATCGAGGCGCCGACGATCTTCAAGCACGGGTCGTACTACTACCTGTTCGTGTCGTTCGACCGCTGCTGCGCGGGGGCGGCGAGCACGTACCGGGTGATGGTGGGCCGGTCGACGAGCGTGACCGGGCCGTACGTGGCGCGCAACGGGACGGCGATGACGTCCGGGGGCGGCACGGAGATCCTGGCCGGGCAGGGCAGCATCCACGGGCCCGGTCACCAGGACGTGTTCAGCGACTCCGACAGCGACATCATCACGTACCACTACTACACCGACAGCGGGGCGTCGCAGCTCGGCGTCAACTGGTTGGCCTGGGACTCGGCGGGCTGGCCCTACCTGCACTGATCCGGCCCCACCCGGCGCGCCCCCGCTCCAGCGCGGGGGCGCGCCGTCGCGTTCGGGGGAAAACCGGGAGACACGAACGGGTGAGGGCTTTATGGTCTGCTGTGGACGGAGTCGTGAGGCTCCGTCCACCGTGGAGTAGCTCAGCTGGAAGAGCACCCGGCTCTGGACCGGGTGGGCGCGGGTTCGATTCCCGCCTCCATGTCGAGAGCGGGCCCGTCCCGCGAGCGCGGGGCGCCGTGGAGTAGATCAAGCGGCAGATCGCCCGGCTGTTACCGGGAGGGTGCCGGTTCGAGCCCGGCCTCCACGTCCTCCTCACCGCGCTCGTCCTCTCGTCGCGCGGCCCCGGCGTCGTCCGGGGCCGCGCCCCGCACGTCCAGGAGCGACTTCCCCACCGGAGCACAGCCATGTCCGAGCACACCGCCTCCACCTCCTACGCGTTCGCGCAGCTGCTGCGCGCGCTCGACTCGGCCTCCGCGAAGCGGACCCGGCAGTGGGGGGACGTGCTCAGGGGCGTCGCCGACGGCTCGCTGTCCGTCGGCAGCCGCACGCCCGTGTCCGGGACGCCGCCGTGGGTGACCCTGGAGGTCGCGCACGGCGGGTTCGCCACCGGGCGGCTGCTCGCCGAGACCGCCGAGCTGGACGACGACGAGGTGGAGCTGCTGGCGCTGCTGCCCGACGACGCGCCGGGCCGCACCGACCGGGAGCGGCTGAACTGGTGGCACCTCGGCGACGAGGGCGGGGCCGCGCTGCTGGAGCTGCTGGCGTCCGGCGAGTACCGGGTGGAGACGCCCGAGGAGGCGGCGATCCCGGCCGTGGTGGTGCTGCTGGCCGCCGGGCGGGTCGACGCTGCGGTCGAGCTGCTCGACGAGATCACCCCGTGGCTGCACCGGCTGCGGTTCGCGCCCCGGCGCGCGGCGCGGTCCGCCCTGACCGGGACGGTCGTGCGGCGGCTGCCGGTGTCGGCGGTGGCGGACGGGCTGCGGCGGGTCGCGGTGCCCGCGCAGGTCGAGACGATGCGGGCCACGCTCGGCGTGTGGAACCCGCTGCACGACGAGCTGGTCGACCTGTGGGCGTCCACCGTCGAGGGCGAGCTGCCCGGCTTGGACGAGCACGGCGCGGTGCGCGGCGGGTGGCCGTGCCAGGTGTGGCCGCAGGACTGGGCCGAGCGTCGCGCGGCGTGGTTCGCGGCGGCGGCGCGGGCCGGGGAGCGGACCGGGCGGCACGCGCACCCCAGGAGCAACTTCACCCGGCTGCGCTCGGCGCTGGCGCGGTGCGGCGCGGCGGGCGACGTGGTCGACGCGGTCGGCGCGGCCGGTTCCGGCGGTGGCCGGGCTCGGGTGGTCCGCTCACGCGCACTGGGGTCGAAGGCTTCGGGCGCGGTCGGTTCCAGCGTGGTCGGTTCCGGTGCGGTCGGTTCCAGCGCGGCGCTGACCGCGCGCGAGATCGGCTGGGTGCGGCGGGCGCTCGCGAACGCGCTGACCCGCCGGGGTTCCCGGCACGCCGAGCTGCGCGCCGAGCAGGCCGCGGTGGTCGCCCTGCCCACGCACGCGGCGTTCGCGGCGGTGCTGGCCGAGCGCCTGTCCGGGCTCGACCAGGACGGTGGCCTGCCGCGCTCGGACGCGGTGTCCGGTCCGGCCCGCCCAGGTGAGGGCCTGCCCGAGGGCAGCGACTTCCCCGAGCACCTGCTGGCCAGGCTCGACCTCGCGCTGGAGGCCCCCGTGGCCGAGCTGGTGCGGCGCGGGGTCGTGCCGTCCGGCGAGGTACTGGCCGAGGTGCTGCCGCAGGTGACCGCGCGGCTGCTCGCGGCCGGGCTCGCCGACCCGGTCGCCGGGGCGCTGCGGGAGCAGGCGTACGGGGCGTTCCGGCGGCGCAGGTCGCTGCTGCTGGTGGACCTGGCGTCGCAGGTGCGGTTCGAGGAGCTGCCGTGGGTGGCGGCGCTGGACGTGTTCCGCTCGGCGGAGCCGGACGCGGCGCGGGCGGCGCGCGAGGCGCTGGAGCAGACCGCGCTGCTGGCGCTGACGGCGTTCCCGCACACGATCACCCCGAACCCGCTGGTGTCCGAGTTCGCGGCGCTGGCCGGGCAGGCGCAGGTGCGGCTGCCGCTGGTGGAGGAGATCGCGGCGGACATCTTCATGGGCAGGTTCACCGAGAAGTGGCACCACGCGGCCGTCGTCGCGCACCGGGTCACGCGCGGCACGCCGTACGCGGCGTACTACGACCTGACCGAGCCCGCGCCGCTCGTGCCGGAGCGCGGGTCCCGGTCGGGCAGGCGCACCGCGGAGTGGTTCGGCGCGGAGTGCGGGCGGCGCGCGAAGGCTGGGGCGACCACCGGTTCCTCGGGCGGGTCGTGGGTGGCCGAGAGGGGGATGGTGCTGGAGCAGAGCCAGGTGCTGACCACGCACAACCTGGCGGTGCTCGTCGACGGCCTCGGTCTGGGCGGGCGGCTGCGCCGGATCGCGCCCGAGGCGGTGGGCGAGGTGTTCGCCTGGATCGCGCGCAGGCTCGCCCAGCCGGTGGCGGGGTGGCACGCGGGGTTGCTGCTGGTGAAGAACGTGGCCTACGCGTGGCGGCAGGCGGTGTTCCTGCTCGGGTACTGCGACGAGCGGGAGCGCGGCGCGCTGATCGCGGGCCTGCGCGAACGCCTGTCCGAGCACGACCGCTCCGCCCGCTTCGAGCCCGCCGTGGCGGGCCTGGAGCACGTGCTGGCCGGAGGCCGCTTCACCGAGGACGGCACCACCCCGAACGGCGGCCGGAGGCTGCTCGGCTGGACGACCGGGGAGCACTGGCTGCTGGAGCGCTCCTCCCGGTGACTGGGCGGGGCGCTCAAGGCTCGACCGCCTTGAGCGCCCCGCCCCCGCTGTCAAGCGCAGGCCGAGGCAGCACAACCGCCACGCCGAACCCGACCTCCCAGCGCACCCGGACCCTGTCGCCGCAGGCCAAAGTTCACCCGATCGTGCCGACACAGCACCCCTCGGCAAATGCAACCCTGGCCAGGGACCGCACACCTCGTGAACCCTGGCACTTGCCCGGATGGGGCCGAGCGCGAGGCAGGGGGTGCGTGGCCTCCCACCTCGCGCGAACGCGGAGATGTCGGTTGATCATGCGGGGTGCGCGGTGAGAGGGGACGCGAATCCACAGCGCAACCCCAGGCCCGTCCCGACATCTCCGCCGCTCCCACCGGCAGGGCGAACACCTCCGCCCCCACCACGCGCACCCGCTGAGCTGACACCTCCAGAACCGGCACCTCCCGAGCCGACGTCCCTGTCACGCGCACCGACTGCGCAGGCACCTCCCAGGCTGGCGCCTCCATCACGCGCACCGACTGCGCAGGCACCGGCCGAACCAGCACCTCCCGAGCCAGCACCTCCGCCCCGCACACCGGCCGCCCAGGCGCCTCCGTCATGCCCAAGCGCCCCGACACCCGGAGGTCCCGAGGGAATGCCCACCTCCCCGACGCTCCCCGAGGCCCGATTACCCTCCCCCGCCCCAGGCTCCTCGTCTCCCGGTGCCGCCAGTTGGCCGAGCACCGCAACCCCCCAGGGGAAAGCGCTTTCCGAAACCCGCTTCACCGCAACAGCCGCACTCGAACTGCCCGACCTCGGCCCAGCACCCGCTCCCCCCGCCCCGCCCTGGTCCTTCCCCACCACGCCGCCTCCCCCGATCGCACCCGTCCCCGCCCCACGCACTCCCCCACGAGCCGCAGCCACCCCACCGGTGGACGATCCGGCCCTGCTCACCGAGTCCCAGGCCTGGGACCTGTGCCTGCGCAGGCGTTCCCGCCTGCACGGCGCGGCGATCCGGCTGGGCGTGGGCGACGAGGCCGACGACGTGGTGCACGACGTGCTGGTGACCGTCATGTCCCTCCCCCGCCTCTACCGCGAGGGTTTCGACGGCCTGCTGGACACGGTGCTGTGGCGCCGCTGCACCGCCCTGCTGCACAGGCGGCACGCGCACGCCCGAGCCTGCCGCAACGCCACCCTCCTCCCCGCCCCGCAGCCGGATCACGCGCAGGACGTGGTGGACCGGTTGCACGCGGCGTGGGCGTTGGCGGACGCGGCCGGGTTGGAGGTGGGGCACCTGCGGGTGCTGGCGCTGCTCGCGCACGGGACCACCAGGGACTCGATCGCCCGGCTCACCGGTTCCACGGTCCCCGACGTGGACCGCGCGCTGCGCGTGGCCCGCACCCACGCCCGCAGGCACCTGCGCAGACGCGGGAGCACACCGTGACGCCCGCGGCGACCCGCGAGCACGCGCCACCACGCACACCGCCGCACGCACCACCGGGCGCACCGGCGCGCGCGGTGATCCGCGAGACGGAGGAGGTTCCCCGTTGACGACCATGCGCTGCCACCTGTCCCACGCAGCGGGCGCCGCGCTGATGCGCCCGGTGGGCAGACTGGACCTGTCCACGGCCGCGCCGCTCCGCCAGGCGCTGCTGCGGGTCGCGGCCGATCACCCGGTGGCGCTGGTGGTCGACCTGACCAGGACCGAGATCGCCTCACCGGCGCTGCTCGGCCTGCTGTGCCAGGTGGCGGACCGGGTGGCCAAGTGGCCGGGCATCCCGCTGGCCATGGTGAGCCCCCGCCCGGTGGCGGACTGGATCCGCGAACGCCTGCCGGTGAGCCCGGACCTGGCGGGCGCCCTGCGCGCCACCGCTCCCCTGCCCCCACCCCGCCACAGGCGCATCCACCTGCCGCCGACCCCGGTGAGCCCGGTGCGCGCGCGGCTGTTCGCGACCGACACGTGCCTGGCCTGGGACCTCACCGGCCTGCTGGACGCGGCGGCGCTGATCGCGGCGGCGCTGACCGACAACGCCGTCGCGCACGCGAGAACCGACCTGTGGCTGCGCCTGACCACCGCGGACGACCGCACCACCGGGGACCGGACCGCGCGCGACCGCACCACGACCAGCCCCAGGACGTTCACCGACCGCCTGATGGGCGGCCACCTGAGGATCTCGGTCCAGGACCGCTGCACCACCCTGCCGAACAGGCGCCGGGACCGGAGCGGCGGCCTGGACGTGGTCGCGTACGCGGCGAGCCAGTGGGGCACCGCCCCCGCCGTGGGCGGCAAGGCGGTGTGGGCCCTCCTGGACCCGACCTGAACCCCTGTTCTGCCCACGGCCTGACTCCCACCGCCCCCCGGTTCCCGACCACACCAACCGAAACCGGCTCGGGTGCGCCCCGCCAGCCCGCCAGCCCGCCAGCCCGCCAGCCCGCCAGCCCGCCAGCCCGCCAGCCCGCCAGCCCGCCAGCCCGCCACAGGCGGCGGTGCTTGGTGCACCGCCGCTGTGGTGATCGGCCGGGCCGGACTCGGTCCGCGTTCAGGTTGTGATGCGCTCAGGTCGTGGCGCGCTCAGCTCTTCTCTTCGTTCTCCCCCGCTTCCGCGAACTGGGCCGAGTACAGCCGGTGGTAGGCGCCTTCCTTCGTGATCAGCTCCTCGTGCGTGCCCTGCTCCACGATCCGGCCCGCCTCCATCACCAGGATCAGGTCGGCGTCGCGGATGGTCGACAGGCGGTGTGCGATCACGAAGCTCGTCCTGGAGGAGCGCAGCGCCGCCATCGCGTGCTGCACCAGCGACTCGGTCCGGGTGTCGACCGAGCTGGTGGCCTCGTCCAGGATCAGCAGCGACGGGTTGGCCAGGAACGCCCGCGCGATCGTCAGCAGCTGCTTCTCGCCCGCGCTGACGTTGCCACCCTCCTCGTCGATCAGGGTGTCGTAGCCGTCGGGCAGGGTGCGGACGAAGCGGTCCACGTAGGTCGCCCTGGCGGCGGTCAGGATCTCCTCCTCGGTCGCGTCCGGCCTGCCGTAGGCGATGTTCTGCCGGATCGTGCCGCCGAACAGCCACGTCTCCTGGAGCACCATGCCGATCTGCGAGCGCAGGTCCTCGCGCTTGAGCGCGGTGATGTCCACGCCGTCCAGGGTGATGCGGCCCTCGTCCAGCTCGTAGAAGCGCATCACCAGGTTGACCAGCGTGGTCTTGCCCGCGCCGGTCGGGCCGACGATCGCCACCGTGCTGCCCGGCTCCGCGACCAGCGACAGGTGCTTGATCAGCGGTTGCTCGGGCAGGTAGGAGAAGCTGACGTCGTGGAACTCCACCCGGCCCCTGCGGGTCGCGGGCAGCTGCTCCTCGACCGGGTCGGGGACCTGCTCCTCGGCGTCGAGCAGCTCGAACACCCGCTCGGCGGAGGCGACGCCGGACTGGAGCAGGTTCGCCATCGCCGCCACCTGGGTGAGCGGCTGGGTGAACTGGCGGGAGTACTGGATGAACGCCTGGACCTCGCCGAGCGTCATCGCGCCCGAGGTCACCCGCAGGCCGCCGACCACGGCGATCGCGACGTAGCCGACGTTCGACAGGAACATCATCAGCGGCATGATCAGACCGGAGATGAACTGCGCGCCCAGCGCCGACCCGAGCAGGTCGTCGTTGCGGCGGCGGAACTCCTCCTCGGACTCGCGCTGGCGGCCGAACACCTTGACGAGCTGGTGACCGCTGAACGCCTCCTCGATGTGCGCGTTGAGGTCGCCGGTGTGCTTCCACTGCGCCACGAACAGCGCCTGCGACCGCTTGCGGATGCGCGCGGTGATGATGATCGACAGCGGGATCAGGGCCAGTGCGATCAGCGCCAGCAGCGGGGAGATCGACACCATCATCGCCAGCACGCCGATCAGCGTCAGACCGGAGACGAGCAGCTGGCTCATGGTCTGCTGGAGGGTGGTGGAGATGTTGTCGATGTCGTTGGTGACGCGGGAGAGCAGCTCGCCGCGCGGTTGGCTGTCGAAGTAGCGCAGCGGCAGGCGGTGCAGCTTGTCCTCGACGTCGGCGCGCAGCCGGTAGACCACGCGCTGCACGACGCCGTTGAGCAGCCTGCCCTGGACGTAGCCGAACAGCGACGACGCCACGTACAGGCCGAGGACCCAGGACAGGACGGAGCCGAGCGCGGCGAAGTCGATGCCCGCGCCGGGAACGCCGCGCATCCGGGCGAGGACGCCGTCGAAGATGATGTCGGTGGCGTGCCCGAGGACCTTGGGCCCGGCGACGGACAGCGCGACGCTGGCCACGCCGAGCACGACGACCCCGACGAACGGCGTCCGCTCCGGGCTCAACCTGCCGACCAGCCGCTTGGCGGACGGCTTGAAGTCGTGGGCCTTGCCCATCGGCGGCATCCCGCCCCCGAAGGGCCCGCCGCCTCCCATCGGTCCACGCGGCTGCGGCCTGGCCGCCTGGGGTTGGGTGGTGGTCACTGGTGTGCCTTCCTGGGCGCGGACGACGGCGCGAGCGGCGACGCGGTTGGCAGCGCGGGCGACGGTGCTGACTGCGGCGCGGACGACAGCGGGGACGCGGGCGCGGACGACCGGGGGCCGTGCAGCGGGGACCTGGGTGGGGTGGGGTTGGGAGGGATGGGCGCGAAGAAGCGGGACGTGAGCAGTCCTGGCACGGGCTCGTGGGTGGTGGGGATGACGGAGGTAGAGGTGGGGTGCGGGGGCCGTGTCCGACTGCGGTGAGGTGCGGACGCCGGTTCGTGAGCAGGCTGAAAGAGCGAATCGACACCGGTGCTGGTGCTGGTGCCGGAGAGCAGAGCGGTGGGCGCGAGGAGCGGAGCGCCACCTGAAGCGCCGTGGAGAGAGGTCTTCGGCCGGGTGGCGGCAGGCGGCATTGGTTCCTGGGCCTGGGAAGTTGGGGACTCGGCGGGGCGGGCAGGGGACGTTGACAGGGCGGAAGTGCGGGCTGGGGACGTCAGCGGGACGGTGACTTGGCTTGGCGGCACCTGGCGCGCCAACGCGTTGCGTGGTCGGCGCGCCGGCGTGAGGGCCGACATCCACGTGGGTGGTGGGACTGGCGTGGGAAATGGTGCCCGTCGTGGGGTCGACACCAGTACTGACGTGGATACCCGCCGAGGGGAACCTTGGCGTGTGGGAACCGGCGCTGATGGCGCAGAGGTCGACAACCGCTGAGCGGGTTTTGGCTGCTGGGGAGCCTGGGGCAGCACGGCGGTTGGCATCCAGCCAGAAAGCCCTTGGCCAGCGGGAACCGACACCAGCGCGGCGGTAGATGTCCAGCGAGAGGCGCTCTGGCCAGCGGGAGCCTGCGTCAACGCGGCGGTTGACGTCCGACCAGAAGACCTTTGGCCAGCGGGAGCCTGCACCAGCGCGATGGTTGGCATCCGACGTGAGGTGCTTTGGCCGGTGGAAGCCAGCGCCAATGCAATGGCTGACGTCCAGTCGGAAGGCCTCTGACCAGCGGGAGCCAGTGTCAGCGCGGCGGTTGATGTCCGGCCAAGAGGCCTTTGGCTGGCGGGAGCCAGCACCAGCGAGATGGTTGGCCTTTGGCTGGCAGGAACCAGCGCCAACGCTGCTGCTGGCGTTCGGCCAGAGGCGCTTTGGCGCTTGCAGGTTGCCCTGGAGCGGCGTGGGGTGGTCACGCTGCCTCCGGGGTTAGTTGGGACTCCACGATCTCCAGGTACGTCGGGCACGTTTCCAGCAGTTCGGCGTGGGTGCCCACGCCCACCACGGCGCCGTTCTCCAGGACCACGATGCGGTCCGCGTCGACCACCGTCGACACGCGTTGGGCCACCACGATCACGACCGACTCCCTCGTCCTGGGGCGCAGGGCGGCTCGGAGGCGGGCGTCGGTGGCCAGGTCCAGGGCCGAGAAGGCGTCGTCGAAGAGGTACACGCCCGGCTTGCGCACCAGGGCCCGCGCGATCGACAGGCGTTGGCGCTGACCGCCGGACACGTTCGTGCCGCCCTGGGCGATCGGGGCCTCCAGACCGCCCTCCATCGCCTCCACGAAGCCCCGCGCCTGCGCGACGTCGAGGGCCTCCCACAGCTCCTCGTCGGTGGCCTCGGGGTTGCCGTAGCGCAGGTTGCTGGCGACCGTGCCCGAGAACAGGTACGCCCGCTGCGGCACCAGGCCGATCACCCCGCCGAGCGCCTCCGCGCCCGCCTCGCGCACGTCGACGCCGCTCACCAGCACCTCGCCGCCGGTGACGTCGATCAGCCTGGGCACCAGCGACAGCAGCGTCGTCTTGCCCGCGCCGGTGCTGCCGATGATCGCCGTGGTCTGACCTGCCTCGGCGCGGAACGAGATGTCGCGCAGCACCGGGTCGGTCGCGCCGGGGTAGCGGAACTCGGCCGAGCGGAACTCCACCGACGCCGGACCGGGCAGCGCCGTCACCGGGTCGGCGGCCGGGACCACCGAGCTGTCGGTGCCGAGGACCTCCATGATGCGCTCGGCGCACACCGCCGCGCGCGGGATCATCATCGCCATGAAGGTGGCCATCATGACCGACATCAGGATCTGCATCAGGTAGCTCAGGAACGCGGTCAGCGCGCCGATCTGGATCTCGCCGGTGTCGATCCTGGCCGCGCCGAACCACAGCACGGCCGCGCCGGACCCGTTCAGCACCAGCATCACGATCGGGAACACCAGCGCCATCAGCGCGCCCGCCCGCAGCGCCGTGCGGCTCAGGTCGGCGTTGGCCTTGGCGAAGCGCTCGGTCTCGTGCCGCTCGCGCACGAACGCGCGGACCACGCGGATGCCCGCGAGCTGCTCGCGCAGCACCCGGTTGACCTCGTCGACGCCCTCCTGCATGAGCCGGAACTGCGGCACCATGCGGCGGCCGATCAGGATCAGCGAGACCGCCAGCGCGGGCACGCACACCACCAGCAGCCAGGACAGCCCCGCGTCCTCCCGCAGCGCCATGACGATGCCCGCCACGCAGGTGATCGGCGCGGACACCAGCAGGGTGCACACCATCACGACCAGCACCTGGACCTGCTGCACGTCGTTGGTGTTGCGGGTGATCAGCGAGGACGGGCCGAACTCGGCGACCTCGCGGGCCGAGAACGAGCCGACCCGGTGGAACACCTCCGACCGGACGTCCCGGCCGAAGCTCATGGCGGTGCGCGCGCCGAAGTACACGGCGCCCACCGAACAGGCGATCTGGACCAGCGAGACCAGCAGCATCCAGCCGCCGGTCGTCATGATGTAGCCGTTGTCCCCCTTGGCGATCCCGAAGTCGATGATGTCGGCGTTGAGGCTGGGCAGGTACAGCGAGGCGATCGTGCCGATGAGCTGGAGGACCAGCACGGCGGTCAGTTCTCGCCGGTACGGCCTCAGGTGGCCGCGGAGCAAGCGGATGAGCACGGACTCCCCCATAGGAAACTCTTCGTGTCTAATTGGACGGTAGACCCGGTGGTTAAGAAACGCAACGTATCTAAAGGGGTAATGTGACCGAGGCGAAGACGCGGCGCCGCGGCGAAGAGCTGGAGCGGGCCATCCTCGACGCGGTCTGGGACGAGCTGGACGAGGTCGGCTACGACCGGCTCACCATCGACGGCGTGGCCGCTCGCGCCAGGACCAGTAAACCGGTGATCTACCGGAGGTGGCCGAGCCGGGCGGAGATGGTGCTCGCGGCGTGGCTCAAGCGCGCCCCGAGCTGGCCGGGGCCGGAGGACCAGGGCGATCTGCGGACGGACCTGCTGGCCCTGTTCAGCGGGATCGCCGGGCAGTCCGGGCTGTGCTCCGGGGGCGGTGAGGACGCGAGCGGGACCGGCATGGCGTGGGAGGCCTTCCACAACCCGGAGGTGATCGTGCTGGTCAGCGACAAGCTGCTGTGCCCGTCGCCGCTGCGGCACGCGCTGGACGGGGTGGTCGAGCGCGCGGTCGACCGGGGTGAGCTGCCGCCCGTTGAGCTGCCCGAACGGGTGAAGCGGGTGCCGCTGGACCTGATCCGCTCCGAGTCGCTGACCCGCTGCGGGCCGCTGTCGCGGCGGGTGCTGGAGGAGCTGGTGGACGACGTGTTCCTGCCGCTGCTGCACGGGTTGGCGCAGCGGGGAGGGGCGCCGACCGGGTAGGCGGGGACCGGCGCCGCGCCGGTCAACCGCGCACCTCCAGCACCGCGAACCCGGTCTCGGAGGCGACCACCAGCAGCGGCACGCCACCGGTGGCGGCCGAGGCGGGCAGGGGGAGCAGGGCGGACGCCGCGCAGTCGAGCGCGAGCAAGAGGACCTCGCCCGACTCGTCCCGCAGCCGCACCAGGCCCTCGCCGGCATCGGCGTCGGCCAGCACGGTGCGGCCGTCGGGCGCGCGGAACCGCGCGGTGGGGCTGCTCCAGCTCGCGGGCGTCTCCAGCGCAGGCGCCCTCGGATCGACCAGCTCCCCGGTGCCGGGGTCCCACCGCCGCACGCCGTCCGGGCCCTCCACCGCCAGCAGGACGCGCCCGTCCGGCGCGGTGACCGGCTCCACTCGGTACGCCCACGTCGTCCGCTCCCACGACTCGCGGGTGACGTCCCACAACCGCACCATCTCGTCCTCACCGCCGGTGACCAGCGCGGTGCGGCCGTCCGGCAGGTCCACGGCGGTCACCAGGTGCGCCTCGTCGGCGTCCGCGCTCAGCAGCGGGCCGACCCGCTCCCCCGTGACCGGGTCCCACAGCCGCAGCTCGCCCAGACCGGCGATCCCGATGACCAGGCTCCGGTCCGCGCGGTGCAGCCAGCCCCGCAACCTGGCCCACCCCGCGTACCCGGTCGGGGGCCCGCCGACCCGCTCCCCGGTGACGGGGTCCCAGAGCAGCGCGGTCCCCCGCGCGGAACCGACGGCCAGCAGGACCCGCCCGCCCGCGACGCGGATCGCCTCCGGTCCCCACGGGACCTGCTCGGGAAGGTCGATCACCGGTCCGATCCACGTCCCGCCCGCCGGGTCCCACACGCGCAACCCGTGCCCGACCACGGTCACCGCGAGCGCGGTCCGCCCGTCCGGGAGCGGCACGGCCGTGAGCGAGCTGACGCGCACCCCGTCCGCGCTCGGCGTCGGCCAGCGCTCCTGCGGGTCCTCCGGGTTCCACAGGACCACCCGCCCGTCCGGCAGGCTCGCGGCGATCAGGGTCGGGCCACCGGGGAGCGGCACCGCGACCAGCTCGCGCGGATCGCGCACCTCGGCCGGGGCGGCGGCGACCTCCTCCACCAGGTCCAGGTCCCACAGCAGCAGCCGGTCGGCGCCGAGCTGACCGGTCGCGAGCAGGGTGCGGCCGTCCGGCAGCGGCACCGGGAGCAGCGGGACCTGCCTGCGCCGCCCGGTGTCCGCCGAGCCGACCTGCTCGCCGGTGGTGACGTCCCACAGCAGCAGCCCGTCCCCCTCGTCGCGCTCGCCGTGGGTCGCCAGCAGGGCGCGACCGCCCTGAACCGGAACGCCGAGCATCGCGTAGGGCTGGTGGTGCTCGACCGGGAGCTGGCCGCCCCACCGCTTCCAGTTCGCCCACCTCGTCCGCAACCCCCACGGCAGGTCCCCGGCCAGCGGCGGGTGGTCGGGGTGGGCCACGTCGTGGGTGAACGCGCGGGAGCGCGGCGGCAGGCAGGCCAGGAACGGCTCGACCACGGCCCAGCGCGCCAGCCCCGCCCGTTCGGGGTCGTCCGGGAGCGGGGTGCCCAGGCCCGCCCTGACCGCGCCGGAGGTGTCCCAGGGCAGGAACCGGGCTGGCACGTGCGCGTCGTCCAGCACGCCGCCGAGGGTCGCGTGCTCCACCAGCCGTCGCCGCAGGTAGGGGTGCGGCGGCTGGTCGGGGGCGGCGGGCAGCAGCGCCGGGAGGGCCTCGGCGACGCGTCGGTGGATTTGGGTGGGGTCGCTCAGGCCGTCGAGTAGCTCGGCGGCCACGTCGTCGGCGAGGCGGTGCACGACCGCGCCGTCCAGCAGGTCCTCGGCCAGGTGGTCGCCGAGCGCGGTCAGCACGTGCTCGACGGTGGCCTCGGCGACGGGTTCGCCCGCGACGGCGGTGGCGAGCGCGGCCCAGATCGGGCCTCGGGGGACGTCGCGGGTCAGCGCCGCCGCGCGCAGGACCGCCAGCAGCGCGGTCACCGGGTGCTCGGGCGTGGCCGTCGCGCGCAGGTCTCGGAGCAGCGCTCCCAGGCGGTCCGGGGCCGGTTCGGCTCGCACCAGCTCGGTGAAACCGGCGAACCGGCGCAGCAGGGGCAGCAGCTCGTCGTCGGCCCCGACGACCAGCTTGACCTCGGGACCGGTGAGGCGCAGCAGCGGGCCGACCACGTCCGCGGCGAGCCTGGCCGGGTCGGCCGCGTGGTGGAGGCCGTCGAGCACGACGGTCAGGCTCTCCCGGTCGGCGACGGTCGTGCGGACCTGCTCGCGCAGCGCGGGCAGCCGTCGTCCCGCGAGCAGCGCCCACACCGGGTTCCCGCCCAGCGCGAGGACCAGCCGCTCCACGACCTCGACGCTGGTCAGGCCGCGCACGCGCACGACCGCGTCCACCGGTCCGACGTCCCACGCGTGCAGCGCGGGCGCCCCGGTCACCACCAGCAGCCCGCGCCCCTCGCGCAGGAACCCGGCGACCCGACGGGCGACCGCGCCACCGTCGACCGCTCCCCCCGTCCTGGGCGCCACGGGGACGGGCGGTCTGACCAGCAAGCCCGATCTCACCCGTTCCAGGGACCCCTCGTCCCCGCCCCACGACGTCATCGCCGCACCCCCTCCGACGGCGGGAGCACCCGCCGTCGAAGATCATCCCGCGTCCCGCAACGGGTTATCAGCGGCCGGTCAGAGGCCCAGCGCCTCGGCGCTGACCTCCACGATCCGGTCCTGCGCGTTCGCCCGATCGGTGGAAGGTTCCCCGTCCCCCGGTTGCGGGCCGTAGTCGCCGAAGAAGGCGTGGACCGCGCCGGGCACCACCTCGTAGCGGGTGTCGGCGGGCAGCAGGGGGCGCTTGTCCAAGACGTCCTGCGGGGTGGTGAAGCCGTCGCGGTCGCCGCTGATCGAGGTGACGTCCAGGTCGCGGCCGGACAGGTCCTGCGACGGGTAGGACGCCCACAGCAGCAGGCCCCGCACCCGGTCGTCGTCCGCTGCCAGGCCGGACGCCGCGACGCCGCCCAGCGAGTGGCCCGCCGAGGTCCAGCGGGTGATCTCCGGGTGCCCGTCGAGCAGGTCGCCCGCCGAGGCGAGCAGCGCGAAGTCCAGCGGGGCCTTGACCACGACCACCAGCGCGCCCCGCTCGGCCACGCGGGAGAGCAGCGGCAGGTAGGCGCGGGCGTCCACGCGGGCGCCCTGGAAGAACACCAGTCCCTCGGTCGGGGTCCCCCGGTCGGGGCGCAGTTCGATCGAGTCCCAGCGGTCCACGACCTGGACGCCGGTCGCAGGCGGGGTGTCGTCGGCGGGGAACGGGCGCAGCCACACCAGCGGGACCACCAGGACCAGCGGCAGCGCGAGCCAGCGGTAGCGGACCGGCCCGACCAGCCCCAGCAGCCCCGCCGCGCCCACCACGAGGAGCAGGACGAGGTAGGCGGGGTGCGCGGACAGCACGCTGCCCCACCTCGTCGCGAGCACCCACACCGCCACCGCCGCGCACGCGCCGGGGACGACCCAGCGGGCAACCTTCTTGAGCACGCCGCAACTACACCATCCGGGTGAACGACCCGGTCGTGCGGGGTGCTTCGCGGTTCGGGGACCTGACCGCTCCGGCACGTCCCCGAACCGCGGGTGGTCAGGACACGATGCCGTACGGCCTCGACCGCAGGTGGGGCAGCAGGTCGGGCGGGCGGCGGGCCAGCAGGGCGGCCTCGTAGACGGTCTCGCGGGCGAGCGCGACCGGACGGCCGCAGCTGAGCAGCGTGGCCTGGCAGCGCAGCGCCGGGACGTCGTCGGCCAGGTCGGGCAGCGGGTCCTCCAGGTCCGGGTCGGGGTCGTCGCTCGGCCCGGTGACGGACCAGGCGTAGTGGGTGACCCGCCGCACGTCGCTGAGCAGCGTCCCCAGCGGCGCGTACCCGTTCGCGAGCTCGGTGCGGCGGGGCGCGTCCAGGTGGAGCGCGGGCTGGTGCAGCAGCGCGGTCACCGCGGCCAGCCTCGGCCCGGACGGCCCGAGGTAGGGCACCAGGTAGCCCTCGCGCCGGGTGACCGGCGTGCCCTCGGGGAGCCCGCCGAGCAGCCTGCCCTGGCGCGCGGTGAGGTGGTGGACGCGGTCGGCGAGCCGGGGCTCGCGGCGCACCCCGTAGCCGACCCACAGCGACAGCACCCTGGTGAACGGCAGCGGAACCTCGCGCAGGAACCGGGCCATCGTCTCGGCCCGGTCACCGACCTCGTCGGGACGGGGGATGGGAGCGGGATGGATCATCGGGGCCCCTTCCGGTCGGGCCGCGCAGGTCGTTGCGCGGTCCGGGTGGGCGGCGGGGGCAGGCGTCGACCCCTAGCTCGCCCACTACCAAGGTGCACCGAAGGTCACCGAAAAGCCCCACCTGTGCCACGGATGCCACGCGGTTGGGTCGGACCGGCGCAACGGCGGTCCTCCGGCGGCGCGGGCGGCGTGGGCCGATCGAGTGGCGGGCGGGCGACGCGCTCACCCCGCCCGCGCGGACCATCCCCCTGGCAGGTGGTCGACGTGCGCCCGGACGGGTCCGGGCGCACGTCGGGACCAGCGGCCATCATGCCGCACCCGCTCCCCGCTCGGGGGAGGGTTCCGCCGAGCCCGCTCAGTCCCCCGTGCTGAGCGCGAACACCTTCACGTTCGGGTTTGCGCCCAGGACCACAGACGTGGTGCGGGTGTCCGGGTCCAGGGGGACGGTCACGTGCCACAGGCGCACGGTCCGGCCGTCCGACGTGCCGTCGGTCCGGTAGCGGGTGGGCGCGGTGGCCGCCACCCGTTCGGCGAACTTCGGGGCGGGGGCGGCCCAGTCGGTCAGGGACAGCGGGGTGGTGGTCGTGGCGCCGTCCGCGCGTTCGGCCGTCACGGTCAGGTGCTGGTCGCCGTTGACCGCCGCGACCAGCAGGTCCAGGGACGTGCGGGCGCCTCCTGGCAGGTGCAGGCGTTGGCCTCGGGCTGAGGTGAGGTTGCGGGTGGTCCCGGTCGTGTCGGGGATGGTGAAGCCGGTGCCGTTCAGGGTGTGCGGGCCGGGGGTGGGCAGGTGTTCCGCGGGGAAGCTCCAGCCCTTGCCGTCCAGGTCGCCCTGGTGCTTGGCGTCCGCGGTGGCCGTGCCGTCGACGTCGCGCTGGGCGGTCAGGTCGTGGGCGCACCAGCCGTTCACCGGGGTGCAGGGGGCGGGCAGGTTCGGGATCGGGGTCGGGGCCGGGGTGACGTGGTCCACGGGCAGGTCGCGGGCGCCCCAGGCGGGGTTCGGGGTGGGGGCCACGTCGAGGGTGACTGCTCCCCCGTGGCGGACCACGGACTCCGGCAGCCAGGAGCGGTCGTGCGGGCGGCCGTTGAGCTTCGCGCCTCGGACGTAGGTGTTCTCCGGCGCGGCGTTCGGGGCGGTGATGGTGATGTCCGGTGCGCCGTCGCGGCGCAGGACGGCTTTCGGGAACAGCGGGCTGGACAGGAGCAGTTCGGCGCGGCTCGGGGTTTGCGGGTAGATGCCGAGCGCGGCGAACGCGTACCAGGCGGACATCGTGCCCAGGTCGTCGTTGCCGGGCAGGCCGCCGGGGCCGGTGCCGTAGACCAGGGACGTCATGGCGCGCACGGTCTCCTGCGTCTTCCACGGCGCGCCCAGCGCGTTGTACAGCCACGGGGTGTGGATGCCCGGCTCGTTGGTCGGGTCGTAGCGCAGGCCGTCGCCGCCGGTGGCCCACGAGCCGTCGGGGCGGTGGAAGAAGGCGTCCAGCCTGGCGATCGCGCGGTCCCTGCCGCCCATCGCGGCGGCCAGGCCGGACACGTCCTGCGGGACCATCCAGGTGTAGGTGGAGCTGGTGCCCTGGGCGAAGCCGAGGTCGGAGGACGGGCTGAACGGCCACGTCCAGGCGCCGTCGGCGGCGCGCGCCTGCTGGTAGCCGCTGTCGCCCGCCGACGGGTTGAAGGTGTTGCGCCACCAGCTCGCCCTGGGCAGCAGGGCGGCGCGCACGTCGGCGCGGCCCAGCTTCCCGGCCCAGTCCGCGAGGGCCGCGTCGGCGACGGCGGCCTCCAGGGTCTCGGCCGCGCCGCCCCAGCAGTGGCAGGTGTCCTGCGGGGCGTAGCCCAGGCGCAGGTGCTCGGCCAGGTTCGGGCGCTGGCCCTCGCACTGGCCGGGGCAGCCCTTGTCGGACAGGCCGTCCGGGTGCGGGGTGGTGGCCTGCCGCACCAGGGAGTCGAACGCGCCGCGCACGTCGAAGTCCTCGGCCCCCATGGCGTGCATCCCGGCGAGGGCGGGTGCGGACGGGTCGCCGGTCATCACGTGGGTGGGGCCGTTGACGTGCACCCAGCGGTCCCAGACGCCGCCGTTCTGCTTGGCGAGGTTGAACAGGGACTGGGCGTAGTCGGAGGCGACCTCCGGTTCCAGCAGGGCGAGGAGCTGGGTGTGGGCGCGGTACTGGTCCCAGCCGGAGAAGTTGCCGTACTGGGCGCGCTGGCCGCGTTCGAGGCGGTGGATCTTCCGGTCCGAGCCGAGGTAGGTGCCCGCCACGTCGCTGGTGACGTTCGGTTGCAGGAAAGCGTGGTACAGCGCGGTGTGGAAGGTGGTGCGCAGGTCGTCGCTCCCGCCGGAGACCTCGACCGCGCGGAGTTGGCGGTTCCACTCGCGGCGGGCGTCGGCCGCGACGCGGTCGGTGGTGGCGTCGCGGCCGATCTCGTGGTCGAGGTTGCGGCGGGCGGCTTCCGCGCTGGTGTAGGAGATGCCGACGCGCACCCGCACGTCGGTGTCGGCGGTGGTGTCGAAGGTGACGTAGCCGCCGGAGCCCCGGCCCTGGCGGGCGGCGCCGGTCTCGTAGCCCTCGCCGCCGGACGCGGTGGTGGCTCCGGGGTTCAGGGTCCCGTCGCGCCAGGTGCCGGTCCCGGCGAAGGGGCGGTCGAACGCGGCGGTGAAGTGCAGGCGGTAGTAGGTCTTCTTGTTGTTGGCGCCACCGTTCGCGCGGCGACCGCAGAACGCGCCGGTGAGGACCGAGCCGGAGACGGTGCGGGCGGCCGGGTCGATGGTGATCTCGGCGTCCTCGCTGCCGTTGAGCGAGTTCGAGGCGCGGAACAGGAGCGCGGCCGGTTTCCCCTGGGGGAAGGCGAAGTCGCCGATGCCCGCGCGGGTGGTGACGGCCAGGTCGGCGGACGCGCCGGAGGCGAGCGCGACGGTGTAGCGGCCGGGGGTGGCGGTCTCGTCCTCGTGCCGGAAGTCGCTGGCGTAGACCTGGTCGCGCACGTCGGCGGTGGGCGAGGAGGTCACCTCGCCGACGAACGGCATGATCGGCACGTCGCCCGCCGCGCCGGGGTGGCAGCCCGCGCCGTTGACGTGGGTGAGGCTGAAGCCGCGCACGCGGGTCGCGTGGTACGAGTAGCCGTTGGCGGCGGCGGTGTTGGTCTGGTCGCCCGAGGTGCTGGTGGGGCTCCAGGAGATCATCCCGAACGGGCGGACCGCGCCGGGGTAGGTGTTGCCGCCGTTCGCCGAGCCGATCAGCGGGTCGACGTGGGCGACCGGGTCGGTGACCGGTCGTGGTCGCGCCGCGAGGGCTTGGGGTGTGGCCACCAGTCCTGAGGCGAGCACGAGGCCCACCAGTCCCACCGCGAACGCGCGCACGCGACACCGCCCTTTCCCGCCGGACCCGGACACGCCTCGGGTCTACCGGGCGTCCCTGGGCGCGGGGAAGCGCGCGACGGGGTTTCTGTCCACCGGACAGGGACTTGCGGGAGCGATTCCACGTCCGTGCCACCGGGTGTTCACCCCGCTTGCCGCCGAAGGCCCGCTGGGGCTAGTCTCACGCCCGTGACTGCCGGGTCGGCCGCTTCTGGCCACTACCGAGACGGGCTCCCGGCCCAGGCTTGATCGCCGGGCGGGCCCGAGGTCCGCCACGTCCGGGTTCTCCCCCTCGCACGACCACGCACGGGTTCCGCGCGCCCTCTGTGACGTCCGCGCGCCGATTTCCGCTGCCTGGTCGGCTCTTCACGGCGCCTGAGCGCCGTCCCACTCGCGTCCTCGCCACCGGTCCGCGCTGACCGGTCGCCGCGACGCGCCCTGTGAACCACCTCCCACCGAGGCACGCCCGACGCCGCCGGTGTCCTCGGCCTGCCCGGAAAACCCTGGAGAGACCCCATGACCGATGCCTTCAAGCAGTTCAACCAGCAGGTGATCGACGAGTTCCGGGCCAACGCCGGGCGCGTCGGCGGCATGTTCGAGGGCGGCAGGCTGCTGCTGCTCACCACCACCGGCGCGCGCACCGGCGCCAAGCACACCAACCCCGTCGGCTACCTGCCGGACGTGGAGCGGGTGCTGGTGATCGCGTCGGCGGGCGGGGCGCCCAAGCACCCCGACTGGTACCTGAACCTGGTGGCCAACCCCAGGGTGACCGTGGAGAACGGGGTCTTCACCTACGAGGCGGACGCGGAGGTGCTGCGCGGCGAGGAGCGGGCGCGGATGTTCGCGCGCGCCGTCGAGGCCGATCCGGGGTGGGGCGCGTACCAGGAGAAGACGACGCGGGTGCTGCCGGTGGTGGCGCTCAACCCGGTGCCGGGGCCGCCGACGCCGAACGAGAAGTCGATGAGCGGCGCGCTGCTGGCCGTGCACGACGCGTTCCGGCGCGAGTTGGCGTTGGTGCGCAAGGAGATCCGGGCTTCGGGCGGGACGCTCGGCGCGCAGTTGCGGGTGAACTGCCTGACCGTGTGCGCCGGGCTGCACAACCACCACACCGGTGAGGACCTGATGCTGTTCCCGCACCTGCGGAACCGGTACCCGGAGATGGAGCCGGTGATGGACCGGTTGGCGCGCGAGCACGAGGCGATCGCGGCGCTGCTGGCGCGGCTCAAGGAGGTGCTCGCGGGCGGGGGCGCCGGGGTGGCGGACGAGGTGGACCGGCTCGCGGAGGAGCTGGAGGCGCACCTGCGGTACGAGGAGGAGAACCTGATCCCGTTGCTGGGGTGAGGTTTCCCGCCGTCCCGCCGGGTGGTCCGGCGGGACGGCGGGAGGCGGGTCACTCCTCGTCGAAGCCGCCCGCGAAGTCCTCGCCCTCGTCCTCGAACGAGTCGCCGACCTCGTCGATGACCTCGTTGAGGATCATGCCGCCGACGACGCCCGCCGCGACACCGCCGACGACCGCGCCCATGCCGGGACCGCGACGCTCCTGGTGGTGGTGCTGGTCGTAGCCGTAGGCGGGCTGGCCGCCGTAACCCGGCTGACCCCCGTAGCCGGGCTGGCCGTACGCGGGCTGGCCGTAGCCGGGCTGCGCGCCGTAACCCGGCTGGGCGCCGTAACCGGGCTGGCCGAAGCCGCCGGGCTGGCCGCCGAACGCGGGGTTGCCGCCGAACGCCGGGTTCGCGCCGTAGCCGGGCTGCCCGCCGAACGCGCCGTGGCCGCCGCGCTCGACCACCTGGGTCAGCCACTGGCCGACGGCCGAGGCCCAGTCGGTGTGCATGGCGTCGTTGTGGGACACGTGGAAGCGCCCGAAGGCGTCGCCACCGGAGCTGAACATGCCACCGCGCTTGTCGGCCTCCAGGACCACGACCAGCTCGTGCGGGTTGGCCACGAAGGTCAGCTCGACCTCGTTGACCCGGCCCGCGAACTGCTGCGGCGGGAAGAACTCCAGCTCCTGGTAGAAGCCGAGCTCCTGGTTGACGCCGTGGATGCGGCCCGCCTCGACGTCCGCCTTGCGGAACTGGAAGCCGAGCTGGCCGAACGCCTGGAGCACGCGGTCCTGCGAGGGCAGCGGGGAGATCAGCACCGGGTCGAGGTCGCCCTTGTCGGGCGCGCCCGCGATGACCAGCTCGGTGCGCACGCCGACGGACACGCCGGGCAGCGGCGCGCCGCCGACGGCGGTGATCGGGGTCTCCCACGGCACCGGGATCTGGAACGGCACGGAGAGCGGCTGGTTCGCGGCCACGCGGACGTTGTGGGCGACCGCGACGCGCAGGAACTCGGCGACGCCCGCGTACTCGTCGTCGTGCCGCTCGACCTCGACGCGGGTCACCAGGGACAGCACGACCTGGTCGATGACCGCCTCCGAGCTGCCGCCCTGGATGCGCACCTGGCCGCTGATCAGCTGGCCGGGCGCGGCGTGCGGGGAGTCCAGCACGGTGTCGACCGACGGGCCGCCGACGCCGAAGGCGCTCAGCATCCGCTTGAACATCAGGATTTCCTCCGTTGGGAAGGACGGGGTGGGGGTCGTGCCGTGGTGCGGTCGTGCTGCGGTGACCACGCAAATCGGTCGAGACGGGCACTGAGCGTGACAGTAGCACGTGACACTGTATGGTTTGCGTGTTGATTGCCGTGGGCACGGGCGGAAGGTGGTGTGGCGCGGTGGCCGAGGCGTTGATCAGGATCGGCGAGCTGGCGGCGAAGGCCGGCGTGAGTCCTCGGACCGTCGACCACTACACGAACCTGGGGCTGCTGGCGCCCGCCGGGCGGTCCGGGGGGAACTACCGGCTGTACCGGGAGCAGGACGCGGACGTGATCGGGTTGGTGAAGGAGCTGGAGGCGGGCGGGCTGCCGCTGGAGGAGATCGCGAAGGCGATGACCTCCGGGGAGGCGGACGTGACGGGGGCGCTGGAGCGGATCGGGGCGGACCTGGACCTGCTGAAGGGGGCGGCGGACGCGGCGGCGCCGGAGTTGCAGGGGTTGTTGGCGGTGATCGCGGGGCGGGTGCAGTCGTTGATCACGATCGCGCTCCAGATCCCACCGGATCTGCTGCTGCCGTGAGCTGAGGACAGCGCTTTTCCCGCATTCCGCATTTGTGCTGCTCGCCTTTCTCGTCGCGCGCCTAGGCTGCCGAACCAGCGAAGTCGCGATGACGGGGAAATTCCCGAACCGACTTCCGGTGGCCTGGCGACGAACCCGGAGAGGGAACAGCACATGGCATCACCCGGCGGTTTCTGGTCGTACGTCCACGCGGACGACGACGCGGAGAACAAGCGCATCACCCGGCTCGCGAAGGACGTGGGCGCCCAGTACGAGATGATCACCGGGGACGCGATCGACCTGTTCCTCGACCGGGAGAAGCTGAACTGGGGCGACGACTGGAAGTCCAGGATCGACGACAACCTGTCGACCGTCGCCTTCTTCATCCCCATCCTGACCCCGCGCTACTTCCTCAGCAAGGAGTGCCGCCGGGAGCTGAGCTTCTTCGCCAATCGCGCGACGGAACTGGGGATCAGGGAGCTCGTCCTGCCGATCCTCTACGTCGACGTCCCGACCCTCACGCTCAAGGACGATTCCAACTCGGACCCCTTGATCGACCTGACCGGCACCTTCAACTGGGTGAGGTGGACGGAACTGCGGTTCGCCGATCCGGGCTCCTCCGAGTACCGGAGCGCCGTGGCGGGCCTGGCGAGCCGCCTGGCGCAGGCGATCGCCACCACCGAGTCCGCCGAACCGGTCGTCCTGCCGGGGAGGAAGCAGGAGAGCCCCGAGGAGGACACCCCCGGTTTCTGGGACCTGGTGGCCGGTTCGGAGACCGCGATGCCCGAGTGGGCGGAGACGGTGACCGCGCTCGGGGAGCAGATGACCGCCGTCGGGGAGCTGACCCAGCGCGCGAGCGAGGAGTTGCAGGCGGCGAACGAGCGGGGCGAGGGGGCCACCGCGCGCTTGGTCGTCTTCGCCAGGCTCGCCGAGGAGCTGGCCGAGCCGTCGATCGCGGTGGAGGCGCTGGCGGGCAGGTTCAGCAGCCTCCTGCTGGACATCGACTCCGGCATGAACGCCATCCTCGACCGGATCCCCGAGGAGCTGGAGAACCGCACCACGAAGCCCGAGGAGGTGGAGACCTTCTTCAGCGGCATCAGGATGCTCACCGGCAGCAGCGAGGAGGGGCTCGGGGCCCTGGAGAAGCTGGTGGCGCTCATGCAGCCGGTGGAGAGCGGGTCCCGCAACCTGCGGCCCGTGATGCGCAGGCTCCGCAAGGCGCTGACCATCGTCGCCGAGGGACGGGACGTCATGCGCGCCTGGGCGCACCGGATCGAGGAGATCGACGGCCCCCGGAACACGGCCGCCTGACCCCGTCGGGTCGAGCGGGAGCTGCGCGCGCCACCGGGGAGCGCACCGGTGGGGCGCCGCCTCAGAACTCCACCCGGTACCACTCGAACCCCGCCTCCCACCCGTCCTCCCCCGCCGCGAACGCCTCGAACGCGCGCGTCACCCGCGCCAGGTCCGGCAGCTCGCACCGGTGGTGCCGGTCAGCCGAGCCCGATCTGCGCTCCAGCGCGTAGCTCGCCCCGCCCTCCGCGGACTCCCCGTACCCCACCTGCACGTAGTCCTGCTCCGCGCGCTCCAGGATCGCGTAGTACCTGCTCCGCGACAGGCTCCCCAGCGCCGCCGCGATGCGCTCCGCGTCCGGGTTCTCGACGCGGGTCCCGTCGGACAGCGACAGCGCGACCCACGGGTGCAGCACCTGCCGCTCCTGCGGGTCGAAGCACACCAGCCCGTGCCGCCGCGCCAGCTCCCGCACCACCGCGTGCACCCGCGCGCTCTGCGACCAGCGGACCGACATCACGACCACGCCGCCGCGCGCGCTCGGCTCCTGCGCCCACGGCGTCACCCCCGCCGCGAACGCGGTCCCCAGCTCCTCCAGGAACCCCTTCAGCTCCGGTTCCACGGCACCGGCCAGTGACCGCGCCGCGAGGTCCCGGTACCTCTCCAGCGCGGCCTCGGCGGTGATCGGCGCGCTCTCCCGCCACGCCGCCAGGTCGAAGCCCACGGTCACCGATGCTAGTGACGCCCGACCCGGCGCGGGGCGGCGAAACGCCGGGTCGGGGGACGAGTCCCGCGCGCTAGTACTGGCCGTCGATCAGCCACTGGCCGTTCGACTGGACCAGGGTGAAGGTGTTCGTCTCGCGCGAGCCGCCGTTGTAGACCACGGTCGCGCGCACCTGGTTCGGGCCGACGACCTGCACGTCGGTCAGCGACACCGAGCTGATCGTCTGCCAGAACCCGGCGTACCCCTGGTAGGTGCCCGCGCGCCCCGCCTTGAAGTTGTCCGTCAGCCTCGCGTACCCGGCCTCGGTGTTGCCCGGCAACAGCGAGTAGTAGTCGCGCAGCCCCTGGTCCACCGGCGCGGTCTGCGGCGGGGGCGGTTGCTCCTGGGTGCTCGTCTGCGTCGACGGCGCGGGCGAGCTGGAGGCGGGCGGGGACGACGGGGCGTCGCTGGTCGGCTTCTCCTCGCCAGTGCCGGGCTGCTGGCCGCCGGGCTGCTCGCCACCGGTGATCTCGGTGGTGACCGTGGTCTGCGGGGGCGGGGTGGCCGCCTGGTCGTCCTGGCCGGACTGGTTCACCAGGTAGGTGACCAGGGTGGCGATGACGAGCGTGGCCAGCGCGAGCGCCACGATCGGCAGCACCTTGCGACCGCCGCCCTCCTCCTCGGGCTCGTCGGGCTGGGTGCGGTACTGGGGGCGGGGCGGCACGTACGGGGTGGGCGGCGCCGGGGTGAACGCCGTCGCGGGCTCGTCCACGACGGTCGGGGGGTGGCGCTGCTCCGGTTCCGCCGCGCGCTCCGGCTCCGGCGGGACGCCGAGGTCGTCGACCTTGGTCGGCTGCGGGGTGGACTGGGCGATGTCGGCGGCGGCGGCGACCGCGGCCGCCCCCGCTGCCGCTCCTGCGGCGGCCTCGGCGGGCAGCGCCTCCACGGCGGGCTCGGCGATCACCGTCGTCCCGGCGGGCGCGGCGACGATCGCCGTCGGCGAGGAGTCCGGCCGCACCTCGCGCAGCAGCCGCACCGCCTCGGTCATCGTCGGCCTGGTCGCCGGGTCCACGTCCAGCAGCCGGTTCAGCACCGGCGCGAGCGGGCCCGCGTGCTCGGGCTGCGCGTACTTGCCCTCGGCGACCCGGTGCAGCATCGCGATCGTGTTGGCGTCCGTGCCGAACGGCGGCTCGCCCTCGACGGCCGCGTACAGCGTCGCCCCCAGCCCGTACACGTCCGCCGGGAACTCGGCCCGCCCGCCGCGCGCCACCTCGGGCGAGAGGTACGCGGGCGTCCCGATCAGCAGCCCGGACGCGGTCATCGTGACCTCGTCGGCCGCGCGCGAGGTGCCGAAGTCGGTGATCTTGACCGTGCCGAACTCGGTCACCAGCACGTTGCCCGGCTTCACGTCGCGGTGCACCACACCGGCGTGGTGGGCGGCGACGAGACCGGCGGCGAGCTGGATGCCCAGCCGCACCGTCTCGTCGGCGGGCAGCCTGCCGCGCTCGGACAGCAGCGCCGCCAGGCTCTTGGACGGCAGGTACTCCATGATCAGCCACGGCCGGTCGTCGTGCTCGACCACGTCGTAGAGGGCGATCACGTTCGGGTGCTGGAGCCGTGCGGCGATCCTGCCCTCGCGGATCGCCCGCTCGGTGTAGGCCTCGTCGAACGCGATTCCGGGGCGCAGTTCCTTGACGGCGACTACGCGGTGCAACCGCTGGTCCTGGGCGCGCCAGACCACGCCCATGCCACCTGCGCCGATCCGCTCCGTCAACCGGTAGCGATCTGCGATCGTGCGGTCCTCCACGGTGCTCCTCACGTCTGCGCACACGTTCAACAAAGGGTGTACCCCACCAGGAGGTACGGCGAACGCGCTTGATATCACCGATAGTGATTTCATCTCTCGGCGGGGTGTGCGCGCAACTCCCCTGGTGACCCCTCGTCCACTGTGGACCTCCGGACGTGCGCGACGCCTCAAGGTCAACGTGCGCCGCCCCCGAGGGGATCGCGTAACGTCGCTACCGATCAGTTGTCAGCGCAACAAGCAGGGAGGGGCGGTACATGCCGCACCGCGTCCGTGGCGTCGTCGCCAAGGCCAAGGGCCAGCCGGTGACCGTGGAGACGATCATCATCCCCGACCCCGGTCCGGGTGAGGTCGTCGTCAAGGTGCAGACCTGCGGGGTCTGCCACACCGACCTGCACTACCGCGAGGGCGGCATCAACGACGAGTTCCCGTTCCTGCTCGGCCACGAGGCCGCGGGAATCGTGGAGGAGGTCGGCGAGGGCGTCACCGACCTCGTGCCCGGCGACTTCGTCGTCCTCAACTGGCGCGCGGTGTGCGGCTCGTGCCGCGCGTGCGCCAAGGGCAAGCCGCAGTACTGCTTCAACACGCACAACGCCGCCCAGCCGATGACGCTGGAGGACGGCACCCCGCTGACCAACGCGCTGGGGATCGGCGCCTTCGCCGAGAAGACCCTGGTGCACGGCGGCCAGTGCACGAAGGTCGACCCGTCGGCCTCCCCCGCCGCCGTCGGCCTGCTCGGCTGCGGCGTCATGGCGGGCATCGGCGCGGCGATCAACACCGGCAACGTCAGCCGGGGCGACACGGTCGCGGTCATCGGCTGCGGCGGCGTCGGCAACGCGGCCATCATGGGCGCGAAGCTGGCGGGCGCGTCGAAGGTCATCGCCGTCGACGTGGACGCGGCCAAGCTGGAGTGGGCGCGCGGGTTCGGCGCGACGGACGTGGTGAACAGCCGCGAGACCGACGCCGTGGAGGCCATCCAGGCGCTCACCGGCGGGTTCGGCGCGGACGTGGTGATCGACGCGGTGGGCCGCCCGGAGACCTGGAAGCAGGCGTTCTACGCCCGCGACCTGGCCGGGACCGTGGTCCTGGTGGGCGTGCCGACGCCGGAGATGACGCTGGAGCTGCCGTTCATCGACGTGTTCTCGCGCGGCGGGGCGCTCAAGTCCTCCTGGTACGGCGACTGCCTGCCCTCGCGCGACTTCCCGATGCTGGTGGACCTGTACCAGCAGGGCAGGCTCGACCTGGACGCGTTCGTCACCGAGACGATCGCGCTGGACGGCGTCGAGGCCGCGTTCGACAAGATGCACGGCGGCCAGGTGCTGCGCTCGGTGGTCCAGCTGTGACCGCGCGCGTCGACCACGCCACCTCGTCCGGGACGTTCTCGCTGGACGGGCAGACCTTCGAGGTCGAGAACAACATCTGGGTCGTCGGCGACGACAGCGAGTGCGTGGTGATCGACGCGCCGCACGCGGTGGAGCCGATCCTGGAGCTGATCGGCGACCGGCGGGTGGTGGCGATCCTGGCCACGCACGCGCACGACGACCACGTCCGGGTGGCGCCCGCGCTGTCCGAGGCGACCAAGGCCCCGGTGTGGCTGCACCCGGCGGACCTGCCGGTGTGGGAGCTGACGCACGGTGAGCGCCGCCCGGACGGGGAGCTCTCGGACGGGCAGCGGATCACGGTCGGGGGCACCGAGCTGGTGGTGCTGCACACGCCCGGTCACGCGCCGGGGGCGGTGTGCTTCCACGCGCCGGAGCTGGGCGTGGTGTTCACCGGGGACACGCTGTTCCGGGGCGGGCCCGGCGCGACGGGGCGGTCGTTCAGCGACTTCCCGACGATCGTGCGCTCGATCGAGGAGCGGCTGCTGTCGCTGCCCGAGGACACGGTGGTGCACACCGGGCACGGGGACAGCACGAAGATCGGCGACGAGAGCCCGCACCTGGGCGACTGGATCACCAGGGGGCACTAGGGCGTGTTTCAGATGTGGCGTAGCCAGATGTTGATGGCGGCGGTGTCGATGGTGGCCTGGTAGCGGACGGCGAGTTTGTCGTACCGGGTGGCCACCGCGCGGTGCTGCTTGAGCAGGTTGATGCCGCACTCGACGACGTGGCGCTGCTTGTAGATCTCCCTGTCGATCGCCGGTGGCCGTCCACCCGCAGAGCCTTTGGCCTTGCGGTGGGCGGCCTGGTCGCGGGGTTGGTCAATGGTCGCCTTGATCCCGCGATGCCGTAGGTAGGCGCGGTTGGCCTTGGAACTGTAGGCCTTGTCGGCCAGAACCCGGTCGGGTCGGGTCCGCGGACGTCCATCGCCGAGTCGGGGCACCCGGATGCCCTCGATCACCGGGACGAACTGTGGGCTGTCACCCCGTTGTCCGGCGGTGACCAGCAGCGACAACGGCCGTCGTCCCTGCTCGCAGGCCAAGTGCAGCTTGCTGGTCCACCCGCCCCGGGAACGGCCCAGCCCATGGTCCTCGGGCTCCGCCCCGCCCGCGTCGGTGTCGGGCGGGTCGATCTGCAGATCCCCCTTTTACGCGCACCCGCCGCGTGCTGATGCGCCCGCATGACCGTGGAATCCACGCCCACGTCCCACACGATCAGCCCGGCGGCGTCGGCCTGGGCCTGCAACGCGGTCAGGACCCCCTGCCAGACGCCGAGCCGCTGCCAGCGGCGGAACAACCCGTAGACGGTCTGCCAGGGCCCGTAGTCGGGCGGGACGTCCCGCCACGGGGCACCGACGCGCACCCGCCACCGGATACCATCGATCAACTGCCGCTTGCTCCACTTCGGCGGGCGGCCCGGCTTAACACCGACGGGCAGCAGAGGTTGCAGCATCGCCCACTGCGCGTCGGTCAGGTCGGCCCGCCCCGCTGCCACTACGCTGGCCACGAGGTCTCCGGTACTGCAGGTTTGCCTGGTCGCTAACCCACCTACCGGAGACCTCGCCACATTCCGGCACCGACACACCGCCGGTCACCTCACCTTTGAAACACGCCCTAGTCCCCGGTTCTCCCGTGGAACGGGCCGGGGCGGTCCAGGATCTCCTGGACCGCCCCGGCCTTCCGCTTTCCAGGGGTGAGCGCACCAGCCACTTCTGGTTCGCCCCGCCGTTGCACGGGTACGCGCCGACCTTGGTCGTGGCGCTGCCCCTCGGGTACTCCTGGTCCAGGCAGTGCCCCGTGGCCACGTTGACCAGCGTCGCGGCCTCGTCGACCCGCTCGTCGTGCACGACCCGCCAGCGCTGGTTCGCCCCGCCGTTGCACGGGTGGGCGCCCACGACGGTGGTCGCCACGCCCGCCGGGTGCTCCTGGTCGGCGCAGTGCCGGGTGCGCTCGTTCTTCAGGACGACCACGTCCGCACCGCCGTCCGTGGACTCCCAGCGCTGGTTCGCGCCGCCGTTGCAGTGGTGCGAGCCGATGACCTTGGTCGCCGTGCCGGTCGGGTGCTCCTGGTCCAGGCACCACCCGCTCGCCGCGTTGGTCAGCACGGGGTTGGTCCTGCCATCGCCTTCGGCGAGGCCGAAGCCGGGGGACCACTCGCCGTCGTCGCCGGTGAAGACGTGCGGCAGGGTGGCCGGGCCGAAGAGGGACCACGTGAAGTCGGAGTCCTGGTCCACCGGGTCCGCATTGGTGCGCGCGTTCGGCTTCGTCAGCTTGCGCCCGGCGGGCGGTGGGGACGCGTAGACCGTGTAGACCCCTGCGGGGAGGCCCTCGATGACGTTGGCGGGGCCGAGCGGCGCGGTGGCGCTGTAGACCGGCCTGCCCGTGTCGTCGATGCCCTGGACATGAAAGCCGTGGTCGAGCTTCTCGCTCTCCCCGGTCAGGATGCCGTCGCCGTCGGAGTCGAACACGGCGTTGACCGAGATGTTGTTGCCCAGCTGCGGGAACAGCAGTGGGGGCGCGACGGGGGCGTCGGCGGTCAGCTCGACCGTCTGGACGATCGGTCCCAGCGACCGCATCCCGATCTGGGCGGCCAGCACGGAGAAGGTGCCATGCGGCAAGCCGGAGAAGTTGAACTCCCCGTACCGGTTGGTCTGCGCGTGCCGGAACTGACCGGTCTCCTCCGACAGGATCGAGATCTCGATGTACGCCCTGGGCCGCTCCGCCGGGTAGTGTGGTCCCTCGCCGAGCAGGTCGACCCGGCCGTCGCGGTTCCGGTCGATCCAGACCGTGCCGCTGATCCTGCCGTCGGCCTGCGCCTGCGCGGGAATCGCCGCGACGCCCGCGCACACCAGCGCCGCCGAGAGGACGGCGAAGGTCTTCCGTGCCACCGCCATCAGCGCACCAGCCACTTCTGGTTCGCCCCGCCGTTGCACGGGTACGCGCCGACCTTGGTCGTGGCGCTGCCCCTCGGGTACTCCTGGTCGAGGCAGTGCCCTGTCGCCACGTTGACCAGCGTCGCGGCCTCGTCGACCCGCTCGTCGTGCACGACCCGCCAGAACTCCTCGTTCCCGCCACCGCACGGGTAGGCGACCACGGCGTTGGGCTGCCCCTGGTCGACGCAGTGCCCGGTGCGCTCGTTGGCCAGCTTGACCACGTCCGGCCCCGCCCAGTCGAGCACCCAGCGCTGGTTGTCGCCGCTGTTGCAGTGGTGCGCGCCGACGACCTCGGTCGCGCTGCCGGTCGGGTGCTCCTGGTCGAGGCACCAACCGCTGGCCGCGTTGGTCAGCACGGGGTTGGTCTCGCCTTGGCCCTCGGTCACGCCGAAGCCGGGGGTCCACACTTCGTCGTCGCCGGTGAAGACGTGCGGCAGGGTGGTCGGGCCGTAGTAGGACTGCACGAAGTCGGAGTCCTGGTCCACCGGGTCCGCGTTGGTGCGCACGTTCGGCTTCGTCAGCTTGGTCCCGGCGGGCGGGGTGTAGGAGTAGACCGTGTAGACCCCGGCGGGGAGGCCCTCGATGACGTTGGCGGGGCCGAGGGTCACGGTGTCGCCGTAGGACGGCTTGCCCTCGACGTCGCGGCCCCTGACGTAGAAGGTCTGGTTGAGCTTGCCGCGCTCGTCGGTCAGGATCCCGTCGCCGTTGGAGTCGACCACGGCGTTGACCACGATGTTGTTGCCCAGCTGCGGGAACATCAGCGGGACCGCCGCAGGGGCGGCTGCGGTCAGCTCGACCTGCCGGGTGACCGGGCCGAGGGACCGCATCCCGACCGCGTCCGCCGACACGTCGAACACGCCCTGCGGCAGGCCGGTGAAGTGGAACTCACCGTACGGGTTGGTCTGCGCCGTCCAGCGCTGACCGGTCTCCCGCGCCACTACCTCGACCTCGGTGTACGACCTGAGCCGCTCCGTCACGTAGCGCGGCCCCTCGCCGACCCGGTTGACCTGCCCGTCCCCGTCCCGGTCGATCCAGACCGTTCCGGTGATCACGCCGGTGGCCTCCTGCGCCTGCGCGGGCAGCGTCGCGACACCCGCTCCGACCAGGGCCGCCGCGAGGACCGCGCCTGTCTTCAACGCTGCTGACACGTTCTTCCCCCAGTGTTGTCGGCGGGGCGGCCCCGCCGGTGCGCAGGGAGCATATGCAGCGAAGATCAAATCCAGAAGCCGATTACCGCGCGGAACCCCGCAGCCGTGACGGCGATCCGGCCGTTCACCCGTGCGAGGATCACCCGCACGATGCAGCCGACCACGACGCGCGTGCGCGCGGGCTACGCGCTGGGTTCCCTCGTCACCGGGGCGTTCGGCACCGTCCCCGGTCTGCTCCTGCTGCCCTACCTCACCGACTCGCTCGCCGTCCCCGCCGCCGTCGCGGGCGCGCTGGTGCTCGTCCCCAAGGCGTGGGACGTGCTGTTCAACCCGGTCGCCGGGCGGATCAGCGACCGGGCGGGGGCGCGGCGGCCGTTCCTGCTGGGCGGGGGCGCGGCCACGGCCGCGCTGTTCGCGGCGCTGTTCGCCGGGGTCGGGGACGGGTGGGGCGCGGCGGCGTACGTGGCGGTCGTGTTCCTGCTGTGCGCCACCGCCTACGCGTTCTTCCAGGTGCCCTACGTGGCCATGGCGGCGGAGCTCACCGACGACTACCACGAGCGGACCCGGTTGCTGGCCTGGCGGGTCGCGGTGCTCGCGCTGGCGATCCTGGTCAGCGGGGCCGGGGCGCCCGCCGTGCGGGACCTGGTCGGGGGCGCGGACGGGTACCGGGTGATGGGGGTCGCGGTCGGGGCGCTGATCCTGGTGGGGACGCTGGCCTCGGTGGCGGGCACGCGCGGGGCGCCGGTGCGGCGGGACCCGGCCGCGCCGTCGGCCCGCGACTTCCTGGCGGCGCTGCGGGTCCGGGCGTTCCGGCGGTTGCTGGTGGTGTTCTCGGTCCAGGCGGTGGGGCTGGGCACGATGCTCGCCGGGGTGGACTACTTCGCGCGGCTGGTGCTGGGCGAGCGGTCGGCGCAGACCGCGCTGTTCGCCGCGTTCGTGGGGCCCGCGCTGCTGGTGATGCCGCTGTGGCAGCGGGTGGGCCGCCGGGTCGGCAAGCGGACCGGGCTGGTCGTGGCCTCGGTGGTGTTCGCGGGCGCGGCGGCCGGGCTCGGGGCGTCCGGGGTGCTGCCGGTCGGGGCCGTGGTCGCGGTGATGGCGGTGGCGGGCGTCGGGTACGCGGGGATGCAGGTGTTCCCGATGGCGATGCTGCCGGACGTGATCAGCTCGGTCGACGGGCGGCGGGCCGGGCTGTTCTCCGGGGTGTGGACGGCGGGCGAGACGCTCGGGCTGGCGCTGGGGCCCGGCGCGTACGGGGTGGTGCTGGCGGTGGGCGGGTACGCGGCCAGCGCCGGTGGGGACGTCGCCCAGTCGAGCGGCGCGGTGCTGGCCGCGCTGGTCGGGTTCACCGCGCTGCCCGCGCTGCTGGCCGTGCTTCCCCTTCCGCTGCTGCCCCGTGAGGAGGACTTCCGGTGACTGATCCCCTGGCCGAGCTGGCCGAGCTGCGCGCAGCCGACCTGCCCACGCACGGCGGGCGCACCCTGGCCTACGTGTACGACAGCGCGCTGCCGGGGCTGGATGCCCTCGCCGCCGCCGCGCACGCGCTGGCCGCGCCCGCGAACGGGCTGGACCCGACCGCGTTCCCGTCGCTGCTGCGGTTGGAGCGGGAGGTGGTGGCGACGGCGGCGCGGCTGCTCGGCGGCGGGGTCGGGACGGTGACGTCGGGCGGGACCGAGTCGTGCCTGCTGGCGGTGCTGGCGGCGCGCGACTCGCGGCCGGACGTGGCGCGGCCGTCGGTGGTGGTGCCGGAGACGGCGCACGCGGCTTTCCACAAGGCGGGGCACTACTTCGGGGTGCGGGTGGTGGCCGTCCCGGTGGACCCGGTGACGTTCCGGGCCGATCCGGTGGCGATGGCGGCGGCGGTCGACGGGTCGACGGTGCTGGTGGTGGCGAGCGCGCCGTCGTACGCGCACGGGGTGGTGGACCCGGTCGGGGAGATCGCGGCGGTGGCCGCCGAGCGCGGGGTTCGGTGCCACGTGGACGCGTGCATCGGCGGGTGGGTGCTGCCGCACGCGGGCGTGGCGCCGTTCGACTTCCGGGTGCCGGGGGTGACGAGCGTGTCGGTGGACCTGCACAAGTACGCGTACTGCCCGAAGGGGGTGTCGGTGCTGCTGCACGCCGACGCCGGGTTGCGGCGGGCGCAGTTCTTCGCGAGCGCGGACTGGCCCGGTTACACGATGCTGAACACGACGATGCAGTCGACACGTTCGGGTGGACCGGTGGCGGCGGCGTGGGCGGTGCTGCGGCGGATCGGTGACGACGGGTACCGGGAGCTGGCGGGGCGGGCGCTGGAGAGCGCTCGGGTGGTGCGGGAGGGGATCGGCGCGATTCCGGGGCTGCGGGTGCTGGGCGAGCCGGAGGCGACGCTGCTGGCGGTGGCCGGGGACGGGGTGGACGTGTTCGTGGTGGCGGACGAGCTGAAGGCGCGCGGGTGGTACGCGCAGCCGCAGTTCGCGCACGGGGCGTCGCCGGTGAACCTGCACCTCACGCTGACGGCGGCGAACTCGGGGCACGAGGCGGAGCTGCTGGCGGACCTGCGCGCGTCGGTGACGGCGGCGCGGGAGCTGGGGGCGCCGGAGGTGCCGGAGGGGGTGCTGGCGGCGGTGCGGGGGTTGACGCCTGATCAGGTGACGGCGGAGGGGTTGGGCGGGTTGCTGGCGGCGGCGGGGGTGGGCGGGGGCGGGGTGCTGCCGGAGCAGATGGCGGCGGTGAACACGCTGCTCGCGGCGGCGGGGGCTCGGGTGCGGGAGCGGTTGCTGGTGGAGTTCCTGGGGGCGCTGCACTCGTAGGGACGGGCCCGCGCGGGGCCGGGAAACCCAGGCCCCGCGCGGAAAGCCCTCACCCCACCGGCACCGCCTGCTCCGCGTCCCGCAGCCGGGGCAGCACCAGCGCCGCCGTGAGCGCCAGCAGCGCCCCCGACACCACGAACACCGGTCGCAGGCCCAGCAGCTCCCCCAGCACCCCGCCCAGCGCCGCCCCCAGCGGCACCGCGCCCCAGGACACCACGCGGTGCGCGGCGGTCACGCGGCCGAGCAGGGCGTCCGGGACGACGCGGTGGCGCAGGCCCATCACGACCACGCTCCACACCACCGCGCTCGCGTTCTGCGCGGCCAGCAGCAGCACCACCGCCAGCGCCCCCACCGGGACGCCCTCGACCACCGCCGGGAACGCCGTGTCGACCAGCAGCGCGCCGAACAGGGTCAGCGGGAGCACCAGCAGGCCCGCGCCGAGCGCGAGCCGCGCGCCCACGCGCGCCACCAGCCTCGGCGCGAGCGCCGCGCCCAGCAGGCCGCCCACGGCGGTGCCCGCGAGCAGCAGGCCGTAGCCGCGCTCGGTCAGGTGCAGCGCGGACCGCTCCCCCACCGCGAACAGCGGCAGCACCGCCCACACCGCCTGGAGCGCCAGGTTCACCGCGCCCGCCGACAGGACCATCGTCAGCATCAACCGGTTGCCCGCCAGGAACCGCGCGCCCACCAGCAGGTCCTCGCGCACCGTCGTCGGCTCGGCACGCTCGGCGCGGAACGCCCCGCGCAGGCCCCACAGCGCGACCACCGCCACCAGCCACAGCGCGGCGGGCGCGGTGAACGCGGCCACGGCGCCCGCCGCCACCAGCAGACCGCTCAGCGCCGGGCCGACGAACTGGTTGGCCGCCAGCTCCAACCCCTGCAGCGCGCTGTTGGCGCGGTCGAGGCCGGAGCGGTCGAGGCCCGCGCGGTCGACCACCGCCGGGACCACGGACTGCGCCGACGTGTCGTGGACGACCTCGGCGGCGCCCACGCACAGCGCCACCGCGTACAGGGCCCAGATGGGCGCGAACCCGCCCAGCGCCGCGCCTCCCAGCACCACGAGCAGCGCGGCGCGGACGGCGTTGGCCACCAGCATGGCGCGGCGGCGGTCCACCCGGTCCACGAGCACGCCCGCGGGCAGCGCGCACACCAGCCACGGCAGGTTCACCGCGACGGCGACGCCCGCGACGAGCGCGGGCGACCGGGTGAGCTGGAGGGCCAGCAGCGGTAACGCGGTCTTGTACATCCCGTCCGCCAGGTTCGAGACCCCGGACGTCGTCAGCAGCCTGCCGAGGCCGCCTCTCCCAGTGCTCACCCGGTGGAGGGTCCCAGATCGAGGTGCTCACCCTGCGGAGGGGGCTTATCGCCCGAACGGGGACGCGAACGGGGGCCGTCGCGGCGGAACGGTACTTTGTGTGATCTTCACTCGACGGGGAGGACGGGTTTGGAGCCGGACAAGGACTTCGAGGCTCGACTGGACTTGCAGCGCCAGTGGTTAGCGTACGTGCGAGCGGGAGGCGCGCTCCCCGAACCGGAGGGGCGCGAGTACGAGGACTCGATCGGCACGTCGGGCGAGGGCGCGGTGCGCGCCGTGGTGCGGGACCGCAGGCTCTTAGCCGTGGCGATCGACCAGGGGGTGCTCCAGCAGACCCCGGGCGCCGTGTCGGAACTGCTGCGGGAGGCCCTCAACCCCGCGCTGGCGCAATCGAGGATCGACACACCGGCGGCCGGTGATCCCGGCCCCGACCTGGGCGCGGTGAACGCCCAGCTGACCGAGTTCACGCTCCAGGGCGGGCAGGCCCTGACCAGGGTCCAGGAACTGCTGGACGCGTCCATGGCCAAGCTCGCGGGCAAGACCGGCTTGAGCGGCGACAGCACGCCGCAGTACGTCGAATTCCTCTTCCAGGACGCGCTCGACGTGGTGCGTTCCACCCAGGCCGCGCTCTCGGCGGACCCCGCGCCCCCGGTCACCGGGGAGGGGCGGGACGAGGCCGAGGAGGTCTTCGCAGGCGTCACCGACGGCTCGGTGGACGTGCTCGAGCTGACCACCGCGGCGGTGCGGCTCTCCCCCGCCGAACTGGGTCAGGCGGTCCTCGAAGCGGTCAACGCCGCGCTGGAGGAGTGGGAGGAGCGGGCGGGCGCGGTGGAGCGGCCGGGCCTGGACCTGGAGGCGCTGCAGAAGATCGGCGAGCGCGCCGAGCAGGTCCGCGAGCAGAGCCTGAACCACCTGCGGACGTACACGACCAGCCTGACCTCGATCATGCGCAACATCGACTAGGGGGCGCGCGGTGTTCAAGGACATGGACGTCAACACGCGGGCGATCGGCGACTCCGCCCAGAAGATCCAGGAGACCGGGACCGCGCTGGCGAACGACCTCGCCGCGTTCCGGGGCCAGGCCGACGCGCTCGTGGGCGCGTTCGGCGGCGACGAGCTGGGCTCGGCGCTGGCCACGATCTACCAGGTCGTCTCCGAGGCCGCGTTCGAGTCCTTCGGGGACAACGCCGAGGCGCTCGGCGAGATCGGCCTCAACCTGCAGGGCATGGCCGACGAGTACGCGGCCACCGAGACCGCCGCCAGCGACGCCTTCCAGCAACTGATGGGACACCTGGGATGACCACCGGCATGATGCTGCCGCCCGAGCTGTCGGGGCTGCTCAACACCCTCGGCTTCTCCTGGCCGGAGAGCGACGAGGGCAAGATGTTCGACCTCGGCGGCCTGTGGTCCGGGTTCGCCGACCGCGTCGGCCCGGCCGCCACCGCCGCCGAGGGCCACGCCCAGCTGGTGCTGGACACCAACAGCGGCGCGGCGGTGGAGCGGTTCAAGGCGTTCTGGACCGACGGCGAGGCGCCGAAGCAGAACCTGGACGACGGGGCGACGGCCTCCTCGCTGGTCGGCGCCGGGCTGTACGTGTGCGCGGGCGTCGTGGTGGCGCTGAAGATCGCCGTCGTGGTGCAGCTGGTCGTGCTGGCCGTGCAGATCGCGCAGGCCATCGCCACGGCGGTGCCGACGTTCGGGCTCTCGCTGGTCCAGATCCCGATCTTCAAGCAGATCACCTCGCTCGTCCTCGACCAGGTGATCAGCCTCGCCGTCAGCCAGGTGCTCGGTGCCTAAGACGAAGAAGCCCAAGCCGTCACCGGCGGGCACGGCGGGCGCGAGCGCCGGGATCTTCGCGCCCGCCACCAACAAGCTGCGCACGAGCAAGCGGCCTGCGGGGGCAGCGAACAACAACCACGTGCAGCCCCTGGACGTCGGGACGTACGCGTCGCTGAAGAAGCGCGAGAAGGTCGGCGACAACCTGGAGCACGACCACATCCCGTCCTCGGCCGCCCTCAAGGAGGCTGAGCGCATCCGGCTCGGCCGTCCGCTGACCCTGAAGGAGAAGCAGGACATCCACAACCAGGCCAACGCGATCGAGGTCCCGAAGGACGTCCACGCCAAGAGCGACACGTACCGGGGCAAGAACACCCCGGCTCAGATCAAAGCAGACGCGGCGAACCTCAGCGCGGCGGCCGCGAGGGATTACGCTACCACCCGCACGAACCTCATCGCCGCAGGTAAAAGTCCCAAAGAAGTCGACGCGGCCCTGGCGAACCTGCGGGCTATGAACAAAGCAAAGGGGTATTAGTGGCGATCGTGACCGGCGAAGTGGCCGTGTTCCTGGACGTGCTGGGGCACCGCCGAGGGGACAGCCAGGGAGAGGACCGGCTCCTCGAGGCGATCCTCCTGGCGGGGCCGGACATGGAGATCGAGGAGATCGACCTCGACGGCGAGGAGTCGGTGTACTTCGTCTTCAAGCAGACGGGCACCGACGTCCTGTTCGAGAACGACGTGCTGGTGTCGGTGATGGTGCGGACGCAGCCGGACGAGCAGGACCCGTCGTACGGGCTGTACCCGCGCCCGGAGGCGCTCGTGGACGGGTTGTCGCCGGTCGCCTCGCGGGGTGAGGTGGCGGCGCTGCTGGGCGCGCCGGAGCGCAGCGGGCCGACCTTCGAGCGGTACGAGGCCAACGGGCACTACCTGCACTTCGAGTTCGGCCGGGACGACCGGGTGGCCCGGATCTCCGCGCTGCTCGAAGCGGTCTGACCCGCGTCGCCGGGGGTGGGCCCGCTCCGGTCCCGCCCCCGGTGGCGACGGCTAGGCGTGCGCCGCCGCGATGTTGACCATCCAGCGGACGCCGTACCGGTCCTCGCAGGTGCCGAACTCGTCGCCCCACATCTGCTTCTCCAGCGGCACCAGGGTCGTGCCGCCCTCGGTGAGCGCGGCCCAGTACTCGCGCAGCTCGTGGTCGCCCGCGTCACCGCTGAGGGTGACGGTGATCCGGCTGCCCTCGCCGTACTCCATGCCCGGCGGGGTGTCGGAACCCATCAGGGTGAAACCCCGGTCGGTCTGGAGCATCGAGTGCATGATCTTGTCCGCGAACTCGGGGTCGGGCATCCCGAACTCCCCGAACGTGGAGACGACCAGGGTCCCGCCGAAGACCCGCTGGTAGAACTCCATGGCCTCGCGGGCGTCGGTGCGGAAGCTGATGTACGGGCTGAGTCGGGAGACCACGGCGGAACCTCCTGGTGCGCGGGCTGCGGGCGCGGGTGCGGCGGGCACATCGTGCAGGCGGCGGGCGGGGTTCGCAGCGCGAGCGGCGGGAGCGCGGTGGGCTGGGCTGGGCCGGGGCGCGGATCACGTTGTGCGGCAAGGGAAAGCACGCACGGGGCTGCGACGCCGGGGACGAGCCCGGCCCCCGAGGTGGATCGCACCTCGGGGGCCGGGGGTTCAGCGGGGCGGGTCGACCAGGCCCGCGCGGGCGGCGCCGGGGAAGCGGCGGGGACGGACTTCACCCACCGGGGGCCCGGCACGTCACCGACGCGCGGCGCCGCGACCTCACTCCTCGTCGGGCTCCGGCGCCTCGTCCGGCGCGCGCACCGCGCCCGCCGTGGAACCGCCCGCCTCGTCGGCGGCCTGCCCCCGGCGCTCGGCCTCGCTCAGCGGGACCGCCAGCAGGTCCGGGTCGCCGGGCGAGTCGGGGTCGGTCTGCGCGTCCGGGTCGGCCTCGGCGCGGGGGCGGTCGTCGAACTCCGGCTGCTCCTCGGCGAGGCGGTCGTCCAGCGGGCGGGGGTGGGCCTGCTCGTACGGGGTGGTGCCGTACTTGTCGGCGGCGGTCCAGTGCTCGGGCGGGTCCATGCCCGCCTCCAGGGGGTCGAGGCGCAGCCGGTCCTCGTCCAGCTCCTCGGCGACCTCGTCGGGACCGGTCTGCGGGGCGTACCCGACCAGCTCCTCCGCCTGCTCGTCTCGGCTCATGGGACGCGTGTACCCGCTGCCGCTCGGAGCAATCCCGGCGTGACGAGCGCCACTTGGCCGAACCGGGAACATCCGGCGACCCCCCGCCGTTGTACGGATCGGTCGGCGCGGTCGTGTCCCCGGGCCTCACCTAGCGCCGTCGCGGAATACCGTCAGGCTGGAGCCGCCACGTGCCACTCGCCGAGAGGCGACCACCGCGCCGACCCCTAGCACGCGAAAGGGCCCGCCCCCGGTTCAGGGGGCGGGCCCTTTCGCACTGCGGCGCCACGTGTGCGGCACTCCTTCGCACCGGCGCGGCGCTGGGCCGGTGCTCCGGCGAACCGGCGCTAGCGAGCGCTCACGCGATGCGCGACTGGGGGACCTCCACGTCCTCCAGCAGGCCGTCGACCCAGGTCGCCACGTCGGCGGGCGCGGGACGCACCTCCGCGCCGAACCGGGCGACCACGACCGGGTCCTGGCCGTCGGCCTCGACGGCGGCGGCCCAGCCCCGGTCCTCGTCCCAGAGCAGGGCGACGTCCCGGTCCGGGAAGTCGGGCAGCACGCCGTCCAGTGCCAGGTAGACCGAGGCGGGCTCCTCGCCCTGCAGGCAGGAGCTGTCGCCGCTCAGACCCAGCGCCCTGGTCACCCTCCGCGCGTAGAGCTCGAGCTCCCGCACCACAGTGTCATCGAAATCGAGGTCCATCAACTCACCCCGTGAAGTAGTCATGCCCCTCTCGCCGAGCTGTTCGGCGTACAGCCCCTGTACCCGGACAAACATCCGATAATCCCTCATGTGTTCCAGCACACGGGATTTCCCCGTGGTGGCGTAACCGGGTGTGCACGGTTTGTGACGAACGGGTGCGGGTAGCCGGTCCTCGTGGGTGATTTTCCGCTGCCGGACTACGACCTGCTCGGGCTCAAGGAGCTGCGGGAGCGGGTGCGGGCGCTGGGGTGCGACGAGCTGTCGGTCGTGCTGGCGCACGAGCGCGCCAACGCGGGCCGGACGCCGGTGCTCCGGGTGCTGATCGGCTGGTTGGACCTGCTGGAGGCCGGGGCCTCGCCGGTCCCCCGGCCGGAGCCCGCGTGACACCGCAGGCACCGCGCGGGCGGACCCGGTCACGTTCGGTGACCTAAAAAAGGCGACTCACTCGGAAGCCTGACCCCCGTACGCGAGCAGGAACACCTCCACCGCGTCCTCCCCCGCCGCCCGCGCCTCGGCGGCGGGCAGCTCGCGGCTCCCCCACGCCGAGCGGGCGTCCAGCGCGCCGTCCACCAGGGACAGCAGGTGCCCGGCGGCGCGGTCGGGCTCGCAGCGGCGCAGCGCGCCGGACAGCACCAGCCTGGCCAGCCGGTCGGCGAGCGCGGTCGCGGTCGCGGCGGACGTGCGGCGGTGCGCCTCGCCGACCAGCTCGGGGAAGAGGGCGGCGTTGCCGAGCGCGAGCAGCCGCAGCGACCGCACCTCGTCGGACGCCAGCACCTCGGCCAGCTCGCCGACCGCGCGGGCGAGCGCTACGGCGGGGTCGCCGGGCGCGCGCAGGCCGTCGAGCGCCGCGTCGAGCCGGACCCGCGCCCGGTCGGCGGCGGCGAGCAGGGACTCCCGGAACAGGGACTCCTTGTCGGTCAGGTGGTTGTAGACGGTCGGCTTGGCCACGCCCGCCTCGTCGGCGATGTCGCGCACGCACGCCTGGGCGTAGCCGCGCGCGGCGAACACCCGGAAGGCGGCGGCCAGGATCGCCGTCCGCTTGTCCGCGCGCCCGCGACGCGCACCCCCGTCGATCACGGGTCGAGCCTATCGACCCCTTGCGCCTGAACCAGCGAAACCAATAACTTGAACCCGTTGGTTCATTTCCGGGGAGGGCGGGACGATGATCGTCAACTTGCTGCGGTTCGCGTTCAAGCAGGAGGCCACGGCGCAGGAGCGCGCGGAGGTGCTGGCGGTGCTGCGGGGGCTCACCGAGCTGGAGCCGGTGTCGTTCTCCTCGGTGGGACCCGACATCGGCGACGACCCCCGGTTCACCCACGCCTACTGCGTGGCGCTGGCCGACTTCGACGCGCTGCGCCGGTACGTGAACGACCCCGCGCACCTGGCGGCCGACTCGGTGATCATCCCCAGGCTGGCCAGGCTGTCCGCGACGCGGTTCGCCGACGAGGGCTCGCCCGAGCTGGCCGAGGCGGTCAACGCGCTGCACCGGGAGAAGGCCGCCGCGCACCCGGAGTGGGCCCGGCTGCTGGGGACGGTCCCCGAGCTGGACCTGGCCGCCGGGTGAAACCCTGACCCGACCGGGTGGTTGGGCCGGACGGGCGAGCGCGCGTCGAAGCGCCGTCCGGGGGCGGTCGCGGCTGCCAGGATGTGGGCCGTGGCCGACGACGCGCAGGCGCTGATCTCCGAGCTGGACACCAGGATGCGGCGGGACTGCGACCGCATGGCGCTGTGGCGGGTGGTGCACCGCACGACCGGCATGGCCTACAGCGTGGTGCTGATCGCGGTGCCCGCCGTGCTCGCGGCCGGGTTCGCCTCGTCCGAGACGGCGCTGGGCAAGGCGCTGCTGCTGCTCGCCGCCGTGGTGGGCGGGTTGAACGTGACGTTCAAGCCCTACCTGCACAGCCGCAAGCGCCGCTCGGACGTGAACACCATGCGCAGGCTGCGCGACGAGTTCCGGGCCGAGGCGGTGCGGGAGGCGGACAAGCTCGCGGTGTACGACAAGTACTCGGCGGCCTACGCCTCGGTGTTCGAGGCGCGCGGGCGGGAGCTGCTGGACGGCTCGCTCGGCGTCGACGAGAGCGCCCCCGAGGAGAGGACCGGGGAGGGGGCGCCCCGCGAGGGGACGACCAGCGGGGGGACCCCCGCGAAGGCCTGAGCGCGGCTCACGCCAGCGGCGCGCGCACCGAGACGAACTTCGTCTCGCGGCGCACCGCGAACCCGAGCTTCTCGTAGACCCGGATCGCCCCGGTGTTGGCGGCGGCGGCGTGCATCATCGCCGTCTCGCCGCGCTCGGCGATGCCGACCGCGACCGCGAGCACCAGCCGGGCGGCCAGCCCCTGCCCCCGGTGGGCCGGGTCGGTGCACACGGCGCTGATCTCGGTGTGCCCGTCCGGGCGCATCCGCTCCCCCGCCATCGCGACCAGCGCGCCGCCGCGCCGCACGCCCAGGTAGTTCCCCAGCTCGACGGTGCGCGGCAGGAACGGCCCCGGCTGGGTGCGGGCGACCAGGTCGAGCATCTCCGGCACGTCGGACGCGCCGAGCCGCAGCGCCTCGTCGTCCGGCGCGGGCGTGATGCCGTCGTCGACCAGCTGCACGGCGGGGATGTGCTGCACCAGCTCCCAGTCGGGCGGCAGGTCGGCGTTGGTGTTGAGGACGGCCAGCGCGCCGGGTCCGGTCAACCGGGCCAGGTCGCGCCAGGCGGTGGCGTCCGGGTCGGCGGGCACGGAGTGGAACGGGGCGACGTCCGCGCGGTAGCGCCTCGCCCCGCCCGAGCCCTCGGCGAACCGGGCCTGCTCGCCGGTCAGCGCCGACCAGGACGGGTTGTCCAGCGGTGACATGCGCCCTCCTCCTGGCCGGAAACCGGGAGGGATCATCCGTCCGGGGCGGACCCGCTGTCCAACCGGGACCACATCGTGGACCGGGGCGCGGACGAACGGGTGGGGTTGAACGGGTGTGGTTGTGGAGAACCGTGGGGCATGGGTGAACAGGAGATGCGGCGGTTCGTGCTGGAGGGCTTGGCCGAGGACGAGCGCCGGGCCGAGCAGGGCAAGGTCCCGCTGCTGGTGGAGGCCGAGCAGCAGGGGCGGCTGAGCCTGCTGCGCACCGACGACGGGCGCGGGCTGCTGCTGACCGGCGGCGGGGTGGCGGCCACCGAGGACGAGGCGCTGGTGCCGTTCCAGCGGAAGGCGGAGCTGCTGCGCGAGGAGGTGGAGCGGCTCGCGGACGAGCCGACGCTGCGGCTGCTGGCGACCGTGTACGAGGCGCGGGTGGGGTGGCAGGAGGAGTGGCGCACGCGGGTCTGACGGGTGGGGCGCGGCGGTCCCCGGACCGCCGCGCCCCGCGGTGTCAGGCCGCCGCCTGCCCGGTCCCCGCGCGGGTCAGGTAGCCGCCGAGGCTGGACCAGCTTCCCCAGGTGCTGTTGGGCGAGGTCTGCCAGATGTGCCACAGCGCGTTGTCACCGCCGCGCGCGAACGCCTCCAGGCGGCCGTCGGCGTTGCTCGCCACGGTCGGTTCCGAGGTGAGGTAACCGCCCAGGCTGGACCAGCCGCCCCAGGAGCCGTTGGGCGTCGTCTGCCAGATGTGCCACAGGGCGCTCTCACCGCCCAGGGCGAAGACCTCCAGCCGACCGTCCTCGTTGCTGCCCACGCTGGGCGGCGAGGTCAGGTAACCGCCGAGGCCGTTCCAGGCGCTCCAGGAGCCGTTCGGCGTGGCCTGCCAGATGTGCCACAACGCTCCCTCGCCACCGCGCGCGAAGACCTCCAGCCGACCGTCCGCGTTGCTGCCCACGGCGGGCGGGGACGTCAGGTAACCGCCCAGGCTCGACCACCCGCTCCAGGTGCTGTTCGGCGCGGACTGCCAGATGTGCCACAACGCGCTCTCACCACCGAGCGCGAAGACCTCCAGCCGACCGTCCGCGTTGCTGCCCACGGCGGGCGGCGAGGTCAGGTAGCCACCCAGGCTCGACCAGCCACCCCACCCGCTGTTAGGCGAGGTCTGCCAGATGTGCCAGAGCGCGCTGTCCCCGCCGAGCGCGAACGCCTCCAGCCGACCGTCGGCGTTGCGGCCCACCACCGGGTCCGAGGTCAGGTAGCCGCCCAGGCTCGCCCACGCGCTCCAGCCGCCGTTGGGGACCGTCTGCCAGATGTGCCAGAGCGCGCCGTCACCGCCGCGCACGAACACCTCCAGCCTGCCGTCCTCGTTGCTGCCCACGGCGGGCGTCCCGGTGAACCAGCCGCCGAGGCTGGCCCAGTTCCCCCACGCGCCGTTCGGCGTGGTCTGCCAGATGTGCCACAGCGCCCCGTCTCCCCCTCGGGCGAACACCTCCAGCCGACCGTCCTGGTTGTCGCCCACGCCCTGCGCGGACGACAGGGTGGGGCCCGCCGAGACCGGCGAGGCGTCGACGGGCTGGGTATCGGCAGGCTCGGCCACCGCGCCCGGTGCGGCGGGCAGCAGGGTGGCCACGGCGAGCGCGGCCCCGGCGAGCAGTCGTCTGGCGAATCGATCTTTCATGGTCGGAATTCCCCTCCGAGATCGAGCGTCCTCGGCTCGGCCCGTGCTCGGGCGGCCGTCCGGACGGGAATTCACGCTGCCGGCATCGGGCGTCGCCACACAGTGCCCGAGCGGGGGCGAGGTGACCCCGGAGGGGATATCTGCGGGTAATCGGAGAACGTGCGCCGGAGAGTCATCGACGCAGTTCAGCACACCTGCGCAGGCCGCTTGCCCGAAGTGCGTGCGGGAATTCACCTCACCCCGCCGCGACCCGGTTCAGGTGAAGTCCGCGAAGTCCGTTGACAGCGCTTTCCCGGCGGCCGAGGATTGTTCGCCCGCCGGGAAGCGGGTCAGGGCTCGACGCGGGCGAGCGCCCCGGACTCCAGGGCCGTCCACAGCGCGCCGTCCGGGCCGAGCGCGATGCCGTGCGGCTCGCTGCCGGGCGGCAGGGCGGCGGTGCCGGTGAGCTCGCCGTCCGGGGTGATGCGGGTGACGGCGGCGGTGGCCCACTCGGTGAACCACAGCGCCCCGTCCGGGCCCTCGGCGATGGCGTGCGGGCGGGCGCCGGGGTCGGGCAGCGCGAACTCGGTGACCTCGCCGTCCGGGGTGATCCGGCCGATCCGCCCGGCCAGCACCTCGGTGAACCACACCGCGTCGGCGGTGGCGGTGATGCCGACGGGACCCGCGCCGGGGGTGGGCAGCGGGTGGACGCGCAGCTCGCCGTCCACGCTCAGCCTGGCGATCGCGCCCGCCTGGTTGAGCGTGCACCACAGCGCCCCGTCCGGGCCGGTGGTGATCATGGCGGGGAAGCTGCCGACCGGCAGGTCGAACCAGGTGGCGCGGCCCGCCTCGATCCGGCCGATCTTGCCGGTGGTGGCGGCGGTGCACCACACCGCGCCGTCCGGGCCGCCGGTCACCCCGTACGGACCGGCGCCGGGCAGGTCGACGGCGGTGGTGCGCCCGGCCGGGGTGGTGCGGCCGAGGCGGTGGTGGCGGAAGTCGGTGAACCACAGGGCGTCGTCGGTGGCGGTGAGCACGGTCGGCGCGCACGGGGACAGCTTGAGCGGCACCGGGGTGTGCTCGCCGTCGGTGGTCATCCGGCCGAGCCTGCCCGCGCCGACCTCGGTGAACCAGATCGCGCCGTCCGGGCCGACCGCGACGCCGTAGGGGCCGTCCGCGCCGGGCACCGGGAAGGTGGTGACCCGCATCAGCCCTCCTCGGGAGCTCTGGCCGGGGCGAGGACCACCGGCCACAGCTCGCCCGAGCGCAGCTCCTCGACGACGTCGTCGACGGTGGCGCCCTCGGAGACCGCGACCACGACGGTGGCCTCGGGCAGCTCGGTGGCGTCGACCTCGCCGGTGACGCGCAGCAGCCGGACCGCGTCGGCGTCCTGGGCGGCGGGCTCGGTGAACAGGCCGAGGTCCAGGTCGTAGCCGCCGAGGACCAGCGGGTAGGCGACCAGGTCGACCACGAGGGAGCCCCCGTCGAGCGCGCGCTCCGCCCAGCCGTCGGTCGGGACCAGGTAGAGGGCGTTGTCCCGCTCGTAGCCGTGGTTGCCCAGCAGGCAGACCGCGCGCTCGCCCGGTGACCGCTCGGGATCGATGATCACGAGGAGCACCGGGGCGTCCGGGTCTTCGGGGTTGATTCCGTTGCGCAACAACAGTTCCGGCACTCGCGCCTCCATTCGCAGGGGGCGCAAGTAGATCATGAGCGGCGCTCAGCGCCTCGGCCGGGACGACCGGCTCTGCAACCCGCGCGCGGGCAGCCGGACGGGTTTGGGGCGGGGCGTGACCGCGCAGGTGCTCATCGGTCGGGTCGGGGTCAACGGCTTCACCGGGTTCTTCTCCTGGGCTCGTGCGGCGGGACGAGGACTCGTGCGGCGGCAGGGGCGCGCAGTCGGCAGGGCTGGTGCAGTCGGCAGGGCTGGTGCGGTGGTGGGCGGGCAGGGCGGGGCGGTGCTCGCGCGGCGGGGTAGGACGTCGCGCGCCTTGCGGGCGCCGAGGCGGGTAGGACGCCGCGGCGGGTGGTGCGCGGGCGACGGGTAGGGACGTCGCCCTAGCCAGGACTCTGGCAATCGGCGGGACGGCTGCTTCAGGCAGGGGTGGGTGGGGACGGGGTTCGGGTGATCACGGTTCTGGACGGATGTCTCCGCGTCCGGCCCGGACGTTAGCCGTGATCGGCACAGATCACTCCGTTGCCACAAGAGTCCTCACCCCTATGAACGCCCACTTCGCCCGAAAGGGTTGCACGACCGGTTTAAGTCACCTAAACTCAAACTATGTTCACCAGGGACGAAGCCCTCAGGCTGGTCGAGGGCGCCAACTCTTCGACTGGGCTGTTCGGGGACTTCTCCCCCGATCGCGCGAAGTCGGCTCACCGGCTGTGGCGGGACCTGCTGGTCGCGCTGCACCCCGACCGCACCGGCCCGGACGACCACCGGGCGCACGCCGCGGCCTCGGAGGTCACCCGGCTGCACGACGAGTGGTCGGGTTCGGGGTCGGCTTCGGTCGAGCTGCGCACCGCCCGCCGCGCCTACCGCACCGGGGCGCTGCACCGGGTCGGCAGCGTCGCGAACGTGTACCTGACCGACGGCCCCGAGGTGGTCAAGGTCGTGCGCAACCCGGCGCTGAGCCCGCTGCTGCTGGCCGAGCAGGACGCGCTCACCGCGCTGGGCCGCCTCACCGCCGAGCACCGCTGGCTCGCCCCGTACTTCCCGAGGCTGGTCGACGCCTCCGGCGAGGTCGGGCGCGGCGAGCGCGCGTTCACCGTGCTGGCCCCGCTGGTCGACGGCTTCCACACCCTCGCCGAGGTCAAGAGCGCCCACCCCGGCGGCCTGGACGGGCGCGACTGGGCGTGGATGCACCGCAGGCTGCTGCGCGCGGTCGCGGGCGCCCACCTCGCGGGCCTGGTGCACGGCGCGATCACCGCCGACAACGTGCTGGTCCACCCCGAGCGGCACGGGGTGGTGCTCGCGGGCTGGTCGTTCGCCGTCGAACGCGGCCAGCGCCCGCTGGCCCGCGACCGGACCACCGCCTACCCGCCGGAGGTCGCGGCGGGCGAGGCGCTCACCGGCGCCACCGACGTGTGGATGGCGCACGCGCTGATGCTCGACCTGCTCGCCCCCGGCGAGCACCGCCAACGCCTGTTCGCCGAGGGGTGCTCGCAGGACGTCCCCTCGGCCCGGCCGGAGGCGGCCGACCTGCTCGACGAGTACGACGACCTGCTCGACGACCTCTACGGACCACGGGTGTTCCGCCCGTTCTCGATGACCGACCAAGGAGCCTGACATGGGACACGGCAGCTGGGACGACAACGCCTTCGCGGCGGCGCGCACCTTCCGCGCGGCCAAGGGCATCTCGGACTTCGGCTACACCAGCGCCACGCGCGGCAAGCCGTCGGCCGACTGGAAGGCCCACCCCTCGCTCGACCCGCACGGCGTGGTGGCCCGCGAGTGCCGCGACTCGGACGAGCACGCCGACTCGACGCCCATCGCGGTGCTGTTCGACGTGACCGGCTCGATGGGGCAGGTGCCCCGGATCATGCAGGGCAAGCTCGGCAAGCTGCACGGGCTGATCAAGCGCAAGGGCTACCTGAGCGACCCGCAGGTGCTGTTCGGCGGCATCGGCGACGCCGACAGCGACCGGGTCCCGCTGCAGGTGGGGCAGTTCGAGTCGGACAACCGGATGGACGAGCAGCTGCGGAACATCTTCCTGGAGGGCAACGGCGGCGGTCAGAAGAGCGAGTCGTACGAGCTGGCCGCCTACTTCATGGCCAGGCACGTGGAGACCGACGCCTGGAGCAAGCGCGGGCGCAAGGGCTACCTGTTCCTGATCGGCGACGAGCTGAACAAGCCGAGGCTGGAGGCCAGGCACATCAAGCGGATCATCGGCGACGACCTCGGCCAGGACGTCGACCCGGCGTCGGTGTACCGGGAGCTGGCGCGGCGCTGGCACGTGTACTTCGTGCTGCCGAAGCAGTCGCACTACTTCGACGACCCGGAGATCGGCGACCACTGGCGCGGGCTGCTGGGGCAGAACTTCCTGAAGCTGGACGACCCCGGCGCGGTGTGCGAGCTGATCGCGGCGACCATCGGGCTGGAGGAGCGGGTCGTCGACCTGGACCAGGCGATGGTGGACCTGGCCGAGGTCGGGTCGGGCGCGGAGAGCAGGTCGGTCGGCAAGGCGCTGCAGAAGGTCGGGGCGCGGTCGGTGGCCACCTCGGCCGCTCCCCCGGCGCTGGACGGGCCGGACGATGTCAGCCTCGTCTGACCACGTCGTCGTCGTTGGCCTCGGCTTCGGCGACGAGGGCAAGGGCGCGGTCGTGGACGCGCTGTGCCGGGCCGGGGAGACCTCGGCGGTGGTGCGGTTCAACGGGGGCGCGCAGGCCGCGCACAACGTGGTCGACGGGGACCGGCACCACACGTTCAGCCAGTTCGGGTCGGGCACGCTCGCGGGCGTGCCGACCTGGCTGTCGCCGCACGTGCTGGTCGAGCCGATGGCGCTGGCCGCCGAGGCGCGGGAGCTGGCCGGGATCGGGGTGCCCGACCCGCTGTCGCTGGTGTCGGTGGCGGGCGGGGCGCTGCTGACCACGCCGTTCCACGTGCTGGCGAACCGGGCGCGGGAGGACGCCAGGGGCGCGGGCAGGCACGGGTCGTGCGGCAAGGGCATCGGGGAGACGGTCTGGTACTCGCTGCTGTCCGAGCGCGCGGCGCGGGTCGGGGACGTGGTGGAGGGGCAGGAGGTGCTCGGGGCGTTCGGGGACGCGCCGGTGGTCGCCGACTGCCTGCGGCCGGACGTGCTGCGGCGCAAGCTCGACGCGCTGGCCCGGTTCTACGCGCCGCTCGCGACCGCGCGCTGGTCGGTGGCCGAGCTGGTGTCGATGTACCGGGACTTCGCCGACGCGGTGCGGATCACCGGGGACGACGAGGTGGGGCGACTGGCCGCGCGGGGGCGGCTGGTGTTCGAGGGGGCGCAGGGGGTGCTGCTGGACCAGTGGCGCGGCTTCCACCCGCACACCACCTGGTCGACGGTCACCCCGGACAACGCGCGGGCGCTGCTCGGCGGGCTCCCGGCGCGGGTGGTCGGGGTGACGCGGACCTACCAGACCCGGCACGGCGCGGGGCCGATGCCGACCGAGGACGCCGCCGTCGCGGCGCGGTTCCCGGAGCGGCACAACGGGATCGGGCGGTACCAGGGGGCGTGGCGGGCCGGGCACCTGGACGCGGTGCTGCTGCGGCACGCGGTGGCCGCGTGCGGCGGGGTCGACGGGCTGGCGGTGACGCACCTGGACGCGGTGGGGGCCGGGGTGCTGGTCGCGGAGGCGTACGAGGTCGACGGGCGGCGGGTGGCGCGGCTGGAGGAGGTGGTCGGGCCGGGTGGTCCGACGCCCGATCCACGGGTCGCGGAGCTGCTCGGGCGGGTCGAGCCGGTGCTGGTGGAGCAGGCCGACCCGGTGGGGTGGCTGGAGCGGGAGCTGGGCGCGCCGGTCGTGGTGACCGGCGCCGGGCCGGACCGGTCGGACTACCGGGTGCGGGTTCCCGTGCCGCGCTGAGGGGTCGCGGCACGGGGCGGTGGGTGCGGGGGGCGCCCACCGCCTTCGCGCGGGTGGGGGTGGTTCCGGTGGGGTGGGACGAGGTCAGGGGGTGTGGTGGGGCGCGAGTGCTGGACAATGCCTTCCGTGGAAGCGCAATCCGAGGACGCCCAGCAGGGGGACATCCGGCCGGGGGACGTCCCGCCGGGTGCCATCGAGTCGTCGCTGGTGTCGGTCGACGTGCTGGCGCTGCGGTTCGACGCCGAGTCGGGCGCGGTGCTGCTCGGGGTGTCGCGGCGCGAGCTGGAGCCGTTCCTCGGGCGGGACGCGCTGCCCGGCGTGCTGCTGGGCAGGGGCGAGCGGCTGCGCGAGGCGGCGGTCCGGGCGGTCGCGGGCAAGCTGGGGGTCCCGGCGGGGGCGGTGCGCGCGACCGGTCAGCTGGCCACGTTCGACGAGCCCTCCCGCGACCCGCGCGGCCCGACGCTGTCGGTCGCGCTGTGGGCGGCGCTCGACCCGGCGCGCTCGGACGGGCCGCGCTGGGCCCCGCTGTCCGAGGTGCCGCCGCTGGCGTTCGACCACGACCGGATCGTCGCGGACTGCCGGGCGCTGCTGGCCGAGCGGCTGTGGCGGGACCCGGTGTTCACCGCCGGGCTGCTCGGGCCGGAGTTCACCACGGCGCAGGCGCTGGACGTGACCGAGGCGCTGACCGGGGACCGCCCGTACCCGGCGAACCTGGGCAGGCTGATGGACCGCGTCCCCGGCCTGCGCCGCACCGAGCAGCACGCGGCGGCCCGCGCGAAGGGCGGACGGCCGCCGCTGGTGTGGCGCTGGGAGGGTTGACCGGTTCGCGGTCCGGGGCGCGCCCCGGACGCCTCCGTTGGTGTGGCTCTGGCGGTCGCGGCTCCCCGGCGTCTCGCCTGGGGGCACCGGCCGCCGGTAGCGTCCGCGAGACGGGCGCGGGGCGGTCCCGCCCGAGCCCGTGGGCACGGCGGAACCACCGACACCGAACGCGGGCGAGGTGCTGGTCCCTCCCCGCGAGAGGAGGGCAACGATGCCTCGGTCCACCCCCTGCGGAATCGGCGCGCGACGCTTCCCACCGGCGGGCAGACCGCCGGGCAGGCTCGCCGCGCTGGTCGCGGCGGCGCTGATCTCGGTGGGGCTGATCGCGGTGGGGCTCGTTCCCGCCCAGGCTGCGGCCGGTTCGGCCGCGCCGGTCCCGGCGGGAACCGGCGCCGACCGCTCCCCCGCCGCCGCCGTCCCGGACGTGCGCCCGGCGGCCCCCGGCAGTCCGGCGACCACCCCGCCGATGGGCTGGAACTCCTGGAACACCTTCGGCTGCAACATCAGCGAGGGCACCATCCGGGACGCCGCCGACGCCCTGGTCTCCTCCGGGATGCGCGACTCCGGCTACCGGTACGTCGTGGTGGACGACTGCTGGTTCGACGTCCAGCGCCTGCCCGACGGCAGCCTGCGCGGCGACCCGACCAGGTTCCCCAGCGGTATGAAGGCCCTCGGCGACTACATCCACGCGCGCGGACTGAAGTTCGGCATCTACCAGGTGCCCACCGACCGCACCTGCGCCCAGCGCGGCGGCGCCTACCCCGGTTCCACCGGCAGCGTCGGGCACGAGGAGCTGGACGCCCGCACGTTCGCCTCCTGGGGCGTGGACTACCTCAAGTACGACTGGTGCTCCCCCGAGGGGACCCGCGAGGAGCAGATCGCCCGGTTCGCGCTGATGCGCGACGCGCTGCGGGCCACCGGCCGCCCGATCGTGTACAGCATCAACCCGAACAGCTACCACGCGATCACCGGCGACACCCACGACTGGGGTGAGGTGGCCGACCTGTGGCGCACCACCGAGGACCTGCTGGACATCTGGCGCAACGAGAACACCAACAGCTACCCGATGGGCGTGGTGAACGTCGTCGACGTGAACGCGCCGCTGGCCGCGCAGGCCGGTCCCGGCCGGTGGAACGACCCGGACATGCTGGTGGTGGGCAGGCCCGGACTGACCGTGCAGCAGTCGCGGGCGCACTTCGCGCTGTGGGCGCTGATGGCCGCGCCGCTGATGGCGGGCAACGACGTGCGCGCCATGCCCGCCGAGATCTCCGCGATCCTGCGCACGCCCGGCCTGATCGCGGTGAACCAGGACCCGCTGGGCGCGGGCGGTCGGCGGGTGCGCGACGACGGCGACACCGAGGTGTTCGTCAAGCCGCTGGCCGACGGGTCGGTCGCGGTGGGCCTGTTCAACCGGGGCGCGCAGCCCGCGCGGATCGGCGCGGGGCCCGCCGAGGTCGGGCTGGCCGGGACCTCGCTGGCGCTGACCGACCTGTGGACCGGGGCGACCTCGTCCGGTCCGCAGGTCGTCGCGGACGTGCCGTCGCACGGGGTCGCGGCGTTCCGGGTCACCGGGGCGGGGCCGCTGGCGCAGGAGACCGGCGGGTTGCGCGGCGTGGCGTCGCGGCAGTGCGTGGACGTGCCGGGCGCGGTGACGCGGCCGGGGGCGCGGCTGGCGCTGTGGGCGTGCCACGGGGCGGCGAACCAGCTGTGGACGCTGTGGCAGGGCGGTGAGGTGCGGCTGTACGGGTCGCAGTGCCTCGACCTGCTGGAGCCGACCGGGACGCCGGGCACCCCGGCGGTGACGGCGGTGTGCGACGGGCGGGCCACCCAGCGGTGGACGCGCGACGGGCAGCGGCTGGTGAACGCCGGGAACGGGCGGTGCCTGGACGCGCGCGGGGTCGCGGCGGGCACGGCGGTGGTGGTCCAGCCGTGCGACGGGCGGACCTCGCAGCGGTGGGCGCTGTCCTGAGCGGGGGTGGTGCTGCCCTGAGCAGGGCTGGCGCTGCCCTGAACGGGGCCGGGCTGTCCTGAACGGGGCCGGTGCGGGTGGCTCTCCGCTTCCCGCACCGGCTGGTCCGTTCCCGGACGGGGGATGAGGGGTACCCGGCGGGTGACAGTCAGCCGTGGCAGTCAGCCCTGTCAGGCAGCCGTGACGAGGAGGTCACCGTGCAACCGTTCCCCTTCGCCCCGTGGATCTGGCGCGACGCCATCACCGCGCTGCGCGAGCAGGAGCACCCGGCGGACCCCGACGTGTCGCTGGCGGACCGGCCGGACACCGGTCTGCTCGGCTTCGAGGTGCGCGCCACCGACGGGCGGGTGGGGGTGGTGGACTCGGAGAACGCGCTGCTGCCCGCCGACTGCCTGGTGGTGGACGTGTCCGGCGGCAAGCGGGTCGCGCTGCCGGTCGGGGTGGTGTCGGGCGTGGACCGGGAGGCCCGCGTGGTGCAGGTCGACCGCAGCACCGAGCAGGTGGCGGGCGCGCCCGAGTTCGACCCGGACGAGCTGGACGTGCCCGCGTACCGCGAGCGGCTGGGCGAGTACTACTCGGACAGCTACCGGGTGACGCCGCCCTGGTAGCGGTCCTGGTGGCGGTCCGCGACGCGAACGGAGGGCGGTCCCCTGGTCGGGGACCGCCCTCCGTCGTTCACCGGGTGGCGCGCCCGGTCCGGTGAGCGCCTGTTCCGGCGCGCGGCGGGCCAGTGCGCGCTGTCCCGCCCGCGCCCCGGTCAGGCGCTCACCGAGCTTCAGGGGTGCGGCGCCGTCGCGGCGCCGGTACCGGCTAGTCCAGCGCGAACCCGAGGACGCCCTCGACGGTCTGGCCCTCGCAGTTCGGGTCGCGGCTGTCCATGTGGTCGCCGCTCTCGCGGATCAGGCAGCGGAACACCGGGTGCGCGCCCTCGCCCCGGTCGGTGAGGGCGTAGCCGAGCAGGCCCACCCGCTCCAGGCCCTCGCAGTCGGCGCGCAGCGAGGTCATGTGGTCCCAGCCGCCGACCTTGCACTGGTAGAGCGGCCGGGTGCCGGGCTTGCGGGCGGTGACCAGCCTGCCGAGGCTGCCCTCCGCACCGTACCCGGACGGCACGCCCGCGCTGGCGCTGAGGTGGTCGGGGTGCCGCCAGGCGCGGACCAGGTCGACCTCCTGCGGCGCGCCCGTGGTGCCCGCCGTGGACAGCAGCCGGTTGGGCGTGCCGCTCAGCGCGCCGCCGACCTTGCCGTTCTGGGCCGCCGAGGCGAGCGCGGTGAGCACCGCCTGCGGCGTGGCGGCGGGGTTCGCGGCCAGGTGCAGCGCGGCGGCGCCCGCGACGTGCGGGGCGGCCATGGAGGTGCCGGTCTCCTCGCGGGAGGCGGTGTCGTCGGCGGCGGACGCCGAGCGGATCGCGGTGCCGGGGGCGAACAGGTCGACGCAGCCGCCGGAGTTCGAGTACTCGGCGCGCCGGTCGGCCTGGTCGGTGGCGGCGACGGCGATCACCTCGGGCAGCAGGGCGGGCGTGGCCGAGCAGGCGTTGCGGTTGTCGTTGCCCGCCGACACCACGTAGGTGATGCCGGAGGCGACCGAGTTGCGGACGGCCTGCTCCAGCGGGGCGCTCTGCGGGGAGGTGGAGCCGCCGAAGCTCAGGTTCGCCACGGCCGGGCGGACCGCGTTGGCGGTGACCCACTCGACGCCGTTGAGCGCGGTCTCGTAGGTGGTGCCGTTGGCGCAGTCCAGGACGCGCACGGCGATGAGCTGGACGCCCTTGGCGACGCCGTGCCGGGCGCCGCCGACGGTGCCCGCGACGTGCGTGCCGTGCCCCGCGCAGTCCCGGCCGCTGCCGTCGACCAGGTCGGCGCCCCAGCTGGCGCGACCGCCGAAGTCGGCGTGCGTGGTGCGGATGCCGCTGTCGACGACGTAGACGCGCACGCCCGCGCCGTCCGCGCGGTGGTTGTAGACCTCGTCTAGCGGCAGGTCGGGCTGGTCGACCCGGTCGAGGCCCCACGAGGGCGGGTCGAACTGGGCGCCGTGGGCCTTGAGCCTGCCGTTGGCGGTGACCGAGGCGACGGCCGGGTCGGCGGCCAGGCGCCGGGCCTGCTCGGCGTCCGCCCGGACGGCGAACCCGCGCAGCGACCTGCTCCAGGTGGAGGTGACGTCCGCGCCGTGCGCGGCGGCCAGCGACGCGGCGAGCGCGGCGGTGGACGCGTGGCCCGCGGAGCCCTCCTGGTCCTTCAGCACGACGATGTAGCTGTCCGGCACGACCTCGCCCTCGGCGGGCGGCGGCTCCCCGTTCCGGGCCTGGGCGGCGGCGGGCGCGATTGCCCCCAGCACCAGCGCCAGTCCGCCCAGCGCGGCTGCGAAACCGGTCGACGTGCGTCTCACACGCTGTTCCTCTCCCCTTGGCGATCTCGGGCGGGGACAGGGTTTCAGCAGGTGCGCGGGTTACGGGCGGGGTGGCGGTGGGCAATGCGGGAATCCGCAGCGGAAAGGGGCTGGAACCGGGTGAAAAAATTGTTCGGAGGCGCATTGGTGCGGATTTGTTCACCGCATTTTCGCGTATTTCGCGGCGGGGGTGGGGTGGTCCGGTCGACGCACAGGGATCGCTGACCTCCGGCACAGATCCGGCACAGGGGCGGCTCGCAGAGTGGTCGGTGTCGGACGAGCGAGCCACTTGGAGGACCCGATGACCACGACCGAGCCGTTCACCCCGGACGAGCGCGAGCAGTCCGCGCGGGGCGTGTGGGGAGCGGAGCAGGCGGGTGGGGAGCCGTTGCCTCGGGTGCGGCGGGGGTTGGTCGCGGGGGCGATCGCGCTGGCGGTGGCGGTGGGCGGCGGGGTCGTCTACGCGACCTCCGGGTCGTCGGACAGCTCGTCGTCTGCGATCGGGCAGGCGCCGGGTGGGAGCGCGGGTGGGTTCGGCGGTGCGGGTGGGGCCGGTGGCGGGATGGGCGGAGGGGTTGTGGCGGACGCGGTGCACGGGGAGTACGTGGTGTCGGACGGGGAGGGCGGGTACGCGACGCAGGTGGTGCAGACGGGGACGATCACCGCGATCAGCGGGACGTCGGTGACGGCGGCCAGCTCGGACGGGTACACACGCACGTACGTGATCGACGCGGAGACGGTGTTCGGGGCGATGACGGGTCCGGGCGGGGGCCAGGGCGGTCCCGGTGGGTCGGCGGGTTCCGACGGGTCAGCCGGAACGGCAGGCCCCGCCGGTTCCGGCAGTTCGGCCGGGTCGGCGGACTCGTCGTCCACCGGTTCGGTTGAGGATCTGGCGACCGGGGACACGATCACGGTCGTGGCCACCACCTCGGGTGACACCACCACCGCCACCCGACTCTCCGAGGTCGCGGCACAGTAGTGGGCGGTGCACGTGTCGGCGTGGTGCTGCGCGGCGAGCGGCGTCGCGGACTACGTGGCACGGCCGGAGGTCGCGTCCGACAGGCGCGGTGACCTGTCCGGTGCGCTGGTCGGCGATCCGGCGGGGTCGGGCGTGTTCCGGGTGAACTGGCACGGTGGTGACCCGGCGACGCTGGCCGGGCTGCGAGCCGGGTTGCACGGTGCCAAGCCGGAATCCGGAGCTGCTGGCGTTCCCGGAGCCGGACGAGTCACCGCACGCCGGGCAGGAGCGGCTGACCGCAGAGGTGCTGCGCACGTACGTACGCCTGCTGCGGGACGAGATCATGCCGCTGGCACTGCAGGACCGGTTCATCGCGGAGGCGGACGCGCTGGCTCCCGGAGCACCGTTCCAGGTGCACGAGCTCGACAGCACCCACATCAACTCCCGGATCCCCCCGGAGGGCGCGGCGCGGGCGCAGGCCGAGGCCGCTTCCGGCCTCTGTTGATGATCTTCACCTGCTAAGTTGGCTCTTCCGACCGAGCGCGCAGGGAGTTGCCCATGAGCAGCCGGGAGTGTTCGATCGCCAACGCGCTCGGGGTGGTCGGCGAGCGGTGGACGCTGCTGGCGCTGCGCGAGGTGATGATCGGCTTCCGCCGGTTCGACCAGATCGTGCGCAACACCGGGGTGAGCCGCGACGTGCTGGCCGCGCGGCTGCGCAAACTGGTGGCGGCTGGCGTGCTGGAACGCAGGCGCTACGAGGACCACCCGCCGCGCTACGAGTACGCGCTGACCGACTCGGGCCAGGCGCTGCAACCGGTGCTCCAGGCCCTGATGGAGTGGGGCGACCGCTACGTGACCCCCGGCCCACCACCCGCGGTCTGGCAACACCGCTGCGGCCACGACCTGGCGGTCCGCCCGGTCTGCGTGCACTGCGGCGAGGAAGTGGCGCTCACCGGCATCCGCCCACGCCGAGTCGGCACGGTCCGCTGAGCCACCCCACCAGGCCAAACGCTGGCCCCCTTTAAGTTTCAGCGGGGGGGGAGTGAACGGTCCATTCGCCCCGACTGTGCGGACCATTCACCCCAACTGTGCGGTCCGTTCACCTGTCTCGCAAGCGTGCGGACCATTCACCCACGACCGTGCGGACCGCTCACCCAGAGACGTGCGGACCGTTCACCTGACTCACAGGTGAGCGGACCGTTCACCTACAGGCGTGCGGACCGTTCACCTCGGCCCTGCGGTCCGTTCGCCTAATCCGCAGGCGGGCGCACCGTTCGCCTACGGGTGTGCGGTCCGTTCACCCCGACCCTGCGGACCGTTCACTCGCGGATGTGCGGAGCGTTCACCTCACTCACGAGCGTGCGGACCGTTCGCTCACAGGTGTGCGGACCATTCACCCCAGGCGTGCGGACCGTTCATCCCCGCAACCGCGCGTGGCCCATCGTTACCGCGCCCCGCGCCCCGCGTGCCTTGCGAGCCCAGTGCCTAGGGGCTCAGCGGCCCGCGCCCCACCGTCTTGCGGCCATGCCGCCTAAGCGGCCCTGTGAACAGCGCCCACCGCCCTGCGCCCCACCGTTGCGCGCCCGCACGCCTTACCGCTGCCCGGCCCGCCGAACAAACCCCCGCTCTCCCACTCCCCGCCCCCACTCCCCGCACCTGCCAGCCGCACCCACTCTCCGCACCTGTCAGCCGCACCTGCCCGCCGCACCCGCACACCCCACCAAGCACACCCGCCGCACCCTCCCCCTCCGCCCTACCCACTTCCCCTCCGTCCACCCCTCCCCCACCCGCGCGCCACCACTCCGGGTGGTCCCCCGCCCCCGCCCGCCTGACCTCCGAACACCCCCGGTTGCCGCCCCGCATCGGGTGAGGCACGTTCGACTCAACCTCTCCCCCTCCCCACGGGCCAGCGGGTACCCCGCCCGCGTCGTCACCGACCCGTTGAGGAGTGGCCGCATGTCCGACACCACGACCAGGCCGCCCCAACCCGCGCCGGGTGGCTCGTTCGACCTGCGCGACCTCCCGCCCGACGAGCTCCCCGCCCTCGCCCACCGCCTGCGGGCGCTGCTGGTGCACTCCGTCAGCCGCACCGGCGGGCACCTCGGCCCGAACCTCGGCGTCGTCGAGCTGACCCTCGCCCTGCACCGCGTCTTCCGCTCCCCCACCGACCGCCTGGTCTTCGACACCGGCCACCAGACCTACGTGCACAAGATGCTCACCGGCCGCGCCGACCTGTTCGGCGGGCTGCGCCGCGCGGGCGGGTTGTCCGGGTACCCGAGCCGCGCCGAGTCGCCGCACGACCTGGTCGAGAACTCGCACACCTCCACCGCCCTGTCCTACGCCGACGGCCTCGCGCGGGCCGCCCGGTCGCGCGGGGAGGAGCGGCACGTGGTGGCCGTGGTCGGGGACGGGGCGCTCACCGGCGGCATGGCGTGGGAGGCGCTCAACAGCATCGCCGTGAGCGACCTGCCGGTCGTGGTCGTGCTCAACGACAACGGCCGCTCGTACGGGCCGACGGCGGGCGCGGTCGGGCGGCACCTGGCCGCCCTGCGCCGGGGCACGGCGGTGTCGTCGGTGTTCGCGGACCTGGGCGTGCGCTACCTCGGCCCGGTCGACGGCCACGACATCGCCGAGCTGGAGGCCGCGCTCACCTCGGCCCGCGAGTACCGGGGCCCGGTGGTGGTGCACTGCCTGACGCGGAAGGGCTTCGGGCACGCGCCCGCCGAGCAGGACGAGTCCGACCACATGCACGCCATCGCCCCGCCGTCGCTGCCCGGCGGTCCGGAGTGGACGGCCGTGCTCGGCGAGCAGCTGGTGGCGCTGGGCGAGACCCGCCCCGACCTGTTCTGCCTGACCGCCGCGATGCTGGAGCAGACGGGCCTCGGCCCGTTCGCCCGCCGCTTCCCCGACCGGGTGCTCGACACCGGCATCGCCGAGCAGCACGCGGTCACCTGCGCGGCCGGTCTGGCGATGGGCGGGTTGCGCCCGCTGGTGGCGCTGTCCTCGACGTTCCTGCCGCGCGCGCTCGACCAGGTGCTGATGGACGTGGCCCTGCACCGGCTGCCGGTGGCGCTGGTGCTGGGCCGGGCCGGGATCACCGGCGAGGACGGGCCGAGCCAGCACGGCGCGTGGGACCTGGCGCTGCTGCGCGGCGTGCCCGGCCTGCGGGTGGCGGCCCCGCGCGACGCGACCCGGTTGCGCGAGCTGCTGGCGCAGGCAGTCGACCGGGACGGCCCGACCGCGCTGCGCTTCCCGCAGGGCCCGGTGGGGATCGACCTGGACGCGGTGTCGCGGGTGGGCGCGGTGGAGGTGCTGCACAGCGCCTCGCGGCGGGACGCGCTGCTGGTGACCGTGGGCGGCCTGGCCGCGCAGGGCGTGGCGGCGGCGGTCGGGCTGGGCGGGCAGGGCATCGGGGTGACGGTGTGCGATCCGGGCTGGGTGCTGCCGGTGGACCCGTCGCTGATCGCGCTGGCCGCCGAGCACCGGGTGGTGGTGTGCGCCGAGGACGGGGTGCGCGCGGGCGGGGTCGGGGAGGCGATCGCGGCGGCGCTGCGCGAGGCGGGGCTCAGCCGCCGGGTGCGGGTGCTGGGGCTGCCCTCGGAGTTCCTGGCGCACGGTTCCCGGTCGGACATCCTGCGACTGCACGGCCTGGACGCGGCGGGCATCGCCGACGGCGTGGAGCGCTTCCTGGACAGGAGTGCGGCATGAGCGGCTTCTACTGCCCCGTCGAACCGGCGATCAACCCGCACGTGGGGGTCACCGAGGTGCGGGCCACCGAGTGGCTGGACCGGGTGGGCCTCGGCGCGGACCCGAGGCTGCGGGCGGAGGTGGTGCGGCTGAACGTGGCCGAGTTCTTCGCCCGCGCCGCCCCGGAGGCCGACGACGAGCCGATGCAGGTGGCGGTGCGGTGGGCGTGCTGGGCGCACCTGTTCCTGCGCGAGCGGGGCGGCGACGAGGACTTCATGACCACGGCGGGCGAGGTGCAGCGGGCGCTGGAGGTGCCGTGGCACGCGGTCGCCGAGGACCGGTTCGCGCTGGCGCTCCAGGACATCGCGCTGGCCATGCACGGCTGCGCGAGCGGCCAGCAGGCGCGGCGGTTCGCGGACGCGCACCGGGCGTGGCTGTTCACGGCGGCGTGGCAGGCGTCGCTGGACTCGATGGGGCTCGCGCCGAGCCTGGACGACCACGTGATGATGCGGCTCAACGCGGCGTCGGGCGCGCCGACGGCGGCGCTGCTGGAGATCGCGGTCGGCGAGGAGGTGCCCGCGCACGAGGCCGACTCGCCGCCGGTGCGGGCGCTGAGCGAGATGGCGGTGCTGGTGACCGGCTGGGACACCGACCTGCACACCGGGGGCGGGGTGGTGGAGGTGCTGGCCGAGCAGGGGCGCACGTCGGTGGAGCGGGCGACCGAGCAGGCGCGGGCGATGCGGGACCGGGTGCTGATGCGGTTCCTGGACCTGCGGGAGCAGGTGCTGATCGGGCCGGTGAGCGAGGCGCTGCGCGGGTACCTGGCCAGCCTGGGGCACGCGATCCGGGGCAACATCGACTGGGCGCTGGGGGCGCCGAGGTTCGTGGGGTTCACGGAGGCGCCCGCCGTGCCGGGGCAGCGCGGCCGGGAGTGGGCGGACAGCCCCACGGACGCCGACCCGTCGCCGCTGCCGATCGCGGCGATCGCGTGGTGGTGGGACGACATGTGAGCGGCGGTGGCGCCGCCCGACCGGGGGTTCCCCGGTCGGGCGGTGTCGCGCTAGTCCGTGCGCACCGCGTGGTACTCGCTCCACGCGGACCAGGCGCCCGCCGCGGTGGCGGTGCGCGCCCGCAGCCACTCGGTGCCCGGCTGCTGCGGCGTCCACCCGGCGGTGGCCAGCCCGTTCACGACGTCGGCCGTGCCGGTCGGGCCGTCCTCGAGCTCGTACTGGACGCGCACCGCGCCCGGCTGGTCGGTGCGGAACTCGAACGTGGTCACCTGGCCGGGCGTGCCGACACGGGGCGTGATGGTGATCGTCGGCTGGTGCGGTTCCACGAGCACGGACACCTGCGCGGTCCCGGACTCGTTGCCCGCCGCGTCGGTGGTCCACACCCGGAGCCGGTGGAACCCGCCGGGCACGTGCGAGCCGAGCACGACGGTGACGGTCGCGGTCTCGCCCCGGGTGATCGGGACCGTGGTCGGCGCGCCCTGGCCGACCGCGTGGCGCAGTGCCACCGCGCCCGGCTGGACGGCGGTGATCCGCACCTCGAACGGCTCCCCCACCTCGGTGGACTGCGGCGCCGCCACGACCGGGCGGGTGTCGACGACCAGGAAGACGTAGGTGCGGGCGGCGGAGCGGTTGCCCGCCCGGTCGAGCGAGACGACCTGGAGGTGCACGGCGCCGGACGCGGCCGGGGCGATCAGCGCGGTGGCCGAGCCACCGGGCCGGTCGGCCCGGACGGCGCCGGTCGGGATGCCGCTGCCGGAGTGCTCGAACGCGACGACGTCGGCGGAGCCGTTGGCGTCGAAGGCGAACAGGCCGGGCACGCCCTGTCCGAGGACGGGGGCGGGGCCGTTCTCCGGGTAGTCGGTGGAGGTGACCTGCGGGGCCACCGGCGCGGTGAGGTCGTTGGCGAACTCGCAGGTCGGGCTCCACGGCGTGGTGGTGTGCCCGTCGGTGGCGCGCACCGCGAGGCCGTAGGCGCGGCCGTCCTCGAACGCGCCCTGCGGGTAGGTCGCGGTGAAGCGGCCCGTGTACGTGCCGCGCCGCACCTGCTCCTGGCGCTGCTCGGGCGCGTCGAGCGGCCACACCGCGAAGGTCGTGGTGATCTCCTGGCCCCGGCTGATGTCCGGGTCGGAGACCTTCGCGGTCACCTTGGTCTCGTAGCGCAGGCGGGCGGACAGGGGCGTGGGGCCGCAGGTCAGCTGCTGCTCGTCGAACCGGATCTCGGCGACCGGCTCGATCGGGGTGTTGTAGGTGATCCGCAGCGACGGCCAGGTGTGCAGGGTGCGGCCGTGGGCGGGGTCGGTGGCGTGCTGCTCGGGGACGCGGAGCGCGAGCGTCAGGGTGGAGCGGTCCTGGGCGAGCGCGCGGTTGACCGCGTCCACCACGTCGGCCTCGGCGGCATGGTCGGGGCAGGCGGTGCGCGGCTCGGCGGGCAGGGCGCGGACCTCGGCGGGCTGGTCCGCCCAGGTGATCGGGCCGGTGACGTCGACGTCCCAGACCTCCAGCGCGGTGGCCGCGGAGCAGTCGGCGACGTCGCGCTCGGCGTAGCCGAGGACGGCGGAGTGCGCGGTGGCGTCGGTGAGCCGGGATAGGTCGAAGGTGAAGTACGCCTTGCCGGTGCGCGTGCGGCCCTGCTCGTCCACCCGCGCCCCGGTGCGCGGGTCGCCGCCCTGGTCGACGGTGTCGGGGGCGAGCGAGTCGGTGTTGTGGTGGACGCCGCCGTAGGTGGTGTGGGTGGGCAGGTTGTCGGCCGCGTGCGCGACGCCGGTGGTGACGACGGGCGCCGCGACCACCGCGATGGCGGCGAGCAGGCTGGTGAGTCTTCGGGCTGTGCGCATCCGGTCCCCCGGTGATCGTGTTGTGGTGATCATGATGGGGTTTGCGGGACGCGGGTGGCGCGCGGTTTACCGCGCCGGTGCGGGGTCGGCATCGGGTGATCCGGACGGGCGTCACCGCACGTCCGATGGCCGGAACCGCGTTGGCGTGGCAGCTTGAGGGGCATGACGCTGGAGCACGCGGGGAGTCATTACGGGGTTCAGTACGTCTACAACGTGGACGCCGAGCTGTGGCAGGTCGAGCTGTGCGAGGCGATGCCGGTGCCCAAGGCCGACCGGCACCTGCTGGGGGTCGCCTTCGCCACCGCCCTGGTGTCCGACGCGGACCCGAAGCACGAGGCGGTGGTGCGGTTCGAGGCCGGGGTTCGGGAGTCCATCCCGTTCGCGGTGCTGAGCTGGTACCTCGAAGCGGTCACGGCCGAGGTGGAGCGGTGCCGGGCGGTGCTGGTCGAGCAAGGGGTTCGGCGGGCCATTCCTCGGCAGGACCGCGCGAGCGGCGGCACGAGGGGCGGTGCTGGTCGCAAGCCCGGTGGCAGGCCCGGCGTTAAGACCAGCGGCAAGCAGGGTGCGGCGAACCGGCGGGTGGGCGCCGGGAAGGCCGCCCCGAGCAAAGCGGGCAGCAGCGGGGTGGGCGAGGTGAGCGCGCCCGCCGCAGGGACGAGCGCCCCCGAGCGGATCGGGGGCGCGAGCAGCGGGCTCGGGGCCGCGCACGCCGAGCGCACCGGCGTCGAGCTGGTCAGCGCGGCCAAGACCGGGATCGCCGAGGCCACCGAGCCCGGCGGCGGGTGAGCCGCCCCGCGCTCACGTGCGGTAGGCCCGCACCACCGCCGCCATGTCCGCCGCGCCGTCCACCTCCGCCGCGTCGGCGAACAGGCCGTGCAGCGCCGCCATCAGCCGCCCGTCCGTGCCGCCCGCCGCCAGCGCCTCCAGGATCAGCGCGCTGTCCTTCACCGCGCCGTCGATCCCGAACGACGGCGTGAAGTCGCCCGTGATCATCGCCCTGCCCTTGAGGTGCGCGTACGGCGTGTCGACGGCGCTGCCCGCCACGCTGTCCAGGAACAGCTGCGGCTCCACCCCGAGACCTCGCGCCAGCGCCACCGCCTGCGCGGTCGCCCCGGTCACCGACAGCACCCACGAGTTGGCCACCAGCTTGAGCCGCTGCCCGTCGTCGGCCCGCTCGCCCGCCCACACCACGCGCGACGCGACCGCCGCGAACACCGGCTCCACCGCCGCGCGCGCCGACTCGGGGCCTGCGGCCAGCACGGTGAGCGTCCCGTCCTCGGCGGGCTTGCGGGTGCCGAGCACCGGCGCGTCCACCAGCACCGCCCCGTGCTCCGCCGCCAGCGCCGCCAACCGCGCCGCGCCGTCCACGCCGACCGTGGCGCACTGCGCCCACACCACCCCGGCGCGCGCCGACGGCAGCGCGGCCGACATGACCTCGACGGTGGCCTCGGCGTCGAACAGCATCGTCAGCACGACGTCCGCGCCCGCGACGGCTTCGGCGGCGCTGGACGCGACGCGCGCCCCGTCGTCGGCGAGCGGCCGGGACTTGGCCGGGTCCCGGTTCCACACGCGCACCTCCAGCCCCGCCCGCAGCAGGTTGCGGGCCATGCCCGCCCCCATCAGCCCCATCCCCAGCACCGCGACCGACTCGGACACGCCCGCTCCTCCCGCCTGAACTGCTCCGGTGCCGCACCGTACGCCCGGCGCCCGACCCCCTCCGGACCACCTGACCGAAGTGCTGGCCCGTGAGCCAGGCCATAAAAGAGGTATCCCAGATACCTCTTATCGATAGGCTATGGATCATGCACCTCAGCAAGGCCACCGACATCGCCCTGCGCGTGCTGATGCTCGCCGCGGCCAAGGACGCCCAGCTCACCGTGGACGACCTCGCGACGACCATGAACGTGCCGCGCAACCACGTGGCCAAGGTGGTCCAGCGCCTGCAGAAGGAAGGCCTGGTCACCACGGCGCGGGGGCGCAACGGCGGGGTCTCGGTCCCGCCGGAGGCGAAGGCGGTGTCGGCCGGTCACGTGGTGCGCCGGTTCGAGGGCGAGGACGAGGTGGTCGACTGCGAGCAGGGTCCCTGCCCGCTGCACCGCGCGTGCCTGCTGCGCGGTGCGCTGCGCACGGCCCGCGAGGCGTTCTTCGCCTCGCTGGACACCGTGCTGCTGCGCGACCTGATCGCCCCGCCGACCGGACCGGTCCTGCTGTCGCTGACGAGGGAATGAGGGGAACCACGCCATGTTGTCCGCACAGTCGCGGGAGATCGTCACGGCCACCCTGCCGGTGGTCCGGGAGCACGTGGTCGAGATCGCGACCCGCTTCTACGGCCGGATGCTCGGGGAGAACCCCGAGCTGCTGAACGTGTTCAACCGGGGGAACCAGGCCAGCGGCGAGCAGCGGAAAGCGCTTGCCGGATCGGTGGTGGCGTACGCCGCGCACCTGGTCGGCCAGGGCCAGGAGATCCCGCTCGACGCGGTGATCAGCCGCATCGCGCACAAGCACGTGTCGCTGGGCATCACGCCCGAGCAGTACACGATCGTCGGCCGCTACCTGATGGGCGCGGTGAAGGAGGTGCTCGGCGAGGCGGTCACGGCGGAGGTCGCGGCGGCCTGGGACGAGGTGTACTGGCTGTTCGCGGTCAAGCTGATCGCGATCGAGACCCGCATGTACCACGACCTGCACGCGGACCCGAGGCGCATCTACGCGCCGTGGGTGGTCACCGGGCGGGTCGAGGAGGCCGAGGACTCGGTGTCGCTGCTGCTGACCCCCGAGTCCGGGCCGGTGCCGCACCACCTGGCGGGCCAGTACGTCACGGTCGCGCTGGAGATGGCCGACGGCGTGCGGCAGGGCAGGCAGTACACCGTGTCGCGGGCGGCGGGGCACGAGGCGCTGCGGATCACCGTCCGCCGGGTGCGCGGCACCGGCTCCACCCCGGACGGCGAGGTGTCCACGCTGCTGACCACGACCACGAAGGTCGGCGACAAGGTCTGGGTCACCCCGCCGGTGGGCGACATCGCGCTCGCCGAGGGCTCGGGGCCGGTCGTGCTGGCCAGCGCGGGCATCGGCGTCACGCCGATGGTGGCGATGCTGGAGCACCTGGCCGAGCACGCCCCGAACCGCCCGGTCGCGCTCGTGCACGCCGACCGCTCCCCCGCCAGGCACGCGCTCGCCCAGGAGGCGCAGCGGCTCGGCGGCAGGCTGGAGTCGTTCACCAGCACGCTGTTCTACGAGCAGGACGCCCCGGAGGGCGCGCGCACCGGCCTGGTCGACCCGGACGCGGTGCCCGCCTACCCGGACGCGGGCTTCTACCTGTGCGGCCCGCTGCCGTTCATGCGCGACGTGCGGACCTCGCTGCTGCGACGCGGCGTCGACACCGAGCGCATCCGCTTCGAGGTGTTCGGCTCCGACCTGTGGACCAGCGGCGCCGACCGGCTCCCGGTGCCCGAGCAGGCCGCGAGCTAGTTCTCCCCGCACCACCGCAGGAGCCGGGGACGTCCTGCACCAGGGGCGTCCGGACAGCCCGGCTCCACCGGTCGCGAGCAGGAGGTCCCAGTCCCGACCGGACACCTGGTGCACGGCACGACGACAGCACCGCCACCGGCACCGGCATCGGCACCGCCTCAGCGCACCACCGACGTCTCCAGCAGCCCCAGCCCGAGCAGGGTCGGGGTGTGCAGCACGTGCTGGCCGTCCCGGCGGGTGTCGACCAGCCCGGCCGAGCGCAGCACCGCCGCGTGCCTGCTGACCGCGGCGGCCGAGGTGGACAGCCGCTGCGCGACCTGCGTGGTGGTCAGCCCGCCGCCCTCGGCGATCTCCAGCAGCACCGCGGCCCTGGTGGGCCCCATCAGCGCGGCGAGCCCACCGCGCGTCTCGGCAACCAGCCCCTCCCAGCCCACCGTCTTGTCCACCGGGTGGATGAGCGTGGGCGGCAGGTCGGGGTCGGCCAGCGTGATGGGCTGGCGGTCGCAGAAGAACGACGGCACCAGCACCAGGCCCCGGCCGTTGAGGTGCAGGTCGCGGTCGACGCCGTACTCGACCTCCAGCACCGGTGGGCGCCAGCGCGCCCACGGCAGCGTCTCGAACAGCCCCTCGACGCCGCGCTCGGCCAGCACCCTGGTGCGGCGGGCCGCGTCGGCGGAGACCACGGAGCGCACCGCGCCGTCGTGCGGGGTGATCACGGCGTCCCGGTAGGACCGGAGCACGGTGGCCAGCGCGCCGAGCGCGTCGGGCCTGCCCTCGGCCACCGGCAGGAACCGCGCGGGGACCGGGGACTCCTGCGCGAGCTTGGCCATCTCGGCGCGCAGCCTGCGGCGCGGGGTGGCGCGGATGGCCTCCAGCCCGGCCTCGAACCCGCCCGCCGTTCCGGTGGGGGTGAGGAAGTCCGGGAAGTACGGGCCTTTCGGGGCGAGCACGGACAGCAGCCGGGCGCCCGCGCGGGCCGGTCCGGCGCGGTTGGGGTCGGTGAGGACGCTCCGCTTCCACGCGCCGAAGAGGTGCTCGTTGTCCCGGTAGCGGTAGTTCAGCCGGAAGCCGCTGAGGACGACCTCCCACAGCGGGTCGCTGTCCCCCGCGACCCTCGTCCTCGCCAGGTCGAGCATCGTGAAGTGGATGCGCAGCGACCGCACAGCTCGAACCTCCAACATCCCGGACTCCGCGACCATGCTTACCGGGATGCCCGAGGGCTGTCCACGTCGCGGGGCTCGCGCCGTCCGCCGCCCTGCGGGAAGACAGGGGTGGTGGGACGTGCCGGAGGTGGGACGTGCGGAGGGGCGCGGGTCGGGCCGCCAGCGGTGCTGGCGGCCCGCACACCCGCGCGGGCCGGGACTGCCGCGCCCCGAGGGGGCGCCGTTCCGGCCCTGGTGGAGGGGTGTCCCCTCCGGATCGGCCTCGGTCAGTAGGCCTCGGGCGACAGGATGATGTTCATCGCCCGCTTGGCCGCGACCGTGAAGCGGCCGAGGGCCACCCCCGGCGACCCCATCAGCAGCAGCAGGAGCGTCCCGCTGAGGGGCAGGACCGCGATGCAGCCCCGTTCCCCCTCCAGCAGCACGCCCTGGAGCCTGCCGAGCTTGGACACCTCGATGAACCGGAACCCGATTCCCGCCGCCGCCGCGGCCATGGCCGCGGCGTGGGCGGCCATCTGGTCCGCTTCCGGGGTGTCCGCCTCGGTGTCGAGCGCCAGAACGATGCCGTCGCGGCTGGTGGCAATGGCGCTCTCGATGCCTTCGATCTCCCGGCGGACCCGCCCGAGCAGCTCCGCGAGAACCGCGGGGTCGCTCAGGTGGATCTGCATCCGGTTGCCGCCGGGCCGCGTCATACGATCAGGGCCTGGTCGACCCGGCGCAGGTGGTGGCGCGCCAGGGCGAGGTTCGCCCGTGTGCGGTCGAGCACCAGGTAGAGGAACAGTCTGCTGCCCTTGGCCTCCGGCAGGGGCCGGATGATGTGGTACTGCCGCTGCAGCGTGATCAGGATGTCCTCGATGGTGTCGTCGAGCTGCAACGAGGCGATCGTCCGGAGCTTCGCCCGGATCACCTCGGTGTTGCCCGCACCCGCAGCCTCAAGGTCGAGCAGCGCGTTCCCGCCCTGCTGACCGAGGGTCATGCCGCTGTCGTAGTCGACCAGCGACACGCCGACGGCGCCTTCCACAGCCATCGCCTCGCGCAACGCCTCGTCGATGTTCACCCTCGGACCTCCACACTTGGATTCATTCCCGATCTGCCACGCAGAGTACCTAGGGTGACGGCCGTTTCGCCTACAGAACAGGGCCATAAAGCCATCGATCAGGTGAGAATCGTTACTAACAGAAATCTTATGATTGCCCTGCTCACTCTTACGGAGCAGAAATATCACTACAAAGAGTGCTCAGGCCGTTACTGCGGGGCCCGCAGTCGGGCCGCAGCCAGCCGACCGGAAATCACCACTGGCGGAATTCCGACACCAGGGGTGGTCCCACTTCCGGCGAGCACGACATTGCCCCGGCGGCGCGGAAGGTTGCGCTGCCGGAACGGACCGGTCTGCAGGAACGTGTGCGCGGCGGAGAACGGCGTGCCCGCCGGTTGGCCGTCGCGCGCCCAGTCGTCCGGGGTGCTCAGCGACAGCAGCTCGACGTCCGAGGCCGAGCCGACGAGCTTGCGCTTGACGACCTCCTCCACCAGCTCCTCCGCGTACCGGGGGCCGAGCGCGTCCCAGCGCAGCGGCGCGCGGTCCAGGTTCGGGCAGGGCGCCAGCAGGTAGTGCAGGTGCTTGCCCTCGGGCGCCAGGCCCGGATCGGTCAGGCTCGGCGTGGTGAGCAGCAGCGACGGGTCGGACATCAGCTTGCCGTCGCGCACGATCTCGTCGAACGTGCCGTTCCAGGCCCGCCCGAACGAGATGGTGTGGTGCGCCAGGTCCTCGCTGACCGCGTCGGCGGCCAGGTGCGCGACCACCGCCGACGGCGACCAGCGGGTGGGCACCGGGCGGCGCGGCACGTCCCCGAGCAGCTCGGCGCTGAGCGCGGGACCGGCGGCCAGCACGACCGCGTCGCACGGCAGCCGCCCGCCCTCGGTGACCACGGCGGTGACCCGCTCGCCCGCGCGCTCCAGGCGCAGCGCGGCCGTGCCGTAGTGGAACTCGACGCCCGCGCCCTCGGCGGCGTCCGCCATGGCCTGCGGCACCGCGCGCATCCCGCCGCGCGGGAACGACACGCCCGCGATGGTGTCCATGTAGGCGATGACGCCGTACGCGCCGAGCGCGTGCCGGGGCGCGACGCCCGCGTACAGCGCCTGGAAGGTGAACGCCCTGCGCAGCCGCTCGTCGCGCAGGTGCTTGCCCACGCCCCGCTCCAGCGAGGAGAACCCGCCGAGCGCGGCCAGCTTCAGCAGGTCGGGGCCGACCAGGTCGAGCGGGGTGTCGAAGTTCGCCCCGATGAACCGGTCCCGCTCCACCTCGTACAGCTTGCGCAGCCAGGCCCGCAGCCGCAGGTAGCCGTCGGCCTCGGCGGGACCGGCGAAGTCGGTGATCGACCGGTGCATGGCCTCGGCCTCGGTGTGCACGTCCAGGCTGGTGCCGTCGGCGAACCGCGCCCGGTACGCCGGGTGCAGCGGCAGCAGCTCGACGAGATCGTCGAGCTTGCGACCGACCGCGCCGAGCGCGTCGTCGATCAGCTCGGGCATGGTCAGCACGGTCGGGCCGGGGTCGATCCGGTAGCCGCCGACGTCCAACCTGCCCGCCAGACCGCCGGGGTGCGCCAGGCGCTCCACCACGGTCACCTCGTGCCCGGCGCCCCGCAGGTGCAGCGCCGCGGACAACCCCGCCAGACCCGCGCCGACCACGACGACCCGGTCGGTGCGCCCCCTCACCACCGCGACCATCAGAAGACCTCTTCCCGCTCGCCCCGGCCGTGCCACGACCGGGAACCGCTGTTGACTGGAAACCCGGGGGGCGGTCCGCTGTGGACCCCGCCCTGGAAAACACCTGATCACCACACGCGCGCCCGGCCCACGAGGCCGGAGCGCGGGGAGCGCCGACCTAGCTGCGCCGGTCGGTGGCCCGGCCGGCCATGCGCAGCAGCGCCGACCTGGCCTCGGGGCGCACCGGCGCGTCGTCCAGCGCCCGCACCGCGCTCGCCGCCAGCGCGGTGATCTTGCTCTCGACGGTGGCCACCGCGCCGGTCTCCACCAGCACCGCCTCCACCGCCCGGTAGTTCACCGGCCGCCGCTCCAGGCAGTCGCGCAGCAGCTCGGCCGCCGCGTCGTCCCCGGCGCTGCGGGCCAGGCCCAGCGCGATCGACATCAGCGGGGTGCGCTTGCCCTCGCGCAGGTCGTCGCCCACCGGCTTGCCGGTCACGCCGGGGTCGCCGAACACGCCGAGCAGGTCGTCGCGCAGCTGGAACGCCACACCGATGTCCCGCCCGAACGAGCGCAGCGCCTCCACCAGCTCCGGCCCGGCGCCCGCCATGGCCGCGCCCAGGTGCAGCGGGCGCTCGACGGTGTAGGCGGCGGTCTTGAGCGCCGCGACCCGCAGCGCCTGCTCCAGCGACTCCTCGCGGCGGGCTCCCGCCAGCAGGTCCAGGTGCTGCCCGGCCATCATCTCCACCCGCATCGCCTGCCAGGCCACCCACGCCCGCGACAGCGCGGCGGGCTCCAGCCCTGCGGTGACGATCGCGTCGTCCGACCAGGCCAGCGCCAGGTCGCCGACCAGCACGGCCGCGCAGTCGCCGTAGTGCTTCGGGTCGCCGGACCAGCGCAGCCTGCGGTGCCGCGCGGCGAACGCCACGTGCGCGGCGGCCCGGCCCCGGCGGGTGGTGGAGCGGTCCATCACGTCGTCGTGCACCAGCGCGCACACCTGGAGCAGCTCCAGCGCGACCAGCGCGCGCACCACGGCGTCGGACTCGGGACCGGTCTCCGCGCCACCGGCGGCGAGCCACCCGCACCAGGCGAAGATCGGCCGGACCCGTTTGCCGAGGACGGACAGCTCGCTGATCTCCCCGACCAGCTCGGGGGCGAGACCGGCGTCGGGGCGCGCCGCGAAGAACTCCTCCAGCGCGGCGTCCAAGCGCGGGACGACCGCCTCGGCGGAGACACCCTCCGGTCGGGTGCGGTGGGCAAGGGTCATGGCGCGCCTCCTGGGACGGGGGCCTGTGGTGGGTTGGGATGAGCTAAGCAGCGCCCCCAGCGCCCCGCACAACGAACGCCGCCGTTGTGCGGGGGACACCACAGCGCCCTAGCGTGAGGCGAACCATCGCCCGCCAGGCGCTCCACCCCCGCGGAAGGACCCGTCCCCACCATGTCCGTCGACCGAGAACTCGACGCCGCCGACGTGCGAGACCCGCTGCTGCGCGACGCCTACCGGCGCTGCCGCGAGCTGAACGCCGAGCACGGGCGCACCTACTACCTGGCGACCCGGCTGCTCCACCGCGAGCAGCGTCCCGCCGTGCACGCGCTCTACGGCTTCGCCCGCTGGGCCGACGACGTGGTGGACGAGGTGCACGACGGCCGCACCGCGCGCGAGCGGGCGGCCGGACTGTCCGAAGTGGACCGGGCGCTGACGGCCGGACTGGACGCCGGGCGCAGCGAGCACCCGGTGGTCGCGGCCGTGGTGGACACCGCCCGCCGCTACGACATCGACCGCGCGCACTTCACCGACTTCCTGCGCTCGATGCGGATGGACCTGACCGTCGCCGACTACGCCACCTACGACGACCTGGCCGAGTACGTGCACGGCTCGGCCGCCGTGATCGGGCTCCAGGTGCTGCCGGTGCTGGGCACGGTCGTGCCGCGCGCCGAGGCGGAGCCCGCGGCGGCGGCGCTGGGCGTGGCGTTCCAGCTGACCAACTTCCTGCGCGACGTCGGCGAGGACCTGGACCGGGGGCGGGTGTACCTGCCGCTGGACGAGCTGGCCGCGTTCGGCGTCGACCGGGAGCTGCTGGAGTGGGCGCGCCGCCGCGACCGCACCGACCCGAGGGTGCGCAAGGCGCTGGCGCACCAGGTCGCGCGGGCCAGGTCGGTGTACCGGCAGGCCGAGCCGGGCATCGCGATGCTGGCGCCGCGCTCGCGGCCGTGCGTGGCGACCGCGTACCGGCTGTACGGGCGCATCCTGGACCTGATCGAGGACGCGGACTACGACGTGCTGTCCCGGCGGGTCGTGGTGTCCACCGGGCGGCGGCTGGCGATCGCGCTGCCCGCGCTGGCGAAGGCGGCGGTGGCCCGGTCGGCCTGAAGGGGTCGGCGGTCCTGAGAGTCCCGTTCCACCCTGAAGTCAGATCCGACCTGGAGGAGGTGCCGATGCCCTACCGGATGCCGCTGCGCCGCTTCAGCGCGCGCCCGTGGCCCGAGCAGGAGCCGACCTGGCGCGACGCGAAGCCCGCGCTGATCGAGGCCGCGCTCAAGCGCGCCACCGCCCGCCCGTCCGGCAACTGGTACGTGGTGGGCGCGAGCCGCGAGATCACCCCGGACCGCCCGTTCGGCCGCTCGATCGGCGGGACCGAGGTGGTGCTGTGGCGCGGAGAGGACGGCGAGCTGCTGGCCGGACCGGGTTCCTGCCCGCACCTGGGGGCGCCGCTGTGCGACGGGGCGGTGCACGCGGGCAAGGTGGTGTGCCGCTGGCACGGCCTGGCCCTGGGCGGCGGGAAGTTCGGCGGCTGGAGCCCGTACCCGGCGCACGACGACGGGGTGCTGGTGTGGGTGCGGCTGGACGCGCTCGGCGGTGAGGAGCCGCTGCCCGAGCCGGTGCTGCCGGAGCGGCCGTCCGCGCCGTTCGTGGACGCGGTGGCCACGCTGGTGGGCCGCTGCGAGCCGGACGACGTGATCGCGAACCGGCTGGACCCGTGGCACGGCGCGTGGTTCCACCCGTACTCGTTCGCGAACCTGTCCGTGCTGGAGACGCCGACCGAGGAGCAGGACCGGTTCCTGGTCGAGGTGACGTTCAAGGTCGCGGGCAAGGTCGGGGTGCCGGTGATCGCCGCGTTCAGCTGCCCGGAGCCCAGGACGATCGTGATGCACATCGTGGAGGGCGAGGGCTCGGGCAGCGTCGTGGAGACGCACGCGACGCCGCTGTCGCCCGGCCGCGACGGCGCGGCCCGCACCGCCGTGGTGGAGGCGACGATCGCGCACTCGGACCGGCCCGGCTTCGGGGCGGCCCGCGCGGTCGCGCCGGTGATCCGCCCGCTGATGCGGATGGCCGCCGCCCGGTTGTGGCGCGACGACCTCGACTACGCCGAGCGGCGCTACGCCTTGCGCAGCAAGGGGTTGTTCCCCGGCTGAGCCGGGAGCGGCGGCGGACGGAAAGGGCTTTCCCCGACGGGGGGAAGCCCTTTCCGCGCACCTGGGTGGGGGCTGGGTCCCGCCGGGCCTGGTCCCGCCGGACCAAGCGCGGCGCGGGTCCGGACTGGTCGAATCCCACCCAGCCCGGTCACGTCAGACCGAACGCGGCGCGGCACCGGACAGGTCGAATCCCACCCGGCCCAGGTCCGGTCAGCCGGAGCCGGGCCGGATCTCGCAGCGCCGCGCGTCCCGTCAGGCCGTGTGCAGCACCGGTCGGACCGCGTCGTCCTCCCCCGGCCCAGGGCTGCGCCCCCACTTCCTGGCGATCCGCCGCAGCACCGGTCCCCGTCCGCGCAGCGGCACCGTCCACAGGTCCTGCCCGGCGATCCCCCACCGCTCCAGCAGCAGGTTCGCCGCGGCGAACCCGGTGGTGGCGGCCCGCTCCATCAGCGCGACCGGCAGGTCGATCCGCACCAGGTCCCCGGCCAGCACGAGGAAGTCGTCCGGGGTGCGCACCCCCGGCCTGCGCGCGAACCCGCCCGGCGGGAACAGCGGGCAGTCCGCGCGCAGCTCGTGCCGCTCGTCCACCACCCGCGCCTCCCGCGTCTCCGGGTACACCACCCGCAGCTGCTCCAGCAGCCCCCGCCGCGCGCCCGCCTCGTCGACGCCGGACGGCAGCGAGTAGCCGTGCAGCTCCACGACGGACCCGCCGGTGCGCGCCGCCCACGCCCGCGCCTCGTGCTCGTAGGCGTTCAGCACCGTCACGTTGTCCAGCGCCCCGTACCCGCTGGTGCCCAGGAACCCCGGCCGGTCCGGCCACACCGGGCGGTCCAACCAGTACCGCGACACCAGGAACGGCGGCGCGCTCTCCAGCGCCGCGACCCGGTCGCGCCACTTCGCGCTGCCGAGCCGGGACCCGGACACCACCGACTTGAGCCCGCCCACGTCCAGCGCCAGCACCACCGCGTCCGCGTGCAGCTCCTCGCCGCCCGCGCGCACGGTGAACCGGCGCGGCCCGCCCGGTCGCACCGACTCGACCGCGCACCCGGTGCGGACCTCGCCGCCGCGCGCGGTGATCCGGCGGGCCAGCGGGTCCCACATCCCGTGCGGGAACGGATCGGCGGCCACGTCGAACAGCAGGCCCTCGGCCGAGCCGAGGAAGTAGATGTGGAACATCGTCGCCAGCTCGGCGGCCGACATCCGGCTGGGGTGCGCGAAGAAGCTGCGGGAGAACACCTCGAACGCCAGCGCGTGCGCGGCCTCCGGGAACCGCAGGCGCTCCAGGTAGCTCGCCGCGTCCAGGTGGTCCAGCTCGTGGTAGGTGCGCGGCACCGACACGTCCAGCAGCGGCAGCGCGGCGCGCGCGTCCACGCCGGGCAGGTCGCGCCAGCGGAACGTGGGGCTGCGCAGCAGGAACCCGGCGGCGTTCCACGGCGTGCTGCGCGGCAGCCCGGCGAAGCCCTCGCGGTGCCCGCCCGCGTGCCACAGCGGGTAGTCCGGCATCGGGACCAGCGCGGACCCGGCCGGGTCGACGCGGCGCAGCAGCGAGCGGAGGTTGTAGTACTGCCGGAAGAACGCGTGGAACCCGCGCGTCATCGTCACCCGGCTGCCGTCCGCGAGGTCGGTCGGCCAGCCGCCGACCCGGCCGCCCAGGTGGTCCTCGCGCTCGCAGACCACCACCCGCACGCCGCGCTCGGACAGCACCGTCGCGGCCGAGAGCCCGGCGACGCCGCCACCGACCACCACGACCACCGGCGGCTCCCCGGACGCGACCGCCGTGCCGCGCGGACCGGGCAACCGGCGCGCCCTGCGGTCCCGCGTCACGCCCGCACGCCCCGGAAGGTGTGCGCGATCCCGCGCTGCCAGCCACCGGCGGTGGTGCTGGAGACGGCGGTGAACCCGGTGCGGCGCAAGCGGTCCCGGAACCGGCCCGCGCCGTCGAAGCGCAGCGCGCTGCGCCACAGGTAGGTGTAGAGCTTCGGGTCGCGGGTGACCACCGCGCCCGCCGGGATGATCACCGACCAGCACACCGCCGTCCACACCGCCGCGCCCGCCCACGAGTCGCGCACCGAGTAGTCGTGGGCGACGAACGCGGCGCCGGGCTTGAGCAGGTCGTGGACGGCGCGCAGCACCGGGTCCGGCTCGGCGAGGTTGCGCACCAGGTAGGCGGCGAAGATCCCGTCGAACGGGCCCTCCTCGGCCAGGTCCTCGGCGCGGGCGTTCACGAACCGCACCGACTCCGGCCAGTCCTTGGCCCGCGCCCGCGCGATCATGCCCGCCGAGGCGTCCACCCCGGTGATCTCCGCCTCGGGGGCGACCGACAGCAGCGCCGCCGTGGACGCGCCCGTGCCACAGCCCAGGTCTAGCAGCCGCGCCCCACGGCCGCGCTCGGGGATCCGCAACTTCGCGGCGGCCCGCCGCAGGTCCCGGTGGTAGCCGGGGTTCATCCCGACCAGGCCGTCGTAACCGCGCGCCGCCGCGTCGAACGCGACCGGCACCTGATCAACGCGCATCCGCGTGCTCCGTTTTCCTCGCGCGGGCCCGCTCCCACAGCAGGAGCGTGACCGTGACCATCGAGAAGCCGAACAGGAAGTCCTCGACCGGGATGTCCCAGGGGAAGCGCAGACCGCTGGCCGCCCAGTCGGCGTAGACCACGATCGGCGCGTCCAGCTTGGTGAGCCAGCCGTCCACCGGGACCTGGAAGGCCAGGACGATCACCATCGTGATCCAGTAGGCGCGCTTGCGGAACAGGCCCGTGCGCAGCACGAGCAGCTCCAGCAGCACGGTGAGCGGCACCGAGGCGGCCGAGGCGATCAGGTACTCCCTCACCGCACCGCCTCCAGCTCGCGCCGCCGCCCGCCGACCAGCGCGGCCGTGCCCTGGACCGCCTCGTAGGTGAGCACGGCGCAGAGCGGGATCACGACGAAGAACAGCAGCTCCTCCAGCGGCGCCCCGCCGGGCAGGAACACCCCGGTGATGAAGCGCGGGTTGAAGTCCCAGTGGCCGCGCGCGATGGCGACCAGGTCCCAGACGCCGAACACCACGACGACCGGGCCGATCGCCCGGACGAGGTCGTCGGCCCTGCGGTAGACGCCCCGGCCCAGCGCTTCCAGGGGCGCGGTGACCAGCAGGCAGGTGAGCAGGACGAGCAGGTAGTGCCAGCGGTCCTCCATCGGCCGACCTCCTGGATCTCGGTGGGAACCCCACCGTATGGCCGGGCGGCGAAGCGCGCACGGCAACCGGGGTTTGATCGTCCACTGTGGACAGAAGGGGGTCGCGGGGGACGGTCGTCCGGCGATCGGGAGGCCGCGAGCGGACCGCCCCGGAGTCAGGCCCTCTCAACCCCCACCGTGGCGACGAACACGTTCGTCACGTACTTGTTCGCAACGAACATGTTCGTCATACTTCCCCCATGACCACCCGCCCAAGCCGCCGGGAGCGCCCCGCCAAACCGGCCCTCACCCGCGACGGCATCATCGCGACCGCGGTCGACGTCCTGCGCGCCGAGGGACTCGACAAGGTCACCATGCGCAGGCTCGCCGCCGAGCTCGACACCGGTCCCGCCTCGCTCTACGTCTACGTCCGCAACACCGGCGAGCTGCACGCCGCCGTGCTCGACACGCTCCTCGGCGAGGTCGACCGGCCCTCCGCCGAGGGCCCCTGGCTCGACCGGCTCACCGCCGTGCTGACCTCCTACACCCGCGTCCTGTTCGCCCACCCCGGCCTGGCCCGCTCCGCGCTGGTCAGCAGGCCGCACGGGCCGAACCACACCGCGCTGGTCGACGCCGTCCTCGGCCTGCTGCACGAGGGCGGCGTGCCGGTGGACCGGGCCGCGTGGGCGGTCGACGTGCTGCTGCAGCTGGCCACCGCCACGGCGGCCGAGCACTCCGAGCCGCAGCCGGACGACGCGCAGCGGTGGGCCGCGCTGTCCGAGGTCGTGCGCACCGCCGACGCCACCACCCACCCCAACATCGCCCGCGCGAGCGACCACCTGCTCTCCGGCACCGGCCCCGACCGCCTCACCTGGGCGTTCGTCGCACTGGTCACCGGCGCGCGGCACACCCCGAGGGAGCGCACGCCATGACCGAGCACCAGGAGATCACCGTCCTCGGCGCGGGCCTGGGCGGTCTCACGCTGGCCGCCGTGCTGCGCCGGAACGGCGTCGCGGTCACCGTCCACGACCTCGACGCCTCCCCCACCGCCCGCGACCAGGGCGGGATGCTGGACATGCACGAGGAGTCCGGCCAGGCCGCGCTGCGGACGGCGGGCGCGTTCGACGCCTTCCAGGCGGCGGTCCACCGGGGCGGCGACGCCACCCGCGTCCTCGACCGGCACGGCGTCACCCGGCTGAGCGACGACGGCGGCAACGGCCGCCCCGAGGTGGCGCGCGGCGACCTGCGGCGCGTCCTGCTCGACGCGGCGGGCGAGGTGCGGTGGGGCGCCAAGGCCGTGGCGGTCCACCCGCTCACGGGCGGCGGGCACCGGGTCGCGTTCGCCGACGGCCGCGAGATCACCACCGACCTGCTGGTCGGCGCGGACGGCGCGTGGTCGCGGGTCCGGCCACTGCTGTCGACGGCGGTCCCGGAGCACACCGGGGTGTCGTTCGTGGAGCTGACCCTGCCGGACGTCGAGGCGCGTCACCCGGAGATCGCCGCGCTGGCGGGCCCCGGCGGGCTGTTCGCGCTGGGCGACCAGCGCGGCTTCCTCGCGCACCGGGACGGCTCGGGCGCGCTGCACGCGTACGCGGCCCTGCGGATCGGCCCGGACTGGCTGGGCTCGATCGACTTCACCGACGCCGAGGCGGCCAGGGCCGAGCTGCTGCGGCACTTCGCCGACTGGCACCCGGCCCTGCGCGCGCTGATCACCGAGGCGCCCGCGCCGCTGGTCCCGAGGGCGATCAACGCCCTGCCGGTGGGCCACCGCTGGCCGCGCACCCCCGGCGTCACCCTGCTCGGCGACGCGGCGCACGTGATGTCGCCGTTCGCGGGCGAGGGCGCGAACCTGGCGATGCTGGACGGGGCCGAGCTGGGCGCGGCGCTGCTCGCCCACCCCGGTGACGTCGAGGCGGCGCTGACCACCTACGAGGCGGCGATGTTCCCCCGCGCCGAGGCGGCGGCGGTGATGTCGGCGGCCGGGTTGGCGGCGTGCTTCGAGCCGTCGGGCCCGGACGCCCTGGTCGCGCTGATGTCGGGCCTCACCGGGGCCGGGGCCTGAACGCGCCCCCGGACCCCGGCCGCGCGGGGGCGGGGTCCGGGAGGGCGGTCAGAGGTGGATGCCCTCGTTGATCCGGGGCGTGTAGGCCGCCTCCAGCGCGGCCACCTCGTCGTCGGTCAGCTCCAGCTCCAGCGACGCCACCGCGTCCACGAGCTGCTCCGAGGTCCGCGCGCCCACGATCGGCGCGGTCACCACCGGGTTGCGCGAGACCCACGCCAGCGCGACCTGCGCCCTGGACACCCCGCGCGCGGCGGCCACCTCGCCCACCGCCGCGACGATCCGCCGGTCGCTCTCCTCCACCCGGTACAGCGTCGTGCCGAACCGGTCGGTGGTCGAGCGCTCGGTCGTCGCGTCCCACTCGCGGGTCAGCTTGCCGCGCGCCAGCGGGCTCCACGGGATCACCCCGACCCCGGCGTCCGCGCACAGCGGCAGCATCTCCCGCTCCTCCTCGCGGCTGAGCAGGTTGTAGTGGTTCTGCATCGAGACGAACCGCGCCCACCCGTTCGCCTTCTGGGTGTACAGCGCCTTGGCGAACTCCCAGGCGTGCATCGACGACGCGCCCAGGTAGCGGACCTTGCCCGCCCTGACCAGGTCGTGCAGCGCCTCCAGGGTCTCCTCCAGCGGGACCGAGCGGTCCAGCCGGTGGATCTGGTAGAGGTCGACGTGGTCGGTGCCGAGCCTGGTGAGGCTGGCGTCGATCTCGGTGAGGATCGCCTTGCGGGACAGCCCGCCGCCGTTCGGGCCGGGCCGCATCCGGCCGTGCACCTTGGTCGCGATGACGACCTCCTCGCGCGGGGCGAAGTCGCGCAGGGCCCGGCCGAGGATCTCCTCGCTGGAGCCGTCGGAGTACACGTTCGCGGTGTCGAAGAAGTTGACGCCCGCCTCGAGCGCCTGCTTGATCAGCTCCCGGCTGGGCTCCTCGGGGAGCGTCCAGGTGTGGTTGCCCCGGTCGGGCTCGCCGTAGGTCATGCACCCCAGGGACAGGGGCGAGACGTCCAGTCCGGTGCTGCCGAGCTTCACGTGCCGCACGGGTCGCAGTCCTCCAGTGTGGTTCCGGGACGGGGGCCCCGCCCCGGAACCCACCCTAGGTTCTGCCGCGCGCCCCGGTGGCGGGTCGTCCGGGTGGAAGGAGGCCGTCCACGCGGCGCGGAACCCCGGCCGCGCGCCCGATCACTGCGTGGCCAGGCAGAACAGCTGCTGGGGCTCGGTGTACTGGTATCTGCTGTCGCTCTCCGGGTCGCACTTGGCGAAGTCCGTGCTCCCCTTGACGACGGAGGTCACCTTCACCCGCTCCGGGACCGAGGTGTCGGTGCAGGAGACCGGCGTCGGGTACGCCTCCATCGCGACGTCGGGGTTCGCGTTGTAGCACTTGCCGACGACGAGGTTGGGCACCAGGCAGAAGTTGGTGGTGAACTTGGTGAGGGAGTCGGTCTGGGTCAGGACCTGGTAGTGCGACTTGTCCAGGATGTCGCACTTGATGGTGCTCACCTTGCCGACGGTGTAGTTCGCGTCCGCCGCCTCGCAGCCCCGCTCCGTCATCGACAGCTCGCCGCCCGCCTCGGTGGCGTGCACGCACATCCCGGCCTTGATGGTCGCCACCCAGTTCTGCTTGACCGGGGCGACGCTGACCTCGGGGGTCTGGGTCCCGGTCAGCGGCGCCGACGCGGTGGACGTGGAGTCCGAGTCGGAGAACAGGCTCCGCGCGACCAGCCGCACGCCGATGCCGACACCGGCGATCATCAGCACGCTGAGAATGGCCGAGACCGCCTTCGGCAGCCCCTTCTTCTGCGGCGGGACGCCACCGGGCGGCATCATCGGGTAATTCAGCGGCTGGGGCGGGGGCCCGTAACCGGGGGCAGGCTGGCCATAACCGGGGGCAGGCTGGCCATAACCGGGGGTGGGCTGCCCATAACCGGGAGCGGGCTGTCCGTATTGCCCGTTAACGGGGTTTCCGGTGGGATAGCCGCCCTGGTTGTGCGGGGGCTGCGGTGTGCTCATGGGGACCTTCGTGTGACTGGTGCTGCCCGAGGAAAGCTGGACGGGCGCACGTTATATGCGCGCCCGACCCCGCACAGCGCTTTCACCGAAAAAGCCGGGCCATTTCCCGTGACCTCGCCCGCACCCCGCGTGGACCACCGCCCCCGCGCCCCTCCCGACTAGGGCTTGACCATGCAGATGACCAGCGCGGGCTGCGGGAACGTGAAGTACGAGTAGGCGCCCTGGGCGTTGCACTTGTTGTGGTCCTGGGTGTCCTTCAGGAACTCGGTGACCTTCCGCAGGTCGGTGCCCGCGCCCGTGCACGGCTGGGCCACGGGGACGTCCAGCGGCCCAGCGCCGGTGTCGTAGCACTCGCCGATGACCAGGTTCGGGATCAGGCAGTAGTCGGTGCGCTCGGCGCCCTCGGCGCGCCACACCGTCGTGTAAGCGGGCTCGCACGACCCGTCCACGACCACCTTGCCGACCAGGAAGTTCGTCTTGGTCGGGTCGCAGGCGCCCTCGGTCAGCTCCATCTGCCCGGCGATCGTGGTCGCCTTGACGCACGACCCGGCCTTGATGCTGCTCCAGTCGCCCCTCGGGGTGGAGCTGGTGCTGGACCTGCGGGTGGACGGGCTCGCGCTGGAGCTGCTCGGCGCGGCGCTGGACGCGGAGGTCGGCGTGGAGCTGGCCGCCACCGGGGAGGCCGTGCTCGGGGAGTCGTCGCGGGTGAGCGCGAACACGCCCCAGCCCGCGCCGCCGAGCAGCAGCACGGCCACGACGATCCCGATCGCGACGGCCGGGCCGTTGTTCTTCTTCGGCGGCACTCCCCCGCCGCCGGGGTGACCGCCGTACTGCCCCTGGTGACCGCCGGGCGGAAAGGCCTGGGGATATCCGCCGGGCGTGCCGGGGAATGCGCCGGGCGCGGCCGGATAACCGCCCTGACCCACGGGCTGACCGCCCGGTGCGGCCGGGTAGCCGCCCTGGCCGCCGGGGAAGCCGCCCTGATTTCCGGGGAAGCCGCCCTGGCCGCCCGGATATCCGTTCTGGTTGTGGTCCACGGCTGTGCTCCCGCCAGGCAGTAGGTGACACGGGGTCGACGCGCTCCGGATGGCCGCGAGCGCGATCACCGACCCCTTCAATGCCTTCGACGGCGGAGCGACCGTGGACGTTCCACCACAATTCGGGCACTTCCCGTGACGGCCCCCACACCCACGGTCAGCTTTCCCGCGCGGGGGTGCGACCGCTTTCCGGAAAAGGGGACCGGAGGATTTTCGCGAACGAGGGGTGGGGACGGCGGAGGGCGGGGCTCCCGCGACGCCACCGCGAGTGCCCGCCCTTCCGCTCCCTCCCAGGAGGGTGTCCGCTACCGCGTTCGGGCCCTGCCCCCGAACCCGACGTGCACCGCTCCGACCGACACCGTCGCTGAGAGGGCCGGGCGCCTGGCGGACCCCGTCCGCCCCGCCCCTCTCCGGTGCCTCGCGGACAATGCTGCCCCTCGGGGGCGCGCGGCACGAGGGGACGACGGTCCTGATCCACCGGGACCCAGGTCCCTTGCGCGGGAGGCGTCCGGTGGGCTCAGGCCCGGCGGCGGGAGCGCAGCGCCAGCACCAGGCCCGCGAGCAGCGCGGACGCGCCGAGGACGAGCAGCGGGAGCACGCCCCGCGCGCCGGTCTCGGCCAGCCCCTGCCCCTGGGCGGGCGGCGGCGCGTTGCCAGCGGACCCCGGTGGACCAGCCTGGTCCACCAGCGGCTCCCGGTCAACCGGCGCAACCGGATCGGCCGGAACGGGGGACGTGGAGGAGTCCACCGGGTCCAGCGGCGGCTGCGGGTCGACCGGCGGCTGCGGATCGACCGGAGGGTCGACCGGCGGATCGACGGGCGGATCTACCGGCGGGTCCACGGGCGGATCAACGGGCGGGTCCACCGGCACGAGCGCCGCGTCCAGGTCCGCGCGCTGGGTGATGTCCGCCCCGACCACCTCGACCACGACGTCCCGGCTGGTCAGCGTGACCGGGTCGAACGCGGACCCGGCCCGCACGCGGGTCCCGGCGGGCGGGGTGATCCGCACCCGGTAGGTCCCCGGCGCCAGGTCCCGGAAGTCGTAGCGCCCGTCCGGCCCGGTCGCCCCGGTCGACGCCGCGCTCCCCTCCAGCGCCACCACCACCCCCGGCACGCCCGGCTCGTCGCCGTCCCTGACCCCGTCGCCGTCGACGTCCTGCCAGGCCAGACCGCCGAGCGCGCCCAGCTCCTCGCCGAAGTCCACGACCGCGCCGAGCACGACGGTCAGCGGCACCCGGTCCGGCGTGGACGAGCCGTGGCCGACCGGCTGCTCCTCGGCCAGCACGTAGTCGCCCGGCTGCACCGCGAGGAACCGGTACCGGCCGTCGGCGTCGGTCGTGGCGGTGCGCACCCGGCGGCCGAGCCCGTCGTCCAGGGTCACCACCACGTCCGCCAGCCGCCCGGTCTCCTCCGGGTCGAGCACGCCGTCGCCGTCGTCGTCCAGGAACACCACGCCCGTCACGTCGCTGACCAGCGCCGCGAACAGGTACCCGGTGGCCTGGGCCCCGGCGGGCAGCGCGACGCCGGAGATCACGTCCGGGGGGACCGGCGTGCCACCGGCGGTGCCCGCGCTGTCCACGCCGTCCGCGTAGCCGAACCACGGGCCGCGCAGCACCGAGTACGTGCCCGAGAGCAGGTCGGGGAACGCGTACCCGCCGTCCGGGCCGGACGTGGCGGTGCGCGAGACGCCCTGACCCGCGTCGTCGACGCCGAGGAGGGTGACCTGCACCCCGGACACCCCGCCCTCCCCCGGCCCGCGCGTCCCGTCGCCGTCCGCGTCCACGTACAGCGCGCCGGACAGCGAGCCCGGCAGCTCGGCGAAGTCGTAGCCGGTGGCGGCGGTCGCGGCGCCCAGCGCGATCCCGGTGACCCGGTCGGCGCCCGCCGTCCCGCCCGCGCTGCCCACGACGACCGCGCCGCGCGCGTACCCGACCGGCCTGCGCTCCACCACCTCGTAGGTCCCGGCGGCCAGCGCGGTGAACGAGTACCGGCCACCGCCCGAGGTGGTCGTGGTGAGCGTCCCGCCCGGCCCGACCAGGTCGACCCGCACCCCGTCCAGGCCCAGCTCGGTCGGGTCTGCCAGGCCGTTGCGGTTCCGGTCGGCGAACACCGCCCCGGACACCGAGGCGGCGCTCTCGGCGAAGACGTAGCCGATGGCCTGCTGGTTCTCCACCAGGGTGATCGAGGAGATCACGTCGACGCCGACGACGCCGCCCGCGTCACCGGCGGTCGCGCCGCCCTGCCCGTACCCGACGGGCTGGGTCTCGGTGATGGTGTAGCCGCCCGGCGGCAGCGGGCTGAAGGAGAAGCCGCCGTCCACGGCCGTGGTCGTGGTCAGGTCCACCGGACCGGTCAGGTCGAGCCGCACGCCCTGGATGCCGTTGCCCGCCTGGTCGGTGACCCGGCCGGTGATCGAGGCGGCCCTGGCGAGCAGGAAGTCGTAGTCGGTCCCGACCTGGTTCGCGGCCAGCGGCACACCCGTGACGCTGTTGCGGCCGGTGACCACTCCCCCGGCCGTGCCCGCGCTGGCCGACACGTCCGCGTAGCCGCCGGGGTGGGTGTTGAGCAGGGTGTAGTCGCCCGGCGGGAGCCGGGGGAAGTCGTAGGCGCCGTCGCTCTTGGTGGTGAAGTCCAGCGAGAGGCCGTTGTCGCCGGTCAGCCGCACCAGCGCGTTGGGCACGCCGACGCCGCCCGCCCGCACGGTCCCGGACAGCTCGCCACCGGCCAGCTCGGCGAAGGCGTTGTCGGTGGAGGCGTCCAGGTCGGACAGGAACCCGATCCGGAACTGGTCGTCGGCCTGCGCGACGGCGTTGAAGCCAGGGGTGTCGATCCCGTCCGCGTAGTCGGCGGGCTGGAACTCGGTGAGCGTGTAGGCGCCCTCGCCCAGCCCGTCGAACCGGTAGGTGCCGTCCGGCGCGGTGAACCGCTCGGGGACGGCGGCGGGGGTGGCGGGCGCGTCCGGCTCCAGGGTGAGGCGGACGTTCCCGATGCCGGTGTCGCCGTCGGACGGCTCGTACGCTCCGTTGTTGTTGCGGTCGTTGAACACCCGTCCGGACACCACTCCCGTGTCCACCGGGGTCGACACGGCCAGGTCGGTGAGCACGTAGTCGTCGGCGCCGGGCTCGAAGCGGAACGCGAGGTCCCGCGTCCCGCCCGGCGGGGCGGTGGGCACGTCGCCGCTCACGAACGAGTGAACGTCCGCGCCCATGGTGTTGGCGTCGGCGGGTGAGGTCGCCCCGTCCACGCCGCCGCTGAAGTAGTTGCCCTGGGTGCCCAGGCCCGGCTGCGCCCGGGAGTCCACCAGCGCCCGGTCGCCCGCTCGGTCGTGGTCGCCGCCGAACGCGGTGAGGCCCAGCAGGCTCCGCTGCGCCGAGGTGCGCAGGCCGGGGGCGGTCACCTGGTGGGGGCCCTCGGTCGGCGAGACCCGCACGTGCCCGCTGCGCAGCTGCACCTGGGTCTTGAACGGGGCGCCGGGGTCGGGCCCGTCGTAGGAGTAGGCCACGGTCAGCGACCAGCCCGCGAAGCAGCCGAAGCCCTCCGGGGTCCACACGTTGCCCACCCCGATGGCCAGCGGCACGCCGGTCGGGGCCGCCGCCAGCGCCGAGGTGACCTCGGAGCCCGCCGAGTACAGCTGGGCCTGCTCGGGGGCCAGGGAGTCCAGGTCGTCCTCGGTGTAGTCCTCGGCGTACACGTTCGCGGCCGGGACCCCCTGCACGCGCAGGAACGCCGGGGTCACGTCCGGGCCGGACACCGGGATGTCCGCCTCCGGCGGCAGCTCCGGCAGCACCACGCCCGCGCCCTGCTGGCGGGCGTCGCAGCCGGAGGTGGCCGACGAGTCGGCCTGGAGCACGGTGCCGGTGTTGCCGGACCAGGTCAGGCGGGCGTAGTCGACGAACGCGCCGTACGGGATCGTCAGCTCGGCGGTGGAGGAGTTGAACGTGGAGGTGTCGCCGTCCACGTCGGCCCAGCGGGTGAAGTAGGCGCCCCTGGTGCGGTCGGGGTCGACGCCGGTCTTGGCGCGGGCGTCCTGGCAGGTGGCGATGGGGGTGCCGCGCAGCGGGTCCACCGGGTCGCCGGGGTCGGGACAGCGGGTGTTGCCGTTGCCCACCAGCAGGAAGTCGCCGTAGGACTCGGCGGAGTAGAGCAGGTCCAGGTCGCGCGCGGGCGCGGACGCGGCCTGCTGCGGCAGGGCCACCAGCAGCGCGGAGAGCAGCCCGAGGCAGGCCGCCGAGGAGGAGAACCTGCTGGCGCGCATGTGACCACTCCGGGGTGTGACGGCGGCGGGACCCGGAGTGCACTATCCGACACCGCCCCCGCTCGCACCGGCCGGGAACCCCGAACGTGTGACCTGCGGGGAACCGGGGACGTGATCGCGCGCACCACCCGGTCGGGCCACGGCTCGCCGGAGCCGCCCTGATCGTCCCCTCTGGCAGGATCGGCACGAGGAGCGGCGCGGGGGTCGTGCCGCGATCCGGAGGGAGAACCGTGTCCGCCACTGACCGCCGTTGGACCGATCGGGGGCAGGCCATCGGCCACGGTGTCACCTGGCTGGCCAGGTGGAGCACCCGGATCGCGCTGGTCGCGATCGGCGCGTACCTGCTGGGCTTGCTGATCGGCAAGCTCTGGGTCGTGGTGATGCCGGTGCTGCTCGGCCTGCTCATCACCACGGTGCTGTGGCCGCCCGCCCGCTGGCTGCGCGCCAAGGGGATGCCGCCCGCGCTGGCCGCGTCGATCGTGCTGCTGCTGGGGCTGGGCGTGCTCGGCGGGATGATCGCGCTGATCAGCTCCTCCATCGCGTCCGGCGCCGACGACATCGCCGACAGCGCCACCGAGGCGCTCGGCCAGGCCAAGCAGTGGGTCAGCGGGCCGCCGCTGAACCTGGGCGACGGGCAGTTCGACGGGTTGATCCAGAAGGGCGTGCAGCAGCTCCAGGCGAGCATCGGGTCGATCGCGAACAGCCTGCTCACCGGGGTCGGCACGGTCACCTCCGGCGTGGTCACCGGCTTGGTGGCGCTGCTGCTGGCGTTCTTCTTCGTCAAGGACGGGCCCCGGTTCATCCCGTGGCTGCGCGCGGTGGTCGGCGAGCGCGCGGGCGGGCACCTGGCGGTCGTGCTCGACCGGGTGTGGGGGACGCTGGGCGACTTCATCCGCACCCAGGCGATCGTGAGCCTGTTCGACGCGGTGCTCATCGGCCTCGGCCTGGTGTTCCTCGGGGTGCCGCTGGCCATCCCGCTGGCGGCGCTGACGTTCCTCGGCGGGTTCATCCCGATCGTGGGCGCGTTCATCGCGGGCGCGATGGCGGTGCTGGTGGCGCTGGTGAGCAACGGGTTCACCGCCGCGGTGATCATGCTGGTGGTCGTGGTGGCGGTGCAGCAGATCGAGGGCAACGTGCTCCAGCCGATCCTGCAGTCGCGGAGCCTGCGGCTGCACGCGGCCGTGGTGCTGCTGGCGGTGACGGCGGGCAGCAGCCTGTACGGGATCGCGGGGGCGTTCCTGGCGGTGCCGGTGGTGGCCACGGCGGCGGTGGTGGCCAGGTACCTGGGCGAGGTGATCGACGACCGGCTCGCGCCGAGCGCCGAGGCCGCGCCGGAGGCGGTCGACCACGAGGTGCCGGTGACGCCGGTGAAGGCCGGGGAGGAACCGGCGGGGAAGTGAGGCCTTCGGGGGCCGGGTGCGCGGGGCGCGCCCGGCCTTCGGTGTTTTTTGGGGGCTTTCCGGTCTTCGGTGTTTTGGGGTTGTGCGCGGGCGGGGTTGGGCGGGCGGTCCGGCGCAGCCAGGAAGTCCGGTACCGCTCGACGGTCAGGTGTCGCTCGACGGTCAGGTGTCGCTCAGAAGCCTGGTACCGGTCAGAAGTCCCGGACGGCCTCGAACCAGCCGAGCGCGGTGTCCCGGTCGACGCCGCCGATCTCGCCCAGCAGCACGGCGGCCTCAGCCGCGTCCTCGCGCTCCCCGGTCTCCACCCCCGGCAGCTCGCCCACCCGGCGCACGAACCCGGTGACCGCTTCCCGCACGTCCCCGCCCCGTCCAATCGCCTTGGACGCGACCTTGAACGCCTTCGTCGCCGCCCCCGCCGTCCTGGGCGCCCACCCGGCGAACGGCAGCCCGTACTCCTCCACGAACCACGGCCGCTCGCGCAGCTGGGACACGCCGCTGTGCCCGGTCAGCCGCTGCGCGATCGGGCCGCGCAGCTCGGTGCGCAGCCTGCGGCCCACCGCCGCGTCCACGTTCCAGGCCAGGAACGAGGTCAGGTCGGGGAAGGCGCGCAGCGCGGGCAGCCCGGACAGGTCGGGGCAGAAGCGGATCTGCAACTGGCGCAGCGGGAGCGCCTCCAGCGCGGCGAGGTGCGCCAGGGAGCCGGACAGGGCGAGCGAGCGCAGGCGCGGGAACTGGAGCAGGCTGCGGCAGTCGAACGGCTCGTCCAGCGGGCCGGTGGACACCATCAGGTGAGTGAGATCGGCCAGCACCGGCAGCCGGGGCAGCGCGCGGGCGGCGGTGGCGGGCAGCGCCAGGGCGAGCTCGGGCAGCGCGCCGGTCGTGGACAGCACGAAGTCGGCAGGCGCGCCCTGCAGCGCAACGCGCGGGCAGAGCTCGGCGGGCGCGAGCCGCAGCCGGACGCAGTGGCCGCCGGAGTTGACGGTGAGCGAGCCGAACCGGGACAGGCCCGCGTCGATCGCGACGTCCGAGGCAGCTGCGAAGTGCAGGCCCTCCACCCGGCGGTCGCGGGCCCACTCGAACACCGACAGGTCGTTGCCCCGGTAGTCCACCCAGCGCGGCCACAACCCGCCCGCCGGGGTCTCCAGCCCGTCGAGCGCGGTCCAGTCCACCGGGTCGTCGGGGCCGACCACCAGGTCGACCTTGTCCGAACCGGCCTGCCCCACCGACAGGCTCCCGACACCGGGTCGCCGCACCAGCACGTGGCTGTTCGGCCCGGTCAGCGACACGGACACCCTGCCGTCACCACTCCCAGCGGAAGTCAACCGCGGTCTCCTCGACGTGTGCGACGCCCTCCTCGGACCCGGCACGAGCACGGGGCCGCCCGGCGCGCGCACCGAGCGGCGGGTGCGGTCGTTCCGAACGAGCGCGCCCCCCGACGACCCATGTGCTCGATTATCACCCTCGGATGCCCCCTTTCGGGGCAGAACGGGATCATATGCAGAAGGAGTTTTCCCCGCAGCTGTGCGGAGAACGCGGTGACCTGGGGTTTTCGCGGTGAGCGGGAAAGCGCTTGCCGGGGGCGATCGGCCGGTTGGTGGGCGGGTGGGGTGGGGTGGCGCTCGGGGAGGCGGTGGCGAGGCGCGGGGATCTTGACAGAGAGCGCGCTTGGCGGGGCGCGGCGGGACGGGAGCGGGGCGCGGCGGAGCGCGACTGGCAGCCGACGCACGAGAATCCGCGGGCAGTGGTTTCGCCGAACCGAGGTTCCCTGGCGGGGCCGCTCGTGTGGGGGCGCGCGAACGGTCCGCACTACGGCGCGAACGGTCCGCACTACGGCGCGAACGGTCCGCACTACGGCGCGAACGGTCCGCACTACGGCGCGAACGGTCCGCACTACGGCGCGAACGGTCCGCACTACGGCGCGAACGGTCCGCACTACGGCGCGAGGGCGCGGAGCGCCACCCGCGCCGTCGGTCTCGCAACCGGTCAGAGGCCGCCGACGTACTGCTTGCGGTAGCTGTCCTTGTCCAGCTCGGCGATCTCCACGGTGGCCTGGACCCGCTGGCCCGACACCGTCGCGAGGTGGGCGGTGAGCACGGAGAGCGTGGCGTCGGCCACGGCGGCCTTCGTCGCGGCGTCGCGGCCGGAGAACAGGCCTACGCGGACGTGCACCATGGACTCCCCGGACGCGCCGTCGCCCACGACGGCCTCGTCCAGGCGGTAGGAGCGGGTCTTGAACGAACCCAGTTCGCTGCCTGCGACCTCGGCGAGCACGGGGTGCAGCGCGAGCGCGAACGCACGCCGGTCGAAAGCGTCGGACAGGGACGCGGAGTACTCGACGGTGATCTGCGGCATCCCCCGAGCCTAGCCGGCACTGGGCCGTTCGCGTGACGCGGGCACGGTAGACGCGGGGGCGAGGAAGGCGGCAGGCACGGGGGCGGCCAGTGCACGAGCGCCGACCATCCCCCGCCCTCACGTCAGCCGCACCGCTACCGCAGTTGCCCCAGGTCAACCGCCGCGACCCGACCGAGGGTGCGCGGCACCCCGCCCCCGGAACAGCGAGCCCAGCCACCCCCGCCCCCTGATCAAGTCAGGAACTCCCAAGGCGGACCGGGCAGCGCGCACCCGTCGAACCCGACCGCCCGCGCGAACGCCGGGTCCCGCGCCAGCGCCGCGAGGTCGTCGCACACCGGCACGGACGGCGCGCCACCGGAAGGCCCGCCCGCCGACACCGCGTTGAGCCGCGACGCCGCCGACAGCAGCGAGGACTCCACCGCCTGCCCGCGCCCGGACCGCGCCCGGCGCAGCAGCCCGTCCAGCACGGCGCGGGCGCACACCACTCCCCCGAACACGTCGACCAGCGTCATCAGGGAACGCGGCACACCTGCGTGGGCCCGCACCGCGTAGTCCGTGCCCAGCGGCGGGTTCGGCCCCAGCTCCGCGCCCCACCCGGAGGCGTGCGCGTGCACGATCCCCGGCCGCGCCGCCGCCTCCGCCGGGCCGAGCCGCCTGCGCTCCTGCTCGCCGGGAGCCCAGTCGTGCAGGAACACGTCCGCGCCGCGCGCGAGCTCCAGCGCCCGCTCCCGACCATCCGAAGTGGACAGATCGGCGAACGCGACGCCCTTGCCCCGGTTGAGCGCGTGGAACCGCGCGGACACGGCGGCCGACCCCGGCTGCGGCACGACGACCGGCGGCACGGCGCGCAGCGGGTCACCACCCGGCTGCTCCAGCCGCACCACGCTCGCCCCGAGCATCCGCAGCAGGTGCCCGGCCAGCGGACCCTGCCCCCGACCGCACGACTCCAGCACCACCACCCCGGCCAGCGGGAGCGCGCCCGAGGGCTGGAACGGTGGCACGGACAGCGCGACACCGCCCACCGTCGAACCGCCCTGCGCCAAACCACCCGACGCCGAACCCCCTGGCGCCGAACTCCCTCGCGCGGCAACACCCAGCGCTGAACCACCCGGTACCGAACTCTCCCGCGCCGCACCACCCAGCGCCGAACCACCCAGCGCAGCACCACCCGGCACCCCGCTCAACACCGCCCCACCCAACGCCGTCACCCGGTGCGCGGCCAGGTCGACCACCCGACGCGCGGACACCCGCACCAACGTCATCCCGGTGTCCTCGGCAAGCGCCCGCAGCACCGGCAGCGGGTGCCCCGCCGCGACGGCGTGCAGCTCCGCGGGCAGCGGGCAGCTCGCGGTGGCAGCGCGGTGCAGGAACGGGCGCCAGCCCGACGCCACCGCGCTCGGCGAGGCGCCCGCGCTGGTCCAGAACCGCAGCCACACCCCCGCGTCCAGGGCCTCCAGCTCGAACTCGACCCCCTCCGCCGAGGTGAACGGCGGCCCGCCGGGGGCGTGGACCTCCGGTGGCGCGCCGTCGTCGCGCGCGGTGGCCGCCGCGAGGTGCTGGGACACCGCCAGCAGCCCGGCCTGCGCCACGGACGTGGTGAACCCGCGCACCGGCCCGCCCCGCGCGACCGACAGCTCCACCGCCAGCCCCCCGAGCCCGACCAGCTCACCGGCCAGCGCCGACGCGTAGTCCAGCCCCAACCGGGCCGGTCCGCCCAGCGCGCGCCCGTGCACGTGCATGAGCCCGCACGCCGCCTGCACGTCAGCCTCGCACTCCAGCGGCAGGTCGACCGGCCCCGCCCAGGACAGCGCGTCCAGCAGCGCGGTCACGCGGGTCGCCTGCCCTGCACCGAGTACACCGCGCACGAGGTCGCCCGGAACGCCGGGTCCGCCACGACCTCGCGCACCTCGGCCAGCTCCCCGTCCGTCATGCCCGCCGCCACCAGCCGGTCGCGCAGGTGCCGGGTGTGGTGCGCGATCAGCCGCACCCCCGGCGACCCTGCCCGCCACGGGAACAGCGCGGGCACCGGGTCCACGTCCACCAGCCCGGCCCCGGCCATCGCGGCGGCTGCCCGCCGGCCCCAGGACGGGTCCGCGCCCGCCCGCACGAGCACCTCCTCCTTCGCCGCCAGGAACTTCTCGTACACGGCGGCGGCGCGCGGACCCGGCGCGAGCAGCACCGGCCCGTAGGTGAGGTCGAACTCGTCCAGCTGCAACCACCCGCCCGGCTTGAGCGAGCGCACCAGCTTGTCCAGCACCGGTTCCCGCTCGGGCAGGTGCAGCAGCACCAGCCGCGCGTGCACCAGGTCGAACTCGCCCTCCGGCAGCGGGTCGACGACCACGTCGTGCCTGGCCACGGTCAGCCCCGGCGCGCTCGGCACGTGCTCGGGCCTGATGTCGGTGGCCAGCACCGACCCGGTGGGCGCGACCCGGTTGGCCAGCCAGTGCGCGACGCTGCCGCCGCCCGCCCCGACCTCCAGGCACCGCCAGCCCTTGCGCACCCCGGTCCGCGCCAGCCGCGTGAAGGTCATCGGGTCGTAGGCGGCGGCCAGGCAGCGGTGCTGCTCGCCCGCGTGGTCGCTGTGGTTGTCGAACACGTACCCCGCGTCGATCGCGGTCAAGGCCGCTCCCCTCGTGGTGTCCCGGCGCTCCTGCGGCGCCTCACGTCCAGCGCCCGCGCGCGTCGGGCTCGACCCGGCCGTCCAGCCTGGCCAGCAGCTCCAACCTGCGCACCTTCCCGGTCCCGGTGCGCGGCACCTCGTCCCAGCCGAGCACGACCGGCGCCGCCATGACCGGCAGGTCGGCCACGGCGGTGCGCCAGCGGCGCTCGCCGATCAGGCCGTCCGAGGTGACCAGCACCGGCAGCGGCGGGCGGCCGGTCGGGGTCAGCAGCACGCACTCGACCACCTCGGGCAGCCGGTTCTCCACCAGGTCCTCGACGTTCAGGCAGCTCACGCCGGGCGCCGAGTCGACCTCCCGGTCGAGCAGGCGGACCGCCCCGGTGCGGCTGATCGAGCCGAGGTCGCCGGTGTTCCACCAGCCGTCGACCTCCTTGGCGCGCCAGCGCTCCTCCTCGCCGAGGTAGCCGGAGCCGAGCGCGGGGGTGCGGGCCAGCAGCAGCCCGACGCGCCCGCGCGGCAGCGGCTCGAACGTCTCCGGGTCGACCACGCGCAGCTTCGCGCCGCCGGGCAGCGGCCTGCCGAGGTGGCGGGTGCTGGGCCGGGGGCCGGTGACGGCGCGGCGGGTGAGGAACCGGAGGGTCAGCGGGCCGGTCTCGGTCTGGCCCCACCCCTGCACCCACACCGGGTGCTCGTGCCGGGAGGCGTTGAGCATCCGGCGCACCGTGGGCGGGTGCACCGCGTCGTGGCCGCTCGCGTACAGCCGGACCCTGCGGAACGGGTTGTCCGGCACGCCCACCACGGTCTGCCAGCGCGCGTACGCCGAGGGCAGCGCCTCCACCACGGTCGGCGGGTGCGCGGAGAGCACCCTGGGCGCGGAGGAGGGGTCGCTGAGCACGGTGATCTGCGCGGGCGCGGACGCGAGGGCGCTCGCGGTCCAGCGGAACGTGCGGGCGTGCGCGTAGGAGCTGGCGTTGGCGAGCACGTCGTCCGGGCGCAGGCCGATCACCGGCCAGCGCACGGACTCCTTGCGGGCCAGCAGGAGCACCGCGCTCCGGGTGCTGTGCGCGACCAGCTTGGGCACGCCCGTGGTGCCGGAGGTGTGGTTGACCACCAGCGGCTCGTCGTCGTGGCGGCGGCGCGGGGCCGGGCGGGCGCTGCCGCGCACCTGGTCCAGGGTGAGCGCGCCGTCGACGTCCTCGGCGAGCGCGAGCACGGTCCGCGCGCCGCTGCCCGGCAGGGCCCGGTCGGTGACCAGCACCGCCGGGTCGAGCCGCTTGAGCAGGATCTCCAGCACCTCGTCGGACAGGTGCCCGGACAGCTGGGCCGGGATCGCGCCGATCCGCACCGCCGCGCAGGCCAGCAGGTCGTAGTCCCAGTGGTTGCGCTTGACGATCGCGACCCGGTCCCCCGGCCGCGCGCCCGCCGCCGCCAGCCACCCGGAGGCCTCGGCGACCAGGTCGGCGAGCTCCGGCACGGTCAGGTGCGCGCCCAGCTCGGGCGCGATGTCCAGCGGCCGGTCCAGCACCACGGCGGTGCGGTGGCCGCGCTGCGCGCACTCCTCGAACAGCAGTCCCACGTCGTGCGGTCTCACACCAGCTCACCCCTCCTGGCGACGGCGCGGGCGCCCGCGCGCAGACCGGTGCGGACGGCGGCCTCGCCGCACGGGCTCAGCAGCACCCAGTCCCCCGCGTAGTCCACGGCGGACGAGCCGAGCCCGGCGGCGAACCCGGCGCGCAGGCCCAGCGCCCTCGGCGTGGCCTCGGGCAGCCCGTGCCGGAACCGGTGCACCAGCGCGCCGGTGACGGCCTGCTCGAGGCCGGGCGCGAACGTGCCCGCGGCGCGGGTGAGCATGTCGGCGACGTCCGCGTCGGACAGCCTGGCCAGCCGGGGCGCGAGCACCGGGTTGGCGATCACGGTCAGCAGGCCCCTTCCCCCGGGTGCGCGGCCGGGGTGCCTGAGGTGGTCGAAGGCGATCGCGGAGACGACGTCGCTCTCCGCGCGCGGCACCACGACCAGGTGGGCGTTGGACGGCAGCGGCCGGTCCAGCAGCAGGTGGACCTTCACCACCGGGGTGAAGGTGCAGGCGCGCAGGAACTCCGCCTCCTGCTCGGGCGGGTTGGCGTGCAGGTCCAGCGCGACCGGGGCGGGCACGGCCAGCACGACCCGGCGGGCCGCGACCTCCCGCCCGCCGACGACCAGCCGGGCGCCGTCCCGGTCGGCCACGACCTCGGTGACCCGCGCGGAGGTCTCCACGTCGAGCCGGTCCGCGAGCGCGCGGGCGAGCTGGTCCATGCCGTCGGGGTGGACCCGCCAGGTGGAGGCGGGCCCGACCGAGCCGAGCAGCGCCAGCGCGGGCGCGACGGCCGAGCGCTCGGGCCGCCAGCCGAAGAGCCCGGACACGACCGGCTGGAGCAGGTACTCCAGCACGTCCCGGTGGTGGCGGGACAGGTGCTCGACGACGGTGGCGTTGCCGGAGGCCTCCGGCCGGTCCAGGTCGTGGCCGGAGCCGAGCGCGCGCCGCGCGTCCAGCCTGGCCCGCAGGCCGAGCCCGGCCCCGGTGAGCAGCCCGACCAGGTCGGTGACGCCGGGCCGGACCCGGCCGTCGCGCCACACCCCGACCCGCCGCCCGATCAGCGGCACGTCGGCGCGGTCGACGCCCAGCTCGGCCAGCAGCGACCAGGTGGCCTCGCAACCGCGCTCGGGCAGCCACTCGGCCCCGGTGTCGGCGAGGAAGCCGTCCACGCGCAGCGTCGACGTCCGCCCGCCCACGTGGTCGGCGGCCTCGAACACCCGCACCCGGCCGCCCGAGGCGCGCGCGGCGTGCGCGGCGGCGAGCCCGGCGACACCCCCGCCGACGACGGCGACGTCGAGGTCCATCACCGCACCGCCAGGTCGATCACGAGCAGCACGGCGGTGGTGAGCCGGTGGGTGCGGACACCGAGCGTCCTGGCGCGCGGGACGTCGCCCCGGCCGAACCCGATCCGCAGCTGGGCGACGCGCAGGCAGAACGTGGGCGTCATCGCGGCCAGGAACCACCAGGGCGCGCCCACGATCGGCGCGATGACCATCAGCGCCATCTCGGCGGTGGTCAGGGACATGACGAACAGCGCGCTGCCGGGCGGGGTGGCCTGCGCGGCCGAGGTCGGGCGGCCTGCCGAGCGGTCGCCCTCGGCGGTGCCGGAGTAGACGGCGAACAGCAGCGGCCCCATGCCGAACAGCAGGGCCTGGACCAGGGCGAACCCGTCGACCGAGCCGACCGCCAGCCCGTAGGGGGCGAGCACGAGCGCCCAGCCGAGGCTCGCGGTGCGGAACTCCCGGAACCCCCGGTGGCTGAACTTCGCGCCCCACGAGCGCCGGAACGAGGAGAAGCAGGTGAGCGCGATCAGCGCGACCACCCAGAACGGGCGGTGCGGGGCCATCAGGATCGCGGCGCCCCACAGCGCAGTGCCGACGACGCCGGTGGCCAGGGCGAAGCGGACCACCTGCGGTTCGGTGAGGGCGCCCGTGACGAGCGGCTCGCGGACCCGCTTGGCGCTGCCGGGGCCGTGGCCGGTGGCGTCGCGGCCGTCGCGGAAGCCGGTCAGGTCGTCCAGCGCGCCCGTGGCGGCGAGCACGGACACCTGGCCGAGCAGGAACACGGCGGTGGTGGCCAGCACGTGGCCGTCCAGGCGCAGGTCCGGCGAGAGCAGCGCCCACACCAGCAGCACGCCGAGGTGGTGGTCGACGACGTCGGGCTTGGCGAGCCGGGCGTAGGCGGCCACCGGGACGCGGCCGGTGACGGCGGCCATCCGCTGGGTGGACCCGATCCGGGACTCGACGGGCTGCGTCACGCCGGGCGCGGGCTGGGCGTGCGCTGGTGGGAGGTGCGCGGGTGGGACGTGCCCCGGCGGGACCTGTGCTGGCGAGACGTGCGCGGGTGGGACGTGCCCCGGCGGGACCTGCGCTGGTGGGACGTGCGCGGGTTGCACGTGGGCGGGTGGGACGTGCGCTTGCGCGACGACCACGGCGGGGGTGACGGCGGTGATCTCGCTCAGGTCCACCGGCTGGGTCGCCGAGCCGAGCGGCTGGGTGGCGTCCAGCCCGTCCCCGGCGCGGGTGGGCGCGCCGCTCACGCCCGGCACCCCGGCCCGACCGGGACCGCGAACGACAGGTCGCCGCCACGAGCAGGCCCGCACCGGTCCACCAGCCGCGCCCGTGGCAGCGGCCGGGGGCGCCCGGCGACGCTCTCGCGGGGGAGCCCGGCGACGCTCTCGCGGGTGTGCGCGGTGGTGGTCTCGGCGGGCGCGGCGGGCCGGGAGGCGCGCGGCACCCCGGCCAGCCCGGCGCGGGCGGTCCCGCGCTCCCGCTCGGCGGCGACCTCGCCCGCCGCGAGCGCGTGTGTTGCCTGCTGCATGTCTCTCCTTCAGCGGGACCGCTCGGCGAACCGGCAGACCTGGTCGGCGACGTGCTCAACCTGGGCGTCGGTGAGCCGGGGGTTGATCGGGATGGCGAGCGAGCGCTCGCAGCCGCGCCGGGCGTTCGGCCAGTCGCGGCGCGGGTCGGCGTGCCGGGCGAACGCGGGCTGGTGGGGCAGCGGGGCCGGGTGGCGGGCGTGGCAGCCCACCCCGTTCGCCAGCAGGTGCTCGCGCAGTTCGTCGCGGCGCTCGGCGAGCAGCGCGTAGGCGGAGAAGCAGCGCCCCTCCCGGCCCGGCGGCGGCGCGGTGACGCCGAGCGGGGCCAGGTGCGCGAACCGCTCGGCGTAGTAGTCGCCGATCCGCGCCCCGCGCTCCAGCCGCGCCGGGAGGCCGGGTAACCGGTGCAGCTGGAAGGCGGCCATGACCTCGTCGAACCGGCTGCTCCAGCCCACCGCGCGGTGCACGGACCGGCGCACGCCGTCCTGCCCGTGGTCGCGCAGCACCCGGACCGCCCGGCCGAGCGCCGGGTCGCCGGTGACGACCACGCCGCCCTCGCCCGGCATCCCGAACGCCGCGTCCTTGGCGAACGAGTAGACGCCCGCGTCGCCCCAGGCGCCCGCCGCGCGCCCGCCGAGCACGCCGCCCTGGGCGACGGCGGCGTCCTCCAGCAGCCGGACGCCCGCGGTGGTGGCGATCCGCCGCAGCGCGGGCATGTCGGCCATGGTGGAGAAGACGTGCGCGGGCAGCACGGCCCTGGTGCGCTCGGTGATCAGCGACTCGACCTCGGCCGGGTCGACCACCAGCGCGCGCGGGTCCACGTCGGCGAACACCGGGGTCGCACCGAGCAGCACGGGTGCGGCGGCCAGCGGCGCGCCCCCGTACGCGGGGACGACGACCTCGTCGCCCGGCCCGACCCCGAACGCCCTGAGCGCCAGCGCCAGCGCGGACGTGCCGCTGCCGCAGGCCACCGCGTCGGCGGCGCCCACCGAGTCGCGGATCGCGCGCTCCAGCCCGGCCGTGCGCCAGCCGAGGACGAACTTCTGCTCGGGATCGGTGGCGACCTCGTGCAGCAGGTCGAGCAGCACCTCGCGCTCGTCGTCGAACAGGTCCGGCGGGGAGAGCGGGACGGTGGCGGTCACCGGCGGCTCCCCCGGTTCGCGGTGGGCGCGGACAGGTGCAGGCCGGAGGCCGCGTGGAAGTCGCGGACCTCGGCGCAGACCCGGTCGACCTGCTCCTCGGTGAGGTCCGGGTACAGCGGCAGCGCCAGGGCGTGCCGGGACGCGGCCTCGGCGTTGGGGAAGTCGCCGGGCGCGTGCCCGAGGTGCGCGAAGCACGGCTGGAGGTGCGCTGGGAGCGGGTAGCGGGTCTCGGCGCCGATGCCGCGCGCGGCCAGGTGCTCGGCCAGCTCGTCGCGGCGGGCGAACTCGGCGACGTAGCCGTGGAAGACCCCGCGCACCGCCTCGGCCCTGGGCAGCACCTCGGGGAGCTTGCGCACGCCCGGCACGCCGGTGAGCCCGGCGGTGTAGCGCGCGGCCAGCTCGGCGCGGCGGCGGACGTCCTGTTCGAGGCGGCCGAGCTTGGCCAGCAGCACGGCGGCCTGGACGTCGTCCATCTTGCTGTTGACGCCCGGCAGCGCGGCGGCGGTGTCGATCGCGCCTGCGCTGGGGCCGGGGCGGCCGTGGTGGCGCAGCGCGGAGACGATCTCGGCGACCCTCGGGTCGTCGGTGACGACCGCGCCCGCGTCACCGAGCGCGCCGAGCGTGCTGGTGGGGGAGAAGGAGAGCACGCCGCCGAAGCCGTGCAGTCCCGCGTGCTCGCCGCCGTAGCGCATCCCGATCGCCTCGGCGCTGTCCTCGACCACGGCCAGGCCGAGCCGGTCGGCGACCGCGCGCACACCGGTCAGGTCGGCGGTGTGGTGGAACAGGTGGGCGGGCACGACGAACCGGGTGCGCCCGGTGGCGACGGCGGCGACCGAGGCGGGGCAGATGCCGTAGCCGTCCGGCTCGACGTCGGCGAACACCGGCGTGCCGCCCGCGAGCACGACGGAGGTCGCGGTGGCGCCGGAGGAGAACGCCGGGACGACGACCTCGTCGCCCGCGCCGAGGCCGCAGGCGCGCAGCAGGAGCACGAGCGCGTCGGCGCCGCTGTTCACGCCGATCACGTGCCGCGCGCCGGTGTGCTCGGCGAGCGCGCGCTCCAATTCCACGACCTTGCGGCCGTGCGAGTACTCGCCGTTCTCCACCACGTCCTCGACGTGGTGGCGCGTCACCGGCCACAACCGTGAAAAAGTCGCGGATTGCGTGAAGAATGGGACCGGCAGGGGTGTCCACCGCCGCTGTCGAAGCACGCGGCGCAGCGTAGGGCAGTTGTGGAGAAGAACTCTCCGAGCGCAATGCATTCACTCTTCCTGGTCAATTAATGGGCGCTAAGTTGACAATCGAGTCCCGTTGTCGAGAACGTCTGCGCCCGAATGGCCCGGCTCTTCAGCCGGGTCGACGGGGACTGCGGCAGACGGGACGGACGTGCGGACACTGGTGGTTGGGTTGGGCAGGGCGGGCGCCGAGCTGCACCTGCCGGTGCTGGCCAGGGCTCGGGCGACCGCGCCAGGCCTGTTCTCCGCCGAGCCGGTGGTGGCCTGCGACCCGCGCCGCGTGCTCACCGACCGCCCCGGCCTGGTGACCACCGCGACCACCGCCGAGGCCGCGAAGCTGCTCGACCCGGCGCGCACCGTGGTGCACGTGTGCACCCCACCGACCACCCGGCCCGAGGTCATCGGCGAGATCGCCGAACTGGGCTTCCGGAACCTGGTGGTGGAGAAGCCGCTGGCCTCGGACACCGACGACCTGGCCCGCATCGCCCGGCTGCGGCGCAGGCACGGCCTGCGCATCGCCGTGGCCGAGCCGTGGCAGATGAGCTCGCTGACCGCCCGGCTCACCGAGCTGGTGCGCGGCGGCGAGCTGGGCGAGGCGCGCTCGGTGTCGATCGTGCAGAACAAGCCGCGCTTCCGCCGCTCGCTGACCGCGCCGAGCCACCCGACCGCGTTCGACGTGGAGCTGCCGCACGGGGTCGGCCTGGCGCTGCGGCTGGCGGGCAGCGCGCGGGTCACCCACGCGGCCGGGTCGGACCTGGCGTTCGGCGACGTGGTGGTGCCCAGGATGGGCGGGGCGCGGCTGGGGCTGCGGCACAACAGCGGCGTGCGCGCGGAGATCAGCTCCGACCTGACCTCGCCGGTGCGCGAGCGGCGGGTGACCGTGGAGTTCGAGCGCGGGCGGGCCGTCGGCCACTACGCGGTGAGCGGCGACGACGACCACTCGCAGCTGACCGTCACCGGGCACGGGCGGCGCGAGCACACCGTGCTGCGGGACGACTCGCTGACCGAGTGGGTGCTGCGCGCCTACCGGCTGTTCCGGGGCACCGGGGACCCGCACTCGCAGGGGTTCGCGTTCGCGGGGGACGTGGTGCGGCTGCTGTCGGTGGCGAAGAACATCAGCGCCGAACCGGTCGTGCCGACCGCGCGCGCCGAGAGCAGGACGCCGACCGGTGCGCGCTGACGGCACGGGGGGCCGGGCGGTGGGGGTGACCGGGTTGGCGGGGCTCGGCGGGGTGATGGGCGTGGGGACGGGCGTGGTGGCCGGTGGGGCTGCGCTGGGCGGTGGGGCTGCGGCCGGTGGGGCTGCGGCCGGGAGGTCGGTGGCGCGCGGGACGACGAGCGGCCGGACGACGAGCGGTGAACTGGCGACCGGTGGGCCGATGGTCGCTGGGGCTGTGAGCGGCAGGTCTGCGAGCGGCGGATCGGCGGCTGGTAGGTCGACGGCAAGCGGGCCTGCGGGTGGCGGCGCGAGGAGCGGCGGTGCGGCGGCCGGTGGGGCTGCGGTAGGAGGATCGGCGGCAGGCGGCGAATGGTCGTCAGGCGCGCAGCCTGCCCAGGGTTCGCCGGACGCCCGGCGGCAGCCCGACGCGGTCACCGACCCGTCCGCCTCGGGGTCGCCGGGTTCGGGCCCGCACGCCCCCGCCGGTCCCGTGCTCGCCGGGATCACCGACGAGGCCGCGTCCGACCTCCACGGTCAGCTCGCCGTGCTGGCGGAGCTGGGCTGGTCGGCGATCGAGCTGCGGACCGTGGACGGCGTCGCGGTCGCGGACCTGAGCGACGAGGTGTTCGCGGGTGTGGTCGACGCTCTGGGCGCGGCCGGGGTGCGGGCGGTGTGCCTGGACTCGCGGATCGGCAACCGGGCGCGGCCGGTGACCGGGCCGTTCGAGCGGGACCTGGCCGAGTTGGAGGTGCTGCTGCGGCGGTGCGCCGAGCTGGGTACCCGGTACGTGCGGATCATGTCCTACCCCAACGACGGGTTGGCCGAGCCGCTGTGGCGGGCGCGGGTGGTGTCGCGGGTGCGGGAGCTGGCGGTGCGCGCGGAGGTGGCCGGGGTGGTGCTGCTGCACGAGAACTGCTCGGGGTGGGCGGGCGCGAGCGCGGAGCGGGCGCTGGAGTTGATGTCTGAAGTGGACAGTCCGGCGCTGCGACTGCTGTTCGACACCGGCAACCCCGTCGCGCACGGGTACGACGGGCTCGCGGCGCTGGCCCAGCTCGCCCGGCACGTCGAGCACGTGCACGTGAAGGACGCGGTGGGCGAGCGGTTCGTGGACCCCGGAACCGGGGACGCGCGGGTCGCCGAGTGCGTGGAGCTGTTGCGCGCCAACGGGTACCAGGGCGCGTGGTCGCTGGAACCGCACGTGGCGCCGCGCCCGCGCGAGTCGGCCGGGCCGCCGGTCGGCGCGTCGGCCGCGTTCGTCTCGGCGGGCCGGGCGATGTCCCGGCTGCTGCGGTGATCGCGCTGAACCGGGACCCGCTGCCACGCCTGCCGGCTGCGGGTCCGAGGGAGACCGGTGACGAGGTCCGCGCGGTGGCGGCGGTGACCGCCCGCGCGGGCGCAACCGGGCTCGGCGGGACCAGATTCGGCAACGGGACCGGGTTCGGTGCCGGGGTCAGGCGCGACGTCGGGACTGGACGCGGCGCCGGGGTCGGGCTCGACAGGGCTGGGTTCGCGGCGACCGTGGACGGTGGCGGCACGCCGGTGGCGGACGGTGCCGGGGTTACTCGCGACGTGAACCCGACCGGCGGCCCGGTCCACGTCGCGAGCGGCATCGCGGGCGGCATCGCGGGTGTCCCCGCCTGCGGTTCACCCGGTTCGGCTTCCCCATACGGCGCGGGTCCGCACTCCCCCGGTTCTGCGTTCGACGCGACGGGCCTCGCCGGTTCGGGTGAATTCGGCACCCGTTCGACCCAGGCCCCCGGCGGGCACGAGGACGTGGAGGTGCGCATGGCCGACGGGACGGTGCTGCGCGCCGACGCGCGGGAAGGACGCACCACGATCTGGTCCGCGCTGCGGCACGGATGCGCGGGGGCGCCGCGCGGTGCGGGTGGGAGCGGGGTGGGGCGACGGCGGTCCGGCCGCGCTCGCCCCCGTGGACGAGGTCTGCCGATGGGAGGCTCGGTGATGGAGCGGGACGTGCGGGCGGCAGGTCCGCCGGGCGGGGCGGCGCGGGTGGTCGGCTTCGACGCCCGCCACCACCCGGACCACCACGACATCCTGATCGACTCGGCCGAGGTGCGCACGGGAGCGGACCTGGGCCTCAAGCCGGAGGGCAGCCCGCTCAGCCGGGCGCCGGAGGCGGTGCGCATGGTCTGAACCTGCGACACGGGGATCTTCGACCCGCTCTCGCGCGGCAACGCGGGGGCGGGTTTTCCCTTGCCCGGCAACGGTTCCACCGAAGAGCGCGCAAACGCGGGGAAGTACCCGGCACCCCACCCGGCCAAGCCACCGCGCGCCGCAGGTGACGGGAACCCCTGCGGCGCAACGGTTTCCACCCGACCGGGAACTAGTCGAGCTCCAGCACCACCTTGCCGCGCAGCCGCCCGTCCAGCAGGGCGGCCACCGCCTCGTCCGCCCGCGTCCACGAGCCGCGCCAGGCCACGCCCGCGTCCAGCTCCCCCGACGCGACCCGCGCGGCCAGCCAGGCCAGGTCGGCGCCGAGGCCGGGGCCGCTGGCGGGCAGGAAGAACGTCGTGATGACCCGGTCCGGCAGGAAGGTCCCCTCGAAGGCCGCGCCGGTGAACACCGACTCGCCGCCGGAGGCCCGGCCGACCGAGACGAGCGTGCCACCGGGCAGGAGCAGGGCGTGCGCGGCGACCAGCACCGGTCCGCCGACCAGCTCCACGACGCCGTGCACGGGCTCGGTGGCCAGGTCGGGCCCGACCACCTCGTGGGCGCCGAGGGCGCGCAGCCCGTCCGCGCTCCCGGCCGGGTCGGAGGTGACCGCGACGACGTGCGCGCCCGCGCGTCGGGCGAGCTGGACGGCGTAGCGCCCGACGCCGCCGGTCGCGCCGGTGACCAGGACCCGGCGGGCCAGCAGCGGGCCGAGGCGGTGCAGCGCGCGCAGTGCGCTGCCCGCCGCGACCGGGACGGTGCTGATCGGGCCGAGGTCCGCGCCGCCGGGGACGGGGCCGAGGTGGGCGGTGTCGACGGCGCGCAGCTCGGCCCACGCCCCGGCGAGGCCGAGGGTGACGACGGGCGCGCCCTCGGCGGGTCCTGAGCCGTCGGCGGCGGCGCGGACGACGACACCGGCCGCGTCCCAGCCGGGGACGGCGCCGCCCGGCAGGTCGGCGAGGGCGGTCAGCTCGCCGGGGTTGAGGGAGGTGGCGGCGACCCGCACCAGCGCCTGATCAGGCGCGGGGACGGGGTCGGGCGCCTCGCCCAGGCGCAGGTGGCGGGGCGCGGAGTGGTCGACGAGCAGTGCGCGCACTTCGTGGTCCTCCTCGGGAGGGGCTGGGGTGTGCCCGCGACCGACCCTAGCCCAAAGTGCCACTCAGTGGCACAAGCTTCCGAGCGGCCAACCGGGCGCGCGCCCTAGACTCGCCGCGTGGAGACGCTGCGCGAGCGCAAGAAGCACCGCACCCGCGAGACGCTGGTCGCGACCGCGCTGGAGCTGTTCACCGACCGGGGGTTCGCGGCGACGACCCTGGACGAGCTGTGCGAGTCGGCCGAGGTGTCCAAGCGGACCTTCTTCCGGTACTTCACCAGCAAGGAGGACGTGGCCACGGCGCCCGGCCACGACATGTGGCGCGCGTTCCTGGCCAGGCTGGCGCGGGACGAGGGGCGCGGGAAGGTCGTGGACCTGCTGCAGGAGGCCCTGCTCGCGACCCTGGCGGACATGCCGGACGAGGGCTGGGCCGACCGGCTCCTGCTGAGCAGGCAGCTGGCCGCCCGCGTCCCGTCGGTGGACGCGCACGGCCTGCACTTCTGCCACCGCACGAGCCTGGCCGCGCTGGAGGTCCTGCGCGGTCGCACCGGCCTGCCCGAGGACGACCTGCGGCTGCGGCTGGCGGTGGACGTGCTGGTGGCGGCGTTCCAGCGGGCACAGGAGCGCTGGGCCGGGCTGCCGGGATCGCCGGGCAGGGCGGAGCTGGCGGGGTGCGCGCGCGAGGCGTTCGCGGCGCTGCCGGGCGTCTTCGCGATCGCCGTCGGCGAAACGGCGAGCTAGCCGGACCACCCCCGCCCCGCGCCGTGGTACACCCGGTGGTGTGGGTTCCGACCGGTGGGCGTCGCGGGCGCTGGCCCTGCTCGACGCCGAGCGCGTGGCCGCCGCGCCGACCCCGGTGCTGCGCTTCGACCTGCCCCCGGAGTGGGGCGTCGACCTGCTGCTCAAGGACGAGTCCGCGCACCCCACCGGCACCCTGAAGCACCGCTCGGCCCGCGCGCTGTTCCGGCACGCCATCGCCTCCGGCCAGCTCACCGAGTCCGGCGTGGTGGTCGAGGCGACCGGCGGCACCGGGGCGCTCGCCCAGGCGCACTTCGCCCGGCTGCTGGGCGTGCGGCACCTGGTGGTCGTGCCGGGGCGGCCGAGGCGGGTCACCGGCTTCACCCCCCGCTTCTTCACCCCGCCCGCCGGGGTGCACGAGGAGGCGCGCAGGCTCGCCGCCGAGCTGGGCGGGCACCACCTGGACCAGCAGGCCAACGCCGCGCGGGTGGTCGACTGGCGCGGGGACGACCTGGCGGCCGAGCTGTTCGCGCAGGTGGGCGAGCCGGACTGGGTGGTGGTCGGCGCGGGGACCGGGGCGACGTCCGCGTCGCTGGGCAGGCACATCCGGGCGCACGGGCTGCGCACGGGCCTGGCCGTGGTGGACCCGGAGCGCTCGGCGCACTTCCCCGGCTGGGTGACCGGGGCGGCCGACTACGCGACCGGGATGCCGTCGCGGATCGAGGGGATCGGGCGGCCGGTGATGGGGCCGGGGTTCCTGCCGGGGGTGGTGGACCTGGTGATCCCGGTGCCGGACGCGGCGTCGGTGGCCGGGGCGCGGCTGGCCAGGGCGCGGACCGGGCTCGCGGTGGGCGGGTCGACCGGGGCGAACCTGTGGGGCGCGCTGCACCTGGCCGCGCGGTTGCGCGAGCGCGGTGGCGGGCGGGTGGTGACGCTGGTGTGCGACGCGGCGGAGCGGCACCTGGCGACGTACCACGACGACGGCTGGGCGCGGGACAAGTCGCTGCTGCCCGGCGGGCACACCGGGGTGCTGGACGGGTTCCTGGCGGGCGGGCCGTGGCGGTGGGGCGGCGGGACCGGGTAGTCCCGCCGCCCCGCGATCAGCCCGCCGCGATCAGCCCGCCGCGATCAGCTCGCGGTGGGTCAGCTCGCCGGGGTCAGTTGGCCGGGGCGGTGCTGGACGGCGCGGGCTCCGGCTGGACGGAGCTCGACGGCGCGGGCTCGGCCTGGGGAACGCTCGACTGGGCGGGCTCCGGCTGGATGGAACTGGCCGGGACCTGCTGCGGCTGAGCGGAACTGGACGGGGCGGGCTCGGCCCTGGGCACGCTGGACGGCGTGGGCAGGACCACGGTCCCGCGCGTCGGCGTCGGGCTGGCGCTCGGCACCGGCGGCACCAGGATCGGACCGCAGGTCAGGTGGGCGGGCAGGTTGCCGCGCTCGTCACCGCTGAGGTACACGGCGCTGACGTAGTGCCGCCTGCCGGACGGGCCGAAGCCGACCGCGACCCAGACGTCGTTGGTGATGCCGTAGTCGGTGATCGTCTGGCCGTGCGTCCAGCAGTACGCGGGCAGCGCCTGCTCCACGGTGGTCCGGCCGACGACTTCGCAGGACGTGTACGGGCACTCGCGGATGTTCGCGGACAGCCACGGCGTGACGCTGTAGCCCGTCGGCGCGGGCGTCGAGGACGGGGTGGCCGCCGGGGTGGAGGACGGCGTCGCCGCCGGGGCCGTGGAGGACGGGGTGGCCGCCGGTGCCGTCGACGACGGCTGCGCCAGCGCGACGCCGCCCGCCAGCCCGGCGCCGAGCAGCACGGCCAGCCCGGTGGCGGCGGAGAGCTTGAGGGTTCTCATGATCTTCAGATAGCGGCCCTCGGCCGCCGCGGGTTGCACGGGGAGCGCAAGAATCGTCGCCCCGCCCGCAGCACCACCTGTCCGGTTGACGACAGAACACGCTCACGCTCTGGGTACAGCCGCGCACTCTCAGTACGTTCGAGGACCATGCACCCAAGAGGAGCACTGGTCACCGCGCTCGCGGCGGTCCTCACCGCCACGATGGCGACCCCGGTCGCCGCCCAGCCCGCACCCCTGGTCGTCCCCGATCCCGCAGCCCACGTCGACCCGCTGATCGGCACCACCAACCTGGGCAACACCTTCCCCGGCGCGGTGCTGCCGTTCGGCATGTTCTCCTTCAGCCCCGAGGGCACGCGCGGCAACACCCTGCGCGCCGCCGCGCCAGGCGGCTACCGGCACGACGCGACCCGGCTGCGCGGCTTCAGCCTCACCCACATGTCCGGCACCGGGTGCGCGGGCGGGTCGGGCGACGTGCCGATCTTCCCGCACGTCGGCGAGGTCACCACCAGCCCGGCCTCGGACGCCACCGACGCGCTGTACGCCAGCGACTTCGCGCACGCCGACGAGACCGCGAAGCCCGGCCGCTACGACGTGCGGCTGAAGTCCGGAGCGCAGGTGGAGCTGACCGCGACCGCCCGCACCGGCGCGGGCCGCTTCACCTTCCCGGCGGGGAAACCGGCCACGGTGCTGGTGAACACCGCCAAGTCGCAGGTGGGCAGCAGCGACGCGAGCACGACCGTGGACGCGGCCAGGCGCACCGTCACCGGCTCGGTGACCAGCGGCAACTTCTGCGGCTACATCAACCAGGCGGGCAGGCGCAGCTACTACACCCTGCACTTCGCCCTGGAGTTCGACCGCCCGTTCACCGGCACCGGCACCTGGACCGACACGACCGTCACCCCCGGTTCGACCTCGGCGCGCGGCGGCACCACCTACGGCACGAACGGCTGGCCCGTGCTGGGCAAGGGCTCCGGCGCGTACCTCGGCTTCGAGCCCGGCTCGACGGTGGGCGTGCGGGTCGGGATCTCGTACGTCAGCCAGGACGGGGCGCTGCGCAACCTGCGCGCGGAGAACACCGGCAGGCCGTTCGAGGACCTGCGGGACGACGCCTACCGCGCCTGGCAGGACCAGTTGCGCAAGGTCGAGGTGGGCGGCGGCTCGGACGCCGACCGGACCAAGTTCTACACCGCGCTCTACCACTCCTTGTTGCACCCCAACGTGTTCAGCGACGTGGACGGCCGGTACGCGGGCTTCGACGGCAGGGCGCGCAAGGTGTCCGGGCGGCAGAAGGCCCAGTACGCCACGTTCTCCGGCTGGGACGTCTACCGCTCGCAGGTCCAGCTGCTCACCCTGCTCGAACCGGACGTGGGCTCGGACATCGCCCAGTCGCTGCTGAACCAGGCCGAGCAGAACGACGGCGTCTGGGACCGCTGGACGCACGCCTCCGGCGGCACGCACGTGATGAGCGGCGACCCGTCCGCCCAGGCCCTCGCGGGCATCCTCGCGTTCGGCGGCGAGAGGTTCGACGTCCGGGCCGCGACGAAGTCGCTCGTCAAGGCCGCCACCACGCCCACCGCGCTGGACCTGAGCAAGGAGGGCTGGGCGGTCATGTCGGTCGGGCAGCGGCCCTCGCTCGACAAGTACCTGCGGCTGAACTACATGCCGTCGGTGTCGAACGCCTGGGGTGGCGCGGCCGAGACCCTGGAGGTGTCCGGGGCGGACTTCGCGCTGAGCCAGCTCGCCGAGCGCACCGGCGACCGGGCGACGGCGCGGCGGTTCGCCGAGCGGGCCCAGTGGTGGCAGAACAACTACGACCCGGTGGCGCACAGCACCGGCGGGTACGTCCGCAACCGGGACGAGAGCGGCGAGTGGGCGCCCGGCTTCACCCCGGACACCGGCAACGGGTTCGTGGAGGGCAGCAGCGCCCAGTACACCTGGATGGTGCCGCACAACGTGGCCGGGCTGGTGGAGTCGCTCGGCGGCGCGGAGCGGGTGAACCGGCGGCTGGACGACTTCTTCCACGACGCGGACGGGAGCTGGGCGCTCTCCAAGCACGGCGGGGCGAAGTCGGAGCTGGACAACGAGCCGTCGCTGAACGTGCCGTGGCTGTACAACTACACCGGTCGGCCCGCGAAGACCCAGGAGACCGTGCGGGAGGTCGTGAACACCCTGTGGACCACCGGGCCGGGCGGGATTCCGGGCAACGACGACCTCGGCGCGATGTCGTCGTGGTTCGTGTTCGCCGCGCTGGGCCTGTACCCGCAGGTGCCGTCGCGGGCCGAGCTGGTGCTGTCCGCGCCGCTGTTCACCTCGGCGACGATCCACCGGGACGGCGGCCGGGACATCCGGATCACCGCGCCGGGGGCGTCGGCGCAGACCAAGTACGTGCGCGCGCTGAAGGTCAACGGTCGGGCCAGCACCAGGACCTGGGTCGACGACTCGCTGGTGCGGCGCGGCGGGAAGCTGGACTTCACCCTGTCCACGACGCCCACCACGTGGGGCACGGGGGCCGCTGACGCGCCGCCGTCGTTCCGGCAGGGCGAGAAGCCGATCAGGCACGACCAGCCGTTCCACTTCGCCGTGGAGCCGGGCGCCCCGGTGGTGCAGCCCGGCGGGACGCTGACCGCGCGGATCGTCAAGACCCGGTTGTACGACGGCGATCCCGAGGTGCGCTACGAGGTGTCCGGGCCGCCGGGGCTGGAGTTCGGCCCGGTGACGGGGTCCGAGTTCACCGTGACGGCCGCGCCGGACGCCGCGCGGGGCTTCTACCCGGCTTCGGTGCGGGTGCTGGTGGCGGGCGCGGAACCGGTGGAGCTGCCGCTGGTGGTGAAGGTCGCGCCGGAGGACTCGATGCTCGCGGCCGTGGACAACGCCGGGATCTCCGACGACGCGACCGGCGCGGCGGACTTCGACGGCGGCGGGTACAGCTACTCGCGGCAGGCCCTCGCGGCGGCCGGACTCGTCGCGGGCGGGACCGGATCGGTCGACGGCCTGGCGTTCACCTGGCCGGACTCCCCCGCCGGACTGCCGGACAACGCGGTGGCGAACAAGCAGCGGATCACCGCCGAGGGGACGCGGCTGGCGTTCGTCGGGTCGGCGACGAACGGGCAGCGGGCCAAGGACGCGGTGGTGGAGTTCACCGACGGGACCACCGCGACGACGCAGCTCGGCTTCAGCGACTGGACGCTCGGCGGCGGCGGGTCGGCGCCCGCGTACGGGAACGTGGTCGTGGCGACGACGCCGTACCGGAACCAGTCGGGCGGCGGGAACGAGTCGGTGGCGACGCACATCTTCGCGACGAAGCCGTACACCGCGCCGGAGGGCAAGCGGATCGCGGCGGTGGTGCTGCCGGTGGACGACGGCCTGCACGTGTTCGCGGTGGCGACGGGCTGACCGCTCGCGCCGGGCGGTCCCCCTCGGTGGCGGGACCGCCCGGCGCGAGCTGCTCAGCCCAGGCGGCTGAGCACCGCCAGCTCCGGCGCGGGCTCGATCCCGTGCTCGACCAGCCACCGGATCGCCTTCAGGCTCCGCGCCGCCCACCAGGCGCGGACCACGTCGAGGTCCACGTCCCCGTAACCGGCGACGAGGTCGCCGAGCCGCTCCGGGTGCCCGAGCGTCAACGAGGCCAGGTCGTAGGCGGCGTCTCCCCCACCCGCCTCGGACCAGTCGAGCACACCCGTCACCTCGTCGCCGTCCAGGAACACGTGGGCCACCTGCAGGTCGCCGTGGGTGAACACCGGCGTCCACGGCCGGAGCGCGGGAGCGGCGGCCCTCACCGCCCGCGCGACCACGTCGGTGGACAGCACGCCGTTGTCCACCAGCCACGCGCACACCCCGTCGACCTCCGCCGCCACCTCCTCCGCCGAGCGCCCCGGCCACGGCGGCGGCGCGTCGTGCAGCGCCCGCGCCATCGCGCCCACCGCCGCCCACGCCGAAGCGGGCGCGCTCGACGGCTCCCCCATCCGGGCCAGCGCCGCGCCCCGGAGCGCGCCGAGCGCCAGCACCGGCGGCCTGCGCCACAGCACCTCGGGCGTGGGCACCGGGGCGAGCCCCATCGCCGCGACCTCGACGTCCGCCCGCGCCCGGTCGGCGTCGACCTTCAGGAACACCCCACCGACCCGCAACGTCGCCCGCTCGTGGTGCGCGACGACCACCTCGACCTCGTCCACCCGATCATCATCGCGGCGTCACCGCACCAGCGGCCGGTCCCCCCGGTCCAGGCGCGCCGCCAGCACCTCGAACACGACCCAGGCCAGCAGGAGCGGAACGCCGAACACGGAGATCAGCAGCCCCACCCGGCCCGCGTCGCCGATGTCGAGCGGTCCCGCCGGGACGTGCGGCCAGGAGAACAGCACGGCGGCGAGGACCAGCGCGCCGGACAGGAGCAGCAGCGGCAGCACCACGTTCGCGTCGAGCCGACCACGCCGCCGCATCCCGGCCGCGACGGTGCTCGGCACCGACAGCACCCACAGCAGGAACCCGAGGAACAGCAATCCCCGAAGGTCATCTCCTCGCTCATCGGGAAGAGGGGGGCCAGCGCCAGCCCCGCCGACACCGCGAAGCAGAGCAGGTGCACCAGCAGGTTCCGCCCAGGGGGCATGTGATCATCGTGGCGATCCGGCCAGCCCCGGAGCATCGGTAGGACTACTCGTTCGGGTGAGCACCCCTCTTTCGTGACCGCACTTCACCCACCCGCACGGGGGATGCCCCACCTATCCGCAATTCCCCGTGACCAAGAAATGCCCTAGCCCCTCAAGGATCTACCCGTTCGTGCCGATGTTAGGACGAACGAGTGATGTCGTCCCAAGCGAACGGCGCAATGAGATACTTCCCGCTCATGAACATCCGCAGCAGGAACAACGTGCTGGTCACCGGCTCGCCGACCGGTCGGCCAGTGGTCTTCTCCCACGGCTTCGGCTGCGACCAGAACATGTGGCGCCTGGTGGCCCCGGCGTTCGAGGCCGAGCACCCCGTGGTGCTGTTCGACCACGTCGGCGCGGGCAAGTCGGACCTGACCGCCTACCGGCGCGACAAGTACGACACGTTAGAGGGGTACGCCACCGACGTGCTGGAGGTCCTGGCGGACCTGGACCTGCGCGACGCGGTGTTCGTCGGCCACTCGGTCAGCGCCATGATCGGCGTGCTCGCCGCCAACCGCGACCCGTCCCGCTTCGGCGCGCTGGTGCTGGTCTGCCCGTCGCCGCGCTACGTGGACGACGAGGACTACCGTGGCGGCTTCAGCCCGGCGGACATCGAGGAGCTCCTGGAGTCCCTCGACAGCAACTACCTCGGCTGGTCCGCCGCCATGGCCCCGGCGATCATGGGCAACCCGGACCGCCCCGAGCTGGGCGAGGAGCTGACCGAGAGCTTCTGCCGCACCGACCCGGCGATCGCCAGGCACTTCGCGCGGGTCACCTTCACCTCCGACAACCGGGCCGACCTGCCCGCCGTGTCGCTGCCCACGCTGGTCCTGCAGTGCCGCAACGACGTGATCGCCGACCAGCGGATCGGCGCGTACGTGCGCGACGCGATCCCCGGCGCGCGCATGGTGCTGCTCGACGCCACCGGGCACTGCCCGAACCTGAGCGCCCCCGAGGCGACCACCGACGCCATCCGCGGATTCCTGGCCGAGCAGCCGGGGAGGAGCCAGCCGTGACCCGACCCACCGACCAGCGCGTGGTGCCGGACCTCGACGGCGACGAGGCCGCCGTCGCGTTCTCCGCGCTGCTGGAGGACAGCGTCGAGGACCTGTACGACCACGCGCCCTGCGGGTACCTGTCCACGCTGCTGGACGGCGAGATAGCCAAGGTCAACTCGACGCTGCTGGACTGGCTCGGCTACCGCCGCGAGGAGCTGGTGGGCCGCCGGTACCTGGTGGACCTGCTGACCGTGGGCGGCAAGCTGTACCACGAGACGCACTACGCGCCGATGCTGCGGATGCACGGCGAGGCCAGGGAGATCGCGCTGGACCTGGTCGCCGCCGACGGGCAGCGGCTGCCGGTGCTGGTGACCGCGAAGGCCAAGAACGGCTCGGACGGGCAGCAGCAGCTGATCCGGCTGACCGTGTTCGACGCGCGGGAGCGCCGCTCGTACGAGCGGGAGCTGGTGCGGGCCAGGCAGGAGGCCGAGCGGGACCGCGAACACCACCGCAGGCTCACCGAGGCGCTGCGCCGCACCCTGCTGCCACCGACCCTGCCGTCGCTGCCGGGCCTGGAGGTGGCCTCGCACTACCGCGCGGCGAACTCCGACGAGGTCGGCGGCGACTTCTACGACGTGTACCCGCTGTGCGGCGGCGACCGGCTGGGGTTCTTCGTCGGCGACGTCAGCGGGCGCGGCCCCGCAGCGGCCGAGCTGACCTCGGTGGCCAGGTACGCGCTGCGCGGGGCCGCGATCACCGAGTCCGGCCCGTCGGCGGCGCTGGGCAGGCTGAACGAGGTGCTGCGCGGGCAGCGCGACGGGGTGCCGGAGTTCTGCACGGCCGTGGTGGGCGTGCTGCGCCCCACCGACGACGGGTTCGCGGTGGCGCTGGCCAGCGGCGGCCACCCGCCCGCGCTGGTGGTGCGCGCGGACGGCGCCGTGGAGGTGCTGCACACGCCCGGCGCGCAGCTGGTGGGGCTGCTGGCCGCGCCCAGGTTCACCCGCCGCACCGCCAGGCTCGCGGCGGGCGACGTGCTCGTGCTGCACACCGACGGACTCGGCGACGACCTGCTCGACGGGGTGCGGCCGGGCTCGGCGCGGGACGTGGTGGACGAGCTGACCGAGCGGCTGGCAGGCGGCGGAGGCAAGGACGACGCCGCGGTGCTCGCGTTCGGGGTGGGACCGGCGTGAGCGAGCTGACGATCACCAGCACGACCACCGCGACCAGGCACGTCGTGACGGCGGCCGGCGCGCTGGACCACCGCAGCGCGGCACGCCTGCGGGAGGCGATCGCCGGGGTGCCGCTGGGCTGCGGGCACCACCTGGTGCTGGACCTGAGCTCGCTGGCGTTCTGCGACTCCAGCGGGTTGACCGTGTTCATCGGCGCGCACGAGCGGGCGGAGGCCGAGCAGGCGGCGTTCAGCCTGGTAGGCCCGCCGCCGCCGGTGCACAAGATGCTGCGCCTGACCGGCCTGGACACCGTGCTGACCGTGCTGAGCAAACCGGCGGGCCTGCTGCACCCGTGAGACCGGTCGCGCGGCGGGAGGGGAACCTCCCGCCGCGCGACCGTCACGGCCGTCGCGGCCGGATCTTTCCCTTCCTCCCCTTCCCCGTCGTGGAACTTCCCGGTCGGGTTGTCCCGTTACCGATTGACTCACCCACCTGGACCAGACCTCCGACCCACTTCCCCGGCACGACCGGGAATGGTTCGGACACCGGCGTGAAAGCGCTTCCCGGTAGTGCGACGGCGATTGCCGCAGGGGGTTGGCGAGGGCTGGAGTTAGGGGCATGAGAACTCGCCTCCTCGCGGCCGTCGCCGCCACGCTCACGTCCCTGCTGCTGTTCTCCGCCCCGGCCCAGGCCGCCCCCGGTGACGCGACCTGCGCCCTCGGCACCGGCGTCACCACCTACACCCCGCCCATCACCGCCACAGCAGGCTCGACGACCGTCGGCGAGACCCTGAACCTGGGTCCCTGCACATCGTTGGTCGACCCGCTCGTCACCAGCGCGCAGATCGCCAACAGCGACGCCGTGGAGCTGTCCTGCCTGGTCACCGTGCCGGGCTCGCAGTCAGGCACGGTGAGCATCCTGTGGAACACCGGTGAGAGCAGCTTCTTCGACTACACCAGGACCACGGTCGCGGTCGCGGGTCAACTGGTGACGACGTTCACCGGGCTGATCACGGCAGGCAAGTTCAGCGGGTCGACCGGCACGCTGGTCGTCACGGCGCTGTCACTGGACCTGCTCGACTGCCTGCTCGGCTCGGGCATCTCGTCCGCCACGAGCACCGCCACCCTCGCCCTCATCTGATCCCCGGAACCGGCCGCGACCCGATCCGCGTGGGGATCGGGTCGCGGTCAGGCGCGTTTCCCGAGGCTTTCCAAAAATTTCCCCACAATCCGTCACCACACCGTTTGTAACGGCTGCTACATTCACCCCCGTGACGGATCAACGCTCCCCCTCTCCCTCCCCCTGGCTGGTGCTCGTCGTCCAAGTCCCAGCGACCCCGAGCAGGCACCGGGTCGCGGTGTGGCGGGAGTTGCGCCGCATCGGCGCCCTCTCACTGGGACAGGGCGCCTGGGTCGTCCCAGACGCGCCGGTGTTCGCCGACGGCGTCACCCGCGTCGTCGAACTGGCCGAGCGAGGTGCGGGCGAGGTGCTCGTGCTGGACGCCACCGGCCGCGCAGAGACCGACTCCGCCCGCCTGGAGGCGATGTTCACCGCCGAGCGCGCCGAGGAGTGGACCGAGTTCCTGGCCGACTGCGGCAAGTTCGACGCGGAGATCGACAAGGAGATCCGCAACGGCAAGTTCACCATGGCCGAACTGGAAGAGGAGGAGCAGAGCCTGGAGCGGCTGAAGCGCTGGCACCGGGACGTGAAGGTGCGCGACCTGTTCGGCTCCCCCGAGGCAGCCGAGGCGGACCGAAGGCTGGCGCACTGCGCCGACCGCCTGTCCGACTACACCAACCGCGTCTTCCAAGCACTGCACCAGATGTGAACGCCACCGTGCCCGACTCCCACGACTCCCCCCGAGCCCGCCTGCTCCCCCTCTACGCGGCGGGCTTCGTCACCGCCTTCGGCGCGCACAGCATCGCCGCGAGCCTCGGCGACTACACCGGCGACGCCGCGTCCCTGCTCGCACTGGGCTTGCTGCTGGCCGTCTACGACGGCGCCGAGGTGGTCCTCAAGCCGGTCTTCGGCGCCCTCACCGACCGAATCGGCCCGCGCCCCGTCCTACTAGCCGGCCTCCTGGCGTTCGCCACGGCCTCGGCCGCGTTCGTGCTGGCGGGCAACCCCGCCCTGGTCGGCCTGGCCAGACTCGCCCAAGGCGCCGCAGCCGCAGCGTTCTCCCCGGCCGCGAGCACCCTGGTGGCCAGACTCTCCCCACAAACCACCCACGGCCGAGTCTTCGGCGGCTACGGCGCCTGGAAGGGTCTCGGCTACACGCTGGGCCCACTGCTGGGCGGCGTCCTGATCCACCTGGGCGGCCACCCGCTCCTGTTCGGCGTGCTGGCCACCCTGGCACTGGCCGTGGCCACGTGGTCGCTAGCGGCAGTACCCACCGTCCCCCCACTCCCCAGGACCAGGCAAACCGTGCTGGACCTGGCCCGCCGCCTGGGCTCCGCCTCATTCCTGCGCCCCACCGCGACCTTGGCGGGCGCGACGGCGGTCCTGGCGGTCGGCGTCGGCTTCCTCCCAGTGGCGGGCGCACCCCTGGGCCCACTGGCGACCGGCGCCGTGGTCTCCCTGCTGGCGGCCACGGCAGCACTAGTACAACCCCTGGCAGGCCGATGGCGCGACGCGGGCCGGATCGGCGACACGGCAGGCATGGCAGGCGGCCTGCTGCTGGCCGCAACGGGCGCAGTGGCAGCCGCAGCACTCCCCGGCGTGCCCGGCCTGCTGGCAGCCGCGCTGACAATCGGCACGGGCACCGGCCTGGCAACACCGATCGGCTTCGCCCACCTGGCCGCGCACACCCCGCAGGAACGGGTAGGCCAGACCATGGGCGCGGCCGAGGTAGGCCGCGAACTGGGCGACGCGGGCGGCCCGCTGCTGGTGGGCGCGATCGCAACGGCGAGCACCCTAGGCTTCGGCCTACTGGGCCTGGCACTAGCACTAGCGGTAATCGCACTCCTGGTGGCACGCGGCCCGCACACCTCACCGCACTAGCGGGCTGCGGGGCGAGCGCAGCGAGCCCAAGCAGCCCCACTCCCGCGTCCCTCGTCTCCGTGTGGCCTGGCGAAGCCCGAGCGCAGGTGTCAAGACGCCGCCGCACCGCGCGGCAGACTGCCTGGTCAAACGGCGTCTTGACGAGTGTGCTTGCCTGAAAGGAGGCCAAACGGAGACGAGGGACCCGGACCACCGCAGGGGTACAACCGCACCACCCCCGGAACAACCACCAGCCGGCAGGGCTCGTCCCTCTCGTTTTTGGAGGCCTGCCCCGCCGGCGAGGCGACGTCCTGAACCGCACCCCCGCAAAACCGGCGCCCCGAAGCTCACACCACGCAGAACTCGTTGCCCTCCGGGTCCTGGAGCACCACCCCGTAGTGCCCCATCCCAGGCTCGTCCATCACCCGCAGCACACTCGCCCCCGCAGCGACCAGCCCCGCCACCTTCGCCGTCACCCGCTCGACCCGCACCGCCAACGGCACCTCACGCCCACCCCCCACCTTCAAATCCAGGTGCACCCGGTTCTTCCCCGCCTTCACCTCAGACACCTGCTGGAACCACACCCTCGGCCCCACCCCAGCCGGGTCGACGACCGACTCCGACTCCTCCCCGGCACCGTCAAAGAACTCCTCCTCCGGCACCCCCATAGCCACCCAGTACTCACACCACGTCGCGTGCCCACCCGGCGGCGGCTCGGGCACGTACCCCAACGCCTCGGCCCAGAACGCCACCAACCGCCGGGGATCGGCGCAGTCGATCGTCACCTGCAAGGTCGTCTCCACGACCACACCCTCCCGCACAGGCCCGACATCCTCCCCCACCTCACCCCCACCTCACCCCCGCCCCAACGCCGCCTCGAACACCTCCCGAGCCTCAGCCCCCGGCCCAACCCCCAACTCCGCCTCCAACGCCCGCCCCAACCGCCGGTACACCTCCACCGCCCCCACCCGATCCCCCCGCAGCACCAGCACCCGCATCAACGCGGCGTGCGCAGACTCCCGAGTGGGGTTGGCCGCCACCTGCGCGGCCAGCAAATCGGCCGCCTCCTCCCACGCCCCCAACTCCACCTTCGCCGCCGCCAAGTGCTCCACCACAGCCAACCTGCGCTCCCGCCACAACCCCGCCACCGCCACCACCGGCTCAGACGGCACCAACCCCACCAGCCCGTCCACCGGCCACCCCGCCAACGCAGCCCCCAGCTCCACCTCGGCCACCGCAGCGTCCCCACCCCGCAACGCCGCCACCCCACCACGCGCCCGCTCGGCCGCGCGCAGCGCGTCCACCGACTCGGGCCGCACGTCCAACCGATACCCGTGCCCGACGTGCACCAACAACCGCGCCAGCCCACCGCCACCACCGCTACCGCCCCCGCCCCCCACCGAGTCAAGGCACCGACGCAACCTGCTCGCGTACAGCTGGAGGTTCTTCCCCGCGCTGCGCGGCGGTTCCTGCTCCCACAGCGCGTCGAGCAACCGCCCGGTCGACACCGCCACCCCCGCCTCTAGCGCCAGCACCACGAGCAGCGTGCGCGCCTTCACCCCGAGGGGCACCACCCCGCGCACCTCGGGACCGCTCAGCTCGGGCCCGCCGAACAGCCGGATCGCCACACCCAGCTGCGCGCGCACCCCCGCACGGACCACCATCCCCGCTCCTCCACCGCCCCTGGTCCCGACGCCCCGACGCCCTGCTCACCCACTCACCCGCTCACCCTCAGTTATGTCCTACCCGGAGCCTCGGGTCGCTCCCGCACGCGCCCATAGGGGAGGTCAATCCCGGCGCATACCCGACGTATACCGCGACGTGGGAGCGTGCGGCCCGAGCCCCGCCACTCGGGCAGGCGCGCGCTGACCTGCGCCGATCCCGATTCGGGGAACCGCAGCACGATCACGGAGAGGACTTGGCGATGGACCTGACCTTCGACGAATCCGAGCTCGACCTGGGCGACCTGGCCGTCACGGCGATGCGCGACGCGGTCGCCCTGCCGGAGACCGGCGCGTCCACGGCGGCCTGCTCGTGCAGCAGCACCTCGTGCTGCTGCTGCCAGCAGCCGGAGTTACCGCAGGGCTGACCGAACGGGGCCGGGGACACCCCGAACGAACGTCCCCGGCCCCACCAGCGACCGATCCAGGAGCACCCGATGACAGGCGACGGCACCAGCACCGAACTCGCGCCGTACGCGCTGGTCCGGGTGGCCGCGCTGCCCCACCCCCGCCCCACCCGCTCCGACTTCCGCACCGCGCTCGCCGCGCTGGTCGCCGCACAGTCCGACCTCGCCGCACTGGCCCCGAACCTGGCCGACGCCCTGCACGACAGCGCCGCGCACCACCCCGCCGACTTCCACCGCGCGGTCGTGCTCCCACTGCGCCGCGACGTGCACAACGACCGCCCGCCGCACCCCGCCCGCCCCCTGGGCGACCTACCAGAACGGATCCCCCTGCTGGCGAAGTGGCTGGCGGCGCACGAAGCCCGCGCCACAGCAGAGGCCGCGACCCTGGCCGCCTGGCCGGACGCGCTCGCGACCTCCAGGTCATGGCTGGCGGAGGTCTGCGCGGCGGACGCGCTCCGCCTGGCCAGCACCCTCACCGGCCCCGACCTGCTGCACGGCCTCGACCGCACCGCACGCGCCTCGGGCACCCCGGACCGCAAGGCGCGCAAGGCGGAACCGACCCTCCTGCGCTACGCCCTGCGCGCCACCGCGAAGACCAGCCCCCTGTCCTGGTACACCCACGTGGGCTGGTCGACGTGGGACGACCGGGCGGTCCCACCGCCCCACCCCTCACCACCCCAAACCCCGGTGTCCCACCCGGCCGCGCACCGCCTGCTGGTGACCAGGTTCACCGACGCGCTGGGCCCCCTCCTACCGCACCGCCTAGCGGCGGGCCTGCGCCTGCGCGGCGACCGCGTGCTGTTCCGCCGCGACACCCCGGTGAAGGGCACGGGCCGCGCGGACATCACCCGCGAGGAGGAAGTGGACGTAGCCGCCACCGGCCCACTGCGGTTCGTGATCGCGCTGGTGCGCGACGCCAGCCCGACAGGCCTCACCCTGCCCGACGTGGAATCAGCACTGGCAGCCCGCCTACCCAAAGACTCGGCGGCCTCGGCACGAGGTTTCGTCGCACGGGCAAAGGACATGGGCCTCCTCACCCCGATCCCCCCGGTGCACCCGCAGACCCCGGACCCCCTGACCGCGCTGGCGACCTGGCTGACCACCTCCGCGCCCGACACCCTCCCCACCACCACGAACACCCCCACCCCCTCCACCAAAACAACCACCCTCGCCACCAAGCTGACCGCCATCGCCACCACCACCGCAGCCTTCGCCCACACCCCAGCGCCCGCAAGATCAGCCGTCCTCACCGAGCTGTCCGAGGCCTGGCAAGACCTGGGCGCCGCAGTAGGCGCCGACCTGTCCGACATCCCCCCACTGGTCGAGGACGTCGTCCTCCCCGAACCGACCACCACCCCACTCGGCGCGTTCCCCGAGCTGACCCTGCTCACCCCGCTGCTCATCGCCTTCGACCAGCACGTCCTGCTCCGCCGCCTGATCCGATCCCGCTTCACCGAGCGCTTCGGTGAGGGCGGCGCCGCCTCCCTGGCCGACAGCGCGGGCCCGATCACCCAGGCCTGGCAGGACAGCACCTCCGCCTGCGCCACCACCCCCACCACCCTCACCGACCCCGCCGCGCTCGAACTCCTCGCCGTGCGCGAGGAACTGACCTCCACAGTCCACAATGGAGCAATCACCGACGCCACCCTCGACCGGGCCGCCGAACTCCTGCCCGCGTGGACCACCCGCCGTCCCGGCTCCTACAGCTTCTTCGCCCAGCCCACCGGCGACGGCCGCCTGGTGGTCAACCGGATCTACTCCGGGTTCGGCAAGTTCACCAGCCGCTTCCTCCCCCTACTACCCGGCGCACGCGAGGCCGTCACCGCCCAGGTCCTCCGACACACCGACGACCCGGTGCAGTTCCGCCCCGTGCGCGGCTTCAACCCGAACCTGCACCCCCTGGTAGGCGCGCGCGAGGTAGGCGAGGACGCCCGCTGGGCCGACCTGCCCGCCGACGACCTGGACGTGCGGCACGACCCGGTCACCGACGAGGTCCGGGTGACCCGCGCCGGTCAGCCGCTCGACGTGCTGTACCTGGGTTTCATGGTCCCGATCGCGCTCCCGGACCGCCAGGCGCCGCTGTACTCGGACCTGTCCTGCGGCTGGATCGACCTCGACGCCCTGCGCTCGCGCGCGACAAAGAACGGCGTCACCTCACTCGGCCCGCTGACGCACCGCAACACCGTGCTGGCCCGCCGGTCCTGGAGCTTCCCCACCCCACCCACGATCCGCACCGAGGCACAGGCCGCGCTGGACGTCGCCCTGCTGCGCGCCAGGCACGGCCTGCCCGAGCACGTGTTCGTCGGCCCGGACGCCGCCCCCGACTCCGCCGAGGCGTACCGGCACGCGCTCACGGCGCGCAAGCCGCAGTACGCCGACCTCGGCGACCCGCTGCACCTGCGCTGCCTGCCGCGCCTGCTGGCAGGTTTCCCGAACGGGGTGCGGCTGACCGAGGCGCTGCCCGTGCCGGGAACCGCCGCACCGGACGGCCGAGTGGTCGAACTGGTCGCGGAAACCTACTGGAGGAACTCGTGATCGACGTCGTCTGCCACTACCGCGACCCGGTCAAGGCGCCCCTGCTCCGCACCGCCGTGCTGCCCGCGCTCGCGGCGGCCACCGACGCGGGCGCGGTCGGGCACCTGGAGCGGCACTGGTTGGGCGGGCCGCACGTGCGGGTGCGCCTGGACGGTCCCCCGGAGACGATCAACCAATCCGCGACCCTGGTCGCCGACCGGTTGCGGGCGCACCTGACCGACCATCCATCCACAGTGGACACAACCGACGCCGAACTCCTCGAACGGTCGCGGCAGAGCGGGATCGCCGAACTTATCCCCCCACCCTACGAGCCGATCCACCCGGACAACACCGTGCTGGTCGAACCAACCGACCTGACCTCAATACTGCGCCTGACCGGTTCGACCGAGCTGGTGGAGCTGCGCACCCGCTGCCTGCGCCTGGGCGTCCCGGCGATCACCGACGCGGTGTCCACCGACCGCACGAGCCAGGGCCGCGCCCAGCTCGCGCTGATCGCGATGGCCGCGCACGCCAGCCGCTTCCCGGCCGGGATCGCCAACGGCTACCACTCGTTCCTGTCCCACCTGGAGGGCTTCCTGGCGCACAGCGACCCCAACGGTGCGCTGCGAACGCGGTTCGACGCGCTCTGGGAGCGCAACGCGGACGCCGCCGAGGAAACCGTGCGCTCGGTGCTGGACGGCTCGCTAGGGACGGTCTGGGCGCGCTGGTCGGACGCGACCCGCGAACTCGGCGAAGCCGCTTTCGACCGGGGCGAACTCCCCACCGGCCCCACCGACCTGCTCGGGGAGCGCGCGCTGGAGCTGGGTGAGCCCGACGCGCTGCGGCGGTGGCACCGGGACCACCTGGACGCGCCGGGCGAGTACCACCGACGACTGATCGAGGTCGACTTCGACCACCCCGACTACCTGCGCCCGGTGACCGTCTACCGGAACGGGACCAACGCGCTCTACCGGCTGCTGGCGGTGTGCGACGTGACCCCGGTCGAGCGGTACCTGGCCGCGAGCCTGCTGGTGCGGGCGGTGCAGCGGGTGACCGGGGTGGCGTGGGACGAGCAGGTCGCACGGATGGCGAAGGCGGCCCGGTGAACGAGGTCCTGCTGCGGTTGCGGCCGATCGTGCACGCGACGCCCACCGACAACGGCCTGCACGTGCGCGGCTGGCGCTCCAGCTTCACGCTCGACGGCGGTCGCGGCCTGTGGACGATCTGGGAGCGCCTGGCCGCCCCGCTGGCCGACGGCGTTCCGCCGGAACAGCTGGCCGCGCCCAAAAACGCTTCCCCGGTGGTGGCCCGCGCGCTGGAACTGCTGATCGGCCAACTGCACGAGCACGACCTGCTGGTGGAAGTGCCCGCAGGCTGGGGCCGGGGCGGCGCCGACCACCCCCCACCCGACATCGCGAGCTGGCTGGAGTCGGTCGCCACCAACCCCCTGGACTCCTGGCGACGCCTCCGCGCCACCCGCGCCGAGGTCGTCGGCGAAGGCGCGCTCGCCGCCGCCGCGCACCGAGCGCTCACCGCCACCGGTCTGGACGTCGCCCCACCACGCCCAGGCCCCGGCCTGCTGCTCGTGGCGGGCCAACACGCGATCGCCGCCGGGTGCGCGGCCGACGTCGGCTTCGCGGTCGCCCCCGGCCCCACCGCCGCCGTGCTGGCCGACGCGACAGCCGTCGCCGAACGCCTCGCGGGCGCGCCGGGTGAACCGCCGGAAGTGCTGGCCGCGCTGGTCGCGTCCGCCGCCGCGCACCGCCTGGTGTGCGCGCTGGCCGGGCTGCCCGACCCGTCCACCGAGGTGGTCGACATGTGGTACGACGTACCGCCCTCAGGCCCCCCGCACCAAGCCGTGCTGGTCGCCCGCCTCGACCCGCTGCGCGCCGACTACCACCCCTGGCTGTCCACGGCCCGCCCCCACAACCCAGGCGGTTCACCCCTGGAAGTGCTGGGAGACGCGGAACTCGGCCCCGTCCCCACCCCGCTCCCCGGCGCGCTGCCGCAGCTCCCGGTCAAGCTCGCCGCCTCCGGCGACCACATCGGCCTCGGCGTCACCGAGCACGCCGCCAGGCTCGACGCCCTGCTCCGCTCCGCGTCCCGACTCGCCCCACCCGGCGTGCTGCTCGGCGCGGATCCACTGCACGCCAAGGGCTTGGCCCTGCGCACCGCAGCGCGCACCCTGCCCGGCGAGCCGGTGGACGAGCCCGACTGGTCGACCGACCCGACCGCGAGGCGCTGGTGGAAGGCCGTGGTGCTCAGGTTCGCGCTGCCCGCCGAGGTCGAGGTGACCCGGCTGGCCCCAGGCGTGGTCCGAGCGGTCGTGCGCTCCGCTGGCGCGGAGCTCTCCTGGGCCGTGGAGGCGGAAGCCGCCGACGCGGTCGCGTTCGCCGCCCTGGCCGCAGCCGGACGCGCCCAAGCCGAGCAAGCCCTTGGCGCGCAAGGCGACCCCACTCCAACGCTGCTGTGCGGAGCCGCACCGCTCCCCGAGCCCGCCGCGGCAGCAGCCCCGTGGAGCAACCGCGACTGGCACTGGCCCCACGGCCTGCGCGACACCGAGGAGACCCTCCAGACCTCACTGCGCGCGCTCACCGGCGAGGTCACCCCGATCCCCCTGGGCCCGGTCCTGACCGCGGCCGGTCTGGCGGCCTTCCGGTGAGCGCCGTGGAAATCGTCGAGGTCGTCAAAGTCATCGAGCTGACCGGATACCAGCTCCACGACCTCGACCGGCTCAACGCGGACGACCCCGTGCTGCCGGTGCGCTTCGACGGCGCGCTGGTGCTGATCGGCCCGGTCCTGGACCGAGGCGGGGTGTGCCTGCCCTGCGCCGAGGACGCCCACCTGGCCGCGCTCGGCCCGTCAACCCCGCGCGCGAACCCGGCCCTGCGCCTGGGCGGCCTGGCGTCCCCTGCCCTGCGCCCGGCCATCACCGCACTGCTGGACCGCGTCCTAGCCAACCCAGCCGCCCACCGCGACCGCGTCCTGGCCCTGCGCACCGACCTCGGCACGGTCAGCGAGCACCGGGTGCGCCCGAGACCAGGCGGCTGCCCCACCTGCGGCCCGCTCCCCGAGGACTCGCCGCACACCGCGACCGTCGTCCGCGCGCCGATCCCCGTCGACCCAGGCTCGCTGCGCGGCGCGAACCCGTTGACCGCGAACGACTCCCTCCGCCGCGAGCTGCTCGACCTGCGGCACGGCCCGGTAGGCGGCCTGCACCGGATCGGCGACCTGGCCGTGGCGGCGGTGAGCGCCGAACTGGTCGGTGGGCAGGCCGGTTTCGGCCGCACCGGCGACTACGCGCACGCCGAGCGGGTGGCGCTGTGCGAGGCGGTGGAGCGGCACGCGGGCCTGCGCCCCCGCCGGGTCACCACCACCCTGGAGGCCTCGTTCGCCGAGCTGGGCCCGGACCGCGCGCTCGACCCCACCCGCCTCGGCCTGCCCGACCTGCCCTCGCCGCACATCACCCCGTACCACCCGGACACGCGCACCCGCTGGGTGCACGGCTGGTCCTACACCCGCGCCAGGCCGATCGCGGTGCCCGAGCACGTCGCCTACTGGGGCCCGTCGACCGGCCCGAGGTTCGTCGACGAGACCTCGAACGGGTGCGGCACCGGCAACAGCCTCACCGAGGCGGTGCTGCACGGCCTGTTCGAGGTCGCCGAGCGGGACGCGTTCCTGACCGCCTGGTACGGCCGCACCCCGCTGCCGTCGCTGCGCTCGGACGACGAGCTGACCGCGCACGTCGCGGACCGCCTGGAGCAGCTGGGCTACCGGCTGGAGCTGTACGACGCCACGAACGACCTCGGCGTGCCGTCGGTGCTGTCACTGGCCCGCCGCGCGGTGGACCGGCCGGACCAGCCAGGCCTGCCGGACCTGCCGGACCAGCCAGGCCAGCCGGACCAACCGAACCTGCCCTGCGCGTTCTACGCGGCGGGCGCGGGCCTCGACCCGGACGCGGCGGTGCGCGCGGCGGCGGCCGAGGTGGTGATGGACGTGGAGGCCGGGGCCAAGCGGTACCGGACCGACCCCGGCGACTACGACCCGGAGCGGCTGCGGCGGATGCTGCGCGACCCCCGGCTGGTGCGCACGATGGACGACCACGTCAACGTCAACGGCCTGCCGGAAGCGTTGGGGCGGCACGCTTTCCTGGTTCCGGGACCGGAGCGCGACCTGGCGGTCCCGGACGTGCCGACCGGCGACCTGGACGCGCTGCTGGAGCACTGGGTGCGCCGCTGGGAGGCGCTCGGCTTGGAGGTGATCGCGGTGGACCAGAGCGACCCGGTGGTGCGCGAGCGGCTGGGGCTGTTCTCCGCGAAGGTGATCGTGCCGGGATCGGCGCCGATGACGTTCGGCGAGCTGAACCGGCGCACCACCGGCCTCCCGCGCCTGCGCCTGTCCGGTCCCCCGCTGCCCCACCCGTTCCCGTGACCGGGGCCGAGCGGGCGGCGCTCGCCGAGGCGCACGCGCACGGCCCCGGCCGGGTGGTCGAACCGGGCCCGTCCCCCGCCACCGCGCCACCACCCGGTCCGCGCGCCCCGCTGCGCGCGCTGGCCGCGCACGGCCGGTTCGGGGCGGCGCTGGCGCACCTGCTGACGGCGGTGGCGACCCCGCTGCGCTGGGAGCCGTGGAACCAGTACAACGACCACCGCCTCCACCCCTCAGCGCGGGCCGCGCACACCGTCGACCTGGTGCTGGTGGCGGGCGGCCGGTGGGTGCTGGACGCGGTGCGGCGCGAGCTGGTCGGGACGGGGGCGCCCGCGCTCGGCGACGCGGTGGAGGTCGACCTGGTGCGCCGCCGCGACCGGCTCTCCGCCGGTTACCGGGAGTTCGGCGACGTGCTGACCGAGCTGGAGGTGGGGCACGTCGCGGCGGCGCTGGTCGAGCACGCCGGACGGCTGGGGCTGCGCGCGCACGCGGACGGCGCGGTGGTGCGGGTGTCCTCGCACCGGGAGACCGGCGAGCCCGCCGCGCCGCCGCCCGCGCGCAGCTCCGGCGTCGGCCCGCGCGGCATCGCCGCCGACCCGAGGCCGCTCCCCGCCGCCGTGCTGGACGCGGTGGCGCGCGCGGTCGCGCGGTCGCCGGGGCAGCTGCGGCACCGCTTGGCCGTGCGCGACGCCGAGGGCCGCGCGGACGGCTGGTACGCGGTGGACGACGGCCTGCGCCTGATCTCCCCCGGCGCGGCCGTGCCCTCGCTGGCCCCGGTGTTCGGGCACCCGCCCGCCGTGATCGACGTGGCGTCCGCGAACCTGGCCCTGGTCACCACCGGTGACCCGTCCGCCGCCGTGGCCGCGCGCGGCCCGGACGGCTACCGCGCGCTGCTGCGCGCGGCGGGCGCGACCGCGCAGCACGTGTGCGAGGCGGCGGCCGGGACCGGCGCGTTCTGCCGACCGGCGCGCAGCGCGGACGACGGCGCGCTGGAGGCCCTGGTCGGCGCGCCCGCCGCGCACTGCCTGCTGTACCTGCTCGTGGTGGGCCGCCCGCGCGGGTCCGGGTTCACCTACGACCTGAGCCCGCTGGAGGCCCGATGACGTGGACCGGTGCGCACGTGCGGCTGTCGTGGGCGGTGGAGCACGTGGACGCGTTCATCGCCGACGTGCTCGCCCCGGCGATGACGGGCGAGTGGTTCTTCGTGCGGTACGGCGAGGGCGGCCCGCACCTGCGGGTGCGGGCGCGCGACGCGGACCTGCCGGAGAAGCTGCGCGCGCTCGTGGCCGGGGTCGAGCACCCGACACCCGCCGACGACCCGAAGCCTGCCGCCACCCCGACACCCACCGCCGCCCCGACGCCAGCCGACGACCCGGAGTGGCAGCACGGCGAGGTCCGGGAGGTGCGGTACGAGCCGGAGGTGGCGCGCTACGGCGGTCCCGAGCTGCTCCCGATCGCCGAGGAGGTGTTCTGCCGCAGCACCGAGGTGGCGGTGGCCGTGCTGCGCGCGACCCGCACGCGCGGCGCCCGGTTCACCGCCGCCGTCGAGCTGGTGATGGCGACCGCGAGCGCGGTGGGCCTCGACCGGGCGGGGGCGGCGTCGTGGCTGCGGTCGCTGGCGTCCGGGTGGCGGCGGGCGGACGAGCCGGTCGCCCCGCCGGGGGTGGCCTCGCACGCGGTGGCCAGGTCCCTGCACACCGCCCGAGGCCCGCAGCTGGCCGCGCGCTGGGAGGAGTTGGACGCGAACGCGACGGGCGCGATCGCGTACTGGGCGGACCACGTGCGCGAGGCCGGACTGCCCGCGCACGTGTGGGCCTCGCAGCTGCACATGCTGCTCAACCGGCTCGGCGTGCCACCGGAGGAGGAACGGGTGGTGTGCCGGTTGGTCGCGCTGACCGCCGAGTCCCCCGCGCCGCCCGAGCCGATCCACGGCGGCGCGGCCGATCGCGGGTACCTGGTGGCCAGCAGGTACCACGCGGGCGAGCCGGACCAGGGCCCCCGCCCCGAGCCGCGCACGCCGTTCACCCCGCTGCCGTGGCAGCGCCAGGTGCGGCTGCCCGACCCGGCGCCGCCGTCGACGTCCCTGGTCGAGGCGCTGGCCGACCGCCGCACGGTGCGCGGCGCGGAGCTGGCGGGCGGGCTGGACGCGGCGCGGTTGGCCACGCTGCTGTGGACCGCGCACGGGGCGCTGCCCGACGGCCGCAGGCCGCACCCGAGCGCGGGCGGTCGGCACAGCGCCCGGTTGCGGCTGCTGGCCTGGCGGGTGGACGGGGTGGAGCCGGGGTTGTACGACGTGGACGAGGTGCGGCGGGTGCTGGTGCGGGTGGCCGGGCCGCCACCGGAGTCGGACGTGCTCGCCGCGTCGATGTGGTTCGGCGAGGGCGAGGACCGGGTCGACCCGGCGGGGGTCCCGGCCGTGCTGGGCCTGTACGCGCGGGTGGGCGCGCTGCGGCGGGCGTACGGGACGCGGGCGCTGCGGTTGGCGCTGGTGGAGACCGGGCACCTGGCGCAGAACCTGGCGCTGGTGGCGGCGGCCTGCGGGGTGCGGCTGGGGCTGTTCGGCGGGTTCCACGACGACGTCGCGCACGACGTGCTGTGCCTGGACGGGGTCGACGACGTGCTGTCCTACCTGGTCCCGCTGGCGGGGGCCTAGCGGCGGGCGTGGAAGAGGACGCGGTCCTCGATCAGGGCGGCCGTGGCGGCGTGGCCGCGCGCGTTGGGGTGCACGAGCGCGAACCGGGTCGGGACGAGGCTGCTGAGGATGCCGTCGACCCACCGGTCGGAGTCGCACGCGCTGTGCCCCTGGCCCACCGCGTACGGGTCGACGAGGGTGTCGCCGTGCTCCTCGGTCACCTCGCGCAGCACCTCGTTGAGCGGTTCGAGCACCTCGGTGCGCGCCCAGGTCAGGTCGCCGGGGGTGATCGAGCCGAACTGGAGGAGGTTGTTGAACAGGCAGGACCAGCCGCTGTCGGGCAGCACGCGCGGGTAGCCGACGGTGAGCACCTCCGCGTCCGGGGCGGCGGCGTGGATCGCGGTCAGCATCTCGTCGTAGTCGGCGCGCACGGTGGCCAGCCGCTCGTCCAGCCCGTCGCCGAACTCGGCGGCGCAGGGCGAGGTCCACACCCAGGCGCGCTTACCCAGCTCGACGCAGCGGAACAGGATCTCGGCGAACCCGAGCGTGTTGCCGCCCGCACCGACGGTGACCAGGTCGGTGTCCGGGGACAGCGCCTCGATCTGCGGGGGCACCGGGGCGAACGGGCCGTCCGGGTCGAGCCCGTCCGGCGGCATCGGCCTGCCCAGCACGAGCTGCTGCGCCTCCCGGTGCACGTTCGCGATCGTGGCCGCGCCGCAGCTGGCGTTGCGCAGCTCCACCAGCGGCCCCAGGTGGCGGCGGACCTGCTCCGGGTAGGAGTCGGTGGTGCGGGCGCAGCCGTCCGGCGGCGCGTCGACCAGCTCCCCGGCGGCCTGGATGACCCCGGCGGTGTAGGAGTCGCCCAGCGCGACCCACTTCACGACCTGCTGGGGCGGGGTGGCCGAGGCCGCGGAGGCCGCCGGGGCGGCGACCCCGGTGAGCAGCGCGACCACCGAGCCGAGCACGAGCGTCCTGACGGCGGCGTGCGCCACGGTTCCTCCCGGTTGCGCGGGAGCGCGCCCGTCCGGGCGCTCGGACTCCCACCGGGTCCGGAACGTATCGGCGCGCGATGCACCCGGCCGGTGTCCGGCGGGCAAACCACCCGTCCAGGTGGCCGGGGACGCGCCGCAGGCCGTCGTGCGCCTGCGGCGGCGCCCGATCAGGCCGGGGTGGTCGTCCCGGCGTCCGGCAGCGCGCGCAGCCGGTAGTGGGCCAGGCGGTGCAGCAGCTCTTCGAGGGACTCGGGCGCGATCTGCCCCTGCAGGTCCCTGCGGGCCTGCAGGACGGTGCCCGTGACGACGGATTCCGGCAGCCGGTCGCCGAACTCGGCGGCCAGACCGGTGAGCACGCGGGTGATCCCCGCTTCGGACGAGTGCGAAAGGACGTCCATCTCCGCTCCCCTGCGGTCGGGTGCTCCCCCCATGATCCGGCAGAACGGCCACGGTCAACCTGACGACCGGCTGACGATTCGGTCTCGGGACGGGCGGGCCGTTCACTCCCCCAGCCGGTAGCCGGAGCCCCGCACGGTCAGCACCAGCGCGGGCGCGTCCGGGTCGTGCTCGACCTTGCGGCGCAACCGGCGGATGTGCACGTCGAGCAGCCGGGTGTCGCCGAAGTAGTCGTAGCCCCACACCCGGTTCAGCAGCTGCTCGCGGGTGACCACCTTCCCCTCGGCGGCGAGGAGCTCGACCAGCAGCCGGAACTCGGTGCGCGTGAGGTGCACCCGCTCGCCCGCCCGGTGCACGACGCGGCTGTCCTGCCGCACCACCAGGTCGCCCGCGCGCAGCTCGTCCCCCTGCGCGGAGGTGCCGGAGCGCCGCAGCAGCGCCCGGATGCGGGCCGCGAGCACGCCGGCGACCAGCGGTTTGGTGACGTAGTCGTCGGCACCGGCCTCCAACCCGGCGATGACGTCCTCCGGATCGGCGCGGGCGGTGACGACGATGACCGGCAGGTCCCCGCGCGAGCGCAGCACCCGGCACACCTGCAGGCCGTCCACGCCGGGGAGCATGAGGTCGAGCAGCACGACGTCGAAGGGCCGCCGGTCGATCAGCGCGAGCGCCTGCTCCCCGGAGACCGCCTCGGAGACGGCGAACCCCTCATCTTCCAGGGCGAGCCCGAGCGCCTGCCGGATGTGCGCGTCGTCCTCGACCATGAGCACCGAAACGGTCACGGCTGCGGGTGCACCGAGAAGTGGAACCGCCCCCCGCGCTTCTCCTGCGCGGCGAGCACCTTGTCCCCCAGCAACTCGGCCGCGCCCCCGTCGAGGAAGACCCGCGCGGCGCCCACGTCAACCACGACCTCCTCAGGCCGGGGCGCGCCGACGACGGCGAGGTCGAACCGCCCACGCGCCCGGTCGACGGCAAGGCCGATCCGGAGCCCACCACGCCCCACCACTCCCGCGTCCCCGGTCAGGGTGGCGATGGCGGCCACCGCCGTGTCGTCGATGTCGAGCACGAGCGCTCCTCCCCTAGGTGGTCCTGACACCGACGAGGCTAGGTCGGACGCGGGCCGGAAACCTGCTCTCCCGCTGTTCCGCAAGGAGAACGTCAGCTCGGGGGTCCACTGTGGACCTGCTCACTCCCGCACACCCACCCGCCCACGCCGCTGGGCGGCGCCACGCACGACCAGTGGTGCGAGGCGAGGTTCGGCGCGATGCCCACCACCCAGGACGCGTCACACACGCACCCCCCGAACAGCGCCAAGACGATCCGCAACCGCGTCGAGTCCCCCAAAGACCCGAGCCCCCGAGGTGGCCGATTTGGTCGGGGGCGGGGTGCCGTAATAGGATCAGCACGTCCCGATGACAGCGGGATGGCAAGGCAAGGATGATTAGCTCAGCGGGAGAGCACTACCTTGACACGGTAGGGGTCACTGGTTCAATCCCAGTATCGTCCACAGTGGAATACAGCAGGTCAGGCGGCCGGTAGGTGATCATCACCTACCGGCCGATCTGCGTATTTGGGAGCAGATTGGGAGCAAACGATCATGGAGTGATCGTCGGCACCGTATGTGGTCAACCTGAATGGGTGACCCAACGCCTGCTCCCAGCGCGCCTGCAGCCCTCGCAGCATCGCGTCGACCATGACCTGCGTCACGTGCGAATAGCGGGCCGACACCCCCGCCATCCGGTGCCCCAGCCGCTTGCACTGCAACACCTCCGGCACCCCGTCCTCGATCAACCACGTCTTCTGCGTGTGCCGAAGATCGTGGAAGTGCAGCCCTGCCAGGATCGGACCCCACTCACGAGCCAGGTCCCCGGAGACCGCGGGCAGCCACACCCGACGTCGAAAGTTCGCCCGCCTCAACAACCCGTCACCGGGCCCGGTGAACACGTGCTCACCCCCTTGCCGCTCCCGCTGCTTCCGGAGCATCCCCACCAGGAACGGCGGCAGGTGCACCGGCCGGACACCGGCCTTGGTCTTGGGCGGTCCGAGCACCAGCTTCCCCCCGACCTCGTGCAGCGCCCCCTTCTGCGGGTCCACCGAGACGACCCCGCCGTCCAGGTCGACCCGCGACCAGCGCAACCCGGCCAGCTCACCCCACCGCAGCCCCGTGTACGCCGCTGTCACCACCAGGACACCGATGGCGGGTGAACACCGCCCGGCGATCGCCAGCACCTGCTGCGGCGAAGCATGAGGCCGCTCCTCCCAGTCCCCGGCGTTCACCCGCAGCCGCTGGCAGGGGTTGCGGCCGATCAGGTCCTCCTCCACCGCCTCCCCCAGCACCATCGACAGCAACGTCACGATGTCGGCCACCGTCCGCTCAGCCAACCCCCGCCGCAACTGCTTGACCCACGCCTTGACCGTCATCCGGGAGATCTCCCGCAACGGCGTGCCCCCGAACCGGGGCAGGATGTGGTTGCGCAGGTGCGACCGGTACTTCGCCCACGTCGTCGCGCCGACATCGTGCGCGTCGACCCACCGCTCCACCCAGTCGGCCAGCAGCAGGTCCTCCTTCGGCGCGGCAACCGGCGGCTTGCCCTTGCGCAAGTCCAGACCGATCTCCAACGCCCGGTCGGCCGCCTCGGTCCGGTCGACGAACCCGACCTCCGTGGCAATCCCACCCGCCGGATGGCGATACCGGACCCGGTAACCGCCACCGTGCTTCTCAACCCACGCCATGCTGCGCCTTGCCTTTCCTGAACCATCGAACCGTTGTGCAGCGGGTATCGACGCTCCATACAGGAAGAATGTCAAGCCGTATGTGGTCAACCGACGCCGCGCCCGCCGGAGACATCGACTGCTTCAACCGAGCGCTGAAGATCTCCCGCCTCCTTGGACGGGTTGGGCACCGGAGAGGGCGATGAACTCCAGGTCCGCAGGCGAAAACCGCAGGTGCTTGCCCAGGAAGGTGCATGGGATCAGACGCTCCCCCGCTTTGCGCCGAAGCCAGGACTCCTTCACCGACAGCAGCTCAGCGGCCTGCGCGGGAGTGAACAACAACGCACCGAGCAGGCCAGCCTGAGGCATCTCAGTCGGAGTCACCGCAGCCCACCACAGGTCGAGGTGTTGCCAAGAGCTGCAGGAGCCGACATCTGCCGGTACCGCAGGCCCAGCTTGGTTGAGCAGGTACCCATAACGTCCTCCCATGTGATTTCTGATGCCGTCTGCGCGACAGGAGCTGACACCCCGGACACCACGGGCAGGTGTCTGCCGCTTCGACGCCCTAGAACTCCACAAAAGAGAGGCGGCGGGGACAGAAGCACACCGAAAGAGTGAACTCGTATCCCCTGACGGAAAATCAAACCGTCACCCTTGACAGGCCACAACGCCGCATATTTGAATACAAAGCAAACCGGCTCTACGCGAAAAGTAACTTCGGTTCGCAACTATCTCTTTCCACAACGTCACCCCAAGACGCCGGGAGGACTCGTGTCTATTACCAACATCCTTGATAACACCTGCTCGCCCGTGGTCTGCACGTACCTGCCCACCGGGCAGGCCGACCGCTTCGACCAAGCCCTGGCCACCGGCCAACGCACCTGGTCCCCCGACGAGGCGCTCGCCAAGGATCGACGGCACCTGACATCGCCGTCTCCCCTGACCACCGGCAGGCTCACGCCCGGAGGGGTGATCGTTCTGGGCCATCGCGGGCCGAACTCGCGCACGCCCAAGAACGGCTGGAGCACGGCCACCCTCCGCCAGGTCGCCCTCGGGGTGGTCACTACGGTCGATCACGACGCCTGCGGCCTGAGTGTCCGCTTCACCGGGTTCTTCCACGCCCACGACCTGCACGGCGCGCACCTCGGAGAGGCGGTCATGGAGGCGTTGCGGCTGTCCGCCAACTCGTGGGGCCGCCCGGTCACCGCTGCGGCCTGGCCGACCCTGGGCCTGCTCGCACGGCTTGTCGCGCACCACCCGGACCTGCCCGAGCAGCCCGGTCCCGCTCACGAAGAGCTCGTGGCGCTGATCACCGGGCGGGCGGTGGCTGCGCTCACCCGGTGATCAGCGCACCGGACGGTCGATCAGGTGCTGACAGGGTGAGCGAGGACCTCGAACAGGTCCTCGAAGGTCAGCGGGGCGAAGGCGAGCAGGGCGCCCGCGATGAACTCCGGGTCGGGTTCCTGGCCGCCGCGAACCGAGTTGAGCGCCTCCGGGGTGACGGACATGGCTTCCGTCACCCCGGCGACGCTCAGGTCTGCTGTGGTGATGGCGTCGTCGAACGCCTCGGGACGGACGCGAACGGTGTAGGGCATGAGGCTCCTTCGCCGCTGGTGCTCTTCGCGGAAGCCGCAGCGTACTGCCCTGCACCGAAAACGCCTTTACGACACCGTGACCACCGTGAACATGTCCTCGAACCTGAGCGGGTACAGCGCGACCAGTGCCCCGCCGATGAAGGCCGGACCGGGTTGGAGGTCCCCTGAGAGGACACGCGTGACGGTGGATCGATTGACGTCCATTGCTCTGGCGAGGGCGTAGTCGCTCCGGTAACCGGCCAGGCGGCTGACCCTGGTGAACTCTTCGTCACGCAACTGGATCGTGTGGGGCATGGAAAGTCCTTGACCTGCTGTCGGCGGGAAGGGCTGTCGGGGTCAGGCCGGGTTCGTCGGGAGCCCGGAGTGCAGGTACAGGGCCTGCGGTTTGCAGAAGACCGCGCTGCGCGTGCAGCACGGGTGCGGGACCAGCAGACCGTGGTCGACCAGGGTGGCGGTGATGCTCGTGGCGGCCTTGACGGTGATGCCGTGCTGCTGGACGACCCGCAGGTTGTTGAGCACCGGGGCCGTGGGCAGGGAGGCGACGACCTTCAGGATGCGTCCGGTTCGTCCCGGTGATGCGGCGGCGAGCAGTTGCTCGCGCAGGGCCGTCAAGCGGTCGACGAGGGCGATTTCCTCCTGGCACGCGGTGACGACGCTGTGGGCGATGTGGGCCACGAGGGGGTCGGCGCTGCCGGTCTCGGCCGTGGTGCGCAGCGCGGTCAGGTAGTCGTCGGGGTGCGTGGTGATGGCGGTGAGCAGTGGCAGCCACGTGTCGCGCAGCGCACCACCACGCACCAGGAGTTCGGGCAGTGCGTTGAACGCAGTGTGCAGGTCTGCGTCCAGTGCTTGGAGGTGCCACAGCGTCGCGCTCACCACCTGGGGCACGGTGCGGTCGGGCGGCGGGCCCAGATGCTTCGGACAATTGGCCAAGATGCTGTGGAGGTGAGGGGTCAGGGCCGGTTCGGTGGCGATGCGCGGCATGTTGCCTGGCAGGTGCGTCTGCCAGACCTCCCGCAGCGACGCGTGCACCCCGTGCAGGTGCGCGAGCTGCCGCGCCTCGCGCAGGCGGACGGCGAGGCCCCAGTCCGGTCCCAGCGGGGAGCGGCGTGTGGTTTCGTCCAGCCGCCCGAGTGCCTCCTGCGCCCGGCACACCGCAAGCAGAAGTTCCGGGCTTAGTCGACAAGGCCAGCGCGGCGGGAATTTTCTCGTCTTCCCAATGATCGTCGATACCTCACCGAAGAAGGCAGCAACCGGCTTCACGTCGGACTTGGCGCGTCGCGGGGCCGCCAGGTATCGGCTGGCGGTACCGGGTCTTCCTGCCGCGAGGAGTGTTTCGCCGACGAGGCGGAGGTCGTGGCCGGGGTGGTCGAGCAGGGTCATCGCGTGGTCGAGTGCGCGGTGCCGTTGACCGCTCTCCCGCAGCGGGCGGAGCAGGTGCTCCTGGACGAGGTGGGTTGTGGTCATGTCGGTTCCCGGACGGGGTGCGCGGGCACCGGGTTGTCCGGTGCCCGCGCACCCTGTCATCCGGTGGTCACACCCGCGCCCCGACGGGGGTCGAGATCCAGACCAGGTGGGCTTTGACCTGTTCGTCGCCGGTGCTGGCGGCCAGCAGGGCGGTGGCCTGGTCGGCGTTGGAGGAGGTCATCCGGCTGGCGCCGTCGGGGGCTATCAGTTCGGCGCGGTCCCGGAACGCCAGGCCGTAGGCGGCGACCTCTGCGCCCTGGCGTGGGACCTGCTCGTAGACGACCGCGAACAGGCGGGGCATCTCGTCGGCGGCTATGTCCCGCACGAGGGTGTCGAACCCCTCCTCCGTGTAGACCGGGGAGTCCTCGTCCCAGTCGTTCTCGTGGCCTGTCACGGTGTTGCCGATTGCGCTGTCCATGGTTTTCTCCGGAAATCTCGTGACGCGTGACGGAGGTGCCCAGCCGGGCAGTTATTCCAGCGTTTCCGGATTGAGCAAATCATCATTTCCGCCTGTCGGACCAGCGCGATGTCCGGGCGACTACAGGGCGACTTCAGGGCGTGCCGCCCGCTTTTGCGGTTTTCCGCGCCCGTGCGGGTGGATGTCCATCAAGTCTCCGCTGTTTTCGTACGGAGCGGAGCTAGGGTCGGGTGACCGTCGTGTCCAGGGGGTGGGGAATGGCTGTGCGACGTCAGCGGTTGATCGCTCGGCGGGAGCTGCTGGGCTACACGCAAGAGGCGCTCGCGGCCGAACTCGGCGTGGACCTGTCCACGGTGGGCCGGTGGGAACGCGGCACCCAGGAGCTGACACCGGGGATGCGGCCCCGCCTGGCCAAGGCGCTGAAGGTCTCCGCTGTCGAACTGGCCGCGCTGTTCGCCTCCGACGAGAAGACCGAGGCACCCGGTGATGCGGTGCGGCGCAGTCAGGAGCAGTGGCTGCGGGTGCGCAAAGCGCCCGGTGTGCGGGGACGGGAGTTGGCCGAGCTGGCGGCCTGGCTGTACCCAGCCGGGAAGCGCGCGCCGGATGGCCACGTCCTGACCGGCCCTGGCTGGCTGCTGGAGCAGCCCGTGGAGCTGGAGCAGGTGCGGCTGCGCTTCACCGACCAGACCCCACCCGTCCCGGAACTGCCTTCCACAGCAGGGTTGTTGCCCCTGAACGACCGGGGCGAGCCGTACACCGACTACAGCCGGGCGGTGCGCGACCTGGTGCGTCCGCGCCTGCTGGAGAACCGGGTCAGCTACCGCCTGCTCGCGGTACGTGCAGCCGGGGACGGGCTGGAGTTGGAGTTCGGCACCACCACGTTCTTCGAGGTCTTCCACGTCAAGTCCTGTCTGGCGCACGAGTTCAAGGCAGCCTGGCTGGCCGCCCAGGGTTCGGTGCCCGGCTGGGACGTTTTGCCGCTGCGCACGGCGATCGGCGACCCGTTCGACCCGACGCGGTTGTTGATGTCGCCGGGCATCGTCACCCTCACCCTGCGCCGGGGCGCAGGTGGTGGGCACCGGTTCGTGCTGCACGAGCGGGACGGGGATTCGGTGGCCGACGGGGGCAGCCTGTGCTCGCTGATGCCTGCGGGCGAGTTCCAGCCGTCCTCGGTGCAGGCGGTGGACGTGCGCAACGACTTCTCCTTGTGGCGCAACATCATGCGTGAGTACTCGGAGGAGTTCCTGGCCAACCCCGAGCACGACGGCAACGGTGCCCGCGCCATCGACTACGGAGCCGAGGAGCCCTTCGCCTCGTTCGAGAGGGCCAGGGCGGCCGGGCGGTTGCGGATGTGGCACTACGGGCTGGTGAGCGACCCGCTCACCCTGGGCCCGAGCCAGCGCACCGTGGCAGTGGTCGACGACGTGGAGTTCGACCGGCTCTTCGGGGCGATGACGCGGGTCAACGACGAGGGCCGGGTGGTGGGCGAGGGCGGCCGGGCGGACATGCCGTTCACCGACGAGGCGATCACCCGGCTGGAGCCGCGACTGTCACCGGGGTCGTTGAGCCTGCTGCGCATGGCCTGGCGCGACCGCGACCTGCTGCTTGACTAATCGCTTCCACTACCAGGCGGGAAGGCGGCGTGAACCAGGCGCGAAGCAGGCGATGAGGCGGCGTCGAACTTGCTGAGATGCGAAAACAGCTCTGCGGTGAATTCGAACCGAAACGGGTTCAGCTTCTCGACAAGGCACGGGAAGGCCGCAGGAGAGTAGTTACCATGATGACTGCTCGATAAAAGACGACGACGAGGGGGCGGATGTGCGCGGACGTGGTGAAGGGGTTGGGAACGGTAAGCGCGAAGCCCTCGCGGCGCGTCGTGAAGCGGTCGGTCTTACGCAGGAAGCGCTCGCGGACAGGATCGGGGTCGATTCCTCGACGGTAGGGCGCTGGGAACGCGGTGTCCTCACTCCGAGCCCGCTGCACAGGGGGAAACTCGCTTCGGAACTCGACCTGTCGTTCGCCGAACTCGACGTGCTCCTGAGACTGCGGCCAGTATCCCAGGCCTCGACCGTGTCCAGGGCAGGGCGGCACGTCCCGGCGATCACGACACTCCAGCACGGTTCGGCCATGTCGACAGCGGGACACGGTGTCGTGGAGCAGCAGGGGCATGGTGCCGCGCCGACGGCGCTCGTGTCCGCGCAGGGCTCGGTGGCCAAGCTGCACGAGACGTACCAGGCCGCGCGATACGTCCGGGCATCCGGAGGGCTGGAGGCGGTCGCGGACTTCGTTGACGCCCTCGCGGAGAGCGGTCCTCCCCAGGAACGACGCGAAGCGCAGGCACTCCAGTGCAGCATCGCGGTTCTGGAGGCCAAGCTGGCGACCGTGGAGAACGACGGGAGGACAGCGTGGGGCGCGGCCGAGCGCTGCAAGGCCATCGCAGAGGAGATCGGCGACCAGTTCTGGCGTTCCGCAGCCGCCTACCAGGCTGTGTGCGCCCTGCTCAAGCTCGACCGCGCGGCGGAAGCCGAAGAGTTCGCGGTTGACGCGGCCTCGACCGTGCGAGGCGACGGGCCCCGCAAGACCAGTTGGAAAGGCTCTCTGCTGCTGATCGCGGCGGTCGTCGCCGCTCGACGGGGCGATGGCGTGCTCGGGCACCGGAGGTTGCACGAGGCGCACCGGCTGGCGGAGGAGTCGGGCAAGGACTCCAACGTGGACTACACGGCTTTCGGGCCGACCAACGTCGCCATCCACCGCATGTCGGTGGCGATGCTGCTGGACGACCCGTACCAACTGCTGTCGGCCGCCGAGCAGGTCGACATCACCCGCCTGCCCGCTGGGCTACGCGGGCGTAAGGCCCGGTTCCACCTGGCCAACGCTTGGGCGCACACGCGGATCCACGAGGACGCCTTCGCCACCCTGCACCTGTTGGAGGCTGATCGCATCGCACCGGAGAACGTCCGCCTCAGCGTCACCGCCCACGAGGTCGTGCGGGAGTTGATGTCGCGTGAACGCCGCCGTGATGTCCCGGGGTTGCGCGAGTTGGCGCTCAGGGCGGGGATCGAGCGGTGAAGCCGCACCTCGGCTCGGTTCACTTGGTCGTGTCGGCGGCGCCGCCCGTTCTGGAGATCGCGACGCTGGTCGAAGCGCTGTCCGCGCTCGGCTGGCAGGTCTCGGTGATCGCCACCCCCACTGCGGCCTCGTGGGTCGACCTCGTGGCTCTGGCCGAGCGGACCGGTTGCCTGGTGAGGGCGGAGGCCCGCCCGCCCGGTGAGGGGAAGTCCTTGCCGAGAGCCGACTTGGTCCTGGCCGCGCCGTTGACGTTCAACTCGCTCAACAAGTGGTCTGCGGGCATCAGCGACTCGGTCGCGCTGGGGGTGTTGAACGAGCTGCTCTGCGCCGAGGCGCCGATCATCGCCGCGCCGTGCGCGAAGGCGTCGCTGCGCGAGCATCCCGCCTACGCCGACAGCGTGGAACGCCTCTCCCGCAACGGTGTGGTCGTGCTCGACCCGGAAGCCATCACCCTGCGCACGGACAGTGGGCTGGCCACCTTCGACTGGGCTCGGATCGTCTCGGCTGTGGTCGCGGTGACCGGTGGCGCGTCGGGTGGCGGACCGCTGGGGACCTGATCGCGCGCTGGGAGTCGGCGGACGTGCTACCCGGTGCGTCCGCTCAGCGGCCTCGGACCTCACCCCACAGCAGGGTGTGCAGCCGGGAGGTCAGGTTCCAGCCGCGCGCGAGCACCGGGTCGGCCAGCTCCCGCATCCGCTCCAGCAGCACCACCTGGTCCGTGCCCTCAGGCATGACCCACACCGGCCCCAGCCGGTAGGTCTGCACCAGCTCCGCCGCCTCGTCCAGATCGCCTGGGGACTGGACGACGAACTTCCACGACGCCTTGCCCGTCATCGCCAGCGCGCGCAACGCCGCCGGGCGGACGCGGCGGTGCAGCGGCATCTTCGCGTTGGCCAGCTTGGTGGAGACGGTGAAGCGGTTGACCGCCTGGGCCACGACGAGGGAGGGGGTGATGGTGCCGGAGGTCTCCACCTCGACCTCGGACACGGCACGGCGGTCAATGACGGCGGTCAGCAACTCCCCCAGCGCCCGCTGTTGCAGCAGCGGCTCGCCGCCGGTGATCACCAGCAGCTCGCTGGGTTGCTCAACCACCCAGTCCAGGACCTCGGTCGTGTCGAGCAGGCGGCGTTCCCCTGCCGGAGGGTGCCGGTCGTGGTCCCAGGTCTGCGGGGTGTCACACCAGGCGCAGGCCAGGTGGCAGCCGTGCAGGCGCAGGAAGCTCGCCAGCCTGCCTTGGCTAACGCCCTCTCCCTGGAAGGTCGGGCCGAACAGCTCGTTGACCGCCAAGCGCATCAGAACCACTCCGGTTCGTGCACGGCGGTGTTCGACCGGGTCTCCCGCACCTCCACCCGCGTCACCCGCGCGCCCTGCGCGCCGGGGAGCTCGTCAACGATCGCGGTCGCGGCCCGAGCGAGCACCACGGCCACGGACTCCACCGTCGGCCACAGCAGGTCGTGACCGACCAGCTCGGCCCCGGTGGCGTCACCCGGCGCGCCGAACCGGTACACCCGGCTGCCCGTCTCCCGCAGCAGTCCCACCAGCGGGTCGGCCTGCCCCAGCAGCGTGGCGTGGTCCCAGTACAGGTCGATCCACCGCCGCACCCCCTGCTTGAGCGCCCCGAACTCCACCACCGTCCCGCCCTCGCTCAGGCGCGGGGCGCCAACGGTCACCTCCACCTCCCAGGAGTGACCGTGCAGGTTCACGCACTTGCCACCCAGGTGGGGCAGCCGGTGCGCGGCCTCGAACGTGTGCTTCACGCACACCGCGTGTCCCATCCGCGTCACGTTCTCCATGACTCCCGAGCCAAGCGGGCCGGGGTGCGCGACACCAGGGCGGCCATGCTGCGGGTACGCGGCGACTATGCGGCGTCGAAGGTCTTCACCAGCACAAAGAGGGGCCTGCCATGATCTTGGCGGCGGTCGCGTACCGATGCGGTGGGTACTGTTCGCCCGACGAGGTGCCGGGAGAAGGGAACGCGGTGGCCGCGAGACCGAACACGCCGCTCGCCACAGCCCGCCACGCCGCGGGTTTCTCCCAGGAGGCGCTGGCAACGACGTTAGGGGTGGACCGGGGCACCGTGGGCCGCTGGGAACGCGGAGTCCACGCTCCCTATCCCTGGCAGCGGAGGTCGCTCGCCACCGCGCTGGGGATCACGCTGGCCGAGTTGGCGGCCCTGGTCGACCGCACCGAGCGCCACGAGGTCGCCCCACGACCTGCCCATCGGCAGAGCGCTGCCGACCACGGTACGCAGGTGGCCGAGCCGGACCTGGTGCACGCGGCCGTTCCCCGGCTTCGTCGGGCGCTGGACCGGTTCGACCTGCCCGACGACGTCCCCGCGCCCGATCTGGTCGAACTGCGTGCGGCGGTGGCCAAGGCGAACGACGACCGCCTGCAGTCCCGCTACGGCGCCCTCGCCCGCACCCTGCCCGACCTGGTCACCGCGCTCGCCCACGCCGACACCGGCAGCCGTGACCACGCGGCCCTGCTCGCCTTCGCGCTGCGGGCGGCCGACGGGATGGCCTTCAAGTTCGGGTACCTGGACCTGTCGGCCAGGCTGATCGACCTCATGAGCGCCGCCGCCAAGCGCGCGGACAACCCGCTGCTGGTGGCGGCTGCCGCCTACGTGCGCACCGAGACGTTCTTCGCCAGCGGCGACCTCTCCCCCGCCGCCCGCGCCTTGGAGCAGGCCGCCGACCGGGTGCCGACCAAGGGCGTGGAGTCGTTGGCGACCTTCGGCTCGCTGCACATGCGGGCCGCCGTCGTGAACGCCCGCGCGGGCCGGGCCGATCGCGCCGCCGAGCACCTGCGCGAGGCGCGTCGTGCGGCGGCCGGTGTGCCGGAGGGCAACTACCTGGGGACGGCGTTCGGGTTCGCCTCCTTGCGCATCCACGAGCTGTCGGTGGCCACGGAGCTGCGCGACCCGCTGGGGATCGAGCGCGCCGCCGCGTGGTCCCCGCCTCGCGCGCTGCCCGCCGAGCGGCGCTCGCACTACTACGTCGATCTGGCCCGAGGCCACCTGTCCCTGGGGCAGCACGAGCGGGCGCACCTGAGCCTGCAGGCGGCCCGCCGGGTGGCGCCGGAGCACGTGCGTGCCCACCCGCAGGTGCGCGGCTCCCTGTCGACGCTGCTGCGCGTGCACGACCGGCCCACGCCGGAATTGCTGGACCTCGCCGCCTGGGCGCGCGTGCGCTGAGGCGGCTCAGCCCGCGAGCAGGACCGGCAGCTCGGTAAGGGAATCGATCACCCAGTCCGCGTCGCGGCGCACCAGCGGGTCGTCGGCCCACAGGTGGCCCCAGGGGCCTCGGCGGATCAGCGCGGTGCGGAACCCGGCGGCCTTGGCGGCGAGGACGTCGTTGTCCCGGTGGTCACCCACGTACACGATCTCCTGAGGTGGGAGCGCGGCCATGGCGCTCACCCGGTCGAAGAACTCCGGCGACGGCTTGGCCACGCCCCACTCGCCGGAGGTGGCCACCCGGTCCACCGGCAGGTCCAGCTCCCGCAGCAGTGCACCGGCCCGCGCGGTCTGGTTGCCCGCCACCCCGACCCACATCCCCGCCGCCCGCAGCGCGCCCAGCGCATCCCGCACGTCGGGGTACAGGTCCTCCTCACCGATGCGCTCGCCCACCCCGGCCTCCTCGCGCAGTCGCCGCTCGCGGGCCAGGTCGAAGTCGGGCCGGAAGTAGTGGAAGGTCTCGGCGTTGTCCCGCCCGGCGGCGGTCACCGCGCCCAGCACGACGGAGAAGGTGTGCCGGGGCACGCCGATCCAGTCCGCCCACGCGCCCCACTCGCGCGTGTCGTCGAGCAACGTCTCCCCCACGTCGAACACCACCGCGCTGACCACGCCCACACTCCTCCACCGCCTGCGAACCACCGGATCACGCGGGCACGCCCGCGGCACCAGTCTCGCCCGTGCGCACGGCTTACAGCGCTGTGGCCTCCGGCAGGCGTCCGAGAACGGGAAGGGGGACGAAGTTCTCCGCGTAGGCCGCTCCGACGCGCATCCCCCACAACCGGCCCAGCGCCTCGGCCATCGGTCCGAAGTGGTCGGTGATCGGTTGGGAGGCGTGCGCGGCCAGGGCACGTCGCTTGGTCTGCCACACCTGGGAGACGTCGACGATCGTGTGGGCGGGGGTCGGTCCGTCCAGGGTGAGGCTGTTGTAGCTGTCGGCGGCGTAGACGCGGCGCGGGTAGCCGGTGGAGATCACCACGTCCGGCAGCGCGTCCAGCAGAGCCTCGGCGACTCGGCGGTGCTCGGGGTGGACGTCGCGCGGCGGGTGGGTGATGACCACGTCCGGCTTGACCTCCAGCAGGAGCTCGCGCACCGCCTCGCCGCAGCCCAGGTCGAACGGGTACAGGCCAGCGCCCAGGACGGCCGCGCCCGCCGCCGCCTCGCTGGCCCTGGGCTCGGTGCACCTGGGTACGGCGACCGTGACGGCCGCACCGGTGGCCGCGCAGCGGGCAAGCGTGCCGCCCGCCCACAGCTCGGCGTCGTCCGGGTGGGCCATCACGGTCAGCACCGAACCCGGCGCGGTGAAGCCGGATGCCGGGCTCACCACAGCCCGAGCTTCTCGATGACCTCCGCTGGCTTGGGCAGCTCCCGGCTCGGGAGACCGGTCGGGAGCACCGGCAGGGGCAGGTCCAGGCGCATCCTGATCAGCCCGCGCCAGGCCAGCACCTGCTCCCATGCCTGTTCCACGGCCTTGCCCTTGGCACCGGTCAGCCTGCCGGAGGCGGGAAGCTCGTCCAGGGCGAGCCCGTCGGCGAGCAGGCGGGCGGCGCTGCTGGTGCCGACGCCCTTGACGCCGGGGATGTTGTCGGCCGGGTCGCCGGTCAGGGCGCGGAAGTCCGCCCACTGCGCCGGGGTGACGCCGAAGCGGTCGAACACCTCGGCCGGGCCGATATGGCGGTTGCCGCGCTTCATGCCGGTGTTGAGCACCCGGACATGTTCGTCCAGCAGTTGGTAGTAGTCCCGGTCACCGGACATGATCCACACCTCGCGCCGCGGGTCGTCCCGGCGGACGGTGGTGACCAGGGTGGCGATGACGTCGTCGGCCTCGGCGGTGTCGATCTCGATCCAGGCAATGGAGTAGCCGGTCAGCCCCTGCTGCACCCACGGCAACGCGCGCAACGGCTTGAGCGCGGCCTCGTCCAGCACCCGGTTCGCCTTGTAGCCGCTGTCCGCGCCTTGGCGCTCGGCGGTACCGTGCTCGCCGTCGAAGACCACGAGCACCTCGGGAGGCTCGGCGAACTCCTCGCGGATGGCTACGCCCAGTAGCGCGAAGAACGCGAACTCGGCGGTCAGGTCCCGCTGCTTGTCGCGGGACAGGACATCGGCCGGGAAGCCGAAGGCCCCGCGCCAGAGCAGATTGTGGCCGTCCACCAGCAGAAGTGGAGCACCGGTCATCACCGCACCGCCTTGATGAAGTCTTGGGCGACTGTGGTGGGCAGATAGTCCCGCGAGCGGTAGTAAGCAGCCCGTGATAGCGCTGCGTAGCGTAGTGGATCGTCGAGCAGGGCCTCGGCGACACGCCACAGCTCGAACTCGCCGCCGCCGACGGGCACGATCACCCCGCCCGCCTGGTCGCCGGTCCCGACGAGCGCGGGCAGGTTGTCGACGTCGAAGGCGACCACCGGGGTGCCCACGCTCATCGCTTCCAGTGCGACCAGCCCGAAGCTCTCCTTGGTGGAAGGCACGATCACCACCGAGGCGCCCGCGAGCCAGGGCTGCACCTCGTGCCACGGCAGCCCGCCACCCTGGATGGCCCCCAGCGGGAGGTGGGCAGCCGAGTGCGCGCACCGCTGATACTCGACGGCCTGGCCGCCGCGCTCGTGCTCGAAGCCGGCTTCGGCCAGCACGACCTCGACCGGGCGCTCGACCAGCCGTCCGGCTTCCAGCAGCGCGTGGACGTTCTTCTCCAGTCCCAGCCTGGCCAGCACCCGCACGGGCGCGGTCCTGCGCAATTTCTCCCGCGCCTGCTCGTCGGCAGGGTGGGCGTCGTGCAGCAGGGCGTTACGCACGAGCTTCCAGCAGGTCGGGTCGTACCCCCGGTCGTACGCCTGCTGGAGGACGACCGGGGCGGGGGCGATGACCAGGTCGGCGCGTTCCAGTGCGGGGACGAGGTCCTGGTCGTGGCCGAGCACGTGCATCGCCAGCACCGAGAACACCCCAGGGCAGCGGGGCGCGAGCCGTCCCAGCCCCCACAGGGCGTCCACGTAGACCGCCACGTCCACGCCGTGGTGGCGGAAGAGGGTGCGCAGTTCATCGGCGACCGCGTGCTCGTGGCCGTCGATCGCCGCTCGCAGGTCATCGTCCGAGGCGGGCCTCGGGATCTTGATCGTCTCCAGGACGGCGGTGTCGGGTTCCGCCGAGGGTGTCGCGGTGACGAGGAGGGTGCGGTGCCCGAGGCCGCGCACCCCTTCGGCGAGGGCAGCGGTCGCCCGTTCCATGCCCGCCGGGGCGTCACGCATGTAGGAGAGCAGGACGAACGCCACGGTCAGCTCACCGGTCACGGTGCACTCCTTCCAGGTGGGGCAGATCGCTCCTGGGGACACCGGGTGGCTGCTCCCAGGGAAAGTTCACCCAGTCCGACACCGGCCAGATCCAGTAGTCCGGACGCAGTCGCGCTCCCGCGTTCAGGCACAGGGTCGCGGTGAGCAGACGGCAGCCCGGCCCGACGACGGGCTTCAATGCCTGGGCCAAGGCGCGCAGGGTCGCCCCGCTGCCACAGATGTCGTCCACGACCAGAACCGTGCCGTTGAAGCCGGTCAACGCCACCGCATCGGCCTGTTCCACCTCGACCTCGCCGGTGGCCTGGAGGTAGGTGCGGTCGTCGATGTTGTGGCGGGCGCGCACGATCAATGGTTCGACGCCCAAGTGCCGCGCCACCTGCCCTGCCGGGATGACACCGCCGTTGGCGATGCCGACGACGCGGCTGACCGCCAGGTGGTCTTCCCTGACCGCGTCCGCCAGCGCTGCGCAGGCCGCCGTCAGCGCCCGCTCGGTCACCCGCCAGATCCGCTGGTGCTCGAACACCCGTTGCCCTGCCGCGTTCACGCGGTCCCCTCCCGGCTGTCCAGGAGCAGGTCCTCGGTGGTGCGCAGTTCGCGCTGGGCACCGATGGACGTGCTGCCCGGCGCGTTGCGCCAGACCCGCCCGTCCGCGCGGACCACGGTGAACCCGCTGGCGTCGTCACGGGTGCGCAGCCGCACCGCCACCGGCCCCTGAGGCAGCGCGGCCACCAGCTCGCGTGCCCTCTCGTCGCCGATCTGCTCGCGGACGAGCGCGGCGCCCTCGCCGATGGGCAGGAACTGCAGGAAGGTCACCCCATGCGCGCCGAGCCGGTCGGCCAGGTCGACCACCTGGCGCAGCCTCCCCGCGGTGCACTTCATCAGCACGGTCTGGAGCTGGACGGGAATTCCATGTGCGACGGCGGCCCGCACCCCTTGGACGGCCCGATCGAACGAACCGGCTCCGCGCCAGTGGTCGTGCGAGGGCGCGTCGTGGCCGTCGAAGCTGACCCGCACGGCGTCGAGCCGGTCCGCCAGCGCCTCGGCCTGGCGGGGCAACCGGGTGCCGTTGGTGGTGACGCTGACCGCGCAGCCTCCCGCGCGCAGCGTGTCGAGCAGGTCGCCCAGGTCCCGCAGCAGCAGCGGCTCGCCGCCGGAGACGTCCACCGCCAGCACCCCGGACTCCGCCAGGACGGCGGCCACGGAGGCGCGGCCGTCGAAGGCCAGTTCGGTCAGGGACTTGTCGTCCAGGCAGTGCGGGCAGGCGAGGTTGCAGCGCACCAGCGGGGACCAGCACAGGCTCACCGGCAGCCGGTCACCGAGGTCGCCGGGGTGGACGAGCGGGAACGCGGTGATCTCGGCGGAGGGCAGCGCCAGGCGGCCGGGTGGCAGGTCGTCGGGGCAGGTGTGGGTCTGGCCGGTGAGGGGGTCGTGGAGCAGCGCGGTCCCGCCGCGCCGTCCGACCGCCACGAAGCGCGGCGTGTCGTCGTGGACCGTGGTGAGGGTGGTCGTCGGGCTGTGGTTCACAGCCATCCCCATTCGTTGAGCACGGCAGCGGTGCCGCGCCAGTCGGACGGATTGGGCAGCAGGGTGAGCGTGAGCGGGGGCGCGTACCGGTGCAGGCACTGCGCGGCGGCTTGGTAGAGGGGGTCGAGCGCGACCAGGACGTGCCGGAGGGCGGGCGCCTCCAGGTCGCGGGCCAGGCGGGCGGCGACCCGCTGGCTGAGCTGGTGGGCCTCCTGGCGGCTGCGCAGCTTGTGGTCGTAGGTGCCGACCGGATCCGTCGGCGCCAGCACGCCGTGCTCGGCGGACAGCACCCGGACGCGGGCCCGGTGCTCGGGGGCGAGCCGGTCGCGCAGGAGCGGGACGAGCGCGCCCTGGTAGATGTCGAAGGCGGGTACCGGGGTGGTGGTGACGAGCTTCTCCCGGCAGCAGGACACCAGCAGCAGCCCTTCCTCCGGGCGCAGCGCGGTGGCGGTGCGGGTCATGGCAGCCGCACCACCCGAAAGCCGATGCCCGGCGAGGCGAGTTCGGCGGGGGCGGCGTTGAGGAAGGTTGTGCGGGCGTAGAGCGGTTGCGAGGCGTAGGAGCCGCCGCGCAGCGTGACCCCGTTGCCCATCGTCACCCGCAGGGTCCACTCCCAGACGTTGCCCGCGACGTCGAGCAGGCCCTCCGGGGTCGCCCCGGCCGGGTGGGCGTCCACCGGGCTGGTGGTGTCCAGGCCGGAGTCGCGCAGGTTCGCCAGCTCCGGCGTCCACTGCTGCTCGCCCCACGGCCACGTCCTGCGGGCCGCGCCGCCCGCCATCCACTCCCACTCCGCCGAGGTCGGCAGGCGACCGCCCAGCGCCCGCGCGAACTCATCCGCCTGGGCGTGGGTGAGCCCGGTGACCGGGTGCCTGCCCCGGTCGTCGGGGAGCCCGTCCTCCAGCTGGGCCCAGGTGATCGGCGTGCGCGTCCACAGCAGGGTGCTGATCTCGATCGGCTTGGCCCGGTCGCCGAAGGCGCAGGTCCCGCCGGGAACCTCGATCCACTCCACGTCCACCCCGGCTCACCCCCCGATCAGGAACAGGTCTTCGACGTTGGCGCGCTCCCGCACCCGGCTCTTGGAGCCGTTGGGGCGCAGCCCTGATCTGGCCAGCGCGTCGGTGATCCGCGCGAAGGCGGATCGCGCGTGGTCGCGGTCCGGCTCGAAGGCCACGTAGTTGTCCACGAAGCGCACCACCCGCAGCCCGTCCAGGTGGGCGTCCGCTCGGGAGAGCCGGAGGTTGATCAGCATCGGGGCCAGTCCGGAGCCGGGGGCGATCGGGTACGGCATCGCGGACAGCGCGGTGCGGATGAGCGCGAGGAAGCTGCCGTCGTGGATGTGCTCGGCGCACCAGCCGACGACCTCGTCCACCGTGGCGCCCTCGGAGGTGGAGGCGACGTCGACGTCGGCCACCGCCCGGAACCCCGCGTCGTGGAAGGCGGCGGCCTGGCGCAGGGCGGTGATCCGGTTGCGCCCAGGGCGGTAGCCCGAGACCCAGTCGCGCAGGACGGCGGTCTCCAAGATCGGTTCCATCGCGTCGCGCAGCGCCCGGTGCACGACCCGGTCCCGTGCCGTGGGTATGGCGACCGTCATGACCTTGCCGGTGTAGGCGGAGAAGGTCACCTCTCGGACCGGTTCCGGCCGCCAGGTCCCGGTGGCCAACTGCTCGGCGAGCCGGGGCAGCAACTCCTGGGAGAGCTTGCGCAGCGCCGCCATGGAGACCCCGTCCGCCCCCGAGGAGGCTCCTCGGCGCCCGCACTTGCGCAGCGCGTCGCGCAGCCGCTTCTCGCTCAGCAGGGGCATCAGGGAGTGCGACTGTGGGGGTGGTGACGCGGGCCGTGGTTGCGCTAGCGTGGGAGGCGCTTGAGCGGCAGGCACGCTCCCCGGATCGTTCACCACTGGCTCGCACCCCAGCACGCGTGAGCCGCGTTCCGGGGAAAGACGGCCCCGCTCAGGCCCGCTCTTCGTGTTCACGACCCACCGCCCTGGTAGGTGGTGGGGTCCACGAGGCCATTGACGCTGAAGGCTTCTCTCCGCTCGACACAGGTCCCGCAGCGCCCGCAGTGCAACTCCTCGCCCCGGTAGCACGACCACGTGCGCCCGAAAAGGACTCCCAGCTCCGCGCCGAGGCGCACGATCTGCGCCTTGGTCAGGGACAGGAACGGCGCGAGGACCTGGAACCACGACGGGAGCAGCCCCTCGTTCGCGGTGAAGGTGCTGCGGGTGAAGTGCTCGACGAACTCCGGGCGGCAGTCCGGGTAGACGGTGTGGTCGCCCGCGTGCGCGCCGAAGGCCACCGCGTCCGCGCCGACCGCGATCGCCACCGACACGGCGATGTCGAGCATCACCGCGTTCCGGTTGGGCACCACGGTCGAGCGCATCGAGTCCGCCGCGTAGTGCCCGTCGGGTACCTGCACCGAGGGGTCGGTCAGCGCCGACCCGCTCAACAACCTGCCGAGCGAGGTCAGCTCGACCACCTCGTGCCGGGCGCCGAGCCGCCTGGCCGCTTCCGCCGCGTACTCGAGTTCGACGCGGTGGCGCTGCCCGTAGTCGAACGACAGCAGCGTCACCCGGCTGCTCCGGTCTGCCAGCCAGTGGGCCAGGACAGTCGAGTCCAGGCCGCCGGAGGCGATCACCACCGCGTGCACGGGCACCCGGTGTACGTCGAGTTCGCCGGTCATGGTCACCACGCCCGCGAGCAGGTGCGGCGGACCGCGCCGACGACGGCGCCCCAGGGCGGCAGCGTGGCCTTGGCCCTCCCGCTCAACCAGCGGGGCTTTCCCGGCGCGGGGATATCACCGGGCAGCGGGAGCGCCTTGCCCGGCTCGTACCAACCGACCTTCGCCGAGAGCAGGTCAGCCACGGTGGACTGCCGCAGCGCGGTGCGCGGGCCGGTGAGGAAGATCCAGTCGTCGGACCTGCCCGCCGCCGTGGCGGGGACGATCACGACGGGGGCCTGGAGCAGCGAGCAGGCCAGGTTGTGGTTGACCTCGGCCGCGAGCCCGGCCCGCATGACCAGCGCGTCCACCACGGTGCCCAGGAGCAGGCAGACCTGCCCGGTCCATGGGTCCGTGGTCGTCGGCCAGTCCGGCGGTATCGGGCGCGGGGCGCACTGCCGCAGCGGGCCGGGCGGGGTGTGCTGCACAGGGCTGGGCATGGTCTTGGTGGTCATCTTCGCTCTCCTCTGGTGGTGCGGCGTGGCCGAGGCGCCTGCTGGCAGGCCTCGGCCACGCCGGGCTCGAGCGCTGTTCGTCGTGGTCACGGAACCGCTGGCACGAACTGCCTGCGGGGGCGCGGCGGGTCCCTGTGCGGGGCGGGACCCGCCGCGACATGGCGGTGGTGCCGGACGTCGGGCGCAACGCTCGGGGGTGCGTCGCCGTCCCGCGCCACCGTGCTCACCGCGCCCCTTAGCGGGCAGCGGGCCCACTCGGCCGCCTGGCGGGGCGGGCGAGGTCGCGCCTGGGCGCGGCGAGCGTGGTCTACGGGCAACCCGGTGGTTCACGAACCGCGAAACACCGGAAGCACGTCGTCACCTTCCTCTCCAATGTCCATGAATCATGACCACATTTTTTGACGAACATGTGCGCAGACACAACTAAACGTCGAACACGCCACCGCAACCAGGGCGACTACCGGGCGTTTTCAGGGCAACATCAGGGCGTCAAAGCCCCTGAACTGCAAAGATGACCGAATACCACGATCGCCACCATTGAAATCCAGAGCTATATTCACCCTGTCAGAAAAACACCCTAAAGTCCTACAAGGGGGCGGAGCAGTGCATAGGGAGAGGCTGAAGAAACGGCGAGTCGAACTGGGTTACAGCCAGGAGAAGCTTGCCGCGCAACTCGACGTGGACTGCTCGACGTACGCCCGCTGGGAACGGGGCGTGCAGGAGCCCTACCCGTGGAACCGCCCCCGGCTGGCGAAGGCGCTGGAGCTCACCGCGCCCGAGCTGCGCCTGCTCCTCGACGAGGAAGGCGAGCAACCACCTGGGCTCTCCCCAAGCAGCACAAGGGGCGGGTTGGCGGGAAGCGACGTGATCGAACTGCTCCACGCCAAGGTCCAGGAGATCCAGCTCGACGACCGCAGGGCAGGCGGCGGACTGCTCCTCCCGGAGCTGGAGCACTACCTGGCGCACGAGGTGGCGCCGCTGCTGACCCACACGCGCGTGCCCGCGCGCGAGCTGTTCGCGGCGACGGCGTCGATTACCGGGATCACCGGGTGGATGGCCCACGACAGCGGCAGGGACGACCACGCCCGCCAGTACTTCGACCGGGCCTACCGGCTGGCCCAGGCAGCCGCCGACCACGCCCTCACCGCCAACGCCTGCGCCTCGATGGCGCACCTGGCCGTCGAGCTCCACCAGCCGCAGGACGCGCTGCGCATCGCCGCCGAGGGGATGCGGCAGGCCCGGTTCGCACAGGACGCGCTGCGGCTGGTCGCCCGCCTGCACGCGATGCGCGCACGGGCCCTGGCACAGCTCGGCGACCACTTCGGCAGCACCCAGGCCCTGGCCGACGCCGAGACGGTGCTGGGCCGTGCCGCCGACGAGGAACCGGCGCGGTGGATCGCCGGATTCGACCGCGCCTCGCTGGCGGCGGAGGCCGCGCTCTGCCACCTGCACCTGGCCGCACAGGACGAGGGCGGGGACAACCGAGACGAACTGCGGGAAGCCGAGCGCTACGCCCGCGAGGTGATCAGGCTCCGCCTGGGTGACCGCGTCCGCAGCCGCGTGCTCGCGCAGGTGACCCTGGCGAACATCCTGGCCCGCGCGCACAGGCCGGAGGAATCCGCCCAGGAGGCGCACACCGCGTGCCGGGAAGCCGCCTCCTTGAGTTCCGCCCGCGTGGTGCAACGGCTCCAAGCGCTCGGCGGCGTGCTGAGCCCGGCATCCCACACCCCGGAAGTGGCGGCCTTGCACGCAGCGCTGGCGGGTCTTGCCACGCTCCCGAGTGAACGACGTGGTGAGATCGAGCAGTGGCCGGTGTGACCGATGATCCAGCCCGATTCGCCTACCTGGCCGAGGGGAACGCGAAGCAGGCGCGCAAGCGGGTGGCGGTAGACCTACTGATCCGCGACCGGGCGGGCCGGGTGCTGCTGGTGAACCCGACCTACAAGGAGCACTGGGACCTGCCCGGCGGGATGGCCGAGAGCAATGAGCCGCCACGCGCCGCCGGCGAGCGGGAACTGGCGGAGGAACTCGGGCTCGCCGTCACCGCAGGACGTCTCCTGCTGCTGGACTGGGTCGGCCCGCACGGTCCCTGGGACGACGAGCTGTACTTCGTCTTCGACGGCGGGACGCTCTCCGACGAGCAGGTCGCCGCCCTCACCATCAACGATTCCGAGATAGCCGAGCTCGCGTTCGTCCCGATCGACCGAGCCGTCGACCTGCTGCGCCCGGACGTTGCCAGCCGCCTCGTGCGCGCGCACCAGGCCCAGCACGACGGCGGGATGGCCTACGTCGAGCACCTGCGTCCGTGAAGGCGTCGGTCAGCGCCGCAGGGCAGCGGCCAAGCGGTTGAGGCAGGTGGTGACGTCGAACTGGTCGAGCGTCTTCACCGCGGGACGCCCGGCGCTCTCGCTGGCCGTGGTCTTGCCGCGGGTATCGGGGTCGCGGAGTTCGACGTCGACGACGAGGTCGCGGGTGGCGGCCAAGCCGGGATCCAGAGTCACGGCGACGGCGAGCGGGTCGTGCAGGTAGCAGGTGTCCTGCCCGAGCAACCGGCTGTAGACGCCGAGGTAGTGCCGGAGCAGGTCGGCGGCGAAGCCCGCGTTCGGTCCTCCCGAGCCAGTGAGGTCCTCGACCCACGCGGCGTCGACCTGGGCGGTGGCAGTGACCTCCAAGCCGACCAGGGTCAGGTCGAAGCCCTTGCCCAGCACCAGGGCGGCGGCCTCGGGGTCGTGCCAGATGTTCGCCTCGGCGTGCGGGGTGATGTTGCCCGTGGTGCCGATCGCGCCGCCCATCACGGTCACCGAGCGCAGCAGCTCTGGGAGTTCTGGCTCGATCAGAGCCGCGAGCGCGATGTTGGTCAAGGGCCCCAAAGCGATCACGGTCAGCTCACCCGGATGGGCCCGTGCCAGCCCGACCAACTGCTCCGCAGCCGAGACACTCACCGGTGCTCGGCTTGACGGCGGCCCCGCCACGCCTGCAAGCCCGTCGCCGCCATGAACCACCTCGCCGGTGCTCAACTCCTGGGCTAGGGGCTGGTGGGCGCCGACCGCAACCGGCACCTCGGTCCACCCAACCCGGTCGAGCAGCCGCAACGCGTTCGCGGCGGCGGTCGGCGAGGGGACGTTGCCGTGGACGCTGCCCACAGCGACGAGTTCAGCGACGTCGCGGTGGGCGGCCAGGTAGAAGATCGCCAAGGCGTCGTCGATGCCGGGGTCTGTGTCGAGAACGATGCGCACCCAGGTCACTCAACCAGTCGGAACGGGTGAGAAGCCGTCACCAATGTGGGTGTACTGCTCTTACGGACAGTATGCGTTAATCCACAGCGGCTCTGGAACCCGACGCGTTACCGAAGGTCCTTTGCGGATAGCGCGGTTTCCGGATCACGCGAAGATCCAGATTTCTGCCCGTTCCGACAGCTATCCTGTCTCGCGTTCGCGCCAGCTGTGCAGGAAACGAGGTGTCGGTGAGGGTGGCTTGTTAGCCGAGGACAGCGGGTGGTCCGTAGCCGACGTCGCCCAGGACATGTGGCAGGTGCGGCCCGAACCTGCGGTCGACCGGTTCGACCTGCCGGGCTGGACCTACGAACGTCAGGTCGTCACCCTCTGCCCGAACTGCGGGGGTCGACTGCACACGCTGCGCAAACCCTACGAGTCAGCGGGCAAGCAGTACCAGTACGTGGCGCTGGTGTGCCCGCAGTGCCCAGCGACGTTCACCCTGGACAGCCTGGGCATCAAGTCGTACGCCGCCCTGCTCAAAGACCGCCCGTCCCGCACCCGGCGTCAGCGCGACAGCAGGCCTCCCGCCCCCGACGGAGAGGACACCACGGTCGCGGGGGTCGCGCAGAAACTGTGGGGTGCGCGTCCAGGAGCGGCGTCGTCAGGGCACCTGCTTCCCGGCTGGGTCCACTTGCGGGAAAGCAGCCTTCGCTGCCCGGTGTGCGCGACCGCGCTGCACGGCCTATCCAGGGTGTACCAGCGCAACGGGCGGCAGCGCGAGGAGGAGGCGCTGGTCTGCCCGCTCTGTCCCGCGAGCTACACGGCTCGTGCGCTGCGGACCTCGCGCCGGAAGGTCCTGAAGGAGCTGCACGCCGAGCAGGACAGCCCGATCCGGGCCATCCCGGCGGCGGAGTTCGTGTCCGCCTCGGGCGGGTCCGCCATTCGTGGGGCCCGAGGATCGGACTGCGACGCGATCCCCGCGCCCGGTGTCCGGGTACGTCGAGTGCACGGTGCCTCGGCGCCCGCGCTGCTCAAGGAGTTGCTCGAGCCGGTAGCCGTTCCACGCCGGTCGGGCAACGGCCCCGCACGACCTGCCGTACCCACCCGCCCCACCGAGCACAGGCTGCTGCACTGGTGCAAAACCACGAACCCGAACCTGGTGCTGCCCCAGATGCCTTATGGGGTCGACGTGCGCGTGCTGCTCCCGGATGTCCCGTCCTTCGACCGCCTGCGGGCGCATCTGGCAGGCTCAAACGCGTCCTACCGGTCGGTGGCGCACTGGGTGGAGGACGAGACGATCTCCACCGTCGGCCCGCAGGGCGAGCTGCTCGCGCTGTCGGTGAGCACGGGTCTGCGTCTCGGCGGGGACCGGCTGGAGTGGAGCACCCCCGCGCTCGACCTGCCCGCCTACGACGCCCGTGACGCCTTCGTCAAGACCTGGGACGCCCACGAGGAGATCGACCCGGCGAGCGAACCGCAGCCGGTGGCGGCGACGCGGTTCGTCCCGGACTCCTGGCTGCCCTACCTGCCGTTCGACCGGTTCAACCCCGCACAGGCAGAGGCCGCCCCGGTGGTGCTGGGCTCGGACGAGCACCTGGTGGTCACCGCGCCCACCGGTGCGGGCAAGACCGTGGTGGGGCTGCTCGCCGCGCTGCGCACGATCCTGGTCCAGTGTCGCAAGGCCGCATGGCTGGTGCCGCAGCGCTCGCTCACCGAGGAGTTGAACCGGGAACTGGCGGGCTGGCGCAGGCTCGGGCTGCGCGTGGAGCAGTTGTCCGGCGAGTACAACGCGGGCGTGGAGAAGCTGCACGAGGCCGACCTGTGGGTGGCCACCACCGAGAAGTTCGAGGCGATCTGCCGCACCAACTCCCTGCAGACCGCGCTGGCCGACGTGGGCTGCCTGGTCGTCGACGAGATCCACCTGCTCGGCGCACCCGGCCGAGGCCCGCTCCTGGAGGCGCTGCTGGCCCGCGTGCAGGGCGTCGGCTCGCCGGTGCGCATCGTTGGCCTGTCCGCCACGGTGGCCAACGCCGCCGAGATCGCCGACTGGCTCCACGGCCGCCTGGTCGCCACCACGTGGCGCCCCTCGCGGGTGACCTGGCAGCTGCCTGCGGTGCCCGCGCACTCAGACCGAGCCGCCGACACCGCCGCGCGCACCAAGGCCTCCGTCGAGCTGACCCGGAGGTTCACCGACGGTGAGGGCAGCGTACTGGTGTTCTGCGGCACCAAGCACAACGTCCGGGCGACAGCCCTCGCGCTGGCCGCGGATCGCGGCGCGGCCGTCGCCGGGGTGTCCCTGGACGACCCCGACCGGCTCCACGAGGTCTGCGCCTCGGTCGGGATCGGGTTGCACTACAAGGACTGGGAGTTCAAGACCGAGGCCGAGCAGCGCTTCCGCGCGCGCCAGTGGGACGTGCTGGTGGCCACGACCACCGTGGCCGCCGGGGTGAACCTGCCCGCACGCGCCGTGGTCGTGCGCGACACCCGCATCGGCCTGGACGACCTCGACGTGGCCACCGTGCAGCAGATGTTCGGCCGCGCCGGGCGCGTGGGCGCCGGGGAGCGGGAGGGCTGGGCGTACCTGGTCACCACCGAGGTCGAGCGCGCCGCGTGGCAGGGCGCGCTGGTCGACGGCTACAGCGTCCACTCGCAGATCCACGACAGCCTGGCCGACCACGTGCTCGCCGAGGTGCTGCAGGGGCGGATCGGCAGCCTGGAGCAGGCCGAGCGCTGGTGGCTGCGCACCCTGTGCCACCACCAGGGCGACGAGGACACCGAGCCGGTCGTCGACGCCGTGGTCTTCCTGGTGGACAACGCGTTCCTCGTCGAGGTTCCCGGACCGGACGGCATCCCCGTCCTGGAGGTCACCGAGCTGGGAAAGCTGACCGCCAGGCTGATGGTCGACACCCGCACCGCGGCCGTCCTGCGGGCGGTCCTGGACGAGGAGGCGGTGCCGACCGATCCCGAACGGGCCGAGGCCGCGCTGATCCGCATCGTGGCCACCGCAGTGCCCGAACTGGCCTACGCCCCGGTGGCCGAACCCCAGCGGCCGATCGTGGCCTCGATCCTCAAGGCCTCCGGGCACCCCGATCAGATCACCCCCGACCGAGCGGTGAGCGGGCTCGGCTCGGCGAAGATGATCTCGCCCGGAGACCTGGCCCAAGCCGCCCTGCTGCTCGTGGCGAACTCACCCCGGCTGTTCACCGGCTTCCGCCGCACGGTCGCCGGACTTCCCAACAACACCGTGTTCCCCGTGCTGGACCGCGCTCCCCGCTACCTGGCGTGGCTGGGAGCGCAAGGGGCGCTGGGCACGGTGCACCCGTGGGCCGCGATCGTCGCGGCCGACCTGGGCAGGCGGGTGCGCTGGCGGCAGTGCGCGCCCCGGCGCGGTGCGGGACGCCTGCTCTGGATGATGGAGCAGATGGCCACCCCGTTGCACGCCACCGAACTGGTGCCCGCGCTGTGGAGGGCGGCCACCGGTCGTGGCGTCGACGCCCCGGACTGGACCAGCACGACCCCACCCGCCCACTGCAAGCTCGACCCCGGCGACTACGTGATGCTGCTGCGGGAGCGCACCACCGGCTGCACCCTCACCGACCTCGGCGTTAGGGCGACAGTTGACGGGTTGAGCACGGGTGTGCTCACCCTGTGGAACTGCCACGCCACCAACAGCGTCGCCATCGACGGCACCACCACAGCGCCTCATCCACCGCCCCGCGCCGACTGCCCGCCGGACACCCATGCGGGAGTGGCGGTGTTCACCAAACGGGGTGATCACAAGGCTCTCGGCTGGTTGGAGGCGTACTCCAGCACATCGCGCTGCAACACCGCTGATTAAGGCTTCCTATGGGCCGATGCGGTCGCGGCCAACCTGCTCGAACGAGAAGAATCAGGGCCGCAACTGCGGGAATTGCTGACCACCCGGACGACGCGTCCTGTCCCGACACCAGCCGCGCTGCTCCGTCGCCACGAGCTCATCGAGTAGCGTTTCCGCAGTACGGGACAGGTCCCAGGTGGCCGGCCCACACAGCGCGATGACTAGACCTACAGCAAGTCACCGGGCGGTCGCGAACTCACCAGGGCGGTCCCGGATGATCGTGGGGTGAGCAGCGACCCCTCCGTCTCGTTACCCCGACCGTCAGTCCCAGAAGCTCCCCCCGTCTCCGCGACGTCCTTGCGGGAGCCGTTGCGGCCGATGCCCGCCCGCACGATCGCGCTGATCGCCGCCGGAATCTTCGTGCTCACCGCTGCTCTGGTGACCGTGCTGTGGTGGGCAGGCACCGCCGGTTTGTCCGGCCGGGACTTGATCGCCGCGCGGTTCGACGCTCTGCGCACCGGGTCGACGATCGGCCTGGGTAGCGGCGGGCTCTTCGCCCTCTACCTGGCCTGGCGTCGCCAGCACGCCACCGAGGTCGCCCTAGTGCACAAGGAACGCGACCAGGCCGACGTCGCCCGCGCCTACGAACTGCAGCGCGAGGTCGCCGAGCACAACCGGTTGCACGCCGAGCGCGTGGCCGCAGCCACAGAGAAAGACGCCGCCGACCGCCAGGTCACCGAGCTCTACACCAAGGCATCCGAACAACTCGGCTCGGACAAGGCCCCGGTCCGCTTGGCCGGCCTCTACGCTCTCGAACGCCTCGCCCAGGACAACCCCGATCACCGCCAGACCGTGGTCAACGTGCTCTGTGCCTACCTGCGTATGCCCTACACCATGCCCGGCTTTCCGCCCGCCGATGACGCCACCCGCGATCGCTATACCGAACGAGTCCAGGAACGCGAGGTCCGCCTCACAGCCCAAAACATCCTCACCTATCACCTCAACCCCGGCCCCAGCCACCAGGCCAAGACCTACTGGCCCCAGACCGACCTCAACCTGACCAACGCCACCCTAATCGACTTCAACATCGCCAACTGCAGACCACATCGCTCCGAGTTCGTCGGGGCGACCTTCATCGGGGACGCCGTGTTCATCGGGGCGACCTTCACCGGAGACGCCGTGTTCCACATGGCAACCTTCACCAGTAATTCCTGGTTCCACGAGACGACCTTCACCGGAAATGCCGTGTTCCGCATGGCAACCTTCACCGGAGAAGCCAAGTTCGGCAAAGCAATTTTCACCAGAGACGCCGCGTTCCGCATGGCAACCTTTACCGGAGACGCCATGTTTCACCTTGCAACTTTCACCGGGAACGTCGCATTCAATAACGTAACCTTCACCGGAGACTTCATGCTCCACGGGGCAATCGCGAGGCATCTAGCGATGACGACCTGGCCCACCGGTTGGGAAATCACCGACGATCACCAGCCGATTGACGGCCGCGAAGGAACCTGGCATCGCCTCGCGAAAGTCGAGGCAGTGCCCACCGACTCCCCGTAGAGGCGACGCGTCAGCGTGATCGAACAAACAAGACAGGAAGCTCACCGGCAACTTCGACTTCTCCAGTCCGCAACCTTCTGTCACAGCATTCGCGAGAATTGCGTGCTTTCCAAACAATACGTTCACCAGTCGCGCGCAAGCACCAGTCCTCTCACGAACATATCTGGAACGTGGGAAATCGAGCCGTGGAAGGGCTTGCCGAAGCTCGAAGGCAAGCCCTTCACGACCGCATCGATCACACACGGTTGACCCAGTGGTGATAGCAGTCGCCTCGTCAGAGAGCGACTACTGGGTGAAGGCCTGAGTCACGTACTCGAACCAGCCGCAGTTGGCGTGGCTCTCCTGCCCACTGGACCTCCACGGCCCGTAGACCCAGCGCCCGAAGAAGGGCTTCTCGCAGTAGAGCGCGACCCGGTGGGTACCGACGGTGTTGACGCAGTACGAGTAGCCACCCTGCAGGTCGTCGTTGATCTGCGCGATGCAGTACGCCGCAGCGCTACCGCGGGCCTCCTCAGTCAGCGGTGCGGCCTGGGCTGCGGTGTCGGTACCGATGAACGCCCCGAGGGCGAACAGCGCCGCCGTGGCCGCGCCGAGCGCCTTCCTGATGGTGCTCACGATCGATTCCTCCTTGGTCGTGGGGAGGTGGAGCCGGTCACGTCTTGGTCTACGGGGTGGTTGTCGCACGGCTGTCGCAGACCGCGCCTCCTCTCAGTGCGACCAGGCCTTCCGCCAGCGTGATCAGGTCTGTGAGCTGGGCAGGACACGATCGGGTGGTTCAGCTGCGGAGCACTTCGCCGGGAGCGCGGTATGCGACACCGTGGCGGGTGGGAGCCGTAGGTGGACGCGGTGCACGAGCTGGAGTGTCGTCGGATGAGCGATCGCGACCGGGTGCGGGCCACTGCCACGCGCCTGCGGGAACTCCTGACCGATCACGCCCCCTACCGTCGACGGTGGGAACGTTCTCTCAAGTCCCACCGGCACAAGGGCCGCGAGATCAACCAGGCGATGGTGTGCCAGACGCTGGCCGAGTACCAGCGGGATAAAGGCGAGGAGTCCGAGCGCGACCTCGAACTGCCCCGCAGGCTCAAGGACAAGGTCAGCCGCGCCCTAGCCGGGCACGTCCTCGGCAGCAGCGTTCTGCGCCTGTTCACCGATGCCTTCGAGATGAGCCAGTTACACCGGGCCGAGCTGTGGGCGCTGTTCTCGGGCGGCGATCCCGCCCGCTTGGTGGTCCTGTCCACGGAGCAGGGCGTGCCAGAGAAACCAGCCGCACCCTTGAGCTATCAGACGATCAACTTGCACGAGTTCCACACCGTCGGTGCCGACGGGCTCCCTGCAGCGCACCGCACGGTGCACGTCGTCCGGGCCCTGGGGCCGCTACGGGGCTACGCCTACCGGTTCGACACCTCGGCGGCGACGGTGGAGGTCCTGCGCGGCGGTACCGCAGGCCCGGTGTACCGGACTGCCGAACCGGACGTCTACGCCGTGGACATCGTCTTCCACCACCCACTGGAGCCGGGCCAGACCACTTCCTTCGAGTACCGCACGCTGTTCGACTACAGCGCGCCCCCACCAGCGGAGTTCCGCCGCGCCTGCCGCAACCCGGTGGAGAACGTCTCGCTCGACGTCCAGTTCCACCCCGACCTGCTGCCCGAGGCGGTGTGGTGGTCGATCTGGGACGGACTGGACGGCCCGATCACCGAGCAGATGCCGGAACCGCTGAAGCAGGGCGGGTCGGTGCACCGGTACGTCGACGCGTTCGAGGGGGTCGCCGGGTTCCACTGGACCTTCGGCGACCGGGCCCCCTCACGACCTCGCCGACGCTGAGAGGAGCCTGCAAAGAGTGGACAGGGACGGATGACGGCAGGCAACGAGCCCTCCCCGGAGGCGTACCCTGCTGTCAGGCAGCCGTCAGGGCTTGGACAGCCGGGTGGTCGGAGTGCTGTTCACGCAAGGCGGTGACCGCCTGGTCCAAGCGCTGGTGCACACGCGGTGAGGCGATCTGGCCGATCGAGGCCGTGGCGGAGTTGACGGCTTCGCAGGCGCCGGTAACGTCGCCGGTGCGCAGCCGGGTGTGGGCGAGGTCGGTGGCGAACAGGGCGTGGTCGCGCGGCGGTTCACCGGCGGGGGCGAGGTGGTGGGCCAGGTGCTGTTCGGCGCGGTCGACACGGTCGAGCGCGAGCCAAGCGCGACCGGCATTGGCGTCGATGTCGGTGTGGCCGAGCCACCGGGACCACCAGGGGTCTGCGCCGGGAACAGCGCCGTCGAGGTGCTCGTGGGCTTCGGCCGTGGCACGGTGCACCGCGTCGTCGCCACCTGGCTGGGCTCCCGCCAGGGTGATGCGGCGGTCGGCCAGGACCGCCAGCAGGCGCGGGGTGGGGCAGCGGGCAGCGCGGAGGGCGGCGACTTCCAGGAAGGTCCCGGCTTCGTCGACCTGGCCTAGCCAGCTCGCTTGGTAGGAGGCGGAGGCCAGGAGGTTGGCCGTGGCGCGGTCGGTGTCGGGGCGGCGGGCGGCTTCCTTGGCGAGGCTGACGCCGGTCTGGAAGACGCGTTGGGCCTGCGGGTGCAGGCCCGCGTCGAAGAGGACCCAGCCGTAGGTCTCGGAGAGCTCGACGAACGCGGTGTGCATCCGACCGGCTTGGTCATCGTCGTAGCGGGACTCCCGGATCAGGGTGGCCAGGCTGCGCCACAGGCCGCCGGTCCACACCAGGGAGGGCGTGCTGCCCTCGCTGTCGTCGAGGTCGCGCGCCTCGCGCACCGACTTCTCCACCGCGTCGATCAGCTTGGCGGTGATGTCGTCCCCGTCCTCGGCGGCGGGCAGGCGTTTGCCGGGCAGCAACAGCTCCATGACCGCGGCCGTGACGGCCGCTCCGGTCAGGGTCGTGAACTTCCTGCGGTGCATGGGCTCTCCTCGGGACACCTCGGTCAGCAGGGTCGCGGCGCGTGCGTCAGCGGGGTTGTCGAGTGCGCGGCCCGCCTTGCGGGGGCGGACAGTGTCCCAGCCCAGGGCCGTCGCGGTCACCGGCACGCGCAGCGCGGAGCTGAGCACGGTCAGCACGTCGGCCCGCACGTCTGCGGCGGGTCTGGTGCCGCGCAGCCAGTGGTAGCCGGTCTTGCTGTGCAGGTGAGGTGCGCCGCGTCGGTGGCGGGCCTGGTTGACGCGGGCGACGAGTTGTTCCGCGCTCCAACCGAGCATGGTCAGCGCGTCACGAAGCATGACGTTGGGTAATCGTTCGTCCACGGGAGCGTCCCTTGGAGTCCGACGGTTCAAAGCGGCGACGCTAGCAGCGCCCCGCGCGGACGCACTGCCCGCAAATGGGTGTTCCTGGTGCGCGCGCACCTACTGGGTGGCCGCACCGTCCGCTCCGAGTGCACCGCGCGCACCTCTGTCACCCAGGCGTGCCGGTCGACTTCTCTGGTCACCGTGAGTCACAGCTCGCGCTTCGGGCTGGGGTGGCCGAGATAAGCGGAGGAGACGCGATGAGTGCGCTGAGCGAACGGGTCGGCGGTGGCGCGGCGGTACGGATCGGCGTGGTCGGGTTGCGGCACGGCGCGCGGCACGTGGCCGGGTTCCAGGCCACCGGCGGTGTGGCGCGGGTGAACGCGGTGTGCGACCTGGACACGGCGCGCGCCGCTACGGCGGTGGAAAGGGTGGCGGGCTGCCGGGCAGTGCCCTGGGAGGACATGCTCGACCCGGAGCTGGTGGACGCGGTGGTGGTGTCGCTGCCGAACGACCTGCACGCCGACTACGCGCGGGCGGCGTTGGAGGCGGGACTGCACGTGGTGGTGGAGAAGCCGCTGTGCCCCAGCGGTGTCCAGGCGCGCGAGCTGGCGGCGCTGGCCGAGGAGCGCGGGCTGGTGTTGGCGGCGTTGCACGACTTCCGGGTCGAGCCCGCGCACTGGGCTGCGCGGCAGTTGGTGCTCTCGGGCGCGTTGGGCCGGGTGTACGCGGTGCGGACGCGGTGGCTGCGCCGGGACAACGCGCCGGGCGGCTGGTACCGCGACCGGGATCGTGCCGGGGGCGGGGTGCTGCTGGACCTGGGCACCCACCGCGTGGACCTGGCGCTGTGGATGCTCGGCTTCCCCCAGGTGACCACCGCGCACGCCACGACGAGCCGCGCCCTGTTGGAGCGGCGTGCCGATGGCGGGGACGTCGAGGACACCGCGATCGCCTACCTGGAGCTGGAGGGCGGGGTCGCGGTGCACGCGGAGTTCTCCTTCCTGGGGCACCTGCCGCGCGCCGAGGACGTGCTGCTGGAGCTGCGCGGCACCGAGGGCGCCCTGCGGGTGGCCAACGTCGGCGACAGCTACCGCGACTACGAGCTGACCGTCTTCCGCGGCGAGGGCGGCGTCCACGAGCAGACGAGGTACGCGCAGCTGCCCGAGGCGCCGTCGCTGTACTCGGACTTCGCCGCCGCCGTGGCCACCGGTGCCGCCCCGGCCTGCCCCGGCGAGCAGGCCGCGACCGTGGCCGAGCTGGTCGACCGCCTCTACACCGCGGCGAACAGATGACGACCACGACGGCGGACAGGGTGTTCGACGTCGACCTGGAGCATCTGCTGGACGGGCACGACGTGCCGTGGCTGCGCGCGCGGGTGGAGCGGGCGCTGGAGCGCCACGACCTGCGAGTGCACCTGGTGGTGCTGTGCCACGGTGAGGAGACGGCCAGGTTCACCGCCGCGACCCGATTGTGCCGTGCGGTGGGGAACGCGCTGTGCGGCGAGCGGGTCCAGCTGGCGGTCAGCTACCAGGGCGGACCGGTCCCAGCCGAGCTGACTCCCCTGCTGAAGATCGGCGTGGCGGTGTACGCGCAGCATCCGCGCTTGGCAGCCCGTGACGCGACTGCGCCATCCAGAGAGGGCAAGACCGAGCACGTGTTGGCGCTGCTGGCGGCGCTGCGTGCCGAACCCGGTGACCCGCGACGCCGGTTCGTGGTGGTGCTCGACGGCGACTACGTGGTCTACGACCCGGTCGACGCGCTCGCGCTCTACGCGCCTTGGGCACTGGGCTTCACCTCCGAAAACGGTGGTGGCCCGGAGCTGGAGCACTACGCAGGGGTCGGTTTCGCCAAGGGCGGTGGACTGCGCCTGGCTGTGGAACCGGGGCTGCTCAAGCACGACACCGACCGCACCTGGGGCTTCCTCGACCTGCTCGACGCAGCCCAGGCCCGCAGCTCACCCCGCGCGCCGAGGCCGAGCTCGACGCTGCCCGCAGAGTTCGTGCCCACCGCGCAAGGGCTGCGCCGCGTGCTGGCCCCGGCCGCGCGCACCGAACTGGAGAAGGCGGTGCAGCACTGCACCCGGCCCGGCGGCCGGTCCTCCCGTGGTCTGACGCAGTACCTGGCCAGCCGAACCGACCACCCCCTCGCCCTGGAGTTGACCCGCTTCTCCTTCCTGCTGCACGGCGACCAGGGCGCCACCCTCGACGCCTGGTCGCGGATGAGCTTGGCCCCCGGCTACGGGCTGGAGCTGTCCTTCCTGGTCCAAGCGCTGCGCGATCACGCGGCGGGACGGGTGGTCAACGCGATCACCCTGCCCCACTCCCACCTGCCCAAAGCTGAGCCCGACAACTGGGCGCTGGGCGTCCGGATGTTCTCGCTGCTGCACCGGCTGCTCACTGAGCAGAACGCCTGCGGACTGGTCGAACCCATCACGGCGGCGCTGCGGCACGCCGCGCCCGGCCCGCTGGGCTACCGGTTCACCGACCTGGACGCGCACCACCTGAACACGCCTCTCCCCTACCCGCCGCTGGTCGATCTGGAGGTCACCCGGTCATGATCGCGAACCGCCTGCGGGTCGGGGTGCAGTACACCCCCGGTCCCGAGCACGACTTGAACGACCTCGTCGCCGCCGGACAGGAGTGCGAGGCGATGGGTTACGACTGCTTCTCCCTGCCCGACCACCTCAGCCGCCGCGAGGGCGGACACGCGGTGGCGCTGCCCGACCCGGTCGTGCTGCTGGCGCGGCTGGCCGCCGAGACCAGCACGATCGGGCTGGGCACGATGACCTTGCTCGACTCCCTGCGCCACCCCGCGCAGACCGTGCGCACCGCCGCCACCCTCCAGCAGGTCACCGGTGACCGGTTCGAGCTGGGGCTGGGCGCCGGTTGGCTGGGCAGCGACCTAGCCGCGCTCGACATCGGCGTCAGCGACCGCGTGAAGCACCTGGAGCGCACGCTCGCCCTGTTCCGCCACGCCTGGCCCAGCGCCCTCACCACGACGTCGGCGACCAGTCGGCCGCAGGAGGAGCAGGGTGCCGCCGAGCAGGCGGTGGTGGCCAATGCCGTCGGGGTACGTGCGCCCCGACTGGTCGTAGCCGCTGGTGGGCCCCGGATGCTGCGCCTGGCCGCGCGGGCGGCCGACGTGGTGGCGCTGACCGTGCCCACCCGCCACCGCCACGACGGCACCCGCCCCACCTCCGTCTCCGTGGCCACCCAGATCGACACCGCCCGCCGGGCCCGCCCCGCCGGGCAGCCCACTCCGGTGTTCCACCTCCAGATCCGCGACCTGCCCCAAGCCGCGCCCGTTGCCCAGGACGCCGACTGGTGGACGCTGGGCGGCAGCCCCGCCCAGGCCGCCGAGGCGCTGCGCGCCCGGTGCGCGGCCGGGATCGGCTACCTGAGCGTGTGCTCCCAGGACCTGCGCGTCCTCGAGCGCTTGGCCAGCCGCGTGCTGCCGCTGCTGGACGAGAACCGGCCATGACCTCGGTGATCATCCAATGCGGCGGTCTGGGAAACCGCATGGGCGAGGCGAACCGGTGGCGGCAGAAGTGCCTGTCATCGGTGTGGGGCGTGCCGCTGCTGGAGCTGCTGCTGGCGCGGCTGTGCCCGGCCCTGCCCGACCCACGCGTCCCGATCACGCTGCTCACCGGACACCTTGGCGATCAGATCGACCGGCACGCCGATCGGTGGCGCACCGGCCTGGACCCGCGCATCACCACCGTGGCCAAGACCGCCCCCGGCTGGACCGGGGTCCACGACCTGGCCCGCCGGCTGCCCCAACCGGTGATCGTGGTCGCGGGCAACGTCCTGCTCGACCACACCACCCTGCTGCCGGGTCTCCTCGCAGCCCACCACCACGACGGGCGCCCGGTCGTGGCGGGCAGCCTGCGCTGGCGCACCACCAACCACCACACCCTCACCGCCCGCGGCGGCACGGTCGCCTCCTGGCACCGCGCGCCCGACCGCACCGGCCACTACGAGGTCGTCGACACCTACCTGCTCACCTCACCGGTGCTGGAGATCATGCGCGCCCACCGGGTCAGCCACACCCGCGCGCTGCACCGGATGGCCGAACAGGGGGCAGTAGCGTTCCGCGAGTTCGTCGGCGACTGGCTGCACGTCGAGACGCCCGACGACCTGCACCCCGCCTCCGCCAGAAAGGCCGTCCTGTGCCCACCGTCATCGTCGTCTCCGGCCCTCCCGCCACCGGCAAGTCCACCCTCGCCCGCCGCCTCGCCGAGCACCTGAACCTGCCGCTGCTGGGCCGCGACACCATCAAGGAGGCCCTGTTCGACACCCTGGGCTGGCACGACCGCGCCGAGTCCAAGCGCCTGGGCGCCGCAGCCGCCGCCGTGCTGTTCGCCCAGCTCGACACGTTCGCGCGCACCGAGATCGACTGCGTCACCGAGTCCAACTTCCGCCGCACCCACTCCAGCGCCGACTTCCAACGCCTGATCACCGACACCGGCGCCCGGATCGTCCAGGTGCAGTTCGTCGCAGACGGGCAGACATTGTTCGACCGGTTCGCTGCCCGCGCGGCCACCGCCGAACGCCACCCCGGCCACGGCGACACCGCCAACCTGGACGAGTTCCGCGCCGAGCTGCTGGCCGGACGCTACGAGCCCCTGGACGTGCCCGGCGAGGTGCTGACCGTGGACACCACCAACCCAGCCGAGGTGTCGATCCCCGACCTGGCCCGGCAGGTGGGCGCGCTGCTGCACGCCGACACCACCCCGACCTCCTGACCCGCGAGGCGCCGCACACGCGGCTCGTCCATCCACAAAGGAGCGTGAACACCTCGTGCACGCCTTACGCCTGAACGGTCCGTTCGCCTTCAGCCACCACAACGACCTGGCAGTCCCCACACCGGGGAACGGCCAGCTCACCGTCCGACTGTCCGCCGCAGCCCTGTGCGGCAGCGACCTGCCCAAGGTCCGCTCCACCGCCGACCCGCGCAGCGGAACCCCCGGCTTCCCCGTCCACGAGTGCGTCGGCGAAATCGTCGACCCCGGCGACCACCACGACCTGAGGCCCGGAACGCGAGTGCTGGCCATGCCCGTCCAGGAGTGCGGCTTGGCCGAGGTCTACCTCGCCGACCACGCCACCACCCACCCCATCACCACCGCAGAGCTGGGCGACGCGGAGGCCACCCTCATCCAGCCCCTGGCCACCGTCCTGTACGCCACTGGCAAACTCGCCCCCGACCTGACCGGGACCCTCGTCGCAGTGCTGGGCCTGGGACCGATCGGCCTGCTGTGCGCCCACGTGCTGTCCACGCGCGGCGCCCACGTCACCGGGATCGACCCCGAGCACCGCGACCCCCGCCTGCTCGCCGCGCTCGGCGTGCACCACCACGTCCGCGACACCTCCGACGCCCACGCCGCCGCGCACCCGGCCGTCTACGAGGTGTGCGTGGAGGCCGTCGGGCACCAGCAGCGCACCTTGCGCGACGCCATCGCCCTGGCCAGCCACGGCGGCACCGTCCTGGCCATGGGCGTGCCGGACGAACCCGACTACGTCATCCCCTTCGAGACGCTGCTGCGCGCCAACCTCACCCTCATCGGCAGCATCACCCCGCCCTGGCAGAGGTGGCTGCCCGCCGCCGAACACCACCTCGCCGAGAACCTCGACCCGCTGCGACGGTTGATCACCCACCAGGTGCCCGTCACCGACGCCGAGCACGCCTACCGGCTCTACGACCGCCCCGCCGCCGACCGCCTCAAGGTCGTGCTCACCACCGAGCCGTGGAAGCGGGACCGGCGGTGAGCGCGCGGCTGCTGCTCGTGCGTCACGGCCGCACCACCGCCAACGCCGCCGGGCTGCTCATGGGCCGCACCGACGCGCCCCTGCTGCCCGAGGCCCGCGCCGCCGCCACCGCGCTGGGCCACGACCTGGACCTGCCCGAGCCGGTGGTCGTGCACACCAGCGACCAGCCCCGCGCACGCCTGACCGCCCACCTGATCTGCCATCCCCGCGAGCTGCACCCGATCCCGGACCCGGCACTGCGCGAACGCGACTTCGGCCGCTACACCCTCACCGCCTTCGCCGACCTGGCCCACGACCCCCACTGGCCAGCCGTCGACACCCACTACGACGTGCGCCCCGAGGGTGGCGAGTCGCTGGCCGATGTCGAGCGGCGCCTGTTCACCCGACTGGTGCACCTGCACGACACGCTCCCACCGCAGACCACTCTGCTCGCCGTCGGCCACAGCACCACCTGGCGCCTGGTCGAGGCCGCGCTCAACCAGCGACGCCACGACCGCTTCGACGAGCCGATCCCGCCGCCGCTGACCGTGCTCGACCACCCCCGCGAGGTCCTGGAGGTGCTGCGTGACCACCTCTGACCGCGCCACCAGGTTCCGGGGCGTGGTGTTCGACCTGTTCGGCACCCTCGTCGACGCCCCTACCCGACAGGAGCGTCATAACCACGCCCGCGACCTCGCCCACGCGCTCGGCGCACCCGAGGAGACGCTCACCCGCGCGCTGTCGACCTCATGGCGCGCCCGGCACCTGGGCCACTGGAGCAGCGTCGCGCAGATCACCGACGGCTTGGCCCGCATGTGCAACGCTGGGCACCCCGACCTGTCACAGGCAACGAGACTGCTCGCCGAGACGGGACATCGACGCCTGGCCGTCGCCCCCACCGTGCTGGCCGTGCTGGAGCAGCTGACCGGTCAGGGCATCCGGGTGGCCGTGCTCTCCGACGCAGCCGCCGAGACCGCGCAGGCGTGGCCCGAATGCCCTTTGGCTGCGGTACCCGCGCTGTTCAGCTGCCGGGAGGGCGTGTCCAAACCCTCGCCCGATCTCTACCAGCGGGTGCTCGACCGACTCCGGCTCTCTCCGGAGGAGGTGTTGTACTGCGGCGACGGTGGCGGTGACGAACTCGCCGGAGCCGACCGCGCGGGCATGACTGCGGTGCGGGTGCAGGTCCGCGGCGGCCCCGACGCGCTCATCCACCACAAGGGCACCTGGAACGGCCCCTGTCTGCGCCAGGTCGAGGAGTTGCCCGGCCTGGTCCTGGACACCTGCTCAACCAGGGCCGCTTGAGCACTCAGAACTCACGCCTCAAACGCTCCAACACCGCTACCCCTGCGCAGGACGCGGCGCAGGCAGATCACCCTGGTCAAGCAGAGCGCGCAGCTCAGTGACCCTGGCCTGGTTCTCCAACTCGTCAAAGATGGCCAGCGCCCGCTCCCAGCACTCCCTGGCCCGATCGTGCGCACCAGCACCCAGGTGGGCACGCCCGGCGGCGCGGTAGGTCTCCGCAGCGCCCGCTCGGTCGCCGAGCTCAAGCTGAACCGCAAGGGCGAGCTCGAAGTGCTCCATCACCTCATCACCGCGCCCCATGGCCTGGTAAGAGTCACCGATCCTGGCCAGCACGAACGCCTGGTTGTACCTCTCCCCGCTCCCCTCGGTCATCTCCAGCGCACGCTTCAGGCACCGCAGCGCGCCCTCGTGGTCGTCCTGCACTTGGTGGGCGTGGCCCAGCAGCGCCAGCGCGCTGCCCTCGCCGTAGGTGTCCCCGACGCTGCCGAACAAGCCGACCGCCTCGGCGTACAAGCCCTCCGCCAGGTCGGCGCGGCCGAGGTCCATCCGCAGCCTGGCGGTCGCCGCCAGGGTCCACGCCTGCCCGGTCACGTCGCCGTCCTCCCGCCGCAGTACCAACGCGTCCGCCAGGTGCTTGTTCGCCAGGTCGTAGTCCCCGAGCTCGCGGTACGCGGTCGCCAGGTTGTTCATCACCCACGCCGCGCCGAACCTGTCCCCGGCCCGCTGCGCCGCGTCGAGCGCGACGGTGTGGGTCTCCACCCACGGCGCCAAGCGCCTGGTCAGGTGGAGGAAGTTCCACATGCCGACCGCGAGCTTCCAGGCGATCTCCGCCCGTCCGGTCGCCGCCGCCTCACGGGTGCAGGTGACCAAGGTGGCGAGCTCGGCGTCGAACCACTTCACCACCTCCTCGTAGGGCATCGAGTCGGTGATCAGGACGACGTCCGCGTTCGGGTCGAGCTCCGGGTTCCCGCCGCGCCCCGGCGCGAGCGCGTTCGCGGCGGCGCCCGCGTTGTGCAGGTACCAGGTCAGCACCCGCGTGACGGCGGCTTCCCGCTCGGCCCGGTCGTCGTGCCCCTGGGTGAGCTCCAGCGCGTAGTCGCGGAGCAGGTCGTGCTGCCGGTACCGGTCGTGGCCGACCTCCTCGACCGCGTGGACGGTGGCCAGCCGGGATAGTAGGTGGTTCGCCGTCCTCGGGTCGACGTCGGCCAGCGCGGCGACCGCGTGCGAGGTGAACGTGGCACCAGGGTGGAGGGCCAGCAGGCGGAACAGGCGGGCCTCGTCGGGGGCCATCGCGTTGTAGGTCCAGGAGAACACCTTGCGGACATCTCCTTCCTCGGACAGCAGGTCCAGCCTCCGGCCGGTGTCCGACAGGTCGTCGGCCATCGACTTGATGGTGGTGAACGGGTGGGACGCTACGCGTTCCGCGGCGACCCGCACGGCGAGCGGGAGCCCGTCGCAGGAGTCGACGATCAGCCGCGCGTGCGGAAGCTCCTCGTTCGTGCGCGTGGCGCCGACGATCCCGGAGAGCAGGGACAGCCCGTCCTCGTTACTGAGCCGGGGAACGGTGAGGCTGCGGGCGCCGTGGCGGATGGCCAGCGCGGAGAGCCGCCTCCGGCTGGTGACGACCGTGAAGCAGCCGGGGGCCGCGGCGAGCAGCGGCTGCACCTGGTCGTGGTCGGCCGCGTTGTCCAGGACCACCAGGGTGGACGTGGTGTCGAGCGTGGACCTCCACAGGGCCGCCCTGCGGTCCGGGTCGGCGGGCAGGTCCGCGGCGGCGACGCCCAGGGCCCTGAGGCAGTCCTCCAGGACGCCGTTGGGGTCGCGCTTCTGGCCGTCGCCGGTGTAGCCGCGCAGGTCGACGAAGAAGGTGCCGTCCGAGAACGCGCTCTTGACGCGGTGCGCCCAGTTCACCACCAGGGTCGTCTTCCCGGAGCCGGGTGCGCCGTCCACGACGACGACGCCGGACAGCTCGTCCCTGCGGGCGGTGGCGCGGAGCTCGTCCAGCCGCGCCATCAGACCGTCCTGCCCGACGGAGCGGGGTGCGGGCGGGAGTTGCGCGGGTCGTGGCTGCGCTCGGGGGATCGCACCGCGTCGACCTACCAGCGTCGCGTATTTGCCGTCGGTTTCGAGCGCCTTGTCGAGCGCGATGGCGAGCTCCGCCGAAGCGGGCTTCGTCTCGTTCTCCACATTGCTGATGTGGCTGATGCTGTAATGCGTCCGCAGGGACAACTCCCGCAGCGACCAGCCGCGGGACTCGCGGTCCCGGCGCAACTGCTCCCCGAGCACAGGCAGCACGGACACCCCCTCACGCCGCCCACAGCGGTGGCCGTCGAGCGATCAGTTCGGGAGCCGAGGTTAGGGCCAGTTTTCCGCACTGCTGCGGACTTTGCTCCACGCTCCGCCTGATCGGATGAAGACCTTGGTGGGGTGTATCCCCACCTCGTCGACCTCCTCGGACGCTGCGCAGGCGACCGCAGACCCGTTGCGCAGACGCACCGTTCAGGTGGCGGACGACAAAAACTTCAACTCACCGCGACGAGAAGACACCAATGGGTGAGAGGAGTGGTACTCACCGGGTGATACACACTCGTATTCTTCATTCCGAAAACACGAATACACAAATCTCCTCTGCCGATAGCTGCATTCTGTTCGCAGCAGCACGAGCCGCAAGGGCTCCGTCATCCGAGGAGGTCGAGGTGCACTGGGACGTGATCTGGGCTCTTTCAGGACTGGCCAGCGGCCCCCTTCTGGTGGCGGTTGGCCGGGACGCGGTCGGATCGGGTGCAGCGCCGGTGGTCATGACCTCGATCTGCACCGGTCTGACCGGCGTCATGACCATCCGCTTCAGCGGGGAACCGCACCTGCCCGCCGTCTGCTGGCTCGCCATCACCGGAGTCCCGCTCGCCGCGATCGACCTGGCGTGCCTGCGCTTGCCCCGCGCGTTGACGGGCGGGATGGCGTTGGGCGGGGTGCTCCTGCTCGGGCAGGCCGCACTGCTGGACGGCGACCTGCCTGCCCTCGGGCGCTCGGTGGCGGCAGCGGGCGGCGTCTTCGTCGTGATGCTCGGCTTCGCCCTCGTGGCGCCGAGCTTCGGGGCTGGAGACGTCCGGCTGCTCGCGGCGGTCAGCCTGTTCCTCGGCTGGGTGGGCTGGCACAAGGTCGGCGTGGGGCTCCTGCTCACCTTGCTCCTCGCCAGCGTGACCGCGGGGCTGCTCGTCGTGTTCAGGCGTCTGGGTGTCCACGACCCCGTCGCCCTCGGTCCATCAGTGCTCGGCGGCGTCTGCGTCGCCCTTCTCCTGCCCTGACCTCGGAGGCTGACTTGCACACCTCGATCTGCGCAGCGGTAGCGCTCGCTTCCTCCCTGCTCGCCCTCTCGGCCTGCGGCTCCAGCACCACCTCCGCGCCCACCTCAGCCCCGCAACCGGTGCCTCCGGTCTCCACAGCGCCGAGCACGGCCTCCGAGGTGGAGCTAGCGCAGCAGGCCGCGACCTCGGCCTACCTGGGCATGTGGCGGGAGTTCGCGACGGCCGGGGCCACATCGGACTGGCGCTCCACGAGCCTCGGGCAGTACGCGGCGGGGGTGGCGCTGACGAACCTGACCCGAGGGCTCTACGCCGACCACCACAACGGCCTGGTGACAAGAGGCGAGGCGACCCACGACGCCGTGGTCCGCTCCGCAGAACCGGCGGAGAACCCGACGAAGATCACCGTGACCGACTGCAGCGATTCCACGGCCGCGCTGAAGTACCGCGCCGACGACAGCCAGCTCGCCGACAGCACCCCAGGCGGGCGAAGGGCGATCAGCGGCCTGGTCGAACTCCAGGGCGACGGGAGCTGGAAGGTGACCGACTTCGCCGTGCGGGAGGTGGGGACGTGCTGAGCCACCAGCGCGCCGCCACCGTGGCCGCCGTGGTTGCGGCCGGACTCGTGCTGGGCGCGGCCCCCGCGTTCGCGGGCGACTCCTACGGCACCGTCACCTGCGACCAGACGCCGTCACCGCTGTGCGAGCTGGAGGCGGGGGCGAACGGCAGCGGTGAGCCGGGGCACGCGCCGAGCACAAGCGGTCCGGACCACCCAGGCGGCAGCGCTCCCAGCGCGCCCGCACCCCGCGAGCCCGGCGACACCATCACCGGCGGCGACTCGGGCCAGGCTGACTGCTCGTACGTGAAGTCCGACTACCAGCCCCCAGCAGGCGGTGTGGCGACCATCGCCCTCAGGACGTCAAAGCGCACCAGCGATCTAGCCCGCCCCGTGTGGACCCGTGCGCCACGTGCTCGCACGGCGGCTCCCGGTGAGGCGCCCGGCGCCTGGTACCTCTGGCGGTGCACCGGAGAGGGGACGTCGGACGCCCTCTACCGGCCACCCCGGTGGATTCCCGACGACAAGCAGCTCGGTGCGGCCCTGCTGCCCTCGCCCGCCGAGCTCGCGCAGTCGGCGCGCAAGCAGCTCCGCCTGCCGTCACCGACGATCGCCACGAGCCCGACCCAGGACCAACTGGTGCACCTCCCGACCTGGCTCTGGCTGTCCGGTGGCTGGCGAGCCGTCTCGGCCACCGCCTCGGTTCCCGGTGTGGCTGTGACGGCGGTGGCGGCACCGCTCTCGGTGATCTGGTCCATGGGCGACGGGACCACGGTCACCTGCTCGGGAGCGGGGACCCCGTACCCAGTGAACGGTGATCCCCGCTCCCCCTCCCCGGACTGCGGCCACGTCTACCGCAGATCGTCCGCCGGGCACCCCGCGCGGGAGTTCCCGGTGACGGCGACTGTGCGCTGGCAGGTCACCTGGTCCGGCGCGGGCCAGGGTGGAGCTTTCCCCGACATGACCACGGGCAGCACCACGTCCTTCCGCGTGCTGGAGTCGCAGGCGTTGAACGGCCACGGCGGCTGACCGAGTCTCAGCTCTCCTCTCGTCAGCACGCTGCCCGTCTTGCTCAGCCACCCGGTGCGCCGGGTTCCCCAGCCGGTGCGGGCGCCGCACCCCTTGGCAGCGCCCGCACCGGCCCCCAGATCACGCAGTTCCCCTTACCGCTCGCCCCTTGCCGGGCGACGCGGCGCACTACCCCCATGCCTCCGGAGGTACCGACATGAGCACCACCAGGCCCGGCACAACCACCGACCGCACGTGGGTGAACGGCGACAAGGCGTCAGTCTCCCGGCTCCGCACGACCAGATCCCGTGCCGGAATCCCGCACCTGCTGCTCGGTGTGCTCCTGGTCCTGGTCTGCGCAGGCGGTTTCGCGCTGCTCGCGCTCCACTCCGGCGGGAAGAAGCCGGTGCTCGCCCTGGCGCGGGACCTGGTGGTCGGCCAGGTGCTGACCGAGCAGGACCTGCTGGAGGTCGCCGTCGCGGCCGATCCGGGCGTCGGGGTGGTGAGCGCGGACCAGGCGGATGCCCTGCTCGGCAAGCCGATGGCCACGAGCATGTCCGCCGGGACCCTGCTGAACCTGGACGCGGTGGGCGTCGCAGCCATACCGCGCAGCGGGCACGGACTCGTTGCCCTGGCGCTCAAAGCGGGGCAGTTCCCACCCGAGGTCTCAGCCGGGACAGAGGTGTCGGTGGTGTTCGTGCCCGGTCAGGCGGGTGCCACCAGCCGTCCGCCCGCTGACAGCGGAACCACGTGGTCAGCCGTGGTCACCGGCGTGACCACCCCGTCCCACGAGCAGATCACCGTGGTCTCCGTGCAACTGCAGGAAGACGCCGCACGCCAGGTCGCCGCCGTGCCCGCAGGACAGGTGTCGCTGATGCTGCTCCCCGCTGCCGGAGCGCGCTGATGCTGATCTCGGTGCTGTCGTTGAAGGGCTCGCCGGGGGCGACCGTGTTCGCCGTGGCGCTGGCGGCGCGGTGGCCCTCCCCCGCACGCCCGCTGCTCGTCGAAGCTGACCCTGCGGGCGGTGATCTCGCCGCGCGCTTCTCCTTGGACTCCAGCCCGAGCTTGGTCTCCCTCGCGGCGGCGGCACGGCGTGATGCCGCCGCCGACCTGGTGCAGCAGCACTCCCAACTCCTGCCCGGAGGCCTGCCCGTCGTCATCGCCCCACCGGACGCTCGGCAAGCCCGAGCGGCTCTGGCGGCGTTGGGCACGCCCCCGGTCGTTCTCCGCGAGGCGGCGGGCCACCTCGGCCTGCTGGTCGTCGTCGACTGCGGACGGGTGGACACCGACTCCCCCGCGCTGGCGATCGCACGTTCCTCGGACGCGGTGGTGCTGCTGTCACGAGCGCGTGCCGACGACCTGGCGCACCTGCCGCAGCGGATCGCCGAGGTGGGCGGCTGGAGCCCGAACCCGGTCCTGCTCCTGGCAGGTGACGGCTGCTCCACCGCCGAGGTCGCCCGCGAGCTGGGGGTTCCGCCACTCGGGCGGGTGCCTCACGACCCGCGCGGCGCGGCAGCGTTCTGCGGCCGACCGGTCAGAGCGGGCTGGGGCGCCCGCGCTCCTGCGCGCTCCCGGCTCGGGCGCTTCGCGCACCGCGTCGCCGTCGAGCTCGCCAACCGGAACGTCCAGCAGCAGGAAGGGAATGAGTCATGATCAGCGAACGCTTGGGCGCCACCGTACCGCCGCAGGGAGCGGATGAGCGCGTGCTCGCGGCAACCCGGCTGCGCCAGCACCTGCGCGAACAGGTCACCACCGAACTACCTCGCCAGGTGGCCCGCGACCAGGAGCGCGGTGGTGCGCACGGCCAGCACGAGAGGGCGCGCGCCATCCTCGACCAGGCCCTGCGCGGGCACGCCGAGAACGAGCTCGCCGCAGGCCGGACCCTGCTGTCCCCCGACGTCGAGCAGCAGGTCGTCGACGAGGTCGTAAACGAGCTGTTCGGTCTGGCCGGGTTGCAGCCGCTGCTGGAGGACCCGGCGGTGGAGACGATCAACGCCAACGGGCACGACCGGGTGTTCGTCCAGTACAGCGACGGCCGCCGCGCCCAGGTCGACCCGATCGCCGAGTCCAACGAGGAGCTGACGGACCTGGTCCGGCTACTGGCTGCCCGCGCTTCCAGCCAGGAGCGCCGCTTCGACCAGGGCAGCCCGGTGGTCCACCTGCAGCTGCCGGGCGGTCAGCGGCTGTGCGCCGTGATGGCCCTGACCGCCGGGGGCGTGACGGCGCTGTCGATCCGCCGCCACGGCTACCTCACCACCACGCTGGCCGAGCTGCGTCGCCACGGCACCGTCGACCCCGGTCTGGAGGAGTTCCTGGGTGCCTTGGTCAGGGCGCGGATGAACCTGCTGATCACGGGAGGCACCGGCGCGGGCAAGACGACCCTGCTGAGGGCGCTCGCGGCCGAGATGGACCCGATGGAGCGCCTGGTGACCGTCGAGGACGCCTTCGAGCTCGGGCTGGAGCGCGCCTCGAACGTCCACGCGGACGTCGTCGCCCTGCAAGCCCGCGACCCGAACATCGAGGACTCGGGCGCGGTCTCCCAGGCCGAGCTGGTGCGGTGGGCCCTGCGGATGAGCCCGGACCGGGTGATCGTCGGGGAGATCCGGGGTCCCGAGGTGATCCCGATGTGCAACGCGATGAGCCAGGGCAACGACGGCTCGATGGCGACCCTGCACGCCAGCAGTTCGCAGCTGGCGTTCACCCGGCTCGCCTCCTACGCCGCTCAAGCCGCCGAGCGGCTGCCGCTGGAAGCGACCAACCTGCTCGTGGCCGGTTCCGTGCACTTCGTGGTGCACCTGGCCCGAGGCGCGGACCGGCGCACGCGCGTGGTGTCCTCGATCCGGGAGGTCGTGGGCGCCGACGGGCCCCAGGTCGTCTCCAACGAGGTGTACCGGCCCGGCTCCGATCACCGGGCCCGCCCGGTTCCCGGAGCGCTGCGCGCCACGACCCTCGACGTGCTGGTGGACGCCGGTCTCGATCCCGGCGTGCTGGACCGGCCGGAAGGCTGGTGGGCGCCGTGATCCCCATGACGGTGCTCGTGCCCGCGCTGCTCGGCGCGGGGGCGGGTCTTGGCCTGCTGCTGGTGCTCCTGAGCTTCCTCGGCACGGTTCCCCGCCCTCAGCGTCTGCGAGCCGCGCTGTTCCCGGACCGGAGCCGAGTGCCGCGTGCCGTGTTCGCGGCGACGGTGGGTCTGTTGACCGGTCTGGCCACCGGGTGGGTCGTCGGCGCCGGACTGGCGGGGCTCGCCGCTTGGGCGCTGCCCGGCGTCCTCGGCCGCGATCCCGAGCACACCCGCCGGGTGGCGCGCGTCGAGGCCGTCGCGACCTGGGCGGAGATGCTGCGGGACAACCTGTCCGCCGCCGCCGGGCTGGAGCAGGCGGTCCTGGTCACCGCACCACTGGCTCCTGCGGCGATCCGCGCCGAGGTCGGAGCGCTGGGTGCCCGGCTCGAGAGCGGTGAGCGCCTGGGCGGAGCGCTGCGCAGGCTGGGTGACGAGCTGGACGACCCGGTTGGCGACCTGGTGGTCGCGGCCCTCCTGCTGGCTGCGGAGCAGCAGAGCAGGCACCTGGCCGAGCTGCTGGGTTCGCTGGCCGAGACCGCTCGCGGGCAGGCGGCGATGCGGCTGCGCGTGGAGGCGGGACGCGCCCGCACCCGGACCTCGGTGCGCGTCATCGTTGGCACGACCGGCGGCTTCGCCGTCGCCGTGGTGCTGCTCAACCGGGACTACCTGAGCGCCTACGACAGCGCCACCGGACAGCTGGTGCTGCTCGGTGTCGGCGCGCTGTTCGCCGTCGGGTTCGCGTGGCTGGCACGCATCGCGCGCGTCCACCGCCCAGATCGCTTCCTCGCCTCCGAGCCACCCGTGGTGGCCATCACGGGACAGCGGGGGTGAGCCCGGTGATCACCTGCGCTCTGCTGGGGTGCGGGACGGGGATCGGGCTGTGGATGGTGGCGGTGCACCTGTTCCCGCCCAAGCCGGCCCTCGGCGTGGTGCTGGCGCGCGCCACCGCACCACCCCCGGTTCCAGACCCGGGAGACACGGGTTGGGCCGCTCGTCTCGGCAGGCCCGCCGTCGCCCCGCTGCGCGCCCTCGGCCTCCCCGGAGCACGCCTGACCCGCGACCTGGCCGTGATCGGTCGCTCCAGCTCGGCGCACCTCGCGGAGAAAGCGGTGTTCGCCGTCGCCGGTCTGCTGCTGCCCGCCCTGCTCACGATGCTCCTCGCCCTGTGCGGCGCTGATCCGGGAGCCGGGTTCCCCCTCCTGTGCGGTCTCCTCTTGGCCGTCGTGGGCTTCGTCCTACCGGACCTGCGCGCGCGAGCCCTGGCTTCGAGGCTGCGCGAGGACTTCCGGCACGCCCTGTCCGCCTACCTGGATCTGGTCTGGATCACCGTGGCGGGTGGCGCCGGGGTCGACAGCGCCCTGGGCGGCGCGGTGGCGGTCGGCCGGGGGTGGGCGTTCGAGCGGATCCGCCGGGCGCTGGACACCTCCAGGCTGACCCGCACGGCCCCGTGGACGCCCCTGCGCGAGCTCGGCGAGGAGCTGGACGTCGTCGAGCTGGTCGAGCTGGCCGCCTCGGTCAGCTTGGTGGGCACCGAGGGTGCCAAGGTCCGCTCGTCGCTCGCTGCCAAGGCGTCGGCCATGCGGAACCGCCAGGTCATCGAGGCCGAGAGACAGGCCCAAGCCGCGACCGAGCGGATGTCCTTGCCGGTCGTGCTGCTCCTCCTGGGGTTCCTGGCCTTCATCGCGCACCCCGCCGTCACCCAGGTCCTCAACGGACTGTGACCTCCGATCGAGAGGGAAGTCCTTGCACACCAAAGGAGACCGTCATGTCAGGAACACAGCTGGACACGTGGTGGACGACGCTCCGCGCGCGGTGGGAGCGGTTGCGCCGATCCCCGGAGGCCGGGTACTCCACCGAGACCGTGCTGGTGACCGCGATGCTGGTCGCCGCCGCGCTCGTCGTGGTCGCGATCCTCGTCGTCAAGGTCACGGAGAAGGCCAACAGCATCAGCTTGTGACCGAGCTCCACCAGTTCAGGGTCGCAGTCTGCCTGGGAGACCGGCTGTGCCGGGTGCTGCGGGGCGATCGGGGGTCGGTGAGCGCGGAGCTGGTCGTCGTCACGCCACTGCTCCTGCTGGCGCTGCTGGCCATCGTCCAGTTCGCGCTCTGGTCCCACGCCACCCACATCGCGCAGGCCGCCGCCGCGCACGGACTGGCCGCCACCCGCGCCGTGCACGGCACCGCTTCGGCGGGAACAGCTGCCGCCCGACAGCTCCTCGACCAGCTCGCGCGCGGCCCGCTCGCCGATCCCTCGGTGGCCGCCAAGCGGGAGGCGGTCACGGCGTCGGTGCGGATCACCGGGACGGCGAGCCGGGTCGTGCCGTTCCTGACGCTGCCCGTGCACGCCGAAGCCAGCGGCCCAGTCGAGCGGTTCGTCCTCGATCTGGCAGGAGGGTGAACGTGATGGCAACCGAACAGCGCACGGCTGGCTGCCGCCCGCCTCGCGTCCAGCCCGAGTGGACAACGTGGTGGCGCACGAGCAGCGGGTCCGTGGCGGCCGAAACCGTGCTCGTGGCGCCCTTCCTGGTCGTGCTGCTGGTCTTCGTCGGCGTGGTCGTCCACCGGGGTGTCGACGCGCGCATCCGCGTCGACGACGCCGCCCACCAAGCGGCCCGTGCGGCGAGCATCGAGCGCAGCCCTCTGGCCGCGTCCACCGCCGCCCAGCAGACCGCGACCAGTGCGCTGGCCTCGGCTGGGGCGGTCTGCGCGGCGCTGACGGTGAGCACCACGACGGCAGGCCCCGGCGACGCGGTCGCGGTGACGGTGTCCTGCGAGGTGGACTTCGGCGACGCGATCCTCCTCGGTATGCCCGGCAGCTCGGTCCTGACAGCGACCTCGGTCGAACCGATCGACCGGTGGCGGTCCGGGGGAACCGGAGGGCGAGGATGAGCACGCGCACCCAGTGGTGGTGTGCCGCCGAGGGGCGGACGAGCGCGTTCGTGCTGGCGCTCACCGCAGGACTTCTCGTCCTGACCGGTCTGGTCCTCGACGGGGGTCTCGCGCTGGCGGCGAAGGTGCGGGCCACCGGTCAAGCGGAGTCAGCCGCTCGGGCCGGTGCGCAAGCCATCGACCTGGCAGGCTACCGGACCGACGGCGCCCTTCGGCTGCTTCCCGCGCAAGCTGTCGCGGACGCGCAGGCGCACCTCGCGGCACAGGGCGCGACCGGAACGGCGACCGCCACCGAGAAGGTCGTCACCGTCACCGTGACCGCGTCCCGAAGCACCCAACTGCTCTGGCTGGTCGGCATCACGTCGCTGCCGGTGCAAAGCCGCGCCAGCGCCGGCCCGACCACGGGGTGAACACCCGCTTCCCGCTCAGCACGCCTTGACGCAGGAGGAGAACCAGAAGATGAGCACACCCGAGCAGATCAGGCAGCGCGTCGCGCAAGCCGACAGCGCGCGCAGCGCACGCCGTTCCGCAGCCGCCCAGCAGGTCGGCGAGCTCGCCCTCCGGCGGGCCGCCGTCCTCGGTCAGCTGGAGGAGGTCGAGCAGGCGCTCGGCGACGTCCTGCTCGCCGCGCAGGACGTCATCGACGTGGACGAGCTGGCGCGGTTCACCGAGGTCGAGGCCGCCGACCTCGCCCAGTGGCTGGAGACCCGCAGGACGGCCAGCACCAGGCGCAGGAAGCCGCGCGTCGACAAGGGGCGCAAGCGAACGCGCACACCGGCAGGGGCCTCTTCCCCACCCGAGGTCGTGGAGGCGCAGGCGGGCCGGAGCGAACCAACTCCCCCACCTGAGGGCTGACCGCTCACCGCACCCGTGAGGAGGGAACGCCGTGGTCACGTCACCGCGCGGTCGGCGGTCAACAGGACGACTTCGGTGGCTCTTCGCCGGGGTGCTCAGATCGCTGCGCGGCCTGCTGGCCGCGACGGTGCTGACCGGGGTGGTGCTCGGGCTGCCTTGGGGGCTCGTCCACGTCGCGGGGTGGCCGCTGCCCACGCGGCCACCGTCGTGGGCGCAGGTGCAGGCGGTGCTCCTGAACCCCATGACCTTCGAGTTCCTGCTGGACTTCCTCGCCTGCACCTGCTGGTCGTCCTGGGGCCTGTTCACCACCGATGTGCTCCGCTGCGCGGTCAGCGTCGTGCGCGGAGCCCGCCTTCCGGAGCTGACGACGATCGGTCCGCTGCACCGGGCAGCGGTGGCGCTCGTGAGCACGCTCCTGCTGGCTCTCCTGGGTGAGCAGGCGGGCTCAGCCTCCGTCACGACCAGTGCGGGGACAGCCAGCGCCGCAGTGACCTCCTCCGAGAACAACACGATCGAGAAGCACTGGCCAGGCGCTGCGGCTTCAGTGGTCGTGCAGGTCCCTGATCCGAGCAGCGGGACGCACGACTCCCTGTGGCGGATCGCTGAGCGCACGCTCGGGGACGGCGGCCGGTGGCCGGAGGTCTTCGAGCTGAACAAGGGCAAGCAGCGGGTCGGCGGGACATTCGACGACCCGGACCTGATCTTCCCTGGCGAAGAGCTCGTCATGCCCGTCGCTGCGGCAGCCGTGGTGCCCGCTCCGGTGACCCCTTCGGCGTCGACCGCTCCGCAGGAGCTCGACGTGCTCCCGCCGCAGGACGTGCGCGGCAGCCAAGCACCTGAACGCCCCGGCACGTCGGAGGACGCCACACCACCAGCACCACCGCCACCTGGTGAGACAGGAGTCCGCTGGAGGCAAACGGCGTTCGCCGGGGCGGTGGCGGCCTCCGCGCTCGGGTCGGCGGTGGTCCTCGCCCGCCGTCGACGTGGGCGCCGTTACCTGCCCGGTAGTGGCGACCGCGCCGATCTGTCTGCGGCTCCGGTGGTCTACGGGGTGCGGATGGTCCACCAGCACGTCGACCAGGACGAGGCACGTTCAGAGCAGCAGGACCGGGACGACGCAGCACTCGGTTCGGTGCTGGACCTGGCCGCTTCGGGCGGGCTGGGCCTGGTCGGCGTAGGCGCCACGTCCGCGGCTCGCGCACTGCTGATCACCGCGTTGAACACGGCATCCGAAGGCGCAGCAGGCACCGCGCGGGTGCTCACCACCACAGGAGACCTCACGATGCTGGTCGGACGACGAACGACCAAGCGCATCCTCCTGCCGGGCTTGCACGTCGCCGTCGACCTCGACGCTGCCCTGGACGAGCTGGAGGCCGAGATCCTGGCCCGCGCAGGCACGCCCTCCAGCACGAACGCGTCCTGGCCCGCCACCGTGCTGGTGACCCGCGCCCCCGACCGCCAGCTCCGCAGGCTTCGAGCGGTGTTGGACAGCGGGGCGCACGTTGGCGTGACCGGGCTCCTGCTCGGCCAGTGGCCGTCCGGTGTCACCGCGCACGTCCGCCAGGACGGCACCGTGTCCTGCACCAGCCCCGCAGGCGCCCTTCCACCCAGCACCAGCCTGTTCAGGCTGGGGGATGGTGATGCCGCCGCACTTCTCCCCCTGCTGGACGAAGCCGCCCGCGAACCTGCGGCACGGCCTGGAGCGCCAGCGGAAAACGGGCTGGAGATCCTGGCCGCGGTCCGTCTGGAGGGCGAGCCGCAAGCCGCCCAACGTCCCGCAGACGTGCCAACCGGTAACCAGGAAGAGCACGATCCCAGCGCTTGTGAACGCGATTCGCCGCAGCAAAACTTGGCACTCGCGCCTTTGCGGATCAGCGTGCTCGGTCTGCCGCAGGTGTGGTGGCGTCAACCACCTGAGGGCGCCAGGGCGGAGCCGGTCGAGCACGAGATCACCTCTGCGCTCCAACCCCGCGTGCGCGAGCTGCTGGTCTACCTCGCGCTGCACCCCGACGGCGTCAGCCGAGAAGCCCTCACAGCGGCCCTGTGGGCGTCCAGCTCCCCCGACAGGACCACCAACGCGATGAACACCACCCTCACCCGTCTGCGTCGCTCCCTGACCACCGCAACCGACGGCGCGCTGGCGGACGTCGTGCTGGTCGGCGAAGGCCGCTACCGCTTGGCGCCCGAACTCGTCGAGGTCGACTACCACCGCTTCGCCGCAGCCGTGGCAGCGACCCGACAGCGCACGAGCGACCTGGAGCGGGCGGCGGCGTACCGGGATGTCGTGGACAGCTACACCGGCCCGCTGGCCGACGGGATGAGCAGCGAATGGCTTGAGACCACCCGCGAAGCGAGCCGCCGAGACGCGCTCGACGCGGTGGCCGCTCTAGGGCGTGTCCTCAAAGCAGTTGTAGCTGATCTGCTTTGATTTCGGGTCGTGATCCGCAGGCACGAGTTGACCGATGAGCAGTGGCGGGTGATCGAGCCGTTGCTGCCAGTCTCGGGCGCGAAGGGTCGTCCTCGGGTGGACGACCGTCGGGTGATCAACGGGATGCTGTTCAAGGCCAAGTCCGGGATCGCGTGGCGTGACCTTCCCGAACGGTACGGGCCGTGGAAGACGGTCTACAACCGGTTCTGGCGCTGGTCGCGCGACGGCACCCTCACCGCGCTCGTGGCGAGGGTTCGCGTCATCGCCGAGGCGATCGACGAGTTCGA
>NZ_JAMTCF010000017.1 GCF_024171695.1 Actinosynnema pretiosum | reverse complement strand
GGGCTGCGGGCTGCGGGCTGCGGGCTGCGGGCTGCGGGCTGCGGGCTGCGGGCTGCGGGCTGCGGGCTGCGGGCTGCGGGCTGCGGGCTGCGGGCGAACGATTGCACCGGCCGACCGGGGTGGCTAGTGGCGGTGGCTGACTCGCTGGCTGGCCGAGCGGTGGATGGCTGACTGGCGGTAGCCGGATTCGGGGGGTGGCCGGTCAATTCTGGCGGCCCAACCGGTACTGCCGGGCGCTGGCCAGCCAACCGCGTGTCGGCCAGTTGATCGGGTGTCGTCGGTTGATCACGTGTCGATCGGCTGATCGCGCGCTGATCCAACAGTCGGATGTTGGCCGCACACCCGACTGGCGCACACCCGGCTGGCGAGTAGCCGGCTGGCGAGCAGCCGGGGGTGCGGTGTGCTCGGGATGTGCGGCGCGCTCGGACCGTGTGGCGCACTCGGGACGTGCGGCGTGCTTGGTGCGCTCGGGTGGCTGGTTGCTCAGGTCGTGAGGTGGGTCTTCAGGAAGGCGACGGTCCGGTTCCAGGTGTCGGCCTTGGCACGCGCGGTCACGGCGCGGTCGCCGCCCATCTCGAAGCGGACTCCGGGGCCGTCCACGGCGTTGTCCGGCTGGGGGCGGTTCGGGGGGCCTGCCAGCAGGTGGCCTGCTCCGGGGTGGACGACGTGCTCGTGGGCGTGCGGGTGGGCGTTGGCCTCCAGCCTCCGGTGCGCGACCTCGCTCAGTGCCGCGCTCGGCCAACTCGCGTCCTGGTCGCCGGAGACCAGGAGCACCGGACCGGCGATCCGCTCCACCGGGATCTCCACGTCCTCCGGGAAGCCGTCACCGAGGTCGAACGCCTCGGCCAGGACGACCGGCTCGCCGTTCACGATCGCCGCGCGCATCCCGGAACTCACGCTGTAGGGCAGGTACGGCACCGGCTGCCCCTGCCAGGTCCACGATGCCGCGTCCAGTTCGAGGACCTCAAGCAAACGCTTGCCAGCCCCGATGCACTGTGTCACCACCCCGCTCCCGGCCACGCTGACCACGGCCCGCACCGCCGGGAACACGGACGCAGCCAACAGCGCCAACTCCCCACCGCGCGACCCGCCCACCAGCCCGACGGGACCACCAAACCGCTCGGCCAGGGCGTCCACTGCGGCGCCCACGTGCTCCAGCGGCACGTCCACCAGGTTCTCGGGCACACCGGGCGCGCCGAAGTAGGGCAGCGCCAACGCGGCGAACCCGTGCCCGGCGAGCAGCGCGGCGTCCAACTCGTGCAGACCACCCTCACTGCCACCGAGCACGATCACCCCGACAACAGCAGCACCAGCGACAGCACCAGCAGCGGATCCGGTGCCAACTCCGGCCGCAGGGGCAGCAGCACCGACTCCGGAAGCAGCAGCACCGGCAGCGGCAGCACCGACACCGGCGGCATCGGCATTGGCACCGGCAGCAGGACCGGTACCCATCCCCGAGGTCTCGGTCTGCGGCTCGAACAGCACACCGCCCGCGAACTCGCTGCGCCGCACACCGTCCGGCACGGACAGCCGTTCCAGTTCGAGCTCAACGACCGCCACCTCGGACGCTGACGCATCAGCACCCGCTGACTCGTCACCAGCCGCCGACAGATCAACGGCAGCAGTACCGGCAGCGGTCATCGTTTCGGCAGCGGACACCGGCTCAGTGGCAGCCGCCGACTCGGCAGCAGTCACCGATGCGGGCACCGATTCAGCGGTGGACGTCGATTCAGCGGTGGGCGCGTCTTCAGGTGCGTCGGCCGGTTGGGGCGCCCCTGAGAGCGCCTTCCTGGCCAGCGCTGACACGCCTGCGGAAGCGCTCAGGCCGCCCAGCGCCTGGTCAGCCGCGCCCGATGCGACCGAGGTGGACACCTCGGCACCCGGCGCGGAGGACGCAGCGGCTTCCACCGCGTCGGCACCGACCGGAGCCGTGCCTGTCGGGTTCGCACTGGCCCTGTCCGTGCTCGCCGTCAGGAGCACCCGGCCTGGCTTGGCCGAGTTTGCCGGGATCGCCGAGCTGGCCGGCTGGTCGCCCGTCGGGCGGGCCGACCAGAACAGGCCCATCGGGTCCACGCCCGCGTACGAGCCCGACACCGGAGCGTGCCTGGTCACGTCGACCACGCCGCGCTCGTCGGCCAGGAACACCGCTTCCGCCTCGTAGCCACCCGTGGACAGCTTGAGCGTCACCTCCGCCCCGGCGCGCGCTCCGCGAACGGTGATCGACACCTCCCGGTCCACCGGTGCCCGCAACGGCTCTGCGATGACCTCGAAGTGACCGGGCCCGGAGTGGGCAGGCCCAGAGTGGTCGGGTTCGGACCGACCGGGCTCGGTGTGACGACCGGCCTTGGAGTCACCTCGCTCGGAGTCGCCGCGTGGTCTCTGGGGCGCCCCCGGAGATGAGCTCCGGGACTGCTGGGACTTCTGAGACTTCTGGCGGGACCCCTTGCCCATCAGTGCCCTCCCCCTCGCCGGCGTCACCCGTCCAGGTGGACGGAAGTCACACCAGGATCAGTCGCCAGGATCTCACCGCACCAAACCAAGCACCTCCGCAAAAGCGGGTCCCGTCCGCTCCGGATGCGGGAGGACCAGCACTGGTCACCTGAGGGTTCGGCCCTGTGCCGAACCAACTCCCACGTTATCGAACAGGTGTTCGAGCGGAAAGGAGGTTCACTCGATCAAGCGACCATCAGTGCAGGTCAGTGCAGCTCAGCGCAGGTGAGCCCAGCTCAGCGCGGCACCCGCGAACCTCAGCCCCCGGCCAACCGCTCCGCCCGGTCCGCCGCCGACAGCGCGTCCAGCACCGCGTCCAGGTCCCCGTCCAGCACCGCGTCCAGGTTGTGCGCCTTGTACCCCACCCGGTGGTCCGAGATCCTCGACTCGGGGAAGTTGTACGTCCGCACCCGCTCCGACCTGTCCACCGTCCGCACCTGCGTCCGCCGCGCGTCCGAGGCCTCCTGCTGCGCCTTCTCCTCCGCCAGCGCCTGCAACCGCGCCTGGAGCACCTGCATGGCCCGAGCCTTGTTCTGCAACTGCGACCGCTCGTTCTGGCACGACACCACGATCCCCGTCGGCAGGTGCGTGATCCGCACCGCCGAGTCCGTCGTGTTCACGCTCTGCCCGCCCTTGCCGGACGACCGGAACACGTCGACCCGCAGGTCCTTGTCGTCGATCTCGATCGCCGCCACGTCCTCGGTCTCCGGGATCACCAGCACCCCGGCAGCCGACGTGTGGATGCGCCCCTGCGACTCGGTCACCGGCACCCGCTGCACCCGGTGCACGCCGCCCTCGTACTTGAGCCGCGACCACACCCCGTCCGGCGCGTCCCCGCGCGACTTGATCGCGACCGTCACGTCCTTGAACCCGCCGAGGTCCGAGTCCGTCCCGTCGAGCACCTCGGCCTTCCACCCGTGCCGCTCCGCGTACCGCAGGTACATCCGCAGCAGGTCCCCGGCGAACAGCGCCGACTCCTCGCCGCCCTCCCCGGACTTGATCTCCATCACCACGTCGGACGAGTCGTGCGGGTCGCGCGGCAGCAGCAGCTCGGTCAGCCGCTCCTCCAGCTGCGGGATCCGCGCGGACAGCTCGTCCGCCTCCTCCGCGAACGCCGGGTCCTCGCCGGCCAGCTCGCGCGCCGCCTCCAGGTCGCTGCGGACCTGCTCCAGCTCGCGGGCGGCCCGCACGATCGGGGTCAGCTCGGCGTAGCGCTTGCCGAGCTTGCGCGCTCCCGCCTGGTCGGCGTGCACCGAGGGGTCGGCGAGCTTGGTCTCCAGCTCGGCGTGCTCGGCGATCAGTGCGTCCAGCGGGGCGGTCACGTGCGGCTCCTGGGCTTTCGTCGGGGGTGGAAACGACGACGGCGCCCACCCAGTGATGACTGGGTGGGCGCCGTCGGAGCAGCTACTTGGCGCGCTTGCCGTAGCGGGCCTCGAAGCGCGCGACCCGGCCACCGGTGTCGAGGATCTTCTGCTTGCCCGTGTAGAACGGGTGGCAGTTGGAGCAGACCTCGACGTGGATGGAGCCCGAGGACTTGGTGCTGTGGGTCGTGAAGGTGTTGCCGCAGCCACAGGTGACCTCGGTCTTCACGTACTCCGGGTGAATGCCAGTCTTCAACGTCTCGTCCTGTTCTTCTCGTGAGGCCGCCGGGTCCCCGCGCTGGTAGCCGGGGTGAACCGGAGCCGGACTCGACCTGACAGTCTGCCAGATCCACTGCTGCCGGGTGCAACGCGTCCACCCTCCCCGGTGTTCCCGTGGCGCTCGTCACGGCCGCCGCTCACCGACCGCCGCCGACCACTGGGCGCTGCGCACCCCGAGGCGCCCCGCGCGGGGTACCGGCGCGCCGCCCCGACCAGCACACTGGGGGACGTGCTCAGTTCGTTCGGGCGCCCGCTGGCGCTGACCACGTGGTTGGCGGTCCCGTTCGTGTTCGCCGGGGCCGTGCTGGGCCTGAGCGCGCTCGCCGGCCTGGCGCTCGGCCTGCCGGGGGACGTCGCCCTGTCCAGCGCGCTGCTCGGCGCCGCCACGGCCGTCACGGCGGCGGCCAGCGGCACGGTGGTGTGGACGGCGCGGTGGCAGCGGGTGTGGCTGCGCTGGCCGTTCCTGGCCGCCGTGCTGGGTGCCGGGATCGCCCTGGACGGCGTCGAGGTGCCGGTGTTGGTCGCGCTCGGGGTGGGCCTGCCCGCCGTGGTGCTGCTGGTGATCGAGGTCTACCTGGAGCGCCGCCGCACGGCCGCGCTGCTCGCCGACCGCCGCGCGAGCGCCCAGGACCGCTGAGCACCCCGGACCGCTGAGAACTTGGGCGGGAACCACGACGGCCCCGCCCCGGGGGAACCGGGGCGGGGCCGTCTGGCCTGGCGCGGGATCAGTCGTTGTCCGCGCCCGGCGTGGTCTTCGCGACCTGCATCAGGAACTCGATGCTGGTGCGCGTCTTGCGCAGCCGGTCGAGCAGCAGGTCGATCGCCTGCTGGCCGTCGAGCGCGTGCAGCACCCGGCGCAGCTTGTGCATGACCGCCAGCTCGTCCGGGGACAGCAGCAGGTCCTCCTTGCGGGTGCCGGACGAGTCGACGTCCACCGCGGGGAAGGTCCGCTTGTCGGCGATCTTGCGGTCGAGCTTGAGCTCGGCGTTGCCGGTGCCCTTGAACTCCTCGAAGATCACGCTGTCACCGGCCGACCCGGTCTCCACCAGCGCGGTGGCGATCACGGTCAGCGAGCCGCCGCCCTCGATGTTGCGGGCCGCGCCGAGGAAGCGCTTCGGCGGGTACAGCGCCGTCGAGTCGACACCACCGGACAGGATGCGCCCGGACGCCGGGGCCGCCAGGTTGTAGGCGCGGCCGAGGCGGGTGATGGAGTCGAGCAGCACGACCACGTCGTGACCCATCTCGACCAGGCGCTTGGCCCGCTCGATGGCCAGCTCCGAGATCGTGGTGTGGTCCGACGGCGGGCGGTCGAAGGTGGAGGCGATGACCTCGCCCTTCACCGACCGCTGCATGTCGGTGACCTCTTCGGGGCGCTCGTCCACGAGGACCACCATCAGGTGGCACTCGGGGTTGTTCGTCGTGATCGCGTTGGCGATCGACTGGAGCACCGAGGTCTTGCCCGCCTTCGGCGGCGACACGACGAGGGCGCGCTGGCCCTTGCCGATCGGCATCACCAGGTCGATGACGCGCGTGGTGAGGATGTGCGGCTCGGTCTCGAGGCGCAGTCGCTCGTTCGGGTAGAGCGGGGTCAGCTTGGTGAAGTCGGGGCGGTTGCGCGACTCCTCCGGGTCCAACCCGTTGATCTTGTCGACGCGCACCAGCGGGTTGAACTTCTGCCGCTGCTGCTCGCCGTCGCGCGGCTGGCGGACGGCGCCGATGATGGCGTCACCGCGGCGCAGGCCGTGCTTGCGCACCAGCGAGAGCGACACGTAGACGTCGTTCGGGCCCGCGAGGTAGCCGGAGGTGCGCACGAAGGCGTAGTTCTCCAGCACGTCCAGGATGCCCGCGACGGGCAGCAGGACGTCGTCGTCTCGCACCTCGGTGTCGGTGCCCACGCCGGTGCCCTCGCCCCGGCCGCCGCGGCGGCGGCGGTCCCGGAAGCGGCGACCGCGACGGCCGCCCTCGTCGTCGCCGTCGTCCTCGGGGACGTTGTTGCTCTGGCGGTCCCGGTCCCGGTCGCGATCCCTGTCGCGGTCGCGGTCGCGGTTGCGCTCGCCCCGCTCACCACGGTCGCGGTCGCGGTTCCGGTCGCCGCGCTCGCCCCGCTCGGAACGCTCGCCCCGGTCGGAGCGCTCGCCGCGCTCACCCCGGTCACCGCGCTCGGAGCGGTCCGAGCGCTCGGAGCGGTCCCGGCCCTGGCGCTCGGAGCGCTCGCCCCGCTCACCCCGGTCGGAGCGCTCGCCGCGCTCAGGGCGCTCGGTCCGCTGCTCCGCCTGCTGCGGGGCCTCGACCTGCGCCGGAGCGGCGGGGGCAGCGGCGGCGGCAGGCGCCTCGGGGCTGCCCGCGGGGCGGTTGGCGGACCGGCGACGGCGGTTGCCGCGACGCCCGGTCTCCTCCTCCCCCGCGCGCTCGGGGACGTCGAGCTGCTGCTGGGTCGGCTTCTCGACCGCCTTCTCGGCGGCGGGAGCGGGGGCCTCGGCGGGCTTCGCGGCGGCCTTCTCGGCCTTCGGCTTCTCGGCCTTCGGCGGCGTCGCGGCACTGCCCCGACCGGAGGTGCCGCCCTGCCGCTCCTTGATGGCCGCGATGAGGTCGCCCTTGCGGAGCCCGGCGGTGCTGGTGATGCCGAGCTGACCTGCGAGTTCACGCAGTTCGGCCAGCACCATGCCGGAGAGGCCCGCGCGCTTGCGCGCCGGGGCGCCGCCGTTCGTAGGGGTGGACAGAGCGTTCTCCTCGGCTCCGGAACTGGCAGCGGCGTTGGGAGCAGCGGACTCGCTGCTCAGCACATCGGTGTTGCTCACACATGTCCTTCCTGACCGGACCGCGCCTCCTACGCGGTCCAGCGGACCTGCCGTCCGACGATTCGCGGGCCGGCAGTCCCATCCCGGTGCAGGCGGATCTCAAGCGCTTGAAGCGACAAAGACCGCCGACACGAGACGGCAATCTCGGTCACACGGCGAGCGGGGTGCCTTCCAGCGCCGATCCCGCCCGTTCGGCGCGGAACCAAGTCACTGGAGGAATGCGATCCGGAGCGATCTCCGGGCACCACACCGGCGCCCGTGCGCGCGGTGACTGATGGCCCCGAGGGTAGACGCCACCACTGCGCGGTGCAACAACCGGGGGTCCGGCGTGGCGCGCCCTCAGCCGAGTGGCGCAACCCGCACGCCGTCGACGTCGACCGGAACCGGCAGCGCCTGGAAACCGGTGATGTCGATCTCAGCTGGCAGGACCCCGCCCACGGGCAGCGCGAACACCGTCGGACCGGCCCCGGAGACCGCCGCCGGGACACCGGCTTCCCGAAGCTCCGCGACGAGCCGCGAGGTCGCGGGCCAGGCCGGTTCCCGGTACGGCTCGTGCAGCCGGTCGCGCAGGGCGTCCAGGAGCACGGACGGGTCGCGGGTGAGCCCGTGCGCGGCCAGCGCCGACCGACCGGCCGCGTGCGCGGCGTCGGAGTGCGGGACCCGCGCGGGCAGCAGCCCCCTGGTGGTCTTCGTGGACGACTCCTGCGCCGGGATCAGCACCACCGGGGCCAGGTCGGGGTGCGGGTCGACCCGCACCGCGCGGTAGCTCCCGGCGTCCGACCAGGCGATCGCCACCCCGCCGAACAGGCACGCCGCGACGTTGTCGGCGTGCCCCTCGAACTCGGCGGCGACCTGGAGCGCGGACGCGTCCGGCCCGCGCCCCTCCAGCGCGAACGCCGCCGCGACCCCGGCCGCGACGGCGGCGGCGGACGAGCCGAGCCCCCGGCTGTGCGGGATGCTGTTGCGGCAGGTCAGCGCCAGTCCGGGCACCGCGGTCCCGTGCAGCTCGCACGCCTTGCGGAAGGCTTGCACGACCAGGTGGCCCTCGTCGGTGGGCACGTCGGTGAACGCGCCCTCCACGGTGATCGACAGCCCGCTGGCGGTGATCGTGAAGTCCACCTCGTCGCGCAGGCCCAGCGCGAGGCCGAGCGCGTCGAAGCCGGAGCCGAGGTTCGCGGTGGACGCCGGGACGGAGACCCGGACCCCGGCGCCGATCAGGTCCGTCACGCCAGCTCCAGGGCGCTCGCCACGGCGCCGGGGTCGACCGGGAGCGGCTCGACCTCCGCCACGTCCCGCAGGGCCGTGTCGGGGTCCTTGAGGCCGTGCCCGGTGACCGTGCAGACCACCAGGGACCCGCGCGGCAGCCTGCCGTCGGCCGCCGTGGCCAGCAGGCCCGCGACGCTGGTCGCCGAGGCGGGCTCGACGAAGATGCCGTCGTGCCTGGCCAGCTCGCGGTAGGCGGCCAGGATCTTCTCGTCGGTGACCGCCTCGAACAGGCCGCCCGACTCCTCCTTGGCCGCCACCGCGCCGTTCCACGAGGCCGGGCTGCCCACCCGGATCGCGGTCGCGATGGTCTCCGGGTTCGCCACCGGCGCGCCGTGCACCAGCGGCGCGGACCCGGCCGCCTGGAAGCCGAACATGCGCGGGGTCGACGTGGTCACGCCGTCCTCGGCGTAGTCGCGGTACCCGCGCCAGTAGGCGGTGATGTTGCCCGCGTTGCCCACCGGCAGGCAGTGCACGTCCGGGGCGCGCCCGAGCACGTCGCACACCTCCCACGCGGCGGTCTTCTGGCCGACCAGCCGCACCGGGTTCACCGAGTTGACCAGGGTGACCGGGTACTCGGCCGAGGTCTTGCGGGCCAGCTCCAGGCAGTCGTCGAAGTTGCCGTCGACCTGCAGGATGCGCGCGCCGTGCGACACGGCCTGCGCGAGCTTGCCCAGCGCGATCTTGCCGCGCGGCACGAGCACGGCGGCGGTGAGCCCGGCCTTGGCCGCGTAGGCGGCGGCGCTGGCCGAGGTGTTGCCGGTGGACGCGCAGATCACCGCCTGGATGCCGCTGGCCAGCGCGTGCGTCATGGCCACGGTCATGCCCCGGTCCTTGAAGGAGCCGGTCGGGTTGGCGCCCTCGACCTTGACGTGCACCTCGCACCCGGTGACCTCGGACAGGTGCTCCGAGAGGACCAGCGGCGTGCCGCCTTCGTGCAGGGTGACCACGCGCGCGCCGTCGGGGAGCGGGATGCGCTCCGAGTAGGCGTGGATGATGCCGGGCCACCCCGGTCGCACGCCCGCTCCGGTCGTCATGACTCCCCGCCTTCCACGCGCATCACGCTCACCACGTCGCGGACGATCGGCAGGCCGCCGACCTTGTCCACGGTGGACCGCAGCGCCGCGTCGGTCGCGGCGTGCGTGACGATGACCAGGCTCGCGTCGGCGACGCGGCCCTCCTGCCGCACGGCGGCGATGCTCACCCCGTGCTCGGCGAACACGGCCGCGACCTGCGCCAGCACGCCCGGCTTGTCCTCGACGTCGAGGCTGATGTGGTACCTGGTGGGCGTCTGCCCCATCGGGCGCGCGGGCAGGGCGGCGTACGCGGACTCGCGGGGGCCGTGACCGCCCGCGACCCGGTTGCGGGCCACCGCGACCAGGTCGCCGAGCACGGCGCTCGCGGTCGGCGCGCCACCGGCGCCCTGGCCGTAGAACATCATCTCGCCCGCCGCGTCGGCCTCGACGAACACCGCGTTGAACGCGCCGCCCACGCTCGCCAGCGGGTGGCTGCGCGGGATCATCGCCGGGTGCACGCGGACGGAGACGGACTCCTCGTCGCCGTGGCTGACCCGCTCGCAGATCGCGAGGAGCTTGACCGTGCGGCCGAGGCCCTTGGCCGCGGCGATGTCGGCGGCGCTGACCGACGAGATGCCCTCGCGGTGCACGTCGGCGGCGGTCACCCGGCTGTGGAACGCCAGCGAGGCCAGGATCGCGGCCTTGGACGCGGCGTCGAAGCCGTCGACGTCGGCGGTCGGGTCGGCCTCGGCGTACCCGAGCCGGGACGCCTCCTCCAGGGTCTCGTTGTAACCCGCACCGGTGGCGTCCATCCCCGAGAGGATGAAGTTCGTGGTGCCGTTGACGATGCCCATCACGCGGGTGATGCGGTCGCCCGCGAGGGACTCGCGCAGCGGGCGCAGCAGCGGGATGGCGCCCGCGACGGCGGCCTCGAAGTAGAGGTCGGCCCCCGAGGCGTCGGCGGCGGCGAACAGCTCGCCGGAGTGCTCGGCCAGCAGCGCCTTGTTGGCGGTGACCACGGACTTGCCCGCGTTCAGCGCGCTCAGCAGCAGGGTCCTGGCGGGCTCGATGCCGCCGATGACCTCCACCACCACGTCGACGTCGGAGGCGACGAGCGCCTCGGCGTCGGCGGTGAGCAGCTCCGGGGGCACCTCGCGGTGCTTGGTCGGCTTGCGGACGGCGATGCCGACGAGCTCCACCGGGGCGCCAACCCTGGCGGTGAGGTCGGCGGCCTGCTCGGTGAGCAGCCGCACGACCTCGGTGCCGACGGTGCCGCAACCCAGAAGGGCGACCCTGATCGGCTTGCCGTCGGGGTTTTTCTGGCCAGGCACGTCTAAACCTCCAGGCGGAACAGGTCTTCCTCGGTCTCCCGGCGCAGCAGCAGCCGGGAGCGACCACCGTCGACCGCGGCCAGCGCGGGTCGGGGCAGCCGGTTGTAGCCGCTGGCCATCGAGTAGCAGTAGGCGCCGGTGGCCGCCACCGCTACCAGGTCACCGGGAGCCAGGTCGGCGGGCAGCCAGCAGTCGCGGACGACGACGTCGCCCGCCTCGCAGTGCTTGCCCACGACGCGGCACAGGACGGCCCCGCTGCCCTCCTCGGCGGCGCGGGAGACCAGGCGGCAGTCGTACACGGCGTCGTAGAGCGCGGTGCGGATGTTGTCGCTCATGCCGCCGTCAACGCTGACGTAGCGGCGGGTCGCGCCGGCGTCGAGCTGGACGTCCTTGATGGTGCCGACCTCGTAGAGCGTCACCGTTCCGGGGCCCACGATCGCCCGTCCGGGTTCGACCGCGAGCTTCGGCACGGGCAGCCCGGCGCGTTCGCACTCCTGGGTGACGATGTCGCGCAGCTGGGCGGCCAGCTCGGCGGGTGGGGGCGGGTCGTCGTCGGCGGTGTAGGCGATGCCGAGGCCGCCGCCCAGGTCGAGCGTGGTCAGCTCGTCGAGCAGGGTCGGGCCGTGCTCGACGCGCAGGTCGGCGAGCAGGGAGACCACCCGGCGCGCGGCGACCTCGAAGCCGCTGGCGTCGAAGATCTGCGAGCCGATGTGGCTGTGCAGGCCGACCAGGCGCAGGCCCTCGGCCTTGACCACCCGGCGGGCGGCCTCGGCGGCGTCGCCGGAGGCGAGCGAGAACCCGAACTTCTGGTCCTCGTGCGCGGTGGCGATGAACTCGTGGGTGTGCGCCTCGACGCCGACCGTGACGCGGATCATCACCTGCTGGACCCGGCCGCGCTCGCGGGCGACCTGGTCGAGCCGGGCGATCTCCTGGAACGAGTCCAGCACGACCACGCCGACGCCCGCGTCCACCGCCGCCGCCAGCTCGGCGACCGACTTGTTGTTGCCGTGCAGCGCGATCCGCTCGGGCGGGAACTCGGCGCGCAGCGCGATGGCCAGCTCGCCGCCGCTGCACACGTCGATGCTCAGGCCCTCCTCGGCGACCCAGCGGGCCACCGAGACGGACAGGAACGCCTTGGAGGCGTAGTGCACCAGGGACGGGTCGCCGAAGGCGGCGGCGTGCTCGGCGCAGCGGGACCGGAAGTCGGCCTCGTCCATGACGAACAGCGGGGTGCCGTGCTCCTCGGCGAGCGCGCGCACGTCCACGCCGCCGAGGGTGACGACGCCGTCGGCGCGGCGCTCGGCGTTGCGGGGCCACACCCGTTCGGGCAAGGCGTCCAGCTCGGAGCCGTCGGCGGGGGGCCGCCCGGCCGTGCTGGCCTGGGCGATGACGTCGGCGTGCCGGGGTCCGGCGGGGTGGGCGCGCATCACATCCGCTCCGGTGCGGTCACGCCCAGCAGGGCGAGGCCGTTGGCGAAGACCTGCTGGGTGGCCTGGCACAGCCGCAGGCGGGCGCCGTGCAGCTCGGTGGGCTCCTCGTCGCCGCGCGGGAGGATGCGCAGCGCGGGCTTGTGGTCGTACCAGCGGTGCAGGTCGCCCGCGAGGGAGTGCAGGTAGTTGGCGACCCGGTGCGGCTCGCGCAGCTCGGCGGCGGCCTTGACCACGCGCGGGAACTCGCCGAGCGCGCGGATCAGGGTGCCCTCGGCCTCGTTGTCCAGCAGCTGGAGCGAGTCGTTGGCCTCGACCTTGAGCGCCTCGGCGTTGCGCAGCACGGAGCAGATGCGCGAGTGCGCGTACTGGACGTAGTAGACCGGGTTCTCGCTGGAGCGCTTGCGCAGCAGGTCCAGGTCGATGTCGACGGAGGAGTCGACGGAGGCGCGGATCATCGCGAAGCGGGCCGCGTCGACGCCGACGGCGTCCACCAGGTCCTCCATGCTGATGATGTTGCCCGCGCGCTTGCTCATCCGGACCGGCTTGCCGTCGCTGACCAGGTTGACCATCTGGCCGATCAGGACCTCGACGCTGTCGGGGTCGTCGCCCAGCGCGGCGGCGGCGGCCTTGAGGCGGCCGATGTAGCCGTGGTGGTCGGCGCCGAGCATGTAGATGCACAGGTCGAAGCCGCGCGAGCGCTTGTCGACCAGGTAGGCGATGTCACCGGCGATGTACGCGGGGGCGCCGTCGCTCTTGATGACGACGCGGTCCTTGTCGTCGCCGAACTCGGTGGAGCGCAGCCACCAGGCGCCGTTCTCGAAGTAGAGCTTGTCCGAGCCCTTGAGCTTCTCGACGGCGGTGGTGACGGCCCCGGACTTGTGCAGCGAGTCCTCGTGGAAGAACACGTCGAAGTCGGTGCCGAAGTCGTGCAGGTCGCGCTTGATCTCGTCGAACATCAGGTTGACGCCGACGCGCCGGAACACCTCGGCGCTGTCCTCGGCGGCCAGCGCGTCGGGCTCCCGGCGGAGCACCTCGGCGGCGATGTCGGCGATGTAGGTGCCCGCGTAGCCGTCCTCGGGGGTGGGCTCGCCCTTGGCCGCGGCCATGACCGAGCGCACGAAGCGGTCGATCTGGGCGCCCGCGTCGTTGAAGTAGTACTCGCGGGTCACGTCCGCGCCGCTCGCGGCCAGCACGCGGCCGAGCGCGTCGCCGGTGGCGGCCCAGCGGGTGCCGCCCAGGTGCAGCGGGCCGGTGGGGTTGGCGGAGACGAACTCCAGGTTGATCTTCCGACCGGCCAGCAGGTCGCTGCGCCCGAAATCTTCACCCTTAGTGATGATTTCGCGCACAATCGCGGCCTGCGCGTCGGGGGCGAGCCGCAGGTTCAGGAAGCCGGGACCCGCGACGGTGACCTCGGAGAGGGCATCGTTGCTGGTCAGGGCCTCGGCGAGCCAGGTGGCGAACTCGCGGGGGTTGGTGCCCGCCTTCTTGGCGGTCTGCAGGGCCACGTTGGTGGCGTAGTCGCCGTGCTCGGGGTTGCGCGGTCGCTCGATAGTGACCTCGGCCGGGAGGGCGGAGGGGTCGAGACCGCGCGTGGACAGCACGTCCACGGCCGTCGCACGGACCAGTTCAGCGAGCGCAGCGGGAGTCACCCGGTGAAGTTTAGGGAAGTGTTGCCCCTGGTCTCGACCGGGTTCTCCCGTCCCAGGGCGTGGAACGTCAACTGTGATCACCCGAAGGGCGTCACTCAGGGTTGACGGTCAGCAGACACCTGGTCCCTAAACTGGCCTCCGGTATGGGTGTGACGAATCCCTGATGACCTGAGGCGGACATGACCAGCGGCAAGAAGACGAAGGCCGCGCGCTCCAGCGTGCAGGCGGCGCGTTCCTCGGTGGTGGCGAGCAAGCCCAAGCCGTGGGGCACCATCATCGCGGTGATCGCCGTGCTGGGTCTCGCGGGCGGTGTTTTCAGCTACGCGTACGTGCGCATCGACGAGAAGAACCAGCGCGACGCGGCACTGGCCAAGTGGAACCCCACCGAGGAGAACAAGGACCCGTCCGACCAGATCGAGGGCGTGGTCAAGCAGGAGTACGCGGCGGGCAAGCACGTCGACGCCACGCAGCGGGTGGCCTACAACTTCTCGCCGCCGTTCGGCGGGCCGCACGACTCGGTGTGGGCCAACTGCACGGGCGTGGTCTACTCCAGCGCGGTGCGCACCGAGAACATGGTGCACGGCCTCGAGCACGGCGCGGTGTGGATCGCGTACAACCCGGACCAGGTCTCGGGCGCGGCGCTGGACACCCTGAAGGCCAAGGTGGACAACCAGCCCTTCACGATGATGTCGCCGTACCCCGGCCTCGACAAGCCGATCTCGCTCCAGTCCTGGGGCCACCAGCTGAAGCTGGAGTCGGCGGACGACGAGCGGGTCGACCAGTTCATCCAGTCGCTGCGCCGCAACCAGTACACGTACCCGGAGATCGGCGCGACCTGCGACTCCGCGACGTTCAACGTGGACAGCCCGCCGCCGTTCGTGGCCGAGGCGCCCGGCGCCGACGCGGTCCCGATGGAGGGCGGCACGCAGGCCACCGACGAGATGCCGCAGGACGGGCAGCCCGCCCCGCAGGTCTCGACCCCGGCCGGTTCCGAGGCGCCCGCGACCGGCGCCTCCGCGCCCGCGTCGTCCGCTCCCGCCGGCAGCTGACGTGGCCGACGTGGAACGGGTCCCCGATCCGGAGGACCCCCTGCACGACCCCGCCGACCCGTCCCCCTCGCACGAGGGGACGGGCGGTGGGCGCCCCACCGCCGCGCGCGCCGTGGTGATCGGCGCCGCCGTGGTGGCGGTGCTGCTGCTGGGCGCGGCGATCGGGCTGCTGGTGAAGGTGCCGGGCGCGGACACCAGCACGACGCCGGGCCGGGACTCGGTGGACGTGGGCTTCTCGCAGGACATGGCGGTGCACCACGTGCAGGCCGTGACCATGTCGAACATCGCGCTGGACCGCACCGAGGACGACGCGGTGCGGCAGCTGGCGTTCGACATCGGCTCGACCCAGCTGGAGCAGATCGGCCGCATGAAGGGCTGGCTGACGCTGTGGCGGATGCCGGAGCAGCCCACCGGCGGCACGCACATGGCGTGGATGTCGGGGCCGGGCGAGACCGGGCACCACGACGGGACCGTGGCGACCGACGGCGCGCCCGCCGGGCGGAGCGGCCTGATGCCGGGCATGGCCACGTCCGAGGAGCTGGCGAAGCTGCGCTCGCTCGGCGGGGCCGAGTTCGACGTGTACTTCCTCCAGCTGATGCTGCGGCACCACCAGGGCGGCGCGCCGATGGCGGCCTACGGGGCCGAGCACGCCGAGCAGGACGCGGTGCGGACGCTGGCGGACAACATGCTGCGCTCGCAGACCGGTGAGTCCGAGTACATGGAGCACCTGCTGGCGGACCGGGGCGCGGCCCCGCTCCAGTAGTGGTGCACGGGGCAGGCTCGACGGGCGCGGTCGCCTGCCCCGTACACGGTCGCGGCGGGGAAGAGCTCCCCCGAACTCCCCGCCACGGCTCCCCTGTCGCGCGTCACTCGGACGGCGCTCCTCCAGGATGAGGTGCCGGTAACGCTATGCCACTTCCAGGGAATTCGCATCTGGTTCTTTCGGGTGAAAAAATAGCTGAAAACATTTCACCTATGCGGATTCGGTAATCGCATTCCACACAACGGTCGCAAATGGTCCCCCGGTCGCCGGAACCGACCACGCACCGTGCTCACCCGATCGCGCAGCGCCGATCTTCCCCGGTCGGAGCAGCGGCCGGACATTCTTCCGGACAAGATCCAGCAGCGATCTTGACATCGATGTCAGCCTGCCGCTTCTCTGCCCGCTATGGGGGCCCACGTGGTCCGGACCTGGCGGAAGGCGTGCGCAATGGGGCACATGCGGGGCAGGCGGAGATCATTCGCGGGAGCGCTGGCGATATCCGTGGCGCTGGCGGGCGTGCCAGTCTGGGGGCAGGCCACCGCAGCCCCCGAGGAGCCGCCCGTGCGCGAGACCGTCTTCGCCACCTCCTTCGAGGAGGGGCAACCGCTTCCAGACTGGGCGAGCACCGTGGAGACCGGCCCTGACGGCCGCCCGAGGACCGGCGGCGTCAACGGCAACGACTCCACCGGCATCCCCGGCAACATCACCGACCACGTCACCTCGGTCGCGGCGAACGCCGAGTACCCCGAGTCCGACGAGGTGAAGGAGAACCTGGTCGACGGGAGCCCCAGCAGCAAGTGGCTGGCGTTCACCGCGACCGGCTGGCTGGAGTTCACCTTCGACGCGCCCGCCACCGTCAAGGACTACGCCCTCACCTCGGCCAACGACGCCCCCGAGCGCGACCCGAAGGACTGGAGGCTCAGCGGGTCCGACGACGGCGAGACCTGGACCGAGCTCGACGCCCGCACCGGGCAGACCTTCGCCGGTCGGCACACCACGGTCACCTACGAGACCGGCAACACCACCGCCTACCGGCACTACCGGATCGACATCACCGCGAACCGGGGCGGCCAGGCCGTGCTCCAGCTCGCCGAGGTCACCTTCTCCGACGGCTCCACCTCCCCGCCCGCCGAGCACATGCGCACCACCACCGGCGAGGGCGCCACGGGGGCGTACAACTCCCGCTCCCGCACCGGCTTCACCGGCACGCGGGCGCTGCGCTACCAGGGCACGCACACCGCCGAGGGGCGCGGGCACTCGTACAACAAGGTGTTCGAGGTCGACTTCCCGGTCACCGCGACCACCGAGCTGTCCTACCTGCTGTTCCCCTCCTTCAGCACGGGCGACCTGCGCTACCCGTCCACGTACGCGGCGCTGGACGTGGCGTTCTCCGACGGCACCTACCTGAGCGAGCTGGGCGCGCGCGACCAGCACGGGTTCGAGCTCTCGCCGAGGGGCCAGGGCGAGTCGAAGGCGCTGTCCACGAACCAGTGGAACCGGGTCGCGTCGGTGATCGGCCAGGTCGCGGCGGGCAAGACCGCGAAGCGCATCCTGGTCGGCTACGACAACCCGGCCGGTCCGGCCGCGTTCAACGGCTGGGTCGACGACGTCGCCGTGCACACCGCGCCCGAGGTCGTCGAGCACGCCCGCCCGTCCGACTGGGTGCTGACCACGCGCGGCACCAACTCCAGCGGCGGCTTCTCCAGGGGCAACAACTTCCCGGCCACCGCCGTGCCGCAGGGCTTCAACTTCTGGTCCCCGATGACGAACGCGGGGTCCACGAGCTGGATCTACGAGTACGCGAAGGCCAACAGCCGCACCACGAACCTGCCGTCGCTGCAGGCGTTCACCGCGAGCCACCAGCCGAGCCCGTGGATGGGCGACCGGCAGACGTTCCAGGTCATGCCGACCACCGGGACGCCCACCGCCGACCGGGCGCTGCGCTCGCTGCCGTTCAAGCACGCCAACGAGATCGCCCAGGCGCACTACTACGGCGTCACGTTCGAGAACGGCATGAAGACCGAGATCGCGCCGACCGACCACGCGGCGGTGTTCCGGTTCACCTTCGTCGACGACGCCTCGAACCTGGTGTTCGACAACGTCAACAACGAGGGCGGGCTGACGCTGGACGCCGCGAACGGCGTGGTGAGCGGGTTCTCCGACGTGCGCAGCGGGTTGTCCGCGGGCGCGACGCGGCTGTTCGTGTACGGGGAGGTCGACCGGCCGGTCACCGGCAGCGGGAAGCTCACCGGGGCCGGGCGGGACAACGTCGCCGGGTACCTGCGGTTCGACACCTCCGCCGAGAAGACCGTGACGCTGCGGATCGCGACCTCGCTGCTGGGCGTGGAGCAGGCCAAGAAGAACCTCGACCTGGAGGTGTCCACTTCGGACACGTTCGAGTCGGTGCGCGACCGGGCGCAGGACGCGTGGGACGACGTCCTCGGCAAGGTCCGGGTCGAAGGCGCGAGCCAGGACCAGCTGACCACGCTGTACTCCAACCTGTACCGGCTGTACCTGTACCCGAACTCCGGCTTCGAGAACACCGGGACGGCGGCCGAGCCGAGGTACCGGTACGCGAGCCCGGTGCGCGCGGGCGGGGCGAGCACGCCGACGCAGACCGGCGCGCAGGTCGTCGACGGGAAGGTGTACGTCAACAACGGGTTCTGGGACACCTACCGGACCACCTGGCCCGCGTACGGCCTGCTCACGCCGGAGAAGGCCGGTGAGATGGTCGACGGGTTCGTCGAGCAGTACCGGGACGGCGGCTGGATCTCCCGCTGGTCCTCCCCCGGTTACGCGAACCTGATGACCGGCACCAGCTCCGACGTGGCGTTCGCGGACGCCTACCTCAAGGGCGTCCGGGGGTTCGACGCGGAGGCGGCGTTCGCGGCGGCCGTGAAGAACGCGACGGTGACCCCGCCGAACGCGAGCGTGGGCCGCAAGGGGCTCGACACGTCGGTGTTCAAGGGCTACACGTCCACCGCCACCGGCGAGGGCATGTCGTGGGCGCTGGAGGGCTACGTCAACGACTACGGCATCGCCACCATGGCGAAGGCGCTGCACGAGGAGACCGGCAAGGCGGAGTACCTGGAGCAGCACGAGTACTTCCGCGAGCGGGCGCTGAACTACGTGAGGATGTTCGACCCCTCGGTCGGGTTCTTCCAGGGCCGCAAGCCGGACGGCTCGTGGCGGCTGCCCGCCGGGCAGTACGACCCCGAGGTGTGGGGGCACGACTACACCGAGACCAACGGCTGGAACATGGCGTTCACCGTGCCGCACGACGGGCAGGGCCTGGCGAACCTGCACGGCGGGCGCGAGGGGCTGGCGAAGAAGCTGGACGAGTTCTTCGCGACGCCCGAGACGGCCACGAAGGTCGGGTCGTACGGCGGGGTCATCCACGAGATGCTCGAAGCGCGAGACGTGCGGATGGGGCAGTACGGGCACAGCAACCAACCCTCGCACCACATCCCCTACATGTACGACTACGCCGGGCAGCCCTGGAAGACGCAGGAGAAGGTGCGGGAGGTCCTGTCGCGGCTGTACCTGGGCAGCGAGATCGGCCAGGGGTACCCCGGTGACGAGGACAACGGCGAGCAGTCGGCGTGGTGGCTGTTCAGCGCGCTGGGGTTCTACCCGCTGCAGATGGGCAGCGCGAGCTACGCGGTCGGGTCGCCGCTGTTCACCAAGGCCACGGTGGACCTGGGCGGCGGTCGGAAGCTCGTGGTGAACGCGCCGGGCAACAGCGCGCGGAACGTGTACGTGCAGTCGTTGAAGGTCGACGGGAAGGCGTGGGACAAGGCGCACCTGCCGCACTCGGCGCTCGCGGACGGCGCGGTGCTGGACTTCGAGATGGGCGCGACCCCGTCGAGGTGGGCCACCGGCGCGGACGCGGCTCCCCCGTCGCTGACCACCGGCGCGGCCGTGCCGACCCCGATGCGGGACGTGCTGACGGCGGCGGCCACGACCGCGTCCGGTCCGGTGGGGCCGCTGGTGGACGACACGTCGGCGACCGAGTCTGCGGTGTCGTGGGTGCAGGCGGCGGTGCCGGACCGGCGGGAGAAGGCGGAGTTCTACACGCTGACGTCCGGGAAGGCTCCGGGCGCCGATCCCGGTTCGTGGGTGCTGAAGGGGTCCTACGACGGGAAGACGTGGGTCGCGGTGGACGAGCGGTCCGGTCAGGCGTTCGCCGACCGGAAGCAGACGCGGGCGTTCAAGATCGCGCGTCCCGGCCACTACCGGCACTACCGGCTGGAGCTGCCGGGGTCGGCCGCGCTGGCGGAGTTCGAGCTGCTGGCGAAGCCGTTCGTCACCTGCGACCGGGTGGTGGAGGGCGACCACGCCGGTCCGCTGACGGTCGCGTCGGGGACGGTGTGCCTGACGGGCGCGGTGGTGTCGGGCCCGGTCACGGTGGGGTCGGGCGCGGCGCTGTACTCGTTCGACTCGGTGGTGCGCGGTCCGGTGTCGGCGTCCGGCGCGGCGGCGGTGGTCCTGGTGGAGACCGAGGTGGCCGGTCCGGTGTCGGTGACCGGGACGACCGGCGAGGTGGCCCTGGAGCTGGCGCGCGTGGCGGGCCCGGTCTCGGTGGTCGGCGGTCGCGGCGGCACGCTCCTGGCGGGCAACGCCGTGGCCGGTCCGCTGTCCTGCTCGGGCGGTGACCCGGCCCCGGTGGACCACGGCTGGCCGAACGAGGTGAAGGGCCCGAAGTCGGGCCAGTGCACGGGCTTGTAGCTGCTCCGGGGTTTGGCTACCAGGGGATTTCGCGGCACCGGTCCGCGGAGTCCCCTGGTTCCACCTGGAGCGTGGCGTGCTCGATGTGGTAGCGCTGCGCGAGCAGGTCCTGCGCGGCCTGGAGCACGACGGCCGGGTCCGCGCCGCCTCGGGTGGCGAGGTGCGCGGAGGCGACCTCCATGCCGGAGGTGAGCGTCCAGACGTGCAGGTCGTGCGCCTCGGCGACGCCGGGGAGCTGGGCGAGGTCGGCCTCCATGGCGGCGACGTCGACGCGCTCGGGGGCGTGCTGGAAGAGGATGCGCAGGGCGTTGCCCGCGAGCTTCCAGGTGCGCGGCAGCACGAACAGGCCGATGGCGACACCCATGACGGGGTCGGCGTACTTCCACCCGAAGAGCAGCGTGACGACCCCGCTGAGCAGCACGCCGACGGACCCGATGAGGTCGGCGAGCACTTCGAGGTAGGCGCCCCGGACGTTGATGCTCTCCTTGGCGCCCTCGCGGAGGGCGAGGAACGAGACGACGTTGGCGAGCAACCCGGCGGTAGCCGCCGCGATCACCGGGAGCCCAGGCACGGCGGGCGGGTCCCCGAGCCGCTGCACCGCCTCGTAGACCACGTACGCCGCGACCCCGAAGAGCAGCAGCGCGTTGGCGAGGGCGGCGAGCACCTCGGCCCGGTAGAGCCCGAACGTGCGGCTGTTGCGCGCCTGCGCCCGCCGGGCGATGAGGATGGCCGAGAGCGCCATCCCGACGCCGAGCACGTCGGTGAGCATGTGGGCGGCGTCGGAGAGCAGCGCGAGCGAACCCGTGGCGAGCCCGACGACGAACTCGACGACCATGAACCCGGCGCCGACCCCGAACGCGATCCAGAGCCTGCCGACGTGCGCGCTCCCGAGCGAAGCCCCGCCGTGCCCATGTCCGTGCCCGTGTCCCATGGGGGGAACATATAGTGACATGCGCATGTGTGCAACACATGTCAATCTTCGAGCCGTATCGTTCCGCACCCTTCCGGTCAGCCACACCGCCCAACCGGGTGCCGCCGCCGCACGTTCCGGTGAAACTTGGGCAAACCCCCAGCTCAGGGCGGGTGGTGACCACAGTGGAGGGGGTGGTGAAACGGGGTGGCGGAGATGCGCTAAGCTTCTCCCCGTAGCTACGGCCCCCGTAGCTCAGGGGATAGAGCACCGCCCTCCGGAGGCGGGTGCGCAGGTTCGAATCCTGCCGGGGGCACCAGCAAGGAAACCCCGCTGACCAGCGTGAACTTCGGTCAGCGGGGTTTTTGCTCGTGCGCCTCGGTATGCGCCCAGCACGACAGCTCAGCAGTAGCGCAGGAGCCGCTTCCTCCAGCTCGTCCGTGACCTCGACGTCCTCCGGGGCGCGGTACCCCCGCGCGCGGACATGATCGAGGAACTTCCAGGTGGCGCGGGTGCGCCCGAACTCCCCCGAACCTCAGAACGTCCTAGCCGCCCACGCCGCCAGCTCCGCCCGCGCCGCCGCCAGGTCCCCGGACCCCGTGGTCACCAGCGCGAAGTGCACCCCCGCGCCAGCCCGCACCAGCACCCGGTTCACCCCGCCGACCCCAGGCTCAGGCCCCCAAGCCACCGCCTCCGCCCCCGTGTCCCCAGGCAACCCCGTGACCGCCCCCAGATCCGTCACCACCGTCGTCCCCGCAGGCGCGAACCCCGCAGGCAGGTGCAACTCCGTAGGCGCCCCCGACTCCGCCCCCTCCCACACCAGCACCGCGTACGGGTTCGCACCGACCACCGCGCGCGTCGCGGGCATCCCCACCGGCACCTGGTTCCACACCAGCTCCGCGTTCCCGTCCCGCGCCCGGTCCTCGTACGTGAACGCCCGCGTCGTCCCCGCCACCGCACGGGGGAACACCCGGTCCACCAACCGCGCGTCCACCGTCAACCCCGCCGCGCCGTCGTCCCCCAGCCGCACCACCGAGAAGTGCTCGTCGTTCATCGCGTCGCCCTCCGTCCTCACCTTCGACGGGTTGTCGTTCATCAGCTCCCGGTGCCGGTCGTAGTTCGTGTCCCAGTGCCACTGGCTCCCCGACAGCACCGGCCCGGACGTCGCCGCCTCCGCCCACCACCTCGACCCCGGCAGCGCGCTGTCCAGCGACTGCTGCGTCGCCTTCAGCACCGACGGGTGCTTGTCCGCCGTGAGCCCCCGCACCGGGTGGCCGTACTCGGAGACGATCGCTGGCACGCCCAGGTCCGCCGCGCGCGTCCGAACGTCCGCGAACGTCCGCGCGTACTGCCCGTCCCCCGCCTTCCCCGGCATCAGCAGCGCCGACTGGGCCTTCCCGTCGTAGAAGTGCGTGTTGAACGCGTACCCGTCGCCCCACGGCGCCGCACCGGGGAAACCGCCCGGCTCGGCGAAGAACTCCACGTTCTGGTTCCAGAACACCAGCGGTTCGGCGAAGGAGGTCTTGTCGCGCCACCCGGTCTCGTCCATGAGCCGCCGGAAGCGCTGGTGGAACGGCCACAGGTGGTCGCGCTCCCACATCAGGCTGGTCTGCCCGGCGTCGTAGCGGCCCGCGTACGGCTCGTTCAGCGGGTCCACGCCCAGCACCAGCTCGAAGGCCTCGGCGGACAGCCGGTTCTTCAAACCCCGCAACGCTTCCCCGGCCGCGCTCAGGAACCCGTCCTGCACGCGCAGCGGTCCCCCGTCCACCTGGAGCTCGCGGTTGTGCCAGAAGTCGTAGGTCGCGGCGGTGACCGCCGTGTTCGACTTCATGTTCTGCCCCCAGTGGAAGCACAACCCGCACGACTCGCTCGGGTACCCGCCCGCCCGCACCACCCACGCGGGCGCCCCGTCGCCGGTGTACCAGCTGTCCCGGTTGAACAAGTGCCGCGAGTACAGGTCCTGGTGGAAGTCCACGTACACGCGCACCCCCTGGTCCGTGAACGCCCCGATCTGCTCGGCCACCCGGTCCAAATATCCCTGGTCGATCCGCCTCGGCTCCGGCTCCAACCACGCCCAGGTGACCAGGAACCGCACCGCGTTCGCGCCGGTCAACCTGCGCAGCGCCACGGCGGAGTCCCGCGCCGCCTGGACGTTCGGGAACGGCAGCCCCCGGTGCTCGGCGAGCTTGGCGGTGCCCGAGACGTTGAAGCCCCGCAGCACCACCTCGCGCCCGTGCTCGTCCCGGAACACCCCGCCGGAGGGTCTGACCTCACCGCCGTCGAACCACGCGGGCGCGGCGGAGGCTGTGGGGAGCGGGGCCGTCGCGAGCAGCAGGAGCAGGGCGGCCAGGAGCGGGGTGCGGCGCATCGGTGGTCTCCCCCACCTCGGCGGAACCGGACGCTTCCCCTGGGACGCTAGTGATCCGGTCCGGGGGTGCCAAGGGCCGCGTGGCGCAGCGGGCCGGGGGCCGGTCGCGACAACCCGGCCCCCGGTGGTTCAGCTGCCCGCCCTGGCCCGGTCCAGGACCTCCTCCACCCGCAGCGGGCTGGCCGGGTGGTGGCTCAGGCACATCGGGACTCGCACCAGGGTGAAGCCGAACGCCTCCCCCGCCGCGTAGAACTGGCCGCGCCCCAACCCGGAGATGTCGCCGACCGCGCTGCCCCTGGCCCTGGCCACCTCGGTCGCCGCCGCGATCTGCGCCGGGGTGTTGAGCCTGCCGAAGAACTGCGTCGTCGTGTTGCCGGTGACCTGGTTGTGCACGCCCTTCGGCGCCTGGGTGGCCAGCAGCAGGCCCAGCCCGTACTTGCGGGCCTGCGAGGCCAGCAGGATGGTGCTCTGGGTGCTGGCCGTCCACCCGCCCGAGGGCGCGATCGTCTGCGCCTCGTCGAGCACGAGCAGCCCGCCGAGCGGCCGGTCCACCGCCGGGTTGCGCTTGGCCCAGGCGAACACCTCCAGCTGGAGCTGGCTGGTGAACCCCTGCCGCTGCTCGTCCGACGGCAACCCGACGAAGCTGATCACCGAGATCCTGGCCCGCTTGCCGGGTGCCGGGGTGAGCAGCTCGGCCGGGTCGACCGGCTCGCCCCTGCCGCCGAGAAGCGGGTCGTTGACCATCGCGGCGCGCAACGTCTCCGCCAGGTCGGCGGCGGTGGCGCGGGCGGTCGCCAGGGTGCTGACGCCCTCCGGCAGGTCCGCCAGCACGTCGACGAACCCGGACAGGTCGCGACCACCGCTCCCGGCGAAGTGCGCCAGCGCCTCACGCAGCACCGCCCGTCCCCGGACGGCGCCCTTCCCCGCGCCCGAGACACCCGCGTGGGGCACGAGCCTGGCCACGGCGGCCTCCACGGAGGCAGCGAACTCGTCGGGGTCCTCGCGCACCCCGGCGAAGTCGGGCAGCGGGTGGAAGCAGAGCGGCCTGCCGCTCTCCCTGCCCGGCGTCCACACGACGACCTCGGTACCCGCCAGGTAGTCGGCGGCCCGCTCCTCGTCACCGGGCGACCAGCCCTCGGGCGGCTCCGGCCAGGCGTCGCCCAGCCGGGCCAGGTCGTTGTTCGGGTCGAGCACGATCGCCGAGACGCCGCGCAGCGCGCACTCCTCGACGATCCGCCGCAGCAGCACGGTCTTCCCGCTGCCCGAGCCCGCGAACACGATGGCGTGCTTGCGCAGCGACTCCACCTCGACGCGGACCCGACCGCCCGCGCCGATCTCGATGTGGTCGGGGGACGCGGGCGGCGGGCGGGTTTCCTGGTGACCGGACTCGGGGCGGGACGCACCCCCCTCGGGCCGCTCGCGGCCGGATCGCGCGAAGTCGGCCAGGACCTCTCCCAGGAAGGTCCGGCTCGCGGGCTTGCGCGCGACCAGCCAGCGCTGCAACCGGTAGTTCTTGTCCACCAGCAGCGCCTTGAGGGCGCTGAACGTGCGCATGTCGTCGTCCGACACCACCAGCCGCCTGCCGCCCGCCCGCTCCAGCTCGGCCAGCTTCTTCCTGGTGGTGTACCCGGTCCAGCCCTTGGCGGCGTTGGTGACCAGCACCAGGTACCGGTCGCGCTGACCGGGGCGGATGCCCGCTGCGGCGCAGGCGTCGCGCATCCTCTTCAGCACCCTGTTGCCGTGGCTGCTCACGATGTACCGGAACGACAGCAGTTCGCGGGTGTCGAGCACCTCGTTGACGGTGCGGCGCACGCCCGCGTGGAGCCTGGTGTCCTCGTCGTCCAAGGCCTGGAGCGCCCACACCAGGTCGTCGTTGCCGACCTCGGTGATCCAGGAGTTCAGCCCGGCGACCAGCAGGCCCGGCGGCAGCTCGTCCTGGTTCCCCTCGGTCACCGCGACCTCGGCGCTCGCCATCAGCGCGGCGAACCTGGTGTCGAGCTCCTGGAAGTAACCGGGGTCCGGCTCCGCCACGACGGGCGGTCGGGGCGTGGCGCTCGTGGCGTCCGCGTTGAAGGACACCAGCTCCCGGATCTCGCCGTACACGCAGGACTCGGCGTGCGCGGCGATCCGCCTGAGCAGCTCGCGCGGGGTGCGCGGCGCCCAGTCGGCGCCGAACGCGGAGGGCGCCACGGGCCAGGTCGGGTGCGGCGGGGTGATGCCCTTGGCCCGGTAGATCGTGCCGAACCGCCTGGCCACGAACTCCCGCCCCACCTCGGGATCGGTGATGAGGCCGAGCAGCGGGGTCTCGGTGAACCGGTCCCCCACGGTGTCGCTGGCGATCGAGTGCAGCTGCTTCCAGGTGTTCGGCAGGCAGGCCACGATGGTCGTGGTGCGTCGGGTGGTCTCGCGCAGCTGCATCAGGCCGTCGGCGATGAGCGCGATCTCCTGGGCCAGCTCGGACCCGGTGATCTGCTCGTCGATGGCGTCCTGGCCCTTGTTGACCAGGGTGTCGAGCTGGTCGATGGCGATGACGCACGGCCCGGTGAGCGCGAGGACGCGGGACAGGTCGCGCACCAGCGTCCGCGCGGACTGCGCCTTGCGCGGCAGGCCCCAGTACTGGCGCTCGTCGTCGTGGTCCGCCGTGCCCTCCAGGTAGGACTTGCCGATCTCGGGCTGGTCGGAGCCGTACAGCGCCAACGCCCGGATCGTGTCGCCGCACTCGACCGCCACCCGCTCGTCGAGCACGCGCAGGCGGCTGAGGAAGGAGCGCAGGTCCTCGGGGGTCAGCGGCGCCTCGTTCAGCACCGCCCGCGCCACACCGCCCGGAACGCCCGCCTCCTCGCACAACCGCCGCAGGAGCAGGGTGAGCTGGAGCTGGCCCTCGTCGTCGGAGCGGCGCAGCTCGCTGCGCATGGCGTCGGCGACGTCGTCCCAGAAGACCTTGCCCGCCGTCAGCTCGATCAGGAAGAAGTAGCCGCCCTCCCGCTGGACCTCGCGTCGTGCCGAGCCGAGCAGGTGGGTCTTCCCCACTCCCTTCTGGCCCTGGAGCACGAGCCCGACGGGACTGGGGCCGGTGCTGTCCACGGCGTCGGCGATCCCCGCCTTGATCCGGCGCACGACCTTGTCGTGCAGGCCGTCCAGGTGGAAGGGCGGGGTGTTCCAGACGTCGTCCGGGGTGAGCGCGGAGTTGAAGCGGAGCGCGGCCAGCGCCTCGTGCAGGTGCTCCGTCATGCTTCCTCGATCGCGATGAGGTGCTTGTCCTCGTCACCGATCCGGATGGCCGCGGCGTGGTCGGCGTCGGTGAGGACCTTGCGGTTGGAGTCGGGGGCCAGGTGCACCTCGCCGTGCCTGAGCATCCGGCGCAGGGCGGCGTCCACGGCTTCGGACAGCCGGGGGCGCAGCTTGGCCAGCCGGACCCAGTCCTGCGGCTTGACCGACAGCTCCCGGTAGGCGTCCCGGATGACCGCGTCCAGGCCACCCGACTCGACCACCTCGGCGGGCGTGCTCCCCCCGCCGCTCAGGGAGTCGATGATGAGCGGGCGGGCCAGCTCGAACAGCGCCCGCGCCAGTGGGCCGGACCTGGCGGGCAGTTCGAGCGCGGGGAACTCCCGGCGGCACCAGGCAGCGCCCTCGGGGGTGATCCGGTGCCAGATCCTGCGGCCCTTCTCCTCGGACGCGATCAGGCCGTCCTTGTTGAGCCGCTCGCGGCCGTCCTTGCGCAGGTCGACCTTGTGCTCCTTGACCAGCTCGGCGTTGGGGACCTCCCGGTCCAGGGTCATCAGCAGGAACAGCGCGGCCTGTTCGCTGGGGCTGTAGGTGTCCGGCATGTCGCGGCCTTTCAGTAGGCGGTGGTGTTCATCCGGCGGTCGAGGTCGGCGAGCAGCACGTCGACGCGGTAGCGGAGCTCTTCGGGCAGAAAGACGCCCTTCCGGTCCCCGTGCGCCCTGCCGAGCACGTCGAGGTCGGCGGTCAGGGCGGCGAGCAGGTCGGGGTCCTCCTTGAGCAAGGCCTCTTCCACGTCGCGCACGGTCTGCGCCAGGAGTGCGACCCGCCCCTCGTAGGGCAGCCGTTCCGGCAGGTCGCGCAAGACCGACGCCGTGTTCTGCAAGACCTCCAGGTAACGGGCCTTCTCGTTCTTCGGGGTGGTGGCGACGGCGTCGCGCAGCGCGCGGGCCACCTGGTCGAGGCGGGTGTCGGTCTTCAGCTCCAGAGGGCGCAGGTTGCGCAGGAAGCCGGGCAGGAGTTTGCGGTCGGTGCCGTCGACGAGGACGCAGAGCAGTTGGCGCTGGTCGCCTCCGGGGACGAGCGCGCGGCGCAGGAAGCGCTCGGCCTCGTTCTGCTGCCAGCGGCTGACCTCGCCGTCCACCAGGAGGCACAGGTGCCTGGCGGGCTCGCGGGCCTGGTCGAGGAACTCGGCGTCCCAGGACAGCGACGGCTCGACCCGCAGGCCGAGCCCGCGCAGTTCGCGGATGAGCCTGGTGGTGATCCGCTGGAGCGGCCGGGGGGCGGACACCAGCAGATCCAGGTCGTACTCGCGGCGGCGGGTGCGGGCCGCCGCGACGTAGGCGTCCCGGTTGTCCACCAGGAGGTCGGTGCGGTCGAAGTGCTGCGCCAGCACTGCGGCGATGGTCTCCAGCGCGAACGAGACCTGGTCCGCGGAGGGGACCTCCTCGTCCTTCACCGCCAGCCGTTCGCCGAAGCTCCAGTAGGAGACGTACGGGACGGTCAGGTGCCGCACCATCTGCTCGGCGCCGACGCTCTTGGCCAGCCAGCTGCCGAACAGCGGGGAGACGACCTGGGCGCACTTGCGCTGCCACTCCTCGGCCTGCAGGTACTCGACCCGGTTGTCCAGGCGGGACAGCACGGGGAGGACGAGGTGGCGCGGGCGGTCGTAGGGCATCCGGTCCCTGGCCCGGTCCACGCGCTCGACGACGTCCACCACGTCCCTGAGGTTCTGCTCGTTGGCGGTGTAGACGACGACCAACCGGTCGGCCAGGTGCGCGGTGCAGATGCTGCTGATGTCGGAGATGCCGGTGCGGCTGTCGATCAGCACGAAGTCGTAGTCGGCGGTCCAGGAGTCGCGGCAGTCCTCCAGGTACTGCGCGAACCCGTCGGCGTACAGCTGGGTCCAGTCGATGTCCTGGAGCTTGCCGGGGTAGGACTCGTCGGCGCGGCCCGCCGCGAGCAGGGCGAGGGCGCCGTTCTCGCTGTCCAGTGGGATCACGTGGTCGGCGGGTGGCCGACCGGCGCGGAAGTCGGCAGCGAGGTCCACCACGCCGCCGGTGGGCTGCCGCTCGGTCATGAGCGGCTCGAAGTAGTGGTGCAGGCCGGGCGCTTCCAGGTCCCAGTCGACGGTGAGGACCCGGTAACCCCATCGGGCGAGCAGCACAGCCGTGTTGGCGAGGGTGAAGCTGCGACCGACGCCGCCCTTGTAGGAGTAGTAGGTGATCACGGTCCCAGGCATCGTCAGAACCTCGGAATCGGTGTTGGTGGTGTGCGTACCGGGTCGGGGTCCGCGATCGGCCACCCCGGTTGCCAATCGGGCACCTGGCGCAGCAGCGCGGCGAGGTCGCCCGCGAGCTTGATCACCTCACCGTGGAACTTGCTGTAGTCGAGACTCCCCTGGTACGAGAGATCCGGGTAGGCGTACTTCTTGAAGTCCCACCAGGAGAACTCGCTGGCGTACTTCGGAAAATTATCCGAGTCAGCGTAGAGAATCGGATAGATGAGCCCCTGAGGCTTTTCCAAGCTCCCCAGCCCCAGCGACTTCTGCCGCTCCCACATGCTGTGGAACTCCGCGAGGCACCACGACGACTGGAAGTAGGGCGGGGTCAGCAGCGGCACGATGATCTTGCTGTGGAGCAGCGCTTTCCGCAGGTTCGACGGCCAGTGCGTTCCCCGGTCCATCGAGTCGTCGACGTACACCCTGGGCGTCTCGACCATCTGGTCGGCCAGGCAGTCGAACAGCTTTTCCCGAAAGTGGTTCAACAGCCAGTTGCGCACGCTCCCGAGGTGCGCGTAGCTGATGAAAACGTCGTACTCGTAGCCGGACACGCGGGCAATCGTAAGCAGGAACCAGCGGGATAAAAAGGACCAAATAATGGCCAATCCTCGCTGCAGTGGCCAATCAGTGGCCACATGCCGGCCAACTCTTCGCAAGGGCCGGTGAAAGCCGGGCGGTCAGGCCTCGCGCAGGCGGGTGGTGATCGTGGTCGCCTTGGCGCGCAGGCGGGTGGCCTCCGCCGGGTCGTCCAGGGCTTGGGCCAGGTCGGCCAGGTAGCCGGCCACCGGGCCGAGGGAGACCAGGCCCGTGCTGGCGCCCGCCAGTTCGTCCTCGGCCGGGGACAGGGATCGGCGCAGGGCTTCCAGTTCCGCGTGGTCCCTGGTCGATCTCGCCAGGGCGGTTCGGGCGTGCAGGCAGGTCCTGAGCTCGTGGAGGTGGTCGTGCGGGGCCTTCGGGATGTTCGTGGTCGGGGTGGTCCAGGGGTGGTTCGCTCCCCAGTCCGGGGTGGACTGGGGGACGTCCAGGGTGTGCAGTGCCAGCGGGAGGAGGCCGGTGACCACGCCGGGGAGGTGGGTCGCGGTCAGTTTTGGGGCGGCTGCTCGGTACGCGGCTTCCGCTTCGGCCTTGCGGCCGGTCAGCGCCAGGCGCATCGCCCGGTACCACTCGGTGAACGGGGCCACCATCGGGAGGTCGTCGCGGGTGGCCAGGTGGTCCGCCCTAGCGGCGTGGTGGTCCGCGGCGGGCAGGTCGGCCATGGCCGCCGACGACTGGACCAGGAGCAGGTGGGCCAGGACCTCGAACGCGACCAGGTCGGGTTGGGACTCGGTGACCTGGAGGAGTTCGGCGGCCAGCGCCTCGCGCTCCGGCGCCAGGCCCGCGCGGTGGAAGGTCTGGAGGTAGCGGGCGTTCAGGGCCAGGGACAGGAGGACCGGGTCGGCCAGTGCCCTGGCGATGCGCTCGGCCTCCTCCGCCGCCTCGGCCGCCTCGCCGTTCGGGTCCGCCCTGCGCTCCATCGCGATGGTCACCAGGAGGCGCGCCCGGTCGGAGCGGTGGGTGGCGGGCAGGGCTTTCAGGGCGCGTTCGGCCGACTCGGCCAGGGCCGTCGAGAGGGCGTCGTCGTCCGGGGTGGTCCACAGGGCCGGGACGTCGAAGGAGCCGACCACCCGTGCCCGGTGGACCGGGTCGGGGAGGGTTTCCGCCTGGCGGGCCGCTTCGGCGCGGTGCGCTCGGGCCGAAGCCAGGTCGCCGGTGACGGCAAGGGCCCTGACCAGGCCCATCACCGCCGTGAGGCGCGCTGGCGGGTCCTGGGTGGGGGCGCGGTCGAGCGAGGTGATCACCGCGCGCCAGAGCCTGGCCGCCTCGTGCGGGGCCGAGCGCCGCTCCGCCCTGGTCGCGGCTCGGGCCGCGTGGTGGGCGGCCCTCGTCGCCGTGGACCTCGTCGCGGCCTCCAGGAGGTGGTGGGCGATGCGCTCGTGCTCGTCCGGGGTGGCCCGCTCCACCGCGTCCGCCGCCGCCACGTGCCAGCGGGCGCGCCTCGGGGCGGTGGTGTCGGCTCGGACGGTCTCGTGGACCAGGGCGTGGGCGAAGCGGACGTGGTCCGCGTCGTGCTCCACCAGGAAACCGGCCGCGATCGCGGACTCGACCGAGTCAAGGACGTCCTCGCCCGCGAGCTCGGCCAGGACCGGCAGGTCGACCTCGTGCCCGAGGACCGCCGCTTGGCGCAGGTGGGCGCGGGTGGTCTCGGGGAGGGCGGACAGGCGGTGCAGGAGGACGTCGCGGACGCCCGCCGGGACGGTGCGCAGCGCCTCGTCGCCCTCGCTCGCCCACAGCCTGGCCAGCTCGTGCGCCAGGAACGGGTTGCCCGCGCTCCTGGTGTGGACGGCCCTGGTCGCCTGCGGGGTCGGGGGGCGGTGGGTGGCGATCAGGTCCGCCACGGCGCGCTCGTCCAGGCCGGAGAGGTAGAGGCGGGTCGGGGTGGTGCGGGCGAGGCGGGCGAGCGCCGCGGTGAGGGCGGGTGGGATGTCGGTGGCGCGGTGGGTGCTCACGACCAGGGTCGGGCCCGCGTCGGGTGGGAGGGCGGTGAGCAGGGCGAGGGTGTCCTCGTCCGCCTGGTGCAGGTCGTCCAGGACCAGGAGCGCGGGCTGAGGCCCGGACAGGTGGGCGGACAGGGTGCGGAGGGTGGTGAAGCGGGGGGTGCGGTCGGGTTCCGGGGGCAGGCCGAGGCGGGTGCGGAGGGTGGTCCACGGCCAGGCCTTGGGGGTTCCGGGGAGGTCCGGGCAGGTGGTGGTGGCGGTGGACCAGCCCGCGGCGCGGAGGCGGGTGGCGAGGGCCTCGGTCAGGGCGGATTTGCCGGAACCCGCCGCGCCGGACACCAGGACGTGGCGCAGGCGGGCGGTGGTGACGGCCTCCTCGGCGGCTCGGGTGAGGGTGGCGAGTTCTTCCTCGCGACCGAACAGGGGTGGGGTGGGCTGTGGGGTGGTGGCCTGTGGGGCGGCGGTCTGTGAGGTGGTGGTCTGCTGGGCGGCGGTGGGGTGGGGCGCGGGAGGCCTGCGGGGTGCGAGCAGGGTCGGGGACTGGGCGAGGATGTCGGCTTCCAGGGCGCGCAGGGGTTCGCCGGGGTCGACGCCGAGGTCGGCGCGCAGGGCTTTCCCGGTGCGGCGCAGGGCTTCCAGGGCCTCGCCCTGGCGGCCGGTGCGGTAGAGGGCCAGTGCCAGCAGGCGGGCGGCGTGCTCGCGGTGCGGGTGGGCCGCCGCGTGCGGGGTCAGGGGTGGGACGGCGTCGGCCGGGGCGTCCAGGGCCAGCGCGGTCTCGGCCAGGCGCTCCACGGCCAGCAGGCGCAGCTCCTCCAGCGCGGTCGACTCGGCCAGCGCCCACGGGAGGTCGGCGAACTCCGCGTACGCGCGGCCCCGCCACAGGGCCAGGGCGTCGGTGAGCAGGGCGCGGGCCCGCTCGGGTGGGGCGGACGCGGCTTCGCGGACGGCGGTCTCGAAGCGGCGGGCGTCGGTGTCGTCGGCGCGCAGCGCGTAGCCGCCCGCGACCGTGACCAGCAGGCTGGGCGGGGTCCGGGGTGGGCGGTCCGGTTCCAGGGCCTTGCGCAGGTCGCCGACGAAGGTCTGCACCGCGCCGCGCGCGCCGGGTGGCGGGGCGTCGTCCCAGAGGTCGGCGACCAGCGCGTCCAGGGGGACGGCGCGACCGCGCGCGACCAGCAGCCTGGCCAGCACCGCCCGGTGGCGGGGGCCCCTGAGGTCTGCCGGTCCGCGGGCCAGTTCGGCTCCCAGCGGGCCCAGCACGGTGAAGTGCGCCATCGGTTGGACAACTTAGCGCCGGGGGGCGGGGTGCGGCGGGTGGTGCTGATCGCGTGCTGATCCGGTGCTGATCGGGGCGGGTGACGGTGGAGGGGCATTCGACGGAGAGTTGTGAGGAGTCGGCGAGATGGTTCTTCCGGGGTTCACCGAGCAGCGGGTCGCGGTGGCGGAGGGTGTGCGGTTGCACGTTGCGGTGGGTGGGACGGGGAGTCCCGTGGTGCTGCTGCACGGGTTCCCGCAGACGCACCTGATGTGGCGGCACGTCGCGGCCGACCTCGCCGCCGACCACACCGTGATCTGCCCCGACCTGCGGGGGTACGGGGCCAGCGACAAGCCCGTCGACGACGGGGAGAACTACTCGAAGCGCGCGATGGCGCGGGACGTGGTGGCGCTGGCCCGCGAGCTGGGGCACGAGCGGGTGGCGGTGGTCGGGCACGACCGGGGCGCGCTGGTCGGGATCAGGGCCGGGTTGGACCACCCGGACGTGGTCACCCACCTGGGGGTGCTGGATGTGCTGCCCACGGTGGAGTCGTGGGAGGTGCTGCGGGGGCGTGGGGCGGCAGTCGGGTTCCACCTGTTCCTGATGGCGCAGCGGGCCGGGTTGGCCGAGGCGATGATCAGCGGGGCGGCGGACGAGTTCTTCGGGCACTTCCTGGACGTGTGGGCGAACGACCCTGCGGCGATCCCGGCCGACGTGCGGGCCGAGTACCTGCGGGCGAGCCGGGAGGCGGTGCCGTCGATCGTGGCGGACTACCGGGCGACGGCGGGGGTGGACGTCGAGCACGACGAGGCGGACCGGGCAGCCGGACGGCGACTGCGGATGCCGGTCGGGGTGGTGCAGCAGGACTGGGGGTCGGAGCTCGGGTTCGACGCGGCCGGGGTGTGGCGGGGGTGGGCGGAGGACTTGGAGCACCGGACGGTGCGGTGCGGGCACTTCATGGCGGAGGAGGCGCCGGGGGAGGTCGTGGGGGCGATCCGGGCGTTGCTCGGGCGGTGAGGGGGTAGCGGGGAAGGTGGGGAGGGGAGGAGGACTCGGACCGGCGGGTGACCACCAGTTCGGGTGAACACGGGCGTGGTCGGCGCCCGACCGGGTAGCCGGTCGGGCGCTGACCGCTTTGCCGTGGGAGACGCCCTGGGGTGAAGCGGTATGGGATGGGTGACTTGTGCTGGATTTTGGGTGGAATCTTTCGGAATAGGCGTTGCGCTCGTGCAACACCGACGGGAAAACGGCCGCGAGTGGTGCGGGAAGTGCAGGTCGGCGGGGGTACGGGGCGGCGGCACCAGTCTGCGACTGCAGGAGGGCTGACGGGCGGCGGGGGTGTCAGTCGGCGGCAGAGACGACACCGCCAGCCGGGGATGGGGCGCCAGCCGGGGATGGGGACGGTGCCGCCAGTCGATGGTGGCGGCGGGAACGTCAATCGGCGGGGTTGGCGGTGGGAGGTTCGGCGAGGGCGGCGGTCTCGGCGCGCTGCTTGAGACGCCTGCGCAGTTCCGAGATGAGCTGCTCGTCGCTGAGGTCGGTCGGGTCGGTGCTGGCGGGCTGGTGGTCGGCTTCCTGCTGGGTCAGCATGCCTGCCGCGACGAGGACCTCGAAGACGCTCACCTGGAAGAGCCGCGCGATGGCGCGGGCCGTCGGGATGCTGATCTTGGCGCCCTTGCGCCACGCGGTCAGGCGGCTGCGGTCGACCCCTACTTCGCGGGCGAGGTCGCCCGTCGTCAGGTTCCGGTACTCCAGGTTTCGCTCGATGTAATCCCACCACGGAGAAGGAGCGCTCTGATTTCCGGTCACCAGGGGAACGTTATGTGTGCACACGCAACGTTGTCCAGGCGCACCACCCGTTCAGGCTCGTTTTGCTGACACAACGCTCGTTGCGTGGGAACTGGGGAACGTCTAGGTTCGAATTGGAGCAACGAACGTTGCGCGGGCACAACAATGCGCGAGGCGGCCAATGCCGAACATGATCAAACTCCGGGACGAGGCTTTCGCGAAAGCGGCGCGACTGGCGGGCTACGGGTCCGATTACGCGCTCGCCAAAGCGATGGACGTGAACCGGTCGACGGTGACGCGCGTGCTCAGCGGCGACCTCCAGCCCGGACCGGCGTTCATCGGCGGCGCCCTGGTCGCATTGGCGCCCATGCAGTTCCAGGACCTGTTCGAGGTCGTTCGCGGCGAACAGTGACCGCCGACGCCCCGGAGGGCGTGCACACCTCGGGTGATGGCTGCGCGGATGACCGCAGCACGGATGACCGCAATCCGGATAACGGCGATTTGAGTGGCAGCGACCCGGATAACGGCAACCCGGATGGCGACAATCCGGATGACAGCGGTCTGGATGACAGCAACCCCGATGAACTGCACGGCCCAAGTGGCCTGCACTGCCCAAGTGGCCTGAGCGACCCGAGTGGCCTGAACGGCCCGAATGGCCCGCATGACCAGCACGACAGGAGCGGCCGGCGCGGTCGAAGTGACCAGCGCGGTCGGAGCGGTCGGAGTGGCCAGCTCGGTCGAGGCAGCCAGCGCGGGCAAAGTAGTCGGAGTAACTGGGGCGGTGGGGAAGAGCGGGGCGGCTCGGGCGACTTGGGGAAGTCGGGCGAGGGCGGGAGCGCTGGCGAGGGCGGGATTGCGGGGACCCGTGAGGACGGCGCGGTTGGGGGCGGTGGTGAATGCCACGGCGAGCTTGGTGGGGAGCATTGCCTCGAGTGCGCGGGCAGGAACAGCAGCCAGCACAGGAGTAGGTGCAGCGGCGAGTGCGGCGCCGAGCACGGTGGCGAATGCGGTGGCGAGTGCGGGGCCGAGCACGGTAGCGAGTGCGGCGCTGAGTGCGGGGGTGGGAAAAACAGCCAGCACGGGGGTGGGTGCGGCGGCGAGTGTGATAGCGGGCACTGCAGTGAGTGTGGTGGGGAGCATTGCGGCGAGTGGGGTGGGAAGCGCGGCGGTCGGCACAGGGGTGGGTGCGGGCGCGGGCTTGAGGGTGAGGTTGTCGCCTTGCGGCAGCGGGGTGTGGTGGGGCTTGGGAGTGGGCGGGGGCATTGGGCGTTGGAGTGCGCCGAGGTTGAACTGGAGCTTGCCGTGCTTTCCGGGGAGCGGTGGCGGGTTGTTGCCGGGTTGAGGCAGATGGCTTTTGTGCTTGGGGCTGTGGGGCGGGGGCGGGATGCGGCGCATTACCTGCGGCGGGTTCGGCGGGAGTATCCGGAGGTTGGTGGCGGCGGGAGCTGATCGGGCGGGCGGCGGTGAACCCGGAGTGGGCCGTGGGGTGCCAGCATCGGCGGCTAGGCGTGACGCGTTGGCATCCGCGATCAGGGTGCGCCATGACCGGAACGCGCCAGCATCGACAGTCGGGGTGACGCAGGCATCCGTGACCAGGTGAGGCATCAACATCCGCAGCCGGGATGACACCAGCATCCGCAGCCGGGGGTGGCACCAGCGTTGGCGGCTGGCGGGACAGCGGCACCAGTGGGCGTGGGAACGACGGTATTGACGACCGGGGGGACGGCGGCATCGGCGGGCAAGGGAACGGTGGCGTTGGTGGGCGGGGTATGGCGGCGGCGTTAGCGACCGGGTGCAGCCGAGGGGCGGCCGGGTGCGGCGGGGGGCGACCGGGTACCGGGTGGGTGACCAGGTGCGGTGGGGGCGGGTACCGCGTGGGCGACCAGGGGCCGCAGGGACGACGACCGTGTGCGGCAGGGGCGGCCGGGTGCGGCGGGGCAGGGCATGACGGGACAGGGCGCGACGGGACAGGGCGCGGCCGGGACGGGTGGGGGTGGGGGTTCGGGGTGGGCATGGGGTTACGGGTGGGGTGGGGGTAGGAGGGACAGGGCTTCTTGGCAGAGGAAGACCTTGCGGTAGCGCCTGGACTCCCACGGGTACAGGACGCCCTCCGCCACCAGGCGGTCTGTCAGCAGGGTTGCGCCCTTCGGGGACAGGCCCTCGGTTGCGCACAGGGTTGGGTGGTCCACTGCCGGGAAGCCGAGCAGGGAGTTGGCCACCCGTGCCAGCCTGCCGCCCTCCGGGAGGGTGGCGCGGTAGGTCGCTGCCAGGGACTCCAGGCCGCGCAGGAGGTCCACCTGGGCGTCCGCCAGCTCCCGCACGCCCCGCGCGAAGAACTCCACCCACGGGCCGTGGTCGCCGGTGCGCACCACCCGCCTGACCTGGTCGCGGTACTCGTCGCCCGCGCGGTCCAGCCACACCGACAGGGGGAGCACCGAGGCGCGCAGCATCCCCGCGCGCACCAGTTCCAGCATGGTGAACAGGCGCGCCACGTGACCGTCCGGGACCTCGAACGGTTGCAGGAGCTCCAGTTGCAGGTGCGCGAGCGCCAGGCGGGCCACCCTGGGCAGGGCGGGTTTCGCCTGGACCCACACGGTCCACTGGGCCAGCGCGCCCGCCAGGTGCGCGCTCGTCGGCGTCAGCAGCCAGGCCCGCTCCCGGCTCGGGCCCAGCCAGCCCTGTCCCCGGCGCAGCGGCTCGTCCGGGTGGTGGGCGCGGCCGGTCAGCGCCGCGGCCACCTCGCCCAGCAGGTCCGGGTCCCCGGTGTCAGCGCCCTCCTCGACCTTGGCGAAGCCCAGCTCGAAACCGCGCAGGTGGGGTAGGACCACCTGCTCCGGGGTTCCGTGGCGCGGGTCCAGTGACACCGCCAGCGCCTCGCGCAGCGCCACCGGGTACCCGGCCATCCCGGCCGACGCGCACGCGTCGCGGACCCTCGTGGCGCGCGCGAAGCCAGGCAGCTCGGCGAAGCGGCTGGACGCCTCGTCGAGCCTGCCCAGGCTGTGCTCGGCCAGCGCCGACTCGCGCACGGCCGGACCGCTCAGCGACGGCTCGGAGAACAACGGGTACGGCAGGAACGCGCCTTCTTCCCGAAGCTCCTCCGGCACACCTGCCACGTCGGTCTCGGAAATCCACGTGCCACGCGGGGAAAAGCGGGGTATCACGTTCGGAGCATGACACGAATTGAACTGATTGACCACACCCCTTCACTTCGAGATCCGGGCAATTCCAGGTAAAAAATATTGGAATACAGTGGAATCGACGATGTCACGGACTCGGAATCACGGAATCACCAAAAATCAGCACCGATCCGCGCGCTTCACCCCATCAGGCCCCCTCCGCCAGGAGGGGGAGCAATCCGGCCAGCCGGTTGTGGCTGGTGTTGACTCCCCCTTCCATGCCGCTGGCCAGGACCGCGTCCCGCAGCTCCTTGTTCGGGAAGACCGAGGTCTGCACCACCCTCGTGCGACCGCCGACCTCGGTGAACTCGGTGGTCACCACCGACTCCTGCCCCTCGAACATCTCGGTGTTGACCAGCCGGTGCGGTCTCTCCACGACCCGGTAGCGCCCGGACATGCCGAACTCGGCGCCGTCGGCGTCGCTGCGCCACCGGTACTCCCACGCGCCACCCTCTCTCAGATCGATCTCGCACACCGGCATCGACCAGCCGTCCGGGCCCAGCAACCAGCGGGACACGTGCCGGGGCTCGGTGAAGGCCGCGAACACGAGTTCGCGCGGGGCGTCGAAGTCCCTCGTGATGGCGAACGCGACATCGCTCGGCGTGGTGATCTCGGTGCGGCGGTCCGCGACCGACGACGTGGAAGGAACGGAAGGGGTGGAAGGAGCGGAGGGAGTGGAAGGGGCGAGCGGGGCGGACGGGACGGACGGCGTGCTGGACATGTGCGGGCTCCTCGTTCGGCTTGACTGCGGCTTGACTGCAACCCACCGGCGCTTTAACCGGGCGGTTAGATAACTGCTTGGTTAGTCAACACCGGGAGGTGGGGTGGGGGCAAGGGAAGTCGTGTCACCTGTTCGGGGGGATAAATCGGGTATGGAGCGAGGGGCGACCCGGCAGGATGGCCCGGAACCGAAGACCGCCGGAGCACGGGAGGACAGCGGATGAGCGCGGAGCCGGAACTGGTCGACCTCACCCCGACGACGACCGCGGTGGTGCGCGGGGTGATCGAGTTCGCCGAGGTGCGCGACTTCTTCGACACCTCGTTCCAGCAGCTCGGGCGCACCATGGCCGCCCAGCGGATCACCCCGCTCGGCCCGGCGTTCGGGCTGTACCGGGACGCGAGCACGCACGGGATCGCCGGGGTGCTGGCGCTGGAGGTCGGGTTCCCGACCAACTCGGAGGTCGAGGTGGAGGGCGACGTCGTGCCGGGCGAACTGCCGGGTGGGCGGGTCGCGCGGGTGACGCACACCGGGTCGTTCGACGAGCTCGACGAGTCCTGGAAGCGCCTGGCCGCGTGGATCGGGGCGCGTGGGCTGACCTCGGGCACCACGCGGTGGGAGGTGTACACCACCGAACCCTCCCCCGACATGGACCCGGCCGACCTGCGCACCGAGCTGCACTGGACCGTGGCGGACTGACGGTGGCCAACCGGGGGCGGGCGGGGGCGGCGGACGGAGGATGGCGGACCGGCGGCGACGGACCGGCTTCGGCGGACCGAACCGCGACGACCCACGAATCCCGTTGACAATCGAACGTCAACGATGTTCGGTTGAACGCGCACACCGTTCAAAGACCGAAGGGGACGCCCATGCGGGTCGGCATCACGATCCTGCCGGAGCACCGCTGGTCCGAGGCACGACCGAGGTGGGTCGCGGCCGAGGCGTACGGGTTCGACCACGCCTGGACGTTCGACCACCTGGCCTGGGGCAGGCTCGCCGACCACGCCTGGTACGCCTCGGTCCCGACGCTGGCGCTGGCCGCCGAGGCGACCTCGCGGATCCGGCTCGGCCTGCTCGTGGCCTCGCCGAACTTCCGCCACCCGGTCACGTTCACCCGCGACGTGACCACGCTGGACGAGGTGTCGGGCGGCCGGTTCACCCTGGGCATCGGGTCGGGCGCCAAGGGCGGGTACGACGCGAGCGTCCTCGGCGCGCCCGCGACGAGCCCGCAGCAGCGGTTCGCCGAGTTCGTGGAGCTGCTGGACCGCCTGCTCACCACCGACCGGGTCGACCACGCCGGTGAGCACTACACCGCCGTGGGCGCGCGGAACGTGCCCGGCTGCGTCCAGCGGCCCCGGCCGCCGTTCGTGGTGGCGGCCAACGGCCCGAAGGGGATGCGGTTGGCGGCCCGGTTCGGGCAGGGCTGGGTGACCACGGGGCTGCCGAGCGACGACCTGGCGGGCTGGTGGGACTCGCTGCGCGAGCTGTCCGGGCGGCTCGACGACGTGCTCGACGCGGCCGGGCTGCCGCGCGACCACCTGGAGCGGCACCTGCAGAGCGACATGGCTCCGGTGCTGTCGACCTCCAGCGTCGAGTGCTACCGGGACTTCGTCGGGCGGGCGGGCGAGCTGGGGTTCACGGACCTGGCCGCGCCGTGGCCGCGCGACGAGGGCGTGTTCGCCGGTGACGAGTCGGTGGTGGAGGCGATCGCGGCCGAGGTGCTGCCCGGCCTGAAGACCGGGCAGCCCTGAGGACTGAGCAGCACTGAAGACCGAACAGCGCTGAACAGGCTGCTGGGGCCCGCACGCGCGCGCGTGCGGGCCCCAGCCGGTCAGGCCCGGTCGATCAGCCCCAGCCGCCCCGCTCCCGGTACATCCGCCGCTGGGCCTTGCTCATCGCCCGCTCGGCACCGCGCCGCTCGGCCCGCAGCCGGGGATCGGTCCGGCTGGCCAGCCACTCGTTCTCGCGGCGGAGCTCGTGCAGGCTGTCGACCCTGCGCCGCTCCAGCTCGCCGTCCGCCACGGCGGCCAGCACGGCGCACCCCGGCTCGGCGACGTGCCCGCAGTCGGCGAACCGGCACGACCGCGCCAGCTCCTCGACCTCGGCGAACACCTGCCGCACGCCCTCGTCGGCGTCGTGCAGCCCGACCGCGCGCAGCCCCGGCGTGTCGATCAGCACTCCCCCGCCGGGCAGGGCGTGCAGCTCGCGCCGGACGGTGGTGTGCCTGCCCTTGCCGTCCGAGGCGCGCACCTCCCCTGTGGCCAGCGCGTCGTGCCCGAGCAGGGCGTTGACCAGGGTGGACTTGCCCGCGCCGGATGGTCCGACCAGCACGGCGGTGGCCGCGGCCCCGCCGAACAGCTCGGCGCGCAGCGGGTCCAGCCCGGAGCCGTCGGTGGCGCTGACCGCGACCACCGGCACGCCGGGCGCGGCGCCGGACACCTGGGCGGCGACGTCGGCGACGGCGCCGCCCAGGTCGGCCTTGGTGAGCACGACGACCGGTCGCGCGCCGCTCTCCCAGGCGAGGGCGAGCAGCCGTTCGACGCGGCCGAGCGCGAGGCGCGCGGACAGCGGCACCACGACGGCGACGGCGTCCACGTTGGCGGCCAGGACCTGCGGGTTCCCGCCGGAGCCCCGGACGAGGGCGGTGCGGCGGGGCAGGACCTGGGTGAGCGAGCCGTCCTCGGCGAGGCCGACCCAGTCGCCGGTGCAGGGTTCGAGGCCCCTGCGGACGCGGGCGGACCGCCTGCCCTCTTCGGTGACGACCTCGCAGGCGCCCCGGTCGACGCGGACGACGCGGCCGGGGAGGAGGTCGGTGGTGAGGTGCTGGGCGAAGCGCTCGTCCCAGCCGTGGTGGGCGAGCGGTGATGCGGTGGACATGCGGGACTCCTGGTCGTCGCGGGTGGTCCCGCCACGAGGGGCGCCTCCGCGAACGAGCGGGAGGCGTCAGCCCTGGGGGCGGGTGGGGTCGGGGCGCGCGGCAACGACGGCCAAGACGGTCATGCCCCACCTCCCTCCGCTCGAAGTCCTGCCGGGACGCTAGCAGCACCGGCCCCGCGCGGGCGAGGGGTTTTCCGGGCGCGCTCCGCGTTCGGGGAGTAATTCCAACGCGACGGAACTAAATTCCGCGACAAGTGCGTTCGACCGTGTTCGACATCATTGCCGACCGATTTCGACGTCACCACCGCTCACCAGCCGGAACGGGCGTTGTCCGATCCCGCCGAACTGCGCTACGGTCGTTCCGGAAATACCGTCGACGCAATTCACCCACCGCGATCGCGGACGCGGCAGGTTCCGGTCCGGACATTCCAGCGGCGGCCGGACCGGACGGGCGCGGGGCCCGAGCGCTCAACGGCGCGCGCGAGGGTCCCGCGCTTCGGAGACCGCGTCCGACGAGGGCGTTCGCGGGCGCGGCGAGCCCAAGTGGCCACCATCGGAGGACCCTGCACGCGTTGCACGTGACTGGGGCGGAACGAAATCGTCGCTGGATGGAGGGGACCGTCCGGTCCGATGTGGATTCCGGTTTTCCAGGGGCATCCACCCAGGGCACGACGGAACTCCAGAGGAGGTGACGATCATGCGCAAGATCTCGATGAAGGCGAGGCCGGTCATCCGCCTTGAGCGGTCGAACCAGCCGAACTTCTACTACTGGTACAACGGCGACCAGCCGTGACGCCCGGGGGCCGGGTCCGCCACGAGCGGGCCCGGCCCCTCCCATTCCGCACCGGAGGTGTCATGCGCCTGCGCCGCGCCCACAGCCTGACCTGCTACTGGCACGAGGACGAGTTCGTCGTGCACCCCTACCTGAGCGGCACGCCGACCGCGCTGCACCCGGTGGCCGCCGAGGTGCTGTCGGCGTTCGACTCCTGGGTGGACGCGGCCAAGGCGACCGAGGAGCTGGACCACCTGACGCCCGACACCGTGTCCGAGGCGGTGGAGGTGCTGCGCGAGGCGGGCGCGCTGCTGGTCGAGGACAGCGACGAGGCCGAGCGGGACGAGCTGGCCGCGCGCACCTGGGAGACCTGGGCCCCGGAGGCCCCGTTCTTCCACTACGGCACGCAGATCGACGCGGAGAAGCTGCCCGCTGACCGCGAGCAGGCCAGGGAGCAGGCCAAGAACGACACGGCGGACACCGCCGGTCCGCAGCACCGGGTGTTCACCGAGTACCCGGAGGCCGAGCGGGTGCTGCTGCCGCGCGTGCCCGCCGACCTGGGCGTGCCGCTGGGCAGGGCGCTGTACGCCCGCCGCACGGTCCGCGACTTCACCGAGGAACCGGTGCCGCTGGCGGTGCTGGCCGCGCTGCTGGTGACCACCTTCGGCCCGACCGACTTCATCGACTCCGGCCGCAGCGCCCTGTTCCGCCGCACCAGCCCGGCGGGCGGCTCGCGCCAGGAGCTCGACGCGTACGTGGGGGTGCTGGCCGTGGAGGGCCTGTCCCCCGGCTTCTACCACTACAACCTGCGCGAGCACTCGCTCGAACTCGTCTCCCCCGGCCTGACCAGGGACGAGATGACGCACCTCGGCACGGACCAGCCGTGGGTGGGCTCGGTCGCGTTCACCGTGGTGCTGGCGTCCGTGATCGACCGGATGAGCAGCAAGTACGAGCTGCCGCGCTCCTACCGGGTGAGCCTGCTCAACGCCGGTCACCTCGGCCAGACGTTCGCGCTGACCGCCACCGCGCTGGGCCTGGGCCCGCTGCAGACGGGCGCGTTCTACGACGAGGCGCTCGCGCGCAGGATCGGCCTGGACAACATCGGCAGCATCCCGGTGTACCTGCTGGGCGCGGGCTACCCGGCCGCCGAGCAGCCGTACGCGGCGCCGCTCGCGGGCCTGGAGACGTTCCGGAGGACGCGGCTGACGTGAGGCGCGGGGCGCGGGGGCCGACGACGACCCCCGCGCCCGCCCCCGTCAGAGGTGCTTCTCGATCTCGGCCAGCTCGTCGGCGGTCAGCTCCAGGTTCCCCACCGAGGCCACGTTGTCCGCCAGCTGCTCCGGGCTGCTCGCCCCGACCAGCGCGGACGTGGCGTTGCGCAGCACCCAGGCGATCGCCAGCTGCGCCAGGGTCTGGCCCCGGCCCTCGGCGATGGCGCCCAGCGCCCTGACCTTGTCCAGCTTCTCCTCGGTGATGGCGTCGGACTTGAGGAACGGGCTGCCGCCCGCCGCCCGCGAGCCCTCGGGCACGCCGCCCAGGTACCGGTTGGTCAGCAGGCCCTGCGCCAGCGGCGAGTAGGCGATGCTGCCCGCGCCGACCTCGGCGAGCACGTCGTACAGGCCGTCCTCGCTCCACCGGTTGAACATCGAGTACGAGGGCTGGTGGATGAGCAGCGGGGTGCCCAGCTCGCGCAGCACCCGCGCGGCCTCGGCGGTCTGCTCGGCGGAGTAGTTGGAGATGCCCGCGTACAGCGCCTTGCCGGAGCGGACCGCGTGGTCCAGCGCGCCCATGGACTCCTCGATGGGGGTCTCCGGGTCCGGGCGGTGGTGGTAGAAGACGTCGACGTAGTCGAGCTTCATCCGGCTCAGCGACTGGTCCAGCGAGGACAGCAGGTACTTGCGGGAGCCGAAGTCGCCGTACGGGCCGTCCCACATGGTGTAGCCGGCCTTGGTGGAGATGATGATCTCGTCGCGGTGCGCGGCCAGGTCCTGGCCGAACAGCGCGCCGAAGTTGCGCTCGGCCGAGCCGGGCGGCGGGCCGTAGTTGTTGGCCAGGTCGAAGTGGGTCACGCCGAGGTCGAAGGCCCGGCGCAGGATGGCGCGCTGGGTCTCCAACCCCTTGTCGTCGCCGAAGTTGTGCCACAGGCCGAGCGACACGGCGGGCAGCTTGAGCCCGCTGCGGCCGACCCGCCTGTAGGGCATCCGCTCGTACCGGTCCGACGACGGCAGGTAGGACATGGTTCTCCTATGCGGGGCTGGCGTTCGTGCTCTCCCTGGCGACCAGGACGGCCGCAGGCGACCAGCGGTCGGCCACCGGGCCGCCCGAGATCAGCTCCAGCACCGACTCGGCGACGGTCTCGCCGAACCGGTGGACGTCGACGCTCATCGTGGTGAGCGCGGGTGTGGCGAGGCGGCACAGGGTCGAGTCGTCCCAGGCGATGATGCCCAGCCCGCCGGGCACGTCGGCGCCGCGCTCCTTGGCCGCGCCCAGGCCCGCGACGGCCATGACGTCGTTGTCGTAGAGGACGGCCGTGGGCGGCTCGTCCAGCTCCAGCAGCGCGGCGGTGAGCTTCGCGCCGGACTCCTCCGAGTAGTCGCCCTCCACCACCAGGGGGGTGATGCCGTGCTCGGCGCAGGCCGCCAGCAGCGCGGCGGTGCGCGCCCGGGTGTGCAGCAGCTCGCCCGGTCCGGTGACGCGGGCGATGGCCCGGTGACCGGCGGCGACCAGGTGCTCCAGCGCGGCCCGGATCGGGGCGGTGTCGTCGGTGCGCACGGCCGGGAGGTCGCCGTCCGGCTCGCCGACCAGCACGGCGGGCAGGCCGACCTCGCGCAGCACGGCGGGGCGGCGGTCGTCCTCGGTGCGGTTGACCACGACCACCGCGTCCACCAGGCCGCGCGCGGCCCACCTGCGGTAGGCGGCGATCTCGGCGTCCTGGGTGGACACCACGTGCAGCAGCACCGACAGCTCGCGCTCGGCCAGCCGCTCCTCGATGCCCGCGATGAACTCCATGAAGAACGGTTCGACGCCGAGCAGGCGGGTCGGCCTGGCGAGCACCAGGCCGACCGCGCCGGTCGTGGCGGGTGTGGCGGTCACCGACCCGCCAGCGCGTTGGACGTGCGCAGCACGCGCGGGTCGGTCAGCGCGGCCGGGTCGAGGTCGGCGGCGGTGGTGACGTGGAAGGCGTGCCGCTCGCCGGGGAGCAGGGTGACGAGCTGGTCGTCGACGCGCGCGTCGGGCGCGGCCTTGTCGACCAGCAGCGCGACGTCGCGGGCGAGCGCGGTGGCGGTGACCTCGACCCGGTAGCCGCCGTCGGCGCGGTGCGCGGTGGCGGTGAGCGGGGCCGGGTCGAGCGCGGCGTCGCGGTCCTCGGCGAACAGGTGCAGCGCGCGCACCCCACCCGCGGTGGCTACCACGACCTCGGCCTCCCGGTTGTCCGCTGCCAGCAGGGAGTCCGGCAGCCGGACCACGGACGTGGAGCGGGCGGCGACCCCGAGCCGCAGTGTAGTCGTCGCCAGCTCGGCCCCGTCGAACGAGATTCGACGGACCACCAGGTCCTCGTCCCACGCCTCGGCGGTGTCGTTGACCGCGACGACGGCGGGCGCCCCGTCGCGCGGCTGGACGGTGAGCAGCCGGGGCGCGAAGGCGTGCTTGAGGGCGTGGAACAGCGGCTTCTCCCGGCCTTCGCCGTCGACGGCGGCCCAGGAGGTGACCGGCCAGCAGTCGTTGAGCTGCCACACGACCGCGCCCGCCGTGCGCGGCCAGTGCGAGCGGAAGTGCTCGACGCCGAACGCGACCGCGCGGGCCTGGTTGAGCTGGGCCGCCCAGTGCCAGTCCTCGAAGGACTCGGGGACCGGCAGGTGCGGCGCCATGCCCCGGTCGAGCTTGCCGTTGCCGTCCTCGGCCTTCTGGTGCAGCAGGAACGCGGGCGAGGAGGGGGTCAGGGGGCCGTCGTCCTCGTGCACCCAGTCGGTGAGGGTGCGCCAGGTGGGCGGGCCCTGGAAGCCGAACTCGGCGCAGAAGCGGGGCGCGTGGTCGCGGTAGTGGGTGTAGTCGACGCGGTTCCACACCTCCCACTCGTGCCGGGTGGCGTGGTCCTGGTCGTTCGGGTGGACCTGGCCGGGGCTGTACGGGCTGCCCGGCGAGTAGGGGCGGGTCGGGTCCAGCTCGGCGACGATCGAGGGCAGCAGCCCGGTGTAGTAGCCGAGGCCCCAGGTGCGCTCGCCCAGCTGCTCCTTCCAGCCCCAGTCCTCGTGGCCCCAGAGGTTCTCGTTGTTGCCGTTCCACAGCGCGAGGGAGGCGTGCGGGGTGAGGCGGGCGACGTTCTCGCGGGCCTCGGCCTCGACCTCGGCGCGCAGCCGCCCCTCCTCGGCGTAGGCGGCGCAGGCGAACGGGAAGTCCTGCCAGACCAGGACGCCGCGCTCGTCGCAGACGTCGTAGAAGTCCTCGGTCTCGTAGATCCCGCCGCCCCAGATCCGCAGCAGGTTGAGGTTGGCGGCGAGGGCCTGGTCGACGCGGCGGGCCAGGCGGTCGCGGGTGATCCGGGTGAGGAAGTGGTCGTCGGGGATCCAGTTGGCGCCCTTGGCGAAGACCCGCTCGCCGTTGACGACGAAGGTGAACGGGGTGCCGTCGGCGTCGGGCTCGGTGTCGACGGTGATGGTGCGGAAGCCGATGCGGCGGGTGAAGGTGTCGCGCTCGTCACCCGACTCGGCGACGACCTCCAGGTCGAGCAGCGGTTGCTCGCCGTAGCCGACCGGCCACCACAGCGGGGCGTCGGGGACCAGGACGGTGAGCACGGCGGTGTCGCCGTCGACGGTGGCGCGCTGCTCGTGGTCGCCGACGCGGGCGGTGAGCAGGCTCGGGGCGTCACCGGCGCGGTCGAGCCGGACGTGCACCTCGACGCGGCCGGTGCCGTCCTGGTCCACGGTCACCAGCGGGCGGACCTCGGCCAGCCGGGCGCCGGTCCAGCGCTCCAGGCGGACCGGCTTCCAGATGCCCGCCGTCTGCAGGTCCGGGCCCCAGTCCCAGCCGAACGAGCAGGCCATCTTGCGGATCGCGTTGAACGGGTGCGGGTAGGCGCGGGGGCGCTCGCCCAGCTCGGCCTCGGCGCGCTCGGCGTGCTCCAGGGCCGAGTCGAACGCCACCACCAGGTCGTTCTCGCCGTCCCTGAGCACGTCGCGGACGTCGAAGCGGTAGCTTCGGTGCATGTTGGCGGTGGAGCCGAGGGGGTGCCCGTTGAGCACGACGGTCGCCGCCGTGTCCAGGCCGTCGAAGGCCAGCTCCACCTTCTCCCCCGCGCGCGCGGCCTCCGAGGTGAGGACCGTCGCGTAGCTCCACCGCGCGCGGTGCGCCCAGGCCAGCTCCGCCTCGTTCCGGTCCAGGTACGGGTCGGGGATCAGCCCGGCGCGCAGGAGGTCCAGGTGGGTGCTCCCCGGCACCTCGGCGGGCACGGTCGCGCCCGCGACGTGCTCGGGCACGGGGCCGCCCACCGCGCGCAACTGCCACCCGTCGTGAACCGTTCGGCGGATCATGAGGTACTCCATTCCCGGCGGTGTGCGGTGTCGCGTGCTGGTGAGCGAAAGCCTGGCGATTCTTACGCCGCCAACTAAAGTAAGTCAACGACGTAACTCGCCAGAGGAGAAACCACAGTGGCGGACCTGAGGCACCTGCGCGCCGCGGGCGTGAGCCTGGTGCTCGACCTGACCGGAGGCACCCTCCCCCGCGTGCTGCACTGGGGCGCGGACCTGGGGCCCGACCCCGACCTGGAGTCGCTGCGGCTGCTGTCGCTGCGCCAGCCCATCGGCAACTCGGTGGACGGGCACGTGGAGGTGTCGGTGCTGCCCGAGCAGTCGGCGGGCTGGCTCGGCACCCCCGGACTCGTCGGGCACCGCGAGGGCGCGGACTTCTCGGTGGCGTTCCGGGTCACCGGGGTGGAGGAAGCGGGCGACGGCGTCGTCGTGCGCGCGGTGGACGAGACCGCAGGGCTGGGCGCGGAGGTGGTCGTCGAGCTGCTGCCGTCCGGCGTGGTGCGGCAGCGCGCGCGGGTGCGCAACCTGGGCGGGTCGGTGTTCACCGTGGACGCGGTGAACCTGGCGCTGCCGGTGCCCGCCGAGGCGGTGGAGCTGCTCGACTTCAGCGGCCACCACCTGCGCGAGCGCGCGCCGCAGCGGACCCGGTTCACCCAGGGCCTGCGGGTGCGGGAGAACCGGACCGGGCGCACCGGCTACGACGCGGCGTACGTGCTGGCGGCGGGCACCGAGGACTTCGCGAACCGGCGCGGCGAGGTGTGGGCGGTGCACACGGCCTGGTCGGGCAACCACCGGACGTTCGCCGAGCGCACGTTCCACGCGGTGTCCCTGCTCGGGTCCGGCGAGCTGCTGCTCGCGGGCGAGGGGCGGCTGGCGGAGGGCGAGGTGTACGAGTCGCCGTGGCAGTACGGCTCGTACGGCGCGGCCGGGCTGGACTCGGTGTCGGCGCGGTTCCACGAGTTCCTGCGCACCCGCCCCGGCCACCCGACCTCGCCGAGGCCGGTCGTGGTGAACACCTGGGAGGCGGTGTACTTCGACCACGACCTGGACCGGCTGAAGGCGCTGGCGGACGCGGCGGCCGAGGTCGGCGGCGAGCGGTTCGTGCTGGACGACGGGTGGTTCGGGTCGCGGCGCGACGACAAGCGCGGCCTCGGCGACTGGTACGTGTCGGACGAGGTGTGGCCGGACGGGCTCGGGCCGATCGTGTCGCACGTGACCGGGCTGGGTATGCAGTTCGGGCTGTGGGTCGAGCCGGAGATGATCAACGAGGACTCGGAGCTCGCGCGGGCCCACCCGGACTGGATCATGGCCACCGGCGGGCGGTTGCCCCGCGCGGCGCGGCACCAGCAGGTGCTGGACCTGACCAAGGCGTACGACTACCTCCTGGAGCGGTTGGACTCGCTGCTGAGCGAGTACGACATCGCGTACCTGAAGTGGGACCACAACCGGGACCTGGTGGAGGCCGGGCACCAGCCCGGCGGTCAGGCCGGGGTGCGGGCGCAGACGCTGGCCGTGTACCGGCTGCTGGACGAGCTGCGGGCGCGGCACCCGGAGGTGGAGATCGAGTCGTGCTCGTCGGGCGGCGGGCGGATCGACCTGGAGATCCTGCAGCGCACGGACCGGGTGTGGACGTCGGACTGCATCGACGCGCTGGAGCGGCAGCGCATCCAGCGGTGGACGAACCTGCTGATCCCGCTGGAGCTGATGGGGTCGCACGTGGGTGACGGGCGGTCGCACACGACGGACCGGCTGCACAAGCTGGACTTCCGGGCGGGGACGGCGCTGTTCGGGCACTTCGGGATCGAGTCGGACTTGACGCGGGTGTCCGCGGAGGACCGGGCTCGGGTGGCGGAGTGGGTGGGGCTGTACAAGTCGCTGCGGGGGTTGCTGCACAGCGGGGTGTCGGTGCACGGGGACCACCCGGACCCGGCGATCGAGGTGCACGGGGTCGTGGCCGGGGACGGGTCGGACGCGGTGTACGCGGTGGTGGCGCACGGGACTTCGGAGATCTACCCGACGGGGGCGGTGCGGCTGCCGGGGTTGGCGGCGGACCGGGAGTACTGGGTGCGGCCGTTGGCGCCCGGGGACGTGCCGGACGGGAACGCGCACCACTGGGGGAACCCGCTGCCTTGGTGGACCCCGGAGGGGGTTCGGGTTGGGGGGCGGGTGTTGGAGGCCATGGGGGTGCAGGCGCCGGTGCTCTACCCGGAGCGGTTGGTGCTGATCCGGGCCACGGCGGTGTGAGTCGGCGGGGCCGCGTCGGGGGTTTCCCCTGGCGCGGCCCCGGTCAGGTGGTGCGGTCCAGCGCTGCGAGGAAGGCAGGCATCCCGGAGGAGGGGTTGTTCTTCGGGAAGGTCTTGCCGTCGCGGTCGTGGCGCTCGTCCAGCTTCCGGGCGCGTTCGGCGGCGGCCTCGCGGTGGGGCAGGTACTTGTCCGCGTTCGATGGATTTCCCCGCACGGCCGTCCAAGCGCTTGCTCAGCCTATCGATCTGAGCAGTGGTGTAGGCGCGGGTGCAGTCCTCGAAGTGGAGCACCAGCCAGGTCTCGAAGCAGGGGTTCGAGACAGCGACCTTGACGCCGCGCTTCTCCGCTAGGGCGAGCGCTTCCTTGAGGTTCGGGTGCGGCTGGGGAGACTCCACGTCGAAGATGCACCAGCACTCGTCGATCTCGGGGTCGTCCACGTAGTTGACCGCTAACTCGACCAGCCTCATCGGGACCACGTGCTCGACATGGATCACCAGATTGAGCGTGATGTTCCCGGATATGTGCGGTAACTGCTTGAGCCCCTTGACGTACTCCGGCTCCGTTATCTTGCCCTCGGTGAAGACCATGATCGTCCGACGTTCGTTTCGGGTTCCCGATGTGCGCTTGAGGGACTTCCCCTGAGTTCTCCGATTTCGACTCACCATGGTCAGCCGATCAGCCCCAGCACTCGCAGGAGTTCCGTCTGGTCGATGTCGGGGAGCGCGCCGAACCGGCCGTGCAGGTAACCGGATTCCAGGTTCTGTGACTTGCGGACCCGTTCACCGGCGAACTCGGCCAGCGGGCCGAGGCGGGTCACGCCGCTCTTCGACTTCTCGGTCAGCCAGACCTCATCGCGGTTGAGGTGGTTCAGGAGGCTGGTGTCGTGTGAGGCGAAGATGAGCTGGGCGCCGAGCGGGTTGGTCGCCGGGTCGTGGAAAAGCTTGATGAGCTGGGCGGACAGCGTGGGGTGCAGGCTGGCGTCCAACTCGTCGAAGAGCATGACGGCACCTGCTTCAAGCACACTGAGAACTGGACCGATGAGCCTGAACCAACTCCTGGTCCCCTCGGACTCCGCTGCGAATTCCAGAGGGACGAGACCCGTTTCGGTCCTGTGCACCAATCGGACGCCCATAAACCGTCCACGAGGTCCAGATTCTTCTTCGATCTGCACGTTCTCGATGCCGAGGTCAGCCAAGCGGAGCATCGCCAGTGCGCGTGAATCATCCCGCTCAAAGAGATCCAGACTGAACGGCGATCCTCCCCGTAGGCGCTCCCAGATGCTTTGCCTTTCCCCCAGCACTCGGGAGCGCACCCGCAGCAGCGCCCGCACGAATCCTACGATTAGCGGATCGTCGTGCCTGCGCGCGACCGACAGCGCCAAGGTCCGGTCCGTGAGCAGTTCTCTGATCCCCGACAGGTGTCCCATCCCGCGCTGGAGCTTGAGCGTTCCCCCTTCGCGCTCGAAGATCCGCCGCCTGCGATTCTCCGGGTAGTGGAAGAGCGCCTCGTACACCACTCGCTCGCGAGTGATCTCCAGCAGGTACTCGTAGCGGACGCCGCCGACCAGGTGTTCCACCTCGAAGGCGGTCGGTTCGGTGTTCCCGTCGAAGGCGAATGGCTCGACGGGGATCTCCTCGTCCCACCTCCGCAGCGAGTGCCGAACCGCATCACAGAGCCAGGAGTAAGCGGAGAGGACGTTCGACTTGCCTGAGGCGTTGGGGCCGTAGAGGGCTGCGACCGTCAGCAGGCTCGCTCCGAGCGATTCCTGCGCACGCGCCTCGGGGCGGTCCTCGTCGATGGCGACCATCGAGAGTTCGGCGGGTTCCGCGATCGAGCGGTGGTTGGACACCTCGAAGCGGATCAGCATGAGGCTGAGCATAGTCACCTGATGACGATCCGACAGCGGCTGAACTGCGTGCAGAGTGTGGTTTTCGTCGGATCGTGTCGAAATCCGGCCCGTCAGCGCCGGGGCGCGGTCAGCGCCAGGACGGTTCCCACGATCAGCGCCGCGATCGCCACCACGTACAGCGCCTCGCCGTCCGCCGCCCAGTGGCCCGCCCGCGCCGTGGGTAGCAGCACCCCCAGCAGCAAGCCGGATAACAGCACCGTCACCCCGAACAACCCCAGCCTTCGGCGCACGGCCCCTCCCCAGTCGGCCCCGACGGCACTTCGGGTACCCGTCGTCCGGCTCGGGTGAACTCCGCCGCGTCACGGGTAGTCGGGAGGATGCACAGGAGCCGGTTGTACGCGATCTTCGTCGACGTGCCCGCCGACCACGCCGGGGCGGCCTCGCGGTTCTGGGCGTCCGCGTTGGGTGGGCGGATCAGGCCGGTGGTCGGGGAGGAGCAGTTCACGGCCATCGACGGGGCCGTGGACGGGATCGCGCTCGACGTTCAGGCCGTGGACGACGCGCCCCGCTACCACGTCGACATCGAGACGGACGACGTCGACGCCGAGGTCCAGCGGTTGACCGGGCTCGGGGCCGAGGAGGTGTCCGTGTGGGAGGGGTGCCACGTGTTGCGGGCGCCCGGTGGGCAGCTGCTGTGCGTGGTTCCGCTGCAGAGCGAGCCCGAGGTGTTCGCGGCGACGGCCCGCGCCTGGGAGTGACCGCTCAGCGCCGCTCGTCGGACGTGCCCAGCATCGTGCCCGCCAGGATCGCCGCCAGGAACACGGTGTAGATCGCGCCGCCGTTCGCCGTCGGTTCGCCCGCGCTCGCGGTCGGCATCAGCACGCCGACCAGGAGCACGCCCAGCACGACCACACCCACGAACAGGCCGCGGTTCACGGCGCCACCTCCGGAAGTCGAATGCACCGGGGGTGCCCGCGAACGGGCGAAGGTGAACTTCCGTCACCTGAACAGCGGGGTCGCGCCCGTCCCACCGCGAGGACGGGCGCGACCAACCCCCTAGGCGACTTCCTCCCACTCACCCGTCACGTGGTCGTAGGCCGCCGCCCTGCCCGCGCGCTCCACCTCAGCCTGGTCGACGGTGAACGCCCTCCCCCGCGCCTCCGGGTTCGGGGCCGCCTCCGCCAGGAGCTTCGTGTACGGGTGCCTCGGAGTCAGGATCACGTCGTCCGCGGGCCCCCGCTCCACCACCTTCCCCTTGTACAGCACCAGGATGTCGTCCGAGAAGTGCCGCGCGGTCGCCAGGTCGTGGGTGATGTACAGGACCGCCAGCGACTCCTCGCGCTGCAACCTCGCCAGCAGGTTCAGCACGCCCAACCGGATCGACACGTCCAGCATCGACACCGGCTCGTCCGCCACCACCACCTTCGCCCCCGGCGCCAGCGCCCGCGCGATCGCCACCCGCTGCCGCTGCCCGCCGGACAGCTCGTGGGGCCGTCGCGACGCCAGCTCACCGGGCAGGCTCACCCGGTCCAACAACGCCCTGACCTGCGCCGAACCGGACGGCAGGCCGTGCAGGCGCAGCGGGCGGACCAGGTGGTGCTCCACGGTGTGGAACGGGTTCAGCGAGGCGAACGGGTCCTGGAACACCATCTGCACGTGGTCCCGGTACTCCCGGTCGGGCACCCGCGCGCCGTCCGCCTCCACCACGATCTCGCCGGACGTCGGCCGCTCCAGCCTCGCGATCATCCGCGCGATCGTCGACTTCCCCGACCCGGACTCGCCGACCAGCGCGACCGTCCGGCCCGGCGTGAGGGTGAACGACACCCGGTCCACCGCCCGCAACCGGCCGCGCCGCCAGCCCGACCGGACGGTGAAGTCCTTCACCAGCTCCCGCGCCTCCAACGTGGTCACGCCGAACTCCCCCCGCTCCGCACGAACGAGCCGCGCTCCCCGGTCAGGCTGGGGAACGAGTCGAGCAGCTGCCTGGTGTACGGGTGCTCCGGCCGCAGGCGCATCCGCTCCGCGTCGGCCAGCTCCACCACCTCGCCGTCCTTCATCACCGCGATCCGGTCCGCGACCTCCAGCAGCAGCGGCAGGTCGTGGGTGATGAGCAGGACCGCGAAGCCGATCTCGTCGCGCAGCCGCAGGATCTCCCGCAGGATCCCCCGCTGCACCACCACGTCCAGCGCCGTGGTCGGCTCGTCCATCACCATGATCTGCGGGTTCAGCAGCAGCGCCATGGCGATCACCACGCGCTGCCGCATCCCGCCGGACAGCTCGTGCGGGTACGAGTCGAGCCGCGCCGGGTCGACGCCGACCAGGCCCAGCACCTCGGCGCACCTGGCACGCCGCTCGGCCTTGGCCATGCCGGGCCGGTGGGTGGTGAGCACGTCGTCGAGCTGCGCGTGGACCGTCGTCACCGGGTTCAGGGCGTTCATCGCGCCCTGGAACACCATCGACAGCTCGGACCAGCGGAACGCCCGCAGCTCCTCCGGCCGCAGCGCCAGCACGTCCTCGTCGCGCTCGCCGTGGAACGTGACCGTGCCGCCGGTGATCTCGGCGGGCGGCCGGTGCAGCCTGCTCACCGCGTACGCGAGCGTGGTCTTGCCGCAGCCGGACTCCCCGGCCAGGCCCAGGATCTCGCCGCGCCGCAGGGTCAGCGACACGTCCCGGACCGCCCGCACCGGCCGCTCGGTCCGGTACTCGACCGACAGCCCCTCCACGGTCAGCACCGCGTCCTCGTCGGCGCGCGGCGCGGGCACGGCGGTGCGCTCGGGCTCCTTCACCCGCAGCGGCACGTCGCGCAGCTTCGGGTTGATGATCTCGTCGATGCTGAAGTTCACCAGCGCGAGCCCGCAGCCGAACAGCGCGATCAGCAGCCCCGGCGGCACGAACCACCACCAGGCCTCCCGCTGGAGCGCGAAGCCGTTCTGCGCGTAGTAGAGCATCGTGCCGAGGGTGGACGAGTTGGACGCGCCCAGCCCCAGGAACGACAGCCCGGCCTCGTTCAGGATCGCCGAGATGACCGTGTACACGAACTGGGAGGCCAGCAGCGGCAGCAGGTTCGGGAGGATCTCCACGGCGATGACCCGCCACGGCTTCTCCCCCGCGACGCGGGCCGCCGCCACGTAGTCCCTGGTGCGCACGGACAGCGTCTGCGCGCGCAGCACCCGCGCCGACGCCGCCCAGCCGGTGATGGCCAGCACCAGGGCGATGGTCCACGCGCCGCGCTGCTCTGCGGGCACGAACGCGGAGATCACGATCACCAGGGGCAGCGTCGGGATCACCAGCATCACGTTGGAGAACAACGAGAACGACTCGTCCACCACGCCGCCGACGTAGGTGCCGACGATGCCGAACAGCGCGGACAGCAGCGTGGCCAGCACGCCGACCGTCAGCCCCAGCTTGAGCGAGCCGCCGGTGGCGTGGGCGAGCTGGGCGAGCACGTCCTGGCCGGTCTGGGTGGTGCCCAGCGGGTGCTCGCCGCCGGGCGGGGTGAGGCCGATGTCGCGGATGGTGGCCGGGTCGCCGGTGAGCAGCGGCCCGATCAGCGCGAACAGGGTGATGGCCCCGATGAGGCCGAGTCCGACCGCCAGCTTCGGCGACCAGCGCGGCAGCATCGAGCGCCAGCCCGCGCGCACCGCGGGTTCCGCGGCGGGCACGGGAGCGAGGGTGGTCATGGGCGCGCTCCTCTCAGCCCTCGGCGCGGGTGCGCGGGTCGACGACGGCGTACAGCAGGTCCACCACGAGGTTCGCGCCGAGCACGGCGATCGTGATGACCAGGAAGATGCCCTGCATGAGGGCGTAGTCGTTGTTCTGCACCGCCTGCAGCAGCTTGGAGCCGATGCCGGGGTAGGAGAACACCTGCTCGGTGATGATCGAGCCGGACACCACGAAGCCCAGCGAGATGGCGAACGCGGCGAACGACGGCAGCACCGCGTTGCGCGCGGCGTACCGGACCATGACCCGAGAGCCCCGCAGACCCTTGGCCTGCGCGGTGAGCACGTAGTCCTCGGCGGTGGTGGAGACCATCATGTTGCGCATCCCCAGCAGCCAGCCGCCGATCGAGGACAGCACGATGGTCAGCGCGGGCAGCGTGCCGTGGTAGATCGCCGAGCCGATGAAGTCGGCGTTCCACCCGGTGTCGAGCACGACGTCGTACCCGCCGATGAGCGGGAACCAGCCGAGCCCGGACGCCAGCAGCGCCACCAGGATCAGCGCGAGCCAGAAGTACGGCACGGCCGCGAGCAGCGTGGTGGCCGGGACGAGCGAGTCCAGCCAGGTGCCGCGCCGCCAGCCGACGAACGCGCCGAGCCCGATGCCGAGCAGGAACGACAGCACCGTGGCCACGCCGACCAGCACGACCGTCCACGGCAGCGCGCCGGAGATGACCTCCGACACGGGCGTGGGGAACGCGCTGACGGACACGCCCAGCTCGCCGCGCGCCAGGTTGCCCAGGTACGCGAAGTACTGCTCCAGCAGGGTTCCCTCGCTGTCGCCGCCGAGCAGCAGCGCGTAGGCGCGGCGGGCCTCGGCGTCGACCTGGCCGCCGCGCTGGGCGAGCTTGGCCATGAGGGTGTCGACGGGGTTGCCCGGCATGAGCCGGGGGATGAAGAAGTTCAGGGTGAGCGCCGCCCAGAGGGCGACCAGGTAGAACCCCAGTTTTCGCGCGTAGTACCGCATCGCGTCACTGACCGGCGGGCTTGAGGGTCCGGTAGATCTCGGAGTTGTCCGGCGCGGACCAGACGGCGAAGAACGCGTACGGGTTGGACTCGTCGGGCCAGCCGGTGAACTTCTTCGCGTTGTACTCGCTGGTGGTCCCGACGGTCAGCAGCGGGATGTAGGGGACGGTCTCCTCGATCCGGGTCTGGATGGCGTCCAGGTGCGGCTGGCGCGCGGCGGTGTCCTTCGGGTCGATGGCCTTGAGGGCGTCGATCGCGGCGTCGATGGCCGGGTCGGAGACGCGGGCGAAGTTCGGGGTCGCGGTCTGGCCGACCGGCGCGGTGGAGGAGGTCGCGAAGAAGTAGCTGTAGAGGTAGAACGGGTCGGCGGCCGGGCCCTGGTAGAGCGAGTCGATGATCAGCTGGTACTTGCCCTGGCCGCGCGCGTCGGCCCACTCGTTCCAGGACGACTGCTGCACGTTGAGCTTGATGCCCGCCTGCTGGAGCTGCTGGGTCATCGTGTCGAGCGCGGTGATGTAGTCGGTCCAGCCCGCGACGACCTTGACGTTGAGGGCGAGCTGCTGGCCGTCCTTGGCGTAGAAGCCGTCGCCGCCCTTGGCGTAGCCCGCGCCTTCGAGGAGCTGCCCGGCCTTGGCGGTGTCGGGCTGCATGGGGGCGGTGCGCTCGGCGAGCTTGCCGGAGATGACGTCGTCGTCGCGGCCGAGGAGGGCGAATCCGGGGGAGATCTCGCTGGCGGTGTTCTCGAACGCGAGCGAGTTCACCTGGGTGCGGTTGAGCGCGTAGTAGACGGCCTTGCGCACCGCAGGGTCGGTCTGCGGGCCCTCGCAGCCCAGGGCGGCGTTGGAGCAGGTCAGCAGCGCGGCCTGGTTCATCGGGGTGGTGTTGGCCTTGTAGCCGGGGTAGTTCTTCTCGACGTTCGCGATGTCCGGGACGGGGCCGGTCTGCCAGTCGACCTGGCCCGCCTTGAGCGCGTCGGCCCCGGCCTGGTTGCCGGACAGCGAGAGGTAGCGGATCTTCTTCACCGCGGGCGCGCCGCTGTGGTAGCCCTCGTTGGCCTTGAGGGTGAAGGCCTGCGCCTTGAACTCGTCGAGCTGGAACGGGCCGGTGCCGACCGGGGACGCGATCACGTCGGTGGCCGGGTCGGAGAGCTGGCCCCACAGGTGCTCGGGGACGATCCAGGTGCGGCCGAGGACCTGCGGGCCGACCAGGTACGAGGGCTCGTCGAAGGTGACCGTGAGGTGCGTGTCGTCGATCGCGGCGGCCTTGCCCTTGTAGCCGACGCTGTTCATGGTCGGGGTCTTGGCGACCATGTCCAGGGTGAAGACGACGTCCTTGGCGGTGAACGGCTTCCCGTCCGTCCAGGTGGCGCCGGAGCGGGTGGTGATGGAGAGGACGGTGCCGTCGGCGTTCCACTCGAAGCTCTCGCCGAGGCGCTTCACGGGGTCGGTGGAGCCGGTGACGTTGTAGAAGAACAGCGGCTCGAAGATCGTGCCGAGGCCCTCGATGCGGGTGGGCGAGTACGGGTTGAAGTTGAGCTGCCAGTCACCCGCCTGACCGGTGTAGACGACGAGGGTGTCGGCGGCCGTCCCGCCGCCGCCCCCGGAACCGCCGCAGCCTGCCGCTGCCAACGCCGCGGCGAGGACCACCGCCGCCAGCCGCCTGCGTGAGCGCTGTGCCTTCAGGAACATCGTTGATTCCTTTCGTGGCTTGCGGCGCGCTAGGTGGCGCGAGCCGCCCGGCTTGGGCAGGATTGTTTAGTCATTGAAGAAACGAAGTCAATACCTGGGCGTCGCGGGACGGTCACCGGGCGGTGGTTCGTTGGTAGCCTTCGGGCGGGTCTTCGGCAGGTTTGGTGGGGTGGGGGGCATGAGCGGACCGGCGCGGGCCACACCGCACGCGAGCAGCAAGGCGACCGTCCTGGACGTGATCAGGGCGGCGGGCGTGATCAGCCGGGTCGGGTTGATCGGGGCGACCGGGTTCACCGGGGCGACCATCTCCACGGTGGTCCGCAAGCTGATCGACGAGGGGCTCGTCGTGGAGACCGGGCGGGCCGAGTCCACCGGCGGCAAGCGGCGGGTGCTGCTCCAGCTGAACCACTCGGCGCGGTACGCGGTCGGCGTGCACCTGGACCACGCGGGCAACACGTACGTGCTGACCAACCTCGGCGGCGCGGTCGTGGCGCGCATCCTGCGACCGGGCGTGGCCGACCCGGCCGCCGTCGTCGGGCAGGTCGCGGACTCGGTGTCGGCGCTGGTGGAGGGCGTGGGGATCGAGCGCGAGCTGGTGCTCGGGGTCGGGGTCGTGTCGCCGGGCGCGCCGGGGGCGCCGGGGGCGGACGTCGAGGGCCTGGTGGGCGAGCTGGGACGCGCGGTCGGGCTGCCGGTGGCGGTGGACAACGACGCGACGGCCGCCGCGCTGGGCGAGCACTGGTCCGGCGGGATCGGCGGGACGGCGACGTCGGCGGCGCTGTGCATGGGGACGCGGCTCGGGGCCGGGCTGGTGATCGGCGGGATCACCTACCGGGGCAACGGCGGCGACGCGGGCGAGATCGGGCACGTGAGCGTGGACGCGCTGGGGCCGGTGTGCTGGTGCGGCGGGCGCGGGTGCCTGGAGGTCATGGCGGGGCCCGCGGCGGTGGTGGCGGAGGCCGGGGAGCTGCCGTCGCTGGCGCGGGAGCTCAAGGGCGGGTCGGTGGCGGCGGACTTCGCGGCCGTGGCGCGCGCGGCCCGGCGGGGCGAGGGCGCGGCGCTGGGGCTGCTGGAGCGGTCGGCGCGGTGCGTGGCGGTGGCGGCGCGGTCGCTGGCGAACCTGATGGACCTGGAGGTGCTGGTGCTGACCGGGCCGGGGTTCGCGGTCGCGGGGTCGGTGTACCTGCCGGTGATCCGGGAGGAGCTGGGGCGGGCGGTGGTGGGGCGCGGGAGCGGCGGGGTGGACGTGCGGCTGTCGCGCTCGGCGTCGACGGCGCCCGCGATCGGCGCGGCGGCGCTGGTGCTCCAGGCGGAGCTGGTGCCGTTGACGCAGGGGTTGCGGTTGCCGGAGAACCTGGCGGCGGCGGAGCCCGCGGCGCTGGCGCCTGGGGTGTGAGGGGCGGGACGGCGGGTCAGGTGGTGATCGGGATCTGGAGCTGCTGGGCGACCGGGGTGTAGATGTCGGTGTCCACGCCGGGGGTCTCGATGGAGACGACGAGGGCGTAGCGGGCTTGGCGCTCCCCTGGGTCGTTCTTCCACCAGCCGCCGACCGGGTAGACCGCGATGATCCCGCGCTGGGCGAGGTCGGAGGCGGTTCCGGTCCAGATGTCGGAGTGGAGGGAGCCCAGGCTGCGGCTGTCCGCACCGATGACCCACTCCCCGGTTTCCTTCACCGAGTCCGGCCGCTCCTCGCCTTCGGCCAGGGCTTGCGCGTTGACGCGCTTGGTGAACTCGTCGCGCGACTCGTTCGACCTGCGCACGTCGAACCGCAAACCGTGCGAGGCGTAGCGGTAGCGCCCCTTCCAACCACGATCGGCCGGGTTGGGCTCGACGTAGTACGAGAGGGTCACCCTGAGCCGCACCTCCGCGCCTCCCAGGTCGAGCAGGGTGTCACCGGGCCAGGGAAGGTCGTGGAAGTGGATGTCCGCGAGCTTCTTGGCCCGGAACGGGGTGATCGTCTCCTCCACGACGAGGGTCAGCGCGTCGCTCGCGCTCCGGGTGGCCCTCGCCAGGCTCGGCACCCCCATCCCGTAGCGGCGCAGCAGGGTGCGCTTGTCCCGCTTGCGGCGCTCGTTGTCCAGGTGGCCGCGCATCACGGGCGTCCACTCGGCCGAGTGGACGATCAGCGCCCGCACCGTCTCCGGCCAGTGGTGGGGGTAGGCGGCCATGATCTGCGCGGCGAGGTGCGCCGCTTGCGCGGTGGCGGCGCTGGTCGCGTTCACCGTGGTCAGCTGACGACCGCTGCCCGGCGTTCCCAGCCGGGGCGGCGCGGCGGTGGTGAGCAGCGCCAGCTCCCCGAGCGGGTGCCGCTCGGTCCCGCCGGGGGATTCCGCGAGGTTGCCCCCTTCCAGCACCACGTCGGGCTTGATGGGCCACTTGTCGCCGAAGGTCACGGAGGTTCGGCTGAACGGGGACAGCTCGCCCCGCTTGACCAGCGGGCTCCAGCCCTCGTAGCCCGCAGACGGGTTCTGCAGGCTGTCGACGTCGGTGAAAGCACCGACGGTCAAGGCGTTCCAGGACTGCGCCGGGTCCTCGATCGGCTCGACGTCGCTCCTGGTCAGGTGGTCATGGCCGTACTCCGGCCTGACGTTCCCGGCCGAGACGACGATCAAGCGGCACGCGTCCGGGTTCGCGGGCTCCAGCAGTTCGAACTTGCCCACCGACTGGTCGATGTCCCGACCGACGATCAGCGCGTCCAAGGAGGCGGACCACGAAGTGGGCCTGCCTCTCAGGGAGTCGTCGATCCGGGCGGATTCGGTGGTGATGGCCATCGCGTAGGCGCGGGACAGCCCTGGCGCGCCGACCTCCACCGCCGAGATCCCGCCTGCGGTGATCGATCCGTAGAGCTCCGGGTCGTTGGCTCCCCTGGGCGGCAGGAGCTTCAAGGACTCCAACCGGTGCTCCAGCTCGATCGGGGAGCCGGTTTCGATCGCCGCGCCCAGGTCTCCGTAGAGGGCGAGTCCGGCCATCTTGGTGCCGTGCCCGCCGTCGTCGGTGACCGCCTGCCAAGCGGGGTCGGCGGCGTGGCAGTCCTGCTCCGCCAGTGAGCGCTCCAGCAGGGGGTGGTTCCGGTGGACACCGGTGTCGATCACGCACACGACCGGGGAACCCGCTGGAGCGGGTATGACCCGATCAGCCAGTTCCTCGACGAACTCCCCCTGCTCGAAGGCTGTCAGTCCGTCCAGGAACTCCGCCCGGTAGCGAGGGCTCCGCAGCTCGGCGATGTCGTCCAGCACCGCTAGCGCCGTCCCCAACTGCTCGACCGTGGCTTCGACCAGCACCACCAGTCTGCTGTCGAAGCCCAAGGCGCGTTCTTTGACCTGGAAGCCGAGCTCCGCCGCGCACGTCGCCAGTCTGGCCAGCTCGTCACCGTCGCGGCGGCGCAACCAGAGCTCCCACCACACCGGACCTTCCTCGCGGGGGAACAACGCGCCGGGATCGGTCCACAGCGCTTCCACCGAGGCCCGCCGGACCTCGCTGATGCGGTCGAGCAGGTTGCGGTGCGCGGGCTCGTCCTCCTCCGCTGCGGCGAGGTAGGCGTCCACGCGCTTGAGGAAGCGGACCATGGCGCCTTCGGGGACGAAAACCGTGGCGACCTGCACCTGGTCGTCTTCGGTCCCCTCGAGCCGCACGGCGCGCAACTCAGGACGCGGCCCGGACGCCTGCGAGTCCAGGCTCTCCAGGGCGAGTTCGATGCCCGGAAAGCTCTCGAACTCCACGTAGGCGCCGGGAACGGCCCCTGGAACGTCGATGGAGACGCGCTCGCGGTGGACCCGCGCCTCGCGCTCGGCCTTGTCAAGACCGGCGCGGATGGCGGTCCCGTGCGCGCGGCGGTTTCCCGGTTTGGGCGGCTTCTCGCTGGAGCCCCCGCCCCTGATGGGCGCGTAGTTGTCGGTCGTGCAGCGTCCGGTGACGATCAGGTGGTTCCTGTCCCGCTGCCCCAACCCCGCACCTCGCCTAGTCCGCGCTCCTCGACCTCCTGAGCCTCAGGGCGTCGCGCAGGGTGGCGGTGGTGACCGTTCCGCTCCCGACCAGGATCGCGTCCTTGGCGGCGAGTTCGGCAGCGGCGGTGATCTCCCCCTGGCTCAGTCCTGCGGCGGCCTCGCCGATCTCTCCCCAGATCAGGTCGGCCATGTCCACGGTGGCGAGGCGGTTCTCGATGACCTCGCGCGCCACCGCAGCGTCGGGCAGAGAATATTCGATCACCGCGTCGAAGCGGCGAAAGATCGCCCGATCGAGTAGTTGCGGGTGGTTTGTCGCAGCCACCAGGAGGCTGTCCGAGTGGTGCGCCTCCAGGAATTGCAGGAATGAGTTGAGCACCCGCCGGATCTCGCCCACGTCATTCCCGTGCGCGCGCTCACCCGCGAGCGCGTCGACCTCGTCGAAGAGGTAGACGCCCCTGGTCTCGGCCAGCGCGTCGAAGACGAGTCGCAGCTTCGCCGCGGTCTCCCCCATGAACTTCGTGATCAGGCCGTCCAACCTGATCACGAACAGCGGCAGCCTCAGCTCTCCCGCCAGCACGTGGGCGGTCATGGTCTTGCCGGTGCCGGGAACGCCGGTGAGCAGGAGCTTGCGCACCGGGTGGAAGCCGTGGGAGCGCAGCCGATCAGCTTGGCGCTGCTCCAGGAGCACGCGCTCCAAGCGCTGCCGGACCTGCGGGTCCAGGGACATGTCGCTCAGCAGCGCCTCGGGGTAGCTGACGGTGAGCAACTGGGCCAGCTCACCCCTGGGACGCGCCACCGCGACCGGGCCGACGCGGGGGGCCGATCCGGACGACCGCTTCCGCAGGCCGTCCACCAGAGCTTTCAGGTCTTGGGCGAAACGGCCGTGACCGTTGCGCGCGGCGCCTGCGGCCACCTGGAGCGCCACGGAGTAGAAGCGGGTGTCGTCGCCTTCGGCGTGGCTCTTGACCAGTGCTTTCACCTGGTCCGCGGTAGCCATCCGATCACCCCCTGTTTAACCTGCGCGACAGCAGAAACTATATAGCTTGAAAATAAAACGCCGCTGGTCACACATTAAGTTACACACTCAGAGTGGAGTGACGTGCATCAAGTCACCTGCGGCTGACGCCGAGCCACCGGCAGGACCAACCGCACGACGTGATCAACAGGTGGATCGGGGTTCAGCGCGTCCAGGCCGCGGCCCAGTGGACGTACTGGCGCCTGCGCTGGATCAGGTCCGCGTACAGCGCCGCGTCGGACACCGGCAGCACCACGACCTGGCCGGTGACGGTGGTGACGCGCACGACCGGGCCGGGGGTGGTGTCCAGGGTCGTGCCGTCGGGGAGGGTGAGGAGCGGCGTCGGCGTGGGCTGGTCGGCCGGGGTCACGTCGTGGATCTGGTCCAGGGGCAGCGTCGCCTTCGCGCCCGGCCTCGGGTCCCACCAGCGGCTCGCGCGGTGGGCGGACCAGGTGATGGCGCGGTCGGTCAGGTGGAGCGCGCCGTCGATCCTCGGTTCCACGTGGGTCGTGCGCAGCGGCACGGTCAGGGGGTAGCCGGTCGAGCCCAGTTCGGGGGCGGGCATCGCGGTCAGGGACTGTGACAGCGAGTGGGCCACGATCAGGACGAAGAGCAGGGAGACGACGACGCTGAGCAGGGTGTGCGCGCCGACCTCCGCCAGGCCGACCGCGTTCACGGCGCTCACGGCGACGGGGAGCACGCCGAGCAGCAGGATCGTCGCGAGCGTGATCAGGGCGGCCGGGACCCAGAGGTCGGGGCGGCGGTGGCCCCGGACGCGCAGCCAGGCGCCCAGCACCACGGGGACGACCAGTGCGACCGCGAACGCGAGCAGGAACCAGGTGCTCCCGGTGTCGCGGCCGTGCAGGGAGAGCGAGAACATCTGGATCAGCAACCCCAGGTGGCCGAGGATCGCGGCCCCGCCCAAAAAGGGAACGGCCCGCATTCGCCGCTGGACCAGGTCGGCCACCGGACCGCTGGGGTAGAGCGGCGACTTGGACGTGAGACCCATGATCATCAGATTAGCCGCCGCCCGCCTCGCGCGTTTCCCCTTTCCGCGCAACAGGTCCGCTCAGCCCAGCGGCTTCAACCCCAGGTGCTCGCGCAGGGTCGTGCCCGCGTACTCCGACCGGAAGACCCCGCGCTCCTGGAGCAGCGGGACTACCCGGTCGACGAACTCGTCGAACCCTCCGGGCGTGATGTGCGGGACCAGCACGAAGCCGTCGGCCGCGTCCTGCTGCACCAGGTCGTTGATCGACGTCGCCACGGTCTCCGGCGATCCGACGAAGGTCTGCTCGGCGGTCACCTCGATCATCAGCTCCCGCACCGACAACCCGCGCGCCCGCGACAGCTCGCGCCACTCCCGCGCGGTCGCCAGCGGGTCCCGGTACATGCGCACGCTGGCCCGGCCCGGTGCGATGGTGCCTCCGTCGACCACCGGGTCGTCCTGCGGCAGCGGGCCGTCCGGGTCCAGGTCGGACAGGTCGCGGTTCCAGACGTGCTCCAGCAGCTTGATCGCCGTCTGCGGGCTGACCTGCTGGGCCCGCACCTCGCGCGCCCGCTCGCGCGCCTCGGCGTCGCTGTCGCCGAGCACGAACGTCGCGGCGGGCAGGATCACCAGGTCCTCGGGGGCCCTGCCGTGCGCGGGCAGGCGGCCCTTCACGTCGGCGTAGAACGCCTTGCCCGCCTCCGCTCCCGCGTGCCTGCTGAAGATCGCGTCGGCCTTGGCGGCGGCGAAGTCCCTGCCCTCCGGGGAGTCACCGGCCTGGATGATCACCGGCCTGCCCTGGGGCGTGCGCGGCAGGCCGAAGCGGCCCTCGACGTCGAAGTGCTCGTCGCGCACGGCGAACGCGCCGCCTTCGCGCCAGGAGTCGAACAGCACCGAGGCGGCGTCCAGGAAGCTGCGGGCCCGCTCGTAGCGCTGCTCCTTCGGCAGGAACCCGCCGCGCCGGAAGTTCTCACCGGTGAACGCGTCCCACGAGGTCACCACGTTCCACGCGGCCCTGCCGTCGGACAGGTGGTCCAGGGTGGCGAACTGGCGGGCCACCTCGTAGGGCTCGTTGAACGTGGAGTTGATGGTGCCCGCGAGCCCGATCCGGTCGGTGACGGCGGCGAGCGCGGCGAGCACGGTGAACGTGTCGGGCCTGCCGACGACGTCCAGGTCGTAGATCTGCCCGCCCTGCTCGCGCAGCCGCAGCCCCTCGGCCAGGAACAGGAAGTCGAACCGGCCGCGCTCGGCGGTGCGGGCGAAGTGCCGGAAGGACTCGAAGTCGATGTGGCTGCCCGCCGCCGGGTCGCTCCACACGGTGGTGTTGTTGACGCCGGGGAAGTGGGCGGCCAGCCGGATCTGCTTCACCATCAGGCACCCCTGGGAGCTGCGTAGCGGTTGGCGGGACGGGGCAGGTCGAGCAGGCCGCGCAGGGTGGTCGCGGGGCCCGGCTCGGCGGGGACGAGGCCCCTGCGGCGCAGCTCGGGCACCAGCTCGCCGGTGATGGCGGCCAGGTCCCGCGGCAGCCGCGCGGGGCGCAGGCGCAGGCCGAACGCGCCCGCCTCGTGCCACTCCTGCGCCAGGTCGGCCAGTTCGGCCGGACCGCCGGTGTGCACGTGCGCGTCGGAGGTCAGCTCGCGGTCGTCGTGGAAGGCGACGACGACGTCGGCGAAGTGCCGCGCTCCCCCGACCTCCGCGCCGGTGCGGCGCACGTCGGCCGCGTCGCGCGGGGTGGTGAACACCAGGTCGGCGGACTCGCGGGCCAGCCGGTGGGGGCGCTCCTCGTCGTGGGCCAGCACGGCGATCGGCGGGTTGCCCTGCGGCGGGCGCGGGGTGATCGACGGGCCCTTCACGGCGAAGTGCCCGCCCCGGAAGTCGACGTGGTGGAGCTTGTCCCGGTCGACGAACCGGCCGGTGGCGACGTCGCGGATCTCGGCGTCGTCCTCCCAGCTGTCCCACAGCCTGCGCAGCACCTCGGCGTAGTCACGGGCCTCGGCGAACAGGTCGGCCACGACCGCGTCGTCGGGACGCCCGGACGCGGGCAGCGGGGGCAGGTCGCGGCGGCCGAAGTGGCGGGCGGTGGCGGGGTCGGCGTCGACCCGCAGGCGCACGCCCGCCCGGCCGAGGCTGACGTGGTCCAGGGTCGCGATGGCCTTGGACAGGTGGAACGGCTCGGTGTGCGTGGTGATGGCGGTCGGGATCAGGCCGACGCGGCTGGTCAGCGGGGCGACGCGGGCCGCGACGAGCACCGCGTCCAGCTGGTTCGGCCGGTGCCCGAGGGTGTCCTCGAACGTGACGAGGTCGATCCCGCCGCGCTCAGCCGCCAGCACCAGGTCGGTCCAGTGGCGGGCGGACAGCGGGGCCGCGTCGGGGCTGTCACCGCCGTCCGGGTGCCACCCCGTCCCGTCCAGTGCCACCGCCAGGCGCAGTTCGGTTCCCATGCGCCGGATTCTGGTTCAGGGCAACGGTTTCCGGCAGGGGCGACCAGTGGGTGGGACGTGCGCCGGGGCGGTCGGCGGAACCGGGGTCAGTCGGGAACAGGCAGCGCGAACCGGGTGTTCGGGCGCGCGCCCGCGAGGACCAGGTCGGCCAGGACCTCGCCGATCGCGGGGGTGAACTTGAAGCCGTGGCCGGAGAAGCCCGCGGCGACGGTGAGGTTGCCCGCGCGGTCGAGGACGAAGTCCGAGGTGGGGGTGGTGGTGTAGGTGCAGCTGATCGGGGCGGCGCGGTCGGGGTCGGCGCCGGGGAGCCAGGCGCGGGCGTAGTCGCGGAGCGCGGCGAGGCGGGTCGGTTCGGGGGTGCGGTCGCGGTGGTCGGGGTCGGTCTCGGGGCCGCCGCCGTGGAATCCGGCCTTGACGCCCTCGCCGGGGGTGAGCAGGCCGTAGACCGTGTCCGCGCCCCGGTGGTGGATGAACGACGGCCAGTTCGCGGAGGTGGTGGCGAAGTGGGCGGGCTGCTCCTCGGTGACGCGCAGGGGCGGCAGGGGCAGGTGCGGTTCGAGGAGCCGCCTGGTCCAGGCGCCGACCGCGACGACGGCCTGGCGGGCGCGGTAGGTGGCGCGCCCGGTGGTGACGGTGACGCCGTCCGCGTCGTGCTCCAGGCGCAGGGCGGGTTCGCCGTGGTGGACGGTCGCGCCGTGGGCCTTCGCGGCGGACTGGAGGGTGTGGACGGTCAGGTCGGCGTTGAGCCTGCCCGCGCGGGGGTGGAACAGGACCGGGCCGTCGAAGCGCAGGTCGGGCCAGCGCTCGGTGGCCTCGCGCGGGTCGAGCGGGGTGGCGGGGACGCCCTCGGCGGTGAGGGCGGCCTGGATGCCGGTGAGGTCGCCGTGGTCGACGCCGCCGGTCTCCTGGAAGACCTCGGGGCCCAGTTCGCGCCACAGCGGGAGGGCGCGGGCCGCGAGGCGGACGTAGAGCGGGTCGGCGTAGGCGAGGCGGAAGATCCGGGACGCGCCGTGCGAGGCGCCCTCGGTGTGACCGGGGACGAAGCGCTCCAGCAGGAGCACGTCGGTCCCGCGCAGGGCCAGTTGCCAGGTCGCCGCGGACCCCATCGCACCGCCACCGACCACCACGACGTCCACGTCGACCATGGGGTGAGGATCGCCGGGGCGGGGGGTGGTTGTCGAGCGGGTCCCACGCCTCGGATCGGGGAGGACGGGGGTGGTGGGCGGGACGGGCGGGGGTGCGGCGGGCGGGGGTGCGGTGGACGGGCGGGCGGTTGTGTGGGCGCACCGGGCACAGGGGCGTGAGCGGGCGGGCGGGGATGTGACGCGCGGGCGGGTACGAACGGGCGGGGATGTGGCGCGCGGGTAGGTGCGAACGGGCGAGGGATGTGGCGCGCGGGTGGGTGCCGAGCGGGCGGGGTGTGGCGCGCGGGTGCGTGGCTCGGTCAGCGGGTGGCGACGACGGACGCGCCGCCCGCGTCCGGGTCGGGCTCGACGCGTGCGGTGAGGCCCGCCGCGCGCACGGCGGCGACGGCGGCGTCCGCCTGGGCCTCGCCGATCTCGAACAGCAGCGCGCCGCGCTCGGCCAGCCAGTCCGGCGCGCCCGCCGCGACCCTGCGCAGCACGTCGAGCCCGTCCGCGCCGCCGTCGAGCGCGGTGCGCGGCTCGTGGTCCCTGGCCTCGGGGGGCATGAGGCCGATCGCGCCGGTGGGCACGTACGGGGCGTTGGCGAGCAGCACGTCGACCCGGCCGCGCAGGTCGGCGGGGAGCGGGTCGTAGAGGTCGCCGCAGTGGACGCGGTGCGGGTCGGGCAGGTTGTGGCGGGCGCACTCGGCGGCGGCCGGGTCGAGGTCGGCGGCGGTGACGCGCGCGCCGGGAAGCCGGTGGGCGAGGGCCGCGCCGAGCGCCCCCGAGCCGCAGCACACATCGAGGACGACGGGTGCGGGCGGGGCGAGGGCGGCGGCCAGGTCAACCAGGCGCTCGGTGCGGCGGCGGGGGACGAACACGCCGGGGGCGACGGTGATCCGCAGGCCGCAGAACTCGGCCCAGCCGAGCAGGTGCTCCAGGGGGTCGCCCGCCGCGCGGCGGGTGACCAGGGCGTCCAGGGCGGCGGGGTCGGCGGCGGCGTCGAGGAGGAGGTCGGCCTCGTCCTCGGCGAACACGCACCCGGCCGCGCGCAGGCGGTCCACGACGGTGGTGCGCAGGGGTCCGGTGAAGCGGGTGGGGTGCATGGGGCGCCTTTCCGGGGTGGTTGCCGGGGCGCTCCGGCTGCGGCCCCTACCGCGCGCCAGGAGGGAGCGCCCCGCGTTGACCAGCGTTGATGGGGCTCACCTCCTCGGATCGGTCTGCGGCCAGCGTACCGGCAGCGGCGGTGGGGCGCGGGGGCGGCGGCCTCAGCCGCACTCCCGCGCCCGCGCCAGGAGCTGGGCGCGCTCAGGCTCGTTGCGGGTCAGCGCGGCGGCGCGCTCGAACTCGGCGCGGGCCTCCCCGGTCCGGCCGAGGCGGGCCAGCAGGTCGCCGCGCGCGCTGGGCAGCAGGTGGTACCCGGCCAGCGCCTTCTCCCCCAGCAGGTCGTCCACCAGCTCCAGCCCGAGCTCGGGGCCGAACGCCATCCCGCAGGCCACCGCGTGGTTGAGCGCGATCACCGGTGACGGGGTGCGCAGCGCGAGCAGCTCGTACAGGCCGACCACGCGCACCCAGTCGGTGTCCTCGGCGGTGGCGGCGCGGGCGTGGCAGGCGGCGATCGCGGCCTGCGCGGTGCGCGGGCCGCCGCCGAGGCGCTCGGCCCGCTCCAGCCCGGCCAGGCCCCTGGTGATCAGGAGCCGGTCCCAGCGGGAGCGGTCCTGGTCCATGAGGCGGATCGGGGCGCCGTCCGGGGTGGTGCGGGCGCGGATGCGGGACGCCTGGAGCTCCATCAGCGCCAGCAGGCCGTGCGCCTCCGGCTCGCGCGGCACGAGCGAGACCAGCACCCGGCCCAGGCGCAGCGCGTTCACGCACAGGTCGGGCCGCACCAGGTGCGCGCCGCCGGTGGCCGCGTAGCCCTCGTTGAAGATCAGGTAGAGGACGTCCAGGACCGAGCCGAGGCGTTCGGCGCGCTGCTCGTCCGGCGGCGGCTCGAACCGCACCCCGGCCTTGGCCAGCGCCTTCTTCGCCCGGACGATCCGCTGCGCCGCGGTCGGCTCCGGCACCAGGAACGCGCCGGCGATCTCCTCGGTGGTGAGCCCGCCCAGGACGCGCAGGGTCAGCGCGACGCGGGCGTCCGGGGACAGCACCGGGTGGCAGGCGGTGAAGACCAGGGTGAGCAGGTCGTCGTCCGGGTCGTGCTCGGGGGCGGGCTCGGTGAGGTCGCGGCCCAGCTCGGCGAGCTTGCGGTCGTGGTTGCCGCGCCTGCGGGCCAGGTCGACGGCCCGGTTGCGGGCGGTCGTGGTCAGCCAGGCGCCGGGGTTGTCCGGGATCCCGGTGACCGGCCACCGCTCCAGCGCGGCGACCAGGGCGTCCTGGGCGAGCTCCTCGGCGAGGCCGAGGTCCCTGGTGAAGGCCGCGAGCCCGGCGATGAGCCGGGAGGACTCGATCCGCCAGACGGCCTCGACGGCGCGGCGGGCGTCGGTGGCGTTCACCCGGCGAGGGTAACCGGCCGGGTGCGCGGCGGGCGGGCCCGGTCGGACCCGCCCGCGCGCCGCGCTCAGCCCTGGTTCTCGGTGCGGGCGCGCAGCTCCTTCTCCTTGGCCACGATCTCCTCGCCCGCGTAGGCGAAGTCGTCGTCGCTGAAGATCTGCCGGATCTCCAGCTCGGACTCGGCGCCGGTCACGTTCGGGACGCGCCTGACCCAGGCCACGACCTCGTCCCAGCTCGGGAGCTCCAGGATCCAGAAGCCGGCGAGCAGCTCCTTGGTCTCCGCGAACGGGCCGTCCACGACGGTGGTGCCCTCGCCGGAGAACTTCACCCGCACGGCGTTCGAGCTGGGGTGCAGGCCCTCGCCCGCGAGCAGGATGCCCGCCTTGACCAGCTCCTCGTTGAAGGCGCCCATCGCGGTCAGCTCCTCCGGGGTGGGCATGACGCCCGCTTCGCTGTCGGCGGTGGCCTTGACCAGGACCATGAAGCGCATCTGGGACTCCCCTGCGGTCTCGACCGGGTCCTTCCCGGTCTCTCACCAAGGCGACGATCGGGGCGGGGCCCGGATCGACACGTGCCGGGATTTTTTCGGAAGTTTTCTGGGCGCGCTCGTCGTGGCTGGTCAGCGGGGGTCAGCGGAGTTCGGTGGGCGGGCGGCAGGTGGTCGGTTCGGGGAACCTGGCCGCCGCGAAGGCGCTGGGCGGGATGCGGAAGACCGCGCGGAAGTCGGCGGCCAGGTGCGCCTGGTCGTGGTAGCCGAGGTCGGCGGCCCGCGCGGCCCAGGTGCGGTCGCCGCCCTGCTCCAGCGCCGCCCGGCGGACCCGGTCCAGCACCGCGTACCGCTTGGGCGGCAGGCCGGTCACGGCGGTGAACACGTCCCGCAGGCGCCGCTCCCCCAGGTGCAGCGCCTTCGCCGCGTCCGCGACGGTGCGGTGGCGCAGCTGGGTCGCCGCGGCGGTCACCAGCGCGGCGTGGCGGGGCTCGGCGCGGACCACCCCGCGCTCGCGGGCCAGCGCGGCGAACGCCTCGGGGTCGGCGGCGACGGCGTCCGCGGCGGCGTCGCCCCACAGCGCGCGCAGCGGGGTCGAGCCGTTCACCAGGCCGGCCGCCGGGAAGCCGAGGACGGCAGCCGCCGCCGGGGCCAGCCGCAGCACGTGCCGGACGGCGGAGCTGCCCGCGAAGTAGGTGGCGGTGGTGCGGGGGCCGAGCACGAACGGCTCGCGGGTGACCGTGCACAGCACCACGGTGACCGCCGGGTCCGGGAGGAACACCCCCGTGCCCGGCCGGAGGGTGAGCACGTCGTGCGAGTCGACCAGCGGGCGCATGTCCGTGGTCAACGGTGCCGTTTTCTCCAAGATTCCGCACCGGTCGCCCGGCCAGGCTGGACCGCATGATCCTGATCACCGGTGCCTCGGGCACCATCGGCGGCGAGGTGTCCCGGCTGCTGTCCGAGCGCGGCGTCGAGCACCGCGCGGCGTCCCGCACCTCGGCGTTCCCCATCGACTACGGCGACCCGGCGTCGCTGCGCGCGGCGGCCGAGGGGGTGGACGCGCTGCTGCTGGTGTCGCCGGGCGGGCCGGACGTGCCCGCGCACGACCGGGCGGTGCTGGCGGCGGCCCCGCACGTGCGGCGGGTGGTGAAGCTGTCCGCGATCGGGCGGGTGGGGGCGGCCCGGCCGCACCTGCCGACGGAGGCGCAGGTGCGGGAGCGGCCGGAGTGGGCGGTGCTCAAGCCGAGCGCGTTCGCGTCCAACGCCCTGCGCTGGGGCGGCGACCCGGTGCCGAATCCCATGGGGGACGGCGGGTCCGGGGTGGTCGACCCGCGCGACGTGGCGGAGGTGGCGGTGGCCGCGCTGCTCGGCGAGTGCTCGGGCGAGCTGGTGCTGACCGGGCCGGAGGTGCTGACCGTGCCGGAGCAGGTGGTGGTGCTCAACGAGATCACCGGCCGGAACTGGTCCACTGTGGACGTTCCGCTGGAACGGCTGGTCGCCGGGCTCCCCGAGGCGAACGCGCGGGTGCTCGCCGAGGGGGTCGAGCTGGTGCGCGGCGGCGGCAACGAGGTGGTGACCGGGACGGTCGCCGAGGTGCTGGGGCGTCCGGCCCGGTCGTTCGCCACCTGGGTGCGGGAGGTCTACCCGCGCTGAGCCAGCGCCTGCACCCGCTCGTAGGAGGGGGCGGGTGGGGTGGGCAGGCCGTCGCGGAACGCCTCGGCGGTCGCGACGGCCGCGCCCAGCGCCGCGCGGAACAGCAGCGACCCGGTGCTGACCCGCTTGACGCCGAGGTCGGTGAGGGTGCGCAGGTCCAGCTGCGCCAGCAGGTTCAGCGGGACGGGCAGGGCGGCGACGGCGCGCTCGATCCCGGCGGGGTCGGTCAGCCCCGGCAGGAACACGCCGTCCGCGCCCGCGTCGGCGTAGCGCAGGGCGCGGTCCAGGGCCGAGTCGCGGTCGATGCCGAGCCAGTGGCAGTCGACCCGCGCGTTGACGAACAGCGCGGGCGCGGCGGCCTTGGCGCGGCGGATCAGGTCGGCCTGCTCGGCGGGGTCGGCGAGGTGGTCGCCCCGGCCGTCCTCGACGTTGATGCCCGCCACGCCCGTGGCGTGCAGCTCGGCGGCGAGGTCGGCGGGGTCGGCGCCGAACCCGGCCTCCACGTCGACGGTGATCGGGACCGGCAGGTGGGTGATCCTCCTGGCCAGGTCGAGCGTCTGGGCCTTGGCGCGCCCCTCGGCGTCCGGGAGTCCGGCCGCCGCCGCGACGCCGAGGCTGGTGGTGCCGATCGCGGCGAACCCGGCCTCGGCGAGCGCGGCGGCGGAGGCGCAGTCCCAGGCGTTCGGCAGCAGCAGCGGGGTGTCGGCGTGGTGGAGGCGGTGGAACGCCCGCGCGCCCTCGGCCATGACCAGGGCGTGCGCCCGGCCGGGGCAGGCGTGGCGGCCCGCGCCGAACGGGGCGCCGTCCAGGGGGACCTCGATCACCTGGCCGTCCCGGACCCGCCTGGTCGCGGGCACCGGCGGGGTGGCGCCCGCGATCAGGGCGTCGGTGGAGGTGGTGGCCTGGACCAGCAGGCCGATCCTGGCCGCGGTGGGCTCGTCCCAGCGGTTGCCGAAGGCGGCCACCAGGCGGGCCACCGCGGCGTCGGCGGCCGGGGACGGGGGCAGGTGCGGGTGGTAGGCGGCGGCGGTGGCGCGCACGTCGCGGGTGATCGCGCGGGGTGCGCCGAGGGCTTCGGCGAGGGTGGCCACGTGGTCGCCGGGCCTGCGCAGGGACTCCGGCGGGATGGCGGCCAGGAGCTGCTCGGCGAGCGCCCTGCGGCGGGTGTGCGCCTCGCCTTCGCTGAAGCGGGCGACGGTGGCCCGCAGCCAGGCGACGCCCCTGGTCGCGGGCGGCACCGGGGGCACGGGGAGGTCCAGGTCCATGCGGCGACGGTAGGGGCGGGACGGTTCGGCGCGCGCCGAAGTGAGGCGGGTCAGGGCGCGGGCCGCACCTCGATCAGGTACTTGCCCCGGACGCCGCCCGCTTCGAGCGCGCGGTGCGCGTCGGCGACGTCGTCGAGCGCGAACACGGTGTCCACGTCCGGGCGCAGCGCACCGGACTCGGCGGCGGCGGTCAGCTCGGCGAGGCGCTCGGCGGACGGGTTGTTGCTGAACAGCTTCACCCGGTGCGGGGTGAGCGCGGCGCGCAGGGCGGTGGACGCCAGGGAGGGCAGCACCCGGTCGTGGTCGAAGGCGAGCGGGACGATGCGGCCGGTCCCGGTGAGGAGCCTGCGGTAGGCGGGCAGGTCGGAGCCGACCGCGTCGACCACGACGTCGAAGCGGCCCAGGTCCTCGGGGCGGGTGGCGCGGTGGTCGAGCGCCTCGTCGGCGCCCAGCTCGCCGGTGACCCAGTCGAGGTCGCGGGCGGAGGCGAGCGCGGTGACGTGCGCGCCGAGCGACTTGCCGAACCGCACCAGCGCGCTGCCGACCCCGCCCGCCGCCCCGCGCACGAGCAGCCGCTCGCCCGCGACCAGGTGGGCCTTGTGCCGCAGGGCGGTGATGGCGGTGGTGCCGGAGACCGGGAGGGCGGCGGCGGCGAGGAGGTCGAGGGTGCCGGGCGCGCGGGCGAGGCGCTCCTGGGGCACCACGAGCAGTTCGGCGACCGAGCCCGCGGTCATGTGCGGCACGAGGCCCCACACCGGGTCGCCGGTCCGCCACCCGCGCACGCCGTCGCCGAGCGCGGCGACGTGGCCGGTGAAGCCCGCGCCGACGCCCTTCGGGAAGGGGCCCCTGACGAACAGGCGCAGCTTGCCGGAGCGGAAGGACTGCTCGCCGCCCTCGACGCTCGCGGCGCGGACCCGGACGAGCACCTCGCCGGGGCCGGGGACGGGGTCGGGGACGTCCTCGACGCGCAGGACGTCGGGGGGACCGAAGCGGTGGTACCTGGCTGCGCGCACGGCGACTCCTGGTCGACTTAAGCGGGGTGGTACCCCACTTGCTGTCCGGTACCGTAGCGCAGAAGTGGGGAGGTCCTCCACTTGCCTGGTCGGGGGTGGTTCGTGGCCGAGGTCGGGGGGCGCAGGCTGCGGGCCGACGCCCAGCGGAACGTGGACCGGATCGTGGCCGCCGCGCAGGAGGTCTTCCGGCGGGACGGGGCGGGCGCGTCGCTGGAGGAGATCGCGCGGCGGGCCGGGGTCGGGTCGGCGACCCTGCACCGGCACTTCCCCGGCAGGCAGGTGCTCCTGGAGGCGGTGTTCAGCGACCGGATGGGGGCGCTGTGCGCGCGGGCCGACGAGCACGCGGCCGGGCTGGCGCCGGGGGACGCGCTGGTGGCGTGGCTGCGGGACTTCGTGGAGTACGCGTCGACCAGCCGGGGGCTGGTCGCGGCGCTGCTGCCCGAACCCGAGGACTGCGGGCGGCAGGACGGCTGCGGCGGGCGGATCACCTCGGCGCTGGAGGGGTTGCTGCGGCGGGCGCAGGAGGCCGGGGCGGTGCGGGACGGGGTGCGGGGGGACGACGTGCTGGCGATGGTGAACGGGATCTCGCTGGTGACCGAGCTGCGCGGGGACGACGGGCAGGCCGAGCGGCTGCTGGAGCTGGCGATCGACGGGATGCGCGGCGGGCGGTGAGGGTGGCGCGCGGGCGGTGACCGGTGGTTCGGGGCGGCCGGGGAAAGTGCGGGATGCGCCACACCTGGCGGACGCGGGCCGCGAAAGACTTGGTCAGCGGGCCGGGCTGACGGACGTGGGTCAGGTGGGCGGGCACCGGCCCCGGTCAGCGAGCCGGACGGGCGAGCGCGGGTCGGGTGGGCGGACGCGGGTCGGGCGGACGGACGCAGGTCGGGCGGACGCGCGGCGAGCGGTGACGGTGGCGGTGGGGCCGAGCGTTCGGGGCTGGGCCCGGTGATCGGGGCAGGGCGGTCGGAGCCGGTGCGGGTGGCGGGAGCGGGGGCGGGATGAGCGCGGATCGGGTCGCGGCGCTGGCCGGGTTGGTCGCCGATCGGAGTCGGGCCGCCATGTGCCTCGCGCTGCTCGACGGGCGGGCGTGGACGGCCGGGGAGTTGGCGCGCGCGGCGGGGATCTCGGCGTCCACCGCGAGCGAGCACCTGGCGCGGCTGGTGGCCGGTGGGTTGCTGGTCGAGCGGCGGCAGGGGCGGTGGCGGTACCTGCGGCTCGCCGACGCGTCCGTCGCCGGGTTGCTGGAGGTGCTGCTCGCGCACGCCGGACCGGCGCGGCCGACCGGCGGGTTGCGCGCCTCGGTCGCCTCGGCGGCGCTCGCCCGCGCCCGGACCTGCTACGACCACCTCGCGGGCGCGCTCGGCGTCGCCATCACCGACGCCATGATCACCTCTGGGCTGCTGGACACCGGCCCCGGCGACAGCGGTACCGGCGACACCGGCCCCGACCACGCCCCGGATCGAGTCGTCCCGGATCGGGTTCCCGCGAGCCGCGACACCGGGGCCGGGGTCGCTCCGCGCGGTGGTCACGGCGCCCGCGACCTGCCCCGCGCCTCGGCACACCCCGCCGACGCGCCGCAGCTCACCGCCCACGTCCCGGCGAGCGCCGGGGAGCGCGCCGCCCCGCCGATCGCCGCCCCCACCCCGCCGACGGGCGCGCTGGTCCTCACCGCCCGCGGCCGGGCCCTGCTCGCCGACCTGGGCGCCGTGCTGCCGCGCGACCGCCCCGCCGCCAAGGCCTGCCTGGACTGGACCGAGCGGCGCGACCACCTCGCCGGGGCGGCGGGCGCCTGGTTGTGCGCGCACGCGCGCGAGCGCGACTGGGTCCGCCCGGTCGGCAGCGGCCGGGCGCTCCAGGTCACCCGCACCGGTGAAAGTGCCCTGTTCGACCTGTTCGGGTTGGATCTCGGCGCCGCCGGGGCGCGTTCCGGCGCCCCGCGCGCTACCTCGGGGGCCGCCGGGCGGGGTCGCCGCTAGCGCGGGCTACGCGCCCTCGACGTCCACCACGATGCAGGTGATGTTGTCCGGCCCGCCCTCGCCGTTCGCGGCGGCGATCAGCGAGGCGATGACCGCGTCCCGGTCCTCGTCCGCCGTCAGCAGCCTGCCGATCTCCCCGGCGGCCACCACGTCGCTCAGGCCGTCCGAGCAGATCAGGTACCGGTCGCCGGGCTGGACCTCGTGGAAGAACAGGTCGGCGTCGTGCGCGCTCCCCGCCTGGAGCGCCCGCATCAGCATGGACCGGCCGGGGTGGGCGGCGGCCTGCTCGGCGGCCATCCGGCCGTCGTCGACCATCGCCTGCACCACGGTGTGGTCCCTGGTGATCTGGGTCAGCTCGCCGCCGCGCGAGAGGTAGGCGCGGGAGTCGCCGATGTGGCACACGGCGAAGCGCTTCTCCTCGCCGTCCCACAGCAGCGCGGTGAGGGTGGTCCCCATGCCGCGCATGTCGAAGTTCTCCTCGGCCAGGTCGGTCAGCCGCACCGCGATCTCGCGGGTGGCCGCCGCCAGCTCGGTCAGCGGGTCGTCGGCGTCGACGTCCACGTCGGCGAGCACCGCGACCGCGATCGAACTGGCCACCTCGCCGAAGGCGTGGCCGCCCATGCCGTCCGCGACGGCGAACAGGCGCTCGCCGCAGTGCACCGAGTCTTCGTTGGCCTCACGGCGCTGACCGGTGTCGGTGCCGACGGCGTAGCGGAGCGCATACATGCCGCACAGTGAATCACCCGCCGCCGCGCGGACGTGCGGCGAGTCAGCGCGGACGTCCGTAGAACTCGCTCAAGACCAGCATCGCGGCACCCGCAGCGACCAAGTCGTCACCCAACGGGGTCACTTCGACGTCGACTACCAGCCAATCGTGTTTCGGCAAGTGGTAACGGACACCCTCCGCATACGCTTCGGGGTGAGCCAGGACGGCGCGCCCGGCGAGCACCACGCGCTCCACGTCGAGCACCTGGACGAGCCCCGCGACCGCCACCCCGACCACCGTGGTGGCCGCGTCGAGGTCACCGCGCGTGGCCGCCGCGTTGTGCACCGCCTCGGCGCACCCGGCCCGCCCGCACACGCACGGCGGCCCGTCGAGCTGGACCGAGGTGTGCCCGAACTCGCCCGCGTTGGTCCGCGCGCCCCGGTGCACCCGGCCGTCGAGCAGCAGCCCCGCGCCGAGCCCGGTGCCGACCCACACCAGCACCGCGTCGCGCAGCTCCTCGCCGCGCCGCCAGGACTCGGCCACGATCGCCGCGTTGGTGTCCTTGTCCACCACGACCGGCAGGCCGAGGCGCTTCTCGGCCAGGTCGCGCAGCGGCACCTCGTTCCACCCGCTCAGGCCGTTCGGGTCGAGCACGGTGCCGGTGCGGTGGTCGAGCGGCCCGACGAACCCGATCCCCAGGCCCAGCAGGCGCTCCTCCACGTCGGGGGTGCGCAGCCGGTCGGCGAGCGCGGCCAGCTCGGTGACGAACGCGTCCGGCCCGAACCCGGCGGGCAGCGGGGCGACGGCGCGGCCGACCACGTCCCCGGCGAGGTCGGTGAGCACGACCCGCAGCTCGTCCCGCTCGACCTGGGCGCCGAGGGCGAGCCTGCGGTCGGCGGCGAGCGCCAGCAGGGTGCGGGGCTTGCCGACGCCGACGTTGCGGGTGCCGGACTCCAGGAGCAGGCCGTCGTCGATGAGCCGGTTGACGATCTTGGAGACGGCCTGGGGGGTGAGCCCGCTGCGCTCGGCCAGCTCGACCCTGGTCACCGCGCCGGACCTGGCCAGTCCGAGCACGACCGCGTCGTTGTAGCCGCGCAGGAAGCGCAAGTTCGGCACGTGGTCATTCTGGCACGCGCGGTAGTTGCGCCATGCTGTTGCTTTAGGGTTGAGGGATTGCTCCGGACGGGGATTCGGCATCCCGCACGGGCCCCGCGCGCCGGATCGGGCGGCGGTTCGCGCGGACCGCCGCCCGATCGGCTCCCCCGCCGGGCCGCCGGGGTGGACGGCGGTCGTCCCGGTGGCGCGGCGGGGGTGGCGCGCTCAGCAGAACAGCTCGGTGAACAGCGCGTGCAGCGCCTCGTTCGGCTGCCCCTGGAGGTCAGGACCGGTGGTGACGGACAGCTCCAGCCGCTGGCGGGTGTCGTCGGTGCTGATCATCAGCGAGCTGTAGCCGGGGATGCCGCCGCTGTGGCCGCTGGCGACCTTCCCGCAGGGCACGTCCATCCGCTCGATGCCCAGGCCGTAGTTGGGGCTCAGCTCGGTGGTCCTGAGCATCTCGGCCTGCTGCGCGGGCTTGAGCAGCCTGCCGTCGAGCAGGGCGTCGACGAACCGGTCGGTGTCCGCCGTCGTCGAGATGATCTCCCCGGCCGCGTGCGCCATGGAGGGGTTGAGCCGGGTGGCGTCGGCGAACTCCTCGGGCGTGTACCGCTGGTACCCGTGGGCGTGCGGGCCGGGGATGTCGACCCTGGTGCCGGGCACGCTGGTGTCGCGCAGGCCGAGCGGCTTGAGGACGCGGCGCTCGACGGCCTCGCCGTACGGCCTCCCGGTGGTCCTGGCGATCAGCTCGCCGAGCACGACGTAGTTGGTGTTGGAGTAGCTCCACCGGCTGCCGGGCTCGAAGTCGAGCGGCTTCGCGGTGGACAGCGCGACCAGCTCGGCGGGCTGCCAGGTGCGCCAGCGCAGCCGCTCGAAGTCGGCGATGTCGGCGAACAGGTCGTTCGTGTAGTCGTAGAGCCCGCTGGTGTGCTGGAGCAGCATCCGGACGGTGATCCGGTCGCCGTCGGGCAGCAGACCGGGCAGGTGGCGGGAGATCGGCTCGTCAAGGCCGATCCTGCCCTCCCCGACGAGCTGGAGCACCACGACCGACACGAACGTCTTGGTGATGCTGCCGACCCGGTACCGGCCGTTCAGCGGAACGGGCCTGGCCGAGCCGCGCTCGGCGGTGCCCGCGCGGGCGGTGAGCTGCTGCCGCCCGTCGGTGAGCCGCACCTGGACGCCCTGCGCGCCCAGCGCGACCATGTCGTCCAGGGCCTTCTGCACCACGGCCCGGTCGATGCGGCCCCCCGCCGCGGTCTCCCCCACCGCGGTCCCCTCCGGCGACGGCGCGGCCGTCGCCGTCCCCGCGATCCCCACCAGTGCCAGCGAAGCCGCCGCGACGAGCGCGGTCCCCCTCTTGAGCCTCAACGCGTCCTCCGGTTCGTCGGGTCCGTGCCCCCATGCTGCGGAGCTGCCCACGATCCTGCTGGCACGGGCGGCCCCGCGTCGTCTCCCCGAGGGATGACCCCGGCCTCCTCCGGAGGTCGTAGCCGACCCCGAGGCGGTTTCAGGGGTTCCCACGGTGCGCCCTCCCGGAGTACCACTAGTCCTTTGGAGTGATGAAGTGGTCTAGACCTTGACCACCAAGTGGTCTGAACCACATGTTTGCCTCACCCTGCACCGAGTTTCCCTGCGAGGAGCACATGTCGAAGACCAGATGGCATCTCACGGCCTTGTTCACGGCCGTCGCCGCCCTGGGTGTCGGCCTCCTGGTCGTCCCCTCGGCCAGTGGCGCGGGCGGCGTCTCCGCCACCTTCACCAAGGGCAGTGACTGGGGCACCGGCTACGAGGGCAAGTACACGATCAAGAACGGGAGCAGCAGCGCGCTGAGCTCCTGGACGGTCGAGTTCGACCTGCCCGCCAACCACCGCGTCACCTCGCTGTGGGACGGCAGCCACACCACCAGCGGTCAGCGCACCACCGTCAAGGGCACCTGGAACGGGGCGCTCCCGGCGGGCGGCACGGCCAGCTTCGGCTTCAACGTCTCGTACACCGGCACCTACACCGGTCCCACGAACTGCAAGCTGAACGGCGCGTCCTGCGACGCGGGCGGGACCGTCCCGACCACCACCACGACCACGTCGACGACGACCACCACCGGTGGCCCGACGACGACCACGTCGAACCCGCCCCAGCCCGGCGGCGCGAAGAACCTGGGCTACTTCACGGACTGGGGCATCTACGCCCGCAAGTACTACGTGAAGAACATCGTGACCAGCGGCTCGGCCGCGAAGCTGACGCACATCAACTACGCGTTCGGCAACGTGACCAACGGCCAGTGCGTCATGGGCGACGGCGACGCCGCCACCGAGAAGGCCTTCACCGCGGCGGAGAGCGTCGACGGCGTGGCCGACACCTGGGACGGCTCGCTGCGCGGCAACTTCAACCAGCTGCGCAAGCTGAAGAAGGCCTACCCGCACATCAAGGTGCTGTGGTCGTTCGGCGGCTGGACCTGGTCCGGCGGCTTCGGCCAGGCCGCGCAGAACCCGGCGGCCTTCGCCGAGTCCTGCTACAACCTGGTCGAGAACTCCAAGTGGGCCGACGTCTTCGACGGCATCGACATCGACTGGGAGTACCCGAACGCCTGCGGTCTCTCCTGCGACAGCAGCGGTTTCGCCGCGTTCAAGAACCTGTCCCAGGCGCTGCGCAACCGGTTCGGCTCGAACAACCTGGTGACGGCGGCCATCACGGCCGACGGCACGAACGGCGGCAAGATCGACGCGGCGGACTACGCGGGCGCGGCGCAGTACCTCGACTGGTACAACGTCATGACCTACGACTACTTCGGCGCGTTCGCCCCGACCGGCCCCACGGCCCCGCACTCGCCGCTCAACGGCTACGCGGGCATCCCGACGGCGGACTTCCACTCCGACGCCGCGATCAAGAAGCTGAAGGCGAAGGGCGTCCCGGCGTCGAAGCTGCTGCTGGGCATCGGGTTCTACGGCCGCGGCTGGGCGGGCGTCACGCAGGCCGCTCCTGGCGGCAGCGCGTCCGGTCCGGCTCCCGGCACCTACGAGCAGGGCATCGAGGACTACAAGGTCCTGAAGACCAGGTGCCCGGCCACGGGGACCGTGGGCGGCACCGCCTACGCGTACTGCGGCAACCAGTGGTGGAGCTACGACACCCCGGCCACCATCGGCGGGAAGATGAGCTACGCCAAGGGCCAGGGCCTGGGCGGCGCGTTCTTCTGGGCGCTGGACGGCGACACCACCAACGGCGAGCTGATCACCGCGATCAGCAACGGCCTGAAGTAGTCACGACCGCTTGACCGAGCGGCCCCCACCGGACTCCCGTGCCGGTGGGGGCCGCTCCGCGTCGCGGGGGTTCCGGTTCCGGCGGTCGCGGTCCTGGTGGTCGCGGTCCTGGTGGTCGCAGCGGTTCCGGCGGCGCGGTCCTGGCGGTCGCGGTGGGTGATCAGAGCGCGCCGGTGAGCCGGTGGTCGAGCGCGGTGTGCCTGCGCCCCGCGCCCACCGTGCGCACCGCCTGCCCGATCGCCTTGCGCGACCCGACCAGCACGACGATCTTCTTCGCGCGGGTCACCGCCGTGTACAGCAGGTTCCGCTGGAGCATCATCCAGGCACTCGTGGTGATTGGGACGACCACGCACGGGTACTCACTGCCCTGTGAACGGTGAATCGTCATGGCGTAGGCGTGGGTCAACTCGTCCAGCTCGCCGAACTCATAATCCACGTCCTCGTCCTCATCGGTCCGGACCGTCACCCTCTGCTCCACCGAGTCGATCCCGGTGACCACCCCGAGCGTGCCGTTGAAGACCCCGTTCGCGCCCTTGTCGTAGTTGTTGCGGATCTGGGTGACCTTGTCCCCGACCCGGAACACCCGCCCGCCGAACCTGCGCTCCGGCAGGCCATCGCGCGCGGGGGTCAGCGCCTCCTGCAGCACGGCGTTGAGCCCGCCCGCGCCCGCCGCGCCCCGGTGCATCGGCGCGAGGACCTGCACGTCCTTGCGCGGGTCGAGGCCGAACTTGCGCGGGATGCGGCGCGCGACCACGTCCACGGTCATCTCGGCCGCCTCCTCGGCGTCCTCGACCGGGAACAGGAAGAAGTCCGCGAGCCCCTGCACCACCGGGAGCTCGCCCGCGTTGATCCGGTGCGCGTTGGTGACCACGCCGGACTGCTGGGCCTGGCGGAAGACGTGCGTGAGGCGCACGTTCGGCACCGGGCTGCCGGTGGCCAGCACGTCCCGCAGCACCTCGCCCGCGCCCACCGAGGGCAGCTGGTCCACGTCGCCGACCAGCAGCAGGTGCGCGCCGGGAGGGACGGCCTTGACGAGCTTGTTGGCGAGCAGCAGGTCCAGCATGGACGCCTCGTCCACGACCACGAGGTCGGCGTCGAGGGGCCGGTCGCGGTCGTAGGCGGCGTCACCGCCGGGCTTGAGCTCCAGCAGGCGGTGCACGGTGGACGCCTGGTGCCCGGTCAGCTCGGCCAGCCGCTTCGCGGCGCGTCCCGTCGGGGCGGCCAGGACGACCTTCGCGCCCTTGGCCAGGGCGAGCCGCACGATCGAGCGCACGGTGAAGCTCTTGCCGCAGCCGGGTCCGCCGGTGAGGACGGCGACCTTGGTGGTGAGGGCCAGGCGCACGGCGGCCTCCTGCTTGCCCTCCAGCTCGGCGCCGAGCCAGCGGAACGCCTTGTGCCAGTCGACGGAGGCGAACGCGGGGAGGCGGTCGTCGTCGGTGGTGAGGAGTCGGCGCAGCTGGGTCGCCAGTGAGATCTCGGCGCGGTGGAAGGGGATGAGGTAGATGCCCGCTTCGCCGTCCGGCTGGATCTCGCGGACCACCCCCTCCTCGTCGACGAGCTCGGCGAGGCAGTCGATGACCAGGCCCGCGTCGACCTGGAGGATGCGGATGGCGTCGCCGATGAGCTCGTTCTCGGGCAGGAAGCAGTTGCCGTCGCCGGTGGCCTCGGAGAGCGTGAACTGGAGACCGGCCTTGATGCGCTGGGGGCTGTCGTGCGGGATGCCGACGGCCTTGGCGATGACGTCGGCGGTGCGGAAGCCGATGCCCCACACGTCGGTGGCGAGCCGGTAGGGCTCCTGGCGGACGACGTCGATGGAGCGGTCGGTGTACTGCTTGTAGATGCGCACCGCGAGGGACGTGGAGACCCCGACCCCTTGCAGGAAGACCATGACCTCCTTGATGGCCTTCTGCTCCTCCCACGCGGCGGCGATCATCCTGGTCCGCTTGGGCCCGAGCTTGGGCACCTCGATCAGGCGCTCGGGGTGCTGCTCGATGACGTCGAGCGCGTCGACCCCGAAGTGCGTGACGATCCGGTCGGCGAGCACGGGGCCGATGCCCTTGATCAGGCCGGAGCCGAGGTAGCGGCGGATGCCCTGGATCGTGGCGGGGAGGACGGTGGTGTAGTCGTCGACGTGGAACTGCTTGCCGTACTGGGGGTGCGATCCCCAGCGCCCGCGCATCCGGATGGACTCGCCGGGCTGCGCGCCGAGGAGGGCCCCGACGACGGTGACCAGATCGGCGCCACGCCCGGTGTCGACGCGGGCGACGGTGTACCCGGTCTCCTCGTTGGCGAAGGTGATCCGCTCCAGGACGGCTTCCAGCACAGCACCCTCGGCCACGGGGGCAGCGTAGCCCGGTCGGGGGTGGGTGGGGTGGGGATCGGACGAGAGCGGCGGTGCCACGCACGTCCACGCAGGCACGTGACCGCCCCCTCCACAGAACCTTCACAACTCCCCCCACCCCCCTCCACACCCCGCCCCTAAAGTCGCCCTCATGACGCGCAGGGTGCTGGTGGTCGAGGACGACCCGACCATCGCCGACTCGGTCGCCGCCCGGCTCCGGGCCGAGGGGTTCGAGGTTCTCGTCGCGCACGACGGGCCCTCCGGGGTGGAGCGGGCGCTGGCCGAGGGGCCCGACCTGGTCGTGCTCGACGTCATGCTTCCCGGCTTCGACGGGCTTGAGGTGTGCCGTCGGGTTCAGGCCCACCGGGCCGTGCCGGTGCTCATGCTGACCGCTCGCGGTGAGGAGACGGATCTGCTCGTCGGGCTCGCCGTCGGGGCCGACGACTACCTCACCAAGCCCTTCTCGCTGCGCGAGCTCGCCGCCCGCGTGCACGCCCTGCTCCGGCGGGTCGACCGGGAGCGGGAGTCCCGGAGCAACCGGATCGTGCTCGGGGACGTCGAGGTCGACCTCGGGGAGCGGCGGGTGGTCAGAGGTGGTGTCGAGGTGCACCTGACGCCCACCGAGTTCCAGCTGCTCGTGCACCTCGCCGAGCGGCCCCGCGCGGTGCAGTCCCGTGAGCGGTTGCTGAGCGAGGTGTGGGACTGGCCCGAGGGGACCAGCACGCGGACGGTCGACAGCCACGTCAAGGCGTTGCGCCGCAAGCTCGGCGGCGGGCTCATCCGCACCGTGCACAGCGTCGGCTACGCGCTGGAGGTACCTCGGTGATCAGCCGTGAACGGGCTCGGGCGCTGCTGGACCGGGTTCCCCGGCCGCTGGACCCGGTGCGGTCGATCAAGTTGAAGATCGCCGCCGTGGTGCTGGTGTCGTGGGCCGCCGCGTTCGCGTTCTTCCGCATCCGCATCGGCTGGCTCGCGCCGACCACGGTGTTCGGGGCGCTGGGCATCGCGCTGGTCATCTCGCAGCTCGTCGGCCACGGCATGACCCGCCCGCTGCGCGAGATGACCTGGGCCGTCGGCGCGATGCGGCGCGGCGACTACAGCCGCCGGGTCCGGGCGACCGGGCGGGACGAGGTGGGGCAGCTCGCGGTCGCCTTCAACGAGATGGCGGCGGACATCGCGGACGCCGACCAGCGCCGCCGCGAGCTCATCGCGAACGTCTCCCACGAGCTGCGCACCCCCATCACGGCGCTCCAGGCCGTGCTGGAGAACGTGGTGGACGGGGTCGAGCAGGCCGACGCCACCACCATGCGCACCGCGCTGGCCCAGACCGAGCGGCTGGGCAGGCTGGTCGCGGAGCTGCTCGACCTGTCCCGCATCGACGCGGGCGCGCACCGGCTCGACCTGTCCGAGGTGGACGTCCCGGAACTGCTCGGCTCCGCCGTCGCCGAGGCCTCGGTGGCCGCCCCGTCGACCCGGTTCACCGTCGACGCGCCACCGGGCTCGGTGGTCACCGCCGACCGCGCCCGGTTGCACCAGGTCGTGCAGAACCTGCTGGACAACGCCACCCGGCACGCCCCGCCCGGCGGCGAGGTGCGGATCACCGCCCGCTCGGTCGGCGAGGTGTTCGCGCTCGTGGTCCAGGACGACGGGCCCGGCATCGCCGAGGCGGACCGCGAGCGGGTGTTCGAGCGGTTCACCAGGGGTGAGCGGGCCAGCGGCGGCGGGACCGGGCTGGGGCTCGACATCGCGCGGTGGGTGGTCGACCTGCACGGCGGCTCGATCCGGGTGGTCGACGCGCCCGGCTGCCGCATCGAGGTGACCCTGCCCCGGACCGGGCGACCGCCGACCGGCTGAGCGGACCACCGCGCACCCGCACCACCACACACACCACACCTGCACGGAGGGGGACTCGACCATGCCCAAAAAACCCGAGGACGAGCCGGAGGACGGCGACCGGACCGAGCCGGGGAACGGCGACCGGATCGGATCGGGGAACGGCGACCGGATCGGGTCGGTGACGGTCAGCGGACCTGAGCCGAGCGCGGACGAGGCACCTGAGCCCGGAGGGGAAAGGGGTGCTGAGCCCGGACGTGAGAGGGGTGCTGAGCCCGAGAGCGAGGAGGGAGCTGAGCCCGAGAGCGAGGGGAGACCTGAGCCGGAGGGCGGAGCTGAACCGGGGAACGAGGGGAAACCTGAGCCGGAGAGCGGGAGCGGACCTGCGGACGGCGGCTCACCCGAGGACCCCGCCCCGGCGGCGGAACCCGGTCGCGCCGCCACCACCCCCGCGACCCCCTCCCCCGCCACCCCGCCGGACGAGTCCCGCCGGAGCCGGGCCGTCCTCGCCGCGCTGGTCGCGGGCGTGGTCGCGGCGGTCGTGGTCCCGTACGAGAGCCACGGCGTCGGCTGGCCGGTCGCCGCCTTCGCCGTGCTCGCCCTGGTCGGCCGGGTCCGCCCCGGTTGGGCGGCGCTGTCGGTGCTGCTCGCGTCGGTGGCCGCGTTCCGCGCGTCCGACTGGCTGTTCGCCCTGTGCCTGGTCACCGGCCTGGTCACCGCCTCGATCGCGGTCACCGGCGGTCGCACGGCCAGGGGGTTGCTGTGGGCCTCGGTCGCGGTGCCCGCCACCGCGCCGACCGCGCTGTCCTGGGGCGCGCGCGGCGTCTCGGCGCGCGCGACGGGCGGCTGGCTGCGGCCGGTGGCGCTGACCTGCGCGGTGCTGCTGGTGTTCCTCCCGCTGCTGGTGAGCGCGGACGAGGCGTTCGCCGACCTGGTGCTGGGCGCGGTGCTCCGGTCCGACACCCCGATCGGGGTCACCGCGGTCCTGGGCGCGGCGGCGGGCGCGGGCGTGCTGGCCGCGCACCGGCTGCGCGCGGTCCCGAACACCTTCGACGCGCCACTCGCACCGGCGCCCGCCGTGGCGCGGCGGGACTGGGCGCTGCCGGTGGGCGCGCTGGTGGCGCTGTTCGCCGCGTTCGTGGCGGTGCAGCTGCGCACCCTGTTCGGCGGCGACCGGCACGTGCAGGTCACCGCCGACCTGACGTACGCCGACTACGCGCGCGGCGGTTTCGGCCAGCTGCTGGTGGTCACCCTGCTCACGCTGGGCGTGCTCGGCGCGGTGTCCAGGTTCGCCGCGCGCGCCACCGCGCGGGACCGGCTGTGGCTGCGCGCCCTGCCGGGGGCGCTGTGCGCGCTGACCCTGGTCATCGTCGCCTCGGCCGTGCACCGCATGTGGCTCTACCAGCAGGCCTACGGGTTCACCGAGCAGCGCGTGCTGGCGCTGGCCGCCGAGCTGTGGCTGGGCCTGGTGTGCCTGGCGGTGCTGGCCGCCGGGGTGCGGCTGTCGGCGGCCTGGCTGCCGAGGGCGGTGGTGGCGACGGCGGCGGGCGCGGTGCTGGCGCTGGCGGTCGCCGACCCGGAACTGCTGATCGCGGAGGCGAACGTGGCGCGCTACGAGGCCACCGGGCGGATCGACCGCTCCTACCTGGCGACGCTGTCCGTGGACGCCGCCCCGGCGCTGGCGCGGCTGCCCGAGGAGCTGCGGGTCTGCCACTGGTCGGGCCGGAAGCAGCACTGGAACGAGTGGAACCTGGCCTGGGCCCGGTGGGCCGACGAGCCGTGGGGCGCCGACCGCTGCCGGTGGTGACCGCTGCCGGTGGCGGCCGGGCGGATTGTCACCCGTGGGCGGTTCAGGGCAAGCGGAAGTGGCGAACGCCGCACTCGGGTCTTGACCGGCGGGCTCGCGGGTACGCCCCACGGGAACGTACCCGCGAAGAGGAGGTGCCACGCGTGCCCGCCCCCGTCGTCACGATCGTCACGTTCGCCGGATCGGTGCTGGTCGCACTGGTCGCCGTGGCGCTGGTCCACCGGACGGTCGCCAGGATCGGCCGGAAGTCGGAGCTGTTCGCCAACCTGGCCCGGCACCTGCACCGGCCCGCCCAGGTGGTGGCCGCGCTGGTGGCCCTGCAGCTCTCGCTCGGCGTCACGGCCAGCGGCGAGTGGCGGCCCACCGCGCTGCACGCGGTCGGGATCGCGCTGATCCTGAGCGGCGCGTGGCTGCTGGCCGCGCTGCTGGTGGTGCTGGAGAACGCGACGCTGTCCCGCGTGCGCATCGACGTGGACGACAACCGGCACGCCCGCCGGGTGCACACCCAGGTGCGGCTGATGCGCCGGGTCACGGTCGGCGTGGTGTCGGTGGTGGCGGTCGCGGCGGTGCTGATGACCTTCCCCGGCGCGCGGGCGGCGGGCGCGTCGCTGCTGGCGTCGGCCGGTGTGATCGGCGCGATCGCGGCGCTGGCCGCGCAGTCGTTGCTGGGCAACGTGTTCGCCGGGATGCAGATCGCGTTCAGCGACGCGCTGCGGCTGGACGACGTGCTGATCGTGGAGGAGCAGTGGGGCCGGGTCGAGGAGATCACCCTGACCTACGTGGTGGTGCACCTGTGGGACGACCGGCGGCTGATCCTGCCGACCTCGCACTTCCTGAAGACCCCGTTCGAGAACTGGACGCGCACCCAGTCGGCGCTGCTCGGCACGGTCGAGCTGGAGGTCGACTGGACCGTGCCGGTGGAGGAGATGCGGCAGGAGCTGCGGCACGCGCTGGAGGGCACCGACCTGTGGGACGGGCGGGTGTCGGTGCTCCAGGTGACGGACGCGCTGCGGTCGTTCGTGAAGCTGCGGGCGCTGGTGTCCGCCAAGGACGCCCCGAGCCTGTGGGACCTGCGGTGCGTGGTGCGCGAGCACCTGGTGACCTGGCTGCGGGCGAACCACCCCGGCGCGCTGCCGCAGGTGCGGGTGCGGGACATGCCGAAGACGGCGCCGCGACGGCCGGAGGCGGCCGAGCCGCACGGGGACAACCACGGGGACAACCGGGTGTTCGGGGAGAGCGCGGACGGCGAGGAGCGGGTGCAGGCGTTCAGCGGGCCGACGAGCACGCAGGAGATGCAACCGGTGCGGGTCGGGGTTCCGTCCTCGCCGTGACGGCCGGGGCCGGGGCCGAGGGCTCCGGGTGCGCGGGCGTGGAAGCGGGGTGCGAGGTGCGGGGGTGCGGGGTGCGGCGGTGGAGCGGCTCGGGGTTCGGGGTGCTGGCGCTGGGCGCGGTGGCGGCGGCGGTCGTGGGCTGCTCGGGCGGTGGCGCCGCGAGCGCGCCGCCGTCGCCGCCCTCGGAGCGGGGCACGGTGAGCACGTCCGGGACGTTGTCCCCGCAGCGGTCGACCGTTCCGGCGGCCGGTACGACGAGCGCGGAGGCGCCGGTGCCTGGAGAGACGTCGAAGCTGAGCGAGCAGGGCAGGGCGGCGCTGCGGGAGGCGCGGCGCGCGGGCGCGAGCGAGGTCGAGCTGCTGGTGGCGGCCGAGCGCGGGCGCGAGGCCGAGGTGGTCGCGGCGGCGCGGGCGGCGGGCGCGCGGGTGCTGGCCGAGGACGCGGCGGTCGGGTACGCGCGGCTGGCCGTGCCGGTCGAGCGGGCCGAGGCGTTCGCCGCGCTGGCGGGCGTCCGGCGGGTCGACGTGGACCAGCCGGTGGAGCACCGGCTGCCGGAACCGTGATGGTCCGGACCGCCGAGCGCGGGCGCGTCCGGATGCCGGGAGATAGCCGGTGGCGGACCGGTGGTGGAAATGCGCGGGCAATGCGGGTGACCCGGCGGCGTCATGAATGCGTCGTGGCTCACCCCTCGAAGCGCGGGACGCGCGCAATCCGGCAAAGGCGGGGTCAATGCCCGGCGGATCGCGTTCGACCCGCCGGGCCCGCCATTGTCCGGGCCGTCGGCCGAGCGGTGGGGGGACGCCGTCCGGCCGACGGCGGTCGACCTCGGCGGGAGCGCGCGACACCCCCGCGCGGATCCGCGGGCCAGGGGGGAGTGCCCTGCGGAACGGGGGTGCGCGGCGCAACGTCCACCGCGCCGACCAGTAGGCCCAACGAACGGGACCGCCCGACGATGCCCGCTTGTGGCGGGGTTCACCGCAGCGCGCCCGAGCACGACCGCCCGTGCTCGCCCGGTGACGGCCCGCATCGGCGCCCGAGGCCTTTCGTTAGCACCCCCGCGCCGATTTCCCGCTTTCACCTTTGACACCGGTTGACATTCCCGCCGGTCGGCTCTTGTCTGAAGGCGTCGCACCCTCCACGGGGTTCTGCGGCACTTCCGGCGCGCTCGCGCAAGAGGCCTGCTGGTCCAATGTGGAATCCGCGCTTGAGCCGTTCGTCTGATTGTTTCGGCACCCGTCCAGCGATGTGCTTGCGCCAATCTTTCCCCACGAAGGGTTTGCGCCGTGAACAACTCAGGCAGACGGTGGCGGCACCGCACGGGGGCGGCTCTGCTCGCGGCCGTGCTCGGCACCTCTGGGATCGGCTTCGCCGCCACTCCCGCGCTCGCGCAGGAAGCACCGCAGGGCGCCCCCGAGGCGTCCAAGCAGCTCGACTCGCTCGACCGCGAGCGCATCGCCGAGGCCGAGCGCGCCGGGCAGCCCGAGGTGACCCTGCTGGTCGCCGCCGAGAAGGGCGAGCTGGACTCGGCGGTGAACGAGCTCAAGGCGCTCGGCGGCACCGTGCAGTCCACCGAGCACGACATCGACTACGCCAAGGTGTCGCTGCCGCGCGACAAGGCGGAGAAGGCCGCGAAGCTGGACGCCGTCCGCGCCGTGGACGTCGACGGGCTCGTCGCGCTGGACGACCCGCGCCCCGAGGGGGCCGCCGCGCCGCTGCCGCAGAAGGCGCCGGACGCGAAGACGCCCAAGAAGAACCCGTACCTGCCGACCCAGGACACCCAGGCCGCGCAGTTCACGGACGCGCACTCCAAGTGGGACGGTCGCGGGACCACGATCGCCGTGCTGGACACCGGCATCGACCTGGACCACCCGGCGCTCAAGACCACCACGACCGGTGAGACCAAGGTCGTCGACTGGTACAACGCCAACGCCACCAACTCCGGCGACGGCACGTGGCTCGGCATGTCCGGCCGCTACACCTCCGACTTCACCGTCGGCGGCGTCACCTACAAGGTGCCGAGGGGCGCGACGTACAGCTTCGGCCTGTTCCGCGAGACCGCGGGCGACCTGGGCCTGAGCAACAGCGAGACCGGCGGCGACCTGAACCGCGACGGCGACCGCAACGACGCCTTCGGCGTGCTGCAGGACGTCTCGACGCGCGAGGTGCGGGTCGACGTCAAGGGTGACGGCGACTTCACCGACGACAAGCCGATGATCGACTACAAGCACAAGAAGGACGTCGGCCACTTCGGCGTCGACAACCCGGCTACGGGCACCGTCGAGCAGATCGCGTTCGTCGTGCAGACCGACAAGTCGGTGTACGACAACGGCGGCACCCCGTACGTGAACATCGGCATCTCCGCCGCCCAGCACGGCACGCACGTCGCGGGCATCACCTCCGCCAACAACCTGTTCGGCGGCAAGATGGTCGGCGCGGCGCCCGGCGCGAAGCTGATGGCGGTCAAGGTCTGCCTGTCGACCCCGTCCTGCACCAGCAGCGGCCTGATCGACGGCGTGCTGTACGCGGCGCGCAACGGCGCCGACGTCGTCAACATCTCCATCGGCGGCCTCCCGCCGCTCAACGACGGCAACAACGCGCGGGCCGAGCTCTACAACCGCACGATCGCCGAGTACAACGTGCAGCTGTTCATCTCCGCGGGCAACAGCGGCGCGGGCGCGAACACCGTGGGCGACCCGTCGGTGGCCACCGACTCGATCAGCGTCGGCTCGTACATCACCAAGCAGACCTGGCTGTCGAACTACGGCTCGGTGACCAAGCAGGCCGAGGGCCTGCACGGCTTCTCCTCGCGCGGCCCGCGCGAGGACGGCGGCTTCAAGCCGGACGTCGTCGCGCCCGGCTCGGCCGTCGCGACGACCCCGCAGTGGCTGCCCTCCGGCCCCGTCGCGGGCACCTACGAGCTGCCCGCGGGCTACGCCATGCTGAACGGCACCTCGATGGCCGCCCCGCAGGCGACCGGCGCCGCCGCGCTGCTGGTGAGCGCGTACAAGGCCACGCACGACGGCCGGCGCCCGAACGCCGCGCAGCTGCGCACCGCGATCAAGACCGGCGCCAAGTGGGTCTCCTCGCTCCAGGCCTACGAGCAGGGCGCCGGGCTCTTCGACGTCAAGCGCGCCTGGGCCGAGCTGAACCGGGGCGTCAACACCCAGAACGTGACCACCTCGGTCGAGGTCGACACGGCGCTGGACGACCTGCTGGCCACGCCGGGCGTCGGCGTGGGCATCCACGACCGCGAGGGCGTCGTCGTGGGCAAGGAGTACACCCGCACCTACACGCTGACCCGCACCACGGGCCCGGACAAGAACCAGCAGTTCGGCCTGTCGTGGAAGGGCAACGACGGCACGTTCTCCTCGGGCACCAGGATCACCCTGCCGCTGAACAAGCCGGTGCAGCTGGCCGTGAAGGTCAAGCCGAAGTCGGTCGGCGTGCACTCGGCCGTGCTGGAGATCGACAACTCGTCCACGGCCGGTGTCGACGCGATGACCCTGAACACGGTCTTCGCCGCCGACGAGTTCACCGCCAAGGGCTCGTACCAGGTCACCAGGACCGGTGACCTGCCGCGCAACCAGTCGCAGAGCTTCTTCGTGAAGGTGCCCGAGGGCGCCAGCGCGCTGAAGGTCGACATGACCGCCGGTGGCGACCCCGGCAAGGGCCAGGTGCGGTTCCTGCGCTTCGACCCGTACGGCGTGCCGTTCGACACCACCTCGTCGACCAACTGCTACAACCCCGACGCGGGCGCGGGTTGCGCCGGTGGCACGGCCACCAGCCGCACCGCCGCGAACCCGACGCCGGGCGTGTGGGAGATCGTGGTCGAGGCGCGGCGCACCTCGGACGCGGACGTGGCCAAGTACTCGGTGACCGCCTCGGTGCTGGGCACCGCGATCACGCCGAACCCGGACGTGATCGAGTCCGTCGTGGCCGGGACGCCGGTGGAGCGCCAGTACCAGGTGACCAACTCGCTGGCGACGTTCACCGGCAAGCTGGTCGGCGGGCCGCTGGGCAGCGCGAAGGTGGCGCGGCCGACCATCGCCGACGGCACCACCGCGCAGTACGACCTGGTCGTGCCCGCGGGCGCCACGCAGCTGCGGGCGTCGATCGGCAAGACCAGCGACGTGACCGCCGACCTGGACCTGCTGCTCTACAACTGCACCTCCGGGTCGTGCGTGCTGTACGTGCAGTCTGCGGACGCGGACTCGGAGGAGGCCGTGTCGGTGGCGAACCCCGCGCCCGGCGCGTGGCGGGTCGTCGTGGACGGGTACGCGGTGCCCGCCGGGACCACCGAGTACGACTACCTGGACGTGTTCACCGCGCCGAGCCTGGGCTCGGTGGCCGTGGCGGACACCGACGCGGTGCGCACCGCCGGTGCGACGTGGACCGCGACCGGCACGGTGACCGCGAACGCGAAGCCCGGTGACGGGCGCGAGCTGCGCGGCGAGCTGGTCGTGCGCACGTCCGACGGCGTGTCCGTCGGCAGCGGCGTGGTGGTCGTGCGGAACGTGGCCTGACCGCCTGATCCGGTTCCCGGAGCCCGTCCCCGCTTCGGCGGGGGCGGGCTCCGGTGTTTCCAGGGGTGGTTCCAGAGGGGTTGTTCCAGGGGGTGGGTCGCGGGGCCCGGACGTGCCAGGACGGGGCTGTTCTGAAAAATATTCAGGTCTCGTGCCGCACCGCCGGACGCCTCTAGACTCGCCCGATGGCACATGACGCGGATGTCATCGTCGTCGGCGCGGGACTGGCCGGGCTGGTCGCGGCCTCGGAGCTGGTGGACGCCGGGCGCAAGGTCCTGCTGCTCGACCAGGAGCCCGAGGCCTCGCTCGGCGGGCAGGCCTGGTGGTCGTTCGGCGGGCTGTTCATGGTGGACACCCCCGAGCAGCGCAGGCTGCGGGTGCGCGACTCGGCGGCGCTGGCGCTCCAGGACTGGCTGGGCTCGGCGGCGTTCGACCGCCCCGAGGACGAGTGGCCGAAGCGGTGGGCCGAGGCCTACGTGGACTTCGCCTCCGGCGAGAAGCGGGCCTGGCTGCACGGGCTGGGGGTGCGGTTCTTCCCGCTGGTGCAGTGGGCCGAGCGCGGCGGGTACCTGGCGGGCGGGCACGGGAACTCGGTGCCGCGCTTCCACGTCACCTGGGGCACCGGGCCGGGCATCGTCGAGCCGTTCGAGAAGCGGGTGCGCGAGGCCGTGGCCGCCGGGCTGCTGGAGTTCCGCTTCCGGCACCGGGTCACCGGCCTGACCACCACCGGCGGCGTCGTCGACGGGGTGAGCGGCGAGGTGCTCGTGCCGTCCGCCGTGGAGCGGGCGGCGCCGTCCTCGCGCGAGGTGGCCGGGTCGTTCGAGCTGCGCGCGCAGGCCGTGGTGGTGACGTCGGGCGGGATCGGCGGCAACCACGAGCTGGTGCGCCGCAACTGGCCCGCGCGGATGGGGACGCCGCCCGCGCACATGCTCTCGGGCGTGCCGGACCACGTGGACGGCCTGATGCTCCAGGTGGTGAACGACGCGGGCGGGCGGATCATCAACGAGGACCGCATGTGGCACTACCCGGAGGGCATCGACAACCACAGCCCGGTGTGGAGCAGGCACGGCATCCGCATCCTGCCCGGCCCGTCGCCGCTGTGGCTGGACGCCACCGGCAAGCGGCTGCCGATCCCGCTGTTCCCCGGCTTCGACGCGCTGGGGGCGCTGGAGCACATCGTCAAGACCGGCTACGGGCACTCGTGGTTCCTGCTGAACCAGCGGATCATCGGCAAGGAGTTCGCGCTGTCGGGGTCGGAGCAGAACCCGGACCTGACGGGGCGGGACGTGAAGATGCTGCTCAAGCGCGTGCTGCCGGGCGCGGTGACGCCGGTGGAGGTGTTCGCGAACCGGTCGCCGGAGTTCATCACCGGGCGGACCGTCGCGGAGGTCGTGGCGGGGATGAACGCGCTGGTCGGCGAGGACCTGGTGGACGCGGCCGAGCTGCAGCGGGTGGTGGTGGAGCGGGACCGGCAGGTGCTGTCGGGGCTGGGCAAGGACATGCAGGTGAACGCGATGCGCGATGCGCGGAAGTTCCTCACCGACAAGGTGATGCGCGTGGTCGAGCCGCACGCCCTGCTGGACCCGAAGGCGGGGCCGCTGATCGCGGTGCGGCTGTCGGTGCTGACCCGCAAGACCCTGGGCGGGCTGCACACGGACCTGTCGGGGCGGGTGCTGGCGCAGGACGGGTCGGTGCTGGAGGGGGTGTACGCGGCCGGTGAGGCGGCCGGGTTCGGCGGGGGCGGGGTGCACGGGTACCGGGCGCTGGAGGGGACGTTCCTGGGCGGGTGCCTGTTCTCGGGGCGGACCGCCGGGCGGGCGGCGGCGAAGGCGGTGGGGTAGCGGGTTTTCAGGGGCGCGCGCCCGGCGGTGGGCGCGCGCCTCAGCCGGGCGCGCGCCTCAGTCCCCGAACGCCGCCGCGTACGACGCCAGGCACGACGCGGGCGTCACCGCCGAGGCCACCACGTGCCCGTCCACCGCCAGCGGCGGGTCGAGGGGCACCGGGACGATCCGGCCCGGTCGGACGTTCGCCACCTGCCCCTCCGGCAGGAGCGCCCAGCCCGCCGGGTCGCGGCCGACCTCGAACAGGGCGTTCATCAGGTCCCCCGACGGCGGGCGCCTCGGCGCGGTCGGCAGGGCGGCCAGGATCGCGTCGTGCAGCGGCGGGTCCACCTCGCGCGCGGGCAGGCGCAGGCCCTCCGGGGACAGGTCGGCCAAGCTCACCGACATCGCGCCCGCCGCAGGGTGCTCGTGGGACACCACGGCGTGCAGCCGCTCGGTCCACGCGCGCGCCACCCGCACGTCGCCCCCGGACGGCGCGGCGCCGCGCACCAGGGCCACGTCCAGCTCGCCCGCCCGCACGGCCGCCAGGCGCGCGGACACCGGCAGGTCCACCAGCTCCGGCTCCACGTCGCCGAGTCGCCCGAGCGCCCGGTCGACCCGCGCGTCCACGCAGGACGCCAGCCCGATCCGCACCACCGCCCCCCGCTCCCCCGCCACCACCCGCACCCGCGCGGCGGCGGCCAGCGCCTCGCGGGCGGCGACGAGGACGCGCTCGCCCGCCGGGGTCAGCCGCACCCGCCGGGAGGTCCGGTCGAGCAGCCGCGCCCCGAGCTCCCGCTCCAGCCGCGCGACCTGCTGGCTCACGGCGGGCTGCACGATCCGCAGCCGCTCGGCGGCCCGGCCGAAGTGCAGCTCCTCGGCGACGGTCACGAAGTAGTGCAGCGCGCGCAGTTCCACCCCTCTGATCTATCACGGGACGTGATCGCTGCGGGGCGGGTCCGCTCGTTGTCCGCCCGGTGCGCGGCGGGTCTGATGGGAGGCGCGCCCCGGTGGTCGGGGCGCAGGTGAGGAGCGGGCAGTGAGCACAACCACCCTGGGCGTCATCGGTTCCGGCATGGTCGGGGCGGGTGTGGCGCGGCGCGCGGTCGACGCGGGGCTGCGCGTCGTGCTGGCCAACTCGCGCGGCCCGGAGTCCCTGGCCGGGCTGGTGGCGGAACTGGGCGGGCGGGCGAGCGCGGCGACCCCGGTGGAGGCGGCGCTGGCGGGCGAGGTGGTCGTGGCCGCCGTGCCGCTGACCGCGCTGGACCGGCTGCCGGTGGCGGAGCTGGCGGGCAAGGTCGTGGTCGACCCGATGAACTACGCGCGCAAGGCGGGCTGGGAGAACCCCGAGCTGGACCGGGACGAGCTGACCTCCAGCGAGCTGGTGCAGCGGGTGCTGGTGGGCGCGCGGGTGGTCAAGGCGCTGCACAACATCGGTCCCCGGCAGCTCTTGCAGCTGCACCGGCCGGAGGGCGCCCCCGACCGCACCGCGCTGCCGGTCTCCGGGGACGACCCGGCGGCCAAGGCCGAGGTCGCCGCCCTGCTGGACGCGCTGGGGTTCGACGCGGTCGACCTGGGCTCGCTGGCCGAGAGCTGGCTCAGCGAGCCGAACACCCCGCTGTACGCCGTGCCGTACACCGGTCTGCCGCCCGAGGGGCTGCCGGTGGCGGAGGTGGTGGCCTGGTTCCAGGCGGCGGACGGCGTGCCGCTGCCCGCGTCCAGGGTGCGCGAGCTGGCCTCGTCGACCACGCGCCCGCGTGCGGGGTTCCAGCTGTAGCCGCTGCGCCGCCGCAGCCGCTACGCCACGGACGTGTAGCGCCCCTGGAACCGCACCAGCGGCGAGGTGCCCGCCGTGTGCTCGATCGCCAGCGGTTCCCCCACCAGGGCCACGTGGTCGCCCACCGCGATCCGGCGGGACGTGCGGCACCTGAGGCGGGCCGGGGCGTCGAGCAGGTGGGGGACGCCGTCGCCGTCCGGCTCCCAGCGGGTGCCCGCGCCGAAGCGGTCGGCCCCGGTGCGGGCGAACAGGTCGGACAGGGCGGTCTGGCCCGCGTGCAGCAGGTGCAGGGCGAAGAGCGGGGCGGTGCGCAGCACCGGCCACGCGGACGCGCCCTGGCCGATCCACACGACCACCAGGGGCGGGTCGAGGCTGGCCGAGGTGATCGAGCTGACCGTGACGCCCACCGGGCCGTCGCCGCCGTTCGCGGTCACGATGCCCACGCCCTGCGGGAAGTCGCGGAACACCCCGCGCAGACCCACCGACGACTCGATCATCAGACTCCCACCTCTCCGAGGGCAGCGGCCGGGCACCGCTCCCGAGGATGCAACCCCCCGGCCCGCGCTTCAAGCGCGTCCACCCGGCGGGAACGCCCGGACCGGCCGGGCGACTGCGGGAACGCCCCGGCGACCGAACCCCCGTGAGGTGGGAGGTGGGAGGTGGGAGGCGGGAGGCGGGAGGCGGGAGGCGGGAGGCGGGAGGTCAGAGACGAGAGGCGCAAAACGCGAGAGGGCCCCGCCGCGCACCAGCGCGACGGGGCCCTCCGCTCACTCCACGACGCTTCTCAGGCGACCCCGGCCAGCACCGAGTCGATCCGGCTGGCGATCCGGTCGTTGTCCGTGGGCGCCAGGCTCAGCCACCCGTTCTCCCGGACCATCAGGTACCGCCCCTGGTGCGTGTCGAACCAGGTGATGGTCACCCCGGCCCGCTGCGCCCGGTAACCGCCCGCGCCGCCGTGCGACACCCCGAACTGCCCGCCCGCCTTGCGGTTGGCCGCCAGCTCGCTCAGCGCGGTGGCGTCCTCGCGGGACAGCCCCGCGCGCTGCAGCGCGGTGCGCTCGTCGACCTCGGAGTCGCCCCACGGGTCGTCCTCGTCGCCGTCGGCCTGACCCTGCATCGCGACCGCCGCGCTCATGGTCTCGACCCGCAGCGACAGCGACGAGCCGGGACCGGCCGCGCCGTCGGGCAGCACCTCGACGATGGACCTGGCCAGCGACGTCGGCCGGATCTCCAGCAGGCCGATGTTGTCGCCGTCGATGATCGCGAGGGCCGCCCGGTCGCCGTCCGAGACGGCGACGGCGCGGATCGGGCGGTTGATGTGCGCGATGGCGTCCACCGACACGCGGTGGTCGGCCAGCAGCCGCAGCAGCGAGACCAGCCGGTGGTCGGGCTGGCCGCCCAGCTCGGCGAGCACCTGCTCGCGCAGCCGGGCCCGCTCGTCCTCGGTCGCGCCGAGGCTGGGCACGTCCAGCGGGTAGGGCAGCCTGCCCAGCCCGAGGTCCTGCCACACCACGTCGAGCTGACGCGGCGTGAGCAGGTACTCCGGCTCGATCACGACTGGCCGCCCTTCTTGGGCTTGGCCCCGCCGATCACCGACGGCGGCAGGTTCTCGCCGGGCACCTCGAAGATGTCCTCACCGCGGATGTACGCGGCGGAACGGCGTTCCTTGTCCTCGGCGCCCTGGCCGCCCGCACCGGCGCCGCCCATCGGGGCGCCGCCCATCGGCGTGCCGGAACCGCCCGCGCCACCCGCCGCGCCGGGGCCGAAGCCCACGCCGGGCGCGCCGCCGCGACCGCCCGCGAACGCGGCCGACGAGCCGCCGGCGCCCAGCTGGGTGCCCGCGGCGCCGACACCGCCCGCGCCACCGGCGCCGCCGAAGCCACCGCCCGCGCCGCCGAAGCCGCCACCGGCGCCACCGGCGAAGCGACCCGCCGCCGCACCGCCCGCGCCACCGGCGCCGCCGAAGCCACCGCCTGCGCCGCCCGCACCGCCGCCCGCGCCGCCGAAGTTCGGCGTGTAGCGGGGGTTGGTGTTGGCCCCGCCCGGCGGGATGTAGCCGGTGCCCGCGTTGGGACCGGTGCGCGGCGGGGTGTAGCCGGGGTTGTTGGTCGGGTTCGTGTAACCGGGGTTGGTCGGGTTGTTCTGGTACCCGCCGTTGCCGTTGCCGCCGGTCTGGTAGTTCGGCGGCGTGTAGCCGGGGTTGTTCGTGGGGTTCGTGTAACCGGGGCTCGTCGTCTTCGGCGGCGAGTACGTCGTCCCCGAGGTGTTCGTCGTCCCAGGGGGCGTGTACGTCGACTGCGGCGGGGTGTAGCCGCCCTGCGGGGTCGGCGTGTACCCGCCGTACGAGGGCGTGGGCGCCTGCGGCGTGTAGCCCGAGTTGGCGGGCGGCGTGTACGTGGGAGCGGACGCGGCGGCCGGGGTGGAGGTCGCGTAGCTCTGGTTGGTCGTGCCGCCCGACGGGCCGTTGTAGCTGGCCGCAGCTGGCGCGTAGCCGCTGCTGCCGCCCTGGGTGGTCGAGCCGCCGGGGCCCTCGTACCCGCTGCCGCCGACCGGCTTGTAGCCCTCGGTGGCCACCGCGCCGCCGCCACCGGCGCCGCCCGCGCCCGCCGGGCCGCTGTAGCCGGAGACCTGGCCGCCCTGGTTGGTCACGCCCGCGGCCGTCAGCGCGCCCGAGGCGTCGCCGAGGCCGGGCGCGTCCACCGTGCGGATGGTCGCGACCTGCGGCTCCTCGTAGGCGCCGGTGGTCGGGTTGAACGGCGGGCTGAACTTCGGGGTGTTCTGGTCGACGTTGCGGGAGTCGTTCTCCATCGACGTCATCACGTTCACGGCGTGCTCGTGCTGGAGCCGCGCGTGCTCGTTGGCCGCCTGCACGTCCACCGAGGACGAGGCGAGCCAGGTCAGGCCGCCCGAGCTGAGCGTGTTGGTGGCCTGGTCCCAGTTGAACTCCACCGGCTCGGGGATGTTCGTCCTGGCGTTCTGCATGATCTGGGCCTGCTCCTGGACCCTGGTGCCCACCGTGACGGCGGTCTCCGCGGTCTCGGTCACCCAGTCCGACAGCAGCCTGATCGCGGCGCGCGCGCCGTCGGCCGAGTCACCGGTCCAGCCGCTCTCGCTGGCCGCGACCCGCTCGTTGATCACGCGGGCGGCCTCGGTCAGCTCGGTGCCGAAGTGGCCCCACTCCGAACCGATCTCACCGGTCTGGCCGGGGTCGTTGTTCGTGTGGACCGAGTCGTAAAGCTCCCGGTGCGACCTGGACGCCCAGTTCTGGGTGTCGGTCAGAACCAGGTCCGCCGCTTCCTGCTCCACGAGCCTCGTCCTCTCAGTTGCTGTTCAGGTTGGCCGCGCCGCTGAGCCGCCGCAGCTCGTCGCGGTGCTCCTCGTCGATGGCCTGGAAGTTGCGGATGGCGCTCTGCACGGAGTCGTGCGTCTGCTGGAGCACCTCGCGGTAGGAGGTCATGACGGAGGCGAAGGAGTAGGGGTCGCCCTCGGCCCGCTCCTCGAACTTCGACTTCATCCGCTCGCTGACCGGGTTGGTGCCCAGCGGCGCGGGGCGGGAGAGCCTGCCCGCGCGCTCCAGCCAGGAGTCGACCTGGTCGATCTGCTCCAGGAGCATCTTGCGCAGCTCCTCGCCCACGACGGGGTCGAGCGAGACCTTGCCGGAGTTCACGGTCTCGTTGAGCGCCACGACCTCTTCGCCCAAGGGGACGCGCTTCTTCGGCGCAACCGGCTGCTGGGCCTGGTTGTCGGTTCCCGCTTCGTCGATGTACATCGTTTCCCTCGCGAAGGCAGTCTGCAGGACGGAACCCAACGTGCCAGGCGTCGCCAACGCAAACCCAACGCGCCACCAATGCGAGTGGATAGGTCGGCGATGCGTGTGTGGGAAACTTTTCGCCGCACCGTGACGAAGCCGAAAGGTCTGCAGATGCGGGTGAACCTGCTCGGCCCGGTTGAACTCGTCTCCGCAGGTGGGGACGCGGTCCACCTCGGCGCGGCCAAGCGCAGGACGGTGCTCGCGGCGCTGGCCCTGGAGCTGAACCGGGTGGTGTCCGGGGACCGCCTGCTGTCCGTGGTGTGGGACGGCTCACCGCCCCCCCAGGCCAAAGCGGCCCTTCAGGGACATATCGCCCAACTCCGGAAGGTGCTGTCGGGCGGTGTGGCGCTGGTCACCCGCTCGCCGGGTTACCTGCTGACCGCCGAGCGGTCCGCCGTGGACGTGTTCCGGTTCGAGGACCTGGTCGCCGGTTCGCGGGACGCGGACGACGAGCGGGCGGCCGAGGACCTGGCGCGGGCGCTGCGGCTGTGGCGCGGGCCGGTGCTGGCGGACGTGGCGAGCGAGGTGCTGCGGGAGTCGGTGTCGGCGCGGCTGGAGGAGCTGCGCACGGTGGCCGTGCAGGAGCTGGCGACCCGGCTGTTCCGGTTGGACCGGGCCGAGGAGGCGGTGGCGGCGCTGACCGGCGCGGTCGCCGACCACCCGCTGCGGGAGCCGCTGGTGGCCAGGCTGGTGCTCGCGCTGCACGGCGCGGGGCGGCAGGCCGAGGCGATGGAGCTGTTCCACCGCACCCGCGAGCAGCTGGCCGAGGAGCTGGGCGTCGATCCGGGGCCTGAGCTGCGCGAGGCGTACCAGGCGGTGCTGGACGGCGGGGTCGTCGCGACCCGGCCGGTGTCCGCGCCGCAGGTCAGCGCGCCCGCGCAGCTGCCGAGGGAGCACCGGGGGTTCGTCGGGCGGGCCTGCGAGCTGGCGACCCTGGAGGCGGACCTCGGCGGGCAGGACTCGGCGATCGGGCTGCTGGTCGGCCCGGCCGGGGTGGGCAAGACGGCGCTGGCGCTGCACTGGGCGCACCGGGTGGCGGCGGACTTCCCGGACGGCCAGCTGTTCGTGAACCTGCGCGGCTTCGACGAGACCGAGCCGCTGGACCCGCGCACCGCGCTGGTCGGGTTCCTGAGGGCGCTCGGCGTGGACGACTCGCAGATCGCGGTGGACCTGGAGGAGCAGGCCGCCCAGTTCCGGTCGCTGGTGGCGGGCAGGCGGGTGCTGGTGGTGCTGGACAACGCCAGGTCGGCGGAGCAGGTCCGGCCGCTGCTGCCGGGGTCGGCGCGGTGCATGGTGCTGGTGACCAGCCGGTTGCTGCTGGACGACCTGGTGGTGACCGAGGGCGCGACGTCGTTGCAGGTGCCGCAGCTGGAGGAGGGCACGGCGGAGGACCTGCTGGCGGCGGCGCTGGGCAGGCACCGGATCGAGCAGGAGCCGGAGGCGGTGGCGGAGCTGGTCGAGCTGTGCGACCGGCTGCCGCTGGCGCTGCGGATCGCGGGCGCGCGGCTGGCGTCCAGGCCGAGGTGGACGATCCAGTCGCTGGTGGACGAGCTGCGCGACGAGCAGGGGCGGTTGTCGGGGCTGTCGCTGGAGGCGGGCACGGGCGTGCACGCGGCGCTGGCGGTGAGCTACCGGGAGCTGCCGGAGGCCGCGGCGCGGCTGCTGCGGCGGCTGGGGCTGCACCCCGGCACGGACCTGGACAGCTACACGGCGGCGGCGCTGATGGACATCGGCGTGGGCAGCGCGCGCACCCACCTGCGGACGCTGGCGTACGCGAACCTGCTGCACGAGTCCATGCCGGACCGGTACTCGCGGCACGACCTGGTGCGGCTGTTCACCCACCACCTCGCGGCGACCGAGCCGGAGGAGGAGAACACCGAGGCGGCGCACCGGCTGCTGGACTACTACCTGCACGTGGCGGACCTGGCGCGCGGGCACCTGTCGGACCACGTGCAGCCGTTCGAGCCGCTGAGCTACCAGCCCGCGAGCGCGCCGGAGCTGCGCTCGCACGAGGCCGCGCTGGGCTGGTTCACGATGGAGGAGGCGAACCTCGGGCTGGCGCTGGACATCGCGGTCACCTCGGGGTTGCGGGAGCGGACGTGGCAGCTGGCGCTGTGCCTGGACGCGTTCCACTTCCGGCGCGGGAACCGGCTGGACCGGCTGGCGCTGTGCGGGATCGGGCTGACGGCGGCGCGGGCGCTCGGCGACAAGCACGCGGAGGCGACGTTCCTGCTGCGGCTGGGGTCGACGCTGGCGGATTTGGGGCGGATCGACGAGGCGGTGGCGGCGTGCGGGGAGTCGGCGGCGCTGGCGATCGGGGACCGGCACCTGGAGCTGGCCGCGCTGGCGAACCTGGGGTACTGCCTGATGGCGGCGGGGCGGTTGGCGGAGGCCGAGGAGCGGATCAGGGAGACGGTCGAGATCGCGCGGGAGGTCGGGGACGCGCGGTCTCGGGCCAGCGGGTTGAACAACCTGGCGAACGTGCTGCTGGCTCGGGGGGAACCGGAGCTGGCGCTGGGGCACGCGGTGGAGGCGCTGGGGTTGTTCAGCGGGGACTCGCCGACCAAGGCGCACACGGCGACGCTGCACACGGTGGGGGCGGTGTTGCAGGAGTTGGGGCGGCCTGAGGAGGCTTTGGAGTCCTATCGGGCCGGGTTGGCGTTGGCCGAGGCTATTGGGGATCGGTACCAGGAGGCTTTGTGCCACCGGGCCATCGGGGATGTGCTGGAGCGGTTGGGGATGGCGGAGCAGGCGGTTCCGCACTGGTCTGAGGCTTTGCGGCGGTATCGGGATTTGCGGTTGACGGAGGGGGAGGAGTTGAGCGGGAAGGTGGATGGGCCTGGGGGGATTTAGGGGAGGGGGAGGTTTGGGGGAGGGGCAAGGGCTTTAAGGGCGCGCCTCGCCGGCGGGGCAGACCTCCAAAAAAGAGGGGACACGGGCTCTGCCGGCTGGTGGCGGTTGGGTTGGTGGTGCGGTTGTACCCCTGCGGTGGTCCGGGTCCCTCTTCTCCGTGTGGCCTCCTTTCAGGCAAGCACAGGCGTCAAGACGCCGTTTGACCAGGCAGTCTGCCGCGCGGTGCGGCGGCGTCTTGACACCTGCGCTCGGGCTTCGCCAGGCCACACGGAGAAGAGGGACGCGGGAGTGGGGCTGCTTGGGCTCGCTGCGCTCGCCCCGCAGCCCGCGAGTGCGATTGGCTTGCGGTCCGTTGGTGTGGTGCGGATCAACTGGGGGGCGTTGGGGTGGAAGCCAGGGCTTTGAGGGCTGCTCGTGCCACCGCGTCGTTTTGTCTGAAGCCTGGCGCGTTCGTTTTTGGTCTGGCGAATGCGGCGTGTGCCTTGTTGTTCGTGTAGGGGCCCACCGCGAAGCGTCTGGGGTGTGGGTGGCCGTTGTGGTCGAGCAGGGCGCTGTCGGTTGGGTCTACGCGGACCAGGCCTGCCACGTCCAGGACCTCGCCCGCTGCCACCAAGCGGCGCAGCAGGGGGCTGCGGGTTCTGGGGAGGGTGTGGTCGGGGAGGCGGGCCTCGATCAGGGTTTTGGCGCGGGTCTCGGTGCCTGGGGTGTTCGGGGAGCGGGCTACGAACTCGTCGTTCTCCACCTGCACCTCCAGTTCTCCGCCCAGGAAGCGGACCACCCCGGCTTCGGACAGGGCCAGGAGTTCCTCCAGGCGGTCCGGTGGTGGGCCGCTCGCCAGGAAGCTGAAGAAGCCGTGCCAACAGCCGTCCTCGTTCACCAGGCGGCCTGAGGCGAACAGCGGGGGTAGGGCGCCGTAGACGCCCAGCAGGGCCAGGAACGCGCCCAGGTCGGCGCTGTGGGTCGGGTCGGCGCGTCGGGTCACGTCGGCGGTGATGTGCGTGCGCAGGTGTGACTGGAGTTCTTCGGGACCGGCCAGGACCAGGCCGCGCAGGGGGCGGTCCAAGGTCTCGAAGTCCAGGCGGTCCTCGGTGGACGGGATCGACTCCGCCTCCAGGGTGCGCATGGCGGGTGAGTGCCAGTCGAGTTCGGCGAAGGCCTTGGAGAAGTCGGGCCAGGGGCGGCGGACTCGGTCGGGGTGGGCGGTGAACAGTTCGCGGTAGAAGCCCAGTGCGACGTCCTTGGCGATCAGGGGCCAGACGTCGTGGCGGAAGTCGATTTCGCCGGGGCGGTCCAGGAGGGCTGGCACGTTGAGGAAGCGGGGTGGTTCCGGAGGAGCGCCTTGGAGGCGGTAGCCGGTCTTCGAGTGGTAGGGGACGCCTCGGCGTGAGCCTGCCAGGAGTCTCGGTTCCCGGCCGCTCGGGTGGTAGCGCAGCACGCCGTTCTCCCGCGCGAAGCGGCCTCCCCTGCCTTGCGCGAGCAGGACGGCCAGGTCGATGAACGCCAGGCCCAGGCCTCGGACCAGTACGTCCTCGGCCTCCGGGACGGTGGAGAGGTCGGTGTCGGCGGTGTAGTCCGGGGGGAGGTAGCGGAGGTTGGCGGCCTTGGCCTGCGCGGCCAGTGCGGACTCCTGGGGGGTGGGGTCGGCGTCCAGGTGGCCGAGTGCGAGGACCACCACGTCGGCCACCAGTGGTTCTGCTTTGCCTTCGAGCCAGACGGATTGGGTCTGGTCGCCGGTGAGGCGGACGGCCTCGCCCACGTGCTCGACCACCGTGCTGCCCTCGGGCAGCCGGGTGACGGCCAGGCGGTGGAACCAGGACAGGTAGGCGCTCTGCACCCGTCGCGACGGGAACGAGGTCGGGCGCATCGCGGTTAGTTCGGCGCGGACGGCGTCGTCGAGGGGGACCTCGATCTCCCCCGAGCGCACCAGGTCCGCCCACTCGGCGAGTGACGGGCCGGTTCGCACCGGGCCCTCGCACACCACGCTGTCGTCGGTGAACACCGTGACGTCCTCGGCCATCGAGTTCATCCGCAGCAGCGGCGACTGCTCGTGCCGCCAGACCCGCCCGGCCCCGACCGGGTGCGGGTCGACCAGGTGGACCTCCAGCGGTCGGGCTAGCAGCTCGGGGGCGTTGGCGCCCAGGCGTTCGAGCAGTCCGGACGCGCGGGGGCCGCCGCCGACGACCACGACGGTCGCGCGGGCGCCTGGGGGGTGCGGTGCTGCGGTCACGGGGCTCCTTCGCACGTGGAACGGACTTGCCTCGCACGCCTGCGCCCCGCAACGCGGCTGCGGTGAGGATAGGTCGGCGAAACGGTGTCGGGTCAAGGGTTTCCGGCATCTGGACGCCGGGCGCGGAACGTTGACGGGCGAGGGGCGCGCTGCTGCACTGGGCGGAGCCGACCGCGTCCCCGCAACCGGGCGGCGAAGCGGTTTTCCAGTGCCCGCAGCGCTTTTCCGCGGGAACCGCCACCGGTCCCGAAGCCGGGCCGGGTGGTGGGCCGCGTGCGATTTGTGCGGGCGCCGGGAAGAACGGAAAGATCAACAAAGCGCGGAGTCCTTTGCCGCGCGGTGGTCCCGGTGGTTCCCCGAACCGGCGCCACCCCCGCTACCTGGGTGGACCGGGCCACTTCGCCGGGTCCGGTCCACCCGGCCCGTCCGGTCGCCGCGTTCGTGTTGCGCCTGCGCACCCATCCCCCAGTAAGCTCAATGCCGCATGCGCATCGGCTTATTCCTCCATTGGAGTGAACGCGATCAGGAATGTGTAACGCGATTGAGCACCGGGGCTGAATGAAGACGGCCGGAGGGGCGGGAGACGCCCCGGAGCCGCGCACCGACCTCGGGGCGTCCGCCGCCCACGAGGGCTTCGCGCAGCGCTGGGCCGAGGTGCTCCCCGGACCCGCGCTCCGGCCGGAGGGACCGGGTCTGCGGGACGGCCGGGCGCCGGAGGTGAACGGGAGCGCGGGCGGTGGGGTGGACGACGGGGACGCGGGCGCGTTCGCCTCGGAGGGCGAGGCCGCCGAGTCCCACCACGATTTTCTGCTGCGGCTGACCGCCGCCCTGTCCTCGGTGGACGACCACGAGCCCGAGGAGACCGCCCGCCGGGTCGGGCGGGCGCTGGTCGGGCACGGGCTGTCCGACCCCGGCGCGCTCCAGCGGACCGTGGCGTTCCTGGCCGAGCACCTGCGCCCGCACCTGGTCCACCGGTTCGGCGCGAACCACCCGGCCGCCGACCGCGCGCCCGTCGCGCTGGGCGCGCTCGCCGCCGGGTTCGCCGAGGCCGTGGCGGAGCGGGCCGCCGCCGAGGTCCGCGAGGAGGGCGAGGCGAAGTTCCGGGCCGTGTGGCGGACCTCCGCGCTGGCCATCGCCGAGGTCGCCCCGGACGGCCGCGTGGTCGACCACAACGCCGCGCTGCCCGCGATCCTGGGCTACCCGCCGCACCGCGTCGCGGGGTTGAGCGCGCGGGAGGTGGTGCACCCGGACGACCTGCCCGCGCTGCGCAGGCTCGGCGGGCAGCTGCGCTCGGGCGAGCGCGACGGGGTGCAGACCGAGAAGCGGCTGGTGCGCGCGGACGGCGAGGCGATCCCGGCGCAGCTCGCGATCACGCCGGTGCGCGGGCGCGACGGGGACGTGCGCTGCTACGTGGCGGTGGTGGAGGACCTGGACGAGGTCAGGGCGCTGCAGCTGCAACTGGTGCGGCAGAGCCTGAACGACCCGCTCACCGGGCTGGCGAACCGGGCCCAGTTCCTCGGCTGGCTGGAGAGCGAGGAGGGCGCGCAGGGGTCGGGGTCGCTGGTGGTGGCGCTGTTCGACCTGGACGGGTTCCGGGTGGTCAACGGGGCGTTCGGGCACGAGGTGGGCGACCGGGCGCTGCGGGCCGCGGTGTCCGCGCTGGGGTCGGTGTTCGGCGGTGGCGCGCGGATCGCGCGGGTGGGCGGGGACGAGTTCGGCGTGCTGGTGACCGGCTCGGACCTGCCTCCGGTGCTGGACCTGGTCGAGCGGGCGCTGCGCGAGCTGGCCGAGCCGGTGTGGTGGGAGGAGCGGGGCATCGGGATCTCGGCCAGCGTGGGCGTGGTCGCCCGCACGGGGCCCGGCCTGCCGGACGGGGAGCTGCTGCGCAGGGCGGGCGTGGCGCTGGACTGGGCCAAGGGCTCCGGCAAGGCCGGGTGGGCGCTGTACGACCCGGACCGGGACGCGCGCGAGCGGGATTCGGCGGCGCTGGCGGCGTCGGTGGCGGGCGGGACCGAGCAGGGCGACTTCCGGGTGGACTACGAGCCGGTGCACGCGCTGGCCGACCGGTCGGTGGTGGCGGTCGAGGCGGTGCTGCGCTGGGACCACGCCAAGCGCGGGCTGGTGGACCTGCGGCGGTTGGGGCCGCTGCTGGAGCGCACCGGCATGGGGCTGCGGTTGGAGCGGTGGGCGCTGGAGCGGGCGTGCGCGCGGGCCGGGCGGTGGTTCGCGGCGCTGGGCGAGGCCGCGCCGGTGCTGTCGGTGGACCTGAGCGTGCGGCAGTGCCAGGAGCCGGAGCTGGTGGCGTGGGTGCGGCAGGTGCTGCGGGACACCGGGCTGCCGCCGCGCAAGCTGCGGTTCGAGCTGCCGGAGAGGTTGCCGTCGGCGCTGACCGAGGAGCAGGTGGAGGAGCTGAACATCCTGGCCTCGCACGGGGTCCTGCTCGCGCTGGACCAGCTGGGCGGCGGGAACGTGGCGGTGGACCGGATCAGGCAGCTGCCGCTGTCGGCGCTGAAGTTCGGCGGGCCGCCGGTGCGCGGGCTGGCAGAGGGGGCGAACCTGGTGGACCGGGCGGCGGCGGTGGCGCTGCTGTCGTGGAGCCGGAAGCTGGGGCTGGAGCTGCACGCGGTGCACGTGAGCACCTCGGACGAGGCGCGGCGGCTGCGGGAGCTGGGCGTGAGCGCGGGGCAGGGCGTGCTGTTCAACGCGGAGCCGCTGACCGAGGACGACGTGGCGGAGCTGCTGGGGCTGGACCCGGACGACCGGTGAGCCGGGCCCGGACGCGCCACGGGCGGTGACACCGGTCACGGGGCGCGGTTTCTTGGCTTCTCCTGTGCGGGCGCTCAGGGAATTCACAAGCTCCGGGCCGACAGTGGTGCCATGACCGAGACACGACAGGACTTCCCCTCCTCGCGGGGGTCGTTGGACGAGCCTGCCGCGCCAGCCGTCGCACCGGGGTTCTGGCGGCGGACCGGCACGGCCGTGACGATGGCGGCCCTGGTGGCCGCGCTGGTCGGCGGGACGACCGGTGGTGTGGTGGGCGCGCTGAGCGCCCCGGACGCCGCCACGTCGACCGCGGCGGTGAGCACGCCGGTGGTGTCGACGAAGGGCGTGTCGCCGGACGTGTCGGCGATCGCGGAGAAGGTCCTGCCGAGCGTGGCCCAGGTCAACGTGGCGACCGCGCAGTCGCGGGGCGTCGGGTCCGGGGTGGTGCTGTCCTCGGACGGGCGCGTGCTGACCAACAACCACGTCGTGGCGGGCGCGCAGCAGGTCTCGGTCACCCTGGACGACGGTCGCACGGTGCAGGCGAAGGTGCTGGGCGCCGACGCCGACAGCGATCTCGCGGTCCTCCAGGCGGAGGGCGTGTCCGGGCTGACGGCGGCGGTGTTCGCCGACTCGGACTCGGTGCGGGTCGGCGACCAGGTCGTGGCGATCGGCTCGCCGGAGGGCCTGCAGGGCACGGTCACCTCGGGCATCGTGAGCGCGCTGGACCGCACCGTGTCGGTGCCGGGCACCGGCAGGCGCAGCGTGAGCTACCGGGCGATCCAGACCGACGCGTCGATCAACCCCGGCAACTCGGGCGGTCCGCTGGTGAACGCGGCGGGCGAGGTGGTCGGGATCAACTCGGCGATCTACTCGCCCGCGTCGGACAGCGGCGAGGCGGGCAGCGTGGGCATCGGCTTCTCGATCCCGTCGAACCAGGTGCGCTCGCTCATCGGCGACCTGGGCTGAGGCCCCGTCCCGGCTCCGGGGTGGTCGGGACGGTCCGGGGGTCGCGCCGGGGTAGGGCCCGCGCGACCCCCCTTCGCTTCCGCGGGTCGGGTGGTGGCCGGGACTGCGGAGTGGCGGCCTGCGGCATGGCGTCCGCAGCCGAGCGCGCCCCCACGGGACTCCCGCAGCCCTCCTCTGCCGATCGGTTCCCAGAGTTACCCGCCGGTAGTAACGTCGCCGCCATGGCGCACGTCACACACGAGGTGCTCAACCAGGTCCCCCCGCTGACCGGCCACGACGTGGCCGACGACCCGGCCCTGCTGACCGCCCTGCGCCTCGGCGGCGCGGGCTGGGCCGAGGCGGAGCTGCGCGAGCTGGGCGTCCTCGCGGGCAGCGCGCGCTTCCAGGAGCTGGGCAGGCTCGCCAACGAGCACCCGCCGGTCCTGCGCACCCACGACCGCTGGGGCCACCGGGTCGACGAGGTCGAGTTCCACCCGGCGTGGCACGAGCTGATGGCCACCGCGATCGGCCGGGGGCTGCACGCCGCGCCGTGGCGCGACGACCGGCCGGGGGCGCACGTGGCCCGCGCGGCGAAGTTCCACACCTGGTCGCAGGTCGAGGCCGGGCACGGCTGCCCGGTGTCGATGACCTACGCCGCCGTCCCGGCGCTGCGCCGCTCCCCCGAGCTGGCCGCCCGGTTCGAGCCGCTGCTGGCCTCCCCCGAGTACGACTTCGGCCTGCGGGCGCCGGAGACCAAGCGCGGGCTGGTCGCGGGCATGTCCATGACGGAGAAGCAGGGCGGCTCCGACGTGCGCGCCAACACCACCCGCGCCGTCCGCGCGGGCGACCACCACGTGCTGACCGGCCACAAGTGGTTCACCTCGGCGCCCATGTCGGACGTGTTCCTGACGCTCGCGCAGGCCGACGAGGGGCTGTCCTGCTTCCTGCTGCCCAGGGTGCTGCCGGACGGGACGCGCAACGCGATCTCCTTGCAGCGCTTGAAGGACAAGCTGGGGAACCGGTCGAACGCCTCGGCCGAGCTGGAGTACGACGGCGCGGTCGGCTGGCTGGTCGGCGAGCCGGGGCGCGGGGTGCGCACGATCATCGAGATGGTCAACGCGACCCGGCTGGACTGCGTGCTCGGGTCGGCGGCCGGGATGCGCGCGGGCCTGGTGCAGGCCGCGCACCACGCCGCGCACCGCAGGGCGTTCGGGGCGGCGCTGGTGGACCAGCCGGTGATGCGCGCGGTGCTGGCGGACCTGGCGGTGGAGTCGGAGGCGGCGACCACCGTCGGGCTGTGGCTGGCCGGGTCGCGCGGTCGGCTGGGGTTGGCGGTGGCCAAGTACTGGGTGTGCAAGCGCGGTCCGGCGCACGCGGCGGAGGCGCTGGAGTGCTTGGGCGGCAACGGTTACGTGGAGGAGTCCGGGATGCCGAGGCTGTTCCGCGAGTCGCCGCTGATGTCGGTGTGGGAGGGCTCGGGCAACGTGGCGGCGCTGGACGTGCTGCGCGCGCTCGCGCGGGAGCCGGACGCGGTGGCCGAGTTCACCGCCGAGCTGGACGCGGCGGCGGGCGCGGACCGGCGGCTGGACGCGGCGGTGCGGGAGCTGAAGGCGATGCTGGTCGAGCCCGACCCGGAGTCCCGCGCGCGGCGGCTGGTGGAGCGGATGGCGCTGGTGCTCCAGGGCTCGCTGCTGGTGCGGCACGGCCACCCGGCGGTGGCGGACGCGTTCTGCGCGTCCCGGCTGGCGGGCGACTGGGGCGTCGCGTTCGGCACCCTGCCCGCCGGGGTGGACGCGAAGGCGATCGTGGAGCGGGCGGTGCCGGGGCGGTGAGCGCGGTGCGGGTGGAGCGCTCGGGTCCGGTGTGGACGGTGCTGCTGAACCGGCCGGGCGTGCGCAACGCGGTGGACGGGCCGACCGCGCACACGCTGGCCGAGGTGTTCCGCGAGTTCGACGCGGACCCCGGCGCGGCGGTGGCGGTGCTGCACGGCGAGGGCGGGGTGTTCTGCGCCGGGGCGGACCTGGGCGCGATCGGCACCGACCTGGGCAACGACCCGCGCAGCACCACCGGCCCGATGGGCCCGACCCGGTTGCGGCTGTCGAAGCCGGTGATCGCGGCGGTGTCGGGGCACGCGGTGGCGGGCGGGCTGGAGCTGGCGCTGTGGTGCGACCTGCGGGTGGCGGACGGGAGCGCGGTGTTCGGCGTGTTCAGCAGGCGGTGGGGCATCCCGCTGGTGGACGGCGGAACGGTGCGGCTGCCGAGGCTGATCGGCGCGAGCCGGGCGATGGACCTGGTGCTGACCGGTCGGGCGGTGCGCGCGGAGGAGGCGCTGGCGATCGGCCTGGTGAACCGGGTGGCGCCGACCGGGACGGCGCTCCAGGCGGCGCGGGAGCTGGCGGCGCAGCTCGCGGCGTTCCCGCAGACGTGCCTGCGGCACGACCGGTTGTCGCTGCTGGAGCAGGAGGAGCTGGCGGAGGAGGCGGCGCTGGAGAACGAGCTGGCGCACGGGCTGGTGTCGCTGCAGGACGCGGGGCCGGGGTTGCGGCGGTTCGCGGAGGGGTGGGGCAGGCACGGGCGGTTCCCGGAGTAGCGGGGTCACGGCCGCTCCTCGCCGCGGCGCGAACCACCGCGCCGCGGCTCAGGCGGGGCCTGCGCCCGCCTCCGGCCCGCGCCCCCACTCCCGCTCCAGGAACCGCCTGCGCTGCTCGACCGGGTCGACCAGCAGCCGCTCGCGCGCGGCGGCCAGCCGGGCGTCGTAGTCGGGCGCGAAGACCTCGGGCAGCGAGGTCTCCAGCGCACCCGAGATCCGGTGCACCGGAACCCACGCGGCGGGGTCCCGGTCCACCAGGGCGTCGAACTCCGGCGTGCCCAGGGCGCGGTGGAGCCAGTCGGAGAGCACCAGCGCCTCGTCGCGCGTCAACCGGATCGCGAACTCGTCCTCGGTCACGGGCCGAACGCTACAACCCCAGCTCCCGAGCGATCAGCATCCGCTGCACCTCGCTCGTCCCCTCCCCGATCTCCAGGATCTTCGCGTCCCGGTAGAACCGCCCCACCGGGTACTCGTTCATGAACCCGTACCCGCCGAACACCTGCGCCCCCTCGCGCGCGTTGTCCATCGCCGCCTCGGACGACACGAGCTTCGCGATCGCCGCCTCCCGCTTGAACGGCTCGCCGCGCAGCATCTTCGACGCCGCCTGGTAGTACGCCAGCCGCGCGGTGTGCGCCCGCACCTCCATGTCGGCGATCTTGAACTGGATCGCCTGGTACCGCCCGATCGGCGAGCCGAACGCCTCGCGCTCCTTGGCGTAGCGCACGCACTCGTCCACGCACCCCTGCGCCAGCCCGACGCCGAGCGCGGCGATCGCCACCCGGCCCTCGTCGAGGGTGCGCAGGAACTGGGCGTACCCGCGCCCGCGCTCGCCGAGCAGGTTCGCCTCGGGGACCCGGCAGTCCTGGAACGACAGCTCGTGCGTGTCGGAGGCGTTCCACCCGACCTTGGAGTACTTGCTCCCCACCGCCAGCCCCGGCGTCCCGGCGGGCACGATGATCGTGGAGATCTCCGGGCGGCCGTCCGGCTTGCGGCCGGTCACGGCGGCCACGGTCACCAGGGACGTGATCGTGGTGCCCGAGTTGGTGATGAACGCCTTGGTGCCGTTGAGCACCCACTGGCCGTCCTCCAGGCGCGCGGTGGTGCGCAGCGCGCCCGCGTCGGAACCGCCGCCGGGCTCGGTCAGGCCGAACGCCCCCAGCGCCTCACCGGCGGCCAGCGCGGGCAGCCAGCGCGCCTTCTGCTCGTCGGTGCCGAACCGCAGCAGCGGCATGACCGCCAGCGACACCCCGGCCTCCAGGGTGATCGCGACGGACGAGTCGACCCGCCCCAGCTCCTCCAGCGCGAGGCAGAGCGCGAAGTAGTCGCCGCCCATGCCGCCGTGCTCCTCGGGGACGGGCAGCCCGAACAGGCCCATCCGCCCCATCTTCGCGACGATGTCGTACGGGAACTCCTCGCGCTCGTAGAACCCGCCGATGACGGGCGCCACCTCGTCGCGGGCGAACCGCTCCACGGTGGCGCGCAGCGCCTCGTGCTCCTCGTCCAGCCGGAAGTCCAACAACGCCCTCACTCCTCGGGTGGCAGAACTGCGGCCAACTGCTCGTCCAGCGCGACCTGGTCGCCGGGCCGGACCCGTACCCCGGTGAGCACCCCGTCGACCGGCGCGGTGACGGTGTGCTCCATCTTCATCGCCTCGACCACGAACAGCGCCTGCCCGGCGACGACGGCCTCGCCCTCGGCCGCGCGCACCAGCAGCACCGTCCCCGGCATGGGGCTGGTGACCGGTCCGCCGGACGAGGCCCCGCGCGCGGCGGCCACGTCGGGGGCGGTCTCCACGACCTGCCAGGCCCCGCCGTCGCGGCCGAGCCACAGCGCGTCCCCGTCGCGGGCCACCGCGTACCGGCGCGCGCCGACGACCAGCTCGTCGCCCTCGCGCCGCGCGGTCACCCGCACCGGGTCGGCGTCGCCGACGCGCACCTCCACGTCGGGCACGACGCCGCGCACCCGCACCTCGGCGCCGTCGAGCACCCACCGCGCCCAGGCGCGCTCGCCGACCCGCCAGCCGGTGAGCCGCTCCCACGGGTCGTCGCCGCCCAGCGCGAGGAACCGGTCGCAGCCCGCCGCGACGAGCACGTCGTCCGGCGTCCCGCCGGGCACCAGCGCGTCGAGCGAGCGCTCCACCAGCCCGGTGTCCAGCCGCCCGGCGCGCACGTCCGGGTGGGCCAGCAGCGCCCGCAGGAACGGCACGTTCGTGGTCACCCCGAGCACGGCGGTGCGCGACAGCGCGGCGTCGAGCCTGCGCAGCGCCTCGGCGCGGGTGGCGCCGTGCGCGATCACCTTGGCCAGCATGGGGTCGTAGTCGCTGCCGACCACCAGCCCCTCGCGCAGCGCCGAGTCCACCCGGACCCCGTCCGGCTCGCGCAGCAGCAGCACCCGCCCGCCGGTGGGCAGGAACCCGCGCGCCGGGTCCTCGGCGTACACCCGCGCCTCCACGGCGTGCCCGCGCAGCTCGACCGAGGTGAACCCGAGCGGTTCCCCGGCGGCGACCCGCAGCTGCTGCTCGACCAGGTCGACGCCGGTGACCAGCTCGGTGACCGGGTGCTCGACCTGGAGCCGGGTGTTCATCTCCAGGAAGAAGTGCTCGCCGGTCGCGCCGTCGACGATGAACTCGACGGTGCCCGCGCCGACGTAGCCGACCGACTCGGCGGCCAGCACCGCCGAGCGCCCCATGGCCTCGCGCGCGGCGGCGTCGAGCAGCGGCGACGGGGCTTCCTCGATCACCTTCTGGTGCCTGCGCTGGAGGCTGCACTCGCGCTCGCCCAGGTGCACGGTCGTGCCGTGCGCGTCGGCGAGCACCTGGATCTCGACGTGCCGGGGGTCGGTCACGTACCGCTCGACGAGCAGCGCGTCGTCCCCGAAGGACGCGCGCGCCTCGCGCCGGGCGGACTCGACCGCCTCGCGCAGCCCGGCGGCCTCGCGGACCAGCCGCATCCCCTTGCCGCCACCACCGGCGGAGGGCTTGACCAGCACCGGGAACCCGATCTCGGTGGCGGCGGCGACCAGCTCGTCGTCCCCCATGCCGGGTTCGGCGCGCCCCGGCACCACCGGGACGCCCGCGGCGGCGGCGGTCAGCTTGGCCTGGATCTTGTCGCCCATCACCTCGATGGCCCGGACCGGCGGCCCGATGAACACCAGGCCCGCCTCGGCGCAGGCGCGGGCGAACCCGGCGTTCTCGGCGAGGAACCCGTAGCCGGGGTGCACGGCCCGCGCGCCGGTCTCCAGCGCGGCGGCGACGATCCGCCCGGCGTCGAGGTAGCTCTCGCGGGCGGCGGCGGGCCCGATGCGCACGGCGGTGTCGGCCAGCCGCACGTGCAGCGCGTCCGCGTCGGCGTCGCTGAACACCGCGACGGACCGGATGCCCGCGCGGCGCAGCGCCCGGACGACCCGGACGGCGATCTCGCCTCGGTTGGCGACCAGGACGGTGTCGAACACGCGCATCACATCCGGAAGACGCCGTAGCCGACGGGGTCGAGCGGGGCGTTCGCCGCCGCGGACAGCGCCAGGCCGAGCACGGCGCGGGTGTCCAGCGGGTCGATCACGCCGTCGTCCCACAGCCGGGCGGTCGAGTAGTAGGGGTTGCCCTGGTCCTCGTACTGGGCGCGGATCGGGGCCTTGAAGGCCTCCTCGTCCTCGGCCGACCAGTCGGGCCGCTGGTCGCGCCGGACGGTGGCGAGCACGGACGCGGCCTGCTCGCCGCCCATGACGGAGATGCGCGCGTTGGGCCACATCCACAGGAAGCGGGGCGAGTAGGCCCGCCCGCACATCGAGTAGTTGCCCGCGCCGAACGAGCCGCCGATGACGACGGTGAACTTCGGGACGCGGGCGCAGGCCACGGCGGTGACCATCTTCGCGCCGTGCTTGGCGATGCCGCCCGCCTCGTACTCGCGGCCGACCATGAACCCGCTGATGTTCTGCAGGAACACCAGCGGCACGCCGCGCTGGTCGCACAGCTGGATGAAGTGCGCGCCCTTGAGCGCGGACTCGCCGAACAGGACGCCGTTGTTGGCCACGATCCCGACGGGGTGGCCGTGGACGCGGGCGAACCCGGTGACCAGGGTCTGCCCGTACTCGCGCTTGAACTCCTGGAACCGGCTGCCGTCGACCACCCTGGCGATGACCTCGCGCACGTCGTACGGGGTGCGGCTGTCCACCGGGACGACCCCGTACAGGTCGGCCGGGTCGTGCGCGGGCTCCTCGGTGGGCGCGACCTCCCACGGGCGGGGGGCGCGCGGGCCGAGCGTGCCGACGATGGAGCGGACGATCGCGAGCGCGTGCGCGTCGTCCTCGGCGAGGTGGTCGGTGACGCCGGAGACCCGCGAGTGCAGCTCGCCGCCGCCGAGCTCCTCGGCGGTGACGACCTCGCCGGTGGCGGCCTTCACCAGCGGCGGGCCACCCAGGAAGATCGTGCCCTGGCCCCGGACGATCACCGCCTCGTCGCTCATGGCGGGCACGTACGCGCCGCCCGCCGTGCAGGAGCCGAGGACGGCGGCGATCTGCGGGATGCCGCGCGCGGACATCGTGGCCTGGTTGAAGAAGATCCGGCCGAAGTGCTCGCGGTCGGGGAACACCTCGTCCTGGCGGGGCAGGAACGCGCCGCCGGAGTCGACCAGGTAGGCGCACGGCAGGTGGTTGTGCAGCGCCACCTCCTGGGCGCGCAGGTGCTTCTTGACGGTCAGCGGGTAGTAGGTGCCGCCCTTGACGGTGGCGTCGTTGGCGACGACCACGCACTCGCGGCCCTCGACGCGGCCGACGCCGGTGACGACGCCCGCGCCGGGGGCCTCGTCGTCGTACAGGCCGTTCGCGGCGAGCGGGGACAGCTCCAGGAACGGGGAGCCGGGGTCGAGCAGCGCGTCGACCCGGTCGCGCGGCAGCAGCTTGCCCCGCTCGACGTGCCGGGCGCGGGCCTTCTCGGGGCCGCCGGTCGCGGCGGCGGCGAGCCGGGCGCGCAGGTCGGCGGTCAGCGCGGTGTGCGCCTCGACGCCGCGCCGGAACGCGTCGGACGCCCGGTCGGCGGTGCTGCGCAGGACGGGGGCTGCCATGGACTCCCCTCGCGGTTAGCGGTCGTTAACCTCGTCCGATGTTAGCGACGGTTAACGCCAACCGTCCACCACCCCGGCGATTCCGGCAATGCCACACCAGGGGGCATCGGGTGAACCCGAAGCCCTTTCGGGGCACCCGGCGCGCGGCTGACCTCGGCCGGGGCCGCCCGCGCGGCGCGACCAGCCAAGATCACCCCCGGTTCGGGGGTCCGGGGTTACCGACCGGTGTTACCCACGAGTAATGCGAGTCGCGATCGGTTTCCCGCGCGGATATCGCCTTTTCCGGTTCCCAAGTGGCGAACAACTCCGTTAACGAACGTTTACCCACGTCCGCGCGCTCGATTAGGATGACGCCGTGAACCCGACCGGGACGGCGAAGCAGACCCGACGCGAGCAGATCCTCTCGGCGGCGGCCGAGCTGTTCGCCCGCCACGGTTTCCACGGCGTGGGGATCGACGACATCGGCGCCGCGGTCGGCATCTCCGGGCCCGCCCTCTACCGGCACTTCCGCAGCAAGGACGCGATGCTCGGCGAGATGCTGACCGCGATCAGCGAACGCCTGCTCGACGGCGGCCGGGCCAGGGTGGAGGCCGCCGCCGACCCGGAGACCGCGCTGCGCGCGCTGGTCGGCTGGCACGTGGACTTCGCGCTGGACGACCCGGCGCTGATCACGGTGCACATCCGCAACCTGGCCAACCTCACCGACCCGGACCGCAGGCGGGTGCGGGCGCTCCAGCGCGGCTACGTCGAGGTGTGGGTGCGGGTCATCCAGGACGGCGTGCGCGGGGTGGACGAGCCGACCGCGCGGGCCGCCGCGCACGCGGTCTTCGGCCTGATCAACTCGACCCCGCACAGCGCGCACCTCGACCGCGAGCAGATGGCCGCCCTGCTGACCCGCATGGCGCTGGCGTCGATCACCTCGTCCGGCGTGCTGCGGACCGACCCGGCCGCCTGAACCGCCCCCGCGCAGGCCCGCCCGCCCGAACTCCCGCCCTTTTCCGGGACCGCGCGCCGTTAACCCTGACAATGGCCTTCACCCTCACCTGATCAATGCGCACTCTCCGCGATGACGACTGGTGAACGGCTTGTCGCAGGGGTCGATTCCCACGCCGATCCCCGGTGTGCCAATGTTCTCAAGTTCCCGCCCGCGCCTGCCGTTCCACCCGGTGACCGAATAGTTCACCCTGGGTGCGCACGCCCCGCGCGGTACGGGCTCCTGTGCAGGTCAGCGCGCGTCCGAACCCTTTCGGGCGTGGTTCGCGCACGGCAAACGAGGAGGTCCGCGCACCGTGGTGATCCCGTTCCGACCCTTCGCGCGCACAACGAATCCGGGGTTCACCCGAAGCGACCCCTTGGCCTCGTCGTTTTCGTTCCGTAATCTCTCCGCCCAATGAGCGCAGCAGCCGAACGCCCCGCGCGGGGCCGGTCGGGGCTCGACCTGTTCGCCCGGTTGCCCGCCTGGTCCCGCTTCGTCCTGGTCACCCTGGCGGTCCTCGTCTGCGGTGTGGTCGCGTCGCGCCCGGCCACCGCGGCCAAGGACGCGCCGCTGACCGGGGACGGCGCGGTCGCCGCGGCGGCCGTGGACGCGCTGCGCCACCCGAGCGGGGTGGACCCGCTGACGGCGTTCCCGGCCGACTTCAACGCGGTGATGGGCCGCAGCCCGAGCGCGGTCCGCGCCGACGACGGCACGCTGCGCGCGGCGGACCCGTCCGGCGACTGCTCCGGCCCGGCGGGCGCCACGACCTGGGACTTCGACCTGTCCTGCAAGTCCCACGACCTCGGCTACGACCTGCTGCGCTACGCGGAGATCAAGGGCCAGCCCCTCCCGCAGGCCGCGCGCCGCGAGCTGGACACCCGCCTGGAACTGGACATGCACGACCGCTGCCGGGCCAACCCGCGCGGCTCCGAGTCGCAGTGCCACGCGGTGGCCTCGGTGTACGCGGCGGGCCTGGAGTTCAACTCGTGGCGGCAGCGCTGGAGCGCGCCCGGCCACGAGCCGGTGCTCGCCTGGGGCTTCGGCAGCGCCGTCGTCGTGCTGCTGCTGCTGGCGCGCGTCCCCGGCGCCCGCGCCCGCCGCAGGGCCGACGCCCCCGAGCCCGCGCCCGCCCACCCGGCGCCGCTCCCGGCGAGCCCCGACCGGTACGCCACCTTCCTGCGCCTGGCCAGCCTCGCCCTGGTCGTCGCGGGCCAGTCCCTGCTCACCCTCTCCCGCTGGGCCGGTTTCGGCGCCCAGTGGCTGTGGGTGGCCGCCTGGGTGCTCCAGGCCGTCCCGGTGTTCTTCTTCGCGGGCGGCCACGCCAACCTGCTGGCCTGGCAGGCCGTGCGCGCCGACCACGGCGGGTACGGCCGCTACCTGACCGGCCGCCTGACCTGGCTGCTGCGCCCGGTGCTGGCGTTCGTGCTGGCCTGGCTGGTCCTGCCGCTGCCGCTGCAACTGCTGGACGTGCCCGAGGACGGCGTCGAGCTGTTCGGCAGGCTGATCGCCCAGCCGCTGTGGTTCGTCGGCGTCTACCTGGTCGCGGTCGCCGCCACCCCGCTCATGGCCGCGCTGCACCGCAGGGCCCGCCTGCTCACCCCGTTCGCGCTGGTCGCCCTGATGACGGCGGTGGACGCGGTCCGGGTCGCCCACGAGTGGCGCACCGGCGGCTACGCCAACCTGGTGCTGGGCGCGCTGCTGCTCCAGCAGCTCGGCTTCTGCTACGCGGACGGCTCGCTGGCCAGGGTCCGCCGGGCCGCCTACGCGGGCCTGGCCCTGGTGTCCGTGCCCGCGCTGGGCGCGCTGCTGGTGCTGGGCGGCTACGCGGGCACGGCGGTCGCGCTGCCCGGCGACGAGGGCTCCGGCTCGCCCACCGTGCTCCTGCTGGTGCTGGCGCTGGGCCAGCTGTGCCTGGTGATGCTGCTGCGCGAGCGGGCGACCGCGTGGCTGGCGGGCGGCACGCCGTGGCGGGTGGTGCACTTCGCGCGCACCACCCCCATGACCCTGTACCTGGGCTACCTGACCGCGCTGGCCGCCGTCGTCGGCTCACTGGGCCTGCTGGACTCCCCGAGCAGCGCGGTCACCTGGCTGCTCACCTCCGGCGGTCCCCGCTGGCCCGCGCTGCTCGTGCTGCTCCTGCTGCCGCTGCTGCGGGCGTTCCACCGCTTCGAGCGCCACCAGGCCCTCCCGCTGTGCCGGACCAGGGAGACGCACCGCACCAGGCTCGCGGTCACCCTCGGCGTCGGCTACGGCGCGCTGGGCGTGGTCGGGTTCGTGGTGACCGGCTTCGCCGGGCAGGCGGGCAGCCTCGGCGGGCTCCAGGTCGACGCGCTGCAGAACCTCATCCACCTGCTCCTGGGCTGGTACCTGGTGCACGTGGCCCGCTCCGGCGCCTGCCACGACCGCCGCCCGTGGCTGCTGACCGCCCTGGCCTGCGTCCCGCCGATGCTGGCGCTGGAGCCGACCAGCTCGGTGCTCGCGCTGCACGGCGCGACGATCGTGGTGGCGCTGCTGGCCTGCGCCGCGAAGCAGGACCAGCAGCGCGCACCAGAGCACTGGCAGCCACGCGAGGCGCTGCACCACCCATGACGGTGAGCCGGGCTCGGTCAGCAGGCCGGGGACGGGTCCGAGCACCGCGCCCACCAGGGCGATGGCGAGCAGCGCGCTCTGGTGGGCGAGGTAGATCGGCAGCGCCCGGTCGTTGATCCACCTGGCCGGGAACCTCGGGCGGACCAGCAGCACGAGGCCGATCTGCGCGAAGGCCAGCGCCAGCGCGGCCGGTGAGGGCGGGAAGAGGTTGGACGACTCGCCGCCGGTGACCCCGACCGCGCTGGCCGGGTAGCCGCCGAACCGGACCAGCAGGGCGAACGCGGTCGCGCCGCCGACCAGCAGGGCAGCTCCCCGAAGCCGCCAGGCGCGCGGGTCGGGCTTCGTGGTGGGGCCGCCGCGCAGCAGCAGCCCGAGCTGCCACGGCGCGCTCCACACCAGCAGCACGTTGATCCAGCCGAGGTCGAGCGCGGAGAGCAGCACGGTGACGAGGAGCCCCGGCGCGCCGAGGCGGCGCAGCAGCGGCGTGCAGGCCAGCAGCGCCAGGTGCACGCCGAGGAACCACAGCGGCCCCACCACCAGCCACCCGACGACCAGCACGGTCTCCTGCGGCAGCCCGCGCAGCGACAGCCCCAGCAGGACCAGCGCCCACACCCCGAGCAGCGCGCCGACCGACGGCAGCACCCGACGCGCCCGAGCCCACCAGGGCACCCGCGAGCGGGCGGCGGCGAACCCGCCAGCGAAGAAGAACAGCCCCAGGGTCTGGAGCACCCAGGTCACCGGGGCGAGCTCGGGCATCCAGCGCAGCGGGCTGTCCAGCACCACGCCGTGCTCGGTGAGCACCAGCGCGGTCACCAGCCAGTGGCCGAGCACCACGCCGGTGATCGCGATGGCGCGGACTGCGTCGACGAACGGGTCGCGGGTCACGGGACCACCTGCCTGGTCGGTGGGCGGGGGCTGCGGCACGGGGGCGGGACGCGGACCCGCACCGGCCGGGCCGGTGGACGGGGGCGCCTGCCCGATCGGGGGCGGCAGCGCGGGGCCGGGACGCGGGGCAGCACCGGCCAGGCCTGGGCACGGGGGTGCCTGCCCACTCGGGGGCGGCAACGCTGGGCCGGGACGCGGGATCGCGCCAGCCCGACCGGGGGACGGGGGTCCCTGCCCGGTCGAGGGCGGCAGCACGGAGCCGGGACGTGGACCCGCACCGGCCGGGTCGAGGAACGACGGCACTTGCCCGGTCGAGGGCGGCAGCACGCGGCCAGGAGGCGGAGCCGAACCGGCCGTGCCAGGACGCGGGACCGCCTGCCCACCCGAGGGCGGCAGCACGGAGCCGGTGCGCTGGTTCGCGCCGGCCGGGCCGGGGGACGGGGTCGCGGTGCGGCAGTCCCCAGTCCCGCACCGCCGCTCGGCGCCGGGCCGGGCGGAGCAGCCGCACGAGCCGGGCCGGGGCGCGGACTCGGCGCGCGGCGGTCGGTCGTTCCGCCCCGCCGCGCGGCGCGGGGTCGCGCTCACGGCCGCTCCCCCACCGCGATGCGGGCGAGGGCGCGCAGGGACCCGGTCCCCGGCGCGTAGTACCCGTCGTGCCCGGTGACGCCGCCGGTCGGGAACGGCCGCGCGCCGAAGGCCGGGTCGGCGGGGTCGGGGCCGTGGCCGAGGTCGAGCAGCCGCGCGTTCGGCACCCGGCCGATCCAGTCGCCGTCCGCCCTGGCCGCCCACACCCGCGTGCCCGCGCCCAGCTCCGCCGCCGCACCCGCCCGCACGCCGGGGCTGCCGGTGAGCGCCACGTCGGCGACCGGGACGCCCCGCTCGGCCAGCTCCCGCGCGGCGAGGCCGCACACGACGGTGCCGTAGCTGTGGCACAGCAGGTGGACCCGGCCGGGCAGGGTGATGGCGTAGTCGGCCAGCGCGCGGGCCCCGGTGCGAGCCAGCCTGCCCGACGCGGCGTCCACGCCCACCCCTGACGGCGTCTCGTACCCGAGCCAGGCCACGACCGCCAGGTCCGGCCGGTCCGCCTCGGCCCGCACGGCGCGGGCCATCGCGCCCACCGTGCCCTCGAAGCGGCGCTCGTCCACGTCCGAACCGGGCACCACCACCGCCACGTGCGCGGCGGACGCCAGGTCCCCGAGCACCTCCACCCGGTGCACCGGGCGACCCCCGCCACCCGGCGCGACCAGCACCAGCAACGCGGCCAGCGCCGCGATCGACTTCCCCATGGCGGCGAAGCTAGGGAGGTGACGGGCCCCGGATCGTCACCCCGGAGTCGGGCTACCCCGGTACCACCAGCCCCGACTCGTAGGCCGCGATCACCGCCTGGGCGCGGTCGCGCAGCCCGAGCTTCATCAGCACCCGGCTCACGTGCGTCTTGACGGTCTGCTCGGCCACGTTCAGCCCGCGCGCGATCTCGGCGTTGGACAGCCCGCGCGCGACCATCAGCAGCACCTCGGTCTCCCGGTCGGTCAGCGCCGTCAGCGCCGGTGGCCGCACCGCCCGCGCGGGCCTGGCCCGCACGAAGTCCTCGATCAGCCGCTTGGTGATGGACGGCGCGAGCAGCGCGTCGCCGCGCGCGACCACCCGCACCGCGTCCAGCAGCTCGCGGGCGGGCGCGTGCTTGAGCAGGAACCCGCTGGCCCCGGCGCGCAGCGCCTCGTACACGTAGTCGTCCAGGTCGAAGGTGGTCAGCACGAGCACGCGGGCCGGGTCGTCGACGAGCATCCCGGTGGCCTCGATGCCGTCCACGCCGGGCATCCGCACGTCCATCAGCACCACGTCCGGCCGCAGCGCGCGCACCTTGGCCACCCCCTCGGCCCCGTCCCCGGCCGCGCCGACGACGGTGATGTCGGGCTGGGCGTCGAGCAGCGCCGAGAACCCCTCCCGCACCATCTCCTGGTCGTCGACCACCAGCACCCGGATCACCGCCACCCCGCTCACCACCGCGCCACGCTCCCCCGCGCCGTCCCCCACCGCACCGCCCGCCTGCCCGCCGCCCACCGGCCCGCCGCTCACCGCCCCTCCCCCACCGGAATCCGCGCCAGCACCTCGAACCCCCCGTCGCCCGACGGCCCCGCGTCCACCGTCCCCCCGTGCACCGCGACCCGCTCCCGCATCCCCACCAGCCCCAACCCGCTCCCCCCGCCCAGCGACGCCCCACCCCCGGTGTTGCGCACCCGCACCACGAGCGCGCCGCGCCGCAGCGCCACCCGCACGTCCACCTCGCACCCCGGCGCGTGCCGCCGGGCGTTGGTCAGCGCCTCCTGCACCACCCGGTACGCCGTCAGCCCGACCGCCTCCGGCACCCGCGCGCCCACCACCCGCGCGCCGGGGACCAGGTCGGCGATGTCGGCGAGCCCCGGCTGCGGGGCCAGGTCGGCGTGCTGCCCCTCGGCGCGCAGCACGCCGAGCAGCCGCTGCATGTCGGTGATGGCGGCGCGGGCCACCTCGCCCAGCTCGGCGAACTCCCCGGCCGCCGCCTCGGGCAGCCCCGGCAGCCGGTAGGGCGCGGTCTCGCAGCGCACCACCACCAGGGACATGTGGTGGGCGACCACGTCGTGCATCTCCCGCGCGATGCGGGCCCGCTCGACCAGCGCGGCCTTCTCGTCCCGCTCCGCGTGGAAGCGCCGCTCGGCCCGCCCGCGCCCGCCGACGGCGTAGGCGGCGAGCAGGAGCAGCAGCAGGACCAGCACCGTGGCCGGGTAGTGGCCGCCGAAGTCGTCGTTGACCGAGAGCGCCAGCGCGGCCAGCACCAGCGCCGTGACGAAGGCCACCGCGAGCACCACCGGCCGGGCGAAGACCAGCCCGACGGCGATCATCGGCAGCGGGAACCACAGCCACTCGCCGACGCCGAGGATCTCCGGCCCCGATCCGGTGACCAGCCGGACCGCGACGATCCCGACCAGCGAGGCCCGCCAGGCGGCCAGCGGCGAGGAGAAGCAGAGCAGGGCGATCGGGATCACCGCGGCCGCGAACAGGACCACCCACCAGCCGTCCGGTTCCTGGTGGGTGGTGTAGTCCGAGCTGCTCACGGTGGCCAGCGCGAAGGCGCCGATCAGCAGCAGCGCCCGCAGCGGGCCGCGCAGCCGCCCGACCGGGACCCGCGTCCGGTCCGGCAGGAGGAGCACCTGGAGCAGGGCGCGGAACGCGGAGCGGATCACCCGGCGATGCTAGGTGCCCCGACGGGCCCGGCACATCGCTCCGGAGAGCGTCGTACCGGGGTATCACCCGCCCGCTCCTCGGGCAAGGCGTTGCGACACCCGAAGCGCACGGGGTAGGCATTACTCCTGACCGCGGACCCCGACGGAAGCTGGCCGAATGCACCCGCAGCAAGATCCGGATCGCTGGGCGCGCCTGCACGCCGTGGCCGGGGAGGCCCTGGCCGCCACAAAGGTGGGCGAGGACGCTGTGGCGGTCGACCTCGTCACCGGCTACCTGAGCGGGTCGCCCGAGGGCGACGAGGACATCAGGGAGCTGGTGCTGCTGCTGTTCTCCGAGTGCAGCGGAATGGTGTCGGCGCTGGGCTCGGGCGGGGCGACGCCGGTGAAGATGCAGGTGTTCGACGAGGCGGGCCAGGAGGTGCCGATCGACGACGCGGACCCGCCGGTGCGCACGGCGATCCGCGCGCTGCTCGCCGAGGTGCACGGCGACCAGGAGGCCGCCGCCGAGCAGATCGAGATCGCGCTGGCGAACGGCGCGCCGCAGGAGCTGGCCACGGTGGTGCTCCAGGCGCTGCGCTGGACGGTGAAGCTGGCGCTGGAGTGCCAGACCCGCGACCTCCCAGTGTCGGACTGGATCGCGACCTCGCTGGAGGAGTGAGCGGCGCCCGAAACGCCGCCCCGCCCGGCGCGAGAATGATGTGGAACACAAAAGGAAGATTTAAAGTCAATTTAAAAATGCGCATTTCCTTGACGGCGCGCGCTATCGAGGTCCATTCTTCTCCGCGGGCGTGATTCCCTGCTCATAAACGCGCCGAGGAGAAAAGCGGAACATGAAAACCAGAACGGGCGTGCTGCTCGCCGTCGCGGCTCTCGCGGCGGGTTCCTACGCGCTGATCCCGTCCGCGAGCGCGGCGACCAACCTGACGGCGACCTTCGCCAAGACCCAGGACTGGGGCAGCGGCTTCGAGGCGAAGTTCACCGTCGCCAACAGCGGGTCGTCGGCCTCGAACAACTGGAAGATCGAGTTCGACCTGCCCTCGGGCACCACGGTCGGCTCCTTCTGGGACGCGCAGGTCACCCGGAACGGCGACCGCTACACGGCGACCAACCGGGACTGGAACGCGGCGGTCGGCGCGGGCTCCTCGGTGGCGTTCGGCTTCATCGGCGCGGGCGGCGGCGCCCCGACGAACTGCACGATCAACGGCAACCCCTGCGCGGGCACCGGCACCGGCAACCCCGGTGACAAGGCCGCGCCGAGCGTCCCCGGCGGCCTGAAGGCCACCGCCACCACGGCGGACTCGGTCACGCTGGCCTGGAACGCGTCGACCGACGACGTCGGCGTGGTCGCGTACGACGTCTACAAGGGCGGCGACAAGGCCACCACCGTCGCGAGCCCCACCGCGACCGTGTCCGGCCTGACCGCCGACACCTCGTACCAGTTCAGCGTCGTGGCGCGGGACGCGGCGGGCAACGCCTCGGCCAAGAGCGCGGCGCTGACCGCGAAGACGGCGAAGAAGGCGGGCACCACCCCGGAGCCCTCGCCCGAGCCGACGCCGGACCCCGAGCCGAGCCCGGACCCGCAGCCGTCCCCGGCGGGCGGGCGCGGTGCCCCGTACCTGTTCCTGGGCTGGGGCAACCCGCAGTCCGCGACCACCGTGATGCAGCAGACCGGCGTCAAGTGGTTCACGATGGCGTTCATCCTGTCCTCGGGCGGCTGCAACCCGTCCTGGGACGGCACCCGGCCGCTGACCGGCGGCGTGGACGAGACCACGATCAAGGCGATCCGCGCGGCTGGCGGTGACATCGTGCCGTCGTTCGGCGGCTGGAGCGGCAACAAGCTCGGCCCGAACTGCTCGACCCCCGAGGCGCTGGCGGGCGCGTACCAGAAGGTCATCGACGCCTACCAGCTCAAGGCGATCGACATCGACATCGAGAACTCCGACGAGTTCGAGAACGAGGTCGTGCAGGACCGCGTGCTGTCCGCGCTGAAGATCGTCAAGCAGAAGAACCCGAACGTGCAGACCATCGTCACGTTCGGCACCGGCACCACCGGCCCGAACTTCTGGGGCAACCGCCTCATCGAGCGGGCGGGCGCGCTGGACGCCAAGATCGACGTCTTCACGATCATGCCGTTCGACTTCGGCAGCTCCAACATCGCGACCGACACCATCAGCGCGGCCACCGGGCTGAAGAACAAGGTGAAGTCGACCTTCGGGTACAGCGACGCCGACGCCTACGAGCACATCGGCATCTCGGGCATGAACGGCCTGTCCGACCAGAAGGAGCTGACCACCGCCGCGGACTGGACCAAGATCCGCGACTGGTCGAAGAACAACGGCCTCGGCCGCCTCGCGTTCTGGGCGGTCAACCGGGACCGAGGCGGCTGCGACGGCCAGGTGTCGGCCAGCTGCTCGGGCATCTCGCAGGCCGACCTGGAGTTCACCCGCATCACCGCGGGCTTCTGACCCGCAGCAGTTCCCCCAGCAGCGCGGCGACCTGCTCCTCCTCCACGAGGAACCCGTCGTGGCCGTACGGCGAGGCCACGACGCGCAGGTCGCCCGCTGCGGGGATCGCCTCGGCCAGCTCGCGCTGCTGCTCCAGCGGGTAGAGCCGGTCGGTGTCGATCCCGGCGACGAGGGTGCGCGCGGTCACCGCGCTCAGCGCCGCGCGCACCCCGCCCCGCCCCCGGCCCACGTCGTGGCCGTTCATCGCCTCGGTCAGCACCCGGTAGCTGCCGGGGTCGAACCTCCTGGCCAGCTTGTCCGCCTGGTGGTCCAGGTAGGACTCGACGGCGAACCGCCCGTCCCCCTGCACGCCCCGCCCGAACCGGGCGTTGAGCTCGGCGGCGGTGCGGTACCCGTGGTGGGCGATCCGCCTGGCCACCGCCATCCCCTCCTCCGGGTGCAGCCGCAGGGCGTGCAGCTGCGCCGAGGCGAGCGCGATCTGGTCGGCGGCGGACGCGGCGGGCGCGGCGAGCACCAGCAGCGACCGCACCATGTCCGGCGCGGTCACCGCCCACTCCAGCGCCCGCATCCCGCCCATGGACCCGCCGACGACCGCCGCCCACGAGGCGATGCCGAGCGCGTCGGCCAGCCCCAGCTCGGCGGCCACCTGGTCCCGGATGCCGATGGCGGGGAACCGGTCGCCCCACGGCCTGCCGTCCGGCGCGGTGTCCCACGGCCCGGTGCTGCCCTGGCAGCCGCCCAGCGCGTTGGGCGCGACGACGAACCACCGGTCGGTGTCCAGCGCCCGGCCAGGACCCACCAGGGCGTCCCACCAGCCCGAGGTCGGGTGGCCGGGGCCCTCGGGTCCGGCGACGTGGCTGTCACCGGTGAGGGCGTGCAGCACGAGCACCGCGTTGGACCGGTCCTCGTCCAGCGCGCCCCAGGTCTCGTAGGCGAGCCGGAACCGCAGTCCCGGCAGCACACCCCGGTACCACCGCCGGTTCCCGGCCGGATCGCCGTCGCGCCACCCCGTCACCGCGCGGACTTCGCCGCCCGGAACCCGGCCTCCAGGTCGGCCTGCAGGTCCGAGACCGCCTCGACGCCCACCGACAGCCGCACCAGCCCCGGCGTGACGCCGCTGGTGACCTGCTGCTCGGCGGTGAGCTGGCTGTGCGTGGTGGACGCCGGGTGGATGACCAGGCTGCGCACGTCGCCGATGTTGGCGAGCTGGCTGAACAGCTCCAGCCCGTCCACGAACGCCCGCCCCGCGTCGACCCCGCCCGCCAGCTCGAACGAGACGATCGCGCCCGCGCCCGCCGGGAGGTACCGCCGGGCGAGCGCGTGCCACGGGCTGGAGGGCAGCCCCGCGTAGTGCACCCGCTCGACCTCGTCGCGCCCGTCGAGCCACTCGGCGATGGCCTGCGCGTTGGCCACGTGCCGCTCCATGCGCAGCGAGAGCGTCTCGATGCCCTGCAGGACCAGGAAGCTGGTGAGCGGCGCGATGGCGGCCCCGGTGTCGCGCAGGCCCTGCACGCGCAGCTTGGCGGCGAAGGCGCCGTGCCCGAGCGCGGGCCAGTACCGCAGGCCGTGGTAGCTGGGGTCGGGTTCGCTGAAGTCGGGGAACCTGGCGGCGTCGCCGAAGTCGAACCTGCCGCCGTCCACGACGACGCCCGCGACGGCGGTGCCGTGGCCGCCGAGGAACTTGGTGGCGGAGTGCAGCACGATGTCCGCGCCGTGCTCCAGGGGGCGCAGCAGGTAGGGCGTGGGAACGGTGTTGTCGACGACCAGCGGGACGCCCGCGGCGTGCGCGACGTCGGCGACGGCGGTGATGTCGAGGACGTTGCTGCGCGGGTTGGCGAGGGTCTCGGCGAAGAGCAGCTTGGTGTTCGGCCGGATCGCGGCGCGCCAGGCGTCGAGGTCGTCGGGGTCGTCGACGAAGGTGGTGGTGATGCCGAGCTTGGGCAGGGTGTGGTGGAGCAGGTTGTAGGTGCCGCCGTAGAGGGAGGCGCTGGAGACGAGGTGGTCGCCCGAGCGCGCGAGGTTGAGGATCGTGGCCGTCTCGGCGGCCTGCCCGGACGCGAACGCGACGGCGGCGATCCCGCCCTCCAGGGCGGCGACGCGCTGCTCGAGGACGTCCTGGGTGGGGTTGTTGATGCGGGTGTAGATGTTGCCGGGTTCGGCGAGGCTGAACAGGGCGGCGCCGTGGGCGCTGTCGCGGAAGGCGAACGAGGTGGTCTGGTAGATCGGCGTGGCGCGGGCCCCTGTGGTCGGGTCGGGCGAGGCGCCCGCGTGCACCTGCTGGGTCTCGAAGGACCAGGCCATAGCGCTCGTTCTCCCTGCTGGCGACGGTTTTCCAGCGAACGTAGGGCGGCCGGGACCACGACGCAGGCCCGTCCACCAGGTGGGAGCCGCGGGGTGTTCTACGCTCGGCGGAATGCGCACCGCACTGCTCGGTTTCGGCCTAGGCGGAACCGCTTTCCACGCACCGTTCCTGTCTACCGCCGATGATCTGACCCTGTCAGCCGTCGTCACCTCCCGAACGGGTGAGGTGGCATCGCGGTACCCCGGCGTGGAGGTGCTGGGTTCGGCGGACGAGCTGTGGTCGCGGGCGGCGGACTTCGACCTGGTGGTGGTGACCACCCCGAACCGGTTGCACGCGCCGCACGCCAGGACGGCCCTGGAGCACGGCCTGAACGTGGTGGTGGACAAGCCCTTCGCGGCGACGGCGGCGGAGGCCAGGTCCCTGGCCGACCTGGCGACGTCACGGGGCCTGCTGCTGGCCCCGTTCCACAACCGCCGCTGGGACGGCGACTTCCGAACGGTGACGTCCTTGGTGCGCAACGGCTCCCTGGGCCAGGTCCACCGCTTCGAGTCGAGGTTCGAGCGCTGGAGGCCGGAGGTGAAGCCGGGCTGGAAGGAGACGGCGGACCCGGAGGCGCTGGGGAGCATCGTGTACGACCTGGGCACGCACCTGGTGGACCAGGCGCTGGCCCTCTTCGGCAGGCCGAGGGCGGTGTACGCGGAGGTGCGCGCCCTGCGCCCGGAGGCCGGCGCCCACGACGACGCTTTCCTGGCCCTGACCCACGAGGGCGGCGAGGTGTCCCACCTGTGGACGTCGGCACTGGCGAACGACCAGGGCCCGAGGTTCCGGGTGCTGGGGTCGCGCTCGTCGTTCGTGAAGCACGGCATGGACCCGCAGGAGGCGGCCCTGCGGGCGGGCGAGCTGCCGGGCGGTCCGGGCTGGGGCCACGACACGGGCACGGCGACCTTGGGCGGCGAGCCGGTGGACCTGGAGCCGGGGGCGTACCAGGAGTTCTACGCGGCCGTGGCGAGGGGCGAGGCCCCGGTGCCGGTGGAGGACGCGATCGCGGGGTTGGCGGTCGTGGAGGCGGCGTTCGAGTCGGCGCGGACGGGCCGGGTGGTAACTCTCTGAACACCGGCAGACCACTCACAGGACGGCCACGCACTCGCGGGCTGCGGGGCGAGCGCAGCGAGCCCGCAGCTCCCCGTTCCCGCGTCCCTCGTCTCCGTTTGGCCTGGCGAAGCCCGAGCACAGGTGTCAAGACGCCGCCGCACTGCGCGGCAGACTGCCTGGTCAAACGGCGTCTTGACGCCTGTGCTTGCCTGAAAGGAGGCCAAACGGAGACGAGGGACCCCAACCACCGCAGTCCTTCGCCGTAAACCGCACCACAAGACCAACGGTCACCGGCCGGCAGAGCCCGTCCCCCTCGTTTTTGGAGGCCTGCCCCGCCGGCGAGGCGAGCTCTTCAGCTCTTCGCCCTTGTCTCTTCAGCTCTCGCCTTCAGCTCTTCCCCCTTGCACGCCGCGCCCCTTCTGAACCAAGCCCAGCCGCCCAGCGCGACCGCTCATCCCCGAGGTCGAGCAGATCCGCCGCCGCAACAGCCTTCGGCACCACACCGTCCACGAACAACTCCCCCCAGGGCAACGGCAGCACAACGCGCAGCACCGCGTTGGGGTTGGGCGAATCCCAACCGACTCCGCCGTGCCACGAGCTTCGACCACTCCCGGAGCTGTCGCCGCGCAAACCTCCGGTACCGACTGGGCACGGTCCACGGCGGGGTGATCCCGGAAGCGAGCAGCAGCACGCTCCAGTCCCCCCGAGCCGACAGCGGCCGACCGGCCCCAAGCGCCCCGGCCACCCTGCGCGCCACGGATTCCGCGCTGACCAACGTGCTGCGCGGCCCCAACCGCAAGCCCTCCAGGCGTCCGGCAACGGCGATCTCGCGCACCCGCTCCGGGGTCACCCCGAGCTGGGCCGCAGCGTCCGCACCCGTCATCCACCCCGACCGCACGTCAACCACGAACACCACAGCTCACCAGGCCGTACTCAAACAATACCCCCCACAAGACAGCTATTGACGCGCCAACCTCAACCAATCAACCCACCCGGGTCACACGATGCGGTGAGCAGGCTGGAGTGCCGGAGCATCACCGCGCAATGTGAATCCCATGACACCTATTCCACTCCTGGTGGCCGCCGCCGCCCTGGCGCCCGTGCTCGCCCTCCCGGCCCAGGCCGCAGCCGCCCCCGCCCAGGGCCCAGGCATCCTCCCCCTCTACCAACCCACCGTCCTGGTCCTCACCAAGGTCGACTCCGGCGGGACCCACGACCAGGCGCTCCTGCGCTGCGACCCGCCCAGCGGCACGCACCAGAGAGCCTGGCAGGCGTGCCTGGCCCTGGCCGAGGTGAACGGCCACGTCGGTCGGATGCGCGACTCGAACCAGGTCTGCACGATGGAGTACAACCCGATCAAGGTGTCCGTGCTGGGCGTGTGGCGCGGTCAGACGCGCTCGTTCTCCGGCGAGTACTCGAACCCGTGCGTGATGGGCTCGGTGACCAAGTCCGTCTTCTCGTTCGACAAGGACTGAGCCTGAGACGAAAAGGCCCGGCGGGACCCACGACACCGCCGCCGAAGTCGTGGCCCCCGCCGGGGGTCTGTGGCGGGCCGGGCCCGCGCCTCTGACCGTAGGGAGCGCGGGTTTGCCTTGTCAACAGTCCTTCACATCCGTGAAACGCAAGGGAAACCCCGAGCCCGCCGCGTCACCCGAACGCCCCGATCACGCACCCGTAGCCTGTGCGCCATGAGCATCCACGACATCGCGGTGAACACCCTGACGGGCGAGCCGAGCAGCCTCGGTTCGCTGCGGGGCAAGGCGCTGCTGGTGGTCAACGTCGCCTCCAAGTGCGGGCTGACCCCGCAGTACTCGGCGCTGGAGCGGCTGCACGCGAAGTACGCCCCGCAGGGCTTCTCCGTGGTGGGCTTCCCGTGCAACCAGTTCGGCGGCCAGGAGCCGGGCACGGCGGAGGAGATCGCCACGTTCTGCTCGGCGACGTACGGCGTGACGTTCCCGATGTTCGAGAAGGTCGAGGTCAACGGCGCGAACCGGCACCCGGTGTACGAGGCCCTGGTGGAGAGCGCGGACGCGGACGGCGCGGCGGGCGACGTGCAGTGGAACTTCGAGAAGTTCCTGCTGTCCCCCGACGGCGAGGTCCTGGCCCGCTTCCGCCCCCGGACCGAACCGGAGGACGAGGCGGTCGTGCGCGCGGTCGAGGCGGCTCTGCCGAACGCCTGACGCCGAACGCCTGACGCCTGGCACCTGACGTCGGGAGCTGAACGACGACGTGGCCCGCGCACCGGATCGGTGCGCGGGCCACGTCACTTCGGGACAGCTTCGGGACAGCCGCTCAGCACTCGATGACGTTCACGGCCAACCCGCCCCGAGCCGTCTCCTTGTACTTCACCTTCAGGGAGACATCCCGCTGACCAGCCTCAAGCCAGCTCTCCCCGGTTCTAGGCCGTGTCCAGGCCGTCAGGGCCTGTCTCACCCCTCACCGCCCGCATGGCCCTGTCCACCGCCCGCCGGGTCCGGTCATTGCTGGAGGGAAGCAGGTGCGTGTAGACGCGCATCGTGAAGGCGGGATCGGCGTGTCCCAGCCACTCCGCAAGCGCTTTGATCGACTCCCCACCGTCGAGCAGGACCGAGGCGAAGAAGTGCCGCAGCGCGTGCATCCCGTCCTGACGCTTGGTCCGCCCCATTCCCGCCCGGTCGAGGGCAGGCCGCCAGTGCAGCCGGTTGAAGTCGGACCGGTACAGCGCCCCGCCCGTCTCCGTGCTCAAGATCAGACGGGCAGTCTCAGGCGGGCCGTCCGGTTCCTTCCACGGCAGCGTGACCACGACCGGCTGAAACTTCTCCGCGTGCGCGTCGATCTCCCGCAGCACTGACCCCGCCAGCGGCAACGAGCGCTCTTTCCCACCTTTCGGAGGCGCGAACACGAGCCGGTTGTCGACCACCGTCACTTGCCGAACGATGTTGAGCGAGTTCGCCCCACGGTCGATGTCCGCGTCGGAGAGCCCGAACACCTCCCCCTGCCTGAGCCCGCAACCAGCCGCCAGGGCGACCGTGAGCCGGTAGCGCTCCGGCAGCTCGACCTCCACCGCTGCGACCTTCTCCGGCGTCCACGGGACGATCTTCCGCTTGTCCGGTTGCGGCCGGGGAACGCTCTTGACCCGGCACGGGTTCGAGGTGATCCGCTTGTCGTCCACCGCAGCGTCCAGGATCGCGGAGAGGTGGACGAAGCACACGGCGCGCGTGCTGTTGGCGATCTTCTTCGAGGTCAGCCACCCCAACCAGTCGCGGATGTGCCGGGGCAGCAGCGCCCCCAACTGGACTTCGCCCAGCTTGGGATAGATCAAGCTGTCCAGCCGACTCCGCACGGAGTTCCGCGTCCCGCCGGAGAAGGCCATGCCGCGAAACCACTCGTCGCCGTAGGCCCTCAGCGTGACGCGACCGGCCTCCGGGTCACGGTAGTCGCCGCTCTGCTTGGTCGACTCGACCTTGAGAAGGAAGTCCTCCGCCGCCTTCTTGGCGCGGTCCGGGAAGCTCTTGCCCCGTTCCCTCTCCTCCAGATCGTGGTAGCGGACCCGGTACCGCAACCCCCGTCCGTACAGGGCCGTCTTGACCCGCTTGTCCTTGCCCGTCTCCGGGTCGGTAACGGTCTTCCACCAGCGATCTTCGACGTGTCCCACGGCCGCCCCCCTAAGCCGCTCGACCGGACGGGCCGTCAACCCACGCGCGCACCTGATCAGGCACGTACCGCAGGTGCTTCCCGATCTTCCGGACGGGCGGCCCCTCACCGCGCCACTTCCACTGGTAGAGCGTCTTCACCGGCACCCGGAGGTACGCGGCGACGTCCTCCACCGTCCACAGCGGATCTATCTCACGCATCGCACTCATGCCATTCCCCCTGTTCAGGCCGCTACCGGCGAAGTTGCTGAAACACCGGGCCGTGGAGGTGGCAGGTGCGTGAGGACCGCTTGCGCCCGCTGGTACTCGGCTTGCCAAGCCAACCGCTGGGCGATCATGTGCATGAGCAGTTCGGCCCGTGACGGGGCGTGCGGGTCCCCCGGCTGGACCGGCCCCCACTGGAGCCGGGCGGTGGTGTCGTCGGGCTTGGCGATGCCAGCGGCGGCCAAGGCTTCCCGGACGAACGCGGCCCGGTCCGCCTTGTGCTCGGACAGGGTCTTGCCGGACCAGCGGCGCGAGACCAGCACCCGGCGACCGGGCAGGCCGAGGGTGTCGCGGCGGTGGGCCTTGCCCTTGCAGTGGCCGGGGGTGGTGCGGGAGGAGACGCCCTTGGGCTGGACCCCGTAGAGCAGCCAGACCGCGCAGCGCTCCGAGCACGGGGTGAGGGCGAGTTCGGCCGCCAGGCGGTCGGCGTGGTCGGCCAGGCGCGGCGTGGTGTCCGCGTCCACCACTTCGGTGATCGACTTGGTGAGGTACTTGGTCAGGTAGCCGATGTGCCGCCCGGATTCCTCGGTGCCGCCGAGGATGCCCTTGGAGTGCACCTGCGGGCCGAACCGGGCAACGTGGGCCGGTTCATCCAGATCGGCCACCGCGTCGGCCCACGGGGTCAGCAGGCGCTCGGTTTCGGGGTCCACGAAACCCGCCTGGCGGGTGTCCCAGACCGGGAGCCGGTCGCCCGCGTACCGCACCTGATCGTGGTCGGGCCACCAGACCTGGAGGTAAGTCGCGGCGGTCACCTGGCGGACGACCTTGTGCGGGATCGAGCCGCGCACGGCGAAGTGCGCGTGCGGGGTGATGCGGCGCTGCGGTTCGACCGTGCCGAAGTACTGGGCGTCGAACCCGACGACCCGCCGGAGGTTCTGCCACCAGCGGTCGACCAGGGAGGCGAAGTGGACCGCGTCCCGAGCGGCCCGCCGGTAGTCGTACGCGCCGGGGTCGGCCGGGGCACCTTCGGAGGTGACCGGGCCGTAGGTGTCCAGGGTCAGGGTGATGAAGGTCGAGGGCCGGTACTTGCCCGCGAACTCCCGCCCCACGGTGTGCTTGGAGACCTTCCGGCGGGGCAGGTTCGGCGTGTCCTGGCGTCGCCGGGTGGAACGCGCGGGCGCCGGTCGGGGGTCGCGTTCGACGCTGGGAAGGTTCCCGCGGACGCCCTCCGCGCGCAGGTCGGCATCGGCTTCCCGGATGCCCTCGCGCAGGTCCTCAACCTGGTCGTGGTCGCCCTCGGCGGCAGCCCGCCGGTACTCGGCGGTGAGGTCGGCCCGGTAGGTCACCAGTCCCACCTGATCGTCGTTCGGGGCGTGGCGCTCCGCCACAGGCTCAGCGTCGAGGTGCCAGCCCTCGCGGCACTGGGCCATGCGGGAGCGGCGGTTGCGGTCGGCGCAGGCCGCGCACTTGGACGCCTGCGTGGAGTTGCAGCGGACGCCGACGATGCGCACTTCCCCGGAGTCGAGGTCGACCACCTCGCGCAGGATGGGACGGGTGCACACGCCGTGCTGTTCGGCCGCCGCCTTGACCACGTCCAGGAACAGCGGCATCCGGGCGCGTTCGGCCGAGGTCATGCCCGCCACGTCGAGGGGCACGGCCGGGACGACGGGGTTGGTGGACTCGCTCATGCCGCAGCACCTCCGGTCGTGTCGCCGGGACGGGCGGGGAAGTTGTGCACGGTGGCATCGGTGGCGGTCAGGTAGAGCGCCAGCTCGACAAGGTCGGCGTCGGTGACGTGGAAGGCGCGGGCGCGCTCCGGCTGTCCCTTGCCGTCCGTCTTCACCCAGGCCACGCCCGGCGTGCTCTCGCTGATCTCATGGGCAGCCGCACCGCGTTGCCGGGCACCATCGCCTAGGACCATGTCCACCTGGACCGCCTCGTCCAGGCGCAGCGCAACCCGTGTGCCGAACAGGTGCCGGAAGGCCACGACCTCCTTGCGCGGGTCCTGCACCAGGCCGACGACGGCGTAACCAGGGGCGCGGCCCTGAGAGGTGACGGTCTGCAAGGCGCGCAGCGCCCGTTCCCGCAGGCCCTTGTCAGCCTGGTAGGCGATCAGGTCCGCCAGCTCGTCGACCACCAGGACCGTGAACGGCTCATCGCTGGACCGGGCCCACAGCCGCCGGACGCCCCGGTACCGAGCGGCGCGCTCCTTGACCTCCGCCGCCAGTTCCTCCAGCAGCTCGACAGCCTCGCGGCCGTTGTCGAACACCAGGCGGGTGAAGGCGTCGGGGCACTGCCCCAGTTCCATCCCGCCCTTGGGGTCGATGCCGTACAGGCGCACCAGGCCGCCGCGCACTGCCGGGGCGAGGTTCCACACCAACGACCAGAGGAGCGATCCCTTACCCGCGCCGGGCACACCGACGCCGAGGATCTGGTTGCCCTGCAAGCGAATCCGCCACGGACGACCGGTCTCGGTGCGGCCGACCACGACCCGCTTGAGGTCCACCGCGTCAGCGTCCTGAGCCAGCGCCGGGACCGGAACCGGCCGGGCGAGCGGGTCGGAGTGCACGAAGTCGAGTTCGATCGTGCGCGGCTTGAGCACCCGGACCCGGCACGACCGGGAGTTGAACGAGTGCGCCAGGCCGTCACGGCGCAGCTCCCAGGCGTCGGAGGACTGCGCGGGGACCATCCGGACCCGCACCCGGTCCCGCCAGCCCTCCGAGCGCACCCGCCGCAGCCGGGGCAGGTACTCGCGCCCCCGGCTCTCCTTGGCCAGCTCAGCCAGCCGCATGGTGGTGCGCCAGCGCGGGGCGTAGACGGTGGCCCGCCGCCACTCGGTGACCAGCCGGAACCACACCAGCCGCAGGAACGAGGCCCGGTCGAGGCCGAACCAGATGACCAGGGCCGCAGCCAGTGCGAGCACGCCCAGGACCAGCGGCGGCAGCCCGTAGGACGACGAGCACCAGACCACCGCGACCGGCACCAGCACGGCCACCGGGTAGCGCAGCACCACGAGCGCCAGGCGCACGAGGACGACCGGCACGAGCCACCCGAGGGCGGCCACGAAGGCGATCACCTTGAGCTTGCCCGGCACCAACATCCACCACGGCACCCGAGGCCGGACGCCCTCGAACGGAGCGGGGTCGACCCAGCGCGCCATCAGAACCCACCCCCGCTCAGCGGGGACTTGCACACGAACAGGGCAGCGCGTTCGCTTGACGCGGTGCCCCCACGGACGGATACCCTCTGCATGACTGGAATCCCTTGTGCGGCAACAAGTGCAGGAGAAACCGGTCATGTGAGTCGCAGGGAAGCAGCCTGGCCCGCCAAGACTTGGTCTGCCTCCCCGCGACCCACACCACCGGCGGAGAACGTGTTCAGTTGTGATCAGGGCGCGCGCCATCAGCACGACGGGGACGAGCCCCACGCGCGTGCACAGCACCGGTCGGTCCGGCTGTTACTCCCCCTCGTCCTGGGCGAGCAGGTCACGACCGCTGACCGGCTTTTCCGTCAGCCGTTCGAGGTGGTTCGTCTCCACCTGCGCGTGGGCTAGCGCCTCGTGCCGGTGGTCGGGATCGGTTCGCGCCACGCGCCGGTACTCAGCCGCAGCGCGGGTGTAGAACGCGCGAAGTGCCTTCTCGCTCGCGTCCGGAACCGGGGTGACCCGCCACAGGGCTTGCTGGACCTGCTTCAAGGTGGTCGCCAGCGTCACGGCTTCCCAGTCGTCCCTGCGCGCCCGCTCGGGTCCACGTGCACCACTCATGATCACCATCCCCTAGGCGGCAGCAGGCGGCGCGCCCGCCGTCGAGTCCGACTTGCTCGGGGACCTGCGCGACCTCGCGGCGTCCTGCGGCGAGACCATCTCGTCAGCCCAGACCGTGTAGTTGACCCAGCCGTCACGGACATAGGGCGAGACCTTCAGCCCGACGAACACGGCCGGACGGAACGGCGTTCCGGGCAGCACCTCGGGCGGTACCGGCTGGTACTCCGAAGCGATCTTCACGACCATGCCGGTGTTCTTGCCGCGCGCTGAGGGGTCGGTCCCCTGCACGGTCCAGACCGGCAGGCCGGAGAGCTTGTCGACCGCGTCACGCGGTGCCTTGCCCTCCGCGAACTCCTTGGCCCGCTCGACCTTCAGCACGAAGAAGCCCTGCGGGAACAGCTCGTCGAAGGTGATCGGAAACCTGTGACCAGGTGCAATAGCCATCTTGGATACCTCATCCGCTAGTTGACCTCTGCCCCGAACCTGGGGGCTACACATCCATATTAGCTGTATGACCTGTATGAGTCTCCTGAGAACGTTAGCCCGATCAGGTGATCTACATATCACCTGTATCTGTCGATAGAGTTGCCCTCATGAGCACCGAGGCCGCAGACAGCCGCCCCGCCTACCTGCGGCTGGCCGACGACCTGCGCCGCGCGATCGCGGCCGGGGACTACAAGCCGGGGGACCAGCTCCCCACGATGGGCGAGCTGGCCAAGCGCGCGGGGATCGCGGTGATGACCGTGCGCGAGGCCATCAAGGTGCTCACCACCGAGGGGCTGGTGATCTCCCGGCAGGGCAAGGGCGTGTTCGTGCTCCGCACCCCGTCCGCCGAGGAAGCGCCCCCGGCAGCCGCCGACGTCCTCACGACCCTGCACCGCCTTGAGCGCGCCGTGGACCAGATCGCGGACCGCCTCGCCGCTGTGGAGGAACGCCTTGATCGCGCAGACGAGCTTCCACGTCGGACAGCCGACTAGTCAGCCCATCGACCTTGGCGCCCAGGCGATCCATCCGCACCCGGACGTCCTCCCACGTGCCTTCAGCGGCACCACCTATGCCGTCCACCTCCACAGCAGCCTCCCCGAAGTCCTCAGTGCGTCGTCTGGCTCTGGTCGAGCAGGTCACGGCAGCGAGCGGCGAACAGCAGCGCTTGATCGGCGACGCGGTCGGCGAACAGCGCGGCCAGCTCGACGCATCCCGGCTCTCCGTTGAGCTCGAAGATCACTTCGCCGGTGCCGAGGTCTAAAACGAGTCGCGGGCGTCCAGCGCCGTCCTTGTCGACCCGCGCGCCGTCCCCGAACCTGGGGTGCACCACCACATCCATCCCCGCCTCCTCATCCTGAGCCGTGACGTGCCAGGTCAAACGACCCGTCACCAGGACTATCGGCGTTAGGGTGGAGTTGGACGACGGGATGCACGATGTGCGCATGACATGCGCATAAGCATGGGTGGGAGTGCAGGTGGAGACCTTCGGTGAAGCGTTGCGCAGGCTCCGCCTGGCAGCGGGGTTCAGCCAGGCCGACCTAGCGAGAGCAGCCGCGTGGAGCCAGAGCCAGGTCAGCCGCGCGGAGGGGAACAGGTTCACGCCTGACGAGAGCACCATTGCCCGCCTTGACCAGCTCGTACGGGCAGACGGTGCGCTGGTCGCAGCTCACCTGATGTCCACGTCGAACGGTAGTGGAGCGCCGGTGAACGCGACGGACAAGACCCCTTGGGCAATCAGCGACATCATGCGTCAGATCCACAGGACGGATGTCGGCGGAGAGACGATCGACCAGCTCACGGCCATCACCGAGGAGCTGTGCTGCGAGTACGCGTGGCGGAACGCGGAAGACCTGCGCCGTGACGCCCAAGCGCAGCTGGAGTACGTCGGCAGGCTGTTGAGCGGCCCCAGCACGCTCCGCGAGCACCGCGACCTCATGGTGATCGCGGGGTGGCTCACCCTGCTGATCGGGTGCGTTGACTACGACCTCGGGTTGCCGCGCCATGCGGAGAGCGCCCGGATCGCGGCTTCCCAGTTGGGGAGGGAGTCGGGTCACGGCGAGATCGTGGCGTGGTCGTTCGAGATGAGTGCCTGGTTCGCGCTCACCCAGGACCGCTACCGGTCGGTGTCGGAGTACACCGAGGCCGGGAGCAAGGCCGCGCCGAACTCGTCGGTGGTGGTGCAGCTGGCCGCCCAGGCCGCCAAGGCCCAGGCGCGGATGGGCAACAAAGCCGAGGTGTCGAGGATCCTTGACGAGGGTCACCGGTTGCTAGGCGAGCACGAGAACCCGAGCCGTCCGGAGAACCACTTTGTGATCGACCCGGCGAAGTGGGACTTCTACGCGATGGACTGCTACCGCCTGGTCGGTGAGCACGGCAGGGCGTCCGAGCACGCGCACGAGGTGCTGAGGCTGTCCAGGAAGCCGGATGGCAGCGAGCGGAGCCCGATGCGTGCCAGTGAGGCCCGGTTGACGTTGGCGGTCGCCGCGCTGGAGTCGGGTGACGTGGAGGGCGCCGCGTTGTGGGCACGGCAGGCGTTCTCCGCAGAGCGCAAGTCCGTGACCCACCTGTCCATGCTGGCCGATGAGCTGACCGAACGCCTGCACCACGTGATGGCGGGCGATCCTGGGGCGCGTCCACTGGAAGACGAGTTGGCCGCGTTCAGGGCGACGTTGCCCAGCCGTTAACCCCTGGTGCGCGTCCGCGCCGTGGTGGCGTGGTGCGTTGAAGAATTGCGCTGTATGGGATCAAGGCGCGCCGCCTACGGCGGCGCGCTGGCTGGTCCGACCCTCCGTTGCGCCGCCCCACGCACTCCGGCCCGCCGGGCTCCCGCTTCGCTCCGCCCGACGGCCGGGCGCGAGGTCGACGCAGGGGGCCGGGTGCGGCGGCACGCAGCAGGGGACGCGCAGACCCACACACGCTCCCAGCGCCCAGGCTCGGGCCGATCGCGGTGGTTCAAGACCGGGCAGCGCTGGTCATGGCGATCGCTGCCGCGACGGCTCCGCCGCCTTGCCAACGAGATGCCCCCACCGGCACAGCAATAGGCCCCCATCCCGTGGGTTCCGGGGTGGGGGCCTATTGCTGGGCAAAGAACCGGGTCCCAGGCCGTCTCCAGGCCGTGAGGTGTCAGGCAGGCACGAGAACCACCGAGCAACGATGGCAACCGTATCCGCTGGTCAGCCCCCGTTTATCAGCACTCGATGACGTTCACCGCGAGCCCACCCCGCGCCGTCTCCTTGTACTTCACCTTCATGTCCTTCCCCGTGTCCCGCATGGTCTTGATGACCTTGTCCAACGACACGAAGTGCGACCCGTCCCCCCGCAGCGCCATCCGAGCCGCCGTGATCGCCTTGATCGACGCCAGCGCGTTCCGCTCGATGCACGGGATCTGCACCAACCCCCCGATCGGGTCGCACGTCAACCCGAGGTTGTGCTCCATCGCGATCTCCGCGGCGTTCTCCACCTGCGTCGCGGTCCCCCCGAGCACCTCCGCCAACCCGGCCGCCGCCATCGAGCACGCCGACCCGACCTCGCCCTGGCACCCCACCTCGGCCCCGGAGATCGACGCGTTCTCCTTGAACAGCACCCCCACCGCCCCCGCCGTCAGCAGGAACCGCACCACGCCGTCGTCCGACGCCCCCGGCACGAACCGGGCGTAGTAGTGCAGCACCGCGGGCACGATCCCGGCCGCCCCGTTCGTCGGCGCGGTCACCACGCGACCGCCCGCCGCGTTCTCCTCGTTCACCGCCAGCGCGAACAGGGTCACCCAGTCCATCACCCGCAGCGGGTCCGTGGCGTAGTGCTCGTCGCGCAGCGACCGCCTCATCTCCGCCGCCCGCCGCCGCACCTTCAACCCGCCCGGCAGCACGCCCTGCTCGGTGCAGCCGCGCTCGACGCAGTCCTGCATCACCTGCCAGATGTGCAGCAGCCCCCGCCGCACCTCGTCCTCGCTGCGCCACGCCAGCTCGTTCGCCAGCATCACCTCGCTGATCCGCAGCCCGGTGGACGCGGTCAGGTCGAGCAGCTCGTCGCCGGTGCGGAACGGGTGGGCCAGCGGGGTCGTGTCGGGCTTGATGCGGTCCGCGCCCGACGCGTGCTCGTCGACCACGAACCCGCCCCCGACCGAGTAGTACTCGGCCCGGTCCAGGCTCGCCCCGGCCGCGTCGAACGCCTCGAACACCATCCCGTTCGGGTGCAGCGGCAGCGACTTGCGGCGGTGCATCACCAGGTCGTCGGGCTCGCGGAACGCGATCTCCGCGCCACCGCCGAGCCGCAGCGCGCCCGCCGCCCTGATCTCGGCCACCCGCGCCTCCGCGACGACCGGGTCGACCTCCTCCGGCTTGTTGCCCTCCAGCCCGAGCAGCACGGCCTTGGGGCTGCCGTGCCCGTGCCCGGTGGCGCCGAGCGAGCCGAACAGCTCGACCCGCACCCGGTGCACCTCCCCGGACACCCCGCGCACCCGCTCCGCGAACGTGGCCGCCGCCCGCATCGGGCCCACCGTGTGGGAGCTGGAGGGCCCGATGCCGACGGAGAACAGGTCGAAGACGCTGATCGCCACCGGTCAGTCCCCGGTCAGCTCGGCGTACTTCGCGGCCGTGAGCAGCCCCTCGGCGCTCTCGACCCGGACCTTGAACAGCCACCCGCCGCCGTACGGGTCGCCGTTGACCAGCGCGGGGTCCTCCACCGCGCCGGTGTTGACCTCCACGACCTCGCCGCTGACCGGCGCGTACAGGTCGCTGACCGACTTGGTCGACTCCAGCTCGCCGCACACCTGCCCGGACGTGACGCGCTCGCCCACCTCGGGCAGCTGCACGAACACGATGTCGCCGAGCGACTCGGCGGCGTACGAGGTGATGCCGACCGACACCGGCTCCTGGGTGCCGGGCGTCCAGTCGACCCACTCGTGGTCGGCGGTGTACAGCAGGTTCTCGGGGAATGCGGGCACGGCGGCGCTCCTGTCGTGGGACCGGTGGTGGGTTGATCCCCCACTCTGTCCTGGTACCTGAGAGCTTCGCCGCGCGAGCGGCTTGCACCGTGGGTGCGCTTCCCCCTTCGGGGTGCGCTTTCCAGAGCGGCCTCACCCCGGCGGTTCCCGTTGCCTGAGAGTGTGCGGGGTACTTGCTCCTTCGGCGCCCCGGTCGTTCCCGAGGACTCTCCCGCCGGTGATCCGGCGCCCCGCCAGGGACGCCGCGGCCGATGTTCAGTTGAGGCCCGAACGCTAGGTGGCCACCCGGAGGGGTGTCAACGATTGGTCCGCGAGCACAACCGCCAGGGGCCGTGTTCGTGCCGCGAGCACGATGACACCCCGCGGCGGGTACCCGACCTTTAGGCAATCACCGCAGCGAAGGAGGCCACCGTGCGCATCGCAGTCCCCCGCGAGGTCAAGAACCACGAGTACCGCGTCGCCCTCACCCCGGCTGGCGCCCACGAGCTGTCCGCGCGCGGCCACGAGGTGTTCGTCGAGGCGGGCGCGGGCCTGGGGTCCGCGATCCCGGACGACGAGTACCTGTCGGCGGGCGCCAAGGTGCTCGCCTCGGCCGACGACGTGTGGGCCGAGGGCGAGCTGGTGCTGAAGGTGAAGGAACCGGTGGCCGAGGAGTACCCCCGGCTGCGGGAGGACCAGGTGCTGTTCACCTACCTGCACCTGGCGGCGGACCGGCCGCTGACCGAGGCGCTGCTGGCCTCGGGCACGACCGCGATCGCCTACGAGACGGTGCAGACGGCGGGCGGCGCGCTGCCGCTGCTGGCCCCCATGTCCGAGGTGGCGGGCAGGCTGGCGCCGCAGGTGGGGGCGTTCGCGCTGATGAGGCCGTCCGGCGGGCGCGGGGTGCTGCCCGGCGGGGTGCCCGGCGTGCACCCGGCTCGGGTGGTGGTGATCGGCGGTGGCGTGGCCGGGCTGAGCGCGGCGACGATCGCGGTCGGCATGGGCGCGGACGTGGAGGTGCTGGACACCAGCGTGGACCGGCTGCGGCAGATCGACGCGCGCTTCGGGAACCGGCTGCGCACGGTGGCGTCGACCCGGTACTCGGTGGAGCAGGCCGTGCTGGAGGCGGACCTGGTGATCGGCGCGGTGCTGGTGCCCGGCGCGCGGGCGCCGAAGCTGGTGGACAACGAGCTGGTGGCGCGGATGCGGCCGGGGTCGGTGCTGGTGGACATCGCGATCGACCAGGGCGGCTGCTTCGCCGACTCGCGGCCGACCACGCACGCCGACCCGACCTACCCGGTGCACGACGCGGTGTTCTACTGCGTCGCGAACATGCCGGGCGCGGTGCCGCGCACCTCGACGTACGCGCTGACCAACGTGACCCTGCCGTACGCGGCGGCGCTCGCCGACCGGGGCTGGCGGGAGGCGCTGCGCGCGGACCACGCGCTGGCGCTGGGCCTGAACACCCACCGGGGCGCGCTGACCAACGGCCCGGTGGCGCTCGCGCACGACCTGGAGCACGCGCCCCACCCGGTCTGACCGGCCAGGCGGGCGGAACGGCGAAGGGGCGCCCACCGGCATCCGGTGGGCGCCCCTTCGCGTGGAGCCAAGAAGAGGCGACCCGCTCAACCAGCCTGGGGGTCACTGGGAGCGGGCCGCGCCACCATCTTAGCCGGCAACGGCCCCCGCTGCCCAGCACCCCACCGAAGTGACACGCGGGTCGATCCGCACGAGGTATGCCGGAATGCTCAAGCAAACGAGTGAATCCGGTGTTCACGGGTAAGCACTCGCGCGCCCGCGACCGATGGTCAGGACGGGGTCGTGCGGCGTCGCGTGGACACGCGCCCCGGTCCCCGGCACCCAGCACCGCCGACCCGGATCGGAGCACCCGTGACACGACCCCGCGGCCGGACCGCGCGCACCACCCCCGGCACCCCCACCGGCACCACCTCCGGCGCAGCGCCGGGCGCGGTGATCGGCGCCGGGGCGGGCCCGGTGATCAGCCCGGCGATCAGCGCGATGACCGGCCCCTCGACCGGAGCCGAGACCGGCGCGGGACTCGACGCGCGCCCCAGCAGGCGGCGCCCGCGCCCCCTCCCGCGTCCCCGCCCAGTCCTGGGCGCGGCGACCGGCCCCGCGCTCGACACGCCGCCGCCCCACCGCGCCGACGCGCCGGGCGCGCGCTCCGCGCCGACCGTGATCTCCGCCACTGCGCCCGGTGGACCACCCCCCTCTCCCCCGTTCCGGGAAGTCCACCCGCTCGGGCGAACGATCCCGACCACGAAGGGGGCGTGAGCGCCGTGGACGAGTCGCTGCGCGCCGCCGTCCTGCGCCGACTGGCCCTGCTGGACGAGGCCGCCGAGCGCGGCGAGGCGGACTCGCTGGTGCCGCTCGCCCGCGCCGAGATCCACCGCCTCGCCGACGGCTGGAGGCTGCTGCTCACCGTTCACCAGCCCGATCCGGACGGCCGCTGCCGCGCGTGCCCCGGCGTGCTGCGGCACAAGAAGTGGCCGTGCCAGGTCTGGACGATGGCCCACCAGCACCTGATCGGGGACGGCGTCCAGCACCGCGAGCGGCGCAAGCCGCTGCGCAACCCGTTCACCCGCCAGACCGCGTTCACGGAACCGGGGAGCACCCCCGAACCCGCCCCCGAACGCGCCGAGGAGGTCACCCAGGAGATCCCCGCGGTGGTGTCGAAACCGCGACACGCCCTCCCCGACTGACCCGTCTAGGGCAGGATGGGCCCCCGAGCAGCACATTTCGGGGAGGGACGGCGTGCACGACGGCAGTGGCCGCATCGTGGTGCAGGGCTTGACCAAGCAGTTCGGTCCGGTCGCGGCGGTGCAGAACTTGAGCTTCACGGTGGAACCGGGTTCGGTGACCGGCTTCCTCGGCCCCAACGGGGCCGGAAAGACTACGACCTTGCGCATGTTGCTCGGCCTGGTGTCGCCCACGGCGGGCACCGCGCTGATCAACGGGCGGCCCTTCACCGAGCTGGGGAACCCCGGCCGCGTGGTGGGCGCGGTGCTGGAGGCGCAGGGCGTCCACCCGTCGCGGACGGCGCGCAACCACCTGCGCGTGTACGCGGCGGCGATGGGCGTGCCCGACCAGCGGGCCGACCAGGTGCTCCAGCTCGTCGGGCTGGGCGCGGCGGCCGACCGCAAGGCGGGCGGCTTCTCGCTGGGCATGAAGCAGCGGCTGGCCCTGGCCACCGCGCTGCTCGGCGACCCGCAGATCCTGGTGCTGGACGAGCCCGCGAACGGCCTCGACCCCGAGGGCATCGCCTGGCTGCGCCAGTTCCTCCAGTCGTACGCGCGCAGCGGTCGCACGGTGCTGATCTCCAGCCACCTGCTGGCCGAGGTCGAGCAGACGGTCGACCAGGTGGTGATCGTCAGCCGGGGCCAGACCATGTACTACGGGTCGCTGGACCAGCTGCGCGGCTCGCAGCAGAACCGCGTGCTGGTGCAGCCGTCCGACCCGGCGCAGCTGGTCGCGGCGCTGCAGGCGGACGGGCTGTCGGCGATCGAGCAGACCCCGGACGGCCGGATCGCGGTCAGCGGGGCCGAGCCGAAGCACATCGCGGACGTCGCGCTGAAGGCGGGCGTGTCGGTGTACGGCATCCAGGAGGAGAAGGTCGACCTGGAACGGCTGTTCTTCCAGCTGACCAGCGGCCAGTACACGGGCGCGCCGATGCCGGGCTACCAGGCTCCGCCGCCCGGCTTCGCCCAGGCCTACCAGCAGCAGCAGCCGCAGCAGACCGGCTACCACACCCCGCCCCCCGGCTACCCGGCCCAGCCGGGCTACCCGCAGCAGCCCCAGCAGGGCTACCAGGGCCAGCCGGGCTACGACCCGCAGCAGGCGTACCAGCAGCAGGCCCCGCAGGGGTACCCGCAGCAGCCGCCGCAGGGCTACCAGGGCCAGCCGGGCTACGACCCGCAGCAGCAGGCCTACCAGCAGCAGCCGCAGCCGGGGTACGACCCGCAGCAGCAGGCGTACCAGCAGCAGGCCTACCAGCAGCCGACGTCGGGCCAGTTCCCGGCCGCGCCGGACCAGCAGGCGCCGCCACCCCCTGACTCGCCGTACGCGCCGCCGCCCGGCGGCAACCAGCAGGGTCAGCAGGGTCAGAGCGGTCTCGGGGGCGGTGCGTGATGGGCGGTTTGATCAGCGCGGAGTTCCGCAAGACCACCACCACGGGCCTGTGGTGGGGCCTGATGATCCCGACGGTGCTGCTGGCGCTGGGCTGGTCGCTGGGCACCGGGGCGCTGCTCCAGAGCATCGGCGAGGCGCTCACGTCCGAGGACGGCGACGTGCTGCTCGGCGGGCTGCTGGGCGTGTCCGCCGACGAGTGGAAGCTGTCGGTGTTCGGCATCACCCGCAGCATCAACATCGCCACGATCTTCCCGATGATCTTCGGCGGGCTCGCGGTGGCGGGCGAGTTCAACCGCAAGACGATCACCACCACGTTCCTCACCGCCCCGAACCGGGTGTCGGCGATGACCGCGAAGCTGGTCGTCTACCTGGCCTGGGGCGCGATCTACGGCCTGATCATCGTGACCACGGTCAGCATCGGCATCTCGCTGACCGCCGACTCCGGTCAGCTTCCCGAGGCCGGTGGCTGGTTCGCGCTGTGCGCGGTCGGCGTGCTGTCCACGATGCTGATGACCATGTTCGGCGTCGGCGTCGGCGCGCTGCTGAACAGCACCGTCGGCACGACCGTGGTGCTGGTGCTCTACATGCTGGTGATCGAGAACGCCCTGCAGCTGGTGCTCCAGGTCCAGGACCTGTCGGGCGTGATCGCCTTCCTGCCGAACGGCGCCGCCAACGGCATCACCGGCGGTGTGGCGGCCGACGTGTTCATGGGCAACGTGGGCGTGGTCCCGGACGGCCTCAAGGAGGTCCTGATGGGCGCCGCGGGCGCGGCGGGCGCGCTGGACTGGTGGCTCAGCACGCTGGTGTTCCTCGGCTGGACGGCGCTGTTCTTCGCGGGCGGCTGGGCCGTGACGCAGAAGAAGGACATCACCTGATCGGGTAAAGCTTCACCGCGTTCGCGCAGCTCAGGGCCGTCTCCCTCCGGGAGGCGGCCCTGTCGCCTTCCGGTGGCGGGAAGCGGCCCGCCGATCTGTCGGGGCCCCGACCTAGTGTGGAGATCGTGACGAACTCCCCCGGTTGGATCCGCAGACTCGCCTCGGCGTGCTGGCAGCACCGCTCCCTCGTGGTGTGGTCGGTGCTGGCCGCCGTGGTCGGCGTGGGTCTGCAGGCGGCCGGGCCGCTGCTGCTGAAGGTCGCGGTGGACGACGCGGTGGCCGGGCGGACCGACCGGCTCGCGCTGCTGGCCTCGGTGCTGGTCGGGGTGGAGCTGCTGACGTTCGGCACGGCGTTCGTCCGGCGGTACCTGGGCGGGCGGCTGGCCGTGGACGTGCAGCACGACCTGCGGCAGGCGGTGTTCTCGTCGGTGCAGCGGCTGGACGGGCAGAAGCAGGACGTGCTGCGGACCGGGCAGGTGGTGTCGCGGTCGATCACCGACCTGCAGCTGGTGCAGAGCCTGCTGTCGATGACGCCGCTGGCGTTCGGCACGGTCGCGTTCGCGCTGGCCTCGCTGGTGGCGATGTGCTGGCTCTCGCCCGCGCTGACCCTGATCGCGCTGGTGATCGTGCCCGCCGTGGGGGTGGTGGCCGCGCGGACCAGGCTGACCCTGTTCCCGGCGACCTGGTCGGCGCAGCAGCGGGCGGCGGACGTGGCGCAGCAGGTCGAGGAGACCGTGACCGGGGTGCGCGTGGTCAAGGGCTTCGGGCAGGAGTCGCGGGAGGTCGCGGCGCTGGAGCGGCGGGCGCGGGTGCTGTTCGCGGAGCGGATGCGGGCGGCGCGGCTGACGGCGCGGCCGACGGCGACGCTGAACGCGCTGCCGTACGCGGGCCAGGTGGCGGTGCTGGCGGCGGGCGGGTGGCTGGCGCTGCGCGGCGAGGTGTCGCTGGGGACGTTCCTGGCGTTCGCGAGCTACGTGGCCGCGCTGATCGGGCCGACGCGGCTGCTGGCGAGCCTGATGGTGACCGCGCAGCTGGCGCGGGCGGGCGTGGAGCGGGTGTACGAGCTGGTCGACTCGCAGCCCGCCGTGGTGGACGCGCCGGACGCGGTGGACGTGCCGGACGGGCCGGTCGGGGTGCGGCTGGACGGGGTGGTGTTCGGGTACGCGCGCAGCGAGCCGGTGCTGTCCGGGGTGTCGCTGGAGGTCGCGCCGGGCGAGACGCTGGCGCTGGTCGGCACGGCCGGGTCGGGCAAGTCGACGGTGTCGCTGCTGCTGCCCCGGTTCTACGACGTGCACGAGGGATCGGTGTCGGTCGGCGGGGTCGACGTGCGCGGGCTGCGGCTGGGGTCGCTGCGGACGACCGTGGGGGTGGTGTTCGAGGAGGCGTTCCTGTTCTCGGACACGGTGCGGGCGAACATCGCGTACGGGCGGCCGGACGCCACCGACGCGGAGGTCGAGGCGGCGGCGCGGGCGGCGGAGGCGCACGGGTTCATCTCGGCGCTGCCCGGCGGGTACGGGGCGGTGGTCGGGGAGCGCGGGCTGACGCTGTCGGGCGGGCAGCGGCAGCGGGTGGCGCTGGCGCGGGCGCTGCTGTCGGACCCGAGGGTGCTGGTGCTGGACGACGCGACGTCGGCGGTGGACACGGCGACCGAGGCGGCGATCCACCGGACGCTGGCGTCGGTGACGGCGACGCGGACGACGCTGCTGGTGGCGCACCGGAGGTCGTCGCTGGCGCTGGCGGACCGGATCGCGGTGCTGGACGCGGGGCGCGTGGTGGACGTGGGGACGCACGCGGAGCTGTGGGGGCGCTGCGAGCTGTACCGGGAGCTGCTGGCGGGGCCGGGTGAGGCGATCGAGCGGGTTGCGGGGGTGGCGGCTGGGTCGGCGGGAGTCGGATCGGCGGAGGCCGGTGCTGGAACCGCCGCTCCAGGGGCAGCCGGTTCAATGGCGGGCCGGAACGGCGTGAACGGCGCGGGCGGGGCCGACCGGGCTTTGAGCGCGGCGGGGCGGAACGGCGGGGTGAGCGCGCCCTGGCCGGGCGCGGACCCGGCCGAGCACAGCGGAGCCGCCGCGAGCCGGTCCCAGGACGCGGCCGGTCGCGCCGTCGAGCGGTCCGGCGCGCCCGCGCGGCCGATCGGCGAGGGCGAGCGGCCCGGCGCGGCCATGCGGCCGGTCAGCGAGGGCGAGCAGCCGGTCGGCGAGGGCGAGCGGTCTGCGGAAGCGGCCACCGCTCCGGTCTCGGAGCGGGCGTCCGCGCCCACCTCGTCGTCCACCACGCCATCCGGCGCGTCACCTGCTCCGCTGTCCGCAGCGCCGTCCACTCCGCCGTCCACTCCGCCTTCCGCCCCGGCCGAGGTGGTCGGGGCGTCCGGGGTGACGCCCGCGCTGTGGCCCGAGGTGGCCGACGACGAGCTGGTGCTGCGCGCGGAGAACCGGTCCGTCGCCGCGCCGTCCGGTGGCAGGCGCGGGCCCGGCCCGTCGGCGCTGGCCGGTGGCGCGCCGCCGACCCCGGAGCTGGTGGAGCGGGTGCGGTCGTTGCCGCCCGCCACCGAGGAGCCCCGGTTGCCGGGCGAGGACCCGAGCGCGCCCGATCCGGGGTTCCGGCTGCTCAGGCTGCTGCGCCCGGTGCGCTGGTCGATGGTGGCCGTCGGCGCGCTGCTGCTGGTGGACACCGCGCTCGCGATCGCGCTGCCGAACCTGGTGCGGATCGGCGTCGACCGAGGTGTCGGCGGCGGTGAGCAGGGGGCGCTGTGGGTGGTGTCGCTGGTCGGGCTGCTGCTGGTCGCGGTGGGCTGGTTCTCGACGCGGATCGGCACGGTGCTGACCGCCCGGGTCGGCGAGCGGCTGCTGTACCTGCTGCGGGTGCGCAGCTACGCGCACCTGCAGCGGCTCGGGCTCGACTACTACGAGCGCGAGATGGCCGGTCGGATCATGACCAGGATGACCACCGACGTGGACGCGCTGTCGAGCTTCCTGCAGACCGGGTTGACCACGTTCGTGATCAGCGTGCTGACCGTGGGCGGCATCGCGGTGGCGCTGGTGGTGACCGATCCGGGGTTGGCGCTGGTGGCGCTGTCCGTGCTGCCGGTGCTGGCGGTGGCGACGGTGCTGTTCCAGCGGGTGTCGTCGCGGGCGTACGCGGAGGCGCGGGAGCGGGTCAGCGCGGTGAACGCGGACCTGCAGGAGAACGTGTCGGGGCTGCGGGTCGCGCAGGCGTACACGCGGGAGGAGCGGTCGGCGGAGGCGTTCGCCGCGCGCAGCGACGCGTACCGGCGGGCCAGGATCAGGGCGCAGCGGTACATCGCCACGTACTTCCCGTTCCTGGCGCTGCTGTCCGGGGTGGCGCAGGCGGCGGTGCTGGTGGTGGGCGCGCACCGGGTGGCGGACGGGAGCCTGTCGCCGGGCGTGCTGCTGGCGTTCGTGCTGTACCTGGGGCTGTTCTTCTCGCCGCTGTTCCAGCTGTCCGGGGTGTTCGACGGCTACCAGCAGGCGCGGGTCGGCCTGACGCGGATCGGCGACCTGCTGCGCACCCCGACCACCGTGCCGCCCGCCGCCGACCCGGCTCCGGTGGAGCGGTTGCGCGGCGAGGTGGAGCTGCGGGACGTGGTGTTCCGGTACGCGGGGGCGGAGGAGCCCGCGCTGGACGGGGTGTCGCTGCGGGTGCGGGCGGGCGAGACGGTGGCGCTGGTCGGGGAGACCGGGGCGGGCAAGTCGACGCTGGTGAAGCTGGTGGCGCGGTTCTACGACGTGACCGGCGGGCAGGTGCTGGTGGACGGCATGGACGTGCGCGAGTACGACCTGGGCGCGTTCCGACGGCGGCTCGGCGTGGTGCCGCAGGAGGCGCACCTGTTCGGCGGGGACGTGGCGGAGAACGTCGCGTACGGCAGGCCGACCGCGACGCCCGCCGAGGTCGAGGGCGCGGTGCGGGCGGTGGGGGCGCTGCCGGTGGTCGCGGCCCTGCCCGACGGGTTCAGGCAGCAGGTGGGCGAGCGCGGGCAGGGGTTGTCGGCCGGGCAGCGGCAGCTGGTGGCGCTGGCGCGGGCCGAGCTGGTGCGCCCGGACGTGCTGCTGCTGGACGAGGCGACGGCCGCGCTGGACCCGGCGACCGAGTCGGCGGTGCTGGCGGCGAGCGACCACCTGTCGGGCAGCCGGACGACGTTCGTGGTGGCCCACCGCCTCGCGACGGCGGCGCGGGCGGACCGCATCGTGGTCCTGTCGGGCGGGCGGGTGGCCGAGGAGGGGACGCACGCGGAGCTGCTGGCGCTGGGCGGGCAGTACGCGCGCCTGTGGGCGCACGGCGCGCCGGAGGGCATGAGCGGTGAGGGCGCGGGTCGCGAAGACGCGGATGGCGAGGGCCAGGACGGGGCTGCGCGGGATGCGGTCGGCGAGGGTGCGACCGCCAGAGCGGGTGATGCCCACGGGGCCTGACCGCCAACCGGACGACGAGCGCGGTTCACCGCACGAACGCAGATAGGGCGCGGGCGCCAGCGTTCGTGGACGTGGACGTGGACCAGCGCGCATGGGTGGGTGTGCGTGGGCGCGCTTGCCGGGGCCGAAACGCCCGGCAGGCCATCTCAGGCCGCCACCCCGGCCCACCGACGCGGCCCGCCGCTCCGGCCCGCCTACCGGCTCCCGGCCCGCCGTCCCCACCCCCGTTGCAGGACACCGTTACGGTCGCCCCTCCCGACCTCCCCCACCCCGCCCACCCGTGACGCCACGTCACCCACCCCCGCGACGGGGTGTGCCGGAGCGCTCCCGCCCCGGCACGCCCGTCTTCCCCGAACGCACGTTTTGTAGACAGTCAACAAACACCCTCCCCCCGATTCCACCCGCCGCGGCGCACACGCCCACCTCACACCCCCGAACCTCCGGGCGTGTCGCTGTGACGTGCGCTTCGGCCGGGCGCAGCGCTGTGACGTGCGCTTCGAGCAGCGCGAACCCCTCCCCCGCAGCAACCGCGCCCCACCGTCCGCACGATCACCGGGGCCTCCCGAACCCCTACCCACACGACTCCGGACGCCCGAAGCCCTCCACCGCCCACCACCACCTCACCACCCAGGGGACGGCCGATCAGCGGGGCACTTCGCCAAGTGCCCCAACACGTTCCGTCACCAGGACCAAGTCCCATCCCCCCGAAAGCAGGAACCCCACCACCCACCCGAACCGATCGGCTCCCGCGCGCTTCACCCCGCCCCAAAACGGGCACCCACACGGATCAACTAGTCCACCCGGCCGGTTGAGGTTGGTCGGTTTCCCGCCCCACGCGACGCGCCGCCTGCGCTCTACTGGGAGTCGGGCGACCGCCCCCGACCTGCCCCGAACCGACCCCGACCGCACGATGCGCCCAGCGCAACACCGCAGCTCAGCGCACCACTGGGGACCCGAGCCCCAAAAAAGCCCGACGAGTCACGTCAAGGGTTGCTCAAGAGCCGCAACGCGGAGACGATCCTGATCGATCCTGTGACCGAGCACTCCTTGCACGTCCCCTCCTGTGTGGGAACTGCACCAGACGGGGGACTAGCCTGACCCATGAGTGAGTCACCACCAAGAGCGAGATGGATAGAGGCGAGCGCCAGCCGTGTCCAGCAGTCCTGCTTCACAGTTCGGCCCCAACGAGTGGTTGGTCGAGGAGATGTACGAGCAGTTCCTCGCCGATCCGTCGTCGGTAGACCCCGCGTGGCACGACTTCTTCGCCGACTACAAGTCGACGCAGCGCAACGGGTCCACCACGACCGCCGCCCCCACGGCGGCCACCCAGGCTGACACCGGGAAGGCCGCGTCGTCGGGCGCGCCCGCGGCGGCCAAGCAGGCCGCGAGCACCGCGCCCGCCGCCACGACGCCCACCGCACCCGCGCCGTCGAGCGCCCCGAAGCCGAAGGCCGCGGCGCCCGCCAAGCCCGCTGCCGCCCCGGCGACCAAGCCCGCTCCCGCGCAGGCCGCCAAGGCCGCGCCGGTGCAGCAGGCGAAGGGGCCCGAGCAGAAGCAGCTGCGCGGCGCGGCGGCGGCGATCGCCAAGAACATGGAGCTGTCGCTGACGGTTCCGACGGCGACCAGCGTGCGCGCCGTCCCGGCGAAGCTGCTGGCCGACAACCGGATCGTGATCAACAACCACCTCAAGCGCACGCGGGGCGGGAAGGTCTCCTTCACGCACCTGATCGGCTACGCGGTGGTCAGGGCGCTCCAGGCGTTCCCGAACATGAACCGGCACTACGCCGAGATCAACAACAAGCCGCACGTGGTCACGCCGGAGCACGTGAACTTCGGCCTCGCGATCGACCTGCCCGGCAAGGACGGCAACCGCACGCTGGTCGTCGCCTCGGTCAAGGGCTGCGAGAACATGACGTTCACGCAGTTCTGGCAGGCCTACGAGGACCTGATCCGCAAGGCCCGAGGCGGCGCGCTGACCGCCGAGGACTTCTCCGGCACCACGATCTCGCTGACCAACCCCGGCACGATCGGCACGAACCACTCGGTTCCGCGCCTGACGGCGGGCCAGGGCACGATCGTCGGCGTCGGCGCGATGGAGTACCCCGCGCACTTCCAGGGCACCAGCGAGCAGGCCCTGACCGACATGGGCGTCAGCAAGATCATCACGCTGACCTCCACGTACGACCACCGCATCATCCAGGGCGCGGAGTCGGGCGAGTTCCTCAAGCGCGTCCACCAGCTCCTGCTGGGCGAGGACGGCTTCTACGACGACGTCTTCACGTCGCTGCGCCTGCCGTACGAGCCGATCCGCTGGGTCGCCGACATCCCCGAGGGCGCGGTCGACAAGACCGCCCGCGTCATCGAGCTGATCGACGCGTACCGCACGCGCGGCCACCTGATGGCCGACACGGACCCGCTGAACTACCGCCAGCGCAAGCACCAGGACCTCGACGTCCTGTCGCACGGCCTGACCCTGTGGGACCTGGACCGGGAGTTCCCGGTCGGCGGGTTCGCGGGCAAGGAGCGGATGCGCCTGCGCGACATCCTGGGCGTGCTGCGCAACTCCTACTGCCGCACCGTCGGCGTGGAGTACATGCACATCCTCGACCCGGAGGAGCGCCTCTGGATCCAGGAGCGCGTCGAGGTCCCGCACGAGAAGCCCCCGGCCACCGTGCAGAAGTACATCCTGTCGAAGCTCAACGCCGCCGAGGCGTTCGAGACCTTCCTGCAGACCAAGTACGTCGGCCAGAAGCGCTTCTCGCTGGAGGGCGGCGAGACCGTCATCCCGCTGCTCGACGCGGTGCTGGACAAGGCCGCCGAGCACGAGCTGGACGAGGTCGTCATCGGGATGCCGCACCGCGGTCGCCTGAACGTCCTGGCCAACATCGTGGGCAAGCCGATCTCGCAGATCTTCCGCGAGTTCGAGGGCAACCTCGACCCCGGCCAGGCGCACGGCTCCGGCGACGTCAAGTACCACCTGGGCGCCGAGGGCAAGTACTTCCGGATGTTCGGCGACGGCGAGACGAAGGTGTCGCTGACCGCGAACCCGTCGCACCTGGAGGCCGTGGACCCGGTGCTGGAGGGCATCGTCCGCGCCAAGCAGGACATCCTGGACATGGGCGGCGAGAGCTTCCCGGTGCTGCCCGTCGCCATGCACGGCGACGCGGCGTTCGCCGGTCAGGGCGTGGTCGCCGAGACGCTGAACCTGGCGCTCGTGCGCGGCTACCGCACCGGCGGCACGGTCCACGTGATCGTCAACAACCAGGTCGGCTTCACCACCGCGCCGGAGAACTCGCGCTCGTCGAAGTACTCGACGGACGTCGCGAAGATGATCGGCGCGCCGGTGTTCCACGTGAACGGCGACGACCCCGAGGCCTGCTACTGGGTGGCGAAGCTGGCGGTCGACTACCGCCAGGCGTTCAACAAGGACGTCGTCATCGACATGGTGTGCTACCGCCGTCGCGGGCACAACGAGGGCGACGACCCGTCGATGACGCAGCCCGCGATGTACGACGTGATCGACACCAAGCGCTCGGTGCGCAAGACCTACACCGAGGCGCTGATCGGTCGCGGCGACATCTCCGTGGAGGAGGCCGAGAAGGCCCTCCAGGACTTCTCCTCGCAGCTGGAGCACGTCTTCAACGAGGTGCGCGAGCTGGAGAAGCACCCGATCAAGGCGTCCCCCTCGGTGGAGGAGGAGCAGCAGGTCCCGGCGAAGCTGCCGACCGGGGTGCCGCGCGAGGTGCTGGAGCGCATCGCGGACGCGCACGTGGAGCTGCCGGAGGGCTTCACCCCGCACCCGCGCGTCAAGCCGGTGCTGGAGCGGCGCGCCAAGATGGCCCGCGAGGGCGGCATCGACTGGGCGTACGCGGAGCTGCTGGCGTTCGGCTCGCTGGTGCACGAGGGCCGCACGGTCCGCCTCGCCGGGCAGGACTCGCGGCGCGGCACGTTCACCCAGCGGCACGCCACCCTGATCGACCGCAAGACCGGTCAGGAGTACACCCCGATCCAGAACCTGGCCGACGACCAGGGCAAGTTCATGGTGTACGACTCGGTGCTGTCGGAGTTCGCGGCGCTCGGCTTCGAGTACGGCTACTCGGTGGCGAACCCGGACGCGCTGGTGCTGTGGGAGGCGCAGTTCGGCGACTTCGTCAACGGCGCGCAGCCGATCATCGACGAGTTCATCTCGTCCGGTGAGGCGAAGTGGGGCCAGGTCTCGGACGTCGTGCTGCTGCTGCCGCACGGCCACGAGGGCCAGGGTCCCGACCACACGTCGGGGCGCATCGAGCGGTTCCTCCAGCTGTGCGCGGAGGGCTCGATGACGATCGCGGTGCCGTCCACGCCCGCGAACTACTTCCACCTGCTGCGCAGGCACGCCCTCGACGGCGTGAACCGGCCGCTGGTGGTGTTCACCCCCAAGTCGATGCTGCGCCTGAAGGCCGCCGTCAGCCCGGTGGAGGACTTCGTCGAGGAGCGCTTCAAGTCGGTCATCGACGACGTGGCGATCGAGGACAACTCGGCCGTCACCAAGGTCCTGCTGTGCAGCGGCAAGATCTACTACGAGCTGGTGGCCGAGCGCGAGAAGCGGGGCGCGAAGGACACCGCGATCGTGCGCGTCGAGCAGCTGTACCCGGTGCCGAAGCGGAAGCTGAACGAGGCGCTGGAGGCCTACCCGAACGCGACCGACGTGCGCTGGGTCCAGGAGGAGCCCGCGAACCAGGGCGCGTGGACGTTCTACGGCCTGCACCTGCCGGAGCTGCTGCCGGAGCGCTACCGCCTGACCCGCGTGTCCCGCCGCCGCATGGCCGCCCCGTCGGCCGGGTCGTCGAAGGTGCACGAGGTCGAGCAGCGCGAGATCATCACGAAGGCCTTCGAGTAGGCCGCCGTGTACTTCACCGACCGGGGCATCGAGGAGCTGGAGACCAGGCGGGGCGAGGAAGAGGTCTCCCTCGCCTGGCTGGCGGACAAGCTGCGCGGGTTCGTGGACGCGAACCCGGAGTTCGAGACGGCGGTCGAGCGGCTGGCGACGTACCTGGCGCGCGACGACGAGGACGACCCGGAGGACTAGCGTTCCCGGTGCTGTGACTGCTTGACGGGAGGGGCACCCGCCTTCGTGGCGGGTGCCCCTCCTGGCGTTCACGGGCCCTGCGGGGCCCTCGCGCGGGTTGGTCAGCCGTTGACGGGCCCGATGTAGGTGCCGGGGCGGGTGGCGCCGTCCTGGAGGGTGACGGGGCCGAAGGTCCACGGCAGGTCGGCGGTGGCCGTCGTGTTCGGCGGGGTCACCCGGACGGTCTTCACGTCCCACGGGTCGGCGCTGGCGGGCAGGAACGACAGGTAGCTGGTGGCCGTGCCGCCGGGCTGGAGGGTGACCTCGGGCGTGGTGTCGCTGGACCGGGTGAGGTCCCAGGTGTGGCCGTCCGCGCCGACGAGCTGCACGCCGGGGAAGCCGGACAGGGTGCAGGCGGTGTCGCCGGTGTTGGTCATGACCAGCGGGAGCTTCTTCTGCGTGTCGCCCTGCGGCTGCCCGGCGGACGGGGTGAGGCTGGCGCACTCCGCCGCGGCGGCCTGCCCGTCACCCGCCTGCCCGGTCGGCGCCTGCCCGGTCGGCGTCTGGCTCACCTGGCTCGACGACGCGGCGGGCTCGGTGGAGATCGGGTCCCCACCCGATCCGCTGCCGGGCGACGCGCTGCCGCTGGTGGACGACGCGCACGCCGTGACGGCGGCGCAGGCGGCGAGCAGGCTGACCATGGCGGTGGTGCGGGTGGTGCGGCGCATTCCGCGTTCCCCTCGTCGACATCGGTTGCGGCCACCGGGTACCCGTTCACCCGGTGGGTGGCAAACGCCGGGTGCCCGTCCATCCAAGGCGCGGGCGATTACCTGACACGGCCGTGGGCAGCGCTCTCGCGGCCGGAACAGCGCCCCGCCCCGGCCAGCGGTGGCGCACCGTGGTGGACCGCCCGACGACGGCCCACCACGCCGCCCTCACCAGGCGTACGCCTCCGGCGCGGGCTTGCTGCCGTTCGGGCCCGGCGCCGGGAACAGCTCGTCCAGCCTCGCCAGCACCTCCGCGCCCAGCTCGATCTCCACCGCCCGCAGCGACCCCTCCAGCTGCTCGACCGTGCGCGGCCCGACGAGGGGCGCCGTCACGCCCTCCTGGTGCAGCAGCCACGCCAGGCCCACGTGCGCCGGGTGCTCGCCCAGCTCGTCGCACAGCGCCTCGTACGCCTCGACCGACTTCTCCAGCTTCGCCAGGTCGCCCTTCGCGTAGTCGTCCACGCCCCGGTTCGCCGTGCCCTCGCGGCGCTTGCGCAGCACCCCGCCGAGCACCCCGCCCGCCAGCGGCGACCACGGGATCACGCCGAGGCCGTAGTGCCGCGCCGAGGGCAGCACCTCCAGCTCCGCGAACCGGTTCGCCAGGTTGTACACCGACTGCTCGCTGACCAGCCCCAGGAACCCGCGCGAGCGCGCCGCCTCCTGCGCCTGCGCGATGTGCCACCCGGCGAAGTTGGACGACCCGAAGTACACGACCTTGCCCTGCTGCCGCAGGACGCTGAACGCCTCCCAGATCTCCTCCCACGGCGTCGACCGGTCCACGTGGTGCATCTGGTACAGGTCGATGTAGTCCGTGTTCAACCGCCGCAGCGAAGCGTCGCACGCCTTGCGGATGTGCAGCGCGGACAGGTAGGTCTCGTTCGGCCAGTCGCCCATGCTGTTGTGCGCCTTGGTGGCGATGACGGTCTTGTCCCGCCTGCCGCCGCCCTGCGCGAACCACCGGCCGATGATCTGCTCGGTGACGCCCTCGCCGGTCTTCCAGCCGTAGACGTCGGCCGTGTCGAAGAGGTTGATCCCGCGCTCCAGGGCGCGGTCCATGATGGCGTGGCTGTCCGCTTCGGACGTGACCGGGCCGAAGTTCATGGTGCCCAGGCAGAGCCGGGACACCGAGAGGCCGGAGCGCCCCAGGTGGGTGTAGTCCATGCGGCACAACATCGCACCCGGTGGATCTTGGTCCGCGCCGGGGGTCACGGCAGGGCCAGCAGCTCCCGCACGCGCGCCGGTCGCCAGGCCAGCTCGGCCGCCAGGGCGGCGACGGCCCGCGCGGGACCACCGGGGCCGCAGCCCGCCTCGAACGCGCGGCGCAGCGCGGACGGCTGCTCGCCGGGGTGCCCGGCCAGCGGGCTCGGCTCGAACTCCGGGCACGTCCGCAGCCGCAGGTGGGCCCGGCCCGCCGCCGAGTCGGACAGCAGGCCCAGCTCGTGGCAGCGGCGCAGCAGGCACGTCGCCGACACGCCCCACGTGCGGCGCAGCTCGGCGAGCGCGCGCGGGTCGCCCCGGCGCGGCAGCTCGGGGCGGATGCGGTCGGCGGGCGCGAGGAACTCGGCGGCGAACACGTCGGCCTCCCGCTCGCCCGCCGCGCCACCGGGGGCGCGGTCGCCGTGCAGCACCAGGTGGCCCAGCTCGTGGGCGGCGCTGAAGCGGTGGCGGTGGACGTCGTCGGCGCGGTTCGGGGTGAGCACCACGACCGGGCGGGGCAGCGCGGCGGTGGAGAACGCGTCCACGGTCTCCAGGTCCGCGTCGCGGGGCGGGCACTGCACCAGCACGCCGCGCTCCTCCATGCGCCGCACCAGGTCCCGGATCGGCCCGGTGCCCAGCCGCCACGCCGCGCGCAGCGCCCTGGCCGAGGTGACCGGGTCGCCGGGCAGCGCGGGCAGGTCGACGGCGGGCAGCGGGGCGCGACGCTCCAGCGCGGATGCGAGCTCCCAGGTCTGCTCGGTGTGCGCCACGGCCTTCGCGCGCTGGTAGGACCGGGTGGCGCGGAGGCTGCGGAAGTGCGCGGACGCCGGGTCCAGGCGGGTGTGCGGGCGGGCGCCAGTCAGGAACCGGGGCGGCACGTCGAGCGCGGCGGCCAGCGCGGCGAGCAGCTCGGGGCGCGGGCGGTGGGCGCCCTGCTCGTACTGGCCGACCGCCGTCGGCGTGACCCCGACCCGGTCGGCGAGGCCGCGCCTGGTCAGGCCCGCGAGGTGGCGGGCCTGGGTCAGGCGGGTCGGGACGAGCTCAGGCACCTGCCGGACCGGCGCCCCTGACCAGCCGGAGCACCGGCGGCTTGCCCCCGTCGGCGGCGGGGTCCGGACCGCCCGTGCCGGGGAGCGCGCCGGGCGCCTCGTCCTGCTCGTAGTCCCCCGGCTCGACCGCGTCCACCGGCAGCTTCTCCGGCGACCACATGATCCGCCCGTTGTCCTCCAGCGCGATCGCCTCGCCCCACCAGGCCTCCAGCACCCGGTCGGCGTCCGCGTTGGCCACGAACCCGACGTAGACCACGGTCAGGTTGGCCTGGTGCGCGGCGATCGCGGCGTCCTGCAGCGACGGCTCGGCCTCCGGCTCGGGCAGGTCGAACAGCGTCGGCGACGCCTCGACGCCCAGCCCCCTGGACACCCGCAGCGGCACGTCGGCGCGGATCTTGGCCCGGTGGATCGACTTGGCCAGCGAGGTCGAGTGCCGGAACGGGATGAGCACCCGGTCGTTGACGAGCGCGAGCTTGTAGGGGGCGCCGCGCGGGTGGAACGGCCGGTAGCCGGGCAGGTGGGCGAGGTCGAACTGCTGGACGACCAGGTTGTACCGGGAGTCCCACATGCTGCCGTACGCGCGCTTGTTGCGGATGCCCTCGGCGGTGGCCGCCGCCTGCACCCGCCAGGCCGCCTGCTGCGCCCGGTGCAGCCCGACCACCACGCTGGTGATCACGGCCTTCGCCTGGTCGCCGAACTGAGCGAGCGCCCACTCGGACGGCTCGAAGTCCTTCACCGCGGTCCTCCCGTCAACCGGTGGGACTTCACTTTCCCACACGGATCACCCACGTCCGGGGACGCTCCCCGGCCCGCGCGCGTCGCACGAACGGGCTAGCGCTCCCCGGCCCCCGAAGGTTCCGGTACCCGCTCCGGGGGCCGTCGCACCGCGTCGTCGGCCACAGCGGGACCGGGCTCGACGGGAGGCCGCCGCACCGGACCAGTTCCACCGGCCGGCTCACCGGGCCAGCCGCGCCGCCCGCTCCCGCAGCGCGCGGGCCTCCGGGTCGGGGAACCCGGCCGCGAGCGCCCCGGCCTCCGCCAGCGCCTCGGCCGGGTCGTCCACGACGGCGGCCAGGTTCACCAGCGCCACCGCGAGCTGCCACCGGTTCCCCAGCTCCCGCAGCACCACCACCGCGCCCCGGTGGAACCGCTCGGCGTCCTCGACCCGCCCGAGCCGCGCGTACGCCTCCCCGGTGGCGTCGAGCGCGACCGCCTCCCGCTCCCGGTCGCCGACCTTGCGGTGCATGGCCGCCGACCGCTGGTACTCCACCAGCGCCCGCTCCGGCCGCCCGGCGGCCACCTCCACCCGCCCGGACTCGATGAGCCAGAACGCCTCGGCGACCGGGTGGTCGTCGTCCCGCGCCACGGCCAGCGCCGCGCGGACGTCCCGCTGCGCGGCCTCCAGGTCGCCCAGCTCCCGGTGCGCGCGGCTGCGCCCGTGCCGGGCCTCGGCCTCCCAGATCCGGTCGCCCAGCTCGCGGAACACCTCGGCGGCCTGGGTCAGCAGGTCCCGCCCGGCCTCGAAGTCGCCCAGGTCGCAGCGGGCCTCGGCGGCGTTGGTGGTGGTCAGGCCGATCCAGCGCACGTCGTCCAGCTCGATCGCGGTGGCGCGGGCCTGCTCGAACGCGGCCAGCGCCTCGGACAGCCGGTGCTCGCGCAGCAGGGCCAGCCCGAGGGCGTTGGCGGACACCATCTGGCCCCGCCGGTCGCCCAGCTCGCGCCGGATGGCGAGCGACTCGCGGTGCCGCTCGGCCCCCTCGACGGCCCACCCGCGCTGGACGTTGGCCTTGCCCAGGCTCTCCAGCACCTCGGCCTCACCGGCCCGATCGCCGAGGCCGCGCACGGCGCGCAGGGCGATGTCGCCGGTCTCCAGCCACTCGTCGAACCGGTTGCTCCTGGCGTGGAACGGGCGGAGCACGACGTGCAGCAGCCAGGCCAGGTCGGGCATCCCGCCCTGGTCGGCGTGCCGGACGGCGACGACGAGGTTGGCGTGCTCGACCTCCAACCAGCGCAGCGCGTCGCCCTGGTCGGCGAACGCGGGCGGCTCGGCGCCCGGTCCCTCGGGGAACTGCGGCAGCGCGGCGGTGGACGCGTGCGAGGAGATCAGGGCGCAGGCCGCCGCGGCGGCGCGCAGGTACCACAGCAGCAGATCGCGCAGCGCGGCCCTGGCGCTCTCCGGGGTCTCGTCCACCCTGGCCTGGTCGGTGGCGTAGGCCCGGAGCAGGTCGTGGAACTGGTACCGGTCGGGCCCGATCTGCTCGACCAGGTGCGCGCCGACGAGGTCGTCCAGCAGCCTGCGGGTGGCGCGGACGTCCGCGCCCACCAGCGCCGCCGCCGCGCCCGCCCCGAACTCGGCCCCGGTGTGCAGGCCGAGGCGGCGGAACAGCCTGCCCGCGTCCGGGGTGAGCGCCCGGTAGGACCAGGCGAACACGGTGCGCACGCCGTCCTCGTCGGCGTCGGAGGTGAGGGCGTCCCACAGCGAGGACTCGTCGCGCAGTTCCTCGATGAGCTGGCGCAGCGGCAAGTGGGGGCGGCGCCCGGCGCGCTCCCCCGCGATGCGCAGGGCCAGCGGCAGTCGCGCGCACAGCCCGGCCAGCTCGACCAGCTGGGCCGGGTCGTCGGGCGGGCGGTAGTTGTCGGTGACGCCGTGCAGCAGCTCCACGGCCTGCGACTCGCTGAGCACGTCCAGCACCAGCCGGTGCGCGCCGTCGCGGGCGACCAGACCGGCGAGCCGGTTCCTGCTGGTGATCACGACCAGGCAGCCCGCCGTGCCCGGCAGCAGCGGGCGGACCTGGGCGACGTCGGAGGCGTTGTCCAGCAGCACGAGCACGCGGCGGCCCGCCAGCATCGAGCGGTAGGCGGCGGCCCTGCCCTCCAGGTCGGCGGGCACCGGCTCGCCGGGGTCGCGCGCCGAGCGCAGGAAGTGGTCGAGCGCGTGCGCGGGGGTGACCGGCGGGCCGGGGTCGTAGCCGCGCAGGTTGATGTACAGCTGACCGTCCGGGAAGGCGGCGGACACCCGGTGCGCCCAGTGCACGGCGAGCGAGGTCTTGCCGACCCCGGCGGTGCCGGTGACCACGCACAGGCTGACGCCGGGACCACCCGCGCCGAGGTGGTCGTTCAGGAAGCCGTTGAGGCGCTGGAGCTCCTCGTTGCGGTTCACGTAGCCGCGCACGTCAGCCGGGAGCTGGCGGGGCGGCGGCCAGGCGGCGCGGGGGCGCGCACCGTGGAAGTGCACGCCCCCGTTGACCGCGCCCGCCTGCACGACGTCGTCGGCGAAGCCGCCGAACTCGTTGCGCGCGAAGTCGCCCGCTTCGTCGGTCACGGCGCCTCTGGGAGTTCCGGCGCGACGCGGCGGGCGTGGTAGTCGGCGACCGGCTCGGCGGCGTCGTGCAGCGACCGGTACACCTGCCGCCAGTGGGCCACCTGGTGGTCGGTGGCGGCGGTGGCCCCGGTGGGGACGCCGTCCGGGGTGTAGTGGATGAAGTAGACGACCGCGTCGTCGAAGCCGACCAGGTCGGGCAGCGGTCCGTCCGCCTCCAGCTCCGCGAGGTCGGCCGCGTCGACCACCGTGATCTGCTCGCCGAGGGCGGCGCGCTGGACCTGCGAGGTCAGCTCCCACAGCACGTACGGGTCCAGCGGCTCCTCGACCACCCTGACCCGGCCGACGACCATGCCGTGGACGGCGGCGACCCGGTGCTGCCGCTCCAGGTCGGGCAGGCGCTCGGCGATCAGGGCGAGCGAGCGGGCGCGGTCACCGGCGAGGAAGGCGGCGCAGCTGGCGTTGCCCTCCTCCTGGAAGACCTGGGTGCGCTCGATCTTCCACAGCTCGCCGACGCCCTCCACGCCGTGGTGGCGGTCGAAGCCGTCGAAGTACTCGTCGAGCGTGAGCGGGACCCCGGTGTAGGCGCTCACGACAGCACCGCCTTGAACGTGCGCGCGACGGCCCCCGGCACGACGACCAGCCGCTCCCCGTCGCCGACGCCGACCCCCTCCGGCAGCCGGCCCTCGTACGCCTCGGTGCAGTCGCGGCCGATGACGGCGAGGTCGCCGTTGTCGAGCTCCCACATGTCGGGGCAGGCGCGGGTCTCGTTGCACGGGACGGCGTCGCCACCACCACCGAGCTGGGCCAGCGTCCTGACGAGCCTGCGGCTGAAGGTCGCCGCAGGATCCGGGTTCCAGTCCAATGCCATCGTTCCCCCTGAGCAGCACGGTGCGGTACATCGTGAAGCTATAGAGGAATAGCAGGGGTGTACACCGCACTTCGGCGGGCACGTTCGGCGACCTCGGAACAATTGGTCCGAGCAGGTCAGAAAGGGTGCAATTTCAGTAAAGAATATTCACCTTATGGAGTGATAACGGAATATCCAGGAATCACTCCTTCACCGCTCCCGAACCCCCCGCCGCCACACCGCCCACGTGAGCGGCACCCCCGGCCGGTAAGCCAGGTGGGTGATCGACGGGGCGTTCAGCACGTGCGCGTCCGCCCGCGCGCCCACCCCCAGGTGCCCCACGTCCGTCCGCCGCAGCGCCCGCGCGCCCCCCGCCGTCGCGGCGCTCACCGCCTCCTCCACGGTCAGCCGCATCTGGAGCACCGCCGTCGTCACCGCGAACGCCATCGACGTGGTGTACGACGTGCCGGGGTTGCAGTTGCTCGCCAGCGCCACCTCCGCGCCCGCGTCCAGCAGCGCCCGCGCGGGCGGCAGCGGCTGCCTGGTGGACAGGTCGCACGCGGGCAGCAGGGTCGCCACCGTGCCCGACCCGGCCAGCGCCTCCACGTCCGCCCCTGACAGGTGCGTGCAGTGGTCCACGCTCGCCGCCCCCAGCTCGACCGCCAGGCGCACCCCCGGTCCCTCGCCGAGCTGGTTGCCGTGCACCCGCAGGCCGAGGCCGCGCGACCGGGCGGCCTCCAGGACGCGCCGCGACCCGGCCTCGTCGAACGCGCCCTCCTCGCAGAACACGTCCGCCCACCGCACGTGCGGCGCCACCGCGTCCAGCATCTCCCCGGCGACCAGCTCCAGGTACTCGCCCGCGTCGGCCCCCGGCGGCACCAGGTGCGCCCCGAGGAACGTCACCTCGTCCACCCACCGCGCGGCCAGCCGGGCGGCCCGCAGCTCCTCCTCGACGGTCAGCCCGTACCCGGTCTTGGTCTCCAGGCACGTCGTGCCCTGGGCGACCGCCTCGGCCACGTGCCGCCGCAGCCCCTCCTCCAGCTCGGCGTCCGACGCGGCCCGCGTGGCGGCGACCGTGGTCGCGATGCCACCGGCCGCGTAGGGCCGCCCGGCCATCCTGGACTCGAACTCCTCGGTCCGGTCCCCGGCGAACACCAGGTGCGTGTGGCTGTCCACCCACCCCGGCAGCACCGCCCGGCCGCACACGTCCACCCGCTCGTCCGCGTCCGGCGCCCCGGACGCGGGACCGACCCAGGCCACCCGGTCGCCGTCGAGCACCAGCGCCGCGTCGCGCAGCCGCCCCAGCTCGGGGTCGTTCGTGGTCAGCTCGCCGATCCCGGTGACCAGCGTGCTCACCGCCGTCCCGCTCACCGCAGCCCCCCGCACGCCGTCGACAACGCCCTCACCGCCGCAGCACCTCCCGGTACAACCCGCCCACGTCACCCAGCTCCTCGTGCACGCCGTCGCGCGCCACGACCCGCCCGCCGACCACGACCGCCGCCACGTCCGCCGCCGTCGCCGCCAGCACCAGCTGCTCCGGCTCCGCCCCGGCCGTGCGCGGCGAGTCCGCCCGCAGCGCCACCAGGTCGGCGGGCGCCCCCACCTCGATCCGCCCCGCCTCCGGCCTGCCGAGCGCGTGGTGCCCGGTCAGCGCCGCCACCAGCTCGGCGGGCGAGAACCGCCCCCGCCGCCCGGACCGCAGCCGCTCCCCGTGCTCCAGCCCGCGCGCCTCCAGCAGCGGGTCCACCACCGCGTTCTGGTCGCTGCCCAGCGACAGCCGCACCCCGGCGTCGGCCAGCTCCCGCGCGGGCCCGATGCCGTCCGCCAGGTCGGCCTCGGTGGTCGGGCACAGGCACACCCCGGTCCCGCTGCCGCCGAGCAGCGCGATGTCCTCATCGGTCAGGTGGGTGGCGTGCACGGCGGTGGTGCGCTCGCCCAGCGCGCCCGCCTCGGCCAGCAGCGCGGTCGGGGTGAGGCCGTACGCCTCCAGGCACTCCCGGTTCTCGTCGGGCTGCTCCGACAGGTGCACGTGCAGCGGCCGGTCCGGGAACGCGCCCGCGACGGCGGCCAGCTCCTCGCGCGGCACCGCGCGCACCGAGTGGATCGCCGTCCCGACGACCGTGTTGTCGTCGGGCGCCAGCTCGCCGGACCGCCGCGCCCACGCCGCCGCGCTGCCGTCGCTGAACCGCTCCTGCACCCCGGCGACCGGCTTCCCGATCCCCCCGGCCAGGTAGGCGGTGTCCAGCAGGGTCAACCGGATGCCCGCCGCCCGAGCCGCCGCCCGCAGCGCCTCGGCCATCTCGTTGCCGCCCGCGTGCAGGTAGTGGAACTCGGCCACGGCGGTGTACCCGGCGACCACCATCTCGGCGTACACGGCCGTGGCGAGCCGCCGGTAGGAGCGCGGCGTCAGCTCACCGGCCAGCTCGTACATCCGCTCGCGCCAGGTCCAGAACGTGCCGCCACCGCCGTGCGTGCGCCCGCGCAGCCCCCGGTGGAACGCGTGCGAGTGCGCGTTGGCGAACCCCGGCAGCACCACCCCGTGCAACCGCTGGGACCCCAGCGGGATGGTGTCGACCTCGCGGACCTCCCGGATGATCCCGTCGGACACCCGCAGCAGCACCCGCGCCGCGACCCCGCCGGGCAGGACGGCCCGCTCGCACCAGAAGCTCTTCACCGCGAGATCACCAACCACCGCACATCGGCCTCCTGCCGCTCACCCGGTTCGGCTTTCGCCCGGCCCGCACCACCGCGGAGCCCGCCCCCAGCATGGCCGCGACGACGCGGCCAGCCAAGATCCACAGCCGGGGAACCCCGGTCCGCGCCCCTCCGGCGGACCGAGGCCCCACGACCTCACCCGGCCAGGTGCTCCAGCGCCGCCGCCAGCGCCACCACCCCGGCCGCGCAGTCCGCGTCCTCCGCGAACTCCTCCGGCGCGTGGCTCACCCCGGTCGGGTTGCGGACGAACAGCATCGCCGTCGGCACGTGCCCGGCCAGGACCCCCGCGTCGTGCCCGGCGCCGGTCGGCAGCGCGGGGACCCCGCCGAGCACCGCCGACAGGTCGTCGCGCAGCCCGGCGTCGAAGTGCACGGTGTCCCCGTAGGACTCCTCGGTGACCCGCACCGCGCACCCCTCGTCCGCCGCCGCCCGCTCGGCCGCCTCCACGATCTCGGCGACCACGGCCCGCGTGGTCACGTCGTCCGAGGCCCGCGCGTCCAGCCACAGGTCCACCGAGGACGCGATCACGTTGGTGCCACCGGGGTTCGGCACGATCCGCCCCACCGTCGCCCGCGCTCCCCCGCGCGCCGCCGCACGGGCGGCCAGCACGGTCGCCGACGCGGGCAGCACCGGGTCGCGCCGGTCCTCCACCAGGGTCGCCCCGGCGTGGTTGCCCTCGCCGGTGAAGGTGAACCGCCACCGCCCGTGCGCCAGGATCGAGCTGGCGACCCCGACCGGCACGGTCAGCCCGCGCCCCTGCTCGACGTGCAGCTCCACGAACGCCCCGATGGACGCGAGCGCCGCGTCGTCCCGCCCCATCGCCGAGGGCTCGAACCCGGCCGCGCGGGCGGCGTCGCCGAAGCTGACCCCGTCCGCGTCGACGAGCGCGGCGGCCCGCTCGGGGCTGATCGCGCCGGTCATCAGCCGGGTGCCCAGGCACGCGACGCCGAACCGGCCGCCCTCCTCCTCCACGAACACCGCCACCGCCAGCGGTCGCGCGGGCCGGAAGCCCCGCGACCGCAGCAGGTCGACGGCCTGGAGCGCGGACACCACGCCGAGCGGCCCGTCGAACGCCCCGCCGCCGGGCACCGAGTCCAGGTGGCTGCCGGTGACCACCGCGCCGGGACCGGGCCGCCCCCACCACGCCCACAGGTTCCCGTTGCGGTCCGCGCGCACGTCCAGCCCGCGCGCGGTCGCCTCGGCGGTGAACCACTCGCGCAGCTCCAGCTCGACCCGGTCGAACCCGTGCCGCGAGTACCCGCCGCGCCGGGCGTCCCGGCCGACGTCGGCGAGGTCGGCCAGCGAGGTCACTCCGCGCCCCCGGCCATCGGCACCCGCACCCCGCGCTCGCGCGCGACCTCGGACGCCCGGTCGTACCCGGCGTCCACGTGCCGCAGCACGCCCATGCCGGGGTCGTTGGTGAGCACCCGCTCGATCTTCGCGGCGGCCAGCTCGGTGCCGTCCGCGACGGTGACCTGCCCGGCGTGGATCGACCGCCCGATCCCGACGCCGCCGCCGTGGTGGATCGACACCCAGGTGGCCCCGGAGGCGGTGTTGACCAGCGCGTTCAGCAGCGGCCAGTCGGCGATCGCGTCGGAGCCGTCGGCCATCGCCTCGGTCTCCCGGTACGGCGAGGCCACCGACCCGCAGTCCAGGTGGTCGCGGCCGATGACGATCGGCGCGGACAGCTCGCCGGACGCCACCATCTCGTTGAACCTCAGCCCGGCGCGGTGCCGCTCGCCGTAGCCGAGCCAGCAGATCCGGGCGGGGAGCCCCTGGAACTCCACCCGCTCACCGGCGAGCTTGATCCACCGGGCGAGCTGCTCGTTCTCCGGGAACAGCTCCAGGATCGCGGCGTCGGTCTTGGCGATGTCGGCCGGGTCGCCGGACAGCGCGGCCCAGCGGAACGGGCCCTTGCCCTCGCAGAACAGCGGCCGGATGTAGGCGGGCACGAAGCCGGGGAAGTCGAACGCCCGCTCGCAGCCGCCGAGCTTCGCCTCGCCCCGGATCGAGTTGCCGTAGTCGAACACCTCGGCGCCCGCCGCCTGGAACCCGAGCATGGCCTCCACGTGCGCGGCCATCGACGCGCGGGCCCGGTCGGTGAACTCCTCCGGCTTGGCGGCGGCGTACTCGTGCCACTCGTCCACGCCGACCCCGACCGGCAGGTACATCAGCGGGTCGTGCGCGGAGGTCTGGTCGGTGACCACGTCCACCGCGACGCCCCGGCGCAGCAGCTCCGGCAGCACCTCGGCGGCGTTGCCGACCACCCCCACGGACAGCGCGCGCCCCTCGGCCTTCGCGGCGAGCGCGCGGGCGACGGCGTCGTCCAGGTCGTCGGCGACCTCGTCCAGGTAGCGGGTCTCCACGCGCCTGCGCGCCCGCGCCGGGTCGACCTCCACGCACAGCGCGACGCCCTCGTTCATGGTGACCGCGAGCGGCTGCGCGCCGCCCATGCCGCCGAGGCCCGCCGTGACGGTGAGCGTGCCGCGCAGGGTGCCGCCGAACCGCTTGGCCGCGACGGCGGCGAACGTCTCGTAGGTGCCCTGCAGGATGCCCTGGGTGCCGATGTAGATCCACGAACCGGCGGTCATCTGCCCGTACATGGTCAGCCCGGCCGCCTCCAGGCGGCGGAACTCGGGCCAGTCGGCCCAGTCGGGCACCAGGTTCGAGTTGGCGATGAGCACGCGCGGCGCCCACTCGTGGGTGCGCAGCACGCCCACCGGTCGGCCGGACTGCACCAGCAGCGTCTCGTCGTCGGCCAGCTGCTCCAGCTCGCGGCTGATGGCGTGGAAGCTCGGCCAGTCGCGGGCGGCCTTGCCGGTGCCGCCGTAGACCACCAGGTCCTCGGGGCGCTCGGCCACGTCCGGGTCGAGGTTGTTGTGGAACATGCGCAGCGCGGCCTCGGTCGGCCAGCTGCGCGCGGTCAGGTCGGTCCCTCTGGCTGCGGTCACCACGACTGGGGCGCTCCGTTCCTGATGATGTTCTCGGCTGCGGCGATCTCGGGCGCGAGGTGCCGGTCCGGGCCGGGACCGGGCACGACCTCGCGCAGCCTCGCGACGGCGGCGGCCGTGGCGGGGGCGGGCTTGAGCGGGGCGCGCAGGTCGAGCGCCCGCGCGGCGGTCAGGTACTCGATGGCGAGCACGGTCCGCAGGCCGTCCACGGCCTTGCGCAGCTTGCGCGCGGCCGACCAGCCCATGGACACGTGGTCCTCCTGCATGGCGGAGCTGGGGATCGAGTCCACCGAGGCGGGCACGGCCAGCCGCTTGAGCTCGGACACGATCGCGGCCTGCGTGTACTGGGCGATCATGTGCCCGGAGTCGACGCCGGGGTCGTCGGCCAGGAACGGCGGCAGGCCGTGCGAGCGGTTCACGTCGAGCATCCGGTCGGTGCGGCGCTCGGCGATGGAGGCGACGTCGGCGACCGGGATGGCCAGGAAGTCCAGCACGTAGGCGATCGGCGCGCCGTGGAAGTTGCCGTTGGACTCGACCCGGCCGTCCGCGAGCACCACCGGGTTGTCCACGGCGGAGGCCAGCTCGCGGTCGGCGACGGTCTCGGCGTGCGCGACGGTGTCGCGGGCGGCGCCGTGCACCTGCGGGGAGCAGCGCAGCGAGTAGGCGTCCTGGACCCGGTTGCAGTCCGGGCCCCGGTGGCTGGCCACGATCTCCGAGCCCGCCAGGATGTCGGCCATGCGCTGGGCGCTGCGGCCCTGGCCGGGGTGCGGGCGCAGGGCGTGCAGGTCGGCGGCGAACACCCGGTCGGTGCCGAGCAGCGCCTCCACGCTCATCGCGGCGGTGAGGTCGGCGACGTCGAGCAGGTGACGCAGGTCGTGGATGGCCAGCACCAGCATCCCGAGCATCCCGTCGGTGCCGTTGATCAGCGCCAGGCCCTCCTTCTCGGCCAGGCGCAGCGGCGTGATGCCCGCGGCGGCGAGCGCGTCGGCGGCCGGGACGAGGTCGCCCGCCGCGTCGCGCACCATGCCCTCACCGGTGAGGGCGAGGGCGGCGGCGGAGAGCGGGGCGAGGTCGCCGGAGCAGCCGAGCGAGCCGAACTCGTGCACCACCGGGGTGATGCCCGCGTTCAGCATCGCGGCCATGGCCTCCACGGTCTCCGGGCGCACGCCGGTGTGGCCGGAGGCCAGGGTGCGCAGGCGCAGCAGCACCAGCGCCCTGACCACCTCGCGCTCCACCTCGGGGCCCGCGCCCGCCGCGTGCGAGCGCACCAGGGCCTGCTGGAGCGCGGCGCGGCGGTCCGGCGGGATGTGCCGGACGGCGAGCGCGCCGAACCCGGTGGACACCCCGTAGGTGGGCCGCTCGGCCGAGGCCAGGCGCTCGATGTGGGCCCGCGCGGCGGCGACGGCCTCGCGCGCCTCACCGGTGAGCCGCACGGCGGCGGAACCACGGGCGACGGCGGCGACCTCGTCGCGGGTGAGGGCCTTCGGCCCGAGTTCGACGTGCTGCATGGGCACATCACAACCTGCGGCGGCCCCCGGCACGAGCGGAGATCGGGCGGAGGTGTCTGGGATGCCAGACACCTCGCGCCCGACTCCGCGCTGGTGCGGACGGCCGAAGGCGAGCGGCGCGGTGGTGGACGCCCGGTCCACCACCGCGGGCTCACTTCCCGTCCCGCCAGCCGAGGTCGGTGCCGCCCGCGAGCTGGAGCCCGTTCGCCACGGTGACCAGCTCGTCGCCGAACCGGGGACCCCTGACCGTGTAGCTCCAGCCGTCCTCGTCGAACACCAGCGCCTCACCGTTCATGAAGTAGCCGGTGCGGCCCCTGACCGGCGTCGGCTGCCACAACTCGGGGTTCATCCCCTCCCCGCCGAGCGGCGTCGGGCGGCGCTCGAACTCCACCCGGTAGTCGTCGCCACCGATCTTCAGCACCACCTCGCCGATGATCAGGTCCGGTGCGGGGCGCTCCAGGACGACGTTCCCGATCGTCGCGTCGGGGTGGGCGATCGGCAGACCCTGCCGCCCCTCGGGCGTGGGCGCCACGGCGTCCTGGATCGGCGGCAGCACCTTGGCCGGGTTCGGCAGGTCGGTGCTGACCTCGCCCTCGGTCCGCTCGTCGAGCGGCCTGCCCATGGCCGAGTGGTAGTTGGTGGGCAGCTCCTCGTCCGCGTAGGGCGACCTGCTGACCCCCTTGGGGTGGTACGCGAAGCGCACCCACCTGTGGTCGTCGGTCTGCCACAGGAAGGTGGCCCAGCCGGGCCCGTAGCTCCGCCTGACCTCCCGCATCCCCGCAGGTGGGGTCATCAGCGTGAACGGCATGGGCAGGGTCGCGACGGGAGGGGGCGACGGCGTGGAGCTCGGGGAGGGCTGGGTGGTCTGGGTGGACTGGGAAGGCGGGTTCGCGGCGGGCCCGTCCGGCGACGTGGTCGGGAGCACCACCAGCAGCGCCGCGCCGAGCGCCGCCACCGAGGCGAGCCCCGCCACCGCGATCGCGAACCTGCGCGCGCGCGGCGCCTTGCGCGCCTCCAGCGCGGACAGCACGGGCGCGGCGGGCGGAGCCTGGTCCGCGAGGTGGCCGAACGCGTCGCGCAGCTGGTCCTCCGTGATCTGCTCGTTCACAGCGCCCCCTTCACTCGGGCGTCGACGCGCAGGGTGGCCAGTGCGCGGGACACGTGGGTGCGGACGGTGCCCGGCGAGCAGCCGAGGACGTCCGCGATGGCGGGGTCGTCCAGGCCCTCTAAGTAGCGCAGCACCAGCGCGGCCCGCTGCTTGCGCGGCAGCACGGCGACGGCGCGCAGCACCGCGTCGCGGTTGTCGTAGGCGGTCGTGGGGTCGGGTGTGGTGATGTCGTCGGCCAGCGGGGCGAACCGCCGCAACCGGCGCCGCCACGACAGGAACTCGTTGGTCACCATGCGCTTGAGGTACGCGCCGGGCGCGGTCAGGCCGCCGATGCGGTCCCACCGCTGCTGCGCGCGCAGGAGGCTCTCCTGCACCACGTCCTGCGCCAGGTGCGGGTCGCCGGTGAGGGCGGTCGCGTAGCGCAGCAGCGGGGTGACGTGCTCGGCGGCGAACGCCTCGAAGCTCGTTGTCACGGACCTCCAATGCGCGGCGGGCGTGTTTTGTTGAGCGCGGGTTCCTGGTGAGATGGGCTCATGGGTGGGAGCAGCGACGTGCCCGCGCTGCGGCGGGGCCTCGCGGTGCTGCGCCTGCTGGCGAGCAGGCCGGGCCCGCTGTCGGCGGCGGCGGTGGCGCGCGAGCTGGACCTGCCGAGATCCACGACCTACCACCTGCTGGCCGAGCTGGCCGACGCCGGGTTCGCCACGCACTTCCCGGAGGAGCGCCGCTACGGGCTGGGCGTGGCCGCGTTCGAGCTGGGTTCGGCGTACCTGCGGCACGACCCGCTCGAACGGCTGGCGCGCCCGCTGCTGCGCAGGCTGGTGGACCAGGTGGCGCTGCCCGCGCACCTGGGCGTGCTGCACGGCGCGGAGGCCCTGTACCTGGTGCGGGAGCAGCCGAGGCAGCCGCAGACGATCGTGTCGGACGTCGGGGTGCGGTTGCCCGCGCACCTGACCGCGTCGGGGAGGGCGATGCTGGCGCGGTTGCCGGACGCGCAGGTGCGGGCGCTGTTCCCGAGCGCGCGGGCGTTCGTGGACCGCACCGGCCGGGGGCCGCGCAACCTGCCCGCGCTGCGCAGGCTGCTCGCCGAGGAGCGGCGGCGCGGCTGGGCGGTGGAGGACGGGTTCGTGACGGCGGGCTTCGCGTCGGTGGCGGCCCCGGTGTACGACCACGGGGAGCGGCCGATCGCGGCGATCACGGTGACGTTCCGGCACCTGTGCGAGGAGCCGTGCGGCCAGTCCTGGCCGGAGCTGGCGGCGGAGGCCATGCAGGCCGCCGACTCGCTCACCGAGCGGATCGGCGGGAGCCGGGCGTAGCGGAGCGGCGCCCCCGGAGGTGGGAGCGCCGCTCTTCGGAACCGCGAATCCCCTTACAGGGACAGGGTCTTCAGGAACTCCGCGGCCACGTTGGCCACGGTCTCCTTGTCCACGTCGACCTTCTTCACCAGCTCGGCCACGTTCTCCGTGGTCAGCCCGGCGGAGACCTTGTCCAGCACGGCCTTGCCCTTGTCGTCCACGGCGCCGGTCCGCAGCAGCGGCAGGATGTTCTGCGCCGGGTACATGCTCTTCGGGTCCTCCAGCTGCACGAACCCGTTCACCGCGATGTCGGCCTGCGTGGTGTACAGGTTCGCGACCTGCGACCCGCCGTCCTTGAGCGTGTCCACGGTGACCGGGCCGCCCGCGTCGGTGGTCTTGATCTCCTTGAAGGTGACCCCGTACAGCTCCTTGATCTTGGCCTCCCAGCGCTGGGCCCACTCGCCCGCCGCGCCGAGCACGTACTTGCCCTCGCCGAGGTCGGCGATGGACTTCACGCCCGAGTCGGCGGTCTCCTTGGTGACCACCAGGACGTCCTTGTCCTCGGCCGCCGACTTCTCCAGCACCTCCAGGCCCTCGGGGAGCTTGGACTTGAGCGCCGAGTAGACCTCCTCGGCCTCGGAGGCGGTGCTGGCCTTGTCGAAGTGCACCAGCAGGTTGCCGGTGTACTCGGGCACCACCGCGAGCGACTTGTCCTGCAGCGCCTGCACGACCAGCTCGCGCGCGCCGATGCCGGAGCGCACCGACACCTTCGCGCCGGTGGTCTTGAGCGCGCCCGCGTAGATCTCGGCCAGGATCTTGTTCTCGGTGAAGTCGGCCGAGCCGACCACGATCTCGCCGGACGCGGCCTGGTCGCCGCTCCCGCCGAGGTCCTCTGCCGAGCCGCAACCGGCGGTCGCCAGCGCGACCACCGCCGCCACCGCCGTCAACGTGCGCTTCATGCCGTGCTTCCCCTCGCTTCGCGCTGCGCGGCGGCGGTCGCCGACAGCTTCCCCTTGCGACGCCGCGTGCCGAGGGTGAGGCCCTTGGGCACGACGAGCCTGCCCACCCCCGCCAGCAGCAGGTCGAGCGCGACCGCCAGCAGCGCGATGAGCACCGCGCCGCCGACGAACTGCCCGTAGTCCAGCACCCGCAGGCCGTCCAGCAGCGGACGGCCCAACGTCTCGATACCCACGTACGCGGCCACCGAAGCGGTCGCCACGACCTGCAGGGTCGCGTTGCGCACCCCGCCGAGCAGCAGCGGCAGCGCGTTCGGCAGCTCGACCCGCCACAGCACCTGCGAGCCGGTCATGCCCATGCCGCGCGCGGCGTCCACGACGCCCCGGTCCACGTCCTGCACCCCGGCGTAGGCGCCTGCGAGCAGCGGCGGGATCGCCAGCACGATCAGCGCGACCACGACCCCCACCTGCCCGCCGCCGAGCAGCAGGTACAGCAGGGTGACCAGGCCGAGCGTGGGCAGCGCCCGCAGCGCGTTGCCGCCCGCGACCAGCACCGTCCCACCGCGCCCGGTGTGCCCGATCCACAGGCCCAGCGGCACCGCGATGGCGCTCGCGCCGAGCACGGCGACGAGGCAGTACAGCAGGTGCACGCCGACCCGCGTCGGGATCGAGGTGGACCCGGACCAGTTCGCGGGCGAGAGCAGCCACTCCAGCGCGTCAGCGAAGATCACTTCACGACCTCCGCCCACGGCGTCAGGACCTTGCGCAGCGCGACCAGCAGCAGGTCCACCACCAGCGCCAGCACCAGGGTGAGCACGACGCCGACGACGATCGGCGCGAGGTAGCGCTGCCGGAACCCGTCGGTGAACAGCACGCCGAGCCCGCCGGTGCCGATGAGCGCGCCGACGCTGACCAGGCTGATGTTGCTGACCGACCCGACCCGCACGCCCGCCGCGAGCACCGGCACCGCCAGCGGCAGCTCCACCGCGAAGAACCGGCGCACCGGCCGGAAGCCCATCGCGGTGGCGGCGGCGGTGACGTGGGCGGGCACCGCGTCGAGCGCGTCGGCGACCGGGCGCACCAGCAGCGCCGTCGTGTACAGGGTGAGGGCGGCGACGACGTTGACGCTGTCCAGGACCTTCGTGCCGATGAGGGCCGGGATGATCGCGAACAGGGCCAGCGACGGGATGGTGTAGAGCACGTTCGACAGGGCGATCACGGTGGCGCGCGCGGCGCGGAACCGGTGGCACAGCAGGCCGAGCGCGATCGCCAGGACGACGGCGACCAGCAGCGGGAACAGCGACAGGTAGACGTGCTCGCCGAGCATGTCGAGCACGGCGGACCGGGTGCCCGCGTCGGAGAGGTAGCTCAGGACGTCATCCACGGGCGGCCCCCGGTCGCTCCCGCCGCGCCTCGATGGCGTCCAGGACCTCGCGGGCGGTGACGACCCCGGCGTAGCGGCCGTCCGCGTCCACGGCCACGCCCAGCCCGGCCGGTGAGGACAGGGCGGCGTCGAGCGCGCCGCGCAGCGGGGTGCCCAGCTCGTGCAGGCTCCCGCCCGGCACGGCTGCGCCCCCGTCACCCGGCGGGTACCAGCCCTGCGGCCTGCGGTCGGCGTCGAGCAGCAGCCGCCAGGCGTCGCCGCCGCCGGGCGCGTCGTCCGGTCCGACCGTGCCGACCTGCCCGAGCGCGAGCCCGCCCGAGTCCGCGAAGGACAGCCCCCGGTAGCCCCGGTCGCGGCCGACGAACCCGGCGACGAAGTCGTCGGCGGGCCGGGAGAGCAGCTCGGCGGGCGGCGCGTACTGGGCGAGCACGCCGCCCTCGCGGAACACCGCGACCTTGTCGCCGAGCCGCACCGCCTCGTCGATGTCGTGCGTGACGAACACGATCGTCTTGCCCAGCTCGCCCTGGAGCCGCAGCAGCTCGTCCTGGAGGCCCTCGCGCACCACCGGGTCGACGGCGCTGAACGGCTCGTCCATCAGCAGCACCGGCGGGTCGGCGGCGAGCGCGCGGGCCACGCCGACGCGCTGCTGCTGGCCGCCGGACAGCTGCGCCGGGTAGCGCGCGCCGAGCTCCTGCGGCAACCCGACCAGCTCCAGCAGCTCGGCCGCGCGGGTGCGCGCCTTGCGCTTGCCCCAGCCGGACAGCAGCGGCACGGTCGCGACGTTGTCGAGGACCGTGCGGTGCGGGAACAGGCCCGCCTGCTGGATGACGTAGCCGATGCCGCGCCGCAGCTCCGGCGGGTCGACCTCGCGCACGTCCCGGCCGTCCACCAGGACGGTGCCGGACGTGGCCTCCACCATGCGGTTCACCATGCGCAGCGAGGTGGTCTTGCCGCAGCCGGACGGCCCGACGAACACGGTCACCGCACCGGGCTCGGCCACCAGGTCCAGGCCGTCGACCGCGGTCGTCCCGTCGTCGAACCGCTTGGTCGCTCCCCTGAACTCGATCACACCGGGTTCCCTCCCCCTGGGTTGCGGCTGTCGGACGACCCTAGCCCGTCGGGGTGACAGCGGCAGGTCATCCCGGATAACGGGAAGTCGCTCGCAGCGGGCGGGACGCCGTGCGTGGCGGGACCGGTCCCCGGCACCGTTTAGGCTGCTCTGCTTGTGGCAGCAGATGAGCCGAGCGACCGCGTCCGCGACCTCCTGGCGAGCCGGGGGGTGCACGCGCGCGGGTTGCGCCGCGTGCTGACCCTGCTGTGCCGGGACTGGCACAGCCTCGCGGAGCTGGTCCGGCTGCCCGCCGTGCCGCGCCGCACCGTGCAGGAGCTGCTGGCGGCGGCGCAGGACGACCTGGAGACCAGCGGCGACCGGCACCGGATCACGCCGGCGCGGGCGGGCGCGTACGCCCGGTACGCGGCCGAGGAGCTGCCGGACGCGGCGGACGCGCTGGTCGCGGAGAACCCGGACCTGCTGGCGGTGGTCCGCGCCGACGTCGCGTCCGTGCCGCCGCCGGTGGCCGCGCTGGACCACGTGCAGGCCACGCCGGAGACGGCGCTGAAGCGGGCGCTGTGGCTGACCACGACCTACGACCTGTCCGGCCGGGTGCTGCTGTGCCTGGGGGACCACGACCTGACGTCGCTGGCGGTGTGCGCGGTCGACCCGAGCGTGCGGGTGGTCGTGGTGGACGTGGACGACCGGCTGCTGGCGCACGTGGACCGGATCGCGGCCGAGCGGGGCTGGGACGTCACGACGCTGCACGCGGATTTCCGCTTCGGACTCCCGCCGTCGGTGCTGGAGAGCGCGGACCTGGTCTTCAGCGATCCGCCGTACACGCCGGAGGGCATGGGCCTGTTCGCGGCGCGCGGCGTGGAGTGCCTGGGACGGGACGGGAGGCTGCTGCTGGCGCACGGCTCCAGCGACCGCACGCCCGCGCTGGGGTTGAAGGTGCAGCAGGAGCTGCTGCGGCTGGGGCTGCTGTTCGAGGCGGTGCTGCCCGCGTTCCACCGGTTCGACGGGGCGCAGGCGATCGGCAGCGCGGCGGACCTGTACGTGTGCAGGCCGACGTCGAAGCGCTCGGTGTCGGTGACCAAGCCGGGCATCTACACGCACGGCCCGCAGTCCCTGGAGTCCGAGGGCCCGAGCGGCAAGGCCCTGGAGGCGCTGGTGGACCTGGCCCCGCGCCCGGAGTCCAGCCCGCCGCCGAAGCCGAGGCAGCCGGGCTGGGCGGAGCCGGTCGGCAAGGGCGCGGCGTCGCTGGCGGTGGACCTGAGCGCCGATCCGGGCCCGTGGCTGCTGCGGACGCTGCTGGCGTGCTCGCCGGGGAGGATGGCGGCGCTGGTGCCGAACAACCACCCGGACGTCGCGTCGGAGAAGGGACAGAAGGGGCTCGCCGAGCTGGTGGGGACGCGGTTCTCGCTGCGCTACCTGCGCTCCACGCCGGACGGGAAGACGTGCGTCGTGGTGGCGGACCAGGTGCTGGCGGGCGGGTTGGACGAGGGCGGGCTGGCGGTGCGCGAGGTGCTGTCGCGGGCGCACGGCAAGCTGGGGAACGTGTGGCGGGAGGCGCTGGTGACGGCGACCAGGGGCGGGCTGACGAAGCGGGCGGCGCGGGAGCGGATCGCGGAGGCGGTAGGCGAGGCGGCGGACTTGGAGGAGCGACTGATCGACCTGCCGAGGCACCGGATCGCCGCGCTGCTGCCGCTGATCGCCGCGTCCGCGCGCTGAGCCCGTCCGCCGGGTGGCGCAGGGTGGCGCCGGGGTCAGTCGAACTCCCGCGCCACCCGCTCCCGAGCCCGCGCCACGGCCCGCTCGACGGGGTCGAGCACCCGCCGCGTGGCGAACCACACCCCGACCGCGACGTGCAGCGCGGTCGCGCCCCCGACCTCCCAGACCGCGAGCGGCCGAACCTCCTCGGGCAACTTCCCCCGCAGCACCCCGCGCGGGTCGACCACGAACTCGGGCACGCGCTCCCCGACCTCCCCCACCCGCGGCGCCCGCAGCCCGTTCTCCACGTGCTCGGTCACCAGATCCCCGCACCGCACCGAGTAGAAGTCGGCCGGGTTCCGCTCCCGGTCCCCGACCCGGTGCCCAACGACCGAGCAGTCCCGCTCGACCCGCCCGGTGAGGGTGAGCCAGGCGGACTCGGCGGAGAACGCGGACACCCCGAGCACCACGACCGCGGAGAGCCCGAGCACCCACCCGGCGTGCTGCCCGCGCCACAGCGTGCTCTTGACCAGGAACCCGGCCGCGCACCCGAGGACGAGGAGCGCGCACCCGAGGAGCACAGGCGCCCCGACCAGGAACGCGACCACGCCTGCGGGCACGAGCAGCACGCCGACCACCAGCAACACCCTCTTGACCACCACGTCCACCCGTTGATCCTCCCCTGAGGACGGTGGGGGGCGGGTGGGGTCAGAGGAACTTGTCGGTCAGCCTCACGACCGGAGGAAATCCGCTTGCAACGGGTCCCCCGGCCCACGCGGCGGGCGCGGAGGCTTGGGCGTTTTCGGAGGGCTGGGCAACCAGGCGGACGCCACTACGAGCCCGATCATCAGCAGTAGGTAACCGCTGACGAGGAACGGGGCGTTCTTCCCACTCGGAAGCCCTTCCGCCCCCACCTCGGTGATCAGCATCCCGCTGGGGTCCACGACCAGCGAGGTCCGGTAACCGACCGAGAACTCACCGCGCCGCCTGGGGAAGTGCTCGACCTGCTCGCTCCCGCAGTCGAACAGGACCGTGGTGTGGGGCCGCTCCTTCGGGTTCGCCTTGCGGTCGACGCGCGCGACGACGCACTCGTCGAGGTGCTTGCCGTGAGTCGAGGACCACCACGACCCCACGGCGGAGGACACCGGCAAGCCTCCACCGACCGCCAGCAGGAAAGCCCCTGCGGCGAGGGCGAACCGCCCGGACAGCCACGCGCACAGGAGGGGGAACAGCACGCACGCGAAGACCCCCACCAGGAACAGCGGGCTCGCGGTGAACGCCACGAGCGGCACAGCTGAACCGGTCACCAGGCACGCCACCACCAGGACCGGCTTCTTGGCCTTCTTCCAGCTCACTCGTCCAGGTATCCCGTCTTGCGCTCGAACTGCACGCTCTTCTCGACCCCCTTGCCCGCGAACTCCTCGCCGACGCCCTCCGCCTCCAACTCGTCCTGTTTGGCGATCTCGCGGAGGTTGTCCGCAACGAACTTGATCTGGAAAGCCCCGTCGTTGAAGCTCGGCGCCGAGTGCGGCGACACGCCCCCGTCCGCACGGGTGATCGGCTTGAACGGGCTGTACGCGTCCGCGAACTCCTGACCGCCTTGCTTGGCTTTGGCCGCCACGTCGCTCAACGACGGCGCGGTGGTCCCCCGGTCGACCAATGCGCTTGCCGACGTCGTCCAAGCCCTTGCCAAGGCCGTCCAGCCCCGGAAAGCGTGGTGCGCTCGGCGTCGGCGCACCCCGCCCGCCTTCTTCCCGGACCGCGCCAACCCCTTCAACGCACGCCCCAGCACCACGGCCCCGCGCCCCACCGCCCATGCCGTGAACGCGGCGATGGAACCGCCCATGCTGACCACGGAGGACGCCAGCGCGATGACCGCGTTCCGAACCACCTCACACACGAACATGGCGATCAAGTCCCGGATCGTTCCCCTGATCGTGCCCGCCGTGGCGATCTCCCCGGCGACGGACACGCAGGAACCGCTGAGCGCCAGCGTCTCGTCCACCAACCGCTTCTGGCTGGCGCGGAACTCTTCCGCCGCCTGCTGCTGCCAGCCCGAGACCTGAGCCCCGACGGCGTCGTGCTGCGCCTGGGCGATCTCGTCGCGCACCGCGCCGGTCTCGTTCCACGTCCCCACGGCGGCCTTGATCCGATTCCCGTTGCCCGCCAGGTAGTCCAGCGGCTCGCGCAGGAAGGACACGTGCTCGATCAACCAGCCGATGCCGGCCGTGCCGAGCGCGGCCCCGAGCACGTCAAGGGCTAGCGCGCCGCCGTTCACCGCGATCGCGGCGACGTCCTTGTCACCGACCCGCGACAAGGACTCGATCGTCTGGAACAGAGACTCGACCGGTCCCGCCCCAGCCACGCTGTCCGGACTCATCACCCCGTCGCCGAACCCGGTCCACTCCACCATCAGAGGAAGTCACCATTCAGCGGACCACCGGCGCTCCGCTTGGGCTTGGGCTTCGGCCGGTCAGCGGGCTCGGGCAAGCGCGCCGCCACCAGCACGCTCCCCATCGAGAGCAGGTAGTACGCCCCCAGCACGTACGGCCCGTAAGGAGCGTTCTCCTCGTTCGCCACAGGCGCCGCCGTGGGGAGCATCCCGCTGCTGTCCACCAACAACGACACCGTGTCGCCGACCTTGACGAACTCCACGCTCCTGCTGGTGCTCTCCAACACCCGGTCACCGCACCGGAAGCGGTACTCGTAGTACCCCGAACTGCGCCTGCCCCCGCTCTGGTACTCGCTGTCCACCAGCACGCACCCGTCCACCCACTCGCCGTGGAGCGAGTACCACCACGGTTCCACGAAGAAGGTCAGGATCGACGCGTAGAGCGTGAAGAGCAGGATCCCCACGAAGAACGCGATCGCCCGCTTCGCGATGAAGAGGAGGAAGAAGAAGTTCACGAACAGGCCGAGCCAGCCGAGGGGGTGCCAGTCGAAAGCGGAGAAGATCCCGATCGGTCCGATCAGCGCGCCCAGCAGCGCGAGAGCGACGAGCACCGGGCTTTTGACCTTCTTCCCCCTGGACCCGCTACCCGGAACAACCATCAGAGGAAATCACCCCCCGCCGGGCAGCACGAAGGCGATGAGACCCGGTTCGCCGCTCCGCTTCGCGGAGTTCGCTCGCCCGGCCATCAGGTGGAATCCTTCTTCAGCGGAAACTTCGGCCCTCGCGGCGGGCGTGAGGGCTTGGGCGGCTGCACCGGCGGGGGGAAGATGACCGAGGCCGCCGTGTGCCCCATGGTGAGCAGCAGGTAACCACCCAGGGCGTACGGTCCGAGCGGGGCGTTCTCCCTGTTTGGAATGGTCATCACCGGGGGCAGCAGTCCCCCGCGGTCCACGATCAGCGAAACCGTGCTCCCGACCTCGACCCTCTCCTGCATGCCCGAGTCCTCGTACACGAGCACATCATCACCGCACTGCACCCGGTGCACGAAAAAATCCGGACTGGTCCGTCCCCCCTTCCCCTTTCGCTCGTCGAGGACGAGGCATCCGTCCACCTTCTCGCCGCGAAGCTCGTACCACCACGGCTCCACGTAGCTGCCCAGCGCGAAGAAGGACAGCATGAACACCACGATTCCCAGCGGGAACATGATGAGCCTGCCGAGGAGGAGCGCGGACACGATGAGCCAGGCAACCAGGCCCACAAGACCCGCCACACCCCACTTGGTCTCGGAGAAGACGAAGAGCGGTCCGACGAGGGCCCCGAGCAGCGCGACAACGACGAGGACCGGGTTGCTCCTCTTCACGGAGGGCTTTGTGGCCATCACTCGTCCAGGTATCCCGTCTGGCGCTTGAACAAGGGGGCGGTTCTGCCCGCCTCGTCCTCGGTCCCCTCCGCCTCCAACTCGTCCTGCTTGGCGGTCTCCCGGAGGTAGTCGGCGAGGATCTTCGTCTGGAAACCCCGGTCACCGATGCTGGGCACCGAGTGCGGCGACACGGTCCCGTCCGCGCGGGTGATCGGCTTGAACGGGGTGTAGGCGTCCGCGACGGGAGTGAGTTGGTCGAGCTTGGACACGTGGTGCTGCTCGGCGAACTTCTGCGCGACGTTGCCCGCGTCCTTGTACCGGTCTGCGAACTCCCCCGCTCCCTGCCGCGCCTTGGCCGCGGCATCGCTCAACGACGGCGCCGTGGTCCCCCGGTCGGCCAAGCGCTTGCCGACGTCGTCCAGGCTCTTGCCCAGGTTGTCCAGTCCGGGGAAGCGCGGTGCGCCGGGCGAGGGCGCACCCCCGCCCGCCTTCTTCCCGAAGCGCGCCAGCCCCTTCAGCGCGCGCCCCAGCGCACCGGTGAGCTGCTTGATCCGCCCAAGGACGCGGGTGACAACGCTCACCAGCTTGCTCAACTTCTGCGTGATCTTGCCCAGCACGACCGCCCCGCGCCCGACCGCCCACGCGGTGAACGCGGCGAGGGAGCTGCCGAAGCTGACCACGGAGGACGCGAGCGCGATGACCGCGTTCCGGACGACCTCCCAGACGAACATGGCGATCAGGTCCCGGATGGTGCCCCGGATCGTGGCCGTGATCGTGCCGGCCGTGGCGATCTCCCCGGCGACGGACACGCAGGAGCGGCTGAGCGCCAGCGTCTCGTCCACCAACTGCCCCTGGCTGGCGCGGAACGCGTCGGCTGCCTGCTGCTGCCACCCCGACACCTGGGCGCCGATGGCGTCGTGCTGCGCCTGAGCGATCTTGTCCAGCGCCGCGCCGGTCTCGTTCCACGTCCCCACGGCGGCCTTGATCCGGTCGCCGTCGCCCGCCAGGTAGTCCAGCGGCTCGCGCAGGAAGGACACGTGCTCAATCAACCAGCCGATACCGGCCGTGCCGAGCGCGCCCAGCGGGTCGAGCGCGGCCCCGAGCACGTCAAGGGCGAGCGCGCCGCCGTTCATCGCGATCTCGGCGACGTCCTTGTCACCGTCCCGCGTCAGGGATTCGATCGTCTGGAACAGGGACTCGACCGGTCCCGCCCCAGCCACGTTGTCCGGACTCATCACCCCGTCGCCGAACCCCGTCCACTCCACCATCAGCCCTCACCCCCGAACCCCGCCGCGTTCCCGTCCTCCACGGCCGCGTACTCCGCCGCGGTGGCCCTGGTGTCCCCCGCCGCCTCCCCGTACGCCGCCGCCAGCCGCTCGATCCCCTCGACGACCTCCGCCGCCGCGCTCTCCGCGCCGTTCGCGAAGAACGACAGCAGCACCCCAAACGTCTCCCCGCCCAGGCTCACTCCACCGGCCTTGCCCGCCGCAGCGCCCACCTCGCCGCCGCGCCCGTCCTGCGCCTCGGCGAACGCCTCCAGCTGCCCGGTGACGACCTCGTACCCGCCGCCGCTCACCTGAGCACCGGCCCGAAGCCGTCGTCCTCGTCCGGCTCGCCCCGGTCCGCAGGCCGCCGCGCGGGCGGGGCCGGGGGCGTGGGCGGGGCCGAGTAGCCCGGTCGCGCCGGTCCGGCGCCCCAGGACTCGTCCCGCAGCACGCTGCCCTCCTCGCGCTCCCGCGCCGGGGGCTCCTCGACCTCCTCCACCGGGATGAACCCGGTCAGGAACTCCATCGCCTGCGTCCCGCCGAAGTCCGGTTCCAGCACCGCCGCGACCTGCCGCGCCGCCTGCGCCTGGGCCTGCCGCAGCACCCCCATCACGACCTGCCCCAGCTGCACGTGCGACAGCTCGCCCGCCTTCGGCGAGAACTCGATCGCCTGCACCGCCCCGTTCGGCGCCACGGTCACCGAGACCGCCCCGTCCTTGGCGCGCACGGTCGCCGACGCATGCCGGATCTGCTCCTGCGCCTGCGCCGACCGCGCGGCCAGGTCACGGGCCCTGGCCTCCAACTCGGCGATCACCCGTTCGGGCTCCACGTTTCCCCTCCCCTGACCAGCACGAACACTGGTCCCGGAGCGGGAGTATGGCGCTCACCCCACGATCGAGTGGCCGAAATCCGACAAAAGACCTCGGCCCTGCGCGGCGCGTCACACCGGGAGGGGCGCCCTCACCCGGCCTTGGGGATGTGCAGCGGCCCCAGCGCGAGCACCGCCCGGAACTCCTTCGGCGGCACCGGCCGGGAGAACAACCACCCCTGGTACGCGTCCACCCCGACCCCGCGCAGCACGTGGAACTGGGTGGCCGTCTCGACGCCCTCCGCGACGCACTTGCGCCCCATCGCCCGCGCCATGTCCACCACGGCCCGCGCCACCGCGAAGTCCGACGAGTCGCTGCCCACCCCGGCCACGAACCGCCGGTCCACCTTGATGATCTGCGCGGGCAGGTCCTTGAGCCGCGCCAGCGACGAGTACCCGGTGCCGAAGTCGTCCACCGCGAACTGCACGCCGCGCTCGACCAGCTCCGCCATGGACTGCCGCACCCGCGAGGGCAGGTCGACCAGCGCCGTCTCCACCAGCTCCAGCACCACCCGGTCCCACGGGATGCCCGACTCGGCGATGGTCGCCGACACGATGTCCACGAACTCCGGGTCGCCGGGCACCAGCCCGGCCAGGTTCACCGCCACCGCCACGGGCTTGCCGTCCGGCGCTGGCCAGGTCGCGGCCTCCTTGAGCGCGGTCCGCAGCACCCACCGGTCCAGCTCGCGCAGCAGGTCGCCCTGCTCGGCGACGGGCAGGAAGATGTCCGGCGACAGCAGCCCCCGGTCCGGGTGCGGCCACCGCACCAGCGCCTCGGCGGTCTGCACCGACCCGTCCACGCCGACCACCGGCTGGTAGTGCAGCGCCAGCCCGTCGTGGGCGAGCGCGTCCCGCAGCTGCCCCTCCAGGTGCACCTGCCGGTCGGCCGACGCGATCAGCGCCGCCGACGCCAGCGACACCCGCCCGGCGCCGGACCGCTTGGCCTCGAACATCGCCGCGTCCGCGAACCGCAGCAGGTCCGCGCCGGTGGCGCGCGAACCGTTGGGCACCGCCGCGCCGATCGACGCCGACACCCGGACCAGCTGCCCGTGCACCGGGACGGCCGTGCGCAGCAGCCCGGCGACGCGGGTGGCCAGCGCGTCCACGCCGCCCACCGCGTCGATGTTCTCGCAGATGATCACGTACTCGTCGCCGGACAGCCGGGCCGCCGTGCACCCGTCGGGCAGCCCGCCCTCCAGCCGCCGCGCCAGCGCGACGAGCAGCTCGTCACCGGCGTCGTGGCCGAGGGAGTCGTTGACCCGCTTGAAGTTGTCGATGTCGCAGAACAGCACCGCGACCTTCGCCCGGTCACCGCCCTCCAGCAGCTCGCCGAGCAGTTCCTTGACCAGCGCCCGGTTCGGCAGGCCGGTCAGGTCGTCGTGGGTGGCCTGGTGGCGCAGCGCCTCGGCGGTGCGGCGGCGCTCGGTGATGTCCTGGAAGACGATGAGCCAGAACCGCCTGCCGTCGTCCTGCACGGACAGCGCGATGTGCAGCTCGCAGTAGACCCGCTCGCCGTCCGGCCTGACCAGTATCCGCTGCGGGATCTTGTGCGCCCGCTCCGCGCCGAACTCGGTCATCCGGCTGACCGACTGCAACCGGTCGTCGTTATCGGCCGGGTCGGTCAGCTGCTCGGCGGTCATGCCGCGCAACTGCTCCAGATCCATGCCCAGCAGGTCGCACAGCGCGTCGTTGGCCTCCACCAGCCGCTCGCCCTCGTCGAACAGCCCGATGCCGACCGGGGTCAGCGACACCAGGTCGGCGAACCGCTGGCTGGAGCGCTGCATCCGGGTCTCGGCGACGCGCTGCTCGGTGATGTCCTGCGCGGTGCCCACGGCGAGCGTGCGCCCGTCCGGCCCGTTGATGACGACGCCGTGGCTGCGGAACACCCGCACCGCCCCGTCGCGCCGCACGATCCGGTGCTCGCACTGCACCGGCGTCTCCTCGGTGGCCAGCTGCTGCCACATGTCGTCGACCCAGCCCCGGTCGTCCGGGTGCACCAGGTCCAGGTAGGTCCGGTACGTGGTGCGCTCGTCGCGCGGCACGCCGAACAGCTCGGCGAGCATGTCCGACCACACCACCTCGCCGGTCGCGAGGTCCCACTCCCACACGCCGAGCCTGGCCGCGCGCTGGGCGTCGGCGAGCCTGCGCCGGTCCTCGCGCAGCTGACGCTCCATGGCCCGCGCCTCGGTGACGTCCTGCACGGTCCCGTGCAGCCGCACCGGGGCGCGCCCGCCGGGTTCGCGCTCGACGCGGGCGCGGCACACGTAGACCCGCTCGCCCAGCTCGCTGCGGACCTCGGCCTCCTGCGTGCGGCCGTCCTTGGCGCGCAACAGCTTCCGGCGCAGCTCCAGCAGGTGCGGGCGGTCGTCGGGGTGCACGCCGCCGAGCAGGTCGTGGCGGTCGGGCGAGACGCCGAGCGCCGAGTACATCTCCAGCAGCACCTCGCTGCGGTGCAGCGAGCGGGCCCGCACGTCGTAGGTCCAGCTGCCGATGCGGGCGATCCGCTGCGCCTCCAGCAGGCGCGCGCGCTCGGTGGCCAGCGCCCGGTCGGCGCGCCACTGCTCGGTGATGTCCCTGATGAAGCCGGTGATCAGCCGGGCGCGGCCGTCGGCGCGCAGCTCGGCCTCGGCGACGCCCCTGATCCAGCGCAGCTCGCCGTCCGGCCGGATGACCCGGTAGACGATGTCTATCGGCGCGCCGGTGATCTCCCGGTTGCTCCAGTAGTTGGCGACCACGTCGTGGTCGTCCGGGTGGGTCACGTCGAGCACGGCCTGCGCGCCGGGCACGACCGAGCCCGGCGCGATGCCGAGCAGCTCGTAGTGGGTCTCGGACCAGACGGTCGCGCCGGTGTCCGGGTCGTACTCCCAGGAGCCGATGGCGGCCACGCGCTGGACCGCGCGCAGCCGCCGCTGCTCGTCGCGCAGCTCGTCGGCGGACTTGGCCAGGTCGGACACGTCCACGAGCAGGACGGTGCTGAACCCCGGCTCGGCGGCCGGGACGCGCACGACCCGCACGGCGACCCCGGCGCCGTCGGCGCGGGTGAGCCGGTGCTCCGGCGGGTCGCCCGCGAGCAGCTCGCCCAGGGGGCGGCCGACGAGCGCGTCGGGGTCGGCGACCCCGGCGAGCACGGCCACCGCGACGTTGGCCCGGACCACGACGCCCTCGGGGTCGCACAGCAGCGAGGGCGGGTCGGGCAGCGTCACGCCGCCCAGCGCGACGGCCTCGGGTCGCGCAGGCCCCTCGGGGTCGTCAAGCACCACTGGAGCGCGGCCAACCCGCTTGGGCACGGTCCCACCTTCCCGTGTCTGGGGGCGGGGATGCCCGGCCCGGCCGCTGCCCCGTGGACCACCCGCGAAAGCGGTCCCCTCGACCGGGGATCGTTCCCCCGGAAGAGAAGGACGCTAGCGCCTAGCAGCGTCACGTCCCACCCCTTAACGGACTAACGATTGAACCCGATCGTGGCGTCGTTTTCCCGAGAAGAAGACGGACAGCGTCGGCCGGAGCTCTCCCAACTCCGACAGGGGATCAGGCTACTCCGTCTTCGGCCGCTGCCAAGGCCACAGCGGCGGCGACTTCCGGCCCGACCCTGGGGTCGAGCGCGCTCGGCACGATCCGGTCCACCGCGAGGTCCTCGGCGGCCACGGCGGCGATCGCCCCGGCGGCGGCCAGCTTCATGCCCTCGGTGATGCGCTTGGCGCCCGCGTCCAGCGCGCCCCGGAAGATGCCGGGGAAGGCCAGCACGTTGTTGATCTGGTTGGGGAAGTCGCTGCGCCCGGTGGCCACGACGGCGGCGTGCCTGGCCGCGACCTCGGGGTGCACCTCGGGGTCCGGGTTGGACAGCGCGAACACCACGGACCCGGCGGCCATGCTCGCCACCTGCTCCTCGGGCACCTGCGCCGAGGAGACGCCGACGAACACGTCCGCGCCGCGCAGCGCGACGTCCAGGCCGCCGCGCAGCCCGCTGCCGTTGGTGAGCGGGGCCAGCTGCTCCTTCACCGGGTTCAGCCCGGCGCGTCCGGCGTGGATGATCCCGCGCGAGTCCACCAGGGTCACCTCGCCCGCGCCCGCCGCGAGCAGGATGCGGGTGATGGCGACGCCCGCCGCGCCCGCGCCGGAGACGACCACGCGCTGGTCGGCGATGTCCTTGCCCAGCACGGTGTTCGCGCCGCGCAGGGCGGCGAGCGCGACGACCGCCGTGCCGTGCTGGTCGTCGTGCATGACCGGCACGTCCAGCGCCTCGATCAGCTTCGCCTCCAGCTCGAAGCAGCGCGGGGCGGAGACGTCCTCCAGGTTGACCGCGCCGAAGGACGGGCGCAGCCGGACCAGGGTCTCGACGATCTCGTCCACGTCGGTGGTGTCGAGCACCAGCGGGATGGAGTCGAGGCCGCCGAAGGTCTTGAACAGCGCGGCCTTGCCCTCCATGACGGGCAGCGAGGCGCGCGGGCCGATGTCGCCGAGGCCCAGCACGGCGGTGCCGTCGCTGACCACGGCGACCAGGCGGCCCGCCCAGGTGTAGCGGTCGGCGAGCGAGGGGTCCTGCGCGATGGCGCGGCTGACCCTGGCCACGCCGGGCGTGTAGGCGATGGAGAGCGCCCTGGGGTCGGCGAGCGAGGCGGTGGCCCCGACGGCGAGCTTGCCGCCCTCGTGGGCGGTGAAGATCTCGTCGTCGGTGAGCTGGACTGGGGTGTCGTTCACTGCGGTCACTTGACCTGGTCCTTCCTGCGGCGCGTGAGGCCGGTCAGCACTCCGGATCGCGTTGTCGCGCGTGATCGACGGGGCCGTTCGGTGTTAATGGAGCGCGAACCACCCATTCGGGGTCGAGTTGCGACCGAATGGTGGTCCGCGAAGCCTGGGTTCGCCAGGTGTGGCAGCGTAGGGCATCACCGAGTGCGGTGGGGATCACACCATCGCAGCAGGTCAGGGGCTTCTTCCAGAACGCTCGTCCGGTTTGGCGCGCGGTTCGGCGGATTTGCGCAGGCAGGATCGGTCAAGACCCGTAATGAACTAGGGTGACGCCCATGCAGGCACGCGAGTTGCGAATTCCCGGTGCGTTCGAGTTCACACCTTCGGTTTTCCCGGACGACCGCGGCTTCTTCGTCGCCCCGTTCCAGGAGTCCGCGTTCGAGCGGATCACCGGGCACCGCCTGCGGGTCGCGCAGGTGAACCACTCGCAGTCCAGGCGCGGGGTGATCAGGGGGCTGCACTACGCGGACGTGCCGCCGGGGCAGGCGAAGTACGTGCACTGCCCGCGCGGCAGGCTGCTGGACGTGGTGGTGGACGTCCGGGTCGGGTCGCCGACGTTCGGGCAGTGGGACGCGGTCGAGCTGTCGGCGGAGAAGTTCAACGGGGTGTACCTGCCCGAGGGGTTCGGCCACGCGCTGATGGCGCTGGAGGACGACACGGTCACCGCGTACCTGTGCAGCGAGGGCTTCAACCCGAAGGCGGAGCGCGGCGTCGACCCGCTGAGCCTGGACCTGCCGTGGCCGGAGGGGATCGAGCCGGTGCTGTCCGAGAAGGACGCGCAGGCGCCGAGCCTGGCCGAGGCGGAGGAGCGGGGCCTGCTGCCGGACTACGAGGAGTGCGTCCGCTGGTACGCGGGGCTCAAGCGCGCCTGACCCCCGCCACCCGCGTCACCCGTCCGGCTCGGCGTCACCCGTCCAGCTCCGCGCCACCCCCGGCCCACGGCGACTTCCCCAGCCGACCGGGCCGGGGCCACACCCGGAACCGCACGACCCCGAGCACCTCGGCCGGTCCCAGCTCGCGGGAGTCGGTGGAGGCGAACGGGTTGTCCCCCTCGACGTGCCACCCGGTCCCGGCCCCGTCCGCCCGCACGGCCCGCTTGACCGAGAGCTGGCCGGGCCGGTGCGCCCACCTGACCAGCACGACGTCCCCGACGCGCGGCGACCGCCCGTGCGCCACGGAGACGAGATCACCCGTCCGGATGGTGGGGTGCATGGAGGGCCCGCGGACCCTGAGCATCCCGAGCACGATCACCTCCGACTGCCCGACCGGTTCACTCGGAGTAGTGTTCCGCACGTCGGAGCATCCATTGTCAGGGAGGAAAGATGCGACTTCTGTCGCGCATCCGTGAACTCCACCGCGCGATCCCGGAGGCCACCGCGCACTGCGACCTCCCGTGCGGTGTCTACGACCCGGCCCAGGCCAGGATCGAAGCGGAGTCCATCAAGGCGGTCCAGGAGAAGTACCAGGCCAACGAGGACCCGGAGTTCCGCCAGCGCGCCGTGCTGATCAAGGAGCAGCGCAGCGAACTGGTGAAGCACCACCTGTGGGTGCTGTGGACCGACTACTTCAAGGCGCCGCACTTCGAGAAGTACCCGCAGCTGCACGACCTGTTCAACCGCGCCACCAAGGCCGCGGGCGCGTCGGGCACCAAGGGCAACATGGACCCGGCGACGGGCCAGCAGCTGCTGGACCTGATCGCGGAGATCGACAAGATCTTCTGGGAGACCAAGCAGGCGTGAGCTAGCGCAGGCTGCCCCGGCGCCCGCCCCCGCACCACCGGGAGGCGGGCGCCGTTCCCGTTTCCGGGGCCGTTCCCGTCTCCGGGGCCGCTCGCGATCAGGCGGTCTCCCCGTCGACCGGCACGACGTCGTGCCCGACCGCGTACTGGTACGACACCGGCGTCAGCCGCTCCTCGTCGATCCGCCACGGGTGCGCGACCCGGACCTCGCCCCCGGACGCCGCGCAGGTGGCCCGGTCGAGCGAGATCCCGCTCACCACGACGAGCACCGAGTCCCGGTGGTCCCGCCGGTTGAGCTCGACCTCGTTGCGCGTCAGCACGATCCGGCTGTCCGCGCCCCAGGCCTGCGTGGTGCCCTTCACCTCCACGAACAACCGCTCGTCACCGCGCCGCGCGTCCAGGTCGTAGGACCGCACCGCGCCCACGTCCTCCACCTCGTACCCGAGCCCCTCCAGGTGCTCGGCGGCCAGCAGCACGGCCCGCCCCTCGACGGCCTTGCGCTCGGCGGCGGACCGCAGGAACCCCTGCCCCGCCCGCCGCCTGCCCGCGACGACCTCAGCGGCGCTCTCAGCCTCGGCGACCTCGGGCGCGCGCCCGTCCCGGTGGTGCAGCTCGGCCAGCACCCCGAGCAGGAACGCCAGGTCGCGCTCCAGCACGTCCTCGTCCGGCACCTCGCCGACCGGGTAGTGGAACCCGGCCACGGTGCCCGCCTCGTAGGCGGGGCCGAGCTGCGAGCGCCGGGCGTCCAGGGAGATCTCGGTGACCAGGTCGGGCCGCAGGTCCAGCAGGTCCCGCAACCGCTCCCTGGCGACGGCCGTGCTCCGCCTGAGCTCGTCGTGCGGCAGCGGGTGGAGCTCGTCGTTCTCCCACCTGGTCGCCCCCTTGCCGAGGTTCAGGTAGGCGCCGTCACCCTGGGCGTTGAACAGGTAGACGAGGTACCAGCCCTTGGTGGCCGAGGGCGACCTGCTGTGCGAGTAAACCCGCGCCCACGGGATCTCGCTCTTGCGACCGGTCCCGTCCCGCGCCTCGACCCGCAGGTCGCCGATCGGCTCCGGCAGCTCCGCGTCCAGCCGCTCGACCCGCGCCCTCAACCAGCGCGTGATCCCGTCGCGCACCAGCTTGCCGCGCTCCTGCATCTCGACGGTGTTCTCCTGGCTCCACACCGGCTGGAGCTGCAACACGCCCTGTAGCAAATCCTGCACGGTTGAACCATAAGCGCGTCATCACATCGGCGGGTCCATTCACGCACCGCACGCCCCTCCCGCCCCACCCGCGCGTCCCCCACCACCCACCCGGTCGACCAGTCCCCCAGCCGCGTTCACGTCGTGTCCCCGAAGTGCGCTATCCCACCCCGCTCGACCCCCGCGCCCGCCCCGCACCGCCACTACGCTCGTGATCGTGACGGCCCACCTCTACCTCGTGCGGCACGGCCAGACCGCTTGGTCCGAGAGCGGCAGGCACACCGGGATCTCGGACGTGCCCCTCACCACCCACGGCGTTCAGCAGGCCAGGCGCGCGGGCGCCGTGCTGGCCAGGCTGCGCGGAACCGACCTTCCCCCCGCCCTCGCGCTGTGCTCCACCCGCGAGCGCTCCTGGCGGACCGCCGAGCTCGTCGGGCTCGAAGCGGAGAAGACCGAGGCGCTCGCCGAGTGGGACTACGGCGACTACGAGGGCCTCACCACCGAGCAGATCCGCGAGCAGGTCCCCGGCTGGACGGTCTGGACGCACCCCTGCCCGAACGGCGAGACCGCCGAGCAGGTGCGCGACCGGGCCGCGCTGGTGGTCGACGAGGCGCGCACCGGGTTGCGCAAGGGCGACGTCGTGCTGGTCGGCCACGGGCACTTCACCCGCGCCGTGATCGCCGCGTGGCTCGGGCTCGGGCCGGAGGACGGGGTGCGGTTCGCGCTCGACCCGGCGGGCATCGCGGTGCTCGGGGACGAGCGCGGGGTGCCCCAGGTGCGGTCGCTGAACGTGCCCGCCTGGGAGCTCGCGAGCGACTGACCGGCGGTGGCGCCGCGGTGGGGACGGCCCCACCGCAGCTCCCGCGCGCATGTCGGGAAGCTCACGGATCGCTCAACCGCCTTCGCCCGAACGGCGGAACGGTCACCCTCTTCTGGTGCATCTCACCCAGCAGTACGACTACCAGTACCAGTACAGCGCGAGCGTCGAGCTGAGCCCGGTCGCGGTGCTCCTCATCGTGCTGTTCAGCCTGGCCTTCGGCGCGATCACGGTCGTGTCCATGTGGCGCGTCTTCACGAAAGCGGGCTACGAGGGCTGGATCGCGCTCGTGCCCGTCTACAACACCCTCACGGTGCTGCGGATGGCGGGCAGGCCGGACTGGTGGCTGGCGCTGCTCTTCGTCCCGTGCGCCAACATCTTCTTCGTCTTCACCGTCATGGCCGACCTGGCCCGCTCGTTCGGCAGGTCGTCCGCGTTCGGGATCTTCGGCCTCGGCTTCTTCGGGGTCATCGGCTTCCCGGTGCTGGCCTTCGGCAACGCGACCTACCGGGGCCCGGCGGCGCTGCACAAGTACCAGGGCAGTTACCCCCAGCAGGGTTACCCGCAGCCGGGCTACCCGCAGCAGGGTTACGCACAGCCGGGTTACCCCCAGCAGCCCGGTTACCCGCAGCAGCCCGGCTACCCCCAGCAGCCGGGTCACCCCCAGCAGGGCGGCTACCCGCCCCAGTACTGACCGGACGCGCCGCGCGCCCCCGCGACCCGGCCGCGCGGCGCCCCTCGACGATCAGGCGCCTCAGCGCCGCACCCCCACCACCCCGTACGACACGGCCTCGACCCCGAACTCCGGCTCGTCGCCCTCACGCCGCCACTTGGACGACAGCACCAGCCCCGGCTCCAGCAGCTCGAACCCGTCCAGCAGCACCTCGACCTCGGCCTTGCTCCTGGGCGTGAGCGGGTGCGCGTCGGTCGCGACGCCGAGCAGCTTGTCCACCACCTCGGGCTGGAAGTCCGCCGTGAGGTGGGTGAACACCAGCAGGCTGCCCGCCGCCATCACGTCCCGGTACCCCGCGACGACCCGCTCCGGCCGGTCGGCCGCCACCAGGCACGGCAGGATCGCCACCATCAGCACCGCGACGGGCGCCGTCAGGTCGAGCAGCTCGCGGCACTCCGGCGAGGCCAGCACTGCGGCCGGGTCGCGGACGTCGGCCTCGGCCATCGCCACACCGGCCCGACCGCGCAGCATCGCGCGGGCGTGCGCGACGGTGGCGGGCTCGTTGTCCACGTAGACCACGCGGCAGTCCGGGTCGACCTCGTGGGCGACCTCGTGCACGTTGCCCGCCGTGGGGATGCCGGAGCCGAGGTCGAGGAACTGCCGGATGCCGCGCTCCAGGCACAGCTTCACGGCGCGCCGCAGGAACGCGCGGCCGTGCTGCACCATCGCGTCGGCGGGCACCTCGCTGACCGCGCGGACCGCGAACTCCCGGTCGACGGCGAAGTTGTGCGCGCCGCCGAGGTAGTAGTCGTACAGCCGAGCCGCGTTCGGACGGTCCCGGTCGTCCGACACCGGTCTCGGGGAGTTCTGCACAGCGCACCTCACCCTGCCTGGACTGCGAAGCGGCGCGAACGCCTGCGAAACCGTATCCGGGCTACTCCGTTCGTGTCCATCCGCCAATCGTGAACACGAAGGGTGATTGCTGCTGGTCTAAGGGGGCTAACCACTCGTCCGAGGGTCATCCCGACGGGCCCCGATCCCCCGGTTGGAAGATCGACAACTCGCAGCTCAGGCCCTCGGGAGCCCCGCGTGGAACTCCCTGTAACGGTCGATGGCGCGAGTCAGCGGAAATGCGACACACAACACCGAATGGGGGAAACGAGCGCGCAACTCCGGGTGAGGGGGAATCGGACCGCGCACAGCCCGCAACCGGGCACAAAACCCCGAACGCGGGGGGCGGGCGCGAACACGACCCCGGCCGGACGCGGGTGCGCGAGGAGCGGCGCGGAGGGCGAGAAGCGGACACCGGGCGGGCAGCCGCGCGCCGTCGAGCAGGCAGGCCACCGCGCCGGGAACTGCCCACTGCCTGCGGTCGGCGGTCGGCAGTTCCCGGACGGACGAACGCGGGGCGAACCACCCGCCGAAGACGATCGGCACGGCTTCGGAAAGCCGATGCCCCGCAACCACAACCCCGAAGACCACCGCACCGGACCGCCCGGCTCACCGCTCCCCGGCACGAACTACCCGACTCACCGACCGCACCGCCCCGCGCGACTCCCCACCTCCGTCACGAGGCCGCGCGATCCCCGCCTCCGCCCCAGAACACGCGACTCCCAGCCCTCAGCTCCCGCGCGATCCCCCGCCTCCGTCACAAAACCGGGCGGCTCCCAGTCCCTCCAGCCCCCACGTGACGCCCACCTCGGCCACAAACCCGCGCGCCCCAGCCACCTCAACACCCCCGAACGCGCCAGAGCGGCGGTCCCCCCGAGGGGACCGCCGCTCCGCCGACTCACCTCCGGGTCACCCACCGAGCCCCAGCCCGGTGGCGGCGACCCGCAGGATCACACGCCCGCGTACTGCCGGATCCACGTCCGGTACTGCCCGACAGCCGTGTAGTTCGACACGCTCGACCGGTCGCTCGTCGACGCCACGCCGACCTGGTAGTACCTGCCGTCCACCGGGCTCGTCGCGAACATCGGGCCGCCCGAGTCCCCGCCCGCCGCGATGCCGTTCACCCGGCGCACCGAGATCGCGACGCCGCCCCGGTAGTCGCGCCCGTTCACGGTCGACACCCGCGTGTCCGCGACCTTCAGGTACCGCGACTGGCAGTTGATCTCCGGCTGGTTGGTGCACGTGGCGCCCCACCCGTACAGCTGCACGGTCTGCCCGTTCGCCACCGCCGAGTTGGTCCCCAGCGGCGAGTAGGTGGCGGTCACCGAGCGGTCCAGCTTCGCCAGGGCCAGGTCGACCGACGGGTGCTGGATGATCTGCGTCGCGGTCGCCACCGTGCCGCCGCTGCTCTGGTCGAGGCTGCCGATGCGGAACGTGTAGGTCGCCGAGCTGGCCACGCAGTGCTGCGCGGTCAGGATCCAGGTCGGCGCGATGATGGTGGCCGAGCAGTTCTCCCGGCCGTTCGCGAACAGGCGCGCCGCCCACGGGGCGTTGCTCGCGGTGCCGCCGCCGATGATGGCGGGCGAGAGGTCGTCGGGGACGGGGGCCGCGGAGGCCGCCGGGGCGATGGCGGTCACGGCCAGTGCGGCCAGGAGCGCGGCGCCGGTGCTGATGGCCGCGGACAGGGCGCGGGGCAGTCGCATTGAGTCACCTTCGGACGCAGGGGCGGTTGCAGGGGGTGGCGAATTCGCCACGCACAGCATCACCCGTCACGGTGAGTCGTCCAACCCCCCGATCGTCGGCGGGCAACCAGACGATCAGCGGGGGTCGGACGTCCCAACCGGCGTGCCGCTAGTCGTCGTCCGACTCGTGCAACCCGAGCGCCCACCCGCGCGCCGCGTTCGTGAAGAGCAGGTAGATCACCCCCACCGCGTAGACCCCGATGAGCGCTCCCCAGAGCTGCCTGCCGGAGGGCCCGTACATGTACCAGGCGACCCCGAGCAGGAGCAGTTGTACGACGAGCGCGGGGGTGCGGCCCCAGCCTTTGCCCAGCGCAAGGCCTACGCCGACCGCGACGACGCCGGAGCAGAGCACCGCGAAGTACGCGGCCTCGCCGAGCACCTGACCGCGCTCCACCTCCGGCGCGAACGACCGCGCGACGAGCGCGATCGCGAAGCCGAGACCGACCAGTCCTTGCACGATCGTGAGCGCCCCGGCCGCGCGCACGGCGCCGGGTACCCCCCGTTCCACCATCACGCTGGCCCTTTCCTCACCGTGCGTACTCGTCACGGATCGTAGGCCACCCGGTTGGCGAGTCCCGTTCGGCCGTCCGGCAGGCGAAGATCAAGGGGTCTCTTCGGCGAGCCGACGGTCGGGTCGGGGTGCACTTGTCGAAAAGCACGGCAGCACGTCAGGGAGGAGCGTCGCGGCCGGCCGGTGACCGGCCGCAGAAGATGAGATGGGCCACTTTCGTGCGCGTCAAGACCTCTCATTGGGGGAACAACCCCCGATGCCGGGTCACCAACTGTCCTACTCTTCAGGTGTGCGCGCACTACTGGTGGTCAACCCACAGGCGACGGCGACTACGCCCGCCGGCAGGGACGTGCTCGCGCACGCGCTCGCCAGCGAGGTGAAGCTGGACGTCGTCGAGACCGACTACCGGGGGCACGCGGCGGACGCCGCCGCGCGATCCGTGGCGGAGGGCTACGACCTGGTCGTGGCCCACGGCGGTGACGGCACCGTCAACGAGGTCGTGAACGGCGTGCTCCGAGGTGGCGCCGACCGACCGCTGCCGATGCTGGGCGTGGTGCCCGGCGGTTCGGCGAACGTCTTCGCGGGCGCGCTCGGACTGCCCCGCGACCCGGTGGAGGCGACCTACCGCCTGCTCCAGTCCGTCGAGCACGGCACGAGCCGCCGCGTCGGCCTCGGCCGGGTGGCCTCGGCCGGCGGCAGCGAGGACCACGACCGCTGGTTCACCTTCAACGCGGGCGTCGGCTGGGACGCCGACGTCGTCGCGGGCGTCGAGGAGCAGCGCGCCAAGGGCCGCGTCGCTGGCCCCGTCCTGTACGCGCGCACCGCGCTGGCCAGCTACTTCAGCCAGCGCAGGCACGAGCCCGCGCTCACCGTGCAGATCCCCGGCGAGCCCGTCTTCGAGGACATGCGACTGGCCTTCGTGTCGAACACCGACCCGTGGACCTACCTGGGCGACAAGCCGCTGCGGCTCAACCCCAGCACGTCCTTCGACGGTGATCTCGGCCTGTTCGCGCTGCACGGCCTCGGATTGCCGACGGTTCTCCGCTACTTGACGCATCTTCTCGTCACGGACGGGAATCCCAAGGGCGAGAACCTGTTGCGCCGGGACGATGTTGCGTACATTCGGGTGACGAGCCAGGAACCGGTCAACCTCCAGGTGGACGGTGACCTGCTCGGGACCTGCACCGAGGTGGAGTTCACCTCGGCGCCAGGCGTGCTCACGGTGGCCGTGTGACCGTGGCGTGACCACTACGCCACCCAAACGCGATTTTCCCCACGGGATAGCCGCCACGCACTGAAAGCCCAGGTGAACGCGGCCGATCTTTCGGGTGAGTTCACTCACCGGGTTGGATCTAACCTCTTGACATCCCGCGCGTTCGTGAAAGCATTCACAAGCACCCCAAAACCGACCGCTGACGAGTGGCGTGCCTACGAGCGCGCCATAGCTGAGGAGTAGTTCCAATGGACTGGCGCCACCGCGCGATCTGCCGCGACGAGGACCCGGAGCTGTTCTTCCCCGTGGGGAACAGTGGTCCTGCGCTCCTGCAGATCGCCGAGGCGAAGACCGTGTGCCGCCGCTGTCCCGTCGTCTCCGACTGCCTCGCGTGGGCGCTGGAGAGCGGCCAGGACGCGGGCGTGTGGGGCGGGATGAGCGAGGACGAGCGTCGCGCGCTGAAGCGCCGCAACGCCCGGACCAGGGCTCGCAGCAACGCCTGATCGGCAAGCCTCGAAACACAGCACCACAGCTCAGCACCGAAGCAAGCACTGCCCGCGCGGCGGCTCGAAGCCCGCGCAGGACGAGCAAGGCAGCACCACCAGGCGGCAGCTTGAAGCACTGCCGCCGCCCGTGAGGCACAGGTCAGCGCGGTAGGACCGCGACCTGCGAGCCCACCGGAAGCTAGCTCGAAGGGCCCGACACCGTGCCAGGTGTCGGGCCCTTCGGCCTTGTTGCACACCCTCCCGCATGACCACGTGACCACCCCTGAGGAAGGCCGTCACGCGTGCACGAGCAGTAGTCTAACGCCGCGCCCTGAGGGGCACGCGCAGGACCGCCTCTGTACCGCCTCGGGGCCTGCGGCGCAAGCTCAAGGAGCCTCTCAATTCGGACTCGACGAGCGTCCGGACGATCTGCAGCCCGAGCCGGTCCGTGCGCTCCAGCGAGAAGCCCTGCGGCAGTCCGCGCCCGTCGTCGCAGATCAGGACGTCCAACCACTTCGCCGACCGCTCGGAGTGCACGACCACCTCACCGCGCTGGCCGGGGCTGTACGCGTGCTCGAAGGCGTTCTGCACCAGCTCGGTCAGCACCATCACCAGCGGTGTCGCCAGCTCGGCCTGCACGATCCCGAACTTCCCGTCCCGGCGCACCACGACCTGCGACTCGGTGGCCGCCACGTCGCTCATCATCGGGATGACCTTGTCGACCACGTCGTCCAGGTCGACCCGCTCGTCCACCGACATCGACAGCGTCTCGTGCACGAGCGCGATCGAGGTGACCCGGCGCACCGACTCGGCCAGCGCCTCCCGCGCCTCCTCGCTGGAGGTGCGGCGGGACTGGAGCCGCAGCAGCGCGGCCACGGTCTGCAGGTTGTTCTTCACCCGGTGGTGGATCTCGCGGATCGTGGCGTCCTTGGACATCAGCGCCCGGTCGCGCCTGCGCACCTCGGTGACGTCCCGGCACAGCACGAGCGCGCCCGCCGCGCTGCCCCTCGGCCGCAGCGGCAGCGCCCGGAACAGCACCGCCGCACCGCGACGCGACTCGGCCTCGATCCGCATCGACGGCTGCCCGTCGAGCGCGGCCCTGATCCGCTGCGCCACCTCGGTGGCGTCGAACGGGTCGCCGATCAGCGAGCGGGTCAGCGGGGCCAGGTGCACGCCGATCAGGTCGGCGGCGTGGCCCATGCGGTGGTAGGCCGACAGCGCGTTGGGGCTGGCGAACACCACGGCGCCCGACGAGTCCAGGCGCACCAGGCCGTCGCCCACGCGCGGGCTGGTGTGCACGTCGGGTGACGGCTCGGTGGTGGGGAACGTGCCGTCCGCGATCATCTGGCACAGGTCGGCGGCGGAGCCCAGGTAGGAGATCTCCAGCGGGCTGGGCACGCGCGGCACGGCCAGGTTCGTGTTGCGGCTGAGCACGGCGATGACCTCGCTGCCCAGCCGGACCGGGATGGCCTCGCGGCGCACCGGGACGCCCAGGTGCCAGCGCGGGTCCTCCTCGCGGCAGATCCGCACCTCGGCGATCGCGCGGCGCAGCTGCGGGTGCTCGTCCACCGGGACGGTGCTGCCGACGACGTCCTCGGGGTGGGCGGTCGGCGCGGTGGTCGGGCGGGCCTGGGCGACGCACAGGAACGTGCCGTCGTCCAGCGGCACCCACATGAGGAAGTCGGCGAACGACAGGTCCGAGAGCAGCTGCCACTCGGCGACCACGAGCTGCAGGTGGTCGGCGGCGACTCCGGACAGCTTGGTGTGCTCGGCGAGCAGGTCGGTGAGCGTGGACAGGTTGTGCTCCTAACTCGACCACCGCGATGAGGTCGGCTCCCGCTCCACGGCCGCCCTGCGACACCGCGGTGCGAACGGGCTCTGCCAGCCATCCAACCACGGTTCGGAGACCGTGCCGCCGGCGGTCAGGTGACGCCGTGTCACACTTGGGTGAAGCACTGTTAGCTGGAGGAGAACCCCATGTCGAAGCGTGCCCGCAAGCGTCGTGACCGCAAGAAGGGCGGCGCCAACCACGGGAAGCGCCCCAACGCCTGAGGTCGCTGACCTGGCGAAAGGCCCCGGAGACCTGGTCTCCGGGGCCTTCGGCGTTCTTGGGGCCGGGTGGACCGCCAGCTCCGACCCGGCGGACCGGTCGGGGGCCGCGCGGGCTCCCGTGGCCGGTCTGCGGCCGGTCCGGGGTCAGTCCGAGGACGCCCTGGGGGAGCTGGGAGCCGTTGTCGTGGCGGTCGTCACCTCGACGTCGACCCGGCGGACCTCGGTGACGACGCCGTCGGCGCCCTCGCGCGAGGCCGTCGTCTCCCGCACGGTCGTCTCCCGGACCGTCACGGTCTCCCGGATGCGGGCCCGCAGCCTGGCCTTGAGCTCGTCCGGGGCGAGGTCGCCGCCGCACTTGCGGGCGAGCAGCGCCTTCAGGTGCTCCTCCAGCCCGTACTCCTCCAGGCAGGGGTGGCACTCGTCCAGGTGCGTGGCCAGCAGCTCGCGCCGGGCCTGGTCGCACTCCTGGTCGAGGAACAGCCACACCTCCGACAGCACCTCGGAGCAGTTGGTCTCGTGGTGCTCGCCGCAGCTCATCGTCCCGCCACCTCCTGCTGACCGCCGCGCAGGAAGCCGCGCTCGCGCGCGGTGTCGGCCAGCTGCTCGCGAAGCTGCCTGCGGCCCCGGTGCAACCGGGACATCACGGTGCCGATCGGGGTGCCCATGATGTCAGCGATCTCCTTGTAGGCGAAACCCTCCACGTCCGCCAGGTACACCGCGATGCGGAACTCCTCGGGCAGGCGCTGGAGCGCCTCCTTGACGTCGGTGTCCGGCAACCGGTCCATCGCCTCGACCTCGGCCGAGCGCAGCCCGGAGGAGGTGTGGCTCTCCGCCTGCGCCAGCTGCCAGTCGGTGATCTCCTCCGTGGGCTGCTGGAGCGGCTGGCGCTGCTTCTTGCGGTAGCCGTTGATGTAGGTGTTGGTCAGGATCCGGTACAGCCACGCCTTGAGGTTCGTGCCCTCGGAGAAGGACGCGAACGCGGCGTACGCCTTGAGGTAGGTCTCCTGGACCAGGTCCTCCGCGTCGGCGGGGTTGCGCGTCATCCGCAGCGCCGCCGAGTAGAGCTGGTCGAGCATCGGCATCGCGTCGCGCTCGAACCGCGCTGCCCGCTGGTCAGCCGTCTCCTCGCCGTGCGCCTGGCCACGCGGTGTGGCCCCGTTCTCGGCGGCCTGTGCTCGCGCTGCTGGTGGCACCGCTCTCCCCGTGTTCGCGGCTGTCTGGGTCGCGTTCGAGGATACGCGGCGGTCACCCGGGCGGCAGAGCGCCGACCCGCGCGGGGGCCGGGCCTTGGCCTGCCTGCCGACCTGCTGCTCCATCACCTCTGCTGGCACGTCCCCGTCAACGCGGTGGCGGGGCGCGGCATTCCCCGGCTAGGGTCCGCGCCCATGGCCAGGCCCGCGACCGGTACCCCCGCCACGCTGCTGCTGAGCAAGCAGAAGGTGGCCTTCGAGCTGCACTCCTACGAGCACGACCCGCGCCACGAGTCCTACGGGATGGAGGCGGCCGAGGCGCTCGGGGTGGCGCCGGAGCGGGTGTTCAAGACGCTGGTGGCGGAGGTCGACGGGAAGCTCGCGGTCGGCGTGGTGCCGGTCACCGGGCAGCTGAACCTGAAGGCGCTCGCGGCGGCGCTGGGCGGGAAGAAGGCGAAGATGGCCGAGGTGGCGGCGGCCGAGCGGGCTACCGGGTACGTGGCGGGCGGGATCTCGCCGCTGGGGCAGAAGAAGCGGCTGCCGCTGGTGCTGGACTCGTCGGCGAGCGAGTACCCGACGGTGTTCTGCTCGGCGGGCAAGCGCGGGGTCGAGGTGGAGCTGGACCCGGCGGAGCTGATCAGGCTGACCGGGGCCGTGGTCGCGCCGATCGCGGGCTGAGGCCCGAACCCCTGGGTTCGGGGTCCGTCAGACCTCGGGGTCAGACCTCGGGGTCAGACCTCCAAGGGGCGCAGTACGCGGGCCAGCCACTCCCCCACCGAGCGCTGCAACCCCTCCACGTCGGCCTTGAGGTTGTGGTCGCCCTCCTGGAGCACGACCTCCCGGTGCGGCGCGCCGCCCGGAACGCCGAACGGGTCGCGCTCGCCCTGCACGACCAGGGTCGCCACGTCGACCGCGTCCAGCTCGGGCAGCCGGGACTTCTCCGGCTTGCCGACCGGGTGCAGCGGGAACGCCAGGCACAGCACCGCGACGGCCTGGCCCTCGGCGGCGGTGCGGCAGGCCACCCGCGCGCCCGACGAGCGCCCGCCGAACACCAGCGGCAGGGTGTCGAACAGGCCCGCGCCGAGGTCCTCCGCGACCGCGAGCCACGCGGTGTCCAGCTGCTTGGCGGGGGCCGGGGCGCGGCGACCGGCGACCCGGTACGGCTGCTCCACCAGCGCGACGTGCACGCCGGCCTCGACGGCGGCTCGGGTGGCCGCGACCAGGTCGGGGGCCTCGATGCCGCCGCCAGCGCCGTGGCCGAGCAGCAGCGCGGCGCGGCCCTCGGCGGCGCAGTGCAGCACGGCCCGCGCGGGGCCGTGCGGGGTGTCGACCACGCGGGCGGTCACGTCAGCTCGAACAAGGTGGGCTCCGGTTTCTCGTCCTCGCCCAACCGCACCGGGTCCGTGAGGGTGCGGTCGTTGTTCTTGATGCTGTTGACCCGCGTCGAGACCGGGCGCAGCTCCAGCGCGTTCACCAGGTCGAGGTCGGGGGCCAGCAGCGCGCTCGGGTCGGCGCGGTCGGGGTCGAGCCAGTCGTCCCAGCGGTCCCTCGGGAGCACGAGCGGCATCCGGTGGTGGACCTGGGTCATCTCGCCGATGGCGTCGGTGGTGAGCACGGCGAGGGTGATGATCGGCTTGCGCTCGTCGCCGTCCTGCTGCCACCAGACGGACCAGATGCCCGCCATGGCCAGGCTGGAGCCGTCGCCTGGGGTGATGAAGTACGGCTGCTTGCGGCCCTCGCCGGGCTGCCACTCGTACCACCCCTCGGCGGGCACGATGCAGCGGCGGCGGGCGGCGGAGTCGCGGTAGGAGGGCTTCTCCAGCACGCTCTCCGAGCGGGCGTTGATCATCTTGGCGGCGCCGGAGAGGTCCTTGGCCCAGTGCGGGACCAGGCCCCAGCGCATGGCGCGCACGGTGCGCTCGACCTCGTCGGGCACCGGTTCGCCCTCCGCGTCGCGCGGGTGCCGGTCGACCACCGCGGACACGGTCTTGGTGGGGGCGACGTTGTAGTCCGGACCGGAGACCGCGCCGTCCGTTGCGTCCACCGCGTCGAACTCGGTCGCCACCTGGGCCGGGTTCTTGGTGGAGGCGTACCTGCCGCACACAACCGATCACCTCCTGACTCATCGTCGCACGTCGCGGCGACCGGTGCGAGCCGCCGGGAACGGCATGCGGGATCATCTGGGCATGACGCAGCAGTGGTCCGCCCGCACCGCCGGCGGTCCCGTCAACGCGACGGTACCGGTCCCCGGCTCGAAGTCGATCACCAATCGCGCGCTGGTGCTCGCCGCCATCGCCGACGCCCCCTCGGTGCTGCGCGCGCCGCTGCGCAGCCGGGACACCCTGCTGATGGCGGAGGCGCTGCGCGTGCTGGGGGCGCGGATCGAGGACGGCCCGGACGGGTCGTGGCTGGTGCAGCCGGGTGAGCTGCGCGGGGCGGCGCGGGTGGACTGCGGGCTCGCGGGCACGGTCATGCGCTTCCTGCCGCCGGTCGCCGCGCTGGCCTCGGGCGAGGTCGTGTTCGACGGCGACGAGCAGGCGCGGGTGCGGCCCATGGGGACCGTGCTGGGCGCGCTGCGGGCGCTGGGCGCGGACGTGGACGGCGACGCGCTGCCGTTCACCCTGCGCGGCGCGGGCGGGCTGCCCGGCGGCGAGGTGGTGATCGACGCGTCGGCGTCCTCGCAGTTCGTGTCGGGGCTGCTGCTGTCGGGCGCGCGGTACGACAAGGGCGTGGTGGTCGTGCACGAGGGCGAGCCGGTGCCGTCGCTGCCGCACATCGAGATGACCGTGGCGATGCTGCGCGAGGCGGGCGTCGAGGTGGACGACTCGGGGACCGACCGGTGGCGGGTCGAGCCGGGTCCGGTCGCGGGGCGCGAGTGGGACGTGGAGCCGGACCTGTCGAACGCGACGCCGTTCCTGGCGGCGGCGGCGGTGACCGGCGGCGAGGTGCTCGTGCCGGGGTGGCCGACGGCGACCACGCAGGCCGGTGACGCGATCAGGGGAATCCTGGCGGAGATGGGCTGCTCGGTGGAGCTGGGCGCGGACGGGCTGCGGGTGCGCGGCGGCGAGCTGCGCGGGGTGGACCTGGACCTGCACGACGTGGGCGAGCTGACCCCGACCGTGGTGGCGCTGGCGGTGTTCGCGTCCGGGCCGACGGTGCTGCGCGGCATCGCGCACCTGCGCGGGCACGAGACCGACCGGCTCGCGGCGCTGGCCGCCGAGGTCAACGGGTTGGGTGGGGACGTCGAGGAGACCGAGGACGGGCTGGTGATCAGGCCTCGGGCGCTGAGTGGTGGAGCGCTGAGCGGCGGGACGCTGAGCGGTGGGACGTGGAAGGCGTACGCGGACCACAGGATGGCCACGGCCGGGGCGATCATCGGGCTGCGGGTGCCCGGTGTGGAGGTGGACGACATCGGCACGACGTCCAAGACGATCCCGGACTTCCCCGGAATGTGGGCGGCGATGCTCGGGCAGCGCTGACGTGGGACGGGATTGGCGCAAGCTGGACGAGTCGGACGTCCGGGTCCGGCCGGGCAAGGGGACCAGGCCGAGGAGCAAGCGGCGGCCGGAGCACGCGGACGCGGTGGGCGCGATGGTCGTCGGCGTCGACCGGGGGCGGTGGACGTGCGCGGTGGACTCGGATCCGGGGTTGCTGGTGACGGCGATGCGGGCGCGGGAGCTGGGGCGCACGCCGGTGGTGGTCGGGGACCAGGTCGGGCTGGTCGGGGACACCTCGGGGCAGCCGGACACGCTGGCGCGGATCGTGCGGGTGGAGGAGCGGTCCAGCGTGCTGCGGCGGACGGCGGACGACACGGACCCGTTCGAGCGGGTGGTGGTGGCGAACGCGGCGCAGCTGGTGATCGTGACGGCGCTGGCCGAGCCGGAGCCCCGGCGGGGGTTCATCGACCGGTGCTTGGTGGCGGCTTACGCGGGTGGGTTGGAGCCGTTGCTGTGCTTGACGAAGTCGGACCTGGCTTCGGCGGAGGAGTTGTTGGAGGCGTACGCGGAGCTGGACGTCCCGGTGGTGGTGACGAGGTCGGACGAGGACCCGGTCGAGCTGCGGGAGCGGATGGTGGACCGGTTGTCGGCGTTGATCGGGCACTCGGGGGTGGGGAAGTCGACCCTGGTGAACCGGTTGGTGCCTGACGCGAACCGGGCGGTGGGTGTGGTGAGCGGGGTCGGGAAGGGGCGGCACACGTCGACCCAGGCGGTGGCGCTGGCGCTGCCCGAGGGCGGGTGGGCGGTGGACACGCCGGGGATTAGGTCGTTCGGGCTGGCGCACATCACGCCGGACGACATCGTGATGGCGTTCCCGGACATGAAGGAGATGGCGGAGGAGTGCCCGCCAGGGTGTGGGCACCTCGGGGGGGATGAGGACCCCGAGTGCAAGTTGGACGAGCTGGTGAGCAGCGGGGCTGCGACGGAGCGGCGGTTGGAGTCGTTGCGGCGGTTGTTGGAGTCTCGGGGGAAGTTGGAGGAGTACGACTAGGGCTCGCCTCGCCGGCGGGGCAGGCCTCCAAAAAAGAGGGGACACGAGCTCTGCCGGCTGGTGGCGGTTGGTCTTGTGGTCCCGTTGTACTACTGCGGTGGGTGGGGTCCCTCTTCTCCGTTTGGCCTCCTTTCAGGCAAGCACACTCGTCAAGACGCCGTTTGACTCGGGAGGTCTGCCGGGCGGTGCGGCGGCATCTTGACGAGCGTGCTCGGGCTTCGCCAGGCCAAACGGAGAAGAGGGACGCGGGATGGGCTGGCTGCGGGCTCGCTGCGCTCGCCCCGCAGCCCGCGATGCGCCTGCGTCGATCAGCCCGGCTTGCGTGCGTCTCTCACCTGGCGTGCTTCCTCAGGCTTGCTCGTCGTGCGTCGTTGCTGGTCAGCACGTTGCCGCCAACTGTTGACTGTCAACAGTTGGTAGCAAAGTGAGCGGTCTGCCGGAACAGCTACCCAGGGTGGGCCGGTTTCGGGTTACCGATAGTTGCCGTTCACCGGATCAGGCGGCCCGGTTGTGAACACGCCCGGTGGTAGCGGGTGCTGCGGGTAACGTCCGGCGGGTGGCAAGGGTGATCGGAATCGGTGGGATCTTCCTCAGGGCGCGCAACCCCGCGCGGCTCGCGGCCTGGTATCGGGCGCACCTCGGCATCCCCATGAACGATCGGGGGACGGTGACCTTCCACTGGGAGGAGACCGCCACGGACGACAACCCCGGCACCACCACGCTCGCGCTGTTCGCGCAGGACACGGACTACTTCGGGGAGCCCGGTCAGCGGGCCATGCTGAACCTTCGGGTGGACGACCTCGGGGGGCTGCTCGACCGGTTGCGGGCGCACGGGGTCGAGGTGCTGGAGCAGACCGAGGACTCCGAGTACGGGCGGTTCGGGTGGTGCGTCGACCCCGAGGGGAACCGGGTCGAGCTGTGGGAGCCCGCGCGCGGCATGTGAGCCGGGCGCGGGCGCCGGGCAGCTACATCAGGTCGAGCACGAACGGCAGTTCCTGCGGGGCGTACCAGGCCAGCTCGTGGTCCTCGGCGCTGCCGACCGCGAAGTCCGCGTCCGGGTCGCCGAGGTCGGCGGCGTCGATCACGTTGGCCGCCTCGCGCACCGCGTCCTCGGCCTCGGCCGTGTCCAGGTGCACGGCGGCGATCTTCTTCAGCGGGATCGCGCCGGACAGCTTCACCACCGAGAAGTCCAGGTCGGGGCGCAGCTTCACCGCGTTGTCCTCGACGTCCACCGACACCACCGCGCGGCGGGGCCTGGCCTTCTCGTCGCCGGTCAGCTCCTGGCCGAGCAGCCGCAGCGACGCGCGCGCGGCGTCGAGCATCGCGGCGTACTCCAGCTCCTCGGTGTCGCCCGCCGCGTACGACTCGCGCAGCGCCGGGGTCAGCGCGAACCCGGTCCCGCCGACCGGGGCGAACTCGCCCGTCTCGACCAGGGCGCGCAGCGACGCGACCGTGGCGGGCAGGTAGACCCTCATCCGGACACCGTTCCCATCAGTTCCTCCACCGACTCCTCGACCATGCCCGCGAGGACGTCCACGTCCGGCATCGCGTCACGGTCAGCGTTCAGCCCGAAGTACACACCACCGTCGTAGGACGTGACGCCGATCGCCAGCGCCTGGCTCTTGGCCAGCGGCACCACGGGGAACATCTCCGCCATCTTCGCGCCCGACGCGTACAGCGGCACCTGCGGGCCCGGCACGTTCGTGACCACGACGTTGAACAGCCGCTTCGAGAACGAGCTGGCGGCCCGCGCGCCGAGCGCGTGCAGCGTCGGCGGGGCGAAGCCGCTGACCCGCACCAGGGTCTGCGCGGCCACCTTCTGGCCGGACTCCTGGTGGGCGCGGGTGGCGTGGCTGACGTGGTGCAGGCGCACCACCGGGTTCGGCTCCCCCACCGGCAGGTCCACCAGGTACGCGGACACCTCGCCCGGCTTGCCGTCGGCCGAGCGGACCGACATGGGCGTCATGGCGCGCATGGTGGTGCTGGCCGAGACGACCTCGCCGCGCGAGAGCAGCCAGGCGCGCAGCGCGCCGGTCAGCGCGGCGAGGACGCCGTCGTTGACCGTGCCGCCGTGCGCCTTGCGGATGGCGCGGAACTCGTCGAGGCGGGTCCTGGCCACCGCGAACCGGCGCTGCGGCGAGGAGATCCGCACGTTGAGCGGGCTGCCGGGGGCTGGGGTGGCGGCGGTGCGGACGGCCGAGAGGAGGCCGCCGAGCGCGTCGGTGGCCTTGCGGACGGTGGCGACCGTGTCCAGCGCGGCGGAGCGGGCGTTCTCCACGACCTCGCCGGGCCGCTGCACCGCCTCGGCGACCGCGTCCACGACCAGCTGCAGGCCGCTGGGCTCGGGCTGGGGCATCCACAGGTTCTCGACCTGGCGGCGCGGGGACGCGGACACGTCGAGCATGACCTGGGTGATGTCGGGCGCGCCGACCCCGTCCACCATGGCCTGGTGGGTCTTGGTGACCACGGCGATCCGGTTCCGCGCCAGGCCCTCGACCAGGTAGGCCTCCCAGAGCGGGCGGGTGTTGTCGAGCGGGCGGGACATGAGCCTGCCGACCAGGTCGTGCAGCTGCTGGTCGGTGCCCGGCGTGGGCAGCGCGGAGCGGCGCACGTGGTAGGTGACGTCGAAGTCCTGGTCGTCGACCCACACCGGGCGGGCGAGCCTGCCCGGCACGTGCACCACCTTGCGCCGGTAGCGCGGGGCCAGCGACAGCCGCTGCTCGACCAGGTCGACCAGCCGGTCGTAGTCGAAGCCGGACTTGGGCCTGCGGAACACCGCGACGCTGCCGACGTGCATCGGCGTCGACGCGTCCTCCAGGTAGAGGTACGAGGCGTCCAGCGCGGACAGTCGGTCGGGCATGGGGCCAGGCTATCCGCTGCACCGCTCGACGAGGCGGCTCACGGCCGCGACTTCGGCGTCGTCGCGGCGGGCCCTGCCGAGCCGGATGCGGGCGGCGGCGGGCATGGCGCGGCGGACGGCGGCGTCGACGCGGCCCGCCAGGAACGCGCCGAGGAACGCGCCCCTGACCGGCCTGCGCAGCGGCGCGACCCGGCCGACCTCGACGGCGAGCCAGCTCAGCGCCACGTCCAGGCTGCGGTCGCCGCGCGCGGCGTCGGCCCAGTCCACGAGCACCGGGCCGTCCGGGCCGAGCACGACGTTGCCGGGGTGCAGGTCCAGGTGCAGCAGGGCGCCGTCGCCGGGCAGGAAGTCGGGGGCGGGGACGGCGTCCAGGTCGCGGTGCAGGCGGGCGAGCTGGCGGCCGAGGCGGCGGGCGCGCCACGGCTTGGCGTCCAGCTCCTGCGACATGCGCGGGCCGGGCACGTACTCCATGACGATCTCGGTGGCGTCGGCCTCGGCGACCCTGGGCACCGGGATGCCGTGGGCGCGCAGGTGGCGCATCAGCTCGGCCTCGGGACGCGGGTCGCGACCGGTGCGGCTGCGCTTGCGGAGCAGGCCGTCCGGGCGCAGGAAGACGTCGGCCTCGCGGCCTCGGGCCAGCAGGTGGTCACGGTGCGCGACGTTGCGCAGACGCGGGGTCATGGGACGATCATCACAGTTGACAGCTGATCCGCAAGGGCTGATCGGGGGTTTCGCGGTGCGCCGGGCGGAGGTGCGACCATGCACGCGTGGAGATCTCGCCCAAGGACAGGTTCGTCACGGTCTACGGCCGCAAGCCCGTGCTGGAGGCGCTGGACGACCCTCGGTTGGAGGTCGACAAGGTGCTGATGGCGGAGGGCGCGCGCGGGCCCGCCGCCAAGGAGATCCTGGACGCCGCGTCGCGGCGCGGGGTCAGGGTGCAGCGGGCGACCGCGCAGCGGGTGAAGGTGCTGGCGGGCAACGGCAGGCACGACCAGGGCGTGCTCGCGGACGTGGTCGCCCCGCGCATGGCGCCGCTCGCGCTGGCCCTGGAGTCCCGGCCGCGCGGGGTGCTGCTGCTGGACGGGATCACCACGCCCGCGAACGTCGGCATGATCCTGCGCACCGCCACGGCGGCGGGGGTGGAGGGGATCGTGGTGCCCCGGCGCGGGGTGGCCTCGATCGACCCGCTCGTGGTGAAGGCGTCGGCGGGGGTGGCGTTCCGGGCGCCGGTGCTGCGCTGCGGGACGGCCGCCGAGGCCGCCGCGCAGCTGCGGGCGGCCGGGTACCCGCTGTTCGCGCTGGACGCGGCGGCGAAGCAGAGCGTGTACGCGGCGGAACTGCCGGAGCGGGCGGCGTTCGTGCTGGGCAGCGAGACGGCGGGGATCTCGGACGGGGTCCGGGAGCACGTGACCGACTGGCTGTCGATCCCGATGGCCGCGGGTGTGGAGTCGCTGAACGTGGCGAGCGCGGCGGCGGTGCTGTGCTTCGAGGTGGTCCGCAGGCGCTCGCTCTGAGCCGGGGTGCGGCAGGCTGGGGCGCGGCGGGCCGGGCGCGGCAGGCCGGGCGCGGCAGGCCGGGCGCGGCAGGCCGGAGAGCACCGGGCCGGGGCTCGCCGAGCCGGAGAGTACTGGTGCTCGCGGGCTGATCGGACGCGCACTGGTGCGGGCACCGGGGTTTCCGGTGCCCGCACCAGCGTGGGTCGGCCCTGCGCCGTCACAGCCTTCGACGTCCCGGTCGTCGACGTGAGGGGGCCCTACCCGTTCGGCGTCCCGCTTCCGCCTCCCCGCTCCTGGTAGCCGGGAGGTGGCCCGAAGTGCGGGACTCCTCTTCGGATTGCCTGCGTTGTCCGCTGATTCCACGGTACGCCCGAGGCACCGGGCCTGGAATTACTCGTCGGGGTGGGGATTTCCGCTTTTTCCGTGACCGGCAGCCGGTGTTCTTACCCCCTGAGGGGGATTGCCAGGAGGATTTCAAGTTCCTGGAGGGTGGTTTCCACCGACGTGTGGTGAACACCGACCATCCCGGCCGCCGCCGCGCCCCGCACGTTGACCGGCAGGTCGTCGACGAACACGCAGTCCCCCGGATCGAGGCCCAGCTCGGCGGCCGTGAGCAGGTAGATCTCGGCGTCCGGCTTGGCCGTGCCCGAGGCGCCCGAGGTGACCACCGCGTCGAACAGGTGGCCCCACTCGCGCGGCGGCGCCCAGCGGCCGTCCGCATTGCTCAGGATCGCAGTCCTGATCTCCGCGCGGCGCGCTCTTTCCACCGCGATCAAGAGTTCTTCACTTCCGCTGTCGGTCAGCACGCCGCCGAAGTCGAGCACCAGTCCTCGCACCGGGAACAACTTACGCCTTCATTCGACCGGGTGAACCCGGTCCACGATGCCGGGGTTCGCGGGTCGTGTTGGTCATGACGTGGTTGCGGGAGTTGCAGGGGTACGGCGGACTGGAGCGGGTGCGGGACGCCTGGGGCGCTCAGGGGTGCCCCGGCGCGGTGCTGGAGCACCTGCGGCTGGTGCGGGTGGTCGTGGAGGCCGTGGATGGGCGGCGGCCCCTCGGGCAGGTGCGCGGGGTGCTGACGGGGGCGGCGGCGCGGGAGGTCGGGCGGCTGCGCTCGCCGGGGGCGTCGGGGACGGCGGTGGGCGGGCTGCGGATGTGCCGGGTGTCGGAGCGGGTCGCGGAGATCGCCGGGACGCTGCGGCGGGGCGCTCGGGTGCGGGCGCTGGCCGCGCGGGCGGAGCTGGTGGAGGGGCGGTGGCTGCTCTCGCGCTTCCACCTGCTGCCGTGAGGGCCGCACCCGCGTGGACCGCACACGACCGCTGCGGCGGGACGGGCGCGCTTGGGGTGAGTGTGCGGAGGGCGGCGCGCTGTGGCGTCACGGGAGCGCTGAGGGGCGGGGAACGGGCCCGTGCCGCACGACAGCCCGGAACCGCGCACGGCCGTGTGGTGGATGAGGGCCGTGTGGTGGATGAGGGCCGTGCGGTGGGTGAGCGCCGTGCGGTGGGTGCGGGCCGCGCGGTGGTCGAGGGCTACGCGGTGGTTGAGGACTGCGTGGTGGGTGCGGGCTGCGTGGTGGGTGCGGGCTGCGTGGTGGGTGCGGGCTGCGGCTCAACCGGTGCGGCGCTTTCGGCAGGCGGACGCGGCCCGCACCGCTTCGTCGTGGGACGGCGCTGCGGCCCGGCCGCCGTGGCACGTCCTGACGGCCCGTGCCTCGACGTCGTGCGGCCCGCGCACCACCACGCCGTGGTCCCGTGCCGCAGGTCGGCCGGTGCGGTTCTTCCCGCAGGTCCTCGCCGTCCAACGGCCTGGCTGGCGCGGCACCGTGCCGCAGTTCCGTGCCGCAGTTCGGCCTGCGTGGCTCCTTCCGCTGCCCCGCGCCTGCTCGCCGGGTGGTGGCGCGCGAGTAGGGCGTGCCCGTCCCCGCTCCCCCACCCGGAAAGCCGGCAGCCCCCGGACCGCGTGGGGTCCGGGGGCTGCTGGGGCTGCTGGGGTCGTGCGCGGGCGTGTCCCGGTGGCCGCGCCTTCGGTCACCGCGTCGCGGTCACCGGAGGCACGGGCCGGTCAGTGCTGCGGCCGGTTGCGGTGGCCCTTGGCCTCGGCGCGGGCCTGGGCGCGGCGCTCCTTGCGGGTGCCGCCCTGGTTGCCGCCGCCCTGGTTGGTGGTGCCGTGGCTCTCCGCGTCGCCGCTCTCGTCCGGACCGGTGTAGGTCAGGTTCGTGTTGGCGCGCGGGTCGAGGCCCTTGCCGCGCAGGGCGGGCGGGATCGGGTTGCCGCCCGACAGCTGGGCCAGCGCCGAGCCCGCGGGGGCCTCGCGGCGGCGCTGCTCCTCCTGCTGCCTGGCCGCTGCGGCCTGCTGCTGGGCCGCCGCCTGCTGCTGCGCCTCGGCCTGGGCCGCCGCGGCGGCACGCGCGCGGGCGCGGCTGCCGGTCAGGTTGCCCGCGCCGTTGCTGATCGACACCTGCACCGGGGGCTCCGGGGCGGGCTCGGGCTCGGCGGCCTCGACCTGCAGGTTGAACAGGAAGCCGACGATCTCCTCCTTCAGCGCCTCCAACATGCCGTTGAACATGTCGAAGCCCTCCCGCTGGTACTCGATCAGCGGGTCGCGCTGGGCCATCGCCCGCAGGCCGATGCCCTCCTTGAGGTAGTCCATCTCGTAGAGGTGCTCGCGCCACTTGCGGTCGAGCACGGACAGCAGCACGCGGCGCTCCAGCTCGCGCATGGCGCCGGGGCCGACGCGGCCGTCGATGTCGGCCTCGCGGTTGTCGTACGCCTCCAAGGCGTCCTCCTGCACGCGGGCGCGCAGGTCCTCGCGGCTGAGGTCGTCCTCGGCGTCGAGCAGGGCCTTGGCGTCCAGCGACACCGGGTAGAGCGACTTGAGGGCCGTCCAGAGCTTGTCGAGGTCCCAGTCCTCGGAGTAGCCGTCGGCGGTGGCGGCGTCGACGTACTCGCCGGTGACGTCCTTGATCATGTGGGTGACCTGCTCGCGCAGGTCCTCGCCCGCGAGGACGCGGTGGCGCTCGGCGTAGATCACCTTGCGCTGCTCGTTCATGACCTCGTCGTACTTGAGGACGTTCTTGCGGATCTCGAAGTTCTGCTGCTCGACCTGGGTCTGCGCGCTGCGGATCGCGTTGGTGACCCACTTGTGCTCGATGGGCAGCTCGTCCGGCACCTTCAGGCGGGTCATCACGTTCTCGACCATGGCCGCGTTGAACCGGCGCATCAGCTCGTCGCGCAGCGACAGGTAGAACCGGGACTCGCCGGGGTCGCCCTGGCGGCCGGAGCGACCGCGCAGCTGGTTGTCGATGCGGCGGGACTCGTGGCGCTCGGTGCCGAGCACGTACAGGCCGCCCGCCTCGCGGACCGCCTCGCCCTCGACCTTGACCTCGGCCTTGACGTCCTCGATCAGCTTCGACCAGGCCGCCTGGTACTCGTCGACGTTCTCCACCGGGTCGAGACCGCGGTCGCGCAGCTCGTGGTCGGCCAGGATGTCCGGGTTGCCGCCGAGCACGATGTCGGTGCCTCGACCGGCCATGTTCGTCGCGACGGTGACCGCGCCCTTGCGACCGGCGCGGGCGATGATCAGCGCCTCGCGGTCGTGGTGCTTGGCGTTGAGGACCTCGTGCGGGATGTTCATCCGCACCAGCAGCTTCGACAGGTACTCGGAGCGCTCGACGCTGGTCGTGCCGACCAGGACCGGCTGGCCCTTCTCGTGCCGCTCGGCGATGTCCTCGGCGACCGCCTGGAACTTCGCCTCCTCGGACTTGTAGACCAGGTCCGGCTGGTCGCGGCGCTTCATCGGGCGGTTGGTCGGGATGGGGACGACGCCGAGCTTGTAGGTCTGGTAGAACTCCGCCGCCTCGGTCTCGGCGGTACCGGTCATGCCGCCCATGCGCTCGTAGAGGCGGAAGTAGTTCTGGAGGGTGATCGTGGCGAGGGTCTGGTTCTCGGCCTTGATCTCCACCCCCTCCTTGGCCTCGATCGCCTGGTGCATGCCCTCGTTGTAGCGGCGGCCCGAGAGCACGCGGCCGGTGAACTCGTCGACGATCATGACTTCACCGTTGCGGACGATGTAGTCCTTGTCCTTGCTGAACAGCTCCTTCGCCTTGATGGCGTTGTTCAGGTAGCCGACCAGCGGGGTGTTCGCCGCCTCGTAGAGGTTCTCGATGCCGAGCTGGTCCTCGATGAAGGCGACGCCCGTCTCCGAGACGCCGACGGTGCGCTTGCGCTCGTCGATCTCGTAGTGGGTGTCCTTGCGCAGCAGCGTGGCCAGGCGGGCGAACTCCAGGTACCAGCGCGACGACTGGTCGGCCGGGCCGGAGATGATCAACGGGGTGCGGGCCTCGTCGATCAGGATCGAGTCGACCTCGTCGACCACGGCGAAGAAGTGGCCGCGCTGCACGCACTCGTCCAGGCTCCACGCCATGTTGTCGCGCAGGTAGTCGAAGCCGAACTCGTTGTTCGTGCCGTAGGTGATGTCGGCGTTGTAGGCCGCGCGCCGCTGCTCCGGCGTCATGTCGGAGAGGATCGCGCCGACGGTCATGCCGAGGAAGCGGTGGATGCGGCCCATCCACTCCGAGTCGCGCTTGGCGAGGTAGTCGTTGGTCGTGACGACGTGCACGCCCTTGCCCGCGATCGCGTTCAGGTAGGCGGGCAGCACCGAGGTCAGGGTCTTGCCCTCACCGGTGCGCATCTCGGAGATCTGCCCGAGGTGCAGCGCCGCGCCGCCCATCAGCTGGACGTCGAAGTGCCGCTGGCCGAGCACCCGCTTCGCGCCCTCGCGGACGACGGCGAAGGCCTCGGGGAGCAGCTCGTCGAGCGACTCGCCGTCCTCGGCGTGACGCTTGCGGAACTCCTCGGTCTTGGCCCTGAGCTCGGCGTCGGAGAGGTCGACGACGTCGTCTTCGAGGTTGTTGATGTGCGCTGCGATGTTGCGCAGGCGCTTGAGCATCTTGCCTTCGCCTGCGCGGAGCAGTCGGGACAGCACCATCTCGGGTCGACCTCATTACCTCATCGCGTCGCGCCCCGGCGGGCGCCTTCATTCGGGTCCACCGGGGTGGCGGTGGGCCCCTCACCTATGGCCATCGTAGGCAAGTCGTGAAGGTGTGTGCACAGACACAGGTAGGAACCCCCGGCGAGCCCTTCGGGGCTCGTCGGAGCAGGGGCCGAGCGGACGGCTGGGTGATGGGCCGGGATCTTGGCGGGAGGGGAGGGCGGGAGCGGGGCGGAGGGGGCGAGAAGGCGATCAAGTTCACTCCGTCGTGAGGGGGGCGAACGGCGTGGTGGGAGGGGCGGGGTAGGAGGGGGGAGGGGCGGGGAGGCGGGGCACGAGCGAGAGGGGGAAGGGGTGGGAGAAGGAGGGAATGGGGAGGCGGGGTACGAGTGAGAGGGCGGGCGGGGACAAAGACGGGCGAGGCGGGGCAGGCCGCTGCCGCACAACGGGCGGTTGGGGCGGCGCACGAGAACAGCCGGGGTGCCGCACTGGGCGCGGACGGCTCGATTCGCGGAACGCCGACAGCGCGACTCGCGGACGGCACCTCGCGGACGGCCCGGCCCACGCGAGGCGGCTGTCCGGCGGGCGGAGGGAAATCGGCGATCAACGCTCGCTCAGGACAACCAGCGGGCAGGGCTCGCCGGACGAGTGAGCAACCGGCAGAGGGCGACCAACGGGACGGGACGGCTGGCGCAGCGACATGGCCAGCGTGGCGAGATGGCTGGCGCGGTGAGATGGCCAGCGCGGTGACGGCGGGACGGCCAGCATGACGGGACGGCTGGCATGGCGAAAACCGGTCCTGTCGCCGCATCGGTTTGCCGCCGCACGTGGCCTTGCCACGCGCAGGTCACCCCTGCGCGAGACCTCATCCCCCGCATGCGGCCTCGTTCAGCGGCGCCGACCGACCCCACACGCAGCCTCGACCAGTGGGCACCAACCGCCCACCCCGGCACGCGGCTCCTTCCAGTGGGCGCAGACCGCCCCGCACACGGCCTCGCCCAGCGGGCGCCGACCACCCACCCCGGCACATAGCCTCGTCCAGCGGGTGCCGACCGCCCCGCATACGGCCTCGCCCAGCGGGCGCCGACCACCCACGCCAGCACGCAGCCTCGTCCAGCGGACGTCGACCATCCAACCCTGGCACGCCGCTTCTTCCAGCGGGTGCCGACCGCTCCGCACACGGCCTCACCCAGCGGACGCCTACTACCCACCCCTACGCACAGCCTCGTCCAGCGGACGCCGACCACCCACGCCAGCACGCAGCCTCGTCCAGCGGACGTCGACCATCCAACCCTGGCACGCCGCTTCTTCCAGCGGGTGCCGACCGCTCCGCACACGGCCTCACCCAGCGGACGCCTACTACCCACCCCTACGCACAGCCTCGTCCAGCGGACGCTGAACGCGCCCCCACCCCGACGCACGGCCTCACCCAGCGGGCGTTTCGTACGAGGCCTTGTCCGGCGGACGTTGCTCGTCCCCGCCACCCCGCACGAGGCCCCGCCCGCCGAACCCGAACACCCCGCGCGGCCTTGCCGCAGCACAGGCTGCTGTCGGTCGCGGGCCATCCCCGAACTCCCCGCGCTCCCCGCACGCGGCCTTGCCCCCGGCGCGCGAGGGCGCCGGGGGCCGACCGGTGTTGGGGTTTCTGGTTCGGTCAGTAGGTCGTGGGTTGTCCTCGGCTCACGGGATCGGGTTGCGGCCGGTCGTGGGGCCCTGGTTGTGGGCGGCGTGCGCGCGGGCCCTCGGGCGCTCTTGTGGAGCGCCGGTCGGGCTCGGCGCGGGCCGGGGGTTGGGGCCTCGGGGTCCGCGGGCCTCGCTTCGGCGGTCGCGGGAACCGGCTTCGGGCGGATCGGCCCTGGTGGCCGGACCGCTCTGCGGTGCGGGTCGCGGCGGGCTCTCCACGGCGTGGGGCCACCTGGTCGGCCGCCGCGCTGGGGCGGGGCGGACTCGGTGGTCCCGGCGGTGGGGGCTGTGCGCCGGGCCGCTTCGGATCTGTCGCGGATCAAGCCTGAGCGGGTCGTTCCGGTGGAGCCCTCGGCTCCGGGCGCCCGGTTGGCCCGCTCAGGGTGCGTCGGTCCTCCTGCGTTCGACTGGGGCCTGCTCGAAGGCCGTTGTCCGGCATCGGCCCGCAACTCCTGCGGGCGGGCGGCTCCGGGGGTTTCTGCGCGCAGACCAGCCGGAACCGCTGGGTGGATCAGGCGAGCCTGATCACGCCGTAGTCGAATCCCTTGCGCCGGTAGACGACGCTGGGGCGTCCGCAGTCCGCGTCCGCGAAGAGGTAGAAGTCGTGGCCCACGAGCTCCATCTCGTAGAGGGCCTGGTCGACCGTCATGGGCTTGGCCGCGTGCTCCTTCTCGCGCACGATCTGACCCGGCAGGCTGTCGTCCAGCCCGTCGTCCCAGCGCTGAGCGGGCACCTCGGCGTCGTACCCGTTCTCGGACTCGGGCGCGGCCTCCAGGAGCGCGGTGCGACCCTGCGCGACGGCCTGGCCGTCGGACACGAGCACCTCCGCGAGCCCTCCGGTGGCCTCGGCGACGGACGTGGTGCCCCTGCGGCTGTAGTGCACGCGCCTGCGGTCGTGCGTGCGGCGCAGTCTGCTCTCCAGCTTCGCCACCGCGGCGTCGAGCGCGGCGTAGAAGTCGCCAGCGCTCGCTTCGGCGCGGATCACGGGCCCGCGCCCCTTGCCGGTGATCTCCACCCGCTGGCAGCTCTTGCTCTGCCTGCGGTTCGGCTCGTGGAACAGCTCCACGTCGAAGCGGATGACCTTGCGGTCGTACCGCTCCAGCCGGGCCAGCTTTTCGGCGACGTGCACCCGGTAGTGCTCGGGCACCTCGACGTTGCGGCCTTTCACGACGATGTCCATACACGACCTCCCTCGCGTTGCTGCGAGCTCTGCCTGTGGATCGTTTTGGCACCGTGTCACGCGAACCCGTCGGTCGCGGACAGTCGCTGGGGGGTTGGCGTCACTCAGCGCTTCTCCGGTGCCAGGGTCATGGGCTTTTCGCCTCCTCCCCGTGAATGCCGGGAACGCTTGATAGCGGTGCACGTTAGCCCGGTATCCGCTGCGGCGACAGCCCCCGAGGCGGGGGAAAACGAGAATTTCCGGTTGATGACGCAGAGCGACGACCTTCGGTCGCGCGCGCCGGGACCTTGGTCCCGCCGGGATCGGGCCCGCAGGCCCTTCTCCCCCGACAGGTCCAGTGCGATGGGCGCACCCGTCCGCTGTCCGGTCCGGCCGAACGGCCTCCGCGCGGGCGTCATGTCCGGCCAACGGACGGGAACGCGCCAGGGTTCCCGAGCCCGTTCACCCGTCGGGCTCCGTTCTCCTGGCGCTCGTGAAGGTCACCGCGAGGGGTACCCGGAACCCCGCCGAGCGCAGCACCCGCGCGCACTCCAGCACCGTGGCGCCCGTCGTCACCACGTCGTCCACGACCACGCACACCGCCCCCGGCGGCGGCAGCGGCCCGGCCCGCAGCAGGACCCGTCCGCGCAGGTTGGCCCGCCGCTGGGCGGCCGTCAGCCCCACCGAGTCCACGACGCCCGAGGCAAGCCCCAGCACCGGCGCGCGCGGCACTCCGGCACCCCGCAGCGCGGCGTCCACGTGGGAGCCGCCCCTGCGGCGCGCGGCGCGGCGGGTGGACGGCGCGGGCACGAACCACACCGGACCGGGCGGGAGGGGCAGCAGCGGCAGCGCGGCGGCCAGCAGCGCGCCGAGCACGGCGGCCAGGTCGCGCCGCCCGCGCTCCTTGAACGCGAGCAGCAGCGCCCGCGCCGCGCCCGCGTGGTCGGCGAGTGTGAACACCGGGACGCCCCGGACGGACACGCGGCGTGGCGGTCCGAAGCCCACGAGGCACGCGGGGCAGGCAGCCGCGCCGCCCGAGCCGCAGCCGGGACAACGGGGTGGGAACAGCAGTTCGATCAGCACGTGGTCGAGCCTGCTCCGGGGGTCCGACAATTCCACACCGGAAAACCGGGGTACCCGCAGACACGATCAGGTGAAACGCGAAGTGAGGTGAAAGTCCTTCACCATGGGATGACCGGAGGGTTCACCCCAACCGGAAGAAGCCGCTTTCCACCCCCTGATCACAGGACGGACACGGCAATGCGCCGCCCCGCGCCGGAGGAAAAGCGGTCAGCCGGGGTAGAACACCTTCGCCGTCGACGGCAGCAGCGGACCCGGCTGCCGCCACACGTCCCCGATGTCGGCGGTGCTCCACAGCCCGCTGCGGTCCACCGCGACGACGTTGCGCGCCGGGGCCGCGCTCACCGAGCTCACCGGCACGGTCAGGTTCGAGGTGTTGTACCGCTCGATCTTCATCCCGTCGATGTTGACCTTCGCGATCGGCCACGCGGGCAGCGACGTGCTCACCACGAGCACGTCGGGGGCCAGCCAGTCGAGCGACAGCACGTTGGTGCCCAGGGTGTTCCCCTGGAGCGTCCTGGCGCTCTTGAGCGTCACCGCGCCGTCCTGCGCCCGCACCACGGCCGCCAGCACGATCTTGCCGTTGATGACCGCCGCGACCCGCGTCCCGTCGCGGGACAGCCGCAGCTCGGTGATCTGCTGCCCGATGATCGACAGCGCGTCCGCGTTCACCGCCGTCGCCGCCCACCCGGTGTCGGTGCGCACCACGCGCACCACGTTCGTCCCGTCGTGGCTGGTCCACACCTCGTTGGCCCGGTCGCCCTTGCGCCCGCTGCGCACCCAGGTCGGCCGGGTCATCTCGCGCGCGGTCAGCTCGACCGGGTTCAGCGCGTCGTTCAGCCCGCCGACCAGCAGCCGCACCCCGCCGCCGCTCGCGGTGGCCACCACGGCCAGCTCGCTGCCGCCCAGCGACTGCGCCGCGCTGAGCACGTTGTAGTCGCCCTCGCCCGCAGGACCGGCGATCGGCTGCCCGTCCGCGAGCCCGAGCACCCGCCCGCCGCTGACCGCGAGCCCGCGCAGCTCGGCGTCCGGCGTGGCCGCGGCCTCGCCGGTGTCCACGTCGTTGACCCGCCACTCGGCCTGCTCGGCGGAGATCGGCTGCCCCTCCACCATCACCTTGACCCTGGTGGTGGTCACCCCGCTGAGCGACTGCACCACCTGCGCCACGATCTGCTTGGCCAGCTGCGGGGTGAGGTCGCCGACGTCCTTCAGGTCCACCTCCAACGCCCCGTCATCACCCTCCTGGGTGCTGCGCCGCGCTTGGGCGGTGTTCGGGATGGCGGTGACCAGCGCGCCGCGCACCGAGTCGGCCGGGCCGTTGAGCAGCAGCTCGGTCACCCGGCGCGGGATGCTCGGGGCAGGCGGGACCACGACGTAGCGCGGGTCGGGCACGAGCACGGAGAAGTCCGGCGTGTAGAAGTACAGGACGACCCGGCGGTAGTTGCTCTGGAAGCCGTTGAGCGGCATGAAGACGCCCGCGGGGGCGGTGGCGATGCGCCACTGCCCGGCGTCGTCCTTCACCACCTCCAGCGACTGCTGGAGGTCGCCCAGGGTCTGCGTGAACGAGCCGTCGTTGACCAACCTGCCGAGGTACTTGCCCTGGAGCTGCACCGCGCGCCGGTCCGGGTCGTCGGGCTCCTCGCCGGGCACGGTGTTGAACGCCGTCTCGATGATCGTCGGCGCGTCCTTGGTGTTCCACGCCTTGGCCGCGTCGGCGGTCAGGTAGGCCTTGGCCTGCGCGTAGTCGCCCGCCGGGTTGCTGGTGGCGTCGACGAACCCGCGCACCAGGCTCAGCGGGTCGAGGTCCTTGACCGGCGGGGCGGCCTCGGCGGTGGCGGCGCTGCCCGCGCGCCGGTTGATCGGCGACACCGACGTCTGGGTCGGGATGGCCGCGCACCCCGACAGCGTCAGCACCGCCAGGAGCAGCGCGACGAGCTTCTTCACCGGTCCTCCTCGCGCCTCGGGTCGGCGTCGTCGGGTCGTGCGGTCGGGCCGGTCCCGAGGTCGCCACCGAGGTCGTCACCGGGTTCGACCGCGCGGTCGAACCCGTCGGCGCGATTCGGGTCGGTACGAGCCGAATCGGTACGAGCCGGGTCGGCGCGCGGGTCGAGGTCCAGGTCGGCCCCGTCAGCGCGGTCAGCGCGGTCCACGAGCGCGGACCCACCCGCGTCGGGAACGACCTCGGCCTCGCCCGCCTTGGCGGCGCGCGCCGTCCGGCCGCCCCTGACCACCCGGCCGACCCGGCTCGCCCGGCCAGCGCGTCCCGCGCGCTCGATCCGCTCGGCCCGGTCGCCCTTGCCGGGCTTCCCCGGCTTCTCGGGCTTCTCCGGCTTCTCCGACCGCTCCGCGCGCCCCACCCGGTCGACCGCCCGGTCCGCGCCGCGCTTGGCCAGCCGGGTCGCCCGCCGCAGCAGCCCGGTCCGCTCCGGCCGGTCCGGCCCGAGCGGCTGCACCGGCTGGGTCCGCTCCGCGTCCCCCGGCTCCTCGTCCGCCAGGTCGGCGTCCACCAGGTCCGCGCCCACGAGCCCGCCGTAGTCCCCGCGCGCCGCGCGCTCGTCGCGCTCGAAGCTCTCGTCCACCGCGACCCCGCCCAGCTCGTCCGGGACCTCGCGGTCCGCGTCCACCGGCTGCGCGGGCTGCCAGGTGATCTCGCCCGCCGTGAACTCCACCGGCAGGACGACTTCCTCCTCCTCGACCGGCGCCGGTTCGACGTCCGCCAGCTCCGGCGGCACGAGCGGCAGCGGGCTCTCCTCGAACCGGTCGCCGTGCACGCGCGGCAGGGTCAGCCGGAACACCGCGCCGTGCCCGCGCTCGCCCCACGCCTGCAACCAGCCGCCGTGCAGCCGCGCGTCCTCCAGGCTGATGGACAGCCCGAGGCCGGTGCCACCGGTGCGGCGGTTGCGGGACGGGTCGGCGCGCCAGAACCGGTTGAACACCAGGTCCGCCTCGCCGGAGCGCAGGCCGACGCCGTGGTCGCGCACGGTCACCGCGATCGCGTCGCCCGACCCGCGCAGGGTCAGCTCGACCGGCAGCCCCTCGCCGTGGTCGATCGCGTTGGCCAGCAGGTTGCGCAGGATGCGCTCGACCCGCCTGGCCTCGATCTCGGCGGTGACCTCGTGCTCGGGCAGGTCCAGCACGACGGACGTGCCGCTGCTGTTGGCGATGGCGCGCACCGAGTCGTGCGCCCGGCGCACGAGCACCCGCACGTCCACCAGCTCGGGCGAGAGCTCCTCGACGCCCGCGTCGAGCCTGCTGATCTCCAGCAGGTCGCCGAGCAGCGACTCGAACCGGTCCAGCTCGTCGACCAGCAGCTCGGTGGAGCGGGCCAGCCCGGCCGGGAACTGCTCGCGGGAGGCGTGCAGCACGTCGGCGGCCATCCGCACCGTGGTCAGCGGGGTGCGCAGCTCGTGCGACACGTCCGAGGTGAACCGGCGCTGGAGCTGGCCGAACTCCTCCAGCTGGTGGAACTGCCGCTGGATGCTCGCGGCCATCTCGTTGTAGGACTGGGCGAGCCTGGCCACGTCGTCCTCGCCGACGACGGGCATCCGCTCGTCCAGGCTGCCCTCGGCGAACCGCTCGGCGACCTCGGCGGCGTGCCGGACGGGCCGCACCACCTGCCGGGTGACCAGGTTCGCGATCGCCGCGAGCAGCAGGAGCAGCACGACGCCGCCGACGATCAGGGTGTTCTGGGCGAACTCGGCGGTGGTCTGCTCGCTGGTCAGCGGGAACAGCAGGTAGAGCTGCATGGACCGGGCCGACGAGGCCACCGGCACCCCCACGACCAGGAACGTGGTGCGCCCGCTGTCGCGCTCCACGGTGCTGATCTGGGTGCCGCTGCTGCCGCGCTCGACCAGCTCGCGCAGGCTCACCGGCACGTCGCGCCACGGCCCGACCGCGTTGAGCTGCCCGTCCGAGCCCGCGAACGCGGAGTCGGCCAGCACCGGCTCGAACGCGCCCGCCCCGGACGTGGCGGCCTCCTGCGTCGTGCCGGTGGCGTTGATCTTGTTGAGCGCGGCGGTGAACCGGGCCTTGACACTGTCCGGGCCGGGGTTCAGGCCGAGCAGGTCGGGCTGGATCGCGGCGACGCTGGCGTCCGTCTGGCGGGTGGCGGCCTCGGTCTTGGCGTCGAGGAGCTGCTTGACGATCTGCTCCTGCAGGACCATGCCGAGCACGAACACCACGGCCGAGGACAGCGCGAGGGTGCTCACCACCACCCGCAGCTGCATCGACCGGCGCCACACCTCGCCGAAGCGCACCGCCTGGCGACGCGCGCGCTCGACCACCCGGCGAGCCTCGCGCGCCACCGGGTCCAGCAGTCGCGTCCTCATCACCGCCGGGACCAGGACCCCGTCGAGCCGTCGATCACGGAGGGCCCGCCTTGTACCCGACGCCGCGCACGGTCAGGACGACCTCGGGGTGCTCCGGGTCGCGCTCCACCTTGGAGCGCAGCCGCTGCACGTGGACGTTGACCAGGCGGGTGTCGGCGGCGTGCCGGTAGCCCCACACCTGCTCCAGGAGCACCTCGCGGGTGAACACCTGGCGCGGCTTGCGGGCCAGCGCGACCAGCAGGTCGAACTCCAGCGGGGTGAGCTGGATCGGGCGACCCTCGCGCAGCACCTCGTGGCCGGGCACGTCGATGGTCAGGTCGCCGATCTGGAGCATCTCGGCCGGTTCGGCCTCGGTGCGGCGCATCCGGGCGCGGATGCGCGCCACCAGCTCCTTGGGCTTGAACGGCTTGACGACGTAGTCGTCGGCGCCGGACTCCAGGCCCAGCACCACGTCGACGGTGTCGCTCTTGGCCGTCAGCATGACGATCGGGACGCCGGACTCCGAGCGGATCGCCTTGCAGACGTCGATGCCGTTCATGCCCGGCAGCATCAGGTCGAGCAGGACGAGGTCGGGTTTGAGCTCGCGCAGCGCGGGGAGCGCACGGGCGCCGTCGGCGACCACGGCCGTGTCGAACCCCTCGCCCCGCAGCACGATGGTCAGCATCTCCGCCAAGGCGGGGTCGTCGTCCACCACGAGCACGCGTGCCTTCATGGTGAACATCGTCCCACTACCCGCGCGCTTCTCCCGCACCGCCCAGCGCTCATCGCCGCTGGTCGTCACCCGGTCCCGGTCCGTAACCAGCGCTCGCCGCCGATCCACCCGCCCACCTCAGCCGTTGCCTCGCCCGTCAGGGAGCTGATCGGCCCAGCGGTCACGTTTCGTTACTCCCCCGCCGGGAGGAGGACCGGGGTGCTCAGCCGAGCAGGTCGGCGATGGCGGCGACGCCCAGCTCGGCGGCGGGCACCGAGCCGTCGACGGCGCGCCACGGCGAGAGCCAGGAGGCGGCGGCGAGACCGTCGTAGACCTCGCCGCAGCGGCGCTGGAGGCCGCCGTCGGACTCGTAGACGTCGCGGCCCCGGTCGGTCTCGGTGGCCTCGCGGTGGGCGGCCCGCTGCTCGGCGACGGCGGCCGGGACGCGCAGCAGCAGCTGCAGGTCGGGCAGCGGGAGCTCGAAGCGGTCCACCTCCAGCGCGCGGACCCACGCCACGAACTCGCCGTCCGGGCCCTGGTGCAACCGCGCCGCGCCGTAGGCCGCGCCGGAGGCGATGTAGCGGTCCAGCAGCACCACGTCGTGCGAGGCCAGGTCGGCGCGCAGCTCCTCGCGGGCGCCGCGCCGGTCGAGCGCGTACAGCAGCGCCATGCCGCGCACCTCGTCCACCAGCGGGCCCAGCTCGCCGTACAGGGCGGCGCGCACCAGGTCGGCGTGCACGTCCCGGCCGTAGCGGGGGAACGCCCCGGTCGTCACGCGCGCGCCGCGCGACTCCAGCTCGGCGGTGAGCGCCCCGGTCAGGGTCCGCTTCCCGGCGCCGTCGAGGCCTTCGACCACCACGAGTCTCCCCACGCGGCCACCCTACGGGGCGGCGGGCATCGGCCGTTCGGCGGCACGCGGCGGGCCGGGAACCGGGGAGGACCGGCGCCCCGGGCCCCGACGACCTCGGCCACCCCGCGTTTTCGCGCCCCGCAACCCTCGCAGGAACGCCTCCGCCGCCCTTTCGGCCGCACACATCCACCATATGGGTGAACAGAGATCCTTTCGGTCACCGTAATGAGTGACTACGGTGAACCCAACTCACCGTGTGAAGGGGTGGTGCCGCGTTGAGCGCGGAATCGGGACACGCCAGGCCCCTCGCGGAGCCCGACGCCCACTCCACCGGGGGACTGCCGGACGCACTGGTGGAAACGCTGCGCTACGGGCCGTTCCACCGGGCGTTGCACGACGCGATCGCGCACCGGGGTCTGTCACTCGCCCGGTTGCGCGCGCACCTGGAGCAGCTCGGCGTTCAGGTGGGTCAGTCCACGCTGAGCTACTGGCAGCGCGGGCTGCGCCACCCGGAGGTCCCCAGGGCGATCCCGACCGTGCGCGCCCTGGAGAGCGTGCTCCGGCTGCCCACCGAGTCGCTGGTGAAGCTGATCGGCAACCGGCCGCAACCCCGGCTCCCCCGCTCCGCGCCCTCGTTCGCGGGGCTGGCCACCGCGTGGGTGCAGACCGCGCCGCTGCTGGCCGAGTTCGAGGCGGTGCCGGAGAGCGCCCGCGCCAACGCGGACCTGGAAGTGCTGTCCGTGCACGACACGATCGTGGTGGGCTCGTCCCGCGAGCAGCGGAGCATCACCACGCGGCTGGTGGTGCGGGCGCTGCGGGCCGGGCCCGACCGGTACCTCGCGGTGCACCAGGGCGACGAGGGCTGCCTGATCGACAACGCGCTGGTGCGCCCCGCCGAGGGCTGCCGCCAGGGCCGGGTGCGCAGGCAGAGCGCGTCGCGCGGGCTGGCGTTCGAGCTGCTGTTCGACCGCAGGCTCGCCGAGGGCGAGGAGCACGTCTTCAGCTTCACCGTCGTGGACGACACCGGCGGCCCGACGCCGGGGCACCACCGCACGTTCCGCGAGCCGTGCCGGGGCTACCTGCTCCAGGTGGCGTTCCACCGCAGGGCGCTGCCCGCGCGGTGCACCAAGCAGTTCCGCCAGGACGCCGACGCGACGCCGGTCGAGGTGGACGAGCTGGTGTGCGGGCTCGGCGGGGTGGTCAGCGCGTACTTCTGCGACGTCGGCCCGGGGCTGGCGGGCGTCGCCGTCGAGTGGACCTGAGCGGGACCGGCGGACGGCCGGGCTGAGCCGACCGCCCCACCGGACCCCGGTCAGTAGCGGTAGTGCTCGGGCTTGTACGGCCCCTCGACGTCGACGTCGATGTACTCGGCCTGGTCCTTGGACAGCTTGGTCAGCTCCCCGCCCAGGGCCTCCAGGTGGATGCGGGCGACCTTCTCGTCCAGCTTCTTGGGCAGCCGGTAGACCTCGCGGTCGTACTCGGTGTGCTTGCCGAACAGCTCGATCTGCGCGATCACCTGGTTGGAGAACGAGTTGGACATCACGAAGCTCGGGTGACCGGTCGCGTTGCCCAGGTTCAGCAACCTGCCCTCCGAGAGCACCAGGATCGAGTGCCCGTCCGGGAAGACCCACTCGTCGACCTGCGGCTTGATGTTGATCCTGCGGACACCGGGGAAGCGGGCCAGACCGGCCATGTCGATCTCGTTGTCGAAGTGCCCGATGTTGCCCACGATCGCCTGGTGCTTCATCGCCGCCATGTGCTCGATGCGCACCACGTCCTTGTTGCCCGTGGTCGTGATCACGATGTCGGCCTTGGGCAGCACCGACTCCAGGGTCTGCACGTCGTAGCCGTCCATCACCGCCTGCAACGCGCAGATCGGGTCGATCTCCGTCACCACGATCCGCGCGCCCTGCCCGCGCAGCGACTCCGCCGCGCCCTTGCCCACGTCCCCGTAGCCGCAGATCACCGCGACCTTGCCGCCCATGAGCACGTCGGTGCCCCGGTTGATCCCGTCGATCAGGGAGTGGCGGATGCCGTACCGGTTGTCGAACTTCGACTTGGTGACCGCGTCGTTGACGTTGATCGCCGGGAACAGCAGCTCACCTGCGGCGGCGAGCTGGTAGAGGCGCATGACGCCGGTGGTGGTCTCCTCGGTGACCCCGCGGATGCCCTCGGCGATCTTCGTCCACTTCCCCGCGTCGGCGGCGAGGGAGTTGCGCAGGGTCTCCAGGACGAGGGCCCACTCCTCCGAGTCGTCCTCGGAGGCGGCCGGGACGACGCCGGCCTTCTCGTACTGGGCGCCCTTGTGCACCAGCAGCGTGGCGTCGCCGCCGTCGTCCAGGATCATGTTCGGCCCCTGGCCGTCCGGCCAGGTGAGCATGGACTCGGCGGTCCACCAGTACTCGGCCAGGGACTCGCCCTTCCAGGCGAACACCGGCACACCGCGCGGCTCCTCGGGGGTGCCGTGCGGGCCGACCACGACGGCGGCGGCGGCGTGGTCCTGGGTGGAGAAGATGTTGCAGGAGGCCCACCGGACCTCCGCGCCGAGCGCGACGAGGGTCTCGATGAGCACGGCGGTCTGCACGGTCATGTGCAGCGAACCGGA
>NZ_JAMTCF010000016.1 GCF_024171695.1 Actinosynnema pretiosum | reverse complement strand
CCGTCACCGCAGCTCAGGCGCTGCCAGTTCTCGTCCGGGACGGCGGCGATCAGGCCGTCCGCCCGTTCCTTGGTCAACCACATGGTCACGACCGAGGCGCTCTTCGGGACCGCCACCACATGCGCGATATCCCGACCCTCCATCCACAACCGAAACTTCGTGTCCATCCCGTAGAGCTCGTCGGCGGTCACCCACGCGAACGGCACCCCGGAATCGACGGCACGTTCGACCATCCGCCGGGCCAACACCTGCTTGGTCGCGAACCCCACCTCGTCGCCGACACCGGCCTCCCGACACCTGGACCGGTCCGCCGTCCATTCCCTCGGAAGGTAGAGTTCACGGTCGACCAACGCCCGCCCCCGGTCGGACGCGTAGGCCAGGAAGACGCCGATCTGCGAGTTCTCGACCCGACCGGCAGTCCCCGAGTACTGCCGCGCGACCCCGGCCGACTTCACACCCTTTTTCAGGAAACCCGTCTCATCCACGATCAGGACACCGTTCTCCGGATCGCCCAGCACTTCCGTCACCATCGCCCGCAGGTCGTCACGGACGCCGTCCTCGTCCCAGGCGTAGAAGTTCAGCAACCGCTGCATCCGCTCAGGCCCCGACTGGCCGGTCGCCTCCGCCAGGGCCCATCCGTTCTTACGCTCCACTTCGGACAATAATCCTCTTACGTGGCAACGCATCTGACGTCTCGACTCCACACGCGGGAACCTGGCCGCGAAACCGCCCACAAACGCTTCGAACCCCGCCGACCACGACCGCACGTCCTCGACCACCATCAAGACGGTATACCCGCCCCTGGTCAATAAATAACAACCTGTCGTTGTCGTAATAAGGAGGACAGTGCAGGAGTACGCCCGCGAAGTAGGGGATTTGAACTGGAAACTGGTCCCGCCTGGCACCGGGTGGCGACTCAAGCGCGCCAGGAAGAAGCAGCGGACCGGGGTACTCGTGGAAGCCCTTCGACCGGAATCGTCCGCCGGAGCGCTGGAACCTGGGGCTGCTCCGGGACGGCGAGCAGGAGTTCCGCTCGGTGCTCACTGGCGTGCGCCCGAACCGCTGGACACGTCTCGGTGAAGCCCCCTACCGCGCCACCAGCGCCCCCGCCGTGATCATGTGCAGCAACTCCAGGTTCCGCGCGTCCCGCGATCCCGGCTCGGCGGTGAACAGCACCAGGTGCTGGTCGCGGTCCGGGAGGAGCAGGGTGTCGCAGTCCACGGTGATCTCGCCGACCTCGTCGTGCCTGAACGTCTTGGTGAGCACCGGTTCGGGTCGCACGTCGTGGCCTCGCCAGAGAGTCGCGAAGTCGGTGCTGCGCTCGTTCAGCTCGGCCACCAGGGCGCGGATCGCCGGGTCCTCCGGGTAGCGGGCGGTCGCGGTGCGGAGTTGGGCGACCACGTGGTGGCGCAGTTCCGCCAGGTCGGTCACGTCGGTCCTGGTGCGGTGGGTCACCTCGGGAAGGAAGGCGTGCCTGGCCAGGCTGCGGTTCGGCGGGGACATCGCCTGCAGGTCGCCCACCAGGGCCACGGCCAGGTCGTTCCAGGCCAGGATCTCGTACGCGGCGGACAGCACGATGCCGACGGTGCCCTGGAGGCGGTCGATCAGGGTGACCACGCTCGGCCTGACGGTGCGGTCGTGCGCGGTGGTGGTCCTGCGGACGGCGCCCGCCAGGTCGTGCAGGTGGGCGCTCTCCGGGGCGGTGAGCCGCAGGGCGGTCGCGATGCCCGCCAGCACCTCGCTCGACGGCCTGGGGGCGCGGCCCTGCTCGAGGCGGGTGTAGTACTCGGTGGAGATGTGGGCCAGCACTGCCACCTCCTCGCGGCGCAGGCCGGGGGTTCGGCGGCGCGGTCCCGCGACCAGGCCGACGTCCGGCGGGCGTAGCCGCTCGCGCCTGCTCCGGAGGAAGTCGCCCAGTTCCCGCTTGTCCACCCGGCGAGTATGCCCCCGCCCGAGGGCGGCACACCGGTACAGGTTGTGCCTGTCTCACGTGGACGGCCCCGGTGAGGGTGGTGCCGTGAACACCGAAGAGAACGCCGAAGTGAACGTCGAAGAGAATCCTGCCGGTTTCGTGCTCAACATCGGGCTGCACCCCCGTGCCGTCGACGGGCCCGGCAGGCCACGGGACCTGATGCCGCACGTCACCGCCGAGCAGGTGCAGGCCGGGCTGGACGCGGCGGGCGCCGAACTCGCGGGCATGGGGCTGCGGTTCGACACCTGCCTGCTCGACCGCGCGCCCGGCGGGGAGGAGCGGGTGCGCGACGCGCTGCTCGCCCAGGACTACGACGTGATCGTGTTCGGCGGCGGGGTGCGGTTGGACCCTGCGATGACGCCGCTGTTCGAGAAGCTCGTCGACGTCGCGCGCGTCCACGCCCCCGGCGCGGCGCTGTGCTTCAACACCGGGCCCGACACCACGATCGACGCGGTGCGGAGGTGGTGGCCTCGGGGGTGACGCCGTCGGGCGGCAGCCAGGGTGTCGCGGACCTAGTGCTGCATCTCTGAACGTTGTCCCGGTAATTGGCCTGGTGGGTTGACGGTCCAGGCTGGTCCTCCCATGTCGAGCGGGAGGTGGTTGTGGGTCGTCGTCCGGAGGTGTTCGTCCGGCCGTTGTCCATGGATGAGGGCCGGAAGCTGGCCCGAATCGGGCGGACCGCGAAGGACCCGGTGCGCCTGCGTCGGGCGATCGTGGTCCTGATGTCGACCCAAGGGCAAGCCGTTCCCGACATCACGTCGTTGATGCAGGTCAGCGCCGATTACGTGCGGGATGTGATCCACGCGTTCAACGAGCGGGGGTTCGCGGCGCTGGACCCAAAATGGAGCGGGGGACGCCCGAAGGTGATCGGTGAGGCGATCCGGCAACGGATCTGCCTGATCGCCCGGACCTCCCCCGCCTCCCGGGGCATCACCGCGTTCTCGACCTGGTCGCTGTCCAAGCTCCGCGCCCACCTGCTCAACCGCGGCACCGTGGCGGCGATCAGCCGGGAGACCCTGCGCCGCATCCTGCGCGCAGGCGGCGTGCCCCGGCAGAGCACCTCCACCTGGAAAGCCTCCACCGACCAGGACTTCCTGGCGAAGATGCACCGGATCCCGGACCTCTACGACCATCCACCCGCCGACGGCCGGGTCATCTGCGTGGACGAGTTCGGACCACTGAACCTCATGCCACGCAAGGGCAAAGCCTGGCGCCCGGTCGGGTCACCACATCGATTACGGGCGACCTACAACCGCCATCACGGTGTGATGCACATGCTCGCCGCACTCGACCTGACCACCGGGAAGATCCACTAGCGCACCCGGCGCCGCAAACGCCATGGCGAGTTCCTCGACCTCCTCAAGGCCCTGCGCGACCGGTGGCCTGCGCAGAAGCTCTACATCGTGATCGACAACTTCTCGCCCCACCGCACCCACGCCGAGCAGAACGCCGCGATCGCCGCCTACATCCGCTGGCGCAACGCCCGAGCCCGACCCAAGACCGGCTGCGCCACCGACTCACCCATCCGAAGCTGGACCGATTACCCGACCAAGGTTGCGTAACGCGGCACTAGCGCGATCCCGGACCCGTCGGAGCAGGGACCGGGCGGCGCGTGTGTCGTGGGTGCTGGCCGGGGTGACCAGGACCGCGATCAGCAGCCCCATGGTGTCCACCACAAGGGTGAGCGGAACCGGGTGCGGATCAGGGTGCGCTCGGCGATGGCGGCTCAGGCTTCCGTTGAGGGTCGCTTCCTCGGTGGGCGTCCGCCGTATGGCTACCTGATCGCCGACGCCGGGCCGCACCCGAACCCCGGCAAGGCCGCTGACGGCAAGCGGTTGCACCGCTTGGAGGTGGACCCGGTGGCCGCGCCGGTGGTGCGGCGGATCTTCGCGGAGTACGTGGGTGGTCGGGGGATCTTCGCGATCGCGGAGGCGTTGACCCGTGACGACATCGCCTGTCCGTCGGCGCACGACCGGGCGCGGAATCCGCATCGGTCGGGGGTGGCGTGGTCGAAGGGGGCGGTGCGGGCGATCCTGGCCAACCCGCGCTACACCGGGCGGCAGGTGTGGAATCGGCAGCGCAAGGACGAGGTGCTGATCGACGTCGACGATGTCGCTCTGGGGCATGAGACGCGGTTGCGGTGGAACGAGCGGGACAAGTGGGTGTTCTCCGAGCAGGTCGTGCACGAGGCGATCGTCGACCCCGACACCTTCACCCGCGCCCAGGAGATCGCCGGCGCCCACGGGGCGGGGCGCAATACTCGTGAGGGGAACAAGCGGGTCACCAACACCTACCTGTTGCGCGGTCTGGTCCGGTGCGGGTTGTGCGACCGGAAGATGCAGGGGCAGAAGGTGAAGGAGTTGTTGTACTACCGGTGCCGGTTCCCGAACGAGTACGGGCTGGCGAACAAGGTCGAGCACCCGGTGAACGTCTACCTGGCCGAGCGGGACGTGATCGGTCCGTTGGACGACTGGTTGCACACCTGCTTCGCGCCGCACCGGTTGGACGAGACAGTGCGGGCGATGTGCGAATCGCAGCCCAATGACGCCCACGATCCGGCCGCTGAGGCGGCGCGGGTGGTGGTGCGGGAGTGCAAGCAGAGGATCGCCCGGCACCGGGCCGCGCTGGAGGCGGGGCGGATCCGCTGATGATCGCGGAGTGGACCCGGCAGGAACAGGCCCGACGTGCCGAGGCGATGGCGCGTCTGGCTGCGTTGCCCGCTGTGGTGCCGCGCATGAGCGAGGGGGACATCCGGCACGTGATCGACCGGCTGGGGGATGTCCGACGGGTGCTCCGTGCGGCCACGGCTGTCACACGGGCAGAAGGCCGCCAACCGGGCACACGCCCGCAACTGAGCCCAGGGTGAACGTGCCGTGTCACCGCTCAAGGGCTGGAAACTCCTTGCCACGCTGCGCTGCTGCCCACGCCGAGCCACCGCGACCGTCGCGGCCATCCTCGTCCCGCACCCCATCGAGCCCCGCCGCCAACCGCGATGAAAAGGCTCAGTGGTCTGGGTCGCCATTCGGATCTCCGTCGGCCTTGAAGTGGACGATGGTGCGATCGGAGCGACGTGATCGACAATCAAAGGATGCTGGGCGGTTTCAGCTCTTTGGTCTAGGTTTCAGACCCGCGCGGAGTAACGGTCATGCCGTAGATGGCGTCTATGTAGATGTCACCTACACTAAGTGTATGGCTGGTTTTGTCGGCAGGACTGCAGAGTTGCGGCTGCTCTCCAAGCGTCTGGACCGGGTATCGGGTTCAGGGGAGGGTGCCGCGGTCGCGGTCCGTGGTAGGCGTCAGGTGGGCAAGTCCAGGTTGGTGCAGGAGTTCTGCGACCGCGCGGACGTGCCCTACTTCTACTTCGCCGCCACCAAGGGGGCTTCGCCGGTCGAGTCGGTCACCGGGTTCCTGGCCGAACTGGCGGACTCCTCGTTGGCTGCCGCTGCGGACGTGTCGCCTCCTTCCGGTGTCACGGGCGGGTGGGCGGATGCGTTCCGGGTTCTGGCGTCTGCGTTGCCGGAACGGCCGTCGATCGTGGTGCTGGACGAGGTGCCGTGGTTGGCCGAGCAGGACGAGGTGTTCGGCGGGGCGTTGCAGACCGCCTGGGACCGGTTGTGGTCGCGGCGTCCGGTGCTGCTGGTGTTGTTGGGAAGCGACCTGCACATGATGGAGCGGCTGACCGCGTACGACCGCCCGTTCTACGGGCGTGCGGACAACCTGGTGCTCGGACCGCTCAACCCGGCCGAGGTGGGAACCGCCCTGGGGTTGGAGGCTGCGGAGGCGATCGACGCGCACCTGGTGACCGGGGGGCTGCCCGGCATCGTGCGGAGTTGGGCGCATGCCGTGCCTCCGGCGGAGTTCTTGCGGCAGGAGTGCGAGGACCCGGCGGCTCCGTTGTTCAGCGTTCCGGAGTCGGCGTTGATGGCGGAGTTCCCGGCGCCCGATCAGGCGCGGCGGGTGGTGGAGGCCATCGGCGGGGACAGTCGCACCCACGCCAACATCGCCGCTGCGGCGGGCAGCAGTCACGGGCAGGTCCCCTCGGGCACCTTGTCGCCGTTGCTGCGCAAACTGGCTGAGGAGAAGCGGGTCCTGGCCGTGGACCACCCGCTGTCGACGGTGGCGGGCAAACCCGCGCTGCACCGGGTGGCGGACAGCAATCTGCGGTTCTACCTGTCGATCGGGCGTGCGGTGCAGGAGCAGGCCCGGCGGGGACGGCCGCAGACGGGCAGGCGGGTGCTGGAGCGGCAATGGACCACGTGGCGTGGTCGGGCGGTGGAGCCGCTGGTACGCGAGGCGCTGGAGATCGCCGGGCAGGCGGGGGAGTTGCCCTGGCCTGAGACCGCGGTGGTGGGCGGCTGGTGGAACCGGCAGCACAACCCGGAGATCGACCTGGTCGGCGCGGACCGCACACCGGTCGCGGGCAGGATCGACTTCGCGGGGTCGGTCAAGTGGATCGGCACCCCGTTCGACCGCCACGACCTGACGGCGCTGCGTCGAGGGGCCCTTGAGATCCCCGGTTACGAGGCTGGGCGCTGTGGCCTGGCCGTGGTTTCACTATCCGGCGAAGACCTGGGAGGTGAAGAGGTCGACCTGCTCTGGGGGGCCGGTGACGTCATGAACTGCTGGAACGCGCTCTAAACTTGTCTTTTCGCCCTCCTTTCAGGATAAGTGGAGGCGTCGGTAGCAGATCAGGGCACAGGCCAGGTGCAGAAAGCCTTGGTGAAGGTCGGCGCGGCGGTCCCAGCGGGTGCGCAGGCGTCGGTACTGGTGCAGCTAGGACATGGTGCGTTCGACCACCCAGCGCAGTGTGCCCAGCCCGGAGCCGTGGGGGTGGCCGCGGCGGGCGATCAGCGGGACGATCCGTCGTTGTCGCAGGGCGTTCCGGTTGGCCTGGCTGTCGTAGCCGCGGTCGGCGAGCAGCACCGCGGGCCGCCACCTCGGCCTGCCGGGTTTGCCCGCGATGCGGGGCATCGCGTCGAGCATCTCGGTCAGGGCGCTGGTGTCGGGGGTGTTGGCCGCGTGGGACCAGTCGATCCTGTTCGCCGCGTGCAACTCGACCAGCAGCACCTCGTGCAGGCGCTGCGTCCAGATCCTTGCCAACCCGGCCGGACGACTGGTGCGGACGGCATGATGCGCACTCCGTTCAAGCGCCACACCGGCGTTATCGAACGGCTCGCCGTCCTCACCGGCTACAACACCACCCAGCTCGGGCACGTCTTCCCGATCACCCCGAACCCACCCCGCGTCCCCTGGGCCTTCGCGTCCCGGAACCAGCCGAGCCTGGCCGACCTGCACCAGCGCTACCTCCCCTGGGCGCTGGTCACGTGCGAGCACTGCGCCGCACCCAGGCCCCCACCGCGTCACGGTCCGCTGCTGGTACCGCCGCGAACAACGGACCTGCCTGCGCCACCGACGATGGCTCGGTGCCGCAGGCATCCGCGTCACACAGGACCAGCTCGCTCTCGACCACACCCCCGACGTTCTCAAGGCCGGCCACCGACTGCACGACCTCGCCCGCCGCCACGACCCCATCCAGGTGGCCGGAACCTGGTCTACGCCAAGCAGTGGACCCTGGACCTCCAGACGATGGCCGGCTCGTTCAACCACGACCGACACAAACGCCCCATGCGTTCCGGCGAGGCCCCACGCCAGCGCTTCTCCTCCGGGGTGGAAGTCCAGCGCACTGCCCGATCCGAACCGGCAGTTCACCTTGTGGCCGAACCCGTACGGCCCGTGCGACGCGGCGACGGACCGGTCAGGGAACCCCTGGGACATCACGGCGGCGCCACCCCGGAACCCCGGCGCCAACCCGGCCAGGGCACACTTCTGCCTTGACCGGAACCTGGCGACCGACCCGTCGCACAGCCGGGGAGGGTGAGGCGAACGTGGTGGTGATCGCACTGCTGGTTCTCATCGCCGTCGTGTCGGTGGTGGCAGCGGCGCTGAAGGTGGGCAGCAAGCGCACGACGGCGGCGGTCCTCCTGCTGCACGTGGTGGCGTCGGTGACGCTGATCGCCACCCTGGAGGGCCCGCTGAACCTGTGGATCATCACCCTGGGCCCTGGCCTGCTGGTGGCCACGCCCCGCCTGGTCACCACCCTGGTGGGACTGAGCCGGGCCCGGAGCGCATCCGCAGGCGCGTAGCACTCGGCGGCTGCCGGTGGAACCCGGCAGCCGCCGCCCGGTCCGTGCCCGCCCGGCGTCGCTGTCGCGACCTGCCTCAACGGGCACGTCATGGGGGAGCGGTCGTGCCCGCGCGCCCCTTCCCCCCCGGTCCGTCCCCGCTGGGACCGTCCTCGTGACCACCGCGCCCGTTCCCGGTCACGAGGATGTGGAGTGCCCATGCGCGCACAGGAGCACGACCCGGCAGCCCCGCAGGGACCTCGGTCGCGCCGGGGCGCGGTGCCGATCCCCGGCCAGCTGGCCCCGGACGCGCCCTGGGGGCGGCACGACGTCCTGCACCTGCAACGCACCCTCGGCAACGCCGCAGCGTCCCGCCTCGTCGAATCCCGGCGGCAGGGCTCGCGAGCGCAGGCGAGCGTGCCGCCGGTGCAGCGCGTGCCGCACCAGACCCTCGAAGCACAGGTGAACCAGCTCGACAACCTGCCCGCGATGTGGGTGCCGAACGAGGAGTTCGACCAGGACGGCAACGTCGTCGGCGCACTGCCCGCCGCCCACGCGGGCAGGCGCGGCGGGAACGTGGTGGACGCGCTGCGCGTCGAGCGGAAGCTGAGCCTGCCCCGCGTCGGCGGACGCCGGGACCGCCTGGTGACCACCTGGGAGGTCGAGTACCAGACCTCGTTCTTCGTCTACACGGTGCAACTGATCAACGACCCGTCGGCGTCGACTTCCGGCACCCTGATCGACCTGGAGCAGCCGTTCCAGGTCGTCAAGAGGGTGCCCAAGGGGTCGAAGGGCGTCTCGATGGGGCGGCCCTACCGGTTCGGGGACTACTGGGCGGTCAACCCGGCCTGCCAACCCGACTTCGGCACGCTCGGGCGCGACAAGGGCATGGAGGAGCTGGCCAAGGCACGCGGTCTGAAGAAGGAGGACCAGGTCGACAACGCGGGCCACGACTGGCTCGTGCAGCTGCCCAGCGACCCGACCCAACCGTTCCTCTTCTACACGCGCGGCGCCACGGACCCGAACTTCACGCACCGGGACGGCAGGCGCAAGGACGACCGCCGCTTCCTGCTCCCGGCTGATTACGACGCGCTGGCGCAGCAGGCCAGGACCGGGGGCCGGACGCGCGACCAGGTGGGCGTGAGCATGAACCCCACCGTGACCCGGCAGGACGCCCGCCGCGGCACGGCCGCGGCGATGGGCGGCGTCCAGGCGCACGCCACCATGCCGGACACCGGTCGCGGCGGGGGCGGCGGCCGGCTCGCCTCGCACGAGTGGTGCCACCTCATCGGCGACGGCGACGGCGGCCCCAGCCAGTTCCAGAACCTGGTGGTCGGTACCAACGCGGTCAACACCGAGCAGCTGGCCATGGAGACCGCGCTGCGCGACTTCCGGCAGCGCATGGACGGGATCGGGTGCGCGATACGGCTGAACGTCGAGGCGATCCTGGAGCAGGTCGAGGCGCAGGACGTCTCCGGGATTCCCGGCGGTCGCTACAACAAGGCCGACTGGATCAGCTTCACCATCGACGTGGTCGACAAGGACCCGAGCGCGGGTCCCGTGCGGGACAGGCCGCGGAAGGAGCTCGTGCACCGGCAGGTCATGGACGCGAATCGCGGCACCATCAGCGAGCTGGAGTTCAAGAGCCTGCACATGCAGGTGCGGAACCAGCTGAGGTTGACGCACGAACGGCTGAAGCCCCAACGGGCTGGCTCTCCCATGGACGTCGACGGTTAGGGCTTCGGGGGCGGTGCACGTGCCCCATTGCCTTTTTCGTAGCTCCTGATCAAGGAGTTGTGGTCGCCGGGTCCGGCATGACTGACGCCCCCAGTCGAAGGCACGATCCGGGGGGTGTCACCGGAGTCGGTGGCATCGCCGGACCGCTGACAGGGACACGGCCACCCCTGGGCAGGTCTCGTCGTAACGTGGGTGCCGGCCTGCGACGCCCACCCGGCGGCCACCCGCGACGAACGAACGGCATGACCTGTGAACAGCGGTTACCAGGTGTTCCCAGGCCTGGACGTGGGCAAGGGCGAGCACCACGCGGTGGGCCTGGAACCCGCCGGAAAGCGGCTGCACGACGCGCCCCTGCCCAACAGCGAACCGAGGCTGCGGGCCCTGTTCGACAAGCTCGCCGTCCACGGGCCGCTGCTGGTGGTGCTCGACCAGCCCGCCACGATCGGCGCGCTGCCGGTCGCGGTGGCCCATGGCCCGCGTGGCCTACCTGCCCGGTCTGGCCATGCGCCGGATCGCCGACCCCTACCCCGGCCGGGCCGAGACCGACGCACGCGACGCCTTCGTCATCGCTGACGCCGCCCGCGGCCTGCCGCACACCCTGCGCCCGGTCGACGTCAGCGACGAGGCCCTGGCGGAGCTGGACGTGCTCGTCGGCTTCGACGACGACCTAGCCGGCGAGGCCACCCGCATCGCCAACCGCATCCGCGGCCTGCTCACCGGCGTCCACCCCGCACTCGAACGCGCCATCGGCCCGCGCATCGCCCACCCGGCGGTGTTGGAGCTCCTGTCCCGTTGCGGCGGCCCCACCGGCATCGCCAAGCCCAGGCCCTGCGCCGCACCGCGCACCGGGTCGAGGTGCTGACCGAGTCCCGCAACCGGCTGCTACTGGTGGGCGGGCGCCGGGTGCGGGTGTTCGCCCGGCGCACCGCCGAGCAGCGCCCGATGCGACGAGGGCGCTGGCAACGGCGTCGGACAAGGACGCGCAGGCAGCGGCCACGGCGGCGTCCGACGCGTTGAAGGCCTCCCAGGAGAAGCAGGAAGCGGAGGACGCCCTGCGCCGCAACCAGGTTCCGGGCAAGGGGGCCCTGGCAGCGGTATCGACAACTTCGCGGAGTTCGACAACGGCGCGGTCATTCTGTCGTTCGACGGTGTCTGCTACCTGAACGAGTACCAACTGCCCACGAACATGGGGAGTTCGACTGCCAGTCGATAGGCCGGTCGTTCGATAACTGGGTTGGCCGTAACAGCGGTGACATAAACTGGAGCGGCCTCGAAGACCGCTCGGATGCCGTGAAGCAGTTGCTGGGCGCGTTCTGCCACAGCTTCTGGCGCGACTGCGGCCCCGACCTCGCCAAACTGATCTATGAGCGCGAACCTTTCTTCGTCTTCAACCCGCCACTGCCGATACCCGGTGTGGCTGGCGCTGCAGCCGTGCCGCTCAAGCGGCTCGTCAGTCTGATCCCTCGAAGCACGCTGCCGAACAACCGGGCGCTACACGAGCAGCTCCTCGAAACCCTCCGCACGGAGATGGGCAAGCCCAGCGTCAAGGGCCCGAAGCTCAAGGGATTGTTCGACGACCTCTGGCGGCCCGGTGCGAAAGTCGGCAACGGCAGCACCGTCGCAGCGGCTAGATTCGAGGTCAGGGGCGGACCGATGGTCAAGGGCGGGGACCACATCACCAAGGCGAAGAACTATGCCGACGCCCTTCAGAAGTGGATCAAGAAGCAGGACAAGCCGCCAGCGGGTACCGATCCTGCTTCAGCCCACGACTACCGAGCCGCGCAGAACGTCTTGCAGGACCTGCTCAACGCATTGGAAGGAAAATGACAATGGAGCCGGTCTGGTGGGCGGAGCTGCGGCAGACGATCGGCCCACTGGACACCGGAGACCAGGACGAGCCGCTCATGATACGCCTCGCCTACCTCGGCAGGGCGCTCACCGACGACGTGGACGCGCTGACCGAGCAGCAGCGGGCGGACCTGTTCGCCCTGCTGGAACGGGTGGTAGTGCACGGCGCCAGGAACGAGAGCACGTCGGTGACCACCGGCTTCTTCGAGGCGCTGCTCAACGCCTGGGACCTCGGCTTCGACCTGAAGCTGGTCTGGCACCACGTCGGCCCGGAGTCACGGGCCTTCTGCCTGGCGTGGAACGCCTACAACGGCATCGCTTCCCCGGACTGGATGTGAGCTGAGCGACGGGGCCGCGGGCAGGCGCGGCACAGCGCCTGCCCGCAGCCCGTCCGCTGCACCGGCCCTCACTCCGAATATGGAGGACCGGCTCGGCGTTCTGGGCCTGGTCCTGAACGCGATCGTGCTGTTCACCCCCGCTACCTCGACGCCGCGATCACCGAACTGCGCGCGGCCGGGCACGAGGTGCGCGAGGAGGACGCCGCCAGGTTGTCGCCGTTCGTGCGCCACCACGTCAACCTGCTCGGCCGCTACTCCTTCCTGCTGGCCGAGGTGTTCGCCGGGCGGCTGGCCACGCTGATGCGGCGCGATGCGACCGTCCGGAGAACACCAATACCGGAGGCGGGCGGAGCACCCGGCATCGGCGCGGGAGCTGTCACCTGCCTACGCGGGACACGTCTCAGCTCAGCGCCGCGAGGGTGAGGGCGAAGAGCCGGTCGGCCAGTTCGCGGTCGAGCGCGTAGTCGGCCACGCCGGGCTTGAACGGGTCACCGTCCGGCGAGGGCGCGGCCTCGGCCGCGTCCTCGAAGTAGCGGCCGGTGATACCGGCGACCAGTGGTGAGGCGGCCAGCAGCACCGACGTCGCGGCGCCCTGCTCGACGGTTTTCCAGCCGGGCGGGACGGCGAGCGTGGTGCCGTCGGCGTCCTTGGCGCCGATGGCGGCCAGGCCGGCGTCGTCGAGATGGCGCTGGAGGTTGGTCATGATCCCGCCGGGGTGCAGGGCGTTGACGGTGATGCCGTCCGACGCCCACCGCGAGGCGAGGGCGACCGTGAACAGGATCATCGCGGTCTTGGACTGGCCGTAGGCGCCGTAGGGGCTGTAGGGGCGGTGTTCGAAGTTGACGTCCTCGAAGTCGACAGGCGCCATCAGATGCCCGGAGGAGGAGACGTTGACGACCCTGGCGCTGTCGGCGACGGCCAGCGCGCGGTGCAGGCCGAGGGTGAGCGCGGCCGAGCCGAGGTGGTTGACGGCGAACTGGCGCTCCCAGCCGGAGTCGACGCGTTCGAGCGCCGGGAGCGCCATCACGCCGGCGTTGTTGACGAGGATGTCGAGTGGGCCGTTCCAGGCGTCCGCGAACGCCTGGACACCGCCGAGGTCTGCCAGGTCGAGCGGCGCGGCCGTGACTGCCGGATTGCCGGTGGCCGCGGTGATCGCGGCCGCGACCTCCGTGCCTGCGGCGGTGTCGCGGACGGCCAGGGTGACCTCGGCGCCTGCCGAGGCGAGCGCGCGGGCGGTCTCACGCCCGATGCCCGAGGCGCCGCCGGTGACGACGGCGCGCTTGCCGGTGAGGTCGACGCCGGTCACGACGTCCGCGGCCGTGCTCGTGGCGTCGAAAGGGGTGGTGACAAGGGTCATGGCGAGGGCTCCCAGAAATAATCCAACCAGATGGTTTAAACCTAGGGCGGCTCGGCGGGTTTTTCAACCATCTAGTTGGGTTTACTCTTGGCGGCGATGTCCTACGACTCGACAGCCACCCGCGCCCGCCTGCTCGCCGCAGCCCACGACGAGTTCGCCGAGAAGGGCTTCGCCGGGGCGCGCGTGGACCGCATCGCCTCCGCCGCGACGGTCAATAAGCAGGCCATCTACGCGTACTTCGGGTCCAAGGAGGCGCTGTTCGACGCGGTGCTCGCCCAGCGCTACACGGTGCTGGCCGACGCCGTCCCGATGGACGCGCGGGATCTGCCCGCCTACGCGGGCGCACTGTTCGACGAGATCACCAACGATGCCGGGCTCCAGCGCCTCACCCTCTGGAAGACGCTCGAACGCCCGGAGGTGTTCCCCGAGGAGGCCCAGGCGCACCAGGGCAAGGCGCAGGCTGTCGTCGATGCCTACGGCGTGAGCGCGGAGACCGCGATGGACGCCCTGATGCTCGTGCTCGCTGCCGCGCAGGCGTGGAACCTCACCCCGCCGGCTGTCCGCACCCCGGGAGAGCAGGATGAGACCGCGCGTCGCGCCCGCCACCGCCACGCGGTCGTGACCGCCGTCGCCGCGATCACCGCGACATTGCTCGAATAGCGTACCCACCGATCAGGCCCCGACGTCCTCGTCCGGCACCACGGGGTCGACGACGACGGCCGGGATCGCGTCCAGCAACTCCTGGCAGTTCTCCCCGGACTTGGCGCGTTCGGCCAGGCAGTCGCGCATCCTGCACGCGCGGCCTTGCTCTCCCACGCCGCCGGTCTCCAGGTCCGAGCTGGTGCGCATCCGCTCCAGGCGCTGCACCTGGACGATCTCGGTCTCGCCCCCGGCCCGGCGGTGGTGTGGGGCTGATCCCGGCCGGCATCCGCTCGACCGGCTCCCGGAGCCGCCCGCCTGTGGCGACGGCTGCCAGGGCCGCGGTGAAGGCGCGTCTCATCGAGTCGTCTTTTTCCCCTTGCTGTGGGGCGATCTCGGTGAAGGTAGTGACGTTGTCGTGCTCGTGTGGGGTGGTGACGGGGTGGCCGAGGGCGTGCTCGTAGGCGGCGAGCAGGTCCCTCCGGGGTTGATGCGCTCACTTAGCCGGTAGCGCCGCCCGCAGAGCACTACTGGCCTGGCGCGCCTCGCTGTGGCGACGCAGGCGGCTGGTGTCGAGGTCGGTGGCGAGGGCTTCGAGAATGCTGTGGTTCCAGGTGGAACGGACGGTCGCGGCCTGCGGTAGTAGTGACCTGGTGGTGACCAGCGCCTGCTCGAGTTCGTCCTGGCGCAGGTAGGAGCGGGCCAGCCAGGCGCCGTGGAGCAGGCCGTCGCGGTCGCGGGTGTGCTCCGCGTGGGGGCCCAGCCAGCCGCCGATGAGCGGGGTCGCGGCGGTGAGCAGTTCGGTGCGGCGGCGGTCGGGGGTGCTGTCGGCGAATCCGGCGATGATCATGCTTTGGCCGGTGACCACGCGCAGGTCGCTCATCCAGTACAGCCAGGGCGGCCGGGTGGTCAGGGCGTCGGGGTGGTCGAGGTGGGTGTGGGCCTCGTCGGTGGAGCGGTGCAGGCCGTGCAGGTCGCCGAGGGCGGCGTGGACGTGGGCGTGGCGGGCGGCGGCCAGCGCGCGGGTGGCCGGTGGTGCGGTGCGGGCGGTGGTGATGGCGGCGTTGGTCATCGCGAGGGCGTCGCGGAGTCGGTCGCGGGCGATGGCCTGGTAGGCCAGGCAGCCGTAGAGGTGTGAGCCCAGGGCGGGGTCGGCGGTGTGGTGGGCTGCGCGCAGTCCGGTGAGCCAGTAGCGCTGGGCCAGGCCGAGGTGTCCGGCGTCCATGGCCATCCAGCCGACGGTGGCGGCCATCTGCGCCCACAGGTGCACGGTGCGCTTACCGGTGGCGGTGTCGGTGTAGCTGTCGCGGTGCACGTGCTCGGCCAGGAGCGCGAATTGGGCGCGGGCGTGGGTCAGGGCGCCGCCGCCTTCCGCGTCGTCCAGGTCGCGCAGGTTCGTGAGCGTGGCGGCGAAGAAGTCGGCTAGTAGGGCTTTGTTAGGTGCTGTTGACCTGTGGTTTCTGTGGGTTGGTTGTGGCCTGGACGGGTTGTCGGCAGGTGTGGCAGACACCGGTCCAGGCCGCGAGTAATGCCTGAAGTTCGCGCAGGACGGCATAGAGGGTCAGTCCCGCGCAGGGGCTTTTGGGGTGCGGCGCAGCTTCGTGCAGATCGCCTGGGCGACCGAGGCGAGGGTGACGTGGCGGTGCCAGCCCAGCCATGAGCGGCCCTCGAAGTGGTCCAGGCCGAGGCCGTCCTTCAGTTCGCGGTAGTCGTGTTCGACGCGCCACCGCATCTTGGCGATCCTGACCATGTCCCGCAGGCGGATGTCGGCGGGCAGGGTGGAGAGCCAGTAGTCGGTGGGTTCGGGTGCGTCGGTGGGCCATTCGGCCAGCAGCCAGCACTCGGGCAGGCTGCCGTCGGGGTGGCGGACGATGTTGCGGTTGGCCGGGCGCACCCGCAGCGCCAGGAAGCGCGAGCGCATGGTCGCGGTCGGGTTGGCCGTGCTCTTGCGGGAGCCGTGGCGCCAGAGGACGAACCGCCCCGCCGAGCGCCCGGCCTCGGTGACCAGCGTTTTGGCGGTGACGGGCTTGTCGGGGTAGGTCGTCTTCGTCGGTGGGCGGCCGGTGCCCGACCAGGTCGGCGGGACCGGGACCGAGGAGGCCGGGTGCAGGCTGGTGGAGGCCGAGACCGCCACCGCGTAGGTCAGGCCGCGGTCGGTCAGCCCTTGGCGGAATGCGGTGTTGTCGCCGTAGGCGGCGTCGGCCACCACCGGCCGCCGGGGCATGCCCCAGCCCAGCAGTTCGTCGATCATGTCCAGGGCCAGGCGCCACTTCTCCCGGTGCCGCACCTGGTCGGGGATCGCGCAGCGGGCCCGCTTCCGGACGATCTGTGCGGCTGTCGACTCGTCGTCGGTTGTGCGGTCGTCCCAGGACTCGGGCAGGAACAGCCGCCAGTCCACCGCCGCGGAGGTCCAGTCGGTGACCGCGTGCACGCTGACCCCGACCTGGCAGTTGCCCCGCTTGCCCAACGCCCCGCAGTACATCCGCGCCACCCCCGGCGACGATGTTCCGTCCTTGGGGAAGCCGGTGTCGTCGATCGCCAACGCGTCCGGATCGACGAACCCCGCCGCCCACACCGCCAACCGCCGCCTCACCTCGACGTGATCCCAGGTCGAGGTCGTGACGAACTGCTGCAACTGCTGATGATCGACACCGAGACGCTCCGCCATGGGCTGCATCGACTTGCGCCTGCCGTCCAACAACAGCCCACGCAGGTACAGCTCGCCCTTCCCGCGCTGGTCACGACGGGCGAACCCGCCGAACACCTCCGCGGCGAACCCCTCGATCACCGGCCGCACCTCGGCCATCTCCTCCGGCATCACTCCGCAAGAAGACCACACCACCACCGGACGCTCTCGACCAACCTAACAAAGCCCTACTAGTGGTGTGCTCGACCAGCCCGCCACGATCGGCGCTGCCGGTCGCGGTGGCCCGCGCGGCCGGTCCCACGGTGGCCTACCTGCCCGGTCTGGCCATGCGCCGGATCGCCGACCTCTCCCCCGGTCGGGCCGAGACCGACGCCCGCAACGCCTTCGTCATCGCCGACGCCGACGCCGCCCTCCGCACACCCTGCGCCCTGTCGACCTCGGCGACGAGGCCCTGGCGGAGCTGGACGTGCTCGTCGGCTTCGACGACGACCTGGCCAGTGAGGCCACCCGCATCGCCAACCGCATCCGCGGCCTGCTCACCGGCGCCCCCCGCACTCGAACGCGCCATCGGCCCGCGCATCGCCCACCCGGCGGTGTTGGAACTCCTGTCCCGTTGCTGCGGCCCCACCGACATCGCCGAGGCCGAGGGCCCTGCGCCGCACCGCGCACCGGGTCGAGGTGCTGACCGAGTCCCGCAACCGGCTGCTGCTGGTGGGCGGGCACCGGGTGCGGGTGTTCGCCCGGCGCACTGCCGAGCAGCGCCCGATGCGCCAGGGCAGATGTGGCGTTCGCGCCCTTGGACCTTCTTGGCGCTGTTCCATCCCCGGCTGTCGCGGCCGACGGTCGGGGCGGCGCGCAGCGACTGGGAGTCGATCACCCCGGCTGAAGGCGCCACCACGTGCCCGGCCCTCGAGCGCGCCCGGTCGCGGACGGTGTCGAGCAGGCGTTGACTCACACCTGCCGACTCTCAGGCGGCGAAGCGCTGGTAGACGGTGTTCCAGGGCGGGAAGTCGGTGGGCAGGGCGCGCCACTTGATGCCGTTGTCGACCGTGTACAGGATCGCGTCCACGACCAGGCGTCGACAATGCTTCTCCGGACGGCCGCCCCGCCCGGAAAGCCAGGGCGGGTCGGACAGCAGCGGGTCGATCACCGCCCACTGGGCGTCGGTCAGATCTGTCGGGTGGCGACGTTGCCGAACGGCAGGTCGGTGGGTGGCCGCCAGGCGGCAACACTGGGTGTCGCCGGTGACAGCTCCCGCCGGGATCGGGCAGGATAACAACGGAACTCCCAGTGGAGCGAATGCCTAGACAACACCCGATCTACCAGGAGTTCCTCTGTCCTCGCACCACAGAGCTCAACTCGCCAACACTTCCCAAACAGCCACTTAGCACAAGCAACTCTGCCTCCTTGGCCGCCTCGCCGCGCAGCAGCACCGACGGGATGGCCAGTAGCTTCCGGGTCACCTCGAATCCTCGACCGACAACAGGATCTCGGCAGGATCGGGCTCAGGCGGCTGATCTACCGGATCGCCCGGACAACCAGCGGTTCCCCGGCAGACGAGGTGGAGGCGGTCTCGCAGCGGAAGCATGTCGTTCGCCTGTTGTCCAGCGAGGCGAGGTGGGTGCGAGCGTACCCGATGTCTACCAGGCCCGCCGGATATATATCGATGGCCCGCTCCCAGTACTGCCTGGCACCTGCGACGTCATCGTTTGTCAACGACAGGTGCGCCAGCCCTTCCAGCGCACGAGCCTGGTATCGAATCGATTGATCGCGCTCGCCCAACTGGCCCACCTCTACGAATACCTGCCGCGCCCGCTCCAGATCGGCCAAGAGGAAGAACGCCTCGCCGAGGCAGCTGAGCGCTTCGCGCTCGAACTCGCGAAAACCGAACTCCCGTGCCGTTTTCAACGCTTGCCGCCCGTATTCCACCGATGCTGTGAGGTCACCCAACAGCCGGTACACGGAGGAAACGCCCTGCAAGGCCATCACCTCGCCGTGCGGGAACCTGTCCGCAGTGGCCTCGCTGAGCACCTTCTTGAGCGTGTGCAAAGCCCTGTCGTGATCACCGCGCAGGTGCAGCACGGTACCCAGGACGCCCTCGGTGATCAACTCGTCCCGCAACGAGTGCCCTGGCATCTCGACTGCTCGATACAGATGGTCGAGCGCCTGGTCGAACTCGCCGAGGTCCCGGCAGAGCACCCCCAGGTTGTTCACGACCGCGGAACGCAGGCGCGTGTCCGCGGATCCGGCGAGCAGCCTGTCCGCCGTCAGGTACAGGTCGCGTGCCTCCGGCAGGCGGTCCGTCTGGAACGTCAGGTTGCCGAGATCCACGGTCTGATGCGCTTCCCGATCAACGTCGCCCACCTGTCTCATGAGCTCAAGCGCGCGGTTGAGATGCTCGATCGCCTCGGTGACGGTTCGTTGCTCCTTACAGGCTGCCGCAAGGCCATGCAGGGAGATCGACTCACCGAACTCGTCACCCGCCGCACGCGCGGCTTCGACCGCGCTCTTGTAGAGCTCGTACGCCTTCCCTCCGAAGTTGCGCAACTTCAAAAACGGGTGAAGCGTGCACACCAACTGCCACGCGTGCCGATGCCAGCCGCGCTGCGCGGCGAGTAGCGCGGCCGCGGTGAGGTTGGCGAACTCGGCATTCAGCGCATCGACGGCTTCCTCATAGGAGCTGACCTCGCGGATCTCTCCCGGTGTGTAGTCCACTTGGGGTGCGTGCGGGTAAATACCAGGGTCCAACCGCCTGCACCACGTGTGCGCCACGTGGAGGTAGTAGTCGAGCAGCCGGTACACGGCGGCGCGTTCCTCTTGCTCCGCAGCGGCTTCCGCGAGCAACTGAGTCGCGCAGTCACCGATGAGGTCGTGGAAGTGGTAGCGCCCAGCGACGTTCTGCCTTAAAAGGTTGTCGTCGAACAGGGACTCCAGTGCGACCATTGCCTCCTCGACGTCGAACCCGCCCAGTGCTGCGACCGTGTACGCGTCGAAGTCCGTGCCCGGATGCAGACTCAGCAACCGGAAGAGCCGCTGTTGCGATGGCGCCAGGTAGCGGTACGACACCCTCAGCACCGCCATCACGCTCTGTCCACCCGCTTGGAGGAACAGTGAACGCTGCTTCTGTGTCTTCAATCGGCGCACCAGGTCGGCGACCGCCCAGCTCGACCTGTCCCGCAGCCGTGCGGCGGCGATCCTGATCGCCAGTGGCAGACGTCCGCACAGCTCGACCGCAGTGTTGACGGCGTCCGGCTCGCTTTCGACGCGGTGGGTGCCAGCCACTGTGGTGAACAGGGAAATGCCATCTTCTGTGGTCATTACGTCCAACGAGAGCGGTACCGCGCCATCCAGCGCGCTGAGCTTGCGGCGACTAGTGATCACCACGAGCACGCCGGCGGTGCCAGGCAGCAGAGGAGTCACCTGGCCGGCATCGACGGCGTTGTCGAGTACGAGCAGTGCACGCTCTCCTGCCATGCGCGAACGCCACAGGGCACTGCGCCGATTCAGGTCTACCGGCACGAGCTCGGGCGGCACCCCGCTGTCGAGCAGTAACGCATCGAGAGCCTGCGCCGGCGTGACGGGGTCCATCCCGGGGCTGAACCCGCGCAGGTCGATGAAATACTGGCCGTCGGGGTACTCACCCGCAACACGGTGGGCGAGGTGGATCGCCAAAGCCGTCTTGCCCACCCCGCCCATACCGTCGATGGCAGAGATCACCAGAGCAGTCGGCAGTGCGTTCCTCGTGACCTCGACCAGCTCAACGAGTTCGGCGACCCGCCCAGAGAAGCTCGTCGTGTCACGCGGCAGGTAAGACCTGGTTGGTACCCGCCGATCTGCGGCCCGCTCGACTTTGTCGACTGACGGCGCAACGGAGTCAGTGGTGCCCCTCAAGATCTTCGCATGGACCTCACGCAACCGTGGACCCAGGTCGAGGCCGAGCTCGTCGGCAAACAGCCGCTCGCCTTCCGCGTAGACAGCCAGCGCGTCGGGCTGCCGTCCACTGCGGTGCAGAGCGAGCATCAGGCTGCCGCGCAACGATTCCCGCAGCGGGTGCTCGGCCACCAGTTGAGTGAGCCCACCGACCAGCGAGGCGGACTCACCCACACGCAGATGAAGGGCGAACAGCTCCTCCAGGCAGAGGACCCGCTGCTCGTGCAAGTTCGCCGCCGCGCTCTCGATCACACTCCCGCTGAGACCGGAAAAAGCGTCACCGCGCCACACGGCGAGTGCGGACTGCAGTAGCTTCACGGCTTTCGGCAGGTTCCCCTGCTTCTCGGCCTGCTTCGCGTCCCGCATCGCGGTGACGAAGTGGTACGTGTCCACTGCGTCGTCCGGTATGTCGAGCAGGTACCCAAACTCGGTCCGGACCAGCCGGGTGTCCCCACTCTCTGCGGCAAGCGACCGGCGGAGAGCGCTGACCGCGTTGTGTACCTGCTGCCGCACCGACGCGGGCGGCTCGCTCCACAACTCGTCAATCAGCCGGTCCACTGGCACTACCCAGCCGGGCTTGAGCAGAAGCAGGGCGAGGAGCTTCTGTTGGCGTGCCCCCCCGATCCGGATGCGTTCGTCCGAGACGTATACCTCTAGCGGCCCCAGGACCCGGAACTTTGCCGCCATGTCTCCCTCAGGCTCCCCACCTGCCGGGCCCAGCCTCCCCACGGCCATGACCGGAGCGGTAGATTGTTAGACTACGGATGGTAGCATCGTGTATACTCTTGGTTGCTCACGCGGGGGTGCGGAGAGCGCGAATCCAGGGGGAACCGATGGGGCGTTCATTCTTGGCCGGGCTGAATTTAGCGCTGGTGGCACTGGCCTTGCTGGTCACCACCACGATGTTCGCAGCGGAACCGATGGCCCAACCGTCGGCGAACACAGTCGTGCGCACTGCTTTCTACGACAGCATGAAAGCGTGGAGCCGGTGGCCCAACCCATGAACACTGTCGTGCGCACTGCTTTCTACGACAGCGTGAAAGCGCGCTGATGCCCCGAAGGTATCCCGATGAGGTTTCGGACGCGGATCGAGCGCTGCGGAGTGCCATCCTGACCGGCACCCTGTTGATGACCAGTTTAACCATCGCCGTGGTGGCACAGCTCGACTTGGGCGCGGTGAGCGGCCGGTTGGCCGGATATCAGGTGCTGTGGCCACAGAACTGGTACTTCTTCACCGGTTTTCACCGGCCGACACCCACCGCGTACCGGATCGAGCCTGCTGCGGCGGATTTGGATCCACGCGACGAACGGCACGGAAGGGCCGAGCGGCTGTGGGGGATGAACCGAATCGACGACGTGCGGCAGACCGAGGTCAACCCGCTCGCCAGGCTCGTGCCCGACCGGTACTGGCAACCGTGTGCGCAAGAGCTGCTGACCGCGTGCGTGAACCAGCTGGACCGCAGTTTGTCGTATCGAGTGCTGAATCCGGCGCGGCGGCCGGTCGTGTGCGGTCCCACTGCGATAGCCGTCGAAATCACGCCGACGCCTGACTCCGGACGTCTGCCGAACCGCCCGAGCAGCGTGGCTCAAGTCGCGTTCACTGAGGTGGAGTGCGCGGGATGAGGGCTGCGGGTCCGGCGCACAGCCTGCGGTGGGCGGTGGAGCAAGCGGAACCCCGTGTGCTGTCCCTGGCGCTTGGCCGCACCCTGATCGCCGCTGTGCCGCTGCTCACGCTGCTCGCCAACCCGGACTCCACGCTGTTCTCGGCCAGCGCCGAGGCGCCACGTTGTGCGGGCGTGCGCGCCATGTCGCTGTGGTGCTTGACGGGCCCGACTGACACCGGCCTATTGCTCGGCCGGATCCTATCCATCGTCATCCTGGTGGTCGTCATCTCCGGGTACCGCCCGCGGTGGACCTGCGTGCCGCATTGGTACGTCACGTTCAGCCTGACCGTGAGCGGATCCATCACGGACGGGGGCGACCGGATCGCCCAGATCGCCGCCATGCTGCTTATCCCGGTCTGCCTTGGTGACGGCAGACGCTGGCAGTGGTTACCGCCGACAGCCCCGCTCACGCCGAAGTGGTGTGGTAGCGCGTTCGCGGGCCTGATCACGCTGAAGGCTCAGATCTTTATCATCTATGCCACTGCGGTTATCACGAAGCTCAACGACCCGCTTTGGCGACAAGGCAGCGCCATGTACCTGGTGGTACACGACCCCGATTACGGCTTCCCTGCCCAGGTCCGCGCGTTCCTCGGGCAGGCACTGCGTTCGTTTCCGGCGGTTGCCGCAGCCACTTGGTCGGTGATCGGGATACAGGCGGTACTCGCGCTCGCGATTCTTGCGGGAAAGCGGCTCCGCAAGGTCGTCCTAGTGCTCGGCATCGGTTTGCACCTGAGCATAGCGACACTGATGAACCTGCCTACCTTTGGGATGGCCATGATCGGGCTGCTGACCGTAGGCACGATCGTGCTGATCGGTCCTGAAAGGGCGTCGGTGCCGATGGACGAAACGAGCCGACGACTATCCGCTGACGAGGTCGCGGACGACTGCCCGCCCGGTCAACCGTAGGAACCTGGCGCGGCCTGCTGCATCGGCATCGCCGAGGCCATACACCACGTGCCTGCCTTCCTGTGGTGTCACGGTGATCAACGCGTCAGCGTTCAGCGCGACCAGCTCGAATTCCTCGTCCTCCTCGTCCTCGTCCGACGACGACACGCCGACCCACGCACGACCGTCGGCGTCCACGCGCACCACCCACTCACCCGCGGAGGACCGGTACGTCCCGACCACCCGATTCGCGTCGACCGGCGGAGGGCTCGCAGGAGGAGAGGGAAGTTCGGGCTGGCGCACGCCCGCCAACTCGTGCAGCAAGTGCCCGAACACCTCGGTAAACACCGGGAACACATCACCACCGTTGGTCAGCATCGCCACCGCGACACCAGCATCGGGCACCACGCGCAGGAACGCGCGTTGCCCCATCGTGTAGCCGTTGTGACCCAACACGACCGGCCCACCGTAGTCAGGCATGGACCAACCGAGACCCCAATGACCGTTGATCGGCCCAGGCTCGGGCACCTCGACCTGGGGCTCTCGCATCGCCTCGTACTCGGGCGTCGAAAGATGGTGGCGGACGAAGCCGACCAGATCACGCGCGCTCATCGCAAGCATCGCACCGACGGGAGCTGCGGCTGGCACGAGCGACCACTTCCGCACCGGCTCAAGCGGTGCGTCGGGCCGCGCCTTCTCGTGCCCCACCGCAGGCGAGGCCAGGATCGCCTCCTCGACGGACGTCGCGGCGTTGGCCAGTCCGAGCGGTTCGATCAGGTGCTCGCGCAGCGCGCGGTTGTACGATTTCCGGCGCAGCACCTCCACCAATCTGCCGAGCACCACGTAACCGCTGTTGCAGTACGAGAAAAGCTCACCGGGTGCAAAGAACTGGACGGCCCCGGCGAGAGTCTCGACGTACTTCCGCACTGCGTCCTCGTTGCGGCCGGTGTCCGTCCAGATATCCCCGTCGAAACCTCCTGTGTGGCTCAGGAGTTGCCGAGTGGTCACGGTCCTACTCGCGCCCCCGTCGGCGAGCCGGAATCCGTCGAGGTAATCGGCCACAGGCCGGTCCAGGTCGACCGCACCTTCGCGCACCAACTGCATCACCAGCGTCGCGGTCCACACCTTGGTGATCGAGCCGATCTGGAACAACGCGTCGCTGGTCACCGGCACACCGGTGGCCAGGTTGAGCACCCCGGCCGCCGCATCCACGACTTCCCCGTCCACCAGCACGGCCACCTGGGCGCCAGGCAGTCCGTGCCGGGCCGCAAGCTCTGGCAGCACCTTGCTGATCCACTCATCAGCGGCTCGTGCTCGACTCGCCAATTCCCCGCTCCGCTCCACTCGGCGCCCCCTCGGTACGCGTGTTCCAACGAGACTACTGCGCCACACGCGCCCGACAGTGCCAACATGCACAACATAGGCACCAGCATGAAGCCCGCCGACCTTCGGTCGGATCACCCGTCTCGCCAAGGAGCGTGCCTCCGATCGTCAAGCCGGGAATCGATCATCGCGCGGATCGTTGACATCGAGTTGGACGGACGGCTTGCCTCGCGTTAGGCCAGGTGGAAGAACGCCTTCGGATTGCCGATGCCCGCCGACCTCGATAATCCGACTGAGGTGCTCAACCACCCGTATCTCCTGGCCGAGCACGGGTACCCGGTGTGGTCAGGGCTGGCAGCAGATCCATGCCCTGCACGAGGTCGAAGTTGGGCTGCTGGACTACTCACGCAGCCTCGGCCTGGCACTGAACACGGTCAAGCGATACGCCCGCGCGGCCAGGCGAAACGCATCCAGCGGGCCCCAAGCACCGGGCCTGCATGGTCGACCCGTAGCGGGACCACCTGCGTGCCCGTCGTGCACAGGAGCCGGGCGTGGTGGCCACCGCGCTGCTGGGTGAAATCCCCGCTTTGGGCGACAACGCAGCCAGAACCTCCTCGTGCGATACCTGAACCAGGGGCGGCATCTCGACAAGCATCCGCACCCCTCGCCACGTCGGGCCGCTCGGCTGCTGCTAACCTGGCCGGAGAATCTCACCGAACGGCAACGCGAACAAGTCGAAGCCCTGACTGCGGCCTGTCCCGAGATCGCGGTGCGGGCCGCCGCCGTGCGTTCTTTCGCCGAAGACCTTTTACGCTGCAAGGACAACCCGGTCCGGATGGCGGCATGGACCACCGCGGCACGCGAGGCGGAGCTACCACATGTGCATCCCTTCGCGCGAGGCATCGACCAGGCCATCGATGCCGTCACCGCTGCGATCACCCTGGACCACCACAATGGGCGCACCGAAAGCATGAAAACCAAGTCAGAGCTGCTCAAGTGTCAGATGCACGGAAGAGCCAGCTTCGCTCTCCTGCACCACCGCATCCTCCTCGGGTGACACCACCACCGGAAGTGCGCCAGAGCCGCTTGATTGACAGACTCCTCCAGGGCGACACGGCGGTCGTGGCAGCGCACTGCGGCCGCAGGCTCGGCAAATGCTCGCAAGCCGGGATGGTGATATGGCTGCTCGGTGACCGGGAAGTCATTCAGCGGTTCGAGACGGTGACGAACGCCAACACCAGCACATGACCTGGGTCAACCAGAGCCTCGGCTACACCATCCGGCGCACCGCACTCGTGGTCGCGACCGATCTCGCGGTTCTGGCGGACAGGCTCGCGGCACCGGGGTGACCGGGGAGCCGGACCACCCGGTGGACTACTCGCCGGTTCCCGACTTCGAGTAGTCCATCGGTAACGACCCCTGCGAGCCTGACTCCGCCCACGCCGAAGCGTGCGCGATCCTTGAGGGCGGGAAGCGATGGGAAGGGGCAGGGACGGGCGACGCGGCGAGCACCCAGTGTGCGGGCTCGCGGCGGGCACACCATGCCGCTCCAGCAGTTCAGGCAACATACCGGTGATCTACTCGGCGGCAGCGTGCACTCGGCTCATCACTGGATCCTCCGATCAATAGGGTTCCCGGCACCGCACCCAACCCAGATTTCCGGAACACACACGTGTGCTGTCGGCTCTGATGGGATTCCTGCGCAGTCCCCGGATATCGTTGGCGGCGACCTCGGGACCGGCGTCGGTCGGCGGGACGTCGTCTTCGGGCAGAAGAGATCGCGTACTGGTCGTACGACCCGATCCGCGATGCTAACGCGATAAATTCGCCGCGGATTCGCCGCGCCGCGTTTCTGGTCGGGATGCCCCATCGGCACGCGTAGTGCCGTCTAGTAGCCCACCGGTAGTGGCCTCTGCCAGCCTGGTGTCGTCCATGGCACCACAGCACGCGAATCACGTAATGAATCCGGACCGGGGGTCGGTGAGCAACACGGTGACCATCAGATCAATACGCCAGGCCGATGTGCCCGAAGACGCCGAGGCGCACTTGGAGAACCTCGAAGAGGAGCGGCTGGGGGAGGCGTTCGACGCCCTTGTACCGCTCACCGCACTCCTGCCTGCGGACTCGCCGCGGTTGGGCGGGAGGGACGAGACGCACTCCGCACTGCTCGCCGAGGTGGAGTCGGACCTACCGCCGATCCTGGTGCACCGCAGGACGATGCGCGTCGTAGACGGCATGCACCGGCTGCGTGCGGCCGAAATGAGGGGCGCGAGCGAGATTCGCATCCGCTTCTTCGACGGGGACGAGAACGAGGCGTTCTTGCTCGCGGTCAAGGCCAACGTTGCGCACGGCCTGCCGCTCTCGCTCGCCGACCGGAAAGCAGCGGCGCTCCGGATCATGGCCTCGCACCCGCAGTGGTCGGATCGCGCGGTGGCTGTCGCCACCGGACTGGCCCGGCGCACGGTCGCGCACATCCGGTCGCGTTCAACCGGCGCAGTGAGCCAGTTGAACAGCCGCGTCGGCCTTGACGGCCGGGCTCGGCCGCTCAGCAGTGCGGACGGCAGGCGTCAGGCGAGTGAACTGTTTGAGCAGTACCCCGGCGTCACCCTGCGCGAGGTGGCGAGCGCGTCCGGCATCTCGGTGGCCACCGCGCGCGACGTCCGGGAGCGCATCCGCAACGGCGAGGACCCGGTGCCGCCTAGGGTGCGGCGTGCAGAGGCGGTTGCGCGCGCCACGGACCTGCGGCAGGAGACGGGGCGTTCCGGCGGTAGGGTCGAGACGATCGACCTCGACTCGGCGTTCCACCGGCTGGCGAGGGACCCGCGCCTGCGCCTCAACGACTCGGGACGCCGTCTGTTGCGCTGGCTCAACGCCAACGCTATCGGGCGCGGTGAACGGGACGTACTGCTCGATGCCGTGCCGAGTTACTGCGCGTCGGTGGTGGCAGGGCTCGCACGGGAGTACGCACGGATGTGGCACGAGGTGGCCGATGAACTCGACCACCGGGCGCGGAGCGCTTCCTGAGCAGGCTATCCGCTCGGCCGAGAGGTCAGCTTGGACACCGAGAACTTTGTTGTACAGCAACGGGTCAGGCACCGAGACTCTCCTCGTGGGGACGCAGCTGAGCGAGCCGGCGGACGTGCTGAGGGCATCGTCCGCCGGGACGCTGCACGGCCACGCCAGTATCGACGGCGGTATGGCTCGCTTCATCCGACATCGGCGCGCAGAACATCGGCGCACCGCATACCACGCGGCTGGCATGAGACTGAGGCGGTGTACTGCCCGCAGGGCAGGCAGCGCGCGTCGCGACCGATGCCTATGCCGTCGAACACCTCGCCGGTGGTGACGGCGTGCTGGTGGCGGCAGTACTCCGAGTCCTGGGCTTCGGATCGGGATCGTTGCCGGGCCGCTGGCGTCCCGGACGGGGCGGGGTCGTCACCAAGCCGCGTCTGGCGATGGCTATGCTTGAACGGGCCTTCGACGCGCGGGTGCCGTTCGGGTGGGTGACCGGCGACGAGGCCTACGGCCAGGTCGGGCAGGCAGCAGGTCGCGGACATCGCCAAGAAACTGGAAGGGTTTCTCGTCCATGCACACCACCGGACGGACGGGATCGTGCGGGCGGGCGTAGACGGAGAGGACGTCCTCCATGCGGGCGGTGAACTCCGCGTTGACCCGCGGCAGGATGTGCCAGGACTTCCTCAGATAAGGACGCAGTTCCGTTTTTTCAAAACCCGGCCGATTGTCGAGTGGTCCAGGTTCGGGATGTCCTCGGTGAGCTGGACGTGTTTCTCCAGCAGCCGCAACGACCACCGGGCATATCCTTCCGGCTGCGCCGAGCACGCCAGGGCGATCAGCCTCGCCTCCACTTCACCCGTCACCGGCAGGAGCCCCCGCTTCTTGCGCGAGATCGTGGCCAGGACACCGCCGCCGGTCTCGGCGAACCGCCTGGCGACCAGCGCAGCGTCTCATCTGAGACCCCGAGTCGGGCCGCGACCACTTCCTTCGGATCCGGCTCGCCTGCCGAGGTGTCCAGCGCGAGCAGCACCCAGGCCCGCATGATCGGCGACGCCGGATGTGCACCCGTCGTGGTCCACCGGATCAACTCCTCACGATCCCGCGCCAGCAACCTGACCGGCCGCTTCAAATTCGATACCACCACACCAGGGCTTGTCCAACAGGGAAAAACCTGGCGGACAACAGCCTCCCAGCTGCAAGCACCACAACTAATAGCTCCTTTCAGAATGAGTTGGTTGGGGATTTGGCTGGCGGAGAACCCGACGGGGCATGGGAGCGCCGTGGATCGTCGATGACGAACTATGGGACCTGGTCGAGCCACTGATCCCGGTCCCGACCAGGAACTTCCGCCACCCCGGCCGCAAGCGGCTGCCCGCAAGTGAGTGTCTGCAGAGGATTCTGTTCGTGCTGCATACCGGGATCGAGTGGGCCGACCTGCCCACCGAGTTGGGGTGCGGCTCCGGTTCGACCTGCCGCCGCAGAATGCTCGAATGGGCCGAGGCAGGGGTCTGGCAGCGTCTGCACGAGGTGATGCTCGCCGAGTTGCACGCGGCGAACAGGATCGACTGGTCCCGTGTGGCGCTCGACTCCTCCCACGTGAGGGCGTTAAAAGGGGCGCTTCACCGGCCTGAGCCCGGTCGACCGCCGCAAGAGCGGGGCGAAACACCACCTGGTCGTCGACGGCGCTGGTCACCCGCTGACCGTCGCGGTCAGCGCGACCCACACCCACGACACCAGCACCCTGACCGAGATGCTCGACGCCCTGCCCCGTGTCGCGGGCAAACCCGGACGCCCGAGGTGGCGGCCTGCGGTGATGCTCGCCGACCGCGGCTACGACAGCCAGACCAACCCGAACGCCCTGCGACAGCGAGGGATCGTCCCGCTGATCGCCCGACGCGGCCAGGCTCACGGCCCGGGATTGGGCACGCTGCTGTGGGTGGTTGAACGCACTCTGTCCTGGCTGCACCAGTACCGGCGACTGCGCACCCGCTGGGATCGCCGGGCCGACCTACACCAAGGCTTTCTCATTCTGACCTGTGCGCTGATCTGCTACCGACGCCTCCACTCATTCTGAAAGGAGGTCTAAGTGGCTGTTTGGGAACTGCTGGCGGGTTAAATTCTTTGGTGCGGAGACAGGGGAACTCCTGGTAGATCGGACGGTATCGAAGCGCCGTTCCACCAGGAGTTCCGTTGTTGTCCTGCCCGATCCCGGCGGGAGCTGTCACCGGCGACACTCCGTGTTGCCGTCTGGCCGCCACCCCGTCGCTCGGCGGCGTCGTTACCCCACCGATCTGACCAACGCCCAGCGGGCCGTGATCGACCCGCTGTTGCCCGATCCGCCCTGGCTTTCCGGGAGGGGCGTCCGGAGAAGCATTGTCGACGCCTGGTCGTGGACGCGATCCTGTACACGGTCGACAACGGCGCCAAGTGGCGTGCCCTACCCGTGGATTTCCCGCCCTGGAACACCGTCTACCAGCGCTTCGCCGCCTGGGAGTTGGCCGGTGCGAGTCAACGCCTGCTCGACACCGTCCGCGACCGGACACGGTTAAAGACCGGGCGCGTGGCGGCCCCCTAGGCAGGGGTGATCGACTCCCAGTTGCTGCGCGCCGCCCCGACCGTCGGCCGCGACAGTCGCGGCTGGGACGCGGCCAAGAAGGTCCAGGGCCGCAAGCGCCCCATCGTGGTGGACACGATGGGGCTGCTGTTCGCGGTCCTGATCCCCCCCCCCCCCCCCCCCCCCCCCCCCCCCCCCCCCCCCCCCCCCCCCCCCCCCCCCCCCCCCCCCCCCCCGGCGAGCACCCACGACAAACGCGCCGCCCGGTCCCTGCTCCGACGGGTCCGGGATCGCGCCGGAACCCGATTCTCACTGGTCTGGGCCTACGCCGGCTACCACGGCGCCTTCCCCGACTGGGCCCACACCACCCTCGGAGTGACCATCGAAGTGGTGTCACGACCACGCAAGACCCTGTTCCAGGTGTTGCCACGCCGCTGGGTGATGGAACGAACCCTGGCCTGGATCACCGGCCATCGCCGCTGCGCCCGCGACTACGAACGCCTCCCATGCCACCACGAGGCCATCGTCCGCTGGGCGGTAATCCGCACCACCATCTGCCAACTCACGCCACAAACCTAGGTACACAAAAAGCCATTAAGCAGCGACACGCTACTGCCCACTCACCTGAGTTCTGTTGGAGTACTAGTACCCCAGCCGCAGTTCGTGATCATGGTCTGCCAGCTTGTCGATCTCGTATTGGTCGATAAGGACGCCCAGGCGTGGGTGAGCGGCCTGGATCAGTTGTTCGGGCGAGTAGCGGGCCGGTTTCTGCGGCGGAGCCGCGTAAACGGGCGCGTGCGTACGTACGAGGTCTGTTGGCTCCGATCGCGGGCAAGAACGGCTGGACATTGGCGGAAGTGGCCGGTGAGGCGACGCCCGACGGGATGCAGCGACTGCTCAACGCCGCGACGTGGGACGTCGACGGGGTTCGCGACGACGTCCGTGACTACGCGGTGGAACACCTGGCTGATGCCTAAAGGATGTCTCGTAACTCGGTGATTGGTCGCCACGGGAGCTCGGCGATCATGGTCGGATGCAGATGATCTCAACGCCCCGGTCAGAGTGGATCGTCCCGTTCACGGGCTTGCAACCAGGCCAGTTTCACAAACTGGTGCGCGTGGTGGCCGAACGCAGCGGTGACACCGCCGCCGACGGTCGCCCCGGCAAACAGTGGCGCCTCGACTTGGCCGACCGAGTGCTGCTGGTGGCGACCTACTGGCGGACCAACCTCACGATGCGCCAGATCGGGCCGCTGTTCGGGGGTTCGCACTCCGCAGCACACCGGGGCGTGGACAGTCTGAGCCCGCTGCTGGCCTTGGCACTGGTGCGGCGACGCCGGATCGACCAGATCGCCATCGTCGACGGAACCCTCGTCCCCACCCGTGACCACCGCTTGGCCGCACGCAGCAAGAACTACCGGTACTCGACCAACCTGCAGGTCGCCATCGACGCCGACACCCGCCTCGTGATCGCCATCGGCGACCCGCAACCGGGCAACCGCAACGACTGCAGCGTTACCGCGACTCCGGCATCAAGGACACCCTGACCGGGCGACCGGTGATGGCCGACGGCGGATACCAGGGCAACGCCGACGTGATCATGCCCCACCACAAACCTCATGACGGCAACGTGCCGACCGACTGGCAGGAAGACCTCAACACCCAACACCGCAAGGTCCACGCCCACGTCGAGCACTGCCTGGCCCGGATGAAGAACTGGAAGATCCTGCGCGACTACCGCCGCGCCGCCCGCACCCTGCACGACATCGCCTTGGGCATCGCGAACCTGCACAACCTCGCCCTCGCTGGCTGACCGACACGACCAAACTCACCGACCAGTTACGAGACATCCTTTAGGGCGTGCTGGTGGTGGACGAGGCCGGATTCCTGAAGAAGGGCAGCAAGCCCGCCGTGGTGCAACGCCAGTACCCCGGCACCGCCAGCCGGGTTGAGAATTGCCAACTGGGGGTGTTTCTCGCTTACGCCACAAGCAAAGGCCGGACGTTGATCGACCGGGAGTGGTACCTACCGAAGTCCCAGGTCGCCGCCCGGGGGCGATGCCGGGAGGCGGCGGTACCCGACACCGTGGAGTTCGCGACCAAGCCCGTGCTGGCCCGCGCAATGCCGGCCTGGGCCTTGGCCGCAGACGTGCAGGCCCGGTGGGTGACCGCGGGACGAGGCCTACGGCAGCGACTCGAAGTTCCGGGCCTGGCTTGAAGATCAGCGCATCGCCTACGTGGTGGTCGTGCCGAGCAACCAGACCATTCCCGCCACTGCGGGCGCCAGCCGCGCCAGCCATCTGACCGCCAACGCCCCGGATGCGGCGTTGAAACGCCGTAGTGGCGGGCAGGGAGCCAAAGGTCTTCGCCTGTTCGACTGGGTGGTGGCCTCGTTACCCGTCTACGACGACACCACCCCTACCTGGGGGCGGCGGTGGCTGTTGATCCGCCGCCCCCTACGCCCAACCGTCGTGGCGAGCACGAGCCGGCCTACTACTTGTGTTGCGCCCCAACCGGAACAGTCGACGAGGACCTGATCCGGGTGGCAGGGATGGGGTGGTCGGTCGAGGACTGCTTCCAGACCTCCAAGACCGAGGTCGGCCTGGACCAGTACCAGGTCCGCCGCTACGACGCCTGGTACCGCCACATCACCCTCGCGATGCTCGCCCACACCTACCTCGCTGTCACCGCCGCCATCGCCCCAAAAGCCCTGGCAGCGGCCTCATCCCGGTCCCCCTCGGCGAGGTCAGGCGTCTCCTGGCACACCTGATCACCACCATCCCCGCCCGCGCCTGCACCTGGTCCCACTGGCGCAGACGCCACCAAAACCGCGCCAAACAAGCTCACTACCAGCGAAGACAAGCCAAATATCACGAACTGCGGCTGGAGTACTAGCGTGCCAGCAGGCGGTTGCCACTTCAGGTAGGACCGCTGACAGGGGAGGCTCGGAAGCGCTCAGTGGTTGCAGTCGAGTTTCCGGAGGGGGTCGGCGTGGCCCTCGTGGTCGAGCCGGGCACCGGGCTCCTGCTCGGCGTGCGGGCGTTCGGCGGCCTGCTCGGCACCGTGCTCGTGGACACCCGAACGGCGAGGTACGGGCAGTCGGAACGGCGTCCGCGCTTCGCCGCCGCGGCAACCGCCCCCGCAGACCGCCGTGCTCAAGCCCAGCGCGGCGCGGGTCAACTCGGCCTTGTTGCCTAGTCGGAGCTTTACCCGAATCCTCTTGACGTACGTGTCGACGGTGTGCCTGCTGATGCCCAGCCGGTTGGCGACCTGGCTGTGGGTCAGCCCGCGCGCTATCTGGCGGAGGACCTGGCGCTCGCGCGGCGACAGTGTGTCCTCGTCCTCGGGCGCGCCGTCCCCCACCGCACTGCTCTGCCAGTGCTTGTCCCAGTACTGCCCGCCGTTGGCGACCTCGTGGATCGCGCCGATGATCCTGTCGGCGCTGGCGCGGCGGTCGACGAAGCCGCGGACGCCCGCGCTGACGTACTCCGTCACCGAGTCCTCACCCAGGTCCTGGGTCAACAGCAGCACCGGGGCCGCGCCTGCGGTGGCCGAGACGACGTCGGATAACCCGATGTCCGCTAACGCATGCGGGTCCACCAGGAAGATGTCGGCGCGCCACGAGATCTCCTCATCCCACGACACCTTCGACCCGACGACCGCCAATCCGCTGGCCGTGAGGATCACCGAAAGGCCTTTCAGGTAAACCGGCGAACTGTCGACTGCGTAAACCCTGATCACTTACCCCCCAATCACATCGAGCTTGTGGGCGCTGCGCAGCGAAAACGCATCCGCCCACCCTCCCTTCGACACCGCGAAACAAGCGTCGGAGTCATTCGAAGAACTCGGAAGAACCGACGTTCCACGCACGTTCAACCCCTCAGGTCGAAGATAAACTCCTGGACCAGAGCCCAGCGAATTCCGCACCTACCGCGGGAACCACACTGACGAAAACGTTCCCACAATTGAGGTGATCTCAGCAAGGTCTGTGCTGGCCAACAGGTCTGTAGACGAGGGCGGGGAGCTTTCCGTTATGACTGGGTTTGCGACGACTCAGCCAGAGAAAGCTCCCCGTGATTCCCATCCTGCCATCCCCGACGTCCCCGACGCACTGGCCCGGCACCTGGCCCTGCTGTTGAAAGCCGAACGCGCACGGCGCGGCACCCGCCGACGCACTCGTGCCCTGACCTGCTTCCACCAGGCCGTGCTGGGCCTGCGGTGGCTGCGCGACCACACCACCCCCGACCGGCTGGCCCGTGACCACTGCGTCTCCCGCGCCACCGCCTACCGCTACCTCGACGAGGTCCTGAAAGTCCTCGCCGACCAAACGCCGGAACTGCCCGCCGCGCTCGCCCACGCGAAAAAACACGGGGCCACGCACGTGGTCCTGGACGGGAAGGTGTTCCGCACCGACCGCTACCACGGTAAGACCGGCCGCAACCGGCACCATCGGGTCATCGACGCCTGGTACTCGGGCAAGACCCGCCGCCACGGCGGCGTGATCACCGCCGTCACCATGCCGAACGGCTTCCCCATCCGGGTCTCGCCGGTGGAGCCGGGACGGGTGCACGACCTGGTCGCTGCCCGACGCCACGCCCTCCCGGCCCTGGCCCACGCCGCCACCGCACTGGACCTGCCCACCCTGGCCGACCAGGGCTACCTCAACGCCGAACACGGGTTGATCACCCCGAACCGCACCCCACGCAGGCGCTGGGCCGAACCCGAGTTGACCGTGGACCAGAAAACCCACGACCTGCTACTACGCGGCCTACGAGGCCAGAGCGAACGCGGGTTCGCACTGCTGGTCGGACGGTAGAAGGCGCTACGCCGCACCACCGCAAGCCCACGAAAACTCACCCTCATCGTCGCCGCCACACTGGCCTGCACCCACTACGAACACGACCGGAACACCGACCAGACACCTCGCTGAGATCACCTCAATTGAGCGCCAGCTACCAGGAAAATACATTACCGGGTGTCGCTCACATCCCTCTTAAACTGCGCACGCGTCCCACATTCGAGCGTAGCCGACCGGGAGCACCCGCGCCGTCGAGGACGCCGACGTGGGCGTGGAAGTCCCGCAGGTGTGGGGAATCGCCGCACGACCGCGATCACACGACCGGGTGGCACGGGCGCCCGAGGGCCGGCCACCCGTACCCGGTGAGCGAATATCACGCCACCGGAGAAGCCGCCGTCGGCGGACCTGTGGGTCGTGAAAGCCCTTGAGCCCTTTCACTGCGGTTCGGACGCCTGCGGGCGTCCTAACCGCGGTGCGTCCGATCCCCGGCGTGTGCGGCCGCCAAGGCCGCGATCCGGTCGACCATCGCCTGGGCGAGGCGCACCACCGTAGCCGGTTCGTGCAGCCCACGGCTGAACTCCCAACTCACGTCCAGGGTTTCCGGGCCGGTCGACACGTGGACGCGGAAGACGTACGGCCTGGTGCCGCCGGGGTGGCGCCGCCGCACCAGTGCGACTCCGCTCGGGCGCAGCACGGCCGCCTGCCCTCCCGGCCGCCAGAACCGCCCCCCGTAGTAGTCCAGCAGGACCTGGGCCGACGGGAACCGATCGATCGCCGGGTGGGGCTCACCGAGGGGACGGCGCAGCAGGCCGTACCCCAGTCCCGCCGACGGGACAGCCTCCAACTGCCGGAGGACCTCCGTGACGAGCGATTCGTCGTCCACGTCGCGGGGCAGCCTCAGCAGCAGCGGGTGGGCCAGGGTGAACGCGCCGACGGTGCCGGCGACGTCCGTGCCGAGTTCCGGGACGTGACGGCCGTGGTACCGCGTGTCGATCAGGACGGTGTCGTTGCCCTGCCAGTCGGCGAGCACGTCGGCGAGCGCGGCGATCACCACCTGTCCGGGGAGCCCTTCGGAGTGGTCCGACCGTGCGACCACGCCGTCCTGGAGCTCGAACGAGTTGCTGCCCGCGGGCAGGTCCAGCGGCACGTCGGTCACGCGTTCCACGGGCAGGCCCGCCCAGTAGGGCAGCTCGTCCAACACGCGCCCGTCACGCTCGTACCGCTCCACCGCCCGCGCCCACCGACCCCAGGTCGCGCCCACGGCGGGCAGTGCCGCCGGTCGCCCGGCGAGGAGCTGGTCGAGCACGGTGTCGAGGTCGCGGCACAGCACCTGCCACGAGATCAGGTCGCAGACCAGGTGGTGGGCGGCGAAGAGGAGCAGCACGCGGCCCGCCACGACGTCCTCGACGAGACAGAGGCGCACGAGCGGATCTCGTGTCGAGCGGTACTCGGGCAGCAGCTCGATGATGACGTCGTTCAACGGGGTCGTCCCGTCGTGCACGAACACCGGGTCGACGACGAACTCCAGGAGCGGCAGGTCGAGCAAAATCCTCCTGTCGGTGGCGAGCCGCGTCCGGAGCGCGTCGTGCCGTTCCACCAACGCGCGCAGCGCGTGGGTGGCCGCCTCCGGCGTCACCCCTCGACCGGTCACCTCGAACACGTCGAGCTTGAGGTATTCGATGAGGTCGGCGCCGCGAGCGACGCTCCGGTTGGGCAACGACATCAGCACCCGCTGCGGCGGGGTCAGCGCGAGTTCGGCACCGGGCTCCTCGTCCTCCGCCTCCGCGGGCGCGCCGGGGCTCGCGATGCGGGCGGCGACCTCGTCGAGCGGTGACGCCGCCAGGATGTCGGCGAGCCTGAGCGACAGGCCCGCCGCGCCGAGTTGGGCCACCACGGCGAGCGCCGTGATCGAATTCCCGCCGAGGGAACAGAAGCTGGCCTCCGTCGAGACCTGGTCCAGTTCGAGGACCTCCTCGCAGATCCGCGACAACAACGCGATTTCTGCGGAACAGTCCCGATATGCGCTAGCGGGTGCGGTCACAGTGCACGACCGTAAGGTGGGGGCGCGTTCACGACTGCGTCCCGTATATCGGCGACAAGCCGCGTGCTGGCCCACGTCGTTACGGTCGCGAAAACCGCACGGGCAATCGAGGAGCGACGCGTGCCGACCTATACGAAGGTGCTGAAGCCGGGCATGACGGGCACGGCCGTGGTCGGGATCGACTTCACCGAGGGAAGGCAGGTCGCGAGCTTCCCCGAACTGGCCCGGTCCCTGCCGGCCGAGTTGGCGGTGCTCGAGTGCCAGCCCGCGATCGTCGAAGACCTGGCGGACGACCGACTGCGACCGGACGAGTACGCACGTCGGGTGGTCCAGGACGTCACCACCGCCGGTCACAGGGTCCGGGCGGTCCTCGCCAGGTGCGGTGGCGCAGGGCTCGCCTGCCGGGTGGCGAAGGAGATCGCGGTCAACACGGGGGCGACGCCCACCGTCGTCCTGTTCGACCCTGACGTCGTGGACGCGGATCACGTGCACATGCAGTTCGAGCGCGCGGTGCACGCCATCCGACAGGGCGTTCCGCCCGAGCTCGTTGCGGCGACCCTGTCGCGCGGCGACGACCTCGCCCGTCGTCACCGCGGCGACCTCGGGGACCTGCTGACCGAGCTGCACCGGCTCTACGCGCCACTGGTCCCGTCGGCACTGGCGCACTGGAAAATCCCGGTCGAGCTGGGCGCGGAGCTGATCGAGCGGTTCACCGTCTTCAGCCGCTACCTGCTGTGCGCCAGCCGGGCCCCCGTGCCCTTGGCACACGTGCCGATCCACCAGGTGCTCTCCAGAGGACGCTCACCGGTGCCCACCGGCCAGGAGCACCTGGTCACCCGGCTCGACGCGGACTGGGCGGAACTGCTCGCCGCGCCGGAGACCGCCCAGGTCACCACCGACCTCGTCCGGGACTCCCAGGTTCCGGCGTCACCGTGATGACGGGACGACAGGGGCCGGTGAGCCGTCCGCACCCGGACCGCTCGACCGCCGCACCCGCCCGCCGCGCCGCGCCGCTGCGGCGGTTGAGCGACGCCAGACCGGTCCTGCGGGTCGAGGACGGCGTGTGGGTGGTGACGAGCTGGGCCAGCTGCCTCGCGGTGCTGCGCGCCCCGGCGTTCGGCGTCGACGCGGAGGCCAGGTGTCGGTCCTGCGGGGGGGCGCTGGCTGGCGGGCCCACCCCGCGCTGCGGCTACTCAGCCAGCCCCTCCTCGTGCTCAACCCGCCGCACCACACCCGGTCCCACCGGGTCGTCGCCGCCTGGTTCACCCCGGACCGGGTCGCGGTCATGGCCAGCTCGATCCGCCGCGTGGTCGACGACCTGCTCGACGCGCTGCTCCGGGAACACCCGGTCGACCTGATCGAGGGGTTCGCCGACCGGCTCCCGCTCGGCGTGGTGCAACCAGTCCTCCGGGGGGAGCGGTGGCCGTTCGGCGACTTCCGGAAGCAGACCAAGGAGTTCAACCTGCTGCTCGAACGCGCGCCCCCCGGAGCACATCAGGCGCGCCGAAGCGGGTGCGACCGAGATCGAACAGTGCCTGCGAGTGCTCGTGGACCAGCGCCGCAGGTCCGCCCAGGAGGACCTGATCTCGTTCCTGCTGAACGCCGCCGAATCCGGTGAGATCGAGGAGGACGAGATCGTGCCACTCGTGTTCCAGGTATTCAACGCGAGCTACCAGACGACCGCGAGCCTGTTGGGGAGCGTGCTCACAGCGGTACTCGGCGGCGACGGCCCGGCGCTGGGCCGGCTGGCCGAGGACCTGGGCCTCGTCGCCGCCACGGTGGGCGAGGTGCTGCGCACCGACCCGCCGGTCCAGAGCACCGGCCAGCACGCCCTGCGCACGGTGCGGCTCGGCGGTCACCGCATCGCGGAAAGCGATTTCGTGATCGCCGTGCTCGCCGCAGGCAACCGCGACCCGGAGCAGTTCGCCAGCCCCGACGAGTTCCGGGCCGACCGTACGCCCAGGCAGACGCTCGGCTTCGACTGGGGCGTGCACCACTGCCTAGGCGCGGGTTTGGCACTGCTGGAGGCGCGGACGGCGACACAGCGATTGGCGGAGCGCTTCCCAGACATGCAACTGGTGGCCGAGCCACGGCGGTGGCCCACCGCCAACATGCGGTCGTTCCGCTCCCTCGAAGTGCTGCTCGACAGCCGCGCACGGCCAGCGGTGTCGCCGTGAGCACCCGAGTGCTGGCCGTCCCGGTGGGCTCTCGGGCCGACCTGCTCGACGCCATGCGGCAAACACTCGCGGATCGCGTGTTCGACGCCACCACGATGTTCGTCGACCCGACCGAGACCCGGCGGTCGCCCCTCCGGTCGGTGCGGCTGCGGCTGTCGGTGTTGCTGCGCACCTACCAGGGTGATTACCACACCGACTCCTTCGAGCTCGACCGGCTCGTCGAGCAGATCCGCCGCGGCGACGAGCACATCTGGTTCTGGGGTGCGCCCGACCAGGTGGCGGCCGCGCGGGCCGTGCTGCGCGATCCGGACGACGCGCCGGTGCCCGACCTCGCCCTGGGTACGGTGACGGTGCTGTCGGCGGAGCACGAGTTCGGCCCAGGGCAGGGCGAGCTGTGCCGGTCCGGCAGCATGGACCAGACCGTCGGCGCCGTGCCCGCCATCCTGCACCGGATGATCGGTTACCACTCCGGCGCGGACCGCAGCGTGCACGACCGCTACCACACGCTGCTGCTCGCGGCGCGCAACCGGGCTTCGGCGCCCCCCGTCCGCGGCGGGGAGGCCGTCCAGCACATCCACTGCGCGCACGTCCGGTCGCGGTACTGGGGAATCGTACCGTTCTACGTCATGCAAGGGGGCGTGCTGGAGTGCACGGAGTTGCGGGAGAGCAACCGCGACCCGGACGACCTGCGCCGCGCGTTGGCGGTCGGCGAACCGTGGTGGTTCGCCGACCCGGACGACGCCGACTTCGCCGCGGCACTGGTCCGACTCAACACCGGGGCACCGGTCAACACCCAGGTCCGCAGCGGGACGCGACCCACCGCCACCCGATCGACGCTGATCGCCCCACCGTCCGCCGACCTCGTCCCGACCAACCACGCCACCGTGCGCCCCTCCCGTACGCACGAGGTCAGCGCGCACGTGTCGTCCTTCACCGACGGGGTGCGGGCCGCCGAATCGCTCGGGAGCTGCACCGTGGCGGTGCGCCTTCCGCTCGACGCGCCCGAGCGGACCGCGGACCAGGGATGGCTCAACGGGCGGGGTTACACGCTCACCGCGATCTCCCCGCCGAAGCGGAGCTGGCAGGTCATCGACGGGACGCGACGGGACACCATCACCGGTCCGACGGGGGTGTGGTGCGCGAGCCGCCCGGACCTGTCCGTGGTGCCACCGCACTACCTCGACCGCGATGACCTCGACGACGACGAGACGGCCGTGCTCGAGCACCTGCGGCGCCGCCTCGCGGAACTCCGCGCGCACGCGTGAGCACTCGGCTCACCGCAGCTGTGCGCGGGATGTCCCCCATACCTGCTACATGACGGCGGCGAACCATCGACCATACGCTGCGCGAGAACGGATGAATCCGTATGCGGTGACGGAGTCGGGCAGTTCTTCTCGAGGAGGGGTCGTGCGGACCGGGGCGACAACCGAAATGGCTTCGACCGACAGCTCGCAGGTTCGACTGGACACGGCCGAGCTCGCGTCGCGATTCCTCGTCGACGGATTCGTGATGCTGCGCGGCGCGCTGTCCGCCGAGGAGGTGGAACCGCTCCGGCGTGGTGTGCGCGAAGCGCACCGAGCGCCCTGCCCGACCGGCAACCCCACCCGGTTCCACCGGCACCAGATGTTCCGCCGCGGCCCGGAGTTCGAGGCAATGCTCGACCGCGAGCCCGCCGTGGACGTCGCGGAAGCGCTCCTGGGCGACAACTGCCACGTGATCGCCAACAACACCGTCTACACCGGACCGAACAGCGGGATCGACCGCTGGCACGTCGACGAGACGGTGCTGTTCCCCCTGCCGGAGGGCGTGCTCCTTGATCCCCGGATCGAGATGCCGTGCTACATCGTGACCGCGCTGTACTACCTCGACGACGTGCCGCTCGAACTCGGACCGACACAGGTCGTGCCGGGCAGCCACCGCAGCGGGCGGCTCCCGCCGCAGACCGAGGCGGAACTCGTCTGGGACGGGCGCGGCTACGAGACCCTGACCTCGAGCGCGGGCGACTGCCTCCTGCTCAACGGTCAGACCTGGCACCGGGGGGCCACGAACCTCACCGACGACCGGCACCGGCACGTCCTCCAGGTCACCTACGGTCGCCGGTACATCGCACAACGGTTCCACCCGTACGTCAACCATGTCATCCCCCAGGAGATCCTCGACCGCGCCACTCCGCGGCGGCAGAGGCTGCTGGGCATGCACGAGCACGGCCCGTACGGCTGACGGCCCTACCGGCAGGTGCCAACCCCAAGGGAGAGCGCCGCATGTTGCCACTGCAACTCGACGTCATCAAGGGCTCGGATCTGCCGGATCCGGTGGACACCCGGCTGGTAGTGATCGCGAACGCGTGTCAGACCGTCGGCGAGACGCTCGACCACTACCGGCTGACCGCGACCGACCCGGATGTGCTCGAACAGAACAACAACCACTACCTCGACCGGTACGTCAGCATGATCCCCCAGCTCGACGGACAGCGCAGAGAGATCATCGACGCGGTGAACCACAGCCGGTCGGCGGCCGGGGTCGAGTCCTTTGTCAGCGAGCACAACTCGTGCTCGCTGAACGGTGTCTACCTGTTCGACCTGCTCCGCAGGCACGGCTACGCGAACCGCGTCGAACTGGTCGACAACATTGACTTCGAGGCCGACCGGGCCCGGGACCTCGTCCGGGCGACCGACGTGGTGCTGCTGTCCTCCACGTTCATCACGAGCGCGGCCACCATCGTCCGGGTCGTCAAGGTGCTGAAGGACTGGAACCCCGCGGTCAAGGTGATCGTCGGTGGCGCCAAGCTGACCCAGTTCGCCCACGAGTCGGAGATCCACGAGGCCGCGCGCGTCGCCGACGCGCTCGTGTTGTCCCCCAACGGGGAGCGCACGATGCTCGCCGCTATCGGTCGGCTGTTCCGGGGCGAGTCCCTGACCGACCTCCCCAACCTCGCGCTCGACGACGGCTCCGGCTTCCTGCGCACCCGCTCCGACCCCCACGACGGCCTGGACCTGAACGCCGACGCAGTGCGCTGGGACGAGCTGCCGCCGTACGTGCTGCGCAGCTCGGTGAACATCCGCACCGGTCGGGGCTGCCCGTTCAAGTGCAAGTTCTGCACCTTCCCGAGCTACAACGACCAGAAGGTCGACCTGATGTCGGTCGACACGGTCATCTCCCAGCTCCGCCGGATCATGCGGTCGCCGTCCACGCGGTCGGTCCGCTTCGTCGACGACACGCTGTTCCTTAACAAGAAGCACCTCATCTCGGTGTGCCAGGGCATGATGGACATCGGCTTCGACAGGCCGTGGACGGCCTACCTCCGCTCGACGACGCTGACCGCGGAGTGCACGCGGTACCTCCGCGACGCGGGCTGCCAACTCGTACTGGTCGGGGTCGAGTCGGCCGACCAGCAGGTGCTGGACAACATGCTCAAGGGGACGAAGGAAGCGCACAACTGGGCCGCGGCGCAGAACCTGCGCGACAACGGCATCCTGGGCTTCGCGTTCATCCTCACCGGTTTTCCCGGTGAGACGGCCAAGTCGGTTGACAAGACCATCGACTTCCTCAACAACTCCGGCATCCACAGCTACGTACACTCGCCGCTGTTCGTCTTCCCCAACTCGCCCGTCGCCAGGGAAGCGCAGAACTTCGGGTTGTCCGGCGGTTTCAATGACTGGCGACACCTCACCATGGACTGCCGTCAGGCGATCGACGAGTGCTCCCGCATCTTCACCGAGGTCACCAACGCCGCCTACATCGACCGGGGCTCGTCGGTTACGAAGATCCTGCTGGACCACGGGTACTCGGTCGACGAGGTGACCAGGCTCGGAATCCTGCACAACAGCCTGGCCAGGGAGGAGCTCGCCGGTGGGCAGCGGCAGGACACCCTCGACCGGTTCCGGCGACTCGCCTGTGACGCGACCGGGGCGACCGGCGCGGTGGACGAGTTCACCTCGCCGTACCGCCGCACCGGGGAGACGCCGCAGATCAACTCGTCGGCGCGGTACTGATGACCAGGCCGACACGGGTGGTCGCACTCGCAGGTGACGGCGTCGGCCCCGAGGTCATGGCGCCCACACTCCGGTTGCTGGCCAGGGACTCGGCGCTGCAGGTGCTCGAACGGCCCGCCGGGTACGGGGCCTGGTTGGATACGGGCCGGACGATCGACGAACCGACGCTGGAGCTGGCTCGCACCGCCGACGGCGTGCTGTTCGGCGCGACCGGCACGCCGTCACCACCGCCGGAGAGCTACCAGAGCCCGATCCTGCTCCTGCGGAGGCAACTCCGGCTCGTGGCCAACATCCGGCACTGCCGGCGTCCCGGCGGTGACCTCGACGTGATCATGGTCCGGGACTGCGTCGAGGGCCTCTACAGCGAGGTCGAACGCCCCATCCCGGACGGCTACCGGGCCGACTACCGCATCACCCGGACCATCACCCGTCAGCTCGCCGCAGCGGCGGCCTCGATCGCCGCGACGCGACGCGGGGTGGTGACCGTGGTCCACAAGGCCAACGTACTCCGCCACAGTGACGGGCTGTTCAGGGCGACCGCCATCGAGGAGTTGGCGAAAGCCGGCGTGGCGCACGAGGAGGCGCTGTCCGACGCGGCCGGCTACCACCTGGTGGCCGATCCTGACCGGTACGACGTCATGGTCATGACCAGCCACGTCGGCGACATCCTGTCCGACGTCGGCGCGGCGCTGGCCGGCGGGCTGGGCCTGGTGCCGTCGTTGACCACCGGCGATGGGCCGCCGCTCGCCGAACCGATCCACGGCTCAGCGCCCGACATCGCGGGCACCGGCACCGCGGACCCGGTGGCGATGATGCTGTCGGCGGCGCTGCTCGTCGAGCGGCTCGGTCACCACGCGTTCGCGGCGGCGTTGAGGACCGCGGTCAACGCCCACCTCGACCGCCGCGCCGGGGCACCCGCGACGCGGTGGCGCACGGTCGAGGTGTACGACGACGTCGTGAGGCGGCTCGACTCCCTGCTGGCGGCGGCAGAGGCGGTGGCGGGATGAGCGGTTCCGGCGACCGTCACGATGTCGTGCTCGGCCTGACCGGTCTGTCGCACGACCCGGCGGCCTGCCTCGTCGTCGACGGCGAGCTCGTGGCCGCGGTCGAGGAGGAACGGCTCAACCGGCAGAAGCGGACGATCGCCTTCCCGCACCGATCGATCGACTTCGTGCTCGCGCACGCCGGTCTGACCATGGACGACGTCAGCGACATCGCATTCTACTGGGACGACCGGGGGCAGTTCGCCCGGACCATGTGGCACAGTGCGGCGCAGCTGCCAGCCAACCCCGGCGGGATGCTGCGGATCCTGCGGCAACGGCTGGGCACCCTCCGCGCGCCCGCCCTGCTGGCGCGGGAACTGGCCGTGCACCGTGCCGGGGACGTTAGCGCCCTGCCGCCGATCCGGCCCGTCGCCCACCACGAGGCCCACCTGGCCGCAGCGGTGCTCAGCGCGCCGTTCGAACCGGACGCGGGGCTGGTGGTCGATGGGCGCGGCGAGATCGCCGCCACCACCCTGTACCGGCTCGGCGGCGCGACGACCGAGCCGGTGGAGCTGGAGTCCTTCCCCTTCCCCAACTCGCTCGGCGTCTTCTTCGGCGCGGTCACGCAACTGCTCGGCGGCTCCGCGCTGTCCGACGAGTACAAGGTGATGGGACTGGCCTCCTACGGCCGGCCCGACGCGCGCGCCACCCGCCGGGTCGAACGGCTGATGCGGGTGCTGCCCGATGGGCGCTACCAGGTCAACACGGGGTTGCTGCGCCCGGAGCGGTGCTCGACGGCGGACCTGCCCTGGCTCGCCGAGCGCGCCGCGGCCGAACTGCGCGGCGGATTCCGCGAGGACGGCCGCTTCACCCAGGAGGCCCGCGACTTCGCCTACGCGGCCCAGAACTCGCTCGAACGGGCGATCACCGGACTGGTGCGCAGGCTGGTGGCCCGAACCGGTGCGCGCAGGCTGGTGATCACGGGCGGAGTCGCGATGAACGCGCGGGCTATTGGCAGGCTGCGGGCGGAAGGGCTGGTCGACCAGCTCCACGTGCCGCTCGCCCCCACCGACGCAGGCGCGAGCGTCGGAGCGGCGTTGGCCCTGCTGCGCCGCAGCGGCCGCGCGGTGCCCCGCCCGGCCGCGCTCGTCGACCCGTTCCTCGGGCCGCGCTTCAGCGACGGGGAGATCGAGGAGTTGCTCGTCGCCAGCGGCTGGCACCACGAGCACTGCGCGGACGTGGCCTCGGCGGCGGCCGAGGCCATCGCCGGCGGCCGGGTCGTCGGCTGGTTCGACGGCCGCATGGAGTTCGGCGAACGCGCGCTCGGCGCACGGTCCATCCTCGGCGACCCGAGGTCAGCCGAGACCCGCGACCGGATTAACGCGTCGGTCAAGCGGCGGGAGTCCTACCGCCCGTTCGCGCCGTCAGTGCTGGAGGAGGAGTCGAGCCACTACTTCCACCTCGACCGCAGCCGACGGATGGGCGAGATCACCCGCGTGACGGCCCTGGCGGCCCGGGAGGTCCCCGCGGTCGTGCACGTGGACGGGACCGCGCGCCCTCAGACCGTGCCAGCGGACTGGCCGGTGGCCTCGTTCCGCAGGCTCATCGAGCGCTTCCGCGACCTCACCGGCACCCCGATGGTGGTGAACACCTCGTTCAACGTCCACGACGAACCCATCGTGTGCACACCGGAGGACGCGCTGCGCTGCTTCGCGACGTCCGGCCTCGACCTGCTGTTCATCGGACCGTTCCTGGTGCGCAAGGGGACCCACCGTGTCTGAACCCGTCAACCTCATGAAGGCGACTCGCATGGTCCGCCTTGTCCTCACGCGCGCCCTGCCGCCAGCCGCCGCCGTCCTCGCGGCGCCCCGGCTCCGCAGGCCGGACGTCGCCCTGCCGCTGCTCGGGCTGGCCGGTTGGACGCTCGTCGAGGCGCTGGCCGAGCACGAGTCGGCCAACCGCGCCGCCGGCGGCGGCACGCAAGACCGGGGAACCCGGCGCGGCCTCGTCGGCGTTCACCTGCTCGCCTGGTGGGCGCCGATCGCGACGACCGCGCTGCGCCCGACGCGGCGGTCGCGGGCGGCGCTGCTGCTCGGCACCGGATTGCTCGCGGGCGGCGCGGTGATGCGGATCACCGCCGTGCGGACCCTCGGCGAGTTCTTCACCGGGCACGTCCGGGTCACCGACGACCAGCAGGTCTGCGACTGCGGTGTGTACGCGGTGGTCCGGCACCCCTCCTACCTCGGGCTGTTCCTGCTCAACGTGGCGCCAGCGGTCAGCGTCGGCGCGTGGTGGACCGCCACCGCAGTGGCCGCCGCCACCACGGCCGCGATCGGTGCCCGGGTCGTGGTGGAGGAGCGGTCCCTGGAAACGGTGCTCGGAGAGCCCTACCGCGACTACCGTGCGCGGGTCCCGAGGTGGCTGCCGAGGACGAGAGCCATGAACGCTCCGAAAGCCCGATGACGAATGGGAGGCAAGACGGTGCGCACACCGGCGACCATGGTGGACCTGGACGGCACGCACGGCATCGACCCGCTGCGTGCGACAGCCGACCTCGATGGGCACGTGTCGCACACCGCTGTCCGGGCGCTGCCCTGGCTGGAACGGCTGGTCGGGGTGCCGGTCTGGGCCAAGCTGGAGTCCACCCAGCACACCGGCTCCTTCAAGTTCCGGGGCGCGTACCTCGCGGTCGCCCGCGGCTCGGGCCAGCCGGTGATCGCCGCGTCGGCGGGCAACCACGGGCTCGCCGTGGCGGAGGCCGCCCGACAGCTGGGCAAGAAGGCCAACATCTGCGTGCCGGTTGTGGCCAGCAGGCTGAAGCGGGAGCGGATCCTCGCCACCGGGGCCGGGCTGATCGAGCACGGCAACGCGCTGGAGGATGCGATCGAGCATGTGCGCGGGCTCGCCGAGGCGAACGACCTGGACTACATCTCGCCTTACAACAACCGCGACGTGGTCGCTGGCGCGTCCACCATCGCGCTGGAGTTCCTCTCCGACGTGCCGTCGCTGACCACGATGATCGCCCCGATCGGCGGCGGTGGGCTTATTTCGGGCCTGGGCATCGGTGCCGAGGCCGCCCACCGCGACGTCGAGCTGATCGGTTGCGAGCCGAGCCGGTACGCCACGATGACCGCCAGCCTCGCGGCTGGCGGGATCGTCCGCGTCGTGCACCAGCCGACGTTCGCCGACGGGCTCGCCGTGAACCTGGAGGCGGACTCAATCACCTACCCGCTGGTGCGCCGCTACGTGGCCGAGACGATCACCCTCAGCGAGGAGGAGCTGGCGGCCGCCACGCTGGCGCTCCTAGTGCACGAGAGCATCCTGGTCGAACCGGCGGGCGCCGCCGGGGTGATCGCCTGCCTGCGGCTGGCCCAGCAGGGGCGGCTGACCGGACCGGTGGGTATCCCCCTGTGCGGCGGGAACCTCACGCACGGCACCCTGTCCCGCATCCAGCGCTTCCCCTACCGCGACCCGGACCTGGTGCGCCTGTTGGACCTGCGAGGCCGGCGGGTGACCGACATGCCGGTCCTTCGCGCGCGCCCGGTCAGGGAACGGGCCACCGAACGGGACGACCTCGGTGACCGGCTGGGCGAGCTGACCGACCAACTCTCCACATGCCTCGACGAGCTGGGGGCCGCCGTCCACAGCCTCGACGAGCACGTCGACTACGCCGCGGAAAACGACCTGGTCGTGGACGAGGCGCTGGTGCGACGGCTACGCGACCTCGCGGAGGACACCCGGCAGCGGATCCGCTGGCAGCGGGACTCGCCGGCGGACGACGGTGAGGGCGGCGCCGACCGGTTCGCGCTCGACCAAGCGGTGCTGCGGTTCGGGCTCGCCACGGTCGCGCACGTCCGAGGCGCGCTGGAGTGGTGTTCGCCCTCCTACGCACAGTCCCGGGTCGCGCAGTTCTTCGACACCGGTGTCCAGGACTCCCCGACCGTCAACTACGAGCGGTACGAGAGCAAGTCCGTCCAACGGGTCGAGAGCCAACTCATGGAAGTGCTCGACCTGCGACCGGACGAGCACGCAGTCAGCGTCACCTCCTCCGGGATGGCCGCGTACACCTTGCTGGAGTCGTTCCTCCTGCGCGCCAGGCTCAAGGCGGGCGACACGGTCCTGCGCGCGCCCTATGTCTACTTCGAGGCCGACGAGCAGCTGGCCGCCCTGCCGTTCCTCCGGTTCGAACGGGCCCCCAGGTACAGCACCGAGGAGATCATCGCCGCCGTGCGCGCGCACCGACCGCGCTGCCTGTTCATCGATCCGGTCGCGAACACGGCCGTGCAGCGGATGGTCGACCTGCCCGCGGTCCTCGACCGGTTGCGGTCGACGGTCACCGAACCGATCACAGTGGTCGTCGATGGCACCATGCTCTCCGGCGCGATGCCCGCCGGGGCGCTGGTCGGCGGCGGCCTGGTCGAGGTGCTGTACTACGAGAGCTGTTCGAAGTACCTCCAGCTCGGGCTCGACGCGGGGATGGCGGGCCTGCTCGTGTACCCGGTCCAGCTCAGGGCGCACTTCGACCGGCTGCGCCGCAACACCGGGACGATCCTCTACCGCCACTACGCGGATCTCTTCCCCCGGTACGACCGGACGCTGTTCCGCCGCCGGATGCGCCGCATCGGCGCGAACGCGCTGCGGCTGGCCACGCGGCTCCACGACGACCCGAGGGTCCGGGAACTGGGAATGGTGTGCTACCCCGGCCACGACAGCCATCCCGACGTGGCGATCGCACGGAAACTGCCTTACGCCGGCGGGTGCGTGACCTACGTCTTCCACGAACCGGGGCGCAACCACCACACCGAGCTGGAACCGCTGTTGGACCACGTGGTCGCTGGTTCGAAGCGCCTCGGCCTGCACGTGACCAAGGGGGTCAGCTTCGGCTTCTCCGCGCCGCGCGTGTCCGCCGCGGCGAGCATGGCGGAGACGGAGCCACCGTTCCTGCGGCTGTATGCGGGCGACCAGACGGACGAGCAGGTGGATCGCTTCGCCGAGGTGGTCGCGGAGGCCCTCGTCCGCTGACCGACCCGTCTCGTGCCGGAACCGGTGGGGACGGCACGGTGGGAACATGGGGCGGCACCGCCGGGTGACCCGCCCCCCGCAGCACCTCAAGAGGTCAACGCGTCCCGAACTCGACCACGTCGCCGGACGACTCGCACGAGGCCATGCGGCGCATGGCCTCGTGGTCGAGCTTGCCGTGACCGGTCCTGGGCAGCTCCTCCAGGACGTGCACCCGGTCGGGCCACGACGGCCTGGCGAGCGTCGCGGCGACGCGGGCGCGCAACTCCTCCTGCGCGAACCCGGCTCGCACCGCCACGAACGCCACCGGCCGCTGCCCCCACCTCGGGTGCGCGATCGCCACGACCGCCGCGCCAGCGACACCGGGGGCCTCGGCCAGGCACCGCTGGACCTGGTCGAGGGACACCCATTCTCCGCCGCTGCGGATCCGGTTGCCCAGTCTGCCCAGCAGGCGTAGTCCCCCGCCCCGCCATTCGGCGATGTCGCCGGTCGCCAACCAGCCGTCCCTCAGCCGTTCCCGGGTCACGACCGGGTCGCCGAGGTAACCGGCCATCACGTGGGGGGAGCGCACGTGCAGTTCCCCCGTCCCCGGCGCGACGCGCACCTCCACGTTCGGCGCGGGCACGCCGACGTCTCCGGGCGCGGGCAGCGTGGCGCCCCGGTGCGCTGAGTCCGGCAGGATCGACACCAGCGGCCCGGCCTCGGTCAGGCCGTAGCCGCGCGTCACCCGCCCCCGGTAGACCTCCAGAAGCTGTCGGAGCAGTTCCGCGTCGATGGCCTCGCCCGCGTAGTTGAGCAGCCGCAACCGGTTCAGCGCGGTGAGCCCGCCCGCGCGGTCCGCGAGGCCCGCCAGCAGGGCGGGGACCACCGTGGCGACCGTGGCTGGACCGGCGCTCAGCCCCGCCGCCAACCCGGCCGACCCTGGCGCGGGCAGCAGCCGGAGGCCACCGCCGACGGTCAGTGCGCTGTCCTCGAACAGGGAGCCTGCAGCGTGGTGCGGCGGCAGCGCGCACAGCAGCACGTCGCGACCAGTGATGCCGCGTCCGGCCACGTTGGACGCCGCGGCGCTGTCCAGCTGACCGGCGAGCTGGAGCACGGCACGGGCGGTGCCGGTGCTGCCCGTGGTGAACAGCACCCGCGCCGGCGTGCCCGGCCCAGTCGGCGCGACCGCATTCGCGGACCCAGGTGCGCCGTCCCGACCCACGCACACCAGCGCGGCCAGATCGGTTCCGGTGAGCACGGCCGCAGCGCGGACCGCACCCGCCCTGGCCGCCAGCTCGGCGGTGGGCAGCGCCGGGTCGAGGAGCGCGTCGACCGCGCCCGCGAGGTTGGCACTCCAGCGCAGCAACCGCGCCGCCACCGGGTCGGCGGTCGCCGTGCACACCACGTCACCAGGCCCGATCCCCTGGCCTCGCAGCGAGAAGGCACAGCCACGCACGGTCTCGTACAGGCGGCGGTACGTCCACGTGGCGCCGTCCGGCTCGTGCAGGGCGACGGCGTCCGGCGTCACCGCCGCCCAGTGCACGAGTCGGCCTGCGGGTCCGTGCCCGGCGTTCACCCCGCGAGTGCCGTCGGGTCCTGGCAGAGCAGTGGGAGGATGCCACCGGCTCGCACGATCCTCATCAGGTGCGGTGTGAGCGGCGTCCCCCGGAGGTCGGCACCCGGCGCGGTGACTGTCCCGGTGGCCAGGTCGGCGGACAGCTCCGCATCGTGCAGCTCCGCGAACGCGGAGCTGCACGCCACCTTGAGTAGTCCCAGCCCGAGGTTGAGCGCGTTGCGGAAGAAGATGTTCCCGAAGCTCTCCGCGACGATCAGCCGCACCCCGCAGCCCAGCAGCGCCTTCGGCGCCTGCTCCCGGCTCGAACCGCAACCGAGGTTCGAGCCGCCGACCAGGACGGTGCGCCCGGCCAGCCGCTCGCGGAAACCCGGCAGCACGTTGTGGAAGGCGTGGTCACCCAACTCCTCCTCCGGCAGCCGGAGGAACGCGGCGGGCAGGATCGCGTCGGTGTTCAGGTCGTCCCGGAGTTCCTCCGGCAGGGCGAACACCCGTCCTCGAACGATCACCGGTCGCCTCCACCCAGGTTGCCGTCGAGGGCCGCGCCAGCCGCCGTGGTCGGTGAGCCGAGGAAGATCCGGGCCGACGCGCTGCCCGACCGCCCGACGAAGTTGCGGTTCTGGGTCGACACGCAGACGTCGTCGTCACCGAGCGTCCCGGAGCGACCGAGGCACGCACCGCAGCCGGGCGGCAGCAGCGTCGCGCCCGCTTCGAGCAGGGTGCCGATCGTGCCGTCCGCCGTCGCCTGTCGCAGCACCTCGGCGGACGCGGGCCCGACCAGCAGCCGCACCCCGTCCGCCACCCGGTGGCCGCGGAGCACGTCTGCGGCCTCGTGCAGGTCCTCCAGTCGGCCGCCCGCGCAGGACCCGATGAACACCTGGTCCACCGGTGTCCGGTCGATCGCGCTCAGCAGCCTCACCTTGTCCGGCCGGGACGGCAGCGCCACCACCGGCTCGACGTCGGCGAGGTCGATCGAGACGTCCCACGATCCGTCGTCGTCGGTCCCGGCGACCCGGTCGCAGTGGGTGAGGTCGGCCCCGCGGTCCGCGAGCCACCGGCGGCACGTCTCGTCCACGCCGAAGAGGCCGCACACGGCGCCCATCTCCACCGCGTGGTTCGCGAGCTTCATCCGGTCTGGGATGGGCAGCCCGGCCACCGCGGGACCGAAGAACTCCAGGGCCGTTCCCAGCGCGCCGCTCGTGCCGACCGCCTCGACCACCCGCAGCGCGAGGTCCTGCCCGGTCGCCGGCGCGCGCAGTTGGCCGGTGAGCCGGATCCGCAGAATGGGGGGCACTTCGAGCCACAACCGCCCGGTCGCGAGCACGGCCGCCACGTCGGTCGCGCCGAGGCCGATGGCCAGCGCCCCGAACGCGCCGCCGGTGCAGGTGTGCGAGTCCGCGCCCACCACCACGGTGCCCGGGTGGACGAGACCGAGCTCCGGCAGCAGTTGGTGCGCGATCCCCTCGCCCGCGTGTACCGGGATGCCGTATTCCGCCGCGAATGCCCGCGCCCGCGATTGCAGGGTGGCTTCCCGCACGGAGCTCGGCGGGTAGTAGTGGTCGAACACGAAGACCGCGCGGTCGGCCGCAGCGAGGGAAGAGATGCCGTGCCGCCGCAGGGTCTCCGCGATTACCGGCCCCGACCCGTCGTGCGCCATCACCCGCGCGACGTCAACGGTCACCACGTCGTCGGCGGACACCTCCCGCCCGGCGAGGTCGGCCAGCAACCGGTGCACGGACCCGCTCACCACCGCACCCCGCCCTGTGCCCGCAGGTGCCGGGCAGGCAGGCGCCGGTCGTATCCCTGGTGGTCGGCTCCGCTCATCGCAGGTTCCTCTCGATAATCCGGGAGACCAGCTCGGAGTCGATCGTGTCCCGTCGCTCCGCATGGCCCTTGATCTCGTCGAGCACCCGGCGGCAGGTCTCGTCGTCGAGATCCCCGTGGTCCCGCCCGGCGAGGTGCAGCAGCGCGGCCCTGCCGCTGGTCTTGCCGAGCACGTACGCCCGGCGCGCGCCGACCAGAGCGGGATCGTACGGTTCGTAACAACTCGGCTCGCGCAGCATCGCGGCGACGTGGATGCCGGACTCGTGCAGGAAGGTGTTCGCCCCGACGACCGGGCTGTTCGCCCGGATCGCGATCCCGGAGGACTCCGCGACCAGCCGGCAGACCTCCGCGATCCGGTCGAGGCGCAGGCTGGTCGTCCTGCCGTGCAGCACGGTCAGCGCGAGCGCGCACTGCTCGGTGGACGCGTTCCCGGACCGCTCGCCGATACCTGTCGTGGTCGTGGAGATGACGCTCGCCCCGTGCAGCACCGCAGCGACCGTGTTCGCGGTCGCGAGCCCGAAGTCGTCGTGGCAGTGCACCGAGATCGGCACGTCGACGGTCCGGGTCAGGGTCCCGACGATCCAGACCATCAGCTCGGGCGTGCCGACGCCGACGGTGTCAGCCAGCCCGATCCGCTGCGCGCCAGCCTCCACCAGGGACTTGGCCGACGCCTCCAGCCGGTCCAGCGGTGTCCTGGTGCCGTCCTCCAGCGAGACCTGGACGAACAGCCCCTTGCCCAGCGCATGCTCGACCGCCTCGCACGCCTGGTCGAGGGCCTGCTGGTACTCCATGCGCAGCTTGTGCCGCAAGTGGATGTCCGACAGCGCGGTGAAGATGATCACCCCGTCGACACCGGCCTCCTCCGCCGCGTCGAGATCCGGGCGGAGGGGACGGGCCAACGACAGCGTTCGTGCCCGCAGCCCGGAGCCCACGACCGCCGCCATGTCCGCGCGGTGTTGTGGCCCCGAGGCGGCGAACCCGATCTCGATCTCGTCCACGCCCAGCTCGTCCAATGCCGCGGCGATGTCGACCTGCTGCTGCCTGCTGAACGCAACACCCGGCATCTGGGCCCCGTCGCGCAAGGTCGTGTCGTAGATCCGGACGTGGTTGGCGTCGACTTCGTCGACCATCGCACGCTCTCCTTCAGGTGGGTCGTTTGGTGACGATCGAGTTGCCCATCACCAGCGCGTCGAGGCCCGAGGCGAAGAAAGAGCGGATCGCGTCGTGCGGGCCGCATACGAGTGGTTCCCCGGCCTGGTTGAACGAGGTGTTCAACACCACCGGCGTGCCGGTGGCGGCGGTGACGGCGTCGAGCAGCCCGGCGTAGCAGGCGTTGGTCTCCTCGCGCACCAGCTGCGGCCGGCACGACCCGTCGACGTGCACGACCGCAGGCACCTCTTCGCGCGCCCGGTCAGTGACCTGGCAGGCTGTCAGCATGAACGGGGCCCGCCCCGCCGCGGTCACGTACCGGTCGGCGTCGGCCGCGAGGATCGACGGCGCGAGTGGCCGCCACTGCTCCCGTCCCTTGATGTTGTTGACTGCGGTGTGAACCCGCCGCTCACGGGGAAGCGCGAGGATCGACCGGTTCCCCAGGGCACGCGGGCCGATCTCCATCCGGCCCTGCACCCAGCCGACCACCATGCCGCGGTCCAGGAGCGCAGCCGTGTCCGCCGCCACGTCCGTGGCCTCGCAGGAGGGCAGGTCAAGCTCGTGGAGCAGCGCCGCGATGTCCGCGTCGGCGAACTCCGGGCCGAAGGCGGCGGTCTCGATCGCGGCCTTCGGCCGTTCTCCGTTCTCAGCGGCCACCGCGAGGGCGGCGCCGAGACCGGTGCCAGCGTCCCCGCTGGCCGGGAAGACGTACAGGCGGTCGACCAGGCCGGAACGCTCGACGACGCCGTTCGCCGTGCAGTTAAGCCCAACCCCGCCGCCGATGACGAGGTCGCGCACCCCGGTCCCGGCCACCGCCAGCTCCACCAGGTGCAGCAGCACGCGTTCGAGCTCGGCCTGCCCTGCCGCCGCGGCTTCGTAGTGGTGCGGTGCGAGGGTCAGGTCCACGCGGGCCCGTCCGCGGATCGGGTCGACGCGGTAGGTCGGGATGGCCGGCGGTCCGAACCGGTCGGTGAACCACTGCTTCCAGCCGCCGACGACGGCGCGGTAGGTGTCGTGGTCGGAGTCCGCCGCTGCCACGTCGAGTGGGCTGCGGTAGCCGTCGCCGGTGAGTTCGAACGGGTTCGGCGTCGAGGTCGGAGTGGTGTAGGACGCGAGGCCCATCACCTTGCCCTCCTCACCCAGTTCGAACCCAAGGTAGTTGGTGAGGGCCAGGTAGAAGAACCCGAGCGAGTCGCGGATGCCGAAGGATGCGTCGGCGGTCAGCTCGGTGCCCGATCCCCGGCCGAGCGTGGTGGACACGGCGTCGCCCTGGCCGTCCACGGTGAGTACCGCGGCATCGGTGAAGCCGGAGCAGGAGAAGGCGGCTGCGGCATGCGCCCTGGCGTGGCCGACGACCTGGACCGCCGGCCTGGGGGAGCCAGCGAAGAACGGGTGCCCCAGCAGCCGTTCGTGCAGGGTAGTCGGCCAGTCCGGGTGCCGGTGCCTGGGGTCCCAGCTCACCGCGAGGCAGTCGATGTCGGCCATAGTGATACCGGCGTAGTCGAGGCAGTACATCGCGGCGTTCGCCGGCGTCAGCCCGTAGGCGTGCTTCCGCCGGACGAACCGCTCCTCCTCGGCACAGGCGACGACCTCGCCGTCGATCACGAGCCCGGCTGCCGCGTCGTGCCCCAGCCCACCGCTGATACCGAGAACGATCAAAGCCCCTCCCACTTTCGCTTTGTTCGAGCTTATGCGCTCGAATACCGAGAGCATCTGTCCCCAGATCGCGTTACGCGCGGTCTTCCGCTCAGTCGGCTAGAATGTGTTCGCAGCGCGCTCCGGCTGCGGTCCGGCGTGACCGAGTTCGGCCAGCCTCAACCGCAGCCGGACATTATCCCGCCTCAACTCGTGCAGTTCCTGGGAGAGTAGTTCGAAGGTTTTCGCGCTCTGCTCGCCGGAATTTTTCACCGCAGCGAGCACCGGGGCAACGTCCAGTTCGAACGGGAATGTCCGACCATAATTCACCCGTATCAAACCGTCGTCGACGTAACGAGCGAAGTCGTCGGCCGGCAGCTGGCCCCAACGCCGCACGAACTCCCGTTCCGTCTCGGCGAACTCGGCCACCCGGTGCTCCCGGCTGGCCGAGACCAGGTGTGTGAGCACGCTGCGGTGGCAGTAGTGGACCTCCCCGCCGGCCTCGGCAGCGCGCAGGCAGTAGTCGACGTCCTCGTACCCGTTGCGGTACCGGTGGTCGAAGCCGCCGAGCCCGCGGAACCACGACGCGGGCGTGAGCAGGCAGGCGCCGGTGACGATGCGGACCGGGCCGGAACGGTTGGTCACCTCGGCCTCGGCCGGGAACCCGGCGTAGACGTGTCGCGGGTAGCCGTCGGAGCAGACGACCACACCGGCGTGCTGGACGCGGCCGTCTGGGAAGAGCAGCTTGCTGCCGATCACGGCCGCCTCCGGCGTGCCGTGCGCGTACCGCAGCAGCTCGTCCAGCCAGCCGGCCTGCGGCAGGAGGTCGTTGTTGTAGAACAGGAGGAGTTCGCCCCGCGCCACGGCGGCCGCCGCGTTGCAGGCCTGGGCGAACCCCAGGTTCTCCGCGCTGCGCACGACCCTGACGTGCGGTGCGAAGGCTTCGAGCACCGCAGGCGTGTCGTCGGTGGAGCCGTCGTCGGACACCACCACCTCCACGTCCGGGCGCCCGCCGAGGTCGGTCAGCAGCGCGGTGAGGCACTCGTGCAGGAGGGCCGCAGCGGAGTAGGTCGGCACGAGCACCGAGCAGCGCGGCGTCATGCTCGGTCCTCCACCGGGACCGGGCCCGCACCAGCCAGCCGGTGCGAAACGGACACAGGCAGCGAGGCCAGGCCCCGCATGTTCGAGCCAGCGAGCCGCAGCGGCCGCCCGGCGGGCTCGACGTGGACGTCGTGGCGGGCCAGCGCGGTGAACGCGGCCACCCCCTGCATGGTGGCGATGGCCGCGCCTAGGCAGTAGTGCGGCCCGTAGCCGAAGCTCAGCGAGCCGGGGCCGCTGCGGCCGATGTCCAGGCCGTGCGGGTCGGGGTAGCGACGCGGGTCGCGGTTGGCCGCCCCGATAACCACGACCGCGATGTCGCCCCGGCTGATGCGCTCGCCACCGAGGTCAAGGTCCACTGCGGCATGCCGACCGGTGCTCTGGACGGGCGGGTCGTAGCGGAGGAACTCCGCGACGGCGGACGCCGCCAGCGACGGGTCGCGGCGGAGCCGGCGAAACTGCCAGGGGTGTCGCAGCAGCAGGTGCAGCCCGTTGCCGAGCAGGCTCATCGTCGTCTGGTAGCTGGCGTTGTAGATCTGGAAGACGAGCGGGACCAGCTCCTCATCCGCCAGCTCGCCGGAGTCGGCCGCCCGCACCAGGTCCGAGGCGAGGTCCGGGCCGGGACGCCGTCGCTTCTCCGCCAGGAGGTCGGTCACGTAGTCGGTGATCGCACAGACCGCCAGGTCCGCGGCACGCAGCTGGTCCGCCGTCACGCCGCGCTCGAACAGCGTGTTGAAGGTGCGGGTGGGCTCGCGCAGGTCCATGCCGGCGTGCTCGTCGATGCCGAGCAGGTGGTGGATGACGCGCATCGGCAGGACATCCGCGAAATCGGTGACGAAATCCGCCTCGCCCACCTCTAGGAGGTCGGTCAGGAGGGCGTCGACGGCCGTGTCGACCACCGGTGACAGCGCGGTGACCCGGTTGGCGGCGAAGGACCAGTTCACCCTCTGGCGCAACCGTGCGTGCCGGGGCTGGTTGGCCATCAGCAGCATCTTGGTCAGCATCACGATCGCGGGGTGCGCCGCCCAGTCCGGGCCACCCTTGGCAACGGCGACCGCTTCGACGTCGTTGACGAAGCGCGGGTCGCGCAGCACCCGCGCACCGTCCTCGTACCCCGTCAGCACCCATGTGCGCCGGTCGACCCGCACGACGGCGCCGCTGTCGCGCAGCGACTCGTACAGCGGGTACGGGTCCTCTACGAAGCCCGTGCTGAGGAACAGCCGCGCGAAGGCGTCCGAACGCGGCGGGTCGAAAGCCGAGGGCCAGAGCGTACGTTCAGCAGGCATCGCGTTCTCCAGTCACCAGGTCGGAAGCTGCGCCCGGCACCGGCCGACGCGTCCTCGCGACGGTCTCCACCAACGTCGCGGCCGCGCTGGCGCCGGGCAGTTTCTCCATCTCGGCCCGCTCGGCACGAGCCCGCGCGGCGAACGACGGGTTCGTCAGGACCGCGTTGACGGCGTCCGCCAACACAGCAGCCGTCGTCGACGGTGAGACCCGCACCCCGACGCCGAGGGCTTCGCACCTGGCCGCATTGACGGGCTGGTCCGCGTTGACTGGGGCCACCACCACCGGGAGTCCGTGGGTCAGCGCGGCCATCACGGTTCCCAGACCGCCGAGGGTGAGCACCGCGTCGCACGACGGGAGCACTTGGGACAGCGGGGTATACCCGATGAAGCGGACGTTCCGCGGCACGGAGCGGTCAGGCGCGACCTCCGTGACGAGCACCTGCCAATCGTTCCGCTCAGCAGCGCCCAGCAACGCGTCCACCAAGTCCGGCGTCACGAACACCGTGCCGAAGCTGGCGAGCACCCGCGGCGAACCTCCGCCGCTCGCGCGGCCGGGACCGGCGTGCGCGTCCGGCGACTCCGGCCGGGTGAACCGCGTGGTGGGGTGCACGTGCGTGCCGAACTCCCGCGCGGGCGGGCGTCCAGTGCGGACCAGGGCGAAGCGCGGCGACACCGGCGCGAGCCCCAGGTACCGGTAGAGCCGGTGCACCCCCAGGTCGTCGATCCCGGCCCGCTGCCCGAGGTGCTGGAGCGAGTCCCCCAGCTCAGCCGCCCACGCCGCCGACGATAGGAAGCGGTTCTCGCGCCCCGTGGCGTGCGGCAGCCCGAGCGCCTCGGCGACGGCCAGGCTGGCGAACTCGACCGGGTCACGGAGCACGACGTCCGGCCGCCACGACGAGGCAAGGGCGAGCACGTCGGCGACGGCCGCCGCTCCCAGCGTCTCGACAAGCACGCGCCGGGTGTAGGGAAAAGCGTCGTCCCGCCGTTCCCTGGCCGCGGCCAGGTCGGGAACCAGGCGTGCTTCCTCGCCCACCCGGAAATCGAGTCCGACGGCGTGCGGGCGAAAACCGGCTGAGGCGATCGCACCGGCGAACGAACTGGCCGAGGCGACAACCACTTCGTGCCCGCGCCCGGTCAATTCTCTCAACAATGGCACCACGGGGTGGAAGTGACTCGGTGCGGGCTGCGTGGTGCACAAAATCCGCAGCCGAGGACCAGGATCGGCTGAATTCCGCGAGTAGCCCACATCGGCTGAGCCTAGGAGATCACTTGTACCGGATCCACCACAAAACCGGAAAACGCCTGTCCCGTGATAACGGGACAGGCGTCGTCAATTCCGTCGGTCACGATTCAGGCAGGGTCACCTCGAAGCGGAGCGGCTCGGTCGTGGCTTCGAACTCGATCACGTCGACGTGGCCCGCCGCGCGGATGTCGTCGGCGATCAGCTCGATCCGGTCGAGCTGATCGCGGGGGCCGAGCACGCGGACCTTCTCCACAGACGCCCGCATCGACTGCTTTGCGTCGCTCTTGGCCTTGCGCACCGCGCTGATCGCCGTGGTCGCCAAGGTCACCAGCTCCACCGACGGCGCGGCGTCGCCACCAGCCGTGGTGGGCCAGGACTCGGCGTGCACGGACCCGGTGTGCCACCAGGACCAGGCTTCCTCGGTGGCGTATGGGACGAACGGGGCGAACAGCCGCAGCAGCGTCGACAGCGCGGTGCGCAGCGCGAGCCGCGCGGACTCGTGACCCGCGTCGCCGCCGATGTCGGCGTAGGCGCGGGGCTTGACCAATTCGAGGTAGTCGTCGCAGAACAGCCAGAAGAAGCGCTCCGTGACCTCCAGCGCGGTGGTGTACTCGAACGCCTCCAGCGCCGCCGTGGCCTGGGCGACCACGTCGTCGAGCAGGTCGAACACCGCGCGGTCGAGCGGTTCGGTCACCTCCGCGCCCGCCGCCGGCTCCGGGATGCTGAGCACGAACTTGCTCGCGTTGAGCAGCTTGGTAGCCAGCCTGCGGCCGATCTTCATCTGCCCTTCGTCGAACGCCGTGTCCGTGCCCGGCCGGCCGCTGGCCGCCCAGTACCGCACCGCGTCGGCGCTGAACTGCTCCAGCAGGTGCATCGGGGTGACGACGTTCCCCTTGGACTTGCTCATCTTCTTGCGGTCCGGGTCCAGGATCCACCCGGACAGCGCGGCGTGCCGCCACGGCACCGCGCCCTCGGACAGGTACGAGCGCAACACCGTGGCGAACAGCCAGGTCCGGATGATGTCGTGGCCCTGGGGGCGCAGGTCCATGGGGAAGGTCTGCGCGAACAGCTCGGGGTCAGATTCCCAGCCGCAGACAATCAGCGGGGTGAGCGATGACGTCGCCCACGTGTCCATCACGTCCGGGTCGCCGACGAAGCCACCTGGGCGACCGCGCTGCTCATCGTCGTACCCAGGTGGGGTGGCCGAGGAGGGGTCGACCGGCAACGACTCCTCGTCGGGGATGATGGGCTCGGAGTAGACCGGCTCACCCTCGTCGTCCAGCGGGTACCACACCGGGAACGGGACGCCGAAGAACCGCTGGCGGCTGATCAGCCAGTCGCTGTTGAGGCCGCGCACCCAGTCGTCGTAGCGGGCCTTCATGTAAGTGGGGTGCCACTCCAGCTCTGCACCGCGTTCGAGCAGGGCGTCCTGGTGCGAGAGGGACCGGATGAACCACTGCCGGCTGGACACGATCTCCAGCGGCTTGTCGCCCTTCTCGTAGAACTTGACCGGCCGCACCACCTTGCGCGGCTCGCCGTCCAGGTCGCCGGACTCGCGCAGCATCGCCACCACGCGCTCGCGGGCGGTGTGCACGGTCGCACCGGCCAGCGCGGCGTACGCCTCGCGGCCCTCGGCGCTGTCGAGGCCAGCCGGGGCTTCCGGCAGGATCCGCCCGTCCCGGCCGATGATGGTGCAGGTGGGCAGCTTCAGCTCGCGCCACCACTGCACGTCGGTCGTGTCGCCGAACGTGCAGCACATCGCGATGCCGGCGCCCCGGTCCTGCTCAGCCGCAGGGTGGGGCAGCACGGGCACGGACACCCCGAACACCGGGGAGGTCACGGTGGAGCCGAACAGCTCCTGGTAGCGCTCGTCGTCGGGGTGCGCGACCAGCGCGACGCACGCTGGCAGCAGCTCCGGCCGGGTCGTCTCGATGAAGACCTTCTCGCCGCCGGGGGCGTGGAACGAGATCCGGTGCCACGCGCCGGGGTGCTCCCGGTCCTCCAGCTCGGCCTGCGCGACTGCGGTCTGGAAACCGACATCCCACAGCGTCGGCGCCTCGGCCTGGTAAGCCTCACCGTCCCGCACCAGGCGGAGGAACGCGAGCTGGGAAAGCCGCTGGACGCGCCGGCTGATCGTCATGTACGTCATCGACCAGTCGACCGACAGGCCCAGCCTGCGCCACAGCTCCTCAAACGCGAGCTCGTCCACCTCGGTCAACTTCTCGCACAGCTCGACGAAGTTGCGCCGGGACAGGTTGACGAGCGGGCGCTCACCCTTCTTCTTCAGCGGCTCCGGGTAGGTGCAGTCGAGATCGTAGGGCAGCGACGGGTCGCACCGCACGCCGAAGTGGTTCTGCACCCGTCGCTCGGTCGGCAGCCCGTTGTCGTCCCACCCCATCGGGTAGAAGACGTGCTTGCCCCGCATCCGCTGGAAGCGCGCGACGACATCGGTGTGCGTGTAGGAGAACACGTGGCCCACGTGCAGCGAGCCGCTGACGGTCGGCGGCGGCGTGTCGATCGAGAAGACGGCGGAGCGGTCACCGGGAGCGTTGAACCGGTATACCCCCGACTCCTCCCACCGAGCTGCCCACTTGAGCTCCAGACCATCCAAGAACGGCCGCTCTGGAACGTTCGGCGTGAACTCAGACACGCGCTCGCCACCTCATCAACTCGAACCGGATGCGCACGGGCACGGTGGCGACTCCCTGCCTGCCACGACCCTTGTGACGGAGCAGCCTAGCGCAATGACCTACCCGCTCATCCGGCGGCGACGGCGCGCTCCGCCCCAGGTAGGGGCGGTGCGTCCTGGGCACCGGGAGCGCGTGTGATCGCCCGTTCGCGGCGGGTTGGTCAACGTCCTGCGCCAGCGGTCACGAAGCCGTCACGAAGAGGTCGCGCACCGCCCTGGACGCGGCCCGTGCGGCTGGCTGGCCGCGCGCGGCCGCTCCCCCGCAGCGCTGGGAGCGGGGTCGGCGGGGCGCGGGCGGGACCGGGCCGGTGGTCGGTCCCCGTCGCCGTACCCGTTTTCGGGGACGACGACGGGTTGCCCCTATTTCGGGGGGCGTGCGGATCGGGCGCTCGGCGTCCGACACTCCGCTGACGACGGTTCGCGGAGGAGGGCCTGCACATGTCCGGTCGGCTGAGAACGCTGCGGCGCGGTACCGGCGGCCGGATCGTCCTCGGGGTCGATTTCACCGAGCGGCGTTCGGTCACGAGCTTCCCGGAGATGGCGGCGGCGTTCCCCGACGAGAGCGTGTCGTTCCTGGAGTGTGACGTATCCCTGGTGGACCAGGTACCGCCCGACCGCGCGCACCCCGACGAGTACGTCCGCCTCGTGCTGGACGAGTTGGGCGACTCCGGCTACGACGTGATGGCGGTGCTGGGGCGCTGCGGCGGCGCCGGGCTGGCCTGCCAGGTGGCGGAAGGCCTGCACGCGGCAGAGCTGGCGACCCCTGTCGTCGCGGTGTTCGACGCCGAGGTGGTCGACGAGGACGTCGCCTTTGTCCAGTTCGACACGATCGTCCGCGGGCTCAACACGAGCCTCGACGAGTCCGTCGTGACCGGGGCGATCAGGTCTTTCCACGACGTGCTGGCCTCGCGGCGGAAGGGTCTGCCGCGGGACGGGGGTGACCTCGAACCCGTGCTCCGACTGATGCGCGAGACCTACCGGCCGCTGGTGCTGCGCGCCATGCGGGAGGAGGGCACGCCCGCGCAGTTCGGCGAGTACATGGCCGAGCGGTTCTCGATGTTCACCCGGTACCTGATGTGCGCGAGCCGTGCCCCGGTGGAGGTCACCTACGGTCCCGTCCACCGCATCCTGTGCCGCGACCACGACACCCGGGGGACCGAGCATGGGCGGCCCGCCACCCGGTTGGCCGTCGACCACGGTGACCTCATGGACAGCCCCCAGGTCAGCGACCTCGTGCTCGACCTGCTCGGCGCGCCGTGGTGACCGGTCAGGCCTCGGCGCGTCCCCGCGACCGCCCGGCCAGCCAGGCCGTCACGCCGCCTGCCGTGGGGTCGCGGAAGAACTCGGACAGCGGCATCGGTTCGCCAGCCACCTCTGCCAGCTTCGCGCAGATCCGCGCCGCGTGGATCGAGGTGGCGCCGAGCCGGAAGATCGGCGTGTCCCCCGGCACCTCGCCGAGGCCGAGCACCTCTCCGATGATGCCGACCGCCCGCGCCACCGGGGGGTCGTCTGCGGGACAGTCGTCGCGCTCGGGCACCGACACCTGAAGCCTCCAGTGGACACCCCGACCGGGACACCGGGTTGGCCCCATCGTGGGTCGCCCCCCGTGGCGCCGACCCGTCCCCAATAGCTGCGACACCGCGAGCGCGGTGGGACCCTGCCAGCGACGGCGACCGGGCGTGCCCCGCGAAGAGGGGACGTGCGCGCCCGTGCCGGGCACGGGACCATTCCGCAGCAGCCGACCGCGCCGGTCGCCGTCGGCGGCACGACGAGGGGGTTCTCGTGAGCGACGCGTCACCGGCGGTGCGGGTGGACGGTCTGGAGGTGACGTTCCGCGTGCCGGAGCGGGAGGCAGGGCTGGCCGCCGCAGCGCGCAGCCTGTTCGTCAGGCGGACGCGCACCGTCGCGGCGGTACGCGGCGCCTCCTTCGAGATCGGTGACGGCGAGGTGGTGGGCTTCCTCGGTTCCAACGGCGCGGGCAAGACCACGACGCTCAAGGCGCTCTCCGGGCTGCTCCACCCGACCGGCGGCAGCGTCCACGTCCTCGGACACGTCCCGTCCCACCGGGAGCGCGCCTTCCTGTCCGGGATCGCCTTGCTGATGGGCGGCCGCAACCAGCTCCAGTGGGACCTGCCCGCGATCGAGTCCTTCGAGCTCAGCCAGGCGATCTACCAGATCCCCGACGCGCGATTCCGCCGGACCAAGGACGAGTTGGTCGACCTCCTCGACATCGGCGACCTTCTCCGACGGCCGGTCCGTAACCTCTCGCTCGGCGAGCGGATGAAGGTGGAGCTCGCCGGATCGCTGCTGCACCGGCCGCGCATGCTGTTCCTCGACGAACCCACTCTCGGCCTGGACGCGGCCACCCAGCGACGGCTTCGGTCCTTCATCGCCGACCACAACCGCCGGGACGGCACGACGGTCCTGCTCACCAGCCACTACCCGGCCGACATCGAGGCCCTATGCGCACGGGTGGTCATCATCAACCGGGGGCGGATCCAGTACGACGGCCCGTTGGACGCGTTGAGCGCCGCGCTCGCCACCTCGAAGGAGATCCGGCTCACCCTGGAGGCGGCGGACGTCGATCTGTCCGGGTATGGGCAGATCGTCCGCCAGGAGGGGCACTCGGTCGTCCTCACTGTGCCGAAGGCGGAGGCGGCCGGCGTGGTCGCCGCGATCCTGGCCGCGCACACGGTGGTCGACCTGGTCATCGAGGATCCCCCGGTCGAAGACGTGATCGACCTGGCGCTGTCCGCAGGAGAAGCGGGGTGAGGCGGGTGGGTGGTGTCCAGTTCCTCGCGACCTTCTACGCGCGGGCCATCAGGTTCGCCATCAGCAGGCAGTTCCAGTACCGCGTGACCAACTACCTCGTGCTGACCGCGATGTTCATCGAGTCCCTGATCTACCTGGCGCTCTGGCACGCGGCGACGCAGGCCAGCGGCGGCTCGGTCGGCGGATGGAGCACCGGCGCGCTCTCGGCGTACTTCCTGGTCTGGATGCTCGTGCGGAACATGGTGATCGCCTTCACCCCGTACGGGTTCTCCGCGCGAATCGAATCGGGGCAGTTCTCGTCGCTGATGCTCCGGCCGATGCACCCGATCCACCACGACATCGCCGCGTTCGCCGGGTGGAAGCTCGTCATGATCGCCTTCTGGCTGCCGGTCGCCACTGTCCTGGCGCTGGTGGTCCGCCCGGAGCTGTCTGTCACGCCGCTGGGAGTCACGGTGTTCGTCGTCGCCGCGTGGGGCGCCTACCTGATCCGCGCGCTGTACTTGTGGTTGCTCGGCCTGACCTCGTTCTGGACCACCAGGTCATCGGCCTTCTTCGACGTCTTCCTCGTAGTGGAGATCCTGCTGTCGGGTCGGATGATGCCGATGTCGCTGCTGCCGCAGTGGCTGCGCGATGTCGCCGAGCTGACGCCGTTCCCCTGGACCTTCGGCTTCCCGGTCGAGTCGCTGCTCGGCACCCTGACCACCGACGAACTGCTGCACGGCCTGGTCATGCAACTGGTCTGGATCGCCGTGGCGAGCGCGGCGGTGGCCCTCGTCTGGCGCCGCGCGGTGCGCAGGCACACATCAGTCGGGCACTGAAGTCGAATTGAGGCGGTCATGCGCGTCCACTACGTCCGGCTGGCGCGGCACCTGCTGCGCGTCCAGGTGATGAACGACCTCCAGTACCGGGCCAATTTCTTCATCCAGCTGTTCCACTCCGCGTTGGCCGTCATCGCCGCGGTCGCCGGTGTCCTGCTGGTCTACCGGCACATCTCCGAGCTCAACGGGTGGAGCCGGATGGAGATGTTCGTGCTGCTCGGGGTCTTCACGATGGTCAGCGGCCTGCTGCGGGTGTTCGTGCGGCCCAACCTCTACCGGATGGCGACCGACATCAACCGGGGCTCACTCGACTTCGTGCTGACCAAGCCTGTCGACGCCCAGCTGCTGCTGAGCATCCGCCAGGTGGACGTCTGGCAGGGCACCAACGTGCTTGCCGGCGCGGGGCTGGTCACTGCGGGGGTGCTCGGCTCGTCCAGCCGCACCGGACCGGTCGACCTCCTCCTGTTCGCGCTCACTGCCGCGGTCGGGCTGTTCATCCTCTACTGCTTCCTGTTCAGCCTCGTGTGCACCGCCTTCTGGCTCGTGGACATCACGGAGGTCGTCGCGCTGTTCGAGTCGGTGTACGAGGCGTCGCGGTGGCCGCTGACCATCTACCCATCGTGGTTGAGGTACGCCCTGACGTTCGTGGTCCCCGTGGGTTTCGCGGTCACGCTGCCAGCCGAGGCCGTCACGGCCCGGCTCTCCATGACGGCCGTGGCGGTCGAGCTGTGCTTCGCGGTCGCGGCCTTCTGGTTGACCCGGCGGTTCTTCCACTCAGGACTGCGCCGCTACTCCGGCGCTTCGGCCTGAACCACCCCTCGCCCGTCCGCGCGGACCATGCGTACCACCTTTGCGGGACCTGTCCCGGTCGAGTCGTCGCCGAAGGATGGGAGACCACCGTGCTGTCTGCCGCACGACCTCGCGAGGAGTGACCCAGATGGGAAATGTCGAACCGATCGCCATCATCGGGATGGCGGCGAAGTTCCCCGGTGCGAAGAACATCACCGAGTTCTGGGAGAACCTCGACGCGGGGCGCACCTGCATCACCGAACTGAGCGACGAGGAACTGCTCGCGAACGGCGAGCGTCCGGACCGGATGGCCAAGCCGAACTACGTGCGCCGCCGCCCGGTGCTCGACGACGAGGGCGAGCTGGACGCCGAGCTGTTCGCCATGACGCCCAAGGACGCGGAGCTGCGCGACCCGCAGCAGCGCATGTTCCTGGAGACCTCGCACGCCGTACTCGAACACGCCGGGTACGACCCGGCCCGCTTCGACGGCCGGATCGGCGTGTACGCGGGCACGAACGTCAACCGGTACCGGATCGACCACGTCGAGGAGGTGCCGGGACTGATCGCCACGCTGGGCTGGACGGCGATCGAGATCACCAACGCGCCCGACTACGTCTCCACGTTCGTGTCGTACAAGCTCGGGCTGCGCGGGCCGTCGATGACCGTGCAGACGGCGTGCTCGACCTCCCTGGTCGCGATGCACATCGCCAGCAACGCCCTGCGGGTGGGTGAGTGCGAGATGGCCATCGCAGGCGGCTCGGACATCGAGACCCCGTTCCACCGCGGCTATCCCTACCTGCCCGGCGGGATGTTGGCGAGCGACGGCCTGCCCCGCCCCTTCGACGGGAAGGCGACCGGGACGAACTTCGGTTCCGGAGTGGGAGCCGTCCTTCTCAAGCCGCTGTCCGCAGCGATCCGGGACCGGGACACGATCCACGCGGTCATCCTCTCCTCATCGATCAACAACGACGGCGACCGCAAGGCCGGGTTCACCGCGCCGAGCGTGGACGGGCAGAGTGACTGTGTCACCGAGGCGCTGCGCCTCGGCGGGGTGGACCCGAGGAGCATCGGGTACGTGGAGGCGCACGGCACCGGCACGGTGGTCGGCGACCCCATCGAGGTGGCCGCGCTGACCGACGCCTACCGCCGGGCCAGTGGCACGGACCTGACCACGCCATACTGCGCCATCGGGTCGGTGAAGTCCAATGTGGGCCACCTCGGCCAGGCGGCCGGCGTCGCCGGGGTCATCAAGGCGGTGCTGGCTCTGCGGCACGAACGGATCCCGCCGACCATCAACGTCAGCGAGCCGAACCCGGAGATCGACTGGGCGACCTCCCCGTTCTACCTCGCCACCGAGCCCGTGCCGTGGCCCCGCGTGGACGGCAGCCCGCGGCGCTGCGGCATCAGCTCGTTCGGAATCGGCGGCACGAACGCGCACCTCATCCTCCAAGAGCCGCCCGTGGGCGCGGCTCCCAGGTGCGCGAGCCGTCCGACCGGGCAGACCGGGCAGACCGGGCAGGTGGAGGCCATTCTGTGGTCGGCGTTGGACGACACCGCCGACGACGCGCTGCGCGAGCGGCTGGCCGACCACTTCGCGGGCTTGCCCGAGCGGGAGTTCGCCGACGCGGCGCACACCCTGCGCGTGGGCCGGACCGCGCTGCCGAGGCGCGGCGCGGTGCTTGCATCGAGCGCGGCGGACGCGGCCGAGGCCCTGCGCGACCACGGCCGGATTTTCCGCTGCGACAAGGTCGACCGCAGGCTCGTGTTCGCCTTCCCCGGCCAGGGCGCGCAGAGCCCGAGGATGCTCCGCGGCCTCTACGAGGACGAGGCGCTGTTCCGCGAAGGCTGCGACGCCGCGTTCGACCAGTTGGAGCCGCTGCTCGGACGCGACCTGCGGAAGCTGTGGCTGACCGCGTCCACGACGGAGGAGCTAACGCCCACCGAGGTTGCCCAACCGCTGCTGTACGTGCTGGAGTACACCCTCGCGCACTGCCTGATGCACTGGGGCATCACGCCCGACGTCCTGGTCGGGCACAGCCTCGGCGAGCTGGTCGCCGCAGCAGTGGCGGGCACGTTCGGCTTCGCCGACGGCCTCACGGTCATCGCGGCCAGGTCGAAGTTCATGGCGGAGGCGCCACCCGGTGGGATGCTCGCCGTGTCCGCTGCGGAGGACACCGTGCTCGATGCTGTGGACGACCTGATCGGCGCGGAGCTGGCGGTAGCCACGACCAACAACTCGCGGCAGACCGTCCTCAGCGGCTCCCACGAAGCGCTCGCCGAGGCGGGGGGGCGACTGGAGGGCAGGAAGATCAGTTGCCAGCCGGTACGCACCGCGCACGCGTACCACTCGCCGAGCATGCGGGAGTCTGCGGACAAGCTGCACGAGGTGCTGGGCGGCGTGCGGCTCCAGGAGCCTCGCATGCCGGTCGTCTCGGCCACGACCGGTGGGCCGATCAGCCCGGAGCAGGCCTGCTCGCCCGCATTCTGGTCCGAGCAGCTGGTCGCTCCCGTGCGGTTCGACCGGGCCGTGCGCGCGCTGGTCGCCAGCGGCCCCTTCACCGCGCTGGAGGTAGGACCGGGCCGCACCCTATACTCCCTGCTCAAGCCGAACCCGCAGGTGCGGTCGAGCGGGTCGGTGGTGCTGGCGACCGCGCCGAAGCCCAAGGGCGACGTCACCGACCAGGCCGCGCTGACCGAGGCGCTGGCCACCCTGTGGGCGCACGGGCAGCCGGTCGGGTACTGGGAGTCGGAGGCGTTCGCCGAGCGCCGCCGCGTCGCCGTTCCCGGGTACCCCTACCAGCGGAAGCTGTACTGGATCGAGCGCGGCGGCGGTGCGCCCGCCACCCCGGCGGCGCTGGCGCAGGCACCCATCGAGGCGCACCGGACGCCCGAGAGGCACACCGCGCCCGAAGACCCCGACACGTGGACGCTGAGCCACCTCACCTGGCGCAGGCACGACACGGTCCGCCTGAACCGCAATGGCCGGGACGCGGGCGGGTTGACAGCGCTGGCACTGCTGCCCGCGGCCCAGGACACCGCCGCCACGGTGAGTGCGGCGTTCCAGCGCGCGTCCTACCGGACGGTCCGGGTCCACCCGCACGACGTCCCTGGCGCCACCTGGGTGCTCGACGCCGCCTCAGGTGACGAGTGGGCCGCCCTGTGCGCCGAGCTGGAGCGCCGGGGCACGGTACCTGACGTGATCGCCCACTGCCTGCTGGCGGGCGACGACGCCCCGACCGGGACCGCCGCGCTCGACGCCGTTCGCGGTCTGCTGGCGACGGCGAGAACCGCGGCGTCGCTGCACCGACGGCACCGCAAGTCGATCACGGTGCTCGTCCTCACCAGAAGCGGCGTCGACGTCACCGGCGACGAGCGGGTGAACCCGGTGGCAGCCATGGCAAACGCCTTCGTCCGCTCCGCAGAGCGCGAGATCCCCGGCGTGCGGTGGGGCTGCCTCGACATAGGGCACAACACGCCGGAGTCGGCGCTGAGCGCCGAGCTGGCCGAACCGACGCGCCCGCTGGTGGCGCTGCGCGGCTCCGCGCGCTGGCTGCCTCGGCTGGACGCCGAACCCGTGCTCGGGCGCGCCGATCGGCCCCTCCTGCGGCACAGCGGCACCTACCTCGTCACCGGCGGGCTCGGCGGCATCGGCCTGGTGGTCGCCCAAGCGTTGAGCGAGTCGGGGTTGCGCCCCAGGATCGCGTTGCTCAGCCGGACCGGCCTGCCCGAGGCAGATTCGGCGCGGGGCAGGCAGGTCGGAGCCGCGCTCGACGCCATGCAGAACGCGGGTGCCGAGACGCTCGTGGTCACCGGAGACGTCGCGGACCTCGCCTCGCTGCGCGCGGCGGTGGCCGAGGTCGAGCAGCGCTTCGGCCAGGTCGCGGGCGTGGTCCACTCGGCCGGTCTGCCCGGCGGCGGCCTCATCGAGCGGCGCACGGCCGATGAGGTGGAGCGGGTACTGGGGCCGAAGGTGGCGGGCACCCTCAACCTGGAGGAGGTGTTCTCCGACCGGCTGGGTCTGGACTTCCTCGTGCTGTTCTCCAGTCAGGCCGCGCTGTCCGGGCTATACGGCAGCGCCGACTACGCCGCCGCGAACGCGTTCCTCGACGCGCACGCCCGGCAGGCGAGCGGGCGGGAGCGGTTGACGCTGTCGGTGCAGTGGCCGGGCTGGGCGGAGGTCGGCATGGCCGCTGCCTCCGCCGTGTCGCTCGGCGTGCTGACCGGGGTGACCTCCGCCGACCGGGTGGTCGACACCGGGGGTCTCCACGCCGAGTACCGCCGCGTGGTGACGCCCGGCGTCGACTGGGAATTCGACGAGCACCAGTTCCTCGGCCGCCGGATCCTGCCCGGCGCCGCGCTGCTGGACATGGTCCTCTCGGCGGTGCGCAGGACCGGCGTGCACTCGCAGGACTACCCGGTGCGCTTCCAGGACGCGATGTTCCTCGTGCCCGCGCCGGGTGACCACGCGGTCGAGTTCAGGGTCGTGCTCACCCCCGTGGGCGACATGCACCGGTTCCGGGTCGAGTCCCGACCGGCGGCTCCCGGCGACGGGGGCTGGGCCGAGCACGCGACCGGACTGGTGGCGGCCGGGGGAACGCCGCCGGAGGCCGTCGACCCCGACGACCTGCGGGCCCGGTTCCCGAGCACGCCCGTCGCCGACCTGCCGCCGTGGATCACCTACGGACCCCGGTGGCACACGGCGGTGGGTCGGTGGGGCACCACCGACGAGGCGTTGTGCGAGCTGGTGCTGCCCGCCGAGTTCCACGACGACCTGGACGCCCACCCCCTGCACGCGGCGCTGCTCGACGCGGCAACGGCCCAGCTGGCGCACGCGGAGCCCGGCGTCGAACTCGTGCCGTGGATGCACCGGAGGCTGACCACGTTCGCGCCGATGCGCCCCCGGATGCTGGTGGTCGGCAGGCTCGGTACGGCCGACCGCTCACCCCGCACACTCGACTGCGAGTTCTATGACGCCGAGACCGGGGAGCCGCTGGCGACGATCGAGCAGTTCACGCTGCGAGCGCAGGCCGCAGCGCGGATGGCCGACAGCGCCCCCGCCCGCGAGTCCGCTCGCGAGCCCGCCGCCGGGGACGGGCTGCTGACCCCGGCCCAGGGCGCCGCAGCCTTCTTGGAACTGCTGAACGGCTCGTACCCGCCGGTGGTGGTGGTGGACGCGCCCGGCCCCCTGCCGCAGGTGAGCGGCGTGCTGCGGGTGGGTGGAGAAGCCCCAGGCGAACCGATCCCCCCGGTCGCGGCATCGGTGGAACCCGCGCCGGTGGTCGTCAACGTCCCGGCGACGGCTCCGGCGGCCACCCCGTCCGTGATCACCGACCAGCTGCGGGTGCTGTGGGAGCAGACGCTCGGGATCCGCGACATCAAGCCGACGGACGACTTCTTCGACCTCGGCGGCAATTCGCTGTCGGCCGTACAGCTCACCGCGCGGATCGGGGACCGCTTCGGGGTCGAGCTGGGCGCGGGGGCGATGTTCGAGCTGTCCACCATCGAGACGATGGCCGCCGAGCTGGCCGGGCAGGGCGCGCGCTGACGGCGGGGTGGGGCGGGAGCGGACCCGCCCCACCCGTCACGGCACGGCGGGGAGGTTCATCCCACCGTCCAGGGTCAGCGTGGTGCCGGTGATCCAGGACGCGGCATCGGAGCACAGGAAGACGGCGGCGTTGGCGACGTCCTCGACCCGTCCCAGGCGACCGAGCGGAGCCGAACCGAGGTGCTGGGCGAACGCGTCGTCCGCGTGCTCCGCCGGCTTCCCGAGCATGTGCTCGGTGACGCCGGGGGTCGGGACCGGCCCTGGGGCGATCGCGTTCGCCCGGATCCCGTGCCGCCCCCACTCCCGGGCCCATGACCCGATCAGCGACGTTATCCCTGCCTTCGCCGCGCCGGCGTGGGAGAACTCGGGGAAACCACGTTCGGCCTGCGCCACCGTGATAGCCAGCAGAGCGCCCCCGCCGGCCTCGATCATGTCGCCCACGAAGGTCGTGGTGACCGTTGACGTGCCGATCAGGTCGGTCTCCACGACCGTGCGCAACGCCCGCACCGTCATCTTCTCCGCCTTCACCCTGAAGTTGGCCGCGGCGTTGTTCACGACGACGGTCGCCGGACCGAACCGGGCGCGCACGAACTCGCGCAGGGCACCCACCTGATCTTCGTCCCGCACGTCGCACGGGACGCCAGCGCACAGCCTGCCGGTCTGCTCGGCGACCACCAACTCGGCCTGTTCTAGGCGCTCCTGGGATCGGGACGTGATCACCACGTCGGCACCGGTAGCGGCGAGGGCGCAGGCGATGCCCAGCCCGATGCCGGTGGCGCCACCCGTCACCACGGCCACCTTCCCCGCCATCAGCCGCGGGTTGAAGTAATTCTCGCGCACGCACACCCCTCCGTTCCGGCGACCGACGGTAGGACGCGTCCACCGGCGTGTGGTGACCCCGGAACAAGTGACGACCCGACACCGGCTGAAGCGTTTACCGTCGTGCTCGGCAGCAGTCGAGAGCGCGGAGGCAGGACATGGGCGATGTGGTGGCGATCGTCGCGGGGGCCGTTTCGCGGCGTGCGCACGAGGGGTTCGTCGCGACCGCGCACCAGGCCGGGTACGCGCCCGCGCTCATCACGACGCAGGAAGCGCTCGGCGGCGCCCGGTACGATGTCCGTTCGCTGTTCTCCGCCGTGGGTGTGGTCCAGGATCTGCGCGCGCCGGAACTCATCGCGGAGTGCGCGCGGAAGATGGGGGGCGATCGCCTCGCCGCCCTGCTGTCGTGGAGCGACAGCACGATGGTGGCCACGGCCTACGCGGCCGAACGGCTCGGCGTGGCGAGGACACCGGCCGACGGGCTCGCGCGGGCCCGCAACAAGTACGCGATGCGGCGGGCCCTGCGCGCCGCTGGCCTGCCGTCTCCGCCGTTCGCGTTGTTGAGCGGTGAGGACGAGGTGGACCGGGTGGCCCGCGAGGTCAGCTTTCCGGCGATCATCAAGCCGGTCAACGGTTCGGGCAGTGCCCTGGTGCGCCGGGTGGAGTCCTCCGGCGACCTGCGGCGAGCGTACCGCGAACTGCTGGCGGGCGCACCGCACGCGGTGGGGGGCGCGCTGGATCAGCGAGCCCCAGTCCCCGGTGGAGATCCGCTGGCGGCCACCAGCCAGTTCCTGGTCGAGCGGGTGCTGACCGGGATCGAGTACGACGCCGAGGTCGCGGTCCACAACGGTCAGGTCAGCCCGATGCTCGTCTACCGGGTGCTCGCCCAGGAGGGGACGTACTTCGGGTACGGGTTCGCCCACCTGCCAGCGGACCCGCCAGCCGAACGCCGGGCACTCGTCGAGACGGCGGTCGAGCAGGCCGTCCTGGCGCTGGGCATCGACAACACGACGGTCAACGCCACCGTCATCGACGACGCGGTCCTCGGCCCGACCGTGGTCGAACTGAACGCGGGGCGGTTCGGCGGGCAGATGGTCTGGCGGCTGGTGCAGGACCTCACCGGGGTGGACCTCCAGGCGCAGAACCTGGCTCTCGCCGTCGGCGAGCCGCCGCCGCTCCGCCTGTCGCCGCCCGAGCCGGTCCCCTACGCCGCGCTCAGCGTGTTCGCCGAGCAACCGGGCGAGGTCGTGGCCGCGCACGGCCTCGACGAACTGCGCGCGCACCCGAACGTCGCGTACGTGGCGCCCTTCGTGGAGCCGGGCGACGTGGTGGCGGGCGACCACGTCGTGTACGCGGTCAACGCTATGGTGCTCGGCGTCGACACCTACGAGGACCTCGTCGAGCTGCACGGCCGACTCACCCGGCTGGTCCGCGTCGAGACCCGCCCGGTCGAGGTCGCCGACCCGTCATGACGAACAGGACCACAGCGGCCTACGTCGCGGGCTGCGCCGCCGACGGGAGCGGCCTGCGGACCGCGGGGCTCGTCGCGGACTTCTCCTCGGTGCTGTCCGACAAGGTGGCCAGGCGCGTGCTCCCGCGGCCGCTGTTCGTCGACGACGCCGAGATCCGCCGGTTCGCCGACGACGCCGTTCGGGTGTTCGACCTGATCACCTCGCTGCCCGCGCGGCTGTTCGACGGCGACCTGCGGGCCTACTGCGCCGCCCTGCGGATCCCCGAGTCGTGGTACCCGCTGCTCACCCGGCTTGGTGGCGGGCCACCACCGCTGTACGCCCGCGCGGACATGTACCACGACGGCGGTTCCTTCCAGCTGCTGGAGTTCAACATCGAGAGCAACCTGGGCGGCCTGGACAGGACCGGTGAGATCCCCAGGAAGTTCCTGGAGGTCGATGCGTTCGCGCGGTTCGCGGCCGAGCACCGGCTGAGCCACACCCATACCGGCAAGCGGGTCGCCGCGCTGCTGCGCGAACTGGGCGCCGAGGTCGCGGAGGGCCGTGAGCCCACGGTCGTGCTGCTCGACGGTCCCGGCGGGCTCGCCGAGGACGGCGGGGAGAGCCACTCCATCGGCGAGTTAATGCGGCGCTGCGGCCTCGACTTCCACGTCGGAGAGCTGGACGAGGTCTCTGAGCGCGGCAGCCACCTCTTCTTCCGCAGCAGGAGGATCGACGTCGTGCTCCGCGACTTCTCCGCGCACCAACTGGCGGTCGACCCGGTCGCCAGGAGGTGTGCCGAGCTGGTCTTCCGCAAGCACGAAGATCGGGAGATCGTGCTGTGGACCCCGCTGGAGAGCACCCTCTACAGCAACAAGGGCTGCCTGGCGATGCTGTCCGACCCGCGCTTCAGGTCCGCGTTCACGCCCGGCGAGCTGGCCCTGGTCGACCGCGTGGTCCCGTGGACGAGGGCAATCGGCCAGGACGCCGCGCCCGAGTTGCTCGACGAGTGCCGCGAGCACAAGGACGAGATCCTGCTGAAGCCCAACTCGCTGTTCGGCGGCGCGGGCATCGTCGCGGGGTGGGAGAGCGACGACCGGACGTGGGCCGAGTCACTGCGGACGGCCCCGCGCCAGGGGTACGTCGCCCAGCGGCGGGTCGTCCCGGACCGCGAACCGGTCGTCGACCCGGTCAGCGGGGAGGTCGAGGACTGGGAAGCCACCTGGGGGTTGTACCTCACGCCGGGCGGCTACACGGGCGTCTCCGCCAGGGTGTCGCCCATCGGCGCGGGCGCGGTCATCAGCATGACCGCGAACGCGCGTACCCGCGCGGCCGGCGTGTTCACTACATGAGCCCGCCCCGGTACTCCATCGCCCTCGGCGGGATCGGCGGCGACGCGCACTCAGTCGGGCTCACCGTTCTGCGGCGCGCGTTGACCGGAGCCAGCTACCGCCTGCACCACATGGGCACCCAGAACTCGCTGAGCGACTTCTTCTCGGTCGCCGGTCACGTCGACGTCGTGATGATCTCCTGCCTGGACGGGCACCTGCGCCACTACCTCGCCGAGTTCGCCGACCTGCGGGCGGCGGCGCCGGGCGGCGGGGCGCTGTGGTACGCGGGCGGGAACCTCGCGGTGGACCACCCGGAGCGGGTGCGAGCCGAGGTGCTCGGGCTCGGCTTCCGCCGGGTGTTCCCCGGCTACGTCGGCATCCCCGAGGTCCTCGCGACGCTCGTCGAGGACCTCTCCGGCCGGGCCCCGAACCGGGCGTTCCCGCCGCCCCCGCCGCGACGGCCGGTGTCCGTCGTCGAACCGCCTCCCGACGAACGCGTGCCAGCCGTCGCGTTCCACCGGGAACGGCGGGAGGTCCTGGGAACCTGGCGCACGGGGTGGCAGGCGCGCAGCCTCGACGACAACGCCCGGTTCCTGCTGCGGCAGCCGTCGTTCGCGGGCCGTCAGGCCGCGAGCGGCACCCCGCTGGTGCAACCGCGGTCCGGCGTCGCGCTGGTCGAGGACCAGCTCGCCGCTTTCCGGGCGCTGCGGCGCGCGGGCGCCGACGTGCTCTCCTACCAGGTCGACTCCCTGACGAGGAACAACGCCTACGAGTCCGCAGCCGACGGCATCGCGGGCAGCCGCGACACGGGGACGTCGACGCTCAACGGGTTCCCCATGGTCAACCACGGCGTCGAACCGCTGCGCCGGATCAGCGCAGAACTCACCGTGCCGCTGCAAACCCGGCACAGCACGCGCGACCCGAGGCTGCTGGCCGAGATCTCCTGCGCGGGCGGCGTGACCGGCTTCGAGGGCGGGGCGATCAGCTACGACGTCCCGTACTTCAAGGACCACCCGCTCGCGCTCTCCCTGCGACGCTGGCAGTACGTCGACCGCCTCGTCGGCGGGTACGCCGACAAGTACGGCGTAGTGATCGACCGGGAGTTCTTCGGCACCCTCACAGCGGTGCTGGTGCCGCCCTGCCTGGCGATCGTGGTCAACCTGGTCGAGGCCGTCCTCGCGGTACGCCAAGGGGTCAGGTCGGTCTCGTTGGGCTACGCCGAGCAGGGCAACCGGTCGCAGGACGTCGCCGCAGTGCGCGTGCTGCGCGAACTCGGCAGGAAGTACCTCGCCAACCTCGGCCACCCCGACGTGCGGGTCAACACGGTGTTCCACCAGTACATGGCGGCCTTTCCCGACGACGCCGCCCGCGCCAGCCAGCTGATCACGGCGTCCGCGCAGACCGCGCGGCTGGCCGACGCCACCCGGTTGATGGTGAAGACGCCGGTGGAGGCGACCGCGATCCCCTCTCCGCGCGACAACGAAGAGGGGATGAGGCTCTGCCGCCGGGGCATCGGGGCCGCTGCCCGGATCGCACTCGACGAGCACGCGGTCGCCAAGGAGGCCGCCGTCCTCCGTGTGGAGGTCGAGCAGATCTTCGAAAGTATCGTGGTCTGCGGGGGCGGGAGCCTCCCCGACGGCGTGGTGCGGGCCTTCACCAAGGGGTACCTCGACATCCCGTTCGCGCCGAGCGGCGAGAACCGCGGTGACGTCGTGACCGTTCGGGACGCGCGGGGGGCGGTGCGGTTCCTGGACGCCGGCAACCTTCAGCTCTCGGACGAGGTGCTGCGGTTCCACCGGCAGAAGGCCGAGGAGCGCGTGCGTGCCGAGGCGGAACCCTTCCAGGGCGCGTGGGAGATCGTCGCGCGCGACGTCCTGCAGGTCCCGGAAGGCCGCTACCGGGGCTGGCCGCTGGACGGCGGTTGAGCCGACCCGGCGCGCTCGCGGAGCCGGGAGAACCAGGCGCGCGGCACCAGGCACTCCGAGAGGAGCGGTGAACCGGTCAGACGCGCCGGCGCATGGGGGTGAAGTCGACGAGGAGAACCACGCGCTCCCCTGGTTCCACACCAGGTCCCTTGCCGACCGGGCCGACGTAGTGGCTCACCATTTCGTCAGCGACGCCGTAGGACTCCAGCGGTCTGGTCAGCTCGAACCGGGAGAGGATCAGCTCGGCCGGCACGTTCGCCGGGTCCATGCCCCGGCACCCAGGGGACGCGATCACGTTGGTCCCGCCCTCGGCGTTACGGCGCACGAGCAGGTGGGCGAAGGTGAACGGCTCGCCGTCCTGGTGCAGGGTCGGCGGCGACGACACCGCCAAGGCACCCGCCTGGTCGACCGACAGCTTGATGACGTGCACACCGACGTGCAGTGGCCAGGTCGAGTCCTCGGGGGTCCACCAGGTCTGGTCGAAGTCGAACATGATGACGCGCCGCAGCAGTGCGTTGTCCCGGATGCCCTCGGTGAGGGGCATCAGGTCGCGCGACACGCCGACGTACTCCGGGTTGTGCCCACCCTGGTAGTAGCTGTTCCGGTACGACCTGCCGTCCTGCACCGGCACCGGCGGCAGCCAGCTGAACTCCCGCTGCCACGGCAGGAGGACACCTCGCCCGTACCGCCGGCGTCGACCGGCGGCAGGGGCGTACGGGTCGATCGGCAGGTCCTCGCACTCGACGCGCAGGGCCTGCAGGTTTGCGTCCTCATCGGACAGTTGGAAGGACTCCCCGAGGTCGTAGCGGGCGAATCCGTTGCGGGACAGCTCAGTGGACGTACCGATCAATTGCTTCACCGGGTTCACTCCGTCATGTCGGCACACCGCGACAAACAGGCTCGACGGTACGACGCCCCACTGTGCCCGGCATGTCCCGGGAAGTGGCGACAGAAACCGCGAGGGCGCGCGTTTAGGTTCGTACTGTGTCGAATGCTTCTCCGCCCGACGGCGACGCCTGGTTGGTCCACGTGCGGCTGGCGAGAGTGGTCTCGCGGTGCCCAGATCGGGATGCCGTGGTCACCGAGGACGAACGCGTGACCTACCGCCACCTGGACGCACGCTCCGACCGGCTCGCCCGCCTGCTGCGCGCATTGGGAGCCGGGCCGCGTTCGGTCGTGGCCGTGCTGGTCGACAAAACCGCCGCAGACTTCGTGACCGCCGCCGTGGCCTGCTGGAAGCTGGGCGCGGTCTACGTCCCGGTCGACCCCCGCATCCCCCTACCCCAGGTCGAGCGGATGTTCGCCGGCGTCGAGCCCGCGGTGCTGCTGGGTCCGCCCGAGCTCACCGCCTCCTACCAGGGCATGTGCCCGGCGACCTCGTCCTTCGACGAGCCCGACTCCGGACCTGCGCTCTCGTTGGACGCTCCTGCCGAGGACCAGGTCGGTGCGGACGACCTGGCCTACATCGTGCACACGTCGGGGTCGACCGGGACGCCCAAGCCCGTGGCCATGTCACACCGGGCGCTGGTGAGCCTGTACGACGGCTGGGCGCAGTGCTACGGCCTGGCCGAGCGGGCCCCCAACTGGCTCCAGGCGGCGAGTCCCGCCTTCGACGTGCACATCGGCGACCTAGCCAGGGCACTGCTATCCGGCGGCACCCTGGTGCTCTGCCCGACGCCCTGGCTGCTCGACCCGCCCCGGCTGCACGAGCTGCTGGTGCGGGAGTCTGTCGACTCGATGGACCTCACGCCGACCGTGCTGCGGCTGCTCGCCAGCTGGCTCACCGAGACGGGCTGGCAGGTGCCCGCCATGCGACTCGTCATCTGCGGTGGCGAACAGATGACGACCGCCGACTTCCGACACTTCCGGCGCGGCCTCGGGCCTCGAACCCGGATCGTAAACGCCTACGGCGTGTCCGAGGCAGGGGTCGAGAGCACCCTTCAGGACGTCACCGAGGAGACGATCGCCGAGGCGGTCGGCGAGGACGACGCGGATCTCGTCCCCATCGGGTTCCCACTGCCCGGCGCGGCCGTCGCGGTGCTCGACGACCAGCTGCGGCCGGTCGCCTGCGGCGAGGTCGGCGAGCTCTACATCGGAGGCGATCGGCTGGCGCGCGGCTACTACCACCGCCCGGACATCACCGACGAGCGGTTCCTGCCCGCCGTGCCGGGGATCGCGGGCCCGAAGATGTACCGCACCGGGGACCTGGTCCGCCTCCGTCCCAACGGGGCGATCGTGTTCCTCGGTCGCACCGACGACCAGGTGAAGGTTCGCGGGGTACGCGTCCAGCTCAGTGCCGTCGAAGCCGCGTTGCTCAGCCTGCCGGGGATCGCGCAGGCCGCCGCAGTCCGCGTGGACCGTGCGGGCGAGGGCACACTGGTAGGCCACGTCGTGCCGGCAGGCGACGGGATGACCGGCAGGGGGGCGGCCGAGGCGCTGCGCGCCGAGATGGCCGCACACGTGGCCGACGCGATGGTCCCGGCCGAGTTCATCGTGCACGAACGGCTGCCGTTGACCAGGTCCGGCAAGGTCGACCGGAAGGCCCTGGCCGCCATCCCCCTGCCATCGAGCCGCACGGACATGGTCCCGGCGACCGAGGCCGAGCGCGTCGTCGCCGACCTGTGGGAGCGGGTGCTCGGCCGCCCGCCGCGGGGCCTGGACGACAACTTGTTCGAAGCGGGGGGAACGTCCCTCACGGCGGCGACGCTAGTCGCCGCCGTGCGTGGCGAGACCGGCCTCGACCTGACCGTCTCGGCGTTGTTCGCCGAACCGACCGTGGCCGCGCTGAGCCGGTTCGTCGCCACGGCCGAGGCGCACGCCGAGCCGATCAGCGCTGCTCACCCCACCCCGGACGACGGCCCACCCGGTCCCGGTCAGTACGGGTTGTGGTTGCTCCGGCAACTCCGCCCCGAGGACCCCACCTACCACCTGCCCACGGTGCTCACCCTGACGGGCCCGCTGGACCTGGTCGCCCTGAGGCGGGCGCTCGACCTGCTGATCGAGCGGCACGACGCGCTGCGCACCGGGCTCGTGGCCGGGGCTGGCGGTCCGGTGCTGCGCACCGGACCGCCGATGCCCTTCCCGCTCGAAGTGCGAGAGGGCGACACCGACGCTTCCGCTGCCGTCGACGAAGTGGTCCGACGGCCGTTCGACCTGTCACGACCGCCGCTCATCCGCGCGGTGCTGGTCCGACACGCCGTCGACCGGCACGAGCTGGTCGTCGTGACCCACCACGTCGTCTTCGACGACTGGTCGGAGCGGATCCTCCTGCGCGACCTCGGCGAGCTGTACTCGGCGGCGGTCGAGGACCGCCCGGCGGTGCTGCCCGCCAAGGACATCGGTTACCAGGACTACGCGCGCTGGCACACTGGGCGGGCGGAGTCGCCCACCAGGACCAGACAGCGGGCGTACTGGCGACACCGGCTCGCCGATCCGCCCGCGCCGCTGGACCTGCCGAGCACGCTCGGCGGGCCGGCCGGAGGACGCGCTGCCGTGCTGTCCCGGACGCTGCCCCCCGGCAGCGCCGACCGCGTCCGTCAGGTGGCGGGCATGCACGGCATGACCCCGTACACGACGCTCCTGTCGGCGCTGACCGTCCTGCTGCGACGCTGGTCCGGACAGGAAGACCTGATGATCGGCGCGCCCTTCGGCGACCGGGACCGGCCGGAGACCCAGGATCTGGTCGGGTTCCTGGTCGGCACGCTGCCGCTGCGGCTGTCCGTGCCCGCCGGGGCGAGCTTCACTGACGTGCTGGGCTCGACCCGGCACGCCCTGGCGAACGCGCGGGCGAACGCCGAGGTCCCGTACGACCAGGTGGTGCGGGACGCGGGTCTGGCGGGCACGGGCGACCCGGTCTTCCGGGTGTGGTTCAACTGGCTGGGCCAGCCAGCCAAGTCGCCGGCCATGACCGGGCTGACGACCGGGCTGGTCCGCGCGGTGCCGCCCGGCGCGTTGTTCGACCTCGTGTTCTACGTAACGGACGGTCCGGCGGGTTTCGAGCTCACCGTGGTGCACGACGAGGACGTGCTGGACGGCGCGCACATGTCGGCGCTGGTCGACCAGTACGTGTCCCTGGTGGACGGTCTCTGCGGACGGCCGGATGTCCCGGTCCTCGAACACCCGCTCCGGACCGCGCGCGACGGTGCGATCGGCGGAGACGACGACCTGCGGACTGCGGTGCCGCCGCTCGTGCCCACCCTGGCCGCATCGGCGACCGCGTTCCCCGATGCCGTCGCCGTCCGCGGCGACGGGGGGACCACTAGCTACGCTGAACTCTTCGGCACGGCCGGGATCCTGTCACGGCAGCTGCACGCCGCAGGGGTGGCCGCGGGCGACGTCGTGCCGATTCACGCGGAGCGGACCCCTCGGCTGGTGACGGCGGTGCTCGGGGTGCTGGGCGCGGGCGCCGCCGTCTGCGTGTTGGACGCCGAGCACCCACCGGCGCGGCTCGCAGACCAGCTCGGCGAGCTGACCGCTCCGGTCGGGTTGCGCCTCGGCGACGAGGTCCCGGCCGAGCTGCGAACCGGCCGGACGCGGTGGCTGGGCGTGGAACCCGCAGGCAGCGCACTGTGGCCGATGGTGACCGGGGAGGCGTTGGCCTACGTCGCGTTCACGTCGGGCACGACCGGACGCCCCAAGGCGGTGCGCGGCGGGGGCGAACCGCTGGCCCACTTCCTGTCCTGGTACACCGAGCGGCATGGGATCGGCGCGGCGGACCGCTTCGCCGCGTTGTCCGGCCTCGGACACGACCCCTTGCTCCGGGACGTCCTGACCCCGCTCCGGGTCGGGGGCACGCTGTCCTTACCGCCCCAGCGCCTCCTGCGCCAGCCGGTCGACCTGCTCGCGTGGCTGCGCCACGAGTCGACGACGGTGGTCCACGTGACCCCGGGGCTCGCGCGGATGCTCGCGCTCCCCCGGACCGTGACGCCCGCACCGGGCATCCGGTTGGTGGTGTGCGGTGGCGACGAGCTGCACGGGGCGGACGTGGACCGGATCCGGCGCTGGGCGCCGAACGCCACCGTCGTGAACGCATACGGGACGACGGAGACACCGCAGGTCGCCAGCCACTACGAGGTGACCGGCCCGGCCACGCCGCGGGTGCCCGTCGGCAACGGCGTGCCGGGTGCCGAACTGCTGGTCGTCAACGCCGCCGGCCACCCCGCCGGTATCGGTGAACTCGGCGCGGTGGTGGTCCGCAGCCCGTACCTGGCCGACGCCGACGACGCGGTCTGGGAGCCGGACGCCTTTCCGGGCCACCGCCGCTTCGTCACCGGTGACCTAGGCAGGCTCGGCCCGGACGGGCTGGTGACCGTCTGCGGTCGGTCCGACGGCCAAGCACAGGTCGACGGCTTCCGCGTCGACCTGGCCGAGGTCGACCGGCGCCTGCACGAGCACCCGGCCGTCCGGGACGCCGCGACGCGAGCCGTCCGGCGTGAGGGCGGCGGGAACCACCTCGTCGCCTGCGTGGTGCCCCGCGGCGGGATGCCGCGGCCAGAGGAGGTCCGGGCCTTCCTGCGGACCCGCCTGCCCGCAGCCGCGGTCCCCTCGGTGGTGGTCGAGGTTACCGCGATCCCGTTGTCGCCCAACGGGAAGGTCGACCGCTCCGCACTCCCGGCACCCCGACCCGTCGCGCCGCGGAGCGCCACCCCGGCCACCGAGCTGGAGCACGCCGTCAGCGCGGTGTGGTGCCGGGTGCTGGGTGTGGAGCGGATCGACGCCGACCGGAACTTCTTCGACCTCGGCGCGACTTCGCTGACCCTGGCCGCGGCCAGCGTCGCCCTGGGGGAGGACTTCGGGACCGACATCCCGATCGCCGCCCTGTTCGAGCACACCACGGTCCGCGGCCTGGCCGGCTACCTCGGCGCACGGGCGGCCGAGTCGACGCCCACCAGGTCCCGACGCGGCGCGTCGGCCGCTCGCGAGCGCAGGATCAGGGCTCGGCGTGGTTAGCGTCCGTCAACGCGCGCCGGTCTCGCGCCGGGGGGTGTGGGGCGGGGACGGCGCGCGTCGACCACCCGCGGGCCCGCTGAGCACCTCCGAACGGGTCGTGGTGCGTCGTCCGCCGGTCCTCACCGCGGCCACGACGCCGGTGCGGGCGGCGTCGAGTCGACGGCCACCACCCGCAACTCGGAGGTGTACCGCCGGCCCGCGGGATCAGTGAGCCACAGCTCGTCCGGTGTCGGCAGCATCTCCACGACGTCCACCCAGTCCTGCCCGCGTGCGGCACGGACCAGGTTGGTCACCAGGGTCGGAGCCTGAAAGTCGACGTAGAACGGCTTCACCTCGCTCAGCGTGCGGACGAACACGTGACGGGGGATGCCCAGTTCGCGGACGAGCGAGCGCAGCCGGTCGTGTGCGACGTCCCGCGACCCGGCCGGTGCGAGTTCGGCCGGGTCCAACCGCCAGCTCTCCCGGCACACAACCAGGTCGCCGATACCCGCCCGCGGCGAGTGCGGCCGCGGCGATCGGATCCGGAACAGGTTGACCACCAGCGCGGTCACGAACTCACCGAAGCACTCCAGCACGGGCGCTTCCCAGCCGTGCGCCGGCGACCGGGCGAGGAGGTCGCCGTCGCGCACCGTGACGATGAGCGCGGTGGCCGGGGTACTGTCCACCCCCTCGGGGTGCCCGTCGTCGGACCCGTACGACCAGTAGCGGTACCAGCCGGGCGGGTCGAGCGCGAGCGGCGGGTAGGTGCGCGAGCTGATCGCCGGCGAGGACCGCGGGTAGACCGGCACGACTCGTCCCCGCGGCACATCGGCGGCGACGGCGGCCACCAGCTCGGCCGGATCGTCCGCCTGGGTGCGGAACACCCTGCTCTCCAGGGTGTTCAGCGCCACGTGCAGCTCGCCCAGCACCCAGCCCGCCCGGCCGGAGCCGAGGTCGCGCAGCATTAGGTCGGGGCTGCTCGACCGGGCCGCGGTCCACAGCCGGCCGCTGTGGGAGAACAACACGTCGGCCAGCCGCCTTGCCCGGTCGACAGCCTGCCCGGCGGCCTCGCCGTCGGCGGGCAGGACCTCGGCCCACCGCAGCTGGAAGTCCTGCTCCACGTCGGCGGTGAACGTCCCGCCGGGGTCGAGGACGTCCGCAGCGGCCAACTGGAGGTCGGCCAGCGTCACCTCGTCCCGGCGCGCGGCCAGTCGCACGTACCGGCGGCGCAGTTCCTCCTCGACCACCTCGCCGACCTGTCCGGCGAGCCACCTGGCGCTGTCCAGCACGATCCCGAGCGGCTCGGCCAGGCCTGCCAGCAGGTCGTCGCCGATGGTCACGTCGAGGTCGCGCCGGGCGTCGAGGTAGACCGGGGTGCGACCTCCAGGGGCGAGGTCCGGCGCCGGGTTGACCGGTGCTCCCGCCGCGGCGGACAACCGCTCCCCCGCTCTCGAGAGCTCGGACGCCAGCGCGACCGGGTCCGTGGCGACCCCGGACACGGCCGCGCGGACGCCGTCGAGGTCGTCGAGCACGGCCAGCATCCGGTCCCGGGCACGCCGGTCCGGCACGTGCTCGACTTGGGCGCGCAGGGCCAGTTCCGGCTTGCTGCCGAGCGGCACCCGGAAACCCACCTGGACCACCTTGCCGTCCCTCAGCTCCTCGACGACCCGGTCGGCGTCCCGCCCCAGGGCGCGGACGAGTCCGCCCACCGTGTCGGGCAACGAACCGGTCAACGCCGAGGACAGCGCGTCGAGCGCGAGCGGTCCGCGGGTCGGGCGGTGGGCCACGCTGCCGCAGATCGACACCGAGGGATCGAGGCGGACCGGGAGGTAGTCGCGGAGCGCGGGGTCGGTATTCCACGCCTCGGCGACCGCCTGCACAGCCCAGACCTCGAAGCTCACGTCCTGCCCGCGCAGGTTCCAGGAGCCCGCGGTCCGCGTGGGCCCGCCGCCGAACCGCGCCCAGGCGACGGGACCGAAGAACCCCACAGTGTCGTTCTTCGCGCCGTACCGCTGCGCGTAGTGGGCGATGACGGTCGCCCGTCGGTCCATCCGGGAGAGCTCGGGCCGCCTGCCGTCCGCCAGCGCGTCCGCGTACTCACCGGCCCAGTTGTCGATCAACCCAGGGTTCTGCCACGTCAGCGCGCACCGCAGCATCCCATCGAGCAGAGCGGCGTCCATCGCCCGTCGGCTGGCACGGCGGATGGCGCGATCCCGCCCAGGGCCCACGGGAAGTGCCAGCTCCTCCGGTGCGGCAAAGGGCCGCACCACGTCAAAGGGCAACCCGGCCGACCGCAAGGCGGCGAGCTTCCAGACCTTCCAGCCGGGCACGAGGTCCACCGCGTGCCCCGGCTCGTCCTCGGATCGCACGAGTTCCACCCGCCCTCCCGTCAGGCCGCAGCCTGCTCGATGCGCGCCAGCAGCGCGCCGAAGGTCCGGAGGTCGAGCAGCAGCCCGATGCTCAGCTCGATCCCGAACGCCCCCCGCACCTTCGCCATGAACTCCACCGCCGCCAAGGAGTCGCCACCGACCTCGAAAAAGTCGCTGTCCCCGTCAGCGGGTGGTGCGCCCAGCGTCCGCATCCACAGCTCACGCAGTCGGTCCCGCACCGGCGCCGGGGTCGGTGACCGCGCGGGCTCGACGGGCGCCGGAACCTCCGGTGACCGCGCGGGCCCGGCCGGCACCTCCCGCGCAGGCGACGCCGGGCCGGTGTGCCTGGGTGCTTCCAGTGGCGACGGGCGTCCCTCCCGATAGGGGCGGACCAGGACGTTCGCTGGCACGTCGCCGCCCAGCAACCGCATCAGCAACTCGACCCCGACCTCTGGTGGCAGCCCGCCGACATCGGCTCGCGGCTCCTCGGTGACGGGTGCGGTGGCCGCGCGGTCCCAGTCGCCGTCGAAGTCGACCCGCCGCATGGTGTAGTCCTCGATGGACACCACGACCGTGCCGTCGTCGGCGACGAGGTCCACCGCGCCGACTGCGGTGTCGGGGTTCGAGGGCAGGCGGCGCACGTAGCTGTGAAGGGACATCGGAATGTCCGCGTACCGGGTCAGCTTGCGGATCAGAAACGGCACGAACGCGCCCTCACCGGCGTCGCGCACCGCGGCGGTCCCCATGTCCAGCAGGGCCGGGTGCAGCCGGTGGGCGTCCAAGTCCCCTGCGAACGCGGATATCAGCTCCAGCCGGACCAGGCGCTCGTCGCCCGCCTGCCACGTCTGCCGGACGTTGCGCCAGCGCGGCCCGAGCGTGAATGGGACGTCCACCTCGCGCTGCGGGGAACCGACCGAGGCCACCCGCATCCGTTCGCGCAGTTCCGCTAGGTCGACCCTAGCGGGCGCACCCGCCGTGTTGGCGATCCGGCCGGTCGCGTGCGTGACCTGGGTGGAGCCGTCCAGCGAGGTCACCGTGAACCCGTAGCCCAGGCCGTCGGGGACGAACTCCACCCGGACCGGCCGGGAGCGCTCCTCCGCGAGCAGCGCCCGGAAGACCACGTCCGTCAACTCGACCGCCTTGTCGTGCTCGCCGAGTTCGGCCTGGAACACGGTGGTCACGAGGTCCACGTACCCGGTGCCGGGGAGCAGCGGCTTGCGGCCCACCCGGTGCTCGTCGAGCACCCAGTGCGTGGCCGCGCCGAGTTCGCCCTCCCAGACCACCATCCGCTCCGACGGCGGGCTGTCGCTCAAGCGCGCCACAACATCGGCGAGACCGGTGATGTCCGGACCGTCGTGGTCGACCATCCCCGCGCCCAGCCACACCGGCCATCCGACGCTGACCACCCGGTGGACAGCGGCCCAGGCGACCGCGTCGACGAAGGCGTTGGCCGACGCGTAGTCCGCGCCACCGACCAGACCGTCCTCGGCCGCCCGGCTCGAGAACAGCACGGCGAAGTCGGCCGAGTCGCCCAGTTCCTCCAGGACGTTCACCGTGCCGTACGTCTTGGGCGCGAGCACCGCCGCCGCGTCCTCGTGCTCGCGGAAGGCGATCATCCGGTCCCCCGGCACCCCGGCGAGGTGGAACAGGCCGTTGATCCGGCCGTGGTGGGCGGTCACCCGGAACATCGCGGCACGCACCGCTTCCCGGTCGCCGACGTCGCACGCGAGCGTGAGCACGTCCGCACCCAGGGCACACAGTTCTGCGACCCGTTCTCGGACGTGCTCATCATCGGTGGTCCGGTCACTCCGGCCCATCAGCACGAGCCGGGGGCGCAGGCCGGTGCTCGCCAGGTGCCGCGCCAGCACCAGACCGAGGCCGCCGAACCCGCCCGTGATGACGTACACGCCGCGTTCGCGAAGCACGTCCCGCCCACTCGGGGACACCTCCAGCGGTGTTTCCACGGGGACCCACCGCCGGCGACCCCGCAGCGCGACGGCCCGCGGTGGGTCGGCGAGCCGTAACTCGGCGGCGAGGTCGGCGCACGTGACGCGGTCCCCGACGTCTATCACACCGCCGCGCAGCAACGGCGCCTCGGCCAGCAGCGTGCGCACCAGGCCGTGCGCGGTGGCCCTCGCTGGCGACACCGGGTCGTCCCCGGACACGTCGACCGACCGGCTGGTGATCACCCTGAACCGGGTCACCGGGTGGCGGGCTACGCTCCGGGCCAGTTCGAACAGGCTGCCGAACGCGGTTCGCAGCCCGTCCCGCAACGACGGCTCCGGTTCGCCGAGCGCGGCGGCGTGGACGACCAGGTCGAGGTCGACACCGCGGGCGGCGAGCCGGGACCGCACCGCGTCAAGGTCGGCGGGCTCGGTGAGCCGAACCTGGAACTCGCCCCGCGCTTCGGCGTACGCGGCCCCGGGACGGACCCGGACGGAGCGGTAGCCAGCGCGTTCCACGGCCGACACGACCTCGACCGCCCGGTCCCCGTCCGAAGGCAGCAGCACGAGCGCCGTGCCCCGCTCTCCGGGTAGCCCGGCAGGCCGTTGCCCGCATACCCATTCGGTCGTCGTGAAGGGCGTGTGGTTCTCGTCGGCGCGGGTGGTGGGCACGGCGTGGGCGCTCTCCGTCCTGAGGTGCTGTCGCGTCGAACGGTCGGGATCGATCCAGTACCGCCTGCGCTGGTACGGGTAGCCGGGTGCGGCGACCTTCCGCGCCGGCCGGGCCTGCCCCGTGGCCGTCCAGTCCACGGGCGTCCCGTTGGTCCACAGCCCGGCTGCGGCCAACAGCACGGCCTCTTCGTCATCCGCTTCCGACGACGGCAGGCTCGCGACCGCTGGCACGGCCACCGGGTGCTGCCGCACCAGCCCGGTCAGCGTGCTGCCTGGGCCGACTTCCAGCACCTGCCGCCGGGGATCGGCCAGGACGGCGTCCAACGCCTGTCCGAAGATCACCGGATGGACCACCTGGTCGGACCAGAAGCCGGGGTCCATCGCCTGCTTGGGAGTGACCAGCGCACCGGTCCGCCCCGAGTACAGGGGTATGCACGGCGGTCGCGGGGCGACTGATTCGAGGACTTTCCGGAACCGGTCGGCCGCAGGTCGCCAGTCGGGGTGGTGGAAGGCCAGGGACACGGCCATCACCCGCGTGCTCGTCCCCTCCTCGGCTAGTGCTCCGGCTAAGCGCCGCAGCAACTCCACCGGTCCGGTCAGCACCGTCTGCCGAGGGCTGTTGACCGCCGCGACCGAGATCCCGTCGGGCAACCGGTCCGCCATGGCTTCGACACCGGCCCGCACGGCCAGCAGACCACCTGGGACCGGGTGGGCCGCCATCGCCTCCGCTCGCCCGGCCACCACGCGCACCGCGTCGGGCAACGAGAACACCCCGGCAACGGCCGCCGCGCTGATCTCGCCGAGGCTGTGGCCGAGGACCCCCGCCGGGGTGACGCCCCACTCCCGCCACATCTCGGCCAAGGCGTACTCGACGGCGAACAGCAGTGGTTGGGTCGTCGCGGTGTCGTCGGGAAGGGTTTCGGCGAGCAGCAGGTCGTACAGCGGGACGTCCTCAGCCTCGAAGAGTTCGACGCACTCGTCCAACGCGATCGTGAACGCGCGCACGGTCCCGTACAGCCCTGCGGCCATCCTCGCGCGTTGCGCGCCCTGCCCAGGGAAGGCGAACACGACCGCCCGGTCCTGGTCCGCCCGGCCGGTGATCACCCTGGCGGGGTCTGCGAGCAGGGCGGCGACGTTGCCCGGCCGACCCACGACAGCCGCACGCACCGGGTGCTCGGTGCGTCCGTGCCGCAGCGTGGCGGCGGCATCGGCGAACACCGCCCCGTCGTGCGCCGCGAAGAACTCGACGAGTGCCTTCCGCAGCGCCTCGACGCCCTCGCCAGTGTGGGCCGACCACGGCACGATCCCCGGTTGGTCATCGGTCCGGCGCACCGGCGGTCGCGGTCCCTCCGTCAGCACCACGTGGGCGTTGGTGCCGCCGACGCCGAGCGAGCTAACGGCGGCGGTCCGGGTCCCGTCCTCCCGGCGCGGCCACGGCCGGAGCCGGGTGGCGAGAGTGAACGGGCTGTCCTCGATTCCGAGGGCGGGGTTCGGCCGGTCGACGTTGATGGTCGGGACAATGGCCTCCCGCTCCAGCATCAGCACCGTCTTGATCAGGCCCGCGATGCCCGCAGCGGCGTTCATGTGACCGATGTTGGCCTTCACCGAACCAATCGAGGTCCGCCCGGTCCGCAGTGGCTTGTCCGACAACGCCCGGTAGCCAGCGGTCAACGCGTGGACCTCCACCGGATCGCCCAGCGCGGTGCCGGTCGCGTGGGCCTCCACGTGGTCCACGTCGTCCGGGCGCACCCCGGCGAGTGCCATAGCCTCGACGACGACGGCGCTCTGGCCGGACACGCTGGGCGCTGTGAACGACACCTTGTCGGCACCGTCGTTGTTGATCGCGCTGCTGCGGATCACGGCCCGGATGTCGTCGCCGTCGGCGAGAGCGTCGGAGAGCCTTTTGACGGCGACGATCCCCGCCCCGCTGCCGAAGACCGTGCCGGTCGCCCCCGCGTCGAACGGCCTGCAGTGCCCGTCGGCGCTGTGCACGCTGCCCGGCGTCCGGACGTAGCCGTGGTCCAGCGGCACCTCGACCACCGATCCACCGGCGAGGGCCATGTCGCAGTCCCCCGCGCGAAGCGCCTGCGCGGCGAGGTGCACGGCGACGAGCGAACTCGAACACGCGGTCAGCACGGTCATGCTGGGCCCGCGCAGGTCCAGCCGGTGCGAGGTGAGCGTCGCGAGGTAATCGGCGTGGTTGAGGGTGAACAGCTGCACGTTCGCCGAGTCGGCGACCAGGTCGGGCTGGTTCACGATGCTCTGGCGGAGGTAGCCGTTGGGACCGGTGGTGCCGTACACCCCGACGCTGTCCGTGGTCGCGAACGGGTCGTAGCCCGCGTTCTCCAGTGCCGCGTGGCACAGCTCCAGGAACAGCCGGATCTGCGGGTCGCACATCCGGGCTTCCTGCTCGGTCATGGCGAACAGCCCGGCGTCGAACATGTCCGCGTCGGAGATCCGCGGCACCGCCGCAACATAGTCCGGGTCGGCCAGCTCCTCCTCGGGCACGCCGGCCTCGCGCAGCTGCCCCGTGGTGGGGAACGAGATCGACTCGTTCCCCACCACGAGGTTGCGCCAGAACTGCTCGACGTCGTCGGCGCCGGGGAAGCGGCATGCCAGGCCGATCACGGCAATCGGTTCGACAGCACTCAACCTCGTCGCCTCCGTTGTCTCAAACCCGCCCGCAGATCCCGCCGCGCCCCGGTGGTCCATCCGGAGTTCCCATCGGTCCGCACGACGGGGCCGCTCCGGTCGCCACCGCGCACGAGGTGGTCCACCAGCGCCCTGCGGGTGGGGTGTTCGAAAAAGACCGAGATCGGCAGCTCGCGCCCGAGGACCTCTTGCAACCGCCCGTGGATCAGCACGACGTGCGCCGAGGTCAGCCCCGCCTGGAAAAAGCTCTGGTCGGCGGGGAGGTCCAGGCCTGCGTGCGCGACGATCAGGTCGACGAGCGTGGTGTCGAGCGCCTCGGCGGTCATGGCGCCGCCACCGGTTCGGCCACGGCTGACTCGATCGCGGCGGCGAGCGCGGCGGGGGTCGGCGCCCGGAAGACCATGCCCATGCTCACCGTCGTCCCGCACCGGGCGCTGGCCTGGGCGGCGAGCCGCACGGCGAGCAGGGAGGTCCCACCGCTGAGGAAGAAGTTCGCGTGCGGGCCCAGCGAGTCCTTGCGCAGCACCCGGCGCCACAGATCTGTGAGGGCGGCGCGGAGGTCGTCCTGGTGGGTGTCGGTCGCGTCCGAGGCGGAACTCCGCTCCGCCAGCGGCAGAGGTCGTTCGGCCAGCGCCCGGTGGTCGACCTTCCCGTTCGCAGTAACGGGCAGGGCGTCGAGAACCGCGTAGCCGGCCGGAACGCTGTAGCCGGGCAGCCGCCGGGAGGCGTAGCGCCACAGGTCTTCGTCCAGGCCGGGCCGAGCAACCGCCACCACGTGGGCCACGAGCACGCCGTCGCCGCTGAGGTCGCCGTGGGCCGTCACTGCGGCGTCAACGACGTCGGGGTGCTCCCGCAGCACGCTCTCAACCTCGCCGAGCTCGATCCGGTGTGCCCGGAGCTTGACCTGCCGGTCGTCCCGGCCGAGCAGGTCGAGGGTGCCGTCCGCGCGCCAGCGCGCCTGGTCGCCGGTGCGGTAGTACCGGCCCAGCTCGTCCTTGCGGAAACACCTGGCCGTCAGCTCCGGCCGGTCGTGGTAGTCGATGGCGACGCCGAGACCACCGATACACAACTCACCGGGCAGGCCGACCGGTTGCGGCCGGCCCCGCCGGTTCAGCACGGTAACGACCGTGTTGGCGATCGGAACGCCGACGGTGACGTCGGCGTCCGGGTCGGTCAACTCGGCGGAGGTCGACCAGATGGTGGTCTCGGTGGGTCCGTAGACGTTGTGCACCCAGGCCCCGGTGGCCAGCAGCCACCTCGCCAGGTCCGGTATGAGCGGCTCGCCACCGCACAGCAGCGTGCGACCGGCCAGCCTCCCCTCGGCGAGCGGCGCCGCCACCCGCCACGTCGTCGGCGTCGCCTGCACCACCGTCACCGACTCGCGCTCCACCAACTCCAGCAGCGTCCCAGGCTCCGCGCGGGCGGAGTCCGGCGCGACCACGAGCCTGCCGCCCACCGCCAGCGGCAGGCACAGCTCCAGGGCGGAGATGTCGAAGGCGAAGGTGGTGAGCCAGGCAACCGCTGCCGACCGGTCCAGCGCCAACGCGGCGACGAAGTGCCGGACGACGTTGGCGAGGTTGCCGTGGCTAATCCGCACGCCTTTTGGCCGGCCGGTCGAACCGGAGGTGAAGATCACGTAGGCCACGTCGTCGGGGGAGGGCTCGGGGAGCGGCCCGACAGCGCCGGCGCCCGCTTCCGTGTCCCAGGCGGGCACGGCGAGGCACACCCGACCCTCTCGGACCTCCTCGGGCAGTGACTCCCCGCCGATGACGACTCGGCAGCGGAGTTCGTCGAGCTGCCACCGCAACCGCTCGGCCGGGTGGTCGGGGTCCAGCGGGAGGTAAGCGGCCCCGGCAGCCCAGACACCGAAAACGGCAGCCGCTGCTCCGATGCCGCGCGGCGCGGCTATGGCGACGACGCCTGGATCCGCGCCGAGGTGGCCCAGGACCTGCTCACGGACGGACCACACCATCCCCAGGAAGCTCGCGTACGTCGTCCGACGCCCGGAGTCCACCACAGCCACCGAACGCGGCTCGGCTGCCGCCAAGACCATGCCCGGCACAGTGTGCGGCGCGGGCCACTCGCGGCGGGTGTCGTTGGCCGCTTCGACGACCCACCGGTCCCGGTCGGTGCGCAGGTCGAAGTCCCCGACCCTGCGGCCGGGGTCCGCCGCAGCGGTGCGCAGCACCAGTTCGAGGCGGTCCAGGAACCGCTCCGCGAAGGGCGTGTCGTGCACCTCGGTCGAGTGCAGCAGCTTCACCACCAGCTCATCGCCCACCCGTTCCGCGCTCAGTTCCAGGTCGAACCGGCTAAGCCCGGTACAGACGTCCCGGAACAGGGATCCCGTTCCCAGCGGCCGGTAGTCGCCCTGACCCGGCCGGAAGTTGAACAGGTGGCGCACCAGCCGGGAACGCCACCACAGCGGGTCGTGTGGGTCCTGGACGGCTTCCTGGGCCAGCACCTCGAACGGCACTGCGGCGCGGTCCATCCCCGTCACCATGACGTCGGCGACGCGGCGGGCGAGTTCCGCGAAAGTCCTGTCGTCCTCAACGGCGGCCCGCACCGGCAGGGTGACCACGTGGTAGCCGACGGCATCTGCGGCCCGACCGGCGCGGGTGTTGACCATGACCCCGACGAGGGCGTCGGCAGCCGCGCCGTGACCACGCAGCGTCACGAAGTAGGCGGTGAGCAACGCGATCGCGTCAGTGACGCGGCACTGCCTGCGCAGCGAGGCGAGCCAGTCCACGGCGGCGGCCGGGAACACCCGCTCGATCATCTCGCCGCCGAAGCTCGCGTCCGCCCCGACCGGGCGGGCCTCGGCCAGCCGCATGCCAGCGGCATCGAACCCGGCGACGTGCTCGCGCCAGAAGTCCAGTGCCGCTGGACCCGGCGTGATGACCAGCGCCGGATCCAGCGGCGGGACATCCGGAGGGTTGCCCTCGCGCAAAGAGTGGTAGGCCCTGCCGAGGTCGGCGGCCAACGTGCCGAGGCTGACGGCGTCCACCCCGATGTGGTGGGCCACCACGCAGATGACCTGCTTGGGAGCGCCCGTGAACAGGCCGATGCGCACGAGCGGGGCGATCGACAGGTCGAACGGCCGCGCGGCGAACTCACGCAGGTCCTGTTCCAGCCGCGCCTCGTCGGTACCGTGCACGTCGACCCGCAACTCCACCTGCTCGGGCGCGTGCTCGCGGACCACCGGCACCCCGTCCGCCGCAGGGAACGAGCGCCGCAGCGCCGGGTGCCTCGCCACCAGCCAGTTGGCCGCCTCCTGCAACGGCCACCACTGGGCGGTGCGGTCCAGCTCGACGCCGACGGCCACGTTCGACACGCCTCGGTCGGGAACCAACTGCTGCAGCATCCACAGGGCCTGTGCGCCCACGTCCAGTTCGGTCATCGGCTTTCCCCTCCTGGTAACGAGTCGGCGATCGCAGCGGCCAGCTCCGCGCACGCGTCGTCGAGCAACCAGTGCCCGGCGTCCAGCCCGCGCAGGCCGACGGGTTCCGCGGTGTGCCTGCGCCAGCCGAGCAGCGCGCCTCGCCTGGTCTCCTCGTCGCGCTCGCCGAAGCAGACGGTGATCCGGGTCGGCAGCGGTGGGTTCACCTCGTGGCGGTAGCTGGCGAGCACCGCGAAGTCGGCCCGCAGGGCGGGTTCGGCGACCTGGCGCAGTCGCGGGTCCGCAGCCAGGGCGGGTGGCACCCCACCGCTCTCACCGAGGTAGCGCCAGAAGGACTCCGGTGGCAGCCCGGACAGCTCGCGCGGCCGCCTTGTGATGTCCGGCGCGTCGTAGGACGCCACCACGAGGTGCACAGGTAATGGTGCGCCCATCGTCCGCAGGCGGTGAATGACGCCGTAGGCCAGCAACGCGCCGCCGCAGTAGCCGAACACCGCGTAGGGCGTGCCGTCCAGCAGGTCGGCCAACGCCTCGGCCAGTTCTTCGGTCAGTCCGGTGAAATCGGTCCTCGGTATTTCCTTGAGCCGGGCCTGCCTGCCCGGCAGGTTGGCCGCCCACACCGACACGCCGTGCTCCCCGGCGGCCTGGGCGAAGTCCGCCAGCTGGGCGCATCCCGCGCCCGCGTGGGGAAACGCGTACAGGCGCACCCCGTCCACGTCCGCCATCGGCACGAACCAGTCCTCGGCCCCCGTCACGGTTCGCTCCTACCCGCCAGCAGCAGCGCGGCCAGCGCGCCGGGAGTGGGCGCCTCGAAGACCATGTCAAAGGTCATCGGGTGCCCGGTGACTGCGGTGACCCGATCGGCGAGTTCGACGGCGAGCAGCGAGTGGCCACCAGTGAGGAAGAAGTTCGAGTCGTCCGAGAGCTGGCCGTGACCGAGGACCTCGCGCCACAGCTCGACCACCGTTCTGACGAACGGGTCTGCCGGGAGCGGCGAGGTCTCCTCCCGGTTCGCCGCGACCAGGCGTGCCAGCGCACGGTGGTCCACCTTGCCGTTCCCGGTCAGCGGGAACGCGTCCACGAGCACGAATCGCGTCGGCACCACCGCGGCTGGCAGCCTGCAGGCGGCGTGCTCCCGCAACCGCTCCGGCAGCCGGTCGGCCCGGTCGGCCCCGGTCCGCACGGCCGCCACCAGGCGCAGGTGGCCCGCCGGATCCGATTCAGTCAGCACGGCCACCTCCGACACCTCGGCGTGCTCCTCGAGCACCGACTCGACCTCGTCCGGCTCAACCCGGTGGCCTCGGACCTTGGCCTGGCGGTCGGTCCGGCCGATGAACTCCAACTGCCCGTCGGGGCGTTGCCGGACGAGGTCCCCCGTCCGGTAGTGCCGCAGGCCACCGCCGTCGTCCCGGAAGGCCGCCGCAGTCCGGGCGGGATCGCCGCGGTACCCCACCGCGACGCCCACGCCCGCGATGACCAGCTCACCTGGGTTGCCGGGCAGCACGGGCCTGCCGTCGGGCCCGTACACGAATACCTCGGTGTTGGCTATCGGCGACCCGATCGGCACCCGCTCCGGAACAGGCGAGGTCAACTCCGCCGCGGTCGACCAGATGGTGGTCTCGGTCGGTCCGTAGACGTTGAACAACCGCACCCCGCAGGCGAGAAGCTGTTCGGCCAGCCGCGTGGTCAGCGGCTCGCCACCGCACAGCACGCGGCAGCCGCGCAGCCGCTCGCCGATCGCCGGGGCGAGCTGCCGCCAGGTCGTCGGCGTCGCCTGCACCGCGGTCACCCGCTCGACCTCGATCAACGCAGCCAGCGCGGCCGGGTCCGCCCGGACCTCGTCGTCCGCCACGACCACCCGCGCGCCGGTCACCAGCGGCACCAGCAGTTCGAGCGCGGAGATGTCGAACGAGAACGTGGTCAGCCACAGCATCCGGTCGGCGGGGCTCACCGCGAGCAGCTCGGCGAAGTGCCGGACCACGTTCACCAGGTTCGCGTGGGTCACCTGCACGCCCTTGGGCCGGCCGGTCGATCCGGAGGTGTAGATGACGTAGGCCAACGGCCCGGCCGCGGTCCCGAGCCCGAGGTCGCCCGCGGGGACCTGTTCCAGGGCGACGACCGCACGCCCGGCGCCGCACTCGTCGGGGACCGGGCGGTCGGCGAGCACCACCCGCACGCTGGAGTCGGCCAGTTCGTACGCGGCCTGGGCGGCCGGGTGCGCGGGATCGAGGGGCAGGTACGCGGCGCCCGCCGCCCACACTCCCAGGACGGCCGCGGCGGTCGAGGGACCACGGGTGGCGTAGATGCCGACCACGTCCCCGGAGCGCACCCCGCGCCGAACGAGTTCGTCACGAACCCCGCTGGCCCGTGCCAGGAGTTCCCCGTAGGTCGTCGTCCCGACGGCGGGCGCACCGGGGGCCGCGGTAGCCCGTGCCCTGACCCGGTCGGCGACCGTGTCGGGACCCCACGACCGGTGCGTGTCGTTGACCGCACGCGACAGCTCCCGGTCGGCGGGGGTCGCGATGTCCACCCCGGCCAACGGCGCGTCGACTGCCGCGTCAACGGCGATCAGCAGGCTGTCGTACCGGGCGAGCACGGCCTCGACGTCCTCGCGCTGGTGGACCTCGGTGCTGAACAACGCGGTCATGTTGACCACGTCCGGTTCGGTCCACACGATCAGTTCGAGGTCCAGCCTGCTCATGCCGTGGTAGGCATCGACCGACTCCAGCCGTTCGCCCCCGATAGTCAGGTGCCCGTACGAGGTGGGCCGGAAGTTGAACGAGTGCCGGAACAGCGGCACCCGCCAGTCGGTGGAGTGGACACCTAGGTCGTGCTGGAGGTCCTCGAACGACACCTCGCCGTGCTCCAGCCCACCGAGGAACGCCGTCCTCGTGACGGTGACCAGCTCCGCGAAGCTCATCCCTGGATCGACCCGGACGCGCACGGGCAGCGTGTTGACGTGGTAGCCGACGAGGGCGGACTCGTCGCGCCCTCGCCGCGCGTTGGTCAGCACGCCAGCCACGAGGTCCGGCCCCGCGCCGTGGCGGGCGAGCAGCAGGTAGTACGCGGCGAGCAGCACGATGTTGTCGGTCGACCGGGTCCTGGAGCGCAACCTAGCCACCGCGCGCACCGCTTCCGGCGACAGGGAGACGTCCAGCCGGCCACCGGCGAAGGTGGGCCTGGTCGGCGTCGGCTCGGCGGACGCCAGGGCCAGCGCTCCGGCGTCGACCCCGGCCAGGTGAGCGGTCCAGTACTCGACGGTCACTGGATCGGGCGCCGGCTCGGCGCGCAGCGGCACCGGGCCGGCGAGGTCGACGGGCGCGGGACGGCCTTCGGCGAAGGCGTCGTAGAGCGCGATCAGCTCTCGCACAACGATCTGGACGGTGATCGCGTCACCCACCAGGTGGTGCAGCACGACGCACAGGACGCTGCTGGCCGGCAGGAACACCAGGTGGGCCTTGATCAGCGGCCCGTTCTCGACGTCCAGCGCCTCCGCCACGAACCCGGTCAGCAGTTCGTCGAGATCCTCCTCGGTGCTGCCGCAGGTGCTCAGGGAGAACTCGGCCCCCTCGGCGGGCGCGATGTGTTTGCGCAACCGCGAGCCGGTCCCGCGCACGGTCGTCCGCAGCGCCGGGTGTCGCCGGATCACGTGGTTCAGCGCCTCCTGCAGCGGCCACCACCGCAGCGGCTTGCCGACCCGCAGGGCGAACCCGATGTTGCAGATGCCCCGCCCCGGCGCGAGCCGGTGCAGCATCCACTGCGCCTGCTCCTTCTCGGTGAGCGGGAATCCCGAGGACGTGGCGAGCACCGCCATCTCACCGAACCCCTTCAGCCGTGAGCGCCTTCGCCAGCTCGGTGAGCGTCGGGTGGTCGAACATCGCGACGATGCTCATGCGCACGCCGAACTCGTCGCGGATGCCCGTCATCAGCTCGACCGCGGTGAGGGAGTTGCCGCCGAGGGCGAAGAAGTCGTCGTCCGGCTGGATCTCGGTGATCCCCAGCAACCTCGACCACAGCCAGGTCAGGCGTTCCGCGACGTCAGTGGCTGGCTCCTCGGCCAGCCCCGGCACAGCAGGCTGCGCCGGGGCCTGTGTCACCGGGACCAGCGCGGGTGCGGCTCGCGGGCTGGCTGGCTGCGGTGCGACCACCAGAGCCGCCGGCGCGAGCGCAACCGGCACGCCGTCGAGGTGGGGGCGCACGGCGACGTGGTACGGGTGCCTGCCGCCGAGCAGGGACAGGAACAGCTCGCCGCCCCGTTCCAGCTCGATACCCTCGACCGGTGCGGCCTCCTGCGGAGCGGTGACGAACCCGTCGTCCTTGACCGCGCGCATGGTGTAGCCGGAGATCCGGGCGAGCAGCCTGCCGTCCGGGGCGTAGAGGTCGACGTCGGCGACGATCAGCCCGGCAGCGGCGGGGCGGCGGCGGATGTGGCTCACCAGCTCGGCAGGCAGGTCCTCGTGGAGGTCCAGGCCGGCGTAGCCGAACGGCAGGTGCGGAGCGTCCCGGTCGGGCACCCGCGCGTTCGACGTGGCCGAGTCCAGCAGTGCCGGGTGCAACGGGTGCCGGGCGGTGTCCGCGTGGAACGGCTCGGGAAGCGCGAGGTCGACCAGCCGCTCCGCGTCCTGGGCCGGGTTGACCGAGATCCGCCGCACGTTGTCCCAACGCGGCCCGAGCGTGAACAGCCGCTGCCCCCGGTCTTCCTGGGGAACCGGTCCGCTGATCCGGTCGCGCAACGCCGCGAGCGGCTCCCCGGTGGGCCGGGTGGGCACGTGCGCCGAGACGAACCCGGTCGCGTGCTCGACCTCCGCCCCCGCCAAGTCGCGCGGCGTCGAGGCGATCGTGAACCGCAGGCCGTCCCCGTCCGGCCTGAAGGCGATCCGAACCGTCCTGGGGACGTCGCCGGTGAGCACCCGCTGGAACACGACATCGGAGAGCCGGACCGGTGCTCCGGGCCCAGCGTGGGTCTCGCGGAAGGCCCGGACGACCAGGTCGAGGTGCCCGGTGCCGGGCAGGACGGGAACAGAGTCGATCCGGTGCTCGTCGAGGACCGGGTGGCCGTCCACGTCCAGCACGGTCTCCCACCGCGTCCTCTCCACCGGCTCCGCGGCCATGCCGGCGGTCCGCCAGGCGGGCCAGTTGACGCTGACCGCAGGGATGCCCGCGCGAGTCAGCAGCCTGGCGTGGGCGTCGAGGAACGAGTTCGCGGCGGCATAGTCCGCGCTGCCGACCAGCCCGTCGACTGCGGCTCGGCTGGAGAAAGACACGAAGAAGTCCACCGGCGGCATCTCGGCCAGCAACTCCGCCAGGACCAGGGTTCCCATGACCTTGGGGGCGAGCACCGCGTCCGCGTCCGCGCGGCTGCGCAGCAACAGCATGCCGTCGCCTGGGACACCGGCGAGGTGGACCACCCCGTGCAGTGCCCCGTGGTGCGCCCGGACGACGTCGAAGACCCTGCGCATCCCCCGGTGGTCGGTGACGTCACAGGCTTCCACCCGCACCCGCGCCCCCATGGACTCCAGTTGGGCGACTGCGGTCCGATCCGCGGTCCCGGCGCGGCTGACGAGGACAAGGTGCGGTCGCATCCCGGTGCCCGCGAGGGCTCGTGCGACCACGAGCCCGAGACCTCCGGAGCCGCCGGTCAGCAGGTACACGCCGTCGCGCCGCACCACCGGCACCGCAGGGGCGACCGGTCGGTGCGGGCGCTCCACACGGACCCACCGGCCGGGTCCGCGCAGCGCGACGACCGGTTCGCCCTCGTCCGACGTGATCTCCGTGGCCAGGTCCTCCTCCGCAGTGAGCGGTTCGACGTCGATGAGCCGGGGGTTGAGCTCCGGCGCTTCTAGGCCGAGGGTGCGGACCGCGCCGTGCAGCGTCGCCTTGACCGGGTCGACCTCCTCCGCCCCGGTCACGTCGACGGACCGGGTGGCCAGCACCAGCAGTTCCGCGTCCGACCGGGCCGTGGCGCGAGCGAGTTCCGCCAGGCTGTGGAAGGTGTCGGCGAGCAGGCCAGCCGCGTTGGCGCGGTCGGGGCGGTCGGAGGTCCGCAGGCCGAGCCCGTGCACCACCAGCTGAGGGCTCCGGCCACGACCGGAGAGTGCGTCGAACACTGCTCGGAGGTCGCCGGGGTGGTCCGGGCGCACCCGGAACTCGCCCGCCTTCTCCGCGAACCCGTCGCCGGGACGCACTACGACCACACGGTGCCCCGCCTGGTGCAACGCCACGAGGGCGGGCAGGGCGTCCGCCGAGTCGGGCACGAGCGCCAGCGCGGTGGTGCCGTCGGCGCGGCGCGGCCCAGTGGCCCGGGGCTGCCCGGTCCAGGTCAGGACCGAGAACGGCTGCGGCTCAGGCGAAGCTCCGGTGATCGCCTCCGCCCGCTCCGGGACGTCATCCGGCACCGCGGCGGTCGCCCCCAACTCCAGCCAGTGCCTCTTGTTCCGGTACTGGTAACCGGGCACCGCCAGCCGGCGCAACGGGCGGCTGCCGCGCAGGGCCGCCCAGTCGAGGGGGTGCCCGAGGGTCCACAGGGTCGCGGCGGTGGTCAACGCACTGCGCTCGTCGTCCCCGTCCTCCCCTGGGGGGAGGGTGGCGGTGACACCGCTGTCACCCGAGCGCGTGGCGGGGTGCAGCCGAGCGAGCCGCGTCAGTGTGTGCCCCGGCCCGACCTCGAGCAGCGTCCGCCGCTCCCCCGCCAGCACCGCGTCGAGCGCCCGGTCGAATCTGACCGGGCGAACGAGTTGCCGCGTCCAGAACTCCGGGTCCGACACCTGGTCGCCGAGCAACCCGCCAGCCGCTGCCGAGAACACCGGCACAGCGGGTTGCCGGAGCCGGACCGTGCGCACGACTGCCGCGAACCGGTCCGACGCCGAGGCCATCAGCGGGCTGTGGAACGCCCGTGACGTCGCCAGCAGCCGGCAACTCACCCCCTGAACCCGCAACACCTGCTGCGCCGCGTCGAGGGCTTCGGGCGGACCCGCGAGCACGCTCTCGGCTTCGCCATTCACCACGGCGAGCACCACGCCGTCCGGCAGGTCGGTCAGATCCCTGGGGCGGGCGCGCACAGCCAGCATCCCACCCGGTAGCGCCGCGTCGCTCGCAGCCGCACGTTCGGCGATGAGTCGGGCGGCGTCCGGCAGGTCGAACACGCCCGCCACGGTCGCCGCGGTCAGCTCGCCGAGGCTGTGGCCGAGCACCGCGTCAGGTCGGACACCCCTGTGGATCCACGTCATCGCGAGGGCGTACTCGACCGAGAACAGCAGCGGTTGGGCCAGCGCGGTGTCGGAGAGCCGGGCCGCGTCGGCGTTCAGCCAGCTGTCCCTGAGCGACAGCCCGTGCGTTGCGAACTCCTCGAAACAGCCGTCCATCGCTTCACTGAAGACCGCGTCCGCGCCGTAGAGCCCGACGCCCATCCGCGGGTGCTGCGCCGACTGCCCTGGGAACAGGAAGACAACGGACCGGGATTCGCTCGCGTCACCGCTGAGGACCGAACCCATGCGCAAGGTCTCGCGGGCTTCCTCGGCGTTGCCCGCCACCAGCGCGGCGCGCACCGGGTGGTGCGTGCGGCCCTCCTGCAGGACGCCCGCCGTGTCCGCGAACGCCTCGTCCCCCGTCCGCTCCAGGTGTGCCGCCAGCTCGGGCCGGAAGGAGTCCGCCGCGGCGACGTCGCGCCCGGACCATAGCAGGACCCGCGGTCGCCCATCGAACGCGGTCCGTTCCGTGGCCGGCCCCTCCTCCAGGACGAGGTGCACGTTGGTGCCGCCGATGCCGAGGGAGTTCAGGCCGGCAATCCGCGGTGTTCTGGGCGTGCGCTTCCACTCGACGAGCTCGTCGCACACCGAGAACGGCGTCTCCTCCAGCAGCAGGCGGGGGTTGGGAGCGGTGAAGTTCGCGGTCGGTGCCCGGTGCTCGTACTCGAAGCACAGGGCGAGCTTGATCAGGGAGGCCACACCGGAAGCGTGTCCGAGATGGCCGATGTTGCCCTTGACCGACGACAGCAGCAGTGGTTCGCCGCGCCGTTCGGAGCCGATCGCGCCGTATGCCTTGGCGAGCGCCGCGACCTCGATAGGATCGCCGAGTGGTGTTCCAGTGGCGTGGGCCTCCACATAGGACACCTGAGTGGCATCCACTTCGGCCAGTGCCATCGCCTCGCGGACCACGGCGGCCTGACCGCTGATACTCGGCGCGGAGAAGCCCGCCTTGCGCCGGCCGTCGTTGTTGACCGCGGAACCGCGGATGACGGCCCACACATGGTCGCCGTCGGCACGCGCGTCGCTCAGCCGCTTCAGCACCAGCGCACCCGCGCCGGTGCTGAACACGGTGCCGCCAGCCGAGGCGTCGAAGGGCCGGCAGTGCCCGTCGGCCGACATCGGTCCACCGGGGTCCCACTGGTACCCGTGGTGCGCGGGCATCTCGGCCTCGGTGCCGCCCGCGATCGCGATGTCGCACTCGCCGAGGCGCAACGACTGACAGGCGAGGTGGACCGCGAGCGCGGAACTGGAGCACGCCGTGGAGACGGTGAGCGCGGGCCCGCGAAACCCGAACCGGTAGGCGAGTTGCGTACTCAGGTAGTCGGGGTAGCTCAACACGCTCAGGGCCAGCCCCGCCGTCGAGGACGGGCTGAGCTCAGTGGCCGCTCGCACGTGCAGGTCGACGTACCGGTTGACCCCGGTCGCCCCGAACACCCCCATCCCCTCGGCCACCGCGTGCGGGTCGTACCCCGCGTGCTCCACCGCCCGGTGCGCGACCTCGAGGAACATCCGGATCTGTGGGTCGAGCAGGTCGGCTTCCCTGGGTGTGAAGCCGAAGAAGTCCGCGTCGAATACCTCCAGGTCGGGCGGCTCGGCCACGGCCTTGACATAGGACGGGTCGCGCAACACCCGTTCGGGCACTCCTGCGGCGAGCAGCTCCTCGTCGGACGGGAAGCGGACGGCTTCGCGCCCGGCTCGCAAGTCGTCCCAGAACCGGTCGATGTCCGCGGCACCAGGCAGCTTCGCGGCCATGCCGACCACTGCCACCAAGTCGTCGTCCGCATCGGAGATCAGCCCTCGCGTGCCACCGGTTGAGCCGCCGAACGGCATCGCACACCCCCACCACGCCTCGGATTCCTTCCGGCGAAGGTAGTCAACGCCACCGCCTGCGACATGTCGCCGCTTTTCGGGACGTGTCCGGCCCCACCTCGGCGAGCAGTGTCCCGGTCGACATGACGATCACCTCGCTTTCCGACGATTACCTGGCGCGGTTCGTCGAGCTGGACCCGGTCACCGCCACGAACTGCGGTGTCGGTGGGCACGACGACCGGCTGACCGACCTGTCCCCCGAGGGGCACCAGCAGCGAGCGGACCTCGCACGCGCGACGCTCACCCGGCTGCGCGCCACCGCCCCCCTAGACGCGGGCGAGGCCGTGGCCGCCGACGTCCTCGGCGAACGGCTACGCAGCCAGCTGGAACTGCACGAGAGCGGCGTCGCCGCGACCGCACTGAACCTCCTAGCGAGCCCGGTCCAGGACATCCGCATGGTGTTCACGCTGGCGGAGCCGCGCACTTTCGAGGACTGGAAGGCCCTCGCCCTGCGGCTGCGCGCGGTCGACGGCGCATTGCGGGGCTTGCGTCGATCGCTCACCGAGGGCGCCCAGGTGGGCCGCGTCGCCGCGCGCAGGCAGGTGCTGGCGGTGGCGCAGCAGTGCGAGGCGTGGGCCGGCGGGTCCGCGTTCGACCCCCTCGTCGCCCAGGCCTGGCAGGTGCCGGACGCACCGGTGGAGGAAGTCGACGAGGCGGCGTCCGAGGCCGCTGGCGCGTTCGCCGCCTTCGCCCGGTTCCTGCGCGACGAACTCGTGCGCGTCGCGCCCGCCGAGGACGCTGTCGGCACCGAGGTGCACGGCCTGTGGTTGCGGCACTTCCTCGGCACCGAGGTCGACCCGCTGGAAGCCTACGCATGGGGTTGGGAGGAGTTCCACCGCATCGAGTCGGAAATCCGCCGGGTGGCCGCCACCGCCGAGTCACCGGTGCAGGTGGCGAACCGGCTGGACGCCGACCCGCGCTATCGGGCGGCGACCGCGACAGAGTTCGAGGCGTGGCTCCAGCGCGGCGTCGACAGCGCCATGACCGCGCTGCGCGGCGCCCACTTCGACATCGACGCCGCCGTCACGCGGCTGGAGTGCCGGATCTCCCCCGAGGACGGTGCGACCGCCGCCTACTACACCGCGCCCTCTGCGGACCTCACAAGACCGGGTCGGGTCTGGTGGCGGGCCCCGACGTCAACCGGCCCGATACCCACCTGGCGGGAGCTGAGCCGGGTGCACCACGAGGGAGTGCCCGGCCACCACCTCCAGCAGGCTGCCGTCGTGGCCGGTAGTGCCGGGCTGAACCGCTTCCAGCGGCTGCTGTGCGACGTCCCCGGCCACAGCGAGGGCTGGGCCCTGTACGCCGAGCGGCTGATGGCGGAACTGGGGTTTCTCGACGACCCAGGCTTCCTCCTCGGCATGTTGGACGGTCAACTGCTCCGGGCCGCGCGCGTGATCCTGGACATCGGCCTGCACCTGAGGTTGCCGGTGCCCGGCGGCAGCGCGCCCTGGACACCCGCGCGTGCCCTAGAGTTCCTGCGCGCCCGGACGACCACCGACCCGGCGCTCCAGCCCCGGGAGGTGGCCAGGTACCTGGGGTGGCCCGGTCAGGCCGTGTCCTACAAGCTCGGCGAGCGGGCCTGGCTGGCGGCCCGGGAGGCGTACCGGGCGCGGCTGGGCCACCGGTTCGACCTCAAGGCGTTCCACGGGCACGCGCTGGGCATCGGTCCGATGGGCCTGGGTGCCTTGCGCGAGCACCTCCTGCCGCGGCCCTGACCGCCTCCGGCTTGTGACCGGCCCCGGTCAGCCCCGCGCCCAGGTCAGTCCTGCCACGGCAACCGCCCCCGCCCGGCGTTCCCTCCGCAGTCGCCAGCGCGCTCGGCCAGCGCCGCGCCCAGCTGGCGCAGGCTGGAGAACCGGTAGAGGTCGAGCAACCTGACGTCGAGGCCCGCAGCCCGGAGTTCATCGAGCACGGACACCAGCGTCCGGGAGGTGAGGCCCAGTTCGAAGAAGTTCGAGTCGTCGAGGAGGGCGCGCCCGTCCGGGAGGTGCGCCTCGAACGTGGTCCTCACGGTGTCGGTCACGGCGGTCATCAGGGCAGTCGCTCCAGGATCCCTGCGATCTCGGCCTCCGCCGAGTCCAGCAGCCAGTGGTCGCCGTCCAGCAGGTGCAGCGTGAACGACGCGGTGGTCAGTTCCGACCAGGCGGGCAGCGCGTCGGTCGCCCATAGCGGGTCGTGCCGCCCGGCTATGACGACTATCGGCACGTCCAGGGGCGGCTCGTCGGGGAAGCGGAAATCGGCGAACAGCTCGTGGTCACCGCGCAACGCCGGCCCGAGCACCTCCCGATAGTCCGGCTGCCCGGCCAGTTCCGGCGCGATGCCGCCGTAGGAGATCATCTCCGCCCAGAACCCTTCCTCCGGCAACGCGTGCAGCTCGCGCGGCGGGTCGGCGACGTGCGCGGCGGGATAGGAGATCACCACGAGGTTGGCGCAAGGCCGCATCCCCGCCTTCCGCGCCTGGCACGCCACGAGGTAGGCCAGCAGGGCGCCCGAGCAGTACCCCACCAGGTCGTACCGCCCGTCCGCGTGGGCGGACAGCCCGGCCACGATGTCGTCGACGAGGCCGTCGAGGTCGGTCCGGGCCGGTTCGCCGAACCGGGCCTGCCTGCCGGGCAGGTTCAGTCCCCACACCGCCGTGTCCGGACCCACCCCGGCCGCGCACCCGGCGAACGTCGCGCAGCCACCGCCCGCCTGTGGGAGCGCGAGCACCTGCCTCGGTCGGCGGTCGGCCGTGAGCGGCACGAACCAAGGCAGCTCCGCGTGACCGCCGGTCGACCCCGGTGCCGTCGTGATCGTCATGTGGTCCCCTTGATTCCGGTTCGTCCGCCTGTCGGCCTCCTCCCGCCGCCGGGGGTGACCGGCGACCGGGGACCTCAGAACTCGGTGCCGCACCAGGCGACCTCGTCGGTGGCGAAGAGGCGGTCCGCCGCGGCCACCGACTTCACGTCGTGGACCCGGATCCGTCCCGCCGCCGCCAGCGCCGACGGCCGCACCGCGCCCAGGTAGATCATGGACAGCACGTCCACCCGCAACTCCAGGTCCGCGGCCCGGGATACGCGCGATACCCCCGCCGAGGAGATCTCGTAGGTCCCGCTGTTCTCCGGCACGAACCGGTCTTCGACCGCCACGACCACGGGCTCGGCGTCGCCGTACGACCGGGCAGCGAGCGCCGCCAGCACGTCGACGAGCCTCACCCAGACGTGGTCCGCGAGCTTGCCGGTGCGGCACCTGCGGGGGTCCACCAGCAGCAGCTCGGGTTGCTCGTCGACGGGCCGGTGCTCGGCGACGACCTCGCCCACCAGGTCGATGCCGAGCACGAACTGCCACAGGTCGTTGACGGCGGCGGCGCTCGCACCGTGCAGTTCGGTGATCGTCAACCGGCCCCGGTGGTCCTCGTTCTCCTCGTTGACCATCCGACCGGTCCGAAGCACCGCGAACCCGTCGTCGCCGTCGGGACCGGACCGCACCAGGAACCTGTACCCGTACCGCACCGACCTCCAGATCATCGCCCACAAGTCAGGGCCACGGCCGATCATCCCGGGGCGGTGCAACCCGATCCGCTCGTAGAGGGCGGGCAGCACCTTCTTGGCCTCGTCGATCCCCACCAGCCGCACCTGTCCCACGAACGGGACCTCGGGCAGCACGCGAGCCCCGCGCAGGCTCACCTCGCGGGCGTAGGCGCTCACGCCGTAACCGACGCGGCCGTAGAGCATGGCTTCACTGGGCCGGCACGATGCCAGGAGCTCTCCGCGGCGCTTCGCGTCCTCCAGTTGGAACCGCATCAGCGCGTTCATGATGCCGCGCCGGGTGCGATCCGCGCGCACGCTGCCTCGGCTGGTCCCTCCCATGGGCACGACGTTCCCGCCGGGCACTGCCATCGAGGAGGAGTACGTGTAGAGGGTTCCAACAACCGCGCCGTCCTCGACCACGCCCAGGTACCGCTCCGGGACGAAGTCGTCCCGCGTCGCCTCCCACTCCTCATTACCCGGCGGGGGGAAGTGCAGCGCGCGCCGGTACACCGCGGTGGCTTCACGGAGTTCACCGGCATCCAGAGCCCGCACGTCGAAGTGTGCCATGCCGCAATGATGTCCAAGGCGCGGAACGCTTTCCAGACCACCGGACGTCACCGAATCCGGGTACGCCGGTCCTGTCCGGGCGTCGTCAGCCAGCACGTCCGGTGACCGCCAGCTCCTCGGTGCGCCGCACTGCGGCGGCTGTATGGAACAGGTCGTCCTCGTCGTGCGGGACGTTAAGGATCAACGTCGTCACCCCAGCCCGGAGGTACCGGTGGAGTAGCTCGCCCACCTCGTCGTAGCTGCCCACCAGGAAGGGACAGAAGTCCCGACTCTGCTCGAACGGGCGCATCCAGTAGACGTCTCGCTCCGGCCTCTCGTCCTGCGAGTCGCGCCAGAACTTCCTCAGCCACCCGCTCTCGGTCCCTGCGAGCACCCGCACGGCCTCGCGAGCAGGCCGGGACGGGTACCTCTTCAGCGCCGTGCGCCAGGCCTCATCACCGGTCTCCCGCGCGATCACCCCGAAGCGAACCCCGGTGCCAGCGAAATCGGCGTCGTCATCGGCACCCAGTTCCCCGAGGTAGGCGAGCCGGGTCGCCCCGAGCGCCTCCGCAGCGCGTACAGCGGCCTGCGACGCCCCCGCCAGGAACGTCCTCGACCTCAGGCCCGGCGGTAGTGGCGGAAAGACCTGCGCGCCGGACAGCTCGTAGTGCTCCCCCTCGAAGGCGAGGCGGTCGTCCGGCCCCTGGTCCAACAACGCGGCCATCACCCTGCCGTACTCAACCAGGCGGTCATAGCGCTGGTCCTTGCCGATCAAGGACCCGAGCGCCCGCAGGTCCGGCTTGTACCCGCCAACGACCAGGTTGAGGTCGACCTCCCGGTCGTGCAGCGCGCCGATCGTGCTCATCATCCGGGCCGCGGTGTACGGGTGCATGTAGCTCGGCTAGACGGCCACCAGCGGCACCACCCGGTGGGTTCGCTCGATGATCAACTGGGCCGCCATCCACGGATCGATGGAGTCGTTGTCCGTGAGCACCAGCAACCCGCGCATCCCCGCCGCCTCGGTCCACCGCGCCACGTCGACCAGCAGCCCGCTGAACCGGATCGCGGCCGACCCGCTCGCCCTGGGACAGGTGGTGGTAAAGGGTCGACAACGCAACATCCTCCCTCAGCCCAGGCCCTCCGCTCCGACCGGCCGTGACGCGACCGCCCCTCGATTGACGATCCCTGACTGGACGCAATGTATGCGACTCGCGCACCCGAGCGTCCGTAACGGTTTCAGGGGACTGCGCCCCTATCCGGCCTCTCCCCCTGCCGTGAAACAGCACGACGGGCGCGAGCCCCGCACGTCGCCCAATCACGGGTTATCGGGGTGGCTGGCCCGGTGCCACGACCGATTCGTGCGCACGTGCACACTTGCGCCGCACCGGTCCGCTCCGGCACCCACACGGCCTCCATCCCTGGGCGGTCGCGGACGGATGAGCGAGGGGGTACGGTGCCACCACCAGGTGTGCCAGCTCGACAGGTGGACGCCCTGGTCGCGAAGGTGCGCGCGTGCGGGCTGCTGGCGGTCGGATCGGCCCGACCGCCGGCGCCAACGTGGCCCTGCGCCCAGGGCCAGTGCCGCGGACCTGTACGGGGACGCCACCGGCACGGACCGCTATGAGATCCGCCATCAGGTGGCACTGAGGCCTTTCCAACCTGACGGCATGGGTGGTGACCGTGGTGGAGACATGGCGAAGCTCCTGTTAGATGACTTCTCGACCAAGAGCAAGGCCATCGCCAGGAGCTTCGTGTGCTTGTCTACCCATCCGCGATCGACCTGTCCAGTCCGCACCTTCAGTTCCTCGCCCATCAGCTGACCGCGCACCGTCGCCGGATCGGCAGCAGGTGACGCAAGCTCGGACCCGGCCGCCAGGCCCTGCTTGTGCTGGCCCATCTGCGCCGTGGTGACACTCACACCCGTCTCGCCGTGGTGACACTCACACCCGTCTCGCAGCCGGATTCGGCATCGGCTTGGCCACCGTCTGCCAGCACATCCACGAAGCCGTCGGACTCCTGGCCGGTCCCGCCCCGGACCTGGCCGATGCGATGCGGGTCACCGCGCGCAAGGCCTACGTCATCCTCGACGGCACCCTGCTGCGCATCGACCGGATCGCCGCAGACCGGCCGTACTACTCCGGAAAGCACAAGCGCCACAGCATGAACGTCCAGGTCATCGCCGACCCGATAGGGCGACTGCTGCGGACCTCGCCCGCACCGCCCGGCTAGGCACACGCCCTCACCGCGGCCCGAACCCACGGCATCGTCGACGCCCTGACCGAAGCGGGCATCCCGTGCTGGGCGGACAAGGCCTATCGAGGCGCGGCCGGGCATATCCGCATGCCCTACTGCGGCAAGTGGCACAACCTCTCGTCCGGCCAGCAGGCGGTAACCGCTCCCATGCCCGCATCCGCGCCTTGGGCGAACGAGCCGTCTCAATCCTGAAGGCCTGGCGGCTCCTGCGCAGACTCCGCTGCTCCACCACCCGCATCACCGCCCTGACCCGAGCTGTCCTCGCACTTCACCTCAACGCCGGATGAGGTTGGAAAGGGCTCAATGACTGTTCAGGCGGTCATGGTTAGGTTGCGCATCTGAGCGATACCTCGGGCAGCGCACCAGACACCATCGCGTTTGCGGCGGCGGTTGCACAGAATGTTCCAGGGCTTCATGTACGCCAAGGCATGCTTGCCCCGCGCGCGGATGCTCGTGTGGACGGGGTTGAGCTCTTCTTTCCATCGCGGTAGCGGTGGTTGGTCTTTCCGGGGTGTGCCATAGGGCGTGATCACCCTGGGGTTGCCCTGGTAGCCGCCCTTCGCCATGACCTTCACGTCCCGGCACTACTCGTCGACGCCCAGTCGGCGCAGGCACGACAGTCGTGGTGAGCGCCCGGAGTGGCGTTGCCGATCTCGACGACCAGGCGGGTGGTTGGCGTCGATGACGACCTACGTGTTGACCGAGTACCGGTAGTTCTTCAACGACGCGGAGTCCAATCGTTCGTAGGTCGGGACAAGGGTGTCGTCCACGATCAGCAGCGGGTCACCGATGAAAGCGCGAGCAGTGGCACCGAGTGATCCGCCACGCGGCCCGCAGCGGAGGTCGAGATCCTGAACAAGCAGCGCGATCTGCCGCAACATCAGATTCGTCCGGTAGTACACCGCCACCCACGATCCGCACGAGCCGGTGGAACACCGGCACCGAAAAGACAGTGAACACCGGTACCCACTCCTGCCACTCCGCGCTGACCACCCGATCCAGGCCAAGATCATCGACTGCGCCAAGGTGGTGTCACGGGATAAACTTCAAGTTTTTTCTTTATGCGTGAAGGGCTTGCCCCACTACAGAGTCCGCAGCGGACGGAGCGCTGACCGTCCAGCGGGCTTGCGGAGACGCCGGGACGCGACACCCCCGCAAGCCGATCAGCCGCTCACGCCCCAGGTCGGGCCTACCCCCGAACGCGGCTCTGGTCCGGGGACATCAAGCCCACGGGCATGTCGCCCCAGTAGACGATGATGTCCGGCAACCCGATCAGGTCAATGATCCCAACGACCCGCATCCGGCACTTCTCCGCCTCTTTTCTTTTTAGATCCCTGCCGCCCGTCACATCGGCGTTCATCCTGGGTTCAGGGTTGAGGTCGACCGTCAGCCACGGAGTGGTCACGCTGAGAGAATCGCGACCAGACCGTTCTCGACCTCCGCAGACGAGACGTCGATCACCCGCAATGCGGAACCTGCGGCGCCCGTCCCACTCCCACTCGGGCACAAGAACCCCACCAACCCGTCCTCCTCCGTCCCGAACGCCCCCAGAAACACCCCGAGAGCGATTCACGGCAATATGGAATTCCTCCACGAACCCCCGCCTCCCCGGCAAAATCCACCTCCACGGGCTACAGTCGGTTTCCCCTTTCACCAGCCGAACTCACCCTGCGAGGAAGCCCGTGCCCGAATACAGCCGCGTCGAGCAGACCTCGTCCGTCGAAGTGGTGGACGAACTGGTGAAGCTGTTACAGGACCTGACCGAACGCCCCCGCTTCGGCGAGCTCCCCGGCGGTCGTCCGGGCGCACGCGCCGGTGACGACCAGGGCATCCCCCTGGTCTGCCTGGTCCGCGAACCCAGTTCGTCCGGGCTGCTCAAGGTGCTGCGCGGGCACCTGCGGGGCGCCCACCCCGGCCGGGTGCCGCACGCGTACCACGGGTTCGAGGAAGCTTCCGAGGAGACCCCGACCCAACTCCAGGCGGTGGGCGCGGTCCTGGCCTCGGTGGCGCGCGAGCTGTCCTCCAGGGCCAACGAGCACTACGGGCTGCACCGGTTCCCCCGGTTCCGGCTCGTCTACTGGCTGATGAACCAGCCTGCGGCGGGCAGCGAGCACGAGTCGCCCACCAGCCTGCTGACCCGGCTGCGCGAACGTGACCTGCGAAGACGCAGCGACGACGAGCTCATCCCCAGGGCGGCCGTCGACGCCGCCGCCGAGGCCGCGCCGTGGTGGGCCAGGGTGGTGCTCATGCTGCTCCCCGCGTTCCTGTTCCGGGCGAAGCTGCGCGGGCTGGTGCCGGGCCGGGAGTACCGGTGGCTGCTGCGCCAGCCCTACCTCGCGCCGCACGACCCCGGCACGTTCCTGGGGTTCGCCGAGCGGCTGGCCTCCGCGCTGGCGCCCTCGTCGGGTCCGGAACCGCGCGAGGACACCGGGCAGTTGGCCAAGCTGCTGGTGAACGCGTTCCTGGAGGACATCCGCCACACCTACCGGCGCTCGTTGTGGCGGGTCCGCTCGGCCCGCCGCACGACGTACCCGGTGGTGCTGCTGGACGGAATCAGCCGGGACAACGGCGGGTACGCCCTGCTGAAGCTGATCAACGACGTGCGCAACGACACCGGCGCGTTCGACCCGCTGATCATCATCAGCGGCAGCGAGAAGGTCCCGCCCGACGCGGAGGCGGCCGATGAGCGCGCCCCGGCATGGGTGACCAGCGCGAGCCGCGCCTACGAGACGTGGACGCGCAAGCTGGCCACCGACAGCCGCGCGCGACGGCCCACCGCGTGGTTCCTCCCGCTGCGGGTGCCCGGCGTGGAGATCGCGCTCGGCGAGGTGCCGCCCACCGCGACGCTGACCGTGCGCTCCGCCCCGCTGTGGTCGCGCACCTGGGTGCTCACGGCGGTCGTCGTGCTGCTGGCGGGCGCGGTGACGGCGGTCGGCTACCAGCGGTTCCAGGCCGTTCTCGCCGTGCACGAGCTGCACTGCGGGCTGTCGGAGAGCGACCAGAGCTTCGCGACGCTGGAGAAGGTGGGCCCCGACGACTGCGTGGGGGTGAGCCGCAGGGCGATCCCCCTGTTGCAGGACAAGGACAGCCCCAGGGGCAAGAAGTTCACCGAAGTGCAGGAGAAGATCAGCACGCAGAACGAGGACGTGCTGGCCGCCCACCGGAAGTCCCCGAGGAGGCCGTTCGCGACGGTGGTGTACGTGTCGGCGCTGAGCGAGAGCGGCGACACGCTGACCACCAACACGGCCCGGCTCATGGGCATCGCCGCGCACCAGGCGGAGCTGCTGGCGCGTGGTAGCGACGCCGACCCGCTGGTCCAGGTGCTGCTGGGCAACGCGGGCAAGACCATGCAGCACGGCACGCGGATGGTCGAGAAGTTGCCGAGTCTCATGACGGACGACACGAACGTCGTCGGCGTGCTCGGCATGGCGCAGAGCCGCACGTCGACCCTGGAGACCATCGTCGCGCTGGGCGCCTTGGGGCTGCCGATCGTCGCCGCGACCCTGTCGGCGGACGTCCTCCCGTCGAAGTCCCCGCTGTACTTCCAGGTGTCCCCCAACAACGACCACGAGGCCAAGATCGCCGCGCAGTACGTGAAGGCCTACAAGGGCGGCAAGACGAAGGTGCAGATCGTCCGCTCGTCCGACGATAAGGACCTGTACTCGGTCAACCTCGCCGAGGACTTCCGCGCGCACTTCACGAAGACCGGTCTGGGCGTGCTGGACGACATCCGCTACAACTCCGGATCGGACACGGACGTCCCCAACGCCCGGACCGTCGGCCACCAGCTGTGCGCCTCCGCCCCCGACACCGCGGTGGTCTACGCGGGCAGGCCCGCCGAGTTCGCGAGCGTCCTGGACGGGATCGTGGACAACTGCAAGGACAACCCGCCCTACCTGCTGGCGGGCGACGACATGACCCGGCACGCCGCCAACGACGACCTGCGCTCCCGCAGGCCGGAGATCGCCTACGACGTCCTGTCGTTCACCGACGGCGTCCAGGGCTGCGACAAGCCCACCTCGCTGTACGAGGGCCTGAAGAAACTGTTCCCCGGCGAGTGCACGGGCGGGAACTCCGTCGACAGCCAAGCCGAACTGGCGTACGACGCCCTGCACGTCTACTCCTACGCGATGCAGCACCTCGGCCTGGCGCTGCCGACACCGGGCCACCTGTGGAAGGCGATCAGCGACATCGGCCGCGCACCGAAAGGCGGCCTCATGCCGCTGACCGGGCAGAGCGGCGTCATCGACTTCGAGGGCGGGCAGATCCCGAGGGAAAAGACGATCTCGATCCTCCGCGTCGAGGCAGGCAACCCGCCGAAGCTGGTCACGACCTGCGAACCCGACCGCCCTTGCGTCGCGCCCAAGTGAGCCATTCCCATCGTGGTGCCGCAGGTCGCGGCGCAGGCTGAGCAGTGGGAGCGTGGTGGGCGAGGCGCCCGGCAAGACAGCGGTCGGCCAAGATCCGATGCCCGACCGGGAGCCTCGCCGAGCTGCCCTGCCCCGCCGCGATCGCGCTGTCCAACCACACCCTCGCCCGCCTGGCCGGTCTGATCCGCGCGGAACAGGCGCGGCGTCGGTCCCGACGGCGCGCACGACCTGACCGCGGCCCGCACCCACGGCCTGATCGACATGCCGACCGGGCACGACGTCACCACCAACGTCTCATCGGCGCTGTGGGCGCTGTGGGCGCCGTACCTGCACGAGATGCCGCTTGGCTCGGGCTGCGCCATCGAGGTCGAGTCGCCCCTCGGAGGCAACGGCAAGAACCCCGACTTCCTGATCACCCACAGCGGGTGCGGAACTGGTCGACGTGCCGGGCAGCCACCCGGCGTGCGGCGGACCGTGATCGCGGTCTGCGAGGACCGCCCCTGGGACAAGCGGGTGATCGCCGCCCTCACCTCCCCTCCAACAACCCCCTCCCCGCCACCCACGTCGTTCCGTCGCGCGCGTCCGCGCGGCGGCGGGCGATCGCGGCCAGTGCTTCGAGCACGACCCGGTTGGCCAGTGCCGCAGTGATGTCCGCGTGGTCGTAGGGCGGGCAGACCTCGACCACGTCGATGCCGACCACGGGGAGTTCCAGGCAGGTCCTGCGGACGGCGTCGAGCAGTTCGCGCGCGGTCAGGCCGCCTGGTTCCGGGGTGCCGGTGCCGGGGGCGTGGCCTGGGTCGCAGACGTCGATGTCCACGGACAGGAAGACGCCGTCGCAGTCGTCGGTGGCGGTGGTGAAGGCCTCGGTGAGGCAGGCGGCCAGGCCTCGTTCGCCGATCTCGGACATCTCGTAGGACCTCATGCCTCGCTCGGCCATCCACGTGAGGGTCTCCGGGCCGGGCCAGAAGCCTCGCAGGCCGATCTGCAGGAAGCGGTCGCCGCGCAGCGCCTCGGACTCGATGAGGCGTCGCATGGGCGCGCCGTGGCCCCACAGGGAGCCGAACTCGATGTCACCGGTGTCGGCGTGCGCGTCGAAGTGCACCATCGACACGCGGCCCGCGCCCAGCACGTCGGCGACGCCCGAGGCGTCGGCGTAGGCGATGGAGTGGTCGCCGCCCAGGACTAAGGGGATCGCGCCCGCGCGCGTGACGGTCCCCACTGCCGCGCGCAGCGCCGCGAGGGAGGTGACCACGTCGCCCGCGAACATCTCCACGTCGCCAGCGTCGTAGACCCGGAGGTCCCGCAGGCCGTCTGCGCGCAGCGCGAGGCTCGGCCGGGTCGCGTCGTGCGGCAGGTAGTCCGCCGCGCGAATGGCACCTGGGCCGAAGCGGGCGCCGGGACGGTTGGTGACGCTGCCGTCGAACGGCGCGCCGATGATGACGACATCCGCGTCGGCGTAGGTCGCCGGATCGGCGTGGTCGCACTTCGGAATACCGAGGAAAGTGATGTCAGGTCCGAACTGGGTCCCATAGCGAGCCATGCGTCCATGCTATCCGCACACGACCGGGCGGCAGCAGTGCCGCGCGACCCCGGTTTGAGTCGGGGTGCAACGCGTCCGCTTGGATCACCACCCCTCGCCCAACGGGGCCCACGAACAGCGGCATCAGCGTTCGGAACCGGTCGGAACATTAATGCCATTCGGACCGTTAATGCATTCCACACCGTCCGGAACGGATTGTTCGAGATCAAGAGGAGCGCGCTCGTACTTCTACCCATGAGCACTGAATGCGCTGTTCAGAGCGCTGCGGTCGAACCAGCGAACGGAACGGGGCGATACTCGGAAAAATGACGCTTGCGGGCCCGCCGGGGCGGTGCTCTACTGTCCTGGCGATCCCGAGGGGTCGATCACAGAATTACCACTGCTCGCACCGGTCGACACCGAGCTGCACGCAGCACAACCCAGGGGGAATCAATGCGGATCGAGACTCCGTCTCGCCGAAAAATTTTTCGGGGGCATTAACTCCCCCACCACCTGTCGCCCCGGGCTTCGCCCCGCCGTGCGCACTCGCGCTCCGGTCGGGCCGGGGCGCTGCCGGTGCGCGCTCATCTCTTCCGCACGTTCTGGTGAAAGAAGTGAGAGAAGTCGGGACTTCAGGCGCGGTGGTCCCGGCGTGCCGCCGTTCGAGCTGCGCCCGAGCTAGGGGGTTTTCGGAAAAGTGGCAGAGACCGAACACGCTCAACACCCGACGCAGGTCGACGTGGTGATCGTCGGCAACGGCGCGCTCGGCCTGTTCCTGGCCGACGAGCTGCTGGAGCGCGGGACCGGGACGGTGGCCGTGGTGGGCCCCGCGTCGCGGGACACCGGCGCCAGCCAGGCGGCTGGCGCGATGCTCGGCTGCTTCGGCGAGACGACGTCGGAGTCGCTGCGCACCGACGCGTCGCGCAAGCGCTTCGAGCTGGGCGTCACCGCGCACGACCGCTGGCCGTCGGTGCTGGAGAAGCTGGAGCCGCACTCCACGACGGGGCGCCCGCTGCAACCGGCGACCGGGTCGCACGTGGTGCTCAACAGCATCGGCTCCGAGCTGGACACGATCAACTTCACGGCGATCCTCGACGCGCTCGACACCTACGGCAAGCCATGGGAGGAGGTGGACCCGAAGGAGATCCCCGGTTTCCGGCCTCGGCTGGACACCCGGTCGCTGCGCGCGGTCCACCTGCCCGCGGAGGGCGCGGTGGACGCCAGGGGCGTGCTGATCGCGCTGGAGGCGAGACTGCGCGCGGCAGGCGCGGTGTTCGTCGACCAGACCGTGCGCAGGCTGCTGTGCGACGACGACGTGGCCACCGGCGTCGAGCTGGCGGACGGCTCCGTCATCGAGGCGGGCAAGGTCGTGGTCGCCGCGGGCGCGCACAGCGAGGCGCTGGTCAAGACGGCGTCCGACGACATCGAGCTGGTCCCGACCTTCGCGGGCCTCGGCTTCGCGATGCTCGCCCGCCGCACCGGCGGCGAGGCGTTCCGCACCGTCGTGCGCACCCCGAACCGGGGCTTCGCCTGCGGCCTGCACGTCGTGCCGCAGGGCGGCGGCCTGGAGTACTACGGCGCGACGAACCGGTTGGTGGACACCATCTCCGGCGTCACGTGGATGGCCGACGTCCGGTTCCTCGCCCAGTACTCGATGCAGCAGCTCGACGAGCGGGCCGCAAGCCACGAGGTGGTGCGGTGGCTGTCGGGCAACCGGCCGGTCACCCTCGACGGCTTCCCGATGATCGGCTGGCTGCCGGTCGCGGGGCTGTACCTGATGACGGGCACCTACCGCGACGGCTTCCACTGCGCGCCGCTGCTGGCCGAGCACGTCGCGAACGAGCTGCAGGGCAAGCCGGGGACCATCGACCCGATGTTCACGCCGACGCGCGCGCCCATCGCCACCAGGACGATCGAGCACTCGATCGACGAGTACGTCGAGCACAACCTGGCGGCGTGGTTCGAGACCGGCGCGGAGGCCGCGCCGCAGATGACCACCGCCCAGATCGCCGAGTACTACCGGACGAGGTGCGTGCAGGCCTACGACCAGCTCGGCATCGACTACGCGCTCGGCCCGGACATCCTGTGGTACGCCCAGGGCAGCCTGCTGGGCGCGCGTCGCGTCGCCCGGTACCTGCGCAGGCACAAGGGAACGCGGGCGCAGGTCGCGAGCGTCGGGGAGGCCCGGTGAGCGAGCGGGGCGGGAGCACCGTCGAGGTCGTGCGGGCGCTGGTGGACAAGCAGCTCAACTTCGCCGTGCACGGGTTCGAGCTCAAGCACGACGACGACCTGTGGAACCTCGGCATGACGTCGCTGACGTGCCTCGGGCTGATGCTGGGCATCGAGGACGCCTTCGACGTCGAACTGCCGGAGTCGCTGCTGAAGGAGGACACCTTCCGCAGCGTCGACAGCATCACCGCCGCCGTGGACGGCGCGCTCGGCGGCGGCGCGGGCGCAGGCACCGGGGAGGCAGCCAGACCGGAGGAGGTCCCGGCGCAGACCTGACCCGACCAGTCCGGCGCCCCCACCGCTCGTCCGAAGGCGAAGGCCGTCATGCCACGATCAGAGCCCCGTCCGACCAACCCGTTCCCGCTGGTGCGCACCGCCTCCGACACCCACCCGCTGACACCGGGGCAGGAGCGGTTGTGGTGGCTGCACCAGTCGGACGCGTCGCACGAGTACCACATCACCGGCGGTTGGCGGTTCCCGGACGGGCTCGACCGCCGGGCGCTGGAGGCCGCGGTGGCGGGCCTGGTGGCGCGGCACGACGTGCTGCGCGCCGGGTTCGCCCTGCGGCCGGACGGCACGACGGCGCAGGCGGTCGTCGACGGGGTGCGGGTGGAGGTGGAGTGGGCGGGCGCGCGGTGGCGGGCCGCCGTGGAGCGGGCCGCCACCGCGCCGTTCGACCTGGCGCGCCCGCCGCTGCTGCGGGTGGTCGCGGCGGAGCTCGAGGACGGGGCGGCCGGGGTGTTCGTGGCGATGCACCACGTCGTCACCGACCGCTGGTCCATGGACGTGCTGGCGCGGGACCTGGTCGAGCTGTACCGGGCGGCGCTGCGGGGCCGGGAGCCGGAGCTGCCGGAACTGCCGGTGCGGTACGGCGACTACGCGGCGTGGCACCGCCGCCTGCTGGACGACGACGACCTGCTCGCACCCCGGCTGGCGAACTGGGTGCGGGCGCTGCGGGGCGGCGAGCGGCTGGAGCTGCCGCTGGACCGGCCGCGCTCCGCGACGCCCGACCCGGCCGCGGCGACGGTGACGACCGAGCTGTCGGAGGAGGCCACCTCGGCGATGACCGCGCTGGCCTGGCGCGCCCGCGCGACCCAGGCGGTGGTGGTGACGGCGGCGCTGGCGGCGGGGCTGGGCGCGCTGTGCGGCCAGACCGACGTGGTGCTCGGGGCGATCATCTCCGACCGGCCGCGCCCCGAGCTGCAGGACCTGGTGGGGTTCTTCGTCAACACGGTGGCGCTGCGGGTCGACCTGTCCGGGCCCTCGCTGACCTTCCGGGAGCTGGTGCGGCGCACCCGCGACGCGTGGATGGCCGCGGACGCGAACCAGGACGTGCCGTTCGAGCGGGTGGTGGGGGCGCTGGGCGCGGGGCAGGACGCCGGGCGCAACCCGCTGTTCGACGTGGTGGTGAACCACGCGGGCGACCGGGTCGCGCTCGCCGACGCCCCCGGCGCGCCGACGTGGTGGCGACCGGAGCTCCCGGTGACGGCCAGGTTCGACCTGTCGATGACCACCCAGGTCGTCGACGGCAGGCTGCGCTCGACGTTCACCTACCGGTCGGCGCTGTTCGACGAGGACCCGATCGCCTCGCTCGCGGCGCGCTGCGCACGGCTGCTGGAGCTGGGCGTCGCGGCGCCGGACGTGCCGGTGGCGGAGCTGGAGCTGGTGGCGGAGACCGAGCTGAAGCTGCTGCACGGCCGCAACGACACCACTCCCGCGCCGGAGGCGACGGTGGTGCAGCTGGTGCAGGAGCAGGCGGCGCTGCGGCCGGACGAGCCCGCGGTGCTGGGCGCGGGCGGCGCGCTGACCTACCGGGAGCTGAACGGACGTGCGAACGCCCTGGCCCGGCGTTTGGCCCTGCTCGGCGCGGGCTCTGGCCGGGTGGTCGCGGTGTGCCTGGACACCGCGCCGGAACGGGTGGTCGTGCTGCTGGCGGTGCTCAAGGCGGGCGCGGCGTACCTCCCGCTGTCCCCCGAGCACCCGGTGGCGCGGCTGCGGCTGCTGCTGGCCGACGCGGGCGCGGTGCTCGCCGTGACGAGCCCCGGCCTGCGGGACCGGCTGCCGGACGACGCCGTGCCGGTGCTGGAGTGGCCGGACGAGCGCGGCCTTGAGTCCACTGAGGACGATCCGCCGGTGGTGGCGCGCCCTGAGGACGTCGCGTACCTGATCTCCACCTCGGGGTCCACCGGCACGCCCAAGTCGGTCGCGGTCCCGCACCGCGCGCTGGGCAGGCTCGTCTCGGGCGCGCCGGACTACCTCGAGGTCGGCCCCGGTTCGGTGTTCCTGCAGTGCGGGCCGCTGAGCTTCGACGTCGCGGTGCTGGAGTGGGCCCCGCTGGCGCACGGCGGGCGGGTGGTCGTCACCGGCACCGGAACCCTGCTCGACGGCCTGCCCGAGGTCGTCCGCGAGCACGGCGTGACCACGCTCAAGCTCGTCTCCCCGCAGCTGGACCTGCTGGCGGAACGCGGTTTCGCCGGGCTGGCCGGGTTGCGGCAGCTCGTCGTCGGCGGCGACGTGGTCAACCCCGGCAACGCCGAGGCGGCTCGCGCGCACCTGCCCGGCTGCCGCGTCACGGCCTCCTACGGGCCGACGGAGTGCGCCGTGCTGGCGACGGTGTCCGACGAGGGCGCCCGCTCCGGCCGGGTGCCGATCGGCCACCCGGTGCCGCACACCCGCGCCTACGTGCTCGACCGCCACCTGCGGCCGACCCCGGTCGGGATGCGCGGCGAGATCCACCTCGCGGGCGACGGCCTCGCGCTCGGCTACCTCAGCAGGCCGGGGCTGACCGCTGCGGTGTTCGTCCCCGATCCGTTCGGCCCTGCGGGCTCGCGCATGTACCGCACCGGCGACCTTGGCAGGCGGCTGCCCGGCGGCGCGATCGACTTCCTCGGCCGGGCGGACGGGCAGGTGAAGATCCGGGGCTTCCGCATCGAGACCAGCGAGGTCGAGCACGTCCTGCTGCGCGCGCCGGAGGTGACCGCGGCGGTGGTGGTGCGGGCCGAGCTGCCCACCGGACCGGCGCTGGTCGCCTACGTGGTGGTCCGGGGTCCGCTGGACGCCCCCGCGCTGCGCGCCCGGCTCGCCGAGGCGCTGCCGCCGTACCTGGTGCCGGAGCACGTCGTGCGGGTGGACCGGATCCCGTTGACCCCCAACAACAAGCTCGACCGCGCGTCGCTGCCCCCGGTCACCCCGGCGGGCGCCCCGACCTCGGAACCCACGACCGGGTTGGAGGCGCGGGTGGCGCTGGCGTGGTCGGCGGTGCTGGGCGCTCCGCTGGGCGTGGACTCGGACTTCTTCGACAGCGGCGGCCACTCCCTGCTTGTGCCCAGGGCCACTGCGGCGGTGCGTGGGTTGCTCGGCCGCGAGGTTCCGCTGCGGCTCATGGTGGCGCACCGGACCCCGGCGGCGTACGCGGCGGCCCTGCTGCGCGGGACCGACGGGGAAGCCCGCGAGCACCGCCTCGAACCGCGCGCCTGGACCAGCGCGACGCTGCCCGGCGAGCGGCGAGCGGGCCTGCTCGTCCCGGACGGCGCCCCCGACGGGGGCGCGCGGGCGCTGATCGTGCTCGACGGCTCGGAGTTCGCCGACGTGATGCGCCTGCCCGCCGTGCTCGACTCCCTGGTGCGCCAGGGCCGCGTCCCGCCCACGGCGGTGCTGTTCGCGGACTCGCCGGACTGGGCCGCGCGCAACCGCGAGCTGCGCGACGCGGCGTTCACCGATGTGCTCGCCGACGAGCTGCTCCCCCTGCTGCGCGAGCTGCTGGGCGGGCGCTGGCCCGCGAGCCCGCCGGTGGTGCTGGGCGCGAGCCTCGGCGCGGTCGCGGCCGTGCGCGCCGGGGTGCGCAGGCCGGGGTTGTTCTCGGGGGTGGTCGGCCTGTCCGGCGGGCTGTCGGCCGCCGACGTCGCCGGGCCGCCCGCAGGACCGGGCGCGACGCGCTTCTTCCTGTCGGCGAGCCGGGAGGAGGCCGAGCTCGTGCTCGACGACGGCGCGACGCTGCTGGACGCGGCCGGCCGCGCGGCCGAGGAGCTGGCTCGGCGCGGCCACGACGTGCGGCACGTCGTCGGCGAGGGCGGGCACACCTACGCGGCCTGGGAGGCGGTGCTCCCGGACGCGCTGTCCTGGGCCTTGGGCGCGGGACGGGGGCACGACCGGCGGTGACAGGACCGGCAGTGACAGGACCGGCGGAGAGGACCGAGCACACCATGTCCGAAGACGAGCACCGCCAGTTCCACGCGGTGGTCAACCACGAGGGGCAGCACTCGACCTGGCCTGCCGACCGCGTGCTGCCCTCGGGCTGGCGCGTGGGCGCGATGACCGGGACGCGGCAGCAGTGCCTCGACCACGTCGACCGGGTCTGGACCGACCTGCGCCCGCTGAGCCTGCGCGCACCGGGGGCGCGCTCCGCCCAGGTGGACGGCGAACCGCGCACAGTCGTCGACCTGTTCACCCGCGAGGCGCGGCTGCGCCCGGAGCGGCCTGCCGTGCGCACCGCGGACCGCACGTGGACGTACGCCGAGTTCGACCTGCTCACCGCCCGGCTCGCCAACCGCCTGCGGCGCGCGGGCGCGGGTCCCGACTCGGTGGTCGGCCTGCTCGCGCCCAAGGGCGTCGCGGCGCTGACGGCGGTGGTCGCGGTGCTGCGCAGCGGTGCGGCGTGCCTGCCGCTGGACCCCGCCGACCCGCCCCGGCGCAACAGCGAGGTGCTCGCCGACGCCGGGTGCGCCCACGTGCTCGTGGACTCCCCCGTCGAGTGGTGGCCCGACGCGCAGGCGATCGACGACCCGGCCCTGGTCGGGGAGGACGCCGCGCCGCCGCCGGGCCCGCTGCCGCTGGACCTGGCCTACGCGATCACCACCTCCGGCTCCACCGGGCGGCCCAAGGTCGTCGGCGTGCCGCACGAGGGTCTGGTCAACCTCGTGCGGGCCTCGGCGGCCGAGCTGGACCTGATCCGGCCCGACGACGTGCTGCTGTGGACGACCGCGCCGACCGTCGACAGCTCCATGCACGACGTGCTGATGGCGCTGGCGGTCGGCGCGTGCGTGGCGATCCCCGAGGCCGGTGACCTGCCCGCGAGCCGGGTGCTGTCCTCGGCCCGAGGTCTCGGCGTGACCGTGCTGGAGATCCCGGCCGCCGTGCTCGGCCCCTACGGGCGCTCGCTGCTGCCCCGGCTCGCCGAGGCCGGGGTGCGGCTGGTGATCACAGGCGGCTCGCAGCTCGACGGCCCCGGACTGGCCGACGCGCCGCCGCTGGTCGTGGCCAACGGCTACGGCCCGACTGAGGCGTCGGTCGCCGCGACCTGGTACCGGTGCGGCGCGGACACCCCGCGCTGGGCGCCGATCGGCCGCCCCGTCCGCAACGTGCGCGCCTACGTGCTGGACGAGGACCTGGCGCCGGTGCCGGACGGCGCGGACGGGCAGATGTTCATCGCGGGCGTCGGCCTGGCGCGCGGCTACCTCGGGCAGCCCGCCCGGACCGCCGCGGTGTTCCTGCCCGACCCGTTCACCGACGAGCCGGGCGCGCGCATGTACGCCACCGGCGACCGGGTGCGGTTGCAGCCCGACGGCGACTACCGCTACCTGGGCAGGATGGACGACCAGGTCAAGGTGCGCGGCTTCCGGGTGGAGATCGGCGAGGTCGAGCACGCGCTGCGCGAGTGCGCCGGGGTCGTGGACGCGGCGGCGCTGCTGCGCGAGGACGCCCCCGGCGGCGCGGCCATCGTCGCCTACCTGGCGGGCGGGCCGTGCCCCGACGAGGTCGTCGTGGAGCAGCTGCGGCAGCTGCTGCCGGGGCACATGATCCCGACGCACTTCCGGTGGCTGGACGCCTTGCCGCTCAACCGGCCGGGCAAGGTCGACCGCGCGGCGCTCGCCGCTCTGCCGGTCGTCGACCCCGCGCTGCGGGCGTGAAGGGAGAGCAGGTCGTGGCATCCGACACCACCCCCGAGCGGGGGCGGCCCGTGCTCGCCGTCGTCGGCGGCAAGCTGAAGATCGTCCGCAAGGCCCGCGAGCTGGGGCTCGGCGTGGTCTACGTGCAGCACCCCGACAAGTACGACCGGTCGCACTGGCCGTACGTGGACCAGGCGCTGCTCGTGGACTACACCGACAGCGCGCGGTTGCTGCCGCTGCTGGCCGAGCTGCACCGGGTGCACCCGTTCCAGCGCATCCTGTCGCTGACCGAGCTGGGGCTGGTGCCGACCGCCGAGGTCGACGAGCTGCTGGGGCTCGGCGGCAACCCGCTCAAGACCGTGGACATGTTGATGGACAAGGCGAAGATGCGCCAGCACCTCAACGCGCTGGGGATCAGCCCGGTCGCGGCAGTGGTCGGGGAGACCGGGCGGGACGTGCTGGACTTCGCGCGGGAGCACGGTTTCCCGGTGGTGGTGAAGCCGACCAGCGAGGCCGGGAGCCTCGCGGTGTCGGCGGTGCGCGGGCCTTCCGAGATCGGCCCGGCGCTGGAGCGGGTGCGCGCGCTGGGGCTGCGGCGGTTCCTGGTGGAGGAGTACCTGGAGGGCCCGGAGATCAGCGTCGAGACGCTGAGCTTCGACGGCCGCCACGTCGTGGTCGGCACGACCGACAAGGTGTGCGTCGGGTTCGTCGAGATCGGCCACTCGATGCCCAGCGCGTTCCCCGCCGAGGTGCTGCGCGAGGCCGAGGACCTGGTGGTGGCGTTCCTGGACGCGGTGGGCCTGCGGCACGGCCCCGCGCACACCGAGCTGAAGCTGACCGACCGGGGGCCGGTGGTGGTCGAGTCGCACAACCGCGTCGGCGGCGACCGGATCAACGAGCTGGCGCAGACCGCCTACGGGGTGGACATGGACCTCTACGCGATCGGCGCGCCGCTGGGCGTGGTGGAGCCGCTGCGCGAGCGGCCGGAGCCGCTGGGCGGCGCGGCGGTCCGGTTCCTGGTCCCGGCGCCGGGCCGCGTGGTGTCGGTGGCCGGGGTCGACGCGGTCCGGCGGGACCCCGCGCTGGTGGAGCTGGAGGTGTCGGTCGAGCCGGGCGACGAGGTGCCACCGCTGGTGTGGAGCGAGGACCGGGTGGGGCTGGTCGTGGCGCGCGGGACGAGCGCGGCCGACGCGGTCGAGCAGTGCGAGCGACTGGCCTCCATGGTGGAGATCGGCACCGAGCGGGATGCGGGGACGGCCCGGTGAGCGCCCCGTCGGACGACGCGCAGCCGCGCTTCCGGGACGCGCTGCGGCGGCTGCCCCCGGTGGTGTGGACGCTCAGCCTCGGGATCCTGGTCAACCGGATCGGCAACTTCCTGCCGGTGTTCATGGTCCTGTACCTGACCGGCAGGGGCTTCTCCCCCGGCGCGGCCGGGCTCGTGCTCGGCGCGGCGGGGCTGGGGAACGTGCTGGGCAACACCCTCGGCGGGGTGCTGGCCGACCGGCTGGGCAGGCGCTGGACCATCGTGCTGTCGATGGTGTGCGCTGCGGGGCTGACCGCGTCGATCCCGCTGTTCGACACCCTGCCGCTGCTGATCGTCATGGCGTTCCTGACCGGCACCGCCGCGCAGCTCTACCGCCCGGCCGCCGCCGCAGTGCTGGTGGACGCCTCGGGCAGCCCTCAGGAGCGGCTGGCGGCGTTCGCGGTGTTCCGGTTCGCCATCAACATCGGGGCGGCGCTTGGCGCGGCGCTGGGCGGTGCGCTCGCGACGGTGTCCTATCCGGGGCTGTTCCTGGGCAACGCTGCGGCATGCCTGCTGTTCGCCGGGGTCGCGGCGGTCCTGCTGCGCGACCGGCCCAGGGGCGACGCGGACGGCGGGACCGGCGAGGTGGAGCCGAAGGTGGGCTACCGGGAGGCGCTGGCGGACCGCGCGCTGCTGCGGTTCCTGGTGATGGCGGTGCTCGCGGAGTTCATCTACGTCCAGTCCACCGTTGGCCTGCCGCTGCACGTGAGCGACGCGGGCATGTCCCCGGCGAGCTTCGGCCTGCTGATCAGCGTCAACGGCGTGCTGGTGCTGCTGTTCGAGCTGCCGATCACCAGCGCGGTGTCCCGCAGGACACCGCACCTGGTGCTGCTGTGGGGGAACCTGGCCACCGGGGTCGGGCTGGCGCTGACCGGGGTGTCGGCGAACATGTCGTGGCTGATCGCCACGGTCGTGCTGTGGACGCTCGGCGAGATGCTGTACGCCTCGGTCGCCGCCGCGCACCTCGGCGGGCTGGCCCCACCCGCGCTGGTCGGCCGCTACCAGGGCCTCTACGGCGCGGCGATCACGTTCGGCACGGGGGTCGGGCCGCTGGTGGGCGGCCTGGCGTACGCGGTCGACCCGTGGGCGCTGTGGGCGTTGTGCGCGGTCGGCGGCGTGGTGTCCGGAGTGCTGTGCCTGCCGAGCCGGGGCGGGAAGCGCGTGGCGGCCGAGGAGCCCGCGAGCCCGACCGCGCCGTGACCGTCCCCTGTGGACGGGATTTCGTTGCGAATTCCCGTCCACAGGGGACATTCCGATGACTCGACCCACGTCTAGTCCACTTCGGACTCCCGTCGCACGGTGCGGTCACCGCCGGGTGATCAGCGGAGCAGCGGAACCCTCTCCCCGCGCAGGATCGACCGGTGCAGTCCCCGCAACTCCGGTCCTGGGTCCGCGCCGAGCTCGGCGGCCAGCACCCGGCGGGTCCGCTCGAACAGCGCGAGCGCGGCGGAACCCCGGCCGCCCAGGCACAGCGCGGTCATGAGCAGGACCACGAGCGTTTCCCGCGTCGGCTCCTCGGCGACGAGGTCCGCGAGCTCCGCCGCCGCCCGTCGGTGCCGTCCGGCGGCGAGGTCGGCCTCGGCGCAGGACTCCCAGGCGGACAGCCGCAGTTCCGCCAGCCCCGCGCCGACCCGGTCCCGGAGCGCGTCGTCGGCGACGTCGGACAGCAGCGGCCCCTGCCACAGGGCGAGGGCGGCCCGCAGCGCGCAGGCCCGCCGTTCCGGGTCGGCCAGCTCGGCGGCGCGCTCGACGTCGACGCGGAACCGGTGCGCGTCAACGGTTTCCGGCGCCACCTCGGCGGTGTAGGTCGATCCCCTCGCCACCAGCCGGAACCCGGTCGCGCCGTCCCTAGCGGGGTCCAGCACCCGGCGCAGCCGGGAGACGTGCGTCTGGACGAGAGCCCGCGCGCCGTCCGGCGGATCTCCTTCCCACAGCAGGGCTTCCAGCCGTTCGACCGGCACGGGTCGGCCCGCGCTGAGCAGCAGGAGACCGAGCACCAGCCGCTGCGCGCGCCTGCCTAGCACGACCGGCTCCCCGCGCCGGTAGGCCGTCACAGGGCCGAGAAGCAGAAACCTCATCGGACACCACAGCTCCCCCCAGGTGTGTCAAGCGGGCGTCAAACCCAGGCTGGCAGAGTCCGATCAGCGCGGCAGGGAAATCGATGAAACTGCTGGTAGCGCACCACCGGGGACGATTCGGCCAGAATCGAATCCACTGACGAGGGGGAGTTTTCCATGGACTTCAAGCGCACTGCGGGGAGAGCGGTCGCGACGATGGCGGCGGCCGTGGCGCTGGTGGGTCTGAGCGGCGCGGGCCAGGCCGTGGCCAGCGACGACCTCGGCACGTTGGGCAACGCGCCCACGTGCGTGAAGGTCAGCAGCAGCAAGGGCATCGCCACGCAGACCGGGAAGGCCACGAACAACTGCGGCAGGAGCCTGAACCTCAAGATCATCTGGGCGTTCGGGGCCGACGGGCCGTGCTCGACCGTCGCCAACGGCAAGTCGATCACCAACAAGGTCGCGATCCAGCCGAGGGTCTTCGACGGCGCGAGCACCTGCTGATCCAAGCCCGGAAAGGGGCCGGTCCTGCGGCGGCGTGGGACCGGCCCTCGTGCGTGAGGGCGGCGCGTGGAGCGGGCGGTGGTGGGGCGAGCGGTGGTGGGACGGGAACCGCGCAATCCCCTATTCGGTGCGCCTGCTGGAAGTTCCAGCGCGCCGCCCGCCGCGTTCGCGCAGCTCTTCCGCCTTGACGCCTGACCGGGCTGCGGCTCGGCAGGCGGGCGGTGCGGTTCGGAGGTCCGCCGTCGCCGGAGAAAACAGGCCTGGGCGTGTCAACAACCGGTGGGTCGCGGGGCGTCTCCTCTCCGCGTGCACCGCGCACGCGCAGTCCAGCGGAGGTGTCCTGAGTGGGACTTCGACGAAGAGAGCACGCGGCCCTGGTGGTTGCGGCGGTCGCTGCGGGGTTGGTCGTGGCGCCTGTGGCGCCTGGCGCGCTGGGGGCGCCCTCGGGCGTGGCCGAGCGGGCGGGGGACGTCGCGGAGGTCACCCTGGTGACCGGTGACCGGGTGCGGGTGGTGGGGGGCGAGGTGCGGGCGCTGGTTCCCGCCCCTGGGCGCGAGAAGATCGGGGTGCAGCGGTTCGAGCGGGACGGGCGGGTGCACGTGGTGCCTGCCGACGCGGTGGCGGCCATCGCCTCGGAGAAGCTCGACCTGCGGTTGTTCGACGTGACCGGGCTGGTGGAGGCGGGGTACGACGACTCGCGGCGCGACTCGGTGCCGTTGATCGTGACGCACCGGGACGGGGTGGCGGCTCGGCGGGCTACCGGGTTGCGGGTCGCCGAGGAGTTGCCCGCGGTGCGCTCGGTGGCGGCCAGCAGTCCGAAGGTGGGCGCCGCCGGGGTGTTCGAGTCGTTGGTGTCCGATCCCGGCGTGGAGAAGGTGTGGTTGGACGGGGTGCGCAAGCCCTCGCTCGACCGGAGCACCGCGCAGATCGGCGCGCCTTCCGCTTGGCGGAGCGGGTACACCGGGGCTGGGGTGAAGGTCGCCGTGCTGGACAGCGGGGTGGACGACGCGCACCCGGACCTCGTCGGTCGGGTGGGTGCTCGGGCGAACTTCACGGACGACGCGGACAACACCGACGCCGTCGGGCACGGGACGCACGTCGCGGCGACCATCGCGAGCACGGACGAGCGGTACCGGGGCGTGGCGCCGGGCGCCGAGGTCCTGGACGGCAAGGTCTGCACGACCTGGGGCTGCTCGGACTCCGCGATCCTGGCCGGGATGCAGTGGGCGGTCGACCAGGGCGCGGACGTGGTCAACCTCAGCCTGGGCGGGCCGGACGCTCCCGGCGTCGACCCGGTGGAGGCGGCCGTCGACGCGCTGTCCGCGAGCAGCGGCGCGCTGTTCGTGGTCTCCGCGGGCAACGGCTACGCCGACGGCACGGTGGGCTCGCCCGGCAGCGCGGACTCCGCGCTGACCGTGGGCGCGGTCGACCGGGCCGACGGGCTGGCCCGGTTCTCCAGCCGGGGGCCGCGTCCGGACGGCGGGGTCAAGCCCGACGTCACCGCGCCGGGCGTGGACGTCGCGGCGGCGAAGTCGAGCTCGGGCGTGCTCGGGACGCCCGTCGACGAGGGGCACGTGGCGATGTCGGGCACCTCGATGGCCGCGCCGCACGTGGCCGGGGCAGCCGCGCTGCTCAAGCAGCAGCACCCGGACTGGACCGGGCAGCGGATCAAGGCCGCGTTGATGGGGTCCGCTGTCGGCAATCCGGCGTTGACGCCGTACCAGCAGGGCGTGGGTCGGGTCGACCTCGCCTCGGCGATCACGACGACCGTCACCGCCGAACCGGCCTCGATCGCGCTCGGCGCGCAGGAGTGGCCGCACGGCGACGACGTCCCGGTGACGCGTGAGATCACCTACCGCAACGACGGGAGCGAGCCGGTCACGCTGGACCTGGGCGTCGAGACCAGCGCGCCCGCAGGCATGTTCACCGTCAGCCCTGCGCAGCTCACCGTCCCGGCGGGCGGCACCGGCACGGCGACCGTCACCGGCGACTCCCGGATCGGCGCGGCGGACGGCTCGTTCAGCGCCTGGGTCGTCGCGGGCTCCGGGCCGCGCGTCCCGGTCGGCCTGCACCGGGAGGCGGAGGCCTACGACGTCACGTTCGAGACCATCGGGCTCGACGGCGGACCGGACGAGAACTCCACCACGGTGGTCATGGGCCTGTCGAACGACGACTTCTTCTTCATCAGGTACGAGTCCGCCAAGACGCTGACGCTGACCCCCGGCCACTACTCGGTGAACACCACGTTCCACCGGGAGGACTTCTCCAGCAACGGCACGGTGAACAGGCCGGAGCTGGAGGTCACCGGAGCGGCCACGGTCACCGCCGACCTGCGGACGGCGCCGCTGGTGGACATCGAGCTCCCCGACGACCCGGCGGCGGAGCACCTGTACGGCTCCCCCTTCACGTACCGCCGGCACGGCGACCGCCGGATCGCCTACGGCGCCTCGCTGGCCGGCCCGGACATCCGGTACGGGCAGGTCGGGCAGGCCCCGCCGCCCGGTGACCTCACGACGGTCTTCAGGCACGAGTTCTGGGTCGAACCGGCGGACGTGGAGACGCACTACCGGCTCGCCTGGGTCAGGGACGGGCTGGTGGCGGGCATCGAGCGCACCTTCACCGCGCAGGACCTCGCCGAGGTGCGCACCGACCTCGGTCCCGCCCCGGAGGGGGTCGAGGCCCGCCACGGCGCCTACGCCGACTTCGAGGGCGTCAGCGGCAGCATGGTGATGTACCCGGTGACGCCCTCCGGGCGCGTGGTCGACCGGGTCAACGTCGAGTCGCCCTGGCACTGGGAGTACGAGCTGGGGCGCTTCGGGGAAGCCGGGGTGCACGTCACCGATCAGCGCGACTACCGGGCGGGGCAGGTCTACCAGGAGCGGCTGGGCGTGCCGGTGTCCGGGCCGTCGGGGCGCGCGTCCGGCACCCGCGACGGTGACGTGATCAGCGTCGCGGCCCCGCTGTTCGACGACTCCGACGGCAACCTCGGCGACACGCCGCACACGTCCGCCCGCACGGCGCTGCACCGCGACGGGGTGCTGGTCGGCGAGACGGCCGAGCCCGGTTCCGGGGTGTTCGACGTCGCGCCCGGTGAGGCGGAGTTCCGGCTGGAGGCGTCGTACGAGCGCGACGAGGCGGTCGCGGAGTTCGGCAGCGCGCTGAGCGCGAGCTGGACGTTCCGCTCCGGGACCACCGCCACCCCGGTGGAGCTGCCGCTGGACGTGGTCCGGTTCGCGCCTGAGCTGGACCGCTCCGGGAACGCGCCTGCGGGGGCGTTCGCCGTGCCGCTGGAGGCGACCGGGGCGTTCACCACGACCACCGTGGACGCGTCGTTCGACGACGGCGCGACCTGGACGGCGGTGCCAGTGGTGGACGGTGTGGCGACGGTGCCCAACCCGGCGTCCGGGTGGGTGTCGCTGCGGGTGAGCGCCGAGGGCCCTGACGGGACCTTCGCGCAGACCGCCATCCGGGCTTACCGCATCGGGTGACCGGGTGGGGGGACGTCGTTCCGGCGGCGTCCCCCCGACCGCGTCCCGGCGGGATCGGTGGTGGTGGTGGCGGGCGCCGGGAAGGTCACGGCGTCCCGGTCAGGCACCCTGCTCAGGCGTCCCGCTCCAGCGGGGTCTGGGCCTGGTCGTAGAGGGCGTCCGCGACCTTCTTGCACAGCTCGGCGAAGATGCTGCGCTCGCCCGGCGAGAGGACGGAGCCCGCGACCGCCGCCGCGTCCCGGCGGCTGTCGGCGGCCCGGTTGAGGAACTGGCGGCCCGCGGCCGTCAGGGTGGTGGTCAGCTCCCTGCGGTCCGTGCCGTCGGCGACCTGGGTGACCAGCTCGCGGTCCTTGAGGAAGCGCAGCGCCTTGGACAGGCTCTGCCTCGACACGCCGAGGGCCTCGCTGAGCTGCGACGGGGTCATCCGGCCGCGCAGGCGCAGGTTCTCCAGGACGTCGTACTGCTGCCAGGTCACGTGCTCGGGGTTCGTCCTGGTGCGCCGGGCCACGAGGACGCACTGGAGGTGGGTCAGCGCGTCTTCCAGCTCATCCGGTTCCGCCTGCGCGTCGGTGGGGGTCGGGTCGGACTCGCTCACGGTGGTCATGCGCGCCTCGCAATGCTCCGCTGCCGCCTCCGCGCGAGGCATGACGCCTCCCGGGGGACAATACGGTTTCCGGAGGGAAACAGCTTAGCACGGGTCGCGCGCCTGATCAGGCCGTTGCCGCCTGCGCGCGGGTGAACCAGTTCCGCACGCGCTCGACGTGGTCCCGGTCGAGCAGGGGCAGGTCGCGGTGGCCGATGCGACCGCTGCGGGTGAGCAGGTCCAGGGTGAACTCGTCCGGCGGGAGGCCGACGCGCTCGTCCACGTGCTCGAACCAGTCGCGGCTCACCTCGGCCACGCGCTGCATCCGCTCGACCGCCGGTTTCCGCTCCGCCTCGTAGGCGGCCAGGGCGTCCGGCAGGTCGTCGTGGTCGGTCAGCGCCATCGCCAGCGCGACCGCGTCCTCCATCGCGAGCTTGGTGCCGGAGCCGATGGAGAAGTGGGTGGTGTGCGCGGCGTCGCCGAGGAGCACCGCGTTCCCGTCGCTCCAGCGGTCGTTGCGCACCGAGGTGAACCGGCCCCAGCGCGAACCCGCGCAGAGCAGCCGGTGGCCGCCCAGGAGGTCGCCGTCCTCGGCCAGCAGCGCGGCGATGGCGTGTGCGGTGGCCTCCGGGGAGCGGTCGGGGCGCTCCAGGTCGCCCGCGCGCAGCACCCGGTCGGTGGTCTCCACGATGAAGGTGCTGCGGCCGGGGGCGTACGGGTAGGCGTGCACCTGGAGCGGGCCGTGCGGGGTCTCCACGACGGCGAAGGTGAGCGCGTCGAAGACCCGGTCGGTCCCCATCCAGAGGTAGCGCGAGTCGCGGGGTTCCAGGTGGGCGCCGAACGCCTCGGCGCGACCGGCCCTGGTCGCCGACCCGACGCCGTCCGCCGCGACCACGAGGTCGAACCCGGCGCGCAGGACGGGGAGCGGCGGCGCGGTCGATCCGAAGCGCAGCACCACGCCCCGGTGCGCGCAGCGCTCGCGCAGCAGCCGCAGCAGCGCCCGGCGGCCGACGGCGGAGAACCGGTAGCCCTCGTGCGAGGTCGTGCGCCCCCGGTGGCGCACGTCCACGGACTCCCAGCGGACGAAGTGGTCGACGACGGAGTCGAACAGCTCGGGGTCGGCGGCCTGGACGCCGCCCAGCGCGCCGTCGGAGAACACGACGCCGAAGCCGAAGGCGTCCTCGGGGCCGCCGCGCTCCCACAGCACGACCTCGTGGCCGGGGGCGACCTGCTTGACCAGTGCGGCGAAGTAGAGGCCGCCGGGTCCCCCGCCGATCACCGCGATGCGCATCCGTGACTCCTCCCGCCGGTTCGTTCACGTGTGGCGCGCCGAAGACGCGATAATTTCCCCCAGGAAACCACTCACCGGCGCGCTGCGGCAACCCGTCTGCGCCGCGCCCGCCGATTACCGGAACTCTCTTGTGCCCCTTGGCACACCGGTCGCCGAGGTGCGACCTGTCCCACGGCGTGGTTAGCCTTGGTTACCCGTGAGCAAACACCTGCGGGCTCGATGCTTCGGTTGAACGGGGGACGACCGCGTGGCGGCGCTTCGGGACGACGAGGAGGTGCGCGGGCTGCTGGCCCGGCTGACCGGTCCGCGACCGCCCGCGTTCGCGGTGCTGTGCCGCGAAGGCGACCACGCGGACGTGCTGGTCGGGGAGACGACCACCGCGCCCTCCACAGCCGACATCCCGATCGGCCCGGCCGGATCGGTGGCGCTGCTGCCGTTCCGACTGCTCGCCGAGCGCGGGCTGCCCTGCCGGGACGACGGCGCGCCGCTGCGGGTGCTCGTGGCCGCCGAGCGCCACCTCGTGCCACGGGCGGCGCTGGAGCGGGTGCTGCCCGCAGGGGCCGAGGTCGTCGACGCCCGCTTCGACGAGGACGACGAGTCCTACGCCACGCGGGTGCGTGAGCTCGTGGCCGGACTGCGGGACGGCGGGGTGGCGCACTGCCTGCTGCGGCGCGGGTTCACGGCGCGGCTGCGCAGGCCTGGTCCTGCCTCGGCGCTGGCGCTGCTGGGCGGCCTGCTGCGCGGTGAGCGGGGCGCGTACTGGACGTTCGCGGTGCACGAGGGCGGGCCCGACGGCCTGGCGCTGGTCGGCGCGCCCCCGCAGGGGCAGGTCCGGCTCGCGGGCGGCGAGGTGGTGCTGCGCCCGGTGTGCGGCACGTACCACCACCCGAAAACCGGGCCGACGGTCGAGGGTCTGGTGTCGTTCCTGCGCGACGACAAGGAGTTCGGCGAGCTGGTGACGGCGGTCGACGCGGAGCTGGCCGCGCTGTGCGCGCTCGAACCCGAGGAGATCCGGGTGGAGGGCCCGCTCCTGCTGCCGATGAGCCGCCTGACGCACACCGGCTGCGTGCTGCGCGCCACCGGCGTGCCCGACGCGCGGCGGGCGCTGGCGGGCACGATGTTCGCCGCCACCGCGATCGGCAGCCCGCTCGCGGGCGCGCTGCGGCTGCTCGCGGAGCGCGAGCCGGACGGGCGCGGCCACTACGGCGGCGCGGTGGCGCTGCTGGAGCCGGACGGCTCGCTGGACGCCGCGACCCTGATCCGGACCGCCGAGGTCGAGGGCTCCGGGCGGGTGCGGGTGTCCGTCGGCGCCACCGTCGGGGCCGACTCCTCCCCCGCCGGGGAGACCGCCGAGACCAGGGTCAAGGTCGACGCCCTGCTGGCCGCGCTGCGCGGGTCCGGCGCCGGGGACCGGCCCGCGCCGCCGGCGCGACCCGAGGTGTTCGCCTCGGCCCCGGTGCTCGACGCGCTCGACGCGCGGCGGCGGGAGCTCGCCCCGCACTGGACCCGCCCGGCGCCAGCGCGGCCGGACGACCGGGGGCCGCTGCTCGTGGTGGACCTCGGCGACCAGGGCGCGGCGGCGCTGGCGCACCTCGCCCGCCTGCGCGGGTGGCGACCGGTCGTGCGCGCCGCCGCCGACGTGGCGGCCACCGGCCTCGGCGCGCCGGGCGCGACCGTCCTGCTGGGACCCGGACCGGGGCGCCCGGACGACAGGGGGCTCGACGCGGTGCGCGGGCTCGTGGGCGCGGCGCTGCGCGAGGGGCGCGAGGTGCGCGGGGTGGGGCTGGGCTTCCAGGTGCTGGCCCGGCTGCTCGGCTTCGGGGTGGCGCCCCGGCGGGGCGCGGACCGGCCGGGGGCGGCGCGGGTCTTCGGCGTCCCGAACGAAGTGCTGCCGCACAACGGTTTCGCGGTGACCGGACCGGCGCCGGACGGCGTGGAGGCGCACCGCGAGGGCGGCACCGGGGAGGTGCTGGCGCTGCGCGGCCGGGGAGCGGCGGGGGTGCGGTCCGGCCCCGAGTCGGTGGCGGCGGCGGGCGGGGCCGAGGCGCTGGACGCCCTGCTGCGCCTTTCGGCCCGCTAAACCTCCCGGCGAGCGGTTCACCGGATCCGCGCAACCAGACCGCCCGCCTTGGGCCCGGCCGCCGCCGGATTCCCCCCCGAATGGACGACGGGGCGCTGGACCGGCGTCGCCGATAGATGATTGTTCTTCGCGATTGATTTCCTGAAGGATATCGTCTCGAAAAGAGCGGGAACATCATCCCGACATTCCCCCGGATCACCGCCCAAGTGCGGTGCGAACGACTCGCCTGCCCGCGCATCCTCGGTTGAGCAGCCCAACGCAGTACCCAGTGACCTCGGCTTTCATGTCACAAGAAGCCAAGTGCCACCGGCCGGTCGAGAATCCCTACACCTCTCGGCATAGCTCTTCTGTATACCTTTGCAGAAATCACCCGATCGTGTTGACACCTCAAGCCGGGAGTAGCAAACTGATTTCCCAGGGACAACCAGATGGGCGAGCGGGTCGTGTCGACCGAGCAGCCGTCATCACTTCGTCCCGCCGGAAACCCCCGTCTACCTCTCCGTGAGGAGGACCGTGTCGTGCGGGAACAGGCAGTGCCGGAACAAGCAGCGCCGGAACGAGCAGCAGGACGCCACGAGACCGGGAGCGCCGCTCCCCCACCCGTGCTGACCGCTTTGTTCGAGCGGGTGGTCGAGCGGTTCGGCGACCGACCCGCGCTGGTCGAGGGCGACCGCGTCACCGGCTACGCCGAGCTGGACCGCGGCTCCGACCTGGTCGCCGCGCGGCTGCGCGAGCGGTGGGGCGTCGCCCCCGGCGAACCGGTGGGCGTGCACATGGCCCGCAGCACCGAGCTGTACGCGGTGCTGCTGGGCATCCTCAAGGCGGGCGCCTGCGTGACGCCGCTGAACCCCGAGCACCCCGAGCGGTTCGTGGCCCGCGTGGTCGCCGAGTCCGGGATGCGGGTGGTCGCGCACGACGGCGAGCTGGACTTCGGACCGGCGGTCCGCACCGCGCCGGTGGCGGTGCTGACCGAGGACGACGGCGGCGCGGTCGCGAAGTCCGATGTGGACCTCGACGGCGACAGCCCCGCGTTCCTGATGTTCACCTCCGGCTCGACCGGCCGCCCCAAGGGGGTGCGGATCGCGCACCGGGGCCTGGCCCGCCTCGGCCCCGACCAGGGCCCGCTGGCCGTCACCGAGCGGGACGTCCTGGTGCAGCTCGCGGCCTACTCGTTCGCCGCCTCGACCATCGAGATCTGGCTGAGCTTCCTGCACGGCGCGAAGCTGGTCGTGCTGCCGCCCGGCCTGCCGTCGCTGCCGGTGCTGCGCGACGCGCTGCTGCGCCACCGGGTGAGCGTGCTGAGCGCGCCCGGCGGGCTGTTCAGCGTCCTGGTCGACGAGGAGCCCGACGCGCTGGCGGGCCTGCGTGCGGTGCTGCTCAGCGGCGACTTCCCCTCCCCCGCGCACCTGGCCAAGGCGGCCGGGCTCACCGAGGGGGTCGTCTACAACGGCTACGGCTGCACCGAGAACTCGACGATCTCGCTGCTGCACCCGATCCGCACGCCCGAGGACGTCGACCGGCACGACCGGGTCCCGGTGGGCAGGCCGCTGCCCGGCGTGCGGGCGCACGTGCTGGACGACGACCTGCGGCCGTGCCCGCCCGGCGAGGTCGGGCAGCTGTGCCTCGGTGGTTCCGGCGTGGCGCTGGGGTACCTGGACCAGCCGGAGCTGACCGCCGAGAAGTTCGTGCCGGGACCGGACGGCTCGGTGCTGTACCGGACCGGCGACCTGGCGCGGCGCACCGACGACGGCGACGTCGTCCTGGTGGGCCGGGCCGACAGCATGGTGAAGATCCGCGGCTTCCGGGTGGAGCTGAGCGAGGTGGAGCTGGCGCTGCGCGCGCACCCGGCGGTCGGGCAGGCCGTGGTGCGGGCGTTCGGCAGCGACGAGGAGGAGAAGCACCTCGGCGCCTTCTACTCCACTTCGGACGGACGCGAGCTCCCGGTCGACGACCTGGTGGCCTACCTGTCGGGCGAGGTGCCCCGCTACGCGGTGCCCTCCTCGTTCCACCACATGGACCGGTTGCCGCACAACGTGAACGGGAAGATCGACCGCAGCGCGCTGGCGGACCCGTCGGCGTCCCGAACGGCAGTGGAAGGCGAGGCTGGCATGACCGACTCCGCGAGCTTGCTCGAACCGGTGATCCTCCAGACCTGGAAGGACATCTCGGGCAACAAGCAGTTCACCGCCACCGACTCGTTCCTGGGCCACGGCGGCAACTCGCTGCACTTCGTCCAGCTCGCCAACCGGCTCCAGAAGATCTTCGCGGTGGAGGTCGGGACCGAGGACGTGTTCCGGCACGGCACCGTCGAGCGGCTCGCGGCGTTCATCGCCGAGGTCAGGGAGCGCGAGTCGGCGAGCCGCTGAACCCCGGCGCGCGCCGGGCGATCGAGACGGAGGAGACGAGCGACTGTGAACTCACCACTGGAATCGGCGGTGCTGGAGCTGGCGCGGACGGTCACCGGCGTGGCCGACCTGTCCGCCGCCGACTCGCTGCCCCGGCGCTGCGGCGGCCAGGAGGCGCTGCCCCCGGTCCGCGCGGCGGTGCGCGCGGTGCTCGCCGCCGGGCTCACCGACGAGCTGGCGCGCGGGGCCGACACGGTGGGCGAGCTGGCGGAGGCGGTGGAGCGGCTGCGCGCGGGCGGGCCGGAGCCGGACCGGCCCGTGCTGCGCGCCGGGTTGGCGGAGCGGCGGGAGGACGCCGTCCCGGCGTCGTCCGGGCAGAGCGGCATCTGGCTGGCCGACCAGTACGCGCCCTCGTCCACCGCGTACAACGGCCCGTTCCACGTCCGGTTCCCCGAGGCGCTGGACCCGGAGGCGCTGCGCGAGGCCGTGCGGCGCGTGGTGGACCGCCACGAGGTGCTGCGCACGAACCTGGTGCTGCGCGACGGCGCGCTGACCCAGGTGGTCTCGCCCGAGGCGCGGTTCCGCTACGAGGCGCGCGGGTTCTCCTCCGACGCCGGACTCGCCGCCATCGCCGCCGAGGTCGCCGGGACCAGGGTCGACCTCGGCGCCGACCCGGTGGTGACCGTCGTCTGCGCCACCCGCGCCACCGGGCGCGGGGAGCCGCCGGAGACCGCGGTGGTGTGCGACATCCACCACGCGGCCTCCGACGCGGCCTCCGCCGGGCTGTTCCTCGCGGAACTGCTGGCGCGCTACGACGAGGTGGTCGCCGGTCTGTCCACTGAGGACGGCCGGGACCGGCCCCAGTACGCGGACTTCGCGCGCTGGCACGAGCTGCGGCTCGCGGGACCGGAGCTGCCGCGCCTGCTCGACCACTGGGCCGAGCGGCTCGGCGGCGGGCTGCCCGCGCTGGACCTGCCGGTGGACCGGCCGCGCCCGGCCACCCGGCGCTTCGCGGGCGACGTGCTGCCGTTCACCGTGCCCCCGGCGCTGGTGCGCGAGCTGCACGCGCTGGGCGCGGCCGAGGGCGTCACGCTGTTCATGATCGCCCACGCGGCGTACGCGCTGCTGCTGTCCCGGTACGCGCGGCAGGACGAGGTCGCGATCGGCACCCCGGTGTCGCTGCGCGATCCGGCCGAGGCGCAGGACGTCATCGGCTACCTGGTCAACATGGTGGTGCTGCGGCACCGCCTGGACGACACCACGACCGTGCGGGACCTGCTGCGGGCGGTGCGCGACGAGGCCGCCGACGCGGTGCGGCACAAGTGGGCGCCGTTCGAGAAGGTCGTCGAGCGGGTGCGGCCCAAGCGCGGCGGCGGCTACTCGCCGCTGATCCAGACCATGCTGGTGCTCACCCCGCCCGGCTCCTCCCACTTCGAGCGCGGCGGGCGGCGGCTGCCGATCCACCGCGACGTCGGCCACGGCGCCAAGTACGACCTCTCCCTGGTGCTCCAGCCCGGTGACGGGGGCGAGCTGGCCGGGTCGTTCGAGTACGACACCGACCTGTTCGACGCAGGCACCGCGCGCGGCCTCGGTGAGCGCCTGGTGCGCGTGCTGGCCGAGTTCGCCCGCAGGCCCGGCGCCGCGCTGGGCGAGGTGCGCCTGCTCCCGCCCGACGAGGAGCGCGCGCTGCTGGAGCGCGACGACCGGGTGGCCGGGCGCACGCCGCCCCGGCCGACCTCGGAGCTGTTCGAGGAGCGGGTCGCGAAGTCCCCCGACGCCGTCGCCGTGGAGCACGCGGGCGCGGAGCTGACCTACCGGGAGCTGAACGGGCGGGCCAACCGCCTGGCCCACGCCCTGCGCGGACGCGGACTCGGGGCGGGCGACCGGGTCGGCCTGTACCTGTCGCGGTCGGTGGAGTCGGTGGTGGCGCTGCTGGGCGTGCTGAAGTCCGGCGCGGCCTACGTGCCGGTGGACCCGTCCTACCCGCGCGAGCGCGTCGCGGACATGCTCGCCGACGCGGGCGCGCGGCTCATCCTCACCGACTCCGCGTCGGCCGCCGACCTGCCCGCCGACGTGGCGCGGCTGGAGCTGGACCGCGCTGACCTGTCCGGGTGGCCCGGCCACGACCTCGGCCGGGTCAAGCGGCCCGAGGACGAGGTGTACGTGGTCTACACCTCCGGGTCGACCGGGCGCCCCAAGGGCGTGGTGATCCGCGACGAGACGGTGGCCAACCTGGTGCGGGTGCAGGACCGGGTCTCCCCCGTCGGCGCGACCGGCCGGACCGCGCAGTACATGTCGCTGTCGTTCGACGTGTCGGTGATGGAGATCCTCGGCACGCTCTGCGCGGGCGGCGCGCTGGTGCTGATCCCCGAGGAGGTCCGCAAGGACCTGCACGCGCTGGCGGAGTTCCTGCGGGAGCACGACATCGCCCGCGCGTACCTGCCCTACGTGGCGCTGCAGGGGCTCGCGGCCATCGCCGTGGACGCCGGGCTGCGGCTGGACGCGCTGCGCGAGGTCGCCTCGGTCGGCGAGCAGCTCGTCGTCTCGCCGCAGATCCGCCGGTTCTTCGCCGAGCACCCCCGCGCCCGCCTGCTGAACATGTACGGCCCGTCCGAGACCCACCTGGCGACCTGGCACGAGGTGGCGGGCGACCCGGCGACCTGGCCGGAGGCGCCCGCCATCGGCCACGGCATCCCCGGCCTGCGCCTTGCCGTGCTGGACCGGCGCGGCGCGGTCGTGCCGCCGGGCGTGCCGGGCGAGCTGCACCTGGGCGGCCCGGTGCTGTCGCCGGGCTACCACCGGCGGCCGGAGGAGACGGCGCGGCGCTTCCTGCCCGACCCGAGGAACCCCGGCGAGGTGCTGTACCGCACCGGCGACCTGGTGCGGCGCACCCGCGACGGCCTGGAGTACCTGGGCCGCGCGGACGACCAGATCAAGGTCAGGGGCTACCGGATCGAGCCCGCCGAGGTCGAGGCGGCCATCGACGCGCTGGACCTGGTCGCGGCGTCGGCGGTCACGGCGGTGGACGTCGCGCCCGGCGACCGGCGGCTGGTGGCGTTCGTCGCGGGCGGTCCCGACGACCCCCGCGAGGTGGCCCGCGCGCTGGTCGGCGTGCTGCCCGACCACATGGTGCCCGCGCACGTCGTGCGGGTGGGGCGGCTGCCGCTCACCCCGAGCGGCAAGGCCGACCGCAAGGCGCTGCGGGGCCTGTTCTCCTTGGCGGACACCGGGTCCGACGCGCCCGCAGAACCGCCCGCCACGCCGCTGGAGGAGTCCGTGGCCCGGCTGTGGGCCGAGCTGCTCGGCGGCGGCGCGGTCGGCCGCCACGACGACTTCTTCGACCTCGGCGGCCACTCGATCATGGCCACCGAGCTGGTCTACCGGCTGCGCCGCGAGCACGGCGTGGACCTGCCGCTGCGGGTCGTGCTGGAGGACCCGACGGTGGCGGGCATGGCGGCCAGGGTCGCGGAGGCCGGGGACACCGGCGCGACCGCCGCGCCGCGCCGCCTCGACCTGCGCGCCGAGGTCCGCCTGCCCGACGGCTTCGCGGTGCGCGGGACCCCGGTGCCCGACGACGCGGTGACCGACGCGCTGCTCACCGGCGCGACCGGCTTCCTCGGCGCGTTCCTGCTGCGCGACCTGCTGCGCACGACGGACCTGCGGGTGCACTGCCTGGTCAGGGCCGACGACGCCGGGCGGGCGTGGGAGCGGCTGGTGGGCACCGCGCGGCGCTACGGCATCGAGGACGCGCTCGACCGGTCCCGCGTGGTGGCCGTCCCCGGCGACCTGACGCGCGAGCGGTTCGGTCTGTCCACTGAGGACCACGACGCGCTGGCTGACGCGGTCGACGTGGTCTACCACGCCGCCGCGCACATCAACTTCGTGCTGCCCTACGCCTCGGTGCGGGCGACCAACGTCGACGGCACGTCGCGCGTCGTCGCGTTCGCGGCGCACCGCAAGGTCAAGCCGCTGCACCACACGTCCACCATCGCGGTGTTCTCGCCCGCCGAACCGGAGCGCGTGCTCACCGAGGAGTCCGAGCCCCGCGCGCCGGAGGCATTGGGCATCGGCTACACCCGGAGCAAGTGGGTGGCCGAGCGGATCGTGTCGGCGGCGCGGGACGCGGGCCTGCCGGTGACGGTCTACCGCATCGGCCGCGTCTCCGGGGACAGCGCCACCGGCGCCTGCCAGCCCGACGACTTCCTGTGGCGGCAGGTCAAGAGCTTCATCCAGCTCGGCGCCGCACCGCCCGGCGAGAGCGCGACCACCGACCTGCTGCCGGTGGACTACGTCGCCCGCGCCGTCGTGGCGCTGTCCCGCGACCGGGAGGCGCGCGACCGGGTGCTGCACCTGTTCCACCCGCGCGGCGCCGACTTCGGCACCGTGCACGAGGGCATCCGGGCAGCGGGCCACGAGGTGCGCGTGGTGCCCGAGGACCGCTGGTGGGAGCTGCTGGAGCGCTCGGCGGCCGAACCCGGCGGCAACGCGCTGGCGGCCACCGTGCCGCTGTTCCGCGAGGGCGCGCTGGAGCTGGGTGACAACACCTACCGCAACGACCGCACCGCCGCGCTGCTCGACCGGCTCGGCCTGCCGTTCCCGGACATCGAGCCGGGCGGCGTGGCGCGGATGATCCGCTACTTCGAGCGCACCGGTGAGCTCGCCGGGTCCGAGGTGCCCGAGCCCGCGGCCTGACCACCCGGTCCCGCCGTCCCCCGTCGATTCGACCCGATCCGCCCCGCCGCCGCGCGGGACGTGGAGGAACACGATGACGACCCACATGACCCGCGCCGACCGGATGAGCGAGGTCCGCGCCGTCGAGTCGCTGCCCGCGAGGCAGCAACCCCGGTGGTCCGACCGGGACCGGCTGGCCGAGGTGCGCACCCGGCTGTCCATCTCCGAGCCCATCGTCGACCACGAGTCGGTGCGCGAGCTGTCGCTGCTGCTGGCCCGCGCCGCGCGCGGCGGGTTCTGCGTGCTCCAGGCGGGCGACTGCGCCGAGGACCCGGCCGAGTGCGGGGTCGACGACGTCCGCCCCAAGGTGGAGCTGCTCGACCTGCTCGGCGACATCATGCGCGTGGGCGCGGGCACGCCGGTGCTGAAGGTCGGGCGCATCGCCGGGCAGTACGCCAAGCCGCGCTCCGCCGACCACGAGGTGCGCGACGGCGTGGAGCTGCCCGTCTACCGGGGCTCGATCGTCAACAGCCCCGCGCCGACGCCCGCCGCCCGGCGCGCCGACCCCGAGCGCGTGCTGCTGGGCCACGTGGCCGCGCGCCGGGCCGTCGGGGCGGTCGACGGCCTCGGCCGGGGCGACGGGGCCGCGCCGGAGCAGCGGGTGTGGACCAGCCACGAGGCGCTGCTGCTGGACTACGAGGTGCCGCAGGTCCGCCGGACGACGACGGGCGGGCTGTACCTGGCGAGCACGCACTGGCCGTGGATCGGCGAGCGCACCAGGCAGCTCGACGGCGCGCACGTGCGGCTGCTGTCCCTGGTGGACAACCCGGTGGCGTGCAAGATCGGGCCGAGCACGGGCGTGGACGAGGTGCTGGGCCTGTGCGCCGCGCTGGACCCGCACCGCGTCCCCGGCAGGCTGACCCTGATCCCCCGGTTCGGCGCGGCGCGCGTGGCCGACCTGGCGCCGCTGGTGCGCGCGGTCGTGCGCGCGGGGCACCCGGTGCTGTGGCTGTGCGATCCCATGCACGGCAACACCGTCGTCGGCGACCACGGCCTCAAGACGCGCAGGCTCGGCGACGTGATGGCGGAGATCAACCGGTTCGTCTCGGTGGTCTCCGGGAACGGCGGCGTGCCGACCGGGCTGCACCTGGAGGCGTCCCCGGCGGACGTGTCCGAGTGCGAGGGCGCGGGGGCCGTGGTGCGGCGCGGCGAGCACTACCGGACGCTGTGCGACCCCCGGTTGAACACGACGCAGGCCGTCGCCGCCGTCGCCCACTGGCGTCGCGGGTCGCTGCGGGTGGCCGCGTGAGCCGGTCCGCCGCGCTGCCCGGCCTGCCCGAGAGCGGCCCGTTCGCGCTGCTGCACCGCCCCGGCGCGGGCGTGGCCGAGGTCGAGGTGCTCGCCGGGCCGGTGCGCCGCGCCGACCGGCTCGACGAGCTGGACCTGGACGGTCCGGCGACCGGGGGCGGCGACGGGCCCACCGGCCTGGTCGTCGTGCCCTACCGGCAGATCGCCGAGCGGGGCTTCGACTGCCCCGACGACGGGGAGCCGCTGCTGCTGATGCAGGTGCGCAGCGCCCGCCGGGCGCCGGTGGCGGAGGTCGTCGCCGCGCTGCCCGAGCGGGTCCCGGAGGTCGAGGGGCTCGCGTTCGACCTGGACGACGACGCCTACGCCGAGGTCGTCGGGCGCGTCGTCCGGTCGGAGATCGCGGCGGGCGAGGGCTCGAACTTCGTGCTGGCGCGCAGCCTGCGCGGCCGGTTCCGGCAGTTCGACCGGGAGGCTGCGCTCGCGGTGTTCCGGGGGCTGCTCACCGGCGAGAGCGGCGCCTACTGGACGTTCCTGGTGCACACCGGCGACCGGTACCTGGTGGGCAGCTCCCCCGAGCGGCACGTGCGGGTGCGCGGGGACGAGCTGGCGATGAACCCCATCAGCGGCACCTACCGGGTGCCCGAGGGCGGGGTGGACCACGAGGGCCTGCTGCGGTTCCTGCGCGATCCCAAGGAGGTCGACGAGCTGTACATGGTCGTCGACGAGGAGCTGAAGATGATGGCGGCGCTGTGCGACCGGGACGTGGTGGTGTCCGGGCCGTCGCTGACGTGGATGTCGCACGTCGCGCACACCGGCTACCACCTGACCGGCCGCTCGGACCGGCCGCTGGCCGAGGTGCTGCGGCGCACCGCGTTCGCGCCGACGGTGACCGGCAGCCCGCTGGAGAACGCCTGCCGCGCGGTGGCCAGGCACGAGCCGGGCGGGCGCGGCTACTACAGCGGCGTGGTCGCGCTGGTGGGCGCGGAGCGGGGTCGCCGGTCGCTGGACTCGGCGATCCTGATCCGGATGGCCGACATCGCGGCGGACGGCGCCGTGCGGCTGACCTCGGGCGCGACCGTCGTGCGCGACTCGGCGCCCGCCTCGGAGGTCGCCGAGACCTCCGCGAAGGCCGCCGCGCTGCTGCGGGTGATGACCGGCGGGCGCACGGCCCCGGCCGTCGCGCCGCCGTCCGCCGCGCTGGAGCGGGTGCTGCGGGCCCGCAACGACGGGGTGTCGGCGTTCTGGCGGTCGGCTCGGGCGCAGCGCGTGGCCGACCCGCTGCTGCTGGGCGTGCCGGTGGCGGTCGTGGACGCCGAGGACGACTTCAGCGCGATGCTGGCCTACCAGCTGCGGGCGCTGGGCTGCGCGGTGCGGGTCGTGCCGTGGCGGCGGGCGCGCGCGGCCGACGCGGACTCGGGCGTGCTGCTGCTGGGCCCCGGTCCCGGCTCGCCGACCGACCTGCGGGACCCCAGGGTGGCGGCGCTGCGCGCCCTCGCCTCGGACGCGCTGGAGCGCCGCCGCCCCCTGGTCGCGGTGTGCCTGGGCCACCAGGTGGTGTGCGACTTGCTGGGCCTTCCGCCCGCGCGGCTGCCGCGCCCCGACCAGGGGCGGCGACGGCGGGTGCGGGTGCACGGCCGCGAGCGGTGGCTGGGCTTCTACAACAGCTTCGCCGCGCGGGCCGACGGCCGCCCGGTGCGCGCGGGCGACCGGCCGGTGCGGGTCGAGGTCGATCCGGACGGGTCGGTGCTCGCGCTGCGCGCCGAGGGGCTGTCCACGGCCCAGTTCCACGCCGAGTCGTTCCTGACCGACGACAGCCCCGCGATCCTGCGGACCATGCTGCGCGACGCGCTCGCGCCGGGCGCGACGCGCACGAGAGGAGAGCACGTCCATGAGCACGCCTAGCCCGGCCGCGCTCGGCGTCGAGCCCCTGGAGCTGCGCCGCTTCCTGGGCAACTTCCCCACCGGCGTCACCGTGGTGACCTGCCGCCGGGGCGACGTGGTGCACGGCGCGACGGTCAACGCCTTCACGTCGGTGTCGCTGGCGCCGCCGCTGGTGCTGACCGCGCTGGACCGGCGCAGCCGCGCCTGCGGGCACCTGGCCGAGGGGGCGTTCGTGGTGAACGTGCTCGGCGAGGCCCAGCGCGACGTGGCGCTGCACTTCGCGGGACGGCCGATGGCCGGACCCGTGCCCTGGGTCGGGCAGGAGGGCGGGCGCCCGCGCCTGGACGGCGTGGTCGGCCACCTGTTCTGCCGGGTCTGGCGCAACTACGACGGCGGCGACCACGTGCTGCACGTGGCCGAGGTCGAGGCGCTGGACCTGCGCGGCGGACGCCCGCTGCTGTTCCACCGGGGCGAGTTCCCGCGCGTGGCCGACGGCGACCCGGTGTGGTCGCAGACGCTGGACGGCTGGGCGCCCCAGTTCACCACCCGCTGACGGAGGGAAGCAGGCATGACCACGCTGCACGAGTCCGCACCCGCCCCCACCGGGGCGCGGGTGACCCGGCCGATGACCGGGGACGAGTACCTGGAGAGCGTCCGCGACGGCCGCGAGGTGTGGGCCTACGGCGAGCGCGTGCGCGACGTCACCGAGCACCCGGCGTTCCGCAACACCGCCAGGATGACCGCCCGCCTCTACGACGCGCTGCACGACCCGGAGCACCGGGACGTGCTGACCGCGCCGACCGACACCGGGAGCGACGGGTTCACGCACAGCTTCTTCCGCGTGCCCCGCAGCGTCGAGGACCTGGTCCACGACCGCGACGCCATCGCCCGGTGGGCCCGGCTGTCCTACGGCTGGCTGGGCCGCAGCCCGGACTACAAGGCGAGCTTCCTGACCACGCTGGGCGCGAAGCCCGAGTACTACGGGGACTTCGCGGACAACGCGCGCCGCTGGTACGCCGAGGCGCAGGAGAAGGTGCTGTTCTGGAACCACGCGGTGATCAACCCGCCGGTCGACCGGAACCGGCCGCCGGACGAGGTGGACGACGTCTTCGTGCACGTCGAGGAGGAGCGCGACGACGGCCTGGTGGTCAGCGGCGCCAAGGTGGTGGCGACCGGGTCGGCGCTGACCCACGCGAACTTCATCGCCCACTACGGGTTGCCGGTGAAGAAGAAGGAGTTCGCGCTCGTCGCGACCTTCCCGATGGACTCGCCGGGGCTCAAGCTGATCTGCAGGCAGTCCTACGAGCTGGCGTCCGCGCGGACGGGCAGCCCGTTCGACCAGCCGCTGTCGAGCCGGTTGGACGAGAACGACACCATCTTCGTGCTGGACCGGGTCAAGATCCCGTGGGAGAACGTGTTCATCTACGGGGACACCGCGAAGGCGGGCACGTTCCTGACCCAGTCCGGGTTCACCCACCGGCTCACCTTCCACGGCGTGACGCGCCTGGGCGTGAAGCTGGACTTCCTGGCGGGCCTGCTGCTCAAGGGCCTGGAGGTGACCGGCACCAAGGACTTCCGGGGCGTGCAGACCAGGGTCGGCGAGGTGCTGGCGTGGCGGAACCTGTTCTGGGGCCTGGGCGACGCGATGGCGCGCACGCCGAACCCCTGGCACGGGGACGCGGTGCTGCCGAACCTGGACTACGGCATGGCGTACCGGTGGTTCATGACGCTGGGCTACCCGAGGGTGCGGGAGATCATCATGCAGGACCTCAGCAGCGCCCTGATCTACCTGAACTCGCACGCCGCCGACTTCCGCGAGCCGGAGCTGCGGCCGTACCTGGACCGCTTCATGCGCGGCTCCGGCGGCTACGACGCGGTGTCGCGGGCCAAGCTGATGAAGCTGATCTGGGACTCGGTGGGCACCGAGTTCGCGGGCAGGCACGAGCTGTACGAGCGCAACTACTCGGGCAACCACGAGAACGTGCGCATCGAGCTGCTGCTGGCGCAGACGGCCTCGGGCCAGGTGGACGGGTACAAGGGGTTCGCCGAGCAGTGCATGTCCGAGTACGACCTGGACGGCTGGACGGCGCCGGACCTGATCACCCCCGGTCGGGAGTGACGGCGTGGCGCGGGCGGACCGCCGGGGCGCGGGCGGCGGACCCGCCGCCGCCCGCGCGGCCGGTCACCCGGTGACCAGCGCGAGGGTGAACCCGTCGTGGCCCTTGGCGCCGACGGTCTGCAGGGTGGTCGCCTCCACGCGGGGCTCGTCGGCGAGCCGCTCCAGGAAGCGCCGCACGCCCCGCACGCCCCGGTCGGGGTGGTCGGGGTCGGCGACCGCGCCGCCCTGCACGACGTTGTCGACCACGATCAGCGAACCGGGCCGGGTGAGCTCGAGCGCCCAGTCGAAGTACTCGGGGATGTCGGGCTTGTTGGCGTCGACGAACACCAGGTCGAAGGGCGCGGCGGGGTCGCCGACGAGGCCGGGCAGGACGTCCAGCGCCCGGCCGGTCAGCTGGCGGACCCGGTCGGCGACGCCCGCGCGGGCGAGGTGCTCGCCCGCCGCCCTGGCGAAGGACTCCTCGTACTCGACGGTCACCAGCTCGCCGCCCTCGGGCAGCGCCCTGGCGAGCCAGATGGCGCTGTACCCGCCGAAGGTGCCGATCTCCAGGATCGTCCTGGCGCCTCGGGCCCGCGCCAGCAGGTGCAGGAACTTGCCCTGCGCGGGCGAGACGGCGATGTCCGGGAGCTCGAACCCGACGTTGGCGCGGGCCGCGTCCTCCAGCGCCGGGTCGGGCGCCACGAGAAGGCCGTCGACGTAGGCGTCCACTGCGTTCCACAACTCTTGTCCCATACCTGGCCATTTTAAGGAGCGAACCCCGGCAAGCCAACTACAAAAATTGCCCAAAACCTCTTTCAACCATATGCGCAAACCCGTGACTTGGTGAGTAAAACACCAGCTCACCGGCTTGATCGCGCCCTTTTTCGGGCTGACTAGACACTATTGGCAAAATGTGTCGAACAACTTGCAGGACCGCCTCTGGCGTGCTTAGCATCGAATGACGAACCCTATTCCGAACGCTCATGACGGAGGAATAGCCGTGACCGGAACGACCGCTTCGCCGGACCGGGTGCGCGCGCCGCTGCCGCCCGCCCCCAGAACGCACCACGTCGGCATCCAGACCAGGGACCTGGCGAACTGCGTCGCCTGGTACCGGGACTTCTTCGGGTGCGCCGAGGAGTGGAGCCTGGAGGAGTTCTCCGACCTGACCGAGAGCAGGCTGCCTGGGATGCGGCGGCTCACCGAGGTCAAGGTGGGCGACCTGCGCTTCCACCTGTTCGAGCGCGCCGACGGCACCGACGAGGCGCCAGGCGGCAACAAGACCCAGTTCCAGCACGTGTGCCTGGCGGTCTCCTCCCCCGAGGACGTGGCGGCCTGGCGCGAGCGCTGGCTGGAGCTGCACGCCTCGGGCCGCTACCGCTTCGCCACCGACGAGCTGCCCACCGACGTCGTCGTCGACGCCGACGGCGTGCTGAGCTGCTACCTGGTCGACGTCAACGGCCTGGAGTTCGAGCTGACCCACGCGCCCGACGGCGGTGGGCGATGAGCACGTCCGCCGCCGTGCTCGCCGACCTCCCGGTCCGGCGGGGCTGGGACTTCGGCGACTTCCCCTACGGGCTGGAGCCCCTGGTGCTGCCCGACCCGCCGGACCGCGACGCCAGGGGCGGGCCGCCGGACGTCGCGGCCGACGGCGAGTCGGCCGAGCTGCTGCGGGAGCTGGGCGCGCTGCCCGCGTGCCGCCGGTCCGCGCCCGCGCTGACCGACGCCGACGAGGCCCACCGGGTGTTCTGGTTCCGCTGGATCACCGGCCACCAGGCCACGTTCGCGGTGTGGCAGTGCCTGGCGCGGGCGCAGCACGACGCCGAGGCCGAGCCGGACGAGCCGCGCCACCTGGCGGTGATGGGCAGGCTGGTGCAGGCGTACACCGCGATGCTGCTCTACACCGGCTCGTGCCCGAACGACGTCTACCACGAGGTCGTCCGCCCCAGCATGTTCCTCCAGCACCGGGGCTTCAGCGGCGCGTGGGCGCCGGACTTCGCGCCGGTGCGGCGGCTGCTGCGCGGCCGGAGCTTCCCGTGGTCGGAGAGCCCTGCGGGGCAGGAGCTCCAGGAGCACGTGCGCGCCTACCACGAGGTGCACGCGGGCATCGCCGCCAAGCTGGTCCCCGGCGGGCGGTCGCTGCTCCAGGAGACCGTCGCGGAGACGCGCCTGCTGCACCCGCAGATGCGCGCGGTCGTCTACGACAACTACTTCATGACGCTGCGCGCCCCGGTCGACCGGTCGGAGGTCGCCAGGCAGCTCGTGCGCAGGCTCAAGGCCATCGCGCTGGACGTCACCGAGAACGGGCTCTACCCCGGCCAGGACGCCGACTCGCCGGACCTGCCCGAGGAGCTGCGGGCCCCCGGCGTCATCGCGCACGAGCGCGGGTTCACCTCGATCGTCACCGGGCTGGCCGCGCTGGTCACCGGCGCCACCGCCTGACGCGGGAGGAGGGCAAGTGCGACACGGAGTGCTGATCCTGCCCGAGCAGCGCTGGCGGGACGCCAGGACGCGGTGGACCCGCGCCGAGGAGTACGGGTTCGACCACGCCTGGACCTACGACCAGCTGATGTGGCGGTGGCTGCGGGACGAGCCGTGGTTCGGCACGGTGCCCACGCTGACCGCCGCCGCGACGGCGACGACCAGGATCGGCCTGGGCACGATGGTGGCCACGCCCACCTACCGCCACCCGGTGCCGTTCGCCAAGGAGGTCATGTCGCTGGACGACATCAGCGACGGGCGGTTCACCTGCGGGCTCGGCGCGGGCGCGGGGGTGGCGGACGACCTGGTGGTCGACCCGGTCGAGCGCACGCCGAGGGAGCGGGCGGACCGGTTCGCGGAGTTCGTCGAGCTGACCGACCTGCTGCTGCGCCAGCGGGTGACCTCCTACTCGGGTGAGCACTACCGGGCCGACGAGGTGCCGATGAACCCCGGCTGCACGAGCGCGCCGCGCACGCCGTTCGCCATCGCGGCCACCGGGCCGCGCGGGATGCGGCTGGCCGCCCGGCACGCGGAGACCTGGATCACGGCGGGCCCGCCCGCCACCTTCGACGCGCGGCCGTACGAGCTGGCGCTGCCCGCCGTCGCGGCGCAGGTGCGGATGGCCGAGGAGGCGTGCGCGGCGGTCGGGCGGGACCCGGCGTCCCTGCGCAGGCTGCTGCTGACGGGCGCGGCGGTCGGCGGCGTCCTGGACTCGGTGGAGTCCTGGCGGGACGCGTCGGGCCGCTTCGCCGAGGTCGGCGTCACCGACCTGGTCGTGCACTGGCCGCGCCCGGACTTCCCCTACGCGGGGGACGAGCGGGTGCTGGAGGACCTCGCGGGGGACCTGGTGGCGACGAGCGCGGGAGGGTCGCGGTGAGCGGGCGGATCGAGTACGAGGTCGTGGACATGTTCGCCGACGGACCGCTCACCGGGTGCGCGCTCGGCGTGGTGCCCGACGCCGCAGGCCTGTCCGACGAGGAGATGGCGGCGGTGGCGCGCGAGATCGGCGCCTCGGAGACGGCGTTCGTGCTGCCCGCGACGACCCCCGGCGTCACCCACCGGGTGCGGGTGTTCACCCCCGGCGGCGAGTCGCCGTTCGGCGGGCACTCGGCGGTGGGCACGGCGGCGGCGCTGGTGCGCCTGGGCCGGTTGGCGGCGGGTCAGCTGGTGCAGCAGTGCGGTGAGCGCCGCCAGCCGGTGGAGGCCGACCCCGACGGCGCGACCCTGACCGCCACCGGGCCGCTGGAGGTCGTCCCGTTCGACCCGGTCGGGCCCGCCGAGGCGTGCGGGCTGCGGCCGGAGGACGTCGACGGGACCGCCGCGACGGCCGGTTTCGGCCCGGCGTTCCACCTGCTGCCGGTGCGGCCGCAGGCGCTGGCCCGCGCCGCGCTGCGCCCGGAGCACCCGGTCTGGCGCGGCCAGCCGGACGTCCTGCTCTTCGCCTGGGACGCCGCGACGCGCACCGCCCGCGCCCGGATGTTCGCGCCGGGCTACGGGATGCCCGAGGACCCGGCCTGCGCCTCGGCGGCGCTCGCGCTCGGGCCGTGGCTGGTGCGGGCGGGTCTGCTGCCCGCGACCACCGGCTCCCACCCGTACCGGCTGCGCCAGGGCGTCGAGCTGCGCCGCCCGGCCATCCTCGCCTGCCACGTGGACGTCGTGGACAGCCGGGTGACCGGGGCGTCGGTGTCCGGCGCCGTCCTTCCGGGGGCCAGCGGCCGGATGACCCTGCCCGCGCCCACGCCCGCCCCCACCACCGCCACCGCACCGGCCCAGCCGGAGCCCACACCGGAGGAACGACCGTGCTGACCCGACCCGAACTGCGCGGCGCCAAGGCCGCGGTGTCCTCGACCCACTGGCTCGCCTCGGCGGCCGGGATGGCGATGTTCGACCTGGGGGGCAACGCCTTCGACGCGGCGGCCTGCGCCGCGTTCGTCATCCAGGTGGTCGAGCCCCACCTCAACGGGCCCGCCGGTGACGTGCCGATCATGGTGCGCCGCGCCGGTTCCGACCGGGTGGAGGTGGTGTGCGGGCAGGGGCCGATGCCCGCCCGCGCCACCCCGGAGGAGTTCCGCGCCCTCGGCCTGTCGGCGGTGCCGGGCTCGGGCCTGCTGCCCGCGTGCGTGCCCGGCGCGTTCGGGGCGTGGCTGCTGCTGGTGCGCGACCACGGGCGGCTGCCGCTGGCGGACGTGCTGGCCCCGGCGGTGCACTACGCCGAGCACGGGTACCCGGTGCTGCCAAAGACCTCGGAGATGATCGGCTCGCTGGAGGAGCTGTTCCGCGACGAGTGGGCGGAGTCGGGGCGCACGTACCTGGTCGACGGGCGGGCCCCGGCGCCGGGGAGGCGGGTGCGCAACCCGGCGCTGGCTCGGACCTACCGGCGGCTGCTGGCCGAGTCCCAGGCGGCGGGCGGCACCCGCGAGCAGCGCGTCGACGCCGCGCTGCGGGCGTTCTACGAGGGCTTCGTGGCCGAGGCGATCGACCGGTTCGCCACGACCGCGCGGGTGGCCGACTCCACCGGCAGGCGCAACGGCGGCCTGCTGACCGGGGCGGACCTGGCGGCGTGGCGGCCGACCGTGGAGGACTCGGTGTCGCTGTCCTACCGGGGGCTGAGCGTGCACAAGCCCGGCCCGTGGTCGCAGGGCCCGGTGTTCCTGCAGCAGCTCGCCCTGCTGGAGGGCTTCGACCTGGCCGCGATGGGCGCGGGCAGCGCGGACCACCTGCACACGGTGGTGGAGTGCGCCAAGCTGGCGTTCGCCGACCGCGAGGCCTGGTACGGCGACCCGCAGCACGCGGACGTGCCGCTGAAGGCGCTGCTGGAGCGCGGGTACGCCGACGAGCGGCGGGCGCTGGTGGGCGTGACCGCCTCGGGCGTGCTGCGCCCCGGCTCCCCCGACGGCCGCGCCCCGTTCGTGCCGCCGCTGCTCGGCCACGACGAGCCGCCGGACGAGCCGTCGTGGCTGCTCCAGCTCGACGACGGCGTGCCCGCGGTGGTGCGGCGGACGGCCGCGCGCGGCGACACCTGCTGCGTGACGGCCACCGACGCGGAGGGCAACGTCGTCGCGGCGACGCCCAGCGGCGGCTGGCTCAAGAGCTCGCCGGTCGTGCCGGACCTGGGCTTCCCGCTCGGGACGCGGGGGCAGATGGCCTGGCTGGTGGACGGCCACCCGAACACCCTCGCGCCGGGCAAGCGCCCGCGCACCACGCTGAGCCCCACGATCGTGCTGCGCGACGGCGCGCCGCACCTGGCGTTCGGCACGCCGGGCGGCGACCAGCAGGACCAGTGGACGCTGAACTTCCTGGTCAACCACGTGGACTTCGGGATGGGCGTGCAGGAGGCGGTGGAGGCGACCGCGTTCCACACCGACCACGTGCCGTCGTCGTTCACCCCGCGCCGGGCGAGGCCGCTGGCGCTGGTCACCGAGTCGGGGCGCGACCGGGCGGTGGTCGAGGAGCTGCGCCGCCGGGGTCACGAGGTGCAGGAGGTCGCGCCGGGCACCCTGGGCAAGGTGTGCGTCACCGGCCGCACCGACGACGACCTGGTGCTGGCGGCGGCCAGCCCGCGCGGGCAGCAGGCGTACGCGGTGGCCAGGTAAATCACCCGGTCGGCGCACCGGCGGCGGAAAGCTGGTCAAGTCGCGTGGCGGCGGCGTCGGCGCCGTTATATGATTTCCTCCTGGAAATCATTATGGACGGATCATCCCGGACGAACCACCCGGACAGCGGGAGGGGAAGATGAGCGCTCGCGGCGAGGTCCGCTCCGGCGGGCACATCGTGATCGGCAACGCCAGGGTGAACAACCTCAGGAACGTCTCCCTGCGCATCCCCAAGGGCAGGCTCACCGTCTTCGCGGGGGTGTCCGGGTCCGGCAAGTCGTCGGTCGTGTTCGACACCATCGCGGTCGAGTCCCAGCGGCAGCTGGGCGAGTCGTTCCCCTCGTTCATCCGCAACCGGCTGCCGCGCTACGAGCGGCCGGACGCGGAGGTCGTGGCCAACCTGTCCACGGCGATCGTGGTCGACCAGAAGCCGGTGGGCGGCAACTCGCGGTCCACCGTCGGCACCATGACCGACGTCCACCCGGTGCTGCGGGTGCTGTTCTCCCGGCACGGCAAGCCGGAGGCGGGCGAGTCGACGCGGTTCTCGTTCAACGACCCGCAGGGCATGTGCCCGGCCTGCGAAGGCCTCGGCCGCGCCGTCCGGGTCGACCAGGACGCGCTGATCGACGAGGACAAGAGCCTCAACGACGGCGCGATCCGGTTCCCGAGCTTCGCCAAGGGGACCTTCCAGTGGCAGCTCTACGCCGAGTCCGGGCTGTTCGACCCGGACCTTCCGGTGAAGAAGTTCAGCGCGGCCGACCACAACAAGCTGTTGCACGGCAGCGGGTTCAAGGTGGACCGGGCCGGTCGCAACGGCGTCTACAAGAACGAGTACGAGGGCGTGCTCCTGCGGTTCGACCGCCGCTACCTCAAGAAGGGCCTCGACTCGCTCGCCGAGCGCGAGCGCGCCGCCGTCGAGGAGGTCGTCCACGAGGGGCCGTGCCCCGAGTGCCGGGGCGGGCGGCTCAACGAGGCGGCGCTCGCGTCGAAGATCGACGGGCGCTCCATCGCGGACCTCACCGCGCTGGAGGTCGACGAGCTGATCGACCTGCTGGCCGGGCTCGACCTGCCTGCGGCCAAGCCGATCGTCGCCTCGGCGCTGGCCGCGCTGCGCCGGATCTCCGACATCGGCCTCGGCTACCTGACCCTGGACCGCGAGACGCCGACGCTGTCCGGCGGCGAGAGCCAGCGCCTCAAGACCGTGCGCCACCTCGGCAGCAGCCTGACCGACCTGACGTTCATCTTCGACGAGCCCAGCACCGGCCTGCACCCGCGCGACGTCCACCGGCTCAACGAGCTGCTGATCGCCTTGCGGGACAAGGGGAACACGGTGCTGGTCGTGGAGCACGACCGCGACGTGCTGCGGATCGCCGACCGCGTCGTGGAGATGGGCCCCGGCGCGGGCGCCGAGGGCGGCGAGGTCGTCTTCGAGGGGACCGTGGCGCAGCTGCGCCGGGCCCGCACCCCCACCGGCCGGGCCATGCGCTCGGTGCCGGGGATCAAGGAGCGGTTCCGCGAGCCGACCGGGACCCTGCCGGTGCGCAGGGCGAAGCTGCACAACCTCAAGGAGGTCTCGGTCGACTTCCCCACGGGCGTGCTGACCACCGTCACCGGCGTGGCGGGCTCCGGCAAGAGCACGCTGGTCGCCGGGGTGCTGCCGCTCCAGCACCCGGACGTGGTCGTGGTGGACCAGTCGTCGACGGGCCTCTCGCCGCGCTCGGTGCCCGCCACCTACCTGGAGGTCATGGACCGGGTCCGGGGCGTGTTCGCCGAGGCCTCGGGGAAGGACCCCGGCCTGTTCAGCTTCAACTCCACCGGCGCCTGCCCGTCGTGCAAGGGCCGGGGCGTCATCCAGACCGACCTGGCCTACCTCGACCCGGTGACCACCACCTGCGAGGCGTGCGGCGGCAGCCGGTACCGGCCGGAGGCGCTGGAGCACACCCTCGACGGGCGCACGATCGCCGACGTGCTCGCCATGACCACCGACGACGCGCTGGAGTTCCTCGCCGACGAGGACGTCCGCGCCCGGCTGGCGCTGCTGTCCGAGGTCGGCCTGGGCTACCTGGCGCTCGGCAGGCCGCTGTCCACCCTGTCCGGCGGCGAGCGCCAGCGGCTCAAGCTCGCGAGCAGGCTGCGCGAGACCGGCAACACCTACGTGCTGGACGAGCCCACCACCGGCCTGCACATGTCGGACGTCGGCAGGCTGCTGGCGCTGCTGGACCGCCTGGTGGACGCGGGCAACACCGTCATCGTCATCGAGCACGACCTGGACGTGGTGCGGCACTCGGACTGGATCGTCGACCTGGGGCCGGAGGCCGGGCGGCACGGCGGCGAGGTGGTGTTCGAGGGCACCCCGGCGGGGCTGCTGGAGGCCGAGGGCTCGCACACCGCGCGCTGCCTGATCGCGGACCTGGAGGAGTGCGCCCCCAGGAGGCGGAATGGCTGAGGACGACCTGGTGCCGATCGGGCGCGTCGCCGAGTGGTTCGGGATGCGCGTGCCCGCGCTGCGCTACTACGAGGACGAGGGGCTGCTGACCACCCGGCGCCGCAACGGCCGCAGGCACTTCGACCGGGACGACCTGCGCAGGCTGGCGCTCGTGCGGACCTACGTGGAGGGCGGGGTGCTCAGCCTCGACGAGGTCAGGGAGCTGACCTCGGCCGAGCCGTCGACGGGCGCGCGGCTGCTGGCCGCGCGCCACCTCCCGGCGCTGGAGGAGCACTCGTTCAGCGCCTCCTCCGCGCTGCGGCTGCTGCGCCACCACGTCGAGCACGACCAGCCGGACCAGCTGTCGTGCCCCCGCTGCGCCGAGGAGCTGCGGGAGCGCCTGGTTCGGTTCACCCGCCGCCGCAGGGACACGTGAAGGAACGGGAGGAGACCCATGCCGCAGATCCACGTGACGGTGTTGAGGGGCCGGGCGGAGAGCGAGATCACCGCCCTGGGCGCCGCGCTGACCGACGCCGCCGCGCGAGCGCTCGGCGTGTCCCCGGACGTGGTCCGGGTGACGGTCGCCGAGTGCGAGCCGGAGCACTGGTTCGTCGGCGGCGAGTCGGTGGCGAGCCTGCGGGCGGCGGGTCGCCGCTGACCGCGCGACGCCATGACCGGGACTACCAGGAGGAGCGTGATCGTGCGAGAGCCGACCCAGGCGCAGGTGCGCCGTGAGCTGGAGAGTGGACTGCCCGGCCTGCGCCCGCCGCGCAGCGTCGTCGTGGTCGGGGCGGGCCTCGCCGGGCTGGCCGCCGCCCACGAGCTGGCGAGCCGGGGGTGCGAGGTGACGGTGCTGGAGGCGTCCGACCGCGCGGGCGGCCGGGCCTACACGCTGCGCCGCCCGTTCGCGGACGGGCTGCACGCCGAGGCGGGCGCGATGACCATCACGCCGCACTGCCACTACGTGCACCACTACGCGCGCGAGCTGGGCGTGGGGATGGACGTCGCCGACCTGGTGGACTCGCAGTTCGCGTACTTCATGGGCGGGCGGTTCTTCACCCCCGACCAGGAGTCCGTCGCGGGCTCCGGCCTGCCGCTGACCGACGCGGAGCGCGCGCTCGACGTGCCGGGCATGATCAAGCGGTACGTCACGGAGCTGACCGACGAGCTGCGCCCGGACCTGACCGCGCAGGAGTGGCGCGCCACGCCGGGGCTGCTCCCCTACGACGGCCGCTCGGTGCACGAGGTGCTGCGCGAGCGCGGCGCCTCCCAGGCCGCGATCGACCTGATGGAGCCGCTGTTCCTGGAGATGCGCGGCGGCGACCTGAAGTCCGCCTCGGCGCTGTCGTGGCTGCGGCACGAGGCGAGCCCGCACTCGCTGACCCACGCCGACCCGAGGTGGTCGAAGATCAAGGGCGGCACGGACAACCTGCCGCGCGCGTTCGCCGAGCGCCTGCGAGCCCGCATCCACTACCGCAAGCCGGTGGTGCGGGTGCGCCAGGACGACGACGAGGTCGAGGTGACCTTCCTGGAGCACGGCAGGCTGAGCTCGATCAGGGCGGAGCACGTCGTGGTCACCGTGCCGTTCAGCGCGATCCGCCACATCGACCTGGGCGAGGCGCGGCTGCCCGCCGACAAGGTCGAGGTGATGCGCAAGCTCAAGTACTCGTCGATCGTGCGCGTGTACCTCCAGGTGCGCGAGCAGTTCTGGCCGGGCAGGGCGGTCAGCTACTCGACCGACCTGCCGGTCCGCTGGCTGCGCGACGCGACCCCGCGCGCGGAGGGCCCGCGCAAGATCCTGGAGTGCCTGCTGACCGGCTGGCGGGCGCGCGCGATCGGCGCCATGACGGAGGAGGAGCGCGTCGCCTTCGCCCTGGACCAGGTGGAGCAGGTCCTGCCGGGCGCGCGGGCGCACTTCGAGCTGGGCACGTCGGTGGTGTGGGACAAGCAACCCCACATCGAGGGCTCGTACGTCCTCCCGGAGGTGGGCCACGAGAAGCTCCTGCCGATCATCCGCCGTCCCGAGGGGCGCGTGCACTTCGCGGGCGAGCACGCGGGGTTCGAGCCGAACGGGGGGTCGATGACCTTCGCGCTGGAGTCGGGGGTTCGCGCGGTGGTGGAACTGGGGGCGTGAGCCGGGCGGGCGCGGGCGCGGCGGCCCCTCGGCGCCCGCGCCCCGCTCAGCGCCGGTTCAGCGCGGGTTCAGCGCGGTGCGTGATCTTCCTGTCGGTCAGTGCGACGAGACAGGAGGAACGATCCATGACGCTCCACCGGAGAAGACGGCTCGTCGGCTCGGGGGCCCTGGGCGCGGTGGTCGCGCTGGTCGTGGCCGGGATCGCCATCGCCCAGCCGCCCGCCGGGACGGGCACCGAGGTGTCCACGTGCAACAACCCGGTGCTCGGCAAGTCGCTCGGCGAGTGGGGCCCGCTGCGCGGTTCCGGGGCGGTCCGCGAGGGGGTCGGCGACCACCGGTCGGCCCGGTTCGCCTACGCGCAGCGGGACAACCCCGTGCCCAACCCCTCATTCTACCTGCCCCAGCAGCAGGTCGTCGGCGGTGAGGTGTGGTCCTTCGGCTACGACGTCGCCGCCGGGCAGAGCGGGCGGGCGCGCGTCGAGGTCGACTGGTACTCCACCCCCGAGGGGGACAACAGCGGGTACCTCGGGAACGTGCCCGGTCCGTGGGTGCCGTTCGGGAGCGGCGGGTGGACTCGGGTCGCGGGCGGGTTCACCGTTCCGGCGGGGGCGGTGCGGGCCAACGTGCTCACCGACCACGAGTACGGCGCCGCCGGTGCGAGCTTCCGGGCCACGGCGTGCGACTACCGCGTCGGCTCCGGCGCCCCGACGACCACCACCACGACCCCGCCCTCGGACCAGACGCAGGCCGCCGTCCGGCACGGCTGGGGCTCGCCGCTGCCCAGTTCCGACGAGTTCGGCGGCGCGGGCCCGGTCGACCCGGCGAAGTGGTCGACGCCCAGCGGCTCCGTCGGCGGGACGGCGGGCTGCTGGGAGGGGCACAACGGGAACGGCCGCCGGTGCGCCAAGAACGCCGTGGTGGCCGACGGGATCATGCGGATGACCGGTGAGGCCAACGGTGACACGGGGTGGCTCAAGCACCGGCTCGACCGGCAGCACGGCCGCTGGGAGATCCGCTCGCGCTCGCGGAGCACCGGGACCTCGGGCGGGCGGTACCACCCGCTGCACCTGATCTGGCCGACCTCCGAGCGGTGGCCCCAGGACGGCGAGTACGACTGGGTCGAGTACACCGACCCCGACGCCCAGTGCCTGTCGGCGTTCCTGCACTACCCGCACCCCTCGAACGTCGGCGTCCAGCAGGAGCACCGGGAGCTGTGCCCGGTGGACATGCGCCAGTGGCACAACTTCGCGTTCGAGTGGACCGCTTCGGCGCTGGTCGGCTACGTGGACGGCGTCGAGTGGTTCCGCGTCTCCGGCGGGGGCGGGCCGAACGGGCGGCGGGACGTCCAGTCCATGCCGTCGGGGCACCTCAACATCCAGCTCGACAACTTCACCGGTGACGGCGGGCTGCGCGCGGCGGTGTTCGAGGTCGACTGGGTCCGCGTCTACTCCTGATCCCCGGCGTCGGGGGGCGCCGGTGGGGGTGCCGGAGGTGCAGCGGTGGGGTCTGCCACCTGCGGCGGGTCCGGCCCGGCGGGTTCGCGAGCGCGAGCCCACCGGGCCGTTCGCCGTGAGCCGGGCCGTTCGCCGTGAGTTGGTCAGGCGGGCCGGAGATCAGGCGGTCAGGCGCCGAAGGGCGGCGCGCCGGAGGGCGCCCCGACCGGCCGATCGAGGGCGGGGTCGTTGCGCAGCACCCGCTCGTACAGGCGGTGCAGCCCCGGCCCCGGATCGGCGCCCGTCACCACGACCGACGACCGCCGCGCGTCGTGGAAGACCCGGAGCGCGTCGGCGGGCCGTCCGGCGCGGTAGAGGGCCACCATGAGCAGCCCCTGCAACCGCTCGTGCCACGGGTGCGCGGCGACGAGGACGCGCAGTTCCGGGACCAGCTCCGCGTCCCGCCCGGCCCGCACCTCCAGGGCGAGGCGCTCCTCCAGCGCCGCCAGGCGCTCCTCGGCCAGCGCCTGCTTGATCGGGGCGGCGCCGGGAGCGCTCACGTCCTGCAGCGGCTCCCCCCGCCACAGCCCCAGCGCCCGGCGCAGCACCGACGCCCGCTCCTCGCCGCCGGGCCGCGCGACGAGCGCGCGGAAGCGGTGGAGGTCGACCAGCGCGGGGTCCACCTCCAACGCGTAGCCCGCGCCGTGGCGCGCCAGGTGGACACCGGGGTCGACCGACAGGACCCGGCGCAGCCCCGACACGGCCTGCTGCACGACGTTGCGCGCGGTGCTCGGCATCCGGTCGTCGTCCCACAGCACGTCGACGAACCGCTCGAACACCACCACGCGGCCGACCTCCCCCAGCAGCAGCGCCAGCACGCACCGCTGCTGCGCCTTGGGAACCGCGACCTCCACCCCCCGGTGCCACACCGCGACCGGCCCCAGCACACCGAACTCCACGCGCACCCCCGTCGGTCGGGCGTTCCGGACCACTGCGCCGCCCCGCGCGGGCCGCGGACGACCCGCGCAGCGTGCGGCGCGGGGCCGGGAGGGTTCCCGGAGAGGCGGGGAGAGCGGCTTGTTCACCTCGATACGATGCGACGGGGGTCACACGGGGAGAGCGAATCGTGCAGACTGGGCAGGTCGTCGCCAGCAGGTACCGGCTGGAGGAGCGGATCGGCTCCGGGGGCGGCGGGGTCGTGTGGCGGGCCACCGACGAGCGCCTGGGCAGGCCGGTCGCGCTGAAGCGGGCGGGCTCGGGGGACGGGGACCCGCAGCGGTTCCGGCAGTTGGAGCGCGAGGCCAGGCTGCTCGCCCAGCTGAACCACCGGCACGTCGTGACGATCTACGACGTGCTCGACGACGGCGGCGAGTGCTGGCTGGTCATGGAGTACGTGCCCGCGCGGAGCATGGCCGAGCTGGACGTCGTCGCGCCCCGGCAGGCGGCGAAGCTGGGCGCGCAGATCGCCGACGCGCTCGCGGCGGTGCACGCCAAGGGGATCCTGCACCGGGACATCAAGCCGGGCAACATCCTGGTGATCTCCGACGACGAGGTGAAGCTCGCCGATTTCGGCATCTCCCGCGCCACCTCGGGTGACGCGACGGTGACCAACCCCGGTCTGCTCACCGGGTCACCGGGGTACGTGGCGCCCGAGGTCGCGAACGGCGCGGCGCCGACGGCGGCGTCCGACGTGTTCTCGCTGGCGTCCACGCTGTTCGCCGCGGTGGAGGGCGAGTCGCCGGTCGGCGGGTCGGGCGACGGCGTGCTGCTGCGCCTGCGGCGGGCCGCCAACGGCTCCGTCGCCGCGCCGCGCCGCAGCGGACCGCTCGCGCCCGCGCTGGAGCGGATGCTGCGCGTCGACGCCGGGGAGCGCCCGACCGCCGCCGAGGCGCACGAGATCCTCGCGGACGTCGCCGGTGTGGAGGTGGCGCGGCGCGCGCCCGTCCCCGGCCCGGTGCGGCGGCGTGGACCGCTCGTCGCCGCCGGGGCGCTGGTCGCGGTCGCGGCGGTGGTGGGCTGGACCGCGCTGTCCGGCGGGCCCGACGCGCCCGACGCGCCGACGGGGCCGGTGCTCGCCGGTGACCAGCGCGCCGCCGACCCGTGCGCGCTGGTCCGCGACGCGGCGCTGGAGCCGTTCGGCCAGCCCAACCTGGTCTCCGACGACTCCGGGTTCAACCAGTGCAACTCCATCGTCAAGAAGGGCGGGAAGGAGGCGAACGTCCTGGCGCGGATCGAGCGCACCCCCGGCGAGCAGTCGCCCGTGCAGGCCCGGGACCGGGGGCGCTACCTGCTCGTGGACGAACCCTCGGGCGAGGGGTCCTGCGGGCGCAGGTTGCTGCTGCCCGACCGGTACGAGATCCGGGTCGAGGTGACCAGGGCGGACCTGATCGGCGCCGACGCGTGCGAGATGGCCGACGCCGTCGTCCGCAGCAGCGACGCGGTGATCTCCGGGGGGCCGATCCCGGAGCGCCGCCCCGGCAACCCGACGCTGCGGCCGGACTCGTTCAGCGGGGCGGACGCCTGCCGGGCCGGGGACTCGCCGTCGTTCCCCGAGCGGCCGGGGATCGACCGGGCGAACCCGGAGGTCGGGTTCGGCCGCTGGGAGTGCACCTGGAGCAGCGCCGCCGACGGGGTGGTCTACCGGTTGCGCTTCACCAGGGCCAAGCCGTTGAGCAGGAGCGGCGGGGAGAAGCTGGAGATCGACGGCAGGCAGGCGGTGATCGGCTACCCGGGGGACGCGCCGGGCAACGACAAGTGCGAGGTCGAGGTGCACAACTTCACCTACGCGGACGCCTACGGCGACCCCAAGGACGAGGTGCTGGAGGCCACCGTCGTCGGGGACGGCCTGCCCTCTGACGAGCGGTGCCGCCTCGCGGTCCGGTTGGCCACCGCCTTCTTCCCCGCGCGGTGACGCGGGAACCCTCCCGGAGGTCCCGGACAGGCTGGGGGGAGCTGCTCACCCGAGGCGCCAGGAGGCGGACGTGGTGGAAGACCGGTCGAACGAGCTCCCCGCGAGCCGCTGCAGCCTCGCCCTCGGCGTGGCCTCGGACACCGCGCCCGGCGTGCTGCACGTGCTGGCGGCGGGCGGCGGCGCCGCCTTCGGCCCCCTGGAGGGGCGGACCGTCCTGTTCGGGCGGGGCAGGCCGGACGTGCACGTGTGCCTGGGCGAGGACGACCTGCGGGTCAGCCGGGCGCACGGGGCGCTCACCCGCCGAGGTGACCGGTGGTGGATCAGCGCCCTGGGCCGTCTTCCGCTGAGGTTGCCGGGGTCCCGCCTGCTGTTCCGGCAGGACGAGCCGATCCCGCTGCGGACGGGGTACACCCCGCTGTTCGTCCGGGGGTCGCACGAGCGCTTGCACCTGCTCGAGGTGCACGTGCAGCCCACGGACGGCGACCGGGCGCCCGCCGACCACCTCGGGACGACCCGGCCACCGCGCACCTGGCCCCTCACGGCGGCGGAGAAGCGCGTGGTCGTCGTGCTGGCCCAGCGGTACCTGCTGCACGAGCCGCACCCGATCCCGCTGTCCTGGCGCCAGGTCGCGGAGCACCTGAACGAGCTGCGGCCGGACGAGGGCTGGACGCACAAGAAGGTCGAGCGCGCGGTCGCCGAGGTGCGGAACCGGTTGAGCGCCCACGGCGTCTCCGGCCTGACCCGCGAGGAGGTCGGCGAGCCGATCGGGAACACGCTGAACCACAACCTGATCCGCGAGCTGATGGAGAGCACCACCCTCGTGCCGCCGGACCTGCGCGCGCTGGAGCAGGAGGGCTGAGGCGCGCGGCGGCCCCCGTGGCGCGCCACGGGGGCCCCGTCAGCGCGACAAGGCGCCGTTCACGTCCGAGAGGAGCTCCGAGACCAGCACCGGGTCCAGGTCGCCGAAGCGCGGATCGGTCGGGGTGGCGGCGGGGTCGCCGGTCGACGACAGGCGCAGTTCGCCCAGGAGGAGGTGCGGGAGGTGGTCGAAGGAGGAGAACGGGAGGCCCTGGTCCAGGTGCAGGAAGACCCAGTGGGACTCGTCCAGGTTCCTGCGCAGCCACGGGGGCGCCTGGGGCGCGGCGGTGGCGTCGCGGCTCCAGCCCTTGTTGATCAGGCCAAGCAGCCTGCCCGGCGCGGCCTTCTCGCCGGTGAAGCGGGACAGGGACGGGCTCGTCCGCTCGGCCTCGGTCAGCGCCGTCCAGGGTCTGCCCAGTTGGGGGAACGGTTGCACGATCTCGTAGTCGGCGAGCAGGTCCGACCACGCGGGGATCGCGTCGGCCAGGTGCAGCGGGTGCGCGACGCCGATCAGGGCGTCGTCGGGGATCTCCACCCCGGCGTCCGAGAGGTCGGCCGGGGTGTGGTCCTCGGACAGGCGGAACGGGTGGTGGCCGGTTCCGGTGGACACGGCCCACACCAGGCGCTTGGCCAGGTGGGCCAGGAGCGGGTGGGTGGTGAGCAGGGCCCGGAACTCGTCGCCCCGCCAGCGCCTGCCCGTCACCATCGCCTGCTCCAGGCGCCTGGCCTGCTCGGTGATCGTCCGGGCGACCTCCTTGCGCAGCGACGAGAAGCCGGCTCGGGCGGCGGTGGCGCGGGCGTGGTCGTCGGTCTCGGCGGGTGCGGGGGCCGTTTTCCGGCGTGCGCCGTCCGGGAGGACCACCAGGGGCGTCAGGGCCTTGTCGAACTCCACGGGGAAGGAGCGCGGGCCGTAGTCCAGGAGGAGGCGCGTGCCGATCCCGAAGTCGGGGACCAGGCGGTCGGCCAACTGGTCAGGGGTGAGGCCCGCCGCGGTGGCGGCGGCGGTGATCCGCTCCGCCGCCTTCGAGCGCAGGGACTTGCTGGAACCCTTGTGGGACAAGGTGTTCATGGCGCGCAGCGCGGTGTCGGCGCCGATCTCGCCGAGGACGTCCAGCGCGGTGACCGCGCGCTGGAACGCGCCTTCGCCCGGCCAGCGGTCGATCAGCTCGGCCAGGTCGCGGACGGTCGTGTCGTCGCCGATCCCGCCCTGCGCGGTCAGCGCCCAGCCCGCCGACGGGAGCGCGCCCTCGGCCAGCCAGGTGTGCAGCAGGGCCCGGCCGAACGCCGCCAGCGACCTCGGGTCGCAGGCCTCGCGGACCGGCGCCAGGCCTGCCCGGCGGGCGCGGGGGTCGGGCACGGCCAGCAGCGCCAGGAGGTTCTCGACGGCGGGCGCGGGCAGCGCCGGGCCGTCGTCGCGCAGGAGCACGGGCGGCAGGGTGAGCGGGGTCGCCCACTCCGGCAACGACGGGCGGGTGCGCGGCAGCAGGGACAGGGGGTCGCGGGTGAGCGTCGCGCGCAGGCCGGACTCGGCTTCCGGGCCGTACTCGGCGGCCACCGCCAGCACGGCGTCCAGGCCGAGGTCGTCCGCGACCAGGCGCAGCGCGCGCTCGGCGGCTCGGCGCGGGGCCTCCCGCTCGCCCAGCGCGGCCGGGATCAGGGGGCGGGCGGCGTCCAGGCCGTGTCGGGCGAAGTAGGCCTGCGCCGGGGCGCGCATGGACTTGAGCCGGTCGCCCCACTCGGCGAACAGGGTCGCGATCGACGCGCTGACCAGCGGGGCGGCCACCTCGAACGCGCGGTCGCGCCTGGTCGACGCGACGTGCGCGACGGCGCCCGCCGCGTCCGCCTCGAAGCGGGCCACCAGGCGCAGGCCCCAGACCCAGAAGGCGTCCGCGTTGTCCGGGCGCCACGCCGCCACCACCGGGCGGGCCAGGGCCTCGGGCGCCAGCAGGAGCACGGGGTGTCCCGCGTCGCCGTCGTTCGCGCGGGCCACCTCGCGCAGCGCCCGCGACCAGTCGGCGGGCCGGAGCGGTTCGCGGGGCAGGGAGAACAGCTCCTGCTCCAGCCACTGCTCGCGCTCGCCCGGCAGCCAGCGCACGCCGGGGCGGTCGATCGGCGTCAGGCCGGGCACGACGACCTCCTCGACCACCGGGGCGATCTCCCACGGCGGGTCGACGAGCGGGCGCGGCAACCGCACCGGGGCGGATTCGGCCGCAGGGGGCTCGGCTGCGGCGGACTCGGCTGCGGGGGACTCGGCGCGCGCCACCGGCAGCAGCTCGGGCGGGGCCAGCCGGGCGGCGCGCTCGGGGAAGCGCTTCACCGCGTCCCGCAGCGGTTTCACGCCGATCGGGCCCTGCGCGGCCAGGACGGTGAACGCCTCGTCCAGCGGGAACTCGGAGATCAGGCCGAGGACGCGCTTGCGGGCGGCTGCGGGGAAGTCCGGCAGCCAGCGCACGAGGGTGGGCAGCACGTCCTCGGGGCCGATCGCGTCGACCAGGGTCGGCAGCACCCAGGAGGGGTCCCGCACGCCCTCGGGAGGGCAGCGGTCCACCAGGGCCTCCAGCCACCGGCGGTCGGCGACGGTGCCAAGGAACAGCCAGGGGGTGATGTAGCGGGAGGCCAGGACCGACAGCTCCTCGAACAGGGGGTCGGTCCAGCCGGTCTCGGTGGGCAGCAGGAACGCGGCCAGGGTGCGGCCCCTGAGGGTGCCCCGGTGCGCGGCAACGCGCTCCACCGCCGCCTCGTGCTCGGCGTCCGACGCGGCGGCCAGCGCGTGCCGCACGCGGGCCAGGGGTCGGTGGCCCGCCCAGCTCCACTCGATCGCCTCGGTGTCGAACCGGGTGGTCAGGACGCCGTCGCGGTCGACCCGGTGGAGCGCGGAGACGAGCACCGCCTCGGCGGCGAACACCACGCCGTGCTCGGCCGCCCAGGCGTCGGCGAAGCAGGCGGTCTCCTCGGCCTGCCACGTCCCGGCGTCGTGCTCCACGATCCGGTGGACGATCCCGGCGCTGACCGGACCGGGGGTGGCCAGGTGCTCCTCCAGGGACCTCGCGAGCGCGTCGCCGCGCCTGCCCCCGGCCAGCGACTCGCGCGAGGCGGCGATCAGACCGCGCACCCGCACGGCGGCGTCGGGCGCCAGCGCGCGGGCCTTGCGGCCGTCACCCCGGCGCGGCAGGACCTGCCGCGCCTGCGCCCCGCCCATCACGTAGGCGTCCTCCGAGGACACTCGCCCACTCATGCCCGACCCCCTGGAATCCCGATGGTGGGACGGTAGCGGGGCGCACCGACATTTTTGGGGTTTTCGCAGGTCCAGAGGTCTGCGGAGGGTGACCGGACGGGCACCGGGCGTGCGCGCGGCTCAGGCGGGCGCCCCCTGCGCGAGCGTCAGGATTCCGCGTGCCTCCAGCGCCTCGGGGGACGCGGCTGCCGCGCTGGTCACCACGGTGACGTCGGCGCCCTGCTCGCGCAGTTCGTGCCAGCGCTCGAAGACCGCCCCGCCGGGGGCGAGGGCGGTGCGGGACAGGGGGCGGTCGTCGGCGTCCACGTCGACCACCACGGCGACCGTCCTGGGCTTCGGGGACGGCGGGGTGCGCCTCGCCTCGGCGATCAGGTCGGCGAAGCGGCGGCCAAGGGGCTTGACGTTGTTCTCCGTGTCCAGCAGGCCCAGGGAGTACTCCAGGTCCTTGTAGTCGCCCAGGGTCCGCGAGACGTCGTGGGAGCACCACCAGGTGATCGCGTAGAGGTCGGTGGTGGTCAGCGCCGCCTGGACGGTGCGGGTGCAGAACTCGGGCATCTCCGCCTCCGCCAGGTTCATCGACGGGGCGCCGACCTCCTGCAACCAGACCTGGCGGGTCGGGTCGGTCGCGAAGGCCTTCGACAGCTCGATCATCCACTCGGCGTGGCGGACCGACTGCGGGGACAGTGCGCCGTAGCGGGCGGCCGTGCCGTTGAAGATCCAGGAGTGCACGGTGGTCATGTCGCCCAGGCGGGTGGCGTGGGTCGGGACGAAGGGGTGCTCGTCGCGGTACCAGAGGTGGTCGTTCTCGCTGTGGGTCACGACGTGGCGCGGGTCGCGGTCGCGCGGGGCGGTGAGCAGCGAGGTCAGCCAGTGCGTCACCTGGTCGGTGGTGGCGGGCATCGCGGCGGGGTTGGGGGGCTGGAACTGGTTGACCTCGTTGCCCAGGGTCAGGCCGAGGAAGTTCGGGCGGTCGCGGACCGCGTCGTAGACGGCGGCGACCAGGGCGGCCTGGGCCTCCACCGCGGGCTGGTCGGTGAACATGTTGGTGCTGTGCCAGTTCACCAACCAGGCGGGCACGAAGTCGAAGCCGGACATGTGGCCCTGGATCACGTCCACGGCGATGTCCAGGTCGAGCTCCGCGGCGACGTCGGCCACCAGGGCGATGTCGTCCAGCGCCCGCTGCCTGATCAGGGTGCGGTTCGGCTGGAGCACCGGCCACAGCGGGAAGACGCGCACGTGGTCGACGCCCAGGGCGGCGATCGCCGCGAAGTCCGCGCGGACGACGTCGGGGTCGACGGCCATCCACTGGAACATCCAGTCCTTCGACGGGGTGTAGTTGACGCCGAACCTCGGGGTGCTCGTGGTCAAGGGCTCTCCTCGCGGTTGTTCGGAGCGGGGGCCGTGGACTCGCGGACGAGCAGGCGGCGACCGCTGACGGTCTGGGGGGTGGCTTCCTCGCCTCGGACCAGGCGTTCGAGCAGGGCGACGGCGGCGCGGGCGCTCTCCTCGACGGGGGCGTCGAAGGCGGTCAGGCGGGGGCGGACGATCGTGGACACCCAGGAGTCCTCCCAGGCGATCACCGAGAGCTGGTCGGGGACGCGGACGCCGACCTCGGGGGCGTGCGCGACGATCTCGGCGGCGACGGTCTCGCTGTCCACGATGATCGCCGTCGACTCCCCCAGCCTGCCCAGCAGGTCCGCCACCGGGTCCTCGGCGCCCTTGTCCCACGCCGCCACCTCGGCCCGGACGCCGCGTTCGAGGGCGGCCTCGCGGAAGCGCTCGTCCCTGGCCCTGGTGTGGGCGAGGCCGGGCGCGTCGGTGACGCGGGTGACGCTGCGGTGGCCGAGCCCGGCGAGGTGCTCGACGGCCTCGGCGAACGCGGTGCCGTCACCCACGGTGACCGAGGCGACCGGTCCGGGGACGGGCGCGCCGAGCAGGGCGGCGGGGGCGCCGAGCTGCTCGACCAGCGCGAGCCTGGGATCGTCGTCGCGCACGTCGACGAGCAGGAACGCGTCGACCCGCTTCTCGCCCCACCACTGCCGGTAGAGCTGCTCCTCGTCCTCGTCGGGCCGCACGAGGGTCAGCGACAGCGACCAGCCGAGCTCGGCCAGCGGCTCGGTCAGCCCGGCGAGCAGGCGCATGAAGAAGGGGTCGCGGCCGAACGTGCCCCGCGACCGGGCGATGACCAGGCCGAGGCTGCGCCCGCCCCCGCCGGAGACCTTGCGGCTGGCCAGGTTCGGGCGCCAGTTCAGCTCGTCGGCGGCGGCGCGGATGCGGGCCGCGGTGGCTTCGGAGACGTTCGGCCGTCCGTTGAAGACGTGCGACACCGCCGACGGTGAGACGCCCGCCCTGCGGGCCACCGCCGCGATCGTCACGCGCTTCGTGCTGGGTTCACTCATGGCACCGCCGAGGCTAAGGGCATTGACCGCCGGATGTAAAGCGGTATACCTTGCTCGCCACTTCGATTGTGTACCGCTTTACAAACCCGCCCCTCAAAGGCGGTTCCGCGTATCCGGATGACGCTACGAAGCTTCCGAGGAGGGCTCTTGTCCCACTCCATCAGCAGGCGCACCCTGCTGCGCGCCGCGATCGGTGGCGGTGTCGCCGCGCCGCTCCTGGCGGGGTGCGGCGCGTTGACGCCCGCGTCCAGCAAACCCGGCGCCCTCTCGGTGCACACCCAGCTCAGCGGCGCCGTCGCGGGCGCCAAGGTGTTCGCCGACGCGGTCGCCGCCTACGAGCGGCGGACCGGTCGTCCGGTCGCGCTGCTCAAGAACGGCTCCGACCTGCCCATCGTCTTCGAGACCAGCTCGCTCGCCGGTGCGGAGGCCGACGTCGCCCTGGTGAACCTGCAGGGCCGCACGCTCTCCTGGACCGGCCTGGGGGCGACGATCCCGCTCACCGGGCTGCTCGACGAGTGGGGGCTGAGCGACAAGATCATCCCCGAGGCGCTGGCCGAGTGGACCGACGGGGACGGCAACCTGCGCGCGTTCCCGTTCACCCGCACCAACTGGCCCGTCTCCTACAACACCAGGCTGCTGGAGCAGGCGGGCGTCCAGATCCCGACGACCTCCGACGAGCTGATCGCCGTGGCGCAGGCGTTGCGCGCCAAGGGGATCGGGCCGGTGACGGTCGGCGGGTCCGACTGGAGCGGGCAGAAGATGTTCCTCCAGGTCATCCAGGGCTTCCTCACCCCCGACGAGGCCAAGGAGGTGTTCAGCAGCGGCAAGCTCTCCGAGAGCCCCGCCGCCATCGCCGGGGTGCAGCACTTCGTGGAGCTGCGGGACGCGGGCGTCTTCGTCGACGACGTGCAGGGCTACACCTCCGACTCGGAGCTGACGCAGTTCAACACCGGCAAGGCGGCGATCGTGCCCGCCATGTCGTCGGCGCTGGCGAAGGTGCCCGCCGAGCGGGCGAAGGAGGTCGTCGTCGGCGGCTGGCCCAAGCCCTCGCGCGGCGGCGTGCTGGAGCACCCGAGCGTGATCCGCAGCTTCAACGGCCACGGCATCTGGATCAGCCGCAGGGGCGCGGAGAAGCTCGACCTGATCAAGCCCTTCGTGCAGAACCTGTACAGCGACGAGGTGATCGACTCGATGATCCTGGGCTCCGGCCGGGACATGAGCCGGATCACGGACACGGTCAGCAAGGACTTCCCGCTCGTCGCGCAGGCCTCCCGCCTCACCGACCAGCAGGTCTCCCCCGTCATGCTGCCCGACCTGGTCATCCCCCAGTCAGCGTTCGAGCCGATGATCCAGGCCACGGCAGCCGCCTACGGCCCGATCCCCGCCGAACGGATCATCGAGGTCTTCGAACGGGCCTACGCCACGGTGTGAGGAAGGAGCCGACCTTGACCGCTACGACCGACGCCGTTGTCGGCGTCACGACCAGTCCAGAACCTCCCACCCCGCCCGGCCGAGCCCCGCGCCCGTCCGCGCGCGACCGCTTTCCCGGCTTCGCGCTGCCCGCGCTGATCTGGTACGCGGTGTTCATGATCGGCCCGGTCCTGGCGATGATCGTCATCGGGTTCCTGTCCTGGCCGGGGATGCTCGTCCAGCCGGGGTTCGCCGGACTGGACAACTTCTCCCGCGTGTTCGCCGACGAGAACTTCTGGACCGCCGCGGGCAACTCGGCGCTGCAGATCGTGGTCGGCCTGCCGGTGATGATCGTGCTGGCGTTCCTGCTCGCGTTCTACGTCGTGCAGAAGCCGCGCGGCCACAAGGTGCTGCGCTACCTGCTCTTCATCCCCGCGCTGATCTCCGCGCCCGCGACCGCGATGGTCTTCTACGCGGTGCTCAACCCGGACGGCCTGCTCAACGGCCTGCTGCGACCGCTGGGCCTGGACGGCGCGGCCTGGCTCGCCGACCCCTCCACCGCGCTGGGCGCGATCGTCGCCGTCGAGCTGTGGAGCGGCATCGGCTACTCGGCGGTGCTCATCGCCTCGCGGCTCGACGGCGTGGACGCCGAGATCGTGCAGGCCTCGCGCATCGACGGCGCCGGTGACTGGCGGATCGCCTGGGGCATGTACTGGCCCATCGCCCGCGACTTCATCGGCGTCGTGACGATGCTCCAGTTCCTGTCCATGCTGTTCAACTCGGCGCAGACCGTGCTGCTGCTGACCCAGGGCGGGCCGGGGACGTCCACGACGACGCTCTCGTACCTGGTGTACCGCAAGGCGTTCGTCGAGACCGACCTCGGTTACAGCCAGGCGGTCGGCCTCATCCTCTTCGTGCTCGGCCTGATCGGCATGGGCGCGATCCGCAGGGTGCTCCGCGCGACCTACTGACCCGAACCCGAGGAGTCCACCATGGCCGGGACCGCCCGCCGCCCCCTGCGCGACCGCGCTGGTTCGATCACCAGCGGCGCGCTCGCCTGGATCTACGCCGCTCTGCTGATCGTGCCCCTGTACTACTTCATCGTGTCCTCGTTCAAGACGAACGAGGAGATCTTCGAGTCCCCGCTGGCGTTCCCGAGCACCTGGGACTTCGGGAACTTCACCACCGCGATCGACCAGGCCGACCTGGTGCCCGCGGTCGCGAACTCGGTGCTGACCACGCTCGGCGCGCTCGTGCTGACCCTGCTGCTGGCCCTGCCCGCCTCGTTCGCGCTCGCCCGGTCCACCGGCAGGGTCGGCAAGGCGGTCGAGGGCGTGTTCGCGCTGGGCTTCCTGATCCCGTCGTTCGCCGCGCTGTTCCCGACCTTCCTGCTCGCGGCGCTGCTCGGCCTGTTCCACACCCGCACGTTCGTCGTGCTGCTGCTGCCCGCGACCGCGCTGCCGCTGTCGATCGTGATCCTGACGTCGTTCATGCGCACCATCCCGCGCGAGCTGGAGGAGGCCGCGTCGATGGACGGGGCGTCGGCGTTCCAGGTGCTGCGGCAGGTGTACCTGCCGATCTGCGTGCCGGGCATCGCGACGGTGCTGCTGCTGAACTTCCTGTCGTTCTGGAACTCCTACCTGTACCCGCTGATCCTGATCGGGCCGGACACCGCGCAGCGCACGATCCAGGTCGCGCTGCCGACCCTGAAGGTCGACGCGGGCACCGACTACGGCGTGCTGATGGCGGGCACGCTGTTCACGCTGCTGCCGGTGTACCTGGTGTACACGGTGCTCCAGCGGCAGATGCAGCGCGCGCTGGTGTCGGGGGCGGTCAAGGGATGATCACCGCTTCCGCGCTGTCGCCGCAGAACCGGGTCGGGCAGGTCAACCAGCGCCTCAAGGGCTGGGAGGCGCTGCGCTGGGTCGACGGGGCGCCTCGGGTGACCGACGTGCTCAAGCGGGAGGTCGACCGGTTCGGCGGCCTCGGCGCGATCTACGGGGTGCTGCGCGCCGACCCGTGGTCGGAGGTGAACTGGCGCAACGGGATTCCGCCCGAGCGCAGCGCGGAGGCGTGCGCTGCGGTGCAGGAGTACGTGACGCGCAACGGTTGTGGCGTGCCGGTGCTGTTCGTGGAGGAGGTCCCGCACGGGTTGCAGGCGCTCGGCGGGACGACGCTGCCGGTGAACCTCGCGCTCGGGGCGGGCATGGACGCCGGGCTGACCGAGGAGCTGGCGGCGGCGGTGGCCGCCGAGGTCCGGGCCAGGGGCACGCACGTGGCGCTGGTGTCGGGGCTGGACGTGCTGCGCGATCCGCGCTGGGGGCGCGCCGAGGAGTGCTTCGGCGAGGACCCCGCGCTGGCCGCGCTGCTGGTGGCCGCGACCGTGCGCGGGATGCAGGGGACGGCTCCGGGTCCGATCGGCGCGGGGCGCGTCGCGGTGGTGGCCAAGCACCTGGCGGCCCAGGGCGCGGGGATCGGCGGGCGCAACGGTTCCGGCGCGCCGATCGGGCCGAGGGAGCTCGGGGAGGTCCACCTGCGGCCGGCGCACGCGGCGGCGCGGGCCGGGGTCGCCGGGTTCATGGCCGCGTACAACGACGTCGACGGCGTGCCGTGCACCGGCAACCGGGAGCTGCTGACGGGCGTGCTGCGGGAGGACTGGGGCTGGGACGGGATCGTCATGGCCGACGGCACCGCGATCGACCGGCTCCGCGACAGCACCCCCGATCCCGCGGCGGCGGCGGCGCTGGCCCTGCGCGCCGGGGTCGACCTGAGCCTGTGGGACGAGGCGTTCACGCACCTCGGGGAGGCGCTGGACCGGGGGCTGGTGGCGGAGGCCGAGCTGGACCGCGCGGTCGACCGGGTGCTCGCGCTCAAGCGGCGGGTCGGTCTGCTGGACGGGCCCGTGCCGGTGGAGTCCGTGCCGGTGGAGTCCGCGTCGGTCGCGCGTGACGTGGCCCGGCTGGTCGACCGGGCCGCCCGGCAGGCCGTGGTCCTGGTGCGGGACGACGGGGTGCTGCCGCTCGACCCGTCCGGCGTGGTCGCGCTGATCGGCCCGAACGCCGACGACCTCGACTCGCAGCTCGGCGACTACACCCCGCCCCGGCCCGCCGACGACCCCGGCGCGTCGACCGTGCGCTCGGCGCTCGTGGCGCGGCTCGGCGAGGAGCGGGTGCTGCACGCGCCCGGATCTCGGGTGCGCAGCGCGCTCGGACCGGACGCGCTCGCGGCGGTGGAAAACGCGATCGACCGCGCCGACGTCTGCGTGCTGGTGCTCGGCGGCACGAGCAGGCGCAGCTACGGCGACGAGTTCGCCGACAACGGCGCGGTCGCGGAGTCGGCGGCGGACACGACCAACGGCGAGGGCGTCGACCTGGCCTCGATCGCGCTTCCCCTGCCGCAGCTGGAACTCGCGCGCGTGGCCCGGTCGAGCGGCAAGCCGGTCGTGGCCGTGGTGGTCGACGGCCGACCGCGCGCGCTCACCGAGCTGGCCGGGCTGGTGGACGCGCTGCTCGTCGTGCCCTTCCCCGGCCCCAGCGGGGGCGCGGCGGTCGTGGGCGCGCTGCTCGACGGCGCCGCCTCGGGTCGGCTGCCCGCGTCGTTCCCGGTGGCGGACGGGGTCTTCCCGGTGGCGCACGACGAGCGCGTGGAGACCGCGCGCGGGTACGCCGACCAGCGGCGCCCGGTGGGCATCCCCTTCGGCAGCGGTTCGCCGCCCTCGGTCACCACGCGGGTCCGAGGGGGCGAGCACCGGATCTCCGCCGACGCGCTGGAGAACGGCGGTTCGCTGCGGGTCGCGGTGGAGGTGGTGAGCACCGGCGGGCCGCGATCCGTGGCCGTGCCGCTCTACGGCCGCCGCCACGAGCTCGGCGTGCGCCCGCGCCGCCGGACCCTGCTGGCCGTGCGGCGCGTGCTGTGCGAGCCGGGCGAATCCGTGGTGGAGTTCGTGCTGGGTTTGGACGAGCTGGGTTCGTGGGCCACCGGGCGGCCGGTCGCGCTCCCGGTCGAGGTCGGCGCGTGGAGCGGCGACGAGGTGGACGAACCGGCTGGCGCGGTGCGGATCAGCGTCACCGACGAGGGAGGGAGCACGCCGTGGCGACGGTGAGCGAGACGATCGGCGCGGCGGCGGACCGCGTGCGGGCGACGTCCGGCGAGCGGATCGGCGCGATGGTGGAGGCCGCGCTGCTGCGCACGCTGCGGGACACGATCACGATCGGCGCGGACGGCAGCGCGTTCGTCATCACCGGCGACATCCCCGCCATGTGGATGCGCGACTCCACCACGCAGCTGACGCCGTACCTGCGGTTCCTCGCCGACTGCCCGCCGCTGGCCGAGCTGGTGACCGCCGTGGTGCGCAGGCAGTTCGCGTGCCTGGAGCACGACCCGTACGCGAACGCGTTCAACGACGGCCCGACCGGCGCCCGCTACGAGCCGGAGGACCTGTGCGCGGACCCGCGCGTGTGGGAGCAGAAGTACGAGATCGACAGCCTGGCCTACCCGGTGACCCTGGCGCACGCGCTGTGGCGGGCGACCGGGGAGGCCGGGGTGTTCGACGAGCGCGCGCGCCACGTGCTGCGCACGATCGTCGCGCAGCTGCGTCTTGAGCAGCGGCACGACGAGTCCCCGTACCGCTTCGAGCGGCCGGGCGCGAAGTCGACCGAGACCCTGGCGCGCGGCGGTCGCGGCACGCCGGTGGCCGTGACGGGCCTGACGTGGAGCGGTTTCCGGCCGTCGGACGACGCTTGCACCTACGGGTACAACATCCCGGCGAACCTGTTCGCGGCGCAGGCGCTGCGGGCGATCGCCGAGATCGCCGAGGAGGTCTGGGCCGACGCCGACCTGGCCGCCGACGCCCGCGCCCTCTGCGCCGAGCTGGTCGCCGCCGTGGAGGCGCACGGGATCGTCGAGCACGGCGGCGAGCGGATCTACGCGTACGAGGTCGACGGCCTCGGCGGGGTGCTGCTGATGGACGACGCGAACACCCCGTCGCTGCTCTCGCTGCCCCTGCACGCGCCCGACGTGGTCGACGCGGGGGTGTGGCGGGCGACGCGGGCGTTCGCGCTGAGCGACGCGAACCCGTACTACTCCAGGGGTTCGGTGGCGAGCGGCATCGGCAGCCCGCACACCAGAGCGGGCCGGGTGTGGCCGATCGCGCTGGCCGTGGAGGGCCTGACCGGCACGGCGGCGGACCGGCGACGGCTGCTCCGGCTGATCGCCGACACCGACGCGGGCACCGGCCACGTGCACGAGAGCTTCGACCCGTCCGACCCGACGGCGTTCTCCCGGCCGTGGTTCTCCTGGGCGGACTCGATGTTCTGCGAGCTGGCGCTGGCGGTGGCGGACGACGGGGCGCGGGGCGACGGGGCGCCCGCCTGACCGGTCAGCCCGCGTCCTCGCGGGGTTCCAGCGCGGGCAGCCAGTTCTCGACGACGGCGTCCAGCTCGGGCCTGGTGAGCGGGTCGCCGAGCGGGGTCGTGGCCGGGGCGCGGAGGCCGTCGAGGACGAGGGTGAGGTAGCGGGTGTGCAGGCCGGGGCGGACCGGGTCGGTGTGCAGGCCCAGTTCGCTGATCATGGCCATGACGACCGGCAGGTCCTCGGCGGTGACGTCGGGGCGCAGGCTGCCCTCGGTCCTGGCCCGCTCGACCAGGTCGCGCAGCAGGGGCTCCATGCGGTCGCCGAACTCGCGGAACGCCTCGGGGCGGTGGCCGCGCGCCAGGGCGACGTCGCGCAGGCCCTGGTCGGAGGCGTGCAGGCGGGCGGCGGTGGTCAGGACGTCGACCAGGCCGTCCCAGCCGGTCGGGGCGCGCAGGGCGGCCTCGACGGTGGCGACCAGGCCAGCCAGGTGCCGCTGGTAGACGGCCTCCACCAGCTGCTCCTTGGTCGGGAAGCGGCGGTAGACGGTGCCGAGGCCGACGCCCGCCTCGTCCGCGACGTTGTGGAACGTGCCCGCGAGGCCGCGCCGGGCGAAGACCTCCCCGGCCGCGCTGACGATGCGGTCCCGGTTGAGCTGCGCGTCTCGGCGCAGCGGTCGGTCCTGGGCGGTGGCCACGCCCGCGATCCTAGCGAAGTGGACCAGGGCGGTCAGCTTCTGTGATCAACTCCACCAAGTGGACCACGATGGTCCGCTTGTCCGTACGGTGAAAAAAGCGGACCTACCTGGTCCACTTTCCGGTGCGGGCAGAGGAGAACACCCATGACCAAGCGGGCTCTTGTCGTCGGACTCGGCATCACCGGCCTGGCCACCGCCGTGCGGCTCCGGCAGATCGGCTGGGAGCCGGTGATCGTGGAGCGGGCGGCGGACCGGCGCAGCGGCGGGTACTTCATCATGCTGTTCGGCGCGGGCAAGGCCGCCGCCGAGCGGCTCGGCGCGCTTGAGGAGATCGGCACCCGCAGCGGGCCGGAGGCCACGTCCTTCGCGGTCGACCGCGACGGCGCGCGCACGCCCGCGCTGATGCCGTCGAACCTGCCCGGCGAGCCCAGGATGCTGCTGCGCGGCGACATCGAGCGGGCGCTGTTCTCCGTGCTGCCGGACGACGTGGAGATCCGCTACTCGACCGTGCCCGAGGCCGTCGAGCAGGACGCCGACGGCGTGCGGGTCACCTTGCGCGACACCGCGGCGGGCACCACGGGGGTGGAGCGGTTCGACCTGGTCGTCGGGGCGGACGGGATGCGCTCGACGGTGCGGCGGCTGGTCTTCGGCGCGGACTTCCTGCACCCGCTGAACTTCATGATCGGCGCCTGCCTGCTGGACCGGCCGCTCACCGGCTTCACGATGTCCGAGGGCCTGTGGCTGACCGAGCCGGGGCGCTCGGCGATCGCGTTCTCCTTCACCGACCGCCCGTCGAGCCTGCTGTTCACGTACCGCGCCGACGACCCCGACACCGAGTTCACCCGCGCCCCGGTCGACGCCCTGCGCGCGGCGTTCGGCCCGGAGCCCGAGGGTCCCGTGCTGGGCGAGCTGCTCGACCGGTACGCGGAAGCGCCGGAGGCCCTGTTCGACTCGGTCCAGCAGGTGCGGATGCCCAGGTGGAGCGAGGGCCGGGTGGTGCTGGCCGGTGACGCGGCCTGGTGCCTGACGCTGTACTCCGGGATGGGCGCGTCCACCGGCATGGCGGGCGCGGACCTGCTCGGCACGCTGCTCCAGCGCCACCCGGACGACGTCGGCGCCGCGCTGGCCGAGTGGGAGGCGCGGCTGCGGCCGTACGTGGAGGGGCAGCAGGAGGCGGCGCTGGGCGACCGGCTGCTGTTCGTGGCCGGGGACGAGCGGGAGCACGCGCTGCGGGCGGGGATGATGAGCGGGGCGGCGGGCGGTTCCGGCGCGCCCGCGCAGGCGCTCGCCGGGTTCGCGGAGAAGAACCGCGACATCGCCGCGCCCTGAAAGCCAGGGTTCTCGCCGGGCAACCCCCAGCAGTGGTGCGCGTCTTCCTCTCCCGCGCTGGAGCGACAGCCGGGCGTGGTGACGGCCAGTCCGATGTGGACCCGACCCGTTCACACGGCGGAGGGCGAATGATCACCCGATGCGCTGCTGTTCCCCCGCTCCGGTTGCCGCTCCCCTCGGGACGTCTGGAGGGTTGGCGAGGACGACGTGGTCAGCGATCGGAAGGAAAACCCGTGGCAAGCATGGACCTGCTCGCGCAGAAGCTCGGCTCCGACTTCGACGCCCTCGACGCGAACGGCGACGGCTTCCTCTCCCCCGAGGACCTCACCCAGCGCGTGGAGGCGACCCGCATCGCCCTCGGCGACATGGCCGACCCGTCGAAGTACGGCGCACTGCAGTCGGCGACCATGCGGTGGTGGGACCAGATGTCCGGCATGAGCGGCGCGGTGCCCGGCCAGCGGGTCAGCCGCGAGGAGTACATCAGCGCCCACGTCGAGGCCGACCGGGACGTGATGGACGCCGTGCTGATCGAGTTCGTGGACGCGCTGTTCGACTACGTCGACCTCGACGGAAACCAGCAGCTCACCGCCGAGGAGTTCCACGCGTTCGCGAGCGCCTGGGGCATCGAGGACCCGCAGGGCGCGTTCGACGCGCTCGACGCGGACGGCTCCGGCTCGCTGACCAAGCAGGAGTTCCAGGGGTTCGTGCGGGACTTCTACACCAGCACCGACCCGAACGCGCGCGGCAACAACCTCATGGGCCCCATGTGACCGTCCAGGCAGGCCCACCGGCAGGCCCGCACCAGCGCGGAGGAGGGCAGCCGGTGGGCACTGCCCCCGAACGTCGTACTTGAAATTTCATCGATTTCCCCCATAGTGGGAAGCGCCGCCGCGGACGACATCCGACAGGAGTGTCATGCGGAACCGCTTCACCCGACTGCTGGCCGCCTCCGGCGCGGCGCTCGTGCTCTCCGCCCTGGCCACGGCCCCCGCGCACGCCCTGGTCGACTGCGCGCCCGACCCCTGGGAGGTCGACGACGTCCCAGGCGCGGCGGCGGCTCCGATCGCGCCCGGCGAGACCGCGCACCGCGCGATCTGCCAGGAGCGCGACCCGCTGCCCGGCAAGACCGGGGCGCGGGACGTCGACTGGTTCGAGTTCACCGCCACCGAGGGGCAGGCCTACACCGCGGAGGCGGTGGACGTCGGCGCGGGGCTGGTCAACAACGCCGACCGGGGCGGGCTCGGCGTCGGGTTCCACCGGGTCGAGGCGGACGGCTCGCTGTCCTCGGTCGAGCAGAACACGAGCCCCAACGGCGACCGCTCCACCAGCGTCCCGCTGAGCGCGGGAACCTACCGGATCGGGGCCGCCACCGCCGACCAGCAGGTGTACCCGAAGGACAACGTGCTCGCGACGAAGACCGTCCAGGGCGCGGACGGACTCTACGGCGTCCGCCTGACCGCGACCGCTCCCCCGCCGGTGCTGTCGTCGCTGACGATCACGCCGAACGCCGTCAAGGGCGGCGACACGGCCACCGCCACCCTGGTGTTCAGCGGCCCGGTGCTGAAGGGCGGCACGTACTTCTCCCTCTCCAGCGACGACCTGTACGTCGCGAACCCGATCGGCAGCCGGGTGGCGCCGGAGGGCACGACCACCGTGAAGGTCCCGGTGAACACCCGCCGCGTCTCGGCCGACACCCCGGTGACGTTCACCGGCCAGGTGGTGTGGGTCGGCGACCGGCTGACCGACGTGCTGACCGTGCACGGGGGCTGACCGGCTCGCTGCGGGCGCGGTCGCGCGCAGGCGCGCCCGCAGCGCGCTCGGTCCACAGAGGACTGTGTCAAGCCCGGACCACGAAGTCCCGACTCCCCTTGTGCCACTTCGGCGATCCCGCCCGTGCACCCCGTCGCGGGTCTGCCCCGCACGGGATCACGTGGGTAGCGTCAGACGCATGGCGACCACTTCCAAGCTGTGCTTCGTGTCGTGCGTCAACACCAACCGCCCCCTGGTGGAACTGCTGGTGCGCAACCTGCGGCAGGCCGCACCGGGGCACGACGTCGTGCTGTACAACGGCGGTGGACCGGAGTTCGACCTGTCGGGGATCGGCGTCGACGTCAACCCGCGCAGTCGGAAGATGCGGTACTCCTACCTGACCGGGATGCTGGCCGACACCGCGCGCTGGCTGGTCGAGACCTCTCGGGTGCCCGACTACCTCGTGCTGGTCGAACCCGACATGATGCTGATCAAGCCGGGACTCGCCGAGCACCTCGACCGGATCATGGGCGACGCGTCCTACCTCGGCGCGAACTTCCACAAGGTGCGGCCCGGCTGGGCCGACAACCCCATCGGGCGCCGGGCGCGGTGGAAGTGGGACGAGGGGTGGCGGGACCTGACCGGCAGCCCCGCGCCTTACCACAGCTTCAACCCCGGCCAGATCTTCGGGCGCGAGTACGTGGAGAAGCTGGCCGCGCTGCCGCACCTGGACCGGATCGTGGCGCGGGCCGAGGCGTCCCGGCTCGAGGTGCTGGAGGAGATCCTCTATCCGACGCTGGCGGTGAGCATGGGCTGCCGGGCGCTGTCCAACCCCGGTTCGCACGCGCTGACCCTGCGCTGGTACGCGCCCACCGAGCTGCAGGAGTTCCTGGAGGACGACAGCGTGTACCTGGTGCACCGCGTCTCGGGCGATCCGGGGGCGGGCGACCGGAGGATGATCCAGGACTCGCTGGACGGCAGGCTGCGGCCCGTGGCGGAGTACGACGACGCGCACGTGCCGTCGGACCTGAGGCGCAGGACGAAGATCCTGGCCGAGCGCTTCGTGCGGCGCAGGAAGCTCGACCTGATCGCCAAGTTCAGGAGCGAGGTGCCCAGGAGCTTCTCGACCAAGGGCGGCTGGTGAGCGCGACCGGTGTGCCGCGCGGTCGCGGGCGGACGCCGCTGCTGGGCGCGCTGCTGGTCGACTCGGTGGGCAGCGGGTTGTACGTGCCGCTCTCGCTGATCTACTTCGTCGAGCTGGCCGGGGTGCCGCAGACGACGCTGGGCGTGCTCGTCAGCGTCGCCGGGGTGGTCACCTTCCCGCTGCCGGTCCTGGTCGGGTACCTCGCCGACCGGTTCGGGGCGTTCCCGCTCGTGATCGGATCGCACGCGCTGCAGGCCGTCGGGTTCCTCGGGTACGGGGCGGCGACGGGGGCCTGGTCGGTGCTGCTCGTGGTGACGCTGGTGACCGCGGGCGTCCGGGTGTTCTGGTCGGTGGTGTTCACGGCGGTGGCGGACTTCGCCGACGGGAGCGGGTCCGCGGTGGGCAAGGACCAGTGGTTCGCGTGGGTGAGCACGTTCCGGCTGGTGGGGTTCGGGATCGGGGTGCTGATCAGCGGGGTCGCGCTGTCGGCGGGCACGAGTTCGGCCTACCTGCTGGTGTCCAACGGCGCGGCCGGTTGCTACGCGCTGTCCGCGCTGGCGCTGGCGCTGTTCGTGCGCGTGCCGAGGCGGGCGGGCGTGGCGGACGGCGGGCCCACCGGGTACGGGGGCGTGCTGCGGGACCGGCGGTTCCTCGGGTTCACCGCGCTGAACACGGTGTTCGCGCTGACCGGGCGGATGCTCGCGCTCGGTCTGCCGACCGCGGTGCTCTACCTGCTGCACCGGCCGGGTTGGCTCGCCTCGGCGGCGCTGCTGGGCAACGCGGTGCTGCTGGCGCTGTGCACGGCGCCGGTCACCGCGCTGGTGCGGCGGTGGCGCAGGGCGCGGGTGGTGGCGCTGGCCGGTGCGCTGTGGGCGGGGTGGGGGGTGCTGTTCGCGTTCCTGTCCCCCGGTCAGCCGGACTGGCTCGTGGTGGCGCTGGTCGGCGGCGGGACCCTGCTGTTCACGGTGGCGGGCGCGCTGCACGGGCCCTCGTCGACGGCGCTGGTGCACGATCTCGCGCCTCCCGCCGCGCGGGGACGCTACCTGGCGGCGTTCCAGTACTCGTTCGCGGCGTCGGGGATCGTGGCGCCGGTGTTCTTCACCGCGCTGTTCGACGTCGCGCCCGCACTTCCCTGGCTGGCGCTGGGGCTGCTGAACCTGGGCGCGGTCGTGGGCGCGCGGGTGGTGGGACGCGCGGCGGAGCCGGCTTCCCGATAGCGGTCCCGGTCCGGCGGGCGCGTCCCCCCGGACCGGGACGGGGCTCACTGCACCCAGGCGCTGTTGGCCGCGATGTTCAGCTCGGACTGGCTGGAGCCCGCGTCGACCGGGTACGGGTGGCCGGTGCAGTCGTCGGTGAGGAACAGCGCCATGGTCTTGGTGGAGGTGTTGACCGCCGAGCGGGCCCGCTCGCCCCAGCCGTGCTCGACCAGGTCGACGCAGGTGGCGGTGCCGGGAGGGAACGGGGAGACGGTGAAGCGGGCCCCGGTGAAGCCGGTCCGGTCCCACAGGCAGAGCGTGCTGGAGAACTCGCAGGTCGCCTCCGCCCGCACCTCCGCCGCGCCCGCAGTGGGAGCGGCGGCCAGCGCGAGCAGCGCGGCGGTCAGCGCGGTGATCCGCTTGGTCGTGGTCATGGCTTCTCCTCGTGGTCGGTGTGCGACACCGCTTGGTGGGCGCGGTGCTCGACGGCCTTGGCGAAGTCCTGCCACAGGCGCGCGTACTGGCGGGACAGCTCCGCGACCAGCGGGGCGCAGTGCGGCGGGACGGCGGAGGTCACGAGGTTGTCGGCGTCGAGGCTCAGCAGGTGGAAGTCGAGCCAGCGCAGGAGCTTTCGGCCGTCCTCGGTGAACCTGAGCGAGGGGTCCTTCTTCAGGGAGCCCAACGTGGAGGTGAGGTCCGTGAGCGTCGTGCGCCTGGTCTGCACCGGGATCGCACCCCTCGGCGCGGGCCGTCCCTCCCGGTCGGCCCGGCCGCACGATCCCGGCACGGCGTCCAGGCCTCTGCGCACGCGTTCACGCACGTCGCGAGCCGTGGCGACGGCGATCCCGGCTTCCCTGGCGATCTCGCGCAGCGAGGCGTCGGGACGCTCGGCCAGCACCGCCTCGGCGCGCCTGCGGCCCTGGCTGGGATCCACCGGTCGGACGCGGCCGTCCCTGCCCACCCGCGCGCCGGGCTCCGCGTCCTGGTCGAGGGCTCGGCACCGGACGGCCGCGACCGTGTCCGGGGACAGGCCGACCAGGCTCGCGATCACGCGGTCGGACCACTCGGGGCGTCGGGCGAGAACGCGCTGCGCGGCGGCCCTGCGGTCGTTCAGGGACAGCGGGAGTCCGTGGCGCAGGTTCGAGCGCACGGCGAGCAGGTATGCGCTTTCCTCGTCGCCGTCGAAGTACTGCACGGCGATCATCACCTGACCGCGCAGGGTGGCGGCGCGCAGGCGGTGCACGCCGTCGATGACGCGCATGGTGCTCCGGTGCACGAGGATCGGCGGCAGCGGCGCACCGACCTCGGCGAGCAGTCTGGTGTGCTCGGGGTTCTCGCCGCCCACGCGCGGCGAGTCCGCTACTTCGATGCGGTCGACGGGCACGAGTGCCGACTCCAGCGCTTCACCGCTCACGGGCATCGGCTAATCCGTGCGAATCGACCCCGATGTCGATGGGCATGTCATCCCCTTGACGCCGACGTGAATGCTCGGCAGTACGCGCGAACAAGCGCGCAGTCCGGCCCGCATTTGCAGGCTGAGGACGGCGCGCGATTTCGCTCCCCAGTTTTCAAGTTTTCCCGGAACCCAGCATACGCAGATGGTCAAGATCGCCTCAACAAGAGCGCGCGGCGAACATCGGCAAGGCGAACCGACGAACGGCCGGCGGACTGGCGCACGCATAGCGGCAGTGGCACGATCCGCGCAACTCGAACGGCTCCGAGCAGCAACAACACTGTTCAATCACCGAAAATCGACGGTTGCACACCCGGCGAAGACCACTTTGGACATAACCTCGCGCACCACCGGGTAATCGCCCCACCGCAATCCCACGTCACCCGATCAGCCGACTGACCGGTATGACCCGTGTGCTATTTTCGATTCTCGCCGACGGCTCCGGGTATTGCACGGAGACTTTCCCGAATTCCCACTCTTTTGTGCTGGTCAATTTTCACGTTTCGTCGCGCTGGAGGGGCTATGCTGGTGAACCGGTCGCCGAAGAGCGTGACCACACCCGCCCTCGGCCGCCGGGTGACCGATCCGCGCCCGCTGGCAACGGGCGTGCCACCGGCGCTGGGCGGTCTCGCGGGCAGGTCGGTGGTCTCGGTGTCCGACGTCGGCCGCGACGAGCTGCTGGGGCTGTTCTCCGTGGCCGCGGGTCTGCAGTCCGGGACTCTCGTGGCTCCCTCCGCGCTGGCGGGCAAGGTCGTGCTCACCGCGTTCTTCGAGCCCAGCACGCGCACCAGGCTGTCGTTCGAGTCGGCGGCCCACAGGCTGGGCGCCTCGGTGATCAGCATCCCGGACGCGCGCTTCACTAGCGTCCACAAGGGCGAGTCGCTGGCCGACACCGGCATGATGCTCGACTCCTACGCCGACGTGGTGGTGCTGCGGCACACGGACGAGGGCTCGGTCGACCGGATCCGCGCGGCGGGCGCGGCGGTGCCGCTGGTCAACGGCGGCAACGGGTGCGGCGAGCACCCGACGCAGGCCATGGCCGACTGGTACGCGCTGCTGAAGTGGCGGCCGGAACTGGCGGCGCCCGCGCGGGGCGGCGGGATCTCGCTGTGCGTGCTCGGCACGCCGAGCCGGATGCGCTCGATGCGCAGCTTCCTGCTCATGGCCGCCACCCGGTTCCCCGGCGCGGTCGGGGAACTGGCGGTGATCTCCGACGACCCGGACCCGCTGGACGGCAGGCTGACCTCGGCGCTCGCCCGCGCGGGCGTGGAGGTGCGCTGCGACGTGGACTTCGAGGCGCGCGCGCCGGAGTTCGACGTGGTGTACCAGAACTCGCTGACCCTGGTGGACCAGGAGTACCAGGTGCTCGGCTCGAAGATCCGCTTGGACGCCTCGACCCCGCTCAAGCGCGACGCGGTCGTGCTGCACCCGCTGGCCAGGCAGGACGAGCTGTCCACCGACCTCGACGACACGCCGCACAACCTGTACTTCGACCAGGCGGCGGGCGCGGTGTTCGTGCGCCAGGCGCTGCTGCTCGCCGTCACCGGGCGACTGGGCGCGCTCACCGGGAACGGGGGCTGACGCGGTGTGCGGCATCACGGGTTTCCTGACCTGCGAGCGGCTCGCGCCGAACGCGCGGCGCGCGCTGGAGCGGATGCTGGGCGTGCTGGCCCACCGGGGGCCGGACGGGCCCGGTGCGCTGGTGCGCCCCGAGTCGGGGCTGGCCATGGGGCACACCAGGCTCGCCATCAACGACCTCGGCGACGGTGGCGCGCAGCCGCTGACCAGCGCGGACGGTTCGGTGACGGCGACCGTGGCAGGCGAGTTCTACGGATTCCGGCGGGTGCGGGCGGAGCTGACCGCCAGGGGTGAGCGGTTCGCCACCAAGTCCGACAGCGAACTCGTGCTGCCGCTGTACCGGCGGCACGGGCTGGACTTCGCGCGGCTCCTGCGCGGCGAGTTCGCGGTCGCGCTGTTCGACGCGGAGCGGGACCGGCTCGTGCTGGTCAGGGACCGGTTCGGCGTGCGACCGCTGTTCTTCCACCTCCGCGACGGGTTGCTGGCGTGGGCGTCGGAGGCGAAGGCGCTGCTGGAGCACCCGTCGGTGCCGCGCAGGCTGTCGCCGCGGGCCTCGGTCAACCAGCTGGTGCAGGTCATGGTGCCCGGCACGACGGCGTTCGAGGGCGTCGAGGCGCTGCTGCCCGGTCACCTGCTGGTCGTGGACCGGGAGGGCGACGTGCTGCGTGCGCGCACCCACAAGTACTGGGACCTGGAGTTCCCGCACGAGGGCGAGTGGGACGGCGGCGACCCGCAGGACCACGTGGACGCGGTGCGCTCGGTGGTGACCGACGCGCTGGCGGCGCGCGTGGAGGCCGACGTGCCGGTCGGGCTGTACCTGTCCGGCGGCATGGACAGCGGGGCGCTGCTCGGGATGAGCGCGGCGCTGGCGCAGCGCCCGCCGGAGGCGTTCACCATCGCCTTCACCGACCCCGCCTACGACGAATCGGGCATCGCGGCGAAGGTCGCGGAGCACGCGGGCGCCGAGCTGACCACGTGCCGGGTCGGTGACGAGGAGCTGTACGACGAGCACTACGCGCGGGCCGTGTGGCACAGCGAGCGCACCTTCTACAACACGCTCGGCGTGGCGAAGATGCACCTGAGCGGCGCGGTGTCGCGGCGGGGCTTCCGGGCCGTGCTGTCCGGCGAGGGCGCCGACGAGCTGTTCGCGGGCTACCCGGCATTCGCGCTCGACCACACCTCGGGCGGGCCGACCGGGGCGGACGAGCTGTTCGTCGGCGCGATCCTGCCCGCGCGGGCGCAGCAGCACGCCGGGTTCGAGCGGGCGGTGGGGTTCACGCCGGGGTGGGTGCAGCCGTGGGTGTCGACCTGGGGGCTGGTCAGGCCGCTGCTGGCCGACGGCCTGCTCGCCGGGCTCGGTGACTACGACCCCCTGGAAGCGGTGGCGGAGCGGCTCGACCGGGGAGCGATGGAGCACCGGGGACGGTTGGACCGGGCGCAGTACAGCTGGGTCAAGACCATGCTGGACGGGCAGATCCTGAGCTGGGGCGGCGACCGGGTCGACATGGCCAACGCGGTGGAGACCCGACCGGTGCTGCTGGACCACCACGTCGCCGAGACCGCGGTGCGGGTGCCACCGGACCTGCGGATCCGCGAGGGCACCGAGAAGTGGGTGCTGCGCGAGGCGCTGCGGCACGCGATGCCCGACTTCCTCTACGAGCGCAGGAAGTTCGCGTTCATGGCGCCTCCCGCGCACCGCTCGGCCGAGCGGGCGCGCAGGCTCGCGCGCCTGACCGGGAAGTACCTGACCCGCGCGCGGATCGCCGAGGTCGGCGTCTGCGACCCGGATCGCGTGCTGCGGTTTCTGGCCGAGGCGCCTGCGGACAACGCGAGCGCGAACGAGCGCGACAAGGTCCACAACCACCTGCTGGGCCTGCACGTCCTGCACGACCTGTTCATCCGATGAAGGGGAGCGAGTCCATGACCAGGAACCTGACCAGGCCCGCGCCGCGGATCACCGGGCTGCCCACGAGGGCGAGCGAGGCGGGCCCCGGCGACCTCGCGGGCTACGGCGGGCTGCCGCTGGTGATCGAGGGCGTCGCCGACAAGTGGGAGGCGGTCGGCAAGTGGACCGCCGAGCACCTGGTGCAGCGGTGCGGCGACGAGGAGGTGTCCGCGTTCGTCACGGACAAGTCGTTGCAGGGCACCGTTCTCCAGCAGATCAACCAGAAGGTCACCACGAGCTTCGGCTCGGTCGTCAAGCACATCTTCGGCGTTGAGCGCGAGGACCCCGACCGCTCCTACTACCTGCGAGTGGAGCCGGGCTCGTCGGTCTACGAGGACCTGTCCGCGGACTTCGAGATCCCGGACACCGGCTTCGAGTACAACCCGGCGTGGACGGGCATCTGGATGGGGCAGACCGGCAACGCGACGCCGTTCCACAACGACCAGTGGCACGGGCTGCTGTTCCAGGTGTCCGGGCACAAGCGCTACCTGATGGTGCACCCGTTCGACGCGCCCACGCTCCAGCGGGACTGGCCCGCCGAGGCCCGCTACGACCTGTCGCGCGCCGACATCGTGCCGGAGGACGCGCCGGTGCTGGGCGAGCTGGAGCAGGTGTACCAGGGCGTGCTGGGGCCGGGCGAGGTGCTGTACGTGCCACCGTTCTGGATGCACCAGGTGGTCACGCTGGACGACGGCAACATCTCCATGCCCATCCGGTTCAACACCTCCCAGTCCCCCGACGTGTCGCTGTTCCAGCTCAGCCAGCGCTCGGAGCTGCGGAACCTGACCAACCAGCCGGTGCGCGACGTGGAGGAGATCGTGGGCTTCCTGCGCCGCAACCGCGCGAACTTCGAGGGGCTGGAGAAGGAGTTCGTGGAAGCGCTGGTGCGGGTGCGGGGGCTCGACGTGACGCCCGAGCAGCTGCTGGCCTCGGTTGCGGAGCGGGGGTAGCGGCATGGGCTCGCTCGTCGAGGACTGCATCGAGGCGACGGGGCCCGCGTGGACCCGCTACGAGAACCACCCCTGGTTCGAGGCGCTGGAGAAGGGGACGCTGCCGGTCGAGCGGTTCGTGCGCTTCCAGCTGGAGGACGCGCCGTTCATCCCGTACCTGCACCAGACGATCGCGCTCGCGCTGGCCAAGGCCCCGGTCGGATCGGACTGGTCGCGCGCGGCGACGCAGCTGCTCAAGGACGTGTTCGTGGCCAAGGAGCTGGCCGCGAAGAAGGAGATCATCGAGTCGCTGGGCGTGCCGGACCCGAGGTTCGACCGCTGGGCGCTGTCGCCTCGCCGGGAGGCGTACGCGAACCACCTGCTGCGGGCGGCGCTGGAGGGCACGGCCGGTGACACCGCGGCGGCGCTGCTGCCGTGCACGTTCTTCACCAGGGTTGTGGGACGCCGGTTCGAGTCGGTGGACATCCAGGGCCCGGAGGCCTACCGGCGGTGGGCGCGGATCTACGCCGACAAGCAGATGTACAACATGCTGGAGGCGCACATCGGCCTGATGGAGCAGGAGGTCGAGCGCGACCCCGGCAGGCGGGACCACCTGATCGCGCTGTTCGTGCGCAGCGCCCAGCACCAGGTGGCGGTGTTCGACGACGCGCTGGAGCCGGGTCCGGCGTGGCCGCGCGTGGCGCACCCGGACTTCCAACCGCAGGAGATCGTGCTGTGAGCGGCCCGCTCTGGTTCGCCGAGGGCGCCGAGCGGTGCCTCTCGGCGCGGTTCGGCGGTCCGGTGCGCCTCGACCCGCCCGAGGTGGACTGGGACCGGCGCGCCGTGTGCAGGGCGGAGCTGCCCGACGGGCGGCGGGCGGTGGTCAAGATCGACACCGATGAGGTCAGGCACCGCAGGGAGAGCGCGGGGCTGCTGGCGGCGGCCGACGCGGGCGCCCCGGTGCCGCGCGTGCTGTGGCACGGCCGGGACGGGTTCTGGTTCCTGGTGCTGGAGGAGGTGCCGACGCGGCGGTCGATGGCGGACGGCGGCGGGCCGTGGCGGGCGGCGGGCGCCGCGGCGCGCGCGCTGCACGACACGCCCGTCCCGCCGGGTCTGGCGATGTTCTGCGACGGCGTCGGCGAGTGGGAGCAGCACGTCGACCACCGCGTCGCCGTGGAGTGCGCCGAGGCGGCGCGGCGCGGGCTGCTGACCGAGGCCGAGTCCGACGCGGTGCGCCGGTACGCGCTGCGGCTGCTCGCCGAGGCCGGTCCCGCGCCGCGCGCCCTGGTGCACGGGGACCTGCAGGCCAGGCACCTGCTGGTGGACGGCGGGCAGGTGGTGCTGGTGGACTTCGGCGACGTCGGCTGGGGCGACCCGGTGCTGGACCTGGTGGTGCTGACGCACTTCGAGCCCGAGCACCGCGCCGAGGTCCTGGACGGCTACCGCGCCGACGCCGCGCTGCGCGCGCGGGTCGCGCTTCTGGCGCCGCTGTACTCGTTGTGGCGCAACCTGTTCGTGTCGCGCTGGTACCACGAGAACGAGTTCGAGCAGCGGCGCAACACCGAGACGGCGCGCCGGGTGCTGGAGACCGAGGTGCTGCCGTCCGCGCGGGTGCGGTCGGTGCGGTTGGAGTGCGACGCGGCGCTGCTGGACTTCGACGGGCTGCTGATCGACACCGAGTACGCGGGCTGGCGGTCGTGGAACGAGCTGTACGCGCGCTACGGGCGGGCGCTGGACGCGACGTCGTGGGCGCTGCGCGCGGGCGGGGACGACCCGCTGTCGCCCTGGGAGGAGCTGGAGGGCTTCGCGGGCGCCCCGCTGGACCGCGAGGGGTTGGAGCAGGCGCGGCGGGTGAGCCGGGACGGGATGCTGACGGTGCTGCCCGGCGTGCGGCGGTTCCTGGAGCGCTGCTGGGCGGACGGGATCACGCTGTGCCTGGTCAGCAACTCGCCGATGAAGTGGATCCAGCGGCAGATGTCCGCGCTGGGCCTGGACCCCGACGTGTTCGACCTGATCGTGCCGGGTGGGGAGCACCCGGCCAAGCCGGCGCCGGACGGGTACCTGCTGGCGCTGGCCAAGCTCGGGGTGGCCCCGGAGCGGGCGGTCGCGTTCGAGGACTCGGCGCGCGGGGTGAGCGCGGCCAAGGCGGCGGGACTGCGGTGCGTCGCGGTGCCGAACCGGATCACCGCGCACAACGACTTCTCGCACGCCGACCTGGTCGTGGGCGGACTGGACGAGGTGGCCGCGGTGTCCAGGAGCGGGGTGCGGTCGTGACGGTGGCGCTGGTGAGCGAGGACGAGCGGATCAGGGCGAGGCTGGGCCTGGGCGGCACGGCGCCCGGCGGTGGTGCGGTCGGCAGCGACGTGGACGGGCCGCGAGTCCGGGTGGTGTCGGTGGACTCGGCGGAGTTCTCCGGGGCGTCGGCGCACGAGCCGCTGTTCGTGACCGACGCGGCCGGGGCGGGGCTGGACCGACTGCGCGACCTGGTCGGGTTGACCAGGCGGATCACCCCGAGCCGAGCCGAGTTCGCGATGCACGCCGCCTACGGCGCGGCGCTGCGCTCGGCGGCGCTGCGCGGCGGCGTCGGGGCGGCGCTGGTGGACGGCAGCGGGGACGTCGTGGCGCTCGGCGCGGTCGAGGTCCCCCGGTGGGGCGGGCAGTACTGGGACGGCGACGAGGACGACGCCCGCGACGTCGTCTTCGGCGTGGACGCCGCCTCGCGTGCGCGCACGGTGACCGTGGAGCGGCTGCTGGAGCTGCTGGCGGGCATGGGGACCACGCTGCCCGCGCCGCCGGAGCGGTTGGTGGGCGGGCTGCTCGAGGCGTTCGACAGCAGCCAGGGCTCCTACGGCGTCGGCCACGGCGGCGCGCCCGCGCAGAGCTTCGAGTCGCTGGGGCGCGTGGTGCACGCCGAGATGGCGGCGCTGGTGTGCGCGGCGCGCTCCGGTGTCCCCGTCGCGGGGCTGACGATGTTCGTGACCGCCCAGCCGTGCCGCCAGTGCCTGCGCCACCTGGTGTGCGCGGGTCTGGCACGGGTGGTCCACCTGGGGCCAGCGCAGGAGGCGGCGCCCTGGTTCCACGCCGACTCGGTCACCGTGCGCGAGGACGAGGCGGGCAGGATGCCGCTGACGCCGTTCACCGGAGTCGGCCCCGGCGCCTACGAGTTGCTGTTCGGCAGGCAGATGCGACACACCTTCACCACACCGGGAGAGACATGAGCACGATCGGCAACGACGCCGCCGCCGACACCGCGGCCCGGCGGCTCGGCCTGCGCACGGTCTTCGTGGCGGGCCCGTTCTTCAAGCTCGTCGACCCGGAGACCGGGGCGATGCGGGCGCGGGACCGGGAGCGCTTCGAGGAGCTGATCGGCTACTTCGAGGGCAGCGGCTGCCACGTGCACAACGCGCACCGGCGCGAGCGGTGGGGCGAGGCGTTCCTGGAGCCGGACGACTTCACCAAGCTCGACCACGACGAGATCGCCGCCTCCGACGTGCTCGTCGCGGTGCCCGGACCACCCGCGTCGCTGGGCACGCACATCGAGCTCGGCTGGGCGTCGGCGCTGGGCAAGCCGATCGTGCTGCTGCTGGAGAAGGGCGAGGAGTACGCGCTGATGGTCTACGGCCTGCGGCACATCACGCGCACCGCCGTCGTCGAGACGGTCGGCGGGCGCTACGAACTGGCGGCGTTCGAGGACGCCCTCGCGGCGGTCTGCGCGCCGTGAGCGCGGGGAGCACGAGGCTGGCCGACGCGGTGACGGCCGAGGAGGTCGAGGCCGTGCTGGCCGAGCTGTGCCCGACGGCGGTGGTGTCGTCGGTGCGGGCGGGGCCGCACAGCTACAGCAACCGGCTGTGGCTGGCCGGGACCGACGAGGGCGAGCTGCTGGTGCGGGTGCCCGGCCGCACCACCGATCCGGAGTACGTCGGGGCGACGCTGGTCGCCACGGACCTGGCGGCGGACGCGGGCATCCCCGTGGTGCGGTTCCGGGCGTTCTCGTCCAGCACCGGTCTCGGGCTCCCCGTGGTGGTGCAGGAGTACCGACCGGGCGAGAGCGCGACCGCGGCGCTGCGCGGGGAGCGCTCGGACCTGGCGCGAGTGGCGGGCGTGCTCGGCGGGTGGGTCGGCGCGCTGCACGGCGTGCGGCGCGCCGGGTTCGGCCCGGTGACCTCGGCCGGGGACGCGCGGTCGTGGGCCGAGGTCGCCGACGGCCAGGTGCGGGGCGCGCTGTCCAGGCTGCCGGGGGAGATGCTGCCCGCGGGGCGCGCCCCGGTGGAGGCGGCGTTCGGGCGGGTGCTCGACGAGCTGGGGTCCGCGGGTGAGCCGTCACTGGCGCACGGCGACCTGTACCTGGACAACGTGCTGGTGGACGGTGGACGGCCGACCGCGCTGCTGGACTTCGAGCACGCGGGCTTCCGGGACCGGTTCGCGGACTTCGGCAAGCTGACCGAGCTGCTGTTCGAGTGGTGGCCGGGCAGCGAGGAGCCGTTCCTGGAGGCCTACCGGGAGCGGTTCCCCGCCGAGGCGTCCGACGCGGTGCGGCGGCGGTTGGGCACGGGGCTGTACGCGCTGGCGCAGCTGGAGTACTTCGCGCGCTGGCAGCCGGACCTGGTCCAGTTCTACCGGGACCGGTTGGGCGAGTGGGTGGCGGGGCGATGACGGCTGCGGGAGGACGGATGACCGGCACGGCGACGACGGCGCACTCCTACGGCGCCTTCCAGGAGGCGTACCTGGCCCTGCTGCGCAGGATCAGGGACGAGCCGGAGTTCCGCAACGCCCCGCGCGGGTTCCGCAGCAGGGAGATCCTGGGAGTGTCCTACCGGCTGGCCGACCCGCGCGAGCGCGTCGTGCGGGTGCCGGGCAGGCGCACGAACCTGGTGTTCAACTTCGCCGAGGCGCTGTGGTACCTGTCCGGCAGCGACTCGCTGGAGTTCATGAGCTTCTACGCGCCGTCGATCACCCGGTACTCGGCGGACGGGCGCACGCTGCGCGGCACGGCGTACGGGCCGAGGATCTTCAACTTCGGCGGCGCGGGCTTCAACCAGTGGGACAGCGTCGTGAGCACGCTGCGCGCCGACCCGGACTCGAAGCGGGCGGTGATCCAGATCTTCGCCCCGGAGGAGCTGCTGATCGCCGACAACCCGGACGTGGCCTGCACGATCGGCCTCCAGTTCGTCGTGCGCGAGGGCAGGCTGCACGCGGTGGCGTTCATGCGCGCCAACGACGCCTACCGGGGCACGGCGAGCGACGTGTTCTCGTTCACGCTGCTGCAGGAGGTGCTGGCGCACCAGTTGGGCCTGGAGCTGGGCACCTACACCCACGTCGCCGGTTCGTACCACCTGTACGAGTCGGACAGCGCCTTCGCCGACCGGGTGCTCGCGGACCGGGTCGCGGCGGTGCACACCGACCCGTTCCCCGCGATGCCTCCCGGCGACAACTGGCCCGCGATCCGCGAGGTCGCGCGGCTGGAGCAGCGGGTGCGCGCGGGCGGGGTCGCCATGGGCCGGGCCGACGTGGAGCGGGTCGGGCTGCCGCGCTACTGGGAGCAGGTGCTGGCGCTGCTGTGCCTGCACGCCCGCCGCGTGCACGAGCAGACCGTGGACGCGGACCTGCTGGCCCTGCTCGACCCGCTGTACGCCGGTCTCGTCGAGAACTGCTGGCGCGATCGGGTCCCCGCGACGTTCTGAGGCGCCCCACCGCCTTCCCCGACACGACTCCCCTCCCCCACCACGAAGAGGAGACCCCGGTGCCACCGAGACTGAGCGTCGTCATCCCGACGCGGGACCGCCCGAGATCCCTGGCCGAGTCGCTGTCCAGCCTGGTCACGCAGGAGCTGGGCGACGCGCTGGAGGTGATCGTGGTCAACGACGGCGGCGCGCTCGTCGACGAGGTCGTCGCGCCCTTCCGCGACCGGCTGGCGATCGAGCTGATCGGCTACCCGAGCGGCGCGGGGCCGTCGACGGCGCGCAACACGGCGATCGAGGCGGCGAGCGGGGAGTACCTGGGTTTCCTGGACGACGACGACGTGGTGCTGCCCGGCCACTTCGCCGCGACGATGGCCGCGCTGGACGAGGACAGGGCGGACTTCGTCTACACCACGACGATGGTGTCCACCACGCGCGCGCCGGTCGGCATGACGCACGAGTCGGGCGGCTGGCCCGCGTTCGACGTGCCGTTCGACGCGGAGTTCCTGCACGTCACCAACTTCATCCCGCCGGTGGGCGTGACGATGCGGGCTCCGGGGCCGCGCGGGGCGCGCTTCGACGAGTCGCTGACCGTGGTGGAGGACTGGGACTTCTGGCTGGCGCTGCTCAACCGGCACTCCTACCGGTTCCTGCACCTGGAGCGCGCCAGCGGCGTCTACCACCGGCTGCCCCGCTACGACAGCGCGCCCGACCCGCCCGCGGAGACCGCGCGGGTGCTTCGCATGTTCTACGAGTCGCACGTGGCGCAGTTCTCCCGCTGGCCGCTGCCGGAGGGCAGCAGGGCCGAGGTCTCGCGCGAGCACGTCAAGCACACCTACGAGCTGGCGCTTGCCCGGCTCGGGCGCGGGAAGCCGCTGCCCGCCTACTGGTACGAGCGGATGGTCAGGCTGCTGCACGGCGAGCTGACCGGGAGCGTGCCGACCGGGCAGCTGCGCGAGCGGCTCGACCGGGCGATGAACGGCTGATCGTGGCGCGCACCAGGGTGGGGCTGACGATCGGGTCGTCCGACTCCGGCGGCGGCGCGGGCATCCAGGGCGACGTCAAGGCGATGGCGTCCGTCGGGTGCTACGCGTCGACGGTGCTGGTGGGCGTGACGGCGCAGAGCACCACCGGGGTGACCGGGCGGTTCACCGTGCCGGTGGACTTCGTGCTGGCGCAGCTGGACGCGGTGCTGCCGGACATCGGCGCGGACGCGGTGAAGGTCGGCATGACGTGGAGCGCGGAGCACGTCGAGGCGGTCGCGACCCGGCTGTCCACTGTGGACGCCCCGGTGGTGGTGGACCCGGTGATGGTGACGGCGGCGGGTGCGAGCCTGGCCGGTGCGGACGTGGTCGGGGTGGTGCGCGCCCTGCTCCTCCCGCTGGCCGCGGTGGTGACGCCGAACCGGGCGGAGGCGGAGCTGCTCACCGGGTTGCCCGGCGCGCCGCCGCGCGAGCTGGCGGAGCGGTTGGTGGCGCTGGGCGCGCGGGCGGCGGTGGTGACGTGCGGCGGCGCGGAGGGCGGCGAGTGGTACGCGGACTCGGGGCTGTCGCGCGGTGTTCCGCGCCCCGGCCACCGCACCGGCGCGGAGCACGGCGCGGGGTGCGCGCACTCGGCACTGGTCACCGGTCTGCTCGCGCACGGGTTCGGGGTGCGCGAGGCGGTGGCGCGGGCGACCGCGCTGGCCGCGGACGGGGTGCGCGACGGGTTGGTGACGGTCGGCGGCGGCGTGCACCCGGTGGACCTGCTGGGGCTGGGACGGCGGGCGCCCTCGGGATCGGGCAATGCCTTCGACGCTCCCGGCGATCTCCGGTAGGGTCACCAACCGCTACGCACCGGTCATGTCGCGTGGCGCAACGTGACGAACCCGCGGAAGTCGAGGACTGGGGACCCATGCCGTTGACGCGGAGCAGGGGCGGCGGCGTGCTGATCCCGGCGCTGGTGGTCGACTCGGTGGGCAACGGCATGTTCATGCCGCTGGCCCTGCTGTTCTTCGCCAGGCTCACCGAGGTGCCGCTCACCCTGATCGGGGTGCTGGTGAGCCTGGCGAACGCGCTGACCCTGCCGATCCCGGTGCTGGTCGGCTGGCTGGCCGACCGGGTCGGGCCCCTGCCGCTGGTGGTGGGCGCGCAGTTCGCGCAGGGCCTGGGGTACCTGGCCTACACGTGGGTGGACGGCCCGGTCGGGATCTTCCTCAGCTCCGGGCTGGTGGCGCTGGGCGTGCGGTTCTTCTGGTCGAGCGTGTTCACCGCGATCGCGGACTTCGCCGACGGCAGCGACTCGACGATGAGCAAGGACCAGTGGTTCGCCTGGGCCAACATGGCCCGCACGGCGGGGCTGGGCATCGGCGGGCTGGTGACGGCGGCCGTGGTCACCTCCGACCAGGACGTCGTCTACCGGGGCGTCGCGATCGGCTCGGCGGCGTGCTTCCTGCTCGCGGGACTGGCGATCGGCGCGTTCGTGCGCGCGCCGAGGCGAGCGCACGGGGCCTCCGACGCTGGTGACGGCGGGTACCGGGCGATGCTGCGCGACCGGCCGTTCCTGTCGTTCACCGGGATCAACGCGGTGTTCGCGACCACCAGCATGATGCTGGCGCTCGGTCTGCCGATCTTCGTGGTGGACGCGCTGCGCGCGCCCGCGTGGCTGGCCCCGGTGGTGCTGGTGGGCAACACGGTGGCGCTGTCGCTGCTGGCGGCCCCCGTGGTGAAGCGGCTGGCCCCGTTCCGGCGCACCAGGGTGATCGTGGCCGCCGCCGGGCTGTGGGCGGTGTGGTGCCTGCTGTTCGCGGCGCTCGGGCCGGGCAGCCTGGTGTGGGTGCTCCCGGTGCTGCTGGTGGCGACGGCGCTGTTCACTGCGGCGGAGCTCATCCACGCGCCGGTGTCGATGGCGCTGGCCACCGCGCTGGCCCCGCCGTCCGCGCGGGGGCGCTACCTGGCGTCGTTCCAGTACTCGTTCACGGTGGCCGGGATCGTGGGGCCCGCGTTCTTCACCTCGCTGTTCGAGGTGCGGCACTGGTTGCCGTGGCTGGCGCTGGCGGTGGTGAACGCGCTGGCGCTGCTGGCGATGCTGCGGCTGGAGCGGGTGGTGCCCGCGTCGGCGCAGCGCGCGCGGGACGAGGGCGCGGTCGCGCAGGGGTGACGCCGGGCGGGTCGAGCCCGGCCCGGCGGCACGCCCGTCAGCTCCCGGCGCGCTCGCCCAGCAGGTCGACGAACTCCGCCGCCGTCGCGGCGCCGGTCGACCAGCCCAGCTCCCGGCTCAGCCTGAGCAGCTGCGGGGCCCTGCCGCCCTGCCTGGCGAACACCATCAGCGGCGGGCCGTCCATGGTGATCCTCCCGCTCTCCAGCAGCAGCACCCGGTCGAAGCGCTCGACGCAGAAGTCCAGGTCGTGGGTGATCGCGAGGACGGTCCGCCCCCCGGCGGCCAGTGCGTCGACCAGGTCTCCGAGCGCGTCCAGCGCGGTGCGGTCCTGGCCTGCGGTGGGTTCGTCGAGCACCACGACCGGGGTGTCCATGGCCAGCACCGAGGCGATCGCGACGAGCTTGCGGCGGGCGGGCGAGAGGTGGTGCGGGTGGACGTCAGCCTGGCCTTCCAGTCCGGTGGCGGCCAGCGCCCGCTCGACCAGGACCTGGGCGCGCTCCGGCGGGAAGCCGAGGTTCTTCGGTCCGAAGTGGACCTCCACGCCGATGGTGCGGGCGTGCAGCTGGTCGTCCGGGTTCTGGAAGACGAAGCCGACCTCGGCGGCCATCCTGGAGATCGGGTGCTCGGAGGTGTCGAGGCCGTTGACGAGGACCCGGCCCGAGGTCGGGCGGAGCATCCCGTTGAGGTGCCTGGCGAGGGTGGACTTGCCCGCGCCGTTGGGGCCGACGAGCGCGACCTTCTCTCCGGGGGCGATCGACAGCGAGACGCGGTCCAGCGCGGTGGTCCCGGCGCCGTAGCGGAAGACGACGTCCTCGATCAGGATGGTCACGGCAGCTCCCGTGCGGTCGGGGTGAGCGCGCGCGCGAAGCCCAGCGCGGCGTCGGGCAGCAGGACGGGGGGCGGGGTCGCCACTGGCCACAGCGACCGCTCGGCGGCGAGCAGGGCGGCGTCGGTGTAGCGGGTGCCGGTGACGCCGAGCGCGGCCAGGCCGGGGTGGGCCAGGACCTCGGTGGGCGGGCCGTCCAGGGCGATCGCGCCGCCGCCCAGCACGACGACCCGGTCGGCCAGCTCGGCCAGCTGCTCGACCCTGTGCTCGACGAGCAGGGTGGTGACGCCCTCCTGCCCCAGCGCGCGCAGCGCGTCGAAGACCAGGGCGACGCCGTCCGGGTCGAGCTGGGAGGTCGGCTCGTCCAGCACCAGGACCTCAGGCCGCATCACCAGGACCGAGCCGATGACGACCATCTGCCGTTGCCCGCCGGACAGCTCGAACGGCGGGCGGTCGGTGAGCGCCCCCAGGCGGAGCAGGTCCACGACGCGGTCGACGCGGTCGACCATCTCCGGGCGCGGGACGCCCAGGTTCTCCAGGCCGAAGGCCAGTTCCTCCAGGACGGTGAACTTCGCGCCGGACAGCTGGCTGAACGGGTTCTGCGTCACCAGGCCGACCTCGGCGGCGCCTGCGGAGGCGCGACGCGCGACGCGGACCGCACCGGTCAGCTCACCGCCGGTGATGGCGGGCGCCACTCCGGCGACCAGGCAGGCCAGGGTGGACTTGCCCGAGCCGTTCGCGCCGACGACCCCGCACACCTGGCCATCGGGCACCGACAGGGACAGCCCGGTCAGCGCGGGCACGTGCGCGGTCGGATAGGTGAACGTGACGTTCTCAAGCTCGATCACCGCAGCACCCCCAGGACGTTGACGACGAGCGCGGTCACAGCGACCGCGCCGAGCGCGAGGCGCGCGAGCCGCTGGGCCCGCGAGTCCGGCACGACGATGAGCGCGGTGGGCCTGCGGTTCGAGCCGAACGCTCGCGCCTCCATGGCGACGGCGCGCTCGTCCAGGTCGGCGAGCGCGCCCAGCAGCAGCGGCCCGGCCAGCGGCAGGACCGCGCCCGCGCGCTTGCGCAGGGTGCCGGTGTCCAGGCCGCGCGCCTGCTGCGCGCGCAGCACGCCCTGGGCGCGCGCCCGGAACGCGGGCACGATCTGCAGGGTCGCGGAGATGACGTAGCTGGTCTTGGGCGACAGGCCGCGCTGCACCAGCGCGCCCATCAGCGCACCGGGGTGGGTGGTGAGCGCCAGCAGCAGGGTCGCCCCGACCAGCACGAGCACCCGGCCCGCGGTGAGCGTCGCGAACTCGAGCCCCTCCTCGGTGACCGAGACGGGCCCCCAGCTCAGCAGGACGGTGACGCCGTCCGGGTAGAACATGCCCTGCAGGAGGAAGACCAGCACGGCGAGCGGGCCGACGAGCACCACCAGCAGCCGCAGGAAGCGCCCGATCACCCCGGCCAGTGCCGCGACCGGGAGCAGGACGAGCAGCAGGAGCGGCGGCCACCACGGGAGCGGCAGGCAGAAGGCGACCACGACGGTGGTCAGCGCGGCGGCGAGGCGGGTCAGCGGGTTGAGGCGGGTCCACGAGTTCACCGGATCGCCGCCTCGCGCCGGGTGAAGACCGCGTGGCGCCGGACGAACGGGTAGCGCTGCGCCAGGCGCGCGGGCAGGCCGGACAGCACGCTCCAGGCGACCAGGCAGCTGATGGCCTTGTCCAGCGGGTCGGCGATGAGGCCCTGGATGCTGGCGGCGGCGAGCATGCTGTTGCCGTAGGCCTGGAGGGTCGCGATCAGCACGGAGTGGCCGATGCCGCTGCCCGCGTTGCCGAACACGAACGCGGTGATCGGCGCGGAGACGACGCCTGCGAACACGCCGACCAAGACGCCCGCGAGGACGGTCGTGGTGGGGCGGCGGAAGAAGCCGAGCCTGGCGAAGAGGCCGGTGAGGAAGCCGATCGCGGCGGCGGTGACGGCGTACGGGAGCTGGCCGGGGTTGATGGTCATGCCGACGGTCACCGCGGCCAGCGCGCCGGTCGCCGCACCTGCGGCGGGGCCCGCGAGGACCCCGACGAGGACGGTGCCGATGGAGTCCAGGTAGAGGGGCAGGCCGATGATGCGGACGAGCTGGCCGACGACGATGTTGATGGCGATGGCGACGGGGAAGAGCGTGATGGCCGAGGTGGACAGCCGGGCCATGGCGCCGCTGATGATCAGGGCGGCGCCGGTGAGGTAGCCGAGCAGCGCGAGGAGCGCGAAGGAGCCGCCGACGCCGTGCGGGGAGGTCGGTTTGGTGGCGATGAGGACGAAGTAGGTGGCGACGACGACGAGGCCACCGGTGGTGGTGCGCGCCCACGGGGGAAAGCGGTCCGGCGGGGGTTCCGGGGTGGGGGTGTCGGGCATGGGAGCCTCCTCGGACGCGCGACCTTCTCGGCGATTTCCCTTGGTGGACAAGGGGATCGTGGAGTTCTGCGGCGACTTCGGAAGCTAGCAGCGCGGACGGCGCCGGGCGGTGGCGCGAGGTGGGGCCGAAGTGGGGGTGGTGCGGAGGTCGGGGAGGTGGTGTTGACGGCGGGCGCGGGGTGGGGTGTGCTGGCGGGTTGGGCGCGCCCGCGAGGGCGCCCCAACCGTCCACAGCGGACTTCCCCAGGCGCGGACCGGCTGCGCCTGCGGGCTTGGGTCAGGCGGTGCTGCCGCCGTCCTCGAGCAGGGTGCTGCCGGTCATGAAGGCGGCCAGGTCCGAGGCGCAGAACAGGGCCACGCGGGCGATGTCGTCCGGCACGCCGGGGCGGCCGATCGGGCCGTTGAGCATGAGCGGGGTCGGGGGCTGGTCGGCGGGGTGGGGTGCGGCGGCGGCTGCGAGGTTGCCCTCGGTGGGGACGTGGCTGGGGGCGACGCCGAGCACGCGGATGCCCAGCGGGGCCAGTTCCAGGGCCAGTTCGCGGGTCAGGCCGCGGACGGCGTGCTTGGAGCCGACGTAGGCGGCCAGGCCCGGCGCGCTGCCGCGGAAGCCCGCCGTGGACACGATGTTCACGATCGCGCCGCCCGCCGTCATCCGCCGGGCGGCCTCGCGGGCGCCGACGAAGGAGCCGCGCGCGTTCACCGCGAAGACCCGGTCCCAGGTCTCGTCGCTCATGTCCAGCACGGGTTCGGCGGGGAAGACGCCCGCGTTGTTGACCCAGACCTCCAGGCCGCCCAGCTCGTCGACCGCGCGGTCGGCGGCGGCGGCGACCGAGGCGCTGTCGGTGACGTCCATGGCGCAGCCGAGGGCGCGCACCCCGTGCAGGCGGGCGACGTCCTCGGCGGCGGTGGTGGCGAGGTCGGCGTCGACGTCGCCGATCACCAGGTCGGCGCCCGCCTCGGCCAGGCGCAGGGCGATGGCCTTGCCGAGCCCGCGCCCGCCGCCGGTGACGACGGCGCGGCGCCCGGCGAGGGAGATCAGGTCGGCCAGCGGTCGGGCGGACACGTCGGCGGTGGTCATGGGGGGGGTTCCTCTCGGTGGGTCCGGGGACGGTAACCGCTGCGGTCAGCAAAAGGCAACACTGTGGTGCCATTTGCCGGGCGGCTAGGCTCTGCCGGTGACCGAGCCGAGCAGGCGCACCAGGGGTGTGCAGCACGGGCCGCGCAGCCGCCAGGTGGTGGAGGCGGTGCGCGCCGCGACCCTGGCCGAGCTGGCCAGGGCTGGTTTCACCGGCGTCACCATGGACGGCGTGGCCAGGGCGGCGGGCGTGAACCGCACGACCCTCTACCGGCGGTGGCCGACGAAGGCCGCGCTGCTGGCGGACGTGGTGGAACCGCTGCTGGCGCGCTACGACGCCGATCCGGGCACCGGGTCGCTGCGCGGCGACCTGCTGGCGCTGATGACCGCGATCCGGGACAACGCGGCCCGCCCCGAGGGGCGGGCGCTGATCGCGGCGGCGGCGACCGGGGCGCCGGAGCTGGACGAGCTGGTGCGGGCGGCGAACGCGCGCACGCTGGGGGCGTTCCACCGGGCGCTGGCGAGCGCGGGTGAGCGGGGCGAGCCGGTGGGGGACGCGGGGGTGATCGCGCACTTGGTGTTCCACGGGGTGGTGATGTGGGAGCAGGCCCACGGCGCGCCGCCGGGGGACGCGGACCTCGGACGGATTCTGGAGGCGCTGCTGCCGGGGCGGGGCTGAGCGGGCGCCCGCACCGGTCCTTGTCAGCCTCGAAAACCCTGCGCTACGGTCGGCCGGGAACGCTCCCGGCGCAGCTCCCGGACCGCGCCCGGTGGCGCCACGAGTCCTGCTCGCGAGGAGGCGAAGCGTGGATCGACGTGCCGATCAGGTTTCCGGGTCCCCCACGGCAGCACCCAGACCGCTCGCGCTGGTGGTGGCCGCGCTCACCGCGCTGGCCTGCCTGGCCGCGCCAGCGCCCGAGGCCCGCGCCGCGACCAACCAGTTCCGGGGCGTGAACTGGGCCGTGCTGGGCGACAACTTCAGCACCACCGCGCTCGTCCCGCAGGGGCTCAGCCGGTCCGACAGCAACGCGACCGTGCGCGCCAAGGCGAACGCCCTGTACGACGACCTGGCGGGCACGCTGGGCGTCAACACCGTGCGGCTCCCGGTGAACACCCACACCGTGGCCGACACGACCTGGTGGAACGCCTACCGGGGCGCCGTCGACGCGGCCACCGCGCGCGGGTTCAAGGTGATCCTCGCCTACTGGGAGGACGGCGCGGCCTCCGGCGGGCGGATCACGAACACCTCGGCGTGGAACAGCATGTGGGCCACCGTGGTCGGCGCGTACTCGTCGAACGGCGGCGTGTACTTCGAGCCGATGAACGAGCCGCACGGCTACACCTCGGCGCAGTGGCGCGACGTCGCGGCGGGCTGGCTCGCCACCCACTCCGCCGCCCCGCCCGGCCGGGTGCTGATCGGCGGCACCGGGTACAGCCAGGACCTGCGGGACGTGTGCGACGACAGCAGGTTCGGCTCCACGCTGCTGTCCTTCCACCACTACGCGTTCTTCTACGAGGCGATGACCTACGACGCCTTCCGGGGGCACATCCAGACCCGCCTGGGGAACTGCGCCTCGCGCGCGGTCGCCACCGAGTTCGGCGCGCCGATGTCCACCGGGCTGGACTACGGCAACGCGGGCAGCACGGACAACTTCGTGCGCCACATCCGCGCGATGGCGCAGGTGATGCGGGACAACGGGATGGGCGGCACGTACTGGCCCGCGCTGGGCGGCAAGCCGACCGGGAACCTCGGGTACGACTCGTACTCGCTGTACGCGCTCAGCGGCAGCGGGACCGACCTGAACCTGAGCGTCCGCAACGCTTCCGGCGCGGACCGGCTGCGGTACGCGTGGGGCGACGGGTCCGCTCCGCCGACCAGCTACTACCGGGTCGACGCGCGGCACAGCGGCAAGTCCATGGACGTGCAGCAGCCGAACACCGACAACGGGGCGCGGGTCGGGCAGTACGCGTACGGCGGGAACCCCTGGCAGCAGTGGCAGTTCCAGGACGCGGGCGGGGGCCACTGGCGGATCATCAGCAGGCACAGCGGGCGGTGCCTGGACGTGGTGAGCGCGTCGACGGCGGACGGGGCGGAGCTGGTGCAGTACACCTGCGGGACCGGGACCAACCAGGAGTTCCAGATGGTCGCGTCGGGGAGCTACTTCCAGCTGAAGGCCAGGCACAGCGGCAAGTGCGTGGACGTTCCGTCGTCGTCCACTTCGGACGGTGCGGTGCTCAAGCAGTACCCGTGCAACGGCGGCGCGAACCAGCAGTGGTCGCGCACCGCCGTGACCGGCTGAGCGGCTTGACCCTCCCCCTGGGGGAGGCTCCACCGTTCCCGGCATGAGCGAAACGGGCAGGGGTGACCTGGTGGGGCGGTTGGCCGTCGTGGCCGGTGGCAGCAGGGGGACGGGGGCGGCCGTGGCGCGGCGGCTCGCCGACGAGGGGGCGCGCGTGGTGACCATCGCCCGCGCGCCCGCAGGCGACGGGCCGCTCGCGGTGCGCGCCGACCTCGGCACGCCGGAGGGCGTCGCGGCGGCGGCCGGGGCGGTGGCCGCGATCGGCGTGCCGGACGTCCTGGTGCACGTCGTGGGCGGGTCGCGGACGCCGTCGGGCGGGTACGCGGTGATCGACGACGGGTTGTGGGACGAGGAGCTGGCGCTGAACCTGCTGGCGGCGGTGCGGCTGGACCGGGCGCTGCTGCCCGGCATGGTGGCGCGCGGGTCGGGGTCGGTCGTGCACGTCACGTCGATCCAGCGCCGGTTGCCGCTGCACGGGTCGACGCTGGCCTACGCCTCGGCCAAGGCCGCGCTCGCCACGTACAGCAAGGGCCTGGCGAACGAGGTCGCGCCGAGCGGGGTCAGGGTGAACTCGGTCGCGCCGGGGTGGATCCGCACGGACGGGTCCGAGGCGCTGCTGGCCCGCCGGGAGCGCGAGGGCGGGCTCACCCGCGAGGCGGCGATCGCCGAGCTGGCGCAGGTGCTCGGCGGCGTGCCGCTCGGCAGGCCCGCCGAACCGGAGGAGGTGGCCGAGGTGATCGGCTTCCTCGCCTCGGACCGCGCGGGATCGGTGGTGGGCGCGGAGTTCGTGGTCGACGGTGGCACCATTCCGACCGTCTGAGCACCGGGAGGGGGATGTGGTGGCGCGGTTGACGATCGGGGAGTTCTCCCGCATCACGCACCTGAGCGTCCGCACGTTGCGGCGGTACCACGAGCAGGGGCTGCTCGTGCCCGCCGACGTGGACCCGGCGAGCGGGTACCGGCACTACCTGCCCGAGCAGGTCCGCCCGGCGCTGACGATCCGGCGGTTGCGGGAGCTGGACCTGCCCCTGGCCGACGTCCGCCGCTTCCTGGCGGCGGAATCGGGACAGGACGGGTCGGTGCAGGAAGGGTCGGGGCAGGGCTCGGGGCAGGGCGAGATCGTCGCCGCGCACCTGCGCAGGCTGGAGGACCGGCTCGGCCGCACGCAGCGCGCGGTCCAGGCGCTGCGCGAGCTGCTCGACCCCGGCGCCCTGCGGGACGTCGCGCTGGAGACCCTGCCGGGCGCGCGGGTGCTGGCCGTCTCGCTGGACGTGCCGCCCGGCGCCGGGACGGGCTGGTACGACGACGCCATGCGCGAGCTCGACGTGGCGGCGGGCGACCTGCCGGTGCTGCCGCCCGGCGGCCGGTACGCGCACGAGCTGTTCACCGGCGGCGGCGGGCGCGCCACCGTCTACCTGCCCACCGAGGTGGAACCGCCGCGGGCCACCGGGACGAGCGCCGTGCGCGCGCTGCGCCTGCCCGAGCGCACGGCCGTCGTCGCGGTCCACCCCGGCCCGCACGACGACCTGGACCTCACCTACGGCGCGGTCGGCTCGTTCGCGGCCCGGCGCGGGCTGGTGTCGCAGGGGCTGGTGGAGGAGGTGTACCTGGTCGGGCCGCGCGACACCGACCAGCCCGACCGCTGGCGCACGCTCGTCGCGTGGCTGGTCGAGCCGCAGGCGGGGTGAGGGTCACCCCCGGCCTTCCCCGCGCGCCGCGACGAGCGCCGAGGCGACCAGCGCGACGGCCGGGTCGGCGTCGGCGGTCAGCGCGCGGAGGGCGGCGCGGGCGGCGGGGCCGGACAGCTCCACCAGCGCCTGGGTGAGGCGGATGCGGGCGGCGGGGTCGGCGGTGGCGAGCCAGTCGACCAGCTCCCCGGTGATCCGCTCCGCCTGGGCCGGGTCCTCGGAGAGCGCGCCGAGGGCCTCGGCCGCGTCCACGTCGTTGTGGCCCGCCACCACCGCGCGGACCAGGTGCGGCACGGCCTCCGGCGCGCCGCGGGCGCCCAGCGTCAGCGCTGCCTGGACGCCGACCTGGGGGTCGGGGTCGGCCAGCGCGTCGGCGAGGAGCGCGGTCGTGCCCGGCACGTCCGGCAGTTCGCCGATCGCCCGCACGGCCCGGCGCCGCACCTCCGGGTCGGCCGAGCGCGCCCCCGCAGCCAGGGTCGGCACGCCGTCACCGCCGGAGTGGGCCAGCGCCCAGTGCAGCGCGCCCGCGACGTTCGGGTCGGCTTCGGCCAGCAGCGCGTTCGCCAGCAGCTCGGCGGGGGCGTCGGCGACCTCGGCGCGGGACAGGACAGCCTGCTGCCTGCGCGCGGGGGTCGGCGAGTCAAGGCCCCGCACCAGTTCCACCACGCGCAGGACGTCCCGCCAGCTGTCCGGCGCGGAGGTCTCGATCACGCGCAGCCGGTCCAGCAGCTCCCGCGCGCGGGCCGCTCGCGCCTCCGCCTCCTCGATCAGGTCGCCGACCAGGCCGGACGGGGTGAACGCCGGGTCCTCCAGCGCCCTGCGGACCTGCTTGAGCGTCAGCCCCAGGGAGCGCAGGCCCTCCACGTGGAAGATCCGGCGCAGGTCGTCGGCCGAGTACTCGCGGTACCCGCCGGTGGTGCGGCCGGTCGGGCTGACCAGGCCGAGGGCGTCGTAGTGCCGCAGCATCCGGGTGCTCACGCCCGAGTGGCGGGCCACGTCGCCGATCAGCACTCCGGGCTCGCCGGGCCGGGGAGCGCGGTCCGCCGCACGGCGTCCCACGCGCCGTCGAACCCGGCGCCGGGGTCGTCCAGGAGCACCTCGGTGACGCCCGCGTGGACCGCGACCTCCGGGTCGGGGTGGCGCGCGGGCGCGGCCAGGAGCGGCCTGACCACCTCGCCGAGCCCGACGAGCGCCCGGCTCAGGCTGAGCCTGGTGTCCCGGTCGCCCCGGCCCAGGTGCCGCAGCAGCTCACCTGCCAGCCGCTCCCGCTCCCCGTCGGGCACGAGGACCACGGCGGCGCGCCACGCGGTCCTGGCCACCTCGGTCTCGGGGTCGTGCAGCAGCTCCGGGGTGATCCAGGGCCACGCGCTCGGGTCCCCGACCTTGGACAGGGTGTGCAGCGCCTGGCTCCTGGCCTGGGCGAGCGGGGAGGTCAGCTCGCGGCGGAGGCGGGGCAGGACGAGCCGGGCGGGGAGCCTGGTGAGGGCCCAGGTGAGGGCCTCGCGGACGAAGAAGTCCGGTTCGGCGGCGCAGCGCCCGACAAGGACGTCCAGCAGGGCGGGGTCGGGGCTCGTCCCCGCCGCCACGGCCGCCCTGAGCCGCACCGAGGCGTCCTCGGCCGCCAGCGCCCTGGTGAGCTGCCCGGTGCGGGTGGTCGCGCTCGTGGTCATGGGCCACCTCCTGACCGCAGTGAACAGCTTGTCACGGTGTCAGGGTCAAGCGCGGGCGCTCCACTCCGGCGACGGGGCGCTGTTCGACGCCCTCTCCCCGCCCGACGCGGTCTCGAACTTCTCCGGGGCGCCGTTGACCGGTGAGGAGCAGACCCTGTCCGGCCGCTGATGGACGCCGCCGAGCAGGCGGACGCCAGGAGATCCTCGCCGCGGCGGGGGATTCAACCGTCCACTGAGGACGGACGAGCGCGCGCCCCTCCCCGGTCAGCGGCCTCCCCTCGGTCGCGGGGAGGCGGCGCGCTCTCCGCGCGGTGCGCGGCGGGCAACCGGACGCTCACAGCAAGTCACGAACGCCGGTGCGGTTCGCTACTCTTCGCCCATGCGCTTCGGCATTCTGGGGCCGTTGGCGGTGCACGCCACGGACGGGCGATCGGTCACGGTTCCCCAGGTGAAGGTCAGGGCGCTGCTGGCCGACCTGCTCGTCCACGAGGAGGCGGTCGTCTCGACCGACCGCCTGGTCGAGGACCTGTGGGGCGACGCGCCGCCGTCGAGCCCGAGCGCGCTGCACACCAAGGTGTGGCGGCTGCGCAGGGCCTTCGAGGAGGCGGAACCGGGATCGGGCGCGCTCCTGGTGTCCAGGGCGCCCGGCTACCTGCTGGCCGCGCAGCCGGAAACCGTTGACGCGCGGCGGTTCCTGGCGCTGGTGCGGCAGTCGGCGCGGAGCAGCCCGCCGCGCACCAAGGCCGCGCTGCTCGGCGACGCGCTGGCGCTGTGGCGCGGCGCGGCGCTGACCGACTTCGCCGACCAGGAGTTCGCGCGGCCCACCATCGCCCGCCTGGAGGAGCAGCGGCTGGCCGCGTGGGAGCAGTACGCGGAGATCCGCCTGGAGCTGGGCGAGCACGCGCAGCTGGTCGGCGAGCTGGACGACCTGGTGCGGGCCAACCCGCTGCGGGAGCGGTTGCGCGCGGCCCACATGCGGGCGCTGTACCTGTCCGGCAGGCAGAGCGAGGCGCTGGGCAGCTTCGACGACATGCGGGCCACCCTGTCCAGGGAGCTGGGCCTGCGCCCCGGCCCCGAGCTGGCCGAGCTGCGGCAGGCGGTGCTGGAGCGGCGGCTGGAGCCCGCCTCGCGCGCGGAGTCGATCACCGCGCGGGCCTCGGCGGGGCCCGGCACGAACCTGCCGGGGCAGCTGACCGACCTGATCGGCCGCGACGGGGCGAAGGTCCAGGTGCGCTCGCTGCTGGAGGCCGGGCGGCTGGTGACGCTCAGCGGCATCGGCGGCGTCGGCAAGACCCGCGTGGCGCTGGCCGTCGGCGGGGCGATGGCGGACACGTTCTCCGACGGCGTGTGGCTGGCCGAGCTGGGCACGGTGCCGCCGCCCACCTGCTCCGACGACGAGGACGTGCGCTTCCACGAGCTGTGCGAGCTGGTCGCCGCCGCGCTGGGCGTGCGCGACGCGCCCACCGCGACCGGCGCGCACGCGGGCGGGCCGGTCAGCCTCGCCGACCGGCTCACCGATTCGTTGCGCAGCAAGCAGATGCTCCTGGTGCTGGACAACTGCGAGCACCTGGTGGGCCCGGCCGCCCGGCTCGCCGAGACCCTGCTGCGGGCCGCCCCCGGCCTGCGGGTGCTGACCACCAGCCGCGAGCCGCTGGGCATCACCGGCGAGCGGGTGTGGTCGCTGCCGCCGCTGGCCCTGCCGCGCCAGGACGCGGACCTGGCCGAGCTGTCCCGGTCGGACGCGGTGCGGCTGTTCCTGGCGCGCGCCGTGGAGGCCGCGCCGGACTTCGCGCTGGACGAGCGCAACGCCGAGGCCGTGCGCACGATCTGCCTGCGGCTAGACGGGATCCCGTTCGCGCTGGAGCTGGCGGCCAAGCGGGTGCGCGCGCTGGGCGTCGACGAGATCGCCGCCAGGCTGGCCGACCGGTTCACCCTGCTGGCCTCGGGGGCGCGGGGGGCGCCGACCAGGCAGCAGACGCTGCGCGGCGCGCTGGACTGGAGCTGGGACCTGCTGACCGAGCCCGAGCGGGCCGTGCTGCGCAGGATGTCGGTGATGCGCGGCGGGTGCGCGCTGGACGCGGTCGAGCGGGTGTGCGCGGGCGCGGACCTGGACGCGGCGCGGGTCACGGACGTGCTGGCGCGGCTGGTGGACCGCTCGCTCGTGGCGATGGCGGACACCCCGTCGGGCAGGCGCTACCACCTGCTGGAGTCCGTGGCCGCCTACGGCGCCGAGCGCCTGGACGAGGCGGGCGAGACCGAGGACACCCAGCACGCGCACCTGGTGCACCACGTCGAGCTGCTGGAGCGGGCCCTCCCGGTGCTGCGGGGCACCGGCCAGCGCGACCGCCTCCAGGCGCTGGACCGGGAGTCGGCGAACACCAGGCACGCGCTGGGCACGGCGGTGCGGCAGGGCAGGGCGGCGCTGGCGCTGCGGCTGGTGAACTCCGCCGCCTGGTACTGGTTCCTGCGCGGCAGGCTGGACGAGGCGGTCCGCTCGCTGTCGGCGGCGCTGGGCGCGGCCGGGGACGCGGAGCCGGACGACCGGGCCGTGGCGGTGGCGTGGCAGACCGGGTTCGCGCTGCGCACCGGGGACCCGACGTTCCCGCCGGAGCGCGGCGACGAGGTGCTGCGGTCGCTGGAGTCCGTCGCCGACCCGAACCGCAGGGCGCTGGCGACCTGGTTCGTCGGGTTCGCGCAGACCGGTTTCGGCGAGCACGCCACGACCGTGGAGAGCGTGCTGCGCGGGCTGCGGCTGTTCCGCGAGACCGGCGACGAGTGGGGGGTCGCCGCCGCGCTGGGGACCCTGGCGACGCTGGCGATCCTGCAGGGCGACCTCGCGGCGCTGGAGCAGCACGCCCAGCGCAGCGCGAGCCTGTTCGAGAGCCTCGGCGACGCGTGGGGGCTGCTGTACGCGACCGGCCCGCTGGCCCAGCTCGCGGAGACCAAGGGCGACTACGCGCTGGCCGCCCGGCTGCACGGCGAGGGGTTGCGGCTGGCCGAGGCGTTCGGGTTGCGCACGGAGGCCTCGCTCAAGCTGTCGGGGCTCGGCCGGATCGCGCTGCTCACCGAGGAGCACGACCGGGCGCGCGAGCTGCACGAGCGGGCCGCGCGGCTCGCGTCCGAGGACGGCTACCGGTACGGCGTGCAGTTCGCCGAGGTCGGGCTCGGCCTGGTGCACCGCAGGGCGGGCGACCTCGACGCGGCGGAGCCGCACCTGCGCCGGTGGCTGGAGTGGTGCCGGAAGCTGGGCGGCGACGTCGGCGCGGCGCTGATCCTGGCGGAGCTGGGGTTCATCGCGGAGCTGCGCGGTGACGCCGAGTCGGCCCTGCGGCTGCACGAGGAGGGGTTCGCCGCGGCGCGCAGCGCGGGCGACCCGAGGGCCGTGGCCCTCGCGCTGGAGGGTCTGGCGGGCGCGTGCGCCGCGTCGGGCCGCGCCGGGGTCGCGGCGGTGCTCCTGGGCGCGGCGGCGACGCTCCGCGAGGACGTGGGGGCCGTGCTGCCCCGAGCCGAGCGCGGCGACGTGGACCGGGTGAGCGCGTCCGCGAGCGCCGCGCTGGGTCCCGAGGCCTTTCAGGCGCTGCTCGCGGAAGGCCGCGACCTGGACGCCGAAGAAGCCCGACAACGCGCTGTGAGTATGGTGTCACCGTCGGTGGAACCAGGCCGCTGAGCCGCCCTGTCGGATTTCCGCTGATTTCTTCGGAATAACTCGGCCGCGCCCCCGCGACGCAGCGTGACTCCCCGGCCGCCCACTGCTCCGTCATTCTCCGGTAATCGTCCCCGGAGTGAACTCGCGACGGGGTCGACCGGCACGGGGGGTGTGACGGCGCCGGAACGCGGGGAAGAAGCCTCCGGCAGCGCCCGTGCCTGCGCGCCGCACGTGTGGTGGCGCTCAGGACGGGACGCGCATCCCGGCCGCGACGGGCTTCCAGCCTTTCGCCCCGCCACGGGGAGCACTTTCCCGAGCGCGGCCACGTCATCGACGAAACAGGCAGCACCGCCGCAGTGACGGCTGGATCGAGGAGGACGGATGACCACGACGGAAACCACGTTCACCTAGGTGCTCGACACCGTGAGGGGCATCGTCCCCACCTTGCGGAAGAACGGCAAGAAGTCAGGAACAGCGGTGGATCGTCGCCGGGAACCTTGAGCTGATGGCCAAGGCCGGTGTGTTCAAGGCCTCCACGCCCGCCCGCCTCATCGCCGACGGCTGGGACACCTGCGGCGCCGCGCGGACGTCTCGGGCACCGGCAGGCGCTACGGCCTGTTCCCGGTCGTGATGACCGAGTGCGCCGCGGCGTGCGTCGGCATCGCGAAGGCCGCGTACGAGCTGTTCCTGGAGCGGGTGGTCAACCGGCCGATCACCTGCACGTCGTGGGAGGACCAGCGCGAGCACCCGCTCACGCAGATCCAGGTCGCCACGGCCGCCAACAAGATCACCGCGGCGGGCTGGGACGGGCTCATGGCCTACATGCCGCAGGGCGGGATGCTGGCCCTGCTGCAGAAGATCATGGCCGACGCCAAGGCCGACCTGCTGCTCAACAGCCCGGTCAAGAGCGTCACCCAGGAGCTGAACGGGGTGCGCGTGGTCACCGCGTCGGGGACGAGCTACACCGCTCCCGTCGCCGTGGTCGCGATCCCGACGAACATGTGGCGCACCATCTCGTTCTCGCCGGGGCTGCCGTCGGTGCACGCCGCCGCGACCAACGAGGGCCTCGCGGTCGTCAACTCCACGAAGCTGTGGCTGCGGCTGCGCCCCGACATGGGCAAGGTGATCGCCACCGGCGCCGAGGGCCAGGGCCTGTCGCTGATGCTGCCGCAGAAGCAGCTGTCGAACGGGGACATCCTGGCCGTGGCGTTCAGCGAGAACGCGTCGCTCAACACCGCCAGCCTCGTGTCGGTGCAGGGGGCCACGGCCCAGATCGCGCCGGGCGTCCAGGTGGTCGAGCACGTGGCGCAGCCGTGGGGCAGCGACCCGTACTCGATGGGCGGGTGGGGGATGCGCAGGCCGAACCGGCTCCTGGCGCAGTACCCGGCGATCCAGCAGCCCAGCGGGCGGGTGGTGTTCGCGACCGGTGACATCTCCACGGGCTGGAACGGCGCGTTCATCGACGGCGCCATCGAGTCCGGGACCACGGCCGCGCAGCAGGCGCTGAACATGTTCTGACCGTTCGGCGGGCTACCGCTCTCACGTCCCCGACCAGGGCAAGTCGTCGATCTGGACGGATCGGTGAGGTCGCGGAGAGCCTGCGGAGATCCCCCGTCCCTAGCGTTCTCGGCAACAGGGGAACGGCGCGGTCGCGCCGCCCCGGTCAACCGATCCGCACGACCTAGACAGAACAGGCAGGAAGCACAGTGAGCAGGTTTGAGGGCAAGAAGGCGGTTGTCTCGGGCGGCACGCACGGCATGGGCCTGGCCGTGGTCAAGGCCCTGGTCGAGGGTGGCGCCGAGGTGCTGCTGACCGGTCGCGACGAGACCAAGCTCGCCGCCGCCAAGGAGCTCGGCCCGAGGGTCCACGCGGTCCGCTGCGACGTGACCAAGCTCGACGAGCTGCGCTCGCTGGCCGACACGGTCAAGACGACCCTCGGCGAGGTGGACTTCGTCCACGTGAACACCGGCTACGCCAAGCTGCTGCCGATGGAGCTGACCACCGAGGAGTCCTTCGACTGGACCTTCGGCGTGAACACCAAGGGCGCGTACTTCACCACGCAGGTGCTGGCCCCGCTGGTGCGCGAGGGCGGCTCGATCGTCTTCACGACGTCGGTCGCGAACATCACCGGCATCCCCGGCATGAGCGCGTACGCGGGCTCGAAGGCCGCCGTGCGCTCGTTCGTCAAGGTGTTCGCCGCCGAGCTGCTGCCCAGGGGCATCCGGGTCAACGCGGTGAGCCCCGGCTTCATCGACACCCCCAGCATGGGCGTGGACGCCTCCGCCGAGGAGCGCGTGCAGTTCCAGCAGGTCGGTGACGACACCACCCCGATGAAGCGCCACGGCTCGCCCGAGGAGGTCGCGGCGGCGGTGCTGTTCATGGGCTTCGACGCCACGTTCACCACCGCCGAGGAGCTCATCATCGACGGCGGCCTGGCCGAGCTGGGCTGACCGGACCGGGCTGACCGGGCCGCGCGCACCCGGCGGCGCCCCGTGCCCCGGAGGCCGCGCGTCCCCTCTCCCGCGCTTCGCCCCGCCGCCCACCAGGGCGGCGGGGCGAAGCGCTGCTCGGGCCGATCCGGCGGCGGGAACTCGCAAGAATGCGACAGGAATCGATTCCGAAGCATTTCAGTCGGATTGCCGACATATTATGAGCACGTGTCGCAATCTGCCCCGGCACAACCCCCGAAACCGAAGCTCCGGACGCCGGGACCGCAGTCCGGAGGTTTCGGCCGCACCCCCGAAGGCAGCCCCACCGGACTCTTGACCGCCTGAACAGCCCGGACCTACCGTCTTCTGCGTCGAATTTTCGACCGCATGGGGGATCAATGTCTGGCATGCAATTGTGGAAAACAAGTCTGGGGCTCCTGTTCGACCGCAGGGCGCGAATCGGCAAACCGATGTTCTTCCGGATGAGCCGTCCCATGGACGTCGACCCGTCGGGTCAGTCCATCGTCGACCTCCCGGCGCTCGCGGAGATCGTCCGGAACACGGCGGGCGCCCTGCACGCGGCGGGCGTGCGGGCAGGCGACCGGGTCGCGGTGTACAAGGAGAACCACTTCGACTGCCTCCTGATCGCCGCCGCGGCGGTCCGGGTGGGCGCGATCCCGGTGATGCTGTCGGGCCTGCTGCCGCCGGACACCGCGCGCCCGCTGCTCCAGCGCGCGGAGCCGTCGCTGCTGATCGGCACGCGGCGGCTGCTGGAGGAGAAGGACTCGAACGGCGACCTGGTCTCCGCGTTCGCCGAGCGGACGCTGTGCCTGGACGGGGAGGTGCCCGGCGCGCTGCGCCTGACCGACCTGCTCGGCGGACCGACGCCCGAGTTCGTGCCGCGCGGCGACGACGAGCTGATGATGCTCACCCACACCTCGGGCACGACGGGCATCCCGAAGCTGATCATGTACACCCCGGAGAAGCTGCAGGGGCAGATGGCGCGGCTGGAGTGCCGCAAGCTGCCGCCGCTCACCTTCACCCGCGACGACGTCGCCGCGATGTTCCTGCCGTACGTGCACGCCCGCGCGTTCACCTGGATCTACTCGGTGCTCACGCTCTCGCCCGCGACGACCCTGCTGGTGAGCGAGAACGACCCCGAGGTGGTCGGCCCGCTGCTGCGGCAGCACCGGCCCACGGTGATCGAGGCGCTGCCGATCGACTTCCAGCGGATGGTGCCGCTCGCCGACGAGAACGGCGGCGACGCGTTCGCCGCCGTGCGCATGTTCATCGGCAACTTCGACGCCATGCGCTGGTCGGTGATCCGGGTGTTCCTGAACGCCTCGAAGCACCGGTTCCCGGTGTGGCGCGAGGGCTACGGGCAGTCGGAGACCGGCGGCATGGGGATGACCATGATCACCCGCTACCGGGCGAACAAGCGGCGCGACGAGAACCCCGGACCGCGCAAGGTCGGGCGGCCCATGCCGGGGTTCGTGGAGCTGAAGGTCGTGGACCCGAAGACGTTCCGGCCGGTGCCGACCGGGCAGCCGGGGGTGGTGCTGGCCAAGACGAAGGCCCGCTGCGTCGGCTACTACAAGGAACCCGAGCGGTGGCGCGAGAAGGCCGTCGGGGACTGGTGGAACACCGGCGACATCGGCCTGATGACCAGGACCGGCGCGCTCATGCTGCTGGACCGGGAGGTGAACCACACGCCGGGCGGCAGCTGCCTGGAGCACGAGGACGTGATCGTGGAGCGCCTGCCGAGGGGCCACGACGTGGCGCTGCTGCCGGTGCCGGACGGCCCGCCGGTTCCGGTCGTGGCAGCGCCGGGCGGCGAGCTGGACCGGGAGCGATGGCGCGCCGCGGTGCGCGGGATGCCCGAGCTGGCGGAGCCCGTCGTGATCGACTTCGAGGACATGCCCAGGACCGGCACCGGCAAGATCCTGCGGCAGGAGCTGCGCAGGCGGCACCTGGACGGCGCGGGCAGCCCCGGCCACGGGCGGTGGACGTGAGCGTCGCGCCCGAGCCGGACCGGCGGGGCGCGTTCACCGTCGAGCCGTTCACCGAGGAGTCGCGGCTGATCTGGGAGCGGCGCGAGCACGTGGTGTTCGGCGTGAGCCCCGGCAACAGCTACTTCCAGGTGCCCAGGATGGCGGAGCTGTTCGGGTGGCTGCGCGGCGAGTCCGACCGGATCGACGTGGTCATCCCGGACTCGGCGCTGGTGCACACCTACCTCGCGCTGGGCTACGAGGAGCAGCGGGCCGAGCGCAAGGCGCGCGCGGAGATCAACGTGCTGCGCAACCGGGTCAGCCGGGCATGGGAGGAGGCCGGTGGTCCCCGGCCCGGCGACGGGCTGAACCTGATGTCGGAGCTGGCGGACGGCGAGGTGTACCGGGCGCGGCTCGCCGAGTGCGAGCGGGCGCTGCGCGAGGACGAGGTGCTGCGGGGCACCAGCGCCGAGATGAGCCGGGAAGTCCTGGCCCTCAAGGGGTACCGGGGCATGGCGAGCGACGAGCAGGTCGAGCGCGCCATGCGGTACCTGCTCGCCGAGCTGCCGTTCTTCCTGGCGTCCAGCGAGATCTTCGACGTGCCGACGTCGGTGAACTTCTACCACCGCAAGCTCCCGCTGGCCGAGGTGGTCTTCTCCGGTGAGTCCCTGCTGCGGGCGTCCCCGCGCCAGGCGTACGCCACCATCCGCCCGGCGGGCTGACGCCCTCCCGGCACGACGAGCACTGTGGTTCCACGAACGCGGACTGGGGGTTCCATGACGCAGTACGACTCGCTGGCCGAGAAGCTCGGCGACATCGAGAAGGCGATCCACTTCTACCGGGAGCACGTGGAGTTCCCGTCGTTCTTCCGCGCGCTGGGCCCGGTGGAGGGCAAGCGGGTGCTGGACGTCGGTTGCGGGGACGGGATCTACGCCCGGCTGGTCGCCGAGCGCGGCGCGACCGAGGTCGTGGGCACCGACTCCTCGGCGGGGATGATCCGGTTGGCCGAGGCCGCGGAGGCGGCGCGACCGCTGGGGGTGCGCTACCACGTGCACGACGCGGCGACGATGCCCGCGCTCGGCGAGTTCGACGTGGTGGTCGCGGTGAACGTGCTGCACTACGCGGGCAGCAGGGAGGCGCTGGACGGCATGTGCGCGCAGATCGCCTCGAACCTGGCCCCCGGCGGGCGGTTGCTGGCGTACGTGGGGAACGCGGACTGCGACAACGAGGCGGCCCGCGACTTCGGGTTCTTCGTGGACCGGCCGGTGGGGCTGCTGGAGGGCGACCCGTTCACCGTGACGATCCACGCGGACCCGCCCGCGTCGGTGCGGGTGCACTACTGGACGGCGGCGACCCTGGCGGGCGCGGTGCAGGCGGCCGGGTTGACGCGGGTCACGTGGGAGGAGATGACGCACTCCCCCGTGTCCGAGGACGACGCGGTCCGGCTGGGGCGGTTGCTGGAGAACCCGCCAGGGCTGCTGCTCAGCGCCTACAAGGAGTAAGCGCTTTCCGGTGCGGTCGTGGGGGCCGCTCGCGGTCGGCGCTCCGCGCGCCGGTCGCGGGCGGCCCCGCGCTTCAGGTGAGCTTGTCGGCGGTCTGCCTCGCCCGGTACCCCTCCGGCACGCCCGCGACGATGACGGCGGTGGCCCGCGAGTGGGCGGTGCGCAGCGGGAGGATCTCCCGGTAGGCCGGGGACGCGTACCACTCGTGGGCGAGGTCGGCGCTGGGGAAGCCGATGATCACCAGGTCGCCGGGCAGCTCGCCCTCCAGCACGTCGTGCGGCTGCCCGTGCACGACCCACCACCCGCCGAACGGTTCGAACGTCGACTCGATCCGGGTGATGTACTCCAGCACCTCGGGCCCGATCTCGACGTCGGTGAGGTGGGCGATCGCGTAGCCGGTCATGTCCGGTCCCTCTCGTCTCGGTGTCGCCGACGACTCTGTCCGCTCGGGTCGCGGCGCGCCATGACCTGGCAGGTCATGGCCCTAGGCTGGTGGTCGTGGACGAGCCGGTGGGGGTGCTGCTGCGCGCGTGGCGGCGGCGGAAGTCGTTGAGCCAGCAGGGTTTGGCTGAGGTCGCGGGGGTGTCGGCGCGGCACGTGAGCCGGGTGGAGACGGGGCTGGCGCGCCCGACGCCGGAGATGGTCCTGCGCCTGGCCGAGCACCTGGACGTGCCCGCGCCCGAGCGCGACCGCTTGCTGCTGGCGGGCGGGTACGCGCCGCGCGGGCCGGTGGCGGCCGAGGCTGCGGACCCGGTGGTGCTGGCGGGCGTGCGGGACCTGCTGGACGCGCACCTGCCGCACCCGGCGCTGCTGCTGGACGACCGCTGGGACCTGATCGACGCGAACGCCGCCGCGGCCGAGCTGATGGTGGGCTGCGCGCCGCACCTGCTGGAGCCGCCGGTGAACGTGCTGCGCCTGTCCACGCACCCGGAGGGCCTGGCCCGCCGCGTCCGGAACCTGCCGCAGTGGGCGGGACACCTGCGCGAGCAGCTCCGGCACCGCGCCGAGCGCACCGGCGACGCCGCGCAGGTGGCGCTGCTGGCGGAGATCACGGGTCACCTGGCCGATCTGGGGGTGCCGCCCGCCCCCGTGGCTGGACCGGTGCTGGTGCTGGAGCTGGAGTCGGACGACGGGGTGCTGCGGTTCGTCAGCACGTCGACGCGGCTGACCGGTCCGGCGGACCGGGCCGTGGCGGGGCTGCACCTGGAGACGCTGCTCCCCGCCGACGAGCGCACGCGGGCGCGGTTCGCGCGGGTGGGCCTGGGCGGGTAGCGGCGCGGTCCCGGCTCAGCTCGGTCCCGGCTCAGCTCGGTCCCGGCTCAGCGCGGTCCCGGCTCAGCGCGGCCACCTCGGCGCGCGGGTCGTGGTGAGCAGGACGTCCAGGAGCGCCTGCGCCGGACCGGGCAGCGGGGGCGCCCCGTGGGTGGCCACCGAGACGCGGCGGTGGTCGTCCGGCAGGCGGGTGGCGCGGACGCCCTGGTCGCGGTGGGCCAGCAGCGCCAGGCCCGGCAGGGTGCTCACGCCCAGGCCCGCCGCGACGAGGGCCTGCACGGCCACGTGGTCGTCGGTCTCGAAGTCGACCCTGGGGGTGAAGCCCGCGCGCTCGCAGGTGGCGACCAGGTGGGCGCGGCAGCGCGGGCAGCCCGCGATCCAGCGGCGGTCGGCGTGGTCGGCTGGGGTGCGGCCCGCGCGGTCGGTCTTGCGGGTCACCAGGTAGAGCGGTTCGCGCAGCAGCGGGTGCAGGGTGGTGTTGCGGGGCCGGTCGGGGGTGTCCGCGTGGTCGAAGACCAGGGCGAGGTCGACCTCGCCGTGGCGCAGCGCGGTGAGGGCCTGCTCGGGTTCGGCCTCGGTCAGCGCCAGCTCCACGCCGGGGTGGGCCTCGGCGAGCTTGGCGGCGGCCTGCGGCACGAGGGTGGCCAGGGCCGAGGGGAACGCGGCCAGGCGGACCCGGCCCGCGCGCAGCCCGGCGTGGGCGGACAGCTCGGCGCGCACCGCCTCCACCCGGCCCAGGATCTCGCGCGCCCGGTCGACCAGCAGGTCACCGGCCTCGGTCAGCCGCACGCCCCGGCCGACCCGCCGCACCAGGGCGACCCCGGTCTCCGCCTCCAGCTTGGCCAGGTGGTGGCTGACCGAGGGCTGCGCGTAGTGCAGCGCCTCGGCCGCCGCCGTGACCGAGCCCTCGTCGGCGATGGCGACCAGCACGCGCAACCGGGTCAGATCCATAGACCCAGGCTATCGTTCCGACGAAAATCGCACCTGGTCCTATGGGTTCGCCGCTGTCACCGTGGAGGCGTGCGAATCCCCACCTTCCCCGACCTGCTGCGCGCCCGGCGGACCGTGCGCGCCCACCTCCCGCCGACGCCGCTGCGCCCCGCGCCCGGCCTCGGGCCCGGTGTGCTGATCAAGCACGAGAACGTGCAGCCGACCGGCGCGTTCAAGGTGCGCGGCGGGCTGAACCTGCTGGCCGGGCTGGACGCCGAGGCCCGGCGGCGCGGGGTGGTCGGCTACTCCACCGGCAACCACGCGCAGTCGCTCGCCCACGCGGCGGCGCTGTTCGACGTGCCTTGCGCGATCGTGATGCCGGTCGACCCGAACCCGCTGAAGGCCGCCGCCGTGCGCGCGCTGGGCGCGGAGCTGGTGGAGGCGGGCGAAACGTTCGACCAGGCGCGGGAGCACGCCGTCGAGCTCGCCCGCGAGCGCGGGATGCGGCTGGTCAGCGCGGCGGACGAGCCGGAGATCATCGCGGGCGTGGCCACCGCCTACCTGGAGCTGTTCGAGCAGCGGCCCGACCTGGACGTGGTGATCGTGCCGGTGGGCAGCGGAAGCGGGGCCGCCGCCGCCTGCCTGGTCGCCGCCGCGCTCGCCCCGGACTGCGAGGTCGTCGCCGTGCAGACCTCGGCGTCACCGGCCGCGCACGACTCGTGGCGCGCGGGCGAGCTCGTCGCGCGGCCCAACCGCACGGCGGTCGAGGGGTTGGCGACCGGCAGCGGGTTCGCCTTGCCGCAACGGGTGCTGCGGGCGCGCCTGAGCGACTTCCTGCTCGTGGACGACGCGGCGGTCCGGCACGCCCAGTGGGTGATGCTGCGGGACGGCCAGACCCTCGCCGAGGGCGCCGGGGCCGCCCCGCTGGCCGCCTACCTGGCCGAACCCGAGCGGTTCGCCAGGCGCAGCGTCGCGCTGGTGTGCACCGGGGCCAACGCGGGCGAGGCGGAGATCCGGGCCGCCGTCGGGGCGGGCTGACCGGGGTCGGGGCCGCGCCCGGCCGCAGGGGCGCGCCGGACAGAAACCCGGACATCCGTTGACGGTCTTCTCCGCGCGCCCCTAGCTTCCGAAGACATGCGTCGTGTCGTCGTAGCCGCGGTGGTAGCGCTCTCACTCCTGACGCCCGCGACCGCGCGGGCCCGACCGGCCGACCCCGTGGACGCGCTCGCGTACCTGGAGGACCCCCGGATGACCGGGGAGAACCAGGAGCCGCCGCACCCGGACCTGAAGCCCGAGCAGCGGCTCAGCCTGAACGGCGAGTGGCGGATCAGGATGTTCGACAAGCCGGAGGACGTGCGCGAGACGGCGGACGGCTGGCGCACGGTCTCGGTGCCGCACACCTGGCAGACCGACTTCCTGGACCACCCGATGTTCCGCAACATCCCCACGGAGATGTACCCGGACGCCCCGCCGTCCGTGCCGCGCGACGTGAACCCGACCGGCGTGTACGAGAAGGAGTTCGACCTCCCGCCGGAGTGGGACCGCACGCTGCTCCGGTTCGAGGGGGTGACCAGCGGCTACTTCGTGTGGGTCAACGGGGAGTACGTCGGGTACGACCAGGGCGGGTACACGCCCGCCGAGTTCGACGTGACCAGCAGGCTCAAGCCGGGGCGCAACGCGGTCCGGGTGCAGGTGCACCGCTGGGGTTCCGGGTCGCACCTGGAGGACTTCGACCAGTGGCGGTTCTCCGGGATCTTCCGCGAGGTGTGGCTGTACTCCACGCCGAGGACCTACCTGGCGGACGTGACGATCAGGACGGACCTGGACGCGGACTACCGGGACGCGACGCTCAGCGCGGACGTGGTGCTCGGCGGTCCGACCGAGGGGCACTCGGTGCGGACCAGGCTGTTCGACCCGAGCGGGACCGAGGTGCCGGTCGTGGACGGGCGGGTTGCGAACCCCTTGAAGTGGACCGACGAGACGCCGAACGTGCACGAGCTGCGCATGGAGCTGCTGCGGGACGGGCAGGTGGTCCAGACCGGCAGGCAGCCCGTGGGGTTCCGGGAGATCGAGATCGTGGACCGGCAGCTCAAGGTCAACGGGAAGCGGGTGCTGTTCCGGGGGGTCAACCGCGCGGAGACGAGCGTGCGCGGCAGCAGGCACGTGACCCGCGAGGAGCAGGAGGAGGACGTCGAGCTGATGAAGCGGTTCAACGTCAACGCGGTGCGCACCTCGCACTACCCCAGCGACCCGCACTTCTACGAGCTGGCCGACCGCAACGGGTTGATGATCGCCGACGAGGTCGACACCGAGACGCACCACCACGACAACTGCCCGAACGACTGCCTGGCCGAGCGGCCCGAGTGGCAGGACGCGTTCCTGGACCGGTTCACCGGCATGATGCAGCGGGACAAGAACCACCCGAGCGTGGTCATGTGGGACACCGGGAACGAGGCAGGGCTCGGCAGGGCGCACCACGCGATGGCCGAGCTGGCGCGGGCCCGCGACACCCGGCCGCTCTACCACCAGCCGAACGTGCCGGACGGCGACGCGCCGTTCGCGGACGTGGCGGGGCCGCGCTACCCGTCGCCGTCGAGCCTGGAGGCGAAGGCGCGCACCACGACCAAGCCGATCATCATGGGCGAGTACGCGCACGCGATGGGCAACAGCCTGGGGAACTTCAAGGAGTTCTGGGACGTCGTGCGCGCCTACCCGCAGGTGCAGGGCGGGTTCATCTGGGACTGGGCGGAGCAGAACATCGCCCTGCCCCTGCACACGACCCCGGACGACGCGAGCGGAATCCTGGCGTGGCTGTCCGGCAAACCGTCCCGAGTGGACGGACCGCGCGGGAAGGCGCTGCACCTGAGCGGGTTGGACGACTTCGTCGAGGTCTACCGGGACCGGAGGTTCGACGAGGTGCGGGACGGGCTGACCCTGGACGCCTGGGTCAGGCCCGGCGCGTGGACCGGTGACTTCACGGTCATCTCCAAGGGCGATCACCAGTACGCGCTGAAGATGTCTGACGCCACCACGCTGGAGTTCTTCGTGCACAGCGGGACCTGGCGCACCGTCCGGGCGAAGGTGCCCGCCGACTGGACCGGGAACTGGCACCGCGTCACCGGCACGTTCGACGGCGCGGCGCTGCGGCTGCTGATCGACGGGGAGCAGGTCGCGGAGACCGCCTTCACCGGGACGGTCGACCCGTCGCACTGGCCGGTGAACATCGGGCGCAACTCCGAGACCATGCAGGAGAACGTGCGCACCCGGATGGCGCACGGCGCGATCGACCAGGTGCGGATCTACCACCGGGCGCTGACCGGGTCCGAGCTGGCGGCCGACCCCAAGGGCTCGGCGGTGCTGGCGCTGGACTTCGAGACCGTGGAGGACGAGGGGAGGCAGCAGTCCTACGGCGCGGGCACCGGCGGCGTCGACGGGCTGGTCTGGGCGGACCGCAGGCCGCAGCCGGAGACCACCGAGCTGATGGCGGTGCACTCCCCCATCCGGTTCTCGTTCGCGGACAACCGGTTGACGATCGTGAGCGAGCGGCAGTTCACCGGAACCGACGACCTGGAGCTGCGCTGGGAGGTCACGGACAACGGGCGCGTGGTGGACGACCACCGGGGTCCGCTCGTGCCGGGCGTGGTCGAGCTGCCGGACCGGTCGGCGGTCACCGAGCGCCTGCTGACCGTGCGCGCGACCGACCGGGCGGGCGACGACGTCGGCATCGCCCAGTTCCCGCTCGGCGGCGACCGGATCGCCGGGCTGCACACGGGCCTGCGGTCCGGCAGCACCACCACGACGCAGGACGGGAACGAGGTCGTGGTGTCCGGCCAAGGCTTCCGCTACGCGATCAGCAAGAGGACCGGGACGCTCACGTCGATGCGCGTGCGCGGGGACGAGCTGCTCACCGCCGGGCCGGAGCTGGACGCGTGGCGCGCGCCGCTGTCCAACGAGTTCATGAGCGAGGACGGCTCCTGGTACCGCAACGGTTTGGACCGGTTGACCACCACGCCGTCGAGCGTGGAGGTGGGCCGGGACTCGGCGGACGCGGTCGTCACCGTGAGGTCGACCGCGCAGGCGGTGGCGGGGTCGTCGTTCGGGCAGACCTTCACCTACCGGATCACCGGCGACGGCGAGATCCACGTCGGGCACCGGGTCGCCGCGCAGGGCGCGATGCGGGACCTGAGCTACCTGCCGGGCATCGGTTTCACGCTGAGGGTTCCTGAGCGGTACCGGCAGTTCACCTGGTACGGGCGCGGGCCTGGCGAGAACTACGACGACCGCAAGTCGGGCGACCCGATCGGTCTGTACAAGTCCACTGTGGACGAGCAGTTCCACGACTACTACAAGCCGCAGGACTTCGGGAACCACGCGGACACCCGGTGGGCGACGCTGTCCGACGGGCGCTCCGGCCTGCTGGTGGCGGGCGACCTGGACGTGCGGGTGTCGCGGCACGACGACCTGGACCGGGCCGCCTACCCGTTCGCGCTCAAGCAGAACGACGGCTGGACCACGCTGCACGCCGCGCACCGGGTCACCGGTGTGGGCGAGACGTTCCACGAGCCGCTCCAGCCGTACCAGGTCGAGGCCGGGACCGAGTACGCGTACTCGGTGCTGCTGCGCCCGCTCACCCCGGCCGAGGCGGTCACGGGCGAGCTGGGCGGTCAGGTGGACTGCGTGCCCGCCGTGGAGCTGAACGCCGCCGACACCGCGCTGGAGCCGGGTGGCCGGGTGGAGGCCGAGCTGGTGGTGACCCGGCCGTGCCCGTCGCCCGCGCGGGCCAGGGTGGGCGTGCCGGACGGCTGGACGGCGACGCCCGCGTCGGTGGACCTGTCCGGTGGGTCGGCGCGGGTGGTGCTCACCCGCGAGGGCGGGCCGACCGGGACCAGGCCGGTGTTCGTGGACGTGGTGGCGGGCAAGGGGACCACGACGCTGAGCCGGGACTTCACCGCCGTGCCGAGCGCGCCGCGCGGTGAGGCTCGGGTGTCCGCGCTGGAGTTCCTGGACGAGCGCAACGGGTGGGGTCCGATCGAGCGCGACCGCAGCAACGGCGAGGACTCGGGCGGTGACGGCAACCCGATCCGCTTGCGGGGCACCGGGTTCGACGTCGGTGTCGGGGTGCACGCGGACTCGGAGTTCCGGGTGCACACCGGCGGGAGGTGCGCGCGGTTGACCGCCGTGGTCGGGGTGGACGACGAGACCGGGGGCACCGGCAGCGTCCGGTTCGAGGTGCTCGCGGACGGGCGGCAGGTCTACCTGAGCCCGGTGCTGACCGGGCGGAGCGCGGCCGAGGCGATCAGCGTCGACACGTCCGGGGCGCGGGTGCTGTCGTTCCGGGTGACCGACGGCGGTGACGGCAACGCGCACGACCACGCCGACTGGGCGAACCCGGTGCTCAGCTGCGGGTGAGCCCCCGCGCCGCCCGGACCCCGCGTCCGGGCGGCGCGGGCGCGGCGCGTGCTCAGCAGAGGCGGACGTTGCCGGTGGCCGGGTCGCCGCCGCCGATCCGCTGCACCCAGAAGGTGACGCAGGTGCTGCCGGGCGCGTAGACCTGCGGCGTCCAGTGCGAGCCGCCGCTGCCGGTCTGGTAGCCGCCCACGGCCGAGCCGCCCCAGTCGGAGCGGATCAGCATGTAGACCGTGCCGCTGAGGGCGGGGACGCGGACCCAGTTGGTGCCGCAGGCCGCCGAGTAGCGGATCTCGTAGTTGATGCCGCCGACCGAGCCCGAGCGGATGGTGCTCGCGCCGGAGGCGCACCCGGTGCCGAGCGGGTCGGTGTTGTGGTGCTCGGGTCCGGCGGTGGCGGCGCCGGTGGTCAGCGCGAGCAGTGCGGCGGTGGTTCCGAGCAGTGCCGCGATCTTCCCGGTGGTGCGCATGGGGCCTCCGTGTCCTCGCTGCGGCTGGTGCCTCCCATGCTGGTCGGCGGCCGGGCGGCCCGGTATCGCTCGCGGGGTGAGGCGGGGCGGGGCGGCGCGTGCCCCCGGCGGGTCACTGCACGCGCCGCCGCACGTCGGCGGCCACCTGCTCCCGGTCGGTCATGCCGTACTTGGCGAGGACGTGCTTCACGTGCGTCTTGACGGTGTGCACGCTCAGCCCCAGCTCGGCGGCCATCTCCCGGTTGCCCAGGCCGCGCGCGAGGAGCAGCGCCGCCGTGCGCTCGGCCGGGGTGAGCGCGTCGAACCGGGCGGCGGGGCCGGTGTCGGCGCGGGCGGTGAGGTCGATCAGCTCGTACTGGACGCGCTCGCAGCCCGCCATGACCTCGGCGAGCGCCGCGCGGAGGTCGGCGTCGGGGTCCTCCAGCGCGTCGAGCGCGGTCCGCCGGATGCCGCCGACCCGGCCGGACAGGTACTCGACCACCCGGTGCGAGGTGAGCGCGCCCGCCGCGTCCGCGCCCGGTCCGGCCAGGTCCGCCAGCGCGGCGCGGTCCTCGTCCTGGCGCACCAGCACCCGCGCCAGCACGCCGGTCAGCCACTCGCAGGCGCGCACGGCCTCGTCGTCGTAGACGTCCGGGGTGTAGCTGTGCAGGGACACCATGCCGATGACCGAGTCCGGGGCGTCGCGCTCGGGCCGCAGCATGGGCGCGGTGACGACGTCGGCGGACCGGCGGGTGACGTCGCCGAACGAGGTCCCGGCGCGCAGCACGGCCCCGCCGTCGTAGCGGTGCAGGTAGGTCTGGCGGTGCCGCAGCAGCCAGGCGACGGGCCCGCGCGGGCCGTAGGCGTGCAGCACGGGGTCGTCGAACCGCTGGTCCTCGGTGCCGTAGACGTAGCGGACCTTGTGGCCGTGCAGCAGGCCGATGTAGGAGGAGTCGACGTGCGCGACCTTGGCCAGGGTGCGGATGACCTGGTCGTAGACGGCGAACCGGTCGTCGCCGAAGGCGAGGATCTTGTGGTGGGCCTCGCGCAGGATCGCGGTGGTGGCGGGCCCCATCCTCGGTGGCAGCTCGGACATCCGACCCCTCCGCGCTCGGTGCCCCAGGATGTCCGGCGGTGGCGCGGGGGCGACAGACTCCATTGGGGCGACCGCGCTTCTCGAACGGGCATTCCGGTCAATCGTCGCCCCACCGCAAGTCGACGGTGTTCTGAAACCGCAGCGCTTCAGGATCGCGGCCGGGTTGTTTACCCTCGGACCGTGGAGAAAACCGAACAAGGCCAGGTGAACGTCCCGAGTTCTGAGCTCGGCCGATTGCTCCGACCAGGGCCACTCGATCTGACCAGCCGCCCCTTCCAGCTCGGTCGCCAAGGTCACAATAGCGTCAGCCAGCTCCCGCTGAAGCCGCTTGAGCCCATCGGAGCCCAACTTCTTGGCGACTTCGGGCTCGTTGTGGGCGGACCTCTTGGCTTCGGAATGAGTGGAGTCGTCGGTGACGGATCAGTGCGCAGGCCAGGTTGAGGAAGTCTTGGTGCAGGCCGGCCCGGTGGTCCCAGCGGGCACGGAGGCGTCGGTACTGGCGCAGCCAGGACAGGGTGCGTTCGACCCCCAGCGCAGCGCGCCCAGGCCCGAACCGTGGGTTTGTCCGCGTCGGGCGATCAGCGGGACGATCACCCGCTGGTGCAGGGTGTTCCGGTTGGCCTGGCTGCCCTAGCTGCGGTCGGTGAGCAGCACCTGCGGCCGCCACCTCGGATGTACGGGTGTGCCCGCGACGCGGGGCGGGGCGTCGACCATCTCGCCTAGTGTGCCGGTGTCGTGGGTGTTGGCCGCGCTGACGGCGATGGTCAGTGGGTGACCGGCACCGTCGACGACCAAGTGGTGTTTCGCCCCGGTCTTGCGGCGGTCGACCGGGCTCGGACCCGTGAAGTGCCCCTTTTAGTGCCCTGTCGTGGGAGGAGTCGATCGCCGCGCGTGACCAGTCGATCCTGTTGGCAGCGTGCAACTCGGTCAGCATCACCTCGTGCAGGCGCTGCCAGACCCCTGCCTCGACCCATTCGAGCATTCTGCGGCGGTAGGTCGAACCGGAGCCGAAGCCGAGCTCGGTGGGCAGGTCGGCCCACCCGATGCCGGTGTGCAGTACGAACAGGATGCCCTGCAGGCACTCGCGGGCGGGCAGCCGTTTGCGGCCGGGGTGGCGGAAGTGCCTGGTCGGGACCGGGATCAATGGCTCGACCAGGTCCCACAGCTCGTTACCGACAATCCATGGCGCAGCCATATCCTACCGGGTTTCCCACCAGCCAAAACCCCAACCAACTCATTCCGAAAGGAGGTCTAAGTGGCTGTTTGGGAACTGCTGCTCTGTGGTGCGGAGACGGGGGAACTCATGGTAGATCGGGTGTTGTCTAGGCATCCGCTCCACCAGGAGTTCCGTTGTTATCCTGCCCGACCCCGGCGGGCGCTGTCACCGGCGACACCCCGTGCTGCCGCCTGGCGTCCACCCACCAACCCGTCGTGCGGACACGTCGTTACCCAACCGACCTGACCGACGCCCAGTGGGCGGTGGTCGACCCGCTGTTGCCCGCCCCGCCCTGGCTCACAAGGCTGGGCGGGCGTCCGGAGAAACACTGCCGACGCCAGGTCGTCGACGCGATCCTCCACACGGTCGACAACGGCATCAAGTGGCGCGCCCTGCCCACGTACTTCCCACCCTGGAACACCGTCTACCAGCGCTTCGCCGCCTGGGAGCTGACCGGCGCCAGCCAACGCCTGCTCGACACGCTCCGCGACCGGGCCCGGTTGAGGACCGGGCGCGTGTCGGCGCCCTCGGCCGGGATGATCGACTCCCAGTCACTACACGCCGCCCCGACCGTCAACCGCGACAGCCGCGGCTACGACGCGGCCAAAAAGGTCCAGGGCCGCAAACGCCACATCGTCGTGGACACCCTCGGGCTGCTGATCGCGGTGCTGGTCACCCCGGCTAGCATCCACGACAAACGCGCCGCCCTGTCCCTGCTCCGACGGGTCCGGGATCGCGCCAGCGCCCGATTGTCACTGGTCTGGGCGGACACCGGCTACCACGGCGCCTTTCCTAGCTGGGCCCACACCACCCTCGGATTGAGGGTGGAGGTGGTGTCCCGACCACGCAAAACCCTGTTCCAGGTGCTACCAAGGCGTTGGGTAGTGGAACGGTCCCTGGCCTGGATCACCGGCCACCGTCGCTGCGCCCGCGACTACGAACGCCCCCCACGCCACCACGCAGCCCACGTCCGCTGGGCGATGATCCGCATCATCCTCCGCCGACTCGCATGACAGATCAGAGTCCCCAAAAAGCCACTTAGCGCGCACCACAACCTGCAACATCACGATAAAAATTGCGCTGCTATTATTGAATGTCAAGCGCGGGTCACAGAAAATTGCCATTCTGGCATTTCTTTAATTTATTTGACAAACTTAACGCAAAAATTTTATTTACAGTACACCCACTATGTCATGACCGCAATTGTCCGCGCGCCATAAATACATAAGCTAGATCGGCATTTTTTCCGAAAAAGGTAAAACTCTTACGGCGATTGATAATATTTACAATGACATTTCCCAACTCTAGGACAACGGCCGCACTAAAGGCAGGAACGGAGATCGCGCTTTTGTCGGCTATGATTCCCGCTGCCGCGATTGCCCCGGCCCCAGCGGCCGACTTTGAATTCAAAAACAACTGCAGTGTACCTGTTGCAGTTTCAAATCCGTGTTTCTTCCGTGCCAGTTCATAGTCGTCCAGCTTCTTTGATATATAATCTTCAACAAAGCTAAAATTTTTGTCTCGCAATTTTTCGTCGAACAAGAGTCGCATGTCACGCAGGGCGCGTACCGATTCATTGTCTTTCTTGAAATCGTAAACCTGCTCCCAGGGGGCGAGCTCCGTATTTACCACATTCATGCGATGCAATTGCACTTCCACCATGTTATTTGTTTTAATTGAAGGATACCGTGGAGGCTCTAGTTCGCCATTTTGTCTACCATGAGACTCATACCACTCACGCCTCTCTTCGTAGTACGAATATTGCAACAACCTGTCATCTTCAGCCCACCTGTGAGACCTGCTAGTGAAAGTGAAGCAATCTACCCCCCTCAAGGAAAGGGCGCGTGCGGCGGCGTACACCGTGTCATCAGCCGTCCATGAGGTCTCGTCATCGTATTCGTAATCCGGCGTATGAATGGAGCGAACAAATGCTTCCCACTCGGACTCGCCGATATTTGGAACATATTCCGAAGCCAGTTGCCGATATGTAGGCTTCAGGGTCTCGAAGTCTATGCGAAACTCAGCGGGAACCTCGTCGTATCCCGCACAGGGCATTATTTTGTCGCAGTATAGTGTCGCCTGCTTAATATCCTGCCATACTACGCCTACCGGAAAGTCCATGACCCCAATTGTAGCGTTCCTGTTACAAATGCGGCAAATCGTCTTCATGTAGCTCGACCGATTTACTTACTTAGTGGCTATTTGGGAACTGCTGGCGGGTTAATTTCTTTGGTGCGGAGACAGGGGAACTCCTTCCAGATCGGACGGTGTCGAAGCGCCGTTCCACCAGGAGTTCCGTTGTTATCCTGCCCGATCCCGGCGGGAGCTGTCACCGGCGACACTCCGTGTTGTCATCTGGCCGCCACCCACGAACCGGCCGTTCGTCGGCGTCGTTACCCGACTGATCTGACCGACACCCAGTGGGCTCTCGTCGACCCGTTGCTGCCCGACCCGCCCTGGCTCGCAGGCCAGAGCGGTCGCCCCGAGAAGCACTGCCGCCGCATGGTCGTGGACGCGATCCTGCACACGGTCGACAACGGCGCCAAGTGGCGTGCCCTGCCCGCCGATTTCCCGCCCTGGAACACCGTCTACCAGCGCTTCGCCGCCTGGGAGTTGGCCGGCGCGAGTCAACGCCTGCTCGACATCGTCCGCGACCGGGTCCGATTGAGGACCGGGCGCGTGGCGGCGCCCTCGGCCGGGGTGATCGGCTCCCAGTCGCTGCGCGCCGCCCCGACCGTCGGCCGCGACAGTCGGGGCTGGGACGCGGCCAAGAAGGTCCAGGGCCGCAAGCGCCACATCGTGGTGGACACGATGGGGCTGCTGATCGCGGTGCTGGTCACCCCGGCGAGCATCCACGACAAACGGGCCGCCCGGTCCCTGCTCCGACGGGTCTGCGACCGGGCGGGCGGCCGCCTCTCGCTCGTGTGGGCCGGCACCGGCTACCGCCGCTGCGCCCGCGACTACGAACGTCTCCCACACCACCACGAGGCCATCGTCCGCTGGGCGATGATCCGCACCACCATCCGCCGACTCACACCACAAACCTAGTGGCTTGTCACGCAGCCCTGGCCGGGTAATCGGTCCAGGTGCGGATGGGTGAGTCGGTGGCGAAGCCGGTCTTGGGTCGGGCTCGGGCGTTGCGCCAGCGGATGAACGAGGCGATGGCAGCGTTCTGTTCGGTGTGGCTGCGGTGGTCGGTGCCGTTGAGGGCGAAGTAGCGCAGGGCGGCGAACTCGGACTCGATCCAGTTCAACCAGCTGGAGTAGATCGGCAGGAACACCAGTTCGGTGTTGTTGTCGGCGGCCCAGGCGCGGACATCGGGGTGCCGGTGCGGGGAGAAGTTG
>NZ_JAMTCF010000015.1 GCF_024171695.1 Actinosynnema pretiosum | reverse complement strand
CTCGCGGTCGAACTCGTCGATCGCCTCGGCGATGACGCGAACCCTCGCCACGAGCGCGGTGAGGGTGCCGTCGCGCGACCAGCGCCAGAACCGGTTGTAGACCGTCTTCCACGGCCCGTACCGTTCGGGAAGGTCACGCCACGCGATCCCGGACTTGGCCTTGAACAGCATCCCGTTGATCACCCGACGGTCGTCCACCCGAGGACGACCCTTCGCGCCCGAGACTGGCAGCAACGGCTCGATCACCCGCCACTGCTCATCGGTCAACTCGTGCCTGCGGATCACGACCCGAAATCAAAGCAGATCAGCTACAACTGCTTTGAGGACACGCCCTAGCCCTCCGCCGCTCCGGGCCGGCTGCTACGGGTCGGCTGCTCCAGGGCCGCTGCTACGGGTCGACGCGCAGGCGGTCGATCAGGTCGAGCACGGCGGCGTGGAAGGTCTCCGGCTCCAGGTCCGGGTGCGCGAGCGCGGTGAGCACGAGGCCCTGCAAGGTCGCCGCCACCGCGAGCCCGGCGGTGCGCCCGCCCACGCACGGCGCCAGGTGCTCGGCCAGGTGCTCGTGGTAGGCGTGGAACGTGGGCCGCAGCGCCGGGTCGTGGGCCGCCGCGACGATCATCTCCTGCACGGCCGCCGCCGCGTCCCGGTGCTCGGTCACCAGCGCCAGCACGTAGTCCGCCGCCAGTCTCGGCAGCTCCTCCGGCGGTCCGGTGGCCGCCGTGGCGGTGAGCCGGTCGTCCACCACCTGGAGCGCCCGCTCGAACATCGACCGGCGCAGGTCCTCGATCGAGGAGAAGTGGTAGGTCACCGACGCGAGCGAGGCGTGGGCGGTCGCGGCGACGGCGCGGTGCGTCAGCACGCCCGAACCGCCTGCGGCGACCACCGCGATGGCGGCGTCGAGCAGCTCGGTGCGCCGCTGCGCGCCGCGGGCGGTCAGGGCGCGTCCGTCGTTCACCACCGGCCCACCCTACGTCCGGGCGTCCTCGCGCGGCGGGAGGCGCCGCGTGATCAGGTCGAACAGGTCCGTCAGCGGCTGCCCGACCTCGCGGCCGAACGCGGTCAGCCCGTAGGTCACCTGCGGCGGGGTGGTGGGCTCGACGCGCCGCCACACCAGGTCGTCCTCGACCAGCACGCGCAGGGTCTGCGAGAGCATCTTCTCGCTGATCCCCCGGACGCTGTCGCGCAGCTCGAAGAACCTGAGGTCGTTGCTCCGCAAGGAGATCAGCACCCAGATCCCCCACCGGCTGGTGACGTGGTCGACCACGTCGCGCGCCGGGCAGTCGGTGTGAAACACGTCATACCGGGCCCCGGAACCACCCTGCGCCAACTGCGAGCCTCCCGCCACGTCCTGAACTTACCCCGAGGTACGTCCTTACCAAAAGTAAGTTCCGGCTCCTAGCGTCCCGTCTCGCGGAAGAGCAACGCTGTGACGAGGAGTTCTCCATGATCGTGGTGACCGGTGCGACCGGGAACATCGGACTGCCGCTGACGCGGGCGCTGACCGGGGCGGGTCGGCGGGTGACGGCGGTGTCGCGCCACCAGGCGCAGGCGCCGGACGGGGCGGTGCACGCGGTGGCCGACCTGTCGGTCCCGTCGAGCATGGCCCCGCTGCTGGACGGGGCGGAGTCGCTGTTCCTGCTGCTGTCCGGCGACCTGCACGCCGCAGGCGCCAACCCCGTCGACCTGATCGACCTGGCCGCGCGCAGCGGGGTGCGCAAGGTGGTGCTGCTCTCGACGCTGGGCGTGGTGACCCGGCCGTTCGGCAGGACCCGGATCGCGATGCGCGAGCTGGAGGACGCCCTGCGCGGCTCCGGCCTCGACCAGGTGGTCCTGCGGCCGGGCGGGTTCGCGTCGAACGCCCTGTGGTGGGCCGAGTCCGTCAGCGCGCAGCGGCTCGTGGTCGCCCCGTTCGGCGACGTCGGCGTGCCGGTCGTCGACCCGGCGGACATCGCCGAGGTCGCGGCGGCCTGCCTGCTGGACGAGACCTGGAACGGGTCGGCGCTGGAGCTGACCGGCCCCGAGCTGATCACGCCCCGGCAGCAGGCCGAGGCCGTCGCGGACGCGCTGGGCGAGCCGGTGCGCTTCCACGAGCTGAGCCGGGCCGAGGCGAAGGAGGCCATGTCCCGGTCGATGCCCGGCGAGCTGGCGGACGACACCCTGGACATCCTCGGCTCGCCGAACGAGGCGGAGCTGCGGGTGAGCCCGGACGTGGAGCGCGTGCTGTCGCGGGCGCCGCGCGCGTTCGCCGAGTGGGCGGCGCGCAACGTCGCGGCGTTCCGCTGATCCCGGCGCGGGCCGGTGGGTGGCCGAAGGCGCGCCGACCGGCCCACGCGCGCCCGCGTCCCCGACGGCCCCGGCGACCGTAGAGTGGCCGGGGCGGGCGCCCGCCGGTGGTCGGGCGGGCGGAGAGGAGCGGGGCTTGTCGGACAGCCGGGAGCGGACCGATTCCAGCAGGCCGGTCACCATCTCCTACATCGCCGCCAGCGCGGGCGTCTCCGTGCCCACCGTCTCCAAGGTGCTCAACGGCCGCTCGGGCGTCTCGGCGGGCACCAGGGCCCGCGTCGAGGCCCTGATCGACGAGTACGGCTACCGCAAGTCCAGCGCGACCGGGCGGGGCGCGGTCGTGGACCTGGTGTTCGACGAGCCCGCCGACATGTGGGGCGTGGAGATCATCCGGGGCGTGCAGCGGGTCGCGCGCAGGCACGGGGTCGGGCTGGTGCTGTCCGAGTTCGGCCCGAGGGGCAGCTCGGTGCGCTACTGGATCGACGACGCGCTGGACCGCCGTCCCTCCTGCGTGGTCACCGTCGCGCAGCTCTCCGCCGAGGAGCGGGACCGGTTGCGCGCCAGGGGAATCCCGTTCGTGGTGTTCGACCCGACCGGCGAGCTGCCCGACGACGTGCCGTTCGTCGGCGCGACCAACTGGTCGGGAGGTCGCGCGGCCACCCGGCACCTGACCGCGCTCGGCCACCGCAGGATCGGCGTGCTCACCGACCGGGACGACGTGCTGTTCTGCCGCGCCCGCCTGGACGGCCACCGCTCCGCCCTGGAGGACGCGGGCATCGCCGCCGACCCCGCGCTCGTCGCGCGCGGCCCGCTGACCGTGGAGGGCGGGTTCACCGCAGCCCGAGCCCTGCTGACCCTGCCCGACCCGCCGACCGCGCTGTTCGCCTGCAACGACCTGCAGGCCCTCGGCGCCTACCGGGCCGCCCGCGAGGCCGGGCTGCGCGTGCCGGAGGACCTGAGCGTGGTGGGCTTCGACGACCTGCCCGTGGGCGACCTGGTCGACCCGCCGCTGACCACCGTGCGCCAGCCCCTGGCGGAGATGGCCGCCGCGGCGGCGGAGCTGGCGCTCGCGCTGGGCCGGGGCGAGCGCCCGCCGCAGCTGGGCGTGGAACTGGCGACCACCCTGACCGTCCGCCGCAGCACGGCCCCGCCGCGAGCCTGAGCGGCTACCGGTGGTCCCCGCCGAACGCGGTCGGCGGGGACCACCGCTCAGCCGACCAGGTTCACCCAGAACGTGTCGTCGTGGAGGACGCGGTCCCAGTTGTACCAGTTGTTGAGCTGGGTGCCGCCCTCTCGGTTGTGCGTGGCGGAGATCAGCCTGCCGGACACCGGACCACCGCTCGCCCCGCCCTCCCGCACCGAGGCGAACGGGTACTCGTCGCATTGCTGGATCCGCCAGTTCCACCCGCCGGGGTTGGCCTGGCGGCACTGGGCCTTGGGGCGCTTCCGGTTGTCCCGCTGGATCTTGGCGTCCCTGACCCTGGTCAGCGGTGGGCCGTCCGGTCCCCCGTTGTCCCAGCGGCCGGGCGCGCCCAGCTGGTTCTGCGCGTGGCGGATGTGGTCGATCAGGTCGCCGAGGGGGTAGGCGGTGTCGTTCTTGTCGTAGGTCAGGTACGGGCTCACGTTGTGGAAGACGCACGCCTTCTTGCTGCGCAGCTTCACCGAGTCGCACCGGCTCTCGACGTGGTCGCTGTCCAGCTGGAACGTCTCGCCCGCGTGCCCGGCGCCACCGACACCGGTGAACCGGCTGTGGATCCGCACCGGGACGACCGCGTCACCGGTCAGCTTGAGGTCGATGATGCTGTTGTCGGTCAGCACCGTCTCGAAGACGTTGTTGCGCTTGGCCTTGACGTCCCCCAGGGTGGCGAGCTGGGCAGGTTGGTGGTACGCGCTGCACGAGGACTTCCCCCGCACGGCTACGCAGCCCGCCAACGCCCCCACGCGGGCGTCGTCCTCGAAGCTGCCCAGCCTCTCGACGGCGTCGAAGGTCTTGCCCCAGATGTGGAACTTCCGGTTGCGCGCGTCCGCGTAGCCCAGCCAGATCGTCTGCACCGCGAGCAGCGCGTACACCCGGCAGTTGCCGTTGTTGCAGGTCGACCGCTCCCAGTTGACCGTGACTGCTCGGCACCACCGGTAGTGGTTCTTCGTCCACCCCTTCGCACTGCCCGTCTGGCTCGCACGGGCCGGGTCGCGGCACTCCGCCTCGAAGGCGGCGTCCCACCCGGTGGCCACCTCCGGCAGCGGGTCGGCCTTCTTCTCCGCGCCCACCTCGCCCGGTCGTGGGGTGCCGAAATCGGCGATCTTCACCTCGTAGAACTGGTCACCCGACTCGGAAAGCGGTTTCCCGTCGAGCGTGGTCTCGAAGACCCGGCTGACCAGGGTCTCCCCCGTCCCAGGCGCGGCGGGTGGCGCGGCGATCGCCGCCGGGGTCGAGGTGGCGATCAGGACACCGACGACCAGTAAGGACACCAGGACGCGCACGCGCTCCCCCATCGTCTTCGCCGCTCCGGTTCGCATCGACCGGGGGCTCACGCGATCAGATCCATCGTGTCCCACCCGTAGCCCACGACGGTCGGGCTGTGGAACGTCAGGTCGCCGTTGTGCGCGCCCGCGTTGCGGTAGACCACCAGCTCGCCCCGGCTGTTGCGGGTCACGATGTCGGTGTGGTCGTCGATGGTGACCGTCATCAGCGTCATGATCTGCACCGTGTGCCAGCCGAGGCCCACCCGGACCGGCGGTTCGAAGGTCGCCGTGCCCTCGTACCAGAGGCCGTGCCGGTACAGCTGGAGCGAGCCGTCGCTCCGGCGCGCGACGACGTCGGCGCGGGCGTCGTCCGAGGTCAGCTCGGCGACCCCGAGCCAGTCCACGGTGTTCCAGCCGTAGCCGATCGGCTCCGGCGGCGCCCAGGTGTTGACCTCGTCGAACACCCCGGTGTGCTCGTAGACGTACAGGGTGCCGTCCGGCCACCGGGCGACGATGTCCTGCTCGCCGTCGTCGGTGACGTCGGCCACCGCGAGCGCGGTGATGGGCGCCCAGCCGTAACCGACCTCGATCACCTCGCCGAAGGTGCCGTACCCCTGCAGCAGACCGCTTCCTGGGTACACCACCAGCGTGCCGTCGGTGCGCCGACCGATGAGGTCCGGGGCGAAGTCGCCGGTCACCTCGGACACCGCGATCCAGTTCAGCGCCTGCGTGCCGGACAGCACCGCGTGACGCGTGGGGAACGTGCTCGTGCCGTTGTACGTCCCGCTGTGCGGGTAGAGGTAGATCGTGCCGGTGGCCGCCTCCCTGGCGAGCAGGTCGGACCGCCCGTCACCGGTCAGGTCGTGCCACTGGGCCGGGATGGTCACGGCCGCCGCGGACACGTCGGACGCCGTCGCCGGGGCGTCGGGCCCTGGGGCGGCGACGACCGGCGCACCCGAGGTGGTGGCGAAGGTCAGCGCTACGGCCGCAGCGGCCAGCGCACGGCGATTCTTCCGTTTCCGCCCCGGTAAAAGTGCTCTCACGTGGGTCTCCTCCTCGGTGCTTCTCCCCCGCGCCCGCCGGATCGGCGGTGCGCGCACCCGCCCGCCAGCTCAGCTCCTGCCCGCTCAGCGCCCGGCGTCCCGCAGCGCCTTGTCGTAGAACTCCCGCAACCGGTCACCGCCCGCCTTGCGCCACCGCTCGCCCAGACCGTCCACTTCGGACAGCTCGGCCCGCCCGCGCAGGACGTCCGCCGTCCGGTCCGCGAACTCCTTGGCCAGGGTGGCGAACTCCGGCGGCTCCTCCACCCGCAGCCCGAACGCCAGCGGCTTGGTCTGGTGGCCCCACTCCCGCGCGTACCAGGCGTGCTGGGCGCGCACGAGGTCCGGGTGGTCGGTGGTCGTGATCGCCTCCGGCGGGCCCGCCGCGAAGCCGTAGGTCAGCGTGATCTCCTTCTGCCCCAGCGGGGTCAGCGCCGGGTTGCCCCGCTCGTCCCGCGCGCTGTGCACGCCCTCCACCCCGTACCGCAGCAGCCGGTGCTCCTCGGTGCCGATCGGCGCGGCGGCGAAGTCGCACAGCCGCAGCAGTTCGCGCACCCGGTCGTCCGGGACGTCCTTGCGCACGAACGCGACCATCGCCGTCGGCGCGGCCACCGGGTAGGTCGGCTCGCCGCCGTCGTGCGCGAACAGCGGCAGCGCGGTCATCCGGAAGCCGGGGTCGGCCGGCCGCTGCTGCGCGACCTGCTCGGCCCACGCGCCCATGCCGCCCTGGTTCACGACCATCTGCCTGGACGCGAACAGCTCGTTGCTGCGGTTCCAGTTGCCCGCCACGATGTCCGGGTGCACGCACCCCGCGTCGTACAGGGACCGGGTGAACCGCACCGCCTCGGCGTACCAGGGCGCTTCGAGCTGGTTGAGCAGCTTGCCCGAGTCGTCGCGCACCCAGTCGCCCCGGCCGCCGAAGGCCCGCACGAGCGAGCGGAACACGTCGCCGAGCGCCCACCGGTTGTTCGCGGGGTCGTTGAGCCGCTTGGCCATCGCCGCGAACTCCTCGGCGCTGCGCGGCGGCTCGACCCCGAGCTGCTCGAACACGTCGTCCCGGTAGAACAGCACCTCGGGGAACAGCTGGCCGGGGTAGGGCACGCCGTGCAGGCGCCCGTTGTGCACGCACGCGTGCCACGAGTCGGTGGGGATGTTGGCCAGCATCGGGTAGTCGGCCACCCGCTCGCCGGACAGGAAGTCGGTCAGGTCGCGGAACACCTCGCCGACGCCCTCGCTGAACCTGGGCGGCATGGTGAAGGTGGGCACGACGGTCAGCTCCGGCACCTGCCGCGCCGCCATCAGGGCGGCGAGCTTGGCCTGGTAGTCGGCGCCGGACACGGTCTCGAACCTCACCGCGCCGCCGAGGCGCTCGTTGACCGCGTCGTAGTAGGAGTTCTGCCCCAGACCCGGCGCGGGCGGCCAGAACGACGGGGTCATCGCGGTGACGTCGGCGCTGAGCACCGCCCCCTGCACGGCCCGCACCGGGGCGGCCGGGTAGGACAGGTATCCGGGCACCGAGCCGTTCACGCCCGGCAGGTCCGGCTTGGCGAACTCCACCGGCCGGTGCGCGGGCAGCAGCGCCGCGAGCGCGTCGCCGCCGAGCGCGGAACCGCCGCGCGGGGCCGGGGCCTCGCACCCGACCAGCGCGGCGCCGCCCGTGGCGGCGAGGAGCCCTAAGAACGCCCTGCGGTCCACTGCCATGTCGGGGTTCCCCTCATCGGGTCGGGTCGACGGGTTCGTGCTCGAACCGGTCGAAGTGGACGGTGCCGCTGGTGGCGCGCACGCCGACGACCCGGCCGGTGAAGCCGCCCGCGACCTCGGTGGACAGGTAGCGGCCGTCCAGCGCGGCGAGTTCGGTGACCGCGCCGTCGGGGTGGACGACGCGCAGTGCCACGGTGTCGGGGCCGGTGCGGGCGTCGGTCAGGCGCCGGGTCTCGGTGATCCCGATCTCCAGGACGACCTCGCCGGGGCCGACCTCGGCGCTGCCCAGCTCGGAGCGGAACGGGCCGACGTGCGCTCGGGCGGTCGCACGGCCCCCGGACACCTCGATCCCGTAGTGGTGCCGGTCGTCCAGGCGCACCACCAGGCCACCGCTGCCCTCGGTGGCGTCGACGACGACGCGGGTCCGGCACGAGCGGTGCTGCTGGCGGATGCCGACGAACTCGCCCTCGGCGGCGTTCTCGGACCCGGCGGCGTTCTCGGGCACAGAGGCGTTCTCGGGCCCGGAGGCGTTCTCGGGCACGGAGGCCTTCTCGGGCCCCGCGCGCAGGGTCAGCCAGCCGGGGCGGGCGGTGGTGGTGCACCGCTCGGGGGAGCGCTCGCGGAGCGAGATCCAGCGCGGGTGCAGCCTCGGCGCGTCGAAGTGGTCCAGGACCAGGTCGGCCCACGGCTCGGCGGGGCCCGCGACCGGCTCGCCGACGACCGGCCAGCCGTCGACCCAGGTCACCGGGGCCAGGAACGTCTCCCGGCCCAGCACGTGCCACCCCGGCGTGCCGCCGCCCGGTCGCACGCCGAGGAACACGAGCCACCAGCTGCCGTCCACGGCCTGCACCAGGTCGCCGTGCCCGGTGTTCTGCACCGGGTCGTCGGTGCCCCGGTGGGTGAGGACGGGGTTGTCGGGGTTGGGGGTGAACGGTCCGTTCACCGACTCGCCCCTGGCGATGGACACGGCGTGCCCGCGCTCGGTGCCGCCTTCGGCGATCAGCAGGTACCAGTGATCGCCGATCTCGTAGAGGTGCGGCGCCTCGGGGGCCTTCGCTCCGGGGGTGCCCGACCAGATCCGGACCTGGTCGCCGAGCGCCTCCCCGGTGGTGGTGTCGATGCGCACCTGGGTCACCCCGGCGCAGGTGCACCAGCAGTTGCCGTCCTCGTCCCAGGCCAGGTCCGGGTCGATGCCGTGCACACCCGGCAGCGGGATCGGGTCCGACCACGGCCCGGCCGGGTCCTCGGTGTGGAAGAGCAGGTTCCCGCCGCCGGAGACGTTCGTGACGATCAGCCAGAACCGGCCGTCGTGGTGCCGCAGCGTCGGCGCGTAGAGCCCGCCGGACGGGGTGGCCTCCGCGAGCCGCAACTGCTCGGGCCGGTCCAGGGCGTTGCCGATCAACGTCCAGCTCAGCAGATCACGGCTGTGGAAGACCGGGACGCCGGGGAAGTACTCGAAGCTCGAACAGGCCAGGTAGTAGTCCTCACCCACCCGGCACACGCTCGGATCGGGGTGGAAACCAGGGATGATCGGGGTGCTCATCTCACCGTCTTCGGTCGGGCCTCATCGGTGCGGAAAATTTCGGGAAGTGCTCGGGAAACTTTCTGCCGTGCGGACCGTACCCACGGCCGCAGTGCAGGTCAACGGGGCTGCCGCATTCGACTCGCGTTCGACCAGAATATTCGACGGCGCGCCGGGAAAATAATGCTCACATCGTCGATGACAGGTCAGTCGTTGACGCTTTTCCGACCCGCTGCGTAGCATCCGGCACCGAAACTCCCCACGTTTGCGTGAAAGAAACTTTCCTGCGCTCCGAGCGGTCAAGGACGGTGTCGTCGTGAACTCGCACCCGCGCGCAACCCGGTGGTCCACCCGCCTGCTGGCCCCGGCCCTCGCCCTGCTGCTGGCGGCGGGCCCGCTCTCCGCCACCGCCTCCCCCGCCCCACCCGAGGTCGCGCCACCGGAAATCGCGGCGCCCGCCGACGCGCGGTCGGTGGTCGCGGCCATGCAGCCGGGGTGGAACCTCGGCAACACCCTGGACGCGATCCCCGACGAGACCTCGTGGGGCAACCCGCGCACCACCAGGGCGCTGCTGCGCCACGTGCGCGAGCAGGGCTACCGCAGCGTCCGCCTGCCGATCACCTGGAGCAACCACCACGGTCCCGCGCCCGACTTCACCATCGACCCGGCGTGGCTGGCCCGCGTCCGCGAGGTGGTCGACTGGTCGCTGGCCGAGGGCCTGCACGTGATGGTGAACCTGCACCACGACTCGTGGCAGTGGCTCAACACCTACCCGACCGACCGCGCGAACGTCCTGGCCCGCTACACCGCGCTGTGGACGCAGATCGCCGCCGCCTTCCGCGACCACTCCTCGAAGCTGGTGTTCGAGAACATCAACGAACCCCAGTTCGCGGGCACCTCCGGCGACGAGGAGAACTACCGGGCGCTGCACGAGCTGAACGCCGAGTTCCACCGCGTCGTGCGGGGTTCCGGAGGTGGCAACGCCACCCGCCTGCTGGTGCTGCCCACCCTGCACACCAACGCCGACCAGGGCCGTCTCGACGCGTTCCTGGCGGGCTACGAGTTGTTGCGGGACACCAACATCGCGGCGACCGTGCACTTCTACGGGTTCTGGCCGTTCAGCGTGAACATCGCCGGGTACACCCGGTTCGACGCCGAGGTGGAGCGGGACCTGGTCGACACCTTCGAGCGGGTGCGGCGCAGCCTGGTCGACCGGGGCGTCCCGGTGATCGTCGGCGAGTGGGCGCTGCTGAACTACGACCACAACCGGCCGGGCGTGATCGAGCGCGGCGAGTTCCTGAAGTTCCTGGAGGCCGTGGGCCACCACGCCAGGACCCGAGGCCTGACCACGATGCTGTGGGACGCGGGCCAGTTCCTCGACCGGACCGCCCTGCGCTGGCGCGACCAGGGCCTGCACGACCTGATCAGGTCGAGCTGGACCACCCGCTCCGGCACCGCCGCGAGCGACCGCGTCCACCTGCCGCGCGCACTGCCGATCACCGCGAAGTCGCTCGCCCTCAACCTCAACGGCACCGCGCTGCGCAGCGTGCGGGCGGCCGGTCGAACCCTGAAGGCGGGCACGGACTACACCCTCTCCGGCACGACGCTGACCTTCACCGCCGCCGCCCTCACCAGGCTGGCGGGCAACCGCGCCCACGGCGTCAACGCGACCGTGGAACTCCGCTTCTCCCAGGGCGTCCCGTGGCCGGTCGACGTGATCAGCCACGACCCGCCGGTCCAGTCCGCGGCCACGGGAACCACCGCGTCGTTCGCGGTCCCCACCCGGTTCCTGGGCGACCAGCTCGCCACGATGGAGGCCCGCTACGCCGACGGCAGCCCGGCCGGACCGGCGAACTGGACGCCGTACAAGGAGTTCTGGCAGCACTTCCAGCCCGATCCAGCCGGGAACCGGATCATCCTGAAGCCGGAGTTCTTCGCCGAGGTCGCCGACGGCCCGGTCACCCTGGTGTTCCACTTCTGGAGCGGCGAGCGCACCACGTACCGGATCACCAAGGCGGGCGACCAGGTCACCGGGAGCCCGTGAGCCGCCCGGTAGGGAGGGGCGGTCGGGCAGGGCAGTCGGGACGGGCGGTCGGGACGGGCGCGAGCCGGTCGTCCCGACCGCCCCTCAGACCGGGAACCCCACGCCGGTCAGCCGCTCGGAGACGTCCCACAGCCTGCGCTGGACGTCCAGGTCGTGCGACTGCGGGCTGGACAGCACCACCCTCGGGTGCCCCTTGACCTCGCCCCGCCCGCCGGGCCCGTAGTACTGCGCGCCCAGCACCGCCGGGTCGGTGGCCGCGCGCAGGGTCGGCAGCGCGCCCATCGGCGCGGGCTGGGTGAGCAGCGGCGCGAGCCAGCCGATCGGCACGCGGATCGCGGCCGGGGTGTTGCGGGCAAGCTCGGTGTTGGACACGCCGGGGTGCGCCGCGACCGCGACGGTGCCGCCGCGCGCGGCGAGCCGTCGCTGGAGCTCGTACGTGAACATCAGGTTCGCGAGCTTGGACTGGCCGTAGGCGCCGACCCGGCTGTACTCGCGCTCCCACTGCAGGTCGTCGAAGTGGATCGCCGCCTGGATGCGGTGCCCGGTGCTGCTGACCGTCACCACCCTGGAGCCGGGCACCGGCAGGAGGCTCTCCAGCAGCAGCCCGGTGAGCGCGAAGTGCCCGAGGTGGTTGGTGCCGAACTGGAGCTCGAAGCCGTCGCGGGTGGTCCGCCTCGGGGTGTGCATCACGCCCGCGTTGTTGATCAGCAGGTCGATCCGGGGGTGGGCGGCGCGCAGGGCGGTCGCGGCGGCGCGGACCGAGTCCAGCGACGTCAGGTCGAGCTCCTGCACCAGGACCTTCCCCGCGATCCGCTCGGCGGCCCGCTCCCCCTTCGCCGCGTCCCGGACGGCCAGCACCACCGTCGCGCCCCGCTCCGCCAGCACCCGCGCGGTCTCGAAGCCCAGCCCGGTGTTCGCGCCGGTCACCACCGCGACCCGGTCGCTCTGGTCGGGGACGTCCCGCTCGGTCCAGTTCGCACTCATCTCGCACCCCTCTTAACGCACCGCCGGTCTGTTACCGGTCGGAACATTAAGAGACCGGCGGTCTCATGTCAAGAGACCGCCGGTTCGTTGTAAGCTGCCCCGGTGACGTTCCAACGGGCCAGGAGCGAGGAGCAGCGGGAGATCCGCCGCCGCGCGATCCTGGACACGGCGGCGGCGATGCTCGACGAGATGCCGGTCGCCGAGCTGAGCCTCAACGAGCTCAGCCGCCGCATCGGTCTGGCCAAGTCCAACGTGCTGCGCTACTTCGAGACCCGCGAGGCCGTGCTGCTGGAGCTGCTCAACCGCTTCCTGCGGGAGTGGCTGGCCGCGATCACCGAGGAGCTCGGCGACGTCGACCCGAGCCGCTCCGCCGAGCAGCGGGCCACCCGCCTGTCCGAGGTCCTGAGCCGCTCGCTGGCCGACCGGCCGGTGCTCTGCGACCTGTTCGGCGCGCAGGGCGGCGTCCTGGAGCAGAACGTCTCCGCCGAGGTCATCGCCCGCCACAAGCGCGCCTCGCTGGCCACCCTGGCCGACGCGACCGCCCTGGTGCGCGGCCACGTCCCGGAGCTGGGCGAGGCCGCGCAGGCGTACTGCCTCCAGGTGCTGGTGCTGGCGGGCGCGCTGTCGGCGTACGTCCCCCCGCCCGCAGGCCTCCTGGCCGCCTACCGGGCCGACCCGACCCTGCCCGTGCTGCACACCAGCCCGGAGGACACCACCCTGCACGACCTGCTGCGCGGCGCGGTCGCGATGACCACGACGGGGGCGCTGCCCAGGCCGTGAGCTAGAGCTCGTGCCCGGTGGTCACGTCGACGTGGTCCGGCAGCGGGTCGTGGCGGTCGCCGACGGTGAGGGTGCCGGTGAGCTCGAACAGCAGGATCGTCGCCCCCTGCTCGGAGAACGGCTTGTGCTCGGCGCCGCGCGGCACGACGAGCACCGCGCCCTGCGGGAGGGTCACGACGCGCTCCGGGTCGCGCAGGGCGATGTCCAGCTGTCCGGACAGGACGAGGAAGAACTCGTCGGTGTTGTCGTGGCGGTGCCACACGTGCTCGCCCCGGACCTTGGCGACGCGGACGTCGTGGTCGTTGACGCGCGTGAGGATCCGGGGGCTCCACAGGGCGTCGAAGGTGGCCAGCGCGGTGGTGAGGTCGACGGGTTCGGTGCTCATGCCCGTCATCGTGCGCGCTGCGGACGACGGGTGGTGAGTGCTAGAAATCGCACATGTCGCAAGAATCCTCTCAGGACGTGCACCGGGTGGTGGTGCTCGTGGACGAGGGCTCGAACCCGTTCGAGCTGGGCGTGGCCGCCGAGCTGTTCGGCCTGCGCCGCCCGGAGCTGGAGCGGCCCTGGTACGAGTTCACGCTGTGCGCCGCCGAGCCGGTGACCAGGATGCACGCCGGGATGTTCGCCCTGACCGACGTGCCCGGCCCGCAGGCCGCCGACCGCGCCGACACCCTGATCGTGCCGAACCGCCCCGATCCCGAGGTGCCGCCGTCACCCGAGGTCCTGGCCGTGGTCCGCCGGGCCGCCGCACGGGGCGCGCGCCTGGTGAGCTTCTGCACCGGCGCCTTCACCCTGGCGGCGGCGGGCGTGCTCGACGGCCGCCCCGCCACCACCCACTGGCGCTGGACCGACCTGTTCACCGCCCGCCACCCGCGCGTGCTGCTGCGGCCGGACGTGCTGTTCGTGGACGACGGGGACGTGCTGACCTCGGCCGGGAGCGCGGCGGCGCTGGACCTGGGGCTGCACCTGATCCGCCGGGACCACGGGGCGGAGGTGGCGAACGCGGTCAGCCGCAGGCTGGTGTTCGCCGCGCACCGGGAGGGCGGGCAGCGCCAGTTCGTGCCGCGCCCGGTGCCGGTCGTGCCGGACGTGTCGCTGGCGCCGCTGCTGGACTGGGCGCGGGAGCGGGTGGACCGGCCGCTGGGCGTGGGGGACCTGGCGGCGCGCGCGGCGGTGAGCCCGGCGACGTTGCACCGGAGGTTCCGCGACGAGCTGGGCACGACGCCGCTGGCCTGGTTGACGCGGGAGCGGGTGGCGCTGGCGTGCCGGTTGCTGGAGGCGGGTGAGCGGCGGTTGGACGCGGTGGCGGTGGGGAGCGGGTTGGGGACGACGAGCAACCTGCGGGCGCAGGTGCGGCGGCATACGGGGTTGTCGCCGGACGCTTATCGGCGGAAGTTCACGACGGTGGCGGGGGTTCGGGCTGAGCCGGGTGGCGCGGGGTGATCCGCTCGCGCGGCGGGGGTGGTGGGTGCTCGAACCCGTCGTCCACGGGTGCGCGGGCTTTCCGGCGTGACCGACCGTGCTTTCGGGACGGCGCTGCCCACGGGCGGGGGACGGGGCAAGCAGGACAGGCATGATCGACATTCCGTGGGCGGGGTGTGACCGGAGCAGGTGGGGGTTGGGCGTGGCGCGGTGGGGATCCGGTTCAGCGTGGGCGGTGGGGTCGGGGTGGCTGGAGCCGGTTCGGGTTCGGGTGGTGGCTCGGCGGCGGGCGGCCGATCACCGGCGGGCCCGCGCGGTGGACCGGGCGCCTCGGCGGCGGGCGGCCGGGGTGGTCGGGGTGCTGGTGGGGGTCTTGGCGTTGCTGCTGGCCGACCGCGTGCACCGGGGGGCGGTGGACTGGCGGCCGGTGTGGGAGTGGGTTCGGGCGCGCGGGGTGGTGGCGGCGCTCGTGGTGGTGGGTGCGGTGGCGGTGATCGGCGGGGTGCGGCGGTGGGGTCCCGACCGGTGGAGCGCGCGGGACGAGGAGCGGCGGGTGCGGCCGATCCGGTGGTGGGTGGTGGCGCTCGCGGTGGCGCTGGTGGTGGGCGCGGGGTGGGCCTCGGTCGTGGTGCTGCTGCGCGTGCTGCCCGGTGCGGCGGCAGTGCCCGAGGGGTCGGCGGTGGTGGCGCTGGAGGTGGTCCGGCTCGGGTTGAGCGTGGCCGCCGGGGTGGCCGGGGCGCTGGTGCTGGCGGTGACGGTGCGGCGGCAGTGGCTCGGCGAGCGCGCCCAGCTGCACACCGAGGCGGACACCCGCGAGCGCCGGGTCAACGACCTCTACGGGTCCGCCGCCAAGCAGCTGGGCAAGGACTCCGACCCGCTGGTGCGGGCCGGGGCGCTCCGGTCGCTGGAGAGCCTGGCACAGGCCTACCCCGAGCAGCGCCAGCGCGTCGTCGGCCTGGTCTGCTCGCTGCTCCGGGCGCCGTGGACCCCGCCGGGCGCGGTCCGGGCGCGGGGGACGGCGGAGGAGGTCGAGCGGCAGGAGGAGTCGCTGGTGCGGCAGACCGCCCAGCGGTTGTTGACCGACCACCTGCGGCCGGAGCGCGGGCGGTGGGGGCGCGTCCGCGACCCGCGCTTCTGGGCGGGGATCGACCTCGACCTGACCGGTGCGCGCCTGGTCGACTTCGAGGCCGACGGCATCGAGGTGGGGAGCGCCCGGTTCGACCGGGCCGCCTTCGACGGCGACGCCCGGTTCGACGACGCCGCCTTCCTCGGTGGCGCGCGGTTCGACGCCGCCGCCTTCACCGCGACGAGCCGGTTCTCCCGGACCGCCTTCACCCGCGACGCCTCGTTCGACGACGCGGTCTTCACCGGCGCCACCGAGTTCCACGGCACGGCCTTCACCGGGGAGGCCCGGTTCACCGGCGCGACCTTCAGCGGCGACGCCCGGTTCACCGAGGCCGTGTTCACCGGCGACGCCGGGTTCCACCGGGTCACCTTCGCGGGCGACGTCCGGTTCACCGGGGCGGTCTTCAGCGGCGCCCGGTTCAACGACACCGCGTTCGCGGGTGACGCCTGGTTCCATAGGACGGCCTTCGTGGGCACGACCCTGTTCCGCAGGGCGGCTTTCGACCGCGACGCCCGGTTCGACGAGACGGTCTTCACCGGTGACGTCGACTTCCGCGAGGCGGAGTTCGCCGGTGACGTCTGGTTCCAGGGCACGGACTTCGGCGGTGGCGCGCGGTTCGACGACGCCGCCTTCGTCGGCACCACCCGGTTCTACCGGGTCGACTTCGCCTCGGCGCCTGCTTTCGACCGCGCCGGGTTCGCCGTTCCGGCCAGGTGCAGAAACGTGCTGGCGCCCGGCGGTTCCGCCCCGCCGGGGTGGGTGGTGGACGGCGCCTCGGACCCGGTGGCGCGCCGCCGGACCGGGTCGGCCCGCTGGGCGCCGGTGCCGCTGGTCCTGCCCTGCGGCGCGGGACCGGAACCGGGTGGCCACCTCACGCGCGGCGCGGTCGGCGGCGCGGCGAGAGCGGCGCGCCGGTGGAGCGTGGCGAGCCGGGGATGATCACGGTGCCAGCATCACGGCACCGACATCACCACGCTGAACCCCCGCACCGCCCCCGAGTCCTCCCCCACCGGCTCCCCGTCGACCGCGATCCAGGCGTGCGCGGCGAACGGCTGGGTGACCACGCCGGTGCACCACTGCGGCCACGTGCCGCGCAGCCTGCACAGCAGCGCCGCCGCGATGGAGCGCTGCAAGCACCTCGGCCCCGCGCACGCGATGCTCACCGACACCACCGCCGTGCGCGCCCGCAGGGCCTGGGCGGTGGTCGCGGGGCGGGCGCCCCGGCTGGCGAGCAGCAGCGCGCGGCGCAGGCGGTGCGGGGGCAGCCTGGTCAACGCCCTCGCCGCCGTGACCGCCAGGAGCGCGGCGGGGCGCTGCCGCCACGGCAGGCGGTCCGCCGATTCCAGGGTCATGCGCAGGCCGCTCACCCGGCGGTCACCCCCGCGTCGCGCAGCGCGGACACCAGGTCGTCCACGTCGGCCCTGACCGCGTCCGCCGCGTCGGGGAAGCGGGCGCCGAGGTCGGCCGCCGCCGTGTCGGGGGTGCCGCCGTCCAGCAGGTGGCGCAGCACGAGCGCGCCGGTGCCGTTGACCATCCAGTAGCGGCCGGTGCGGCCGTCGAGCAGGACGAGGCCGTGCGGGGTCGTGGTGACGGTGACGTGCGGGACCAGGGCGAAGGTCATCGTGCCTCCTCGGCGGGCAGCGCGGCGGGGTCCAGGGCCCGGAGCCACAGCTCGCAGGCGAGCGTCGGGTCGAACGGCATGAGCGGGCGGGCGTCGGCGTGCGCGCCGCGCAGGACGTGGCGCAGCGGCGCCGGGTCGATCAGGCCGCGCGCGGCCAGCCGCGAGTCGGCGAACAGCGCCAGCAGCTCGTCCCTGCGCGCGCGCAGTCCGGCGTACAGCTCCGCGCTGGCGTCGTTCTTGGTCTCGCGGCGCAGCACGTCGGCCGGGACGAGGCCGCGCACCGCCGTGCCGAGCACGGGTTTGAAGCGGTGCTGGTCGATCCGGTCGGCGAACCGCAGCGACAGCACCGCCTCCAGCACCCGGTCGTCGGTGAAGGGCGCCTCGAAGGTCACGCCGGACGCCGAGGCGATGCCGGAGTTGCGGCGCACCGCCCTGCCGTTGACGGCGGTGATCCGGATCATCTCGTGCTGCGCGGGGATCGGCGAGAGCGGTTCGAGGTCCGACGCCGCGGCGTCGCGCAGGGCGCGCCGGACGGTCGCGGCGGCGTCCCGGCCTGCCCACGGCGGCAGCAGCGGCTCGACCTCCCACGCGGGCGCGCCGAACGCGGTCGGCGGGCGGCCGAGGCGGTCGGCCTGGTCGGCCAGCCAGCGCGGGTAGGAGCGGTGGAACGCGAGCACGCCCGCCGTGGCTGCCAGCGACCAGCGGCGGTGGGCGCGCATGGCGCGGGCGTGCCGCACGGCCGCCGCGGGCCGCTGCCGCGCCAGGGCGTGCAGCGCCATCGTGCCCGCGTGGAACAGCTCGTCGCCGCCGATGCCCTGCAGGTGCCTGCGGGACCCGAGCGCGGCGACCGCACCGGCCAGGTGCTCGTTGGTGGCCCGGCCCCTGGCGAACACCAGGGGTCCCTGGCGGTCGTGGCGGACCCGCTCCAGCGGCGCGAACCAGTCCGGCGCCCGGCCCGCCGGGACGACGACGTGGTGCGCCTGCCCCAGCGCGGTCGCGGCGCGGGCGGCCTGCTCGCGGTCGTCGGAGAAGCGGCCCAGCGCCTCGTAGTGGACGGTGACCAGGTCGGCCGGTCCGCGCGCGGCCAGGAAGCACAGGGTGGTCGAGTCGAGGCCGCCGGACAGGTCGGCGCTGACCGTGCCGCCCTGCCGGGTACGGGCGGCGACGGCGTCGAGCAGCGCGTCGCGGACCGCGCCGCCGTCGCCGAGCGGCAGGACCGGGTCGGGCGGGGTCCACCACCGGCGGGTGCGGCAGGAGCCGTCCCGGTCGACCTCCAGGCACTCCCCCGTCCTCGGGACGCGCACGCCGCGCCACGCGGTGCGCTCGCCCAGCGGCCACGGCGGGCCGAACGGCGCGAGCAGCTCCAGCGCGAGCTGCTCCTCGTCGACCTGGGCGCCGATCAGGTCGGCGAGCAGGTCCGGCCGGTCGGAGACGAGGGTCGCGCCGTGGACGACGGCGTGGCAGACCTGGCGGGCGGTGGACAGCGTGCCCTGGGCGCGCACCCGGCCGTCGATCGAGGCGAGGGCGTGGAAGCTGCCCGCGATCGCGCGGAGCAGCGGGTCGAGGTCGGCGGTGGAGCGCACCGCGCCCAACCGGCGCGTCAGCTCGCCGGGGGTGGTGAGCGCCGGCCCCAGGAGCACGAGGCGGTTCGGGCCGTGCTCGGCAACGGTGATGTCGTCGTCGTGCCAGTCGCCGACGAGCCACGGCCTGCCCGAGTGGTGCCTGATCTCCTTCGGGCCCACCCCGTCGGCCGGTGTCGGTGGGAGCGCGCGGTCCGGGAGCACCAGGAAGGTCATCGTGGATCTCCGCCCGTCAGCAGGGGAACGCGCCCGCGACCGGTCCTGCGCGGCGCCGGTCGCGGGCGCGTCGTCGATTCCTCAGCGTCGATTCCTCAGCGTCGATTCCTCAGCGGTCCTTCCCCGGTCGGGGGATCAGAACCACCAGGCGCCCCAGGGACCGTCCAGCCAGTAGCCCCGGTTGGTGAGCTGGGTCAGTTCGGCGAAGTCGCCGATCTCGACCAGGCAGGGGGCCTCGTACACCTCGACCGCGTTCTCCATGCTGTCCTCCGGGCACTTCGTGGATGAACCGCGCGGCGACCGGGAGAACCGGCCGCCGGAACCATCCTCACCGCCCGGCCCGGCCGCCGTATTGGACGAAATCGCCATTCCCGCCGCGCGGCGCCGCACCGCTTCGGGGGTCGATCCGGTGAGCAGGCGGCACTCGCGGGTGAAGTGGGCCTGGTCGTAGAAGTCGCACTCGGCCGCGACGCGCGAGCCCGGCAGGCCGTCGGAGAGCAGGCGCAGCGCCCGGTGCAGGCGCAGGACCCTGGCGGCGGTCTTGAGGGGGACGCCGAGCTCGGCGGTGAAGCGGCGCGAGAGCTGGCGGTGGCTCCAGCCGGACGAGGCGGCGACCTGCGAGATCAGCGCGGCGCCGTGGACCTGGCTGAGGGCGTGCCAGGTCTGCCTGACCGGGGTGGGGACCGGGGTCGCGCGCTCCCAGAGGCGCAGCAGTGCCGCGTCCAGGGCGTGCAGGCGGGTGGGCCGGTCCGGTGCGGTGGCCGCCCTGCGCAGCGGTTCGGCCAGGGCGGTGGCGTGCAGGCGGGCGCCGCGCGAGCCGAGGACGGCGGCGGGATCGGCGTGGCCGGTCAGCGCGGCGACGGCCCAGGGGTGCACCAGGGCGTCGATCCGCGCGCAGTCGCGGCAGGCGGGGTCGGGGTCGGCGGTGAAGCGCGCCAGCGGTGGTTCGCAGACCACGTGCGCGGGTGGCGGGAATCCGGTTCCGGCGCGCGCGGGAAAGTGGAAGGACAGGGTGGCGGTGGCGTCCGGGGGTTCGCGTCCGTCGACTCCGGTGCGGTAGCGGATCACCGCTTCCCGCAATCCGCCGCGCGGGTGCGGGGTGGGGACGGTGAAAGGCGCGTCGGCGGTGGCTGTCACGAAAACCCCCAGGCTTCGGACTCGTCGGGGGAACGTAGCAATCGCGTTCGACGCCGGGTATCAGCCGAACGGTTCACGTGTTGGCGGAATGATTTTCGTGTTTTTGCGGATCATTGGCGCGTGGTGGCGCTTCGGGGTTTTCGTCCGCGAGGCGCGGGAGTCGGCGCTAGCCTGCGGCGAGTGGACTCACCTGCGGCCCAGCCCCGCCCCCCGCGCCCCGTCGAGCAGTACTTGCGGGAGCTCCCCCGCAAGCGGATCGCCGCCGGGGTGGTGCTGCGCGACGGGGCGGGGCGCGTGCTGCTGCTCCAGACCAGCTACAAGGCGAACTGGGAGGTCCCCGGCGGGGTCGTGGAGGAGGGTGAGTCGCCGTGGGCGGCGGCGGCGGCGCGGGAGCTGCGGGAGGAAGTGGGGCTGTCCCGGCCGCACGGGCGGTTGCTGGTGGTGGACCACGTGGCCGAGCACCGGCACGAGGGGGTGGTGCGGCCGGAGGGGGTGGCGATGCTCTTCGACGGTGGGCTGATCACGCCGGAGCAGGTGGCGGGGCTGGTGTTCGGGGACGGGGAGATCGTCGCGGCCAGGTTGTGCCCGCTCGACGAGGCCGAGCCGCTGGTGCGACCGATGATGGCCGCCCGGTTGCGCGCGGCGCTGGAGGCGGTGGCCGAGGGGGTGGTGGCGCTGTGCGAGCAGGGGCGGCGGGTGGGGTGACGCCTGCCCCGCTCGCGGGGGCCGGTCAGGTCCGGGGGCAGCGGGTGGGCGGGCAGCGCCCGGTCCAGCTCCCGGCCAGGGGCGCCCGGCCAGTCCCGGTCGAGCGCGGGCACGCCGGGCAGGGGGCGGAGCCGGCGCGCGACCGCCTCGCCCGCGCGCACGCCGGTGACCGGTGGTGGCGGCAGCGGGACGCGCCGGGCGGCGACACCGGTGGGGCTCACCGGAGGCTCCCGCGCACACGGGCCGGGTGGCCGTAGGCGATGGCGCCCCCGCGCAGCACGGCGAACGGCCCGGCGTGCAGCACCACCGGCCTGGCCACTCCCAGCTCGTCGCAGGGCACGAACAGCGCGAACCGGCTGATCGCAACGCCCCGGTCGGCGTGCAGCAGCCCGAGCCGCTCCAGCTCGGCGGCAGGGCGCTCGCGCCCAGGGGTGGTGGGCGCGTTGTCGTCGGTCTTCATCCTGGCCTCCCGTCGCGGCGCGGGTCGGTGAGGTGGCCGCGAGGACCCCAGCACACCGGCCGGGGCGGTGGAACGACCAGGGTTCTTGCACGCTGCGGCACGGTTTTGCGCAACACGCACAACGGCAGTCCGCACCCGGAAGACCGGAGCTGGGGTCGGATCGCGGGTCTGAGCGAGGAGAGCGCGGGCGATGCCGGACTGGCTGACCGACCAGGTGCGAACCGCCGTCGAGAGCGGCGACGCGGGTTCGATCGTGCGCGCGGTGCGCACCCCGCCGAGCCCCGCTGGGGTCGGCCGGGTCTTGGCCGCGCCGGAGGAAGACGGGCCCATGCGTCGACGCACCGTGCTGACCGGTCTCGTGGGGTTGGCGGGCGCGGGCGCGCTCGGCGCCCCCAGGCGGCGGGAGCCGTCGTGGACCCGGTCGGGGTGTTGCGCGCGAGCGTGCTCGACCCGTTCCCGGCCGCCACCCGGCCGGTCGGGCTGGAGGCGCTGCGCCGAGCAGGCGCGCCGGGAGGCCGCCGAGGTCGAGGACCACTGATCGCCGAGGCTGCGGCCGTCGCGCCGGACCCCGTCGACGTGCGGCTCCACGAGATCAGCGTCCGGTGCGCCCTGGGCGACTGCGGCACCGCCGTGGCCCTGGCGCGCGGGCTGGCCCCCGACCGCGTCACCCCGGTCGAGCACCGCGCCCCCTGCTGGACCGACCTCGCCCAGGCCCTGCACGGCTGGGGCAGGCACGCCGACAGCTACCGGGCCCTGCGCGCGGCCGGACTCCTCGCGCCCGCCGAGGTGCGCTACCGCAAGTCGGTCCGGGCGGTCACCGAGGGGCTGCTGCGGCAGCGCTCCGGTGACGACCTGCCGGGGCTCAGGGCGCTCGCGGCCCGCGCGGGCATCACCGGCTGACCCACCGGTCCGCCCGCGCGGGCCCACCCGGTCAGGCGAACAGCTCGCCCAGCAGTTCCGGGCCGATCTCGATCGGGGCCGGGCGGTACGACGGGGGTTCGCCCAGGCCCAGCTCGCGCACCAGGAAGTCCCAGCAGCGGGTTCGGACGTAGGACAGGTGGTCGATGAAGGCGTGCTCCGCGCCCGGCACGATCAGCAGGTCGAAGTGCTTGTTCGCGGCCACCAGGGCGTCCGCCAGGCGCAGGGCGTGGGTGGGGTGGACCCGGTCGTCCAGCTCGCCGTGGACCAGGAGGAGCTTGCCCCCGCAAGCGGTCCGCCAGTGCGACGTTGGAGGTTCGGGCCCAGGCCTCGGGGGCGTCCGCGCCGTCGTAGGCCTCGATGAAGTCGGCGCTGAAGGTGGTCGCGTCGTGGTAGCCGGACAGGGACACGCCGACCCGGTAGAGGTCGGGGTGGTCGAGCAGGGCGCGGACCGAGGCGTAGCCGCCGCCGGAGTGGCCGAAGGCGGCCACGCGGGTCAGGTCGAGCCAGGGTCGGGTCTCGGCGAGCTGGCGCAGGGCCGCGACGTGGTCGGCCAGGTTGCCGCCGTCCGCGAGGCGGCCGTAGGAGGCGTCGTGGAACGCCTTGTCCCGGCGTGCCCCGGCCGTCCAGGGCGATCACGGCGAAGCCCAGTGCCGCCAGCGGGTCCGCGTCAAGGCCCATGCCTCCGGGGTCGAAGCACGGGTCGACCCTGGTGACCTGCGGGCCGGGGTAGATCGTGTCCACCACCGGGTAGCTGCGGGACGGGTCGAAGTCGTGCGGGAGGTGGAGGACGCCGTAGAGGTCGGTGACGCCGTCCGCGGCCTTGACGCGGAAGCGCTGGGGCGGGGTCCAGCCGGTGGCGGTCAGCGCTTCGGTGGAAGCGCTCTCCAGTTCCAGCAGGACCTCGCCCGACCAGTCGCGGACCACGGTCACCGGCGGGATGTCCACTGTGGACATGGAGTCCAGGTGGAAGTCCGCCGCCGGGATGACGGCGTGGTCGAGGGCGTCGTGGGTCAGCGGGGTGAAACCGGTGCCGTCCAGGCGGACGCGGCACGTGGTGCGCCGGTACGGGTCCTCCGGGACCAGGCCCGGAGGCGGTGAAGTGCACGACGCCGTCGGCCACGCGCAGGATCCGCCGCACGGCCCACTCCCCCGACGTCACCCGCCCGATCAGCTCTCCGGTGCGCAGGTCGTAGCGGTAGAGGTGGCCCCAGCCGTCGCGCTGCGAGTACCACAGGACCTCGTCCGCCAGCACCCGCACGATCGGCGGCTCGTACGCCCACTGGTTCGGCTCGACGCGGGTGGGTCCGGACTCGCTGAGCACCGTGGTGACCTCGCCGGTGGACGGGTCCATCCGGTGCAGGGACAGGGTTCTGCGGTCGCGCGGCTGGCTCAGGTAGTAGACCGCCGCGCCGTCCTCGGACCACCACGCCCACCCGGCGGCGACCGGGGAGAGCATGGCCGTCGTGAGCGGTTCGCCCTGGGAGCGGACCACCTCGCCCGTCCCGACGTTCAGGACCACCAGCTCGCACAGCGGCAGGTGCTCGTCACCGGCGTGCGGGTAGTGCTGGGGGTGGGTGCGCGGGGGCGCGCCGTCCGGCGGGGCGGACTCGACCAGGTGCGCCTGGCGCACCAGGCGCTCGTCGGTGCGGTGGGTGAGGACCCTGGTGGAGTCCGGGGACCAGGACGCGGCGGGCGGCAGGTGGGGCAGGCCGATCTTGCGGAGCAGGGTGGCGTTGCCCAGCGCCTGGGGGCTGGCGCCGTAGGCGTGGTCCGGGGCGCCGTCGGTGGTGAGCGGGCGCTCGGCGCCGCCGGGCAGGGCGCGGACCCAGAGGTCGTCGCCACGTCTGGAGATCGCGTGCCCGCCGTCCGGGGACGGCACTTCGAGGGGCGCGATCGGCGGTGGGGGTTGCTGGGTGGCCAGGAGGTCGGCGAGGGCCTGCTCGGTCAGGTCGGTGCGGGTGCGCGCCGCCGGGTCGGCCAGGGTGTGGCGCTTGCCGTCCGGGGTGTCGATCGAGTACCAGAAGCGGGCGCCGCCGTCGATCCACTGCGGACGGACCTTGTCGCCGACGACGAGCTCGCCGGGGCGGGCCGGGCGGCGGAGGAGGAGTTCGGCGGTGCGGTAGTTCTCGGTGAGGTCCACGGCGGGTTCTCCTTGTGTCGCCCAAGTCCTGGGCCCGTTGTTTCTGACATCGCAAACGCTACGTTGCGTTCACTGATCGAGCAATCAGCTTGTTGCGTTGATCGGGAGTTTCAGCAGTTCAAAGGCATGGTTTCATTGCAATGGGTTTGAAGATCAACGCAACAGGGGTGAGCTTGCGTTGCAATGAGGTGAGAATGAAAGCTAAGCTTCGGGCGTTCGACGAGAGCGCAGAGGAGAACCGGGTGCCCGGAGGCAGGCTCACCACGCAGGAACGCCAGCAGATCGCGCTGGGGCTGGCCGACGACCTCCCGTACGCGGAGATCGCCCGACGGCTGGACCGGCCCACCTCCACGATCACCCGCGAGGTGATGCGCAACGGTGGCCCCGTCGCCTACCGGGCCGACCTCGCGCACCGCGCCACCGAGCAGCGGGCCCACCGGCGCAGGCAGGCCGCCCCGCGCGGGCCGCAGGCGCACGGGCAGGACGCGCGGGCCGTCGACGAGTTCGAGGAGTCGTTGGCGGCGCTGTTCGTGCGGCAGGGGCTGCCGAGGATGACGGCGGGCGTGCTGGCCTGCCTGTACACCACCGACACCGGCTCGGTCACCGCAGCGGACCTGGTGCGGCGGCTGCGGGTGAGCCCGGCGTCGGTGTCGAAGTCGGTGGCGTTCCTGGAGGGGCAGGGGTTGATCCGGCGGGAGCGCGACGAGGGCCGCCGCGAGCGGTACGTCGTGGACCCGGACGTCTGGTACCAGTCGATGATCTCCAGCGCCCGCTCCAGCGCGGACATGGCGGTCGCGTTCCGCTCGGGGGCGGCCGTGCTCAGCCCCGGCGCCCCGGCGGCCGTGCGGCTGGAGAACATGGCGCGGTACGTGGACTTCGTCGCCGAGAGCCTGGCCACCGCCGCCGAGCAGGCCCGCGCGCTCCTGCACGGCGGGGTGGACGAGCGGGCGGCGGGATCGCCGGAAGTGTCAGGGGGGAGCGCTAGCGTCGCGCCATGACCGATCTGCCCGGAATCCAGCGGCGTGAACTGGCCGCTCTCGTCGAAGACCTGGACGCGCTCGCGCCCGAGCGGTGGCGCGCGGCCACGCTGTGCCACGGGTGGGACGTGGAGGAGGTCGTGGCGCACCTGGGCGCGGCGGCCACCACGAGCATGGGGCGCTGGGTGCGCAGCATGGTCGGCGCCCGGTTCGACGCGGACCTGCACAACCGGCGCAGGCTCAGCGAGTTCCGGGGCGCGGACCCGCAGGAGACGCTGGAGCGGTTCCGGGCGGTCGGGCCGATCTCGCTGCCGACGCGCTCCTCCCCCGCCGGGCTGGGCGAGCTGCTGGTGCACGCCGAGGACATCCGCAGACCGCTGGGGCTGCGGCGCTCCCCCGACGCCGAGGGGCTGCTCGCGGTCGCGCGCTTCTTCGCCGCCAAGGACTTCGCGGTGAACAGCAGGACCCTGGTGCGGGGGCTGGGGTTGCGGGCGTCCGACGCGGACTTCCGCAGCGGGGACGGCCCCGAGGTGCGGGGGCCGCTGCTGTCCCTGGTCATGGTGATGGCGGGGCGGCGGGCGCACCTGGCCGACCTGGCGGGCGCCGGGGTGGCCGAGTTGGACGGTCGGCTGGGCGCGACGGGCGCGGCCTGAGCGCTGGCGTGCCGGCTGAGCGGGCGCGGCCTGAGCGGGTTCGGGCTGAGCGGGTTCGGGTGGGCGCGCGGGGAATCGTGGTCGGTTCCCCGCGCGGGGCCTGGTACGGTGGCCGCGATGAACACCTACGTGAACGGAACGGGGGTCTCTTTCGCGCAAGGTGAGTGCTGATGCACCACGCCTTGACCGCGAACGAAGATCTCCGCCTCACCGCCTGGTCGCACGCGCGCTCGTTCGCCGTGCCGACTTCCATGATCGAGTCCGTCGCTGCCCGCAGGGCGGTCGGCGACTGGGCCGGTGCGTGCGCCGCAGCGCGCGTCGACGTCGATCTGGACCTCAAAACCGCAGGTCGCGCCCGTGGCGAGCAGTTCGTCGCCCGACTTCGCGACGACCTGCGCCACCTCGCCCCCGACCTGCTGCGCTGGCACTTCCCCCGGATCGCCCCGGACGGACTGCTGCGGTCGGGGATCACCGCCACGCTGGCCCGGTACGGGCCCGGCGGGGTGCACCTCGTGGCGCGCACACCACCGTCGTGGGCGGGCGCGGGGCAGCGGATCAGCCTGGCGCTGTGGGACCCCGACCGGCCTCGGGACGGGGCGGGGCGGCACCCGCACCCCCGACCCGACCGGCGGTTCCGGTTCGACCTGCACCGCCACCTGTGGGACGCGCGCAGGGCCGGTGAGCTGCGGGAACGCGGTGGCTGGCCGACCATGTCCGAACCGGACGCCCCCGGCCCCGCCGCGTCCGGTCCCGCCGCCCCCGGCGCTGTCACGTCCGGCGCTACCGCGACCGGTGCGCTCGTGGTGGAACCGGACGCCGCCGAGGTCCTCGCGCTGGTCGACGGCTGCGCCGTGGACCGGTGGGCGGACGAGGCTGCGCTGCTGCTGCGGGCCGACGGGTCCGAGGGCCGCGCCGTCACCGTGCGGCTCACCTCCCGGCACCGGCTGGTGCTGCGCCTGGACGACGCGCGGGAACCCCGGCTCACCGGGGAATCCCGGCGCGACCGCAGTCGCGTGCGCGCGGTGCTGCCCGACGCGGCCACCTGGGTGCCGCCGGACGTGGAGCTGCTGCGGGCCGGGTTGATCGAGCTCGACCGGCTGCACCCGCTCGTCGCGGCGGCGCTGCGGCCCGGTCACGGCCCACCCGGCGCGCCGCGAAGTCCTGACGCGCCAAGGGGTTCGCGCCTGGTCGACTGCCGGGGCGCGGCGCACCGGATCGCCGTCGTCGACGGGGTTCTCGTCCCGCTCGACCACGACCCGGTGGAGCTGCGGCGCGAGGAGCTGCTCGTCGCGCTGGGCGGTCCAGGGCTGCCGTGCCTGCGGGCGATCGACGAGGTGCACCGCGCGCCGGAGTCCCTCGTGGACGTCCGGGCGCGGTTGGACCACGGCGACGCGGCTGGCGCGCTCGACGTCGTGGAAGGCCTGCTCGGGCCGGAAGCCGTGCTGCGCCAAGGGGTTCTGCGCGACGAGCTGGACGCCGCCGCGCGGGGCAGGATCGCGCACGGGCTGTTCCGGGCCGGGCTCGGCGGGCGCAGGACGCCCTTCCCCTGGAACTGGGAGAACCGTCGCGGGGTCGCGCCCCGCCTGCGCCGCTCCGCGCACCGGATCCCGCTCCACCACTGAACTCCTCCCCCCGCAGGCCGCGCCGTCGTCGACGCGCGGCCAGCGACTCGACCCCAAAAGGTGAACTGATCATGACTTTGACGCTGACCACCGCTCCCCCGACGACCCGCCCCGATCCGCTGGGCGCCGCCGCCGACCTCCTCGCCCTGCTCGGGGAAACCGACACCGAGCCGCGTCCGAACGAGCAGCTGGAGGCGTTGGCGCTGGCCGTGTCCGCCGACCTGCCGGTGCTGCTGTGGGGTGAGCCGGGCATCGGCAAGACCGCCGCCCTCACCCAGCTCGCCGACTCGCTCGACCTGCCGCTGACCACCGTGATCGCCAGCGTGCACGAGCCGTCCGACTTCGCAGGGCTGCCGGTGGTCGGTGACGACCCGGCCGTGCAGGGCGTGCCGATGGCCCCGCCGGACTGGGCGGTGCGGCTGGTGCGGGCCGGTCGTGGGCTGCTGTTCCTGGACGAGCTGTCCACCGCGCCGCCCGCCGTGCAGGCCGCGCTGCTGCGGGTGGTGCTGGAGCGCCGGATCGGGGCGCTGCGCCTGCCGCCGGGGGTGCGGATCGTGGCCGCCGCGAACCCGCGCTCCTCCGCCGCCGACGGCTGGGAGCTGAGCCCGCCGCTGGCCAACCGGTTCGTGCACCTGGGGTGGTCGCACGAGCACGAGGTCGTGGTGCGCGGGCTGGGCGGGACGTGGCCTCGGGCCGAGCTGCCTGCGCTGGACCCCGACCGGCTGCCCGAGGCCGTGGCGTTCGCGCGGCGGGCGGTGTGCGGGCTGCTGACCGGGCGGCCCGCGCTGGTGCACCGGCTGCCGAAGAACGAGGTGGCGCGCGGCGGGGCGTGGCCGTCGCCGCGCAGCTGGGAGATGGCGCTGCGGCTGGTCGCGTTCGCCACCGCCGCCGACGTCTCGCGGGACGTGCTGTCGCTGCTGGTGCGGGGCGCGGTCGGGGACGGGCCGGGGCTGGAACTGCTGGCCGCCGTGGACCGGATGGACCTGCCCGACCCCGAGGAGCTGCTGGCCGACCCCGCGTCGGTCGTGCTGCCCGAGCGCGGCGACCTGCGGCAGACCGTGCTGGACGGGGTGGTGGAGGCGGTGCGCTCGCGGCCGGACCGGGGGCGGTGGGACGCGGCGTGGGCGATCCTGGCGCTGGCGCTGGAGACCGGCGCGCCGGACGTGGTGGTGGTGCCCGCGTCCACGCTCGCCGCGCTGCGCCGGGAGGACTGGGAGGTGCCCGCGACGGTCGAGCGGCTGGCCGCGGTGGTGTCGCTGGGCAGGCGGGCGGACGCGGCGGCGGCTGCGGGGCGCGGGCGGTGACGGCGCTGGACGAGGAGAAGCTGTACGCGGCCCGGTTGCACGCGGTCCGGCTCCGCCCGTACCTGGCGACGGCGCTGTTCGCGCTGCGGGTGGTCGAGTCGCGGGCGGTGCCGACGATGGCGGTGGACGAGCACTGGCGGTGCTACGCGTCGCCGGAGTTCGTGGAGCGCACGCCGCTGGTGGAGCTGGCGGCGGTGTGGGTGCACGAGGTGTCGCACCTGCTGCGCGACCACCACGGGCGGGGCGAGCGGTTCGCGGACGAGCACGGGCTGCGCGGGCCTGCCGAGCGGCTGCGGCGCAACATCGCGGCGGACTGCGAGATCAACGACGACTCGTTCGACGACGAGCTGCCGCTGCCGGAGGGCGCGGTCCGGCCGGAGCTGCTGCGGCTGCCCGCCGGGTTGCTGATGGAGGAGTACCTGCGCCTGTTCCGGCTCGGGCCGCACACCGACGCGTTCGCGTGGCTGGACTGCGGAAGCTGCGTCGACGGGTCGGCGCGGGGGTGGGACCTGGGTGCGGACGGCGCGCGCGGGCTCAGCGCGCGGGAGCGCGACGCGGTGCGGTTCCGGGTGGCGGAGGGCATCAGGGGCAGGCCGGGGAGCGCGCCGAGCGGGTGGGAGCGGTGGGCGGAGAAGGCCTTCCACCCGCCGCAGCCGTGGCGCGAGCTGCTGGGCGCGGCGGTGCGGTCGGCGGTGACGAGCGGTGGCGCGGCGCAGGACTACACCTACGGGCGGCCCTCGCGCCGGTCGGCCGGGCTGCCCGGGGTGGTCCTGCCGAGCCTGCGCCGCAAGCCGCCTCGGGTGTGCGTGGTCGTGGACACCTCGGCGTCGGTGAGCGACTCGGAGCTGGGCAGCGCGCTGGTGGAGATCGCGGCGATCGTGCGGGCGGTCGGCGGGCGGCGCGACCTGGTGACGGTGCTGTCCTGCGACGCGGCGGCGCACGTGACGGGGCCGCTGTGCGCGGTGGAGGGGATCGAGCTGGTGGGCGGGGGCGGGACGGACCTGCGGGTGGGGTTCGCGCGGGCGGTGCGCCGGTACCGGCCGGACGTGATCGTGGCGCTGACGGACGGGCAGACCCCGTGGCCGAGCGCGAAGCCGCCGTGCCGGGTGGTGGTGGGGCTGTTCCCGCGCCCGACGTGGGTGAACGAGGCCGATCCGGACTACGCGCCTGCCGGGCCGCCCGCGTGGGCCCGTGTGGTGGAGGTGGGGTGAGGGGGCTCGCGGCGACGGCCTCCCCCGCTCACTCCGACCGCAGCGTCCGCGACGGCGGTTCGCCGTAGGCCGCGCGGTAGTGGGCGGCGAAGGCGCTGGCCCGGCCGAAGCCCCAGCGGGCGCTGACCTGGGTGACCGTGGTGTACCTCGCGTCCGAGGCGCGCAGTTCGGTGCGGGCGGCGTCGAGGCGGACTCGGCGCAGGTAGGCCATCGGGGTGGTGGACAGGTGGCGGCGGAAGGCCAGTTGGACGGCCCTGGGGGTGACGAAGGCCGCCGCCGCGATGTCCGGCATGGCGATGTCGCGGTCCGCGTTGGACTCGATGAAGGCGATCGCCCTGCGCAGGGTGTGGAAGTGGGCGTCCCGGCGGGTGGCGGCGGTCGGTTCGGCGAGCACGGTGCTGGGGAAGGCCGCCAGGACCGACGCGGCCAGGTAGCGCTGCGCGGTCGCGAGGAGCAGCGGGGTGGTGGTGGCGTCGGGGGCGGTGAGCACGTCGTCGCGCAGGTGGGTGATCGCGGCGCGCAGGCGGGTCGCGGCGGCGTCGTCGTGGGGGCGGTGGTGCAGGAGGACGGCCCGGCCGCCGCGCGCCCGCGACCTCGGCGAGCAGGGCCGGGTCGAGCGCGGTGACCCTGGTCCTGGCCCTGCGCACCCGGCCGGTGTGCGGCAGGTCCGGGGGGCCCGCGGAGAACAGGTCGCCGGGGCCGAACGACTCCAGGGACCGGGTCCCCTCGCCGAGGTGGCCCTCCGCGGAACCGGCCACGACGTCGCACAGGAGCACCGCGCCCAGCGGTTCGACGGCGTAGGACAGGTCGAGGTCCAGGTCCAGGTCGTCGACGCTCACCGCGTCCGCGACGACCCTGGTGGCGCGCAGCCGCGCCGGGCCGGTGGAGCCGGTGATCCTGGTCGGCGCGTACGCCTCGCTCAGGAACTCCTCGACGCGGCCGAGGTCGGTGCTCTCGAACGTCAGCACGTGCGGCTTCGGCGCGGGGTGGTCGGCGGTGGCGGCGAGGGCCCGGTCGAGCGAGTCGGTCCTGGGCGCCGACCGGCCGGGGTCGACGAGGTCCAGCGCCTCGGTGACCGCCGGGGTGGCGGGGTCGACCAGCAGCGCGCAGGGGGCTTTCCGGCGGGCGAGGGCGATCAGCGCCCGCGCGGTCCGCACCGGCAGCACGGTGACCGCCCGCAGGTCGAGCACCACGCCCGAGTCCCGGTCCACCTCGGACAGCGCGCGGGCCAGCTCGTCCCACGCCGCGACCGACCGGTCCGTCAGCGCCAGCACCGGGACGCCGCCGTACCGGCGCGTGCCGAAAGTCGCGCTCCCCACCACCCGCGCCCCTCCCGATGATCGGCGCCGTCTTCCCCCGGTCGTCCGGACGGGCACCTTCCCCCATTTCACGCAGACGGTGCGACGGGAGGAAACGCGCGAAGCGAAGTGCGCGGACCGGAAAACGAACAGTACGCGTCCCGCTCAGCCGGACGAGTGATCGATTCCACCTGGACGGGGCGCGATCGGGCCCGTCCCCGCGCTCGGCCGCGCGCACCGCGCACGGCGTGCTCGATCCCGGTGGACAATGGCTGCCGCAGGTGATCACCGGAGGGTCCGCGGAGGGGTCGGCGATGCTGTCGGAGCACGAGCGCGGGGCCGTCGACCGGCGGGTCGGCGAGGCGTCGCCGGTGCGGGAGGTATTCGACCAGCTGCCGCTGCTGGTGTTCTCCATGGCCGGTCCGGAGCTGAGGCTGGTGGCGACCACGGCGGCCTACCGGGCGTTCGTCGGCCGCTCGGAGGTGATCGGGCTCCCGGTCCGGGAGGTGTTCGCGGAGACCGAGGAGCAGCGGATCGTGGAGATCTTCGAGCGGGCCCGCGCCACCGGCGAGCCCGCCGAGCTGCGCGAGATGCGCGCGCACTTCGACCACGACGAGGCCGGGCGGATCGAGATCTTCGTGGACTTCACCGCCACCCCGCGCCTGGGGCCCGGCGGCGAGGTCGTCGGCGTCACCGTGCACGCGGTCGACGCCACCGAGCGGGTGCGCGAGCGGCGGGCCGCGCAGGCGCGCACCGACGAGGCCGAGCGCCGCTACGAGCAGGCGCTGGACGTGATCGACGCCCTGCAGCGCCACCTGCTCCCCGAGGGGCTGCCGGTGCTGCCGGGCGTGCGGATCGCGGCCAGCTACCTGCTCGCGGACGCGGGCACCGCCGCCGGTGGCGACTGGTTCGACGCGGTCGCGCTCGCGGACGGGCGGGTCGGGCTGGTCGTCGGGGACGTGGTGGGGCACGGGGTGGCGGCCTCGGCGACGATGGGGCAGCTGCGGGTGCTGCTGTCCGAGCAGCTGGCCGCCACCGGGGACGTGCTGGCGGCGGTCAGGGCGGCCGACGCGGCGGGCGAGCGGGTCAGGGGCGCGCGGGCGGCGACGGTGTGCGCGGCCGTGCTGGACCCGGCGACCGGGGCGCTGGAGTACTGCACGGCGGGGCACCCGCCGCCGCTGCTCGCGCCCGCCGGTGGCGCGGCCCGCTACCTGCCGACGACCGGCGCCGGACCGCTGGGCGTGGGCGCCGAGCGCGGACCGTCGGCCGTGCGCGCCGAGCGGCTCGGGCCCGGTGATCTGCTGCTGCTCTACAGCGACGGCATCCTGGAGCGCCCCGGCAGGCCGCTGCCGGAGAGCGCGGCCGAGCTGGCGCGGGTGGCCGCCGACGCCGCCGCCGCCGACCGGATCATGCGCGGGGACGTCGAGCTGGCGGTGGAGCGGGTGTGCGCGCAGACCGTGGAGCTGCTCACCCGCGTCACCGGGCACACCGACGACATCACCCTGCTGGCCGCCCAGCTCGCCGAGCCGCCCGCGCCGCTGGCGGTGACCGCCGTGGCGGACGAGAGCGCGCTGGCGGGGATCAGGGTCGCCCTGGACGGGTGGCTGGCGGGCGCGCACGTCGGCGCGGGCAACCGCGACGCGGTGCGGCACGCGGCGGTCGAGCTGATCACGAACGTGCTGGACCACGCCTACCTGGACTCGGCCGAGGAGCACGCCTTCACCCTGGACGCGGCGCTGTCGGCGACGGGCCGGTTGTCGATCCGGGTGGCCGACCGGGGCCGGTGGCGGGAGCCGCGACCGTCCGCCGACCGGGGGCTGGGGTTGCAGATGGCGCAGCGGTTGATGGACGGGCTGCGCGTGGAGCACGACGAGCGCGGCACCTCGGTCACCGCCGAGCTGCGGCTGACCCGGCCCGCGCGGTTGATCACCGCCGGGCTCGCGGCTCCCCCGCAGGTCGGCGCGCAGTCCGATCCGCTGCTGGTGCTGGAGCAGCCGGGCGCGCCGGGGCCGAGGATCCGGGTGGACGGGCCGGTGGACGCGGCGACCACCGCGACGGTGCGGCGGGAGGTGCTGTTCGCCGGGTCGACGGGGGCGCGGTCGTTGACCGTGGACCTGACCGGGGTGACGCACCTGGCGAGCGCGGGGGTGGCGGCGCTGCACGGGTTGGTGGCGCTGCACCGGGAGAACGGGACGGAGCTGGTGCTGTTCGCGCCGCCGGGGACGAACGCGGGGCTGGTGCTGTCGCTGGTGGGGTTGGCGCACCGGACGGCGGACCCGGACTCGGACTCGGACCCGGACTCGGACCCGGACCTGGGCTCGGCGGAGGAGAAGGACGGGGAGGGCGGGGGCTGAGCGGCCGGGACGAGGGCTGAGCGGCCGGGACGAGGGCTGAGCGGCCGGGGCGGGCGCACGAGTGCGGTGCGCGGGGCGCGCCACCACCGCTAGCCTGCCGCGATGACCGCAGGGGGCATCGTGCGCCGCTCGGCTCGGGCGCTGCTGTTCGACGGACGCGGGCGGGTGGTGCTGATCCGCCGGACCAGGCCGGGCCGGGAGCCGTACTGGGTGCTGCCCGGCGGCGGGGTCGAACCCGGCGACGCGGACCACCGGGCGGCGGTGGCGCGTGAGCTGGTCGAGGAGCTGGGCGCGGTCGCCGCGATCGGCGAGCAGGTGTTCCTGGCGAGCGAGGCGGTCGCGGGCGGGGTGCTGGTGGCGCACGTGCATCTGGCCCGGTTGCTGGGCATGGACTTCGACGCGCGCACCGACGACGAGCCGACGGACCCGTCGTACGGCAAGTTCGCCCCGGACGTGGTGGCCCTGCACGACCTGCCCCGCCTGGACCTGCGGCCACCGGGGCTCGCCGGGTGGGTGGTGGCCAACGCGCTGGCGCTCGGCGTCGACGCGGCGGCGCTGTAGTCGGCGCTGTAGTCGGCGCGACTGATCGTTTCGTGCCGCTTTACGTGCCGCCACCCAGCACGTATTACTATTACGTGCCATGACCTGCCTATCCTGCGGAACCCCCCTCCCACACCGCACCGGACCTGGCCGTAAGCAGCAATACTGCGACTCGACCTGCCGCAGCGCCGCACGCAGGCAGCGGGAGTCCGTCAACTCAGACTTGACATCCCCCGCCCCCGCCGGAACACTCGGCGCCGTCAAGGCCGCGCACCGCCAGCTCCTCGAATCCCAGGAACTCCTGCGCGACGCGGTCGAGCGGGCCCGCGCCGAGGGGCGCACGTGGCAGGAGATCGGAGAGGTCTTGGGCACCAGCAGGCAGGCGGCGTTCCAGCGGTTCGGGCGGCCGGTCGACCCGGACACCGGGCAGCCCGCCGTGGGCCTGGCCGGGGCCGCCGACCGCGCTCTCGTGCTGCTCGGCGACTGCGTCGCGGGCCGGTTCGACCGGATGCGCGAGGACTTCGACCGGACCATGCGGCGCGAGTTGACGCCCGAGCACCTGGCCACGGTGTGGGCTCGGGTCGTCGGCAGCGTCGGGCGCTTCGAGCGGTTCGGGGAACCGGTGCAGCACGCCGCCGGGGACATCACCGTGGTCGACGTCCTGCTGGAGTTCGAGGCGGGCCAGGTGACGGCCACCGTCAGCTTCGACCGCGAGGGGAAGGTCGCCGGGTTGTTCTTCCGGCCGGCCTGACCCCTCGGAGGAAGGAACCATGATCCGTCGTTTCCTCAGCGCGGGCGCCGCGATCGCGCTGCTGCTCGCGCTCACCGCAGCACCGGCCACGGCCGCCCCACCGTCCACTCCGGACAGCCAGTTCGCCTGGCTGCTCGACGCCTCCACGCGCGTGCCGGTCCCGGCCGACGAGGTGGCCGCGCACCTGGACGCCCCGATGCTGGCCGCGATCGGCGGGGCGGACGGGTTCAACCAGACCCTCGGGTCGCTGGGCGTGCTCACCGCCGGGGCCGTGGTCGAGCGGACCGCGACCGAGCTGCGGCAGGTCGTCGGCAGCGCGGTCGGCGACCTGCTCGGCGTCGTCACGGTCGACGGGACCGGGTTGGTCGTGGGGCTGCGGTTCTCCCCCTACCTGCCCGCGCCCACCTCGTGGGAGCAGGTCGACTCGGCGCTCACCGCGCTGGCGCCGCGCGTCTCCTTCACCGCCGCCACGATCACGCCCGAGGGGTGCGTGCCCGTGCACGGCCTGGACGAGCGCACCGCGCGCCCGCTCGGCTCCGCGTTCAAGCTCTACGTGCTCGGCGCGCTCGCCCGCGAGGTGAAGGCCGGGCGGCTGTCCTGGGACACCGAGCTCCCGCTGCGGGAAGCGTGGAAGTCGCTCCCCTCCGGCGTCCTGCAGGACCAGCCGGACGGGACCGTGCTCACGCTCGCGGAGCACGCCGAGCACATGATCTCCATCAGCGACAACACCGCCACCGACCACCTGATCCACACCCTCGGGCGCGGTGAGGTGCAGCGGCAGTTCGCCCGGTTCGGCAACACCACCCCGAACTCGCCGATGCCCACCACCCGCGAGCTGCTCACGCTCAAGGGCTTCCAGTACCCGGTGGCGGCCACCGTGTACGGCGCGCTGCCGAACCGGCTGCGCGAGGCGGCGCTGAACGCGATCGGCCGGGTGCCCAGGACCTCCGTGCAGCCGTGGGCCGAGCCCAGGAAGATCGACCAGCTGGAGTGGTTCGGCTCGCCGGTGGACATGTGCTCCGCCATGGCCGGGCTGTGGGAGGACCACGACCCGCAGGTCGACCGGGCCATGTCGCTCAACGACGGCGGGATCGCGCTGCCATCGGACCGGTTCCCGACGGTCTGGTTCAAGGGCGGCTCCGAACCGGGGGTGCTGACGCTGAGCTACCTGGTGCGGCGGGCCGACGGCACGCTGCTCACGGCCAGCGCCATGCTGTCCGACCCGGTGAACGCGATCGACGAGGCGACCGCGGCGCCCCAGCTGCTCGCGGTGCTGCGCGGGGCGCTCCAGCTCGCGTGACCCCGTTCAGCCGCAGGGAAAGCGGGCCGCACGCGAGGTGCGGCCCGCTTTCGCGTCGCGGGGTCGGTGCGGGGTCGGCGCGAGGTCAGCGCAGGGACGGCCCGGTCGGCTTCAGCGCCGCGGCCCGGTCGGTTCCGCGCTCGACCGGTTCCGCCGCGCAGGCCAGGTCGCGCGCCGGGCGCTCGCCGGTGGCGAGGAACGTGGACACCGCGTCGTTCGCGCACCCGTTGGCGCCGAACAGGTACGCGCCGTGCCCGCCCTGGTCGGCGGTGACCAGGACGGCCCGCCCGCCCAGCGCCGCGCGCATCTCCCGCGCACCGGCCAGCGGCGTGCCGGGGTCGCGCTCGTTCTGGGCGATCAGCACGTTCGCCGGGCCCCGGTCACCGATCCGCACCGGCCCCTCGACCCGCTCGCGCGGCCAGAACGCGCACGGGTTGACGCTCGCCGTGGACCCGCCGAGCATCGGGTGGCGGATCCGGTCCACCGCCGCGTTGCGCTGGTACTCCCGGACCGACGACGGCCAGCGGGTGTCACCGCAGACCACGTGGAACCGGGCCGCCAGCAGGTTCTCCACGCCCGCGATCGGCGGGTCCTCGGGCAGCGGCCGGTCGGCTTCCAGCGCCTGCCAGATCCCGGCCAACTCCGGCATGTCCGCGTCGCTGTAGAGCGAGCCGAACGTCACCGCCCGGAACATCGTCCCGTCGACGCCCCGCACGGGCGTGACGTCCAGCCGCTCGGCCAGCTCGAAGAACTTGGCGGTGACCTGCTCGGGCGTCGCGCCCAGTCCGTACTCGGGGTGGGCGACCACGTGCGCGGCGAAGTCCGGGAACCGGTCCTGGAGGCCGAGTGCGAAGCGCCGCATGGCCTTCACGTCGTAGCCGTCCGGTCCGAGGCTGCTGTCGAGCACGATCCGGTCGCCCCGGTCCGGGAACAGCGTCGCGTACACCGCGCCCAGGTAGGTTCCGTACGAGTAGCCCAGGTAGGAGATCCTGCGCTCCCCCAGCGCTTCCCGGACGCGGTCCACGTCACGCGCGGTGTTGGCGGTGGTGATGTGCGGCAGCAGGTCGGCCGTGCCGGAGGTGGCGCACTGCCGGGCGATGGTGCGCGCGTAGCCGACCTCGCGCGCGACGTCGGCGTCGGTGCGCGCGTACGGCGGGAAGTTGCCGCGCGCCTGCTGCTCCGGGGTGAGGTCGCAGGTCACCGGGCTGCTGCGGCCGACGCCGCGCGGGTCGAAGCCGATGATGTCGTAGGAGTCCAGGACCTCCTGGGGCATCCCCAGCGCGGGGAAGTAGGCGGGGAGGTCGACGCCCGCGCCGCCGGGACCGCCGGGGTTGGTCAGCAGCACGCCCCTGCGGCGCTCGGGGTTCCGGCTGGCCAGCTTGGAGATCGCGATCTGGATCTTCCGGCCGCCGGGGTCTCGGTAGTCGAGCGGAACCTCGACGGTCGCGCACCGCAGGGTCGCCGGGACTGGTTGCTCGCACGGGCCCCAGCGCACGGCGGAGCCGGGTGTGGCGGCGCCGGGCGCGGCGGACGCGGTGGGGACGATCGTCACCGCCAGCGCGGTGAGCACGACGGCCAGGGAGAGGTTTCTGCGCATGGTGGAAAGCGTTTCCCGGCGGGCGGGTGCGGCGCATCGGCCGGACGGCTCGGCCGACCCCCGACCCCGGTCCGGGGCACGACCGCGACTTAGGTCGAACCCGGTCGCGCCTTCGGTCGGCTGCGCGGACCGGCGCGGACGGGCCATGATCACCGGGTGGACACGGGTGGCGCGCCTCGGCTGGAGTGGTGGCAGCACGCGTGGCGGTTGGCGGTGGCCGGGGCTTGCGCGGTCCCGTTCTGGCTGATCACCGGTGAGCTGCTGCCCGAGGGCGCGGCGCGCGCGTGGTTCGCGATCGGCGATCCGCTGGTGGGGCTGGGGTGCCTGGTGCTGCTGCTGTGGCGGCGCGGGTTCCCGCTCGCGGTCGCCGTGCTGACCTCGGTCGGCGCGGGCGCGTCCATGCTCGCGGGCGGGGCGGCGCTGCTGGCGCTGTGCTCGCTGGCGACCAGGCGGCGACCGGTGGAGATGGTGCCCGCGGCGGTGGTCTACGTGGTCGCGTCGCAGGTCAACGCCCAGGTCTACCCGCTGGACACCGGCAACGCCCCGTGGTGGCTGCTGCTCGTGCTGCCGGTGCTGATCGCGGACACCGCGCTGGCGGTCGGCGTGGCCGTCGGGGCGCGGCGGGCGGAGCTGCGGTCGTTGCGGGAGCGGGTGGCGAGCGCGGAGCGGGAGCAGAGCGCGCGGGCCGCGCAGGCGCGGGCCACCGAGCGGAACCGGATCGCCCGCGAGATGCACGACGTGCTGGCGCACCGGATCTCGCTGGTGGCCATGCAGGCCGGGGTGCTGGACCACCGCAGGGACCTGAGCGGGGAGGACGCGGCCGAGCTGGTGCGGGGCATCGCCGAGGGGTCGCGGCAGGCCCTGGAGGAGCTGCGGGACGTGCTGGGCGTGCTCAGGGCCTCCCCCGACCTCGACCTGCCGCAGCCGCCGTCGCTGGACCGGGTTCCGGAGCTGGTGGAGGGCGCGCGCTCGTCCGGGCTGGACGTCGGGTTCGACAGCGCGGTGTCGGGCCGGGCGCCGGAGAGCGCCGGGCGGACGTGCTACCGGATCGTGCAGGAGGGGCTGACCAACGCGGCCAAGCACGCGCCCGGTTCGCGGGTGGAGGTCGGCGTGAGCGGTGGGGCCGGGGTGGGGTTGCGGGTGCGGGTCGCGAACTCGCGCGGGGCGGGGGCGGCTGTGCGGGCGCCGTCGTCCGGGTACGGGTTGCCGGGGTTGGCCGAGCGGATCGCCCTGGTGGGCGGGGAGTTCGAGCGCGGGCCGACGCCCGGCGGCGGGTACCTGCTGGTCGCGTGGTTGCCGTGGCGCGACGCGGGGAGGGCGTGAGCCGGTGGACCGGGTGCGGGTGCTGGTCGTGGACGACGACCGGCTGGTGCGGATGGCGCTGCGGCTGGTGGTGGACGGCGAGCCGGACCTCGTGGTGGTGGCGGAGGCGGCGGACGGGGACGCGGCGGTGGCGGCGGTGGCCCTGGAGCGGCCGGACGTGGTGCTGATGGACGCGCGGATGCCCGGCCGGGACGGGCTGAGCGCGACGGCGGAGATCCTGTCCCGGCCGGAGCCGCCCGCCGTGCTGGTGCTGACCACGTTCGACTCGGACGAGCTGGTGCTGGGGGCGCTGCGGGCGGGCGCGCTGGGGTTCGTGCTCAAGGACACCCCGCCCGCGCGGATCGCCGACGCGGTGCGGACCGTGGCGGGCGGGGAGCCCGCGCTCTCGCCGCAGGCGGTGGCGCGGCTGATCGCGGCGGCGACCGGGCCGCACTCCGGCGAGGCGCGGCGGGCGGTGCGGGAGGGGGCGCGGGAGCGGTTGGCGGGGTTGACCGAGCGGGAGCTGGAGGTGGCGCGGGGGATCGCGGAGGGGCTGGGGAACTCCGGGATCGCGGCGCGGTTGGGGATCAGCGTGGCGACGGTCAAGGCGCACACCGGGAACTTGTTCGGCAAGCTCGGGGTGGACAACCGGGTGCGGATCGCGTTGCTGGTGCGGGACGCGGAGGGGTGAGGCCGGAGGGGTGGCGCTCAGGGGGTGACGCTCAGGGGGCGGGGATCAGGGGGCTCGGTTGAAGCGGGAGCAGGACGGCTCGGACCAGTGCGCGGGGAAGGCGTGCTCGGTCCAGACGGCCTCGGTGATCCGGAAGACCGTTTCGCGGCCGGTGCTCGGCGGGAGCGCGGGGGTCGCGGCGGGTCGGACCTCGGCGGCGCCGGTGAGCTGGAGGGTCGCGCCGGAGTTCCAGTCGGGGAAGAGCAGGCCCGCTTCGGGGTTGGTGGTCAGGTTCCCGTTGGTCATGAGCATGGCGTTGCCGCCGTAGTCGGGCCAGACCAGCTCGGTGGGCGAGATGGGCGTGACGAAGCCGGGGTCGCCGCCCCGGTGCGAGACGTCGGCGCCGGTGGGGGCCGAGGTGGCGATGAAGAAGGTGTCGGCGCTGGCCACCAGGAGGGAGGCGCGCAGACCGAGGGATGACGTGCGGCGGACCACCGGTTCGCGGCTCGGGGGCGCGCTCCCGGTGGGGACTCGGGACTGGATGTGCTTGGGGCAGTTGCCGAACGCCTGGTGGACGTCGATCTCGCCGCCGGTGTCGGTCGGGCGCCAGCGGCCGTTGACCCGGAACCTCCTGCGGGCGGCCAGGTCGATGGCGAGGGCGCCGACGTCGGTCTCGTGGCGGAGGGCTTCGGCGAGGGGGTCGGTGGGGAGCGGGGCGGCGGTGGCGCGCAGGGTGCGCGGGGTGGGGGCGGAGAGGAAACCGCGGTGCCCCAGCAGGGTCGTGGCCCACGGGCGGCCTTCGCGGTCGCGGGCGCCGAGGACCAGCATGGTCTGCCGGGCCAGGAAGTCCTGGGCGGCGGGCGGGAGGGCGTCGGAGATGATCGGGCGGATCCTGGCCGCGAGCTCGGTCAGTCCGGCGGCTCTCTGTGCGGCCAGTTCACCGGGGTGGTAGGCGAGCCGGTCGACGCGGGTGGTCATGGCGCTCCCTTCGCTCAGGTCGGGAGAGGTCTGCGCGAGTTATTTTTACCGATCGTTCGGTAAATATCAAGTGGCGGAGAACCACCGGGACGTGCCTGCGGACGGTCGAGCAGCAGGGGCCGAGCGGAAGGGGCGAGACGGAGAAGGCGGAAACGAAGGGGCGGAAGCGCCCCGCGTCACTCCCCCGGCGCCAGGAGGTCCGGCAGCAGCGCCAAGGTCTCGCCGAACGTGCCGTTGTCCCCGGTGACCCGCGCCAGCACCAGCGCGCCCTCCACCCGCAGGAACGCCTGCTTCGCCGCCGCCTCGGCCTCCTGCGGGGCGCGGCCCGCGCGGCGGGCGGCCTCGGCCATCGCGGCGATCCACGACTCCGCCAGCGCGCGCGAGCGCTCCCGGACCGGTTCCGGGGCGCCGGTCAGGGTCATCGTGTCCAGGGCGCAGGACAGGGCGCCCGCGCCGTAGAACCCGCCCAGCCTGCGCGCGGTCTCCGCGATCCCCGCCCGGACGTCCGCGTCCTCGCGCATCGGGGCCAGGACCACCGCGAAGCGGCGTTCCACCTCCGCCAGGACGGCCAGGGCCATCCCGTCCTTGCCCTCCGGGTAGCGGTGGTACAGGCTCGCCCGCTTCAGGCCCGTCGCGGCCGTCAGGTCGCCGATCGAGGTGCCCGCGAACCCCTTCTCGCGGAACACGCGCACGAGCAGGTCCAGCAGGCCCGCGTCGGTGATCGAGGGTGGGCGGGGCACCCGGTCAGGCTACCGAACCCCCGGTCGACCACGCCCCCGTCGCGGGTAGCCTCGCCCGATGCGACCGCTCAGGTACTCCATCAACGTCACCGTCGACGGGTGCTGCGACCACCGGGTGATCCCGGCGGACCTGGAGCTGCACCGGCACCACGCCGCGAACATCGCGCGGGCCGACGCGCTGCTGCTCGGGCGGGTGACGTACCTGATGATGGAGCAGGCCTGGCGGTTGCCCGCCGGGAGCGCGGGGGCGACGGGCGAGGACCCGTTCGCGCGGACGATCCACGACGCCCGCAAGCACGTCGTGTCGAGCACGCTGGAGCGGGTCGACTGGAACGCGGAGCTGGTGCGCGGGGACCTCGCCGACGCCGTCCGGGAGCTCAAGGACGAGCCGGGGAACGGGCTGCTCGTCGGCGGGGTGGCGCTGCCGCTGGCGCTGGCCGGGCTGGGGCTGATCGACGAGTACGAGTTCGTCGTGCACCCCCGGATCGCCGGGCGCGGGCCCTCGCTGTTCGCCGGGCTCTCGGAGCACGTCGACCTGCGGCTGACCGGGACGACCGGGTTCGCGTCCGGCGCGGTCGCGATGCGGTACGAGCCCAGGGGGTGACGCCGGGGTCGGGTCAGCTGCGGCCGAGCAGGTCGGCCGTCAGCACCGTCCCGCCGAGGCCCCAGCCGCCGTCGGCGACCTCCTCCACCAGCACCAGGGTGCTCGCGCGGGCGCGTTCGCCGTACACGTCGGCGTAGGCGTCGGTCACGGCGTCGATCAGCTTCTTCTTGGACTCCGGGGTCAGGGTGCCCCTGGGGACCTTGAGGTTGGCGAACGGCACGGCGGTGCTCCTTCTCGTGGTGATCGGCTAGAGGGCGGCGTCGGCGGGCAGCAGGTCCGCGATGCCGACCCGGCGGTAGAACTCGACCCGGAGGCGGTCCGCGACCGCCGAGACGACCTCGCTGCCGTCCCGGCTCGGGTCGACGTGGACGCGGAACGGGCGCCGCGCGGCGGGCAGCCCGACGACGCGGGTGATCTCGTCGGCCACGTCCTGCGCGTCCGCGTCCGGCGGGACGAGGGCGGCCAGGCGGTCGGCGATGGTGGCGCGCAGGTCGCCGTAGTGGTGGTCGTAGGCGGCGGCGCGGGCCTGGTCGGCGGGGCGGCCCGCGTTCGCGAAGTGGTTGGTGCCCGAGGTGAACGCGCCGGGGACGACGACGGTGGTGCCGACGCCGAAGCGGATCAGCTCGGCCGCGCCGCTCTCGGCGAGCGCGTCCATCCCGGCCTTCGCGGCGAAGTACGGGGCCAGGAACGGCGGGTGGCCGCCGCGCGTGGAGGAGCTGCCCACCCACACCAGCAGGCCGGAGCCCCGCTCGCGCAGCAGGGGCAGCGCGGCGCGGTTGACCCGGTGGGCGCCGATGGTGTTGACGTCGTACAGGTCGGCCAGCTGCTCCGGGGTGAACGCCTCGGCCGGGCCCTCGACCATGTGCCCGGCGTTGTGCACCACCACGTCCAGGCGGCCGTGGCGGCGCGCGGTCTCGGCGACGGCCTCGTCGGCCGACTCCTGCGAGCGGACGTCCAGGTCCACCGTGGACAGTTCCAGGCCCTCGGTTCCGGCCAGTCGGGCGAACTCCTCGGCCACGGGGGCGTTGCGCCCCGCGACCGCGCGCATCCCGGCCACGACGGCGTGCCCGGCCCTGGCGAGGGTCAGCGCGGTGAGGCGGCCGAAGCCGCTCGACGCGCCGGTGATCAGGACGACCTCCGCCGGGTGGCCGTTCGCGGCGCTCCGGTGCTCGGTCATGACGCCCTCCTCCGGTTGGTAGCAGCGATAGCGCTGCTTCGTTTCGTTGATACGAGAACCGTAGCACGGTGCCCGAATCAGCGCTAGCGGCGTGACGTACCATCGATTCGTGGAGGTCACCCCGGAGAGCGGCGCACCCCGCCGCAGGCGCGGCGCGGCAGGTCCCGACGACGACGCGGCGGTGCGGGCCGCGCTGGTGGAGGCCGCCGGGCGGCGGCTGGCCGCGTCACCGGACGGCGAGGTCGCCACCCGCGCGGTGTGCGAGGAGGTCGGCGTGACGCAGCCGGTGCTCTACCGGCTGTTCGGGGACAAGCGCGGGCTGCTCGACGCGGTCGCCGACGCCGGGTTCGAGCGGTACGCGCGGCGCAAGCGGGAGCTGGAGGCGACCGGCGACCCGGTGGCCGACCTGCGCGCCGGGTGGGACGACCACATGGCGTTCGCCGCCGCGAACCCGGCGCTGTACCAGCTGATGTTCGCGCCCCGGCCGCACGCGGGATCGACCGCGCACCAGCGGATCCTGGAGCTGCTGGAGGCCACGCTGGTGCGCTGCGCGGCGGCGGGCGCGCTGCGCACCAGCCCCGAGCGCGCGGCCCGGCTGATCCTGCCCGCGAACGTGGGGGTGGCGCTGAGCCGCATCGCGCAGCCCGCGCTGTACGACGACCCCGAGCTGTCCCACCGGGCGCGGGACGCGGTGTTCGCCGCCGTGCTCACCGACGCGGGCGCGCCCGCCGGGCCCGATCCCGTGCGGGCGGCGGCGCGGCAGCTGCGGTCCCGGCTGGCCCTGCACGGGACCGGCGAGCTGGAACCGGCCGAGAGCGCGCTGCTCGACCGGTGGCTCGAACGCCTCGACCAGCCCGGCTGAGCGGCGGGCCGGGGGTCAGTCGCGCAGCCCGTCCAGCAGCTCGACGGCGCGCTCCCACTCGTCGGGCACCCGCACGAGCCAGGCGCCGCCGTCGAACGCCTCCACCTCGGCCACCCGCTCCCCGGCGCGCTCGGCGACGATCAGGCAGTCGATCGTCTGCTCCTGACCGTCCGCGAACCGGAGCAGCTCCTCCCAGGTAAACGGGACGCCCTCCGCCCGCACCCGGTCGCCGAACTCGGGCATCCCGCCGGGCGCCACGCCGACGCCGTCGAAGTCCAGCACCACCCACGTCCACCGGTTCTCGGGGATCGCCGCGAGCACGTCGGACAGGTGGACCGGCCCCGTGGCCCGCGTGCGCGTGGGCAGCTCCACCTCGATGATCAACGGCCTGCCCTCCCGGTCAGCGGGTCGTGGTCGATCCCGTCCGCACCAGGCTATTACCGGCGCCCAAACCGGTTTCCCCGCCGGGACGGGAGTTCCGGCGCAGCGCGCGGCCGAGGAGCAGCAGGCCGAGCAGGAACGGGTAGATCGCGGTGCGCTCGACGAGACCGACCAGCACGCCGGTCTCCGCCGCGAGCAGGGCGACGTAGCCCACGATCCCGGCCAGGCCGAGGACGCCCAGCGCCACCAGGGCCCTCCCCCGCCGCCGGGGGACGCCGAGCGGGTGGTGGGCCGCGCCCAGCAGGATCACGAGCGCGTTGCCCGCCGTGAACGCGGCGAACGCCCCGAGCGCGTGGTGATCGGCCGCGCCGCTGTCCAGCGCGTCGCCGTCGCCGGGGAACAGCGCCACCACCGCGCTGCCCGCCGCCAGCACCGCCGCCGTGACGACGACGGGCAGGTGGCGGGTGCGCGGCAGGGGCAGCGCGAGCACGCCCGCCAGCACGACCAGGCCGAACAGGACCAGGCCCGCGTTCATCACCGGGGCCAGCGGGGAGAGCATGAACTGGCCGAACGCGGTCGCCGGGCCGCGCACGCCCAGGGCGCTGATGAAGTGGTGCGTGTAGCTGTAGGGCGGGTCGGTCCAGGCCGCGGCGGTGGTGAACTCGGCCGCGAGGTAGACGCCGGGACCGGCGATCAGGGCCGCTCCCGCCGCGCGGTAGGACTTGGGGGTGGGCACGTGCTGCCTCCTGCGCTGTCGGATCGGTGACGCGGGCAGCGTGCGGCGGGGCGCTGACACGGCGCTGACACGCGGCCGACGCGGCGCGGAAGCCCTTGTCCCGCACTGGGAGGATCAGCGGGTGGACGGGAGCGCGGGGGTGCGGGTCGGGCTGCTCGGCGCGTTCCGGGTCCGCCGCGACGACGTAGCCCTTGACGTGCTGGGGAGGCGGGTGCGGGCGCTGCTGGTGCGGTTGGCGCTCGCCGGTGGGCGGGCGGTGGAGCCGGGCGCGCTGGTCGACGCGATCTGGGGCGACGAGCCGCCCGCCGGGCCGGGACCGGCGTTGCAGGCGCTCGTCTCCCGGCTGCGGCGGGCGCTCGGCGCGCCGGGCGCGGTCGTGCTGGGGGTGGGCGGGTACCGGCTCGTGGCGGACGTGGACGTGGCGCGGTTCGAGGAGCTGGCCGCGCGGGGTGGGGAGGACGCGCTGCGGGAGGCCGCCGCGCTGTGGGGCGGGCGGGTCGGGGCTGAACCGCAGGCCGTCGCGGCCGTCGCGCCGCGCGTGGCGACCCGGTTGGCGCGGCTGTCGATCGAGGTGGTGCTGGACCTGGCGGAGGTCGAGCTGGCGCTCGGGCGCACCGGGGCCGCCATCGCCGGGGCGAGCGGGGTGCTGGCCGAGCACCCGGCGCACGAGCGGGCCGCCGGGGTGCTGGTGGACGCGCTCGCGGGCGCGGGTCGGCAGGCCGAGGCGCTGGCGGTGTACGAGCGGGTCCGCGCGGCGCTGGCCGACGAGCTGGGCGCCGACCCCGGCACGGCCCTGCGCGAGCGCCACCTGCGGCTGCTGCGCGCCACCCCGCCGCCGCTCCCCCGGCCGAACGCGCTGCCCGCGCCGGTGACGGGCTTCCTCGGCCGGGACGCCGACCTCGCCCGCGTCGCCGACCTGCTGGCCGCCGGGCGGCTGGTCACCGTCGTCGGGCCCGGCGGGGTGGGCAAGACCCGGCTGGCCGTGGAGGCGCTGCGCCGGGACCCGGACGCGCTGCTGGTGGACCTCGCGCCGGTCGCCGAGCCCTCGGAGGTCGTCGCCGCCGTGCTCGCCGGGATCGGGCTGCGCGGCGACCGCGACCGGCCGGGCGGGGACGCGGTGGCGCTGCTGACCGCCGAGCTGGCGGCGCGCAGGTCGGTGCTGCTGCTGGACAACTGCGAGCACCTGGTCGACGCCGTGGCCCACCTGGTCGCGCTCCTGCTCCCCCGCTGCCCCGAGCTGCGCGTGCTCGCCACCAGCCGGGAACCCCTGGCGGTCGACGGGGAGGCGCTGGTCCCGCTGGGCCCGCTCGCGCTGCCGGGGACCGGGGACGGGCTCGCCGAGGCGGTCGGCACGGCCTCGGTGCGGTTGTTCGCCGAACGGGCGTCGGCGGTGCGCCCCGGTTTCGCCGTCGACGCGACGACGCTGCCGGACGTGGTGCGCCTGGTGCGGGCGCTGGACGGGCTGCCGCTGGCGCTGGAGCTGGCCGCCGCCCGGTTGCGCGCCCTGCCGCTGCCCGACCTGGTGGCCGGGTTGTCGGCGCGGTTCCGCCTGCTGGCGGGCGGGAACCGGGCCGCGCCGCCCCGGCACCGCACGCTGCGCGCGGTGATCGCGTGGAGCTGGGACCTGCTGGACGGGCCCGAGCGCGCCGTGGCCGAGCGGATCTCGGTGCTGCCCGGCGGGGTCACCCCGGAGTCGGCCGCCGCCGTCTGCGCGGGCGCCGTGCCCGCCGACGAGGTGCCCGAGCTGCTCGCCGCGCTGGTCGACCGGTCGCTGCTGAGCCTGGTCGGGGATCGGCGGCGGATGCTGGAGACGGTGCGCGCGTACGGGGTCGAGCGCCTGGCCGCCGCCGGGGACTTGAGCGCCGTCCGCGACCTGGCCGCCGCGCACGTGGCGGGGGTGCTGACGGGGCAGGACGCGGTGCTGCGCGGGCCGGGGCAGCGCGCGGCGGTGGCGGCGATCGGCGCCGAGCACGACAACGCCCTGGCCGCGCTGCACCACCGGTGCGCCACCGGGGACGCGGACGGGGCGCTCGCGCTGGCGCTGTCGCTGGTCTGGTACTGGCAGGTGTTCGGCCGCCAGTCCGAGGGCGCGCACTGGCTCGGGCGGGCGCTGGCGGTGCCCGGCGGGCCGTCCCCTGAGCGGGACTGCGCGCGGGCCGCCCACCTGCTCGGCCTCGCCGACGGCGGGCACGGGGTGGGTGATCGCGGAGAGGTGGCGGCGCTCGCGGACCGGGTGCTGGCGCACCGGGGGCTCCCCGGTCACCTGCGGGTGTTCGGGGCGGTCCTGCTGTTCCTGCTGGGGCGCGGCGAGGGGGCGTTCCGGGAGCTGGGCGCGGGTGGCGGGTGGTTGTCCGGGCTGGCGCACCTGTTCCTGGCCGAGCTGGCGGAGAACGCGGGCGAGCTGGACCGGGCGCGCGGGCACGCGGAGGTGTCGCTGGCCCGGTTCCGGGCGGCCGGGGACGGGTGGGGCGTGGCGGGGGTGCTGCCGGTGCGGGCGCGGGCGCGGCGGTACGACGACCTGGACGGGGCGTGGGCGGACCTGCGGGAGGCGCGGGCGCTGGAGGGGGAGTTCGGGGCGCTGAGCCCCGGTGACCGGGTGCGGGCGGACCTGCGGTGGGTCGACCTGCACGAGCGGCGCGGTGAGACCGGGACGGCGCTGGAGGTGCTCGCCTCGGCCCGTGCTCGGGGGGAGCAGGTCGCGGTGGTGGACGCGCGGGAGGCCGCGCTGCGGGTGCGGCTCGGGGACCTGGGGCGGGCGGGTGAGCTGCTGGCCGGGGTGGGCGGGGCGGTGGGCGACCTGGCGCGGGCCGCGCACCGGGTGGCCTCGGGGGACCTGGCGGGCGCGGAGCGGGCGTTGCGGCGGGCGCGGGTGGTGGCGGCTGCGAGCGGGGAGCTGCCCGCGCTGGCCCCGGTGGCGGTGGGGGCGGCGGCGCTGGAGCAGGCGCGGGGGCGGTGGGCGGGGTCGGGGGTGCTGCTCGGGACGGCCGCGCGGTTGCGGGGCGCGCACGACCGCACCGACCCCGTGGTGCGCGAGCTGGTCGACCGGGGGCGGGCGGCGGTGGGCGCGAGCGCGTTCGCGGCGGCGTACGCGCGGGGGTGGGAGGCGGAGCGGGACGTGGCGGCGGCGTTCGTGGTCTGAGCGCCGGGGGCAGGCGGGCGGGGTCGGGCAGTCGGGGGCGGGCAGTCGGGAGCAGGCGGGCCGGGTCACACGTCCAGGGATGCCGTCCAGTCCGCGATCGTCCGGACGTCGGCCTGCGTCGGGAAGACCTTCCCGGTGAGCACGCGGTGCACCTCGGGGTCGTCGTCCAGGCAGCCGTCGGCCAGGACGGTGAGCTGGAAGTCCAGGTCGGCTGCCTGGCGGAGGGTGGACAGGACCACGCCGCTGGTCGCGATGCCGGTGAGCACCAGGTGGTCGACGCCCTGGGCGCGCAGGACGAGGTCCAGGTCGCTGCCCGCGAACGCGCTGACGCGGCGCTTGGTCACCACCACCTCGTCGTCGAGCGGCGCGGTCTCGGGGTGGAAGTCGGTGGCGCCGGAGCCTCGGGGCGCTGCGGCGAGTCGGCCGAACATCTTGTTGCGCGGGTGGACCTCGGCGTAGTCGGGGCGGAAGCCGACGCCGACGTGGATCACCGGCACGGACGCGGCGCGGGCCGCCTCGAGCGCGGTGGCGAGCCTGGGCAGGTAGGTCGGGTCGGGGTAGCGGGCGACAACGGCGGGCTGGACGTCCATCACCAGCAGGGCGGGGGTGGGGATCTCGGGCCTCGTTTCGGTGGTGGCGGCGCGGGGGGCCGCCGGTGGGGGTCAGGGGTGCGGGGGCGCCGGGGTGAGCAGGCTGGTGACGGTGAGCAGGCGGTCGGCGAGTTCCTCGGGGCGCAGCGGGTCCTCGGCGCGCACGACCCAGTCGTGGACGATCGCGCCGGTGCCGTGGGAGATCAGCACGGCCAGGTCGCGGGCGGCCTGCTCGTCCACCTCGCCCAGGTTGGCGCGCAGGGCCTCGGTGGTGATGAGGGTGCGGAAGAGCTCGGCCAGGGCCTCGGCGAGCCGCCACGCGCACGGGCCGGTGAGCACGGCGCGGTAGAAGGGTCGGTGGTCGGCGAAGTGGCGGGCCACGACCAGGAGGCGGGCGTGGCGCGGGGCCCGCGGGTCGGCCAGGTGCGGCAGGAGCTCGCGCCGCACCAGGTCCGCCGCGGCGGCGACGAGGAGCGTGTCGCGGTCGCCGAAGTGCTGGTAGAGCAGCTGCCTGCTGACGTCGGCGGCCTCGGCCAGGTCGGTCACCGGGACCGCCGCCCCGCGCTCGGCGACCAGGTCGACGGCGGCGGCCATGAGGGCGGCCCTGGAGCGGGCGACCCGACGGTCGGGGCGGGTGGTCACGGAGGAGAAACTAGACAGGTGTCAATAAATGAGCAAGTGTCGCCGAACGTGCGCGCGGGAATCTCCGGTGCGCGGGGCGGGCCCCTGGCGACATGATCACGCGATGACCGAGGTGAGGACGCGCCCGTACGCCGACCCTGCGGACCTGCGCGCGATGCAGGGGTTGGCGCGGCGGATCTGGACGCCGTCGAGCCGGTGGCACGTCGGCGATTTGGCCTGGCAGCGGGGCCAGCACACCGGGCGCGAGGCCGAGTGGCCGACCGCGCTGTGGGAGGCGGGCGGCGAGGTGGTGGCGTGGGGGTGGGCCGAGCTGCCAGGTGAGCTGGCGCTGCTGGTCGACCCGGCCCGGCCGGAGCTGGCGGGGGCGGTGCTCGACTGGTTCGCGGGCGTGGCCACCGCGCCCCGGCGGTCGGTCACCGTGCTGGACTCCGAACCGCACCTGGTCGCCGCGCTGGAGGCTCGCGGGTACGCGGCTGGGCGGGCCGCACTTCCGGCACTCGGTGCGCGCGCTGGACGACCTGCCGACGCCCGAGCTGCCCGCCGGGTACCGGGTCCGCGCCGTGCGGGGCGAGGAGGACGTGGCGGCGCGGGTCGCGGCGCACCGGGCGGCCTGGTGGCCGTCGCGGGTCACCGAGGAGAGCTACCGGGCGGTGATGGGGACGTGGCCGTACCGGCCGGAGCTGGACCGGGTGGTAGAGGGGCCGGACGGGCGGTTCGCGGCCACCTGCCTGATCTGGTTCGACGAGCGCAACGGCGTGGGCGAGCTGGAACCGGTCGGGGTCGACCCCGGTCTTCGGCGGCGCGGGCTGGGGCGGGCGGTGTGCTTGGCGGCGCTGGGCGCGCTGCGCGAGGCGGGCGGGCGGTCGGCGGTGGTGTACCCGCTGCACGGGCACCCCGACCACCCCGCGCCCGCGCCGCTGTACCGGGGGCTGGGGTTCCGCGAGCACGCCCGCACGATCACCTTCACCGCGCCGGAGGCGCGCGGGTAGCAGCGGCCGGGCGGGGTGGGCGGACCCGGCCTGGCCGCTCGCCAGGGCGCCGATGGGGCGCGCACCGGCTGGGCGGGCTCGTCGACGACCGTCGCAGCGGTGAGCGCGCCCTGCCAGCAGGCCCTCGGCGGGTCCGCCTGGAACTGCCCCGACGGCCTCCCCGCCTGCCCGCCTGCCCGTCCGGCCGGGCGCCGAACCCGCCTCAGGCGTGCTCGACCGCGCGCACCGATCCCCCCGCCACCACCGGCATCGGGACGTGGTGCACGGTCGTCGGGCCTCGGTCCCGGCGGGGGCGGGACAGGAGGAGTTCCACGGCCGTCGCGCCCAGGCGGTGGTGCGGCAGGGCGACGGTGGTCAGGCGTGGGCGCATCCAGGCGGCCACGGGGTGGTCGTCGAAGCCCACCACGGAGACGTCGTCCGGCACGGACAGGCCCGCCTCCGCGAGCGCCTGGCAGGCGCCGAACGCCAAGCGGTCGTTGAAGCACAGGAGCGCGCGGGGGCGGTGGTGGGACAGGAGGTCGAGGGTGGCGCGGTAGCCGTTCTCGGGCATCCACTCCTGGCACGGGCGCACGCTCTCCACCTCCACCCCGGCCGCCGCGAAGGTCTCCAGCGCGCCGGAGAGGCGGGCCACGGCGGCGATGTGGCGCGGGTCGATCGCCTCGGCCGTGGGCCCGGTGCCGATCAGGTGCACGCCCTCGCGGTGCCCGGCGTCGAGCAGCACGCGCGCCGCCGAACGGCCGCCGCCCCGGTCGTCGGGGAGGACGGCGTGCGCGGGGAAGTCGTTGGCGGGCAGCACGTTCAGCAGCACGGAGGGGCCGTCGCGCAGCGCGTCGGGGACGTCGAGGAGCCGGGGGAACCTGGCCGCGAAGACGACGCCCTCCACCCGCTGGGCGCGCAGCGAGGCCACCAGCGCCGCCTCGACGTCCCGGTCGCCGCCGCTCTCCCCGGCGAAGAGGGTGAACCCGTGCCGGTGGGCGGCGTCGACCGCGCCCTCGATCAGCTCGCCGGACAGCTTGGCCGAGGCGACGGCGTCGGAGACGAAGCCCAGGGTCCTGGTGCGGGAGGCGGAGAGCAGCGTGTCGCGGCGGTAGCCGAGCTGCTCGGCGGTGGCCCGGACCCTGCGCTCGACGGCGGTCGAGATGCGCAGCTCCCTGGCGCGACCGGAGAGCACCAGGGAGGCGGTGGGCACCGACACCGCGCAGGCGGACGCGACGTCGGCCAGCGTCACGCGCGTCCGCCTGCCCGCCTGCGGGGATGTGCCCGTCACCCGTTCCTCCCGTCACCGGTCGCGCGGCAGCCCCGCGCGAGGTCCTACCCCATCGTGCAGGCCGCGCCGTTCAAGGAGAACCCCGAAGGTGGGGCCGCGTCCCCGCTGTGGGTGACCTGGTAGCCGATGCCGACCCTGCCACCGGGTGGGATCGCCGCGTTGTAGCCCGCGTCGCGGGCGGTCACCCGGCCGGAGCCGGGCGCGTACGAGGCGTTCCAGCCCGAGGTGATCACCTGGCCTGCGGGGAGCGTGAACTCCAGCGACCAGCCCCGCACCTGCGTGGTCCCGGTGTTGGTGATGCCGAGCTCCGCCGTCAGGCCGTTGCCCCAGGCGTTGACGGTGGCCGACACCCGGCAGGCGCCCGGCTGCGGTTCGCCGGGCGTGGTCGTGGTCGTGGTCGTGGTGGTGCCGGTGGGGTCGGGGTCGGTTCCGGCGAACTGGGTGAAGAACCGCCAGGTCTCGTCCGGCGCCCACGTCCTGGCGCCGCTGTCGCCGGGCGCGCCGTCCTGCGGCGCGGCGATGTGGCCCTCGTCGAACGCGACCCAGCGCACCGGGTGGCCCGCACGGCAGCCGGTGTAGGTGGTGCCCCGGTGGGTCAGGCTGCCCTGGGACGGCTCCGGCGGGTTCTGCGCGGCGCAGCCGTTGTTGCGCACGAACCGGTCGCGCATCGAGCGCCCGCCGGAGATGGCCAGGACGCTGTCGCGCAGGCCGTGGATCCCGAGGTAGGCGATGGGCTGCGCGCCGCCCGCGCAGCCGCTGAGCACGCCGCCCGCGATGACCGCGACCGCGCGGAACGCGGTGGGCCGCGAGCAGGCAACCGAGTAGGACATCGCGCCGCCGTAGCTGAAGCCGGTGGCGAAGCGCTGGGTGGTGTCCACGCACAGGCCGGTGTCGAGCTGGCGGACGATGTCGTCGACGAGGGTGATGTCCTCGCCGCCGTTGTTGGCCCAGCCGTTGTTCAAGCCCTGCGGGGCGACGAAGATCGTGCTGTCGCCCGCCAGGCGTCGCAGGCCGTAGTAGGACCAGACGTCGCGCTGCACGGTCTGGCCGGTGGCGACGTCGTTGGCGGTGCCGCCGAGCCAGTGGAAGCCGAACACGACGCGGTGGGCGCGGGTGCGGTCGTAGGTGTCGGGGAGCTTGAGGACGTAGGTGCGGGTCTTGCCGCTGCTGGTGATGGTGCGCGTGCCGCTGGCGAGGGCGGGGGCCTTGCCGCAGCCCTCCGTGGTGGCGCTCGCGCCGGGATCACCCGCCGCTCCGCTCGCGCTGGTGGTGATCAGCCCCGCCGCGAAGGTGAGCAGCGCGATGGCCGCTGCCGCGAGGACCCTGTTGCGCGCCAAGGGATCTGCCCTTCGTGTGGTGGTCATGGGGTGGTCAGGTCGAAGCGCCGGGCGGTGACCGCGCCGCCGAGGGCGGTGGTGGCGTGGTTGAAGACGGCGAAGCGGTAGCCCATGAAGAAGCGCCAGTCGTTCTTGAGCGTGAAGGCCGGGCCGAAGGCGGTGAAGTCGACGCCGTTGGTGCTGTAGGAGAACCTGACCTGCCTGCCGCTGCCGGGGCGGATGTCGGCGTTGGCGCGCAACCAGATCCGGGTGCCGTTCAGGTCGGCCCCGGCGACCTCGTAGCCGGTTCCCGTCGTGCGCCACGAGCCGTCCATGGTCAGGCCGGTGACGGAGACGACCCGGTTGCGGCCGTTGTCGCGCTTGACGCCGATCCACGCCGAGGAGTCGCGCAGCACGGCCAGTCCGGTGCGGTCGCCGTCGCGCATCGCCGACAGGTCCAGTTCCACGGTGCCGGTGGAGGTGGGGCCCTGGATGCGGTGGGTGAGGGTGTTGCGGGCGGAGTACAGGTCGTTGGTGACGGTGGCCGTGGACAGGCGCAGGCCGTTGCCGACGCTGTACTTGGAGGTGTCCGGGTTGTGGTTCCACTCCCACTGCGGTCCGAGCGCGGAACCCGCGAAGGTGTCGGCGCCGATCATGGGTTTGACCTGGCGCGGGGGCGCGGGCAGGTTCGGCTTCGGGTAGGTGGCTCCCCAGCCTCCGTTGACGGTGGTGACGCGCGGCCAGCCGTCCGAGGTCCAGGTGATCGGCGCGAGCACGGGCACGCGCCCGCCGGGGTAGGCGTCGACGAACGCCAGGTAGTGCCAGTCGCCGTTCTGGGTCTGCACCAGGCCGCCCTGGTGCGGCACTCCCCCGCCGGGGATCGGCGACGGCAGGTCGAGCAGCACCTGCTGGATCGAGTACGGGCCGAACGGGCTGGCCGACTTGAGCACGTACTGGCCGTTCGCGGGCCTGGTGAGCCAGATGTAGTAGTTGCCGCCGCGCTTGTAGAAGCGGGCCCCCTCCAGGGTGCCGATGTTCGACGGGGTCTGGAACACCTGCTGCGAGCGGACCTCCGACTTCCCGTCGGCGGAGAGCTGGGCGACGCTGATGGTGGTGTTGCCGTGGGCGACGTACAGGGCGTCGTCGTCGTCCACGAGCATCCCGGCGTCGTAGTAGCACTTGTTGATGGTGGTGTGCTTGGACCACTGGCCGTCCACGGCGGTGGCGGTGTAGAGGTGGGTGCGGGCGAAGTCGACGCAGCCACCCCAGTAGAAGGTGCGGTTGCTCTTGCGGTGGGCCAGGAACGACGCCCAGATCCCGTTGACGTAGGCGCGGGAGCCGTTGGCCAGGTCGTACTTGGCGTCGAAGTCGAGGCGCGGCACGGAGTGGCCGGCGAACTCCCAGTTGACCAGGTCGTAGGAGCGCAGCACGGGCGCGCCGGGCGAGTAGTGCATGGTGGAGGCGGAGTAGTAGTAGGTGTCGTCCACGCGCAGGACGTCGATGTCGGCGAAGTCCTGCCACAGCACGGGGTTGGTGTAGGTCTCGGCCGCGCGGGCCGGGTGGGTGGTGGTGGTCAGGCTCGCCGCCACGAGGCCGAGCACGGCCAGGGCGATGGGCGCCCATCGGCGTTGACGGGGCATCGGTGTGCCTCTCCTGGTGTCCGGGAGTTGGCTCTGGGCGCGGCGGCGGTCGTGGCGGCGGTGGACTTGTCGGGCGCGGCGGCGGTCGTGGGGGTCAGCAGGGGGAGTTGGTCTGGGTCAGCAGGCCCAGCCGCCAGGGCAGGCGGTTGTAGTCGCCGGAGGCGTTGGGGTCCAGGCCCTGGTACAGGTAGCTCAGCTTGCAGGGGTTGATCTCCATGCTCTGGTCGGTCCCGCTGCGCACCAGCTCGCCGTGGCTGATGTCGCGCGTCCACTGGCCGCCGGGGAACGTGGTGTTGTTGGCCCTGGCGAACGGGTTCGACTCGCTGTCCGCCAGCGCGGTCCACGGACCGGTGATCGCCGGGGCGGTCCAGGAGCGGAACCAGCGGCGGCCGTCCGAGCCGATCGCCTCGTGCAGCATGAGCCACTGCTCCCTGCCCGCGACCTTGTAGACGTTGGAGGCCTCGAACAGCCGGTTGCGGTTGCTGTCCTGCATGGCGATCACGGTGTTGGTGAAGCCGTTGGGGAACTGGGCGAGGCTGGTCTCCGAGCGGTACAGGTGGCCGTTGTCGTCGGAGGAGAACAGGTAGCACTTGGCGGTGTCGCAGACGGTCCAGAAGTCGACCCAGTAGCCGTTGCCGATGTTGTCGCGGATGATCTGCGGCATCCCGTTCGCGTAGAAGTTCCTCGGCGCGGACCAGGACGCGGGGTTCTCGATGTCGGCGGTCGTGGAGTACGAGGCGTTGGAACCGGTCTGGTACACCAGGTACCACAGGCGTTGCGGGGCGAAGTAGAACACCTGCGGCGCGGCCCGGTAGCCCGTGCCGATGCCGGAGCGGTCCAGGTAGTAGTGCGGGGCCGAGGCGGCCTGGGACCAGTCGGTGAAGCTGGTGTGCACGAGGTTGTAGCCGGTGGTGTAGACCGAGGCGAACACGTGGTAGCGGCCGTTGTGCCGCACCACGCTGGGGTCCTTGACCGCGACGTTGGCGTGCGCCTGGTCCGGCTTGGGGCCGATCAGCGCGCCGCTGGAGGACCAGCGGAAGCTGCTCGGCAGCGAGCCGCCCGGCTGCTGCGGGGTCGTGGTGGTGGGCGGTGTGGTGGTCGGGGGCGTGGTGGTCGTGGGACCGGCTCCTCCCGTGCACGCGGTTCCGTTGAGGCTGAAGGAGGTCGGGTCCGGGTTGGCCCCGGTGGCGGTCGCGGTGAACCCGAACTCGACGCGACCGCCGGTGGGGATGGCGGCGTTGTAGGAGGCGTTGCGGGCGCTGACCCGCTCGCCGCTCTGGGACACCTCCGCGCTCCAGGCCTGCGCCACCCGCTGGCCCGCGCCGTAGGCCCAGGTGAGCGTCCAGCCGTCGACGGCGTCGCCGACGTTGGTGATGGCCACGCTCGCGGTGAAACCGCCCTGCCACTGGGAGGTCGTGGTGTAGGCGACCGAGCAGCCGGGGGCGGCGGAGGCCAGGGGCGGGAGTGCGGCGAGGGTGGCCACCAGGGCCAGCGAGGTGGCGGCGATCGCGCCGACCCCGGTCCGCTGCGGGGTGAACAGCCTTGCGAGGCGCATGGTCGCCCTTCGTCGTCGTCGACGGGTGGTCGGCGCGGCCGACCGGGAGCGGCGGGGTGGGGCGGCACTCCCCCGCCCACTGGACTGTAGCCAGGCGGTTTGCGCTGGTCAAAGCTAAAGTCCGGGGGGCGTTTTAGCTTCGCGCGCAAAGGTTTCGCAAGGTTTTCGGGTGCGGGCGGCGGGGTCAGGGGCGGACCCGCACGACGGTGAACGGGAGGTTCGGCTCGGCGATCTGGTACTGGAAGTTGACCACCAGCAGGTCGTCGCCGTCGAAGGCCGCCGTCGACGGGACGTCCATGCCCCTGCCGTTGATCCGGCGCAGCACCGTGGCGCGCGAGTCGTCCTCGCTCAGCCGCAGGACGCTGATCTCGCCCTCCGGGTGGAACAGGCTGGTGACGCTGTACAGGTCGCCGTCGCGCAGGAGCAGGCCGTCCGAGCCGATGTCGGTCACCCCGCCCAGGTCGACCGGGGTGACGGCGCCGGTCCGGGTGCTGACGCGGTAGAACGCCTGGGAGTTGGTGTCGGCCATGATGACGTGGCGGCCGTCCGGGGTGACCACCAGGCCGTTGCCGTTGATGCCCTCCTCGTAGCGCACCGGGGAGTCGGTGAGGTCCACGAACGTCCGCAGTGGCTGGTGGACCTGCGGGCTCGCCAGCTGCGCGGCGGTGATCCGGTAGAGGACCGGGCGGAACGAGTCGGTGACGTAGGCGTCGCCGTTCGGGGCGATGGCGACGTCGTTGACCAGGCCGTCGCGCGCGCCGGAGTCGAACACGTGCAGGAGCGCGCCGGTCCGGGTGCTGTGGACGAAGACCTTGCCGGTGGCCCCGCCCGCGACGACCAGCCTGCCGCCCGTGATCTTCATGCCCACGGCGGTGGTGCGGCCGTGCTGACCGGCCGGGAGGAAGGGCTCCAGGGTCGGGCGGCCGACGTGGCCGCGCCAGATCGTGCCGTCGGTCGTCCCGCTCACGTAGAAGTGCGGCGTTCCGGGGTCGCGGGCGATGCCCTCGGGGTAGGCCCGGTCACCGGGGACGGTGTAGCGGTCGACGCGGTGCTGGGGTGCGGGGTGGTGGTCTGCGGGGTGGTGGGACGCGGCTGCGGGCGGGGTGAGGGGGGTGAGGAGCAGGGTCGCGGCGAGGGCGGTGCCGAGGAGGGGGCGCATGGTGGGCTCCGGGGTGGTGAGCGGATGGGAACTGCTGCCATGCAAGCGGTTCCGGGCCCGGGGTGGCAGGAGGCGTTCATCGGGGGGATGATCTCCACCCCCCTCGCGGGAGGAGGGGCCGCCTAGAGTGGTGGGGTGGGCAACGGGGTGCGCTCGGTGGGGAACCGGGCCGACGTGCGGGACTTCCTGATCAGCAGGCGGGCCCGGATCAGTCCGGGGCGGGCCGGGTTGCCCTCGGGTGGGCGGCGGCGGGTGCCGGGGTTGCGGCGGGAGGAGGTCGCGCTGCTCGCCGGGGTCAGCGTCGACTGGTACACCCGCTTGGAGAAGGGGCACATCGGCGAGGTGTCGCGGGAGGTGCTCGACGCCGTGGCGGGGGTGCTGCGGCTGGACGAGGAGGAGCGGGTCTACCTGTTCGACCTCGCGCGCGCGGCCCGGCCCGCGCGCCGGGTCGCCGAGGTGGAGGAGGGGCTGCCGGAGAGCGCGCGGTGGTTGCTGGACGGCATGACGCTGTCCTCGGCGATGATCACCGGCAGGCGCCAGGACGTGCTGGCCGCGAACGCGCTGGCCCGCGCGCTCTACGCGCCGCTGTTCGCCAGCGGCGCCACGACCGGGAGCGGTCGGGCGAACCTGGCCAGGTACCACTTCCTCGACCCCGGCGCCCGCGACTTCTACGGGGACTGGGGCGGCACGGCCGACGTGCTCGTCGCCGCGCTGCGCGCCGAGGCCGGGCGCGATCCGCGCGACGTGGGGATCCGCGAGCTGGTCGGGGAGCTGACGGGGGCGAGCGGCGAGTTCCGGGCGCGGTGGGCCGCGCACGACGTGCTGCTGCACCCGCGCGGCGCCAAGGTCTTCCGGCACCCCGTGGCGGGGACGCTGAGCCTGAGCTACCACTCGGTGGACCTGCCGGTCTCCGCCACCGAGACCCGGCACGTGTGCGCGTGCACCGCCGAACCCGGCTCGGTCGACGAGGAGAGGCTGCTCTCGCTCGTCGGACGGGCCGGGGGCGCGACGCGGGTCGGGGGCGGGGTCGAGCCGGAGGTCGACGGACGCTGACGCGCTCGCGGCGGTGGCACGCCCCCTGCGCGTCCGGCGCTAGAGCGTCAGCGCCATCCCGATCGAGTCGGGCGCGGTCTCGGTGAAACCGTGCTTCAGGTACAGCGGGCGGCCGGGCGGGTCGGCCAGCAGGGTCACGAACGCGCCGGGCGGGGCGGCCTCGCGGATGCGCTGGAGCAGGGCGGTCATGACCGCGCCGCCGATGCCCCTGCCCTGGTGCTCCGGCAGCACGGCCATGTCAACGATGTGGAAGTACCAGCCGCCGTCGCCGAGGACGCGCCCCATGCCGACGGTCTCGCCGTTCGCGTGCGTGACGTGGCACGAGGCCCAGGCGCCGGGCAGTGCGGCGGCGGCCTGCTCCGGGGTCCTGGGCGACAGACCGGACTCGGCGCGCAGGCGGAGGTAGTCGTCGGTGGACGGCGGGGTCGGGTGGAGCTCGTAGTCCCGGTGCACGCGGTCAGGCTCTCACGGGCGCGGGTGGGGTCGCCCCAGGCCTGCCCGACGATTTCCACGTCGGTGGGGACGCGGGTGGGCGTCTCGCGGATTTTCGACATGGCCGGGCCTGACGAGACGCTGCGGTACCGGTGAAAAGGGGCCCGCCGGGGACGTTGCCGACAGTCCCCGACATCCCCCGGACGGGCTCCGGGCAATGCGGGCGTCGCTGCGGGTTTCCCTCCCACGTCGAACACCACCACCGCGCGGCTCCGACGCCCCGACGCGGGGAACACCTGTTCACGGGCGGGACGAGCGGGAGCGGGGACAGGGCCGGAAGTGGGCACAAAAGGCCGGGGAACGAGGTTCGACAAACGCAGTCGAATAGGGCTCGGGACATTTACCGAACAGCCGGGAAAGAGTTTTGCCGAACCCGCACACCAACCTCACCGGAAAGACGGGCAACAAGACCCTCAAAACCCCCCGACAACCACCCGTGAAACACCCGCCACCCCGACCAGGTCACCGACTGACATCACGCTCAGTCAGTATCAACACGCCCCACCCGCAGGGCGGAGCGCGACGAGCCCGGCCAACCGGGCAGCGAGCGGGCACCTCCGTTCGGCCCAGCGGAGGGCCAAGCTCGCACGTAGCACGGGTTGAACCTACCCAAGGGCAGCTCAACCCGTTCGGAGCAGAGTGGCGCCGGTCACCTCAGAAGCAGTCACAGTTGGCAACAACTCCAGTCCACGCGGCGTGGCATCAACCGGACCTGCCCCGATCACACCCGCCGGTGCAACCGAATGCAGCAGGGATATCTTTCCCGCCCCCTCGGCGGTTAACCGGGAGGGGAGCTAGGCCCACCCCTAAGCCGCTTGCCCACATGCCCAACAATGGTGAAGATGGAACGGCGGACCGCACCGCGAACGCGAGCCGAACCCCGCGAGAGGGCGCGGTGAACGAACCTGAAAAAGTTACCGCCGCGTAACTGGCGGGTCGAGTGCCCGCCCCGCGCGCGGTGGAGGGCATAACGGGCTTCAGGAGCTTGGCCACCCGGTCCCGACGGCCGAGCCGTCTTCCGGACCACACCTCCTCGGACCACGGAAAGGACCACTTCCCCAGTGGAGCTTCTGCGCGCACCCGAGATCCAGTTCGCCGTCGAGCACCTCGCGGTGGACCTGCCGGACCGGGCGGGACGGGCGTTCCTCGTGGACGGACCACCCGCCTGCGGCAAGACGACGGCGCTGCGGCGCCTCGTCGACCGGATCGCCGCCGAGGACCACCTCGTGCTCACCGCCACCTGCACCCCGCCGGAGACCGAGCTGCCGTTCGGGGTGCTCGCCCAGCTGGTCGCCTCCCCCGGCATGGCCAGGGTCGACCCGCGCCTGGTCGCCGACCTCGGCGAGCTGCTCGCCCCGGCGACGCGGCCGGTGGACGAGGCTGCGCTGCTCCAGCTCTACCACTCGCTGTGCGCGGCGCTGATCGCGCTGTCCGAGGAGGTGCCGCTGGTCATCGCGGTGGACGATGTCCGCCACGGCGACACCGCCTCGCTGCACGTGCTGCTGCAGCTGGTGCACCGGCTGGACACCGCGCGGGTGCGGCTGCTGCTCACCGACGACCTGCTGCTGCCGGTGAGCTTCCCGCCGCTGCGCTACGAGCTGCTGCGCCTGCGCGGCCTCGGGCTGGTCAGGGTCGCCCCGCTGCCGACCGCGCGGGTGCGGGAGGAGGCGGTGCGGGCGGTCGGCGCGGACGTGGCCAAGCGGGTCGACTTCGCCGCGCTGACCGGCGGCAACCCGCTGCTGCTGCACGCGCTGGTGGTGGACGTGCTGGAGGCGGGCGAGCCGCGCGAGATCGGCTACGGCAACTCGTTCCTGTCCTGCCTGCACCGCAACGAGCCGCTGTTCCTGGACACCGTGCGCGCGCTCGCCGTGCTGGGCCGCTGCTCGCCGTCGGACCTGGGGCGGGTGTCCGGGAACGAGCCGGAGCAGGTCGCCCAGGTGCTGAACGCGCTGCAGGAGTCGGGGCTGCTGGACGAGGACGGCTTCCGGCACGACGCGGCCCGCCGCGCGGTGGTCGCGGACACCCCGGTCGCCGAGCACGAGGTGCTGCACCGCAGGGCCGCCCGGCTGCTGCGCGACCAGGGCGGCTCGGTCACCGACATCGCCGACCACCTGCTGCGGGCGGGCCGGATCACCGACCCGTGGGCGGCCGACCTGCTGGTGGACGCGGCGGAGCTGGTGGTGCAGCGCGGCGAGCCCACGGCGGCGGTGGCGCTGCTCCAGCGCGCGCTCGACTGCAGCCCGGACCGGGAGCGCCGGACGGCCGTGCAGGCGCGGCTGGCCACGGCCGAGTGGCTGGTCAACCCGTCGACCTCGGCCAGGCACCACACCGCGCTGCTGGCCGCGTTCCACGCGGGCCGGTTGTCGGTGCGCGACAGCGCGGTGCTGATGAAGCACCTGCGCTGGGCCGGGAACACCGCCGACTCGGACGCGGTGCTCGCCCGGCTGCGGACCGACCCGCGCGCCGCCGAGGAGGTGCCGGTGCTGGAGCACTGGCTGACCAGCACCTACCCCGGCGCGGCCCGGCCGAGGGCGGCGCCGGGGCGGACCTCGGACTCGGCGCGCACCAGGGCGGACCTGGTGCCGAGGGCGACGGCGGTGCTGCTGGACGTGCTGGTGGCCGGGGACAGCGACGACGTGGCGGGCCGGGCCGAGGCGGTGCTGCGCGAGTTGCAGCTGGCCCGCGAGTCGGGCTGCTACGGCGGGGCGGCCGTGCTGGCGCTGTCCGCGCTGGTCTGCTCCGACCGCGCGGACGTGGCCGCCGCGTGGTGCGAGCAGCTGCTGTCGGCGCGGGCGGCGCCGCTGCTGCCGATGCCGCGCGCGCAGGTGCTGGCGCTGGCGGCCGAGTCGGCGCTGCGCAGGGGCGACCACCCCGGGGCGGACGAGCTGGCGCAGGAGGCGCTGACCGTGGTCTCCCCCACCGCGTGGGGCGTGTCGGTGGGGTTGCCGCTGAGCACCCGCATCCTCGCGCTGACCAGGATGGGCCGCTACGACGAGGCGGCGGCGGTGGTGGCGCAGCCGGTGCCGAACGGGGTGTTCGGGCACCGCAACAGCGTGGACTACCTGTACGCGCGCGGGCACTTCTTCCTCGCGCGGGAGCGGCCCCGCGCCGCGCTGGGCGACTTCCTGCTGTGCGGGGAGCAGCTGACCCGGTGGGGGCTGGGCAGCGGGTGCGCGCCGGTGCCGTGGCGGACCGCCGCGGCGGAGACGTGGCTGGCGCTGGGCAACCGGGACCAGGCGCGGGCGCTGATCCACGAGCAGCTCGGGCGGCCGGGCACGGACAGCCGCCGGGCGCGCGGCCAGGCGCTGCGGCTGCTCGCGGCGACCAGCTCGGTGAAGCGGCACCCGCAGCTGCTGCGGGAGGCGATGGCGGTGTTCGAGGCGGTGGACGACAAGTACGAGCTGGCGCGGACCCTGCGCGACCTGGGCAGGGCGCAGCGGGCGCTGGGCGAGAACAAGCTGGCCCGCCGGGTGATCCGGCGCGGGTGGCACGTCGCGCGGATGTGCGAGGCGGCTCCGCTGTGCGAGGAGCTGATGCCCACCTCGGACGGCCTGGTGCCCGCGCAGCTGACGTCGACCGCCCGCAGGTCGGACCTGGACCGGTTGACCAGCTCGGAGCACCGGGTGGCCGCGCTGGCCGCGTCGGGGCTGACCAACCGGGAGATCGCGGTGAAGCTGTACGTCACGCACAGCACGGTGGAGCAGCACCTGACGCGGGTGTTCCGCAAGCTCGGGATCAAGCAGCGGGAGCAGTTGCCGCCGGAGCTGAGCGTCGACCGGTCGAAGTGACGCGCGGGGAGCGGCCCGGTCCTGCGGGACCGGGCCGCTCCCCGTTCGGTCCGCTTCCCGTTCAGGCGCGGGGCATCGCGGCCAGGGTGGTGGCGACGACCCGCTCGTCCACGTCCCGCACCAGCTCGACGCCGTTCGGGCCGTCGAGCACGAACGCCAGGCCACCGGTGGACTTCTTGTCGCGGCGCATGAACCGCAGCAGCTCCTCGTCGGACACGCCCGGCGGCAGCGCCACCGGCAGCCCGTACCCGGCGACCACGGAGCGGTGCTCGGCCACCCGGTCCCCGTCGATCCGGCCGAGCGCGCCCGCCAGGCGGCCCGCGAAGACGGTGCCGATCGCGACGCCCTCGCCGTGCCGCACCTCGAAACCGGTGGCGAGCTCCAGGGCGTGGCCGAGGGTGTGACCGTAGTTGAGGGTGTGCCGCAGGCCGGAGTCGCGCTCGTCGGCGGCGACCACGCGGGCCTTGAGGGCGACGCTGGCCGCGACCTGGTCGAGCAGCGGCAACCGGTCGAGGCCGGGCGCGCCGATGAAGTGGCAGCGGGCGATCTCGCCGAGGCCGTTGCGCAGCTCGCGCTCGGGCAGGGTGGCGAGCAGGTCGAGGTCGCACAGCACGGCGGCGGGCTGCCAGTAGGCGCCGACGAGGTTCTTGCCCTCGGGGAGGTTGACCGCCGTCTTGCCGCCGACGCTCGCGTCGACCTGGGCGAGGAGCGAGGTCGGCAGGTGCACGACCGGGGTGCCCCGGTGGTAGAGCGAGGCGGCGAGGCCGACGGCGTCGGTGGTGGTGCCGCCGCCGCAGGAGACGACGACGTCGGCGCGGGTGAGGCCGAACTCGGCGAACCGGCTGCACAGGTGGGCGACGGCGCCGAGGGTCTTGTCGCGCTCGCCGTCGCGGGCGGGGAGGACCAGGGAGGGGACGCCGGGGTCGGGGGTCTGGTCCGCCGGGCGGGCGGTGACGACGACGGCCCGGCGGGCGCCCAGGTCGCGCACGACCTCGGGGAGGAGGGCGCGGACACCGGGTCCGATGTGGACGGTGTACGAGCGGGGGCCGAGCTCGACCCGGACCTCACGGGTGGTCGCGGCGGGGGCGGGACGGGTGGAGCTGGGCACTGCTTCCTCCTGGGGTGGGACGCGGGTGGTGACCCGATCGGGCGGCGGGACAGGGCTGATGGGGGCGCACTCGGGCAGGAAGGGGAGCGCGTTGGGGGGCGATCGGGCAGGAACTCGGACGAGGTGGGCGACTGGGAGCGGTCCCAGTGGTCGAGCGGGGAAACGGTTGGGAGGTAAGGCGATCAGGTGGGGGCGTGGGCTGACGGACGTCGGCTGACGGGCACGGGCCGAGGGGTGGTCGTGCGCGGCTGACGGGTGGTCGTGCGCGAGCCGACGGGTGGTCGAGCGCGGACCGACGGGTGGTCGTGCGGGGTCAGCCGTGGTCGCGGCTGGCCGTCACGAGGGCGGTGCGCAGGGTGAGCGCCGCGCGGGCCGCCACGGCCGCGCTCACTCCGAGGCGGTTGTGGGTCAGGGCGGCCTGTTCGCACAGCAGCGGCAAGGCCGGGCGGCGGCGGTCGGCGGCCGTGCGGAGCTGTTCCAGGTAGCGCCGCCACGCGCCCGCGGGGCCGACCACCCGGCCGCCCGGCGGTCGGCCCTGCGCGGCGACCGCCGCCTCGGTGCGGGCGGTCGGGCTCAGCGGTCTGCTCCAGCTCTGCCAGCAGTGGAAGAGGAACGGGGGTCGGGCCGGTTCCGGGGCCAGCGCGACCAGTTCGGCCAGGTGGTGCAGGACCGTGGCCTGGGCGCCCGCCTCGCCGAGGTCGTCGCCCCAGCCGGGGCCCGTGCCCGCCGCGACGGCCACCGCCAGGTCGCTGGACGCGGTCGCCACCTCCACCAGCTGCTCGACCGGCAGGCCGTCGTCCGCCTCGGCGGGGTCCACGCGCAGGCCTCGGTCCGCCGCCTCGGCGCACAGCACGGCGAGCACCGGGCCGCGCGCGGCCTCGGTCGTGCCCAGCCACAGCGCCACCCCCGTCCCCGCGCCGCGCAGGAAGGACCAGTGCGCGGCCCGGTCCCGCGCGCGCAGCTCCCGCACCACGGCAGGCAGCACGCCGGTCACCGCGCGCGGTTCGGAGGAGCCTCCGCCGTCCGCGAGGAGCCAGCCCGACCAGGACGGCGCGCCCGTCTCCTGAGGTCCGCCGATGGGCGCTTTCGCGGCGCCGGTCCGCGTCATGTCCACCACCACTTCCACCTGGGCGAGAACGTGTTCTGCGGGATCACCGCGCTGTTCCGACGACGCCGACGATAACGGCGCGCAATACCCGGAATTCACCGCCAAAACAGGTCAGGGGGGTGCAGGGGGATGCCTTAGGGGGCGAGTGCGCGCAAAGCGGAAGAAGAATCGGAAGCACAGGCAGGAGCGACTTCCCAGCGCAGGCCGCAGGGCCGGGGTCCGCACCCAGCGGACACCCCGGTCCTGCCCGTGCGCGCACCGAAGGGCGTGGTGACATGCTGCGGACCGACCTGATCCGCCCGGTTCCCGAACTGCTGAAGGCGGGCGCGGATCGCTTCGGCGACAAGACCGCCTACTCGGACGGTCGCCGTTCGGTCGGGCACGCGGAACTGGAACGCCGCACGCGGCGTCTCGCGGGTCACCTCGGGCAGTTGCGGCTGCACCCCGGCGACCGCGCGATGATCTGCCTGGGAAATCGCGTCGAAATGATCGAGAGCTATTTCGGCGTGCTCCGCGCGGACGCCGTGGCGGTTCCGGTGAACCCGCGCTCGACCGACGCCGAGCTGAGCCACCTGCTGTCCGACAGCGGCGCCCGGCTGGTGATCACCGACGCGGCGCGGGCGGAGCGGTTCGACCGGTTGCGCGCCGAGCGGTTCGGCGACCTGACCGTGGTGGCGGTGCAGGACGGGCCGCTGCCGGACGGGGTCGTGCCGTTCGAGCCGCTGGCCGCCGGGGAGCCGGAACTGCCCGCGCGCGACGGGCTCGGGCTGGACGACGTGGCCTGGATGCTCTACACCTCCGGCACGACCGGTCGCCCCAAGGGCGTGCTGTCCACGCAGCGCAGCTGCCTGTGGTCGGTGGCCGCCTGCTACGTGCCGGTGCCGGACCTGCGCGCCGAGGACCGGGTGCTGTGGCCGCTGCCGCTGTTCCACAGCCTGTCGCACATCGCCTGCCTGCTGGCCGCCACGGCGGTCGGGGCGAGCACGCGGATCGTGGACGGCACGTCGGCGCAGGACGTGCTGACGGCGCTGGAGCAGGAGCGCTCGACGTTCCTGGCAGGCGTGCCGACGCTGTACCGGTACCTGGTGGACGCGGCCCGCGAGCGCGGGTTCACGGCCCCGGACCTGCGGGTGGGCCTGGTCGGCGGGGCGGTGACGACGGCGGAGCTGCTGCGGGCGTTCGAGGACACGTTCGGCGTGCCGCTGATCGACGCCTACGGCAGCACCGAGACGTGCGGGGCGATCACGGTGAACTGGCCGTCCGGGGAGCGGGTGGCCGGTTCGTGCGGGCTGCCGGTGCCGGGGCTGACCGTGCGGCTGGTGGACCCGGAGACGCTGCTGGACGTGCCCGCCGGGGAGGAGGGCGAGTTCTGGGTGTCGGGGCCGAGCGTGATGCTGGGCTACCACAACCAGCCCGAGGCGACGGCCGAGGTGCTGCGGGACGGCTGGTACCGGACGGGCGACCTGGGGCGGCGCGACGGGGCCGGGTTCTGCGCGGTGACCGGGCGGATCAAGGAGATGATCATCCGGGGTGGGGAGAACGTGCACCCCGGCGAGGTCGAGGCGGTGGTGCGGGCGGTGCCGGGGGTGGCGGACGTCGCCGTCGTCGGCAAGCCGCACGACGTGCTGGGCGAGGTGCCGGTGGTGTTCGTGGTGCCTGCTGCGGGCGGGTTCGACCCGGCGGCGGTGCTGGCGGCGTGCCGGGAGGAGCTGTCGTACTTCAAGGTGCCCGAGGAGGTCTACGAGATCGAGCGGGTGCCGCGCACGGCGTCGGGGAAGACGACCCGCCACGTGCTGCTGGAGCTGCCCGCGCGGTTGCGGGCGGCGTCGAGCGGGCAGTTCCAGTCGCTGCTGCGGCTGGACTGGGTGCCAAGGACGGTGCTGCCGGGGGACGACGCGACCGCGAGCTGGGTGCTGACCGACGGCGACCCGCTCGGGGTCGCGGAGGGGCTGCGGGCGACGGGCGCGCTGGTGCGGATCGGCGAGCCTGGTGGGGAACCGGTGGCGGGGGGTGGGCCGGGCGCGGGGGAACCTCGGGCGGACGGGACCGGCGCGCGGGTGCGCGCAGGCGAGTCGGGTGCGGGCGGCGTGGGCGGACCTGCCGTGGACGGCGCGGACGTGGGCGAACCGGCCACGAGCGAGTGGGGCGCGGGCGAAGGCGGCGCGGGCCGGAGCGCTCCGGGCACGAGCGGCCGGGGTGGCGGCGCTCCGGGCGGGGGTGATCCGCACCTGGACGGCCTGGACACGGATGAGTCGGGCGAAGGCGGCGCGGGCCGGAGCGCTGCCTGCGCGGGCGGCCGGGGTGGCGGCGCTCCAGGCGCGGGTGAACCGCACCTGGGCGGCCAGGTCGGCGGCGAGCCAGGCGCGGGGGAACCGCACCCTGGCGGCGCGGGCGCGGATGCGTCGGGCGGCGAAGGCGGCTCGGGTCGGAGCGCTCCGGGTGCGGGTGAGGTTCCGCAGGTCGTGCTGCTCGCGGTGGTTCCCGGTGAGCGCGGCGAGGTCACGCGGGACGTGGACGCGATCGCCGACGGGGTGGCCCGGCGGCTCGTCGGGTGGCTCACGGACGACCGGCTCGCGGGGGCGCGGTTCGTCGTGGCCACCTCGGGGGCGGTGTCGACCTCGCCCGAGGAGGACTTGCGGGAGTTGCGGCTGGCCCCGGTGTGGGGTGTCGTCCGGTCGGTGCAGGCCGCGTTCCCCGGCCGGGTCGTGGTGGTCGACCTGGACGCGTCCGGGGACGGGCGGGCCTCGGCGTTGGCCGGGGTGGTCACGGGTGGGCACGAGCAGGTCGCCGTGCGCGGGGGCGTGCCGCTGGCGCCCCGGCTGGCCAGGGTGTCGGTGCCCGCCGAGGCCGTCCCGGCTCCGGCGCTCGACCCGGACGGGGTGGTCGTGGTCACGGGTGGGGACTCGGTGCGGGGCGCGGCCCTCGCGCGGCACCTGGTGGCCGCGCACGGGGCCCGGCACCTGCTGCTGGTCTCCCCCGACGGTCTGCCCGACCAGGCCGCCGCCGACCTGGAGGCCGGGTTCGCGGCGGCAGGCGCCCTGGCGCGGTCGGTGGTGTGCGACCCGGCCGACCCGGCCGCGCTGCGCGCCCTGCTCGACGCGCAGGACCGGCCGGTCGCGGCCGTCGTGCACGTGCAGGGCGGGCGGTCGCTGCCGGACTCCGCGCGCGCCCTGGTCACCCTGCACGAGGTGACCCGGCGGGCGGCCCCGGCGCTGTTCGTGGTGGTCACGTCGGTGGCCGGGCTGCTGGGCTCGGCGGGCGACCCGGCGCGCGCGGCGGCCGACCGGTTCGCCGAGGCGCTGGTGCGCAGGCGCGCCGATCGGGGGTTGCCCGGCCTGGCCGTGGCCTGGGGGCCGCTGCCCGGCGAGCCCGTGCCGCCCGGCGCGGGGGCGCTGCCGATGGCCGAGGCGCTGACCTCGTTCGACGCCGCGCTCGCCGCCGACCGGGGGTCGCTGGTGGTGCTCGGGCTCGGATCGCGGCGCGCGGCGGGCGTGGTGCCGCCGGTGCTGCACGACCTGGTCGACGGCGGACGCGCGGCCGGGGTCGCGCCGGGCGCGGTGGCCGAGTTCCGGCGCGGGCTCGCCGAGGCGGGCGGGCAGCGGGCCCGGCGGATCGCGCTGGACCTGGTGCGCGCGCACGTCACGTCCGCGCTCGGCCTGCCCGAGGACACCCCGGTGCGCGCCGACCAGGCGTTCCGCGACTTCGGCGTCACCTCGCTGACCGCCGTGGCGCTGCGCGACCGGATCAACGCCGCGACCGACGCGTCCCTGCCCGCGACGGCGGTGTTCGACCACCCGACCCCGGCCGCGCTCGCCGACCACCTGGTGCGCGAGGTGACCGGGGACCGGCCGCAGGTCGCCGAGGCCCGCCGGACCTCGCGCGCGGACGAGCCGGTGGCGATCGTCGCCATGGGGTGCAGGCTGCCCGGCGGGGTGGCCTCGCCCGAGGACCTGTGGCGGCTGGTGGACGGGGGCGTCGACGCGATCGGGCCGTTCCCGACCGACCGGGGCTGGGACCTGGACGTCCTGTTCGACGGGTCCGACTCGCCGGGCCGCTCGTACGTGGACCGGGGCGGGTTCCTGCCGGGCGCGGGCGACTTCGACGCCGGGTTCTTCGGGATCTCGCCGCGCGAGGCGCTGGCGATGGACCCGCAGCAGCGGCTGCTGCTGGAGGTGGTGTGGGAGACCGTCGAGCGGGCCGGGATCGACCCGCGTTCGCTGCACGGCACGGACGTCGGCGTGTTCAGCGGCCTGATGCACCACGACTACGGGGTCGAGCCGGGGGCGGCGCCGGAGGGGCTGGAGGGGTTCGTCAGCACCGGCAGCGCGGGCAGCGTGGTGTCCGGGCGGGTCGCCTACGCGCTCGGGCTGACCGGTCCGGCGCTGACCGTGGACACCGCGTGCTCCTCGTCGCTGGTCGCGATCCACCTCGCCGCGCAGGCGCTCCGGTCCGGGGAGTGCTCGATGGCGCTCGCGGGCGGGGTGGCGGTGATGGGGCAGCCGACCTCGTTCGTGGAGTTCTCCCGGCAGCGCGGGCTGGCCGGTGACGGGCGGTGCAAGTCGTTCTCCGACGACGCGGACGGCACGAACTGGGCCGAGGGCGTCGGCGTGCTGCTGCTGGAGCGGCTCTCGGACGCGCGCCGCAACGGGCACCCGGTGCTGGCGGTGGTGCGCGGGAGCGCGGTCAACCAGGACGGGGCGTCGAACGGGCTCACCGCGCCCAGCGGCCCGGCGCAGCGGCGGGTCATCCTGCAGGCGCTGGCGAACGCGGGCCTGCGACCGTCCGAAGTGGACGCGGTGGAGGCGCACGGCACCGGCACGGCGCTCGGTGATCCGATCGAGGCGCAGGCGCTGCTGGCGACCTACGGGCAAGGCCGCGCCGAACCGCTGTGGCTGGGCTCGCTCAAGTCCAACCTCGGTCACGCGCAGGCGGCGGCGGGCGTCGCGGGTGTGATCAAGATGGTGCTGGCGCTGCGGCACGGCGTCCTGCCCCGGACCCTGCACGTCGGCACGCCCACGTCCGCGGTGGACTGGTCGGCGGGCGCGGTCGAGCTGCTGACCGAGGCCAGGCCGTGGCGGGCGAACGGGCGACCGCGCCGGGCGGGCGTGTCCTCGTTCGGGGTCAGCGGCACCAACGCGCACCTCGTGCTGGAGGAGCACGGGGGACCCGCGCCGGTCGAGCCGGGCTCCCCCGGTCTGGTGGTCACCGGCGGCGCCGTGCCGCTGGTGCTGTCCGGGCGCACCCGCGCCGCGCTCGCCGCGCAGGCCGCGACCCTGCTCGACCACCTCGGCGGCGGAACCGACCTGGCCGCGCTCGGCCGGGCGCTCGCCACCACCCGCACGGCGTTCGAGCACCGGGCCGCCGTCGTGGCGCGGGACGTCGACGCCGCGCGGGCCGGGGTGCGCGCGCTCGCCGAGGACCGCCCCGCGCCGGGGCTGGTCACCGGGCAGGCCGACGTGGACGGCCCGGTGGTGTTCGTCTTCCCCGGCCAGGGCGCGCAGTGGACCGGCATGGGCCGGGAGCTGCTGGAGACCTCGCCGGTGTTCGCCGCGCGGCTGCGCGAGTGCTCCGAGGCGCTGGAGCGGTGGACCGGCTGGTCCCTGCTCGACCTGCTCGCCGACGGGGCCGAGCTGGACCGGGTCGACGTGGTGCAGCCCGCCTCGTGGGCGGTGATGGTGGCGCTGGCCGCGCTGTGGGAGTCGTGCGGGGTGCGGCCGGACGCGGTGGTGGGGCACTCGCAGGGCGAGGTGGCCGCCGCGTGCGTGGCGGGGTGGTTGTCGCTGGACGACGCGGCGCGGGTGGTGGGGCTGCGCAGCCGTGCGATCGCCGGGCACCTGGCCGGGCGTGGCGGCATGATGTCGGTCGCCGCCGGGGCGGAGCGGGTGGCCGGGCTGATCGCGGACTGGCGGGACCGGGTGTCGGTGGCCGCCGTGAACGGGCCGTCCGCGACCGTCGTGGCCGGGTCCGCCGAGGCGCTGCCGGAGCTGGCCGCGCACTGCGAGCGGGAGGGCGTGCGGGCCCGGATCATCCCGGTGGACTACGCCAGTCACACCGAGCACGTGGACGCGCTCGACGGGGTGCTGCAGGAGGTGCTGGCGGGTGTCACCGCGCAGGCGGGGCACGTGCCGTGGCTGTCCACGGTGGACTTGGACTGGGTCGACGTCACGCGGCTGGACGCCGACTACTGGTTCCGGAACCTGCGCGGGACCGTGCGGTTCGCCGACGCGGTGGCGGCGCTGGCCGGGTCGGGGCGCCGGGTGTTCGTGGAGGTGTCGAGCCACCCGGTGCTCACCGCCGCGACCGGCGAGGTGCTGGAGGCGGCCGGGGTGCGCGACGCGCTGGTGGTCGGCTCGCTGCGGCGCGACGACGGTGGGCCGGAGCGGCTGCTGACCGGGCTGGCCGAGCTGCACGCGCGCGGTGTCCCGGTGGGGCTGGACGAGGTGTTCTCGGGCGTGGGCGGGCGCGTGGAGCTGCCGACGTACGCGTTCCAGCACGAGCGGTACTGGCTGGTGCGCGGCCCGGTGACCGGGGACGTGTCGGGGTCGGGGCTGGTGGACGCGGCCCACCCGCTGCTCGGCGCGGTCGTGCCGCTGCCGGGCACGGGCGGGGTGCTGCTGTCCGGGCGGCTCTCGCTGCGGCGGCAGCCGTGGCTGGCCGAGCACGCGGTGGCGGGCCGGGTGCTGCTGCCGGGCGCGGCGATCGTGGAGCTGGCCGTGCGCGCGGGCGACGAGACCGGGTGCGGGGTGCTGCGCGAGCTGGTGATCGGGCAGCCGCTGGTGGTGCCGCCGGACGCGGAGGTGGACCTCCAGGTCCTCGTGGGCGGCCCGGACGAGGAGGGCGCGCGGGAGCTGCGGCTGTACTCGCGGACCGGGGCGGCGGCGGAGTGGGTCGAGCACGCGGCGGGCGCGCTCGCCCCCGGCGGCGCCGACGACGGGACGCGACTGGACGGGCAGTGGCCGCCAGCGGGCGCGGAACCCGTCGCGCTGGAAGGGTTCTACGAGAACCTGGCCGAGCTGGGCTACGGGTACGGACCGCTGTTCCGGGGGCTCGCGGCGGCGTGGACGCGCGACGGCGAGGTGTTCGCGGAGGCCGTGCTGCACGGGGAGGCGTTGTCCGGGGAGGCCGGGTCCGGGAACGGGTTCGGCATCCACCCGGCCCTGCTGGACGGGGCGCTGCACGCGGGCAACCTGCGCGTGCCGCCCGCGCCGGGCCGGACGCTGCTGCCGTTCGCGTGGAACGAGGTGCGGCTGCACGCCACCGGGGCGACGGCGGTGCGGGTGCGCGTGCGGGCGACGGGCGAGGACTCCCTGGCGCTGGAGCTGTTCGACGCCGACGGCGCGCCCGTGGCGAGCGTCGGCGGGCTGACCCTGCGACCGGCGGTCGCGGGCGCGCGCCCGGCCGAGTCGCTGCACGAGGTGGAGTGGACCGAGGTCGCGGCGGGCGGCGCCCCCGGTCTCGCGGTCGCCGACACCAGGGACTGGGAGGCCGCCGCCGACCTGCCGACCCGGTCCCGCGAGCTGGCCGCCCGCGCGCTGGAACTGGTGCGGGACCGGCTGGCGGGCGCGGACGGCGCGCCGCTGCTGGTGATCACCTCGGGCGCGGTGGCGGTGGCCGACGACGCCGAGGTCACCGACCCGGCCGCCGCCGCCGTCTGGGGGCTGCTGCGCTCGGCGCAGTCCGAGCACCGCGGCCGGTTCGCGCTGGTCGACGTCGACGGCGGCACGGCCGCCGAGGTCGCCGCGCTCGTCCCCGCCGACGAGCCGCAGGCCGCGCTGCGCGCCGGGACCGCGCTGGCGCCGCGCCTGCGCCGCCTGTCCCCCGGTCTGGCGCCGCCCGCCGGGCCGCACTGGCACTTGGACGCCGTCACCACCGGCACGCTCGACGGCCTCGCGCTCGTGCCATCGGAACCGGCCCCGCTGCGGGCGGGCGAGGTGCGGATCGAGGTCAGGGCCGCCGGGCAGAACTTCCGGGACGTGCTGGTGGCGCTGGACGGCGTCGCGGGCCAGGAGGGCGTCGGCGGCGAGGGCGCCGGGATCGTGACCGAGGTCGGCCCGGAGGTGACCGGGTTCGCCGTGGGCGACCGGGTGATGGGGCTGTTCCCGCGCTCGTTCGGGCCGCTGGCCACGGCCGACGCCCGCACCGTGGCGCGGGTGCCGCGCGGCTGGTCGTTCACCGACGCGGCGGCCGTGCCGGTCGCGTTCCTGACCGCGCTGCACGGGCTCCAGGACATCGCCGGGCTGCGGGCCGGGGAGACGGTGCTGGTGCACGCGGCGGCGGGCGGGGTCGGTCAGGCCGCCGTGCAGCTGGCCCACCACTTCGGGGCGCGCGTGCTGGCCACCGCGCACCCGGCCAAGCACCCGGTGCTGACCGCGCTGGGCGTGCCCGCCGACCAGCTCGCCTCCAGCCGCGACCTGGCCTACGCCACCGAATTCGGCGAGGTGGACGTGGTGCTCAACTCGCTGGTCGGCGAGCACGTGGACGCCTCGCTGGGGCTGCTGCGCGCGGGCGGCCGGTTCGTGGAGATCGGCAAGAACGACGTCCGGGACGCGGTCGAGGGCGTGCGCTACCGGGTGTTCGACCTGGGGGCCGACGCCGGGCCGGACCGGATCGGCGAGCTGCTGGCGCAGCTGGTGGACCTGTTCGAGTCGGGCGCGCTCCGGCCGCTGCCGGTGCGCACGTGGGACGTCACGCGCGCGGTGTCGGCGTTCCGCGAGATGAGCCGGGGCAGGCACACCGGCAAGATCGTGCTGACGATCCCGCGCCGCCCCGACCCGGACGGCACGGTGCTGATCACCGGTGGGACCGGCACGCTCGGCGCCACCGCGGCCCGCCACCTGGTCACCGCGCACGGCGCGCGGAACCTGCTGCTGGTCGGCAGGCAGGGCCCCGACGCGCCGGGGGCGGCGGAACTGGCCGAGGAGCTGCGCGGGCTGGGCGCGGACGTGCGGGTGGTGGCGTGCGACGTCGCCGACCGGGCCGCGCTCGACGCCCTGCTCGCCTCGATCCCGGCCGGGCGCCCGTTGACGGCGGTCGTGCACGCGGCGGGCGCGCTGGACGACGGCACGGTCACCTCGCTCACCCCGGACCGGTTCGACGCGGTGTTCCGCCCCAAGGTGGACGCGATCGCGCACCTGGACGAGGCGACCCGCGACGCCGACCTGGCCGCGTTCGTCGTCTACTCCTCGGCGGCGGGCGTGCTCGGCAACGCCGGTCAGGGCAACTACGCGGCGGCGAACGCCGTGCTGGACGCGGTGGCCCGCACCCGGCACGCCCGCGCGCTCCCGGCGACCTCGCTGGCCTGGGGCCTGTGGAGCGACACGAGCGCGCTCACCGCCACGATGGACGGGCGCGCGGTGGAGCGCACCCGGCGCGCGGGCGTGCTGGGCATGGGCAACGACGAGGCGCTGGCCGCGCTGGACGCGGGCCTGGCCTCCGGGCTGCCCGCGCTGGTGGCCGCCAGGATCGACCCGGCCGCGCCGCGCGACCCGGCGTCGGCGTCGCCGCTGCTGCGCGGGCTGGTGCGCGCCACCCGCCGCACCGCCGCCGCGCGCGAGCGGGCGGGCGGGGGCGGGCTGACCGGGCGGCTGGCCGGGGCGTCGGCCGCCGAGCAGGACGAGCTGCTGCTGGAGCTGGTGCGCGGCGAGGCCGCCGCCGTGCTCGGGCACGCGAGCGCGGAGCGGGTCGAGCCGCAGGTCGCGTTCCGGGACATGGGCTTCGACTCGCTCACCGCGGTGGAGCTGCGCAACCGGCTGGCCGCGGCGACCGGGCTGCGGCTGCCCGCGACGGCGACGTTCGACCACCCGACGCCGGTGCGGTTCGCCGCGCTGCTGCGGGCCGGGCTGGTCGGTGCGGAGGACACCGCGCCCGCGCCCGCGGCGCCGGTGACCGGAGCCGCCGACGAGCCGATCGCGATCGTGTCGATGGCGTGCAGGCTGCCCGGTGGCGTGGTCGACCCGGCGGGGCTGTGGGAGATGCTCACCGGGGAGCGGGACGGCATCGTGGACTTCCCCGACGACCGGGGCTGGGACCTGGAGTCCCTGTACCACCCGGACGCCGACTCCCCCGGCACCTCCTACGTGCTGCGCGGCGGTTTCCTGGAGGACGCGGGCGGGTTCGACGCCGGGTTCTTCGGCATCTCCCCGCGCGAGGCCCTGGCGATGGACCCGCAGCAGCGGGTGTTCCTGGAGACCTGCTGGGAGGCGTTCGAGCGCGCCGGGCTCGACCCGACCGCGCAGCGCGGCACCGACACCGGCGTGTTCGCCGGGATCATCGACCAGGACTACGGCGTGCGCGCGGGCGCCGCCCCCGAGGAGCTGGAGGGCTACCTGCTCACCGGCACCGCCACGTCGGTGGCGTCCGGGCGGGTGGCCTACCTGTTCGGGCTGGAGGGTCCCGCGGTCACCGTGGACACGGCGTGCTCGTCGTCGCTGGTGGCCGCGCACTGGGCGGTGCAGGCGCTGCGCCGGGGCGAGTGCTCGATGGCGCTCGCGGGCGGCGCGACCGTGATGGGGCGCCCGTCGGCGTTCGTGGAGTTCTCCCGACAGCGCGGGCTGGCCCGCGACGGGCGCTGCAAGGCGTTCGGCGCGGACGCGGACGGCACCGCGTTCAGCGAGGGCGCGGGCGTGCTGCTGCTGGAGCGGCTGTCGGACGCGCGGCGGCGCGGGCACCCGGTGCTGGCGGTGATCCGGGGGTCGGCGCTGAACCAGGACGGGGCGTCGAACGGGCTGACCGCGCCCAGCGGCCCGGCGCAGCAGCGGGTGATCCGGGCGGCCCTGGCGGACGCGGGGCTGCGACCGTCCGACGTGGACGCGGTGGAGGCGCACGGCACCGGCACCGCGCTCGGCGACCCGATCGAGGCGGGCGCGCTGCTCGCCACCTACGGGGCGGACCGGGACGCGGGCGCGCCGGTGTGGTTGGGGTCGCTCAAGTCCAACACCGGGCACACCCTGGCGGCGGCGGGCGTGTCCAGCGTGATCAAGATGGTGCTGGCGCTGAACCACGGGCTGCTGCCCCGGTCGCTGCACGTGGCCGAGCCGAGCGCGGCGGTGGACTGGGAGTCGGGCGGCGTGCGGCTGCTGACCAGCGCGCGGCCGTGGCCGGAGAGCGGGCGGCCCCGGCGGGCGGGGGTGTCGTCGTTCGGGATCAGCGGGACGAACGCGCACCTGGTGCTGGAAGCCGCGCCGGTGGAGGAGGGCGTGGGGGCGCGGAGCGGGGCGGCGGCAGCGGGAACCGGGGTGGCGCAAGGCGGTGCGGCAGCGCGAGGGATCGCGGCAGTGCCCGGCGGCGCGGCGGTGCCAGGGCCGGATGCCCTGGCGGGTCTCGTGCGGACCTCCGGCGTGATCCCCTGGCCGTTGTCGGCCCGCTCCGCCGACGCGCTTCCCGCGCAGGCCGCGAAGCTGGCCGCCCACGTGCGGGCGCACGACGGCCTCTCGCCGCTCGACGTCGGCTGGTCGCTCGCCACCACCCGCACCGCGCACCCGCACCGCGCCGTGCTCACCGGCGGCACCCGCGAGGCGCTGCTGTCCGCCGCCGACGCGCTCGCGGGCGGCGAGGCCGACCAGGCCGTGCTCACCGGCTCCGCCGTCGGGTCGGGTGCGGCGAAGACCGTGTTCGTGTTCCCCGGTCAGGGCGCGCAGTGGACCGGCATGGGGCGGGAGCTGCTGGAGACCTCGCCGGTGTTCGCCGCGCGGCTGCGCGAGTGCGCCGACGCGCTGGCCCCGCACACAGACTGGGACCTCCTGGACGTGGTGCGCGGCGCGGAGGACGCGCCGGGGTTCGAGCGGGTCGACGTGCTCCAGCCCACCTCGTGGGCGGTGATGGTGGCCCTGGCCGCGCTGTGGCGCTCGTGCGGGGTGGAGCCGTCCGCCGTGCTCGGGCACTCGCAGGGCGAGGTCGCGGCGGCGGTGGTCGGCGGGTACCTGGAGCTGGGCGACGCGGCGCGGTTGATCGCGCGGCGCAGCAGGGCCATCGCGCAGGAGCTGACCGGGCGCGGCGGGATGCTGTCCGTGCTCACCTCCCCCGACCGGGTCGCGGAGCTGCTGGAGCCGTGGGCCGGGAAGCTGTGGATCGCGGCGGTCAACAGCCCCGCGTCCGTCTCGGTGTCCGGTGACGCCGAGGCGCTCGGCGAGTTCGTGCGGGTGCTGGCCAAGGCCCGGATCAACCGGTGGCGGCTGCCCGGCGTGGACTTCGCCGGGCACTCCGGGCACGTGGACGGGATCGCGGCCCGGTTGCGCGCGGAGCTGGCCGACGTCACCGCGAAGGCGGGCGACGTGCCGTGGCTGTCCACGGTGGACGGGCAGTGGGTGGAGCACACCGGGCTCGACGCCGACTACTGGTACCGCAACCTGCGCGACGTGGTCCGCTTCGACGAGGCCGTCCGCGCGCTGGTCGACACCGGGCACCGGGCGTTCGTGGAGGTCTCCACGCACCCGGTGCTGACCACCGCGATCGGCGAGGTCGCCGACGAGCGGCAGGACGTGCGGGTCGCCGTCGCGGGCACGCTGCGCCGCGACGACGGCGGCGCGGACCGGGTCGTCGGCGCGCTCGGCGAGGTGGTCGCCTCGGGCGTGGCGGTGGACTGGGCGGCGGTGTTCGCCGGGACCGGGGCCGCGGTGGTGGAGCTGCCGACGTACGCGTTCCGGCACGAGCGGTTCTGGCTCACCCCGTCCGGCGGCGACGTGCGCGCGGTGGGGCTGCGGCAGGCCGGGCACCCGCTGCTGGGCGCGGTGGTCAGCGTCCCGGACACCGGCGGGGTGCTGCTGACCGGGCGGTTGTCGCCGTCCGCGCAGCCGTGGCTGGCCGACCACGCGCTGTCCGGCGTTCCGCTGCTGCCGGGGACGGCGCTGGTGGAGCTGGTGGTGCGCGCGGGCGACGAGACCGGCACGCCGGTGGTGGCGGAGCTGGTGCTGGGCAGGCCGCTCGTGCTGCCGACCACCGGGACGATCCAGGTGCAGGTGCTGGTGGGCGAGCAGGCGCGGGACGGGCGGCGGCCGGTCGCGGTGTACTCGCGGCCGGGCGACGACCGGCCGTGGACCGAGCACGCCTCGGGCTCGCTCGCCCCGGAGGAGGGCGCCGCGCCGGAAGCGGAGGGCGGGGAGTGGCCGCCCGCCGGGGCCGAGCAGGTGGACCTCGGCGGCTTCTACGACGGCCTCGCCGAACGGGGTTACGACTACGGCCCGGCCTTCCGGGGCCTGGTGCGCGGCTGGGTCAGGGGCGACGAGGCGTTCGCCGAGGTCGGGCTGCCCGACGACCAGCACGGCGCAGCGGCCCGGTTCGGGCTGCACCCGGCGCTGCTGGACGCGGCCCTGCACGCGGCCTCGCTGTGCGCGGGCCACGGCCGGGGCACGGCGCTGCCGTTCACCTGGACCGGCGTGCGGCTGCACGCGGCCGGGGCGACGGCGCTGCGCGTGCGGGTGCGGGCGGACGGGCCGGAGCGGTTGTCGCTGCGGGCGAGCGATCCGGCGGGCACGCCCGTGGTGACCGTCGGGTCGCTGCTGCTGCGCGCCGCCGACGCGGACCGGCTGCGGACGGCGACGACGGCGGACGACGGGCTGCACGTGCTGGAGTGGACCCCGCACCCGCTGCCAGGGGGGACGACCGCCTCCCCCGCCGTCCTGGACACCAGGGCGTGGGAGCTGCCCGAGGGCGTCGGGCGGGCCGAGGCGATCACCACGCGGGTGCTCGCCGAGGTCCAGGCCGCGCTCGACGGGACCACGCCCCTGGTCGTGGTGACGCGGGGCGCGGTGGCCGTGCACGACGACGCCGAGGTCACCGACCCGGCTGCCGCCGCCGCGTGGGGGCTGGTGCGCGCCGCGCAGGCCGAGGAGCCCGGACGCGTCGCCGTGATCGACGTCGACGACGCCTCCGAGGCCGCGCTGCCCGCCGCCGCGCTCGCCACGGCCGCCGAACCGCAGCTCGCCCTGCGCGGTGGGGCGGCGTTCGCGCCGAGGCTGGTCGAGGCGTCCGGGTCGCTGGCCGTGCCGGACGGGCCGTGGCGGCTCGACAGCACCGGCCGGGGCACCCTGGAGAACCTGGCGCTCGTGCCGACCCCCGCCGCCGGGGCGCCGCTCGCGCCCGGACAGGTGCGGATCGCGGTGCGGGCGGGCGGCCTGAACTTCCGGGACGTGCTGATCGCGCTCGACGCCTACGAGTCGGAGATCGGCACCGAGGGCGCGGGCGTGGTCGTGGAGGTCGCGCCGGACGTCACCCGCGTGGCCGTGGGCGACCGCGTGATGGGCATGATCCCCGGCGCGTTCGGGCCGCTGGCCGTCGCGGACGCCCGCACGGTGGTGCGGATGCCGCGCGGCTGGTCGTTCACGGAGGCGGCCGGGGCGCCGGTCGCGTTCCTGACCGCCCTGCACGGGCTGCGCGACCTGGGCGGTCTGGTGGAGGGCGAGACCGTGCTGGTGCACGCGGCGGCGGGCGGCGTCGGCATGGCCGCCGTGCAGCTCGCCAGGCACTTCGGGGCCGAGGTGCTGGGCACCGCGCACCCGTCGAAGCACGCCGCGCTGGACCTGCCCGCGAACCGGCTGGCCTCCAGCCGGGACCTGGCCTACGCCACCGGGTTCGGCCCGGTCGACGTGGTGCTGAACTCGCTGGTCGGCGAGCACGTCGACGCCTCGCTGCGGCTGCTGCGCGAGGGCGGCCGGTTCGTGGAGATGGGCCGGGCGGACCTGCGCGACGCGGACGAGGTGGCGCGCGCCCACCCCGGCCGCGCCTACCGCGCGTTCGACCTCGGCCGGGACGCCGGGCCGGACCGGATCGCGGAGCTGCTGGTGGAGCTGGTGGGCCTGTTCGAGTCGGGCGCGCTCCGACCGCTGCCGACCAGGGTCCTCGACGTGGTGCGGGCGCCGGAGGCGTTCCGGGCCATGAGCCAGGGCAAGCACATCGGCAAGATCGTGCTCACCCCGCCGCGCCGCCCGGACCCGGACGGCACGGTGCTGGTCACCGGCGGCACCGGCACGCTCGGCGCGGCCATGGCCCGGCACCTGGTGGACGCGCACGGCGCCCGGCGCCTGCTGCTGGTCAGCCGCAGCGGCCCCGACGCGCCGGGCGCGGCCGAGCTGGTCGCGGAGCTGGCGGAGCGGGGCGCGCAGGTCCGGCTGGCCGCGTGCGACATGTCCGAGGAGGACGCGCTCACCGCGCTGCTCGCCTCGATCCCCGCCGCGCACCCGCTCACCGGCGTCGTGCACGCGGCGGGCGCCCTGGACGACGGGGTGGTCACCGCCCTGGACGCGGACCGGGTCGCCTCGGTGCTGCGGCCCAAGGCCGACGCGGCGCTGCTGCTGCACGAGGCCACGAAGCACGCCGACCTGGCGCTGTTCGCGCTGTGCTCGTCGGTGGCGGGGGTGCTGGGCAACGCGGGCCAGGCGAACTACGCCGCCGCCAACACCTACCTGGACGCCCTGGCCCAGCACCGCAGGGCCGCCGGGCTGGCCGGGCTGTCGCTGGCCTGGGGCCGCTGGGCGCGGACCAGCGCGCTCACGGCCGGGCTGCCCGCGCAGCAGGGCGGTCGCCGCGAGCTGGTGCGCCCCATGGACACCGCGTCCGCGCTGCGCCTGCTCGACGCCGCGCTCGACGCGGGCCGCCCGACCGTGGTCGCCGCCGAGCTGGACGTCACGGCCGCCACCGCCGCGAACCCGGTGCTGCGCGGCCTGGTCCGGCCCGCGCGCCGCGCCATGGCCGCCTCCGCGCGGGACGAGCGCGGCGTGGCCGCGGCGCTGGCGGGGCTGGGCGAGGCCGACCGGCGCCGGTTCGTGCTGGACCTGGTGCGCTCGCACGCCGCCGTGGTCCTGGGCCTGGCGGGCAAGGAGGCCGTCGACGCCGAGCGCGCGTTCAACGAGACCGGGTTCGACTCGCTCACGGCGGTGGAGCTGCGCAACCGGCTCGCCGCCGCGACCGGGCTGCGGCTGCCGTCCACGCTGGTGTTCGACCACGCCACCCCGGCCGCGCTCGCCGAGCACCTGCGCGCCGAGCTGACCGGCGACGGCCTGCCCGAGGCGCGGGCGGTCGCCACCTCGGGCGCGCGCGACGACGATCCGGTCGTGATCGTCTCGGCGAGCTGCAGGCTGCCCGGCGGCGCGGACTCGCCCGAGGCGCTGTGGGAGCTGCTGGAGCAGGGCCGGGACGCGATCACCCCGTTCCCGCGCGACCGGGGCTGGGACCTGGAGGCGCTCTACGACGCCGACCCGGACCGGCCGGGCAAGAGCTACGTGCGCGACGGCGGGTTCCTGGCCGACGCGGCCGGGTTCGACGCCGAGTTCTTCGGCATCTCCCCGCGCGAGGCGCTGGCCACCGATCCGCAGCAGCGGCTGCTCGCGGAGACCTCGTGGGAGCTGTTCGAGCGGGCGGGCGTGGACCCGGTCTCGGTGCGCGGCAGCGACGTCGGCGTGTTCGCGGGCGTGATCAACCAGGAGTACGGCGTGCACAGCGGCACCACCCCCGCCGAGCTGGAGGGGTACGTGATGACCGGCTCGACCACCAGCATCGCGTCCGGCCGGGTGGCGTACCTGCTCGGGCTGACCGGGCCAGCCGTCACCGTGGACACCGCGTGCTCGTCGTCGCTGGTGGCGATCCACCTGGCGGCGCAGGCGCTGCGGTCGGGCGAGTGCTCGATGGCGATCGCGGGCGGCGCGACGGTGATCGCGAAGCCGGGCGGGTTCGTGTCGTTCTCCCGGCAGCGCGGCGCGGCCCCGGACGGGCGGTGCAAGGCGTTCGGCGACGACGCGGACGGCATGGCGTTCGCCGAGGGCGTGGGTCTGGTGCTGCTGGAGCGGCTCTCGGACGCGCGGCGCAACGGGCACCCGGTGCTGGCGGTCGTGCGCGGCACGGCGCTGAACCAGGACGGGGCGTCGAACGGGCTGACCGCGCCGAACGGGCCCGCGCAGCAGCGGGTGATCCGGCAGGCGCTGGCCAACGCGGGCCTGTCCCCCGACGAGGTGGACGCGGTCGACGCGCACGGCACCGGCACCGCCCTCGGCGACCCGATCGAGGCGCAGGCGCTGCTCGCCACCTACGGGCGGGACCGGGACCCGCGGCGACCGCTGTGGCTGGGGTCGGTCAAGTCGAACATCGGGCACACCCAGGCGGCGGCGGGCATCGCGAGCGTGCTCAAGATGGTGCTGGCGATGCAGCGGGGCGTGCTGCCCGCGACCCTGCACGCCGACACCCCGACGACGGAGGTCGACTGGGAGTCGGGCGCGGTCGCGCTGCTGACCGGGTCCCGGCCGTGGCCGGAGACCGGGCGGCCCCGCCGGGCGGGGGTGTCGTCGTTCGGCATCTCCGGCACCAACGCGCACGTGCTGCTGGAGCAGGCCCCGCAGGACGCGCCCGCCGCGCCGATGGCCCCTCGGGGGGCCGGGGTGGTGGAGGCGGTGGCCTGGCCGGTGTCCGGGCGCACGCCCGCCGCGCTGCGCGCCCAGGCCGCGCGGCTCGTGGCGCACCTGGCGGGAACGCGGGCGGGTGCGGCGGACGTGGGCTGGTCGCTGGCGGGCACGCGGTCGGCGTTCGGGCAGCGGGCGGTCGTGGTGGCCGGGACGGCGGAGCAGGCCCGCGACGGGCTGGCGGCGCTGGCCGAGGGCCGCTCGTCGGCGCTCGTGACCTCCGGTGCGGCCGAGGTCGACGGGCGCGTGGTGTTCGTGTTCCCCGGTCAGGGGGCGCAGTGGGTCGGCATGGGCGCGGAGCTGCTGGAGGCGTCGCCGGTGTTCGCGGAGCGGTTGCGCGAGTGCGCTGCGGCGCTGGAGCCGTTCGTGGACTTCGACCTGATCGAGGTGCTGCGGGAACGTGACTCGCTGGACCGGGTCGACGTGGTGCAGCCCGCGTCGTGGGCGGTGATGGTCTCGCTCGCGGCGGTGTGGCGCTCGCTCGGCGTCGAACCGGACGCGGTGGTCGGGCACTCGCAGGGCGAGATCGCGGCGGCGGCCGTGAGCGGGGCGCTCAGCTTGGCCGATGCCGCAGCCGTGGTCGCCTTGCGCAGCAAGGCGATCGCCCAGGATTTGGCCGGGCTCGGCGGCATGATGTCCGTCGCCCTGCCCGCCGACGCGATCGACCTGAGCGGCTACCCCGACCGCCTGTGGATCGCTGCGCTCAACGGGCCGACGTCGACCGTCGTCGCCGGTGACGTGGACGCGCTGCGCGAGCTCCACGCCCACTACGAGGCCACCGAGGTCCGGTCCCGGATCATCCCCGTCGACTACGCCAGCCACACCGGCCACGTCGACGCCATCCGCGAGCGGCTGGCCGAAGCCCTGGCGCACGTGCGGCCGAGGGCGGGCACGATCCCGTGGCTGTCGACCGCGACCGGAGAGTGGACCACCGGCGAGGACGCGGGCGCGGACTACTGGTTCCGCAACCTGCGCGGCGCGGTGGGCTTCCACGCCGCGATCACCACCCTCGCCGGGCAAGGGCACCGGGTGTTCGTGGAGGTCTCCAGCCACCCCGTGCTCACCACCGCGATCGAGGCCGCGATCGAGGCCGCCGGACCCGCCGTGGTCACCGGCACGCTGCGCCGCGACGACGGCGGCCCCGACCGCCTCCTCACCAGCCTCGCCGCACTGCACGTGCGCGGCGTCCGCGTCGACTGGGACGCGGTCCACGCGGGCAGCGGAGCCCGCAGGATCCCGCTGCCCACCTACGCGTTCCAGCACGAGCGCTACTGGCTCGCCGAGCCGGACGCGCCGCAGGCGGTCGCGGACGCCCCGTTCTGGGACGCCGTCGACAGCGGCGACCTGGCCGCGCTCGCCGGGTCGCTCGGGGTCGAGCCCGCCGTGCTGGAGCCGGTGCTGCCCGGCCTGACGTCCTGGCGGTCCCGCAACCGGGACGGCGCGACCGTGGACGACTGGTCGTACCGGATCGGCTGGGAGCGGGTGGACGTGCCCGCCGCCCCGCTGTCCGGGACGTGGCTGGTCGTGGCGCCCGAGGCGGGCGCCGACGACACCTCGGTCGCCGAGGTCGCGGCGGCGCTGGCCGCGCGCGGCGCGACGCCGAGGATCGTGGCGGCGGGCGCGGACCCTGGGGACGAGCCTGCCGGGGTGCTGTCGCTGCTGGCCTGGGACGACCGGCCCGCCGAGGGCGGCACGCTCTCGCGCGGCGTCGAGGACGCGGTCGCGCTGGTGCGGGAGGCGGTGCGGCGCGGCTGGTCGGCCCCGCTGTGGTGCGCCACGCTCGGCGCGGTGGCCGTCGCCGACCCCGGTGAGGTGACGGCCGAGTTCGGGCCGCAGCTGTGGGGCACGGGCGTCGTGCTGGGCCTTGACCTGCCGGACGTCTGGGGCGGTCTGGTCGACCTGCCCGCGCGGCCCGACGGCGTGGCGCTGGACCTGCTGTGCGCGGTGGTCGCCGGAGCGGGCGACGAGGACCAGCTGGCGGTGCGCCCGTCCGGGGTGTTCGCGCGGCGGATGACGCGGCGGCCGGTCGCGTCGGCGCCCGCGTGGCGACCGCGCGGGACGGTGCTGGTCACCGGCGGCACCGGCGGCCTCGGCGGCCACGTCGCCCGGTGGGCGGCGGAGCAGGGCGCGGAGGACCTGGTGCTGCTCTCGCGCGGCGGCCCGGACGCGCCGGGCGCGGACGCCCTGGCCGAGGAGATCACCGCGACCGGCGCCCGCTGCGCGGTGCTGGCCTGCGACGTCACCGACCGGGACGCGCTGGCCGGGGTGGTCGCGGGCCTGCCGGACGGGCCGCTGTCGGTGGTGCACGCCGCGGGCGTGGCCCGACCGGGTCGGCCGCTGGCGGAGACCACGCCGGAGGAGTTCGCGGCGATCGGCCGGGGCAAGGTCGCGGGCGCCCGCCTGCTGGACGAGCTGCTGGGCGGGCGGGAGCTGGACGCGTTCGTGCTGTTCTCCTCCGGCGCGGCGGCGTGGGGCAGCGGCGGGCAGGCCGGGTACGCGGCGGGCAACGCCTTCCTGGACGGCCTCGCGCACCGCAGGCGCGCCCGTGGGCTCGCGGCCACCTCGGTGGCCTGGGGCGCCTGGGGCGGGGTCGGCACGGTCGACGAGGTGCTGGGCGAGCAGTGGCGCCGCGCCGGGCTGCTGACCATGGACCCGCGCCTGGCCACGCTCGCCCTCGCGCACGCGGTCGGCTCGGGCGAGGCGCACGTGGTGGTCGCGGACGTCGACTGGGCCCGCTTCGCCCCCGCCTACGCCCTCGCCCGGCCCCGGCCGCTGCTGACGGCGCTGCCCGAGGTCACCGACGCGCTGGCCGTGCCGGACGCGCCCGCGGGCGGCGACGGGTTCGGGGCGCGGCTGGTCGGCCTGCCGCCCGCCGAGCAGGAGCGGCTGCTCACCGAGCTGGTGCGGGCGGAGGCGGCGGCCGTGCTCGGCCTGGGCGGCATCACCGGCGACCGGGCGTTCCGGGAGGTCGGGTTCGACTCGCTCACGGCCGTGGAGCTGCGCAACCGGCTCGGCGCGGCCACCGGGCTCACCCTGCCCGCGACGCTGGTGTTCGACCACCCGCGCCCGAGCGCGCTGGCCGCGCACCTGCGGTCCGCGCTGGGCCCGGCCGCCGCGCCGGTGGACTCGGTGGCGGGTGTGCTGGCCGAGCTGGACCGGTTGGAGACGGCCATCCCGGCCCTGCCGACGGGCGAGATCAGCCGGTCCCGGCTGGAGCTGCGGCTGCGGCGGCTGAGCGCCCGCGTGGGCGAGCTGGTCGCCGCGAACGGCGAGCGGGCGAACGGCGCGCGCTCGAACGGCGGGCGCGGGGCCGCCGACGAGCTGGACGACGCGGGGGCCGAGGACGTGCTCGCGTTCATCGACCGGGAGTTCGGGGACGCGTGACCCCCGCACCCGACCCCCACCCCGGCCCTCACAACGACGACCCCGGCGAGGAACAGATGGCGAACGACGAGAGGCTCCTCAGCTACCTCAAGCGGGTCACCGCCGACCTGCACAGCACGCGGGAGCGGTTGCGCGAGGCGGAGTCCGGGGCGGACGAGCCGATCGCGATCGTCGGCATGGCCTGCCGGTTCCCCGGCGGCGTGCGCACCCCGGACGAGCTGTGGGAGCTGGTGGCGTCCGGCCGCGACGGCATCGGGCCGTTCCCGGACGACCGGGGCTGGGACCTGGACGCGCTGTTCGACCCCGATCCCGACGCCACCGGCCGCTCCTACGTCACCGAGGGCGGGTTCCTGGACGACGCGGCCCTGTTCGACGCCGGGTTCTTCGGGATCTCCCCGCGCGAGGCGCTGGCCACCGACCCGCAGCAGCGGGTGCTGCTGGAGACGGCGTGGGAGGCCTTCGAGCAGGCGGGCATCGACCCGACCTCGCTGTCCGGGCAGGACGTGGGGGTGTTCACCGGGGTCGCGAACGGCGACTACGCGCTGACCGTGGACCGGGTGCCGGAGGGCTTCGAGGGCTACCTGGGCATCGGCGGGGCGGGCAGCATCGCCTCCGGGCGGATCTCGTACTCGCTCGGGTTGGAGGGCCCCGCCGTCACGCTGGACACCGGCTGCTCGTCGTCGCTGGTCGCGATGCACTGGGCCGGGCACGCGCTGCGGGCGCGGGAGTGCTCGCTGGCGCTCGCGGGCGGCGTGATGGTGATGGCGACGCCGGGCGGGTTCGTCGGGTTCTCCCGGCAGCGCGGCCTGGCCCGCGACGGGCGGTGCAAGTCGTTCGGCGACGGCGCGGACGGCACGTCGTGGTCGGAGGGCGTCGGCCTGCTGCTGCTGGAGCGGCTCTCGGACGCGCGCCGCAACGGGCACGAGGTGCTGGCCGTGGTGCGCGGGTCGGCGATCAACCAGGACGGGGCCTCGAACGGGCTCACCGCGCCGAACGGGCCGTCGCAGCAGCGGGTGATCCGCGCGGCGCTCGACGCGGCCGGGCTCGGGTACGCGGACGTGGACGCGGTGGAGGCGCACGGCACCGCCACGGTGCTGGGTGATCCGATCGAGGCGCAGGCGCTGCTCAACACCTACGGGCGGCACCGGGACGGGGCGCAGCCGCTCTACCTGGGGTCGGTCAAGTCGAACCTCGGGCACACCCAGGCGGCGGCGGGCGTGGCCGGGGTGATCAAGGCGGTGCAGGCGATGCGCCACGGGGTGCTGCCTCGGACGCTGAACGTCGGCACGCCCACCACCAAGGTCGACTGGTCCTCGGGCGCGGTGGAGGTGCTGGCGGAGGCGAGGCCGTGGCCGGAGACCGGGCGCCCCAGGCGGGTCGGGGTGTCGTCGTTCGGGGTCAGCGGCACCAACGCGCACGTGATCCTGGAGCAGGGGCCGGACACCGTCGAGCCCGCTGGGGAAGCGGGTGGGTTCGGGCCGGTGGCGGCGGGCGGCGGGACGCCGTGGGCGCTGTCCGGGCGCACGGCCGCCGCGCTCGCCGACCAGGCGCGGCGGTTGGCCGGGCACGTGACGGCCGAGCTGCGGGCGGAGGACGTCGGGTTCTCGCTCGCCACCACCAGGGCGCACCTGGAGCACCGGGCGGTGGTGGTCGGCCCGGACGGGCTGGCGGCGCTGGCCGAGGGCTTGCCGTCCGCGCTGGTCACGACCGGTGAGGCGGACGTGAGCGGCAAGGCGGTGTTCGTGTTCCCCGGTCAGGGGGCGCAGTGGGTCGGCATGGGGGCCGAGCTGATCGACGTGTCGCCGGTGTTCGCGGAGCGGTTGCGCGAGTGCGCGGAAGCGCTGGAGCCGTTCGTGGACTTCGATCTCGTCGAGGTGCTGCGGGAACGTGACTCGCTGGACCGGGTCGACGTGGTGCAACCCGCGTCGTGGGCCGTGATGGTGTCCCTCGCAGCGGTCTGGCGATCGCTGGGCGTCGAACCGGACGCGGTGGTCGGGCACTCGCAGGGGGAGATCGCGGCGGCGGCCGTCAGCGGGGCGCTCAGCCTGGCCGACGCCGCGGCCGTGGTCGCGTTGCGCAGCAAGGCGATCGCCCAGGATTTGGCCGGGCTCGGCGGCATGATGTCCGTCGCGCTGCCCGCCGGTGACGTCGACCTGAGCGGCTACCCCGGACGGCTGTGGATCGCCGCGCTCAACGGGCCGACGTCGACCGTCGTCGCCGGTGACGTGGACGCGCTGCGCGAGCTCCACGCCCACTACGAGGCCACCGAGGTCCGGGCGCGGATCATCCCGGTCGACTACGCCAGCCACACCGGCCACGTCGACGCCATCCGCGACCGCCTCGCCGAGGCATTGTCCGGCGTGACGCCGCGCGCGGGTGAGGTGCCGTGGCTGTCCACGGTCACCGGAGAGTGGACAACCGGCGAGGACGCCGACGCCGACTACTGGTTCCGCAACCTGCGGGGCGCGGTCGACTTCCACACCGCCATCACCACCCTCGTCGCCGAAGGCCACCGGGTGTTCGTGGAGGTCTCCAGCCACCCCGTGCTCACCACCGCCGTCGAGGCCACGCTCGAAGGAACCGGACCCGCCGCCGTCACCGGCACGCTGCGCCGCGACGACGGCGGCCCCGACCGCCTCCTCACCAGCCTCGCCGCACTGCACGTACGCGGCGTCCGGATCGACTGGAAGGCCGTGTTCGCGGGCACGGGCGCGCGCCGCGTCCCGCTGCCGACCTACGCGTTCCAGCACGAGCGCTACTGGCTGGACCGGGGCGCGGCGGCCGGTGACGTCACGGGCGCCGGCCTGGCCGACGCGGCGCACCCGCTGCTGGCCGCCGTGACCCAACTGCCCGGCACCGGCGGGGTGCTGCTGAGCGGGCGGCTGTCGCGGGCGACGCACCCGTGGCTGGCCGAGCACGCGGTGAGCGGGACCGCGCTGGCCCCCGGCACGGCGCTGGTGGAGCTGGCGCTGCGCGCGGGTGACGAGGTGGACGCGCCCGTGCTGCGCGAACTCGTGATCACCCGGCCGATGCCGGTGCCGGAGCGGGGTTTCCTGCACGTGCAGGTGGACGTGGCGGGTCCGGCGGACGACGGGTCGCGCGCGGTGCGGATCTGGTCCCGCGCCGAGGACGCGGCGAGCGAGACGGCGCGGTGGACCGAGCACGCCACCGGCTCGCTCGCCCCGGAGGACCGGGCGGCGCCCGCCCGCGCGACCGGCGCGTGGCCGCCCCAGGGTGCGCGAGCCGTGGACGTGGACGACTTCTACGACCGCCTCGCGGGCGCGGGCTACGAGTACGGGCCGCTGTTCCAGGGCCTGACCGCCGCCTGGGCCGGTGACGGCGAGGCGTGGGCGGAGGTGGTGCTGCCCGGTGAGGCGGGCGGGTTCGGCGTGCACCCGGCGCTGCTGGACGCGGCGCTGCACGTGGGCACGCTCTGCCTGCCCGGCGGGCCCGGCTCGCGCACGCTGCTGCCGTTCGCGTGGACCGGGGTCCGGCTGCACGCCACCGGGGCAGGCGCCGTGCGGGTGCACGCCCGCGCCACCGGGGACGACGGCCTGGTGGTGGAGCTGCGCGACGCGGACGGGGAACCGGTCGTGACGGTGGACGCGCTCGTGCTGCGCGAGGCCGACGCCGAGCACGCGCAGGCCCCGAACGCGACGGCCGACGCGCTGTGGCGGGTGCGCTGGGTGGAGCAGCCGCCCGCGCCCGCCGCGCCGGGCTGGGGGCTGCTGGGGCCGTCCGGGCACGCCGGGTTCGCCACCCTACCGGTGTTCGCCGACCCGGCCGCCGTGGCGGCGCTGCCCGAGGGCGACCGGCCCGCGGTGGTCGTCGTGGACACCACCGCGTGGCGGGCCCCGGAGCAGGACGTGCCCGAGGCCGCCCGCGCGTTCGCGGTCCGCGCGCTGGAGCTGCTGGTGGCGTGGCTGGGCGAGGACGCCCTCACCGGAACCCGGCTGGTGCTGGTGACCGGCGGCGCGGTGCCCGTGCGCGGGAACGCCGAGGTCACCGACCCGGCTGCGGCGGCGGTCTGGGGCCTGGCGCGCTCGGCGCAGTCGGAGCACCCGGACCGGGTGTGGCTGCTGGACGTCGACGCGCTCGACGCCGTGCCTGGCGCGCTGGCCTCGCCGGAGCCGCAGCTGGCCGTCCGGGCGGGCGCGGGGTTCGCGCCTCGGCTCGGCCCCGCCGACGCCGCGCCTGGCGCGCTGCCGGTCGACGGACCCGTGCTGGTCACCGGCGGCACCGGCACGCTCGGCGCGCTCGTGGCCTGCCACCTGGTCACCGCGCACGGCGCGGAGCGCCTGCACCTGGTGAGCAGGCGCGGCCCGGACGCGGCAGGCGCTCAAGAACTCCTGGACGAACTGCGCGGGCTGGGCGCGGAGGTCGAGCTGACGGCGTGCGACGTGGCCGACCGGGCGGCGCTCGCCGCGCTGCTGGCGCGCGTCTCCCCCACCGCCGTGGTGCACGCGGCGGGCGCGCTGGACGACGGCCTGCTCACCGACCTCACCGCCGACCGGTTCGACGCCGTGCTCCGCCCCAAGGTCGACGCGGTCGCCCACCTGGACGACTTGCTGGGGGCCGTGCCGCTGGTGGTGTTCTCCTCCGCCACCGGCACGCTCGGCACGCCCGGCCAGGCGAACTACGCGGCGGCCAACGCGGTCGCCGACGCGCTCGTGCAGCACCGCCGCGCGCGGGGCCTGCCTGGCGTGTCGCTGGCCTGGGGCCTGTGGTCGGACACCAGCGGGCTGACCGCGACCATGGACGCCGCCGACGTGGCCCGCACCCGCCGGGGCGGGGTGCTCGGCCTGGACGCGGCGCGCGGCCTGGCGCTGCTGGACGCCGCGCTCGGCGCGGACGACGCGCTGCTGGTGCCGATCCACCTGGACACCGCCGCGCTGCGCCGGGGAACCGACCCGGCGCCGCCGCTGCTGCGCGACCTGGTCCGCCGCCCCCGCCGCACCGCAGGCGCCGCGCGGCAGGCGGCCCTGCCGCTGGTGGCGCGGCTGGCCGGGCTGGACGCGGTGGAGCGCGAACGGGCGCTGGTGGGGCTGGTGCGCGCCGAGGCCGCCGCCGTGCTCGGGCACGGCGGCCCGGACGGCATCGGGCAGGACCAGCCGTTCCGCGAGGTCGGGTTCGACTCGCTCACCGCCGTGGAGCTGCGCAACCGGCTCGGCGCGGCCACCGGTCTCGCGCTGCCCGCGACGGTGGTGTTCGACCACCCGACGTCCGCGCGGATCGCGGAGCACCTGCGGGAGCTGCTGTTCGGCGCGGAGGCGGCCCAGGTCCCGGCGCGGCGGGAGGTGGTGGCCGACGACGACCCGATCGCCGTGGTGGGCATGGCGTGCCGGTTCCCCGGCGGGGTCGCCGACGCGGACGGGCTGTGGCGGCTGGTCGCCGAGGAGCGCGACGGCATCGGCCCGTTCCCGACCGACCGGGGCTGGGACCTGGCGGCGCTGTTCGACCCGGACCCCGACCACGCGGGCACCTCGTACGTGCGGGAGGGCGGGTTCCTGGACGGGGCGACGGGGTTCGACGCGCCGTTCTTCGGCATCTCCCCGCGCGAGGCGCTGGCGATGGACCCGCAGCAGCGGCTGCTGCTGGAGGTCGCCTGGGAGACGTTCGAGCAGGCGGGCATCGACCCGCGCTCGGCGCACGGCACCGACACCGGCGTGTTCGCGGGCCTGATCTACCACGACTACGGGGAGGCGGCGGGCGAGCTGCCCGAGGGCGCGGAGACCTACCGCAGCACCGGCACGTCGGGCAGCGTGGTGTCCGGGCGCGTCGCCTACGCGCTGGGGCTGACCGGGCCCGCGCTGACGATCGACACGGCGTGCTCGTCGTCGCTGGTGGCGATCCACCTCGGCGCGCGGGCGCTGCGGGCGGGCGAGTGCTCGATGGCGCTGGTCGGCGGGGTGACGGTGATGTCCACGCCCGGCGGGTTCGTGAGCTTCTCGCGGCAGCGGGGGCTGGCAGCGGACGGGCGGTGCAAGTCGTTCTCGGAGGGCGCGGACGGCACCGGGTTCAGCGAGGGCGTCGGCCTGGTGCTGCTGGAGCGGCTCTCGGACGCGCGCCGCAACGGGCACGAGGTGCTGGCCGTGGTGCGCGGGTCGGCGATCAACCAGGACGGGGCCTCGAACGGGCTCACCGCGCCGAACGGGCCGTCGCAGCAGCGGGTGATCCGCGCGGCGCTCGACGCGGCCGGGCTCGGGCACGCGGACGTGGACGTCGTGGAGGCGCACGGCACCGGAACCTCGCTGGGTGATCCGATCGAGGCGCAGGCGCTGCTCGCCACCTACGGGCAGGACCGCGAGCAGCCGCTGTGGCTGGGCACGCTCAAGTCCAACCTCGGGCACACCCAGGCGGCGGCGGGCATCGGCAGCGTGATCAAGATGATCCAGGCGATTCGGCACGGCGTGCTGCCGCGCACCCTGCACGTCACCGAGCCGACCTCGGCGGTGGACTGGGGCGCGGGGTCGGTGGAGCTGCTGACGCGGGCGCGGGAGTGGCCGGAGGCGGGACGTCCGCGCCGGGCCGGGGTGTCGTCGTTCGGGGTCAGCGGGACGAACGCGCACGTGATCCTGGAGCAGGCCCCCGAGTCCGCGGCGGTGGAGGCGGGGGCAGAGGCGGGTGTGCTGCCGTGGGTGCTGTCGGCCCGCACGCCCGAGGCGCTGCGGGCGCAGGCCGATCGGCTCGTGGCGCACCTGGGCGGTGAGCCGCCCTCGGCGGGCGTGGCCCGGTCGCTGGTGCTGGGGCGGGCGGCCCTGGAGGAGCGGGCCGTGGTCGTGGGCGACCCGGCGCGCGCCGGGGAGGCGCTGCGGGCGCTGGCCGAGGGGCGGCCCTCCCCCGCGCTCGTCACCGGGCGGACCGGGGTCGAGGGGCGCGTGGTGTTCGTGTTCCCCGGCCAGGGCGCGCAGTGGGTCGGCATGGGGCGCGAGCTGCTGGAGACCTCGCCGGTGTTCGCCGAGCGGCTGCGCGAGTGCGCGGCCGCGCTGCGCCCGTACACCGACTGGGACCTGGTCGAGGTGATCACCTCGGGTGGCGCGCTGGACGACGTGGACGTCGTGCAGCCCGCGTCGTGGGCGGTGATGGTGTCCCTCGCGGCGCTGTGGCGCTCGCTCGGCGTCGAGCCGGACGCGGTGATCGGGCACTCGCAGGGCGAGATCGCCGCCGCGACCGTCGCGGGCTGGTTGACCCCGCAGGACGGCGCGAAGATCGTCGCGCTGCGCAGCCAGCTCATCGACGAGGAGCTGACCGGGCTCGGCGGCATGATGTCCGTCGCCCTGCCCGCCGCCGAGATCGACCTGACCGGCCACGAGGGCCGGTTGTGGGTCGCGACGGTCAACGGGCCGAGCGCGACCGTGGTCGCCGGGGACACCGGGGCGCTGGAGGAGCTGCGGCGCGGCTATGGCGAGGCGGTCCGCACGCGGGTGGTCCCCGTGGACTACGCCAGCCACACCGGGCACGTCGACGCCATCCGCGACCAGCTCGGGCGGATGCTCGCCGACGTCACCCCGCAGCCCGGTGGGATCCCGTGGCTGTCGACGGTGACCGGCGAGTGGATCACGCCCGGTGACAACGACGCCGACTACTGGTTCCACAACCTGCGCCGGACCGTCCGCTTCGCCGACGGGATCGGCACGCTGCTCGACACCGGGCACCGGGCCTTCGTGGAGGTCTCCACGCACCCCGTGCTGGCGGCGGCGGTGCAGGAGAGCGCCGAGGCGGCCGGGGACGCGCGGGTCGCCGTGACCGGCACGCTGCGCCGCGACGACGGCGGTTGGGACCGGGTCCTGACCGGCCTGGCCGAGCTGCACGTGCGCGGCGTGGACGTGGACTGGACGCGGGTGCTGCCCGAGGCGGGGCGGGCTCCGCTGCCGACGTACGCGTTCCAGCACGAGCGCTACTGGCCGGAACCCGCGCGCCCGGCCGCCGCGCCGGACGGTGGTGACGACGCGCTGTGGGCGGTGATCGAGGGCCGTGACGCGGCGGACCTGGCCGGGGAGCTGGCCGTGGACGAGGACTCGCTGGCACGGGTGCTGCCCGCCCTGACGTCCTGGCGGCGCCGCAGCCGGGCCAGGAGCGCGCTCGACGGCTGGCGCTACCGGGTCGACTGGGTCCCGGTCCCGGTCCCGGTCCCGGTCCCGGTCCCGGCGGGCGGGTCTGGGCTGCCCAGCGGAGCGGCACCGCCCGGCGGATCGGCGGTACCAGGCGGATCGGCGCTGTCAGGCGGGTCCGGGTCGCCCAGCGGGTCCGGGTCGCCCGAAGGGGCAGGGTCGCCTGGAGAGGCAGGGTCGCCTGGAGGGGCAGGGCTCTCCGGCGGATCGGCGCTGCCCGGCGGGGCCAGGTCGCCCGGCGGAGCGGCGCTGCCAGCCGGGTACGGGTCACCAGGCGGATCGGCGCTGCCCGGCCGGGTGGCCGTGGTGGTGCCCGCGAACGACGAGCGGGCGCGGGCGGTCGCGGACGGGCTGGCCGCGCGGGGTGTGGACGTGACCGTCGTGGCGGTGGTCGACGCCACCCGCGACGGGCTGGCGAAGGCGCTGCCCGACCGCCCCGACGCCGTGGTGTCGCTGCTGTCCTGGGACGCGGGGGCCGACGAGCCGGGCGCGCCCGGCTCGGCCACGGCCGCGCTGGTCCAGGCGCTGGCCGACCGGGGTGTCACCGGGCCGCTGTGGTGCGCGACCGGGGGCGCGGTGAGCGTCGCGGGCGAGGACGCCGACCCCGGTCAGGCCGCCGTGTGGGGGTTGGGCGGGGTGCTGGCGCTGGACCTGCCGGAGGCGTTCGGCGGGCTGGTCGACCTGCCGCAGCAGCCCACCGGCGCCGACCTGGACGCGTTCGCCGCCGCGCTGGCCGCCCCCGGCGGCGAGGACCAGCTCGCGGTGCGCGACGGCCGCCTGCTGGCCCGCCGCCTGGTCCGCGACGGGGCCGACGCGCCGGAGTGGACGCCGCGCGGCGCGGTGCTGGTCACCGGCGGCACCGGCGGCCTCGGCACGCACGTGGCCCGCTGGCTCGCCCGCTCCGGGGCCGGGCACGTGGTGCTCGCCAGCCGGTCCGGTCCCGCCGCCCCCGGCGCGGCCGAGCTGGCCGCCGAGGTGGAGGCGCTGGGGGCGCGGTGCAGCGTGGTGGCGCTCGACGTGGCCGACCGGGACGCCGTCGCCGCCGTGCTGGCGGACGTGGAGCGGGACGGGCCGCTGACCGCCGTGGTGCACGCGGCGGGCGCGGGCCTGGCCCCGACGCCGGTGGTGGAGCTGACCGCCGGGCGGTACGCGGACGTCGCGGGCGGCAAGGTCGAGGGCGCGCGGGTGCTGGACGAGCTGCTGGGCGAGCGGGAGCTGGACGCGTTCGTGCTGTTCTCCTCCGGCGCGGCCGTGTGGGGAAGCGGCGGGCAGGCCCCGTACGCGGCGGCCAACGCGTTCCTGGACGGGCTGGCCGCCCGCAGGCGGGCGCGCGGGCTGGTGGCCACGTCGGTGGCGTGGGGCGGCTGGGGCGGTGGCCTGGGCATGATCGGCGACGGGGACGCGGAGCGGTGGAGCCGCCTGGGCATCCGCACGATGGACCCGGAGGCGGCGCTGCGCGGGATGGCGCTGGCGGTCGGTTCGGGGCGGGCGGCGAGCGTGGTGGCCGACGTGGACTGGGCGCGGTTCGCCCCCGGCTACGCCCTGGCCAGGGAGCGACCGCTGCTGCGCGGGCTGCCCGAGGTGGTGGCGCTGCTAACCGAACCGGATGAGCCTGCCGCGGCAGCGGTGGACGCGCGGGGCGCGCTGGTGGCGCGGCTGACCGGGCTGGACGCGGCCGGGCAGGACGAGCTGCTCGCGGACCTGGTGCGAGCGCAGGCGGCGGCGGTGCTCGGGTTCGCCGACCCGGAGGCGGTGGCGGCGGACCGGGCGTTCAAGGACGCCGGGTTCGACTCGGTGACCGCCGTGGAGCTGCGGAACCGGTTGAACGCGGCCACCGGGCTGCGGCTGCCGCCGACGGTGGTGTTCGACCACCCGAAGCCGCTGGCGCTGGCGCGCGTGCTGCGCGCCGAACTGGCCCCCCGGCGGGGGAACGGGGTGACGGCGGCCCAGGTCGCGCACCGGGAGGACGCGATCCGGCGGGTGCTGGCGTCGGTGCCGCTGGCCCGGTTCGAGGAGCTGGGCGTGCTCGGCGCGCTCGTGGACCTCGCGCCCGCCGACAGCGCGGCGCGAGTGGCGCAGGACGACCAGGTGGACCTCGCGGACCTGGACCTGGACGGTCTGGTCCGCAGGGCGATGCGCGGCGCCGCCGCGGGGAACGACTGAGGTTGTCGATGATGCGGAGCGGAGAGAGCATGAGCGCGGGCACCTCGCCGGAGAGCGTCGTCCAGGCCCTGCGGACCACGCTGGTGGACAACGAGCGGCTGCGGCGGGAGAACGAGCGGCTGGTCGCCGAGGCCGGGGAGCCGGTGGCGATCGTGTCGATGGCGTGCCGGTTGCCCGGCGGCGTCACCGACCCGGAGTCGCTGTGGGAGCTGGTGCGCGAGGGGCGGGACGCCATCGGGCCGTTCCCGACCGACCGGGGCTGGGACCTGGCGTCGCTGTTCGACGACGACCCGGACACCACCGGGACCTCGTACGTGCGGGAGGGCGGGTTCCTGGCGCGGGCGGGTGGGTTCGACGCGCCGTTCTTCGGCATCTCCCCCCGCGAGGCGCTGGCGATGGACCCGCAGCAGCGGCTGCTGCTGGAGGTGGCCTGGGAGGCGGTGGAGCGGGCCGGGATGGACCCGCGCGCGCTGGAGGGCCGGGACGTCGCGGTGTTCGCGGGCGGCAACCCGCAGGGCTACGGCGGCGGTCCCGGTGACGCCCCGGAGGGGCTGGAGGGGTTCCTCGGGGTCAACGCGTCGTCGTCGGTGATCTCCGGGCGGGTCTCCTACGCGCTCGGGCTGACCGGCCCGGCCGTCACCGTGGACACGGCGTGCTCGTCGTCGCTGGTGGCGATCCACCTGGCGGTGCGGTCGCTGCGCTCGCGGGAGTGCTCGATGGCGCTGGCGGGCGGGGTGACCGTGATGGGGCAGCCGACCGCGTTCGTGGAGTTCTCGCGGCAGCGCGGGCTGGCCCCGGACGGGCGGTGCAAGTCGTTCGGCGACGGCGCGGACGGCACGGCGTGGGCCGAGGGCGTCGGCGTGCTGCTGCTGGAGCGGCTCTCGGACGCGCGGAGGAACGGGCACGAGGTGCTGGCGGTGATCCCCGGCTCGGCGGTGAACCAGGACGGGGCGTCGAACGGCCTGACCGCGCCCAACGGGCCGTCCCAGGAGCGGGTGATCCGGGCGGCGCTGGCCGACGCCGGGGTCGGCCTGGCGGACGTGGACCTGCTGGAGGCGCACGGCACCGGCACCAGGCTGGGCGACCCGATCGAGGCGCGGGCGCTGCTGAACACCTACGGCCGGGGCAGGCCGGGTGAGCGACCGCTGTGGCTGGGGTCGGTGAAGTCGAACCTGGGGCACGCCCAGTCGGCGTCCGGGGTGGCGGGCGTGATCAAGGTGGTGCAGGCGATCCGGCACGGCGTGCTGCCGCGCACGCTGCACGCCGAGCAGCCGAGTTCCCACGTGGACTGGGCGGCCGGGGCGGTGGAGCTGCTGGCGCGCGAGCGGGAGTGGCCGGAGACCGGGCGGGCCCGGCGGGGCGCGGTGTCGTCGTTCGGGGTGAGCGGCACGAACGCGCACGTGATCGTGGAGCAGGCGCCGGAGGCGGTCACGGCCGGGACCTCGGCGGTGGCCGGGCAGGCCGCAGCGGGGGCGGCGAACGGGCGGATCACGGGATCGGCGGCGGCCGGACGAGCCGCGCCCGAGTCGGCGAGCGGGCGGGCCACCGGGTCTGCGGCGGCATCCGGGCGAACCGCGCCCGGTTCCGCAGCCAACCCCACGCCCACGTCGGCGGCGGCGGCCTCCGCATCAGCCTCCGCGTCGGCCCCCGTGCCAGTGGCCGGTGTCGAACCCGGACCCGTCGCCACCGGCGGGGTCGTGCCGTGGGTGCTGTCCGGGCGGACCGCCGCCGCGCTGGCCGCCCAGGCGGCCCGGTTGCGCGCGCACCTCGCCGCGCACCCGGCGGCCCGCCCGGTGGACGTGGCCTGGTCGCTGGCCACGACCCGCTCGGTGCTGGAGCACCGGGCCGTCGTGCCCGCCACCTCCCTGGACGAGGCGCTGGCCGGGTTGGACGCGCTGGCCTCGGGCCGCGCGGACCGGTCGGTGGTCGTCGGCGAGGCGGCGCCCGGCCGGGTGGCGGTGCTGTTCACCGGGCAGGGCAGCCAGCGGGCCGGTGCGGGGCGCGAGCTGCGGGAGCGGTTCCCGGTGTTCGCGCGGGCGTTCGACGCCGCGTGCGCCGCCGTGGGCGAGCTGCCGACCGGTGACGGCGGGACGATCCCGCTCGCCGACGTGGCGCTCGCCGACCCCGGCACGCCCGCCGCCGCGCTGCTCGACCGGACCGCGTTCACCCAGCCCGCCCTGTTCGCGCTGGAGGTCGCGCTGTTCCGGCTGGTGGAGTCCTGGGGCGTGCGCCCGGCGGCGCTGGCCGGGCACTCGGTCGGCGAGATCGCCGCCGCGCACGTGGCCGGGGTGCTCTCCCTGGCCGACGCCGCCGCGCTGGTGCGCGCCAGGGGCGGGCTGATGCAGGAGCTGCCAGGGGGCGGCGCGATGGTGGCGGTGGAGGCGGCCGAGGACGAGGTCGTGCCGCTGCTCGGGGACGGGGTGTCGCTGGCCGCCGTCAACGGGCCGACCTCGGTGGTGCTCTCCGGCGACGAGGAGGCCGTCACCGCCGTCGCCGCGCGGCTGGCGCGGCGGGGCAGGCGCACCAGGAGGCTCGCCGTCTCGCACGCCTTCCACTCGCACCGCGTGGACCCGGCGCTGGCCGACTTCCGCGCCGTGGCCGAGAAGCTCGCCTGCTCCGCCCCCGCGATCCCGGTCGTCTCCACCCTCACCGGCCGCCCGGTCACCCCCGACGAGCTGCGCTCCCCCGACTACTGGGTGCGGCACGCGCGCGGCGCCGTCCGGTTCCTGGACGCCGTGCGGGCGCTGGGGGACGCGGGCGCGCGCACGTTCCTGGAGCTGGGCCCGGAGGGCGTGCTCACGGCGGCGGGCGCGGACTGCCTGCCGGACGCGGTGTTCGCGGCGACCCTGCGCGCCGACGTGCCCGAGGCGCGGGCCGTGCTGGCCGGGGTCGCCGGGCTGCACGTGCGCGGCGCGACGGTCGACTGGGGGGCGCTGTTCGCGGGGACGGGCGCGCGGCGGGTCGGGCTGCCGACCTACGCGTTCCAGCACGAGGACCACTGGCTGGTGCGCCGCGCCACCGCCGCCGACGTGGGCGCGGTCGGCCTGCGCGAGGCCGGGCACCCGCTGCTGGGCGCCGTCGTCGCGCTGCCGGAGACCGGCGGGGTGCAGCTGAGCGGCCGGTTGTCGGCGGCGGCGCAGCCGTGGCTGGCCGAGCACGTGGTGTCCGGGACCGCGCTGGTGCCCGGCGCGGCCCTGGTGGAGCTGGCGGTGCGGGCGGGCGACGAGACCGGCACGCCCGTGCTGGAGGAGCTGGTGATCGGCCGCCCGATGCCGCTGCCGGACGGGGCCGCGCTGAGCGTGCAGGTCGTCGTCGGCGCGGACGAGGGCGGGCGGCGGTCGGTGCGCGTCTACTCGCGCGCGGACGGTGCGGTGGACTGGGTCGAGCACGCGGCGGGCGCGCTGACCGCGCCGGAGGCCGCGCCGACCGGCGAGGCCGGACCGTGGCCGCCGGAGAACGCCGAACCCGTGGACGTGGCGGGGTTCTACGACGTTCTCGCCGAGGGCGGCTACGCCTACGGCCCGCTGTTCCGGGGCCTGACGGCGGCGTGGCGCGGCGACGGCGAGGCGTGGGCGGAGGTGGCGCTGCCCGGTGACGCGACCGGGTTCGGCATCCACCCCGCCCTGCTCGACGCCGCGCTGCACACCGCGCACTTCTGCCTGCCCACCGGGACCGGGCGGCGGGCCGGGCTGCTGCCGTTCGCCTGGACCGGCGTGCGGCTGCACGCGAGCGGCGCGACGACCGTGCGGGCGCACGCCCGCGCCACCGGCGGCGACGGCGACGGCGTGACCGTGCGCCTGCTCGACGGCGCGGGCAGGCCGGTCGCGGACGTGGCCGCCCTGACGTTCCGGGCCGCCGCCGACGTCCCGGCCGGCGAGGTCCCGGACGCGCTGTGGGCGGTGGAGTGGACCGAGCACCCGCTGCCCGCGCCCCCCGAGACCGGGGCCCTCGCGACTGCGGACTCCACGACCGAGGACTCCACGACCGCGCCCCTCACGACCGCGGCCTCGGCGACCGCACCCCCGACGACCGCGGTTTCCACGACCGCAGCCGCCGCGCAGGCGACCTTCGCCACCGCGGCCTCGGCGACCGCGCACCCCACGACCGCAGCCGCCACGCCCGCAGCCGCCACACCCGACACCACCCCGGCGACCGACACCCGTGCGACAGGCGCGATCGGGACCACCACAGGCGTGGTGGTCGTGGACACGCGTGCCGTGCCCGCCCCCGACGACGCGCCAGGTCGCGCCCGCGCGCTGACCGCCCACGTGCTCGCCGCCCTCCAGCGGCACGCCGACGACGACCGCCCGGTCGTGGTCGTCACCTCGGGGGCGGTCGCCGTGCACACCGACGGCGAGGTCACCGATCCCGCTTCCGCCGCCGTGTGGGGCCTGGTGCGGGCGGCGCAGGTCGAGCAGCCCGACCGGATCCGGCTGGTCGACGTCGAACCCGGCGTCGACCCCGTGCTCACCTCCCCCGAGCCGCAGCTGGCGCTGCGCGGCGGGACCGCGCACGTGCCCCGGCTGACCCGCGCGCGCCGCGCCCTCCCCGCGCCGAGCGCGACGGCGTGGCAGCTCGGCTCCACCCGTTCTGGTGTCCTGGACGCCCTCGCCCTGCTCCCGGACGACTCCGGCTCCGCCCCGCTCGCCCCCGGCGAGGTGCGGATCGAGGTCCGCGCGGCGGGACTGAACTTCCGGGACGTCCTGGTGGCGCTGGGCGTGCACCCCGGTCGCGCGGTGATCGGCGCGGAGGGCGCGGGCGTGGTCGTGGAGGTCGGCCCCGACGCGGGCGACCTGGCGGTGGGCGACCGGGTGATGGGCCTGTTCCCCGGCGCGTTCGGCCCGCTGGCCGTCGCCGATCACCGCATGGTCGTCCGGATGCCGCGCGGCTGGTCGTTCACCACCGGCGCGGGCGTGCCGATCGCGTTCCTCACCGCCCTCTACGGGCTGCGCGACCTCGGCGGCCTGTCCGCCGGGGAGACCGTGCTCGTGCACGCGGCGGCGGGCGGCGTCGGCATGGCGGCCGTGCAGCTCGCGCGGGCGTTCGGGGCCGAGGTGCTGGGCACCGCGCACCCGGCCAAGCACGCCGCCGTGACCCGCCTGGGCGTCGCCGCGTCCCACCTGTCCTCCAGCCGCGACACCGCCTACGCCGACCTGTTCGGCCCGGTGGACGTGGTGCTGAACTCGCTGACCGGCGAGCACGTCGACGCCTCGCTGGGGCTGCTGCGCTCGGGCGGCCGGTTCCTGGAGATGGGCAAGACCGACCTGCGCGCCGCCGACGAGGTCGCGCGGGCGCGCCCCGGCGTCCACTACCGCCCGTTCGACCTGGGCGGCGAGGCCCCCGCCGAGCGCGTCGCCGAGCTGCTGGCCGAGCTGGTCGAGCTGTTCGAGGCGGGCCGCGTCCACCCGCTGCCCACCACCGCGTGGGAGATCACCCGCGCGCCGGAGGCGTTCGGCTGGATGAGCAGGGGCAGGCACGTGGGCAAGATCGTGCTGACGATCCCGCGCCGCCCCGACCCGGACGGCACGGTGCTGATCACCGGTGGCGCCGGCTCGCTCGGCGCGGTCGCGGCCCGGCACCTGGTCGCCGCGCACGGGGCCAGGAACCTGCTGCTCGCGTCGCGCCGGGGCGAGGAGGCCCCCGGCGCGCCCGAGCTGGCGGCCGAACTCCGCGCGCTGGGCGCGGACGTGCGGGTCGCGGCGTGCGACGTCGCCGACCGGGACGCCCTCGCCGCGCTGCTCGCCACGATCCCCGCCGGGCGCCCGCTCACCGCCGTCGTGCACGCGGCGGGCGTGCTCGACGACGGCGTGCTCGCCGCGCAGACCCCCGAGCGCCTGGACTCGGTGTTCCGCCCCAAGGTCGACGCCGTCGCGAACCTGCACGAGCTGACCGACGACCCTGCCCTGTTCGCGGTGTACTCGTCGGCCTCGGGCGTGCTCGGCGGCGCGGGCCAGACCAACTACGCCGCCGCGAACGCCTGGCTGGACGGCCTGGCCCACGTCCGGCGCGCGGCGGGCCTGCCCGCGACCTCGCTGGCCTGGGGCCTGTGGGCGCGGGACGACGGCATGGCGGGCGGACGGGCGGGCCGGGGCGCCATCGCGCCGCTGTCCGCGACCGAGGGCATGGCGCTGTTCGACGCGGCGGTGGCGTCGGGTCGCGCGGTCCTGGCCCCGATCCTGCTCGACCCGGCCGCGCTCACCTCGGGTGGCGCGCAGCCGCCCGCCCTGCTGCGCGGCCTCGCCCGGCCCACCCGCCGCACCGCCGTCGCGGCCACCACCGACGACGGGCTGGTGGGCAGGCTCGCCGCGCTCGACGGCCCCGGCAGGCAGCGGCTCCTGGTGGAGCTGGTGCGCGAGCAGGCCGCCGCCGTGCTGGGCTTCGCCACCCCGGACGCGGTGTCGCCGGGCCGGGCGTTCCGGGACCTGGGGTTCGACTCGCTGACGGCCGTGGAGCTGCGCAACCGGCTCGCCGCCGCCACCGGGCTCACGCTGCCCGCGACCACGGTGTTCGACCACCCGACGCCCCTGGACGCGGCGGCCCACCTGCTCGACGCGCTGGGCGTCGCCCCCGCGCAGGCCGCACCGGTCACCCCGGTCGCGCCGCCCGCCGGGGAGGACGACCCGATCGCGGTCGTCGGCATGGGCTGCAGGCTGCCCGGCGGCGTGGCCTCCCCCGAGGACCTGTGGCGGCTGCTCGACGGCGGCGTCGACGCGATCGGCCCGTTCCCGGACGACCGGGGCTGGGACCTGGCGTCGCTGTTCGACGACGACCCGGACGCGGTGGGCAAGTCCTACGTGCGCGAGGGCGGGTTCCTGGCGGGCGCGGGCGGGTTCGACGCCGCGTTCTTCGGCATCTCCCCCCACGAGGCGCTCGCGATGGACCCGCAGCAGCGGCTGCTGCTGGAGGTCGCCTGGGAGACCGTGGAGCGGGCCGGGATCGACCCGACCTCGTTGCGCGGCGCGGACGTCGGCGTGTTCGCGGGCGCGGGATCGCAGAACTACGGCAGCGGCCCCGGCCCGGTCCCCGACGGCCTGGAGGGCTACCTGGGCGTGGGCGGCGCGACCAGCGTGGTGTCCGGCCGGGTCTCCTACGTGCTCGGCCTGACCGGTCCGGCGCTGACCGTCGACACCGCGTGCTCGTCGTCGCTGGTGGCGGTCCACCTGGCGGTGCGGTCGCTGCGCTCGGGCGAGTGCTCGATGGCGCTGGCGGGCGGGGTCGCGGTGATGGGCGAGCCGGGCGCGTTCGTGGAGTTCTCCCGGCAGCGCGGGCTGGCCCCGGACGGGCGGTGCAAGTCGTTCGGCGCGGAGGCGGACGGCACGACGTGGGCCGAGGGCGCGGGGCTGGTGCTGCTGGAGCGGTTGTCGCGGGCTCGGGCGCGCGGGCACGAGGTGCTGGCGGTGCTGCGCGGGTCGGCGGTGAACCAGGACGGGGCGTCGAACGGCCTGACCGCGCCGAACGGCCCGTCCCAGGAGCGGGTGATCAGGGCGGCGCTGGCGGACGCGCGGCTCACCCCGGACGGGGTGGACGCGGTGGAGGCGCACGGCACCGGCACCACGCTCGGCGACCCGATCGAGGCGCAGGCCGTGCTCGCCGCCTACGGGCAGGACCGCGAGCAGCCGCTGTGGCTGGGGTCGCTGAAGTCGAACATCGGGCACGCGCAGGCGGCGGCGGGCGTGGCGAGCGTGATCAAGTCCGTGCTGGCGCTGGGCCGGGGCGTGCTGCCCCGCTCCCTGCACGCCGCCAACCCGACCCCGCAGGTGGACTGGTCCTCGGGGGCGGTGGAGCTGCTGGCGCGGGCGCGGGAGTGGCCGGAGACCGGGCGTCCGCGCCGGATCGGGGTGTCCTCGTTCGGGGTGAGCGGCACCAACGCGCACGTGGTCCTGGAGCAGGCCCCCGACCCGGAACCCGCCGGGGAGTCCACGCCTGGGCCGGAGTCCGCTCCGCCGCTGACCGGCGCCACGCCGTGGCTGCTGTCCGCCCGCTCCCCGGAGGCGCTGGCGGACCAGGCCGCCCGGCTGGTGGACGCCGTGCCCGCCGAGTGGCGGGCCGCCGACGTCGGCTGGTCGCTGGCCACCACGCGGGCCGCGCTGGAGCAGCGGGCCGTGGTCGTGGCGCGGGACACCGCGCACGGGCTCGCCGCCGCCTCGGCGCTGGCCGCCGGGCGGCCCGACCCGCACGTGGTCACCGGGACCGCCGACGTGGACGGCCGGACCGCGTTCGTCTTCCCCGGCCAGGGCGCGCAGTGGGCGGGCATGGGCCGCGAGCTCCTGGACGCCTCGCCCGTGTTCGCCGAACGCCTGCGCGAGTGCGCGGCGGCCCTGCGCCCGCACACCGACTGGGACCTGGTCGAGGTGGTCACCTCGGGCGGCGCGCTGGACGACGTGGACGTCGTGCAGCCCACCAGCTGGGCGATCATGGTGTCGCTGGCCGCGCTGTGGCGCTCGCTCGGCGTCCACCCAGACGCGGTGATCGGGCACTCGCAGGGCGAGATCGCCGCCGCCACCGTCGCGGGCTGGCTCAGCCTCCAGGACGGCGCGAAGATCGTCGCGCTCCGCAGCCGGCTGATCGACGAGCACCTGACCGGGCTCGGCGGCATGATGTCCGTCGCCCTGCCCGCCGAGGACGTCGACCTGACCGGCTACCGGGGGCGGCTGTGGATCGCCGCCCACAACGGCCCCACCGCGACCGTGGTCGCCGGGGACGCCGACGCCCTGGCGGAACTGCGGGACGCGCTGGAGGGCGAGGCCCGCACCCGCGTGATCCCCGTCGACTACGCCAGCCACACCGGGCGCGTCGACGCCATCCGCGACCAGCTCGGCCGGGTGCTCGCCGACGTCACCCCGCAGCCCGGTGACATCCCCTGGCTGTCCACCGTCACCGGCGAGTGGATCACCCCCGGCGACGGCGCCCCCGGCTACTGGTTCGACAACCTGCGCCGCACCGTCCACTTCGCCGACGGGATCACCACCCTGCTCGACACCGGGCACCGGGCCTTCGTCGAGGTCTCCACGCACCCGGTGCTCACCCCGGCCGTGCAGGAGGCCGCCGAGGCGAACCCGGCGCTGCGCACCGTCGCCGTGGGTACCCTGCGCCGCGACGACGGCGGCGCGGAGCGGGTGGTGGCGGGCCTGGCCGAGCTGCTGGCGCGCGGCGTGGCCGTGGACCCGGCGGCGGTGTTCCCGAACGCCCGCCGGGTGGCGCTGCCGACGTTCGCGTTCCGGCACGAGACGTTCTGGCTCTCGCGGGCGCTGCCCGACGCGCGGCAGGCGCCGCAGGGCGGGCACCCGCTGGCCCCGGTGGTGGTGAGCGATCCGGGCACGGGCGGGGTGATCCTGTCCGGCCGGATCTCCACCGCCACCCACCCGTGGCTGCTCGACCACGCCGTCGCGGGCGCGGTGCTGCTGCCCGGCGCGGCGCTGGCTGAGCTGGCGGTGCGGGCAGGCGACGAGACCGGGACGCCCACCCTGGAGGAGCTGGTGATCGGCAGGCCGGTGGTGCTGCCCGAGGACGGGGAGCTGCGGCTCCAGGTGGTCGTGGGCGCCGAGGACGGGGCGCGCCGCGAGGTGCGCGCCTACTCCCGCGCCGACGACGCCGCGCCGTGGACCGAGCACGCGAGCGGCACGCTGTCGGCGAAGTCCTCGCTGCCCGCCGACGTCCCGGCCGCGCCGTGGCCCCCGGTGGGCGCGGAACCGATCGCGCTGGACGGGTTCTACGAGTCGATGGCGCAGGCCGGGTACGGGTACGGGCCCGCGTTCCGGGGACTGCGCGCGGCCTGGCGGGACGGGGACGACGTGGTCGCCGAGGTGGCCGTCCCGCAGGCGCAGGCCGAGGTGGCGAGCCGGTTCGGCATCCACCCGGCGCTGCTGGACGCCGCCCTGCACGCCGGGAACTTCTGCTTCCCGGCCCAGGACGGCGAGCGGGCCACGATGCTGCCGTTCAGCTGGAACGACGTGCGGCTGCACGCCACCGGCGCGACGTCGGTGCGGGTGCGGGCCCGCGCGGCGGGCGGCCCTGGCGCGCCCGCGCTGACCGTGGCGATCACCGATCCGAGCGGGGTGCCGGTGGCCGGGGTGGGCGCGCTCGGGATGCGCGCGGTCAGCCCCGAGCAGCTGGGCGCGCCGGTCACCGGCGGTGGCGCGCTGCGGGTGCTGGAGTGGGCGGGGGCTGCGGTCGAGCCCGCCGACCGGTGGGCCGTGCTCGGCTCCGGGCGGCACCCGGACGTGGACGCCTACGCGGCCGACCCCGACCGGCCGGAGGTGCTGCTGGTCGACGTGGCCGCGTGGCTGGACGGGGACGGCGCGGTCGCCCGCGCCCACGCACTGACCAGCGCGGCGCTCGCGCTGGTCCAGGACTGGGTGACCCGCGCGGACCTCGGCGGTGAGCGGCTGGTGCTGGTCACGACCGGGGCCGAGGACGTGCGCGACACCGCGCCCCGCGACCCGGCGCAGGCCGCCGTGTGGGGCCTGGTGCGGTCGGCCCGCTCGGAGCACCCGGACCGGCTGGCGCTGGTGGACGCCGACGACCGGGAACCGGCGACGCTGGCCCTGGCGGCGGGCGGGGCGGCCCCGGAGCTCGTGCTGCGCGGTGGTCGGGCGCACGCGCCGAGGCTGGCGCAGGCCACCCACGGCGAACCCGTGGCACTGGCCGCGGGGGGCACGGCGCTGATCACCGGCGGCACCGGTGCGCTGGGCGCGCTCGCCGCCCGGCGCCTGATCACCCGGCACGGCGTGCGGCACGTGGTGCTGGCCAGCCGCCGGGGACCGGACGCCCCCGGCGCGGCGGAGCTGGCCGAGGAGCTGCGCGGGCTGGGCGCGGACGTGCGGGTCGCGGCGTGCGACGCGACCGACCGGGACGCCCTCGCCGCGCTGCTCGCGTCGATCCCCGCCGGGCATCCGCTCACCGCCGTCGTGCACGCGGCGGGCGCGCTGGACGACGCCCTGGTCACCGACCTGACGCCGGAGCGGCTGTCCGCCGTGCTGGCCCCGAAGGTCGACGCGCTGGTGAACCTGGACGAGCTGGTCGGGGACGGGCCCGAGGTGTTCGCGGTCTACTCGTCGGCGTCGGGCGTGCTCGGCACGGCCGGTCAGTCCGCGTACGCGGCGGCCAACACGTTCGCGGACGCGCTGGTGCGCCGACGCCGCGCCGAGGGCCGCGCGGGCGTGTCGCTGGCGTGGGGCCTGTGGGCCGACACGAGCGAGCTGACCGGCGACCTGGCAGGCGACCGGCTGGCCCGCACCCGCCGGGGCGGGCTGGTGCCGCTGACCGCCGCCGAGGGCATGGCGCTGTTCGACGCGGGCGCGGTGACCGCGGGCGGCCCGGCGCTGGTGGTGCCGCTGGCGCTGGACCCGGTGGCGCTGCGGGCCTCCGCGCGCGACGAGTCGGTGCCCGCGCTGCTGCGCGCGCTCGTCCCGGCCGCGCGGCGCTCGCTCTCCCCCACCGCCGCGCGGGCGCCCGAGGCCGGGCTGCGGGCGCGCCTCGCCGGGCTGTCCGACGAGGAGCAGGAGGCGGTGCTCACCGAGCTGGTCCGCGACCTGGCCGCCGCCGTGCTCGGGCACGGCGGGAAGGGCGCGGTGGGCCCGGACGACGCGTTCTTCGAGATCGGCTTCGACTCCATGACGGCCGTGCAGCTGCGGAACCGGCTGAACGCGGCGACCGGGTTGCGGCTGCCCGCCGCGCTGCTGTTCGACCAGCCGACGCCCGCGATCGCCGCCGAGGCGCTGCGCGAGCGGCTGGGCGCAGGGCGGCAGGGCGCAGGGCAATCAGGCGCGGGGCGGTCCGCCGACCCGACCGACGAGAGGTGAGCACCAGCATGATCGACGTGGCCGAGTACCTGCGGCGCATCGGCGTGGAGGGCGGCGCGCCGCGCCCGACGCTGGAGTCGTTGCGGGCGCTGCACAAGCGGCACCTGATGGCCGTGCCGTACGACAACGGCGGCGCGGCCGACCGGTTGCCGCCGAACCGGGGGCTGGCGGAGATCCCGCTGTCGGCGGTGTTCGCGCGCGTGGTGACCGCCCGCAACGGCGGGGTCTGCTACGAGCTCAACCGGCTCTTCCACGCCCTGCTGACCGAACTGGGCTACGAGGTGCTGATGGTCGCGGCGGCGATCCGGCTGGCCGACGACCGGTTCGGCCCGGACGAGGAGCACTCGTTCAACCTGGTGCGCCTGGACGGGCGGACCTGGCTGGTGGACGTGGGGTTCGTCGGCCCGTCCTACCTGGAGCCGCTGGAGCTGTCGGACACCGAGCAGGAGCAGCACGGCTGCGCCTACCGGGTCGTGGAGCGCGGCGACGCGCACGTGGTGGAGCGCAGGCCAGGGGACGGGGCGTGGCGGGCGGTGTACCGGTTCCGGCCGGGGCGCGCGGACCGGGACGGCTGGGAGGCGGTGCGGTTGGACGGGCTGGACGACTACGCGCAGGACTCGGTGCTGGCGGGCACCACGTTCCGGGGCAGGGCGGTGGAGAACGGGCAGCACGTGCTGATCGGGCGCCGCTACTCCACCGTGCTGGACGGGGTGGAGAGCACGCGGGTGCTGGTGGAGAAGGACGAGTTCGCTCGCGTCACCGCGTCGATCCTGGCCAGGGGGTGAGGGGCGTGTCCGGTGGCGGGGTCGAGCACGACGTGGTGGTCGTCGGCCACGGGCCGGTGGGGCAGCTGCTGTCGGTGCTGCTGGCCCAGCGCGGGTGGCGGGTGCTGGTGCTGGAGCGCTGGCCGACGCCGTTCCGGCTGCCGCGCGCGGTCGGGTTCGACAGCGAGGCGACCCGCGTGCTGGCCTCGGCCGGGCTCGGACCGGCGCTCGCGGAGTTCGGGGAGCCCGCGGGCGACTACGAGTGGCGCACCGCGTCCGGGGAGACGCTGATCGCGTTCACCGTCCAGGAGGAGGGGCACTGCGGGTGGCCCGAGGCGACCTCGGCCTACCAGCCCGCGCTGGAGGACGCGCTGATCGCGCGCGGCGAGGCGCTGCCGGGCGTTGAGGTGCGGCGCGGCTGGGAGGTGACCGGGCTGACCGACCGGGGCGACCACGTGCGGGTGGTGGCCACCGACCCCGGCGGGGCGCGCGTGAAGCTGACCGCGCGGTTCGCGGTGGGCTGCGACGGGGCGAACAGCGTGGTGCGGGCCCGCACCGGCGCCGACGTGACCGACCTGGGCTTCTCGCACGACTGGCTGGTGTGCGACGTGCGGCTGCGCGACCGGCGCGCGTTCACGCCCAACAACCTCCAGGTGTGCGACCCGGCCCGGCCGCGCACCGCCGTGTCGGCAGGGCCGGGGCACCGGCGGTACGAGTTCATGCGGGTGCCCGGCGACGACCCGGAGCGGTTCGGCACGCCGGAGAAGGCGTGGGAGCTGCTGGCGCTGTTCGGCGTCGGGCCGGGGGACGGGGTGCTGGACCGGCTGGCCGTGTACACGTTCCAGGCGCGGTGGGCGCGGCGGTGGCGGGCGGGCCGGATGCTGCTCGCGGGGGACGCCGCGCACCTGATGCCGCCGTTCGCCGGGCAGGGCATGACCTCGGGGTTCCGGGACGCGGCGAACCTGGCGTGGAAGCTGGACCTGGTGCTGCGCGGCGAGGCCGGGTCGGCGCTGCTGGACAGCTACGCGCTGGAGCGCGGGGAGCACGTGCGGCACGCGGTGACGATCTCGGTGGGGCTGGGGCGGGTGGTGTGCGTGGCCGACCCGGAGGCGGCGGCGGACCGGGACGCGGCGATGCTGGCGGCGCGCGAGCGCGAGCTGACGCCCGGCGCGTCCGCCCGGCTGGTGCTCAAGCCGCTGGCGGACGGGGTGCTGCACCGGGGTCCCGGCGGCTCCCCCGCACCGCACGCGGGTGACGTTGGCCCGCAGTGGCGGGTGGGGCGCGGCGGGCGGGTCGGGCTGTTCGACGACGTGGTGGGGACCGGGTTCGCGCTGCTCACCAGGGGCGGGCTGGTGGCGGGGCCGGGGGTGCGGGAGCGGCTGGACGGGCTGGCCACGCGGTACGCGCACCTGGTTCCGGCGGGCGCGGCGCAGGACGGGCCGGACGACGTGGTGGACGTGAGCGGGAACTACCTGAAGTGGTTGGAGGAGCTGGGCGCGGCGGCGGTGCTGCTGCGGCCGGACTTCTACGTGTTCGGCGCGGCCGGGGACGCGGCGGGGTTGGAAGGGCTGGTGGCGGACCTGCGCGCCCAGCTGGCGTGACCCGCGCGGGCCCTGGCCCCGGCACGTGCTGCCGGGGCCAGGGCCCGCGCGTTCCGCGGTCAGCTGTCGTCGTCCACCAGGTTGGCCAGGCACCAGTCGAGCACCTGCGAGGGCTTGCGGACCGCCGCTGCCGGGTTCGCCGCCAGCAGCTCCGCCTCGTCCGTCTCACCCCACAGGGCGGCCAGCGCCGGGTACCCGGCGGCGCGGGCGCCTGCCAGGTCGGTGAGCGCGTCGCCCACCATCACCACCCGGTCGGCCGGGACGCCGAGCAGGCCGGTGGCCAGCAGGAGCATGTCCGGCGCGGGCTTGGGGTTCGCGACCTCGTCGGAGCCGATGATGTGGTCGAACAGCTCCGCCATGCCCAGGACGCCCAGCAGCGACCGGGCGCGCGGCCCGCTCTTGCCGGTGACCACGGCGGTGCCGAACCCGTGCCCGCGCAGGTCGGCCAGCAGCTCGGGGACGCCCTCGAACACCTCGACCTCACCGGCGAGCCGGTAGCTCTCGCGGACGAACGGCTCCTCCATCGCAAGCGGCAGGTCCATGATCCGCATGATGTCGGGGAAGTACCGGCCGAGGTGCCGGTTGTACTCCTCGAACGGCGGGGGCCCGTCGCCGACGACCTCGGCGTAGGCGATCTCGAACGCCTGCCGCATGACGGCGAAGCTGTTGACCAGCACGCCGTCGAGGTCGAACAGGACGGCGCGGTCGTAGGTCGCGCCGGGGACGTGGCGGTGGGGGGCGGAGGTCGGTCGGGCGGCGGGTGGTCGGGGAGCAACCGGTCGGGCGGCGGCCGAGGTGGCGGTGGGCGGGGCTGTGGCAGCCGAGGAGGTCGCGGCAGTCGGGTTCGTGGCCGCCTGCGCGGGCGCGGTCCGGTGGTTCGTCGGTCCGGTGGTCATCGCGGGGCTCCCGTCGGGACGAGGTCGACCGGCGCGTGCCGCCGCTCGGCGCACCGCACGGTGTCGGCGGCGCGGTAGACCCGTTCGATCGCGCCCGCGATCCAGCGCGCCCCGGACGCGGCCTCCCCGCGTGCGGCGGGGTCGGCCAGGCGGGCGGGCAGGCTCGCGAGCTGGGCGTCGTACTCGGCGCCGACCGGTTCGACGGGCAGCTCCACGGGCGTGGTGCGGCCGTCGGTGGTCAGCAGCAGCCGCGACGGGCCCTCGCGGTTCGGGCTGAAGCCGAAGGTGCAGCGCAGCTCCGCCGTGCCGCCGCTGCCCTCCACGCGCACGACGGTGGTGTCCAGCGCCTGGTGCGAGGCCCAGGCCGCGCGCACCCCGATGGAGATCCCCGACCGGGTGACGAGGAACCCCCTGGCGGTGTCCTCCACGTCACCGACCACCGGGTCCACCGGCGCCCCGTCACCGCGCCAGGCGGCCCGGAACGCGTGGTCGTTGACGAAGTCCGCGGACACCGCGCCGGTGACGTGCTCCAGCTCCGCGCCCTCCGGGTCGCCGGTGGCGCCGCGCAGCAGCACTCGGGCGGTGTCGAGCAGGTGCCAGCCCAGGTCCACGAGCGCGCCACCGCCGGACCGGGTCCGGTTGGTGAACCAGCCGCCCCGGTCCGGGATGCCCCTCGACCGCACCCAGGACACGTCGACGTGCCGCAGCGCGCCCAGCGACGCGGCCACCTCCCGCAGCGCCCGCACGTCGGCCCGGTGCCGCGCGGCGCTGCCGCCCAGCAGCACCGCGCCACCGGCCCGCTCGGCGTCGGCGAGCGCGGCGGCCTCGGCGGACCCCAGGCACAGCGGCTTCTCCAGGAACACCGGGATCCCCCGGCGCAGCAGGCCGCACGCGACCGGCGCGTGCAGGTGGTTCGGCACGGCGACCACGGCCAGGTCGACCTCGTCGCGCCGCAGGTCCTCCACGCGCTCCAGCGCGCTGACCCCGGCGAGGTCGCCGAGCGCGGCGGCGCGGGCCTGCTCGGACGGCTCGACCACGGCGACCACTCTGAATGCCGGGCCGCCCAGCAGCCGGGGCAGCCACACCTCCCGCGCCACCCACCCGAGCCCGACCACCGCGACCCGCACCGGACCAGCGCCCCCGGCGCTCCCCGCGCTCACGCCGCTCTCCGCACGCCCACCTCGCCCCGCACGCCCACCGTTCCCCACGCGCCCCGCGCCCCCGCGATCCCCGGCGCTCACGCGCCCGCGACCACGTCGGCCACGACGGCGGCCAGCCGGTGGATCTGCTCCTCGGCGCCCAGCAGGGTCCGGTGGTGCAGCCACACGCAGTCGCGGGTGATCTCCTCCGACACCGGGCAGCGCTCGGCCAGCTCCTCGCGGGTCAGGTCGGGCGCGCCGGTCTCCCAGAACGCCTCCGTGCGGTAGACCGCCCGGAACGCCATGAACGCCGGGATCCCGCGCCGGACCAGCTCGTCCACGACCGCGTTGCGCCGCTCCTCGGTGACGCCGGGCAGCCGGAACATCGCCATGTAGCCGGGGTTGCGGTCGCTGCGCGGGTCGACGGTCTGCGGCACCACGCCGTCGATCTTCGCCAGCAGCGCGGACAGCACCGGCCAGCGGGCCTGCCTGGTCTCGATCTGCGAGTCCAGCCTGCCGAGCTGGGCGCGCAGCACGGCGGCGGAGAACTCGTTCATCCGGAAGTTCGAGCCCGAGGTGAGGTGGAAGTAGCCCCGGTCGCCCTTGGGCCTGCCGCAGCTGTGCCGGACGAACGCCTTCTCCCACTGGGCCTCGTCGTCGAACAGCACGGCCCCGCCCTCGCCCGCCGTCATCAGCTTGCCGTTCTGGAAGCTGAACGCGGCGATCGAGCCCAGCTCGCCGACCCGCTTGCCGCGCCAGTGCGCGCCGTGCGCGTGCGCGGCGTCCTGCACCACCGGCACGCCCGTGCCCGCCGACAGCTTCGCCAGCCGGTCCATGTCGGCGAACTGGCCCGCCATGTGCACGGGCATGATCGCCGAGGTGCGGGAGGTCACGGCCGCCTCGGCGGCGCCCACGTCCAGGCAGTAGGTGTCGGGGTCGACGTCCACGGGCACGGCGACCGCGCCGAGGCGCTGCGCGGCCTGCGAGGACGAGATGAAGGTGAAGGCGGGCACGATCACCTCCGTGCCGGGGCCGACGTCGAGCACTTGGAGCGCCAGCTCCAGCGCGTGCGTCCCGGTGGTGACCGCGAGCGCGTGGCGCGCGCCGTGGTACTCGGCGAACTCGCGCTCGAACTCGTCGACCTCGCTGCCGCCGACCCGCCACCACTGGCCCTGGTCCAGCGCGCGCAGCAGGGCCGTGCGCTCGGCTTCGTCGTGCTGCGGCCAGGCCGGGAACTCGATTCCTGCGTCCGAAGAATTGCCCATGACCCCTGTCCCCGTCGTTCTCGGAAATGGCGCGGGGGAATTCACCGCGGCCTGCGTTCGGAATTCGACGCTACCGATTCCCGACACCCCGCCCAACCCCCTTGACCTCCCCCTCATCCCCCCTGTTCCCGGACCGTTCCCGCAGCGAGCGGGCATCGGGACGGGCTCGTGCGCACAATGGGGGCGGACGGGGAGCCGGGGCGCTCACGCGCTTCGGCGGCGCTTTTGAGGAAAGGGGTCCGACGTGGGCGAGCTGCTGCTGGTGAACGGTCCGAACCTGGGCATCCTGGGTCGCCGGGAGGTGTCCGTGTACGGGACCGACACGCTCGCGGACGTCGAGAAGGCGGTCGCGGAGGAGGTGGCGGAGCGGGGGTGGTCGGTCCGCTCGGTGCAGCGCAACGGCGAGGGCCAGCTGGTGGACGAGATCGAGGACGCCTACGACACGGTCGGCGCGATCGTGAACCCCGGCGCGCTGATGATGGCCGGGTGGAGCCTGCGGGACGCGCTGGCGAACTACCCGCGCCCGTGGATCGAGGTGCACCTGTCGAACGTGTGGGCGCGCGAGAGCTTCCGGCACGAGTCGGTGCTCGCGCCGCTGGCGAGCGGCCTGATCGCGGGGCTGGGCGCGCGCGGCTACCGCTTGGCGGCGCGGGCGCTGCTGGACCTGGCGCCCTGAGCGCGGGCCAGCTCGGCCGCGTGCACGGCCCCGCGCAGCGAGGACAGTCCGCCGAGCAGCGCGGGCAGCACGGGGGCGGTCGCGTGACCGGGCCGGGCGAGCGCGGCGCAGCGCTCGGCGACGGCGTCCACGAAGCCGGGCACGGCGACCGCGAACCCGCCCCCGACGACGTGCAGCGAGGGCCGGACCAGCTCGCCGACCCCGACGAGCGCGGCGGAAAGCGCTTTCACCCCCCGCTCGACCGCCGACCGCGCCCACCGACGGCCGTCCCCGAGCGCCCGCACGAGCTCCGGCCCGGTGACGGGCGCGCCCGCGAGCCGACCGGCCTCGGCGAGGACGGCGGCGCCGGACGCGAACGCCTGCACGCACCCGTTCCGCCCGCACGGGCAGGCGGGCCCGTCGAGCGCGACCACGACGTGCCCGAGCTCGCAGGACCCGCGCGCCGGACCGGGGAACGGCGTGCCGCCGGAGACGACACCACCGCCGATCCCGGTCCCGACCCCCGCGTAGACGAGATCGGCGCACCCGTGGGCGCGCGCTTCGGCGAGCGCGGCGAGGTCGCCGTCGTCGGCGACGAGCACCGGGGCGCCCACCCGGTCGAGGAAGTCCCCGAGGTCGAGGCCGACCCAACCGGGACGACTCGGCCACGCGGTGACGACGCCGTCGTGGACGGTGGCGGGCAACGCGATCCCCACCCCGGCGAGCGGCGCCCCCGCACGCCGGACGAGGTCGGCCACGGCGCGGGCGAGCAGCCCGAGATCACCGAGCGGATCACCGTCGACGGGCCACCGGAAGCTCTCCCGCAGCACCAGCGCCCCGCACTCCAGCAGCAGCGCGACCTTGGTCCCGCCGACGTCCACCCCGAGCAGCGCCCCGCTCACCCCGCCCCACCCTTCCGAACCCCGCTCACCCGAGCACCGCACCCCGCACCACCCACACCTTCCGCACCGCTCCACGTCCCGCAGCACCACCACCGCAGGCGAACGACCACAGCGCGCGAACCACCGGGGGGGGCGCGCCGACCACCCACGACACCACGACGTCGGCCCGGCGGTCCCGGCGGTCTGCGGCTCGGCGCGGCCCGGCGGAACGGCGAACCCAGCGCCCTCCGACTCGACGCCGATCCCATCGCAGCCCGACGCGGCCCCCTTCGCGGCATGGGGAGCCCGGCAGCCTGCGGCCCGACGCGGCCAGGCGGAACAGCGAACCCAGCGGCCTCCGACTCGACGTCGGGCCCGGCGCGGCCAGGCACAAATTCCTTCGCGGCGTGGCAGGTCCGACAGCCTGCGGCCCGGTACCGATCCCGTGGCAGCCCGGCGCGGTACGACGAGCCCGGCGGTCAGCGGCCCGGCGCTCGCGACCACAGCGCGCCGCGCCGCGCGGACCACGCCGGTGTCCGTGGCGATCACCCGCCCGGCCACAGGTGTCGGGCGGGGCCGATACCTGCCCGCCCCGCCCCACGCGCCGACGCCTGCGCGGCGCGGATCGCTCCCCACCGGGACCTGCCGCCCCGTCCCCATGCCGGGAGCGGCCGACCCGGCGCCACCACCGGGACCGGCCGCCCCGCTTCCACCGGAGACCGCCCCCGCTCCCCCCGTCACGGCGCCCCCTCCCAGCACAACGCCGACGCCCGTCACAACACCGACGCCCGTCACGAAGCGGCCTCCCGCCAGGCCTCCACCGCCGCCGCCCGGCGGGCGTCGCCGTTCTCCACCAGCGCGAACCGGATCGCCCGCGTCGCCGCGTTCGCCGCCTGCAGGGCCTCGTGCACGCCCGGTTCCGGGTCGCACCGCCCGGTCGCCACCTCGGTGATGCTGCGCGCCGCCTCCAGGCAGGCCAGGCAGGCCGCGACGTACGCGTCCGCCCCGCCTCCCGCGCCACCGAGCTTCTCCAGCAGCCGGGTGACGTCGGAGTGGACCTCGCGCACGGCGTCCTCCACCCGGTCCGGGGCGGGTGGTGTGCCGGGGATCGGGGTCACCGCTGCCTCCCGGTGCGTCGATCAGGGCTCAGGTCCGGGCTCGGGTGCGGCGGTCAGCCGACGGCCGGGGTCAGTTCCACGAACCGCCCCTCCCACAACCGCCGCAGCTCGCGCGCCAGCCCCTCCGACAGCGCGCCGCCCGCCAGCTCGGCCAGCGTCGCCACCCCGTCCACCCGGCCGAGCAGCCCGTGCGCCTCGGCCGTGGTCGCCGTGACCGGCCCGTGGTCGTAGTCCAGCGACACCTCGTGCACCGGCTCCCCGGCCCCCGCGCCACCGGGCACGGGCGTCGTGCGGGTGGCCAGCCGGGTCACCGGGCGCAGCCTCGGCACCAGCGCGCCCAGGTCCGGCTCGGGACGCGCCCGCACCAGGAAGCCCTCCACCACCAGCCCGTCCAGGTCGGTGGTCAGGAAACTCGTCAGCACGTCGTCCAGGCTCTGCGCGATCGGCTCGGCGTTGTTGTTGAACGAGGTGTTGAGCAGCACCGGCGTCCCGGTCAGCTCGCCGAACCGCGCCACCAGCCGGTGGAAGCGCTCCCCCGACCCTGGCGTGACGACCTGCACGCGCGCGCTGCCGTCCACGTGCGTCACCGCGCCCAGCTCCGCCCGCTTCCCCGGCAGCACCGGCACCACGAACGACATGAACTCGTGGTGCCCCACCGCCCCCGACAGGTCGAACCAGTCCTCGGCGGCCTCGGCGGTGACCACCGGCGCGAACGGCCGGAAGCTCTCCCGCTTCTTCACCATCGCGTTGATCCGCGTCTGGTTCCCGGCGGGCCGGGCGTCGGCGATGATGCTGCGGTGCCCGAGCGCGCGCGGCCCGAACTCGGAGCGGCCGTGCGCCCAGCCCAGCACCTCGCCGTCCGCGAGCAGCTTCGCGGCGGTCTCCACCGGGTCCACCAGCGGCGTCACCTCCACCACCGGCGACCAGTCCGCGAGCCGCGCGGCGACCTGCTCGTCCGTGCCGAGGTCCGGCCCGAGCGCGGCCGACACCAGCCGCGCCGACGGCCGCTCCAGCGACCCCAGCGCGGCGGCTGCGGCGTACGCGGCGCCCTCACCGGCGCCCGCGTCGTGCGAGGCGGGGTGGATGAACACCTCGTCGAACAGCCCGGCCTTGAGGATGCGGCCGTTGAGCGTGGAGTTGTGGGCGACGCCGCCGCCGAACGCGAGCGCGCGCAACCCGGTGACCTCGGCCCAGTGCCCGAGCACGTGCAGCGCGATCCTCTCGGTCGCCTCCTGCAGGGCGGCGGCGAAGTCCCGGTGCGCCCGGCTGAACGGCTCGTCCTTGCGGCGCGGCCGGAACCCGGCGGCGACCAGCGCGGGCGTGACCAGGTTCGGCACCTTGGTGTTGCCGATCAGGTCGTACTCGCCCTTGTCGCGCAGCGCGTACAGCCCGGAGAAGACGTCCCGGTAGGTCGACGGGTCGCCGGACGGCGCGAGCCCCATGACCTTGTACTCGTCGCCGAAGCCGTAGCCGAGCAGGAACGTGGCGTTCAGGTACAACCCGCCGAGCGACTTCTCGACCGGGTAGTCGTGCAGCTTCTCCAAGTGGGCGCCGCGGGCGTGGTAGACCGTGCCGGAGTTGTCCTCGCCCCGACCGTCGAAGATCACCACCAGCGCCTCGTCCAGACCCGAGTGCAGGTACGACGAGTACGCGTGCGCCTCGTGGTGCGGCACGTAGACGAGCTTGTCGTCGGGCAGCTCCCAGCCGAGGTCCTCGCGCAGCCGCTGCTTGATCAGCTCGCGGGACCGGCGCAGCGGCACCCTCGGGTGCTCGGTGTAGACGTGGTCGAGCACCAGGTCCAGGTGGTCCTCGGGGAAGTAGAACCCGACCGCGTCGACGTCGTCGGTGCTCGCGCCCGCCAGGGCGAGGCACTCGCGGATCGCGGTCGACGGGAACTTGGTCGTCTTCTTGATCCGGTTGAGCCGCTCCTCCTCCACGGCGGCCACGAGCTCGCCGTCGCGCACCAGGGACGCGGCCGCGTCGTGGAAGAACAGCTCCGACATCGACGGGACGAGGTCGGTCTCGGCGGGCGAGAAGTTCCCGTTGATCCCGAGCACGAGCATGGGGCACCACCTTGATCCGGGAGGAGAGGGCTGGCGGGCGCGGTCGAGCGGGCGAGGTCAGGCGCGCGGCGAATCGGCGGCGAGGTCGGGCGAGGTCAGCCGCAGCGCGGTGGGCGCGGGCCTCGCGGTCGGCACGAGGTGGAAGCGCTCGACGCCCTCGGCGGTCGGCGCGGGCAGCCCGGCGAGGCAGGCGCAGTCGTCGGGCGCGAACCCGGCGAACCGGTAGGCGATCTCCATCATCCGGTTGCGGTCGGTGCGCCGGAAGTCGGCCACCAGGTGCACGCCCGCGCGCGCCGCCTGGTCGGTGAGCCAGTTCAGCAGCGTCGACCCGGCGCCGAGCGAGACGACGCGGCACGAGGTGGCCAGCAGCTTCAGGTGCCACACCGCGCCGTGCCGCTCCAGCAGCACGATGCCGACCGCGCCGTGCGGCCCGAACCGGTCGGACATGGCCACCACCAGCACCTCGTGCGCGGGGTCGGCGAGCAGACCGCGCAGCGCCCGGTCGTCGTAGTGCACGCCGGTGGCGTTCATCTGGCTGGTGCGCAGGGTCAGCTCCTCGACGCGGGCCAGGTCGGCCTCACCCGCCCGGCCGACGACCACCTCCAGGTCCAGGGTGCGCAGGAACTCCTCGTCGGGGCCGGTGAAGCCCTCGCGGCTGGCGTCGCGCTCGAAGCCGGCGCGGTACATCAGCCGCCGCTGCCGCGAGTCGGCGGTGATCGTGGCGGGGGTGAACTCGGGGCGCTCCGGCAGGGAGGCGACGTCGGCCTCGGTGTACAGGCGCACCTCGGGCAGGTGGCGGGCCACCTCGGCGCGCTCGACCGGGCTGTCGTCGACGAACGCGATCGTGCGGTGGGCGAAGCCCAGCCGGTCGGCGATGGCGCGCACCGACTCCGACTTCGGGCCCCAGCCGATCCTCGGCAGCACGAAGTAGTCGGCGAGGCCGAGGCGTTCGAGCACGGGCCAGGCGTGGTCGTGGTCGTTGCGGCTGGCCACGGACTGCAGTACGCCGCGCCCGTCAAGCGCGGTGATCACCTCGCGGACCCGCTCGAACGGCACGACGTGCTCGCCCTCCAGCAGGGTGCCGCGCCACAGCGTGTTGTCCAGGTCCCAGACCAGGCACTTGACCGTGGGCATCGGGGTCTCGGTCACGGCTGCGGCTCCCTGCCTGGGACTCGGCTGCGCCGGGCCCCGGCCCGCGGCGCCCGGCTGCGGACGTGCTGGGCGAGGACGAGCTGGCAGATCTCGGAGGTGCCCTCGATGATCTCCATGAGCTTCGCGTCCCGGTGCGCCCGCGCCACGACGTGCCCGTCCGAGGCGCCTGCGGACCCCAGGAGCTGCACCGCGCGCGCGGCCCCGGCGGCGGCCTCGCGCGAGGCCAGGTACTTGGCCTGCACGGCCGCCACGGCCCCGTCCGGCGAGCCCGCGTCCCACAGCGCGCTGGCGTGCTCGCTGGCGCGGGCGGCGATCTGCTCGCCGACGTGCAGCTCCGCGAGGTGCCTGGCGACGAGCTGGTGGTCGGCCAGGACGCCTCCGCCCTGCTCGCGGGTGGTGGTGTGCTCGACGGCGGCGGCCAGGCAGGCGCGCAGGATGCCGACGCAGCCCCAGGCCACCGACACCCGCCCGTAGGTCAGGGCGGCGGTCACCACCAGCGGCAGCGGCAGGCCGGTGCCGCCGAGCACGTGGTCGGCGGGCACGCGCGCCCCGTCCAGGGTGATCCCGGAGTGCCCGGCGGCCCGGCACCCGCTGGGGTCGGGCACCCGCTCCACGCGCACGCCGGGCGCGTCGGCGGGCACCACGACGGCGCTCGCGCCACCCCGGTAGTGGCCGAAGACGACGAGCAGGTCGGCGTAGCGCGCGGCGGTGATCCACGACTTGCGGCCGGTCACCACGACCTCGCCGTCACCGGTGTCGGTGATGGTGGTGGTCATCGCGGCCAGGTCGCTGCCCGCGCCCGGCTCGCTGAACCCGGCGGCGGCCAGCTCGCCCGAGGTGAGCCTGCGCAGGAACCGCTCGCGCTGCCCGGCGCCGCCGAGCCTGCGCACGGTCCAGGCGGCCATGCCCTGGGAGGTCATGACGCTGCGCAGCGAGCCGCACAACTCCCCCACCGACGCGGTCAGCTCGCCGTTGGCCCGGCTGTCCAGCCCGAGGCCGCCGTGCTCGGGGGCGACCTGGGCGCACAGCACCCCGAGCCCTCCGAGCTCGACCAGCAGCTCGCGGGGCAGCTCGCCCGCCAGGTCCCACCCGGCGGCGCGGTCGCCGACCCGCTCGGCGACCAGCCCGGCCAGTCCCGCCGCGTCGCTCACCGCTGGTCCTCCCGCAGTCGCAGCACCAGCGCGGTCATGGTGTTGACGGTGCGGAAGCTGTCCAGGCCGAGGTCCGGCCCGTCGATCACGACGTCGAAGGTGGACTCCAGGTGCACCACCAGCTCCATCGCGAACATCGACGTCACGGTGCCGGACGCGAACAGGTCGGTGTCCGGGTCCCAGGTCTGCCTGGTGCGCTCGGCGAGGAACGCCTGCACCCGCTCGGCCACCGATTCGGCGGTGAGCGCGCCGGGCTGGGAGGAGGTCGTCACGGCTGTGCCTTCCCGTAGTCGTAGAAGCCCCGGCCGGACTTGCGCCCGAGGTGCCCGTCCCTGACCTTGCGCAGCAGCAGCTCGCAGGGCGCGGACCGGGGATCGCCGGTGCGCTCGGCCAGCACGCGCAGCGAGTCGGCCAGGTTGTCCAGGCCGATCAGGTCGGCCGTGCGCAGCGGTCCGGTGCGGTGGCCGAGGCAGTCCTGCATGAGGGCGTCCACGGCCTCGACGGAGGCCGTGCCCTCCTGGACGACGCGGATCGCGTCGTTGATCATCGGGTGGACGATCCGGCTGGTCACGAAGCCCGGCCCGTCGCCGACGACGACCGGCGTGCGGGCCAGCTCGCCCAGCACGCCCACCAGGGTCTCCAGCGCGTCGGGACCGGTGCGCGCGCCCCGGACCACCTCGACCGTGGGGATCAGGTAGGGCGGGTTCATGAAGTGCGTGCCGATCAGCCGCGCCGGGTCGGGGACGTGCCCGGCCAGCTCGTCGATCGGGATGGACGAGGTGTTGGACACCAGCGGCACGCGCGCGCCGGTGAGCGCGGCGGCCCCGGCGAGGACCTGGGCCTTGAGCGGCAGCTCCTCGGTGACCGCCTCCACCACCAGCGTGGCGCCCGCGACGTCGGCGAGCGCGGTGGTGGTGAGCAGCTCGCCCCGCTCACGGCCGTCGGGCAGCGCCCGCATCAGCCTGGCCATGCGCAGCTGGGCGGCCACCGCCTCGCGCGCCCGCCCGACCTTGGCCCGGTCGGTCTCGACCAGCACCACCGGCACGCCGTGCCCGACGGCCAGGGAGGTGATCCCCAGGCCCATCGTGCCCGCGCCGAGAACGGCGAGCACCGTCCTGCCGCCCTGCTCTCCCATCGCGCTCCCCCGCCGCCGCCACCGCGGCCGCCGTCCGGTCCGCGCGCCGTCCCGGCACGCGCATTCCACCCTCGATCGTGTGCCAGGAAATGGGTTCCCGCCCCCCTGAACTGCCCCCCTGGACCCCCCTCAACGGAACGGGAAAACGAATGTTCTCGGCGCGGTCTCGAATCGTCGATTGACAGCCGCAGAATTGTTCATAGACTGTGGCGGCAGTACCGATCTCCGAATTCCACGGAAGAGTCCTCGCCTATGGCTCAGCAGATCAGCGCGACCTCGGAAATCCTCGACTACGTCCGCGCGACCTCGTTGCGCGACGACGACGTGCTGTCCGGCCTGCGGGAGCGGACCGCGATTCTCCCGGCTGCCTCCGCGTTGCAGGTGGCGCCGGAGGAGGGGCAGTTGCTCGGCCTGCTCGTGCGGCTGGTCGGCGCGCGCTCGGTGCTGGAGGTCGGCACCTACACCGGGTACAGCACGCTGTGCCTGGCTCGCGCCCTCCCGGCCGACGGCAAGGTCGTGACCTGCGACGTCGTGGCGAAGTGGCCGGAGATGGGCAGGCCGTTCTGGGAGCGCGCGGGCGTGGCGGACCGGATCGACGTGCGGGTCGGCGACGCGCGCGCCACGCTCGCCGGGCTGCGCGCCGGGAACGCCGTGTTCGACCTGGTGTTCATCGACGCGAACAAGTCGGATTACCCGCACTACTACGAGCAGGCGCTCGCGCTGCTGCGCCCCGGCGGTCTGGTGGTCGTGGACAACACGCTCTTTTTCGGGCGGGTCGCCGATCCGTCCGCGACCGATCCGGACACCACCGCCGTGCGCGAGCTGAACGCGCTGCTGCACGCCGACGAGCGGGTCGACATGTGCCTGCTGCCGATCGCGGACGGAATCACGCTCGCCGTGAAGCGGTGACCGCACCGGAATCGCACCGAATTCCCCCGGAGAGAAAGGCCGCCGCAGTGTTCACCGAGGACGTGGCCACCGACCTGCCCGCCTACCCGTTCCAGCGGGACCGGGGGGACTGCCCGTTCGCACCACCCCCGCGCTACGGCAGGCTGCGGGAGACCCGGCCCGTCACCAGGGTCCGCCTGTGGGACGGCAGCACGCCGTTCCTGCTCACCGGCCACGAGGTGTGCCGCACCGCGCTGACCGACCCGCGCTTCAGCTCGGACGGCACGAACCGGGCCCAGCCGCGCTTCGTGAAGTTCGACATCCCGGACGACGTGTTCAACTTCGGCAAGATGGACGACCCGGAGCACGCGCGGCTGCGGCGCATGGTCGCCGGGCACTTCGCGAGCCGCCCCGTGGACGCGATGCGCCCCGCGATCACCACGATCTGCCACGCCCAGCTCCGGCAGCTCGTGCAGGCCGGTTCCCCCGCCGACCTGGTGGCCCACTACGCGTTCCCGATCCCGTCGCTGGTGATCGGCGGGATGCTCGGCGTGGCCGGTCCAGGCCTGGACGAGTTCGCCCGCGACTCGACCCGCGCCCTGGACCCGTCGCTGTCTGCGGAGGAGATGGGCGCCGCCATCGGCTCGATGGTGGAGTTCGTGGACGGCCTGTGCGCGGCCAAGCGCGCCGACCCCGGCGACGACCTGATCAGCCGCCTGGTGGTGGACTTCGAGCGCACCGGCGAGCTGACCTCGCAGCAGCTCGTGGCCACCGTGATGGTCGTGCTGCTCGCGGGCTACGAGACCACCGCGAACATGATCGCGCTGGGCGCGACCGCGCTCCTGCGCGCCCCCGAGCAGCTGGCGTTCCTGCGCGCCGAACCCTCCGGTTTCGCCAACGCGGTCGAGGAGCTGCTGCGCTGGCACACCATCGTCCAGGACGGCACCGGCCGGGTGGCCCTGGAGGACGTCGAGCTGGACGGCGTGCTCGTGCCCGCGGGCTCAGGCGTGATCGTCAACCTGCCCGCCGCCAACCGCGACCCCGAGGTCTTCCCCGACCCCGACCGCCTCGACGTGACCAGGCGGGGCGCCCGGCGGCACTTCGCGTTCGGCTACGGCGTCCACCAGTGCGTCGGCATGACGCTGGCGCGCGTCGAGCTGCAGATCGCGCTGGAGACCCTGCTGCGCGGCCTGCCCGGCCTGGCGCTGGCCACGCCGTTCGAGGACCTGGACTTCGCCCTGGAGTCCATGAACCTCGGCCTGCGCTCGCTGCCGGTCACGTGGTGAGCGCCGACCGTCCACCAGGGGAGAGCCGATGACCCGCACCACCCCCCGCACCGACGGGGCCCCGGAGTTCCCGATGCCCAGGTCGCCCGAGCACCCGTTCGACCCGCCCCCTCGACTCCGGGAGGCGCAGGAGGCGGGCGGCCTGTCGCGGGTGCGCCTGTGGGACGGCAGCACCCCGTGGCTGATCACCAAGCACGCCCACCAGCGCGAGCTGCTGCGCGACCCCCGGCTCAGCGCGGACTTCCTGCGCCCCGGCTACCCCAGCCCGATCCGCATCGAGGACAAGTCGACGTTCATCAGCAGCTTCCCGCTGATGGACGACCCCGAGCACAACCGGCAGCGCCGGATGGTCCTCGGCCCGTTCACCGTCCGCAAGGTGGAACGCCTGCGCCCGTTCGTGCAGCGGATCGTCGACGAGAAGATCGACGAACTCCTCGCGGGCCCCAACCCCGTCGACCTGGTCACCGCGTTCGCGCTGCCCATCCCGTCACTCGCGATCAGCGCCGTCCTGGGCCTGCCCTACTCCGACCACGAGGTGTTCGAGCGCAACAGCGCCGTGCTGATCCGCCAGGACGTGCCCCCGCAGGAACGGGCCGAGGCCAGCGAGGAGCTCCAGCACCACCTCGACCGCGTCCTGGGCGACAAGATGACCCACCCCGCCGACGACCTCCTCTCCGACCTGGGCGCACGGGTGCTGGCAGGCGAGATCAGCAGGCCGGAGGCGGTCGACATGACCGTCCTGGTGCTGGCGGGCGGGCACGAGACCACCGCGAACATGATCGCGCTCGGCACCCTCGCGCTGCTCCAGCACCCCGACCAGCTGGCGCTGCTCCAGGCGGGCGACGACCCCGCCCTCGCCGAGACCGCCGTCGAGGAGCTGATGCGCTACCTGACGATCTCGCACACCGGGATGCGCCGGGTGGCGACCGAGGACGTGGAGATCGCCGGGCAGGTGATCCGCGCCGGTGAGGGCGTGGTGCTGGCGACCTCGATCGGCAACCGCGACCCCGACGTCTACGACGGCGACCCGCACGTGCTGGACCTGCGCAGGCCGGTGAAGCAGCACTTCGCGTTCAGCTTCGGCACCCACCAGTGCCTCGGCCAGTCGCTGGCCCGCATGGAGCTCCAGGTCGTCGTGAACACCCTCTACCGCCGCCTCCCGACCCTGCGGCTGGCGACCACGCTGGAAGAGGTCCCGTTCAAGCACGACGGGATCGTCTACGGCGTCTACGAGCTGCCCGTCACCTGGTGACGCCCGCCCACCGCGCAGACCTCCCGCAAGCCGAACCCGAAAGGCCGTTCCCATGAGCGACACCACGCTGTCCGTGCCCGTGCCCGAGGAGGTCGGCAAGCTCTACGACCAGATCCTGCGGGACGAGCACACCTACGAGCAGTTCGAGAAGTTCAACCACCAGCTGCACATCGGCTACTGGGACGACCCGACCTCGGCCGTGCCGATGCGCGAGGCGGTGGTGCGGCTGACCGAGCTGATGGTCGAGCGGCTGAAGGTAGGCGCCGAGGACCGCGTCCTGGACCTGGGCTGCGGCATCGGCGGCCCGGCCACCCAGATCGTGCGCACCACCGGCGCGCGGGTCGTCGGCGTGAGCATCAGCGAGGAGCAGGTCAAGCTCGCCACCAGGCTCGCGGACGAGGCCGGGGTCGGCGACCGCGCGACGTTCCAGCGGGCCGACGCGATGCGGCTGCCGTTCGAGGACGAGTCCTTCGACGCGGTGATGGCCCTGGAGTCGATCCTGCACATGCCGTCCAGGGAGCAGGTCCTGTCCGAGGCGCGCAGGGTCCTGCGCCCCGGAGGCCGCCTGGTCCTCACCGACTTCTTCGAACGCGCCCCGCGCACGCCGGGGATGCACCCCGCGATCGAGGGCTTCTGCCGCACGGCCATGACGACGATGGCGGACGTGGACGACTACGTGCCGATGCTGCACCGGGTGGGCCTGCGCCTACGAGAACTCCTGGACATCACCGAGCAGACCATGGAGCGCACCTGGCGGGAGACCCTGGAGATCGTCAGCCAGAACGACCGCCCGGTCGACTTCGACCTGGCGGAACTGTTCGGCGTGGACGAGTTCGGCTGCCTGCTGGTGGCCGCCGAGCGCCCGTGAGGCCCGTCCCCGAGGCCGTGGGCCGCCTGTACGACGACCTGCTGGAGGCCGAACTGGAGGGCGGCGCAGCCGACCCGAACCTGCACATCGGCTACTGGGACCCCCCGGACTCACCAGCGCCACGCGCCGAGGCGGTAGTGCGCTTCACCGACGAGCACGTCCGCCGCCTGCACGCAGCCCCAGGCGACCGGGTGCTGGACATAGGCTGCGGCGTAGGCGGCCCAGCCCTGCGCGCGGTGGACCTGACCGGCGCCCACGTGACCGGAATCAGCATCAGCGCCGCCCAAATCACCCACGCGACCCACCTGGCCAAGTCCGCAGGCCACACCAACAACACCAAGTTCCTCCACGCGGACGCGATGGCCCTCCCCTTCCCGGACTCCTCGTTTGACGCGGTCATGGCAATCGAGTCCCTGATCCACATGCCCGACCGCGAACAGGTCCTGAACGAGGCAAGGCGCGTACTGCGCCCAGGCGGCCGACTGGTCCTCACCGAACTGTTCGAACGCGCCCCAAGACCCACCCACCGCCACCCGGCGATAACCGAATTCTGCCGAGCATCAATGGTGTCCCTGCCCAACGCAGACGACTACGTCCCGATGCTGCACCGAGCAGGCCTACGCCTACGAGAACTCCTGGACATCACCGACCACACCGTCCAACGCAACTTCCGCGAACTGGCCGATCTGGTAGACGACGCGGAAGGCCTCCTGTTCCACCCGCGCGACCTGGTGGGCGTCCCAGAATTCGGCTGCTTCCTGGCAGTGGCCGAACACCCATAACCACGCGGTGGCGTCCCCACGGACGCCACCGCCTCGCGGGCTGCGGGGCGAGCGCAGCGAGCCCGCAGCCAGCCCATCCCGCGTCCCTCTTCTCCGTGTGGCCTGGCGCAGCCCGAGCGCAGGTGTCAAGACGCCGCCGCACTATCCGGCAGACCGCACAGTCAAACGGCGTCTTGACGCCTGTGCTTGCCTGAAAGGAGGCCACACGGAGAAGAGGGACCCGGACCACCGCAGTGGTAAACCGGCACCGAGCACCAACAGCCACCGGCCGACAGAGCCCGTGTCCCCTCTTTTTTGGAGGTCTGCCCCGCCGGCGAGGCGAGCTTGTGGCTTGTAGCTCTTCAGCTCTTCCCCTCCCCCTCCTTCTCCCCTCCCCCTCCCCCCTCCCCTCCACTCTCGATCTTGTGGTCTGAACACCCCCACGCCCCCACTACGATCCCCTCATGGGGGCTCTGATCATCGCGCTAGTGCTGCTGCTCGTCTTCCTCGTGCAACTCAAGCGGGAACCCAGACGACTGGGCAACGGTGTCTACCTGCTGATGAGCCTGGCGTTCTTCGCCCTCTGGCTGCTCACCCTCGCCACCCCCCAGACCAGGACCCTGGTGGTAGGCGCGGTAGTCCTGATCGCCCCGGTGTTCGTCACCGTCATCGCCCTCTTCCTCATCGCCAACGGCGTCACCCTGCTGCGCCGCGAGGGCTTCAAACCAGGCAACGCCCTCTCCTTCGGCGCAGGCACCGCCATCCTGTGCGTCGTGGGCGGCCTGCTCCTGGTCCTGCTCTCCGCCCTGCGCGAAGGCTCTCCCGACCCCTGGGTGCTGGCAGCAGCCGGTTCCCTGGTCCTCCTGGCCGGCTACCTGGGCTTCGCCTTCACCCTCTTCCTGCTCTACTCCGTGCTCTACGGCCGAGTCCGCAAGCGCACCGGCCACACCGCGATCATCGTCCTGGGCGCAGGCGTCCCCGGCGGCCGAGTGACCCCACTCCTCGCAGGCCGCCTGGACCGCGCCCTGAAGCTCTACCGCCGCGCCGCGGCCAAGGGCGCTTCCCCCGTGGTGGTGGCCTCCGGCGGCCAAGGCCCGGACGAACCAGCCTCCGAAGCCGAGGTCATGGCCAACTACCTCCGCGAACGCGGCATCCCGGACGAGGCCCTCCTGGAAGAACGCGAGTCCACCTCGACCTGGGAGAACCTCCGCCTCTCCTCCGCCCTCCTCGCCGAACGCGGCGTAACCGGCAGACTCCTGGTGGTCACCAGCAGCTACCACGTCCCCCGAGCCGCGATCCTCTCCCGCCGCGCAGGTCTGAAGGCAGACGTCCGAGGCGGCCGAACCGCCTGGTACTTCGTCCCCAACGCCTTCCTCCGCGAGTTCGCCGCCCTCCTGGTCCAGTACCGCACCCTCAACGCCCTGGCAGCCTGCACCGCCCTGTCCGTCTTCCCGCTCCTGGCGTACGGCGTCTAAAAGCACGACCCGACAGACCGACCGGACGCCACGTCACAGGTCCAGCGGCGCCGACCCGAAGGCCACGTTGAACCGGTCGCACCACACCACGACGCTGCGCAGCCCCGACAGGTCCACGTCCTCCGGGATCGGGTAGTTCTGGTTGCCGTCGGTGGCCTTCATCGGACCAAGCGGCAGGTAGCGCCCGTCGTCGTACTTGCCCCACTCCCCACCAGCGGTCGCGTCGGAAAGCCAGATGTGCAGGTCGGGCCCGTCCGAGGTGGAGAACCCCTCCAGCCGCAGCACGCGCGCGGCCCCGCTGCGCAGCACGGTGGCGGTGCCCCGCGTCTCGTGCTCCTGGGTGACGAACCCACCCGTGGCCAGCACCGTCGGCTGCTCGACGGTCGCCGACGACGTCCCGGCGGGCGCGGAACCGGCGCTCGCCTCCCCCGAACCGCCCACCGCCGCCGCGCCGGTCGAGGTGGTGAACCCGGCGGGCAGCGCCTCGTCCGCCTCGCTGCGCGTCCACAACCGCCACGGCTGGAACACCCACAACCCGACGATCGCGGCCACCACCACGACCCCCGTCACCGCCCAGACCGCTCTCCCGCGCAACGGACCGCGCACCACGTCCCCTTCCCCCTCCGACGAACCAACGCCGCACCGACGCCGCACCGACGCCCGGTCGGCGCTCTCCCCGCCACAATGCCGGCGGCACGGCGGTCGCGGGGACCCGCAGGCCACCGAATCCCCCGCGATCGCGGCCGAGCACGGCCTGCCCACCGCTCGGGCACCCGCAGCGCCGCGCGGGCCGCGACCAACGACTAGGCTGCGCACCGGGTTGAACAGCCAGCCCACCGCAGTTCAGACGATCAGGACGAGAGGAACGGGCCGGTGTCCGGACTGGATGCAGCCGCGGTGGTCAGGGTGGGTTCCAGCGCGGTGCGGGGCGTGCCGGTGCTGCACGTCGCCGGGGAGATCGACATCAACGTGGCCGACGTGGTGCGCGAGGCGCTGCTGCCGTGGTTGGCCGGGCTGCGCGCGCCCGCCGTGCTGGACCTGACGGGGGTGCGGTTCATGGCCTCGGTCGGGCTGTCGCTGCTGGTGGAGGCGGTCAGGCGCAGCGAGGTGCCCCTGGCGCTGGCCACCGACCAGCGCGGGGTGCTCAGGACGCTGCAGCTGACCGGGATGAGCGCGCTGCTCCCCACCCACCCCACGCTGGACCTGGCCGTCGACGCGCAGCTCGGGGCCGACCTGAGCGGGATGCCCAGCACGGCCTGACCACCCACCGGTCTGCGGGCGACCTGTCCGCAGACCCCCAGCACGGCGCCGAGGGGGACGAGATCACAGCTGGTCGAGGACGCGGTCCGGGTTCGTGCGCGACGCCGCCGGTCGACGTTGGCCGTCCGGCGGCGGTCGCGCCACCGTCGCCCCGAGGCGCGGGAGCGGCGGCCGTCACGGGCGGGGCGGAGAACCCGACCGCCGAGGCGGCGCTGGACCTGGTGGGCCGCCCGCCGCTGGCCGAGGTGCGCCGCTGGACCGGGGCGCTGCTCGTGGACGCGGACGAGGAGGCGGCCGACGACGTGCTGCTCGTGGTCAACGAGCTGGTCGCCAACGCCTACGACCACACCACCGCCCCGCTCGCGCTGCGCGTCACGACCACTCCCGAGCACGTGCGCGTCGAGGTGGAGGACGGCTCCCCCGACCCGCCGCGCCCGGACCTGACGGCGGGCCTGCGCCAGATCGGCACGCGCGGCCGGGGCCTGCTGCTGATCCGCCAGCTGACCGACCGCTGGGGCAGCACGCCGCTGCCGGGCGGGAAGGTGGTGTGGGCGGAGCTGCCGAACGTGCCTGCGAGCTGAGCTGCGGCCCGAGGGCACGCGGGCGGTGCTCCCCGCCCGCGCGTCGACGTCCGGCCGAGGCCGCAGTGGCGCTACCAGCGGCGCACGAAGCCCCGGAACCCCCCGAGCAAGCCCCACACGCACCCCTCAGCGCCCGCCCTCACCACTTCATTCCACACCCACCCGTGGAAGAACGCCTGCTGCGCCGCTCCGCTCAAAGCGCCTAGAGCGCACCCGCGCAGGGCATTCGCCATGACGAAGGTGAACGCCACCACGAACGCACCGAGGACGACCGCGGGATCGGCGGTGATCGGGTAGGCGACCGGCTCGCCCCAGTGGTTCACGATCAGGTCGACGCCGGACGCCCCGTCGGTGAGGAACTGGGTCCACACGCGGTTGCCACGAGCGTTGAAGGCCCACGGCGCTTGGATGATCCCCTGCCCCTGCGGAGTGGAGACGATCAGATTCCCACCCTTGTCCTTGACGGTGGAAGACCCTTCCGGCAAATCGAGTTCGTAGTGGTACTCCTCCGGCGCGGCAGAACCATTGATCACGGTGAGCAGGCGCACGGCGCCTTGTTCATCAGCTTGGACACCGTTGGCGTGCGTCGTTCCGGTGGGATAAGCGACGATGCCCGGCGCAACCGAAACGCCGCCGGGCGAGGCGGCTCCCGGATCGGGCAGTTCGAGTCCCAGGTCCAGCCGCGCGCCGGATTGGCCCTCCGACGACACCCGGACGACGCCGTCAGCGGCACGGGGGATGTCGACCGTCGTCCCCGAGTTGATCGTGACCGCGACGGAATCGGCATCATCGCTGGCCACGACTCCTGCCGACGCTCTCAGGAGGTCAAGCGGCACCGCGTCGATCGCGGCGGCCACCACGTTCGCCGGAGTACCTCCAGCCGCCACCGCCTCGGACGACCCGCTCACCAGCAGAACGACGACCAGAGGGGCCGCCACGAACAGGTCACGCCTTTTCCCCATGCGTCCGCCTTATTTTGCGCCAAGGTCACGTCCTGCCCACCCGAGGCAGAACAGGGAAAAAGTATCGCACCGCAAGCGCGCCGTTAACTAAAAACCCCCTTCCGGGCGAACTCAACAAAATAGGTGCGCATTGAATGCGACCGTCGAAATGCGGTCGACGAAAGATGGGAAGCTCCGCGCTCCTTGCCGCTGCCCCACAGCCTCGCAGCGGTCCGGCCGTCCGCCTGCCGCAGCACGTCGCCCCACCCCTCACACGTCCCGCCGCAGCAGGTCCTCCTCCGTCTCCCGCCGCACCAGCACCCGCGCCACCCCGTCGCGCACCCCCACCACCGGCGGCCTGCCCACCGCGTTGTAGTTCGACGCCAGCGCGTGGTGGTACGCCCCCGTCACCGGAACCGCCAGCAGGTCCCCCGCGCGCACGTCCACCGGCAGCGGCACGTTCTCGGCGAGGACGTCGCCCGCCTCGCAGTGCCTGCCCACCACCGTCACCGGCGCCCGCCGACCGCCCCGGCCGACCAGGCGCACCGCGTACCGGGCCCCGTACAGCGCGGGCCTGGGGTTGTCGCTCATGCCACCGTCCACGGCCACGAACACCCGCGTCGTGCCCCGCTTCACCGCCGCCACCCGGTACAGCGTCACCCCCGCGCCCGCCACCACCGACCGCCCCGGCTCGACCAGCAGCCTCGGCACCGGCACGCGCCGCAGCGCGCACTCGTGGCTCAACGCCACCCGCACCCGGTGCGCGAACCCGCCCAGGTCGAACTCCCCCTCCCCCGGCAGGTAGGGCACCGCGAACCCGCCGCCGAGGTCCAGCTGCTCGACGCGCACCCCGCACGAGGCGATCAGCCCGACCATCCGCCGCGCCGCCTCCTCGTACACCGCGACGTGCCGCACCTGCGACCCGACGTGGCAGTGCAGCCCGACCAGCCTCAGCGACGGGTGCTCGACCACCCGCAGCACCGCCTCCAGCGCGTCCCCGCCCGCCAGGGAGAAGCCGAACTTCTGGTCCTCCACCCCGGTCGCCACCGCCCGGTGGGTGCGCGGGTCGACACCGGGGGTGACCCTGACCAGCACGTCCTGCGGCCCCCCGGCCAGCGCGCCCAGCTGCTCGATCTCGTCGAACGAGTCCACCACCACCCGCCCGACCCCGTACCCGAGCGCGGCCTTGAGGTCCTCGGGGGTCTTGACGTTGCCGTGCAGCAGGACGCGCTCGGCCGGGAACCCGACCGACCGGGCGATCGCCAGCTCGCCCGCCGAGCACACGTCCAGCGACAGCCCCTCGTCCGCCACCCACCGGTACACCTCGCGGCACGGCAGCGCCTTGCCCGCGAACACCACCTCCGCCTCCGGCAGCACCTCCCGGAACCCGCGCGCACGCGCCCGGACCGTGCCCTCGTCGAGCACCTGGCAGGGCGTGCCGAACCGGGCGGCGAGCTCGGTCGCGGGCACCCCGCCCAGCAGCAGCTCGCCCCGGTCCAGCCGGGTCCCGAGGGGCCACAGCCCCGCCTCCAGCGCCGGTTCGCCGGTCATGCCGACGCTGGGCAGCAACTCCGCGAGTGTCATGCCCGCCAGCACACGCCCGAACCCCGCCGGGCGACAGCGGCGCGTACGCGTTCCCAACGGTGCGCGACGCCGGATTGACGCCGCCCTGATCCGCCGGGGGTCCGCCCGCGAATTCCCCCGAACCGCGACCGCACGGCGATTTTGATGCTTTTTTTACGCCCTCCCACCGCGATATTCACTCCTCCGGACCGCACGGGGACGTTGACTTCTCATGCCCGACGCCGTGATCTCCGAGGAGAGACCCCGAATGTCCGAAACACCGGTTTTCGCCGTTCCACCCAGGGTGGAAAGCCCGGTACGCCCGGCCGCGCCCGCGAACCGGGTGGGGCGCTGGCTGCTGGAGCACCGGGTGCAACCGGCGGGACCCGCGGGCACCGACCAGCACAGCACGCCGCAGGCGTGGTGGAAGGTCATGTGCCTGACCGGCGTCGACTACTTCTCGACCCTGTCCTACCTGCCGGGCATCGCGGCGCTGGCCGCCGGGGCGGTCTCGCCGCTGGCGACGCTGCTGATCGTCGCGCTGACCCTGTTCGGGATGCTGCCCATGTACCGGCGGGTCGCGCACGAGTCGCCGCACGGGCAGGGCTCGGTGGCGATGCTGGAGGACCTGCTGCCGTTCTGGCGCGGGAAGCTGTTCGTGCTGGTGCTGCTGGGCTTCGTGGCCACCTCGTGGATCATCACGATCACCCTGTCGGCGGCGGACGCGTCGGTGCACGCGCTGGAGAACCCGCACGCGCCCGCGTTCCTGCACGGGCACGAGGTGCTGGTCACGGTGGTGCTGCTGCTCGTGCTGGGCGGGGTGTTCCTGCTCGGCTTCACCGAGGCGGTCAGCGTCGCGATCCCGCTGGTGGCGGTGTTCCTGCTGCTCAACGCGGTGGTCGTGGTGGCGGGCGTGCTGGAGGTGGTGGCGAACCCCGCCGTGCTGGACGGCTGGTTCGCGGCGCTGACCTCCACCGGCGGCGGCGGGGTGCTGGGCGTGGTCGGCCCGGCCCTGCTGGCGTTCCCGCTGCTCGTGCTCGGCCTGTCCGGCTTCGAGACCGGCGTCAGCATGATGCCGCTGGTGGCCGCGAAGGGCGCCGACGACGCCGAGCGCCTGGCGAACCGCATCCGCAACACCCGCAAGCTGCTCACCGCCGCCGCGCTGATCATGTCGGTGTACCTGGTGGCGACCAGCTTCGTCACCACCCTGCTCGTGCCGGTCGAGCAGTTCCGCCCCGGCGGCGAGGCGAACGGGCGCGCGCTCGCGTACCTGGCGCACGAGCTGATCGGCGAGTGGGTCGGCACGGCCTACGACATCAGCAGCGTGCTGATCCTGTGGTTCGCGGGCGCGTCCGCGATGGCCGGGCTGATCAACATCGTGCCGCGCTACCTGCCCGCGTACGGCATGGCCCCGGACTGGACCCGCGCGGTCCGCCCGGTCGTGCTGGTCTACACGGTGATCTGCGTCGGCATCACGGTGATCTTCCAGGCCGACGTGGACGCCCAGGCGGGCGCGTACGCGACCGGCATCCTGGCGATGATGGTGTCGGCGTCGGTGGCGGTGACCCTGTCGGTGGCGCGCGCCCGGCGGCGGGGCGCGGCGACGGCGTTCGCGGTGCTGACCCTGATCCTGGTGTACGCGCTGGTGGAGAACGTGATCGAGAAGCCGGACGGCATCACGATCTCGTTCGTGTTCATCGTCGGCATCATCGCCGTCTCGCTGGTCTCGCGGATCTCGCGCACCACCGAGCTGCGCGTGGAGCACATCGAGTTCGACGAGACCGCGCGCAGGCTCATCACCGACTCGATCGCCCACGACGGCGCGCTGACCGTGATCGCGAACCGCAGGCAGGCCGGTGACGTGGCCGAGTACGCGGACAAGGAGGCCGAGCAGCGCGGGGTCAACCCGGTGCCGGGGCAGGCGGACGTGCTGTTCCTGGAGATCGACGTGGTGGACCCGTCGGACTTCAGCGACGTGCTGGAGGTGCGCGGCGTGGAGGTGGGCGGCCACCGGGTGCTGCGCGCGGACAGCCCGGCGGCGCCGAACGCGATCGCCGCGATACTGCTGGCGCTGCGCGACTGCACCGGGGTGCGCCCGCACTGCCACTTCGCGTGGAGCGAGGGCAGCCCGCTGGGGCACCTGTTCCGCTACCTGCTGGTGGGGCGCGGCGACACGGCCCCGGTGGTGCGGGAGATCATCCGGGCGCACGAGTCCGACCCGGAGCGCAGGCCCGGCATCCACGTGGGGGCCTGAGCGGGCACGGCGACGGGGTGGTCCACGTCGGCGGCGTGATCCAGGTCAGCGGAGTGCTCCCGGCCAGCGGAGCGCTCCCGGCCTGCGGAGTGGCCCAAGCCTGTGGGGTGCTCCTGGGCGCTGCGGCGGCCGATCGCGCGGGCGTGGTCGGCGAACCGCTCGCAGTGGCCGCTGAGCAGCGCCGCGTCGACGGCGGCGGGCACGCCGTGCCGCCAGGCGCGGTGCTCCAGCACCGGGAACAGCGACTCGTGCAGCGCGTCGACCTGCGCCTCGGCGCGGGCCAGCTCGCGCTCCAGCGCGGGACCGCCCTCGCGCACCAGGCGCGCGGCGATCCCGGCGGTGGCGGCGGCCAGCGCCCCGAGCCGCTCGAACCGGTCGCGCAGCACCTCGGGCAGCACCGGCTCGGGGTGCCTGCGCAGCACCGCCTCGGCCACGTGCCGGGCCAGGTCGCCCATGCGCTCGGCGTCCTCAACGCCGCGCAGCACGGCCAGCACGGACCGCAGGTCGCCCGCGACCGGGGACTGGGTCGCGAGCAGCACCTGGCCGCCGTGCCGCGCGGCGCCCCGCGCCCGGTCCAGCTCCCGGTCGCCCGCGACGACCCGCCGGGCCAGTCCGGCGTCACCGTCCAGCAGGGCGCGGGTCGCGTCCAGCAGCGCCCGCCCGGCCAGGTCGCACATGGCGGCCAGGTCCAGCACCAGCGCGTCCCGCCGGTCGTGGAACACGTCGCGCATCGCTCTCCCTCGGAGGATCGGATCGGAAGGCCCCGATCCCATCCGGGCGCGCGCCCCGGCGACAAGCCCGCGCCCGCCGAACTTGCGCTTTCCTCGCGCCACCGCCCGCCCGCGTCAACGCCACCCGGTCACCGTCCGCAACGAAGATCACCCGAAACCACTCCCCCGTTCGTGACCTGCACTGATACCCAGATCACCCCGCCCGTCAACGACGCGTAAATCCCCCTGTTCACCCCGTCAAAGACCCATCAGCAACCCGCTCACGCCGTTTCCCCCGATGCACCCTTCTGGCGTCGCGGTCCCCACGAACGGGGGCCGCTCGAAGTGGGGAAGGGAGCACGCTCATGGCCGACCTGGCCTACGCGTCGCTGCTCGTCGCTGTGTTCGGACTGCTCGCCCTCGGGGTGCGCGGACTGGAGCGGCTCTGATGGGCGGCACGGGAGTCGTGGCCAACGCCGTCGGTGGCGTGCTGGCCCTGCTGCTCATCGGTTACCTGTTCGTCGCGCTGATCAGGCCGGAGAAGTTCTGATGTCCTCGACCACGGCGGGCCTGCTCCAGGTCGGCCTGCTCATCGTCGCGCTGGCCGCCGCCTACCGGCCCTTCGGCGACTACATGGCCCGCGTCTACACCGACGCGAAGCACACCAAGGTCGAACGCGCGCTCTACCGCGTCGCCCGGATCGACCCCGAGTCGCAGCAGCGCTGGGGGACCTACGCGCAGGGCGTGCTCGGGTTCTCCTTCGTCGGCGTGGTGCTGCTCTACGTGATGCAGCGCGTGCAGCCCTGGCTGCCGTTCGACCACGACCGGGGCGCGGTCACGCCCGGCATGGCGTTCAACACCGCCGCCTCGTTCGTGGCCAACACGAACTGGCAGTCCTACGTCCCGGAGACCGTGCTCGGCCACACCGTGCAGATGGCCGGGCTGACCGTGCAGAACTTCGTCTCCGGCGCGGTCGGCATGGCCGTCGCCGTCGCGCTGGTGCGCGGCTTCACCCGCGCGGGCACCGACCGGCTCGGCAACTTCTGGGTCGACCTCACCAGGGGCACCCTGCGAATCCTGCTGCCCGTGTCGTTCGTGTTCGCCATCGTGCTGGTCGCGACCGGCGTGGTGATGAGCCTGAAGGCAGGCGTGGACGTCGACGGCCAGCAGGTCGCCATCGCCCCGGCCGCCTCGCAGGAGGCCATCAAGGAGCTGGGCACCAACGGCGGCGGCATCTTCAACGCCAACTCCGCCCACCCGTTCGAGAACCCCAACGGCTGGTCGAACCTGGTCGAGGTCTTCCTGATCCTGCTGATCCCGGTCTCGCTCACCCGCACCTTCGGCACCCTGGTCGGCAACCGCAAGCAGGGCTACGTGCTGCTGAGCGTGATGGGCGCGCTGTGGACCGCGATGCTCGCGGTGATCTGGGCGGCCGAGGCGCACGGCCTGCGCCCCCTGGAGGGCAAGGAGCTGCGGTTCGGCATCCCCGGCAGCGCCCTGTTCGCCAACACCACCACCGCCACCTCCACCGGCGCGGTCAACGCCATGCACGACAGCCTCACCGGCCTGGGCGGCGGCGCGACGCTGCTGAACATGCTGTTCGGCGAGATGACCCCCGGCGGCGTCGGCACCGGCCTCTACAGCATCCTGGTGATGGCGGTCATCGCGATGTTCCTGGCCGGTCTGATGGTCGGCCGCACCCCGGAGTACCTGGGCAAGAAGCTCGGCCGCCGCGAGGTGACCTGCGCCGCGCTGTCCATCCTGGCCATGCCCGCGCTGGTGCTGGTCGGGGCCGGGATCGCGGCGGTGCTCCCGTCGACCGCCGGGTACCTGAACAACCCCGGCGAGCACGGCCTGTCCGAGATCCTCTACGCCTACGCGTCGGCCTCGAACAACAACGGCAGCGCGTTCGCGGGCATCACCGTCACCAGCGACTGGTTCCAGTCCTCGCTCGGCGTGTGCATGCTGCTCGGCCGGTTCGTCCCGATCGTCGCGGTGCTGTGCCTGGCGGGCTCGCTCGCCGCGCAGAAGCGCGTCCCGCAGACCGCGGGCACGCTCCCGACCGACAGCCCGCTGTTCGCCTCGCTGCTGGTCGGCGCGATCGTGCTCGTCGCCGCCCTCACCTTCGTCCCCGCCCTCGCCCTCGGCCCCATCGCGGAGGCACTGCTGTGACCACCACCGACACCCCGCAGCTCGCTCCGCAGGAGACCGGGCCCGCGCCGAAACCCGTCCCCACGGGCGTGTTCTCCCCGCGCCAGCTCCTCACGTCCCTGCCGGACGCACTGCGCAAGCTCCACCCCCGCCACCAGCTCCGCAACCCCGTGATGTTCGTGGTGTGGGCGGGTTCGGCGCTGGTCACGGTCTTCGCGGTCACCGACCCGAACCCGTTCACGATCGCGGTCGCGCTGTGGCTGTGGTTCACCGCCCTGTTCGCCAACCTGGCCGAGGCGGTCGCCGAGGGCAGGGGCAAGGCCCAGGCGGACTCGTTGCGCAGGACCAAGACCGACGCGCTGGCCCGCCTCACCGACGGCCGCACCGTGCCGGGCACCGAGCTGAAGGTCGGCGACCTGGTCGTGGTCGAGGCCGGTGAGGTGATCCCCGGCGACGGCGACGTGGTCGAGGGCATCGCCACCGTGGACGAGTCGGCGATCACCGGCGAGTCCGCGCCGGTGGTGCGCGAGTCCGGCGGCGACCGGTGCGCGGTCACCGGCGGCACCACCGTGCTGTCCGACCGGATCGTCGTGCGGGTCACCAGCAAGCCGGGCGAGACCTTCGTGGACCGGATGATCGCGCTGGTGGAGGGCGCGCAGCGGCAGAAGACGCCGAACGAGATCGCGCTGACGATCCTGCTGTCCACGCTCACGATCATCTTCCTGCTGGCGGTGCTCGCGCTCCAGCCGTTCGCGGTGTACTCCGGCGGCGAGCAGTCGGTGATCGTGCTGACGGCGCTGCTGGTGTGCCTGATCCCCACCACGATCGGCGCGCTGCTGTCCGCGATCGGCATCGCGGGCATGGACCGCCTGGTGCAGCGCAACGTGCTGGCCACCTCGGGCCGCGCCGTGGAGGCGGCCGGTGACGTGGACACGCTGCTGCTGGACAAGACCGGCACGATCACCTGGGGCAACCGCCGCGCCACCGAGCTGATCCCGGCTCCCGGCGTGACGCTGGACGAGCTGGTGGACGCCGCCCGGCTGTCCTCGCTGGCCGACGGCACGCCCGAGGGCCGCAGCGTGGTCGAGCTGTGCGCGACCGGGCACGGCCGCTCCCCCGAGCCCACCGACGCGGAGAAGACCGGCGAGTTCGTGCCGTTCACCGCCCAGACCAGGATGAGCGGCATCGACCTGGACGGCCGCAGCGTCCGCAAGGGCGCCGCGACCGCGTTCACCCTCACCGACTCGGTCAAGTCCACCGTGGACGAGATCAGCGGCGACGGCGGGACCCCGCTGGTGGTCGCCGACGGCGAGCGCGTGCTCGGCGTGATCCGGCTGTCCGACGTGGTCAAGCCGGGCATGCGGGAGCGGTTCGCCGAGCTGCGCGCCATGGGCATCCGCACGGTCATGGTCACCGGCGACAACCCGTTGACCGCCAAGGCGATCGCGGCCGAGGCCGGGGTGGACGACTACCTCGCCGAGGCCAAGCCCGAGGACAAGATGGCCCTGATCCGGCAGGAGCAGGAGGGCGGCAAGCTGGTCGCGATGACCGGCGACGGCACCAACGACGCCCCGGCGCTGGCCCAGTCCGACGTGGGCGTCGCCATGAACACCGGGACCTCGGCCGCCAAGGAGGCCGGGAACATGGTGGACCTGGACTCCGACCCGACCAAGCTCATCGAGATCGTGGAGATCGGCAAGCAGCTGCTGATCACGCGGGGCGCGCTGACCACGTTCTCGGTCGCCAACGACCTGGCGAAGTACTTCGCGATCCTGCCCGCCATGTTCGCCGCCATCTACCCGCAGCTGGACCAGCTCAACGTCATGGGCCTGGCCACGCCGCAGTCGGCGATCCTGTCGGCGGTGATCTTCAACGCGCTGATCATCGTGGTGCTGATCCCGCTGGCGCTGCGCGGCGTGCGCTACCGGCCGTCCAGCGCGAGCTCGCTGCTGCGGCGCAACCTGCTGGTGTACGGCGTCGGCGGCATCATCACGCCGTTCATCGGCATCTGGCTCATCGACCTGCTCGTCCGCCTCATCCCCGGAATCGGGTGAACTCCGTGAACGCGTTCGTGAAGCAGGCCCTGGCCGGTCTGCGCGTCCTGCTGGTGCTGACCGTCATCACCGGCGTGCTCTACCCCGCCGCCGTCTGGCTCGTCTCGCGCGTGCCGGGCCTGCACGGCAACGCGGAGGCGACCGGCACCGAGCTGGTCGTGGTGCCGCGCGAGGGCGGTGGCTGGTTCCAGCCGCGCCCGTCGATGGCGACGCTGCCGGCGTCGGGCGGGTCCAACAAGGGCGAGCGCAACGCCGACTACGACGCGGTGATCGCCGAGCGGCGCGCCGAGGTCGCCGAGCGCGAGGGCGTGGCCGAGGACGCCGTGCCGCAGGACGCGGTGACCGCCTCGGCCTCCGGCCTGGACCCGCTGATCAGCGCCGAGTACGCGGCGATCCAGGCGCCGCGCGTGGCGCGGGAGCGCGGGCTGTCGGAGGACGCCGTGCGGGCGCTGATCGCCGAGGCCTCGGTGGGCCGCTCGCTCGGGTTCGTGGGCGAGCCGGGCGTCAACGTCACCGCCCTCAACCGGGCCGTGGACGCGGCGGAGTGACACCGACCGGGGGCCGTCTTCAGGGCGGCCCCCGGTCTTCCCCTTTTTCTGATCTCGGGAGCGGGCGGGACCGTGGACAAGCGCAAGCGCGGCGAACTGCGCATCTACCTGGGCGCGGCCCCTGGCGTCGGCAAGACCTTCGCGATGCTCGGCGAGGCGCACCGGCGGCGGGAGCGCGGCGCGGACGTCGTCGTCGCCCTGGTCGAGACGCACGGCCGGGAGCGCACCGCCAGCATGGTCGACGGCCTGGAGGTGCTGCCGCGCCGCGAGGTCCAGCACCGGGGGACCACGATCACCGAGATGGACGTGGACGCGGTCCTGGCGCGCGCGCCCGAGATCGCCGTGGTGGACGAGCTGGCGCACACCAACGCCCCCGGCTCCCGCAACGCCAAGCGCTGGCAGGACGTGGAGGAGCTGCTGGACGCCGGGATCGACGTGCTGTCCACGCTCAACATCCAGCACCTGGAGTCGCTCAACGACGTGGTGCGCCGCATCACCCGCGTCGAGCAGCGCGAGACCATCCCCGACGAGGTGGTGCGCCGCGCCGAGCAGGTCGAGCTGGTCGACCTGACCCCGGAGGCGCTGCGGCGCCGCCTGGCGCACGGCAACGTCTACGCCGCGCACAAGATCGACGCCGCGCTGGGCAACTACTTCCGGGTCGGGAACCTGACCGCGCTGCGCGAGCTGGCGCTGCTGTGGGTGGCCGACCAGGTGGACGTGGCGCTCCAGCGGTACCGCACCGAGCAGCGCATCACCGACACCTGGGAGGCCCGCGAGCGGGTCGTGGTCGCGGTGACCGGCGGCGCGGAGAGCGAGACGCTGATCCGGCGCGCCCGCCGCATCGCCGCCCGCGCCGGGGCGGAGCTGCTGGTGGTGCACACCATGCGCGGCGACGGCCTGGCCGGTTCCGCGCCCGAGTCGATCGCGGCGCTGCGCAAGCTGACCGAGGACGTCGGGGCCACGTTCCACATGGTCGTCGGCGACGACGTGCCCGCCGCGCTGCTGGAGTTCGCGCGCGGCGTCAACGCCACCCAGCTCGTGCTGGGCACCTCCCGCCGCACCCGCCTGGCGCGGGTGTTCGACGAGGGCATCGGCGCGGCCGTGATCGGGCAGTCCGGCAGCATCGACGTGCACATGGTCACCCACGACGAGTCGCGCCGCGCCCCGCGCTGGAAGGTCGACCGCAACCCGCTGACCGCGTCCCGCCAGGTCCTCGGCTGGTCGCTGGCGCTGCTGCTGCCGGTGCTGGTGACCGGGATCGGCATGGCGCTGCAGGAGGAGCTGGACTTCTCCACCGACCTGGTCGGGTTCTTCCTGGCCACGGTGGTGGTCGCGCTGGTCGGCGGGCTGGGGCCCGCGGTGGTGGCCGCGCTGGTCGGGGCGGTGCTGCTGAACTACTTCTTCACCCCGCCGTTCTACAGCCTCACCATCGCCACGCCGGAGAACATGCTGACGCTGGTGGTGATGGTGACCGTGGCGGTGCTGGTGGCGCTGGTGGTCGACCGGGCCGCCCGGTTGGCCGCGCAGGCCGCGCGCGCCCGCACCGAGGCCGCGCTGCTCGCCTCCTACGCGCGCACCGTGCTGACCAGCCCGCACCCGCTGGTGCGGCTGCTGGAGAAGGTCAGGGAGAACTTCGGCATGGAGTCGGTGGCGATGCTGGAGCGGGTGGACGGGGAGTGGCGGCGGGTGGCGTGCGTTGGCCCGAGGCCGTGCGACGAGCCGGACGAGGCCGACGCGGACGTGCCGGTCACGGCGGACGTGCACCTGTCGCTGCGCGGGCGCCCGCTGCCCGCCGCCGACCAGCGCGCGCTGGAGACCGCGGCCGGTCAGGCGCTGCTGGCGCTGCGGCAGCAGCGGATGGCGGTCGAGACGGCGGACGCGCAGCGGCGGGCGGCGACCACCGAGCTGCGCACCGCGATCCTGTCCGCCGTGGGCCACGACCTGCGCACCCCGCTGACCTCCATCAAGGCCGCGATCGGCAGCCTGCGCGACCCGGCGCTCGCACTGTCCGAAGAGGACACCGGCGAGCTGCTGGAGGCCGTGGAGGTGTCGGCGGACCGGTTGGCCGGGCTGATCGACAACCTGCTCGACTCCTCCCGCCTGGCCACCGGGGCGGTCGCGCCGCTGCTGCGGCCGGTGACCTACGACGAGGTGGTCGCGCGGGCGCTGTCCGGGCTGGACGACCGCGCGGCGGTGTCCGCGGACGTGCCGGAGGACCTGCCACCGGTGCTGGCGGACAGCGGCCTGCTGGAGCGGGTGGTGGCCAACGTGGTGGACAACGCGCTGCGGCACGGCAGGCTCTCGCCCCGGCGGGTGGTGGACGTGGACGGCGACGGGGTGATCACCGAGCACGAGCCGGAGGTGGTGGTGCGGGCCAGCGCGCACGACGACCGGGTGGAGCTGCGCGTGGTGGACCACGGCAGCGGCGTGCCGGAGAAGTCCGCGCGGGCGGTGTTCACCCCGTTCCAGCGGCTCGGGGACCGGGACAGCACGCCCGGCGTGGGGCTGGGTCTCAGCGTGGCCAAGGGTTTCGTGGACGCGATGGGTGGCACGATCAACGCCGAGGACACGCCGGGCGGCGGGCTGACGATGGTGATCTCGCTGCCGGTGGCCGACGGGTGGGTGGCCGACGCGTGAAAGATAGGCGCGTGAAGGGCGGGCGCGTGAGGCCGGACCCGTCGCGGGGACGGGGTCACCGCGCCCGCAACCGGTCGAACGCCGCCTGGCTGGCGGGGTCGGCGGCACGCATGATCACCAGCAGCTGATCGGGGTCCTGCACGGGCTTCAGCGTCTCGTACTGCACCGACAGCACCCCCAGCTCCGGGTGCCGCAACGCCTTGCTGCCCCGGCCGGTCGCCAGCACGTCCCGCTCCGCCCACACCCTGGCGAACTCCGGGTTCCGCGCGGTGAACTCGGCGATGAGCCCGCTCAGCGCCACGTCGTCCGGGTGCGCGGCCCAGGCCGCCCGCATGTGCGCCACGCCCTCCCGCACCACCCGCTCCCGGTCGACGTAGAACTCGCGCACCTCGGGGTGCATCAGGCACAGCCACATGGAGTTGCGCCGGGAGGGCGGCAGGGTGTCGACGTCCACCAGCAGCGCGGCCAGCTCCGGGTTCCAGGCCAGGATGTCGAACCGGTGGTTGAGCAGCATCGCGGGCAGCGGCGACAGGTCGGCCACCAGCCCGGCCAGCGGCGCGACCGCCTCGGTGGTCAGCCCGCCGCGCTCGGGGGGCCGCCGCCGCGCCAGGTCGAACAGGTAGGTGCGCTCGTCGGGGGCGAGCCGCAGCGCGCGGGCCAGCGCCTCCACCACCTCCACCGAGGGCCGCAGCCCGCGCGCCTGCTCCAGCCGCACCACGTAGTCCACGCTCACCCCGGCCAGCTCGGCGACCTCCTCCCTGCGCAGCCCTGGGGTGCGCCGGGCCCGCTCGCGCGCGGGCAGCCCGAGGTCGCCGGGGTCCAGGCGCTCCCTGCGGTTGCGCAGGAAGGCGGCCAGCTCGCGGTTCCGGTCCACAGCGGGGGTCGTCATGATCGCCTCAACGGCGGAGGGTGGGAAGGCTGTTCCCAGGAAGCGCTCTCCCTTACCGCGCCGGACCGCCGTGAGCAGACTCGTCCCGGCACGAGGAACACGACCACCGGAGACGTCACATGCCACTGACCCTGGACACCTACCGCCTGCTGGGCCGCTCCGGCCTGCGGGTCTCCCCGCTCGCGCTGGGCACGGCCACGTTCGGCACCGAGCACGGCTGGGGGGCGGAGAAGGCGGAGGCGCGGCAGCTGTTCGACGCCTACGTCGAGCGCGGCGGCAACTTCGTCGACACCGCGAACACCTACACCGACGGCACGTCCGAGCGCTGGCTGGGCGAGTTCACCCGGAGCACGCGGGAGAGCCTCGTGCTGTCGACGAAGTACACGACGCTGCGCAGGCCGGGTGACCCGAACTCGGCGGGCAGCCACCGCAAGAGCCTGGTCTCGTCGCTGGAGAGCAGCCTGACCCGGCTGGGCACCGACCACGTGGACCTGCTGCACCTGCACGTGTGGGACCTCACCACACCGGTGGAGGAGGTCCTGCGCGCGCTGGACGACCTGGTGCGCCAGGGGAAGGTGCTGCACGCGGCGATCTCGAACGCGCCCGCGTGGGAGGTGTCCCGGATGCAGGCGATCGCCGACCTGCGCGGCTGGTCGCCGCTGGTGGCGCTGCAGGTCGAGTACAACCTGGCCAACCGGGCGGCCGAGCGCGACCTGATCCCGATGGCGCGGGCGATGGGCCTGGGCGTGACCCCGTACTCGCCGCTGGCGGGCGGGCTGCTGACCGGCAAGTACGGGAGGGGCGGCGCGGCGGACAGCGCGCGGGAGGGCTTCAACACCGCGCTGGGCCTGGTGACCGAGCGGAACCTGGCGATCGCCGAGGAGGTGAAGCGGGTGGCGGGGGAGCTCGGGCGCACCCCGGCGCAGGTGGCGCTGGCCTGGACGTTGGCCAACCCCGCCGTGGTCGCCCCGGTGCTGGGCGCGCGGACCCCGGCGCAGCTGGCGGACAACCTGGGCGCGCTGGAGGTGGAGCTGGCGGCGGAGCACCTGGCCCGCCTGGACGGGGTGAGCCGGATCGAGCTGGGCTACCCGCACGACCTGCTGGCCAGCGACCACATCCGCGCCGTCATGCGCGGCGACCTGAAGCTGGCGCGGTGAGCGCCCCGACCGCCGTCCTCCTCGGCGTGGGCACCGGCCTCGGCCCCGCACTGGCCAGGCGCTTCGGCCGCGAGGGCTACCGGGTGGCCCTGGTGGCGCGCGGCGGCGACCGCCTGGCCGCGCTGGCGGGCGAGCTGGCCGGGGAGGGCGTGGAGGCCGAGCCGTTCACCGCCGACCTGTCCCGGCCGTCGCTGGTCCCGGAACTGGTCGAGCGGGTCAGGGCCCGGTTCGGCCGGATCGACGTGGTGGTGTGCGCGCCGCTGGACCTGTCCGGCTTCACCCCCGCAGCCGAGCTGACCGCGCAGGCGGCGGGCAGGCTGGTGGACCTGTACTACCTGACCCCGGTGGCGGTGGTGCGGGCCGTGCTGGGAGAGCTGCGCGAGCGCGGCGGCGGCAGCGTCCTGATCGCCCAGAGCGTCTCCGCGACCGAGCCCGCCCCCGACCTGAGCGGCATCGGCCCCGCGATGGCCGCGACCCGCAACTACGTGCTCAGCCTGGCGGCGGAGGTGGCGCGGCACGGCGTGCACGTGGCCGCGCTCCAGATCGGCGGGATGATCACCGGGAGCGCCGTGCACGCCGCGCTGCGGTCCGGCGCGATCGACCCGGACGTGGACTTCCCGGAGCTGGACCCGGCCGACGTGGCGGAGGAGCTGTGGCGCTCGCACACCGCGCGCGACCGCCCGGACGGCCGGTTCCCGCCGCTCGGGTAGCGCTCACCCGCCGGTCGGGACGGCCGCCCCGACCGGCGGGTGGGCCGCGCGCCGCAGCTCCCGCCAGGCCAGCAGCACCAGGAGTCCCAGGCCCAGCAGCGCGTAGGCGTCGCCCACGAGGTGCTGCCACCACGCCCAGGTCAGCTCGACGTCCCCGGTCCTGGGCAGCAGCCAGTGCGGCCCCACCAGCAGCACCACCCCGACCGCGACGCGGGCGTGGCCGTGCAGCAGGAGCAGCGCGGGCGCGGCCCACACCCAGTGGTGCGACCAGGACACCGGCGACACCAGCACCCCGGCGGCGGCCGTGGCCACCACGGCGGTGAGGTCGTCGCGCACCCCGCGCAGCACGACGACCAGCAGCGCCAGCACCACCGCGCACGCCGCGAACCACAGCGGTCCGTCGAGCCCGAGCCGCACCAGCACGCCCTTGACCGACTGGTTGCCCGCGTAGGGCAGCCCGCCCACCCGGTGCGGGTCGAGCACGGCGGAGGTCCAGAACACCACCGAGTCGCGCGGCGCGAGCAGCCAGCCCAGCACCGCGCACCCGGCGAAGGTCGTCCCCGCCGTCGCCGCGGCCCGGAAGTCCTTGCGGGACAGCAGGAACAGCACGAAGATCGCGGGCGTGAGCTTGACCGACGCGGCGATCCCGAGCAGCAGCCCGCGCGGCCACGGCGTGCGGGGCAGCAGGCAGTCCGCCGCCACGAGGGCGAGCAGGAGCAGGTTCACCTGCCCCAGCTCCAGGGTCCCGCGCACCGGTTCCAGCAGCAGGCACGCGGACGCCAGCCACAGCCCGCGCTCCCGCTCCCCCGCCGCGAGCACGCACACCCACCCGAGCAGCGCGACCCCGGCGGCGGTCCACAGCCCCACGACCACCGGCCACGGCAGCAGCGCGAGCGGCGCGAACAGCGCGGCGGCCAGCGGCGGGTAGGTGAACGGCAGCCCGTCCGGTCCGGGGAACGCGGACCCGTACAGGTCGGAGCCCTCCAGCCACACCCGCCCGCCGGTCAGGTAGACCCGCAGGTCCAGCAGCGAGGCGCCCACCCCGCGCCAGAGGAAGACGACGACCACGACCGCCGCGCACCCCGCCCACACCCGCCCTGCCGTGAACCCCTTGCGGGCCAAGGCGTTCCGCACGCTCACACCGACACCCCGGACCGCCGCGCGGCCCGCTCCCCCGCCAGCGCCACCGCCCCGAGCACGACCGCGATCGCCGCGCCGAGGGAGTTGTTCAGCAGGTCCTGGGTCTCGCAGACGCCGCGCTCGGTGAGCGGCTGCACCAGCTCGATCACCGCGCTGAGCCCGACCGCCGCCCCGAGCACCCGCCACGTCGCGCCGGTGGCCAGCACCGCGAAGAACGCGGCGGGCGCGAGCAGCAGCACGTTCAGCATCTCGTTGCCCAGGTCGAACGAGAACCCCCTGACGGTGCAGAACTCCGCGTGCGGGCTCCCGCTGTAGATCGACGCCCACTCCGGCACCTGCCTGGACAGCGTCACCCCGAGCACGAGCCCGACCCCGAGCCCGGCGAGCGCGCCAGGAACCCGCCGCCACCCCCACCGCCGCGCGGCCCACCACCCGGCGGCCCCGAGCAGCACCGGACCCACCACGACCCCGACCAGCATCGACGGCGTGTCCAGCAGGTGCAGCGCGCTGTCCACCAGACCACCCAGCGACCCCATCACGTCGCCCACCCCTCTCCTCCGATGTGGACGATCATCACGTCGGAGGGGGTCGCGCCGGATCGGTCGCGGGGCCGGGAAACGTTGCCGCTGGGCCGATCCCGCCTCGGCCGATCGACCGAGGGGCGCCCCCGGACGTGCCGGGGCCCGGACGTGCCGGGGCCCCGGCGGTGCGAGCACCGCCGGGGCCGGGAGGGGAAACCGCTGCCGCTGCCCGCTACCGGGCGCGGGCCATCAGCCGCTCGCGCAGCCGAGCACCGGTTTCCCCGGCGTGCCGGGCGTGGTCCCGAGGAAGCCGAACGTCGTGCTGCCCCCGGCCGCCACCGCGCCGTTGTGCGCGGCGTTCCTGGCGGTCACCGAGCCGCCCTGGCTGGTCACGGTCGCGTTCCAGGCCTGGGTGATCGACTCGCCCGCGCCCGCGCTCCAGGTCACCGTCCACGAGCTGATCGGCGCGCTCCCGGCGGTCACCTTCACCTCGCCCTGGAACCCGCCCTGCCACTGGTTGGTGACGGTGTAGGTCGCGGTGCACCCGGCCCCGCCCGGCGGGTTGTCCGTCCCACCGCCCCACCCGGCCGGGGAGTCCAGCCAGGCGACCCTGCGCAGCAACCAGTCCCGCACGTGCTGCACCTGCCCCTGCCAGGTGGGCGCGGTCGGCGTGACGAAGAACCCGACGGTGGGCGCGGACAAGTTGGGCCAGCGCTGGAAGTTGCGCGCCGCGCCGTTCGCGAGCGGGCGCGTCAGCGCGTCGATCCGGCTCTGCAGCGCGGAGTCCGACAGCGGCCCCCGGCGCAGCTCCTGCCAGCGCGCCTTGACCTGCGCGACGAACGCCGGGTCGCGCAGCAGCTGCGGGAACCAGTCGTTCGGCATCGGCTGGCGGGTCTGCTGGTGCTGCCAGCCCGCGACCTGGTCGTTCTGGAAGTAGCCGCCCACGCCGAAGGTCAGGTCGAAGTCCCAGAGCGGTCCGGCGACGATCTTGCCGTCGCGGTCCTTGTGGAAGTAGGAGCTGCGGACGTAGGCGTCCATGTTGCGGCTGACCTCGTTGACGATCAGGTGGCCGACGAACGAGGGCACGTCGAGGTACGCCCGGTACCCGGTGGCGGGGTCGGCGGAGTTCGGGGCGCGCAGGACGTCGTTGAACGCCTTCAGGTGCGCGCGCAACCAGTCCTTCTGCGCGGGGTTCGGCGCGGACGGGTCGACCAGCTCCAGGTAGTTCCAGCACGCGCTGCCGGTGCAGGGCAGCGTGGGCTCCTCGGCGGCCATCCACTCGAACTTCCAGATGTAGCCGCCCTGGATCTTGGGCGTGGTGGTGTCGTCCTCCTTGAGCTTCTTGAGGTCCAGCCGGTTCTTGGTGTTCTTGATCGTCTCCACGATCATGTACACGCCCTGGTAGTCGTTCGCCCCGACCGGTCCGGCGTCGGTGTTGACGTACAGCTCGACGAACGCGTGGCGCGGCGCCTTCAGCCCCATCTCCCGGCCGAGGTCGTAGACCAGCGCCTCGCGGACCAGCGACTTGTCCGGGAACGGGCCGCGCAGCACCCAGTCCGAGTCGGCGGGCATCCCGAGCACCGGGTGGTCGGCGTCGTCGTCCGCGTTGTCGTGGAACTCCAGGCGGTACGGGGTCTTGTCGAACGAGGCCGAGGACTGGCCGCGCAGCTTGGCCCCGGCGCGGGTGGCGACGGCGGGGGCGGACGCGAGGGAGGTCGTGCCGCCTGCTCCGGGCTGGAAGATCATGGTGGTGGAGTCGAGGTACTCCCGGCCGGGTTTGCCCGCGCCGTAGGTGTCGACCAGGACCACGGGCAGGTCGTGGGCGGTGGCGGTGTCGCGGGCGACGTACATGGCCGTTCCCGTGGCGCCGGAGGGGGTCGCGCCGGTGAAGGGCCGCGCGCGCAGCTGGGTGGTGCGGGTGAAGCGCAGCGGGGTTCCCTGGTACAGCGGGGATTGCGCGGTGGGGAGGGCGCCGTCGGTGGTGTAGCGCAGCTGCGCGCCGGACACCGGGGTCGACAGCGACACCGAAATCTGGCCCTGGAAGGTGCCGCTGGGCGCGGAGAACACCACGTCGCCGACCAGGTCGTCGGCGGCGGTCGAGGAGGTGGCGGGCGCGGCCGAGGAGGCGGACCCGGTTGCGGTGGCGAGTGGCGCGGCGGCGGCGGGGTGCGGGAGCGCGAGTGCGGCGAGCAGCACGAGCGCGGTGGTGGTGCGGGCGGTGGCCGTGGCGGCGCTGCCACGGGAGGTCACGCGCACGATGCCTCCTGTTCGGCGTGGTCGTGGTCGGCGCGGTCGATCCGGTCGCGGTCGACGTGGTCGGTGGGCGCGGCGTGGAAGTGGCGGCGCAGGGTCCTGCGCCACGGTGCGGCGGGCAGGTCGACGCGCAGCGCGGCCAACCCGGTGGCGTACTTGGAGATCCGGGCCGGTCGGGTGCCGTCCTGCCACAGCGCGCGGTCGACGGCGGTGGCGGCCGAGGCGGTCTTCGTCTCGACCACCGCGAGCCCCGGCAGCCGCAGCTCGCGCTCCGCGGTGCGCCAGCGCAGCCCGGTGTCGATGGTGACGCGGCTGGCCCCGCCGGGCAGCAGCAGGGTGGTGCGGTCGTAGTCGGTGACCAGGACCGGGTCGAGCGCGCCGCCGTCGCGCAGCTCGAACGACTCGCGGGCCAGCGCCTCGTCGACGAAGGCGCGGCCGGGGCGCACGGCGCGGCGGTCGCCGGGCAGGTAGGGCAGGCGGTGCTTGGTGGTGCTGCCGCGCGCGCCGCTGACCTTGACCTCCAGCCAGCACTGCGCGGAGTCCAGGTAGGTGCGGGTGCGGATCTTGAACCGCCTGCGCCTGCGGTGCGCCGCGCGGTGGTAGCTGAGCAGGCCGGGGGTGTCGAAGTACACCGACTGGTAGCGGAAGGAGCGCGCGCCGTCGACGTCGAGGACTCTGGCGTCGGCGGCGAACCGCTCCAGCAGGCGCGGCAGCGCGGCCGAGGGGACGAGGTACTTGCGGTCGACCCTGGTCTGGAGGGCGGCGCGGTCGACCAGCTCGGCGAGCCCGACCGGGGCGAGGCGGGCGAGCGCGCCCTCCGGGGACGTGGCGGTCACCGGCGTGCCCCGGCCCTGGCGGCGAGACCGGCGGCGGGCTCGGAAGCGGGCTCGGGCTCGGTCACCGCGTAGCGCACGTCCACGACGGTGGTCTCGTTGACCAGGTCGAGCCGCTGCACGAACACGGTGTGCACCCGCGCGCGCAGCAGCCGCTCCAGGTGGGAGACGAGCGCGGCGCGGTCGGTGAACGCCGAGTCCAGGACGAGCACCTGGTGCCGGTAGCCGCGGAACAACCGCCGGTGGTCGGCGAGGAACATGACGGCGACGATGAGGGCCATCAGGCCGCCGTTGAGCCAGGCCGAGGTGGTGCCGAGCGCGCCGAGGATGCCCAGCGCCAGCGCGCAGAAGTAGTAGGCGACCTCGTGCTGGTCCAGCTCGGTGGAGCGCAGGCGGATGATGGACAGCACGCCGAACAGCGCCATGCCCAGGCCGAGGCCCGCGCCGACGTCGCTGGAGCTGAGCGCGCTGGCCACGGCGAGCACGCCGATGTTGACGCCCAGGTAGGCGACGACCAGGTCGCGGCGGCGGTAGCGCGGGAAGTACAGCCCGAAGACGAGCAGCGCCACCGCGCAGAGGTCGATCGTGAACAGGATCAGTCGTGGCATCTCGTGCGCTCCTCCTGAGCCGCTGCCGGGTCCGCAGGGTGGTCGCTAAAGTTTCGATTGTTCATGGAAACTTTCGACACGTGGCGGAAACGATAGGGCGCGCCGAGGTGTCCCGTCAATGAACGCGAAACGGCTGCCGCCTATCAAAAGGCGCAGCACACCGCCGCTGCGGAAGGATCTTAGGCCAACAGGAGCACGGTGCGCCGAAGCACGAACCAGTCTTCGATCATGCTAAAACTTCCGAAAGTTTCGAGCGCATTCGGCGGTTGACGCGGGGGGCGCCACAATCCTGCTAGGGCTCGACCAGCCGGGCGCGGAACGCCCAGGCCGCCAGCTCCACCCGGTTCCGCGCCCCGAGCTTGCCCTGCGCCGCCGCCAGGTGCGTCTTCACCGTGGACAGCGACAGGTGCAGCGCGTCCCCGATCTCCCGGTTGCCCAGCCCGCGCGCCACCTCCCGCACCACGTCCCGCTCGCGCGGCGTGAGCAGCCCGACGTCCACCGAGGCCGAGGGCCGGGTCCAGCTGCGCAGCACCCGCAGCGTCACGTCCGGCGAGATCAGCACGTCCCCGCGCGCGGCGGCCCGCACCGACTCCACCAGCAGCGCGGGCCCGGCGTCCTTGGTGAGGAACCCGCTCGCCCCGTTCTCCAGCGCCCGGTGCAGGTTCTCGTCGGTGTCGAACGTGGTCACCACGACCACCTTCGCCTGCGGCGCCAGCAGCTCGGTCACCCGCAGCCCGTCCAGCCCCGGCATCCGGACGTCCACCAGGCACACGTCCGGCCGCAGCTCGCGCGCCCGCCGCACCGCCGCCTCCCCGTCCGCGACGTCGGCCACGACGGTGATGTCGTCCTGCGCGTCCAGGATCATCCGGAACCCGGCGCGCACCATCTCGTGGTCGTCCGCGACCAGCACGCTGATCACGCCCGCACCACCAGCGGCAGCTCGGCGGACACGACCCACCCGGTGGGCGTGGGCCCGGCGTGGAACCGCCCGCCCAGCAGCTCCACCCGCTCGCGCATCCCCTCGATCCCGAACCCGCCCCTGCCGAAGGAAGCGGGCTCGCCGCAGTCCACGACGGACACCGTGACGGCCGTCGGCTCGCGCACCACCTCCACCACCACCTCACCGGGGTCGCGGGCGTGCTTGCGCACGTTGGTCAGCCCCTCCTGCACCAGCCGCAGCACCGACCTCCCCAGCTCCGGCGGCACGGGAGCGGGCAGCTCGACCGCCACCCGCACCGGCAGCCCGGACTCGCGCGCCCGCGCCACCAGCGCCCGCAGGTCGGCCTCCAGGTCGGCGGTGGCCGACTCCTCCTTGCCCCGCAACGCCCCCACGAGCCTGCGCATCGCGCCGACCGCGTCCGTCCCGCCGTCCACGATGCCGGGCAGCGCGCGCCGGGCGGCGTCCGGGTCCCGCTCCCCCACCACGAGCGCGGCCTGCGCCTGCACCAGCATCCCGGTCACGTGGTGCGCCACCACGTCGTGCAGCTCGCGCGCGATGTCGAGCCGCTCCTCCACCCGCAACCGCTCCAGCGCGACGGCGCGCTCGCGGTCGTGCGAGCGCAGCAGGAGCCCGACGAGCACCGCCAGCGCGCCCAGCAGCGCGGTGACCCGCCACCCGCCGGACGGCTCGGCCAGGTCGTTGTAGTAGCGGTGCTGCTCCGCGTGCGCGAAGGCCAGCGCGACCGCCACGACGCACCCCACCGCGACGCGCGGCCCGGCGGTCCTGGCCAGCACAGCCAGCAGCACCCCGAACGCGACCGTCTCGGAGAAGGCGAACGGGGGCAGCACCCACTCGAAGCCCTCGGGCGGCACCGTGCTCGCGGTCGGCGGGAAGAGCCCGTTGCCGGGCCCGCCGAAGAAGGCGGTGACGACGACCGAGGCCCCGACCGCCGACCCGGTGGCGAGCACCGGCCGCCGGGACGCCCACCACACCGCCGCGCAGCCCCCCGCGATCACGCCCAGGACGAGGACGGCCCGCCACGAGAGCGGCCACGCGCCCCACACCTGGCCCAGCAGCACCAGCGCCGCGACGAGCGGCCACCACCTCACGACTCCCGGCACGCGGCCGACCTTACGCACGCGCCCCCGCGCGCACGTCGGCCCGGAGGCCGGTCGGGGTCGGCCGATCGGCCGATGCCCGCTGCGCGCGGCCCCCCGGTGGAGCAGACTGGGGGTTCCTGTGATCGTCGTGGAGGGGTGGCGCGGTGGGCAAGAGAGAGTGGCCGGAGCTGGTGGGCGCGTCGGCGGACCAGGTGGTCGCCTCGATCAGGGCCGAGCACCCCGGCCGCGAGGTCGTGGTGGTGCCGGAGGGCTCGTTCGTGACCTTGGACTACCGCGAGGACCGCGTTCGCGTGTTCGTCACCGCCGACGGCCGGGTGGCCGAGGTGCCCAGGGTCGGGTGAGGCGGCGTTCCCCGGTGCGGCCGGGATATCTCACCCCGACCGCACCGGGGACCGGTCAGGAAGCCGTGCAGCCGGTGACCGTCACCCCGGCCGCCTGCCCCGTCCCGGTCAGCCCGAACGTGGTGCTGCCCGCCGGGGCCAGCGCGCCGTTGTGCGCGGCGTTCACCACCGCGCCCGAGGCGTGGGTCCCGTTCCACACGCTGGAGATCGTGGTCCCGGCCCCGACCGCCAGCGCGACCTTCCAGCCCCGCACCGCCGCCGTCCCGGAGTTGGTCACGGTCACCTCGCCCTGGTAGCCGCCCTGCCAGCTGTTCACCACCCGCAGCACCGCCGCGCACCCGGCGTCCCCGCCGCCGCTGCCCGGCAGCGTGGTCGCGCTGCGGGAGGCCGAGGCCGCCGAGAGGTTGCCCGCCGCGTCCCTGGCACGCACCGAGTAGCTGTAGGCGGTGCCGGGGCTCAGCCCGGTGTCCGTGTACGAGGTGCCGACGGCCGCGCCGACCTTCACCGCGCCCCGGTACACGTCGTACCCGGTCACGCCGACGTCGTCGGTCGCCGCCTGCCAGCTCAGCGCCACCGTCGTGGTGGTGGTCGTGCCCACCGCCAGCCCGGTCGGCGCGGTCGGGGCCGTGGTGTCGCCGGGGCCGCCGCCGTCGCCGTAGCGCTGGCCGAGGCTGATGCCGGTGGTCGTGCCCTCGCCGCCCAGCGGCACCTGGTGGTCCAGGCTCACGAACTTGCCGCCGTGCTGCCACAGCGCGGGCTTGAGCAGCGCGTACTTGGCCGCGTCCCAGGTCTTCCAGTCGTCGAGCAGCAGCCCGCCGGTGTCACCGGAGTTCGGGTTGAGCGCCCAGAACGTCTGGTGCAGCCCCTCCTCGACGATCAGGTCGCGCAGCGCGGCCATCCACCGGTCCTGCCGCTCGTCCTCGCCGAGCCGCCCGCCCCACTCGCCGATCAGCAGCGGCGCGGTCCCCTGCTCGTGCAGGTACAGCCAGTTGGGCCGCCACACGTCGGTGATCAGCGACTCCTTGGTGAACGGCTTGTCGAACCACGGCTGGTTGAACACCAGCGGCCCGTAGTCGTGCGGGGAGTAGACCAGCTGGTCCTGGTTCGCGCCGAGGTTCACCGGGTGCTCGGCGACGCCGCGCAGGTTGCCGCCCCACCAGGTGTGGAAGTAGTTGGGCGAGCGGTCGGGGTTGGTGTCGGGCGCGTCCCAGCCCTTGCCGGGGCGCGGGTAGACCTCGTTGCCCTCGCACAGGACCAGCAGCTCGGGGTTGATCGCCAGGATGCGGCGGCCCGCGGTCTCGCAGGTGTGCTTCCAGTTGTCGACGTCGGTCGAGCCGTCCCACTTGGCGCGCGGCGAGTCGCCGGGCCCGCCGTGCGGCTCGTTCTTGACGTCGACGGCGACGATCGTGTCGTTGTCCCGGTAGCGCGCGGTGACCCACTCCCAGGTGGAGTAGAACACCTCCGGCGTGATCGATCCCTTGTACCAGACGGGGTGCACGTGGCCGGAGTTGTCGGCCTCGGCGCTGTGCACGTCCAGCAGCACTTTGAGCCCGAACCGCTCGCACAGCCGCAGCCAGTAGTCGAAGATCTGGAGGTTGTTCATCCCCGCCAGCTCGGGGTTGGCGTAGTCGTTGATGTTCGGCTTGGCGACGGTTTTGCCCTCCTTCCACTCCTGCAGCAGCTGGGTGGAGACGGGCACGCGCACCAGGTTGACGCCACGATCGGCCATCGCCTTGGTGATCTCGGTGATGTTGGCCGACCACAGGCCGTGGAAGACCCGCTCGGTGGCGTTGAAGCCGAACCAGTTGGCTCCGGTGAGCTGGACGCGGTTGCCCGCCGCGTCGACGATCCGGTTGCCCTGGACGTGCAGCCAGTCCTTGGCGGGCGGGGCGGCGGAGGCGGCGGGCGGGGCGAGCGCGGAGGCCGCGAGGGTGGCGGCGACCAGCGGGACGGCCGCGAGCGCGGCCAGCCACCGCCGACCGCGCCCGTGGGTGGGTGACAGCACTGTCATCCTCCGGGGTTGGGTGACGTGGGAGTTCTGGGAGCGCTCCCAGAATGACTGATCGGGGGCGTCGGGAGAAGACCGCAGTTCTCGCGGGGCTTCGGTGGGCGGGGCTTCGGCGGACGGGTCGGCGGGGGCGTCGCCGCGCGCCCCGCCGACCCGCCGCACCCCGGCGGCCCCTGCGCGCCGGGAGGCGCCCCGCCCGTGGGAACCGGGGCGGGGCGCCGAGGGGCGGGGTCAGGAGCAGGCGACGCCGTTCAGCGTCGGCGACGAGAACGGCGGCGTGGCGCCGCCGTAGTTCGCGTTGTACCCGGCGGTCACCCGTCCACCGGGCGCGAGCGCTCCGTTCCAGGCGGTGTTCACGACCCGGACCCCGTCGCCGGTGTCGGTCCACGTCCCGTTCCACCCCTGCGTGACGGTCACACCGGGCGCGGAGAACTCCAGGGTCCACGAGCTGATCGCGGCCCCCCGGTTCTCCACGACGACCTCTCCGGTGTACCCGCCGTTCCACTGGCTGACCACGCGGTGGGTCACCGCGCAGCCGCCGCCGGGGTTCCCACCCGGCGTGGTGGTGGTCGTCGTCGTGGGCACGGGCCCCGCCGCGACCGCCAGGTCGTACGCGCGCTGCGGCACGAACTGGCCCGCGCCCGCGATGCACCCGTCCGCCTCGCCGACGATCTTGACCCACAGGAAGGCGTCGATCTGCGAGTCGCCGGTGCTCTTCGTGCTGGGCGTGCCGATGGCGCGACCGGGCGGGTCGCACCACTCGCTGCCCAGCGGCCCGTTCCCGTTGCGGCTGGTGTCGATCACCGCCTTGAGCCTGCCGTCGCCCAGCGCGTTCAGGATCGCCTTGGTGTAGGAGACCTCGGCCGGGGTGGTGCGGTAGTTGGAGACGTTGCTGGCGATGCCGTCGGAGCTGCCGGACACGTCGGCCCCGCGCAACCGGTTCGCGGCCTCGGCGGGCGCGAGCCAGTCGGAGTTGCCGATGTCGAAGTAGACCTTCGCCTGCCCGGAGCCGGACTTGAGCTTGCGGCCCGCGTAGGACATCGACGCCTTGGTCTGGTTCTGCTGGTCCGCGCTCTGGCAGTTGGACATGATCGGCAGCACGTCCGGTTCCAGGATGATCGACGCCGGTCGTCCGCCGAGCCCGGCCGCGACCTCGTCCACCCACGCCCGGTAGGCCTGGTGGGACGGCGCGCCGCCGCCGCTGGCGCCGCCGCAGTCCCGGTTGGGGATGTTGTAGACGACCATGATCGGGATCTTCCCGGCCGAGGCCGCCGCGCCGACGAAGGCGCTGACCTCCGAGCGCACGGTCGAGGTGTTGGTGGTGGTGAACCACTTCGCCTGCGGCACCGAGGCGACCCGGTCGCGGATGACCGCCGCGCGCGAGTCGTTCGGGTTGGCCGCCACCCACCTCGCGCTGGAGCTGCCGGGGTCGGTGTAGAACGCCGAGTCGGCGGCGGTGGCGCTCTGACCGCTCCCGGCCGCCAGGACGACCACCCCCGCCACGAGCGCGCCGGACAGCGCGCACGCCGCTGCTTTCCCGATACTCGCCATTGAGCTCCCTCTCGCGGTGCGTCTCGCCCGAGTCGGACCCAACCAGGCGCGGACAACAGCCGTCAACGCGCTCACGGGAAAGCTAAAGTTGTTAGCGCTATCTTTAGCTCGATCATTTCTCCGGACAAATACCTGGTCACCGCCTCAGCAGTCTGAAGTGCAGGTTGGGAGCGCTCCCCGAAATTTTTACCTCGTTCGGCCCACTGCGGTTGACGCAGCGCAAAAGCCTTCTTGTGAACGCGCACATCAAATGCCAGACTCCTGCTCACCGCCCCGTTCCCGTCCCCCACCACCCCGGCTCGCCGGGTGGTCGTCGGAAGGTGTGGAAGATGGAGCCGACATCGAGGTCAGCCTCCCGAGCCGGGTTCGGCGCGGTGGCGCTGGCCGCCGCGCTCGGAGCCACCCTGCTCGTGAGCACCCCCGCCAGCGCGGCCACGACCCTGGGCGCGGCAGCCGCCCAGACCGGCCGGTACTTCGGCGCGGCCGTCGCGGCGGGCAGGCTGAACGACTCGACCTACGTGAACATCCTGAACCGCGAGTTCAACTCGGTCACCGCCGAGAACGAGATGAAGTGGGACGCCACCGAGCCCAACCGGGGCCAGTTCACCTACACCGCCGGTGACCGGGTCCTCAACCAGGCGCTGAGCAACGGCAAGCGGGTGCGCGGGCACGCCCTGCTGTGGCACCAGCAGCAGCCGGGCTGGGCGCAGAGCCTGAGCGGGTCGGCGCTGCGGCAGGCCGCGCTCAACCACGTCACCCAGGTCGCCACCCACTACCGGGGCAGGATCCACTCCTGGGACGTGGTGAACGAGGCGTTCGCCGACGGCGGCTCGGGGGGCAGGCGCGACTCGAACCTCCAGCGCACCGGCAACGACTGGATCGAGGCCGCGTTCCGGGCCGCCCGCGCGGCCGACCCCGCCGCGAAGCTCTGCTACAACGACTACAACACCGACGGGATCAACGCGAAGTCCACCGGGATCTACAACATGGTGCGCGACTTCAAGTCGCGAGGCGTGCCGATCGACTGCGTGGGCCTCCAGTCGCACCTGACGAACAACGCGCCGTCGGACTACCAGGCCAACATCAAGCGCTTCGCGGACCTGGGCGTGGACGTGCAGATCACCGAGCTGGACATCGCGGGTTCCAACCAGGCCAACGCCTTCGGCGCGGTGACCCGCGCGTGCCTGGCGGTCCCCCGCTGCACCGGCATCACGGTGTGGGGCATCCGCGACACCGACTCGTGGCGCGGCGGCGAGAACCCGCTGCTGTTCGACGGCGGCGGCAACAAGAAGGCCGCCTACAACGCGGTGCTGGACGCGCTGAACGCGGGCGGCTCGACCGTGCCGGGCGAGACCCCGCCGACCACCACTCCCCCGACCACCCCGCCCACCACGACGAACCCGCCGCAGCCGGGCGGGTGCACGGCGTCGGTGTCGGTGAACTCCTGGGAGGGCGGTTTCGTCGCCACGGTCACGGTGACCGCCGGGTCGAGCGCGCTGACCGGCTGGAAGGTCACCACCGCCCTGCCGTCCGGGACGTCGGTGACCGGCTCGTGGAGCGCGAGCGGCAGCGGCACGTCCGGCACGGTGGACTGGACCAACGTCGCCTACAACGGCGCGGTCGCGGCGGGCCGGTCGACCGAGTTCGGCTTCCAGGGCACCGGGAGCGCCACCGGTCTGTCCCCGACCTGCGCGGCGAGCTGAGGCGGCCGTGCGCGCCACGACGCACCCCCGCAGCGGCCTGGTCGCGCTGGCGGTCCTGGCCTTGGCGGTCACCGCGTTCAGCGCGGTGACCGCGACCCCCGCCAGGGCGGACAACCCGGTGGTGCAGCACGTCTACACCGCCGACCCGGCCCCACTGGTCCACAGTGGACGGCTCTACCTCTACACCGGCCACGACGAGGACGGCTCGACCTACTTCACCATGAAGGAGTGGCGGGTCTGGTCCACCACCGACATGGTGAACTGGACCGACCACGGCTCGCCGATGAGCGTGGGCACCTTCGCGTGGGCCAGCAAGGACGCCTGGGCCGGGCAGGCGGTGGAGCGGAACGGGAAGTTCTACTGGTACGTGCCGGTGGTCAACCGGGCGACCGGCCGCATGGCCATCGGCGTCGGGGTCTCCGACAGCCCGACCGGCCCGTTCCGCGACGCGATCGGCCGCCCGCTGGCGGAGAACGGCGAGATCGACCCGTCGGTGCTCGTCGACGACGACGGCCAGGCGCACCTGTACTGGGGCAACCCGAACCTGTGGCACGCGCGCCTGAACCCCGACATGGTCTCGCTGGCGAGCGCGCCCGCGCGGATCCCGCTGACCACCGCCGGGTACGGCACGCGCGCCGGGAACGCGCAGCGCCCCACCCTCTACGAGGAGGGGCCCTGGGTCTACAAGCGGAACGGCTTGTACTACAACGTGTTCGCCGCGCAGTGCTGCTCGGAGTTCCTCGCCCACTCGACCGCGCCCACGCCCACCGGGCCGTGGACGTACCGGGGCGTGGTGATGCCGACGCAGGGCAGCAGCTTCACCAACCACGCGGGCGTGATCGACTACAAGGGCGGCTCGTACCTCTTCTACCACAACGGTTCCCTGCCGGGCGGCGGCGGTTACACCCGCTCGGTGGCGGTGGAGAGGTTCGCCTACGGCGCGGACGGCGCGATCCCCCGGCTGACCATGTCCAGCTCGGGACCGCCGCCCGCGGACACCCTGAACCCGTACGCGCGCCAGGAGGGCGAGACCATCGCGCGGGGCAGCGGCGTCGAGACCGAGACCTCCGGCGAGGGCGGGATGAACCTGAGCCACCTGGAGAACGGCGACAGCGTCACGGTCCGCTCGGTCGCCTTCGGGTCGGGCGCGACCGGCTTCACCGCGCGGGTCGCCTCCGCGACGGCCGGTGGTTCGCTGGAGCTGCGCGCGGACGGCCCGAGCGGCCCGGTGGTCGGCCGCTGCGCCGTGCCGGGCACGGGTGGTTGGCAGAGCTGGACCACGGCGTCCTGCCCGGTGACCGGCCTGTCCGGGACCCGCGACCTGCACCTGCGGTTCACCGGCGGCAGCGGCTACCTGTTCAACGTGGACTGGTGGCGGTTCACCGCCTGAGCCACCGGGTGCGGTGGGGTCTCGCGCCCCGCCGCACCCGGCCGCGTCAGGACGCGTGCACCTCGAACTCCGCCAGCTGCGCCGCGGCCCACCCGGTGTTCCCGGTGAACGTGAGCCGCACGTGCCGGTGCTCGCCGGTCACCGCGATCGTCACCGCGTTCCCGGAGGCCGCGTCGAACCGGTGCCCGGTCGCGCCCACCACCGTCCGGTACGAGGTCCCGTCCACGCTGCCCGACACCGCGATCGTCTGCGTGCGGGCGCCCCAGGCCGGGTCGGCGGGCAGCTTCAGCACCAGCCGCCGCACCTGCCGCACCGCGCCGAGGTCGACCGCCACCTCCTGCGGGAACGCGCCGCTCGGGCTCTCCCAGTACGTCCGCGCGTCGCCGTCGACCACGTTCGCGCCCCGGTGGCCGTCCACCGCGCCGCTCACCACGACCGGCTTGCCCAGCGCGACGTTCCCGGCCGGGAGCGCGGTCGTGGTGGTCGTCGGCGCGGGGCCGGGGTCGGTGCGCGGCGGCCAGGAGCCGCAGTCCGCCCACCGGCCGTCCCAGCCGCTGTTGCCGCTCCCCCTGGTCACCACGAACCCGCCGCCGCAGTCGTAGACCCCGCTCGCGCCCACCCGCGACGCGGTGACCCCGGTGAACCGCCCCTGCCCCCTGGTCTCGGCCTGGAGCACGACCGTGCCCACGCCCTCGACGCTCGCGCCGTCGACCGACAGCGAGGTCACCGCGTTCCCGCGCCCGGAGCCGTCCACGACCTGGATCGCGGAGTACGGGCTGTCCACGAACCTGTTGTCGGTCAACGAGATCGGCGTGGTGACGGGCGTGTCGTAGGAGTCCACGCGCAGCGCGCCGTGCGGGTGCGAGCTGCCCCAGTTCGGGTTGATCGCGCCGGTGCGCACCAGCGTGTTCGACGCGACCACCGTGGTCCCGGCCAGCGGCGAGAACGAGCCGTCGTGCAGGAAGGCCTGGTTGGAGATCGCGATCCCGCTGCCGAGCGCGTTGGTGTCGCGGACCAGGTTGCCGCGCACGGTGATGTCCGCGCCGCCGTAGATCGCGATCCCGTTGGCCAGGTTGGGCTGCACGACGGTGTTGTCCTCGAACCGGTCGCGCGCGTTCGCGCCGACGGACCACATGGCCAGCGCGTCGTCCCCGGTGTTGCGCAGGAAGTTGTCGCGCACCACCGAGTCGGTGACCCGGCCGTTGAAGTTGAGCCCGGCCGCCAGCAGGTCAAGGAACCGGTTGTTCTCGATGACCGCGTTGCTGGTGGTGCCGCTCATGGTCCAGATGCCGACCTTGAGGTGCTGCATCCACAACCCGGAGATGACCGAGTTCGCGCCGAGCGGCCCGTGGTAGGCGTTGTCGGGGCGGTCGTCGACGCGCTCGGTCACCTCGCCGAGGACGGCGAAGTCGTGCAGGCGGATGTTCCCGGCGACCTGCCCGTGGTTGAGGAACGGGTTGTCGCTGCGCAGCACCGAGTGCCACATGCCCGCGCCCCGGACGGTGACCTGGTCGATCGGCAGCCCGCGCCGCACCTCGAACTCATCGGCGGGGATCCAGACCTGCGCGCCGGACGCCCTGGCCGCGCCGATCGCGCGCGCGAGCGCGTCGGCGTCGTCGCGCCCGTCGCCGGGGACGGCGCCGTGGTCGGTGATCGACACCGCTCCGGCGGGCTTGGCGGCGGCGGGCGCGACCTGCTCGAAGTCGACCAGGTCGACGGTCAGCCGGGCGACGCTGCCCGCGTCCAGCTGCACCTTGACCTCGGCCCCGGCGGGCAGGTCGCGGCCGAGCAGCAGCCGCGACTCGTCGAACAGGTGGTGGGTCGTGGAGCCCGCGATGTGCGGGGTGTCGAGGTAGCTGTACTTCGAGGTGACCGGGAGGTCCGCGAGCTTGGTCCCGTCGACGTGGACGGCGGCGGTCCCCGCTGTGCCGTCGGGGACGTTGTAGCGCAGCACGAGCGCGTTCGCGGGCGCGGTCAGGGTGAACTCGACGTGCCGCCCCTGGCCGCTCAGCGTCACGGCGCGCCGCCCGGACGCCTCGGAGGCGAGCGTGCCCTGGGTGTGGTCGGGTCCGATCACCACGCCGTTGTGCGCGGCGGTCTCGGCCTCGTGCTCGACGAACGGAACACTGGCCCCGGAGCCATCGGCGCCACCGGCGCCATCGGCGCCATCGGAGGTGAGCTCGGGGTGCGGGGCGGCCGATCCCGAGGTGGTGACGGCCAGGGCGGCGGCGACGAGCGCGGCGGTCGCCAGCGCCGCTGCGGGCAGGGTTGTCCTGGACATGGGTGGGAGCGCTCTCCTGGCCGGGTCGGTCCGCGCGGGGGTCGACGGCGGGGCAGGGTTCCACCGTCGTGCGGATGACGGTCATCCTCCCGAGAACCCGATCCGGAACACACCCCTACTACCGGGAAAAGCGCGCCCGCGCGGCCGAAGAACGTGCGCCGAACGGTTGTGGAGCCGGGTTCTTCACGGCTTTCACACAAGTTCCTCATATCGAACTCCCAGCGAACGCCCAGCCGCGATCCCTAACTTCGGCGCTCCCGAACGATCTCCCGACACCACGACGAGGTGGACCTTGCACGACGACGACGAACCGATCGGCGCCCTCCTGGGCAGGCGCCAGGCGCTCACCCTGCTGGGCGCGGCAGGCGCGGCCCTCACCCTGGGCGGCGCGACCCACGCGTCCCCCGACACCGCTGTCCCCCGAGTGGACTGCGTGGGCCGCCCGGACCAGACCGAGGGCCCGTACTTCGTGGACGAGAAGCTGAACCGCTCCGACATCAGGACGGACCCGTCCACCGGCGCCCTCTCGCCGGGCGTCAAGCTCACGCTCTCCTTCACCGTGCTCCAGATCCAGTCCGCGACGTGCCGCCCCCTCCCCGGCGCGGTCGTGGACCTGTGGCAGTGCGACGCGCTCGGCCTGTACTCCGACATCCCGTCGGAGGGGTCGGGCGGCAGGAAGTTCCTGCGCGGCTACCAGGTCAGCGACAGCACGGGCCTGGCGAGGTTCGTGACGATCCTGCCGGGCTGGTACCGGGGCCGCACGGTCCACCACCACTTCAAGATCCGCACGACCGGGACGAACGGCGGGGCGTACGAGTTCACCTCGCAGCTGTACCTGGAGGAGGCGTTCAAGGCGGCGTACCTGAAGCTGGCCCCGTACAGCGCGAAGGGCAGCCCGGACACCACCAACGCGCGCGACGGCATCTACGCGCAGGGCGGCAGCCAACTGCTGCTGAAGCCGACCGGGTCGGCGAGCGCCGGGTACGCGGCGGACTTCGCGATCGGGCTGGACCTGTCGGACACGGGCGTGGGGGCGCCCGACTAGCCGGGCGCGCGGCGGACCGGCGGCACGCCCCGGCGCCGGTCCGCCGCTGGCGTCCCCCGCATGACCGATCCCCCCGGCGTCGCGCTCTCCCCCGCCGAGATCGCGGTCCCGGCCGGGAACTTCCCCGAGGTGCGCGCCCGCTTCCCCGACCACGTCCTCGACGCGGTGGGCGATGGCCGCATCTGGGCGGACGCCGGACCTGCGGCGCTGGCCGCCACGCACCAGACCTGGGTGCGCGACCCGGTCACCGACGCCTACCTGCTCGACGTGCTCCGCGAACCGCACGACGGCACCACCTGGGTCTTCCGCCACGACCCGGCGATCCGCCTCCCGCGCGCCGAGGTCGTCGAGCGCACGAGCGACGGCGTCCCGCGCCTGGCGCCCGACCTGGTCCTGCTGTTCAAGGCCAAGCGCCCCCGCCCCAAGGACCAGGCCGACTTCGACCGGGTCGTCCCCCGCCTGCCCCTTGCCCGGCGCCACCGACTGGCCGCCCTCCTGGCCCGCGCCCACCCCGGTCACCAGTGGCTGACCCGCCTGTGACCCTATGCTCCGCCCATGAACACGTCGGTGACCTGGGACCAGGTGCGGTCGTGGCGGCTGAACAGGCAGTTCCTCGACCCGCGTACCGCCGTGACCGCCGGTGAGGTCGTGGACCGGTTGTGCGGGGTGCAGGCGCAGGTGGCGTCGTCGGCCGAGTTCGCCGTGGCGACGCGCACCGGCGTCACCGGCGAGGTGGCCCGCGACCTGGCGTCCGGCGCGCTGGTGAAGACCTGGGCGGCGCGCGGGACCCTGCACCTGCTGCGTCCGGACACCGCCCCCGACGCGCTCTCCCTGCTCGCCTCGGCCCGCACCTGGGAGCGCCCGTCGTGGCAGAAGGCGTTCGGCGCGACCCCGGCCCAGGTCGCCGCGCTCGCGGACGCGGTCGGCGAGCTGCTCACCGGCGCGCCGCTGTCCCGCGAGGAGCTGGCGACCGCGCTGGCCGCCGACGCGCGCTTCGCGGGACTGGCCGACCAGCTCCGCTCGTCCTGGGGCACGCTGCTGAAAACCCTCGCCTGGCAAGGCGTCCTGCGCCACGCGCCCCCCGAGGGCAACCGGGTCGCGTTCACCGCCCCGCCGTGGCGCGGGCTCCCCGCCCCCGACGAGGCCGCGCCCCGCGTGATCACCGCCTACCTCGGCGCCTACGGCCCTGCCACGCCGGAGGCGTTCGACGCGTGGCTGCTGCGCGGCGCGCTGCGCAAACCCGTGCTGCGCGGGTGGTTCGCCGCCCTGGGCGACCGCCTGGCGACCGTGGACGTCGAGGGCCGCACCGCCCACCTGCTCGCCGAGCACGTGGACGAGCTCGCCGCCACGAGGCCGAGCACGTCCGTGCGCCTGCTCGGCGCGTTCGACCAGCACGTCCTCGGCCCCGGCACCGCCGACCCCGCCCTGCTCGCCCCCGAGCACCGCCCCCTGGTCAGCAGGGCGGCGGGCTGGATCTCCCCGGTGGTCGTGGACGGCGGTCGCGTCACCGGGACCTGGGCTGCGGAGGGCGGCGTCCTCACCGTCACCCCGTTCCCCGGCCACGCCCCGCCGGACCCCGCCGCGCTGGAAGCCGAGATCGAGCACGTCACCCAGGTGGGCGGGCTCGGCGGAAGCCGCCCCTGACCGGGGAGCGGCGCACTCCCGCACGACTGCTCCACCCGGGTGAACGGGCGCGGGCCGGGCAACTCCGGGCCGTCCCGCGCGCCCTTCCCAGTGCCGGCGTCACCGACCCGGCACTGGGGGTTCCACCGCACCGCGACCCGGCCGCGAGGTCGGGCTGTTCGCCGTGCCGTGGAGCGGGAACGAACTGGGGGAACGCAGGATGAGCAGCACGAGAGCGCGCTGGGCGGGGATCGCCGCGATCACCGCGGTGTGCGCGGTCGCCGGGGGCGGCGTCGCGGTGGCGGACGAGGCGACGGGGTCGATCTCCGGGCTGGTGTGGAACGACCGGGACGCGGACGGGGCGGTCGGCGAGGGGGACGGCGTCCTGTGGGACGCCTACGTGGAGGTCCACAGGCCGAACGGCGACTGGGTGACCTGGCAGCGCGCGTCGTACGACGGCACCTACACGATCAGCGGCCTGCCCGAGGGCGACTACCTGGTCACGGGCGGCAAGTACGGCTTCGCGTCCACCACCAGGTCCGTCCAACGGGTGGTGGTGACGTCGGAGGGCGTCAGCGGGGTCGACTTCGGCGCGCGCGGCGGTCAGATCACGGGGCGGATCTGGCACGACGTCAACGAGGACGGCGTCCGGCAGGACGACGAGCCGGGGCTGGTCGACGCGTTGACCTACGTCGCCTCCCTGCACTCGCAGGAGTCGTGGCGGCAGGAAGCCGACGGGACGTACGTGGTCTACGACCTGGAGGCGGGTTCCCACGTCTTCTCGACCCCGTCGCGGTCCACGCTCGCCCGCTCCCCGAAGGGCGCGGGCGACGACCCGGAGCGCGATTCCGACTTCGAGCGCACCGGGGTGAGCGAGACCGTGGAGTTCCGGGTCGTGGGCGACCAGGTGCTGCCCGTCGGCGGCCCGGTCGTGCTGGACGTCGGCTACTACGTGGGCGTGACCCACGGCGCGCTGACGTTCACCGCCGACCGCGACACCACCGACCTGGAGGTCGGCGACACCGTGGTCCTGACCGCGACCGCCGCCTACACCGGCAACGCGATCGACACCTACGGCGTCAGCATCGACCTGCCGCAGGGGCTCACCGAGGTGTCCGTGACGCAGGACGGGTGGCTGCGGGAGACCTACGGCGGCGACCCGCACATCTTCCTGCGCCGCTCGTGGGACGCGCTGGAGCCGGTGACGAGCACGTTCACGATCACGGCGCGGGTCACCGCCCCCATCACGTCGGGGCTGGTCACCGGCAAGCTGAACAACTCGTCCTACCTCGCGGACTGGGACCTGATCAGGGCGAGCCTGCCGGTGTCGGCGACGTCCTGACCGGGTGGCGCGCGGTGGTGGTCGCAGGCCGCCACCGCGCGCCGCAGGCCGGTCGCAGCACGCCCGGCCACCGGGTCACCCCTCGGCCAGCTTCCGCCGCACCCGGTCGGCCTCCGCCCGCCGGTCCTGCTCCTCCAGCAGCGCGAGGCACTCCCGCCACGCCGCCACCGCCGCGCCCCGCTCCCCCAGCGCCGCGTGCAGGTCGCCGAGCACGTCGAGCACCGGCGGCGCCTGGTAGGTGTACCCGTGCTCCCGGTACAGGGCCAGCGCCCGCCGGTAGTGGCCGATCGCGCCCGCGTGGTCGCCCGCGCCGCGCGCGATGTACCCCAGCGTGTCCAGGGTGTTCGCCTCGCCGTCCGGGCTCGGGGCCTGCCCCCGGTGCAGCTCCAGCGCGGCCTCGCAGTGGGCCCGCGCGGTGGTGTGGTCGCCCAGGCGCGCGGAGTACCAGCCGACCAGGTTCAGCGCTTCCGCCTCGGCCGCGGGCTGCGCCAGCCCCCGGTACAGCTCCACCGCGCGGCGGGCGTGCGCCAGGGCCGCGCGGTCCTCGCCCAGGTGCTCGAACGGGCCGGTGAACGCCGAGTGCACCTGGGCGCGCTGGACCGGGTCGCCGAGCCGCTCGGCGTGCGCCAGCGCCCGGTCCAGGTGGGTGATGGCCTCCCGCTGCTGCCCGAGGCCGGTGTGCGCCAGGCCGAGCGCGCGGTGCGCGTGGGCGGGGGCGGTGGGGTCGGGCAGGTGGCCTGCGGCGTCGGCGGCGGCCCGCCAGGTGGCGAGGCGGTCGCGGCGGTGGCCGCGCAGGGTGTGGAACGTGTCCAGGGCGCGGGTCAGGTTCCACACGGTCGGGTGGCGGGCGGTGGCGGTGGCGGCGCGGTGCCCCGCGAGCAGGCAGGCGTGCTCGGCGTCGAACCAGGCGAGCGCGGCGCGCGCGTCGGGCAGCGGGTGGGGGCGCACGCCCGGCGCGGGCGCGGCCAGCTCGATGGGGCGGCGGTGCGGGTTGAGCAGGCGGTCGGCGGCGCGGGCGGTGTGGGTGTGGAAGTCCAGGAACCTGAGCAGCGCGGCCTCCCGCGCCCGCGCGGTCAGCCCGTCGCGGGCCGTGGCGGCGGCGTGCGCGCGGACCAGGTCGTGCATGGCGTACCGGCCGCGCGGGCGGCGCTCCACGAGCGAGGCGCCCTCCAGGGTGCGCAGGGTCCGGCGGGTCTCGGCGTCGGGGGCGGCGGTGAGGGCGGCTGCGGCGGGCAGGCCGATGTCGGGACCGGGCGCGGTGCCCAGCAGGGCGAACGCGGTGCGCTGCTCGGGGGTGAGCGAGCGCAGCGACCAGGAGAGCACGACGGGCAGGCTGGCTGCGGGGTCGTCGTCGTCCAGCAGGTCGAGGCCGAGCTCGTGCAGCTCGTCGGTGAACTCGGCGAGCGGGGCGGACGGGCGGGCGGCGATGTGCCTGGCCATGATCGCGAGGGCCAGCGGGTGCCGCCAGCACAGGTCGACCAGCTCGGCGGTGGCGGCGGGGTCGGCGGCCAACCGGTCGGCGCCGACGCGGGCGGCCACGAGGGCGTGCGCCTCGTCGCGGGTGAGCACGCCCAGCGGCAGGTGGCGGGCGCCGTGCCGGTCGATCAGGGACGGCAGGGCGGTCCGACCGGTGACCAGGACGGCGCAGGTCGGGCTGCCGGGCAGCAGCGGGCGCACCTGCTCGGCGGTGGCGGCGTTGTCCAGCACCACCAGCACGCGCCTGCCCGCGAGCAGGCTCCGGTAGCGGGCGGCCCCGGCCTCCAGGTCGGGCGGGACGCGGTCGGGGTCGACGCCGAGGACGTCGAGGAAGCCGCGCACGGCGGTGGCGGGGTCGAGCGGCCCGGCGTCCGGGCTGAACCCGCGCAGGTCCGCGAACAGCTGCCCGTCGGGGAACAGGTCGGCGTTGCGGTGCGCCCAGCGCAGGGCCAACCAGGTCTTGCCGACACCGCCACCGCCCGCGATGGCGACGACGGGCATGGCGTCGGCGCGGCGCGCGTCGGCGAAGGCGGAGTCGAGCCGGTCCAGCTCCGCGCCGCGCCCGACGAACGGGGCCGGTGGCGCGGGGAGCTGGCGGGGGACGCCTGCCGCGAGGGCGCCGGGCGCGGGAGTGGACGCCGGGCCGCTGGGCACCGGACCACCGGTCGCGGGGCCGCCGGTCGCCGAATCACAGGTCGCCGGGCTACCGGTCATGGGGCCGACGGCAGCAGGACCACCGGTCACAGGACCGCCGGACGCTGAGCCCCCAGCAGCAGGACCACCGACCACCGGGCCGCCAGCCGCAGTGCCGCCGACCGCAGGACCACCGCTCACCAGGCCACCGCTCACCAGGCCACCGGTCGTGGGCTCGCGCGGCGGGCGGGTCGGCCCCTGTTCGGCGGTGAGGACGTCCCGGTGCAGCCGTCGCAGCGCGGCGCCGGGGTCGACGCCCAGCTCCTCGGCCAGCAGGTCCCTGGTGCGGCGGTAGTGCTCCAGCGCGTCGGCCCGCCTGCCTGACCGGTGCAGCGCCAGCACCAGCTGGCCCGCCACGCGCTCGTCCAGCGGGTGCTCGGCGGCCAGCGCGGTCAGCTCGGGCAGCAGCTCGGCGTGCCCGCCGCACTCCAGCGCCAGGTCGGCGCGGTGGGCGCGCGCGGCGGCGCGCTCCCCGGTCAGGCGCTCGCGCTCGGCCAGCGCCCACGGGGTGTCCAGCTCGGCCAGCGGTTCACCGCGCCACAGCGCCAGCGCCTCGTCGACCAGCCCCAGCGCCCTCGGCGCGTCCGCGCCCGCCCTCGCCCTGGCGAGCAGGCCCCGGAAGCGGTGCAGGTCCACCAGCTCCGGTTCAACGGATAACCGGTACCCGGTGCCGTTCCAGGTGATGGTGATCCCGGTCGGCTCCAGCGCCCGGCGCAGGGCGGACAGGTACGTGCGCAGCACCGGCCTGGCCCGAGCGGGTGGCCGCTCGCCCCAGACGCGGTCGAGCAGCCGGGCCGGGGGCACCACGCGGTTGGCGTCGACCAGCAGCGCCGCGAGCACCGCCTTGCGCCGCACGGGCCCGACCTGCAGCGGCACGCCGTCGACGTGGACCTCCAGGGCGCCCAGCACGCCGACCACGACACCCGGCACCGAGCCCCCGATCTCCGCCACCCCCCTGTTCTACCCGCGCCGCGCGGGGGGGTTCAACGCCCCCGTCCCAGGGCCGGGGGACACCACACCCAGGGGTCGCCTGGCACCCGCGCCGACCTGCGTCAACCCCTAGTCCACTGTGGACTAGCGCGGCCGATCGCGCTTCAATGGGCGGGTCGACCGACCGAGGAGAACAAGCGTGCCCAAGATCGTGCCGGGTCTGGTGGTGGCCCTGGCCGCCACGGGGGTCCTCGCGGCCCCCGCGAGCGCCGCCATCACCAGCCCCACCGTGACCAGCACCGCCACCACCGTCACCTTCGAGGTCGGCCGCACCGGGACGCCCGCGTTCTCGCGCGTCTACGTCGACACCGACCGCAGCGCGGCCACCGGGTACGCGCAGGGCGGCATCGGGGCGGACTACCTGCTGGAGAACGGTTCCCTGTACCGGCACAGCGGCGGCGGCTGGGCGTGGACGCAGGTGAGGTCGGTGCCGTTCACCTCCTCCGGCGGCACGGCGCGGTGGACCGTCGAGCGGGTGGACCTGGGCGAGCACGCGAGCCCGAACGACGTCGACGTGGTGTTCCAGGTCGAGGCGCCGGTGGAGACCTCGGCGAAGGTCACCCACACCTACGCGGGCGGCGCGAGCGGCGTGGTGTCCTACCCGGCGTCGACCGGGGCGATCGCCAACCCGGAGCGCGGTCTGTACCACCACACCGGTGACTGCGACAAGGCGGACTTCTCCGCCGACACCCTGCGCAAGTACCGCACCGAGCAGAACATCACCCTCGCCATGTGCGTGTTCTACCTGGCCGAGTACCGCTCGTCGCCGATCGCGCAGACCGCGCTCGACCGCCTCCAGCGCCAGTTCGACGCCGCGCGGGTCGCGGGCGTGAAGCTGGTGCTGCGCTTCGCCTACACCGCCGCGGAGTCCGGCGAGGACGCCCCGAAGGACCGGGTGCTGGCGCACGTCGACCAGCTCACCCCGCTCCTGCGGTCGAACGCGGACGTGATCGCCGTGGTGCAGGCGGGCTTCGTCGGCGCGTGGGGAGAGTGGTACTACACCAAGAACTTCGGCAACGCGGGCGTCGTCTCCGCGACCGACCAGGCGAACCGCAAGGCGGTCGTGGACAAGCTCCTGGCCGCGCTCCCGGCGAACCGCGCGGTGCAGCTGCGCACGCCGAAGTTCAAGCGGGCCCTGTACGCGGGCGGCAACACCAGGGTCGGTCACCACAACGACTGCTTCCTGGCCAGCGACACGGACTTCGGCACCTACGAGGACCCGGCGACCGAGTACCCGTACCTGGAGGCGGAGACCAGGTCGCTGCCGATGGGCGGCGAGACCTGCGCGGTGAACCCGCCCCGCACCGACTGCCCGACCGCGACGGCGGAGCTGTCCCGCTTCCACTGGACGTACCTGAACACCGACTACCAGCAGGACGTGCTGCGCTCGTGGTCGGCGCAGGGCTGCCTGGCGGACGTGACGAACCGGCTCGGCTACCGCTTCACCCTGCGCGACTCGGTGTTCCCAGCGACGGTGGCCAGGGGCGCCGCCCTGCCGGTGAGGGTGAACCTGGCGAACGACGGCTACGCGGCGGCGGTGAACCAGCGCGCGGTGAACCTGGTGCTGCGCAACACGACCACGGGCGCGCTGACCCGCGTCCCGCTGACGGCGGACCCCAGGACCTGGCTGCCGGGGGCGCGCTCGATCGCGCAGGACGCCCAGGTGCCCGCGTCGCTCGCGACGGGGAGGTACGCGCTGCTGCTGGAACTGGCCGACCCGGCCCTGCCGGGGCGGCCGGAGTACTCGATCCGGACGGCGAACACCGGGCTGTGGGACGCGGCGACGGGGTTGAACGACCTGAAGCAGACGATCACGGTGTCGTAGGGGTGCGGGCCGGTTCCCCGGCCTCGCACCACCACACCACCCCCACCGCGCGGGCCGGAACCGATTCCGGCCCGCGCGGTTTTTCCTGCTCCGGCGGAGTGGTCTTGCCACAGAACGGGCACGGCCGCGCACCCCGAGCCTTATGCATGACCCGGAAGTCGACTCCTCCACTCACCGGAAGGGGACACGGGCACATGAGAGCAGGGTTCAAGGCATCGGCCGCCGCCGTCGCGGCAGCACTCGCACTGGCCACACCGGGTTCGGCGCTCGCGATCGAGCAGAGGTCCTGCACGGTGCCGCAGTGGTCCTGCGGGACAGCGGCGCTGAGCACGGCGGGCAGCACGATCTTCCACGTCGCGACGGACGGCGTGCGGGGTTCCTCGTTCGTCATCGTCCTGGACCTCGCGGCCCCCGGCACGCCGGAGGTGGTCCGCGAGTCCCTGGGGGCGGGCAACCACGACATCTGGCGGGACAAGGTCTACTCGAGGTACCGGGCGGAGCTCCACTGCCCGTACTCGTGCGCAGGCGCCAGGATCTACTTCGCCAACGGCTGAGCACGCCCGCACCGCGCGAACGCCTCGGGCACGGCGCGCGCCCCACCCGTTGACGGTGATCGCTCGTGCCCGCACCACGTGGGCCGCTAGGGTGCGATCCATGTCCGCCAGCCGGATTCATTGAGCAAGGGCTCAGCTCAGCACCACAGCTCTGCCCCCACTCGAATCCGGAGAGTAATCATATGGTCACCCCCAGTGCGGTGCTCTGCGCCCGCGCGGGCTGCGGCGCGCCCCGGCCCGCAGGCGCCACCGCCCGCTGGCGCTTCTGCTCCACCGCCTGCAAGCAAGCCGCCTACCGCGTGCGCCGCAAGGCGGTCGGCCCGGACCCCGCCGACCTGGACGAGCAGCTCCGCTCGGCGCTGCTCGCCCTGGTGGCGCGGGCCAGGTGCCTGGCCGCCCGCACGGGCGCGGAGACCGACCCGCCCCGGTCCGCGCAGGCCGCCGCGCTGGTCGAGCTGGCCCAGCGGGTGGCGGAGCTGGCCGGGGCCCGCGAGGTCAGCTCACGCGGGCGCTGACTCTGCTCAGCAGCAGCGCCGAGGCCACCGCCCCCGCCATCACGGCGGCGGGGACGAGTGGCCCGCCGGTGGAGAGCGCGCCGGAGACGGCGGTCAGCAGGGTCACCAGGAGCGCCCGCAGGCCCATGGTCAGCGACGAGGCCGCGCCCGCCCGGTCGGGGAAGACCGCCATCGACCGGGCGAACACGACCGGGTAGCACACGGCGAAGCCCGCGCAGAACAGCGCGACCGAACCGGTCGCGGCGACCGGACCGTCGCCCAGCAGCAGGAACCCGAGCACGCCCGCCACCACCGCGCCCAGGCTCCAGCGCACGGCGCCCGCCGGGCCGCCGAGGAGCGGGATGAGCCTCGTGGCGAACGCGCTGGGGATCGCGAACGAGGCGACGACGACGAGCAGGGTGAGCGCGAACTCGGTGGCGCCCAGGCCGAACGCCGAGGTGTAGAGGAACGAGCTGGCCGCGATGAACACCAGGTACGCGGCGAACAGCAGGCTGGGGACCAGCGACGCGGCCAGGTAGGCGCCGCTCCCGAGCAGCGCCCGGTAGTCGGCGAGCACCGATCGGGCGGTGACCTCGCGGCGCGCGCGGGCTCGCGTCTCGGGCAGGAGGAAGAACATCAGCAGCAGGGACAGCGCGGTGATGGCGCACACCGTGAAGTAGTTGCCGCGCCACCCGACCAGGTGGTTGATCACTCCGCCGAGGGGCGGCGCGGCGGTCATCAGGACGGACATCGCGGCGTTCACCAGGCCGTACATCCTCAGGGCGGCCACGCCCTCGTAGCGGTCGCCGATGATCACGAACACCAGCACGACGGCGGTGCTCGCGCCGATGCCCTGGACGAACCGCGCGGCCAGCAGCAGTCCGATCGTCGGGGCGATGGCGCAGCCCAGCGCGCCGACCAGCATGACGGCGTTCCCGCCGAGCATGACCGGGCGGCGGCCGAACCGGTCGGAGAGCGGGCCGTGGCACAGCGCGCCCAGGCAGTAGCCGAGGAAGTTGAGGGTGATCGTGAGCTGCACGGCCGCGCCGCCCACCCCCAGCTCCCGCGCGATGTCCGGGAAGCTGGGCACGGACATGTCGATCTCCACGATCGTGCCCACCAGCGCCACGACCAGCAGGGCGGGCAGCCCCCCGCCCACCGCGCCGTCGATCTTTCCTGCCACCAACGCCGTCCTCCCGAGGTCAGCGAGGAGTTTTCGGTAACGCCGGAAAAAGCGTTCCGCAACGTTTCCTCGAATTATCCGGGAAATCCGCCGAAACGAATTTCCCTAACCTCGGACGCTAGCGCCAAATCCCTTTCCGGTTAACTCATTTGCCGTCGTCCGCGAACGGGTCGACCGCCCGCTCCGGCTGCCCCGCGAGCACCCGGTCGACCAGCGCGGTCACCAGGTCGTGGCGCTGCCGGTCGGTCAGCAGGTCGGGCAGGGTGAGGCGCTCCACGATCAGCCAGTTGAGCGCCAGCCACAGCAGCGCCACGGTGGTCCCGTCGCCGGGCAGCCCGGAGCGGGCGTGGTGCTCGACGTTGAAGCGCAGGTCGGCGCGCACGCGCTCGGTCAGCACCGCGCGCAGCTCCGGTCTGCGCGCGGCCTCCAGGCGCAGCTCCAGCAGCGCCAGGAAGCCGGTCGGGAACGCCGACACCCGGTCGACCAGCGCGTGCATCAGCTCTGCGACGCGGGCCCGGTCGCGCGCGCCGTCGAGCACCTCGGCCAGCGGGGCCTGGTCGAGCAGCCGCTGGTAGACCCGCTCACCCGCCCCGGTGAGGATCTCCGCGCGCCCGGCGAAGTAGTTGGACGCCGTGCCCGCGGGCACCCCGGCCCGCTGGTCGACCGCCCGGAACGTGAGCCCCCGCGCGCCCTCGGCCGCCAGGACCTCGACGGCCGCGTCGAGCAGCGCGGCCCGCCGCTCCGGGTTGCGCCGCGCCATTGACACCACTCCAAACGTAGTACTACGGTTCACACCACTTCAGACAGAGTACTACGACCGGAGTGGTCGAGACAGGGAGAAGCCCGTGCGCAAGCTCGTGTACTTCATCGCGGCGAGCATCGACGGCGTGATCGCGGGCCCGGAGGGCGAGTACGACTTCTACCCGACCGCCGAGCCCATGGTCGAGCACCTGCGCGCCGAGTACCCCGAGACCACGCCCACCCACGTCCGCGCGCTCACCGGGATGCCCCTGGACACCCCGAACAAGCGCTACGACACGGTCCTGATGGGCCGGGGCAGCTACCAGCCCGCGCTGGACGCGGGCATCACGAGCCCGTACGCGCACCTGCGCCAGTACGTGGTCTCCCGCTCCCTGCCGGAGACCACCGACCCGGCCGTCACCCTGGTGCGCGCGGACCCGCTCGGCCTGGTGCGCGCGCTCAAGCGGGAGGACGGCCTGGACGTGTGGCTGTGCGGCGGCGCCGACCTGGCCGGGCAGCTGCTGCCGGAGATCGACGAGCTGGTGGTCAAGACCTACCCGGTGGTGGCGGGCGGCGGCACCCCGCTGTTCCGCGCGGGCTTCGCCCCACGCGCGTTCACCCCGGTGGACGTCCGCGCGTTCGACCACGGCGGCGTGGTCACCACCTACCGCCCGGCCTGACACCCCCGACGCGCGGGCAGTACACCCCGGCAGGCAGGGCGGCGGTGGCGGACGCGAGCAGGACGGCGGCATCGACGCCCGCCAGTGACGCGCCGCCGGGGTTGGGCAGGTCCACGACCAGCACCGACACCGTGAAGCCGATCGAGCCCGGCAACCCCGCCCCGAGCACGTCCGGCCGGCCCAGCACCGGGTCGAGCCGGGCGCGGGTGAACCAGGTGGGCAGCCAGGTCGCGCCGACGATGCCCAGCGGCTTGCCCACCAGCCGCCCGGCAGGCACGCCCCACACCACCGCGCTGTCCCGGAACCCGTCCACGCCGGACAGGTCGACCCCCACCGAGGTCAGCGCGAACACCGGGAGCAAGTCCCCTGCGGTGAACGGGCGCAGCGCCTACTCGGCCCGGCACGCGGGGTCCTGCGCCTCGCCGGGACGCGGGCGGGGGCGCACCAGCAGGCCCATCACCACGGCCCCGATCGTGGCGTGCGCCACGAAGGCGTGCGCCAACCACCAGATCCCCACCGCGAGCGGCGCAGGCAGCACCCGGCACGCACGCCCCTGCAGGAGCCCGAACACCACCAGCCCCACCACCGCGCCCGCGAGCGCGGCCAGGTCCAGGCCGGAGGTGCAGGCGACCACGATGACCAGCACCGCGCGCACGTCGCCCACAGCGGCCGGGCACCAGGAGGGCGGCGGGCGGCCGACCACGGCGGGCACGGCCAAGGCGAACGCGGTGCCGGTGGCCACCGGCACGCCCCACCCGGCGCTCGCGCCCGGCGTGGCCGCGATGACCGCCAGGAAGACCAGCGCAGGCGCTGCGACCCCGCCGAGCGCCGAGCCGATGGGCAGCGGGGCACGCCGGGGGATCGCGCAGCTCCCCGTGCACGATCTCGCGCTCGTGCGCCGCGCCGACGACGAACACCGCCAGCACCCCGTCCGTCGCCCACGCCCGCACCGTCAGCATCGGAGGAGCGCGGGGCTGAGGTGATCCGTGCGAGGACGGACACGGGTGAGGTCTCCGGAGCAGCGCGAAGGGGACGGCCGCGCGCCCGTCCTGGGCGCTCGTTCCGGGAGACGGCGCGGGTCAGCGCCCCTTCCACGGGTTCACGCCCGCAGGCGCGCCCCGGCTGCCCACGTGGCCGTTCGTGCCGATCGGACGGTGCTCGGCGGTCACCAGCGCGAGCACCCTGGCGGGCACGGCGACCACACGACCACGCATCGTCCCTCAGCCCGCCCACACCGAATCCGGGCCTCCGGCGCACCCGCGCCCTCCCCTAAGGTCGTGCGATGCCGGACACCTCCACCGCCATCAGGTCCGCCTACGACGCCGTCGCCCACCTCTACGCGGACCTGTTCACCGACGTCCTCAAGTCCTTCCCCCTCGAACGCGCCCTGCTCTCCGCGTTCGCCGAGCTCGTCGGCCCCGGCGCCCGCGTCGCGGACCTCGGCTGCGGCCCCGGCCACCTCACCGCGCACCTGAGCGCGCTCGGCCTGTCCGCGTTCGGCGTCGACCTGTCCCCCACGATGATCTCCATCGCCCGCGCGGCGAACCCGGACCTGGAGTTCACCGAGGGCTCCATGGCGCGGCTCGACCTCCCCGACGCCGGTCTCGCCGGAATCCTGGCGTTCTACTCGGTGATCCACACCCCGCCCGCCGAACTCCCGCCCGTGCTCGCCGAGTTCCACCGGGTGCTCGAACCCGGCGGTCACCTCATGCTCGGTTTCTTCGCGGGCGACGATCCGGAACCCCAGGCTTTCGACCACAAAGTCGTGACCGCCTACCGCTGGTCCCCCACCACCCTGCTGGCGCTGCTGCGCGCGAGCGGTTTCACCGACGTGGCCGAGGTGGTGCGGGAACCGCAGGTCGGCGAGCGCTTCCGGCAGGCGCAACTGCTGGTCCGCAAACCCGCCACCCCCTGACCCGAACCCCCGTTGCACACGTCCGGTCAGCGGTTGTCAAAACCCCCGAGCGTGACATTCCACTTCCCTGAGCACGCTCCCGCGATGGGTACAGTGGAACCCCTGCGTGTTGCGCGCCGAATCGGCGCGGGCAGTTCCCAGGAGGAGCGGCACACGATCATGGGCTGTGTATTGGTCATTCCGAGGACGGCCGCGCGCGCCGTCCGGTCCGGCGGTGGGGCGTGACCGAGGCGTTCACGTGGGAGACCGACGACGACATCAAGCTGGCGGCCAGCCTGCGCCGCGACGCGGAGGCGGCGAACGCGGCGGACTCGACCCGCGCGTACCTCAAGGCGATCGGCCGGGTGCGGCTGCTGACCGCCGACCAGGAGGTGGAGCTGGCCCGGCGGGTCGAGGCGGGCCTGTACGCCGAGCACCTGCTGGACCTGCCACCGGCCGCGCGCGGCTCGCGGCGGCCGATCGAGCTGCGCCGGGTGGTGCGGGACGGGCAGCGCGCCAAGGACCACCTGCTGGAGGCGAACCTGCGGCTGGTGGTGAGCATCGCCAAGCGGTACACCGGCAAGGGCATGGCGCTGCTCGACGTCATCCAGGAGGGCAACCTGGGCCTGGTGCGGGCGGTCGAGAAGTTCGACTACGCCAAGGGCTTCAAGTTCTCCACCTACGCCACCTGGTGGATCCGGCAGGCGATCACGCGCGCGCTGGCCGACCAGTCGCGCACCATCCGGCTGCCGGTGCACATGGTGGAGGTGGTCACCAAGCTGGCGCGGATCGAGCGGGAGCTGCTGCACCGCAACGGGCGCGAGGCGACCGCCGAGGAGGTCGCGTTCGAGCTGGACGTGACGCCGGAGAAGGTGGTGGAGCTGCGCCAGCACGCGCGCACCCCGGTGTCGCTGGACCAGACCATCGGCGCGGAGGCGGACACCTCGATCGGTGACCTGATCGCGGACGAGAACGCGGTGGCCCCGCTGGAGGCGGTCAGCTCGGCGCTGCTGTCGGCGGACCTGCGGGCGGTGCTGGACACGCTGACGCCGCGCGAGGCGGGCGTGGTGCGGATGCGGTACGGCTTCCCGGACGGGGTGCTGCACACGCTGGACGAGGTCGGGCGGGTCTACGGGGTGACGCGCGAGCGCATCCGGCAGATCGAGTCGCGCACGATGGCGAAGTTGCAGCACCCGGCGCGCTCGCGCGGCCTTGAGGGGTACCTGGACTGAGGGGGCGCGCGGGCGCCCCCTCGGTCGGAGGCCCGCTCAGAACACGTCCGTCGCGTACCGCCCCCGCGCGCGCAGGGCGTCCAGCCACCCGGCGCCGGATCCGACGCGCGCCAAGGTCTCCTCCACCGCAGGCCCCATCCGCGTCGCGTCACCGCAGACGTACACGCGCGCCCCCGCGTTGACCAGCTCGCGCACCCGGTCGCGCCGCTCCCACAGCCGGTGCTGCACGTGGCGGACCCCGCCGTCGGGGTGGCGCGAGTACGCCCGGTCCACCTCCAGCCAGTCCCCGAGCGCGGCGAACTCCTCCGCGTACAGGTCGTCCAGCTCCGGCCCCCGGCAGCCGAACAGCAGCAGCACCGGTCCCGGCTCGCCGCCGAGCGCCGCCCGCGCCCGGAGGAAACCCCGGAACGGCGCGATCCCCGTGCCCGCGGCGATCAGCACCATCGGCGTCGCGGGGTCCGAAGGCGGGCGGAACGACTCCGGCGGGGACGCGACGCCCACCGCCACCCGGTCACCGGGCCGCACCCGGCCGAGGTAGCCGGAGGTCACGCCGACCACGGACGCGGTCAGCGCCACCTCGGCCCGCTCCTCGGCGGCCGAGCTGATCGAGTACAGCCGCGTCCTGGGCGCGGGCAGCAGTTCCAGCGCCAGCGCGAGGTCGACCGCGCACGAGGGGAAGCGCTCCAGCAGCTCCAGCAGCGTCGCCCCGGTGGTGGCGGCCAGCTCGGCGCGCTCCGGCGGGCAGGGGCAGCGCTCGGCCAGCCGCGCCACCACGCCCGCGCTCGCGGGCGCGGACAGGTCGACGCACCGGGACAGCAGCTCGTCCACCCGCAGCGCCCGCCCCACCGGAACCAGCCCGGCGGGCGCGCTCGACTCCACCGTCACCACCCGCTCCGCGCGCGTCCCCAGCCGCGCCACCGCCCGGCGCACCAGGTCGGGGTGGTTCTGCGGCAGCACCGACAGGTAGTCGCCGGTGCGGTAGGACGTGCCGTCGGGCAGGCGCAGCTCCAGGTGCCGCTTGGACCCGGCGTCCGGTCCGCGCACCAGCTCCCGGTTCTCCAGCACCACGGCCGACGCGAGGTCGCCGAGGCCGTCCGCCGCGTCCGACTCGACCACGCGGAAGCGCGGCCCGACCTCGCCCACCGCGACGCCGCACTCGGCCGACAGCAGCGGCCACAGCGGCTCGTACCAGCGCTCCCAGTCGCCGAAGAAGTCCGCGCGGGCGTCGGTGACCCCGCGCTCCCGCAGCCGCCGCGCGCCCGCCGCCGCCATGGCCTCGTCGATCAGGGTGGGCACGCGCTGGTAGGTGGCCGACCAGTCCAGGTTGCCGCAGCCGAGCACCAGGTAGTCCACTCCGGACAGGTCGGGGCCCTCCTCGGTCAGCCAGCGCACGAAGTCCGCCGCGTTGTCCGGCGGGGCGCCGTTGTAGGAGGAGCTGACGATCACCACCGGTCCCGTGGTCGGCAGCGCGCGCACCGCCTCGTCAAGGGGCGCAACGGAAGTCGCCCACCCGCGAGCCGTCCCGTCACCGGCGATCGTGCGCGCCAGGCCCTCGCTGCTGCCGCCGTTCGACCCGTAGAGCACGTGCAGCGGGGTGCCGTGCCGATCGGCGACCGGAACCTGCTGCGGCGCAACGGTTTTCATGGGGTTTTCCACGGGTGCGGCGGCCACCGGCCGGTCGACGCGCGGCCGGGCGCGGACGACCAGCCCTTCCGGCTTGAGCGTCAACGTCTGCTTGACGGTCAGCCGGTAGTCGGGGTCGGCGAGCGCGAGGTCGAACCGCTGGAGCACCAGCGCCAGCACGAGAGTGGCCTCCTGCAAGGCGAACGGCCGCCCGATGCACGCCCGCGCGCCGTGCCCGAACGGCATCCACGCGTAGGCCGGGATCTCGCCCATCCGCTCGGGCGCGAACCGCTCCGGGTCGAACACCTCGGGGTCGCGCCACACCGCCGGGTCCCGGTGCAGGGTCGGCAGCATCACCAGCACCGACTCGCCCGCGTCGATCCGGTGCCCGCCCAGCTCGGTCGGCTCGCCCGGCGCCAGCGCGAACGCGGGCGCGGTGGGGTGCAGCCGCAGGGTCTCGCGCAGCACCTGACCCAGGTAGTCGAGCCGGGCCAGGTCCTCGAACGCGGGCGCCCGGTCGCCCAGCACCTCGTCCACCGCGCTCCTGGCCCTGCGCAGCACCTCGGGGTGTGACAGCAGCCGGTGCACGGCGAACGAGAGCAGGCCGGAGGTGGTCTCGTGGCCCGCGATCAGGAACGTGGCCAGCTGGTACCGCACGTTCCGCGCCGACAGCCGCTCCCCGGTGACCGGGTCGGCCGAGGTCAGCATCCGCTCCAGCAGGTCGTCCGGCCGCTCACCGGCGGGCAGGGCGGCGCGCGCGGCGACGATCTCCTCGGCGATCCGGTTCATCGTGGTGATGTCCTCCCGGTACCGCTGGTTCCGCCCCACCAGGAACGGCTGCACGCCGGGCAGCCGCTCGGAGCGCTCACCGGCCTCCACGAGGCTGCGCACCATCGCGTCCACGAAGGGGTGGGCGCGGTCGCGGTAGAAGGAGTTGAACCGGGTGCCGAAGGCGCACAGCGCGATGGTGTCCAGGGTCAGCCGGGTCATGTCGTCGGCGACGTCGATCCGGTGCTCGGGGCCGAACCGCTGCCAGCGCACGAGCATCTGCTCGGCGATGTCGAGCATCGCCGGGAAGTGGTCCTTCATGGCGGTCGGTCCGAACGCGGGCATGAGCAGCCGGTGCGCCTTGCCCCAGTTGGGCTCGTCGTTGCGCGCGGTGAACAGCCCGTCGCCCGCGAAGTCGCGGACCTGCTCCAGCGTCGGGTGCACGGCCTTGGTCCAGAGCGGGTCGGCGCACATGCGGGCGACGAGCTCGTGGCCGGAGGCGAAGACCTGGCGCTGCCCGGCGAAGGTCAGCGCGACGATCGGGCCGTGCTCGCGGTGGCAGCGGTCGAGGAAGTCGACGTCGGTGTCCAGGTCCGAGGTGAGGACGTCGACCAGGTTCCCCACCAGCGGGAGCGGTTTCGGTCCTGGGATGCGCGCGCTTGCGGTGACCACGGGTTCCCCTCGGGTTGACGGCTGCTCGGCCGCCCCCACGGTAAAGTTGGCCAAGTGACCAAGTCAAGCGACTAGGTCAGTTGGCCAGACTGTTAGGATCGTCCCATGTCGACGGCACCGGCCAGGAAGCACGTCAGCGCGAGCGTGCGGCGCGAGCTGCTCGTGGCCGCCGCGCTGCGGGTGATGAAGCGCGACGGGGTCGCCGCCGCGACCACGCGCGCGATCTGCGCCGAGGCCGACATGCCGCACGGCGCGTTCCACTACTGCTTCCGCTCCAAGCGGGAGCTGTTCACCGCGCTGCTGAGCACGGGCATCAACACCAGCCTGGACGCGGCGTGGCCCGCGATCTCCCCCGACCTGCCCGCCGTGGACAACATCCGCACGCTGCTGGACGCGTTCTGGACCGCGTTCCAGGCCGACCCCGAGGCGGAGCTGGTGCTGGGCGAGCTGGTCGCGCTCGCCCAGCGGGAACCCGAACTGCGCGAGCTGCCCGCGTGGCAGCACCGCGAGTACACCGCGAAGGCCGCCGCGCACCTGGAGCGGCTGGCGCGCGAGTCCGGGGTCGAGTACGCGGTGGACGGGGCGCTGCTGGCCGAGATGGTCGTGTCGGTGCTGGACGGGGTCGCCTCGTCCTGGTTCTCGCACCGCGACGACGAGCTGGCGAGGGCCGCGCTGGAGCAGTTCGCCCTGATGTTCGCCGCACTGACCCGCTGAACCCGCCCCCGGCGTCCGCTCGACGCGGGCGCTGGGCGGTGGTGGGCAGGCCGAGGTGCGCGCCGACGACGGCGCCGCGGTCGCCGTCGTCAGGCGCGGTCCCGACCCGGTCGAGCCACCCCGCCCCGCCGCCCGGTCCTACCGGGTCACCGCGAGCACGAGCTTGCCGGTGAGGTGACCCCGGTCGAGCGCCCGGTGCGCGTCGACCACCCGCTCGAACGGGAACACCTCCCGCACGTGCACCCGCAGCGCGCCGCGCTCGACCAGGTCCACCAGCCCGCGCAGGCCGACCGGGTCCGGGTCGAGCGCGACGCCGCTGAAGCGCAGCCCGGCCGCCGCGAACGCCTCGGCCAGGCGCGGGTCGTCCTCGGACACCGCCGTCACCATGATCCCGCCTGGGCGCAGCACGGGCAGCGAGCGCTCGGCGGTGGCGCCGCCGACCAGGTCGAGCACGACGTCGACGTCCCGCACCGCCTCGGCGAAGTCCACCGCCGCGTGGTCGAGGACCTCGTCGGCGCCGAGGCCGAGGACGAACTCGCGCTTCCCGGCGCTCGCGGTGGTGATCACGTGCGCCCCCAGGGCCTTGGCGATCTGGACCGCGACGTGCCCGACCCCGCCGCCACCGCCGTGCACCAGCACGCGATCGCCCTGTCCGACCCGCGCCAGGTCCACCAGCGCCTGCCACGCGGTCAGCCCGACCACCGGCAGCGCCGCCGCCTCCACGTGCGTGAGCGCGGCCGGTTTGCGCGCCAGGTGCAGGGCGGGCGCGGCGACCAGCTCGGCGTACGCGCTCGCGGCGCGCGGGAACAGCGGCATCCCGAACACCTCGTCGCCCGGCCGGAACCGGTAGGTGCCCGAGGCGTCCTCGACCACGCCGCTGATGTCCCAGCCGAGGGTGAACGGCGGCGGGCCGAGCAGCGGGAACTCGCCCGCGCGCAGCCGCGCCTCCAGGGGGTTGAGCCCGATCGCCTCGACCCGGACGAGGACCTCGCTGGGCAGCGGACGGGGATCGGGGGCGTCCACGACGACGAGCGCCTCCGGCCCGCCGAACCCGTGCTGGGTGATGGCTCGCACGGCTCTCCTTCCGTTGGGGGACAAGCGAAAGCCAGGCTAGCCACGCCCGTGGGAACCTCCGGGTACCTTTGGCCCCATGAGCGGTTCTGCCCCCGGCGGCTCCTCCCGGTCCGGCTTCTCCCCGGCCGACTGCTTCCTGTCCGACTGCCCTGGGCGCCTGACGTTCGAGCTGCTCGCCGACAAGTGGGCGGCGGTCGTGCTCTACGGGCTGAGCGAGGGCCCGGTGCGGCACGGCGAGCTGGCCGGGCTGATCGGCGGGGTGTCCCGCAAGGTGCTCACCCAGACGCTGCGCCGCCTGGAGGCGCGCGGGCTGGTGGACCGGCACGCGCACCCAGGGGTGCCGCCGCGCGTCGAGTACTCCCTCACCGCGCTCGGGACGACGCTGATCGAGCCGATCCACCTGCTGACCGAGTGGGCGCGCGAGCACGGCGACGAGGTGCTGGACGCGCTCGACGCGCACCCGTGACCCCCTGCGGCGCCGCTGAACCCCGGAAGGCCGCCGTTCGGCGCACCGGTCGGACGAGGTCGTTTGCCCCGCACCGCCACGGGTAGCCGCGTGCACCGGGCAGCCGCCCGGACGTCCGGCCCCGCCGGACGCCCTGCTCCCTGGAGGCAGGCATGAGCAGCACCACCACCCGCCGCCGCACGCCGGTGCAGATCGCCGCATTAGCGGTCGGCGCGGTGTTCCTGCTGATCGGCGTCGCCGGGTTCGTCCCCGGTCTGACCACGGACTACGACAGCCTCGCGTTCGCGGGCCACCACTCGGACGCCGCGCTGCTGGGCGTGTTCAAGGTCTCCGCGCTGCACAACCTGGTGCACCTCGCGTTCGGCGCGGCGGGTATCGCCACCGGGCTGTCCCGCGCCCCGCGCGGCGCCCGCGCCTTCCTGATCGGCGGCGGCGCGATCTACGCGGTGCTGTGGCTGTACGGGGTGGTGGTGGACGAGCACAGCACGGCCAACTTCGTGCCGCTCAACGCCGCCGACAACTGGCTGCACCTGGGCCTGGCCGTCGGCATGATCGGCCTCGGCGTCGTGCTGGGCCGCGACGCCGCGCACTACCGCGCGACCCAGTCCGACGACTGAACCGCGGACGGGAACGGGAACGGGGCCGACCGGACGTCCCGGTCGGCCCAGTCCGCGTTCGGCGCTCAGGACCGGGCTGCCGCGCGCACCCCGTCCCGCACCGCCCCCGTCACCCGGTGCACCCCGCTCACCACCGAGGTCAACACCTCCCCCGGCCTGGGCACGCGCGCCAGCAGCGCCGTCACCGGACTGGCGCTCAGCACCCGCCCCGGATACGACCCGTGCACCCGCCCGTCCTCGTCCACCGGCGAGTCCACGTTGTCCACCCCGTTGTCCGGCCGGTCCGACCGCATCCCGGACCGGCCGACCACCCGCAGCGACATCAGCGCGTCCGTCAGCGCCGGGAACAGCCGCTGCCCCAGGTAGAACGCGAGCGCCGCGTCGCCCACCGGCACCTCGCGGCGCGGTCGTTCGGCGGCGCGCAGCACGGCCTCGGCGACCAGCTCCGGCGCGTACACCGGGGGCGGCGGCTCGGGCAGCGACCCGACGCGGCTGCGGCAGTGCTCGAAGAACGGGCTGTTGATCGCGGCGGGCAGCACGGCGGTGACCGCGATCGGCTCGCCGTCGTGGGCCAGCTCCACCCGCAGCCCGTCGTAGAACGACCGCACCGCCGCCTTGCTGGCCGCGTAGGGGGCCTGGAGCGGCGCCGAGCGCAGCCCGAGCACGGACGCGATCCCGATCAGCACTCCCCCGCCCGCCTCGCGCAGCGCGGGCAGCGCGGCCTTGGCCCCGTGCACGTGCCCGAGGTAGTTGACCCGCATCACCCGGTCGAACTCCTCGGCGGGCGTGTCCTCGACCCGCCCGTACACCCCGATCCCGGCCGCGTTGACCCACGTGTCCACCCGCCCGAACCGCTCCACCGCCACGTCGGCGACCGCGCGCACCGCAGCCTCGTCGGCGATGTCCGCCGTCACCGCGACCGCCGTCCCACCCGCGCCCCGGACCTCCTCGACCAGGCCGTCGAGGGCGCGGGCGTTGCGCGCCGCGCACACCACCCGCGCCCCCGCAGCCGCGAACCGCAGCGCGGTGACCCGCCCGATCCCCGACGACGCGCCCACCACGACGACGACCTGCTCGGCCAACCTCCTGGGCATGTGACCTCTCCTCGTCCCGGATCGCGAAATGCGGCGGGTACCCGGCGGGAGGCCGTCCACGCGTCCCGGAGGGATGGTCCGCGCGGACGGCGGTCGGTCCGGGGGTGGGGGCGAGCCCTCGATCTCGGCAGTCCGACCAGCACGCGACCGTCCAGCACGCGACTGACCAGCACGCGACAGTCCAGCGCACGGCCGACCAAGGCGCGACCGTCCACCCAGGCCCCGGACGCCCGCCCCCACGCGATCACACCGCCACGACGCTCCGCGCCGCATCGGCGATCTCCGCCAACCGGGTCACCACCTCGCTCACCGGGGGCAGCGCGAGCAGGGTCCGGCGCGCGTGGCGGGCCCTGGCGGTGAAACCGGGATCGGCCAGCACGGTCCGGCAGGCGTCCGCCAGCTCGGCGGGCGAGCCGTCCACCACCCGCAGCCCCAGTCCCAGCGCGGCGACCCTGGCGGCGTTGTGCGGCTGGTCGCCGAACAGCGGGGTCGCGACCATCGGCACCCCCGCCCGCACCCCCTCGCGCACGCTGTTGGCCCCCGCGTGGGTGACGAACAGCTGCGCGCACTCCAGCAGCAGCGGCTGGGGCGCCCGCTCGACCACGCGCACGTGCGGCGCGCCCGACCGGACGCGGTCGACCGGGATGCCACCGGTGGACACCACCGCGGCGCAGTCCACCTCGGACAGGGCGGTCACCAGGAGGTCCAGCGCCTCCACCGGGTCGGCGGCCAGCGCGGTCACGTCGTCGCGGCGCCAGGTGGCGGCCAGCGCGATGCCGACCGCCCCGTAGACCAGCGGGCGGGACGGGTCCAGGTCGGCGACCCACGCGGGCAGCGACCGGCCTTCGGGTGACGGCGGCCGGTAGGCCAGGCACGGGCTGAGCGGGACGCCGAGCAGGGAGTACTCGCGCGGCAGGCAGTCGACGTGGCCGTGCCGGTGCGCGCTGCGCGGGTCGGCCGAGGTGGGCAGGTCCAGCTCGGCCCGGCGCTCGTTGAGCCGGGGCAGCACGGCGGCCGGGTCGAGCTGGTTCGTCGTGCCCGAGGGGACGGTCAGGCAGGGCAGCCCGCGCTCCTCCGCGACAAGCAGCCCGGCCAGCTCCATGCCGTCGCGCAGGAGGAGGTCGGGCTGGAAGCGGTCGACGACGGGGCGCAGCCCGGCCAGCGCCTCCCGCAGCAGCGCCCTGCCCGCGATGACGTCGACGATCGCGTCGGCGCCGGGGTAGTCGGTGCCCGGCCTGGCCGGTGGCGCGACGCCCCCGAGCCGCTCAACCCAGAACCTCGCCTGGTCGGGCAGCGCCTCGACCGAGGGCAGGCCGCTGCCCCGCAGGCCCGGTGCGGCGCTGGGGGCCGTGGCCACGAGCACCTCGTGCCCGGCGTCCAGGACCGCGCGCCCGAGCACGAGCATCTCGTGCGCGTGCGACGGGGCCCCGGTGACGGTGAACAGAACGCGCAACTGTCTTCCTCCGTGCTGGGGCCCGCCACGCGGCGGACCCCGGTGGTGAAGGGCCGCGGGTGCGGCCCCGAACCGGTCAGGTCCGCTCGGCGCGGCCCAGCCGGGTGTCGATGAACTCGAACAGCTCCGCCACGCCCGCGTCCCGGAGCGCGGCCCCGCCGTCGGGCTCGCCTCGGCCGTCGTCGGACCGGCCTCGCCCGTCGTCGGACAGGGCGGCGAGCAGCCCGCGCAGCCTGGCGGCGGCGCTCGCGCGCAGCGCCGGGTCGGCGGGCGGGTCGGCGAGGGCGGCCTCCAGGCGGTCGAGGCCCGAGGTCACCGGGTCGCCGCCGTCGAGCAGCCCCGCCAGCACGGTGGCGACCCCGGCCGCCGTCGGGTGGTCGAACAGCAGGGTCGCGGGCAGGGTCAGGCCGGTGGCGGCGGCCAGGCGGTCGCGCAGCTCCACCGCCGTCATCGAGTCGAACCCCAGGTCCTTGAACGCGGCCCGCTCGTCCACCGAACCGTCGGCGCGCCCCAGCACGGCGGCGGCGTGGTCGCGCACCAGCGCCCGCAGCACCCGGTCCCGGTCCGGGCCGGTCAGGTCGACCGCGCCCGGCTCGGGCCGGGCGCTCCTCGGCTCGGGCAGCACCACCTCGGGCGTCCGCGCGAACACGACCACCCCCAGCTCCGGGCTCAGCGGTGGCACCCCCGGTCCCGCGCACAGCAGGGTCGCGGGCAGGCCGTCCTCGTGGCGGCGGCGCACGAGCGCGGCCAGCACCCCGGCGGCCACCGCGTCCTCGGGGCGCGCCGCGTCGCCGAGCGCGCCCGCCGGTCCGCACAGCGCGAACAGCGCGGGCGGCCGGTCGCGGGTCAGCTCGTCCAGCAGCGCGGCCAGCGCCAGGCCCGCGTCGTCCGGCTCGACGGCGAGCACGACCCAGTCCGGGCGGTGCCCGTCCAGCGCGGCCACCAGCTCCGCCCGGTCGGGGGCGGCGGGCAGCACGACCGGTTCGCGGACCCCGCAGGCCGCCACCACGCTCCGCGCGGCCTCCCCGACCACCAGCACCGGACCGGCCGGGACCGCGCCGGTCGCGGTGACGCGGCGCAGCCTGGGCGCGCGCACCTCGCCCGCGCGCACCACCACCTCGGGCTCACCGCAGCCGTGCAGCGCGGGCAGCAGCGCCACCGACGCCGGATCGTCGTCCGCGTCCGCCAGCACGACGTCCGCGCGGACCGGCAGCGAGCGCACCAGCCCGGCCACCGCGCCGTCCCCGGTGACCACCAGCAGCGGGCCGCCGTGCTCGGCCAGCACGTCGGCGACGCTCGCCAGCTCCTCCGCCGAGGCGGTCGGCCCCACCTCGAGCACGGTCGCGTCCCCGCCACCCCGAGGCGCGGGCAGCCGCTCGTGGCGCACCTCGCACCACGCGCCGGGCGCCTGCGCCACCGGCCAGAACCGGGTGCGCTGGAACGGGTAGGTGGGCAGGTCGGCGAACGCGCCCGGCCCGCCCAGCAGCGCGGGCCAGTCGACCGGGGCCCCGGACGCGAACAGGTCGCCGACCCCGGAGAGCAGCCCGACCACCTCGTCCCCGTCGACCAGCCCGCGCGCCACCGCGGTCCCCGGCGCGACCTGCTCGCGCACCAGGGCGGCCAGCGCGCCACCGGGCCCCACCTCCAGCACCCGCGTCACGCCCAGCTCGCCCAGCCGGGCGACGCAGTCGCCGAACCGGACGGCCTGCCGGGCGTGCCGCACCCAGTAGTCCGGGTCGGCGAGCAGCCCGGCGTCGACGGGCGCGCCGGTGAGGTTGGACAGCAGCGGGACGCGCGGGGGCAGGAACTGAACCTGCCGCGCCGCTCCCGCCAGCTCCCCCAGCACCCCGTCCAGGTGCGCGGAGTGGAAGGCGTGGCTCACCCGCAGCGCCTTGGTCCGCCACCCGCGCCCGGCGCACGCGGCGGCGGCCCGCTCGACCGCGTCGCCGTCGCCGGACAGCACCACCGCGCCCGGCCCGTTGACGGCGGCCAGCGCGAGGCCCTCGCCCAGCAGCGGCGCGACCTGCTCCTCGGTGGCGGCCACCGCGAGCATCGCCCCGCCCCGCCGCGCCCCGTGCATGGCGCGCGCCCTGGCCGCGACGAGCGCGCAGGCGTCCGACTCCGACAGCGCGCCCGCGACGTGCGCGGCGGCGAGCTCGCCCACCGAGTGCCCGAGCACGACGTCGGGCACGACGCCCCACCCCTCCAGCAGCCGCGCCAGCGCGACCTCCACGGCGAACAGCGCGGGCTGGGCGTGGACGGTCTCCGCGAGCAGCTCGGCGGGCCCGTCGAGCACGACGTCCCGGACCGAGCGCCCGGTGACGCGGCTCAACCGGCCGTCGAGCGAGGCGCACAGCCGGTCGAAGACCTCGGCGAACGCGGGGAACGCGGCGTGCAGGCCGCGCCCCATGCCGACGAACTGGCTGCCCTGCCCGGAGAACGCGAACGCCAACCCGCCGGGCGCGCGGACCCCGGTGCGGGCGGCGGCGTGCGGGCGGCCATCGGCCAGCGCGCGGAGCCCGGCGGCCAGGGCGTCCCGGTCGGCGGCGACGACCACGGCGCGGTGCTCGTGCACGGCGCGCCCGCGCGCGAGCGCCGAGGCGACGTCCCGGAGCGGGGCCCCGTCGAGGACGTCGGCGAGCTGCGCGGCCCTGGCGCGCAGGGCCGCCGGGCCGCGCGCGGACAGCACGAGCGGCAGCGCGCCGGGCGGGTCCCCGGCGCTCTCACCGGGGGTCTCGTCTGCGGGGGCCTGCTCCAGCACGACGTGCGCGTTGGTGCCGCTGACCCCGAACGAGGACACCGCCGCCCGGCGCGGCCGGTCCACCTCGGGCCACGCGCGCTGCTCGGCCAGCACCGCCACGCCGTCCCAGTCGACCTCGGAGGTCGGCGCGTCGACGTGCAGGGTGCGCGGCAGCACCCCGTGCCGCAGCGCCTGCACGGTCTTCACCACACCACCGATCCCGGCCGCGCCCTGCATGTGCCCGAGGTTGGACTTGAGCGACCCGAGCCACAGCGGCTCGCCGTCCCGGCCGCGCCCGTAGGTCTCCACCAGGGCGCGGGCCTCGATCGGGTCGCCCAGCCGGGTGCCGGTCCCGTGCGCCTCCACCGCGTCGACGTCCGAAGTGGACAGACCGGCGTCCGCGAGCGCGGCCCGGATCACCCGCTGCTGGGCCGCACCGCTCGGCGCGGTCAACCCGTTCGACGCGCCGTCCGAGTTCACCGCGCTGCCCCGCACCACCGCCAGCACCCGGTGCCCGTTGCGCCGCGCGTCCGACAACCGCTCCAGCAGCACCAACCCCGCGCCCTCGGACCACGCCGTCCCGTCCGCGCACTCGGCGAAGGACTTGCACCGCCCGTCCGGGGCGAGCCCGCGCTGCCTGGCGAACTCCACGAACCCCCTGGGGGTGGCCATGACCGTCGCGCCGCCCGCCAGCGCCATCGAGCACTCGCCGCCGCGCAGGGCCCGCACCGCGAGGTGGATCGCCACCAGCGAGGCCGAGCAGGCGGTGTCCACCGACAGCGCGGGGCCCTCCAGCCCGAGCGCGTAGGCGATGCGCCCCGACACGACGCTGCCCGACACGCCGGTGATCCGGTAGCCGTCGTCGCCGCGCGGGAGCACCTGGTCGTAGTCGTGGTTGGTGACGCCCGCGAACACGCCGACGTCCTTCCCCCGGACCGAGTCCGGGGCGATGCCCGCGCGCTCGAACGCCTCCCACGCGACTTCGAGCAGCAACCGCTGCTGCGGGTCCATGGCGAGGGCCTCGCGCGGCGAGATGCCGAAGAAGTCCGCGTCGAACCCGGCCGGGTCGTCCAGGAACGCGGCCCGGTCGACGTAGGTGGAGCCCTCGTGGTCGGGGTCCGGGTGCACCAGCCGCTCCAGGTCCCAGCCCCGGTCGGCGGGGAACGGACCGACCGCGTCGACGCCTCCCGCGACCAGGTCCCACAGGTCCTCGGGCGAGACGACCCCGCCCGGCGCGCGGCAGGCCATGCCGACGATCGCGATCGGCTCGCCGGGCACGGGCACGGGCGTGGAGGCGGCGCCGTGCCCCGCACCAAACCCTGCGGCAGGTGCTGTGCCGGACGCCGACGCCGTGCCGACCCCTGCGCCGGACGCCGTTCCCGAGGCCGCGCCGCCCAGCCGCTCCAGCAGCGCGGCGGCCAGTGCGGCGGGGGTCGGGTGGTCGAACACCAGCGTCGCGGGCAACCTCAGCCCGGTGGCCTCGGCGAGCCGGTTGCGCAGCTCCACCCCGGTCAGCGAGTCGAGCCCGAGGTCGCGGAACGCCCGCTGCTCGTCGACGCCCGCGACGGGCAGGGCGAGCACGGCGGCGGCCTCGGCCCGCACCAGCGCGAGCAGCGCGGCCGGGTCCCCCGCGACCGGTGCGGCGGGCGCGGGCGTCCGGCGCGACGCGACCACCTCGCTCAGCGCGGCGGGCGCCCGGTCGGCGGCGCGGGCCAGCGCGAGCGCGGTGACGGCGGGCCGCCCGCAGGCCAGCGCGGCGTCGAGCAGGTCGAGCGCGGCGGGCGCGGGCAGCGGGCGCATCCCGGACGCGGCCAGCCGCTCCCGGTCGGCCGCGCCGCGCTCCCCCACCAGCCCGCTGTCCACGTCCCACAGCCCCCAGGCGATGGACGTGGCGGGCAGGCCGAGCACGTGCCGCTCGTGCGCGAGGCCGTCGAGGAACCCGTTGGCCGCCGCGTAGTTGGCCTGCCCGGCCGAGCCGAGCACCGAGGCCACGGAGGAGAACAGCACGAACGCGGCCAGGTCGTGGTCCCTGGTCAGCTCGTCCAGGTGCCGGGCGGCCAGCGCCTTGGGCGCGAACGCGGCGGCCAGCCGCTCGGGGGTCAGCGCGGTCACCACGCCGTCGTCGAGCGCGCCCGCGAGGTGCACGACGGCGGTGAGCGCGCGCCCGGCGAGCGCGGCGGACAGCGCGTCCCGGTCGGCGACGTCGCAGGCGAGGGCCTCGACCTCGGCGCCGAGGTCGGTGAGCTCGGCGACCAGGTCGCGCGCCCGCTCCGGACCGCCGCGCCCGAGCAGCAGGAGCTCGCGGGCGCCGTGGTCGGTGACCAGGTGACGGGCGACGAGCCGCCCGAGCGCGCCGGTCCCGCCGGTGAGCACCACCGTCTTCGCCGGGTCCAGCACGACGGGCCCGGCGACCGCCGCGACCGGCGTCAACCGGGGCACGAGCACGGCCCCGGCGCGGATCGCGACCTGGGGCTCGCCGGAGGCCAGCACCCGGTCCAGCGCCGCGCCCGCCCGCTCGGGGGCGGTGTCCAGGTCGGCCAGCACGATCCGGCCGGGCTCCTCCAGCTGCGCCGACCGCACCAGCCCCCACACCGCCGCGCCGACCGCCGTGTCGAGCGCCGCGCCGGGACCGCCGGTGAGCACGAGCAGCCGCCCGTCCCCGGCCAGGGCCTCGCGCAGGGCGGCGAGCACCCGCTCGACCGAGTCCCCCACCACGGTCGTCACGTCGGCGGGCTGCCGGGCGTCGGGCAGCTCAACCGGACGCCACGCGGTCTCCAGCAGCACCCCCGGCGGACCGGACCGGATCTCGCTGGCCCGGCGGAACGCCAGCTCGCCGATCCGCGCCACCGGGCGGCCCGCCGCGTCGGCGAGGTCGAGCGAGACGACCCCGTCCCCGACCCGCGTCGCCCGCACCCGCACCGCGTCCGCGCCGGACCGGTGCAGCGCGACGCGGGAGAACGAGAACGGCAGCCCCACCGAACCGCCGTCCCCGGCGACGTGCTGCCCGGCGAAGCTGCTCACGTGCAGCGCGCACTCCAGCAGCGCCGGGTGCAGCGCGAACCCGGCGGCCCGGCGCTGCTCGCCGGTCAGCTCGACCTCGCCGAACACCTCGTCGCCGCGCCGCCACAGCCGGGTCAGCCGCTGGAAGTGCGGCCCGTACTCCAGGCCCTTGGCGGCGAAGTCCGGGTAGAGCCCGGTGAGGTCGACCGGTTCGGCGCCCTCGGGCGGCCACGGGCCCCCGACCGCCTCGGGCGCGCGGGCCGGGCCGAGGAGGCCGCGCGCGTGCACCACCGGGGACTCGTCGCCGGAGACCACGTCCACCGCGCGCGTCCCGTCCGCGCCGCGCGGGCCGACGACCACCCGCACCGGCACGTCACCGCTCTCCGGGACCACCAGCGGCGCGGCCACCACCAGCTCCTCCAGCGCCGGGCAGCCGACCTCGTCGCCCGCGCGCACGGCCAGCTCCACGAGCGCGACTCCGGGCACGACCACCGCGCCGAGCACCCGGTGGTCGGCCAGCCACGGCTGCGCGGCCAGCGAGAGCCGCCCGGTGAGGACGGTCCCGTCCGCCAGCGGCACGACCGCGCCCAGCAGCGGGTGCCCCGAGGGCACGAGCCCGGCGGCGCGCGGGTCGCCGGACGGGCGGGGCGCGTCCAGCCAGTACCGCTCGCGCTGGAACGCGGTGGTCGGCACCTCGGCCGTCCCGGCGCCCGCGTGCCGGGCGAGGTCGACGGGCACACCGCGCACGTGCAGCTCGGCGGCGGACAGCAGGAACCGGTCGAGGCCGCCCTCGTCGCGGCGGAGGGTGCCCACGACGGCGGTGCGGTGCGGTGCGGCGACGTCGACGACGCTGGTGGTGAGCACCGGGTGCGGGCTCACCTCCACGAACACCCGGTGCCCCCGGTCGACCAGCGCCCGGACGGCGTCGGCGAACCGGACGGGCTCGCGCAGGTTGCGGTACCAGTGCTCGGCGTCGAGCCGGGTGGCGGGCTCCCCGGTGACGGTGGACAGCAGCGGGATCTCGGGCTCGCGGGCGGTGACGTCGCCGAGCGCGGCCAGCAGGTCCGCGCGCAGGGCGTCGACCTGCGGGGAGTGCCCGGCGAAGTCGACGCCGGGCAGCCGCCACCGCAGCATCCGCTGGGCGGACAGGACCCGCTCGAACTCGCGCACCGCCCCGTCCTCGCCGGAGACGGTGACCGAGGCGGGCCCGTTGACGGCCGCGACGCACACCCGCCCCTCGAACGCGGCGAGCAGCGCGGTGACCCGCTCGACGTCGGCGAGGACGGTGAGCATCGCGCCGCGCCCGGACAGCTCGCGGGCGATCAGCGCGGAGCGCAGCACCACGATCCGGGCGGCCTCGGCGAGCGTGAGCGCGCCCGCGACGTGGGCGGCGGCGACCTCGCCCTGCGAGTGCCCGACGACCGCGTCGGGCCGCACGCCGACCGAAGCCCAGAGCGCGGCGAGCGACACGACGACCGCGAACGACACCGGTTGCAGCACGTCGACGCGCTCCAGCGCGACCGGGTCGGCGAGCACCTCCCGCAGCTCCCACCCGGTGAGGGCGCGCAGAGCGGCGGCGCAGGACTCCATGCTGTCGGCGAAGGCGGGCGCCTCCCGCCACAACCGCTCGGCCATCCCGACCCAGTGCGCCCCCTGTCCGGGGAACACCAGGACGACCCGCCCGGTGACGTCGGCGGCGCCGCGCGCGAGCCGGGGCGCGGCCTCGCCCTCGGCGAGCGCGTCGAGCCCGGCGAGCAGCGAGCCCCGGTCGGCGGCGACCACGACGGCGCGCTGCTCGCGCTGGGCGCGGGAGACCAGCAGTGGCCGGGCGACGTCCTCGGGGGTGAGCGCGGGCCGCTCGCGCAGGCGCCCGGCCAGGCGCGCGGCCTGGGCGCGCAGGCCTGCGGTGGTGGCGCCGGACACGGCGACGGGGACGGGGACGGGGGCAGAAACGGGGGCGCCTGCGGGGACTTCCTGGGGCGCTGCGCTGGTCGGCGGCGCGGACGGCGAGGCGCCCACGGGCGCGCCGGACGACGCGGGCTCATGTCCAGCGGGCAGCGGACTCGTGGGCGGCACAGCGGGCGAACCACCAGACACCCCGCCCGCCAGCGAGTTCACCGACGCCCCAGCGGGCAGACCGCCAGACACCCCGGTGGCTGGCGGACTCGCGGACGCCCCAGCGGGCGAGCCACCAGACAGCCCACCAACCAGCGAGTTCAGCGACGGCCCAGCGGGCAGACCGCCAGACACCCCGGTGGCTGGCGAACTCGCGGACGCCCCAGCGGGCGAGCCACCAGGCACCCCGCTGGCCAGCGAGTTCACCGACCCCCCAGCGGGCAGACCACCGGGTGGCGGGGTTGCGGGCTGCGGGGTGGCGGATGCCTGGGGCGCGGCCAGCGGGGTTTCGGCCAGCGAGTCCGGGTGCGGTCGGCTCGCGGGCGGCGCGGTGGACAGTCCGGTGAGCGGTCCGGTGGGCGGCGCGGTCACCGTTCCAACAGCCGGTGTTCCACCAGCCGCAGTTCCGCTGGTCCCACTTCCACTGGCCGCAGTTCCGCCAGCCGCTTCTCCGCCAGCCGCAGTTCCGCTGCCCGTCGTTCCGCCTGCCGCCGCGAGCGGCTGCGCGGGCGGTGCGGTGGGCGCGCTGGTCGCGGGCCCCTTCCCCGCCCGCGTCGTTTCGAGCCCCGGCGGGGCCTCTTCGAGGATCAGGTGGGCGTTGGTCCCACTCGCCCCGAACGCGGACACCGCCCCGCGCCTCGGCCGGACCGCCGAGCCACCGGCCCCACCGCCCCGCGCGCCACTCGCAGCGTCGCCCCGCACACCACCAGCACCGCCCGCAGCACCACCAGCACCCGCAGCACCGCCCGCACCGCCTACGGCACCACCAGCGCCACACGCAGCACCACTCGCACCACCGCCACCACCGCCTGCGGCACCACCGGCGGAACCCTCCGCACCGCCACCAGTCCCCCACCCCCCGCGCCAAGGCCGGGCCCGGTCGAGCACCCGCACCGCCCCGGCGTCCCAGTCGACCTCGGTGGTGGGCGTCGCGGCGTGCAGGGTGGGCGGCAGGACGCCGTTGCGCAGCGCCTGCACCACCTTCAGCACCCCGGCCACCCCCGCCGCGCCCTGGGTGTGCCCGATGTTCGACTTCACCGACCCGAGCCACAGCGGCTCGGCCTGCCCCCGCCCGCGCCCGTACGTCTCCAGCAGCGCCTGCGCCTCGATCGGATCACCCAGCACGGTCCCGGTGCCGTGCGCCTCCAGCAGATCCACGTCCGCCGCCGACAGCCCGGCGTCGGCGAGCGCCGCCCGGATCACCCGCTGCTGCGCGGGTCCGCTGGGCGCGGTCAGCCCGTTGGACGCGCCGTCCGAGTTCACCGCCGACCCGCGCACCACCGCCAGCACCTCCCGCCCGTCCCGCCTCGCGGCGGAGAGCGGTTGCAGCAGCACCAGACCCGCGCCCTCGCCCCACGCGGTGCCGTCCGCGTCGGCGGAGAACGCCTTGCAGCGCCCGTCGCGGGCCAGCGCGCGCTGCCGCGAGAACTCGACGAACGTGTCCGGCGTGGACATCACCGTCACCCCGCCCGCCAGCGCCATCGAGCACTCGCCGCGCTGGAGCGCCCGCACCGCCAGGTGGATCGCGACCAGCGACGACGAGCAGGCCGTGTCCACCGTGATCGCGGGCCCCTCCAGCCCGAACGTGTAAGCGACGCGCCCCACCGCCGCGCTGCCGGAACTGCCGATCCCCAGGTAGCCCTCCAGCTCCGCCGGGACGGGCCGGAACCGGGAGCCGTGGTCGTGGTTGAGCACGCCGCCGAACACCCCGACGTCCTTCCCCCGGACCGAGTCCGGGGCGATGCCCGCGCGCTCGAACGCCTCCCACGCGACCTCCAGCAGCAGCCGGTGCTGCGGGTCGATCACCAGCGCCTCGCGCGGCGAGATCCCGAAGAACCCCGGCTCGAACCAGGCCATGTCGCGCAGGAACGCCCCGTGCCGCACGTAGGAGCGCCCGATCCGGTCCGGGTCGGGGTCGAACAGGTCCGCCAGGTCCCAGCCCCGGTCGGCGGGGAACGCGCCCGCCGCGTCGACCTCGCCGACGACCAGGTCCCACAGCTCCTCGGGCGAGGTGACCCCGCCGGGGAAGCGGCAGGCCGCGCCGACGATCGCGACCGGTTCGACCGCGCCCCCGGTGGCGCGCAGCCGCTCGTTCTCCCGCAGCGAGGCGCGCAGCGCGTCCAGGAGCTGCTCACGGGTGGTCACGCGGTGTCCTCCAAGGGTTTCGGCTACTCGCCGCCGAGCGCGCGGCGGACCAGCTCGTCGGCGGCCATGTCGTCGAAGTCGTCGCCGTGCCGGGGGCCGGGCAGCTGCTCGGCCGGGAACAGCTCGGCCTCCAGGCGCTCGGCGGTGGCGGCGGGGGTGGGGTGGTCGAACACGACGCTCGCGGGCAGGCGCACCCCGGCCAGCCGGACGAGCCGGTTGCGCAGGGCCATCGCGGTGATCGAGTCGAACCCGGCGTCGCGGAACGCCTGCCCGGCGGGCAGCGCGGCCCCGTCGTCTCGGCCCAGCACGGCGCGGGCCTCGGCGGTGACCAGCTCCAGCAGGGCGGCGCGCCGCTCGGCGGGCGGCAGCGGGCGCAGCCGGTCGGCCAGCGACGGCCCGGCCGGGGCGGGGGTCGCGGCGCGCGGGGCGGGGACGCGGCGCTCCGGTTCGCGGTCGAGCGGGACGAGCGCGGGCAGGCCGGTGCGCAGGGCCGCGTCGAACAGGTCGAGCGCGACCTGCGGCGCGAGGGTCCCGCGACCGCGCGCCATGCCCTCGGTCCACGGCCCCCAGGCCAGCGCCGTGGCGGGCAGGCCGAGGGCGTGCCGCTCGTGCGCGAGGCCGTCCAGGTAGGCGTTGGCCGCCGCGTAGTTGGCCTGCCCGGCGTGGCCGAGCGCGCCCGCGACCGAGGAGAACAGCACGAACGCGGCCAGGTCCCGGTCCCTGGTCAGCTCGTCCAGGTGCCGGGCGCCCTCGGCCTTGGGGCGCAGCACCGCGTCCAGCCGCTCGGGGGTCAGCGAGGTCAGCGCGCCGTCGTCGAGCACCCCGGCCAGGTGCGCCACCAGCGTCAGCGGCCGGTCCGGCGGCACGGCGGCCAGCGCCGCGACCACGTCGGCCCGGTCCGCGACGTCGCCGCGCACGTGCCGCACGTCGGCGCCCGGCACGTCCGGCCCGCGCCCGCTGCGGCTGAGCAGCACCAGGGAGCGCACGCCGTGCGCGCGCACCAGGTGCTCGGCCAGCAGCGCGGCCAGCGCCCCGGAGCCGCCGGTGATCAGCGCGGTGCCACCGGGGTCGAGCGCTGTCCCGCCGGTGCTGGGCGCGGAGACCCGGTGCAGGCCGGGCACGAGCACCCGTCCCGCGCGGACCACCGCCTCCGGCAGCGCGCCGGTGGCGAGCGCGGGAAGCAGCGCGGCGGACTCGGGCCGGTCGTCCAGGTCGACCAGGACGAACCGGCCGGGGTGCTCGGCGGCGGCCGTCCGCACCAGGCCCCACACCGCGGCCCCTTCGGCGCGACCGGCGCGCGGCCCGACCGCGCCCGAGGTCGTCACGAGCAGTCGCGCCGACTCCCAGCAGGGCTCGGTCACCGCCTCCTGGAGCAGCGGCAGCAGGTCGCGGACGTGCCCGGCGTCGACCCGCACCACCGGCGGCACCCGCTCGCCGACCTCGCGCAGCGGCACGGGCTCGGCCGCGCCGGGCGGCGGGCCGACCTCCGTCCACGCCTGGCGCAGCAGCACCCCGGAGCGCAGCCGGTCGGGGGTGACCGGCCGGGACACCAGCGAGGCGATCTCCAGCAGCGGACGGCCCTCGGGGCAGGCGACGCGCACCCGGACGCCGCCGTCGCCGTCGGGCCGCAGGGAGGCGCGCACCGCGCGGCCCGCCCGGCCGGCGCCGCGCGCGGAGCGCCAGCTGAACGGCACCCGCACCTGCGAGCCGTCCTCGACCCCGGTGAGCGAGATGGCCTGGAGCACCGCGTCGAGCAGCGCCGGGTGCACGGCGTGCCCGTCGTCGGCGACCTCGTCCGGCAGGACCGCCTCCACCAGCACCTCGTCGCCGAGCCGCCAGGCGGCGCGCAGCCCGAGGAACGCGGGCCCGTACCCGTGGCCGGTGGCGGCCATCGCGGCCCGGTGGTCGGCCACCGGGAGCGGCTGCGCGCCCTGCGGCGGCCACTGCGCCAGGTCGAACGCGAGCGGCCCCGACTCGGGGGCGAGCTGGCCGGTGACGTGCCTGGTCCACGGCGAGCGCGGACCTGCCGACTCCGGTCGGGAGTGCACGGCCACCTCCCGCCGCCCGTCCGGCCCCGGCGCGGCGGCGGTGACGCGCAGCAGCGCCGCCCCGTCGCCGAGCACCAGCGGGACCTCGTTGACCAGCTCGGCGACCTCGGGCAGCCCGAGCTGCCGACCGGCCGCCCGCACCAGGTCCAGCAGGGCCGTCCCCGGCACGACGACCGCGCCGAGCAGCCGGTGGTCGGCCAGCCACGGCTGGGCGCCGGTGGCGACGCGGCCGGTGAACGCGGCGGTGTCCGAGCCGGGGATCTCCAGCTCCCCGGTGAGCAGCGGGTGCTCCAGCGGGGCGGCGTCGGTGGCGGGCGGGGCGGGGTCGAGCCAGAAGCGGCGGCGCTGGAACGGGTAGGTGGGCAGGTCGGTGGTCCGGCCGCCCGCGTCGGCGAGCAGGGGGGCGAAGTCGACGTGCGAGCCTCGGGCGTGCAGCGCGCCGAGCGCGGTGATCAGGGAGTGGTCCTCGTCGTGGTCGCGGTGCAGCAGGGGGGCGCAGAGCACGTCGTGCCCGTCCAGGCACTCCTGCGCGGCGGCGGCCAGCCCGCCGCCGGGGCCGACCTCGACGAACGCGGTCGCGCCCCGCCGGTGCAGGTCGGTGACGGCGTCGGCGAAGCGCACCGGCTGACGGGCCTGGTCCAGCCAGTAGCCGGGGGTGTCGAGCGCGCCGGGCGCGGCGGCGGCCACCGGGACCTGCGGCGGGCGGAAGTCCAGGCGCGCCAGCACGTCGGCGAACGCGGGCAGCACCGCGTCGACGGCGGCCGAGTGGAAGGCGTGGGCGACCCGCAGTCGGGTGGCGCGCCCGAAGCGGGCGGCCACCGAGGTCACGGCGGCCTCGTCGCCGGTGAGCACGGTGGAGCGGGGGCCGTTGACGGCGGCCAGCTCCACCCCGTCGACCAGCGCGGCGCGCACCTCGTCCGCACCCGCGCGCACCGCGACCATCACGCCGGGCGGCAGCTCGCGCATGAGCGCGCCGCGCGCGGCCACCAGGGTGCAGGCATCCGCCAGGGACAGCACCCCGGCCGCGTGCGCGACGGCGATCTCGCCGACCGAGTGCCCGGCGAGCAGGTCGGGGCGGACGCCGAGCGCGTCGAGCAGGCGCACCAGCGCGACCTGCACGGCGAACAGGCCGGCCTGCGCGTACCGGGTGTCGGCGAGCAGGTCGGGGTCGTCCAGCGCGGCGCGCACGCCGGGGCCGCCGACGATCCGCCGGTCCAGCAGGGCGCACACCTCGCGCAGCGCGTCGCGGAACACCGGGAACCGCCGCTCCAGCAACCGCCCGGTCCCGACGCGCTGGCTGCCCTGGCCGGACAGCAGGAACGCGACGCTCCCGCCGTCCCGGTCGGCGGGCGCGGTGGCGCCGGACGCGAGGTCGCGCAGCGCCGCGAGCGCCTGGTCCCGGTCGCGGGCGGGCAGCACCGCCCGGCAGGGCAGCGCGGCGCGGCCGGTGACCAGGGACAGCGCCAGGTCGGGCAGCGGGACGCGCTCGGCGACCGGCAGCAGGCGGGCCGCGGTGGCGCGCAGCGCGGCCGGGTCGTGCGCGGACAGCACGAGCGGCAGGTGGCCGGGGACGTCCCGATCGGACCCGGCGGGAGCTTGGTCGTCGGGTGCCTGGTGGGCGGCTGCCCGGTCGGCGGATTCCTGGTCGGCGGATTTATGGCCCCCAGGCACCCGCCCTTCGGACGCCTGGTCATCAGGTGCCCGGTCGTCGGACGCCTGGCCCATAGGCACCCGGCCCTCGGAGGCTTGGTCCTCGGGTACCTGCCCCTCGGGCACCCGGCCCGCTGAAGTCACGCCCGCAGCCACCCAGGCCGCTGAGGTCGGGCCCGCAGCCGCCTGACCCGCTGCTGAGGTCCGACCCGCTGAAGCCCGCCCCTCGGGGATCTGCTCCCCAGGGACCAACTCCTCGGAGGCCAGCTCCTCGGGGGCCTGCTCCAGCACCACGTGCGCGTTGGTCCCGCTGACCCCGAACGAGGACACCGCCGCCCGGCGCGGCCTGCCCACCTCGGGCCAGTCCCGCCGCTCGGCCAGCACCGCCACCCCGTCCCAGTCGACCTCGGTCGTGGGCTCGGCCGCGTGCAGGGTCGCGGGCAGCACCCCGTGCCGGAGCGCCTGCACCGCCTTGATCAGCCCGGCGACCCCGGCGGCGGCCTGGGTGTGCCCGATGTTCGACTTCACCGACCCGAGCCACACCGGCTCGCCGTCCCGGTCGCGCCCGTAGGTCGCCACCAGCGCCCGCGCCTCGATCGGGTCGCCCAGCCGCGTCCCGGTCCCGTGCGCCTCCACCAGGTCCACGTCGGCCGCCGACAGCCCGGCGTCCGCGAGCGCCCGCCCGATGACGCGCTCCTGCGCGGGACCGCTGGGCGCGGTCAGCCCGTTGGACGCCCCGTCGGAGTTCACCGCGCTGCCGCGCACCAGCCCCAGCACCCGGTGCCCGTTGCGCCGCGCGTCCGACAGCCGCTCCAGCAGCACCAGGCCGACGCCCTCGCCGAACCCGGTGCCGTCCGCGCCCGCCCCGAACGCCTTGCAGCGCCCGTCGGCGGCGAGCCCGCGCTGCCGGGAGAAGTCCACGAACAGGTCCGGCGTGCTCAGCACGGTCACGCCGCCCGCCAGCGCCAGCGAGCACTCGCCGCCGCGCAGCGCCCGCACCGCCAGGTGCACGCCCACCAGCGACGACGAGCACGCCGTGTCCACGGTCATCGCGGGCCCCTGCAACCCGAAGGCGTAGGCGACCCGGCCGGACACCACGCTCCCGGACACCCCGGTGACGCGGTGGCCCTCCAGCCCCTGGGCGGAGTGGGCGGGCAGCACCGGGTAGCCGTGCGCGATGACGCCCGCGAACACGCCGGTGTCGGTGCCGCGCAGCGAGTCGGGTGCGATGCCCGCGCGCTCGAACAGCTCCCACGCCACCTCCAGCAGCAGCCGCTGCTGCGGGTCGGTGCCGATGGCCTCGCGCGGGCTGATGCCGAACAGGTCGGCGTCGAAGCCCGCGACGTCGGCGAGGAACCCGCCCTCGCGGGCGTAGCTGCGGCCCGCGCGGTCCGGGTCGGGGTCGAACAGGCCCGCCAGGTCCCAGCCCCGGTCGGCGGGGAACGGGGTGAGCGCGTCCCGACCGCCCGCGACGAGGTCCCACAGGTCCTCCGGGGAGGACACGTCGCCGGGGAAGCGGCAGGCCATCGACACGATCGCGATGGGCTCCCCCGCGTCGACCCCGGCGGGTGCGGCGGCGACGGCGGGCGCGGTGGTCCCGGTGGCGGGGGCGTGGCCCAGCTCGGCGAGCAGGTGCGCGGTCAGCAGCGCCGGGGTCGGGTGGTCGAACACCGAGGTGGCGGCCAGCGCGAGGCCGGTCGCGGCGGCGAGCCGGTTGCGCAGCTCCACGGCCGTGAGCGAGTCAACGCCCAGCTCCTTGAACGCGCGGTGCGCGTCCACGGCGGAGGCGTCGCGGTGCCCGAGCACGGTCGCGGTGTGCGCCCTGACCACGTCGATCAGCGGCCGGTCCGCCCCCGCGCCGACACCGGCGGCCACCGCCCGGCGCGGTCCGGCGAGGTCGCGCAGCAGCGGCGGGACCTCGGCGGCGCGGCGGGGGTCGAGCGCGGCGGCGAGGACGGCGGGTTCCGGGGAGGCCAGTGCGGCGTCCAGCAGCGCCAGCGCCTCGGCGGTGCCGAGCGAGCCCGCGCCGTGCCTGGCCCCGCGCGCGAGGTCGGCGGCGGTGAGCCCGGCGGTGAGCGCGCTGGTGTGCTCCCAGTGGCCCCAGGCGATGGCGGTGGCGGGCAGCCCGGCGGAGCGGCGGCGGACGGCCAGCGCGTCGAGCGCGGCGTTCGCGGCGGCGTAGTTGGCCTGGCCCGCGTTGCCGAGCGTCCCGGCGGCGGAGGAGAACAGCACGAACGCGGCGAGGTCGGCGTCGCGGGTCAGCTCGTCCAGCAGCAGCGCCCCGTCGAGCTTGGCGCGCAGGGCCGTGTCGACGCGCGCCGCGTCCTGGTCGGCGAGCAGGGCGTCGTCGAGCGCGCCCGCCGTGTGCACGACGGCGGTCAGCGGGCGCCCGCCGAGGTCGGCCAGCAGGGCGGCGACCCGGTCGCGGTCGGCGGCGTCGCAGCGCTCGAACCGGGCGGTGGCCCCGAGTTCGGCGAGGTCGGCGGCCAGTTCCGCGGCGCCGGGGGCGTCCGGGCCGCGCCGGGAGGTGATCAGCAGGTGGCGGACGCCGTGCGCGGTGACCAGGTGCCGGGCGGTGAGCGCGCCGAGCTCGCCGCCGCCGTGGACCAGGACGACGCCCTCGGGGTCGAGCGGGCGGGGCACGGTCAGCACGACCTTGCCGACGTGCCCGCCGGACGCGACGTGCCGCAGCGCCTCGGGCGCGTGCCTGATGTCGCGGACGGTCAGCGGCAGCGGTTCCAGGCGGCCTTCCGCGAACAGCCCCATGATCTCGGCGAGCAGTTCGGCGGTGCGGTCGGGGCCCGCGTCGCGCAGGTCGTAGGCCCGGTACGACACGTCGGCGCGGACGAGGTCGCGCACGTCGACCTTGCCCAGCTCCAGGAACCGCCCGCCGGGCGCGAGCAGCCGCAGCGAGGCGTCCACCAGCTCGCCGGTGAGCGAGTTCAGCACGACGTCGACGTTCGGGAAGCGCTCGGCGAACCCGGTGTCCCTGGAGGACGCCAGGTGCTCGTCGTCCAGGCCGAGGGCGCGCAGCACCGGCCACTTCGCCGGGGACGCGGTGGCGAACACCTCCGCGCCCAGCAGCGCGGCCAGCCGGACCGCCGCGCCGCCGACGCCGCCCGCGCCCGCGTGCACCAGGACGCGGTCGCCCGGCCCGACCTGGGCGAGGTCGCGCAGGCCGTGGAGGGCGGTGAGGAACGCGACCGGGACCGAGGCCGCGCGGGCGAAGCCCCAGCCCGGCGGGACGGGGGCGAGCAGGCGGGCGTCGGTGATCGCGACCGGGCCGAACGCGCCGAAGTCGCGGTCGAACGTGCCGAGCACCCGGTCGCCGACCGCGAGGCCGGTGACGCCGGGGCCGGTCTCCAGGACGACGCCGGAGGCCTCGCCGCCGAGCCCGCGCTGGCCGGGCACCGCGTTCAGCACGACGGCGGCGTCCCGGAAGTTGACGCCCGCCGCGCGCACGCCGACCCGGACCTCGCCGGGTTCCAGCGGGCGGGTCGCGGCGGGGCCGGGGGTGGCGGCCAGGTCGGTGAACGTGCCGCCGTCGCAGGTCAGCCGCCAGGTCGGGTCGGCGGGCAGCCGCAGGCCGTCGTCGCGGGTGCGCGCGAGGCGCGGGGCGCCCGCCCTCCCGGCGCGCACCCGGACCTGCGGCTCGCCGGTGGCGGGCAGGGCGGGCAGCAGGGCGCGCGAGGCGGGGTCGTCGTCCAGGTCGACCAGGGCGTAGCGGCCGGGCCGCTCGGTCTGGGCGGTGCGCAGCAGCCCCCACACGGCGGCGGCGGCCGGGTCCTCGGCCGCGCCGCGCGTGACGACGGTCAGCTCCTCGTGCTCGCGCAGGGCTTCCAGGGTGAGGCCGACGAGGGTGCGCGCGTCACCGCCCGGCAGGTCGGGCGCGGACAGGTCGAGCAGCGGCTGTCCTGGCGCCGGGGCGTCCGAAGTGGACTCCGGCACGTCCAGGTCCACCCACTCGACCCGGAACAGCGCGCCCGAGCCGACGAGCGCGGTGGTCGGGGCCGGGCGCAGCCGCAGGGCGTCGACCTCCACGACCGGCGCGCCCTCGGGGTCGTAGGCGCGCAGCACGTGGTCGTCGGCGGTCCCGGTCAGGTGCACGCGCAGCGCGGTCGCCCCGGTGGCGCGCAGCCTGGTCCCCCGCCAGGAGAACGGCAGCAGCACCTCGTCGGCGGCGACCCGCGCCGGGGGCAGCAGGCCGGTGGCGTGCAGGGCTGCGTCGAACAGGGCGGGGTGCAGGCCCCAGCCGTCCGGGCTCAGCGGTTCGGGCAGCCCCACCTCGGCGAACACCTCGCCGTCGCGGGTCCAGGCGCGGCGCAGCCCGCGCAGCGCGGGCCCGTAGCCGTAGCCGTCGGCGGCCCGGCTGTCGTAGAAGCCGGTCAGGTCGACCTCGCGGGCGCCGGTCGGCGGCCACTGCGCCAGCGGGACCGGGGTGGACCGGTCGGCGGCGAGGGTGCCGCTGGCGTGCCTGGTCCAGGTCCCGCCCTCGGCGCGGGCGTGCGCCTGGAGCGGCCTGCGCCCTGCGGCGTCCGGGGCGCCGATCCTGAGCTGCACCTCCACCGCGCCGCGCTCGGGCAGCACCAGCGGGGCCTCCACCAGCAGCTCGTCCAGCGCGGGCGCGCCGACCTCGTCGCCCGCGCGGATGGCCAGCTCCGCCCAGCAGGTGCCGGGCAGGACGGCGGACCCGCGCACCGCGTGGTCGGCGAGCCACGGCTGCCGCGCGGTGCTCAGCCGCGCCTGGCACACCAGGTCGTCGCCGCCCGCGAGGTCGGTGGCGGAGGTGAGCAGCGGGTGCCGGAGCCCGGAGGCGGCGGTGGCGGGGTCGGCGTCCAGCCAGTAGCGGGCGCGCTGGAACGGGTAGGTGGGCAGGTCGAGCACCCGGACCGGCGGGGGCAGCAGCGGGGCGAGGTCGACGGGGACGCCGCGCACGTGCAGCTCGGCGGCGGAGCGCAGGAACCGGTCGAGGCCGCCGTCGTCGCGGCGCAGCGTGCCGGTGGCGACCGAGGGGCCCGCGCCCGCGAGCAGGTCCTGGACGGGCGCGGTGAGCACCGGGTGCGCGCCGACCTCCACGAACGCCCTGACCCCGTCGGCGACCAGGAGGGCTGCGGCGTCGGCGAAGCGGACGGGTTCGCGCAGGTTGGTGAACCAGTAGTCGGCGTCCAGCTCGGGACCGTCGAGCCACTTGCCCGTGACGGTGGACAGCATCGGGATCGTGGTGGGCCGAGGGGTGATCGGGGCGAGGTCGGCGAGCAGGCCTTCGCGCAGCACGTCCACGGCGGGCGAGTGCGAGGCGTAGTCGACGGGCAGCCTTCGGGCGCCAGCCACGCGGGCGACCAGCGCGTCGACGTCACCGGAGACGACCACCGAGCCGGGGCCGTTGACCGCCGCGACGCACACCCCGGTGCCCGCGATCAGCTCCTCGACCTCGGCCTGCGGCAGCGGGATCGAGGCCATGCCGCCGCCGTCCAGCCCGGCGGCGATGGCCCGGCTGCGCAGCACCACCACGCGGGCGGCGTCTTCCAGTGAGAGGGCCCCGGCCACGCAGGCCGCCGCGATCTCGCCCTGCGAGTGGCCGATCACCGCGTCGGGTTCGACGCCGCACGAGCGCCACAGCTCGGCCAGCGCCACCATGAGCACGAAGGAGACCGGCTGCACCACGTCCACCCGGCCGAGGTCGCCGCCGCGCAGCACGTCCACCACGCGGAAGTCCACCAGCGGGTCGACGGCCGCCGCGCACGCGCGCACCCGCTCGGCGAACACCGGCGACTCGTCCAGCAGCCGCGCGCCCATGCCCACCCACTGGCCGCCCTGGCCGGGGAACACGAGCACCGTGCGGCCGGTGACGTCCGCCCGGCCGGTGACCAGTGCGGGCGACGGCTGGTCCGAGGCCAGCGCCTCCAGCGCGGCGAGCGCGCCCGCCCGGTCGGCGGCGACCACGACGGCGCGCTCGCCCAGGTCGGCCCGACCCGCGCGCAGCGCGCCCGCCAGCTCGGCGGCCGTGACGTCGGAGGGGGCGAGGAAGTCGGCCAGCCGCCGGGCCTGGGCGCGCAGCGCCGCCGCGCCGACGGCGGACACCGGCAGCGGCACGGCCCCGCGCTCGGGCACGGCGGGTGCGGCGGCCTCGGCGGGCGCCTGCTCCAGGACGACGTGCGCGTTGGTGCCGCTGACCCCGAACGAGGACACCGCCGCCCGGCGCGGCCGGTCCACCTCCGGCCAGTCCCGCTGCTCGGCCAGCAGCTCCACGCCGGTCCACTCCACCTCGGGCGTGGGCGCGTCGACGTGCAGGGTGCGCGGCAGCACCCCGTGCCGCAGCGCCTGCACGAGCTTGATCAGCCCGGCGATCCCGGCCGCGCCCTGGGGGTGGCCGAAGTTCGACTTGAGCGAGCCGAGCCGCAGCGGCTCGCCGTCCCGGTCCCGCCCGTAGGTGGCCACCAGCGCCCGCGCCTCGATCGGGTCGCCCAGCCGGGTGCCGGTCCCGTGCGCCTCCACCGCGTCGACGTCCGAAGTGGACAGTCCGGCGTCGGCGAGCGCGGCCCGGATCACCCGCTGCTGAGCCGCGCCGCTCGGCGCGGTCAGCCCGTTCGACGCGCCATCGGAGTTGACCGCGCTGCCCCGCACCACCGCCAGCACCGGATGACCGTTGCGCCGCGCGTCCGACAGCCGCTCCAGCAGCACCAACCCCGCACCCTCGGACCACGCCGTCCCGTCCGCCGACGCCGAGAACGGCTTGCAGCGGCCGTCCGGGGCCAGCGCGCCCTGCCTGGCGAACTCCACGAAGTCGGCGGGCGTGGCCATGACCGTCGCGCCGCCCGCCAGCGCCATCGCGCACTCGCCGCGCCGCAGCGACTGCACCGCCAGGTGCACCGCCACCAGCGACGACGAGCACGCGGTGTCCACGGTGATCGCGGGCCCGGTGAGCCCGAACGCGTAGGCGATCCGCCCGGAGGCGACGCTGCCCGCGTTGCCCGTGCTCAGGTAGCCCTCCACGAGCTGCCGGTCCAGCCCCGGCCGCGACCCGTAGTCGTGGCCCATCAGCCCGGCGAACACGCCGGTCCCGTCGCCCGCCACCGAGCGCGGGTCGATGCCCGCGCGCTCGAACACCTCCCACGCGACTTCGAGCAGCAACCGCTGCTGCGGGTCCATCGCCAGCGCCTCGCGCGGGTGCACCCCGAACAGGTCGGCGTCGAACAGGGCGGCGTCGGCCAGGAACCCGCCCCCGGCGCAGGCGCCGCGCAGCGCGTCCAGGTCCCAGCCCCGGTCGACCGGGAACGGCGACACCACGTCCGAGCCGGAGCGCACGACCTCCCACAGGTCCTCGGGCGAGGCGACGCCGCCGGGCAGCCTGCACCCGGCGGCCACGATCGCGATCGGCTCGCCCGAGCGCCCGGTGGCGCACGCGGGCGCGCTCGGGACCTGCGGCGCGCCGAACAGCTCGTCGTGCAGCAGAGCGGCGAGCGCGGTCGGGGTCGGGTGCTCGAACGCGGCGGTCGCGGGCAGCGCGAGGCCGGTCGCGGCGGTGAGCCGGTCGCGCAGCGCGACCGAGGTGGCGGAGGTGAAGCCGAGTTCGGTGAAGCCGCGCTCGTGCCCGTCGACCACGAACTCGGCGGGCCGCAGCGCCGAGGTCTCGGCGCGCACCAGGTCGAGCAGGAGCCGCCTGCGCTCCCGCTCCCCGCGCCCGGCGAGGCGGGCCCGCAGCTCGACCGCCCGGCCCCGCTCGGGTTCTGCGGCCACCACGTGCAGCAGGTCGCGCAGCGGCGCGGGCACCGCCCCGGAGACCAGGTCGGGGTCGGGGCGCAGCACGGAGAGCACCGGCTCGTCGGCGCCGAGCGCGGCGTCGAACGCGGCCAGCCCGTCCCGCAGCGGCAGCACGGCCAGCCCGGCGCCCGCCCGAGCCCCCTCGGCCTCCCACGGCCCGAAGACCAGGCACCGGGCGGGCATCCCGGCCGCGCGGCGGCGCAGCACGACGTCCTCGGCGGCGGCCGAGTCGAGCGCGGTCGCGCACACCACCAGCTCCACCCGCGCGCCGAGCAGGTGGGGCAGCGCGGCCGGGTCCCCGCCGCCGGTGTGCACGAGGGCGCCCAGCGGGGACGGCGCCCGGCTGAGCGCGCGGTCGAGCGCGTCCGGTTCGGCGACGGCGAGCACGACCCGCGCGCCCGAGGCCACGAGGTCGTCGCGCAGCGCGCCCGCGCGGGCCCGCCCGTCGGGAGCGGTGATCAGCAGCAGGTCGCGCACGCCGTGCGCGCCGCGCAGGTGCCGGGCCAGCGCGGCGGCGGTCCCGCTGTCCGCGCCGGTGACGGCGACGGCCCGGCGCGGGTCGAGCGCGCCGCGCCCGACGACGGAACCGGGGACCTCGTGCAGGCGGGGCACGAGCACGACCCCGGAGCGCACGAGCAGCCGGGGCTCGTCGGCGGCGAGCAGCGCGACCGGGTCGACCTCGTCGGTGTCGGTGTCGGGATCGGTGTCGGCCACGGTGATCCCGGCGTGGCGGGCGGCGGTCCACGCGGCGAGCTGCCCGAGCCGCACCGGCCCGCCGTCGACGGCCACCGCCCCCCTGGTGAGCACCAGGTCGGGACGACCGGACAGCGCGGGCGCGTCGTCGCCGCGCAGGTCGAGCACCACCGGCGCGTCACCGGGCGCCGGGACCGGGGCGGTGGGGGCGCCTGCGGGCGACCCGGCGTCGGGACCGGTCTCAGCACCAGGCGCGGTCGCAGCACCGGACGCGGTCTCGGGACCAGGCGCGGTCGCCGCGCCGACCGCGGCGGTCAGCGGCACCCAGTCGGTGCGGAACAGCGCCCCCCGCTCACCGCTCGCCCGCAGCCGCGCGGGCGTCTCCAGCAGCACCCGCCGGGTGATCTTCCCCGACGCCGTGCGCGGCACCACGTCGATCTGGTACAGCTCCTCGGGCACCTTGTGGTAGGACAGCCGCTCCCGGCACACCGCCAGCACCCGCGCCGGGTCGAACCCCTCCCCCGGCACCAGGAACGCCACCGGCACCTCGCCCAGCACGTCGTGCGGCCTGCCCACGACGGCGGCGTCCGCGACGCCGGGCACCGCCCGCAGCACCGCCTCCACCTCCGCCGGGTGCACCTTCTCGCCGCCGCGCACCACGACGTCGTCGATGCGCCCGGTGACCGCGTGGAACCCGGACTCGTCCCTGGTCGCCAGGTCCCCGGTGCAGTACCAGCCGTCGCGCAGCGCGGCGGCCGTCGCCTCGGGCCGGTTGTGGTAGCCGACCATGACGCTCGGCCCGCGCACCCACACCTCGCCCTCCGCCCCGGCGGGCGCGTCCAGGCCGGTGTCCGGGTCGACCAGCCGCACCGCCAGCCCCGGCACCGGCAGTCCGCTGGAGCCCTCCACCCTGGGCCCGGTCGGCCAGTTCACCGTGATCGACCCGCAGGTCTCGGTGCTGCCGTAGGCGTCGATGAGCGGCACGCCGAACCGCTGCTCGACGGCGGCCCGCAGCTCGGCCGTGGTGATCGCGCCGCCGACCAGGCCGACCCGCAGGTCGGGCGCGAGGAACCCGCGCTCACCGGCCGCGCGCACCAGGTGGTGGTAGGTCGTGGGCACGCCCGCGAGCACCGTGGAGCGCTCCTCGTGCAGCGCGGCCAGCACGTCCTGCGGCGAGCGCCCGTCGACCAGGCGGGTGGTGGCCCCGACGGCGGTGGTGGCCAGCACCCCGGCGATGTGCGACAGGCTGTGGAACAGCGGCAGCGGCCACAGCACCCGGTCGTCCGGGGTCAGGCCGAGCACGGGCGCGTAGCAGGCGGCCACCGACCACAGGCAGTTGCGCTGGGTGGACAGCACGCCCTTGGGCGCGCCGGTGGTGCCGGAGGTGTAGAGCATCCACGCCAGGTCGTCCAGCTCCAGCGCGTCGTGCGCGGGCAGCGGGGCCTCGGCGCCCGCGAGCGCCTCGTAGTCCCGGCCGACGTGCACGACCTCCAGCTCGGGCCTGACCGCGCGCAGCCTGGCGAGCTGGTCGGCGTGCGCGGTGTCGGTGAGGACGAGCCGGGCGCCGCTGTCGTCGAGCAGCGCGCCCAGCTCGGCGTCGGTGGACACCGGGTTCAGCGGCACGCCCACCGCCCCCGCCCGCACCAGCGCCAGGTAGCACTCGACGGTCTCCACGCGGTTGCCCAGCAGGATCACGGCGCGGTCGCCGGGCAGCAACCGGCGCGCGGCCAGGTTCCCGGCCAGCCTGCGGGTGCGCTGCTCCAGGTCGGCCCAGGTGACGGCGCGGCGCGCGTCGCGGAAGGCGACGCGGTCGCCGCGCTCCGCCGCGTGCAGGCGCAGCAGTTCGGGCAGGGGACGGATCAGGTCGCTTCGCAGCATCTCTCCCACATCCGGTTTCGGGGGCCCGGTCATCCGCGCAGCCACCCACCTTGGCCCGTGCGCGCAGCGGGCGCACGGGCCAGATCCACCCGGACGGGGGACGAAATTGCCGCTGGATTACCGGCCGCGCCCCACCCGGTGGAAGGAGGCAACCGGCGGGCACAGCTCCAGCAGGTCCGCGGGGGCGCGCAGCACCGCGTCGGGCTCGGCGGCCAGCAGCGCGGCCACCTCGCTCTCCCCCCACAGCGCGGCCACGGCCGTCACGCCCGCGGCGCGCGCGCTGGCCAGGTCGGTGACCGCGTCGCCGACCATGAGCGCCTCGCCGGGGTCGAGCGCGAGGGCCGCCAGCCCGGCGAGCACGATGTCCGGGGCGGGCTTGGGCCGCTCGACCTCATCCGAGCCGACGACGATCTCGAACAGCCCCAGCAGCCCCACCGCGTCCAGCAGCGACCGGGCGCGCGGCCCGCTCTTGCCGGTGGCCACGGTGAGGCCGTACCCGCGAGCGCGCAACTCGCGCAGCAGCTCGGGCACGCCGGGGAAGACGGTGACCCGGTGCGCGAGCCGGTAGCTCTCCCGCACGAACGGGCCCTCCATCTCCAGCGGCAGCCCCATGATCCGCATGATGTCGGGGAAGTACCGCCCGAGGTGCCGGTTGTACTCCTCGAACGGCGGCTCGCCCGGCCCGACGACCTCCGCGTAGGCCAGGTGGAACGCCTCGCGCATCACCGCGAAGCTGTCCACCAGCACCCCGTCCAGGTCGAACACGACCCCGCGCGGCGCGGCCCTCACGCCGGGACCCCGACCGGCTCGCGGGCGTAGACCCGCTCGACGACGCCCACCACCCAGCGGGACTCGCGGGCGGTGCGCCCGCGCGCGGCCGGGTCGGTCAGCGCGGCGGGGAGCCCGGCGAGCTGCCGCAGGTACTCCGAGCCGACGGGTTCGCGCTCCACCGGCACGCTCGTGCGCACCCCGGCCGAGGTGCGCACGAGCTGCGGCTCGGGCACCCGGTTCGGGCTGAAGCCGAAGGTGCAGCGCAGCACGGCGGTCCCGGCCGCGCCCTCGACGGCGATGGTGGTCTCGTCGCGCGGCTCGTGCGAGGCCCAGCGGGCGCGCAGCGACACCGACACGCCGCCCGAGGTGACCAGCAGCGCCCGCGCGGTGTCCTCCACGTCCCGCTCCCCCGCGCGCTCCCGGTCGCCGCGCCAGGCCGCGACGCTGTCCCCGGCGGACAGGAAGTCCGCCGAGGTGGCGCCCACGACGGTGGCGGGCTCGGGCGTGCCCAGCAGGGGGATCGCGGTGTCCAGCAGGTGCCAGCCGAGGTCGAGGAGGGCGCCGCCGCCCGCGTGCCGCCGGGTGGTGAACCAGGGGGTGCCCGGCACGCCCCTGGCGCGCACCCAGGACAGGTCGACGTGCCGGATCGGGCCGAGGGCGGGCACGAGGTCGTAGAGCGCGCGCACGTCGGCCCGGTGCCGGGCGGCGCTGCCGCCGAGCAGCAGCCCGCCGCCGGACGACTCGGCCTCGGCGAGGCTGTCGGCCTCGGCGGAGGTCAGGCACACCGGTTTCTCCACGAACACCGCGAACCCGCGCAGCAGCAGGTCGCGGGCCAGGTCGTGGTGCAGGTGGTTGGGCACGGCGAGCACGACCAGGTCCACCCGCGACCGCTCCAGGGCGCCCGCGTCGGCGTGCGCGGCGGCGTGCGGCGCGCTCTCCAGGAAGCGCGCGCGGGCCTGCGGGTCCGGGTCGACGCCCGCGACGACGGTGGCGCCGGGCAGGGCGGCGAGCCGGGGCAGCCAGACCGCGCCCGCCGCCCAGCCGAGTCCGACGAGGGCGACCCTCACACCTCCTCCAGGGCGCTCGCGACGGCCTCGGCCACCAGCGGCATCTGCTCCTCGGTTCCCAGCAGCAGCCGGTGGTGCAGCCACACGCAGTCGCGGCTCAGCGCGTCCGAGACCGGGCAGGCGCGGGCGAGCGCGTCCACCGTGGTGTCGGGGGCGGAGCGCTCCCAGAACGCGTCGGTGCGGTAGATCGCGCGGAACCCGGCGAACGCCGGGACGCCGCGCTCGATCAGCGCGTCGACCAGGCGGGCGCGGCGCTCCTCGCCGATGCCGGGGACCTGGAACATGGCCATGTAGTGCGGGTTGCGGTCGCAGCGCGGGTCGGCGCCCTGCGGGACGACGCCGGGCACCTCGGCGAGCAGCCGGGACAGCTCGGGCCAGCGGCGGGCGCGCACGTCGATCTGCGCCTCGAGCCTGCCGAGCTGGGCGCGCAGCACGGCGGCGGAGAACTCGTTCATGCGGAAGTTCGACCCGGACGTGCTGTGGCGGTAGGCCCGGTCGGTGAGCGGGCGCCCGCAGGCGTGCCGCAGGAACGCCTCCTCGTAGTGGTCCCCGTCCGGGAAGAGCACGGCCCCGCCCTCGCCTGCGGTCATCAGCTTGCCGTTCTGGAAGCTGAAGGCGGCGATCGACCCGAGCGCGCCGACGGGCTTGCCGCGCCACCGCGCGCCGTGGGCGTGCGCGGCGTCCTGGAGCAGCGGGACGCCGGTCTCGGCGGAGAGGGCGCGCAGCGCGTCCATGTCGGCGAGCTGGCCTGCCATGTGCACGGGCATGATCACCCTGGTGCGCTCGGTGATCGCGGCCCGCACGGCGGCCGGGTCGAGGCAGTAGGTGTCCGGGTCGACGTCGACGGGGACGACGACGGCCCCGAGCCGCTGGGCGGCCTGCGAGGACGAGATGAAGGTGAACGCGGGCACGATCACCTCGGTGCCGGGCCCGGCGCCCATGACCTCCAGGACGAGCTCGAGGGCGTGCGTGCCCGTGGTCACCGCCAGCGCGTGCCGGGCGCCGTGGGCCTGCGCGAACTCGCGCTCGAACGAGGTGACCTCGTCCCCGGCGATCCGCCACCACCGGCCGCTGTCGAGCGTGCGCAGCAGCGCCTCGCGCTCGGTCGAGTCGAACTGCGGCCAGGCGGGGAACTCCAGCTTGTGCGGGGCCTTCAGGTGCACGGCGGTCGCCCTCGTCTCTGCTCTGGGGTCGTTTCTCGGGTCCGGTACGCGGCCGAAGCTAACGGCGGTCGGGAGAGCCCCCCAACCCCCTGACAACCCCCTAGGTCCCCCCTGGATCAAGCCGGTTGCCCGCCACTCCCACCACGGGGCGGGCCCCGTCAGCACAATCGCACCAGTCCGCTTCACGTCTCCGCGCTCTGCGAGGTGCCCCGGTGCCAGACCTGCTCCTGCTGAACGGCCCGAACCTGGGAATCCTGGGCCGCCGCGAACCCGAGGTGTACGGAACCGCGACGCTCGCCGACATCGAGGACGCGGTGGCCGACGAGGTCGCGGACCGGGGGTGGAAGGTCGTGGCGCGGCAGCACGACGGCGAGGCCGAGATGATCGGGACCATCCAGGACAGCTACGACACGGTGGGCGCGATCGTGAACCCCGGCGCCCTGATGATCGCGGGCTGGTGCCTCCGGGACGCCCTGGCGAACTACCCGGCCCCGTGGGTGGAGGTCCACCTGTCGAACGTGTGGGCCCGCGAGCCGTTCCGCCACCAGTCGGTGATCGCGCCGCTGGCGACGGGTTTGATCGCGGGCGTGGGCGCTCTGGGCTACCGCCTTGCGGCGCGAGCGCTGCTGGAGCGGGTGGCAGGCTGACCGACTGACCGGCTGAGCGCCCTGGTCAGCCGGACTGTGGACGGCGCCTGGCGGCACGTCCTCGATCGGGTGGTCGTCAAGGACGGCTCCGCCGGTGGACCGGGGTGGGTCGACGACGTCGACTCCGGTGTCGTCCGGTTCCAGGGGCGGACCGACCACCAAGATCCGCCTCGCGGTCTGCGGACGCGGTCTGCCGACGCGCGTCCCGATCACCCAGTGCCAGGCCGGGGACAACCCTCAACGGGTGAGACCGCGCGCACTCGGCGGCGGGCCGGTCGGGGTGGGCCGGGTGTCCACAGGGGATGGGCGGGTCGACCGGGCGGGGATCGGGGTCCCGGCGCGGCCGACCACACGCGGGAGCGCGCGATCCTATCCGCGGCGGCCGGTGCCGGTCACACATTTTCACCTCGGCGCAAAAGCCCAGGCCACCCCCGCTTGAACGGATTCCGAACAACACCAGAATTGCGCGCCGAGGATCCGGTCGAGGAATACTGAATTCTCGCGTTCCCGTACTTGACACACGTGGCCCCACTACCGCGATGACCCCCATGCGGTCGGCACCGGCCACGCTCAGTGAGCAAAAAACATTCGGTGTCCGAGGTAGTTGAACTGGGGCGACAGCGGAACCCGGTCTGCCGGAATCGATTCAGCACCCCCTGGAGCCCGGCAACCCCTCACCGGGGGCACCCCAAACAGCCTATTGTCACCCAGTTTGCCCGATTGCAACACTCTGCCCACTGGGTGAGATGAACGGCGAAGGGGAATAAGCTCCGGCACAACCTCCTGCGGACGCGGCCGATTTCGGTCGCCAATCCGCTCCAGAGCCGTGCACTCATTCAGCGCTCGCACCTCGCACCTCATTTCGCACGCACATCGCAAACACGGGAGAAGACCGCTCCGGGCCCAGTGCCCCGGTGCGCTGACGCGCGCCCGGAAACGCCCGGCGGTCGGTCCCGGCACCGGACTTGGGGGTTCATCGTGCCCGACACCGCACGGCGGCGGTTAGCCAGCTTCTCCTTGAGCACGAAGGCCGACGTCGACCTCGCGCGACGGTCCAACAGCACGGCGGTGCGGTTCGCGCGGGCGGACGCCCTGCTGCACGAGCTGTTCCTCGACGCGGCCCGGACGCACGCCGGGCGAACGGCCGTGGCGCATCCCGAGGGAGCGCTCTCGTACGCCGAGCTCGCCGACCGCGCGAGCGCTGCGGCGCACCGGCTGCGGGACGCGGGCGTGGCCACCGGCGACGTGGTCGCGATCGTCATGGAGAAGGGCTGGGAGCAGGTCGTCGCGGCGCTGGGCGCGCTGATGGCAGGCGCGGTGTTCGTGCCGGTCGACCCCGCCAACCCGGCCGAGCGGCTGCACCACCTGCTGGAGCACTCGCTGAGCCGCGCGGTGCTCACCCAGCCCGCGCTCGTCGACCGCCTCCCGTGGCCGGAGGGCCTTCCCGTGCAGGCGGTCGACGCCGAGGCCCCGGCGACGCCGCAGGAGCCGCCGACCGTCCACAGGGGACCGGACGACCTCGCGTACGTGATCTACACCTCCGGGTCGACCGGCCTGCCCAAGGGCGTGATGATCAGCCACCGGGGCGCGGTGAACACCATTCTGGACATCAACTCGCGCTTCGACGTCGGCCCCGACGACCGGGTGCTCGCGCTGTCCGCGCTGAGCTTCGACCTGGCGATCTACGACGTGTTCGGCACGCTCGCCACCGGCGCGGCGATCGTGGTGCCGAAGCCGTCCGCCCGACCCGACCCGGTGCACTGGGCCGGTCTCGTCGCCGAGGCGGGCGTCACGGTGTGGAACTCGGTGCCCGCGCTGATGGAGCTGGCCGTCGCCGCGGCGAAGCCCGGCCAGCTCGACCCGCTGCGGCTGGTCCTGCTCAGCGGGGACTGGATCAGGGTCGGCCTGCCCGCCGACGTCGCCGAGGCCAACCCGCGCGCCCGCGTGATCAGCCTCGGCGGCGCGACGGAGGGCTCGATCTGGTCGATCCTGCGCCCGGTGGACGAGGTCGACCCGGCGTGGCCGAGCATCCCGTACGGCAGGCCGATGGCGAACCAGACCTTCCACGTGCTCGACAAGGCGATGGCGCCGTGCCCGGTCGGCGTGCCCGGCGAGCTGCACATCGGCGGCGCCGGTGTCGCGCTGGGCTACTGGCGCGACCCCGAGCGCACCGCCGCGCGGTTCGTCACCCTGCCCGCGACGGGCGAGCGGGTCTACCGCACCGGCGACCTCGGCCGCTACCTGCCCGACGGGGAGATCCAGTTCCTCGGGCGCGACGACTTCCAGGTCAAGGTGCAGGGCTTCCGGATCGAGCTGGGCGAGGTGGAGGCCGCGCTGCGCGGGCACCCCGGCGTGCAGGACGCGGTGACGGTCGCCGAGCGCGACGCGGCCGGGTCGGGGCGGCTGGTGTCGTTCGTGCTGGCGGAGGACGCCGGGCTCGACGGGGCGGCGGTGCGCGCGCACGCGGCGGCGTCGCTGCCGCCGTACATGGTGCCGAGCGCGGTCGTGGTGGTGACGTCGTGGCCGCTCACCGACAACGGGAAGGTCGACCGGGGCGCGCTGCTGCGGGCCGTGCCGCGCGAGGGCGCGGTGTCGCGGGCGCCGGAGGGGCCGTTGGAGGAGCTGCTGGCGGGCCTGTGGGCCGAGGTGCTGACCCGCGACGAGGTGGGCGTCGAGGACGACTTCTTCGCGCTGGGCGGGCAGTCCCTGCTCGCGACGCGGATGGTGCTGGCCGTCAACGCGCTGTTCGACGTCGAGGTGCCGGTGCGCGCGGTGTTCGAGGCGCCGACGGTGGCCGCGTTCCGAGGCTGGCTGGCCGAGGCCGGGCTGGACGTCGCCGCGCTGGAGGCCGCCGCGAGCGGGATCCTGGCGGGCGACGGGCAGGACGACGAGCGGGGCGCCACCCACCCGGTCGGCCGGTGACGCGCCGATGACGACGTCCGTCTCCCGCGCGGGGCGCGGGTCGCTGCTGCGCGCCCTGCGCGCGTCCTCGGGCATCGAGCGCCGCCCCGACGCCGAGCGCGCGATCCCGTCCACGGGCCAGCAGCGCCTGTGGTTCCTCGACCGCCTGTCCCCCGGCGCGGCCTACAACGTGCCGCTGGCGTTCCGGCTGCGCGGCGCGCTGGACCTCGCGGCGCTGCGCGCGGCCGTCGCCGGGGTGCTCGCCCGCCACGAGGCGCTGCGCTCGACGTTCACCGAGGTGGACGGCGCGCCCCGACTCGTCGTCCACGACGAGGTCGTGGTGGTCGTCGACCCGGTGGCCGTGGACCCGGCGCGGTGGCGGGACTGGCTCGCGGGCGTCGTCACCGCGCGGTTCGACCTCGCCGAGGGCCCGCTGGTGCGGGTCGGCCTGGCGCGCCTGGGCCCCGACGAGCACCTGCTGTGCGTGGTGGTGCACCACGTCGTGTTCGACGGCTGGTCGCTCGACGTGCTGGTGCGCGAGCTGTCCGCCCTGTACGCCGGGGAGGCGCCCGCCCCGCCCTCGGCCCAGTTCCCGGACTTCGCCGCCTGGCAGGCGGAACGCCTCGCGGGCGGCCGGGGCGAGCGGGACGCGGCGCACTGGCGGGCGGCGCTGGACGGCGCGACCGACCCCCTCGAACTGCCGCTGGACCTGCCGCGCCCGGTCGTGGCGACGCAGCGCGGCGGTGACGTGCCGCTGGCGCTGTCCGAGGAGACCTCGGCCGGGCTCCGCGCGCTGGCCGCCGAGCACGGCGGGACGCTGTTCCCGGTGCTGCAGGCGGGTTTCCAGGCGCTGCTGGGCCAGTACGCCGGGCGCGGGGACGTCGTGGTCGGCACCCCCGCCGCGGGGCGGACGCACCCCGGCACTGAGGGCGCGATCGGGTTCTTCGTCAACACCGTGCCGCTGCGCGTGGACGTGGCGCGCGCGGGCTCGTTCCGCGCGCTGGTGGCGCGCTGCCGCGAGGTGGTGCTGACGGCGTACGAGCACCAGGACGTGCCGCTGGAGGCGCTGACCGGCGCGGACGGGCAGAACCCGGTGCGCGCCTGGGTGCAGCTCGACGGCGCGCCGAGGTCGTTCACCACCGGCGACGGCCTGTCGTGGGAGCCGGTGCCGGTCAGCAACGGCGGCGCGCGGTTCGACGTGGCGATGACGTTCACCGACGGCGGCGGGCCGGTCACCGGGGTGCTGCGCTACGCGCGGGACCTGTTCACCCGCGCGACCGCGGAGCGGGTGGTCGCGCACCTGGTCGCGCTGCTGGACGCCGTGGCGGCCGATCCCGACCTGGACCCGTGGCTGGTCCCGCTGTGGACGCCGGAGGAGCGGCGGCTGGTCGACGAGGTCAACGGCGCCGAGGTGGAGCTGCCCGAGGCCGCGCTGTGCCTGCACGAGCTGACCGCCGCGCAGGCCGCGCGGACCCCGGACGCCGTCGCGGTGCGGGACGACGACGTCGCGTGGACCTTCCGCGAGGTCGACGAGCGCGCCAACCGGCTCGCCCGGCGGCTGCGGGAGCTGGGCGCGGGCCCCGGTTCGGTGGTCGCGGTGTGCCTGCGGCGCTCCGCCCACCTGGTGCCCGCGCTGCTCGGCGTGCTCAAGGCGGGGGCCGCGTACACGCCGCTGGACCCGGACCACCCGGTGGCGCGGCTGCGGCACGCGATCGCCGACGCCCGGCCGGTGGCGCTGGTGACCGACGCCGGGCTGGCGGGCGGTCCGCTCGCGGACGCGCTCGCCACCGCGCCGTCGGCCGTGCTGCTCGACCGCGACGCCGACGCGCTCGCCGCGCTGCCCGGCACGCCACCGGGGACCGGCGTGACGACCGGGCACCCCGCCTACCTGCTGCACACCTCCGGGTCCACCGGGCGGCCCAAGGGCGTGCTGGTGCACCACCGGGCGGTGGTGAACCACATGCTGTGGATGGCCGACGTGCTGCGGCCGACCGAGGCGGACGTGGTGCTGCAGAAGACGCCGTTCAGCTTCGACGTGTCGCTGTGGGAGCTGTTCCTGCCGCTGCTGACCGGGGCCGGGATGGTGCTGGCCAGGCCGGGCGCGCAGCGCGACCCGGACGCGATCGCCGAGCTGATCGACCGCGCCGGGGTGACGCTCGTGCACTTCGTGCCGTCGATGCTGCGGGCGTTCCTCGACCACGTCGGCCCGCGCGCGCTCGCGGGCGTCCGCGCGCTGCTGTGCAGCGGCGAGGCGCTGCCGCGCGAGCTGCGCGACCGCGTGCTCGGCTCGTTCGACGGCGAGCTGCTGAACCTGTACGGGCCGACCGAGACGGCGATCCACAGCACGTGGGCGCGCATGACGCCCGACGACGTCGGCACGTCCGTCCACATCGGACGTCCGGTGTGGAACACGACCGCGCACGTGCTGCGGCCCGACCTGCGCCCCGCGCCGTTCGGGGTTCCCGGCGAGCTGTTCCACGGCGGCCGGGCGGTCGGGTCCGGCTACCTGGGCCGCCCCGGTCTCACCGCGGAGCGGTTCGTGCCCGACCCGCGCTCCCCCGGCGGGCGGCTCTACGCGACCGGTGACGTGGTGCGCTGGCGGCCCGACGGCGTCCTGGAGTACCTGGGGCGCGAGGACCACCAGGTCAAGGTGAACGGGCAGCGCGTCGAGACCGGCGAGGTGGAGGCGGCGCTGGCGGCGCACGCCGGGGTGCGGCAGGCCGCCGTGACGCCGGTGCCCGACCACGCGGGCGGCACCGCGCTCGCCGCCTACTTCGTCCCGGCGGGCCCGGACGTCCCGACGGCGGCGGAGCTGCGCGAGCACCTGGCCGCGCACCTGCCCGCCGGGTGGCTGCCGAGCCACTACGCGGCGCTGGAGTCCTTTCCCACCACGAGCAGCGGCAAGCTCGACCGCGGCGCGCTGCCCGCCCCGAGCGCGGAGCGCGCCGGGCCGTCGGCCGAGCCGGTGACCGCCGCCGAGCGACTGGTCGCGCGGGTGTGGCGGGAGGTGCTGGGCCGCTCCTCGGTGAGCCGGGACGACGACTTCTTCGCGCTGGGCGGGCACTCGCTGCTGCTGATCAAGGTCGTCGCGCGGATCGAGGGCGCGACCGGGGTGCGCCTCGGCGTGCAGGCCGCCTACGAGGCCCCGGTGCTGGCCGACCTCGCCCGGCTGGTGGACGGCGGGCGCGGGGTGCGCTCGCTGCCGCCGGTGCGGCCCGCCTCCGGCGAGCCCGTGGCGTCCTACGGGCAGCAGCGCATCTGGTTCCTCGACCGGCTGACGCCAGGCGGCTCGGCCTACAACGTGCAGCTGGTGCTGCGGCTGCGCGGTGAGGTCGACGCCGGGCGGCTGCGCGCGGCGCTGACCGAGGTCGTGCGCCGCCACGACGTGCTGCGGACCGTGCTCGACGACCGGTCGGGCGCGCCCGTGCCGCGCGTGCTGCCCGCCGGGGGAGTCCCGCTGCCCGTGCTGGAACCGGGCGGCGACGACCGGGACGAGGTCGTCCGGCGGTGCGCGGGCGCGGAGGCGCGGCGGCCGTTCGACCTGGCGGCGGGGCCGGTGCTGCGCGCCGCGCTGATCGGGTTCCCCCGTGATCCGGTGCTGGTGCTGACGGTGCACCACATCGCCACCGACGCGTGGTCGCTGGACCTGCTCGTCGACGAGCTGACCGCGCTGCACCACGGGCACGCGCTGCCGGAGCCGGGCATCGGCTACGCGGACTACGCGGCGTGGCAGCGCGAGCGGGTGGCGGGCGAGCACCTGGCGGCGGAGCTGGAGTTCTGGCGGGCCGCGCTGGACGGCGCGCCGCCGGTCCTGGAGCTGCCCTCCACGCGCGTGCGGCCCGCCGCGGCCACCCACCGGGGTCGGGTGCTGCGCTTCCGCGTCGGGGCCGACCTGGTGGCGGCGGTGGACGCGCTGGCCGCGCGGCGCGGCGCGACCCGGTTCATGGTGCTGCTGGCGGCGTTCGCGGTGGTCGTGGGCAGGAGCGCGGGCACGCCGGACGTGGTCGTCGGCACGCCGGTCGCCGGGCGCGGCAGGCCGGAGCTGGAGCCGCTGCAGGGGTTCTTCGTCAACACCGTGCCGCTGCGCGTGGACCTGTCGCGGGCGGCCACGTTCGCCGACGCGCTGGCCGAGGCGCGGCGGACGTCGCTGGCCGCCTTCGAGCACCAGGACGTGCCGTTCGAGAAGCTGGTCGAGCACCTGGCCCCGGAGCGCGACCTGGCGCACCAGCCGATCCACCAGGTGATGTTCGAGGTGCACCGGACCCGGCCGGACGCCGACGCGTGGGCGTCGGTGCTGCCGGTGGGCGTGGACAACGACACCGCGAAGTGCGACCTGACGCTCGTGGCCTCGGACCGGGGCGGCGAGCTGGACTGCGGGTTCCGCTACGCCGTGGACGTGCTGACCGGGGAGGACGTGGACGCGCTGCGCGAGCGGTGGCTGCTGCTGCTGGCCGCGGTCGTGGCGGAGGCAGCCGACACCGAGGAGCTGTCCGGGCTGGGCCTGCCCGCGCCGGTGCGCGCCGACGGCGGTCCCTCGGTCGGGCTGGACGCGCTGACCCTGTTCCGGGACCGGGCGCGGACCCGGCCGGACGCCGAGGCGCTGGTGTGCGGCGACGAGCGGGTGGCCTACCGCGACCTGGAACGCCGGGTCACCGCGCTGGGCGACCGGCTGCGGCGGGCGGGGGCCGGGCCGGAGCGGCTGGTCGCGGTGCACCTGCCGCGCGGGACCGACCTGGTGGTGGCGCTGCTGGCCGCGTGGGACGCGGGCGCGGGCTTCGTCGCGCTGGACCCGGAGCTGTCCCCGGCGCGCAAGGCCGCGGTGCTCGCCGACGCGCGCCCGGACCTCGTGGTCACCGCCGAGCCGCTGGACACCACCGCGATCCCGGTGCCGCCGACCGGCGCGCGCCCGGACGCGGCTCCCCGCGAGCCCGCGCACCCCGACCACCGGGCGTACGTGGTCTACACGTCCGGGTCCACCGGCACGCCCAAGGGCATCGCGGGCACCCGCCGAGGCGTCGCGAACTACCTGGCGGACCTGGCGACGCGGCTCGGGCCGGAGGACACCGCGCTGGCGGTCACGACCGTGTCGTTCGACGCGGTGCTGCGCGACCTGCTGCTCCCGCTCGCCCTCGGCGCGCGGGTGGTCGTGGCGCCGGGCGGCGGCGCGGACCTGGACGGCGTGGTGGACGCGCTGGTGGCCGAGCGGGTCACCGCGCTGCCCGCGATCGTGCCGTCGCTGCTGCGGGCGGTCACCGCGCGCGCCGCCGAGCGCGGCGTCACCGCGCCGGACCTGCGGTCGGTGCGGGTCAGCGGCGAGGTGCTGAACCCGGCGGACGTCGCCGGGGTCGTCGCGATCGCCCCGAACGCGCGCGTGGTGAACCTGTACGGGCCGAGCGAGACGACCATGACCACGACGTGGCACGCGGTGGACGCGCCGGACGCCGCGTCGCGCGTCCCGGTCGGCAGGCCGATCGGCGGCGCGGCCGTGGAGGTGCTGGACGCGGCGATGCGGCCGGTCGGGGTCGGCGTGCCCGGCCGGGTGCACATCGGCGGCGCGGGGCTGGCCCGCGGCTACCACGGCAAGCCGGGGCTGACCGCGGCGCGGTTCGTGCCGCACCCTCGGCGGCCGGGCGAGCGCCTGTACGACACCGGGGACCGGGGCCGGTTCCTGCCGGACGGGACGCTGCAGTACCTGGGGCGCGCCGACGACGACCTGAAGGTCAACGGCGTGCGCGTCGACCCGGCCGAGGTGGAGGCGGCGCTGGCCGCGCACCCGGCCGTGGCCGAGGCCGCCGTGCGCGCCCACGACCCGGACGGCCGCGGCCCCCGGCTGGTGGCGTGCGTCGTGGCCGCGGCCGGGCACGCGCTGCCCGCGTGGCCCCGGCTGCGCGCGGACCTGGCCGAGCGGCTGCCGACGACGCACGTCCCCGTCGGCTACGTCGAGCTGGACCGGCTGCCCAGGACCGCGACCGGCAAGCTGGACCGCCGGGCGCTGCCCGTCCCCGAGGTCGGACCGGAGCACGGGGCGGGGCCGCGCAACGAGGTCGAGGAGCTGATCACGCGGATCTGGGCCGACGTGCTCGGCCTCGACTCGGTCGGCGTGGCGCAGGACTTCTTCGCGCTGGGCGGGCACTCGCTGCTGGCCGCCCGCGCGACCGCGCGGATGGGCGAGGTGCTCGGCGTCGCGGTGCCGCTGCGCGCCCTGTTCGAGCACTCCACGGCCGCCGACCTGGCGGCGTGGGTCGACGACCTGGGCGAGGGGGCCGTGCCGGACCCGGTGGCCGGGGACGCCGACCGGTCGGCGCTGTCGGCGGCCCAGCGGCGGCTGTGGCGGCTGGAGCGCGGCGCGGGCCGGTACGCGCTGTACAACGTGCCGGTCGTGCGCAGGCTGCGCGGCGCGCTGGACACCGCGGCGCTGGCCGCCGCGCTGAGCGGGGTGGTGCGCCGCCACGAGGCGCTGCGCACCGTCTTCCCCGAGCGCGCCGGAGGGCCGGTGGCGCGCGTGCTGGAGCCGCGCGCGGTGGTGCTGGACGTCGTGGACGACGTGCCGGAGTACACCTCGCGGCCGTTCGACCTGGCGCGCGGTCCGCTGCTGCGCGCGGGCCTGCACCGGCTGGGGCCCGACGACCACGTGCTGTGCGTGGTGGTGCACCACCTGGTCGCGGACGGCTGGTCGGTGGGCGTGCTGCTGCGCGAGGTCACGACGCTCTACCAGGGGCTGCCGCTGCCCGAGCCGGTGCTGCAGTACGCGCACTTCGTGCGCTGGCAGGACGGTCTCGGCCCGGCCGAGGAGGACCTGGCGCACTGGCGGGCCGCGCTCGCGGACGTCGAGCCGCTGATCGAGGTGGCGGCGGACTACCCGGCGCTGACCGGCGAGCGGCGACCGCCGAGGGGCCGGGTCACGCTCGTGCTGCCCGACGACGCGGCGGCCGGGGTGCGGGCGCGGTGCGCGCGGCTGCGGGCGACGCCGTTCATGGTGCTGATGGCCGCGTTCCAGGTGGCGCTGGGCGAGCGCTTCGGCAGGGCCGGGTTCGCCGTGGCCGCGCCGTCGGCCAACCGCGACCGGGCCGGGCTCGACGGCATGATCGGCTTCCTCGCCGACATGGTGCTCCTGCGCGCCGAGCTGCACGACCGGCCCGGCCTTGACGAGGTCGTGGCGCGGGTGCGCCGCCAGGCGCTGGACGCGCACGCGCACCGGCGCGTGCCGTTCGAGGCGCTGCTCGACGCGCTGGCGCCCGACCAGGCCGACAGCCACGCGCCCGTCGCGCAGGCGCTGTTCAACATGCAGGACTTCCCGCACGACCGGGTGCCCGTCCCCGGCCTGGAGGTCGAGCGCACGGGCGCGAACGAGGTGTGGGCGCGCTACCCGCTCACCCTGTTCGCCCACGACCGCCCCGACGGCGTGCTGCTCGACCTGGTCCACGACCGGGAACTCGTCGACGGGCGGCTGGCCGGGGAGCTGCTGGACGCGATGTCCCGGCTGCTGGCCGAGGACTGGGGAGGAACGCGGTGAACCCGCTGCGCGAAGGACCGTTCCTGCGGCTGTGGAGCGGCCAGACGATCGCCGAGCTGGGCTACCACCTGTCGCTGGTCGCGCTGCCGCTGGTGGCGGTGCTGCAACTGGGCGCGACCCCCGCGCAGATGGGGCTGATCGTCGGTGTCGGCATGGCCCCGTTCGCGTTCGCGTGGCCCTTCTTCGGGGTGCTCGTGGACCGGGTCGACCGGCGCAGGCTGCTGCAGATCACCTACGTCGGCAGGGCGGTGCTGCTCGGCTCGCTGCCGGTGGCCGCGCTGCTGGGGTCGCTGGGCGTCGCGCAGCTCGTCGCGGTGCAGTTCCTGGTGAGCCTGCTGCACGTGGCGTTCAGCGTGGTGCACCCGTCGCTGCTGCCGTCGGTGGTGCCCGCCGAGCACCTCGTCGCGGCCAACAGCCGGGTGGAGATGACCCGCTCCGGCGCGATGATCATCGGGCCGTCGGCGGCCGGGTTCCTGGTGGAGCTGCTGTCACCGGCGAACACCGTCGCGATCGACGCGGTGTGCTACGTCGTGGCCGCCGCGCTGCTCGCGGGCCTGGCGCTGCCGTCGAAGCCCGAGGTGGCGAGGCCGGCGGGCACGGTGTGGCACGACATCCGCGAGGGCTTCTCCTCGGTGTTCGGCGACCCGGTGCTGCGGCCCATGGCGATCTCCTCGGGGATCATGAACGCCTTCTTCTACATCCGCACGCCGCTCGTGCCGCTGTTCGTGCTCACCGAGCTGGGCGGCAGCGCGGGCCAGCTCGGGCTGGTGCTCGCCGCCGCCGGGCCGGGCGCGCTGGTCGGCTCGGCGCTGGCGCGGCGCGTCAACGAGCGCTACGGGCTCAGCCGGGCGGTGACCGGGGCGGCGTTCCTCGCGGGCGTCCCGGTGCTGGCGGTGCCGCTGGTGCCAGACAGCGGCGCGTGGAGCATCGGGGTGCTGGTGGTCAGCGCGTTCGCCGTGGGCGTTGGCGTGCAGGTGTACAGCATCAGCCTGGTCAGCGCGCGCCAGCTCATGACCCCGGACCACCTGCTCGGCCGGGTCAACGCCACGTTCCGCTGGACCGCGTGGGCGGCGACGCCGTTCAGCGCGCTGCTCAGCGGCCTGCTCGCCCAGGTCGTCGGGCTGCGCGGCGCCATCGCCGTGGCCGCCGCGGGCCTGCTCCTGCCGGGGCTGTTCCTGCTGTTCTCCGCGGTGCGGCGCACCGCGATCACCGCTGAAGGGGGGCGGGCATGACGCTGGCCTCCGTCGGCTACCTCACCCGACACCGCGCCGCCATCGACGCCGCCCGCCTGCGCGTGGCCGACCACGTCCGGCGCACGCCGCTGCGCGCGCTCGACGGCGGGACGCTGCTGAAGCTGGAGTCCACGCAGGTGGCGGGCTCGTTCAAGATGCGCGGGGCGTGCAACGCGCTGCTGTCGCTGCCCGACGGCGTGCCCGGCGTGGTCGCGACCAGCTCAGGCAACCACGCGCGGGCCGTCGCCACGGCCGCGCGGATCGCCGGGCTGCGGGTCACCGTGGTGATCCCGCAGGACGCCGTGCCCGCCAAGGTCGACGCCATCCGCGCGCTGGGCGCGGAGGTCGTCGACGAGGGCGTCACCTTCGGCAACCGCGACGGGCTGGCCCGCGCGCTGGCCGCCGAGCGCGGGTGGCCGTTCGTGCACTCCTCGGACGACTGGGACGTCATCCACGGGCAGGCGACCGTCGCCGAGGAGGTCGTGGAGGACCACCCCGGTGTGACGGCGGTCGTGGTGCCGGTGGGCGGCGGCGGGCTGCTGGCCGGGACGGCGCTGGCGGTGCGGTCGCGGCTGCCCGGCGTCGCGGTGATCGGCGTCGAGCCCGAGCGCGCCGCGGACGCCGCGGCGAGCCTGCGCACCGGGCGCCTGCACCGCCTGGCGGCGACCCCGGACACCGTCGCGGACGGGGCGCGGGTCGTGTCGCTGGGCGAGCGGACGTTCGAGGTGATCGTGGAGCGCGGCCTGGTCGACGGGATCGTCACGGTGTCCGAGGCGGAGATCCTGGCGGCGTGGGAGGCGCTGGGCGACGTGCCCGCGGAGCCGACGGGCGCGCTGCCGCTCGCGGCGGTGCTGGCGGGGAGGGTCCCCGGCGGTCCGGGGACGGTGCTGGTCGTCAGCGGGGGCAACGTCCCCCGCCGGGCAGGTGGGGAGGCGTGAGGGTGGGTCCCGGTTCGGTGGCGCCGGTGGTCTTGGAGGCGCCGGTGGTCTCGGTGTTCCAGGAGGCGCCGGTGGTCTCGGTGGTGGAGTCGTTCGCGGAGCGGTGCGCGCGGACGCCGCACGCGGTCGCGGTGGTGCACGAGGGCGAGGAGCTGACGTTCCGCGAGCTGGACCGGCGCGCGTCGGCGCTGGCGACCCGGCTGCGCGGGCTGGGCGCGGGCCCTGAGGACGTGGTCGCGGTGTGCCTGCCGCGCGGCCCGGACCTGCCGGTGGCGCTGGTGGCGATCTGGAAGGCGGGCGGCGCGTACCTGCCGCTGGACCCGGACTACCCGGTGGACCGGCTGCGCCACATGGTCGCCGACGCCCGGCCGGTCGCGCTGGTGGTGGACACCGCCGAGCGGGCGGCTGTGCTGCTCGACGGCGGTCCGTGGCGGCCGTCGGGGACGGTCCGGCTCGCCGAGGAGGACGTCCACGCCGGACGGTCCCCGGTGGAGCGCGCCGAGGACTTCGCCGCGCCCTGCCCGGACGGCCTGGCGTACGTGATCTACACGTCCGGTTCCACCGGGCGGCCCAAGGGCGTCATGGTCTCGCACCGCTCGCTGGCCGGGTACCTGGACTGGAAGCGCGGGCTGCTGCCGCTGGACGGCTCGGACGCGGTGCTGCTGCGCACGGCCGTCAGCTTCGACCCGTCGATGGCCGAGCTGTGCCTGCCGCTGGTCACCGGCGCGCGGCTGGTCGTCCCGAGGCAGGACGCGCACCTGGACCCCGCGCACCTCGCCGAGGTGATCGACGCGGAGCGGGTGACGTTCGTGCAGTTCGTGCCGTCGCTGCTGCGGGTCTTCCTCGACGCGATGCCGCGCGGGGCGTGCGCGAGCCTGCGCTGGGTGGTGTGCTCCGGCGAGGAGCTGCCCCCGGCGCTGGTGGACCGGGTGGCCGACGAGCTGGACGTCGACCTCTACAACATGTACGGCCCCACCGAGGCCACCATCAACACCACGTTCGCGCTGTGCCCGCGCGGCACCTCGCCGGTGCCGATCGGGTTGCCGGTGGACGACTGCGTCCCGCGCGTGCTCGGCGAGGACCTGCGCCCCGTTCCGCCCGGCGAGGTCGGCGAGCTGTTCCTCGGCGGCGGCGCGGTGACCAGGGGCTACCTCGGCAGGCCGGGGTTGACGGCCGAGCGGTTCCTGCCGGACCCGGACGCGCCGGGCGGGCGGCTCTACCGCACCGGCGACCTGGTGCGGCGGCGGCCGGACGGGGCCCTGGACTACCTGGGCCGGGTCGACCACCAGTTCAAGGTCAACGGGGTGCGGGTCGAGGCGGGCGAGATCGAGGCGGCGCTGCGCGCGCACCCCGGCGTGGCCGAGGCCGTGGTGCACCTGCACGAGGTGGGGCGCGGCGGGCCGAGGCTGGTCGCGCACGTGATCCGGGCCGACGGCGCGGGGGTTCCCCCGGTGGGCGCCGACGCGCTGCGCGCGCACCTCGCCGCGGCGCTGCCCGCGGCGGTCGTGCCGTCGCTCTACGCCTTCACCGACCGGTTCGCGCTCACCCCGGCGGGCAAGGTCGACCGGGCCGCGCTGCCGCTGCCCGAGGTGTCGGCGCGCGCGGCGGAGTACGCGCCGCCGACCACCGATCTGGAGCGCCTCCTGGTCCGGGCGTGGGAGTCGGCGCTGGAGGTCGAGCGCGTCGGCGTGCACGACCGGTTCCTCGACCTGGGCGGGCACTCGGTGCCCGCGATGCGGATCGCCGCAGCGGTGTCCCGCGACCTCGGCACCCGGCTGACCATGGCGGAGCTGCTGACGGCGGGCACGGTCGCGGAGCTGGCGCGCGAGCTGTCCTCCCGCGCTCCCGGCGCGGGCGGCGACGAGCAGGCGCCGCTGCCGCGCGACGGGCGCGCCCCGGTGCTGTCGCACGCGCAGGAGCAGTTGTGGTTCGTCGACCAGCTCGGCGGCAGCGGCGGGGCCTACCACGTGACGCTGGCGATGACCGTCACCGGCGGGCTCGACGTGGCCGCGCTCGACCGCGCGGCCACCGAGGTGGTGCGCAGGCACGAGGTGCTGCGCACCGCGTTCCGCAACGAGGGCGGCAAGCCCGTGCCGGAGGTCCGCCCGCCGTCGCCCGTGCGGGCCGCGACGCGGGACGTGGAGCGGTCCGATGTGGACGGTGCGCTGGCCGAGGAGGTCGCGCGGCCGTTCGACCTGGCGAGGCCGCCGCTGCTGCGCCTGCTCGTGCTGCGCGTGGCGGAGCGCGAGCACGTGGTGTGCCTGGTGCTGCACCACATCGTCTCCGACGGGCTGTCGCTGGACGTGATCGCGGAGGAGCTGGCGGTGCTGTGCGCGGGCGGCTCGCCGCCCGAACCGGCGCTCCGGTACGCCGACTACGCGGCGTGGCAGCGCGGGCGGCTGGCGGGCGCGGGCCTTGAGGCGGCGCTGCGCGACCGCGTGGCGGCGCTGGCGGGCGCGCCGCTGGTGCTGGACCTGCCGTCGGCGCTGGTCCGGCCGCCCGTGCAGGACTTCCGGGGCGACGCCGTGGAGTTCGCCGTCGACGCCGGGCTGTGGGCGGGGCTGCGCGGGCTGGCCTCGGCCGAGCGGGTGACGCCGTTCGTGGTGCTGCTCGCGGCCTACCAGGCGCTGCTCGGCCGCTACACCGGCCGGGACGACGTGCTCGTCGGCACCCCCGTCGCGGGGCGGGACGGCGCGGGCCTCGACCGGCTGGTGGGGCTGTTCGTCAACACGGTCGTGCTCCGCGCCGACCTGTCCGGCGAGCCCGGTTTCCGCGAGCTGCTGGGCCGGGCGCAGGCGGGCGCGCTGGAGGCGTTCGCGCACCAGGACCTGCCGTTCGAGCTGCTGGTGTCCGCGCTCGCCCCCGAGCGCGACCTGGCGCGGCACCCGGTGGTGCAGGCGCTGTTCGTGGTGGAGAACGACCCGGCGCGGCACTTCGCCGTGCCCGGCCTCACCGCGACGCGGCTGCCGGTGCGCGCCGCCGGGGTGAAGTGCGACCTGCGGCTGTCGGTGGTCGACGACGGCGGCGGGCTGGCCGCGACGCTCCAGTTCGACTCCGACGTGGTGGACCGGGCGTGGGCGGAGGTGTTCGCGCGCCAGCTCCTCGTGCTGCTGCGCGCCGTCGCCGCCGACCCGGACCGGCCGGTGGGGCGCGTCGCGCTGGACCCGCCCGAGGACGCGCCCGAGGACGCCGCGAGCGGCGCGCCCGCTCCGGAGGTGGACGGCGACCTGTGGGGCCGGGTGGCCCGCTGGGTCCGCGCCGAACCGGACCGCACGGCCGTGACGTGCGACGGCGACGGCGTCACCTACGGCGGCCTGGACGAGCGCGTGCGCGCCGTGGCCGACCGGCTGCGCGCCGGGGGCGTCGGCGCGGACGCGCTGGTGGCCGTGCTGCTGCCCAGGGGGATCGACCTGGTCGTGGCGCTGCTCGCGGTGTGGCGGGCCGGGGCGGCGTTCGTGCCGCTGGACCCCGACCACCCCGGCGGGCGGCACGCGGCGGTGCTGGCGGGCTGCCGACCCGTCGCCACGCTCACCGACGCCGGGCACGCCGACCGGCTCCCGCCCGGCGCGGGCGCGGTCCTGCTGGTCGGGGACGGCGGCCCGGCCGAGGCGGGGGCCGGGGACGTGGCCGCGCACCACCCGGAGGCCCTGTCGCACGTCGTGCACACCTCCGGTTCCACCGGCGCCCCCAAGGGGATCGCCGCGACCCGGCGCGGGGTGGCGAACTACTTCGCCGACCTGGAGGCGCGCGGGTGGGCGGGCCCCGGTGACGTGGTGGCGGCGCTGACCACGGTGTCGTTCGACGCGAGCCTGCGCGACCTGCTGTTCCCGCTGACCGTGGGGGCCCGCGTCGCCGTGCTGCCCGACGGCGCGCACGACCTCGACCGGCTGGTGGAGGTGCTGGCGGGTGAGCCGGTCACCGCGGTGCTCGCGGTCGTGCCGTCGGTGCTGCGGCTGGTCACGCGGCACCTGGCCCGGCGCTCGGTGGTGCTGCCCGCGCTGCGGGCGGTGCTGGTCAGCGGTGAGCCGCTGCACGCCGCCGACGTCGCCGACCTGGCCGCCGCGGCTCCCGGCGCGCGCCTGGCCACGATGTACGGGCCCACCGAGACGACCATGACCAGCACGGTGCACGTGGTCGACGACGCCGCGCCGGGCAGGCACGTTCCGGTCGGCTACCCGATCGCCGGGACGGGCGTGGAGGTGCTGGACTCCCGGCTCGAACCGGCAGGCGTCGGCGTCCCCGGCGACGTGCACATCTCCGGCGCGGGCCTGGCGCGCGGCTACCTCGGCAACGCCGCGCTCACCGCCGAGCTGTTCGCGCCGCACCCGAGGATCGCGGGCGCGCGGCTGTACCGGACCGGCGACCGGGCGGTGCGGCTGCCCGACGGGAACCTGCTGCACCTCGGCCGCGTCGACGCCCAGCTCAAGGTCAACGGCGTCCGCGCGGACCCGTCAGGGATCGAGGCCGCGCTGACCTCGCACCCGGCGGTGGCGCGGGCTGCCGTGGCGCTGCGCGGGCAGCTCACCGGGTACGTGGTGGTCGCGCCGGGGCACGACGTCCCGGCGCCGGTGGCGCTGCGCGCCCACCTGGCCGACCTGCTGCCGCACGCGCTCGTCCCGACCGCGTTCGTGGTGCTCGACGAGCTGCCGACGACCAGCAGCGGCAAGCTCGACCGGCGCGCGCTGCCCGACCCGGTCCTCGGGGAGCGCGGGAGCGGCCGGGCCCCGGAGTCGGCGGCCGAGCGGCTGCTGGCCGAGGTCTGGCGGGACGTGCTCGGCGTGGCCGACCTCGACGCCGACTCGAACTACTTCGCGCTGGGCGGCGACTCGGTGCGCGGCATCGAGATCGTGGCGCGCGCCGCCGCCGCAGGTCTGCGCCTGGCGCCGAGGGAGCTGTTCCGGCACCAGACGATCGCCGAACTCGCGCTGGTCGCGGAGCGCGCGGCCCCGGCCGGGCCGCAGCGGCGCGGGACCGACGCGCACCCGCTGTCGGCCGCGCAGCAGGGCGTGCTGTTCCACGTGCTCGGCGAGTCCGGCAGCGGCGTCTACATCAGCCAGACCCAGTGGCTGCACGACGACCTGGAGCCCGCGGCGTTCACGGCGGTGTGGCACGACCTCGTGCGGCGCCACCCGGTGCTGCGCACCAGGGTCGAGCAGCGCGGCACCGGCGAGCCGCTGCAGGTCGTGGTGCCCGACGCGCGGCCGGAGGTCCGCGAGGTCGACGGCTCGGCGTGGCCGCCGGACGGGATCGCCGGGCGGCTGCGGGCACTGCTGGAGGCGGACCGGCACGAGGGCTTCGACGTGGGCCGCGCCCCGCTGCTGCGGCTCACGCTCGTGCGCCTGCGCGAGCGGGCGGTGGCCGTGCTGACCAGCCACCACCTCCTGCTGGACGGGTGGAGCATCCTGTGCCTGCTGGAGGAGTTCTTCGACCGCTACGCCGCGCGCCTGGCCGGGCGCGAGCTGCCCGCGCCGGAGCTGCCGTGGCGGCCGGGCCCGGCGGTCGAGCCCAGCGCGGACGAGGAGCGGTTCTGGCGGGCCCGGCTGGCGGGCTTCCGCTCCCCCACCGGGCTGCCGAGGTCGTTCGCGGGCGCGGGCCGGGGCAACGCGCAGCGGGAGCGCCGCCTGCCCGCGGAGCTGGGCGCCCGGTTGTCCCGCTGCGCCAGGGAGAACCGGGTCACCGCGAGCACCGTCGCGCAGGCGGCGTGGGCGCTGCTGCTGTCGCGGTACGCGGGCACCCCGGACGTGGTCTTCGGCGGCACCGCCTCCGGGCGCACCGCCGAACCGGGCACGACGCGCGAGCTGGGCATGTTCATCAACACCCTGCCGGTACGGGTGCGGGTCCCGGACGGCGGGGACGTCGGCGAGTGGCTGCGCGAGGTGCAGCGCGATTGGGCGGGGATCCCGTCGGAGCGGACCCCGCTGGTGCGCGTGCACGGGTGGAGCGAACTGCCGCGCGCGGTGCCGCTGTTCGACACGATCCTCGTGGTCGAGACCTACCCGGCGAGCGCGGACGTGCGGCGGCGCCTCGCGCCGGACGTGGACTGGCTGTCCCCGGCCAAGACGTGGACGAACTACCCCTTCACGCTCGTCGTCACCCCCGACGAGGAGATCCGCCTCGAAGCGGTGTTCGACCGCTCGGTCCACGACGACGCGGCCGTGGACCGGGTGCTGGAGAACTTCGAGGCCGCGCTGGACGTCATCACCACCGAGCAGTGAACCGGAGGAACGCGGTGCAGGACGAGGAGATCAGCTACAAGGTCGTCGTCAACGACGAGGAGCAGCACTCGATCTGGCCGGAGGACCGCGAGGACCCGCCCGGCTGGCGCGCGACGGGCTTCCGGGGCACTCGGCAGGAGTGCCTGGCCCACGTGGACGAGGTGTGGACCGACATGCGCCCGGCCAGCCTGCGGCGGGCGATGGAGGCGCGGTGAGGTGACCGCCGGGGCCGGCCCGCGACGGCAGGGCCGGTCCGAGGCGGACCGGCCCTGCCGTCGTGCGGCCCGGTTCGGGCCTGGGGGTTGTCCTGCGGGTCGTCGTCGTGGCCAGGGCACGAGGGCGGCGATGGTGGGTTCGGCCTGGTGGCAGGCGGCTGGTGTGGCGGGTGGCAGGGGCCGGGGCGGGCGACGCGGATGCCGTCCGGCAGCGGCGGCGCACCCCCCTTTTTCCCAGGCACCGGCAGCGTGCCGGTGGACCCGGACGACACCGGAGTCGTCACTCACGGCCCACCATGCACCAGAACTGTCAGACGCCCTGTTCACCGACTTGCAGGACACCACCGAGGCCGAACATCTCGCCGGTCCCGCGCACCCGGTCGTCGCGCTACTCCCGATTTCCCTTACCCGCCAGGACAAGTGCCCCGTGCAACGAGGACTCGGCCCCGAGCACCGCCGGTCGCACCGACGGCACCGGGTGTCCGGTCCTGCCCAGCCCCGCGACCCGCTCGGCGACAGCGGGCACAAGTCCGGGCAACGCGGTGGTGACGCCACCACCGATCAGCGCCAACTCGGGCCGGACCAGCTCCCCCACCCCGATCACCAGCGCGGCCAGCGCGGACGCGGCGTCCTCGAAGGCCGCCACCGCCCACTCCTCCCCGCGCGCGACACCGTCCCGAACGTCACCCAGCCCCTCGACCCGCCCGCCTCGGGCAGCAGCCCCGCGCAGGATCGCGGGCCCGGACGCGAACGCCTGCACGCACCCGCGCCGCCCGCAGTCGCACCGGGCGCCACCCCGCTCGACGACCACGTGCCCGACCTCGCACGAGGCGCCCGAGTTCAGCGGCAGTCCACCCGAGACGATCCCGCCACCGACCCCGGTGCCCACGCCGACGTACAGCAGATCACCGCACCCTGCGGCGTCGGCCTCGGCGAGCGCCGCGAGGTCGCCGTCGTCCCCGTGCCGCACCGAGGCGCCGGGGAACATCGCACCCAGCGCACCGAGCACGTCCACCCCGACCCAAGCGGGTCGTCCCGGCCAGGCGACCACGGTTCCGGAGCGATCGAGCGTGGCGGGCACCGCGACCCCGACGGACACCACACCACCCTCCGCATCCCCTACTTCCCCACAAGCCCGCTCGATTGTCCGAGCGAGCAGAGCGAGGTCCTCGCGGGCGGAAGCACCGGTCTCCCACAGCACCACGCTGTCGTGCGAACCACCGTCCCCACCGACAACCCGAACAGCGGCCTTGGTCCCCCCAAGATCAACCCCGACCACCCCACCCGCACCACTCACACCGCCACCCCGCCCCCGCGACGCCCAGCCACCGAACCCCCCACAACCCCGAGGCGCGGCCACCCGCCCCGCACCCCGGCAAACAGCGCCCCAGCTCGCAGCGCCACGCTCACAGCTCACAGCTCACAGCTCACAGCTCACAGCTCACAGCTCACCGACACATGTTCTCGGCTGCCCAGCCCGAGTTCTCAGCGCACGGCGACCCGGATGACCTCCCGACACGAGCCGTCCGGCCACCCCGGTATGAGCCCGTCCGCACGCCCCGGTACGAACCTCCGCACCCCCGGTACGAGCTGTCGGTACTAGTCCGCAGCCGTTCGCACGTTGGGCACCCGAACGTCGTCCGTTCGTCCCGAAGCCACCCGTTCCCCAACCGCCCGCCGCGCCCGATCGTTCATCTCCACCAGCGCGAACCGGGTCGCCTCAACAGCAGCCCTGGTGGCGCCCAGGGCTTCGCGGCAGGACTCCGCGCCCTGCCCTCGGAGTACATCACCCCCGCCCTCGGCGCCCCGCTGCTCCCAGGCCTCGCACAGCAGCGCGACTGCGGCCAGGCAGGACGCGGCAGCCGCGACCAGCGGATCACGTCCCTCACCCACCAGCGCCAACCGAGCGACGAGCCGCTCCACCTCGGCCTTGGCCAGCACAGACTCCACCGCCCCTGCGGCCACGCCACGTCCTCCTCCACCACCACACCAAACCCGGCGAACGACCCACCACTCGGAACGCCGTCCGCAGCAGCCTCACCGCACATGGCACAGCCGCACCCTGCTCCGCCTTGCCACGCGCCACGCCACGTCGCCTTGCGCCGCCGCGCCTGCTTGCTATGCCCTGCCATGCCTGCGTGCCGTGCCACACGCTGCCGTGACGCACGCCGCCTAGCCGCGTGCCCCGTCCCCTCCCCGCGTACGAGTACGAGTCCCAGACGAGCCCGAGTCCCCGGCGAGCCCAGGCCCTAAGCAGGTCCCAGCACGAAGTACCGGTCGGTCCACAGGTCGAGCAGTTCCCGCCTCAGGTCGTCGTCCACCTCGTCGCCCGCCAGTTCGGCCACCGTGCTCGTCCCGTCCACCCGCGCCAGCAACCCGTGCGCCCGCGCGGAGACCGCCTTGCGCGGGCCCTCCGCGTACTCCAGGAAGACCTCGTGCTCCTCCACCCGGCCGCCGCCGACCGGGAAGCGCACCCGGCCCACCACCCTGGTCTCCGGGCGGAACCGGATCACCGCGTCGTCCAGGGCTCCCAGGAAGTCCGGGCGCCTGCGGACCACCGAGTCGCCGACCACCAGGTAGTCCAGCTCCGTGGTCAGGAAGCTGGTCAGCACGTCCTCGAAGGTCTGCACGATCGGCTCGGCGTGGTTGTTGAACGAGGTGTTCAGCAGCACCGGCGTGCCGGTCAGCTCGCCGAACCGCTCCACCAGCCGGTGGAACGCCGGGTTCGCCCGCGAGGTCACCACCTGCACCCGCGCCGTGCCGTCCACGTGGGTCACCGCGCCCAGCCCGGCCCGGTGCTCGGGCCGCACGGGCACCACGAACGACATGAACCCCAGCTCGGCCTCGACGTCCGGGATCTCGAAGTACTCGGCGGCGGCGTCGGGGGTGACCACGGGCGCGAACGGCCGGTAGCTCTCCCGCTTCTTCACCATCGCGTTGATCCTGGTCTGGTTCGCGGCGGGCCTGGCGTCGGCGACGATGCTGCGGCTGCCCAGCGCGCGCGGACCGAACTCCGACCTGCCGCGCGCCCACCCGAGCACCGCGCCGTCCGCGAGCAGCCTGGCCGAGGTGTCGACCAGGTCCTCCACGTCCGCCGCCCGGTGCACGAGCTCGACGAAGCCGTCCCAGCTCTTCAGCTTGAGCACGACGTCCCGCTCGTCCCCGAGCCCGCCACCGAGGTCGGCCCGGTGGAGCGCGACGCGGGGCACCCGCCCGGACAAGCGGTGCTCCACCGCCAGGGCGGCCCCGGTCCCGGCCCCGGCGTCGTGCGACGCGGGGTGCACGAACACCCGGTCGAACAGCCCCGACCGCAGGATCACCCCGTTGAGGCTGGAGTTGTGCGCGACCCCGCCGCCGAAGCACAGCGCCCGCTCACCGGTCCGCTCGGCCCAGTGCCGGATCACGTGCAGCGCGACCTGCTCCACGTTCTCCTGCAGCGCGGCGGCGAAGTCCTTGTGGTCCTGGGTGAACTCCTCGCCCTTGCGGCGCGGCGCGAACCCGGTCGCGAGCATCTCCGGGATGAACGAGTTGGGCGTGACCAGGTTGCCCGCCAGGTCGTACCCGCCGTCCTCGGTCAAGGTGCGCAGCGACTCGAACACCGACCGGTACCGGGCCGGGTCGCCGTAGGGCGCCAGCCCCATCACCTTGTACTCGTCGCCGAAGCCGTAGCCGAGCAGCTGCGTGCCGAACAGGTACCAGAACCCCAGCGACTGGTGCACCGGGTACGAGGCCAGCGACTCGACCCCGCCGGGCCCGATCCGGTAGACGGTGCCGGACGAGCTCTCCCCCCGGCCGTCGAACACGACGGTCAGCGCCGACTCGAACCCGGAGTGCCCGAACGAGGACATCGCGTGCGCCAGGTGGTGCGGCACGTAGTGCAGCTTCTCCGGCGGCAGGTCCCAGCCCAGCTCGCTGCGCAGCCGGTCGCGCACCAGGTCGCGCGAGTACCGCAGCGGCACGGCGGGGCTCTGGCAGTAGAGCTGGCCGAGCACGTTGTCCACGTGGTCCTCGGGGAAGTAGAACGCCACCGCGTCCACGTCCTCGGGCCGCAGCCCGGTCTCCTCGAAGCAGGCCCGCGCCGCCGCGCTGGGGAACCGGGTGGTCTTCTTGATCCGGTTGTACCGCTCCTCCTCCACGGCGGCCAGCAGCTCGCCGTCGCGCAGCAGGCTCGCCGACGAGTCGTGGAAGAAGAACTCCAGCATCCCCGGCACCAGCTCCTCGGCCGAGGTCGAGAAGTTGCCGTTCAGGCCGAGCACGAGCATGGTCTCTGTCACCGGGCCAATCCGTGTGGAGGGGACGGGGGTAGCGGAACTCCACTTCGGACGGTAGACCGCGCGGGCGTGGTTGGCAGTTGCCGTTTCCACCGCTTGTCAATCAGGTGGTAATCCCTTGCGCCACAGACGATTGACAGCCCGAGGAACCCCTGGTTTCACTGCTGTCCGCACGTCCCCGGCGCGAGGAGGCCCCCGTGAAGTACATGCTGCTCATCCACACCAGCGACGAGCGGTGGCAGACCCTGACGCAGGCCGACAAGGAGGAGTTCCTGGCCGAGTACGCCGCGTTCACCGAGGAGATCGAGGCCACCGGCGAGCACTGCCACGGCTCCCCGCTCACCCACCGCAGGAACGCGGTGTCCGTGCGGGTGCGCGACGGCCGCGCCGACGTGGCGCGCGGCCCGCTCACCGACGAGGACCGCTACCTGGCCGGGTACTTCGTGGTGGACTGCGCCGACGAGGACCGCGCGCTGGAGATCGCGGCGCGCGTGCCCGACGCGAAGCTGAACGTGGTGGAGGTCAGGGCGCTCGCGGCGGTCTGACGCGCGGGCGGGCTCACCCCGCCGGGTCCGGGGCGGGCGACCGCCTCGGCCGGTGGGCGCGCCGCAGCAGCGGGCGCTCCACCCACCGGTGCAGCAGCAGGCTGAGCCCCTGGGTGAGCGCGTACAGCGCCGCCACCAGCAGCAGCCCCTCCCCCAGGCCGAGCAGCCGGTCCCCCGTGACGTGCTTGGCCACCGCCAGCAGCGGCCAGTGCAGCAGGTACGTCGCGTAGCTCATGTCCCCCGCGACCCGCACCCACGGCCGGGCCAGCCAGGACGGCCGCCCCTCCAGGTCCCGCACGGCGATGATCGGCACGAGCAGCGCCAGCGGGACGGCCGCGATCGCGCTGCGCGCGTACACCTGCGGCAGCACCGGCAGCAGCGCCCACACCGCCGCCACCCCCAGCAGCGGCCACAGGGCCCGCACCGGCCGCCACTGCCCGGTGGCCACGATCCTGGCGAGCACGACCCCCATCAGGAACTCCGGCAACCGGGTCAGCGGGAAGAAGTTCACCAGCCACGCCTGCTCGAACGACAGCGGCGGCCACAGCGCCCACGGCGGCCCGTCCACCAGCGCCCCGATCACGCCGGGCAGCACCAGCACCACCGCGGCGAGCGCGCCGAAGCACGCCCACAACCGGTGGTCGGGCACCCGCAGCAGCGGCCGGGACAGCAGCGGCAGCAGCAGGTAGAACACCACCTCGCAGGACACCGACCAGTTGATCCCGTTCACCGACAGCAGGTAGTCGGGCAGCGGCACGAGCGACTGGAGCAGCGACAGGTTGACCAGCGCGGGCCCGACCTCGGGCAGGGCGCCGAGCAGCGGCAGCGGGCCGAGCGCCGCCAGGAGCAGCAGCACCGCGCCCCACGTCAGCACGTGGGTGGGCAGGATGCGCACGACCCGGCGCCGGAAGTAGGGGCCCACCCCCTCGCGCCACGGCTCCGACCACACCAGCACGAACCCGCTGAGCACGAAGAACAGCGACAGCGCGGCGGGCCCGTAGGGCAGCAGGAACCCGAGCGAGTTGATCGGGTCGTCGGCGAAGAACCGGGCGGAGCCGAGCGCGTGGGCCACGAACACGAGCACGGCCAGCGGCGCGCGGATCCCGGTGAGGGAGGGCAGCCGAGGGGGGAGGACGGGACCGGGGGTCATTGCTGGGCTCCCTGTCTGTGGGGATCAGCGCGCGTGCTGCCGGGGTTGCGGGAGCACGGGCGGGGGCTCGGTCGGGCGGCACCCGCCCGACCTGAGCCCGTGGTGGACCAGCCGCAGCGCGTCGTGACCGGGCACGCGCTCCAACCAGTCGGCCGCTCGCCGGTGCTTCTCGGCTCGGGCGTGCTGGGGGATGGTCAGGTAGGCGACGTCGCGCACGAGCGGGCTGCGGAACGCGTAGGCGGTGGCGCGCTCGGCGTCCCGGTCCCGGCGCAGGACCTCGCGCCGCTCCAGGTGCTCCAGCGCGCGCGCCACGTCGGGCACGGCGCCGCCGCCGAGCGCGCGCACCCCCTCCTCGCACAGGTCGTCGCCGAGGACGGCCGCGTCGAGCAGCACCGCCTTGGCGTCGGCGGGCAGGCTGTCGATGCGGGCCGCCACGACCCTGCGCACCAGCGGCGGCAGCGGCGGCGACTGCCCGCCGCCCCCCTGCGGGGTTCCCGCGTCGGCGAGCACCCTGGCGTACTCGACGGCGAACAGCGGGTTCCCGCCGATGTGGGCGATCACCGCGCGGTAGGCGGCGCGCGCCTCGTCGGTCGTGGCGGACGCGGGACCGCGCCGCCCGCACAGGGCGGTGAGCAGCCGCTCGACGTCCTGGTCGGCGAGCGGGTCGAGCGTGATCGTGCTGGCCTCGGCCTTGCCGCCGCCCCAGGACGGGCGCCGGTCGAACAGCTCGGGGCGCGCGGTGACCACGACCAGCAGCGGGAACGACGTCGCCTCGGCGGTGAGGTGGTCGACGAAGTCCAGCAGCGCCTCACCGGCCCAGTGCAGGTCCTCCAGGACGAGCACGAGCGGGTCCGCGCCGCCGAGGTCCTCCAGCACGTGCCGCCACGCCGCGAACGAGCCGTCCGGGAGCGCGTCGGGCACGTCGAGCCCGAACAGGACGCGCAGCCTGGCCAGCAACCGGTCCGCGCGCTCGCCCGCGCCGCCGCTGCCGCGCGCTGCGGCGGCGAGCTTGGCGGCGACCAGCCCGACCGGGTCGGCGGGGCCGATGCCCATGCGCGGGGCGAGCGCGGCGGCGAGCGGGGCGAGGTCGCCCCCTCCGCCGAGGCGGGGGCAGCGGACCACGACGGTCGTCGAGGTCTCGGCCACGCGCTGGAACTCGTCCACGAGCCTGCTCTTGCCGATGCCCGGCTCGCCGAGCACGGTCACCAGGTGGGTCCTGGACCTGCGGCCGACCTGCTCCAGCAGCCCGCGCAGCAGGGCCAGCTCGCGGTCCCGGTCCACCAGCGGCGGCACCGCCGGGGGCCCGCCCGCGCCCTGCCTGGCCCCGATGGCCCACGAGCCGCGCACCGGGTCGTGGGAGCCGTCGTAGCCGATGGCGCCCTCGCTGGCGCCCCTGGTCTCCTCGCACACCCGGACCTCGCCCGGCGAGACGTGCGCGAGCAGCCTCATGCAGCGGTCGAGGACGCCGCCGCCGACCTCGGGCGCGCGCTCGGGGTGGCGCCGCACCAGCGCGTGCCCGGTGGCGACGGCGGCGGTGACGCCGAGCGCGGCGGGCTCGGACCCGCGCGGTCCGCAGGCGAGCCGGTCGCGCACGGCGAGCGCGGCGCGCACCGCCCTGGTGGCGTCGTCCTCGCCGCTGCGGGTGGAGCCGAACAGGGCGACGATCAGCGACGCCGCCTTGGCGGTGACGACGCCGCCCGCGCGCTCTACCTCCTCGCGCACCGCGGCGGCGACGCCGCTCAGCGCGTCGTCCACCTCCTCGGGCGGGGCGGCGGCCACGTCGTGCTCGAACCGGGTGAGGACCATGAGGACGCTGACGTGCTTGAGCTCTGCGGTCTGCGCGGGCGGCACGGGCGGCGGGGGCACCGGCGCGGGCGGGGTGAACGCGGCGGGCGCGGGTTCCGGGGGCGCCTGCCGCTGCTGGGCGATCCCGACCGGGGGCGCGGCGACCGGCCCGCCGACCTCGGCCGGTCCGGACCGCGCGGCGGCCAGCGCCTCGCGCCGGGCCGGTGCGGGGAGCCGGTGCGGGACCTCCTGGTTGAGGATCGCCCGCTCCAGCTCGCGCAGCTCGCGGCCGGGGTCGAGCCCCAGCTCCTCCACCAGCCTGGCCTTGGTGCGCCGGTACGCGCCGAGCGCGTCGGCCTGCCTGCCGCAGTGGTAGAGCGCCCGCATGAGCTGGCCGCACAGCCGCTCGCGCAGCGGCTCGGCCTCGACCCACCGCTCCAGCTCGTAGATCATCTCGCCGTAGCGGCCGGACGCGAACTCGGCCTCGACGCAGTCCTCCAGCGCGGCCAGCCGGGTGTTGCGCACGGCCACCAGCTCGGGCCACTCCACGCCCTGCTCGACCAGGTCGGCCAGCAGCGGCCCGCGCCACAGCCCGATCGCGTCGCGCAGGGTGCGGGCGGCGCGCTGCCAGGAGCCCGCCGCGAGGTCGGCGCGCCCGGCGTGGACGAGCCTGCGGAAGCGGCTCAGGTCCACGTCCTCCGGGTCCACGCGCAGCAGGTAGCCGGGGGTGTGGGTGAGCAGGGCGGGCGCGCCGGGCCCGTCACCGGCGGCGGACAGCACGCCGCGCAGGGCGGCGACCGCGTTCTGGAGCATCTTGCGCCCGGTCGGCGGCATGTCCTGCGGCCACAGCGCCTTGAGCAGGCTGCTGGTGGGCACCACGCTGTTCGGGTGCAGCAGCAGGTAGCCGAGCGCGGCACGCTGCTTGGCACCGCCGAGCGCCACCGGCCGGGACCGGTCGACGACTTCGAGCGGCCCCAAGAGCTGAAAGCGCATCACTGGTCTCCAAGGCGCGTGGTTGCTCCGGGTCGCTTGCCGCCGCTCCGCTGGGGCGGGTCCGCTCGGGACCGTCGGGACGGTACTCGCGACCGGTGCGCGCTCGGGAGTTCGCAGCGGCTTTTTCCCCCTACCGTATGTATCGACACGCTCACTGTGCGCACTGGTGCGGAAACCTCAACCGGTGCGCCGGGCCAGGGTCATGCCGTCGGCGTGCGCGAGCAGCACGGCCTGGACCCGGTCGTCGGCGGCGATCCTGCGGTTGAGCTCCCGGACGCCCTCGGTGTCGGGGTCCACCGCGGCGGGATCGGCGACCCGGCCTGCGAACAGGGTGTTGTCCACGACGACCAGCCCGCCGGGGCGCACCAGCTCGACGGCCAGCTCGTAGTAGCGCGGGTACCCGGCCTTGTCCGCGTCCACGAACACCAGGTCGACCCGGCCTGCCAGCTCGCCGGTCAGCCCGGCGAGGCTGTCGGCGGCGTCGCCGACCAGCACCTCGATCCGGTCCGCGACGCCCGCGCGCTCCCAGTGCGGCCGGGCGATCGCGGGCCACTTGGGGCTCAGCTCGCAGGTGATCACCCGTCCGCCGTCGGGGAGGGCGGAGGCCAGGCACAGCGTGCTGCACCCGGTGAAGGTGCCGACCTCCACGACCAACCGGGCGCCGGTGAGCGCGACCAGCAGGGCGAGGAAAGCGCCTTCCCCCGGTGGGACGGGGAGGACGCCGCCGCCGGGGAGCAGCGCGGTCTCGGCGCGCAGCTCGGCCAGCGCGGCGGGTTCCGGCTGGGAGACCTCGCGGACGTAGTCGAGCAGCGCGGGCGTGACGACGACCTGCTCACCCACGGGCGGGCACCTCCAGCAGCGACGGGGCTTCGACGGTGACCGCGCGCGGGGCGGGTCGGGGCACGGGGAGCAGGTGCAGCCGCCGCACCGGGTTCGCGGCGGCACGCGCCTCGGGGACGGTGGCGGCGGCGCTCCGGGAGGCGCTGCCCTGGACGGCGGGAGCACCGGCGGCGAGGGGCCCGGCGGCGGGGTTCTCGGCGGCCGGGTTCCTCGGATCGCCGCTCATCGCCGCCAGCTCGGCGCGGCAGGCGCAGTCGGCGTCGTCGTACCCGGCGAAGCGGTAGGCGATCTCCATCATGCGGTTGCGGTCCGTGCGCCGGAAGTCGGCCACCAGGTGCGCGCCCGCGTCCAGCGCCTGCCCGGACAGCCAGTCCAGCAGCACGCTGCCCACGCCGTAGGGCACCACGCGGCACGAGGTCGCCAGCAGCTTCAGGTGCCACGCGGTGGTGTGCCGCTCCAGCAGGACGATGCCGATCGCGCCGTGCGGCCCGAACCGGTCGGTCAGGCTCGCCACCAGCACCTCGTGCGCCGGGTCGTCCAGCAGGGCGCGCAGCTCGCCGTGCGGGTAGTGCACGCCGGTGGCGTTCATCTGGCTGGTGCGCGCGGTCAGCTCCTCGACCCGGTGCAGGTCCTCCGGCTGGGCCCGGCCGATCCGCAGCACCAGTCCCAGCGAGCGCAGGAACTCCTCGTCGGGCCCGGTGAACGCGGCCTGCTCGGCGCCGCGCGCGAAGCCCGCCCGGTAGAGGGCGCGCCGGTTGCGGGCGTCCTCCGTGACGACGGCGGGGCTGAACTCGGGCAGCGAGCACAGCTCCAGCACGCGCTCGGCCGGGTAGCAGCGCACCTCGGGCAGGTGGAAGGCGACCTCGGCGCGCTCGGCGGGCCGGTCGTCGACGAACGCGATGGCGCGGTGCGCGAAGCCGAGCCGGTCGGCGATGCGGGCGACGGCGGCGGACTTGGCGCCCCAGCCGATCTCGGGCAGCACGAAGTACTCGGCGACGCCCAGCGCCTCCAGGGCGGCGAGGGCGGGCTCGGGGTCGTTGCGGCTGGCCACGGACTGGAGCACGCCGCGCGCGTCCAGCTCGACGATCGCGGCCCGGACCCGCTCGTCCAGCACCGGCGCGTCGCCCTCGGCGAGGGTGCCGCGCCAGAGCGTGTCGTCCAGGTCCCACACCAGGCACTTGACCAGGCCACCGCTCGCGCTGCCACCGCCTGCGCCGCCGACGTTGGCACTGCCGCTTCCAGCGCCGTCACCACCCACGCCGTCACCACCCAGGTCGCCGCCAGTCACACCGGCACCCAGATCGCCGCCCCCCACGCCGTCACCACCCGGATCGCCGCTACCAGCACCGCCACCGCCCACACCGCCGCCACTGAGGCCGTCGCCGCCCGTGCCACCGCCCACGGCACCGTCACGGAGGTCGCCGGTACTCACGCTGCCGCCACCCAGATCGCCAGCGCCCACGCCGCCACCGAGGTCGCCGCCCGCACCACCGCCCACGCCGTCGCCGTCCACGCCGCTGCTACCCGCGTCGCCCACGCCCACGCCGCCGCCGCTCACGCCGTCGCCACCGCGTGCTCGGCGAGCACGAGCCTGCACATCTCGTTGCTTCCCTCGATGATCTCCATGAGCTTGGCGTCCCGGTAGGCGCGCGCGACCGGGTGGCCGTCGTGGGCTCCCGCCGAGGCGAGCACCTGGACGGCGGTGGCGGCGGCGCGCGCGGCGTGACCTGCGCTGACGTGCTTCGCGAGCACGGTCGCGGTGACCAGCTCGGCGGAGCCCTCGTCCCAGCGGCGGCTGGCGTGCTCGCACACCCTGGCGCTGACCTGCTCGGCGACCAGCAGGTCGGCGAGGTGGCCCGCGACGAGCTGGTGCGCGGCCAGCGGGGCGCCGAACTGGTGGCGGGTGCGGGCGTGCTCGGCGGACGCGGCCAGGCAGGCGCGCAGGATGCCGACGCAGCCCCACGCCACGGACAGCCTGCCGTGGGCCAGGACCGTGGTGACCAGCAGCGCCGGGGAGATGCCCGCGCCGCCCAGCACCGAGGTGGCGGGCAGGCGCACGTCGTCCAGCTCGACGTCGGCGTGGCCCGCGGCCCGGCAGCCCATCGGGTGGGCGACGGGGGTGATCGTGACGCCGGGCGCGGTCGTCGGCACCAGCGCGACCGCCGCGCCGTCGCCGCGCCTGCCCGCCACGAGGACCAGGTCGGCGTAGCGGGCGGCGGTGGTCCACACCTTGTGGCCGCGCACCAGGACCGTCCCCGGTTCGCCGGGGTCGTCCTCGATGGTGGTGGTCATGGCGGACAGGTCGCTGCCCGCGCCGGGCTCGCTGAGCGCCACGGCGGCCAGCTCGCCCCCGGTGAGCCTGGGCAGCACGGCGGCGCGCTGCGCCTGGTCGCCGAGGCGGCGCACGGTCCAGGCGGCCATGCCCTGCGAGGTCTGGACGCTGCGCACCGAGCCGCACAGCGCGCCGGTGCGGGCGGTCAGCTCGCCGTTGTCCAGGCTGCTGAGCCCCAGGCCGCCGTGCCGCTCGGCGACCTCCCCGCACAGCACGCCCGCCGCGCCGAGCTCGCGGAGCACGTCCACCGGCAGCTCGCCCGCCAGGTCCCACTCCCCCGCGCGGTCCGCGACCAGCCGCTCGACCAGCGCGGTCGCCTCGGCCACCCGGTCAGCCACCGGCGCCTCCCGCGCGGAGCCGGTCCACGAGCGCGGTCATGGCGCGCACCGTGCGGAAGTTGTCCAGCCGCAGGTCGGAACCCGCGATCTCGACGTCGAAGAGCTGCTCCAGGTGCACGACCAGCTCCATCGCGAACAGCGACGACAGGCCGCCCTCGGCGAACAGGTCCCGCTCGGCGTCCCACTCGGCGCCGGTGCGGGCGCGCAGGAAGTCCAGCACCGCGCCCTGGACGTCGTCGGTCCGCGACTCCGTGCCCGTGGTCATCGCCCCACCCCTTCGCTGTCGTGTCGGCCCCGGTCGGGCGAGCCGCCGTCGCGCGAGCGGCGCTCCGGGGAGCCGTAGTCGTAGAAGCCCCGGCCGCTCTTGCGCCCGAGGTGCCCCGCGTCGACCTTGGCGAGCAGCAGGTCGCACGGCTCGCACCGCGCGTCCCCGGTGCGCTGGCGCAGCACGCGCAGCGAGTCGACGAGGTTGTCGATGCCGATCAGGTCGGCGGTGCGCAGCGGGCCCTCGCGGTGGCCGAGGCAGTCGCGCATGAGCGCGTCGACGGCGGCGGCGTCGGCGGTGCCCGACTCCACCACCCGCGCCGCGTCGTTGATCATCGGGTGCAGCAGGCGGCTGGTGACGAAGCCCGGCGCGTCGCCGACCTGGACGGGGGTGCGGCCGAGGCGGGCCAGCAGGGCGGTGAGCCCGGCGAACGCCGCGTCCGAGGTCAGCGGGCCGCGCACCACCTCGACCGAGGGGATCAGGCAGGGCGGGTTCATGAAGTGCGCGCCGACCAGGTCGGCGGGCCTGGGCAGCGCCGGGGCCAGCTCGCCCATCGGGATGGACGAGGTGTTGGAGACCAGCGGGGTGCCCGGCGGGACGGTGGCGCAGACCCCGGTCAGCGCCTTGGCCTTGGTCTCGACGTCCTCGGTGACCGCCTCCACCACGGCGATCGGGTCGCGGGCTCCGCTCGGGTCGGTCGCGGTGGTCAGCTCGCCGAGCGGGCCGGTGGCGACGCCGAGCAGCTGGGCGGTCCGCAGGTGCGCGCGCACGTCGGCGCGGGCCGCGTCGAGCCGGTCGGCGTCCGGGTCCACCAGGAGCACGGACAGGCCCCCGGAGAGCGCCAGCGCGGCGATGCCGCAGCCCATGACGCCCGCGCCCAGCACCAGCAGCGGGCGCTCGCCGGGCACGGGGCCCGGTTCACCGCGCGACAGCCCGCCACCTGACGGGACGTCGGGCGGAAGGGCTGGCAGGTCGTCGGTCGGGTCGCCGGGCACGGGACCTCCGGAAGGGCGGGGAGTCGGATGTGGACAGTGGAGCACCGCGCAGGCCCCTCGCGCACTGGTCGGCTCCACCGGGCGCCCACACTCCGGCAACCGGCTCGCCGATGGGTGACTTGTTACCCGGTGGTGGAACCACGGATTGCCGCCGCCCGGCGGGCTTCCTAGCGTGGGTTCCGGCTGTCACGATCGCGCGGGGAACCGGCTTCGCGCCGCCCGGCGGCCGGGGAGGTCGTGGCCTGATGCTCGACGTGATCGTGATGGGTGGTGGGCCCTCGGGCGCCGTGTGCGCGTCGGTGCTCGCCCGGCAGGGCCGCTCGGTGCTGGTGCTGGAGCGGCAGGAGTTCCCCCGGTTCCACATCGGCGAGTCGATGCTGCCGTACATGGTGGGCCTGCTGGAGCGGCACGGCCTGCTGGACGCGGTGCGCGAGCAGGGCTACGTCGTCAAGCGCGGCGGCGAGTTCATCGACCCCACGGGCACGAAGTTCTTCCGCGCCGGGGTGTTCCGCGCCGACTTCGCCAAGACCGGCGAAGGCCGTCACCACGAGACCTTCCAGGTCGAGCGCTCGCACTTCGACCGGGTGAACCTGGACCAGGCGCGCGCGGCGGGTGCGACCGTGCGGGAGGGCGCGCAGGTCGTCGGGCTGCTGGAGGAGGGCGGCCGGGTGGTGGGCGTGCGCTACCGCGAGGGCGGCGTCGAGCGCGAGGAGCGCGCCCGGTACGTGGTGGACGCCACCGGCCGCGCGGGCGTGGTGGCCAACCGGTTCGGGCTGCGGCGGATGATCGAGGACCTGCGCATGGTGGCGGTGTTCCACCACCGCGACGGGCTGGACGAGGCGCACAACCCCGGCCACGAGGGCGACATCCAGGTCGGCAGTCACGCGGACGGGTGGATCTGGGCGATCCCGCTGTCGGCGGACCGGATCAGCGTGGGCACGGTGATGCACCGCGACCGGCTGCGCGGGCGCACCCCCGCCGAGGCGTTCGCCGAGCAGGTCGAGCGGGTGCCCAGGATCAACCAGCGGCTCACCGGGACCTCCGCGACCTCGGACTTCTGGGTGGAGACCGACTACAGCTACCACTCCGACCAGGTCGTCGGCCCCGGTTGGGCGATGGTCGGGGACGCGGGCTGCTTCGGCGACCCCATGTTCTCCGGCGGGGTGCTGGTGGGCATGGCCACGGGCGCGGAGGCCGCCGAGGCGCTCGGCCGGGCGCTCGACTCGCCCGCCGACGAGGAGCAGGCGCTCACCGGCTACTCGAACTTCTTCAAGACCGGTTACGACACGTACGTGCGGCTGATCTTCTCCTTCTACGAGGGCGAGCTGCTGCCCGCGCTGGCCGAGGCGCACTCCGAGGTGGGCGACATCTCCGAGGAGGAGATGGAGATGTACGTGGTGCGGCTGCTGGGCGGCGACTTCTGGAGCGCGCGCAACCCGGTGGCGAACGCGCTGCGCGCGAACCCGGCGTGGGCGACGTTCTCGCCGTTCGAGCCGGTGCACCGCTGCCCGGTGTACCCGGAGCTGGACGTGGCCGAGCTGGGCGGGCTCGCGGGCGCGGTCGCCCGGTGAGCGAGGTCGAGCGGGTCCCGGTGCTGGTGGTCGGCGCGGGGCCGACCGGGTTGGCGCTGGCGTGCGGGTTGCGCGCGCTCGGCGTGGAGGCGCTGGTGGTCGACCGGGCGGTCGCTCCGGCGACCACCTCGCGGGCGCTGGGCGTGCAGCCGCGCGGGGTGGAGGTGCTGCTGCGGCTGGGCGCGCTGGGCGACCTGCCGGGGCTGGTGATCCCGCTGCGCGAGGTGCGGATGCACAGCGACGGCAGGCTGGTGTCGGTGATGCCGGTGGAGCGCATGGCGCAGGCCACGGGGCGCGCGCCGCTGCTGGTGTCCCAGGTGGAGGTGGAGGCGTCGCTGCGGGACCGGTTGGCCGGGCTGGGCGGCGCGCCGGAGTGGGGCGTCGAGCTGGTGGACTGCGCGCAGGACGGCTCCGGGGTGACCGCGGTGCTGCGCGGTGGCGGCGGCGAGCGGCGGGTGCGGGCGGACTGGGTGGTGGGGTGCGACGGCGCGCGCAGCCTGGTGCGGGAGCTGGCGGGCATCGGGTTCCCCGGCGAGCAGGTGGCCGAGCACTTCCTCATCGCCGACGTGCGCGCGGACTGGGCGGTGGACCGGGGCGTGATGGGCAGCTGGACGCGCGGTCGCGACATGATCAGCGTGTGCCCGCTGCCCGGCGAGGACCGGTGGCGGCTGATGGGGCCTGCGCCCGCCGGGACGGCCGGGCGGCTGCGCGAGGACGAGGTGCGGGAGCTGGTGCTGCGCCAGCTCGTCCGCTGCACGCCGCACCCCGCCGACGCGATCACGCGGGTGGAGTGGCTGTCGTCGTTCCGGATCCACCGCAGGCTCGCCGAGGCGCACCGCCGGGGCAGGCTGCTGCTGGCCGGGGACGCCGCGGCGATCCACCACCCGTTCGGCGGGCAGGGCATGAACACCGGGCTGGGCGACGCGGAGAACCTGGCGTGGAAGCTGGCGCTGGTCGCGCGCGGCCGGGCTGGGCAGGCGCTGCTGGACACCTACGCGGCCGAGCGCAGGCCCGTCGCGGAGGGGGTGCTCGCGGGCACCGGGGTGACGACCGGCCTGGTGTCGGCGGACCACCCGCTGGTGGCGCTGGTGCGGGACCGGGTGGTGCTGCCGCTGATGAACACCCGGCTCGCGCAGGGGTACCTGTGGCGCCGGGCCTCCCAGCTGGGGGTCGGGTACCGGCGCGGACCGCTGGCCGCTCCGGGCGCCCGGTGGGGGTCGGGGCCCGTTCCCGGTGACCGGATGCCCGACCTGGCGTGCCGGGACGGTGGTGGGGTGACGGCACTGCACGCGGCGCTGCGCGGGCGGTGGGCGGTGCTGGCGCCGGACGGGCTGGGTGAGGCGACCGAGGAGGCGGTGCGGGGACTGCTCGGCGCGGACGCGGTGGTGGGGCTGGTCCCGGTGGCGGGCGGGTTGGCGGAGGTGCTGCTGGTGCGGCCGGACGGGCACCTGGCGTGGCGCGGGCGGCCCGACCCCGGCGCGGTGTCGGCGTGGCTGCGGGCGGCGCTGAGCCTGGTCGAGGAGGGGGCGCTGCGGTGACGCCGGAACCGGTGGAGGCGCCCGAACCGGTGGAGATGCCCGACAAGAGCTGGACGTCGCTGGGCAACGCGGGGGCGCGGGCGCAGGAGTCCGCGCGGGCCGACCGGTTGTTCGACGACCCGCTGGCGCGGGCGTTCCTGGACGCGGCGGGGAGCGGGAACCCGCTGCTGCCCGACCGGGGCAGCGGTGATCCGGGGCTGCTCGGGCGGATCGCGGACGTCATCGTGGTCAAGACGGTGTTCTTCGACGGGGCGCTGGCGCGGGCGGCGGCGGCCGGGGTGCGGCAGGTGGTGCTGCTGGCCGCCGGGTTGGACGCCCGCGCGTTCCGGCTGGCCTGGCCCGAGGGGACGGTGGTGTTCGAGGTGGACCTGCCGGAGGTGCTGGGGTTCAAGGAGCGCGTGGTGCGGTCGGTCGGGGCGCGGCCCTCGTGCGACCGGCGGGTCGTGGCGGCGGACCTGCGGTCGGACTGGGTGGCGGCGCTGCTCGCCGCCGGGCTGGACCGGGAGGCTCCGGTGGCCTGGTTGGCGGAGGGCGCGCTGGGGCTGCTGGACGCGGCCGGGTGCGAGGCGCTGATGGCGTCGGTGCTCGGGGCTTCCGCGCCGGGGAGCCGGTTCGCGCTCGACCACACCCACGACGGGTGGAAGGCCGGGGAGGAGCTGGGACAGCACCTGGAGGGGACCGGGATCAGCCTGGACGACCTGGTCAAGGGTGGTCCGGAGGAGCCTGGCGGGGTGTGGTTGGCGCGGCACGGGTGGCGGGTGAGCGGGACCGACGTGGTCGCGGAGGCGGCGCGGCACGGGCGGCCCGCGCCGTTCCTGTTCCGGGAGGCGGACCGGCGGGCGAGTGCGACGATCCTGTTCGAGGCCGAGCTGGGGTGAGCTGGGGTGGGGCGGGCCGAGCTCGACTGGGCCGGGCGGGCTGGACCGCCGGGTGAGCGGGTCGGGCCGGATGAGCAGGAGCGAGCCGGGCGCGTGAGGGCGGGCTAGGCGAGTAGGACCGGACCGGGCCGAGCGGGACCAGGACGGGTGAGCCTGGCCCCGCCTCGGCGGCGTGACCCGCGTCAGCCCGCGCGGATTCCGGTGCGGATCTCGGCGCTCACGCGCGCGTGCTCCGCCGGGTCCAGCAGGGTGGTCACCGTCTCGTGGCCGTCGCGGACCACGAGGTGCCGCTTGCCCACCAGTGCCCGGTGGCCGTCGTCGACCGCGCGGCACAGCAGGGTGGTCCCGGCGATCACCGCGCGGTCCAGGTAGCGGCGCAGCCTCGGGGTGAAGCCGTCCCAGTCGGACAGCGTCCTGGGGGTCGTGGCGAACTCGTAGAGCGGGCGCCAGTCCGTGGTGCGGCTCCTGCGCAGCACGAGGTGCCTGCCGTCCTGCTCCACCACGCGGAACGCGCACCCGTGCTGGGGCTGCTCGTCCGGGGACAACCTGATCGGGTCCAGGTAGGACGGTCCGGCGAAGCCCACGTCTGCCAGCAGCACCTCGCCGTCCAGGCGCACGGCGGTGAACCGGTGCGCCAGGTCGGGGCTGAAGCCGCCCTCCTCGTCGGCGACGCCCGCCGACAGCACGGTCGTGGTGTAGCCCAGGTCGGTGAGCAGCCGGTGGAACAGCAGGTTCAGCTCGAAGCAGATGCCGCCCCGCCCTGCCGTGACGACCCTGGCGAAGGTCTCGTCCACGTCCAGGTCGGCGAGGTTGTCGGGGACGGGGCCGTCCTGGGCGGTGGTGTTGTCGTAGTGCAGCGCCCGCAGGTGGGCGCGGTGCAGGGCGGTCAGGGCGGCCCGGTCGGGGCGGGTGGCCGGGACGCCGAGCCTGGCCAGGTAGGTGTCGGTGTCGTACACGTCAGGCCGTCCCGCTGGGGTGGGGCGCGCGGAGCGCGGTGTGCAGGTGCGCGGACAGCGCCCTCGGGGTCGGTTCCTCGTAGACGGCCGCGGCGGTGACGCGCACGCCGGTGCGCTCGGCGAGCAGGTTGCGCAGCTCGACGGCGGTGAGCGAGGTGAAACCGGTGTCCCAGAAGGGTTCGTCCGGGTCGACGGACTCCGGTCCCCGGTGGCCGAGGACGGTGGCGGTGGCGGTGCGCACGAGCGCCAGCAGCAGGTCAGGCAGGTCGTGGTCGGCGGCGTCGCGCAACCGGTCGACCGGGTCGGGGGCGGCCTCGGCGCGGGCGCTCCTGCGCCGCACGGGCACGAGGCCGCTCAGCAGCGGCGGCACGTCGTGCGGTGACGCGGCCAGGCTCAGCGGGGCCAGCAGCGTGCGGCCGTCGGCGAGCGCGGCGTCGAACAGGGCGGTGGCCTCGGCGTCGTCCAGCGGGTGCAGCCCGGCGCGGGAGGTGTCGGCCCCGGCCGCCATGCCGGAGCGCCACGGCCCCCAGGCCAGGGAGAGCGCGTGCAGGCCCGCCGCGCGCCGCCGCGCGGCCAGGCCGTCCAGGAAGGCGTTGGCCGCCGCGTAGTTGGCCTGACCGGGGGTGCCCAGCACGCCTGCCGCCGAGGAGAACAGCACGAACAGGGTCGTGGCCCCGTCGCGGGTCAGCTCGTCCAGGTGGGCGGCGACCAGCGCCTTGGGTGCCAGCACGGCGTCCAGCCGGGCGGGGGTGAGGGCGGGCAGGACGCCGTCGTCCAGGACGCCCGCGGTGTGCACGATCCCGCCGGGGCGGTGCTCGGCGAGCAGCGCGGCGAGCGCGGACCGGTCGGTGAGGTCGGTGGGGACCAGGTGGGCGCGGGCGCCGAGTCCGGCGAGGTCGGCGGCCAGTTCCGGTGCGCCGGGGGCGGTGGGGCCGCGCCTGCTGGCCAGCACGAGGGTCCGCACTCCCCCGGCGGCCAGGTGGCGGGCCAGTGCCGAGCCGAGCGCGCCCGTGCCGCCGGTGATCAGGACGGTGTCGGGGAGGGCGGGCGGGCAGTCGTGGCGGGGTGCGGTGCGGCGCAGGCGCGGCACGTGGAGCGCGCCGTCACGGATGACCACCTCGGGTTCTCGGGTGGTGGGGAGAGGTTCGGGGCCGTCGCCGTCCTGGACGACGAGCAGGATCCGGCCGGGGTCCTCGGCCTGCGCGGACCGGACCAGGCCGCGCACGGCGCACTGCCACGGATCGGCGGGGCGGTCGGTGCGCACGACCAGGCGGGGCGCGTCGCTCGCGGCGAAGCGCTGGAGCGCGTCGAGCGCTTCGGCGAGCGTGGCCCCGCGCAGGTCGGCGTGGACGGTGGGCGGGGCCCCGCGCTGGTTGGTATGGACGGTGGGCGGGGTGGCGGCTCGGGCTGCGGGTGCGGCGGGCAGGTCGGCGGGCGCAGCCAGCAGATCGGCGGGTGCGGAGGCCTGGGGCGGGAGGGGGACCTCGACGACCTCGAACAGCGAACCCCGCGTGAGCGCGCGCCGGGGCGCCGACGCTCGGGTGACACCGCCCACCGACACGACCGGGTCGCCCGCGCCGTCGAGCGCCAGGAGCGGTGAGGTCCCGCGCACTCGCAACGCGGTCGCGCCTGTGGCGTGCAGGATCACGTCGGTGCAGCGGGCGGGATGCGGCAGCAGAGCCTCCCAGAGGGCGGGGTGCAGGCCGAACCCGGTGGAGTCGGCGTGGTCGGGCAGCGAGAGCTCCGCGAGCCGCGCCGGTTCGGCGGCGTCCGGAGCGGGTCGCACGCCGTTGGCCCCTGCCACGAGGGCGGCGGACCCGGTGGAGTCGGCGTGGTCGGGGAGCGAGAACTCCGCCTCCCGCGCCGGTTGGGCGGCGGACCGCGCGCCGTTGCCCCCCACCGCGAGCGCGGCGGACCCCGTGTGCTCGGCGCCGTTGAGCAACGAGAACTCCGCGCCCCGCGCCAGCTCAGCGGCGAACCGCCCGCCATTGGTTCCAGCCACGAAGGCCTCAGACCCGTTGAGCGGCAGTGGTTCCGGGTGGTTCGTCATCGGGGCGAGCACGCCCGTCGCGTGGTCGGTCCAGGCGGGTTCGTCGTCCGGCCTGGAGTGGACGGTCACCGTGCGGCGGCCGTTCGCGTTCGGGGCGGTCACGCGGACCCTGACGTGCCTGGGGCCCGCGTCGAGCGGGATCGGGGCGGTGAGGTCCAGTTCCGCCACCACCGGGCAGCCCACCTCGTCACCCGCCCTGATGACCGGTTCCAGCAGCGCGGCCAGCGGGGACGGGCCGAGGCCGGAGCGGCCCGCGTGCCAGCGCGCGGACAGCAGGACCTCGTCGCCCGGCAGCACGTCCAGCGCGTCCACCAGCGGGTGGCCCGTCGCGGTGGTCGCGGGGGTCGCGTCGAGCCAGTAGCGGGTGCGCTGGAACGGGTAGGTGGGCAGGTCGACCCGGCGTGCGCCTGTCCCCTCGAACGCGGGGCGCCAGTCGACCGCCGCACCGCGCGCGTGCAGCGCGGCCAGCGCGGTGAGCAGGGAGGTGACCTCGTCGTGGTCGGCGCGCAGGGTGGGGGCGCAGGTCAGCACCTCGGCGGCGTGTTGGGTGAGCACGGCGTCGGGGCCCAGTTCCACGGCCGTCGTGACGCCGTCCGCCGCCAGGGCGCGCAGGGCGTCGGCGAAGCGGACCGCGCCGCGCGCGTGCTCGGCCCAGTGGTCGCGGTCGACGCGGGTCAGGGGGCGGCCGGTGGTGGTGGAGATCAGCGGGGTGGTCGGGGCGCCGGTGGCGAGGCCGCGCAGGGCGTCGAGCACCGGGTCGACGTGCGACGAGTGGAACGCCCGGTCCACCGGGAGCCGCTTGCGCCTGCCGCCCAGGCGGGCCGCGACGGCCACGACCGCCTCGGCGTCGCCGGAGAGCACGACGGCCTCCGGGCCGTTGACGGCGGCGACCGCGACGGGCAGGTCGCCGATCGCGTCCAGCGCCTCCTCCTCGGTGACCTGGACGGCGACCATCGCGCCCGGTCGCAGGTCGCGCATGAGCACGCCGCGCTCGGCGACCAGCGCGCACGCCGCGTCGAGCGGGAACGCGCCCGCGACGTGCGCGGCGGCGATCTCGCCGACCGAGTGACCGGCCACCGCGTCCGGCGCGAGGCCGAACGCGCCCAGCTGGGCGGCCAGGGCGGTCTGCAGCGCGAACGCGGCGGCCTGCGCGTGCAGGGTGCCGTCGAGGCCGGGGCGCTCCCCCAGCGCGACGTCGCGCACCCGGTGCTCGGCGCGGCCGTCGAGCGCGCGGTCGAGTTCGGCGCAGGTGGCGTCGAAGGCGTCGCGGAACGCGGTGAAGCGGGCCCGCAGCGCGCGCCCGGTGCCCGGCCGGTAACCGCCCTGGCCGGTGAACAGCCACGCCGTGCCGCCGGGCGCCGGGACGCCGGAGGCGACGACCGCGCCGTCGAGCAGCACGGCGCGGTGGCGCAGGGTGGCGCGCGTGGTGACCAGGGACCAGCCGACGTCGACCGGGTGGTGCGGCAGCGCGGTGATCCGCTCGACCTGGGCGGCCAGCGCCCGCTCGTCGCGCGCGGACACCACCAGCGGCACCAGCGGTTCGGACGCGTCGGCCACGTCGGCGGCACGCGGGTACCCGTCCGGCATCACCGGGACCGGCCCGCCGGGGTTCGCTCCGGTGCTCTGCCCGGCGCCCGCCTCCGGGACGCCTGCGGCCACCGCGCGCCCGGCTGGCGCACGGTCGTCCGACGCGGCGTCCGGCGAGGACAACGACTGGCCCGACCCACCGGAGTCGGCGCCCACAGCCCACGCACGCCCGTCCAGCGCAGCGTCCACCGGCGTCGCCACCGAGCCCGCCTCGCCGGGTTCCACACCACCACCCAGCGAACGCCCATCACCCGGCACCCCCACCGGCTCGACCTCCACCCCAGGCCCGGCTACGTCCTGCGGCGCCTGCTCCAGCACCGCGTGCGCGTTGGTCCCGCTGATCCCGAACGACGACACCGCCGCCCTCCGGGGCCGCCCGGTCTCCGGCCACGGCCGCGCCCCGGTCGCCAGCTCCGCCGCGCCCGCGCTCCAGTCCACCTGGTCCGACGGGTGCTCGGCGTGCAGCGTCGCGGGCACGACCCCGTGCCGCAGCGCCTGCACCAGCTTGATCAGCCCGGTGACCCCGGCCGCGCCCTGGGTGTGCCCGAGGTTGGACTTCACCGAGCCCAGCAGCACCGGCGCGCCCCGGTCCTGGCCGTAGGTCGCCAGGACCGCCTGGGCCTCGATCGGGTCGCCCAACCGGGTGCCGGTGCCGTGCGCCTCCACCACGTCCACCTCGGCCGGGGAGAGCCCGGCGTCGGACAGGGCCGCGTGGATCACCCGCTGCTGGGCCGGGCCGTTCGGCGCGGTCAGGCCGTTGGACGCGCCGTCGGAGTTGACCGCCGTGCCGCGCAGCACGGCCAGCACGGTGCGCCCGTTGCGCCTGGCGTCGGACAGCCGCTCCAGCAGCACGAGCCCGACGCCCTCGCCGAACGCGGTGCCGTCGGCGTCGGTCGAGAACGCCTTGCAGCGGCCGTCCGCCGCGAGCCCGCCCTGGCGGTCGAAGTCGGCGAACAGGCCGGTGGTGGCCATGACCGTCACCCCGCCCGCCAGCGCGAGGGAGCACTCGCCCGAGCGCAGCGACCGCACCGCCAGGTGCACGGCCACCAGCGACGACGAGCACGCGGTGTCGACGGTGAGCGCGGGCCCCTCCAGCCCGTAGGTGTAGGCGAGGCGGCCGGAGACGACGCTGCCGGAGTTCCCGGTGCTCAGGAACCCCTCGGTGTCCGGCGGGGCGCCCGCCGCGCGGCTGAGGTAGTCCTGGTTCATCACGCCCGCGAACACCCCGGTGTCGGTGCCGCGCAGCGAGGTCGGGTCGATCCCGGCGCGCTCGAACAGCTCCCACGAGGTCTCCAGCAGCAGCCGCTGCTGCGGGTCCATCGCCAGCGCCTCGCGCGGGCCGATGCCGAAGAACCCGGCGTCGAACGTGGTCGCCCCGTCCAGGAACCCGCCCCGGTACGGGGTCGCGGGGTCCCAGCCCCGGTCGTCGGGCGGCCCGGTGGTGGCGTCCGCGCCGTCGAGCAGCAGCCGCCACAGCTCCTCGGGCGAGGTGACCCCGCCGGGCAGCCTGCACCCGACCGAGACGATCGCGATCGGCTCGCCGGACGCGGTCGTGACCGCGCGCTCCCGCCGGGGCGCGGCGGGGGCGCCCATCCGCTCCACCAGGTGGGCGGCGAGCGCGGCCGGGGTGGGGTGGTCGAACACGAGCGTGGCGGGCAGCCGCACGCCGGTGGCGGCGGTGAGCCGGTTGCGCAGCTCCACGGCGGTGAGCGAGTCGAACCCGGCCTCCTTGAACGCCCGGTCCGCGTCGACCGGCTCCCCGGCCGGGTGGCCGAGCACCGCGGCGGCCTCGGCCCTGACCAGGGCGAGCAGGTCACCGGGGGTGCGCGCGGGGCGGACGGCGGCGGCGGCCGGACGGGCGGCGCGCACGACGTCGCGCAGCACCGGCGGGACCTGGCCGGTCGCCGTTCCGGTCAGGCCCGCCGCGACGAACGCGGGTCCGGCGAGGGCGGCGTCGAACAGGGCGAGGCCCTCGGCCTCGGGCAGCGGGCGGACGCCGGACGCGGCCATGCGCTCCCGGTCGGTCCCGGACAGGGAACCGGTGAGGCCGGTGTCTTGCGCCCACAGGCCCCAGGCGATCGAGGTGGCGGGCAGACCGGCGGCGCGGCGCTCGCGGGCCAGGCCGTCCAGGTAGGCGTTGGCCGCCGCGTAGTTGCCCTGCCCCGGTGCGCCGAGCACGCCGGAGGCGGAGGAGAACAGGGCGAACAGCGCCAGGTCGGAGGTCAGCTCGTGCAGGTGGGCGGCGGCGTCGGCCTTGGGGGCGAGCACCCGGCGCACGCGCTCCGGGGTGAGCGCGGTGATCGTGCCGTCGTCCAGGGTCGCGGCCAGGTGCACGACGCCGGTGAGCGGGTGCGCGGCGGGGATCGCGGCGAGCGCGGCGGCGAGCGCGGCGCGGTCGGCGACGTCGCAGGCGCGGACCTCGACGTGGGCGCCGGCGCCGGTCAGCTCCGCGACCAGGTCGGCGGCGCCGGGCGCGTCGGGGCCACGGCGGCTGAGCAGCAGCAGGTGGCGGGCGCCGTGGGCGGTGACGAGGTGGCGGGCGACGGCCGCGCCGAGCACGCCGGTGCCGCCGGTGAGCAGGACGGTGCCGCCGGGGTCGAGGGCGAGCTCGGCGGGGGCCGGGGCGGCGCGGCGCAGCCTGGGCGCGGTGCACCGCCCGGCGCGCACGGCGACCTGGGGCTCCGGTCCGGCGGCGAGCGCGGTGAGCAGGTCGTCGGTGGCGGAGCCGTCGGTGTCCACGAGCACGATCCGGCCCGGCTCCTCGGCCTGGGCGGAGCGGACGAGGCCGTGCACGGCGGACACGGCGGCGGTCGCGCCGTCCGGCCCCTCGCCGCCCTGGGTGACCACCAGCAGCACCGAGTCGGCGCGCCCCGGATCGGCGAGGAAGTCCTGCACCACGGCGAGGACGGCGCACACCGCGTCCCCCGCGGTGGTGGCGGCGGGGACGTCGTGGCGCAGCACCGGACCGGGGCCCGGCGCGGCGGGAGCGGGCACGTCGGTCCACACCACCTCGAACAGCGACCGCACCGACCTCCCGGCGCCCAGGTCGCCTGCGGGCCGCAGCACCAGGGAGTCCACGGTGACCACCGGGTTCCCGTCGCCGTCGGACGCGGTCAGCGCCACCTCGCCCGCCGACGGGGTGGTCAGCCGCACGCGCAGCGCCCGCGCCCCGGTGGCGTGCAGCGCCACCCCGGTCCAGGTGAACGGCAGCAGCACCGGGACGCCCTCGGGCGCGGTGACGGCCGCCGCGTGCAGCGCCGCGTCCAGCAGCGCCGGGTGCACGCCGAACGCGCCGGGCTCGCCGGGCAGCACGACCTCGGCGAACACCTCGCCGTCGCGGGTCCAGCAGCGGCGCAGCCCCCGGAACGCGGGCCCGTACCCGTAGCCGGTGGCGGCCTGGCGCTCGTAGAACCCGGTCAGGTCGACCTCGCGCGCGCCGGGCGGCGGCCACTCGACCGGGCCGTCGGCGGGCGTCCCCGGCGGCACGGCCGTCGCGGCGGTGAGGTGCCCGCGCGCGTGCCTGGTCCAGTCCCCGCCCTCCCCCGAGTGCAGCTCGACCGGTCGGCGGCCGGTGGCGTCCAGCGGGCCCACCCGCGCCTGGAGCGGCGTGGTGCGCGGACCGAGCGGGAGCGGCTGCTCCACGACCAGCTCGTCCAGCACCGGCAGGCCGACCTCGTCGCCCGCGCGGATCGCCAGCTCCACCCACCCGGTCCCCGGCAGCAGCGCGGTCCCGGACACGGCGTGGTCGGCCAGCCACGGGTGGGCGCGCGTGGAGGCGCTGCCGGTGCACACCACGCCGTCACCGCCCGCGAGCACGACGGCGGTGTCGAGCAGGGGGTGGTTCGCCGCGCGCAGGCCCGGCTGGTCGGTGGCGGCGCGGCGGGCGTCCGGCCAGCAGCGCTGCCGGTGGAACGGCGTGGTGGGCAGGTCGACGCGCCGCCACCGGTCGCCGGACCCGGCGTTCCAGTCGACGGGGACGCCGCGCGCGTGCAGCTCGGCCGCCGAGAGCCGGAACCGGTGCAGCCCGCCCTGGTCGCGGCGCAGCGTGCCGGTGACGACGACCGCGCGCCCGTCGGCGCTGTCCTGCACCGCGCCGGTGAGCACGGGGTGCGCGCTGACCTCGACGAACGCCCGGTGACCGGTGTCGAGCAGGGTCGTGGTGGCGGCGTGGAAGCCGACCGCGCCGCGCAGGTTCGCGAACCAGTACCCGGCGTCCAGCTCGGGGCCGTCGAGCCAGGTGCCGGTGGTGCTGGACAGGAACGGCACGTCCGCGCGCCGGGGCCGGACGGGGGCGAGCGCGGCGGCCAGCACCTCGCGCAGCACGTCGACGCCCGGCGAGTGCGAGGCGTAGTCGACCGGGACGCGCCGGGCCCGCACGCCGGACGCGGTCAGCGCGGCGAGCGCGGCCTCCACGTCCGCGACGGGACCGGACAGCACGACGGACTCCGGCCCGTTGACCGCCGCGACCGCGAGCCCAGGGAACTCGACCTCGTGCGCGGGCATGGGGACGGACAGCATCGCGCCCCGGCCGGACAGGTGCTCGGCCACGGCGCGGCTGCGCAGGGCCACGACCAGCGCGGCGTCCTCCAGGGTGAGGGCGCCCGCGACGCAGGCGGCGGCGATCTCGCCCTGGGAGTGCCCGACGACGGCGTCCGGTTCGACGCCGTGCGCGCGCCACAGCTCCGCCAGCGACACGGCGACGGCGAACGCGGCGACCTGCACGGTCTCGACCCGGTCGAGGGGGCCGCCGGTGAGGGCGGCGCGCAGGTCGACGTCGGTGTGCGGGGCGAGGGCGGCGGCGCAGCGGTCGACCGAGTCGGCGAACACCTCGGACTCGGCGAGCAGCCGGGCGCCCATGCCGACCCAGGCGGTGCCCTGGCCGGGGAAGACGAACGCGGTCCTGCCGTCCACGTCGGCGATCCCGGTGACCAGGTCGGGGTGGGGCTCGCCCGCCGCGAGCGCGTCGAGGGCGGTCCGCGCACCGGCCCGGTCCTCGGCGACGACCACGGCGCGGTGGGTGAGCCGGGCGCGCCCGGCCGCGAGGGATCCCGCGACGTCGGCGAGCGCGACCGGGCCGTCCAGGAGCGCGCCGACCCGACCGGCGAGCGCGCGCAGCGCGGGTTCGGCGCGCGCGGACAGCGGCAGCGGCAGCGCGCGGTCGTCCCTGGGCGGGACCTCGGGCGCGGGGACGGCCTCCAGCACGGCGTGGGCGTTGGTGCCGCTGACGCCGAACGCGGACACGGCGGCGCGCCGGGGCCGCCCCCGGTCCGGCCACGGGCGGTGCTCGGTGGCCAGCGCGGCGTTCCCGGCGCTCCAGTCGACCTGGGCGCTCGGCCGGTCGACGTGCAGGGTGCGCGGGACCTCGCCGCGCCGCAGCGCCTCCACGACCTTGATCAGCCCGGCCGCGCCCGCCGCGCCCTGGGTGTGCCCGAGGTTGGACTTGACCGAGCCGAGCAGCACCGGTTCGGCCCGGTCCTGCCCGTAGGTGGCCAGGATCGCCTGCGCCTCGATCGGGTCACCCAACCGGGTGCCGGTGCCGTGCGCCTCCACGAGGTCCACGTCGGACGGTCGCAGGCCCGCGCTCTCCAGCGCCGTGCGGATGACCCGCTGCTGGGCGACGCCGTTCGGCGCGGTCAGCCCGTTGGAGGCGCCGTCGGAGTTGACGGCGCTGCCGCGCAGCACGGCCAGCACCGGGTGCCCGGCGCGCTCGGCGTCGGACAGCCGCTCCAGCAGCACCAGGCCGACGCCCTCGGACCAGGCGGTGCCGTCGGCGGCGTCGGCGAACGACTTGCAGCGCCCGTCCGGGGCGAGCCCGCGCTGGCGGGAGAACTCGGGGAACGCGCCGGGCAGCGACATGACCGTGACGCCGCCCGCGAGCGCGAGCGAGCACTCGCCCGAGCGCAGCGCCTGCGCGGCCAGGTGCAGGCCGACCAGCGAGGAGGAGCAGCCGGTGTCCAGGGTGACGGCCGGTCCGTGCAGGCCGAGCACGTAGGCGACCCGGCCGGAGATGACGCTGGGCGCGATGCCGGTGCCCAGGTGGCCCTCCATGCCGTCGGGCACGGGGTGCAGGCGGGTGGCGAAGTCGTAGTAGACGACCCCGGTGAACACCCCGGTCCGGCTGCCGCGCAACGAGGTCGGGTCGATCCCGGCGCGCTCGACGACCTCCCAGGCGGTCTCCAGCAGCACGCGCTGCTGGGGGTCCATCGCCAGCGCCTCGCGGGGGCTGATGCCGAAGAAGGCGGCGTCGAACTCGGTGGCGTCGTGCAGGAAACCGCCCTCGCGGACGTAGGAGCGGCCCTGCGCCTCGGGGTCGCCGTCGAACAGGGCGTCGAGGTCCCAGCCCCGGTCGGTGGGGAACCCGGAGATGACGTCGCCGCCTCGCGCCACCAGGTCCCACAGGTCCTCGGGCGAGGCGACGCCGCCGGGGAACCGGCAGGCGGTGGCCACGACCGCGATCGGCTCGCGGTTCGCGGCCTCCAGGGCGCGCAGGCGCTGCTGGACCCGCTCGTTCTCGGCCAGCGCGCGCTTGAGGTAGTCGCGCAGCTTCTTCTCGTCGGACACGTGTCCCTCTCAGGCGCCGGTCGGGCCGAGCCTGCTGTCCGCGAGGCGGAACAGCTCGTCGTCGCTGATGTGGTCGAGGTCGAGGTCGTCGGGGCCGCCGGTCAGCTCCTCCCAGCGGCCCAGCACCTCGCGCAGGCGGGCGGTGACCCGCTCGCGCAGCGCGTCGTCCTGCGCTGCGGCGGGCAGGGCGGCGGCGAGGGCGTCCAGGCCGCGCAGCGCGGACGCGGGGTCCCCGGCGTCCGGGGCCGCGCTGTCACGGGCCGTGCTGTCACGGGTGGCGGCGAGGTGCTCGGCCAGGTGCGCGGCGAGCGCGCGCGGGGTGGGGTGGTCGAAGACGGCGGTGGGGGTCAGCTTCGCGCCGGTCGCGGCCGAGGCGCGGTTGCGCAGCTCGACGGCGGCCAGCGAGTCGACGCCCAGGTCGCGGAACGCCACGTCGACGGGCACCGACTCGGGCCCTGGGTGGCCGAGCGCGGCGGCGGCGTGCGCGCGGACCAGGTCGGTGAGCCTGCGCAGCCGCTCGGGCTCGGGCAGCGCGGCCAGCTCGCCCGCGAGGCCCCGGTCCGGCTCGTCGGCGGGCGCGACCGGTTCGGGGCGGGCCTCGGGCAGGTCGGCGAGCAGGGGGCTGCGGCGCAGCGCGGTGAACCGGGCGGCGAACGCCTCCCAGCGCACGTCGGTGACGACGGTGGTGGTCTCGTCGTGGGCGACGGCGTCGAGCAGCGCGGACACCGCCCGGTCGGGGGGCATCAGGCGCAGGCCCGCCTGGGCGAGCTGGGCGGCGATGTCCGGGGTGGCGCTGGACATGCCGCCGCCGTCCCAGGCGCCCCAGGCGACGGAGGTGGCGGTCCGGCCGCGCGCGCGGCGGCGCTGGGCGAGGGCGTCGAGCCGGGCGTTGGCGGCGGCGTAGGCGCACTGGCCGCCGCTGCCCCACACGCCCGCGTTGGAGGAGAACAGCACGAACGCGTCGAGCGGGCGGTCGCCGAGCAGCTCGTCCAGGTGCTCCGCGCCGAGCGCCTTGGCGGCCTGGACGTGGGCGAACTCCTCGGGGGTGGTGTCGGCGACGGGGGTCTGGGCGTTGGCGCCCGCCGCGTGCACGACGGCGGTGACCCGCTCACCCGCGCGGTCCAGGTCGGCCAGCAGGGCGGCCAGGGCGGCGCGGTCGGCGACGTCGCAGGCGGCGGTGGTGACGCGGGCGCCCAGGGCCTCCAGGTCGGCGGCGAGCGCGGGCGCGCCGGGGGCGGTCGGGCCGCGACGGCTGGTGAGGACGAGGTGGTCGACGCCGAGGGCGGCCAGGCGGCGGGCCACGTGCGCGGCGACACCGCCGGTGCCGCCGGTGACCAGGACCGTGCCGCGCGGGGTCCACGGGGCGGCAGGCGGCTGCGGGTCGGCGCGCACGAGCCTGCGCGCGAACACCCCCTCGGCGCGGATGGCGACCTGGTCCTCGCCGCCGTCGTCGGCGCCCGGTCCGGCGAGGACGGCGGCGAGCCTGCGGCGCTGGCGCGGGTCGGCGGGGTCGGCGAGGTCGACCAGACCGCCCCACCGGCCGGGGTGCTCCAGCGCGACGACGCGGCCGAGGCCCCAGGTCGCGGCCTGGGCGGGGTCCGGCGGGCCGTCGTGCGGGGAGATCGCGACGGCCCCGGTGGTGGCGCACCACAGCGGCGCGGTGACGCCCGCGTCGCCGAGCGCCTGGACCAGGGCGAGCACGTCGACGCCCGGCGTGGCCAGGACGCCCGCGACGGCGGTGTGCGGGCGGAGCAGGTCGGCGAGGGCGGCGCGGTCGGCGGAGCCGGGGTCGAGCGTGGCGCCGGCCAGCAGGTCGGGGTCCGGGCCGACGACGAGCCAGTCGCCGCGCGGGGCGGGCTCGGGCGGTTCGGGGAGGGTGCGCCAGGTGATCCGGTAGCGCCAGGAGTCCAGCAGGGCCCGCTCGCTCCTGCGGTCGTGCCAGGCGGTCAGCGCGGGCAGGACGGCGTGCAGCGCGGCGCGCTGGTCGGGTTCGGTGAGCTCCAGCTCGGCGCACAGGCCGTCGGCGTCGCGCGCCGCCGCCCAGAGCGGGTCGTCGCCGCCCGCCTGCCCGGCTGCGGGTTCGGCTTCCTGGAGCCAGTGGTGGGCGCGCTGGAACGGGTAGGTGGGCAGGTCGACGCGGCGGGCGTCCAGGCCGTCGAAGACGGGGGTCCAGTCGACGGGGACGCCGCGCACGTGCAGCTCGGCGGCGGAGCGCAGGAAGCGGTCGAGACCGCCGTCGTCGCGGCGCAGCGTGCCGGTGGCGGTGGAGGTGGCGCCGCCGAGGACGTCCTGGATCGCGGAGGTGAGCACGGGGTGCGCGCCGACCTCCACGAACACCGCGCAGTCCGCCCCGGCGAGGGTGCTGACCGCGTCGGCGAAGCGGACCGGCCTGCGCAGGTTGGCGAACCAGTAGTCCGCGTCCAGCTCGGGGCCGTCCAACCACTTGCCGGTGACGGTGGACAGCATCGGGGTCGTGGCGGGTCGGGGTGTGATCGGCGCGAGGTCGGCCAGCAGCCGCTCGCGCAGCACGTCCACGGCCGGGGAGTGCGAGGCGTAGTCCACCGGCAGCCTGCGCGCGCCCTCCACCCGCGCCACGAGCGGGTCGACGTCACCGGAGACCACCACCGAGCCGGGGCCGTTGACCGCCGCCACGGACACCCCGGTGCCGGTGATCAGCTCCTCGACCCGCGCGCGCGGCAGCGGGATCGAGGCCATGCCGCCGCCGTCCAGCCCGGCCGCGATGGCCTGGCTGCGCAGCACCACCACCCGCGCGGCGTCCTCCGGCGAGAGGGCCCCGGCCACGCAGGCCGCCGCGATCTCGCCCTGCGAGTGGCCGACGACGACGTCCGGGTGCACGCCGAACGAGCGCCACAGCTCCGCCAGCGCCACCATGACCACGAACGACACCGGCTGCACCACGTCCACCCGGCCCAGGTCGCCGCCGCGCAGCACGTCCACCACCCGGAAGTCCACCAGCGGCTCCACGGCCGCCGCGCAGCGCGCCACGGCCGCCGCGAACACCGGCGACTCGTCCAGCAACCGGGCCCCCATGCCCACCCACTGGCCGCCCTGGCCGGGGAAGACGAACACCACCCGGCCCGACACGTCCGCCCGGCCGGTCACCGCGGCGGCGGACGGGACCCCGGCGGCCAGCGCCTGGAGCCCTGCGGTGAGACCGGCCCGGTCGGTGGCGACCACCACCGCGCGGTCGACCAGGTCGGCGCGGCCGGTGAGCAGCGACCAGCACACGTCCACCGGCTCCCCCGGCAGCTCGACCAGGTCGGCCGCCGCCGCGCGCAGCGCCGCGTCCCCGCGCGCGGACAGCGGCAGCACCAGCGCGCCCGCCGGACGCCGCTCCCCCGGCTCGGGTGGCGCGTCGCCCTCCTCCACGACCAGGTGCGCGTTGGTGCCGCTCATGCCGAACGCGGACACCGCCGCGCGCCGGGGCCGGTCCCCGCGCGGCCACGGCGCCGGATCGGTCAGCACCCGCAGCGCGCCGGAGCCCCAGTCGACCTCGGGGGTGAGCCGGTCGGCGTGCAGGGTGCGCGGGGCGACGCCGTGGCGCAGCGCCTGCACGACCTTGACCAGCCCCAGCACCCCGGCCGCGCCCTGGGCGTGCCCGATGTTGGACTTGAGCGAGCCGAGCAGCAGCGGCCTGCCCTCGGGCCGGGCTCGCCCGTAGGTGGCCTGGAGCGCCGCCGCCTCGATCGGGTCGCCGAGCCGGGTTCCGGTGCCGTGCGCCTCCAGCAGGTCCACGTCGGACGGCCGCAGCCCGGCGTCCGCCAGCGCCGCCTCGATGACGCGCTGCTGCGCGGCCCCGTTCGGCGCGGTCAGCCCGTTGGACGCGCCGTCGGAGTTGACCGCGCTGCCCCGGACCACCGCCAGCACCGGGCGCCCGTTGCGGCGCGCGTCCGAGAGCCGCTCCAGCAGCACCACGCCGACGCCCTCGGCCCACGCCGTGCCGTCCGCGTCGGCGGAGAACGCCTTGCAGCGCCCGTCCGGGGCCAGTCCGCGCTGCCGGGCGAACTCCACGAACACGTCCGACAGGGGCATGACCGTCGCGCCGCCCGCCAGCGCCATCGCGCACTCGCCGCGCCGCAGCGACTGCGCGGCGAGGTGGATCGCGACCAGCGACGACGAGCACGCGGTGTCCACGGTGATCGCGGGCCCGTGCAGGCCGAGCGCGTAGGCGACCCGGCCGGAGGCGACGCTGCCGGAGCTGCCGATGGCCAGGTGGCCCTCGAACTCGTCGGCGACGCGCCTGCGGTTGCCGTAGTTCTGGTAGACGACGCCGGAGAAGACGCCGGTGTCGGAGCCGCGCAGCGACAGCGGGTCGAGGCCCGCGCGCTCGACCGCCTCCCAGGAGGTCTCCAGGAGCATCCGGTGCTGGGGGTCGATCGTGATCGCCTCGCGCGGGCCGATGCCGAAGAACCCGGCGTCGAACTCGGCGGCGTCGTGCAGGAACCCGCCCTCGCGGGTGTAGCAGGTGCCCGGCCTGGTCGGGTCGGGGTCGTAGAGCGCGGCCAGGTCCCAGCCCCGGTCGGTGGGGAACCCGCTGATCGCGTCGACGCCGCCGTCGACCAGCTCCCACAGCGCTTCCGGGGTGCGCGCGCCGCCGGGGGCGCGGCAGGCGAGGCCGGTGATCGCGATCGGCTCGTGGCCCGCCGACTCCAGCTCGGCGAGCTCGCGCCGCGCCTCGTGGAGGTCGGCGGTGACCCACCGGAGGTAGTCGACCAGCTTCTCGTGGGTCCCGTCGGTCATGGGTGCGCGCGTCTCCGAGGCTCGGGTGGGGGTGGGGTGGGGAGTCAGGCCGGGGTGGTCGCTGGGGGTCGTCAGGCCGGGGTGGTCGCTGGGGGGGGCGTCAGGCCGGGGTGATCGGACTGGGGTGATCGGACTGGGGTGATCGGACTGGGGTGATCGGACTGGGGTGGTCAGGCTGGGGTGGTCAGGTCGGCGTGCAGGGTGGTGGGCAGGTCGGTGCGGTGGGTGACGCGCAACTTGCGGAACACCCTGGTCAGGTGCTGCTCGACGGTGCTCGGGGTGACGAACAGCTTCTCGGCGATCTGCCGGTTGGTCAGGCCGGTGACGGCCAGGGCGGCGACCTTGCGCTCGGAACCGGTGAGGCCGCTGGTGTCGTGCTCGACGGGGTCGGCCGCGTCCGGTTCCAGGCGCGCGCACAGCGGGCGCGCGCCGCACGCCCTGGCCAGGTGCCAGGCCCTGCGCAGCACGGCGCGGGCGCGGCGGTGGTCGCCGAGCGCGTGGTGCGCGGCGCCGAGGCGGGCGAGGGTGGCGGCGAGCTCGTAGCGGTCGCCGCAGCGCTCCAGCGCGTCGGCGGCCTCGGTGAGCAGGTGCGGGCGGCGGGTCGCCGGGCTGAGCGGGGCCAGCGCGCGCAGCGCCAGCGCCCTGGGGCGGCCCGCGTCGGCGCCGGTCGCGGCGAGCTGGTCGAACACGAGCCGCCGGGCGCGGTCGTGGTTGCCGAGGCGGGTCCACGCCTCGGCGGCCCCGGTGCGCCACGGCGCGAGGCCGGGCAGGTCCAGGCCCCACGAGCGCAGGAGGTCGCCGCACGCGAGGAAGTCGGCGAGCGCCGCGTGGTCCCGCCCGGACGCGAGGTGGTGGTGGGCGCGCGCGTGCAGGTAGTGCGGGGCGGCGCCGCCGTCGAACAGGGCGTCCGGCACGGGCGCGGTGACGTGCCGACCCGCCTCCCGGCTCCGCCCGCGCAGGGTGTCGGCGAGGATCAGCGAGCCCAGCGGCAGGCCGACGCGGGCGCCCCAGCCGTGCGCGGGGACGGCGTCGAGCGCGGCGCGGGCGTGCCCGGCGGCGCCCGCGAGGTCGCCCAGGCGGAGCGCGATGACCGAGGCGGCGGCGGCGAACGAGGCCACCCAGGTGGGCGCGCCGCGCCCGCGGGCCTCGTCGAGCAGCAGCGCGCAGGCCCGCTCGGCCTCGACCGCGCGGTCGGCGCGCACCAGGGCGAGCAGGGCGAGCAGCGCCGGTTCCTCGGACCACGGGGAGGTGTGGCTGAGCTGGGCGTGCCGCAGGTAGTGCCCGGCGTCGGCGGCGGAGCGGCGCTGGTCCCCGAGCACGAACCCGCCGACCAGGTTGGCGGCCTCGCGCAACCACGGGTCGACGCGGCGCGGGGGTGGGGTGGCGGGGACGTGGGGGGTGGGGG
>NZ_JAMTCF010000014.1 GCF_024171695.1 Actinosynnema pretiosum | reverse complement strand
ACCGGCTTCCCCAAGGACGGCACCTCCTCGCCCGGAGTGGCGCGGATGTACTGCGGAGCGTTGGGCAAGCGGGGCAACTGCCAGGTCGGAGTCAGCGTGCACGCGGTCACCGACTGGACCTCCGCGGCGGTGGACTGGCGGCTGTTCCTGCCCGAGTCCTGGGACGACCGCAAAACCGACGACGAGTCGACAGCCGCGCAGATCGTCCGGAAGCGGGCCCGTTGCGCGATCCCGGACGACCGGCGGCACCGGGAGAAGTGGCGCCTGGCCCTGGACATGATCGACGAACTGCTGGGCTGGGGCATGCCCCGGCGGCCGGTGGTGGCCGACGCCGCCTACGGCGACAACACCGCCTTCCGTCAGGGGTTGACCGACCGCGGCCTGACCTACGCGCTGGCGGTCTCGGCCTCCACCAGCCTGCACCCGGCCTCCTCGGTCCCGGTCCCGCCGACCTGGTCGGGCACCGGCCGTCCACCGACGAAGACGACCTACCCGGACAAGCCCGTTACCGCCAAGACCCTCGTGACGGCGGCCGGGCGTTCGGCGGGGCGGTTCGTCCTCTGGCGCCACGGCTCCCGCAGGAGCGCCGGCAATCCGACCGCGACCATGCGCTCGCGCTTCCTGGCGTTGCGGGTGCGCCCGGCCAACCGCAACATCCCGCGCCATCCCGACGGCAGCCTGCCCGAGTGCTGGCTGCTGGCCGAATGGCCCACCGGCGAACCCGAACCCACCGACTACTGGCTCTCGACCCTGCCCACCGACATCCGGCTGCGCGACATGGTCAGGATCGCCAAGATCCGCTGGCGCATCGAACACGACTACCGCGAACTCAAAGACGGCCTCGGCCTGGACCATTTCGAGGGCCGCTCCTGGCTGGGCTGGCACCGCCACGTCACCCTCGCCTCCGTCGCCCAGGCGATCTGCACGAAGCTGCGCCGCACCCCAAAAGTCCCTGCGCAGGTCTGACCCTCTACGCCGTCCTGCGCGAACTTCAGGCATTACTCGCGGCCTGGACCGGTGTCTGCCACACCTGCGGACAACCCGTCCGGGCCACATCCACAGCACAGAAACCGCAGGTCAACAGCACCTAACAAAGCCCTACTAAGGGGTGTCACGTAACTCGGTGATCGGTCGCCGGATTGGATCGGGGATCATGATCGGGTGCAGGTGATCTCGGCGTCCCGGTCGGAGTGGATCGCACCGTTCACGGGCTTGCAGCCAGGGCAGTTCCGCAAGCTGGTGCGGGTGGTGGCCGAGCGAGGCGGTGACGCGATCGCGGACGGACGTCCCGGCGGACAGTGGCGGTTGGACCTCGCTGACCGGGTGTTGTTGGTGGCCACGTATTGGCGCACCAACCTCACGATGCAGCAGCTGGGCCCGTTGTTCGGGGTGTCGCACGCCGCGGCGCACCGGGTGATCGACAGCGTCGGTCCGCTGCTCGCCCTGGCCCCGGTGAGGCGCCGTCGGGTCGACCAGGTCGCGATCGTGGACGGCACCCTGGTCCCCACCCGCGACCACCGCCTGGCCACACGGTCGAAGAACTACCGCTACTCGACCAATCTGCAGGTCGCCATCGACGCCGACACCCGCCTCGTGATCGCCACCGGCGACCCGCAGCCGGGCAACCGCAACGACTGCACCGTCTACCGCGACTGCGGCATCGCCGACGTGCTCGACGGCCGACCTGTCATGGCCGACGGTGGCCACCAGGGCAACCCGGAGGTGATCATGCCCTACCGCAAACCCCGCGACGGCAGCCAACCCACCGGCTCGCAGGAAGACCTCAACACCGTCCACCGCCCGATCCGTGCTCGTGCCGAACACGCACTGGTCCGCATGAAGAACTGGACCATCCTGCGCGACTACCGCCGCGCCGCCCACACCCTGCGCGACACCGCCTCCGACATCGCCCACCTCCACAACCTCGCCCTCACCAGCTGACCAAGAACCCCGCACCCCCGCCGCAAGATCAGTTACGTGACAGCCCTTAGCATCCGAATCCATGTTCACCCCAGACGAGCGAGAGCAGTTGCGGGCCGCACTGGTGTCGACGGCGCAGGCCGATCCCCGGATCACCGGCGCCGCACTGGTGGGGTCCGCCGCAGTCGACCGAGAGGACCGCTGGTCGGACATCGACCTCGCGCTGTGCCTGCACGAGGACGCGGACGTCGACGAGGTCGTGCGGGACTGGAGCGATCGCCTGTACCGCGACCACGACGTCGTGCACCACCTCGACGTCCGCAACGGCAAAACGCTGTTCCGGGTCTTCCTCCTGCGCGACACCCTGCAGCTCGACCTCTCGTTCTGGGCTCCTGCGGACTTCGGCGCGACCGGCCCGACGTTCCGCCTGCTGTTCGGCACCGCCGCCGACGTGCCGAAGGTGGGGCCGCCCGCGGCGCTCGGTCTTGTGGGGATGGGGTGGCTCTACGCCTTGCACGCGCGGTCCAGCATCGCGCGCGGCCGGGTCTGGCAGGCGGAGTACATGGTGAGCGGTGTGCGGGACCACGTGCTCGCCCTCGCGTGCCTCCGTCACGGCGTGTCGGCTGTGCAGGGGCGCGGCATGGACGACCTGCCCGCCGAGGTCACCGCGCCGTTGGACGAGGCGCTGGTCCGGGGGCTCGGGACGGCGGAGCTGGTGCGGGCCTTCGGGGTGACCGTCGAGGCGTTCCTGGCCGAGGTGGAGCTGGTGGACGCCGCGCTGGCCGCCCGCATCGCACCGACGATGCGGGCGCTGGTCGACACCAGCACGCCCGGTCCCGCGGTGGTCAGCCCCGCCTGACGCGGTCGGCGGTGCTGACCGCCAGGGCGCAGGCGGCGAGCGTCGGGTTCGTGGCGGTGGCGGAGGGGATCAGGCCCGTGCCGCCGAGGTAGAGGTTGTCGAAGCCCCACACCCGTCCGTGGGTGTCCGCCACGCTGTGGCCGTCGTCGGCCACCCCCATCCGGGTGGTGCCCATGACGTGCAGCGAGCTGCCGGGGCTCAGAACGCGCGGCTGGCTGCTCGGCAGGAACTCGCCCAGCCGGCCGGCTGTGGCCCGGAGGTCTTCGAGGGCCGCCCGTGCCACCTCCCGGCCAGCCTCGGTGGTGGTGTACTCGAACGTCGGTTGCGGCAGGCCGGTCGCGTCGAAGGCCTGACCGGTAAACCGGATCCGGTTCTCGTGCCGGGGCCGCGACAGCGAGTACCAGTACAGCGACACGATCAGCCGCTCGTCCACCCGTCCTTCGAGCAGGTTCGCGTCGTACGCATCGCACAACAACAGCGAGTGGAACGGGCGGTCGCCGTCGATCGGGATGATCACGAACGGGTCGGCGTCGTCCTCGGCCAGGTCCTGGTCGAGGACGAGCTGACCGTAGGAAACCGGGTGGTCGGCCAGGTAGCGGCCGAGCGCCGGCCGCTCCTCGGAGTGGATGCCGGAGGCCCAGAGCAGTGCGGGAGCGCGGAGGCCGCCGGTGGCGACCACGAAGGCGCCAGCCTCGATCACCACCCGCTCACCGGTGTCGAGCGCGACCGCGTCGGCCGACACCACGCGCCCGTTGCGGTGCGTGAGACGCTGGACGGAGAGTTCGGGGATCAACTGCCACGAGCCGTCGGCGGGCAGGACCTCCGCGGGCCCGGTCCACCGCACACCAGCGCCGTGGTGGCGGGCGGCGACCGGGGCCGGGCGCGCCCCCAAGTCCGCGAGCAGGCCCAGCACGCGTTCCTGGCGACCGCGGCTGACGGACGTGCCGACGGCGAGTGCGTCTTCGGCATACCGGTACAGGGTGGACCACTCGTCGCCATCGATGCCCTCCCAGTGCTCGACTGCGGGGTTCAGCCGGGGCGCGACGCAGTTCCACAGGATCCCCATCCCGCCCAGCATGTTGGTGACCCGCGCGCCGACGAGGTTGTCGCGCGCCCGCTGCCCGGCGTTCACACCCTTGCCGTCGGGCGTCGGTGGCAGGGCGCGGCCGGTCAACCCGCCGTTCGCCCGAGGCACCGAAGCCGGACGCAGCAACGCGCGCACGAGGTCGTAGTGGTAGGTCCGGTCCGAACGGCACGCCGGCTGATTCCTCAGGTGCGTTCCCCCGGAATGGCGGCGGCCGAACCCGAGTCGACCAACAGCACGCGTGCGCCCGACTCGGTGAGCCTGCGCGCCAACACGCTGCCCACCAGACCGAAGCCGATGACGACGACATCGGCTGAGTGGCGACGGTCCGGCACTGTCGTCTGCGAGAGCATTTCCCTATAGTGGGGGACGGGCCGCGTGAGTTCCAGTCCGCAGCCGGCGGAAACGGCGCCCCTCGCTTTCCGCTTATCTTTTCGGCGAGTCAACCCCCAGGTGGCTCGGATGAACGTGCGCTCCGAGTTCGGCACGGCCGGATCGCAACCGGTGCTCCTCCCGTTGTCGCCCGCGCAGAAACGGTTGTGGTTCCTGCACGAGTTGACCGGCACCGGCCCGGAATACCACATCGTCGAGGCGTTCCGCGTGCGCGGAACGCTCGACCGGTCGGCTTTGACGCGTGCGCTCACCGCCCTCGTCGTCCGGCACGAGGGCCTGAGAACGGCGTTCCGCTCGGTGGATGGCGAGCCCCGTCAGGTCGTCGTCGCTCCCGCACCGGTCGAGATTCCGGTGAGCGACCTCCGTCCGCCGGGAGCCGGGCAGGCCCGCTCGGTGGCCGAGGAGGCGCTGGAGGAGTGGGAACGCACCTTCGACCTCGCGGCGGGCCGGTTGCTGCGCGCGCGGCTCCTCCGGTTGGGCCCCGCCGATCACGTGCTGGTCCTGACGGTCCACCACATCGCCTCCGACGGGTGGTCGCAGGGCATCCTGCGGCACGAGCTCGGATCGCTCTACGGCGCGTTCGCCGCCGGTGACCCCGACCCGCTCCCGCGGTCGCCGGTGCGGTACGAGGACTTCTTGCTGCGGGAGGGGACGCGGGCCGACGACGGCGACCTGGCGTACTGGCGGGACCAGTTGGCCGGTCTGCCCGAACCGTCGACGCTGCCCGCGGACCGCGAGCCGCGGGCAGCGGCGCACAGGGCCGTGCCGGTCATCAGATCGGTCGTCGACCCGGCGCTCACCGCGAGGTTGCGCGAAGCGGGGCGCAGCCGCGGTGCGACCCTCCACATGACACTGCTGGCTGCGTTCGCCGCCTTGCAGTGGCGGCACAGCGGCGAACGCGACCTCGCGATCGGCACGCCGGTGGCCCACCGCTCCGAGGCCGGACTGGAACGACTCGTCGGGCTGTTGGTCGACACGCTCGTACTACGGGTGCGCATGACACCGCAGGACAGCTTCACCGACCTCCTCACGCACGTCCGGCAGACCGCGCTGGACGCATACCGGCACCAGGACACGCCGTTCGAGCGGATCGTCGAGGACCTCGCACCGCGGCGGCGGGTTGACCGGACACCGTTGTTCCAGACCACCTTCTCGCTGCAACCGGTAGCCGCCGAACCGTTGCGGCTGGCCGGCCTGGAGGTGGGGCAAGTCGACCTTGAGGACATCGTCTCCCGGTTCCACCTCGAACTGCACGCCTTGGAGAAGCCGGACGAACTGACCCTCGTGTGGGTGTACGACGGCGATGTCTTCGACCACCGCACGGTCGATCGGTTGGCCCGGCAGTACCTGCGCCTGCTGGAGCGGATCGGGAACGACCCCGGGCTCGCCGTCGAGGACCTGTTCTCGGTGGACGAGGAGGAGCGCGAGTGGTTGGCCACCCGGCGCGGTCCGGACCGCCGACCGCCCGACGCCGCGGTGCCCGAGCTGTTCTCCGCCCAAGCCGAGCGCACGCCCGATGCCGTCGCGGTGCGGCACGGCGGGACTCGGCTCACCTACCGCGACCTGGACCGGCGGTCCGCCGGGGTCGCGCGGCACCTGGCCGCTGCGGGTGTCGGCACCGGTGACCGGGTCGGCGTGGCCGTCGAAGCAGGCGTCGAACTCACGTGCGCCGTGTTGGGGGTGTTGCGCCTGGGCGCGGTGGTGGTCCCGCTGCTGCCGGGTGGTCCCGCCGGCGGGACCACCCGAGCCGTCGTCACCGACGTGCCCACGACCGCGCCCGACGACGCGGGCCTTCCGCCGGTCGCTCTGGCCGGCGCCGCGTACTCCGTCCCGGTGCCGTCGGCGAAGGGCGCGGTCGACGAGGTGGCGGGTTCGCACACCGCCTTGGCGCACCGGGTCACGTGGCTCGCCGAGCTGGTAGGGCTCCGGCCGGGTGACCGGGTCCTGCCGACACCGTTCGGTTCCGCCTCCTCCATCGTGGAGCTGCTGGCCCCCTTGGTCGCGGGCGCCACCCTCGTACCGCCCCACGGCGCCGACCCGCTCGACGTGATCGGTCGCGAAGGCGCGACCGTCGCCTTCCTCGACCCCGACGCGGTGGAACGGCTGGCCGACTCGTCGGTCCGGCACGACCTCCGCTCGCTGCGGTCCGTGGTCACCGGCGGTCAAGTGCTGAAACCCGAGGTGTGCCGGAACGCCGCCGCCGCGCTGCCGTCCCTGGCGCTGTGGCACGCCTACGGCGCCAGCGAGACGACCAGCACGTGCGCCTACTACGACTGCGCGAACCTGGGCCCAGACCGGAAGCGGGTGCCGATCGGGCGTCCGGTCGACGGTGTGGTCCTGCGCGTGCTGGACGAGCGGATGAACCTGGTCCCGCGCGGGGCCGTGGGCGAACTGCACGTCGGCGGGGCCGGCCTCGCCGACGGCTACACCGACCGGGACACCGAGTCGGCCCGTCCCCGGTTCGCACCCGACCCGTTCCAGCCCGGAGGCGTGCTGTGGCGGACCGGGGACGCGGTGCGCTGGAACGCGGACGGCGAGCTGGAGTTCATCGGTCGACTCGACCGCATGCTCAAGGTGGGTGGTCGCCGGGTTGAGCCCGCTCAGGTGGAGAGCCTCCTCCTCGATACGGGTGGCGTCCAGAACGTGGAGGTCGCCGCGACGGCGAACGGCCTGGTGGCGAGGGTCGAAGGCGACCTGCCCCACCCGGAGGCGCTCCGGTCGCTGCTGTCCACGATTCCCGTGCCCGTCGAGGTCGTCCGATCGGTCGACTCGACACCCCGGGAGCCGATTCCCCGGCCGCCGGCGACCGAGCAGGAGGAGTTGCTGTGCGGGCTGTTCGCCGACGTGCTCGACCGGACCCACGTGCAGGGGGAGGACAACTTCTTCGCGCTGGGCGGGCACTCGCTGCTCGCGCTGCGGCTGATCGCGAGGGTCTACGAGGCCACCGGCATCGAGCTGTCCGTGCGCGACGTCTTCGAAGCGCCCACGCCGGCCGAGCTGGCGGCGTTCCTCACGTGAGGTCGCGGGTGGGTGCGCCGGCAGCGTCGACGAGGTCGAGGAGGGGGCCCTCCAGCCTGCGCGCCTCCTCGGGGCTGCTCAGGCGCAGTTCGCGGAGGACCAGGTGAGTGGCGGCACGCAGGCAGCGCCGGAGCTCGTCCCGGCTGACGTCGCGGACCAGGGCCTCCCGGGCCGCGTCGGTCACCTCCGCGGGGAGGCGGTCGACGTGCTTGTTGAACTCCACCGGCAGACCCAGCCGTCTGCACGCCAGCGCGAGGCCCGTGTCCCGCAGCCGTCCGATCCAGTGCTCGGCCTGCCACCCCGCGCCGCGTTCGATGCAGACCCGCGCGTGCCGCACGTGGTGCCAGGCGTACCCGGCCGTCTGGTCCGGACCGCCGTCCACCGGCCCGCGCCGCACCGGTTCCCCGAACAGCACACGGAAGCCGCCTGCCCCCAGCGGGCCGAAAGCCGCTGCGGGCGTGAAGGCGAGGTCGAGTTCCAGCAGGTCGGCCAACAGGAACGCCCGGTAGACCGCGAGCCGCGAGTCGGTGTCGAAGTGGTGCAGGGCACTGAGTTCGTCGTACGCGAACCTGGTCCAGTCCGCCACGACGTCGTCCAACCGGTGCCCCGCCGCGACCCCGAAGAACAGGTCGATGTCCGATTACTCGTCCTCGGCGCCGCGTGCCGCGGACCCGACAACGGCCGCACCGCTGATGCGGTCGTCGGCTCGAGCGCGGTGGACTAGGATCTCGAGGATGTGCTCGCGTCGCCGGGAACCGGTCATGGATCGACCATAGCTGCGGACAACCACCAGGAGAACACGGTGCCCTTCGCCATCGAGCTGTTCTTGGACGAGCAGGCCGAGAGCCGGGTGAGGCGGATGTGGGCGGCGTTGGACGAGCACGGCATCCCGTCGCTCGGCGCGCTCGCCGATCACGACGTCGACCCGCACGTGTCCTTGACGGCTTTCGACCACGGTGACGTCGACGCGGTCGCGGATGCGCTGGCGTCGGTGTTCGCCGCCGAGGCGCCGTTCCCACTGTCGTTGACAGCGCTGGGTTTCTTCCTGACACCCGTCGCGCCGGTGTTCCTTGGCGTGACCCCAACGGCCGCGTTGTTGCGGGTGCACCGCGCAGTGCACAACGCTGTCGAACCGTTCGTCGAACGCATGGCGGAGTACTACCTCCCCGATGCACTCCTGCCACACTGCACGTTGGCCCTGGGCGTCAGCGACCACGCGGCGGTCTTCCGAGCCCTCTCCGGTTTCCGCCTGCCCGTCGTGGCGAGCGCGGTGTCGGCACGTCTGCTGGAAATCCCCGAAGGCCGTCCACTCGCGACATTCCTGCTCGGCGCCGGGTAGTCACCGACATGCCGTTGTGCAGGCCCGTGCCGCCGGAGTCGCGCCGGTCCGGGGGTCTGGGGGTTTAGTCGGCGTTGATGCGGACGTAGTCGTTGCATGATGGCGCGGGCCGACGCGGCGAAGTCGGCGGTGTCGAGGGTGGACTCCATCCACCCCGCCTTCATCTCCCGCTCGGCGACACTCGACCACGTCCGCCCCATCGCCAGGGGAGGCGATCCGACGGCCCTGGACAACCTGGTCACCGCGTGTTGGACCTACCTGCGGCTGCTCATCATGCTTGGTCGGTCTCGACCGTCGTCGCTGGTTGACTACCGGGCCGGCGGCGGTTCTCGATCGTGATTCCGCACTTGCCGACCAGCGCGACACCGGCACCGATGGTCGTGGCCACCGGAGCAGCCAGCGCCGCGACCAACCCGAGAGCCATCGGCACCTCCAGCACCACGCCATGCTTGCGGTCACGCACAACCACACGACGGTTGACGCCCTCGCTCACCAGCCCGCGAACGGCGTCGACCACCGAGTCGACGGCAGCACGCGTGGACTCGGACTTGAACTCGCTCATGACTCTCCTCGAACTGCGGATCCCCTTGACGACTCCAGCCTGCCCGCGGCCGCGCACCCCTGCCTCAGGGTTCCCCCTGACCCTCGCCTGATTCAGCCCTCAGAGCACCCAGTGGTCGATCTGAGGAGCTTGTGCTGGCGGTTCACTGTGTTGGTGCGGGCTCGGCCGAGCTCGCCGCGGCGGTCGACCAGCAGCCGCAGGGCCACCGTGTGATCGTCGGCCGCAACGCGATCCGGGCCGCCGGTGCGCAGCACGACCAGGGCGATCGAGCGGGCGCCGGTGGCGTCGGTCTTGTGGCCGTGCCCGGTGTCGAACACCCGTGCCCACGCCGCAAGCTCGGCGGGCACGTCCACGACCGGTTCGCCGTCGGCGACCAGGTGCTGCGCCAGGTGCTAGCCGACACCGTTCCTGCCCTCGAACGCCGTCGCCGAGTCGTTCTTCGCCGCCATCAAGACCGAACTGCCGGACCGACAGCCCTGGCCCACCAGGACCAGCGCGCACAAGGCGATCGTCGAATACATCGAGGGCTGGTACAACACCCGACGCCTGCACTCCAGCCTCGGCTACCTCAGCCCCGCCACCTACGAAGCAACCCGACACCACCCTGTCAAGTACCGGGTTTGATGGAGACTGGATTAGTTGGTTTCCAGGGTTGCGGTGACCGGCTGGGTCATCGCGTGGAGTGCTTCGTACTCGGCGGGCGGCACGTGCCCGAGTTCGCCGTGCAGGCGCCGGTTGTTGTACCAGTCGATGTACTCGACGGTGGCGATCTCGAGGTCGTCGATGCCGTGCCACGGGCCCTTGTTGCGGACGAGTTCGGCCTTGTACAACGAGTTGAACGCCTCGGCCATGGCGTTGTCGTAGGAATCTCCTTTGCTGCCAACAGATGCGACCGCATCAGCCTCGGCCAGGCGCTGGGTGTAGCGCACCGCCCGATACTGCACTCCGCGGTCGCTGTGATGAACAAGCCCGGCCAGGTCCGCGCCGCCGGCCCGGCGGCGCCAGATCGCCATCTGCAGCGCGTCCAGCGCCAGATCGGTGTAGAGGCTGGTGGCGACCTGCCAGCCCACGATCACACGGGAGAAGACGTCGAGCACGAACGCCGCGTAGACCCAGCCGGCGGCGGTACGCACGTAAGTGATGTCCGCGACCCACAGCTCGTTGACACGCGTCGCGGTGAAGTCACGTTCCACCAGGTCAGCGGGCCTGCCGGTCTCCGCCGCCGGTCGTGTCGTGCGCGGGGACCTGTCGCGTGGCAGGCCACGCAGCCCGCTCTCGCGCATGAGCCGCTCGACGGTGCACCGGGCCACGTCCACGCCGTCGCGGTTGAGCTGCCTCCACACTTTCCGCGCCCCGTAGACGCCGTAGTTGTCCCGGTGCACCCGCTTGATCGCCCCGGTCAACTCCCGGTCGCGGACCGTACGGGCCGATTCGGGGCGGGATCTGGCCGCGTAGTACGTCGACGGTGCGATCTCGGCGGGCGTCTGCGCGAGCGCCGCCAGGACCGGCTGGACACCGTGTTCCTCCCGCTGGGAGTCGACGAACGCGACCTTCATCGCGACGGACGGTCCAGCTCCGCCGCGAAGAAACTGGCCGCCGACCTCAGGATCTGGTTCGCCGGCCGCAGTTCGCGGTTCTCCCGCTCCAGCTGAGCGAGCCGCTGCGCATCGCCGGTCGTGATGCCCGGCCGGTCCCCGGTGTCGGTCTCCGCGCGCTTGACCCAGGTCCGTAGCGCCTCGGGGTGGATCCCGAACTGTTCGGCGATCCGCTTGATCGCGCCGGTCGCGGACGCCGGGTCCCGCCGGGCTTCCACGGCCATCCGGGTCGCCCGGTCACGCAGTTCGTCTGGGTACTTCTTCGGTGGGGCCATCGGTCCTCATCATCCAGGCTTGATGGTCTCCATCAAACCCGGTACGGAACAAGGAGTCGCATGGCCGGAGTCTGGGCTTGTGTGGCGCCTCCGAGCACCTCGGCGGCGTAGGCAGGCCCGCTCGATTGGCCGTCCTCGCTGTTGATCTCGTTCTCGATGCAGTTGGACACCTCGACGAGGAACCGCGCGATGTCGTGGACCACACGGTCGTCGGTTCCCAGGGCGGCGATAGCGCGAAAAGCCTGGTGGAACCGCTCCTCCTCGTGTGCGATGCGCTCGTCGTGCGCTGACGACGTCGGTCGGTGTGCGGCGAGTTCACCGAGGCTGGACAGCGTCGTCAATGCCTGGAAGGCGATGACGGTCGCGTCGGTCAGCGGGGTGGGCCAAGGGGCGAGCGCGTCACGCTAACGCGCAAGCAGGCTGTCCTCGGCGGGTGTCATTGCCGTGGAAAGGGCATAAGCGATAGGCAGGAGGGCCTTCTCCTCATATCGCGGCATGACCAGCACCGTGCCCCCGAGATCGCGCAGGTCGATCTTGTCGTGGACAGGGCCGCTGATCACCGCGTGCGCGTTCTTCCAGTCGGTGAAGTCGCGGATGTCCACGAAGATCACCGACTCGACGGGCGGCCTACCACCACCTCGGGCTGAAGGACTGGTACTACGACGCCCTCGGCCGCGCCCCCGACCAGCTTCCCGCCTTCCTCGACGGCCTGGACTCCAGTTGGGTCGGGCTGTCGCTGACCATGCCGCTCAAACGCGCCGTGCTCCGCCTGCTCGACGATCTCTCCCCCGCGATGGTCGCCACCGGCGCGGCGAACACCGTGATCCTGCGCGAGGGGCGGCGGGTGGGGGAGAACGCCGACTCGGCATGACCGGCGCGCTCACCGAGGCCGGGATCACCAGCGTCGTCGGGTCGGCGTGCGTGCTGGGCGCGGGGGCCACCGCGGCCAGCGCTCTGGCTGCCCTGAACACCCTGGGCTGCACCACGGTGATCGTGCTGGCCCGCGACACCACCCGCACCACCGCCCTGCACGAAGCGGCCGAACGCCTGGGGGTGGCCGGGCGGGGTAAAGGGGCGGGCGGTTTGCTGCTCATCCCAGGATCATCCGGGATCGGCCTCAGGATGTTCGTATCCCCCTTGCTCCTCGGGATCGGCCGAGTCTGGTCGGTTCGAGTCGAGCGCGTCGCTGAGCGGCGTGTGGCCACTCGTGCGGCACGGTGATCGAAGTCGTACCCGTGTCAGTCCCACGATCCCTGCTCGCCGGTTTGGGCGAAGGGGTACCACAGGATCAAGACCTGTTCGACGAACGGAAGGCTGTTCGGGTGATGGCCTCTGCTCTGTGTCGGTGAAAGATCGTCGGTGCTCCACCGTCGCCCTCCGAGAGGCCGAGTATGGGCCCGTCCTGTTGCGTGACGGTGGAGAGGAACGTGATGGCAGCACCCACGAAGGACCGACGCCTTCCCGGTGTCCGGTCATTCGGCCTGCGTCCCGGTCGTTCTCCTAAACTGTCATGGACCAGTCCGTTCGTGAGTGTCCACAGTAGCCGCTACGTGCGACGGTCGATCGGCTGTCGCCGTACGGATCACATCGGTGTCATCCGGCGGCAGGACCGTCCGTGTGGCAAGGCGTGGGCGGCATGACCGCCATCGCGCCATCCAGCCCCACCACACTCGCCGAGTGGATCGCCGTCACTGCCGAACCCGGTATCCCCGTAACGGGCACCACTCCCGCCGGAGGACTGCGGTTCCTGTTCTACGGCAGGGCCTCCACGTGCGAGCACCAGGACCCGCGCACCTCGCTGGCCTGGCAGCTCGACGTCTCTCGCGGCGTCATCGGCGGACGCGGCACCGTCGAACGCCAGTACTTCGAGGTCGGGTGTTCCCGTCAGGTGCCGCTGCACAGGCGCCCGCAGATGAAAGCGTTGCTGTGCCACATCGCCGCGCGTCCCTGCGAGGTCGATGCCGTGGTGGTGGGCGAGTTCGAGCGCGCGTTCTTCGACACCGCCCAGGTTCGCGCCCTGCGCGCGGTGCTGCGGGAGTACGGGGTGCAACTGTGGTTGCCGGAGGCCGACGGCCCGGTGGACTTCGGCACGTCCGAGCACCAGGCGCTGCTCAAGTTGCTGGCCGCGCGCTCGCAGTACGAGGTCAAGCGCGCCCGCCACCGGGTCATGGCCGCCATGAGGGTCCAAGCGCGCGAGCAGGGCCGCTACCTGGGTGGCAGGCCGCCCTACGGCTACCTGCTGGTCAAGGTCGCACCGCACCCGAACCGGGCGTGGGCCCGTCGTGGGGTGTTCCTGCAGCAGTTCGCGCCGCACCCTGACACGGCGCCCGTAGTGGAGTTGATCTTCTCGTTGCGCATGGCCGGGTGCAGCGGCGCGGGTATCGCCCGGCACCTGGACGAGCAGGGCTTTCCCGGTCCGTCGGCGGTCGACCCGGAGCGCAATCCGCACCGCGTCGACTGCGGCTGGTCGGTGCGCAGCGTCGCGGAGATCCTGCGCAACCCCCGTTACACCGGTCGTCAGGTGTGGAACCGCACCAGCGCCGACCGCGCCACCCGCTCGGCGAGCGGGCGTCGCACCAGCGTGCGCAACGACCGTCAGGAGTGGGTGATCTCCAAGCGCGTGACCCACCCGCCGCTGGTGTCCGAACAGGACTTCGTCGCCGTCCAGAACATCCGGTACGCGAAGAGGGGCGGTCAGGCTGACGCCGAGGGCGGTGAGCGTGCCTATCTCCTGGCGGGCAGGCTGCAATGCGCGGTGTGCGGGCGGGTGATGGACTCGCACTGGTCGCACGGCCGTCCCGCCTACCGGTGCCGTCACGGATACACCAGCGCCCGGCCGCAGGACGCGCCGCGGAACCTGTACCTGCGCGAGGACTGCCTACTCGAACTCGTCGCAGCCCACCTCGCCGCCACCGGCGTCGCGGATCGTCCCGACCCTGCCCGGGCCGCACGGCTGGTGGCCGAGCACGACCTGGCCTTCCGCTGCGACAGCGACGGCGTCACGGTCCTCGACCAGAGCGCGGTCGCACTCGTCCAGCGCAAGGCCCGCGAACGCCGTGCGCCCGCTCCGTCCCGGCAGGAGGATCAGCCCCAACTCCTGCTGGAGTTGACCCACGGTGACGAGCCGGTCGACGCGGACCTGTCCGACGCTCCCGGCTCACCGGACGTGCGCGACGCCCCTGACACATCGGGCGAGATCATCAGGTGCATGAGGCAGGGATCTGCTGGGCGTCGTCAGGTTCCAGCGGGGGAGCCCCACCGGGGACGAGGCGCGGGTCCCACCCGTTGTCGGCCGGGTGGGTCGGTGCCGCCGCGGCGTGCGGTGTTACGTCGTTCCAGGAAATCGGGAAAGCAAAAACCCCACGCAGTTTCCCGTTTCAAACGGGATTACTACGTGGGGCAATTGATGTGTCCGAGGACTTGAACCTCCAGGCGTGGGATGCATCCCCGCCAGGGGGTCGAATCCCCGCGCCTCGTCACCACGATGATCTTGTGTAATCCTCGTCCCCCCTGGGGACGTGTCACACGTAGAACCTAGCACAGACCATCTTCGGTGTCACATCGTCCGCACTGAACCTTTTTCATCGTGGTTGGCGGGGGATCTCGACGTGGTGCAGAACGAGGATGGCCGCGACGATCGCGGTGGCCCTGCGTGGACAGCAGCGCGGCTTGACCGGCACTTTCCAGTCCTTGAGCAGTGAGACGGCGCGTTCGCCGAGTGCGCGGATGCGGGCGTGGGTCCGGTTGACCGCCTTCTGACCTCGTGACAGCCGTGGTCGTGTGGCGTGGCGCTTGAACGGGGTGCGCACCGTGCCGCCGGCGCCTTGGTGGGCCTTGTCGGCGAAGGGGGTGACGTCGTGGGCGGTCGGCATCTCGATCACGCCGTGGGTTCGGGCCGCGGTGAGGTCGTGGACGACGCCGGGCAGTGCCGCCGAGGCCCGTGCCAACCGGCCCGCCGGGTCGGCGGGGATCTGGACGTTGACGCCGTGGCGATGGTGTTTGCCCGAGTGGTAGGTCTTCTGGTCGGCGACGCGGTCGATCGGGACCAGGGTGCCGTCGAGGATCGCGTAGGCCGGTCGTGCGACGCGTTCGCCGGCGGCGTGCAGGTCGTCGGCCAGGACGGTGAGCAGGTCCACTGCTTCCCTGACGTAGCGCTAGGCGGTGCTGCGGGAGATGTCGAACCCGGCGGCGAGGCGGGTGTGGATGTCGCCGTTGCGCAGGTGGGCGAGCACGGGCAGCGCTTGGCGGCTGGGATCGAGCCGCCGCCATCGGGACCGGCGCCGCGCCCGTTCCGCGCGGATGAGATCAGCCAGGCGGACCAGGGTGTGGTTGGACAGAGGAATCGCGGCAGGGTGGGACGGCCCGGCGAGGCTCCCGGTTGGGGCATCGGATCTTGGTCGACTGCTGTCTTACCTGGAGCCTCGCCCACCGCGCCTCCCTGCTCGGCCTGCGACGTGACCTGCGACGTCACGATGAAAATGGCTCATTGAGTTGAAAGTGTTCGGTTGCCTACATATCGGCGTAGCGGACGTGCGGGGCGCGGAAGTAGCCGCAGACGAGGTGTGCCTGACGCTGACGGCGTCGCAGGAAGCGTCGGGTCTCGTGGGCGAGCCGGTCGACGTTGTGGGCGCGGGAGGCGTTGACGTTGCGCTTGAGGTCGGCGCCCCGCAGCTCGTCGGGGTTCAGCTCGGGGCTGTGGCCGGGCATCAGGTGCAGCTCGATGCGGTCGGTGTTGGCCTGCGGCCAGGTGTGGACGGCCTTGCTGCGTTGCACGGGGTGCCGGTCGGCGATGATGTGGACCTTCCGGTCCGCCTGACGGGCGACGCGGCCGAGGAACGCGGTGAACACCGGTGCGGTGAAGCGTTCGGTGAACACGGTGAACCACAACGCGCCGCGTGAGGCGATGGCGGACATGACGTTGACCCGCAGCCGTTTCCCGGTCACCCGAACGATCGGCGTGCACCCCGCAGAGCCCAGGACAGTCCGGGCGGCGTGGCGTCCGAGCACAGTCCGCACTGGTCGACCCAGGCGATCGCGGCGCCCTGGGCCTTCGCGCGTGCCGCGATCGCCGGATACTCCTCGTCCAGCCAGGCCCGCACCGCGGCGGGCTGCGCGCTGTGCCGGACATTGCGGGGTGAAGCCGTGGCGACGCAGCCAGCCCGACGCCCTGCTCTGTCATCTCGACCCCGACGACCAGGCGGATCAGCTCGACCACCGCCTGACGGGGCCACAGCGGGTCGCCGACCAGCAACTCCTCCGGGGTGTGGTCGGCCATCGCCGCGAACAGCGTGCCCCAGTCCTCCGCACTGACGGACTCGGCCGGACCGGGACGCCCCCGACGGGTCGCCAACCCGTCACGATCGTCCTGCCGGTAGGCCCGCCACCATGTGCCCACCGAGACCCCGAACACCTCCGCCGCCTGCCGATAGCCCGAACACCTTCGCCGCCCGCTGATAGCCCTCGACCCGCCCGGACTCCAGCACCGCGACCACCCGCAACCGCAGCACCTCCTGTTCCGCAGGAGATAACTGGTGCGCACCCTCGACCTCGATCGCCCAGTCGGCCTACAGACAACCGATTGCTTTCGATTCAATACGTGACCTCGGTCAGCAACTTGTGGGTGCTGCGCACGATGGGCGCAGTAGTCGGGCCCAGCTTCTTGGTGGCATTATTTCGATGAACGGAATATGGTCTTTTCTTTGATTGAAAGTCTTGCGAGAACGTTGGAGTCGGTGAGACTGCTGCGTCAGTTGTCTTTCGGTCTTTGAAATATTCGCCATGTCTCGGATGTCGGGTTAACCTCGTTGTTGCAGTAGCACTGGCCTAGTTCGCAACGGGGGTGTTGAAGTTGTCACCGGTAGGTGTTGAAGTGCGAGGCGAGCGTACGGCGGCGGGCTCCGGCTTTCGGAGTGCCGACGAGCTGGTCATCCGATCTCTTGCTCTTCCAAAGCTCGACGCTGACGAGAACCGCGGAAAGATGGTGAAGTTCGACCTAGGTGAACTTCACGCTCTGGTAGACAGGGGTGATTTGGAGTTCGCTCTTGGTTTGATGGATGACCGGGGGCGGGTTTCGAATCGGTCGATCTTGAACCATCTTGGTTGGGACTCGTACTCATCGCTGACACCGGGGATGGGGCGGAACTTTCTGGTGATCCGCCCGGATTCGCGCGGTGAGTCACTGGTGGATGACCGCATGCGGGTGGCACTGCCCCTCGCGATGTTGAGACTGTGTGGCCTTGGTGCAGGACGCCGCGTCCTGCTGGTGGCCACCGGAGGTAATGGTGTGCTGGTCGTCCATCCGTTGGTGAACTTCGCGCACATGGTTCGACAGTTCCACGGACAGGGTGTCGGGACCGCTTCGGCGAGCGATTCGGTGGCCGATGGCGGCTGAAGCCGACTTGAGCATGGTGCGTGCGCTGTTGGTGCGCATGGACATCGCTCCGGAGGATCTTCTTGGCGCTCTCCCCGCCGACCGTTCCCCATTGCCTAGTTTTGCGGAGTTCATTCCGACTGTCGAACGACTAGTTTCGGAAGGCACTCGTCGTTGTTACGGGTCGTACTGGAAAAAGATTTTGGCAGCGTGGCCGGAGCGGAGGCTGGACGAGCCGCTACCGTCGGAGATCGCCGAACTGGCGGAGCAGGTCAAGGCCCAGGCGGTCGTGCGACGTTCGGGCCGGGGCGGCAGAAGTGCGGCCGAGCACCTCATCGGCGCATTCCGACGCATCTACAAGGTCGCTGTCGACGATGGCCTGATCGCTGCAGCGGACGACCCTTCGCAGAAGGTGAAGAAACCCAAGCGACTGCCGTCGAGACGCCGTGGTTTGCAAAATGAGCTGGTCGAACGGATTGAGGAGGCGGCACGGACGACGGGCGACGACCCGGCGCTGGACGCGCTGTTGATCCGGTTCCATGTCGAGACCGCCTCCCGACGCGGGGGTGCGCTTGCGTTGACGCTGGACGGCCTTGACCAGGAACAGTGCCTGGTCCTGTTGCATGAGAAGGGCGGGACCAGCCGCTGGCAGCCGGTGTCATCGACTCTGATGACGCACCTGGTCGACCACGCCTACTTGAGAGGTGCGCGGGACGGCAAGAGCCGTGTGCTCCGCTATCACAACGGCAATCCGCTGACCTACAGGCGCTACGACGGACTGTGGCAGCGCATCGGTCGGCACGTCGAACCGGTGTACAAGCAGGGCATCTCAACGCACTGGTTGCGGCACACCACCTTGAAGTGGGTGGAGCGCAATTTCGGCTACGCGGTGGCCCAGGCGTTCGCCGGCCATGCCGACAGCACCTCGGACCACTACGGTGCGACAGCCACCTACGTTCGGGCAGGCATCGAGGAGGTCGCTGCGGCGCTGTCGGCGTTGACCGGTGAACCGCATCCGCTCGCTGGCGTGACACAGCGGTGAGTACGACAGTGTTCCCAGCAGAGTGCGGTGCCGTGTCGGGAGGGTAGTTCTTGCTGTTCAGAAGCTTCTCACGCTGTTGATCACAGTCCTTCGCCATGGGGCGGAGGCCAGCGTTCCCATATTCGCTCCCAGGCCGCACTTTTGCGGTGTACGGTCGTTAACTGCTGTGAGTGATCACTGACTCTCAGTGCGGTGTCCGGTCAGCGACGTCGCACCGAGGCGGGGAGCTCTCGTGTTCGCATGAAAGAGCCAGCGCTCCTCGGAGCGCTGGCTGTACGACTGCCGGGGGGCAACGAGACATGACCAGGGGTGCCCAGGGGAACGGGCCGGACATTGCCGTACCTGCGCCATCGGTGCAGCGGGCTTCAAGCTTCCTGGCCAGCGCGGCGGGGATGACCACCTTCATCGGTCGCGAGGGGCTGCTGCGGAAGACGATGGAGCTGCTCGGCTCGGTGGCGAGACTGGTGACGTTGACTGGAGCGGGTGGTATTGGGAAGACCAGGTTGCTGTTGCGCGTGGCGACTGAGGCCGCAGGGGACTACGACGACGTGGTGGTGGTCCCGCTGGCAGGGCTCAAGGCGACCGATGACCGGCTGGCCTCTGCCATCGCCGGGGCAGTGGGGCTGCTGGACAACAGTCGCGTGCCAGCGGCCGCCCGACTGATCGAGTACCTGTCGACTCGGGGGAGGGTCCTGCTCGCGCTGGACAACTGCGAACACTTAGTCGGTAGCGAGCCCGGGACGGGGCAGGTGCCGAAGCTGTTGCGTCATCTGCTGGCCGCAGTGCCTCGCCTGAAGGTGTTGGCCACTAGCAGGGAAAACCTCGGAGTCCAGGGCGAGTACATCGTCCCTGTGCCGCCGCTGTCGGTGGCAAACAACGAACCCGTCTGTGCGGAGAAGTGCACCTGCTGTGTGCCGGAGGCGTTGCAACTGCTGCTGGACCGGGCGCGGGCGGTCGGAGTGGAGATCCGGCCGTCGGACTACGAGGTCGCGATCGAGCTGTGCGAGGCCCTGGACGGTATCCCACTGAACATCGAACTGGCCGCGGTCCAGTTGGAAACGATGACGCTGCAGGAGATGCTGGAGCAGCGTCGCGCGCTGCTTGACACGCTGGTCGGAGGTGACGCACTCCAGGAGCAGCATCGGTCGGTTCGCGCAACCTTGGACTGGTCCTACGGCTTACTGACAGAACCGCTGCGGCGGATGTGGGCGTTGGTGTCCGTGTTCGCGGGCGGGTTCGATCTCGACGCCGCAGCGGCGGTATGCGAGGACCGCGGTATCGCGCGTGCCGAGGTGCGCTCGCTGCTGGCCCGGCTCAAGCGCAAGTCCTTGCTCGTGGTCGACCAACACGGGGACCGCACACGGTTCCGTCTGCTGGAGAGCATCCGGTTGTACGGGGAGGAGTTGGTCGAAGCATCCGGAGAGGCGGTCGAACTGCGCCGGGCCCATGCGATGCACTTCGAATCGCTGGTCGAGCGAGCGGCCGAACAGTGGCTGGGGCCCGACGAGGTCAGGTGGATGCAACGCATCCACACGGAACTGTCCAACATCCTTGCCACACAAGAGTTTTTCCTGACCACTGGCCAGGTGCGACGCGCCTTGCGACTGGAGGTCAACACCGGCCGCTGCCGGGCGTTGATCTTCGCGGGAAGGATCAACGACGCCCGCGACATGCTGTCCACCGGCCTGGACGAGCACCCCGAGGAACCAACCCGCGACCAAGTGGCGGGACTGTCGTTTGCGGCGTGGATGGCCTTGATCGAAGGCAACCCGTCGGTGGCGTTGCCGCTGCTGGAACAAGCCGAGGAGGCGGCCGCGACCCTGGGCTGCCAGGACGCGTTTCCTCCGCTGCTGTACGCGCGGGCGACCCGCCTGTGGCTGGTCGAGACGGATGAGGATCTGGCGCGCGAGTCGATCGAGGGGTACCGGAAGGCCGAACTTGCCTTCCTGGAGGTCGGGGCCGAGGGCGACGCCTACATGGCGTTGGTGTTCGGCGCCATGAGCGCGACGTTCCTTTCCGACGGGGAAACCGCGTTCGCCTGGTGCAGACGCCTTTTGGCCAAGGCCAAGGCTTCTGGTGCCGAGTGGTCGATTTCCTGGGCTCTGTGGACTCTGGCCCTTGCCGAGTTGCTGCACGGCGATCCCCGGCAGGCCCACCGTTTGGCCCGACGGGTGCTGCTCATCCAGGACCGGATCGGCGACACCTGGGGACCAGCTTGGACAAAGTGGTTGCTGTTCCTCGTCGCCATCGCCTTAGGTGACCATGAACGCGGCGCACAGCTGATGGGGGCGGCCAATGCAGCCCGCAAGCTGACCAACGCCAGCATCCTCGGGCTCCTGTCGTGGCTGCGGATGCAGCGGGAAGCCGAGGAAAAGGCCCGTGAGGAATTGGGCGATGAGGAGTTCGACATCAACGTCGCCTTGGGTGAGCGGCTGGTGGTCAGTGAGGTCATCGCACTGGCTTCCGATCTCCGCCCGCGTTTCGTCGCCGGGGTCAGGCGTCCTGCTGGTCTGTCCAAGCAAGAGTACAAGGTGGCCGCGTTGGTAGCCAAGGACATGAGCAACCGCGAGATCGCCGAAGCGTTGGGTGGACTGTCGCACCGCACGGTCGAAGTCCACGTCTCGAGGATTATCGACAAGCTGCGGGGCGCCTATCCGGACCGCGTCTTCAAGCGACGCCCGCACATCCGCGAGTGGTTCATCAGCCTGCCGCCCGAAGAGGCCGCCGCAGCGTTGACCGAGAGGTGACCGTGGGATGGCGCGGATGCTCGCGCCATCCCACGGCTATGTCAGGATCGACCGAGGAACACGGGCAGTTCCTCGAGCCCGGCCATGATCGCGCTGCGCTGATGTCGAAGCTGCTCCGGCCGGACGGCCAGCCGGGCGTGCGGAAAGCGATCGATGAACCGACCCAAAGCGACGACGGCCTCCATACGCCCCAGGGGCGCTCCCAGGCAGTGGTGGACACCGAAGCCGAAGGACAGGTGCCGCCGCGCGTCCCTGCGGTCAATGTCCAGTTCGGTGACGCGGGCGAACATCGCGGGGTCGCGGTTGGCGCTGATCAACGACACCAGGACGATTTCGCCTGCGGGGATTTCGACATTGCCGTAGACGACGGGGTTGACCGTGATCCGGTGGGTTGCCATGCGCACCGGGGAGTCGAATCGCCACACCTCCTCGATCGCGTCGGCGATCCGGCGCGGGTTAGCAGCCAGGCGGCGCCACAGCTCGGGGTCGGCCAGTAGCCAGCGGACGGCCTTAGTGATGGCGTTGGTCGAGGTTTCGTGGCCAGCGACGAGGATCAGGTAGATCGTGCCCATCAGCTCGTCGTCGCTGAGTCGGTCCGTCCCTGAGTCGTGCACCAGCGCCGAGAGCAGGTCGTCCGAGGGACTGCGTCGCTTGGCGCTGAGCAGCTCGGCGAAGTAGCTCTCCATCGCCCGCGAGGCCGGAAGCATGCGTGCGGGCACGTCGTCCATCAGCGCTGCAGTCCAGTCACGTAGCGCCTCGCGATCGTGCTCGGGCACCCCCATCAGCTCACAGATGACGGTGAGCGGGAGAGGGAATGCGAATCGGCTCACCAGGTCGACAGGCTGGTCGGTTGGCAGGGTGTCGAGCAGCGCCATCGCGATCTGCTCCACTCTGGGACGTAGTCGCTCGATTCGTGCGCGGGTGAAGTGGTCGGCCAGCAGACGTCGAAGGCGCGTGTGCTCGGGCGGGTCCTGGAACAGCATGTGCGGCCGGAACATCCCGCTGAGTTCGGTGGGCAACCCGGCCGCGCGCAGGTGGCGTTCCAGGACCGGGCGGATCCGTGCGGCGTCCTTGCTCAGGCGCGGGTCGTTCAGCGCACTGCGTGCGTCCTCGTAGCGACTGATTACCCAGACCGGCAGGTACCCGCCCACCTCCGCGCGGTGCACGGCCGAGTCCGCCCGTAGGGCGTCACCCACCTCCAGTGCCCGCTGCCAGTAGCCATCCTGGAACAGCCGGACGCGCGTCACGTCCTTCGTGTCAGTTTGCATGGTTTGTCCCCAGTCGTTGTCGTGTCGCTTCCGGACGCGACGTGATCGGAAGTTGTTATTTAGGGTAAGTATCGAACGATTCGGTAGTGTGCGCCATAGGGGACACCACGTAGTGGTCCTGTGGACCACGTATACGCGACGGGAAAACCACGTAGTGGTCCTGTGGACCACGTATACGTGATGGGAAAACCCGCGTAGCGGCTCTCGTCGCCCACGTGCTCGATACTCGGGTGCGGTTTGCCCGCATGGTGGGACGGTCTAAATGCTCACTTTTCACACTGTGATCATCTGAGGTGTAGCACTTGTCACGTTTGGCGGCCTGCGCCGTGGTTCTTGGGTGTGATCGAAGGTGTCTTGAGCTGCCTATACGTGTTGTCGCGACACGGTGCTAAGGGTTCATCCGTGTGGGAAGTACGTGTTTATGTGGAGAGGCTTAGCCTGTTGGAAATCCGCCGGACTGGACTGGTCACGTTGACATGAAATATCCCTGACATATGCTTTCGGTCGTTGGCGGAAGTTCAGACCGCGTAATCAAGATTGTTGCGCCCGAAACGGCCCGGAGGTCGTCGAGGGCGTCGCCTATGCGGCACCCCGAAGCGGAAGGCGATATGAGTGACAGTGTGAACACTTTCCGTTTGATGGCCAGGACTGCCGATCCGGCCATAGTGCCCTCCAATCGCGGCGACCGCGACGTGCGCGGCTGCCGCCCGCTTTCACATGTCGAGCACGGATGTCTCGACCGCACCGGGCGATTACCCCTGGTGTAACCAGGGTGCCAGTGCTCCGACGAGGTTGTGTCGTGATGAAGCGTCGCCGCGATGCACGGGGACCCCGCCCCGTGTCATCGCGGCAGGGCCTGGTGGCGATGTAGGGAGCTTTCGTCACCGGGTGAAAGGCCGGGCATGAACCGGCCTGTAACGAGGGCGGATGCCGCACGACGGCGTCGAGCGCATAACCGCGCGCCCTCGGCCTTCGGCAACATGCATGACCGCCGCGCGGTCGGTCGTGTCGACAAGGGAGGGAACCCAGGTGTCGCTCAACGAGGACGGACGGAACACGGGGTCGCTGCGGCTTGACCGCCCCATGAGAGATCAGCACGTCGAACTGAGAGCTTCCGGTGGCCCGGCGGACCAGGACGCGGGGTCCGGAGGCAGATCCTCGGTGCTGGTGCGCGCGTTCCAGATGCTGGAGCTGGTCGCCAACGAGGACCGGCCGATGAACCTGACCGAGATGAGCCGCGGGGTGCAGTTGCCGCTGCCGACGACGCACCGCCTGGCCAAGACGCTGGTGCGGTTGCGTGCCCTGGAGCGGGATCACGGTCGCTACACGTTGGGGCCGGTGTGGTCGGAGTGGACGGATGCCACGCCGCAGCGGGAACCGGCCGGCTCGTTGTGCTGACCGATGCCGCCGAGCACAAGGACGTCACCTGGACGCTCCCGACCCTCGGGCTGCATCACTTCAAAGGGGCGATGCGGCGTCCGCTCCGGAGCGAACGGAAAGGCATTAGGGGGAAGATGGACGAGCTGGCTGCAACGCGGCATCGCCGTGCGGTGGAGGCGGTGGTGCGTGGCGGCTTGGCGGCGGGGGACGCCGGTGCGATTCACGCGCTTCGGGCACATGTCCGGGCACTGGAGTTGGACGCGGTGCTGATGTCGTTGATGGAGAACGCAATCGCCTGCATGATCGACGATGCCGGGAAGTCGTCGTGGGAAACGGTCGTGCGATGCGACCACTGTGGAGTCGAACCGTCGCCTGACGGAGTGAAGTCGGGTCTGGGGTTGGCAGTTCGTGCACTGGAAACGGCACACCGCGGTGACCGTGCGGAGGCGCGCCGACTGGTCGAGCGGCTACTGGATTTAAACGACGTGGACAGCCGCAACGACGGGCTGGTGTGGCTGCTGCGCGTGACCGTGCGGTCCATCGGAGAAGTGTTGACTCGCGACGGCGGACTGCCACGCGTGTCCAGTGCCGACTGAGTGCTGTAACCGGCTGGCTGGCATCACCGATACCCCGGATATGAACGACGAGGACGCCGGACCGTGCGGTGCATCGACGCGGTTGACGACGTTGGTCGTTGTCTTCGCGCTCATCGCTGGCACCGACGTGCTTCTCGCGGTGTGGGCGGCGGAGCTGTGGCCGGTCGTATGCGGGATGTTCGCCGTCATCTTGTGGGATCGTGCCAGCATGCCTTATCGCCCAGGTGGCCCGTGCCAACGGTACGGGCCACCTGGGGCGAGCATGGTGTGACCGGGCGAATTCCTTCGTACCCGCTGCCTGTCACGGTGCCGGTGGTGGGGTGTCAGCGCTGCAGGACGATCGCGCCTGCGGGGATCTCGGCCAGGGCGCGATGTAGCCCATCGGTCACGACAAGGCGATTCTGGGTGTCGAGCTGGCCCAACGGTGAGGTCGACGGCAGACCGGGCACGCTGGTCGCACCGAGCAGGGCGGTGCAGATGCGTTCATCGATGATCACCAGGGGAAGTCAGATCCGGGCCAGCCAGCTACTTCCTGTGGTGCTGGGAGTGATCGCGACGAACGTGCGTGGTCGACTCCCTGTGGGCGCGTGCGTGGTCGGTGGTGTGCCACTGGCCGTGATGCGGCTGAGCTGAGCGAACACCGTCACGCTGTCCGTGGCGTGGTCGATGTCGATCCGGTGACCGTTCTGGGGCAGGCGCAGCGTGTCGTCCAGGTGGATCCAGCCGGTGGGTGCGATACCGCCGTCGAGCGGGCGGGCGGGCAGCAGCACGCGTACCCAGCCGGGAAAGGCTGTCCGCCGGGTGCGTTGTACACCACGGTGTCGGTGGTCGGGTGCAGTACGTCTGCGCCTGGGTCGCTGGCGGGATCGGGATCGGCAGGTGTGCGCGGGAGGACTTGCCCGACCACTGCGAGGGGTAGTCGGTCGAGGTGCTCCGGGCTGGGGCGCTGTGGAGGGATCGCGGCCGGGGCCGATGTCGCGGTGATCGTGGAGGGTGTCGACGCGATGTGCGCCGTGTCAACCAGTGTCGTCACCGTCGCGGTGACCATGCTCTGCTCGGCCGACAATGTGGAGGCGTCGTCCTGGTGACGCAGCAGTACGACCAGAATCGACAGGGCAATGGCGGCCCCGATCAGTCGAACGATTGGACTGCGCGCTGCGGCGCTCGCCCGTTGTCGCGCGCGGTTCCGCAGTCGTGAGGACTGCGACAAGTCCACCGGTGTGTCGACTGTGCTGGCGGGAACGTCACCTTCGACGGCAACGTCCCCGGATAGGGTGTGGATGCGGGCGTGCGGTTCGGTCACGGCGCGGTCGCGGCGATCTTGTCGGCGACGGTGCGGGCGATCGAGCAGGTGTCGACCTGAGCGAATCGTCCGTTGGTGAGGCTGACGCCCCCGGCTCCGTTGGTGAGCTGCACGATGGCGGTGCACATGGCGTTGCCCTTGCTGTCCTGCCCCGGCTTGAGCAGGCCGGGCTTGCTGCTGAAGGAGGTCGCGGTCGCGCCTGTGTGGTCCGCAGGGTTGGCCGACGCCTGTCCCGGCCGTGCCCAGACGATCAACGCGATGAAATCGCGGCCGGTGTTGCTGCTGGCGTTGCCGTGCTCATCGACGTTGACCTCGACGGTGTCACCGTTGTCGTATCGGCAGGCGATGGCGAAGTTGTCGGTGTCACGTGGCGGGCGCAGCGTCGGCTTGGCGTCGGCCTTGGAGGGACGGATCTCGGCGGGGAACGCGCCCCACCCGATTGCGCACGGGTCGTAGGGCGCGCCGACGCTTGCGGCGTCGACGCGCTGGTCGAGGTCGCCCAGGGCGAGGGCGTTCTCGGGCCGGTTCTGCTCGGAGGGCACGGACGAGCCGGGGGGCGCCGTCGTGGTGACGGACGAGTGGCCAGATCTCGGGGTGTCATTCTGCGGCGTGGCGGTGCCAGGGATGGTGGACGTGCACGCGGCCAGTGTGACCGCTGCGCTCAGGCCGAGCAGCAGCTTTGGGATGTGGTTGATGCGCATGGTCGAACTCCGGGATCGTTGGAATCAAAGGGGAAACAGCGCGCCGAGCAGTGCGCCTGCCAGGTCGTTGCGAAACGCGATGCGACTGCGGTCGACCGTGCTGGTGTCGGGTTTGCCGCGAGGAGGGCGCAGTTCGAGGTGGATCAGCAGCACGCCGGGTCGACTGGCACCGCCGTGAGGCGCCAGGGTGATCTGTTCCCCGTCGCGGCCGACGCCGTCGGCATCGGTAGCCAGGCCGGTGGTCATGGCGGGCACGCTGGCGATCTGGATCTGGCGGGTGTGCTGGGCCAGGCGCGGATCGGACTGGAATCGCGCCAGGTAGTCCCGCAACGGCGAGGCTCCGTACAGGCCGAGCTTGATCGCGACCTGGTCGTCAGCCGACCACAGCTCGCACCAGCCTCCACCGCTGACATACCGGTAGAAGCCCTCGCCCAGCCACTGCCGCCAGTCCTGGTCGGACAGTGCGCTGCACAGCATCTGCGAGCTGGTGACCTCGTCGGAGGCCCACGCGGCGAACAGGTCTTGCCCTTGAGCTGGCTCGATGCGCTGGAACTCGGCACAGGTGTTCGGATCGGGGCTGCGGTCGCATACGGCGGGTCCGCTGGTCGTGGCGGAGGTGGCGGTGGAGCCGCCTTTGGGACGGGCGATGCCGTCGACGGTGGTGGTACAGCCCGACACGGCCGCGACGGTGGCCAGCAGCAGGGCGCCGAACAGGCGAGCGCGGATCACGGCTTGCCCACTGCGGTCAGGATCTTCTCGACTAGCCTGCGCGACTGTGGTTCGCAGTCGGGCGTGTCGATCCGCACGACCTGCACGGCCAGCAGCGCGTCCTCGTCACGGTTGTCCTCGACGATGCCTGTGTTGGGGTCCCAGACCGCGACGGTGCGGCACTGCCCGGCGCGAGTGCCCATGACTGCCCGGAAGCCAACCAGCTCCACCGCCTGGTACTGGTCCGGTGAGACGGACACGTCGCGGGCGGGGTCCTCGGCAATGCCGAAGGTCACGGTGATCTCGCCTGTCGCGGCCTTGCTCTTTGGGTTCACTGCGCCGCCGGTGCCGGGGCGGATGCTGCACTCGAAGACTTCGCGTGGCTCGATCTCCGCTCCTTCGGCCAGGTCCTCGGCAACCGCAGCGACCGCCTGGCAAGGATCGCGCCCGGCCAGCGGCAGCGCGGGGGTGGTGCGGCCGGAACCGTGTCGCGGAGGATCTCGCCACAACGGGGCGAGCTGGGCGACGTAATCGCGGGCCATGTCGCAGATCGGTCGCACCGGGGCGTCGCGGTCGGCGGGGTTGACGTCGAGCACGATCGCGTAGGTGTCGTCCAGAGGACGGGCCACCTCACAGGAAGGCAGCGGAGCGCCTTGCTCCTTGACGTAGACATTGAGGCCGCCGATCTGCTCGGGTGCCGCTTCGCGGCGCACGGCAGCGTCGTACTCCTGAGCCACCCGCAGGTACAGCGTCCAGGTGGAGTTGAACTCCGACTTGTGCAGTCTGAGGGTGCAGGTGTCGAAGCCGTCGTCGCTGGGCATCAACTCGTCGCCCTTACTGCCTTCGCCGGACGCCTTCTCGGCCGCAACCGGATCGTGCAGGCCGCAGGCGTCGATCTCTCGATAGCGCGCGTACGCCTCGGCTGCTGGGCGCAGGTCTTCCGGTATCGCCTGGCTGATCTGCGCCTTACCCGGCGAGTTCGGAGCTTGGGGCGAGGCGGACGGTGACGGATCTAGTGAAGAACCTGTGCAGGCCGATGCCGCGAGCGCGGTGGCGCACAGCAGCAGGGCGGCTCGAATGAGACCGCGCAAGGTGACTCTCCTTGTAGGTACGGGAAGTGCGATGACTCGTCAGCGCCTGAGGTGGGCGCTGGCATCCATGGCCGCGATATCGACGGCCGTCGACCGTCGGCGTGAGACCTCGGGGCGCTCGTGGTTCTGGGCCCCGTCCGTGGTCTGCGGTCGCACCGGGTCGGCGAGCAGGCCCAGCACGGAGTCGGCTGAGGACGAGGGCCGGACCAGGTGCTGCTCGATTCGGCGCACGAGGAACGCGATGCCCGGTCCGAGCAGACCTGCCAGCAGCAACGTCGCTGGCCCGACCGTGCCGTCGACCACTGCGGCGATTGGTCCCAGCACCGCCCAGCCGGCCAGAAGGCAGACGGTGTCCACGACGACGCGGATCAGCGCCGGTCGCATCCACGGACGGCGACGGTGCAGCTCCAGCATCAGGCCGTCGCGGGAAAGCGCCCCCATCCGCGCGCTGAGGTAGAGGGCGACACCGAAGGCGAACAGCGCTGCTCCCAGCGGGAGAAGCAGCAGCCTCCAGACGAGAGCCTGTGGTGCTGGCACCCAGCCCAGTGCCGCGTCGCACACCACGGCCGGCACCGTGGCGGCCGCGACGGTGCCCGCTCCGGGACGGATGCGCAGTGGCAGGTAGGCCACCAGTAGCGTCGCCTGGACGGCCAGGAAGGCACCCCCCAGCGTCCACCCAGTGTGTGTGCTGATGGCGACGTGGAGCACATCCAGCGGTAGCAGGCCGAGTTGCGCACGAACCAGCTGGGCAATGCCCAGCCCCATCAGGACCGTGCCCACCAACAGGCGGACGAACGGCCATCCCCACGCCCTGTAGCGGCGGCTGGCGTCGGTCATGCCCCCGCCTGCCTACCCTCGCGCTCGGTGACCACGTTCCCTGGCGGGACCAGACTCCGAACGGACGAGCAAATGGAACTTGAACCGCGATAACACATCGCTGTCTCCTTCGAATTTCGCCGCATGAAAACTGCGACAAGCGTGGGGCGTCGATCGTGCGCTCAGCACGATAGTCGACGGAAACCGATAAAGGGATTATTTCATTGGATGGAAGGGTTGTCTGTGGCGCTGTTCACGAGAAGGTTCCGTGTAGTGAAAGTGAACCTTTTCGTGCCGTGGAACCTTTTCACTGAAAGAAACCTTTCCATGTTTACGTGTTCCGCGTTTGCGCAGTTAGAGGGCTTTTTCGTAGGAGTTCCGAGATTTTTCGTGACGCGGTGCAGGTGATTGTGTCATCGTTTCTTCGGCGACGGCACTCGCTGTTGTCGGAGGAGTCGGGGCTTGTCGGTGTCACCGATGGCTCGTTGCGGTTGCGCGGGTCGTCGCCGTACGACGGAGTTGCCCGTGCTCAACGGATGGATTGTTCGTCGACTGCCAGGGGGCGGCCGTCGTGCGATACCGGGTAATGCGGTTCGACCATGGCCTGTTGGTGGTGGATAAGTGGGGGAACGGATGGAGACACGTCGTGCGCGGTGGCGACACACCGTGGAAGGACGGCTGCTGGTGCTGCTCGGACACCGAGCGGACGAGGTGCCGGTGCCGATCGCCCAGCGGCTGATCGGGGATGGGACGAACCAGGAGCTGACTGCGGACGCTGCCCACGATCTGGTGCTGTTAGAGGCGGCGCTGCGGCAGGAGGCAGCCGAAGCTTTGGAACGGATCGATGCCGCGCAGCGGCGCATCGCGGTGATCAGAGCCGCGTCGCAGCCCGACATCAGCGCCCTGGAACAGGCTGTGGGTGATCACACCGGAGCAGTGGAGCAACTGGAACACACACGCTGCCTGGCCGAGGACCTCCGCGAGTTCGTGATCGGGCTCGACCCGCCCGCCGGCCCGCTGTGGGCGGCTGCCGAAGGCTGGCGCCGCTCGCCGGATGTGCCCGCCCAGGTGACCGTCTTCGACGACGAGACCACGTTTCTCACCCTCGACCCGCGGCGAGCCACTACCACCGGACTGGGCGTGTTCGTCCTGGACGGTGTCGAGGAGTGGGGCTCGGCCTGGCGTCGCGACGGCGACGACGACGACCTGTCCGCCGCCCTACAACCGGATCAGTGCGGCCAGTGGGCCCTGGGCTACCTGCCCGCCATTCGCGAGATCTACGCCGTCCTGCGCGGAGCCGGACTGCCCGCGAGGATCTGGCTGCTCGGCCGGGACTTCGCACCCGAGACCGCCCATGCCGTCCTCGACGACCTGGCGCCACGGATGGGGCAACCGAACTCTCTGATCCTGGCTGCCGGGACGATCCACTCGGCGTCGCTGTGGCGGTCCCGGAAGACGGTCCCGCTGTCGGCTTCGATGTTCTGGGACGTGAACGCTCCGGTCGACAAAGGCGACCTGCGATGAGGCGTCATCGGCGCACCTGTGCCGTGCTGGGAGTGTCGAGCGGCCTGGTGGCCGCGGTCGCTTGTGTGACACGGCAGGCGGAGAACGTCGTCGTGCCGGAGTCCGCGCAGGCGGAACACTCCTATACCCGAGTGATGACCTCGGTGGTGGTTCCGCCGCCGCAGGCCCGCGGCTCGATGGTCACCGTCGCCGGACGTGTCGACTGGGCCGGTCGTCAGCCTGGATGCGTGATGCTGGAGCTGCCCAGCGGACAGCGTTTCCAGCTCACGGGCACGGTCGCCGACGACGGCGAACGCCAGGCACGAGCCGGTGCCCGACCGGTGAGGCAGGACGTTGAAGCCACCGGGCACATTCCGCCCGTGGGGGCGGCCTCTTGCGACCCGATCCGCGTTTTCTGGGCACACAACCTGACCTCAAGCCGACGCTGAACCCGTTCCACAGCAACAACTTCATGTCTTCCGGGTGTCGGTCTGCGCGCCACGCGCCCCGCCCGGTGACAACCACAGACCACCCGCCTGTCACGCGGGTCGGAGTCTCACCGCCGGCTGGCAGGTGAGCACAGAACTGCCGGTCAATCCCGACCGGCGGGGTGTGCCGCGCCGTCGCTCAGGCCCGAAATCCCCCTGGGGCACGGCGAGCGGCGCGGCACACCATCCCCACCCAGAAGTAAGGACACCGATGACACGCACGTTCATCCTGCGCCTGCTTGGTGTGTTTGGCCTCGCACTCGGCCTGTCGCTGGCCGTCACCGCAGGAAGCGCCTCGGCGCAGATCGCCATGGGCGGTCCCTACAAGCCCGCCGGAAGCACTACGGGCTCCCAGAGCGAGGTGCAGTCTGCACAACCCGTTGCCTGGCAGGCGCCCTACGCGACGCCGGGGGCACAGATCCAGAACGCCGGCAGTCCCGGTTCGCAGATCCAGGCGCAGGCCGGAGCACCCCTGCCGGGATCCCGGATCCAGAGCGAAAGCGGCCTTGCCGTTCCGGCGCGAGCTCAAGCGGGCACCGACGGAGTGACGGCCCAGGCATGCGGCTGGTACGCGCCCAATGTCAACTCCTACTACATCCACTGCGGCTCCGGGCGGATCTCGATCAACGTCGAGTTCTGGTGGGGTGCAGGCGCGACACGCTCGATCTGCGTGTGGCCCGGCAAGTCCAACCTGTCTGCCCACCCTGCCCTCCAGGGCGGGCTGATCACCTACGCCTACTACAACGGCCGTGGCTGCTGACGAATCCACAACCGGGAACCGCCTGTCCCGAATCACCAGGTGCACCGCCGCCGTCGGGGGCGTCCGGCGTACCACACTCTCACCGCACCATCTCACCATCCACTTGCTACTAAGGAGGTGACCGCCATGCGCCACGGCGAGACCAGTGCAGCCTCACATATGGGTTCACGCCGCAGCCGGAGACTCGTCCTCGGCGGGCTTGCGCTGTCCGTCCTGACCGTGGCCGCACTCGCCTACGCCACTGCCGAGGACCGGGGGCGCGATCAGCCCGCCCCCGGCCTCGCGGCTGGCCGGCAATCACAACAGAATGCCAGTTCGGCGGCCGACCGGACGGCAACTCCTCAGGCTCAACCGGTGTCCCAGGAACAGCTCGATCTGTTGCCGCAGAGTGACGTCTTCACGTCGATCCCCGCCGCTCCACGCGACCCGGCACCCGGCCAGCCGCCGACCGGCATGATGGCGCACCCCATCCGCACCGTGGCGGCCTACACCGCACCGGGTGGCGATCCCGTCGCTGCGGTGCCCAGCACCCAGCTTATCGGTATCGAACCCACACGCGCCCGAGTCGACACCTGGCTCCCGGTCCTGGACCGCCAACCGGGCTGGGTCATGGTCGCCCTGCCGTCACGCCCCAATAACAGCGTCGCCTGGCTGGCAGTGGAACCGCCCATCACGTTCACCTCGACGCCGTACCTCATCACCGTCGACCGATCGAGTTTCACCATGACGCTGCACCACCACGACCGCGAAATCGGCCGCTGGACGGTCGGCATCGGCGCCCCGAACTCGGTCACCCCCACGGGACGCACGTTCATGGTCGCCGTGATCCGCGACCCCGCGGCGACCTACAGCCCGGTGCTGGTGGTGCTCGGCGCGCACTCCGACACCTACACCACCTACGGCGGAGGCCCCGGCACCATCGGTATCCACGGCTGGCCTGACCACGGCGTGTTCGGCACCGCCAGCTCCGATGGCTGCGTCCGCGTTCCCGCCGACGCACTCCACGCCGTGACCACCGGCAACGACGGACAGCCCATTCCGGCAGGCACCGCCGTAGTCATCACCTAGACCGCAGTGCATCGCCTAGTACTCGAAAAACCAGTCAATCACAAGGAGAACAGTGGCAACCACCAGATCTGCCCGCATCGCCCTGGCCGGTATGGCAGCCGGTGCCCTCGTCGCCGGTGCGGCCACCCTGCTGGTCACGACCAACGCATCGGCACAGGCGGCGGGAATAAGCATCCCACCGTCCACGACGACAACCGCGCCCACGATCACCACGCCCAAGCCGACCACGAGCGTACCCAAGCCGACCACCACGACGTCCCGCCCGACCACCACCCCGTCGACAACCTCGTCGTTGACGCCGGCGTCGGCACCGGAGGTCCCGGCATCGACCAATCCGTCGACTGGTTCGCCGACGACCAGCATGGTCGTGATCCCGGCACCGGCGCCGTCGGTCGTCGTCGCCCAACACCCCGTCACCGGGTGAACCGGGTGATCGACCCTCGGCGCGTGGCCCGCCCCCACTTCCCAGGAGGGCGGGCCACGCCTCTACCGCCGATCCCCAGGAAGGAGAGACAACTTGTTCCCCATCGACATCGACACGCGTCAACACCGAGCGCATGGCAAGCTACACCGCGGTCCTGTCCTGGTGGACAGGCGTCACCGTGCGCGGAAAAGCACGGGCGCCCGACACGCGCCGCGAGGCGAACGAGTTGGAGGCCACGCTGCTCGACATCCCGCCCGGTACCCGTGTCACCGTGCGCGAGGGCTACCTGGTGCCTGCCGTCGGCGACCCGACCGTGCACCTGGCCACGGTGACCGCGTTGGTGTACGAACCGGCCCTGGGCCTCGGGATCGACGGGCACACGGTGCCGAGAGAGGGCAGCGTCCTACTGGGGGAACTACTCGGCACGGCGGTGCAACGCGCCACCCAGTTCACCGTGCGCATCGCCGGACCGGTGCGTGCAGACGTCCCGGCGCTGGACTTCCAGGCCCGTCTGCTGCTGGCGGAGCGACCGGCGGCCGTGGTGACCGAGACGACCTACTGGTGACCGCTGCCGCAACGCGCGCCTACGACGATGCCGTAGTTCGTGCAGGCTGGTTCCTGGACGGCACGGTCGTGCCGATATGGCGACGGAGCGGTCGTAGTCAAGGACGCGTGGCGGCCGATCAAACCGTACACGTCCGAACGCATGATCATGCAGGATATTTCAGACGAATTTGCACGGAAAACAGAACACCCATCGTCCAGTGCTCGTGCGCAGTGTTGGACCGCCAAAGGAGCCCGCGGCCTTGAGCATGGTGGCACGCTGTGAAAGACTGATCAGTACGCTAGTTATCCCTCGTCCGTTTGATATCGATCAGTTCCTGGCCGCGCTGTCTACGAAGCGGGGCAAGAAGATCGAGCTCGTTCCGGGGCGTCCCGGTGTCGATCAGCCCTGTGGGATGCTGATCCGCACAGTGGAAGTCGATTACATCTTCTACGTCGAAGATGTACCGCCCTTGCAAGCACAACACACAGTGTTGCATGAGGTCGGTCACTTGCTTTTGGATCACACTCCCTCGGGCCCCGACGGTGATGGGTCTGCGCTTATTGCTCGTGACGATGTGCTGCGGCTGCTGTTGCCGACATTGTCGCCCGCGCTGGTGCGGCGCATCCTGCGGCGAACCATCTACGACTCCCTCCACGAGCGCGAGGCTGAGCTGTTCGCCTCGTTGGTGCTCTCGCGAGTCAGCGGTGCCCGCAACCGTCATCTGGAAGGCATGTCAGCGCAGCAAGATACTTCTGAGGATGCGGAGGCTATTTCTGATCATCCGGTCCGTCGACGGGCGTGGCAGATCACCCAGGACCTTGCGCCGTTGTGGCGGCAACTGACCGCCGAAATCCCGCAGGTGCGACTGCACAGTGTGGACGAGGATTCCCTGAGTCCGAGCAAACGCGCGAGGTTTCGGCTCTACCGTCGTGTTCTGGAGATCCGGGATGCCCAGCTCGTGCTGCGCCCATACATCCCGCCAGAACTTCCGGGGTGGGCGTTGGCCACCGCCGACATGCGAGGCCTAGACGCCACGGCAGCCGATGTGCTGCTGGAGGCGGCCGAACTCGGTGCCGCTCTAGACGCTCGCCGTGCCGGTCGTCGGCACCACGATGAGGTGGTTGACCTCATTCTGCCCCGGAACCGTTCCGGAACGCCGGATCTGCTCGCTGAGGCGCATCGATTGGTCCGGGTAGGCACCGCTCTGCGCGGGGACCCGAATGTGATCGCCTTACGCCGACAGGCCGAGGAGGCAGTCGGTTGGACCGCCGTCGGCGGAGCTCGGAGTGACCGGTGACGATGCGCTGGCCACCACGTGCTCGGCCGTGCTCAGGCTCGGCCAGCTGCTCTGTGGCACAGGACCGTCATCGGTTGCTAGGCCAACAGGTGCGTCAGGTCGACGACTGCCTCGATTCGGCTGCGGACGCATCGTTGCCGATGTCACCAGCTTGCTTCGCCTGCATGGTGCGCATGATTTCCAGGATCTGCGCCCGGTTGGCTGGCGAGAGACTCAGAGCGCGCAGGGCGACTGCCTGCACCCCAGTATCGCGCACTGCGGCCACCAGTTCGAGGTCGGCCTGGATCTGCCGGGAACTTTCCGAGTCGAGGAAGATCGCCGGGGCGACATCGAAGAAGGCCGCGAGCGCTTCAAGGTGGTTCTTGGTGGGATTATTCGCGGCCCCCGAGCGAAGCTGACGCATGTACTCCTTGGAAAAGGACTTGCCCTGATCGCGCTCGCGCAGCCAGGCGGTGCACGCCTTGGCGACCGCCTCCATGGAGTGCTCGCGGCCGTCGGGCCGCTTGATCGTCTTGAAGAGCTTGTCGATGGTCTGCGCGAGCGTGGGTGTCTCTGCCACGGCAGTGCCTCCTCGTTGGTCCGGGACGTGTCATGGACGGTCGACGACCGCCCGTGAAGGCAGAATCTAGACGACCGCACTCTCGCGCGTCCACATCAGTTGACATCCCTGACATATCACATATCCTTTAACTGGTAGCACGTCAACTGAAATGGACGTTCGGGGGGCGGGTTGGTGACTGCTAACCGCCGACGAGGTCATTGCGTGGGCGGACCGTCCACGCAAGACCCGACCGGCTCTACAGGCCCAGGAGACCGAGGGGCACCGGGGTTGTTCCGGTGAACCGCACAAGGGCTTGATGCATGACCGACACACGAGGTCGAGCAGCCGCACCGCGTCGTAGCGGCGCGCCGACCGTCTCGCCGATGCCGATGACCAAGGCTTCGACAACAAAAGAACCAGACACAGCGGGGTGTCGGACTCCGGTTCCAGGAACCGCCGCGGCTGCCTGGCGTGCCCTCGCACGCCCTGTCTAGGGCCGTCGGGCGGTCGGCAGAGGCCGCTAGCAGACCACCCCCGCATCGCCGAAGGCAGTTCCACCCCGCACACCAGACGTCACGGGACGCCCTCGGCCGCCTACCCGCACCGGCGCTACCCAGGAAGGAGAAGGGCGTGACCGCCACGAGCCACAATGCCCGTGGGCACGATGGTCCCACTGGCTCCACGACCCCGGTGACGTCGGTGTCCTTCGATAAGGGCACCCGACTTGGTGAACAGCTGGGCACCATCTCGCCACCCGTCCCGGCGCACGCGCCCCATGACCAGGCGCTGGCGGGCTTTACCGAACCGGTGCTCGCGGAGCACCCGGCCAGACACGCTCTCCACCGGCAGGGTGCTTCACCCCCCTCCGGCGACACGCCGCCGACGGACACCCCCTCCTCGATGGCGCAGAGCACCACGCCGTTCTCAAACATGCCACCGATTCCCCCGGCAGATCCTGCCGAACCCAAGGGCCTGCACACTGTCGAGTCCGATCTCGTGCTGGCCGCCCGGCGACCGTGGCCGGGACTGCCCGGCGCCGACATCGACGCCGCGGTGGAAGCGGGGATGCTCGCCGCCGCGGCCGCCGCAGTCGAGAACACCGTCCGCGCTCAACAGGTCTTCGGTGGTGACCGACCCACTGCGCCCGAGAGCATCGCGCACACGACGACGGGTGCGGTCGCGACCGCTGCGGCGGCGCTGCAACGCCAAGGACTGCCGCCCGATGTCATCACGCCGGTGAACTGGACCGGCTTCGGGGCGGTGATCCCGGTGTTGGCCGGCTCGCCCGGCGCAGGGGCCTCGGTGTTGGCCGCGGTGCTGGCCGACGTTCTTCAACTCGGGCGGCACCGCGTGCTACTGGTCGACCCGGCCGACCCTCCGCGCTCGGGTCTGTCCGCCGCCGCTCGGGCGCAGGGCCCGTGGTTGGCCCACCCGCACCCACAGGTGCGCATCCGCTTCTCTTGGCGGGCACAAGCCCTGCTGGCGCAGTTGGAAACCTGCCTTCCGGTCCTGTCACCGGGCATGGTGCCGCCGCCGCGCTGGTGGCGGCCACCGATGCAGCAACCGCACGCCACCGTGGTCGACCTCGGCCACGACCCGTGGCGGGTGACCGCCCATCCGCTGGCGGGGGCGGGCGCATGGCTTCGGCGCGGCATACCTCAGCCCCGACCACTGGTGGTGGTGCGCCCCAGCCGTCCCTCGCTGCTGCATGCCGAACAGGTTCTCGCCCGGCTCGACCACTGGATTTCGGCCGCAGTGGCCACCGCACCCGTGCAGCTGGTGGTGATGGGTACGAAACGCTGGCCGACAGGGGTTGCCGGTGCCGCCGGACGGAGGGTGAGCGCTCTGCTACCCGACGCGGTGTTCGTGCCGCACGATCCCGATCTCGCCGCGGCAGGCATCACCGCCGAGGTCACCCCACCCCGCCTGCGGCAGGCGATCACGCCGGTACTGCGCCGCTGGGGCCTTCTTCCCGACACCGCCACGCACAGCAGGCGGTCCAGTACGAGGAGGCGCTCATGATCGAGCACTTCGACACCCTGTTGGTTCTGGCCCCGGAGCAAATTCCCAACCCGGCACCGGTCGCGCCGCCGGGCAACGAGAAGATCCTGGAAGTGGTCGGAAACGCCAAGTGGGGCGCGGGAGTCGCCCTGCTGGTGGGCTTTTTTGTCGGCCTACTGGTGTGGGCCGGGGGACGCTGGGTCGACCACCACCGCGCCGGTCGCATCGGCCTGGTCATGATGCTGTGCGCCATCGGCGGCGGGTTGCTCTACGGCATCGGTTGGCAACTGATCAACTACTTCACCGGGGGTGGGGCGTGACCACCCCCCCGATCCGCAGCCGCGTCAGCACGCGGCCCAGCCGACTTCTCGGTGTGGCACTCGCCGCGCTCGTGCTGATCGGCGGCCTGGCGGCGGTGGTGATCGCGCGCCAGGTCACCGACCCGGCACCTCCGACAACGTCGTCGACGGCACCGGGCATCGGTACCGCGCCCGCGGCGGTTCCGACATCATCCAGACCCGCCAGCGACACCGCAGAGAACGAACTGGCAGCCCGGTCGATGATGCAACTGCCCGCCCAGGCGGCGCAGCCCCAGGCCATGACGACCACTACGGCAGGACCGGCGATCACCGTGCCCACGCCGTCGGCCACGACCGGGCAATGGATACCGGGTGGCTTCCCCGATACCCCCGAGGGCGCACTGGGGCAGCTCAAGGCGCTGGACGAGACCGTGACCGCGTCCGCGGACCCGCAGGTCTACGCGCACGGTTTCCGCGAGCTCGCCGAGCCGGGCGCACCCAACCCCGGTACGACCGGCTGGGCCTCGCTGCTGACCAGCCTGCGCTCCCGCGCACAACTGCCCGTCACCGGGCCAGTCGCCGGCCTGAGCGCGCGCTACCAGGTCACCCACGGCCAGATCAAAGGGGCGACCTCGCAGGGACGCTACGTCGTCGTGTGCGTGCTGGGCCAGTTCTCCGCAGGCATCAATGGCCGGCTGGTCAGCGCCGGTGTCGGCGACTGCCAGGCCATGCGCTGGAACGGGACCCGGTGGCAAATCGCCTCCGGAGCGCTGCCTGCGACCGCGCCCAGCGCGTGGCCGGGAAGCGCGGACGCGGTCAAGGCTGGCTACCGAGAACTGCGCGAGGGCTGAGCCGATGCCACCCTTCGACACCATCGGCGGGACGATGGGTCTGGAGATCATGGTCATGATCTCCTCGGCGTTCGAGGCCGCCATGCAGGCGATCTGGGATGCAAGCCTGTTCCTGCTGCGCGGCGCGTTTGGCCTGGCCGACCAGTTCTCGATGTTCAGCGTCGACACCCGTACCGGTCCGATCTCAGTGGTGTGGCCGATGATGTTGTGGATCAGCGGCGTCATGGCGATGGGACTGTTCTTCTGGCAGTTGATCGTGACCACCCTGCGTGGCGGTCGTGGCTTCACGAGGCTGGTCGTCGGTCCGGTCCAGTACGGCATCGCCCTGGCGGTGACCGTGGGCATGGTCGCGGCGTTCCTGACCGGTGTCGACGGATTGACCAACGGCATCCTCGAGTACGGGTTGCAGTCGAAAAACTTCACCGACGCGCTCGAGCACACCAGCTTCGGTGACAGCGCCATCGATGGAGTCAAGGGCATCGTGCTGGGCATCTGCGCTCTCGTCGGGGTGATCCCAGCTTCGATCGGCTACACCCTGGAGATGTTGTTCCGCGAGGCCGCGATCTACGTCCTCGTGGGCACCGTGCCGGTGACCGCAGCTGGGCTGTTGGCCAATGTCACCGCCGGTTGGTTCTGGACTACTTGCCGTTGGCTGCTGGCCTGTATCGGCATGAAACCCGTGCTTGCCCTGGCACTGGTGCTAGGCGTGGCGATCTCCGGCGGCTCGCAGGGCCTGTCCGGGCTGCTCGCTGGCGTAGGCGTGCTGATCATCTCGCTGTTCTGCCCGTTCGTGTTGTTCCGGCTGTTCGCGTTCGTCGACCCGAACAGCGACGCAGGCTCGGCGTTCCGCGACGCCCTGTCCGGGATCGGCGTCGACTCCTACGGCACGGGCAACCCGGCGGTGATGGCCGCCGGAGCCGCTGGTGGTGGTGGCGGTGGCGGGGCGATGGAGGACGCCAACACCGGCCGGTTCGACGCCGCGATCGGTGACCAAGCCGAGGATTCCATGGACGGCTCTGGTGTCGGCCGGTCCGGCGGTGCACACAGCGACGAGAGCGGGCGGGACTCCGACGACGACGGCGCGACCGACAGCGAAGACAGTGGCGGAGGGAAGATCGGTGCCAGTGGAACCGGCAACGACGACACCGGTGGGGACGACGGCGGTGCCGCCGTGCCACCGGCCGCGAACCTCGAGCAGGCCGTGCCCTCCAGCCCCGGCAGCGGCCCTTCGGGCGCCTACGACGGCGGAGGAGACGGTGGTGACAGGAACGATGGCGGTGAAGGTGATGCCCGTGGCGGAGGCGACGGCTCGAAGTCCGGCGGCGGCAGCGGAGGAACTGCAGCCGGGGCGGAGGAAGCGGCGGTGATCCTGTGACTTCACCTCGGATCTACCGAGGACTCAACCGGCGCGAGCATGCGGGATGGATTCTCGGCCTGACCCCCGTGCAGGCCCTGGCCTGCCTCGCGCTGGCCGCACCGGTGCTGTGGACGATCTCCGACGGGCGGTTCACCGACACGGCGATCCTGCTGCTGGTCTGCGGGACGATCGCCGCGCTGGTGGTGGTCCCGGTCCGCGGACGTCCGGCGTTGCGTTGGCTGCTGCACCTGGTGCTGTTCCAGGTCGGCATCCTCACCGGCTGGTCGTGCTGGCAGTCCAAGGTCGCCGCTGGCGCGTCTGTGGACCCCGATGAGCCCGACCTGCCCGGCGTGCTGCAGCGCGTGGACTTCCCCGACGGGCCGCAGTTCAAGGACACCGGACGGGTGTGCCTGATCCACGACACCGGCGATGGCCGGTGGGGCGCCACCGCGCGCCTGACCCACTCCGGGGTCGGGATGCTGTCCGACGAGCAGTGCGAACGCCTGGCCTCCCGACTGGGCAACCTGCTGTTGTCACTCGGACACCGCGAGGTCGTCGACCGGATGAGCCTGCTGGTGCGCACCATCCCCGACGACGGCACCGAGTACGAGGTGTGGCGCGCCGACCACGAGGTTCGCGACGCGCCCCGGCTGGCGCGGCAGGCCACCGACGAACTGGACCGCACGATCGGCAACGTCTCGGTCCGGCACGAGGTGTTCGTGACCGTCTCCGGGCCCGAGGACAGGCTCCGCAAGCCCGCCGCGGCCGCTGGCGGCGGCGTCGCCGGACGAGCGTTGGCCCTCTATCGGGTTCTCGACAGCTTGGAGGACCCGCTCAAGGCACTCGGAGCGCGCACCGTGGAGTGGCTGGACGGGCCGGGCATGGCAGAGGCCCTGCGGACCGGGTTCAACCCGGCCGCGCGCGCAGCGCTGGCCGCCGCGCACGAGCGCGGCACCGGCGGACGCGGGCTGGAAAAGGCCGCTGCGGGGCCGACCCAGGCACCGCCCCCGTCACTGCGGTCCTACTCCCACGACGGGTTCACCACCGTGTCCTACACCGCGTTGATGCCCGAGGCCGGCACCGTGTTCGGCTCCCTGGCGCCGCTGCTCGCGGTGCGTACCGCCGGGGAGCGGCGGACCCTGGCCATCCATTACGAGGTCATGGACTCCCGCCGCGCGCACCGCGCCGTACAGTCCAACCGGTTTCGTACCGGCGTGATGACCGACTGGAAGCGCAGCAAGGGCTTCAACACCACGGCGGTGGATGAGCGCGAGGCCGGTGGCGCCCGCGCCCAGGAACGCGCCGTCGCGGCCGGGCACTCGGTGGTGCGCTTTGCCATCGCCGCGTCGGTCACCGTGCCCAGCGATAGGCACGTCGAGGACCACGCCGCCCGACTGGAAAACGACGCCAGCGGCCGATTCCGGCTGCTGCGCCTGGACCTCGCCCAGGACTCCACATTCGTCGTCGCGGTGCTCCCGGTGGGCATCGGCCTGCCCCGTCGCCGAGGAGGGCTGCTGTGAGCAGGCGAAACCGACAGCAGCGCAGCGCAGCCCAACTGTTGGGCGACTTCGGCTCGCCCCCGGCCGCCAAATTCCGCGAGCAGCCGCCGCGCATGGACCGAGACCGGGTCAACCGCGCGATCGCACCCCGCCGAGGCCGTGCCCGGCCCGGCGAGGGCTGGTCCCCGGTCGAGGCCCCGTTGGCGGTCTACCAAGCTGCCACCAGCGAGATCGGCGGTCTGTTCCCGCTGTTGGCGGCCAACGGCATCCCCGCGGTCGGGGCACGCATGGGTTACGACACGCTTTCCGGTGGCGCGTTCTACGCCCACCCCATCGAGTGGGTGCTGCGCGGCCTGGCCACCAACCCCAACCTCGTGGTGTTCGGCGAGCCCGGTCGGGGCAAAAGCTCCACAGTGGTGGCGTTCTTGCTGCGAATGATGCTATTCGGCGTCAAAACCCTGATCAGCGGTGACGTCAAGGGCGAGTACACCCCATTGCTGCGGGCACTGGGCATCACCCCCATCGCACTCGGGCGCGGCAGCCCCGCCCGGCTCAACGCACTCGACCTCGGACCGCTGCGCAGCCGCTGGAGCAGTTGGTCGGTGACCCAGCAGCGCGAAGAACTCGCCGGTGTGCTGGGCCGGTGGGTCAAGTTGCTTGTCGCGCTGGCCGAGGCGCAGGGCTACCGGCCCACCGTCACCGATGAGGCGGTGCTGTCGGCGGTGCTGCGGCGGCTGGTCGGCGCGGACGACGGCTACACGGGTCTGCGCCCGGTCACCATCCCCGACGTGCAGCGCGAGCTGGCCGACCCTGATGACGCGCTGTGGCAGGTCACGCGGTTCGCTGGCCGCCGCCAGTTCCTCGACACCCTGCGGCCGATCACCGACGCGCTGGGCAACCTGGTCAACGGTTCGCTGGCCGGGTTGTTCGATCAGGAGACCAACTTCGCGCTGGACTGGGACGCACCGATCCAGTCGATGGACCTGTCGCTGCTGCGCTCGCGCGGTGACCAGGCCGTCGCCGTTGCACTGACCTGCCTGGGCTCTTGGTCGAGCATGGTTACCGACCTGCAGGACGACGGCGAGATCCGCATCGTCGTGCGCGACGAGGTGTGGCGGCAGATGCGACTGGGCCTGCGCGCGGTCCAGGCCGTTGACTCCGACCTGCGCCTGTCCCGCGCCGAACGCAAGATCCAGATCCTGGTCATGCACAAGCCGTCCGACCCGTTGTCGGTCGGCGCGGCAGGCTCCCAGGAAGTGGCCATCGCCAAGGACCTGCTCGCCCTGTGCAGCACACGCGTCCTGTTCGGACAGTCCACACGCGTGGCCGACGAACTCGCCGAGGACTTCGGCCTGTCCGAACGCGAGCAGGACGTCACCACCGGGTGGGCGATGGAGCGCACCGGCCGGGCGCTGTGGAAGATCGAGAACAACCCCGGTTACAAGGTCCAAACCGTCCTGTCAAGCACCGAACGGCTCCTCTTCGACACCAATGCGCAACTGCGCAGACGGGACCGGTAGCACCGTGGCAGCGCACCCGACCCGCACAGGGCCGCTGGTCGCCGGCATCGGGGCTGCCGTCTACTTGCTGCTGATGGTCCCGGCCCTGCTGGTCGCCACCGTGCTGATGGTGTCCCAGTCCGGCACCCTCGCTGCCACCGCCGCCGTCGTGGAGTGCTCGCCCTTCCAGCGCCTGGGCCTGGGCCCAGGAGGCTTCACCCAGCAGATCGGCGACGAGACATTCACCGGCGAACAGCTGACCAACGCCCAGACCATTGTCACTGTCGCCGTGCGGCGCAGCCTGCCCAGGCGAGCCGCGGTGCTGGCTCTGGCCACCGCGATGGTCGAGTCCGGACTGGTCAATGTTGACCACGGCGACCGCGACAGCCTCGGACTGTTTCAGCAGCGACCCAGTCAGGGGTGGGGCAGCCCAGCGGAGATCCTCGCCCCCGTCTACGCGACGAACAAGTTCTATGACGCGCTGATCGCCCTGCCAGGCTGGCACACCATGCCACCCGGTGCCGCCGAGCAGGCGGTCCAGCGCTCGCAGTTTCCCGACCGATATGCCCCGCGCGAATCGGCGGCCGCCATGCTCACCGATCGGTACTGGCAGGGTCCGGACAATCACGCACCACCTGCGCCGGGTGCCGACCCGGTGGTGGACGTCGACCCGGCCTACGGCGGCTGCCAGGACATGGGCAAGGGCAACCTCGACCCCGGCGACCTGGATCCGAAGAAGCTGCCGCCGGACTTCACACTGCCGGGAGACCCGCAGCAAAGCCGAGCGGTGGTGTACGCGCTGGCACAGTTGGGCAAGCCCTATGTCTGGGGCGCCACGGGACCAGACGCCTTCGACTGCTCCGGCCTGACTCAGGCCGCTTGGGCCCACGCGGGCGTCGCGATCTCGCGCACCACCTACACCCAGGTCCACGACGGCATCCCGGTCGGCTCCCTGACCTGGATCCAACCCGGAGACCTGGTGTTCATCCCCGGCTCCGACGGCACCCCGGCCGCACCCGGCCACGTCGGCATCTACGTCGGCAACGGCTACATGGTCGACGCCTACGACACCGACCACGGCGTCATCCTCACCACCCTGGACTCCTGGGCGCCCAAGGTGGTCTCGATCCGCCGAATCGCAACCGGCGACAACGGAAAACCACCACCGGAAGGTGACCCGCGCACATGAGAAATACCGTCTCGGTGAACGCCGACCGTGACCTGGCGCTGATGGGCCTGCTGGTGGCCGCGCTCGGCCTGCTCGTCACGGTCGCCGCCGTCCTCATGGTCGCCGCTGCGGCCACCACCGCGTTGTTCGGCGGCCCCTGGGCGGTCCCGGCCGTCGACAACTGGCCGGCCGGAGTGTTCGGGGTCCTGGCGCACCCCGCCCGGCCGGGCAGTGGGCTGGGTGAACCGTGGGCGCAGGCCTTGGCTGGCCGGACCGGCTGGTACTGGACGATCACCACGGCTCTGCTGGCAGCGGCCACCACCCTGGTGCTGACGGTCGCGGTGGCGGTGTGGCGGCGATTCGGACCCTCGCAGCCAGGGCATGCCAGCCGCGAGGACATCCGGCAGGAACTGTCACTGGCTGCAGCGCGCCGCACGGCGGAATGGACCCGACCGGGGTTGCCCCGTGCGCAGGCTCTGCAGGCACCGCTGGACGAGGTCGCCGCACCGCTGCACCTAAGTCCGCAACGGCGGCCGATGTGCACCCCGCTGGAGAACCCCACCGGAACCCTGGCGCCGACCCAGTCCGGCAAGTCCCGCCGCGACTTGGTGCACAAGGCCATTGCCGCGCCCGGTGCCCTGTTGTGCTCCACTACCAAACCCGACCTGCTGGAGTTCAGCGCGCTGCTACGTGCCGCCCGCCACCCAACGAGCCCGGTGAAGATCGCCGACGTCACCGGCGCGGTGCCCTGGCCCGCGCAGGTGCAGTGGTGGCCAGCGCAAGGCTGCGAGGACATCGCGGTGGCCTACCGCCGCGCGCACACGATGGTCGAGGCCGCCTCGGTCGGCTTAGCGGGCGTCGGCGGCAATGACAAGGTCTTCCGCGACCGGGCGAAGGTGGTGCTCCAGGCGTACTTCCTTGCTGCGGCGATCCACCACCGAGGCATCGACGACCTGGTGCGGTGGTCGATGAGCAAGCCCATCGACCAGGAACCGGTGCGGCTGCTGCAACAGGCCGGACTCACCGAGTACGCCCGCAACCTGCGCGCGGAGATCGGCATGGTCGCCGAGACCTCCGACGCGGTGTGGATGAGCGTGCGCCGGGTCATCGAGCCGGCCATGGACCCGCAGATCCGCAGATTGTGCTCCCCGGCACCGGGCAACGACCTCGACGTGCGGACCCTGATCGCCCAACACGGCTCGCTGTACCTGATCGCCGGACAGCACCAGGCCGCCCAGGCCGCGCCGATCCTGACCGCCCTGGTCGAGCACTGGCTGACCACCGCACAGGAGATGGCCCTGCACACCCCGCACCGCCGCCTGGATCCACCGGCCACCGCGATCCTCGACGAGCTCACCAACGCCACCCCCGTGCCACAACTGCCCGACATCGTCTCCGACTCTGCTGGCAGGGGCGTGCTGATTCACTGGGGCGCCCAGTCCGTAGCGGCCCTGGAAAGTGCGTTCACGCCGCAACGCACCCGCCAGTTGCTGGACAACACTACGACGCTGAGCGTGTGGGGCGGCATCAAGGACCGCACCACCCTCGAATGGGTCTCCCTGCTTACCGGGCACCACGACCGGCGCCGCGTCCAGCAGCAGAACGACGGGCTGTTCGGTCACGTCCGAACCTCGGTGGGCGTTGAGACGGTGCCCACCTACCGGCCCGGCGACGTCCGGCGCGTGCGTCGTGGCCGCGTCCTGGTCATCCACCGCCACCTCGACCCGATCCTCGCCCGCACCCTCGACGTACGCGGGCGCCCCGACTGGAAGCAGATTCGCGAGCACGTCCGGGCCGTGCGTGACGGGCACGTCCCGATCGGCACGGACGGACTCGCGGTGGCACCGCCGGTCACCCGACCGAACCTCGGCACGACAGGCAGGTTCACCACATGAGCGAACAGTCCCAGCACGAACAGCCAGCAGACGACAAGGACCGGGACGCCCAGATCAGGACCCTTACCGAGATCATCGCCACGCTCGCGCAGAGCCAGCGCCGTCTGGAGAACAAAGTCGCCCAACTGGCCAAGAAATCCTCGGCCGACGGCCGAGCCGCAGAGGAGGACCCCAGCGAACCAGCCGCGTGGGTGTGGTTCACCCCGCCGATGGCCGCCGAGGACAATCCCGACGACCAGAAAGACCCACGGTTTACCGTCACCAACTTCGTGGCCTGGTACAACCGTACCTTCGTCGGCGTCGACGGCAGCCGAGCCCGGCCGATCCCACCATGCTGGGCCTCGCATCCAGCGCTGGCGATAGAGGTCGCGACGCTGGCCTACAGCTGGCGCGCGGCCAACATCGGCCCCGCAGCGAACGAACGCGACGGCCAAACATGGCTGCACCAGTGGCGTCCTGGGTTCAGCGACCGGCTCACCCGCGACTGGGTCCGCCCTGACTGCCTCGACGGCGACCACCGCAACGAGGGCTCGCCGCCCCGCACCGACCGGTTCGAACTGGCCGAACAACACGCTACAGCGGTACCTACCTCCACCGGCAGGCCCGGCCCGCCATCGCTACAGCGGCCGCATCAACCACTGGCGTAACGAGAGCTTCATGAGCCGAATCGCTGTAGACGACGGTCATAGGCGGTCGCCATGATCCGCTACCGCTCTGGCCTTCACCACCCGGCCAACTGGCCACGGGTGGCCAGCAACACGCGGTCCGGCTGCTGCTGCTCGAAGTTTGCGTCCCTACCCGACCAGATCGGCTGGTGCTGACTATGTGCTCGAGCCGCAACGGCGGAGGCATCACCAGTCCGATGGCTGCCGAATCGGGGCCTCAATCCGTCGAGCCGGTCGCATCTCCCGCGCAATCGTCGCGGTAGCTCTCTCGGGATACCTCCTCGTCGTGCAGAACGCGGACCCGACCAACGAGGAACGCGCCGGATCCGACGAGGTCGACGGCGTGGTTAGAAGTCAGGTGTACGCAGCCGCAACGGTCACCAGTCGCAGAGGCCTGCTCCTCGGCAAAATCGGCGATCTCGTCGGCCAGCTGCTCGGGCACCGACGTACTGTCCCAGTGGCGCGTGCACGGGCCGACTACGAGTTCGACATCACCGGCGCTCTGCGCGGCCTGAGCCCATCCGTCGGGCAGGTCCAACGCAGTCAGTATCAGATGGTGCCGAGCCCTGTCGTCGTTCCCTTCACGGTCGGTGCGAAGTGCGATCCACGACGGCCGCGCGCTGGCCTGATCGGTGACGACCCGCAACCACCAGTCAGTCTTAGCGTCATTGTCCAACTCGTGCACGTCGCCGATCCCTTGGCTGCCCAGGTACAACTCGAGCTCAGTCAGCCAAGCGAAGACGCCGCGGCCGTGGTCCTCGACGACGCGGACGGTGAGCAGCAGCATGGCGTGCTGGGCGCCATCCTCGGGGTCGACGTCGAGCAGGGCGTAGACGTTGAGTTCGAACCTGCCCATAAGGCCCTGCCTAACGCTCATGGGTAGGTCGAGGTACCGAGGGCCGACCGGGATGTCAGTGTCGTTCACCCAGATGACTGAGGACGGAGCGCAGGTCGCGTGATACTTCTTCGTGTCCAAGTGCCGGGTGACTGGCGCGAGATCCGGGTCGTAAGCGGTGACCATCGGCGAGATGCTGCACTCGGCTGTGCGGGCATCGCCCGGTTCACCGCACCGGTCGCACGTAAAGGTCGGGCCCTCGTTATCCAGCCAGGCGTATAGGTTGCGGTGGTCGCTGCGGCGGCTGTCACCGGACAGCCAGTTGCGTACGTCGTCGGTGAGCACCCACAGATGTTTCGACTGCCACGGCTCGACCGCACCGACCACCTGCCGCAGCGCGGCTGCGTACGACATGCCGGGGCGAGTGGACAGCGCGCGGGCTTGTGACTTGCGGGCATCGGGCTGCTCGCGGTTGGTAAAGGGCATGATGGAAGTCCTGTTCGGAATAGAACACGTTTCCCGGATCCGGCACTTCGGCTGACGCCGGAGTGATCAGTGGCCGAAGCCAGAGCTGAGGTCTGTGCTCTCCCCGATGTCCTCGGCGTCGTCGTAGCGGTGCAATTCCTCAGCTACCTCCGCCGCATGGGCGTCGGAACCGTAGTTCTCCGCCGATCCCACTGCGTCATCCTGGAGGCTCTCGGCGTGGTCGAGAACTTGGTCGCGTAGCGCGTCGATGCGCTCCTGGTTGGCCGAGAACTGGTCGTCGGGCGTGGTCATGATGGGCCTCCACTGGTCGGTGAGGTTCTTCCACGCGCGAGCGCGGGCGTCGTTGCCCCGAGGCTGCGCGCCCAAGGGAATGTCGGGACTGCGAGTAGTGACGCGGTAGGTCTCCCGGTAGGCGGCTGCTGCGGCGGCGAGGTCGTCCCAGCGGACCGCGGCGGCGGGGGCGTCGGGTCGGGGGCCGAGCCCTGCGGTCCAGCCCGGTTGGGTTACGGCGATCTCATCGCGCAGTCGGGACGCGCGGTCGGCGATCGCCTGGGCGAGCTGGTCGAGGTGCTGCGCGAGTTCAGGTTGGTCGGCCAGCGCGGCCGGGTTCGCGGCGTCCAACCAGGGCAGAGGGCCGCGGGGGCGCGCCGGTTCGCTGGGTGGGTCGGTGCGCTGGAGGCGCTGTTCGATGCGCCGGTAGAGCACGGCGGCGGGGTTGCGGGCACCGTCGATGCTGGCAAGGCTGTCAGAGTCGGGCACTACGTGCTCCACGGCCCAGCCCTGGTCGTAGGCGCGGTGCAGCAGCCGTCGCAGTGCCGGTTCGGCGTCGCCGTCCAGTACCGACGGGGCACGGGTGGTGAGCACCTGGGTGATGCGGTCGTCGAGGTGCTGTCCGTCCGCTGCCCGTGCGCCGCGTTCGTAGCGGCGCACGAGGTCGGACAGCCCTTCCTCCAAGGGCTCGGAGGCGGCCAACTCGTCGGCGGCGAGCGCCGCGAGCAGCTCGTCGAGGTCGATGGTGTCACGCAGCCGGTCCAGCGCGCTGGTCTGCACCACACCGGTCGCCGCCTGCGCGGTGTCGGCGGACTCGTCGGCGGTCGGCGGAGTCCACCGGGCGATGAGGTCGTGCCAGGCGCGGGCCCGCAAGCCGTCATCCTGGGGCTCCTCACCCAGCGGATGACGCGGGTCGTCGGTGGTGACGCCGTAGGTGTCGCGATAGGCCGCGCCGAGTCCGGCCAGTTCGTCCCAGCGGGCCGCGACCACGGGATCGTCGGGGCGGGGACCCAGCGCGCCGGTCCAGTCCGGTTCTTCGGCGGCGACGGTGGCGTGCAGCTGCCCGACGCGCGCGGCGATGGCGTCGTTGACGCGGTGCAGGTAGTCCAGCAGCTCGGGCTGCTCGACCAGCCGATGGTGGTCGAGGTGCGCCAGCCACGGCAGCGCGGGCTGCCACCCACCGCCCTGTTCGCGTTGTCTGCGTAGTGCGTCCTGGAGAGCGAACAGGGCGAAGCGCTGCTCCGGCATGGGGTCGTTGGTTGGTCGTGTGGCCAGTCCTCGGGCGATGTCGACGATCGCGGCATCGACGTCCAGACCCTCGGCGAGGGCCGCGGCTGCCACCTGCCACACCGGTTCCCAGGTGGTGTCCTCGACTGCGGCGGTGGGGTCGTGCCGCTCGACGAGGCCGCGCCACCGGTTGGTCGCGGCGAGCGTGGGCGCGGCTGTGCGGGCGGGTGGTGGCTCGTGCAGGACGCGCTGTTGGATGCGCCAGCGCAGCACCGCGGCCGGGCCCTCGACGGCGCGGTGGCCGTCACCGCCCTCGGACAGGCCGCCAGCCATCGCGGCCGACACCAGGTGGTCGGCCTGCCAGCCCAGGGCCTGGGCGGTGTGCAGGGTCTGCCGCAGCGCCGGCGCGGCCGGGTAATCCAGCAGTGCCGGGACGTACTCGGTGAGTACGGCATCGATGTGCTCTTCGGTGCCCAGCAGCGCGACGTAGTCGTGCCGGCCGACCAGGGTACGCAGCGATTCGGCCACCACCAGGGCGTTGCGCAGCTCTTCGTTGGCCGAGGTTTCCGCCGACGAGCGGGACAGGGCGGCCTCCAGTACGTCGCGTGCGCTTAGCTCGGGCGGGGTCTCCTGGTGGGAGTCGATGGTGTGTTGGTGGGTTTCGACGTAGATCCGGTTGTCGTCGACCGCGCGTGTGATCAGCGTGTAGAGCTGTTCGCGGGAGATGCCCTGGGTGGCGATCGCGTGCGCGGAGCCGGTGCTGGTCATGCCCTGGACGCGGTTAATGGTGGCCGCGTAGGCCAGTTCGACGTGCGCGGCGACATAGTCGGCTGGCACTACTACGGTGCCGTGGTTAGCCTGGTGGCGCAGTTTGAGCGCGCCGTCGCGGCGTACGGCCAGCACGTCCCAGGTGTCGCCGTTCTTGACGAAGTCGCGCCCGCCGAACAGCGTCTTGAGACGGTCGTTGTGGCGGGTGACGACCCAGTCGCCACGGCTGGCGGCGGTGCCGTCGTGCAGTTGCGCGGAGCGTCCTTCTTCGTCGACGTCGCCGCGGGCCAGGCGCAGCGCGCGCGCTTCGAGGTTGAGCGCGGTGACGTCGGAGTTGGTGGGCACGATCAGCAGCGACTGGCGCCCGGCGTCCAGGTCGGCACGCCAGGCGCGGTGGGCGGCGTCGCGGATGCTCTCGCGGCTGCCGCCCTCGACCCAGCCCTGCGCGAAGTAGAAGTCCAAACCCGCCGCAGAGCCCGCGTGCAGCGTGAGGGACGCGGAGCGCTGGTCGGGGTCGAGGAAGCGCACCACCTCCTTGAGCCGCACGGCGCCGTTGAGGTGTTCGAACCAGCGCACTGCGCCGCCAGCCTCGACCGCGGCGAGCTGCCGGTCGTCGCCGACCAGGCGCACGTCGGCGCCGCGGCGCAACGCGTAGGCGACCACCTCATGCAGTGTGTGGGTGCCAGCCATCGACACCTCGTCGATGATCAGCACGTCGCCGCGGCGGAACGGGAAGCCCTTCTCCGCCACACCCATCCGCTGTGCGGTGGTGACTTGGTGCAGGGTGTGCGGGCGCGCGTTGATCGCCTCGGCGAGCACCTGCGCGGCCCGCGCACTGGGCCCGAAGGCGAACACCCGGCCGCCTTCGGCGCGCACGGCGTCGGCGTAGACCTTCATCGTGGTGGTCTTGCCCGCGCCGGCCGGAGCGTAGAGCAGCTGCACGCGCCGGCCGGAGGTGGCGAAGGCACTGACGGCGGTGCGCTGGCCGTGGTTAAGTTTGCTGGCCTTGGCCAGCGCCTGGTCGACGGTGGCGGGTCGGAGTCGACGGCCGTCGGTGAGCCTGCCCCAGGCAGCCAGCGCGGACTCCTCGCGCAGGGTCCGCTTGGTGGTGAACCGGCGGCTGTTGTGTTCGACGAAGACGCTTTCGCCCGAGCGCCGCCGCAGCCCATCGGGTTCGTCGACCAGCGACGGCGCCTCCAGCGCGACGATGTCGTCCGAGCCGAGTACCGCCTGCACCACGTCGCCAATCAGCCGGTCGCGGCCGCCGTCGGCCACCCGCAGGTGTGCGCTCTGTCGGTGTGCTTCGGCCTCGATGTTCCAGGCGTTGAAGTGGCTGTAGTAGTCCGAGACGGTGGTCAACGTGGCCTGGGCCAGCGCGGCGACGTCGACCTCGGACAGCGGTTCGGGTTCGCCACCGAACACCCGCTGCCCGAGCTGCTCGACCACCTCGGAGCCGACCATCTCCTCGGCCTGGGCGCGCCAGCGGCGCAGGTGTTCGGCCAGTGACCGCGGGGTTTGCTTGGCGTCGCGGGTGCCGTACTGCGCCCGCCGGGAGACCTCCAGGACCTCCTTGGGCGTGGGCTCGCGACCGTGTGCACGGCGGAAGGCGGCGATGCGCCGGGCGCGATCCTGCTCGACCTGGGCGGTGCGTCGGGAGAACCCGGCCAGCAGTTCGTCGGGCACGCCGTCCAGTTCCCAGGTGGGGCGTTTGAGGTCGATGCCGCCAGCGGGCCGTTCGGTCCAGGCCGCGCCGTGTTCGCGGAACAGGTCGCGGATGCGGGAGTTGTAGTACTCGCTCATGGTCACCGAGGCGGCCAGGATGGTGCGGCCGTCCAGCGCGGTCCAGCGCCCGTCCGGGCCCTGCACCTTCGTGCTGATCGGCACGTGGGTGTGCAGGTGCGGGTCGCCCGCACGCGAATCCCAGTGCTCGAAGACGGCCGCGGTGATGCCGGTGACGTCGTGCTGGGTGTGGCCGCCGTCGCCGCGGCGGGTGAACGCGACGTTGTCCTCCAGGTAAGTCAGGGTGTCGAGCACAGCCCGGCGGTGCAGGCGCACCACCAGATCACGGTGGGTGTCATCGAGCGCGAACACCGTGCTGGCCGACTTCGGCGGCGCCAGCACCAATTCGTAGCCGCTGGTGGCCGACTTCATCGCCTTATGCTGCTCGGCCAGCCACCTGCCCAGGTCGGCGTCGGTGGGCTGGCGGCCGTCGTGGGCGTCGGCGTACGCGTTGGCTTGGACGTCGCGGCGGATGGCCGCACGGACCGTGTCGTCGATTGGGGTGTTGAGCGGGCGGTCGTGGTCGAGGTTGTACTGCTTGTATGCCTCGATGACCTGGCTGCGCACCCGGTCCGGGCCCTCGTACTGGTAGAAGCGGTGCCCGAGTTTGGTCGCGGTCACGGCCTCGGCCCGGGTGTGCCCGGCGGCGATCATCTTTGCCTGGATGCGGTCGGCGTCGGGATGACGGCCCTCGCCGAACAGCGCGTTCATCTGTGCCGCAGTGACCTCGCCGTGCATACCCAGCACGGCCGCGCTGCGGCCGAACCACTGGCCGGGTGGATAGCCGTGCGCCAGGTAGTAGTCCGACAGCGACTCGCCGGGGTCCAGGTCGCGGTCCGCGCAGGCCACCGACCCGGTCAGGTACTCGTACCCGCCGGGTGACAGCTTGCGCACGCCGATCACCGGATACCTACGTTCGCCCACATCAGTTGACGTCCATATTAGTTGACAAAACGTGGTCCCGTTACGTCCACTGAAACGATGCAGTACCTGCAAATGCGGCACATGCAAGAGGTGCTGTGTGTCGGTGGGCGCAGGAGTGCAGTAAGGAGCGGCAGGGTGAGCAGGCCGGAAGGCGAGCGAAGGCTGGCAGGTGCGGGCGGGTCGGGGCGGCTGGGACAGGCGGCCGTGGCGGGATGGTAGGCGGCGGGTCCGTGCGCTGGCTGGGCGTGCGGAAAAGCCCCCCGGCGACAGCCGGGGGGGCTTGAACGGAATGGGGCGGGGTCCGACCCGGCGGGCCGGACCCCGCGCGGTCAGGCGACGGGAACGGTGGTCACAGCCTGCTCGCTGTCGGCGCGACACTCGGCGCACATGCCGTCGTCAACGGCCACGCCGCGCAGATCACGAGCGGTGCGCTCGTCCGGGCAGGTCGCGCACGTGCCCAACTCGGCGGGAACCTCGGCGGGTTCCTGGACCGGAAGGTTCGCGGTCACGAAATCCGCGATGACGGCACGGACTGCGGGCGCGGTGGCCTGCCGCCACTCCGCGCGCAGGACCACCCGCGCGGCGGCGGCGTCCGACTGGGCCAGGATGAACGCGCACCGCGCGGTGACAGCGTCAGCGGGGTTGTGCCAGGGAGGAAGGGCGGGGATGCCAGGACGGCCGGACTCCCGGCACTCGGCACACAGTCCATCGTCGCCGTGTCCGGCGGCCATGCGGTCGTGGTCCAGGTCGTAGCGGCCTCGGCTGATCGAGCACGAGAGGCACCGGAAGGCAACATCGGTGCCGTAGAGGGCGGCGCGGTCGTAGTCGAATCCGGAGGCGTAGACCTGTTCGGCCTGGGCGCGCTCGTCACGGTCGGGGATCTGGTCTCCCTCGGCCACTGCGGCGCGCTCGCGCTGGTAGTTGGCGAATGCGGCGGCGTCGTCCTGTTCCTGACGGCTCCGGCGGCGGCGGCGCAGCTCGGCGCGCTGGTCCGTCTTGACGGTGCCTGGGGCCTGGTACCGGTTGCGGCGGTTCCACCGGGGCGCGCGGTCGGTGTCGGCCTGCGGGCGGTGACGCTGTTCGCCGTTCTTTGGCGCGCACGCGGCGATGATCGCCCGGTCGGCCTCGGTGGGGGCGGTGGCCCACCAGTGCCGCAGGATGTCAACGGCGGTGTTCGGGCGGTTCTCCAGCAGCTTGGCGATCCGGTCGATCAGCCACAACTCGCGGGTGTCCGCGACGTTGATCAGCTTCCGGCCCAGCTTCTTGGCGGCGGGAATGTCACCAGCCTGCACAAGAGCGGTCAACTCGGCAATGACCTCGGGAGTAGAGGCGACAGCAGACATGTAATGAACCCCACAACTGATTTTTTCGCTTTTACCGGGCTTGGCCTTCCCGGTTTGCCTTACTTATCTAGTCTATCAGTGAAAACCGGCATTTTGCAAGCTTTGGACCGCTTCTAAGTCATTTTTATCTGTAACTTTCAGATCTCGCCTTGGTTCGCTTACCGGGGGTTTTGCTGCCGCTGATACAGAAGTGCACAACGGAAACCCATTCGTGCTTAACTCTCTGCCGCCCTTTCCTCCCCGTTTCCCCCGCCCCTGCCAATCCTTGTGTCGGGGCAGACGGGTCAAGGGTTCTCCGGAAAAATTTTGGCGGAGCTTGCGGAGTCAAAAATTTTCCGGAGGTTCCTTGAGGCGGCTGCCCCGACATAAGATGATCGAGGTCAGGGGGGCTCTGGTGACCACCCAGCGCACCCAGAGTAGGGCGCTGGGCGGCGGCCGGGATGGGAATGGCCGCGAGCTGCCCGCCGGTCGGGAACGCGGGCCGTAGGCACGCCCACTGGCCCGCTCGCTCAGGGCAGGCAGGGCATACCTGCCGCCAGAGGACGCCGCCGTCCGGAGTGGGGTACCGGGCGGCGACGGCGCAAGGCTTAGGACGACCTTGCCGGGCTCGCGGCGGGCAGGGTGAGAGTGTCGCGGTCCGGACCTTCGTCGACCCGACAGACCGGGGCATGGGGACGGGTGCGGTCGCCGACGGGGTGCGCCGGGCACCACATGCCGACCGGTCCCAGGCCGGAGGACTCAGCGGCCAGTTCATGAACGTAGGGCACGAAGTCGTGCCGACCCACTGGGCCGCAGCTCATCGGCGCGCTGCACCGACGGCAGGCGGCCGACCAACTCACCTCGTGATCGATGATGGGCAGCGTGCCTTCGATCAGGACCGGTTCGTGCAGCGCGACCTGGCCTGCTTCGACCGGCCTGGCCATGCCGCCGCCAACATAACCGGACTCGACGTAGACGCGTTCGCCGGGCGGGCGCGTCTCGACGTCGGCGCGAACCTGCACGCCGAGCAGGGAGCCGTACACGCCGTCGAAGCTGGGGCTGACGGCGCCCCGGAGGCTGCCGGGCTTGTGGTACTCGTAGTGAAGATCACCGCCGTAGTGCGACCGTTCGAAGCGGGCCAGGGCTAGCAGGCGGGTGCCGCCGTACCAACCGGGCACCCACTGGCTGTCCGTGCCGGTATTCAGTGCTGCGGCCAGGCCGGGGTGTCGGGATGCGGCGCCGGTAACGGTGAACCCGAGTTCGGTCAGGGTCTCCAATGCCTGACGGGGAGGGAGGAAACGCCAGCCACCGCCCGTGGTCGGCCGGCGCAGCGCGCCCTCCCACAACGCCGCGAGAGCGGGCAGGCCCTGCACCGTGGTGGCTTTCAGCCGGCCGGGGGCGAGGTGGGGCTGGTAGTGGTGCGTGGTCGGGCCGATCAAGGGGCTGCCGTCGAGGTCGGCGAGCAGGAACGACAGCGATAGCCGCCCGGACCGCTCGACCTGCACCACGTGCAGCGGCGGATCCAGCGTCGGCAGGGTGCTGCATTGGGCCAGGTTGTGCTCGACGACCCGCACCCGGTCGTAATCGGCATCGGCTGCTGCCCAGTCGACGGCGGCGGCGGCGGTGAAGTCAACCCGGTCGCCGCGGATCGGCGCGGAGTGCAGCACGCCGCCCACGCGGTAGTAGATGCCGCCCAGGTCGGGGCGCACGACCAGCGGATCACCGTAGGCCGGCCCGGCTCCAGCGTCGGCAGCCTGTGGTCGGGACACCGCGACCTGATGGGAAGCGGAGGCGTAGTCGAGCACCCCTGTTGAGGCGAACCACGGCACGGTGAGTGGTCCGTGGTCGGCTTGGTGCCAGGTAAGTGTGAACATGTCCGGGGCGATGACGATCGACGCGGAACCCGCGGTGGAAATGGATCGGGACTCCATGTCCGGAGACCTCCTGGCGGCGTCGCGGCCGGCCCGGCGGGCCGACGCCCCCAGGACGTGGGGGCGGAGTGCGATCCGCCGCACCTGGGGCGGGGTGTCCAGCGCGGTCTGCTGGACACCCCGCCCCAGGTGCGGCATGCTTCCGGCGTCCCCAGGGCTGGCGACGGTGCGCCTCGCGTGCCCCTGGGGCACCGTGCGGGACGCTGCCGTCGCCGCAGCGACGCGACTACACTGAAGACGTCGGTCGGGTCACTGAACCCCTCGCGCCGACACTGCCGATCGCAGTCTTGGCCGATCTGCCTCCGGGCGGTGAGCCCTTCGGGGCTTGTGCGAGCGGCACCAAGGCGTGTCCCGTCTTCGGGCGGGACACGCCTTTCCTTTTGTCCGGGCACCTGCCCCCGCCGGCATGAACGGCAACTCCTCCGGACCGTAACTCCGTCAAGCACTGGATACGAGTCCATCCGACGTCCATATGAGTTGGCTCTGCGGGGTACCGTGGCGAGCGAAGCGGAATCGGAGTACAGGTCATGGGGAGGTCGAGAGATGGCCGAGTCGACGAAGTCCGGGCGCGGCCGTACGCGCCGGTCAACCAGGGTCAGCCGCCAGCTTGAGCTGGCGCGGCAGCGCAATGCTGCGCAGTTGGCACGGCAACGGGAGCAGGAACAGGCTGTCGAGCAGTCACTGCAGGTGTTCTTCGACGCGGCTGATCAGCAAGTCGCGGCGGAGGAAGACTGCCGGCAGCGGATCGAGCCGCACGAACGTGCCATCGCGCAGTTGCGTGAGCAGCGCGACCGGGTGTTGGCGCAGCAGGAGAGGAACCAGGCATTGGCCGCACTGGCCATCCATGAGGCGGACCGGACGGTGGAGCAGGTCGCCGAGCTGTTGGGACTCGGTGAGAAGGCCGCCCGGCGGCTGATCGCGGTGGGACGTGCGGCCCTGGCAGAGGACGCAGCCGCCGAACAGGCGGCGGACGGCACGCAGCCGTCGGGGCTTGCATCGGGTGAAGTGGCACAGGGGCGGCGGGCGTCCGCCAGGCACGACGCTCCCGTGATCGCACGGCCGACGGCGCCCGACGGTCCGGTGGGCGGCGCGCAGACCTGGCCTGGCGAACCGACTGGTGGCCTGGGCGGGTCGGAGGCCGCCACGATCGGTGCATAGAACGGGCGGTGGGGGCGGACCGAATCGGTCCGCCCCCACCGCCCGTTCAGGTGGAATTCAGTGCTTTCGGGACAGCGACCGCTGCTGCTGGGGCTCGGTGTACATCCGAGGCCGTGCCCTGGACGTGGAATGCGTGGCACGGAACCAGCGCGCCCACGGTACCGCCGTGGCCACTGCGCCGATCAGCATCAGCAGCAGGGCGACATTGAACAGAGCACCCGGCTGGCCGACGGCGACCGTCAGCGGCGCGAGGACGGCACCGGCCGCAGCGCCGAGGAGTACCCGATGACCGGTTACCCTGGGCAGCAGCCAGAACCGGGTCAGCCGGGCGACGCCAGCGGTGAGCAGTGCCCCGAATACGGCCAGGACCGGCAGTGCCGTCACCCACGTGCCAGCGGGCGAGAACACCCGGCCGGTCAGCACGACGATCAGGCCCGCCGCAGCGGCGCCGACATAGGCGCCCACACCGGCCGCGCCGATCAGGCGCAGGAAGACGACGAACGTGGTGACCCTCATGTCGTCCGAGGGTAGGGCACCCGCACGGCGTGGTCTTCCGACATTGTCGGTCCGGGTCCGCCGCGCAGGCCGTGGCGTGCCGGTGGCACCGGCCAGCCCTGGCCGGTGCCCGACCGGGCTGGAACGAAGTGCGGTCACTGCGGTGCCTGCCCGGTACGGCCGGGGTCCGCGCCACAGGCGGAGCGGTGTGACCTCGACGGTGTTCGGCGGGACCGGACCGCACCGATGACGCCGGACGTGCTCACCGGGCCTGCTCGGCTACGGCGCGAGCACGGGTGGCCTGCTTGCGCAGCTCCTGCGCGGCGGCACGCGGACTGCGCAGGGCGTACCGGAACCAGGCGACCTGTCGCGCCCACTCCTCGATGCACAGTGAGCACCGTTCCAGGCTCGGCGGGTGTCCGGTGGTGTGCCAGTACGAGTAGACGCGACGACCACCGCACGCCTCGCAGTGGGCCCGCCAGTACTTGCAGACCGGGGTTTCGGTGAACCAGCCCTGACTGTCGCACGACGGGCACAGGCACTGGCCCACGCCGACCGCCGCCACGGGCGGAGTGCTCGGCAGCGCGATGCAATCCGGGCCGTCGCCGAAGAACATCTCGTAGCGCAGGCCGCCGAAGTCGACGGCGTGGTCGAAGGCGTCGGCGCCGGGAGCGTAGGTGCCGATGGGCATGCTCGGAGACCCTCCTACAGAAGTGATGGTGAAGGTGGCCGGGGCGGTACCGGTGCTGTATGGGAGACCTGCGGATACCGGCCGCGATGCCGGGCAGTAACCACGTACCTGGCACCGCGCGAGGTCAACGGCCGATCTCGGTCCGGTGCCAGGCGGTTGCGCCAGCGCAGTCGAAGCTGTAGCCGATCTTGTGCGCGGTTCCGCGGTCGCAGTAGCCAACCGGACAGTCGAGGTGAGGGCAGTCGGCGAAGTCGCCGTGCTCGCAGCAGCCGCAGACGAAGGCGTACAGACCTCGAACGTCACGCACCAGCACCACCTGGCAGCCCGTGTCGGGCAGTTCGTATATCGCGAGCACGTCGTAGTCGCCCGGCAGGTGCACCGGGCGTCCGACGAGACTGGAGCCGATACCGGCGATCTCGTCGGAGGACAGCCGACTCGTCAGCTCCTCCTGGCCCTCTTCGTCGGGAACGGCTGGCGGCACCAGAGCGAGCAGTCCGGTGCCGCCAGCCCACCCCAGCAGGAACGCCTCGGCTAGGCCGCGCGAGTCGAACGGGCCGGACCATTGGCGCGGCGCGTCGGCGGCAGTGGCCAGCAGCGCGCTGGTTGCCTCGTCAACATCGACCCCGCCGGGGCGGGGGCCGGCGACCGGGTCGAGGCCCGGATCGCGGGGCGCGGCGTGGAAGCGGCCGCCGTCGGTCACAGTCAGGAATCCGAGCAGGGTGTGGCCGCCGTTGTAGGACACCGCCTCGAGCACCGTGTCGCCGAACCTGCCGAGGACGACGTGGTCGAGCAAGGCCAGGCCAGTGGGCACGCAGTGCTCGGCAGGCGACATCGACGCCGGGTAGCGGGGCAGATCGCCGTCGACGCAGGTCGAGGTCGCGGCTGACGGCATCACCTGCCGGTGCGGCGGCGACGGGGTGGCGGCGGAGTCGACGTAAAGGCGTGGCCGGGGGCGGGGCGCGGGCGGCAGCGGCGCACGGTAGGTGGCGTTGTCATGGCGCGTCCAGCGCAGTTCACCGGCCGTCTCGTGGGTGGCGTGCGGAGTGGCCGCAGTCAGGCGAGGCGTGACGGGATCCATGTCGGCGGACCAGTCGTCCCAGTCCTGGTGGTGCCACAGCTCGGTGCCGTTCCCGTCCTCGTCGGTGCCGAGCACGGCGATCAACTCGGTCCGGCGGCCGGTGAGCTGCACCAGGATGGCGGTGGCGTTCCGGTGCCGCCACCGCAGCAGCTGCGCGACCCGGCCCATGGTGTGGCGGAACCTGAGGATATCGATGATGCGGTTGTCCGTTGTGGCTTGGCTCATCCAGTGTTCTCCCAGGAAGGCAACTGGTTCTTTTCGAGGTCGAGCGGGACGCCGCGCACGCGTCCACTAGGACGGCGCCAGGCTGAGGCGGCAGGTCGGCGGCCGCGTCGGTGGAGGGCGCCCGGCCGGTCAGAGCGGTCGCCCGTCCCAGCCGACCAGCTCGCCGTCCCAGCCGATGCGGGGCATGACGGCCAACCAGTCCTGCTCGCGCTGTTCGTCCTCGGTCAGCTCGTCGTAGTCCGGCTCGTCATCGAAGCCGTCCTCCGGATGTGGCGACGCAGGAGTCGTGTCGAAACTGTGCTCGATGCGGGCACGTAGGGCGTTGGCCAAGCCTGTCGCGAGGTCATGGTCGACCAGAACGTTGATCCGGCCGACCAAGTCGTCCCCGAGTTGGTGCAACAGGTAGGTGCAGGCATCCGGGTCGACCTCGTGCACTGCCAGCACGGTGTCATGCATCAGCTTGGCTGCGCGGTCGCTGGCAGAGAGCCGGGTGTTCGGCTGGCTCATCTCGTCTTCTCCCTGACGATCTTCGTGTCGGTCCGGGGTCGGCGCTTCGATGCGTCGTCCCGCTGATCCGGTTGGCGGGTGACAACGGGCAAGGGTCCTCGGCCGGGCACGGCCACCGGTGAAGTGGGCGTGCCCAGCCGAGGGGTGAGCGGGCAGCAGCGTCGTGCGGGGGTGACGCGCGCCTCGGCTCTGCGGGAAAGCGCAAGCTGTTCGGTGGGGTGCGGAGAGCGAAGTGCCCGCAGGACCGGCGGAGCCGCGACACTCCGCGTCTGGGAGGGCTCTCACCATCTGACCGGACGCGATCGTGACCGTGCTCGGCACACCGGATCGTCGATTGACGCTCGCACGATGGTTCGTGCAGGCGTCAACCATGTGGGGCGCATGACGACGGGATTGCTGCCTGATCGCGGGAAGGTCAGGCGCAGGACTTGATCAGGAGGAGGCTGCCGCCCCCTGGGTTCAGGAGGTGGTCGAGGAGAGGCCCTCCAGCTGCAGACCGGCCAGGTCGTCGATGGCCTGGATCTCCTTGCCGCAGTACACGGTGCCATCGTCGAGTTCCATGTCTGCACGAAGTTTGCCCAGCAAGCGGCGGAGGGCCCGAAGATCACCGGACGTCATCGGCGTATACAGGACAGAGCTCGCTGCCTAGCAGGGAACGGGATGTGCGGGGCCGGCCGGGCTGCGACGTCCGGCCGGCCCCGGTCGGTCAGAACGGCGGCTCGTCGCCGAAGCCGCCGCTGCCAGCGGGCGGAGCCGAGCCCCACGGGTCGCTGGCCGGCGCGCCGTTGTCGCCGGAGCCCTGTCCGTCTGAGCCCTGGGCGCGGGTGACCTTGTTGACCTTGGCGGTGGCGTAGCGCAGCGACGGACCGATCTCGTCGACCTCCAGCTCGACGACGGTGCGCTGCTGGCCTTCCTTGGTCTCGAAAGAGCGCTGTCGCAGGCGGCCGGTGACGATGACCCGGGCGCCGCGGGTCAGCGTCTCGGCCACGTTCTCGGCGGGCTGACGCCAGAGGCTGCACCTCATGAACAGCGGATTGCCGTCCTCCCATTCGTTGGTCTGACGGTTGAAGAAGCGGGGGGTGGAGGCGACGGTGAAGTTCGCGACGGCCGCACCTGCCTGAGTGAAGCGCAGTTCCGGGTCGGTGGTGAGGTTGCCGACGAGGGTGGTGACGGTCTCTCCGGCCATGGCGGACACTCCCTTGCGGATCGGTGGTTCGGCCACCGACACCCCTCAGCCTTGACTCCACCTGCTGGCAGTGCCATCGAGTGGGTTCGGCCCCGAGGGGTGTCGATCTGCGGAGTGCGGATCAGGTCGTGACAGGGCCCCGAAGGGGGCGGCGGGGGTTCCGGCCCGTGCTTTTGGGCCGGGTTCATCGGCGCGGACCCTGCCATGACCTGATTTGCTTGGAGCAGATCGACACCCCCGGTCTGAACCCGCGCCTGCCTCTATCGCCGACCTATCATTTTTCCGATCATCCGGCCGTCGAGGTGTGCAGGGCGGTCCAGCGGCGCAGGACCCTCCAGCCGTCCCTGGTGAGGTCGAGCCGGTGGGTCTCGCACGACCGGCTATCGACGTCGGCGAACAGCCACAGCCCGACGTATACCAGCCCGGCGTGGCGCAGCCGACGGATCAGCTCGGCGTCGCGAGGGTGGGGACGGACGGCGCGCTGGTAGCCGTGGTCGTCGACGAGGACCTCGTAGAGGTCGCCGCCCCAGACGGTGAACCGGTCCTGTGTGACCTGCTGCAGGAGTCGGTGCACAGGCCAATCGGCCAGCGGGCCCTGGTGCGGGCGGGCGCGTGACACCGGCAACGTCCCGGCGTCGAGCAGTTCCTCCTGGAGCGACTGCTGCCGTCGACGGCGCCGCGCGCGATGTCCTGCTCCGGATGCCGGTGGCGCGGGCGGTGCCGATGGTGCGGCACCGTTGCGGCAGACCGGACATCGGTGGTTGACCAGGGTGATCTCGCCGCCGGCGGCGGCGGTGAAATCGACGTCACCGCACTGTGCGCACTGGTGGGACAGCAGCGTAGGGTCGGCGCCGCGACGTTCGCAGACGACGTGCAGTCCGCCATAGATGATCGTAGCCGCCAAGCGCTCGGCGACCTGTTGCTCGGCCAGTTCGGCGACGACCTCGGCGGTGGTGTCGGTGACCAGGGTGGCCAGATGTCCGGCTCGGTGGGCGAGCCGGGAATGGCGCAGCGGGTCGCGGCGGCCGTCGATGCTCAGCGTGAACTGGTCGGCCCGCCAGTCGAGGGTGACCGGAACACGGACGCCCGCGGCGGCGAGGGTGATCCGTGCGGTCGCGGTCAGCCCGTTGGTGTCCCAGTCGATGGTGGGCACCCAGACCTGCGGGGTTAGGTGCGCCACGACGGCGCGGCTGAGGGTGGCAGCGGCCGATTCGCCGGGCTGGTGGGCTTCGGGCAGCGTACTGCCGGTATCCGACGGGACAGTGGTACGGGCATAGGTCATGTGGGACTCCGGGACGCGGAATGCCCGCTGTGCGGGCGGCAGAAGATGCCTGCAGGCTCGGCAAGGCGTATTGCGGCCCGAGGTCGGCGACTCCTGTCGGTTCCGCGGGTGATTGGGGCGCTTGGACCGCACGAGGCCGCCACGCCCCGGCCGGACCGTGGCGGGAACTGCTGGAGGTCGTGTTTGGACGCGGGACCTATCGGTCGGCCAGGCGTTCGATGTGGACGGGCACGGTCGGGGACACCCGACCAGGAGGTGACGATCCGGCCACCCCGGTGGCAGGCGGTCACGGCATCGTCGGCGCACGTCGGGAACTCCGCTTAGGCGGCGGTGAGCGCGCCGACCTCGGCCCCGCACGCTGGCTGCGACACCGGGGTGGAGCGGTGCACGCCTTCTATGGAGGCGGTGTAGGCGGCCAGCGGGCCTGTACCACAGTGACGGCGGGCGAGTCGGACGGTGGCGCCCGGCGGGCGGTCCGCGCGGCCAGCGCGATCAGCAGTGGCAGTTCGGTGTGGTCGAGGTAGCCGTCGCGGTCGGCGGTATCGAGCAGATCGCGCACGGCTTCGACAGCGTCGGCCGCGTAGCGATCGACGTCGACCTTGGCGGTGTCGTCGATGACCTCCCGCAAGTCCACGAACCATTGGAGGCCTTGGACGGTGTCGAGCAGAGCCACTGCGGCGGGCCAGGAGTCCGCTGCTGGCCAACTGACGAGGGTGGGCGGCAGCGGACTCCTGTTCAGGACAACGTAGGCATAGGCGCGCCGCGCTCGAACAGGGCGCTCCTACGGATGGCGGGCCCGCTGGTGGCGGGGAACGTGGTGGTCCAGATCCCTGCCTCGCGGGCGAGGCGGACGGTGTGGGTGGCTCCCGGCGAGTCGTTCAGGATGAACGCCAGGCACCGTTCGGCGCTGAGATCGATGGCGGCCTGCACCATCTCCTCGTTGCGGCGGAACCCCGCATCGTGGCGGTACCGGCCGTTCTGGACCCACTGCGCGGGGTACCGGTCGACCCGGCCGCCCCAGTGCGTCCAGCAGCCCTCGCAGAGCCGGTCGGCGCCACGCGGGCAGGCCCCCGACATCAGGATCGTGTCCGGGTGCCACACCGTCGCCAGCACGTCACGGATGATGCCGACGCCGGTCCACAACTGCGAACCGGTGATCAGCACCCGTTGGAACGGCCACTCCGGCACAAGCCACCTCCGAAATCGACGAAGTCCCGCCGTATGCGGGGCGGAGGCGGTCTACGTGGTCGGGGCTGTGGGGTCCAGCGCGGTGTGCTGGACCCCACAGCCCCGACCACGTGCCTTGCGCCAGCCCCGCACACGGCGGGACTTCGGTGTGTGCGCGTCGAGGTCCCTCACCGATTGGCTTTCTCCCGTGCTTCGGCGCGGGCGATCCGACCGTTCAGCACGGTCAGCCGCTGGCTCAACCGGGTGTAGGTCTCCAGTGCCCGGTCCATCCGGTCGAACCGGCGGCGGCCAGCGCTACGGGCGGCGCGGGAGCTCGAGCGCGGGGAGAGGTTCGCTGCGGCCCTGTCCGGCGTGTCGTCCGTCCCGGCGATCGCGGCCATGCGCTGCACCAACTGGTCGCGTTCCTGGCGCAGCGACTCGGCGGAGCGGTAACGGCGCGGCCTGCGGACCGGACGCGTCGCGGGCGCGGGTTCGGGCAACTGCACCAGCAGTTCTTCGCCGGGCAGGATGAACCACTCCAGCAGGGCGGGAAACCCCGGCTTCATGCCGGGCTTGGTGTGCTTCTGCTCCCACGCGCGTTGGCGCTCGACCAGAACCTCGATGTACTGCTCGCCGGTCATCGGCATGGTGATCGGGGCGAAACCGTCGACGATGAGTTGGACGCTCACTGCCCACCTCGCGGGACGGCGGCGCCCGCCGGCTTGACGATGATCTCGATCAGGAACGCGACGATTCTGTACTTCACTGCGAGTCCTTGTTCGGCTATCGACCGCAGCGCGGCATCCGCGCGACGGATGGCAATGGACCGAAGGTCCGAATCGGTTCCCGCGCGGGAACCGATTCGGACCTTCGGGTACGGCTGGAACAGTGATGGTCAGTGCAGGTGACGGGGTCGGTCGTCGCAGCCGACGAGGTGGTGGGCCAGCCAGCGCGCCGCAGCGTCGGGTCTGCTGTGGGAATCCAGCAGACCGACCAGCGCATTCACTTCACGGCAGGTCAGGACGACGGCGATGTCGGCTGCGAGGTCGGGGTCGGCGAAGACATCGAGGAACACGTCGAGCGGGTCGTAGACGAGCGGTCCGGCTCTAGGCATGGCGGGACCTCCTCTCTGGAACCGGTGGGAGCTGCTGCTGGCGGAAGGGATCGGTGCATCCGGAAGCCGTCACAAGGGGAGGGCACACACCGCCGTCCTCCCGTGCAGTGGCGATCAGAGAGCCAGACGCGCGTTGTCCCACGCCTCGTTGCTGTCGAACACCGCATTGCACCCGTTGGTGTGCTCGCGGCACGCAACCTGCTCTGGCTTCAGACCGATCTGCTCAAAGTAGAAGATTTCGCCGCTTGCGGGCAGTCCACACGCGCTGCTGTGGGTGCACACGCCGTTGCGACGCAGGTTGTGCAGCCGGTCGGCCTCCACGGCGGCCTCGGCCATTTCGATGTCGGCGTCGCGGATCAGCGGAGGATCGGGGTCCTCCCAGGGGTCGAACTCCTCGTACATAGGGACTCCCTCGGGTAGGTGGTGTGCGATCGGAAGCGAAATGGTTCGCATTGCGTTGGTTGTGCTCTTCGCACCGGGCGGATCGGTGGGATGGAGGGGGCACGGTGTCGGTCACCCGACCGTGTCGCGTGAACCGGGCACTGGCATGGGACGGCGTGTTCGGGGACCACGTCGGGGCGGGTTCAGCGGCGGGGTGCGGCTAGGGTGAACGCGGTGGCGGGCAGGATGCGCGGTCCCCACGCGCCGTGTACGGTCACGGGGACCTTCAGCGATCCGAACCCGCCCTGGTCGGCGATGTGTTCGGCCAGTTCGACGAAGCGTCTGCCGTCGTGGAAGCGGGTCCAGCCGCAGGAGCACACCGGTGGGCTCCCGCCGCTGCGGGGAACGTTGGACGGGTAGTGGGTGTCCTCGTAGTGGCCGGGGTGCACGATGGGGCCGCTGTAGACGTTGCGTTCCGACAGGCACTCCCAATTGGCGTACTGCTCGGGGTGTCGACGCGGATGCCTGTCCGCGTGCGGCACTCCCGTGGTATTCGCGGGGCGGTCGCGGTTGTCGTCAGGGCTGATCCCTGGTGTGGGCGGGTACAGGTCGCCTCCTGAACGTGGTCGGGGCGGACGGCGGAGGCGGGGCTGGGGGTCAGTGCACGCGGAAGCCGCCGTGCCGGGCGGCGGTGCGCAGGAAGGGAACGAGGTCGTCGGCGAACGCGGCCGGGTGCAGCGCGCCGGAGCCGGTGGCGGACTCATAGGCAGCCAGGGCCTCGGTGCACTCCTGGGCGGTGACGTGCCAGTCGTCGCCGCTGGCGAGCTTGTGAACGGGAATGCCGGGCAGCCAGTCGTCGCCGTGGCTGCCGTGGTCGACCCGGACGAGCTCCAGGGCCTGCACGTAGGCGCGGGCGCGGTAGGTGACCGCCTCCCCGTCGCGGAAGTCGCTGCGGTCCAGGTGGTCGCCGTCGGGAAACTGCGGCACTGGGCTGGCGTGCGCCATGCCCAGGTCGAGCATCGCACGGCACAGGTGGGTCGTGTCGAGGCCGAACCCGCGCTCGATGCGGGTGTTCCGCCCGGCGTCGGGGGCGTCCTGGACGGTCATCGCATAGGGCACGCGGGATTTCCTTCCGCTCAGTGTCTGCCGATCACCGGCCGCGCTGGTCGGTTCCGGCGGTGGACGGTGCTGCGGCCGGTCCGCACCCGTGAGTCAGGGCATGGACCGGCCGCGGCAGCGGTGTGCTCAGTCGGAGACGGACTCGGCGTCTTAGGAAGTGGCGGGCCGGCCGTGGGGGTCGCGCGGGCGCCTCAACCTGCCGGGGCCGGGTTGTGACCGGTCGAGGTGGTCATGCTGCGGTGCGGGTCGCGGCGGGCTTCGCGGTGGCGACGGGCTTGACAGCGGTCTCGACTGTCGGCACGGCTGGCTCCTCGTCCTGCTCCTGCTCATCGTCGGGGTCGTCGAATGGCTTCCCGGTGCCGTAGCGGATGCGGTCGCAGATCGCGTCGACCAGTTTGGGTGCCGCAGGGAGTACGACCACGCCCATCATGACCATGCCCAAGATGGCCAGAGCACCGAGAATTTCATTCCACATTGGACAAGCTCCTCGTGTCATGGGTGCTGTTTCTCCGGTGGTGGAGCGCGGCCCGGTGGCACGACCGGGTGCGTGGGGGCAAGTGCGGTTCTTGCCCCCACGTGACCGGTCGTGCAGGGTCGTCGCGATCCACCACCGGAGGGGCGGCACCCGTGGGGACTCCCGGCGTCGGTCAGGACTCGTCGTGCAGTTCGGACACGTAGTGGTCCTGGCCGCGGTGGTCGAGTTCGGCGTAATCCAGGCCGAGAGAGTCGGCCAGGTGTCGCAGGTCGCCGAGCAGGTCTGCGATGGCGGTGGCCGGGTACTCGTCGTTGTGGTCGTTCAGTAGACCGGTGTGCTCGGCGTAGGACACGACGGCACGGGTGGCGAATCCGGCGCGACGGCCGTTGTCGTGCACTACGTCCTCGGCGCTGTCGCCGTAGCGCATCCGGCCGTCGCCGTCGTACCAGTCCAGCAGGTCCTTCAGTCGGCTCACCGTCTCCACCGCGGCATCCGGGGTGGCCACCAGGTGCCCGGTGCTTTCCCTTGCGGTGTCCGGAGCGGATGGGGTGGTAACGGCGGGAATCGGTTCGACGTCCGATCCGGCACCGGAGAGCAAGATAACGGGACCGCAGACATCTCGCCCTCCGTGCTCTGCGGCGGGCTGGATCGGGTGGGCATCGCTCTGTCTGCGAGCAGCACACGGATCGAGGTGTCCTGGGGTTATCACTTGAGGGTCCGTCCCCGCCGGGTCGATCTCGACGTGATCACGTCGTCGACGATGACGGCTGTGATGGCCACCCCGGTAACCGCCATCGTCGGGCGCGCAACCGGGCGGGAGAACCAGACCTCGCCTCCGTACCGGGTGTTGGTGTCGTCGTGGAGACAGGCGGCCAGGAGTCGCGGCTGCTCGGCCTGGAGCAGGTTGACTTGATCGGAGGTGGGCAGCGGGCACCAGCAGACGGTCCGGCCGTCCTGCTCCTCCGGCTCCCACCACATGCCAGCGGTTTCGGCGCCAATCGCTTGAGCGAGCAGGTATTCGATGTGCGCGACGACGGCAGGCCAGGCGGTGCCCTCGTCGGCGCGGTAAGCGGGCTGCACTGCGCTCTGAGCGCGGCCGTGGCCCCACAGCGTGCCGACCTGGCCACCGGCGATGGTGGGACCCCAGACTTCGCGCAGGCCGACGCGGAGAGGCGGCTGGTTGTGGTGGTGCCGGTCGTTGACCTCCAGCACGAGGTCGGTGGCGGTCGGCAGGGCGTCGCGCACGATGCGGGCCACATCGCCCAGCAGCGCCTCGTGCAACTGGTCTTGGGCGGCCTCGACGGACTGCCGGGCCCGGCACAGCCGGGTCTCCAGCGCGCCATCGGGTTTGAGACTGGTCAACGGTTTCTCCTGTCGTTCGGTTGCGCACGGCGCTGTGGCGCGAGGTGGTCTGCGGCGTGTTCGACGACGACGCCGGTGGCCGGGGCGAGTGCGGTGTAGACGTCAGGGGCGACCAACCAACCCGGCATCGTCGTCCACGGCTCGCCGTCGTGGCGGCAGGCCGCCACGACGGCGAGCACACATGACCGTGGCCGAACGCGGCGTCCCAGTACGGGCTGTGGGCGTCAACGATGGCCTGGCCGTCGCGGGTCCGGAACTACTCCTCGAACTTGCTGTCGGGGCCCAGAGTCATGCCGTCCGCAAACAGTCCGCTCTGCCCAACACCTCGCAGTGCGGCATCGGTGTCTCCGCGCCGTACACGGGTTGCCGGGAATGGAACTCGACTGACATGCCACCTCCGAAGGTGCCCAGCAGGGCGGGTCGGATCTGCAGCTCGACCGCGCCGGGTGGGCCATCGACGATGACGTGAACCAGCGACCCGGACGGGTGGGGCAGCAACCGCAGTGACAGCGGTGTGGGGACGGACACGGACCTGCCGTCGCCGAAAATCGCCAGGTCGTTGCAGGACAGGGGCTTCTTCCTTGGGAGTGGTCAAGGCCGGGTGAGGGCGCTGACGGTCGTCAGGAACCTTGGGTTCAGGTGGTCGGGGTGAGCACGGCGCGCACGGGCGCGTTCGTGTCGAATTGGGCGGGCTCGTGGTCGCTCTCGTCGAACCAGACCCGGACGATGTCCCCGTCGAGGGACAGCAGGTGGACGCGGTGGCCGTCGTTGTTCTCGTCGACGACGACGCTACCTAGCGTCAGCTCGATCGCACGGTGTTCGGTGGGAACTCCGCCGAACCGGTGCCGGTAGTGAGCGAAGGTCTCGGCTTCGTAGACGTCATCGGCGGTGACGTAGCAGCTCCAGCGCACGGTCTCGGCGTTCTCCTGCAGGTCGCAGGTGTCGACGTGGCCGGGGAGCACGGCTGCGATCTCCAGGACCCCGGTGGCGCGCTGGACCAGGCCGACGACGGTGTACCAGCTCACCGGCTCACCCCGCGATCGGAGGTGCGGGAGCGGGTTTCGACATCGGCGATGATTTCGTCGGCGATGACCGGCAAGGCGTGGGGGTAGCGGTAGTGCTCGGCCCCGGCGAGCACCTCGTCGGCGACCTCGACTTCCATGCCTCCGCAGGATCCACTGCGGCAGGCGGCGGCGAACCGGGCGTCACTGTCGGCGTGCTCCTCGTCTAGGCAGGCCCCTACTGCAGCCAGGCGGACGGCCTCGACGGTGCGCGGTTCGGTCGTGGCGAGCACGCGAGTGCTGTAGTTCTCGCACCGCTCGGTACCGGAGGGATTGAAGACTCCGCACCGGCACAGCAGGGGGAGATCACCGAGGAGGGCGACGCGGCGGATCACTGCGGCCTCGTGCTCGGCTGCCTTCTCGAACAAAACCTTGAGGGTGGTGGGTGCATTGACCGGGACGAACATGGGTTTCTCCGGCTTGTGAGGTCGGCGCGCCGGCCGGGGGGGGCTTCACCCCGGCCGGCGCGGACATGGAGCGCGGTGCGTCAAGGTGGGGCGCCACGCCGGTGTGATCGGGTCGTTGATCGGCTATTCCGCTTAGCTTTCCCGCCAGGCTTGCGGCCGGTGAGTACCCCCTGGTCCGGGTATGTTCCCTTCGCGGGCGCATAACATCGGCCTTCGTGCTCAGGGCCCGCCCGGCACTGCGTCGGGCAGGACGCATCGCGGTCAGACGGTCAGCAGGTCCCAGGTGAGCTGCTTGCGCTTGGCCACGTCGTCGCCGACCAGGACCCGGTTCGCGCGGATGTCGGGGGTCTTGGCCGGGGCGTGGTGGTCCAGGTACTCGGTGAAGGCCTGGAACGCGGCCCAGCGGCTGCCACGGATGGGTGCCTGGGTCTGCGCGGAGGTCCACAGGCGGGTGAGCTGGCCGATGCGACGTTCGGCGTTGTTGAGGGTGCGGGCCGTGGCGTTATTCTTGACCGGCCACACCTCGCGGATCAGGTCGTGGAACTCGGCGTCGCTCATCGATGTACGGATCAGCCGCTGTGCCTCGGCCTCGAACGCCGAGCTGTAGGCGTAGAGCAGGCCGAGCTTGCTGCGGATCTCCTCCACGTTGATCGTCGACTTCCTGGTGTGCCGGATGGACACGCTGGAGACCTGCTCGCGGATAGCGATGTTCTGCTGGTTGGCGCAGAAGGGTCGGAACGGCACGATCATCACGCGGAACGCGGAGCTGCCGTCGTGGCTGTTGAACACGACCAGGTGCAGGGTGAGGACGTCGGTGCCGTCGACGTGCATCGTGCCGGGCAGCTCGATGGTGACGAAGGTCCTGCGACCGTTCTCGATTTCGCCGGCGTAGCCGGTGCCGCGGGCACCGGACTCGGCGACGAGGGTGTCGATCAGGGCGGCGCCCGCCTCGTTCTGGTGCACGCCGTAGTTGCGACCCACGGTGGACAGGTAGCGCGGCTTCCCCGTCCGAGGGTCGGTGCGCACGAGCATGACCTTCTCGGGGTTGTCGATCGAGGTCACCCCGTCGACGCTCAGGGCGGCGCCGCTCATCTTGACCTTGCGGATGTTCCATCCGGCCAGACCTGCGGCGACCAGCGCCTCCTGGGCGCTGCCAGCGTTCGCGACGTTGGTGCCCAGCCTCGCCCAGGCGCTGCGGCGGCCCGGGGCGGCCGGAGTCAGCGGCGCGCCAGGCACGGTGGTGTTGGGGTGCAGGTAGTACATAATGTTGTTCCTCCGTTGAATTTTTCACTATCCACAATGGAGTTCGCTACTCTCGCGGACAGCGAGCTGGTGCCGCCCCGGTCGCGGTGGGGCGCACTCGTCCGGCGTCGGCTGCGGGAAAGGGGGCAAGCCCCTGCGGTTGGGTCTTGCCCCCGGCCCGCTGTCGGCGCAGAGTGCGGTCGCCCCACCACGACCGGGGCGACGCGGGTCAGGGCCGTTCGCTGTGCATCCCGCTCGGTCGTTTCCGGATTTCGCTGCTGCGACGCTCGACGACGGTGCCAACGGGAAGTCCGCGGCCTGGCCGCGGACTTCCCTATCGCGATGGGGACTGTGCGACGAGCAGATGCAAGGGCGTCGGTTGCTTCAGCCGCGGACGGGCAAACGGCGCAACTGCCACACCCATTAGCAGAAGTTCAGGCGTCGGGAACGTGGGACGGGCGGCAAGGCGTACACCGCATCGGTGTCGACATCGATGCCGATGCCGAAGATCCGGTCCTCGACGCCAGCGGCCTGCTCGGCGAGCTCGCGTGAGGAGAACGGAGTGGTAACCAAGGCGGTATCGCGGTCAGGGCCGACGAAAAACAGCTTGACCCGCACGGGGGCGGCTGATGGGGCGTCGAGTTCGACCGCCGCGGGGCTGGCCAGGCGGCCGGTGATTTGGAGGCCCTCGTCGGTGTCGCCGGCGGCGCAGACCAGGTACTCGTCGATCAGCTCGCGGTTGTCGGACAGGTAGTCCCCGGTGAGGTAGTCAGGGTCCAGCAGCAGCTCGTTGAGCCTGTCGACGGGGACCGGGATTGCCGCAGTAAACCGCCAGTGGACGTCCTCGCTGGCGTGGATGTGCATCGGTACGGTGATCTCGTCGGTGTCGTCGGGCGCGATCGCGGTGACCTGGAGCCGGGTTCCCGGCCTGTCGCCGGGGGCCTGCAGCGCCTGGTAGTACCCGTCGATCAGCGTCGGCAACGGGTGTTCGGTGCTGGGCACGGGATCGTGCAGCAGGTGGTCGGTGTAGTAGCGCAGCGAGGTCGGTCCCACTTGGCGCAGCTTGGCGGCGTTGCCGTGCAGGCACAGGTAGACCACCAACTCGCACACCCGCATCGCCGGCAGTGCGGCGAACTCGGCCTCGTGCTGCGGATCGGTGTGCTTGCTGGTGAACCAGTCGATCAGGAGACGGGCGGTGTCGCGGATGCCGACGGCCACGGTGGGCTGGTCAGGGTGGATTCCGGTGGTGAGGTCACGGCGGGCGAGGGCGGATAGCGCCAGGTGGGCGGGCGTACCGGTGTAGGTGACGGCGTAGCCGTCGGTGAACCGGTAGTCCGTGCCGGTGTCGGCGGTGATGCCGACGGCGGCGGCAACCTGGGCCGCGTCGGGAGCGTGAGCGAGGGGCACGACGGGCTCCTTCGGGCGGCACGGTGCGACCTTCTGTATGTGGAAGGCGCGGGCGGTCGCGGGACAGCGTTGGGCGGGGGCGGCTCAGTAGGCGAAGTGGGCGATCTGGTCGCCAGCGGTGTCGAACACTGCGGCGCTCGTCTGCTCACCCAGGCCTTGGACCAGCGCGGCGAGGTAGGAGTGGGCGTCGTCCAGAGGGCTGCTGTTGTCGGTGCGCACGTGGATGATCAGGCCGGGTTCGTCCGCTGTCGGAGCGGTGAGCATGGAGGTGAACCGGGCAGGCATGCGCAGCGACCGGGCGGCGGCCGTCGCGTCGGTGGAGACGTCAATGCCGAACTCGGCGAACCACAGGGAGAGCACGGCGACAGTGTCGCCTCCGCTCCAGCTGCCGTCCCCGTCCTCGATCCGCTTGATTCGAGTGAACAGGTCCAGCACCGCGGCGGCCGGGGCGAGGCTGGATGCGGCGGCGTCGGTCGAGCCGGTGCACGGCCTCGGAACCGGTGCTTCGCTCGACACGGCCGCTGTCGCCGCGGATGTGGCTGGTGCTGCGGCCGCCGTGGTGGCGTAGGTGGCAGCGAGTTCGTCGAAGAGCGGGGTGCCGACATTCGGTGCTGCTAGGGGCACTGGGGCGCTGGTGTCCTCCGCTGCGGTGACGGCCGGTGTGGTGGAGCGGTCGGGTTCGGTGAACCAATGGTTGCCGCTGGTCATCATGGGGCTCCGTTCGATCACAGGGTGGCCGCTTCGGCAGCCGGAGGTGGTCGAGGACCTGGTGCTGCGGCCCGCGCGAGGGCGAGGAGGAGGCGCTGCTCGCGTCGGCTAGTGGCTCGACAGCGCCAATTGGCCGTGCCGTTCCTGCGCGGCTTCGGGGCGCGCGGTGGCTACGGACCGCTCGGTGAAATCGGCGTGCACGATCTCCACCTGCGAGGCGATGCCCTGCCAGTCCTGCCGGTACTGGGTGGTGTCGATGCCGCAGTTCATCTCCAGTTCGATGCCGGTCGCCGCGGCGAACTTGCGGTACTCGGCATCGCCTGTGCCCGATTCGATCCTCGGCATGCCGGAGTAGCGGAAGGGGACCGCGACCTGCGGGACCAGGAACACGCCTCGGCGGGCGACCATCGCGGCCAGGGCGATGGCGTGGTATTCGAAGCGGCGGCCGCGGTAGCCGCTGGTGGCGTCGACGGCGCGGGGAATGGCGCCGTAGGGCGGGTTGGAGATGACGCAATCGAACTCGCCGAGGGTGTCGCGCATGCGCGGGATGGCCGTGATGTCCGCGCAGATCCATCGGGCCTCGGGCAGTACCCGGCGGCCGACGCGCACGTAGGCGGGGTTGCGCTCGATACACACGAGCTCCGGTCCGGGCCGCGGCGGGCGTGCTCGCAGGTCGCGGCAGTGGAACGCGAGCCGGCCGATGCCGGCGGCCAGGTCGAGGATCCGGTCCCCGCCGACGTGCACAGCCATGTCCCGGGCCAGCCCAGCCGGGGTGAAGTACGCCCGGTCGGAGGCCGATCTGGCGGTGCAGGATGCCTGCCAGTTGTCGAGGACGAACGCACGTTCCTCGTCGGTCAGGTCGCGGGGAAGGTCGATCAGCTGGCACGCCTTGGCGTGCTCGCGTTCCTGCTCATGGGACAGCTTGGCCACGACGAGGCCCCCTTTCGTGCTCGGTTTCGGGCGGGCGAGCGGGTGGTAGGTCCTGCGGGCGCGGATGCGCGCCGGGGTGCCGAGCCGCATGTCCCGCAAGGGGATGTGCTTGGTCCTAGTCACCGGGGTGGTGCCGCCCCGTTCGGTGGGGCGCGCTCGGGTGGCGCGGGCGCCGGGCAACGGGGTCAAGCCGGGTGCTGTTCCCGGCTTGACCCCGGCCTGGCGTTGGCACACCGTGCGAGCGCCCCACCGGGCGGGCCAGCAGCGCCGACTCCCTCTTTGTTGCCGAGTTCAGGTTGGTGGCCGGTGGCTGTGGATCAGGCGCGGGGGAACTGGAGGGCGTCCATGCCTGGGATGGGAATATCTGCCAGGGCGCGCAGCGTCTGCTCGTGCTCGTCATGCAGGACGAGATCCCTCTCAGGCGCGATCTCCAGCAGCGAATCCCGGTTGTCCCGCGCTGTGTCGGCCAAGCGACGCAGCCTTCCGGGGAGGTCGGGATCGCCGTCGTGCGGTCCGGTGGTCGACGGATACAGCCAGCGGCTGCGGGCCTTCCAGTACCGCAGCCCTTCGTTGGGCGTGGGGCGCTGCATGCGCGCCCATTCCGCGCGGTCGGCCTGGCCGGCGTGGGCCCATTCGTAGTCGTGCAGGGCTTCGGCGAGCTGGAGCAGCATCGTGTTGAGCTGCTGGAGGCGGCGCAGGTGGGTGGGGAAGTCCGGAGCGGTCCGATCGAGTTGGTCACGGCGGCGTGATTCGGCGTCCGTCCGTAGGTAGAGGTAGTCGAGGTAGGCGTGGCCGAAGCCGTACAGGGTGGCCTCGGTGAAGTGCGGGAGAGCGGCGGTGGGAAACGCCGCGGTCGAGCCATGGACTGCCTTGTAGACCCAGGGCAGGACACCGTAGCCCCAGGGCCGGATGCCGTCGGTGGTGGCGAGAATCAGCCACCGGCGTTCGGCGTCGAGTTCCTCGGCCATGGCGGCGGTGCCCGCCCACAGGTGGGCAGCCCCGACCGGGGTGCGCAGGATCCAGGCATCGGTCACGCAGTCCGGGGCGAGCCCGAGCTGGGGTGGGCCGAGCCGGTCGCGCAGCTGGTGGACGCTGCTGGTGAGGTACCCGACACAGATCAGGCCGGTGGCGGGCGGTGTATCCGGGTCGGCGATCGTGTCGATGGACAGGTCGGGATTCAGGACAGCCATGCGTGATCCATTCATCGACACCGGGCAAATCGATGGCGGCTGGCCGCTGGCATACGACAGAGGTGCGCTCCGGCTGGGGTTGGCGGCGGTGCGGCAACGAGGCGCGGCAGCGCGGCGCAGATCCGCTGGGCGCCGGCGCGGTGAGGCGGTTCCGGTGGGTGCGGGCCGCCGGAAGCCTGGCGGCCCGCGGTCCGGTCAGGCGGGCACGGGGATGACGTCTTCGAGTACGTCGATGCCCCAGGGGGCGCTTTCCCAGGCGGGCAGGGTTTTGTAGCGGTAGGTCTCGCCGAACGGTCCCTTCACCCGCTCGCCGAGGTCGGGGTGCCGCTCGAGGACCGCGATGTGCAGCGCCTCCATCAGGTCGTGGGCCTCGCTGTCGGGCCAGCTCGGGTGCTCGCAGCTCTGGTACTCGAAGCAGGCCACGGCCTTGAGCACCACGATCGGGTCGAGGGTGGCCTCGGTGGTGTGCAGCTCGTAGCGCGGCGTGCGGGTGTCCTCGCGGTAGCGGTGGTTGACCGACTTGTGGTTCTCGGACCACAGCGCTTGGCCCAACTCGCGGAACCTGACAGCGCCGAGATCGGAGGGAACGACTCCGTACTGCGCCAGCGCGTGGACGAGAACGTCGATGTGGCCGCTGGAAACAACCCATGCAGACATGCGGAAGTTCTCCTGAAAGGGATTGGGATGAGGGAAATCCGGTACCGGTACCGGGGATTTCTTGTGGGCATCTCCGGTTGGTGGTCACCGAGGTGGTGTCGCCCAGGTCGGTGGGGCGTGCTCGGGTGGCGGTGGTGCCTGCGGTAAGGGGTCAAGCCCTGCTGTTGGGCTTGACCCCGGCCCGGCGCCGCCGCACCATGCGAGCGCCCCATCGGGCGGGGACGGTGCTCAGCCGACGCCACGGCCCGTCATGGCGAGGCGACCGTCGGGCACGGAGACGAGGCGGTGTGCGAGCGCGACGATGAGCACGCGCACCGCAGCGGTCGGGCCGCCGTGCCAGGTCTGTTCGGCGATGGTGATCAGTCGTGCCTGGTGGTTGGCGTCGGTGTCCCAGGCGGGCCTGACGCGGTAACCGTGCCCGCCGAGCTGGTCGATCAGGTGCATGGCGAACTCGCCGGGATCGCCGGCGGCGCGGGCCGCGCTGCGCAGCGATGCCGTGCCCTACCGGTGCGGTCTGGGTGAACTCCTACCGGCGGGTGACGCGGAACCGGCGGCGGTCGGCGTCCCGGTCGATGCCGCGACTGGGTCCATCGTGCGGGCGCACGATCCACAGAGGAGGGCTATTGGGCACGCGGCTGCGGCGTAGCCAGCCCTGTTCGGGCGGGTTCATCGATAGGGTGACCGGCTGCGGGACTGGGCGGTTCGGTTACCGGTCGGCAGGTGGGGCGCAGTACGGGGTGAGCAGGCGGTGGATGCCGTTGTCCACGGCGGTGCCCACATCGCGCTGGACGACCTGGCCGACGTACGCCACGGCGTTAAGCCCGGTGATCGCCACGGCGGCCACCGCGGTGCAGACTGTCACGAGGACGAGCGCGCCGACGACGCCTCGGAGGATCAGTGCCCTGCGCGACGGTGCCGGGCGGCACGTCCGCGGAGCCGGAGGGCGTCGATCGGCGGAGAGTTCGGGCATGACGGGTCCTTGTCGTGAGCGAGGGTGGTGTGCCGGGGTGGTGGGCGTGCCCGGCCCGCGCCGCCTCGGCTGGTCGGCCGGGCGTATCCGCCACCCCGGTCAGTCGAGTGGAATGACGACGATGTGGTCGATCGCCTCCGAGGGGATGCCGAGTTCCTGAACGACGGCGATGGCGAGCGCCTGGCGTAGCTGGGCGACTCCGTCGAGTACGCCGGTGAACCAACTGGTGAAGTTCTCGTCCAGCGAGGCCGGGGAGCCCTCGGTGCCGACGCCGGTAATCAGGCACGGACCGTGGATGACCGGGAGGCGGTCGGGGGTGTCGAGCAGAGCACGAACGTGATCGCGCTCGGCGTCGCCAGCGACGTAGCGGCCGTCGCGGACGGCGGCGAGCAGCCGATGCAGGAACGTGGTGGCCCCGGTGTTGACCGGGCCGGTGGCGCTGTCCTTCCCCACCCAGAGCTGCATCCGGCGCAGGGGAACGATCCGGTCGACGCCGGGGTCGCCGACCAGGCGGACGATGTCGGAGGCGGGGTCGGTCAGGCTGATGTCCGCCGGTCGGACGCCGTTCATGGCTAGCTCGACCGCGGTCATGGCACCGGGTGCGGGCGTCGCCCACCGGGACTGGGTGTGCTCACCGGTCGCACTCCAGCTGGCCGCGTCGTCGGTGAGGGCGTCGATCCGGTCGATGATGTCCGGATTGTGGGATTCGGGCATGATTTCCTCCGTAATCTCCTGGGCTGGGGCGTTGTGAACCGGGTGCGTCCGTGTCAGCCGCTGAGGCGCTGGCCGCTTCGGCGCGGCGCTTGCCGTTTTGTTGGCGCAGGGGCCGGGTCAAACCGCCGCCGTAGACCGGGTACCGCCCGACCAGAGGAAGGGCGGTGGCACTCGATCCGCGTGGTTTGGCGCGGACGCCGGAGTCGGCCAGCGTGCGTCGCGCCGACCAGGGCAAAGCACCTCCGAGAAGCACGGACAGGTGAGCGGCTTTTGTTCTAGAGCAACAAAAAGCCTGAGTCGTGTGCACGGTCGGGGCAGGTCGGAGCGGGAACGAGAGAGTGGTCAGTCGTCGAGTAAATCGCCCAGCACAGTGGCGGCGGCCTTGGCCTCGATGAGGTGGCGGGACAGCAACTGCTCGGTCGCGACTTCGCCGAGCTGGTCGACCAGGAAAGGAATCTGCTTGTCCAAGCCACCGTTGTTGATGGCGCTGGCCGACTTGTCGACCAAGTCGTGCACGGTGTCGTCCAGGTCGAGCGGGTCGACGTGGAGGGCTTCGGCGAGGGCCAGCAGACGCTGGTCCGGGCGTGAATCCTCTGCGGCGTCGAGGTCGTCGCGGAGGGCGTAGTTGTGGTTCCCGTCGTCGTGGGCGAGTCGGTCTTCGTGGAGGTCGGACAGTGCTCCCACCCAGCTGGAGGGCGGGCCGGGGGCGGTGGGCGCGTCCGGGAGGTCCTCGGGGGTGTTGAGCCATCGCCACAGTTCGCCGGCGCAGTGGTGCAGTCGGCCGTCGATCTCGATGTAGAAGCCGGAGTCGCCGCCGAATCCAACCGCATCGCGGTAGGCCCAGACGCACACGACCGGCAGTCCGGAGACCTCGCTGATGCGGCCGAGGACCCGGTTCACACGCTCGGCGTCGTAGCCGTCGACCATGCTGCCGCGCAGGTCGGCGATCTCCTCGGCGTCCTGGCTGTCCATGCTGTGGACAATGATGCCGAAGGCTTCCGGGATGGAGGAGTTCGGGATGGCCTCGCAGATCCGGGCCAGGTCGTGGCCAGTCAACGTTCGGCCCGCCCACGCCTCCAGCTGTCCGTGCGTGATCAGCGACGTGACGTCCGCGTCGAGCCGGTGCCGCGCAAGCGCGGCCGCGACTTCCCAGACCCGCACGGCCTGCGGTGCCTGGAGCAACCTGGGACCTGCCTGAGCCAGGTGCTCCCAGGTACTGGCGACCCACGCGGGATCGCAGTCGACCAGCTCGCGGTAGGCCGTGACCTCTGCGGTGGGTACGACGCGGATTGAGGCCGGGGCGGCGGGGTCAACGGCCCGCAGCGGGTCGCCTGGGAAGTAGGCGATCAACCAGGTCATCGACGAGTGGAGAATCACTCCTCGCTCGATTACCGAGTGGACGGTGTACCGATGGGCTTGTCGGAGCTCGACGGCGGTTCCGGGCGGCGGAGCAACGTGCGACATGAGATGTTCCTCCATGGTCTGGTTCTGCGGGTGCGGCCAGCCTTAGCTCGTCGCCTCAGTCACGGATCGTGGGACCGGTGATCTACCGACTGGTGACGGTCGCCGCGGTTGGGAAACGGGAGCTGGAGGTCCGGCTTCGGGTAGCGGCCGACGGCCATGCCGATGACGGTGCGCGTGCGTTCACCGCGGGTGCGGCCAATCCACAGGGCGTAGCGGTGGTTGCCGGGATGGCAGACGCGGCGGCTGCCGATAGCATGCAGGGCTTCACGCAGCCACCGGTGAAGGTCGACGTCGTCCTGCGGAGCTGTGACCCTCAGAGCGACCAGGCAGGCGATGACACTGGCGGCACCGGTCTCGTGGCCGGTGACCTTGGCCTGTGCGCGGGTGGTGAGCACCTTCGCATCGGGCAGCAGGGGCAGGGGGCGGACGGTGGAGTGGCCTAGGTGTGCGAAATTCAGTGCCTGGTAGATGATTTCGCAGTGACCGGGTTTGATCAGCTCCGGCCTGTTCGGTCCGGAGCGCCAGCGTTCGACCGGATCGCCGAAGGACACCACGCTACGGACGCCGTGTCCAGCTACGTGCCAGAATACCCTGGTACAGAACCAGCTTTCCCCGTTTCCCGCCACGTCCTGGGCCAGGACGAGCCGGTTGAATTCCAGACTTTCCTCGTAGGGGTTCAGGCCGGGGAAGGGATTGGTGAGGACCTTCTCGCTCATCGGCACACCGAGGGTGGCCACACCGACCAGTCGCGGCCGGTCGGCGTGCTGGTCGAGCAGGCCGTATCTATAGGTCGTGCTCGGCAAGGGCTTGGCGTGGCGGGGCAGAGTAGTGGGGTGTTCTCGGCGATGGGAACGGCCTCGTACCGGTCAGAGGCGAAGCCTTCTCCGTCTGCTGGGCGCCACCTCGATGTGCCGAAGTGTCAGCGTTGCGTCCGGATTGGCACCGGCTCTTCTTGTCCTGTGCTGTTCGGAGTGGACACAGAGCATCCCGGTCGGGCGCCAGAAGGCGTAGCTCCCGACCGGGGTCTGGAAAGCGGGCCGGTGAGGAAGTACCGGTCCGCTCATTTAGATGGTCAGGGGTGACATGGGACGGCCCGGAGACCGGAGTGCTGCCATCGGTAGGTCCGATCGCAGCGGCAGTGATCAAGCTGGCGTCGGACAACAGAAGTTCTGCCTAGTGACGAGCGTCGTGACCGCGTCGGGAGCCGACATCGCGCGCCGGACGCGGTAGGCCGAGACATCCGGCCCACCGCCGCGACGAACGGGTCAGAACGGTGCCATGGCCGCAGTGAGCCCATCGGCGGGAACCGCATCTCCCCACGGGCTGGGAACGGGCACGCGGGCCGCTAAGTGCGCGAGGAAGTCGCCGTGGCAACGGTCCGGTGCGCAGGAGCACCCGAGGGTCTTCTCGGCCAACTCGCCGAGCGCGGCCATCAACTCCGGTTGGTCGGGCAACCACTGCTCGTAGAGATCGCAGACCTCGTCGCGGGTACCGTCGATGCCGATGACGAAGGGGTTGCCCCACTTCGATCCCCGGCCGATGTAGACGTCGTACCGGGCGTACCTCTGGTGGACGACCAGCGGATGTGCCAACTCGTGCTCCTTTACCGTGCGGGCTCGACCTCGCCCGCCGGGCAAACGCTCACCGGGCGGGTCCGGCTTTGAGAGGGCTGTCGCTCCGCGTGCCGGACATCAGGCCGTGGCCGGGCCCCGAAGGGGGCGGCGGGGGTTCCAGCCCATGCTTTTCGGGCTGGGTTCATCGCCGCGGACCCGGCGCGGTCTGATCGGCTTCGCGCGGAGCGACAGCCCCGGCCGCGCCCGCTCCACGGCTCTCCCTCCACCGACCCCACCGCCCTCCCGACAGGCGTCGCCGTCGGCCTCGTGCTCAGAGCTCGATGGCGAGCTGGCCGGTCGGCGAGTAGACGCAGTCGACGTCCTGGTTGTTGTGGCGTCCGTTGCACTTGATGGCCCTGAGGTGGCGGCCGGGAACGGTGAGCTTGCGGCGGGCGAACTGCTCGTGCTCGTCGATGAGCGAGCTTTCCAGGGCCTCGTGGTAGCGACCGGCCTCGGTGAATCCTGGGATTTCCGGCAGGCCCGCGGCCTGCCACATCCGCAGGCACAGGCCCGTGGCCGCCGAGGTCAGCGGTGCCAGCAGGCTGGTGTGCAGCAGCGCGCAGCACACCTCGGCCGCGGTGCCCGGTCGGGTATCGGCGCCGGCCGCGACCCGGTCGAGCAGTTCGCGGCAGTGCGCGCGGTAGACCGTCTCGCTGTCGGCCAGCCGCGTGAGGTCCGGGTTGGCCAACAGCAGCAGGAAGCTGTGGTGGATCCGGTCGGCGTGTGCCGGGTGCTGGTGGCGGGCGGTCTCGATCTCCTCCTCGGCCCACTGCATGCTGTCGAAGGATGCACCGACGGACGCGAAGACCCTGCCGAATCCGTGGCTGAACAGGACGTTCGTGGCGGTGTTCACCTCGGAGCCCGGCAGGTCGATTGTGCTGTCGCGGCCGGGCGCGGTGCGGGTGGTCATGGTGTAGGCCCCTTGTGGACGGGTAACTGGTCGGGCGGGTGGCGCGCATCCACTGCGCGCTGGTGTAGCCGAGTTCGTCGATGTGCTCGGGCGGGGTGCCGAGGGACAGGCTCAGTGCCGCTCGCCTGTCGGCGAGCGAGGTGCGCCGGTCGGCCCGGCGAACGGGGGCGTGTTTGGCTGTGGTGATGCAGGAGCCCAGCCACAGCAGTTCGAGTACGTTGCGGTCGGTGATCGGGCCGTGGGCGTCGGTTCGGGCCAGGGGGCGAGGCTGGTGTGGTGCCAGTTGTCGCAGTTGCGGTGGGGGTGAGGTCCACCGGTGTGATCTCCCGGCCGCTGGTGGTGATGTCGTCGAGGGCACCCCATCGCACCCGTAGGGTTTCTCCCACCACGCCCTACAGACCGGTCATGGAGCGGATCCGGACATGGACCATGTCCAGGCCGTGGAACAGGTAGCGCCCGAGGATGTCGAACTTGACTGCGACGCTCTGCGAGACATGGCAGATGGCGCTTCCGAAGGGCTGGTCGGGGACGTCGAGAGGCACGGTGTGCGCGTCCACGGTTGTCATGCACCCGCCTGGCGGGCGTCGCGCGCAGCCGTGGGCCGCGTGCCGCAGTCGGGCCACCGCTGGGGTGCCGGGGTGGGGACGCGGGGAGAGCCGGTGCCGTTCACCCCTAACGCGGCGCGGGCGGTCACGTGTCCCATCCTTGTGGGTGGAGGGTGTGGGCATAGGCGCGCAGCTGGGCTACGGTGTGGCTCTGGTCGGGCAGATCCACTCCAGAGGTCTCCAGGATCTCGGCCGAGGTATGGATCTGCCCGACCAGGAACTCGGCCCGGCTGGGAAGGGCTGGCGCGCCGTCGACGCCGTGGTTGCGGATGCATACGGTGATCAACAGCATGGCCGTGTACTCGACGGTGTCACTGCCGAACACGCCGTCGACGGTGACGGTGATCGCCTCCCCTGCGGCTTCCTCCCGGGCCTCACGCTCCAGGACCGGGGTGAGGGGAATGCCGATGAGGGTGGCAACGGCGGCGGGGCGGTCGGGCCAGTTGGCCGCCGCCGCGCGGACGAGGTCGCCGAGCGGGGGCGGGGGAGGGCGCGGTCGGCAGGGTCGAGCGACCAGGGCGGCAGGGGCGGCATCGGCGGCGATGCCCGGCGCGGCCAGTGCCCGGATCTCCTGCATGGGGTTTCATGTCCTTTCGGCACCGGATCCGGCACCGTGGTTGTCGGGGGCGTCGGGTTCGACCAACCCAGGCCGGTCGAGGCCGGGCGGTTGTGGGTGGTGGGCGCACGTGCGTGTGCCAGCGCAGAGTGCCACCGCCCCACCGCCCAAGAGCCGTCCGTCATCCGCGCTGGTGGGTGTTGTCGCAGCGTCAGCGCAGCCGCCACTGCGCGTCGTCGGTGTCGGTGATCTCGTCGCCGTACAGCCAGGTGGCCAACAGCGGTCGCAGCGGTTCGGCTATCGCCCGGTCGATCTGGGCCAGTGGCACCCCGGTGTGGTGTTCGCGCCGGTGATGCGCCCAGACGGTGAGTACACCGACGAGGGCGTCGGCCAGCGCACGGGTGGGCGTGCCGGGCGGGTAAGCGGCTTGCAGCGCGGTCAACATCCGGTCGCTGTCCGACAGCGGGGTGCGCACCTGGTAGTAGTGCAGGTAGGGCAGGGTGATCTCGACCGTGGTCTGCGGTTGTCGCCCGGCGAGCACGACGCGGTTGTTGCGCGTGTCTCCACCGCACTGCACCACCCAGACCTGCGACCAGTCGGTCCAGCAGCGGGTGATGCCCTTCATCATCAGCTCGGGCAGCCGGGCGCGGACCTGCTGTTCGAACTCGCGGCGCAGACCACTGCCGATCAACGCGTTGCCCAGGTCGCCGACATCGCGCACGTGCAGCTCCCGGTAGGGCGGGACGAACGCGGACACCGGGCCGGGCATCACCGCACCTCCGGAACGGTCGCGGACTGCGTGGGAGTCGTCCGCCGCAGCGCCAGCGCCTGCTCGATGTGGCGGCGCGCTGGCGGGGTGAGGCCGTCGAGGTCGGCCGCAGTCCAGGCCATCCGCAGCACGGCACCAGCGCCGCGGTGGGACAATGCCCCGATCCGCAGGGCGTGGTGGATCGGGGCGTCCACCGCAGCGGGCAACGGCCGGGAGTGCAGTACCTCCTCGGGCACGGTCGCGTTGGTGAACACGGTGTCGGAGCCGGACGCGGCCTGACTCCAGCGGGTCGCGGCGCGGGCCCGTGCGCGCAGGACACGGGCGCGGGCTTGGGCGCGGACGCGCCCGATCCGGTCCCGATCGTCCTCGGGCGGGAGCATCACAGCCCGGGGGGAGGCGAGCCGGAGCCGGATGTCCAGGGTGTCCAGCAGCACCGGGGCAAGCAGGGTCCGCAGCCCAGGGGTGCGAACGCAGGTGGCGAACAGCTGGCCGAGGGCCGGGTAGCGCAACTCGTGCCCGCCGTGGGCCAACCGGACTTGCCGGTCCAGCAGTGCCCGGCGCAACGTCTCGAGCGCGAGGGGTGCGAACCGGTCAAGGTCGCAGGCCACCAGCACGCCGTGGTGGGCGCGGCTGACCGCGCCGGGCACGCTGCCGCCGACCAGGGTGGCGAGCGAGTCGCTGTGGTGGGCGGTCACCATCGGCGCTGTAGCAGTCAGGATCGCGCCGTCCTCGCGCGGGCCGGTCAACGACCGGATCGCGGCGAGCTGGAGCTGCTGGTCGGGGGTCAGGTCGGGCAGCAACTGATGCAGCCACTGCGCGACCAGCAACGTGCCCGAGCCCTCGACGGCGTCGAGCAGTAGGTGGTGCCCGCCAGCGGCAGCGACTTCCACCGCCTGCAGCACCGGGGTGGTCAGCGCCCGCCACGGCGGCTGTGGGGTCTCGGCGACCAACCCGGTGGGCACGCCGGGCCGGTGCAGGGCTGTGTCGGTGCCGCGCAGCCAGTCGGCCACCTCGCTCAGGGTGCGCGCGCCGAGCACCTCGACGCCGTCGACGAGCACGGCTTGGCCCAGGGCGTCGGCGGGCACGATCACCCGGTGCAGGCCGTGCGCGCGCACGGCCTGCACCGCGGGCAGCACGCCGCAGGTGGGGCGCAGGCTGCCGTCCAGACCGACCTCGCCGAGCACCGCGGTGCCGGCTAGCCGCCGCGCACGGACGCCCAGGATGACGCAGAGCGCCGCGACGGCCACGGCGGCGGCCTGGGGCGCGGCCTCCGATGGGCCCAGGTGCACCTCGATGTGCCGGCTCCGGTTCGGCTGGCCGGAGTTGGCCAGGGCTGCGTGCACTCGGTCGCGCAGCTCGCGCTGGCTGCGGCCGTTGCCGCCGGTGAGCAGGATTTCGGGCGGGCCATCGTCGGCAGTGACGGTGAGGGTGGACACCTGGCCGGTCAGGCCACGCAGGGACACGGTGTGGACGGTAGACATGACGAACTCCCCAGAGGTGATGTTGTTCGGGGTCAGCCCGGAGCACCAGGGCTGAGGGGGCGAACGCCCCATGTCGGGGCTTCGTCCGGGAGTTGCCGCGGTGTCGCGCGAGCCGGTCGAAGGCCTCGCTGGCACATTCCTGACTCGGCCGAGCCCGTGCTGCTCGGGGGAGCCCGGGAGTCGGGTGAGGGCCATACCGGGGTCCCGCTGGTGCTGCTGCAGCTGTGCGTGGCCGGTCAGCTCGCCCGGCGGGCCAGGCGGTCCGGGTCCAGGATCAGCACGCTCCTGCCCTCCAGGTGCAGCCAGCCGCGCTGGGTGAAGTTGGCCAGTGCCTTGTTCACCGTCTCGCGCGAGGCTCCGATCAGCTGGGCGAGCTCCTCCTGGGTCAGGTCATGGGTGACCCGCAGCAGCCCAGCCTCCTGGCTGCCGAAGCGCACCGCCAGCTCCAGCAACGCCTTGGCCAGCCGGCTAGGCACATCATTGCGGATCATCCCGCTCACCATCGAGTTGGTCCGGCGCAGCCTGCGCGCCAGGACGCGCAGAAACTGCTCGGAGATTTCCGGACGGTGGGCCATCCACTGCCGCAGGGCAGGGCGGTCGATGCTCAGCACCTGCACCTGGGTCACAGTGGTGGCGGTGGACCCGCGGGGGCCGGGGTCGTGGATCGACACCTCGCCGAACATGTCGGACGGGCCGAACAGGGCCAGTAGGTGTTCTCGGCCACCGGGCGTGGTGCGACTGATCTTCACCTTGCCGGACCGGATGACGTAGAGCCGGTCGCCCGGCTCGCCTTCGGAGAAGATCACGTGACCGCGGGGGAACTCGGAGGCCTTGCCGACGATGTTCAGGGCGGAGAGGATCGGATTGTCGGCGGACAGGCCGGTAGTGGACATCATGGACTCCTGGTGGGTCGACCGGGCGTGGAGGGCGGGTACGGATCAGTGATCCGGCATGCGGTGGTCACCCCGATGCGCTGGGCGGCTCGGCCATGACGGCGGTGACGGCCAGAGCGAGGGTGCCCGGACCCGCGTACTTGCTGTCGACCTCGTCGTGGCAGGAGCGGCAGACCACGCCGCCCTCGGCCATGGCCGAGCCCTTGCCGCTGGCGTGGCAGCACGGGGTCAGGGCGATGAGGTACTCGGTGCCGTCGTCGTGGTGGATCGGGTTGTCCGGCTCACCCAGCGGGACAAGCAGATCGCCGTCGGCGTCGATGCCGCGAACCCGATCAGCGACCCTCGTGTGGACGGCGATGCGGCGGCCGTCGACGAAGGTGAGTTCCACGGGGTCGGCGGAGTTGGTCGGCTTCACGATCGGGGACCTTCCGATGTCGGCGGTGAGGACGCGACAGGGTGGCCGGTGCCCCTCCGACATGTGGTGGGTCACCGGCCGTCGAGCTGGGGTGTCGGGTCAGGCCAGGGAGGCCGCGTAGCGCATCGCCTGGTAGTTGATCTCGATGGCGCCGCCGTTCATGGCCACGGGGTGGACGCCGCGGCCGGCCAGCAGGCCAGCTTCGTCCGGGTCGGCGGCGTAGTCCCAGCCCTCGCGCTCGCGGACGTCAGCGTAGATGTGGTCGTGGCCGTGTTCGCAGGTGTGACCGCGGTCGTCGGGCAGGTGCCAGGACAGCCCGCCGCACTCGACGACGTACTCCTCGCCGTCCTCGTGGTTGAAGCGGGCAACCAGCCATCGGCACGCCCAGACCTCGTCGGCCAGGCAGCAGGCGCGCACCGCGTCAACGCTGGCGTGCACGACCGGCTTGCCGTCGGTATGACGGCTGCGGTTTCCGCAAACAGGCATGGGTTCTCCCATCTGGTGGTGGTGCGTGGACGGGCGGGGCACCAGCGGGAACGCCACCGCGCGGAAAGGGGGCGCAGGCTCGCGCAGCGACGCCGAAGGCTCCCTTGGAGCGCGGCGGCGTTCCTGCTTCCATGTCCCCGTCTACGCACCACCACCAGACAGGGCTCCGTTCCTGGGCACTACTGGTTTCGAGGCAGGACCATCCAGGTGCTCACCGCAGGTCGTTTGGCGGCCGGTGGTCGCACATCGCGGGCGGCTGGTTCATCCCTCCTGTGGAGGGCACGCCCGGCGAACCATCTGTCGGTGGCGCAGGTCGAGCAGGGCGTCGTCGACGGCGGCGTGATCCACGGGCTGCGGCTCGCCGGTGACGGTGTGGTCGGTGGGCGACTTCGGGCAGGGGCACGGTGTCGGTACGGGGACATGACGGCTCCGAGTTCGAGGGTGAGGAGTCGGTCACGAAGAGTGGTTACGCAGCGTGATTGCCAGCGCGGATGGGCGCGGCGAGGTGCGTTGCAGGTGCAGATCGACCAGAAAAGCCAGGAACGGCAGCGACGGTGGGTAGCGATGCTCGCCGTGCAAGGCCGGGTCGTCGGCATCGGTGGGGATCTCGCCGTCGACCGTGACCTGCCAGTGGTCGCCGCGCGGTCCGTAGGGAGCAGACTCGACGCGGGAGACAACAGTGACCAGCCGGTTCTCGCGAGTATGCAGTCGGGCAGTGACCTCGACGCCGACCGGCAGGTGCGGCGCGACGCCGAGGGCGTCGTGCGGGTGACGGGCCACCAGTTCGCGGTAGTGCAGGGCCAACGGCGCGCCGCCGAGCCGGAAGTGCAGCTCGACCAGGTGGCCGCGGGCCCAGTCCCAGGCGCCGCACTCGCCGGCCGCGCCCAGGCGCGGGATGTTGCACTCGACGTCGTTGGGGAGCAGATAGCAACGGCTGGCGTCGTACGGGGTGATCCAGCGTGGTCGGGTGGTCGGACGCAGCGCGGCGGCGGTCGACACGGCACCTCCTGGCGGGTAAGGCGGCGGTAGGCGGGAAGCGGCCGGCGGACGATGGTGTAGGCGTACAGGACTGCCGGAAGCACCGAACTGCGCGGACTCGGCCAGCGGCCAAGGCGTGGCAGGCCGATCGGGTGGTCGCAGACTGGATTCGGGTCAGGTGTGGGTGCCTTGGCTCTATTCCGGGTCGGTGGCCAGGGCCTGCTCGACCAACGAACGCAACCTCTCCGGCGGAAGTCCGGTGTCGAGGGCTTGACGGATCAATCGGGCGAGACGATGGTCGGGAGCCGCCGCCTGCGCGTGATCCAGTGCCACGCTGCTCAGGACTCCGTCGCCGCGCAGGTAGGCCGACACGGCCAGTAACACGGCCGGTTGTGCGCGTTCGGGGACAGGCGACTGCCGGGTCAGCTCCGTCCACAGCCGTTCGGCTGCGGCCGCCTGGTCGGTGACTGCGAACCCGAGGCAGGCACTGTGGACTTCCAGGTCACCGAGGACGTATACCAGTTGCGCGACCTCGGTGTCGGTCAACGCCTCGGTGCGCAGGCCGGCACGGGTGACGTGATCAGCGACCAGGCGGTAAGCGTCCGAAGCCGCAGGACGCCCGGCGGCGGCAAAGCCGAAAAGCAGCATTTCGCAGCGGTGCAGAACCTCCTGGGGTGCTGGCTCCAACGTCGCGACGAGCTCGGCTCGGCTGGCGAAGGTCCGCTGGCCCTGTATCGCTGTGGCAGCCGCTGCCAGGGAGCACGCGGGGTCGGCGACGGTGCCGGTCCGGGAGGGATCGTGGTAGTTGCCCCATCGGGCGCCCTCGGCGATGCCGGTCGTCCAGAAGGCCGCGACGTCGACGCCCAGTTCGGCGAACCTCCGCGCGATCGCGTTGATCAATGCGGCATGAGGTGGGGCGTCATCGTGGTGCTGATGCTGGGTCGCGACCAGGATCAGGATGGCCTCGCCCTCGGCGTGACCAATCAGGGTGTCGAGAAGTTCCCCGGTCGATGCCGGTTCGGCGGCGACGTCGGAGATACTGTTGCAGCACAGGGTTTTGATGATGACGCCGTCGCGGACGAAGTTGATCACCAGTGCGTCGTGGGGGAAGTACCCGATCAGGTACGGGATGGTGGCGATGAGATCGCCGGGGTCGTCCACCCGGACCGTCTGCTTCCGGTCGAAAAGCGTGTGTCCGGACGGTGGCGGATTCGACGACGAGTCAGCGATCACTGTGGTCTCCTCGGGGTTCGACGTGAACGGGTGGACTGGGCGGGACTGCGGACTGAGTCAGCGCGGGTGGGGCGGGCCAGGAGCCCGTGGTGGCCGGTTACATCGGGGTGGTCGGGCCCACGCAGAGAGGCAGGCGTGGGCCCAACCACCTAGGGGGTGCGGCGATCACGCCGCCTGCTGGTCGCAGATCTGCTTGTCACCGGTGGTGACAGGGGCGAGGTGGGGCCACTTCTCGTGGTCGAGGGCGGGGTCGAGAACCACCTGCTCGATGTGAGAGAGGGGGTAGCCCAGGGCCTGCAGCAGCTCGATGTAGAAGCGGGTGTCGTCGTTGGGCGAGCGCCAGCTGGCGTCGGCGGTCTCGGTGTACTTGGCGTTCCAGTGCGCCTCGCAGGCACCGACGACCTGGGCCAGACGGATCAGGACGGCCTGGGTCTCGGTGGTGGTCTTGCGCCGCAGCAGCACCGCGATCGGGTTGTTGGTGCGGCGGTGATCCTTAGGTTCGCCCAGCTTGAGCAGGGCGCAGGCGTAGGCGTGCGCGTGCCCGGACTCAGCGAGGTAGTCGCTGGCCAGCACGGGGGCGAGCGCGAGCCAGTGTTGCAGGCGCGCTGGCAGCGCAGTGGCCTTGCGCTTGCGCCAGTCGGTGAAGTACTTGGTCAGCCACTTGCGGCGGGCGATCTTGGCATCGCGCCACAGCCGGTTGTTCGCGGTCGCGCGCTTGCGTTCACCGGTCTGATAGGCGGCGTCGCGTTCGGGCTGCGGCGCAGCCGGTGCGAAACGCAGGACGTGGCCGTGCGCGGCGTGGTCGGTGCAGACGTATCCGACGTCGGTGGTCGACCGGAAGGGGATGTCGATGACGTAGGCCGCGTGACCGGGGCAGCCGGCGTGGTCGGCGGCGGTGAGGGCGTGCTGGGTCTGCTCGTCGGCGAACAGCCGGGACAGGGGGACCACGCCGTCGGCGGCGGGGTCGACGATCGGCACACCCTCGGCGCGCAGCCGGTCTTTGGCGGCCGCGATCCGCACCGAGGCGAGGGTGCGGTGCCCGTACGCGACGTAGTTGAGGCAGTACTGGGCGACCTCAACCTTCAGCTCGCCATCCACCCACACCGAGACTGCGCGTCCTGGGCAGCCAGCGTGCCCCGCGGGGTCCAGCGGGTCGACGCCGTCGCCGACGCACAGCTCGTCGAGCCGCTCGGTCCCGTCGGGCAGGTCGTCCTCATCGTCGACCAGCACGTAGCCCAGGTCGGTGAACTTCTGCGTCTCCTGAGCCAGCATGGCTCGCTGTTCCCGCTGGTCGCGCAACTGCTCGATCTTCCACTGGAACTGATGGGGGCGGGTGGTCAGGACGTCGACGAGCACCTGGTGGGCGTCCTCGTCGTCGCCAAACTCGGCGAGCTGGGACAGCAAGAGCATGTCTGCGGTGGGCAGGGCCTTGCTTGCGGCCCGGGTGCGAGTGCTGGCGGCGACGGCGAGTCCGGCCTTGATCTGTTCGTCGGGCAGACTCAGCTCGCGGGCGATCGCCTCGGTGTCCATCCCTTCCAGGGCGAGCTGGCCGTAGAGCTCGGCCTCCTCGACCGTGGTGTAGCCCTTGCGGTGGATGTTCTCGATGCCCTGAACCACCAGCACCTCCCGCCTGGTGCCGGGTGCGTGGACCAGCAGGTCGACGGTGAGGTCGGGGTTCTCCCGTTCCTTGACCGCAACGGCGGCGGCGTGGCGGTGGAAGCCCACGAGCACCGCGAGGACGCCGTCGGGGGCCGGAGCCACGTTGATGATCGAGACCTTGGGGTCCACGCCGTGCTCGGCGACGGAGGCCACCAGTTCGGGCCGCGTCTCGCGGATGTCGACGACCACACGGCTGTTGCCGTCCGCGCGCAGCCCCCGCGGGTCGACCCCGTGCAAGACGAAGGGGTAGACGGTCGGCGTGTCGGTGGTGACCTGGTCGATGGTGATCAGGTCGGGCACGTTGCTGTGATGGGCGGTGTCGAGGGTAGCGGTCATCGCGTTGGCCTCATTCCAGGTGTTGCGGGCATGGCAATGCCCTGACGTAAATGCGGGAATGTGTTGGTGTTGAAGGTGAAGTGGCGCTGTGTCCGGTGAGTTGTGGGGCCGGTCTGATTCGGTGGTGCGCCTGCTGTGCGGCTCTTCCGGGGTGGGGGTGTCCAGCGTTTTCTGCTGGACACCCCCACCCCGGTGGAGCACGCTGGGCGGCGCCCACCGGACCTACCGGGCCCGCACGTTCGAACTGGAAACGTGGTCTCGGGCGGGATCGCGGCGAGAGCCTCCCGGCCTCGGTGTGTCGCCTGGGTGATGCGGTCATGGCGGATCGGTCGACGGGTCAGTCGGGACCGGTGTCCGGAACGCTCGGGCCGATCGCGTCGAAGGTGGCGAGGGTGGTGGCATCGAGTTCGCGCGCCGGTATCCAGCGGTGGTCGTCGTGGTTGCGAAAGACACGCAGCACCGACCCGTCGAAGGCGTACAGCCACCGGTAGAGCCGAACGGGACGGTCGGACAGGCGACTGGTGATCGGGTGCATGGCCGCCCCGGCAAGGCGGTAGCCGATGCTGCAGTATGACTGGACGTTTTCGGCGGTGAATGGAACATGCTGGCCGGTGTCCAGCTCGTGGCCTGCGGACTAGGGGTTGTGGGACTCCCAGTCGTGATGCAGGATTTCCGTCACCAGCGATCGATGCCTCCGTTGTGATAACGGTGCAGGACCTTGCCCAGTTCGGGCATCTGGATTTGGGGGGCACCGGCTCGGTTGCACGGTCGGGTGGTGTAGATGTCCCTTGCGGGAGCGAGTTTCCCGATCAGGGATGGAGGTGACATGGTCGTTTCTTCTCGTCGGTTCCGACGTCGCACTGGCGGCTTGGTCCGACAGGGCGAGGCCGGGGCCGCATCCCCGACGCGGTCGCCGCTAGCGGCCGTGGCCGCTTCGGAGCGACTGCGAGCGGCGCAGAGCGGCCAGCACTTGGCGCTGGTAGCCGATGCCCGGAGCCGTCTGGTAGGCGTCGCGCAAGGACACTTTGTGGCCGTGGCGACGCCGGATCAGTGCGACGGCGTCGCGTAGTCGGACCAGGTACGCCTTGGGCAGGAAGACGACGACCTCGGTGTCGTATCCGGCGAGGACGGTCGCGAACTGATCTGCCAGCCGGTGGGCGTCGACCGCGCTGGCGGAAGTCATCGTCTGCTCGTAGGGTTCGATCTCGGTGTCGGGATCGAGCAGTCCGTACCGGGCGGACAGGATGAGAACCTTGGTAGTGGCGCCCGCGCTCGCGGCGAGGACGGCTTCGCGTTCGGCGGTGGCGAAGCAGTACCGGAACATCTGTCCGATGTAGAGCGATCGGGCCGGGGCAGGGGTGTCGAGTTTGGCGCGGCCGCACGGGACAACGAACACCAGTTGCCGGTTTTCGGCGGGTGGCGTGTCGCCGATGGAGTGCTCGCTGGTCGTAGCCGTTCCTCCTCTGCCGTAAGGTGCTGCGGGCATGGCGGTGACCTGACGTAAGTGCGGGAATGTGTTGGTGTTGAAGAGGGAAGCGGCGCTGTGGCCGGTAACTTGTGGGGCCGGTCTGATTCGGTGGTGCGCCTGCTGTGCGGCTCTTCCGGGGTGGGGGTGTCCAGCGTTTTCTGCTGGACACCCCCACCCCGGAAGAGCACGCTGGGCGGCGCCAACCGGACCCACACGTTCGAACTGGAAATGTGATCTCGGGCGGGAACGCGGCGAGAACGTCCTGGAGGCACTTCGGCTGACCAAGGCCGCGCTCCGATGGATCCACCGGGGACAGAATGTGCGGCTGGGTGCATATCGGGTCAGCAGGATTGCCGAGGTCGACGGGGCGCGGAGCCGGGTTCGGCCACCGCCCGCGCCCGCCCATCCGGGGGGTTGTCGTGGACGATGCCGACAACCCTGGATATGCACACCCGTTCGGGGCGTAATGGGTGCTGTGGCCTACCAGTCGAAGATGGGCAGGCCGTTCAGCTGAGGGCCGTCGGAGTCGAACAGCACGTAGGAGCAGTCGTTCCTCTGGGCCAGTTCGACGATCGGCACGAGTTCATCGGGCCAGTCGATGTCGCCGGCGGCGGCCTCGTCGGCGGGGTCGGGTACGAACAGCAGCCAGCCGTGCCGCAGGTTGTGTGCGATGACCCCCTCGTGGTCGTCGAGCTGCCGGCAGGTCTGCGCGCGAAGGTGGCTAGTAGACAGGTCGAGGAAGGCGCGGATGGCAGGCTTGGTCATAGGCGGATCCAGAAGTGGTTTCGGGTAGGCATTTGTAGCCCTATTGATGGATGGCGAGGTCGATGTCGAGTGAACGGTGAAGTTGCGTGGGTTCCCTGGCGACAGTCGACGAAGATCCAGAAGTGGTTGGCTGGGGTTCCGTCTCGGCCACCGCGGTGCTGCGTCCGGTCGATGCGTTTCGGATAGGGACGTTGGCCTGGCAAGTTCGACGGGATCGGGTGTCGGTATCGCGGCAGAGGCAGCCGCTGGGTACCGCAGTGCTTCGACCGTCGTGCTCTGCAGCGATGGGGGCGTGCCGACCTCATTCGTTGGTGCGCAACCGTTTGTCCCAGCAGTCGCCAACCCAGCCGTTGTGATGCCGGTGCGCGGTGGCTGGCAGGAGCTCATCTCCGCAGAACGCGCACACGCCCAACTCGACGTCGATGCCATGGTGGCGCAGCACCTTGGCGATCTGCGCATCGGTGGGATACTCGTCGAACGACTCCTCGGCGAGCACTGTGTCGTCGGCCAGGCTTACCAGGTCGTAGGATCGGCCGTCGATGCCGTTCCAGACCAGCTCGCGCACGACGTACTGCTCTCCGACTGTTTCGAATGGCTCGTGGTCGATTTCGCGGACCACGACACTTCCGGGTCGTGAGCTGTTCCCCATAAGAATCAACATCTTTCGGGTGCGCAGGCTGGACGGTCGACGGATGCAAGAATCGCCGACCGGCGACAGGATTCACTCGCTTCATACGGCGAGAAGGTCCAGTTGTGTGGAAGGTTGTCGGTCCGCCGTCGCCCCGGTTGGAGATGCGACCGACCACGCCGAGGTCGGGTGCATGAGTTCGGCGCTGTAGGCCACGCTGCGGTCTGTCTCCAGTTTGTTGAACCTGGTGACGGTGAACGAGCAGGGTGCCTCGATGCCGGTGTGTACCCAGCGGGTGCGGGCCTCGGCCCGGACGGTGCTCACAACCCCCCGGAATCAGGGAAATTCGGGCCGATGAACCGGCCTGGGACGGCGCGAAGGCCCGGCACGGTTCACGGGAACCAGCGCCGGGCCTTCTGTACCGGGGTGAGGCGGACAACAGGGCCCGCAGTCAGCCCTTGACGACCTCGCAGCAGCTCAGCGGCACACCGGTCAGGTCGTAGGAGGCGCGGCCAGCGAGGTGGCCGAACTTGGTCGAGGAGAACGCCAAAGTATCCGTCGATACCTTGTCCAGGGTCACCGTCGCGTGCGGCTTGCCGTGGCCGCGGACGATCTTTTTCACGACGCCTGACAGGCCGTTGAGGTACTTCGGCGAAATGTCGCGGATGGTCACCGTCGCGTTCTCGGTGACCTCGGCCGCAGACTTCTCACGCAGGACGCCGTGGCGCGACTTGACCGCCTGCGTGATGCTCTCCAGAGCGCTCTTGTCGGCGTGCTCCAGCACGAAGCCGACGACATCACGCAGCTCCGGGACTATGGTGGGCATGCGTAACTCCTTGTGGGATAGAGGGAATCGGAACCGTGCCATCAGCGCATCCGGGCTACTCCGCCGCCCCCCCCGGCGGTGCGACTCGCTGCGGCGGGGGGCGCCGGTGCAGAGTGCGGTGCCCCCGCCGGGTGCGGGACGCGCCGCGAGTTCGCGCGAGCAGGTCCCGGCACCGTGCGCCGAGGCCCTACCAGACAGGCGGGTGTGGGGAACGCCGTGGCGCAACCCCGGTGCGCCGGGACTTCAGGAACTGGCCCAGCCGAAGAACAGCCAGCCAGCCACCACGGGCGAACTGGTAGTGGTGACGAGGTCGTCTCCGGCCAGGACACGCCAGATGGCGGCTCGACCGGTGAGGATGCCGGAGTCAGTCGATCAGCAGGTATGCGTCCCATCCGGAGCTCGGTTTGGCGTGGCCGTGACCTCCACCTGCTCGACGATGTCCCTGTTGTCGTTGACGATGGCGTCGTTGGTGGTGGCGATGTTGACGGTGGTGTCGCGCTCGGCGGCGGCGTTCGTGGTCGTCGTTATAGCTCTCGTTCGATGTGTTGTGGACATGACAGTGCTCTGATGTGAAGGAGAAAGTGTTGATGTGCAAGCAGATTCGAGTGGATGTCGGGGCGCTGTGGCCACCGAACGGATCCGATGACGCGCCTGCCGCGCGGCTCCGCCGAGGGGATGGAGTGTCCGGCGCTTTTTGCTGGACACCCCGACCGCGGCGGAGCACGCTGGGCGGCACCCCACCGGGCACGACGGCGCCCAGGTCTCCGGGGTGTCGAACGGGTCCCGCTGAGGCGGTCTTGTGCGTGGTGTCCGGGTGAGCCGGGCAGGTCAGGCTGGCACGATCACTGATGCTTTGTGCGCCAACTCGTCGGAGAGGCGCCGCAGCGTCGTGAAGCCGGGCTCGCGACCTCCGGTTCCCCTCCCACTCCAGGGCGAGGTGCTGTCGTACCAGTTCGATGAGTCGTTGCCCACGACGTTCGATCACTTGCGGTCGGCGTCGAGCACCTCGGCCACCGCGAAGGACTGCATCTTGTAGCTGTCGCGTTCGATCTGCACCCGGAAGGTGTGCTCACTGCGGCGGTAGAAGCGGGTCAGGGGCTAGCGATGGCGGTCCGCGTCGGTATTGGCAGTCTCGTGGAGCTGGGTGAGGTCGTCGACCGCGTCGAGCCAGCCTCGGATGACGGTCAGCGCGTTGAAGACATGACCGGGCCGGTCCTGCGGAGACTGCTCCTGGTGGTCGGCCTGCTCGGCGTCCCAGTTGTAGTCGACGACGGCGGCGATGGAGGCGACGATCTCGGGTGGGGCGATCCTGGCGGACTGTGGGGTGTGGGACATGAACGTTCTCCGGGTCGGTGTGAAATGGAGTGCCCCGGTTGATTCGATTCGGTGGTTGCGTCTGCGGAGGCGATTGATCGGATTGCCGACTTGTCTGCAAGTCGATGAGGAATGACATGTCGTAGTCAAACCGCTCGGCGAAGCCACCTGGTCGGTGGGGCACACTCGGCAGGCGGTGCCGTCGGGGCTGTGGGGCAAGCCATCTCTTTTGGTGGCTTGCCCCACAGCCCCGCGGCGCCGCAGAGTGTGCGTGTCCCACCGACCAGGTGGTCGGAGCCTGCGGTGCTCCTTGAGTGGCGGCCAACGTGTAAACCGGTACGGCCGGCAGATGCTGCGCAAGCAGATCGCAATAATGCTCGCTAAACTATTTCTGGATTGAAAGTGTTCGCCATCGCGCTGCGAGGGTTATTGCGACCATAACGCCGAGGGCACGGGTGACGAGGTGCGGACAGTTGCGGCAAGCTGATCGCCTGGGCCACCGCCACCGGCCGGAGCTTGGTGCTCCTGCCCGAGGCCAGCACCCACGAGGTCGCCGCCGAGGAGGTCACCGCGCGCGTGCTCAACCGCCTGGTCGAGGAATCCCGTCGCGCCGGGCACGACCTGCTCTCCTCCCCGCCGTACCTCCGCCCCCGCAGGCACGAGCGTGGGCGAGATCGTCTCCATCGACGCGGTCACCCGCCAGAAGCGCCACTACTTGCCGGTCGTCCTGCTCGCCCACGCTGCGGCCGAGTTCGACGAGGTGCGCCTGACCCTGGTGATCGACGCCACCAGCACCGTCCACGACCAGGTCCTGACCGAGATCGGCGCCGCCGCCAAGCTGGGCACCAGCGTGCGCGCTCCACTGGGCGAGCCCGATCTGTCCGAGCACCTGCGTGCCCGCCGCGCCTCGCACGAGAGCGTCCGCGTCCTGCAGCGCCGCGTCGACGCCATCCCAGCCCACGAACTGCCCGACGACGACGGGCGGGCGGTCTCGGCCGCGACCCGCGACAGCGTCACCGCACGCGCCGAGCTGAAGGCGCTGAGCGTGCGCAGCGTGCCCGTCTTCGAGCACCGCGAACTGCTCCTGCACGCCCTGCGCCAGGCGAGCGAGCGGTTCCGGCTGGTCACCTCGAACGTGCGCGACGCCGTGGTGACCGAGGAGTTCGTCGAACAGGTGGAGATCATGCTGCGCCGACCTGGCGTCACCGAGCACATCGGCTACGGGCTCACCGCCCTGGACAGGGACCGCGAGAACATGGCCGTCACGCGCCTGAAGACCCTGGCGTCCCGCTGTCCCAACCTGCCCCTAGCCCACGCCGAGGTCGAGCACCCCCATGCCCTGATCTTCGGCGACACCTGGATCAACAGCTCGTTCGACTGGCTCGGGCACCTCGGAGGCGACCTGGTCTTTCGCCGCGAGGAAGGCACCCTGATCCGCGGCGACCAGGCCGCCATCGGGCAGCATCTCGCGGTGGCCCGCGCTGCGGGACTGCTGGAGCGGGACCGGCAGACCCCGACCGCCAAGGCGCGGGCGCTCTACGACCGGTACGGGCTGCCCGCGCTCCCGCCGGGGCACGCCTACCTAGCGTGGGCGGGATCCCCTGGTCGACGCCGTTCTAGCAGACCTGGCAGACATCGGGACGAGCCCGCTGCAGGAGAACGCGTGAACTACGGGGAGCGCACGCCCGCTTGTGAGCGGGCGGGCGGTGCGCGGCGCAGGCGCGAACGCCTGGCACACCTGGACGGGCATCCCGGCGCAGTGGGCGTCGATGGGCAGCGAGAGAGCGGGTTCGCGCGGGCGGTGAGCGGCATGGAGTACCGGGCCGCCCTCCTGCGTGCGGAGGGCCGCCTCGCGTCGCCGGGCGAGACCTTCCGCTCGGAGGGGACATGACCTACGCCCATGCTCCCTGCGAGGCTGCGGGAAGCGTGGTGGCACCGCCGCACACGGCGCGGTTGCCGCGATGACCGGCATGGTCGGGGCGGTGGCGCAGCCGACGCACGACACCGACAGCGGATACAGAGGAGCGGCGGACGATGGGCTACAGCTACTACGCGGTGGACACGGGTCTGGCGGCGGTGGAGCGGTGGGCCGGGCACGAGACGGGACTGCACATCGGCTGCGCATCGGCGCACTGGGAGTTCCTGTTCCGCGCCCACCCGGACGAGGGGCTGGTGGACTGCGCGGCATGGCGTGCCCTGCTGGAGCGGTCGGGGGTGAGGATCATGGCCGAGTCGGGCTACGAGGTGCCGCTGGAGCAGTTCTGGCCGGAGGCGATCCTGCGCCCGGCGCAGGCTCCCGGCGGCCACCACGCCATGAACTCCTGGAGCGACCAGTGGCGCGCCGACAGGCAGCCGACGGGGCGGGAGCACTGGACCGACACGCATGGACACCCCTTCGAGGCACGCCCTTTCACTGAGTAGCGGGCAAGCCCGCCCGGTTCGCCCGACGCGCCCGCTCCCGTCGAGATCACCGACCCGGCCGGGGCGGGCCTGCCGAGAATTCGCCACGTCACCCGAGGAACGATGAGCGATCAGCAGCACGTCGACACCGACACCGCTGACGCGACCGACGCCGACGACCGCACCGCCGAGGGCGGGACGAACACGCCCCCGCCCCGCTGGCCTTCCGGCGCGGCGACGAGAGGCGGAAGGCAGCACAGGCGGACGAACGGCTGTGCGAGTTCTGCTGGCGCCACCACCGCAGGCCCGCCAGCCGAGGGGGGCCGCACCCGCGGCACTGCGCGACCGTGCGGGGCCAGGACTGCCGGGGCAAGGAGGTCACCTGCCAGCGCCTGGACGAGGTACACGACCTGTGGCTGGCCGCCTACGGCGGCACCGGCCCGACGGCCGACCTCGACGTCGCAACCCAGGCCCGCCACCACACCGACCTGCGGACTGCCGTCGAGGCGCTGTTCGCCGCGCTCGACCCGATGCGCGGTGACCTCACCCAGCTCGACCAGCGCCTGACCGGCGAGGTCGTCAAAGCCCTGGCCCACGCTGAGTTGGCCGCCGCTGAGGCCGAGCAGGCCCGCCGCGAGACCCGGAAGGCCAACGCAGCCCGCGAGCAGGCGCTCAAGGACAAGAAGGCAGCCGACGAGGCCGCCGCCTATGCCAGTCGGGGCAGGGGTGCGGCGCCGGTGGAGCGCGACGAGGCCAAGGCAGCCGCGCGGACGGCGGCGACGCGGGAAGCGGACCGGAGAAAGCGGGCCGACGACCTGTCCACCCTGTTGCAGGAGGCCACCAAGACCAATGCCGACCAGGTCGGCGTCATCGGTGAGTTCACCGGCGCCAAGAACCAGCTCATCGCCCAGGTCGACAGGATGGGCGAGAAGATCACCGAACTCGAAGGCCAGCGCGAACGCGAACGCGCCACCGCCACGGAGCAGGCCGAGAAGGCGGCCACCGCCGCGCAGAAGAAGCTGGACGACCTGTGCGAGGCGCACACCCTGGCCCTGGAGGCCCAGCACAGGCAGTTCGCTGGCGAGCACAAGGCCGCCGAGCGGGAGTTGGCCGGGACGATCGTCGAACTGAGCACCGAGCTGGCCACGGCCAAGGCCGACGCCGAGCACAACTGGCGAGCCGCCGTCGAGGTGCGGCGCCTACGCGAGAGGCTGCTCGCGAGCCTGGCCGCGAACGGACCGGACGGCGACCTCGCGCAGCTGCGCGACCGGGTCACCGCGGCCCTGGGCGAACCGGACGCGGACGACGAGCCGATCACCTCGGAGAGGTAGGCACCCGATGACCAGGAGCAGAAGCAGGCACACCCCCCGTGCGCCCCGTACACCTCGGGAACGCGCTCCGCTGCGGCTGCGTGTCGAGGGCGCGGTTCCCGAGCACGTCGCCGCAGTCCTCCACGCGGTGGATGCCGTCCTGGACCTGCCGCGCCCGCTCCCCGAACCGGCGCTCGGACGCAAGGGCGACTACCTCGTCTACGTCCTCCCCGCCGGTGTCCTTCTCGACGCGGTGGACGCGGCCCGCACCGCAGGCCCCGCCTGCGCCAGCGACGCCGTCGTTCCGGCGGGGCGGGTGCCGCAGTTACCGCCGCTGATCAGCCAGCAGTGGTACCCGCTGCGCCCCGGCGACGTTGTCCTGCACCACCCCGACACCAGACGAGTCGGCGCCCGCACCTACCTCGCCGAGTCCGTCGAGCACGTCGACCCGGACGGCTGCACCCGACTGCGCCTGGTGTCGGGCAACCCGCCACCCCGCCCCACTGCACCCGCCGACGAGCCCGCGCCCGTCGACCTGGACGCCCTGTTCGCGCCTGACGACGGGCTCACGAGCTTCGGTGCCCTGTGGGCCAGCTGCGGGCCCGAAGACCTGACCGTGATCCGCGCTGGCCGCGCCGTGTTCGACCGGGCCGGTGGCGCGGAGGCAAGGAGCTGAGCAGGCCCGCAACGCCTCGCCGCCGTGCGACTGCGTCGCCATTACTCCGGTGACGCCGACGTCGACTCGCTCGCGGGACTGTCCAGGACAGGACGAGGCACCTTCGTGTCGAAGCGGGACCACGCCCCCGCCGACGTTGCGGGGTGGTGGCCTTGTGGTGGACCGCGCCCGATGGCGGGTGGGCGCGGTCCACCCGCCATCGGGCGCGGGGAGCAGCAGACCTTGTCGCAGTAAAGTCGTGCCGCCGCGTCCCTTTCCGCTGGCGTGGGGCGTGGGGCGTGCCGGAGACCTCAGGGGCAGACGAGCATGACCCGCAAGGCCGATACACCGCCTCAACGAGCGTAAGAAGCGACTGCGCGTTAACCACACCATCGCCGAACACGCCTTCGGCTAGGGACAGATCGGTGCCGATGACTCCTCCGACGGCTGTCCCCACCACCGATGCGGCCACAAGGGGCGCGACCGTGACATCGCTAACGAGGAAGATTATGTGTCCATGTGTGGTGCCTCGGGCTGTCGCTGCGCTCGACCGTCGTGGGCCTGGGTCTGCGCCGATTCCTTTAGACGGGGGCGACGGCATCCACTACTTCACAGCACAGTGCCGAGATGGTGCCGCTGAGTTGCTGCCCGTTCCATTTCCAACGGAAGCTGCCTGAAGGGATTCCAGTTTGTGCAGGATCATCAAGCTGTCTTACGCAGTCGCAGTACGCTCTGCATGTCGCGTTCGACGAGTTCGAGGGCGTGCCTTCGTCGTCCACGACAGGTAATTTCGATGTCTGGGGTGGCGAGTACCTTGGCATTGCAGGTAGGCATCGCACATGTACCTAGGTACCTCAGTTCGTGATTCCCGCAGATGATGGCCTTCCCCACACGCAGCGAGGCGGGTAGCAACACAGTTTCGGTGCATACCGGGCATGGTCCGGCGTACGAGGTACGTCCTGCGGTCGCTTTGGCCTCTCCCGCAGCACCCCAGACCGGGTCGGCCATTCCGCCCGCAGGAGGGGACAGCACGGGCGTGGGAGCAGTGCTGGTCCGTGTGACGGGCAGGGAGCCGTCCTGACCGTTCATGTGCGTGCTGTCCGATCGTCGGGACGCAGGCTTAGAGCCTCGTCGGGGGAATCATGGAATCAGCAGGCTAGCGGATCACAGCAGGTCAATCAGTTCGCCACTATGGCCGGTACGCACGAATGGAGCAGCAGCCCGGCTTGTCTATGTGCCCGGTCGGTTCAGCGCACGGGCCGCCACAGCGCGGTCGGGTCGTCGTTGACCAGTGAACGAATCCGCAGTTGTAGCTGGTCGGCGTGGGCAGGGCTGTCGGCGGCCAGCCGCAGATACGCGCCCAGTGAGTGCAGTTCCCCGATGGCCTGCAGCACTCGCACTTCCTGCTCGTGGTGCGTGCTCGGGCCGTAGGCGCCCCAGAACAACCGGCGGTCGCTTGCGTCGGGGCGTGCGAATCGGCCGGGGAATCCGGTGGGGAGCAGGTCCAGCACGCGGGGGCCGAGGCAGGCGCCGTCCCAGTCGATGAGCAGCCACCCGTGCCCGGTGGGCAGCAGGTTCTCGGGGTGGGCGTCACCGTGGACCAGGGCGTGGTCTGTGCGCGGGAGCTCTTCCAGTTCGTTCCGAAGCAGCCGGGCCTGCTCGATCAGCCATCGCGTGTCCTGGGGGGTGAGCACCGGGTGCTTGCGTGCGGCGTCGACGGCCAGCGCCTCGTCCAGGCGGTGCAGCGGTCGGTAGGAGGGCACCGGGATCGTGCTGGGCGGGGCTGGTAGGGAGTGCAGCCTGCGCAGCACGGCCGCCACCTGTTCCGGTCCCGGCTCGCCGAGCGGGGGTCGGTAGGGCCAGAGCGTGACCACGGCGCCTGGGACGAGGACAGGGGCGGGTGCGAGCGACTTCAGCGGGGGCAGTGCGATCGGTGGTTTCTGGGTGGCGAGCCAGCGGGAGAGTTCCACGGCGGTATGGGCGCGTTCGCGGCGGGTGGGAGTGTCCGGTGCCAGGCGTGCGACCGCGTCGACGGCGGGTAGGTGCCAAACGGCGTTGGAGCGGCGGTGCAGCAGACGAGCGCCTCCAATGTCGATCCCGAGGTGTTCGCCCAGCAGTCGCAGGTGCGTGGGGCCGGGGAGTGTCGCGTCTGTTGTCGACGTCGGTCCGCTCACTGCGGGACGGTGGTCGTCAGCGCGGTGTCCAGTCGGAGGCGCAGGTAGGCGATGTGGGGTACCGCGGTGCGTCCGGTGGTGGCAGCGCGCAGGTCGTGCAGGCGTCGGCGCACGCGGGGTGCTCCGAGCTCTAGGACTGCGGCCGTGGCGGTGAGGCCGGTCTCGATGGCGGCGGGGTCGCCGCAGTGCAGTTGGGCTTCGGTCAGGCCCAGGCTGTTGACGGTGCGGGCCCGGCCGTAGGCGTCGGGGTAGGCGTCGACGGCTCGGCCCAGGTGCAGGCGGGCGGTGTTCGCGTGGTGCAGGCGGTCCCGGCGGGGCAGGCCGGAGGTCTGACGGGAGAGCAGTAGGTGGCAGTGCCCTGTCATCCCGGCGATCTCGGCGGTGTCGAGATGCCGGGTCCACTCGTCGGGTTCACCGGCGTCGAGGTGGCGTAGGGCCTGCTCCCAGGCGCGGTCGACGGCGTCGGCATTGCCGAGGGCTGCATGGCACCAGGCGCGGTGGGCGGCCAGGTGGGCCAGGGTGGCCTCGGTGCTGACCTGTCGGGTCTCGTGGGCTGCGGTCTCGACCAGGACCAGTGCTTGTCCGGGATCGTTCTGGTGTAGGGCTTCGTGGGCGCGGCCCACGGCGATGGTGACGGCCAGGTCCGCGCCGCGCGGGTGGTGCACGCCACGCACCAGCTCCTCGGCGTCGGCCCACAGGGTGCGGGCGGTCGGGTAGTCGGCGGCGTCGTAGGCGGCCCAGGCGGCGGTGTGCGCTGCGGCGGCGACGGCCAGGCGCAGGCGGTCATGCGCCTTAGGGGATGCAGGCAGGGCCAGCCTGCCTCGGGCGAGCGCGTAGTGGGCATACGCGTCGTGGGCCATGTTTCCGCCGCCGGCCCGGAACGCCATGTGACGCAGCACTGCGGTAATTCGCTCGACAGCCTGCACCTCGTCAGTGCCCACGGTGCGGACACGGTGGTGGGGTACTGCGAGGCGCTGCTCGTGCTCAGTCGGAATGCCTGCGGGCAGCACTGCCATCACGCCCAGGTGCAGCATGCTTCTGCGGTCCACGCTTTCGTCCTCCTCCGCTGGGGCAGCAGGTCCGCCGCTTTGCACGGTACCCAGGCGGAGCAGTCCTTCGGCGAGGTCGGCGGGTATCGCGAGTATCCGGATCATCCGGTCCAGCACGGACTGTGCGGACTCTGCGGGCAGTTGGCGCGCACCGGTCTCGACGTGGGAAAGCGTGCCCTGGCCTATTCCCAGCTGCTCGGCCATGTGTTTCTGCCTCCAGCCCAGTGCCTTGCGGGCTGCGCGCAGCGTCGGGGCGGGGTTGCCGCGCAAGAGGGAGACACGGATCTTCGGGGTGGTCCAGAAATCTTCGGGCAGCGGTGGCGTGTGCATCCTGCGCTCTCGTGACGTACGGAGAGCATCACCCTACTGGTCCAACGCTGTGACGTAGCCGCATTTGTGCGGACGCGATATACGGATATACGCGGTTTGGCATGTATATACGTACCCCTTTCGGGTGATGACGGTATTTGGGGGTATGGGCGGTCGTCGTACTCGGCGACGGTGGGCGCGCTGTCAGGCGTGATCACCGTCCGGGCGGTGAGCAGCCCGTTACCGCGAGGAGTTACGTGCGCTGCTCGCCGAACTCGACCGGCCTGTGGAGGAGCTTTCCGTCTGACCGGGCGGGGTTTCGGGCATAGCAGGGGGTTCCGCCTCCATCCGGCACGACACGACGGCACAACCCCGCCCCGAGAGATCGAGGAACCGATGAAGATCAGGACAGGTCGACGGGGCACGGGCGGTGAACGGCACGAGCTCGCCACAGCCATGAGGAAAAGGTACGAGGAGGGGGGCCAGTGTCCGTGCTTTGGCGTCCTCGATCGGCCGCTCCTGCAGGTTCATACACCGGCTGCTCACCGAGTCGGGCGTGCAGCTTCGACGGCAGGGCGGGCACACCGGCCCCAAGAAGAACGGGTTGCCGTACCGCCCGGACGGGCAGGCGCCGTCCCCACCCGGATCCTGAGCCAAGAGCCCGCGGCGGCCTCGTCCCGAAGCCCTGTCACGCCGCGCTCGTGGCGCTCTCTCGCCCGTTCGCCTCGTGGCTTCCCTGACCGCCGATCCCACCGGGACACGGCACTTGTAAATCCATTACGGACGGAAAACTGTTGAGACGAATCCTTCACCACAGGACCGGTCGTGCGCTGTCGGCGGCGCTGCTGACGCTGGTCGCGGCGACCGCGTCCCCGACGGCTGTCGCCGCTGCACAGGGCGAGCCCGACATGGGCGCTCTGATCGTCGGCGGCCGCCGCGCCAGCGAGGTCTACCCGGCCGTGGGTAGCCTGATGTTCGACGTGCCCACCGCCGACCGGCGGGGCGTGCACACCTGCGGCGTGACGCTGATCGAGCGCGGCTGGGCGGTGACGGCGGCGCACTGCGTCACCGACCCGCCCACCGAGCCCACCGCCGCCGCCAACCGGTCCTGGCTGACCCCGGCGGGCACCCCCGTGCGGGACAAGCGATTCCACCTCTCGCTCGGCGCGATCGACCGCACCGCAGGCACCCCGGCCGGGGTGCGGAACATCGTCGTGCACCCCGGCTGGGCGTGGGGCGCGGGTCCCGGCGATGTGGGAGACTGGGCGCTGGTCCGGCTCGACCGGCAGCTCGAGCTCCAGCCGATGGAACTGGCCGGGCCGCCCGCCCGGCTGGGGGCGCCCATTAGGCTGCTTGGCTGGGGCCTGACCGCCCCCAACGGTTCCGGTACCCCGCCGATCCACCTGCAGGAGCTCGACACCCGCGTGCTCGCCCCCGTCAGTTGCGCCGCGGTGGGCATCACCACCGCCGAGCTGTGCCTGGACAACCCCTGGGACGTCGCCGGACCCTGCAGTGGCGACTCCGGCGGCCCGGCGCTCGTGCGCGCTAACGGCCGTTGGCAGTTCGCCGGGGTCGCCAGCCGCAACACCGGTGCCTACTGCGGTGACGGGCCCGCCGTCTACACCTCCGCCCCCGCCTACCGGGAGTGGGCCTACCGGGTGATGCGCGGCCAGCTCCCGCTCGTGCCGCTCGCCCCCGCCCAGGGCGGGCCCGTCGACTCGCCCTGGGCACCGATCCTGACCACCGACCACCGCGGGTAGGGGCAGAACCCGCCGCGACCCGGCTGATGAACCGGGGGCCCGCCGGAGATCACGCGACAACGCGCTCTCCGGCGGGTCGTCTCATCTCTCGCCCTCCCTGCTTGCCGGATTGATGTCTTCCCTGCTACCGCAAGGAACCCAGACATGCCCGTGGACCCGCCCTTCATCTGTCCCCACCCCTGCCGTCCCAAGCTCCCCCTGACGACCGCAGCCAGCGCCAAGGCTGTGCTGCTGTTCGACCTGGACGGCACGCTGATCGACGACGGCCGGGTCACCGGCCCCGCCGTGCAGGAGGCGCTCGACGAGCTCGACCTGCCGGGCACGCCGCCGGTGGAGCGGTTCCGCGCGCTGTCCGGAATCGCCCTGCTGCGGATCCTGCGCCTACTGGACCTGCCACCCGAGCTGCAACCCCCCTATGTCCAGGCCATGACACGGCTCATCGTCCAGGGTGCGGCCGTTACGTTTCGCGGCATGGAGGTCGTGCTGCGTGCCCAGCACGAGCGCGGTCTGCCGGTGGCGGTGGTCACCAACAAGGACCGGCGCCGATCACGGATGGCGCTGCAGGCCACCGGGCTCGCCCCGTGGGTGGACGTACTGCTCACCCCCTCCGAGACGGCCCAGAAGCCCGGCCCTGACATGCTGCTCGCCGCGTGCGCACGGTTGGGGATCGCGCCGGACCGGGCGGTGATGATCGGCGACTCCACCACCGACCTGCGCTCCGCCCGCGCGGCCGGGATCGACACGATCGCCTGCATCTGGGGCGCGGGCACCCGACGGGACCTGGCCGCCGAGCAGCCCCGCTGGCTGGTGGAGCAACCAGCCGCGCTGGCCGCGCTGCTGGGGCGGATCACCGTCCCGGCAGCGCACGGGCAGCGCTCCCTGCTGCTGCCCGGAGGCCACGCGTGAGCGTTGTGCACATCCCAGGCCCGCAGGACATGGCGGTGCAGGCCCTGATGGTGACCGCCGCCGCGCACGGCACCACCACGCTGCGCGGCCTGCCCGACACCCCGGCCGTCGACGCCCACCTCGCCGCGCTGACCGCGCTGGACTACCGACTGAGACGGGAGGAACCGGGGGAGTGCACCCTGCAGGGCACCCCCGAGGGCCCGCCCGCAGGACGTCGGGAGCCGGGCGCCGACGGCACGAGCGCGCTGCTGCTGCCGGTGCTGGCCGACATCGCGGCGGGCACCCGCCACGCGCCAGACGACCTCGACACCGCCGACGCCCAGGCACCGGCGGTGCTGCTGCGTAAGCTGGACTACCGGGGCATACAGCTCGGCGACATCACCCCGCCCTACGGCATGGTCGCCCACGGCCTGCGTGGCGACTCGGTGTCCCCGCCCGCGCACGTGGACCGCAGAGCGCTCGCCGCGCTACTGCTGACCGGCCCGCTCACCCCGCGGGGGTTGGAGCTGCGCCTGGAAAAACCCTTGACGTGTGAGAGAGCCCTGCGGTTGATGCGCGAGTGGGGCGCGCGGGTGGCCTGCGATCCGATGGGTGATGGGGAGCGGCTGCGCGTGGACCCCGGCGGCTATACCCTGTCCCCCGACCCGTCGACTGCGGCGGCGCTGTTCGCCGCCGCCGTGATCACCGGCGGCGTAGTCGTGCCGGGCCTGGACTGCTTCAGCCCCGAGGAGGGCCTGGCGTTCCCCCAGATCCTGGACGTGCTGGGCGCGCAGGTACGCATCGGCGAACGAGAGACCACCGTCACCGGACCCGCCGCCGGCGCGTTGTTCGGTGGAGTACTGGAACTGCGATCGTACCCGGCCCTCGCGCCGCTGGTGGCGGTGGCACTGGGCCCCTGGGCGAGGATCCCGTTGCACCTGGTGCTGTCCAACGAGCTGGTCAGGCCGGTCGCCGCCGCGTTGTACACGCTGCGGATGCCGGTGAGATCAGGGTGGGGCTAGCTGCAGATCAATCCCGGCGCCTCGACCCCTGCGGTCATGCCGGTCGCCGGGAACGCGGACCTGGCGATGGCCGTGCGGGTGCTGGGGCTGCGCGTGGACGGCGTCACCGCCGACGACCCGCGCGCGATCGACGCCGCCTGCCCAGGCATGACCGCCCTGCTGGCGACGTGGCGCGCCAGGCGCCTGTCCTGATGGCCACCTCCACGAACCGCTCGTCGAGCGAGGAGAAAACGATCATGAAGCACACGAAGAAGCAGTGGATCAGCAGGGGCCAGGCGTGCGGTGGCGGCCTTGGCCGTAGTCACTGCGATCGGGATCGCCGTCGTGATCGGGCTGCCCGAGTCTGCTACGGCTGCGCGTGGTGTGGCAGAAGCGACAAGTTGGATCGCCGGCACGCTCACCCCTTCGGTGCTGCTGCTCCGGTGGGCATTGGGCAGATCCAACGCCGCACCCGAGGCACCACCGGTTCCGCAGCCCGTCACGTCATCGCCGCCCGAGGACACACCCGAAGCGCTGCTGGCTCCTCAGCCTGTCACGCCGACCCGGCCCGAGGACGTGAGCGCTCGCCCCGACAGGGTCGTCAACTCGGTCCAGGGAGATGTGACCGGCCAGGTCATCCAGGGCGGAACCATCGGCTCCATCAACCTTGGCGGTCCCCTGTCCCACCGGCACCCCGACAGAGGCGCCTGAAACCCGTGATGCCTTCTCACCGCCGGATTCCGCGATCGACACTGCATGTCGACGCCACCGCGCGGCTCTTGCCCACGTCGACCCAGGCGTTGGCGTGGCTGGAGCGCAACCTGGACAGCACTGTCGGCCACGTCCGACTGCTTGACTGCCACGTCCAGCACCGGAGTCTGTTGCACCTGGTGGACTGCCTGACCTCGCTGTGGCCTCACCGCCACCACTACAGGACGTCCTTGGAACTGGCGAGGATGGGCGAGCAGGCCGCGCAGGCGACGATGCCCCTACAGACCGGGACCGTCCTGACCGCGATAGGCGAGCACGAGCAGGCGCGGCGTGCGCTGGACTGCAGCCAGATCCTCTACGTTGCCTGCGGCGACCGGCTCGGCGATGCCGACGCGCGCCTGAGCGGCGGCGAGCTGTTCAGGGCCTGCGGCCAGCATGACGACGCGACGCGCGAGATCCTGACCGCGCTCGCCCTCTACGAGCACCTCGACGCCCGCCACCGGGCCACCCTGGCGCCCGCCGCCCTGGGCGCGACGCACCTGGACGCCGCCCACCACCCGGCTGGCGATGGCATGGCTGGAACGGGCACTGGCCGCACTGGAACAGGACTGCGACCCCGCACCCCGTGTCCTGGGCCAAGTGCTGACCGACCTCGGCCGCCCCCATACCCTCCTGGGCGACGCGACCACCGCCGCCACCGCGTTCGTCCGCGCCCACGGACCGGTGCGGATGTGGGACGGACCTCTGGAGCGGGTGCGGCTGCTGCAGGCCCAAGCCGGTCTGGCGGCACCGCGACAGCCGGGCGTGGCCTGCTGGAACGGGCCGAGAAGTCACTGGCCGCAGCCGGGGCGCTCCACAGAACCCGCGTCCACCGAAGCCCGGCCGCCCGGCCCGGAACTGCTCGATGAGCGCTGGGCCACCGCTACCGCCACCGCCATGCGATGCCGCGACACCGGCGGAGCGAGACATCCCGGCCTGCCGTGCCCGTCGCCGTCAGTAGATCGCAAGAGCACGACATGACCCGGTAGATCCCTCGCCTCGTGCCGGACGGAGATCCCCTCGGGTGCTTACGCGCACGACATCAGCCCTCGCCACGTCCACCCCCCTTCCATGCTCCCGGAGGACAACCGTGTCAGCACGAACCCCCGACGCCCACACCCCCGCCGACGGGGCCGTGCCCGAGTGCACGCCATGGCGACATGGGCACACGACCCCGCTGCAGCATTCCCGACTGGCCCAGCAGCACTTGGCCGCCGGACTGCGCGAGTTGCGCGGCACGAAGCTGAGCACCCGCGTACTCGCCCGACTTCTCGACGTTGCCCAGTCCACAGTGTCGAAGTACGAGGCAGGGCTCCTATTGCCTGCCCCCACCACCGTCGAGAGGCTTCTCGACGCGATGCCCACCGTCCCGTCCGAGCGGCGCGCCGCCCTCCTGGAGTTGGCCCGACTGCTCGACAGCGAAGCGAAAAACAGACGCCTGGTGTTGCATCTGGGCTCCTCCCGCGCCTATCAAGCCCTGAAGGCCCTGCAGCGGAAGGCAACGCGCGGGCTCCATTTCGCCAACGCCGTCATCCCCGCCCCGCTCCAGACGGAGGACTACCGCCGTGCCGTGTACTCCACCGCAGACCCGCAGGAGACCCATGACCGCCACGAGGGTCCGCAGGGGCCTGCGGGCGAGTTCGTGCTCACCGAGAGTGCGTTGCGATGGCGGGTGGGCCCGCCGGAGCTGATGGCCGCGCAGATCGAGCACTTGCGGGAACTGGCACGGCGGCCGGAGGTCGATCTGGGAGTGATCCCCGAGGACGTGGTGCTCCCCGACACCCATCTGCCACATGGTTTCCAGGTGATCGACGCACGGGCAGTGACCTTCGACGGCTACACCGCGTTCGCCATCGACAGGGACCCGGACAACATCGACTACTACACGCGGTTGTTCACCCGGCTCCACTCATTCGCCGCACGCGAAGATGCGCTGCCGCCGCTGCTGGACCGGATCACCGCCGGTTTCCACACGGCCTGACGCCTGTCCTCTCGACCGCCCACCCCCGTGTCACGGCCACCACGAAAGGCTCGGTCCCGCCCATCTCCCCCCTACACCTCGCGCCAGGTCGTACCCGCAAAGCCCGACACCGTCCCCCTCGACAACCGACACGGCCCCAGAAACCCCGGAGCGCGCTGCGGACATCCTCGACCGGCCCGACCCATGGCTTCCCGACAGTTCCCAGGCAGGCCCGATGACCACCTCCGGCGCCCCGCGACACGCGCGGGACGCCCTGTCGACGCGCCGGCTCTCCGTGCGCGAGGCGAACACCGTCGCCGTGTTGCGCGCGATCATGGTGCTGTCCTCGGCCTCCCAGGCGCGCCTGGCCCGGTGGACCGGCCTGTCCCAGGCCACCGTCTCCGGTGCGGTCGCCCGACTCCAGCAGAACGGCTTGGTCGAGGTCGGGCCGAACAGGGACGAACGCGGGAACCGGGTGCGCTGCGCGCCGATGATCGGGGCAGCGGTGGGCATCGAACTGGCACACGACCGGGTCGTGGTCGCGCTCCGGCGCGTCGACGGTGGACGCGTCCTGCACCAATCCAGCGTCCACGGCGCCGGGGAGGGAAAGGAGTTGTGGGCGGGCACGGCCGTCGCCATGGTCGACGACCTGCTCGACACCCTCGGCATGGACAGAAACGACATCGTCTCGCTCGGGCTCGGCGTCCCCACCCCGGTCGAACATCAACCGCCCTGGGAGAAGGCGCTGATCGAGTACCTCCCGGACGTCCAGGCCGTGGTGGACAACCTCGGGAACATGGCGGCGTTCGGCGAGTACCTCCATGGCACCGAACACGACGACGACGTGCTCCTGCTGGCCGTCCACGCCTCCCACGAGGTCGACGCCGGACTGGTCTTCGCCGGAAGGGTGTGGCGGGGAGCGAGTGGGCACGCCGCTGCCCTGGGGCACATACCCGTCGAGCCAGCCGGAAAGAGGTGCCGCTGCGGCAACCGGGGATGCCTGGAGACCCTGATCTCAGGACCACATCTGATCGACCAGGTGCGCCAGGCCCACCTGGGGCGGCGTAGCGATCTTCCGACGATCCTCGATGACCTGGTGACGCGGGTACACGCGGGCGAGCGGGTGTACGCGCGCGTGATCCAGGACGCCGGGCACGCCCTGGGAAGGGTATTGGGCGAGGTGTTCCTCGTCGTCAACGTGGACACGGTCGTCCTAGGCGGAGACCTGGGCAGAGCAGGCGACGTGCTGGCCGAGGCCGTCAGACGAGGGTGGACATGCACTGTGCCCGCCAGCATGGAGACAGTCGACCCGCCCGTGAGGCTCCGCACTTCCCGCCTCGGCCGGGCGGCGGCCGCCAGTGGTGCGCTGGCGTTCGCCCTGGCCGATGCTCCCAGCGGGTGGTCTGCCTGAGGTAGACACTGCCGGACCGGAGCATCCTGTTGCCGCTCTCGGCCGCCGCGTCTGACGGCACGGGTAATGTGAAGAAAGTGGACGACGACGTTCGTTACCTCCCCGGCCAGGCAGACGAAAACTCCGTTCTGCGACTCGCACTGCTGGAATCATGGGGGAATCGATGCTACATGTGTTCGCGACCTACGGACTTCTCGAATATCCAAATCGACCACATCATCCCGCAGGACACAAAAAAGGATAAACTTGCCGAATTGCTGAGTCTCCACCTCTCGCCCGAAAGGCGGGAAGGCTTCGACATTCACGCCCTGGGAAACCTTGCCCCGGCATGTGCAGAATGCAACCGCAAGAAAAGTAATCGCGATCTACTGGGGGTCGGAATCACGGCCGTCAACCTGGACAAGGCGCACAAACTGGAGGCGAGTGTAGTAAAAAAGGTAAAAAGATTCAAAACCGCCCAGACGGTAGAGAAGGAACTGTTCCTGGCTTCGACGGCGGACATGAACGAGCCGGCATCCCGTCAGGCTTTCATGGATTTCGCTCCGCTCGTGATAAGTCGAATTAGCGTTCTGGACGTCGACATGCTGGAGGGCTATTCGACCACTAGGGAGGTGTCGATCGCGCAAGGGGATTCCGGCTCCTATGAGGAAGGAGGGTGCAGTGCCGTATTCATTCTGAACAACTCCGTGCGTCGCGCTCGCGTGATCGTGGAGGATTTTTACGGGATGGACTTCGACGACATGGCATCTCACGTCATGTCCGCCGTCCACGACGCAGTGGTGGAACGCGTCCGTGATGCCATTGCCTCGAACCTCGGAGAGCGCGGGCATCATTATCCGGACGTGGGCGATCCGTCCGGTCGGCTCTTCGTCGAGGCGGACAGTCTGACGTTCGACCCGTCCGGCGAATTCACGGCGGGCGGGACGTTCGCTGTCGACATGAGTGCGCACGCCGCCGTGGTCAACGACGACGGCTCCGGGACGGACTGGCTTCAGGAGGATGTTGCCGCCCACGGGCGCTTCTCGATCTCGTTCTTCCCGGTGGACGGCGATCCGACACGCGTGGACGTCGACAGTGCGGAGATCATCGAATGGAAAGCGGGAGTGGCACCGTGGTGAACCGAGGGAAGAATGTCGGGTGAATTTCGGGTAGACATTCCCGCGCCGATGCTCCTGGGCGCGCGTCCCGTGGGACCTGTGCGCCTTCGGTGAGCACCTCGTCGCCCCCGGCCCACCCCTCGACGGGCAGACCCGATACCTCGCCTCCGCTGCGGAGGCTGCGCGGATCACGCCACCGTGTCGGCCGGTGCGCGAGAGGGAGCATGAAGGCCCAGGGCGTTCTGGCGACCATAGAGGTGCTGCGTCATGCGGTCGTGTGAGGCAGACAGGACCTGGGGACTGGGTGCATCGGCCTCATCGGTAACGTCTCGCCATCCCGAGTCGTGGTGCGCCTACCGCACACCCGCTGTCGACAGCGGGAACCGGTCGGTCGTGTTCGCGGCAGCGGGCGGATTCTTGATCATTCCGGTGAAAATCCTCGAAGGTGTGGTCGCAGTGAAGCACGAGAGCGATACCGAGATCATCGCGGGCGTCTCCCCAAGGAGGGATTCCTTGCGCGTGGTGGTCACCGGCGGCGGTACCGGCGGGCACATCTCGCCGGGGTTGGCCGTGGTCCGTGCGCTGGGGGAACGCAGTGCCGCGATGTCCGCTCCAGCGCCGCAGGTGTTGTGGGTGGGGGAGCGGGAGGGCATGGAGCAGCGCTCGGCGCAGGCGGCGGGGATCGAGTTCAGGTCCGTGGCGGTGGGAAAGATCAGACGTTCGGCCAATCCGATCAAAATGCTCTCGCCCGCCAATATCGCGGACATGGCCCGCGTGCCCGTCGGCATGGCGCAGGCGCGGGCTGTGATCAAGCAGTTCCGGCCGCACGTGGTCCTGGCCACCGGCGGCTACGTGGCCGTGCCGGTGGGGATGGCCGCCAGTTCCTGCTCGGTGCCGCTGGTGGTCCACGAGCAGACCACGCGCCTGGGGTTGACCAACAGGGTCCTCGCCTCGCGCGCGACCCGTGTGGCCGTCTCGACGCAGTCCACGCTCGACTTCCTGCCTCAGCAGGCGCGCGAGCGGGCGGTGGTCACCGGCAACCCGGTGCGGCCTGAACTGCTGACCGGCCAAGCCGCGCGGGCCTGGACACTGCCCGCTACCTGCGGCTTCGACCGCAGGCTTCCCACGCTCTACGTCACCGGCGGATCCCAGGGGGCCCGGCAGATCAACACCCTGGTGCGGCAGATCCTGCCCTGGCTGTTGGAGCGGGCCAATGTGGTGCACCAGTGCGGACAGGCCAACCAGGACGAGGCTGTCCGGAACGCGGCGACGTTGCCGCCGGTGCTGGCCGGGAGGTACTGGCCTACCGGTTACCTGGGGCCGGAGCTGCCGGATGTGTTCGCGCTCGCCGACGTCGTGCTTTCCCGCAGCGGTGCGGGCACTATCGCCGAGTTGACTGCGCTGGGCAAGGCATCGGTGCTCGTTCCCCTGGCCAGCTCCGCCGGTGGTGAGCAGGCGTCCAACGCCGACTATCTGCACCGCTCGGGGGCCGCGATCGCTCTGCGGGATGAGGTGGACGGGCATGGCTTGGCACAGGCGGTGGGCGCGTTGCTGGGCGATGCGGACGCGCGGGGGCGGATGGCGCGGGCGGCGGGCGCGTTGGGCCGTCGTGACGCCGCGGCCAGCCTGGTGCAGGTGCTGCTGGCCGCGGCGTCACAGTGATCCGAGCGCTCAGGGCAGATGGTGGCTGGCGGCAGCGGCGATGATGGCCGCGCACTCGTCGAAGGCGGCCTGGTCGCGGCCGAAGGGGTCGGGGACGTCCTGGCCGTCGGGCAGGTAGAGGGTCATCTTGTTTCGCTGCTCGTCGGTGGCACTCTTCTGCAGGGTGGTGAGGATGGAGTGGTCCATCGCCAGGACCACGTCGGCCCAGTCCAGCATCTCGTCGGTGACCTGGGCGCCGCGGTGCGCGGTCAGGTCGTGGCCGCGGCGGGCCGCGGCCACGACCATGAGCCGGTGGGCGGGCTGGTCCTGCCAGCGGTCGCGGGTGCCAGCCGAACGCACCTGTACCGCCTGGCCGCCGAGGTCGGCGAGCACGACGGCGGCCAGGGGGGAGCGGCAGTGGTTGCCCAGGCAGACGGTGAGCAGGCGACGCGGCCTGTCCGTCGTCGGCATGCCGGTCACGGTCTGGGCCGGTTGCGGGCTCATCGCCGCGTCCTTTCGGTGTCCGTGCCGGTTGCCGCCAGGGCCGAGGCCAGGGCGTCGACGACGCTGTCCACGTCGTGCCGGTCCATCCGGGGGTGCAGCGGCAGGGTCAGCATCCGCTCGGCCAGTTCCTCGGTGACCGGTAACGGGCGGCGCCACCGGGCGAAGGCGGGCTGCAGGTGGTTGGGCGGGTAGTGCACCCCCACCCCGATGCCCGCGGCGCGCAGGTGGGCGAAGACGGTCTCGCGTGCCGGGGCGGGCAGCAGCACCACGGTGTTGAACGGCACGGTGCGTTCGATGTCCACATCGACCAGCCCGACCTGCTCCAGGTCGGTGAGCCGGTCGCGGTAGGCCTTCCACAGCAGCACTCGCCGGTGGGCGTGCTCGGCGAAGTGGGCGAGCTGGACCTGGCCGATCGCGGCGTTGATCGCCGGCAGGTGGGCGCGCAGGCCCGCCCCGTCGACCTGGTAGGTGGTGGTGGCGGCGCGGCGGGCGTGGTCCTGGACGATGCCCAGCGCGCGCAGCCGTCGGGCCCGGTGTGCCTGTTCCGGAGTGGCGGGCACCACGGCGCCGCCTTCGCCGCAGGTGAGGTTCTTGATCGGGTCGAAGCTGAAGCAGGTCAGCGCCTCGCCCGCGCCGACCGGGCGCCCGTCGCGGTGCCGGGAGCCGAAGGCGTGCGCGGCGTCCTCCACCACGACCACGTCTCGCCGGTGCAGCAGTTCCCGGATCGGTGACAGGTCCACCGCGCGGCCGCCGTAGAGCACCGGCATCACCGCGCGGGTGGTCTCGGTGAGCCCGTCCAGGACGTCTTCGGCGCGCACGCACAGGGTCCGCGGGTCGACCTCGACGAAGCGGGGGTGCGCGCCGGTGGCCAGGATGGCCTGCACGCTGGCGCAGAAGGTCAGCGAGGGCACGAGCACCTCGTCGCCCGCGTCGATCCCGGCGGACTGCAGGGCGATCTGCAGGGCCACGGTGCCGGAGGCCACCGTGACCACCTCGGGCACCTGCAGGTGGTCGGCCAGGGCGCGCTCGAATGCCTCGGTGGTCGGGCCGTGCCCGTAGTGGCCGCTGGCGAGCACCTCGGCGACAGCGGCGTACTCGGGTCCGTGCAGGACCGGGCGCGCGTTGCGCGCCACCTCGTCGTTCCCGATGGGGGTGGGGAGCAGGGTGGTCATCGTCAGCCTCCTGCGACGGTGAGGGTCTCGATGTACTTGGTCAAGGTCACGCCGACCCGGTAGGTCAGGCGCCGGTGGTCGACCTGGAGCCCGAACAGGCCGTTGAGCATCTGGCCCACAAGGTCGGCCCCGGCGGCCTCGGCCAGCGGGAAACCACCGGCCACCCTGGCGTTGACCTCGGTGAGCAGCAGCCCGCCCCGCGCGGTGCGGAACCCTTGCACGCAACAGGCCCCGGTCATGCCCAGCGCGGTCAGCGCGCGCACGACCAACCGGGTGGCCTCCGGGTCCTGCACGGTGCGCGAGACCATCGACAACCCGCCTTTGACCAGCAGCCGCTGGCGCAGTACCACGCTGGTGGTGCCGCCGCGGTCGGTCAGGCAGTCGGCGGTGAATTCCTCGCCGTGGACACGGCGCTGCACGATCGGGTCGGCCACCAGGTCGCACAACACCCGTGCCTGGAGGCGGGTGGAGCAGAACAGCACGTCACGGGCGCCTTGGCCGCAGCGTGGTTTGACCACCAGTTCGGCGTTCTCGGGTGCCAGGTGCAGCTGGTCGGGCAGCCACGTCTCGGGTACCGGCACGCTGCAGGCGCTCATCCTGTCGTGGAACAGGGCCTTGTCCAGGCTCGCTGCCACCGCGTCCTGCGGTGGCAGCCAGGTGCGCACCCCCAGCTCCCGCAACCGCGGGGCCAGTGCGCGCAGTCGGGGCAGTTCGGCCTCCACCGTGGACAGCAGGGCCTGCGGCCTGAGCCGGGCGCACAGCCGCAGCAGCTCCCGCTCGTAGTCCTGCGCCGTCGCGATGGGCAGCACCTGTGCCTGGACGTCGTCCAGGAACAGGCCGTTGGCCTGCGGGTCGGCGTCGGCGGCGATCACCGTGTGCCCCAGCTTGAGCGCCGCACGGGCCAGGTCGAAGCCGGGAGCGCCGCCGACGCCGGTGACCAGCAGCCGCCACGGCGGCGTAGGCGGGGACAGGTAGGCGGTCACCGCAGCCCCGCCGGGACGGTCAGGCTCACGCTCGGCACCGGGGCACCGGGGGTGCGCAGCATCGGTGCCCACCGGCTGGGGTTGGCCCGGTACCAGGCCACGGTCTCGGCCAACCCCGCCTCCAGGTCCTGCTCGGGCCGGTACCCCAACTCCTCGGTGATCTTGGTGAAGTCCATCGCGTAGCGGATGTCGTTGGCCTGCCGGTCGGGCACGCACCTCACCAGGGCGGGGTCGGCCCGGCACAGCCGCACCAGCATGTCGGCCAGGGTCCGGTTGTCCAGGTCGGTTCCGCCGCCGATGTTGTAGACCTCGCCCGGCTTGCCGGAGTGCAGCGCCAGGGCGATGCCGCGGCAGTTGTCGGCCACGTGCAGCCAGTTGCGCACGTGCTCGCCGTTGCCGTGCAGCCCGACCGGTTGGCCCGAGAGCAGCCGGGTGGCGAACAACGGGATGATCTTCTCCGGGTGCTGGCAGGGCCCGTAGTTGTTCGACGAGCGCGTCACGCACACCGGCAGCCCGTAGGTGCGGTGGTAGGACAGGGCGATCAGGTCGCTGGCCGCCTTGGAGGCGGCGTAGGGCACCGTGGGCAGCAGCGGCGACCCCTCGTGGGCGCACCCGGTCTCCAGCGGCCCGTACACCTCGTCCGTGGACACGTGCACGAACTTGGCCACCTGCCGGCGGCGGGCGGCCTCCAGCAGGGTCTGGGTTCCCAGCACGTTGGTGGTGACGAAGTTCCCGGCTTGCAGGAACGAGCGGTCCACGTGCGATTCGGCGGCCAGGTGCACGATCGCCTCGTGCTCGCCGACCAGTTCCCCGACCAGGTCGGCGTCCAGGATGTTGCCGTGTCGGAAGGCAAGCTTGGGGGACAGGAACGCCTCCCCCATGTTCTCCACGCTGCCGGCGTAGGTCAGCGCGTCGAGCACGGTGACGCGACTGACCCGCTCGTCCTGCAGCAGGTGTTTGACCAGGTGCGAGCCGATGAATCCGGCGCCGCCGGTGACCAGGACTGCGGTCATGTCCCTGCTCCTTGTCCGTGTGGGGTTCACTGGTGGTCGGTGCCCGTGCCCTGGGGCGCGGGCTGGAATCGGGGCAACAGGCCGAGCTCGCGCGCCGCGGCCAGGGACGGCGCGGCGGCGTCCCCGTCGGAGAGCACCGGCGACAGCTCCTGGGGCCAGGGGATTCCCAGGGCGGGGTCCAGGGGGTGGACGCTCGCCTCGGGGGGCGTCCCGGCGGGGCTCTCGTGCAGGTAGGCCACGACCGTCCCGTCGGTCAGTGCCAGGCAGGCGTGCCCCACCCCTGCGGGCAGGTGCAACGCCGTGCCCTCGCCTCCGCGCATCTGCAGCACGTGCGGGCGGCCGAAACCGGGCGAGCCTTCCCGCAGGTCCAGCACCACCTCCAGGACCCGCCCGGCCAGACAGGACACGTACTTCGCGCCATCGCAGTACTTGATCCCGCGCAGCGCGCCGCGCCGCGAGACGGTGACCGCGGCCCTGAGCGGGGTCAGGGCCGGGCGGAGCCGGTCGGTCTGCGACGACTGGAACCACGACCACACCTGTCCCCGCAGGTCCTCGTGCACGGGCATCGACAGCGACCAGGCGCCGGGGACACCGGGGATCGGCGACACCACGGGAGGGCCGGGGGAGTGTGCGGATGTCACAGGAACGGACATGTCACCCCTTTCGGGAGCAGCGCTTGAGGAGGAGGCCGGCTCGCTTGCGGTGCCGGGGCACCACAGTGGCGCTCCACGGCGTGCCCAGGCGAGAGAGACGACCTATCGGCCTTTGTGTTCCGGGGTTGATCGGAACGCCTGATAGGCCGTACCGATCAGGGTGCTGCCGCAACACCGCAGGGATGGCTACGGTGAACGGGAAAGTGTCGGGAAAGAGCTGAAAGGCGCCACGGAAGGCGGTCCGATGAACGATGAAATCCGGGACTTGTCGCCCCATTGGGAAATTCCCGAGGTGCGACGGCGACTGGCCACCCGTGACATCGGTTTCGTCTACCGCCACCTGGGCAGACACGGCGTGACGCAACGTGTGATCGCGGAGCTGACCCAACAGAACCAGTCCGAGGTGTGCGGCATCTCCACGGGGAAACACCCGGTCCGTTCCTACGAAGTGCTCGAACGCATCGCCGAGGGCCTGGGGATCCCGCGCGGCCTCATGGGACTCGCCTACTCCGACACCGACCATCAGCCCGCCGTCAGGCGGGCTCCGGAAACACAGGACGAGGAAACGATGCGACGACGTGCGATGTTGGGAATAGCGGGAAAGATGATGCTGGGGGCCCCGCTGCTCGGCTCGGAGAAAGCGTTGTTCGACCAGGCGTCCCGCGCCGTCCCGGCCCCGAACCTCGTGGGCGGCACCGACGTGGCCCAACTGCGGGCGGTGACGGCGAGCCTGCGCGCGCACGACCTCGTCCACGGCGGAGTGGCGATCCGCTCGGTGATCCTGGCCCACGCCGAGTGGGCGACCTCCCTGCTGTCGGCCCGCTGCTCCGAGGAGACCAGGCCGGAACTGCTCTCCGCGATCGCGGAGATCAAGACCCTGGCCGGATGGACAGCCCACGACCACGGCCTGTCCATGTCGGACGAGGCCCGACGGCTGCTGTTGCAGGCAGTGGGATTCACGCAGAGCGCGGACAATCCCGCGCACACCGCCATCGTCATGCACCACCTCGGCCGCGTCCCCTTGGACAACGGCCAACCCGACGAGGCCCTGAAATACTTCAAGCTCGGCCGGATCGCCGCGGAGAACGCCGAATCAGGGCTCGCCGTAGCGTTCCTGGCCGCCGACGAGGCCATCGCCCACGCCGACATGGGGAAACCACGCCTGGCCACGGACACACTGGCACGTGCGCTGGACGACTTCGCCGCCGCCGAAGCCGGGGAGCGGACCACCCCGTACACACGCTTCTTCGACCAGGTCGCCATGCGGACAGCGGCGGCCCGCGTCCACACCCGCCTGGGGATGACCGACCCTGGGCAACGCGCCATCGCCATCGATGGGCTCACCCGCACCCTGACCGGCATCCCGCCGGAACACGCCCGCCAACAGGCGTTCAACCAGGCACTGCTGGCCTCTTGTCATCTTGCCGACGGCGAGACCGCCACGGCGGTCGAGATGGGGCACACGGTGCTGCACCAGGTCCGCAGGGTCAAGTCGCAGCGTCTGCGCGGCCAACTGGGGCTGTTGAGGAGGCAGGCGCTCGCCCTCACCGGACATTCCGGCGCGCAGGACCTGGCACGTGAGATCGCGGACTTCTGCGCTACGCCAGCCTGAGTCCTCCCCGGCGGGACCGGCGTCTCCTCGAAGCAGACGTGCGCCTTCGGTTTTCCTGCGCCTGCAGCACCGGCATGGCCAGCTGGCTGGCGTCGACCGGATGGCCGGGGAACCGCGTGGCTTCCTCGCTGTCCTGCGAAGTGGTGCCCTGCAGCGCGGCCGGGCACCGCGGGCAGGCGCCGTCCTGGTCGAACTGCCAGGGCCGGTCGCAGTGGGCGCAGCGTCCCAGAGGCAGCAGGGCCGACTCGTCCTCGGACAGCGGCGGGATGCCGTGGGCCCAGCGCGTCCTGGCGGCCAGCGTGGCGTACGAGCGTGCCCCTTGGTCGGCGGCCGCGCGCCACAGAGGGGCGTCGGTGTGGCGCGTCAGCGCGGTGAGCAGGGGGAGCCTGGCGACTCGAAGTGCGGCGCGACGTACAGCAGCCGTGAGGCTGACGCCACCACGCCTGCGGGTCACCACTCCGTAAGACGTTCGGGTGGCCTGCGGTAGCGTCGCGCGGCCGCTGTCCCGGACCCACGCGGGCTGGGCGATCGTCAGCTGCCCTGGCCATCCCTCAGGGGGCGACGGGTTTGGCAACAGGAAACCTTTGACGGGCAACAGGAAACCCCTGCCGCACGCGCCTGCCGGACGGCAGATTCCAAGCCATGCGAGGACTGCGCGGGGCGACCGATCGACGCGGGTGGCGGCACTGCTACCTGGTGCTGCTGGAGCAGGCCGCCGACGCCCTCGTGCCCGACCGGCTCGACCTGCGGTGGGGGCTGACCGCGCTGGTGCTCCTGCTGGCCGAGAGCGCGCACGCCACCTCCTGCCGGGAGGTCCTGCTGCGGACCGGAGCAGCCGCCGCTGATGCGGCGTTGCTGTGCTCCGCGCCCAGGCTGCACGAACTGGTCGACACCATCGACCTCGCGTGGCGCACGGCCGGGTGCGCCCGCCGGGCGGCGCAGGCGGATCAGAAATCGACGTCCGCCCGGCTGTCCGAGGCCGTCAGGCAGTGCAGCGTCGCCCTGCGCAGATCGGTGACCGGCTGCCGCGCGGCGCTGCGGGTGCACACCTCATCGGAGGAGATGCGTTCATCTGCGGGCAGCATGGTGTAGACGAGGTCCGGTCTGCCCGAGTGGTAATGGACCACCACGACGACCGCCATCCGAGCCCCCGCTCGGCGCTGGGGAACAGCGGCAGGCTGCTGGAATGGGCGCCCGCCAGCAACGCCGTCACAGTCAGGCGGAGTCCGGCCGCCCGGCGGGGTTCTCGCGCTGGGCGCTGGACCGGATCGAGCAGGGCGGACCGGTGGACCTGGACACGCTGCGACACCTGGCCGCCTGCCACCGCATCCCACCCGAGACGCTCGGACTGGCTACCGTCCCCCCAAGGCAGCCGACGAGCGAGAGCGGGGACGACGTGGACCGCAGGGGTTTCCTGACCTTGATTGGGGGCGCGGTCTCCGCCGGGCTGCTCGACCGGGTGGGCGACGCGCTCATCGCCCTGCCGCCGCCGCCCGCGCGCAACTCCCCGGCGGCCGTGGCCGCCCTGCTCGACCGGGGCCGCGCCCTGTTCGACCGCGGCAGACACGGCCAGCTCGTCCAGGCCCTGCCCACCCTGCTCGCCGCCGCCCACGAACTGGCCGGAGGGGATCGGCGCGGCCATCGCGCGCTGGCCTCCTGCTACGAGCTGGCCACCCACACCCTGGACAAGGTCGGCGCCCTGGCCGACGCCGGGCGCGCGGCCGACCGGGCGGTGACCCACGCCCGCCTGTCGGGCTCGCCCGCGGCGCTGGCGCTGGCGGTGCGGGCGCAGAGCGTGGTGCTGCGCCACGACGGCCGCACCGCCCTGGCCGAGACGATCACCCTGACCGCCCTGGAGGGCCTGCAGGCGTGCGGGCCGGGCGACCGGACCGGGTGGACGGTCTACGTGCAGATGCTGTGCAGCAGCGCCTACACCGCCGCCCAGGCCGCGGACCGCGCCACCGCGATGGAACTGCTCGCCGAGGCCGACCGCGCCCACCGCGCCCTCCCCACAGGGGGCCCGCCGGTGGTGATCCTCGGGGGTGCCACGCCCACCGAGGCGCAGCTGCGCCTGTACCGGGTGGGCACGCACTGGGCACTGGGCGAGTCCGGCCAGGCGCTGCACGCCGCCCACGGCCTGCGCCCTGGCCAGTTCCCCACCCCCGAGCGCCGTGCCCGGCTGCACATCGACCTGGCCCGCGCCTGGGCGCAGCACGACCGGCCCGACCGCGCGGTCGACGCGCTCTCGGCCGCGCTCCGGCACTCCCCGGCCGAGGTGCTCGACCGCCCCAGGATCCGCCGACTCGCCCACACGGCGGTGGAGCGCCACGCGCGGGGCGAGCACTCCCGCCGCCTGCGCGCCGCCCTGCAGGCGCGCGGTCCGCTCTGAACTCGCGTGCCCACCGCGGGAGTGGACAGCGTCCGGCCTGGTTTCCCACACCGTCACGGACGCCTGCTTGGTCAGAACTGGTGCCAGCGTCGGCTGTCGCGTGCGCGGGTGCCGTCCAGGCGTTGTCGCAGCGCTCGGGCGTGGACGGGTGAGTGGGCGGCGTGCCTGAGGGGGCCGCTGATCTGGACGAGGTCGCGCATCTGCATCAGCAGCTCGAAGTCCGGGGTGCTCGCGGCCAGGTCGTGGCCGTAGGCGGCGGCGAAGCGGGTGGTCCAGTCGGGTTCGTCGCGGTAGCGGCGGGCGGCGTGCCAGGTGGGGACGAGGTCGACCTCGCGCGGCCCCCACGCCACGTCGTCCCAGTCGCCCAGCAGGACCCGCCCGCGCGCGCCGTGGAGCAGGTTGCCCGCCCAGGCGTCGCCGTGGATCAGCCCCCGGCCCAGGGGGAGGTGGGCGTGGTCGAGTCCGGCGCGCACGGCGGCGATGCGCCGCAGCACCCAGTCGCGGTCGTCGTCGGGTAGGGCCTCGTGCGACCAGGGTTCGGTCAGCGCCTGCTCCAGGCCGGTCAGGGGACGCCACGACGGCAGGTCGACCGGCGGGTCGGGCAGGTCGTGCAGGCGTCGCAACAGCGCGCCCAGCGCGGCGGAGTCCAGCCGGGACGTCGCCGCGCCGTGCTGGGGGTGGTGGTGCCAGAAGGTCACCGTGGAGCTGGCGACGTGCACGGCGCGCAGGCCGCCCAGCGGGGCCGGGACGGGGAAGCCCTCGTCGATCAGCCAGCGCACCAACGCCAGGCAGCGGTCCGCCGCCGCGGTCCGGTCCCCAGGGCCGATCCTGGCCACCGCGCCCGCGCGCGGCAGGTGCACGACCGCGCTGGCGTAGTGGTGCACGAGCTGCGCGTCGCGCGCGTCCAACCCCGCGGCCGCGCAGGCCGCGGCGGCCACCGCGAGCGGGGCCGGGGTGTGGTCGGTGGCGGGCGCGGCTGCCGGTCTCGAGTCGGAGGGCACACCGGGATTGTTCCCCTTTTCTAGGGGGTTCGACCCCCGTGGAGCGTGGCGATCTCCTGCCGCAGCTCGCGTGCGGTGCGCCCTTCCCCGGTGGGCGTGCCGAGGTGGTGGGCCAGCCGGTGCAGGGCCGGCAGCAGGGGGGCGAGCAGGTCCTGCTCGTCCAGGTCGAGCACCGGGCGCGCGGCGTGGGCGGCCGCGTCGTGGTCCCCGCGCGCGGCGTGGGCCGCGGCCAGGTCCAGGCGGGCGATCGCCAGGTCGCCCCACGAGCGCTCGTGGGCGGGCCCGTGGTCGTAGGCGGTGATCGCCTGGCGCGCGGCGTCGGCGGCGTCGGCGTGGTTTCCGGCGGCCAGCAGCGCCGAGGCCGCCAGCGCCTCGTGCTTGGCGTGGCCCAGGGTCAGGATGCCGCCGAGCACGTCCAGCTCGCCCGGCTCGTCCGGCAGGCGGTCGCGCGCGCGTAGGGCTGCGATCCGTGAGCGCAGCGCCAGGCCGGTGTCGCCCGTGCGCGCGGCGAACGCGGCGCGGTACAGGTGCAGGCGCACCGCGCCCGTGCCGGGTCTGCCGCCGAGGACGCTCTGGGCCTGCTCGATCAGCGTCAACGCGGACGGGGCGTGGGGTGGGCGGCGCGGCAGGCGGTCGGTGACCAGCGCGCGGGTGCCCAGCGCCCACGCGGCCAGCTCGCGGTGGCCGATCGCCTCGGCCAGGCTCTGGGCCATCCGCGCCATCACCAGCGCCTGCTCCGCCCTGCCCATCACGTGGCAGCCGTGGGCCAGGACGGCGCCGGTCAGGGCGCCCAGCAGGTGCACCTGCCCGCTCTGCCGGGGGTGGGCGCCCTCGTCCAGGTGCGCGCGGATCAGCTCCCACAGCTCCAGCAGGCGCGGGAACCACGCCGCGGGCCGCAGGTGCACGAACTCGGTGCACAGCAGGGACAGCCGGTCCCAGTACCACTCCAGACTCGTCTCTGGCACCTGTCGGGAGTGCAGTCGCTGCGTGAGCAGTCGCGCGCCGGTGACCAGGTCGACCGGGGGCGGGGTCGCGCCGTCCGGGGGGTGCCGTTCGGTGTGCTCGGGGGTCAGGTCGGCCAGTCTGTGCCTGCCCTCGACGATCCCGGCCAGCTGGGACGGGGACAGGGTCCGGCCGAGCTCGTCGCGGACGAGCTGCAGCAGTCGGCGGCGGTTGGCCGCGTCGGGTCGGCTGCCACCGCGCGCCCAGCGGCCCACGGACTCGGGGGAGACCTCCAGTCGCCGTCCGAGTTCCCGGCGGGTGCCGAGCTGGTCCAGCAGTTCGGCGAACGGGGTTGTGCCCTCGTCCCTGACAGGGGGCGTCATCGTGCTCTCCTCAGCCCCGCCGGGTGGTCCCGGCGCAGGCGCGCGTCCATCGAATGGGGTACCGATCTACGCCGGATCGATCGCACTGTCTCCGCCGATGTGCGGACTCGCGGCGGTTGTCGTGGATTGTCGTGGTCGTGCCGTCGGCGTGCGGGATTGTCGTTGATCGTCGCGGCCGTAGGGATGGCCACCGTCCACAAGATCGAGTTTGCTGTGGCGTGTCGACGACACCGCCCCCGTGGGGAGTCAGCCAGGCTCGGACGGGTCGGCGTCGACGACGGGTGGCCGCATCCGGGCCTGCCGCCTTCACAGGGGGCCTGGCCGCAGTCGCGGCAGCGGCGCACGTACCGCACGAGGGGCGGTGCTGCCGATCCGTTGCCAACGCGCTGTGGCCCGCAGCCCGCGGCACCCCCGTTCGGCCCCAGGCACTCGATCGGCATAAGCCTGGGGCCGAACGCGTTCCCCGCCCACGATCCCAAAGCCCCGCATTTGCGCTCTCCTGTTCCGGCACGGACGGGGGCGCCGAAACGCCCCGACCACCCGCCCACGAGATGCAGTCCGCACAGGACGAACAGGAAGATCGTGCGCAGAGTCAGACGATCACTGCACCCGGACACCCGCACCGTGCCGCCGCTGCTCGGGCCCGCCACCGCTTCGCCCGCGCGGCGGATCACCGACCCGCCGCGATCACACCACGACGGCACGGACGGGCCACCGCGCGCCGCCGTCGACCCGGCAGGCGAGCACGACCTCGATCCCACCCGCTGCCTGGACCCCGACTCCGGTGGGAAGCGTCTGGCCGCGCAGCGGGCGGCCATGCCCATGGACGCCGCGACGCGGCCGCCGGGGTAGCGGTCGACCGCCGCGCCCGTCGCCCTGCCCGCGTTCCGTCTCCCCACCTCTCACCCTCTCCCCGCCCCTGAGGCTTTCGTGTCCCCTGGCTCCCCCCTGTCCCCGATCCGCCGATCCGCCGCCGTCGCGGTCCCCGACCGCGAGCAGCACCGTCACCGGTGGCCGCCGATGGCCCTGCCGTTGTGCTGCGCGGCGACGCTGCTGGTGTGCCGCCGGCACGCCCAGCGGGCGCACGACGCCCGCGAACGCGGCGAACCGCTTGCCTGGTCCTGGGACGTCGGCGGCGCGCTGGCGTCCCTGACGCTGGTCACGCTCACCCTGGCCGTGGCGCTGGCGCTGCTGCGCGGGCAGGACCGCGCGCTGCGCCCGCCCTGGTGCCCCACCAGCCTGTGGAGCGCGGGATGGGCGGTGCTGGCCGTCTGGCCGGTCACCGCGATCACCACGCTCCTGACACCCCCCGTCCCGGCGGCGGCCCCGCCACCGTTGTGGCAGGCGGTGCCGGACGCGCTGGGCGCAGGATGGACGCAGATCGCGCCGCTCGCGCTCACCCTGCTGCTCACGCGCGGCCTGCGCACCGCCCTGGGCCTGCCCTGGACCGGTGACGTGCTCGCCGCCGAGACGGCCCTGGCGGTGGCGGTGCACCTGCTGGCCACCGGCCAGGACCCCACGACCGGCGCTCTGCCGGTGGTGGTGCCGATCGCCCTGACGGTCCTGGGCTGGTGGCGGTGGACCAGCCTGACCGGCCTCGTCCTGGGCCACCTGGGCGCCTGCGTCCTGCAGACCCTGCTGCACCAGCTCACCCCCCTCGGCACCACCGGCTCCCTCTGGTGACCGGCCGCGCCGCGTGGGCGACGGCACGAGCCTCGCCCGCGCGACGGCGGCGCCCTCGCACCCGTCTGACCGTCCCCTCTTCGCAGACGACCGGGAGAAACAGCTTTGCGATCGACCCGCAACACCCCCACCGGGCGCGCCGCGGCCCTCGTGCTGGCCATGGCGACGCTGGTCGCCTCCGGCGCGCCCGCGGCACTGGCCGAACCGGTGCGGCCTTTCATCGTCGGCGGCCACGACGCGCCCGCCGCCCACCCGTGGATGGTCTCCCTGCAGGCCACGCCGGGCGAGCACACCTGCGGCGGAACCCTGATCGACTCCGGGGTGGACCGGGCGGTCACCGGCGGCGAAGCCTCGCCCGCGGTGGTGCTCACCGCCGGGCACTGCGCCCCGCTGCTGACCCCCGGCGCCTCGATCGCCCGCGTGGGCTCGCTGCACCGCACCGCGGGCGGCACCGCGGCCACGATCGCCGCCGTGCGCGCCCACCCCGCCTACGACCCGGACCGGCCCGGCGACGACCTCGCGGTGGTGGTGCTGGAGCGGGCCGTGCCGCAGCGGGCCGCGCTGCTGTCCCCGACCACCCCGACCACCGGCACCGCCACCCTGATCGCCGGGTGGGGTCGGTGGTGCGAGGACGCCGACGGCGCCGCCCCGCACTGCCGCACCCAGCTGCCCGAGCGCCTGCAGCAGCTGGAGACCGTGGTGCAGGACACCGGGCTGTGCGACTGGATCGCCCCCACCGGCGAGCTGTGCACCCGCGCGGCCGCCGACCTGCCCGCGATGGCCTGCAACAAGGACTCCGGCGGCCCCCAGGTGCTGCCGCTGCGACTGGGCTGGCGACGGGTGGACGTGCTGGTCGGCGTCACCTCCCGCGACGGCGACCCGAACTACGCCGGCCCCCGCCCCTGCTCCACCCGCGACGAACAGGGCCGGCCCGGCTACGGCGTCTGGACCGACGTCGCCACCCACAGGCGGTGGCTGCTCGAGACCGCCGGGCGGATGGCGCCCGGCAGCGCCGCCAGGCTCAACGCCGGAACGGACCCCGGCGGGAACTGACCACCGTCACCGCCGGTGGGTGGCGACGACGGATCTCGCCCCCGCCGGCGGCGGTGCCCGACCCCACCACCGGCGGCGTGAGCGCCGCAGACCGACACCAGAAGGAGTTGGCCAGGGCATGGCCGGAAACAAGGACGCCGGGACGACCTCGACGTCGACCTCGACGTCGACGTCGACGTCGAGGAAGTGGGCGACGCTGCGACGCGGCATCGCCGGGGGCAAGGCACCGGGCCGGATGGTCCCGGTGGGGCGCGGGCGGCGGCTGCACGTGATCGACGCCCGCCCGCCGCAGGCGCGAGCGGGGGTGCGCGTGGTGGCGGTGGCCTCGGCGGGCACGGTGGCCCTGGATTGGGCGGGGGTACTGAGCGCGCTGGCCGCGCTGTCCGACGAGGACGGGCGGGCCGGGCGGGTGCACGCGCTGGCCTACGACCGCGCCGGCCTGGGCTGGAGCCCGGCCGCGCCCGGCTGGCTGCGACCGCGCACCCCGCAGGAGCTGGCCCGGGAGCTGGTGGAGCTGGTGGAGGCGCTGGACCGGGAAGACGGCGAGCTGCCGGTGGTGCTGGTGGGGCACTCGCTGGGCGGGCTGATCGCGCGGGCGGCGGCGGGCCTGCGTCCGGTGGCCGGGCTGGTGCTCCTCGAGCCCACCCACGCACAACGCCTGTACCGGCCGGGAACGCGGGAACCCGACCGGTGGGTGCGCGCGGCGATCCGTACCCGCATGGCGGGCGCGGTGGGCGTGCGACGACTCCAGGCCATCACCGGCGGCCTGCCGGTGCACGAGGCGCCCGCGGCCTGGCTGCCGCCGGACCTGCAGGCCGCGACCGCGTGGCGGTTGTGCGGCCCCACGCATCAAGCAGCGGGGTTGCGGGAGCTGGCCGGACTGGTCACCGGCGGCCAATCGGTGCGCGCGCTCCCCCTGGGGGACCTGCCGCTGCGCGTCTTCGCCGCCGAACCGCAGACACGCGCGGAACTGGAAGGAGCCGAGCTGGACAGACAACTCCTGGCACTGTCCACGGACTCCGCGCTGATCCCGCTGCCGAAAGCGGTGGGCACCCGCCCGCACTACAACCCGCATGGCGCCAAGCTCCTGGCGCAGCGCCTCGACCGCCTCGCGGGCCTGATCCTGGACGCGGCGGGAACCTCCGACCCGAAGGACACGGCAGGACCGGCATAGCGCGCGCCGGTTCCCGGCGCCCGCGTACCCGCCACGTCGTCGGGGTGGCAGCAGCACCTCCCACCACGACGCCCGCGATCGCGACCACGTGACCTGCACGCACATCACCGCCCCGGGCAGGGGAGAGCCCGCCTGCCCGGTCCAGGAGCCGTGAGCGAACCGATGCCCGACCGGCACACCCCGGTGCCCCGCACCCCCGCCGCGCTGCTGACGCTGCTCGATTCCCAGGTGCGCGCCACCGTCGCCCTCGACGGCGAGCACGCTCCCAGCCCCACCGCCGTGTTCCAGGCCCTGGTCCACGGGACCGACCCGGACCAGGTCACGCTGCGCCCCAGGGTCGCCGCCACGCGCCGATGGCTGCACCGCCACCAGGAGACACTGCTGGAGCTGGTCGAACGCGCCCCGCGCACCGACCGGGTCGGCGTGCGCGCGGCCGCACGGATGCTGCTGCTGGCCGCCCCCGAGCCGGGACCGTGGACCCGCCGGCTGGAGGCCGCCGCCAGGGCGCACCCGCGCACCGGGTGCGACGACGCGCTGGTGCTGGCGGAACTGGCCGCCCGCCGCACCGCCCGGGACCCGAGCCCGGATCTGCAGCCGTGGCGGCGCGCCGCCCGGGTGTCGGCTCTGCACGCCGTGGTGCTGCAGGCGGCGCAGCGCGCCGACCAGGCCAGACCTCGCAGCACCACCGCCCGCACCTGGGCGGCGCTGTGCAGGCACCTGCGCTTCGCCTGCTGGCACGCCCCAGAGCAGGTCCCGACGACGCTGGAGCTGCTGCGCGCGCACCTGACCCCGACCGCCGTGAAGCGCCAGGCGCTGCTGGCCACCGCCGAGGGGGAGATCGCGCTGGCCGCAGGCGGTGCCGCCGAGGCGGTGGCGGCCCTGCGGCGGGCGCTGGAGCACACCCGCGCGCCGCTCTCCCCCGTCGGACTCGACCGCATGATCATGCTCGGCCACGCCCACCGGGCCGACGGCGCGCCCGAGCGCGCGCTCGGGGTCTGGACCGACGCCCGCACGCAGGCCGTGGCCCCGCCGGCCTGCGACGTGTGGTTGCGCGATGCGCTGCGTCGACGGGCCGACCACCTGGCCGAGCTGCTGGCCGCGGGCCCGGACGCCACCGCGGACCCGCGACTGTCGCTGCTGCGGCTGCCCGCCCCACGCCCTCTCGCCCCGACCGCCAGGGAGACCCGATGAGCACCGACCTGCGGACCCGCCGAGCGCTGTTGGAACTGCTGCCGGGAACGGACGCGGACACGGGCGGGGTGGGCGTGCCCGCCCTGGCCGCGCTCTGGGACTGCCCGCCGCACGACGCGGCCGCCACGGCGCGCACCCTGGCCCTGGAAGGCAGGCTGCGCAGGCTCGCGCCCTACCGGGCGCATCCGGAACAGCAGCGCTTCAAGCCCGCCCGGTCGCGCGGCGTCGAGCAGATCGCGGCGCAGGTCAAGCGCGCCGCCGCCGGCCGGGAGGACCGGGTGGCGCTGCAGCGGCTGCTGACCTACTACCGGCAGCACTCGCTGGCCGCCGAGCAGGCGCTGTCCGGCCTGCCCGCCCCCGAGCCCACCCCGGTCCTTTGGGACGCGGACACCGCCCACGCCTGGACGAGCGTCGAGATCGACCGGGTGATCCAGGCGCAGGAGCTGGCGTGGGCGGCGCGGATGCCGATCGCCGCGCTGATGCTCGGCTCGGGTCTGTGGAGCACGCTGTGGGCGAGCGAGGACCACGTGCGGGCCCGGCGGGTACAGCGCACCGCCGCGGCCGCGGCCCGGTGCCACGCGCTGCCCGCCGCGCAGCGCGCCCTGATCCACGCCCGCCTCGCCTGGGCGCTGTGGGCCGCGCCCGTGTGCCGCCTGGCCGAGCTGCAGGAGGCCGCCGGCGAGGCCGTGCGCTCGCTGCGATCACCCGCCCCGCCCGGTGATCGGCGGGCGGAGCGGGTCGTGGCCGACACGGCGGTGGCCATGCTGCACCACGCATGGGGCGAGCACTCGCGGGCAGCACAGGTGCTGCGCACGGCGCTCGACGGGGACCTGGCGGACGAGCAGGAGCGGTGCGTGGCCCGCACCCTGCTCTCCCGCGTGCTCGAGGAGCAGGCCCGGCGCACCGGCGACCAGGACCTGCTGCGCGAGGCCCAGGACCAGGCCCGCCTGGCCGTGCTCGCGATTGACCCCGGCCCGTCCGCCCCGCCGGTGCGGGTGCTGGCCTGGGCGCGGGCGGTCGGGCAGCACGCGGGACTGCTGGCCGCCGCCGACGCCCGCCGGGAGGCGGCGCAACTGCTGGACCGGGCCCTGGAAGTCCTGCGGGGGCGCGGGGTGTACCAGCACGACCGGCGGGCGCTGCGGGCGCAACGCGCGGAGATCGACCGCGTCCACGCCCCGACGCCGGTCGACACTCCTGCCGTCGGCCCGCCCACGCGCCGGACGGGGCGACGCCCACTGGCCACGACGGCCCCGGCCACGCGGGAGCGATCGTGAGCGGGCCGACCACGGGGCGGCCCGCGCCAGGCGAAGCGCCCGACTCCCGTCACGCGCCCTGGCGGCGCTCCCCGCGCCAGGTCCCCGCGCCCCCGGCGGGGTTCGTCGGCCGCCACCGGGAACTGGCCGCCCTCGACGACGCGCTCTCGTCCCCGCCCGACGGCCAGCGGCCGCGGTTGGTGGTGGTGACCGGCCCGCTCGGGGTCGGGAGAACGAGCCTGGTGCGCCGGTGGGTGGCCGACCGGGGGCACCGCTTCCCCGACGGCCAGCTGTACGTCGACCTCGCGTCCCTGCGCAGCGGCGGCCCTGGGACGCCGGTGAGCGACGCGCTGGGGGAGTGCCTGCTCGTTCTGGGCGTGGGCCTCGACTACATCCCCGCGAGCCTGTCCGGCCGGGTGGGCCTCTTCCGCTCCGTCACGGCGGGCACGGCCGTGCTGGTGGTGCTCGACGAGGCGACCGAACCGGCCCAGGCGGGCTACTTCATGCCGGGCTCCCGCACGAGCGCCCTGCTGGTCACCAGCCAGGACCACCTGACGGAGTTGACCCTGGACGGCGCCCGGCACCTGGCCGTGGACCCGATGGACCACGACGAGGGCGTCGCGCTGCTGCGGGCGCTCTGCGGCCCGGGAAGGCTGGAGCAGGAGCCGCAGGCCGTGGACCGGCTGGTGCAGCTCGGCCAGGGCCTGCCGCTGGACCTGCGGATCATCGCCGCACGGCTCGCGAAGGACCCCGGTCTGTCCGCATCCGAACTGGCAGACTCCCTCCCCCTTCCCTGACAAGCCCAGGGGACGAGCCCGACAGCACGATGTGAGCAGATCACGGGCCGTGGCGCTGACCCACGCCCGTCACAGCACCCCGCCCCCGTTGTCGGTCCGCCGCTGACGGGCCCTGGACGAGGCAGGGTTTCCCGGTGTCCCTGGGAGATCGCGGCGCTCCCGCCGGAACCGGGCCCGCAGCAGACCCGACCGGCCTCGCCGCTGCGGCCCGGTGAAGCTCCCCGCACGACCAGGCCCCGCACCCGGACCAGGCCGTGCCCGCATCGACCGGCGCCCCCACCCGGCGGCCACTCGGTCGCGCGCGTCAACCTGCAGCGCGAAAGCGCGACTCATCCCCACGGGAGGACCCGGTTAATTGACTGCGAGCGGTTTCGATATTTTCCGCAGACGTGGTGCGCGAGCGCCACCCTCCACGCGCTAAACGCAAACCGGCAAAACACATCAGTCCGCGAAATGAAATCCCCCGAACAGGTAAACACCATGACAGTCAACCGGGAACACACGACACCACTCACCACAGAACGGCTCGCGCCGATCGAAAAGCTAATCACTTATCGCAAAACCTTCGGCGAACATCTGGCCGGATTGCGTGAGAGGTGCGGGTATTCACTCGAGGAGGCCGCTCGGAGACTCAGCCTCCCGGCGAATACTCTGCAGTTTTACGAAAATTCCACGTGGCAACCCACGCTGCAGAGGTTGCTGCGCATCACCGCACTGTACGAGGTCGAACTTCTGGAGTTCCTGAAAGACGTCGCCCGCGTGGTGCAGCCCACCGAGGACCCGTCGCGCATCTACGAGGTCGATGCGCTCCTACTCTTCAACGGAGTTCTTCCAGAACAACTTTCCCCCGATTTCGACCGCGACGGGATCAATGTCGAAGTCGACCCCATTGACAAATCTTCACTGGCTGAAACATCTTTCTACCGCCGAGAAAGCGACCCCGAAAGAATCAAAGCAGCTCAACAACTCCGGGGTGATTACGAGAAAGGGGCGAGCATTCGCGATCTTGCCAAAAAATACAAACTCCCGTACGGGACGGTACGGGCCATGCTCGTCACAGCGGGCACCGCATTGCGCAAGTGCGGAGGATCCAAGCCGAGAAAAACGTAGCCCTCGTCGGGTTGTCGAAAGTTTTCGCGGAACCCGACGAGAATTTGTTCGACGACTTTCGTGCTCGTTTCCCCCGTGTCCGTTCGGTACTGCCGAGCAGTGCGCGCACCAGGGGCGACCGGATCGCGTGAGTTGGACCTAAGGAGGACCGGTTCTGCGATCGCAGGCCGCGGGTGGCCGTCATCTGCGGGCACGGCAGGGTCCCCAGCCGGCGGGGTGCCCGAGCCAGGCGGTCGGGCACCCCGCCGGCGTCGCCGGGTCAGGACTGTTCCGCGCCCGCGCCCAGCGCGATGTCGGCAACCGGGCTCCACCGGTAGAGGCGGTTGTCGCCGTCGCGGACCAGCTCGATCAGGGACACGGTCGACAGGGTGAGCGCGCGGCGGTGGCGATGCGCGGCCAACGCGGCGTCCACCCCGTCCGCGGGCATCGTGGTGTTGCAGTAGGCGAGGCTGACGTGGGGGCGGTACTGCTCGCTCTCGGGCACGTCCACCTGCGGGCGGGCCTGCGCCAGCGCGGTCCGCAGCGCGCCGCGGACCGCCATCAGCGGCTCGACCGGGGTGACCGGCAGCATCACGCCCTCGTCGCCGACCACCGCCGGACCCACCTCGACCCGCACCGGGGCCAGACGTCGGCAGTGCTCGCGGGCGGCGTCGACGACGACGGCAATCTCGTCGAGGGTGATCTCGTCGGTGAACCCCACGCCCTGGGTCGTCAGGTGCAGCCACTGCGGCGGCACCGGGTCCAGGCGCGGCTCCGCCTCCAGCAGCGGCGCGTAGGAGCGGGCCAGGTCGACGGCGCCCTCGTGCTCGCCCATCGTGTAGTGCCAGGTGTACATCGTGCGGCCGGGCCGTTCCCAGCCCGGCCGGGGCCACCAGTGCGCACGGATCTGCCGTTGATCACTCACGACATCGAGTCTGGCCCTCAGGCGGGTGCGCCGCCACCGACGAAGTGCTCCAGATCGCGGTGCAGCTCGATGGCGGCGGCCGACGGGCTCCCGGTGTTCGTGATCAGGGTCGTGAGCTCGCCGAGCACGAGCTGGGACCGCTTGCGCAGCGGCAGCGGCCGTTGCTCGGGTTCGGTGCCCAGCACCGGGTCCAGGGCCTGGCGGGCGGCGGGGATGTCCCCGTGCTGGACGTGGGCCAGCCCCTGCAGCAGGTGGGCCATCCTCAGCGTGCCGACGTTGCGTCGCTGCTGCGGCAGCACCGCATATGTCGCGATGGCCGCCTCGGCGGCGCTGAGCGCCGCGTCGGTGTCGCCGAGCGCGGTGTGCACGTCGGCCAGCAGCGTGTCCGCCCGCGCGGGCGTGCACAGCAGCGGCCCCTCCAGCTCCCCCGGAGCGGGGGTGAACAAGTCCAGCGCCCGTCGGGCGTCGTGCAACTGCGCGACCGCGCCGTCACGGTCCCCGGCGCGCGCCAGGTCCAACGCCAGCGCCCCGGACAGGAAGACCCGCGCGCTGCCGGTGCGGCCCAGAGCCAGTCCGGTGCGCGCGTGCTCGGCGGCCGCGACGTAGTCCCCGCGCCAGTACTCCAGCGTGTGCAGGGTCGAGTACACCCAGGCCAGCAGGACGGAATCCCCCGAGTGCCTGCCGTACTCCAACGCGGTCCCGGCGTGCGTGCGGGCGTCGTCGACGCGTCCCTGGTCGATGCTCATCCAGGCCAGCAGCACCGTGGACCACCCGACGACCGAGAGCGCGTCGGCGACGGTTCCGGGGGTTCCGGGGCGGGCGAGCAGATCCTTGGCCCGCTGCCGCACCACGGTCAACTCCGCGACCAGCTCGGGCAACGGGAACAGCAGGTAGTTTCGGGTCAGGGTGGTCAGGTCCGCGAGCAGTTGCGCAACGTCCGCTGTGGCTTCGAGGTTGGTCGAGCGGAGCAGGTCGCGCAGTTCCCGCGATTCCTCGGCAGCGGCCATGAGCACCTCCGGCATGGTGGTTGTGGTGACCAGTGTGCTCCGCGACCTGCGCACCGCGGGAAGGACGGACGACGGCGCGCCCACGACACCTCCCCTTGTACTCGGTGAGCGCGGCGGCGCGATGGCGGAGGTCGGGCGCTTGGTCGACCAGGTCTTGTGGAACCCCATGTCCTCGTCGCGCAGCGGCCGCCCTCGCCCCAGGACCGCGCGCAGCGCGTCGCGCACGGGGCGGCGCGGCCAGCGGTACTCGCCGCGTTCGTAATCCTCGATGGCGCGGGCGGTGACCTGTTCCGTCCTGTGCCCGTGCTCGTACAGCCAGGCGGTGGCGAGGTCGGCGAGCGCGGCCTGGGATAGCGACCGTGTCGGATCATCGGGTGCGGGATAGGAGCAGCGCAGCTCCCACAGCAGGAGGTTGGCCCTCCTGGTGGACAGGCCCAACTCGACGTCGGTCACCGTCCGTCCCAAGGCGGAGCCCAGCACCTCGCGCAACGCACGCGTGACACGCGGATCGCCGGGAGTGCGCCCGGACTCGTAGTGGCGGATGACCGCCGCGTCCACCGTCGGCAGCGGCTCGCCGCGGTGGCGCCCGCGAAGCCGTGCGATCACCGCCTCGGCGAGCTCTTCGGTGGACAACACCGCGCCGGGCACGCGCGTGGACATGGCCGATTCGCGGATCCGTCGTAACGGAGAACTCGCCGACGGACCTTTCCGTCGATTACCCACGGTCACCCCCGTGTTGCGTGGATGGGCACCGTAACCCGCGACCGACACGGATTCCAGTTCGTTGGGCTCAATGGGTGACGCGGGGGGCGAATTCCCGGGAATCCGTGCGCGAATTCCGTCTTTCCGCCCTCCCTGGATTCCGCAAAGATCGGATCACGACATCGGCGCAGCGCCGGGGGTGGCCGATGTTTCCGCTGCTCAACGACCGAGCGCGGTGGTCGGTCGGTGTCGTCGCCGTGACGCGTCCGCTGCTGCGGGCGCGGCCCCAGGGAACACCCCTGCGGTGACGGCACCGACACGGCCTTCGGGCATCGCCCACCACCGGCGAGGGTGGTCGCCCCGACCGGGGCCTGCCCACTTCCCCGCACGTCGACTACGAGGAGTGTTCCCCGATGAGTGCGCGATTGTCCGGCCTTCCTCGTCCCAGCACGGTGGACCGGTCCCTCGCACCTGTGCGGGGCGAGGACTTCCCCACCGCCGCCCGCAGCGCGCTCACGACGGCGGGACCGCACGAGGGTCCGCGCGGCCGTTCGCCGTTCCTGCGCCCGGCCAACGGCGACGACCTGGCCCTGTTCCGGCTCCCTGTGGTGACAGGCGGGACCTGTCGTGGTTGAGCGCCAGCAGGGAAATCTGCCGTTACCGGCGCAGGCGCTGTTCCTGCTCATGGCCGAGGACGGCACCGGCAGGCTGCGGCTGTCCCCGCAGTTGGCCGGTATCGCGCTGGCGGTGGCCCGGGTGGGCGAGCTGATGCTGGACACGACGGTGCTCTCACGGCGGACCGCCGAGCAGACGGTGTTGACGACCTCGACGCGGCCCGACGGTGATCTCCTGCGCGAGCGCACCCGCCGGGCGCTGTCGGCGGTGCGACCGCATCCGACGCCCCGGCAGGCGTTGGAGGTGCTCGCCGCCGACGCCTACACCCTGGTCGGCGACTACCTGGTCGCGGCCGGGCACGTGCAGCCGAAAAGGACGCTGTTCGGACTCGGGGCCACGGTCTACCGGCCGGTGGACGCCAACGCGGACGGGGTCGCGATGGCCGCTCTGCGCCGGGCCTTGGCCGCCCCGGAGGTGTCCGGACAGACGCTGGTGCTGGTGGCCGCGCTGGACGCGACCGGCAGGCCGCCCGACGGGCCCTTGGAGCCCGTCGCCCGACAGTTCCGCCTCCAGGCGCAGCGGCTCGGCTCCGTGCCCGGCCTGCCGGACCTGCACCAGGCCGGGCGCGACCTGGTCGCCCGGCTGGCCACGGCCCCGCCCCTGTGAGCTGCGCCCCCGCAAGCACGGGCGGCGATTCCCCTCCCGCGATCGCCGCTCGTCGCCAGGGGTGCCGGACCGCAGACCGCCGGTCCGGCACCCCGCCCTTTCCCACGCAGTCCCCTACCCCACTTTGAGGAGTCCCTTCCCGTGGCTCGGTCCCCTTCGCACGACGGATACGGCGCCGGTCTGCTCGCCATGCTGGCCATCTCGTCGGCCACACCGCTGACGGTGAGCACCGCCGTGGTGATCATCGGCATCGCCGTCACCGGCCTGATCTCCCTTCCCGTCGCCTTCCTGCTCATCGCGGCGGTCCTGGCGCTGTTCTCGCCGGGGTACATGCAGATGGCGCGCAGGCTGCCCAACGCCGGGGCGTTCTACGCCTACATCGCCACGATGTCCCGCCCGCTCGGACTGGGCGCCGCCCTGCTGGCGCAGGTCTCCTATTTCGCGCTGTACGTGGGCCTGTACGCCACGATGGGCGTGATGGGCTCGACGCTGCTGCCCGGCGAGCTGCCCTGGTGGCTGGTGGCCTTCCTGGCCTGGATCGTGGTGCTGCTGATGGGCAGGTCGCGATTGCAGGTCAGCGGCGTGGTGCTGCGGGTGCTGGTGTTCGCCGAGATCACGCTGATGCTCGTCTACGGCGTCGCCAACCTCGTGGCCGCCCCGCAGATCGAGTTCTCCGCGTTCAACCCCCTGCCGTTGGTCGCCGACTTCTCCGCGGCCGGTCCCGCGCTGGCCCTGGCCACCCTGGGTTTCGTCGGGTTCGAGCAGCCCGCGATCTACTCGGAGACCGTCAGGTCCCCCCGCACGCTGTCCACCGCCACGGTCGTCACGCTCGCCGCGCTGGCCGGGGTCTACTCCTTCTCCTCGTGGAGCACCGTCCAGGCCGTCGGGGCCGAGCAGGTCGTCGAGCGCTCGGCGGCCCTGGGGCCGGAGTTGCTGTTCACCCTGGCGGAGGCCAACCTCGGCGGCCCGGCCGCCGATTTGGGTCGGTTCCTGCTGTTCACCAGCGTGCTCGCGGCGCTGATCTCGTTCAACAACGCCAGCGCCCGCTACCTCTACGCGCTGGGCCGCGAGTTCGGCGCGGCCCGCCCCGACGGGATCTGGTCCCGGCTGGGCACCCAGAACGACAACGGGCAGCCGCAGGTCGCGGTCTACACGCTCGGCGCGCTGGCCCTGCTGGTGATCGCGGTGGTCGCCGTGCTGGGGGTCGACCCGCTGCAGTGGCTGTTCTACCTGGGCGGCACCACCGGCGGGGTCGGGGTCACGATGCTGATCGCGCTGTCCGCGCTGGCCATCCCCGCGTACCTGCGGCGCGAGGCGCCCGACCTGTCCCCGGCGGCGCGCACCGTCCTGCCGTGGGCCGCCGTGGTGGCCACCTGGGGTGTGCTGGCGTTGTCGGTGGTCTACTTCGACGTGCTGCTCGGGGTCGCGCCCGACTCGCCGCTGCGGCTCGCGCCGCTGGCGCTGGTGCTGGTGCTGCTGGCCGGTGTCTGCTGGGGGCTGTGCCTGCGCCGGGCGGGCTCCCCGGCCTACGAGCTCATCGGCACCGGGGAGAAGGCGCGGCAGCTGGCCGTCCTGCGGGAGCGGGCCGGTGTCCGCTCGGCCGAGGCCGACGAGGTCGACGAGGTCGGGGCCGTGATCGCCCAGGCGTTCCACGACCTGCCCCCCTCGGCGCGCCTGGTCCCCGACCCGTCCCGCAGGGACAGGGTCCTGGGGGCGTTCTTCGCCCACCAGGCGGGATTGGCCCTGGAGGGCGGGGCCGTGGACGTCGTCGCCGACGAGCGCGGTCGCATCGTGGCGGCGGCGGTGTGGCACCGGTTCCACCACGGGCAGGACATGGTCCCGACCGATGGGGAGGAACAGCAGTTGCGCACCGTGCTGGCCGCTGCCGGCGCGACCGAGGCCGACCAGGACCGGATCGTGGCACTCGGGCGGTTCTTCGGCAGGAATCACCCCACCCATGCGGAGCACGACTACCTGGAGTTCCTGGCGGTCGTCCCCGACCGGCAACGCCAGGGGCTCGGGCCGATGGTGCTCAAGGCCCACCACGACCGGCTGGACGGGGAAAATAGGGCCGCCTACCTGGAGGCCACCACGCCCGCGAACGAGCGCTACTACCGGCGGCTGGGCTACCTCACCCGGTCCGGCCGGAACCTGCCGTCCGCGCTCGGCGGCACCCAGGTGGCGCTGATGTGGCGCAAGGCCCGACAGCCCACCGAGCCCGAGGCGGCCCGAGCGCGCCGCAGCCCCGCCGGCCGCTAACCCCGTGCCCGACCGGACGAGCAGGCCCGTCACCGCAGGCGACCGGGTCGCCCGTCCGGTCGGGCGCCGTGCCGGGAGCCTGCCGCGCGGACCGGCACGCCACCTGTCCCCGGCGCCGGCACGGCGCCTGTTCGCATCCTCTGATCCAGGAGTCGTCGACGTGCACCACCCGCCCGCCCCCGCCGCACACCCCGCCGACCGCGACCCGGATGCCCTGGCCTGGGACTTCAGGCATCTGTCCGTCAGGGCCGAGGTCGAAGGCTCACCGCTGCACGCCGTGCTGGCCCGCACCGTCGCCGCAAGCCCGTCCCTGCTCCGGTTGGCCGCCACCGCCCCCGCGGGCCAGTGGGCGCCGCAGATGCTGTTGGCCGCGGTGCACCTGCTGCTGCGCGGCCCCTACCGCGACGACCCGCTCGCGCGCGTGCACGACGGCCGCACGCGCCCCGCCGACCGGCTGGGCGACGCGGCCGGGCACTTCGCCCGGTTCTGCGGCGAGCACGGCGAGGAGATCACCGCGACGATGACCGGCCGCAGGGCCCAGACCAACGACCCGCTGCGCGCGGCGGCGCTGCTGCCCGCGCTGGCCGAGATCGCCGCGCGCACCACCGGGCGCCTGCACCTGATCGATGTGGGCTCCGGGGCCGGACTGCACCTGCTGTGGCCGCACTACCACTACCGCTACCGGCGCGAGGGCCTCGTGCTCGGCGAGCACCTGCCCAGCGGGGCCGCCGACGGGCCGCTGCTGGTGTGCGACCTGCGGGGCGAGTTGCCGCCGCTGGAGGTCGACCTCGACCGGTTCGCCGCCCCGATCGGGATCGACCGGGACCCGGTGGACCTGACCGACCCCGACACCCTGGCCTGGACCCAGGCGTTGAGCTGGCCCGAACACGGGCGTCAGCGGGAACTGCTGGAGCAGGTGGTGCCGCTGGCGCGTCGACACCGATGCCTGCCCGACCGTGCCGACGCCGTCGCGGTGTTGCCCGACCTGATCGCGGACGTGCCCGAGGACGGGGTGCCGGTGCTGCTGATGTCCTGGTCGCTGCTGCAGGTGTACGGCGACCCCCGGGACACCAGCCCCGGCAGCTACGCGGCCGCGCGCACCCGTTTCGCCGAGGTGCTCCGGCACGCCGGGCGCCGGGTGCTGGTGATCGGGATCGACCACGTGCACGAGCCGGACGTGAGGATCCACGTCCACCACGGCGGCCTCGTCCGCGGTCGGAAAGCCGCTCTCACCAGCCTGCGCACCTCCCCGCTGCGCTGGGTCCCGGGCAGGGAGGGGCAGTCGCCGTGGAACTGACGCCGCGGGCCCCTGTGACGGCCGGGCGGCCCGCCCTTCGCCGAACTGTTCGGCAGGTGTCTCGCCTCGACGCTGCGCCCGAAGGCGCGGGAGGCGTACGAGTCCGCAGCCCCTGCTGCCTGGGATTGGCCCGACCTCGTCATCCGAGACCCTCCGGTCACGGATCGTCGACCACCGGCCAGCCGCGCGGAACGCGCCCAGGGCGAGGCGTCCCGAGCGCGTCGTCCCCGGTCCTGCCCCGCCCGGTCGGGGCCACGCCCGACTCCGGTGGCCGACCGGAGCTCTCCCGGAGGGCGACCGTGTCCGCCGCGAACCTCCCGCCCCCGCACGCCCTGCTCCCGTTTCCCAACCACACCACAGGAATCGCGATGACCTCCCGACGCTTCCCACTCGCCGTCCTGGCCTGCGCGGCGGTGCTCGCCACGGCGGCCTGCACCCCCGCCCCCACCTCCGCCGTGCCCACCACCGGTCCCGCCGGCAGCACGGCACCGTCGACGTCCTCCTCCGGCCCCGCCTCGGCGGCGAGCGCGTCGTCCGCTTCGCCCCGTGCCAGCGAGCCGCTCCTGCACGAGGGCCTCGACGCCTGCGCGCTGCTCACCCCGCAGCAGCGCGCCACGCTGAACCTCCCCGACGCGGGGAAGCCGATGCCGGTCGCCGTGTTCGCCTCCACGGGGTGCCGGTGGCGCAACGTCGCCGCGAGCACGGAGTCCTCCGTGCTCCCGATCCTGGGCCAGGACATCGGGAGCTGGCAGGACGGCAGCCGACCCGCCACGGCCACCGAAGGCGAGGACATCCGGGGTCTGCCCACGCTCACCCTCACCGTGGACACCGATCCCGGCCAGTGCAACGTCGCGGTCCGCACCGGCGAAGGGCAGCACCTGCTCACCACGTCCTCTGCGGCCGACCGCGTCCGGGAGGACGCGTGCGCCAGGGCCCGCGCCCTGGCCGAGGCCGCAGTGCGCACCCTGCTCGCCTGACACCGAAGCCCTCTGACCGGCATCGGTCGACGACCAGCGCCGGCCCGTCCCTTCCGAGACGAAAGCCCCCGGCACCGGGGGCGGCCGGCACGTCCCGCCGCCTCTCGCCCAGGCAGGAGCACCATGCTTTCCCGACGTGCACTGATCACCTCGCTCGCCTGCGCGGCGGCGCTCACCGCGGCAGCCTGCGATCCCGCTCCGACACCCCCCACGCCCCCGCCCTCCATGTCGACCTCGGCGGCGGCGTCGTCCTCGGGCACGCCCGGCCCCTCCCGCCCGCGGGAGCTGTCCCTGGACGGCGCCGACCCCTGTGAGCTGCTCACCCCCCGACAACGCGCCGAGCTGCACGTCACGGGCACCGGACGCCCACTGGAGATCAAGGCTTTCACCGCCACCGGCTGCACCTGGAACGACATCGGCGTGTCGCACCTGGTCATGCCGGTCCTGATCGAGGGGATCGAGACCTGGACAGGCGGGACGCGCCCAGGCAGACCCGCCCGGATCGAGGACGTCGAGGGGTTCCCCGCCTTCACCGTCACCCTGCCCGACGACCCCGATCGCTGCGACGTCGTGGTCGACACCGCCGACGGCCAGTACCTGAGCACCGGGTTCTCGGTGGTCAGCGACACCCCGCAGCGGCACCCGCAGCCGTGCCCGCGCGCCATCGAGCTGGCGCGCGCGGTGCTGCGGACCCTGCTCGCCCAGACCGGGCCCGCCTGACGCAGCGGAACCGCCCCCACACCCACCCGACAGGAGGAGATCGTGTCCGTCCCCGCCCTCGACCGCGTCCCCGAGCCGGCGGGCGCGCTGTCCCTGCTGCCCCACCCCCACCTGACCCTGCCGGGCCTCGCCGCGCTGCTGGGCACCGACAACGCGCACGCGGGCCCGCAGGTGCGCTCCTGGGTGCGGCAGGGCGTGCTGGCCGTCGACCAGACCGGGACCAGGCACCTGCCCGAGCGGTGGCTGCGCCACCCCCTGCCCCTGCTGGACGGGGAACCACCGCTGGTGCGCTACCGGCTGGCCACCCGCAGCCCCGACGACCGCGACGCACGCCGGGCGCACGGGCTGCTGGCGCGCCACGGCGACCGGCACGAGCGGGCGCTGCGCCGCCTGGTGCTGCTCCTGCACGATCAGGCCCTGCACGTCGCGCCCATGCTGGAGCGACCCGACCGGCTGTTCCTGCCCCGCCCGACACCGCCCGCCCCGGTGGAGCGGCGGATCGCGCACCTGTGGATGTGCCTGCACTGGCGGGAGCTGCTCTCGGCCCAGCAGATCGCCGCCGCGCTGGGGCTGCACGAGCAGGTGTGGCGACTGGGGGCGCTGCTGTCGGCGACGCTGACCAGGCTGGGCCTGCACGCGCAGCAGGCCCGCGCACAACAGCTGGCCGAACAGGCCGCCATTCGCCTGGGCGCGCCGTACGCGCCGGTGGCCGCCGCGCGCACGGTCATCGCCCTGGCCCACCAGGCCCGCCATGGCCCCACCGTGTGGGCGCAGATCCTGCCCGCCGTGCTGCGCCGGGCGCGTTGCGCCGTGGAACGCGCCAGCGAGGACGATGTGCGGGCGCTGGCCCACGAGGCGGCGGCCCGCGCGCACCTGGCCGCCGGGAACCCATCGGAGCACGCCGTCCCGGCCCGCGCGCACTACCACCAGGCGCTGGAGCTGCTCCACGATCGACCGGTGCCCGCGTCGGCGTCCTGCCGCACCGGGCTGGCGCGCACCCACCTGGCCGACCGGACCCGCACCGCCGCCGCCCGCTGGGCGCGCGGCGCGTTCGAGCTGGCCGAGCCCGCGTGGGGCTACGAGGAGGACGCCGGGCGCGCGGCCCGCACCCTGGCCGCCGCCGGGCTGGGGCCGGGCTCGGCGGGGCCGCCGTACGTGGAGCTGGTCGCCGCAGCGATACGCCTGGACCCCTACGTCCACGACCGGGAGCTGAACGCGGTCCTGGCGCACCTGGCCGCGCCCGCCGAGATCCCCGCCCCGCGCGCCCCCCGACGCCTCCTCGACGACGGCGGCGCCCGTCCAACCAGGCTCCCGGCGGGTGCCGCCCTGCCGGGGCGGGGGAGGGCGTGAGCGCGTGCACCGGGGCGGGCTGCCCGGTCTGGGGCCGCCGCGAGATCGCCCACGATCTCGTCGAGCTGCGCCAGGCCGCAGGGCTGAACCAGAAGCAGGTCAGCGCGGCGCTGGAGGTCTCCCTGTCCAAGATCATCCGCATGGAGGGCGGGTGGCAGCGCGTCAAGGCCGCCGACCTGACCGCGCTGCTGGCGCTCTACGGGGTGCAGGACCCTGCCGCCGTCGAGGCGATGAGGGCCAAGGCACGCGCCGGGCGCGGGCGGTGCCTGCTCGACGCGCACACCGCCCTGAAGTCGGCGGACACGGACTTCGCCGCCTACGAGCACGCCGCCGCCCACACCATGACGCTGGCCGGAGGCATCATCCCGGTCCTGCTGCGCACCACCGACTACGCCCGCGCCCTGGCCACCGCGATCCGGATACCCCCGCGCGTCGCCGAGCAGACGATCACCCTGCAGCACGCCCGCCAGCACTGGGCCACGGCCGAGGGCTTCACCGGCCTGCGGCGGGAGTTCCTGATCGAGGAGGCGACGCTGCTCAGGCTGCGCCCGCCCTACGGTCCCGGACAGCTCCAGCACCTGGCCCAGGTCGCCCGGCAGGGCCGTTGGCAGGTGCGCGTGCTGCCGCTGGGCGCGGTCAACCCCGGCCTGCTGACCCCGTTCAGCGTGCTGCGCTCCCCGGACCGCGCCCGCGCCCTGCTGGTCCTGGGCGAGGAGCACGCGAGCTGGAAGTTCGAGCAGGACCGGGGCGAGTGCGAATACCACCAGCAGCGGTACGCGGACCTGCGCGAGCACGCCCTGACCGGCGAGGACAGCGCACGGCTGATCGAGCGACTGGACCAAGAACCGCTCGCCTGATCCACATCGACTTGGAAGGACCCGACAGCGATGCACGGCAACGACACCGCTCCTGCGTCGAGCAGGGAAAACGCCCGGAATCCACCCCCTGCTCCAGGGGGGCGCCCAGCGGGCACGCGACGTCGGCACGGGCGGGCGAGAGGCCACGGGCTGCCCGTCGGACGCATGGCGCCTCGGCGGGCCCTACCGCTCGTGCTCGCGCTGCTGGCCAGCGTGCTGGCCGCCTGCGCCACCGAACAGGGGACGCCGCGCCCCGTCGACAAGGGCGCGGGAGCAAGCGATGCCGGCACGAGCACCGGGACGTCGACCACCTCCGCGCCCACACGGCCCCGCGAGCTCCGGTTCAACGGCGCGGACCCGTGCACGATGCTCACCCAGCAACAACTCCAGGCGCTCGGCTTCACCCGCCCCGGCAGTGCCGGGACCGACGACCTCACCGGCGCGCCCACCTGCACCTGGGTCGTCAACGGCAGCGCCATCCAGGTGATCCCGGTGGCCACCGAGGGCATCGCCTTCTGGGCGGACGGCAAGCGACTGGGCCGCCCCACGCCCATCGACCCCATCCTCGGATTCCCCGCGATCACGGTGACCCTGCCCGCACGTCCCCTCAACTGCGACGTCATGGTGGACACCGCCGACGGCCAGCACCTGACGGCCACCTCCACCGTCGTGCCGGGCTTCGAGGAGCGCTTCCCGGAGCCGTGCGAGGGCGCGCGAATGCTCGCGCAGGATCTGGTGGAGAACCTGCTACGACCGGGACGGTAACCCGCAGGGGCCCTGTCGCGGGGGAGCCGCGCGCGTTCCATCCCCGCCTTCAGGCAGCGCGGGGGCGCCAGGACGGACAGCGTGCGACCGGCACACCTTCAGGAAGACGGGATCTGGACAGGGCGGCGGGCTGCGTTGTTGCGGGACCACCGACACGAGCCGATACACAGGACGAAGGGGAGAATCCGGGTGGGAGAGATCGCCGTGGCCGGGTGCGTCATCCGCGACGAGCAGGGCCGGGTCATGCTGCTACGCCGCGTGCTGCCCGACGGGGCAGGACGCTGGGAGATCCCCGGCGGCAAGCAGGAAGAGGGGGAGAGCGCCGCGGCCGCCGCAGTGCGCGAGGCCCGCGAGGAACTCGGCGTCGAGATCGCCCTCGGCACCGGACTGGGAGTCGGCCGCTTCCCCGACGGGACCAGGACCGTGGAGTACACCGGGTTCACGGCGACGATCACCTCCGGGACCCCGGCCCCGCAGGAAGACGCGCACGACGAGATCGGCTACTTCCCCCTGCCCGCCCTGACGGCCGGGCGGATCGCGGTCTCCGGCGGGGTGCGATGCCTGTGCCGGGCGCTGGCCGACGGGCAGATCGCGCTCTGACGTTCCGGTAAGACCCGGCGCAGTACAACGAGGCCCCTCGCACGCGCGCGCTCTGATGGCCTTGTCGCAGTCGCCAGAGCCCCAACAGCCTGCCAAGAGCCTGCCCGGGCCCCCAACGCACATGGTGCGCTGGGGGCGCCACCGAGAACCACAGATCGGTACTGGTCGCGGGGCGGACACCGCTGTGCGGGGATGCGGTGCTGGGCGCTGGGCGAGGTAGCCCGACACTGTGCGCATGGGTTTATCTGCGCGTGGCCGCGCCGCCACGACCACGTGGGTTGCCACGATCGCACGGGTCGCCACGGTCGGGGCGCTGGGCGTCGCGATGGTGGCGCTATACGTGTTCGCGATCCAGGAGGCGCCGAAGTTCCTGATCGACGAGGACGTGTTCGGGGAGGTGGCTGCGGAACACAAGCTCACCGCCGTGCACAACGCCCGGCTGGCCGTGATCTCCATCGGCGGCGCGCTGGTGGTGGCCGTGGGTCTGCTCTACACCGCCAGGAACTACCGGCTCGCCCACCGCGGCCAGGTCACCGACCGGTTCACCAAAGCACTCGAACGCCTGGGCTCCGACGAGCTGTACGTGCGCATCGGCGGCATCCACGCCCTCGAACACGTCATGCGCGACTCACCACAACACCACGGCCACGTGGTCAAGGTGCTGGTGGCCTTCATCCGCGAGCGGACACCCCGCCGAGCAGACGAGACACCGACGAACGAGAGGTGGATGCACCCGCCCATCGGCACCGAGCCGCCCGAACTCCCCGACGAACCTCCAGCGGACGTACAGGCAGCCCTCACCGCCCTGGGCCAACGCCCCACCAGGCCACGACGCGAACGCAACCAGATCGACCTGAGCCGACTGCACCTGACAAAAGTCAACCTGGCAAACACTAATTTCGGAAACGTAAATCTGGATGGGGCGGATCTCCGGAAGGCACGCCTATGGGACGCGGATCTCCGAAGGGTGGACCTGTTGAAGGCGGATCTCCGGAACGCGTACCTAGATGGGGCGGACCTTCGGAACGCGTACCTGTGGGAGGTGGATCTCCGGGAGGCGAGCCTGCAGAGTACGGATCTTCGGGGGGCGGTCCTGACGGGGGCGGATCTTCGGAACGCGCTCCTGTCGGGGGCGGATCTTCGGGAGGTGAGCCTGTGGGACGCGGATCTCCGGGACGCGCGACTGGCGGGGGCGGATCTCCGGGACGCGCAACTGGCGGGGGCGGATCTCCGAAAGGCGGACCTGCGGTGGGCGGATCTCCGGGACGCGCATCTGTCTGGGGACGGTCCCCTGGAGGTGCACCGGCAGGGGGCGGATCTTCGAGGTGCTTTTTTACAGGATGCGAAACTTGATCAGGGTTTTTCCTTGCCGGGAAGTGACTCGTCAGAAGACAGTCTTGGATCCGGCAGTAAGCCGCCGGGGGAGCCCTTCGTTGAGGGGCGCGAGGCCTCAGAAGGCGTTTCCGGGGAATGAGGCGCAGCCGGGTTCTTCTGGTCATTGACAGCTTGCCAATGGGACCTATGCCCATGACTACCCGTTGCTCTCGCACCGTGCTCGACTCCGCAACGGACCTGGTGGCGGAGACGAGCGCCCTGAAAAAACACTGTGCGAGGCGAATACGACGGGCTCGCCGCAGCCCCACGCACCCCAGCCGATGCGCCGGAAGCGAGAGTTGCGGCGGTGTCGGGCACCCCGCCGCAGCCCCTGTCCGGCTCGTCGACGCTGTTGGACGTCCATGCGGTGCACGCCCCTGGACGCGGTGATGGCCGCGCTATTCGAGCAGAAGGGCGCGGCCATCACCGGTCGCCTCGGGGCCGTCCACACAGGGCGGCGGCGGACCGGGTCAGGTCAGGGTGCGCACCAGGGCGCGGAAGGCGGCGGTGGGGACCACGAGGGTGGGGCGGGTCCCGTCGGCGTCGACGAGGAGCTTGGTGTCCTGCAGGCCCACCCAGGGCAGGCCGGGGACGGCGGCCACGGCCACGCAGGCGCTGTTGCCGCCCGTGCTGCGGGTGGACTTGCGGCCGGGCGTCGCGCTGAGCAGGACGCGGGCGGCGTCGCGGTCGCGGTTCATGCGGGGATCTCCTCGGCGATGGCGTGGATTTTCTGGCTGGAGTCTGCCCGGTTCAGCGACCGGGCGCGCAGGTGGTCGAGCACGTGGTCGTACTCGGCGACCTCGGCCGCGTCCTGGTAGTAGCGCCCGCCGAGCCGATCCTCCAGGTAGACCAGGCCGGGGTCGTCCTCGATCGGCAGGCGCAGCAGCACGAACGAGCCGTGCAGCGCGGGGTGCGCGCCTGCGGCGGCGGGCAGCACCTGCAGGCCCTGTTGGCTGAGCCCGACAAGGAAAGGCGCCTGGCGGTGCTGCTCGAGCACCGCCAGGACCTGCTGCAGGACTGCGAGGCGGTTCTGCAGGAGACTGGGCGGGGTGAGTATGCCGAGCTGGCCGGGTTCCTGGGCGCTGCGGTGGCCGCGTTCCGGGCGGGGCACCGTGCCGCCGCTCAGGTGCTGGCGGTGAACACGCTGGACACCCTGCTGTGCAAAGCCAACCCGGACCTGTTGGTCAACAAGACGCAGTTCTACAAGAAGCTGATCGAGCAGGTCGAGGAGGAGCCGGATGGGCGGTTGGTGGTGTGGGCGATCACCCATCGGCCGGTGGTCTCGGCCTTGAACACGTTCTGGCCCGGCGACAAGGTGCCGACCGAGATCAACCGGCACGCCAGCGCGCACGGAGTGGGCGCGGTGCAGTACACCTAGGTCAACGCGTTGCACGCCTTGGTGCTCACTGCCTCGGTGCTGCGACAGAGCCACAGCGCCACGCTGGGCGACCTGGTCGACACCTGCTAGGAGCCTGCTGTTGCGGACCGGTGGTGTGCAGCGACGCGCAGACCAGTCCGCACGCCGGGGTGTCAACGGCTCTTCGGGTGTAGTCGGCTCACAACGAGCCGGGGACCGACTGCACCTGAAGAGGGCATAAGGCCGGACCAGCGCGGTGATGGGCACGTGGCGGTCGTCGGCTTGGCCGTGCTCAGCGTCCCAGGAGCACGTTCAGGGCCAGGATCAGCACCACGACGCGGAGCGTCAGGTCCGGGTCCGCGGCGGGCGTCAGCACCGTCTCGACCAGGTGCCGGACCTGTTGGGCCAGGGTGTTCATCTGCGCGACCTCCTCGGCTCGGGCATGACCGTCCCGCCGTGCCCATCTGGTGGTCCTGGGCGGTGGCCAAGGACCGGTGGAGGCCGGCGACATCCGGGCACCGCCCTCGGGGAAGGTGGTGCAGTCCGATCGCGGTCTCCGCCGGTGACCATGCCGCGCGAACTGGTACGCCGACTGGTACGCGAACTGGTACACCGACCCCGCCCCCGGATGCCGCCGACGTACCAGTTCACACCTCCTGACCAGGGCTTATGACTTCAGGGGGAACAGTCGCCCCCGGTCGTGGAACCGGTGTGGTCGAGCAGGCCGAGCCGCTCCAGCAGGGCGGCGGGGTCGGGGGCGGGGTAGCGCTCCGGGTGGGCGGCGCCGCCGGTGAACAGCTTTCTCAGCCGCGTGCGGGCCTGGGGTGCGTCGGGGCCGTGGCCCAGGGCGGTGACCAGCGCCTCGAGCAGGCCCGCCGCGACCGCGTCCGCCCAGAGGTAGCCGTAGAACCGGCTCTCGTAGCCGCCCGTCCACAGGTGTCTGGCCATCGGCCAGTGGTAGCGGGGTGCGACGCCGGTGTCGGCCAGGCCCGCCTCGGCCAGCGCTTGGTGCTGGAGCAGGTCGAGGTCCAGGGGGTCGGTGTCGGTGCTGGTCCGGGTGTGCGCGGCCAGGTCGAGCAGGACGGTGCCCAGCATCGCGGCGGTGGCCTCGGCGGCGCCCGCGCGCAGCGCGGCGGCCAGGTGGTCGGCGGTGGCGGCCGGTAGCGGGGTTCCGGCGTTGTGGTCGCGGGCCCAGCCGGTGATCACGCGCGGGTCCAGGCAGGCCATCTCCAGCAGCACGCCGGGGACCTCGACCAGGTCGCGGGGCAGGTGCACGTAGCTGGCCTGGGCGTAGCCGGTGTCGGTGAGCAGGGCGTGCAGGGCGTGGCCGATCTCGTGCCAGGTGGTGGCGGCCTGCTGGGGGGTGAGCAGCAGCGGGCCGCCGTCGTCGGGGGTGGGCAGGGACAGGCACACCGCCGCCAGGGCGGGGGCGGTGGGCACGTGGGAGCGGGCCTGCACCTCCACCGTCCAGCCGCCGGGTCGTTTGCCGGTGCGGGCGGCGGGGTCGAGCAGCAGGATCCCGAGCGGCCGGTCGCCCTGGTTCAGGTCGTGCGCCCGCCAGGTCCGCACGCCCGGCGCGTAGGCCAGGTCGGGGTCGTGGACCTCGACCAGCCCGACCCCGAAGACCTTCTCCGCGAGCTCGAACGCGCCGGTCAGGACGACGCCGAGTTCCAGGTGGCGGGCCAGTTCCTCTCCGTCCAGGCCCGCGTCCTGGCGGGTGTGGTCGGCCAGCCACGGCCGGTCCCAGGCGCGTGCCCGCCCGTGCTCGTCCAGGGGCAGGCCGTGCCGGCGGGCGAGCGCGGCGAGCGTGGCGTCGTCCCGGTGGGCGGCGGCCACGGTCGGGGGCAGCAGCGCGGCCACGAACCGCTCGACCCGCTCCAGGCTGCCCGCGCCCTGCTCCTGCAGGGTCCAGGCGGCGTGGTGGGGGTGTCTGTGGGCGTGGGCCAGGCGGGCGCGGGTGTCGACCAGCGCCGTCACCGCCTCCCGCAACCGGGGGTCCTGGCCGCGTTCCAGCGAGGCGCGGTGCAGCACCTCGCGCACGGCGGGGTCGTCCAGGCGGGCCAGCAGCGGCTGGAGCAGGGGCGCGTCCAGGGGCAGCAGCCAGCCCTCGCGGCCGGCGGCGAGGGCGGCGGCGCGGGCCGCGCGGCGCTGCCCGGCGCCCAGCCCGGTCAGCTCGGTCAGCTCGTGCTCGACGAGCACCTGGCAGCGGTGGGTGGCCCGGTCGATCAGCTCGCTCGCACGCCGTTCGAGCCGGCCCTCCCGCTCCTGCAGGTCCCGCACCGCCCGGCGGGCGTGCTCGGGCAGGTCGCCGTCCTGCTGTTCGCGGGAGGCGGTGAGCATCCGCTCGATGAGCCAGCGCTGCGCGGTGGTCAGGTCCGTGCGGGCGGCCAGGGCCCGCAGCCGCAGCCGCAGGGCGGGGTCGGACCGCGCCCGCAGGTCCTGGGCGGCGACCAGGTCGTCGTAGGCCTCCTGGGCCTGGCGCACCTGCGGGGTGCTGGCCGCCTGGAGCAGGATCGAGAGCACCCGGCCCACCCGCAGCAGCAGCGCGTCTCCGGTGGCGAGCGCGTCCAGGGTGTTGCCTGCGGTCGGCTCGTCGGTGTCGGCGGCGACCAGGGCGATCGCCTGCTCGCGCCGCTGCAGCGCGAGGTGCAGGGCGGGCACCAGGTGCTCCGCGCGCACCCGCGCCAGTGGCGGCACCGAGTCGAAGTCGGGGTCGAGCAGCGGGTTGGGCCGCGGGGGAGAGGTGGGGTGTGTGCTGGTCACGCGGTCCTCCCGGACAGGGTCGGCGAAGCGGCGGACGAAGCCGAACACGAGGGTGAGGACGGTGTGGCGGTCCGGTCGACGTGGGCCTGGGCGCGCAGCGCTGCCCGGTCCTCGCGCGCGAGCACCCAGTGGTGGGCGGCCTGCGCCCAGTGCGCGGCCGCAGCCTCCCGCTCGCCCAGCCCGTCCAGTGCGGCGGCGAGCAGTTCGTGCAGTCCGGCCTGGTCGGCGGTGGCGGCGCGGTCGGTGAGCGTGCGCGCGGCCTCGTGCAGCAGCGGCAGCGCCGCCTGCGGGCCGTGCGCGTGGTGGGTGTGGCGGGCCTGGACGAGCAGCAGCCTGCCGGACCACAGCAGGTCTCCGCCGTCGCGGGCCTGGTCGACGGCGGCGCGCAGGTGCTCCTCGGCGCTCTGGTGTTCGCCCTGTGCGGTGAGCACGTCGGCGAGCACGCGGTGCGCGTGCGCGCGGTCGAGTCGGTGCCGGTCGGGGTCGAGCAGCCCGAGGGCCTGGCCCAGGGCTGTCACTGCCGGCTCCAGCGCGGCCGGGTCCCGTTCGTGCCGGGCCAGCAGCGCGGCGCGGGTGGTCAGTGCCAACGCGAGCACTCTGCCCCCTGCCCCTGCCCCTGCCTGGTCCAGCGCGTGGTCGGCGGCGCGCTCGGCCGCTCGCCGCTGCTCGGGGGTGAGGGCGATCGCGCCGAGCGCGGCGGCCCGGCGCGCGGCGAACACCACGCACCAGGATGCCGGGACCGTGATGGTGGGCAGGGCCAGGGCGCGCTCGGCGGCCTCGGCCGCCAACTGTGGGCGCACCTGGGCAGCCAGCGCCCACAGCGTCTCTGCCAGCACGGGCGCGTCCTCGTGCCGACGGGCGATCGCGACGTCGAGGGCGACGTGCAGGGCGGACAGGTGCCCGCACGCCCAGGCGCGGGCGCGGTCCACCCGCCACGGTCCGCCCACCCCTTGGTCCTGGTGGGTGCCGGTGGCCAGGCGCCAAGGGTTCGGGTTCAGGGCGCGGTCGGCGGTCACGGCGGTGCCGGCGTACCAGCCCAACAGGAGGTCCACCCGCTCCGCCACCGCCGCGGGCACCGACTCGGCGGGACGATACCGCTGGGCGTGCGGCTGGTGGGGGCGGTGCGGGAGCAGCAACCACCGGCCGGGTGCGATCGCGGTGAGCTGCCTGTGCACGGTCAACTCGGCGAGCACCCGTTCCACCTGCAACGCGGTGCCGCCGTGCAGACGCGTGACCAGATCGAGGTCCAGCTCGCGCGGGGCCAGGCCGGGGACGGTGTGCAGGGCCCACAGCAGCCGCCGCGCGCGGGCGGTCAACGGCGATTGTTCCTCGGGATGGCGGGCTTGGGCAGCAGCGGGCACGACGACGCCTTCCTGTCGAGGATCGGGGACGCCCCCGCCACGCGCGGGGAAAGAAGAAAAGGAGGGCCCCGCGCGTCGCCAACCGCGCCGGGCCCTGGGGTGGAGGGGGCGCGCGAGGATCGGTGCCGGGGGGAGGAGACACCCGACTTGCGCTGCCGCGCCCTGCGGTCAGTCCGCCGGACGCCGCCGGGCCGGGACGGCCGTGGGTGCGGGCGTGGTGCGGCGGATGTGGTCGAGCAGGCGCAGGGCGGCCTGCAGCGCGGGCAGGCTCTCCTCGGTCAGCACCTCGCGCAGCAGCCAGGCCGGGGCGGTGGGGTCGTGGGCCACCCGCACGATCAGGATCGTGGCGTCGCCGTAGGGCGGGAGTACGAGCATCTCCTGCAGGTCCCCGCGCAGCCGCAGTAGCGCGGGGTCCGGGACGCCGCCGGGCGCGGGCAGGCCCACCGGGGCGAATCCGGCCAGGCGCAACGCGTGCAGCGCGGCGTCGAGTTTGTGCCGGGCTCCCAGGTGGGGGCCGCCGTCCACGGCCGGTCCGCCGCTCACGGCCGGTCCGCCGCTCACGGCCGACACCCGGCCCGGTGGTCCCCGGCCGGGCGGGGCGGGGTGGTCTCCGAGGCCAGGATCTCCTCGGCCAGCCGGGCACGCAGCCTGCCGACCTCGAGGGGGGTGAGCAGCAGCGTGCCCAGGCAGGTGTCCAAGCGGACCCCGGCGCCGTCGGGGCGGGCGGACGGGGTGATCCAGCTGCGCAGCCCGTGGCCGTCCCGGCAGGCCACCCGCCGCCTCCGCCGGTCCCGCAGCACTCGCAGTGTCGTCGTGGTCATGGCCTGTCCTTCCTGCCGGAGCGGTGGGTGGACCTGGCCAGGTCCCTGACGACCCAGCTCGCGGCCGCTGCGGCGGCCGCGAGCGCGGGCCAGAGGTCGGTCAGCAGGCGTCCCATCGGTGCCTCCCGGGAATTGGCGCGGGTCCCGCCCCGGTCGGGGCACAGGGCGGGACCTGCGGCTCAGGTGCCCCTGATGGGCCGAGTGCAGCGCTCGAGGAGCGCTCACCAGGGACGAAGGCCGACCTGACGCTGCCGCGTGAGGAAGCGGGCGTGCCCGTTCCCCGACGCGTTCCGCGCCAGGGGCTACCGTGTAGCCCAACAGCTTGGCAGCCAGACTCGAATGTAGCGCGCTACAGCTGTAGCGCGCTACGGTTTGGCATGGCCTATCCGGGTGATCCGCTGTACCCCCAGGTGCTGCACAGAGACGGAGGCAGGAACCCCGTGGTCGGCAGGCAGTCCCCCACCGCGCTACGCCGGTGGATCTCGCAGGAGCTCAAGCGGCTCCGGACCGCAGCCGGCAAGGAGCCCGCGGAGGTCGCCGAGCGCCTGGGCAAGACCCCAGGCGCGTACCGGCACTTCGAGAACAACGTGCGCACGCCCTCGCCCAGCGACATCGAGGTCCTGCTCAACTGGTACGGCCGCCCTGAGAGGGTCCCCTTCTTCCGCAACCTGCTGGTCGCCGCGGGGAAGGGCAAGGACTGGTGGATCAACTTCCCCGCCGTGCCCGACTGGTTCGAGCTCTACCTCGGGCTGGAGAGCAACGCCGCCGTCATCAGCTCCTACGACCAGGTGGTGGTCCCCGGCCTGTTCCAGACCCCGGACTACGCCCGCGCCCTCTACCGTGCCGGGCAGCGGAACCTGGACGAAGGGCAGGTCCTGGCCGCGGTCGAACTGCGCATGGCGCGCCAGGAGATCCTCACCCGCCCCGACAACCCGCCCCAGGTGCGCTCCGTGCTGGACGAGAGCGCGCTGCGGCGCCTGGTCGGCGGTCCGGAGACCACCCGCGGGCAGTTGGGGCACCTGGTCGAGCTCGCGCGGTTGCCCAACCTGGACCTGCGGGTGCTGCCCTACAGTGCCGGGGGCCATCCGGGGATCGAGGGCACCTTCACGATCCTGGACTACGACGACGAGTTCGGGGACGACCCCGGCACCGCCTACGTCGAGACCCGCGCGCAGGGCCTGTACTACGAGGAACGCGCGCAGGTCGCCGACTACCGCGCGGTGTTCGACCGGCTGCTCGAGCTGGCCGAACCCCGCGAGAAGACCATCGACCTGATCAGGAAGGCAGCGACACTCCTCTGATGACCACGCACGATGCGGCACGCGCCGCTCTCCGCGCCACCGGCACCGGCTGGGTCAAGGCCCACCGCAGCGCCGGGCAGAACGGCTGCGTCGAGATCAACCTCCGCGTGTCCGGCCACGCGGGCATCCGCGACTCCAAGCTCGGCGACGCCAGCCCGGTCATCGTGCTGACCCGAACCGGGATGGACGCCCTGCTCGGCGCGATCGCGGACGGCCACTTCGACGGACCCGCGAGCTAGCCGCACCGCCCGGACCTCGACGGCCGCGCCCGGTCCTCCGGGCGCGGCCGTTCCCGTCCGGCCGTGACCGCGCCGCCGAGCGGGTGCGTCGCGGCTGCTGGACCCGGTAGAACATGCTGTACACCCTCGTTTTTCGAGGGTCTGTGTCAACCGGGAGGTAATCGACATGGTGACCACGCGCGGCCGTGCCCAGCAGGCCGACGACGGCTCGTGGGGCTACCCCCTGCGCCTGGAGGCCGTGTTCACCCTGGACCAGGTCGCCGAGGCGCTCGCCGCCCACGAGGGCAGGCCCCGCGCCCGGATCAGCACGGCGGCCCTGTCCCAGGCCCTCCAGGCCTGGGCGCGCGCGACCCTCGCCGGTGCTCCCCCCACGCCGTCCCGCGATCACGTCCAAGGGTGGCGCGCCGCGCTACTGGCGTACGGCACCTTCCCGTCCGAAGCCGGTACCTCATCCGAGTGAAACGCGCTCACACCCTAGAAAAACTAGGGTTAGACCCTAGTTTTTCTAGGGTGTGAGCCTCTAGCTTGGTGATGTGAGCACACAGACCTCCCACCGCGCCCGTCACCTGCGTTCGGCTCCCGCGTCCCGCAACACCTCCAGCGCCCCCTGCCGCGCCGCAGGGACCGCACCTCGCCGCCCGCACATCGCGGGGCACCCGCCCGTGCGCGTCCACCGGTGCGCGTCCACCACCCCGCCACAGCCCGCCGCTCCCGAGCAGGTCCAGGCCCGGTCCTGGGTGCAGCGCATCGGCGCCTCCGTCGACCACGCCCTGGGCCGCGCCGACGGGCTGGCGATCGCGCTGCTCGCGGCCCTGGCCGTGCCCGCCGGGCTGGTCTCCCAGATCGGCGGCGCCCTGGGCACCTGCCTGGCCCAGCAGGTCTAGCGCGAGGCGGCCATGCCCGGCCTGCGCCGGGGGCGACAGGCCCCCGACCGGGTCGTGCGCGCCCAGCACGCCGCTACCGCCGCCCTGACCACCGCCCACCTGGCCGCCGAGGGCTACCAGGACGTCCACCACATCCACGGGGGTGCCTCGTGAACGCCGTCCTCATCGTCGTCGTGCCCGCGACCGCGACCCTGCTCACCGCCGCCCTGACCTCCTCGATCGCCGTGCGCGGCACGCTGCGCGGGGCCCAGGTCACCGCCGAGTCCGCCCGGCGCCGCGACGCGCACGCCCGCGCCGCCCAGGACCACCGCGCCGCCCTGACCCACGCCTACGCCCGCCTGGACGCCGCCGAGCAGTCCGTGATCGACACCGTGGCGGCCCTGGACGGACACCGCTCGGCCATGCGCCGCCGCGAGGACCTGGCCCTGAACCCGGACGCGCTGGACCGGGAGCTGCGCCTGGCCGCGGCCGACGCCCAAGCCCACGCCGCCCGCGAGCACCTGGACCGCTGCCTGATGGGCCTGCGGCTGCGCGGACGCGAACTGGAGATGCCCGAGCTGCACCGGGTCGGGACCGAGGCCGCCGAGGCCACCTACCGCATGTGGCGCAGCCCCGACCCGGACGAACTCACCCTCCGGCAGGACGCGGCCCGCGCCGCCTGCCACGCGCTGACCGCGCTCGCCGCGGACCTGCTCACCGGCTGGCGCACCGGCCTGGACCGGGACGCCGCCCGCCCCCACGACCAGCACGACGAACACCACGACCCCGACCGGGAGACCGCCCAGGTCCGTGCCCACCGCGTCCGGGTCCGCCTGGACACCGCCGAGCGCCTGGTAGGCACCCTCGTCATCGGGCTCGACGCGCACCTGGCCACCATGCGCGCCGACGAGCTGGAGCGCCTGGCCGGGCACGGCGACGAGCTGCGGGCGGCCGACACCACCGCCGCCACCCACGCCACCCGCCGTGCCCTGGCCGCGCCGGTGACCGCGCTGCGCCTGGTCGCCGCCGAACTCGACCTGCCGCAGCTGCACACCGCGGCACAGACGGCCACCCAGGCCGCCTACGCGCTGTGGCACAGCCCCGACGCCGACCGGCTCCATCTACGCGACCAGGCCGCGCGCCAGGCGGTGCGCGAGCTGCTCGCACTGGCCGCACGGCTGCTCGCCCACCGCCGCAAGACTCTCGACCACGAGCAGGCCGCCGCCCAGGCCGGACGCGAGAAGGAGGAGACACGGTGAACGCCCCCGCGCCCGTCGTGGGGACGCGCATCGGCCGCTACGAGGTGGTCGCGCTCGCACCCCGGGCCTGGAGCGCCCGGCTGGCTCTGCCGCCCACCGACCCGGTCGAGATCCGGGCCGCCCTGCACCGCACCGCGCTCGCCCTGCACTGGCCGGTCACCGTCCTGCTCGCCCTCGACCCGGCCGGGCGGGTGCGGGAGGTGCTGTTCACCCGCGACCCCTCGCTGCGCCACGGCACCCCCGCGGTGGGGCTGTGCGAGCAGGCCGCGACCCACCTGCGCGCGGCCACCGGCTGGAACACCACCGGGCGGCCTGGGCACGGGCTGCTGGTCCCGCTCGGTCTGCGCTGCGGCTACCAGGCCACCGCCACCGTCCACCCCACAGCCCTCGCCCCCTCCCAGATCCACCCGACCCGCTGGGGCAAGCTGCGCGACCTGCTCGGCACGGACCCGCGCCGCGCCGAGACCGCCACCCGGGCCGTCTCCCCGCCCGAGCCGAACTGGAAGTTGCTCCAGCGCCCGACCGGGCAGCAGCCGAGCCTGCACCCCTGCCACGTCGCCGCCGAAGTCGCCGACCCCCACCGACCCGCCCGCCGCCAGGTCTGGCGAGCTGCTCACCGACGCCCTCGACAGCCTCGACACCCGCCACTGACCAGCCGCGATAACCCGAGGAAGGACCCCGTCATGGTCACTGCGGCCGAACTGCGCGCCGCGCTCACCGCGCTGCGCAACGCCGACGCCACCAACAGGACCGCCGCCCGGAGCCGGGCACTCACCCTGGGCGCGCAGACCGCCCTGACCATCGCGGACAAGAAGGACCGCGAGGACTTCGTCGCCTCCTACGAGGCCGACATCGACGACGCCGCAGGCTGACCGGCGCGAACGCACACCACGGGCGGGCGTCCCCCAGGATGGGGGGCGCCCGCATCGTCGTCCCCGCACCGGGAGCATCCCCATGAACCAGGACCAGCCCGACCGGCACACCGCCGTCGGGACCATCGGCCCCGACGACCGCCCGGTCACCCTGGACGAGGTCCGCGACGCCGTCGCCGACCTGATCCGCACGTACGTCCCCGACGACACCCACGACCCCGCCGAGGTGGGCGAGACTGCGGCGGCGCTCGGCGTCGTCGCCGCCCTGCTCGAGCACGTCCACTGCACCTGCCAACCTGCCAGCACGAACCGCCGCGCCGTGGTGAGGCCCTTGCGGGAGGCGTCCCGCGCACCACGGCAACGATAGTGGCGGAAGTCACAGTCGAGGGGGTGGGGTGCGCTCTTGTCATCCCAATCGTCACGCCCCGACCGGGGACGGCGCGTGAAGTACCGCTTCGCCCGCAGGGATGATGCCGTCATGACCTGAAAGTATATTTTTTCCCCAAAATTCTCATTTATGCAGGTCCGACGCTTGCCTCTGTCGAAAGTTTTGGGGTTAATTCAGTCGAAATTGCCCTCTCGACGCGGGTTCAACAAATCGGTTGAGATCGCGGGAGTCCATCCCAACGCGCGAAGATGCAGGTCAGAGCTTTACCCCCCCCTCAGGGGGCAAAGACGTCCTCGGCCGACGAAGCCCGCGAGAAGCGGCGGTAGTGATCGGCGGCGCGCTCCGCTACGGTTTCACTCCGAAAGCGCGAAGAGCCCCGATATGGCGGCGGTCCGGCTGCAATCCGGTCCACTGCCACGGAGCTCTTCGACGGCTGGTCGACCAGCCTGTGGGACTTCCTCCGCAGAGCCTAGCCGGGGGTGGCTGCGGCCACCACCCCGGCGACAGGTCGAGCAGCCGGTACGACATGCGCAGACATCCCGTCTGCGTACGTCCACCACCGCACCGCGTGGCACCCCGGACGTTCCGGTTCACGGGCCCGCGCTCGACCTTGAGGAGATCGCCGCAATGAACGAACCCACCCCCAGGACGCCTCATGTCAGCGTCCGCACCACCCTGGTGCTGCTGCTGTCGTTGCTGTGCTCGCTCGCCGCGGGTTGGTTGACCTTCGCCGCGACCGGCTCCCTGCCCGTGGCCGTGCTCGCCGGGGGCGGCACGTTCCCCGTGGCCTGGGGCTTCTGGGACGGCGTGATCAGCTAAGGGAGTCGGGGGCGACGCGGCCGGACCCGTCCTGCCGGGAGGTGGCGGCGTCCGGCGCCGCCCTGCAGGACCGGGCCGACGCCCCCGACCCGTACCGGCACCTCGTCCCCGGCCGGGCAGTGCGGCATCCCGCGACGCGCAGTGTCGGCGAGGTCGGCAAAGGCCTCGCCGATGCCGGAGGCCGGGCGTCGCCCGCCTGGACGGACCGCGATCACGCGGGCGAGCGCGGCCACGACCGGGGGCCGGTCAGGCAGCGTGCCAGGGGACGGTGGCGACGGCGACGATGCCCTGGCCGCGGCTGTGCAGCAGTTCCTCGCCGCGTCGTTGCGGGGTGTAGTCCTCGGGGGTGAGGCATGTGGGGACCCGGACGCCGGTGCGCACGCCGTAGATCACCCGGACGCGGCCGTGCTGCTCGGCGGCGGCGCGCCAGGCGGGATCCGGGGTGTGCGGCGCCTGGGCCCAGAGGCCCCCGTCGTCCCAGAGTTCGAGGCCGTCCCCGGTGAGGCGGACCGACCAGTGGGCCAGGTGGGGCGGCCGGAGACGGCCGGAGGCGGCGCGGGCGAATCCTGCCTGGATGATGGCGAACGCCTGCATCTCGGTGGTCAGCCCGCCCTGTCGCATCCCGATCGCCCGCAGGGGCTCGAACACGACCACGGGCTCGTCGCCGCCGCCGGTGGTGTGGTCGCCGGTGATCAGGGTGCGGGCCTCGGTGCGCACGTCCTGGGCGGCCTCGCCGACCAGGACGGGGTCGGTGTGACGGTCGATCTCGGCCGGGCCGGGGAGTTCGGCGACGTCGTACAGGCGGGGCAGGGTGGCGGGGTCGGGCAGATCCCGGGGCAGGGGGATCTCGTCCAGGCGCAGCGCGAGCTCGCCGCCGTCGGTGTGGAGCAGGAAGCGGACGTCACCGGCTTCGTCCACGGTGGCCCTGGCGTCGCCGACCGCGTCGAGCAGGGCGTGCAGGCGCGGGTAGGGGGCCTGCCGGATGCGGTCTGCGATCTCGGGCAGCCGCCAGAGCTGGAGGGCCTCGGCTGCGAGGTTGACGCCGCCGCGGCGGTAGTCCTCGCGCAGTTCGGGGTCGTGCGCGTGGTCGGCGACCACGCGGGCGTACCGGTCGTCCACGACGGTGTACATGAGGAGCAGGTCCTTGCGGTTGACCGCGATGTGGGACCCGGCGGGCAGTTCGCCCCGCTCGGCGGCGGCGCGGTGCTCCGGGGTGTCGGTGCCGTACCCGACGGAGCGGCCCACGACCGGGCCGAGCCGGTAGCGGCGGACCTCGGGGTACCGCTCGACGGTGGCGTCGCACAACCTGCCGGAGCGGGGCATCCACAGTACGGCGTGGCCGTGGAACACCCTGCCTTCCCAGTACGGGTCGGGACGGCCGTACATCGTGGTCTGGTAGGTGCGTTCGTTGCGCACCACCAGGTCCACCGCAAGGGGCTCGGCGACGATGCCCAGCTGGGCGTAGGCGTGGTGCAGGGTCATGGTCGCGCCTACGCACAGGTTGCCCGGCAGCCCGTCGGCGTGCTGTAACCACAGCAGCGGCGGCAGCAGCTCGACCCGCAGGTCCGGGGCCACCTCCGGGGCCACCAGCAGGTTCTGGACCGCCCGGCCGGCGCTTTTGAGCGTGCCGACGTGGTACCCGCCTTTTTCCCTTCGGGGGCCGCCGGTCAGCTTCGACTCCGGGATCGGCCGCCGTACCGGCGTCCGCTTCGACTTTGACTTCTTCGCCATACCGGGGATGCTAGGGCGCAGGCGCTGCTGACCTGCGAACCCGATCGCTTGGTCGGGGTGGCCGGCACGCCGCTGCGCACCGCAGACCGGTGCTCGGGGCCGACCGCGGGTGTGAGCCCTGGGACCAGGAAGGAGGACTGGGCCCGCCGGTCGCGTGGCCGTCGTGCCGCAGGTGGATCAGGCATCGGGGGCGCGGTTGCCGTGGTTGCGGATGGCGCGCAGTACGCCGGTGTGGGACAGCCCGATCGCCGTGGCCAGGGAGCGGGCGCTCACACCGGACTGATAGGCGCGATGGAGCAGCTCGTTGCGGCGGGCTTGGGCGGCGACGCGGTCCGCCTCGGCCTGCCGGGCCAGCTCGACGAACCCCTCGGCCCGGTCCTCGCGGAGCCTGTCGCGCACGGTCTCCAGGTGGTGACGGGTGTCGAGCAGGACGTGGTGCTCGGACAGGGCGACCTCGTCGAGTTCGGCGACCAGCCCGTCCAGCTCGCCGTCGGTGGTGTCGGCGGTCAGCCCTTCGGGGACGGTGGCGCCGAACTACTCGTCCGCGTCCATCTCGCCGATGACCTGCCCGTGGTCGCGGTAGTCGGCGACCAGCTCCTCGATCTCGTCGCGGGCGGCGGTGGCGTCGCGGTCCAGGACGCCGATGTCGGTGGCGCGCTGTGTGTCGAGGGTGGTGGTGAACCCGGCGAGGACGCGGCGGGCCAGCGGGAGAGCCTGGTCGATCAACCGGTTGGCGTCCCCAGGGGTCAGGCGCGGGATGCTCCACCGCAGGACAGTGCCGCTGACGACGCTCTCGGGGACGTCGCGGTCCTCGACCTCCTGGTTGGCGTGGGCGGCGAGGTCGCCGTCTCGGAGGTCGAGGACGAGGTGGCAGTGGTCGGTCTGGCCGGCGCGGCGTAGATAGAGGACGGCGAGGTCGGCGGGATCGAGATAGATCGGCTGCACGGTCGTCGACATGGCAACAATGTTTCCACATGGAGGCGTGGTCGACCGGACGGTGTGGAACAAATGTTTCCACTCCTGGCGGCGCAGTCGACTGACGGTGAGCTGTCAGGTCCTGGGGGCGTCAGGTGCCTCGCGCGCGTGCTCGATACCGACGACGAGCGGGCCACGCCGCTCTGACGTCCGCGCACATCGGTCGCGTTCGGGTTCGGCGGACAGGAACGGCCTGCGCGCGACAGGACGCCGGCTCAGGCCGCACCCTTTCCCGTTGTGCACTTTTGGCTACAGTCTTAACACACAGGGTGACCGCCAAGGGGGGCATATGGCAGGCGCGGACGAGGCGAGGACGATGAGCGCACCGAACCCGCTCGACGAGTTCACCGCCGGGCAGCGGCGCCTGGCCGAGTTGGCCGACCGACTGCAGGCCGCCGTCGAGGACGGGGAGGAGGAGCGGGCGTCGGTGTTGCTGGCCGAGCTCTCCGATGCCTGGGACGAGCTGGAAGCCCGCAGGAGGGAGCTGCCCGTGCGGCTGCGCGTCGCCGAGAACAAGCACTACCTCCCGCGCACCCGCGCGGTGGCCGCCGCCGCGGCGGGCACGTCCCTGCTGTCGGGACTGCTGGTGCCGCTGGGCGTGTTCGACGGGATCGGTGCCCTGCCGCCCCAAGTGGTGCTGCTCCCGCTGGCCTTGACCGCGCTGGCGGGCACCTGGCTGGCCGTGGTGCCCGTCCCGGACCCCCAGTCCCCGCCCACGCCGGGCACCGGCCCCGTGGAGCGGCTGCGGGCGGCGATCGTGGTCGCCACCACGCTGGTACCGCTGCTCGCCGCGCTGCTGTGGAACGGGTGGGCGTTGCCGTTGGTCGTGATGCTGCTGGCGTGCGCCATCGTGCTGACCGGTGACGCCACCGGCCTGACCACGGTGCTGCCCAGGCTCGCCGCAGTCCGGGAGGACCGGGCTGTTCGAGGGGGACGTCGTGGTTGAGCGGTGGTCCGACCTGGCCGAGGACGTGGAGGAGTTGCGCAGTCAGCTCGGTGGCTACCACCTGTCCGAGATCGTCGAGCGCCTCGACGGCGCAGCCGGGGAACGCGACGCGCTCGGTGCGCAGGTCGTCGCCTTGCGCGCCCGGTTGAACCTGCTCGAACGCCGCCTCAAGGCCACCGGCTCCGTGCCCTCCGCCGACCTGGACCACTGGCCCGCCGCTGTCACCACGCTGGCCCGCACCGTCCTGGCAGGCCAGCGGGTGCGCGAGGACCTGCTCACCGAGACGCTCACCCAGGATTTGGCGCGCCGCCGCGCGCTCCCCGAGGCCGTGCGCGCCGAACACCGCCTTCTGCTGGGACGGGTCGTCGACCTCGCCCGCGACGCCGCCAAGGCCGCCCCCGACGACGACCCGGCCTGGCAGGCACTGCACACGCGACGGGCCCGAGCGAACACCGCCTTGACCGAACAGCAGCGGCTGCTGCCCGAGGCCGAGCGGGACGCACGCGCCGCCGCCGAGCAGGGCCAGGCCGCCATCCGGCGGCACCGCCAGGCCCTGCCGGTGCACAAGAAGGCGGTCACGGCGCTGGCCGAGCTGGCGGCGCGGGTCCGCACCCGTCTCGGGCAGATCCTGGGCGAGGAGCAGGTGCTGCCGGTGTGGTTCGACCGCGCGCTCGGACCGGCCGCCCCCGAGCACGATCTGCCTGCCTGGTTGGAGCTGGCCGTGCAGGTGGTGGTCCACCGCCTGGCCCACTCGGTCACCGACCCCGTGCTGGCCCTTGGGCCCCGCCCCGATGAGCCCGGTCCACGGCAGGAGGAACACGACGAGTTGACCCGCCGCTGCGAGCAGAGACGACACCCCGGCTGACACCGCCCCACCCCGTCGCCCACATGTCCCTCGCCGCTGCGACAGCCCACGCCCGACAACGCAGGCCCACGCTGCACCGCCGCGTCCTCGTGGGGAGAGCGCCCGCGCCCTTGATCGACCACAGCTTCGAGCGGCCCGACTACGCCGAGGTCAGCGGCCTGGTCGAACTCGCCCTGGACGACGCGACCGCACTCGCGCACGGGACCGTCGACAGCGTGCCCGCGCGCTACGCCGCCCGCGACGGCCAGACGCTGGCCTACAGCAAGCCCGTCCTGGCCAGGACGGGCCCGGCCCCCAGCCACCTGAGCCTGGACCAGTTCCACCTTCCTCTGTTCGTCGTCGCCCGCAGATACTGCTCGGGAGAGCGCGTGCACCTGTTCCGATAACATCGCCCGACGTCCGCCACGCCGGATCGACAACGGCGTTTCATCTCGACCGGAACCGCTCCGGGTCACTCACCCCTCATTGGTGGGCGTGAGTACGGAAGCATTCCAGCGGAGACGCGACGCGAAATGCAGTCGCGGCCCACGAAAATCACTGCCGATGAATGCCCGCTTTTTCGCCGCGTGCAGGTCGATTCATTTTCATGCAATAATGACCCGAACTGGGCTTTTCGATTTGCCCTTTGCGCAATAGAATCGCCAAGGCTTTGCGCACTCGATTCATCGGAACATCAAGCGCCGCCATCAATTCCTGCCTCCGCCAAAGGCGTTCCGGATGTTCGCGCAGCAAGGCGAGAAGCTCGTCCCGAAAAAGTCCTTTTTCAACCGCCGTCTCAGTGTGCAAATGTGCTTCATCGGAAAATTCGGTCTTTTTTTCGACCTTCCTGGGCGGCTCGGGAGTCACTGGAGGCGGAGCTGAAGAGCCTCCTTCCCGGACAGCATCGTCAACGAGTTGGACAAATACCTTGAAAGCATCTTCAAGACTTTCGGGTGAAAGCTTGAGAATGCGCTCCTTCAGGCGTCGGTGCGACGCGGCATCATTTCGCGCACGCTCGGAAAGTTTGGCATACTCGATCGACTCAAACTCTTTCCGATCTGCCATGAGTTCCAACTTATCGTTTATGACCAGCTTCAATCGGGAAGAGAGGTCAACCGCAGTGGTATTCACACTCTCAGGCATGGTTCTTAGCCTAGCTCAAACTTCTCGACCGATTGAACGTCCAGGGGTAAGATCATCACATCGTGTCACGGGGGCGCGGTTGGACCCCAAAAATAATCACCCTCTTGCGGCTTCCGAAGGGCGCCTTTTATCTTCGGTGCGCCTGCGAGGGCGATTTGCTTTTTTGATCGAATCTGAGGAATTTTATTTGCAGTGGATTTTTTGGAATGATTGAGTCATTTCATCGTCACTGTCACAGTTCACGGCGCAGGCAGAGTGGTGGGAACGCGGCGGGCGAGGCTCCTGGTAGAACAGCAGTCGAGGAAGATCCAATGCCCCGACCGGGAGCCTCGTCGTGCTGTCCCGCCCTGCCGCGATTGCACTGTCCAACCACACCTTGTCCGCCTGGCCGATCTCATCCGCGGAGCAGGCACGGCGCCGGTCCCGGTTGCGTCGCCTGGACCCCGGTCGCCAAGCGCTGCTCGTGCTCGCCCATCTGTGCAATGGCGACACCTGTGCCCGTCTCTCTGTCGGGTTCGGCGTCTCCCGCAGCACCGCCTGGCGCTGCGTCCGTGGAGCGGTGGACCTGCTCGCCGCCCTGGCCGGGGATCTCCGCCCTTCAGAGGTCACGGCCTTGCGAGGAACGCCTGCTCTTACGGGAGCGCGCCGAGCAGGCGGAGGTCGAACGCGACGCCGCCCACGCTCACATCGCCGCCTTGAACGCCGAACTCGACGCCGTGCTGCACCGGATCGACTGCCTGACCGCGCGGGCGCACGAGTGTGGCGACACCGCCACTCCGTCGCAGGGCCCGGAGCCCGAGCCGGTGTTCACCACCTGGCGGGACCTGCTGCGCGAGGGGCGCGAGCGGCTGGCCGACCGGGTATGGCTGTCCCCCTGCTGGAGGAGGGCACCGCCACGCTGGCAGCGCCGTCACCGTGGCTCAGACGTGCCTTGACCGTGCTGGTGGCGCTGTACGACCACGCCGGGCTCAAGTCCGCCGCCGACGAGCAGGCGCCGGTGAACCTCCACACCTACCTCGACCGACCCGAACGGTGGCCGGGGCGCTGCTACCCCCGCACGATCCACGCCCCCACCGAGTCCCGCACCGTGCTCGACAACCCCACCTGGCGCACCGGGCGCCTGTTCCCAGCCCCCGGAGAGGTTGACGCGCAGAAGGTGGCGTTGACGCTGGAACACGTGCGCATCGGCGACCGGGGAGCGCATCCACGCCTTCACCTGCCCGACGACACCGCGCCCACGCGCACCAAGATCTATGTGGGTTACCTGGGAAAACATCTGACGAACTCGAAGACGTAAGACCGAGAGACCCTGCACCAGACAGGAAAGCACGCAGGCGGGATCGCCTAGACCACCCGAAACCATTCTTCTGCATGTAAACCCTCACCCGTCCGGGGCGGTCAGCTTCAGTCCCAGCGGGCGCAGGTCGACAAGGCGGATGTGAGCGACCCCTGCGACCTTCGGACTGAAGCCCTTCCCAGCGGATGGGAAATCCTGGGGTTACTGGTCATAGTCCTCCTCCTTGAGGCCATTTTCCTGGGGGTGCTGCCCCAACAGGTTCTCGCCGCGGGCGGGCCTTGGACTACCCAAGGCATGTGCGCCGCGCTGGCCGTGCCTGCCCAACTGTCCGGATTGGGGGTGCGAGCCGGCTGGTTGTGGCAATGGCACACGGAGCACGGCCGAGTCAGGATGCCTCTGCGGTTCACCGTGGTCCCAGTGCTGCCTACCTTCACGATGACCTTCCTGGCGTTCGGGTACGACGACAACATGGTGGATCAGGCGACCGCTATGCATTTCACGGTGATGTTCACCGTTCCCCACACGATTTTGGTTGGCCGCATTGTGCAGTACCGGCTCTGGAATCGGAGGCCGCCAACGACGAAGTGACCACATCGCCGCGCCCGCCGGGCTGGCTACCCGGTCGGTCGTGCTTGCCGACGTGACGGGCGATCACTGCGGCACTGCGCGTGCGACCACGCATACGGGCACACAGCCGGCACCTCCTGGGGGCCGTCGCTCAGGCGATGGCGCAGAACCCGATGATGGCACAGCCCAGTGTTTGCACAGCGGAGGAACAGGGCACATCGGGTCTGTCCGCGCAACAGAATCGACTGACCCCGCAGGCATTGGCACGGCCTCGCATACCGCCTCAATCCCTGTCCACCGATACCCATGACGGTGTCGAACCTCCCTCTCGACGAGGTAGCAGGCTGCCGCTCGGAGCGCACTGGTCACGATGTCGACAGCCAACCTTCGAGCGCCCCCGGAAATGCTGACTAGTCGCGGGGACGACGCGGTTGCGCGGCCTCGAACACTCGCACCCTGTGCTGCGCGACGAAGACACCCAGCTGGGCAATGCCGCGTGCGTCCTCGTGGTCGGCGCTGTCAACCGCCTCCTGCTGTTGCCGTAGGCGTTCCCGCGCGATCGGCAGCTCCCGCCCGGCGCTGGACAACACCTCGTCCAGGTCCTCTCCCATGCTGTAGGCGGCCTCACGGACGGCGGCGCGCAGCGGCGGAAGCGGCCGTTCGGGATCGAGCAGCGGCAGCAGGCGCTCGTCCATCCAGTCGCGTAGGTCTGCGGTCTCACCCTCGTTGGTGACCTGCAGGTAGCCGTGGTGGCGCTCCACCATTTGCTCTAGGTCGTTGAAAGCGAACAACGCGCCCGGCACCTCGGTATAGGACAACAACACAGCCCCACTGGGCACCTCGAGGACGCAGGCCCTGAGCAGCCCGGTGGGCTCCACGAGCGGGAAGACGCGCCCTGTGTTCTCTTTCATGGCCTGGCGGGCTTCGTCCGCAGTCAGGTGCAGGCTCGGCAGGGCACAGGAGAGAGCAGCGGAGGCATCCCTTCTGAGTCGGGTGTCCTGTGGGGTGGTCACCGAGCACATCAGGCTGCCAGCCAGCTCGCGCCCGTACAGGAGGCCGAGGTGTCTGGAGTCGACCAGATCGAAAACGCGCTGGTCGCCGGGAACCCCCTCCACGGGGATGATCATGCCGTCGTACATCGCGGTGACGGCATCCCGGTTGGGGTAGTAGGCCTGCCCTTGCGGCTTGTCCTGTTTTCCCCAGGTGAGCACCACTCCGTACCCGGTCTCCACGCCGTAGGCGATCGGTACCTGCGTCGGTTGCCGGAACGCGGACATCATCAGGGTCATAAACGGCGTGCCGCCAGGTCGCATGCCGGTGAGCCTAGGGAACACGCCGCGTCGTCGGGCACGACCCGCACGACCAGCGGCGCTTACTGTTGCGAAACGTGGCTGGCGCGCACGTCCGTGACGGCGTCGTCGAGCAGGGGCAAGGCATCGACGACCGTCGCCGATGCCGGGGCCAGCCGTTCGCTCAGCAACCCCACTGCGCTCTCCAGGCCGTCCAGGTCGAGTGGAACCCGCCGGGTGCGGCCGTTGTGGCCGTGCAGGACGTCCACGGCCTCCGCCCCGTCGTAGGCGACCAGGGTCGGCAGCGGGGAGCGCCAGGTCAGCAGCACCCGGCCTTCGGGCAGTAGTATCCCGACGGCGACCTGCCCGGTACCCGACAGGCCCGACACGTCCTCTGCGCGTCGTAGTGCGAACATCTCGGCGGTTCCCGCTGCCAGGACCGTGGTGGCCGCAGCGGTCGCGGCCCGCAGCGCGGGCAGCCCACGACGCAGCAGCAGACGCGCCTGCCCAAGCCTAGGGGCGGCCTCGCCCGTGCCCGCGATGTCGGTGAGGTGGTGCCGGCCGGTACGCGCCTGAGTGGCACCGGCTTGCCCGTGCAGGGCGTCGACCGCCTCCAGGCTGGCGTACCAGCCGGTCGTGGACGTTTCCCCGGCCCAGGTCACTACCACCCCGCTGGGCGTGTGCAGGCAGTAGGCGGCGTCGCGGACCTGGTCTGTGCGCATTTCCAGCGCGCTTATCATCGAGCCCTCCGGATCGGAAATACCCCAGACTTTCCTGGGACCTGTTGGATAGTCGTCGCCACAAGGCCGTACAGGCAAGGGGCAGCTCGTGGATTTGTATTGCGCACTGATAAATCTCGAAAACGGGGCGCTGGTCAGGGGAGCTGATGACGGCGATGCGTGCCAGGCCCGTTGGTACGACTTCAGCCGTCTGCGCCGACTGTTCACCACCGCCGCGGATCAGCCTCCGCACCTGATCGCGCTCAATGAGGCGAAGGAGTACCACACCCATGGGCGGCACGCGCTCAACCACGCAGCCGAGGTGCTGAGCACCACCCTGGGGCGTCGCTATGTCGGCCTGGCTGGCTCTCTGAGCATCGGGCCGTTCGGGCCGGTGCTGTTCTACGACGCGACCGAGCTGGTCCTGGACTATTGGGGCGACACCCACGAGTCGGTGCCGCTGGACAAGCGCAACCTCGCACGCCTGCACGTGTACGGCCAGCGTGGCACGGATTTCGAGATCATGCTCGACCACTGGCCGTTCTGGTCCGGCTCGGCCCGGTTGGAGCGTGCCCGGTACCTCTCGGGTGCCGGGACCTCCGCGACGCCGCGGATGCTGGTGGGGGACAACAACGAGACCGCGTCCGGCCCCCACCTGCCCCAGCGGGACTGGTACGCCGAGGGCGTCAGACACCGTCACCACAAGGGAAAATTCGTCGACGGCCGGTGGCAGGCGCACACCGATGCCCTGGACTGCTTGATCGGTGCCTGGCGCGGTGGCTGCGACGGCTACCGAGAGGAGTCGGAAGCGGGTTTCTACGCCGCCGAGGAAGCCGCCGGCGTCACCGGCTCGCACGCCGAAGCCGCGCTCCGAGCCACCGTCAACATCGGCATAGACAAAGGCGGTCCGTTGCTGATCGACTGGGCGCTGCACAACACGGCCTGGCGCGGTGGGGTAGTGCCCGGCTCGGTGCGTGTGGAGATCCCGCCCGACGACCGGCCATTCGACTCCGACCACCGCCGCAAGACCTGGACGATGCAGCTCGATCGCGGGTAACCAGTCCTGATGTGCTGGGCATTTCTGTCACCCCGTCGTGGCAACCCAGGGTGGCAGACCTTGCGTCGTTGAGCCAGGCAGGCTGCACCTCGGAACGGCAACGACGAGCAAGGGGGACGCGGCGCCGGTGGTCTCGATCGGGAACGTCCACGCCGAACTCGACCAGGTCCTGGTGGACCTAGTCGAGCTCGGAGCCCACCTGCACAGGGCGACGCAGTGGTGGGAGGAAGCAGCCGAACTGCTGCGGCACGCCCTGGACGGCAGCGTCGATCCCGAGGCCACAGCGCTGCTGGAGGGCCTGCACCCGGCGCTGGAGGAGGCATTCGCCGCCACGCTCGCCAACTGCGGCGCGCTGAGCGCGGCCCTCGCCGCGATCATCGAGCGCGAACGCACACCCATCGGCACCGGCCCGACCACGCCCGGCGCCCCTGCGGCCGCGCCAGCCCCGCCCCACCCGACCACCCTCCCCGCCGACCTCATGGCGCGCGGCCGCGACCCGCGGTGGGCCGCGCGTCAGCAGGCGCTGCTCGCCGACCGGCCCGGCGGTGCCGGGGCCACCACCGGGCTGCTGCACACCACCGGCGGCGACGGGCTCTACCTGACCAGCGGCGGCTTCCGCCTGCCCGCCCCCACCCCGCGACAGCGCGCGGCGCGACGCGCGGCCGAGACGGCGGAGGAGCGGGCCGAACGCGACCGGATGGAGCGCGCCGACCTGGTGCTGCGCACCACCGGGCACTACCCGTGGCCGCCGCAGACCGCCACCCGCACCAGGGTCGTCGACCACGTGGAGGTCAAAGCGGCCACGCTGATGGCCGAGACCGGCCTGACCTACGGCGTTTTGTTAATAAATAACGAACTGTGCGACGGGCCCGACGGCTGTTGGCGCGCCGTGCGGGCCCTGCTGCCGCTAGGGTCGACGCTGGTCGTGTGGGAGCGCGGCAACACCACGCCGGTGGTCATCGACGGCGCCGCCACCCCCTGACCGGCAGCCGGAACACGACCGGGAAGGAACCGGGACATGACGACGCATCACGCGGTGGCCACCGTGGTCTCGGCGCTGCTGGACAACCGCTGGCACTACGCCCGCACCCCGCACCAGGTCGACGCGCTCGTCGACGACCTCGTGCGCGAGGGCCTCCCGCACCGGGGCGCCCAGCTCTACCTCGCCGAGCAGCCCGTGGACCGCCACTCGGACCCGAGCACCCGCCTGGTCGTCTCCGTCGACCCCACCCTGGGGGTGGGCGCGGTGTCCTTCCACGACTACCGGTCCGACGGTGGGGCCTGGGACAGCTTGGCCGCCACCCCGCCGGAACCCGGCGCGCCCCCCCTGGTCTACGACCCGCACGGCGGCGCAGGCTACCGACCCTCCAGCCTGCTGCCCGTGGAGCAGGTCGAACGGGCGGTGCGGGAGTTCCTGACCGATGGCGAGCGCCCGTCCTGCCTGGGCTGGCAGCAGGCCGAGGTCGTCTGACCATTCCGGGTCGGCAGCGGATGGAAGTGCGGGTTCCTGGCTTCCGCTTGGTCGTCGGTGAATGCCCGCAACAGCGCATCCCGAGGGGCCTGATCGGGGTGGTGTGGGCGTGTCCGGTTGGCGGCCGGGCCCCGATGGGGTGTGATCTCACCTCGTCCGAGGTGCCGACCGGTTGAAGCGGCGCCCGCGATCTCCCTGGAGCGCCCATGTCGTTCGCCCAGTCCCCTGCCGCCGTGGTGGAGCACCGCTTGCAGCCGGTCGTCGTCGTGGACGAGGACGTTCCGGGACCGATAGCGGAGTTCGGCCGCGCCTACTGGCGGGTAAGCGGGGTGAGCCTGCTGGAGGGCGTGCGGTGGCTGCACCGGGCACGCGAGCTGGCCCTGCCGGTCCCCGGCAAGCCCGAGCACGTCGCCGGGCTGGCCGTCCGCGCCACCGCCCCGCCGCAGCACCGGTGCGCCGAGTGCAGCGGGCCTCTGGTGCTCACCAGCCGGACGGCCTACCAGCGGGCGGTCCTCGGGACCCCGGTCACCTGTCGCGACTGCGCCCCCCGCTTCGGGCAGTTGGTGCGGCGGGTGCGGGAGCGCCTGCCCGACCTCGCCGGACCCACCGCGGCGGCACCCCCGGCGGACCCGAACCGCGCGCTGCTGCACCGTCACTACCCGTTGACGTTCACCCCCGACGCGCCGATACCCGCGGCGGACATCCGGTACGAGCTGCTGGTGCTGGGGATGCTGCGCCACAGCACCCCGCTGCCCTCCCGGCTGCTGCCCGCCGCGGGCTGGCCGATGCCAGTCGCGCCGAGCGCCCTGGCCCCGCTGTGGCTGTCCCTCGCGCGCCGGGACGGGCTGCTGCGCGTGCACCCCGACAGCAGCCTCAAGGCATTCCACGCACCAGGAGCGGGCGGACGGCCGGAGGTGTACGACGTGATGCTCGCCGAGCACTACGCGCCCTTCGGTCGAGACCTGGCCGATGCCGCGGCCACCACCGCGCGGCTGCTGACCGCGCGCTTGCGCGAGGCCGACGGCACACCAGCCTTCCGCGAGGCGATGCGGGAACTGCTGGAGCACGAGTGCCTGGACTACGCCCATGCGCTGCTGCCCGCCCCGTGGCCAGACGGGCTGGGGCTGCGCATCCGGGCCGCCCTCTCCCCGGTGCTGGAGCGCACTACCCTCGGCCACGCCTGCGCGGCGCTGTGGCAGGCCGGCACCGCCGTCAGGGACCACCTGCTCACCGAGGTGCCGGACCGGTTCGCGCCCGACCCGCTGGGCTGGGAGGCGGGGATGCGCCGCCTGGAACGGGCCGCCGACATCGCCACCCCCGGCGGGGGGCTGAAGCCCTTCGAGCAGCTGCGCGGCCACCCGCTGTCCGCGGCCACCCACGCGCTGGCGGAACTGCGCGGCGTGCCCGCGCTGCGGCTGGGCGTCGACGCCTGAGCGTCCATACCGGACACCTGGACAGCGACACGGACGTGGTGTCCTTCCAGGTTTCGGCAACACGGTCGCCTTCATCACCGATGAAGGGGTGTGGCTCGGGATACTCCGGCGTCAACGACGATCGAGTTCAGGGGTGGGCATGGACGAAAACAAGCGGGGGCGCTGGCTCAGCGCGATTGGCAAGCACATCGCGAGGTACCAGCAGGATGGTCAGGCGACCTACGTCCACGCCTCGCTGCGCACCTCTCAGGAGATCGACCTGCTGCTGCGCCTGCGCCGTCAGGATCGTGTCCCTGGGAACAGGGTCGAGCAGTTGGCCCGCGACTGCGGCCTGCCCCGGCCCGAGTGGCGTGACGTTCTCGCCGCCCAGGAGGAGGCGGGGCTGCTGGATGCGAGCGTGCGCGAGGACGGGGGCATCGACTCGGTGGTCGAGCGGATCTTCACCGAGCAGGCGGTCTACGAGTACGCCGCCCGCCGATTCGAGCAGCGCTACCCCGAGCCTGCCGAACGGGCCCTCGTGCCGCTGATGGACCTGCTTTCCCGCCTGCCTCTGGACGACGGCCAGATCATCGACCGCCTGACCCCCATGGGCTTCGCCGAGGCCGAGGTGGTGGAGGTTATCGCGCTGGCCGTGTCCTTCGGGCTGGCGCGCCGCAGGGACGTGCCCGAGTTCGGCGTCTCCCTGCTCTACAACGAGTACCTCTACTCGCACAAGCTCGACGCCGTGCAGCAGACCCTGGCGGGGCTGGGCGACCGCGACACCAACTCCATGCTGGCCCTGATGGAGGAGGTCGGCCAGGAGCAGGGCCTGCCCCTGGAAAGGCTCACCGCGGCGCCGCCCCACCTGGTCAAGATGGCGGCCACCATCGGGTTGCTCGACGCGATCTCCGTGCACACCTCGACCGGCCAGAGCAAGGCGTTCGCGTTCTCCCCCCAGTTCCACGGTCTGAACCTCGGCCAGGCCAACCCCGAGCTGGCGGGCATCTCCGACCAGGTCAAGCTGATGGTCGCCTCCATGCAGTACGGGGTGCGCTACAGCGACTGGAACCTCTACTCGCCAGCGGCGTTCCTGACCAAGCTGATCAACACCGGTGAGGCAGGGGGCAACGGGGTCACGCCGATCGGGCGGGACTACGTGCTGGTGGAGAAGTACGGAATCCTGAAGACGGAGCGCACCTACGGCGACCGGTACCGCTTCAAGCTGGTCAAGAAGGACATCGTCGTGGCCGCCCGCGACGCCCTGGAGAAGGGCTGGATGGGCGGTGGCGCATCCGGGGGCGTGCGCCAGATCGAGCAGAAGTCCTACCGCTCACCCGAGGCGGTGCGCCTGAAGCTGGCCGAGACGCCCAACTACAACCCCCTGTACGAGAATCAGTACCTGGCGGCCATCCGCCAGCGGACCAGCAGCGGATTGTGGGTGGCATGAGCGGCAAGAGCGGGCGCGCGGCCAACGAGACCGGGGCGCTGTGGGAGTACCGGTTGGCCCGGCTGCGGTTCTTCCAGGGGTACCTCGTCCGCCGGTCGATCGACATCTGGCCCGAAGGCCCCCAGGCTCAGGGCGGCCAGTTGGGCGAGCTGGACGTGGTGGCCACCGCCCTGGACCCCACGGCCCGGCGTCGCACCGAGCTGATCGAGGCCAAGAGCGGCAGGGTCAAGGAGGTCGAGCGCATCCTGTGGATGCACGGCCTGGGCGCCTACACCAGGGCGCAGGAGGTCACCCTGGCCAAGGCGCGGCTGGACCAGCGGGTACGACCGGTGGCCCGACGTGTCAAGGTCAACCTGCTCGACGAGGCCGCGGTCGACGCGGCGGAGAAGGCCCTGGGCATCGGGCCCGACGAGTGGGTCGGCCACGCCGACCCCGACCTCGGCGAAGGGCCGCTCAAGGCGGCCCGGTCGCACCTGGGCTCCAGCGAACCACTCAAGCGCGCCGGGAAGTTCCTGTTCGGCAGCTTCTGGACCACCGCGACGTTCGCCCGCATCCGGCAGTTGCACACCCTGACCGGTCTGCTGCGCGAGCACCACGCCGAGGTCGACCCCGCCGCGCTGGTGCTGGCCTGCGGCGAGGTCGTCGCGCTCACCGCCCTGACCACCTGGGAGATCACCCACTGGCGCGGGCAGTACGAGCCCGTCGAGTTCGGGAAGTTCGCCGTCGACCAGCTCAACGGGGGCCTGGCCAGCACCGACCAGTTGCACGGGCTGCTGGAGGCCATCGACACGATGAACCACGACTTCGTCGAGAAGCTACACGAGGAGTACACCGCGGCCGGGGTCGCCCGGCTCGCCCACCGCATCCCCAGGCTCCAGCACGAGATGCTGCGCCCGCCGGAATGGGCCGAGGCGTTCATGGACCTGACCGAACGGCTGCAGGAACGCGGCGGCCTGGCGATGCACGTGCTGCGCGCCCTGGACCTCCGGGTCGTCGCCCGGCTGGGCAGCACCCGCGACACCGGCAGGATCACCAGGGTGTGGGACGGGGACCGTCAGAGCGTGGAGGACACCGCCGACCTGGTCGAGCGGTTCTGCACGTCGGTGTGGGGGCTGCCCGCGCACGGGCTCCAACCGGTGCCCTCGGTCTAGGACCCCCTCGGCGTGGCCGCCGCCTCGACCACTACATGAGTCGGGGCGGCGGTTCAGCGGGCCTGGAGCGAGGCGGACCAGTCCGCGCACGTGGCGGCCAGGGCGTCGAGCGCGTCCGCGTGGGCGCGGCCCGCGCCGTCCGCGTCGGCGTAGACCTCGATCGCCATCGTGAACGCGATGACGGACCGCGTGAGGGCGCCGAGGCCGCGGTGGGCGACAGCGAGGTTGTGCAGCGCGTACCCGCGGCCCTGCGGGTGCGGCAGCCGCTCCCGGCGCTCCAGCTCCTCGCGGGCGGCCTCCAGCGCCGCGGGCCAGTCCCGCAGGGCGGCGTGGGCGCGGGAACGGTTGCCGTGGTGCAGCGCCCACTCGTGGTCGTCCTCGCCGTCGATGTGGACGGCGGCCTCGTGCAGCGCGCGCAGCTCCTAGACGTGCTGGCCTTGGGCGCGCAGGGCCAGCGCGCGGCCCGCGGCCTGCTCGTGCAGGTACCAGCGGTCCCTGCCGGAAAGCGCGACGGCCGCGACGAAGCAGGCCTGCGCGTCGGCCCAGCGCCGCTGGTGCAGGCAGGTGTGGGCGATCCGCCAGGTCAGGTACGCCTCGTAGGCCAGGTCCCCGGCCACGCGGGCGGAGTCCAGGCCCATCCACTCCGACGCCGAGCGCGCGGGCAGCAGGTGCTCGCCGACTGGGCGTAGTGCCGCGCGCCAGCGCGATCACCGTGGCGTGATCGTCGGCGTCCCACGCGGCCCGCTGCGCGGCGGGCAGCCGTTCGGGCAGCCCGGCCAGTACCACCAGCGCGCCGGCCCGGTCCATCCGCTCCTGTCCCGGTTCCGGTTCGGGCAGCGCGGGCAGCGGCTACCGGACGGGGTGCAGCGCCTGGTCGGCGCGCACGGCCAGCAGCCCGAGCGCCACCTGCTCGGCCCGTGTGCCGGGATCGCCGCCGGGCAGCGGCGGGCGCTCGGGCCTGAGCCGCTCCAGACCGGCTCGGACCTGCGACACGGTCACGGTTGTCCTCCAACGGGACGTGGGGGGCCTCCCGGTTCTACCGGCGTCGGCGGTGCCGGGAGACCGCAGGAGTGCAGTTTCGACGCGATCTGCGCTACTGCTCCCACTGCGCGTGCCCGGAGGCGGAGGCGCCGGTATCGGCGGGTACGGGTCCGAGTTCCGCCGCGAGGTCCCCTCCGAGCGCGGCCCGCCGCGGGCGGCCCCCTGATCCGTGCCGGACCCCGACAAACCACCTGGTTGGGAAACGGCTGGTCACGGCACTGTCAGAGCATGATCTACAGCGGCGGTGACGGTCTTCGCGGTGGCGGGTGGGGGCTCTACCTGGCGGCGCTGCGGATGATCGCCGACGCCGGGTGCGAGGGACTGGACGCGACCTGGGTGGGGTGCGCGCTGGTGCTGCTGGCAGCGCGGTACGCGGTGGGGCCGTGCCCGCGCGGCCGCCTGGCCGTACGGGTGGCCGCGGTGGTGTGGGACGCGGCGCTGTTGCATTGGGCGCCGCAGGCGCACCGACAGATCGAGGCGGCCGCGTGCGCGGCGGAGCTGGCCCGGATCGCGATCGGGTGCGGTCGCGGTGAACCGGGGGAGGACGGGCGCGGTACCCGATAGCGTTGCGGGCTGAGCGGTGGGTGCCCCCGCGCCTGGCGTCGTCGGATCGACCCGGAAGACCAGGAGGGGAAGCGCGGTGGACGAGGGGACCCAGGAGAGCGGGTGCGTCGGCCTGGACCGGCACGACCTGTGCCCGGACGCCGAGTGCTGCGAGTGCTGCGGCCGCACCTCGATGTTGCGCGCCACCACCTTCGGCACGAGTCTGGGGGTGTTCTGCGCGAGCGTGTGCGCCACGTGCCTTGTCGCGGGCCGCTCCCCGCGGTGGGGCGTGACGCGGGTCGTGGAGCGCGTGCTCGACCACTGCACGCACCTGGGCATCACGGTCGATCAGATGGCCGTCCTGCGCGCAGAGTGGGCCTGACTACCCCGCGCACCGGGCCCGTGCCGGTGCGCTCGCGGTGTCCGGCTCGACCTCCCCCCGGTCCGGAGCGGTCCCCGGTGGCCGCGTCCTACCCGGCCGCGACGGCGATCTCCCTCAGCTCCTCGACGGTGAACTCGTAGAGCCTGCTGCTCTGCCGGTGGGTGACTCGGCGGCGTTCCGTGACGATCTTGTAGGTGTCCAGCATCGCCTGGTACCGCCCGAGCCTGGGGGAGTGGGAGTTGCCCCGGTCGTGCCGGGCGACCTGGTCTGCCAGGGGCTTGCCCCACAGGCCGCCGGCGAGCAGGTGACGCACGTAGCCGGCCATCCGCCCCTCCCGAGGGACCTGGTAGTCGAAGCCGCCGAACTCCAGGACATCCCTGGTCTCCTCGTCGAGGTCGGCCGCGTCCTCGCCCAGGCGCGTGACCGCGTGGTGTAGCTGCTCGAACATCCCCAGGATCTCCTCGACCAGGACGCACTCGGCCAGGGGAAGTTCCTCGCGGATGCCCGTGAACTCCTCGCCGTAGGCGCCGACGAACCCCTGCTGCAACGCCTCTGCCCTGTGACGATGCTCGTCGGCATCCTCGGGAGCGAGGTGTCCCAGGACCTGGTGCAGCAGTGCGAGCGTGTGCCGCTGCACCACCGTCAGGTACTCGGGCACGGCGGTGGCGTCCGTGCCGGGCGCGGTGGCGGGTCGGTCGCCCAGCGCGACCGCCACCGCCTCCCGCAGCAGCTCGCTCACCTTCGTTCCACGCTGCTGGGCCAGCCGGTCCAGCCGCGCGCGCGTGCCCGCGTCCAGGCGCAGCGACAGGGAATCCGACGCCATCACACACCTCCGTATTACCGTACTACGATTTGCAGTACAGTAATACAACTGCGGTGTTCACGCTGGTCGAACCACCTGAGGGTCACTCCTGCGGGTGGCGCTTTCCCTGCCGCGCGACCTGCCCCCGCCCTTGGCCGGTCCCGGTCCCGGTCGTGGGCAACAGCGGAAGCGGAAGGCCACGCACGCGGCAGGACCGGCGTTCCGCTGCGCTTCCAGTCGACGGCGACCGCTGCGGGGCGTCGCCGGGAGCCCTGGGCGGGGTACCTGTGTGGGACGGGCCGCGCGGGTGGCCCGCTCACCCGCGCGGGGCTTGGTATCCACAGATCCTCCACGCGCCGCGATCGCCGATGTACGACCGGTTGGGCTGCCGGGGTGCTCTGCGCTCAAGCCGCTTCCGCTCGGCAGCCGGTCCCCGGCAGGCTTCGGCGCTGCACGGCTGCGGGACAGGGCCCGCAGCCGCAGAAGAACGGACGGAATTCCTTGCGAGGAAAGAAGAACACGCACATCGCGAGTGTCCTGCTCGGCGCGCTCGCGCTGCTGGGCTCCACCACGACCGCCGCCAGCACCACCGAGGTGGCGGTCGGGCGGGCCGCCGAGCTGCTGCCGCCGGTCGAGGCCGTGGCCGAGCGGCCGGTGGAGGTGGCGACCGCCCCGACCAAGGCCGCGGGCGCCACGTGCGCCGACCACGGCGACGGCACCAGATCCTGCGTGGACTACACGCCGGGCAACACCGGCTCCGCAGCTCCGGTGGGGGCCGAGTCGACCTGGTGCGACGCGTTCGCCGCCGGGAACTACTGGCTGACCCGGTTCGAGGGCTGCGTGCACGGCGGGGTCTACACCTACACGCTGTTCAGCAGCGGTGGTGCCGTGATCGGCACGGCCAGCTTCTCCTACCAGCAGGAGACCGCGCTCAACGCCACCAACCTCGGCTGGAGCGACGAGACGGAGCTGACCCCGACCGCGGTGAGCCCGTCGCTGACCGGGCTGACCGTGACCGCGATCGCCGGGTGCCTGGGGTGCAGCGTGGCCGCGAACTCCACCTGGGGCGACCTGGTCGTGCAGGGCGACACGATCTACGGCGGCGCGGACTTCACCGCCAACCCCGGCACGAACGGCGCGCTCTACGTCTCGACCAACTACAGCATGACCTTCCTGATGCCCGGCGCCAGCCCTTCCAGCCCGCTGGTGATCCCCGGCCCGCCGACCCTGCGCTGCGACAGCCAGGTCGGGGCCAGCGCGGGCTGCGCGTTCACCGCGGCCACGCCGGTCCTGCAGTACTCGCTCTCGGACCCGACCGTGGCGCAGGCCGCCGTCGCCTACCGGTGGGCGCAGCTGAACCTGAGCACCGGCTGGGGCCTGGCGGGCAACCCGCTGCACCGAGAGGCCGACCCGGCCACGCAGATCGCCAACCGCGCGGCCACCTGCGACAGCACCTTCGTGCGCAGCACCGTCTACAACACCCCGGACAGCTGCGACGAGTTCGCCTTCGCCGCCTCGAAGGAGTCCCCCGCCCTGAAGGGGTGGGCGGGCAGCAGCTGCGCCGAGGTCTACCCGTACAAGATGGGCACGAGCTGGTACGTGTCGGTGATCTCCGCGGGCACCAACCCGTGCGTGCGCGCCCACGTGCTGACCGCCGTCAATACCGCCGCCGGGGCCAAGATCGGCCACTTCGTGGTCAACGGGCGCGTCCTGGACAACGACCCCTACCTGGTCAACATCGCCCCCTGAGCTTCCACGGTCGGCTCCCGCGCGCGCGGGTCAGCGCGGGAGCCGACCGACCGCGTGCCCCGGCCCCACCGCCCCGCCCCGCACCGGGCGCCGGGCGGCCTCGACCTCGTCGTCACCGGCAGGGAACACCGGCACCGCCGTGCCAGCCATGCTGGGTGCGGGGCCGGGCGCGTGCTCGAACGGGCGGGTGGCCACCCGCACCGGCAGCAGCACGGCGTCCGGGGACAGCGCGTCCAGCTCCACCCCGGCCACCTCCAGCACCACCCGCAGCCCGCTGACGCTGCTCAACACCTGGGCGCCGCCGTTGTCCTGAAGCGCCCGCAGCACCCGCTGCGGCGCGGCCCCGGAGACCTGGGCGCGCTGGGTGGAGGCCGAGGCGGCGACCACGCCGTCGACGGCGTGCAGCAGCTGGGCCTGTGCCGGGGTCCCGGCCAGCGCGAGCATCCACCCGTCCCCGGCGGTCACCGCGCACGCCACTTCCGGCCGCACGCCCTCGCAGCTCCAGCTCTCCCACACCACCAGCGGCCCCGGCCCGCCGCCGGGCTGCTCCAGCCGCTGGACCCCCAACCGCGCCCACCCAGGGGGCTCCTCCTGCCCGGCCCAGGCCAGCCAGTCCGGCCGGAGCAGCTCCGGCCCGGTCTGCGCCGCCTGGCTGCCCCACTCGGCGAGCAGCCGCTCCAGCGGCACCCCGCCCACCACCGAGGCCGCCACGTGGTCGACCAGCCTCAACGACACCGGGACACCGCCTCTCGCGCTCGACGTCGCGTCACCGGCTCGTCCGGGAGCACGTCAACGCCGAGAGGACCACATAGCGCTCGTGTCACGCCATCCCCCTGTCCGGTGCGATCGCCGCACCGCTTGCGGCTCCGAACACACCGACCACCGGGCGGGTACCGCCGGAATGGTTGGGGGCTGCGGTAGAACAGCGCTCGTGGAGGACAGGAGCGAGGTAGTCAACGGCACGTTCACGGTGTTCGCCGAGGCATCGGACGACCTGGATCGTTGGCGGGTACGCGCACAGCAGCCAGAGCAGCCCGAGTCCGGCAGCGATCTGGCCCAGGACGATGCGGCTTTCCCACACCAGTTGATCAGCCAAACCGTGCACACCAGTTTGGTCTCCGCCGGCGAGCACCTGCGCTTGATCTGCGACGGATTGAAATGCGGCAACATCTACAACATGAGCCAGTACAGCGCGGCACGCACCGCCATCGTCGGCGCGACCCAGGCTGTCTGGATTCTGGCTCCGGACGATCCGGCAACCCGGCGCGAACGCGGGCACACTGTGATCACCGAAACCTACGTTCAACTGCGGAAATACCACGAACTGACTCTGCGGCAAGCACGACAGCTCCAGCTTTCTCAGGAAGCCCAGGACCGGGTACGCGAGCAGATCGAGTGGGTGCGATCCCGTGAGGACGCCGTACGGGCGCTCCGGATCTCCAAGGCGGAACTGAACGGTGCGGCGTTCATCGAATCAGCCGCGCCAGTGATCTTCCCCGGCGACGAGTTCCGCCAGGCAGGCTTGAGGCGGTCGTGGAACGTCCTCTCCTCCGATGCGCACGTGCTGATGTGGAGCTTGGCGATGAGGTCGACTTCCCTGTCCCCACCTGACAGGCGTTCGGGGCTGTCGACCGGGGTGGCCAACGGGCAAGCGATTGGTGGGCTCGCTGGTTGGTTCAGCCTCGCCATGCTCAGCCTGCGCCGTGGGTGGAGCTTGTTCGATCGCCGCTGCGAGGGCCGCTGATCAGGGCAGGGGGCCGAGTTGCGCCTGCTCCACGACCACGACCACGCCCCGGCCCTCGGTGTGGAGGGGCTGCGCGCCCAGCCCGTGCCGCTGACCGCCGACACCCTCGACGAGGCACTGCGCGCGCTCGTGCCGGACGTCGCCGCCGCGCACCTCCCCCCGACTGAGGTCGAGGCCGCGCTCTCCCAGCTGGTGGAGGCGGCCCGGCCGGTGGTCGCACTGGCGGACCTGCTGGCCTCCGCCGAGGCCGAGGTGGTCGACGCCCGCGAGATCCACGGGCGCGGCCGGGCGCGCACCTGGCCGCCCGCGCCCGGACAGACCCCGATCCAGCTGTGGCTGCTGGACACACGACCCACCGCAACCTGATGCGACAACCACATGCGAACTGCGACTTTTGTAGTGGTGCTGTCCTAGGCCACAGGGGATGATCGCCCTGTGCGGTAACCCTGTCGCGCTCGTGGCGAGTGAGCGGGGAAGCGGGGAGGGGACAGGGGTGGTAGCCCGTCCCCTCCCCGGCACGGAACGGGGCGCGTGGACGGTGCACTCCCAGGGCGGGGCGCGCTGGGCTTGGGCGAGATCCGGAGTGTCCGGCAGTTCGGTGGCCCCGCCCGTCCTAGGAGCTGTTTGAAGTTCGGATCTAGGTGGGCCGGGGGTGTGCTGGTAGAACACGGGATGTGGCGCGTTTCGATCTGACCGATGCCGAGTGGGCGTTGATCGAGCCGCATGTGCCGGTGGCGGCCACCGGACCGCTGCCGCGTGGGGTGCGGGAGCGGTTCAACGGGATCCTGTGGCGGTTCCGCACCGGGTCGGGCTGGCGGGACGTGCCCGAGCGGTACGGGCCCTGGTCCACCGTCTACTCCCGCTTCAACGCCTGGGCCAGGGCCGGGGTGTTCCAGACGCTGATGGAGGCGCTGATCGCCGAGGCCGCCGCCCGAGGCGAGGTCGGGTTGGAACTGGTCAGCGTGGACTCCACGATCGTGCGTGCGCACCACGAATCGGCCGGGCTCGCGGTCGCGGGGGAGACCCTGGACGCGCTGGAACAGGCGCTGACCGAGGAAAAAGGGGCTGCGTTGCCCACCCGGCAGAGCGTGCTGCGGGTGATGCGTCGCGGTCCGCACCGGCCGAGGCCGACGCGGGCACGTCCGCCGGTCGGGACCGTGCCGCCCTCCGGCGGCGACGGAAGGAGCGGGCGAGAGCGGCCGGGCTCGGCCGGTCCCGGGGCGGGCTGAGCAGCAGGGTCCACACCGCGGTCGACGCCGCCGGGTTGCCGTTGGCGTTCGTGCTCACCCCCGGCCAGGCCGCGGACAGCCCACAGTTCAGGACGGTGCTCGACCGGATCCGGGTTCCCGGCCCGACCGGCCGACCCCGCACCCGTCCGGGCGCGGTGGCCGCGGACAAGGCGTACTCCTCCAAGGCCAACCGGGCCTACCTGCGTCGTCGCCGGATCACCGCGGTGATCCCGGAGAAGACCGACCAGCAGGCCAACCGGAAGAGGAAAGGCTCGGCGGGAGGGCGGCCGGTGTCCTTCGATCCCACACGCTACCGGCGGCGCAACACCGTCGAACGCTGCTTCCAGAAGATCAAGACATGGCGAGGTCTGGCCACCCGCTACGACAAGACACCGCACAGCTACGAGGCCGGACTGCACCTACGAGGAGCGATCATGTGGTTGAAGACCCTCACCTCAACCACATGATCCGAACCTCAAACAGCTCCTAGTCCGTCGCCGCGTCCGCGTCGCGGCGCTTGACGATTCGCTAGACACCGCCGTGCGAGAGCCCCACCAGGGCTGCGATCTCCCGACTGGACTCCCCCCATCCCGCCAGGCGACGCACCAGGGCGTTGCGGCGCCGCTCCAGCTCGCGGTGCCGGTCGGCGACCTCGGACAACTCCTCGGCCACCCGCTCGCGTAGCACGTCGCGTTGCGCACGCAGGCGCTCCTCGCCGTCCAGGATGAGCACGGCGTCCTGCCGCACGCGTTCCTCCTCGGCGGCGGCGATCTCCCGCAGCTGCTCGTCGGTGGTGTCCGCGGTCAACTGCTCGGGCACAATGTCGTACCACTCGACCGCGTCCACCGCCCTGACCAGCTCGGCGTCGCCGCAGTAGGAGTCGATGACCTCGCCGATCTCCTTCTCGGCGCGTTCGGCGTCCTCGTCGAGGACGGCGACGTTGCTGCCCCGACTGACGTCGGGCTCCATCTCCGCGCCCGCCAGGAGGCGCTCGGCCAGGGGTGCGATCTCGTGCAGCAACTCGTTCGCGGCGCGGGCGCTCAGGCAGGGGATGTCCCACTGGCGCAGCACGCCCCGCGTCACCGACTCGTGGAGGTGCCCCCAGCCGACCTCGTCGCTCCTGACGGCCTGCAACATCGCGTTGTCCAGATCGAGCTCCACGTACCGGGGGGTCGGTCTCGTACGGACACCTCTTCGGCCAGGTCGCGGCCGAAGGCCAGGGCGGCGGGCGCGGTGGCGTCGGGGCCGGGTCCGGGCCCAGCGCGTTCAGCCGGGCCAGCAACGACTGCCAGGCGCGGGTGAGGGGGCGAACGGGTCCAGGTCCAGGCGGTGCACGGACTCAGGCAGGTGGACGGGGGCCTGGCGCAGCACCTGCCGGACGCGCTGGTCGGTCAGGCGGGCGGTGGCGGTCACGTGGACCAGACAGGCCACGGTGGCCGGATGGGTGTGCAGGCGGGCCGGTCCCAGGTCCAGGACGGCGTCGATGCAGGGGCCGGCCTGGTACCGGATGCGAGCCTGACCGCCAGCAGCGGTGAAGAGCAGGGACGGTCCGCCCCGCCGACCCGCTCACGATGGCGAGGCGCCTAACATGGACGGGCCCGCGTGGTCGCCGCGCCACGCGGGGGAACCGTGTTCCCCGCCGTCGCGGGGGTGAGAACGCCCCGCCGCGCTCCGGCGTCGGGGTTTCGCCCGCGACCACCGGAGACCCCCGTGGACCTGCCCTACCGGATGACCTACGAGCAGTTCATGCGCGAGCACGACCGCGACCCCGACGAGCACCGGGCGCTGTTCGAGCGGGCCTGCCGCGAGGGCGTGCCGGTACGCAACACCGTGTGGAAGAAGCCCTCCGACTTCCTGGAAAGCAACCGGCGCGACGACCCGCCGCAGTACATCACCAGTCACCTGCGCCTGTGGTGGAACCTGGAGGTCGTCCGGGCTCTGCGGGATTTCCTGGCCGGATGGGTCGCCCCCGGCGGCCAGGAGCCCAAGCAGGAGAACCTCGTCCTTCTCAGGCGCCGCATGAACAACCCGGGGACGCTGCGTCAGCTGCTGGAGACGATCGCGAACCGGGAGTCCCGTCTGCACGGCCGCCGCCGAGCGCCAGGCGGACTCGCCCTGCACCCCTTGCTGGACGACCCGCTGCTGCTGCACGCCCAAGACCTGCTCGCGAAGCCTGGGACGACCTCGGCAGAGCAGTTCGTCGACCAGCTCGCCGGTGCGATGGCCGGTCACGAGGTGCTGGTCGCGCTCTATCAGTCGCCGCAGACGTAGAGGGTGCGCCCGGACACGGGGTGCGTGCTTCCTGGGCCCGGCCGGTCCGGCCTTCGCGCTCTGCCCCGCCTCCGGGACCCGCTGCTCCTCACGGCAAGAGGCACCCCCGCCTACCTCCGTGGTTCGGCGAGGGCATCGGGCTTTCCCGCTGCGATCGAGAGGATGCTTTCACGCCTCCGGGGAGAAGGCCCGAGGACGACCTGGCGCAGACCACCCGGTACCGCTACGGCAGACGTGACCGGCCCTCGACGGACGCGCACACCGACTAGAACAGACTGTGGAAACGCGACCGGAACGACGAACTGTTCACCTCGCTGCGCGTGCATCTGCTGCTGGTGGCGCTGGCGCACACGCCCGCCCCGGCCAAGGCCGCGCCGTACGTCGGGCTCACCGCCGCCCACGTCTACGGCCCGATGCAGTGGGACGAGCCGCTGCGGACAGCGGTAGAGCACAGGCTGTCGATCTACTGTCCGGCCAAGCGCACGGGCCGGTGCGGTAACCAGAGCGGGTACCGCAAGGCCCTGGGCCAGCCGGGCGGCCGGGGCGGCGAGGAAGCCGTCCGGGGGTGATGACATCCAGGCCCCGCCTCCTGATCTGGCCTGCAGTCCCGCACGTGCACGAGGGGGCACCCCCGCCGCATTCCCAGTTCCGGTCTCGGCCGCAGCGGGTCCGGCACCGATGAACGGGCGTGCGCGGGATTGTCGGTAGCCTGCTCTAGAGTGCATTCGTCGCGCCGTGCACGCGCCGCACCCCCCGAGTGGGGGTGACCACTTCCCCGCCTTCTGCGGGGGCCGCGTCAGCAGCACGACCACCGTGGTCGTGAGGATTCCAACGCCCTGAGGGCGCATTGCCCCTTGCGCGCTGCCTGCCCGGCCCCGAGTCGAAGGAGCTGTCCGCCCATGCCCCGCAGCATCGTCAACCAGCACGCAGGCACGTGCCGCCTGTGCGATCAGGACGTACCCGCTGAAACCGGGCTCGCCGTCAAGGGCGACGAGCCGTGCTCGACCTGGCAGGTCGAGCACGCCGGGAGCTGCCCGCCCCACCGGCACAATCCCGACAGCGCGCCGACCTGGGAGATCAGCGGCGGCGAGGGCTACGGCCGCCAGCCGTTCACTCCCGGCGCGTCCCAGCGCGAGCAGTGGTGGACCCGAGGCGGCGGCCCCGGCCCGGACGCGGTGCCCGGCGGCGAGGTCGTCGACGAGAGCCGCGACGGCAACCGGCAGGTCTGCGGCGTGGTCACCGTGGTCACCGCACGCCAGCGCCACTATGCCGAGGACGGCATGAGCTTCGGCGTGGGCGACGAGGAGGGACACATCTACTGGGCGCGCGTGCGCGCGGCCACCGAGACGGAGGCGGCACCGGTGCTGGAGGCCGAGGTTCGCCAGGCGAGGCGCAGGGAACTGGACGCCCGGCGCAGGCGGCTGCTGGACTGGTCGGTCGGCGGCGCACCGGACGCGTGGCGGCCGGGACGCGGCACCCCGGAGCTGGAAGGGCTGCGCGCGCTGCCGCAGGTCCCGCTGCGCCCCTACGACCAGCGCCCTCTGTACGGCGACGAGCTGCTGCTCGACGAGCCCGGCGGGTGGCTGTGGACCGTGGTGCACAACGGCTCCGACGGCGCGGACTTCTCGGCAAACAACATCGGCGGTCACATCGCCACCCGCCACCCGCTCACCGACGAGCGGCGCAGACTGGTGGCGGACCTGGGCGCCGAGTACGGCTCGGCGTACGAGTGGGACCGCGCGGGCGTCCCCGACCCGGCCGCCTGGGTCCTGGCGGAGGCGGACGTGCTGCCCCATGAGGTCACCGCCCCCCACTGCGCGGTGACGATCACCGACGTGTCGGACGCGCGCGCCTACCTCGCCCGCACGCCGCGCCAGTGGGCGCAGGCGGGCTGGGAGCTGCTGAGCGGTCGGCGCTGGCCCGCGACCCAGGCGGCGGAACTGGCCGACGCCGGGATCGGCCACGCCCAGGCCGAGCGGCTGCGCGCGGCGGGGGTCGCCACCGTGCAGCAGATGCTGGCGGACGGGCCGCCTCGCGTGCCCGACGTCGCGGGCCGCTTCGTGCTGAGCGAGTGCACCATCGGAGCGCGCGTGCAGGTCACCGACGACCCGCAGGAGGCCCGCAGGCAACTGGAGCGCGATCCGGGTGCCCGCGCGCACCCGCCCCACGTCCCCGGCGTCACCGCCACGCACGTGCGCACCTCCGTCGGCGTCCAGTGGCAGCTGTGGTCGGACGGCGCCCTGTCGATCGGCCACTGGCTCCAATCGGGCGAGGGCGGCCGCGAGCGACCGGTCTCGCTGTCCCCGGCCGCCGAGACGGTGCTCGACCTGGTCGTCGCGGCCGGCAACCCCGAGGTGCGCGACCGGGCGGTGTGGCATCCACTGCTCACCGCGACCGGACACCGGGCGATGCGGGTGGACGGGCGCGAGAGGACCGGTGGCGAGCTCGAGCTGGTGCGCCACGAGGTCACCCTGGCCGACGGCACGGTCCGCCTGCTGTGGGAGGTGGCCACCTGGTGGTCCCAGCGCGGCGAGGACGGCGACGAGGAGCGGATCAGCTGGATCAGCGCCGACGAGGCGACGGCCCGGATGCGCCTGCTGGGGCACCCGCCCCGGCGGGGATGACCGGCCTGCCCTGCCGGACCGCCACCCGATGCGGCCGACCGGGGCGCCGTGTCGGGTGGCGGCGCAGCAGGCAGGGGCCCGGTCGGGGCGCTACCCCTGCGGCGAACGCGCTCTCGGCGCCGTGCGCTGCCTCCGGTCGTCGCCGAGGCCGGAGCGCCCGCAGTGGCGCGCGAGGGTGGTAACGCCCATGCCGTCAGCCTTGGTGCCGGGACCTTTCCGCGCGCTGCGTGGGGGTCCCCTCGGGTTCGTCATCGGGAGCGCCCTGCACCCTGGCGGGGGCGCGCAGGGCATCCTTGATGTGTTGGTCGATCTCCGCCGTGGGCCGCCAGTCGGAGGCGGTGGCCTCGCGCGGGTCCAGGGAGCCCACCCGCACCCAGTGCCTGCCGCCCAGGTCGCTCCAGTGCACCTCGGCGCGCACCGCGGCGGGATCGTCGTCGAGCTCCCGGAGCACGTGCGTTATCACAGCGATCTTCACGTCCTGCTCACGGGGCTTGGGCCAGGGGGCGGTCCAGCTCTGACCGGGCAGCAGCATGTCCAGTTGCCGCACGGGAATCCCCGCGTCGTCGGCGGTGAGCACACCGGCTTGACTGTGCAGTGCGGGCACCACCAGCCGGGTGACCGGCTCCGGGCCGTGGTTGGTCACCACCACCCCCTCCGCACGGAAGCTCGTGGTGACCAGGAACGCGCGCGAGCGCGCCGCGTCCCGCTCCCGCCGGTCGCCGTCGCGCCGATCACGGGAGGCGATCCCCAGCGCCACCGCCACCGCGGCGAACGCGCCCAGGCCGCCCACCCACTGGCCCAGCGCGGCCCACCCGTCCGCGTCGAACGGCCACTCGACCAGGATCGCTGCGGCGATCCCCAGCACCAGGGCCAGCGTCACCAGGAACACGGCGGTCCCGCCGAGCACGGCTCCCCAGGGGGTGCCCGCCGCTTCCCCGTTCTTCCTCGGCTTGCGCATGGCGCACAGCATCGCCCATCCCCAAGGCGGCCGTGCCACCACACCCCTTTCGGCGAAGCAGGAGTGGTGAGGTGACAGGGGTGTCATGAGGTTTCCCGGTCGGCGAGGACCGCGCCCCGCTCTTGCGGTCGAGCTCTCTTTGTCAATCCAATGGTTGACAAAAAAGTCAATCTGGTGATTGACATCGCGCCCGACGGTTGTCAACCTTACGGTTGACAATACGGGTGGTTCGGCGAGGCGATGGCCACGACACGGAGGTGCGCCGCATGAGCGAGCAGGGGGATGCCACCGGCAGGAGCGGGGTTCCGCTTCCCGAAGGCTGGTACGACGAGCCCGCGGAGACGAGGGCGATGTACGAGGGGATCGACGATGACGAGGCGGCCGAGATCGAGCGGGTGCTGCGCGGGCGGAACCCGGTCGAGATTGCGCTGAACGACGTGGGCAGTGTGCTGCTGGGACGCATCGTCGACCCTGTGGAGCGGTACCGGGCGGCGGCACGGGTCGCCGACGGGCTCCCGGCGACCCTGGAGAAGGTGCGCGCGCTGTCGGTCATGCAACTGCTCCACGACAGCGATCCCCGGCTGAGCGTGGCACAGGCGGCCGAGCGGCTCGGGATCACCCGCCAGCGCGCCTACGTGCTACTCAACGACAACGGATACGACAGCCCCCGACAGGCTGGCCGGGACCCGGACCGGTTCCAAGACGACCCCGGCTACCGGCTCGGGGTCTTCCTCGGAGTCGCGGACGCGCTGGCCGCCGCACTGGACCCCGGCAGGAGGAAGTGGATCGACACCGAGATCGACAAGCTGACCACCAACGTGTACGTCAGGCCACGAAGCGTGTTCGCGTCCGTGTCGGCCGCGCTGCAGCGGCACCTGAACCGGCAGCGGTCGACAGACAAAACCCTGGACCTGTGCAAGGAGTTGGAGCACGCCACGGCCGACGTGGGCGAGCTACCGACGACCTTGACCCCGGAACAGCAGATGAGACTGCTGATCATGCGTTCGCAGACCAGGGCGCGCCTGACAAGCCGGCGAGGTCCCGCATCCGCACCGACCCCCGCCGAGCAGGCGAAGGCCCAGGCGCTCTTCGCCGCGGCGGGCGTGGACGCCGAGATGGCCGAGGCGATCACCACCGTGCTCGACCTGTTGGCGCTGGAGCTCAACACCAACGGCGGCGGGGTCATGGGCCAGAGCACCGTGAACATCCTGAACGCGCTCAAATGGCTGATCGCCGCCCCGGACGACGACTACCCGCGGAGCGACACCGACAGCAGGGCGGCCCAGATGGCCAGGATCATCCGCGAGGACCTGCCCGGGATGCCCGTGGGCAACAAGCTCAAGACCCACCCCGCAGGGGAGGCGGTACTGCGCCTACGGGAGATCGCCCGCCGACGGCAAGTCCCGCCGGAGCACGGGACGGCGTGAGCTGCCCCCGGCCCGGCGCCGGAACGCGGGACGACGCGAGCAACGCCCCCGGCCCGGCTGCGGGCCGGGGGCGCACCGCAGCCAAGCCGCGCAGCGTGGTGGTGTGCCTGTGGCGTCGACCGGACCGGTCAGACGAAGGTCTCCTCCGGCTCAGTGGCGGGCGGCTCCGGCAGGGTTTACCCGTTGGCCTGCAACGTCTCCGCCAGCGCGGCGTAGAAGGTGCAGTAAGGGGTCTCGTCCCCGTCCAGCGGGAGCGCGGTCAGGAACTGCCCGAACACCTCGATCCGCGCACGCCCCAGATGTTCGGTGGCGTGGAACAGGGACACGGCTGCGGCCGGCGCGGTGTCGGCGTTGTAGCACTGGTCGTTCCCGCTCCATGCCTGGAGCGCGCTGCGCAGGAGATCGAGGTCCAGGAACCGGGCGTGCGCGATCAGGGCGTGCTCGGCACTGGCGCCGGTATCCCAGTTCTGCGCCTCGCGCAGCGTGGTGAGCACTGCTGGCAGGAAAAAGCGGGCCGGCCGCTGGGTGGCCGCCCGCATCTTCTGCTGGTCGGTGAGCGCGTTGAACTTGATCTCCAGCACGGGAAGCCGTTCCCGCGCCTGCTCACTACCGACCAACGCGCGCAGCACGGCCACCATGCGCAACAGGCCGGCCGCAGCACGGTCTCCAAGATCGATTTGCCTCACATCCAAGCCGTCTACCAGCATGGTCAGGTGTTCGTGCTGATCTTGGGGCAGTGTGTCCCAGAAGAAGTCCTGGTCCCCTAGACGGGCCAGCGCGCGCAGCTTCTGGTTCGCGCTGAGTTGGGCGAACCTGCCCATGCCCTTGGCCGCCGCCTCGCGGGCCCTCTCCCGGTCCCGCGAGGCGAGAAGCACCAGCACCTTGGCCATCCGGTCGGCGCACTGGTCCGCTGGAAGCCAGCCGTCTGTGGGCAGTTCCAGCAGGGCGTGCTTGGCGGCCACCTCGAAAATCTGCGCCCGGGTCCTGGGGCGGAGCCGGTCGTGGAAGGTGGTCAGCAGGTGCGGCTCGGACAGGACGAAGCGCGGGTCGCACACGTAGTCGATGAACCGGCCGAACAGACGCTTGCCCCCCAGCGGCGGGTGGGTCAGCAGCAGGGTCAGCGCGGTGACCAGGTGGGCTCGTGCCGTCTCGGCGGTGGGCTCGTAGACCTCGTCCTCGTGGTGCAGGGAGGTGTGCACGCACCGGTTGCGGTCATGCCGGACGCGGTCGAGGTCGATCATACTGGTCTTCTCGACCAGGTCGAACTTCTCAGCCTCGCGCAGCAGGCGTGACTCGATGGTCTGGATGGCCGAAATCTCGCTGTTCAGGCGAGCCTGCTGGGCTTGCCGTAGTTCCGTGCGAAACGTGTTGGCGTCGCCGTCGCCTTCCTCGGCCAGCCACACGATCTTGTCGGTGATGTCGGTGATTATCGCTGTCCACACCGACACGATTGCTGCCCGGTTGACTCCGGCGCTGTAGCAGCGCCAGGCGTCGTCGACGAGCTGCCGCACCTTCGGGTTGGCCACTTGGCCGATCAGGCTCTCCACATCGCGCACATCCGCCATCCTGCCCGGCTGCGCACCCGGCCGGTTCTAGAGTGCGATCGTCGCGTCACGCCGATGCCGGGCGCGCGCCGGATCGTTCCCCGCCTCTTGCGGGGGTGAGCACCACTTCCCTGCCTTCTGCGGGGTCCGAGTCAACAGCACGACCGCCGTGGTCGTGAGTACTCCAATACCCCCGAGGGCGTTGCCGCTCTTGCGCGCGCCCGTCCGGACGCCGAGCCGAAGAAGCTGTCCACCATGTCTCGCCGCATCGTCAACCGGTACGCGGGCTTGTGCCGCCTGTACCACCAGGACGTGCCCGCCAGCACCGGGATCGCCGTCAAGGACGACGAGCCGCACGCGCCCTGGCAGGTCGAGCACGCCGAGGACTGCCCACCGAACCCGCACAACCCCGACGACACACCGACCTGGGACATCGACGGCGGCGAGGGCTACGGCCGCGAGCCGTTCATCTCCGGCGCGTCCCGGCGCGAGCAGTGGTGGACCGGCCGGGGCGGCCCCGGCCCGGACGCGGTGCCCGGCGGCCTGTTCCTCGACGAGGACCGTGACGAGGACCGGCGGGTCTTCGGCGTGGTCACCATGGTCACCGCGCACGCGCGGTACTACTCCGAGGAGGGCATGAGTTTCGGCGTGGGCGACGAGGAGGGCTACTACTACTACTACTCGGCGCGCGTGCGCGCGGCCACCGAGCAGGAGGCGGCGCCAGTCCTGGAGGCCGAGGCCCGCCACAAGGCGCGCAGTGACCTGGAGACCCGGCGCAAGAGCCTGCTGCGCTGGATGGTCGGCGACGTCGCGGACGCGCGGCACCCCGAGCGCGGAGCCCCGGAACTGGAGTCGCTGCACGCGCTGCCGCAGGTGCCGCTTCGCCCCTACGACCAGCCCGTCCTGTAGAAGGACGAGCTGCTGCTGGACGAGACCGGCGGGCTGCTGTGGACCGCGGTGCACAACGGCCTGGACGGCGACGACTTCTCGGCCAACAACACCCCCGGCCACATCGCCACCTGCCACCCGCTCACCGACGAGCGCCGCTGGCTGGTGGCCGACCTGCGCGCCGAGTACGGCTCGACGCACGAGTAGTCCCGTACGAAGATCCCTGCGGAAGCCGCGCGCGTCCTCGCGGAGGCAGGCGTGCTGCCCCACCACGTCACCGACCACAAGTGCGCGGTGACGATCACCGACGTGCCGGACGCGCGCGCCTACCACACCAGCATCCCGCGGCAGTGGGCGCGGGCGGGCTGGGAGTGGCCCAAGGGGCGGCGCTGGCCTGCGGCCCAGGCCGCGCGGCTGGCCGACGCCGGGATCGGCCACGCCCGCGCCGAGCAGTTGCGCGCGGCCGGGGCCGTCACTGTGGAGCAGGTGCTGGCGGTCATGCGGACCTGACCATCCGGATCAGCCTCGAGGAGGCGGCCTGACATCACCCGGCACCGCGCGGGTGCCACGCGCCTCGCTGAGGTCAGGGCCGCTCCTCGGGGAACACCGCCGGGACCGGCAGCAATCTGGCCCCGGTATCCACGACGTGCTCGGAGTCGACAGTCCACCCGACAGGCCACGAGCAGTCATCCCACCCCGACGACGGCACTCGCGCGCACGCGCCTGCCATCCCTGCCGGGAGGGCAAAAAAGGTTTCCCAGAACTGAACTTCCCTAACGAACTGGGCTTTTTGGAACCGGGCGTCCCCGTCGAACCGGGCCTCATCGAATGAGGCGTCCCCGCTAAACTGGGCCATATCGAATGAGGCGCCCCCGTCGAATCGAGCCTTTTGGAATCGTGCCTTATGGAACCGGTCATTATGGAACCGGGAATGCCCGCTGAACCGGGCCTTGTGAAACGAGGCGTGCCCGCTGAACCAAGTCCCGTGAAACGAGGCGTCTTCGTCGAACCGGGCCCCGTGAAACGAGGCGTCCCCGCCGAACTGGGCCTTGTAGAATGAGGAGTTCCCGCCGAACTGGGCGCTGAGGAACAAGGCGTTTTCATCGAACCGGGCCTTGTCGAATGAGGAATTCCCGCCGAACCGGGTGCCGAGGAACAAGGCGTCCCAGTCAAACCGGGACTTGCCGAATGAGGCGTGCCCACCGAACCGGGCCATACTGAACGAGGCGTGACCACCGAACCGGACCTCATCGAACCAGGCGTCCCCACCGAACCGTACCTTGTGGAACCCGGCGTGCCCGTCAAACCTGACCCTGGGAAACGAGGTATCCCCATCGAACCGGGCCGTATCGAATGAGGCGTGACCGCCGAACTGGGCCGTATCGAATGAGGCGTCCCCGCCGAAGCGGGCCGTATCGAATGAGGCGTGACCGCCGAACTGGGCCGTATCGAATGAGGCGTCCCCGCCGAAGCGGGCCTCACGGAACCAGGCGTCCCCGCCGAAGCGGGCCTCACGGAACCAGGCGTCCCCGCCGAACCGGGCCTCACGGAACCAGGCGTCCCCGCCGAACCGGGCCTCATCGAACCAGGCGTCCCCGCCGAACCGGGCCCCGTCAAATCCGGTGTCCCCGTAGAAGGTGGTGTTGTTGAAATAGGCGTTGCGCAAGCGGCAGCCGGAGAGATCGACGTCGATGAGGGCGGCGTCGCGTAGGTCGAGGTCGATGTCGTACCAGTAGGTGGGGTTGCGTCGCCACCAAGAGCCCGGTCGCAGGTGGGCGACGAGGATGCGCTGGGCGGTCAGGCGCACCTCCCGTTCCTCGCGGCGGGCCCGCTCGTCGGTGGTCGAACGGGCCGGTACCGCGATACCGGAACGGGTCGCGGTGGCGGCGCGTCGGGCGGCATTGCCGCGTTGGGCGCCGCGCAGCCCGCCCAGCCGGGGCACGCCCGGCTTGTCTGGCGGTGGGGTGTATGGGTTGCGTAGGTAGGAGCAGATCAGGTCGACCACGGTCTGGCGCTGGTCGGGGTTGGTCTGGGCGGCACGTTCCAGGGCGTGCAGGGCCCCGGTGCGGGTGACGGCCTTGTCGCTGCCCAGTAGTTCCACGGCCTTGAGGTGCAGGTCGGACAGACGGCGTTCGGCGGCGTCGTGCTCGGTGGCCCACTGGCGGCGCCGGGCCAGCACCAGGGTGGCGATGGCCCCGGTCCCACCGCCCAGCGCCAGCGCGGTGCGGATTACCTCCAGGCGTTCCTGCGCGGTGGCGGGGGTGAGCACTCCGAGCATGACGACCAGAGCGAGGGCGGTGACGACTAGCACTGGTAGCACGATCACCAGGATCGCCCCCGTCCACGACCCGCCCTTCCTACGCCGACGCCCCCGGCGCAGGCGGGCGGGCGATCGTAAGCGGAGACCGGGGACGGCCTGGGCCAGGCGACGCAACATGTGGAGAAGGCGCACGTCTACCGTCATCCCGATGTCCATGCGGACCGTTACCCCGACGGCGGTGCCCGCCGGGCCGGGGAGGTGCGGCACCAGGGCGGTGCCGACTGGACCGATCTCAGGCCGGGTTCTCTTCGGGTCCTGCGGCGGATGGTGCCGGCGGGGTGTACTCGTTGGTCTGCAACGTCTCTGCCAACGCGGTGTAGTCGCTCTCGTCCGAGTGCAGTGAAAGCGCGGTCAGGAACTCACCGAACACCTCAATCCGTTCTCTACCCAGGTGTTCGGTCGCGTGGAACAGCTGCACTGCGGTAACCCGCATGTATCTACCGTTGAGGCACTCGTAGTTCCCACCCCATGCCTGGAGCGCGCGGCGCAGGGTATCGAGGTCTAGGAACTGCGCGTGCTCGGCCAGCGCTTTCCCGGCTTTGCCGCCGACGAACCCGCTGGTCGCCTTCTGCAGTGTGGCAAGCACCACCGGCACGAAGTAGCGGGCCGGTCGCAGGATGGCCGCCGACATCTTTAGATGGGTGTCGAGCAGGTTGAACCTGTTCTCCAGTTCGGGAAGCTGCTCACGTGCCTGCTCACTGCCGACCAGCGAGAGCAATGAGAGCAACTCGAACATCGCCCTGGTGACCTGGTCCCCAGGCCGGATCTTGTGCACGCCCTGGTTGGCCACCAGTGCCTTGAGGTACTCGTGCTGATCCCCCTGCAGGCTGTCCCAGAAGAAGTCCCCGTCGCCCAGACGGATCAACGTCCGCAGTTTCTGCTCCGCGTCGAGTCCGGCGAACCTGTCCATGACCTTGGCCACCGCCTCGCGGACCGCCGCCCGGTCGCGTGAGGCGAAAAGCACCAGAATCTTGGCCATCCGGTCGGCGCACTCGATGTCCGGCAGCCGTCCTTCGGCAGGCAGTTCGAGCAGGGCGTGCTTGGCGGCTAATTTGATCAATCCCAACCGGCCCTTGGAACGAATCCGGTCGTGGAAGGAGGCCAGGATGTGTTCCCTGGACAGGACGAAGTGCGGGTCGCAGACGTAGGCGAGGAACCTGTCGCGCAGGCGGGAGTCCCCCAAAGGGGGATGGTTCAGCAGCAGGGTCAGTGCGGTGACCAGGTGGGCGCGGGCGTTCTCCTCGCCGGGTTCATAGGGCTCGTCGCTGCTGTTCAGGGAGGTGTGCACACACAGGTTACGGTCCTCGCGGATACGGTTGAGCCCGCGCTCGCCGATCCGGTCGAGCAGTTCGAACTTCACCGCCGTCTCCAGCAGGCCCTGCTCGATTTTCTGCATGGCGACGACTCCGTCTTTGGTCAGCCCGGACTGCTGGACCCGGCGTAAATTCTCACGGAACTTCTGCGCTTCTGAGTCGCCTTCCTCTGCCAGCCACACGATCTTGCCGATGATGTCGTCGTTCACCGCCGTCCACGTCGAGATGACGGCCGCCCGGTGGACCCCGGCCTGGTAGCAACGCCAGGCGTCCCGGGTCAGCTTCCGGACCTGCGGGTTGGGCACTTGGTCGATCAAGCTCTCAACATCGCGCACGTCCACCATCCTGCCCGGCGCACACTTCGGTGGGCAGAGCGCCGGTGTGCAGGGCGTCAAGGTTCACCCGCGCGTACATGCGCGTCGTCGACGAGGTCACCGGGCCCCTGGTCCTGGTCACCACCACCCGCCGCGACTCAGTGGCGGCCGAGCAGGAGTCGCGACAGTTCGGCGTAGCCCGCGCCACAGGCCACCGGCAGCGTCGTCACCATCAGGATCGGCAACAGCTGCCGTGCGCGGCGGAACCGCTGGTCGTCCAGCAGTTAGCGCCGTTCGAGACCGTATTCACCGTGAATACCGATGAAAAACCCAGTTCACGGCGTCGCATGGGAGGCTGCGGGCAGCGGTGAGCCGTTTCCGGTTCCAGGGCGCCTTTGGAACCGCTGCGCGGCGTCCAGCGGGTCAGGTGGCCGTCGTGGTCGCCGGTGTGGACGTGCCCGACCACGAAGTGCAGCGGCCCGGTCAGGGCCGTGAACTGCTCCGGGGTGAGCAGGTCCCAGGCCAGCACCGCCTGGACGGCCTCGTTGGCCGCGTCCCCGACCGCATCCCCGCTGCGGGACCGGGTGGCGAACACGGGGTTGTCAGTGACCGTCGTGTACGCGAACTCGCGGGCGGTGCCCAAGGCGCTGGCCCTCCCTCCCGCCACCGCCGCCTCCCAGGCGATGTGAACGGGGTTGCGCTGGTCCGACCAGGGAATCGCCCACGGTGCGTCCGGGGCGCTCCAGTGCCGTTTGTGCTTGGCCAGGCTCTTGGCCCAGGACGCGTTCCCGGCCAGCTCCGCGGCGCTGTTCGCGCGCTCCCGCGTCCTGTCCCTGGCGGCCCGGAGCGTGGCGGTGGCCTCGTCCAGCAGCCTGTCCCAGGTCTCGTCGCTGGTGGACCGGTCGGTGGCCAGGGCCGCTTCCACGATGTCGCGTAACTCGAGCGGCAAGTACTCCCACTCCCGCGCCCAGCGTGCGTCGCCGGCCGTGCGGGCCGCGCCATTGGCCAGGCGGCGGGCCTTCACGGCCGCCTCCCGGTGGGGAGCGAGCGCGTGCCACGCGCTGGCGACGTAGGTGAAGTCGGCGTCGGTCATGTCGGCCAGCCGGTCGCACAGGGCCAGCACGTGCTGGCCCTGCGGGCCCAGCGCCAGGTGCGCGGGCATCTCGCGCACCACCCGCAGCGCTGGCACACGCCGCTGGTAAGGGCCGGCGAAGTCGTACGGGCCGGCGGGAGCGGGGACGACCTCGCCGACCGGGACGACCTGCAACACCCGGCACGGCCGCGTCGGCGCGCCCTCCGTCGCGCCCGGCGCGGTCGCCACCACCAGGTACCCCGCCCCGGGACCGGGACCGGGACCGGGACCGGGGCCGGGGCCGGTCGCGGCGGGGGCGGGGCGCACCACCTCCCCGGTGGCCAGCGCGGTGCCGTAGTCGATCGTCCCGGTCGGCACGTCCAGGCCGTCGGGGCGCGCCGTGACGTAGTAGGAGGTCTCCGACGCCTGCGGTTCGGGGGGTAACCGGGGCCGGAACGCGATCATCGCCCGGTCCAGGTACTCGTCTTGGGCGCGCACCAGCCGGGCGGCCTCCTCGGGGAAGTCCAGCGGCGCGAAGCCCGCCGGGCCGCCGTCGGCGGGTTGGTGCGCCCGAGGGGACAGGTAGTGCCACCCCGCGCCACGAGCTGCTTGTCGCCCCGGCCCGGCCCGCAGACGTCCGGGACGGTGAACCCGGCGAAGTTGCTGGTGAAACCGGCCTCCCGCGCCCCGTTCAGGACCTCGGCCAGCTTCTGGCAAGAGGTGATCAGCCGCTGTTGCAGCGGGCGCAGATCGTCGAGCTGCCACGTGGGTTCGAGGGAGCGCAGGAAATGGTCGGGGAGTGGCCGCCACAGCCCGTTCATCTCACTGACGACGGAACGCACGTCCCAGTAGCCGGCGTTCACCAGGCGGAAGATCCGGGTCTGCTCGCGCTTGTTCACCAGCGGCCTCCTTCGGTGTCGGGTCGGTCGTCGACCGAGCCTCGGACGCGCCCGTCCCGGCGGCGTCGCCACGTCGCGGCACCGCCCGCCCCTTTTCCGGGGCCTGGCGGACAGCGGGGAATGGCGTGTCCGGGTCGTGCCGATGCCCCCGCGTGTGCGGGGATGTCGTCCGCCGCCCGCCCACGGGGTGCGAACCACCAAGCCGGACCACTCCCGCCCAGGCGGGAAACCCACGCTAGCGACGCGCCGCCCGCCGCAGGTCCTCGCGGGCCCGGACCAGCACCCCCAGGGCGTCCGTCAGGATCAGGCGCCGCTGCTCGAAGGCGTGGTGGACGCTGGCGTCGGCGAGGACGTCGAGCAGGGTGTCGTCGGTGTCGGCGGTCACCGCCGCCGCCAGCCGCTCGGGGGTCCACCACTGCCGCGCGGGCAGCAGCGCGCCCGGCACGAACCCCTCGGCGATCATCCGGACGATCTCGTCCTCGGCCGCCTCGGCGTCGAGCAGCACCCGCTCCCCGTCGCCGGTGGCGCCGGCGACCACCCGCTGCGCCACCGGCGCCAGCCGCTCCAGCAGGGTGTTGACCGGGATCGGGTGCGCCGGTCCCGGCAGCGGGTAGCGGCGCACCGCACCGACCGCCCCTACCTCCCCGGCGACGGCGGTGATTGTCATCGCCGTCGGCGAGAGCTCCACGTGGCACGGCGCGGGCTCGTCCCGCCCGGCGTCCAGGCGCACCAGGGCGTCCGGGCGGTCGCGCTCCAGCCACACCGCCCGCACCCGTCCCGGCGTCGGGACCGGTGGCCGCGGGTAGGTCAGGGGCCGCCCGCCGTCCACCGCGAACTGCGCCGCCTGGCAGCCGAGTCCGGCCCGCTCCGCGTCCAGAGCGGCCACCTGCTCGACGGTCAGCGCCCGCACCCCGGCGATCGCGGCGATGATCCTGGCCGACACCAGCACGCCCGCCAGCGCCCGGTCCTCGATCAGGCACTCGTGCAGGGGCACCCCGGCCCACCGCCAGCGCAGGTACTCGGCCTGTCCGGCGAACTCGCGTTCGGCCGCCTCGGTCGTGCCGCCTGCCCGCGCGGCCCTGCGGGCGTGGCCCAGGATCTCAGTGCGCAGGTCCGCGACCGCGTCCCGGCGGTACTGGGCGCGACTGGGCTCGCTCCAGGACTGCTCCACCCGCCGCAGCAGCCCGAGCAGGCGCTCCCGCTCACGCACGACGGCCTGCTCGGCGGCTTGCGCGTCCCGCAGTGCCCGCTCGTCGGTGAGTCAGAAAAACTACTTGAAGCCGTGAAGGTCTATCAGGCTGGCGCTGCCAGGGGCGACGGCGCGGCGCTGCATAACTTTCATGTCCTGACGGCTTGCCTGGGCCGACTGGCACAGGAACAGGAGGCGTCCCGGCGCTCTGCTCGGGCCGAGCCGGAGTAGCCAGCCCGGAGCGCTTTCTTCAGGTGGCAAGGGCCTGTCGATGTCGTCCGCCGCATGTCCGGGCAGCCCTTCCCGCAGCAAGTTCCGACTCGGCCCCTGCGGACCTCAGCGCACCCAAGCGGTGGTGTTCCGGAAACTCGGGCTGTTCGGCCAAACCGGTTCCGTAACCGCAGCATCCGCTCTCTGACACGGTGGTAGAGCAGGGATTCTGCTCGACCTGCGGCTCATCACGTTGTGCGGCTGCATCTCCGGCTCGGTCATTGTGGCGGAGCTTCTGTCCGGGGCGCGGTCTGGTGGCGGACGACGTCGTCCCAGGTCCTGTGCAGCGGAGGCCAGTTGTCTCCGGCTTCCAGGGCGCTGTCGGGGAGGCGGCCTTGGACGAGGGCAAGTCGGATGCCGATGTGGTCGGCGCCGAACTGCGCCAGCCAACCCGCGCAGGCCAGGTCGTTGTCCGTGCCCGGTTCTCCCTTGTGGCAGCCGAACAGCGGATCGCCGGGCATCGGCTGCCTGCCGGTCTTCAGGTCGCGCACAGTACTGGTCAGGTCCGCCCACCGCTCGGCGCTAAACTTCGCCTTGGGGTTGTTGCTGTTGTCGGCGCGGATCGGGCACGGACCGCAGGGGAACTCTCGGTGCGGCATCAGGTGCCCTCCGGCGGACGGAGTTGCGTCGCATCGCTCAGCATCGATCGTCATGGCAGTAAGCCCTCTCTTCGAAGTGAAACCCTCTTATTGATCATCGGTGTCCTCGATGGGCGAGCTGGCGTGTCACCTGGGCCAGCTTAGGCAGTCCGGCTTCGTGGAGTGTGGTTGCCAACTCGTTGGCGGTGAGGACGTCGTCGGCGAGCCGGGCTTCGATCTGGCGAGTCGGCGCGGGTTCCGCTGGCCGGTTGTGTCGGTTCACGCGTCGCTGTGCCGGTGACGACGCAGGGCCGGGCTGCCACCGTCGACGGCATGATCATCCCCGCCACCGTCAGCGCGCTGCCGACCCAGTGCGTCGTCAACGACGAGCCCTTGCTGGTGGTGATCTGGACGGTATGCGCGACCGAGGGCAGCCGGAGCATCACGCCGAACGTCCACCACAGTGACTTGGTCAGGTAGGTGATGTGGATGTTCTGCCCGTGCACGTGTGCTAGCTCGTGCAGCACCACCGCGTCGAACCGGGCCAGGTAGGTGCTGAACAGGCGCAGCAGTCCCGCGTCCACGGCGACGCACGGCCGTCGGAACGCGGCGAACGCCAACGCGTCCCCCTGCTGCCGCGCTCCCAATAAGGAGAGCAGGCGCACCCGCGGGCCCGCCTGTTCGCCCAGTTCCCGTATAGGTGCTCGGCCGGTTCGTTGCTCTCGCGCAGTGGGATCGGGCCCTGTCTCGCAGGAATGCCTGGCTGGTGGCGTCGAAGAACAACGACTTCTCCAAGGCCGGGGTGCGCGCCGCGTTCTCGGACATCGAACGGGTCAACCCGTCGGCGGCCGTGCACTCTCCCTCTGCCAGCGGTGCGCCAGTACACCAGTGAGGACGCGGGCAGCGGTGCCGGGTAGACCGCAGGGGCCGAAAGCACACGATGTGGTGACGTCGTGAACCGTGCCAGCTACTGGCCCGTCGATACCGGTATCCGGGAGCGGTGCTGTTTGCGCGGTGATGGATTCTCCGCACCAAGCACCTGGGACTAATACCGCCACCCAGGCGACAGACACTGCCGCTAGTATGCTCCGCCGGGCGACGGGCACCGTCGAGTCTAGTTGGCCTGGTCAACTTCGACACCCGAAAGTCGGGCCTGAGGCCCGAGGACTGGCATGAGTCGGACAACAGGAGTCGATCACACGGCGATATTTTACTATGCCGACCGGCCCGGTCATCGAAATCGCACGGCTGTTTGTTACCGGCATGAGGTGACCCGATGTGGTGCATCAAGGGGGACGGGTGCTCGGCAGAGTCGACCAGTGGCACGTTCCTTCCTGGATTGTTGTGGTGTTTTTCATCCGCGTCACCGCTAGTAGTGTCTAATGCAGGAGTGCGACAGCCTACGAGCAAGCAAACGGCGGAGTTGGGGGAACACGCGGTCAAGGGCATGTTCCTGACCCTGGGCTGGGGAACCGCCAGCGCCCCGGAACACGATGTGGGCACCGACCTGTGGGTTATGGTGCGCGCCGAGTTGTTCGACCTCGGACTGATGCTGGGCGCCCAGGTCAAGACCGGTCCCAGCTACTTCAGCGAGCCTGAGTGCGACGAGGCCGGGGAGATCGTCGGCTGGTGGTTCCGCGACAGCGACCGCAGGCACGTCGACTACTGGCTCACGCACGTGCTGCCGCACCTGCTTGTTTTGCACGACCTGGACACGGGTGTCTCCTATTGGGTCCAGGTCACCGAGGAGGCGGTGGTGTCCACCGGCAAGGGGGCGAAGATCCTCGTGCCCCGTGCCAGCACCCTCGATCTAGAGCACCGCGACGCCCTGCGCACGGTGGCGGCCACCGTGCGCCGGCCCGCACGATGGGAGGGCAGCGCCTGGTCCGGTGCCGCATCGATCCTGCCGCGGGATCTGCTGCGGTACGCGCTGATCACCCCTCGTCTGGTCGCTCCGCACCGCAACGCGGGCCCGGCCGAGCCGATCGGTCCGGCGCAGGCCGTGGCCTTGATCGTGGAAGCGCGCCAGCATGAACTTGAAGGGTTCATCAGGCGCCATCCGGAGGTTCCGGACTTCGGGAAGATGGCGGACTCCCCGGAGTGGGGGTGGCGGTTCGCCGCCGCCGTGGACGCTCACGTACGGGGCGGTGGCTGGGAGGCCCTGATCGCCTGCATCGGTACCGCGGCCACGCCGTACGAACGGTCGGCCGCCGCGGCCGCCGCTGCGGCGGCGCTTGTGGAACGGGCCCAGCCCGAGCGGGCTCTGCGTGTGCTGGACGAGGCGCTGGCCCATGACGACAACGCGCCGGTCGACCGGGCTTGGCTGACCGTGCAGCGCGCCAGGGCCAGGCTTGAGCTGGGGAGCCAGGACCAGGCGCGTGAGGACGCGGTCAGCGTCCAGAGCATCGGCGTGGGCAACAGCGAGGACGTGACGGCGACGGCGATCGCCGGTGCGGCCACCCAGATGGTGTTCAGACTCGCGGACTGGAGCGGCAAGGACGTCGCGGGGGTGATCAGCGGCTTGGACACCTTCTCGGTGTGGTGGCGGTCCCAGCGCGTCTCGTCCGGGGCGGCCGCCGTGATCGACCGCGAGTTCACCGCGTGGAGTCGTGACCGGTCCCTGACCTTCCATGCCGAGGACGTGCCGCACAACCGTCTGCTGGCCGCTGCCCTGATGGCAAGCCATGCCGGTGACCATTCGGCCTGGCGGCTGCACGCGAGCCAGAACGCCAGGCAGCAACTGCTGCAGGTGGAGCACACCACCGATCCGGACCGGGTGGGCGAACTGCTCGACATCCTGCGGTTCGCCGGTGACGACAAGACCCTCGGCCTGGCCGCCAGGAGACTGGTCACCGACGGGCCGGCCCAGGCCGTCAGCGCCGCTGCGGCGCGGATCGACTTCGCGGCTTTGACCCACACCACCTCGCTGGCCTCGTTGATGCTGCTGCGGCGCGGTGGCGACGTGCTGGACGGTGACACGGCTTCCCGGGCTGTGCGCTGGTTGCTGCGGACCATGGCCGCTCCCAGGGACCCCTCCGCCGCAGCGCTCCTGGGGGTATCGGCGGACAAGCTGGTCGACGCGCTCGCCGGTGTCGTGCCCGCCGCCCCGCTCGCGGACCAGCAGGCCGTCCTGGAGCAGGTCGTGTCCCTGCCCCCTCAACACGACGCCTTCATGGTCGGCTCCTGTGTGCGGCTGGTCCGCGCGCTGCCGGTCTCCGTGTGGACCGGGGAGTCGGCCGCGCGTGCCACCGCGGGTGCGGCTGGACACGACGAGGAGTTGCGTCTGGCGTTGTTGTCCGCCGCCGCGCCGCTGGACGAGGCCGCCGGGGAGCAGTTGCTCACCGAGATCAGGCAGAAGCAGTCCCTGGATGCGCTGGTTGCCCTGAACCCCGGAGCAGGGCTGCCGGATGAGGTGGCAGCAGAGCTGATCGGCATGTCCGCCCGCCGAGTGCTCGGTGTGGTAGGTGACGCCGCCCCGAACAGCTTCATCGAGTATGTGCATGATGTCGGTCGGATTCTGGCGGTGCTGAACCTGAAGTACCCGGCCTTCGCCGACTGGGAGCCGATCTACGCACTGCTCGCCGAACCGTTGGTGGTCGCCAAATACAAGGCGGGAACCTGCTTCGTCCTGGCGGGCAACATCAGCCGACTATCCGAGGAGGTCCGGGGCCGCCTGGCAGGCATTGTGGGGATGTTGCTCGACCAGCCCGCCAACCCGATGGAGCAGATGCTGGGCAAGCCCGACCTTCTAGGCCCGGCGGCCCGGCTGGCCACCGCTCTGGGACAGCACTTCGAGGTTCCCGCTAACTTGGGCTTCCGCCTGCTGAGCGGCACTACCGAGCATCGGGTGTGGGCCGCCCTTCTCGCCGAGATTCTCTCTCCCTCCACGGCGGTGGGGATGTTGGCGGCGCTCGCCCAGGACATCGAACCCCAGGTCCGTGCCCACGCGGCTGCCGCGCTGACACGGCTGGCGGCCTCGGGGGCCAGTGATCCCTTGATCGAGGACGTTCTACGGTGCTGCCTGGCCGACAGCGGGACCTTCGTTCATCGGGCGATGGCCGACGCGCTGGCCGGTGCCTCCCCCGACACTGCCGCGCTTGAGGAGGTCAGGCGGGAGTTGGCCGAGAGCAGGTCGGCCGAGGTACGGGCCATGATCAGTTCGGGCTGACAGCCGGACCGTTTCCACCTCTGCGTGTCAAGATCGACAATCCTCAGGATTGCACAGCGGAGGGAAACGGACTCGCGCCCGTGGCGCAGACACGTCGTCAATCCGAGGACAATCGACGTCAATGCAGAAAATAAACGGAAATTCCTATGAGTGTCGAAGATCCATTCAGTTTCATCCCCTCGGGGAAACGGTGGTGGAGTAGCGGTTACTCGTCGTTGCCGGACTGTCCGCGACAGGTCGCGGACCGGCTCACTGGTGCACGTCGGCTGGGGCTGTTGGCTTCCGAGGCACCGTCGGGTGGCCAGGTGGCGCACCGTTGGTGGGTGCGTTACCTGGGCCCGTCGGGGGAGCCCGTGCGTGTCCTGGTGGACGTGCGGCCTGAATACCTCTCCCCGGTGTCGGGGCGGTGGCAGGTGTCGGTGCTCGCCGTCCCGGTAGCCGGTGGGAGTTGGCACAGTTTCATCCACGGTTCGCCGCACGCCGCGTGCCGCCTGGACGTGCTCGATCTTGTCGATGTCGTCACCGGCCTGCGGTTCGGCGTGGTCAACGAGTTACAAGCCGATCAGGTCGAGAGCCTGCTCGACGCGGTGAAGTCGGATCGTGCCGTCACTCCGGTGCTCTTCGCGGCCAAGATGTCGAAGGTGGCGCCGTTCTTGAGGATCGGGCAGCTCGCGGGCGCGGTGAACGCGACCTCGGGCTCGCTGATCACGGCGGCCGTGCACGGCGAGGCCCTGCGCAGGCTCAACGAGTCGTTGCCGAGTGATTCCCGGCTTGCCACGGGGAACGTGCGGTCGCTGCATGTCGGCGCCACCGGGTTGTTCGCCAGCACCAGTGCCCGGATCACCTCCGGGAACGCCGACAAGGCCGCGTTCCTGCTGGCCACCTGTCAGCAGGTGCGTGCGGCCCAACTGGAGGTCTGCCTCCGCCCCGCGTGTGAACGCGGCCTGCTGGAGGAGATGACCCTCCTGCTGCACACCCCTCCGGTCGACGCCGCAGTCGAGGAGAGGGTGCTGGGCCAGGACGCGCGGTACGCGGCGGCGGGTGAGGCGTTCACGAGGGCGGTGGATCTCGTCCGGGAGGAGTCCACGGCCGGTGCCCGTCAGGAGATCGAGCGCCTGGCCAGGGACAACCACCGTGTGGTGACGCAGTACGAGCGGGAACGCGACCGTGTCGACGGGTTGACCCGTCAGGTGCAGGTGCGCGACGAGACGATCGCGCGTCTGCGGGCCGAGCTAGACAACCTGACGCGACGGCGCGCGTTCCTGGTACGCGCGCTCGCGAGCACCCGCACTCGACACCCCGGCTCCTCCTCGGAGCACTTCGACTCCGTGGAGCAGATGCGTCGACAGTTGCTGCGGCGCGCCGAACAGGCCGAGGCCGGTCGCGACGAAGCCTACGCCGCGATGGACACGCTGGGCGCCGAACTCGACGACGCGCTGCGCCGCGCCGCGCACCTGGCCGCGCGTGCGCGCGACGACAGCGGCACCGCGCCCGTAGCGTCCGAGTCGCAACCGGTGTTCAACTCGTGGTCAGAGCTGCTGGCGGCCGGGCGGCGGCTGCCCCGCTTGTGGCTGGCTCCGACTTTGGGGCGGACCACGGCCAGGCTGGAGGCACGGCCTTCCTGGTTGCAACGCACCTGGTCCACGATGGTGGCGCTGCACGACTACGCTGAGGCCAAGGCGGCAGGCGCGACGGGGAACTTCCACACCTACCTGTCCCACCCCGGAACACCGGGGCGACGCATCGCCCGCTCGTCTTACTCGCCCGCCGAGCCCGAGAGCGTGCTGGTCAACACCGCCTGGCGAACGGAGCGGCTGTTCCCGGTGCCGGAAACCGTCGACGCCAGCGGGGCGGTGTTGATGGTCGAACACGTGCGCATCGGCAACGGTCCACCACACCCGCGGCTCTACTTCCTCGACAACACCTGCAGGCCCGGCTCCTCGGAGGGGCGGATCCTCGTCGGGTACCTCGGCGGGCACCTGCGCAACTCCCTGTCCTGACCTCTGTGGTCGAGCAGCAACGACCTACGCCTTCAGCAGGGGCATGTCCAGGGGCGGTTCATGAGGTGCGGCGCGCGGCCGCACGCGGTGAACGTGATGGTTCATGGGGAGCACCGGATCAGGCACCGCTTTCCCTCCGACCCCGCTGGCCAAACCAGGTCGGTGGTCTTCAGGTTTCTAGTCCAAGCCGTGGACGCAGCGGGCGAGGTCGTGGACCTTGGCGGCCTGACGGTGCAGGGCCCGCTGGTACTCGACCGCCTCCTCGCTGTCGTCGGCCATCAATCGTGCGCCCAGGCCGATGATGTGCGCGCTGCTCAAGCAGGCCACGTCGAGCGTGAGCCCGAGCATCTCCGGACTGAGTTCGTTGGTCGCCGTGGGTCCGCGGAAGCGGAGGCTGTGCAGGTGTCCCAGGGTGGTGCTGTGAGTAATCTGGCTGAGCAGCGAGTAGGCCACTTCGAGCCATCCCGGCTCCGGGTAGGGCGCCCCCATCTGCCGGAGCATCCCGTCGATCCCCGGCAGCTTCTTGGCACCTTTGGCGATCTCATCCTGGGGTGTGATGACGTGGACATTGTCGGGCATGGCGAAGATACGTTCCGCGTCGGCCCTGCGCAGGCCGCTGCCAGTGAGGGTGTCGATGGTTTTCCTGCGTCGGGCGCGGGAGTCGTCGAAGTACTGCTTTGCTCGTGCGGCGAACACCTCGGGGCCGTCGCCGGTCGAGTAGCGCCAGGTGATACGGGCGGCTTCCTCCATGAGCATCCGCGCGGCGAAGGGGGCGATCATCTCCGAGCCGGGTTTGTCGTAGGTCTCGGTCACCGCTTGGAGGTTGGAGTGGCCTCCGTAGTAGGTCAGTGCGATGTGCAGAGCCGGCTGCTCGGAGTCCTGCGCTCTGGTGAACCACCGGCTTCCGGTCAGATTGTGGTACTCCTCGACGGCGGCGCTCATCGCGTGGACGGAGTTGACGTCGGGTAGCAGTTCACCGGTGTCGAGCACGACACCGGGACGCAGCAGTGGGAGAGGCTTCTTCGTGCCCTTTCCCTTGTTCTTGGTCTGCGGGACAGGGCGCTTCTCGGTGTCCAGGTTGTGGATCGGGGTGGCCGCTGCAGTGACGTCCGCAGTCAGCTCGACAGCACGTTCCAGGAACGGCTCTCTGGGCACGTCGGCGGGCCAGGCTTGCGGCAGGGACGCAGCGGTGCCGAGCAGCACGGCGACTGTTCCCGCAGCGGCCACCTGCATGAACAGGGCTTCGTGGTCCGCGCGCAGGTCGCATCCCGCCACCCCGTCTTGGGCCAGGCTGCTCAACATGCCCAGGTGATTACCGTGTCCAGCGTGAGCCAGGACCATCACGGCACCGCGCAGGCCCGACATGTCCAGCAGCGTGCGTGTCCTGCGCAGCAGTTTGGCGTGGTCCGCCTCAGCGTCAGTCGCGCCCTGGGCTGCTGTGCGGTAAGCGAGGAAGTCGTCGATCAGTTCGCGCTCGCCCGGTATCTCCGGCGCGTCCATCCAGCTCAGCGATCGACCGGTCAGGTCGGCGACATCCGGCAGCGGCATCAGCCAGCGGGTCAGGTTGCCCACGCTGGTCTTAGTCTGTTCGATCCTGATGCACAGGCGGTTGCGTTCGTCGCGCAGTTCGCCCAACAGGGCACGACGCCGGTCGGGATCATCTCCGACCCACAGCCACCGCAGCCCGTCGTGGAACAGGTTGCGGGCGATCGCCCCGAGCACCGTGCCGCCGAAACCGGCTCCGATCATCGACTCGGCGCAGGCGTAACGCTGTCGGGCCAACAGGAATGCCACTCCGGCAAGGAAACGGTCGCCGGAGACTTCCAGGTCGTAGTCGACGGGCAGGCTGTCCAGGTGCAGACGCAAGGCGCGCGTGGCCGTGCGCAGCCTCAGGGACGCAGGGGTGGCCGTGCGTCCGTCGGGCCGCCTGTCCAGGGAGAACTCCTCATCGCTCTCGCTCATCCGGTCTCTGCTCCGTTCCCGTTCACTTGCGGACCTTCAGGCACACGTTGTGGCATCGTGCCTGCTGTCCTGCTCGGTGGCGACCCGAACTCGGCGGCGTCATCGCGGTCCTACCGGGGGTGGGCTGACGCCGAGCGCCTTTCCCGGAGGACGCCGGGTTGCCTGTCGGCAGGTTGGGGTGGCTGGTGGTCAGCCTGATCGCCCATGCTGGCGGCTCCGTCTCGTCTTTCCCCGGCGTTCCCAGCGGGTGCCAACCGTGTCGGGCGGTGGGGGGAGGTGTCTGTAGAGGTCGCTTCGACGTTCACGGCGGCGGTACCCGACTGGTTTTCCAAGCCCTCCGGGCTCGTCCTGTCACTCGCACTTAGCCTGTGAACACGCAACCGTCCGACAAGCAGCTAAGAGCACAGGGGGGTGTTCGCCCGTCGGGAGATCGCCGACCGGGTAGGTTGTGGGCCGGTCCCCGGCCGGTGCGGGCGTGCTCCCCAGCCTGTTCCCGTCACCAGGCCGGGGCCCCTCGCTGCCCGGCCACCATCACGGACAACCCGGTCCGGTCACCGCCCGCGCGCCGCCCAGGCGTGCTGTGGTGGGTGTGGGCACGATGCGCCGCTGGCCACGGCACAGGCACACCAGTCGGCACCCGGTTGGCCAAGGGTGCTGGATCGGCTTGCGCACGGACGGCACCCTTCCGGGGATGACGCGGCAGGCCCATGCGGTAGGCATTTCCTCGCCAGTTGCCGCCTCCCCCCCACTGCGTACCCAGGAGACACGATCGGGTGGTGTGTCGGCTGTGGCAGTGTTGACGGGCTGTTTTCGTCGGGGGTGGGTGTTGCAGTGTGGGCATGAACACTGCGCACGACATGCATGAGAGCCTGTTCCTGCTGGAGCGGGCTGGCCGGGACACCCTGGCAGAGCTGGCTCTGAAGGTACGGGAAGACGCCGAGGCGCGCGGGGTGACGGTATTGCCTGTGGCCTCCTTACCCGGTGAGGCCGTGGAGCTGTCCGGAGAGCTCACGCACGAGCAGGTCCTCGACGCCGCCCAGCAGGACGGGGCGCGCCTGCTGTACGTGCAGTTGGAGCGGGTCGACGCCGACGAAGCGCTATCCACGATCAGAAACATGGGAGAGCCGGGTCTGCGGGAGCGGCTGATCAAGGCCGTGACCGGGGTCGAGGGGTGGTGCTCCCGTCTGGAGGTCGGGTTCGTCTGCGATGGGGTGGTACACGTGCACGGCGTCGATGCCGACTGGGCGCGTGCCCTGCGCAAGCTCGAAGACCTGCCCTGCCGCCGCAGGTACTTGGGAGACCAGGACGAGGACGACATGCCCACGGCCCCGATGCCTCAGCAGGAGGTGCAGAAGTTGGCCGAGGTGCTGGCCGCCGATCCCGGTTTCCGCCGCGCCGCCTTCGCGGGCAGGGCCGCAGCGGCCAGGCAGGTGCCCGATCTGGCGCACTTGGCGAGCAATCGTGACGGGGGTTGGACGCTGACGCGGATCGTCGGTGTGGCATCGGAAGCGGTGCGCGAGCAGACCGAGGTGGTGGAGGAAGAACTGCTGGGCCGTCGGGTGGAGCTGGCGGCCCCGCTGGCCGCGGACACCGGCTACACCCTGATCAGGACCGCGGATGAGCGCTGCCGCCACGCCACGGAGTGGATGCTCGCCCACAGCCGGGGGTCTGCGGCTGTCGAAGGGCTGGATCAAGGAACTCGTCGCCCTGACCGGTGCCCCTTCCACACGACGTGGGGGTCACGGCGACCAGGACACGCTGATCTGAGCCCACGCGGCACGGGATGCGGGAGGGGGCGTCGCCGCGCTGGGGGTCAGGTGGTCTGCACCCAGTTCCCGGCGTCGGGCCGTCGCCCTTCGTGCGTGAGAAGCCCGTGCAATGCGGCGCGGACCGCGTCCAGCGGCACCTCGGCGTCGGGCGGCAGTTCCACCGGGGTGCCGAAATGCACCGCCAGCACAGGTCCCCCCGTGGAACTGCCGTTTGTCAGGTACCAGGTTCCCTCGGCGCAGCTGTAGCGCGCCACGCCCACACCGCGTGCCACGTCGGCGCCGATCAGCAGTTCATGGTCCGGCTCGTCGTCCTCGCCTGCCAGGGCGTAGGCGGTGGCTGCGGTGACGGTGCCCGGCGCGTGCGACGCCAACTCCTGCACGAAGGCGTCTACCTGCTCACGGGAGTCCAGTCGCTTCTCCGGCCGGTCGTTGTGCCATGCCACTTCCAGCACCATCGTCACAGCGGTTCCCTCCCGGAGTAGGCGCACTGCCCGCCGGGCCAGTGCACCGTGAGTCGCTGTCCCGGTCCCAGCACCCTGGGAAGCACGCGGTCGCAGCTGAACCTGCCCCGTCGGCAGGGCTCGTTGTTGACCGCCAACGTAGCGCGAGCCAGGCCTTCGGACCGCACTCGCGCGGCGACCTGCACCTCCACATGATCGGCCACGGCCAGTGTGCCGTGGGGCGGAGAGATCCCCAGGTGCCGCAGGACGTCCACGGCCTGTTCCCGCGCCTGCCCCCGACCGCTGTGCACCGGTCCCCGCACCGTCCGGTCCTGGTCGAGCCACAGGCCGCTGGTGCGGTCGGTCGGTGAGGAACGCACCGGCAATCTGCGCAGCAACGCCTCTGGTGTGACATCGGGCAGGTCCGAGACCGCAGGGACTGGGGATGTCCGACCGGCCGAGGTGGCTGGGGCGGTTGCCGGATCGCCCTCCAGTCGGTTCGCCGCGACGGTGGCCTCGCGTTGGATGGTGTTGAGCCGCGTCTGGATCTCCTCGATGCCCTCGGCAGCCTGTCGGAACCACTCGGACACCTGGAAAAACTCGTCCTGGCCGGACCCGCGCGCCACCACGTCGATCAGGTCTCGCGCTTCCTGGGCGGCGTCCAGCGCCGCCGCCAACTGCGCGAACGGGAGGTCCTCGATCACTTGGCGCAACGCCGCGACGACCTCGCCGATGCTCGCCATCAGCGGATTCCTGGTACGAGGACGATTTCGCCGCCTGCCCACCCCCACCTTTGTTCCACCACTGGACCCTATAGCGGGCCGCCGACAGTTCCAGTGGTGACCACTCTCGTGGGCCATGCGGGGAAGCCGCCTAGGACCGGTTCACCGCTCTGAAGGGTGTGCGTCGCGACGTGCACCGAGTTCAGCGGGCCTGGGGTGGGGCCCGCCATGTCGCTGGCGGGCCCCGGCCACTCGGCCCGAGCACATCCACGACGCGCTCACCGAAAGCCCGGCACGTGGACGGCATCCCGGCAGGAGGGCTCCAGCCCTACGGGGAAATCTCGCCGTCGCCAGAGGAGGAAGGAATTTTCGACATGACCGTGATTGCCCCCTGGGGCACATGAGGCAGTCCAGGCACTGGTCGGCTACCTCTGGAACGACGCGACTATCTGGACCAGCCACCCCGTGGGCGCGAGCACCACTTTTTCCTGTCGCCGTCCAGGGGTGCGGACTGGCTCGTGGAGACCGGTCACGAGGACACGGCTGCCCATGCCATCGATCCCGGCGAGGCCAAGATGACGCACGCGAGCCCGTCGCGGTCTCGACAAGGACTACCTTGGCTGGATCGAGTGGGACCTGGAAGGGGTCGCGCACCCGTGTCAGGCCGCCGAAGCCCTGTGGCGATCGGCTCGGGAGAGCACGGGCCCGGTCTCGGAACGCAGCCCACACTGGTCGACCCACGCTATCGCCGAGCCCTCAGCTTTCGCCCTGGCCTCGATCGCCGGATACCCCTCGTCCGGTCACGCGCGCATCGCAGTGGGCTGCCCATAAGCCCTCCGAGCCGGACGCTGCGGAGTGAACCCGTGTCGACGCAGCCACAACCCACGCCCTGCTCGGTCTTGTCCACGCCCACAACCGGGCAGATCAACTCGACCACCGCCGAGCGGATCCACAGCGGGCCACCGATCGGCAGTTCCTCGGACATGGTGAGCGGGCGCTCGCGCAGCACGCCTGACCGGGGCTGTATCGCATGTCAGTCAGGCCGCGTCGTCAACTCCGGTCACTACTGGAGCTGTCAGGTCGACACACCACCCAGGGCCGAACTCCTGCGCCTGCTTCGTGGGCGTCCGGTCGGGGTCCGTGGGCGTCCAGCCGGACGCCCACGGGTCCAGACCACGCCAGTACGCGGCGCTGAGCGCGGTGTCGATCTCCCACTCGCCCCCCTCCTGGATGAACGGGTGGTCCTCGTCGCCGCACGCCCACAACGACTCGCCGTGGTCGAACACCTCCAGCACCCACAGGCAATCGCGCAGCTCTCCGGACACGGTGACGTGGGTGGCGTCCAGGAAGTGTCGTTGGATTAGCGCCACCGCGTGGCTCCAGTAGAACCGCGCCGAGGTGACCTGGCGCGTGGCCCAGAACAGCGCCTGGCCCAGGTCCGTGTGGTAGGTGCTGTCGGTGTGGAGGGGCAGGCCGGTGTGCGGGGCGACAGGCGGGGTGGCGATCCACCCGATCCCGGTGCCGGGCAGCCTCGTCACCAGCGCGGGGTGGGCGCGCCGCCCCGAGGCGGCCACCACGTACACCTCCTCGCCGATGTCCGGTGCGCCCCGGTAGGCGATGACCTTCGGCAACGCGATCAGGTGCAGGGGGCGGGCGGGGGTGGACTCGCGCAGCTCCCGCAGTTGGGCCGGGGTGGGGGTTGGCGGGTCAAACGCCGTGCCGAACACGCTGTTCTTGAAGTCGATCACGGGTGTCTCCTTGCGTCATGGGGTGGGGCAGGTGTTGCCGGAAGCCACTGCGGCACCACCCGTCGGACGGGATCGGGGCTACTCCTCCTCGTCGTCCCGCATGGGGCTGCTGGCGGCGCAGCGCGCGCCGCAGCACGCGTGTTCGTCGCGCAGTTCGCTGACGGTCAGGGGGCGTGAGGAGTACGGGCACCAGTCGCCGATGTCGTTGCTGTGCTGGTTCCACACCGGGCGGGGATCGGACTCGGGCGGTGCGATGGCCACCGGCTGGTCCAGGTCCACCAGCCAGACGGTGGCAGGCATGCCGTGGCTGGCCACGGGCGTCCAGCCGGAGGCGGTCGGGTCCACGCCCGCGCCCTCGGCGCTGCTCAGCAGCGTGTTCGCGTCACGCTCGACGTCGATGCCGGGGCCGTGGGTGTCGCCGCGCCGCCAGAGCGTGCGCCGGTAAGTCACCTCCCCGGCGTAGACCCGGTTCAGCACCGTCAGCCGATCCTCCCGCGTGGAGAGCACCACGTGCGTGGCGCCGGGCCAGTGCCTGCGGATGAAGGCCACGGCCCGTGCCCACCGGTACTCGGGCCGGGCCAGGACCTCGGCCAGCCAACGGCATGCTCCGGGCAGGTCCTCCTGCTCGACGCGGTCGCGCTCGGCCGGGATCTCGTCGGTGACGGGGTCGGCGGGGCCGGTGACGGTCCATCCGCCGCTGCTTCCCGGTGTGCAGACCAGCAGTGCCGGGAAGAGCCTGGCCTCGCGTTCCAGGAACAGGCAGTACACCTCGAAGCCGCCGGTCCCCGTGGCCTTGTAGCCCCAGATGTCGGCGGCCAGTCGCACGGGGTGTTCCGGTGTGGAGGCGTCGCACAGGTCCCAGAGCACGGGCTCGGGGACCTGTGTGACGCAGGGCCGGGGAGTATGGGGCGCGGTCACGGTTTTCGCCTTTCGCGTGTCGTGGGGCGGGAGTCGGTGGTGGTGCCTGCGACTGCTCGGGCACCACCACCGGGCTGGTCAGTGCCCGTGGGCGAGCAGGGTGCGGGCGCAGCGGGTCACCGCGTGCCCCAAGGTCTCCAGGGTCACGGTGGTGCCCTCAGGCAGGGCGTCCATCCGACGCATAACGGCTTCCTTCAGACCCGGCACTCGTTCGGCCGCCTCTTTGATGAGCACGCGCACGGCCATCGCGAACGCCTCTCGGCTGGGGGGCTTGCCGTTGCCCAGCATCAGCAGCGCGGCGGGATCTTTCGCCACGAGCATGTCAAGGCCGTACAGCATGTTGTGGATCTCGAACGAAGCGGCCAACTCCCGCATCGACTCCTCTGCGTCGGTGCTCACGGGTCCTCCTTGTGGGTTGTCGTGGGATGGATGGGCGCGGTGGTGCTGCCGCACAGTTGTCCCGGCGCCACCACGCGGCGTCGACGAAGCGGTGACGAGGGCAGGTCAGGCGTTCCCGGCCCGATGCACGCGGCGGGCCGTCGGCCGGGCGCGCGTGGTTCAGCTGCGGTCCTCCACGCGGCCGGGGAGACGGACGTCGATGCCGCAGGCCTGACACAGGAACCTGTCGTGTTCGTGATCGCAGCTGTCCAACCCGCCGTAGATGCTGCCCTCGGTCACGTGCAACGGGTTGTGCCGCACGGCCACGTCGCGCTCGACGATCCGATCGGCGCTGCCGCACACCGGGCAGACCAGGTGCTCGTCGACGATGCGGGCCATCGGCTTGAGGTGCAGCGCGACGTGGGCGGCGACCTGCGGGCTCAGACCGGCCGCGCGCCACTCGCGCCAGCCAGGGTGGCCCAGGTCGTCCGGGAACATCCCGGTCAGGCTGGCGAAGTACCTGCCCGTGTCGACCAGCCAGAGCGCCAGGTCGTGGTCCTCGCCCGCGATGAGGCGTGCCTGTCGCCCCAGGTCGTCATCGTGCTCCAGGAAGTGGCGCATCCCGTGTGCCTCGCTGTAGTTCAGCGAGTCCCAGGTCCGAGTCGTCGCCTGCTGTTCGGGTGTCGTCTGGCCCATCGTCTCGCTCCTCGGCAGATGGTCGGCGTGGACGGGCGCACTCCCCAGCAGGCCGCCGGGTGGGCGGTCAGGGCTCGGCGAAGCCGACCGCGCAGCGGCTGTGGCCTTGACCGCCACCCGGCGGCCTGCTGGAGTCGGCGCGCGGCGCGCCACCTGACGGGAGGCGCGCTGGCCCCGCAGGACAGCTGGTCGGTGCCACCGCACCGATCGGGCGTGGTGGGCGCACCAGTCGGACATGGCAAGCAGCCCGGTCAGGGGTTTCTGCAGATAGCCAGGCAGGCGCCCCCTCGGTCCGGTTTCCGTCCCGGAAGGAGGGGGTGCCCGCGTTGACGGGCGCGAGCGCCAGGGCGGTGAGGGCACGACCGCGGAAGTCCTCGGGCGTGGCGTCGCTGAACAACTCATCGCTCTCATAGCCCAGGGCGTGCAGCGACCGCGCAGCGGCGTCGGCCTTGTCGGCCGGGCCTGGGGCTGGCTGGTATCCGGTGGGCCACATGCGGCGCGGCCGGATCATCGACGGCGTCACGTCGACACTGTTTAGGACGATGGTCGTCGGCCTGGACATGCAGGAAGCCCAGGTGGCGACGGTGCCTGTTCCGGCTGAAGGGGATGGCGGCCTAAGCGGCGGCCTGCGGCCTCCGTTCCGCGTGAGAGCGGAAGGGCAGGCCGCCGACCTGCGGTTCACCGAGTGGACGCGGACAAGTGCCGTAGAAGTAGCAGTCTGGTGCTGGCTACCTGGATTTGAGGCGGAGCGCCGATTTAGGGGTGGGGAAGGGCTGTGGATGACCTGGCCGCTGCTGCCGGACTCCGGCCCGGCATCTGAGGGGGAACTGGTCAGCGATCCGGCAGTTACTGGACTGCCCAGGTCCACCGCGCGTAGTAGCTGCAGCCCACTGCAAGTCCCCCTTGTTCCTGCCCGGATGCGCGACCAGTGTGGTGCCGGATGCCGCCGTTGTCCTGCGGAAGCCGGTCAGCGCCGCAGTGGCGCGCCCGGCGCGAAGCCGCATGTGGTTCGTGACCAGTCATTGCCTCGCGCGCAACCCGCTACGCCACGATGCCCCTTCTCGGACACGCGTTCACGCTATCGGCGTGGCCAGGGTCCAGAGAGCGGGGAGGATGCCTTCGGGCCGGTTCGTGGCGTAGACCAGCGGCCAGGGACGGCCATTGACCAGAATCTGCTCCCGAACGACCTGGCGTTCGGTCGGCTGCTCGATGCTCAGCGCGGGGCAACGCGCCATGGACAGGTCCACGCACCGCCGGTGCAGGGCGCTGGACATCAGCACCAAGCCTCCCGCGTCGACTAGCAGCCAGGCCTGGTGCTCCAGCCGCAGCCCGCACACCTGGCACAACCACTGCGTCTGGCACTGCTCCAGCCGAAGGGCGTCAACGTGTCGCCACCACGCCCGCCCGGCCGCCACCGGGGTCAGGTAGGTGTGCGGCAGCCCGTCGTAGAGCGGCCTGGGCCAGCCCGCGCCCGGCGCGGGCGCGTCCCTGCCCGCCGCGACCAGCCTGCGGTGCACCGACCACACCGACAGCGACATTCCCCACATGCTGCACTGGTCGTTGCCACACGCCACCCAGTCATCCTGCTCCTGCAGCGCTTGGCCGCAGGTCGGGCACGGCAGCGACTTGCCTGGGTCCGGTACCAACCCTTCGATGCTCGCGCTGATCCCGCGGGTCACCGTTCTGTCCCCGGTGTGTCCGCCTGCCGGTGGCGTAGCGCCGCGAGCTGGGCGACGAACTCCTCGGTCAACTGGTGGATCTTCCTCTCGTGCGGTCCGTGCGGGTCCAACCATGGCCTGTCGTGGACGCGGAGCCACTCCAGCGCCTCGTGGACCGCCTCGCCGACGGCCATCCGCGCGAAGTGCTCCAACCACTGCTCGACCGGGGCGTCGTCTTCGAGCACGTCGCCGCCGTACCACTCACCCACCACCGTCGCGCCGGGTGTGTAGGCATCGGGCATGTCCTCACCGAGCATCCGGTCGCGCTCGAAGACACGGGGCTGCTCTTCACATGCGAAGGTCAGCTGGTACTTCACCGTCGCGACGGCCTGCGCGAACCCTGTGCTCTCGGTATCCTGCCCCGGATCGGCGGACTGCGTCGAAAGGGTGGGCACGCTTTCGCGCGGTGTCACTGGGCTTTGGTGGTCGGGCGCAGGTCGCATCGCGTCGGCGGCCACCTGCGGTACTGCCCGCAGGACGACGTTCGGTGTCGTCGTGGGCGCGAACGCCCTGTCCTGCTTGTGGGTGGTGGGCGTTCGTTCCTCCCGGATCATGTGTTCTCCCTAGGTGCGCCCGTGTTGGGGTGGTGGTTGAGGTGGTTGGTCAGGTCGGCTAAGGCAGCGTCGAGCAGCGGGGAGTCCGCCCAAGCCAGGTAGGCGCGTCCGTGCGGCAACTTGTTCAGCTCGTGTCGCTCGTAGAGCTGTCGCGCCTTGTCGGTCGGGGTCTGTCCGTCCTGCTGCAACAACCCCAGTTCACGGGCCACCGCCATATGCTGCCCGACACCCAGCAGCGACCCGAAATGCATGGTCGGGTCACCTTCGACCGCACCTTTGACCAAGGCGATGATGAACACGTCCGGTGGCCAGGTCATACCGACACCACCACGTCTGCGACGTGGTCGAGCGCGTTGAACACGGCGGCGGACTCGGCGTGGTCATCGTGCTGGAAGTGCATGCTGCGATGGTGGGGCCACTGGTGGGCGGTGACCGCACGCAGTGCCCTGCTAGCAGGCACACCCGCACGCCGGAGCCACTCGGGCATGCTGGCCAGCGGTGCCTGCTCTGCGGCCTCGCGCAGCACTGTGGCGGCCCGCTCCAGCTCTTTGACTGCCTCGATGAGGTGACCGGCCAGTCGCCTGCCAGTGTCCTCCGGTACGTACTCGTGCCACTCCATCAGACCTCCCTTTATCAGTTCTCGGCTTCCACCGAAGCAAGGGGCACAACGGTTGCGCTCTTCTGCCCCCTCGAAGGCGATATCACATTCTCAGGCTTCACGGCACGATGTGGCGGAGCACTAGCTTGCCCCAAGACGCTACGCAGCCTTTCCGCTAGCGCTCGGTCGATGCCCGCCTCCAGGGCGTGCTCGGCTGACAGCGGAGGGGCATCGCGACTTGTCGGAGTGAGATCCCTGTTGTGTGCCAGGGCTCATTCAGGCGGACGAACGCCGCGAAGCCGGACATGTCCGGCTTCGCGGCAAGAGGGACAGGTCAGTGCCTGGACACTAAGTCGATCACCATCGCGGTGGCGTTGTCCGCGTGCAGATGTTCTGTGCTCCGCTCGACCAGCAGCTGCGCACAAGCCTGCGGGTCGACCACATCGGTACACAGGGACTTGAGGCCCTGCTGTTTCGCGAGATCGCCGATCCCGTCACTGGCCAGGATGAGCCTGCCGGTGCCGGTCGTGACAGTGGCGTTGCCGTGGGGGAGGCGGTCGGCGGTGCCCACGGTGGTCAGCACGATGTTGTCGTGCTGGGAGGCATGGAATTCCGGCCACCCGAGCTCGTGCAACTGCTGCCCTTCGGTGTGTGGGGTGGTCAACCGGGTGACCCCGGTGGAATTGACCAGCCACGCGACGCAGTCACCGACCCAGACCAGATCCCAGGTGATGTCTTGTCCGGTCGCTGTCGGACGGCTGACCGCGAGCACCATGACCGTATCGCCATCGTAGACCAGGTCAGCCTCGGTCAGGATGTCCCGTGCGTTCATCAGGCCGGTCACCGCGTACGAGTCCGGGGCCTCCAGAGCGCAGGCCACAGCGGCGGTCGCCGCCACAGCCGCAGCCCTCGCCGCGTGCGGGCGTTGACCGATGCCATCGGCGACAGCGAACGCTGCCATCCCCGTGTCATCGTCTACAGCGCAGGCGTAGGAGTCGGCATTGCACTGCCGAGATCCGATGGAGGTGTGAATGCCAACCCTGTGGACGGGGAGGCCTGAGTCGCGCTCCAAGTGGTCGAGCGCGTTGGTCAAGGATGACGCGTCAGCGACAACCATGTTCCAGCCGCAGGAGCAACGAAGCAGCACCTCCTGCTCCTCTTGAGTGCTAAACACACGCTGGAATTCAAAGCCGCTGAGGCTGGCGGCAGGCTGTAGTTGCACTTTGTGCAGAATCCCCCACTTTTCAGTGAGCGTGATCGTGCGGGGCGCATCGGGCATGGGTTCGGCTCTCCGTCCGGTGTGGGACGTGGACGGGCGGTGCGCAGCACGCTGCGGCCGGGGCCCGCAGGGGCGGCGGGGGTTCCGCCGGGGCCTGTCCGACACTCATCAACCAACCAGCGCTGTCGGCCCCGGCGGTTCATCGCCGCGTACCCCGACCGCAGTGTGCTCACCTTGCGCCGCTCCACGCCCCACCGGCCGAGCAGAACGGACCAGTAGAACGTCGCGGCTAACTCTTGGTGCGGAGGTGGCGGAGTTTGACGCGTGCGTTGTCGGTGGTGAACCGCCAGCGGACCTGGCGTTGCAGCGGGTTGGCCGGGGTGCTCCAGTGCGGTGTGCGGTTGGCCTGGGTTCAGGCGTACGCGGCGACCTGGGCGAGGCATGGGTTGGACAGCGACGGCGGGCCGGGGACCGGCACCGGGTTGGAGGCGGTGGCGCCGGGCATCAGGAATACCATCGTGTAGCCAGTGGTCACCAGGACGAGCCCGCCCCAGGTCGAGTTGCCCGCCACGGTGCAGCCGGTGGCGGGTGACCGAGTAGGTGCCCGCGCCCAGCCCGTCGGACCAGCTCGAACGCGCGGCCGCCACCGGCCAACAGAAGCCTGCTGGCGGCGAGCGGCCCGTCGCCCAGCACACGACCGGACCGGTGCCCGCCGACACCAAGAGCCGGACCGCGCCCCGTGCCGAGGAGGCCCGTCAGCGCGCCGCCCGACTCGCCGAACAGCAACAACGTACCCATCAACAGCGTCCGGACCAGGCCCCACGCCGCCCCGCTCCGGGACGGGGCCCGTGTCCCGGCTACTGACACGTCGAGCACGCCGCAGCGCGCGAAACGCGCATCGTTTTCGAGGAGGAATCCGCAGGGCCGAGGGAGTGACCACGCCTCCACGTGGTCGGCAATCCCCACTGGTGTGGGGATGTTTCTGCGTTCCCGTTCCGGCGCGCTCGTCCAGATATCACCCACCACGTGCAGGCGAGACCCCAGTTCTCCCCACAGACCGCAACAGGAGCACCCGCCGGGGTGACGCATTTTCACGGTGTGCACGCCGAACCGGTGCGCCGTGCGTGGCAGAGCCTCGGACGGCGGCAGGATGACGACCGTGCGGATCCCCTGGGACGAACTGGCCGAATCACCGAAGAAAGCCGAGCAGCTGTTCGACTTGCTCATGCACGCGGAGTACGGCGACCGGGTGCGCACGATCAACGGCTCCGGAGGCGATGGTGGCCGCGACGCCTAAATCGAGGACATCCACTGCGCGATGGAGTTCAAGAGCTGGACGAAGCTGGGCAAGTCCCAGCGCGCGCAGGTCGTCCACTCCCTTAAGCAGCTCGTCGGAACCGAGACCTCCTCGTGGGTGCTCGTTGCGCCGGTGCACGCGACCCCAGGGGACTTGCAGTGGTTCAACAGCTTGAAAGGGCGCTATCGCAACTCGTTCGAGATGGTGTTCCGCGATGTGCGCTGGTTGGAGCTCAAGCTCGCCGAGCGGCCCGACATCGCCCGGTACATGTTGACCACCCCACACCAGGAGGTGATCGACATGCAGCGCGAACTCTGCCAGGAACAGGCTGGCTTGGTCGGTGGGGTTCCGGACCTGCCCAAGCGCCTGGACGTTCTGCGTAGCCGGTCCGACGAGTTTTCACCGGTCTGGGGCTTGGACTTTGCCTCCCGCGGCGGTCAGAACTCGGTGTTCGTGCACCTCAAGCAAGCCAGCCCGCCCCAGCGCATCGAGATCCACCTCGGAGTCGTCGACGATGACCCGGCGGGGCCTGCCGTGACTGAAGCCGTCGCCGCCGCGCTGCACTATGGCAGTGGCACGGTCATCGAGCCCGGCTACATCAACCGCGTCGACAACGAGGCGATCACCGCGCTGAACCTCCCGTGGGAACAGATGGGGATGGTGCTTCCCGAGCAGCGCGTCACCGCGGGGTTCCCGCGTGCGGCCACGCTGCGCGCCCGCCCCATCGATGGCACGATAGGGCGCCCGCTGCACCTGACCCTGCACTACGCCATCGAGGGCTCTCTCGGCATGCATGTGCACGGCACCGACTCGACCGGCGTGCTGCGGCTGCGCCTGCGGATCGATCGCCCCGTCCCGGAGCGGGGCTCAAACGTCGGCATGCTGCTGCAGTACGGCCCCAAGGACGAGCAGCACGCCGCCTCGGTCGACCCCGAGGCGCTGTTGCGCACCGTTACCGTCCTCGACTCCCTGGACCAGGCGCCCCGTATGGTCCTGGTGCTGGGCACCGAGCAGATCGACCTCGATGCCCAGACCCGCGACCCCACCGGGGCCTTCGCCCCGATCGCCCGCATCTTGCAGGACTTCGTCTTCGTCCGTGATGAACTCGACGTGGTGCTTCCGCTGCCCGCCCGCTGGTCACGCCGCGACGAACGCAACATCGCCATCCTGGCTGGCCTGCTTCGCGGTGACGAGGTCTCCATGCCGCTGAGCACCACGGTGTGCCACCAGATCGGCACCGCCGAGGAAGCACGGCTCTACATGGACCTCCTCGAGACCGGTCACGGCGGGCGGATCGACTTTCAGATGGTCGGTCTGACCCTGCCCGTCGGAGAGGTGCTGGTACCGGTGGACCCGCTCTACGTCGCGTTCTCCCGAGCACGGATCACCAACGCCGCCGAAGTCGCCGAAGCCTTGGCCGCCGAGGAGCAGATCGTGCCGGTCGACATCGGCCCGGCTCCCGACTCAGCCGTCCTGGGACGCAGAACGTCGTTCCCAGGTCCCGATCTGGACGACGAGGCGGAGATGCCCTCGCTCTAAACCGGTCAGTGCCTTCCGCCTCTCGTCGCCGCGCCGGAAGGACAGCGGGGCGGTGGGCGTGTTCGTCCCGCCCTCGGCGGTGCGGTCGTCGGCGTCGGTCGCGTCGGCGGTGTCGGGCTCAGGGGTTGCTGATCACTCAGCGTTCCGCGGGTGACGTGGCGAATTCTCGGCAGGCCCGCCCCGGCCGGGTCGGTGATCTCGGCGGGGGCGGGCGCGTCGGGCGAGCCGAGGGGACTTGCCCGCTGGTCAGTGGAAGGGGCGTGCCTCGAACGGGTGCCCATGCGTGTTGGTCCAGTGCTCCCGCCCCGTCGGCTGCCTGTCGGCGCGCCACTGGTCGCTCCAGGAGTTCATGGCGTGGTGGCCGCCGGGTGCCTGCGCCGGGCGCAGGATCGCCTCCGGCCAGAACTGCTCCAGCGGCACCTCGTAGCCCGACTCGGCCATGATCCTCACCCCCGGCCGCTCCAGCAGGGCACGCCATGCCGCGCAGTCCACCAGCCCCTCGTCCGGGTGGGCGCGGAACAGGAACTCCCAGTGCGCCGATGCGCAGCCGATGTGCAGTCCCGTCTCGTGCCCGGCCCACCGCTCCACCGCCGCCAAACCCGTGTCCACCGCGTAGTAGCTGTAGCCCATCGTCCGCCGCTCCTCTGTGTCCTGTGTCCAATGTCGGTGTCGTGCCTCGCCTGCGTCACCGCCCCGACCGCAGCTGGCCCCTCGGCACTCCTGCGCCGGTTGGCGGGCCGGGTTCTTCAAGCGTGCGCGCCGTCGCCGCGCACCGCACGTCCGCTCACGCACGGGCGTGGTTCACGCGCTCTCCTGGGGTGTGCTCGCCTCGGTGTCCGCTAGGTCGGCCAGAGCGGCGTCGACCAGTGGGTGCTCCCTCCACGCCAGGTAGGCGCGTCCCGGCGGGAGCGCGTGCAGCCGGTGCCGGTCGTAGAGCGCCCGCGCCTTGGCGGTCGGGGTCTGTCCGTCCTGCTCCAGCAGTCCCGCCGCGCGGGCCACCGCGAGATGCTGCTCGAGGCCGCCCAGGGAGCCGAAGTGCCGGGTGGTGTCGCCTTCCACCGCGCCCTTGACCAGGGCGATGGTGAACAGGTCCGGTGGCCGCGTCATCCCGATGCACGTCCGCCGTCGCGGGCGAGCGCGGTGAACGCGGCCGCGGCCTGGGCATGGTCGGCGCCCTGGAAGTGCGTGCCGTGCTGGTCGACCAGCAGGTAGGCGCGGACCGCGGTGGACCAGGTCAGCAACAGGACGCCGGCCTGGGCCACGACGATCCTGTCCCGCCGGTCGGCCAACCCGCGGAGCACCAGCAGCTTGGCCTGCTCGGCGGTCAGCTCCGGCGGGACCTCCCGGCGGGGTGCGGGGTGGAGCAGTCCGGCGTCGGCCAGGGCCCGCGCCGCCTCGCGCGCGGTGTGCTCGCCCAGGCCACGCGGGCCGTACCGGGTGTTGTCGACCTCGCGGGTGCGCAGCACGTGCTCGACCATCGCGAGCACGTCCTCGCCGACCTCGTGCGTCACGCTCACGCTCGCCCTCCCGCCGTGTCCGGGTCGTGCGGTGCGGACGTGGCGCCGCCTGCTGCCGGGGACAGCTCCAGTTCCCGGTCGCAGTTCGCCGCGCTCTCGGCGATCGCGCCCTGCGGCAGGTTGCCGAGCGCGACGGTGACCGCGCGCAGCGCTCCACCGGCCAGCACGCCCGCGTGCCGGGGCCCCGCGGGCGTGCCGACCAACGGCACCTGCCGCGCGGCCTCGCGCAGCGCGGCGGCGGCCCGCTCCAGCTCCTCGGCCGCCTCGGTGAGATGACCGGCCAGTCGACCACCGGTGCCCTGCAGCACGTGCTCGCGCCACTCCATGAGACCTCCCCTTCGTCCGTTCCCCGCCCGCCCCGAACGGGAGCGGGCTGGCTTGCTCTCCTCACCGCCCCCGTTCGGGGCGGTGTCACTGCCCAGGGCCCGCCGGTGTCAGCGCGGCCGAGCCCCGACCTGCGTCAGGACGGTGCGCAGGCTCTCCGGTAGCGCCCGGCCGACGTCGGGCTCCACGGCGTGTTCGGGCACGCCCCGCTCCAGAAGTCGCCGCCCGACCGCGTGGTCGGCCGACAGCAGGGGGACGGGATGGCCCATCTCGGCGTAGGCGTCCTGCCGCCACCCACGGGTGAACGCGATGCCCAGGTAGGCGCTGCCGGGCGGGGTCCAGGTCGGGTCCAGGGCCTGCCGCCCGCCGGGACGGGCGCACCAGGCGTGCTCGGTGGCAAGCCACGCGGGCGAGCCCGGGTCGGCGAACCCCTCGACGTAGAGCAGGCCCGTGCCGCAGGTGTTGGAGTGGGCGGTGGCGTAGCAGGTGCCGGGCTCGCCGTACTCCAGGTCATCGCTTTCCCCGCGGGTCGGGGTGAACAGGCGACCGTGGGCCAACAGCACCGAGAACCACCACAGGTGCGCGCGCGTGGAGCGCTCCTGGCCGACGTCCAGCGCGTGGTTGTGCACGGCCATGCGCGCGCTGGCGCACAGCCACACCAGCAGCCCGCGTTCGGCCGAGGTCGTGTCGGGAGCGTCGTGCTCGTCGAGCGCGAACACCGTCCCCGCGGGGCGGGCCAGGCCGGTCGGTGGGCGCGTCATGGACAACTCCTCGAGGGGCGGGCGCGGCGGCGCGCTGTCGGCTCGCCACGCGAACGTCCGGACGCGGCGGGGCGGCCGGTGCCGGGCTGATGGCTGGTCATGGCCGCAGGTCGCGACGCCGGTCAGGGGGACGCGGGTCAGGGTAGGGGCGGGGTGTGGCTTTCGTGGTCCCCGGCAGGCGGGGAGAGCAGGTCGACGAGGGTGCCGATCCTGCGCAGGGCGACCGGGGAGGGGGCGGCACCGGCACGCACCGACTCGGCCAGCGCGCCCAGCGCCGCCGTCGCGGCGCGCTCGACCGGCCGCTCGGCGGCGGCCGAGGGCAGGCCCCGCATCCGGTCGGCCAGCAGCTCCCGCACCTTGCTGCTTGCGGCACGCTCGGCGGCGACGGCCTCCAGGTCCCGCACGCGCCGATCCAGGGCCTCGCGGAGGCGGTCCATGCGCTCCTCGACGTCGGCCAGGGCGGGCAGGCGCAGCTCGGTCAGGCCGATCTCCTCCATCCGCGCCAGCAACTCCAGGGCGTCGGCCATCGCCGCGACCTGGGGGTCGTCGACAGCGGACGAGGTGCGCACGGCCTCCACGTTCGCGTGGAAGCGGCGCAGAGCCTGCTGCTGTACGGGGTGCATCGGCACCGTCATGACGGTCATCCTTCCTCGGGGACGGGGTCAGTCGACAGGGCGGCACTGCTCGAGCAGAGCAGCGAGCCAGGTGCGCAGGCGTCGCCGCCCGCCTCTCGCTCGATCGGGCGCTCCTCCAGCAGCGCCCAGACCAGGTTCCCAGCGCCCTCGCCCCCGTCGAGGACGGCCGCCCGGCCAGCCGTGTCCGGGGCCCCGACCGGCCGGGCGGCCGTCCTCGACGGGGGCGCACAGCGAGGGCAGTTGGTAGTAGAAGCCGTGGTCGGCGAGGTCGGGCTCCTGGCCGCAGGCCGACGCGTGGTGCGGCTGTGCAGCCAGCCGCAGTCGGGGCGTGTTCTTCATCGGCAGGTCCTGCCTTGCCGGTGGTCGGACCGGTCGGTGACAGCTCTTCGTGTCGGTTCGCGCCCTCAGCGGCGCTGTCCTCGGCCAAGGCCAGGAAGTATTGAAGCCTGCCGGTCCAAAAGCCAAGAAGAAGTCCAGGTTTGTGGACGCTGGACGGGCACGACTACCCCGGAGCCACCCGCTCGCAGGGCTGGCCGCCCCTGGCTGTTCCCGCCCTCGCCGGTCGCTGAACCCTGCCCCCAGCCTTGACGGACGAGCGGCTGCGTGAGTTCTTGCAGCGCCCCCCTCAGGTCCTCCCTCCCGTCGGGGCGGGCCGCGTCTGCGGCACTGCGCGACCGTGGCACACCACCTGGCGGCTCTGCGCGCCCAGCACGATGCCGACGCCGCACTACCAGGGGATCGGCGTGGCGACGCGGAGGAACACCAGAGGTCGCAGTGACGCGCGACCTACAGCACGCGCCAGATCCCCTGCTCGATGCTGGCGCGCAGTACCGTGCTGGGCACGCCCAGCTCGCGCAGGGCGATGCCGGTGGCCAGGGTGTGGGCCATCAGCACCACGGTGGTGATCTGCAGAGGTGTGGGGATCGGGAGTTTGCCGTGGGCGACCCTGTTGCGCACGGTGCCCATCGCCCCCCCCAGGCGGAGTCGTGGACGGCCTCGCCTTGCAGGATCAGCTCCTTGGGCAGGGGAGTGGCCTTGCGGGCGAGCACGGTGCTCAGCTCGGGGTCCACGTTGGCCTCGGCCAGCCGCTTGTAGCGGCGGGCCAGCGTGTCCCCGTCGGTGGGAGCCAGGCGGCCCTCCAGGAAGTCCATGTCCTCCTGGGGGAAGGATGCCCGTTCGCCGAGCTGTCCCAGCAGATCCCAGACGCGGGTGAGCACTTCCGTGCGGCGCTTTTCGTCCTTGCCTGCCTTGGGCTTGCCGTGGCGATCGTCGTGGAACGCCTCAAGCGCGGGCAACACGTGCATCAGGCGCCCGCGGTGGTCGATGTCGGGGTGGGTGCGCCGTAGCTTCAGGTAGTCGCCCAGGTGGATGTGGGTGCTGGTCAGCGTCTTCCATCCGTCGAGCACCGTGCCCAGGTCCGCTCCGCCGGGCCCGAGGGGGATCAGGCTCGTGGCGGTGTCGCTGATCCGCTTGTCGGGGTCCGGGTCCGCGGAGGTGTAGCCCTGCTGGAGCTGGATCTCCCGGCAGAACACCTGCGTCGACAGGGCCTGGAGGCTGCTGGCCTCGGAGGCTGAGGTGCCCTCGCCGGTCGTGCCCACCAGCAGCCACGCCACCTGCTGGGGCTGACCGGTGGCCAGGGTGGTCAGCTCGGCGAGCGGTACCACGTACTGCTCCAGCCACTGCTCGACGCTGCGGGCCGCGCCCCGCACGCGCACCACGGGCGACGCGGTGAGGGTCAGCGCGTGGTGGTTGTGGTAGTCGGTCGTCGGGATGAACCGCAGCATCAGTTCGTCGTCGCCGCGCTGCCAGCACTGGGTGGTTGCGGGGGACCAGCGCGCGGAGAACGTCTGGCCGCTGTCCAGCGGCGGCATCGGGATGCTGATCTCGTCCAGGGGCAGCACGCCGGACAGTTCGGTGAGGCCGCCCACCTGGAACTCGATCACGTCGAACAGCAGATCCTGCGGCACCTCGTGGCCTACCAGCGCGTAGCGGGCCAGCAGTTCGGTGGTGTTGGGGAAGCCGTGCGCGATCCTCACCTGCTCCAGCACGACCTGCCGCCCGGAGCGCAGCGTTCCGCGCACGACCTCCTCGAGGTGGTGGCCGCGCGGGTACTCGCTGCCGGGCGCCTGGTACAGCACGCACGTGGGAGTGTGCCCGGCCCGCAGGCGTGCGGCTCCGGGATGATCGTGCCCGTTCAGCGTCCACGAGCCCTGGACCTCTTCCTCTGCTGCCCACAGCCGTCGCGTCACGAGGCACAGCCTGGCAGAGCGCCCGTTTGGCGGCCTGCCGGACGGCGGGTCCGCCGGATGCCCCGTGTGGCGCAGGGACTGGCGGTTACCTTGGAATAGGTTCGGCGTTCGGCGACCGGGAGGTACTGGTGACCGAGAGCGGCATGACCCTCGGGGACAAGATCAAGTGGCTGCGTGCCGCACAGGGGCTGGGCCAGAAGGTGGTGGCCGATCAGGCCGGGTGCGGCCAGGGGACGCTGTCCAAGCTCGAACGCGGCCGGTTGGCCTCGCCCGGCCGCGCGCTGCTGGAGAACGTCGCCCGCGCGCTCTCGGTGCAGGTGGAGGACCTGGTGGACCGGCCCTGGCAGCGCGATCCCAACCCGGCGGCGCGCGCCGGGCTGATCGCGGTGGAGACCGCGTTGGAGGCGTACGAGCTGGGCGACGACCCCGGCGGCGAGGTGCGGCCGTGGTTGGCGATCCAGGCCGACCTGGACGCGCTGGTGCAGATGCGGCACGTGCACGCCGACTACGTCGCCCAGGGGCGGCTGGTGCCGGGGCTGTTGCGGGAGCTGCACGCGGCGTACGTCCGCCTGCCCGCCCGCCGCACCGAGGTCCTGGTGGGGTTGATCGGGGTGCTGTCCTCGGCGGCGTGGGTGTGCAAGCGGGTTGGCGGCCCGGCGCGCGGGTGGACCGCGATCGCCGTGCGCGAGGTGCGGCGCTGCGCCCAGGAGCTGGAGCAGCCGCAGTGGCTGGGGTACGCGGCGTGGCTGCGCGCCGACGGCATCGGCGCGGCGAACCGGGGCGCGCAGTACGAGCACGTCGTGGCCAGCGTCGACCGGCTCTCCGCCGCGATGGACGACGGCGAGGTGACCGAGATGGTCGGGATGCTGCACCTGTCCGCGGCCCTGGCCTCGGCCTCCTCCGGCAACCGGGACGGGGCCGAGACGCACCTGGCCGAGGCGGCCGCCCTGGCCGGGCGGCAGGGCGGCACCGGCACGTTCGGCCACCTGTGGTTCGGCCCGGCCAACGTGGGGATCTGGACCACCAGCATCGAACTGGAGCTGGGGGAGATCGGCGCTGCGCTGCGCGCCGCGCGCGGGGTGGACCTGTCGACCATCCCGAGCGCGAACCGCGCGGCCGAGTTCCAGATCGAGGTGGGCCGGACCCTGATCAAGGCGGGGCGCCCGCAGCAGGGACTGGAGCGGCTGCTGGCCGCCGAGCAGCTGGCGCCACAGCGGCTGCGCCACGACGTGCTCGCCCGCGAGGCGATCGCCGGGAGCGGCCGGGCGATGGTCCGCTCTGCTCTGGGTAGGGACATGAGGTCCCTGGTGCGGCGAATGGGGATGGAGCTTCCCCGGATCGGGTGAAACCTTCCGGATATTCCTCTCGGGAATATTCTGCGTTCGCGCCGGTCATAGCCTCGCCGGCGTGAATGGAAGGCGGAAGGGCGAGACGGTGGCGTGGGGGCGCTGCGCGCCACCGTCGCCCGGTGGTGCGGCGGTGCTCGGCCGCGGCGGACGGCGGTCGGGCACCGCCACACCCCGTTCGGGGGTCGACATCGATCCGCCCACGCGGCCCTACCTGCGCCACGTGCGGCAGGTCCTGGCCTCGGCCAGGCCGTGCGAGGGCGTGCACTGGCACGGCCGCGTCGCCGACCGGTGGGGACCGCACGCGTCCGGCCCGCCGGGGTGGGGCGAGCGGGTGGACCGGGTGCTGTGGACCCCGGACGAGCTCGCGGCGTGGATCACCGGGATGTCCTCGGGGCGCGCGTGGGCGCTGTGGGCGCCGGGCGTGCGGAAGTGGCTGGCCACCGCCGACCCGCGCGCCGAGATCCTGGCGCACGCTGGCGCCGGGCGCGGGGTGCCGGTGACCGCCGCGGGCGTGGACGCGCTGGGGTACCGGTGCTGGAGCGCGGAGGCGATCCCGCTCGCGCACTGCCCGCGCTGTAACGCCGCCCGCCCCGCGCCCCCCTCCTAGCGGCAGAGCACGCTCCCCGCGCGGCCACGACGGCACCGTCGGCGCGGGGAGCCGCCAGGCCGGACGCGGGCCCGCCGACCGGGCCGGGCGGGCCGCACCCCCGCAGAAGCGTCCGGCCGCCGGGTCCCGACGCCGCAGGCCAATGCGGCGTCGGGACCCCCTTTCCTCACCCTCGATCCGGAGCTGAAGTCCTATGTCGACAGTGGCCTTACCGATGTCTATTCGCCGAAGCGAACACCAGGGTGGGGGTGGTGTCTCGGCGACTGCGACGGGGGCCGCGCTGCCGGCCACTACCGCCATCCCGCACGAGCTGGAGCGGCGGCTGGCCGAGCGCTGGGCACGCCCGGCGGTGCCCATCCCAGGCGGCGCCACCGCGCCGGGCGCGGTGTCCTGGCCGCGCCTTGCTGTGGTCGTGGCCGCGCCGGGCACGGTGGCGGTCCCGGTCGACGTCGACCCGCTGTCGCCCGTCGCGCCGGCCTGGGCGCGCACACCGGATCCCGACCGGACCACGCGGGTTCTCCGGGTGGGCCGCCGGGCGGATGTCCGGCGTTATCCGTACGGAGCAGCACCGGGCGGTTACCGTGGATGCATGGGCTCCTCGGGTGGCGCGCGGCAGCGGCCGACCTCCGCTGAGATCGGTGCGAACGCGCGTGCGATCCGCCTGCGCCGCGGAAAGAGCCTGCAGGCCGTCGCGGGACTGACGGGGATCTCGAAGGGGTACCTGTCCATGCTCGAACGCGGAGAGCGCGATTTCGTGCGCCGCGGTCTGCTGGAGGACCTCGCCCACGCGCTTGCCTGTTCGGTGTCGGACCTGACCGGTCAGCCCTACCTGCCCGGTGACCACGCCAGCGCGGAGGCGCTGTCGACGCTGCCGGGCATCTCCGTGGCGCTCTACGACGTGACCCTGGACGACGTCCCGGACATCGCCGCGCGCCCGCTTCCCGAGCTGGTGGCGTTGGCCGGCAACGCCAACGAGCACGCCGCGCACAGCCGCTACGTCGACGCGGGCCGCGACCTCGGCGCTCTGCTCACCGAACTGCACATTCACGCTGTGACCGGACGAGGAAAGGCCCGTCGTGCCGCGCTCGCCGCGCTCGCCGAGGCGTCCGTGGTGGCCTGCGCGGTGGCGCGCAGTTTGGGGAACGCGGACTTGGCGATCACCGCCGCGACACGAGGGCAGGAAGCGGCGGCCAGGCTGGGCTCTCCGGCGCTGATGGGTTTCACGGCGATGAACGCCGCCGGGGCGCTGAGCCGGCTCGGCGCGCGGCGGCGGGCGGAGCTGGTCGCGGGTACGGCCTTGCGGCAGGTGTCCGCCCTGGCCGATCCGACCGCGGCGGACACCGCGGCGGCCGAGGCGGCGGGCATGTTGCACCTGGCGAGCGCGCAGCTGGCCGCGAAGTCCGGACGGCCGCGGGACACGGCGGCCCATCTCGCGGAGGCCGCCGACCTGGCCGAGCGCACCGGGGAGCGGAACACGCTGCAGTACTCGTTCGGGCCCGCGAACGTGCGGGCGTGGACCCTGTCGACGGCGGTGGAGGCGGGAGAGGGTCTTGCTGTCGCGGAACGGATCGTGAAGGTGCCCGGCTACGCCGACGCGCTGGTCGCCGCCGATCGACGCGCCGCGCTGCACTTCGACCTGGCGCGGGCTTTCGCCCAGGAGGGCGGTGGTCGCGATCTGGAGGCGTTGCGACACCTGGACACCGCCGACAAGGTCGCGCCCCTGCGCGTGCGCAACGATCCCGTGGCGCTGGCGCTGGTCGGGGTTCTGACACGGCGGGCCAGACGACGGGTGTGGGAGCTGGACTCGCTCAAGAACCGGTTCGGAGTGCGCTGAGGGGGGTTCACCACCGGTGAACCCCTGAGCCGCGCGGCGGCTTAGCGTCCTGACCATGGTCGTCGTGCGCCTGGCGCTTCTTGTACCGCCGGGCCGCGGACGGGCTGTGCGCTCTGGAGCGCTGAAGCCACCGGGAGTGCTCTGCGTCCGCCTTGCCCGGAAGGACGCCCTGGGCGAGGGGAGCGGTTCGACCGGACGCCGCCCGCCGGTGGGTGAAGGCGGGCGTCCCCCGTAGAGGCGCCGGAACCCCCCTTTCTTCCTCGATCTGGAGCTGAAACCTCGTGTCGACAGCGACCCCACCCACGCCTATTTGCCAAAGCGAACACATTGACGGTGTCTCGGCGAGCGCAGCCCGCGCCGCGCTGCTGGCCACCACCGCCACCCCGCGCGAACTGGAGGAACGGCTGGCCGCGCACTGGGCGCGGGAGGCGGTGCTGGCCCCGAGCGGCACCGTGGCGATGAGCGCCGCGCTGGGCGCGGCGGGTGTGGGGCGCGGCCACGAGGTGCTGGTGGGCGCGGTGTCCTGGCCGCGCCTGGCCCCGGCGGTGGCCGCGCTGGGCGCGGTGGCGGTCCCGGTCGACGTCGACCCGCTGTCGCTGACGCTCTCGCCCGCCGCGCTGGACTGGGCGCGCACCCCGGCCACGCGCGCGGTGGTGCTCACCCACCACGCGGGTCACCCCGCGGACCTGGACCGGCTGGAGCGGCTGGCCCGCCGGTGGGGGTCGGTGCCGGTGGTGGAGGACCTGGCCCACGGCATCGGCGGGACCTGGGGGCGCACGCGCGTCGGCGGCCTCCCGTCGGCTACGGCGGCGGTGTTGTCCTTCGATGCCGGGTCGCTGCTGCCGGGGGTGCGCGGCGGCGCGGTGCTGTCGCGCACCGGGCACCACGCCGAGCAGGTGCGCGCCCTGCTGGCCGAGCAGCGCGCCCGCACCCTGGCCTTGGAGCACCCCGACGGTCCGGAGGCGGTGCGGGAGCTGGCGGCCGGGCCGCACCTGGGGCCGAGTGGTGCGGCGCTGGTGCTGGCCGCGCTCGGGGAGTACTCCGCGCGCTGGACGGTGCGGCACCGGGGCCGCGTCGACCTGCTCGCCGCGCTCGCCGGGCGCCACGACGGCCTGGCGGTGCCCGTGCGCGCGCAGGTGGCGATGCACGACCACCACGCGCTGCTGCTGCGGGTGCCGCCGGAGGCGGCCGAGGCGGGGGTGCGCGCCGCGACGTTGGCCGCCGCGCTGACCGCCGCCGGGGTGCCCGCCCACCCGGCGGTGCGGCCCTGGCGGGAGCAGCCGCTCCCGCCGGTGGCGGCCGAGCGGCTGGCCGGGGTGCGCACGCCGGTGGCGGACCTGCTGGCCACGTCGCTGGTGGCGGTGCCGCACACGGTGCTGGAGGACCCGGCGCGGGCCGCGCTGCTGCCCGCCGCGCTGGACGCGCTGGGCACCGAGGCCGCCGTCGAGCGCCTGGTCGCCGACCAGCACGACCTCGCGCGCCGCGCCCCGACCGGCGACCTCGACCCCACCGCGCCCGGCCCGACCGCCGGGTGCCTGCCGGTCCGTGTGCCCTGACCGCCCGCTGACCACCCTCCCCGCCCCTGTTCCCCACCGTCCGGAGAGGACGCCATGTCGTTGACCGACCACCCCCGCGCCTGCGACCTGCCGGTGTGGCTGCCGCCGCTGGCCGCGCTGCGCCACCCGATCTCCGGGCAGGCCCTGGCGCTGCTGCTGGAGACCACCGTCGAGCGGGCGCGCGAGGCCGCCGTCGACGCGATCGCCCGAGGCCACCTGGTCACGGCCAGGGTCCCGCCGCCGCAGTCCCTGCCGCTGTCGGGACCGGCGCCCACCCACTACCGGGCCACCGGCCTGCCCGACCCCGGTCGGGCGGGAGCGGCGGTCGGGGAGGTGCTCGAGCGGCACCGCGAGGCGCTGACCCGGCTGGTGGCGGGTCTGCACGAGCACGGGGTGCGGGCGGCGGACCAGCTGGAGCCGCCCGCGCAGCGCTACCTGCTGCTGGAGACCGCCCCCGTGCCCGGCCACTCCTCGCCGCAGGCCGCGCACGTCTGGCTGGTGCACCACCTGCACGACCTGCTCCACGCGCAGCGCCTGGCCCACGCGCTCGGGTTGGACGGGCCGGTGTGGGAACTGGGCGCGGCGCTGTGGCGCACCCTCGATCGGCTGGGCCTGCACGAGGAGCAGCTGGCCGTGCAGCGACTGGCCGTCACCGCCGCGGCTGCGGCGGGCAGCGGCTACGCCGCGGCCGCGGCCGCGCGCGCCGCGGTGGCCGCGGCGGCGTTGGGGGAGGGCGCCGACGCGCTGGAACTGGCCGAACAGACCCGGCGGCACGCCGTCGAGCCCAGGGAGATCGCCGCCGCGCACGCCGCGCTGGGCCACGCCCTGCTGGCCACGCCCGTCGACCACCCCGACCGCGGCGCCCGTGCCCGTGACAGCTTCGGCCGGGCGATCGAGACGGAGCGGCGCCGGGGCGCGCCCGAGGCCGCGCTCGGCGCGCTGACCGCCGCGCTGGCGCGCACCTGGCTCACCGACCCCGACCCCGAGGCCGAGGCGCGCGCGGCCGGGCTGGCGCGGGAGGCGCTGGCCCTGCTCGACGGCCCCGAGCACGACCTGGTCCCGCCCGCGCAGCACGCCGAGGACTACGCCGCGGCGGCGCTCGCCCTGGCCGACGCGGCCGGCGCGCACGCCGCCCACCCGGCGCTGGTGCGCGCGGTGCGGCTGCTGGACCCGGTGCTGCACCACCGGCTGTGGCGGCGGGTCGGCACCCTGCTCGCCCCCACCCCCGTCCCGACCCCGCCGGAGCAGACGATGGACCAGGACGCCGACACCGTGTTCACCGCGCTCGGGCTGCTGGCGCCGCACGAGGCCCCGGTGGGGGCCGACGCGCTCATGGTGCTGCTGACCGCCTACGGCACGGCCGACGACGGGCTTCCCGAGCGCCTGGTGGCCACCGGCGTGCTGGAGCGGTGCGTGGACGCGGCGGGCGGCCCGCGCTACCGGTCCGCGCCCGGCGGCGCGGACCGCGAGGAGCTGCTGCGCCGGGCCGCGGGCCTGCCCGCGGTGCCGCGGGTGGTGCGGGCGGTGATGCAGCACCACCGGGCGCACGCCGCCGGCGCGGCCCAGGTCCTGGCCCCCGGCGCGCGCCTGTTCGCCGACCAGCAGGTCCTGGCCGCCGCCCCGACGCCCACCGCGGCCGCCGCGGCGGCCTGGTACGGGCGCGAGGCGCGGGCGCTGCTGACCGCCCAGCAGGCGGCCTGCGCGCTGGCGGCCGCAGGGCCCGACGTGGCGCTGTGCGCGCTGGTGGTGGAGCTGGCCGCGCTGACCCACCGGGCCGCCTACCTGGCGGGTGAGGACGAGCGGGACGAGCGGATGCAGCGGGCGGCGGCCAGGGCCGCCGGGCTGATCGGCCACCCCTACCTCCCGGCGGCCTGGGCGCGGGTGGCCGGCGCCCAGCACCGCCAGGGCCGGGACTGCGGCGCGGCGGCGCGCGCGGCGGTCCGGGCCGCGGGGCAGGACCTCTGGTCGCGGGCCGCCGCGCACACCGCGCGGGGCCACCACCACGTCCACGACGGCGAGCACAGGCAGGCGCGCGCGCGTTTCGGGCTGGCCCTGGAGGCCGACCAGGCGCGCTCGGCGCACCCGGTGGTGCTGGCCGTCCGGCACACCGCCATCGCCGCCACCTGGCTGTCCGAGCGGCCGCATGAGGCGCTGGGGCAGGCGCGGACCGCGCTGGCGCTGATCGGTCCCGAGCCCGCGTGGGTCGTCGAGCACGCCGAGGCCGTGCTGGTGGCCGCCCGCGCGCTCGCGGCGCTGGGCCACGGGCAGGAGGCGGCCGAGACGCTGCGCCAGGCCACCGGGCGCCTGGACCCCGAGGTGCACCCGCGCCACCTGGCCGACCTGCACACCGCGCTCGGCGAGCTCGACGGGCGGACCCGCCGACAGCCCTGACCCGCCCCGCCACCGGCGCACGCGCGCGCCGCCGCGCGCTTCCGGCCGCCGTCCACTCCGGACAGTACGCCGAGCCCGGCCAGTCGTCCGTCATCGCCTTGTCCCGCAACACATCCAGCCCGCACCGACCGACCACACGGGAGTCGTCGCATGACCCAGAGAGCACTGCCCTCGCTGTCCCAGGGGACCCGGATCACCGGGAGAGCCAGGGGCACCCTCGCCGCGACCCTGCGCGAGCACTACGAGAAGGGCGCCAGCATCCGCGCGCTCGCCGCGCAGATGGGCCGCTCCTACGGGTTCGTGCACCGACTCCTGAGCGAGGACGGAGTGCAACTGCGCGGGCGGGGCGGCGCGACCCAGGGGAAGAAGGCCCGGCGGTGACGTCCCCGGCCCCGACGGGCGCGCCGCGCGGACGCGGACCGCCGCCCGCCCCGCCCTTCACCTCCTCCACTTCCCCTCCGGTTGCAGCACCCCGCCCGACGCCCGCCCGTACCGCGCGACCGCCCGAGGACACCCCATGCCCCGACACCGCTCCCGCTCCCCCCTCCAAGCCGGCCCCGACCGGCCCCGCGGGTCCACGATCACCCGCATCGCCACCGGCAAGCGGGCGCTGCTGGTCGACCTGGACGGCACCCTGGTCGACAACGCGGCCGTCACCGGCCGCGCGCTCGCCGCCGCGTTCACCGCGCTCGACCTGCCCGGCGAACCGCCCGAGCAGCAGTTCCGGGCCCTGTCCGGCACGGCGTTGCCGCAGATCCTGGCCCGCCTGGGCCTGCCGCCCGAGCTGGAGCGGCCCTACCGCGAGGCCACCGTCGCCCTGATCGGGCAGGGCGCGGTCCGGGTGTGCGCGGGCATGGACACGGTGCTGCGCGCCCAGCGCGCGCAGGGCATGGCCGTGGCCGTGGTGACCAACAAGGACCGGAGCAGGGCGGAGTTGGTGCTGGAGCGCACCGGGCTCGCCGCGCTGGTGGACGAGCTGCTCGCCCCGACCGGCGCGCTCGCGCCCAAACCCGCGCCGGACATGCTCACCGCGGCGTGCGCGCGCCTGGACGTGGACCCGTCCCAGGCGGTGATGCTCGGTGATTCCACTGTGGACATCGCGGCGGCGCGGGCCGCCGGGATGGACTCCATCGCCTGCGGGTGGGGCGCGGCCGCCATCGGCGAGCTGGTCGTGGCCGGTCCCCGCTGGATGGCGCACACCGTGGCCGACCTCGGCACTTTGTTCGCCAGCAGGATCGAGGGCCCCTGGGCGGCGACCCCCGGCCTGCGGGTCGCGGGCCGGGGGAGCGGCGCGGCGCCCGCCGACCTCGGGCGGTGGCCGCGGTGACCGGGCGCGGGCCGGGGCCGGGTCCGGGGTGCCGCATCCGCGCGGGCCGCCCGGCGGCGGTGCCGGCCGCGCGCGTGCTCCTGGCGGGCGCGCTGCTGCTGGGCGCGGCCACCACGCTGTCGGCCGCGACGACGCCGCCGGTGCGCCCGTCCCCGCCAGCCCTACCCGGCGACACCGCCGCGCAGTGGGGGGCGGTGCCGGAGTACGGGGTCGGCGCGGCCCTGGCGGCGGCGTTCGCGCTGCTGCTGCTCGGCGCGCTCACCCCGCGCGGGCGCGCCGCGCTGCACCCGCCCGCGCACCCGGCCGCCCGCCGCGCCCTGGCCGGATACCTGTGGACCACCGGGCCCGCGCTGCTGGCCGCCACCGCCGCGCTGCCGCCCACCGGCAAGACGGTGGCGGCGGACTCCGCCGTGCCGGGATCGGTGGGACTGCCGCTGGCCCTGTCCGGCGCGTTCCTGCCGGTCGCGGCGGCCGCGGCCGTGCTGCTGCTCGCCGCGCCGCCGCACCGACGGGCGGGGCCGCGGTCCTGCGGCTGGTGGGCGGGAGCGGGGGCGCTGGCCGCGCACCTGGCCGCCAGCACGGACCGGGGCTTGCCGCTCGCGCTGGCGGCCACCGCGGCGATGGCGCCCGCGCTGTGGCTGTGGCGGCGCACGGGCGATGTCACCGGCCTGCTGGGCGGGGCGCTGCTGCACGCCGCGATCGCGCACCTGGCGGACCGGGTGGCGTCCGCGCCGCTGTCGGGCGTGGTCGCGCTGCTCGCGCTCGGCCTTGCCGGGTGGACCGCCTGGCCACCACCGGCCCCACCGCGACCCCGCCGCACACCCGACCCGTCGCAGGCGACGACGCCGCCCCCGTGATCCCCCCCGGCGGCGACCCCCGCCCCGGACACGACCCCCTACGAGAGGACATCGCACGACGATGAGCAGCAGACACGGCACGACGGCGGTGGCGCTGGCCAGTGCGACGGCCGCGGCGGCGATCGCCGCGCGCAGGATGGCCGAGACCGCGCTGCGCCGGTGGCGGGAGCCGGTGCCCGGCCGCCTGCTCCAGGTCGACGGGCGCGCCGCGCACGTGCTGGAGCACGGCGAGGGCGCCCCCAGGGTGGTGGTGCTGCCCGCACTGGGTGCTCCCGCGCTGGAGTGGGCCCGATTCCAGGAGCAGTTGGCGGCGCGCTGCGCGGTCGAGGTGGTCGTGGACGACCGCTGCGGCCTGTGGAGCGCCCCGGCCCCGCGCGGACCGCTGCCCACCACCCCGCACCACCTAGCCGCGCGCCTGTGGGCGGTGCTGGACGCGCTGGACGGACAGCAGCAGGAGGAGACCGGGGCCGGGCCGGAGCCGGTGATCCTGCTCGGGCACTCCACCGGCGGCCTGATCGCCCGCATGGCCGCCGCCCAGCGCCCCGACCGGGTCGCCGCCCTGGTCCTGGCCGACACCACCCTGGAGGACCACCCCCTGGCCATGCGTTCCCTGGACCCCACGGCGGGCAGGCACTGGCGCACCGCGGCCGACTTCGCGCTCAGAGGGCTGGGACCCAGCCGCCTGCGCGCGGCCCGTACCGGCAGCACCCCGCTGACCGGCCCGAGGAAGGAACTGATCGAACCGAAGTGGGCCGAGCAGTACGTCGCGCGTTTCCGCAGCGCGCGCTACTGGCTGGGCGCGGCGCGGGAGAGGGCGGGCCTGGCGCGGGGCGGCGACGAGGTGCGCGCCACCGCCTGCCCGGACGTGCCCACGACGCTGCTGGTGGCCACCGGCCCCCACTGGGCTGGCAGGGAGAGCGCGGCGATCTGGCTCGGGCAGCAGCGGGAGCTGTGCCGCCGCCACCCCAACGCCACGCTCGTGCAGGTCCCCGCCGATCACCACCTGCACCACAGCCCGGAGGGGACGACGGCGCTGCTGGACGCCGTGTCCGCGCACGTGGACCGCGTCCGGGCCGCGCACCCCGCACGGACGTGACCCCCGGCGCGCCCGCGCGCCCCCGATGACCGCCGCCCCCGCCCGAGCGTGATCGACACGCGCACGGGCGGAGGCGGCTCCACCCTTCCCCACCGTTCCCCCCAGAAAGGGCGTCATGTCCCTGACCGCCCCCCTGCCGGTGCGAGTGCAGCCCCTGGAGCTGCTGCACTCCCCGGTCTCCGACACCACCCTGTCGCTGCTGCGCGAGAGCACCCCGGAGCAGGCCCGCGCCGACGCCGCCCGCTGGATCGCCGCCGGGCACCTGGTGGCGTCCCGGTGCCCGAACCGCGACCCGTTGCCGGACACCCTCGCCGCCGAGGCGCCCGTCTACTACCGGCTTGCCGGTCGCGCCGAGGGCATAGACGGGGACCGGTCGGCGCTGGAGCTGCTGGCCGACCGCGCCCGCCACCACAAGGCCCCGCTGACCAGGCTGGTCATCGCGCTGACCGAGCGCGCGGTGCAGGCGTCGGACCTGCTGGAGCCGCCCGCCGACCGCCACCTGCTCGACCAGCAGGAGCAGCCGGGGCCGTTCGCCTCGGCGCGGCAGGCGCACGCCTGGCTGGTGCGGCACTGCCACGAGCTGGTGTGGACCCAGCGCGTGGCGCACGCGCTGTCGATGGGCACGCAGGTGTGGGAGCTGGGGGCGGCGCTGTGGCGCACCCTGGAGCGGCTCGGGCACCCGCGCGCCCAGCTGGAGACGCAGTGGCTGGCCTGGACCGCCGCCGAGCACAAGCGGCAGCCCTACGCGGCGGTGGGCGCCGCGCGGGCCGCGATCGCCGCCGCCGACCTGGGCGAGCCGACCTCGGCGCTGCGCCTGGCCGAGCACGCCCGCACCCTGGCCGTCCAGCCGCGCGAGAGGGCGCTGGCGCACCTGGCGCTCGCGCACGCGCTCGCCGCGAACACCAGGGGTGGGCCCGGCACGCTCGCTCGGGCGCTCGGGCACGCGGAGACGGCGATCGCGCTGGAGCGGCGCCGGGGGGCGATCGAGCCGGTGATCGGCGCGCTGACCGCCGTGCTGGCGCGCCTGGAACTGACCGGCGCCCACCCGGACGGGCGGACGCCCGCGGAGGGGGCGCGGCGGGCCGCCGGGTACGCGCGCGAAGCGCTGACCCTGCTCGACCCCGACCCCGACCAGCGGCCGCCGGTCGTGGACGACGGCGGGCTGCCCGGCGGGCACGGCGAGGCGTACGCCGACGCCGCCGTGGCGCTCGCCGACGCGGTCGGGGTCCAGGGCGCGCACCCGGCGCTCACGCGCGCGGCCCGGCTGCTGGACCCGGTACTGCACCACCGCAGGCGGCGACGCGTGGTCGAGCTGCTGGACAGCGTCGACGGCCCGGCGTCCTCGCGGGGGTCGCTGTGATCCGACTGACCGAGTCCACCCAGGACACGCTGGCCCTGCTGACGCCGCATCCGCAGACCAGCCTGGCGCAGACCAGCCTGGTCGCGCTGGTCTCCGGGGCGGGCGGGGACGCCCAGGCCCTGGTGCGGCGCCTGGTGGACGACGGGCTGATCCGGTGCGTGCCCCAGCACGGGGCGCCGCGCTACCGGCCCGCCGTCCACACCACCACGCCCCGCCGAGACCTGGTGGAGCGGGCGGGCGACGACCCCGCGACGCTGGTGATGGTGCTCGCGGTGCTGGAGCGGCACCGCCAGGACGCCGCAGGCGCGGCCCGCGCCCTGGCGGTACGCGACCCGCACGAGCGCTCGGGCCTGGACGAGCCGGTCACGGCGGGCGCGTCCGCGTGGACCCCGCGCCAGGCCGCGCGCTGGCTGCGGCACGAGCACGCCGCGCTGCCGGCCGCCCACCAGACGGCCTACGAGCTGGGCGTGGACCAGCGCGACGAGCCGCACCCGCGGCTGGCCGCGCTGGTGGTCGAGCTGGCCGCGCTCACCTGGCACGGCCTGCACCTGGCCGGGGAGCAGCAGGCGCTGCTGTCGATGCAGCGCGCCGCCGCGCTCACCGCCGAACGCACCGGCCACGGCCACACCGGCACGGCCTGGGCGCGGGTGGCCGACGCCCGCCGCGCACTGGGGCTGGACTGCGGCCCCGCCGCGCGCAGGGCCTTGGCGTGCGCCGGGGACCAGCGGTCGGTGGCGCACGCGCACGCGGCGATGGGCCACCACCACGCCGCACGCGGCCGGGACGAGCGAGCACGTCGGGAGCACGGGCTGGCGCTGGCCGTCGACCAGGCCCGACAGGCGCCCTCCTGGCTGCTGGGCGCCCGCCGCACCGCCATCGCCGCCACCTGGCTGCCCGCCCGGCCGCAGACGGCCCTGGACGAGGCACTGGAGGCGCTCACGCTGATCGGTGACGGCCCCGAGACGGCGGTCGAACACGCGCAGGCGGTGCTGGTGGCCGCCCACGCCCAGGCCCGACTGGGCCGCACCGGGCTGGCCACCGCCGTGCTGCGCGCCGCCGCGCAGCGCCTGGACCCGCAAGTGCACCCCCGCCGCCTCGCCGAGCTGGACACCGCCCTGACCGACCTCACCACCCCCACGCCCTGACCGGCCCCCGCCCGGCCCGACCGGAGGCCGCGCCCCTGGGCGCGGCCTCCCCTCCCTCCCCGCCCTTGTCCCCGACCGATCGCGAGAGCGTCGCCATGACCACCACCGACACCTCACCCACCCCCGCCGCGGCCGGGCAGAAGACGCCGCCGCCGGTGCCCGGCTCCGTCGACCCGCAGGAGCTGCTGGCCTGGCTGGAGCAGGAGGCGCGCCGCAGCACCACCGTCCACGACCAGGCGCCCGCGACCTGGCCGTTGCTGCTCGACCAGGTGATGAGCGCCCGCGACCTGCACGCCCTGGGCCTACCGGCCACCCGGCGCCGCGCCCGCAACCGGCACTGGGTCCAGCACCACCGCAGCACCCTGGCCGCCGCCGTCCACGGGCAGCTGGCCCACCGGCCCGAGACCGCCGCGCGGATGACCGCGGCCGTGCTGCTGCTGGCCCCCACCGGCCTGCCGCAGGAGCTGCGCTGGTGCCGGGAGCTGACCGCCCCGGTCCTGGACCGGGCCGTCGAGCACACGCTGTGGCGCGAGGTCGCGGTACTCACCGAGCTGACGCTGTGCCGGGGCATCCCCGCGGGCCAGGCCCAGCACCGGCACGCCCACGAGCGCCAGCGGCACGCGCTGGCCCTGCTCACCGCACACCCCGACGATCCCCACGCCACCTGGCCCCGACGCTGGTCCACCGCCTCCCACTGGCGGCGCGCCCGACGCCACCACCGGGCCGGACAACCCGAACACGCCCGCCAGGTGCTGCTGGAGCTCGACATCCTGCTGGAAGGGCGGCCGGTCGGCGCCGCGCACATCTTGCCCACGCCCCGCGCGCCGCTGTGCCCGCGCCGGGCGGCGGTGTGGACGGCGCTGGCCGAACTGCACCTGGAGGACGGGGACACCGGCGCCGCGGTGCGCCTGGCCACGGCTGCGGTGATGTCCCACGACGCCCACGAGCAGAACGCGCCACTGCCCGACCGGATCGCGGCGCTGATGGTCCTGGCCTACGCGCAAGCCCTGCGCACCGGCCCGGAAGCCGCCCGCAGCCCGTGGCAGCGGGCCCGCGCCCTGGCCACCGCCGCCAGCACCGCGGCCCTACCGGCAGCCGACCGGACCGAGCTGCACCAGCAGCGCCCCCACCTGGGCGAGCTGCCCTCCTGCGACCCGCACGCCTCCCTGATCGGCCGCTACCGACTACTCGACCTGCCGCGCACGCATCCCGCCCGAACACGCTGACGATTGCGAGCACCGATGAACACCCCCACGATCCCGTTACGCCCCACCCACACCGACCCCGACCCGGCCGGGCGCATGGGGGGCGCCCGCCCGACCGGCGACCGGGACGCCGAACTGGCCGCCCTGCTGCGCCGCGCGACCGCCCAGCACCGCGACGGCCAAGGCCACCGGGCGGCCACGCTGACCCTGGCCGAAGCCGCCGCGCTCGCCAGCGGCCTGGGGCGGGCACACCTGTATCTGGTGCGCCTGACCCACGCCTGCCTGGAAAACGACCTCGGCCGCATCCTGGTCGAGAACGGCGACAAGCACCTGCCGCTGCCGCTGCGCGAGCTGCTGGTCGAGCTGACCACCTGCGCGGGCTGCCCGCCGCGCTGCTCCGGCTGCACCCAGAAGACCCTGCGCACAAAACTGATCATCGCCGCGGCCACACCCACCGCCCCGGCGGGCACAACCGCAGGCGCGCTGTCGTGACCGGTGCCGGCGCGCCGACCCGCACGGGACGGCACACCCACGCGCGCGTTCACGGCCGTCGACCTGCCCGACGCCCCGCCGACCGAGCGCTTGCGGGCGCTGTCCGGGCCACCGGACGCCGACAGGCCAGCCGCGCTGGAAGCGTCCTGCCTGGCGGCCGCCGAGCGGGTGCGCCTGGTCGCCCGGCCCCGGCACGCGGGAGCTACCGGACGCGCCGCACGCCTACGGGATCGACAACGCCATCGTCACCGGCAAGGACGAGGTCCGCGCGCGCGCGGTGCCGGAACACACCGGCCCGACCCCGCCGGCGCAGCCGCTGGTCACCCCGGCCTGCGAAGCGGCCGCACTCGCGCCAGAGCCGCTGTGCCGGGCGTGCCGAGCGCCGGGCCGCACCCCCGACCGGGTCGTGATGGTCGGCGACTCGGCCGCCCTATGCCGCTGCTGTCTGTCGAGCACGATCTCGGACGCCGCCTGCTGCGACAGGGGTGCCCGACGAAACTCTGCACCCCCTGGCGGGACGCCCACTGCCCGCGACCGGCACGCACGCTGCCGCCCAGCCGCGCTGACCAGAGGCATCGCCGTCCTGTCGCGCGTATAGCAGCTGAAACTGAAAGTCTGCCGGTGTACACCGCCACACCGATCCTCGCCTCACGGCTTCTCCAAGTGGCCTGCCAGCCGCGGTTGTCTCGACGGCTAACCTTCCTTGTGTGGCAGACGACGAGCGCGAGACCCCGCAGGCGACCGAGAAAGTTCCGGCGAGCGCTAAAATTCGGCAGTTTACTCCAGAGGAGCAGGAAGAACTTCGCAGGAGCCTGGATCGGGTCCAGCAGTACCTAAGTCGAACGGCTGCCTCGATGCCCATTGACAATGAGGCATTGGCAACCTTTGCTAGAACGCAACAAATGGTCGCAGAGAGTCTTGTCGCGCCTCTTCGTGTGGCGCAGAATGCGATGCGGAATCATATTTCTGCTATCATCGACAGCGACCTCCTGAAGGCGAGTGCACTTCTGCAGTCAAACCTTAAGTGCGTTTCAGAACAGTTGATCAAAAATGTGGATTTCCGCATCGCTGGCGTGACAACGCAGGCCCTTTCGAGCTTTGCCAAGCAATATGTCGACTTTCTGGCAAATATGCAAGTATCGCTTGCGCGGGTTGAATTTTCATTTTACCCGCAGAACCTTCAGGGAATTGAGAACCTGAAGTTCGAGCAGGTCGAAGTTGTCGTCATGGCTGACGGAATCCCGCTTTACGGAATTCCGCGCGCCTCCACGGCTGAAGAACTGATCCTTGCTGGCAGTGCGAGCAAGCGTAGAATGCTTCTTGAAAAGCACTGGAAAAGCATCTCAGAGGACTGTCGCGAACTGGCAAAAGCTTGCACGACGGCATTCGCCGCTCCATACGTTCCGTTTGTTTTCGCCGCACTCGACGCCCTCGATGCAGGCCACGTCGCTGCTGCGCAGGCGCTGGCGAGTTCTCTCGTCGACACCCTCGTCGTCGTTCACTTCGGAGAAGATCGCAAAAAATACACCCCCGATCGAAGCGGAAAGCGCACTGCGGGCGCCTACGGCGACCTCGAAATTCGAGAATTCATGGCATTCGCCCCTCTCTGGCAAGCTTACCAGCAATTTTTCGCAAAAGATGGAGACCCTGTGCCGGAGGTCTATAATCGTCACGCAACAGCGCATACCGTTAGCTCGCGTCAGTACAATATGTGCAACGCCGTACAGGCATTGATGTTCGTCTGCTCTATGTTGGTTTACTTGGATTTCGAGAACTCGCAGATCCGGGTAGCCTAAAGTCGATTTTGTCCAGTGGCAGCATGAACTGGACGATTCAGGCGGGCCGATGGAGTCGACTTCCTGTCATGCCTCTCCTCGTTCTGCCGGCTCGGAGTGGTCGGTGATGGCGACGTGCAGGGGCTCCGGAGGACTGCAAGCGAGCGAGCGCGGTCGGTGAAACCCGCGCGTAGCGAGCCAGGGAGGCCACGCTGGTGTAGCCGGAGTACGCCAGCAAGGCTGAGGTGTTCGTGCCGGGTGAGCGTGGAGTGCCAGTCGGTGCAGCTCCCACGGCCCTGGCGGGTGTCTGGGCGAAGCACTCCGTGGCCCGCCGGTAGGACAGCCTTGCCAGCCCGCTGTCCGGGTCCACGTCGCCTGGAAGCAGGGCGACGCGGGCCCGGCGCGTGGTGAGGAACACCAGGCCTGTGCGGCGCTCGCCGAGCAGGCGGGGCGCAGGTGGGCCGTCGCGGTCCGTCGCACGATCATGTCGGCCGCACCGCCTTTGCGTCCCACCCTGGCGCGCCGGTTGCGCAGGTCCAACTCCTCCACGTCCAGGCCCAAGATCTCCTCGGCGCGGGCGGCGGTCTCGTGAAGCATCCGCCACAGCGTCCGCTCCCCGCAGCGGCAGATGGGAGCGGACCAGCAAGGACTCCACATGCCCACGATCCAGCGCCCGAGCCCGGTCCGGTGCCGCACCCGACGTGGCGGGTTCCCGGCGAGCCACCCCCCTGGTCCCGTCACCACCCCGCCGTCGAGCACAGCCCGCCCAGCCGGGCGTTCGCCATCGCGGGCGTAGCCCCGCCCCGTCGGGACGAGAACCAAGAAGTCACCCGGTCCAGCGTCGTCCCCTCGTCCAGTACCACCAGCGGCGTGCGCCCGCCGACCTCGGCGACCAGCGCGCGCACCGCGACGCCGTAAGAGCATGCGGTGTTCGGGGTGTCGACCTCGCGTAGAACCACAGTCCACGACCGCGACCGACACACGCAGCCGTCGCTCTGCTGCGGTGACGGGGACCGGCGTGCCCGGTCCAACCGATGAGCGCGTTTCGCGCCCGCTGCCGGTCCGCGTAGACCAGGTGCAACTGGCCACCGAGCCTGCGACGGACCCGCGCGGCGACGGCACGGTGGTAGGCGGCGGGAAACCCGAGATCGTCGGCGACGCCGGCATCGACGCGCGGGATCTCCAGGACGGGCCAGTCCCCGGCCGGAAGGCTGTCGGGCTTCGCGGCCGCGCCGGTCTCCGCAGCGTCCCACTCGGCGATCCGGGTCAGCAGGGTGACGACGTCGGCGCGCAGCGGGATCGCGCCGCCCTGCCAGCGGCGGACGGTCCGCTGGTCAACGTGGACGGCGGTCGCCAGCCACTGCGCCGACAGGCCCAGCGACTCGCGGAGCACCTTGAACTCGGCGGGGGTCACGCGCTTCCCTTCGGGGAGAGTGAGGTGGGACGGGGATCGCGCCCCGCCTCGCGGTGGGGCAGAACGGGCGCAGGATCGCCCCGGCGTGCTCGGCGATCCAGGCCGGGGTTAGGTCCACATGCGAGGCGACGATGCCGACGTGTCGCCAGGGGCGCGCGGTCGCTCGTCGCGTACACGGTGTAGTCGTCCATCGCGGGGTTGCCCCGCAGGGCAGGGGGGCAGCAGGGCTGGCACCGCAGCCGCGCCGCGCACCTCCCGTTCGACGGCGGGCGGCAGCACCAACCGCGCATCCGCACGCAGGTCCACCCCCGCCTCCCGGCCGGGGGACGTGGCGTACTCGTCCAGGACCTCGGCGATGTCCGCCGCGCGCAGGACCGCGCGCTGGTGGCCCAGCGGGTCCGTGTCGGTCGCGGTTGCACCCAGCCCTTTCGCCGGACAGCTGCCGGACGGCCCCGCCGTTACTGCTGCGCCACATGCCGCCAACGAGCCCACCGTGCCCGCACCGCCTGAGACGTGGTGCCCACTCGTGGCCCCGCAAGCCAGCACGCCGATACCCCTGCCCTAGAGGGTGACGGTTTAGCGTGTCGGGCTAAACGGAGGAACACACGTTCGATACCTTCCGCGCGTAAAGCCGTTTCCGTAGGCCGCTGAGCCGATTGTGTTCGACGCAGCCGTCCTGAACAGGAAAGGACGACAACTTCATGATCAACATCGAAAAGCACGCACAGGGACTTCTGGAGCGCTTAGGGCAAGGCGACGCCAGCGTCGCCGACTACCTCGAGCAGAACCGGATCGACATCGAGAACGGCAATCTGATCGTCGAGTACCTCGTCGTTCAAGGCTTGGCCAACGACTACTCGACTTCGGAGGGTGCCGACTGCCGTCTGACCGGGCCCGGCATGGTTGAAGCGCAGCGACTTATCGCCCAGCGCAACAGCCCGGCCCGCCGCATCGGTGCCCTGCGGACCGGCATGCTCGCCTGGCTCGACGCCAACCCCCGCGTCCCGAACTGGAAGCCGTTCCTCAACACGGAGGCGATGAGCCACCCCGGCAAGGACTTCACCCCCGACGAAGTGGACAAGGAGATCGCCTACCTCCACGAACACGGGTTGTTCGAAGGTCAGGTCCCCGCAGCGGGCGTCCGGAAAGTCCTGAACCCTCGCATCACCAGCAAAGGCCGGGACTGCCTCCTCCACCACGAAGGCGACGTGCGCAGCTACCTCGACCGCAACAGCGGGGCCACCACCAACCACACCACCCACAACAACACCAACATCACGATGACCGACAGCGTCGGCAACATCGTCAACTCCAGCACCAACGTCCGGCAGAACATCAACTCCGACCTCGACGTCGCCGCCGTCCTCAAGTTCGCCGGCGCCGTCAGCCAGGCCCTCCCCGTGCTCAACCTGGACCAGGACACCCAGCGCACCGCGGACGTCCAAGCCCAGGAGCTCCACGAGGAGGCCAGCGCTGCGAGCCCTGACCCCAGCCGGATGCGCACCATGATCAGATCCCTGCTGGAGACCCTGAAGACGGGCGCGAACACGGCCATCCTCGAGTTCGTCACCGGACTGGGCATGCAGGCCCTTGAAGCCCTTCCGCGCTGACACGCGGACCGCGCCCGGTTCGCGCGGCCAGAGCATCAGCGCCGTTCCCCGCGGGTGAACACCGCGAACCCGGTCCCCGTCGCCGGATGCCTCCGGCTTCCACCTGGCAATCCCCTCCGCCCTCGTCCCCGCAGAGTTTGATCTTGGTAGTGGGAAAGGGCCCCGGAGGGCCCTTCTCTCAGCCTTGCTGGTCCGGCAGGCCGAAGTCGGGCGATGCGGCAACGCGGCTTGCCCGCAAGACCTGGGCGAGCACCGAGAGTGCCTCAAAGACACCGAGGGTCTCGCCGAGGAACTCGAGGTAGGTCATCCCGGCGGGGTCCTTGTCGCTGACCACACGGCCCGTCTGGAGGTCGTGGTGCGCGGTGGCGTGCCCGATCGTGTTGCGCCGGCGGTTGTTGAGCAGGACCGCGAGCGACTCCCAGCCTGGAACCTGAGCTACGTACGCGATCTTGTGCGCGTTCGCCAGATCGTCGAACTTCTTGAGGCTCTTGGGGCGCCTGTTCACTGGCACGATCTCAGGCTCGGGATGAACGTCCCCGAAGTCATCGGGGTTGCCGCGCTTCACCGTGTTCTGGGCCGCCACCAACGGCCACAGGCACTTGCAGGCAAGCTCGAATCCCTGCTGGTAAAGGTCCCTCACCGTCGAGAACTCGTCACGGAAGAGCACCAGTTCGTCGAAGGCTTCTTTCTCCTTCGGCCCGATGAACCTGCCTATCAGGCCCATCTCCCACGACTCGTGCCGCTCCACGAAGCGGTTGAGCTCGGTGAACAGGTTTCGCTCCAAGGCGTCAAGCTCCTGTCCTCGACGCCGGAAGGCCTTGAGGTGGTCCAGGTGCCGATCCATCGCGGCGGTGTGCTTCCGTCGGAAGCGGCTGATCACCGTGGAACCGCACGTCCCCGTGTTCCCCGTGATCATCGTCGTGGCCGTCCCCAGCGCTTGGTACGCGACCGTGGTCCGCTCGTGGCTCGTGCTCGGCTTCCACCCGAGTCCGAGATGCCGCTGTGCGATACGGGTGAACATCTCGGCATTGCCCTGCAGGTAGTACTGGAACAACATCCTGACCTTGGGCCACAGGAGCTGGCCAGCTTCGAGTGACTGGTGCCGCTCTTCCCGGAACTTACCGAAGACGTCGTTACCGAGGATCTGCACGAGGGTGATCGTGGGGAAAGCCCCTGCGGGAGCGAACGAGTCCGCGTCGTAGAGCGACGGCACGAACGGGTTGATGGTCACCACCGGCACGCCATCCGGCTCGGCGTTCTGGCCGCTCAGTACCTCGGCGCCGACGGTGATCTGGTGATTCGAGAGCTCAGTGCCCGACATCGATCCTTGGATCGGCAGGCGGCATAGCGGGCACGGGAGGTAGAAACTCGTGCCGCGAGTCGGTTCAACTCCGAGCCGCAAGACGAACATTTCCTCGCAGCCGGGACATTTGAGGTGATAGCGAGAGATCACGGGGGCCAGGTTATCCGGCGGCCATGTTCCTACCACTCGAAGTTGGCGGCTATCCGGAGAAGTTGTGGATCCGAAGCGTCCGTGAACCAGAACGCACGACGTTGGTGCGGCAGTTGCCGCACCAACGTCACCATGACCAGGCTCGCCGCCCAGGCCGGCGCAACCCGAAGCCGATACACATCTGTCGATCACTCACCGTGACAACCGCAGGGAACTTGCGACAGTTGAATACGCGACCTCACCAGTCCCGAACCTCGATATGCGCTGGCGCGGCGGCACCCGCCGAGGACAATGACCGCCCATGACGTACCGCAGCCCGTTCGGCGACATGAACACCAGCTACCACAACGACGGGGACGCCCTGTGCCTGTCCCGCACGCACTGCGCCGACCCCGTCGAGGACACCCTCGCCGAGTTCCACCAAGCTGCGGTCGCCGCCATCGTCAACCGGGTGCCGCAACCGGCGTTCTTCCTCGCCCGCCAGCTCGCACAGCTCGGCCTGAAAGCATTGCACGACGACACCTTCCCGGTCACCCACAGCCTGACCACACTGCTGGACGAACTCGCCCGGCGCGGTGACGAGCTGCTCGCCGAGGGGACCGAGCAGAACCTGGTGGTCGCGTTCGTCCGCGATCTCGACCACTACGACGCGGTCGGCGACCAGGGCAGGTACCCGACCACCCGCACCGGCGACCCGGCCCTGGCCACCGTCTGCTGCGCGGCCCCTGCCCTGCTGCGCGAGCACGTCGACCGCCTCTACGGCTACGTCCAGCGCAGGCTGACCGCGCTCGCCGCGGCCCCGGCCTGACAGGGGCTGGCACCGTCGTACACGCTTGGGGCCTAGCCGAACTCCGGATCTGTCGCTGAAATAGCCGCACGATCGCGGGCCGCAGGCCCTGACACTCGAGGGACAGCAACGACATGGCATTCAAGCGCTCCAGCGGCACGTCCGCGATCCCGAACGACCCCGTCCAGCTCTACCGCAAGCTCGCCGAGACCAACGACGGGCCCGAGTCCTTATGGTTCCACCAGGGAACCGTGCTGAAGGACTGGCACAAGAACCACGCCACCGGTCACGACGTCGCGATCGAACTGCCGACCGGCGCGGGCAAAACCCTGGTCGGCGGACTTATCGGCGACTACCGGCGCCGCGCCTTCCGTGAACGGGTGGCCTACCTGTGCCCGACCCGGCAACTGGCTCGGCAGACGGCGGACAAGCTCACCGAGTACGGCATCCCCAACGTGCTGCTCATCGGCAAGGTACGGAAGTGGAACAAGGCCGACCGCGCCCGCTACACCGCGGCGAACGCGATCGCCGTGAGCGTCTACCACCACGTGTTCAACTCCAACCCCGCCCTCGACGACGCGCAACTGCTGCTGCTCGACGACGCGCACGCGGCCGAGACTGCCGTCGCCAGCCCTTGGAGCCTGAAGATCGACCGGGCCAACGAGGACAGCGCCTACTTCGATGTGCTCTCGGCGCTGGCAGGCGCACTGGACCCGCTGGTCCTGGCCCGGCTCCGCAGGGACACCACCGACAGCCAGTACCGCAACACCGTCTACCTGGCCTCCCCGCTCGGCGTCGCCACCCAGGCCACGCACCTCGAGCAGACGCTCGACGCGGCCGTCGACGCCGACAAGATCAGCGAAGCGGGCGCGTACGCGCTGGAGTTCCTGCGCGGCAACCTCGACAAGTGTCTGGTCTACCTGTCCCACCGCAGTCTGCTGATCCGGCCGCTGATCCCGCCGACGCTGGTCCACCCCGCCTTCGACAACCCCGCCCGTCGGATCTACATGAGTGCGACGCTAGGGGCCGGGGGCGAGCTGGAACGGATCTTCGGCAGGCGCAAGATCACCCGCATCCCGATCCCCGAGGGCTGGGAGAAGCAGGGCACCGGTCGCCGGCTCTTCTGCTTTCCGCAACTGACCAGTGACCTGGCCGCCGACCCGGACAAGGTCGACACCTGGATCGCCGACGTCGTCGCCGAGCACGGCCGCGCCGTCGTCATGACCCCGGACACCCGCACCGCCGACGCCTTCGCCGACACCTGTCTGCCCGAGAAGCACGAGGTGTTCCGGGCCGACGACGTCGAGGACGACCTGGCGGTCTTCACCGACGAGCCCGCCGCCGCGTTGGTGCTGAACAACCGCTACGACGGCATCGACCTGCCCGACGACGACTGCCGCCTGGTGGTGCTGGCCGGGCTGCCCGCCCGCGGCGACCTGCAGGAGCGGTTCCTGCACGGCTCACTCGGCGCGATCGAGGTCCTGCAGGAACGCATCCGTGCCCGCATCATGCAGGGTGCCGGTCGTGCGACCCGCAACGCCAAGGACTTCGCCGCGGTGCTCGTGCTCGACGACGAACTCGTCTCCTACGTCACCCGCCGCGACGTCCAGGAGGCCATGCACCCGGAGATCCACGCCGAGTTGGAGTTCGGCTACCGGCACAGCATCGACCACACCTCGGCCGAGATGCGGGAGAACCTGCGGATCTTCGCCGAGCACGGGGCCGAGTGGCGGGAGGTCGATCAGGACATCGTCGACGATCGCGAACAGTACGAACGCGTCGACGCGCCCGGCACCGCCGAGCTTCAGCGCGCGGTCAGCCACGAGGTCGTCGCGTGCGAGGCGATCTGGCAGGGGGAGTGGTCACGGGCCCTGGACTGCATCCGTGAGGTGCTCGACGCCCTGCGGGGTGGCCGGGCGCCGCAGCGCTACGCCGCGTTGTGGAACTACCTGGCGTCCTGCATCGCGCACCGCCTCGCCCGACAGGCCGCAGATCCTGTCCTGGGGGCTGCGGCGACGAAGTTCTACGGTGCGGCCCGCGCGGCCGGACGGGGCACGACCTGGCTGTCCAACCTGGCCGCGCCCGTCGAGAGCGGCACCGTACCGGAGGAACCTGCGCTCGACCCGCTCGACGAGCAGGCGATGGCCGGTGTGCTGGCCAACGCGGCCCGGCTGGCCAAGCCGACCGTGTTCGACACCGAGGTCCGGAAAGCCCGCGCCGCGTTGCTGGCCACGCCGCACAAGCCCTACGAGGCCGCCCTGGTCGTCCTCGGCAGGCTTGCCGGCGCGGTGCCGAGCGAGGGCGACGGCAACAACCAGGCCGCGCCGGACGCCATCTGGGTCTTCGGCAGCACCATGTGGGTGGCCTGGGAAGCCAAGAGCGAAGCCGGGGAGGGCGGCGAACTCGGTGCCGAGGACGTCCGGCAGGCAGGCGGGCACCTGCGGTTCACCGCCAAGAGCCGTGCCGAGGCAGCGCCTGGAGATTCCCCCACGCTGCTGATGACTCCGCAGGCCAGGGTTCACCCGAGCGCGCACGCCGTGGCCGAGAGCCATGTGTACCTGCTGCGGCCGGACGCCGTCATCGACCTGTTCGACCGGATCGTCCGAGCGTGGCGCACCGCCCGGACCCGCGACCTGGATTCCCTCACGCCCGCCGACCTCGCCGCCGTCTTCGCGGTCGAAGGCGCGCTTCCGTCGCAGTGGCTGCCCCGGCTGCGCACCGTGCCGCTGCGGCAGGACCAGGACGTCGAGTAACCCGCGCCCGCCCCGGCGGTCGTCTTCGCGCCGGGACACCGTCGTCGACGCGGCAGGCCAGCCGGGCGGCGGTACCGGATACTGGGCGGATGATCAGTGAAGCCCGTACCGACGCGGAGCGGCAGGAAGCTCTCGACCTGTTCCTCAGCGTCTTCGACGACATCGCGGCGACCGCGGTGCCGATGACCGACATGGACGAGGTGTACGCGCCGATCGTCGCCTGCTACCGCGAGAACGGGCGTCTTGTGGGGGCCGCGCTCACCTGCCGCGACCAGATCGTGGCGACCGCGTTGACTGCGGCGAGGTACGGGATGCCGCTTCCCCTTGGTGACGACTACACCACGGTCAAGGACAAGCACAGCAACCTCGACCTCATCGCGGTGCTTCCCGAGGCGCGTGATCGGGGTATCGGCGCTGAGCTGATCGCCTACCTGGAGGAGAGGCTGCGGGCGCGCGGGGTCCGCGTCTGGTTCGGGGTCGCCACACCTGACCTGGAGTTGGAGCGGCTGATGAAGTTCTACTCCGCCCACGGGTTCGTCACGCTCGAACCGGGTCAGGCGTTGCCCAGGCTGCTCGGCAAGGAGTGGCAGGTGCCGGGGGACCCGCACGTCGGGTTCGGCTTCTACAAGCAGCTGTCCCCGAAGTCGAAGGCATGAGGCTGTCACCGACAAACCGCGCGGACTTGACGGGGAGGCACAGCCTGCTCAGGCGCATGTCTAGCTAGCTAGCGCTCCGAAGTCTAGTTAGCTAGAGTTGTGGCCATGGCCGGACCACGGATGACGCCGCAGACGATCGCGGTGCTGCGCGTGCTGCTGGAGGACCCGGCAGTGCCGCGCTACGGACTCGACATCGCCCGCCAGGCCGGGATCATGACCGGCACCCTGCATCCGATCCTCAACCGCCTCGAGCAGGCCGGACTGGTCGAGAGCTTTTGGGAAGACCCCGCCGACCACGAAGACCGAGGCCGTCCCCGCCGCCGCTACTACCGCTTCGCCGGCCACGGAGCCATCACCGCCTACCAGGCCGTCGTCCGAGCCGAAGCCACCATGACCGGCAGCCTCCCGACGCTGCGTCCCCAACCCGGACACTGAAGGGAGGAACGGATCATGAAACGAGGAATCAAAGGCGTCGTGCCGTCGGTCACGCAGGCCGGCGGTAAACGCATGATCGCCACCAGCGTCGCGGTCATAACCTGCTCCATTCTCGTCTGGATCGCTATCGGCGATATCGGCATAATTGCGACGATCTTCGGCATTGTTCTGGGCTTGGTGAGTGTCACCGGCATGGTGCTCGGCGGTTTGATCTACCTGACTGGTCCCGTTGCCGAGGTAACCCCTAGGTGCCCCTCTCGCAGCATCCGAGCCGCTGTCTGCTTGCTGCCCGCGCAGGTCAAGGACAGGTACTTAGAGGAGTGGGCTGGCTGGATGCTCGACCTGCGAGTTGACGGCACACCCCGTCTTCGGCGGTGGAGCGAACTGCTCAAAATCGTGCTGATCGCCGCCCCTAAAATCGCAATCGCTAGACGATTCGGCGCAGGCCGGGCGGTAGACTGATGAGAGGCCCGTCGGCCAGGACCGTCAAAACCATCGGCATGACCGGTGGCGCTGGCGGCATGGTGGCCGCAGCCCTCGCGGCGGGATGGGTCGGCGCCGCCCTGCTGATCATCGCCATCCTCGCCCCGACCATCGCGATCTGCTGGGTCCTCGCCGACCACGACCGCCCGCAACGACTCGCCCTGCTCGTCACCACCTGGCGCCACGGCACCACACCACCTCCAGGCGCGACGACTGCCACGAAGCCTCGGCGCGCGATCACCGAGCCACCCGCCGCAGGCTGACCTCCGACACCTCGGACAGGGGGCCGGAGCGTCGAACTCGGCTTCCAGTTGAGGGCTACCAACATCGGCCACGCCGACCTTGCACCGCCCGCCGCACCACAGCCCGGGCAGGTCCGCGAGGCTCGGCGGCTCGGCGTGCTCGCGCTGACCACCGCGTAGCCAGCCTACGACGCCGACCGGCAGCCCCTGGCCCACGCGCTGTGCCTGGCCGGGCACCTGACCGGCGACCACGCGCTCGCCGTCGACGCGCTCAGCCACCTCAGCGCCAGGCCACCGTCCTGAACCGGCCCCGCGACGCCATCGCCATCGCCATCGTCCACGCCCGCCACGCCCACCCCCAGGTCGCCGGGCGCTGCGCGATACGCGCCTGACCTCGCTGCTGGCGCTGCTCGAGGCCCGCGGCCACACCCTCCCCCGATGACGCGCGCGGCGACCGACTGCCTGCGCCGCGCCGACACCACCATCGCGCGTGAGGGCGAGACTGCCCAGGACTACCGGTGGATCGGCTCGCTCGCCCCGCTCGTGGTGGCTGCTGTTGATCGAGGCTTGGCGGCTCTACGACCGTCGTAGCCGGCGGCGGTGAGTACCCAGGTGCAGGACCATCGCCGAACACAGACTGCCAACTCACGATCGGACTCGCGATGGTTGAATGCGCGTTCTCATCAATCTATCCCGCCGGCGATGACAGGTAAGGAGCGGTGGAAGTTCTTTTTGAATATCCTCAGTCTGCGTCGTCGAAATAGCGCGGTTTTTTGTCCCAAACCTGGTAGAACCGACCGTCGTCACCGTGGTACTCGTCTCCGCCTCCGCTCTTTGAGCGGCGGGCGGTCCAGGAGTGCTCTGCTGTGGGCGTCCCGCCTGGCAGGTCGGGGGTTTCGGTGCCGACCATGGGGTCGGCATGCGACCGGACCCGAAGGGCATTGAGTGGAATCAGGCGAGCAGCCAACGGCGTCTCCGCGACTACAGCAGCCCATTTCCAGTTGGTCATCCCGACGCCGACGGCGGCGACAATGATTTTTGCCTTCTTGGGGGTCCACGATGCCGCTTGTCGACGAAGCGCGTCGGGGCTGGGGAGCAGTCCGCGACACCATTCAGCGACTTGCTGGCCGTCGGCGAGGTCGAGCGGGATCGAACCGACGTTGGCTTGGGCGAACTTCCTGGCCGATGGCAGGAAGCTGCTGGAGGTGACGAACAGGCTTCGAGCGGCGCCTTCGGCGTGGGCCACGCCGAGGATCGACGAGACCAGTTGAATGTCGATCTTTTTCTTGTACCGCTTCACCTGGACAACCGTCAGTCGCTCGCCGTAGACGGGGTGCTCCGTGAGGCGGATGTCGACGCCGCCGTCGTTGCCTCCCTTGCCGAGCACGGTGGTGTAGTTCTGGGCCTCGAATACGGAGGCGCATAGGTTTTCAAAGCCACGCCAATCCAGATCGCCGAGGTGTTGCGGATGGCGCCCGAAGTGCTCGAAAACGGTGTGATAAATTGTCGTGTAGTCGGGTGTCACGAGGTGTGCGTTCCACTCGAAAGCCTGCAGCGTGGTCAGCCGGTCACGCAACCCCGCGCTCGACGGTGCATCGTCGGGGACGCTGATTTCGTGCACACCATGGGACCTGGTCTCGACGTGAAGGCCGTGCGCCTCCAGCCACCCCCAAAAGTCGCCTTCACCCTCCGTGAGAACCCGGTCCTCGACCCCGTAGTCGCCGTTCAGCATAATCGCCGCCACCGGCCAGTCCGCAGGAGGAAGTGAAAGGAAATCTTGGTAGGTCGTGAAGGAGACCTGCTCAAGACTGTCCGCCCAGCCGTGCTCCGTCAGCCAGGCACGCACCATGTCGCCGATGGCGGCGGCCAGAGCCTGCTGACCGCCAGCGTTCAAGACGGCCAGCAGGCGTGTCGGGCTGGAAGTCTCCTCGGCGGCCATAGAGGTGATCTCACCAACGACCCGAGAGCAGACGTCTCCAGTGTCAGCCATTCCGTCCCCCTTGCCTCTTGAGGTGGGGAAGATCGTAGGACGGCAGCTCGATCAGCGCCGTCACGCGGCACAACCTCACGATCCTGTCGTCACACACTGTCACTGTGACCGCGAACCTGCGACAGTGGGATGCGCGGCCTCACCGGTCGGCGATCCTTGGGCGTCGGCGTGGCGGTGACAGGCGCCAGCGGTTCAGTGCGCCTCCGCAGGGGTGTCCGCGTGCCCCTGCCAGGGGTCGTGGTCCTGTCCGGGGGTGGTGGCGCGCAGTTCGCCGCACCCGGTGCAGTGAATGACCTGGGTGTCCAGCGGCGGGTGGTGCAGTTCCGGCCGGTCCGGGTACCGCTCGCGCAGCAGCGCGCGCCACTGTGCCGGTGGCGCGGGTTCTATCCGCACCCGGCAGCGGTGCCGGTCCGGGCACTGAGCGGCCTGCGCGGCGTGCTTACCGACCCGGCAGAGCAGAGCCATGCAGGCGTGCCACTCGTGGTCCCCGCCGCGGGGGACCTGGCTGGCCGCGCGCAGTGCCCACAGCGCCCGCCTGGCCTGCCAGGCCGCCGGGGCCGCCCGGTGCCCGTCCACGTCCTCCACGGTCATGTAGCGCACCGTGTCGGCGGCGAACCCCAGGTTCCGGTTGTCGATCACGTCGGCCACGGCCGAGGCCAGGAACCGCACGCCGGGCCGGGTGGCGACGGCGGCCAGCGCGTTCGCCACCGCGGACAGCACATCCCCCTCGTACTGGAGGCCCACCCGGTCGCAGACAGGTCGTCGGGCGCCTCGTAGTCCACCACCGATTGCAGGTGCTCGGCGTCCTCGACCAGCCCGGCCCGGCGCAACGCGCGCGCCAGCGCGGCGTCGGCCGCGCCTTGGTCCCAGACGCTCTTGCGCGCCGCCACGGGCGGGGCGCCGCTTCGGCGCAGGGCGTCGGTGTAGCGGTGGGTGCCCGCGCGTGTTAGGGCGCGGGCCCTGCGGGTGGCGGTGCTCTGCTTGCGGGGCATCGCTCGTGCTTTCCCGGACATCCCGCGCCTGTCCGCGGCACGGCGGAACCAGGGGACGCGGGCCCCTAGAGACCTTGACCGATGGGGCCTGCCGGGCGCGGGCTGGGTCGACCTCGGTGGGCGGCGTGCGCGTCCGGCCGCAGGTGGCGACTGTAACCTGGCCGCTTTCCACTGCCGACACACGACATGCCGCACGCGCGATGCCCATCAGGGTGACAGGGGAGGATTTTCATGCCCGACACCGACGTCGTCGTCCCCCGCGATGCCGGGGCGCGGTGGTGGAGCACGGGGGTCTCGCCGGAGCCGGACCTGCCCGAGCGGGTCGCGTCCCTGTTGGCCGCCGAGGACCGCGGCACGCAGGTGCTCGCCCACACCAGGGTGCCCGGCGCCCCGGACGCCCACCGCTGGTGGGGGTGCCCCCGCGGGCAGGGGCACGCCGTCGCGGTGCGCACGGTGGTGGACGTGCGCCCGGAACCGTGCGCGGGTCCCGGCCGGTGGTGGCGGCTGTCGGTGCTGGCCTGCCCGTCGTCCGGGGCCCGGTGGGACGTCCTGCGGCACGGGGCCCCGTACCGGGACTATGGCCTGGCCGGTCTCAAGGTCGTCGACGCCGTCGCGGGCCTGGGCTACACCGGGATCACCGTGTTCGAGGGGGACGAGGGGCAGGAGCTGGTGCGGCGGCTGGCCTCGGATCGCGCCGCCGCGGTGCTGCTGCTCGCCCTCAAACCGGGCAGCCGCGCCGAGCTGTGCTCCGGCGGGTTCTTTCCGGAGATCGCCTCGCGTCTGCAGGGCGTGGTGAGCGTCGTCGCCGTCCACGGCGGTGCCCTGCACAGGCTCAACCGCGCGCTGCCCTCGACCGCCAGGCTGGTCGTGGGCAGCGCGCGCGGCCTCTACCACGACGGACAGGGGTTGCGGGCCGGCGCGACGATCCGGATCCCCTCAGACCCGCGCGCCGACCTCTCCTGGACGGTCGCGCTCGGCGAGGCGATCCTGCTGCTCCAGCGCAAGCGGCTGGACGCGTTCGACGAGACCGGGCACGCGCACGCGCCCGACCTGCTGGAGGAGATGACCGCCGTGCTGCACCACCCCTTCCCGGTGGACACCCCGCAGGGGATGCGGAGCCCGGACCGGGACGAGCTCCGCGCGTGGGCGGGCACGGGCACGCGGTGGCGGCAAGACCTCTTCGGCGGCCTCCCCGCGGCCCCCACACCCGAGAAGAGCGAGCGGCGCGGGCACGGCGTCCTCGACAACCTTGTCGCGGACCGGGCTCGCGGGAGGGACGAGCCCGGCGATGAGGATGGGGCCGCGCCGCAGGAGGGCCGGGAGCACGGGCACGGGTGGCTGGCCGACCTGACCGACCGCCTGGAGCGGCAGCGGGCCGAGACCGCTCAGGTACGTGCCCAGCGGGACAACCTGGCGCGGCGACGGGAACTGCTGGTGCGCGCGCTCGCGGACGCACGGGCCCGACAGGCCGGTCGCCCCTCACCGGACGTCGCCGCCTGGCGCGAGGAACGGTTGCTGCTGCGCGGGCGCGCCGAGCGGGCGGAGGCCGAACGCGACGCCGCGCACACTGACGTCGACGCCCTGGGCGCCGAGTTGGACGCGGCGCTGCGCCGGATCGAGTACCTGACCGCGCGGGCACACGAGCGCGGCGACACCGCCGTGTCGTCCGGGCCGGGCCTGGGCCCGGAGCTGGAGCCGGTGTTCACCACCTGGCGGGACCTGCTGCGTGAGGGGCGCGAGCGGCTGGGCGAGCGGGTGTGGCTGTCCCCCCTGCTGGAGGAGAGCACCGCGACCCTGGCGGCGCGGCCGCCGTGGCTGCGCCGCGCCTGGAGCGTGCTGGTGGCGCTGTACGACTACGCCGGGCTCCGGGCCGCCGCCGACGGGCAGGCCCCGGCGAACCTGCACGCCTACCTCGAGCGGCCCGAACGCTGGCCCGGACGCCGCTACCCCCGCACGATCCACGCCCCCACCGAGTCCCGCACCGTGCTCGACAACCCCGCCTGGCGCGCCGAGCGCCTGTTCCCGGTCCCCGACGAGGACGACACGCAGAAGATGGTGCTGATGCTCGAACACGTCCGCATCGGCGACCGGGAAGGACACCCGCGTCTTCACCTGCACGACGACACCGCGCCCACGCGCACCGGCACAATCTACGTGGGCTACCTGGGAAAACACCTCACGAACTCCAGGACGTGAGACCCACAAGGCCCTACGCCCTGCAGTGGCCTGCACGTGCCCTGCGGCACCTTAACTAGTCATGACGTAGTGGTCCATTCCCTGGGTCCAGGGGCCGATCATCCACAGGTCGGGTCCGATCCGGGGCGAGTTGTTCCACACCCGGTCGCGCCAGGCCGGTGGCCAGCGGGTCGTGCTGGAACAGCGAACCCCCTCTAACGGCACGCCCTCCAGGTCGACGTCCTCCAGGTCGGCGTCCGTCACGTCCGCGACCGCTTCCATGAGCTCGACCGCTTTCAGATGATCATTCTCGTCCAGGCCCTTTGTGGCCCGATCGGCCGCCAGGGCATTGATGTAGTCGATTCGAACCTGTGACACCACGTCGTCGATCCGGCTGGGGAGAGTTCGGGCTCGAGTACGTGCGGAATCGAGATCGAGGGCGCGGGCGAGGGCGCGGTCGAGATCGAGGGGACCAGCGCGGCCGCAACCCCTTCCCTGCGGCGCACGCGCGAGGTCTGCCCGACAGCAGGCGGCGTGGCGCACCGGTGACGGGCTACTGCGGCCTTGTGGCCCTGGCCCGCTCGAGCGCCGCCGGCGCCGCCCTCGCGACGGCCGGGTCGGTCGGTCGGAGTGGTCACGATGCCGACGCGGCCGATCGGGGCCGCGCTCCCAGCGGGCGCCGGGTGGGCGCGGATCGCGCTCGTCGCGCCGGTGCTGCCGCTGATGCGGCGGGCCCGGCCCGCCGCTGCGGGCGACGTCGCGGCGCGCGCCGCGGAGGTGTTGCCGGTGGTGCGCTTGCCTCTGCCGGTCACCGACCAGGCCCTGGTGACGGTGGTACCGACCCCGCCCTTTGGCCCGGTCCTCCGGTCCTCCGGTCCAGGGTGCCGGTGTTGGACCTGGCCCCGCGCCGGGGCGACCGCGACGACACGGCCGTGCGGTGGCGTGAGACCCGACTCGCGTTGGACCTGCTCACCCTGGTGCCGGGGGAGCTGGAGGCTTCGCTGTCGTGTCCGCCCGTGCGCCTGGCCGGCCCGGCTGTGTGCTCCGGTGCCGCCGCGCGTCCGGCGGCGTGCGCTGCGGAGGCGACCGGCGATGCGGCCAACGCGGGCATCCCGGCCAGCCGCGCCTGCACGGAAGCACCACCCTCGACCGGCTGGCCGTGGACTACGGGTGCGGGAGCGGCCGCCCCACCCGTAAGGGTTGCTCGTCGCTACCCTGCCGCGGTGACCGACATCGTGCGCCGCTCGGCGCGGGCGCTGCTGTTCGACGCCGACGGGCGCCTGGTGCTGATCCGCCGGACCCGCCCCGGCCAGGCCCCGTACTGGGTGCTCGCCGGGGGCGGGGTCGAGCCGGGCGACGCCGACCACCGCGCCACCGTGGCGCGCGAGCTTCTCGAGGAGTTGGGCGCGGTCGCCGTGGTGGGCGAGCAGGTGTGGCTGGCCACCGACCCGACCGAGGGCGGGGCGTGCGTGGCGCACGTCCACCTGGCCCGGCTGGTCACGATGGATTTCGCCGCGCGCACCGGCGACGAGCCCACCCACCCCTCCTACGGGCTGTTCGAGCCGGACGTGGTGCCGCTGGACGGGCTGGAGGGCCTGGACTTGCGCCCGGTGGGACTGGCGGAGTTCGTGGTGCGCAACGCGCTGGTGCTCGGCGTGGACGCCGCCGCGCTGCCAGATCAGGGCGTGAACGCGAGGTAGGAGCCGAGGGTGATCCCGGTGAAGGTGATCATGTGGCGGGGTTTGAGGCAGGTGAACACCGCGTGCATCACGACCCCGGCCGCCACCGCCCAGGGCGCGGTCTGGGGCAGCAATAGCGCCGGGGGCAGCGCGATCTCCACGACGATCGCGGCCATCGAGGCCGCGCGCCACAGTCGAACGTCGCGTTCGCCCAACCCGCCCGCGTGGCGTAGGACCAGGGTGGGGATGAGGTTCTGGTGTGGGGGCAGCAGGTGCGCGACCTCGCGGTGGACGTGGAAGGTCTGGGCCAGGAGCAGGCCGCTGCGGAACTGGGGCGAGCAGATCTTCTGGTAGGCGGAGTTCCAGTACAGGTCGGTGGTGACCAGCACGATCAGGCACTGTGCCCACGTGTTCGCCGTCCCGGTGCCGGGGGAGGGGAGCGGGCTGTGGCCGAGGTCGCCCGCCGTCAGCAGGCAGGCGCCGAGCAGCAGGCTGTAGCGCACGGCGGCCGGGGCGCGCAGGTAGCCGGTCTCCATGGCCAGCCCGGCCATCGCCACCACCAGCGCCGCCTTCGGGGCCAGTCCGGTGGCGAGGGCGAGCGCGGCGGCCAGGCGCGCCAGGAGCATCGGCCGGTACGACACGAGCAGCAGCCGGGCCCGTACGGGTCCGAGCCTGCGCTGCACCAGCCCGGCCTCCAGCGAGCCGGGGACGAGCCTGCTCCACCCGCCCCACCCCAGGGCCAGGGCGAAGCGGAGGGCCAGGACGGTGCCGAAGACCAGGCGGAACAGTTGCACCCGGCCGGTGCGCACGGGGTGGTCGAACCCGGCGGCCAGCGCCTCAACCCACCACACGGCTGTCCCTGACCTCGATGGGCCGCTCGCCCGCGCCCGAGAGGACGCGGCCGTGGCCGTCGACGCGCTCGTAGGGGCCGGTCGTGCTGGTCAGGTGGGTCAGCAGGGCCTGTAATCGGGTGGGGTGCAGGGCGACGGTGCCCTCGGGCAGGTGGGCGTAGACGTTGACCGGCTCGACCCGGCCGTTGTCGCGGCGGTGGCCGGTGAGGGTGGTCAGGGTGAAGGTGGAGCGGCAGAACATCGTCCACCGCGCCCAGCGCGTCCACCGGGACCGGCCGGGCAGGAACCCGCCGAGCATCCAGGCGGCCACGGCCGCGGTCAGCACGAGTTGGAGCGTCGGTGGCGCGGGTGAGGGCATGGCGAAGCGACCTCCCGGTCTCGGAGGATGCGGTACTCGGGCGGGGCGGGGGTGGCGCGGGGTCTCAGCGTTCCGGGCGGGTGGGGCGTCCCATCAGCGCGTGGGCGGCCTGGGGCGCGGTGAGGTGCCCGTCGAGCAGGGCGACCACCGTGGCGGTGATCGGCAGGTCGACGCCGTGCGCGTGGGCGAGGTCGAGCACGGCGCGGGCGGTCTTGACGCCCTCGGTGGTCTGGCGGGTGGCGATCGCGGCCTGCTCGGGGCTCAGGCCGCGGCCGAGGTGCTGGCCGAAGGTGCGGTTGCGCGAGAGCGGCGAGGTGCAGGTGGCCACCAGGTCCCCGAGCCCTGCCAGGCCGGCCAGGGTGGCAGGGGCTGCGCCCAGGGCCGTGGCCAGTCGGGTGGTCTCGGCCAGGCCGCGGGTGATCAGCAGCGCGGCGGTGTTGTGGCCCATGCCCTGCCCGGTGGCGATGCCCACGGCCAGGGCGATGACGTTCTTCATCGCCCCGCTGATCTCCGCACCCAGCACGTCGGTGCTGGTGTAGGGGCGGAAATAGGGGCCGTGGATCGCGGCCTGCACATAGCGGGCCACGGTCTCGTCCGGGCAGGCGACGGCGGTGGCGGCGGGCTGTTCGTCGACCAGCTCGCGGGCCAGGTTCGGGCCGGAGATCACCGCGACCCGGTCGGCGGGCAGACCGGTCGTCTCGGAGATGACCTGGCTGGCCCGCAGCCCGGTGGACAGCTCGATGCCCTTCATCAGCGACACCACGACCACCTCCGGCGGCAGCAGCGGCTTCCAGGCGGCCAGGTTCTCGCGCAGGTGCTGGGTGGGGATGGACAGCACCAGCAGATCCGCCCCGTCCAGCGCGTCGGCCGGGTCGGTGGTGGCGCGCACCCGGTCGGGCAGGACCACGTCCGGGAAGTAGGAGGGGTTGTGGCGGCCGAGGTTGATCGCCTCGGCCACCGCGGGGCGGCGGGCGTGCAGGACGACGTCGGTCCCGGCATCGCCCAGGATCTTGGACATCGCGGTGCCCCACGACCCGGCGGAGAGCACCGCCGCACGCACTGGCCGGTTCACGTGCAGTTCCTCTCACCGTGTGGATGCCGGTGGTCGGAGCGGTGGACCGGCGGGGCGATTCTAGCCGCGCCCACCTGCCCGACCTGCAATGACGCCCCGAGCGGGTGGTGCAGGGTGAGCAGGACCGCGCGGCGGCCGGGCAGGCGGGGCAGGGTGCGGCGGGCCTCGGTGAGCATCGCCTCGGCCGCCTCGTCACCGAGTGCGGTACGCAACCGGGGCTCGGCGGCGATCCACGACCGGTACAGGCGCTGCCACATCGCAGGCTCGCCGGGCCGTTCGTCCACCTGCTCCAGCACCAGTCCCACCTGCTCGGCCTGGCGGGCCCAGTCGGGGGCGCTGTCGTGGCGGGTGGCCCTGGTGACGACCAGCCTGGCGCCGGGGGCGAGCAGCCTGGCCAGCTCGCGCAACGCCGCCGCCCGATCGCCGGTGGCGCCGAGAGCGTCCACGCACACCACCGCCTGGGCGCAGCCGTCGTCCAGGCCGGTGGAGCGCAGGTCCGCGACACGGAACCCGGCCGCCTCGCCCAGGCCGAACGCGGTGCGGCGTGTGGTCGCGGCGGCTACTGCGACCGGGGACAGGTCCAGCCCGAGCAGACGCGCGCCCAGGGCGCGGGCCAGCCACAGGCCGATGCCGCCGGTGCCGCACCCGGCGTCGACCAAAAGCCCGCCGGGCCGCATCCGCAGCCGGGCGACCAACAGACCCAGCAGCGGCCAGTCGCACGAGCTCGCAGCGTCCACTTCGTGCGGGTGGTCCCGGCCCATCGCCTCGGCGTAGAGCTCGGCGACCAGGCCGGTGCGGGCACGCGCGCCGTGCAGCCGGTCGAACGCCCGAGCGCGCGCCGCCACGTCGACGGGTGTGGCGACGGGTGCGGCGACACCGCCTACCTGCGACTTCTCCGTAAATCCCCTGGTCGTGGGTGGCGGGTCGTCGCCGCGCCCGCGCGGGTGGTGGGCGTGGTCGGCGGTCATCGGGGGACCGTCCTGGTGACTCGTGAGCGGGTGCCGGGGCAGATGACCTGGACGGTGTGCACCGGCTCGCCGGGCAGTGTCAGGTCCAGCGCCACCGGCTGGTGGCCGGTGACCGCGCGCACCCGCTCTGCCACCTCGCCCACCCGCGCGGCGAACCCACCCCGCGGCGGATCGCACCCGCCGATGGCCCGCGCCCAGTCCACCCGCGCGCCCGGCACCGCGGGCGGGGTCGGCCGGGTGGGGGCGTCGAGCGGGCCGTAGTCGCCGGGCAGGTCGTCGCGGGTGCCGGCCAGCACGGTCAGCCGCGACTGCGCGGCCTCGGTCAACGCCCTGGTCAGCGCGATCTGCGGGTCGCCGTGGCAGCCCGCGCCGGCGAAGAGCGCCGGGTGGTCCTCCGACCACAGGCACGCCAGGACCACCGGCAGCCTGTACGGGCCCGTCACCGCGCTCGCCTCCACCGAGAACCGCGCGGCGGCGATCAGGTCGAGCACCTCCCGCCCCGGCCCGGCGGGCACGGTATTCAGGTCGACGGGGGTGCGGGCGGCGGCACGGGTGAGGGTGTCGCGGTGCAGCACGTCGCGTTCGACGACCTCGTACAGGGCGTGCAGCAGCGCCTCCTCGCGGCTTGAGCCGCAGGCAAGGCCGGTGCTGGTGGCGCGCAGCAGGTCCGGCGTCCACGCCGGGCGCGCTGTGCGGCGGCGCACCAGGTCCACCGGCAGCAGCACCGCCTGCCCGTCGCACAACCCGACCCCGGCCATCCAGTCCCACACCACCCCGGCCAGTACCTGCCCAGGTAGGTCGCGGCGCAGCGGCAGCGCGGCCAGCGGGCAGTCGGGGGCGATCTCGCGTGCCGGGCCGCGCGCGAACACCGGCGGGGGTTGTTCGACGTGCCACAGCTCGATCGCCTCGGCCACCGCCGACACCTTGGCCAGCAGGTCGGTGATCCCCTTGCCCTGGGAGGTGGACAGGGTCGTCGCCGCCGGGCGCACCGCGGTCCACACCGGCAGGCCCAGGCTGTCCAGGCCGGTCAGCCGCGCCACGCGCGTGATGCCGTAGTCGCCCAGCCGGGGCTCCAGCAGGTCCCAGCTCTCCTGCGGGGTGCGGGCGCGCTCGGCGCCCGGCAACGCCAGCACCGGGTCGTCGCCGATCGCCGTCTCACCGGCCACGGTGGGCCACCTCCTCGCGTCGGGCGGACAGGTCGTGCAGCAGGCCGGGCACCAGGCGCCGCGCCGCCCGCACGGCCCGCTCCCCGGTGCCCAGGCCGCGCGCGGCAGCCGCGGTGTCGAGTTCGTGTTCGCCGCAGCGCCACAGCGCGGGCAGCACCTCGCGGGCCCGCCGCTCCCACGCCCCGGAAAACCAGAAACCCGGTTCGGCGCGCGCGGCCTGGTCCAGGACCTTGAGGTGGCGGGCCAGCGCGGTCCGGTCCTGCGCGCTCTCCCCGGCAAGCAGCAGCCGCACCGTGTCCTCGCGGCGCAGGTCCAGCGGCGGCGTGAACACCACGTCGGCGGCCAGGCCCGAGCATCCGGCACGCTCCAGCCGCACGGCCAGTGCGACACCCGGCTCACCGTCGTCGCCGTGGGTGGTGCTCAGGTGCTCCAGGTAGGCGCCCCACCGGACCGGGAAATCGGGGTCGAACAGCTGCTGGTAGAGCAGCCGGTCCGCGGTGGGCAGCTCCACCCCGTCGACCCGGTCGCGGGCGAAGGCGTTGGACCAGACCCGGTAATAGGGGCTGTCCCAGGCCCGCGGGACGAGGGCGGGCTCCGGGCGCGGGACGCGGTCGTCCAGGGCGGTGCGCAGGGCCAGCAGCGCGTCGGCGCGCTTGAGGTCACCGAAATGCCGGTTCCGTGCACGCTGGCGCGCCAGCCAGTCGGCGAACCCCTGCTCCCCGTGCCTGCGGCACACGGCCCGCACGGCGGCGGTGGTGCGCTGCGGGTAGTACACCGCCCGCCAAGCCGCCAGCAGCGCGGCGGCCCGCGCGGTGTCGAGCACCCCGCGCGTACACGCCAACTCCAGCACCCGGCGCAGGTTCACCAGCGGCCAGGTCAACGCCTGCCAGTCACCATCCGGTGCCTGCCCGACGGCGACCTCGTCGTCGCCGACCAGGTCCCCGGCGGCGTAGGCGGCAAACACCTCGCCCACCCCCACCATCCCGAAGGGCGCCAGCTCGGCGGCGCGCAACGCGCCGATGCTGGCCGCCCCCACCACGCGCACACCCCGGCCCAGCACAGCCAGGATCTCCTTGTGCCGCACGGCGGGCTGCTGGTGGTACACCCCGTCGATCAGCACCACCGTGTCGCCGGGGCCGATCTCCGGGTCGAACAGGTCGCCGTGCCGGGCCGGGGGCAGCACGCGCACACCGGGCGCGGCCAGCAACGGGTGGGACCGCTCCAGCGTCGGTCCGACGAACACGTGGTGCACGCGATGCCTCCACACGGTCGACGTGGCGGGCGAGGGCCGCCCCACCCTCGCGGTTCACCCGGCGGGGCGGGGCGGCCTCCGAGCCGATGTGCGCTACCGGCCTACGGCTCGTCCTGCTCGACGTCCTCGGCCATCGCCGAGTCGGACGCGTACTGCGCACCGTCGGCGGGCGTGATCGGCAGCAGGCCGAGGACGTTGTCGGACTTCGACGTCAACTCCATGCTCATCTCCTCGTTTCTCCTCGGGAACCTGGGTCGGCGCCGACCGGCGCCGCCTGGTCCCCAGTCCACCGCCCACCCCCACGCCCCGGCCACCCTCCCGAGGTGGTGAGTGGTGACGAACCCGCAGGTGAGGGTGTCGAACCGGACGGGTGCGGCGGGCGGGGGTGTCGACTTCCGGGGCGGCCCGCCGAAGTCGACACCCCCACGGCGCGATCGGCCCCCTTCACACACCCCGAAGCCGCTACGTTCTGTCACAACCGGGGAGAGGGGGTGGGCGATGACGGGGACGGGGACACGGGGCGGGCGCAACGAGCGCCTGGCCGCCTGCCTGGACGAGTTGGGCTGGACGCCGGGCCGCCTGGCCAGGGAACTCAACACGCTGCTGGGCGCGCGGCAGGTGGCCCGCTCCACCGTCGTCGGGTGGATCGGCCACGGCCGATTACCCCACGACCCGCTGCCCACCGTCACCGCGCACCTGCTCGCCGAGGCCACCGGCCGCCCCCTCGATGCGGCCGACCTGTGGGGACCGCGCGCCCGCCCCTCACCCACCTGGACCCGCGCCGACGCGGGCCTGCCCCCACCGCACGCCCCCAGGGCTACCGTGGAGACGGCGGCACAGTGGGCAGGCCGGAACGGGGACGAGATGAACCTCAGCCGCAGGACCCTCCTGGCCATCAGCGGCCCCGCCCTCATCAGCGCCGCCTTCGCCGACACCACCCCACCCCCACCCGCCGCCAGCACCCCGGTCACGCCGCCCGGCCCGGCGGACGCCGAGCGCGTCACCCCCGCGCTCGCCGACTTCTTCGCCGGCACGGTCACGAACCTGCGCGACCTGGACGACGACGAGGGCGGCGGCGCCCTGCCCCACGCCCGCGCCCAGTTCGCGCTCCTGGCCGACCACGTGCGCCGCGACCACTACACCGACACCGCCACCCGCAGGCGCACCGTGCACCTGTGGGCGCAGATGGCCGCCACCGTCGGCTGGATGGCCATGGACGCCGGCCACCACGGCCTGGCCCAGCGCTACTTTCTCACCGGACTGCGCGCCGCCCACCACGCCGCCGACCCCGCCCTGGGCTCGCACCTCTACGGCTGCCTGGCCTACCAGGCCATCGCCCGCGACCGACTCCGCGACGCCCTCGCGATGGCCAACGCCGCCATCACCACCGCCCGCACCGCCCCACCGGCCACCAAGGCGTTGGCCGCAGCCCGCCACGCCCACGTCCACGCCGCCCTCGGCGACCTGCACGGCCTGCACCGCTCCACCGACGAGGTCCACACCCACCTCGAGCACCCCGACGCGCTCACCACCCGCCCGCCGTGGCTGTACTGGATGACGAACCTGCGCGTGGTCACCGGCCAAAACCTGATCACCGCCGGATTCGCCGACCACACCCCCGACCGCCGCCGCACCGAACTACTCACCCAGGCCACCCCGCTCCTCAGCGGCTGGCTCGGATCCCACGCCGAACACACCGCGGATCGCGACGGGCTGCTCCACGGTGCCTGGCTCGCCCGCTCCTACCTGCGCCAAGACCGACTCGACCCCGCCCTGGCCACCACCAGGTCCCTGATTCCCCACATCACCGGCATCCGCTCCACCTGGAACCACCGGGTCCTGCACGCCCTCGCCACCGACCTCGACACCCACCACCTGCACGGCCACACCGCCGCCCGCCAGGCCCGCGACGCCCTGCGCGCAGCACTACCACCCACCAGGTAGACGCGCGCCGGCGAAGACCGCGCCCGAGGAACCCCGATCCGCCCACCCGGCTCCCGGAGGTCACCCGTGCCCACCCGACGCACCCTGCTCGCGGCCTCCGGCGCCGTCCTGCTGCACGCCGCGACCGGCGAAGGCATCACCGGCCCGATCGCCCGCCAGGCCAGCGAGCACGGCCGCCTGACCCCCGACCTGCTCGACGCGGTGGAACACGCGGCCACCACCGCCCGCCACCTGGATGAACGGCACGGCGGCGGGGCCGCCCTGACCTGGGTCGGCGACCAGATCACCACGCTGCTGCACCTGCTCGACACCACCTCCTACGACCTGCACCAGGCCCGCCGTCTCCACACCGCGCTCGCCCAACTCGCCCAGACCGCCGGGTTCATGGCCCACGACGACGCCCACGACGGCCCCGCCCGACGCTGGTACCTCATCGCCCACCGCGCCGCCCACGCCGCCCAGGACCACGCCCTGGCCGCCAGCGTGCTCGCCCTGATGTCCAACCAGGCCACCGCCCGCGGCGACCACCCCACCGCCCTCGCACTGGCCCAGGCCGCCGACCGGGCCGCCCGCACCGCGCCGGGCCTCGTGCGCGCCCTGGTCCGGGCCCGCGGCGGCCTGGCCCACGCCGCCGCCGGCGACACCCACGCAGCCCTGACCGCCCACGAGCAGGCCCACGCGCTGCTGGAGGCCGACGAACCCGCGCCCGACTGGGCCGACTACGTCGACGACGTCGAGATCGACGCGATCGCCGGACGCGGCCTGGTCGCCCTCGGGCGCACCCACCGCCCCGACACCGCAACCCTCCTGGCGAGGGCCGTCCCGCTGCTGTCCCCGCGCGCCTACACCGACGACCACGACGTGCACCAGCGTTCCGCCCTGTGTCACGGCGCCTGGCTCGGCCTGGCCCACGCCCGTGCCAGCGAACCCGAACAGGCCGCCGAAGAGGTCCGCCGCGCGCTGCGCCGCCTGCCCGAGGTCCACTCCACCCGCACCCTGGGCCTGCTGGCAGCGCTGCGCACCCAACTGGTCGCCACACCGACACCGCAGGTCAACAAGGCAGTGCAGGAACTGGACCGCCACCTCGCCTGAACCAACCGACCTCGCCCAAGCCACAGGGTGCTTGCGGGGGCGAGGGGCAGGAACGCGCGCATCCCCCTCTTATGCGCAACGACCGCCTCCGCCCCGCCGCCCGTCCCCTTCTTATGCGCGCACAACCCGCCACCCCGCCGCACCGGCTCTCCTGCCCCATCCGATCAGGAGGAGCAAGAGCCCAGCCCGCAGCCCTGACGCAGGGACATCCCCCTCTTATGCGCTACGCCCCAGAGCGACTCCCAACCCCGGCGCACACGCGTTCACCACTACCCCAGGGCATCGTGACCAGGCAAGACCTTGTGGGCTACTACGAACCGGAGGAGAAGAAACCCTTCGCGTCTCGCCACGCGCCTGCGGCTGTAAAGAGCCAATCGAAGACGTCGCCTGCTCCATCAGCTACGACAGCGACCGGTCCGGGGCGCTGAAGGTGGTGACTCACGGCGCCGTCGAGATCGGCCTCGACCCCGCCGCGGTGCACCAGTTGTACGCGACGGGCATCCTCTGGGGTGAGGCAGCGGCGCAGGCGTCGATCGCAGCGGCCATCCGCCGAGGAAGCCTCCAGCATGCCCGCGACCTCGTGCGCTCGGTGGCTGTTCCCGGTCATCAGGTCACCGCCCTGCGCACCGTGGCTTCGGCTCTGGCGGACGCCGGAGCATCAAGGGTGCCGGGGACCTCGCTCTCACGATCGAGCAACCGGGCGCACGGGCAACGTTGACGGCGTCCATCGCCCGCGTCGCCGTCCTCGGCGGGGCAGACGACACGGCAGCCGATCTGCTCGACCAGGCCCGCGCCGAAACCCGGACCGTGACGATCGCTGTCGAACGTGCTCGGGGCTCTTGCAGCTCTGGGCGAAGCGCAGTGCGCAGTCGGCGATCGTCCCGGCGCGATCGCGTCGATCGCAGGTGCACGCGAGACGGCCGAACTCGCTGGCTGCGACTTCGGCGGACCTCGATACACCCAGGCCGTCGTCGCGACAACGGCGGAAAAGTCGGGATGCCCGAAACAGCGGAGTCGATCGCGACAACTCTCGACGATTACTTCGTCACACGCGACGGGGGAGCACCTTGGCCGGGTCCGTCGCCGGAAGTGGCGACTACGCTCGTGTCCGGCAACTCGCCGCGCAGCGCGGCCAGGACGAGCATGCGTCGATAGTGGCCCGTGCCGCAGTCGCGGCAGCGACCCAAGGATACCTCGAAATCGCGGTCGAGTTGCTGGCGGAGTCGGAACGCATCCCAGCCACGACCTGCGATGCTGCCCTACAGGACAGGGTGATGGTGGACGCCGCGCAGGCACTTGCCCCCATCGGTGCCTGCGATCACGCGCATACTGTCGCGTCCTCGATCACAGGCAGCCTATATCAGGTATGGGCCTTTCCGGCCCTGTGTGTCGATCCTGATGCGGATCGACACACACGCGCCGTTGGGCGACTGTTCCGGTTCGCGTCGTGACACCTTTCGGCACGCGAACTCATCTGAGTGAACAGTGCACTTGTTGAAGTGGTAATACACGAACTTTCCGTGTTGCCTGAGAGGGCTCGCTCGAATGCCGACCTGTGATGGTCGTGGAATGCATCTATTGGGGTTGGTTGTGGCCATTCGGGCCCGCCTCGGGATTTTCGGTTCGATCAGGTGGTGCCGCGGTGAACACGGCCGCCGATGGAGCGCTACGGCGGTAACGGCCAACCGTGCGCGGTGCCCGGCTTTGCCGGGCAGGTCGACCGTGCCCAGCGATCCCGGGCACGGTCGTGCGCGGCGCCACCGGAGAGGCGCTCTCAGCGGTCCACGGTGCCAGCCGGGCCTACGGGATAGGGCGGGATAGGACGTAACGGGCGGCACAGCTGTGCCGGGGCTGGAGTGGCGCGGCTGTGCCACCCCAGCCCCGGCACAGCCGTGACACCGGTGGCAACCTGCCGGGGGCGGCAATCTGCCGGGGGTGTGGACAACCGACGATCAAGGCGGGATGTCCCGATCCATCAGGCATGCCGCGGCGCTATGGTCCTGGTTTCATTCCTCGAAATGCCGGCGTGATTTGCCGAGTCGGTCGCGCATTTCATTCCTTGGAAAATTTGACTTCCGTCGTGGTCGGTGTGACGATGCCCGAGCGTGGCCAACCGGGGGGCGGTAAATCGGATGATCGGGTCAGAGCGACTCAATTTCGCGATGAAGACGGCCGTGTGGCGTCCCCTGTGTGCTCGAATCGAGTCGATGACGATGGCGGAATGCGTGCCGCAGAATGACGGTGGATCCGCTGGCGGCGCGACGTCCCGGTGAGGTCGCATGAGCATTCGCGTGATGACCTGGGTGTGGGAGCACGCCGAGGTCGCGGGTACGGACCTGCTGCTGTTGTTGGCCATCGCCGACGCCGCCGACGATCAGGGAAGCAACGCCTGGCCGTCGGTGGCGGATCTGGCCCGCAAGACCAGGCTCGACGAGCGCACGGTGCAACGTCGACTCAAAAGACTGCACAGCCGCGGCGACATCGCGATCGAGCAGGGCGGCGGACGGCGGCGCAACAGATACGCCGTCCTTCGATTCCCGAAACCCGTCCCGCAACAGACACCATGGTCCCGCAGCACACCTGCACCGCAGGCCGTCCGCAGGGCAACGCCAACTCGATCGCCTCAGCCGGGGCCTTGGCACGCGCGGCAACCTGCGGGTGCCGACTGGCCTGAATGGTGTGGCAGTTGCGACGGCCCGGCGCCACACGAGCGCTACGTCGAGGACGACAGCGGAGCGCTCGTGCCCTGCCCACGCTGCCGTCCCAAGGGACCTGCCGGTTAGCGCCGAACCTTCCCGAAGCGATGGGAAAACGCTCGATAATCCCGTTGGACCAGCAACAACAGGTTCAGGATGTCGCCGCGACTCACCGCTGGCCGCGCTGAAGTCGGATGCTAAGGCGGCGACGCGTACAGCGCCGTCGTGACGACTGTCGACGAAGGCCAAAGATCCCGCCTCCTGCAGGGCCACGATGTCGTGTTCCTTGACCAGGGTCAGCACGCCGGGCTCGGCCGCGTCCTCCCGGTCCCACTTGACCTGTCCCTCGGTGTGGGTGCCGAGCGTGTTCCAGGTCGCGTACGTGTGCGCCTGGCGGGCCGACGGCGTTGCGATGGCCACACCGTGACAGGACAGGGCGAGCGCGAGGCAGCAGAGCGTGCTCGCGAGTGTTCGGGGCGATCCCATGGCGTTCCTGCGGTTGTTCCCGGCCTGCGGCGCCGCAGACCGGCAGTGCTGCCCGAGACCGAGGGAACCAAGCAGACCGGGAATGTCGTGCGTGGTGTGACGGGCGGGTCGGTGCAGGCCGCGCGCTGGTGGGCCAGGAAGCGACCGCAGCCCAGGCATCCACGTTCCCGGTCCGGCGGTCGGTGACCATCGGACCGGGGACGTTCGGGGTCAGTGCGCGAGTTCGGGGGCGAGGGCGGCGGCCAGGGCCGGGGCGGGGACCCAGCCTCCCTGCTCCGCCGGGATCTGCACCTCGCGCAGCGGGTCGGTGAGCAGTTCCTCGGTTGTGGCGGGGTAGAGGCGCAGTGTGGTGGAGCCGGGGACGATCGGCACGAGCACTTCGCCCGCGCGCAGGCACATCGCCCGCCGGGCCGCGATGCGCTGCTCGTGCGCCACCGCCTCGTCGGCCTCCTGGCCCTCGCCGGGCTGGGCGGTCGCGGTCTCGGTGTGGGCGCGGGCGACCACTGCGTGCACGCCGTGTCCGGCCAGCAGGGCGGCGACGGCGATGGCGAGGCGGTCGCTGATCACCAGCAGGCGGGCGTGGCGGGTGATGCGGGTCAGCCGCTCGCCCGGCGCGAGCACCACCCGCGCCCCCGCCTCGTCCACCAGCGGTGCTGGTGGGGCGCCGAGGGCGTCCCACCAGGCGCGGGCATCCGTTTCGGCGCGGACGGGGTCGACGGCGGTAGGCGCAGCGGTGGACATGAACACTCCTCGGGCGGTAGCGGCGGGCGGATCATACGCCCCTACGATTCGCCCGCCCACCTGCGCGAAAACGATTTCGCCCCTATTCTGGCGCGCCACGGCCATCGGGTCGTCCGGGGCGTCCACGAAGGCGGGCGAGCCCACCCGTCAGAGCCGTCTCCCGGTGGCCGCAGGCAGGCCACCGGGGACGGCCTGGTGCTGGTGGTCAGCGTCGTTGCCGGTCGGCCTGGACGGTCACCGCGAGGTGTCAGGCGGTGTCGGCCGCGTCCTGCAGCCAGCGGCGGCCGGGCCGTCGTGCCCGACGCAGGCCCGGCCGCCACCAACGGACAGCCCTCCTGAGCCCGCCGACGCGAGGGGCGGGCCCGGACCCTGTCGACCAGGGGGAGGCCATTACGCGCGGGCGGGGGCGCGTCGTTGCCGACCTCGAGCGCGACACCGGCCCGGCCTCGTAGAAGACGTCCGCGGCCCTGGGCGCGCCAGCTGGCGACGCCCCGTCCGCCCCCGCACGTCAACACGATCGGGTGACAGCGAGGACGCCGTGAAACGGCGACCTCCCGTCCCCCGATGGGGGTGCGGATCGTGCGTCGTGGCGACCGCCGCCTGGCACCGGTCCCAGCCCCTGTCGGGCGCGCGTCGGGCACGACCGCCCGGACGGCGGGCACGGGCTATTCCGAGCAGTGCGACAGGGGGAGAGCGGGATGCTGGGATCGCAGGACATCCTCGTGGCCGAGCGCGTGGTCAGGGCCCTGGACGGCCAGGAGCAGCGGTTACGGGAGGCGCAGCTGTGGCCGCAGGTGACCGCCCTGGCCTGCGGGGAGCTGCCCGCGCTTCCCGTGGGCGACCGGCTGCAGCAGGCCTGCGGCAGCGCTGCGGTGGCGCTGCGGTGGCGTCGGGACGGGCGGGTGGTGTGCTCGATGCACCCGGAGTTGACCGCGCAGATCACCGCATCGACCTCGGAGCGGTTCTCCGGCGCGGTGTTCGCCCGCCTGCCCTACGCCAACCCGCTGGTCGTGTTCCCCGCGCCGATCCCGGTCACCGCGCCCACCGGCGAGCCGGCGCGCGTGCTCGGCTTCCACCTCTACGGCGGCACCCAGGCGCCGGGTGAGCAGGGGCGGCGGCTGTGCGGCACGCACGATCCGGCGCTGCGGTCGCTGGGGATCATGGCCGTCTGCGAGATCCTGGACTCGCGCGGCGGGGTGGTCGACGTCGACCTCACCAAGATCTCGGTACCGGCGGTGGGCCGGTTCACCATCGCCGAGGCCACCGAGGCGACGCTGCGCACCTACCAGGTCGACCCGAGGTCGGCCCCGCTGTCACGGGATCGGCGCTCGGAGTGGGTCACCACGATGACCGGGCTGGCGTTGAACGTGCTGCTCTACCTGTGCAGCCGCACCCCCGACCTGGAGGAGGTCGGCGCCCGCTCACGCAAGACCGGTAAGGCGAAGTCCGTACGGGCCCGGAAGGACGCCCGGCCCCGCATGGTCAGGGTGGGCTGGCGGCTGGGCCCGGCCCTGACCCGCGCCCTCGCCGAGCGTGAGCGGCGCGGTCCCACGTCGGGCACCGGCCCGGCGCAGTCGCCCCAGCACCGCCGCTGCCACTTCAAGACGGTGTGGACCGGTCCCGGCCGGGAGGTGCCCGACGTGGCGTTCGTGCTGCCCTACTGGACCCACCGGGAACTGCTCGACACCGACACCGCCATCACGGTCATCCCCGTCACTGCCGACTAAGCCCCGGATCGGCGTGCCACCCGCCGGAGGGCGTCCGCCGCACGTGGTCGGTGCGCCTACCGCGGCCCTGCCGCAGGTCCCATCACCGCAGGAACGGGCCCGGCCCCGCCAGCGCGGGAGGGACCGTAACGCGCGGACGGTGTCGCGTCGATCTTCGTGGTGACGGCAGGTCCGGCGTGCTCGCCCCCCGACACGCCGGGCCTGCGTCCCGACCACCCGAACGACCACCAACCCCCGGCGGGGGCGGGCGGCGGTCAGTCGGGGGTGTCGTGGCCGGTGCGCTGGTGGATCGCGTACGCCCGCAGCGCCTCGTGCACCACCCACAGCAGCGCGCCCACCGCCGAGACCCCGGCCAGGACGGCGCTGCCCTCGGCCGCCCGGTTCAGCAGGGCGTTCTGCAGGGCGAGCAGGAACACGTGCGCGCCCACGACGAGGAACGTCACAGCGGGGCCGTCCGGCCAGTTGCGGGCCTGGCACCAGTGGTAGGCGTAGCGGGGCAGGCAGGCCGCGGCGATCGTGGCGCCGGTGAGCGTCAGCGCAGCGAACACCGGCACCGGGCGGGTCAGCCCCGAGGAGATCCCTGCCCCGCCCAGGGCGCCCGCCCAGGCCAGCGCGGTGGCCACGATCGTCGCCACGGCCAGCGCGGCCGCGCCCAGGCGCGCCGGGCCGGGCAGGAACGGGAACAGCAGGACCGTCAGCCGCCGCGCGGCCTCGCGCACGCCCTCGCCGCGGCGGGGCTTGTCGGGGCGGGCGGCCTTGTCGGACAGGGTCATGGCGGTGTCGCTCTCCATCCACTGGTCGCATGCGGGAGAGCCCGGTCTAGCAAGGTCTCGACCGTTCCCAGGGCTCCCCGGTGGTGCCGTACCCGAACGGACGCCACCGCGCGGGAGCGCGGCATCGGCGACACGCGACCTGGGCGCTGCGGTGATCGGTGGCATGCCCAGGCGGTGCTGCGGACGATGCACCCGTTGGGGCAAGGGCATGATCGCCGGGTAAGGCGGCCAGCGGGTCGAGGATGCGCACCCAGTTCTCGAGCAGCCGCTGCGCGGTGTCGGCAGCACTGCACAGCTCGGCGAGCTCGTCCCCGAACCCGGTGCGGGTGTGGTGCAGCAGCGCGAGCTCGTCCTCGGTTGCGGTCCCGGCCAGCACGCCGATGAGGGTCCGGAAAACTCCGCCGCCAGCTCGCCGCAGAGCCCGGCGTGCTCACGCGCCGCTGCAGTTGCCGCCGGGCCGCGTCCACGCAGTCGAGCACCGACCTCAGCGACACCGCCCGCCCACCGCCCTCTTCGACACCGTCGGGGCGACGGTCCTGGGAGCGGACCCGTCGTTCAACGCCGTGATGCGGTCACCGCTGCAGCCATCCGGGAGAAATCCTGCGACGCGAGACAGCAGGGGGACTGGAAGCGGAACCAGGGGGTTGCCCATGGCCTCGACCTCGACACGGAAAGGCGGCCACGATCCCCACGAACGGGGGCCAAAGGGCTGTGATCAGCGGTTTCACGTCTACGAGGCCAGTGCGACGGCCGGGGTAAACCGTAGCACCGTGCTACGGTTTACCCCGGCAGGATGAGCAGGCACCATAGGTGCGCCAACACCTGCGGGTCCCGCCCATCCGTCTCTTAACAACCGGTCCTGTACCTCACCCGCGGTCAGCGAAGTGCAGAAGTACACGGACCAGCAAGGAGAGCAGCCCGGTGGCCGACAGGAACTCGTCGGCCACCGGGTCGTTCTCCATCAGGAGCAGCACACCCTCGACGACGAAAACGACCAGCGGTCGGGCCTCGGCGAAGCGTCGTTCCCACCTGCCGTCCTTCTCCGGTCGATCATCGGGTGTGTCGTCCGTACCGCTTTCGGAGCGGGTCATCACATATCCCCTTGGGCATTGGGCCCTTGTCCTGGTGACGTGGGCTCGCTCAAGGTGTCCATCCAGTACGGGCGGACACGGCTTGCGCCGCACCAGCCCAGCCCTGTTACCAGCCCTTGCTTGCGCAAGGGGCGCGGCGACACATGGGGCCGGATCGGGCGTCAACTCCGCCTTCAGGGGTTCTCGACGCTCACTCCAATCGCGACAGGGAACACCTTAGCCCATATCCGAGGCAGCGTGACAACCCGGCCGGGAGAAGCGGCCACGTTCTGCCGAAAATCGTCGACACAAGACCACCCGAAAGTGTCACCCCCTCCGTGCAACTAGCCTGAACTGGGGTTATGTAGCCACGACTTTCCCGGATAGCGAATTCGCGAAACCGAGGATCGTGACCGTCAACAGCCGGAAGAAGAACCGCGAGATCCAGCGTTAGAACATGCAGGAACTTACCGCCAACGGCGTGGGGCAACTAGAAGTAGACGGTAATGCACACACAGGAGTTCATCATCGTGTGGAGGATCGCGGCCCCCAACACGATGGCCGTCGTAGCAAGTGGCGCGGTACCCGATCGCGTGGCCGTTCACATGGGGTGTGATGCGACAGTTTCGGCGCAGTGCTCCGGGATCGACCGGACCGACCGACGTGCTGCCGTCCGTGAACGCGATCCGCTCCCGCTGGCCCCTGTCGCCTGCACCCGGTGGTTGCCGGGCCCACCAGCCCTGTCCCTAGCCGGGCACCTGCCTGTTTGTCGACGTCGACGCGTACCGCACCTGGCAGGGCCCTACGGGGCGTCGTCGTACGCGACCGGTGACGTCTGAACCTGCCCCTGGAGGCAGAGATCCTTCCCGTTGCGTCTTCGTCGATGCCCGCGCCCGACGCCGCACAGTGGAGGGACGGCACAGCAGCCCGTTTTCGGAGGCCGCCGAGGTCGGTTGCCCTGAAGCCGCTCGGTACAAGCAGCCCGAGATAGGGCCAGTACCTCGACGCTGAGCGTCAAGGGCCGGGATGTGGCCAGCCCCTGTTCGCAGCACCCAGGGGTCGACCGGTCACGGCCCTGTGGCGAGGCTGCGCCCGACAGCCTGTCTGCCGTCCTCACCCACCAGTGGTGTGGCGTCGAGCTTCCCTCGGTCTCGTGCCCCCGGCGAGGAACGCTTGTCCATATTCACCGCCCGTCCGACAGGTACAGCCGATCACCTGGTGCAGACTGCGGGATTTCTACTGGTCAGGGCCGCCCGTAAGGAGTTCTCGGTGGAGACCTCGGTGCGGTTGGCCGCGTTGGACAGCGTTCCGCACGAGGTGGTGCTGGCCCCGGAGAACCCACCACGCCTACCAGCACACCTACTTGCACGCGCTGGGCGAAGGGGCGTGGGCGGGTTGATCAAGGGCTACTACCGGGCGTTCCTGGAATCACTGTCGCAGGCCACCGCCACCGCCACCGCCTACCCCGTGGAGGCCTACCCCCAGCAGCAGGCGTCGCCGGGGTTCCGGGCGGAGTTCCTGCGCACGCTGGAGCGGCTGTGGCCGGATCCGCTGGTGGATGGCACCCCGCACGGGGTGGTGCACATGCGGGGTGCCCACACCGACATCGACGCCAACGTCGACCGCGCCTGGCTCGCCCAGGGCTGCGTCCACCGCGCCGAACACCACCTGGCCGCCCACCTCGCCCAGGCAGGCACGCCACCCCGCGACCACGCCTGTTCGCCACCGAACTGGCCCACACCAGACTGCGCGCCCACGACGTCCCCGGCGCCTGCGCCGCGGCCCGCTCCGCATTGGACTCGATCGGACGCACCGCCTCCCCGCGGGTGCGCACCCGCCTGCAACGGGCGGTCACCGGCCTGCGGGAGCGCCACACCGACCACCGGGGGCACTGCGCCCTGCACACCGCCTGACACCGCACCCGCGCCACCACACCCACACCACCGAGAGGCAGAATGCACCGGAGGGACTTCCTGCGGGGCGGCGCGCTCGCCGCCACCGTGCTCGCCGAGCCCGCCGCGCTCGCCCTGCCCCCATCCCACCACCGCAACCACCGCAGCCGGACGGGCGCCGAGCAGGAGGGCGGACGCGAAATGGCTGGACGGCGAGCTCGCGCACCTACGGCGGGTGGACCAGCAGGACGGGTCCCGGCTCGTGCACGACCGCGTGGCCGCGTTCGTGCACGACAACATCCGCCTGGCCACCTGCGCCGGACACGACGCCGAGCTGCCCTGCCGGGTGTGCTCGCTGCTGGCCCAAGCCCTGGGCCTGGCCCGGCACGGCGGCGACCGGGCTTACGCGGCCAACCTGCTCCCCCACACCGCCCGCCTGACCATTACCCAGGGCGAGCGTCTGCCCGCCGGGCAGGCCGTCGACCACGCCCGGCACGCCGTCGGGCTGGCCCGCATCGGCCACACCGCCGCAGGCGCCCAGGCCACTCCTGGCCTGCGTGCCCTGCTGCACCTGACCACCGCCCGCGGCCACGCCCTGCTCGGCGACCGCACCGAGGCCGGCCACGACCCGGAGGAGAACCTTCGTGGCCGTTGCAAGCGGCTGCTTCTCCACAGGCGACAGGCGTGTGGAGGGAGGTTGCACCGAGACCGGGCCAGGAGTTGCTTCCCCTGCGGCACTGGGAGCGGGATCGCTCTGGTGGATCACAGTCGAGGGAAGAGAGCGCAGTTGGAGCCATTTATTGCGCCATAGTTGCAGCTCGACATCACCCTCGATCTTGCAGCCGCGCAGGTACGCCTCGAGGGTGGTCCACTTCGGAGGCAGCCGTATGCCAGTGGCGATGCGCTGGGCACTGGACTTGGACACCGTAGGGGTCCTGTACCTGCCCCGGCTTTTGTTATCGTCGCTGATGCTTTCGCTGTTCAGAGCTATCGCGCCGTAGGACAGACCAGAGACGTCGCGCAACTGCCGCAGCGCGGCGACGTAATCAGCCTCGGTACCTGCGGTCAGTGCCCGGTTCAGCGGAGTGTCACGCACCCCATCCAATGACGCTGTCGAAACATCCTCGTCATCAGCCGTTCGACGGGCAGGTGAGCCGAAGGACAGAGGGCTGTCGGTTGCGTACGTTGCGGGGTTTGCGGCGTAGAGCATCGTCGCTCGTCGGCGTGGGGGGCGCGGCTTTCCGCTGGTGGCATGGCTGCGTGCGAGCTCGCTTGCCTTGTCGGTATGGGTCCGGTGTACAGCCCTCCACAGATTCTCCCAGGCACGCATGGCCTCAGGGCTGCTCTCGCCGGTCGCGATGAGCACCGCCTCGACCACGTGCCAGCCCGGCAGCGTTCCGCTGTTGATCAGAAAGTTCTTGAACAGCGTCTCGGAACGGCCGGTACGCCGGACCATCTCCGTAACCGTGAGGGGGATGCCCCCTCGGTGCAGCAGACGCAGCAGCTCGGCCCGGAAGGCCGCCACCGTGGTGACGGCCTTCCGGGAGTCGAGCAGCGAGGCCGGTGATGTCGACATCGCGGTCATTGTCGTTCAGACGCGTCGGCGGCGTCGCACGACCGCCCCGCCCCGCGACAGGGCCTTCAACGCTGCAGGCCGAGGCTGACGGGGAGTTACCGCACCCGTCGTCGCCAGCCGCACATCGGCGCCGAGCAGATTGGGGACCAGTCCGGAGGTAACCCACCCGGCCGCGCCGACGACGCCCAGCGCGGCGAACGGGTCCATGCCGAAGCGCTGCAACACCACAAGCACGATGACCACCAACACGCACACCGCGCCGTTGGTCTTTAAACGGGCGCCCTGCGGCGATGAGCCACAGGGACGGCCAGGACCCGTGAGTCCAGGCAATGAGAACGTGATCATCTTTTTCGCTTCCATTAGATCTGAAAGAGATCGTCCTAGGCCGGACGAGCTATCGCCCTGCAGCGGACCCGAAGAGTCGCGCTTCACCGGATGCATCGGATGTGCCGTCCGACGCGATGAAGTGCCCCCGTGAGAGGTCCGACGCCAAACATCATCCAGTCGTAGCCGCCAACTGCCCAACCTAGGTCGTCCCAAAAGGCCATTTAGTGACTTGCATCACGTGAGCTTTGCGGGTGTGTTGATCAACGACTGTGCGGCTCAGTTGCCGCTTTGCCTTGTCAGGAGGCTTCTGAGTCGTCCCAAAACCAGTTTGAGTCATGTGCATCAATTACTGATCCCACCCCAAGGTGTGGGCGCACGGCGGTCGAGTCCTCGATTCGATGCCGGTCGGGCACCTCTTCCACTAGGCCGGACGAGCGCCCACACGTGGTGGGATCCCCTGTGCCGGGGGATCCCACCACGAACAGAATCACTCCCGCAGGAAGATCACCCGGTCTCTCGACACCACTAACAAAGCCGATGCCAGCCAGGCACAGCCTTCGCAGACGAGTGCCACAGACCGCCAGCCCTACCACCAAGCGCCTGTCGGTCGTCGGCGGACTGCCGATGTACGAGACCGCCTTGCAGGAACGCCACGCAAGGTGCACCTAGTGCTGCATCTCGGAACGTTGACCCGCTAATCGGCCCGGTTGGCTGACGGTCCAGGCTGGTCCTCCCATGTCGAGCGGGAGGTGGTTGTGGG
>NZ_JAMTCF010000013.1 GCF_024171695.1 Actinosynnema pretiosum | reverse complement strand
CGGCGTGCGCTCGGGATTCACCCGTGACACCAATGGTTTGCTGGTCGGGGTGAAGGACGGTTCGGGCGCGCGCCACGGGGCGGTGACCGACTACCAGGGCAGCGTTCTGGCCCTCGTTGACGGGAACGGCCTGATCGCCGCCGAGTACAGCTACGCCCCGTACGGCGCGGTCACGGCCACCGGGGCTGCGGCCAAGGCCAACCCATTCCGCTACCTGGGCGCCTACCAGTTGCAGCGGGGGCACTACCTGCTGGGCTACCGGGTGTACGACAGCGCGTTCGCGAGGTTCAGGTCGACCGACCCGACCGGGCAGGAGGCGAACCCGTACAACTACTCCCAGGGCGACCCGATCAACCGCAGTGACCCCACAGGAGCGCTTTCCTATCTGGGGGTCAGTGGTGCGGTGAAGTTCATCGGCAAGGCTGCGGCGACGATTTTCACCCCGATCGCCGCAGCTTGCTATATCTCCAGGGCTGTCGTGGACACGGACAGCTCGTGGAGCGACGAGTTCTCTGATTTAAACACCTGTTTCAACCCCTTCAAGGATTTCTTCCAGGAATGAGGTGCGTGCGATGAGCCGTCAGCGTGATCCGGGCCGGACCGCGGTCAACGGTCTGGGAGTTCTCGCCCTGCTCTGCCTGGCAGCCGGTCTCGTCCTCGCGGGTGTCTGCGCCGCTGTCGAGGACCCCGGAGCCCTTGAGCTGTGGCGAAACGGTCTGGGGACCGCGGGCGGCCTGCTCGGGATGATGTGGGGCTTTGCGATGCGCTCCCTCGCCGAGAAGGGGCGCTGACCTCGTCGACGGGGCTGTGGGGCGCGGCGACGACCGCGCCCCGCAGCCGAGCGCGCCCGATCAGTCGCGTCCCCGCCCAGGCTCCACCGCGTCCCTGGTCTTCCACCAGCTCGCCCCGACCGCCACGGCCAGGATCGCCGCCACCACGGCCAGCGACGCGGCCGTCGGGATCTTGTAGACGTCCAGCAGCAGCATTTTCACGCCCACCCACACCAGCACCAGGGCCAGCCCCAGCTTCAGGTAGGTGAACCGGTGCATGAGGTCCGCGAGCAGGAAGTACATGGCGCGCAGGCCCAGGATCGCGAACGCGTTCGAGGTGAACACCAGGAACGGCTCCTGCGTCACCGCGAAGATCGCCGGGATGGAGTCGACGGCGAACACGATGTCGGTCACCTCGACCAGCACCAGCACCGCCAGCAGCGGGGTCGCCACCCACTTGCCGCCCTGGCGCACCAGGAACTTGTGCCCGTGCTGCTGGTCGGTCATCGGCACGAACCGGCGGAACAGGCGCAGCACCGCGCTGCGCTCCGGGTCGACCACCTCGTCCTTCTGCCGCGCCATCTTCACCCCGGTGAGCACCAGGAACGCGCCGAACACGTAGAGGATCCAGGAGAAGCTCGCGATCAGCACCGAACCCGCCGCGATGAACACCGCGCGGAACACCAGCGCGCCCAGCACGCCGTAGAACAGCACCCGGTGCTGGTGCTCCCTCGGGACGGCGAAGTAGCCGAAGATGATCGCGAAGACGAACACGTTGTCCACCGCGAGGGACTTCTCGATCACGTAACCGGCGAAGTACTGGGCCGCCGGGTCCGCGCCCCACACCCACCACACGACACCGCCGAAGGCGAGTCCGAGGGTGATCCACACCGCCGACCAGACGGCCGCCTCCCGCACGCTGACCACGTGCGCGCGCCGGTGGGCGAACAGGTCCACCGCGAGCATCGCCAGGATCACGCCGAGCACCGCGGCCCAGGCCCAGAACGGGACAACCACGAAGAACGCACCTCCGGTCCACTGTCGACCAGAGGTCTCCCCGACCGCCGCGCCCCTGCCGGGACCGCTGGCGGCGCCGAGACCGGGCAACCGTCCGGGTTGCCGTAATGACGAGCTCGGCTGAGGCGGGTACTCCCCTCCGCACCACTAGAATGACGAACTGGAGTTCACCTGTCAACGCTTGATCGGTTCACCCGGATGGAGGAAGTGGTGGGCAGCGGAGAGGCGGGGGCCGGGGGGACGTGGACGTTCCTGAGCAACCACGCGCACGTGCTGCTGTGCCTGGCCGACGACCCGGACCAGACCCTGGCGGTGATCGCGGGGCGGGTCGGGGTGACCAGCCGGGCGGTGCAGCTGATCCTCGGGGACCTGATCGCGGGCGGTTACGTCGAGCGCACGAAGGTGGGACGGCGCAACCACTACCGGGTCAACCCGGACGGGCGGCTGCGGCACCCGCTGGAGGCTGGGCACCGGGTCGGGGAGCTGATCGCGGCGCTGGGGTCAGGCGGGCGCGATCCGGGGCAGCGGGCGGTCGGTGGCGGCGACCTCGGTGAGCTTGCCGAACAGCCGTGACAGCGGCGCTGACGTGGCGATCCGGCCCACCGCGTTGCGCAGCGCCAGGCCGAGGCGGGTGTTCGGGTAGGCGATGCGGCGCACGCCGGGCGGGAGCTTCTGGACGTCGTCGACGAGTGGGCGCATCCACTCCTCGTAGGCCGCAAGCCCGGCGCCCAGGTCCTCGGCGGTCGACAGGCAGGCCGCGAGGGCGTAACCGCCGGTGAGCGCGAGCGACGAGCCGCCGCCGCCCATCGGGGTCACGCACCAGGCCGCGTCACCGGTGACGCAGACCCGGCCCCGGTGCCAGGAGGGCATCCGGATCTGGGTGAGGCGGTCGACGTACAGGTCGTCGGTGGCGTCGAACCCGTCCAGCACGCGCGGCGCCTCCCAGCCGACGCCCGCGTAGCGCTCGCGGACCTGGCGCGCGGTCGGGCGGACCGGGCGGTCGTCGGTGAACGCGAGCATGGCGCGGGTGGTGCCCCGGTTGTCGGGGCGCAGGTGGACCTGGCGCCCGCCGACGGCGTTGTGCCAGCGCCAGCGGTCGTCGTCGGCCGGGGTGCGCGGGATCGTGCCGAACAGCATGGTGATGCCCAGCTCGCGGCGCTCGACGTCCGGGCCGAAGACCAGGTCGCGGGTGGTGGAGCCGACGCCCTCGGCGATGACGAGCAGGTCGGCGGTCAGGACCTCGCCGCGCGCGGTGGTGACCGCGACGGCGTCGGGGGACTGGTCGACCTCGGTGATGCGGTCGCCGAAGCGCAGGTCGGTCCCCGGCGGGAGGCGGTCGAGGACGGCGCGGGCGAGGTCGCCGCGCAGGACCTCCAGCTCGGCGGTGGCCCCGTCCCGCCCGGTCGGGAGGGTGATGATCACCTGACCCCGCCCGTCGACGAAGACCGTGCCGGTCTCGGTGGTGTGCAGCGCGCGGACGGCCTCGGTGAGGCCCATCAGGTCGAGCACCTCGTGGGCGACGCCCCGGACGTCGACGTTCTGGCCGCCGTCGCGGAACCGCGCGGCGCGCTCCAGGACGGTGACGTGCCAGCCGGTGCGGGTGAGCCAGTGCGCGGCGGAGAGGCCTGCGATGCTGGCGCCGGAGATCACGGCGCGCGGTGCGGTCATGGTGGCCTCCGGTGGGGCGGGGGAGTGGGCTCTTCGGCGAAGCTACTTCCGGCTGAGGGGCGCCGCACGACCGGCGGCGGGAAATGGCAAAAAGACCCGCCCGCACCGGGGTGCGAGCGGGCCTTCGGGGGAATCCGGTTCAGCGGTTCGCCATCGGCCGCTTCGGCGCGGTCGACCGGCGGCGGTACACCACGTACGGGCGCCACAGGTACGCGATCGGGGCCGACCACACGTGGACCAGCCTGGTGAACGGCCAGATCGCGAACAGCAGGAACGCGCTCAGCGCGTGCAGCTGGAACACCAGCGGGACGTCCACCATCAGCAGCGGGTCCGGGTTCAGGGCGAACAGGCCCCTGAACCACACCGAGATCGTCTCCCGGTAGTCGTAGCCGCCCTTGAACAGCTGCTCCACCACGGTCGCCGTCACGCCCAGCGCGACCACGAAGCCGAGCACGGCGAACAGGAGCTTGTCGGACCCGGTGGTCCTCCGGTTGATCCTCGGCTCCAGCACCCGGCGCGCGATCAGCAACCCCAGGCCCACCACCAGCATCACCGCCGCGACGCTGCCCGCGACCACCGCCACCAGGTGGTACACGTGCTCGGTGATCCCGACGGCCTCCGTCACCGCCTTCGGCACCAGCAAGCCCATGGCGTGGCCGCCGATCGCGGCGAACGCGCCCAGGTGGAACAGCGGCGAGCCCCAGCGCAGCCAGCGCCGCTCCAGCAGCTGCGAGGTGCGCGTGGTCCAGCCGAACTGGTCGCTGCGCCACCGCCACACGTGGCCCACCACGAACACCGTCAGCGCCGCGTACGGGAAGACGACCCACAGCAGGGTGTTCACACCCGCACCTCCATTCCGGTCAGGTAGTCGGGCGGGGCGAAGGGGGCCAGGCCCACTTCCTCCACCGGCGGCCCCTCCAGTGCCAGTTCCCGCATCGCGGCCTTCTCATCGTCGCCCAGCTCCGGGAGCAGGGCGCACAGCGCCTCCAGCAGCTCCGCGTACGGCGTGCCCGCGTCCGCGAGCCCGGCCCGGATCAGCTCCAGGCCCGCGCGGTGCTGGCGCAGCGGCGCCTCGCCCGCGCCCGGCCCCAGCAGGGCGGCGAACTCGCACACCACCGGCAGGTAGTCCGGCAGCTCGTCCTCGGGCGGGGTCAGCGACGCGGCGCGGTAGCGCTGCTTGAGCACCAGCATGGCCATGCCGCGCTTGCGGGTGTCGCCGTGCAGGTAGTACGTCAGGTACAGGCTGGTGCGGCGGCGCAGGTCGAACGTGCGCACGTAGTGCTGCGCCAGCTCGAACGGCTCCTGCTCGCGGTACCAGGCCAGGAACCGCTCCAGCGGCTCGCGCGCCGGGCCGTCCGGCACCTCGGGGACCGCGAACGGGCCGTCCTCGGGGTACTGCAACAACGTCGCCAGCAGCTCGAACGTCTCGGCGCGGCCCGGCTCGACCGGTTTCGCCCTCACCGCTTCACCCTCTTCCTCGGCGGCGCGCTCAGCGACAGCGACACCGCGCCGCGTCCCGGCCCCTCGCCGCCCATGCCGGGGCCGCCATCGCCGTCCAGCGGGCACCCGGTCTCCAGGCCCGCCAGCTGCGCGGCGTCCTCCTTGTGCGCCAAGGGGATCACGTACCGGTCCTCGTACTTCGCGATGGCCAGCAACCGGTACAGGTCCTCGACCTCCTCGGCCGTGAAGCCGATCGAGTCGAGCAGGCCCTGGTCGACCGTGCCGTCGAGCGAGCGGTTCCGCATGTGCCCGCGCATCCCGGCCAGCTTCATCAGCACCCCGGCCACCACCTCCGAGTCACCGGCGGTGAACAGGTTCGCCAGGTACTCCACGGGGATGCGCAGGTCGCGGATCGCGTGGAACACGTCGTCCGGGTCCGACGAGTCGCCGTCCACGGCGGTGACCGCGTCCAGCACCGGCGACAGCGGCGGGATGTACCAGACCATGGGGGCGGTGCGGTACTCCGGGTGCAGCGGCAGCGCCACCTTGTACTTGCTGATCAGCGCGTGCACCGGCGACTTGCGGGCGGCCTCCAGCCAGTCGTGGGCGATGCCCTGCGCCAGCGCCTCCTTCGCGATCTCCGGGTCGTGCGGGTCCAGGATCAGCGCGCGCTGCGCGTCCAGCAGGTCCTTCGGGTCCGGCACGCTCAGCGCGGCGGTGACCGCGTCCGCGTCGTACAGCACGATCCCCAGGTACCGCAGCCTGCCCACGCAGGTCTCCGAGCACACCGTGGGCTGCCCGGCCTCCACGCGCGGGAAGCAGAACGTGCACTTCTCGGCCTTGCCCGTGACGTGGTTGAGGTAGACCTTCTTGTACGGGCACGAGGACACGCACATCCGCCAGCCCCGGCACTTGTCCTGGTCCACCAGGACGATGCCGTCCTCCTCGCGCTTGTACATCGCGCCCGACGGGCACGCCGACACGCACGCGGGGTTCAGGCAGTGCTCGCACAACCTGGGCAGGTGGAACATGAAGGTGCGCTCGAACTCGAACTTCACCTTCTCCCGGATGCCCTCCAGGTTCGGGTCGCCGGGGGCGTGCTCGGGCGCGCCGCCCAGGTCGTCCTCCCAGTTGGCGCCCCACTTGATCGCGGTGTCCTCGCCGGTCAGCAACGACTTAGGCCGCGCCACCGGGGTGTGCTCGCCCGCAGGGGCGCTCAGCAGCGTGTCGTAGTCGTAGGTGATCGGCTCGTAGTAGTCGTCGATCGAGGGCATGTCCGGGTTGGCGAACAGGCTCAGCAACCGCTGCGCCTTGCTGCCGCCGCGCAGCCGCAGCCTGCCCTTCTTGTCGAGCTCCCAGCCGCCCTTCCAGCGCTCCTGGTCCTCGTACCGCTTGGGGTAGCCGATGCCGGGCTTGGTCTCGACGTTGTTGAACCAGGCGTACTCCACGCCCTCGCGGTTCGTCCAGGTCTGCTTGCAGGTGACCGAGCAGGTGTGGCAGCCGATGCACTTGTCGAGGTTCATCACCATCGCCACCTGAGCCATGATGCGCATCAGTACTCCACCTCCTGCGAGCGGCGGCGGACCACCGTGACCTCGTCGCGCTGGTTGCCGGTCGGGCCGTAGTAGTTGAACGCGTAGGTGAACTGGGCGTAGCCGCCCACCAGGTGCGTCGGCTTGAGCAGCAGGCGGGTCAGCGAGTTGTGCACGCCGCCGCGCTTGCCGCCGATCTCGGTCTTCGGCACGTTCACGTTGCGGTCCTTGGCGTGGTAGACGTACACGGTGCCCTCCGGCATCCGGTGCGAGACCACCGCGCGGGCCACCACGACGCCGTTGCGGTTGTAGGCCTCCACCCAGTCGTTGTCCGCCACGCCGATCCGCTCGGCGTCCTGAGTGGACATCCAGATGTCCGGGCCGCCGCGCGAGAGCGCCAGCATGTGCGCGTTGTCCTGGTACTCCGAGTGGATCGACCACTTCGAGTGCGGCGTCAGGTACCGCACCGTCACCTCGGCGCGACCGGGCTCGCCCAGCTGCTGCGAGCCGAACCGGCGGTGCATGTTCAGCGGCGGCCGGTACACCGGCAGCTGCTCGCCCAGCTCGGTGAGCCAGTCGTGGTCGACGAAGAACTGCTGGCGCCCGGTCAGGGTGTGCCAGGGCTTGTCCCGCTCCACGTTGATCACGAACGCCGAGTAGCGGCGGCCACCGGTCTCGCTGCCCGACCACTCCGGCGAGGTCAGCACGGCCTGCGGGCCCTTCTTGGCCTCCTGGTAGGAGATCCGCTTGCCCTCGTTCTCCTCGGCCAGGTCCGCGAGCTTGGTGCCGGTGCGCTTCTCCAGCTGCTTGAAGCCCTCCACCGCCAGCCTGCCGTTGGTGGTGGCCGACAGGGTCAGGATCGCCTCGCACATGTGCTCGGCGGTGGCCAGCGACGGCCGGTTGTCGCCGCGCACGCCGTTGGTGCGGCGCAGCAGCTCGATCTCCGGCTCGGGGTGGTAGGTGATGCCCTTGGTGGTCAGGCCGAGCTTCTCCAGCAGCGGGCCGACCGAGCGCATCTTGTCGGCGGTGGCGGCGAAGTCGCGCTCGACCACCACCAGCTTCGGCATGGTGCGGCCGGGGATCGGCTCGCAGTCGCCGTCGCGCCAGTCCAGCACCCGGCCGCCCGGCTGGGCCATCTCGTCCGGGGTGTCGTGCGCCAGCGGCACGGCCAGCACGTCGGTGCGCTTGCCCAGGTGGGTCTTCGCCAGCTCCGAGTAGTGGTCGGCCAGGCCGAGGAACACGTCGTAGTCGCTGCGCGCCTCCCACGGCGGCGCGATCGCCGGGTTGAAGGCGTGCACGAAGGGGTGCATGTCGGTCGACGACAGGTCGTGCTTCTCGTACCAGGTCGCGGCGGGCAGCACCACGTCCGCGAACAGGCCCGTGGACGTCATGCGGAAGTCCACCGCCGTCAGCAGGTCGAGCTTGCCCTCGGGCGCCTCGTCGTGCCAGGTGACGTCCTGCGGCCGGTTCTCCTCCGCCGTCTCGGCGCCGCGCACCTGCGCGTCGGTGCCCAGCAGGTGCCGCAGGAAGTACTCGTTGCCCTTGCCCGAGGAGCCGAGCAGGTTCGCCCGCCACACGGTCAGCGCGCGCGGGAAGTTCGCCGGGTTGTCCGGGTCCTCCGCCGCGAAGTTCAGCCTGCCCGCCTTCAGCTCCGACACCACGTGGTCGGCCACCGGGACGCCCGCGTCCTTCGCCTCGTCGGCCAGGTCCAGCGGGTTGCGGTCGAACGTGGGGTGCGAGGGCAGCCAGCCCAGCCTGGCGGCCTGCGCGTTGCAGTCGGCGAACGACTTGCCCTGCAACATTCCCGTGCCCAGCGGGGTGGACAGCTCGTCGGCCTTGAAGCCCTCGTAGCGCCACTGGTCCGTGGCCAGGTACCAGAACGCGGTGCCCGCCATGTGCCTGGTCGGCCGCTGCCAGTCGAACGCGAACGCCAGGTGCTGCATCCCGGTGACCGGGCGCGCCTTCTCCTGGCCCACGTAGTGCGCCCAGCCGCCGCCGTTGCGGCCCTGGCAGCCGGTGAGCAGCACCAGCGACAGGAACGCCCGGTAGATGGTGTCCGAGTGGAACCAGTGGTTCGCGCCCGCGCCCACCACGATCATCGAGCGGCCCTGGGTGCGCTCGGCGTTGCGGGCGAACTCGCGGGCGATGCGCGCGGTCGTCGCGGCGGGCACCGAGGTGATCTCCTCGGCCCAGCCGGGGGTTCCGGGCGCGTCAGTGTCCTCATAGGACGAAGGCCACTCGCCCGGCAGGCCCTCGCGGCCCACCGCGTAGCGCGCCATCACCAGGTCGAAGACGGTGGTGACCAGCATCCCGTTCACGCGCGTCGCAGGCACGCCCCGGCGCACGACGCCGCCGCCCTCGGTCTCGCCGACGTCGAAGCGCGGCAGGTCGATCGCCACCGCCTCGGTGGTCAGCGCCGCGTTGTCGCCGTGCAGGGTCAGCGCGGGCGTGACGCCGTCCAGCTCCAGGTTCCACTGGCCCTCGCCCTGCTCGCCCCAGCGGTGCCCGAGGGTCCCGCGCGGCACCACGGCCTCGCCGGTCTCCTCGTTCAGCAGCACCGTCTTGAACTCGGCGTTCTCCACCTCCTGGCCGAGGTCGGCGGCGGTGAGGAACTTGCCGGGCACGAACGCGTCGCCGCGCTCCTCCAGGCGCACCAGGAAGGGCAGGTCCGTGTAGCGGCGGGTGTACTCCGAGAAGTACGGCACCTGCCGGTCGCGGAAGAACTCGGTCAGCACCACGTGGCCCATGGCCATCGCGAGCGCGCCGTCCGTGCCGGGGTGCGGCGCCAGCCAGTCGTCGGCGAACTTCACGTTGTCCGCGTAGTCCGGGCTGACCGCGACGACCTTCGTGCCCTTGTACCGGGCCTCGGTGAGGAAGTGCGCGTCCGGCGTGCGGGTCACCGGGATGTTCGAGCCCCACATGACCAGGTAGCCGCTGTTCCACCAGTCGGCCGACTCGGGCACGTCGGTCTGGTCGCCCCAGATCTGCGGCGAGGCGATCGGCAGGTCGGCGTACCAGTCGTAGAACGACAGCAGCGTGCCGCCGATCAGCGAGTGGTAGCGGGTGCCCGCCGCGAACGAGGCCATCGACATCGCCGGGATCGGCGAGAAGCCGACCACGCGGTCCGGGCCGTACGCCTTCGCGGTGTGCACGTGCGCGGCGGCGACGAGCTCGTTGACCTCGTCCCACGTCGAGCGGATCAGGCCGCCCTTGCCGCGCGCCCGCTTGTAGCGGCGCGACTTCTCCGGGTCACCGGTGATCTCGGCCCAGGCCAGCACCGGGTCGCCCAGGCGCGCCTTCGCCTCGCGCCACATCTTGAGCAGCACGCCCCGCACGTACGGGTAGCGGACCCGTGACGGGGAGTAGGTGTACCAGGAGAACGAGGCGCCTCGCGGGCACCCGCGCGGCTCGTACTCCGGCGAGTCCGGTCCCACCGACGGGTAGTCCGTCGCCTGGTGCTCCCACGTGATCAGGCCGTCCTTGACGAACACCTGCCACGAGCACGAACCGGTGCAGTTGACCCCGTGCGTGGACCGGACCACCTTGTCGTGGGCCCACCTGTCCCGGTAAAAACGCTCCCACTCCGCCTGGTCGATCCGGTGCACGGTCCTGCCGTCGGCCGACACCTCCCCCCGCGCGAAGAACTTGCGCCCGCGCGGTTGGGGGCGGTCCACCCCTGTGCTGTCCATGCACCTAGTGCACCGCGCGGGTTGCTCCGTTTGGAGGGACCTAAGTCCTTTCCCGACACGGCAGTTGCTCACTTACCGCGCACACCGGGCCGGGCGCAGTGTTCCGGGTATGACTGGATCGGACTCTGCTCACGACCGCACCCGCTGGGTGGTCCTGGTCATGGCCGCCCTCGGATTCGCGGTGAACTTCTGGGCCTGGGCGCTGCTCAGCCCGTTGGGACCCCTGTACCGCGAGGAGCTCGGTCTCACCTCCTTCCAGCAGGCGCTGCTGGTGGCGGTCCCGGTGATCGTCGGCTCGGTCGGTCGCATCGCGGCCGGTGTGCTCACGGACCGCTTCGGCGGCCGGATCATGTTCCCGGCGGTGTCCGCCGCGACCATCGTCCCCGTGCTCTACCTGGGCTTCAGCGGGCAGTACTCGCTGACCGGGCTGCTCGTCGGCGGCTTCTTCCTCGGCATCGGCGGCAGCGCGTTCGCCGTCGGCGTGCCCACGGTCAACGCCTGGTTCCCGCCGGAGCGGCGCGGCACCGCGCTCGGCCTGTTCGGCATCGGCATGGGCGGCACCGCGTTCAGCGCGCTGACCACCGTGCCGCTGGTCACGGCGGCGGGCAAGACCGCGCCGTTCGTCGTCACCGCGATCGTGCTCGCGGTGTACGCGGTCGCCTCCTACCTGCTGATCCGCGAGGCCCCCGGCCGCGCCAAGCCGACCGGTTCGGCGGCGCACCGGCTCCTGGCCGCGGCGAAGCTGCCGATCACCTGGCAGGCGTCGGGCATCTACGCGCTGTCGTTCGGCGGTTACGTGGCGATGTCGGTCTACCTGCCCACGTACCTGAAGACGAGCTACGAGCTGACCCAGGCCGACGCGGCCAACCGGATGGCCGGTTTCGTGGTGCTGGCGGTGATCGCCCGCCCGCTGGGCGGCTGGCTGTCGGACCGGGTGGCGCCCGCGAAGGTCCTCAACATCACGCTGGTGGCGGTCGTCGCGGCGGCGGTCGTGCAGGCGTTCACGCCGATGCTGATGCCGATGGGGACGGCGGCGTTCCTGGTGCTGGCGGTCGCGCTCGGCGCGGGCAGCGGCGCGACGTTCGCCCTCGTGGCGATCATGGCCCCGGCGGACCAGGTCGGCTCGGTGACGGGCATCGTCGGCGCGGCCGGCGGGCTGGGCGGGTTCGTGCCGCCGCTGATCATGGGGGCGCTGTACGGGTCGTACGGGTCGTACGGCGGCGGGTTGGCGCTGCTGGCGGTCGCCGCGGCGGCGACGGTGCTGGTGGTGCGGTCGTTGTCGCGGAGCCCGCAGGTGGTGTGAGGCGGAGGTGTGGAGGGGCGGCCGATGCGGTCGCCCCCTCCGGTGTGTTCGAGGGCATCAGCCGGACGCCAACGCCGTCTGGAGCCCTGCGGAATAGGGGTCCCGGTCGATCCACCCCTTCCCCTCGGCAGCGATTCCCTCCAGGATGTGGAGCGTGTGCACGAACCCGGCCGCGTCCAGGTTCATCTGGGCGAGCGACTCGGGGCTCTCCTCCGAGTCCGGCTGCGCCCGCTCGGGGTCCGTGACGCGGATGTCCCTGGTCGGGCCGTTCATCAGGGTCAGCTCCAGGGTGTGCCCCAGGTCGTCGGTCTTGTCCACGTGGACTGAGGAGACCGCGTCGAAGCGGAAGTTGTTGCGCTGCTGCCCGTTGCGCACGGCCCGCTCGAAGTGCAGCTCGGTGCTCACCTCCCGCACCCCGTCGTGCGTGATGAGGAAGAGGCGGATGTCGTACGTCGAGTAGCGCCACGGTCCGCCCTTGACCCGCGCCCGCTTGTACCTCCTCGCAGGCGTCTGCAGCAGGGCGTGGGCGATGATGTCGCGCCACGCCAACCGGTAGTGGCGCAGCGCCTCGTCGAGCGCCAGCGCCTTGTCGCAGTTCAGCCAGGTCTCCATTTCCTGCTCGGACGGCCTGGTGGAGTGCAACCTGTTCCGCCACCGCTGATGGGCCTCCTCGCGTTCGGCCAGCGTTTCGGCGTACACCCGCGCCGCCTCCGCCAAGCGGCGGCGCTCGCTGATGGCGAGCCGCCAGCGCGGGACCGCGATCCGGCCGCTGACCAAGGCGACCGCAGTCGCCGCCACCGCTCGAACCACGTCGACCTCCACCGCCGCGGCCACGACGCCCGCCGCAGCCGACAAGGCCACCGTCAGCGAGAGCACGCACGTGATCTTCAAAGCGGACGTGGTCCGATGCCGTTCGCGGTTCGCCTGGATCACGCCCCGCTCCCAGTCCTTCCTGGTCTTGCCGACCAAGTGCCGGATCAACCAGCCCACCCGGTCACCGTTGATCTCCTTCACCGAGTACAGGGCTGCGACTTCGTCGCGCAGCGCGTTGCGGATGTCGACCGTCTCCGCCATCCAGGGCGCCCGATCCGTCCCGGCCGGGACGTACTTGTTGAAGTAATGCGCGAAGTCGTGGTGCACCTTCCTGAACGACTTGTCAGCGCCGCCGAGGTCTGCTCGCCTCCGGCTGATGCGCGCGTTCCGCTCGAGCCTCGACCGCTCCGCGTCGCAGTGCCACTCCAACGCGGTGCGCCCACCGATCCCGGCCGCGACGAGCGTGACGAGGAACGCGAGGACCGGGAGTGGACCGGGACGCGCGAGCAGCAACCAACCCAGGTACCCGAACGCGGCGGCTGCCGTGCACGAGCAGAGGAACGCGGTGAGCAGACCGCGGGTGGTGCTGCGGTCGGGCTCCGGGCGCAAGGCCCTCGGCTCGGCGGGCTCCGGGTGGAAGTAGGCCCACACCCGGTTCATCCGATCCCCGCTGTCCTTGGTCCGCTCGGCCCACTGGCGGGTCCGCGCCCACACCGCGTCCCTCATACCGCCGGTCAGGACCAGGTCCAGGTGCTGGATGACCTTGTCGCGTTGGCGCGGGTCGAGTGCCAGCAGCTTCTCGAGCGCGAGTTCGGGGTCCGTGCGGTCTTCGGAGCCCTCAAGGCAGTCCAGCAGGTCGCAGATCGCCTCCAACGCGCGCTGCCACTCGTCCTCCGGGTAGTCGCGCATGATCGACGCCCGGTTGAGCTGGGCTCGTTCCGCCGGGGTGAGGTCCCGGTAGGACCGCTTGCTCAGCATCGCCAGGACCCAGTGGAAGCGCACCTCGGCGCTCTCGTGCCCGTGCGCCATGGCTTCGCCGATGAGGTCGCGGGCCCGGCTGGGCACCCCGTCGTCCAGGAAGCGCACGCCCACCTCGTACTTCCGGCTCGGCGGGGCGTCGGGGAGCACCTGGTAGACGGTGGAGTTGTGCACGTGCTCGGCCTGGATGCCCACGTTCGCGCCGCTCGCGGCGGTGTTCACCGTGTTGGTGCCGTTCTTGCCCGTGCCCTGCGCCGCGCCGTCCCCGCCCGTACCGGCACCGCCCGTCGTGGTCACGACAGCCCCTTCGCGGCGGCGATCAGGGCGACGACCCTCGTCGCCAGGTCCGTCACGTCGGAGACCAGCCCGTGCAACCGCTTGAGCGCCAGCACGAAACCGGGTTCCCGCTCGGGTGCGCCAGTCCCCAAGGCCTCGGTGGCGGCTTCGAGCTCCGCCTTGGCGGCCTCGTAGGTGCCGGTGTCCAGATCGCCTGCCGCGTGCGCGCCGCGCAGGCGCAGGCTGAAGGAGGAGAGCTCGTCCGCCAACTTCGGCGTGCTCATCGCAGGCGCGCTGTTCAACAGCACGACCGTGCTGCCGGTGACGTTCGCCGCCTGGATGCCCACCTGTCCCGAGGCGAAGTTGTTGACGGTGGTGCCTGTTCCCGCGTCCCTGCGCTTGCGCATCACGGCCTTCTCCTGTTCCTCGGTCATCTCCTCGGCGAGCCTGACCGCGAACGCCGCAGCGTTCGCAGCCGCCCTCGGCTGCCAAGTCCCGTCGCTGTCGGACCCCTTGGTCCCGTCCGCCCGATCGCTGATGCCCCGCACGATCGCCACCGGCGAACCGTTCAGGTGCCCCGCCTGGGCCACCCCGGCAGCTTCCATCTCGATGGCCAGCGCGTCGTTGTAGTGCTCCCTGATCCAGCGAGCCTCGTGGGAGAGCCGCGAGTTCTGCACCACCTCTCCCGCCGCGATCGCTCCGAAGTGGACCCTCGGGGACCTCGCGCCCTGCGGCGGGGCGTCCGCCCACCCGCCTGTCCGGCTCAGGTGCGCGGCCAACTGGGTGATCCCGTGCGCCGCCTCCCACACGCGAGGGCGTGCCTTGGTCCCCGCGTCCTCGCTGGTGCTCCCGTGGTAGGCGTAGACGTGCGTCGCCACGACGACGTCCCCGAGCGCGGTCGTGTCCCACAGCGCGCCCGCCACACCGACGAAGAACACCGCCTTGGGGGAGAAGTGCTGAATGGCGCGCTCGGCGATGACCGCCGCCGGGTGGTTCCCCTTGCCGGTCATCCCGAGCACCACGCGGGAACCGGTGCGGGGCGTCCGGCACTCCTCGAAGCGGGTGCCCCGCTGGTGCAGACGCGTCCTGTGGTCAGCAAGCCTCTGCCGCACGGCCTCGTACTCCAGGTTGAAGGCGGTGAGCACCACCACCGGGCCGTCGCTCACCAGTCCTCCCCGGAACCCGGCGTCCCCGGCTGCACGAGCGGCGGGTACAGGGCGGTGACCGGGCCCGGCTGGAACAAGCGCGCCGGTCTGCCCTTCGTCACCCGGCGATCTGCGCCTGCGGGGATGATGAAGCCCTTCGACCGCTGGACCTTCCGGTAGAAGTTCCGCTGGTCCAGTCGTACTCCCCACACCGCCTCGTAGACCTCCTGGAGTTCCGCGATGGTGAAGGTGGCGCCGCAGAACGCGGTGGCGAGTGCCGTGTGCTCCAGCTTGGTGCGGGCGCGCGCCACCCCGTCGGCCACGATCTGCCCGTGATCGAAGGCGAGGGTCCGCCGACCGGCCAGGACGTCGTCCACCGATTCCCACGAGGCGTTCGCCGCGTCACTGCCCGCGACGGGGTCTGGCAGTCCGGGAGCGATCGCCAGGTAGGCCACGGTGACGATCCGCCCGCGCGGGTCCCGGTCGGGGGCGCCGTAGATACCCAACTGCTCCAAGTGCAGCCGGGAAGCGTCCAGGTCGGCTTCCTCCTGCAGCTCGCGCTCCGCCGCCGCGCGGAGGTCCTCGTCGGTGTGGTTGAGGAAGCCGCCGGGGAGAGCCAGTTCGCCCAGGTGGGGGGTGACACCGCGTTCCACCAGGAGGACGTGCAGCCGCGCGTTGCGCAGCGTCAGGATCACGAGGTCGACTGCTATGGGGATGGCCGGTGGCGACCAGGACTCGTCGGGCATGGCGTTCAAGCTAGCTTACTGTCACTTAGACAGGAAGGGGCTGGCGCTTGCTCTTGTCGGTGACACCCGTTCGGCTGGCAGCCGTGTTCGACCGGTGACGCTGACGTGTCCCTACCCGTCATCGCTCGGCGTCCTGCGCCTTTTGGATCGAGGGCGATCCCTGACACGTGGGCGAGATCGCTGCACAGCTCAACGGTCCGGGGATCGTGTCCGCCGCGTCCGAGGCGCTGCCCACCTGGTGCGGGGGAAGGTCCTGCATTCGCTGGCGCAGGCGCGCGAGCACACCGGTGCGGTGCTGCCCGCGCTGCTGGGACGGTGGAAGCGGGAGCACGACAAGGCGGCGCGGCTCGGAATCCCGTTCGCCGTCGCGGAACTGCTGCGGTCCGCCGGGAGGTGAGTGGCCGGGTGAGGTGCTCGACTGGCTCTTTGGACTGGCGCGGTCCGGTGATCCGGCGGTGCGGTTCGCCGGAGTGCTCGCGGCCCGGCGCACCGGGCGCGGTGGGTGCGACCCCCGGCACGTGGACGTGTTCGTCGACCACCTCGGTTCGGCGGACCTGGAGGTGTGGACGCGGCTCTGGACCGGCGCGCGGAAGCCGGAGCTGGTCGTTCGCTGGGCGGTGGGGTTGCTCGGCGATGTGCCCGGTGACGACCGGGACGGGCGGACCCGGTTGATGGCTGCCCTGCTGCGGCGAGGTGATCCAGTCCGGAGGGGAGGTGCGCTGTTTTTTTTTGGGGGGGGGGGCGACCCCGTCGAGCGCGTCGCGATAGACGAGCGGCTGCGCCGTGCGGCGCGCGAGGTCCTGGACGCCATCGGGTGACGACCCCGGCCCCGCGACCGCGTTCGGGTCGCGGGGCCGCTCGGGTCAGAGCATCGGCGGCAGGAGGCGGTAGCTCTCGGTGTAGTAGTCGCCGGTCCTGGTGCGGTAGTCCTCGTGGTCGGCGCCGTCGGTGAACTCCGGGGCGTCCTTGATCTGGTCCTTCGTGCGGTCGACGTGGACCGTCCGCGCCTCGTGGTCCACGCGCTCCACGGTGCCGATCGGCAGGACCACCTTGCGGCCGAAGATCCAGGGGCCGGTGTCGACCACCAGGCAGTCCGCCGGGACCTCCGCGTCGTCCTCGTGGACCTTGCCGATGCCGCCGTCCGTCGCCTCGACCGAGTAGCCCACCAGCGGGCTGCCGGGGCGGGCCTCGGGGGCGGTGTCGGGCTTCGCGTCGCCGACGGGCAGCCACGACGGGTCGCGCCACGCCCACGGGTAGAACAGGTTCGGGTACACGGTGACCTCCGTTGGTCGGTTACACCGAACGGGGTACCCGTTGCGCGGGGTGATTACGCGCGGCGGGTTCGGCGGTAGCGGCCCCGGTCCACCCGCTCCAGGTCGTCGTGCGGGGTCGTGGTGTGGACGGGGGCGTTGCGGCACAGGTGGGAGGTCACCATCGTGCGGATCGTGGACTCCGCGTAACCGGTGCCCCTGCGGGTCATCTCGACGATCACCTCGGCCAGGGTGAACGTCGTGCCGCCGGAGCGGGACAGCACGGCGTCCACGGCCGACAGGATCTCCTCCCGCGCGCCCGCGTGGGCGCCGCGCCGGGCGGGCTGCGGGCGTGGGACCGGGTGCGGGTCCACCAGGCGCACCTCCAGGCCCAGGAGCGGTGACGGGAGCAGCGCGGCGGTCGTGTCGTGGCCGCCGTGGAGGCGGGCGCGCAGGTGGTCCGGGGCGATCAGCACGAGCAGGCGGTCCACGTCGCCCGCGCGGGCGGCCAGGCGGGTGCGGCGCTGCTCCACCTCGGCCTGGAACGCGCCCCCGGCGGGCGGGAGCGCCACAGCGATCAGGGCGGCCCGGCCCGCGTGCTCCACGCGCAGCTCGGGACCGGCGCGCAACCCCGTCGCCGGGACGCCCGCCACCACCAGGGCGCGGGCGATCGCGAGCCGCGCCACGTCCCCGGTGACCAGGTCGCCCAGCCCGGCCGCCGCGTGCGCCCGCAGCTCGGCCGCGACCGCCTCCCACGGCGCGCTCCCCAACCACGGCCGTCCGGCCACCGGCGTCCCCTCCACGTCACCCCCGCGCGGGCGGGGAACCCCGATCAGGGCAGGTGCACGGCTGCGCTGGTCGAGGCTGCGTAGAAGTCCGGGGTGCCGTCGTAGACGGCCCGCCACCAGCCCGACGGGATCGCGTCGAGGTAGGCGTAGTAGATGAAGCCGCCCTGGTGGACCTTCTGGGTGAGCGCGGTCGCCGCCGTGGTCCAGTCGGCGCCCGTCTCGGAGAACTCCAGCCGCAGCGTCGGACCTGCGGGCAGGAGCGGGATGCGGGCGATGTCGAAGAACATCGCCCCCTCCAGGATCGGCCCGCTCGGACCGGTGCGGGTGTGCGGGGCGCCCGTGATGGTGCGCTGGAGCACCACCGACTCGGCCAGGGTGAGCGAGGCGGCCTGCAGGTCGCCGCCGCTCGGGGTGAACCGGAGCCGGTAGTAGCCGGTCATGGCCGGGGTGGTGGTGATGGTGAACGCGCCGCCGGTCAGCGCGCCGCTGCCGCTGCCCCAGTTGCACGTCTCGACGCCGCCGACCCTGGACGAGCACAGGCTGGCGGCGACCTGGCCCCCGGTGGTGACCGGCGCCCAGCCGTCGTCGGTCCGCGCCAGCACCGTCCCGGTGATGGTGTGCCCCGCGCCCGCAGGCACGGCGGTGGCCGGGCTCACCTCGGCGACGATCATCGTCGGAACCGGGTCGGCGACGGCCGGTCCGGCTGCCGCCGGTGCCGCCGTCGCCACGGCCAGCGCCAACGCCGCCAGCACGGGAATGAGCTTCATGTGCGCCCCTTCGGGGTGGGGTTCGTGACGCTCCGGACGCCGGTTCTTCGCGGGCCGGACTCGCGGGGTTACGGTTCGGGGCGGTGTCGCACCGAACGGACCGCGCCCGAGCAGGCGGGAACGGGTGAGCCGCGTCACCTTTTGGCGGTCGGGCAGGGGAAACCGCGGCCCCGCTGTGAATGATCATGCAGTCCTGTGCATAATTGTCGACGTGTCCAAAGTGCTCACTTCCCTCCCCGCCGGCGAGCGGGTCGGCATCGCCTTCTCCGGTGGCCTCGACACCTCCGTCGCGGTCGCGTGGATGCGTGAGAAGGGCGCGGTGCCGTGCACGTACACCGCCGACATCGGCCAGTACGACGAACCTGACATCGCCTCGGTGCCCGGCCGCGCCGCCGCGTACGGCGCCGAGCTGGCCCGCCTGGTCGACTGCCGCGCCGCGCTGGTCGAGGAAGGGCTCGCGGCGTTGGCCTGCGGCGCGTTCCACATCCGCACCGGCGGTCGCACCTACTTCAACACCACCCCGCTCGGCCGCGCCGTGACCGGCACCATGCTGGTGCAGGCCATGCTCGACGACGACGTGCAGATCTGGGGCGACGGCTCCACCTACAAGGGCAACGACATCGAGCGGTTCTACCGCTACGGCCTGCTGGCCAACCCCGCCCTGCGGATCTACAAGCCGTGGCTCGACGCCGCCTTCGTCACCGAGCTCGGCGGGCGCACCGAGATGTCCGAGTGGTTGCAGGCGCGCGACCTGCCGTACCGGGCCAGCACCGAGAAGGCCTACTCCACCGACGCCAACATCTGGGGCGCCACGCACGAGGCGAAGTCGCTGGAGCACCTGAACACCGGCCTGGAGATCGTCGAGCCGATCATGGGCGTCCGCTTCTGGGACTCCTCGGTCGAGATCCCCACCGAGGACGTGACCATCGGCTTCGAGCAGGGCCGCCCGGTCACGATCAACGGCAAGGAGTTCGGCTCGGCCGTCGACCTGGTGCTGGAGGCCAACGCGATCGGCGGCAGGCACGGGCTCGGCATGTCCGACCAGATCGAGAACCGGATCATCGAGGCGAAGAGCCGGGGCATCTACGAGGCCCCCGGCATGGCGCTGCTGCACGCCGCGTACGAGCGGCTGGTCAACGCGATCCACAACGAGGACACGCTGGCCTCGTACCACAACGAGGGCCGCAAGCTCGGCCGCCTGCTGTACGAGGGCCGCTGGCTGGACCCGCAGGCGCTGATGGTGCGCGAGTCGCTCCAGCGGTGGGTCGGCAACGCGATCACCGGCGAGGTGACCCTGCGGCTGCGGCGCGGCGAGGACTACTCGGTGCTCGACACCGCCGGTCCGTCGTTCAGCTACCACCCGGACAAGCTGTCGATGGAGCGGACCGAGGACTCGGCGTTCGGGCCGGTGGACCGGATCGGGCAGTTGACGATGCGGAACCTGGACATCGCGGACTCGCGGGCGCGGCTGGAGCAGTACGCCGGGCTGGGCATGGTCGGCAGCGGCCAGTCCACCCTCATCGGCGCGGCTCGGGTGGCTCCGACGGAGCTGATCGGGACGCTGGAGGAGGGTGGCGCGGAGGCGATCGCGTCGCGCGGGCAGGTCGACCACTCCGAGCTGCTGGACCGGGCCGCGATGGAGTCGGGGACGGACTGAGGTCGTTGTGCCGCAAGGGGTCGGGGGTGCTCCCCGGCCCCTTGCGGCGTCTCACCACCCGTGCACCACGTCCGCCCGCGCCGCCCGGCACGGCACCGTGAACCGGTGCCGCCCCGGCCCCACCTCCTGCGGTGGCGCGCCCGGCAGGTCCAGGACCGCGCGGGTTCCCGTCGGGGCCACCACGTCCACCACCGCCCGCTCGCCCGAGCGCCGCCACGCCACGCGCGCCCTCCCGTACGGCGTCAGGTGCTCCGCCTCCGCGCTCGTCAGCCCGCCGCCGAACCTCGGGGCCACCCGGATCACCCGGTAGCCCGGCGCGCCCGGCGCCAGACCGGCCACCGCGCGGTGCATCCAGTCCGCCACCGAGCCCAGGGCGAAGTGGTTGAACGAGGTCATCTCGCCGGGGTTCACCCTCCCGTCCGGCAGCAGCGCGTCCCACCGCTCCCACACCGTCGTCGCCCCGCGCTCCACCGCGTACAACCACGACGGGCACTCCCGCTGGGTCAGCAGCAGGTACGCGTCGTCCAGATAACCGTTGTCCGCCAACGCGTCCAGCACCACCGGCGTCCCCGCGAACCCCGTCCCGACCCGGTGCCCCTCCGCCCGCACCAGCCCGGCCAGCCGCCGCGCCACCCGCGTCCGCTCCCGCGCGGGCACCAGGCCGAACCGCAGCGCCAGCGCCAGACCGGTCTGCGTGCCGCCCTGGTCGGGGAACGCCCGCGTGAACCCCGCCGTCACCCTGCGCGCCAGCGCGCGCAGCCGCACGGCGTCGCCGGGAGCGCCGATCAGGTCCGCCACCTGCGACAGCACCCGAGCCGACCGCGCCGCGTACGCCGTCGCCACCACCGCCGGATCGGTGCGCGCCTTGTGCGGCTCGTCCGGCGGCGCGGCCGGGTCCAGCCAGTCGCCGAACTGGAAACCCCGCCGCCACACCCCGTCCGCGTCCAGCGCCCGCTCCACCCGCGCCACCCACGCCCGCGCGCTGGGGTAGCTCGCGCGCAGCACCTCCAGGTCCCCGAACCGCTCCCACAGCACCCACGGCACCAGCACCGCCGCGTCACCCCACAGCGCCACCGGCCCACCGCCCAGCCCCGCCCCCAGCGGCACCGACGGCACCACCAGCGGCACCGTGCCGTCCTCCGCCTGCTCCGCCGCCAGGTCCGCCAGCCACGACACCAGCGCGCCCGCGCAGTCGTGCAGGAACGCCGCCGCTGGCGCGAACACCTGCACGTCCCCGGTCCACCCCAACCGCTCGTCGCGCTGCGGGCAGTCCGTCGGCACGTCCACCCAGTTCCCCCGCGCGCTCCACACCACGTTCTCGTGCAACCGCTCCAGGTCCGGGTCCGAGCACCGGAACCACCCGGTCCGCCGCAGGTCCGTGCCGCACACCGCCGCCACCGCGTCCGGCGCACCCGGCAGCCCGGTCACCTCCGCGTACCGGAACCCGTGGTACGTGAACGACGGCTCCCACACCGCCGACCCCGCCGCCCCCGGCGCGTACCGGTCGGTGGCCCGCGCCCCGCGCAGCGTGCGCGTGCACAGCTCGCCGCCCTCCAGCACCTCCGCGTGCCGCACCACCACCTCCCGCGCCGCGCCCTCGTCCACCCGCAACCGCAGCCGCCCCACCAGGTTCTGCCCGAAGTCCAGCAGGTGCCGCCCCCGCCCGAGCGCGGTCACCGACACCGGCCGCAGCAGCTCGGTCCGGCGCACCGGCGGCCCGGTCGGCGCGACCAGCGTCGCCAGGTCCCGCGCCACCACCTCGACCGCGCCCCACCCCGAGTCGTCGAACCCCGGCTCCGCCCACCCGCTCGGGTGCCGCCGGGCGTCGAAGTGCTCCCCGTCGTACAGGCTCGCCGACACCAGCCCGCCCGACCCGGCCCGCCACCGCTCGTCGGTGCCCACGACCTGCCGCGACCCGTCCGCGCCGACGACCTCCAGCTGCACCAGCGCGGCCAGCCGGTCCCCGTACAGCGCGCGCCGCCCGGTGAACCCCAGCCTGCCCCGGTACCAGCCGTCCGCCAGCGCCACCCCGAGCGCGTTGCGCCCCCGCCGCACCAGCCCGGTCACGTCGTGCGTGCGGTAGCGCAACCGGTGGTGGTAGCTGGTCCACCCCGGCGCGAGCACCTCGTCGCCGACCCGCGACCCGTTCAGCAGCACCTCGTGCACGCCTTGCGCGGTCGTGTACAGCCGGGCCCGCTCGACCGCCGCGCGCACGGTGAACTCCCGGCGCAGCAGGGGAGGGCGGCGTCCGGCGACCGGCGACACCATGCGCGCCACCCAGTCCGACGGCCGCAGCAACCCGGCCTCCACGAACGACGGCGCGCTCCACGGGCTCGGCGCGTCCCCGTCGCCGCGCACCCGCACCCGCAGCTCCCTGCGGTCCCGCGACCCCAGCGGCTCGGCGGGCCACGGCGCCAGGCTCGACCGGTCCGACTCCACCCACCCGGTCGGCTCGCCGCCCACCTCGACCTCGTACGCCCGCTGCACCCACCCGGCCTCCGCCGCCGTGGTCCACGACAGCCTCGGTTCCGCCTCGCCGATCCCCAGCGGTGTCCGGTGGTGCTCGACCACCGGCGCGGACGGGAACGGGACGTGCCACTGGGCCGTGGAGCGGGCGTGCGGGACGTGGGGCACGGATCGACCTCCTGGGGTTGGCGTGACCCCCTGTCCTATCGCCTGCGCGGAAGGCGGGGCAGCCCCTGATAGGGGTAGCCCTGCCTTCCGATCACCGCAGTGCGGCGGTGCTCACCGCAGCGAGCACGGCACCCCGTTCAGCGAGAACGCGGTCGGCAGCCGGTTCGGGCCCTGGTAGGAGCCCACGAAACCGGTCGAGACCGTCGCGCCGGGGGCCAGCAGCCGGTTGCCCGCGTCGGCGGTCACCGTCACCGACCGGCCGGTCTGCGCCCACGTCCCGCTCCAGCCGCTGTCGACCTTCTGCCAGGCGTTGGGCCAGTCGAACGCCAGCACCCAGCCGTCCACCGGGGCGGTCCCGGTGTTGGTGAGCTGCACGTCGCCGACCCAGCCGTTGCCCCAGTCGTTGGTGTTGGCCAGCTTCACCGCGCAGGTGGACGAGGCGGGCGCGGCGGTGCGGAACACCAGCGGCGGCGAGGACCAGGACACCCGGCCCGCGTTGTCGCGCGCGATGACGGTGACGGTGTACTCGGTGCTGGGCGACAGGTTCGTGGCGGTGAAGCTGCCGCCGGTGGTCTCGCCCCACTGGTCGGTGCGCGTCCCGACCTGGCGGTGCACCTCGTGCTTCAGGCCGGGAGCCGCCGCGGGCAGGGTGATCACGGCGCTGCGATCGGTGATCGAGGACGCGGTCGGCCGGGCGGGGGCCGAGGGGCCGGTGTTCGCGGACGCGGGGGCCAGCTCCAGCGCGGTGATCGAGTACGGGGCGAGCCGGACCGCGCCGGACGTGCCGGTGGACGTGGTGATCGCGGTGTCGCCGTTGCCGTAGGTCCGCACCACCGCCGAGGACTTCGGGGTGAAACCGCTGTAGTCCAGGGCGACCGACTTCGCCGCGTCCGGGTCCCGGTTCACCAGCAGCACCGACAGCCCGCCGTCCGGACGACGGGCGGCGTGCGCGCGCACCAGCGGGTCGGTGCTGGAGGCGGCCACGAACTGGTCACCGGGGCGCGCGAACCGGGAGGTCAGCGCGAGCGCGTGGTACGGCGCGAACGGCGTGTTCAGCGCGGGCTGGCACACCGAGCCGTCCTCGGTGCAGTTGGCGCTGGAGAGCAGGCCGAAGTCGTCGTAGTCGGTCTGCCCGGCGACCGTGCTGACCTTGCCGAGGCCGTTGTGCACGTTCCACCAGTCGACGGTGAACGCGCCGCGCGCCAGCAGCGAGGCGTAGGCGTCGGCGGCGAACAGCGCGGTCGGCTGGGTGTTGCGGGCGAAGTTCGTGTTCAGCTCGGTGAACGCGATGCCCAGGTCCCGGCCGGTGTGCCTGCGGATCTGCTCCTTGGCCATCGCCATCATCTCGGGGATGGTGTCCGCGCTGGCCAGCAGGTCGGGGGCGTTCGTGCCGCGTGGGTACCAGTGCAGGATCACGAAGTCGATGTCCGCGCCCGCCGTGGACAGCACGACCTGGTTCCACGAGCCCGCGTCACCGGCGGCCGTGATGGCGTCCGGCCACTCGCCGGGCGTGGTCAGCACCGCGCCGATCTTGATGGTGGGATCGACCGCCTTCATCGCCCGCGAGTAGTCGCGCACCAGCCCCGCGTACCCGGCCGGGCTCTTGTCCTCGTGGTGGTCCTCCTCCCACGCGGTGCCGTAGTGGCCGTTGCCGTAGAGCTCGTTGCCGATCTCCCAGTGCTCGACGCCGTAGCCCTTGTCGATGTTGGCGCTGCGCACCCAGTCGGCGGCTTCCTCGGGCGTCCCGGTGCCGTAGTTCGCGGTGACGATCGGCTGACCGCCCGCGCGCCGCACACCGGCCATGAACGTGTCGAAGTCGGTGTTCGGGGCCACGTAGCCGCCGGGGGCGGTGTGGTCGCGCCAGTGGTAGATGTCCGAGTACGAGCCGCCGGGGTAGCGCATGGCCCGGACGCCCGCGTCCTTGAGCAGGTCGGCGACCTGCGGGGTGCCGAGCTGGGAGTCCCAGATGGCGTGGTTGACGCCCATTCCCAGCTCGGGGGCGGTTTCCAGGCCCGCGCGGGTGTTCACCGCGACGCGGGTGTCGGCGGCCTCGGCCACCGGGGGATCGGCGCTCGGCGACGCCCCTGCGGGCGTGGCGAGCGGTGCGGCGATCAGGGCGAGTGCCAACAAAGCGGTGCGGGGAGCGCGCATCTGCCGTCCTCATCGACGATGATGATTGGGAGCGCTCCCAGACTGGGAGGGGGAGGGGCGGATGTCAATCGTCCGGCCGCACCCCCGCACCCCCGCGCGCTCACGGGGACACCGGGCACCGCGCCGTCCGGTGGTCCCGCGAAAGCGAGCGGGGCGGGTGGGGACCGCGCCGTCCCCACCCGCCCCGCTCGCTCCGAGTTCCGAACCCGGACCCGCTAGCGCCGAGCGCCCGCGGCCATGGTGTCGTCGGGGATCGACACGAACCCCTCGCTCACCATCCAGTCCCGCGCCACCGCCGCCGGGTCGCGGCCGTCCACGTCCACCTCGGCGTTCAGCCGGATGATCGTGTCGTTGTCCAGCTTCTCGAACACCGGCGTCATGATCCGCTCGATCTCCGGGTGCTGCTCGTGGAACTCCTCGCGCAGCACCAGCGAGGCGTTGTACTGGGGGAAGAACTTCTTGTCGTCCTCCAGCACCACCAGGTCCAGCGCCAGGATGCGGCCGTCGGTGGTGAACACCTCGCCGAAGTTGCACAGCCCGTCGGCGGTCGCGGTGTAGATCGTGCCGCTGCCGAAGGTCTTCACCTGCGCCGCGCCCGCGTCGAAGCCGTAGGTCTGCGCCACGCCGGGGAACCCGTCGTTGCGGCTGATGAACTCGGTCTCCAGGCAGAACACGCCCTTGCTCGGGTCGTTCTTCACCAGCTCGGCCATCTGGCTGGTGGTGCTGAGGCCGTTGGCCTCGGCGAACTCCCGCGTCACGGCGAACGCGTAGGTGTTGTTGACCTTCGTGTAGTCCAGCCACACCAGGCCGTTGCGCTCCAGGTCGGCCTCGCGCACCGCCTCGTACTGCTCGCGCTCGCCCGCGATCGGCTCGGTGTTGCCCAGGTAGCTGATCCAGCCGGTTCCGCTGTAGTCCCAGGACAGGTCGGCGTCACCGGTCAGCAGCGCCTGCCGCGAGCTGTTCGAGCCCTGGATGTTGGTCATGTCGTTGACCTCGGCGCCCGCCGCCGCCAGCGCGACCTCGGTGATGTAGCCGAGCACGATGTTCTCGGTGAAGTCCTTGGACCCCACCGAGACCTTCACGCCCTCCAGCGCGGGCTCCGGCCGGATCGAGCCGGGCGCCACCTCGAACGGCAGCGCGAACGAGCTCTCCAGCCCGCACCCGGTCACCGTCAGGCACAGCGCCGCGCCGATCGCGGCCAGGCCCCTCCTGCTCCTGCCGCTCATCGCAACCCCTTCGGTCCCAGGTAGGTCTCGGCCACCGCGCCCAGCCAGTCCACGAGCAGCGCCAGGCCGACGGCCAGCACCGCCCCGGTCACCAGCACCGGGACGCGGGCCAGCTTGTAACCGGTGTCGATCAGCAGGCCGAGGCCGCCGCCGTTGACGAACACCGCGAGCGTGGCCACGCCGACCGCCAGCACCAGCGCGGTGCGCAGGCCCGCCAGGATCAGCGGCACCGCCAGCGGCAGCTCCACCCGGCGCAGCACGGTGAACGAGGACATGCCGATGCCGCGCGCCGCGTCCACCAGCGCCGGGTCGACGCCCTGCAGGCCCACCACGGTGTTCCGCAGCACGGGGAGCAGCGAGTAGAACGTGATCGGCACGACCGCCGCCCACATGCCCTCGGCGCCGGTGGCCATGAAGTACAGCACCAGCACGCCGATCGCGGGCGCGGCCTGGCCGATCGTGGCCAGCCCCAGCACGACCGGGGCGGCCCTGCGCGCCCAGCGGCGGGTCACCAGCACGCCCAGCGGCACCGCGATCGCCACCACCAGCGCGGTCACGATCAGGCTGATCACCAGGTGGTCCCAGGTGGCGGTCAGCAGCGACGAGGCGTTGATGCTCTGCTGCTCGATCGAGTCGAGGTCCAGGCCGAACGCCCACAGGAGCACCCCGCCGACCAGCAGGATCGTGGCCGCGGGCTGGACCAGCAGGCGCAGGCCGTCCGCGCGCGAGCGCGTGGCCGCCTGGGTGGGACCGTTCACTGCGGTCGCGGTCACGCGGGAGCCCCCGCGTGGTCGTCGCGCGCCTGCTGCACGGCGCCCATGACGGTGTCGATCTCGACCAGGCCGACGTACTCGCCGCGCTTGCCGGTCACCACGGCCGCGCCGCCCTCGGTCAGGATCGCCTCCAGCGCGTCCTGCAGGGTCGACTGGAGCGACACCAGGTCGCCGACGGGCTTGCGGCTGCGCGGGTTGCGCGCGTGCACCCAGCTGACCGGGCGGTTGCGGCTGTCCAGCAGCAGCGCGAACTCGCGGCCCGCCTCGTCGAGCTTGCGGCGGATCTCGGTGGAGTCGGTGTCCTGCGGGGCGGTGACCGCGCTGGCCAGCTCGACCTCGCGCACCCGGCGCAGGGTCAGCTGCTTGAGCGAGGCGCCCGCGCCGACGAAGCCCGCGACGGTGTCGTCGGCCGGGTTGGCCAGCACCGCCTCCGGGGTGTCGTACTGCAGGATCCTCGACTGCTCGCCCAGCACCGCGATGCGGTCGCCGAGCTTGACCGCCTCGTCGAAGTCGTGCGTGACGAACACGATCGTCTTGCCCAGCTCCGACTGGAGCCGCAGCAGCTGGTCCTGCAGGTTGCCCCTGGTGATCGGGTCGACCGCGCCGAACGGCTCGTCCATCAGCAGCACGGGCGGGTCGGCGGCGAGCGCGCGGGCCACGCCGACGCGCTGCTGCTGGCCGCCGGAGAGCTGGCGGGGGTAGCGGTCGCGGTAGTCGGCCGGGTCCAGGCCCACCAGGTCGAGCATCTCGTCGACCCGGTCCCGCACCTTGGACTTGTTCCAGCCCAGCAGGCCGGGCACGGTGCCGACGTTCTGCGCGACGGTCATGTGCGGGAACAGCCCGGCCTGCTGGATGGCGTAGCCGATGCCGCGCCGCAGCTCGTCGGGGTCCAGCGAGCGGGTGTCCGCGCCGTCGATGGTGATCTTGCCGGAGGTCGGCTCGATCAGCCGGTTGATCATCCGCATGGTGGTGGTCTTGCCGCAGCCCGAGGGGCCGACGAACACCACGATCTCCCCGGCGGGGATGGTCATGCTCACCGAGTCGACGGCGGCGCGCTTCGTGCCGCCGTACCGCTTGGTCACGTCCACGAGTTCGATGTCACTGGCCACGGATCCCCCTAGAGACGGTGTAGCGTCCGATCAGCGCGAAGACCCCGTCGAGGAGCAGCGCGAGGACGATGACGCCGAGCGTTCCGGCGATCGCCTGGTTGGTGGCGTTGGCACTGCCCGCCCTGGTCAGCCCGGCGAAGATCTCCACGCCGAGGCCGGGGCCGCGCGCGTAGGCGGCGATCGCGGCGATGCCCATCAGCATCTGGGCCGAGACGCGCATCCCGGTCAGGATCGCGGGCCACGCCAGGCGCAGCTCCACCGAGGTGAGCACGCTGAAGCGGCTCATGCCGATGCCGCGCGCGGCGTCCCGGATCGACCGGTCGACCCCGCTCAGACCGACGATCGTGTTGCGCACGACGGGGAGCAGGCCGTAGAGCACCAGCGCGGCCACGGTGGGCGGCGCGCCGAGGCCGAGCACCGGGATCAGCAGTCCCAGCAGGGCGAAGGAGGGGATGGTGAGCACCGCGCTGGCCAGGGCGGTGGCCGTGGCCGAGCCCAGCGGGCTGCGGTAGACGGCGATCCCCACGCCGACACCGATCAGAGCGGCGAGGATCGTGCACTGCACGACCGCGCTCAGGTGGAGCAGCGACTCGGTGAGCAGCCTGCTCCACCGGTCCGCCACGAAGTCCCAGAAGTTCACGGCGACACATCCGGTTCGTTTTCGATCATGGGCGACTCCTTTTCCCATTCGGGCGAGTTCTAAACACGTGCCTGCTACTCCTGGCAGCGCCCGCCGTTGGGCCGTTTGAGGTATACCGGCGTAGGGGGCGCCGATGGGCGGTGGTTCTGGCGATGTCAGGTAATCGTCAGGTGCGCTGAGTGACGACTCGGTCGGCTGTGCTGGGAAAACCCCTGCTGAGGGCCGGGTTTTTCGGTAACCGGCGGTAGTGTCCACTTGAGACACGTCTTGCGGTGGTCCGCAGGCCGATGTGGCCTGGCTGACAGATGTCGGGGTTGCGGAATTGTTGCGCTACTGACACTTCGCGCGTTCGTGCAACGTTTTCGGCGTTGTGGCGCAAGGGATGCGGATCACGTTTGAAGTGGATTCCCCTTGGCTGCGGGAAGTGCGGCGCGGCGCTTGGCGCGCAGCACGAGCCAGGCGATCGGGTAGCCGATCGTGGCGAGCAGCGCGATCACCGGGATCGTGCGCCCCAGCACGAAGGTCCCCAGCAGCACGTCCGCCGCCGGGATCGCAAGGCCCAGCGCGAACGCCCAGTTCGGCGCCGCCTTCCGCTTGCCCGGTCTGGTCCACGCGGTGCGGCCGAACGGCTTCGCGGTGGAGAACCACACCTGGCACGCCAGCGCCGAGGCCATCAGCAGCGAGCCGAACCGCATCAGCGCCGGGTCGCCGTCCAGGCGCAGGTTCGGGCTCAGCACGAAGATCCCCAGGTACAGCTGGCTGAACGTGATCACGAACTTCGCCAGCACCCACCAGTGCCGGAAGAACCCCCACGGCGTCAGCGCGGACAGCGCGAGCCCGGTGAACGCGGACGTCGTCGCGGCCAGCTGCACCGCCTGGTGGTCGATCACCAGCGCCATGCCGAACGCGGCCTCCCGCGCCCCGCCGGACAGGCGCAGGGCGTTCGTGGTGAGCAGGGACAGCGCGAGCGCCATGGACATCCAGAGCGTGGACGACACCACGTGCGCCCACACCAGTGCTTTTCGCATCGGAGAACCCCCTGGTCGGTCGGACCGCCGAACACCTCGGCGAACCGGCGAAGCTAGTGCCGGGAGAGGGGCGCGAGCGGGGTGATGCGGGTGACTCCGGGGGGAAATCGGGGTAGGGGTCGGGGTGGTCCCGGTGCTGCGGCTCGGGGATGCGCCGGGGGTTCGGCCACCGGGCCGCGAACCCGCCTCGGAGCAGCACGGAGCGTCACTCGTCGTAACCGCCATCCCCCGTCCGGCGGCTCTCGTTCACCGACTGGAAACCCTTGCTGCACTGGGAATTCTCCATTCACGTCGGCAGGGTCTCAGTCCCGTCACCTTCCTTGACACCGCTACCGAGAGTTCTGAAACCTTCCCCCGTCCGGTGCGCCGCCTGCCCCGGAAAGCCTTGTCCACGAGGAAGGTCCCTCCTGTGATCCACAACCGTGCTCTCCGTGCGGTCGGCGCGGGCGCCGTCGCGCTGGCGCTCGTCACCGCCTGCGGCGCCCCGCCCGCCAAGGACAGCGGGAACGCCGCGTCCGGCGGCAGCGCCGCCTCGGCGAAGTCCGCCGCCGACCTCGGCGGGATGGACAAGCTCGTGGAGGAGGCCAAGAAGGAGGGCGCGCTCAACGTCATCGCGCTGCCCCCGGACTGGGCCAACTACGGCGAGATGATCAAGGCGTTCGGCGACAAGTACGGCATCGAGGTCAAGTCCGACCAGCCCGACGCCTCCTCGCAGGACGAGATCAACGCCGCCGAGCGGCTCAAGGGCAGCGACCGGGCGCCCGACGTGTTCGACCTCGGCCTGAACGTGGCCATCGCCAACGCCGACAAGTTCGCGCCCTACAAGGTCGCCACCTGGGACGACATCCCGGCCGAGCTCAAGGACGCCGACGGCCGCTACTTCGCCGACTACGGCGGTTTCATGTCGATCGGCTACGACGCCTCCAAGGTCCCCGCGCCCACCAGCGTCAAGGACCTCCTCAAGCCCGAGTACAAGGGCAAGGTCGCGCTCAACGGCGACCCGACCCAGGCGGGCGCCGCGTTCTCCGGCGTGCTGATGGCCTCCCTCGGCAACGGCGGCTCGGCCGACGACATCGCGCCCGGCGTCGAGTTCTTCAAGCAGCTCAAGGCGGCGGGCAACTTCCTGCCGGTCGACCCGACCCCGGCGACCATCGAGTCCGGCCAGACCCCCGTGGTCATCGACTGGGACTACACCAACGCCGCGCAGACCGCGAAGCTCGCGGGCAAGCTGGACTGGAAGACCGTGGTGCCGCAGGAGGCCCAGGTCGGCGCCTACTACAACCAGGCCATCAACGTCGACGCCCCGCACCCGGCCGCCGCGCGGCTGTGGCAGGAGTTCGTGATGAGCGACGAGGGCCAGAACATCTACCTCAAGGGCATGTCCCGCCCGGTCCGCATGGAGGCCATGACCACCGCGGGCACCGTCGACACCGCTGCCGCCGCCGCGCTGCCCGCCACCGGCGACAAGTCCGTCTACCAGACCCAGGAGCAGGCCGACAAGGCCAAGCAGGCGCTCGCCGCCACCTGGGCCCAGGCGGTGGGCTGACCGGTGGTCGCACCCGTCGACACCTCGGCCGGGGGCGGCGCCACCGCCGCCCCCGGCCGGGGGCCGTCCCGCCGGTCGTGGGCCGCGTGGCTGGTGGTCGTGCCGTTCCTCGCCTACGTCGGCACGTTCCTGCTCTACCCGACGGCGCTCGTGCTCGCCGGGGCGTTCCAGGACGACGACGGCGCCTTCACCCTCGCCAACCTGGCCACCCTCACCGAGGGCGTCTACCTCCAGGCGTTCCTGCGCAGCGTCCAGCTGTCCGCGCTCACCGCCCTGATCGGCGCCGCGCTCGGCGCGCTGCTGTCCTGGGCCGTGGCCTCCGGCAAGCCGCAGGGCGTGACGCGCAAGGTCGTGCTGGCCGCGTCCGGCGTGCTCGCCCAGTTCGGCGGCGTGCCGCTCGCATTCGCGTTCCTGGCCACCGTGGGCTTCCAGGGCCTGGTCACCCGGTTCCTGGCCGACGCGTTCGGCCTCGACCTGTTCGCGACCGGCGCGTGGCTGTTCGAGCTGCCCGGCCTCACCCTGGTCTACACGTTCTTCCAGATCCCGCTCATGGTCATCGTGTTCCTGCCCGCCGTCGACGGGCTGCGCCCGCAGTGGCGCGAGGCGACCGAGAGCCTGGGCGGCTCCGGCTGGACCTACTGGCGGCACGTGGGCGGCCCGATCCTGCTGCCCGCGTTCCTCGGCTCGGCGCTGCTGCTGTTCGCCAACGCGTTCTCCGCCTACGCCACCGCCGCCGCCCTGGTGTCCCAGGGGAGCCCGATCGTGCCGCTGCAGATCCGGGGCTTCCTCACCGGGGAAGTGCTGCTGGGGCAGGAGAACCTCGGCAAGGCGCTCGGCCTGGGCATGATCGTCGTGGTCGGCGTGGCCATGGGCCTGTACGCCCTGCTCCAGCGGAGGTTCGCCCGATGGCAGTGACGCGGGAAGATGTGACGCCAGAGCCCGTGAAGCCCAAGCGCCGCAAGGGGAGCGGCGGCGTGCTGCGCGCGGTCGTGCTCGTGGTGCTCGGCGCGTACTTCGCGCTGCCGCTGGTCGCCATGGCCGAGTTCTCCACCAGGGGCGCGAACGGCACGCGCAGCCTCCGGTCCTGGTCCGGCATCGTCACCGACCCCGACCTGGTCGAGGCCATCTGGGTGTCGGTGCAGCTGGCCCTGCTGTCCTCGCTGCTGGTGCTGGCGCTGCTCGTGCCCACCATGGCGTGGATCCGCCTGCGGCTGCCCGCGCTGCGCCGACCGGTCGAGTTCCTGTGCCTGCTGCCGGTGGCGATCCCGGCGATCGTGCTCGTGGTCGGCATGGCCCCGCTGTACGCCTGGGTCGACTACTTCCTCGGCGACTCGCCGCTCACGCTCGCCCTCGCCTACGCGGTGCTGGTGCTGCCGTTCGCCTACCGCTCGCTCGACGCGGGCCTGTCCGCGATCGACCTCAAGACCCTGGCCGAGGCCGCCAGGGGACTGGGCGCTGGCTGGGGCACGGTGCTGCTGCGGATCGTCGTGCCGAACATCCGCACCGCGCTGATCAGCGCCGCCCTGCTGTCCGTCGCGCTGGTGCTCGGCGAGTTCACCATCGCGTCCCTGCTCAACTTCGACACCCTCCAGGTGCGGGTCAACCTGATCGGCAAGCGCGACGCGGGCGTGTCCATCGCGGTGTCGCTGCTGTGCCTGCTGTTCGCTTTCGCGCTGCTGCTCCTGCTGTCCTCGGCGGGCAGCAGGCGGCGCCGCGCCACCGCCGAGGAAGGCTGAGATGGGTCATCTGGAACTGAAGGGGCTGCGCAAGTCCTTCGGCGGGCACACCGCGCTCGACGGGCTCGACCTCGACCTCGCCGAGGGCGAGCTGATCAGCCTGCTGGGCCCCAGCGGCTGCGGCAAGACCACGGCGCTGCGCATCGTCGCGGGCTTCGAGACCGCCGACGCGGGCTCGGTGCTGGTCGAGGGGCGCGACATCACCGGCGTGCCCGCGAACCGGCGGGACATGGGCATGGTGTTCCAGGCCTACAGCCTGTTCCCGAACCTCACCGCCGCGCAGAACATCGAGTTCGGGCTGAAGCTGCGCAAGCAGCCGGACCGCAAGGCCCGCGCGGGCGAGCTGCTGGAGCTGGTGGGCCTGGCGCACCTGGGCGGGCGCTACCCGCACCAGCTGTCCGGCGGCCAGCAGCAGCGCGTGGCGCTGGCCCGCGCGCTGGCCATCCGGCCCAGGGTGCTGCTGCTCGACGAGCCGCTGTCCGCGCTGGACGCCAAGGTCAGGGTCGGGCTGCGCGAGGAGATCCGCCGCATCCAGACCGAGCTGGGCATCACCACCCTGTTCGTCACGCACGACCAGGAGGAGGCGCTGGCCGTCTCCGACCGGGTCGGCGTGATGTCCCACGGCAGGCTGGAGCAGCTGGACACCCCGTCGAGGGTGTACCGGGAGCCCGCGTCGGCGTTCGTGGCGCAGTTCGTCGGCGTCACCAACACCGTGGCGGGCACGGTCGAGCCCGGCGGGGTCCGCCTCGGCGCGCACCTGCTGCCCGCGCCCGGCGCGCCGGGGGTGGCGTCCGGCGACGCGGTGTCGGTGATCGTGCGGCCCGAGGACGTCGAGGTGACCGCGCACCCGGCCGGTGGCGACGGGACCGGCGCGCTGCTGGGAACCGTGGTGGCGCAGAGCTTCCTGGGTCCGGTGACCCGGATCTCGGTGCGCTTGGCCGGTGGTGGGCAGGTCGTGCGGGTGGACCACCCGTCGTCCCGCGCCACCGACTTCCCGGCGGGCGCCGAGGTGGCGCTGCGGGTCGCGCCGGACCGGGTGCTCGTCGTCCCGGCCTGACAATCACGTTGCGGGGAAAGGAGAAGGGGCCACCGGATCACCGGTGGCCCCTTCCGCCGCTCCTGGCTCAGGCCCAGGTCACCGGAACAGCTCCCGGTAGTGGCCCTGGGTCTGCACGTTCAGCTCGTCGGTGCGCACCAGCTTCGCGGTGAGCACGCGCGGGTCGCGGATGTCCAGCACGTCCAGGCCCTTGGCCATGTCCGAGCTGTACACGTACCCGTTGTAGTAGTACGCGGACCACGTGCCGCCGCCCGCGCCGTTCGGCAGCGGACCGCGCTCGAAGAACCCGATCTCGCGCGGCCGGGACGAGTCGGTGAAGTCCCACACCGACACGCCGCCCTGGTACCAGGACTGCACCATGATGTCGCGGCCCTGCACCGGGATCAGCGAACCGTTGTGCGCCACGCAGTTCTCGGTGTCGGTCTGGTGCCTGGGGATCTTGAAGTAGCTCCTGAACACCAGCTCCCGGTCGTCACCGCGCCCGGTCACGTCGTAGATGCCGTCCGCGCCCCGGTTCGGGCCGATGGCCTCGTTGCAGGTCGCCGCGCCGCCACCGCCGAGCTCGTCGGTGAAGACGACCTTCGTGCCGGTGTTGTTGAACGTCGCCGAGTGCCAGAAGGCGAAGTTCACGTCGTCCTGCACGCGGCTGATCTCGCGCGGGTTCTCCCGGTCGGAGATGTCCCACAGCACGCCGTCGCCCATGCACGCGCCCGCCGCCAGGTCCTTCGACGGGTAGACGGTGATGTCGTGGCAGCCCGAGGTGGCCGACACGTACCCGGTGGCCACCGAGCCGCTGCGGCCGGGGTTGCCGCCGTCCGGGAACAGCACCCGCTCGCCCAGCAGCGAGGCCGCCGTCGGGTTCTTCAGCGGCACCTTGACGATGGAGATCAGGTCGTGCGGCGGCTGGCAGTCCGGGAAGGCGGCGTTCGGGCTGTACGAGGAGACGTACAGGTAGACGTCCTTGCCCTTCTTGTCCGGCACCAGGGTGTGCGTGTGCGAGCCGCACTTGGTCTCGACCGAGGCGATGTAGCGCGGGTTGCGCTTGTCGCTGATGTCGAAGACCTTGATGCCCTCCCAGGCGTCCTTGTTCGACGCGGCCAGCGACGTGCTGGAGCAGGAGTTGTCGCTGCGGGAGGAGTCGGTGGACAGGAACAGCAGGTTGTCCTTGACCGAGATGTCGTTCTGCGAGCCGGGGCACAGCACGGAGCTGACGACCTTCGGCTGGCGCGGGTTGCGGATGTCGTAGATCGTGAAGCCGTCGTAGTTGCCGTCGAAGGCGTAGCCGTTCTGGAACGCCACGTCGGTCCACGTGGACGAGCTGGTGAACGGCGCCTGCTTCGGCACGTTCGCGACGTGCTTGACGTTGCGGCTGGTGCGGATCTCGTCCACGCCGGGGACGCCGGGCTGCTCGGCGCTCTCCAGCTGGGCCTCGGACAGCCCCGCGAGGTCGTCCTCAGGCGCGGCGACGGCTTGCGGCCCCCAGGCCGCCATCGACAGCGCCAGTGCGATCGCCCCCAGCATGGCGGCAGGCGCTCTCCGCCGCCCGGCCGCACTGCGGATCTTCACCACGTGTTCCCCTTCCAAGGCACGTGCAGGGAATCGCAGTATTACCCCTTCGCAACGCTAAGAACCAGACCCGGACGGTGGTTTTCCGCGTGGTTCTCAAGGTGTGGTTCGGCGGGTATGTTGATCGGTGATCCGATCGCTGAGGGGGTTTGGTGCGGATGCGCGCGGTGATTCTGGCCCTGGTGGTGGCGGTGTTCGGGGCGGCGGCGGGGTGCACCGCCGGAGCCGATCCCGACGCCGCCCCGGTGATCGCTCCAGGGAAGCCGGGCGAGGCCGGGCAGACCGTGGCGCCGGGTGACGTGGGCACCGACCTGTGGTCCGCGCCGACCGAGGTCGACCTGGGCTACGTGGCGAAGATGATCACCCACCACCGGCAGGCGCTGGTCATGACCGAGCTGGCGCCGGAGCGCGCCGAGAACGACGTGGTGCGCCGGATCGCCTCGCGCATCCACGACGTCCAGGGGCCGGAGATCCAGGCCATGGAGTCGTGGCAGCGGCAGTACGGGCAGGCGGGGCAGGCGCACGGGCACGTCGGCGGGGCGGACGACCACGACGACATGCCGGGGATGGCGACCGAGCGGCAGCTCGCGGACCTGGCGGCGGCGCAGGGCGCGGACTTCGACCGGCTGTTCGTGCGGCTGATGGTCGCGCACCACGAGGGGGCGCTGGAGATGGCGCTGGCGCAGCTGAGCAACGGGACGGACGTGCGGGTCGAGGAGATGGCGAACGACGTCATGGCGACCCAGAGCGTGGAGATCGAGCGGATGCGCGCGATCCCGCTCTGATCGTTTCCCGGCGCGTTCCCACGGGTGCTCGCGGGGTGCTCGCGGCTGATTCGGGTTGCGATTCCAGGTCTATTTGTTACGACCCGGATAAATGATCGTCTTGATTGGCTGACGGTCGCTTACCCGGTGCCGGGGAAAAGCGGGAGCGCCCGTTCGGGTACTCCCGCTTCTCGTTTTCGCGACTCGCCGTCACAGCGGGTCGGGCGTGCCGCAGCGGATCTTCACCACCTTGGAGTAGCGGGTGTGCGTGCCGTAGTCGAAGGGCTCGCCGCACGAGCCGTACGACCACCAGCCGACCTCGACGGTGCGGGTGGCGTCCGAGTAGTAGGTGATGGTCACGCTCTCACCGGGCCCGGCGGGCGGGATGGCGCTCGCGGCGGGCGCGGTGGCGAGCAGGGCCCCCGAGGCGAGCGCGGTGGCGGCGAGGGCGGTGGACAGGCGGGCGGTTCTGCGCGGCACGGTGGCCTCCCGGTGGCGGGGACTGGGCGCGACCGACGCTAACCGGCGGCTTGACCTGCGGCGACGGCTGAACGGCCGGACGCGCGCGGTGCCCCGAAGCGCCCGATCGGGGCAGGCGCGCGCCGAGGTGGCGCGCCGTGCCGCCGACCGCCCGCGAACCCTCGCGACCGGGCAGCGGCAGGGTGCCGGGGGCACTCCCTTAGTGGTGCCCCGGCCCCCGTCAGTAGTCCACCCGCCCCCGGTGCGCCCGCCAGGCGTCGAAGGGGGCCGCGTCCACGTCCGTCGGCACGCGCAGCACCGGCAGGTCCCACGTCTCCCTGGGGCGCGCGAGCAGGTCGTGGAACACGCCGTCGTCGAACCCGACCGCCGCCGCGTCGTGCCGGTCCGCCGCGTACACCACTCGGTCCACCCGCGCCCACAGCGCGGCGGACAGGCACAGCGGGCAGGGCTCGCACGAGGACACCAGCACGCACCCCGCCAGGCTGAAGTCGCCCAGCGCCCGGCAGGCCGCCCGGATCGCCACGACCTCCGCGTGCGCGGTCGGGTCGAGGTCGGCGGTCACCCGGTTCGCGCCGGTGGCCACCACCTCGTCCCCGCGCGCCACCACTGCGCCGAACGGCCCGCCGCCGTCCGCGACGTTGCGCACCGCCAGGTCCACCGACTGCCGCAACCAGGCCAGTTCCCGCTCCGCGCCCATGCCGTGCCTCCTGTTCGTGGACCCCGTGTTCCCCGTCGCGCCGCGTTCACGCGCCTGCGGGACCACGCAGCGGTGATCCGGGGCGCGCCGGTCGTGGTCAGCTGCCCCGGTAGGTCGAGTACGCGAACGGCGACAGCAGCAGCGGCACGTGGTGGTGCGCCTCCGGGTCGGTCACCCGGAACGACAGCACCACCTCGGGGAAGAACTCCGACACGCCGCCGGTGTCGAACACCAGCCGGTGCACCCCGACCTCGGGCGACGGCCAGCCGGTGATCCGCCCGTCCGCGCCCGTGCGCCCCTCGGCGAGCACCTCGCCGCCGCGCTCCAACCGGACCGGCACGCCCTCGGCGGGCCTGCCGAGCGCGGCGTCGAGCACGTGCGTGCTGATGGTCACGCGGACCTCCTCGTGGGCCGGGCGGCCAGTACACCCGCGCGGGGGCCCACCCGGCTACGGAGCCGCCGCACGAGCGCCAGCCTGCCGCGCCCGCCGGTTTCGTGCTTTCCTACGAGCCCGATCGGACCCGGCCGGTGGTGCGCCGGGGAGTGCGGAGGTCGCGCGGTGCTCGTGGGAGACCTGCTCCGGATGCCGGACCTGCGGCTGCGCGCCCGCACCGGGGACCGCTGGCTGGACCGGCCGGTGACCGGGGCGCGCACCACCGAGCTGACCGACCCCGGCCGCTACCTGGACGGCGGCGAGCTGGTGCTGTCCGGGCTGCACTGGCACCGCGCCGACGCCGACTGCGCGCCCTTCGCCTCGGCGCTGGTCGGTGCGGGCGCGTCGGCGCTGGCCGCGAGCCGGGCGGGCGCGGGGGAGCTGCCGGAGGCGCTGGTCGCCGCGTGCCTGGCGGTCGGGCTGCCGCTGCTGGAGGTGCCGGAGGACGTCTCGTTCGGGGCGGTGGCGGAGCGGGTGGTGCTGGAGCTGGCCGGTGGCGCGGGCGCGCGGCTGGCGGGGCACCGCAGGCTGGTCGCGGCGGCAGGGGAAGGGCTGGAGCGGCTGGTCGCGGTCGGGGCGGCGGAGCTGGGCGCACCGTGCCGGGTGCTGTCCGCCACCGGCGCCCTGGTGGCCGGGCCCGACCTGCCGCACGAGCGGCGCGCGGCGCTGGTGCGCGACCGCTTCGACGCCGAACGGCTGCCCGTGGTGGTGCGGCGCACCGCGCTGCTCCCGGTGGGCCCCAGGTCCGCGACCGGCTGGCTGCTGGCGGTGGACGGCGGCAGTCCGCACGACGCGACCGCGCTGGAACTGGCCGACCTGGTGGGCCTGGAACGCGCGCGGGTGCTGCGGGAGCGCGCGGCGGCCACCCGCGCGGCGACCCCGCTGCTGCGCGCCCTGGCCACCGGCACGGGCGAGCTGTCGACCCGCGCGGCGGCGGCGGGGTTGCCGGAGGACGAACCGCTCCGGGTGGTCATGCTGTCCACTTCGGACGGACGGGAAGCCTTGCCGCTGCTGGAGGAACTCCTCGCGCCGCTTGCGCCGGACGCGCTGGTGGGCGTGTGGGGCGGGGGCTCGGACGTGGGGCCTGCGGCGGGATCAGCGCAGGCTGCGGGCGTGAGGGCGGACGGCGGGCTTGGTGCGGGAGGCGTCGGCACGGGGGCGAACACGAACCCGCCGAGCGAAGGACCGCCGCCCGCAGCCCCGGCCCACACCGCCGCGCAAACCACCGCTGCCCACCCCGCCGACGCGCAAGCCGCAGTCGCCCCCGCCACTGCCCACATCGCTGACACGCAGGCCGCCGCCGGTCATCCCGCCGCTGGCGCGCAGGCCGCCGCCGGTCATCCCGCTGCTGACGCGCAGGCCGCCACCGGTCATCCCGCCGCCCCCCGAACCGCCTGCGCCGTGCTCCGCACCTCCACCGACCCGTCCCCGGCCCTCCGCCACGCCCTCCGCACCGCCCTCCCCGCCCTGGCCGGTCGCCAGGTCCTGATCGGCGTCTCCTCCCCGGTCCGCGCGGCGGCCCTGCGCGGGGCCGCGCAGGAGGCTTGCTGGGCGCTGGAGCTCGCCGCCGAGCGCGGCTCCCGCACCGAGGTCGTCACCGCCGCCGAGATCCCCCCGCACCGCCTCCTCCTGGCCGCGATCCCCGACCAGGCGCGCGCCGACCTGCGCCGCCGCCTGCTCGGCCCCCTCCTCGACCACGACGCCGCGCGCGGCACCGACCTCCTGAACACCCTGCGCGTGTTCCTGGACTGCTCCGGCTCCTGGACCACCACCGCCGCTCGGCTGCACGTGCACGTCAACACCCTGCGGTACCGGGTGGGCCGGGTGGAGGAGCTCCTCGGCGTCGACCTGTCCCGCTTCGACCGGCGGGTCGACCTGTTCCTCGCCCTTCAGACCGGGTGAAGAAACATCCTGCGATCGAATCATCGGACCGCTGAAAGCATGAAGAAGGGGTGCCCCGAATGGGGCACCCCTTGTACTCCTAGGCCCAGAGGCGGCTGTCGATCCTGAACCGGCCCAACTGGGTCTCCAGGTTGTCGAACCCCCGCGCGGAGTGCGGGCTGTAAGTAGACTGAACCGCATCGACCGAGGTCGGAGCGGCGTGCTGAGATGCTTCTGGGGTCAACGAGAAGATGGTTGCCGCCAGGAGGGCAAGAGGCAATGTCATCCTTGCTGTGCGTGGTTTAACTCGTGCGATCTTACCCCGAACGGGTGGTGGCAACCGTATCGGAACGGTGATCGACAAGTCCAGTCGCACGAAAATAAAACGTTCGTCTTGCTATGTTATTCCATTTGATGGATCGTTCACGATAGGGCTCGCCCCCGCCATGGCGCGCGCGGCCAGCTCCTGCCCTCACGGGTGCCGACGGCCTTCTGCCGCGCGGCCTCCGCCGCTTCCCGCATCCCCAGGACCTGGTAGACCTCGGACGCCCGCTCCCATGCCTCCTCGGATCCCGCCAAACGCCCGGTGCGTCCCAGGGCCTCGGCCAGAACCTCGAACCCGACCGCCTGCCCCAGCGCGTCCCGCGTCCGCTCGCACAGCCGCACCCCCGTGCGCGCGTACTGCTTCGCCTCGAAGTAGCGCTCGGCCTCCAGTTCTACCTCGGCCAGCACCACGCACGCCCGCCCCGCCGCTTCCACGTCCCAGGTCTGCTCGGCCGTGGCGAGCACTTGGGCGCAGTAGTCCGCGGCGGCCCTGGAGTCCCCGCGCTCGCGGTTCACCAGGGCCAGCCCGACCAGGCACTCGCCCTGAGCGCGCGCGTCGTCGAGTTCCCGCGCCAGCTCCAGGGCCTCGCGGTAGCAGGACGCCGACTGGGGCAGGTCCAGCGCGTACCGGTGGGCCTCACCCAACCGGATCAGGCTCACCACCTCGTAGGCCTTGCTGCCCGCAGCGCGGATCAGCCGCAGCGCCCGCTCGTGCGACTCGATCCCCATCACGACGTTCCCGGTCTCCACCAGCACCCGTGCCCCGCCCTGCAGCGCCACGGCGACGCCCGTCTCGTGCCCGAGCTCCCGGAACAGCAGGTGCGCCTGGTTGTAGCGGCTCTCGGCGAGCCCGTACTCGCGCCTGATCAGGTGGACGTGCGCGGTGTTGTTGACCACCACAGCCTCCTCCTCGGCGCCTTCGGGGCCACGTGCCCGCGCCGCTGCCAGCGCGAGGTGCAGGTGCTCCAGGACCGCGTCGAGGTGACCGTGCCGCTTCAGGGTCTCCCCGACCAGGTTCGACAGGGCGGACACCACCGCGTGCCTGCCCGACGCCGCAGCGCGGCGCACGATCGCCGTGACGTTGTCCCGCTCCCGAACGCACCAGCGGGTCGCCGTGTCCGGGCCGGAGAACTCCAGCGGCGCGCACCCCTCGCTCAACGGCCCCAGGTCGTCGTAGCTCAACCGCGAGGGGTGCAGCACCGCGTCGGCGTTGCGCGCCGTGAACAGGTAGAAGTCGAGCAGGCGCTCCACGGCGGCCAGGCGCTCCCGCTCCGGCTCGTCCTCCCCGCAGCGCACCGCGTAGGCCCGGACCACGTCGTGGAGGCGGTAGCGGTCGAGCTCCCCGTGCTGCTCCAGCAGGTTCACCGCGACCAGCGCGTCCAGCTCGCGACGCGCCACCCGCGTGGGCACCCCGGCGAGGGAGGCCGCCACGGACGCGGTGAAGTCCACGCCGGGGTGCAGCCCCAGCAGCCGGAACACCCTGGCCCGTGCGGGCGGCAGCGAACGGTAGGACCACGAGAAGGCCGTGGCGAGCCCGCGCCCCGCGCTGTCCAGCCCGAAGACGTCCTCCTCCTCGAGGTCGGCGACGAACTCCGCCAGCGGCACCGCCGACCGGGTCGTGATGTACCGACCCATCAGGCGCAGCACCATGGGCAGTCCGCCCGACCGCGCCGCCAGGCCCGCCAGCGCTCCGCGCTGCTCGTGCGCCCGCGCCCCGATGAGCCCGGTCAGCAGGAGCTCCGCCCCTTCCTGCTCCAGCGGGTCCACGTGCAGTTGCTCGCAGCCGTAGGTGGCGGCCAGGTCGTCCAGCCGGTCGCGGCTGGTCACCAGCACGACGCAGCTGGACAGCAGCGGAAGCAGCGGCCGGACGTGCTCGGCGTCCGCCGCGTTGTCCAGTACGACGAGGGCGCCTCCCTCGTTGAGCGCGTTCTGCAGCCTGGCCTGCCTGCGCTCCGGTTCCGGAACCAGGTCCGGGGCCTGGTCCAGGGCCTCCAGGAACCGGGCCACCACCGAGGGGGCGGTGACCGGCGCGTCGGAGGAGTAGCCGTTGAGGTCGATGTAGAGCCTGCCGCGCGGGAAGCGGTCCGCGTAGCGCTTGCCCCAGTGCAGCACGAACTGGGTCTTGCCCACCCCGCCTTGGCCGTCGAGGGCCACCACCCCCGGCCTGGGTAGCGCGTCCTGGTCGAACACGAGGGCGGAGAGGGTGGAGGACAGCGCCTCCCGCCCGGTGAAGTCCGGCACGGCCGGGGGTAGCTGGTGCGGCGCTGCCTGCGTCCTGCTCCGCCGAGTCCCCACCGCCGGGGCGTGCTCGCGGAACCGCCGGTAGAAGTCCTGCAGGTTGCGAGCCTCGCGCTCGCCGAACTCTGTCGCCAAGCGGACGCAGGCGCGGGCCAGGAACTCCGACGCCTCCCGACCGCGAGACAGCAGGTGCAGCGTTTCCAGCCTGAGCCTGGCGAACATCGGGCTGTTCCCGTCGCGCTCGGGCAGTTCGTCCAGCACGTTCAGCGCCGCGTTGTACTCGTGCAGCGCGAGGTGCTTCTCGGCCAGCAGGTTGTATGCGGGGAGCAGGGTCTTCTCGCGGACCGAGTCGCGCCACTGCTCCGCAGGTCCTCCTTGCGCCTCGGCCAGCGGCTGGTCGAGCCACAGGTGGACCGCTTGGCGCAGCGCCTCCTTGGCCAGCCGGGAGTCGCTCATCGTCCGAGCCCGTTCGATCAGGTCCTTGGAGCGGAAGTAGTCCACCGCCTCATTGGCCACCTCGGCCCGGTAGGCGCCATGCCTGCGCCGTAGCACGGGCTCCAGGCCCGCCCGCTTCAGCGCCTGCTTGATCTGGTGGGCGTACTTGTAGAAGGTGTCCAGGGGTTTCGCGGGCAGGGCCTGCTCCTCGTTCCACACCCACTCCAGCAGCACGTCCACGGACAACCACTGGCGCGGGTGGGCGAGGAGCACGCCGAGCATCGCGCGGGACTTCGGCGTTCCCCACCCGGTGTCGCGCGCGCCGTCCACCAGGACGCCGGTCCTACCCAGTATCGCGAACTCGGACGGCACCTGTTCCCACCCCCGCTGAAGGCCGCGTGCGCCCCGTGCCGCCGATCCGGTCGTGCGCGGGAAGGGAATCGGAAGACCCCTGGAAACCTTTTGGCAGACCATGAGGGGGTGGACCCCGCAAGAGTGCGGGTTAGCCACCTTTGGACGCTGCTGAGCTGCGGCGACAACACTTCGGGAAACCTGCGGAAGGGTTTTGCCGAACACCGTTGCCACGCTGGTGACCTTGCCGGTGTTGAGCGGGGAGGCGTTGTGCACGTGGGGTGGGAGGAAGGGCCGTTCGGGCCGGGCGCGGAGCGCCGGGTCACCCGAGCCTTCGAGCGGGTTGTCCTGGTCGTGGTGCCGCACGTGGCCGCGGGGACCAGGCTGTTCGACGTGGTGCCCCTGCTGGAGGGCGACCCGAGGATCCAGGTCGTGCTCGCGGTGCAGGGGAGGGTCACGGGGACCGAGGCGTTCGCCCGCGCCACCGGGGCGCGGGTCCTGCCCTGGGACGAGGCGACCGCGCGGCGGTTCGACCTGGTGCTGGCGGCCAGCCCGCGCGGGCTCCAGGACTTGCACGGTCCGGTGCTGCGGATGCCGCACGGGGTGGGGGCGCTGAAGTCGCGGCTGACGCCCAGGTGCGGGAACGCCGGGCCGACGCACGGCCTGGTGCGCGAGCAGTTGCTGCACAACGGGAGGCCGCTGGCCAGTGCGCTGGTCCTGGCGCACGACAGCGAACTGGAGGTGCTGCGGTCCTCGTGCCCGGAAGCGGAACCGACCGCCTTGGTGGCGGGTGACCCCTGCCTGGACCGCGTCCTGGTGTCGTCGCGGCGGCGCCAGGCCTACCGGGAGGCTTTGGGGGTTCGAGACGGGCAGCGGTTGGTGGTGGTCAGCTCGACGTGGACCACCCGGTCCGTGCTGGGGGCGCACCTCGACCTCTACCGGGAGCTGGTCGGTCGGGGCGAGCGCGTCCTCGCCGTGGTGCACCCCAACGCCACCAGCGTGCACGGGGTGCGGCAGGTCCGGGCGTGGCTGCCACCTGAGGTCGGGCTGGTTCCCGCTGCCGAGGGGTGGAGGGCGGCGGTGATAGCCGCGGACGTGTGCGTGGGCGACCACGGCTCGACCACCCAGTACGCGGCTGCGGCGGGGCGTCCGGTGCTGCTCGTCCCGTTCCCCGAAGACCTGGTGCGGCCTGGCAGCCCCGCCGCCGTGCTGCGGGAGCGGGCTGGCGTGCTCGACCCGGCGCTCCCGCTGGACCCCCAACTGGCGCGCGCCCGTCCGGTGCGCGGGTTCGCGAGGGTCGTCAGCTCGCGGCCCGGTGGTTCGGCGGCCCTCCTGCGCTCGGCCGCCTACCGGTTGCTCGACCTGGAGGAGCCGCCGTGGCCCGCGGTGCAGGAACCGGTGCCGCTGCTGCACCTGGTGGAGACCGGGGCGGCTCGAAGGGGGCCCGCACCACGCCCTGAACCGGGACCGCTCGTTCGCGGTTGACCGGTCGGCGCGCGTCCAAGGGGCGCGTTCACTCGCGGCTCAGCTCCGCGAGGCGGTGGGTGAGCGGGGCCGGGACCGGCTCACCCACCGCGCGGTAGTTCGCCGCGGCCGAGCGGAGGTGCTCCAGCGCCCCGGCCCGGTCGCCGTCCAAGTGCGCCAGGTCCGCCAGTCGTTCCAGCGCCTCCCCGAGGTAGCTGGGGGAACCCGTGGTCGTCAGGACCGGCAGGGCGAGGCCGAGGCAGTCGGCAGCCTGGCCCCGGCGCCCCAGCGCCAGCAGCGGGGTCGCCAGCAGGCAGCGCACCCTCGCCAACTCCACGTCCTGGCCGTTGGCGGCCATGATGTCGTGCGCCTCGGACAGCTCCGCGACGGCCTCGGCGTGCCGCCCCAGGTCGGTCAGCGCCTGGCCCACCCGCTGGTGGGCGAAGGCCTCGGCGCGCGGCTGGCCCAGCGTCGTGGTCACCTCCAACGAGGCGCGGAAGTGCTCCAGCGCGGCTGCGGGGTCATCGGGACGTGCGATGCGGCCGAGCTGGCGCAGCGCGGTGGCGGTGATCTGCCGGTCACCCACGACCCGCGCCAGCTCCAGCGCCGCTTCGACCTGCGCGGTGGCCCGCGCGGACGCGCCGGTCTCCTGGTACCCGATCGCCAGCTGCAACCGGAGGCGCGCTTCGGCGTCAGGCCTGCCGTCGCGCGCCGCCGCGTCGACGCCGACCTCGTGGGTGCGCAGCCAGTCCGCGCGGTGGTGGCGGTAGCGGAAGAGACCCCACAGCGCCTCGGCGAGCTGCCACACCGTGCCGTGCCAGCCCCGTTCGGCTGCCGCGCCCTGCACCGCGACGAGGTTGCGCCGCTCGGTGGACAGCAGGTCCAGCGCGACCACGCGGTCCGCCAGCGGAGGGACGACCGCGTACCGGGGACCGGAGCGGGGGCGGGCCGGGATCACCGCGCGGTCGGCGGCCACCGCGAGATCCAGGTACCACGAGCAGAGTCGCAGCAAGGCCGCGTCGCGTTCACCGGGGGGCGTGCGGCTCAGCGCGTGGTCGCGCAGCAGGTCGTGGCACCGGTAGCGGCCGTCCGCCACTTCGACGAGCAGGTTCCGCCGCACCAGTTCGGCCAGCGAGCTCTCCGCCTCGGCGACCGCCACGCCCGTCGCCGCTGCGGCGGCTTCCGCGCCGAACTCCGGCCCAGGGTGGGCCGCGCACGCCAGGTGCAGCGCGGAGAGCGCGTCGGGGAGCTCGGCCAAGGACACGTCCAGCACCCCCATCACCGACGAACCACCCGGCAGGGACAGCATGGACAACCCCGCCGCGCGCAGACTCCGAAGTTCGGCGGACAGGGAGCGGTTGGGGCGGACGGCGAGCCTGCCCGCGACCACGGAGAGGGCGAGCGGGAGCCCTCCGCAGAGCGAGACCAGGTTCCGCGCGGCCTCGCCCTCCCCGACCACCCGGTTCCCGGCTGCCCCCGCCAGGAGGTCGAGCGCGGAAGGCGCGTCCAGCGGGCCCACGTCCACCAGCACGGCTCCGCGCGCGGCCAGCGCGTCCAACCTCCAGCGGCTGGTGACCAGGACGGCAGCCTCGGGTGAGGCGGGCAGGAGGGGGATGACCTGCTCGGTCGAGGTGGCGTCGTCGAGCAGCAGCGCGATGGCCCCGCGCGCGGTCAAGCCGAGGTACAGGCGCCTCAGCTCCGAGGCCTCCCGAGGCAGGTCGTCCTCGCGCACCCCCAGTGAGCGCAGGAGCGACTCCAGCACCTCGCTCCCGGTCCGGGCCGCCCCCAGATCGACGTGCAGCTGCCCGTCCGGGAAGCTCGACCTGTTGGTGTGCAGCCACTTCAGGGCCAACGCCGTCTTGCCGATCCCGCCGACCCCGGTGAGCAGCGCCACCGAGGGACCGTGCCCGAGGCGCAAGGCGTCCAGCTCGGCCAGTTCGGCCGCCCTGCCGGTGAAGCGCGCTGTCGTGGGCGGGAGCTCGAAGGGACGGCGCCTCGCGCGATCGGGGCGCGGCTCAGCGCGCGGGGGATCGCTCAGCAGGGACACGGTGCCGATGCTGCCCGCCTGCACGACGGGGCCGTGCGTGTTCCCCCGCAGATGGTTCTCCACCCTGCCAGGGAACACCAGGACGCGCGTCCCGGAACAGGGGCGCGGACGACTCAGGGGGCCTGCGAACCCTGTCGATTCCCCGTCCCCCCTTCACGCCGCCCCCACTCCTGCGGAAAACTCCGGGACCGGACGTCCCGAGCCCGTCGAGCGAAGGAGCTGTCACCGCATGATCCGCACCACCGGAGCCGTCACCGCCCTCGTCGCCGGGCTCGTCACCGCCCTCGCCGCGCCCCCGCCCGCCGTCGCCGGGCCCGAGCCCCTGGTCGGGCACGCCTTCCCCGCCGAGTTCCCCCTCCCGGACGGCTTCCTCCCCGAGGGCATCACCATCGGCGACCGCCCCACCGCCTACTTCGGCTCCCGCGCCGACGGCGACCTCTACCGCGTCGACCTGCGCACCGGTCGCGGCGAGGTCTTCAGCCAGGGGCCCGGCACCGCCTCGGTCGGCCTCAAGATCGACCGGAGGGACCGCCTCTTCGTCGCGGGCGGGGCGGCGGGGGACGCCAGGGTGGTCGACGCGCGCTCCGGCGCCGTCCTCGCCTCCTACCGCTTCGCCCAGGACGCCGACACCTTCGTCAACGACGTGGTCGTCACCCGCGACGCCGCTTACTTCACCGATTCCCGCAAGGCGCTCCTCTACCGCCTCCCGCTCGGCCGAGGGGGTGAGTTGCCCTCGCAATTCGACGTCGTCCCGCTCAGCGGCGACTTCTCGTTGACCCCAGGTGTGAACAACGCCAACGGCATCACCACCACCCCGGACGGGCGCGCGTTGTTGGTCGTGCAGAGCAACACCGGGAAGTTGTTCCGGGTGAAACCGGACACCGGGCTCGCGCGCGAAGTCGACCTCGGCGGGGAAGTGCTCACGAACGGTGACGGGCTGCTGCTCGACGGCCGTTCGCTCCTCGTCGTGCAGAACCGCCTGAACACCGTCGCGCTGTTCTCGCTCGACCGCGCCGGCACGGCGGCGTCGCTGGTCACGAGGGTGACCGACCCGCGCTTCGACGTGCCGACGACGATCGCCCGGTTCGGCGATCGCCTCTACCTGCCCAACGCCCGCTTCACCACCGAACCGACTCCCACCACTCCGTACAACGCCGTGGCGATTGTCAAGCCGTGACGTTCCGGGACCGCTGAGTCCCTAATGTCCCCCTAGTTCCGAACGGCCCCCTGTTCGGGGGATCGCCCGACTGGGTAGCCTCTGCCTACGCGCTGTGCGTGATCGCGGTCTCTTCGTTACTTTGATCTTGGGTGTTAACGTTCTGTTCGCCGATCGGGTGAACGAAGAGGCGGGTTGCGGTCACGCCCGCGTTTACCGGCAAGCAGGAAGTTCACGAGGCTGCGGAGCGCTGTGAAGCAGAAGGACAAGGTGGAGACGGGCACCAACCAGAAGACCATCCGCTCGCGGCTCACCGGCGTGGTGGTCGTGCCCAGCGTGGTGCTCCTGGTGATGTGGCTGGCCTTCACCTCCTATACGGTCTTCGACGGCTTCTACACCCGCGCGGTCGCGGTCAGCGTCAAGGACGCGTCGATCCCCGCGGTGAAGGCGTTCACCGCGCTCCAGGAGGAGCGCAAGACCGCGATGTCGGTGCTCGCCAAGGGCACCGAGGACCTGACCGAGCTGCACGAGCGGCAGCGCGTCGTGGACGAGGCGAGCGCAGGCATGAGAGCCGCCTTCGACTCCGTCTACGACAGCGCGCCCGACCAGGTCAAGGCCCGCATCAACGAGCTGAACACCCTGCTCGGCGAACTGCCGCAGCGGCGGGCTCAGGTCGAGACGGGCAAGGTCCAGCGGGCCGAGGTCTACAACTACTACAACCGCGTCCTCGACGCGGGCACCACCCTGTTCGACACCCAGGCCCGCGTCGTCCCCGACACCACGGCGGCGCACGGCGGCCTGACCGCGACCAACCTGTTCCGCGCCGCGGACTGGATGTCGCGCTCCACCTCGCTGGCCCCGGTCGTGGTCGGCGCGCAGGACCCCAGCCCGGAGGACCGGCTGGAGCTGGTCAACCTGATCGCCTCCTACCACTCCCTCCTGGCCACCACCGGCCCGGTCGTCGAGTACCAGCTCAAGGAGCACTACGCGGCCCTCACCGGCTCGCCCGAGTGGGCCACGCTCTCCAAGCTGGAGAACGACTTCACCACCGACCCGGACGCCAGGATCAGGCTGGCCGACTGGGAGAGCGCGGCCGGACCGGTCGGCGAGCGGCTGATCGAGCTCGCGGTCCAGCAGGCCACCGTCGCCTCCGACGCGGGCCTCGCCCGCAGCAACAGCCAGTTCATCACCGTGCTGGTCTCCAGCCTGGTCGCCCTCATCGTCGTGCTCGGCGGCATCCTCACCGCCGTGCGCACCTCGAACCGGCTGGTCAACCGCGCGCTGATCACCCGCCTGGTGTCGCTGAAGAACGACTCGCTGACCCTGGCGCACGAGCGGCTGCCCGACATCGTCGACCGGCTCCGCGAGGGCAAGAACGTCGACGTGGAGGCGGAGGTCCCGCCGCTGGACTACGGCAGCGACGAGATCGGCCAGGTGGCCGACGCGTTCAACGCCGCCCAGTTCACCGCCGTGGCCGCCGCGGTCAAGGAGAGCCAGGCCCGCGAGGGCGTCAACCGGGTCTTCCTCGACATCGCCCACCGCAACCAGGGCCTGGTGCACCGCCAGCTGAAGATCCTGGACAAGCTGGAGCGCGAGGAGGAGAACCCCGAGCAGCTCGACGCGCTGTTCCAGCTCGACCACCTGGCCACCCGCGCCCGCCGCAACGCCGAGAACCTGATCATCCTCGCGGGCGAGAACCCCGGCCGCCAGTGGCGCAAGCCCGTGCGGCTGCTGGACGTGCTGCGCGCGGCGGTGGCCGAGACCGAGCAGTACGTGCGGGTCAAGGTCAACCCGGTGCCCGAGGTCGCGCTGGTCGGCGCCTCGGTCGCGGACACCATCCACCTGATCGCCGAGCTGGTCGACAACGCCACCGCGTTCTCCTCGCCGCGCTCGCAGGTGCAGATCCACGCGAGCGAGGTCCCGCAGGGCGTCGTGGTCGAGATCGAGGACCACGGCCTCGGCATCAGCCCCGAGGACCGCGACGCGCACAACGCCATGCTGGCCGACCCGCCCGAGTTCGACGCGATGCGCCTGCGCGGCGAGTCGCGGCTGGGCCTGTTCGTGGTCGCCCGGCTGGCCGCGCGCCGGGGCGTCCACGTGGAGCTGCGCGAGTCGCCGTACGGCGGCACCCTGGCGATGGTCCTCGTGCCATCGTCGAGCGTGGCCGCGCCGAACACGCCCACCGAGTCCGACACGACCATGCTGCTGTCCAGGCGCAGCCTGCACGAGCACGTGATCCCCAGGCAGCACCCGGACCTGGTGGCCGAGCCGGACGAGGAGGAGGAGACCACGACGTTTCCCGACAGCTCGCGGGAGCTGGAGGGTTTCTGGGCGCAGGCCGAAGCCGCTGCGAACGAGGATTCCCGAGCAGCGGAAGGGCGACTGAGCGGAGGGCTCGACCTGTCCTCGCACAGCGGCTCGCTGGAGCCGCCCCGGCGCACCCGACCCGAACCCGAGCGCGAGCGCGAACGACCCGCCGACACCGGCCGCCGCCGCGCCGAGGCCGGTGGCAGGCCCGAACTGCCCCGCAGGCGCAGGCAGCAGCACATCGCGCCCCAGCTGCTGCGCAACGACTTGACCCCGACGTCCGAGCCGCTGTCCGAGGGCCCCGCCGACCAGCAGTCCGCCGACCAGGTCCGCAAGGACTTCTCGGCGTTCCAGCGCGGCACGCGCGACGCCCGCCGCGACGAGGCACCCGAATCCTGATCCGCAGTGGACGGACGACCGGAACCCGGAAAGGCAATTCCCTGATGAGCGACATGGGCCAGCACAACGAACTCAACTGGTTGTTGGAAGACCTGGTCTCCCGCGTGGTCGGCGCCCGACACGCGGTCGTGCTGTCCGCGGACGGCCTCCTGCTCGGACGCTCCGCAGGGCTGTCCAAGGACGACTCCGACCACCTCTCCGCGATGGCCTCGGCCTTCCAGTCACTGGCCAGGGGCACCGGCCGCCACTTCGGCGGCGGCAAGGTGCGCCAGACCATCGTGGAGATGGAGCACGCCTACCTCTTCGTCACCGCGGCCGGGCACGGCGCGTGCCTCGCGGTGCTCGGCGAGGAGGACTCGGACATGGGCATGATCGCCTACGAGATGAACATGCTGGTGAAGCGGGTGGGCAGCTACCTGTCCTCCGCCCCCAGGGGCGGGTCCGTGCTCCCCGGCGCGCGCAGGTCGTCATGAGCCGAGAGGACTCGTGGTACGACGAGGCGGCGGGCCCCCTGGTCCGCCCCTACGCGATGGTGCGCGGGCGGACCCGTCCCCTGCGCCCCGAGCTGCACCTGGTCACCCAGGTGCGCGCGATGCCGTCGCCCTCGGACCCCGACGCGCTCTCGGTGGAGCACCTGGAGATCATGGAGCTGTGCAGGCGACCGCTGTCCGTCGCGGAGGTCGCCGCTTACCTGGACGTGCCGCTGATGGTGGTGAAGGTGCTGCTCAGCGACCTGATCCAGCGCGGTGACGTCGTCGTGCGCGACCCGTCGCGGGCCGCCGAGATCCCCGACCGGAACCTGTTGCAGGCTGTGCTGGATGGTGTTCGTGGAATCTGATCGGTCGGGCGGGGAGCTGCACGTCCCCACCCCAGTCAAGATCGTCATCGCCGGTGGTTTCGGCACCGGCAAGACGACCCTGGTCAACTCGGTCAGCGAGATCCCCGCGCTGCACACCGAGGAGCTGCTGACCGAGGCCAGCGTCGGCGTGGACGACGTGGTCGGGCTGGAGAACAAGGAGACCACCACGGTCGCCCTGGACTTCGGCCGCATCACCATCAACACCGAGGTGGTGCTCTACCTCTTCGGCACGCCCGGCCAGAACCGGTTCTGGTTCATGTGGGACGAGCTGGCCCACGGCGCCATCGGCGCGGTGGTGCTGGTGGACACCCGCAGGCTCGACAGCAGCTTCCCGTCGATCGACTTCTTCGAGCGGCGGGGCATCCCGTTCATCGTGGGGGTCAACTGCTTCGACGACGCCCACGGCTACGCGGCCGAGGAGGTCCGCAGCGCGCTGGACCTCGGCCCCGGCGTCCCGATCGTGCTGTGCGACGCGCGGGACCGGGAGTCGAGCAAGTCGGTCCTGGTGAGCTTGATCCAGCACACCATGGACCGGCTCGACGCGATGGCCTGAGCCCCCCGGACCTCTCCGGGGGGCCGGTCCGCTCAGGCGGGTTGGGCTGCGGGGGCGCCACGACGCTCCCGCAGCGCCGCCAGGTAGCGCGCGAAGTCCACCTGCACCGAGTCGCCCGCCGAGCGCCCGTAGCGCGCCCTGGCCGCGACCAGGTGGGCCCGCACCTCGGCCTCCATCTCCGCCACCGGCGGCAGGGCCGCGCGGCCCTGCACCAGGTCGGCGATCCACTCGCCCTGCTCCTCGACCAGGCGCGTGATCGCCCCGAACGGGCGGATCAGCCCGGCGAAGTACAGCCCGGCCTCCCTCGGCGGCACGACGCGCTGGTACAGCGCGAGCTGCCCGCCCGGCTCGAACCCGGTCCCCTCCGGCAGGAACGGGAACTCGATGTGGAAACCGGTGCAGTGGACGATCTCGTCGACCTCCTCCGAGCTGCCGTCGGCGAAGTGCAGCACCGGTCCTTCGATCCGCTCGATCCCGTTTTTCGGGAAGACCGCCCCGTGATTGATCCGGGAGAGCAGCTCGTCGGAGATGGTGAGCGGGCCGCCGAAAACGCGGTGGTCCGGTTCGAGGAGGCCGTAATCGGTCAGGTCGCCCCGGATGACGCGCAGCGAGAGTTCGATGAGCTGGCGCTGCTCCTCCAGCGACATGCGCGCCCACCAGGGGGACGACGCGATTTCGTCGATGGCGGTGCCGAACATGGTCTTGGGCACCACGTGAACGCCCCGGCGCTGCACGACGAGGGTTTTCGCGGAAACCCTTGACAATTCCACCGCCAGGTCCGCCGCGGTGTTGCCGAAACCGATGACCGCGACCCGCTTGCCCGCGTACCCGTCGGGCGCCGAGTAGTCGGCGGAGTGGATGGCGCGCCCGGTGAAGGTGTCCGCTCCCGGAATTCGCGGGGTGCGCGGGCTCCAGTGGTGCCCGGACGCGACGACGACGTGGCGGAAGTGGCGGACCTCGCTCCCGCCAGTGCTGTTGCAAGTTGCAACCGCCCAGGTACCATCCGTCGAGCGGGTGACCTCCCGGACGTCCGCGCCGAACTCCACGTGCTCGACGACGCCCTTGTGCTCGGCGTAACCACGCAGGTAGGAGGCCATCTGCCGGTGACTCGGATAACGCGGGTACGCGTCGGGGACGGGGAAGTCGGAGTACCCGGTGAGCGCTTTCGAGGTGTTCAGGTGCAACGAGTCGTACGACGGGCCGCGATCGCCAGGCCCCGAGTAGCGCCACAACCCGCCGACGTCGTCGGACCGCTCCAGGACCGTCGTCGGGATTCCCCGCGCGCACAGCGTTCCGGCGACGGCCAACCCCGAGATTCCCGCGCCGATCACGCACACGTGATCTCCGATGGGCCGGTCGGGGTATTGACTTGCTGAATTTCCGGTCACAAGTGCTGCCACTCTTTCGGCCTAATTCGGTTACGCACGGTGCGCCCGTGCGCGATCTGCGCGGTCGACCGCTCCGCGATCCTCCATTGCGCACCAGTTGATCACACGGTAAACCTTGCGCCCGGAGGTGCCTAGTGTCCAGTTGCCCTGCTGTGGTTCACGCCTCACGCCGTACGGCCTTGTACGAGGTGGCGGGAACCGCATATCGTGACTTCGCGGCCCAGCAGTGGGTGGCCGCTTGCGCTGCGCTGGATTTTCCGTTCAGCGAGTTGTACGGGACCCTCCACGAGCTCGATTCGGTGCTCGGGAACTGGGCCGACGAGCCCATCGGGGAAGCACCCAGATATCCGTCGTTCGTTTCCCGCGACGGTTTTCCCCTGGAGTTCTCGGTGAGCTGGCGCGGCGGAGTCGGCGAGGCCAGGGTCCTCTTCGAGTCCCTCGGGGCCGAGCCCACCGCCAGGGGCGCCCAGGAGGCCGGGCGCGCGCTGACCAGGGCCCTGGGCGCGCTGCCCGGCGTGTCCCTGGACCGCTACCTCCTGCTGGAGGACCTCTACGTCACCGACGACCCGGCCCCGTACCGGCCCGCCGTCTGGCACTCCCTGGCGCACCGCAGGGGCGAGGCGAGCCGCTACAAGGTCTACCTGAACCCGCAGACCGGGGGCGTCGACCGGGCGCACGAGGTGATGCGCGAGACCATGCGCAGGCTCGGCATGGAGCGGGCCTGGGACCACGTCGAGCGCGCGGACCTGGACCCGGAGCGGGACGTGCTGGAGTTCGTCGCGCTCGACCTGGACCACCGGGCCGAGGCCAGGGTCAAGGTCTACTACCGCCACCTCGGCGAGGTCGACCTGGACCGCGTCGCCTCCCTCGCCCGCAGGCACGACCCCGTGCGCGCCGCCCCCGTCTACCGGGCCGCGTACGGCGACGAGGTCCCGGTCAACGAGCCGATGACCTGCCTGGCGTTCCGCGAGGGCCTGGACACCCCGGACGAGGCCAACCTGTACCTGCGCCTGCCCAGCGTGGTCGCCTCGGACGCGGAGGCCGCCGACCGGGTCGCCACCGCGATGCGCCTGTGCGGGCTCGACCCCAGGCCGCACCGCGAGGTCGCGGCGGCGCTCGCCCCGCTGCCGCTGGACTCGGTGGTCGGGCTGCACGAGCTGCTCAGCTTCCGCACCTCGGCGGGCGCGGCCCCGGACCTGGGCGTGTACTTCCGGTTCGGCGTCTACGACTCGTCCGTGGACGGCACCCACGCCTGACCCCGGCAGGCCCGGCGGGACCGCGCCCGGCGCTTCGTGATCCCGCAGCTCCCGCCGGGGCCGGGACCCGCCGTCGTGCGCACCGCGCCGGTCCGGGGCGCGCTACGGTTCCCGGATGCCCAGCGCCGAGGAGATCACCCGCCACCACGAGCCCGCCGAGGAGAACCCCTGGGTCCAGGGCGCGCCGCAGCCGGAGGCGGTCGTCATCGCCCCGTACGACCCGGCGTGGCCCGCCCGGTACGCCGAGCTGGAGCGGGACGTCCGCGCCGCGCTCGGCGGGGTCGCCCTGGACGTCGAGCACGTCGGCTCCACCTCGGTGCCGGGGCTGGCCGCCAAGGACGTCGTCGACGTCGACGTCACGGTGGCCGACCCGACCGACGAGGCCGCCTACGTGCCCGCCCTGGAGGCCCTCGGCTACGTGCTGACCGTGCGGGAGCCCTCGTTCCACGAGCACCGCTGCTTCCGGCTCGCCGAGCCGAGGGCGAACCTGCACGTCTTCGGCCCGGACTGCCCCGAGGTGATCAGGCACCGGATGTTCCGGGACTGGCTGATCGCCCACCCGGACGAGCGGGACCGCTACGCCGAGGCCAAGCGCGCGGCGGTTCCCGGCGGCGGCACGGTCATGGACTACAACCGGCGCAAGGAGTCCGTGCTGCGCGGGATCTACGCCCGCATGTTCGCGGCGGCCGGCCTGCTCTGACCGGCCGCCGTGGGGTGGGGACGCCGAGGGGGCCGCCGCAGGGCGGGCGCTCAGCGGTAGTCGTGGAACCCGCGCCCGCTCTTCTTGCCCAGCAGCCCGGCGTCCACCATGCGCAGCAGCAGCGGGGGAGCGGCGTGCAGCGGCTCCTTGTGCTCCTCGTACAGCGAGTCCGCGATCGCCTTCACCGTGTCCAGCCCGATCAGGTCCGCCAGCCGCAGCGGGCCCATCGGATGCGCGCAGCCCAGCACCATGCCGCTGTCCACGTCCTCGGCCGTGGCGAACCCGGACTCGACCATCCGGATCGCGGACAGCAGGTACGGCACCAGCAGCGCGTTCACCACGAACCCGGCCCGGTCGCTCGCCCGGATCACCTGCTTGCCCAGCACGCCCACCGCGAACGCCTCGGCGCGCTCCAGCACGTCCGCGCCGGTCAGCATCGACGGCACCAGCTCCACCAGCTTGAGCACCGGCACCGGGTTGAAGAAGTGGATGCCGACGACCTGCTCTGGCCGCTTCGTCGCCCGCCCGAGCCGGGTGATCGGGATGGAGGAGGTGTTGGACGCCAGGATCGCGTCGGGCCGCTCGACCACCTCGTCCAGCTCGGCGAACACCCGAGCCTTGACCGCCTCCTGCTCGGCGACCGCCTCCACGACCAGGTCCCGGTCCGCGAGGTCGCCGACCCCGGTGGTGAACCGCAGCCTGCCCAGCGCAGCGTCCCGCTCCCCGGCGTCCAGCTTGCCGCGCCCCACGGCCCGCTCCAGCGACCCGGAGACCCGCTCGCGGGCCGCGTCGGCCGCCTGCGCCGAGACCTCCCGGACGACCACGTCGACCCCGGCCCTGGCGCACACCTCGGCGATGCCCGCGCCCATCAACCCGCCACCTACCACACCCACGCGCTGAATGTCGCTCACGGACCGATCCTGCCGGCACCGCCGCCCGCCCACCGGCTCCCGGCAGCGGCCCGCCCCGCCGGTTCGCCGGCGGGGCGGGTCTCCCGTGCTCAAGTCCTGCGGCCGGTCAGCCGCTCGGCCCGGACCGGCCGCTCACTCCGGTTCCGGGTCCGCTCCCAGGTCGTCGTCCGCTCCCAGGTCGTCGCGGGGCCTGGTGGGTTTCACCGAGGCCCCCGTCGCCGGTTTGGTCGCCGTGGCCGGTTTCGTGGCCGTGGCGGTGGCGGGTTTGGTCGTGGTGGCCGGCTTCGCCGTGGTCGTGGTCGGCTTCGCCGTCGTGGTGGTCGGCTTCGCCGTCCCGGCCTGCACGCCGTGGAGCGTCCCGAAGTTCTGCGTCCAGTACGGCCGGTTCTTCTTGTCCGGCGCGTAGGCGACGCCGAGGTCCAGGTAGGCGCAGTTCATGATGTTCGCCTTGTGGACCGGGCTGTTCATCCAGGCCCTCACCACCTCGGCGGGCGTCTTCTGCCCGAACGCGACGTTCTCCCCGATGGTCTGCCAGTCGTACCCGGCGCGGTCGATGCGCTGGGAGGGGTTGCTCCCGTCCTTGCCGGTGTGGCTGAGGGTGTCCGTCTTGGCCATCTCGTCGTTGTGGCCCTTGGCCGCGGCGGCGAGCTTGTCGTTCCAGGCCAGCGCCGGGCAACCGCCCGCCACCCGCTCCTGGTTCGTCAGCTGCCGCACCTGCTCCTCGTAGCTGGGGGCGGTGGTGGCGGGCGCGGCCACCGCGAACCCCGCCGCGGCGAACAGCGCCGCGATGGCCGCCCCTGCCGCGAGCGTCCTGTGCGTCATTGCCATGCCTCCTCCTCGTGCAGTTCCCGACACCCAGGGGTTCCCGAAAGCAGGTTGAACGGCGACCTCACGATGTGATGATTCTTCGCGACTCTCCGTGCGGGATCAGTCCAGTTCTTGCTCCGCACGTGCTATTGCGTCGAACTCCTCCTCGGGGGCGGCGGCTACCAGGTGATGTCTGCTGTAGAACCAGAAGTAGGCCAGCGCGATCACCACGATCCCGGCGGTGATCCCCGCCGCGAACCGGTCCACGAAGAACGTCGCGACCACCGCCGCGACCGCCAGCACGAGCGCGACGCCGGTCGTGACCGCCCCGCCCGGCGTCCGGTAAGGACGCTCCAGCTCGGGCTCGCGCACCCGCAGCACGATGTGCGAGGCGGTCATCAGCACGTACGACAGCGCCGCCCCGAACACCGCGATGTTGATCAGCAGCGCGCCGTCCCGCGTGATCGAGGCGAGCGTGAACCCGATCGCACCGGGCACGATCAGCGCCAGGTAGGGCGTCTTGCGCCGCCCGGTGCGCGAGAGCCAGCGCGGCAGGTACCCGGCGCGGGAGAGCGCGAACAGCTGCCGCGAGTAGGCGAAGATGATCGAGAAGAAGCTCGCGACCAGCCCGGCCAGCCCCACGTAGTTGACCACCTGCGCCAGCCAGGTGTCGCCGCCGTACGCCGCGCGCACCGCGTCCGGCAGCGGGTTGTCCGACGCGCGCAGCGCCTCCGCGCCCGCCCCGCCCGGCGCCAGCACCAGGATCGCCGCCGCGAACACCAGCAGCACCGCCATCGCGGCCATGATCCCGCGCGGCATGTCCCTCTTCGGGTCCCGCGCCTCCTCGGCGGCCAGCGGCACGCCCTCCACGGCCAGGAAGAACCAGATCCCGTACACCAGCGCGCCCAGCACCCCGGCGAACCCGAACGGCAGGAACCCGTCGCCCTCGACGACGTCGAACAGCTTCGCCGAGTCGAACCTCGGGATCATCCCGGCCACGAACGCCACCAGCGCGACCACGGCGACCCCGGTGATGACCAGCATCAGCCGCAGCGCCTCGCCGACCCCGTACAGGTGCACGCCGACGAACACCAGGAAGCACACCAGGTACACCGGCCACGAGCTGGTCAGCCCGAACAGCCCCAGCGTCTCGACGTACCCGCCGATGAACACCGCGATCGCGGCGGGCGCGATCGCGTACTCGATCAGGATCGCGATCCCGGTCGCGAACCCGCCCAGCGGCCCCAGCGCGCGCCGCGCGAACCCGTACCCCGCCCCGGCCACCGGCAGCGCCGCCGCCAGCTCCGCCAGTCCCAGCGCCATGCAGGTGTACATCGTGGCCATCAGCGCGGTCGCGATGACCAGCCCGCCCCAACCGCCCTGCGCCAGGCCGAAGTTCCACCCGGCGAAGTCACCCGAGATCACGTACGACACGCCCAGCCCGGCCAGCAGCACCCAGCCTGCGGCGCCCCGCTTGAGCTGCCGCTGCTCCAGGTAGTCCCCGCCGACTTCCTCGTACTCGACACGCTTGGCCATCTGCGCTCCCCAATGGGCTAGCAGTGATCCTTTTAATGGGGGATCAACGGTGGCGTGGCTCACTCGATGGTGTCAAGATGGGCCGCCAATGGCTCGCTGACATACCTTTGGAGGGATGCGGATGCTCACCGTCGAGGAGTTGCGCGAGCTGGTCGCCACCGGCGAGGTCGACACCGTCCTCGTGGCGGTAGTGGACATGCAGGGCCGCCTGCAGGGCAAGCGCTGCACCGCCCGCTACTTCGTGGACGAAGTGCTGGAGCACGCCGCCGAGGGCTGCGACTACCTGCTGGCGGTGGACGTCGAGATGAACACCGTGCCCGGCTACGCCTCGTCCTCCTGGGACAGCGGCTACGGCGACCTGGTCATGCGCCCCGACCTCGCGACGCTGCGCCGCGTCCCCTGGCACCCGGCCACCGCGCTCGTGCTGTGCGACGTGGAGACCACCGGCGGCGACCCGGTCCCGGTGTCCCCGCGCCAGGTGCTGCGCCACCAGCTCGACCGGCTCGCCGAGCGCGGGCTGCGCGCGTTCGCGGGCACCGAGCTGGAGTTCATCGTCTTCAACGACACCTACGAGCAGGCCTGGTCCAGCGGCTACCGCGACCTCACCCCGGCCAACCAGTACAACGTCGACTACTCGCTGCTGGGCACCGGCCGGATCGAGCCGCTGCTGCGCGACATCCGCAACCACATGGCGGGCGCCGGGCTGCGCGTCGAGGGCGCCAAGGGCGAGTGCAACCCCGGCCAGCACGAGATCACCTTCCGGTACGACGAGGCGCTGCTGACCTGCGACAACCACAGCGTCTACAAGACCGGCGCCAAGGAGATCGCGGCGCAGCACGGCAAGTCGCTCACCTTCATGGCCAAGTACAACGAGCGCGAGGGCAACTCCTGCCACGTGCACCTGTCCCTGCAGACCGAGGACGGCTCACCCGCGTTCGCCGACGAGGACGCCGAGCACGGCATGTCCGCGCTGATGCGGCACTTCCTCGCCGGGCAGCTCGCGTGCCTGCGCGAGTTCACCTACTTCCTCGCCCCGAACGTGAACTCCTACAAGCGCTACGCGCAGGGCAGCTTCGCGCCGACCTCGGTCGCCTGGGGCCGGGACAACCGCACGTGCGCGCTGCGCGTGGTCGGCCACGGCGGCGGCCTGCGGTTCGAGAACCGGGTCCCCGGCGGCGACGTCAACCCGTACCTGGCGCTCGCCGCGCTCATCGCCGCCGGGCTGCACGGGCTGGAGAACGAGCTGGAGCTGCCCGAGGAGTTCACCGGCAACGCCTACGCCGCCGACCTGCCGACCGTGCCCACCACCCTGCACGAGTCGGCCGCGCTGCTCGACGGCAGCGCCACGGCCCGCGCCGCGTTCGGCGACGAGGTGGTCGACCACTACCTCAACGCCGCCCGCGTGGAGCTGGCCGCCTACAACTCGACGATCACCGACTGGGAGCGGGCGCGTGGCTTCGAGAGGCTCTAGGCCGCTCATCGGCGTCTCCACCTACCTGGAGCGCGCGGCGTTCGGCGTCTGGGACGTCCCGGCCGCCGTGCTGCACCGCGAGTACCTGGACCAGGTCTGGCGCGCGGGCGGCAACCCCGTGCTGCTGCCCCCGGTCGGCGACTGGGACGCCGGGTCGATCGGCTTCCTGGACGGCCTGGTGCTCGCGGGCGGCGCGGACCTCGACCCGGCGACCTACGGGCGCGAGCGCGACGAGCGCACCGGCCCGGCACGGCCCGACCGGGACGCGACCGAGTTCGCGCTGGCCCGCGCCGCGCTGGAGCTCGACCTGCCGCTGCTCGGGGTGTGCCGGGGGATGCAGGTGCTCAACGCCGTCCTCGGCGGCGCGCTGGCGCAGCACGTGGACGGGCACAACCCGGCGCCGGGCGTGTTCGCGGACGTCGAGCTGACCGTCGACCCGCGCAGCGCCCTGGGCACCGCGCTCGGCGAGTCGGCGACCGTGCGGTGCCACCACCACCAGGCGGTCGACGTGCTCGGCGCCGGGCTGGTCGTGGTGGCGCGCGCGGCGGACGGGGTCGTGGAGGCGGTGGAGCTGCCGACCGCCGCGTTCGCGGTCGGCGTCCAGTACCACCCGGAGGTCGCGTCCGACGACCTGCGGCTGTTCGGAGCGCTTGTCGTGGCGGCGAAGGGGAGCGGGACGTGACCGCGTTGGAGCTGATCAACCCGGCGACGGGGGAGCGGGTGGCCGAGGTCGAGGCGGCCTCGGTGGAGCTGGTCGACGCGGCGATCGCCCGCGCGTCGGCCGCGCTGCCCGCCTGGCGCGCCGTGTCGCCCGCCGACCGCTCCCGGCTGCTGCGCCGCTTCGCCGACGCGGTCGACGGGGCGCGCGAGGAGCTGGCGCTGCTGGAGGTGCGCAACGCCGGGCACACCATCGGCAACGCGCGCTGGGAGGCGGGCAACGTCCGCGACGTGCTGCACTACTACGCCGCCGCGCCGGAGCGGTTGTTCGGCAGGCAGATCCCGGTGCCCGGCGGGTTGAACGTGACCTTCCAGGAGCCGCTCGGCGTGGTCGGCGTGATCGTGCCGTGGAACTTCCCGATGCCGGTGGCCGCCTGGGGCTTCGCGCCCGCGCTGGCCGCCGGGAACACCGTGGTGCTCAAGCCCGCCGAGCTGACCCCGCTGACCGCGCTGCGCCTGGCGGAGCTGGCTCGCGAGGCGGGCATCCCGGAGGACGTCCTCCAGGTCGTGCCGGGGCGCGGGGACGTGGCCGGGTGGCGGTTCGTGACGCACCCGGACGTGCGGAAGGTGGTGTTCACCGGGTCGCCCGCGGTCGGCCGGAAGATCATGGCCGGGTGCGCCGAGCAGGTGAAGCGGGTGACGCTGGAGCTGGGCGGCAAGAGCGCGAACGTGGTGTTCGCGGACGCCGACATCGAGCAGGCCGCCGCGACGGCGCCGTACGGGGTGTTCGACAACGCCGGGCAGGACTGCTGCGCCCGCTCGCGCATCCTGGTGCAGGAGAACGTGTTCGACCGCTTCATGGAGCTGCTGGAACCGGCCGTGCGCGGCGTGGTGGTCGGCGACCCGCTCGACGAGAGGACCGAGATGGGCCCGCTGATCTCGGCCGCGCACCGCGAGCGGGTCGCCTCCTACGTGCCGGACGACGCGCCGGTGGCGTTCCGGGGCAGCGCGCCCGACGGGCCGGGTTTCTGGTTCCCCCCCACGGTGCTGTCGCCGGTCGCGCCCACCGACCGGGTCGCCGTGGAGGAGGTCTTCGGCCCGGTCGTGGTGGTGCTGCCGTTCCGCGACGAGGAGGACGCGGTGCGCCTGGCGAACGCGGGCGAGCACGGCCTGTCCGGTTCGATCTGGACCCGCGACGTCGGCCGGGCGCTGCGGGTCTCGCGCGCGGTCGAGGCCGGGAACCTGTCGGTGAACTCGCACTCGTCGGTGCGCTACTGGACCCCGTTCGGCGGGTTCAAGCAGTCCGGCCTCGGGCGCGAGCTGGGCCCGGACGCGCTGGACGCGTTCACCGAGGTCAAGAACGTCTTCATCGCCCACTGACGGTGTGCTCGCCGGGCCTGGCCTAGGGTTCCGGCGCTGGGATCAAAGGGAGAGCAGGGCATGGTCGAACGACTCCAGGACCGGGTCGCGGTGATCACCGGTGGCGGCAGCGGCATCGGGCTGGCCTCGGCGCGCCGGTTGGCGGCCGAGGGCGCGAAGGTCGTCGTGGCGGACGTGGACGCGGAGGCGGGCAAGGCGGCGGCGGAGTCCGTCGGCGGGCTGTTCGTCCAGGTGGACGTGACCGACGAGGAGCAGGTCCGGGCGCTGTTCCAGACCACTGTGGACACCTACGGCGCGGTGGACGTGGCGTTCAACAACGCGGGCATCTCCCCGCCCGACGACGACTCGATCCTGACCACCGGGATCGAGGCGTGGCGGCGGGTGCAGGAGGTCAACCTGACGTCGGTGTACCTGTGCAGCAAGCACGCCATCGGGCACATGGTCGAGCGCGGCCGGGGGTCGGTGATCAACACGGCGTCGTTCGTGGCGACCATGGGCGCGGCCACCTCGCAGATCTCGTACACCGCCTCGAAGGGCGGCGTGCTGGCGATGACTCGGGAGCTGGGCGTGCAGTTCGCGCGGCAGGGCGTGCGGGTGAACGCGTTGTCCCCCGGACCGGTCAACACCCCGCTGCTGAGGGAGCTGTTCGCGAAGGACCCGGAGCGCGCGGCGCGGAGGCTGGTCCACGTGCCGCTGGGCAGGTTCGCCGAGCCGGAGGAGATCGCGGCGGCGGTGGCGTTCCTGGCGAGCGACGACTCGTCGTTCATGACGGCGTCGAACTTCCTGGTGGACGGCGGGATCTCCGGCGCCTACGTGACCCCGCTGTGAGCGGGTCGGCGACGTGATCGAGCTGACCGACGCGCTGTTCCGCCCCGTGCGGGCGGGCAACGCGTTCGAGGAGACCGTGGAGCGCCTGGTGCAGGCGGTGCGCCTCGGCGTCGTGCCGCCGGGCGAGCGCCTGCCCGCCGAGCGCGACCTGGCGGCCCGGCTCGGGGTGAGCCGGGCGACCCTGCGGGAGGCGCTGAAGTCGTTGCAGGACAACGGCTACGTCGAATCCCGCAGGGGCCGCTACGGCGGGACCTTCGTGACCGAGGACCTCCCCGGCGCCGTGCCCGCCGCAGCGTCCGGCGTCCCCGGCGAGGTGTCCGACGCGCTGCTGCTGCGCGCGGCGCTGGAGGCGGGCGCGGCGGAGCTGGCGGCGGGCGCGGACCTGTCCCCCGAGCGCAGGCGCGATTTGCGCGCCCGCCGGTCGGACTGCGCCGAGGCGGGCCTCCAGGACTACCGCCGCAAGGACTCCAGGCTGCACCTGGCGATCGCGGAGGCGGCGGGCTCCCCGTCCCTGACGGCGGCGATCGCGGACGTCCGGATGCGGGTGAACACCCTGCTGGACCGAATCCCCCTGCTGCCGCCCAACCTGTCGCACTCGAACGACCAGCACGCGCGCGTGGTCGACGCGGTGCTCGGCGGCGACCCGGAGGAGGCGAGACGGGCGATGGCGGAACACCTGGAGGGCACGGCGGCCCTGCTGCGGGGCTTCCTGTCCTGATTCCGGCTTGCCCGCACGATGGGGTGATCGCGCGCGGAACCGGGCTGCTGGATGACGCGGGCGACCGAGGATGTCGGCCGTGCCCCTGCCCGAGGTCGTCGCCGCACTGGACCGGGTCCTCGCCCTGTCCGCGCGCACCGCTGCCGCCCTGGAAGCCGCAGGCGAGTGCGCGGGGGAGATGCTCGCACTGGTGGAGCGCGCCGCCGAGGGCACGGCGGGCGACGAGCTGGAGCGCCTGAGGGCGGAGGGCGCGGCGTTCGCGGAGGGCTTGGCGGAGGTCGGGGCGGCGCTGGCCGGTGGCCGCGAGTCGGTCGAGTCGTACCGGGCCACCCTGACCGCCCTGCTCGCCCCGATGAGGCCCCCGGTCGCCCTCGCGACCGGGCTGGTCGAACCACTGGTGGCCGGAACCGGCGACACCTACCCGCCGGGAACGGAGTGGGCGCTGCCGCTGATCACCCACCGGCACTCCCCGGAGCGCAGCGGTCTGCCGGTCGAGGGGCACGTGCGGGCGCTGGACCCGGAGTCGCAGATCAGCCACGCCTTCCGGCCCAGCGGCGGCCGGTGGAGGGACGAGGCGGAGGAGCGGCTGCGCGCGTTGAACGCGCCCGACTGGGCCTTGAACGTGGTGAGCCACGTCGAGGTGCAGGTCGCCGCCTGGATGATCGCCTGCCGGATCAGGCGGGCCGAACTCGTGCTCAACCGGGAACCCTGCGGGATCCGGGTCAGGCGGGGGTGCCACGGCGCGCTGTCCGCCCTGCTGCCCCCTGGCTACCGTCTGACCGTGGCGGGCACCTGCGGCGGAGGCGGGCACTACCGCATCGACTACGACGGGAGAACGCCGTGACCACGTTCATCACCCCCCACGACAGCGTCATCGACCTCGGCGAGCACACCCCCGGCGACCTGGCGGGGCTGGTGCCCGAGCTCGTCGCGTGGAACGCCGAGCACGGTCAGGCGCTGCCGTGCCTGTGGCAGATCGTGGTCGAGCACGCGGACACGCCTGGTTGGGGGAGTGGGCCGTCCGCCTGGTTGGACGCGGGGACCGCCGGGAGCAGTGGCGCGCTGCGCTGGGTCTCCCCGACCGGCGCCTTCGCCCCGGTGTCGCGGGAGGACGGCCGGTCGCGGGACGGGTGGGTCCGGTACGCCTCCGATCACTCCGGTTACCCGTGCCGCGTGCACCACGGCCTGGTCGTGCCGCTGCCGGTGGTCTGGTCGGCGGTCGCCGACCTGGTGCGCACGCGCGCCCGCCCTGAGCTCCCCGCCCCCTGGGAGTGGCAGCCGGTTGTGGACTGGACCGGGCTCGTCCGCGAGCCGGCCTGAGCCATTGGTGCCAACCTGGCACCAATCTGAGCCAAACCCCCTTGCCGCGGCACCGCACTTGTGCCACTCTGGCTCACATGGACCTGACCACGTACGTAGGCCACCTCGGGCGTGAGTTCGCCGCCCTCGCCGACGCGGGCGGCGAAGAGGCGCGTGCGCTCGCCGAGCGGCTCACCGGACCGCTGGAGTCCGCTATTCGGATGGCCATGCTGGAAGCGCTTTCCGCCGCCGCCGACGAGATCACCCGCGAGCTCGCGCCCGGCTCGGTCGAGGTCCGGTTGCGCGGGCGGGACCCCGACTTCGTCGTCACGCCGCCGCCCGCCGACAGCGCGGGGGAGGAGCCCGCCGCCGTCGACGCGCCCGCCTTCAGCGAGGACGGGCCCACCGCGCGCATCAACGTCCGCCTGCCCGAGCAGCTCAAGGCCGCCGTCGAGGAGGCCGCCGCCAGGGAGGGGCGCTCGGTCAACGCCTGGCTCGTCCGCGCCGCCACCGACGCCCTCCGGCCCGCCGACCGGCAGCGCGCCGCCGAACCGCGCGGCAAGCGCGGCGGCAGCCGGTTCAGCGGGTGGGTCCGCTAGCCCCGGCGCCACCGAACAGCACGACCACGACCTCCTCGCCCGTGCCGGGAGGAGTTCGACGACCCGGAAAACAGCCGAAAACAGCCGAGAACGACCAGGGGGAACCAAGCCATGCCCGAGTTCGACACGCCCGCCCCGATCACCGCCGTCGTGGACCTCGCCGTCGCCACCGTCCGCGTCACCGCCTCCGACCGCCCCACCACCGCCGTCCACGTCCGCCCCACCAACCCCGCCGACGAGTCCGACGTCAAGATCGCCGCCCAGGTCACCGCCGAGCTCGTCGACGGCGAGCTCCGGATCACCGGCCCCCGCGCCTGGATCTACGTCGACCTCACCCGCAAGTCCCGCTCCGTCGACCTCACCGTCGACCTCCCCACCGGCTCCGCCGTCACCGCCACCGTCCAGGCGGGCGACCTGAGCGCCACCGGCCTGCTCGGCGAGTGCTCCTTCAAGACCGGCGTCGGCGACATCACCCTCGACCGCACCGGCCCGCTGCGCCTGCACACCGCCATCGGCCACGCCGCCGTCACCGCCGTCGACGGCGACGCCGACCTGCACACCAGCTCCGGCCGCCTGGACATCGGCGAGATCCGGGGTTCCGCGCACGTCAAGAACTCCAACGGCCCCACCCGCATCGCCGAGGTCACCGGCGACGTCCGCGTCCGCTCCGCCAACGGCGACGTCGAGATCGGCCGCGCCGGGGCCGTCGTCGACGCGAAGTCCGCCAACGGCGCGGTCAGGGCCGTCCTCACCGAGGGCGCCTCCGTGCTGGAGAGCGGCATGGGCGACATCGAGGTCGGCGTCGTCGCGGGCACCTCGCTGTGGCTCGACGCGCACACCGGTTACGGCCGCGTCGAGTCGCTGCTGGAGGACGTCCCCGCGCCCGACGCCGCCGACCGCACCGCCAAGCTCCGCGCCCGCACCGCCTGCGGCGACATCACCGTCCGCCGCGCCTGACACCGCAGGAAAACCCAGGGGGACACCATGAACGACCCGGCCATCAGAACCACCGGGCTGCGCAAGCGGTTCGGCGACCACACCGTGCTCGACGGGCTCGACCTCACCACCCAACGTGGAACCGTCCACGCCCTGCTCGGGCAGAACGGCGCGGGCAAGACCACCACCGTCAAGATCCTCTCCACCCTCCTGCGCCCCGACTCCGGCCACGTCACCGTCGCCGGTCGCGACCTCGCGGAGGATCCTGCCGGGGTGCGCGCCGCGATCGGCGTCACCGGCCAGTTCTCCGCCGTGGACAACCTCCTCACCGCCGAGGAGAACCTGCGCCTCATGGCCGACCTGCGCCACCTCACCCGCCCCGAGGGCCGCCGCCTCGCCTCGGAGCTGCTGGAGCGCCTCGACCTCACCGCGTCGGCCCGCAAGCCCGCGTCCACCCTCTCCGGCGGCCAGCGCCGCAGGCTGGACCTGGCCATGACCCTGGTCGGCGCCCCCGAGGTGATCTTCCTGGACGAGCCGACGACGGGTCTCGACCCGAGCGGCAGGCGCGAGGTGTGGCGGATCGTGCGCGAGCTGGTCGCCGAGGGCACGACGGTCCTGCTCACCACCCAGTACCTGGAGGAGGCCGACCAGCTCGCGCACCGCGTCGCCCTGCTGCACAACGGTTCCCTCGCCGCCGAGGGCACCCCCGAGGAGCTCAAGCGCCGCGTCCCCGGAGCGCACGTCCGCCTGCGCCTGCCCGACCGCGCCGCGCTGGCCGCCGCAGCCCGCGCGCTCGGACCGACCGCCCTCCTCGAAGAGGAAGCCCAAGCCGCGCAAGGGGAAACCGTGCTGCGCGTCGCGGGCGACGGCACCCCGACGTCGCTGCGCGCCCTGCTCGACCGGCTCGACGAGCACGCCGTGGCCGTCACCGAGCTGTCCGTGCGCACCCCCGACCTGGACGACGTGTTCCTCGCGCTGACGGGGAACGGGAAGGCGAGCACCCGATGAGCACCACCACGAGCGGCGCCAGGCCGCTGGGCGACTCCCTGGTCATGGTGCGCCGCAACCTCAAGCGGGTGCTGCGCTACCCGTCCATGACCCTGCAGCTGATCGGCACCCCGGTCCTGCTCCTGCTGCTGTTCGTGCACGCCTTCGGCGGCGTCCTCGGCACGGGCCTCGGCGCCGGGGCGGGCGGCTTCGCGGGCGGGCGTGACGCGTACCTGGTGTACGTGCTCCCGGCGATCCTGGTCATGACGGTCACCACGATCGTGCAAGGCACCGCGATCTCGGTCGCCATGGACCTCACCGAGGGCGTCATCACCCGCTTCCGCACCATGGACATCGCCCGCACCTCGGTGCTCACCGGCCACGTCGTCGGCAGCGTCATCCAGTCCGCGCTCGGCGGCCTCGTCCTGTTCGCCACCGCCCTGCTGCTCGGCTTCCGCCCCGGCGCGGGCCCGCTGGGACTGCTGGCGGCGCTGGGCTTCTACGTCCTGCTCTCGCTCGCCCTGGTCTGGCTCACGATCGCGCTCGGCCAGCTCAGCGAGAGCGTGGAGACGGCCAGCACCCTGCCCATGCCGCTGATGTTCCTGCCGTTCCTGGGAAGCGGCTTCGTCCCCGCCGAGTCGATGCCCGCCGGGCTGCGCTGGTTCGCCGAGAACCAGCCGTTCTCCCCGATCATCGAGACCCTGCGCGCCCTGCTCGCGGGAACCGCCCCCGAGCAGCTGTGGCCCGCGCTCGGCTGGTGCGCGCTCATCGGCGTCGGCGGCTACCTCTGGTCCAAGCGCCTCTACGACCGCGAACGCTGAGGGGGAGGAAAACCATGCAGGACAACGACTTCGTGCTCGAAGGCTTACCGCTGACCCGCCCCGAGGGCAGACCGCTCGACCCGCCCGACGAGCTCACCGCCGTCCGCGACCGCCACCCGCTGGTCCGGATGCGCTACCCCGACGGCCACCTCGGCTGGCTCGCCACCGGCCACGCCCAGGTCCGCGCCGTCCTGGCCGACCACCGGTTCAGCTCCCGCCCGGAACTGGCCCACTACCCGGTCCCCGGTCTCGACGGGACCATGCCGCCCGCCCCGGTCGGCGACCTCACCGGCATCGACCCGCCCGAGCACACCCGCCACCGCAGGCTCCTCACCGGCTGGTTCACCGTCCGCCGCACCCAGGCGCTCACCGGAGCCGTCGAGCGCGCCGCCGCCGAGCACCTGGACGCCATGGCCGAGCGCGGAAGGGAAGCCGACCTGGTGCGCGACTACGCCAAGCCGGTGCCCGCCGCGATCATCTGCGACGTGCTCGGCGTGCCCCACGCCGACCGGGCCGCGTTCCAGGGGCAGGTCGACCTGATGGCCTCGCCCGACGAGCAGCCCGAGGCCCGGTTCGTCGCCTACGCCCGCGTCCAGGACCACCTCGCCGACCTCGCCCGGTCCAAGCGGGCCACCCCGGACGACGACCTGATCAGCGCGCTGGCGGGCGGCGGCCTGCGCGTCGACGAGGTCGCGGGCCTGGCCACCTTCCTGCTCGGCGCGGGCGTGGACACCACCGCGAGCATGATCGGCCTGAGCGCCCTCGCCCTGCTGCGCGACCGCGAGCGCGTCGAACCGGGTGGCCGAGCCCAGTTCCACGCCCTGCTCAAGGGCGAGGACTCGGCCAAGGCCGCCGTGGAGGAGCTGCTGCGCCACCTGAGCATCGCGCACACCGGCGTGCGCGCCGCGACCGAGGACGTCGAGCTGGACGGTCACCTCATCCGGGCGGGGGAGTCCGTCACGCTCTCCCTCCAGGCCGCCAACCGCGACCCGGCCAGGTTCCCCGCGCCCGAGTCCCTCGACCTGCACCGGGGCGAGCTGACCGCCTACCACCTGGCGTTCGGCCACGGCCGCCACCAGTGCCTCGGCCAGCAGCTCGCCCGCGTGGAGCTGCGGGTCGCGCTGCCCGCCCTGCTCCGGCGCTTCCCGCGCCTGCGCGTGACCGCCCCGGACGAGGAGCTGGGCCTGCGCCCCGGCCACCACAACCTGCACGGGCTCGACAGGCTCCCGGTCGCCTGGTGACCCACCCCCGGTCGGGTCGCGCGGGAACCGCCCCCGCGTGCCCCGACCGGGCTACCCGACCCACCCCGCCGCGCATCCTGGGCATTACCGGATAGCTCCCCACCGATAACATCTCCAGGTAGAACCGACGAGCCGGGCGGCAGCCCGCACCCACTACCTAGGAGTCACCGTGTCCCAGCCAAGTCCCGCTTCCGCACTCGCCCCGCCTCGCGTGGTGGTGACGGCGGGGACCACCGCTGGGACCGCCGTGCGCGAGGCAGGCCTGCCCGGCAAGGGCCCCGACGCGATCGTGGTCGTCCGCGACGCCGAGGGCCACCTGCGCGACCTGTCCTGGACCCCGCAGGTCGACGTCGAGGTCGAGGCGGTCGCCGCCGACACCGAGGACGGCCGCTCGGTCATCCGGCACTCCACCGCGCACGTGCTCGCCCAGGCCGTGCAGCAGCAGTTCCCCGAGGCCAAGCTGGGCATCGGCCCGCCGGTCAAGGACGGCTTCTACTACGACTTCCAGGTCGACAAGCCGTTCACCCTGGACGACCTCGCCGCGCTGGAGAAGCGCATGAAGGCGATCGTCAAGGGCGCGCAGCGGTTCACCCGGCGCGTGGTCGAGTCCACCGACGCCGCGAAGGCCGAGCTGGCCTCCGAGCCGTTCAAGCTGGAGCTGGTCGACGTCAAGGGCGGCGTGGACACCGCCGAGGTCATGGAGGTGGGCGGCGGCGAGCTGACCATCTACGACAACCTCGACCCGCGCTCCGGCGACCGGGTGTGGGGCGACCTGTGCCGGGGCCCGCACCTGCCCACCACCAAGCACATCCCGGCGTTCAAGCTCACCCGCGTCGCCGCCGCCTACTGGCGCGGCAACGAGAAGAACCCGCAGCTCCAGCGCATCTACGGCACCGCGTGGGAGTCGCAGGAGGCGCTGGACAAGCACATCGAGCTGATCGCCGAGGCCGAGCGCCGCGACCACCGCAAGCTCGGCGTGGAGCTGGACCTGTTCAGCTTCCCCGACGAGATCGGCTCCGGCCTCGCGGTGTTCCACCCGCGCGGCGGCGTCATCCGCAAGGCGATGGAGGACTACTCGCGCGCCCGCCACGAGCAGGAGGGCTACGAGTTCGTCTACTCGCCGCACATCACCAAGGGCAACCTGTTCGAGACCTCCGGGCACCTCGACTGGTACCGCGACGGCATGTACCCGGCGATGCACCTGGACGCCGAGCTGAACGAGGACGGCACGGTCCGCCGCCCCGGCCAGGACTACTACCTCAAGCCGATGAACTGCCCGTTCCACGACCTGATCTTCCGGTCGCGCGGGCGCTCCTACCGCGAGCTGCCGCTGCGCATGTTCGAGTTCGGCTCGGTGTACCGCTACGAGAAGTCCGGCGTGATCCACGGCCTGACCCGCGTGCGCGGCATGACGCAGGACGACGCGCACATCTTCTGCACCCTGGACCAGGTGCAGGAGGAGCTGAAGTCCCTGCTGGGCTTCGTGCTCGGGCTGCTGCGCGACTACGGCCTGGACGACTTCTACCTGGAGCTGTCCACCCGCAACGACGAGAAGTACGTCGGCTCCGACGAGCTGTGGGAGACGGCCACCGAGACGCTGCGCGTTGCCGCCGAGGACTCCGGCCTGGAACTCGTGCCCGACCCCGGCGGCGCGGCGTTCTACGGCCCGAAGATCTCCGTGCAGGCCAAGGACGCGCTCGGCCGCACCTGGCAGATGTCCACCATCCAGCTGGACTTCAACCTGCCCGAGCGCTTCGAGCTGGAGTACACCGGCCCCGACGGCTCCCGCCAGCGCCCGGTGATGATCCACCGCGCCCTGTTCGGCTCGATCGAGCGGTTCTTCGGCGTGCTGACCGAGCACTACGCGGGCGCGTTCCCGGCGTGGCTGGCCCCGGTGCAGGTGGTGGGCATCCCGATCGCCGACGAGCACGCCGACCACCTGTTCGCGGTGGCCAAGGAGCTCAAGAAGCACGGCGTGCGGGTCGAGATCGACGCCTCCGACGACCGGATGCAGAAGAAGATCCGCAACCACACCACGCAGAAGGTGCCGTTCATGCTGCTCGCGGGCGGCAAGGACGTCGAGTCCGGCGCGGTGTCGTTCCGGTTCCGCGACGGCACCCAGATCAACGGCGTCCCGGTCGAGCAGGCCGTCGCCACCGTGGTCGGCTGGATCTCCCGCCGCGAGAACGCCTCCCCCACGGCGGAACTCGTCAAGTGACGCCGGAGCGCGAGGAGCAGGACGGGGTCGGGGTCCACGACGCGCTGCAGCGCCTGTGGACCCCGCACCGCCTGTCGTACGTGCGCGGGGAGGGCAAGGCCGTGGGCGACGCGCCCGAGGGCTGCCCGTTCTGCCGGGTGCCGGGCCTGGCCGACGAGGAGGGCCTGGTGGTGGCGCGCGGCACGTCGGTGTTCGCGCTGCTCAACCTGTTCCCGTACAACCCCGGCCACCTGATGCTGCTGCCGTACCGGCACGTGCCGGACTACACCGACCTCACCCCGGCGGAGACGGTGGAGCTGGCGGAGTTCACCCAGAAGGCGATGCGGGTGGTGCGCAGGGCGTCGAACCCGCACGGGTTCAACATCGGCATGAACCAGGGCGCGGTGGCGGGCGCGGGCATCGCCGCGCACCTGCACCAGCACGTGGTGCCCCGCTGGGGCGGGGACGCGAACTTCATGCCGGTGATCGGGCAGACCAAGGTGCTGCCGGAGCTGCTGGGGGAGACCCGGCGGCTGCTGGCCGACGCCTGGGCCGCCGAGGGCTGAGCGACCGCGCGGCGGGCGGGGGCCTGACCGGTCCCCGCCCGGTTCCGCGCCCGTCCCCACGCCCCTGGCGCACCTGTCACGCCCCTCGCACACCCGTCAGGCCCCTCGCGCGCCGAAACGCTCACCCGCGCCCCGAGCGCCGCTCTCCCGCGCGCGATTCACGCGATCCGGTGCGCGTTCGCGCTCACCGGGAGGCCGGGTCATCACACCTCTCGGTCACCGGACGGGCCCGCACCGCCCGCCCTGCAGGTGAGACCCCGATCACTTCCGCTGTCGGCGAACCCGCCGCGCCCGCACGTGACATGCCCGTTTTGCCCCCGGATGAGACCGCGGTCACCCGCGTGCCGCAGCACCGTCGTTGATCACCGTCCGTGGCCGCCGGGTGCGACGCGCACGCACATCCGCACACCGACCCGCTCACCCGTGCGCGGCTCACCCGAGCGTGCCACCAGGGCCACCCCTACCAGCTCCCCAGGCCACGGGCCGCGCGCCAGTGTCCTCCGTCCTGCCCCAGGTCAACGCCGGAACCCGCGCACTTCACCCGTGCCACCCGCCGGACCGGGCGTCGTGATTACTGTGCGCGCACATGCCTACCTCCTAGATCACTAATGGGTGATTCTCGGGCGGGCCGCAATGCACTGTGATGGCCGATCGTCACAAGTCCCGAGCATCGATACCGTGCGTTTCATGACCGCACCTGAGCGTTCGCGGCTGGCCCGAGAACGGCTCTCGCGCGAGTTACGCAGGCTGCGCACGGAGGCCAAGATGACCGGAACGGCCACCGCGCGCGCGACCGGGATGAGCCAGTCGAAGCTCTCGAAGATCGAGAACGGGATGCTCCTCCCCTCCGTGACCGACGTGGAGAGACTGGTCGCCGAGCTGTCGGCGACCAGGGAGACCAAGGTCGAGCTGGTCGAGCTGGCCCGCCAGCTGCACGCCGAGGCGGAGACCCGCCGAGTGGTGCTGCACCGGGGCGCCCACCGCCACCAGCAGACCGTCGCCCGGATCGAGGCCCGAGCCACCACCAGCAGGTTCTTCCAGATCTCCGGGGTGCCGACCCTGCTGCAGACGGAGGACTACCTGCGCGTCGTCCTGTCCGCGACACCCACCCACGAGCAGGACACCGCCATCGGCGCCCTGCGCGCCCGCCGGGGGCGCATGGAGGACCTGAACCGCCGGTTCGTCTTCCTGCTCAGCGAGAGCGCCCTGCGCTGGCGCATGGGCTCGGCCGACCTCATGTGCGAGCAGATCGAGCACCTGCGCAGGCTCGGCCGCAGGCCGAACGTGCAGCTCGCCGTCGTGCCGTGGTCCGCCGAGGTCAGCGCGGTCGTGCTGCACGGGTTCCAGGTCTACGACGAGCGCTACGTGACGCTCAGCGTGCTCACCGGCAACGCCACCATCACCGACCCGCACGACGTCCGCGAGTACCTCCACCTGTTCGGCAGGCTGGAGCGCGTGGCGCTGCGCGGGGAGCTGCTGGAGGACCTGCTGGAGGGGATCTCCAGGGACCACCGCAAGCTCGGGTGAGCAGGCTCGTTAGGCTGCTGGGGACCACGTCCTCCCCGCCGGTAGGTGCAGCCGCCAGCCCATGCTGAACTTCTTCGCCCGTGCTTCCGTGTCCCGCCTCTCCGACCCCGTGGGGGCGTGGCTGCTCAAGCGCGGCCTCACCCCGAACGCCGTCACCGTCCTGGGCACCGTCGGCTCCACCGCGTCGGCGCTCTGGCTCATCCCCGCAGGGCACCTGTTCGCGGGGGCGGTCGTCATGGCCCTGTTCGTGCTGTTCGACCTGATCGACGGCTCGATGGCCCGAGCCCAGGGCGGCGGCACGCCCTTCGGGGCGGTGCTCGACGCCACCTGCGACCGGGTCACCGACGGCGCGCTGTTCGCCGCCATCACCTGGTGGGCGTTCACCGCCGGTGAGCGGGCCATCGCCGTCGCCGCGCTCATCTGCCTGGTCGGCGCCCAGGTCATCTCCTACGTGAAGGCCCGCGCCGAGGCCAGCGGGCTCAGCGCCGACGGCGGGCTCGCCGAGCGCGCCGAGCGGTGCATCATCGCCCTGACCGGCGTCGGCCTGCACGGGCTCGGCGTGCCGTACGTCCTGCCCGTCGCCATGTACGCGCTGGTCGCGCTGGTGGTGGCCACCGTCGTGCAGCGGGTGCTGTCCGCCGCCCGCTCGGCCCGCGAGCTGGACCCGGCGCGGCGCGCGCCGGGGACGTCCGAAGAGGGGACCCGGTGAAGGACAAGCTGGCCGACCTCGGCTACGCCGCGGGCTGGGGACTGGTCCGGCTGATGCCGGAGGGCCTGGCCAAGGTCCTGTTCGACCGGGCCTCCGACTGGGTCACCGGCCGGGGCGGCGAGGGCGTCGCGCAGCTGCGCGCCAACCTGCGCCGGGTCGTGCCGCGCGCGGGCGAGGCCGAGCTGGACGAGCTGGTCAGGCTCGCCATGCGCTCGTACGCCCGGTACTGGCGCGAGTCGTTCCGGCTCCCGTCGACCGACCTGGACGCCGCCTACCGGAACGTGGCCCGCAACGTCACCGGCGCCGAGAACCTGGACGCCGCGCTCGCCGAGGGGCGGGGCGCCGTGCTGGCCGTCCCGCACAGCGGCAACTACGACATGGGCGGGGTGTGGCTGGTCGGGCACGCCGGGTCGCTGACCACGGTCGTCGAGCGGCTCAAGCCCGAGTCGGTCTACCGGCGGTTCGTCGAGTTCCGGGAGAGCCTGGGCTTCGAGGTGCTGCCGCTGACCGGCGGCGAGCGCAACCCGGCCGTCGTGCTCGCCGAGCGGCTGCGCGAGAACAAGGTGGTCGTGCTGCTGGCCGACCGCGACCTGACCGCCGGTGGCGTGCCGGTCACGTTCTTCGGCCGCAGGACCATGATGCCCGCCGGGCCCGCCACCCTGGCCGCCAGCACCGGGGCCGCGCTGCTGCCCACCGGCTCCTGGTTCACCGAGGACGGCTGGGTGGTCCGCGTGCACCCGCCGGTGCGGGTGTCCGGCCCGGCCGGGGTGCCGTCCGCGACGCAGGCGCTGGCCGACGTGTTCGCCGCCGACATCGCCGCCCACCCCACCGACTGGCACATGCTGCAGAAGCTGTGGATCGAGGACCTGCCGGAGAGCAGGCAGCGGGCGCTGCGCCGGGTCCTGGAGCGGCGCGGGGAGAGCGCGTGAGGGTCGGCATCGTCTGCCCGTACTCGTTCGACGTGCCCGGCGGCGTGCAGGCGCACGTGGTCGACCTGGCCAGGGCGCTGCGCGGGCTCGGCCACGAGGTCGACGTGCTCGCGCCCGCCGACGACGACACGCCACTGCCGGAGTTCGTCACCCCGGCGGGGCGGGCGGTCGGCATCCCGTACAACGGGTCGGTGGCGCGGCTGTCGTTCGGGCCGGTGTCGTACGCGCGGGTGCGGCGGTGGATCGCCGAGCACGACTTCGACGTGCTGCACCTGCACGAGCCCACCGCGCCGTCGCTGGCCATGCTGGCGCTGATGGTCGCGGACGGGCCCATCGTGGCCACCTTCCACACCTCAACGCCCCGCTCGAAGATGCTGTCCGCGTTCCAGGGGGTGCTCCAGCCGTTCCTGGAGAAGATCACCGCCCGGATCGCGGTGTCCGCGCTGGCCAGGCGGGTGCAGGTCGAGCACCTCGGCGGGGACGCGGTGGAGATCCCCAACGGCGTCGACGTGGACTTCTTCGCCGACGCCGCCCCGCTCGACGGCTACCCGCGACCCGGCGGCACGATCGGGTTCGTCGGCCGCTACAGCGAGCCCCGCAAGGGGATGCCGGTGCTGCTGGAGGCGGTGCGCGGGCTGGACCTGCCGGACGTGCGGCTGCTCGTCGTGGGCCGGGGCGACGAGGCCGCGCTGCGCGCCCAGGCCGGGCCGGAGCTGGCGGGCCGGATCGACTTCCTCGGCATGGTCGACGACGAGACGAAGGCGCGGGCGCTGCGCAGCGTCGACGTGTACTGCGCGCCCAACACCGGCGGCGAGAGCTTCGGGATCATCCTGACCGAGGCGATGTCGGCGGGCGCGGTGGTCGCGGCGAGCGACCTGGACGCGTTCCGCCGGGTGCTGGACGACGGCGCGGCGGGCGTGCTCACCCCGGTGGGCGACGCGGTGGCGCTGCGCGGGGCGCTGCGCGACCTGCTCGCCGACCCGGAGCGGCGCGCCGAGTACGCGGCGGCCGGGCGGGCGCGGGTGCAGACGTTCGACTGGTCGGTCGTGGCCGCGCAGGTGCTGCGGGTGTACGAGAGCGCCGTGGCCGCCAACCCGAGACGGGTCGCGGAGGCCGGGCGGTGACGCTGTCCTCGCTGGTCACGGTGCTGGCCGTGCTGCTCGGGGCGGTGGCCGTGCTCGGACCGTGGGCGCTGGCCACCGCGAACCGGCTGGACCGGCTGCACGTGCGCACCGACGCCGCCTGGGCGGCCCTGGACGCCGCGCTCGCGCGCCGGGCCGTGGTGGCGCGGGTGGTGGCGGCGGTGAGCGGGTCGAAGGAGCTGCGGGCGGCTGCCGACCGCGCCGAGGTGGCCGCCAAGGGCGACCGCGAGGCCGTGGAGAACGAGCTGGCCCCGCTGCTGGCCGGGCTGGACCGGGACGGCCTGCCGTCCGCGCTGGCGGCCGAGCTGGTGGACGCCGAGCAGCGGGTCGTGCTGGCGCGGCGGGTGCACAACGACGCCGTCCGGGACACGCTCGCGCTGCGCAGGCGGCGGTCGGTGCGCTGGCTGCACCTGGCGGGCACCGCGCCGACGCCCGGCTACTTCGAGATCGCCGAACCGGAGCCGGAGGCCGAGCCCGGCGCCCCGCGCAAGCGGGTGGCCGCGCGGGTGCTGCTGCTCGACGAGCGCGGGCGGCTGCTGCTGTTCGAGGGCTTCGACCCGAGCGAGCCGGGGGAGCTGTTCTGGTTCACCGTCGGCGGCGCGGTCGAGCGCGGCGAGGACCTGCGGGCGGCGGCGGTGCGGGAGGCGCGCGAGGAGACCGGGTTCGAGCTGGACCCGGAGGCGCTGGTCGGGCCGGTGTGGGTGCGGCGGAAGGTGCTGGACTTCGGCGGGACGCGCACGGCGGCGGAGGAGTGGTTCTTCGTCGCGCGGGTCGACGGCGGGCGCGCGGTCGACGTGTCGGGCTTCCAGGAGTACGAGCGCGACACGATCACCCGGCACCGGTGGTGGACGGTCGAGGAGCTGACCGGTACCGACGAGCTGGTGTACCCCCGGCAGCTGGGCGAGCTGCTGCCGGGAGCGGCGGCGGGGGAGTGGGACGGGACGACGCGGCCGATCCAGTAGACCGGTCGTCGCTCATCGCCTGGCCGGCCATCGGGCACGACCGGTCACTGGGCGCGACCGGTCACCAGGCACGACCGGTCGCCGGACGGGGCGGGGCCCGCTCAGCCCAGCACGTACGTGCCGATGACCTGCGCGAGCAACCGCACGTCGGCGTGCCCCTTGAACTCCAGCCGGACCTTGCCCAGCCCGCTGAACCACAGGTCCAGCTCGGCGTCCAGGTCGAACGTCCCCGCGGTCTCGATGGAGAACGCCTGGACCCGGCTGTAGGGCAGCGAGGTGAAGTCCTTCTTCCGCCCGGTCATGCCCTGGACGTTCACCGCGATGACGCGCTTGTCGGTGAACACGACGAAGTCCCGCACGGTCTTGAAGCACGAGACGATCTGCTCGCCGCGCACCATGATCGGGGACACCTGTGGAGCGATGTCCTCCGGAGCGCACGGCGCGAGCTTGAACACGGACGCCTTCTCGAAGTCGATCACCCTTCCGACGGTAGCACCGCCGGGTGAGTCGCGCGGGTGATCCGAGCGGTCCGTGATCAGCGCAAACGATCACCGCCGCCGACTAGGCCCACCCCGCCGCGTTCGACCCCGTCTCCCGCGAGATCCCCGTCCGAGGCGGCCACCCGCCGAACGCCTCGTCGTGCAGGTGCGCGAAGAAGTAGCACATCCGCTCGCACTCGGCGTCCTCCACGCCCACCTCCGGATCGGCCAGCACCGCCTCCCAGTACCGCCGCCCCAGCGCCACCACGAACCCCCGCGCGTACAGGAACCCGTCGTCCGACCCGTCGAGGACCGCGTGCACGTCCTCCCGGTCCAGCTCCCACAGCGCCCGCTCCACGACCGCGTCGTGCGCCGCCAGCTCCGCGCTCGACGCCCCCTCGCACGCCTCCCGCAGCCGCGCCAGGAACCCCGGCAGGTGCGCCTCCAGCACCGCCGCCGCCTCCACCCGGTCGCCACCGCCGGTCAGCAGCGCCTCCCGCGCGGCCAGCGCCTCCGGCGCGGCCCCCGCCCAGACCCGCTCCAGCAGCTCCCAGGTCCCGTTCTCGTCCATGCCGGGAAAGCTAGCGGCGGGGTCCGACAATTCCCCGCCGCCAACCTCCACAGGTCACACGTTCGGGATCACCTCGGCCCCGTAGGCCGCCATCGTCTCGTCCTTCTCGTCGTGCATCAGGTACAGCGCGAACTGGTCCACCCCGAGCTCCGCCAGCTCCCGCAACCGCTCCACGTGCGCCGACGCCGGTCCCACCAGGCAGAACCGGTCCACGATCGAGTCGGGCACGAAGTCCGCCGACCGGTTCCCGGCCCGCCCGTGGTGCGCGTAGTCGTACCCCTCCCGCCCGGCGATGTAGTCGGTCAGCGCGCGCGGCACCGCCCCGGAGTCCCCGTACCGCGCCACCAGGTCCGCCACGTGGTTCCCGACCATCCCGCCGAACCACCGCAGCTGGTCCCGCTGGTGCGGCAGGTCCGTCCCGACGTACGCGGGCGCCGCCACGCACACCGCCACCGACGCCGGGTCCCGCCCCGCCGCCGAGGCGGCCTCGCGCACCGCCCCGATGGTCCACCGCGCGATGTCCGGGTCGGCGGTCTGCAGGATGAACCCGTCCGCCTGCTCGCCGACCAGCTTCAGCGCCTTCGGCCCGTAGGCCGCCATCCACACCTCCAGCTTCCCGTCCCGCACCCACGGGATGCGCACCGGGACCCCGTGCGGCGAGGCCTCGCGCCCCTCCGCCAGGTCCTTGATCACCCGCATCGCCGACCCCAGCTCCGCGAGCGTCGCCGGTTTGCGCCCGAGCACCCGCAGCGCCGAGTCCCCGCGCCCGATCCCGCACACCGTCCGGTTGCCGAACATGTCGTTCAGCGTCGCGAACAGCGAGGCCGTCACCGACCAGTCGCGCGTGGTCGGGTTGGTCACCATCGGCCCCACCACGAGGTCCTTCGTCGCCGCGAGGACCTGCGAGTAGACGACGAACGGCTCCTGCCACAGCACGACCGAGTCGAACGTCCAGCCGTAGCCGAACCCCGAGCCCTCCGCCGCCCTCATCGACTCCACGACGGCCCGCGCGGGCGGGTCGGTCTGGAGCACCACGCCGAAGTCCACGCTCATCCCCTCACACCAGGTACTGGTTCAGCTCGCGGGCCAGGAACCGCCCGTGCCCGGCCGACCCCCGGAACCCGCTCCGGTCCACCACGACCCGCCCGCGCGAGAGCACCACCTCGACCCGCCCGGTCAGCTCGAACCCCTCGAACGCCGAGTAGTCCACGTTCATGTGGTGCGTGGCCGCCGAGATGGTCTGCCTCGCGGCCGGGTCGTACACGACGAGGTCCGCGTCGGCGCCCGGCGCGACGACGCCCTTGCGCGGGTGCAGCCCGAACATCCGGGCCGGGGTGGTCGAGCAGATCTCCACCCACCGCTCCAGCCCGATCTCGCCGCGCACGACCCCCTGGTGCAGCAGGTCGATCCGGTGCTCCACGCCCGGAATCCCGTTGGGGATCTTGGAGAAGTCCCCCTGCCCCAGCACCTTCTGGTCGGCGAAGCAGAACGGGCAGTGGTCGGTCGACACGACCGAGAGGTCGTTGGTGCGCAACCCCCGCCACAACCGCGCCTGGTGCTCGACCGGGCGCAGCGGCGGCGAGGCCACGTACTTCGCGCCCTCGAAACCGGGCCGCGCCAGGTCCTCCAGCGACAGGTACAGGTACTGCGGGCAGGTCTCGGCGAACACGTTCTGCCCGGTGTCCCGCGCCTCGGTGACCGCGTCGAGCGCGTGCGCCGCCGACAGGTGCACGACGTACAGCGGCGCCCCGGTGACCCGCGCCAGCGCGATGGCCCGCGAGGTCGCCTCGCCCTCCAGCTCCGGCGGCCTGGTGAGCCCGTGCTGCACCGGATCGGTGCGCCCCTCCGCCAAGGCCTGCGCGACCAGCTCGTCGATCGCGATCCCGTTCTCGGCGTGCATCATGACCGTGCCGCCGATCTCGCGCGCCCGCTGCATCGCGCGCAGGATCTCCCCGTCGGTGGCGTAGAAGACGCCGGGGTAGGCCATGAACATCTTGAACGAGTTCACGCCCGCGTCCAGGCAGGCGCCCATCTCCTTGAGCGAGGAGTCGTCCACATCGGACACGATCATGTGGAACCCGTAGTCCACCGCGCACTTGCCGTCCGCCTTGGCGTGCCACTTGTCCAGGGTGGCCAGCAGCGAGGTCCCCTTGGCCTGCACGGCGAAGTCGATGATCGTGGTCGTCCCGCCCCACGCCGCCGCGATCGTGCCGCTGGTGAAGTCGTCGCTGGACCGCGTCCCGCCGAACGGCATCTCCATGTGGGTGTGCGCGTCGATCCCGCCGGGGATCACGTACTTCCCGCTCGCGTCGACCCGCTCGTCCACGTCCAGCGCCAGTTCCAGCCCCGGAGCGAGCAGCGCCGCGACCTTCTCGCCCTCCACCAGCACGTCCGCCCGCACCGACCCGGCCGCGTTGACCACCAGACCGCCGCTGATCACCGTCCTCACGGCGTCACCAGGCCCTCGTAGGTGTCCGGCCTGCGGTCCCGGTAGAACGCCCACAGGTCCCGCACCTCGGCCAGCAGCCCCATGTCCAGGTCCCGCACCACGATCTCGTCCTCGGTGTCCGAGGCCGCCTCGCCGATCAGCTGCCCGCGCGGGTCCGCGAAGTACGACTGACCGTAGAAGTCGTTGTCCCCCAGCGGTTCCACCCCCACCCGGTTGATCGCGCCGACGAAGTACTCGTTCGCCACCGCCGCTGCGGGCTGCTCCAACCGCCACAGGTGCTGCGACAGCCCCCGGCTGGTCGCGGACGGGTTGAACACGATCCGCGCGCCCGCCAGCCCCAGCGCCCGCCAGCCCTCGGGGAAGTGCCGCTCGTAGCAGATGTACACGCCGATCCGGCCCACCGCCGTGTCGAACACCGGGTAGCCCAGGTTGCCGGGCCGGAAGTAGAACTTCTCCCAGAACCCCTTCACCTGCGGGATGTGGTTCTTGCGGTGCTTGCCCAGGTACGTGCCGTCCGCGTCGATCACGGCGGCGGTGTTGTAGTAGACGCCGGGCTGCTCCTGCTCGTACACCGGCACGACCAGCACGACCCCGTGCCGCGCCGCCACCTCGCGCATCAGCTCCGTGGTCTCCCCGTCCGGGACGCCCTCGGTGTACGAGTAGAACTCCGGGTCCTGCACCTGGCAGAAGTACGGCCCGTAGAACAGCTCCTGCAGGCACACCACCTGCGCCCCCTGCGAGGCCGCCGACGCGATCGCCTCCACGGCGCTCGCCACCATGCTCTCCTTGGAACCGGTCCACTTCCGCTGGACCAGTGCCGCGCGGACGACGTCGTTCACGCCTGCTCCTTCCGTGGCGCCAGCACCAGGTAGCCGGCCATGCCGACCACCAGGCCGACGACCCAGTTGTAGTCGTAGAGCGGTTTGAGCACCGGGATCAGCCCGTCGGCCGGGAACGGCCCGCCGTGGGCGCCGCCGACGGCCAGCAGCGACCCGAGCGCGGTCGCCGCCACCGCCCGCCAGTTCCAGCCGCCGGTGAACCAGTAGGCCCCGCGCCCGGACAGGTACAGGTCGGGCAGCTCGAGGCGGGTCCGCGCCAGCACCCAGTACCCGGCGACGAACACCCCGGCCACCGACGCCAGCAGCCCGCCGTAGAACCCGAGCCACGCGAAGATGTAGATGCTCGGGTCGGAGATCAGCCGCCACGGCTGGATCAGCACGCCGAGCACGCCGGTGATCAGCCCGCCCACGGCGAAGCTGATCCGGCGCGGGAACGCGTTGGAGAAGTCGTACGACGGGCTGACCACGTTCGCCGCCAGGTTCGCCGAGACCGTCGCCAGCACCAGCGACACCAGCGCCACCAGCACCACCGCCGTGCTGTCGAACCGGCTCGCCAGCTCCGCCGGGTCCCAGATCGCCTCGCCGTACAGGGCGACCGCGCCCGAGGTGGTCAGGATCGCCACCACCGCGATGAACGTCATCGTGGTCGGCAGCCCCAGCACCTGCCCGAGCGCCTGCTTGCGCTGGCTGCCGCCGAACCGGGTGAAGTCCGGCATGTTCAGCGACAGCGTCGACCAGAACGCGATCATCCCCATCAGCGCGGGGAAGAACACCTTCCAGAAGTCCGGTCCCCAGCCCAGCTTCGACGGCTCGGACAGGATCGGCCCGAACCCGCCCGCCTTCACCGCCACGTACGCCAGCAGCACCAGGAACCCGACCGACACCAGCGGCGCCGTCCAGTTCTCGAACCGCCGGATCGCCTCCATGCCCCGCCAGATGACCAGCATCTGCACCGCCCAGAACACCAGGAAGCACAGCCACAGCGTCCACACCTGGCCCAGCACCACCGGCGCGCCGGACCACGCCTCACCGGCCAGCCGCCCGACGATCACGTGCAGCGCCTTGCCGCCCACCCAGGTCTGGATGCCGAACCACGCGCACGCCACGAACGCCCGCAGCAGCGCCACCAGGTTCGCCCCGCGCACCCCGTAGAACGCGCGGGCGAACACCGGGAACGGGATGCCGTACTTGGTGCCCGCGTGGCTGTTGAGCAGCATCGGCACGAGCACGATCAGGTTCCCGAGCGTGATGGTGAGCAGCGCCTGCACCCAGTCCATGCCCAGCGCCACCAGCGACGCGGCGAGCGTGTAGCTGGGGATGTTGTGCGCCATGCCCATCCACAGCGCGAAGAAGTTGTAGGTGGTCCAGGTGCGCCCCTCCAGCGGCACCGGGGCCAGCTCCGGGTTGTAGTACGGGCTGTCGGCGATGGCGGCGCGGTCCACCAGGTCCACGCGCCCTTCCTGGTCGGACGCGGTCTGCTCCGAGGGGTCGAGGGCCAACGGTCACTCCCCTGTTACGCTCGTGAAACGCCGCCGGGAGCGGCGCTTCGGCGCGAATTCCACCCCGGCATCCTCAGCGCCCGGCGCGCGGCGGCGGCAGTGCCGAAGTGTCCGCGTTTCCGGTGATCACCGCACACTCTGCCCATTGCCGAACGCCCGCGCGCCACCCGCGCGCCGACCCCGGCGACAGGATCACCCGGTTCAGCGAGTCCGGTCGGCGCGCGCGGATGCCGATGGTGCAGTAGGTCAGACCCCTACTTCCGTGAACGAGGACCAGTGCCCCCGCCCCGCACAGCGCCACCCCGCGCAACGCCGCCCCATCCAGCGCCACCGCCCCGAGCCACGTCGAGGCTGACCCGCGCAGCAGCCCTGCTGGCCGTCGGCGCCGCACCCCTGATCGCCGGGATCACCTCGGCCACCGACGGCGCGCGCACCCTGGCCCCCGAGGTCCACGACGGCACGCGCCCAACGGCCACCCACCACACCGCGCTCGCCCCCGCCCCGACCACACGGGGAGGCCACTTCTAGCCGAAGACCACCGATCCCGCGCCACCCGGACGCACTCGACCACGCTTCCGGTTTCGCCCCACCGGCCCCGCAAGACGGCCCCAGACCGACCGGCTCCGCGCGACGGGCTCATGCCCACCGGCTCCACACCAGAGGGCCAAGCCCACCGGCTCCGTGCGACGGGCTCATGCCCACTGGTTCTGAGCCACAGGGCCAGGCCTACCGGTCCTGCGCCACTCGCTCGTGTCACCGGCCACGCGTCGCCCGCTCCGCACAACAAGTCCTGCGCCGCTCACCTCGCGGTACCGGCTTCACGGCACCAGCCCTCATACCGCTGGTCTTGTGCCGTCAGCCTCGCGCCACCGGCCCCGCCCAGTCGCTCCTGTTGCGTCCGCCCGGTGTCCTGGCCCCGCGTCCCGCCCCGTTCTCCCGGCCCAGCGCCACCAGCCCCGCCTCCGTGCCCCCGTCCCCATGTCGCCGCCTATCACCGATTCCGCGCCCCCGTCCCACACCCCTGTCCCGCCTCACCGCCGCCCGTCACCGGTCCAACGCCCCCATCCCGCACCCCCACCCCCTCACCGGTCCAACTCGCGCACCAGCAGCGCGACGTGCAGCGACAGCAACGACTCCGGGTCCTCCAACGACACCCCGAGCACCTGCTGCACCCGCGCCAACTGCTGGTAGTACGCCGTCCGCGACAGGTGCGCCGCCGCCGCAGCCGCCGACTTGTTCCCGCCCTGCTCGCACAAGCACCGCAGCAGCTCCACCAACCGGCTCCCGTGCGCCTCGTCCCGCGCCAGCAGCGCCCCCAGCTCCCGGTCCGCGAACGCCCGCACCCGCTCGTCCTCCCGCAGCAGGTGCAGCAGCCCGCGCAACCGCACGTCGTCCAGCCGGTGGTACAGCCGCGCCCCCGGCGACCGCAGCGCCGCCCCCGCCACGTGCGCCGCCTCCCCGAGGCTGCGCCGCACCTCCGGCACCCCGCACACCACCGTCCCGACCGCCACCACCACCGGCAGCCCGTGCTGCGTCGCGGCGGCGGCCCGGTGCACCTCGCGGGCGAACTGCCGCACCACCCCCTCCACCGGGGCCTGCGGCGGCAGCGCCAGCAGCGCCCGCACGCTCGTGTCGTCCACCACCCCCACCAGCGCGGGCACCGGCACCCGCCGGGCCGCCAGCGCCGTCGCCTCGGCCAGGTCCCGCAGCACCTCCTGCGTGGCCAGCGACTGCCCCGGCGTGGTCGCCGCGCCAGGCCGGATCGCCACCCCGAGCAGCTGCCGCCGCTCCAGCGGCACCCCCAGCGCGGCGGTGCGCGCGGGCAGGTCCGATGGCGCCCGGTCCAGCAGCTGGGTGAGCAGCGTCCGGTGCGTCTGCCGCTCCAGCGACTCCCGGTCCCGCGCCACCAGCCGGTGCACGGCCAGCGCCGACGCCGCCCGCTCCGCGACCACCACGTGCCGGTGCGGCGGCTCGGCCGCGCTGACCAGCACCAACCTGCCCCAGTCCGACCCGCGCGCCCCCACCGCCGTCACCAACCACCCCGGCCCGGCGTGGTACGCGGTCCGCCCGCCCCCGGACACCTCGCGCGACCGCGCGCCCCAGTCGGCCAGCAGCGCCACCGGGTCCTGCCCGGCCGCGTCGTACGCCAGCACCTCGTGCCCCAGCGTCTCCAGCACCACCGGCAGCCCCGACGTGCGCGCCACCTCCCGCAGCACCTCGGCCGGTTCCGCGCCCGCCACGGTCAGCGCCGTGAACGCCTCGTGCACCTGCTCGGCGGCCCGCAGCTCGGCGAGCTGCGCGTCCACGATCAGCGACACCACCGCCTCGGTGACCGCGACGAACCGCACCTCCACCGACAGCGTGACCAGCGGCAGCCCGTGCTCCTGCGCCGCCGCGACCAGCGCCCCCGGCACCCCGCCCCGCCACCGCCGCACCAGCTCCACGACCAGCCCGGTCGCCCCCACCCCGGCCAGCCCGGCCACGTACTCGCGCAGCGCCTCCGGCTCCTCCGGCAGCGCGATCCCGCTGGTGAGCACCAGCTCCCCGCCGCGCAGCAGCGGCGCGATGTCGGCGACCTCGGCCACGTGCACCCAGCGCACCGACCGCCCCAGCCCCTCCGCGCCCGCGACCACCCTGGGCTGCCCCTGTCGCACCACGGACAGGGATAACGCCTCCGCCACGGTCGGGTACATGCACACAACGTAATCGCCACTCCCGGAAAGCGGTACAGGTTGTGCATGGCGGTGGGCCGTCGAGCCCGGTGAGACTGCGGGGGAGATGCGGGAGAGCGCGAACAGCGGGAGGCGCGGATGGCGCACGACGAGCTGCTGGCCAGGCACCGGGCGGTCCTGCCGGACTGGATGACCCTGTACTACGACCACCCGATCGAGATCACCAGCGGCAGCGGCAGGCACGTCACGGACGGCGAGGGCCGCACCTACCTGGACTTCTTCGCGGGCATCCTCACCAACGGCGTCGGCTACGACATCGCCGAGATCAGCGACGCCGTCCGGGCCCAGGTCGACACCGGCGTGCTGCACAGCTCCACGCTGTACCTGATCCGCTCCCAGGTGGAGCTGGCCGAGAAGATCGCCGAGCTGTCCGGCATCCCGAACGCCAAGGTGTTCTTCACCAACTCCGGCACCGAGGCCAACGAGACCGCGCTCCTGCTGGCCTGCGCGCACCGCCGCAGCGACCAGGTCCTCGCCCTGCGCAACTCCTACCACGGCCGGGGCTTCGCCACGGTCGGCGTCACCGGCCACCGCACCTGGTCCCCGACCTCGCTCAGCCCGGTCAAGGTCGCCTGGGTGCACGGCGGCTACCGCTACCGCAGCCCGTTCCGCGACCTGTCCGACGCGGACTACACCGCCGCGTGCGTGGCCGACCTGCGCGACGTGCTGCACACCGCCACCTCGGGCGACGTCGCGTGCATGATCGTCGAACCGATCCAGGGCGTAGGCGGCTTCACCTCGCCGCCGGACGGCCTGTTCGCCGCGTTCAAGGAGGTCCTGGACGAGCACGGCATCCTGCTCGTCTCGGACGAGGTCCAGACCGGCTGGGGCCGCACCGGCGAGCACTTCTGGGGCATCGGCGCGCACGGCGTCACCCCCGACGCGATGACCTTCGCCAAGGGCCTGGGCAACGGCCTGGCCATCGGCGGCGTGGTGGCGCGCGGCGACGTCGTGGACAGCCTCACCGCCAACTCGATCTCCACCTTCGGCGGCAACCCGGTGTCCACGACGGGCGCCCTCGCGACGCTGAACTACCTGCTGGACCACGACCTCCAGTCCAACGCAGCCAAGCTCGGCACCCGCCTGATCTCCGGCCTGCGCGACGTCGCCGCAGACCACCCGCTGCTCGGCGACGTGCGCGGCAAGGGCCTCATGGTCGGCCTGGAACTGGTCGGAGAGGACCGCGCCCCGGACCCGAAGGCGGCGGTGGCGGTCCTGGAGGCGACCCGCGAACGCGGCCTGCTGGTCGGCAAGGGCGGCCTGCACGGCAACGTCATCCGCCTGGCCCCACCCCTGTCGGTCACCGCAGACGAGGTGGAGGAGGCGCTCGTGGTGCTGCGCGACGCGATCGCGGAGGTGTCAACCCGATGAGCCCAACCGACGACCACAACACCGCCCAGGATGGCGTCGGCCCGGCCAGCACCGTCCTGCCCAACACCGACCCGGCCAACACCGGCCCGGCTGGCGTGGCCCCGACCGATGCCAGCTCAACCAACCTGGCCCAGGTGGGCACGGCCCCGGCAGCCACTGGCCCGACCGGTGTGGCCCCGCCCGGCGCGGTCCCGAACCACGCGGACTCGACCGGCGCAGGCCCAACCGGTGCGGGCCCGACTGCCACAACCCCAGCCAGCGCCAGCCCGGTTGATGTTGCCCTGACCGGTGTCGTCCCGACCGGCGCGGGCGTGGCTGCCGCTGTCCCGGCTGGTGCTGACCCGACCGGCGTGCGCCCAGCCAGCGTGCCCCCGACCGATGCGGTCCCGACTGGCCCGGTCCTGACCGGTGCGGGCCCGGCCAGCGCAGCACCGGTCAGCGTGGGCCCGACTGGCGTGCACCTAACCGGTGATGGCCCGACCGGCGCTGTTCCACCTGCTCCTGCCTCGACCGGTGCTGCCTCGACCAGTGTGCGCCCGACCAGCGTGGGCCTCACTGGCTCTGACGCCGCCCCTACCGGTTCCGGTGATCGGGTCACCGCGAAGCGGATCACGCACTGGATCGGCGGCAAGTCGTGGACCGGTGGCGCCGACCGCGTGGGCGACGTGCACGACCCGGCCACCGGGCAGGTCGCGTCCACAGTGGACCTTGCCTCCGCCGAGGTGGTCGACCGGGCGGTCGAGGTCGCAGGGGAGGCGTTCACCCGGTGGCGGGACTCGTCGCTCGCCCAGCGGTCCTCGGTGATGTTCGCGTTCCGCGAGCTGCTGCACGCCCGCAAGGGCGAGCTGGCCGCCATCATCACCGCCGAGCACGGCAAGGTCCTCGCCGACGCGGCGGGCGAGGTGCAGCGGGCGCTGGAGAACGTCGAGTTCGCCTGCGGCATCCCGCACCTGCTCAAGGGCGGGTTCAGCGAGAACGCGTCCAGCCGCGTCGACGTCTACTCGATCCAGCAGCCGCTCGGCGTGGTCGCGGTCGTGTCGCCGTTCAACTTCCCCGCCATGGTGCCGCTGTGGTTCGTGCCCACCGCGATCGCCTGCGGCAACGCGGTCGTGCTCAAGCCGAGCGAGAAGGACCCGTCCGCGTCGGTGTTCCTGGCCGAGCTGTTCGCCGAAGCAGGCCTCCCCGACGGGGTGCTGAACGTCGTGCACGGCGACAAGGAAGCGGTGGACCGGCTCCTGGTCCACCCGGACGTGAAAGCGGTGTCCTTCGTCGGCTCGACCCCGGTGGCGCGCTACGTGTACGAGACCGCGACCGCGCGCGGCAAGCGCGTCCAGGCGCTCGGCGGCGCGAAGAACCACATGGTGGTGCTGCCCGACGCGGACCTGGACCTCGCGGCGGACGCCGCGGTCTCGGCAGGATTCGGCTCGGCGGGGGAGCGCTGCATGGCGATCTCCGCCGTGGTCGCGGTGGACCCGGTCGGCGACGTCCTGGTTGCCAAGATCGCCGAGCGGATCGCGGCGCTCAAGGTCGGCGACGGCCGCCGCGCGGGCTGCGACATGGGTCCCCTGATCACCGGCGCGCACCGCGACCGCGTCACGTCCTACCTGGACAGCGGCGTCGCCGACGGAGCCGACCTCGTCGTGGACGGCCGCGACCACGCGATCGACGGAGCCCCCGACGGCTTCTGGTTGGGCCCGACCCTGTTCGACCGGGTGGGCGTGGACATGGCGGTGTACCGGGACGAGGTGTTCGGCCCGGTCCTGTCGGTGCTGCGGGCGACCGGCTACGACGAGGCGCTGGACCTGGTCAACGCCAACCCGTACGGCAACGGCGCGGCGATCTTCACCAACGACGGCGGCGCGGCCAGGCGCTTCCAGCACGAGGTGGAGGTCGGCATGGTCGGTGTGAACGTCCCCATCCCGGTCCCCGTCGCGCACTACTCCTTCGGCGGGTGGAAGGACTCCCTGTTCGGCGACTCGCACGCGTACGGCCCGGAAGGCGTGCACTTCCACACCAGGACGAAGGTCGTCACCGGCCGCTGGCTCGACCCATCCCACGGTGGGGTGAACCTGGGGTTCCCGCAGAACACCTGACGTGTTCGTCCGAGGGCCCGGAACCGCCTAAATCGGGTCCGGGCCCCGGATCTATTCCACTTCGTGCCGGATTTGGTGATTTCTTTGGAATAGGTGTTGTGAATGGCGTAGGGTCGACCGCGTTGTCGCGCACCAGACCGGCGAACGCCGGTCCGCTTGCCGTTCGCGGTGGGACGAGGAGCCCAGGTGGTCATCACTCGTGAGATCGACCCTCCCCGAATCCTGCTGGCGGGCGAGGTCGAGGACCACCACCTGGACGAGCTGACCGGTCTGCTGAGAACCGCCGAACCCGCAGGCGGAGACGTCCGAGTGTCACTGCGCGGCGTGGCGTTCCTCCAGGCAGAGGTGGTGCGCGCCCTGGTCCGAGCCGCGAGCGAACTGGCCGACCGCGAACTCACCCTCGTCCTGGACCTGGCCCCCCACCACCGCTGGGCGATCACCGCCCTCGGCTGGGACGACGCCCCCGGTCTGGTCATGGTGAACGGCGACAACCGCACCTGACCGTTCCCGAACACTTCTCACACCACCTAGCAGACTTTTCGGCCATTCCCCTGTCACCCTGCCGCCCTGTTCACGGTGACGGTGAACCCCGATGAATTTTCCTGATGGCCCATTCGCTCCAACCGTGGCGTTCTAGTGGTAGCAGTTCCCGCGAGTCCCTGACACCTAATCCCGCCGCACGAGTGTCCATTCACAACTCATGACACCGAGTTGTGACCTGACATCACGCCGAAGAAAGCCCTTCCTCTGAAATTCCCCTTCCCCTGTGCGGCGAAAAAACGACAAACGCCCCTGCTGGCCCTCCCACCGCTCCTGCAGCTCCCGCCGCTCCCGCACCTCCTGTCCCTGGTATCCCTGCCGCTCCTCAAGCTCTTCCTGCCCCTCAAGCTCCTCTCGCTGCTCCTCCGCCGCCTCCGGCCGCTGCGGCCAGTGCTGCCGGTAGTGGTTCGTAGTGGGCGAAGTGCCGGGTGTGCGCGCCCGTTCCCGAGGTGAGCGAGCGCAACTCCACCGCGTACCGCAGCAACGAGGTGCACGGCACCTCCGCCCGGATCGTCGAGATCCCCGGACTGGCAGCAGCCTCGGTGCCCAGCACCCGCCCTCGCCGTGCCGACAGATCACCCAGGACCGCGCCCAGGTGCTCGTCCGGCAACCGCACCACCACTTCGTCCACCGGCTCCAGCAACACCGTCACCCCGCCCGCGGCGGCTTCCTTCAGCGCCAGCGACCCCGCCGTCTGGAACGCCGCGTCCGACGAGTCCACCGAGTGCGCCTTGCCGTCCACCAGCGTCACCCGGACGTCCACCACCGGATGACCCGCGCCCAGCCCGCGTTCGAGCTGCGCCCGCACGCCCTTCTCCACGCTGGGCACGAACTGGTTCGGGATCGACCCGCCCACCGTGCGATCCACGAACTCGAACCCCGCCCCGCGCGGCAGCGGCTCCACGACGATGTCGCACACCGCGTACTGCCCGTGCCCACCGGACTGCTTCACGTGCCTGCCGCGCCCCTTCGCCACCGAGGCGAACGTCTCGCGCAGCGCCACCCGCACCGGCTCGGTGTCCACCTCGGCCCCGCCCGCGCGCAACCTGGCCAGCACCACGTCCGCGTGCGCCTCACCCATGCACCACAGCACCAGTTGGTGCGTCTCGGTGTTGCGCTCCAACCGCAGCGTCGGATCACCCGCGACGAGCTTGCCGAGGTTGCGCGCCAACGAGTCCTCGTCACTGCGACTGCGCGCCGCCACCGCCACCGGCAGCAACGGCTCGGGCATCGCCCACGGCCGCACCAGCAGCGGCTCGTCCGGCGCCGACACCGTGTCCCCGGTCTCGGCGCTGCCCAGCTTGGTCACCGCGCACAGGTCACCCGCCACGCAGAAGGGCACCTCGCGCAGGCTCGCGCCGAGCGGCGAGTACACGTGCGCCACCCGCTCGTCCACGTCGTGGTCCTCGTGCCCTCGAGCACCCATCCCGTGCCCGGAGACGTGCACCGCCCGCTCGGGCCGGAGCGTCCCCGAGAACACCCGGACCAACGACACCCGCCCGACGAACGAGTCCACCGCCGTCCGCACCACCTCGGCCACCAGCGGCCCGTCCGGATCGACGGCGAGCCGAGGCCTCGGCACCCCGTCCACCCCGGTCACCTCGGGCAGCGGGTGCTCCAGCGGTGAGGGGAACGCCCTGCTGATCCCGTCGAGCAGCTCGGGCAACCCGACCCCGGTCGTGGCGCACACCGGGATGACCGGGTGGAAGGCCCCGCGCGCGACGGCCTTCTCCAGATCAGCGATCAGCGTGGCCTGCTCGACCACCTCGCCCCCGAGGTACCGCTCCATGAGCGTCTCGTCCTCGCTCTCGGCGATGATCCCCTCGATCAACGCCTCCCGCAGAGCCCGGTGCTCCTCCTCGGCGAACTCCGCCCCGGACAACAGGTTCACCAACCCGGTCTCGGTGACCCCACCGGCGAACAGCCCACCTCCGCTCCCGCTCGCACCCCGATCACTCCCGTTCCCACTCGTATCCTGACCGCTCTCCTCTCCGCTCGTGCTCCCGGCGCTCCCCGTCCCGCTCCTGTTCCGATCGCTCTCCTCCCCCTTGCTGCTCCGACCGCTCCCGCCGCCCGGCAGGTAGAGCGGCACCACTCCCGCGCCGAACGCCTCCTGGCAGGCGGCGGTGGTCGCCGCGACGTCGGCCCGCTGGTGGTCGGTCCGCGAGATGACGACCGCGCGCGGCATCCCCACCGCCGCGCACTCGGCCCACAACGCCGTCGTCGCCGCGTCGACCCCCTCGGCCGCGCACACGACGAACAGCGCCGCGTCCGCCGCCCGCAGTCCGGCCCGCAGCTCACCGACGAAGTCCGCGTACCCCGGCGTGTCGATGAGGTTGATCTTGATGTCACCGTGCCGCACCGGCGCCACGGCCAACCCGACCGACCGCTGCTGCCGGACGGCGACCGGATCGTGGTCGCACACCGTGTTCCCCTCGGCGACCGATCCGGCTCGGCTCAGCACACCGGTGCCCGCTAGCAGGGCCTCGGTGAGCGTCGTCTTGCCGGACCCGGACGGACCGACGAGGACGACGTTGCGAACCTTGCCGGGATCGTCCACAGCGACCGGGCCTGCCGGGTGCGAGTTGTCGGAGTTCTTGCTGGACATGAGAGACCGCCCTCCGCAAGTGTTAGTGCTTGATCTCACACCCGCGAGGACCGCGTCGACAAGGGGACGACGCTGGTCAGTGGGAATGAGCGGGCTCTGCGGGTGACGGTTCGAGCAAGTGCGCCAAGGCCTCCTAAGGGGTTTTCGGGAGTGGTGAGTGGACTGCTGAGAACGGTGTGGATTGGCTCCTTTCAGCGGGCCACGTCGGCCGTACGCTCCTGTTCGTCCTCGTCCGCAGCCGTGAAAGGGCTGGTCTGCCGTGGTTGCTTCCTCTTCTCCTTCCGTTGATGGTGCTGTCGCCGCCGGTGCTGGTTCCGGCGCTGCCGACCCCGCTCGGATCACCGGGACCGCGCGGGTCAAGCGCGGCATGGCGGAGATGCTCAAGGGCGGCGTGATCATGGATGTGGTCGACGCCGAGCAGGCCAAGATCGCCGAGGACGCGGGCGCCGTCGCGGTCATGGCGCTGGAGCGGGTGCCCGCCGACATCCGCGCCCAGGGCGGCGTGTCGCGGATGAGCGACCCGGACATGATCGAGGGGATCATCTCGGCCGTGTCGATCCCCGTCATGGCCAAGGCGCGGATCGGGCACTTCGTCGAAGCCCAGGTGCTCCAGTCCCTAGGTGTCGACTACGTCGACGAGTCCGAGGTGCTCACGCCCGCGGACTTCGCCAACCACATCGACAAGTGGCAGTTCACCGTTCCCTTCGTGTGCGGTGCGACGAACCTGGGCGAAGCGCTGCGGCGCATCACCGAGGGAGCCGCGATGATCCGGTCCAAGGGCGAAGCGGGCACCGGTGACGTCTCCAACGCCACCACCCACATGCGCAAGATCCGGGCGGAGATCTTGCGCTTGCAGAACCTCCCTTCCGATGAGCTGTACGTCGCGGCCAAGGAGTTGCAGGCGCCCTACGAGCTGGTTCGCGAGGTCGCCGAAGCGGGCAAGCTGCCCGTGGTGCTGTTCACGGCAGGAGGCATCGCCACGCCCGCCGACGCGGCGATGATGATGCAGCTCGGAGCCGAAGGCGTGTTCGTCGGTTCCGGCATCTTCAAGTCGGGCAACCCGGTGCAGCGCGCCGAGGCCATCGTCAAGGCGACCACCTTCTACGACGACCCCGACACCATCGCCAAGGTCTCCCGAGGGCTGGGGGAGGCCATGGTCGGCATCAACGTGGACGAACTCCCGCAGCCCCACCGGCTCGCCGAGCGCGGTTGGTAGCAGGGCCGGTCATCGCCGGGGCCGGTTGGCGCCAGGCGCGGCGCGCGTTGGGGGTTGTTGCTGTCGATCGCGGTCATTGCCGGTCGTGGTTGGCATCGGGAGTGGTTCGGGTCGGGAGCGGTCGCGTCGAGCCCGGTTCTCTGGGCCCGTTTCCCCGAACCGGGTTCTCCGGCCGCGCCTCGGCGCGCGGCGGCTCCTCGGCCGACGCGTCGTGGACCGAGGCCCCCGCGACGGCCTCGTCGAACGCCCCGATAAGACGGACACGCGCGATTCGAGCGGCACGGAGCACCGCGCCCCGGCGAACCGGAGCAATGAGTAATGCGTCGAACAGGTGTTCGATTTCGGCTGCATGGCTCAATGATCGGTCCGTGGGCCACTCGGGGCAATAGCTCGAACGGGTGTTCTAATCGGCGTCCTCGCGCCCCGGACCCCCGCACCTCTGTGGTGATCACAACATCAAGCCTTGCCCAAGCCCGGCGGCACGCGCGGCGCGGAAGCTCTAGCGTCGGAGACGCGGAAGTGAGCCTTCCTCCAATCCGTCGTCCGGTCGCCCACCACGCCGCCGGGCGCAGCGCGGGACCGCGTCACTCGCGTCCCGCAGGTAGTCCGATCGGGCCGGACGGGTGTCACGAGCCCCGTCCGGTCCGGTCACCTGAAGGCGGAACCCCCGCCCGGAGGAAGGAACCCCGCACATGTCCACCGTCGGTGTCCTCGCCCTGCAGGGCGACGTGCGCGAACACCTGGTAGCGCTGGCCGAGGCGGATGTCCTGGCCCGCCCGGTGCGGCGTCCCGAAGAGCTGGACGAGGTCGACGGCCTCGTCCTGCCCGGCGGCGAGTCGACCGCCATCGCCCGCCTCCTGCACACCTTCGACCTGCTCGAACCCCTCCGCGTCAAGATCAAGTCCGGGATGCCCGCCTACGGCTCCTGCGCGGGCCTGGTCCTGCTCGCCGACCAAGTCCTCGACGGCCGCCCCGACCAGCAGCAGGTCGGCGGCCTGGACGTCGTCGTCCGCCGCAACGCCTTCGGCCGCCAGGTCGACTCCTTCGAGGCCGAACTCCCCTTCCGCGGCCTCGAGGACGGCCCCGTGCGAGCCGTCTTCATCCGCGCTCCGTGGGTGGAATCGGCGGGAGACGGGGTGGAGGTGCTGGCCAGGGCCCCCGAATCCGATGACCTGGGACCCGCCGCCGGTAGGATCGTCGCGGTTCGGCAGGGAAACGTGCTCGCCACCTCGTTCCACCCGGAACTGACCGGTGACGGGCGGGTGCACCGCCTTTTCACGGACATGGTCCGCGCTGCCGCGGGCTGAAGGACTCGACGGAGGAGACATGAGCGGCCACTCCAAGTGGGCGACCACCAAGCACAAGAAGGCCGCAATCGACGCCAAGCGCGGCAAGCTCTTCGCGCGGTTGATCAAGAACATCGAGGTGGCGGCCCGCACCGGCGGCGGCGACCCCGACGGCAACCCCACGCTGTACGACGCCATCCAGAAGGCCCGCAAGAACTCGGTCCCGCTGGACAACATCGAGCGCGCCCGCAAGCGCGGCGGTGGTGAGGAAGCCGGTGGCGCCGACTGGCAGACCATCATGTACGAGGGCTACGGCCCGAACGGCGTCGCGGTCCTGGTCGAGTGCCTGACCGACAACCGCAACCGCGCCGCCAGCGAGGTCCGCACCGCCATGACCCGCAACGGCGGCCAGATGGCCGACCCCGGCTCGGTCTCCTACATGTTCGCCCGCAAGGGCGTCGTGATCGTGCCCAAGAACGACGGGCTCACCGAGGACGACCTGCTCATGGCGGTGCTGGACGCGGGCGCCGAGGAGGTCAACGACCTCGGTGACAACTTCGAGGTCGTCTCCGAGGCGGGCGACCTGATCCCGGTCCGCAAGGCGCTGCAGGACGCCGGTCACGACTACGAGTCGGCCGACGCGAACTTCCTGCCGTCCGTGTCGGTCCCGCTGGACGCCGAGGGCGCGCGCAAGATCTTCAAGCTGATCGACGCGCTGGAGGACTGCGACGACGTGCAGAACGTCTTCGCGAACTTCGACGTGTCCGACGAGGTCATGGCCGAGGTCGACGCCTAGTCCGACCCCGGCGCACGGGGTCCGGCCGAGTCCGGGCCCCGTGCGCGCCCGTCCCGCGTGCACAATGGCGGCGTGTCGACACCCGCGCTGAACCCAGGGGAAGAGAACCTCCGCCGCTGGCTGCTGGAGCAAGCGGAGGTGCACGGCCACGCCATCATCAACGTCCCGCAGGACGACGAGGGCGCCATGTACTCGTTCTCGGTCGGGGCGTGGCGCAGGTTCGGCATCGCCGAGGCGGTGGTGGTCGGCCTCGACCACGAGTACGCCGAGGTCCTGATCAGGACCTACGTGGACCGCGCCAGCAGGGGCGAGCGGTTCCTGCCCGGCAAGCTGTACTTCGACTTCCTCGAGAACGCCCCGGTGACCTTCGAGCGGGTGTTCCGAGGCTTCTACCCGGAGTTCCTGGGCAGCGCCTTCCTGCTGTACGGCTCGGGCAACTTCGCCGCCGTGCAGATCGTGGTGCCCTCGGGCGACGGCAGGTGGCCGTGGCAGCGCGACGCGCCACCCGGTTTCGCGGACTGGCAGCTGCTGCTCACCGAGAGCGGCAGGCCGGAGAGCTGGGCGCCGGGGGTCAGCGGGCCCTGACGTTGTCCGGGCGTCGTCATCCCGGCGCGCCCCGACCGCGCACAACGGCCGTGCGCTACCAAGGACGTGGGCGTGGGAGCCCCACCCGCGCCGCAGCGGACCGAGGGGGAGCGCGCGGACCTCAGCTCCCCCTCGGCGCGCCGGTCACGGTCTGCGACCGAGCAGCGCGACGAGCCTGGTCTGCGCGTCGGCGTCCGTCCCGACCGGTACCGGGTCGGCGAACAGCCCGCTCCCGCTCCACGCGCCCGCCTCGCGCTCGGCGAACGCCAGCACCGCCTCGGCGAGCCCCGCGTCCACCTCCCGGTCGACGTCGACCGCCGTGGCCAGGTCCCAGGCGTGCACGGTCAGGTCGAGCGTCATCTGCCACCCGTACTCGTCCGCGCCCGCCTCGCCCGCGCTCAGTCGCACCCGTTTGACCAGCGCGTTCGGCTCGATCCAGGCCTCCCGCGCTGCGGACGCGGCCAGCACCCACGCGTGCCGGGGGTCCGCGCCGAGCCGGTCGCCGTCGAACCGGTCGCCGACCTGCTCGACCGTGCACCCGGCCAGCAGCTCGGGCGCTCACAGCTGCTCCTGCACGAGGTGGTTGACCAGCTCGCGCACCGTCCAGCCCGCGCAGGGCGTGCCCAGTTCCCACTGGTCGGCGCGCACCCGTCGGACCCTGTCGTCGAACTCGTTCATCGCCCGTCCGTGGGCTTCGATCAGTTCCACCACACGAGTGGACCAGCTCTCCGGCGACCCCGCAGCGCGACGCTTGATCGCCCGATCAGCGGATCATCCCCGCTCGGCGTCCTCCACCAGCCGGGTGATCCGCTCGGTGAGCCGCCCGCGCAGCCCCGGCGACAGCTCGCCGTACCCGAGCGCCTGGTACATCCACAGCCCGTCGGCGGCCAGCCGCGCGACCAGCCTGACGAGCGCCGCGTCGTCCCGCTCGGCGTTCTCGGCGGGCTCGCTCCACCGCGACAGCACGTCCGCCCACGGCCAGGTCTGCTCGTCGTGCGGCACCGACTCCAGCATCAGCTGCAGGTCCGCCCGCGTCGCGCTCTCCAGCGACACCCGCGCGTACGCCGCCAGCCGCTCGGTCGCCGTGGCGTCGACGGCCCGCTTGCCAGCCTCCGCCTCCAGCTGCCCCTCCCACTGCTCGGCCAGCCACTCGTGCAGCGCCACGAGCAGCGCCTCGCGCGTGGGGAAGTGGTACATCAGGCCGCCCTTGGTCAGCCCGGCCTCCACCGCGACCGACTCCAGCGTCAACCGGGTCAGCCCCTCCCGCTGGACGAGCGCGAAGGCCGCCTCCAGGATCTTCGTGCGGTTGCTCTGTCGCATTCGGGTGCTCCTCGCGGTGGTTCAGTGCCCGCTGATCGTCCCAGCCCGGCCCCGGTCGCCCCGGAGCAGGACCGCCGTGGCCACCGCGCCCACCACCAGCAGTCCGGCCGCCACGACCAGCACCCAGGTGAACCCGGTGTCGAACGCCGCGAACGCGGGCTCCAGCACCGCCCGGTCGCCGTTCGCGCTGGTCACCGCCCCGGCCAGGCTCTCCCGCGCGGCCTGCGGCGCGTCACCGGGCAGGTCGACGACGGCGCTGTACACGCCGGTCAGCAGGCTGCCCAGCAGCGCCACGGCGGTGAGGCTGCCGAACTCGTAGGACACCTCCTCGACCGAGGACGCCATCCCGGCCCGGTGCGCGGGCGCGCTGCCGATGATCGCGGACGACGCCACGCCCATCACCCCGCCCATGCCCAGGCCCGCGACCACCAGGCCCGCGATCACCCAGCCGAGCCCGGCGGGCAGCGCGACCGCCGTCCACACCACGCCTGCCGCCGTCACGGCCAACCCGCCCGCGATCAGCACGCGCAGGCCCACGACGTGCAGGAACGCCCCGCCCGCGAGCCCGGTGACCAGTGAACCGAGTGCGGCGGCGGCGACCACCAGCCCGGCTTCGAGCGGGCTGAACCCGGCGACGAGCTGGAACCGCTGCGTGGTCACCAGCTGCACGCCCGCCATCGCGAACATCGCCACGCCCGCGCTCAGCACGCCCGCCAGGAACACCGGGTTCCGGAACAGCGCGAAGTCCAGCAGCGGGTGCGCGAGCGAGCGCTGGCGGCGGGTGAACGCCCAGAACCCGGCGGCCGACGCGGGCAGCGCCACGGCCAGCACGGGCAGCGAGACGGTGGCCGCCGCCAGCTCCTTGATCACCAGCACCAGGCCGACCAGACCCACCATGACCTGCAACGACGAGATCGCGTCCCAGTGCTTCGAGCGGTCCGCGACGCCCTTCGGGGCCACCAGCGCGGTCGCGACGAGCGCCACGAGCACCACCGGCACGTTCACCAGGAACACCGAGCCCCACCAGAAGTGCCGCAGCAGCAGGCCGCCCAGCACCGGGCCGAGGGCCGCGCCGACCACCGCGACGCTGCCCCACACGGCGATCGCGAGGTTGCGCTCGCGCTCGTCGGTGAAGGACAGGCGGATCAGGGCGAGCGTCGCGGGCATCATCGTCGCGGCGCCCACGGCCAGCGCGGCGCGGGCCGCGATCAGCACCTCGGGGGAGGTGGCGAAGGCGGCCAGGAGCGAGGCCGCGCCGAACAGCACGAGGCCGATCAGGAACATCAGGCGGTGGCCGACGCGGTCGCCGAGGGTGCCCGCGCCGAGCAGCAGACCGGCCATGACCAGCGGGTACGCGTTGATGATCCACAGGCTCTGGGTGGCGCTGGCCCCGAGGTCCCCGGTGAGGGTCGGCAGGGCCGTGTAGAGCACCGAGTTGTCCAGGGTGATCATCAGCAGGCCCAGCGCGACCGTGACCAGCAGGGTCCACCGGTGGGACGTGCCCGCAGGCGCGTTCACCGTCGTCATGACCGTCCTCGTTCCGCTCTTGGGCTCTCCGCCCGGTCAAACTGCACCTTCCGGAAGGTACAGTTTGCGGGAGCGGGCAGGGCGCTCTGAAAGGGCGGAAAGTGACGAGAGTCAACCGAAGGGTGGGCTGGAGCGCGCTAAAACCTCGCCGCCCTCCCGGAGGAGGGCGGCGAGGGTGTTAGGGGCGCGGGGTGGCCCGCCACGGCGGCGGTGCGGCGGGACAGTCCCGCGCTGAGACCAAGCATGCACCACGACCCCGTCAAACCGCCCGTGATCAGCGCTTGTTCAGCTCGATCGTGTGACCCACGGAAGTGGAAACAGGCAGGGACACCGGCCCCCGGATCGTCCCCGACCGCCTCGGCCGCACCCGTCCGGCGAGCTCCAGGTCCGGGAACCGCCCGAACAACCCGCGCAGCGCGGCCACCGCCTCCATCCGCGCCAACCCGGCCCCCAGGCAGTAGTGGATGCCCGACGAGAACGCCAGGTGCTCGCGCCCGCGCTCGCGCCCCGGCAGGAACCGGTCCGGCTCGGCGAACACCTCCGGGTCCCGGTTCGCGCCCGCCAGCAGCAGCACCACCGGCGTCATCGGCCGCAACCGCGACCCCGCCAGCTCCACCGGCTCGAACGGCGCCCGGATCGTGTAGCGCACCGGCGGGTCCAGGCGCAGCACCTCCTCCACCACGGCCTCCGCCCACGCCTCCTCAGCGACCAGCCGCTCCCGGTCCAGCGGCCGGTCCAGGAGCAGCAGCACCGCGTTCCCGATCAGGTTCACCGTCGTCTCGAACCCGGCCACCAGCAGCAGCTCCGTGGTCGCGAGCAGGTCCGCCCGCGACAGCCCCGGCTCGGCGACCAGCGCGCTGACCACGTCCTCGCCGGGCTCGCGCCGCCGGAGTTCGACGAGGTCGTCGAGGAACGCCTCGAACTCCACCAGCGCCACCCGCAGCCGCCGGGCCTGCCGCGCCGACCGCACCCCGTCCAGCGAGGAGATGATCGCGCTGCCCCAGCGGCCGAACGCCGAGTGGTCGCCGCCGGGGACCCCCAGCAGGTCCGCGATGATCCGCACCGGGACCCGCGCCGCGAAGTCCTCCACCAGGTCGAACCGCTCCCGACCGGCCAGTGCGCCCAGGTGCTCGTCCATCACCCGCCGCACCGACTCCTGCCTGGCCCGCAGGCCGCGCGGGGTGAACCACGGGGCGGCCAGCCTGCGCAGCCTGCCGTGGTCCGGCGGGTTGAGGGTCAGGAACGAGTCCGTCACCGGGTTCACCAGCTGGCTGGACAGCCCCAGCGCCTCGGGCGGCGGCAGGGGCTGGAGCACGCCGAAAGCCGGGTCGCGCAGCACCTGGCCGCACACGGCGTGCGAGGCGGTGACGCGCATCCCGAGCTTGCTCCGCCCCAGGTCACCGCCCGCGCGCACGCGTTCCTGCTCGCGGTCGCGGTCCCAGCGGGGTGAGGTGTCCAGCAGGCGCGCGACGGGGTCGCCGAAGGCGGCTCGGGCGCGGAGCGAGGCGCGCAGCACGGACAACGAGGTGGCGGACTTCAGGGCGGCCAGGCGCGGGCTGCGGCTCGACATCACCCCACCGTGGCCGAGCGGGGGGGCCGGTTCAAGCGGTTCGGGACAAGCGCACCCGCAACGACGCGAGCCGCCAGGTGCCGCCGTCCGGGGCCCGCTCGGGGCGCTCGGCCGGCTCGACGACCGGGTAGCGGTCCAGCAGGGCGGTGATCGCGACCTCGGTCTCGACCTTCGCGAACGCCGCGCCGAGGCAGAAGTGCGGGCCGTGCCCGTACGCGAGGTGGCCGCCCTCGGCGCGGGTGAGGTCGAGGCGGTCCGGGTCGGTGTACGACCTCGGGTCGCGGTTCGCGCCGACCAGGGACGCGGTGATCGGCGCGCCCGCCGGGATGGTCTCGCCGCCGATCTCGACCTCCTCGGCGCCGAACCTCGGGGTGGCCATCAGCTGCGGGGTCGCCCAGCGGGTCAGCTCCTCCACCGCGCGCGGGGCCAGCTCGGGGCGCTCGCGCAGGAGGGCCAGCTGGTCGGGGTGGGCGAGCAGGGCCTCCAGGGCGTTGACGATCAGGTTCGCGGGGGTCTGGCCCGCGAGCACGAGGTGCCAGACGAGGGTGACCAGCTCGGTGTCGGTGAGGCCGTTTTCGACCTCCAGCAGCCACGACAGCAGGTCGTCGCCGGGGTTCGCGCGGCGGTGCGCCACGGCGGCCTTGGCGCCTTCCATCACGTCGGGGATGGCGGCGACGAGGCCTTGGAGGTCGCCGGAGACGACCGCTGAGCCGTGGGCGCGCCACCGCTCCCGGTCGGGCGCGGGGATGCCGACGAGCTCGCAGACGACGTCGCTGGGCAGCGGGGACGTGTAGTCGGCGAGCAGGTCGGCCTCGCCCTCGTCGGGCAGCGCGTCGAGGAGGGTGGTCACCAGCTCGGTGATCCGGGGGCGGAACTCGGCGGCGCGGCGGGCGGTGAACGCGGGTGCGGCGAGCCTGCGGACGCGCTGGTGCTCGGGGCCGTTGAGCTCGGACATCGTGCGCATGTACCGCAGGCAGTGGTCGGGGATGCCGGGCAGGCCGATGAAGCTGTTCGAGCTCACTGTGAGGCGGGGGTCGGACAGGACGGCCTTGGCGTCGTCGTGGCGGGTGGCGACGCGGAGGTCGCCCATGCCGGGGATGGGCATCACGGCGATGGGGGCCTGCTCGCGGGCGGTGCTGTGCGCGGTGAAGGGGTCGAGCAGGGTCTTGGGGTCGGCGGGGTCGAGGCGGGGGTTCGTCACGGGGGTGCTCCAGGTGGATAATTCAGATGTTCTCATCATTCGGATGTTCAAAGTATCTGGATGGGGGTTTGCTGTCGAGGGTTGGGGGGCGGTCTGGGCGGCGAGAACCACCCGATCGTGAGAGGTCCCAGGGTGTTGGAATGCGATCTTCCGGTGCCGGAGAATTGATCGCGGAGGAGATGGAGCGAGCGGAGGGGTTGCGGTGAGCGGGTGGTGGGCGTGGCGCGGCTGACCAGGGTGCAGACGCAGGAGCGGACGAGGGTCGCGGTGCTCGCTGCGGCGCGCGCCGAGTTCGCCGAGCGCGGGTACCGGGACGGGCGGGTCGACGCCATCGCCGAGCGCGCCGAGCTGACCAGGGGGGCGGTCTACTCGAACTTCCCCGGCAAGCGGGCGCTGTACCTGGCGGTGCTCGCGGACCTGGTCGAGCGGACCCAGGCCCCACCGGGAGCCCGGCCGGGGCGGAACCTGGAGGAGGCGCTGGGGGCGCTGGCGCGGACGTGGGTGACGCCGGCGCCGGGTGGGATCGGTCGCGCGCTGCCACCCGAGCTGGCGGGTGAGATGGCGGACGTGCTGGGCGCCTTGGCCGGGGTCAACGCCGTGCTGCTCGGACTGGCCGTCGAGGGCGTGGCCGGGGTGCGCTGGGACGGCCCGATCCACACCCGCCGGGTGCGGCTGGCCGAACTGGTGCTGGCGCTGCTGCACGGGGCGAGGCAGCTGGACTCCCTGCCGGGTGGGGCGGGGGCGCCTGCGGCGTACGACGTGGTGAGCGCGTGCGAGCGGCTGGCGGGGCTGGTGATGGACGACTGGTGGGCGCCTGCGGAGGCGGCGGTCGAGGCGAGCGAGGTCGATCGGGAGTGGGCGGTGCCCGAGGGCTTGGTCGACCTGGTGAGCGGGAAGACCGTGGCATCCGGCGGTGGGGCGGTTCCTGGGCCTGGTAGTGGGGCGCCGGGTGGTGGGGCGATGCCGTCGCCCGGCAGCGGGGCAGTTGCCCTGTCGGGTGACGGGGTGGTCGCGGTGCTGGGCGTGCGGCGGTTGGACGCGGTGGAACGGGTGGCGAGGTGCGGGGTGCCGGTGACGATCGCGCTGGTGACCGACACACCCGTCGAAGTGCTACCGCTGGTGCGGGTGGTGGTGGGTGAACTGTGCGCGGCGGTGCGGGTGGCGTTCCCGGAGGCGGCGTGGCCCGAGGTGCGCTTGGTGTGCGATCCGGGCGGGCGGCTCGCGACTGCGGCCGGGTTCGCCGAGTCCGGGGACATGACCGAGGCGGCGGCACTGCTGTCCGACGGTCGAGTGGTGGCGACCGCTGAGGGAACCGGCGCGGTCACGGCCGTCCTCGGCACCCGATCGCTCAGCAGGGAGGGGTGATCATCTGGGCTGAGGGCTGAGGGCTGAGGGCTGAGGGCTGAGGGCTGAGGGCTGAGGGCTGAGGGCTGAGGGCTGAGGGGGCCGAACCCTGGCACTGGCACTGGCACTGGCACTGGCACTGGCACTGGCACTGGCACTGGCACTGGCACTGGTACCGGTACCGACCGCGACTGCGATCACCACCTCACGCCCGACCCTGGTCGTGGACCGCGTGGACCGCGTGGACCGCGTGGACCGCGTGGACCGCGTGGACCGCGTGGACCGCGTGGACCGCGTGGACCGCGTGGACCGCGTGGACCGCGTGGACCGCGTGCTGCGGGGCGCGGGTGGCTGGTCGTGGGTGATGGGCGGTGGGTGGCTGGTCTGAGGCTTGGGTAGTGCGGCGCGGGTAGGCGACGGGCTATGCGGCGCTGGTCTCCGGAAGCGGGGGCGAGGGTGTGTCTGCGTGCTTGCTGCTTTCTTGTGGCTCGCTGCCGGTTACGGGGTGGCCGTTCTCGTGAGCGGGTTCGGTGGGCAGGGCTCGCGGGCGTGCTTCGTGGATATGTCCTGCGGTGCCTGGGTGCCTGGGTGCCTGGGTGCCTGGGTATGTGGGCGGTGCGTGGTGGTTAGGGGCGTTTGGTGACCTGGCCGTTGCGGGTGGCTGTGGTGGTGGTTCGGGTTCGGTGTTCTAGGGCTCTGCGTAGTTCGTCTGGGATCGGGGTGTGTCTGGGTTCCGGGGTGCCGCAGGCGGTGTAGCGGGTCCAGCCGACTGCTACCGGGGTGCCGTCCACCTCTGCCTCGAAGCCGAGGGTCATCGTTGTGGTGCCCAGGGTGCGCACTCGTACGTTGATGCGCATCATGTCGTCGAAGCCTGCTTCGCCCAGGTAGCGCACCGATGTCTCGGCCACCGCGAACTCCACGCCGTGCTTCTCCAGCTCCCGGTACGAGCCGAGCAGCGACCTGACCGCCTCGACCATCGCAGCCTCGAAGAACACCGGGTAGCGGGACGCGTGCACCACGCCCCGCCGGTCGCAGTCGACCGGGCGGACCCGGACGCGGTGCACGTGGGCGGGGCGGGGATCTGCCATGCGCGGGATACTAGGGCGTTACCCGAAGGGGTTTCCGGTTCGTAGTGGCGGCTGCTCCGACCGTCGCAGCGAGCACCTGTCCTGCGGCGGCCAGCCAGATCACCCCTGACGGGGGGAACGATGACAGCAGGGTGCCGCCTGCTGCTGCGCCCAGTGCGTATGCGCCGATCTTGAGGCTTGCGCCCGTGGTGGAGAGCTGGCCCAGCAGGGTGGGTGGGGTGTAGCGCTGTCTGGCGTTGATGGTCGCGGGGAGGATCGGCGCGTCCACCAAGCCGGTGAGCGCTACCAGTGCCATCAGTGCCCACGTTGTGGTCGCCAGTGGCCACGTGGCCAGGGCTGCGCCGTACAGGAGCAGGGCGGTGAGCATCACGTGTTCTGGACGCCTGCGGTTCAACCAGCCGCGCAGCACCAGCAGGCCCACCACGCATCCGAGCTCCAGCACGGCCAGCAGTAGGCCCAGGCGGGCCGGGGTGCCGTCCAACTCCGTCAGGCGGGCTGGGAGTGCTGTCGCCAGGAGGCCCACTGCGCCGTAGCCCAGCACCGAGGCGATTGTTGTGCCCCGTAGCGGTGGGGTCACCGCGAGATGGCGCACGCCCTGGCGCAGCGCGACCAGCAGTGGTGGGTGTGCGGCTGGTGGGTGTGGTGGGACGCGCAGGCAGAGGGTGCACAGGCCACCTGCCAGTGCCAGTGCCGTGATCACCAGCACCGCGGTCACCGGTCCGCTCGTTGCTGCCAGCACGCCGGCCAGTGCCGGGCCGGCGATCGCTGCGGCGTTGAACAGCAGCGCGTCGTTCGAGGTTGATCGGGACAGGTCGGTGGTCAGTCTGGGGATCAGGCTCGTGAAGCCACCGCTCGTCAGGGGGAGGGCCAAGCCTGCCAGGAACGCCAAGGCTGTCAGGGCTGGTGTGCCTGGTAGCAGGGCCATGCCCAGGGTCGAGGCGGCCAGTGCGAACTGGTTTCCCGCCAGCGCGGCCACGGGGTGTGTCGTGCGGTCCAACCAGGCGCCCAGCAGCGGGCCTGACACCACCGATGGGATCGTGTAGGCGGCTACCACCAGTCCGGACAGCGTTGAACTGCCGGTGCGCTCCAGTGCGAGCAGCACCAGGGTCACGGCGACCATCTCGTCGGCGAGCCTGGCCGAGCCCGCGCACAGCAGGTACAGCCGCATCACGTGGAACACCCCTCAACCTCGGCCGAGTGCTGCGGACAGGGTCCTCCGGCATGGCGGCGTCTGGGGCGATATCCGGCTACACCTGGGGCGATATCTGCGACGACAACTGCGACGACGACTGCGACGACGACTGCGACGACAACTAGGTGACGTGAACACGGGAGTGGGCGCGGGCGCGGGTGTTGGGTCGGGCGTGGGGGAAGCGTGCCGCCCTGCGGTTGGGGGTGCGGCAGGTCGACCGGTCGTGGGGAGTGGGCAGCCTGTCGGGCGGAGGGGCGGAGGGGCGCGGGGGCTGCGGGGCGGTGGGGTCAGCCTGTGCGGCGGTGGCGGCGGACGGATTCCTCGACCAGGTCCAGGACCGGTTCCAGGTCGTCTGCTGGCAGGCCCATCGCCAGGTGGGAGACCAGGCCTTCCAGGACCAGTTCCAGGAACGACGTCAGCACGGTCACGTCCACGTCGTCGCGCAGCTTGCCCGCCTCGCGCTGGCGCAGCAGGCGCTGTCTGGTGGCGTCGGTGAGCTGGCTGGAGCGCTCCGCCCAGCGGCCTCGGAACTCCGGGTCCGTGCGCAGGCGCCTGGACACCTCAAGGCGGGTGCCCAGCCAGTCCGCCGGGTGCTGCTCGCCGTCGTCGTGGCGCGGGGTGGCGAGGAGCTCTCGCATCACCTGGACCAGGCCCTGCTCGGCCACCACCTCGGCCATGCGGACCGCGTCGTCCTCGGCCAGGGCCAGGAACAGCGACTCCTTGTCCCGGAAGTGGTGGAAGATCGCTCCCCTGGACAGGCCGGTACCCTCTTCGAGGCGGCGCACGGTGGCACCCTCGTAGCCGAAGCGCGCGAAGCAGGCACGCGAGCCGTCAAGGATCTGGCGGCGGCGGGCGTCTAGGTGGTCCTGACTCACCCTGGGCACCGGGTGATCGTCCCAGCACCCGCCCCCGAAATCCAATCAGTACGTACGGATTGTTCCGTCAATCATGTGATCCTTTGGGGTGCACTTTCCGGGCGCTCGGCGAAACGCCAGGTCAGAACACGTATGGTGCGGTTCCGTGAGATCAGGGGACGGGGTGTCGCCGTGGCCGCTCTGGACGCCGTCGAAGCGGATCGCGGTCGACGTCGTCGACCTCGTGCGCCTGGTGGGCGGCAGCCAGCGGGGTGATGAGCGGCGAGCCCGGTCGCTCGTCTGCTATGAGGTGCTGGTCGTGCCCGAGTGGTTGCGCACTGCGGAGTACGCGTTGGCCTACAGCAGCGGTAACGGCGACGGGGACAACAGGGGTAACGGCGGCAACGGGGATAACGGCGGCGACCGCGATGGTGGGGGCAGCAGCGACGGCGGCGGCGGCGGGAGCGGCAGCGACGGCGGCGGCAACGGCGGCGGCGGGGACAACAGTGGCGGCGGCAACGGCGGCACCGGGGGCAACAGCGGCGGCACCGGGGGCAACGGCGGCAGCGGGGATAACGGCGGCGTCGGCGGCGGGGGCAACAGCAGCGGCGGGGATAACGGCAGCGAGGGCGGCAACGGCGGCGGTAGTGGTGGCAGCGGCTGCAACGGCGGTGGCAGCGGTGGCGGAGGCGGTGCGGGGAGCGGTGACTGCCTGTGTGCCTGCGGTGGGGCCGAGTCCGAACCCAGGTTCGAGACCGAGCCCGAACCCGAGAGCGACCACAAGCCCGGACCCCAACCCAGGTCCGAGCCCGGACCCAGGGCTGAGCCCGAACTCAGGTCCGAGTCCGGGCCCAGGTTCGAGCCCGAGCCCGGACCTGAGCCCGGACCTGGACCCGGACCCGAGTTCAGGCCCCCGACCCCGCCCGCCGAATCCGCCTTCTACCTGCACGAAGCCGTCCTGCACGCGGTCGTCGGTGGGCCCGGCGCGCACGCCGCGCAGGTGCGCGCCCTCGCCGCCTCGCCGTGGCCGGTGCGGGTGGTGCCGTTCGGGGTGGGGGCGCACCCGGCGCTGGCCAGGCCGTTCGTGTACCTGGAGTTCGCCGACTCGCCGCCCGTGGCCTACTCCGGTGGTCGGGTGGAGAGCGCCGGGCCGCACCGGGACGCCCTCGCCGTGCTGCAGGAGCTCGCGCTGCCCGTCGGGGCCTCCCGGACCCTGCTGGCCACGTGGAAAACCGCCGTTCACGCGCCGCTCGCGGGCCGTGGCGCTGCGTGCACATCGGACATCCCCTATTCCCATTGATCCGTAAGGGTTTTGTTCGCTGCGGCGATCGGTATTCCCGGTGTAGCGTCGAGCCCGACCGAGGCCGACACGGGGAGTGCGCATGGTTGTCGCAGTTCACCCAAGTCCGGCGCACGGGCCGGCTCCCGCGTCCTTCCGGGACCGCGCGGAAGCCGAGGCCTACGTGGCGTCGGTGTGCTTCAAGCACGGACCGCCGAGGCTCATCGGCGTCGAGATCGAGTGGACCGTCCACCACCTGGGCGACCCCTCCCTACCCGTGGACGCGGCGCTGTTCTCCGCCGCCCTGGGCGACCACGCGCCCCCGACCCTGGTGCCGGACAGCCCGCAGCGCCCGCTGCCCAGCGGGACACCGCTGACGGTCGAACCAGGCGGCCAGGTCGAGATCTCCACCCCGCCGCGCGACTCGCTCACCGAGCTGCTCAAGACCGTCGCGTCGGACGTCGACCACCTCGCTGGCCTGCTGGAACCGGCCGGTTTCACCCTCGGTGACCGGGGTGCGGACCCGTTCCGCCCGCCGAGCCGTCTCCTGGACGTCCCCCGCTACCGGGCGATGCAGCACGCCTTCGACCCGCTCGGCCCGGACGGCCTGACCATGATGTGCAGCACCGCCGGGCTCCAGGTGTGCCTCGACGCGGGCGAGGGCTCGGACGTGGCCACCCGCTGGGCCGCCGCGCACGCGCTCGGACCGGTGCTGATGGCCCTGTTCGCCAACTCGCCGGGCGTCGGCGGCCTCCGCACCGACTGGGCCAGCGCCCGGATGCGCACCCTCTACGGCACCGACCCGGTCCGCTGCCGCCCCGGCGCGGTGTGCGACGACCCGGCCTCGGCCTGGGCCCGCCGGGTGCTGGACGCGCCGGTCATCGTGGTGCGCAGGCCCGGCCCGGACTGGATCCCGCCGCACCGCCTCACCTTCGCCGAGTGGATCGACGGGGCGCTCGACCGCAGGCCCACCGCCGAGGACCTGGACTACCACCTGACGCTCCAGTTCCCGCCGGTCCGCCCGCGCGGCTACCTGGAGATCCGCTACCTGGACACGCCCGGTCCCGGCGGCTGGATTCCCCCGGTGGTGCTGCTGGCCGCGCTCTTCTCCCACCCGTCCGTGGTGGACTCGGTGCTGGACGCGACCGGTCCCGCCGTCCGGCGCTGGCTCACCGCCGCCCGGTACGGGCTGGACGACCCGGTGCTGGCGCGCGTCGCCGCCCAGGTCGTGGAGCTGGGCTGCGCCGCGCTGCACCGCACCGACCTGTCGCCTGCGCAGGCCGACGTGGTGGCCGAGGAGCTGCACCGCGCGCTCGCCGCAGGGCGCGGCTGACGGTCCCGGCGCGCCGCCGACGTCGCGCCGCTTCCCCGCAGCGCCCGGTCCCCGCAGCGCCCAGTCCCCGGAAAGCCCGGTGCCCGCGCGACCGCCATCGAACCGGCCGAAGGTCCGCGCGAGGCCCCTCACCGCAGGTCCCCGAGGTCGGTGCGGGTCCCACCGCCCCGACCCCGACGACCCCGGCAGCCCCCCGCGCCGCGACCCCGATCCCGGTCGCGGAACGGGCTCGCGCTGCCACGCGACCAGCTGTCCCACAACGAGAAGCGCGGTCGTGCCGCACCACGGAGGACCGCGCCGCCGAACGAGCGACGCCGAACCGGGCGCCGCTCACCGAACACCGCTGAGAAGAACCCGCTGACCAGAACTGCACAACAGTCCGGAGGGGGACTTTCATGACCAGCGCCGAAGACCTGCGCGCGACAGTCGCGGAACAGCTCACCAGGGCCAGGGCCCGCAGCGCCGCGCTCACCGACGCCGTGGACGACGACGACCTGGTGCGCCAGCACTCCAAGCTCATGTCACCGCTGGTGTGGGACCTCGCCCACATCGGCAACCAGGAGGAGCTCTGGCTCGTGCGCGACGTCGGTGGCCGCGAGCCGGTGCGCGCCGACATCGACGAGCTGTACGACGCGTTCAAGCACTCCCGCGCGGCCCGCCCCGAGCTGCCGCTGCTGGGGCCCGGCGAGGCGCGCGGCTACGTGCGGGAGGTGCGCGACAAGGTCTTCGACGTCCTGGAGCGCACCCCGCTGGAAGGCGCGCGGCTGCTCGACGGGGCGTTCGCGTTCGGCATGATCGTGCAGCACGAGCAGCAGCACGACGAGACCATGCTGGCCACCCACCAGCTGCGCACTGGCGCCCCGGTGCTGCACGCCCCGCCACCGCCGCCCGGTGGTCCGGTCGGGCCGCCGGAGGTGCTGGTGCCGGGCGGTCCGTTCACCATGGGCACCTCCACCGAGGCGTGGGCGCTGGACAACGAGCGGCCCGCGCACCAGGTCGTGACCGAGCCGTTCTTCATCGACACCACCCCGGTCACCAACGGCGCGTACGCCGAGTTCGTCGCGGACGGCGGCTACCGCGACCCGCGCTGGTGGAGCGCCGCCGGGTGGGACCACGTCCAGCGCGCCGAGCTGGAGGCGCCGCGCTTCTGGTCGCGCTCCGGCGACGCCTGGCACCGGCGCGCCTTCGGCGCCACCGCGCCGCTCGACCCCGCGCAACCGGTGGTGCACGTGTGCTTCCACGAGGCCGAGGCCTACGCGCGGTGGGCGGGCAAGCGGCTGCCCACCGAGGTCGAGTGGGAGAAGGCCGCCCGGTTCGACCCGGCGACCGGGCGCTCGCTGCGCTACCCGTGGGGCGACGACGACCCGACGCCCGAGCACGCCAACCTCGGTCAGCGGCACCTGTCCCCGGCGCCCGTCGGCGCCTACCCCAGGGGGGTGTCGCCGCTGGGCGTGCACCAGCTCATCGGCGACGTGTGGGAGTGGACCAGTTCGGACTTCCTCGGCTACACCGGGTTCGAGGTGTTCCCGTACGCCGAGTACTCCCAGGTGTTCTTCGGCGCGGACTACAAGGTGCTGCGCGGCGGCTCGTTCGGCACCGACCCGGTGGCGGTGCGGGCCACCTTCCGCAACTGGGACTACCCGATCCGGCGGCAGGTCTTCGCCGGGTTCCGGTGCGCGCGCGACGCGTCGCCGGAGGTAGCGCGCGAGGCGGTGGAGGGCTAGGTGTGCAGGCACCTGGGGTACCTCGGGCGGCCGGTGCCGCTGTCGGCGCTGCTGTTCGACCCGCCGCACTCGCTGGAGCACCAGTCGCACGCGCCGGTGGACATGCGGCGCGGCGGCACGGTCAACGCCGACGGGTACGGGGTCGGGTGGGCCGCCGAGGACGGGCAGGTCGCCCGGTACCGGCGGTCCGGGGCGATCTGGGCGGACGAGAACCTGGCTTCACTGGGCCGCGTCGTGCGGTCGGGCGCGGTGCTGGCGGCGGTGCGCTCGGCCACGGTCGGGATGCCGGTGGTGGAGACCGCCTGCGCCCCGTTCGCCGGCGACGGCTGGCTGTTCAGCCACAACGGCAAGGTGCCCGAGTGGACGAAGTCGTTGGCTCGCCTGGCTTCCGGGCTCCCGGTGGAGCGGTTGCTCGCGCTCGACGCGCCCACGGACTCGGCGCTGCTGTGGGCGCTCGTGCAGGACCGGCTGCGGTCCGGCGCGGGCGCGGAGGAGGCGGTGGTGTCGGTGCTGCGCGAGGTGGACGCCGCCGCGCCCGGCTCGCGGTTGAACCTGCTGCTGCTCGGCCACGGGGTCGTGGTCGGCACGACCTGGACGCACTCGTTGTGGGTCAGGCGGGACGAAGGCGGGGTGCTGGTGGCCTCCGAGCCGCTGGACACCGGTGACGGTTGGCGGGAGGCGCCCGACCGGTCGGTCGTGGTGGCTTCCGAGTCTGCTGTGGACGTTCGAGCGATAGGACGACGATGACCGAGCTTGACGTGCGACTGACCCCCGACGAGGCGGCGCGCGCGCTGCGCGAGGAAGCCGCGGCCGGGCTGGCCGACACGCCGAAGTGGTTGTCCCCCAAGTGGTTCTACGACGCGGTGGGCAGCTCGCTGTTCGAGGACATCACCCGGCTCCCCGAGTACTACCCGACGCGGGCCGAGCGGGAGATCCTGGCCGCGCGGGCCGGTGAGGTCGCGGAGCTGACCGGCGCGGCGGAGCTGGTGGAGCTGGGGTCGGGGTTCTCGGTGAAGACCCGGCTGCTGCTCGACGCCCTGCGGCCGACGCTGCGCCGGTTCACGCCGCTGGACGTGTCCGAGTCGGCGCTGCTGGCGGGGGCGTCCGGGCTCGCGGACGACTACCCCGGCGTGCGGGTCCGCTGCGTGGTCGGGGACTTCACCCAGCACCTCGGCGCGCTCCCGGTGTCGGACGGGCGGTTGGTGGCGTTCCTCGGCGGCACGATCGGGAACCTGCTGCCGGAGGAGCGCGGGAAGTTCTTCGCGGCAGTGCGGGAGTCGTTGCGGGCCGGGCAGTGGCTGCTGCTCGGCGCGGACCTGGTGAAGGACCCCGGAGTCCTGGTGCGGGCGTACGACGACGCGGCCGGGGTGACCGCAGCGTTCAACCGGAACGTGCTGCGGGTGCTGAACCGGGAGCTGGGCGCGGGGTTCGACCCGGAGGCGTTCGCGCACGTCGCGCGGTGGGACGCCGAGCGGGAGTGGGTCGAGATGCGGTTGCGGGCCGGGCGGGCGATGCGGGTTCCCGTTCCGGGGCTGGGGATCGAGGTGGAGTTCGCGGAGGGGGAGGAGCTGCGGACGGAGGTGTCGGCGAAGTTCCGGCGGGACGGGCTGGAGCGCGAGCTGGGCGAGTCCGGGTTCGCGGTGCGGCGGTGGTGGACCGACTCCGAGGACCGGTTCGCGCTGGTGCTGGCGCAGGCGGCCGGGTGAGCTGATCCTGCGGTCACCGGGCGGCGCGGGTCCTCCGGGGCTCGCGCCGCTCGTCGTCGCGGGGGGACGGGGGGTGCTTCGGGGGGTGCGCCTCCGGGCGTTCCCCGATGTGGGAGGCGGTGGCGGCGGGCAGCGTGGGCGTTCAAGGGCGCCGCCGGTGGGCGGCGCCGGGGACGTGCTGAGGGGAGTCGCCGGTGCGGACGTCGTTGGTGCGCGGGGCCGGGGTCGCTGGTGCGGCGCTGGTGCTCGTGCTCCCGCTGACCTCGGGGGTCGCGGGTGCGGAAGGTGGTGCTGGGCGGGGTTTCCCGGCGCCGGAGGTGGTCTGGTCGGCCTGCGCGGCCGAGCTGCTGGAGGAGTTCCCGGAACAGCTGCGCGGGCGGTTGTCGTGCACCGGGCACGAGGTGCCGCTGGACCACGACCGGCCGCGCGGTGAGCGGATCACGCTCTCCGCGCTGAAGCTGGCCGCCGCCGATCCGGGCGCCCGGATCGGGTCGTTGTTCACGAACCCCGGTGGTCCCGGCGGGTCCGGGGTGCTCTCCGTCGCGTCCGCGCCGGACCGGTTCGACGCGGAGGTGCTGCGGCGCTTCGACGTCATCGGGTTCGACCCGCGCGGGATCGGGCGCAGCACGCCGGTGGTGCGGTGCCTGACCACGCAGGAGCAGTCGGACGAGCTGCGGGCGCGGCTGGCGAAGCTGCCGCTGGGCGCCGAGCAGGAGCGGGCGCACCTGGCCGCCGCGACCGAGTACGGGCGGGAGTGCGCGCGCAACGGCGGGCCGCTGGTGCGGAACATCTCCACCGAGGACGTGGCGCGCGACCTGGACCTGCTGCGGCAGGGCGTGCGGGAGCAGCGGTTGACCTACGTCGGGTTCTCCTACGGGACGCTGCTCGGGGCCACCTACGCGAACCTGTTCCCGTCGCGGGTGCGGGCGATGGTGCTGGACGGCAACGTGGACCCCGCGCTGCGCACCGACGACGGGATCGAGAACGACCGGCGGCGCGCTGAGGGGTTCGAGCTGGCGCTGCGCGGGTTCCTCGACGAGTGCGCCGAGGTCGGGGAGCGGTGCGCGTTCGGCGGCGGCGATCCGCGGGCGAAGTTCGACCTGGTGCGCGAGCACCTGCGCGCGGGCGGGACGTTGGCGCTGCCCGGCGGGGAGGTCGTGGACTACACGGGGTTCGTGAACCGGGTGGCGGGGGCGCTGTACGCGCCGGAGGAGTTCCCGCTGATGGCGACGTTGCTGGAGCACGCGCACCGGGGCGTCTCCGGGGCGGTCGGGGCGGCGTCCGCGCAGGTGCCGGTCGCGTGGCCGGTCCCGGAGCGGAGGTGGGACCTGCTGGCGGACGCCGAGTACACCGGCAACGACACCGCGCTCGGGGTGAACTGCGCGGACAAGCCGTTCCCGCGCAGGCCGCAGGACTACCCGGCGGTGGCGGCGGACTGGGAGCGGCGGATGCCGACCTTCGGGCGGTGGCAGGCTTCCGCTGATCTCCTGACCTGCTCGGTGTGGCCTCGGGTGCGGGAGCGGTACGCGGGGCCGTGGGACCGGGAGACGGCGAACCCCGTCGTGGTGGTGGGGAACTACCACGACCCGGCCACCCGGTACGACTTCGCGCGCGGGATGGCCTCGGAGCTGGGGAACGCGCGGTTGGTGAGCGTGGACGCGTTCGGGCACTGCGTGCTGGGGGACAGCGCCGGGGTGGACGCGGTGGTGCGGGACTACCTGGTGGGGCTGGAGGTCCCGGCGGACGGGCAGGTGTTCCACCCGGACGTCCGGCCGTTCGGCTGATCCGCGACCCCGGCTGCTTCACAGCTCCTCGCGGCCCATGCCCTCCGCGCGCCGGTCGCGGCGCCACCACGCGTGGTCGACGGCGACCTCGGCGGTGGCGAAGCCGACCACCAGGGCGGTGGAGAGGCCGTCGGGCCAGCCGAAGAGGGCCCAGGTCGCGGTGAGGGCGAGCGCTGGGGCGAGGGGGAACCAGACCCTGGTGCGGCCCAGGGAGTCGTTGCGCAGCCACCACAGGAACAGGACCACGGGCCTCCTTCCACGCAGCGGCCGAAGATAGCCGAGGGGTGGGCGGTGGCCGGGACGGGGAAACCCCGTTGGGCCGACGGGTTCAGCGGGGCGCGGCTGTTGGGGTGAACCAGGCGGGCTGCTCCGCCCGGTCTGCTCGTGCGCCGCACTTTTCGGGAGTGCTCCGCGCCTGCGCCCGGCACGGTCGAGCTGTGGGGGCTCGACGTGACGGGGGAGCGCGGTGGGTGGTGGGGTGGTCGGCGAGCTGGCCGAGGTCGAGGTGCTGCTCGACGCGGCGTCGCGGGTCCTGCACGAGGGCGAGGACTTCGCGCGGGAGGCCTTGGAGGGCTTGGAATCGGTCTTCGCGGGCAGCGGGAGGGACGACGTCCGGGAGTGCCTGGCGGCCTACGCCCTCGTCCTCACCGAGATGGGTGAGATGCGCGAGTTGTTGTCGGGCGTGCGCGCGTCGGTGGTCCGGGTCCGGGCGACGACGGCCAGACTCGTCGGCGACGGGGGCGGACCTGCGGCGCGCGCCGAGCGGGAGCCGCCGCCGGTGGTCGCCCGCGACGGGACGCGCTACCCGGAGCAGGCGCGCTGGTGCGTCGGCGAGCTGCCGCCGAGGGTGCGCCCCGGAGCGGGGGACCGCACGGTCGGCCACGTCGTCGACGTGCCCGCGCCGTTCACCTCGGGGGACGACGGCACGTGGGGGCCCGCCGTGCGGGAGCGCATGGCGGCGCTGGGGATCCGCACCCGGATGCGGATCTACCAGCACGTCGAGATGAAGGTGGCGATGATGATGGTCGGGACCGGTCGGCGCAGCGTCGCGCTCGTGATCAACAACGCGCCCTGCGGATCGCAGCCGGGGCAGGTGGCGCTGGGGTGCCACCAGGCGCTGGAGCGCTTCCTGCCCGAGGGGAGCGAGTTGGTCGTGCACGGGTCGACGAGTGCCGGGGAACCCTGTTCCTGGGCCTACCGGGGGAAGGCGTGAGCGTGGGACTGCTCGGTGCTGAAGAGGTCGACGTGTCCGGGTGCGCGCCCGGTGAGCTCGGGGGGTTGTTGGCGCTCGCCAACTCGGGGAGGACCGGCGCGGCCGGGCTCGTGTGGTTCCTCGTGCGCGGGGGCGGGACCGGGTTGACGGTGGGGGTGCGCGGGGACGTCGGGGCGCTGGACTGGTTCGGGGTCGAGGGGACCGAGTTGCCGGTCGGTGGTCTCAACCCGGTGGGGCGGGACTACTTCACGGTGACCGGGACGCACAACGCCATGCCTGCGGGCAGCGAGCTGCCGTTCGACCTGGTGGTCGAGGTCGTCGAGGAGTTCGTCGCCACGGGGGAGCGGCCGACCCGCGTGCGGTGGCGCGCCGAGGTGGGGTAGGTCAGGCCTCCGGCTCGCCCTCCTCCAGCGCGCGCAGCGCCTCGTCCAGCGCGTCCCGGCAGGCCTGGAGCATCGTGGTCGGCATCTCCAGGGTCACCTCGACCGGGCCCAGGATCATCAGGCTCGCGCGGTCCGGGGAGTCCGGGCGGCAGACCACCGGCCTGCCCTCCTCCAGGTAGAGCCAGGTCGACGCGGTCTGGGTGGTGGGCACTCGGGGCTCCCGGAGGTCGGCGGGTGGTGCTGCACACGTTATCTACGTGCGTAGGAAATGACATTTACCCAGTTGGGTGACCTTGCTCGTGTGGGAAAGGCGCTAGATTGCGCCACCGTGCCAGCTGGGGGGACGTGAGGACGATGCGGCAGGTTCAGCCCGAGCACATCCAGATCGCGGCCACGCTGCGGCGGATGCGGGAGCAGGCCGGGGTGGGGCGGGACCAGGCCGCGCTGCTGCTCGGGTGCACCATCTCCAAGATCGGGGACCTGGAGACCGGGCGGTCCCGGCCCAAGCCGGTGGAGCTGGAGCGGTTGCTCGACCACTACGGGGTCATCGGGGACGAGCGGGGTGAGCTGCTGCTGTTCGCCCGGAACTCGCGCGGACGGCGGGCGCCCGGCCCCTACACGGCCGCGACCGTGCCCAACAACCACCGGCGGATCGTCGACCTCGAAGCCCAGGCGATCTCGTCGATCTGCTACTCCGGCGAGTTGATCCCCGGCATCCTCCAGATCCCCGCCTACGCCAGAGCCACGCTGGAGTGGGGTTCCCACGACCGGCCCGACGAGCAGGTCGAGCGCCTGGTCGAGCTGCGGCTGGAGCGTGGGAAGCTGTTGACCCGCACCGAACGCCCGCCGCTGCGCTACTGGTGCATCCTCGGTGAGGGCGCCCTGCGGGTGAGCATCGGTGGACCCGACGTCATGCGCGCCCAGATCGAGCACCTGATCCGCTTCAACACCACCACGGACCACGTGATCGTGCAGGTCATGCCCTACTCGGCGGGCATCCACGCGTTCCGGGGGATGCTCGCGACCCTGCACCGGTTCCCACCGCCCGCGCCGGACATCCTGCTGACCGACAGCTACGGTCGGGAAACCGTGCAGGACAAGGCATCCGTGGTCGAGCGCGCCACGCACCACCTCGAACTGATGCGCGGCATGGCGCTCAGCCGGGAAGCGAGCACCCGGCACATGCGCGAGTTCGTCGGCGTTGCGCCGGGACAACGGTGAAATACTGGGGACATGCCTCTGAAGCACGACGAGTGGTTCGTTCCGCGCCGCACGACCAACGGCACGACCTGCGTCGAGACCCGGTTCACCGACGACGCCGTGTTCGTGCGCAACAACCTGCGCCCCGACGCCGGCACGGCGGTGTTCACGCACGAGGAGTGGGCGGTCTTCGTCGCGGGCGTGCGGGACGGCGACTACGACCTCTGAGGTCAGGCCGGCTCGGCGTCCCGCGCCAGCAGGGCGATCTGCACCCGGTTCTCCACCCCGAGCTTGGTCAGCACCCGCGACACGTGCGCCTTCACCGTGGGCACGCTCAGGTGCAGCTCGTCGCCGATCCGCGCGTTCGACCAGCCCCGCGCCACGGCGAGCGCCACGTCCCGCTCCCGCCCGCTGAGCCCCTCCAGCGCCCGCCGCGCCCGCTCCCGGCGCGGGCCCGCGTCGGCGTCCACCACGCGCGCGATGAGCTGCCGGACCACCGACGGCGACAGCATCGGCTCGCCCGCCGCCACCGCCCGCACCGCCTCCACGATCCTCGGCGGCGGGGTGTCCTTGAGCAGGAAGCCCGCCGCGCCCACGCGCAGGGCGCGCAGCAGGTGCTCGTCGGTGTCGAACGTGGTCAGCACGATCACCTCCGGCGGGTGCTCGGTGCGGCGCAGGCGCTCGGTCGCGGTCAGGCCGTCCAGGTTCGGCATCCGGATGTCCATCAGCACCACGTCCGGCCGCTTCTCGCGCACCGCCCGCAGCGCCTCGGCGCCGTCCGAGGCCTCGCCGACGATCTCCACGCCGGGCGTGCCGCCGAGCATCCACGCCAGTCCGGCGCGCACGAGCGGGTCGTCGTCCACCAGCAGCAACCTGATCACCAGGGCAGCCTGGCCCACAGCCGGTGCCCGCGCGCGCCCACCCCGTGCTCCAGCTCGCCGCCGACCAGCGCGACCCGCTCCGCCAACCCGGTCAGCCCCGCGCCCGCGCCGGGTACGGAGAGCGCGGTCCCCAGCGGGTTGTGGACCTCCACGACCAGGTCGGCGCCCGGTCCGCCGGACAGCCGCACCAGCACGTCCTGCCCCGGCGCGTGCTTGCGCGCGTTCGTGAGCCCCTCCTGCACCACCCGGTACGCCGCCCGCCCGACCGCCTCGGGCGCCCCCGGCGCCACCGAGTCCTCGACCACCACCCGCGCGCCCGCCAGCCGGGACTGCTCGACCAGCTCGCCCACCGCGTCCAGCACGGGCGCCGGGCGGTCCGGCGACTCGACCGGCGCGCGCAGCACCCCGATCACCTCGCGCACGTCCTGCAGCGCCAGGTGGCTGGTCTCCCTGATCACCGCCGCCGCCCGCGCGACCTGCGCCCGGTCCGCGTCCGCCCGGTACTCCAGCGCGCCCGCGTACACGCTGAGCAGCGACAACCGGTGCGCGAGCACGTCGTGCACCTCGCGCGCGATCCGCTCCCGCTCGGCCCGCGCCGCCGCCTGCGCCCGCTCGTGCTCCCGCTCGGCCCGCTCCCGCGCCTGCCGCTCGGCCTGCTCGGCGCGCTCGCGCAACGAGTCCACGAGCTGCCGGTGCGCCCGCACCGACGCGCCCCAGCCGGTGACCCCGGCGTACAGGACCACGCTGAGCACCACCGATTCCACCGGGGCCAGCTCGGGGTCCACCCGCAGCAGCGGGTAGACCGGCGCGGTGAGCAGGGCGAGCGCCCCGACGGCGGCGACCACGCGCGGCGGCCGGTGCACGGCCAGGCTGAACAGCGCCAGCGTGGCCGCGCCCTGCACCGGCAGGGACACCGCGCCCAGCACGCCCAGGACCGCGGTGACCAGGACCGGGTGCCGCTTGCGGGCCCACAGGAGGGCGCAGCCGAGCGCGGCGGCGAGCTGGTCGGCGAGCAGCAGCCAGTGCGGCAGGTCGGTGAGCTGGGTGCGGTAGACGAGGGCGTACCCGGCGGCGAGGGCGAAGAACGCGCCGTCGACCAGCCAGTCGCGGTTGCCGCGGCGTGACGGGGCGGGCATCAGCGCACGTCGCCGTCCCGCAGCCTGCTGTGCGCGAACGCGGTCAGCGCGACCCCGACGACCAGCACGAGCGCGTTGGCGAGCAGCTCGTTGCCCGCGACGCCGGGGACGTGCGAGATCACCCCGCCGGGCCCGAACCCGAGCAGGTCGCGGCCCGCGCCCAGCAGGCCGTTCAGGGCGAGGAAGGCGCCCAGGAGCTCCAGTGCTTTCACGGTGGTGACGGTAGGGGAGCGGGGGCGGTGGTGAATCCGCGTTTGGTATCGGGCCCCGGTCCGTTGGTAGGGGGTGGGGCGCTACCTGAGCAGCCTGCGCCGCAGCGGAGGGACCGCAGCGGGGGCCGTTGCGGTGGACCGGCTGGGCCGGGCGGGGTTTTCGAGCCTGCTCGAAGAAGTTGTCCCGGCGACGACGGGCGGCCGAGCATGGGACGACCCGGAGAGGGGCTGCGGGTGGGGAACCGCAGTCCGGATCCGCACTTCCGGTGGGTCGAGAGCTAGGGGGAACAAGTCATGGGTCGACGAGCTCTGGTGCTGCTGGCCGCGCTGTTCGGCGTCGTGCTCGCGGGTGGGACGGCGGTGGCCGCGCCAGGCGAGGTCGGGGCGCTGCACAACTGCCCTTCCGCGGCGGCGCGGGACATCGGTCAGGGTGACAGCGGGGCCTACGTCAGGCGGGTGCAGTGCCTGCTGAACTGGGCCATCAACCCGAGCACGTACCACCACATCGCCGAGGACGGGGTCTTCGGGCCGGACACCAGGGGCAAGGTGGTCAAGTTCCAGCAGTGCGCCAACGCGCTCGGCGCGGGGCTCGCGGTGGACGGCCGGGTCGGGTCGAAGACCGCGCCGCACCTGGAGTGGTGGGCGCAGCACACGGCCTACATCTGCTGAGCCGGTGAACGCGGGAGGGGCCGCCCGCGCCGAAGCGCGGACGGCCCCTCCGTGCACCGCTCAGGACTAGCTGCGGACCATCTTGCGCAGCACGTACTGCATGATGCCGCCGTTGCGGTAGTAGTCCGCCTCACCGGGGGTGTCGATGCGCACGACCGCGTCGAACTCGACGGTCGACCCGTCGGCCTTCTTCGCGACGACCTTCACCGTTTCCGGCGTCACGCCGTTGTTCAGCTCGGTCACCCCGGAGATGTCGAACACCTCGGTGCCGTCCAGGCCCAGCGACGACGCCGACTCACCGGCCGGGAACTGGAGCGGCAGGACGCCCATGCCGATCAGGTTCGACCGGTGGATGCGCTCGAACGACTCGGTGATCACCGCGCGCACGCCCAGCAGCGAGGTGCCCTTGGCCGCCCAGTCGCGGGACGAGCCGGAGCCGTACTCCTTGCCCGCCAGGACGACCAGCGGCACGCCCGCCTCGGCGTAGCTCGCCGACGCGTCGTAGATCGTGGTCTGCGGCGCGCCCTCGGCCAGGAAGTCGCGGGTGAAGCCGCCCTGGACGTCGTCGAGCAGCAGGTTGCGCAGGCGGATGTTCGCGAACGTGCCGCGGATCATCACCTCGTGGTTGCCGCGCCGCGAGCCGTACGAGTTGAAGTCCTTGCGGTCCACGCCGTGCTCGGTCAGGTACTTGCCCGCGGGCGAGTCTGCCTTGATCGAACCGGCCGGGGAGATGTGGTCCGTGGTGACCGAGTCGCCCAGCAGCGCGAGCACGCGCGCGCCGCTGATCTCGGTGACCGGCTTCGGCTCCATCTCCATGCCCTCGAAGTACGGGGGCTTGCGCACGTAGGTGGAGTCGTCGGCCCACTCGAAGGTGTTGCCGGTCGGCGTGGGCAGCGACTGCCAGCGCCGGTCACCGGTGAACACGTTCTCGTAGCCCTTGGCGAAGCCCTCGGGCGAGATCGCCGAGCCGACGACCTCCGAGACCTCCTGCGGCGACGGCCAGATGTCGGCCAGGTAGACCGGCTTGCCCTCGTTGTCGGTGCCCAGCGGCTCGGTGGTGATGTCCTTGTCCATCGAGCCCGCGAGCGCGTACGCCACCACGAGCGGCGGGGACGCCAGGTAGTTCATCTTGATGTCGGGGTTGATCCGGCCCTCGAAGTTCCGGTTGCCCGACAGCACCGACACCGCGGCGAGGTCGCCGTGGTTGATGCCCGCGCTGATCTCGTCCTGCAGCGGGCCGGAGTTGCCGATGCACGTGGTGCAGCCGTAGCCGACCAGGTGGAAGCCCAGCTTCTCCAGGTACGGCATGAGACCGGCGCGCTCGTAGTAGTCCATGACGACCTTGGAGCCGGGCGCCAGCGTGGTCTTGACCCACGGCTTGCGCTCCAGGCCCTTCTCCACGGCCTTCTTCGCCAGCAGCGCCGCGCCGATCATCACCGACGGGTTCGAGGTGTTGGTGCACGAGGTGATCGCGGCGATCGCGACGGCGCCGTGGTCCAGCTCGAACTCGTTGCCGTCCAGGGTCACCTTGACCGGGTTGGACGGGCGGCCCTCGCTGCCGGTCGCGGCCGAGTGGACCACGCGCGGCGCGCCGCCGTTGTCACCGTTCGCGGGCGAGATCGGGTCGCTGGCCGGGAAGGTCTCCTCCACGGCCTCGTCCACGCTGGAGGCCGAGGTCGGCTCGGTGTCGGAGACGTACGCGCCCAGCGCCTGGCGGAACGCGGTCTTGGACGACGCCAGCTCGATCCGGTCCTGCGGGCGCTTCGGACCGGCGATCGACGGGACGACCGTCGACAGGTCCAGCGACAGCGTCTCGGAGTACACCGGCTCGCGGTCGGCCTCGTGCCACAGGCCCTGCTCCTTGGCGTACGCCTCGACCAGCGCCAGCTGCTCGGCCGAGCGGCCGGTCAGCTTCAGGTAGTCGATGGTCTCGCCGTCGATCGGGAAGATCGCGCAGGTGGAGCCGAACTCCGGGCTCATGTTGCCGATGGTGGCGCGGTTGGCCAGCGGCACCGCGCCGACGCCCGAGCCGTAGAACTCGACGAACTTGCCGACCACGCCGTGCTTGCGCAGCATCTCGGTGATCGTGAGCACCAGGTCGGTGGCGGTCGCGCCCGCGGGCAGCTCGCCGTGCAGCTTGAAGCCGACCACGCGCGGGATCAGCATCGACACCGGCTGGCCCAGCATCGCGGCCTCGGCCTCGATGCCGCCGACGCCCCAGCCCAGCACGCCGATGCCGTTCACCATGGTGGTGTGGCTGTCGGTGCCGACCAGGGTGTCCGGGTAGGCGACGCCGCCCCGCACCATGACCACGCGGGCCAGGTGCTCGATGTTGACCTGGTGGACGATGCCGGTGCCCGGCGGGACGACCTTGAACTCGTCGAACGCGGTCTGGCCCCAGCGCAGGAACTGGTAGCGCTCCTTGTTGCGCTCGTACTCCAGGTCCACGTTCAGCTCGAAGGCGTCCGGGCGGCCGAAGATGTCGGCGATCACCGAGTGGTCGATGACCAGCTCGGCCGGGGCCAGCGGGTTGACCTTCGCCGGGTCGCCGCCGAGCTGGGTCACGGCCTCGCGCATGGTGGCGAGGTCGACCACGCAGGGCACGCCGGTGAAGTCCTGCATGACCACGCGCGCGGGCGTGAACTGGATCTCCTTGTTCGGCTGGGCGCTGGGGTCCCAGGCGCCGAGCGCGCGCACGTGGTCGGCGGTGATGTTCGCGCCGTCCTCGGTGCGGAGCAGGTTCTCCAGCAGGATCTTCAGGCTGTACGGCAGGCGCTCCGCACCCTCGACGGCGCTCAGTCGGTACACCTCGTACGAGGCGTCGCCGACCGAGAGCGTGCCGCGGGCGCCGAAGCTGTCCTTGCTCGCTGGTGCAGTCACGTCCAACTCCATCTGGTGACTCTGGTGACGCGCATAAGTCGGTAGGGGAACATCCGTGAGTCTTCCGCACCTGTGGGTGCGGCGCCCTCTCGCCCTAAACAGTACGCGTGTCCTGTATTCGGGTTCAAGCTGACCCGCGAGGTTGGTCGGCGGTGGCGGTGGTGCTGCGGGGACCCGCTGGGGCCGGTGACCTCGGGCGGCGTGGCGGGTCGGGGCGGGCCGCGCCCGGTGGGAGGGTGTCGCGGGTGAGCGGCTGGGGGCTGGGTGGCGTGCGCGGTGCGGCCGGGGATGGCGCGGTCGGGGATAGTGCGGCCCGGTTGGCCGGGGTCGGCAAGCGGTACGGGCGCGGGCCCTGGGTGCTGCGCGGGGTCGACCTGGACGTCGGGGCGGGCGAGCTGGTCGTGGTCGCGGGTGGCAACGGCGCGGGCAAGTCCACGCTGCTGCGCGTCGCGGCCGGGCTGACCAGGCCCGACGAGGGGCGGGCCACGCGCGCGGACGACGTCGGCTACCTGCCCGAGCGGTTTCCCCCCGACGTGCGGTTCTCCGCGCGGGACTACCTGCGGCGCCTCGCCTCGGTGCGCGGGGTGGCCGACCGGTGGGAGCTGGTGGAGGCGCTCGGGTTCGCGGGTGATCCGGACGGGCCGATGTCCGCGCTGTCCAAGGGCAACGCGCAGAAGGTCGCGCTCGCCCAGGCCCTGCACGCGCGCGGGCTCCTCGTGCTGGACGAGCCGTGGTCCGGGCTGGACGCGAGCGCGGGCGCCGCGCTGGTCGGGCTGCTCGCGCGGGCGCGGGAGGACGGGGCCGGGGTGCTGGTCACCGACCACACCGGGCGCGAGCCGGCCGGGGCGCGGCACTTCGCGCTCGGCGGCGGGCGGGACCGGGTGGTCGTGATCGAGCTCGACCGGGCGGGGGCGGTGTTCGAGCAGGTCAGGGCGGCGGACGGGGTGCTGGTGGCCGAGCGGGGCGGGGACGGGGTCCGGGTGGAGGTCGAGCCGGGGCGCAGCGACGAGGTGCTGGCGCTCGCGCTGCGGCTGGGGTGCTCGGTGCGCGGGGTGCGGTCGTGAGGACGCTCGCGCTGGTGCGGTACCTGGTGGCGGACGTCGCGCGCGGGCAGCGGTTCCTGCCGCCGGTGCTGCTGCTCCTGGCGGTGCTCGCCATGCTCTACGCCGGGGACGCGGGCGAGGCGCCGCAGGCCTACATCGGGTCGAGCGCGCTGCTATACCCGGTGTCGGTGTGGCTCGCGATCGTGGTCGCGGGGTCGGAGGACCCGGTGCGGCACGCGGTCACCGTGACGGCCTCGGGCGGGTGGGCGCGGGCGCGGGTCGGGGTGGCGCTGGCCGCGCTGGTGTGGGCGTGCGGGGCGGCGGTGCTGGGCACGCTGGTCCCGGTGCTGACGCAGAGCAGGCCCTACCCGGCGGCGGTGGTGCTGACCGGGCTCGCGGCGAACCTGGTGTGCGCGGTCGCCGGGGTCGGCGTCGGGCTGCTGTGCGCGCGACCGGTGGTGGTGCGGGCCGGGTGGACCGCCGTGGCCGCGCTGGCGCTGACCGTCGCCGCCTACCCGCTGGGGCCGGTGCCGCCGGTCGGGGCGGTGCTCGGGGCGCTCGGCGGGCGGGTCGCGCCCGTGCCCGCGCTGGGCTGGTCGGCGGTGATCGCCTCGGGCCTGGTGGTGGCCGCTACCCTGGCTGCTCGGGTGATCGGATCGCGCAGGGGGTGACCTGGATGGGGACCACCGGACCGGGGCCGTGGGACATCGTCGGCCGGAGCGCTGGCGGGCGCGGGGCGCGAGGTCCCGTCGAACGGGCCTCCGACAGCGGGAAGGGCTGCGTCGACCGGGGGTCGGCGTCGTCCTCCGACTGCGTCGGCGGGGCGCCCTCGGCCAAGCCGGGCGGGGCCGGGCGCTCGGGGATCGGGTTGACCGGCCTGATCGCGATCGGCCTCGCCATCGCGGACGCGGCCAAGGGCAGGCGGAGATGAGCCCCCGGCTGCGGCTCGTGGACGGGGTGCGCCCCGACGAGCCGGACCTGCCGGTGCCGGTGCTGCTGGTCGACCCCGGTGGGACGCCGGGGGAGCGGGCCGTGGCGGCGCTGCGCAGGCACTGCGTCGAGGGCGTCGGCGTGCTGTTCCTGATGGGCAGCGACGGGTGGGCGCGGCAGGAGCTGCGCGACGGGGTGCTGGTGGTGGAGATCGCGGCGCACCCGTTCACGCTCGGGCAGGTCGACGTGGACCCGGAGGACTTCCCCGAGCGCGTCGGCGACTCGGTGCTGCTGCTGCGGGCGGAGGCGGAGGTCGACCCGGAGCGGTTCGCCCGCGCGGCCGGGGAGACCGCGCTGCTGGCGGCCGGTCCCGAGGTGGAGCTCGCGGACGCGCTGGCAGGCGCGGCGCGCAAGGTCCTGCTGCTGGGGCCGCCACCGGCCGCGGTGCCCCGGTAGCCGCGCCCGCTCAGCCGGTCCGGGCGAACGCCGCCAGCAGCACCCCGACGTCGGCCGGGGCCAGTGCGGGGGCGGCGGTCAGTGCTGCTCGCACGAGCGTGCGGGCCGGGCTGACGTGCCACCCGCCGGACCCGCGCGTCGCCACCACGGGCACCCCCTCGGTGACCAGCCGCTCCAGCACCCGCGCCAGGACGTCCAGGGTCTCCGGTGGCGCGTCCGGCGGGGTGAGCAGGGCGGCCAGGTCGTTCGCGCACAGCGGCCGGGTTGGTGTGTCCGGGGTGTAGCAGGCGCCCTCGCGGGTGAACCGGCCGCTCGCGCCCCCGGTGGTCAGGGTCAGCGCCCGGACCACCGCGTGGGCCCCCTCGGGGGTCTCGGACACGTCGACCTCGATGTCCCGCACGCCCACCGCGCTCGGCACCGCCCCGGCCAGGTCCACGAGCGCCGGTCCGGCGGCCTGGACGGCGCCCATCTCGTCCGGCGGCAGGAGCGCGATCGCGGTGGTCAGGTCGCCCCCGGCCACCGCCTCGGCGAACCGGCGCACGGCCGCTCCCGGCGAGCTCTCGGCGATCGGCGCGATCCCCCGCCGAGGCCAGTCGAGCCCGTGGCCGTCCAGCAGGGCGTGCACGGCGGTGCGCAGCGCGCTCGCGTACCACCGACCGCCGACCTCGACGGTGGCGATCTCCACCGGCGCGCCCCGCCGCGCGCCCAGCTCGCCGAAGTCGACCGTCCACCCCCGCCCGTCCGGCGACGCCCCGAGCGCCTCCGCCAGGCTCCCGGTCACCACGTCCCCGGCGGCGGCCGACGTCGTCAACCAGCCGCCCACCACCTCGGTGACGGCCGCCCGCTCGCCGATCCGGCGGGTCCCGCCCACCGCGACGCCCCCGCCGCGCACCGAGGGCAGGGCGCTGATCAGCGACAACCTGCTCCCCTCCGCGACGACCGCGCGGCCGTGGTCGACGACCACCGCGGCCTCCGCGGGCGCCAACGCCCCCAGCGCGCCCGCGAGGTCGTTCCCGGCGAGCGCCCCGAGGAACCCCGCCACCACCTCGGCGGGCCCGTCGCCACCGGCGTCGGACGTGCCGGACCGCACCGCCTGACCGGCGACCAGACCCCCCGACAGCACCCCCGCCACCAGCGCGAGCACCCCGAGCGCCCGCCCGACCGAACCCCGACGCACCACCCGCGACCACCGCCCGTGTCATCCGAAGCGCACGCCCGCGAACCGGAGAGCCGGGCACGGTCATGCTCGCACCGACCCGGCTTCCGGTCCCGGCGCGCGACGTGACACGGTGGTGTGGTGACGCCCCAGGAAGCGATGGCCGCTGCTCGTCGGATCACGGTCCTGACCGGGGCGGGCGTCTCCACCGAGTCGGGCATCCCGGACTTCCGTGGGCCGCACGGGTCGCTGAGCGGGGTCACCGAGGCGGGGCGGTCCTACACCCCCGAGGAGTACCTGAGCGACCTCGGGGTGCGGCGGCGGGTCTGGTTGGCCCGGCTGCACCACCCGATGTGGGTCGCCGAGCCTAACGGGGCGCACCGGGCGCTGGTCGAGCTGCAGCGGACCGGGCGGCTGCGGGCGCTGCTGACGCAGAACGTCGACGGGCTGCACCAGCGGGCCGGGGCGCGGGGGGTCGTGGAGCTGCACGGGTCGCTGCTGCGGACGGCGTGCACCGACTGCGGGTCGCCGGGGGACATGCGGGAGGCGCTGGAGCGGGTCAGGGGCGGGGAGGACGACCCGGACTGCCCGGCCTGCGGCGGGGTGCTGCGGGCCACCACGGTCGCGTTCGGGCAGCCGCTCGACCCGGACGTGCTGCGGGCGGCCCGCGCCGCCGTGGTGGACTGCGACCTGCTGCTGGTCGCCGGGACGTCGCTGGTGGTCAGCCCGGCGTCGGACCTGGTGCCGCTGGCGGCCCGCGCCGGTGCGGCGGTGCTGATCTGCAACGGGGAGCCGACGCCGTGCGACCCGCTGGCGAGCGCGCTCGACCGGCGGCCGGTCGGGGTGTCGCTGCCCGAGCTCGTGGCCGTGCCGGTGACCGGCGAGGGGCCGGTGCGCACCTGGGGCGACCCGAGCACCTGGTGACGCGCCGGGGGCGAACCCCACCAACGGGTTAGTCGACCGGCGCGGGGACCGGGGGTCTGGTCTTCTGCCGGTGTGCGCAACGCTTCCTCCTGGCAGTCACCGGTCAACCTCCGTGCGCCCATCGTCGTCCCCGGCGCGAGCGGGTCGCTCGACCTGCGGTGGGAGAGGGGGAGCCAGCGGTTCGACGTCGTCGCCGAGCCGCACGGGCAGCGGTTCCGGCCGGTCGTCGCGCAGGAGGCCGCGCTCGGGGACGAGGTGTTCCGGCTCGCCAACGTGCACTTCCACCGGCCCGGCGAGCACTGGGTCGACGGGGAGCCGCAGCAGGCCGAGCTGCACGCGGTGCACGTCCGGGCCGAGCGCGCCCTGCACGTCCTGATCGTCTCCGTGCTGCTGCGGTACGAGGCCGACGGCGAGGGCGGCGCGCCCACCTCGTTCGACCTCGGCGCGCTCCTGCCGGGGCGGCGCGCCTTCTACCGGTACGAGGGCTCGCTCAGCACCCCCGACCACAGCGAGAACGTCAGCCACGTCGTGTTCGCCGAGCCCGTCCAGGTCGCCGACCAGCACCTCGCCCGGTTCATCGCGGGCCGCGCCGACCGGGCCCGCTCGCCCCAGGACCTCGGGCGGCGGTTCCTGCTGCTCTGCGAGTGAGCGCGCGCCTGCGCGCACTGAACCGATCCGCCGCCAACTGAGACGCATCGTCCCTGGTCAGCGGCCCCCGGCTCGGAATAACGTCGGCGGATGCGCGTACCGCTGACCGTTGCGGACTTCCTCGACCGGGCCGAGGTCGCCTTCGCCTCGACCACCGCCGTCGTCGACGAGCCGCACCAACCCGCGCCACCCGTCCCCACCACCACCTACGCCGGGTTCGCCGACCGCGTCCGCGCCTGGCAGGCCGGGTTCGACGCGCTCGGGATCGGCGAGGGCGAGCGGATCGCCGTGGTCAGCCACAACTCGGCGCGGATGCTCGAACTCCTGCACGCCGTGCCCGGCAGCGGGCGGATCTGCGTGCCCGTGAACTACCGGCTGCGCCCCGCCGAGGTCGCCCACATCGTCGAGCACAGCGGGGCCACCGCGCTCCTGGTCGACCCGGAGCTCGAACTCGGCGGCGTCCGCGCCCCGCACCGCTTCACCCTCGGCGCGCACACCGAGGAGGAGCTGATGCTCTTCGGCGTCGCACCGCGCCCGTGGCGCGAACCCGACGAGGACGCCACCGCCACCGTCAACTACACCTCCGGCACCACCGCCCGGCCCAAGGGCGTGCGGCTGACCCACCGCAACGTGTGGATCAACGCGGTCACCTTCGCCATGCACACCCGCGCCTGGGAGCGGGACGTCTACCTGCACGTCCTGCCGATGTTCCACTGCAACGGCTGGGGGATGCCCTACGGGTTGGCGGGTCTCGGGGTGCCGCAGGTGGTGCTGCGCAAGGTCGACGGCGACGAGATCCTGCGCCGCGTCCGCGACCACGGCGTCACGCTCATCTGCGGCGCCCCCGCCGTGTGGAGCGCGGTGCTCGACGCCGCCGCCCGCTGGGACGGCGAGATCCCAGGGCGGGGCGCGGTGCGGGTGGTGTGCGCGGGCGCCCCGCCGCCCAGCCGCGTCATCGCCCGGATCACCGCCGAGCTGGGCTGGGAGTTCCTCCAGATCTACGGCCTGACCGAGACCGCGCCGCTGCTCACGTTCAACCGCGCCCGCCCCGAGGACGACGGGCTGACCGACGAGGAGCGCGCCCGCAAGCTCTCCCGCGCAGGCGCGCCCGCGCTCGGCGCCCGCCTGCGGATCTCCGACACCGGCGAGGTGCTGGCCCGCTCGAACGTGGTCATGGACTGCTACTGGGACAACCCCGGCGCCAGCGCGGAGGCGCTGGACGGCGGCTGGTTCCACACCGGCGACGGCGGGCACGTCGACGACGACGGACACCTGGTGATCTCCGACCGGAAGAAGGACGTGATCATCACGGGCGGCGAGAACGTCGCCTCCGTGGAGGTGGAGGACGCGCTGTACGACCACCCGGCGGTCGCCGAGGCCGCCGTCATCGGCGTCCCGCACGAGAAGTGGGGCGAGACGGTCAAGGCGCTCGTCGTGCTCGCCGACGGCGCGTCCGCCACCGAGGCCGAGCTGATCGCGCACTGCAAGCAGCGGCTGGCCGGGTACAAGGCCCCGACGTCGGTGGAGATCCGGGACGCCATCCCGCGCACCGCCACCGGGAAGGTGCAGAAGTTCAAGCTCCGCTCGCCCTACTGGAGCGACCTCAACCGCGAGGTCAACTGATCGTGCGCGTCAGCCACCCGTGTGGTTGAAGTTGCCCGTGTGGCGCTGAAGGCCCTCGTGGGGCGGTGGCACAGTCTCCGTCGAGGTGTTGCGCCGAACGGCGCAACGGGTCGACGCGGCGGAGGCGGGAGCGGTGGGTCGGTGGACGGGTTCCGGTGTGGTCGCGCTGGTCGCTCTCCTCGTCCTGACGGGACAGTCAGCGGCTGTCCCCCCGCCTCCGCCCAACCCCAGCGACAGCGAGATCAGCGAGGGCCACGAGGCCGCTGACGCCGCCGCGGCGCGCGTCGGGGAGCTGAACAGCAAGCTCAGCGAGGCCGAGTCCCGCCTGCAGGCGCTGGACAGCGAGGTCGCGTACAAGATGGAGCTGGCGAACAAGGCGCGGGTCGACCTGGACATCGCGCGCGGCGCCGCCGACTCCGCGCGCGCCGAGGCCGACTCGGCCCGCGCCCAGTCCGACGCGGCGTTCGAGGCGGTGGAGCGCTCCCGCACGGCGCTGGACGAGTTCGCCGCCGCCAGCTACGAGCACGGCAGCGCGCTGGGATCGGTCACCGCCTACTTCGGCGCGACCAGCCCCGAGGACCTGCTGGCGCGCGCCCAGCTGCTGGAGGCGGTCGGCGGGTTCGGGCTGGACACGCTCGATGACCTGCACAAGGCCCAGGACGAGGCGGCCAACAAGGACTCCGCGGCGCGGGCCGCGCGCGGTGAGGCGGAGAAGAAGGAGAAGGCGGCCGACGACGCGCAGCGCGCAGCCGAGGGCGTGATGGCGGCGGCGGTGCAGGCGCAGCGGGCGCAGCGCGAGCAGGCGGGCGCGATCGAGCAGGAGCGCGGCCGGGTGCAGGGGGAGCTGGAGCAGGCGCTCGGGTCCGTGGAGGGGCTGGAGTCGCAGCGCGAGCGGTACGGGCGGTGGTTGGAGGACAAGCGGCGCGAGGACGCCGCCGCCGCTGCCTTCCGGCCGCCCGTGGTGATCGCGCCACCGGCGGGTGGGGGCGGGCCGGTCGGCGAGGGCGTGGAGACGGTGATCGCGCGGGCCATGACCCAGATCGGGGTGCGCTACTCGTGGGGCGGGGGGAACTACACCGGGCCCACGGTGGGGGTGCGGGACGGCGGCGAGGGCGACGTCCACGGTGACTACTACTCGGTGGGGTTCGACTGCTCCGGGTTGATGATGTACGCGTTCGCGGGGGTGGGGATCTACCTGCCGCACTACTCGGGGTACCAGTACACGTCGGGCGACCGGGTGCCGCTGGAGCAGGCGCGGCGGGGGGACATGCTGTTCTGGGGGCCGGGCGGGGGGACGCACGTGGCGCTGTACCTGGGGGACGGGATGATGCTGGAGGCGCCCTACTCGGGGTCGGCGGTCAAGGTGTCGCCGGTTCGGTACAGCGGGATCGTGCCTTACGTGACGCGGTTGCTCTGAGGTTTTTGCGCTGGGTTTTTCGCTTGGTTTTTGCGCTTGGTTTTCTTGTTGGGCTTGGGATTCGGGAGCGGGGCCGTGCCACTCTGGCGCGGTCCCGCTTTTTCGGGTCGTGAACCTCGCGGGCCCGTTCGGCGACTGAACCGGGCGAGGAGGTCACATGGACAACGACGAGCTGCTCGTCCTCCGCTGCAAGCTCGGTGAGCGGGACGCCTGCGCCGAGCTGGTGCGGGGGTGGCACCCGGTCGTGGAGCGGTACGTGGCCCGGATGCTCGGGCGCGCCGACGACGACGCGGTCCAGGAGGTGTGGATCGGTGTGTTCGCCGGGTTGCCGAAGCTGCGCGACGCGGGGCGGTTCACGCCCTGGCTGTACACGATCGCCCGGCGCGCGGTGGTGAACCGGTTGCGCGGGTCTTACCGGGAGCCTCGGGTCGGGTTGTTGGACGGGGACGGTGGGGTTGGTGGGGTCGGGGGGAGCGGCGGCGGGGCCGGTGGTGGGTTCGGTGGTGGGTTCGGTGAGCCCGCCGTCGATCCGGTCGCGGATCTGGTGCTCGACCGGGAGGCGGTCGCGGCGGGGCTTGCGGACCTGCCGCCGCTGGAACGCGAGGTGATCGTGCTGTTCCACCTCGAAGATCTGGCGCTGGAGACCTGCGCGCACGTGTGCGGCGTGCCCGTGGGCACCGTCAAGTCCCGGCTCAACCGGGCACGCGGCCTGCTGCGGGCCGCACTGGAGCGGAAGGGGTACCCGGCGTGAACCCGGAGGACGTTCTCGGCGGGCTGCGGCCCGTGCTGTCGCTGCGGCGGCGGGTTGGTTACCTGCTGGTGGGGCTTGGGGGGTTGGTGGGGGCTTGTTTGATCGGGGTGCTGTGGGCGACCGAGGCCGCGCTGCCGGTGCGGACGGCGGCGTCGTTCGCGGTGTTGATGGTGATCGGGGTCGGGTGGGCGGGGTTCGCGTTGTGGGTGCTCACCCGGAGGGCGCCGTTGTACGCGCGTGATCGGGTGGTGGCGGCTTGGTTGGGGGGTGCGGCCTGGGCGGTGTTCTCGGTCGGGGCGCTGGTGATCGTGCGGGGGGCGGCCGGGGGGTGGCTGCTCGGGGTGATCGGGGGGCTGGGGGTGGTGGCTGTGGTGAACGGGTGGTTCGCGGGGCGCGAGCGTGCTCGGTTGCTTCGGCGGGTTCGGGAGTTGCGGGGGTGAGGGTGGGGTGGTTTGCGGTTGAGGGGTGGTGACGGGGGAGTGGTGTGGCTTGTGGTGGCTGGGGGGTGGGGTGGCGGGTGCCGGTTGGTTGAGCGGTCGGTGGCGGGGGCCAGTCGGTTGAACGGTCCGTTCAACCGGGGGTGAACGGACCGTTCACCCCTCAAGCCAGCAAACTGCCCTCCGTTCAAGCGTTGAACGGTCCGTTCAATAACGTTGAACGGACCGTTCAACTTTCAAGCTGGCAGTCCGCGCTCCAGCGACACGATGAACGGTCCGTTCACCCCGCCCTCCATCACCCCGCCCTCCATCAGTCTGTCTCCGGCAGTTCGCCCTCCGGCAGTGCGCCCTCCGGCAGTTCGCGCTCCGACAGAGTGGTGAACGGACCGCTCACCTCGCAGACCAGCAGTCCGTCCCCTGGCAGAGCGGCGAACAGCCCGATTACCCCACAAGTCAGCAGCCCGCCCCTCAGTAGCGCGGTAAACAGCACGATTAGCCAGTGAGTCAGCAGTCGCCCCTGGTGGGGAGTGAACGGTCCGTTCAACTCGTAGTGAGCTGTCCGATCGTTGCTGTTTGGCCGGTCCGTTCATTGCTTCGCCGAGAGGCAGGGGTGAGGAGTGTTGTCTCCCCGGTTGAACGGTCCGTTCAACCGAGGAGGGGAGCTTTTGGTCGAGGTGAACGGTCCGTTCACCTGTGGGTTGAACGGACCGTTCGTCGCCCTCCTGAGGTGGGGGAAGGGGTGTCGGGGTGCTGGAGTGTCGGTTGAACGGTCCGTTCAACCGGGGCGGTGGACCTTTGATCGAGGGTGAGTGGTCCGTTCGCCGGGGGGGCGATTGCGGGACCTGGTGGAGTGGGCCGAGCGGCTTCCGATGGGGCCTGTGCCGAGTGGCGTCTGAAGAGGCTTGGGCCGAGTGATGCCTGATAGGGCCATGAGTCGCGTGGGACTGATGTGTGGCCCAAGGGACGCGGTGTGCGGGTGCGGGGCGGTGTGCGGGGCGGCTGGGTGTGCCTGAGCAGTGGCCGTTTGAGGTGAGGGGTCAGTGCTGGTCGGCTAGGTCTTGAGGGGTGTCCACGTCCTTGGACTCCGCCTCGGTCGCGGGGAGTCTGGTTTCCACCAGTTCCGCCAGCACCGCGCGCATCGGGGCGTTCCTCGGGTCCTGGGGCAGGGCGGCTCTCAGCTCCTCGGTTCGCCACACGCCGGTCAGCCACTGGGTTCTGCCGTCCGCGTCCACCAGAACGGTGTTCGGGCCCGAGGTCAGGAGGCGGGACACGGTGGATGCCGTCACGCCCGGTTGGTCTACCGCCAGGACTACCACGCACGGGTGTTCCACCAGGGCCACGCCTGCTGCCAGACCTGCCAGTGGGCCGCCGCCCGGTGGGGATTCGCGGGTCCACTGGACGTCGGGTTCGTTCTTCGGGGCGCCCACCACGATCACCTGGGCGGCGTTGGAGACCGCGTCCAGGGCGTGTCTGAGCAGGGTTCGGCCTCGGACCACCAGGTCCGACTTGTCCACCCCGCCCAGTCTGCTGCCGCGACCGCCGCTCAGGACTACGGCTGACCACGCGGCACGCGCGGTGCCTGAGGCGCCTGCGGCATCAGCGGTACCTGCGGTACCGGACACGCCGGCCAGGTCTGCCGTACCGGCCACGTCCGGTCCGCCTGCCGTGCCAACCCCGCCAACCCCGCCAACCCCGCCGGCCGAGCCAGACTCGCCGGCCGCGCCCGCCCCGCCAACCCCGCCGTTGCCCACCCGCTCCACCACGCCGCCAGGCTAGCGCCGCCGCAGCAAGAACCCGTGCTCGCGCAGCTCCTCCAGCCCGAACTTCTCCACCATCCGGTGCCCCGGCTGCGCCTCGTCCACCCAGTGCTCGATCTCGAACGCCTCCCCGTAGTACCCGGCCACCTCCCCCGGCCCCACCGAGAACGGTGGCGAGTCCAGGGCCGGGCGGTACTCCAGGGTGTTCAGGAAGTACCTCGTCCCCGGTTCCGCCAGCTCCAGGATCTTCGCCACGTACCGGCCCCGCATCGCCTCCGGGAACGCGATCAGCGCGGCCCGGTCGTACACCACGTCCACCCTCCCCAGGTCGCCCCTCCCCAGGTCGAACAAGCTCTGGTTCCGGATCGTCAGGTTCCCCGCCGTGAACACGCCCTCGTCCACCTCGGTCGGCGACAGGCCGTTCTCCGCGAAGAACTCCTCCACCGCCCGCCCGACCAGTTCCACGCCGACCACCCGTTCCGCCCGCTCGGCGAAGAACAGCAGGTCGACCGTCTTCCCGCACAGCGGCACCAGCACCACCCGCCCCTCCAGGGGGACGCGCTCGGCCAGCAGCTCGGCGTGCGGGTGCACCCTCCTCAGGTGGAAACTCGTGCGGGACCCGCCCTCGGCCCACGAGTCCACCCAGAACTCCTCTTCCACAACCTGCGACGATAAGCCCGCCCGCGCCCCGCGCCGGTTACCCGATCGGGCGGTGTCCCGAGCGGGGGCGCTGGTCGGCAGGGGGGTCTTCACAAGGTCCATACCGGCCGGGGGCGACACTGGGAAAGTCGCACAACCCCGTCTAGGAGGACCCTTGTCCGAGCCCGCCGCCGAGGCGCACACCACGCCGGCTCGTGACGCCCAGCTGCTCGAACGCACCGTGTTCGAGGTCAAGCGGGTGATCGTCGGCCAGGACCGGCTGGTCGAGCGGATGCTCGTCGGCCTGCTCGCGAAGGGCCACCTGCTCCTGGAGGGCGTGCCCGGCGTCGCCAAGACCCTGGCCGTGGAGACCTTCGCGACCGTGGTGGGCGGCAGCTTCTCGCGCGTGCAGTTCACGCCCGACCTCGTGCCCGCCGACATCCTCGGCACCCGCATCTACCGGCAGGCCAGCGAGAGCTTCGACGTGGAGCTCGGCCCGGTCGTCGCGAACTTCGTCCTCGCCGACGAGATCAACCGCGCGCCCGCCAAGGTCCAGTCCGCGATGCTGGAGGTCATGGCCGAGCGGCACGTGTCCATCGGCGGCAAGACCTTCCCGATGCCCACGCCGTTCCTGGTGCTGGCCACCCAGAACCCGATCGAGAACGAGGGCGTCTACCCGCTCCCCGAGGCCCAGCGCGACCGGTTCCTGTTCAAGATCCAGGTCGAGTACCCCACGGCCGAGGAGGAGCGGGAGATCGTCTACCGGATGGGCGTCGAGGCCCCCGTCCCGCAGCAGGTGCTCAGCCCGGACGAGCTGGTGCGGCTGCAGGGCGTGGCCTCGCGGGTGTTCGTGCACCACGCGCTGGTGGACTACGTGGTGCGGCTGGTCATCGCGACCCGCGCGCCCAAGGAGCACCAGCTCAACGACGTCGCCGGCTGGGTCGCGTACGGCGCCTCGCCGCGCGCCAGCCTCGGCATCATCGCCGCCTCGCGCGCGCTGGCCCTGGTGCGCGGGCGCGACTACGTGCTGCCCCAGGACGTCGTGGACGTGGTGCCGGACGTGCTGCGGCACCGGCTCGTGCTGTCCTACGACGCGCTCGCCGACGGCGTCCCGCTGGACCACATCATCACCCGCGTCCTGCAGACCGTGCCGCTGCCGCAGGTGTCGGCCCGGCCCCAGGCAGGCGGCGCGCCGCAGCCCGTGGGCAGGCCGTGACCGCAGCCGACCACCCCACCGCAGGACCGGGAGCGCAGGCCTCGGGGGCGCAGAACCCCAGCGGGCTGAACCCCGACGCGGAGCCGGAGAGCGCGGCGGACCGGCCCCACTGGGCCCCGCCCGCGCTGCACGGCGGTCGCATGGAGGCCGCACTGCGCACCCTGGAGCTGGAGGTCAACCGGCGGCTCGACGGGCTGCTCCAGGGCAACCACCTCGGCCTGGTCCCCGGACCCGGCTCCGAGCCCGGCGAGGCCCGCCCGTACCAGCCCGGCGACGACGTGCGCCGGATGGACTGGGCGGTCACCGCGCGCACCACCGTCCCGCACATCCGGGAGACCGTCGCCGACCGCGAGCTGGAGACGTGGGTCGCCGTCGACCTCTCGCCCAGCCTCGACTTCGGCACCGCCGCGTGCGAGAAGCGCGACCTGGTCGTCGCGGGCGTCGCGGCTGCCGCCCACCTGACCAGGGGCGGCGGCAACCGGATCGGCGCGCTGGTGTCCACCGGCGAGCAGGTCGTCCGCGTCCCCGCGCGCGGCGGCCTCGCGCACGCCCGAGGGCTGGTGCGCAAGGTCGCCGAGACGCCCAGGGCGCCCGAGGGCACCAGGGGCGACCTCGCCCAGCTCGTGGAGCAGCTGCGCCGACCGCCGCGCAGGCGCGGGCTGGTCGTGGTGATCTCCGACTTCCTGGGCGAGCTGGAGTGGCAGCGACCGCTGCGCGCCCTGTCCGCCCGGCACGACCTCCTGGCGATCGAGGTCGTCGACCCGCGCGACATCGACCTGCCCGACGTGGGCACCGTCGTGCTGTCCGACCCGGAGACCGGGCGGCAGCGCGAGGTGGTCGCCTCGCCGCTGCTGCGCCGCGAGTTCTCGGCCGCCGCCGCCGAGCACCGCGCCGAGGTCGCCGCGGGCCTGCGCCGCGCGGGGGCCGGACACCTGGTGCTGCGCACCGACTCGGACTGGATCGCCGACACCGTGCGCTTCGTGGTCGCCCGCAAGCGCCGCTGGTCGGGAGGGGTGGCCTGATGAGCCTGTCGGGATTCGCCTCGGCGTGGTGGTTCCTGCTGCTGCTGGTCGTCGCAGGCCTCGCGGCGCTGTACGTGGTGCTCCAGCGGGTGCTGCGCAAGCGCTCGCTGCGGTTCGCGAACCTGGCCCTGCTGGAGCGCGTCGCGCCCAAGAGGCAGGGCTGGTACCGGCACGTGCCCGCCGCGTTCCTGATGGTGGCGTTCATCCTGCTGACGGTCGCGCTCGCCGGGCCGACCGCCGAGCAGAAGGTGCCGCGCAACCGGGCCACCGTGATGCTGGTGATCGACGTGTCGCTGTCCATGAAGGCCACCGACGTGCAGCCGACCCGCCTGGAAGCGGCGCAGGTCGCGGCCAAGTCGTTCGCGGAGGGGCTCACGCCGGGCATCAACCTCGGGCTGATCTCGTTCGCGGGCTCGGCCACGGTGCTGGTCGCGCCGACCACGGACCGCTCGGCGGTGTCGCAGGGCATCGACGGGCTCAAGCTCGCCCAGTCCACCGCCACCGGTGACGCGATCGTCGCGGCGCTGTCCGCGATCGACTCGTTCGGCAAGGTCGTGGGCGGCGCGGACGGACCGCCACCGGCGCGCGTCGTGCTGATGACGGACGGCAAGGAGACCGTCGGCACCCGCAAGGCCACCGACGCCGCCGGGGACGCCAAGGAGGCGGGCATCCCGATCTCCACGATCTCCTTCGGCACCGAGCGCGGCAGCGTCGACATCAACGGCAAGGCGCAGGAAGTGCCGGTGGACGACGAGTCCATGAAGGAGATCGCGAAGATCTCCGGCGGCGAGTTCTTCAAGGCGGCGTCCGCCGAGGAGCTGCGGCGGGTGTACGACACGCTCGGCGAGCAGATCGGCTACGAGAAGAAGCAGGCCGACGCCAGCAGGCCGTGGCTCATCGCGGGCACGCTGGTCGGGATGCTCGCCGTGGCCGGGGCCCTGCTCCTCGGGCAACGCCTGCCTTGACGACCGCGCGTGCGTGGCAGGAGGTGGCCGACTGGTCGGCCACCCTGCTGCGCAGGCAGACCGGGGCCGGGGTGCCGGAGTGGAACCGGCGGGTCCTGGGGTGCGGCGAGGGGACCGAGGCCGGGGTCCGGCGGTGGCTGCGGGAGCGCGGGGTGCTCGGGTACCCGCAGCTGCTGCTGGTGATGGAGCGGTTCGGCCGCCCAGGGCCGCTCGGCGGGGTCGCCTCCGGGGTGCTGGCCGCGCAGTACGCGGGGCGGCCCGAGCTGCGGCCGGTGCTGGAGCGGCTGGTCGCCGAGGGCGGCACGTTCGGGGCCCAGCACGTGCAGGTCCGGCGCACGCACGTGGCGCTGGTGACCCCTCGGCGGACCTACGCGGTGCTGCGGCCGGTCGGGCGGGACCGGGTGGACCTCGGGCTGCGGCTGGCCGGGCAGGAGCCGGTGGGGCGGCTGTCGGCCGTCGCGGTGTCCGGGAACGCCTCGCTGACCGTGCGGATCGCGGTGACCAGCGCGGACGAGGTGGACGGCGAGACCGTCGACTGGCTCCGCCGGGCCTACTCGGAGAACCGCTAGCCGGTCAGCCGTGCAGGTCGCGGTACGCGGACGCGGCGCCGGGGTGCAGGGGGACGCCGTGGGTGGTGATCAGGCTGCGGACGTCCAGGAACTGCGCGCCGAGCGCCTGGTGGGGGACCAGGGACGCGGCTCGGCCCGCGAGGGTGCGCGCGGTGGCGCCCGCGGTGGCCTGCGGCAGGTCCGGGCGGCAGACCAGCAGGTTCGCCACGCCGATCGTGCGCACCTCGGTCGTGGCGCCGTAGACGCCCGCCGGGACGGTGACCTGCTCGTAGTGGTCGCCGCCGAGCGCGCGCAGCGCGGGCAGGACGTCGGCCAGGGGGAGCAGGCGGACCCCGCCCAGGTCGGCGAGCACGGGCGTGGGGACGCCGCCCGACCACAGCAGCGCGTCGATCCGGCCCGCCGCCAGCTCGCGCGCGGCGGTGCGGAACGGCAGGTGGTCCACGCGGGTGGTCCGGTGCAGGTCAAGGGCGGTGAACAGGCGGTCGCCCGCCAGCGCGGCGCCCGAGCCCGGCGCGCCCAGCGAGACCCGCAGGCCGCGCAGGTCGCTCGCCGCGCGGGCCGGGGAGTCGGCGGGGACGACGAGTTGCAGGTAGTTCTCGTACACGCGGCCCAGCGCGCGCAGGTCCTCGGCCTCCTGGGCGGCGTCGGCGAGGGTCAGCGCCAGGTCCGCCTGGCGGGCGGCCAGCAGGCGGAGGTTGTCGCGGCTGCCCTCGGTGGGGCGCGGGGTGGCCGGGAACGGGAGCTGGGCGGCCAGGAGGGTGGCGAAGTCCAGGTAGAAACCGCCCTCCTCGCCCGCCGCGATCACGGTCGTGGCCTGCGGGGCGCTCGGGGCGCAGGTGGCCAGCAGCGGGGTCAGCGCGCAGGCCAGCAGGGCGGTGCGGCGCGGGAACGGCGGGCGGGCGGTCACAGCGGCGGCTCCAGGGGCAGTTCCACGCGGGCGCGCAGGCCGCCCGGCGAGGTGAGCAGCAACCGGCCGCCGCAGGCCCTGACCAGCTCGTCCGCGATCGCCAGGCCCAGACCGGTGCCGGTCGCACCGGTGTCGCCGCGCCAGAAGCGGGTGGTGGCGCGCGGCAGGGCCTCCTCGGGCAGGCCGGGGCCGTCGTCGTGGACCTCGAACCACGCCGTGCCCGCCGCGCGGTCCGCGCCCACCGCCACCCGCGCCGTCCCACCGTGCTTGTCGGCGTTGTCCAGCAGGACGTCCAGCACCTGCGCCACGTCCTCCGCGCGGCACCTGGCCAGCACCGGCAGCGGGGTCGGCGGGGGCGGGGGAGTGCGCCAGGCGTCGGCGCGGTCGGCCACCACGGCGCCCACGTCGCACAGCTCGTCGTGGTCGCCGCTCGCGGTCTCGGTGGTGCGGCTCTCGGCGGACGCCAGCGCCAGCAGGGCGTTCAGCATCGACTCCAGGCGGTCGGCCTCGGCCAGGCCCGCCGCGTACGCGCGCTCGCCCCTCGGGCGCACGTTCGGGGCCAGCGCGTCCAGCCGCAGCCGCAGGGCCGCCATCGGGTTGCGCAGCCGGTGCGAGGTGTCCGCGACGAGCGCGCGCTGGCGCTCCGCCGCCTCGCCCACGGTCTCGGCCATCCGGTTGAACAGCACGGCCAGCTCGCGCAGCTCCGGCGGTCCGCTCACCGCAGCCACCCGCGCGTTGCGGTGGCCCAGCGCCACCGCGCGCACCCCGGCCTCCAGCTCGGCGACCGGGCGCAGCAGCCAGCGGGTCGCGGCCACCACCAGCAGCACCGACCCGGCCGCCGCCGCCAGCGCGCCCAGCAGCACCCACAGCCAGCGGCGGGCCACGTCGGCGGCGGCCCGGTCCACGTTCGCCCGCAGCACCACCGCGCCCTCCACGCGGGTTCCGGTGCCGACCGGGCGGGCGAACACGACCTCGCCGGACGACCACGGCAGCACCGTCGGGACGGGGGCGGCGGGCTGGTTGCGCAGCGCCGCGTCCAGCGCGCCCGCCAGCTCGGGGGCGTCCGTCCCTGCCAGCGGGGCGCGGCGGGCGTCCACCACCAGCACCGGCTCCCCGTACAGCTCGGCGTGGGCGCGGACCTCGGCCGCCAGCGGCACCGCGTCGCCGGTCGCGCGGCTCTGCTGGGCCAGCGCGGCGAACCGGTCCAGGTCGGCGGTGCGGTCCAGCGCGAACCGCTGGGTGCGCTCGGCGGCGGTCGTGGCCAGGAGGGGGACCGCGAACCCGGCCACCGCCGCCGACGAGAACAGCAGCAGCACCAGCAGCAACCGGCGGCGCACCCGGCTCAGCCGCCCAGCCGGTAGCCGAAGCCCCGGATCGTGGTGATCAGCCCCGGCCGGTCCAGCTTCGCCCGCAGGCCCGCCAGGTGCACGTCCAGGGAGCGGGACACCGCGAGGTAGGCGTCGCCCCACACCTCGTCCATGAGCTGCTGCCTGCTCACCGCCGTGCCCGCCCGGCTGGCCAGCGCGGCCAGGACCGCGAACTCCTTGGCGGTGAGCCTCGCCTCCGCGCCCGCGACCAGCACGCGCCTGCCCGCCAGGTCGATCTCCACGTCGGCCACGCGCACGCGCTCTGTCGCGCTCGTCACGGCTGTGCGCCTGACCACCGCGTCCATCCGCGCCAGCAGCTCGCCCAGGCGCACCGGCTTCACCAGGTAGTCGTCCGCGCCCAGCCGCAGGCCCCGCACGACGGACCGCTCGTCGCCGCGCGCGGTCAGCACCAGCACCGGCGCGGACCCCACCAGCCGCAGCTTCCGCAGCACGTCAAGGCCGTCCACGTCGGGTAAGCCGAGGTCCAGCAGCACCAGGTCGTGGTCCCGGTGGACCAGCAGCGCGTCCGCCCCGCGCCGGACCCGGCGCACCCGGTGGCCGTGGTCGCGCAACGCCTCCACGAGGGCGTCGGCGACGCCGTCGTCGTCCTCCACGAGCAGCACGCGCACGCGGCCCCCTTCCGGTGCGGGTGATTATGGCGTCCGGGGTGTAGACAATGCGGTGTGAACACCGATGCCACCGCCGCTGAGCACCTGGACGAGGCCAGTCAGGCGCTGGAAGACCTCATGGCTCAGCTCGCCGACGAGCACCCGCTCGCGGGCGTGCTGAACCAGCTCGCCGAGTCCGCCGTGCGGGTCATCCCCGACACGACGGCGGTCAGCGTCACGCTCGTGGAGGGCGAGGGCGGGCGCACCGCCGCCGCGACCGAGCAGCTGGTCGCGGACGTGGACGAGGTGCAGTACCGGGCCGGGTTCGGGCCCTGCCTGGAAGCGGCGCACTCGCTCAAGCCGGTGCGGGTGTCGGTGACCGAGGCGCGCGACCGGTGGCCCGACTTCGCCGACGCGGCCGAGCGGGCCGGGGCGCGGGCCTACCTGTCGGCCCCGCTGGTGGTGGACGTGGACGGGCACCGGCTGCTCGGGGCGCTGAACCTGTACAGCGAGGACGAGCACGGGTTCGACCCGTTCGACGAGGCGCTGCTGCGGCTGTTCACCACGGCGGCGTCCACGGCGATCACCGGGGCCCGGCGGTACGAGCGGTCCAGGGCGCTGATCGCGAACCTGCAGCGGGCGCTGCTGTCCCGCGCGGAGATCGACCAGGCCAAGGGGGTGCTGATGGCCGCGCACGGGATCGGGCCGGACGAGGCGTTCCGGAAGCTGGCGGAGGAGTCGCAGCGGCAGAACACCAAGCTGCGGGACGTGGCGAAGAACCTGCTGGAGTCGGTGCGCGCGTCGGAGGGCGCGGAACCCGCCTGATCAGGGCTGCCGGTCGGCGCGCAGCGCCAGGACGATCAGCCAGGTCCAGCCGAGCGCGTTGGTGAGGCGCTGCCACAGGCCGAAGGTGTCCGGTGACAGCGCGCCGACCGCGAAGGCCAGCGGCACGGCGGCGCCGACGGCGAGGCTGCAGCGGCGCCACCGGGGGGTGGGGCGCCAGCGGGCGGCGGTGAAGCAGGCGATGATCAGCGCGACCGAGCTGAGCGTGCCGGCGGTGTTGTGGACCGCGCCCTGCCAGGTGGGGGCGTCGGTGGGCACCGGGTCGGTCGGGAACGCGCCCGCGAGCGCCAGGCCCGCCCCGACCAGGGCGACCAGCGCGCCCGTCCAGCGGCCGACCCGGCTCGCCACGGCCGGTGCGGAGACCGCGATGAGCAGGCCGGACAGCAGGAAGTTCGTGGTCTGCACCCAGCCGCCCGCCCCGAGCGCGGCCTCGCTCACCGCGTCGCGGAGCGGGTCGTAGTCGGGCTTGACGGCGTCGTCGAGCAGGAGCAGCGCGAGGAACAGCGCCGAACCGGCCGCGCCGCACCAGAGCAGCGCGCGGTGGACGACCATGGGGTGAGGCTGGGGGGAACTTCCCCCGATCGGGGCATCCGGGGTGGGGAACCGGCCGGCGGCGCGGGGCGTCCACGGGACGGTGGGATTTCTGCGACTGCGACTGCCCTGGGGGATCGTGTGACCGGTTACGAAGCTGTGGCGGGGGAGATCGACGCGCTCGCCGGTCGGGTCGACGGGCTCGCGGGGCGGTTGACCGGGGCGGCCGACGCGGGGCGGACCGTGGCCATGAACGACTCCGCCTACGGGGTGATCTGCCAGCCGTTCGCGGCGCTGCTCCAGCCGTTCGAGGAGATGGGCGTGCAGGCGCTGTCCGCCGCGGCGGAGGCGGTGGCGGGGAACGCGGCGAAGCTGCGCGAGACCTCCCGCGAGTACGACCGGCGGGAGAGCGAGCAGTCGGCGGACTTCGACGGCATGAACGCGTGAACAGCCCTCTGGTGGCCACGCCCTCGGAGGACACCTCGGCGGTGGCCGGGATCGGGATCGCCGAGTCGTCGGTGGACCTGGCGAACGGGATCGCGGACGGGAACTGGGTCGAGGCCGGGCTCGGGGGTGTCGGGGTCGGGTTGGAAGTGCTGTCGATGGTGATCGACCCCGTCGGCACGGTGGCCTCGTACGGCGTGGGTTGGTTGATGGAGCACGTGCAGCCGCTCAAGGAGGCCCTGGACTGGCTTGCGGGTGATCCGCCGGTGATCCGGTCGTTCAGCGAGACGTGGGGCAACGTCGCGGCCGAGGTCAGGGCGGTGGCGGAGGAGTTGGGCAGGCAGGAGGCGGCTGGGTGGGAGGGCGAGGCGGCGCAGGCGTTCCGCCGTGCCAACGCCGAGACGGTTGACGCGATCGCCGGGGCCGGGGTGCTCGCGGAGGGCGTCGGGATCGGCGTGATGGCCATGGGCGAGGTCGTCGCCGCCGTCCGCGAGTTGGTGCGGGACCTGGTGGCCGAGCTGGTCGGCCGGTTGATCGCGTGGGCGTTGGAGGCGGTGGCGACCCTCGGCCTGGCCACGCCGGTGATCGTGGCGCAGGCGGTCACGGCGATCTCGCGGATGTGCTCGCGGATCGCGGACCTGGTGCGCAAGCTGGTGAAGACGATCTCGAACGTGGCTCCGCGCATCCGGGCGGTGGTGGACAAGCTCGGCGAGATCATGCGGAAGCTGGGCAAGCTCGGGCGTCGGGGCGACGCGCCCGGCGGCCCGGACGCGCCGAGTCCGGCGGGTGGCAGGCCGGCCACCCCCGACTCGCCCTCCGGCGCCACCAGCCCGTCAGGCGCCACCAGCCCGTCAGGCGCAACCTCACCCTCCGGCGCGAGCAGCCCGGACGCCCCGGCCAGGGCTCCTGGCGCCGACCAGCCCTCCGGGAGCACCTCGCCGACCGGGACGACCAGCCCCTCCGGGGCCACCTCCCCGAGCGGTGCGGGGAACCCCGCGCCCGGCAAGGGCGGCTCACCGGGCAAGGGCGACGCGCCGGCGCGCGACCAGGTCGACCCGCAGCGCGCCTGCCGCCCCGCCGAGAGCAAGTGCACCGGCGGCGACCCCGTCGACCTCGCGACCGGCGAGGTGCTGATGACGCAGGTCGACGTCGACCTGCCCGGCGCCCCCGACCTGCTCGTCCGCCGCACCCACGTGTCCGCCCACGCCACCGGCCGCGCGTTCGGGCCGCGCTGGACCTCCACGCTCGACCAGCGCCTTGAGATCGACGACCGGGGCGCCTGCTTCGTCGCCGACGACGGCCTGGTGCTGCTCTACCCGCACCAGGCGGAGACCGACGTCCCCGCGCTCCCCGAGCAGGGACCGCCGCTGCCGCTCACCAGGACCGCCGACGGCCACCACCTCACCAGGGACGGCCTGACGCTGGTGTTCAGCGGTCCCCCGCACGGTGAGCTGCCGCTGTCCGCGATCGTCGACCGCAACGGCAACCGGGTCGACGTCGACCGCGACGGGCACGGGGTCCCGGTCCGCGTCCGGCACTCGGGCGGGCGCGTCCTGGACGTGCTCTCCGCCGACGGCCTGGTCGTGGAGCTGCGGCTGCACGACCCGCGCGGCGGCGGCGTGCCGCTCGTGCGCTACCGGTACGACGACGCGCGCCAGCTCACCGAGGTCCACAACTCCTCCGGCGTCCCCGCGACCTTCCGGTACGACGCCGACGGCCGCCTCGCCCGCTGGGAGGACCGCAACGGCCGCTGGTACTCCTACTCCTACGACCGCGACGGCCGCTGCACCGGCGCGGACGGCTCGGGTGGCGCGCTGGCCTGCGCGATCGAGTACGACGGGCGCACCACCCGCTACCGCGACTCCCTCGGGCACGTGAGCACCTACGAGTTCGACGAGGCGTGGCGGCTCGTCCGCGACACCGACCCGCTCGGCGGCGTCACCGAGAGCACCTGGGGTCCGCGTTCCCGGCTGCTCACCCGCACCGATCCGCTCGGGCTCACCACCCGCTACGCCTACGACGACGCCGACAACGTCGTCGCCGTCACCCGGCCGGACGGCGCGACCACCACCATCGAGCAAGGCCCCCACGGCCTGCCGGTCGCCGTCGTGGAGGCGGACGGCTCGCGGTGGAGCCAGGAGCACGACGAGCGCGGCAACACCACCTCGGTCACCGACCCGGTCGGCGCCGTCACCCGGTACGCCTACGACGAGCGCGGGCACGTCCGCGAGGTCACCGACCCGCTCGGCAACACGCGGCGCGTGCTCACCGACCCGCACGGGGCGCTGCTGGCCGTGATCGAGCCGGACGGCGCCACCACCAGCTACACCAGGGACCTGTTCGGCCGCCCGACCTCGGTCATCGACCCCACCGGCAGCGCGGTCCACCAGACCTGGACCGTCGAGGGCCGCCCGCTCACCCGCACCCACCCGGACGGCGCGGTGGAGCGCTGGCGCTACGACGCCGAGGGCAACCAGGTCGAGCACACCGACCCGAACGGCGCCACCACGCGGCTGGAGACCACCCACTTCGACCTGCCCGCCGCCCAGGTCGGGCCGGACGGCGCGCGCCTGCGGTTCGACTACGACACCGAGCTGCGGCTCGTCGCCGTCACCGACCCGCGCGGGCTGGTGTGGCGCTACGAGTACGACGCCGCGGGCAGGCTGGTGCGCGAGACCGACTTCGACGGCCGCGTCCTCGGCTACCTGCGGGACGCCGCGGGCAGGCTCGTCGAGCGGGTCAACGGCGCAGGCCAGGTCGTGCGGTACGAGCGCGACGCGGTCGGCAACATCACCGCCCAGCGCACCCAGGACGGCGACGCGCTGTTCGAGCACGACCCGCTGGGCCGGATCACCAGGGCGGTCAACGCCGACGCCGAGGTGGTCATCACCCGCGACGCGGCGGGCCGGGTGCTCACCGAGACCGTCGACGGGCGCGCCGTCGTCTCGGAGCACGACCTCGCGGGCAGGCGGACCCGCCGCACCACCCCGGCCGGGGTGAGCACGCGCTGGGACTACGACAGCGCGGGCAGGCCGTCCGCGCTGACCGGGGCGGGCGGCCGGATCGGGTTCGAGCACGACCGGGCGGGCCGCGAGGTGCGGCGCGTCCTCGGCTCCGGCGCGGTGCTGGCCCAGCGGTGGGACGCGGGCAGGCGGCTGGCCGCCCAGAGCGTGCACGCCCCTGGGGGCCGGGTGCTGGCGCACCGCGAGTTCGCCTACCGGCCCGACGGCAACGTGGTGGGGGTGCGGGACGACCTCCTCGGGGCGCGGCGCTTCGACCTCGACCCGGTCGGCCGGGTGCGGGCCGTCGTCGGCGACGGGTGGCACGAGCGCTACGACTACGACGCGTCGGGCAACGTCCTGTCCGCGCGGTGGCCGGGCACGCCCCCGCGCGCCTCCGCCTACACCGGCGCCCTCGTCACGCACGTGGGCGGGACCGAGCTGCACCACGACCGGCAGGGGCGGCTGGCCGTCAAGCGGGACGGCGCGGCCGAGTGGCGGCACACCTGGGACCACGACGACCGGCTCACCTCGGTCACCACCCCGGACGGCTCGACGTGGCGCTACCGCTACGACGCCCTCGGCCGCCGCACCGCCAAGGAGCACTTCCCGCCGGGAGCGGACGCGCCCGTCGACCGGGTGCGCTTCACCTGGGACGGCGAGGTCCTCGTCGAGCAGGCCGCGGTGGCGGGCACCACCACCTGGGAGCACCTGCCAGGCAGCCACCGGCCGGTGGCGCAGGTCGAGCGGGACGAGGTCGACGAGCGGTTCCACGCCCTGGTCACCGACCTCGTCGGCACCCCCACCGAACTGGTGTCCGCGAGCGGCGCCGTCGAGTGGCGGGCCCGCTCGACGGTCTGGGGCGTGTCCCTGGACACCGGGCCCTCGGCGTCCAGGGTGCCGCTGCGCTTCCCCGGCCAGTACCACGACGCGGAGACCGGCCTGCACTACAACCACTTCCGCTTCTACGACCCCGCCGCGGGGCGCTACCTGTCGCCCGACCCGCTCGGGCTCGGCGGCGGGTTCGCCCCGCACGCCTACGTCCGCAACCCCGGCACCTGGTACGACCCGCTCGGCCTGACCGAGGACAGCCCGGTCGGCACGGTCGTCAACGATCGGGGCGTCCGGGTGCAGATCTACTCCAACGACCACGCCCCGCCGCACGCCCACGTCAAGGGCGGCGGCTCGGAGGTCCGGATCGGGCAGAACGGCAAGCCGCTCAGCGGAGACCCGGAGCTGAGCCCCAAGCAGCAGAAGGTCGTGGACGAGCACATCAAGGAGATCCGGGCGGCCATCCGCAAGGACATGCGGCGCCACCGCCCCTGCGCGGGCGGCTAGCGGCGCCGGATCGGGAGGAGAGCTGTGGTGGAGCACGACGGTTTCCGGGAGTTCGCCGCACTGGTCGGTGCGACCGGCGACCGGGTCGAGGAGGGCGTCCGCGACGAGCACGTGCGGCACGCGGTGTACCTGGAGGCGCTCGCCGCCGCCGGTCCCGGCGCCGACGTCGCGCTGATCGGGCGGGTGCTGGACGACCCGGACCGGGTCGTGGCGGAGGCCTCGGTGGTCCGGCACGTCGACCGGGTCGCGGCCGGGGCGGGCGCCGGGTTCGGCGCGTGGGCCGACGCGGTGCGCCAGGTCGTCGGCGAGCGCGCGTTCCCGCTGGCGCGGATCGAGGAGTGGCGGCTCTTCCTGGCCGTGCGGGACGGCGAGGCGGTCGACGGCGGGCGGCTGGTGGCGGCCTCGGACTGGTTGCAGCGCAAGGTGGTGGAGGAGCTGGCGGTCCCTGCGGCGCTGGAGGCGCTCGCCGAGGGCGGGCGGACCAAGCGGGTGCGCAACCAGGCGAGGAACAAGCTGGGGAAGCGCCGCTAGGGCGACTTTGTCACCGGGGTGAGCGGAACCGGGGCCGGACTTGCGGCCCGGAGGCGGAAAACGGTGCGGGGCGGCGGTTTTCCCGGTGCGCGCCGCTACAGTCCTGGGCGTCCCCGCAGCCGTGGACCCCTGGAGGCGGCCCGTGCGCGCTCGCGTCGGCGTTCTCGCGCTCTGCCTGGTCGCGTGCGCGCCCGAAGCGCCGCCCGCGCCCGCCGAACCCGGCTACCAGACCGCGCAGGCGCTCGCCGAGGCCGTGCTCGTCGCCGCCAGGGACGAGGGCGGCGTGCGCGTCCAGCTCGACCTCGCGGGCAACGGCAGCGGGCGGTGCGGGGTGCGGACCTCGGACTTCGCCGCCTCGTGCGCGGTCGCGCTCGCCGGGTCCGGGGAGGTCTCCTACGTGCTGTCCGGGGACGGGATCTTCGTGCGGATCCCCGCACTGAAGGCGGACAAGGCCTGGGTGCGGGTGGACCCGGAGGACCAGCGCAGCGCGCTCAGCCGGGCCATGGCGCAGGTCGCCGTGCGGGTCTGGGACAGCGCCGACGTGCGCAAGGCGCTGCCCGAGGCCGCGCGGATCGTGGAGCGGGTCGAGGAGGGCGTCGGCGGGGTCCCCGCCGTCCGGTACACGGTGCACGGTGACGCGGGCGGGAAGCCCGTCGTGACGCGGTTGTGGGTGGACGAGCGGGACCGGGTGCTGCGCAGCGAGGCCCGCACCTCGGTCACCGGCGGCGAACCGGTCGAGGTCGTCGCGACCTACCTGGACTGGGGCGAGCCCGTGGACGTCGTGCCGCCACCGGCCGAGCAGGTCGCCGCGCTGCCGCGCTGACGACCCTCACCCCTGTGGGCGGCTCGTGGTGGAAACGGGCCGCGACCGCCTCGCGGTGGCCTAGAGTCCCTGCTGCTACGGCGAAGGGGGAGAGCTGTGTCTGATCCGCTCGGAAACGCGCGAAGCCTCGTCGACGACTGGGAGCGCGGCGCGCAGGAGCGCGCGGCCAAGTACGAGGCCATGCGGGAGGCCACCGAGCGCATCTCGCTCACCGGGAGCGCGGCGGACGGCGCGGTCAAGGTCACGGTGGGGCCCAACGGGATTCCCAGCGACGTGGTCATGACCGACGGGGTGGCCAAGCTGCGGCCGGAGCAGATCGCCGCCGCCGTGCTGGAGGCGATGCGCGCGGCGCAGTCCGGGTACGCGGCGGAGCTGGCGCGGATCGTCGGGGAGACGGTCGGGGAGACGCCCGCCGGGCAGCACATCGTGGCCACCGCGCAGCGGAACTTCCCGCAGCCGGACGGGCCGGACGCGCCCGTGGTGCGGAAGCGGCCCCGCGACGACGGGGACTTCAGCGGGGAGAGCTACCTGGGGTGACCTCGGCCGCCCGGTCGCCACGTCCGCGCGCGTGGCGACCGGGTCCCGGTCGGTCGTGCCGGGGTCGGTCGTGCTCGGGTCAGCCGCGTCGCCTGCCGCGCTTGAGCAGCAGCAGCGCCACCGCGCCCACCAGCACCAGCGAACCGCCCAGCACCAGCGGTCCGACGATCGGCGAGCCCGTGTAGGCCAGCTTCCCCGACTGCGGCGGTGCGGCGGGGGGCTGGGGCGCGGGCGGGAGCGCCGTGGTGGTCGTGGTGGGCGGGACCGTCGTGGTCGTGGTCGTCGGCGCGGTGGTCGTCGTGCTCGCGCCGGTCGTGGTGGTGCGCGAGGACGTCGTGGTCGTGGGGACCGTGGTCGTCGTGCTCGTGGTGGTCGTGGTCGGGTCCGTCGTCGTCGTCGTCGTCGTCGTCGTCGTGGTCGTGGTCGTGGTCGTCGTCGTGCTCGACTCGTCCGTCGTGGTGGTGTCGTCCGTGGTCGTGGTCGTCTCACCGGTCGTCGTCGTGGTCGTGCCGGTGGTGGTCGTCGTCTCGTCGGTGGTGGTCGTGGTGGTGGTCGTCGTGGGCTCGGCGCTCACGGTGAACCGGTGCAGCAGCGTGTCCTGTCCCGGCTTCAAGGTGCAGGGCGAGGTGAACGTCCCCAGCCCGGTCTCCCCGCCCTCCGCGTTGCGCGGCGTCAGCGTGGTCTCGAAGTTCCCCACGCTGATCGTGGTCTCCCCGGCCGCGCCGAGCAGCACCGGCGGCGTCGTCCCGGTCGCGACCGCGTCGAACTCGCCCGACACCGGCACGTCCGTGCGCGCCACCACCAGCGCGGGCTCGATGTCGTGCACCTGCCCCGCGTTGTCCACCCGCGTGGTGGCCTTCGCGGTCCCCTCGACCGTGACCGCGCCGACCAGCGACAGGCCCTGCGTGGCCAGGTCCGGCACCGTCGCCACCGCCGTCACCCGCGACGTCGGCAGCTCGTCGCCGACCCGCGCCGCGTCGGGCAGGTCCTCCACGGTGATCCGCACGCTCATGTCCTGCTCGCCGATCAGCGGGAACGGGCAGTTGTAGACGAGGGTGATGGAGGCGGTGGCCGCGCTGCCGGTCCCCGCCGCGAACAGGGCGGAACCGGCGAGCACCAGCGCGCTCATGCCTGAAGCCGCCATCCGGTTGCTGGTTCTCATCTGCGCTCCGGGAACTAGGCTGCCCCGGCGGGCCCGCTTCGAGCAGCGGGTCCGCCGGGGCGCGGGGGTGGTGGTCTCACGCGCGGGCGATGTCCAGCGCGAGGGTGTTGCCTTCGCCGGGGATGGTGCCGTTCACGATCGCCGTCGCCAGGCCGCAGCCCGAGAACGGCGCGATCCGGTACTCCCCGCTGAGCGGACCGCCGAGCAGCGGGTCGAAGCCGGGGCCCGACGACAGGACCACCGTGCTCGGCTCCGTCGTCGTGCAGTTGAGCAGCGGGCCGCCGACCACCGGGATGCCCAGCACGCGCACGTCGGTGAGCTTGATGTCCACCTTCGTGGTCGCGGTGACCGCGCCCTCGGAGATCACGCCCGTGGTGGGGCCGCGCGGGATGAGCCGCACGGTCGCCTTCGCGGGCAGGAACCCGAACAGGGAGAACTCGCCCTTCGCGTCCGGCAGCGCCAGCTCGCCGGTGAACGTGCCGGTGGCCAGGTCGACGTCGGCGCCCAGGGTGCCGGGACCCAGCGGGAGGCTGGAGCCCAGCTTCTTGATCGAGGACGCGCCGGTGACGCCGAAGTCCAGGCGCAGCGGCGGGAGCGGGTCGTCCTGAGCGGCCTCAGGAGCGGTGGGGGACTGCGCGTGGAACGCCGGTCTGGCAGGCTCCTCGTCGGAGTCCGAGGAGGACCCCTTCGAGACGGCGGGGGCCTCCCGCTGGGCGACCTGGACACCGGCCGCGCTGACCTGGAACCGGTGCAGCTCGGTCTGCTGCCCGGCCTTGAGCGTGCAGTTGGACGTGAACGTGCCCAGGCCCGTCAGGCTGCCGTCGGCCTTGCGCGGGGTGAGCGTGGTGCTGAAGTTGCCGACCGTGATGATCGTGGTGCCCGTGTTGGAGAAGGTCACGGGCGGGGTGGAGCCGGTCGCGGTGGTGTTGAACGAGCCGGACGTGGGCACGGCCGTGCTCGGGATGGTCATGTTCGCGACCACGCCCTGGGTGGCGCCCGCGTTGTTGATGCTGGTGTTCGCGATCGCGGTGCCCTGCACGGTCTTCGCGCCGACCAGGGACAGGCCCAGGGTGGCGGTCGCCGGGACCGTGGCGACGGCGGTGACGTTGGTGGCGGGCGTCGGCTGGCCCACCACGGCGGAGTCGGGCAGGTTCGTCGTGGTGATCTTCACGCTCATGTCCTGAGCGCCGATCAGCGGGAACGGGCAGTTGTAGACCAGGGTGAGCGTGGCGGTGGCGGCCAGGCCCGTCCCCGCGCCCGCGAAGGCCACGGAGCCCGCGACGGCGACCCCGGCCGCGAGCCCGCCGACGACCCGTCGTGCGGTGGAGCTCTGCTTCAGCATGTGCGTCTCCTCGTTGAGACTGTTCGCCGGAAACGTGTTCCGCGCGTTCGAGCACGCTTGCCTACTCGTCGGTAAAGTAGCTGTGAGCGGAACCTCCGGCAAGGACGTGCCGCGCGTTCCGGGCGGGTGCCCACCGGTTCGGCGGAAACCGGTCGGGGAATTTGTCACCTGGGTGACAAACAACCGGTTCCGCGTGCTTCCCGCGTTGTCCGGGACTTGTTCCGGGGGCTAGTTTCGGGCGCGTGGCAGCCCACCGAGCGTCCCGCGCCCTGGCCGTCCTGCTGCTCCTCCCGGCGCTCGCGCTGGCCCCCTCGGCGGCGGGCGCGCCCGCCCCTGAGCCGCCCCCCGACCCCGCGCCGCCGTCGGCCTCGGCCGGGATCGTGGTCAACTACCGGGTGGACGGGACCAACCGGGTGGCGAAGTTCGGCTCCGACCTGACCATCGGGCCCGGCTCGCTCAGCGCCGAGATCGACCTGCTCGCGGGCAGCATCACCGGGCAGCTCGAACTGCCGCCCAGCGACGGCTACTTCCTGTCGTTCGGCTTCGTGCCCACCACGTCCAGGGTGGATTTGATCCCGGTGAACCCGGTCCGGGGGACCATCAAGGAGGGGCAGGTCACCGCCACCGCGCTGATCACGATCCGGTTGGGCGACGTGGTCGTCGGCGGGCAGCCGCTGGACGTGGGCCCGGACTGCCGGACGGCGGAACCGGCGGTGCTGGAGCTGTCCGGCCCGTTCGACCTGACCGCGATCCCGATGGAGGCGGTGTTCACCATCCCGCCGTTCACCGGCTGCCAGGGCGCCGAGCGGTTGGACCCGCTGCTCACCGGACTGGTGTCCGGGCCGGGGAACGGGGTGGAACTGACGCTGACGGCGAAGCTGTGAGCCGTTTTTTGTCACCGGGGTGACAAAGTTCGGCGATTCCTTGTGCCTGCGCCGTACCCGTCAGTAACGTCGCCCGGACAATCCGGCCACGGCATCGCCCCGAGAGTTCCGGGAGAAACGCCCATGCGGAGCAGGCAGCGCTTGGCGGGATTGCTCTTCGCGGTGCTGCTGCTCGGTGTGTGCGCGCTTTCCACCGCCGTCTACCTCGGCGCCTTCCGGGACGAGGTCCCGGTCCTGCTGCGCACCGACCGGGTGGGCAACCAGCTCCAGGTGGACTCCGAGGTGAAGCTGCTCGGCGTCCCGATCGGCCGGGTGCGCGCGGTGCGGGCCACCGGGGGCGGCGCCGAGGTCGAGCTGGCGATCGACCCCGGTCAGGTCGGGCTCGTGCCCGGCAACACCACGGCCCGGTTGCTGCCCAAGACGCTGTTCGGCGAGCGGTACGTGAGCCTGGAGGCGCCCGCGCGGCCGAGCGGGGCGCTGGCGGCCGGGGACGTCATCGACCAGGACCGCAGCGCCGCGGCCGTGGAGCTGGAGCGGGTGCTGGCGGACCTGATGCCCACGCTGCAAGCCGTCCGCCCGGACAAGCTGTCCGCCGCGCTCACCTCGATCGCGAAAGCCCTGCGCGGTCGGGGTGAGGACCTCGGGGACACCGTGGTGAAGCTCGACGAGCACCTGCGGGCGTTCAACCCCGACCTGCCCGTGCTGACCGAGGACCTGGACCGGCTGGCGGGGGTGGCCGACGTGTACGCGGGCGCGGGCGACGACCTGGTGTCCGCGCTGGCCGACGCCACCACGACCAGCCGCACCCTCGCCCGCCAGCGCGCGGACCTGGCCGCGCTGCACCGGAACCTGACCACGGCGGCCGACGACCTCACCGCGTTCGTCTCCGCCAACTCGGGCAACCTGGTGGCGCTCGCGGGAACCGCCCGGCCCACCCTGGAGCTGCTGGCCGAGCACGCCCCGAGCTACCGCTGCGTCCTGCGGGCCGTGGACGGGCTCCGGCCCGCCGTCGACCGGGCGCTGGGCGAGGGCACCGACCAACCGGGGCTGCACGGGGAGCTGGTGGTGGTGCCCGGCCGGGCGGAACCCGCGCCGGGGCCGGACGCGCCGGGCCACCCCTGCCCGCAGGGGCCCGCGAACGCGGTCGCGCCCGGCGACGTGCCGGACTGGGCCGGTCTGCTGCTCGGCACGGGGGCGCGCTGATGCGCCGCGGCGTGGACGGCCTGGTCGGGCCGCTGGTCAAGTTCGCGGTGTTCGTCGTCGTCACCATCGCGGCCACCGCGTTCCTCGCCGCCACCATCACCGGCGTCGACCTCGGGCCGGGCGCGGGCTACACCGCCCGCTTCACCGACGTCACCGCGCTCGCCGAGGGCGACGAGGTCCGCATGTCCGGCGTGCGGATCGGGCAGGTCGAGTCGATGGCGCTGGTCGACGACGAGCTGGTCGACGTCCGCTTCTCGGTCGAGCGCGGCCGGTCGCTGTCCGCCGAGGTCACCGCCACCGTCAAGTACCGCAACCTGGTCGGCCAGCGCTACGTCTCGCTCGACCAGCCCGCAGGGCGGATCGGCGAGCGGCTGCCCGAGGGCGGGCTCATCCCGGTCGAGCGCACCGCGCCCGCGCTCGACCTCACCACCCTGTTCAACGGGTTCCGCCCGCTCTTCCAAGCGCTCGACCCCGAGGACGTCAACCGCCTGTCGCTCCAGATCATCCAGGTGCTGCAAGGGGAAGGCGGCACGATCGAGAGCCTGCTCGCCCACACCGCCTCCCTCACCTCCGCCCTCGCCGCCAAGGACCGGGTGATCGGCGAGGTGGTCGACAACCTCAACACCGTGCTCCAGACGGTGAACTCGCGCGGCGACAAGTTCTCCTCGCTCATCGCCGCCCTGCGCGCCCTGGTGTCCGGGTTCGCCGCCGACCGGGAGAGCGTCGGCACGGCCGTCGACGGCATCGGCGCGCTCGCCGACAGCACCGCCCGGCTGCTGGAGCAGGGCAGGCAACCGCTCAAGGACGACGTCGACCGGCTCGGCCTGCTCGCCGGGAACCTCGCCGACGCGCCCGAGCTGGAGCCGTTCGTGCGCACCCTGCCGGTGAAGTTCGAGGCCATCGGGCGCACCGCCTCCTACGGCTCGTGGCTCAACTTCTACCTGTGCCTGGCGAAGTCCGACGCGCCGCCCGCGCCCGGCGGCGGGGCCGTCGGCATCCCCCTCACCGAAGCGAGGTGCCGCCGATGACCCGCAGACCGGCGCTGATCGGGGCCTTCGGGCTCGTCGCGCTCGTCGCCGCCGTCGCCCTCGCGCTCGGCCTGGACGCCGTCCCGCTGACCGCAGGGACCCGCTACCGCGCCGAGTTCGCCGAGGCCGCCGGGCTCGAACCCGACGACGAGGTCCGGGTGTCCGGCCTCAAGGTCGGCGAGGTGACCCGCGTGCGGCTCGCGGGCGACCGGGTGCTGGTGGAGTTCCGGGTGCGCGGGGTGTCCGTCGGCGACCGCAGCACCGCCGACATCCGCATCAAAACGCTGCTGGGGCAGAAGTTCCTCGCGCTCGACACCGCGGGCCGCGACCCGCTCGACCCGGACACGCCCATCCCGCTGGAGCGCACCACCTCGCCCTACGACGTGGTCGACGCGTTCAACGGCCTCGCGGGCACCCTCGGCGGCCTGGACGCCGAGCAGCTCGCGGAGAGCTTCCGGGTCCTGTCCGACTCGTTCCGGGACACCCCCGAGCACGTTCGCGGCGCGCTGGACGGCCTGACCTCGTTGTCCCGCACCATCTCCACCCGCGACCGCGAGCTGCGCACCCTGCTGGACGGGACCGAGAAGGTCAGCGGCGCGCTCGCCGAGCGGGCCGACGACGTCACCGCTATCGTCGAGGACGGCAACCGGCTGCTGGCCGAGATCAACCGCCGCCGCGCCGCCATCAGCGGCCTGCTCGACGGGGCCCGCGAGCTCTCCCGTCAGCTGAGCGGGCTGGTGGCGGACAACGAGGAGCGGTTGCGGCCCGCGCTGGAGCAGGTCGAGCGGGTCACCGACCTGCTGCGCCGCGAGCAGGCCTCGTTCGAGCGCGGCCTGTCACTGGCCGGGCCGTACTACCGGCTGCTGTCCGACGCCACCGGCACCGGGCCGTGGGTCGACACCTACGTGTGCGGCCTCGTGGTCAGCACCGAGCGGCGCGACTGCCCCACCGGGGGGCGCTGATGTTCCGGAGCCTGGCGCAGCGGCGGCGGTACGTGCTCACCGCGCAGGTCATGGCGCTGGTGCTGCTGGTCGCGACCGCCGTGTGGTGGGTCTTCCTGCAACCGCAGGGAATCCGGTTCACCGCGCGCTTCGCGTCCGCCGTCGGCGTCTACCCGGAGTCGGACGTGCGGGTGCTCGGCGTCCGGGTGGGCCGGGTCCTCTCCGTCGTGCCGGAACGGGATTCGGTGCGGGTCGAGGTGGAGCTCGACCACGGGGTCGACGTGCCCGCCGACGTCAGGGCCGCCGTGGTCGCGCCGTCCGTCGTCGCCGACCGCTACCTCCAGCTCGCCCCCGCCCACACCGGCGGCGACCGGCTGGTCGCGGGCGCCGTGGTGCCGCTGGAGCGCACCGCCGCGAGCGTCGAGCTGGACCAGCTGTACGGGAGCCTGGAACGGCTGCTCGACGCGCTCGGCCCGGACGGCGCCAACCGCGAGGGCGCGCTGTCCGACCTGCTCGGCACCGGCGCCGCCGCGCTCGACGGGAACGGCGCGAAGCTCGGGGAAGCGGTGCGGGAGCTGGCGTCCGCCACCCGCGTGCTCTCCGGGTCGCGCGACGACCTGTTCGGCGCCGTCGACCACCTGAAGACGTTCACCGGGGCGCTCGCGTCGGTGGACGAGCAGGTCGGGCTGCTGGCCGGTCAGCTGTCCGACGTCGCCGGGTTCTTCGCCGCCGAGCGCGGCGACCTGGAGGCGCTGCTCGGCGAGCTGGCTGCCGCGCTGGAGGCGGTGCGCGGCTTCGTCGGCGACAACCGGGGGCGGCTCAAGTCCACTGTGGACGATCTGGCCGAGCTGACCGGCGTGCTGGCCGCGCAGCGCGGGTCGCTGGACGAGGCGATCCGCTCCGCGCCCCGCGCGCTGCACAACGTGATCGACGCCTACGACCCGCGGACGGGGCGGCTGACCGTGCGGGCCAACCTGAACGAGTTCGTGTCCGACCTGCTCAGCGTGCCGGGAGGACCGAGGTGAGGGCGCTGCGGTGGACCGCGCTCGTGGCCGTGCTGGTGCTGCTCGCCGGGTGCTCCGGGATGCCCAGCGCCTACGACCTGCCGCTGCCCGGCGGCGCCGACGTGGGCGAGCGGCCGTACCGGGTGACCGTCGAGTTCGACGACGTGCTCGACCTGGTGCCGCAGGCCGCCGTGAAGGTCGCCGACGTGCCGGTCGGGCGGGTGGAGGAGGTCGGGCTGTCCGAGGACGGCTCGGTCGCGCTGGTGCGGCTGCTGGTGAACGGGGACGTGCGGCTGCCCGCCGACGCCAGGGGGTTGCTGCGGCAGTCCTCGCTGCTGGGGGAGAAGTACGTGGAGCTCGCCCCCGGTGAGAGCGGTTCCACGGGGGGACCGCTGGTGGACGGCGCGGTCGTGCCGGTGGCGCGCACCAACCGCAACCCCGAGGTGGAGGAGGTGCTCGGCGCGCTGTCCATGCTGCTCAACGGCGGCGGCATCGGGCAGGTCCAGGACATCTCCCGCGAGCTGTCCGCCGCCTTCGACGGCAACACCGAGCAGGCCCGCTCGCTGCTGTCCACAGTGGACGAGTTCGTGCGGCGGCTGGACGAGCGGCGCGACGACATCACGCGGGCCGTCGACGGGCTCGCCCGGCTGTCCGCCGTGCTGGAGGACCAGAAGCCCGGCATCGCCGAGGTGCTGGACGGGCTGGAACCGGGGCTGCGGGTGCTGGAGGAGCAGCGCGGGCAGCTCGTCGGGCTGCTCGGGGCGCTCGACCGGCTCTCCGGGGTCGCCGTCGACACCGTCGAGCGCTCGCGCGACGACCTCGTCGCAGACCTCAAGGCGCTCGAACCGGTGCTGCGCGAACTCGTCGCGGCGGGCCAGGACCTGCCCCGGTCGCTGGAGCTGCTGCTCACGTTCCCGTTCACCGACGCGGTGCTCGACGGCGTCAAGGGCGACTACCTCAACACCTACCTGGAGCTGAAGGGCGGTCCGAGGTGAGCGGGGTGCGGCTGAAGATCGCGCTGTTCGCGGTGATCGCCCTGCTGGGCACCGGGTTCACCGGCGCGCGCTACGCCGGGCTCGTGCCCGGAGACGAGTACGCCGTGCACGTGCGGCTGGCCAGGACCGGCGGGCTGTTCGCGGGCGGCGAGGTCACCTACCGGGGCGTGCGGGTCGGGCGGGTCGACCGGGTCCGGCTGGTCGACGGGGTGGTGCAGGCCGACCTGCTCATCGACGGCGGAGTCGCCATCCCGCGCGCCGCCCAGGCGGTCGTGACCAACCGGTCCGCCGTGGGGGAGCAGTACCTGGACTTCAAGCCCGGCAACGGTTCCGCGAGCGGCGACCTGGCCGAGGGCGAGGTCGTGCCGATCGACCGGACCGCGCTGCCGCCACCCGTGGAGGGCGTGCTGACCGAGCTGGACGACCTGGCCAGGTCCGTGCCGCAGGACGCGCTGCGCACCGTCGTCGACGAGCTGGACCTCGCGCTCCGCGACACCGGGCCCGACCTGGGGCTGCTGCTCGACGGCGTCCGCGACCTCACCGCCACCGCGAGCGAGCACCTGCCCCGGACCAGCGCGCTGCTGCGCGACGCCGGGACCGTGCTGGGCACCCAGCTCGACCAGGCCGCCGCCATCACCTCGTTCGCCGAGTCCGCCGCCCAGGTCGCCGCCTCGCTGGAGCGCGGGGACGCCGACCTGCGCCGCGTGATCAAGGCCGGTCCCGGCGTCGGCGAGCAGGTCGGCGGGCTGCTGCGGGAGAGCGGCGGCGGCCTCGGCGCCACCCTGGCCAACCTCGTCACCACCGCCGACGTCCTGCTGCGCAGGCGCGGGGACCTGGATCAGGTGCTGGTGTCGCTGCCGCGCGCCGTCGAGGTCGGGCAGTCGGTGTACTCCGGCGGCGGCGTCTCGCTCGGCCTGGCGCTCACCTTCTTCGAGCCGCCACCGTGCACGCAGGGCTACGAGGCGACCGCGCGGCGTGGCGCGCTCGACACCGGACCGGCCCCGTTCAACGCGACCGCCGCCTGCACCCTGCCGAGGTGAGCTTCCCCGTGAAGGGCAACCCTTCGGCCCTGTGAGATTGCTCCGAAAGCAGCAACGGGCTACACCTGTCGGAATTGTCGGCCTGGTCAACCATGATGATCACATGACCTACGAACCGTTCCCCGGCGGCGAAGGTGCCGTGGTGGGAATCGAATCCCTCACCCTGGACGGCACCAGGTACTACTTCGCCTTCAACTACCCCTCCGACTTCGTGCTGTCCCCGCTGATCGACGACGCGGAGACCATGGCGGCGTTCGCGGCCGAGCACTTCACCCAGACCGACGGGAAGCACGACGCCGCCTACTGGGCCGAGCTGGTCGAGATCGCCGACGAGGACTCGGGGCTCGCCGAGTTCGAGAACACGTTCTTCGAGAGCGAGGAGCTGGAGCGCGGCGAGACCACCTACCACCTGCGCTACCTGCTCGGCGCGGCCTGCGCGTGGGACGGCGCGATCCTGAAGGACGCCGAGGTGCTCGCCGCGCTCGACCGGCTCGGGCTCGGTCACGAGTGGGACGACCTCGACAAGTGCACGGAGCTCGACGGCGACGACGCCGAGTACGTGGTCGAGCGCTACTTCGACCACATCGCCGAACTGCTGCAGGGCAACTGGCGCACCGTCTTCGCCCCGCTGTTCGACCGCTGACGGCGGGCTGACGCGGGAGCTCGGCAACGCGGGGGCGGTCACGGGGAGGGGGCCGGGTGGGCGGGTTGGCTGGTCGCGCAGGTACCAGCCAACCTGATCTCACGACACCCCTCCGAACCCGGACCGCCCGTGCCCTGAAAACCTTGCCCGACAACGGGAATCGCGCCTCCCGGCCACCGGGGTCCGCCAAAACCGGTTGGCCGCGCGCGAACCGCCTTGCTAGCTTCGCGCGCATGTCGCTGCCCATCGCGGACACCGTGGCCCGGTTCGAGGCGCTCACCCCCGAGGAGCTGCTGCCCGGCGTCGCCGGACTCGCGCGGCGCCTCGGCCTGGACGCCGCGCCCGAGCGGTTCGCGTCCGGCTCGCTCCCGGTCTACTCGGTCGGTCGCGACCACGTGCTCAAGCTCTTCCCCGGCCCCTACCTGTCCGAGGTCGCGGTGGAGCGGGACGTCCTGGCCGCCGTGCACGGGAAGCTCCCGGTTCCCACGCCCGAAGTCCTCGGCTCGGGCGAGTTCCAGGGCTGGGGGTACGTCCACATGGGACGGTTGCGCGGCGACGAGGTCCACCTGCTGTGGCCGGGGCTGACCGCCGCCGAGCGGGTCGGCCTCGCCGGTCAGGTCGGCGAGTCGCTCGCGGCGCTGCACGAGCTCCCCTCGCCGGTCGCGGAACCCGCCGACTGGGCCGCGTTCACCGCCCGGCAGCGCGCGGGCTGCGTGGAGCGGCAGCGGGCGCGCGGGCTGGAGCCGCGCTGGGTCGAGCAGATCCCGGACTTCCTCGACTCCGTCGACCTCGGCGTCGAACCGCAGGTGCTCGCGCACACCGAGGTCATGGGCGCGCACCTGCTCGCGAGCGGTGGCCGCCTCACCGGGCTGTTCGACTTCGAACCCGCCATGCTCGCCGCGCGCGAGTACGAGTTCGTCGCCACCGGGGTCTTCCTCACCCGAGGCGACCGGGTCGCGAACCGGGCGCTGCACGCCGGGTACGGGCGCGAGGTCGACCCGCGCCGCGTCATGGCCTACGCGCTGCTGCACGTGTACTCGAACCTGCCCTGGTACCTCAGGGAAGTGCCGAGCGATGCGACCACGTTCGACGAGCTGGCGCAGGACTGGTTCGGCTGCTGACCGCCCGGTTCGGCGGCCAGGAACCACTCGGTTCGACGGCCCGGCCTGGTCGTCAGCCGAGCGCCTCGACGTAGGTCCACGCCCCGTCGACCCGGCGGAACGAGCTCCGCTCGTGCAGCTCCTCCCGGCCGCCTGACCACCGGTAGTGCGCCCGGAACTCGACCTCGCCCTCGGCGTCCAGCACGCCCCCGCCGGTCCACGACAGCACCTCCAGGTGCAGCCACTTCTGGTCCGGCTCCAGGTCCAGCTCCTCGGGGCGGGTGTCCGGGTGCCAGGTGCGCAGCAGGTAGTCGGGGTCGCCCACCGCGAACGCCGAGTAGCGCGAGCGCATCAGCGCGACGGCCGTCGGCGCGCGCTCGCCGCCGTGGTAGCGGGCGCAGCACTCGTCGTAGGGGGAACCGGAACCGCAGGGGCAGCGCATGGCACCAGTAAAGCGGCCACCCTCCCCGGCTGCCGCGCCGGGGAGGGTGGCCGGACTGGGGAACGCGCGGGTCAGGCGCAGGCCGTTCCGTTCAGCACGGGAGACGAGAACGGAGGCGTGCCGCCGCTGAAGCTCGCCGAGTAGCCGGTGGTCGCGGTTCCACCGGTGGCGAGCCCGCCGTTCCAGGACGCGCTGGTGACCCGGACCTGGTCGCCCAGGTCGGTCCACGTCCCGTTCCAGCCCTGGGAGACGGCCACTCCGGGGGCGGAGAACTCCAAGGTCCAGCTCTGGAGCGCCGGACCCCGGTTCTCGATCACCACCTCGCCGGTGTAGCCGCCCGACCACGAGCTGACCACCCGGTGCCGCACCACGCAGGCCGCGCCGTTCGGCGGGGGCGTGGTGGTGGTCGTGGTGACGCGCGTGGTCGTGGTGGTCGTGGTCGTCGTCGGGACGGGGCCCGCGGCCACCGCCATGTCGTACGCGCGCTGCGGCACGAACTGGCCCGCGCCCGCGATGCAGCCGTCCGCCTCGCCGGGGATCTTGACCCAGAGGAAGGCGTCGATCTGCGGGTCGCCGGTGTTCCTGGTGCTCGGGGTGCCGATGGCCCGGCCGGGCGGGTCGCACCACTCGCTGCCGAGCGGTCCGTTGCCGTTGCGGCTGGTGTCGACGACGGCCTTGAGCCTGCCGTCGCCGAGCGCGTTCAGGGTGGCCTTGGCGAACGCCACCTCGTCGGCGGTGCGGCGGTAGTTGGAGACGTTGGTCGCGATGCCGTCCGCGCTGGTGGAGATCTCCGCCGCGCGCAGGCGGTTCGCGGCCTCGGCCGGGGTCAGCCAGGCCGAGTGGCCGATGTCGAAGTAGACCTTCGCCTGGCTCGACGCGGCCTTGAGCGCCTTGCCCGCGTAGGCCATCGACGCGCGGGTCTCGGCCTGCTGGGACGCGCTCTGGCAGGTGCTCATGATCGGGAGCACGTCGGGTTCGAGGATGATCGCGGCCGGGCGTCCGGCCAGACCCGCCGCGAACTGGTCGACCCACTGGCGGTAGGCGCTGTGCGAGGGGGCGCCGCCGCCGCTGGCGCCGCCGCAGTCGCGGTTGGGGATGTTGTAGACCACCAGGATCGGGGTCTTGCCCGCCGACGAGGCCGCCGAGGTGTGGGCGTCCACCTCGGAGCGGATGGTCGAGGTGTTGGTCGTGGTGAACCACTTCGCCTGGGGGACCGAGGCGACGCGGTCGCGGATGACGGCAGCCCGGCTGTCGTTCGGGTTGGCCGCCACCCACCTGGCCGCGCTGGTCGCCGGGTCGGAGTAGAACTCCGAGTCCGCCGCCACCGCCGCGGGGGAAGCCGTCCCCGTGGCGATGGCGGTGGCCGCGGCGACCAGCGCGCTGGACAGCGCTCCCGCTGCCACCTTCCCGCGACGGGACTTCGACGGCGTGGCGCCGTTGCCGCGCGCCGTGGTCGTTGATCGCATGGTGTGGGTTCCTCTTCGCAGCGTCGTTGCTGGGACGGGGTTGTCACTCTGGGGCTGGGAGCGCTCCCAGGTGGCCGGGACTGTAACCGCCGGGAAACGACGTGGAAAAGGGTGCGGGGGTGGTCTTGCCTGACGGCGGTGGGGTGGAATCGCTCACGGTGCGTTGAGGGGGTGGGGTTTTGGGACGGGCGCTAGGGGTGAACGGGCTGGAATTGCTCACCGGCGGTGACCGATCGGTGGGCGTTCCTGGGGGTGGTGGGGCCGTTCCGGGTGGGACCCCGCGATCGTGCGGGTGGCAAGTGAAGTTGATGTTGCTTTTCCGTCGAATTGCGTCGAACGCGGCACTGTTTTCTGGGCCGAACGGGTGAGCGTTCGCCAACAGAAGTCGGGTTCACGGGAGTGAACGCGGCTTTTGCGAGGTTCTGAGGGTTGGCGGGTGGGGTTCCTGGTCATCGGCGCGCGGCGAGCGATTCCCTCTCCCGCGGTGGCCGGTATTCGGCGCAGCGGGCGACGCCGACCGGCGCACCACGCGGTGGACTGCGGGCGAAGTCGGTCAAGGCTTTGTGGTCGAACCCTCTTTTCAGGCTGTTTCGATGCCGTTACAGTCCGAACCTGGGAGCGCTCCCAGAGGCGTTCCACCCCCTCGCAGCCCCGGAGGAACCGCCATGCGACGACGCATGAACGGCCACCCGCGCGGAACCCGGCCGATCCAGGCCGAGCCACCGACGCGCCCGCCGAGCCATTCCGCGCGACCGGCGGACTCCGGACGATGAACTTCGGCACGGGCCGTTCTGCGCGCCCAGGCGACCCGTGCCGACCCCCAGCTCGCCGCCGGGCGAACGGGCCGTTCGCTCACCCGGCGCGCAGGCGGCGCGCAGGCGGCATGCAGGCGGCACGTAGGCGGCCCGCTTGCTCGATCACTCCAGCTGCTCACCAGGTGAGCGGCCCGACCACCGGACGAGCGGCCCGCCCGCCAGGTGGATGGTCCGGTCACCAGGTGAGCGGCCCGACTACCAGATGAATGGTCCGGTCACCAGATGAGCGGCCCGACCACTAGATGAATGGTCCGTTCACCTGGTGACTGGTCCGACCACTGTGCGAATGGTCCGTTCACCTGGTGACTGGTCCGACCACTGTGCGAAGGGTCCGTTCACCTGGTGACTGGTCCGACCACTGTGCGAACGGTCCGTTCACCTAGTGAACGGGCCAGTCACTTGGTGAACGGCCCGACCGTCAAGCGAACAGCTGGTCGCCTGGCAAAGGACCTGACCGTCAGGTGAACAGCTCAATCGCATGGTGAACGGTCCGTTCACCATGCGAACGGCCCGGCCGTTGGGTGAATGGTCCGGTCACCTGGTGAACGGTCCGATCACTGTGCGAACGGGTCGGCCACTAGGCGAATGGTCCAGCCGCTTGGTGGATGGTCCGATCGCTTGGTGGATGGTCCGGCTGCGTGGTGACTGGCCCGACCACTAGGTGAATGGGCCGATCACCTGGTGAATGGGCCGGTGATCTCGTTGATGGAGCTTGTCTGTCCGGGTGAGCGGTCCGTTCATCCGGAGCTGGTCTCGGCAGGTCGCCCCCGGCCCCCGATCGGGGGCGGCTGCGCCGTGGCCCGGTGAACCACCGGACTTCCGTGTGGTTCTCCACTGACGGGCGCGGCTCGGTGCACCGCCGACCCGGTGTGCCGAGTCGCGCCACCAGTTCAACCCGCCTCGCAGGGCGAGCTTCACAACCCAGTACTGCTGACCAGCCCCACCACCAGGCCCCATCTCAAGCCCCAATGCCCAGTCCGACCCCAAGCCTCATCGCTCAGTACCGCCGCCACCCCCAGGTCCGCCGCCAGTCTCAGTACCGCCGCCCCCCAGGTCCGCCGCCACCGCCGAGTCCCACCAAGCCCCACCGCCAAGCCCCCACCCAAAGCCCCACCGCCACCCCCAAGCCAGCCCACGCACCGCCCCAAGCCCGCGGGTCAACGGCTGATCCGCGCAGGAGGAGGACGCATGAGGTACCGCACCAGAGCGGGAAGGTCCCGGCCGCTCGCCCTGACCGCCGCTGCGGTCGTCGCAGCCGGGATCGCGCCCGTAGTGGTCGCGCCGGTCGCCAACGCCGCGGTGACCTGCACGGTCAACTACCAGGTCACCAACGAGTGGAACAACGGGTTCGGCGCGAGCGTCGCCGTCCGCAACCAGGGCGACGCCATCGCCAACTGGCGCCTCACGTGGACCTTCCCCAGCGGCCAGACCGTGCAGCAGGGCTGGAACGGCACGTTTACCCAGGCTGGCAGCAAGGTCACCGTCGCCGCGCCCACCTGGTCGCCCAACCTGCCCAGCGGCGGCGAGGTCACGGTCGGCTTCAACGGGACCAAGGGCGCCACCAACACCGCGCCCACGGACTTCGCCGTCAACGGCACCCCGTGCACCGGGCCGAACACCGCCCCGACGGTCAGCCTGACCTCGCCCGCCTCCGGCGCGTCCTACGTGACCGGCACGGCGATCCCGCTCGCCGCCACGGCCGCGGACTCCGACGGCACGGTCGCCAAGGTCGACTTCCTGGCCGACGGCGCCGTCGTGGCCACCGACACCTCCGCCCCGTTCCAGGGCTCCTGGACCGGCGCGGCCACCGGTGACCACACCATCACCGCCCGCGCCACGGACAACAAGGGCGCCACCGCCCTGTCCTCCCCGGTCGGCGTGAAGGTCCTCGCGGGGCAGGCGATCCTGGCCAGCCCCAACACGCTCAGCGTGAAGCAGGGCGCCACCGGCGCGTTCGGCGTCTCCCTGGCCACCGCGCCCAGCGGCCCGGTCACCGTCGCCGTCGCCCGCTCCTCCGGCAGCGCCGACCTCACGGCGGGCCCGGCGACGCTGACCTTCACCACCGCGAACTGGTCGACCAGGCAGAACGTCACGGTCACCTCCGCGAACAACGGCGGCGCGCTGGCCGAGGCCACGTTCACCGCCTCCGCCACCGGCATCACCTCGGCCTCGGTGGCGGTCAAGGAGATCTCACCGTCCACGACGGACTTCGACCAGGCGTTCCTCGACCAGTACGCCAAGATCCACGACCCGTCCAGCGGCTACTTCCGCGACTTCGGCGGCCTGAAGGTCCCCTACCACTCGGTGGAGACCCTGCTCGTCGAGGCCCCGGACCACGGCCACCAGACGACCTCCGAGGCGTTCAGCTACTACCTGTGGCTGGAGGCCAGCTACGCCCGCATCACCGGTGACTGGACCTCGTTCAAGTCCGCGTGGGCGTCGATGGAGAAGTTCGCCATCCCGGCCAAGGCCGACCAGCCCACCAACGACAAGTACAACCCCTCGAAGCCGGCCACCTACGCGCCGGAGAACCCGAGGATGGACCAGTACCCGGCGCAGCTCGACGCCAACATCCCCGTCGGCACGGACCCGATCGCGGCCGAGCTGAAGTCCGCGTACGGCACCGACGACATCTACGGGATGCACTGGCTGTTCGACGTCGACAACACCTACGGCTTCGGCCGCTGCGGCGACGGCACCGACACCGCGCCCGCGTACATCAACACCTACCAGCGCGGCTCGTCCGAGTCTGTGTGGGAGACCATCCCGCACTCCTCGTGCGACACGTTCAAGCACGGCGGCCCCAACGGCTTCCTGGACCTGTTCACCAAGGACGCCAGCTACGCCAAGCAGTGGAAGTACACCAACGCCCCCGACGCCGACGCGCGCGCGGTCCAGGTCGCGCTGCTGGCGCAGCAGTGGGCCACCTCGCAGGGCAAGGCGGGCGAGATCTCCGCGGAGATCGGCAAGGCCGCCAAGATGGGCGACTACCTGCGGTACGCCATGTTCGACAAGTACTTCAAGAAGATCGGCGGCTGCACCAGCCCGTCCTGCGCGCCCGGCACCGGCAAGGACGCCGCGCACTACCTGATGTCCTGGTACTACGCGTGGGGCGGCGCGACCGACACCTCCGCCGGGTGGGCCTGGCGGATCGGCGACGGCGCCTCGCACCAGGGCTACCAGAACCCGCTCGCGGCCTACGCCCTCTCGCAGGTCGCCTCGCTCAAGCCCAAGTCGGCCACCGGCCAGCAGGACTGGGCCAAGTCGCTGGACCGCCAGCTTGAGCTGCTGCAGTGGCTCCAGTCCTCGGACGGCGGCATCGCCGGTGGCGTCACGAACTCGTGGGAGGGCCACTACGGCGCGCCGCCCAGCGGCACCCCGACCTTCTACGGCATGTTCTACGACGCCCACCCGGTGTGGCGCGACCCGCCGTCGAACCGCTGGTTCGGCTTCCAGGCGTGGCAGATGGAGCGCACCGCCTCGCTCTACCAGATGACCGGTGACGCCCGCGCCAAGAAGATCCTCGACAAGTGGGTCCCCTGGGCGCTGGCCAACACCACCGTCGGCGCGAACGGCGCGTTCCAGATCCCGTCCGACATGAACTGGACCGGCGCGCCCGACACCTGGAACCCGAGCAACCCCAGCGGGAACTCGGGCCTGCGGGTGAGCGTGCTCAACCACAGCCAGGACGTCGGCATCGCCGCGTCGCTCGCCAAGACGCTGCTGAACTACGCGGCCAAGTCCGGCAACGCCGCCGCCCGCACCACCGGCGAGGGCCTGCTGACCGCGCTGCTGTCCCACCAGGACGACAAGGGCATCGCGACCCCCGAGTCCCGCGCGGACTACAACCGGTTCGACGACACCTACGACTCGGCCTCCGGGTCCGGCGTCTACGTGCCGCCGGGCTGGACCGGGAAGATGCCCAACGGCGACACCATCAACCAGAGCTCCACGTTCCTGTCGATCCGCTCGATGTACCGGGACGACCCCGACTGGCCCAAGGTGCAGGCTTACCTGAACGGTGGTTCCGCGCCGACCTTCGAGTACCACAGGTTCTGGGCGCAGGCCGAGATCGCCACCGCGTTCTCGCTGCACTCGGAGCTGTTCGGCTAACCGCACAACCGCAGGTCGAGAGCACCCCCCGCGCCGAACGAGCGCGGGGGGTGCCCGGCTTTCCCGGACATTCGTCGAACGCGTTCGAATCGAATGCGTCGACCGGAATTCGGGTGTTGACCACCGGTGAGCGCCGTGGCACATTTCTGACCACTTCACCCGCTGATGATCTGCCGGAAATGCCTGGCCGTTAAATCGAATCGATTCGACTTCGGGCGCAGGCGGTTCGACGTGTTCGACGAGAGGCGTGCCGTGGGCCAGTTCCCGTTCCGCGACCCCGACCTGCCGCTGCGCGACCGGGTCGCCGACCTGCTCTCCCGGCTCACCGAGCGGGAGAAGATCTCCCTGCTGCACCAGCGGCAGCCCGCCGTCCCGCGCCTCGGGCTCGCCGAGTTCCGCACCGGCCTGGAAGTCGCGCACGGCGTCGCCTGGCTCGGCGAGGCGACCGTCTTCCCGCAACCGGTCGGGCTCGCCGCGAGCTGGGACGTCGAGCTGGTCCGGAAGGTCGGCGACGCGGCGGGGACCGAGGCGCGCGGGTTCCACGACCGCGACCCGCTCAACGGGCTCAACGTGTGGGCGCCGGTGGTCAACCCGCTGCGCGACCCGCGCTGGGGCCGCAACGAGGAGGCCTACTCCGAGGACCCGGTGCTCACCTCCGCGATGGGCACCGCGTTCGCGTCCGGCCTGCGCGGCGACCACCCGTTCTACCTCAAGACCGCGCCCACCCTGAAGCACTTCCTGGGCTACAACAACGAGACCCGCCGCGACACCACTTCCTCGGACCTGCGCCCGCGCGTGCTGCACGAGTACGAGCTGCCCTGCTTCCGGGGACCGGTCGAGGCGGGCGCGGCGGTCGCCGTCATGCCGTCCTACAACCTCGTCAACGGCCGCCCGGCGCACCTGAGCCCGCTGCTGGAGAGCGAGCTGCGGACCTGGCACCCGGACGGCGTCGCGGTGGTCAGCGACGCGTTCGCGCCGTCCAACATCGCCGGGTCGCAGGGCTTCCGCGCCACCCAGGCCGAGGGGCACGCCGCGATGCTGATCGCGGGCGTGGACAACTGCACCGACCAGGGGCCGGACCCCGAGCTCACCGTCACCGCCGTCACCGAGGCGCTGGAGCGGCACCTGCTGCCGTGGGAGGTCGTGGAGCGCGCGGTCGGCCGGTTGCTGGCGCTGCGGTTCCGGCTCGGCGAGTTCGACCCGGCCGGGCGCAACCCGCACGCGGGCATCACGCAGGACGTCATCGGCTCGCACGACGACCTCGCGCTCGACGCCGCCCGCGCCGCGATCGTGCTGCTGCGCAACGAGGAGCAGGCGCTCCCGCTGCCGCGCGGCGTCCGGCTCGCGGTGATCGGCACGCACGCCGACACCCTGTTCGAGGACTGGTACAGCGGCACCCTGCCGGGCAGCGCCGTCACCGTCCTCAGTGGACTGTCCGAGTTCGCCGCGACCTCGTTCGCCGAGGGCGTCGACCGGATCACCCTGCGCGGCCCCGACGGCCGCCACCTCGCCGTCGTCGACGGCCGCGTGGAGACCACCGCCGAACCCGGTGACGGCTTCGACCGGTTCGACTGGGGCGACGGCGCGTGGACCCTGCGCGCCGCCGCCAACCGCCGGTTCCTCGGCGTCACCGAGGACGGCGACCTGGTCGCCGAGGCGCTCGCCCCCGGCGGCTGGGACGTCCGCGAGCTGTTCACGCCCGAGGACACCCCCGACGGCCTGGTGCTGCGGCACGTGGTCAGCGACCTGACCTACGGGCCGTTCACCGCCGAGGTCGTCCACGACGGCGCGGCGGAGGCCGTCGCGCTCGCCAGGGAGGCCGACGTGGCGGTGGTCGTGGTCGGCAACGACCCGCACGTCAACGGCCGCGAGACCCAGGACCGCACCGGCCTCGACCTGCCGCAGCTCCCGCTCGTGCGGGCCGTCCGCGCGGCCAACCCGCGCACGGTGCTCGTGCTGGTCAGCAGCTACCCGTACGCGCTGGACGGCGAGGAGGAGCACCTGCCCGCCGTCCTGTGGACCGCGCACGGCGGCCAGCGCCAGGGCACCGCCGTCGCCGAGGCCCTGTTCGGCGCGCTCAACCCGTCCGGCAGGCTCCCGCAGGCCTGGCCGCGCTCCGCCGCCGACCTGCCCGACCTGCTGGACTACGACATCATCCGCTCCGGCGGCACCTACCTGTACTCCACCGCCGAGCCGCTGTTCTGCTTCGGCCACGGCCTGTCGTACACCGCGTTCGACTACGGCGAACCGGCCTGGGACGGTGAGCGGGTCACCGTCACCGTCACCAACACCGGCCGCGTCGCGGGCGCCGAGGTGGTCCAGCTCTACGCCGCCCGACCGGACTCGGCGATCCGCCAGCCGCTGCGCAGGCTCCAGTCCTTCCGCCGCGTCGACCTCGCGCCCGGCGAGTCCGCCGAGGTCGAGCTGCCCGCCGACGCCCTGTGGCACTGGGACGTGGTCCGGGGCCGCCGCTCGGTCGAGGCCGGTCCGTGCGTGCTGCTGGTCGGCCCGTCCAGCCGGGACGTCCGCGCCCGCCTGGAGGTCGAGCTGCCGGGGGAGGCGCCCGCGCCGCGCACCGGTCCGCTGCGCGCGACCGACTTCGACCACCACAGCGGCGTGCGCCTGGTCGACGACGCCGTGGTGTTCCCGGCCGAGGGCGACTGGATCGCGTTCCACGACGTCACCCCGTGGCCCTACGAGACCCCGGACGGCACCGAGCTGACCAGGGAGGGCGGCTCCACCGTCGTCGTCACCGCGCTGCGCGCGGGCGTCCGGGTGGAGCGGGTGGTCTGATGGTGACGATCGCCGACGTGGCCCGGCACGCCGGGGTCGCGCCCAGCACGGTCTCCTACGTGCTCACCGGAAGGCGCTCCATCTCGCCCGCGACCAGGGCCAGGGTCGAGGCCAGCGTCCGCGCGCTCGGCTACCACCCGCACGCGGGCGCCCGCTCGCTCGCCAGCAACCGGGCCAACGTCCTGGCGCTGGTCCTGCCGATGCGCGAGGGCATGAACCTGCCGGTGCTGATGCAGTTCGTGGTCGCGGTGGCGCACGCCGCGCGCGGCCACGAGCACGACGTGCTGCTGGTGACGGCGGACCAGGGCGCGGCCGGGCTGCGCCGGGTCGCGGGCAGCGCGCAGGTGGACGGGCTGCTGGTGATGGACGTGGAGATGCACGACGAGCGGGTGCCGGTGCTGCGCGAGCTGGAGCGGCCCTCGGTGCTGATCGGCTTCCCGGCCGACGCCGCCGGGTTGACCTGCGTCGACCTGGACTTCGCCGAGGCGGGCGCCCGCTGCGTCGACCACCTGGCCGACCTCGGGCACCGCTCGGTGGCGCTGGTGGGGGCGCCCCGCGCGGTCTACGAGCGCGACACCGGGTTCGCGCACCGCTGCATGGCCGGGTTCAGCGCGGCGGCGATGCGGCGCGGCATCTCGTCGACGACCCTGCCGACCGAGACCGACCACAGCTCGGTGCGGGCGGCGGTGACGGGCCTGCTGGACCGGCACCCCACGGTCACCGGGCTGGTCGTGCACAACGAGGCCGCGCTGCCGTCGGTCCTGGAGGCGTTGCGCGCGCTGGGCCGCGACGTGCCGGACGACATCGCGGTGGTCGCGATCTGCCCGGACGACCTGGCCGACCGCCTGTCCCCGGAGCTGACCTCCGTGCAGCTGCCCGCCGAGCAGCTCGGCCACCGGGCCGTGGAGCTGCTGATGGCGAAGCTGAACCGCGGCAGGGTCGCCCCGCTGACCCTGCTGCGGCCCCGCCTGGTCGAACGCGCCAGCACCGCCGCCCGCGCCGGGCGCCGGTGAGGACCACCCCATGCCCGCACCCGGCCGCGCACCCCACGTCGAAGCGCTTCACCGCAGAGCGCCGGCCCTGGCCGCGCCGTACCGGGGAGCGCCGCACCGGCACGAGCCACGCAGGGAAGCGCTTCCTCCCCACGGGGTGACCGGACCAGCACCACTCCGCGACACGCGCGCCGCCGTCCGCGCCGTCGAGCCCGCGCACCACACCCCGACGGCACCCCTATCACCGACGCGAAGGGGCGTTGTCCGATGAATGTGTCCCGCAGGAGTTTCTTCGGCATGAGTGCGGCTGCCGGTGGTGCGCTGCTGGTCGGCTGCGGTGGGCCCGCGCCGCAGCAGGGAGGGGGCGGTGGCGCGCTCAACTCCGAGGAGCTCGCCAAGCTGCTCCCGTCGTACTCGCCGGTCGAGTTCGCCAAGCCCGACCTCCCTGGGGTCAACGGCTCCAAGGCCGGGTACCTCAAGTTCCCCTCCACGCTCGTCGAGGCGGTCAAGGAGAAGCCGCTCTCCGGCGGCGAGGTCACCGTCATGACGCCGACGTTCTGGCCGGTGCCGCCGGGCCTCGGGCAGAACTCGTACTACGACGCCGTCAACGAGCGGCTCGGCGGGACGGTCAAGTTCGAGCTGGTCGCGGGCGCGGACTACGCGCAGAAGCTCGCCGCCATGATGGCGGGCAAGCAGGTGCCCGAGCTGACCGTCATGCCCACCTTCACCGTGCCGCCCCGGTTCAGCGCGGGCGTCGGCGAGGTGTTCCGCGACATCGGCGGCCTCATCGCGGGCGACAAGGCCAAGGACTACCCGATGCTCGCGGGCATCCCCACCGCCGTGTGGGAGAACTGCGTCTACAACGGCAAGCTGTTCGCGGTGCCGTTCCCCGGCGACCTGTTCGCCGAGGCCACCTTCTACCGGCCCGAGCTGTTCGAGAGCCTCGGCGTCGACCCGCGGGTCAAGTCCTTCGCGGAGCTGAAGGACCTGTGCGCCAAGGTGAACGACCCGGCGGGCAACCGCTGGGCGGTCGGCGACATCTTCCGCACGCTCGTGCGCGCTCGGGGCGACAAGGGCGACTGGCAGCGCGACTCCTCCGGCAAGGTCGTCAACCACATCGAGACGCCCGAGTACGCCGCGGCCATCCGCGACATGCGCGAGCTGTTCGACGCCGGCTACGTGCACCCCGACGTGGTCGCGGGCAACTTCAGCCGCCTCAAGGAGCTGTTCGCCTCCGGGCAGGTCCTGCTGCACCAGGACGGCGTCGGCGCGTGGCACGAGACCTTCGAGCAGCAACGGCCGGTGAACCCGGACTTCCGGATGTCCGCCATCCTGCCGTTCGCCTCGGACGGCGGGAAGGCCACCTACCCGATCAGCAACCCGGTCTCCATGCTCACCCTGTTCCGCAAGGACCTCTCCGACGACCGGGTCAAGGAGCTGCTGCGGCTGTGCAACTTCGCCGCCGCGCCGTTCGGCACCAGCGAGCACTTCCTGCTGCGCTACGGCATCGACGGCAAGCACAGCACCCGCAACGCCGACGGCTCGCCGCAGCTGAACGCCCTGGGAGCCAAGGAGATCACCCTGACCTACGGGTTCATCTCCGGCCCCGCCGAGGCGTACGCGCACACCCAGTTCCCGGACTTCGTGCGCGAGGCCCACGCCTGGCACGCGGACGCCTACTCCAAGCAGGTCAAGCCGATCACGTTCGGCCTGCGCATCGAGGAGCCGGCCGAGCTGACCAAGCTGGGCAAGCAGTTCGAGGACCGCACCAACGACATCCTGCGCGGGCGCGCCAGCGCCAAGGACGCGGACGGCCTGGCCGAGGAGTGGCGCAAGGCGGGCGGCGACAAGCTGCGCGAGTTCTACGACAAGGTCCTCACCGATGCCGGGCGCTGACCTGACGACCCCACCGGAGGCGCGGCGCGGCGAGCACACCGCCGCCCGCCGCGCCCCCGCGTGGTCGCGCAAGCTGCGCCGCGACTGGCCGATGCTGCTCATGGTCATGCCCGCCGCGCTGGTGCTCGTGGTGTTCCACTACGTGCCGCTGCTCGGCAACGTCGTGGCGTTCCAGGACTACTCGCCGTACACCGGCGTCATGGCCAGCACGTGGACCGGCCTGGTGAACTTCGAGCGGATCGCGACCGACCCGAACTTCTGGGCCGCCGCCGGCAACACGCTGATGATCACCGCGTTCCAGCTGGTGTTCTACTTCCCGATCCCGATCGGGCTGGCGCTGCTGGTGCACAGCCTGCTCTCGCCCCGGCTGCGCCTGCTCGTGCAGAGCGTGGTGTACCTGCCGCACTTCTTCTCCTGGGTGCTCGTGATCACCCTGTTCCAGCAGATGCTGGGCGGCGCCGGTCTGCTCAACTCGTTCCTGCGCTCCAACGGCGCCACCACGTTCGACGTGATGACCGACCCCGACCTGTTCCTGGGGCTGGTCACCGCGCAGGCGGTGTGGAAGGACGCCGGGTGGGGCGCGATCGTGTTCCTGGCCGCGCTGGCGACCGTGGACGCCTCGCTGTACGAGGCCGCCGCCGTCGACGGGGCCGGGCGGTGGCGCAGGCTCTGGCACGTCACGCTGCCCGCGCTCGTGCCGGTCGTGGTGCTGCTGCTGATCCTGCGCCTCGGCGAGGCGCTGACCGTCGGCTTCGAGCAGTTCCTGCTGCAACGCGAGGCGGTGGGGCGGGAAGCGGCGGAAGTGCTCGACACGTACGTCTACTTCACCGGCGTGGTCAACTCGGACTTCTCCTACGCGGCGGCGGCCGGGCTGGTGAAGGGCCTGGTGGGGCTCGCGCTCGTGCTGGCGGCCAACAAGGTCGCGCACCTGGCGGGCGAGCAGGGGGTGTACTCCCGATGACGACCACGACCCCGCGCCCGACGATCCGCTCGGCGCGCGCCTCGGCGAAGCCGACCAGGCCGGTGTGGGAGGAGCCGCCCTCCGCGCTCGGCCGGGCCGCCAAGGGCGTGCTGGTCGCGGTGATCCTGCTGGTGGTGCTGTTCCCGCTGTGGGTGGTGGTGCTGACCAGCCTGTCCACCCAGCAGGCCATCACGGCGGCCGGTGGGCTCGTCGTGGTGCCGGACGGCATCACGTTCGCCGCCTACGAGGAGCTGCTCACCGGCGGCGTGGTCACCCGCGCCGTGCTGGTCAGCCTGGGCATCACCGCGGTGGGCACGGCGTTCAGCACCGGCATCTCGCTGCTCGCCGCCTACGGCCTGTCCCGACCGGGCACGTTCGCGCACCGGCCGCTGCTGTTCCTGGTGCTGCTGACGTTCCTGTTCGGGCCGGGCCTGATCCCCACCTACCTGCTGGTGCAGTCGCTGGGGATGCTGGACAGCTACTCGGCGCTGATCCTGCCCGGCGCGGTGTCGGCGTTCAACCTGGTGGTGCTGCGCTCGTTCTTCATGAACCTGCCCGGCGAGCTGATCGACAGCGCCCGCATCGACGGGGCCAGCGAGTTCGGCGTGCTCACCAGGATCGTGCTGCCGCTGTCCAAGGGCGTCACCGCGGTGGTCTCGCTGTTCTACGCGGTCGGCTACTGGAACGCGTTCTTCAACGCGTTCCTGTACCTGAACAGCACCGAGAAGTGGCCGCTGCAGCTGGTGCTGCGCACCTTCGTGCTCCAGGGGCAGCCGATCCCCGGCGTCACGCAGGGCGCGGAGACGGTCGGCGCCGGGGGTGGACTGGTGGCCACCCTGGCCATCAAGATGGCCGTCGTCGTGCTGGCCCTCGTCCCGGTCGCGGTGGTCTACCCGTTCGTGCAGAAGCACTTCACGAAGGGCGTGATCGTGGGGGCGGTCAAGGGGTGACGGTGGAAGCGGGGACGGTGTGACGGGACTGGACGCGGTGGGACCGGGCTCGGGGGTACCGGGCGCTGTCGGACTTGGCGCGGCGGTGCGCGGCAGGCTGCGCTACGGCGGGGACTACAACCCCGAGCAGTGGCCGGAGGAGGTGTGGGCCGAGGACGTCGAGCTGATGAAGCGGGCCGGGGTGAACGTGGCCACGGTCGGCGTCTTCTCCTGGGCCACCCTCGAACCGACCCCCGGCGCGCGCGAGTTCGACTGGCTCGACCGGGTGCTGTCCCTGCTGCACGCCAACGGGATCGCGGTGTGCCTGGCCACCCCGACGGCGTCGCCGCCGCCGTGGCTGGGCCACCGCCACCCGGAGACGCTGCCGGTGGACTTCGACGGGCGCAGGCTGTCCTACGGCTCGCGCAACCAGTTCTGCCCGTCGTCCCCGGTCTACCGCAAGCGGTCGCTGGAGCTGGTCACGGACCTGGCGGCCCGGTACGCGCACCACCCGGCGGTGGTGATGTGGCACGTGAACAACGAGTACTGCGAGGTCTGCCACTGCGACGTCAGCGCCGAGCACTTCCGGCGCTGGCTGCGGGCAAGGCACGGCACGCTCGACGCGCTGAACGCCGCGTGGAGCACCGCGTTCTGGAGCCAGCGCTACGGCGACTGGGACGAGGTCGTGCCGCCGCGCCGCGCCCCGTACCTGATCAACCCGGCGCAGCGGCTGGACTTCGCCCGGTTCTCCTCGGACGCGCTGCTGGAGTGCTTCCTCGCGGAGAAGGCCGTGCTGCGGGCGGCGAACCCGGACGTGCCGATCACGACGAACTTCATGGGCCTGGACCAGCCGATGGACTACTGGGCGCTGGCCGCGCACGAGGACGTCGTCTCGCACGACTGGTACCCGGACCCCTCGGACCCGAAGTCGCACGTGGGCACGGCCATCGCCTACGACCTGGTGCGCTCGCTCGCGGGCGGGCCGTGGGCGCTGATGGAGCAGGCGGCGAGCGCGGTGAACTGGCGGCGCCGCAACCCGGCCAAGCCCGCAGGCCAGCTGCGGGCCCAGTCCGCGCAGGCGGTGGCGCGCGGCGCGGACGCGGTCTGCTTCTTCCAGTGGCGGGCCTCGGCCGGTGGCGCGGAGAAGTTCCACTCCGGGATGCTGCCGCACGCCGGGCCGGACACGCGGGTGTTCCGCGAGGTGTGCGAGCTGGGCGCGGACCTCGCGAAGCTGGACGAGGTCGTCGGGGCGGACGTGCGCGCGTCGGTGGCGTTCGCGCTGGACTGGGAGAGCTGGTGGGCGTGCAGGCTCGACGCCCACCCGGCGAACGACTTCGACCTGCTGGCGCGGGTGCGGGACTTCTACGAGCCGCTGTTCGACCTCGGCGTCGCGGTGGACTTCGTCCGGCCGGACGCGGACCTGTCGGCCTACGCGCTGGTGGTCGTGCCGAACCTGTACCTGGTGCGGGACGCCACCCGGTTCGAGTCCTTCGTGGACGGTGGCGGCACGCTGCTGGTCGGGTTCTTCTCCGGCGTGGTGGACGAGAACGACCGGGTCCACCCCGGTGGCGCGCCCGGTCCGCTGCGCGGGCTGCTCGGGCTGACCGTGCAGGAGATGGCCCCGGTCGAGCGCGAGCTGCGCTGCGAGTCCGAGCTGCTGGGCGAGTTCACCGCCGACTTCTGGCTCGACGACGTGGTCCCGCACGGGGCCGAGGTCGTCGCGCGCGCCGGGGACGCCCCGGTGGTGCTGCGGCACGGCCGCGCCTGGTACGCCGCCACCCGGCCCGAGCCCGCCGCCACCGCGCGGCTGCTCGCCCACCTGGTCGAGAGCGCGGGCGTGCCGCGCGCGCTGCCGCTGCTGCCCTCGGGCGTGGAGGCGGTGTGGCGGGGCGAGTTCCTGTTCCTGGTCAACCACAACGACGAACCGGTGTCCGTGGCCGTTCCCGGCGGCGGGGTCGACCTGCTGGCCGGGGACGCGCGCGCCGGGAGCGGTCAGGGCGCCGAGGCCGCGCCCGCCGACGAGGTCGAACTCGGGAGGTTCGGTGTCGCCGTTCTCCGACAGCCCTAGCCCGTGGGCCGCCGAACCCGCCGCGCGCTGGGAGGAGGCGCACCCGATCGGCGACGGCCGGTTCGGCGCGATGTGCTGGGGCGACGGCAGGTTCGACCTCAACGACGACCGGCTGTGGACCGACCCGTCCCCGCCCGCCACCGGTGACCCCGAGGTCGTGCGGGCCGCCCGCGCCGCCGCGCTCGCGGGCGACCCGGAGCGCGCGGACGAGCTGCTGCGCTCGGTCCAGGGCCCGGACACCGCCAGCTACCAGCCCCTCGGCACGCTCGTGCTCGGCTACCGCGCCGAGGGCGGCTACCGGCGGGAGCTGGACCTGCTCAAGGGGATCTCCACCACCTTCCACGGTCCCGTGACGGTGGAGGCGGTGTGCGGCGGCGGGTTCGGGGTGCGCGTCACCGGGGCCGACGAGGTCACCGTCGAGTCCGATGTGGACTTCACCCGGCTGGACGAGGACGACGCGGTCGTGGTCTACGTCGGCGTCGACGGGGTCCCGCCGTGGCACCTGTTCCGGCACCGCGCCACCACCGCGCACGCCGAGCTGGTCGGCCGGGTCGAGCTGGACCTCGGCCCCGCGCCGGACGGCCCGCCGTCGACCTGGCCGCGCGAGCACCCGGCGCTGGCGGCGCTGCTGTTCCAGCACGGCAGGCACCTGCTGGTGGCCAGCTCCCGGCCGGGCACGCTGCCCGCGAACCTGCAGGGCGTGTGGAACCCGCACGCCGAGCCGCCGTGGCGGTCCAACTACACGCTCAACATCAACACCGAGATGAACTACTGGCCCGCCGAGCCGACCGCGCTCGCCGAGTGCCACGAACCGCTGCTGGAGTTCCTCGAGGGGCTCGCGGAGTCGGGCGCGCGGGTGGCGCGGGAGCTGTACGGGCTGCCCGGCTGGTGCGCGCACCACAACACCGACCGCTGGTTCCTGGCCACGCCCGTGCAGGGCGACCCGGCGTGGGCGAACTGGCCGATGTCGGGCGCGTGGCTGTGCCTGCACCTGTGGGAGCGCTACGAGTTCGGCGGGGACGCGGTGTGGCTGCGCGAGCGCGCCTGGCCGCTGCTGCTGGGCGCGGCCGAGTTCTGCCTGGCGTGGCTGGTGGAGGACCGGGGCGCGCTGACCACCGCGCCGTCCACCTCGCCGGAGAACCACTACCTGACGGCGGACGGGCGCGAGGTCGCCGTCGGGGTCGGGGCGACCATGGACCTGGCGCTGACCTGGGAGCTGTTCGACCGGGTCGTGCGTGCGGGCGCGGTGCTGGGCGAGGACGTCGGGCACGTCGCCGAGGTCCTGGCCCGCCTCCCCGAGCCGCCGGTCGGGGAGGACGGGCGGGTGCTGGAGTGGCGCGACGAGTGGGCCGAGCCCGAGCCCGAGCACCGGCACCTCTCGCACCTGGTCGGGCTGTACCCCGGTGTGCGGATCGAGCGCGGGAGCGCTCTCGCGCGGGCGGCGCGGCGGTCGCTGGAGGCGCGCGGTCCGGGTGGGCCGGGGTGGTCGCACGCGTGGAAGGCCGCGCTGTGGGCCAGGCTGGGGGAGGGGGAGCGGGCGGCGGGCTCGCTGGCCGGGATGCCGCTGTACCCGAACCTCACCTGCGCCAACCCGTTCCAGGTCGACGGCAGCCTCGGGTACACGGCTGCGGTCGCGGAGCTGCTGCTGCAGAGCCACCGGGGCGTGCTGGAGCTGCTGCCCGCGCTGCCGCCGTCCTGGCCGACCGGTCGGGTGACCGGGTTGCGGGCGCGCGGCGGGATCGCGGTCGACCTGGAGTGGCGGGACGGCGAGCTGCGGTCGGTGGCGCTGACCGCAGACCGGGCGTGCGAGGTCGAGCTGGTCAGCGGTTCGCGGCGGTTGGCGCAGCGGCTCGCGGCGGGCGGCAGGGTCGTCGTGCCGTGGCTACGCTCGGTCGGGTGAGCGAGGAACACGTGGTCGTGCTGACCACCACCGACAGCGAGGACGTGGCGGCGGAGCTGGCCTCGGGGCTGGTCGCGGCCGGGTTGGCGGCGTGCGTGCAGATCGGCGGGCCGGTGCGCAGCCTGTACCGGTGGGAGGGGGAGGTCAAGGACGAGCGGGAGTGGCAGCTCTGGATCAAGACCACCTACGAGCGGCTGCCCGAGGTGAACCGGCACATCGAGCGGGAGCACCCGTACGAGGTGCCGGAGGTGCTGGCACTGCCCGTGCTCGCCGGGAGCGAGGCCTATCTCGACTGGGTGAGCGAGCAGACCGCGAGGTGAGGTCCCGGTGAGCGCGTGGCGGAGTTCACCACCGGAGGAGTGGCCACCACGGGGTTAACCTGGTGGGAACACCCCCGTGGAGGTTCAGGTGCGCATCGGAGAGCTCGCGGACAAGGCGGGCGTCAGCGTCCGCGCGCTGCGCTACTACGAGGAACAGGGGCTGCTCGCGTCGGTGCGCAGCGCCAGCGGGCAGCGGCACTACCAGGAGCAGGCCGTGGAGCGGGTGCTGCTGATCCAGCAGTTCTACGCGGCGGGGCTGTCGAGCAAGGCCATCCAGAAGCTGCTGCCGTGCATCCTGACCGGGCACATCACGCCGCAGCTGATGACGTTCCTCGCGACGGAGCGGGACCGGATCACCGGGCAGATCGACTCGCTGGTGCAGACCAGGGACCGGCTGGACTCGATGATCGACTACACCAAGGGCGCGAAGATGTGCGAGCGGCCGGTGAGCCGGACGGCGGGCTAGGCCGGGGGCGGTGGGGGACCGGTGGCGCGACCGGTCACCGCCCCGCCAGCACCTCGCGCGTCGACGCCAGCACGCGCGCCGCGTCCGTGGTCGACCCGCACGTCAGCTCCACCTCGCGCCCGTCCGCGCCGCGCACGGTCAGCGACACCTGCCGCGCGGTCCGGCAGTGCTTGAGCCAGTCGAACAGCCAGCGCACCAGCGCGGGGGCCGTCGCGCTGGTCAGCACCACCAGCGCCGCGTCCTGCGCCGCGCCGCCCTGCGGACCGGCCGCGCCCGCCAGGCTCACCCGGCCGCGCAAGCCGTCCCCGTCGCGCAACCAGCGCGCCAGCGCCCGCACGTCCTCGGTCGCGCCGTCGGTTCTCAGTGTCGCTGTCGCGCTGGGCATCGGGCCGTCCCGTCGTCGTGGCCGGACCACTCGGTCCGGCGCTCTCACCGACCCGGATCGCTGCCGCGCCAACCGGTGTTAACACCTCCAGCGGCCACCGATGCACCACCGCCAAGGGCCGTTCGGAGCGCGGCCGTCCGGACCAGCGCGTTCGGCTCAACCGGGCAACCCGCCCGGCCGGGGTCCGCCCGGCCGCAGTCCGCTCGACGGCAGCCCGCCCGGCGACGATTCGCCCAGCCGCAGTCCGCTCGGTGACAGCCCGCTCAGTCGCAACCCTTCCGGCGGCAACCTGTCCGGCGGCAACCCCTCCGGTGGCAGCCCGCCCGGTGGCAGCCCGCCCGGTGGCGCCCGCCCGGTGGCAGCCCGCCCGGTGGCAGCCCGCCCGGCGGCGATCCGCTCGGCGGCGATCCCCTGGCGGCGACCGCGCCCCAGCCTCACCCCACCCCCAGCGCCCCCAGCGCCACCCGCGCCGCGTCGCCCAGCAGCGCCACGTCGCCGCGCGCGTCCCGCTCCGCCCTGGTCGACATCAGCACCACCACCAGCGGGTCGCGGTCAGGTGGCCAGGCGATCGCCGCGTCGCACAGCGTGCCGTGCTCGGCCGCGCCCGGCTTCCCGCCGACCGCCCAGCCGCGCGGCACGACCGAGCGCAGCACCGTCCCGCCGCCCTCCAGCCACCCGCGCAGCTCCGCCCGCTCGGTCGCGCCCTCCAGCGCCGTCCCCAGCACCAGGTTCCGGTACCCGGCGGCCAGCGCGCCCGGCGTCGAGGTGTCCCGCTCGTCCCCCGGCTCGGCCGCGTTCAGGTCCGGCTCCCAGCGGTCCAGCCTGGTCTGCTCGTCGCCCAGCGCGAACGCGAACGCCGTGATCGCCTCCGGCCCGCCCACCAGCGACAGCAGCTCGTTCAGCGCCGTGCTGTCGTCGTGCGCGATCGCCGCGTCGCACAGCTCGGCCACGGTCATGCCGCCGTCCACCCGCGCCCCGGTCACCGGCGAGTTCCCGATCAGCTCCGCCCGCTCGTAGGTGATCACCTGCCGGAAGAACCCGTCCCGCCAGTCGTTGGCCACCAGCAGCGCCCCCGCCGCGTACGGGCTGACCAGCGAGCACACCGGGAACCGCTCGTCCGCCCGGTGCCCCACCGCCACCCCGGAGCCGGTGTCGATCACCCGCACGCCCAGCCGCGCCCCGTACCGCTCCTCCAGCGCGGCCAGCTCCGGCAGGTCGGTGGTCGCGGCCTCGCCCCCGCCGCCCGGCCCCGAGGGCGTGGTCCCGGTCGGCGCGGCCCCCGACGACGCGGGCGGCGCGGCGGGACCGGGCGCGCCGCAGGCGCCCAGGACCGGGAAGCCCAGCAGCGCCGCGAGCAGCGTCCTGCGCCGCGCCACCCCTGGCGAAGTGTCAGCCATCGTCGTACCCCTCCGTGTTCAGTGCGTCACGCGGAGTACTCTAGGGGGCCGTTCGGGCTAGTCGCGCCCACCCCCGCGCAACCCCAGCCGCCTGGCCAGCAGCGTCGCCACGTGCACCGGCTCGGCCCCGGTGACCTCCCTGACCTGCGTGCGGCAGCTGAACCCGTCCGCCACCACCGCCGTCCCCGCGCCCGCCGCCCGCACCGCCGGGGCCAGGTTCTGCTCCGCCACCGCCACCGACACCCCGTGGTGCCCCTTCTCGAACCCGAAGTTCCCGGCCAGCCCGCAGCACCCCGGCACCAGCTCCGCCGACACCCCGGCCCGCGCCAGCAGCGCCTCGTCCGCGCCCGTCCCGCCCTCCGCGTACAGGTGGCAGTGCGGTTGCACCACCGCGCTCGCGGGCCCGGCGACCGGGGGCTCCAGCACCGGCCCGACCTGCTCGGCGAACGTGCGCACCGCCCCGGCCAGCGCCACCACGTCCGCGTCGTCCCCGGCCAGCTCCACCGCCTCCGACCGCAGGAACGCCGCGCAGCTCGGCTCCACCCCGACCACCGGCACCCCCTCCCGCACCCACGGCCGCAGCGCCCGCGCCGTCCGCCGCAGCACCCGCCGCGCCACCCCCAGCTGCCCGGTCGAGTACCAGGTCAACCCGCAGCACACCGCCCCGGACGGCACCTCCACCGAGTGCCCGGTCTCCGCGAGCACCGCCGCCGCGTCCAGCCCGACCTCCGGCTCGAACCGGTTGGTGAACGTGTCCGGGAACAGCAGCACCGGCTCCCCGGACCCCACCGGCTCGAACCGCTCCTGCAGCGACCGCCGTGCCGGGACCGGCAGCTCCCGCCCCGGATCGACCCCGCCGAACCGGGCCAGCCGCCGCGTCACCCGGTTCACCAGCCCGGCCCGCAACCACAGCGGCAACCACCCCATCGAGTAGTGCGCCAGGGGCCGCAGCCGCCCCCGGTAGTGCCGGTGCAGGAACTCGGCCTTGTACGCCGCCATGTCCACGTCCACCGGGCAGTCCCGCTTGCACCCCTTGCACCCCAGGCACAGGTCCAGCGCCTCGCGCACCTCGGTGGACCGCCAGCCGCCGCGCACCACGTCCCCGGCGAGCATCTCGAACAGCAGCCGCGCCCGCCCGCGCGTGGAGTGCTTCTCCTCGCGGGTGGCCCGGTAGCTCGGGCACATCACCCCGCCGGAGGTGTTCAGGCACTTCCCGACGCCCACGCACCGCCGCGTCGCCGCCGCCAGGTCCCCGCCGTCCGCGCGCAGCCCCAGCGCCGCCCTGGTCGGGATCACGGCGGGCGCCACCACCACCCGCAGGTCCGCGTCCAGCGGCAGCGGGTCGACGACCCGGCCGGGGTTGAGCAGCCCGCGCGGGTCGAACGCCGACTTGAACGCCCGGAACGCCGCGATCGCCTCCGGCGGGTACATCCTGGTCAGCAGCTCGGAGCGGGCCTGCCCGTCGCCGTGCTCCCCGGACACCGACCCGCCGTGCGCGACCACCAGGTCCGCCGCCGCCTCCAGGAACGCCCGGTACCCGCGCGCCCCGCGCCGCCCGCCCGCCAGGTCGAAGTCGATCCGCACGTGCACGCAGCCCTCGCCGAAGTGCCCGTAGGTCACCCCGCGCCGCCCGTGCCCGGCCAGCAGGTCGTCGAACTCGCGCAGGTACGCGCCCAGCCGCTCCGGCGGCACCGCCGCGTCCTCCCAGCCCGACCACGCCTCGCCGCCGTCGGCCATCCGGGTCGCCAGCCCGGCCCCGTCCTCCCGCACCCGCCACAGCGCCCGCTGCCGCGCCGGGTCCAGCACCACCGCCGAGTGCGGGGCCAGCGACGCCGCCTCGTGCGCCACGGCCTCCTCGGTGGTCTCCACGAACAGCCAGCTCGACCCGCGCGGCAGCAGCCTGCGCACGTCCCGCCCGGCCGCCGCGACCAGCGACTCCTCCAGCCCCTCCACCGCCAGCACGTCGCCGAGCGCGGCCACGTGCGGCGCGGTGTCGGCCGCGTCGTACCGGCCGTCGAACCCCAGCACCGCCAGCACCCGCCTCGGCGGCACGGGCACCAGCCGCACGGTCGCGCCCAGCAGCACCGCGCAGGTGCCCTCGGTGCCCACCAGCGCCCGCGTCAGGTCCGGCAGCGCGTCCAGCCGGTACCCGGACACCCGCCGCTCCAGCGCCGGGTACCACGCGGGGTCCGCGCGCGGCAGGTCCAGCGGCGGGGGAGCGGTGGTGTCGAACCGCCGCCCGTCCGGCAGCAGCACGTCCAGCGCGGCCACGTTGTCGCTGGTCTTGCCCCACGCCACCGACCGCGAACCGCACGCGTCGTTGCCGATCATCCCGCCGAGCGTGCACCGCGAGTGCGTGGACGGGTCCGGCCCGAACAGCAGCCCGTGCGGGCGCGCCGCGTCGTTGAGCCGGTCCAGCACCACCCCCGGCTGCACCACCGCGAGCCCGCGCGCCGGGTCGACGTCCAGCACCCGGTCCAGGTGCCGGGAGAAGTCCAGGACCAGCCCGTCACCGGCCGAGTTGCCCGCGATGCTGGTGCCCGCCCCGCGCGAGGTCACCGGCACGCCCAGCTCCGCCGCGACCCCCACGGCGGCCACGACCGCGTCCAGCGACCTCGGCCGCACCACCGCTGTCGGCACGTGCCGGTAGTTGGACGCGTCGGTGGAGTACAGGGCGCGGCTGGCGGCGTCGGCGAGCACGTCGCCGTCCACCTCGGCGCGGAGCCGGTTCAGGAGATCCACCCCGCCGATTGTGGTCCGCGCCTCGCCGATGCGGGACCTTCGGGGGCGAGCCGATAGCCTTCGGCGGCATCAACCAGCGCAGATGAACCGGCGCAGATGGGAGCTGAGGGCGTGGCGAGGTCCGTACTGGTGACCGGCGGCAACCGCGGGATCGGTCTGGCGATCGCTCGGGCGTTCGCCGAGCAGGGCGACAAGGTCGCGGTGACCCACCGGGGCTCGGGCGCGCCCGAGGGACTGCTGGGCGTCAAGTGCGACGTGACCTCCGCCGAGGAGGTCGACGCGGCGTTCGCCGAGGTCGAGGCGGCGCACGGGCCGGTGGAGGTGCTCATCGCGAACGCGGGCATCACCGACGACACCCTGCTGCTGCGGATGGGCGACGAGCAGTTCAGCCGGGTGGTCGAGGCCAACCTGACCGGGTCGTTCCGGGTGGCCCAGCGCGCCTCCAAGGGGATGCTGCGCAAGCGCTACGGCCGGATCGTGTTCATCTCCTCGGTCGTGGGCCTGATGGGCAGCCCCGGCCAGGTCAACTACGCGGCGAGCAAGGCCGGTCTGGTGGGCGTGGCCCGCTCGATCGCCCGCGAGCTGGGCAGCCGCAACATCACCGCGAACGTGGTGGCCCCCGGTTTCATCAGCACCGAGATGACCGAGGTGCTGTCCGAGGAGCGGCGCAAGCAGATCCTGGGCCAGGTGCCCTCGGGCCGGTACGGCAGCACCGACGAGGTCGCCGCCGCCGTCACCTTCCTGGCCTCGGACAGCGCGGCCTACATCAACGGCGCGGTGATCCCCGTCGACGGCGGCCTCGGCATGGGGCACTGACCCCGTCCCGGCCCGCCCGACCCCACCGAACGACCAGAACAACCCCGAACGACGGAGGAACATCTCGTGTCCGGACTGCTTGAGGGCAAGCGCCTGCTGATCACCGGTGTGATCACCGACGCCTCGATCGCCTTCCACGTGGCGAGGGTCGCCCAGGAGCAGGGCGCCCAGGTCGTGCTCACCGGCTTCGGCCGGATGAGCCTGGTCGAGCGCATCGCCAAGCGCCTGCCCACCCCCGCCCCCGTGGTCGAGCTGGACGTGCAGAACCAGGAGCACCTGGACACGCTGGCCGACCGGGTCCGCGAGCACGTCGACGGCCTCGACGGCGTCGTCCACGCCATCGGCTTCGCCCCCCAGTCCTGCCTCGGCGCGCCCTTCATGGACGCCCCGTGGGAGGACGTGTCGACCGCGATGCACGTGTCGGCGTACTCGTACAAGGCGCTGGCCGCCGCCACCCTGCCGCTGCTCGGGCCGGGCTCGTCGATCGTCGGCCTCGACTTCGACGCCCGCCAGGCGTGGCCCGCCTACAACTGGATGGGCGCGGCGAAGGCCGCCTTCGAGTCGATCAACCGCTACATGGCGCGCGACCTCGGCCCGAAGGGCATCCGGGTCAACCTGGTCTCCGCCGGTCCGGTCCGCACGATGGCCGCCAAGTCGATCCCCGGCTTCGGCGAGCTGGAGAGCATGTGGGCGGACCGGGCGCCGCTCGGCTGGGACGTGGACGACCCGACGCCGGTCGCCAAGTCGGTCTGCGGCCTGCTGTCCGACTGGTTCCCCGCGACCACCGGCTCGATGGTGTTCGTCGACGGCGGCGTGCACTTCCTCGGCCTGTGACGCTGTCCGCCGTGGCCGCGCACTCGCTGTAGCGCTCCTCACAACCGGGTCGGACACACCGACCCGGTTGTGCGGGCGATCAGGGGTGGCGCGAGGATGGGCCGGTGAGCTATGACGCGCTGCTGTGGCTGTCCTTCGGCGGCCCGGAGGGACCGGCCGACGTCCGCCCGTTCCTGGAGAACGTGACCCGAGGCCGGGGCGTGCCGCCCGAGCGGCTGGACGAGGTCGAGAAGCACTACCTGCACTTCGGCGGCGTGTCCCCGATCAACGAGCTGAACCGGTCCGCGATCGCCGCCGTCGAGCCGCTGCTGGAGATGCCGGTCTACTTCGGCAACCGCAACTGGCACCCCATGGTCGAGGACACCCTCGCGGAGATGAAGGCCGCAGGCGTCAAGCGCGCCCTGGTGTTCCCCACCAGCGCGTACGGCGGTTACTCCGCGTGCAGGCAGTACGACGAGGACATCCTGCGGGCCCGCACCGCCGTCGGCGAGGACGCCCCCGAGCTGGTGAAGCTCCGCCAGTTCTTCGACCACCCGCTGTTCGTCGACTGCTTCGCGGACGCGGTCCGCGCCGCCGCCGAGGGCCTGGCCGAGTACCGGCTGGTGTTCACCGCCCACTCGATCCCGATCTCCGCCGACAAGGCCGCCGGTCCGCCCGAGGAGGGCGGTGGCCGGTACTCGCGGCAGATCGCCGAGGCCGCCCGCCTGGTCGCGGCGCGGCTCGGCGTGGCCGACTACGACGTGGTGTGGCAGTCCCGCTCCGGGCCGCCGCAGATCCCGTGGCTCGAGCCGGACATCGTGGACCACGTCGAGGAGCTGTCGGGCAAGGGCGTTCCGGCCGTCGTGGTGTGCCCGATCGGGTTCGTCAGCGACCACCTGGAGGTGGTCTGGGACCTGGACACCGAGGCCCGCGAGAAGGCCGAGGAGCTGGGCATGGGCTTCGCCCGCGCCGCCACGCCCAACGGGGACCCGCGCTTCGCGCAGCTGGTGGCCGAGCTGGTCGCCGAGCACACGTCCGGGGCCGAGCCGCGCAAGCTGTCGGACTTCACCTCCGCCGGGTGCACGGTGAACGGCGAGCTGTGCGCGCCGATGTGCTGCGAGCCGGCCAGGCGCCCGCAGCGACCGCAGACGGCGTCGTGACGGGGGAGAGGGCCGAGGACGTGCCCGTCGGGGGCGGGGCCGCCGCTGAGCCGACCGGGGCCGGGACCGCCGAGGGCGTCGCGGCCGATGACCCGACCGCCATGCCCGCCGCCGCGGGCGCGACGGGGAGCGTCGACTTCGCCTGGACCCCGCACCCGTCGGACTGGCGGGCCGCGCTGCGCACCGCCGTGCCCCTGTACCGGTGGGTGCCGTGGTTCGCGGCGGCGTTCGCGGTGTTCGGGGTCGTGGTGCTGGTGATCGGCCCGACTGTGCCCGGCGTCGTGGCGCTCGTGCTGGCGGCGCTGATGGCCGCGATGGTGCCGGTGACCACGTGGGTGAGCTTCCACAACCACCCGATCGCGGCCAAGGCGGTCACCGGCAGCGCGGACGGCCACTCGCTGCGGATGGCCGTGAGCGGGGCCGCGCGCAGCGAGGTGGACTGGGCGCGGCTGCCCGGTTGGTCGGAGACCGGGCGCACGTTCGTGCTGCGCACGCCGGAGTCCGGGATGTACGCGGTCCCGCACCGGGCGTTCGGCTCCGGTGACGGCGTGGAGAAGTTCCGGGCACTGCTGGCCGAACACGTCGGCCCGGCTGCCTGAAACCGGGCGGGCACCCGCGTATCTTTGGCGGTCGTGTCCTGTGCGAGTGCGACGCTGGTGGTCTGGACGTCCGGGTGGCTGCACGGAGCGGCTGCGGCCGACGACGTCCTCGACGCCCTGGGCAGGTGGGGCGGGCTGCACGAGGTCGCGGCCCACGACGACGGCACCGCCACGGCCCTGGACCTGCCCGGTCCGGGTGAGCCGCCGGTGGGGCCCGCCCTGCTGCTCGCGGCGCTGAGGCGGGCGTCGGCGACGTCGGTCCGGCTGGTGCTGCCCGTCCCCGGTGACGCGCGCGGCCTCGGCGGGCGCGGCCCGCTCAGCCAGGCGGCGCTCGGGGTCGGCGAGGCGGCGGTGCTGCCCGAGCTGGGGGTCGGCCTGGTGCCCGAGCGGGTGGCGGACGGGGTGGTCCGGTGGACGGCGTACGACCTGCCGACCACCACCCCGCCCGAGCACGTGCCGCTCGGCGAGGCCGACCACGGCCTGGCCGACGCGCTGCGGCGCGCGACGACCTCCCTGGTGACCCTGGACGTGGCGCGGAACCGGCAGAACGTGCGCGAGGAGATCGCCGCGCTGGTCGCCGAGAGCAGCGCCCAGGAGTGGCCCACCGGGATGCCGCCGAGGTCGCTGCGGGTGCTCCAGCGGGCGGCTGAGGTGGCGGCGATCCTGGCGGTGGCGTCGGCGGACGCGCCGGGCGGTGCGGTGTCGGCGTCGGCGACGCGGGGGCGCGACGACGCGCTGCGGCCGGTGTCGGAGGCGGTGCGGCGGGCGCGGTTGGCGGCGGTGCAGGAGGCGGTGCGGGTGCTGACCGACCAGGAGGCCGGGCGGCACTGAGGTCGGCGTCCCCTCCCGTCGTCAGTCGGGAGGGGACGCCGGACCCCGGTCAGCTGGGGCGCACGATCAGCTCGGCGACGCCGACGGTCGCGGGCTGGTCGATCGCGTACGCGATCGCGTCGCCGATGGCCGACGCGGGCAGCGCGACCTGGCGGTAGCTGCGCATCATCTCGGCGGCCTCCGGCGAGGTGATGGTGTCGGCCAGCTCCGACTCGACCACGCCGGGCGAGACGGTCGTGACCCGGACGCCCTTCGGGGACAGCTCCTGGCGCAGGCCGTCGGACAGGGCGCGCACGGCGAACTTCGTCGCCGAGTACACGGCGGCGGTCGGGACGACCTCGTGGGCGGCGATCGAGGCGACGTTGACCAGGTGGCCGGAGTTCGCGGCGAGCATGGTCGGGAGCACGGCGCCCAGGCCGTTGAGCACGCCCTTGAGGTTGACGTCGACCATGCGGTCCCACTCGTCGGTGCGCAGCTCGGCCATCGGGGACAGCGGCATCACGCCCGCGTTGTTGACCAGCACGTCGATGCGGCCGTGCTCGGCGAGCGCGGCGTCGGCGAAGGCCTGGAAGCCTGCCTTCGAGGTGACGTCGAGCTGGTGGGCGGAGCCGGAGCCGAGCTCGGCGACGAGCGCGTCGAGCAGGTCGGTGCGGCGGGCGCCGAGCACGACGTGGTGGCCCGCGGCGGCGAGGGCCTTGGCGGTGGCGGCGCCGATGCCGGAGGAGGCGCCGGTGATCAGGACGACCTTCGGGGTGCTGTTCATGTGATCGAGCGTGGCGCGGGTGGTGGGGCGGAAGAAGGGTGCGCCGCACCCACCCTGCGCGCGTGTCCACTGTGGTCGACGCCCGTCCACTCCGGTCTGCCCGCTTTCTCCGGTGGCTCAAGGTGATCGCGGGGTGACCCGGCGAAGTGCCCGCTGACCTGATCATGGATTTCCCGGACGCCGGGCTCGGCGCTCTGACATCATCCGCTCCGGGCGCGGCCCGCCCCGCCGGTCCCCGCGACCGCCGGCCCGCTGGCCGCGCCCCGACCTTCCCCGCCCCGGTCGGACCGGACCTGGGCGCTGCGGCATCGGGTTGACCCCTCGTCGGGGCGCCTGTGACAGGAGTTGAACGTGAGAGTGGGTTTTTGGGCGATCGCAGCGGCTGCCGCGGTGGTCGCGGTGAGCGGCTGCTCGACCGCGTCGACGGGCAAGGCCCTGCCGGAGAGCGCGCCTGTCGAGGCACCCTCGGGCATTCCGGAGTTCGAGTCGAAGACCAGCGCGGCGCCGAGCTCCTCGGCGAAGGGAGGCGCGGGGCTGGACCTGTCGAAGTACGAGGCGAACCCGTGCGGGCTGCTGACCTCGGCGCAGGTGGCGGGGCTGGCCGCGCTGGACGACCCGGAGCCGGGGAACACGGGCGGGAGCCCTTCGTGCGTCTGGAACCCGGTGGACCTGACCAAGGGGGCCCGGTACACGGTGGTCCTGCCGGAGGAGACGTTCGCGAAGGCGGTGCGGTTCGCGGAGTCGTCCTCGGTGAAGGAGGAGGCGGTGGTGGGCGGCCTGGAGGCGTTCACCCACTCGCCGGTCGCGGGCGGGAAGGGGCGTTGCACGACGATCGTGGCGGCGTCGGCGGAGACGACGTTCCAGGTGATGGTGAGCGTGACGAACGGGTCGCTGCCGGAGGCGGCTGCGGCTTGTGAGGTGTCGCGGAAGGTGGCGGCGTTGGTGGTGGAGACGGTGAAGGGCTGATCCGCTCGGCGTTCGTGGGGCCGGGCACCTCGTTCTTCGAGGGCCCGGCCCTTCTGCGTGTCGTGCGTATCGGTCGCTGTTCGTGCTTCACCGCTCCGGTTCGTGACCCTGGGCATTCTTTCGGGTGCATTTCGTGCACAGAGCGGGTGAAGTTTCTCTTGGGTCGTGAAAAGCGCCTCGGTTCGCGCGGGCGTGCATTATCGTGTGCTTGCCGAACGGGGCCGAGCCCTGAGGCAAGATCATTGTTCTGCGGAGTCCGGGGGGACTTGGTGGCTGACGACAGCGCTGGCGGGATCGTCGCGGGGAAGATCAGTTTCTGGGCGGACACCGCCGGTGGGGCGGGCGGCGCCTCCTCGGCCGGGGGTCACCAGAGCGGTCAGACCGAGTTCACGGTCTCCTTGGAAGGGGCGAAGGCGCTGCGCGCGTCCCTGGAGAAGGTGGTCGAGACCTTCTACGGGTCCTACAGCGACCTGAACGCCCTCAAGGGTAAAAAATCTTTTGGCGTCGACCCTCACAGCGCTTCCCTGGGGGAGGCGAACGAAAGATCCCTGTCCGGTCAGGGCGTTGGCTACCTCTGGGCCAACAAAAAAGCCGGTGAAGTGGCCGTCCGCACCATCGCGAAACTTGATGAAGCGATCAAGCAGTACGAAGAAGTCGATGGTGCGGCTTCCGACGCTCTCAAAAACTCGGGTACCGGGCTGTGAATTCTCTCATGCGCTTCGCGGCGATCCTGCCTCTCATCGCTGCTCTTGCTGCTTGTTCCTCCACTGCGGAGCAGGGGAGGGCGGTAGCCGTCCAGGGTGCCGGGGCGCCCTCTGGTGAGACTGCGCCTTCCAGTTCTGATCCGGGGCGACCTGCCGAGTTGAGCCTCAGGTCCCGCGCCGACGACCCCTGTGCTCTCGTCGGCGTGGCCCAGTTGGCTGAATTCGGTTCCTTCAAGCCTTCTAGCGTCAAGGTCGACGAAAGCGGTCTGGGAAAGTCCGTCTCCTGCTCTTGGCAGCCCGCTAGCGTCGTTGTCGGGGCGCACTACAGCGTTGTCGTCTATGACTTCCATTTTCCTTACGAAGTTGCGGAGAGGAATCTGGGGAGCGAGTGGGACAACGTCGAGAAGACCGCTGTCGACGGTTATCCGGCCATAACCGGTTTTAATTCCTACGGGATTGTGGGCTGTTCCACGGCTGTCAGCGTGGCGGATGGCCAGATTTTCATGTCGGGCCTGCTGACCTCTGTGGAGTCGTCGCCTGAGCACGCTAATCCCTGTGACTACTCCAGGCGGTTCGCTTCTGTCATCGTCAAGAACTTGAAGGGGTGAGCTGTGGCTGGTGAAGCTGTGCTCATCGGCGGTCCTCTCGGGCAAGCGGTGTACGCCAAGAGCATCCCCAAGTGGTTCCAGGACGGCGGGGTCGTGCAGAACGCCCAGAGTGTCCGGGAGGGCTGGGCCGCGGTCTCTGACAGCCAGGAGGAAGCCGCCCGGTTGATCGATCAGGCGATCAAGGACTCCGGGGCCACCTGGCAGGGCGCTGCGGCGGACACCATGCGCGCGGCGACCACCCCGCTCTCCTCGTGGGCGCTCGCCGCCTCGGACGGCGCCCGGACCGCTGCCGGCGCGATGACGGATGCTGCGGACGCCTACAGCCGGGCCAAGAACTCCGTGCAGCCGTCGGTCGCGCTTCCTGATCAGCCCTGGTACCAGGACTTCGTCCCCTGGGACACCGACTACGACAAGGCCGTCGAGAAGAGCGCCGCCGTGGACGCGCAGAACATGCGGGTCTACGAGGAGTACGGAAATCGGATCAGCCAGATCACCGCCTCGATGCCGCAGTTCGACAGTCCCGAGGAGACCAACGGCAGCGTCGAGGACCCCGCGTCCTCCAAGATCGACTCCGCCCAGGAGCATAGCGGGTACGACGGGCGGGTTGGCAGCAGTGGGTTCGGGCAGGGGTCTTACACGCCCAGCGCTTACCAGCCGGGGGTGTCCACGGCCGGGTACGCGGTTCCGCCCGGTGGGGGTGGGGGGTCGACCACCCTGCCCTCGTGGTCCGCCAGCCCCGCCGTCGCCAACCCTGGGAGCACCTACCCCGGTGGGGTGGGGAGCACTTACCCCTCCGGTGGTGGCGGGCAGAGCGGGACCGGTGGGACCGGGAGCGGTGGGTACGCCGGCGGCGGGTACGTCGGAGGTGGTGGGTACACCGGTGGTGGTTACCCCGGTGGGAGCGGTGGTGTCGGGGGTGGTGGGTACAGGCCCGGTGGTGGCTCCGGTGGGAGTTCTTCCTACGCCGGTGGGCGTGGCGGCGCCGGTGGTGTCGGTGGGGCCTCCGGTGGAATCGGCAGGACCGGTGGATTCGGTGCTGGTGGCGCCGGGAGCGGTGGCGCCGGTGGGTTTGGCAAGAGCGGCGGGGTTGGTGGTGCTGGCGGGTTTGGTGGTTCCGGTGCTGGCTCGCTCGGGGGTGGAGGCTCCGCCGCCGCGCTCGGCGCTGGTGGCAGCTCCGGGATCGGCGGCAGTTCCGGGACCGGTGGTGGCGGCGTGACGGGTGCCGCCGGGGCGCGCGGCGCCGCCGGCGGGATGGGCGCCGGAGGTGGGCGTGGGCAGGGGAGTGAGGACGTGGAGCACTCGGCCAAGTACCTCGAAGCCACCGACGCCTACTACGAGGACGACCGGCTCGTCGCGCCCCCCGTCATCGGCGGGTAACGGGTAGCGGGTAACAGGTACGGGTGGCGAACAGCGACCAGCAGGACCACAAAAGCCAAGGAAGGCAACAGGAGCACGAGGGTCAGGCCGTCCACAACGGACGGTCCGGCCGCACGGGGGTTGGCAAGTGCTGCACGGCAGGGTTGTGCTGCCCGCCGCGGCGGTCTACGTCGCCTGGCAGGCCGTCGGGCTCGGCGAACTGCACCGCGCGCTGATCGTCGAGCTCGACTTCGACGACGCCGCCCTCGCCGAGGGCGACCTGGCGAGCGGGCTCGCCGCCTTCCGGGACGGGTGGGCCGCGCTGGAGGCGGCGGGGTTCGCGCGGGGGCGCGAGGTTCGCCAGGACCTGGCCCGCGCGCTCCAACTGGTCGCCGACCCCGGTCGGGACTACTACGCGTTCTTCAACGCCGCCGACGAGCGCACCCGCTCCGCCGTGGTCTCCGTGTCCGGGCAGGACGCGCTGCGCGTCGTCGTCCGCCCCGACAAGCACCTCGTCCTCGAACCCGTCCGCCCCGAGGACGCCGTCGCCTCCCTCGTCTCCGCGCTCCCCCAGGCCCGGCCCGGTCGGGGGCGCGCGCTGACCCTGCCGCTCGACGCCCTCGAACCGGCCGCGCCCGCTCAGGAGAACGGCTCGTTCCTCCAGCGGAACCTGCCCTCGGCGAACGCCCACGAGCAGCAGGTCCGCGAGTTGCGCAAGCTGCTCGCCGAACCCCGCGCCGGTGGCGGCCAGCTGTTCTCCACCACGCGCGACCGCACCGGCAGGCGCGTCCGCTCGCCCCGCCCGCTCACCTTCTTCGACACCCCCACCGGCCGCTACCTCCAGTTCGAGGTCGACCAGCGCGGCACGCCGTGGATGACCGTCCAGCCCGCCGACTTCGGCGCCGTGGTCACCCGGCTCGGCGCGCTCCCCACCGGCTGACCGGCCCCGCCCGCGCCCGCCCCGCGCGTGGGCCCGCGCCTACGCGCACGCCGTCTAGCACCGCCGCTCCACCGGTCACGAGCGGCTGAACAGGTGGACCGCCCACCCGCCGTCTGCCACGCACAGTGACCACGCATCGGCCGAACCTCCGAAACCGCACCGACAAAACCGCAGGTCAGAGCGATGGAAACGATTGCGGTAAGTCGAGAAGTCGACTTTTCTGCCAAATCGAGCCTGGTAAACGTCACGTGTCGTGCGTTACGGTCCTTTCTGGGAACGCTCCCAATCCCGACACCCCGGTCTTGCGTCGACGGCGGCATCGGCGAGAAGGGCTGGGAGCGCTCCCAGACGGCAAATTGCTCGCAAGGAGGCGATGCATGAGTCTGCGCACTTTTGCCCGGTCACGGCGTTTCGCCGGGACCGCGGCAGCGCTCTCGGTGACCGCTCTGGCCGCGACCGCGGTCGTGGTGGGCGGCCCGAGCGCCAACGCCGCACCGGGGTGCCGGGTGAACTACAGCGTCACGAACCAGTGGGCCGACGGCTTCGGCGCCACGGTCACGGTCACCAACCTCGGGGACGCCATCACCGGTGGCTGGACCCTGGAGTGGGACTTCGCCGCTGGTCAGCGTGTCGGGTCCGGCTGGAACGGCACCTTCGCCCAGTCGGGCGCCAAGGTGACCGTCACCAACCCGACCTGGAGCCCCGGCCTCGGCACCAACGCGTCGGTGTCCCCCGGCTTCAACGGCACCTGGACCGGCAGCAACCCCGTGCCGACCCAGTTCAAGCTGAACGGCACCGTCTGCACCGGCTCGGTCGGCCCGACGTCCACCACGACGACGACCACGACCACCGGTGGCAACACGACGACCACGACCTCCGGGAACAACCAGCCCGGCACCAGGGTCGACAACCCGTACGTCGGTGCGGGCGTCTACGTCAACCCGCAGTGGTCGGCCCGCGCCGCCGCCGAGCCGGGCGGGTCGCGCATCGCGAACCAGCCCACCGGCGTGTGGATGGACCGCATCAGCGCGATCGACGGCAACGGCTCGCCCACCACGGGCAGCATGGGCCTGGTCGACCACCTGGACGAGGCGGTCAAGCAGGCCCGCACCGCTCCCGGCGGCAACCTGGTCTTCCAGGTCGTCATCTACAACCTGCCCGGCCGCGACTGCGCCGCGCTCGCCTCCAACGGCGAGCTCGGGCCGAACGACCTGCCGCGCTACAAGACCGAGTACATCGACAAGATCGCGGGCATCCTCGCCCGACCGGCCTACGCGAACCTGCGCATCGTGGCCGTGATCGAGATCGACTCGCTGCCGAACCTGGTCACCAACGTGTCGCCGCGGCCGACCCAGACGCCGAACTGCGACACGATGAAGGCCAACCAGAACTACCAGAACGGCGTCGCGTACGCGGTGTCCAAGCTCGGCGACATCGGCAACGTCTACAACTACCTCGACTCCGGCCACCACGGCTGGATCGGGTGGGGCGACCCGATCCCCGAGTACGACAACTTCCACGCCTCGGCGAAGATGATGGCCTCGATCCTGGGCCGCGAGGGCGCCACCAAGGCCGACGTGCACGGCTTCATCACCAACACGGCGAACTACTCCGCGCTGGAGGAGCCGTTCTGGTCGGTGGACGACGTGGTCGGCGGTCAGGCGGTCAAGGAGAAGTCGAAGTGGGTCGACTGGAACGACTTCAACGGTGAGCTCGGCTTCGCCACCGCGTTCCGCCAGGAGCTGGTCGCCAACGGCTTCGACGCGGGCGTCGGCATGCTGATCGACACCTCGCGCAACGGCTGGGGCGGCGCAGGCAGGCCCACCGCCAAGTCGACCTCGTCCGACCCGTCGGTCTACGTCGACCAGTCGCGCATCGACAAGCGCATCCAGAAGGGCAACTGGTGCAACCAGTCCGGCGCCGGTCTCGGTGAGCGGCCCAAGGCCGCGCCCAAGCCGAACATCGACGCCTACGTCTGGATCAAGCCGCCGGGCGAGTCCGACGGCTCCAGCACCCAGATCCCGAACAACGAGGGCAAGGGCTTCGACCGGATGTGCGACCCGACCTACGGCGGCAACCCGCGCAACGGCAACAACCCCTCCGGCGCGCTGGCCAACGCCCCCATCTCGGGCCACTGGTTCTCCGCGCAGTTCCAGGAGCTCCTGCGCAATGCCTACCCGTCGCTCTGACGGACCGGCAGCGCTGAGCACCTGAGCACTGAGCACGACACCTGATCGGGAGCCGGGAACCGGGAGACCGGGGCCGGTCGGCCGGAACCGGGCCGGAGCGCGGAACCTGGCTCCCCATCGGGGAAACCACCCCACCGAGTGATCGGCGAGGCGGCAGCGAACACCCGCCGACGGCGGCGTCCACACCGGGACGCCGCCGTCGGTGCTTTTCCCGGCAGGCCCTCACTGCAGGCCCTCATGGCGGGCTTTCCCGGCGGCGCGAACCCGGAAGGGGATGCGGTCGACCCGCGCTCCCGGACAGCACATCGTTCCAGGGCCCCGTTTTATTCCCCGTTCTCCCCGACGCGAACGGGTGACCACACCACCAGGCGAAACCCACCGGAACCCCCGCCCCGCCACCGCTTCCGGCATCGACCGCGCACCCCGTCCTGCGTAACGTCGAGGGGTGACCTCTCGACTTCCCTCCACCGCCGGCGAACTGCGCGCCTCGGGATACCAGCCGCGCGGGGTCAAGGCCGAGATCAGGGAGAACCTGCTCGCCGCCCTGCGCTCCGGCCGCGACCCGTGGCCCGGCATCGTCGGCTTCGACCGCACCGTCCTGCCCCAGCTGGAGCGGGCCCTGCTCGCCGGGCACGACGTCGTCCTGCTCGGTGAGCGCGGGCAGGGCAAGACCCGCCTGCTGCGCACGATCGTCGGGCTGCTCGACGAGTGGACGCCCGTCATCGAGGGCGCCGAGCTGGGCGAGGACCCGCTCGACCCGATCACCCCCGAGTCCCGGCGCCGCGCCGCCGAGCTCGGTGACGACCTGCCCGTGGTGTGGCGGCACCGGGACGACCGGTTCGCCGAGAAGCTCGCCACCCCCGACACCTCCGTCGGCGACCTGGTCGGCGACGTCGACCCGGTCAAGGTCGCCCAGGGCCGCAGCCTCGGCGACCCCGAGACCATCCACTACGGACTCCTCCCGCGCTCGCACCGGGGTGTCATCGCGGTCAACGAGCTGCCCGACCTCGCCGAGCGCATCCAGGTGTCGCTGCTCAACGTGATGGAGGAGCGCGACATCCAGATCCGCGGCTACACCCTGCGGCTGCCGCTGGACGTGCTGCTCGTCGCCACCGCCAACCCCGAGGACTACACGAACCGGGGACGCATCATCACCCCGCTCAAGGACCGGTTCGGCGCCGAGATCCGCACCCACTACCCGCTCGAGGTCGCCGCCGAGGTCGACCTGGTCCGCCAGGAGGCCGAGCTCGTCGCCGAGGTGGGCGACCACCTGCTGGAGGTCGTCGCCCGGTTCGTGCGGCACCTGCGCGAGTCGTCCGCGATCGACCAGCGCTCCGGCGTCTCCGCCCGGTTCGCGGTCGCCGCCGCCGAGACCGTGGCCGCCGCCGCGCTGCGCCGCTCCGCCCTCACCGGCGAGGCCCCGGCCGTCGCCCGGCCCGTCGACCTGGAGTCGGTGCCCGAGGTGCTGCGCGGCAAGCTGGAGTTCGAGGCCGGTGAGGAGGGCCGCGAGCAGGAGGTGCTCACCCACCTGCTGCGCCGCTCCGTCGCCGACACCGCCCGCGCCGCGCTCGCGGGCATCGACCTGCGCCAGCTCGCCGACGCGGTCTCGGACGGGCACCCGGTGGCCACCGGCGAGCGGGTCACCGCCGCCGAGCTGCTCGGCGCCCTGCCGGAGCTGCCCGTGCTGCACGAGGTCGCCACCCGGCTCGGCGCCGACCCCAAGGGCCCGGCCGGGCACCTCGCGTCCGCCGTCGAGCTGGCGCTGGAGTCGCTGTACCTGACCAGGCGGCTGGCCAAGGACGAGGACGACGACCGAGCGGTGTACGGGTGAGCGGCTACCGGTACGGCCGGTACGCCGACGGCCCCGACCCGCTCGCCCCGCCCGCCGACCTGCGCGCCGCCGTGGACGAGCTGGGGCGCGAGGTCATGGAGGGCGCCTCGCCCGAGTCGGCGCTGCGCGAGCTGCTGCGGCGCGGCCTGCCCGGTGGGCGCGGGCTGGACGACCTGACCGCCCGGTTGTGGCAGAAGCGGGCCGCGCTCGCCCGCCGCAACCGGCTCGACGGCACCCTGCAGGAGGTCCGGCGGCTGCTCGACCGGGCGCTGGAGGCCGAGCGGGCGGCGCTGTTCCCCGACCCGGACGACGACGCCCGGTTCCGCGAGGCCCAGCTCGACGCGCTGCCCACCGGCACCGCCGCCGCCGTGCGCGAGCTGTCCTCGTACGAGTGGCGCTCGCCGCAGGCCCGCGAGTCCTACGAGCAGATCTCGCAGCTGCTCGGCCGGGAGCTGATGGACCAGCGGTTCCAGGGCATGAAGCAGGCCATGGGCGGGGTCGGGCAGGCGGACGTCGAGCGCATCCAGGAGATGCTCGGCGACCTCAACGCGCTGCTCGCCGCGCACGCCTCCGGGCAGGACGTGCGGGAGCGGTTCGCCGAGTTCATGCGGCGGCACGGCGAGTTCTTCCCGGAGAACCCGAAGGACGTGGACGAGCTGGTCGACGTGCTGGCCGCCCGGTCCGCCGCCGCGCAGCGCGTCATGAACTCGATGACCGAGGAGCAGCGGGCCGAGCTGTCGGCGCTGAGCCAGCAGGCCTTCGGCGGGTCGCAGGTCGGCTCGCAGCTGTCCGCGCTGGACTCGCTGCTGCGCGGGCTGCGGCCCGGCGAGGACTGGGACTCCTCGGCCAGGTTCCGGGGGAACAACCCGCTGGGGCTGGGCGAGGCCGCGCAGGCCATGGCGGACCTCGCCGAGCTGGACCAGCTCGCCGAGCAGCTCTCCCAGTCCTACCCGGGGGCCCGGCTGGAGGACATCGACCTGGACGCGCTCGTGCGCCAGCTCGGGCCGGAGGCCGGGGTCGACGCGCGGGCGCTCGCCGAGCTGGAGCGGCTGCTGCGGCAGCAGAACCTCGTGGAGCGCGCCCCCGACGGCTCGCTGCGGCTCACGCCGAAGGCGCTGCGGCAGCTCGGGGAGAGCGCGCTGCGCGGCGTGCTCGACGGGGTGCGGGCGCAGGGCCGGCGGGACAGCCGCCAGGCCGGGGCCGCCGGTGAGCTGACCGGGTCCACCCGGCCGTGGCAGTTCGGCGACACCGAACCGTGGAACGCGCCACGCACCGTGACCAACGCGGTGCTGCGGACGGCCGGGGCCTCGCCGGGCGGGGCGGTGGCGCTGGACGTGGTCGACGTGGAGGTCAGCGAGACCGAGCAGCGCACGCGGGCCGCCGTCGCGCTGTGCGTGGACACCTCGTGGTCGATGGTGCAGGACGGGCGGTGGGTGCCCATGAAGCGCACCGCGCTGGCGCTGCACCACCTGATCAGCACCCGGTTCCGGGGCGACGCGCTGCAGATCGTCACGTTCGGGCGGCACGCCGAGGCGGTCGACGTGGGCGAGCTGACCGCGCTGGAGGGCGTGTGGGAGCAGGGCACCAACCTGCACCACGCGCTGCTGCTCGCGGGCAGGCACCTGCGCAGGCACCCGGACGCCCAACCGGTGGTGCTCGTGGTCACCGACGGTGAGCCCACCGCGCACCTGGAGCAGGACGGCGAGGCGGTGTTCCACTACCCGCCGCTGGACCGGACGCTGGCCAGGACGGTGGCGGAGGTGGACGCGCTGAGCGCGCTCGGGGCGTCGCTGACGCTGTTCCGGCTGGGGGATGATCCCCGGTTGACCGCGTTCATCGACCGGGTGGCGCGGCGCAGCGGCGGCCGGGTGGTCGCGCCGGACGAGGACGGGCTGGGCGCGGCGGTGGTGGGGGACTACCTGAGGTCGCGCCGCAGGCGGTGAGGGGGAGCGGGGGCGGGCAGGGGGCGCAGCTCGGCAGCGGGGCGGGTACGGGGCCGCAGCTCGGGCGCGGGGGCGGGCGCGGGGCCGCAGTTCGGGAGCGGGTCCGATGTCGGGCCCGCTCCTCGTCTCGTGCGGTGCGGCGTGGGCCGGTGTCGGGCCCGCTTCCCGTTTTGCGCGGTGCGGTGCGTGCAGGTGGGCAGCGCGTCGGGCTGGGCCTCGCGGAACCGGGCGTCGTGCGCCGGTGCGCGGGGTGCGCGTGCGCTGGAGCGCGCGGTCGGGCCGTGCGCCGGGGGCGGGCTGGCGTCGGGCCGTGCGCCGGGGCGGTCGGGCCGCGCGGCGGCTCGGGCCCGTGCCGCGCCCGGCGCACCGGGGCCGGGCCCGAGGTCACTCGCCGGGTTCGCGCACCGCGACCTCGGCGCGGACCTCCTGCAGCAGCCGCCCGCCCCGCTCCAGGTGCACCCGGAACACCAGCGCGAGGACCCCGGCCTGCGTGGGCGTGACGGTGAAGGTGACCGGCGCGCCGTCGCGGTCCTCGGTCACCTGCGCGCGCCGGGTCAGCGGGTGCACCAGGGCGTCGTCCACGTGCAGCAGCACCCGGATCGGCTCGGGCGCGGGCAACCGGTCCAGGTCGGGCGGTTCGGCGACGAAGGTGAAGTCGACCTCGAACGCGGTCCCGACCAGCGCCCCGCCCTCGGGCCGCAGCACGATCCGGGAGGCGCGCCCGGCGCCTCGTTCCGCGCTCTCCCACCCGGCGCCCTGCGGCCCCGCGCCCTCCGGCCCCGCGCCCTGCCGCCCGGCGTTCCCCGGTCCTTCCCGTCCGGCGGTCTCCCATCCCGAGGTCTCCCACTCGGCGCTCTCCAGCCCGGTGTCCTCCGGTCCGCCGATGCCCAGCTCGGCGTTCTCCTCGGCGTCGAGCCCGTCCCGGAGCGCCTTCAGGCACCCGCCCCTGGTCGGCCCGCCGCGCGGTGAGGACAGCGCTTCCGCGAGCCCCCGGTACTCGGTCCGCCCGGCCAGCACGGTCAGCCGCAGCAGCTCCTGGCACTGCCTCGGCAGTCCCCGGAACGCCCGCCACAACCGCCGGTCGCGCCCTCGGGTGACGCCCGACAGCTCGACGTCGAGCAGGTGCGCCGCGTCCCGCCCCTCGACCCGCCTCGCCTCCCGCCGCGCGGCCACCACCAGCCAGCCCGCCAGCGCCCGCGCCTGGGGGACGCGCTCCAGGTTGTGCCGCAGCGCCAACCAGACGGCCTGCACCACGTCGGCGGCGGTCACCCGGTCGAGGCCGTGGCCGCGCGCCACGTGCCAGACCAGCGGCGTCAGCTCGGCGATGAGCACGTCCAGCCCCCGGTGGTCACCCCCGCGCGCGGCGACCAGGCAGGCCTCGTGCAGCTCGACGCCGCGCAGCCCCTCCCACGGCACCCCCCGACCCCGCTCCTCACCCACGTCGCCCCTCCCGCCCACGAGCACCGCTCGTTCGATGTTCACACACGCCGTGCCCGCCGCCCCGGCAACGGGTGACCGCCAGTCGGGTGGTCACCACCCGTACACGCTGAAGGACGTCGCGGCGCGGTGACCGTCCAGCCCGAGCCTGGAGTACTCGATCAGGTCGTCGGGCAGCGCGTCGAGCCCGAACCAGCGCAGCTCGGAGCACTTGTCCGGCTCCGCGTTGACCGGCTCGCCGCCCCAGGCCGCGACCGCGAAGAACAACCCGAGCCGGGGCTCGACGCCGGGCGCGGTGGCGTGGGCGGTGTGCACGAGCCGCAGGTCGGCCTCGGCGATCACCACGCCCAGCTCCTCGTGCGCCTCGCGGGCGGCGGCGGTGAGCGCGGACTCGCCCGCGTCGAGCTTGCCGGACGGCAGGTGCCAGCGGCCGTCGAACCTCGGGTGCGCGGGATCGCGGCGCAGGGACAGCAGCACCTGAGAAGCAGGGGCAGGAGCTGGGCCTGGGCGCAGCAGGAGCAGGTGCACGTCGATCAGGTGGCGGTCGGCCACGGTGGTCCCCCTCGTATCCCCGGAACGTCTCGTTGATCTTCTCGGGTGTGGCTGAGGAATGGGAGACCGACATCGAGGATTCCGCCGGGGCGGTGGCCCGGCTGGTCGAGCGCGCGGTCCGGGAGGTGCCGCTGCCCGCGTCCACCGCGACCCGCCTGCGCGCCCACCCGGCCAGGCGGGTGCTCGCCGTCGCGAGCGAGGAGTGGCAGGCCTACCACGCCGCCCTGCTGGACCTCAGGGCCCGGCGGACCGGCGTCAGGTCGTGGAGGACGCGAGCGGGGGACCTCGCGACCGGGGCGCTCGTCCTCCTGGCGCTCGCAGGCGTGGTGCTCTACGACCGCCTCGGGGAGCCGTGGTCGCAGTGGGAGCCCGCCGCCTTCATCGGGTTCCTCCTCCTGGTCTCCGCCTGCGGTCTCCGCTACCTCGCCCGCTCCGACCAGGCCGACGCCGTGAAGGCCGCGCACGCCGCCTGGCTCGACGCGCTCCACGATCGAGGCGTGCTGCCCGCCGCGGCGGAGGCCAGCAACCCCGCGCCGCACCACTCCACCCGCATGGCCGAGCCCGCCACCAGCTTCTTCGGCCCCGACACCGTCGTCGACATCGACACCCCCGCCGCGCACGAGCTGCGCCGCCTGCTCAAGCGCGGTCGGGGCGCGTACGCGCTCGCCGGACCGCGCGGCGTCGGCAAGACCACCATGCTCGGCCGCTGGTGCGCGGGCCACTACGCCGAGCAGGACGGCCCGCTGCTCGCGGTCCGGGTCGACGCGCCCGTCGACTACCAGCCGAGGGACTTCCTCGGCTACCTGTTCGGCGCGCTGTGCGACGCCGTCGAGCGGTGGGCCCCCGCCCCGGCCAGGGTCCGGTCACCGCGCCGCACCGGAGACCGCCTCACCCCGGCCCACCTGGGCACGCTCGCCCGCAGGCACCGCGACCGCCTGCGCCACCTGCGCTCCACCACCGCCGAGCGCGAGACCGGCGGCGACTTCACCCTCGGGATCAAGTGGGCGGTCAAGGGCAAGCGCTCGGTCAAGCACGACGACGTCCCGCTCAGCCACCCCGAGCTGGTGGACGAGTTCCGCCGCTTCCTGCGCCAGACCGCCGAGGTGCTGGCGGCGGACGGGGGACGGGTCGTCGTGGGCGTGGACGAGCTGGACCGCATCGGCGACGCCGAGCAGGCCCAGCGGTTCCTCAACGAGGTCAAGGCCGTCTTCACGGTCGACAACTGCTTCTTCCTGGTCGCCGTCTCCGACGACGCGCTCGCCGACTTCGAGCTGTCCGCGATGGGCGCGCGCAGCGCGTTCGACAGCGCCTTCGACGCGGTCGTCCGGCTCGACTACCTGGACTTCCCGCAGGCCAGGGCCCTGCTCAACCGGCGGGTGGTGAACCTGCCCGAGCAGTTCGCCGCGCTGGCCTACGTGCTCTCCGGCGGGCTCGCGCGCGAGCTGGTCCGCCACGTCGAGGTGATCGGGGCGCGTCCGGGCACGCTGGCCGAGGCGACCGCGCACGCCGCGTCCCGCCACCTCGACCGGTACCTGCACGCCGCCGCCGACCGCCTGGTCCGGCTGCCCGACCGCAAGGCCGGTGCGGCGCTGATCCCGCTCCTGGACGAGCGGCCCGCGCCGCACGAGCTGCGCGCGTACCGGGAGCGGGTGGAGGAGACCGAGGTGGGGGCGGCTGCCGAAGGGCTGCGCGACGACATCGTCGCCCTGCTGGAGCACCTCACCACCCTCGTGGCCGTCTTCGGCGCCGACCTCGACGCGTCACGCCTGGCCACCGGGCTGCGCGGCGGTCCCGGCGGGTTCGAGTCGCTCGCGCGCGTGCGCCGCTACCTGGGCGCCAACCCGTACGCGGCGGGCGAGCTGCTCACCGCGTTCCGCCGCGCCTGGAACTAGCGAAGGGCCCGGCGCCCCCCTGCGAAGGGAAGCGCCGGGCCCACGTGCCGAACCGCTGATCAGGACGTCCGGAAGCCCGACACCAGCGACTTCAGGTTCTCCGCCATGCCCGCCAGGTCACCTGCGGCGCGCTGCGCCTCGGCCACGCTGGTGGTGGTGCTGCTCGCCGCGCTCGCCACGCCGGTGATGTTCGCGGCGATCTTCGCGCTGGAGTCCGACGCGTGCGACACGTTCCGGTTCATCTCGCCGGTGGTCGCGGTCTGCTCCTCCACCGCCGAGGCGATGGTCATCTGGTGGTCGTTGATCTGCGCGATCACGTGGCTGATCTCGGCGATCGCCGCCACCGCGTTCGTGGTGTTCGACTGGATCACCTCGACCCGCCGCGCGATGTCCTCGGTGGCCCGCGCGGTCTCCTGCGCCAGGTCCTTGACCTCGCTCGCCACCACCGCGAAGCCCTTGCCCGCCTCACCGGCGCGCGCGGCCTCGATCGTGGCGTTCAGTGCCAGCAGGTTGGTCTGCTCGGCGATCGAGGTGATCACCTTGATGACGTCGCCGATCTCCGCGCTGGACTGCCCCAGCTCGCCGACCGTGGCGGTGGTGCTCTGGGCGGCGGCCACCGCGCGGGACGCCACGTCGGCGGCGTCGGAGGCGCTGGTGGAGATCGAGCGGATGGCCTCGCTCATCTGGTCCGAGCCGGTGGCGACGGTCGAGATGTTGTCCGACACGTCCTGCGCCGAGGTCGCGACCTGGTTGGCCTGCGAGTCGACCTCCTGCGCGCTGCGGGCGATCTCCGCGTTGGTGGTGTGCAGCTCCTCGGCGGCGTTCGCGAGCGCCGACGCCGACTGGTCGATGGTGCGCACGGCCTGCTCCATGCTGGACGCCGCCCGGTTCAGGGCCTCGCCCATCTGGGCGACCTCGTCCTTGCCCTGCACGTCGACGCGGCCGGTCAGGTCGCCGTCGGCGACCTTGTTCAGCACGGTCACGACCTCGCCGACGGGGCGCGAGATGCGGCGGCCGATCCACAGCGCCACGGCCACGCCCGCGAGCGTGCCCAGCACCAGGATCAGCGTCATCTGCAGCTGCGCCGACTCGACGGTCTCGTTGAAGTCGGTGCTGGACGCCAGGTCGTCGACAGCGGCCTGCACCTCGACGGCCAGCACGTCCTCGTAGGCCTTGCGCAGGTCGCGGTTCACGGTGGTGGACGCGGTGATCGCGCCCGCCCGGTCGGTGGTGAACAGGTCCAGCTCGGTGATCACCGAGCTGTGCCACGTCTCCAGCTCGGCGCGGACCTTCGCGACCGCCTCCTTGCGCTCGGGGCGCTGGGTGGAGGTCTCGGAGCTGCGCAGCGCGTCCGCGACGGCGGTGAAGCGCTTCTCGAAGCTGTCCCGGTAGGACGACTCGCCGGTCAGCAGGTAACCGCGCTCGTCGTTCGCGGCGGCCTTCGCCTGGAGCGCGGCCTCCTGCAGGCCGTTGAGGTAGGGGACGGTCCGGCTCAGCTGCATCTCGTTCGTGTCCTGCAAGGACTCGATCTTCACCAGGCCGGTGACGCCGGTCAGCACCGAGGCGAGGGCCACCACGCCCACCGCGAGCAGCACCTTGGTGCCGATGCGGACATCCGACAGTTTCATGACAAGCCTCTCGCGGAACCTACGGTGCTGGCTGCACCTGATCCGCTACGGCATTGGTGGACCGGTTCTGAGCCCGCCACCGGTGAGGTGACCCACTCGGGCGCGCGCGGGCCGCGCCCCACCGGGCGGCAGCCCTCACCACCAGGTGGAAGTTCACTCGTCCGAGGGGTTCTTCCGGTTGCGGTCGGTCGGCGCGAGCGCCTGCTCGGTCGTCGGGTCCGGCGGGGTCGACTCGCCGCCCCTGCGCAGCGAGAAGTGCGCCTCCGCCCGCATCCGGTCGACCATGTGCGGGTGGTGCAGCTCGAACGCCGGGCGCTCGCTGCGGATGCGCGGCAGCTCGGTGAAGTTGTGCCTGGGCGGCGGGGACGAGGTGGCCCACTCCAGCGAGTTGCCGAAGCCCCACGGGTCGTCGATCGTCGCCACCTCGCCGTAGCGGTAGCTGCGCACCACGTTCCACACGAACGGCAGCACGGACGCGCCCAGCACGAACGACCCGACCGTGGACAGGGTGTTCAGGAGGGTGAACCCGTCCGACGGCAGGTAGTCGGCGTACCGGCGCGGCATCCCCTCGTTGCCCAGCCAGTGGTGCACCAGGAACGTGGCGTGGAAGCCCAGGAACGTGGTCCAGAAGTGCAGCTTGCCCAGGCCCTCGTCCAGCATCCGGCCGGTCATCTTGGGGAACCAGAAGTAGATCCCGGCGAACGTCGCGAACACGATCGTGCCGAACAGGACGTAGTGGAAGTGGGCGACGACGAAGTACGTGTCGTGCACGTGGAAGTCGATCGGCGGCGACGCGAGCAGGATGCCCGACAGCCCGCCGAACAGGAACGTCACCAGGAACCCGATCGAGAACAGCATCGGCGACTCGAAGGTGAGCTGCCCCTTCCACATGGTGCCGATCCAGTTGAAGAACTTGATCCCGGTCGGCACCGCGATCAGGAACGTCATCAGCGAGAAGAACGGCAGCAGCACCGCGCCGGTCGCGAACATGTGGTGCGCCCACACCGCCACGGACAGCGCGGCGATCGCGAGCGTGGCGAACACCAGGCCCTTGTACCCGAACAGGGGTTTGCGGCTGAACACCGGGAACACCTCGGTCACGATGCCGAAGAACGGCAGCGCGATGATGTACACCTCCGGGTGACCGAAGAACCAGAACAGGTGCTGCCACAGGATCACGCCGCCGTTCGCCGGGTCGAACACGTGCGCGCCGAGGTGCCGGTCGGCGGCCAGCGCGAGCAGCGCGGCGGTCAGGATCGGGAACGCCAGCAGGATCAGCACGCTGGTGACCAGGATGTTCCAGGTGAAGATCGGCAGCCGCCACATGGTCATGCCCGGTGCGCGCAGGCACACCACGGTGGTGATCATGTTGACCGCGCCGAGGATCGTGCCGACCCCGCCGAGCGCCAGCCCGAGGATCCACAGGTCCGCGCCGACACCGGGGGAGTGCGCCGCCGTCGACAGCGGGGTGTAGGCGGTCCACCCGAAGTCGGGAGCCCCGGCCGGGGTGAGCATCGAGCTGACCGTCACCGTCGCGCCGAACAGGTAGAGCCAGTACGAGAGCGCGTTGAGCCGGGGGAACGCCACGTCCGGCGAGCCGATCTGGAGCGGCAGGACGTAGTTGGCGAAGCCGAACACGATCGGGGTGGCGTAGAGCAGCAGCATCACCGTGCCGTGCATGGTGAACAGCTGGTTGTACTGCTCGTTGGACAGGAACTGCATCCCCGGACGGGCCAGCTCGCCCCGCATGAGCAGGGCCATCAGGCCGCCGACGAGGAAGAAGAAGAACGACGTCACCAGGTACATCAACCCGATCCGCTTGGGATCGGTGGTGCGCAGCAACCCCAGCAGCACCGACCCCTTGGCCCCGCGCGCGCCCCCGCCGGGGCGGACGACCACGGGTTCCGGCTTGAGCGCGGTCATGCCGCCTCCTCGGGCTGCGGTGCCAGGGCACCTCATGCTCTACCCGCGTCGACGAGGGGTAATCACCCGAACGCCCGCGTTCCGGGGTGGAATATCCACATCGGAGTTGAGTCGGGACTGGTCCGTTCGGCCGTCCTCGGGCGGTGGACCCGCGTCCCCGCGCCGGTGGCGGCGGGTCACGGGGCGGGGGAGCGGCCCCCGGTCGACGGCGGTGCGCGGACCCGGCGGGCGGCCCGTCCGGGGGCCGCGCGGAACTGCGGTTTCCCGCGCGGGCGGAGTGATCAGCGTCCCACCGCTCGGACCCCGGTCAACGGGCCCGTTCGCGGGTTATCGTCGAGCCATGCAGACCTGGTCCTCCCCGTCCGTTCCCAAGCTCCGCGGTGCGCCCCGCCCCCTCCGGCTCCACGACACCGCGACCGGCGAGGTCCGTCCGACCGCGCCGGGGGACACCGCCCGGCTGTACGTCTGCGGCATCACCCCCTACGACGCCACGCACCTCGGCCACGCGGCCACCTACCTGGCGTTCGACCTGGTGCAGCGGATCTGGTTGGACAACGGGCACGACGTGCACTACGTGCAGAACGTCACCGACGTGGACGACCCGCTGCTGGAGCGCGCCGCCCGCGACCAGGACGACTGGGTCGTGCTCGCCATGCGCGAGACCGCCCTGTTCCGCGAGGACATGGAGGCGCTGCGCGTCCTGGCCCCGCGCGAGTTCGTCGGCGCCGTCGAGTCCATCCCCGGCATCGTCGACATGATCGAGAAGCTGCTGGCGTCCGGCGCGGCCTACCGGCTCGACGACGACGAGTACCCGGACGTCTACTTCCCGCACGACGCCACGCCGAACTTCGGCTACGAGTCGAACTACGACCGCGAGACCATGCTGCGGCTGTTCGCCGAGCGCGGCGGCGACCCGGACCGGCCCGGCAAGCGGGACCCGCTCGACGCGCTGCTCTGGCGCATGGCGCGACCCGGCGAGCCGTCCTGGGAGACCTCGATCGGCACCGGGCGGCCCGGCTGGCACATCGAGTGCAGCCACATCGCGCTCACCAACCTGGACACCCCGTTCGACCTGCAGGGCGGCGGCTCCGACCTGGTCTTCCCGCACCACGAGTACAGCGCCGCGCACGCCGAGGCGCTCACCGGCCAGCACCCGTTCGCCCGGCACTACGCGCACGCCGGGATGATCGGCCTCGACGGCGAGAAGATGTCCAAGTCCAGGGGCAACCTGGTGTTCGTGTCCAAGCTGCGCTCCACCGGCGTCGACCCCGGCGTGATCAGGCTGGCGCTGTTCGCGGGCCACTACCGCGAGGACCGGCCGTGGACCGACGAGCTGTTCGTCGAGGCCGGGACCAGGCTGGCGCTGTGGCGCTCGGCCGCCGACCTGGAGTCCGGGCCGTCCGTGGACGACGTCGTGGCGCGGGTGCGCGACCACCTCGGCAACGACCTCGACACCCCGAAGGCACTCGCCGCGCTGGACGCGTGGGCGCGCGAGGCGTGGGACCGGGGCGGCCCCGACGCCGAGGCGCCCGGCGTGTTCCGCACCGCCGTGGACGCCCTGCTCGGCATCGCGCTCTGACCGGCTGAGCGGCGGCGACCGCGAGAAGAGCGGAGGGCCTGGCTCCGGGGGTGCGACTCCCCCGGAACCAGGCCCCGCTCAGCCGCCGGTCACCCGGCCGCCAGTCCTTTCAGCCGCCGGTCACCCGGCGGGCCGTCACACGTCCAGCGACCACGAGTTCAGCCGACCGGTGTCCAGCGACGCCGCGTCCTGCACCCGCAGCGTCCAGGTGCCGACCACGACCTCGCTCGACGCGTCCACGGTGAAGCTGCGCTTGATGTCGTCCGCGCTGCCCCCGGTCCGGTTGTGCAGGTTGTAGACCGACCCGTCCGGCGCGACCAGGTCCACGACCAGGTCACCGATGTAGCTGTGCGTGATGTCCACGGTCACCGTGGTCGTCGCCGAGGCGAGCGCCCCGCACGCCAGGGTGATCGGGCTGCTCACCGTCGAGTTGTCGGCGATCGGGTAGGCGGTGCTGTTGGTCGTGGTCGGGCACTCCGCGCCCGGCTCCACCACCAGCCAGCTGAACGAGGTCGATCCGGACACTCCCAGCGAGTCCGTGGCCGTCACGGTCACCGAGTAGCTGCCCGCCGTCGTCGGCGACCCGGAGACCAGGCCGCCGTCGCTGATGCTCACGCCGTCCGGCAGCCCGGTCGCGGTGAACACGTGCGGCGCGGTGCCGCCGAACACCGACAGCTGGAAGCTGACCGAGTCACCGGCCAGGTTCGCCTTGGAGCCGGGGTTCGCGATCGACGGGGTCGTCGTGCTGCCGGTGAACAGCAGCTTGTTCGGCGACCCGGCGCCCGCGTTGCCGATCTTGTCCGCGCTGGCGGCCGACAGCAGCGCGGCCTCCACGGTCGCGGGCGCGGCGGTCGGGTTCTCCGCCAGGTACAGCGCCGCGCCGCCCGCCACGTGCGGGGACGCCATCGACGTGCCGCTGATGGTGTTGGTGGCGGTGTCGTTGGTGTTCCACGACGAGGTGATGCCCTCACCCGGCGCGAAGACGTCGGTGCACGTCCCGAAGTTGGAGAACGAGGCGCGCGAGTCCGTCCTGGTCGAGGCGTTCACGCTGATCGCCTCGGCCACGCGGGCGGGGGAGTAGTTGCAGGCGTTCGCGCTGCTGTTGCCCGAGGCCACCACGTGCGTGACGCCCGAGGCGACCGAGGCGCGCACCGCCGCGTCCAGGGTGGCGTCCGCGCCGCCGCCCAGGCTCATGTTCGCGACGGCGGGCTTCACCGCGTTGGCGGTCACCCAGTCGATGCCGCCGACGACGCTGGCCGTGGTGCCGCTGCCCGCGCAGTTGAGCACCTTGACCGCGACCAGCTTCACCTCCTTGGCCACGCCGTACTCCGCGCCGCCGACGGTGCCCGCGACGTGCGTGCCGTGGCCCTGGCAGTCGGTGTTGTTGGTGTCGATCGTGTTCGCGCCCCAGCTCGCCCGGCCGCCGAACGTGCTGTGCGTGGTGCGGATGCCGGTGTCGATGATGTAGGCGGTCACGTTCGACGCGCCCGTCTCGTACGAGTACGAGCTGTCCAGCGGCAGGTCGCGCTGGTCGATCCGGTCCAGGCCCCACGACGGCGGGTTCGGCTGGACCGCGTCCACGGTGATCCGCAGGTCCGCCTGCACCATCGCGACCTTCGGGTCGGCGGCGAGCTTCGCGGCCTGCTCGGCGGACATGGTGGCGTGGAAGCCGTTCAGGGCGTGCGAGTAGGTGCGCTCGACCTCGCCGCCGTAGCGCGAGGTCAGCGAGGCGGCCGCGCTGGTGGCCGCCGCGCGCGGCGAGGCGTCGTCGCGCAGGGTCACGACGTACGAGCCGGGCACGGCGTCGGCGCTGTTCGCGCCCACGACCTCGCCGACCGCCCACGCGCTGCCCGCCGACGCGACGGTCAGCGCGGTGGCTGTGACGGCGGTCAGGCCGAGCGCGGCCAGTCTCCGGTAAGCGTCTCCCATGACAGGGTTCTCCCTCGATACAGGGTCGCCCGCACCGCAACGGCCGGTGCGCCGCCGCGGTACGGGCTCGAAGGTGGGGAGTTCGCGCGAACTGGTGGTTCAGACCGGGTCTTTATCGATCTTGGCTGACTTCCGGCACCCGCTAGTAGCGCCGTTCAGTCGCATTCGCGGATCGTGACGCTGCGTCGAACAGGCCATCACTGGGTGAAGTGCTCTTTTCGGTGCAAGCGCCAGCGCTCCAGCACCCCCGTCAGCTCCCGCTCCAGGAACTCGGTGAACGCGAGCGTCCGCTCCAGCCGCGTCCCGGCCGGGGTGCCCGCGAGCGCCTCGGCGCCCTCGCGCAGCGCGCTCTCCCAGTTGATGAGGGCCTGCTCGCGGCGGAACAGCGACTCGTACCAGGCGTCGTCGTAGATCCGGTACACCTCGCGGCGGGTCCCGGCCTCGCGCTCGCGGCTGACCAGGTTGACCTGGTTGAGGTAGCGGACCGCCCCGGACACGGCGGCGGGGGAGATCCGGAGCCGGTCCGACAGCTCCGCCGAGGTCAGCGCGCCGCTGTCGGTCGCGAGCAGCGCCGCGAACACCCGCGCGGGCATCCTGGCCATCCCGGCGTCGCTGAGCATCCCCGCGAACCGCTCGACGAACCGCGACACCCCGGCGTCCGAGCCCTCCTCGCCATCCGCTCGCACCACGCTCCACCAGCCCTTTCACCGAGGTGACCGGTGGGTAGCCTACCGAGTTCCCGCACTTCACCACTTTCTGAAGGTCAACCGGCCGTTCCGGGCCGCCGAACCTCCGCTCCGGGCTTGAGGATCGCCTCCCGGTGACCGCTCGCAAGCCTCGCGCGGGGCGGAACCCGCGCCACCGCGCCGTCCGGAGAACCGCCCCTGAGCTGCGGGAACGCCTGCCGTCGAGCTCATCGCTCCAAGATCGTCATTTTCTTGAGGTGAGCTTGAGGAACGCCTGAGGACCGGTGGAGGTCGGCGGCGCATCGTTTGTCCTACGCAAGGGACAACGACCGCAGCCGCACCGAGCACCAGGGAGTTCCCGTGAAGCACCGCACCACCGCCACCGAGACCACCGCCGAGACCACCCGCACCCGTCGCTCGGTCTGGCGCCCGGTCGCCTTCGCCGCCATCGGCGGCTCCGTGCTCGTCGCCATGGGCGTCGGCGTCTACGCGACGCTGCTGGCCACCGCCGCGAACGTCACCCCCGAGTCGGTCACCGACGGCACCCTCAAGCTCACCATGGCCTCCCAGGGCGCGGGCTTCGACCAGGCCGTCACCAACGTGGCCCCCGGCGACGTCATCAACCGCTACGTCGACCTCACCAACAGCGGCACCCTGGACGGCCAGGCCATGACGCTGCAGGTCGCCGCCACCGGCGCCAGCACCCTCATCACCGACGGCACCACCACCAAGGCCCTGCGGGTGAGCATCACCTCCTGCAACGGCGGCACCTGGAACCCGACCACGGGCGTGTGCTCCGGCACCACCGCGTCGCTGCTCGCCGCCACCCCGCTGAGCAGCCTCACCACCAACGCCTCGCTCATCGCGGGCTCCATCTCCGCCGGTTCGGTGCAGCGCCTGCGCGTCAGCCTGAACCTGCCGGACCAGAACGAGACCACCGTCAACGGCACGCTGCCCGGCAACACCGTGCAGGGCCAGACCGTGAACCTCACCTACACCTTCGGCCAGACCCAGCGGACCGCCACCACCAGCAACGCCTGATCCGGCCGGCCAGGCAGTCCCCTTGCGAACCAGGAGCCCGGATGAGGACGCTCGCCCGCTGCGCGGTGCTCGGCGCGGCCGTCCTCACCGGGTTCCTCGGGACCGGGACCGCCCAGGCCGCGATCACCGCGACCGCCGGCCGGACCCTGCCCACCCCGCCCGCGGGGACCAGCACCACGATCACCGCGTCGGCGGTCATGCAGAACTCCGCGGGAACCCCCTACGTCGGGCAGCCCTACTCGATCAGCTACACCAGCCTCTCCCGCACCTACGCCTACCCGTCCGTGCGCAACAACGGCACCATCGACATGGTCAGGGCCACCTTCACCATCACCTCGGGCGGCATCCCGCTCGCGGGCGCCGCGCTCGACGTGTGCAGCACCGCGTGGAACACCTCCACCGCCACCTGCCCCGGCACCTCGTACACCGCCGTCTCCGGGACGCCCGTCGGCCTCCCGCTGAGCATCGGCGCCGTCGTGCCGCTCCGCCTCACCCTCCCGGCGGGCCTGTTCACGACCGTCTCCGTGTCCGTCTCCGTGGATCGCAACAGCTACCGAACGGCAATCCAGGTGAACTCATGACCACGAGCGCAGCGGGCAAGCCGACCGCAGACCAGGGCGACACCGCGACCACGACCGCGACCGCCCCCACGACCCCGAGCGCGACCGCCCCGGCCCCCAGGTCCGCCGAGGCGCCGACCGCGCCCGCCGCGAGGACCCCGGCCGAGGTCCCGACCGCCCCCGGCGCGCCCGCCCCCAGGACCGCCGAGACGCCGGGAGCGGACGTGGACACCACCGCCGAGCGCGCCGTGCCCGCCGCCAGGACCGGGACCGCGCCCACCGCGCCCGTCGCCACCGCGCCCACCGCGCCCACCGCGAGCGACGAGGCCACCAGGAGCGACGCCGACACCGCCCCCACCACGGGCAGCCGACCCGGTCGTGGCCGCAAGGCCCTGCGCGTCCTCGGCGGCGTGCTGCTGTTCCTGGTCGCGGGCGCCGCCGTCGCCGCCGCCGTCGCCGTCATCGTCCTCAAGATCGGCTTCGCCCCGATCCTCACCCCGTCGATGAAGCCCGCCTACAACCCCGGCGACCTGCTCATCACCAGGGCCACCCCCGTCTCCCAGCTCGCGGTCGGCGACGTCGTCGTCCTGCCCCGCCCGGACATGGAGGGCGAGCGGTACGCCCACCGGGTGATTTCGCTGAACACCTCGGAGGGCAAGACCGTCGTGCGCACCAAGGGCGACAACAACACCGACCCCGACCCGCAGGCGCTGCGCATCGAGTCCGCCGCCGTGCCGGTCGGCATCGGCGACCTGCCCGGCGTCGGCCGCGCCGCCCTCGCGGTCGGCCAGGCCGGGTGGCTGCGGGTCGCGGTGATCGTCCTGGTCGGCCTCGCGCTCCTGCTCGCGCTCAAGCGCGCCCTCATCCAGCCCGCCCCTCCCGGCAGGCACGCCAAGGGCCGCAGGTGAACGGGCAGGCGCTCCTCGCCCCGGCCACACTGTGCGGCGTGAGCACCTCGAAGGTCCTGGTTGTCGAGGACACCCAGGAGATCCGGACCGTGATCGAGATGGCCCTGACCGACGCGAGGTTCGACGTCCGCAGCGCGGGCGACGGCGACACCGCGCTGGAGCTGGTCCGCCGCTGGGACCCGGAGGTCGTGCTGCTCGACCTCAACATCCCCGGCCCCGACGGCCTGGAGGTCTGCCGCAGGCTGCGCCAGTTCTCCACCGCCTACGTGCTGATGCTGACCGCCCGCGCGGACGAGGTCGACAAGCTCGTCGGCCTGTCCGCCGGAGCGGACGACTACCTCACCAAGCCCTTCTCCCCCAGGGAGCTGGTGGCGCGCGTGCACACCGTGCTGCGCCGCCCCCGCATCCCCGCCGCCCGCGACAGCAGGCGCGTCGTCGGCCCCGTCGAGGTCGACCTGGACGCCAGGTCGGTCGAGGTCAACGGCAACCCCGTGGCCACCACGAAGATCGAGTTCGAGCTGCTGGCGGCCATCACCGAGAACACCCGGCAGGTCCGCACCCGCGACCAGCTGCGCAGGCGCGCCTGGGGCGAGGAGTGGCTGGCCGACGACCACGCGGTGGACGTCCACGTGTCGAACCTGCGCCGCAAGCTCGCGGCGGCGGGCGCGCCGCGCGACTTCATCGCCACCGTCCGCGGTGTCGGCTACCGCGTCAACCAGGAGGTCCGATGAACACCAAGCGGCTGCTCGTCGTCGACGACGACCCGGACGTGCGCGAACTGCTCCTGCTGTCCCTGCTGGACAGCGGCTGGCAGGTCGACGGCACCGGCACCGGCGCGGACGCGCTGGAGCGGTGCCGGGCCGGGCAGGTCGACGGGCTGCTGCTCGACCTGGAGATGCCCGGCGTGAGCGGGCGGGACGTCCTCGCCCAGGTCGCGCTCGACGGGCCGCCGGTCGTGTTCGTCACCGCCTCGCACGAGCCCGCGCTGGACGCGGAGCTGGTCGCGGCGGGCGCGCTCGCCGTGCTGCCCAAGCCGTTCGACCCGCTCCGCATCGGTCACCAGGTCGGCTCCGCGCTCGGCTGGGTCACCACCACGGACGGTCCACCAGAGGACCACCGACTGGCAGGATGACGGTGAACGTGCTGCCGATCCCGGCCTCGGACCGCACCGCGATCGTCCCGCCGTGCGCCTCCACGATGCCGCGCGTGATCGCCAGCCCCAGGCCCGCGCCGCCGCTCTTGGCGCCCAGCTGCACGAACGGCTCGAAGATCCGCTTCACCTCGTCGTCCGCGATGCCCATGCCGTGGTCGCGCACGTAGACCCGCGCCATCGAGCCGTCCACCGAGCACCCGACCTCCACCGGCTGCCCCGGCGGCGACACCTTCACCGCGTTCGCCAGCAGGTTGGTCACCACCTGCACCAGCCGGTCCGCGTCCCCGCGCACCGTCACCGGGTCCTTGCGCGTCACCAGCGGCACGTGGCACAGCTGCGCCGTGCCCTCCACGGCGATCACCGCGTTCTCCACGACGTCCGCCAGCTCGACGGAGGCGGGCCGCAGCCGCAGCTGCCCGGACTGCACCCGCGACAGGTCCAGCACGTCGTTGGCCAGCCGCACCAGCCGGTCGGTGTTCTTCACCGCGATCTCCACCAGCCGCGAGGCCTGCGCCTGCATCTCGCCGAACCGGCCGGACGCCAGCAGCTCCAGCGACCCGTGCACCGAGGTCAGCGGGGTGCGCAGCTCGTGGCTGACCAGCGCGGTGAAGTCCCGCTTCACCCGCTCGGCGTCCTGCGCGGCCAGCGTGGACTGCACCACCGCGCACTCCAGCTCCACCCACGCCGCCAGGTCCTTGAGCCGCTGCCGCTCCTGGTCGGACAGCGTGCGCGGCTCCCGGTCCAGCACGCACAGCGTGCCCACCCGGTGCCCGGACGGGGCACTGATCGGCTGGCCCGCGTAGAAGCGCAGGTGGTCCTTCGTCACCACCGGCCACCCGGCGAACCTGCGGTCCTCGGCGAGGTCGGGCACCTCGAACACGTCGTCCTGCTCGATCGCGTGCGAGCACACCGAGATGCCCCGGCTCGTCTCGGTAGCGTCGAACCCCGCGCACGACTTGAACCACTGCCGGTCGGTGTCCACCAGCGTCACCACGGCCACCGGCGTGTGCAGCACGTCGCGCGCCAACCGCGTGATCCGGTCGAACCGCTCCTCGCGCGGTGTGTCCAGCAGGCGCAGCGCCTTCAGCGCGGCGACCCGGTTGACCTCGGCGTTCCAGGACTCGTCGCTCACATGACGGAGTATTCGTCATCATTCGCGAGGAATGCTCGCCACGGACGGGTGAGTTCCGCTCGGGCGGGGCAACCGCAGGCGCGTGACCACCGCCGGTAGCGCCCCGCGCGGCCCGCTCGCCGGGAAAACGCCCCGACCGGGTGGCGCCACGTGCGGGAACGCGCAGCGACGAGGGCTCCCGGCGCGGGATCAGGGGGGTGCAGGGGGGCGCAGGGGGCGGCGACCCGCCAGGACCGGACTCCGGGGACGTGGGTCCCCGCAGCTCACAGCCCCGAAGGACCGCGCCCCGGACCGCGCCCGCGCCGCCGCAGGTACCGCTCGAACTCCGCCGCGATCGCGTCCCCGCTGGCCTCGGTGATCTCGATCTCCGCGTCGCCGCGCTCCTCCAGCGCCCGCACGTAGTTGCGCACGTCCTCGTCCTCGTCGGCCATCTCGCTGACCGTGCGCTCCCACTCCTCGGCCTGCTCCGGCAGCGCCCCGAGCGGAACCTCCACGTCCAGGACCTCCTCCACCCGGTGCAGCAGGGCGAGCGTGGCCTTGGGCGACGGCGGCTGCGACACGTAGTGCGGGACCGCCGCCCAGAACGAGATCGCCGGGATGCCCGCCTGCACGCACATGTCCTGGAACACGCCGACGATCCCGGTCGGCCCCTCGTACTTGGTCTGCTCCAGCCCGTACTTCGCGGCGGCGGCCGGGTCGTACGCGGTGCCCGACACCGGGACCGGCCTGGTGTGCGGGGTGTCCATCAGCAGCGCGCCCAGCGTGACCACGGTCGTCACGCCCAGCCGCTCGATGTGCCCGAGCAGCTCGCCCGCGAACTTCCGCCACCGCATGTTGGGCTCTATCCCGTGCACCAGCACGACGTCCGTCGCCGAACCGGGTGGTCTGCACACGGTCAACCGGGTCGTCGGGAACTCGACCCGGCGGGTGATGCCGTCCACCATGCGGACTGTGGGTCTCGTCACCTGGAAGTCGTAGTACTCGTCCGGGTCGATCTCCGCCAGCGGCTTCGCCTCCCAGGTCAGCTGCAGGTGCTCGATCGCAGTGCTGGCTGCGTCTCCAGCGTCGTTCCACCCCTCGAACGCCGCCACCATGATCGGGTTGGTGAGGGGTTCGTCGGGGTCGAAGGGGGTCTGGGCGGCCTGGTCCGGATCGGTCACCGGGCCAGCCTACGACCCTCCGGGCACCCCTGACGTCGTAGGCTGGCACCATGTCGGATCGTGTCTCGTCCCCCCTGCTGGACGCACTCACCGAACGCGTGGTCGTGGCCGACGGGGCCATGGGCACCATGCTCCAGTCGTTCGACCTCTCCCTCGACGACTTCGCAGGCCACGAGGGCTGCAACGAGATCCTGAACACCACCAGGCCCGACGTGGTGCGCGCCGTGCACCGCGGTTACCTGGAGGCGGGCGCGGACGCGGTCGAGACGAACACCTTCGGCGCGAACCTGTCCAACTTCTCGGACTACGGCATCCAGGACCGCATCTTCGAGCTGTCCCGCCTCGGTGCCCAGCTCGCCCGCGAGGCCGCCGACGAGCACGCCGAGCCCGGCCGCCCGCGCTTCGTGCTCGGCTCGGTCGGCCCCGGCTCCAAGCTGCCCACCCTCGGCCACGTCGCCTACTCCGTGCTGCGCGACTCCTACGTGGAGCAGATCCGGGGCCTGCTGGTCGGCGGCTCCGACGCCATCATCGTCGAGACCTCGCAGGACCTGCTCCAGACCAAGGCCGCGATCGTCGCCGCCAAGCGCGCCATGGACGCCGAGGGCCTGCGCGTGCCGATCATCGCCCAGGTCACCGTCGAGACCACCGGCACCATGCTGCTGGGCTCCGAGATCGGGGCCGCCCTCACCGCGCTCGAACCGCTCGGCATCGACCTGGTCGGCCTGAACTGCGCCACCGGCCCGGCCGAGATGAGCGAGCACCTGCGGCACATCGCCAAGCACGCCCGCATCCCGCTGTCGGTCATGCCCAACGCGGGCCTGCCGCAGCTCGGCCCCAACGGCGCGGTCTACCCGCTCGGCCCCGAGGAGCTGGCCCAGGCGCTGCGCGGGTTCGCCACCGAGTTCGGCGCCCGCCTGGTCGGCGGCTGCTGCGGCACCACCGCCGAGCACGTCCGCCAGGTCGCCGAGGCCGTGCGCGACCTCGGCCCCACCGCCCGCCGCCCGCGCCCCGAGCCGGGCGTGTCCTCGCTCTACCAGTCCGTGCCGTTCCAGCAGGACGCGTCCGTGCTGATGATCGGCGAGCGCACCAACGCCAACGGCTCCAAGGCCTTCCGCGAGGCCATGCTCGCCGACCGCTGGGACGACTGCGTCGGCATCGCCCGCGACCAGACCCGCGACGGCGCGCACCTGATCGACCTGAACGTCGACTACGTGGGCCGCGACGGCGTCGCCGACATGTCCGCGCTCGCCTCCCGCCTGGCCACCGCGTCCACCCTGCCGATCATGCTCGACTCGACCGAGCCCGAGGTGCTCCAGGCCGGTCTGGAGCACCTGGGCGGGCGGTGCGCGGTCAACTCGGTCAACTACGAGGACGGCGACGGCCCGGACTCGCGGTTCCAGCGCATCATGCGGCTGGTCGCCGAGCACGGCGCGGCCGTCGTCGGCCTGTGCATCGACGAGGAGGGCCAGGCCCGCACCGCCGAGTGGAAGGTCCGGGTGGCCGTCCGGATCATCGAGGACCTGGTCGGCAACTGGGGCCTGCGGCACAGCGACATCATCATCGACTGCCTGACCTTCCCCATCTCCACCGGTCAGGAGGAGGTGCGGCGCGACGGCGTCGAGACCATCGAGGCCATCCGCGAGCTCAAGCGCCGCTACCCCGAGGTGCGCACCACGCTCGGGCTGTCCAACGTCTCCTTCGGTCTCAACCCGGCCGCCCGCCAGGTGCTGAACTCGGTGTTCCTGCACGAGTGCGTGCAGGCCGGGCTGGACACCGCGATCGTGCACGCCTCCAAGATCGTGCCGATGGCGCGCATCCCCGACGAGCAGCGCGCGGTCGCACTGGACCTGGTCTACGACCGCCGCCGCGAGGGCTACGACCCGCTGCAGCGGCTCATGGAGCTGTTCGAGGGCGTCACCACCTCCGCGTCCAAGGCCACCCGCGCCCAGGAGCTGGCCGCGCTCCCGCTGTTCGAGCGGTTGCAGCGGCGCATCGTGGACGGCGAGCGCAACGGCCTCGAGGCCGACCTGGACGAGGCGCTGACCGAGCGGCCCGCGCTCCAGATCATCAACGACACCCTGCTCGCGGGCATGAAGACGGTCGGTGAGCTGTTCGGCTCCGGCCAGATGCAGCTGCCGTTCGTGCTCCAGTCCGCCGAGGTCATGAAGACCGCCGTCGCGCACCTGGAGCCGCACATGGAGCGCTCCGACGACGGCGGCAAGGGCCGCATCGTGCTCGCCACCGTCAAGGGCGACGTGCACGACATCGGCAAGAACCTGGTGGACATCATCCTGTCCAACAACGGCTACGAGGTCATCAACCTCGGCATCAAGCAGCCCATCAGCGCCATCCTCGACGCCGCCGAGAACCACCGCGCCGACGCCATCGGCATGTCCGGCCTGCTCGTCAAGTCCACGGTGATCATGAAGGAGAACCTGGAGGAGATGAACTCGCGCGGGGTCGCCGCGCGCTGGCCGGTGCTGCTCGGCGGGGCCGCGCTCACCCGCGCGTACGTGGAGAACGACCTCACCGACACCTACCTCGGCGAGGTCCGCTACGCCCGCGACGCGTTCGAGGGCCTGCGGCTGATGGACGCGGTCATGGCGGCCAAGCGCGGCGAGTCCCCGCTGATCGACCCGGAGGCCGAGCGCAAGGCCGCCGAGCGCAAGGCCCGCCGCGAGCGGTCGCTGCGCATCGCCGCCGAGCGCAAGGCCGCCCAGCCCGAGCCGGAGCCGGTGACCCGCTCGGACGTGGCCGCCGACCTGCCCGTCCCCACCCCGCCGTTCTGGGGCACCCGCGTGGTCAAGGGCGTGCCGCTGGGCGACTACTCGGCGCTGCTCGACGAGCGGGCCACGTTCATGGGCCAGTGGGGGCTGCGCGGCTCGCGCGGCAGCGGACCGTCCTACGAGGAGCTGGTCGAGACCGAGGGCCGCCCCCGGCTGCGCTACTGGCTGGAGCGGCTGGCCACCGAGGGCGTCCTCGCGCACGCCGCCGTGGTGTACGGGTACTTCCCGTGCGTGTCCGAGGGCGACTCGCTGGTGATCCTCAGTGAGCCGTCGGTCGACGCGCCCGAGGTGACCCGGTTCGCGTTCCCCCGGCAGAAGCGGGACCGGCGGCTGTGCCTGGCCGACTTCTGGCGACCGCGCGAGTCCGGCGAGGTCGACGTGGTGCCGTTCCAGCTGGTCACCATGGGGCAGCCGATCGCCGACTACGCCAACGAGCTGTTCGCCAAGGACGCGTACCGCGAGTACCTGGAGGTGCACGGCCTCGGCGTGCAGCTCACCGAGGCGCTCGCCGAGTACTGGCACAAGCGGGTGCGCGAGGAGCTGACCTGGCCGACCGGCGGGGTCGTCGCGGCCGAGGACCCGGCCGACGTGGAGGAGTACTTCAAGCTCGGCTACCGGGGCGCCCGGTACTCCCTCGGCTACGGGGCCTGCCCCGACATGGAGGACCGGACCAAGGTCGTCGCGCTGCTCGAACCGGGCCGCATCGGCGTGAAGCTGTCCGAGGAGCTCCAGCTGCACCCCGAGCAGTCCACCGACGCCTTCATCGCCCACCACCCCGAGGCGAAGTACTTCAACGCCTGACCGGTTCCCCAGGACCGGACGCTCAACGGCTGAGCGGCACGTCGGAACGACCCGGCGGCGCGTCCCCCGAACGGGGGCGCGCCGCTTTCGCGCGAGCTAGAGGAGAGCCAAGAGTGAACACCCCCGCCGCCGTCCTGTGGGACATGGACGGAACGCTGCTGGACTCGGAGAAGCTCTGGGACATCCCGCTCTACGAGTTCGCCGAGAAGCTCGGCGGGGAGCTGTCGCTGGCCACCCGGCAGCGGATCATCGGCTCGAACCTGCCCACCACGATGGGGCTGCTGTTCGACGAGGTCGGCGTCCCGGCCACGCCGGAGGAGATCGAGGAGGGCGGGCGCTGGCTGCTCGCCCGCACCGAGGAGGTGTTCCGCGAGGGGCTGCCGTGGCGGCCGGGCGCGCGGGAGGCGCTGCGGGCGGTGCGCGACGCCGGGGTGCCGATGGCGCTGGTGACCTCCACGGACCGCAGGCTCACCGAGGTCGCGCTCGACACGATCGGGCGGGACCTGTTCGACGCCACGGTGTGCGGCGACGAGGTGGAGGGGCGCAACAAGCCGCTGCCCGACCCGTACCTGAAGGCCGCGCGGCTGCTCGGGGTGGAGCCGGAGCGGTGCGTGGCGGTGGAGGACTCGCCGACCGGGACCAGGTCCGCGGTGGCCGCCGGGTGCACCGTGCTGGTGGTGCCGTGCGAGATCCCGGTGCCCGAGGGGGAGCGGCGGGTGTTCCGGGAGTCGCTGATCGGGGTCGACGTCGCGGTGCTCGGCGAGCTGCTGGGCTGACGGCTCAGCGGGGTGGCAGGGGGCAGTCGCCGCAGGTGCCGCCGCCCGCCACCCGGTAGTACAGGCAGCAGGAGCGGCGGCGGAACGCGACCTCGCCGGGGAAGTCGATGAAGTCGCCGGTGTCCGCGAGCTTCCCCGCGGCCAGCAGTTCGCGGCCCTTCGCGACGCAGGACTCGGCGTCGGTCGGGTGGCCGGGGCGGGGTGGCGGGGGAGTGCGGGCGAGGGTGCGCAGGGCGCCCGCGAGGTTCGAGGCGGCGTTGCCCCACAGCAGGCCCTCGGCCACCCCGGACGCCGCGCGCACCGCCGCGACCACCGGCGCCAGCGCGGCGGTGAGGTCCCCGCCTGCCGCGACGGGCTCGGCCAGGCGCACCCGCAGGCCGTCCGGGTCGTAGCGCCACCACAGGTTCTCCGGGCGCACGTCCGGGACCGGCAGGCCCAGCGCGCTCGCGGCGGCGACCGGGCTGAGCAGACGCGCGGTGTGCGCGAGGAAGAACAGCGACCCGGCGACGCGGCGCTCCGAGGTGCGGTAGCGGGCGGCGATGGCGTCCAGCGCGGCGGGCAGCTCGGGGCCGTCCAGCAGCGCCGCGCCGGGGTGCCAGGTCTCGTCCGGGCGGCCGACGTCGAGCGCGAAGAACGGGCTGATCACCCGGATCTCGCGCAGCGCGGACAGCACGGGCGCGTAGTCAGGCACCCGCCACCCCCGGCAGCGGGCCGACGGTGGCCCGCACGACCCGCGCCACCAGCGCGTCCACGTCCTCGCCCGGCGCAGGGCGCACCGCGCCGTCCCTGAGCAGCGCGTACAGGCCGTGCACCAGCGCCCACACGCCGGTGGCGAGCGCGCCGGTCTCGTCCGTGCAAGTCGTCGTCACGCCCAGCGAGGCCGCGACCTCGGCCAGCGCCCGCGCCGACGCCTCCTGCACCTCGGGGCGGGTGCTGCACGTGCTGTCCACCATCAGCTGGTGCAGGCCGGGGTTCGCGAGCCCGTGCCGCACGCCCTCGGTCACCACGACCACCACGAGGTCCTCGGGCGCGGCGGTGGCGAGCGCCGCGGTCACCCGCTCGGCCATCTCGCCGAACCCGTGCACGGCCAGCGCCGCGAGCAGGGTCTCCTTGTCGGCGTAGTGCCGGTACGGGGCGTTGGGGGACACGCCCGCCGCGCGGGCCACGGCGCGCAGCGACAGGCCGTCGCTCCCGGAGGACTCCAGCAGCTCCAGCGCCGAGCGCAGCAGCGCGGCCCGCAGGTCGCCGTGGTGGTACGTCGCCCGAGTCATGTTGACATCGTACACTTCAGGTGCGAATGTGGGCGGCGTCAACAATGTGGACGCTGTACACACACGAGGGGTGCGCATGGGCGGGACGGGCAGGCCGGGGGAGGTGGTGGCGGCGCTGGGCGATCCGCTGCGACTGGCGAGCGGGTCGGTGCTGCCGAACCGCGTCGCCAAGGCCGCGCTGGAGGAGTTCCTGGCGGTGGACGGCCAGCTGCCGGGGGAGGAGCTGATCGCCCTCTACCGCCGGTGGGCGGCGGGCGGCGCGGGACTGCTGATCACCGGGCACGTGATGGTCGACGGCCGGGCCGTGGCCGACCCGCGCGACGTGGTGCTCGAAGCCGGGACCGACCTGGAGCCGTTCCGGCGCTGGGCGACGGCGGCGCGCTCGGGCGGCGGGCGGGTGTGGATGCAGATCAACCACCCCGGCCGGGTGGTGTTCGCCGACCAGGGCGGGAACGCCTGGTCCGCCTCGGCCAAGCGGGTCGAGATGGGCGCGTTCACCCGGCTGTACGCGACGCCGGTCGCCATGACCGGCGAGCAGGTCGCCGAGGTGGTGGCCCGGTTCGCCGACACCGCCGCGCAGGCCGAGCGGGCCGGGTTCGACGGCGTCGAGGTGCACGCCGCGCACGGGTACCTGATCGGCCAGTTCCTGTCGCCGCTGGTCAACCGCAGGACCGACGGGTACGGCGGTGACCTGGCCGCGCGGGCGAGGCTGCTGCTGGAGGTCGTCGCGGCGGTCAGGGCGGCGGTCTCGCCCGGCTTCGCGGTCGGCGTGAAGCTCAACACCGCCGACTTCCAGCGCGGCGGCTTCCGGCCGCAGGACGCGGCCGAGGTGATCGGGATGCTGTCCGGGGCGGGCGTGGACCTGGTCGAGCTGTCCGGCGGGTCGCTGGAGAGCCTGGCGATCATGGGCCACGCGGCCGACGAGAGCACCCTGGCCCGCGAGGCCTACTTCCTGGACGCCGCCGCGTCGATCCTCGCCGACGCCCCGCTGCCCGTGATGATCACCGGCGGGGTGCGGCGGCTGCCGGTGGCCAGGCGGGTGCTGGAGAGCGGCGCGTCCGTGGTCGGCGTGGGCACCGCGCTGGCCGTGGACCCCGACCTGCCGCACGCCTGGATCGCGGGCGAGCACGCCGAGGCCGCGCCCGTCCGGGTGAACTGGCCCGACAAGAAGCTCTCCTCCGCCGCCGTGCAGGCCCTGGTCCACGCCAGGATGGAAGACCTCGCCGCGGACCGCGACCGCTCCACCGGCCCGCTCAGGGCGCTGCTGACCGAACGACTGCGCCGCCGCCCCGCGCTGCGCCGCTACCGGAAGTGGGGGAAGGCATGACCTACCGGGGGACGACCGCGCTGGTGACCGGCGCGTCGAAGGGCCTTGGCCGGGCCTTGGCCGAGGAGCTGGCCGCGCGCGGCGCGAACCTGGTCCTGGTGGCCCGCACCGACCTGTCCGAGTTCGCCGACCACCTGCGCGCCACCGCGCGGGTGGACGTGCGGGTGATCGCGGCCGACCTGACCGACCGCGCGTCCCGCCGCGCCGCGCTGGCCGAGCTGGGCGAGCAGCCGATCGACCTGCTGGTCAACAACGCGGGCGCGGGCTCGGTCGGCCCGTTCCTGGACACGGCGCTGCCCGAGCAGGTCGACTCGATCGCGCTCAACGTCGAGGCCCTGACCGAGCTGACCCACCACGTCGCGCGGTCGATGCGCGCGGCGGGCGCGGGCACGATCGTGAACATCGGCTCCGTGGCCGGCTACCGGCCGGTCCCGTACCAGGCGACCTACGCGGCGACGAAGGCGTACGTGCGCTCGTTCACCGAGGCGCTGCGCGTGGAGCTGCGGGGGAGCGGCGTGCGCGTGGTGGCGGTGAACCCCGGCGCGATCAGCACGGCCTTCTTCGAGGGCAAGGAGGTCACCATCGACGCCAGGGCGGCCGACACCCCGACCAAGGTGGCCCGCGACGTCCTCGACCACCTGCGCGCGGGCCGGGCGGTGTCGGTGCCCGGCAAGGCGGTGAACCGGGTGATGGTGGGGCTGCTGACCCTGCTGCCCGTGCGGGCGGCGGCCCGGCTGATGGCGGTCGTGAACCGGGCGCTCGGCTTCGACCGGGTGGGCGGGGTGGAGAAGGCGGGCTGACCGGGAGCGCTGACCGGGAGCGCTGCCGGGGGGCGCGGGCGGGAAACCCGCTCGCGCCCACCCGCCCCCGCCGGGCACGATCACCGGCATGGCCTGGCTCCCCGACGACTTCGCCCACCCCCTCCGCGCCGAGATCGGCACGGGTCACCACCTGCGGCCCATCCGCGAGTCCGACACCGAACTCGACTACCCGGCCGTCATGGACTCCCGCGACCGCCTCTGGTCCCTCTACGGGCAGGCCTGGGGCTGGCCCCCGGCGACGATGACCGTGGAGCAGGACCGGGAGGACCTCGCCCGCCACGAGCGGGAGATCGAGGCGCACGAGTCGTTCAACTACGCGCTGTTCGACGCCGACGAGACCGAGCTGCTCGGCTGCGTCTACCTCGACCCCGCCGACGCCCCCGCCGACGCGCGGATCTCCTGGTGGGTGGTCGACCGGCTCGTCGGCACCGACGTCGAGCGCGCGCTCGACGCGTTCGTCCCCCGCTGGGTCGCGGAGGCCTGGCCGTTCACCGGTCCGGAGTACCGGATCTGAGGCCGCCCGCCGGAGCCCGCTGCTCGGGCCCGGCCGGGGGATGCGAGGATCAGGCACCGTGAAGACCTTCGACGAGCTGTTCGCCGAGCTGAGCGAACGCGCCCGAACCCGCCCCGAGGGGTCCGCGACCACGCAGGCGCTGGCCGACGGCGTGCACGCCCAGGGCAAGAAGGTGCTGGAGGAGGCGGGCGAGGTGTGGATCGCCGCCGAGCACGAGTCCGACGACCGCCTCGCCGAGGAGGTCTCCCAGCTCCTCTACCGCGTCCAGGTGCTCATGCTGGGTCGCGGCCTGAGCCTCGAAGACGTCTACCGGCACCTGTGACAGCCCGGTCCGCCGCGGTCGTGAGCTGACCGTGGGCGGAGTGCTCGGCGGGTTCCTGCCCATCTGGGTGCTGACCGGGATCGGCTTCGCCTCGGCGCGCGGCGGCGTGCTGGGGCGGGGCGCCGAGCAGGCCCTCGGCCGGTTCGCGTTCCACCTGGCCATGCCCGCGGTGCTGTTCACCACCCTGATCGACACCGATCCCTCCCGGCTCGCCAACGCCGGGGTGCTGGCCTTCGTCGCGTCCACCGCCGTGGTGTGCGTCGCGGGCTACCTGCTGCACTGGAAGCTGTTCCGCACCCCGCACGACCAGCGCGTGCTCGGCGGCATGGCGTCCGGGTACGTCAACGCGGGCAACCTCGGCATCCCCATCGCCATCGGCGTCCTCGGGGACTCGTCGTTCATCGCCGCCGTGCTGCTGTTCCAGCCGCTGGTGATGATGCCGATCGTGCTCGGCGCGCTGGAGGCGGGCGCGGGCGGGCGGGTGCTGCGCACCCTGGCGCTGCTGCCGGTGCGCAACCCGGTGATCGGCGCGTCCGTGCTGGCCGTCGCGGTGGCCGCGACCGGCTGGGACCCGCCGGAGATGCTGCTCTCGCCGATCGCCGCGCTCGGCGCGGCCGGTGTGCCGACCGCGCTGGTCGGGCTCGGCATGTCGCTGGCCGGGCGCGGGCGCGACGACGAGGTCGCGACCGGCGGCGCGGCGCCGCGCCCGGCCGAGCCGAGGGCCGCGCTGTGGACTGCGGTGGCGCTCAAGCTGCTCGCGCACCCGCTGCTGGCGCTGGCGTTCTGCGTGCTGCTCGACGTCGAGGGCGACCTGCGGCGGGCGGCGATCGTGTGCGCGGCGCTGCCGACGGCGCAGAACGTGCACGTCGTGGCGACCCGCTACCTGCCGGGCACGTCGACCACCCGCAACACGGTGCTGGTGACGACGGCCCTGTCGATGCTGACCCTGACCGCCGCCGCGCTGCTCTAGCCGAGCCGCTCCAGCCGGGCTGCGGCCACGGCCCGCGCTGGTCCGGTCGGGTGGTCCGCGCCCGCCCGGTGTTATCGGCCGCTCCACCCCGGTGTCTGTGTCGTGGGGGCGACGCGCCCCCACGACACCCATCTCACCGTGGAGATGCCCTCATGTCCCCTCTCACGCACCGCCGGGCCTCGGCCTGCGCGGGCGCGGCGGTCGTCCTCGCCGCTGCCGTGCTCGTCGCGGCGGGCAGCGCCCAGGCCGCCACCGGGTGCCGCGTCGCGTACGCGGTCAGCAGCCAGTGGCAGGGCGGGTTCAACGCCGACGTCACCATCACCAACCTGGGGGACGCCCGGTCCGGGTGGGCGCTCACCTGGGCGTTCCCCGACGGGCAGAGCGTCGGCCAGGCGTGGAACGCCACCGTCGCCCAGTCGGGGGCCAACGTCACCGCCACGAACGTCGCGCACAACGCCGACCTCCCCTCGGGCGGCAGCGCGTCGTTCGGGTTCACCGGCTCCTGGGGCGCCGCGAACACCGCGCCCTCGGCCTTCTCGCTCAACGGGACCACCTGCACCGGCTCGCCGGGCGGCCCCACCACCACGAGCGGCCCGACCACGACCACCGGCCCCACCACGACCACCGGCCAACCGCCCGGCCCCGTCCTCGCCTTCCCCGGCGCGGTCGGGTTCGGGGCCTCGGCCACCGGTGGGCGCGGCCGGGCCGTCCACCACGTCACCAACCTGAACGACAGCGGCGCGGGCTCCTTCCGGGACGCCGTCAGCCAGCCCGGTCGCATCGTCGTCTTCGACGTCGGCGGCCACATCCGGCTCAACTCCACCGTCCTGGTCCGCAGCGACATCACCATCGCCGGCCAGAGCGCCCCCGGCGGCGGCATCGGGGTCATGGGCGGCGAGGTGTCGTTCAACAGCGCGCGCAACGTCGTCGTGCGCAACTTCCGCTTCCGCCAGGGCGACCTCGACCCCGACGAGAAGAACAACGGGATCAACTGGCTCGACGCAGACCGGATGATCTTCGACCGGATCTCGGTCGAGTTCGGCCAGTGGAACAACATCGGCGGCGTCCGGGCCTCCAACGTCACCGTGCAGAACTCGATCAACGCCAACCCGATCAACCAGCAGTTCGGCGCGCACACCGAGACCGGCCCGTTCACCTGGCACCGGAACCTGTTCGCGAACTCCCACGGGCGCAACCCCATGGCCAAGGGCAACACCCAGTTCGTGAACAACGTCGTCTACAACTACCAGGCCGCTTACACGGCGGGGAACTCCAGCGGCCACTTCCTGCACGACGTCATCGGCAACTACTTCATCACCGGCCCGCGCACCACCCGCGCCGCCAACGCCTACTACCAGCTCGGCAACCAGTCGCTGCACGGCAGCGGCAACCTGCTCGACGGCAACCGGGACGGCGCGCTCAACGGGTCCGCGCTCGCCCTCGGCGGCGGCGCCACCGCGCTCGCCTCGCCCTGGTCGCCGACCACGGCGGGCATCCCCACCACCTCGGCCGCCGACGCCTACCGGAGCGTCGTGGCCACGGCGGGCGCCACCCCGCGCGACCAGGTCGACGCGCTCGTCGTCGCCGACGTCACCTCGCTCGGGACCAAGGGCGACCTGTGTGCGAGCCAGACCAGGACCGGCCTGGCCAACGGCGGGTACGGCGTCCTCGCGGGCGGGACCGCGCCGGTCGACACCGACCGGGACGGGATGCCCGACGCCTGGGAGCGCGCGCACGGCCTCGACCCGAGCAGCGCCGCCGACGCCACCGGCGACTTCGACCGCACCGGCTACACCAACGTCGAGAAGTACCTGAACGGCCTGCTCGACGGCACCTACCGCTGACCCCGCGACCCCTGCGTCACCCTCCCTGCGCCCAACCCCCTGCGTCACCCCTCCCTGCGTCGACCACGAGGAAGGCACTCGCGTGACACCCGAATCCCCCGCACCCCGCCCGCGCGCGGCAGCGGCGGCGGCAGCCGCTCTCCTGCTGGGCGCGGCCCTGCTGCTCGTCACCCGCACCGCCCCCACCGCCGAGGCCGCCGCCTGCGACGACCGGCTCACCGGCTGGGCCACCGTCGCCGGTTCCGGCGCGAACGGCACCACCGGCGGTGGCGGTGCCGCCCCGCAGACCGTCACCACACTCGCCGACCTGCAGAAGTACGGCGGCGACTCCACCCCGCGCGTGCTCGTGGTGTCCGGCACCATCACCACCGGCTCGTACGCGGTCGACATCGCCTCCAACAAGACCCTGATCGGCGCCGACCGCAACGCCACCATCCGGGGCGGGATCAACATCCGCTCCGGCAGCTCCAACATCATCGTCCGGAACCTGAACTTCCACGGCTTCTGGCCCAACCCCGGCCCGGACGACACGATCGCCGCGCGCGGCGCGCACCACCTGTGGTTCGACCACCTGAACGTCTGGAACGCGGGCGACGGCCTGATGGACCTCACCCAGGGCTCGGACTTCATCACGGTGTCCTGGGTCAAGTTCTGGTACACCGACGCCTCGCACGGCCACCGGCTGGCCAGCCTGGTCAGCTCGGGCGCGGACAACGACGCCACCGACGTCGGCAAGCTCAACGCGACCTTCCACCACAACTGGTTCGCCGAGCTGGTCGACCAGCGGATGCCCCGCGTGCTCTACGGCAAGGGGCACGTCTACAACAACTACTACACGGCCACGGGCAACGGGTACGCCGTGGGCGTGGGCGCGCTGGCCTCGGTGCTGGTGGAGAACAACTACTTCAAGAAGACCAACAACCCGCACCAGTTCATGTACGTGCGGCCCTCGCACATCACGGCCCGTGGCAACACCTACGACGGGACCACCGGGAAGAGGGACACCGGGGCGGGTGGCGAGGGCGGTGGCGTCACGCCGTTCACCAGCCCGCCGTACGCCTACGCCCCGGACGCGGCGTCGGCGGTCCCCGACCTGGTGAGCCGGTGCGCCGGGCCGGTGCTGTCCGGCGGGACCACGCCGACCAGCACGACCACGACCACCCGCACGACCACCACCGGGGTCACCACGACCACCAAGCCGCCGACGGGCGCCTGCTCCGCCGCGCACCGCACCACCAACACCTGGCAGGGCGGCTTCCAGGGCGAGGTCACCGTCACGGCGGGCAGCGCAGGCACCGCCGGGTGGACCGCCAGGTGGAGCCTGGGCTCAGGTCAGGCCATCACCCAGCTGTGGAACGGCCTGCACAGCACGAGTGGCACCACGGTCACGGTTCGCAACGCGGACTACAACGGGACCCTCGCACCGGGCGCGTCCACCACGTTCGGGTACACCGCGACGGGGAGCGCGAGCGCGCCGAGCGTCACCTGCGCGAGCCCGTGACGGCCACCGGTCGCCGGAAGCCGGGCCGGTGACCGGGGGAGGGGCGGGGCCCGCTCGGGGCCCCGCTACCTCTCCCGCACGAACAGCGCCTGCGCGGTCCGCCCCACGGCCCCCGCGAGGTCGTGCACGGTGCTGCCCGCCACCCCGACGCCGGTCGGCCCGACCACGGTCTCGGCGTCCAGCGCGAACCACTCGCCCACCGGCTCCCGGTGCAGGTGCACGGTCAGCTCGGTGTTGATCGCGTACCACCGCCGGATGTCCAGCCGGGTCGACACCCCGCTCGCCGAGTCGGCCACGGTGAACAGCCGCTGCGCCGCGCTGGGCTCCTCGCCCGCCACCACCGGGACGCGCGGGCGGCCCCACACGGCCGCGCCGCCGGGCGTCGCCAGCCCGCCGCTGACCGACCGCCACTCCACCGCCTCCAGGTACCCGCAGGCCCAGTCGCCGGGCACGGAGAACTCCGCGCACGCGGACGGCGGGGGCAGCGGCTCGGGCTGCCCCGAGGCCACCGACGCGGTGTCACCGGGGGCGATCCGCCAGGCCGACGCCCGCAGCACCGGCCGCCCCTCGTGCGAGAGCACCGCCGCCAGCAGCTCCACCGACCGTCCCGGCCGCACCACCGAGGCCGACACCACCAGCTCCGCCACCGGCACCGGCCCGAGCACGTCGAACGCCACCCTGGCCAGCAGCCCCGGTCCTGGTTGTCCAGATCCGGGCAGCCCAGATCCAGCAGGCCCGGATCCGGGCAGCCGCTCCAGCTCCCGCACCAGCAGCGCGGACGGCGGCCCCAGGTGCTGGCTGTCGGCCGACCACGGGCCCACCGTGTGCCGGGTCGCCGCGTACCGGTCCCCGCCCAGCGGCGCGTAGAACGCCTCCACCCCGAGCCCCCGGCCCTAGTCGACCCGGTCGGCGGGGTTCTCGGCCACCGCCCCCGGCTCCGGCCAGCCGGGGTACGGCGGCGGCGTCCCGTCGAACGCGGGGCACAGCGCCTTGTGGTCGCAGTAGTCGCACAACCGGCTCGGGTTCGGCCGGAAGTCGCCGGTGCGCCCGGCCCGCAGGATCGCGGCCCAGATCGCCTCCAGGGTCCGCTCGAACCTGGCCAGCTCGCCCTCGTCCGGCGAGTACGCCAGCGCCTGCCGGTCCGCCAGGTACATCAGCCGCAGCTGCCTGGGCACCACGCCGCGCTGCCGCCACAGCACCAGCGCGTAGAACTTCATCTGGAACAGCGCCTTGCCCTCCACGTGCTCGCGCGGGGCCGCGCCGGTCTTGTAGTCGACCACCCGGATCTCGCCGGTGGGCGCCACGTCGACCCGGTCCACGTAGCCGCGCAGCAGCACCCCGGACGGCAGCTCCCACTCGACCAGCAGCTCCCGCGACTCCGGGTCGAACCGCCGGGGGTCCTCCAGCCCGAAGTACCCCTCCAGCAGCTCGCGGGCCGACGACAGCCAGTCGGCCTGCTCCTCGTCCTGGTCCGCGCCGAACAGCTCCGCGAACTCGGGCCGCTCCCGCCGCACCCGCGCCCAGGCGGGTTCGACCAGGTCGCGGGCGCGCTCGGGCACCCGCTCGGCGGCGGGCAGCGCGAACAGGTCCTCCAGGACGGCGTGCACTACGGTGCCCCTGACCTGGGCCTTCGTCGGCTTCTCGGGGAGCCGGTCGACCGCGCGGAAGCGGTAGAGCAGCGGGCACTGCTTGAAGTCGCCCGCGCGGGAGGGCGACAGGGCCGGCCTGCGCACGGGGCGATCGGATGTGGTGGGCGCTGCCATGCGGAGCACAGTAGGCCACCCCACCGACAGCCCCGGTCGGCCCGGCACACCCCGACGTGACACGAACGCGCCTACGCTCCCCCCGATGGCGACTGCGGAGGGCTGGCGGGCGAGGGCGGGCCGGGAGGGCGGTCTGCCGCTGTTCCGCGCGGCCGGGATCCCGGTGCTGCTGGCCCCGTCGTGGTGGCTGGGCTCGGCGGTCATCGTCGTGCTGTACGCGCCGCTCGCGAGCCGGATCAGCCCGGACGCGGGCGGCTTCACCGGCTTGGCGCTCGCGGCGGCGTTCGCGCTGTTCCTGGGGTTGTCCGTGCTGGCCCACGAGCTGGGCCACAGCCTGGTCGCGCTGCGCCTGGGCATCCCGGTGCGCAGGCTGCGGCTGTTCCTGCTGGGCGGGGTCTCCGAGGTGGCCAGGGCTCCCGGCACCCCGCGCCACGAGGGGCTGGTCGCGGCGGCGGGACCGCTGGTGTCCGTGCTGCTCGCGGGCGTGTTCGCGCTCGGCGCCCACGCCATCCCGACCACCGACGCGGTGTGGCTGCTGGTCGCGCAGACCGCGTTCGCCAACGCCGCCGTCGCCGTGTTCAACCTCCTGCCCGGCCTGCCGCTGGACGGCGGGCGCATCCTGCGCGCGGGCGTCTGGGCCATCACCGGCAAGCGCGCCACCGGCACCAGGGCCGCCGTCGTCGGCGGCGGGCTGGTCGCCGCGCTCCTGGTGGTCTGGGCGGTGCTGGGGCTGCTCGACGGCGCGCCGGACCGCTGGCTGCGCTTCGGCGTGTGCCTGCTCACCGCCTGGTTCGTGGTCGCGGGCGCGCGGGGCGAGTCGGCCGCCGAGCGGGCCGGGACCTGGCCGGAGGGGCTGACCCTGCAGCAGCTCGTGCGACCGGTGCTCCAGCTGCCCGCCGAGAGCCCGGTGGCGGGCGCGCTGTCGGCCGCGGCCGGGCGCGGGGTGGTGCTGGTGCGCGCGGACGGGGTCGCCGCCGGGCTGCTGGACCGGACCCTCGCCGAGCGCCTGGCGGGCACGTCCCCGCACGCGCCCGCCGAGCAGGCGGCCGTGCCGATCCGGCCGGAGACCGTGCTGCTCGCCGACGAGTCCGGGGACGACGTGGTGGAGCGGGTGCGGGGGACGGCGGCGCGCGAGTACCTGGTGGTCGACCTGGAGGGCAGGCCCGCCGGGGTGCTGCGCCGGGAGGACCTCAAGGCCGCGCTGGAGCGCCGCTAGCCGGTGATCGGTGTCCGGTGCGCTGGTGATCGGGCTTCCGGTGGTTCCGGCGCGTGCCGGGCGTGGCGGACCCGCCTGCGGACGGCTGCGGTCGTGGATCGCGGACGGCGACGCATCCCCGACCTGACGTCGGGAGCCACGTCGCGGGCGACGAACGCGGCCACCCTCGCGCGCGTCCCGACGCGGTCGTCGCCGACGAGGCGCACTCGCGCGCGTCGACCGGACCGTCGCCGCGCGGTCCCCGCGCCGCCTAGTCGGCGGGCGTCGGGGGTTCGGGCGCGCGCTCGATCCGGGAGATCAGCAGCCTGAGCACCTCGTCGCCGGTGGCCTGCCACTTCTCGGCGGTGAGGTGCCCGCTGTTCTCCATCGCGACGACGCCCTGCACGCTCGCCATCAGCAGCGCCCCCACCGGCCCGACCTGGTCCGGGTCGCCGACGACGTCCGCGACGATGCCGAGGAACCGGTCGTGCGTGCGGGACACGGCGGCGACCGCGCCGGGGTGCTCCTCGGTCGGCACGGCGAACATCAGCGCGTAGGCGTGCGGGTGGCGCCTGCCGACGTCGAGGAGGCCGGTGAGCGCGCGCTCCAGGCGCTCGTCGGCGGCGAGCGACCCGTCCGCGACGAGGGCGTCGAGGTCGTCGCCGATCCGGTGCCAGCTCCGCTCGGCGACGGCGGCCAGGAGGTGCTCCTTGTCGGGGAAGTGCCCGTACGGCGCGCCCCTGGACACCCCGGCGAGCGCGCCGACCGCGCGCAGCGTCACGGCATCGGGCCCGCCCTCGTCCAGCAGCCTGGCGGCGGCGTCGACCAGCGCGCGCCGGGTCGTGGCCGCGCTCTCCGCTCTGCTGACCATGCGCCACAGCTTATCTGACACTGTCAGCCGACTCGCTTGACAATGTCACATGAAATGCCGACCATGATTCATATGACAACGTCACACGAAGAGCTGGTCCTGATCAGCGGCGCCTCCACCGGGATGGGCGCCGCCACCGCCCGCGAGCTGGCCCGACGCGGCTACCACGTGCTCGCGGGCGTCCGGCGCGAGGCGGACGCCGACGCGCTGCGCGCGCCGGGGCTGGAGCCGGTGCTGCTCGACGTCACCGACCCGGCGCTGATCGCGGCCGCCGCCCACCGGGTCGCCGAGGACCGCAGGCCGCTGCGCGCGCTGGTCAACAACGCGGGCATCGCCATCAACGCCCCGGTCGAGCTGCTGCCCATGGACGAGTGGCGACGCCAGTTCGAGGTGAACTTCTTCGGGCACGTCGCCGTCACCAAGGCCCTGCTGCCCGCGCTGCACGCCAGCTCCGGTCGGGTGGTCAACATCAGCTCCGTCGGCGGCAAGGTCGCCATGCCCACGTACGGCGCGTACGCGGGCGCGAAGTTCGCCATGGAGGGCATGAGCGACGCGCTGCGCCGCGAGCTGGCCCCGCACGGCGTCACGGTCGTGGTGGTCGAGCCTGGCGGGGTGCGCACCGAGATGACCGGCCACGGCATCGAGCGCGCCACCGGAACCCTCGCCGCCATGACGCCCACCGAGCGCCGCCGGTACGGCGGACTGCTCCAGGCGATCATCAACCAGGCCACGGCGTTCACGGAGGCCGGACTGCCCGCAGAGGCGGCGGGCCGGGTCATCGCCGACGCCGCGACCACCCGCAAGCCCCGCGCCCGCTACACCATCGGGCGCGACGCGGCCCTGCTCACCCGCCTCCCGCGCCTGCTCGGCGACCGGGCGCTCGACCGGCTCATGGCCGCGAACCTGCGCCCCCACTTCCCGAAGGCGGGCTAGTCCCGAGGGCAGGCAGGCACCCCCAGCCCCGGCGGCCGGGGGCGACGGCTCAGAGGTCGGCGTCCTGCGCGAGCAGGGCGGCCTGGACGCGCGAGCGCAGGTCCAGCTTCATCAGCACCCGCGACACGTGCGTCTTCACCGTCGTCTCGCCGATGTGCAGCCGGGCGCCGATCTGCGCGTTCGACAGGCCGTCGCCCAGGCAGCGCAGCACGTCGACCTCGCGGTCGGTCAGCGCGCCCAGGTCGGGCTTGGCGCGGGCGGCGGGCCCGGCCGCGAACTCCCGCATCACCCGCCTGGTGACCGATGGCGCCAGCACGCCGTCACCGGCCGCGACCCGCCGCACCGCGTCCACCAGCGCCGGGGCCTCCACCGACTTCAGCAGGAACCCGGCCGCGCCCGCGCGCAGCGCCCCGCGCACGTACTCGTCCAGGTCGAACGTGGTCAGCACCAGCACCTCGCACACCCCGGCCAGCCGCCGGGTCGCCTCGATGCCGTCCACCCCCGGCATCCGCACGTCCATCAGCACCACGTCCGGCCGCAGCTCGCGGGCCAGCCGCACGGCCGCGTCCCCGTCCGCCGCCTCGCCGACCACCCGCACGCCCGGCGCGCCGCCCAGGATCATCACCAGGCCCGCCCGCACCGCCGCGTGGTCGTCGGCCACCAGCACCTCGACGACCCCGTCCACGCTCGCAGCGTCCCCACTCACCGCGTCCCCGCTCACAGCGGCAGCTCCGCGCGCACGACCCACAGCCCGTCCTCGACCCCGGCCCGGAACCGCCCGCCCACCGCGTGCGCCCGCTCCGCCATGCCCACCAACCCCGTCCCGCTCCCCGGCGCCCGCACGGCGCGCCCCTCGTCCCGCACCTCGTTGCCCACCTCCAGCACCACCCGCGCGGCCTGCCGCTCCACCCGCAGCGACACCCGCCCGCCGCGCGCCCCGTGCTTGAGCGCGTTCGTCAGCGACTCCTGCGCGATCCGGTACCCGGCCACGTCCACCGCGGCCGGGACCCCGCTCACGTCGTCCACCCGCAGCCGCACGTCCAGCCCGGACGCCTCCACCAGCCGCCCGACCTCGCCCAGCCGCGCCGACACCGCCTCGTCCACCTCGCCGTCGGCCCGCAGCACGTCGATCATCGTGCGCATCTCCGCCAGCGCCCCCACGCTGCCCTCCCGCACCGCCCGCAGCACCGACCGCACCCGGTCCGGGTCGTCGTCCGGCAGGGTCAGCACCGCCTCGGACTGGATCGCGATCGCCGACAGGTGCCCGGCGACCACGTCGTGCAGGTCGCGGGCCATCCGGGCGCGCTCGGCGGTCACCGCCGCCCGCCGGTCCAGCTCGGCGATGCGCGCCAGCTGCCGCTCGTTCTGCCGGTGCTGGCGGATGTTCGACCCCCACCACACCGGGACGACCGCCATCGAGAACGCCTGCACCGCCACCAGCAGCGCGAGCCGGGGCTCCCCGGTCAGCAGCGAGGCCCCCACGGTCAGGCCGACGCACAGCAGCCCGATGCCGGTCACCAGCCCCCGGTACAGCCTCGGCCCGGCCGAGATCGCCGTGCTGAACAGCACGTCGATCCCCACCACCAGCACCACGCTGCTGTGCCCGAGCACCATGTCCGCCGCCACGGCGGGACCGGCCAGCGCCAGCGCGAGACCGGGCCGCGCGGTCCGGAACAGCTGACCCGCGCAGGCCACCACCAGCAGCAGCACCCGAACCCAGGTCGGCGCGGCCTGGTCGGGGCCCCACAACCGGTCGAAGTCGATCCAGAACAGCAGGAGCCCGGCGCTCAGGGCCGTCGCGACCACGGCGAGATCGGTGCGGGACGGCACTCGCCCATCCCACCACACCGGTCCGGCGGGGCACGTCCTACGAACTGATGACCACCGGTGGCACCGATCGCCGACGCGCCGGGCCGCGCCGCCGGGGCACGCTGGTCGCCGTGGAACCCCTGGTCCTGGTCATCGTGGCCTGCGAGGTCGGCTTCTGGGTCGTGCTCGCCGCCGGTCTGCTGCTGCGCTACGCCTTCGGGCTGCGCCGCGCGGGCGCCGTCCTGCTCGCCTGCGTCCCGCTGGTCGACCTGGTGCTGCTCGCCACCGCCGTGGTCGACCTGGCGCGCGGCGGCCAGGCGACCGGCGCGCACGGCCTCGCCGCCCTCTACCTGGGCGTGAGCGTCGCGTTCGGGCACTCGCTGCTGCGCTGGGCCGACCAGCGGTTCGCGCACTGGTTCGCGGGCGGGCCGCCCCCGGTCAAGCCGCCACCGGGCGGTCCGGAGCGCGCGGCGCACGAGTGGCGGGAGTGGGGCAAGGCGGTGCTCGCGGCGGTCGTCGCCGCCGCCGTCATCGGGCTGCTCGCCCTGGTCGCGGGCGGCCTGGACCGGGTCGCGCCGCTGCTGGACTCGCTGCGGCTGGTGGCGCTGGTGTGCGGGGTGTGGCTGGTCACCGGGCCGGTCTGGTTCTCCGCCAAGCTGCTGGCCCGCCGGTAGCCGGCCGGAGGGCTTCTGCGACCATCGTGCCCGTCCGCAGGTCGCGGGCAGGTTCGCGCAGGAGGTTCGTCGCGGTGAGCACCGCCAGTGGTCCGTTCCAGCCCGGAGACCGGGTGCAGTTGACCGACCCGAAGGGACGGCACTACACCATCGTGCTCGAACCGGGCAAGGAGTACCACACGCACCGCGGCGCGCTGCCGCACGACAAGCTGATCGGGCAGCCCGAGGGCAGCGTGGTGTCCTCCGTGGGCGGCACCTCCTTCCTGGCGCTGCGCCCGCTGCTGGCCGACTACGTGCTGTCCATGCCCAGGGGCGCGCAGGTCATCTACCCCAAGGACGCCGCGCAGATCGTCATGTACGGCGACGTCTTCCCCGGCGCGCGGGTGCTGGAGGCGGGCGCCGGTTCGGGCGCGCTGACCTGCTCGCTGCTGCGCGCGGTCGGCGAGAAGGGCAGCGTGACCTCCTACGAGGTCCGCCAGGACCACGCCGACCACGCGATCCGCAACGTCGAGCAGTTCTTCGGCGAGCGGCCCGCCAACTGGTCGCTGACCGTGGACGACCTGGCCACCCACACCGGCGAGGTCGACCGGGTGGTCCTGGACATGCTCGCGCCGTGGGACGTGCTGCCGACCGTGGCCGCCAACCTCATCCCCGGCGGCGTGCTCGTGGTGTACGTGGCGACCACGACGCAGCTGTCGAAGGTCACCGAGGCGCTGCGCGAGCAGCAGCACTGGACCGAGCCGCAGGCGTGGGAGACCCTCGTGCGGCCGTGGCACGTGGTGGGCCTGGCGGTGCGCCCCGAGCACCGGATGATCGCGCACACCGCGTTCCTGCTGACCACCCGCAGGCTCGCCGACGGCGTCACCCCGCCCCGCCCGCAGCGCAGGCCGTCGAAGGGCTGAGCTGGCACTGAACGTCGAACGCCCCGGCGACCTGGTGGTCGCCGGGGCGTTCTCGCTGCTCAGGGGGGTCAGCCGCCGAGGGTGGTGGTCTCCAGCGCCTTGAAGACGTTGCAGACCTTCCAGCCGCCGTCCTCCTTCACCACGTCCATCGTGCGCGTGGTGTCCTTGACGTAGTCCTTCATGATGTCCGGCACGTTCTCGAACTTCACGATCACCTCGAAGGTGCCCTTGTCGCCGTTCTCGGTCACCTTGCCGAGGGTGTTCGTGGCCTTCATCTGCGAGGCGGGCGAGTCGGGGAGGTCGCCCAGGTCGGGCTTCTCCATGTCCTCGAACTGCTTGTTCAGCTCGGCGATCTTGGCCGCGTCCGCGGCGCAGAGCAAGTCCTCGCCCAGCTTCTCGCCGCCGTTGGACGCCGCGACGTAGCGCTCGGCCACTTCCTGCGCGCTGCTGCCGCCACCACCGCCGAGCACCATCACCAGCGTCACGACGACGCCGATCACCACGACCGCGCCGACGCCGCCGAGCACCCACGGCAGGGGGCTCTTCTTCTTGGGCGGCATCCCGCCGCCGTACTGGTCGAAGCCGGGCTGGCCGTAGGGCTGCTGCCCGAACTGGCCGGGCTGCTGGCCGAACTGGCCCGGCTGCCCCGGCTGGCCGAACTGGCCCGGCTGCTGCCCGAACTGGCCGGGCTGGCCGTACTGCCCCGGCTGGCCGGGCTGCTGGCCGAACTGGTCCGGCTGCCCGTACTGGCCGGGCTGCTGGCCGTAACCCGGCTGGGGCTGCTGCGGGAAGCCACCGCTGGGCTGGCCGTAACCGGGCTGGGGCGCGCCGGGGACCTGGCCGTAGCCGGGCTGCTGGCCGAACGGGCCGGACGGCGGCCCCTGGGGACCGGGAGGCGGCGGGACCGACATGGAGATCTCCTTGGAGCTGCTTGGGGCGGTGCTGGGTGCCCGGTAGGGGGATGCTGGGACCTGGGTACTCCGGTCCCCGCCTGCGCAGAGTAGCGCCCTGCGGGGTGCAAGATCGCTGGAACGGGGGTGTTCCGCACGATCCCCGAGCTGCGGCGTCACCCGGAGCGAGGGGTGTTCAGCGGCCGGTGGCGGTGGGGTCGGCGGGGGCGCTCTCGATCAGCTGCTTCGCGGACTTGGCCGTCCCGCAGACCTTCCACTCGCCGCCCTCCTTGACCAGCTCGACCGCGCCGTCCTGCTCGGGGTAGTTCGACTTCATCGTGGTGGGCACGTTGTCGTACTTCAGCCTGAGCTCCGCCGAACCGGTGTCCCCCGAGGCGGTGACCGACTTGATCGTGTAGCTGACGGTCATCTTCTCCAGCTCGGCGTAGCGCTCGCGCTGCTCCGCCGTCATGGACTGGCGCATCAGCTTCGTCTGCGCGCTGAGCTGCTGGAGCACCTTGCGGTCCTCGGCGCAGTACATCGCGATCAGGTCGGTGTTCTCGGAGGCGACCGGCGCGCTCCCCGCCTCGGCGGCGAAGGCCTCCACGAACGCCCTGGCCTCCGCGCCCGCGTCGGAACCGCCGGAGCTGTCGGTGCTGGAGCCGCCGGTGGCGGTGTCGGACCCGTCGTCGCCGGTGAAGAGCGCCACGCCCGCGACGACCCCGGCGACGACCAGCGCGCCGACACCGGCCAGCACCCAGGGGAGAGGGCTCTTCTTCCTGGGCGGGACGCCACCGTGCTGGGCGAAACCGGGGTACTGGGCGAAACCGGCTGGCGGGGCGAGACCGGGTGGTTGTGCGAAACCGGGGTGGCCGTGGGGCGCGCCGAACTGCCCGAGGCCGGGCTGCCCGTAGCCGGGCTGCGGCGCGCCCCCGGCTCGCCCGTGACCGGGCTGGGGCGCGTCGGGGGCCTGCCCGTGGCCCGGCCTGCCGTGGGGCGGTTGCCCGTGACCGGGCTGCCAGCCGTGGGGACCCTGCGGCGGGACCGACATCGCACCCTCCTCCTCAACACCGCGTCACCGCGCGGTAACGCCTGGTCAGGGCGCTGTCGCCCCCTTCCCCCGCACCCTAGGCGGCTGCGTGGGCCCGGTGCGCCGGGAGGGGCGACCCGGTCCGCCGCCCACCCACGGCGCCGTGAGCGAGCACACCCCCCCGGACGCGCGAGACCCCGGCGACCCGCGCGGGTCGCCGGGGTCTTGGGGCCGGTCGCCGGACCGGTCAGCCGTTGGCGCCGCCGGGGGTGCCGGTGAGCTGCTTGGCCAGGCCGCAGAGCTTCCAGCCGCTGCTCTCCTCGACCAGCTCCAGCGCCGTGGTGCTCTCGGCGGGCAGCGTCAGCCCCTCGGGGACGTTCGAGTACTTGACCCGCATGGTGAACGAGCCGGTCGTGCCCGACACGGTCACGTTCTCCGCCGAGTAGTCCATCTTCAGCGAGTTCAGCTTCTCGCGGCGCTCGGCCGGGATGCTGGCCTCCAGCTCCTCGGCCTGCTCGGCGACCGCCTTCACGGTCGGCAGGTCGGCGGCGCAGATCATGCTCTGGGCCTTCGCCTTGTCCGCGTCCTTGCCCTTGTTCGACTCGGCGACGTACGCGTCCACGACCTTCTGCGCCTCGGCCGTCTTCTCCGACCCGCCGCCCGCGCTGGTGCCGTGCTCGTCCGAGCCGCCGCTCGCGGTGTCGTTCCCGTCGTCGCCGGTGAACACCAGCAGGCCGACGACGACCCCGACGACGGCGAGCACGCCGACGCCGCCGAGCACCCAGGGCAGGGCGCTCTTCTTCTTGGGCGGGACGCCGCCGCTCGGGTCGAAACCGGGCTGGCCGTACGGGGTGAACTGGCCGGGCGTCCCCGGCTGCTGCCCGTACCCCGGCTGCCCGTGCTGGCCGAGCTGCTGGCCGAACTGGTCCGGCTGCCCGTACGGGCCGGGCTGCTGCCCGTACTGCCCCGGCTGCCCGTACCCCGGCTGCTGCCCGTGCGGGTCCGGCTGCTGGCCGTGCGGACCGGGTGGCGGGACCGACATCGCGTTCTCCTCATACCGGGATGGCCGTGCTCAGTGCGCACAGTAGCGCCCTGACCACGGCAGGTTCACCTGGATGAGACTTTCCTCCACTCCGCGGAACTGCCCGGTCACCGAGAGCGTCGAACACCTCTCCGGCGGGGGTGGTCAGCGGGTGCTGGACGCGCCCGCGTCCCCGGTCGCGGGCGCCCCCGGCGTCCGCGCCGCCCGAGCCGGACCCGCCGAACGCCCCCACCCCGCCCCACCCCGGTCGAAACCACCCGGTTGGCCGCATTCCGGCTGGCAGGCGGGGGTGTCCGCCCCCGAGGGCTGCTGACCGTAACCGCGCCCGCGCCCGCAGCCGGGCCCGCGCCGCCGCCCGGCGTCCCCCGCGCGGGGCGACCGCCGCCCGACCGCCCGCGACCGGACCGCCCACCTTGTGGGAAGTCCCACCCGCCCGCCGAAGCGCCCCCGCCGCCCACCCGCCGCCCGAACTGGCCTGGCTGCGGCCCCGATCACCCGCCCGTCACCCCCGCGCGCACGGGAACCGCCGTCCGCCCACCCGCGAAAACCCCTGGAACTCCCCGGTCACGGCGGGGACACTGCCCGGACACAACCGGTGGACGGCCACCGGCACGTGCACCGCAACGGGTGAGCGGCGCGCGGCGCCACCGAGATGGAGCAGTTCACCCCCCGTACATGTCGAACCCGGTGATCACCCGGCGCTCCGGCCGCCCGCCGAGGTGGCCGCTTTTGTCGGTGATCGCCGGTACCGTTGTCGTACGAACACGGGAGGAGGGCGCCGACATGCCGCACGGTCATCCCGGCAGCCAGCCCGACGAGGGCGGCGAGCTGAGCAATGGCAGCAGCTCCGGCGAGTTGACGGCGCAGATCAGGTTCCTGGAGGACGAGATCGCGCTGCTCCGCCGCAAGTTGACGGAATCCCCACGACACGTCCGCCTGGTGGAGCAGCGGTTGGCCGAGGCCACCGAGCGCGTCAACCAGCTGACCGAGCGCAACACCAAGCTCATCGACACCCTCCGCGAGGCGCGCGGTCAGCTCCTCGCCCTCCGCGAGGAGGTGGACCGGCTGGCGCAGCCGCCCAGCGGGTACGGCGTCTTCCTCGCCCGGTTCGAGGACGGCACCGTCGACGTGTTCACGTCGGGCCGCCGGATGCGCGTGTCCGTCTCGCCGTCGGTCGAGGCGCCCTCCCTGGTCATGGGTCAGTCCGTGCGCCTGAACGAGGCGCTGACCGTGGTCGAGGGCGGCGACTTCGAGCGCACCGGCGAGGTGTGCGCGCTGCGCGAGGTGCTCGACGACGGCGGCCCCGAGGGCTCCGTCGCGCGGGCGCTGGTCGTCGGCCACGCGGACGAGGAGCGGGTGGTCTGGCTCGCCCAGCCGCTGCTCGACTCGCCGCTCAAGGCGGGCGACTCGCTCCTGGTCGACACCAAGGCGGGCTTCGCCTACGAGCGGGTGCCCAAGGCCGAGGTGGAGGACCTGGTGCTGGAGGAGGTGCCGGACGTCCGCTACGAGGACATCGGCGGCCTCTCCCGGCAGATCGAGCAGATCCGCGACGCCGTGGAGCTGCCGTTCCTGCACGCCGACCTGTTCCGCGAGTACAAGCTGCGCCCGCCCAAGGGCGTCCTGCTCTACGGCCCTCCCGGCTGCGGCAAGACGCTGATCGCGAAGGCGGTCGCGAACTCGCTGGCCAAGCAGGTCTCGAAGGCGCGCGGCGAGGACCACAAGGACGCCAAGAGCTTCTTCCTCAACATCAAGGGCCCCGAGCTGCTCAACAAGTTCGTCGGCGAGACCGAGCGGCACATCCGGCTGATCTTCCAGCGGGCGCGCGAGAAGGCGTCCGAGGGCACCCCCGTGATCGTGTTCTTCGACGAGATGGACTCGATCTTCCGCACCCGAGGCAGCGGCGTGTCCTCCGACGTGGAGACCACGATCGTGCCGCAGCTGCTCTCGGAGATCGACGGCGTCGAGGGCCTGGAGAACGTCATCGTCATCGGCGCCTCCAACCGCGAGGACATGATCGACCCGGCGATCCTGCGGCCGGGCCGCCTCGACGTGAAGATCAAGATCGAGCGCCCGGACGCCGAGGGCGCGAAGGACATCTTCACCAAGTACCTGACCGACGACCTGCCGCTGCACGCCGACGACCTCACCGAGTTCGGCGGCGACCCGGCGGCCTGCATCCAGGGCATGGTGCAGCACACCGTCGAGCGCATGTACGAGGAGACCGACGAGAACCGGTTCCTGGAGGTCACCTACGCCAACGGTGACAAGGAGGTCCTGTACTTCCGGGACTTCAACTCCGGCGCCATGATCCAGAACATCGTGGACCGGGCGAAGAAGTCGGCGATCAAGTCGCTGCTGGACACCAAGCAGCCGGGCCTGTCGGTGCGGCACCTGATGGACGCCATCGTCGACGAGTTCGCCGAGAACGAGGACCTGCCCAACACGACCAACCCGGACGACTGGGCCCGGATCTCCGGCAAGAAGGGGGAGCGGATCGTCTACATCCGCACCCTCGTCACCGGCAAGAACCAGGAGACCGGTCGGGCCATCGACACGGCGACCAACACGGGGCAGTACCTCTAGCCCGTGCCTCGCGGCCCCTCGCGGGGGCCGCTAGGACCGCCACCCGGAACCCCTCCCCGGCAGCGCGCCGGGGAGGGGTTCCGCGCGTTCACCGGGCGTGACCAGGCCGGACTCGTAGGCGGCGATCACCAGCTGGGCGCGGTCGCGGGCGCCGAGCTTGTGCAGCAGCCGCCCGACGTGCGTCTTCAGCGTGCCGCGCGAGACGTGCAGCGCCTCGGTGATCTCGGTGTTCGACAGGCCCTCGGCGACCAGCCGCAGCACCTCCCGCTCGCGCGCGGTGACCGAGTCCAGCGCGGGCAGCGGCCGGGCGGCCGGGCGCGCGGCGAACTCGGTGATCAGCCGCCGGGTCACCGAGGGCGACAGCAGCGCCTCGCCCGAGGCCACCACCCGGATCGCGGCCAGCAGGTCGGCGGGCGGGGTGTCCTTGAGCAGGAACCCGCTCGCGCCCGCCCGCAGCGCGGCGTACACGTACTCGTCCAGGTCGAACGTGGTCAGGATCAGCACCCGCACGTCCGGCTGCGCCGCGCAGATCCGCGCGGTGGCCGCGATGCCGTCCACGTTCGGCATCCGCACGTCCATCAGCACCACGTCCGGCCCGGTGGCGGCGCACACCGCGACGGCCCGCTCGCCGTCGTCGGCGGTGCCCAGCACCCGCAGGTCGGGGGCCGAGCCCACCAGCACCTCGAAGCTGCCGCGCAGCAGCGCCTGGTCGTCGGCGATCACCACCCCGATCGGGGGCGGGGGCGCCGGGGCCGTGCCCGTCGGGTCCGGGCTCGTCAGGGCTGGGCTCATGGGGGCCGGGCTCATCGGGTCCGGGCTCATCGGGTCCACCTCGTCCCGGCTCATCCGAGCGGCACCTCCGCCCGCACCCGGAACCCGCCCTCCGGCCGGTTCCCGACCTCCAGCGAGCCCTCGTGCACGGCGACCCGCTCGCGCATCCCCACCAGCCCGTGCCCCTGCGGCAGCGGGTCGGGCGCGCCAGGACCGTCGTCCACCACCTCCACCACCACCGCCGCGCCGTCCACCACGGTGATCGACACCCGGCAGCTCGCGGGCGCGGCGTGCTTGACCACGTTCGTGATCGACTCCTGCACCAGCCGGTACACCGCCCGCCCGACCGCGTCCGGCAGCTCGGGGACCGGCCCGGACAGCTCGACGTCCACCCCGGCCTCCCGCGCGGCCCCGACCAGCGCGGGCAGGTCGGCCGGGCCCGGCATCGGGGCGCGCTCGGCCGCGTGGTCCTCGTCCCGCAGCACCCCCAGCAGCCTGCGCATCTCCACCAGCGTGTCCCGGCTGGTCCGCTCGGCCACCACCAGCGCCTCGCGGGCCACCTCGGGCAGGTCGGCGCACACGTGGTTCGCCGTTCCGGTCTTGACCGCGATCAGGCTGAGGCTGTGCGCGACCACGTCGTGCAGCTCGCGCGCGATCCGCCGCCGCTCGGCCTCCACGGTCCGCTCGGCCCGCTCCCGCTCGGCCCGCGCCCGGTGCGCCCGGTTCACCCGGTTGGCCCGCCCCAGCGCCCACGACGCCACCAGGATCACCGAGATCGCGCCCACCAGCCCGACGTCGTCCGGCCACGGCTGGCCGATCACCAGCGCGACGGCGGTGACCGGCAGCGCGCCGACCAGCACCGGCAGCGACCTGCGGCGCGGCACGAGCAGGCCGAGGGTGTAGGCGGCGTACGCGCTCGGCAGGTACATCTCCAGGGTGATCTGCAGGACCGTCGCCACGTTCTGCGCCAGCACGACCACCACGAACACCGCCAGCGGCCACTGCCTGCGCACCGCCAGCGGCACGCCGATCAGCAGCGCCAGCTGCAGCTCCGCCCACTGCGGGGCGGTGCTCTTGGAGGCGAAGTAGAGGTAGACCACCACGGCGGCCAGCGCCGCGAGGCCGTCGGCCGCGTGCAGCAGGGACACGGAGGAGAGCCGGAGTCGCACCCCGCGACGCTAGCGGTCCCGCGCCGACCGCCGGATCGGACCTGGGTCCGATCCGAGGTGCGGCCCGTGGTCCGATCCGCCTGGGGTGCTCGGGGCGGTTCGCTGTGCCGGTGATCGAAGTGCGTGAGCTGACCAAGCGCTACGGCGCGACGAGAGCGGTCGACGGCCTGAGCTTCACCGTGCCGCCCGGCCTGGTGACCGGGTTCCTCGGCCCGAACGGCGCGGGCAAGTCCACCACCATGCGCGTGCTCCTCGGCCTGGACCGCCCCACCTCGGGGGAGGCGTTGATCGGCGGCCACCGGTACGCCGACCTGCCCCGGCCGCTGCACCGGGTGGGCGCGCTGCTCGACGCCGGTGACGCCCACCCCGGCCGCGCGGCCCGCGACCACCTGCGCGTGCTGGCCAGGAGCAACGGCATCGGCGACCGCAGGGTGGACGAGCTGCTGGAGCGGGTCGGGCTGGGCTCGGTGGCGGGCAGGCGGGTGGGCGCGCTGTCGCTGGGGATGCGGCAGCGGCTCGGCGTCGCGGCGGCGCTGCTCGGCGACCCGGAGGTGCTGCTGTTCGACGAGCCGGTGAACGGGCTCGACCCGGAGGGCATCCGCTGGATCCGGGGGTTGATGCGGGTACTGGCGGCGGAGGGCAGGGCGGTGCTGGTGTCGAGCCACCTGATGGGCGAGATGGCGCTGACCGCCGACCGGGTGGTCGTGGTCGGGCGGGGCAGGCTGGTGCTGGAGGGGCCGGTGTCGGAGCTGGTGGGCAGGGCGCGGCGCGAGGTGCTGGTGCGCGCCCCGGAGCCCGGCGGGCTGGTGGCGGCGCTGGAGCGGGCCGGGGGAGTGGTCGTCGCCGAGGGGGAGCGGTGGGTGGTGCGCGGGCTGGACGCGCCCGCCGTCGCCGGGATCGTGCACGCCGAGGGGGTGCTGCTGCACGAGCTGACGCCGCGCGGCGCGTCACTGGAGGAGGCGTACCTGGAGCTGACCGAGTCCGTGGTGCGGCACCGCGCCGAGGGGGTGGCGGCGTGACCGCGCTGCTGTCGTCCGAGTGGCTCAAGCTCCGCACCGTGCGCTCCACGGCCGTGCTGCTGGCCGTGCTCGCGGCGGCCCTGCTCGGCGGCGCCGCGATCGCCTGCCTGATGACCGCCGACTGGGACCGGGCCGCGCCCGAGGTGCGGCTGCGGTTCGAGGCCGCCGACCCGGCGCTGCCGGTGGTCCCGATCGGCCAGTTCTGCCTGGGCGTGCTGGGCGCGCTGGCCATCACCGCCGAGCACGGCGGCGGCATGATCCGCCCCGCGCTGGTGGCCGTGCCGAGGCGGGGCGCGTTCCTGCTGGCGAAGACGGCGGTGGTGGCCGCGACCGCGACCGCCCTGGCGCTGCTGCTGTCGCTGGCCGCGACCGGGCTGGGCGAGTGGATCACCGGCGACCGCCCCGCGCCGATCGCGGCGTTCCCCGAGCTGTCCGACGCGTGGCCGACCGTGCTGGCGAACGCGCTGGTCATGGCGGTGTCGGCGCTGGTGGGCCTCGGTCTGGGGTTCGCCGTGCGCTCCAGCGCGGGCGCGCTGACCACGCTGTCGGTGCTCCAGTTCGTGATCCCGACCGCGTCCCTGCTGCTGCCGAGGCCCTGGAACGAGTACGTCTACGGCGCCAGCCTGGCCGCGCTCGCCCCGCAGCTCGCGGGAACCCAACCCGACCCGCTGCTGTCCCCGTGGGGCGCGGGGCTGGCGGTGGCGCTGCACGCGGTCCTCGCGCTGGGGGCGGGCGCGGTGGTGCTGCTGCGCCGCGACGCCTGAGGACCGGCCGCCCGGCGCGCGCGGCTACGGTGGCGGTCGTGTCCGAATTCGCCCTTGGTCTCGCCGCGCTGGGCAGGCCCGCCTACATCAACCTCGGCCGCGACGGCGCGCTCCCCGCCACCAGGGACGTCGACTCCATGCGCGCCGCCTGCCACGCCGTCCTCGACGCCGCGCACGCCGCCGGTGTGCGCCGGGTCGACGCCGCCCGCTCCTACGGCCTGTCGGAGAGCTTCCTGTCCGAGTGGCTCGCCGAGCGCGGGCACGACGACGTCGTCGTCTCCAGCAAGTGGGGGTACGCGTACGTCGCGGACTGGCGCGCCGACGCCGACGTGCACGAGGTCAAGGAGCACTCGCTGCAACGCTTCACCGGGCAGTGGGAGGAGACCTCGGCCCTGATCGAGCCCTCCCGCTACCTGGTGCACTCGCTCACGGCGGACAGCCCGCTGTTCGACGACCCGGCCCTGCAGGGCGCCCTGGGCGCGCTGCGCACCCGTGACGTCAAGGTCGGCTTCTCCACCACGGGACCGCGCCAGGCCGACACCGTCCGCCGCGCGCTCGCCCTGGAGGTCGACGGGCAGCCGCTGTTCACCGTCGTGCAGTCCACCTGGAACGCGCTGGAGCGCTCGGCGGGCCCCGCGCTGGCCGAGGCGTCGGCGGCGGGCTTCGAGGTCTACGTCAAGGAGGGCGTGGCCAACGGCCGCCTCGCCGTCCAGCCGCCCGCGCCCCTGCGGGAGCTCGCGCGGGACCTCGGCGCCACCCCGGACGCCGTCGCGCTCGCGCTGGTCGCGGCCCAGCCGTGGGCCGACGTGGTCCTGTCCGGCGCCGCGAGCACCGACCAGCTGCACGCCAACCTGCGCGCCACCGAGCTGGACGTGCCCGCCGACGCGCTCGACGAGCTCGTCGAACCGGCCGAGGGGTACTGGTCCACGCGCGGCTCGCTCGCCTGGACCTGAGCGGCGGGGCCCGCCGCCGGACCGCTCCGACCCGGTGACCGACCGGCTCACCGGGTCGGGCCCCCGCTCACCCCACCTCCGGACGAGAGCCCACCCCCGGCCGAGAACAACCGCCGCACGAGCGCCCGCCCGTCCGGCACCACCGCCCACTCCGGGTCCTCCACCAGCTCGCGGACCCGAGCGAGCGGCACCCACCCGCCCCAGGCCACTTCCTCGGGCTGGTGGGTGAACGGCCCGTCGGACCGCGCCAGGTAGACGTGCGCGACGTACCGGATGCTCCCGTCCTCGAACGGCGCCCGGTAGGAGAACTCCACCGGCGCCACCACCCCCAGCTCCTCCCGCAGCTCCCGCCGCGCGCACTCCTCCGGCGACTCCCCGTCCGCGATCACACCCCCGCACGTCGGGTCGTACAGGCCGGGGTACACGTCCTTGGTGTCGGTCCGCCGGTGCACGTACACCCGCTCGCCGTCCCCCGACAGCACCACGATCGCCGCGCACGAGTGCCACAAACCCTCGGCCCGCACGCGCGCCCGCGACGCGCGCCCCACCACTGCCCCATCCGGATCAACCAGCGCCACCAGCTCCACCCGCCGATCCTCCCCGAGGACTACCCGCCACGGCACCCCGGTCGTACACCGGCCCGCGACCCCGGACCGATGCCCGCGCGCCCCCGCCCCCACGAGACTTCCGGCAGGCCGGGACCACCCGGCCGCCGCGTCCCGAGGAGGACCGAAGTGCCCACGTCCCTGCGGCTCGCCATCGCCGAGCTGCGCGCGCACCCCGGCCGGGCGGTGCTGCCCGCCGTCGCCCTGCTCGTCGGGGTGGCCTGCCTGCTGGCGACCCTGCTCCTCAGCGACGCCATGGCGCGCTCGGCCGCCCAGGGCGCCCGCGCCCTGCCCGCCGGAACCGACCTCGTCGTCCTGCCCGAGCCCTTCAGCGGCGGCAGGCTCGACCAGGCCACGGCCGACCGGATCGCCGCCGCCCCCGGCGTGCGCGCGGTCGTGCCCGAGCGGCGCGTCGAGCTGGACCTGCTGCTCGACGACGGCCGCGCCACCGAGGAGCGCACCGTCGCCGACGTCGACCCCGACGGCTCCGTCGCCATCGCCCAGGGCCGCCCGCCCGCCGCCGACGGCGAGATCGCCGTCGACCGGGTCACCGCCCACCGCCACCACCTCGTCCCCGGCGGCCTGATCTCCATCGCCGACGCCGAGGGCCGCCCGGTCCAGGTCGTCGTCAGCGGCATCACCGAGCGCGGCGCCACCAGCGGTTCCCCCACCGCCTCGATCGGCCCCGCCCTCGCCGCGAGGGTCGACCCCCAGCCGGTCACCACCGCGCTCGCCGTCCAGGGCGGCGCGCTCGACGCCGTCGACCAGGCCGCCGGTCCGACCGCCGTCACCCGCACCGCCGCCACCGTCACCGCCGAGCGCGGCGACGCCACCGAGCTGTGGGTGATGCTCCTGCCGTTCAGCCTGCTCGCGCTCGCCACCGCCGTGTTCGTCGCCTCGGCGACCTTCCGCGCCGTCTACCTCCAGCGCCAGCGCACCACCGCCCTGCTCCGCTGCCTCGGCGCGTTCCGGGGCCCGCTGCTCACCGCCAACCTGGTGGAGGCCCTGATCAGCGGCGCACTGGCCGGTCTGGCGGGCGCCCTGCTCTCCGGCCCGCTCGCCCGCGCGCTCGGCGCGGTGATGGACGGCGTCGGCCTGTCCGAGATGTTCGGCGCGGTCGACCTCGCCCCGGCGGCCCTGCCCTCGCCCACCTACCTGGTGATCGGCGTCGTCACCGCCGCCGTCCTCAGCGCCGTGGCCGCGCTGCGCCCGTCGCTGTCCGCCGCCCGCGTCGCCCCGCTGGCCGCCCTGCGCACCGCCGACGGCACGATCGCCGTGCCCAGGCTGCGCAGGCGCCTGCTCGGCGGCGCGCTGCTCGTGTCCGCCGTCGCACTCGGCGCGGGCGCGCTCGTCCTCAAGCAGTCCGCCGCGGCCGTCTTCCTGGTGTTCTTCTCGTCGATGTGCGCCGCGACCGCCCTGTTCGGCGTGTTCGGCCCGGTGGTCGTGCCCGCGCTCAGCCGCGTCTTCGGCGCGGTCGCCACCCGCCTCGGCGGACCGGCCGAGTCCAAGGCCCAGTGGAAGCTCGCCACCGCCGAGGTCCGCCGCGTCCCGCAGCGCGCCGCCTCGGTCGCCCTGCCGCTGCTGCTCGCCTCGGCCATGGTCAGCTTCTTCGCCGTCACCGCCGGGACCACCCAGACCGCCCTGTCCGGGGTCGCCGAGCAGCGCCCGGACGCCCAGGTCGCCGACACCGGCCGCAGGCCCCTGCCGCCCGAGGCCGTCGCCGCCGCCGAGAACGCCCCCGAGGTGCGCGCCGCCGTGCCGGTCACCGTCGCCGAGGGCGCCTGGCCGACCACCGACACCACCGGCGCCCGCCCCACCCGCGCCACCGTCATGCTCGCCGACCCCACCCGGATGCGCGACTGGCTCGCAGCCGAGGACGTCACCGTCCAGCTCGGCGCGGACGAGGTCCTGCTGGCCTCCCACACCGCAGGCGCCCTCGGCGTCCAGCGCGGCGACACCGTCACCCTGAACGACCTGCCCGGCGGCCCCCGCACCGCCCGCTTCACCGACGTCGTCGACGGCGGCCTGCTCAACTACGCCGACGCCGTCTTCGGCACCCCGGACCCCGAAGGGGTGACGCGGGTCCTCGTCTCGCTCCGGGACGGCGCCGACCCGGACGCCTACCAGGCCGCCGTCGCCGCCGCGCTGCCGGACAACCCCACCACCCTGATCACCACCCTGAGCGACTGGGGGGCCGAGACCCAGGCCTCGCTCGACCAGGGCCTCACCCTGCTCATGCTGCTGATGGGCCTGTCCGCCGCCGTCGCCGTCACCGGCATCGGCACCGCCCTCACCATCTCCGTCCAGGAGCGCCGCAAGGAGCTGGCGCTGCGCCGCGCGCTCGGCGTGACCAGGGGCGGCCTGCTCGGCGGCGTCCTCGCCGAGGCCGTCCTGCTCGCCCTCACCGGCCTGCTCGGCGGCGGCCTGTTCGGCACCTTCTACGCCGAACTGCTGCTCGCCGGCCTCGGCCTCCTGGTCTGGCCGTCGGCGGCCGTCGCCCCGCTGCTCGTCGGCGGCTCCGCCGTGCTCGCGCTCGCCGTCCTGTCCGCGCTCGCCCCCGCCCGTTCGGCGGCCCGAATCCGCCCGGCGGCCGGCCTGTCCTCGGGGTGAGAAACCGGCTCGTCCACCGGCACGCGGGGCGCGTCACGCCGTAGGCTGCGCAGTATGCGGCGGATCATGGGAACGGAAGTCGAGTACGGCATCGCTGTGCCGGGTGACGCCACCGCGAACCCGGTGCTCACCTCCACCCAGGTGGTGCTGGCGTACGCGGCAGCCGCCGACGTGCCCCGCGCCCGGCGCGCCCGCTGGGACTACGAGGTCGAGTCCCCGCTGCGCGACGCGCGGGGCTTCGACCTCGGCCACCCCGGCGGGCACCCCGGCCCCGGCGACGGCGACGTGGAGGACCTGGGCGCGGCCAACGTCATCCTGACCAACGGGGCCAGGCTGTACGTCGACCACGCCCACCCCGAGTACTCCGCCCCCGAGGTCACCAACGCCCGCGACGCGGTCATCTGGGACAAGGCGGGGGAGCGGGTCATGGAGGAGGCGGCCATGCGCGCCGCCACCGTCCCCGGCCAGCCGCGCCTCCAGCTGTACAAGAACAACGTGGACGGCAAGGGCGCCAGCTACGGCACCCACGAGAACTACCTGATGCAGCGCAGCACCCCGTTCACCTCGGTGATCGCCGGCCTCACCCCGTTCTTCGCCTCCCGCCAGGTGATCACCGGCTCCGGCCGCGTCGGCGTCGGCGCGTCGGGCGAGGAGGCCGGGTTCCAGCTCTCCCAGCGCGCCGACTACATCGAGGTCGAGGTCGGCCTGGAGACCACGCTCAAGCGCGGCATCATCAACACCCGCGACGAGCCGCACGCCGACGCGGACAAGTACCGCAGGCTGCACGTGATCATCGGCGACGCCAACCTGGCCGAGTACTCCACGTACCTCAAGGTCGGCACCGCCTCGCTCGTGCTCGACATGATCGAGGCCGGTCGCCGCTTCGACGACCTGCGGCTGCTCGACCCGGTGCGCGCCGTGCACCGCATCAGCCACGACCCGACCCTCAAGGCGAGCGTGGAGCTGGCGGGCGGGCGCAAGTTCACCGGGCTCGACCTCCAGTTCGCCTACTACGAGCGGGCCTGCGAGTTCGTCGAGAAGGAGGGCTACGGCGACCGGGACGTGCTGCGCACCTGGGGCGAGGTCCTGGACGCGCTGGCCCGCGACCCGCAGGAGTGCGCCGACCGGCTCGACTGGGTCGCCAAGCTGCGCCTGCTGGAGGGCTACCGCGCCCGCGACGGCCTGGCCTGGGGCTCGCCCCGGCTGCACCTGGTCGACCTCCAGTACTCGGACGTGCGGCTGGACAAGGGCCTGTACAACCGGCTCGTCGCGCGCGGCTCGATGAAGCGCCTGGTCAGCGAGGAGGAGGTGCGGGAGGCCGTGTTCACCCCTCCGGAGGACACCAGGGCGTACTTCCGGGGCCGCTGCCTCGAGCGCTACCCGAGCGCCGTCGCCGCCGCCTCCTGGGACTCGGTGATCTTCGACCTGGGTCGCGAGTCGCTGGTCCGCATCCCCACCCTCGAACCCCTGCGCGGCACGAAGGCGCACGTCGGAGCCCTGCTGGAGGCCGCCGACACCGCCGAGGAGCTGGTGGACGCGCTCACCAGGGGCTGATCGCCCAGGGCTGATCACCAGCCCCGAGTGGCAGACGTGGAATGTCAGTCCTGCTCGGTAGTGTTGACCGGGCAGGACCCGAGGACCGGGGAGGTCGGCATGGCCCAGGAACAGGTTCAGCGGCAGGGCGGCGGCGACGGCGACGACGGCGGTGACGCCGCGGCGGCTGCCGGCCAGGAGCGCCGCGAGAAGCTCGGCGAGGACGTCGACGCCATCCTCGACGAGATCGACGACGTGCTGGAGGAGAACGCGGAGGACTTCGTCCGCGCGTACGTGCAGAAGGGCGGCGAGTGACGGCCGCCGGTCACCTCTGCCGGTAGTCAGCACGAGCCTGCGGGACAGGAGAAGAAACAGCACATGGACAACAGCTCGACCGGGCGCTACCCGGCCGCGTCGCTGCCCCCGGCCTACCTCAGGCCGGGGTCTTCGTCGTTCACCGACTTCCTTCGCGCGCAGGCGCCCGAGCTCCTGCCCACCGCGCGGTCCTTCCCCGAGGGGAGCGTCGTGCAGGCGGCCCACGGCACCACGATCGTCGCGCTGACCTTCAAGGGCGGCGTGGTCATCGCGGGCGACCGGCGCGCCACCATGGGCAACGTCATCGCCCAGCGCGACATGAAGAAGGTCTTCGTCACCGACGACTACTCGGCGGTGGGCATCGCGGGCACCGCGGGCATCGCGATCGAGATCGTGCGGCTGTTCGCGGTCGAGCTGCGGCACTACGAGAAGATCGAGGGCGTCTCGCTGTCCCTGGACGGCAAGGCCAACCGGCTCTCCGGCATGGTCAAGGGCAACCTGGACGCCGCGCTGGCCGGTCTCGCCGTCGTCCCGCTGTTCGTCGGCTACGACACCGACGCCCCCGACCCCGACCGGGCCGGGCGGATCGTGTCGTACGACGTGACCGGCGCCCGCTTCGAGGAGACCCTGGGCTACCAGTCGGTCGGCTCGGGCTCGCTGTTCGCCAAGTCCGCCCTGAAGAAGCTCTACGACCCCGACGCGGACGCCGACGCGGCCGTGCGCGCGGCCGTCGAGGCCCTGTACGACGCGGCCGACGACGACTCGGCCACCGGCGGCCCCGACCTGGTCCGCCGGATCTTCCCGGTGGTCGTCACGGTCACCGCCGACGGCGCCGCCCACCTGCCCGAGGAGCGGACCTCGGCCATCGCCGAGACCGTCGTCGAGGGCCGCCGCGCCCGCCCGGCGGGCTGAGCCGTGCCCCCCGTGTTGTCCGCCCGAGCCCAGGAGCCGCACCAGTGACGATGCCGTTGTACGCCTCACCCGAGCAGATCCTGCGGGACCGCTCGGAGTACGCGAGGAAGGGCATTTCCAGGGGCCGCAGCGTCGTCGTGCTCAGGTACGCCGACGGCGTGCTGTTCGTGGCCGAGAACCCGTCGAGCACCCTGCACAAGGTCTCCGAGATCTACGACCGGATCGGCTTCGCGGCCGTGGGCCGGTACAGCGAGTTCGAGAACCTGCGGCAGGCGGGCATCCGCTTCGCCGACGTGCGCGGCTACCAGAACGACCCGCGCGACGTGACGGGCCGCTCGCTGGCGAACGTGTACGCGCAGACCCTCGGCTCGATCTTCACCGAGCAGATCAAGCCGCTGGAGGTGGAGATCTGCGTGGCCGAGGTCGGTCACACCCCGGAGCACGACACCCTCTACCGGCTGACCTACGACGGCTCGATCGTGGAGGAGCCGCAGCACGCCGTGATGGGCGGTCAGGCCGAGACGACGGCGACGGCGCTGAAGGAGGCCTACGAGGAGGGCCTCGACCTGGCGGCGGCGCTGCGCGTGGCCGTGAAGGCGCTGAGCGCGGGCTCGGCGTCCACCGGCAACGGCAAGCCGGACCTCCTGGAGGCCGCGAACCTGGAGGCGGCCGTCCTGGAGCGCGACCGCCCGAGGCGCGCGTTCCGCAGGCTCAAGGCCACCGCGCTGGCGGCCCTGCTGGAGGAGACGGCGGACGCGGCCCCGGACGCGGACGACGCGAAGTCCGCGAAGGACGTGAACCTCCCGCCGAACGACGACAAGGCCTGACCCCGGTCGAGCCCCCGAGGCCGTCCCCACCGCGCGGTGGGGACGGCCTCGGGCGCTTCCGGCCGTTCGCACCGGTCGGAGGTCACGCCTGGGCGGTGGGCCGGACCACGATCTCCCCGACGTCCACCCCGTCCGGCTGCCCGATGGCGTAGGCGATCGCCTCGGCCACCGCGACCGGCGGCATCGCGGTGTCCTCGCCCAGCGCCTTCAACCCCTCCCGCGCGGCCGGGCTGGTCACGTGCTCGGCGAACGCGGTGGCGGTGAACCCCGGCGAGACGACCGTGACCCTGAGCCGCTCACCCGCCTCCTGCCGCAGCCCCTCGGAGAACGTCCGGACCGCCGCCTTGGTCGCCGAGTACACCGCCTGGGCGGGCACGACCCGGTGCGCCGAGGTGGACGCGACGTGCACGAAGTGCCCCCGCCCCTGCGCCCGGAACACCGGCAGCGCCGCGGCGACCCCGTGCAGCACCCCCTTGAAGTTCGTGTCGACCATGGCCTCCCAGTCGTCCACCCGCAGCTCGTCCAGCGGCGACACCGGCATCACCCCGGCGTTGGCCACCAGCACGTCCACCCCGCCGAACCGCTCCAGCGCCACCCCGACCAGCTCCCGCACCTCCTCCCGCCGCCGCACGTCCACCCCCACCGCGACCGCCGCGCCCCCGCCCGCCCGCACCTCGGCGGCGACCTCCTCGGCCCGCTCCGCCCGCCGGGCCCCGAGCGCGACCCGCGCCCCGAGCCCGCCGAGCAGCCGGGCCGTGGCGGCCCCGATCCCGCTGCCGCCGCCCGTGACGACGACGACCTTGCCGCTGATCCGATCCGCGTTGCCCGACAATGGGACCTCCTGGAACGAGCACTCGTGTAAGAGACCTCTTACACACTCCAATGTAAGAGGTCTCTCACCGACTTGTCGAGCGCGTGAGGAGCGCCCCGTGGCCAAGCGCCCGACCTACCACCACGGCGACCTGCGAGCAGCGCTCGTGGACGCCGGTCTGACCCTGGTCGCCGAAGGCGGCCTGCCCGCCCTGTCCGTGGCCGAGGCCGCCCGCCGGACCGGCGTCAGCCCCGGAGCCCCCTACCGGCACTTCCCCGGCCGGGAGGACCTGCTCGCGGCGGTGGCGACCAGGCTGGCGACCCTGCTGGCCGAGGAGATGCGCCGGGCCACCGCGCCCCTGCCCACCCCGGAGGCCCGCCTGGCCGCAGCCGCAGGAGCCTGCGCCGTCGTCACCGCGCGCCACCGAGCGGGGATCGACCTCGTGTTCGCCGAAGAGCTGCGCGCGCGCGACGACCGGGCCCTGGCCGAGGCGGGCCGGGCCGTGATGGACCACCTGCTCCCGGACGCCCTGACCGTCACCGGGACCCCGGAGGCGGCCCTGGCCCTGCTGGAGAAGCTGGTGGCGACCGCCCACGGCCACGCGGTCCTGCTGCTGACCGGCTTCGCCCGCCGCTTCGTCCCGGACGAGCAGGCCCTGCTCGCGTCGGCCACCGAGTCAGCCGCGATCCTGATCGCAGCCGCCCGCGCCTGACCACGCGGCCCCCGCCCGCGCGACCCACGCGCGCGGGCGCCCGGTCACCCCCGCCCGGACAACCGCTGCACCACGCCCACCCTGGACCGCACCCCCAACTTCGTGAACACCCGCGCCAGGTGCGCCTCGACCGTCTTCGCCGACAACGACAACCGCTCGGCGATCTCCCGGTTGGTCAACCCCTCGCCCACCAGCCGGGCGACCTCCCGCTCCCGCCCCGACAACGCCTCCACGGTCCCCACCGCCTCGGGCCGCCGGGGCCTGGGCGCCCGAGCCCCCAACCGCGACTCCCCGGCCCGGACCCGCCCCAGCAACCACAGCGCCCCGCACGCCGAGAACCCGCTCTTGGCCCGCCCGAACGCCGCCCGAGCCGCCTCGAAGTCCCCGGCGGCGGCCAACGACGACGCCGCCCGCTCGTGCCCCAGCGCGACCTGCAGCGGGGCCTCGGCCTCGCCGAACCGCTCCACCGCCACCCCGGCCTCGTCCACCGACTCGGCCAACCGCCCGCAGGCCGCCAGCACCCCGGCCCGAGCCAGCGCGGCCTCACCCCGCTGGAACGCGATCCCCAGCTCGTCCGCCACCCGCACCGCGTGCTCGGCCAGCCCCAGCGCCTCGTTCCACGCCCCGCCCCCGGCCTGGCACACCGCCAGCACCCCGCACCACCGCACCGAGGCCAGTCCGCGCGCCCGCGTTCCCCCGGCGCCCGCGTGCCGCCCGGCCAGCTCCCCGGCCCGCCGCAGCTCCCCGGCCCTGACCAGCGCCACCGCGACCGCCGCGTCCATCTCCCGCGCCCACCACCCGGACCGGGGCCGCCCCTCCTCGGCCAGGTCCAGCGCCGCCGTGGGCCCCCGCCGCCACAGCACCGGCTCGATCCGCGCGGCCACCGCCATCGCCGCCAGCTCCGGGCTCCCCAGCGCCTCGGCCGCCTCGTGCGCCTCCTCGGCCGTCTCCACCGCCACCGCCAGCTCCCCGCGCGACGCGGCCAGGTCGGCCACCACCACCCGCAGGTACGGCCGCACGTGCGCCCGCCCGGTGGCCAGCGCGACCTCCTCGCCCCGCCGCAGGTGCCGCTCGGCGTCCTCCCGCGCCCCGAGCCGCAGCTCCAACCACCCCAGTGGCGGCAGCACGTGCAGGTGGTCCCGCAGCGCCGTGTCCGGCAACCCGTCCACCAACCGCACCGCCGACGCGGCCCAGGTCCGCGCGGCCCCGGCGTCGCCGTCCTGCAACGAGGTCAACCCGACCAGCATCGACGCGGCGGCCTCCTGCCCCCGGTCCCCGCGCTCCCGCCCGTCCACCACGGCCTCGCGCGCCAGCGCCGCGCACGAGGCGGTGTCCCCGCGCAGCACCTCGGTGGCCGCCAGCTCCACCAGCAGCGGCCCCCGGCCGCCGCCGGTCCCGCCCGCCGCCAGCTCGGCCTCCAGCAACGCCCTCGACTCGTCGAACCGCCCCAGCAGCCGGTCCGCGACCGCGCTGAACCGCACCGCCTCCCGCCGGTCCGGCACCGCCGAGTCCAGCACCCCGTGCAGGATCCGCCTGCTCTCCGGCAGCCGCTCCGCCAACCCGACCGCCCGAGCCAGCAGCACCCGCAGCCCGGCCGACCGGCCGTCCCCCTCGGGCAGCAGCTCCAACGCCGTCCGCAACCACCCGGCGGCGCTGGCGGGCGCGCTGTCCACCGCCACCACCGCCGCGTCCACCAGCGTCCCCACCGCCACGTCGTCCCGCCGGGCCGCCCGACTCGTGTGGTGCGCCCGCAGCGCGAGCGGCCCGCCGCAGGCCCGCAGGTGCTCCTCGGCCCGCCGGTGCGCCCCGATCCGCCACGCCGCCCCCGCCGACTGGTACGCCGCCGCCCTGACCAGCGGGTGCCGGAACCGGAACCGCCCACCGGACGGCCGCAGCACCCCCAGCTCCGTCAGCTCGTCGACCGCCGCGAACACCTCGTCCTCCGGCAGCCCCGCCACCGCGACCAGCAACCCCACCTCGGCGGTGTCCCCGGCGACCGCCGCGGCGTGCGCCACCCGCAACCGGTCCGGCGCGAGGTCCCGCAGCTCCCCGGTCAGCAGCGCCCCCAGCCTGCGCGGCAGGTCCTCGGGATCGGTGTGCTCCCGGTCCAGCGCCGCCAGCGCCCGCTCGTCCAACCGCGCCAGCGCGTCCAGGTACAGCGGGTTCCCGCCGCTCACCCTGGTCAGCAGCTCCCGCCTGCGCGCGGGCACGTCCGGCAGCAGCACCGCCACGTCCCGCTCCACCAGCGGCGCGGGCGCCAACCGGGTCACCTCGGCGCGGGTGCGCCCCAGCGCGGCGGGCAGCCCGGCGGGCACCTGGTGCGCCCGGTACGCGACCGCCACGACCAGCGGCGCCTCCGGCAGGTCCAGCAGCAGCGACTCCAGCAGCTCCAGCGACGCCACGTCGGCCCAGTGCACGTCGTCCAGCAGCACCACCAGCCCCGACGGCCTTGCCCGCCTGCCGAGCGTGCGCCGCACCGCCCGGTGCAGCCGGTACCGGTGCGCGACCCCGGCCTGCCCGGCCTCACCCGGCGCGCCCTCGGGGGTGAGCGAGTCCAGCAGCGCCTGCGTCGTGTCGTCCGGCTTCAACCCGCCGAGCGCCTCGGCGACGATCCCGAACGGCACCCCGCGCTCGTACTCCCCGGCCCGCCCGGAGACCACCTCGAACGACCGCTCCAGCGCCAGGACCGCCAGCTCGTCCAGCAGCGCGGTCTTGCCGATCCCCGGTTCCCCGTGGACCTCCACCACCTGCGGCGACCCGGTCCCGGCCGCGCGCGCCACCGCCTGCCGCAGCGCCTCGACCTCGACGTCCCTGCCCGCTGCCGCCCGACCGGCGCCCACTGACCTACCCGCACCTTCCCGCCGCCCGGAACCGCGATCACCGCCGAGCCTAGGGGCCGAGCGCGACCACGTCGATCAACCCGACCGCCGGGGGACCCGAGAGCGCCTCAAGCCCGGTAGATCCCCAGCGCGGCGGGCCGAGCCCGGAACGAGAACCGCGACCCGGTCGGCCCGACCTCCCCGTCCGTCGCGATCGCCACCGACCGCCCCAGCACCCGCACGTCCAACCGCCGCGTCTCCATGTGCCGGTAGGTGCGGCTGCGGTGCAGCGACCCGAGCAGCGCGCCCAGGAAGAACCGGGTCCGCGACATCCTCGTGTCGGCCCGGATGAACCGCACGTCCATCAGCCCCCGGTCCAGCGCGGGCCTGGTGGTCGGTGCGAACCCCTTCGGCCGGTACGGCCCGTTGCCCACGAACAGCATCCACACCAGGTGCGGCTCGCCGTTCAGCTCCACCCGCAGCGGCTTGGACGTGGCCAGCACCCGCCCCATCGCGATCGCGGCGGCGGGCCACTTGCCCCACCGGTGCTGGAGCTTGTCGCGCAGCCGCACCATGTCCGGGTAGCCGCCCAGGCTCGCCGTGTTCACGAACCAGCGCGGGTCGGCCCCGTCGACCTGCACCGTCGACAGGTCCACCACCACCCCGTCACCGGCCGCGACCGCCCGCGCCGTGTCGTACAGCCCGGTCACGCCGACGTCGCGCGCGAAGTGGTTGAGCGACCCGGCGGGCACCAGGACCAGCGGCAACCGGTTCTCGGCGGCCACCGCCGCGACCGCGGCCACCGACCCGTCCCCGCCCGCGACGCCCAGCGCGCGCGGCCGGTGCTCCAGCACGGCGCCCAGCTCGTCGATCCCGACCAGGATGGCCTTGGGCCACTGCTCGGCGATCGCCTCGGACGGGTCCGCCGAGGTGAACCCGGCGCTGGGGTTGACCACCACGACCAGCCCCTCGCCCTCCGCCAGGGCGTCCAGCGACGCGTGCTCCCTGGCCGACGCCGGCTCGTCGCGGCCCAGCGGCCACCAGCGCCGGGTCAGCAGCCCCGCGCCCACCCCGACCGCCACGCCCGCCGCCACGTCCGACGGCCAGTGCACCCCGGTGTGCACCCGCGAGTAGGCCACCGCCGCCGCGATCGGGGCGATCGCGACCGCCGCGATCGGGTGATCCATGGCCACCGCCGTGGTGAACGCGGCGGCCGACGCCGAGTGCCCCGACGGGAACGAGGACGAGGTGGGCCGCTTGGTCAGCCTGCGCGGCACGTCCAGCAGGTCGGCGGCGGGGCGGCGGCGCGGGAACAGGGTCTTGCCGACCAGGTTCGCCGACGCGCTGGCCCCCGCGATCGCGGCGATCCCGCGCAGCGCCGCGTGCCTGCCCCTGCCCTTGCGCAGCGCCAGCACGCCCGCCACCGCGAACCACAGCACGCTGTGGTTCGCGGTCTTCGTGAGCGCCTTCAGCCCCCGGTCCAGCCGCGACGGCGGCAGGTCGGCGACGCGCTCCATCAGTGCCTGATCCAGTTGGTTCACACGTCGGCGCACACCCGGAACGTTATCGGCGAACGCGCCGCTCCGCCCGATTGGATCACTGGACGCGGGCCGGGATGCGCCTACTGTTGAGGGATGCAGCGGCGGATCTTCGGCATTGAGACTGAGTTCGGGGTGACCTGCACCTTCCACGGGCAGCGCAGGCTGTCCCCGGATGAGGTCGCGCGGTACCTGTTCCGCCGGGTCGTGTCCTGGGGGCGGTCCTCCAACGTCTTCCTGCGCAACGGCTCGCGGCTCTACCTGGACGTGGGCTCGCACCCCGAGTACGCGACGGCGGAGTGCGACGACCTGGCCCAGCTCGTCAGCCACGACAAGGCGGGCGAGCGCATCCTGGAGGACCTGCTCGTCGACGCCGAGCGCAGGCTCGCCGACGAGGGCATCGGCGGCGACATCTTCCTGTTCAAGAACAACACCGACTCGGCGGGCAACTCCTACGGCTGCCACGAGAACTACCTCGTCGCCCGCGCGGGGGAGTTCTCCCGCATCGCCGACGTGCTGCTGCCGTTCCTGGTGACCCGCCAGCTGATCTGCGGGGCGGGCAAGGTGCTCCAGACCCCGCGCGGCGCGGTCTACTGCCTGTCCCAGCGCGCCGAGCACATCTGGGAGGGCGTCTCGTCGGCGACCACCCGGTCCCGGCCCATCATCAACACCCGCGACGAGCCGCACGCCGACGCCGAGCGCTACCGCAGGCTGCACGTCATCGTCGGCGACTCGAACATGTCCGAGGTGACCACGCTGCTCAAGGTGGGCAGCGCGAACCTGGTCCTGGAGATGATCGAGCAGGGCGTGCAGTTCCGGGACTTCAGCCTGGACAACCCGATCCGAGCCATCCGCGAGATCAGCCACGACCTGACCGGGCGGCGCACGGTCAAGCTGGCGGGCGGCAAGGAGGCGTCGGCGCTGGACATCCAGCGCGAGTACTACGAGCGGGCGGTGGAGCACGTGGCCAAGCGCTCGCCCGACCCGATGGCCGAGCGGGTGCTGGAGCTGTGGGGCCGCACGCTCGACGCGGTGGCCGCGCAGGACCTGTCGAAGATCGACCGCGAGATCGACTGGGCGATCAAGCACCGGCTGCTGGAGCGGTACCAGGCCAAGCACGACATGGACCTGTCGAACCCGCGCATCGCCCAGCTGGACCTGGCGTACCACGACATCCGGCGCGGGCGGGGGGTGTTCGATTTGCTCCAGCGCAAGGGGCAGGTCGAGCGGGTGACCGACGACGGCGAGATCGAGGCGGCGAAGGACACCCCGCCGCAGACCACGCGGGCGAAGCTGCGCGGTGACTTCATCGCGGCGGCGCAGGCGGCCGGACGGGACTTCACGGTCGACTGGGTGCATCTGAAGCTGAACGACCAGGCGCAGCGGACGGTGCTGTGCAAGGACCCGTTCCGGGCGGTGGACGAGCGGGTGGAGCGGCTGATCGCGTCGCTGTAGGGGCTTTTCGGCTGCTGAGGCCCACAGGCCACAGGCCGCAGGCCTGGGACTTGGACCTGGTCCTGGACTTGGTCTTGGACCTGGTTCTGGACTTGGTCTTGGACCTGGTTCTGGTTCCCGTCGCGGGCACGCCGCCGCGGCGGGACGGGGTGCATCGGGACGGGGCGTGTCGCCGCGGCGGGACCGGGTGTGTCGCCGTGACGGGATCGGGCACGCCGCCGCGTCGAGACGGGGCACGTCGCCGTGACGGGATCGGGTGCGCCGTGGTCTGCTGGTTCCTCGCTGTCGTCGGGACGTCAGGGGGTCGCTGTGGGCGAGACGGTGCGGTTGGCGGTGCGCGCGGGCGTTCCGGTCGAGCGGGTGTGGCGCGCGCTGACCGAGCAGGCCGAGGTCCGGGCGTGGCTGGCCGAGGAGTCCGAGGTCGACCTGCCCACCCGCTTCACGTTCGGGGGACGCCAGTCACCCGGCGGTGAGCAGCGGGTACTAGCCGTGGTCGACGGCGAGGCGGGGGACCGGGCACTCACCCTCGGGTGGGACGTCGGCGGCGAGCAGACCACGGTCGAGTTCCGCTTGGTCACGGACGGTGGCGGCACGCAGGTGCACTTGGCGCAGAGCCACTTCCCCGGTTGGGAGGCGGCGGTCGCCGAGGAGGGCGTGCTGGCCTGGCTGTACACCTTCTGGGTGCTGGCCCTGTGCGACCTAGTCGACCACGTCGAGGGCCGCGAGGTGGGCCCGAGGCCGGACTTCACGCCGGGCCTAGCCGAGTTCCGAGCCGAGGTGCTGATCCGCGCACCCCGCCCCGAGGTGGCGGCGTCCCTGGTGGAGCCGGAGCGCTACGAGCGCTGGTTCGGCGCGAAGGTCGACATCGAGCCCTGGCCGGGAGGCCGCTTCGCAATGGGCGGTTTCGACCTGGACCCGTCCCCCGGACAGGTGGCGGCGTACGAGCCCGACCGGATGATGCGCATCGCCTGGGGCCGCTCGACGCACACCTGGGAACTGTCCGACGCCACCAACGCCACCAACGCCACCGACGCCGAGGAGGGCACCACCCTGGTGGTCACCCAGTCCGGCTTCGACCCGGACCACCCACCGCACGGCGAGTGGGCAGGCTGGCTGGGCGGCCTGGCGGGCCTGCGCCGCTACCACGAACTGCCGAACACCCCACCGATCTGGCTCCCCGGCGACGTGCCCGGTCTACCCGAGGGAATGCTCACCGAAGACGACTGACCCGCCCCAGCAGACCACAACCACCCCACCCACGACCACCACCACCTACTGCACCCCACCTACTGCAACCTGACCAGCCACTGGTCACCTGCCTGCCTGCCTGCCGCGCCACCCAACGCCTCTCGTTCGGGCGGTTTCGGGGGTGAATGGTCCGCACGCCTGGGGTGAACGGTCCGCACGCTCACGAGTGAGGCGAACGGTCCGCACATCCGGGGCGAACGGTCCGCACACCTGGGGTGAGTGGTCCGCACATCCGGGGTGAATGGTCCGCACACCTGAGGTGAGTGGTCCGCACACTTGCGAGTCGGGTGAGTGGTTCGCATTTCCGGGGGCGAACGGTCCGCACGTCTGCAGGGTGGGGTGAGTGGTCCGCACATCCAGGGTGAGTGGTCCGCACGCCTGGGGTGAATGGTCCGCACGCTCGCGAGTGGGGTGAACGGTCCGCACGGTCGTGAGTGAACGGTCCGCACATCCGAGGGGGAACGCTGGCCCCTGACCGACCGGCCGCCCCCGCCAACCCGCCATCCACCACCCAACCCACCCCGCCCCACCTCGCCCACCCCACCCCGCCCCACCTCACCCACCCCGCCCGCTCCGCCACGGCGGTGCCCCCGCCATCCAAGCGAACGGCCCACTCACCAACTCCCACCCACCCCTCCCACCAGCCAAAACCCACCCCAACGGACCATTCGCCCACCAAACCACCGGGGATGCCCACCACCCCACCCCCCTCCGGGGTTAGGGTTCCGTCGTGGCCACCGCACGTGCTGAGCGGCTCGTCAACCTGGTCCTGTGCTTGCTTTCCACTCGCCAGTACCTGACCGCCGAGCGCATCCGCGCCATCGTCCCCGGATACACCGACGCCGCGACGGACGAGGCGTTCTTCCGCATGTTCGAGCGCGACAAGTCCGAGCTCCGCGACCTGGGCGTCCCCCTGGAGACCGGGCGCAGCGGCGCCTTCGACTCCGTCGACGGCTACCGCATCGCCCGCCGCGACTACGAGCTCGGCGACATCGACCTCGAACCCGACGAGGCCGCCGCCGTCGCGCTCGCCGGCCGCCTCTGGGACTCCCCGCAGCTCACCGGCGCCGCCCACGGCGCGCTGCTCAAGCTGCGCGCGGCGGGCGTCGACGTGGACCAGGACGTGCACGTGCCGGTCGAGCCGAAGGTCCGGGCGACCGAACCGGCGTTCCCGCCGCTGCTCGCCGCCTCCCAGACCGGCCGCGTGGTCGAGTTCGACTACCGCCGCCCCAGCCCGGTCGAGGTGCGCACCCGCACCGTCGAGCCGTGGGGCGTGGTGGCCTGGCGCGGGCGCTGGTACCTCGTCGGGCACGACCGGGACCGGGCGGCCACGCGGTGCTTCCGGCTGTCCCGGATCGTCGGCGACGTGCGCACCCTCGGCAAGCCCGGTGCCGTGACCAGGCCCGACGACGTCGACCTGCTCGGCTTCGTCGCCCGCACCCAACCCTCCCCGCAACCGCCCGCGCCCGCGAAGCTGTGGGTCGCCAAGGGCCGAGGCCACGGACTGCGCCGCCGCGCGCGCGTCGTGGGGGAGCGCGAGCTGGACGGCGTCCCCGGCGACCTGCTGGAGATCGAGCTGAACTTCCCGGACTCGGCCGCGGGCTGGATCGCGGGCTTCGGCCCCGACGCCGTCGTGCTGGAGCCCGAGGTGCTGGCCAAGAGCGTGCGCGAACGCCTGCTCGGCGCGCTGCGCGGGACGGGGGTGGTCGCGTGACCTCGGCGAACGACCGGTTGCCGAGGCTGCTCGCGCTGGTCCCGTACCTGCTGGCCCGCCCCGGCATCCCGATCGTCGAGGCCGCCGCCGACTTCCAGGTCACCCCCAAGCAGCTGCGCAAGGACCTGGAACTGCTCTGGATGTGCGGCCTGCCCGGCTACGGCCCCGGTGACCTCATCGACCTCTCGTTCGAGGGCGAGACGGTCACCGTCACGTTCGACGCGGGCATGAGCCGCCCGCTGCGGCTGACCGCCGCCGAGGCCACCTCGCTGCTGGTGGCGCTGCGCGCGCTCGCCGACACGCCCGGCGTCGCCGACAAGGCCGCCGTCGAGCGCGCCGTCGCCAAGGTCGAGTCCGCCGTCGGCCAGGCCCAGCCCTCCGGCGTCGCGGTCGGCCTTGCCGTGCGCGAGGGCCCGGAGACGGCGCGGGTGCGGGACGCCATCGCCGAGGGCGTGCGCGCCCGCCGCGCGCTCGCCCTGCGCTACTACACGCCGTCCCGCGACGAGATCACCGACCGCGTCGTGGACCCGATGCGGATGCTGCTGGTCGAGGGCCGCAGCTACCTGGAGGCCTGGTGCCGGGCCGCCGACGGGGTGCGGCTGTTCCGGGTCGACCGGGTCGACGCCGTCGAGGTGCTCGACGAGCCCGCCAGCCCACCGCCGCACGCCGTGCCCACCGACACCTCCGAGGGCCTGTTCCAGCCCGACCCGGACCAGCGCACCGCCGTGCTCGTGCTGGAGCCGGACGCCCGCTGGTTCGCCGAGTACTACCCGACCGAGGCGATGGTCGAGCTGCCGGACGGCCGCGCGCGCGTGCTGATGCGCTACACCGACACCGCCTGGATGGTCCGGCTCGTGCTCGGGCAGGGCGGCGAGGTGCGCGCCGAGGAGCCCGCCGAGCTGGTCGAGGCCGTGGCGCGGCAGGCGAGGGCGGCATTGGACCGGGCGGATCAACTTCACTGAACCGCTTGCCTATACGGTTGTCGGTGTGCCGTACTTGCCGTCCCTAGCACTGGTGCTGCTCGGGCTGGTCATCCTGGTGGTGGCCGTGCTCAAGGTCACCCGGTCGTTGCGCCGCGTCCGCGCGGCAAGCACTCTGATGAGCGACAGGGTCGGCGATCGGGTCGGCTTCCTCCGCGCGCGCCTGGCCGCGCTCGGGGTGGCCTTCCAACAGCGGCGTCCGGACCAGGCCCGCCAGGGCGAACCCCGGCTACGATCGAGGAACCGGGGCCGACAGGAGGAACACCATGCCCAATCTCGGAGTACCTGAACTGCTGATCATCGCCGTGGTGGTCCTGCTGCTGTTCGGGTCGAAGAAGCTCCCGGACATGGCCCGCTCGCTCGGCCGCTCGGCGAAGATCCTCAAGGCCGAGACCAAGGGCCTGCGCGAAGAGGACCAGACCCAGCAGCCGGTGCAGCAGGTCCAGCCGGTGCAGCAGCCCGTCCAGCCGCTGCCGACCGCCCAGCCCCAGCAGGTGGCCCAGCCGGTGCAGCAGCAGCCGGTCGCCCAGCCGGTGCAGCCCAAGCAGGACTGACCCGGTTGCCCGCGCCGCTCGCGGCCGGGCAGCGAGACCGGCGGCGAGCCGGTCGACGACAGAAACCGGTCGCGCCGCGAGCGGCACGGGCCGCCACCCGTGCCCTGCGCGCGACCTCGCCGAACGACGAGCGGTGCCGGGCGAGCCAGTCCCGGCCGACGAGCAGTGAAGGACGGTCCACGCCGTGGGGGCGAGCCCTGGGTGGTTGTCGCGCAGGCGGGAGAGCCGCAAGCTGAAGAGCAGGCGGCACAACCCCGAAGGCACCATGTCGCTGCGCGACCACCTCTACGAGCTGCGCAACCGGCTCGGCTGGGCGCTGCTCTTCGTCACGATCGGCGCGATCTTCGGCTTCATCTGGTGGAGCTGGCGCATCCTCGGCACGCCCAGCCTCGGCGACATCATCATCTCGCCGTACTGCGGCATCCCGCTGGAGGACCGGTTCAACCAGAACCAGGAGTGCCAGCTTCTCCAGACCCAGCCGTTCGAGGCCTTCATGATCCAGTTGAAGGTCGGCGCGGCGGCGGGCGCGGTGCTCACCGCGCCGCTGTGGCTGAACCAGCTGTGGCGGTTCATCGCCCCCGGCCTGTACGCGAAGGAGCGCAAGTTCGCGCTGATCTTCGTCGGGGTGGCGTCGCTGCTGTTCCTCGCGGGCGCGGTGCTGGCGTTCTACGTCGTGCCGCAGGGCCTGTCCGTGCTGGTCGGGTTCGGCGACAACAAGTTCCTGACCGCCTTGTCGGGCACCGCGTACATCGACTTCGTGCTGGCGCTGCTGATCATCTTCGGGGTGAGCTTCGAGCTGCCGCTGGTGGTGGTGATGCTGAACGCGGTCGGCATCCTGCCGTACGAGAAGCTCAAGCGCTGGCGCCGAGGGCTGATCTTCGGGTTGTTCGTGTTCGCCGCGTTCGCGACGCCGGGCACCGACCCCATCTCGATGGTCGCGCTCGCGATCTCGCTGGCGCTGCTGTTCGAGATGGCCACCCAGATCGCCCGCCTGCACGACAAGCGCAAGGCGCGCAAGCGCCTGGAGGAGGGGTTCGGCCCCGAGGAGAACTGGGAGGGCCTGTCCGACGACGAGGCCTCGCCGTTCGACTACACGCCGTCGCAGGTGGAGGACACCGGCCAGGGCAGGACCGCGACCCAGACCGCGCCCACCCAGACCGCGCCCACTCAGACCACCGCGCAGCCGCAGCCCGTGCCGCCGCAGACCGCCGCGCAGCCGCAGTCGCAGCCTCCGACCCAGCCCGCCGCCCAGCCGGAGCGCAGGGTGAACTACGACGAGGACGCGACCTGATCCGCGTGCCCTTGATCCGCGTGCGCTGATCCGCGTGCGACGACCTCCGAGGACCGGCCGGGCCCAGCCCAGCCGGTCCTCGGCGTTCCGGGGTCTCCGGCGTTCCACGTCCCTACGCGCTCCCGGCCCTACGCGCTCCTGGCCACGTCACACTCCTGGCCGCTCCACGCTCTCGGCCGCACCACGCTCCCGCTTCTCAGCGCACCCGCGCACCCGCGCACTTCGTGTTCCCGCGCACTGCGAGCGCCCCCCGCCCTCCCGCTCCTAAGCTCGCAGGGTTCCGCGTGGGCAGCACCACCCCGACCGACTGGAGCGCCGCCGTGACCAGAGCCGCCCTGCTGGTGTCGCCGAACTCCGGAGGGGGAGCCGCCGCGCGGATCGCGGGCACCACCGCGGCCCTGCTGCGCGAGTCCGTGGACGTCCTCGACCTGCTGGTCCCCACCAGCACCGCCGAGGCCGCGGAGCTGGCCGCGCGGGCGGTGGGCTCGAACGCGGATGCTCTGGTCGTCCTGGGCGGCGACGGCGCCGCGCACGTGGCCCTCCAGGCCTGCGCGGGCACCCCGACCGCGCTGGCCGTCATCCCGGCCGGGACCGGGAACGACCTGGCCAGGGCGCTGGGCACCCGTTCGGCGGCGGACCTGGCCCCGGCCCTGCGCTCGGGCGAGCGCCGCCGGGTCGACCTCGGCCGGGTGCGCGGCGGGCGGTGGTTCGCGACGGTGCTGTGCGCGGGCTTCGACTCGGCGGTCAACGCGCGGGCGAACCGGATGCGCTGGCCCGCCGGTCCGCGCCGCTACGACCTGGCCCTGCTCGCGGAGCTGCTCGGCCCGCGCCCCGGCAGGCTGCTGCTGGGCACCCCGAACGGCGAGATCGGCGTGAACGCGCTGCTGGTCGCGGTCGGCAACACCGGCAGCTACGGCGGCGGCGTCCCGGTCTGCCCCGGCGCCGACCCGGAGGACGGGCTGTTCGACGTCACGGTGGTGGAGGCGGTGAGCAGGCGGACCCTGCTGCGCGTGCTGCCCACCCTGCGCACCGGCGACCACACCGCGCACCCGGCGGTGCACACCTTCCGCGCGTCCTCGATCCGCCTGGCCGGACCCGCGTGGACCGCCTACGCGGACGGCGAGCGCCAGCGCGCCCTGCCGGTGACCGCGACGTGCGTGCCTGGCGCGCTTACCACTATTCCTTCAGTGCAGACCGATTCCAATATTCCGGCGCGAACCTGAGCGACCGAGCGGCCCCAACCCGCAAGGCGCACCCACCCCGCAAGGCGCACCCGACCGACCACCTCCGCCCCACCGGGTGCCGCGCCCTACCGGTTACCCCGCCGCGCCGAGCACCGCTGTCCGGCTGGGCGCACCTGCCCCGCCGAGCATCCCCGCCCCGCCAGCCACCCCGCCCCTCAGTGCGCCCCGACCCGCCACCCGCCCCGCACCGCCGAGCACCTCCGCCCGGCTGGGTGCCCACGCCACCCCGGCTCCCGACCCCCGCCCCACCGAGAACCTCCGCCCGCCACCGCCACCGCCACCACCATCACCATCACCACCGCCGCCACACCCCACCCACCAACGACGACTTCACCACCCCACTCCCGCCCCCTCACCAGGACGATCGCCCCCAGCCGACCTCGCGTGGAAAAAATGACCACAGCTTTTGTCGGCCCCTTGTGACAGCCTGGAGGGGTGTCAAGTGCTTCCCGGTCCCCGGCCGAGGCCTACGCGGAATCCCGCCGCCGCGCTTCCCGGCCCCAGTTGACCGACTTCCTCTCGGTGGTCTCCTTCGAGCTCGACCCGTTCCAGCTGCGCGCCTGCGAGTCGTTGGAGGACGGCCACGGCGTCCTGGTGTGCGCGCCCACCGGCGCGGGCAAGACCGTCGTCGGCGAGTTCGCCGTGCACCTCGCCCTCGCCGAGGGCCGGAAGTGCTTCTACACCACGCCGATCAAGGCCCTGTCGAACCAGAAGTACGCCGACCTGTGCGCCCGCTACGGCCAGGACAAGGTCGGCCTGCTCACCGGTGACACCTCGGTCAACGGCGACGCCCCCGTGGTCGTCATGACCACCGAGGTGCTGCGCAACATGCTCTACGCGGGCTCCTCCACCCTGCACGGCCTCGGCTACGTGGTCATGGACGAGGTGCACTACCTCGCCGACCGCTTCCGGGGCCCGGTCTGGGAGGAGGTCATCCTGCACCTGCCCGAATCGGTGCGGCTGGTGGGCCTCTCGGCCACGGTGAGCAACGCCGAGGAGTTCGGCGAGTGGCTCGTCACCGTCCGGGGTGACACCTCGGTGGTGGTGGACGAGCACCGGCCGGTGCCGCTGTGGCAGCACATGCTGGCCGGTCCGCGCATGTTCGACCTGTTCGCCGACGACCTCGCCGACACCCACGTCAAGATCAACCCGCAGCTGCTGCGCCAGGTCGAGGACCTGGCCCGCTTCCACGTGCCGTGGTCGCGCGGCCGGGGCAACAAGGGCCGCCCGCCGCGCTCGTCCGGGTTCAAGCCGCCGTCGCGGGTCGACGTCATCCAGCGGCTCGACGCGGCAGGCCTGCTGCCCGCGATCGTGTTCGTGTTCAGCCGGGCGGGCTGCGACGCGGCGGTCAACCAGTGCGTGCGCTACGGCCTGCGCCTGACCACGCCCGACGAGGTCGAGGTCATCCGCCGGATCATCGACGAGAAGACCCGCGACCTGCCGCAGGACGACCTGATGGTCCTCGGCTACTGGGAGTGGCGCGAGGCGCTGGAGCGCGGCATCGCCAGCCACCACGCGGGCCTGCTGCCCGCGTTCAAGGAGACGGTGGAGGAGCTGTTCGTGCGCGGCCTGGTCAAGGCCGTGTTCGCCACCGAGACCCTCGCGCTCGGCATCAACATGCCCGCCCGCACCGTCGTGCTGGAGAAGCTGGTCAAGTACAACGGCGAGGCGCACGTCGACCTCACCCCCGGCGAGTACACCCAGCTCACCGGCCGCGCGGGCCGTCGCGGCATCGACGTCGAGGGGCACGCCGTCGTGGTGTGGCAGCCCGGCGTCGACCCGAAGGCGGTCGGCGGCCTGGCGTCCACCCGCACCTACCCGCTGCGCTCCTCGTTCCGCCCCGGCTACAACATGGCCGTCAACCTGGTGCACCGGCTCGGCGCGCCCGCCGCCCGCGACCTGCTGGAGCAGTCGTTCGCCCAGTTCCAGGCCGACCGCTCGGTGGTGGGCCTGGCCAGGCGGATCGAGCGCAACCGGGAGGCCCTGGAGGGCTACGCCGACTCGATGACCTGCCACCTCGGCGACTTCACCGAGTACGCGTCGCTGCGCCGCCGCGTCTCCGAGCGCGAGAAGGCCCTGGCCAGGCAGAACACCTCGGCCAGCCGCGCCGAGACGGCCGCGTCGCTGGAGAAGCTGCGCAAGGGCGACGTCATCGCGGTGCCGTCCGGTCGGCGCACCGGGCTGGCCGTGGTGATCGACCCCGGCCTCGAGCCGCTGGGCGAGCCGAGGCCGTTCGTGGTCACCGAGGACCGCTGGGCCGGGCGGCTGACCTCGACGGACTTCCCGCTGCCGGTCGAGGTGCTCGGCAAGCTGCGGCTGCCCAAGCAGGTCGACACCCGCTCGCCCAGGTCCCGCCGGGACCTGGCGGCGACGCTGCGCAACACGGGGCTCGTCGCGCCGAGCGCGCGGAAGCGGCGGTCCACGGCGGACGACGACGCCGAGCTGGCCACGCTGCGCCGCGCGCTGCGGGCGCACCCGTGCCACGGCTGCGAGAAGCGCGAGGAGCACGCCCGCTGGGGCGAGCGGTACCACCGGCTGCTGGCCGAGACCGAGCAGACCGAGCGCAAGGTCGCGGCGACCACGCACTCGCTGGCCCGCGAGTTCGACCGCATCCGGGCGCTGCTGCGCGAGCGCGGCTACCTGGAGGTCGTGGAGGACGAGCCCGAGGGCGGGGCTGTGTTCGAGGCTCCCGGCGAGGGCGTCGCTTCCGAGGGCACTGCTTTCGGGGGCGCGGCTGAGGGCGAGCCGGAGCAGAGGAAGCGGCGCGTCGTGCGCCGCGCGGGGCAGGAGCGCGTGTCGGGTGGGCCCGGCAGGCGCGGCGGGGAGCGCGTCACCGAGCACGGCAGGCGGCTGACCAGGCTCTACAGCGAGTCTGACCTGCTGGCGGCGGAGTGCCTGCGGCACGGCGTGTGGAAGGGCCTCGCCCCCGAGGAGCTGGCCGCCGTCGTGTCGTCCCTGGTCTACGAGGCGCGCAGGGACGGCCCGATGGAGACCCGCCTGCCACCGGGCCGGGTCTCCGACGCCATGACCGCCACCGCCCGCCTGTGGGCCGAGCTGGAGGACGACGAGCGCCGCCACCGGCTCGACCGCACCCGCCAGCCCGACCCCGGCTTCGCCTGGGCGGTGTACCGGTGGGCGCGCGGCGAGTCGCTGGAGAAGGTGCTCGGCACCACCGACTCCGGCGGGACCGAGCTGGGCGCGGGCGACTTCGTGCGCTGGTGCAGGCAGGTCGTCGACTTCCTCGACCAGATCAGGGACGTCGTCGGCGGCGGCGACCCGGTGGGCGCGGCGGCCCGCAAGGCGGTCGACGCGCTGCGCCGGGGCGTGGTCGCCTTGGCCACGGTCTGACAAAGTTTGGCGGGGTGCGCTGCGTAGTCGGCGCCATCCTGTGGTTTGATCGCGCGAGCAAGCCAGCACGTCCGAAATAGTCCTTTTCCCGTTCAAGACCGACCGCCGGAGGCCGAGCATGACCAGTCCGTACGGACCGTCCGGAGGGAACGACCCGCAGCAGCAGTGGGGCCAGCAGCCCTACGGCGGTGGCGGGTACCCCGGCACGCCGTCGGGTGGTTTCCCCGCTCAGCAGCCCGGTTACGGGCAGCCGGACCCCGCGCAGCAGCACCAGCAGCAGTGGGGCCAGCAGGCGCCGCAGGGCCAGCCGTACGGGCAGCCCCAGCAGCAGCAGTACCCCGGCACCCCCGGCGGCGGGTTCGACCCGAACAACCCGTACGGGCAGCCGCAGCAGCAGCCCGGTTACGGGCAGCAGCCGGGGCAGTACGGCCAGCCCGGCCAGTTCGGCCAGCAGCCCTACGGCCCGCCGCCGCCCGCGAAGAAGTCCAACGGGCTCATCTGGGGCGTCGTGGTGGGCGTGGTGCTGATCGCGGGCGTCGTCGGCATCGGCGGTTTCGTGACGCCCGGCTGGTTCAACACCAAGGTCCTGGACAACACGTCCGTGCAGAACGGCATCGTGCAGGTCCTCAAGGACGACTACAAGCTCGACGCGAAGAGCGCGTCCTGCACCGGCCAGCACGAGGTCACCCCGAACACCACGTTCGAGTGCGACGTCAAGGTCGGTGACGCGGACAAGAAGGTCAAGATCACCATCAAGACCTCGGACGGCGAGTACGAGGTCGGCCAGCCCACCGGCTGATCCGCGCGCCGTTCCACCGAGGCCGTTTCCCGCTCACCGGGAAACGGCCTCGGTGCTTTTCCGGGAACCCCTCCCGTGATTCCCGCCTAATTGATTAGTGGGCGCACGGGCGCCGGGAGAGGATGGCGGGGTGACCGACCACGACATCCGCGTCCTCCAGGACGAGGCCCACTACCGCGCCGCGCACACCGTGTTCCGCAGGGCGCTGCTGCACGGCCCCGCCACCGACGAGCTGTGGAAGGTGGTGCTGGACTCTTACGAGCCCGGCCGCGCGCTCGGGGCGTTCGACGGGGACGAGGTGATCGGGTCGGCGCAGTCGTTCCCCTCGTCGCTGGTCGTGCCCGGTGGCGCGGTGCTGCCGATGAGCGCGGTGAGCCGGGTCGGCGTGCGCGCGGACTGGACGCGGCGCGGCGTGGTCAGCGCCCTCATGCGCACCCAGCTTCGTTCGCTGCGCGACCGGGGCGACGCGGCGGCGACGCTGCGCGCCACCGAGGGCGCGATCTACGGCCGGTTCGGCTACGGCGTCGCCACCAGGGGCCGGGACCTGCGGCTGACCAGGGCGAAGTCCGAGGCGCGCGCCCGCGTGGAGGGCCGGGTCCGGCTCAAGCCCGCCGCGGACGCCGCCGCCGAGCTGCGCGCCCTGTTCGAGGGCCTGCCCGCCACCCGACCGGGGCTGATCGGCCGCTGGGACGGCTGGTGGTCGATGAACGTGCGGGCCGACAAGGACCAGGACCCGCAGGCGGTCATCACGACCGGCCAGGACGGCGTGGACGACGGGTTCGCGGTGTACCGGGTGGAGCGCTCGCACACCGAGAAGTCCGTGCTGACCGTGCTGGACCTGTGGGCGGCCACGCCGCGCGCCTGGGCCGACCTGTGGCGGTACCTGCTGGGCGTCGACCTGGTGGACGAGGTCGTCGCGCACCTGCGCCCCCTGGACGAGCCGGTCGAGCTGCTCCTGGTCGACCCGCGCGGCTGCCGCTGGGAGACCACGTCCGACGAGACCTGGCTGCGCCTGCTGGACGTGCCGAAGGCGCTGGCCGAGCGCGCGTACACCGGCGACGGCTCGGTGGTGCTCGGCGTGCGCGACGGGCTGCTGCCGGAGAACGCCGGGAACTACCGGGTGTCGAAGGCGGGCGCGGAGCGCGTGGAGGACGCGCCCGAGCTGGTCCTGGACGTCGCCGACCTGGCCTCGGCCTACCTCGGCGACGTCCCGTTCGCCGCACTGGCCGCGACCGGCCGGGCCGAGGTCCTGGCCGAGGACGCGGTCACCCGCGCCGACGCCCTCTTCGCCGTGACCACCACCGCCTGGGCGGGCACCTACTTCTAACCCCCAGGGACGGGCCGAACCCACCACGGGGGCGGCCCACCCCGCCCGCTCACCGGCCTCCGCTCAGCGCCAGGCTGGTCGGCGCCGCCCCACTCACTGGCCCCGCCCACCGGCCCGGCCCACCGGCTCCACTCACCGGACCCGCTCACCGACTCGCGCGCCGCTCCAGCGCCGTCACCAGCCGGGGAACCGAGCTCCCCAGCCCCCACCGCCTGGTCAGCTCGGCGAGCCGGTCCGGATCGGCGGGCGCGGCGGGCAGCGCGTCGTCCCGGTCCAGGACCACCGGCGCGTCCACCGCGACGTCCACCACGGTCGGCGCCACCGCCAGGTAGTCCTGCGCGGCGATCAGCGCGTTGCGCGCCTTGGTGGTGAGCTTGCGGTCCCGCCCGTCGTGCACCGCCGCCAGCACCGCCTCCAGCGACCCGAACTCGGTGATCAGCTTCGCGGCCGTCTTCTCCCCGATGCCCGCGACTCCAGGCAACCCGTCCGAGGGATCTCCGCGCAGCACCGCCATGCCCGCGTAGGCCCGCCCCGCGTCCGCCTCGGGCAGCGCGTACTTGGCGGCCACCTCAGCGGGCCCGACCAGCTCGGCCTTGGCCCACCCGCGCCCCAGGTAGAGCACCCCGACCGGGGTCGGTTCGGTGCGCACGAGCTGGAACAGGTCCCGGTCCCCGGTGACCACCTCCACCACATCCCTCGCCTCCCGCGCCACGAGCGCGCCGATCACGTCGTCCGCCTCGTAACCGGCGGCCTCGGCGGTGGCGATCCCGACCGCGTCCAGCACGTCCAGGATGATCGGCACCTGCGGCGTGAGCGCGTCCGGCACCTCCTCCCCGTCCCCGCTCGCGGCCACCCGGTGGGCCTTGTAGGAGGGCAGCGCGGAGACCCGGAACTCCGGCCGCCAGTCGGCGTCCAGGCAGGCCACGAGCCTGCCCGCGCCCCGGTCGTTGACGATCTTGGCGATGGTGTCGACGAACCCGCGCACCGCGTTGACCGGGGTGCCGTCGGGCGCGGTCATCGACTCCGGGAGCGCGTAGAACGACCGGAAGTACAGGCTGGCGGCGTCCATCAGGACGAGCGGGCTGCTCACCGTGGAGAGCTTGCCAGACACCCCCGACACCGCGCGGTCGCGGCACGGCGGTCAGGGCCCCGCCCACCGCCCACCACCCACCGCCCGTGATCGTCACCGGGTCTCGCGGAGCGGGCGGACCGCACGGGTGCGACTAGGCTTCCCACCCATGTCGACCCGTGTTGGACCCCTGGACGTGGAAGCCCTGCGCTCCCGACTCGACCGCGCCACCGCAGCCGCCGCCGTCGCGGGCGTGGACGCGCTGCTCATCTCGCCCGGCTCCGACCTGCGCTACCTCATCGGCGCGGGCGGTGCCTCGTTCGAGCGGCTCACCTGCCTCGTGGTCCCGGTCGGCGGCGACCCCGTGCTCGTCGTGCCCAAGCTGGAGCAGCCCGGTTACGCGGCCGTGCCCACCGACGCGCTCGGCGTCGAGGTCGCCACCTGGGTCGACGGCGAGGACCCGTACGCGCTGGTCCGCAAGGCCCTCAAGGGCACCGCCCGCACCGCCGTGGCCGACATGACCCCCGCCCTGCACGTGCTCGGCCTGCGCTCCGCGATCGGCGGCGAGCAGGTCCTCGCGGGCCCGATCCTGCGCGAGCTGCGGATGCGCAAGGACGCCGCCGAGATCGCCGCCCTGCGCAAGGCGGGGGAGGCGATCGACCGGGTGCACGCGCGCGTCGGCGAGTGGCTGCGCGCGGGCCGCACCGAGGCCGAGGTGGGCGCCGACATCGCCGCCGCGATCGTCGCCGAGGGCCACGAGGTCGCCGAGTTCGTCATCGTCGGCTCCGGCCCGAACGGCGCGTCCCCGCACCACGGCCTGTCCGACCGGGTGATCGAGGCCGGTGACGTGGTCGTGGTCGACATCGGCGGCCCGGTCGCCGAGGGCTACAACTCCGACTCCACCCGCACCTACTCCGTCGGCGAGCCGCGCGACGCGGACGTGCGCGAGACCTACGCCGTCCTCCAGGCCGCCCAGCAGGCCGCCGTGGACGCCGCGAAGCCCGGCGTGACCTGCGAGGCCGTCGACGCCGCCGCCCGCGAGGTGATCGACGCCGCCGGTTTCGGCCAGTACTTCGTGCACCGCACCGGCCACGGCATCGGCCTGGACGTGCACGAGGAGCCGTACATCGTGGCGGGCAACGACCTGCCCCTCGAAGCGGGCATGGCGTTCAGCGTCGAGCCCGGCATCTACCTGCCCGGCCGCTGGGGCGCGCGCATCGAGGACATCGTCATCGCCACCGAGACCGGCTCCGAGCGCCTGAACAACCGCCCGCACGACCTGGTGGTGCTTCAGGCGTGACGAACCTGGAGCCGATCGACCGGGCGATCCTGCGCGAGCTGTCCACGGACGGCCGCTGCAGCTTCACCGACCTCGCCGAGCGGGTCGGCCTGAGCGTGTCGGCCGTGCACCAGCGGGTGCGCAGGCTGGAGCAGCGCGGCGTGGTCAAGGGCTACGCCGCCAGGCTCGACGGCGACGAGGTCGGCCTCCCGCTGACCGCGTTCATCTCGCTCACCCCGATCGACCCGGCCGCCCCGGACGACTACCCGGAGCGGCTGGAGCACCTGGCGCAGATCGAGGCCTGCTACTCGGTGGCGGGCGACTCCTCGTACCTGGTCAGGGTGCGCGTGGCCTCCCCGAAGGCCCTGGAGGACCTGCTGCGCCAGATCCGCGAGGTGGCGAACGTGTCCACCCGCACCACGGTCGTCCTGTCGACCCCCTACGAGGACCGTCCCCCCGCCGTGTGACCGCCCCCCCGCCGCGCCCTCGCGCGGCGGGGGAGCCCTCACCCCGCCACCGGCCCCCACGGAACCGCCTCGAACGCCTCCCGCAACCGCTCGAACGCCTCACCGACCGGGTACCGCACGTCCCCGATCCGCCCCACCGGCGAGACCCCCCACGAGTTGGCCGTGAACGCCCCGTCGTACGCCCCGAGGTCCCCCAACCGCACGACCTCCCGCCGCGACGGCACGTGCGACTCCAACAACCGCATCGTCGTCCCCCACAACCACGGCCCGTCCGCCCACACCACCTCGCCCCCCGCGAAGAACCCCACGTTGGCGACTGCGGACTCGACCACCACCCCACCACCCCCGACCAACAACGCGTCGTCGAACCCGGCCCGCCCCGCAGCCCGGTGGTGCACCGCCCGCTCGAACCCCCCGAGGTGCTTCACGTGCGGAACCGGCCGCACGTACTCCACGGGCAACAAAGCCTGAGCCTCCCGAGCCGCCTCCTTGGGCTCCCGCACCGAAACCAACACCGACGGCTCCTCAACCCCGAACACCACCACCCGAACCGAGGCGTCCCCAACCCCACGAAGCCCCCGACCGACCAACTCGCACACCCACCCCCGGTCGAGCCCGATCCCGTACAACTCCCGGTTCCCCTCAGCCAACCGGTCCAGGTGGCACCCCATCCCCCTGACCAGCCCACCCCGCACCTGAAACGCCGTGAAGTGCCCGTAGTTGGCGAACAACCCGGCCATGTCCTGAGCGCTGGCGGGAACCCCGTCGACCTCGATCCTGTGCACCGCCAGACCCTAAGCGCCCCCCAGCCCACCCCCCAGACCTCCTCGCGGGCTGCGGGGCGAGCGCAGCGAGCCCGCAGCCAGCCCATCCCGCGTCCCTCTTCTCCGTGTGGCCTGGCGAAGCCCGAGCGCAGGTGTCAAGATGCCGCCGCACTGCCCGGCAGACTGCCTGGTCATACGGCGTCTTGACGCCTGTGCTTGCCTGAAAGGAGGCCACACGGAGAAGAGGGACCCCGCCCACCGCAGGGGTAAACGCAACCACCCTGAAACAGCCACCGGCCGGCAGAGCCCGTCCCCCTCTTTTTTGGAGGCCTGCCCCGCCGGCGAGGCGTGCCCTTAAGCTCTTGATCTTCGTTTTCCCCCCCCCGTCCCCACCCGGAACGGTGAACCGTCAACATCCCCCCACCCCCTCCACCCGCGATCCGATCACCCCCACCCGCCCTTCCTTGTACCGTGTCCCGCCTACCGGTGCCGCCCCCAGTCCCGGCCAGCCCTGCCCCACCCCTGACCCGGCCCCGGTTCCGGTTCCAAGTGACAGCGACACCGGCAGCGACAGCGACAGCGGGAGAGACATGGCGACGGGTTTCCGAGCGGTCTTCGGGGTGGCAGAGTTCCGAGTCCTGTGGTGCGCGGCGGTCCTGTCCACACTCGGCGACCAACTAGCCCGCGTGGCCTTATCCGTGCTCGTCTTCGAGCGCACCAACTCCCCGGCCTGGACAGCCCTCACCTACGCGCTGACCATGCTCCCGGCCCTCTTCTCCGGAATCCTCTTCTCCGGCCTGGCCGACCGCTACCCCCGCCGCACCGTCATGGTCACCGCGGACCTCCTCCGCGCCGCGGTCCTCGCGGTCATGGCCCTCCCCGGAGTCCCCCTCCCCCTGGTGGCCGCCCTCCTCGTCCTGGCCCAGCTCGCCGAACCCCCGTTCGCAGCCGCCCAAGGCGCCCTCCTCCCCACCGTCCTGGGCGACAAGTACGAGGCAGGCCAGTCCGTCCACCTCATCACCCACCAGGCAGGCCTCCTCCTCGGCTTCGCCGGAGGCGGCCTGGCGGTCTACTGGCTCGGCACCTCCGGCGCCCTCGCCGCCGACGCCGCCACCTTCGCCGCCTCCGCCCTCCTCCTCCACCTCGGCCTCAAGCCCCGCCCGGCCCCCGCCTCAACCTCCGCCACCCCCACACGACTGCGGATCAACGAAGGCGCGGCCCTGGTCTGGCGCACCCCGCGCCTGCGCCTGCTGGTCCTCCTCGGCTGGCTCGCCCTGTTCACCGTCGTCCCCGAGGGCCTGGCCGCCCCGTTCTCCGACGAGGTCGGCACCGGCCCCGCCGGAGTCGGGATCCTGCTCGCCGCAGACCCAGCCGGGATGGTCCTGGGCACCGTCCTGCTGCGCTACCTGCCCACCGAACGGCGGGTGCGCCTGCTGGGCCTTCTGGCCGTCGCCACCGCCCTGCCGCTGGTCGCCTACCTGCTGCACCCCGGCCTGCTCGGCGCCGTCACCCTGCTGGCCCTCAGCGGCGTCTTCAGCGCCTACCAGGTCACCGCCGGGGCCACCTTCGTCCGCCTCGTCCCGGACGCCCGCCGGGGCCAGGCCCTCGGCTTCGCCCGCAGCGGTCTCGTCGCAGCCCAGGGCGTGGGCGTCGCGGGCGGTGGCCTGCTCGCCACCGCCACCGGCTCGGCCGCCACCGCCATCGCGATCGCCGCCGGGGTCGGCGTGGTCGCCGCCGCCGCCGTCACCACCCGGTGGATGGCGCTGGGCCCGCTGGAGCACCTCGCCGAGGGCTGAACGCCCGGCCGCCCGCAGCGCGCGAGCGGCCGGGCTCACCGGTCACCGGGCACATGGGGCGCGCCGGGGGACCGCCATCGCGTGGGGCGTCAACCCCACCGTCTTCACCAGATCTTCTCGCGCATGACCGAGCACCTCCTCCACTGGCCGTACCGGGCAAGTCGGGCGCCGGGATCGCACCGGGGTCACCAGATCTTCTCGCGCACCGCGATCACCTCCCAGTACCCGTGTCACCCCACCAGCGGATGACACCCGTTCGCCCCAGGGTTACCGTGACGCTCCAGCCGGTCACCAACCGGGGGGTCCGGTGTGGACGGGCGCGAGGGAACCGTGGTTGGACGAAGCTGGTCACTATGGTCCCTTCCGAGGGGCGCGCTGGGCTACGTGCTCTCGGTGGACCTGCTCGCCCTGCTGGCAGTCGCCGCCGCGACGGCGACGAACCAGCCGACGACCAGGCACGACTGGGTCGTCCTCGCGGTGTTGCTCACCTGCGCCGGGCTGCACCTGGTCTTCTCCCGCTGGATCGAGCGCGCCCGCAGGGACGCGACCGGCCTGCCGCACCTCGACCTGTGCAGCATCTGGATATTCGCCGGTTCACTCCTGCTCCCGCCACCCCTGGTCGGAGTATTGGTGGTCGTCCTCTACGCCCACCGCTGGTGGGTCGTCGGCCGCTGGGACCCGTTCCGCCCGCCGCACCGGGGCGTGTTCACCGCCGCGATGATGCTCCTGGTGGCCCTGGCCGCCAACGTCGTCGCCACCGCCACCGGCCTGCGCGACAGCCTCGCCTCCGGCCACCTCGAAGGCCCCTGGGACCTGCTCGGCCTGATCGGGGCGGGCTCGGTCTACTGGACCGTCAACACCGCGCTCGTCGCGGGCGTCATCGTGCTCACCACCGGCGCGCGCACCAACCTCTTCGGCGGCCCGCTGGACAACCTCCTCGAAGCCGCCCAGCTCAGCCTCGCGTTCTTCGTCGCCATCGCGGTCGCCTGGTGGCCCGGTTTCGCGTTCCCCATGGTCGTCGCCGCCGTCGCGCTGCACCGCACCGTGCTGATCCACCAGCTGGAGCTGGCCGCCCGCACCGACGCCAAGACCGGCCTGCTCAACGCCGAGGCCTGGCACCTCCAGGCCCGCGTTGAGCTCAACCGCACCCGCCAGCGCGGCGACGCCCTCGGCCTGCTCATGATCGACGTGGACCACTTCAAGGGCATCAACGACACCCACGGCCACCAGACCGGCGACGAGGTGCTGCGCTCCATCGCCGACGTCATCCGCGAGTCGGTGCGCAGGGGCGACAGCGTCGGCCGGTTCGGCGGCGAGGAGTTCGTCGTGCTGCTGCCCGGCGCCGGCCGCGACGAGTCCATGGCCATCGCCGAGCGCGCCCGCACCCGCGTGGGCCTGCTGGGCACCGGGGCCGGTCCCGTGCGGGGCCTCACGGTCAGCGTCGGGGTGGCCGTCTGGCCGGATGTGCCCGAGGACACCGTCGAAGGTCTCCTCGCCGCCGCCGACGGAGCGCTCTACCAGGCCAAACGCCTCGGCCGGGACCAGAGCCGGGCCGCCTGGAGCCACCAGCAGCCCTCGGTCCGCAGCGACCAGGGCGGCTGAACCGGCCCGAATCGGCGCGGATTTACCACGGGTTCCCGGTCCGCGCGACTCAATCGTGACCGGCGTGGCGTACGTTCTGCCAGCCACCACTCGTTCGGACGTCGCACGGAGGCCGCTGTGGACGCCCGCCACCTGCCAGAGGGTATGTGAGCCGTGGATCTTGGACCGCCGCACGGAATCCGCTTCCGCTTCTCCACCGGACTGGTGCGGGCGGTCCTGCTGGACGCGCACGGCAAACCGCCGCTGCCCCTCGCCGAGGCCCTGTCGATAGACGTGGGCACCCGCGAGCTGGCGGTCGCCGAGGACCACGGCGACCCGCTGCGCGCCGTGCTGCGCCAGCGCTACGACCTGGCCGAGCCGGTCGAGTGGCGGCTGCACGTCCCCGGTGACGCCTCCGTCGACGGCGACGGCGTCCAGTTCGACCTGCCCACCGGAACCTCCGTCCGGGTGACCTCCACCGGGCAGGTCTCGGCCACCGAGGACGGCGTGGTCGTCGCGCTGCCCGCCGGTCCCGCCGAGATCGACGTCGAGGTGGTCAGCAGGCCCCAGTACGCGGTGTCCGACACCGTCGTGGTGTGCCGGGCGCACCAGGCGCGCGAGGCCGCCGTCGTGGTCTCCTGCCTGCCCGGCGACCGCTTCACGCCCGTCATCGCGCTGGACCGCCCGCCACCCGCAGGCGGCAGGCACGCGCTCCCCGGCGAGCACGACGACGAGCTCGACGCCCCCGGCCCCGACACCGGCCCGCTGCGCTCCTGGAACAACCGCAACAGCCTCCTCGCCGACCTCATGCGCGCCACCGGCGTGCGCCGCGCCGTCGTGCTCGCCGACCCGCCCCCGCAGGCCGCGCACGTGTTCGACGGCATGGAGCACGTCCGGCTGCTCAAGCCCGACCTCCTCGGCGAGGACCTCACCGACGAGGTGTGGGCGCTGCTGCACGGCGAGGGCCAGCAGCCGACCAAGGTGCTGGAGGCCGCCCCCGGCGACGACCCCGCCGAGGCCCTCTACACCGCGCTGCGCACCGGCTCCGCGCTGCGCTTCACCGAGCGCGCCGAGCCCGTCGGCGACCGGTTCGCCGCCGCCGGTCCCGAGTCCGGCGACGAGGCCGTGCTGGTGGAGACCACCGGCGAGGCCGACGACCTGGTCGCCGCCTGCTACGCCCACCACCGGGGCGCCCGCCTGGTCACCACGCCCCAGCCCGACCTGGCCGAGGTCGACCGGGTCGTCGCCGAGGAGCAGACCCGCGTCACCGAGGCCGCCAGCGCCATAGGCGACGCCGTCAAGGGCATCGCGGTCGGCGAGGCGCTGTGGCGCTACCTGTCCACCGGCGGCCACGACCCCTACCCGGCGGTCGAGGCCGTGGTCACCGCCCAGGTGCCCGCCGACGCCGTGCACGCGGTGGGGGAGCGGCGGCTGACCGCGTTCACCGCCGGACTGCCCTACCCGTTCGTGCGCACCGCCACCGGCAGCTGGGCGCGCAAGCCCATCGGGCACGTCACCACCGATCCGGCGCTGGTCGTGCTGACCGAGCTGCACCGGGAAGGCGCTTGCCGCCCGCGCGGCGCGTTCGCCCTCCTGGTCGAACCCGGCTTCCCGGCGGCCCCCGCCGACCGGGCCGCCCACGTCACCCACCCGCTGGTGCTCACCGGGTCCGAGACCGCGCTGCCCGTGGTCGCCGCCCTCGCCGCCGACCTGCCGGTCGAGGTGCTCGCGGTCAACGCGCACGACGACGAGGGCAACGCCCTGCTCGACGGGCGCCCGCTGCCGCCGTGGCTGGTCGCGCACGCGCTCGACCTGCCGCACCAGCCCGTGGTGCTCAACAACTCCTGCCTGTCGTGGACCGACCAGGCGCGCGAGTACCTGCGGGTCGGCGCGCGCGGCTACGTGGGCGCGCTGTGGCGCATCCCGCCCGACCTGGCGGCCGACTTCACCCGCGTCGTGGTGCGCAGGCTCACCGCCGGGGAGGTGCCCGCCGCGCGCGCCGTGGTGGACACCGGGCTGCCCGGCGGCATCGAGCGGTCCTACCTGTACGCGGGGACCGCCAACGGGAGGCTGGACCGGTGGCGCGCGGGCGCACCCGGTGAGGGAGAGTCAGCGCTGACCGGGTGCGCCCTGCTGGCGGGCGTGGACCACGGCGGCGAGGAAGTGCTGCGGAAGGTGGTCCACCGGGAGATGAGTGCACTGCGCAGAGCGGCCGAGACGACCCCCGCCTCGGGGACCGAGGCCTACGTGGACACCCTGTTCGACGAGCTGTCCTTCGCGGGCGACCTGTCCGACGCCGCCGAGGTCGTCGAGAAGATCGACAAGGCGCTGCCCGCGCTGGACCTGCCCCCCGCCGAGGCCGACCGCCGCTGGGCGGCCCGCTACGAGCGCACCGGCGCGCTGCACGAGCACGGCGGCGACCCCGGCGCCGCGCTGGCCGACTACGGCCGCAGCGCGTCCTACGGCGACGCCGGTCCCGACCGGGCCGGGGTGCTGCTGCGGATGGCCGCGCTGGAGGCCAGACCGCAGGAGGCGCTGAGACTGGCGGCCCAGGCGTACCGGGCGGCCGTCGCCTCCGGGGACCGGGAGACCGAGTTCCACGCCTGCGCCTCGCTCAACGACCTCGGCAGGCGCACCGGGGACCTGGACACCGCGCTCAAGCACGCCGTGATCGGCCACGACCTGGCGGCCGTGCGCGGCGACCTGGTCCGGCAGACCGCGTTCAAGGTGGACGAGTGCGCGCTGCGGCGCGAGCTGGGCGACCCGGACGGCGCCATAGAGGCCGGGACCGACGCGCTGGAGCTGGTGCGCGCCCAGGGCGACCCGGCCACTGAGCTGCGGGTGATAGGGGAACTGGCGCGCTGCCACGAGGCCAGGGGCGACCTCGCGGCGGCGCTGAGCTACACCAAGGCCGGGCTGTCGCTGTCCGAGCACCAGGACGCGCCCGGCGAGTTCGCCCGGTTCCAGGACGAGACCGGGCGGCTGCTCACCAGGAAGGGCGAGCACGCCGAGGCGCTGCGGCACTACCGGAGCGCGGTGGAGGGCCTGGTGGCGCGCGGGTCGCTGGCGCGCGGGGCCGAGCTGCTGCCGCACCTGGCGGTCGGCGCGGTGCGGGCCGGTGACGCCGGGGCGCTGTGGACGACGGCGCTGTGCGGCGGGCTGGTGTGCGAGGTCGTGGAGCGCGACGTGTGGCAGGCGCTGGTGCCGCTGGTCGTGGACTCGATGAAGCGGGCGATCGAGATCGGGTCGGCCGAGCTGACCCAGCGGGGCATGACCGACTTCGCGAGCGCGGTGACCGCCGGGCGGCGCGACGACATGCCGGTGCAGGTCGGGGTGCTGTCGGACGTGGTGGTGCTGCTGCTGGCGTGGCTGATGGGGCGGATCGACGACTCGATGCTGGCGTTCGGGCGGGAGGTCGACCGGCAGACCGGCGGGGTGCTGGACCTGGTGGGGTACGTGTCGACGCCGTACGCGCAGCGGGTGCGCGGCGGGGCCGTGGCCGGGCGGTGGTCGGCGCGGTGAGGACGTGCCGGGGGCTCCGGTCTCCGGGGTCTCCGGTCTCCGGAGTCCCCGGTCCCCGGTCCTCGTCGGTCGGCTCAGCTCGCCGCCCGGTGGGCCGCGTGCGTGCGCGGGAACAGCTCGCGGTGCGCCGCGAAGCGCCCGCGCGGCGTGGTGACCGACTCGGCCGCCAGCAGCCCGTGCGCCAGCGCGCGGGCGAACACCCGTGACGCGGCGCGCAGCACCTCGTCCGGCGGTGCCTGCCGGTCTCCGGTGACCGCGCCGAACACGGTGTCGCCGTCCGCCATGCCGTGCGCGGGCGAGACCGCCAGCGCCACCCCGTCCTGCCCGGCGACGGCCAGCGCGAACGGCGGCACGGCCGCGTTGGTGGCGACGACGCCGATGACCGTGTTGAACGGCGGTGGCGCGGGCGGCGTCAGCTCGACGGCCGGGTCCAGGACCGCGCTCGGGAACTCGCCGGGCAGCCCCAGCCCGGCGGCCAGCGGCAGCCCGTCCGGCGAGTAGGACGGCCCGACCGCGTTGAGCGCCGCGATCGCGCCCACCACGACCCCGCCGCCCAGGTCCGCGCTCGCGGTCCCGACGCCGCCCTTGAGCGCCACGTTGAGCGCCCCCGCGCCAGCGCCGACGTTGCCCTGCGGCACGTCCACCGAGGCCGCCCGCACCGCGAGCGCCCCGAACGAGGCGTCCGGCCGGGCCCCGAAGTCCCCACCCCGCCCGAGGTCGAACAGCGCCGCCCCCGGCACCACCCCACCGCCCAGCTCGGCGGCGGCCCCGCGCGCGGCGGCCAACCCGTAGGCGCTGCCACCGGTCAGCACGACACCGGGCACCTCACGCCCGCCGTACCGCGCGTCCACGGCGGCGGTGTCCACCGTCGCGGGCCCACCCCCGCGCACGTCGGCGACGACGAGGTTGCCGGGAGGCAGCAGCACGACCGTGGTCCCGGTGAGGAAGCCCCCGCCGATCCGCGTCACGTGCCCGACCAGCACACCGGGGACGTCGGTGATCGCGTTGCGCACCCGGTCGATGCTACCGAGCCGCCACCCGCGCCCCGATCTCCCGCACCACCGCCACCAGCAGCTCCACGTCCTCCACCCGAGTCCGCCAGTTCACGATCGCAGGCCGCAGCGCCACCGCGCCCCGGTGCACCGTCGTCCCCGCGTGCACCCGCCCGTCCTCCGCCAGCGCCGCCCCCAGCGCCCGGTTCAGCTCGTCCAACCCGTCCGGGTCCACCCCCTCGGGCCGGTACCGGAAGCACACCACGAACAGCGTCACCGGGGACAGCAGCTCCAGGTCCTCCGCCGCCTCCACCAGCTCGCCGAGCCGCCGCGCCAGTTCGAGGTGCCGCTCCACCACCGCCCGGTGCCCCGCCCGCCCGTACGCCCGCAGCGCCGCCCACAGCGGCAGCGCCCGCGCCCGCCGCGAGGACTCCGGGCCGAGCGTGTTGTAGTTGACCCGCTCCTCGTCCGGTTCCGGCAGGTAGGCCGCGTTCCACGAGCCGAACGCCCGCCCCAGCGCGCCCCGGTCGCGCACCAGCGCGAACCCGCTCTCGTACGGCGTGTTCAACCACTTGTGGCAGTCCGCCGCCACCGAATCGGCCCGCTCGACCCCGCGCACCAGCTCCCGCGTGCGCGGCGAGGCCGCCGCGAACAGGCCGAACGCGCCGTCCACGTGCAACCACGCCCCGTGCCGCTCCGCGAGGTCCGCCAGCTCGTCCAGCGGGTCGTACCGGCCCGCGTCGACCTCGCCCGCCGTCCCGATCAGCACCGCCGGACCCGAGTCGGCCAGCTCCCGGTCCAGCCGGTCGACGTCCAGGCTCCCGTCCGCGCGGGCCACCAGCCGCACGCCGTCCCGCCCGCAGCCGAGCACCTGCAGCGCCTTGCGGCAGCTCGCGTGCACGTACCCGCTGGACAGCACCGGCATCCTCGGCAGACCGGCCAACCCGTCGGCGGCCACGTCGACCCCGTGCCGCGCGGCCCACCACTGCCGCGCGCAGGCCAGACCGGTCAGGTTCGCGAACGTCGCGCTCGGGGTGAGCACGCCGCCGTGCGACGCGGGGAACCCGAGCAGGTCCTTCAACCAGCCCAGCACGACCGTCTCGGCCTTCGCGGCCAGCGGCGAGGTGGGCCACAGGCCCGCGGGCTGGTCGAGCAGCGAGACGACCCAGTCCCCGGCCTGCGCGGCGGGGGTGGCGCCGCCGATGACGTAGCCGAAGTACCTCGGGCCCGCCGTGGCGGTGGCGGCTGCGGCGCCCACGCGGAGCAGCTCGGCGACCGCGACGAGCGCGCCGTCGCCGTCCTCGGGGAGGGGACCGGTCAGCTCGTCGAGCAGGCGGTCGCGGTCCGGCGGGTGCACCGGGCGGTCGTCCAGCCCGGCCAGGAACGGGCCCGCCGCGCGCGCCACCAGCTCCAGCGCGGCGGCGGCGTTGTCGACCGGGCCGCCACCCCGGTCGTTCTCGGGGGCACCTCGCTTGTCCACCCGGCGAGCATATGCCGGGTGCACGGCGGCAGGGCGACGTTGACCTGCGCCGTTGCGGTCTCACCCGCGCGCTGCTTCGGGGCGGTGCCCGCAGCGTGCCGGAGCCGGGCCCGATGCCCGCCCCGACCCGGCGCGGTCACGTGCGTCGAGTGACCCAGCGCTTCCACCAAGGCGAACCCGGAGCCGCCTCAGCTATCCGCGCGGCTTCCGCCGCGCCGTCCGTACCGGCTGTTCCCGTCGCTTCGACGGCCGGTCCGAGTACCGCCCGCAGCGCCTCCGGCAGGACCGCCCTCGCCACCAGTGCCTCCAGCCGGTCGCGCAGCCTGGTGTCCGGGACCAGCGTCCCGGCCGCCAACCCGACCCGCGCCTGCTCGGGCGTGCGCTGTCGGGCCGCGTGCGCCTCTGCCAAGCGGCCGTCCAGCAGCAGCTCGTAGTCCTCCCGCCAGTGCCAGCCCACGCCGCGCTCGTACACGGTGTTGGCCGCCATCGCCGCGCCCCCGTTGGCGATCTTGCGCTCATACTGCGCGTATCCGCGGTCGGGCACGTGCAGGATCTCCAGCGGCCTCTGCGGGGCCCGCGCGCCCAGGAGCGGCCCTGCGGCGTGGTGGTTGCCCACGTCAACGACCACGTCCGGGTCGGCCCGGTGGCAGACCTTCGCGCCGATCCGGGTTCCGCGCGTGGACAGCGACTCGGTGTCGCGCAGCACCAGCTCGCGCGTCCACCCGCCCGCCGAGCCGAGCGAGGGGTCCGCGACCAGGTTGTCCCGCCTGACTTCGACCAGGCCGAACTCGGCGGGCACACCTGCCAGCGCCTCGTCGAGCCGCGCCGCCGCCACCGGCCAGAAGAACTCGTCGGCATCGGCGTTGACCACCCAGTCGGCCCCGTGCCCGGTCGCCGCGCGCCGCGCCATCCGCGTCACCCAGCGGCCCTGCTCGTAGTCCAGCGAGGGCTCGTGCAGCAGCTCCAGCACGCCTGCGTCCCGGTACGCCTCCAGTACCTCGGCGGTACCGTCGCGCGAGCCGTTGTCGGTGGCGACGACGAAGTCCACGCCTGAAGCCAGGTGGTGCTCGATGGTCGCCGCCACGACGTCGATCTCGTCGCGCACGAGCAGCGTCATGACGACCTTCAACGCTGCCCGTCCCGCTCCCGCCGAACGGTCACCTTCCGACCCTTCATGGTCGCCCCGCGCAACGCCGTGATCACGTGCTGCGCCGAGCTCTCCGGCACCTCCACCAGCGAGAACCGGTCGGTGATCTCGATCGCGCCGATGTCCCGGCCCTGCAGCCGGGCCTCGCCCGCGATCGCGCCCACGATGTCCTGCGGCCGGATGCCCGAGCTGCGCCCGGCGCCCACGAACAGCCGCGTCATGCCCGCCGTCGGCGGCCGGACCCGGCGCTCGCGCCGCTGCCCGTCGCCGCCGGGGCCGCCAGCGCCACCCCGGCTCCGGTCCGAGCGGTGCGCGACCTCGGGGATCTCCTCCTCGTCCGCCGCCGCGCCGCTGGCCTCGTGCGCGAGCTTGACCGCCGCGAGCGCCACCTCCATGACGTCGAACTCGTCGGACAGCGACTCCACGACGACCCGGAAGCCCTCCAGCTCGTCCTCCAGCAGGCTCTCGTGCAGCGCCGCGCGGGTCAGCTCCAGCCTGCGGGCCCGCAGGTCGGCCACCGTGGGGACCTTCTCCATGGTGATCCGCTGCTTGGTGACCCGCTCGATCGTCTTGAGCATCCCGTGCTCGCGCGGCTCGGCCAGCGTGATCGCCACGCCCTCCCGGCCCGCGCGGCCGACCCGGCCGATGCGGTGCACGTAGGACTCGGGGGCGGACGGCACGTTGTAGTTCACGACGTGCGTGAGCTGCTCGACGTCCAGACCACGCGCCGCCACGTCCGTGGCGACGAGCAGGTCGGCGGTGCCGTTGCGCAACCGCGCCATCACCCGGTCGCGCTGCTCCTGGCTGATGCCGCCGTGCAGCGACTCCGCCCGGTAACCACGGCCGTTGAGGGTCTCGGTGAGCTGGTCGACCTCGTCGCGGGTGCGGCAGAAGACGATCGCGGCGGTCGGGGCCTCCACGTCCAGCACCCGGCCGAGCGCGGCGGGCTTGTGGGCGCGCGGCACGACGTAGGCGACCTGGCGCACGCGCGGCGCCTCGCCGGGCTCGGTGCGCTCCTGGTTGATGGTGATGCGGGCGGGGTCCTTCAGGTGCTGGCGGGCCAGCTTGTCGATGCGCGGGGGCATCGTCGCGGAGAACAGCACGGTCTGCCGCTTCTCGGGGGTCTCGGCCAGGATCGTGTCCAGGTCCTCGGCGAAACCCATGTCGAGCATCTCGTCCGCCTCGTCCAGCACCACGATCTGGAGGTTCTCCAGGTTCATGGTGCCCCGGCCGAGGTGGTCCACGGCGCGACCGGGCGTGGCGACGACGACGTCGACACCGCGCTCCAGCACGCGCAGCTGCCTGCCGATGGGCTGGCCGCCGTAGATGGGGAGCACGCGGGCGCCCAGCTCGCGCCCGTAGCGGTGCACGGCCTCGGAGACCTGCACGGCGAGCTCGCGCGTGGGCACGAGCACCAGCGCGAACGGCGCGTCGCCGCGCTTCTCGACCTGCGCGAGGCGTTCGAGCACGGGCAGCGCGAAGGCGGCGGTCTTGCCGGTGCCGGTGGCGGCCTGCCCGAGCAGGTCACGCCCCTCGGTCAGCGGCCCGATGGCCTCGCGCTGGATGGGGGTGGGTTCTTCGTAGCCGAGTCCGGAGAGCGCCCGCAGCAGTTCGGGGCGGAGCCCGAGGTCGGCGAAGCTGGTCCTGTCGTCGTCGGGCGCGTCGGTCATGAGGTCAAGTCTCGCCGATCGCCGTGGAAGCGCGCGGTGTGGGGTGGGGGTTAGCTCCTGAGAGGAGTGTGCAGGTGAGGTGCGCGTGGCGTTGTCGTGACGGGCGGGTGAAATCGGGCGGGGGCTAGCGTTCACGAGGTGCTAAGCAACAACTACTTGGCGTTAGACACGGTTTACGGGTCCGTCGTGCAGGCGGGGTCGGTCAGCGGTGGGCTGACGGTGAACAGCACCGTCGTCCACAACTGGGGTCGACCTGAGCGTCTGGTCATGGCGCTGGGCCGGGCGACCGTCGGCGTGGAGAGCCGGTTGGGCAGCGGTTCCGGGGTGCAGGTCGCACCGGGGTTGGTGCTGACGCACGGGGCGCTGGTGGACGGCGGGGACGGGCTGCGGCTCGTGCGCTGGGACTGCGGGGACGCGCTGGTCGCGTGCGTGTCGTTCGAGCCGCCGGGCCAGCACGGGTCGTTCCAGGGAGGCACGGCGCCCGGCTCACCCGTGCTGGACTGGCGGACCGGGGCGGTGTGCGCGCTGGTGGGGCCGAGGGGCGAGCTGTGCCCGGTCCTGCACGCCTCGCCGCTGGTGGAGGCGAGCGCGGGGAACCGGGAGTGGCTGGACCTGCTCGACCGGGAGCAGGTGGCGGCGGGCGGGTGGAAGCACGTCGGGCCTGAGCTGCGGGAGTACCTGCGGGCGGTGTCGCGGATCGACGAGGTGCACCAGAAGCGCCACGTCAACGCCATCGCCCCCAAGCTCTCGGAGATCTACCTGACCAGCCGTGAGGTGCAGTGGGAAGCCGAGCTCGACCAGGACGGTGACATCCCGCACCGGATTCCCGCCAAGGACCTCGGTGTCGTCCACCGGGACGTTCAGGTGGTCGGCAAGGCCGGGGTGGGGAAGTCGAGCCTGCTCAGGCAGCTCACGGCCGACGCGGCCAAGGCGTGGTTGGACGGAGTCGGTCCTCCTCACATCCCCCTCCTGCTGGACGCCGACGGCCTGGCTCGGGACGGTGGCGGACTGCTTGACCTCTTGGCCGAAGGCGCGCTGCAGGAGGTCACCTACGCCAAGAGCGCCGCCCACCTCGTCGAACTGCTGGCGCATGATCCAGTGCCAGGCGTCCCGTGGTTGGTCCTGGTAGACGCTTTCGACGAGGTCACCGACCCGCATCGCCAGGAGCGGGTCATGAAGCGCCTGCTCGACATGGCGGAGCAGCACCCCAAGCGCTACAGCCTGGTGGCCAGCAGGGACCCGCACCAGAAGCAGTTCCTCGCGCTGGTCAACCGCCGCAAGACCCCGACGTACCAGCTGGGGGAGTTCTCCGAGTCCGAACTGGACGAGTTCGTGCGCCGCTACCTGCGCGCGGCCAAGCTGGTCAACCACGAGGCCGCCGCTGTCTCGCTCCTCGTGGACGTCCGCGCGACCCCGGCGCTGGAGGGCCTGGTCCGGGTTCCGCTCATGGCGACGATGCTGTGCGTGCTGCGGACGCGCAGCGGTGAGTTCCGACTGCCGCACAACCGCACCCAGCTCTACCAGGACTACATCGACGCGCAGTTGAGCAGCGTGACCCGGAGCAGCAGGAACACCCTCCTCAGCAGGGTGAGCCACCGGGGCAGGGCAGCGGTCGACGCGGTGGAGTCGATGCTCGGCGACCTGTCCGTCCTGCTGGAGCGGATCGCCCACCGCTCCTACCCGCCCATCGCGCCGTTGGAACTGGCGGAACGTGAGCATCCATCGCCCGGCGTGCCCGTCGAGGAGTGGCGCGAACTGCTCGCGGACGTCCTGCGGCGCACCGGCCTGCTCCACCCCGATCGCGGCTTCGACCACGACACCCTGACGGCGTTCTTCGCGGGGAAGCACCTGCTGCGCCTCTACCCCAAGCCAGTGCCGTGGTGGTCCTACCGCTTGTCGAGAGGTCAGCTAGTGGCGTGTCTCGGAGGGTTGACCCGGTAATCGGTCTGGTGGGCTGATCGGCCAGGCTGGTCTCGCATGTCGAGTGCGGGAGGTGGCTGTGGCTCGTCGACCGAGCGTGTTTGTCCGGCCCTTATCGATGGAGGAGGGCCGGAAGATCCAGCGGATCACCAGGACCTCGAAGGATCCGGTGCGGCTGCGGCGGGCGATCGTGGTGCTGATGTCGGGCCAGGGTCAGGCGGTCCGGGACATCACCTCGTTGATGCAGGTGAGCGAGGACTACGTGCGTGAGGTGATCCACACGTTCAACGAGCGG
>NZ_JAMTCF010000012.1 GCF_024171695.1 Actinosynnema pretiosum | reverse complement strand
ATGAAGACGCTACGCATCCACTGTGCGGTTCTGAAGGAACCGAACCGACCATCACCGGTCGCTGACTGATCCCCTGGTTGGGGGGTTGGGCGCGACAGGGTGGTGCTGTGTGGTTGGTTATCTTCATAGTGTTTCGGTGGTCATTGCGGTTGGGGAACACCCGGTCCCATTCCGAACCCGGTAGTTAAGCCTTCCAGCGCCGATGGTACTGCACTCGTGAGGGTGTGGGAGAGTAGGACGCCGCCGAACATTTTTTCCCTGTGGGGGTGCATGGTTTTCCGTGCGCCCCCACAGGGCTTTTTTGCGTTCACGGGGAAATCGGGCGCGGGGAAGTGGGACAACGCCCCGGCCGGTCAGGAGACCCGGCGCAGGCGAGTCCTGAGGGCTGCCGCCTCCGGGGCTCCCACGGACTCGTAGCCCGCCGCAGCGGCGCCCCAGAGGGCCCGTGCGGCCCTGGAATCGCCTCCTGCGGCCCTGAGGTCGCCGAGCAGGTGGTCGGCCTGGGCCGCGAGCAAGCGCCTTCCCGAGGCCGCTCCGGCCGCCGCGGCCCGGCTCGCGCTGTCCAGCGCCCGGTCCAGCTCGCCCAGGTCCAGCTCGATCCGGCCGAGCAGCACCAGGACGTCGCCCTCGGGCAGCCGCAGCCGGTAGTCCGCCGCGCGGTCCAGTGCCTTCCGCGCGGCCTCCTCGGCCTCGGCCAGGCGACCGGCCGCGTGGTGCGCCGTCGCCAGGCCCCGGTGCGCGGCCACGATGCCCCACGGGTAGCTGGTCTCCCCGGCGATGCCCAGCGCCTCGGTGTGCCGCCCGGCGCCCTCCACGAGCCGCCCCGCGCCCACCAGGGCCTGCCCCAGCACGTTCTTCGCGTCGCAGCGGCCCTTCAGGTTCTCCCGCTCCTGCGCGAACTCCAGCGCCCGGCCCGCCTCCGCGATGGCCTCCGCGTAGCGGCCCCGCGCCAGGTGCGCCTGGGCCAGCCCCTCGTGCGGGATGTGCGCGAAGATCCGCGCCCCGGCCAGCCCGTACAGCTCGCCCGCGCGCTCGAACAGGCCCGCCGCCCGCTCCGGCGCGCCCCTGAGCAGCTCCACCTCGGCCAGCGCGTGCAGCGCGTCCGCCTGGGTCATCCAGGCGCCCAGGCGCGTCCCGACGTCCAGCGCGCCCCGGAAGCACGCCGCGGCCAGGTCCAGCTCGGCCAGCTGGAGGCGCACGCCGCCGAGGTTCAGCTGGGTGATGCCCTCCTGCTGGAGCGCGCCGGTCTCCCTGGTGATGGCCAGCGCCCGCTCCAGGTGCTCGGTCGCGCGCTCCAGCTCGCCCACGTCGATGTACGCGGCCCCCAGGTTCGACAGGACCTGCGCCCGCGCCCTCGGCCACGCCCCGCCGCGCTCCTGCACGCCCACGGCCGCGAGGAAGCGGTCGATGGCCATCGGGTGCCTGCCGACCGACCAGTACAGGACCCCCAGCGAGGACAGCATCGCCGCCTCGCCGACCGGGTCCCGCGCGGCCCGCGCCGACGCCAGGCCCGCGCCCGCCGTCGCCTGCCACTCCACCGGCAGCGCCGCGAGGTAGAAGTAGCGGCGCAGCGCGTCCACCAGCTGCCAGCAGTCCTCGTGCGGGGGTCTCGCGGCGGCGTGGGACACCAGCGCCACCAGGTTCGCCCGCTCCGCGTCCAGCCAGGCCAGCGCCTCGGCGGGCGAGTCGAACCGCTTCGGCTCGACGCCGGGCACGTCCGAGTCGCGCGGGTGCCGGACCAGGGTGCTCTTCAGCGCCCCGGTGGCGCTGTCCACCGAGCGGATCGACCAGTCGAGCAGCCTGCGGAACACCCGGTCCAGGCCCGCCTCGCCGTCCTCGGCCACCAGGCGCTGGACCGCGTAGTCCCTGAGCAGGTCGTGGAACTGGTAGCGGCCGGGCGCGGGCCGGTCGAGCAGGTTCACCGTGGCCAGCCGGTCCAGGCGCCTGCGCGCCTCCTGGGCGGGCAGGCCGCCCAGCGCCGCAGCCAGGTCCGGGGTGAGGTCGCCGGGCGCCACCGCCAGCAGCCGGAACAGCTGCGCCAGCTCCGGCTTGAGGGCGGCGTACGACAGGTCGAACGCGGCCTGCACGGCGGTGCGCTCGTCGCCCGCCACGCTCAGCGCCGCCAGCCGGTTGCCCGCGCGCAGCTCCGCCACGTACCCGGAGACGGTCGTGCCGGGTCTGCTCAGCACGTTCGCGGCGGCGATCCGCAGCGCCAGCGGCAGGTGGGCGCACAGGGCCACCAGCTCGCCGGTGGCGGCGTGCTCCCCGCCGACCACGTCCGCGCCGAGCACGCCGGACAGCAGCGCCCTCGCCTCGCCGTCGTCGAGCACGTCCAGGCGCACGTTCGTGGCCGCGTGGCTGACCGCCAGGCCGCGCAGCGCGTCCCGGCTGGTCACCAGGACGGCGCAACCGGGGGAGCCTGGCAGCAGCGGGCGGATCTGCTCGGCGCTCGCCGCGTCGTCCAGCACCACCAGCACCCGCTTGCCGGTCAGCCGGGAGCGGTGGAGGGCCTCCTGCTCGTCCGGGTCCAGCGGCACCGCCTCGGGGGCGACGCCCTGGGCGCGCAGGAACCTCGGGAGCACGTCCACGGCGCTCAGCGGCGGGCCCTGGGCGTGTCCGCGCAGGTTGACGTACAGCTGGCCGTCCGGGAAGTCCCCGCGCAACCGGTGCGCGGCGTGCACGGCGAGGGCCGTTTTACCTACTCCGGGTTGCCCCGACAAGGTGACGACCGGCACACCGTGTGATCTGCGCAGCAGTGTTTCCACGAGGTGAACCGAGTTCGAGCGCCCCACGAAGTCCCCGGCGCGCGCCGGGAGCTGGGACGGCGCGCCCGGTTCCGGACCGCTCTCCGCCCCCTCGGGGGCGGGGCTCCGACCGCCCTCGTCGGCCAGCACGGCCCGGTGCACGCGGCGCAGCTCCCCGCCGGGGTCGATGCCCAGCTCCTCGGCCAGGAGAGCGCTCACCCGGTCGTACGCGGCCAGCGCCTCGGCCCGCCTGCCCGAGCGGTGCAGGGCCACGACGAGCTGCGCCCACAGGCGCTCCCGCAGGGGGTGCTCGGCGGTCAGCGCGGTCAGCTCCGGCACCAGCTCCGCGTGCCGCCCGATGGCCAGGTCGATCTCCGCGCGGCGCTCGCGCGCGTGCAGCGCGGACTCGGTCAACCGGGGCGCCTCGTCGCGGTGCAGCACCGCCGACGGGACGTCCGCCAGCGCCGGTCCCCGCCACAGCTCCAGGGCCGCTGCCAGCGCGGACGAGGCTTCGGCGAGCCGTCCGGCCGCCTGCTCGCGGTCGCCGAGCGCGAGCAGCTCGGCGAACCGCGCGGCGTCCACGCAGGAGGCGGGGACGTCCACCAGGTACCCGTCGGGGACGGTCCGGATCGGCACCTCGGGGCCGAGCACCTGGCGCAGCCGCATGACGTAGGTGTGCAGGGTCTGCCGCGCGCGGGCGGGGGGCCGGTCGCCCCACACGTGCTCGGCCAGCTCGTCCACCGAGATCGGCGCGCCCGGCCTGGTCAGCAGGGAGGCCAGCAGGCACCGCTGCCTGCCCGCGCGCACCGCGACGGGCCGCCCGCCGACCACCACCCGCAGCGGTCCGAGGACGCCCAGTTCGAGCTGCTCGCCCACCGGTTTCCCCCCTTCCCGCCGAGGTCCTGGCCACCCTCCGTTCTACAGCGTAGGAGAGCGTTTGCCCGACCCACGATGATCACGCCGGGTCAGCGGAGGTGCGCCGGACGTACGACAATCAACTTCCACGTGGCCGGATCGTGACCTCGGCCGGTCTAGAAGGTTGTGAGGACCGGTTATCGTCCGTGACCACACCGTGAGATCCCGGAATTCCCATAGGGGTGTGTTTGATGGTTCATTCCCGATCGGCCCAGCGACGCTGGGTGGCTGCGATCGGTCTCACCAGTGCCGCCGCGCTCGTCCTCACCTCCTGCGTGCAGTCCGAGCGCAGCCAGGACTCCGGGACCGGCGGCGCCGCGGGCGGGACGTTCACCTTCGGGGCCGCGGGAGCCCCGAAGCTGTTCGACCCGATGTTCGCGACCGACGGTGAGACCTTCCGCGTCGCCAGGCAGATGTTCGACGGCCTGACCACGTTCAAGCCCGGCACCGCCGAGCCCGCGCCCTCGCTGGCCAAGGAGTGGTCGAGCACTCCCGACGGCCTCACGTGGACGTTCAAGCTCGAGACGGGCGTGAAGTTCCACGACGGCACCGACTTCAACGCCGAGGCCGTCTGCTTCAACTTCGACCGCTGGTACAACCTGAAGGGCGACGCGCAGTCCGACGCCGTCTCCCAGTACTACGTCGACAACTTCGGCGGCTTCTCCGACAAGCCGGAGACGTCGCTCTACAAGAGCTGCGCCGCCGAGGGCGCCGACACCGCCGTGGTCACCCTGACCAAGACGACGTCGAAGTTCCCCGACATCCTGGGCCTGCCCTCGTTCTCCATGCAGAGCCCGAAGGCGCTGAAGGAGTTCAACGCCGACGACGTGAAGGCCCAGGGCGACAGCTTCGTCTTCCCGGCCTACGCGAACGAGCACCCGACCGGCACGGGCCCGTTCAAGTTCGGCAAGTACGACAAGGCGAACAACGTCGTCGAGCTCGTGCGCAACGACGACTACTGGGGCGAGAAGACCAAGCTGGACAAGCTGGTCTTCCGGATCATCCCCGACGAGACCGCCCGCAAGCAGGCGCTGCAGTCCGGTGACATCGACGGCTTCGACTTCCCGAACGCCGCCGACTGGGACAGCCTGAAGAGCGGTGGCTTCAACGTCGAGGTCCGCCCGGCGTTCAACGTCTTCTACGTGGGCATCAACCAGAAGCGGAACCCGAAGCTCCAGGACCTCAAGGTCCGCCAGGCGCTGCTGCACGCGATCAACCGCGAGCAGCTGGTCAAGTCCCAGCTGCCCGAGGGCGCCGAGGTCGCGACCCAGTTCATCCCGAAGACCGTGGGCGGCTACGCCGACGACGTGCAGAAGTACGAGTACTCGGCGGACAAGGCCAAGTCGCTGCTCGCCGAGGCGGGCGCGTCCGACCTGACGCTGAAGTTCTACTGGCCGTCCGAGGTCACCCGCCCGTACATGCCCAACCCGAAGGACCTCTACGGCGCCATCGCCGCGGACCTGCAGGCGGCGGGCATCAAGGTCGAGGCGGTCACCAAGCCGTGGAACGGCGGCTACCTGACCGACGTCGACCAGGGCGAGCAGGCCGACCTGTTCCTGCTCGGCTGGACCGGCGACACCGGTAGCGCGGACAACTGGGTGGGCACCTTCTTCGGCAACCCGGCCAACCGCTTCAACACCGGGGCCTCCGCGTGGGGCGCCGACCTGGCCGCGCAGCTGAAGACGGCCGACGCGGAGCCGGACCGGACCAAGCGGTACGACCTCTACAAGGAGATCAACCGCAAGATCATGGCCGAGTACGTCCCGGCGCTGCCGATCTCGCACTCGCCGCCGGCGCTGGTCGTGAAGAACACCGTCAAGGGCATCACTCCGAGCCCGCTGACCGACGAGAAGTTCGTCGACGTCACGGTCAACTGACCGGACTGACTACCACTCCACCACAGAGACAACGGGGTTGAACCAGTGCTCCGCTACACCATCCGACGGCTGATCCAGCTCGTCGTCGTGGTGCTGGTGCTCTCGTTGCTCGTCTTCTCGTGGTTGCGCGCACTCCCGGGAGGGCCGGCATCGGCCCTCCTGGGGGAGCGCGGCACGGAAGAGTCACGGGCGGCGTTGAGCAAGCAGCTCGGCTTGGACCAGCCGATCTTCGTCCAGTACTTCAAATTCCTGGGCCGCGCCCTCACCGGGGACTTCGGCAACTCGACCGGCGTGCAGCCGGGCGACGCGGTGGTGGACATCTTCCTCCAGCGCTTCCCCGCCACGATCGAGCTGAGCGCCTTCGCCATGCTGATCGCGATCGCGCTGGGAATCCCCCTGGGCTACCTGGCCGCCCGCAAGCGCGGCGGCCTGTTCGACAACCTGAGCGTGGGCGGGTCGCTGATCGGCGTCGCCGTGCCGGTCTTCTTCCTGGCCTACCTGCTCAAGTACCTCTTCGCGTCCCAGCTCGGCTGGTTGCCCTCCGCGGGCCGCCAGTCCGCGGGCATCGACGCGACCCGCGTCACCGGCTTCTTCGTCCTCGACGGCTTCCTCACGCAGGAGTGGGACGCCGCGCTCGACGCGCTGACGCACCTGGTCCTGCCCGCGTGCGCGCTGGCCACCATCCCGTTCGCGGTGATCTTCCGGATCACCAGGGCGGCGGTGCTCGACGTGCTGAACGAGGACTACGTGCGCACCGCCGAGTCCAAGGGCCTGCTGGGCAGCGTCATCCGCCGCAGGCACGTCCTGCGCAACGCGATGCTGCCCGTGGTCACCACCATCGGCCTGCAGATCGGCGCGCTGCTGGCGGGCGCGGTGCTCACCGAGAAGGTGTTCGCCTTCCCCGGCGTCGGCGAGGCGCTGGCCATCGGGTTCGAGCGCAGGGACTACCCGGTCCTGCAGATGTTCATCCTGGTCGCCGCCATGATCTACGTGCTGGTGAACCTGCTGGTGGACCTGTCGTACGCGCTCATCGACCCTCGGATCAGGGCGAGGTAGCCGCTCATGACCCCCACCACGAAGAAGGAGCGGATCGACGCTCTCGCCGAGAGCTCGGCCTCCGACTCCGGCGTCAGCCTCGCCGCCAGCGCCTGGAAGCGGCTGCGGCGCAGCCCGGTCTTCCTGCTCGGCGCGGCGATCATCGCGCTGTTCCTGGTCGTCGCGGCGATCGCGCCGTGGCTCGCCCCGCACGACCCCGCGGCCCGCGACCTGATCGACCAGGTCATCAAGGCCCGCAACCAGATCCCCGGCCCGCAGGAGGGGTACCCCCTCGGCGGCGACCTGGTCGGCCGCGACCTGCTGTCCCGGCTGCTCGTCGGCGCCCAGCAGACCCTGCTGGTCGGCGTGTTCGCCACGCTGATCGGCCTCGCGGGCGGCATGGTGCTCGGCATCCTCGCGGGCGCGTTCGGCGGCTGGGTCGACTCGCTCGTCATGCGCGTCGTCGACGTCATGCTGTCGATCCCGCAGCTGCTGCTGGCCTTCGGCATCGGCGCGCTGTTCGCCAGGCCCAGCCTGCTCACCGTGATCCTCGCGGTGTCGATCGTGCAGATCCCGGTGTTCGCCCGGCTCCTGCGCGGCTCGATGCTCGCCCAGCGCTCCAGCGACCACGTGCTGGCCGCCACCGCGCTCGGCGTGAAGCCCGGCCCGATCGTGTTCCGGCACATGCTGCCGAACTCGCTCGGCCCGGTCATCGTGCAGTCCACCCTGGTGCTGGCCACGTCGATCATCGACGCGGCGGCGCTGTCGTTCCTGGGCCTGGGCAACCCCGACGACACGATCCCCGAGTGGGGTCAGATGCTCGGCAGCGCCCAGACCGTGATCGACAGCCACCCGCACCTGGCCTTCTGGCCCGCGGGCTGCATCATCGTGATCGCGCTCGGCTTCACCCTGGTCGGTGAGTCCCTGCGCGACGCGCTCGACCCCAAGAACAGGCGGTGATCCCGATGGCACTGCTGGAAGTACGCGACCTCACCGTCGTCTTCGAGCGCAAGGGCGAGCAGCCCTTCACCGCCGTGGACGGGGTCAGCTTCGACGTCGAGCCCGGCCAGACCGTCGGCCTGGTCGGCGAGTCCGGCTGCGGCAAGTCGGTGACCTCCCTCGCGATCATGGGCCTGCTGCCCAAGCGCGGGGCGCGGATCACCGGCTCGGTCGGCTACGAGGGCACCGACCTGCTGACGCTGTCCGACCGCCAGATGCGCGACCGGCGCGGGCGCGACCTGGGCATGGTGTTCCAGGACCCGCTGTCCTCGCTCAACCCGGTCATCCCGATCGGCCTCCAGGTCACCGAGGTGCTGGAGCGGCACCGGGGGATGCCCCGCAAGCAGGCCATGGTCGAGGCGGCCGACCTGCTGGACAAGGTCGGCATCCCCGACCCGACCCGGCGGCTCTCGGAGTTCCCGCACCAGCTGTCCGGCGGGATGCGCCAGCGCGCGCTGATCGCCATCGCGCTCGCCTGCCGCCCCCGGCTGCTGATCGCGGACGAGCCGACCACGGCGCTGGACGTGACCATCCAGGCGCAGATCCTGGCCCTGCTCAAGGAACTGGTGCAGGACACCGGGACCGCGCTGGTCATGATCACGCACGACCTGGGCGTCGTCGCGGGCCTGTGCGACGAGGTGAACGTGCTCTACGGCGGTCGCGTCGTGGAGAAGGCGCAGCGGCACGAGCTGTTCGCGCAGCCGCGCCACCCGTACACCCACGGCCTGCTGGCCTCCATCCCGAGGCTGGACGCGCCGCGCGGCGAGCGGCTGGTGCCCATCAAGGGCTCGGTCGCCGACAACATCCCGTGGGAGAGCGGCTGCGCGTTCGCGCCGCGCTGCCCGAACGCGCTGGACGTGTGCGTGACGACCACGCCGGAGCAGGAGGACCTCGGCGGCGGCAGGCTGCTGCGCTGCCACAACCCGGTGCGGCCCGAGGTCGCAGAGGAGGTGGGCGCGTGACCGCGGCAGAACCCGTTCAGGCCGAGCGGGCCCCCGAGGGCGACGCCCTCATCTCGATCGAGGGCGTCCAGGTCCACTTCCCGATCAAGCGGGGCGTCTTCCTGGACCGCACCGTCGGCCACGTGTACGCGGTCGACGGCGTGGACCTGAGCATCCGCAAGGGCGAGACGTACGGCCTGGTCGGCGAGTCCGGCTGCGGCAAGTCCACGCTCGGCCGGGCCGTGCTGCGGCTCACCGAGCCGACCGGCGGCCGGGTCGTGTTCGACGGCACCGACCTGTCCACGCTCAAGGGCGAGTCGCTGCGCACCATGCGGCAGCGGATGCAGATGGTCTTCCAGGACCCGATGTCCTCGCTGGACCCGCGCCAGTCGGTCGAGTCGATCCTGGTCGAGGGCCTGCGCGCGCACGGGCTGGACAAGGGCAAGGAGGCCACCGGCAAGCGCCTGCGCGAGCTGCTGGCCGCCGTCGGCCTGCCGTCGACCTCGCTGCGGAAGTACCCGCACGAGTTCTCCGGCGGCCAGCGCCAGCGCATCGGCATCGCCCGCGCGCTGGCGGTCGAGCCCGACCTGATCATCGCCGACGAGCCGGTGTCCGCGCTCGACGTGTCGGTGCAGGCGCAGGTGGTGAACCTGCTGGAGGAGCTGCAGGAGAAGCTGGGGCTGACCTACCTGGTGATCGCCCACGACCTCGCGGTCGTGCGGCACATCGCCGACCGGGTCGGCGTCATGTACCTGGGCGGGATCGTGGAGGAGGCGAGCTCGGACGCGCTGTACGCCGAGCCGCTGCACCCGTACACCAGGGCGCTGCTGTCGGCGATCCCGGTGCCGGACCCCGTGGTGGAGGACCGCCGCGAGCGCATCCTGCTCAAGGGCGACCTGCCCTCGCCCGCCAACCCGCCGACCGGCTGCCGGTTCCACACCCGGTGCCCGTGGCGGCAGGCGACCAAGTGCGACACCGAGCGGCCCGCGCTGCGCGAGGTGCTGCCCGGCCACCGGGTGGCGTGCCACTGGGCGGAGGACATCCGGTCCGGGGCGATCAAGCCGCACGAGGTCGAGACGGTGCTGGTGGAGGAGGACGGGATCTCCCCGGACGTCCCGCTCGTCGGGCCCGCCTCGGTGACCGAGGTGCTGAACCCGTAGGGCTGTGCTGTGAAGTCGGCCGGGGTGGGGACCGAGGTCCCCGCCCCGGCCTTTTTTCGCAGGTGGGCGGGATGAGTTCACAGAGGTGAGTGTGGAGCGTACTTGCTCCGCGCTCGGCGTCGGCGGTAGTGTTCCCGGCGACGAGGAGGCCGGGTGGGCTTGCAGCCGAAGCTGCTGACGGCGGGCGAGATCGCCGAGCTGCTGTCGGTGCGGGCCAGCGCGATCAGCAACTGGCGCAAGCGGCACCGGGACTTCCCCCGGCCGCGCGAGGCCGCCGGGCAGGAGCTGTTCGACGCGGCCGAGGTCGGGCGCTGGCTGGCCGGTCGGCGGGTCCCGCGCACCGCGCTGCGCCAGGACGAGACCGAGGGCGCCACCTACCAGCACCGGTTCCTGCGCGGCGCCGGGCAGCCCGCGCCGGTGACCGGGCCGCCGCCCGCCGCCCCCGAGCAGGCGCCCGCGCTGCTCGCGCACGTCGAACCGCTGCGGGCCGCCTCCGGGCTGGGCGTCGACTTCCTGCTGGGGCTGCTGCGCCTGCGGGTCGCCGACCCGGCGGGCTGGGCCGCGCTCGTGGCCGCCGCGCGGGGCGGGGTGGTCGCCGAGGTGCGCGGACCCCTGGTGGCCGCCCGGCTGCTCGAGCCGGACGCCGAGGTGGGCGGGGCGCTGACCGAGGCCGTGCTCGCCGCCGACGAGGCCGAGGAGCCCGCGCGGGTCGCGGACGCGCTGCTCGCCCGGTCCGACCGGGGCGCGGGGCGCCGGACACCGCCGCCGCTGGCCCGCTGCCTGGTCGAGCTGGTCGACCCCAGGCCCGGCGAGACCGTGCACGACCCGTGCTGCGGCGACGGCAGGCTGCTGGTCGCGACCGTTGAGCGCGGGAGCGCCGGGCCGCTGTCCGGGCAGGCCGCCGACGAGGCGTCGGCGCGCGCCTGCGCGGCGCTGCTGGGGATCAGGGGCGCGTCCGCCGACCTGCGCGCGCACGGGGACGGGTTCCGGGGCGAGCTGTTCGACGTGGTCGTGGCGCACCCGCCGGTCACCCCGGCCCCGCCCGTCGACGGGGGCGGTGGGTCGCCGCGCGGCGAGTCGTCCGCGCGCGGCGCGGGCCTGGCCTGGCTCCAGCGCGCGCTGCGCGCGCTCGCGCCCGGTGGTCGTGCCGCGCTGCTCCTGCCGGGCAGCACCACGTCCGGGCAGTCGGGCCGGGACGTGGCGGTCCGGCGGGACCTGGTCGAGGCCGGGGCCGTCGAGTGCGTGATCGCCCTGCCCGGCCGGTCGTCCCGCGCGGTGGTGTGGGTGCTGCGCGCGCCCGGCTCCGGTCCGGACGACGGGGAGGTGCTGTTCGTCGACGCGGTCGGGAGCGGCGGGCGCGCGGTGGACGACGCGCTCGTCGACCGGGTGGTCGGCGAGCACCGGCGGTGGGCCGAGCGGGGCGGGCGGAGGTTCGCCGGGCAGGACGGGTTCAGCCGGTCGGCCTCGCCCGCGGAGATCGCGCGCGCCGACTTCCGGCTCGCCCCCGCCGGGTACGTGGAGCGGCCGGTCGCCGAGCCCGCGCCGCTGGAGCACCTGCTCGCCGAGGTCGACGCGCTGCACGCCGAGCTGGGCGGGCTGCGGGGCGCGATCGCCGCGCGGGAGGCCGAGGGGGAGCGGGCGTTCGCCGCCGCGCTCGCCGCCACCGGGGGCGCGCCGTGGGCGGAGGTCCCGCTCGGGCGGATCGCCGACGTGCTGGCCGGGCCTGCGACCCTGGCGCGCGGCGAGGGCGTGCCGGTGGTGCTGCCGCGCAACATCGGCGGCGGGCGGGTCGACAGGGGCGCGCACGACCGGGCGCCCGCGCGGCACGACCGGCACGCGCTGCGGGCCGGGGACGTGGTGTGCGCCCGGACCGGGACGCTCGGGCGGTACGGGGTGGTCGGGGCCGACCAGGACGGGTGGCTGCTCGGGCCGGGCTGCCTGAGGCTGCGGCCGGGGGCGGGCGTGGTCCCCGGCTACCTGGCGCACTTCCTGAACTCGCCCGAGGGCGCGACCGCGCTGGAGCGGCTGCTGTCCGGCGGGGCGGTCCCGCACGTGACCACGCGGGCGATGGGGGAGCTGGTGGTCCGGCTGCCGCCCCCGGCGGCGCAGACCGCGATCGCGGCGGCCCTGGACGCGGTCGACGGGCGGCTCGCGCTGCACCGGCGGGTGGAGGTGGCGGAGCGCGAGCTGCGCGACCTGGCCTTCGCGGCCCTGACCCTGGCCCGCTGAGCCGCAGGCTCACCGGGCTCCTGGGGCGCTGGGGCCAGGACTTGTCGAACCGCAGGCGCCCTGAGCACAGGCGTCCGAGCCAGATGCCCTGAGCCTCGGGTGCTCTGAGTCTCGGACCCGCTGAGCCTCGGGCCTGCCAGCCGCAGATCCGCTTGACCCCAGTGCCCACTGAGCCACAGGCTCCTCAGCCGCCAGCCGCCAGCCGCCAGCCGCCAGCCGCCAGCCGCCAGCCGCCAGCCGCCAGCCGCCAGCCGCCAGCCCCGACCCGACCCGACCCGTCGGGCCTCGGGCGTGGACCCGCGAGCCGCTGGCCCAAGTGCGCCGCCCCGCCGCCGTCCCGTCCCGCCGTGGTGCCGTCGCGCCGCTCCTTCGGGGGCCTGCGCGCTGCGGTGATCACGGTGGGTTCCGTCGGTGAAGCCTGTCGGTTACCTGAACGTAGTCCGTTCGGCGGAGCAACCGGGCGGCCTGCGGCGTTGGACCCGGTGTGACACCACTGCTGGTGCTGTTCGCCGTCGCCGCCGTGCCGCTGGCGCCGACCGAGGCCGTGCTGATCGCCTGCGGCGTGCTGGCGGCGTCCGGCGAGCTGCCCCTCGGCGCCGTGATCCTGGTCGCGGCCCTGGGGTGCACGGTGGCCGACCTGGTCAACCTCGCCATCGGGCGGGCGCTCGGCGGGCGGGCGCTGGCGCGGTTCGAGCGCAGGGCCGGGTCCCGCGCGGTGCTGGACTGGACCCGCGCGCGGCTGGCGGGGCGGGGCGAGGCGGTCCTGGTGGCGGTGCGGTTCGTGCCCGGCGGCGGGGTGGTGGCGGCGCTGCTGGTGGGCGCGCTGCGCTGGCGGGCGCTGCGGTTCCTGCCGATCGCGGCCGTCGGGTCGCTGCTGTGGAGCGCGTACGTGGGACTGCTGGGGTACTTCGGCGGCACGCTCCTGGAGGACCCGGTGCTGGCCCTGATCGCCTCGCTCGCGGTCGCGACGCTCATCGGGGTGCCCGCGGGCGTGGCGGTGCGGGCCGCGCAGCGCAGGGAGGCGCTGCGCGGGGAAGCGCTGGGGAGCGGCGGACCGGAGCCCCTGGCCGCCTGAACGACCCCCGGACGGCGCCGCGCCCCCCTCGGCCGGTGACCGAGGGGGGCGCGGCGGAGCACGACTAGCGGTTGGCGCGGTTCACGGCCGACACCAGGGCGCGCAGGGAGGCGGCCACGGTGGAGCTGTCGATGCCGACGCCCCACAGGACGCGGTCGCCCACCGAGCACTCCACGTACGAGGCGGCGCGGGCGTCGTCGCCCGAGGACAGGGCGTGCTCGGAGTAGTCCAGCACGCGGACGTCGTAGCCGACCGACGCCAAGGCGTCCACGAACGCGGCGATCGGGCCGTTGCCGGTGCCCGTCACGTCCTGGGCCTCGCCGTCGACCACCAGCACGGCCTTGATGGACTCCGAGCCGGTGCCGTCGCTGGACAGCTCGTGCTTCAGCAGGCGCAGCGGCACGACGCCCTGCAGGTACTCGTCCGCGAAGGCGTCCCAGATCTCCTTCGGGCCCACCTCGCCGCCCTGCGTGTCGGTGACCTCCTGGATCACCCGCGAGAACTCCACCTGCAGCCGCCTCGGCAGGTCCAGGTGGTGCTCGCTCTTCATCACGTACGCCACCCCGCCCTTGCCGGACTGGGAGTTGACCCGGATGACGGCCTCGTAGTTGCGGCCGACGTCCTTCGGGTCGATGGGCAGGTACGGGACCTCCCACGGGTACTCGTCGACGTGCTCGTCGGCGTCCTTCGCGTCCGCCTCCAGCGCCTCGAAGCCCTTCTTGATGGCGTCCTGGTGGCTGCCGGAGAACGCGGTGAACACCAGGTCGCCGCCGTACGGGTGGCGCTCGTGCACGGGCAGCTGGTTGCAGTACTCGACGGTGCGGCGGATCTCGTCGATGTCGGAGAAGTCGATCTGCGGGTCCACGCCCTGGCTGAACATGTTCATGCCCAGCGTCACCAGGCACACGTTGCCGGTGCGCTCGCCGTTGCCGAACAGGCAGCCCTCGATGCGGTCCGCGCCCGCCAGGTAGCCCAGCTCGGCGGCGGCCACGCCGGTGCCCCGGTCGTTGTGCGGGTGCAGCGACAGCACGATCGAGTCACGCCGGGCCAGGTTGCGCGACATCCACTCGATCGAGTCGGCGTACACGTTCGGCGTGGCCATCTCGACGGTCGCGGGCAGGTTGATCACCATCGGCAGCTCGGGGGTGGGCGCGATGATCTCGGAGACCGCGTCGCACACCTCCAGCGCGTAGCTCAGCTCGGTGCCGGTGTAGGACTCGGGCGAGTACTCGTAGCGGAACTCCGTCTCCGGGTACTTCCTCGCCTCCTCCAGCGCGAACCGCGCCGCGTCGGTGGCGATCGCCTTGATCCGGTCGCGGTCGGCGCGGAACACGACCTTGCGCTGGAGCACCGAGGTCGAGTTGTAGAAGTGCACGATCGCCTTGTGCGCGCCGCGCAGCGACTCGTACGTGCGGGTGATCAGCTCCGGGCGGCACTGGGTCAGCACCTGGATGGTGACGTCGTCCGGGACCGCGCCGTCCTCGATGATCTCGCGGACGAAGTCGAAGTCGGTCTGCGAGGCGGCCGGGAAGCCGACCTCGATCTCCTTGTAGCCCATGCGCACCAGCAGGTCGAACATCTTGCGCTTGCGGGCGGGCGACATCGGGTCGATCAGCGCCTGGTTGCCGTCGCGCAGGTCCACCGCGCACCACTGCGGCGCCTGGGTGATCCGCTTGGCGGGCCAGGTGCGGTCGGGCAGGTCGACGGTCTCGACCAGCTCGTGGAACGGGCGGTAGCGGTGCACCGGCATGGACGTGCCGCGCTGCGGGTTCCACGCGGGCTGGCCCTCGGGAGCCGGGCGGGCCGGGGGGCGGATGCGGCTGGCGCCGGTGCTGAACGCGTCGGGCGAGATGGTGCTCATGGGGTCAGGGTCTCCTGCTGCCGGTTCGGGAGGACGACCGGCGGCAACGCTCGGACCCGCGACGGGGGGCCGGTCTGGTCAGACCCCGTCACGGCGGCGAAGCAGGAGGTTGCGCTGCACGCTCACCAGGTTAACCACAACCCCCAGACTGGTGCGAGGGGGAGCCCAGATGGTGGAATTTCACCCCATCGTGTTTCACCGGAACGGGGCTCGGGAATTTCCGTGCCATGTCCAGATGGCGTTCCACCACTCGTGCGAGCAGCGGTAGCTACACCGCTGCCAGGGTGATCAGCGGGGTCGGGGTCGTCTTCGCGGTCATCGAGGTCCTGTTCATCCTCATGGTGCTCCTCGGGGCCGAGTCGACCAACGCGTTCTTCCAGTTCATCTCGCAGCTGGCCAATCCGCTGGCACTGTTCTTCCCCGGTTTGTTCCAGTTCGCCGACGAGAGCGTCGAGCTGATCGTCAACTACGGTCTCGCCGCCGTGTTCTGGCTGGTCGTGACCAGTGTGCTGGCGCGGCTGATCGCTCGTTGACCGAGTTCGCCCGAACCTGGACTCCCGTCACGACGTGGCGGGAGCTTCCGGGGTGAAAGCGGCCTTTCCCCATTCCTGGGAAAACACCGTCTCGGTCAGCGGCTTGCGCTTGCGCGGCCTTTCGTCCTTCGCGCGCAGGTCGTCCGGCAAATCCGAGCCGTCGCCCTCCCGGCCGACCGCGATCACCACCGCGGGGCGCACGTCCTCGGGAATGGAGAACGCTTCCCGCAGCGCTTCGGGGTCGAATCCGCCCATCTGGTGCGCGACCAGTCCGAGGTGCACGGCCTGGAGCACCAGGTTCTGCACCGCGAGGCCGAGGCCGAACTCCGCGTTGGGCAGCGGGCCCTTGGCGTCCGAGGTGGCCAGCGCGGCCACGACCAGCGCGGACGCCGCTCCGGCCCAGCTCCGGTTGCCCCGGCTCAGCGCCGCGAAGACCCGCTCGTGCGCCGGTTCGCCGCGCCTGGCGAGCAGGAACCGGGCGGGCTGGGTGTTCCCGTGTGAGGCTGCCCACCGCGCGGCCTCGAACAGCGAGCGCGCCTCGTCGTCGCCGAGCACCGCGCCCGCGTCGAACGCCCTGGGGCTCCACCGGTCCGCGATCACCCCGGCCAGTCCGAGCCCGTCCTGCCCCGGCTCGTCCTGCCCGGAACCGTCCTGCTCCGCGCCGTTCCGCGCCACAGCCCTCTCCCGCCTTCCCCGTCAGCTCAGATCGCGTACTGCCACGCGGTGATCGAGTAGGCCCCGAACCACGCGCCGAACACCGCCACGCCCGCCAGCACCGACACCACCGTGCCGGTCCTGCGCTTGGCCAGCGACAGCGCGATCGGCAGCAGCAGCGCGAACGCGGGCAGCAGCAGGCGGGCCTTGGAGTTCATCAGCCCGTTCGAGCCAAGGTCCATCACGATCACGCCCACCGCGTACACCACCAGCGGCCACTCCACCCGCCGTCGCACGCACACCACCACCAGCGCGAGCGCGCCCAGCAGCAGCCACACCGTCACCAGTTCCAGCACCGACCTCGGGTTCGCCAGGATCTCCCAGGTGAACTGCCAGGTCGCCGCGCCACCGTCGAACTTGGACCCCCAGCCGCGCTGCTGCACCGCGAACCAGCCGTCCAGCTGCCCGGTGCGCACCGCCACGAACGCGAGGTACCCCAGCATCCCCAGCGGGGCCAGCACCCCGCCGATCCACGGCCGCAGCCCGTCCCGCCGCTGCCACACCGCCACCAGCGCGGCCAGCCCCACCGCCAGCACCAGCGCGCCCGCCGTCGGCCGCACCAGCCCGGCCCCGGCCGCGCACAGCCCGGCCAGCACCCAGCGCCGCTCCACCACGCCCACCAGCGACCACGCGGCCAGCGCGCAGAACAGCGCCTCCGAGTAGGCCATCGACAGCACCACGGCCATCGGCGAGGCGGCGAACAGCGCCACCAGCACCAGCCCGGCCCGCTCCGACCCGCCGCGCACCGCGCGCCCCAGCCGGTGCAGGCCGTACGCGCAGAACACCCCGCTCACCAGGCTCACCGAGAACGCCGCGCCCACCGCCGACACCCCCGGCAGCGCCTCGACCCAGCCCACCAGCAGCGGGTAGCCGGGGAAGAACGCCAGCGGCGTCTCCGCCGAGCGCCTGCCGAACGCGTCCACCAGCGCCGGGGTGACGCCCCCGTACCCGCCCTGCGCGATGGCCAGGAACCACTGCCCGTCCCACGACGTGAGCACCTTCGCCACGTCCTTGTCCCAGTGGGCGGACATCAGCGCGAGCACCAGCACCCCGAGCAGCCTCACCAGCAGGTAGAGCGCCCCCGGCGCGATGACCGGCGCGAACCGGTGCTCCGCCAGGCCGGCCAGGGGGCCGCGCGACGAGGGCGCGCGCTCGGGGGTGTCTGGTCCTGCGTCCACGGTCGGCACGGCGACGAGGGTAGTGCCGGCCACGGCGGGGCCTGTCCACTCAGTGGTCCGGGTAGTCTGCCGGGCGAACAGGGGTTTCCTGACCTGGGAGGAGAACGCGGTGGCGCTCGTCGTCCAGAAGTACGGCGGTTCCTCGGTGGAGAGCGCCGAGCGGATCAAACGGGTGGCCGAGCGGATCGTCGCGACGCGCAAAGCGGGCAACGACGTCGTCGTGGCGGTCTCCGCGATGGGCGACTCGACCGACGAGCTGCTCGACCTCGCCCACCAGGTCGCCCCGGTGCCGCCGGGCCGCGAGCTCGACATGCTGCTCACCGCGGGCGAGCGCATCTCGATGTCCCTGCTGGCCATGGCGATCAGCTCCCTCGGCGCGTCCGCCCGGTCCTACACCGGCTCGCAGGCGGGCGTGATCACCACCGAGGTGCACGGCAAGGCGCGCATCATCGACGTGACGCCCAGCCGCATCCAGGACGCGCTCGCCGAGGGCCACATCGCGATCGTCGCGGGCTTCCAGGGCGTCAGCCAGGGCACCAAGGAGATCACCACGCTCGGCCGGGGCGGCACGGACACCACCGCCGTCGCGCTGGCCGCCGCCCTCAAGGCGGACGTGTGCGAGATCTACACCGACGTGGACGGCGTCTTCACCGCCGACCCGCGCATCGTGCCCAACGCCAAGCGGCTGGAGAGCATCTCCTACGAGGAGATGCTGGAGATGGCCGCCTGCGGCGCCAAGGTGCTGATGCTGCGCTGCGTCGAGTACGCCCGCCGCTACAACGTGCCCGTGCACGTCCGCTCCTCGTTCAGCAACAAGCCGGGGACCACGGTCTCCGGATCAGTGGAGGACCTTCCCGTGGAACAGGCGATGATCACCGGCGTCGCGCACGACCGGTCCGAGGCCAAGGTCACGGTCACGGCGGTGCCCGACCACCCCGGCGTGGCCGCGCGGATCTTCCGCGTCGTCGCCGAGGCCGAGATCGACATCGACATGGTCGTGCAGAACGTCTCGCAGGCCGTCAGCGGTCGCACCGACGTGACGTTCACGCTGCCCAAGGACGACGGCCCCCGCGCGGTGGCCGCCCTGGAGAAGGCGCGCGGCGAGATCGGCTTCGAGAAGGTCATCTACGACGACCACGTGGGCAAGGTGTCGCTGATCGGCGCGGGGATGCGCTCGCACCCCGGCGTCACGGCCACCTTCTGCGAGGCGCTGGCCAGCGCGGGCGTCAACATCGAGATCATCTCCACCTCGGAGATCCGCATCTCGGTCATCTGCAGGGACACCCAGCTCGACGACGCCGTGCGCGCGCTGCACGACGTGTTCGAGCTCGGTGGCGACGAGGAGGCTGTCGTGTACGGGGGTAGCGGCCGATGAGCGGCGGTCCGGTTCTGGCACTGGTCGGCGCGACCGGCGCGGTCGGCACGGTGATGATCTCGATCATCAACAACCGGGAGACCGTGCCGTGGGGTGAGATCCGGCTGATCGCCTCCGCGCGCTCGGCGGGCAAGAAGATCCACGTGCGCGGCGAGGACCTCACCGTCGTCGAGCTGACCCCCGAGGCGTTCGACGGCGTCGACGTCGCCATGTTCGACGTGCCCGACGAGGTGTCCGCGAAGTGGGCGCCGATCGCCGCCGCGCGCGGCGCGGTCGCCGTGGACAACTCCGGCGCGTTCCGCATGGACGACGAGGTGCCGCTGGTGGTGCCCGAGGTCAACGCGGACAAGATCGGCGAGCGGCCCAGGGGGATCATCGCCAACCCCAACTGCACGACCCTGTCGATGATGGCCGCGATCGGCGCGCTGCACCGCGAGTTCGGGCTGCGCGAGCTGGTCGTCGCCTCCTACCAGGCCGCGTCCGGCGGCGGGCAGGCCGCGATCGACCGGCTCCGCGCCGAGGTCGAGGCGGTCTCCGGCAAGCAGGTCGGCGAGCGCGCGGGCGACGTGCGCGAGGTGCTCGACGCGGCGGGCCTGCCGGTGTCCGACTCGCCGTTCCCCGCGCCGCTGGCGCTGAACGTGGTGCCGTGGGCCGGGTCCCTCAAGGACGACGGGTGGACCAGCGAGGAGCTGAAGGTCCGCAACGAGTCCCGCAAGATCCTCGGCATCCCGGACCTGAAGGTCTCGGCGACCTGCGTGCGGGTGCCCGTGGTGACCACGCACTCGCTGGCCGTCCACGCCGTGTTCGAGCGGCCGGTGACCGTCGAGCAGGCGCACAAGATCTTCGAGGAGCAGCCGTCGGTCGTCCTGGTGGACGAGCCGGAGGCCCTGCGCTTCCCGACGCCCGCCGACGTCGTGGGCGGCGACCCGACCTACGTCGGCCGGGTCCGCCAGGCGCTGGACTTCCCGAACGCGCTCGACTTCTTCGTGTGCGGGGACAACCTGCGCAAGGGCGCCGCGCTCAACACCTACGAGATCGCCGAGGAACTGGCGGGCAGGCTGTAGGCGTTGCGCGACAAGGGGGTTGTGCTCGCGGTAGACCTGGGGACGACCGCGACCAAGGTGGTCGCGGTCGACCCCCGAGCACGGGTGCTGCGCTCGACCGAGCGCGGGTACCCGATGCGGACCACGCCGTCCGGGGAGGCCACCCAGGACCCGGACGAGGTGCTCGCCGCCGCGCTGGCGGCGGTGTCCGAGGTGGCGCTGGCCTGCGCCGGTGACGGGCAGGGCGTGCGCGCCCTGGTGCTGACCGGCGCGCTGCACACGCTGCTCGGGCTCGACGGGTCCGGCAGGCCGGTGACCCCGTCGCTGAGCTGGGCCGACCGGCGCGCGGTCGAGCAGGTGGCGCGGCTGCGGGCCGGGGACGGCGTCGCGCTGCACCGGGCCACCGGCACGCCCGTGCACACCATGTCGCCGCTGGTGAAGCTGCGCTGGTTCGCCGAGCACGGCGTTCAGGCGCACCGGTGGTGCGGGCTGAAGGACTACGTGTTCGCCCACCTGACCGGGGTGCTCGCGACCGAGCACTCGTCCGGGTCGGCGACCGGGCTCATGGACCTGCGCGCGCTGGACTGGCACCCCGGCGCGCTCGCGCACGCCCGGGTGCGCGCCGAGCAGCTGCCCGAGCTGCACGCGCCCACCGCCTCGTTCCCGCTGCGCGCGGTCGTCGACGGGGTCGCCCCCGGCACGCCGGTCGTGCTCGGCGGCGGCGACGGGCCGCTGGCCAACCTGGGCGTCGGCGCGATCGTGCCCGGCGTGGCCGCGCTGTCGCTGGGCACCAGCGGCGCGCTGCGCGTGGTGAGCCCCGAGCCCGCCGTGGACGAGCGCGGCCGGGTGTTCTGCTACGCCATCGGCGACGGGCTGTGGACGGTCGGCGGGGCGGTCAGCAACGGCGGCGTGGTCGCCTCCTGGGCGGCCGAGTCGTTCGGGGCCGACGTGGTCGAGCTGCTCGACGAGGCCGCGCGCGTGCCGGTCGGCGCGTCCGGCGTGACGGCGCTGCCGTACCTGCTGGGCGAGCGGGCCCCCTGGTGGGACGCTGACGCGACCTCGGCCGTGGTGGGCCTGCGCCGCGAGCACGGGCGGGCCGAGCTCACCAGGGCGCTCGTGGAGGGCGTCGCGCAGCAGCTGGCGCTGGTGCTGGACGCGGTGCGGTCGGTCGCCGAGGTGCGCCTGGTGCGCGCCACGGGCGGCGCGCTGCGGCACGAGCTGTGGGCGTCGGTGCTGTGCGCCGCGCTCGACGTGCCGCTGGAGATCACCGAGGACACCGGGGGTTCGGCCGTGGGCGCGGCGCTGCTGGCGTGGCGCTCGCTGGGCGAGCTGGACTCGCTGGCGGGGACCGCTGACCTGGTGGTTCCCGAGCGCCGGTACGAACCGGACCCGGCCGCGGCGGCGCACTACGCGGCGGCGCGACCGGGTGTGGAGCGGCTCTACGAAGCGTTGCGAGCGATCTGAGACCTACGCGAGCGCGCTAATTCGGCCGATCTGCTTTAGGCTCAGCCCCGCAGTCACGATCGGGGGAAGCCCGCGCGGTCCGCGTCGTGTCGCCCAGCGACACCGGCCAGGTCTGTGCAGGATCGCGCCCGCGCCCCGGGGTGTTCGACCGGAGCGGTGGCTGTTCGACATGTTTCACGGCAGAGGAGAAGGCAGTGGCAACTGGCAAGGTGAAGTGGTTCAACGCTGAAAAGGGCTTCGGTTTCATCGAGCAGGACGGCGGTGGGCCGGACGTTTTCGTGCACTTCACCGCGATCAACGCTTCGGGTTACCGCTCCCTGGAGGAGAACCAGGCGGTCACGTTCGACGTGGCCAGCGGCCCCAAGGGCCCGCAGGCCGAGAACGTCCAGCCTGCCTGATCCGAGCCGCGCAGGGTGGCCCCGCTTCCGGCGGAGGCCACCCTCGGGTGGTCGGGGCGCTCAGCCCACGACCACCGGCTCGGGCGCCCGGTTCCGGGCGCCCAGCAGCACCACCAGCCCGGCGATCGCCAGCGAGCCCAGCGCCGCCACCGCGAACCCGGCCGACGGCCCCACGCCGTCGATGGCCCACCCGGCCACCGGCTGACCCAGCGCCGACCCGAGCGTGAAGGCCGCGCCCTGCAGCCCCAGCGCCGTCCCGCGCGCCCCCTCCGGGGCCATCGTCGTGATCGCCTCGCCGGTCGCCGTCAGCGTCGGGGCGCACAGGAAGCTCGACAGCGCCAGCGCGGGCCCCAGCAGCCACGGCGACCCGCCCGCGAGCACCAGCGGCAGCGTCAGCACCCCCATCCCGGCCATCAGCGCCCACACCGGCACCGGCCGCTCGAACCCGCCGTACCAGAACCCGCCGACCAGCGACGCCGCGCACATCACCACGATCGCGACCCCGGTCCACTCGGTCAGGCCCTGCGCGCGCATCTGCGCCACCGTCGCGAGCTCCACCCCGGTCAGCAGGAACGTCGCCCCGCCCGCGCTGATCAGCACCCCGACCAGCCGCCGGTCCAGCCACCCGCGCGGGGCCTGCCCGCCGGGCGCCGCGCCACCGGCCCGCAGCGGCGGGTCCACCACCCACAGCAGCAGCCCGGACAGCACCACGGCCGTGCCGATCGCCCACATCGCGGGCCGCCCGGTGAAGTGGGTGCCCAGGAACACGCCGAGCGCAGGGCCCGCCATGAACGCCAGCTCCACCGCCATCGAGTCCAGGGCCAGCGCGGTGCGCCTGCCGCTCTCCGGCACCAGCGCGGTCAGCGCCTGCCTGCCCAGGCTCATCACCGGCAGCGCGGCCAGCGACGACAGGAACGCGGTCACCAGCAGCACCGGGTAGGTCAGCAGCGGCGCGGTGAGCCAGAACAGGGCCTCCACCACGATCGACACGCCGACCACCGCGCGCAGCCCGCGCCCGTCCAGCATCCGCCCCAGCAGCGGCGACCCGATCGCGCTGCCCGCCGTGGCCGCCATGCCGACCAGGCCCGCCGCGCCGTAGCCGTGGTCCAGGGCGAGCAGCACGTGCATGGTCAGCGTCATGCCGACGCCGGTGATCGGTATCCGCGCCAGCAGCACGACCAGCATGGTGGGGACGACTCGCGGGGTGCGCAGCACGGACCGGTAGGCGTTCAGGCTCACCGGGACATCCTCGCTCTCACGCGCAACATCTTTAGCCACTCGCTTTCTTGACTTGCTCCAGAAAAGAGCGTTGGGTGGGTTGTGCCCACCGCGCGGGTGGGAACCCAGGGGGACCGGACCGACCGACGACCGCCAGAGGGAGCGACGAGCACCGTGACCGACGCACGTCCCACCACCAACAACGCGGGAATCCCGATCGCCAGCGACGACCACTCGCTGACCCTCGGCCCCAACGGGCCGATCCTGCTCCAGGACCACTACCTCATCGAGAAGAACGCCCAGTTCAACCGCGAACGCGTCCCCGAACGGGTGGTTCACGCCAAGGGCGGGGGCGCCTTCGGCCACTTCACGACCACCGGCGACGTCTCCCGCTACACCAAGGCCGCCCTGTTCCAGCCCGGCGTGAAGACCGAGGCGCTGCTGCGCTTCTCCACCGTCGCGGGCGAGCTCGGCTCCCCGGACACCTGGCGCGACCCGCGCGGCTTCGCGCTCAAGCTCTACACCAGCCAGGGCAACTACGACCTGGTCGGCAACAACACCCCGGTGTTCTTCCTGCGCGACCCGATCAAGTTCCCCGACTTCATCCGCTCCCAGAAGCGCCGCGTCGACACCGGCCGCCGCGACCACGACATGCAGTGGGACTTCTGGACCCTCCAGCCCGAGACCGCCCACCAGGTCACCTGGCTCATGGGCGACCGGGGCATCCCGCGCACCTGGCGCCACCAGAACGGGTACGGCTCGCACACCTACCTGTGGGAGAACGCCGAGGGCGAGCGGCACTGGGTGAAGTACCACTTCAAGACCGACCAGGGCATCGAGACGCTCACCGCCGACGAGGCCGCCAGGATCGCGGGCGAGGACGCCGACGCGCACCGCGCCGACCTGTGGCACGCCATCGAGCGCGGCGAGTTCCCCTCGTGGACCCTGCACGTGCAGGTCATGCCGTACGAGGACGCCGCGGGCTACCGGTTCAACCCGTTCGACCTGACCAAGGTCTGGCCGCAGGGCGACTACCCGCTGATCGAGGTCGGCAAGCTGGTGCTGGACCGCAACCCGTCCGACCACTTCGCCGAGATCGAGCAGGCCGCGTTCGAGCCCACCAACCTGGTGCCCGGCATCGGGGCCTCCCCGGACAAGATGCTGCTCGGCCGGATCTTCGCCTACCCCGACGCGCACCGGTACCGCATCGGCGCGAACTACGCGCAGCTGCCGGTGAACCGGCCCAAGTCGCGGGTGGACTCGTACGCCAAGGACGGCGCCATGCGCTACGGCAACGCCAGCGACCCGGTCTACGCGCCCAACTCCTACGGCGGCCCGCACGCCTCGGCGGCGGTCGGGTCCGAGGCCACCACCTCCTACGGCGTCGAGGACGCGGTCGTGCGCTCCGCGTACCGGCTGCACCCCGAGGACGACGACTGGGGCCAGGCGGGCACGCTCGTGCGCGAGGTCATGGACGACGCCCAGCGCGACCGGCTGGTCGAGACGGTCGTCGCGCACGCGGGCAACGGGGTGTCCGAGCCCGTGCTGCGCCGCGTCTTCGAGTACTGGCGCAACATCGACAAGGGGGTCGGCGACCGGATCGCCGCCGCCTTCGAGGACCGGTCCTGATCGGACGGCCGCCTGCCGGTGGCGCGGGTCTCACCCCGGTTGATCCAGTCCGGCGCGGGTACTCAGCCGCTGCGGCGCGTGAGCTGCCGCACGACCGGGTAAGGACGCGTGGACGGTGGTGTTGACGCCATTGCGGGGCAACAAGATCCCGCCGTTACCGGCTTGAAGCGGAGCGGTGAGTGCGCGCAGGGCGCTTTTCCCCGTGCGCACTCAGGCCTCCGCTTCTGGGAATGACACCTGACACAGGAGACTCGACTATGAACGTGCTGTACACCGCTGAGGCGATCGCAGTGGGCGACGGGCGCAACGGCGAGGTCCGGTCCTCCGACGGCGTGATCGACGAGCAGCTGGCCATGCCGAAGGAGCTCGGCGGCCCCGGCGGTGACAAGACCAACCCCGAGCAGCTGTTCGCGGCGGGCTACGCGGCCTGCTTCCACAGCGCGCTCAAGCGGGTCGCCGGCCAGGCCAAGGCGGACATCACCGACTCCACGGTCACCGCCAAGGTCGGCATCGGCCCCAACGACCAGGGCGGCTTCGCCCTGACCGTCGAGCTGGCCGTGCACATCCCCGGCGCCGACGAGGCCGCCGCGCACAAGCTCGTCGAGACCGCCCACCAGGTCTGCCCGTACTCCAACGCGACCCGAGGCAACATCGAGGTGGCTCTCACCACCACCGTGTGACGCGCCACCGTGTGAAGGAGGAGCTGGACGCCATGAGCAAGTCCCCGATCACCAGTCCGCTGTCGGACGAGGCCAAGGACGCGGTCGGCCACGTCCTGCAGGCCACCCTCGTGGACCTGGTCGACCTGTCCCTGGTCGCCAAGCAGGCGCACTGGAACGTGGTCGGCAAGAACTTCCGCAGCGTGCACCTCCAGCTCGACGAGCTGGTGACCACCGCGCGGACCTACGCCGACCAGGTGGCCGAGCGCGCCGCCGCCCTGGGCGTCACGCCCAACGGCAAGGCGAGGACCGTCGCGGAGTCCTCCGGGGTGCCGGAGTTCCCGGACGGCTGGCTCAAGGAGGACGACGTCGTCAGCGCCGTCGTCACCACCCTCGCAGCCCTCGTCGCACGGCTGCGCGAGCGCATCGACGAGACCGACAAGCCGGACCCGGTCACCCAGGACCTGCTGATCGAGATCACGAAGCAGCTCGAGGAAGCCCACTGGATGTGGCAGGCACAGCAAGCTTGAGGTGAGTCACGCGGGAGGGCCCGCCCCGGTCACCGGGGCGGGCCCTCCCGCGTGCTCCGGCGGTTCCCCGAAGTCACCAGCGCTTCGCGCGGCTCGCGGCGAACTCGCCCACCTGCCTGCCGACCGTGCGCAGCTGCTCGGCCACCTCGGCGCTGGAGCACTCGCCCGCCTCGTCGAACTTCACCTCGCGGGTGTTCACCGACGCCCCCAGCGGGGTCGGCCAGCCGCGCAGGGCGTGCACGATCGAGCGCAGCGAGGTCAGCGTCGTGACCGAGGCCTGCCAGCCCATCGCGGTCGCCACGCAGCCCACCGCCCGGCCGTCCAGGTACGGGCGCTCGTCCTCGCGCAGGTCCTCCACGTAGTCCAGGGCGTTCTTGACCAGCCCGGACACCGTCCCGTGGTAGCCGGGCGAGACCAGCACCACGCCGTCCGCGACGCGCAGCGCCTCCACCAGCCTGCGGGCGGCCTCCGGGCGGGTCTTCTCGGCCGGGTCGTAGAACGGCAGCACCAGGTCCGGGCCGGACACCTCCACGATCCGCGCGCCGGTCTCCGCCGCACCGGACAGGACCAGGCGCAGCGCGCGCTCGGACGAGGAGTTGGCGCGGAGCGAACCGCCGATGCCCACCACGGTGACCGTCATGCGCCCGATCCTGCCACCTCCAGTTAGGTCGAGGTCCAACCTCTCGCCCTCCGGACCTACCCGCAGGTAGCGTCGGTCACATGCCGAAGCTCGCCGACAGGGTCCCCACCGGAGTGCTGGCCGCAGGGTTGCGCGCCGCGTTCGCCCTGCCCGCCCCGGTCCGCCGACTCCTCACCGGCCCTCCCCGCGTGGTCGACGGCCAGCCCCTCCACCCGGACACCCAGCTGCTGCTGCGGATGCAGGAGCTGTCCGGCACGGGCTGGGCCACCTCGTCCCCGGCCACCAGCCGCGCCTCGCTCCGCCGCACCGCCGCGCTCGTCGAAGGCCCCCGGCTCACCAGGGTCGCCACCAAGCCCGTGCTCGTCTCGGACCACCTCAAGGCGCGGCACTACACCCCGCAGGGGCTGCCCGAGGGCTCCCCGCTGCTGCTGTTCCTGCACGGCGGCGGCTGGGTCAGCGGCGACCTCGACACCCACGACGACCTGTGCCGCCACCTCGCGGCGGGCGCGGGCGTGCGCGTGCTGTCGGTCGACTACCGGCTAGCCCCCGAGCACCGGTTCCCCGCCGCCGCCGACGACGCCGACACCGCCTACCGGTTCGCCGTCGCCAACGCCGAGCGGCTCGGCGCCGACCCCGCCCGCATCGCGCTCGGCGGCGACAGCGCGGGCGGCAACCTGGCCGCGTCGGCCGCGCTCGGCGCCGCGGACGCCGACCACCGGCCCGCGTTCCTGCTGCTGCTCTACCCCTCGCTCGACGCCACCGCCACCGGCGGCTCCCGCGACCTGTTCGCGCGCGGCTTCTTCCTCACCCGGCCCAAGATGGACTGGTTCATGGGCAACTACGCCCCCGACCTGGCCACCCACCGCGACCCCAGGCTGTCGCCGCTGCTCGCCCCCGACCTGTCGGTCATGCCGCCGACCTACGTGGCCACCGCCGGGCTCGACCCGCTGCGCGACGAGGGCGAGGCGTTCGCGGCCAGGCTCGCGGAGAGCGGCGTGCCCGTCGTGCTGCGCAGGCACGAGGGGCTGATCCACGGCTTCGCCAACGCGCTCGGCGTCGGCACGTCCGGGCGGGAGGCCGTCGCGGAGGCGATCGGCGCGCTGCGCACCGGGCTCGCGCTGCGGGGGGCGTGAGCCCGAGGGCTCGAACGCGGGCGCCTGGACGCGGAACGGGCCTGCGGCGAGTCCAGCCGCAGGCCCGTTCCGGTTCAGCCGATCAGGGTGGTCAACCGACCAGGGTGGTCAGCCCAGCCTGCGCCGCACGAAGTCGACCTCCGCCGCCGTCTGCGCGATCGTCTCCGCCACCACCAGCGACCCGTGCCCGGCGTCGTACCGGTACACCTCGTACGCCGCGTCCCGCGCGGCCAGCCGGTCCAGGTAGTTGTCGATCTGCCGGATCGGGCACCTCGGGTCGTTCTCGCCCGCCAGCACCAGCACCGGCGCCCGCACCTCGTCCACGTAGGTCAGCGGCGAGCACAGCCGGTACCGCTCCGGCACCTCCTGCGGCGACCCGCCGAACAGCGCCCGGTCGAACGCCCGCAGCGGCTCCATCTCGTCCTCGTACGCCGCCAGGTAGTCCGCCACCGGCACGCCCGCCACACCGGCCGCCCAGCGCTCCGGCTGCGTCCCCAGCGCCAGCAGCGACAGGTAACCGCCCCACGAGGCCCCGTTGACCACGCACCTGGCCGGGTCCGCGAAGCCCTCGCGCACGGCCCAGTCGTGCACCGCCGCGACGTCCTCCAGCTCCGTCAGCCCCGGCCTGCCCTCGATGGCGTCCCGCCACGCCGAGCCGTACCCGGTGGAGCCCCGGTAGTTCACGTGCACCACCGCGAACCCGGCGTCCAGCCACACCGCCCGGTACGCCGAGAACCGGTCCTCGTCCGCCGCGTGCGGCCCGCCGTGCAGGCTGAACACCGTCGGCAGCGGACCGTCCGGCGCGCCCTCCGGCCTGGCCACCAGCGCGTGCACGTCGCCGACGAACACGTCCCGCAGCTCGGCCGACGGCGGCGGCCGGTGCCCAGGGGGCGAGAGCAGCACCCGGTCCTCACCGGACGCGGTCAGCACCCGCACCACGCCGGGGCGCGCCGCCGACGACCACGAGTACTCCACGTCGCCGTCCGGCCGCACCCCCACCGAGCCCACCGAGCCGTGCGGGGTCTCCAGCGCGGTCAGCGCGCCGGTCGCCAGGTCGTAGCGGTGCAGCGTGTTGCGCGCCTGGAAGGTGTGCACCACCAGCAGCGCGTCCGCCTCCGGGTACCAGTCGGCGGAGATCTCGCCGGGCAGGTCCACCACGACCTCGGTCTCGGCGTCCGCCGCCACGTCCCACACCAGCAGCTCCTCGCGGCCCCGGCGCTCGTGCATCACCAGCAGCCGGTTGTCGCCGCGCACCGGGCTGAACGCGATCGCGTCCAGGCCCTTGCCGGGGCCGTCCCACTTCTCCGCCACGGTCTCGCCGGACGTGGTCAGCACGCGCAGCGCGGTGTGCCGGTTGTCGCCGTGCTCGGAGTGCGCGATCGCGACCAGCGACTCGTCCTTGGACAGCGCGCCGAGGCCTGCGTCGTTCGCGTGCCGGTAGAGCACCTCGGCGGGGCCGCCGGAGCGCGAGAGGTACACGGTCGTGCCGTCGTCGGTGGACGCGCCGATCACCACGACCTCGTCGCCGATGCCCAGGCCCGCCGGGTAGGCGGCCGGGACGTCGGGCACCGCGGGCTCGGCCTTCTCGCCCGTGGCGGTGAACGGCTCGGTCACCCACACGCCGAACTCGTCGCCGTCCGTGTCGGAGAACCACCAGATCCGCTCGCCGTCCGGGGGGAGCGCGGCGTGCGAGGTGCCGTTGGGGCGGTCGGTGACCTTGCGGTGCTCGTCGGACGCCCGGTCCCAGGCGTAGACCTCCCACACGCCGCTGGAGTTCGACAGGTACAGGTTCCGGTCCGGCGCGTCCTCCGCCCACTGGGGCAGGCTCACCCTGGGGGCGGTGAAGCGGTCCCGCCAGCGGGCCTCCGCCTCGGGGGCGGGGAACAGCGGGTCCGGGACTGGAGCTGTCGGGTGCGTCGTCACGCCCCCGATCCTGCCGGCTTCGTCGCGGTGACCAGGTGGTAGTCCAGCAGGCCCCGCTCGGCGGCGACCAGCCAGTTGCGGTCCCACCGCTCGGGCGCGGGCCCCAGCTCCAGCCAGCGGTCCAGGCCGCGCCACACGTGCTCGCCCACGCTGGTGGCCGTGACGCCGTCGAACCCGGCCTCGCGGAGCCGGTCGAGGAAGCCCCCGATCGGGTGGGGCAGGTCGAGGCCGCTCGCGAACGTGGCCAGCAGCCGGGACAGCTCGGGCGCGGCGGACGCGTCGGCGGCGAAGAACGTGGTGACGGCCAACCGGCCGCCGGGGGAGAGCACGCGGGCCGCCTCGCGGGCGAACGCGCCGAGGTCGTCGAAGTGCTGCGCGGCCTCCACCGACAGCAGGCGCTCGAACTCGCCGTCCCCGAAGGGCAGCGAGCCCGCCGACCCGACCGCGAACTCGGCATCGGGCGCAGCCGCGCGGGCCCGCTCGACCTGCTCGGGCTCCTGGTCGACCCCGGCGCAGCGGGCGGGCGACCTGAGCAGCGTCCGCCGGGCCCCGACCCCCTGCCCGCACCCGACCTCCAGGGTGCTGCGGCCGGTGGGGGAGAGGGCGTCGAGCACGAGGTCGTAGAGGGCGGCCTGGGAGGCGACGCGGTCCTCGGCGGTCAGCGGGCCGTCGAGGGGGATGGCCCGCCAGAACCCGAAGTTGATGAAGCCGCCCGCGAAGACGGGCAGCTCGGTGAGCTTCCCGCCCGCGTAGGCGCGGCGGAGCTCGGTGCGGTGGTCGGTGCGGTGGCCGGTCCAGGGGGCGTGATCCACGGGCGAACTGTGCGCGGCCTGGGACGGGCGCGGGAAGCCGATCCCGCACCTGCCACCCCTTCGGGGCAAGGCGGACTTCGGGAGGACGCCGGGGCTCAACTTCGCCAACAACTGCCAACTGTTGACAGTTAACGGTTGGCGGGATGATCGCCGAGTACCGATCCCGCCCGCCGGTAACCGATCCCGCCCGCCGATGGCTGTTCCCGCCCGCCGATGGCCGAGTCCGCCTGCCGGTGGCTGTTCCCGCCTGCCGGTAGCCGATCCCGCCCGCCGATGGCCCAGTCCGCCCGCCGGTGGCTGTTCCCGCCCGCCGGTGGCTGCGGGGGAGTGGCCGCTGGTTGCCTGCCGCTAGCCGCTCATCCGTCAGCGCCCGACAGCGGGAAGACCTCCCGCAGCCCGGTTCGCCATCGTTCGCCGTCGCCCAGCGCTTCAGCGCCCGGCTTCCGTCGCTGCCGAGTTCGCCGCAACTCTGCTCGCCCCCGGCCTGCTGTGCCGGTCCGGCTCTCGCCACCCAGCCCTCCACCGTCCGGGAAGCCCTCCAGGAGCCCGGTGGCCGTCTCGGTCAGCGTGAGGCGGCCACCGGGTGGTCTGCGGGGGGTTCCGGCCGTCGTGGGGCGTTCAGCGGCCGTTCCGGTCCGCCGTTCGGCGGCTGCGCCTGTCCCTGGCCGCCCTGCGGCGGGACGGGGGACCGGTGCGCCGGGCGCCCGGCGCGCGGCGGTCGTCCTCGGGTTCGCGCGGGACGGGGACCCCGGTCGCCCGGACCGGCCCCGCCGGGGGCAGTTCCTCGGCGAAGATCCGGTCCGCCGTCCGCGCGGCCCGGCGCAGCGCGCGGACCGCCGCCGCCCCGAGCACCAGCAGCGCGCCGGTGGCCGCGCCGAAGACGGGGGAGGTCAGGTCCGCCACCAGCCACGCCGCGCCCACCACGGCCAGCGCGAGGGCGACGCTCCCCAGGCCCGTGGTCACCGGGACCGGGGGGCTCTGCGCGGGGGATCGTGGTGCGCGGACCGGTGGTTCGGGGTCCGGGTGGCGGTGGTCGGCGTGCGGGCCTGACGGTGCGGCGGTGCTCATTGCTACTCCTCGCAGGAGCGGGTGCGGTTGTGCGACGCGCGTGTCTCGTTTTTCGCTCCGGACCGCCCTGCTGTTACGCAGAGTCAGTTCAACATTAAAGGTTCACTCTAAAGAGGGAACTGTGTGTAATCGGGTGAAGATCCGTTCACGGAAGACCGGCGAACGCCGCGACCAGCGCCCTGTTCAGCTCCTGGAGCCTCGACTCGTACGTCGGGCCGTCCCCGAGGTCCGGTCGCGCGACCGGAGCGCTCCTGCGCTCGGGCGCGCGCGGAGCGGCGATCGGAGCAACCGCCTGCCGGGGGGAAATCCCGCCGAGGTCACCCATCCGGCGCACCGCGGCCCGCACCGCCGCCGCTGCCTCGTCCCCGGCCCGGTCCAGCTGCCGCCGCCACCGGTCCACCCGCTCCTCGGCGACCGCCTCGGCCGCGGGCCCCCGCCCGCGCGCCTCCTCGACCGCCCACCGCGCCCTCGGCTGGAGCTCCAGCAGCACCGCCCGGTACCCGTCGACCGCCCGCGCCGCCCTGGTGAACTCCTCCGCCGCGCGCAGGCACCGCGCCCGCACCCCGTCGCGCGCCCCGTCATACCCGTCGCGCGCCCGACCGCTCCACTCGTCGGCCCGCGCCCGCGACACCGCCCCCGCGACCTCGCCCAGGGCGTCGGCGACGTGCCGCAACCGCACGACCTCGTTCTCCAGCACCGAAGCGCTGCCCGCGATCGGCTCCCCCTCGTCCCCCGGCACCGGCGGCTACCCGTGCTCGTCGGAGCGCCGCGCCGCCTCGGCGTCCGCGTCCGCGTACGTCGAGGCGGTCTCGTCCAGCCCGCGCGCCAGCTCCGAGGCGTCCGACGCCAGCGCGGCGATCCCGACCCGCGCCGCGTCGTCGAACTCGGCCAGCGCCGCCCCCAACCCCTCGTGCCCGAGCCTGGTCGGGTCCGCCCGGTACTTGAGCGCCGGGCTCCCCACCAGTTCGGCCACTTCCGCGCGCACCGACTCGGCCGCGTCGCACAGTTCACGAGTGTCCACCGCGAAACCGCTCACGGAGCGGACTGTAGCGGCAGGAGAAGTTATCCGGCGCGGTTTCCACCGGGTGAGCGCCGAATCGGCAGCAGCTTTTCCACCTGTTCGGGGAGAAGGGTGAATGTTCTCCCCAGGTCCCCCTCGGGATCGGCCACCGGATTCACCGCGAGACCCGCTCCGGGATGTCGCGCGGTGAGTTCCGCGGCGAGTTTCGGACCGGTGCTGGTGAACGCGAACCCGTCGAACGCCGGGTTCGCCAGCAGGTACTCCCGCAGCCGGGCGCGCGTGCTGAACACCGGCATCCACGCCCCGTGCGCGCCCGCGTCCAGCACCACCGGGCGCCCCTCCGCGTCCCGCAGCCCGTGCAGCTGCTCCTCGCGCGCGAACCGCAGCGCCTGCTCCAGCGGCGACACCGGCTCGCGGAAGCGCCCGATCCGCTCGTCGGCCCCGTCGTCCGGCGGGTCGCCCGCCACCGCCCGACGCTCCGCGTCCAGCCGGGCCAGCACGTCCCCCGGCGGCACCGGCGCAGGTCCGGCCCGCAGCGACGCGATCAGCGCGGGCTGCGCCTCGTCGCCGAACCGGCGCTCCAGCGTGCGCTGCGACAGGTCCAGCCCGGCGTGCAGCCGCCGCTTGCGCTCGGTCAGGTTCAACGCCCACCAGCCGGGGTCCAGCGAGGTGTTGAACCACCCCCGCGCGACGGCCGCCACGGTCTCGTCCAACCCGCCGAACACCCGCTCCAGCTGGAGCACCGCCTTGGCCCTGACCCGGTCGGGCGAGTCGGAACCGCCGATCCCCCACAGCGCCCGCAGCTCGGCCCCCAGCACCCGGTCCAGCCCGGTCCGCCGGACCCCGGTCGACTTGTGCAACGAGCACGCCCGGTCGACCGCGCGCTTGACCTGGTCCACGCGCACCAGGTTAAGCACCCGACCTCGTGATTTGCCAAGGACTCGCCGCGCCGCGCCTTTTCGCCACGGATTCGCCAACCGCGGCGGTTGGCGAGAGCGTGGCGAGCCGGGAAATCGAGTGGCTGGAATCGGCGCGGTGCGAATACCTTCGGAGGCGTCGGAAACACCACTGGGGAACCGAGGGGGGAAAGACCATGGGGGAGCGCACGGCTCGCAACCGCGACATGGCGTAGGCCTCGCGCCCCGGTGGCGAGTCGGCCACCGGGGCGGGGAGGGTCCGGAACGCGGGGGAAGGCGGCGGAGGGGGAAGTGGGGCCGCCGCGCCGTTCCGGAGAAGGTCGGGGCCCGTCCGGGGGGACGGGCCCCGATCGTTTTTGTGGGGTTCGCGAACGAGCGGGGTCCGCCGGTGAGACGAAGGTCACTCCGAGAACGGCCGCCGCCGTCCGGGGGGAGCCTCGGAAAACCTTGCCCTGAAAGCAGTTCAGGCCGGGAGCTTCGTGAGAAGCTCCCGGCCTGAACTGGTCGGGGTGACAGGATTTGAACCTGCGACCTCTTCGTCCCGAACGAAGCGCGCTACCAAACTGCGCCACACCCCGGTGGGCCGAACGAGGTGAACTCTACCGCACAGTCCCACGAACTCCGAAATCGGCACCCCTCTTCGCGTCCGCGTCGTCCTGACCAGCGTCGACGTCGCGGGACACGAGGGTCAGCAGGCTGGCCTCCGGCGGGCAGGCGAAGCGGACCGGCGCGTAGGGGGACGTTCCCAGGCCCGCGGAGACGTTCAGCCACATGTGCGCGCCCCACCGGGACACGCCTCGGGCCCGGCCGCGGTCGAGGTCGCAGTTGGTCACGAGCGCCCCGTAGCCGGGGACGCGCAGCTGACCGCCGTGCGTGTGGCCCGCGAGCACCAGGTCGTAGCCGTCGGCCGCGAACGGGTCCAGCACCCTCGGCTCCGGCGAGTGCGTGACGCCCAGCCGCAGCGCGGCCTTGCCGGGCGCGCCCGCGATCTCGGAGTACCGGTCGCGCTTCAGGTGCGGGTCGTCCAGACCGGCCGCGACGATCCGCTGACCGCCCGCCTCGAACGCGGTGCGCACGTGGGTCAGGTCGATCCAGCCGCGCTCCACCATGGCGGCGCGCAGGTCGCGCCACGGCAGGTCGAGCCCGTGGAAGCGCTTGGTCTTCGCGGACGGCAGCAGGTAGCGCGCCGGGTTCTTCGGGCGCGGCGCGTAGTAGTCGTTGCTGCCGAACACGAACACGCCGGGGAAGTCCATCAGCGGGCTGAGCGCGCGGATCACTCCGGGCACGGCCTGCATGTGCGCGAGGTTGTCGCCGGTGTTGACGACGAAGTCGGGCTCCAGCTCGGCGAGCCCGGCGACCCAGCGCTGCTTGGAGCTCTGGTTCGGGGTCATGTGCAGGTCGGAGACGTGCAGCACCTTCAGCGGCGCCGAGCCTGGGGCCAGCACCGGGATCGTGGCGCGCCGCAGTGTCCAGTGCCTGCGCTCGATGCCCGCCGCGTAGGCGAGGGCCGCGGTTCCGAGTGCGGTCGTGGCGAGCAGTGATCGGCCGAACGTGTTCACCTCCCCGAGGGTAGGCGGTCAAATGATTCGGGGCTCGACGCGGTGCCCGGTAGGTTTGCCCGCATGGCACAGCTCAAGGCGCGGTTGCAGTCCGATCTGACCGGCGCCATGAAGAACAGGGAGTCGGTCACGGCGGGCGCGCTGCGGATGGCGCTGACCGCGGTGACCAACGAGGAGGTCTCGGGCAAGGCCGCGCGCGAGCTCACCGACGACGAGGTCCTGAAGGTCATCGGTCGTGAGGTGAAGAAGCGCCGGGAAGCCGCCGAGGCCTTCGCGAACGCCGGTCGGGACGAGAAGGCCGAGCTGGAGCGCCAGGAGATGGCGATCCTGGAGGCCTACCTCCCGAAGCAGCTCGACGACGCCGAGTTGGCCGCGCTCGTCGACGAGGCCGTCGCCGAGCTGGCGCAGGGCGGCGAGCAGCCGGGCCTGAAGCAGATGGGCCAGGTCATGAAGGCCGCCAACGCGAAGGTCGCCGGTCGCGCCGAGGGCGGCCGGGTCGCCGCCGCGGTGAAGGCCCGCCTGAGCGCCTGAGCCCCCGCCAGGGCTCCTGGAGCAGTCGCGGGGTGATAACCCCGCCCCCGAGCGAAGGAGCGGCGCCGCGAGGATCTCGCGGCGCCGCTCCTCTCGTTCAGCGGGTCGGTCTGGTCGGCCTGGTCGGCCCGCCCGGCTGGGGCGCGCCCGGTGTCCCGCCCGGTTGACCGCCGGGCTGGGTCGGCTGGGTGGGCTGCTGCGGCTCGCCCTGGGTGGGCGGCTGCTGGGTCGGCTGCTCGGTCGGCGCGGGCGGCGGCACGTAGCCGGTGCTCACCAGCAGCGTGATCAGCGTGCCCTGCAGCGCGCTGCCGCGCGGCGTCTGGCTCACCACGGTTCCCTTGGCCTGCGCCGAGTTCCGGCTCTGCTGGGTCACCTTGTACCCGGCTTCCTGGAGCACCCTGGTGGCGTCGTTGACGTTCCTGCCCACCACGTCCGGCACCCGGATCTCGTCACCGCCCTTGAGGTAGCGCGGCTCGACCTTCGGCAGCTGCCGCACCGGCAGGCCCTCGTGGATCTGCGACATGGTGTCGAACCAGGTCCGCGCGGGCACCGTGCCGCCGTAGATGTCGCCGTTCGCGCACAGCCTCGGCTTGCCGGTCACGCAGATCGGCTGCGGGTTGGGGCCGTCGTTGTAGGTCTGCACCGCGCCCGCGTAGTCGAGCGTGGCCCCGATGAACGCCGCCGACTTGTAGTCCTCGGTCGTGCCGGTCTTGCCCAGCATCGGCCGGTTCCACTTGGCGTTGCGCGCCGCCACCGCCGCCGTGCCCGCGCCCTGGTCGTCCTTGGACATGCCCACCGCGAGCCCGTTGGCCAGCTGCTCGTTGACCACCTGCTCGCACGGGGCCTCGTTGACCGGCACGGCCTGCCCGTCGCGGTCCAGCACCTCGGCCACCGGCGACGGCGGGCACCAGGTGCCGCCGCTGATGATGGTCGCCGCCACGTTGGCCAGCTCCAGCGTGCTCACCGACGCCGGGCCGAGCGTGAACGAGGCGTTCCCGCCGTCCTGCTTGTAGAACTCGCTCTGCGACACCCGCAGCTCGCGCTGCTTGGACCTGGGGTCCGGCGGGGTGCCGGAGATGTTGGTGGCCATCGTCTCGCGCATCCCCAGCCGCGAGGCCATGTCCACCACCGGGTCCATTCCGAGCCGTTCCTCCAGGATGACGAACCCGGTGTTCGGCGAGGTCTGGAGCGCCTGCTGGAGCGACATCTGCGAGGAGTACGTGGAGGAGGCGTTGCCGAGGCAGTACCAGCGGGTGTTCGGTTCCCCGGTGCTCCGGCAGCGGTTCCCGCCGCCCTTGAACACGCGCGACTCGTAGAACGTCGGGGTGGGGATGACGTTCTCGATCCCCATGCCCTTCTCCAGCGCGGCGGCGGCGGTGAAGGTCTTGTAGACCGATCCCGCGCCGAACTTGTTCTCCACGCCGCTCGGCAGGTCGAACTGGGTCTGGAACTGGTCGGCCTTGAGCCCGTAGTCGCGGTTCGCGACCAGCGCGACGACCTCGTGGCTCTCCTTGCCCGGCCGCACGACCGCCATCGTGTTGGCGATCCCGCTGGTGTCCTTGGCGACCTGCGCCTCGGCCGCGCGCTTGGCCTTCTGGGTGATGTCGCGGTCGAGCGTGGTGCGCACCGTGTAGCCGCCGATCTTCAGCTGCTCGATGCTGAAACCGTTGCGCTCCAAGTACTCCACGACGTACGAGCAGAAGAACCCGTTCTCCGGGCCCGCGCCCACGCACCCGTTGGGCGGGGTGCGCACCGGCTCGGCCAGCCCGAGCGGCTCGCGCTTGGCCTCGAAGGCCGCGTCGCGCGAGAGCTTGTCGTTCTCGACCATCTTGTCGATCACCTGGTTGCGCCGTTCCAGCGCTTTCTCCGGGAACACCTCGGGGTCGAGCGCGGACGGGCTGTTGACCATCCCGGCGAGCATCGCGGACTGCGCGACGGTCAACTTGTCCGCGGTGGTGCCGAAGTAGGCCTGCGCGGCGGCGGCGATGCCGTAGATCGTCGAGCCGAACGGGACGACGTTCAAGTAGCGGGCGAGGATTTCCTCCTTGCCCAGTTTCCGCTCCAGTTGCAACGAGATGCGCGCCTCGCGCATTTTGCGCGCGATCGTCTGTTCTTGCGCCTTCTGCTGTTCGACCTTGTTGTTCCGCGCGACGACGTGGACAAGATAATTTTTCACGTACTGCTGGGTGAGCGTGGAGGCCCCCTGCGTGACCGATCCGCTGAACTGGTTGGTCAGCGCGGCCCGCGTCGTGCCCTTCCAGTCCACGCCCTGGTGCTCGTAGAACCGGCGGTCCTCGACCGAGACGAGGGCCGCCTTCATCGTGGGGGAGATGTCCTCGGGTGGGACCAGCACCCGGTACTGGTCGTACAGGTACGCGATCGGCGCGCCGTCCCGGTCCGTGATCGTCGTGATCAGCGGTGGGTCGGTCGTCACCAGGTCCGAGGAGATGCTGTCGACGGTGTCGCTCGCCTGGTTCGAGACCACGCCCAGCGCGCCGACGGCGGGGAACAACGCGCCCGCCAGCAGGACGCCCGCCAGCACGCACAGGCCGAGCAGTTTCAGCACGCTGTTCCTGACTCGCACGTGGATCAGCGTAGCCGGGACCGGAACGAGTGATCAGGCTCAAGTAACACCATTACCCGGGATGAGTACTCGTACTCAAGACAGGTAACAGGTGCGCATCCCAGGGTTGGAGGTGGAACCGGAACGCTCTACAGTCCGTCAACGTCCAGGGACAGCAGCCAACGGCGGGCCACTTCGGTGGCGAGCCTACGGCATCCGCGGCAGGGGTGTGGCGGATTTCGAACCGGACACTGTGTGAACCAGAGGTGGGGGATATGCAGCAGCAGGGGGATTGGCGGATCAAGGCGGCGTGCCGGGACGGGGAGCCCGATCAGCTCTTCGTCCGGGGGGCCGAACAGCGCAAGGTGAAGGTCGTGTGCCTGGGTTGCCCGGTGCGCACCGAGTGCCTCGCCGAAGCGCTGGACAACCGGATCGAGTTCGGCGTGTGGGGCGGGATGACCGAGCGCGAGCGCAGGGCGCTGCTGAAGCGGCGACCGGACGTGACGTCGTGGCTCGAACTGCTCGACTCCGCGCGCACGGACCACTACGAGGAGTCGGCAGCGGGCTGATCGCGCCGCGCCGACCAGGGGTTTTCCTACTCGCCCGCCAGCCGGCGGCCGATCTCGCGCAGACCGTCCAGGTCGTGCACGTCGGTTGGCAGGGCGGGGACCCCGACCAGGGGGACACCGGGGTGCGCACGGGTGAACCGCGCCAGCAGCCGCTTCTCGCGGTCCGCGACGGCGACCCGGTCCGCGTGCACCCGGAGGACGGCGGAGGCCAGCGACGGCCCGCCCGCCCGCTCCTCCAGCCGGTCTGCGGTCGCCTCGGCGCCCGCCGGGGCCAGACCGGCCAGCACCGGGTGGGTCCGGTTCGCCACCAGCCCGGACAGCGGCATCTCCTCGGCGGAGAGCCGCTCCACGAAGTAGCTGGCCTCCCGCAGCGCGTCCGGTTCGGCCGCCGCGACCACCAGGAACTCCGTCCCCGGTGAGCGCAGCAGCTCGTAGGTCGCCTGGGCGCGCTGCCGGAAGCCGCCGAACATGCTGTCGAACGCTTGCACGAACGTGGACGCGTCCTGGAGCAGCTGGCCGCCGACGATCGTCGACACGGCCTTCGTGAACAGGGTGAACCCGGTCCCGACGATCTTCATGATGCCCCGGCCGCCCGCCCGCGCGGGCGCCGACAGCATCTTGATCAGCTTGCCGTCGAGCACCGTCGACAGCCGCTGCGGCGCGTCCAGGAAGTCCAGCGCCGACCGGCTCGGCGGGGTGTCCACCACCACCAGGTCCCACTCGTCGCGCGCCACGAGCTGGCCCAGCTTCTCCATCGCCATGTACTCCTGCGTGCCGGAGAACGACGTGGAGATCGTCTGGTAGAAGGGGTTGGCCAGGATCTGCTGGGCCCGCTCCCGGCCCGCGTGCGCCAGCACCATGTCGTCGAACGTGCGGCGCATGTCCAGCATCATCGCGTGCAGCTCGCCGTCGGGCTCGAAGCCCTCGACGACGACCTTCCTCGGCGAGTTGTCCAGCTCGCGCAGCCCCAGCGACTGGGCCAGCCTGCGCGCCGGGTCGATGGTGAGCACCACCGCGCGCCTGCCGCGCTCGGCGGCCCGCAGCGCCAGCGCCGCCGCCGTGGTCGTCTTGCCGACGCCGCCGGACCCGCAGCACACCAGCACCCTGGTCGCCGGGTCGTCCAGCAGCGCGTCCACGTCCAGCCTGTTCACCGCACCCCCCGCTCGACCAGCGACTCGGCCAGCTCGTAGAGGGCGGCCACGTCCACGCCCCCGGTCAGCTCGGGCAGCTCCAGCGTCGGCAGGTCCGCCTCCGCGAGCTTGTCCTTCGCGCGCGCCTCGGCCAGCACCCGCTGCGCGTGGTCGGCGGCCTGCTCGGCCAGCCCGGCCAGGTCCTCGTCGGGCACCACCAGCCCGGCCTCCGCGAGCCCCTCCCGCAGCTCGGCCGGGTCGACCCCGCCCTCGGCGGCCTTGAGCACCGCGTCCGGGGGCAGCCGGTGCGGGCGCGCCCGGTTCACGAACACCGCGCCCGGCCGCAGGTCGGCCCCGTCCAGCTCGGCCACCGCGTCCAGCGTCTCGCGCACCGGCATCTCCTCCAGCAGCGACACCAGGTGCACGGCGGTGTCGCCGGAGTGCAGCAGCGCGACCACGCCCTCGCTCTGCCCCTTGATCGGCCCGACCTTCGCCAGGTCGGCCATGGCGCGGGTCACGTCCAGGAAGCGCACCACCCGGCCGGTCGGCGGCGCGTCCAGCACCACGGCGTCGTACTCGTGGCGGCCGGACTTGCCGACCCGGCGCACGCACTCCTTGACCTTGCCGGTGAGCAGCACGTCCCGCAGGCCGGGCGCGAGCGTGGTGGCGAACTCGATGGCGCCCATCCTGCGCAGCGTCCGCCCGGCGAAGCCCAGGTTGTAGAACATGGCCAGGTACTCCAGCAGCGCGGCCTCGGGGTCCACCGCGAGCGCCCTGACCTCCCCGCCGCCCGGCGCGGACGCGATCCGCTCCTCGGAGTAGGGCAGCGGCGGGCGGTCGAACAGCTGGGCGAGGCCCTGGCGGTTCTCCACCTCGACGAGCAGCACCCGGCGACCCCCGGTCGCCAGCGCCAGCGCGAGCGCCGCGGCGACGGTGGTCTTCCCGGTCCCGCCCTTGCCGGTCACGACGTGCAGCCGCGCGCGGGAGAGTTCGTCGGTCCAGCCGGTCACCGGATCAGCCTATGCGCGGTTCCCACCACTCCGCCGGGCGGTGCGCGATCACCGATCGAGATCACTCCCGTGATCGTCCGCGCCGGGACCGGTGGGCGGGGACCGGGCGGAGCGCTCGGCCGGGCGGCCGGCCGGGGCCGGTCGGCGGGGTCAGTCGGCGGTGGTCAGGAAGACGATCGCCAGCGCGTTCGCGGCGACCAGCGCCCAGGCCACCGTGGACGGCAGCCAGAGCGCGATGAGCAGCGCGACGGCGGCCACCGCGACCAGCCCGATCAGCGCCGCGCGCAGCACCTGCGCGTGCTTGGCGTCCTGCTCGGAGCGCCGTCTGACCCGGTCGCGCACCTGCGCCATGCCGACCAGCACCAGCACCAGCCCGCCGACGATGAAGGCGCCGGTGGCCACGACCCGCCACGTCTCCACACCGATCAAGGTAGCCCCGGGGGCGGGGGTGCGAAATGGCCGAAGGGGCAGGTGACCCGGACGGTCGGGCAGGCCGCCGGGCGCGCGCGTCCGACCGGGGTAGCCGGGGTCCGCCATTCCGGACAGCCACCCCACCCCCCGGACGGGTGTCCCGCGTTCGCGCCAACCACTCAACCGACCTGGAATCCGGTCACCCCCGGTGGTCGGTGCGCGGGCGGTGCGCGCGGACCGACCGGGGCGACGCGCGTCCCGAGAGCCGTTGCGAGAGCAAAACGAAGATCGTTCGGGAAGCCGCTGCGGGCCGGGGAGCCGATCACCGCGCCACCGCCCCGCGCGCCCCCTCGCGCGCGGCCCGCGATCACCCGGACGGCAAAGCCCCAGCGCAACCCCCGCGTCCCGGCCCCGACCCCGCCCCGCGCCGCCGCCGGGACAATCAGCGGACCGCCCGCGGGCGTCCCGGCGGACGCCCGCTGGTCCACCCGCCGCAGCCCGCTCCACCCGTCGCCGACCCCCGGTCTCGGGCGCGCCGGGACCGCCGCGGCGGCTAGGCTCCCGTCATGCAGAAGTGGGAGTACGCCACAGTTCCCCTGTTGACCCACGCCACCAAGCAGATCCTTGACCAGTGGGGCGAGGACGGCTGGGAGCTGGTCAGCGTGCTGACGGGCCCGACCGGCGAGCAGCACGTCGCCTACCTGAAGCGGCCCAAGTCGTGACCTGGACCGACCGCCTCGCCGAGCTGGGCGTGGAGCTGCCGGAGGTGGCCGCCCCGGTGGCCGCCTACGTGCCCGCCGTGCGCACCGGCTCGCTCGTGTTCACCTCGGGCCAGCTGCCGTTCGTCGACGGCGCGCTCGCCGCCACCGGCAAGGTCGGCGCCGAGGTGAGCCCCGAGGAGGCCAAGGCCCACGCCCGGACCTGCGCGCTCAACGCGCTCGCCGCCGTGCACGCCCTCGTCGGGATCGACTCGGTGGCCCGCGTCGTCAAGGTGGTCGGCTTCGTCGCCTCCGCCGACGGCTTCACCGGGCAGCCCGCCGTCGTCAACGGCGCCTCCGAGTTCCTCGGCGAGGTCTTCGGCGACGCGGGCGCGCACGCCAGGTCCGCGGTCGGGGTGGCCGAGCTGCCGCTGGGCGCGCCCGTCGAGGTCGAGCTGGTCGTCGAGATCCGGGAGTGAGATGTCGGACACGCTGCACGAGCTGCTGCTGAGGTTGTCGGGGAGGCTCCCCGACGACGTCATGTGGCGGTTCCGGGACTGGGCCGCCACCGACGCCGTGTCCGTCCTGGCCCGCACGCTGCCCCGCACCCTGCTGCACGACCGGATCGGCCTGACCGACCACGAGCAGCGGCTGCTGGAGAGCGCCCTCGTCCCGCACGGCGCGGACCGCGCGGCCACCAGCTCCATCCGGGCGCTGGACGAGCTGCCCGAGACCGACTTCGCCTTCACCCCGGAGTCGCCCGACCGGGCGGCGATGGGCGACTCGGCGACGGTCGTGCTCGGCGCGACCCTGCGCGGCAGGCCGGGGGTCGGCGAGGTCCGCTCCTCCTGGCGCCAGGTCGGCGGCAAGAACGGGAAGACGAACCGGGTCATCCTGGTCACCGCCACGTCCGGCTGCGCGCGCCTCGCGGGCGAGCTGCAGCGCGTGCTGCGGGCGCTCGGCGAGCACGACCCCTGCGTGGAGGTCCTGCCCGCCGGGCTCGAACCGCCGCCCTACCACCGGGCGGCGTTGGCGTCCTCGGAGCTGGTGTGCACCGGCGCCGAGGACGACGGACACCTGGTGACCGTCTGATGGTCGCCGCTGCGGAGCGGGCCGGAAGGAGAACAGGCGTGGCGCAAGACGGAACGGGACTGCCCGTCCGCCTGCACGACCTCCTGTTGGCGCTGGCGGGCCGCGTTGACGACGACGCGCTCGCCCAGGCGCGGGAGATGCTGGCGGTCTCGGAGCTGGACCGCGCGGTCGACCACGTGGTCGGCTGCCTGATCGCCGGGCGCATCCCGGTCAAGGCCGAGGAGCGCGAGGAGCTGGGCGCGCTGCTGGGCGAGGTCCGCTCGGACCCGCTGCTGGCCGACCGGTTGCTGGCCGTGGAGACCCTGCCGCACATCAGGCACCGGTTCACGGCCGACTCGGACCCCACGAAGGACCTGGCCGACGTGCTGGGCCGGACCGCGTCGGCGCTGCCCGACGTGCGCTCGGTGCGCTGCACGTGGCGGTCCAGCCCGGCGGGCGCGACACCGGGACCGCTGCCGCAGCGCGTGGTCCTGGTGGACATCGGCCCCAAGGGCTTCCCGACCGCCACCGCGTACCGGTTGGACGCGGTGCTGCGGAAGGCGGGCATCCGGGCCTCGGTGGAGGTGCTCACCGTCGGCAAGCCGATGAACGAGTACCACGCCGCGGCGTCGTCGTCCTCGCGCGAGGTCTACTTCCCCTCGGCGCCGCTCGGCGCCAAGGGCGAGGCACCGGACAACGCCGCCTGGTTCGACGGCGAGGTCCGGGACAAGGCACCGGTCATCGAGCCGGAACCGGTGCCTGCCGACGACAACCAGAACGGCTCGACCAAGTCCCGACGTGGCCGCGACGAGGCGTTCGAGGCGATCCAGCCGTTCCCCCCGAAGCCGGTCAAGCGCACCACCGCGCGCGACCAGGCCCAGAAGGAGGAACCGGCCCCGCCCGCGACGCCCAAGCAGCAGACCCCGCCGCCGCCCCCTCCGCCCCCACCGCCGGTGGCGCCCCCGCCCGCCCCCAAGGCGGCGCCCGCGCCCCCGCCGGTGGTCCCGGCGGCTCCCCCGGCGGCCCCGCCGCCGGTGGCGCCCCCGGTGGCTCCGCCGCCCGCGCTGCCCGAGGACTCGCCGTTCTCGCGCGCCGAGGTGACGATGGAGCTCAACCCGGAGGACCTGGCGGCGCTCCAGGCGGCGCTGGCCGACGGGCAGGCGCCCGCCTCGGTCAACCTGCCGCCGACCGTGGACGCCAAGCTGAGCGACCGCGAGCGGGCGCTGCTCCAGCAGCTGCACGAGGAACTGGCCCAGCGGGAGCAGCAGACCTGGCCGGGTGGGGCGGAGTACGTCAACGGCGTGCCCAAGCCCAACAACGGCAAGTTCTCCTGACCCGCGCCTCCGGGGCCTAGTCAGCCAGGCCCCGGAGGTCGGTCACCAGCGCGGCCCTGCGCGCCTGGTCGAGCTGCCGGTAGGGCTCCGACGCGGCCAGGTCAGTCACCCGCTCGTCCTCGCTCGTCGAGCGGTGCTCCGCTCCCGCCACCACCTCGTGGCGCACGGCTGCGGGGTGCGCGGCTGCGTGGCGCACGGCTGCGTGGTGCGCGTCCGCGCGGTGGTGGCGCAGCGCCCTCAGCAGGTCGAACAGCCGCGCCTGCGGCGACGTCCCCGTGCGCGCGGCGGCCATCGGGTGCTCCACCACCAGCTCGACCACCGGCGGGTCCGGCCACAACCGCTCCACCGCCTCGGCGTGCGCCGCGTTGACCGCGCGCAGGAACTCCGCGCACCTCGGCGTCGCCCGCACGTCCCCGCCCACCACCAGCCACTCCCGGTCGGTCAGCGCGGCGGTCAGGCCCGGCGTGCGGCGGTGCAGCGCGCGCACCACCCCCAGCGGCGCCGGACCGCGCGCCAGCAGGCTCGCCAGGTCGGCCAGCACCCGCACGTGCGGCGACCGGGCCCCCGACGCGGCCAGCAGCGCCGCCCCGCGCCGGTGCGCGGCGGGAACCAGCCGGTGCAGCTCGACGGCGACCTCGGCGGCGGACGCGCAGGCGTCCGCCTCGTCCAGCGCCCGCTCGACCAGCCCCCGGTCCACCGACGCGGCCCGCCCGCCGCGCGGCCCGTCCCGCCCCCACACCGCCAGCGCGCCCGCGTGGTGCGCCTCGGCCTCCCGCCACGCGCCCCGAGCGGCGCAGGCCAGGCCCGCCGCGTAGCGGGCTAACCCGTCCACCGAGCTCACGCCAGCGCCCTCACCTCGGCGATCACCCGCTGCAGGTGCAGCCCCCTGCGCACGTCGCACGGGTGCCGCACCGCGCCCGACGCCACCATCCCGACCAGGTCGTCCAGCAGCGCCGCGTAGCAGTCCCGCGCCGTCGAACCCCGCCCGGCCAGCACCCGCCTGCCGTGCGCGCCGAACACCTCCAGCTCGGCCACGCCGGGCGACACCGGCACCGACATGCCCAGCGCCGCGCTGCTCACCGCGCCCGACGCGTGCTCCAGCAGCACCTGCCACAGCCCGCCCGCGCAGCTCGCCGCCCGCACCCCGGTGATCTCCCCGAGCGCCGCGTCCAGCAGGTCGAACGCGTGCGGCCCGACGTCGTCCAGCGCGCCCCGCTCGTGCCGCCACGGCGACGCCGAGTACGGCCCGCCCAGCAGCCCGCCGCCGACCCAGCGCGCCGCGCCGCCGGTCCAGCCGCCCAGGTCCCGCCAGTCCACCAGCTGCTCCCGCGTCTCCGGCGCGAACCGCCTGGTCAGCATCACCAGCGCGGCCACCCGAGCCCCGTCGACCGCGTCCACCAGCTCCCGCGCGCCCGCCACCGACTCGGCGACCGGCTTCTCCAGCACCAGGTGCCTGCCCCGCCCGGCCGCCGCGACCGCGATCGGCGCCTGCACCTCGGGCGGCACCGCGAACGCGACCGCGTCCACCTGCTCCAGCAGCTCGTCCACCTCGCGCACGGCCACCGCGCCGTGCTCGGCGGCGAGCCCGGCGGCCACGTCGTGCCGCCGCCCCCACACCGACACCAGCTCGACGCCGGGGTGCGCGGCCAGCCCCGGCGCGTGCACCGCCCTCGCCCACGGACCCGCGCCGACCAGCCCCACCCGCAGTGGTTCGCCCACGACCGTCACCAGACCTCCCGCTAGCAGTAGTCCCCGGCGTACTTGGACTCGGGGACCGAGATCCGGCCCCCGTCCGGGAAGACCAGGTCGAGCCCGGTCTCGGTGTACTCGACCTCGGGATTCGGCTCCCACCCGGTGGGAAGCTCGACCACGTGCGCCCGGTCCACGCAGCCCAGCCACACCTCGTGCGTGGTGCCGCCGAAGAACCGGGTGCTCTCCTTCACGTAGACCCCCGGCCTGCTCCCGTCGGTCGGCTCGCTGCTGATCACGCTGGTCGAGGGCATGAACAGCAGCACGCCCGTCACCGCGGTCAGCGCCACCCCGCCGAAGGCGCCCGCGAGCAGCGCGGCGAGGTTGACCAGACAGCCCTTGCCCTTCGTCTCCACGATCTCCATCCTGCCCGGTGTCGCGGGGCGTGATCAGCCGTACGCTCGCGGTCGTGCGAGAACTCCCCGAGGAACTCGTCCTGCCCGCCGGCGCGGTCCCCGAGACGCCGCCGGACCCGCCCGCCCCCACCAGGGACGCGGCGTCGGTGCTGCTGGTCCGCGACGGCGAGCGCGGGCTGGAGGTGTTCCTCCAGCGCAGGGTGCTCGGGATGGCCTTCGCGGGCGGCATGACGGTGTTCCCCGGCGGCGGGGTCGACCCGCGCGACGCGGACACCTCGGTGGAGTGGTCCGGGCCGCCCCCGTCGTGGTGGGCCGAGCGCTTCGGGTGCGCGGAGGAGGTGGCCCGCGCGCTGGTGTGCGCGGCGGTGCGGGAGACCTTCGAGGAGTCCGGGGTGCTGCTGGCGGGCCCGTCCGCCTCGGAGGTGGTCGCGGACGCGGGCGCGTACTTCGCCGAGCGGCGGGCGCTGGAGCGCAGGGAGCTGTCCCTGGCGGCGTTCCTGGCCGGGGCGCGGCTGGTGCTGCGCGCCGACCTGCTGCGACCGTGGGCGAACTGGGTGACCCCGGTGCAGGAGCCGCGCCGCTACGACACCCGGTTCTTCACCGCCGCCCTGCCCGAGGGCCAGCTTGCGGACGGGGTGACCAGCGAGGCGTCCGACGCGGTGTGGCAGCGCCCGGCCGACGCGATCGCCGACTGGGAGCGGGGGCGCAGGCTCCTGCTGCCGCCCACGTGGGTGTCGCTGGCCGACCTGGCCGAGCTGGGGTCGGTGGCCGAGGTGCTGTCCGTGGAGCGGGAGGTGGACCGGGTGATCCCGAAGCTGGTGCGGGACGGCGACGTCGTGCGGGTGGTGCTCCCGTGAGCGGGCGGCCCGCCGAGGGGGAGCGGTTCGAGCACCCCGCGTACGGCGTCCTGCGGCCGGTCACGCCGGAGGCGGCGGTCCTGCTGGCGGACAACCCGTCCGTGATGACCCTGGACGGCACGAACACGTGGGTGCTGCGCGCGCCGGGCGAGGAGTCCTGCGTCGTGGTCGACCCCGGCCCGAGCGACGAGGCGCACCTGGCCCGCGCGGCGGGCTTCGGCCCGGTGGCGCAGGTGCTGCTCACGCACGGGCACCCCGACCACGCGGAGGGCGCGCGCGAGTTCGGCGAGCGCGTGGGCGCCCCGGTGCGCGCGCTGGACCCGGCGCTCCGCCTCGGCGACGAGGGCCTGGCGCACGGCGACGTCGTGGCGGCGGCGGGCCTGGAGATCCGGGTGGTCGGCACCCCCGGCCACACCTCGGACTCGCTGTGCTTCCTGGTCGGGGACGCCGTGCTGACCGGCGACACGATCCTGGGCCGGGGCACCACGATCGTGGCCCACCCGGACGGCAGGCTGGGCGACTACCTGGGGTCCCTGCGCCTGCTGGCCGACCTGCCGCCGGGGACCGCCGTGCTCCCCGGCCACGGCCCCGAGCTGCCCGACGCGGCGGAGGCGGCGAGGCGCTACCTGGCGCACCGCGAGCAGCGCCTCGCCCAGGTGGCGGCGGCCCTGGAGGCCCTGGGGCCGGGCGCGACGGTGCGGCAGGTGGTGGAGGTGGTGTACGCGGACGTGGACCGCGCCCTGTGGCCCGCCGCGGAGTGGTCGGTGCGCGCCCAGCTGGAGCACCTGCGCCGCTGACCCGGTCCGCCGCCGCCCAGCTCCGCCGCCGCCCAGCTCCGCCGCTGCCCCGGTCCGCCGCTGCCCCGGTCCACCGCTGCCCCGGTCCACCGCTGACCCGGTCCGCCGCCGCGCCGGACCCGTGGGCCAGCCCACTCGCCGGATTCCGCCGTTCCCCCACGTCACCCGCGCCGCGCTGGGTACCGTCCTGCCGCCGACGCAGGGGGGACCACCATGACGACCAAGCGCGCACTGCTCACCGCGCTCACCGCCACGACGCTGGCGCTCGCCGGGTGCACGACGCTGGAGCCGGGCAGGCCGGTGGCCGCGCCGGGCGCGAGCGCCCCCGCGAGCACCTCGGCGAAGCCCAGCACCTCCGCCAAGCCGAGCGCGTCCGGCAAGCCGAGCGCGTCGAACGCCGCGCTCACCGAGATCGACGTCTGCGGCCGGGTGGCCGCCGACCTGATGACGCTGGTGCCCCAGGTGACCGGCAAGCAGGGGAAAGCGACCTGCGCGCAGGAGCCGACCGAGCTCAACAAGGCCGGCTACCCCGCCCAGGAGGGCCAGTTCACGATCGACGGCAAGGTCGTCATGGCGATCGTGATGACCGTCTACCAGGGCGTCCTGGACATGCAGGGCTACGTCAAGTTCCAGCTCGACCAGAACCCCGGCAAGCTGACCGCCTACGACGTGATGAGCCTGCCGGGCTACTCGGGCCAGTCGAACTTCAAGGACCTGAAGTTCGTCATGGGCGCCGCCGCGGGCGTGAACGGCGACATGCACACCGGCCAGGTCCTGCTGGAGCAGCAGCCCGACGAGCTGGGGATGTCCACCACCGCGTTCCTGCTCAAGCTGACCATCGACGACTGACACGCCCTAGGCGGGCAGGAACCCCATGACGATCACCAGCCCCAGCATGGGCACGGCGAACGCCGCGTCGGGCAGGTCGTCGGTGGTGCCGATCTCGACGGCGAGCGCGTCCGAGCCGATCGCGGTCACGCCGCCGACGTGGAACTTCGCCGAGGTGTCCGGCGCCCGGTACCAGAACCCGGCCTTGCCGATCTCCGCCTCCTCCACCCGGATGTTCCCGCTGGGCTTGAGCCGCTCCAGCACCTCCGCCACCTTCCCCGCGCCGCCGGGGTGCTGGCTGTAGAGCACCCGCATGACCGTCTTGCCCGCCGGGTCGCGGTAGGTGGCGAACTGGTGCCTGACCCCGGAGTCGTCGGTCTTCGGCTCGTCCTCCTCGCAGGTGAGCGTGATGGACCGGTCCAGCACCGAGCCCAGCGTGTCGGCGGCGCCCTCGGGCTCGATCCGCGAGCAGATGTCGAACCCGCCCGAGATCCGCCGCGCGCTCGCCTGCGCCGACGTGCTGGCCCGAGCGCTGCCGGAGGCGGTCGCCGAGGCCGGGACCACCACGTCCCCGGCGACGGGTGTGCCCGTCCGCTGGATCGTGCACGCGCCGAGCACGAGCGCGAGCGCGGACGTGGCGGCGGCGACGGGCGCCACCTTCTTGAACGACATCGCACGGCCTCCCTGAACGCGGACCGGCCGCACGCTACCCGCCCGAGGTTGCGCTGAACGGCCGAACGGGCAGGCCCGTCCGGTGGTGCGCCCCACCCGGCGGGGACCGGGGGTCCGGCGGTCACCGCCCGGCGGGCCTCCCGCTCACGGCGTCCGCAGCGGCACCACCAGGTACGTCAGCCGCACCCCGTTCGCGTCCTCCTCGGCCGCCAGCACGGTCGAGCGCAGGCCCGACTGCATCCGCAGCTCCACCCGCCGCCCGGCGAACGCCCGCAGCGCGTCCGACAGGTACCGGATCTGGAAGCTCCGGCTCAGCAGCCCACCGCTCACCGACGCCTTCACCGACTCGCTCGACTCGCCCGCCTGCGGGTCGCTCCCGCGCACCCGCAGCTCGCCGTCCTCGGCCGCCAGCTCCACCGCCCCGTGCGCCCCCGCGTACGGCGCGGCCCTGCGGACCGCCCCGGCCAGCTCGTCCGCCTCCAGCAGCACCGCGCACTCGCCCTCGGCTGCCAGCAGCTTGCGCGCCCGCTCGTCCGGGAACGGCGCGGCCAGCAGCGCCGTGCCCGCGCTCCCACCCGGCCAGCTCAGCGCCAACCGGTCGGCGTCGGCGCGCAGCTCCACCCGCCCGTCCCGCCCGGCCTGCTTGGCCACCTCGGCCAGCTGCGCGGCGGGCGCCAGCGCGTCCAGCTCCCCGCCCTCCCACGGCACCGACGCGAACCCCAGCCGGTACCGGTCCGAGGTGATCAGCTCGACCCGGTCCCCCGAGGCGTGCACCCGGACGCCCGTGAACACCGGCAGCGCGTCGTCCTTGGACGCCGCGGTGGCCACCGCGCCCAGCGCCGACGCGAACGCCCCGGCGGGCGCGGTGCCCGCCACCGGCGGCAGCTCGGGGATGCCGGGGTGGTCGGCCAGGTCGAGCAGCGGCAGCGCGAACCGCGCCGACGCCGTGCGCACGGCCAGCCGCGAGCCCTCCACGACCAGCCGCACCTGCGGCGAGTCCAGCGCCCGCAGCGTCTCGGCCAGCGGCTTCGCGGGCACCAGCGCGGCGCCGTCGGAGTGCGTGGTGGCCGACCGGCTCAGCCGCAGCGACCGCTCCCGGTCGCTGCCCGACAACTCGACGCCCGCCGCGCCCGCCCTGAGCACGACGCCCGCCAGCACCGGGTCGAGCACGCGACCGGGCAGCAGGCGGGCGATGTCGGCGGTGGCGGAGGCCAGTTCCGAGGTGGTGGCGGTGAGGTCCATCCCCGGAAGCTAGCGAGGGCCCCTGACACTTCCGGCGGGGTTCAGCGGCCCGCGAGCCGCACTTCACCCTTCCGCGCGACATCGGCGGTGACCGGAACACCCGCCGCGACCGTCCCGCGCAGCAGCCACACCAGCCCAGCGACGGCCAGCCCGGACACCGCCGCCGCCAGGAACGCGGCGGAGGTCCCCCGAGCCTCCACGATCTGCCCGGCGAGCCCCTGCCCGGCCGCCAGCCCCAGCGTCACCGCCGTGACGACCCACCCGAACGCCTCGGACGCCGTCCCCTCGGGCGCGACCTGCTCGATCGCCGCCGAGTGCGCGGTCGACTGCGGGGTGATCAGCGAACCGACCACGAACAGCGCCACCGCGAGCCCCACCAGCGTCGTCGGGATCGCCAGCAGGGCCGCGAGCAGCGAGAACCCGCCCAGCAGCACCGGCAGCCGCAGGTGCATCGGGCGCGGCAGCGGGCGCAGCGAGTACAGCACCCCGAACAGCACCGAGCTGACCGACCACAGGCTCAGCAGCAGCCCGCCGACGCCCTTGTGCCCGGCCGCGTCGGCCGCCGCGGGCACCGCCACCTCGATGAACCCGATGGACAGCCCGAACCCGAGCGCCGCGAGCGCCACGGTCCGCATCCCCGGCGACGCCAGCGCGCCGAGCAGCCCGCCGCCCCGCACCCCCTCCGGTCGCCGCCCGCGCACGGTCGGGGTGCAGGCGAACCACAGCGCGCCCACGACCATCATCACCGCGCCCACCACGAACCCGGTGCCCGGCCAGGCCGCCGTGACCAGCACGCCCGCCAGCCCCGGCCCGAGGATGAAGAAGACCTCCATGCTGATCGCCTCGTAGGCGATGCCCGCGTCGCGCAGCGGCCCGGCGGGCACGATGCTCGTCCACAGCGCCCGCGAGGCCGACCCGGCCATCGGCTCGCTGAACCCGACCGCGAACGCCAGCGGCGCCAGCACCAGCACGCCCGCGCCGCTCTCCACCGCCACCACCGCGCCGGTGGCGGCCAGCGCGAACAGCGCGGTGACCACCAGCAGCGGCCTGCTCGGGCCGAACCGGTCCATCAGCCTGCCCTGCGCGATCGCGCCGAGCGCGACGCCGATCAGCGCCGAGGCCGACACCAGCCCCGCCGTGGCGTAGGAGCCGCTGGCCCGCTGGACGTAGAGCAGCAGCGCGAACCCGATCATCGCGATCGGCAGCCTGGCGAACAGGCCCGCGACCACGGGGCCGCGCATCGCTGGCGTGGTGAGGGCGGCGCGGTAGTCGGAGAGCCGGGCGGAGTGGGACATGCGTGCCAGTATGCAGACCTGGTACGCGAGTACCAATTTTTTTGCCCGGCGTTCTCCCGTTCGCCCCGTCCGGGCGACCCGAACGGTCCACACCGGGAGAGCGCTGTGCCCGATCCGGGCGCCCCGCTGCGATGAACGGGTGAAAAGGCGCGGGGGAGGGGCTGAACCGCCATTCCCCGAGGGTGAACGCCCTTGAGGCGCGGGGTGGGGGCCGTGCGATGGTGTGCGCACGAACCCGCGCGACCCCGGTTTCAGCAGGCCCGGCGCGTGGGTACCCAGGTACTCCAGTCCGGTGCCACGAGGGTCGGGGCCTGCGGGCGCCGGAAGCGGAGACGCGGTCTGTCGGGGGATGGGCCGCGAGAGCAGCGGGGTCGGAGCGCCGCGTCGGGGGCGGCGCCCGGCTCCGCTGTTCCCGTTCCGGGAACCGCGCCCACCGCTCAGCGCCCAACCCGCCGCGCTCAGCCCTTGGGACGCCGCAGAACCGCCCCGGAACGAGCACGACGGCCGCCGCCGGGTGGTCGGGACCACCGGCAGGCCGCCGTCGAGCTGATCGTGTTCACCCGGTCGAGGACCGGCTGAACAGTCCGTGCCTGAACTCCGCCCGCGCACCGCGCGGACCGGTCGTGCCCCGCTCCCGCGTCGACCGGCGCGAACCGCGTGCGCGGCCCACGCCGACCGGGCGGGTCGGCGCCTCGGGGGCGCCCGCACGGGTGCGGGCGGCGGAGCGCCCCGCTTCCCGCCGTGCGGACACCTGGTCCGCCGCGGTCGGAAGCGGGGCGCGCCTCACCTCGGGAGTGCTCCGCTGCGGGGTCGGCCCCGACGCGGGTCGTTTTCCGAGAACCCCGTCGACACCGGGGCGCGCTGTGGACTACCGGGCTCGGCGCGCGAGCCGCTCCGGGTCCAGGATCAGCACGCTCTTGCCCTCCAGGCGCAGCCAACCCCGGTGGGCGAAGTCCGCCAGGGCCTTGTTGACCGTCTCGCGCGAGGCGCCCACGAACTGGGCGATCTCCTCCTGCGTCAGGTCGTGCGTCACCCGCAGCAGCCCCGCCTCCTGGCTGCCGAACCGCTGGGCGAGCTGGAGCAGCGCCTTCGCCACGCGGCCGGGCACGTCCGTGAAGATCAGGTCGGCCAGCATGGAGTTCGTCCGGCGCAGCCTGCGCGCCAGCGCGCGGAGCAGCTGCTCCGCGATCTCCGGCCGGTTGGAGATCCACTGCCGCAGCGCCGGGCGGTCCATGCTGACCGCACGCACCTCGGTCACCGTCGTCGCGGTGGACGTGCGCGGACCGGGGTCGAAGATCGACAGCTCGCCGAACATGTCCGACGGTCCGAAGATCCCGAGCAGGTTCTCCCGACCGTCCGGCGACTTGCGCCCGATCTTCACCTTTCCGGATTGGATGATGTAAAGCCGGTCGCCCGGTTCGCCCTCCGCGAAGATCACGTGGCCGCGCGGGAATTCAACGGACTCCAGCGTCTGCGCCAGTGCCTCCGCTGCCGCCGGTTCAACCCCCTGGAAGATGCCCGCGCGGGCCAGGGTCTCGTCCACCTCGTCCCTCCTGTCGAGACGCGACGGCGTGGTCGAGCGCGTTCCGCCTTCTGGCGGATCAGCGCCTGCCGTCGATCACTGAGTGCAGTCTAAGGGCTGTGGTCGGGATCGCCTTTCGGGCGCGCCGTCGGCACAGTCCGGACAGCGCGATGCGGCCCACCGGGGGGAGCCCCGTTGGGCCTGATCAACGCTGGTGCCCGCCCTAGCGGCGGGGGCGCGACCGCAGGTTCTTCGAGCGACCGCCGAACCGGCGGAGGCGGAACAGCTCCAGCGCGCGGCCGATGCCGTGCCCGTAGAGCGCCTTGACCTCGTCGGGGCGCGCGGACTCGAGGAACTCCTCGACCTCGTCCTCCTGCACGGCGACGTGCCGCAGGCGGGCTTCGACGCGCTCCATGAAGAGCGCGAAGAACATGATCACGATCGGAACGGCGATGACGAACCAGGCAGTCATGATGGCTCCGATCCTTGCGCATCCCGTTTTCGGGCGCACTGGCAGGGGTCCTCTTCGCGCGCGTGGCGCGCGTGCGAAGAAATGGACGTCCGTGACCGGTCGGAGGTTGCCAGGGCGTTCCCGAACGCGCCGGGAACACGCCCCGTGCAAGAACGGTGACGCACCGCCGAGCGGGAAGCGGACAGCCGGGCCGGAAATGGACGGCTCCGCGCCGCGTGTGACCTCTCCGGCCGTCGGGCCGGGGTGGTCCGCGCCACCGGTAGCCTTCTTGGCATGGCTGTTGGCGCGCGGGGCGGAGCACGGCCGGAAACCCGGCTGGGGCTCGTCCGCAGGGCCCGCCGGACGGTCCGGGTGCTCGGCGTCGGCTACCCGGACGCGCACTGCGAGCTGGACTTCACCACGCCGCTGGAGCTCCTCGTCGCCGTGGTGCTGTCCGCCCAGTGCACCGACAAGCGGGTGAACCAGGTCACCCCGGCGCTGTTCGAGCGCTACCGCTCGGCCGAGGAGTACGCCGCCGCCGAGCGCGCCGAGCTGGAGGAGCTGGTCCGCCCGACCGGCTTCTACCGCAACAAGGCCGCCGCGATCTCCGGGCTGGCCGCCGCGATCGTGGCGGACCACGACGGCGAGGTGCCGGGGACCCAGGCCGAGCTGGTGAAGCTGCCCGGCGTCGGCCGCAAGACCGCGAACGTGGTGCTCGGCGACGCGTTCGGCGTGCCGGGGATCACGGTCGACACGCACTTCGGGCGGCTGGTCCGCCGCTGGGGCTGGACCACCGAGGAGGACCCGGTCAAGGTCGAGCACGCCGTCGGCGCGCTGGTCGAGCGCAAGGACTGGACCCTGCTCTCCCACCGGACGATCTTCCACGGGCGCCGGGTGTGCCACGCCAGGACGCCCGCGTGCGGCGCCTGCCTGCTCGCGCCGCAGTGCCCGTCCTTCGGGACGGGGCCCACCGACCCGGTGCGGGCTGCCAAGCTGGTGAAGGGCGACGAGGCGGAGCACCTGATCGGGTTGGCCGAGCGGGTGCGGGCGGGGGAGCGGCTCGGGTGAGCGGGGCGGCGCGGTGGTCGGTGGTCGTGCTGGTGCTCGCGGTCGCGGGCGTGGTCGCCCTGTGGCCGAGGGGCGAGGACGCGGCGAGCCCGGTGATACCCCAGCCCCAGCGCGACACGTCCCAGCGCGCCGACCTGGGCGTGGCGCGCAACAAGGCCGCGCTGCGGCCGTGCGACCAGTTCGCCGGTCCCGGCGGCGGGACCTCGGCGAGCGCGGCTCCCACGAGCACGAGCGCGGGTCCCGAGGCGCTGCGCGGCGCCACCGCCGTGTGCCTGGGCGACGGTGAGCGGGTCGACGCCGCGGCGGCCCTCTCCGGCCGGGTGCTGGTCAACTTCTGGGCTTCCTGGTGCGCGCCCTGCCGCGAGGAGCTGCGCGTGCTGGACGACTACTCCCAGCGCCCCGGCGCGATCCCGGTGCTCGGCGTCCAGGTCAAGAGCGGCGAGGCGGACGGCCTCGACCTGCTCTCCCGGATCGGCGTGCACCTGCCGTCGCTGGTCGACGAGTCCGACGCGCTGCTCAAGGCCTTCAAGGTCCCGCCCACCCTGCCCGCCAGCTTCCTGGTCGGCGCGGACGGCTCCATCGCCCCGGTGACCGACCCGCTGGTGTTCAGCAGCGTCGACCAGGTGCGCGAGGTGGTCGGATGACCGACCGGACGACCGGGCCGGTCGCCGACCCGGCGCTCGACGGCGACCTCGGCGCGCTGCCCGAGTGGATGCGCGGCCTGGCCGCCGCCGCGTCGGACGCCGACGCGGACACCTTCCTCAACTACCCGAAGCCGCCCGCCTTCACCGGCCGCGCGGCCTCCGTGCTCATGCTGTTCGGCGAAGGGCATCGCGGTCCCGACCTGCTCCTGCTGCGCCGCGCCGACACGCTCGGCTCGCACCCCGGCCAGGTCGCCTTCCCCGGTGGCGCCGCCGATCCCGAGGACTCCGGCCCGGTGGGCACGGCGCTGCGCGAGGCGTTCGAGGAGACCGGCGTGCTCGCCGAGGGCGTGCGCCCGGTCGCGCTGCTGCCGGAGCTGCACGTCCCGGTGTCCGGGTTCCTGGTCACGCCCGTGCTCGCGCACTGGCGCACCCCGGTCCCGGTCGCGCCGGTCGACCCCGGCGAGACGGCGGCGGTCGCCCGCGTGCCCGTCGCGCACCTCGCCGACCCGGCGAACCGGTTCCGCGTCTCGCACCCGTCCGGCTACACCGGACCCGCGTTCTCCGCACCGGGGATGCTGGTGTGGGGCTTCACCGCCGGACTGGTCAGCGGGCTGCTCCGGCTCGGCGGCTGGGAGCGCCCGTGGGACGCCACCGACGTGCGAGACCTCGACTCGGCGCTGCGCGCCACCTAGCCTGACGGGCGGAGGAACCGGGTGAACTGGGTAGACCTGCTGGTGCTGGCGATAGCCGCGTTCGCCGCGGTGTCGGGCGCCAGGCAGGGCATGGTCGTTGCCGTGCCCGCTTTCGTCGGCGTGCTCGTCGGCCTGCTGCTGGGCACGCAGCTCGCGCCCGTGGTGGTGTCGCGCTTCGACAACGTGGTGACCAAGGTGGTCTTCGCGGTCGGCGTGGTGGTGCTCCTGGTCGCGCTCGGCGAGACGCTGGGCGTCTACATCGGGCGCGCGGTCAAGTCCAAGGTCAACGCGACCCCGCTGCGCGGCGTGGACAACGCGCTCGGCGCGGTCGTGCAGGGCGCGGTGGTGTTCGTGGTGGCGTGGATGATCGCGCTGCCGCTCACCTCGGTGGCCGGACTGCCGACGCTGGCCAAAGGGCTCAACCAGTCCACGATCCTGTCCACCGTGGACGGTGCGATGCCGCAGGCGGCCCGCGACCTGTCCGCCGACCTGCAGAGCCTGTTCGACGTGTCCGGCTTCCCGGCCGCGATGGACCCGTTCAGCCGCACCCCGCTCAAGGAGGTCTCCCCGCCGGACCCGGCGCTCAGCGGCGACCCCGTGGTGCAGCGGCTGCGGCCGAGCGTGCTGAAGGTGCGCGGCCGGGCGCCCTCGTGCTCGCGGGCGCTGGAGGGCACCGGGTTCGTGGTCGCGCCGGAGCGGGTCATGACCAACGCGCACGTCGTCGCGGGCACCACCGAGGTCACCATCGAGGTCGGCCGGGGCCAGTTCGACGCGACCGTCGTGCACTACGACGCGCAGACCGACCTGGCGATCCTGGCCGTGCCGGACCTGGACGCGCAGCCGCTCCAGTTCCGCACCGACGAGATCGACCAGGGCGAGGACGGGGTCGTGCTCGGCTACCCGCTGGACGGGCCGTACACGGCGTCCGAGGCGCGGGTGCGCGAGCGCATCCCCATGCTGCGCGGGCCGGACATCTACGACGCGCAGACCGTGACGCGGGACGTCTACACGATCCGGGCGAAGGTCCGCAGCGGCAACTCCGGCGGCCCGCTGGTCGACCGGGAGGGCCGGGTCATGGGCGTGGTGTTCGGCGCGGCCGTGGACGACCAGGAGACCGGGTTCGTGCTGACCCCGCAGGAGGTCGCCGACGAGGTGGCCAAGGCGCCGGGGCTGGTGCGGCGGGCCTCCACGCAGACCTGCGCGTCCTGACCGGGGCGCGGGGGATCAGGCGCGGGAGATCGAGCGCAGGGGGCCGGGCGTGCGCGCCCGGCCCTAGTTCTCCTTCAGGAACCCGGTGAGCACCCGGCCGAACTCGGCCCGGTCCTCCTGGTGCGGGAAGTGCCCGACGTCCTGGAGCACCCGCAGCACCGACCCCGGCCCGCGCCAGCGGACCGAGTCCAGCGCGGTCTGCGCGAGCATCACCGGGTCGCGGGCGCCGTGCACCTGGAGCACCGGGGCCTCCAGCTTCCTGGACACCGCCTCCACGAACCGCCGCCCGTCGCTGCGCACCTGCGAGCGGACCGCCCACCGGTGGTACTCCAGCGCGCTGTGCGCCACGCCGGGGATGCGCACGGCGGCGGTGTTGCGCTCGACCACCTCGGCGAACTCCGGCGAGGCCGCCCACTCCGCGCCACCCCAGGCGCGCAGCAGCTCGCCGACGCGGGCGCCGTTCGCGGCCAGCAGCGAGCGCTCCGGCAGCACCGGCAGCTGGAACCGCAGCAGGTGCCCCAGCGCGCGCGCCTGCCCGGCGGTGTTGCGCCGCACGGCCCGGCGCAGCGCCAGCGGGTGCGGCGCGGACACGGCCGTCACCGACCGCACGAGGCGGGGGTGCAGCGCGCCGACCACCCAGGCCAGCATCCCGCCCCAGGCGTGCCCGACGACGTGCGCCTTGGGCTCGCCGAGCGCCTTGACCAGCCCGGCGACGTCACCGGCGAGCGTGAACCCGTCGTACCCCCTCGGCGGCTTGTCCGAGTCCCCGTACCCGCGCAGGTCGACGGCCACCGCCCGGTACCCGGCCTCGGCCAGGTCGACCAGCTGGTGCCGCCATGACCACCAGAACTCGGGGAACCCGTGCAGCAGCAGCACGAGCGGTCCGTCGCCCAGCTCGGCCACGTGCAGCCGGATGCCGTTGGCGGACACGTCGCGGTGCGCCCACGGGCCGGGTATCCGCGCGGACGACGGGTCCGGCGGCGGCGCCACGGCCCGGCTCAGGGGGTGTCGTCCTGGTCGTCGTCGCGGCGCCGCAGCACCGCGACGGTGTCCTTGGCGGACTCGATGGTCCGCGTCGGCGGGCGCAGCTGGGACATCTTCCGCTTGCCCAGCAGCGCGAACAGGACCGCGACGACGACCATCAGGACGAACACGAGGAAGTAGGCGAGCCACGTCCACAGGAACACCGCGATGCCCTCGGCCAGCGCGATGAACAGGAAGAACAGGCTGAAGGACAGGACGACCAGCGCCAGGATGAAGAAGACGCCGCCCTTCAGGCCCCGCTTGACCTCCTGGGTCACCTCGGCCTTGGCCAGCTCCACCTCGGCCCGCAGCAGCGTCGACACGTGGGCTGTCGCGTCGCGCACCAGCCCGCCGATGGAGGTCTCCCCGGCGATCGTCGAGGCGTTCTCCGCCGTCAGCGGGATCGACGGGATTGGTGGCGGGGTGTTCTCACTCGGGGTGGTCACCGCACAATCGTGCCACGCCCCCTGACACGAGGCCGCTCGACCGGCTGATCACGCGATCGATCACCCGGTGATCAGTCCGACTCCCGGTGCGCCCTGCCCCGGCGCACCAGCAGGACGGCCGCGAGCAGCGACGCCAGCAGGGACGCGATCAGCACCGCGGCCTTGGCCCGCTCGGCCGCCTCGCCGGTGAGCGCGAGGTCCGCGATCAGCAGGCTCACCGTGAACCCGACGCCGCCGAGCACGCCCACCGCCGCGACGTCGCGCGGTCCCGCGCCGCTGGGCCACACGGCGAGCTTCAACCGCACCGCCAGCGCGGAGAAGCCGAGGATGCCGATCACCTTGCCCAGCACCAGACCGGCGACCACGCCGAGCGCGACCGGGTCGTCCACCAGCGCGCGCAGGGCGTCCCCGCCGACCGGGACGCCCGCCGCGAAGAGCGCGAACAGCGGCACCACCAGCCCGGCCGACCACGGCTGCAACCGGTGCTCCAGGCGCGCGGCGGGCGCCTCGTCCTCGCCGTCGTCGGCGCGCACGCGGGTCAGCAGCCCCAGCGCCACACCGGCGATCGTGGCGTGCACGCCGGACTCGTGGACCGCGAACCAGACGCCGACCGCGATCGGGACGTACAACCAGGCCGAGGTGACCCGCTTGTGCTGGAGGAAGGCGTACAGGGCGAGCAGCGCGACGGCGGCCAGCACCGAGAGCAGCTCCAACCCGGAGGTGAACAGCACCGCGATCACCGCGATCGCGCCCAGGTCGTCCACCACGGCGAGGCTGAGCAGGAACACCCGGACGCTGCTCGGCAGCGCGGACCCGGCGATCGCCAGCACGCCCAGCGCGAACGCGATGTCGGTGGCCATCGGGATCGCCCACGCCTGGCTCGCGCCCGGTTCGCCCCAGGAGAACCCGAGCGCGACCACGGCGGGGACCACCATGCCGCCGACCGCGGCGATCACCGGGAGGGCGGCGGCCTTGAGGCTGTTCAGCTCGCCCACGACCAGCTCGCGCTTGAGCTCCAGCCCGGCGACGAAGAAGAACACCGCGAGCAGGCCGTCCTTGACCCAGTCACCGACGGTGAGCGGGCCGAGGTGGGTCTCGCGGAGCGCGGCGTACGAGTCGCCGAGCGGGGAGTTGGCCCACAGCAGCGCGATCGCGGTGGCCACGAGCAGGACGATGCCGCCGGTGGTCTCGGTGCGCAGGTAGCGGGCGAAGTCGGCGACGGGCTTGCGGGCGGGTGAGGACAAGGGGCTGCTCCGTAGTCTGGGCACGGCTGATGACGTGCCGACCAGACTTCCCGGCTCACCTGTGACCAAGGGTAACCGACGACGGGCGTTCCACCAAGTGGTGGAACGCCCGTCGGGTCCGGCTCGGCCGCGTGCTCAGTCCTCCCCGGAGCCCTTCTTCAGGCCGGAGGAGATCAGGTCCATCACGGACGAGTCTGCCAGCGTCGTCACGTCGCCGACCTGGCGGTTCTCCGCCACGTCGCGCAGCAGGCGGCGCATGATCTTGCCCGAGCGGGTCTTCGGCAGCTCCGGCACGACCATGATCTGCCTTGGCTTCGCGATCGGCCCGATCTCCTTGGCCACGTGGTCGCGCAGCGCCTTGATCGCCTCGGCCCCGTCCGAGCCCTCGGCGACCCCGCCGCGCAGGATCACGAACGCCACGATGCCCTGCCCGGTCGTCGGGTCGGTCGCCCCGACCACCGCCGCCTCCGCCACGGTCGGGTGCGACACCAGCGCGGACTCCACCTCGGTGGTGGAGATCCGGTGCCCGGACACGTTCATCACGTCGTCCACCCGGCCCAGCAGCCAGATGTCGCCGTCCGCGTCGTACTTCGCGCCGTCGCCCGCGAAGTAGAAGCCCTCCTCGGCGAACCGCGACCAGTAGGTGTCGCGGTAGCGCGCGTCGTCGCCCCAGATGCCGCGCAGCATCGACGGCCACGGCTGGTCGAGCACCAGGTAGCCGCCACCGCCGGGGCCGACCTCGACGCCCTGGTCGTCCACGACCTTCGCGCCGACGCCGGGCAGCGGGCGCTGCGCCGAACCGGGCTTGGTGGACACCACGCCGGGCAGCGGCGAGATCATGATCGCGCCGGTCTCGGTCTGCCACCAGGTGTCCACGATCGGCGCCTTGCCCGCGCCGATGTTCTCCCGGTACCAGATCCACGCCTCGGGGTTGATCGGCTCGCCGACGCTGCCGAGCACCCGCAGCGACGACAGGTCGTGCGCGGCCGGGATCTGCGCGCCCCACTTCATGAACGTGCGGATCAGCGTCGGCGCGGTGTAGTAGATCGAGACGCCGTACTTCTGCACGATCTCCCAGTGGCGGCCCTCGTGCGGGGTGTTCGGGGTGCCCTCGTAGACGACCTGGGTGACCCGGTTGGCCAGCGGGCCGTACACGATGTAGCTGTGCCCGGTGACCCAGCCGATGTCGGCGGTGCACCAGTAGACGTCGCTGTCCGGCTTGAGGTCGAACACGTTGTGGTGCGTGTAGGCGGTCTGGGTGAGGTAGCCGCCGGAGGTGTGCAGGATGCCCTTGGGGTTCCCGGTGGTGCCCGAGGTGTAGAGGATGAACAGCGGGTGCTCGGAGTCGAACGCCTCGGGGGCGTGCTCGTCGGACTGGCCGTCCACCAGTTCGTGCCACCACAGGTCGCGGCCCTCGGTCCAGGCCACCTCGCCGCCGGTGCGCCGCACCACGAGCACGTGCTCGACGCTCGCGGCCTTCGACACGGCCTCGTCCACGGCGGGCTTGAGCGGGGCCGGGTTGCCGCGCCGGTACTGGCCGTCGGTGGTGATCACCAGCTTGGCCTGCGAGTCCTCGACGCGGGTGCGCAGCGCCTCCGCGGAGAAGCCGCCGAACACGACGCTGTGCAGCGCGCCGATGCGGGCGCAGGCCAGCATGGCGACGATCGCCTCGGGCACCATCGGCATGTAGATGGCGACCCGGTCCTCGGCGCCGACGCCGAGCGAGGCCAGCGCGTTGGCGGCCTTGGAGACGTCGCGCTTGAGGTCGGCGTAGGTGATGGTCCGGCTGTCGCCGGGCTCGCCCTCCCAGTGGATGGCGACCTGCTCGCCGTGACCGGACTCCACGTGCCGGTCGACGCAGTTGTAGGCGACGTTCAGCTTCCCGCCGACGAACCACTTGGCGAACGGGGCGTCGGACCAGTCGAGCACCTGGTCCCACTTCCGCTCCCAGGTGAGCCGCTCGGCCTGCTCGGCCCAGAAGGCGTCGCGGTCGGCGTCGGCGGCGTCGTAGAGCGCCCGGGTGGCGTTGGCCTGGGCGGCGAACTCCTCGGACGGGGGGAACGTGCGGCTCTCGGTCAGCAGGTTGTCCAGGGTCGGGCCGGTCTCGTTCGGCTGGGTCATGTCGGGCAGACCTCCTGAATCCTTGGCCGTGGTGGGCACCCTGAGTGCGGTCCCGCTCACAGCACCCCGACATGGTTCAGACCAATACGGCGGCTGTGAAACACATGGGTAACTGTGTAACCCGTGTCCCACGTCACGGACCACCGCTAATCCGCCGAATGACACCTCAATTGCGACCAGCGGTAAGGGTGGTGACCTCGCTCACACCCGGTGGGGGCTGGTCACTCGGCCAGTCGTGCCACGAGCCGGTCACGGACGCCGGGCCACTCGGGGGCCGTCACCGAGAACACGACCGTGTCGCGGATCGTGCCGTCGGGCCTGATCCGGTGCGCGCGCAGCACCCCCTCGCGGGTCGCGCCGAGCCGGGCGATCGCCCGCTGCGAGCGCTCGTTGCGCGCGTCGGTGTGCCAGCCCACCCGCAGCGCGCCCAGCTCGTCGAACGCGCGGGTCAGCAGGAGCAGCTTCGCCGCCGTGTTCAGCGCGGTGCGCTGCCAGGGCGCGCCGATCCAGGTGTGCCCGATGCAGAGGTTCCGGTGCCTCGGGTCGACCTCGTAGTAGGAGGTGGTGCCCACGACCTCGCCGGTGGCCGGGTCGACCTGCGCCCACGGCAGCCGGTCCGGGTCGGTCAGCGCCCGGTCCACGAACGCCGCCATCGCGGGCAGGTCGGTCGGCTGGCGGCTGCTCAGCCAGGTCCACACACCGGGGGCCGCGCCCGCCTTCAGCAGTCCGGGGGCGTGGTCCGGGGTCAGCGGCTCCAGCCGGACGCGGGGATCGCTGAGCACGGGGCGGTCGAACCAGGTCATGCCGTGACGTTAAGTCGACATGTGGACTTCTAGAACGACCACTCCGGGAGAAAGTCCAGGGGGCCACTTATCGGCGGGTACCGTACCCGGCGTGACCGATCCGCTCGCTCCGCTGCTGGACCTGCCCGGCGTCGCCGACGCGGTCGCCTCCGCCCGCGACGCCGTGTTCCGGGTGCACCGGCACCGCGTCAACCTGCGCGGCTGGGCCACCACGGCGGCCGAGGCCTCGGTGCGCGCGGCCAGGGCGTCCGCCGCGCTCGACGGCGGCGCCACCGCCATCCCCGAGGACGGCGAGGTCACCGACCCGGTGCTCGCGGGCGCGCTGCGCGTCGCCGAGTCGCTGGGCGTGGTGTTCCCGACCTGGCAGCGCGCCCCGCTCCAGGCGCTGGCCAAGCTGCACGTGCTCGCCGCCGCCGACCTGGGGGCCGAGCTGGGCAGGCCAAGGCTCGTGCCCGGCGTCGCCGAGCGGCTCGACCTGCTGGCCGGCCTGGTCACCGGCGGCACGTCCGCCCCCGGCCCGCTCGTGGTGGCCGTGGTGCACGGCGAGCTGATGGCCCTGACCCCGTTCGACACCGCGAACGGCGTGGTCGCCCGCGCGGCGTCCCGGCTGGCCTCCATCGCGACCGGGCTCGACCCGAAGAGCCTGGGCGTGCCCGAGGTGTGGTGCCTGCGCAGGCGCGCCGAGTACGACGCGGCCCTGCACGGGTTCTCCACCGGCGAGCCCGATGGCGTCGCCCGGTGGATCACCTTCAGCTGCGCCGCGCTGGAAGCGGGCGCCCGCGAGGCGCAGGGCATCGCGGACGCCGCCGCCTAGAGCAGGTCGCGCAGGGCCTTCGCGGCGCGCTCCGCCTCGTCGAACGTGTTGTACAGCGGCGCGAACCCGAACCGCAGCACGTCCGGCGGCCGGTGGTCGCCGATCACCCCGCCCGCGATCAGCTCGGCCATCAACCGCGCCGCCTCCGGGTGCCGCAGCGACACCTGGTGGCCGCGCCGCCCGTCGGCGGGCGTGAGCACCTCGACGCCCGGCAGGTCCCGCGTGAGCTCCATGAACCGCGCGGTCAGCGCCAGCCCCCTGGCCCGCACGTCGGCCAGCGACACCCCGTCCCACACGTCCAGCGCGGCGTCCAGGGCCAGCATCGACAGGATGTCCGGCGTGCCCGCCCGCGCCCGCGCGATCCCGGCGTCCGGGGTGTACTCGGCGGCCATCGCGAACGGCTCCCGGTGCCCGGTCCAGCCGGTCAGCGGCTGCCGGAACCCCGGCTGCGCCGCGCTCGGCACGTACAGGAACGCCGGTGAGCCGGGGCCGCCGTTGAGGAACTTGTACGTGCAGCCCACCGCCAGGTCCACGCCCAGCGCGTCCAGCTCGATCGGCAGCACGCCGACGCTGTGGCACAGGTCCCAGACGACCTTCGCGCCCACCTCGTGCGCCCGCGCGGTCAGCGCCGCCATGTCCAGCAGCCGCCCGGTCCGGTAGTCGACGTGGTTGAGCAGCACCACCGCCGTGCGCTCGTCCAGCCGCAGGTCGTCCGGGTCGGCCGGGCGCAGCGACAGGCCGGTCAGCTCGGCCGCCGACGCGGCGATGTAGCCGTCGGTCGGGAACGTGCCCGCGTCCACCACGATCTCGGACCGGTCGGTGCCGCGCACCGCCCCCACCAGCGCCTTGAACAGGTTCACGCTGGTCGAGTCGCCCACCACGACCTGGCCCGGCGCGGCCCCCACGAGCCGCCCGATCCGGTCGCCGATCCGCTGCGGGGCCTCCCACCAGCCCTCCGACCAGGAGCGGATCAGCCTGCGGCCCCACTGCCTGCGGACCACGTCGTCCAGCCGCTCGGCCACCGCCTTCGGCGGCGCGCCCAGCGAGTTGCCGTCCAGGTACACCACGTCGTCGGCCAGGTCGAACAGCTCCCTGACGTGGGCGAGCGGATCGGTCACACGTAGCTCCTCGCGGTCCACAGCTCCGGGAACACGGCCCGGCGCACGCGCTTCTCCAGCCACGCCACGCCCGCCGACCCGCCGGTGCCCACCTTGGACCCCATCGAGCGCCGCGTCGCGAGCAGGTGGTCGTGCCGCCAGCGGGAGAACTCCTCGGCCACGTCGGTCAGCGCCTCGCCCAGCTCCAGCAGGTCCCTCGGACCCTCCCGGTAGACGTGCGCCCACACCGCCTCGACCCGCTCGTCCGGGGTGTGCGCCTCGGCGAAGTCGCGCTTGAGCAGCTCGTCCGGCACGTCCAGCCCGCGCCGGTGCAGCGCCGCGAGCACGTCGTCGTACAGGCTCGGCTCGCTCAGCAGCGCCTCCAGCGCGTCGTGCTGCGCGGGCACCGACCGGTGCGGCACCAGCATCGACCGGGACTTCTCGCCCAGCAGGAACTCCACCTCGCGGTAGCGGCCGGACTGGAAGCCCGAGCCCTCGCCGAGCGCGTCCCGGAACGAGTTGAACTCGCCCGGCGTCATCCGGGCGATCGGCCGCCACGCCGCGTTCAGCGCCTGCATGTGCAGCTCGCTGCGGCGCAGCGTGCGCACCGCCGCAGTCACGTCGTCGGCCCGCAGCTCCTTCTGCGCCTGCCGCCACTCGAAGCACAGCAGGCCGAAGTACAGCTCCATCACCTGGGTCGTCACCAGGAAGGACATCTCGCGCGGGTCGTCGGAGGCCTGCCGCTGCAGCGTGTGCAGGACGGAGGCGCGCACGTAGTCCTCGTACGGCGTGGTCCCGCCGAAGTCCAGCTTCGGGGCGACCGGGCACACCTGTTCCATGCGTCAATGATGGGGCGGTTCCGCCTCGCCCGGAATGGGCGTCGACGTGCTCCGAACGGGTTTCTTCTCAGGTTCGGAAAGCGTTCGGCGCGCTAGCTTGTCGTTCGTGAGAACGGACCTCGACCCGGTCGACTGGGCCCTGATCGAAGCCCTCCAGGCCGACGCCCGGCTGTCCTACAACGAGCTGGCCCGCAAGGTCGGCGTGTCCCCGCCGACGGTGGCGCAGCGGGTGCGCAGGCTGGAGAACGCGGGCGTGATCACCGGCTACCACGCGGTGGTCGACCCGACGGCGGTCGGCCGCTCGGTGATCGCCCTGGTGCGGATGAAGTGCTATGGCCCCCGGTGCATCACCGTGCACCCCGAGCTGCTCGACGACTGCCCCGAGGTGGTGGAGGTGGTGCGGCTGACCGGGGACATCTGCTCGGTGGTCAAGGTCGTCACGACCTCGGTCAGCGAGCTGGAGCGGTTGCTGGTGCGGCTGGGCGGCCACGGCGAGACGTCCAGCGCGATGGTGCTGTCGACGCCTATCCCGTGGCGCCCGCTGACAGCCGGGTGAGCGCCTGCCGCACGTGCCCGCCGGTCGCCGTCAGCGCCTCGGCCGCGTCCGGCGCGGGTGAGCCGGACAGCAGGTGCACCAGCGCGACCTTCAGGTCGTCGCCGGACGCGGTGAGCGCGTCGGTGCACTCCCGCTCGCCCAGGCCCGTCGCCTCGCTCAGGATGCGCACGGTCCGGCCGCGCAGCTTCGCGTTCGTGGCCCGCACCGACACCATCAGGTTCGAGTAGGTGCGGCCCATCCGCACCATCACCGCCGTGGAGAACGCGGTCAGCACCAGCTTCTGCGCGCTGCCCGCCTTCATCCTGGTCGACCCGGCGATCGCCTCCGGGCCGGTGTCCACGGTGATCAGCACGTCCACCGGGGCGGGCGGCGCGCTGGGGTTGTTCGACACCAGCGCGGTGCGGGCGCCCAGCTCGTGGGCCGCGGCCAGCGCGCCGAGCACGAACGGGGTGCGGCCGGACGCGGTCACCCCCAGCACCAGGTCGCCCGGCTCGGCGTGCGCGCGGATGCGCTCGGCGCCCGTGGCCGCCTGGTCCTCGGCGTTCTCCACCGCCCGCACCAGCGCCTCCGCGCCGCCCGCGTGGTGGGCCACGAACCAGTCCGGCGGGGTGTTGAACGTGGGCGGCAGCTCGGCCGCGTCCAGCGTGGCGAGCCTGCCGGACGTGCCCGCGCCCACGTAGTGCACCCGGCCGCCGCCGCGCAGCGCGGCCACCGCGAGGTCGGCCGCGCGGGCCAGCTCGGGCAGCACGGCGGCGACGGCGTCCGGGACGCCCCGGTCCTCGGAGTTGATCATCCGCAGGACGTCCAGGGTGGACATCCGGTCGATCTCCCCGGTGCGCGGGTTGCGCGCCTCGGTCGGGGACTCCACCCGCACCACGTCGCCCCGCACGGTCATTTCCCGGCCTCCCGCCGCCGCCTGCCGTCCGGCCGGGCCCCCAGCCGGTGTCCGGCGACCGCGTCGTAGGTCGCCTCCAGCGCGCTCGTCGCGCTCTCCACGTGGTGCTGCGCCACCCCGATGAACAGGCAGTCGACCACGGTCAGCTGGGCGATGCGGCTGGCCATCGCGCCCGAGCGGAACGTGGTCTCGCGGGCCGCCGTGGTCAGCACGTGGTCGGCGACCTCGCTGATGGGGGAGCGCGGGAAGTTCGTCAGCGCCACCGTCGTCGCGCCGCGCTCGCGCGCCACCCGCAGCGCCTCCACGGTCTCGGTGGTCGAGCCGGTGTGCGAGATGCCCACCGCCACGTCGGCGCCGGTCAGCACGGCGGCCGAGGTGAGCGCGATGTGCGTGTCGTTCCAGGCGAAGCAGGTGCGGCCGATGCGGTGCAGCTTCTGCTGGAGGTCGAAGGCGACGAACGCGCTGGCGCCGAAGCCGTAGACGTCGACCCGGCCCGCGCCCGCGACCGCGTCCACCACGGCCTGCAGGGTCTCCACGTTCAGCTGCTCGGCGGTCTCCTCCACGGCGCGGGCGTCCGCGAACGCCACCTTGCCGACCACCTGCCGCAGGTCGTCGCCGGGACCGATGTCGCCGCCGAGGTCCCGGTCAGTGCGGGCGGCGGTGCGCGCGGTGTCGGCGGCCAGCGCGATCCGCAGCTCCGGGTAGCCGCCGACGCCGATGGCCTTGCAGAACCGCGTCACGGTGGTCTCGCTGGTGCCCGCGGCCTCGGCCACCTCGGTGATGCTGCGGTGCGCCACGGTCGCCGGGTGGTCCAGCACGACCTTGGCCACCCGCTGCTCCGCCCTGGCCAGACCGGGGAGCAGGGAGCGGATCTTCACGAGTGGACTGGCGTCGGTGTTCTCGGTGGACACGTGGGAAACTTACTAACCGCATCACGGGCGGTCAACGCAAGTTGCGGGTAACCGCCCTGATCGACACGACCCCTTCACCCCACCTTGTCGGCGGGAAGCCGTTTCCGTTACTAACGGTCCACCGCGCGCCACCCGGAGGCGGTCACCTCGCCCGTGCCGCGCTCGCCGTCCAGCAGCACCCGGTGACCCGCGACCACCTCGATCGCGTCCACGTACCCGCCCCGCGCGCCGTTCGCGCCGGCGCCCGACCGCACCCAGCGCGCGGCCGTCCCGGTCATCGGCAGCTCCACCCGCTCCCAGGAGCGCGAGCTCGCCCCGGTGAACACCCGCAGGTCCCGCCAGGCCACGCCGTCGAACTCCTGCACGGTGACCGACTCGCCCGCGTCCAGGTCGGTGAACGCGCTGAACCGCAGCGCTTTCGGGCCCTCGGGCAGGGTCTTCGTGGCCAGCACCCCACCCGGATCGCCGCGCCACGCCGAGCGCCCGCGCACCGGCCCCACCGCCAGCGCCTCGGCCAGCCCGGACGCCACGGTTCGACGGGCCGGGTTGATCGACCCCCGGTCGCGGCTCGGGTGCACCCGGTTGGTCAGCAGCAGCGCGATCGACCGGGACGCCGGGTCCAGCACCATCGTGGTGCCGGTGAACCCGGTGTGCCCCGCCGTGCGCGGGGCGGACAGCGCGCCCATGTACCAGCGGGTGTCCAGCTCGAAGCCGAGGCCGTGCGCGTTGCCGGGGAACTCCGGGGTCAGGTTGGTGAGCATCCCGGTCACCGACTCCTCGCTGAGGATGCGCCTGCCGCCGTAGGTCCCGCCGTTCAGGACCGCCTGGGCGAGCACGGCCAGCTCCCGCGCCGTGGAGAACACGCCCGCGTGCCCGGCGACCCCGCCCAGCGACCAGGCGTTCTCGTCGTGCACCGAGCCCCGGACGATCCCGCGCGGCGGGGACGACTGGAACTCGGTCGCGGCGATCCTGCCCAGCTTCTCCGGCGGCGGGTTGTAACCGGTGTCGACCAGGCCGAGCGGCTCGGTGATCGTCTCGCGCACCACGGCGTCCAGCGGCAGGCCCGACACCCGTTCCACCAGCACGCCCAGCGCGATCAGGTTCAGGTCCGAGTACCGGTAGGCCGTGCCGGGCGGACTAGTCGGGGCGACGTCCATGACCGCCTTGATCCGCGAGTCGCGGTCCGGCCAGCCCGACCACAGCGGCAGCCACGCGGCCAGGCCCGAGGTGTGCGTGAGCAGCTGCCGGACGGTGATCGCGCCCTTGCCCGCCACGCCGAACTCCGGCAGGTGCTCGGCCACCGGCCGATCGATCCGCACCCGCCCCAGCTCCGCCTGCCGCACCACCGCGATCGCGGTGAACAACTTCGAGATCGAGGCCAGGTCGAAGATCGTGTCCGGACTCATCGGAACCCGGTCGGCCTCCGGCAGCTCGGTCGTCGCGCCCGAGCTCCGAACCGCCCAGCCGACGGCCTCGTGCTTCGCGATCACCCCGTCGTGCGCCAGCAGGGTGACCGCGCCGGGGAACAGCGGGGCCGCACCGGTCGTGTGATCGCGGACGGCCGCCAACGCCCGGTCCAGCGGGACCGGGTCAAGGCCCGCGCGCTCGGGCGAGCCGGGACGCAGCACCGTCCCGACCGGGGCGAACCCCGGCCTCGGCTGGTCGAACCGGGCACGCGGTGCGGTCTCGGCGCTCACCGGGGCCAGGGTGCCCAACAGCAGCGCGGTCGTGGCGAGCAGGGCGGACAGGCGCAGCGGGGTGGTGGCGAGCGAGGTGGTGGCGAGTGGGGCGGGCAGACGCAGCGGGGTGGTGGCGAGCGGGGCGGACAGGCGCGTCGCGATCGTGGTCAGCAAGGTGGGCAGGCGCGTCGCGGTCGCTGTCGGGGGCGCGGTTGTGGTCGCGGTCGTGCTCGTGGTCCGCAGGTTGGGCAGGCGTAGCGCGATGGTCAACACGGCGGGCAAGCGCAGCACGGTTGTGGCCAACAAGGCTGGCAAGCGCAGCGCGGTTGTGGCCAGCAAGGTGGGCAGGCGCAGCGTGGTCGTGATCAGCAGGGCGGACAGGCGTCGTGCGGCCATGATCAACTTGTTGGACAGGCGCCGCGCGGTCGCCGTTGTGGTCGTGATGGGCGAGGCGGTCAGGTGCGGCGCGGTCGCTGGCGCGGTCGTCGGTGCTGTCGCTGGTGCTGTCGCCGATGCGGTCGGCAGTGCGGGCAGGCGCATCGCGGGTCCCTTCTACCGGTAGCGCAGGTGGCGGCGGCGCTTCGCGCGGAACGCGGACAGCTCGGCGGACCAGGCGCCCACGATCTCGTCGGCCCCCGCGCCCGCGTCGACCATCCGGCGCAACCGGTCCGAGCCGCTGAGCTTGTCGATCCAGTTGTCCGACCGCCAGGCGAACGCGGCCGGGTAGCGCGAGCGGGCCACCACGATCATCTCCACGGCGGTGCGGATCGCGTCGAACCCGACCGGGTCGGTGACCTGGAGCGCGACCCCGGCGCACGCGGTGCCCACGAACTTGCCGAACCACGGCGTGAAGTGCGCCTCCCGGAACCGCACCCCGGGCAGGCCGCGCGCGTTCAGGTCCTCGGCCCAGCGCCAGTCCAGTCCTGGCGCGCCGATCGTCTCGAACGGCCGGGTCGTGCCCCGTCCCTCGGAGAAGACCAGGCCCTCGAACAGGCAGGTTCCGGGGTAGACGAGCGCGGTGTCGCGGGTCGGCACGTTCGGACTGGGCGGCACCCACGGCAGCCCGGTGTCCAACCGCGACCTGCGCCACCCGCGCACCTCGACCACCCGCAGGTCCGCCACCGGGCCGCCGTCCGACGGCAGGAACTCGGCGTTGAAGAACCCGGCCAGCTCACCCACGGTCATGCCGTGCTGCTGCACGATCGGCTTGCGCCCCACCCCGGTCGCGTAAGCCGGGTCGAGTTGCGGCCCGCGCGCCTCACCACCGACCGGGTTGGGGCGGTCGAGCACGGTGAACCGCGCACCGGTTCGAGCCGCCGCCTGCATCGCCGTGTACAGGGACCAGATGTAGGTGTAGAACCGGGCGCCGATGTCGGCGATGTCGAACACCACGTGCTCGACGCGGGCCTTGGTGAACAGTCCGGCGAGCTTCACCGCGTCCGCGCCGTACGCGTCGTACACCGGGATGTTCGTGCGCGGGTCGAGGAAGTCCCCCTCGGACCCACCGGCCTGAGCGGTCCCCCGAAACCCGTGCTCGGGCCCGAACACGGCCACCGGCGACACACCCGCCGCGACCATCGAGTCCACGACGTGCGTCTGGTCGAGCAGAACCCCGGTCGGATTGGTCAACACCCCGACCCGCGCCCCGCCCAACTCCCGCCACCCGCGCTCAGCGAGCTGCTCCGCCCCCGTGCGCACCGGACCACCCAGCCCGGTGTCGCCCTGATCCACGGCATCAAGATCAACAGCGCCCTGGTCGACGCCGTCGCGCCCCACACCACCCTGACCTGCTCCGCCAAGGCCCGCGCCACCCGGCCCACCCCCACCCGGTTCCGCGACCGCCCCACTCGACGCAGCCCCGCCGAACACCGCCGTGCCCACCCCAACCGCACCGGCGGCCAGGAAGCGCCTCCGCTCCACGAGTCCCCCTCAGCTCACCGCCGGACCCCGCTCACCAGCACCACCGAACCCTGCCCACCGCCGCTGTCGACAGCGGTCAGCAGCGGTCGACCACTACTCACCGTGCTGCCGTGCTGCGCCGCCACGGCCACCGGCCCCTGCCCACTAGCGCTGCTGCGTTCCGCCGCCAGCGCTACCTGACCCTGCTCGCCAACGCCGCCGAATCCGCTCACCAGCGCTGTCGACTCCTGTTCACCGTGCTGCTGCGTTCCGCCGCCAGCGCTACCTGACCCTGCTCGCCAACGTCGCCGAATCCGCTCACCAGCGCTGTCGACTCCTGTTCACCGTGCTGCTGCGTTCCGCCGCCAGCGCCGCCAGACTCGCTCACCAGTACTTCCGTATTTCGCCACCAGTGCTGCCGGGCCCACCTGCCAGCGCTGCCGTGTTCCGCTACCAGTGCTGCCGGATCCCAGTCACCAGCGCCGCCAGACTTCACCCGTCAGCACTGGTGTGTTTCGCCATCAACGCCGCCGAACCCACTCACCAGCACTGTCGTGTTCCACTGCCAGCGCCATCGGCTCCTACCCGCCAGCACTGCCGTGCCCTGCCATCGGCGCCACCGGACCTCGCCCGTCAGCGCTGGCGTGCTCCGCTCACCAGCGCCATCGGACTTCGCCCTTCGGCACCGCCACGCTCAGCCCGCCAGCCCGCCAGCCCGCCAGCCCGCCAGCCCGCCAGCCCGCCGGCCCGCCAGCACCGCCGTGCTCCGCCCGCCAGCACCGCCGTGCTCCGCCCGCCAGCACCGCCGTGCTCCGCCCGCCAGCACCGCCGTGCTCCGCCCGCCAGCGCCACCGGCCCGTTCACCAGCTCAGCCCGTGGCCTAACGGGTAAGCCACCGGCCCCGGCACGTCCACCGGGAGTCGCCCGACCGGCCGGACTTCCCCGCTCAGCACCCGTGCCACCGACTCCATCGACACCGCGCCGTACGAGTAGGTCGCCAGCCACGCCCGCGCGTTCGAGTGCGCCACGTCGTACGGGTTCTGCACCGCGACCGCCACCACCGGCTTCCCGCTCGCGACCAGCCGGTCCACCAGCGCGCGCTGCGCGGGCTGCCTGGACAGCGCGTTGGTCAGCACCACCACCGAGTCCACCCCGCCCGCCGCGGCCACCGACGAGGCGATCTGCTGCTCGTTCGGCGCCGACCCGGTCACCACGACCTGCGCCGTCGCCCCGCGCGCCCGCAGCCGCTCGGCCAGCGCCCCCGTCGACGCCTCGCCCCAGCCCGTCACCAGCACCGATCCCGGCACCCGCCCGGCCCGCACCACGCCCGCGTCGTCCCGCACCAGCGTCACCGCCCGGTCCGCCACCTCCTGCGCCTGCGCGAGCCGGTCCGGCGTGCCGACCACCGGGTTCGGCGGCACCGGCCACACCGGCAGCGCGCCGCGCAGGAACTTCATCCGCAGCACCCGCAGCACGCTCTGGTCGATCCGCCGCTCCGACAGCTCGCCCGCGCGCACCGCCGCCACCACGGCGTCGATCGCCTCGCCCAGCTTCACCGGCATGAGCAGCTGGTCGACCCCGGCCTTGAGCGCCAGCACCGGGATCTCCGCGTCGGTGTGCAGCTGCCGCACGCCCGCCATCGCCAGCGAGTCGGTGATCACCACGCCGTCGTAGCCCAGCTCCTCGCGCAGCAACCCGGTCACCACCGGCTCGGACAACGTCGCGGGCTCCCCGGACGGGTCGATCGCGGGCATCCGGATGTGCGCGGTCATGATCGAGTCGACGCCCGCCGCGATCGCCGCCCGGAACGGCTTCGCGTCCACCTCGCGCCACTGCTCCACCGTGCGGTCCACGGTCGGCAGGCTGGTGTGGCTGTCGTCGGCCGTGTCGCCGTGGCCGGGGAAGTGCTTGGCCGCCGCCGACACCGCCGTCCGCGCCAGGTGCCGCTGCTGGTAGCCGCGCACCTGCGCCGCCACCATCGCCGCCGCCAGGTCCGGGTCCGAGGAGAAGGAGCGCACCCCGATCACCGGGTTCGCCGGGTTGGAGTTCACGTCCGCGTCCGGCGCGAAGTTCTGCGTGATGCCCAGCGCCCGCAGCTCGCGCGCGGTCACCGACGCCGCCCGCTCGGCCGCCCGCTCGTCCCGGCCCGCGCCCAGCGCCATGCTGCCGGGGAACTGGGTCAGCGGCGGCCCGATCCTGGTCACGATGCCCATCTCCTGGTCGGTGGAGATGGTCAGCGGGACGCGCGAGGCGTGCTGCAGGCCGTTCGACAGCGCGGCGATCTGCGCGGGCGTGTCGATGTTGTCGTAGCTGGTGTTGTTGAAGTAGATGACGCCACCGGGGCGGTACCTGGCCACCACCTGCGCCGGGGTGTCGACGCCGAAGTCCCGCCGGTTGCCGGGGTGGACCTCGTCGGCGGACTGCCCGTGCACGTAGGTGACGAACAGCTGGCCGACCTTCTCCTCCAGCGACATGCCGCGCACCAGCGAGGTCACCGACTGCGGCGCGGGCGGCTCGGGGCGCGCGGCGTGCGCGCTCGGGAGGGCCGCGGTCGACGACGCGACCACGGCGGCGGTCAGGAGGGTGCGGCTGAGGCGGTGCACGGTGGCCTCCCCACTTCGGAAATCTCCCACGGCTTAGCTCACATGTCTCGGAAGTTACCCACGTCACGGAGGTGGGTCAACGGATCGCGTTGCGTGACCATCGTCCGGCCGCGGACCGGTCGTTCGGGAGTCCCCCGAGGTCGCCACGTTCGGGTGAACTTCGTGCCGGGCAGCCCGCTGAACCGCCCTCGGGGCCGTCCCCGCGGGGGCCGAAGCGCACAAAAAAGCGGGACCCCGTGCTCCAGCACGGGGTCCCGCTCAACGGCGCGGGCTGTCGAGTTACCAAGCGTGCAACTCGTGTCGTATCACCCTGGTCCTCGGCGTCCGGCGTCCCGGTACGCAGGCCCTAGACGACAAGCCTCCCGCGGCGTGCTGCGCGTGGGTGCTCGAAGTCCGCGCACGGAGCTCTGTCGGGGTGAGCAGGGCTTCTCTTCCGCCCCACCCCTGGCCGACCCGAGGTCCGCACTTCCTTTCTAGTGCGTGTCGGCCGTCACATCAAGGGCTCGATGGGGTGCACCGCTCCAGACGCGGAGCGTGTCCGGTCGACTTCGGCGCGGGCGCCGGGTAGTGCGGATCAGCTCCGCCGCCTCCGGCGCAGCCCGTACCAGGCGGCGCCCGCGGCGACCGTCGCGCCCAGCCCGATCGCGGTCACCGCCACCGCCGCGCCCGACGGCCGGGGGATGCGCGCCCGCAGCGACACCGGGTCGGTGAACGCCAGCACCGGCCACCCGCGCTGGGTCGCGGCCTTGCGCAGCGCCCGGTCCGGGTTGACCGCCGTCGGGTTCCCGACCGCCTCCAGCAGCGGCAGGTCGCTCACCGAGTCCGAGTAGGCGTGGCAGCGCTCCAGGTCGTAGCCGCGCTCCGCGGCGAGCTGCTTGACCATGACGGCCTTGTTCTCGCCCGCGCAGTAGAAGTCCACCTCGCCGGAGTACCGGCCGGATGACGTCACCATCCGGGTGCCCACGCTCAGGTCGGCGCCGACCATCTCGGCGATCGGGGACACCAGCTCCTCGCCCGACGCGGACACCACGACCACGTCGTGGCCCTGCGCCTTGTGGTCGGCGATGAGCTGGGTCGCCTCCTTGTAGACGAGCGGGTCGACGATGTCGTGCAGCGTCTCCTCCACGATCGAGCGAACCTGCTCCACGTCCCAGCCCGAGCACAGGGCGGTGATGTGGGAGCGCATCCGGTCCATCTGGTCGTCGTCGGCGCCCGCGAGCATGAAGACGAACTGCGCGTAGGCGCTCTTGAGCACCGCCCTGCGGTTGATCAAGCCCTCCTGGAAGAAGGGCCTGCTGAACGCGAGCGTGCTCGACTTGGCGATGACGGTCTTGTCCAGGTCGAAGAACGCGGCGACTCGGGTGCCCTCGGCGGCTGGATCGGTCACGGGGACCAGCTTAGGGGTGGTCGACCGCCGCCGAATGGAGGCGGCTGTTCGGCGTTTTACGAACCGAGTGTGGTGCGGTCTCCCGAAATTTCTGCGTCCCTCTATCGGAAGACACGCATGACTGACGTCTGTGGGGATACAGTAGAGCGGTCCGGCTCGACCGGACAGGTTCAGTCCGACCCCCCGGGACTGAACCAATGACGACCCCCGTCCCTCCCCCCTGGCGGGGGTCGTCCCATGTCCGGGGTCAGGTGCCCGCCTCCGCGAACCTGATCACCGCCCCGCTTCCCCGCCCCTCTCGGGACTTCCGCCGCGCGCGCTCGCGCGTCCGCGTCGCGGTACACCCCGACGGCTTTTCTGGCTGTTGAGCCGCGTGAGTTCTCCACAGGTCGTCCGGTTGTCCACATATTGATCATGCACCCGTTGTGTCCTTGCTCACGCGGGACGACCGTTCTCCACGTGGGCTTTGACGAGCGCGAGGAGCGGGACGTGGGGCGATCGGTGGTCCTGGTGGACGGGGCGGAGCTGCTGGACGAGGTGCTGCGGCTGGCTGCCGTCGCCGAGTGTGAGCTGGAGCGGGTGGTGGACGTGACCGCCCTGCGCGGCCGGTGGCACGACGCGCCCGTCGTGCTGCTGGACGAGCGGGCGGTGGTGGCGTGCGCCGAGGCTGGGCTGCCGCGTAGGCCGGGGGTCCTGCTGGTGTCGACCGGTCCACCGGGCGAGCCGACCTGGCCTCGGGCCGTCGAACTGGGCGTGGAGCGGGCGGTGGCGCCGGACGCCGGGTTGGTCGCGCTCCTGCGGGACGTGACCGAGGCGGCCCCGGAGGCCGGGCGGGTGCTGGCCGTGCTCGGCGGTCGGGGCGGTGCGGGCGCGTCGGTGCTCGCGGCTGCCGTGGCCAGGGCCGTCGCCGCCTCGGGCGGCCCGTCCCTGCTGGTCGACTGCGACCCGCTGGGCGGCGGCCTCGACCTGGCGCTGGGCGCCGAGACCAGCGCGGGGATGCGCTGGTCCGACCTCGACCTGTCCGGCCGGGTCCCGGCGGCGGCGCTGCGCCAGGTGCTCCCCGCGTGCGGCGGGGTGCGGGTGCTGTCCTGCGGTCGGGACGGCGAGGGGCCGGGCGCGGGCGCGGTGGCGTCCGTGGTCGAGGCGGGCCGCAGGTCGGGGCAGGTGGTGGTGTGCGACCTGCCCCGCCAGCGGACCCCGGCGGCCGACGCTGCCCTGGACCGCGCCGACCTCGCCGTGCTCGTGGTGCCCGCCGAGGTGCGCGCCTGCGCGGCTGCCCTGGGCGTGGCCCGCAGGCTGGCCGAGCGGGGCGCGCGCACCCGAGCGCTCGTGCGGGTGCGCGCTTCCGGCGGCCTGAGCGCCCAGGAGGTGGCGGCGGCGGTGGGCGTGCCGCTGCTGGCCAGGATGCGCGGTCAGCGCCAACTGGCCACGACCCTGGACCGGGGCCGCTTCCCGACGTCGACCCGAGGCCCACTCGCGAAGGCGGCGACCAGGGTCCTGGAGGTGCTCCGTGCGGGCTGATCGTGCGCCTGACCGGGTGAACGCGCTGCTCATCCGGGTGGAGATCCTGCACCGCTGCCGTCCGGCCGCGCCGCTGGACCGGCGGGGTGGCGGCCGGTGCTGTTCCGGGGCGGCGCACGGCCCTGGGTGGGCTACCCGCCCGTCCGAGGATTCGCTGCCGAGCGGCTTCCCGCCGAGCGGTTCTCCGGCGACCCGTTCGGCATCGGACGGCTCGTCGCCGCGCTGTCGGGCGTTGGGAGGTTCACTGCGGTGCTGTTCGAGGCTGTGCTGTCCGATTCCGGGTCATTCGGCGAAGGGCGGTTCGGTTTCCTGCTGCCTGACGGGTGAGGGCGCCTCGGGTCCGCGTCATTCGCCGTCGAGCGGTTCGGCGTCGTGCCGTTCTGCGCGCGGTGGTTCCACGCGAGCCGGCTCGCCGCGTCATTCCTCGGTTTGTGGGGACGCGGGTATGGCGGCGCACGTGCGTCCCGCGTCGCGCGAATGTCCCGCGTTCACGGCCGCGCACCCTTATTTCCTCAGCGGTTGGATTCCACGATCGGTGCGCGGATTCCTCGAACGGGTGGTTTTTCCGCCCGCGCTCCGAGCGGGGGGAGGCCGTCGTGGGCGCTGATCTGGTGGAGCGGGTCCGCCGCAGGCTCGCCGAGGGCCGGGCCGAGCTGACCCCGTCCGCCGTCGCGGCGGCGGTGCGCGGCGAGGCGGGCGGGGTGCTCGGCGACGAGGAGGTCCTGCGCGCGATGTCCGAGCTGGGCCGCGAGTTCGCGGGCGCCGGTCTCCTCGAACCGCTGCTGCGCGCGCCCGGCACGACGGACGTGCTGGTCACCGCCCCCGACCAGGTGTGGGTCGACGGCGAGGACGGCCTGCGCCGCACCGACGTGGTGTTCCCCGACGAGCGGGCGGTCCGCAGGCTCGCCCAGCGGCTGGCCGTGGCGGCGGGCAGGCGCTTGGACGAGGCGGTGCCGCACGTGGACGGCTGGTTGCCCGGCTCGGTCCGGCTGCACGCCGTGCTGCCCCCGATCACCCGGCACACCTGCCTGTCCCTGCGCGTCCTGCGCCCGGCGACGCACGACCTGGCTGAGCTGCGGGCGAGGGGCGCGTTCAGCGCGGAGGTGGCCGACGCCCTGCGCGCCCTGGTCCGCTCCCGCACCGCGTTCCTGGTGGTGGGCGGGACGGGGTCGGGCAAGACCACCCTGCTGGCCGCGCTGCTCGGCTGCGTCCCGCACGACCAGCGGGTGGTGTGCGTGGAGGACGCGGGCGAGCTGGAACCCGACCACCCGCAGGTGGTCCGCCTGGTGGCGCGGGCGGCGAACGTGGAGGGCGCGGGCGAGGTGACCGTCCGGGACCTGGTCCGCCAGGCGCTGCGGATGCGCCCGGACCGCATCGTGGTCGGGGAGGTGCGCGGCGCCGAGGTCTGCGACCTGCTCAGCGCGCTGAACACCGGCCACGAGGGCGGTGCGGGCACCCTGCACGCGAACTCCCCGGCCGAGGTCCCCGCCCGGCTGGAAGCGCTGGCCGCGCTCGGCGGTCTCGACCGGGTGGCGCTGCACAGCCAGGTCCTCGCGGCCCTCCGAGCCGTCCTGCACGTCCGCAGGACCCCGGAGGGGCGCCGCCTGGTGGAGATCGGCGTGCTCGAGCGCGGGGAGGGCGACCTCCGCGTGGTTCCCGCCTGGCGCCACGACACCGGCTGGCTGAACCGCGCGCTGCTGGAGCCGAACCGATGACCGGGGAGGAGTCCGCCACACCGCGCTTCCGCGCCACCGCTGCCCGCAGGCGATCCGCCTCTCCCCGGTGCTGCGCTCCAGCTCGACGTTCGCGGGTGTCGGCATGAGCCTGTTGCTGCTGTCGGTGGCGGTGCTGCTCCTACCGTCCACCGCCCGAGACCGCCTGAAAGCCTTGCGCGGCAACCGGAAAACCCGCTTCACCCTCCGCCCGACCACACCGCTGGTCGTGGGGGCGGGCGCGCTGCTCGGCCTGCTCCTCGGCCCGGCGGGTGCGGTGTCGGGCGCGGTGCTGGCCTCGGTCCTGTGGCGCGCGCACCGCGCCCGAGCCGCCCAGCGCGCCGACCTCCTGGCGGCCGACGCGCTGGCGGAGGGCCTGCGCGCGTTCACCGCCGAACTGCGCACCGGCGCCCACCCGGCGGGCGCGGCGCTGGCGGCGGCGCACGACGCCGCCGAGCCCGCGGCGACCGCGCTGACCGCGATAGCGACGTCGACGGCCAGGGGAGGCGACGTGGTGTCCGCGCTGGCGGGCACCCCGGCCGCCCGCCTGGCCAGGGCGTGGCGCCTCGCGGACCACCACGGCGTGCCGCTGGCCGAGGTGCTCGACACCGCGCGCGCTGACCTGGAGCGCAGAACCGCCTTCACCAGGACCGTCCACGCCAGGATGGCGGGCCCGAGGACGAGCGCGGCGGTGCTGGCCGCGCTGCCGGTGTGCGGCGTCCTGCTGGGTCAGCTGTCCGGCACGTCACCGCTGGCGATCCTGCGCGACACCGCGCCGGGGCAAGCGCTCCTGCTGGTGGGGGCGCTGCTCCTGGTGGTGGGTCTGCGCTGGAGCGCGCGCCTGACCGGGAGCGCGGCATGAGCTTCCTCCTGCTGGCGCTGGCCGTGCTGCTCCTGCCGGGCAGGCGCTCCCCAGGCGCTCGCCTGCGCCCGCCCACCCCGCCGACCGTGAAACCGAAGCGCCCCAAGCGATCCCCACCGGACCCGCTGGCGCTGGCCGAGACCTGGGACCTGTTCGCGGCGGCGCTGCGCTCGGGCCTCCCGGTGCCGAGCGCGCTGCACGCCGTGCTGCCGGGGACCCCGCCGGGCCCGGCGGAACGCCTGGGCCAGGTCCGCGACCTGCTGGCACTGGGCGCGGACCCGGCGACGGCCTGGGACCCGGCCCTGGACCACCCGGCGACCGCGCCGCTGGCCAGGTCCGCCAGGAGGACCGCCCGCTCGGGCGCGGCGCTGGCGGACCAGGTGGCCGAACTGGCGGCGAGGCTCCGCGCGAGCGCCGCCGACGACGCGGAGAGCAGGGCCCAGCGGGCGGCGGTCCTGGTGGCTGGCCCGCTGTCCCTGTGCTTCCTGCCCGCGTTCCTGTGCCTGGGGGTGGCGCCGGTCCTGATCGGCATCGCCTCGGGGATGAGCCGATGACAGTCCACAATGGAGGATGAAGTGTTGGATGACCGAGGTGTGGCCACGCTGGAGTACGCCTTCTGCGCCCTGTGCGCAGCGGCTTTCGCGGGCGTCCTATACGTCGTGATCTCCCAGGGCTGGGCCGCGAACGCCCTGAAGACGATCCTGGACCGAGCACTGGCGGGTGCGACGTGAGCACCCGCGCCCGCCTGGACGACCGGGGCTCGGTGACCGTCGAGCTGGCGCTGACGATGCTCACCGCGCTCCTGGTCCTGGCCTGCTGCGCGGAGGGCGTGCTGACCGTGGTCGACCACCTGCGCTGCACCGACGCGGCGAGGGAAGCCGCCCGCCTCATCGCCAGGGGCGACCCGGAATCCGAGGCGAGGAGAGCGGTCGACCGCATCGCACCGGAGAACGCGACCCTGACCGTGACCAGGGAACCCGACGCGGCGACCGTGGTGGTGGCGGTGTCCTGGATCAAGGCCAGCGCCTACGCGGTTCTGGAGGACGTGGATCCGGAGGCGGGCGTTGCCGGGGGAGTGGCTGACCGGGCGCCGGGGAACCGCGACCCGCCGGTGGGGCGTGCCCCGTCGGACGACGTCCCGTTGGGCGGCTAGAGCAGATCGCTGCGCGCCACGGGAAGGCGGTGGCCGCCCAAGGGGCGGCCACCGCCTGGGGGCTGGCCTGGGGGCTGGTGGGGCAAACGTTTTCCTCTTGTCCGCGAGCGATCCGTTGAGGGGTGAATGCGAATGCGGCTCGGAGATCGGGGATCGGCCTCGGTGCTGGGCGCGGGGATGGTGGTGGTGCTGGTGTCGTTGGCCGTGCTCGGCGTGCGGTTCGGTGCGGCGGTCGTGGTGCGGCACCGGGTGGTCGCGGCTGCTGACCTCGCCGCGCTCGCTGCGGCCGGGCGGTTGGTGGAGGGCGATGACGCGGCCTGCGGGTGGGCTGAGCGGGTCGTTCGGGAGATGGGGGCGGTGCTGGAGCGGTGTTCGGTGCGCGGTTGGGAGGTGACCGTCGAGGTGTCGGGGCCCGCCAGCCTGTTCGGCACGCCCATCGGGCTTGCCCGAGCCGGTCCCTGACATTCCCTGTCTGTGACTTCCTCGCGTGCGCCCGAGTTCTGCTCGGTGGGTGCGGTTCCTGTGCCTGGGTTCGCGGTTCCCTCTCCCCTTCTCGTCCTATCCCGCCTCAGTGCGGATTCGCTGAGCCAACCGTTTGTCGCAGTTCTCGTGGTCGCGTTTCACCGCTGTGGCGCGACGAGCGGTCGTCTCGCCACGGTGAGCGGGTTCACAGTTTGGGGAATCGGGGGTTTGCGCGGGGGTGGTGGGGGTGTGCGGCGTTCAGCGCGGCGAAGTCGGTCTTGGCGCTCGCCGTGCCCGAGCGACCAGTTGTCGACTCGCGGGTTACCGAGGGGGTGGGTCGTGCCGTTAGTTCAAGTGGCGGCACCGCGAAGGTGTCGCGTCAACACCGCCCCGACGCAGAGTCGCGGTTTTCGAGGAGGCGAACCCAAGATGGAGTGGTCGGAGAGCTGGCGCGGAGCGTTCCGCATCGAGCTGCGCGCGGAGGCGGTCAACCTCGCGTGGCACGGATGGCCGGTGCTCCCCGGTACCTACCCCTCGGGTGACGGCTGGCTCGGGCGCGACCAGGTCGAGGCGAGCGGGCCCGTTCCGGTGCACGCCGACTGGCGCGAGCGGATCGGCACGCGGCCCGAGCAGGTCGCCACCTGGTGGACCGGCGGCTCCTACACGATCCTGCTCGCCACCGGGCACGGCGTGGACGCCGTCGAGGTCGGTGCCGAGCTGGGCAAGCGGGCCGCCGTCGCGCTGCGCACCGCCGGTGCGCCCGCGCCGATCGTGGCCACCCCGGACGGGCGGTGGATGTTCCTCGTGCGGTCCGGCGGTGTGGTTCGGGAGGACCTCGCCGCGCGCGGCGTCGTCCACCGGGCGCGCGGCGAGCACATCACCCTCCCGCCCTCGCCCGCGCGGCACGGGGTCGTGCACTGGCGGGTCAAGCCGCAGGTGTGCGGGTGGCAGCTGCCCGCGCCCGGCACCGTGCTCGACGCCATCGGCTCCGCCTTGGCCGTGCGTCACGAGGGGCTCGTCTCCGTCGAGTCCTGACGAGCGGCGGAAACGGCGAACGGCGGGAACGCCGAACGGCGAGCGGTAGAACGGCGAGCGGTGGGAACACCGGAAGCGCCAGAACGCCGGAAGTGCTGGGAACAGCGGGAACACCGGGGCTGGCGGGGAACGCCGGGGTCAGTGGGAACGCCGGGAACACGGCCAGAACTACGGCCGAGAGCACGAACAGCGCCAACAGCCACGGCCACGCCTAGAACCGGGCCACGGCCAGAACCAGGCCACGGCCAGAATCACGCCCTGGCCAAGGCCCAGGCCTTTGCCGGGGGCAAGACCAGCACTACCGCTGATGCGGCACCGAGGGGACCGGTACCCCCGACGTGTTCGTGCCGCCGCCGGGGACCCCGACCCCGGTGGCGGTGAAGCTGAAGAGGACCGCACCACCGTGGTGCCAGTGCCATGGCGCCACCGCTCCACCCGCAGTGCCAGCACCACCGCAGTGCCAGCACCACCCGCGAGATCAACACCTCCCGCGAGATCAGCACCACCCGTGGCGCCAGTGCCATGGCGCCACCAGCTCAACCCGCAGTACCAGCTCAACCAGTCAGGCCAGCACCACCGGTTCCACCGGTTTCACCAGCACCACCCAGCCGGTCGGGCTGGGCGTCGGGTGGCGGTTGTTCTCCCACCGCCCTGAGGACGACGTCCAGCACGGCCGCGCCACCCGCCTTGTCCAGCGGATCGTTGCCGTTGCCGCACTTCGGCGACTGCACGCAGGACGGGCACCCCGCAGGGCACGCGCACGAGACGATCGCCTCCCGCGCCGCGGCCAACCACGGGACCACCGCGGCGAAACCGCGGTCGGCGAATCCGGCTCCACCCGGATGACCGTCGTGCACGAACACCGTCGCCTCCCCGGTGTCCTGGTGCAGCGCGGTCGACACCCCGCCGATGTCCCACCGGTCGCAGGTCGCGAAGAGCGGTAGCAGGCCGATCGCCGCGTGCTCGGCGGCGTGCAGCGCGCCGGGGACGGTCGCCGGAGCCAGACCGGCGCCCCCCGGCGCGCTGCCCAGCAACGACTCGTCCACCGCGTACCAGACCGCCCGCGTGCGCAGCACCTGCGGCGGCAGGTCCAGCGGCACCTGGTCGACCACCTGGCCGGACGGGAGCTTGCGCAGGTACGACACCACCTGCGAGGTCACCTCGACCTCGCCCAGGCACACCCGCACCCCGGCGAACCGCCGCTCCTGCTCGACCCGCACCACCACGATGTCCTTCGTGTCCCGCGCGGTCGTGCTCCAGTCCGGGCGCTCCGCGCGCACCAGCGCGATCCCGGCCTCCAGGTCCAGCGAGCCCACCACGTACGACTCGCCCTGGTGCAGGTACACCGCGCCCTCGTGCACCGTCCAGTGCGCCGCCGCCGGGTCGACCGTGCCGAGCACCCGCCCGGTGTCGCCCTCCACGACCACGACCTGCTCGCCGCCCGACCCCCGGATGTCCACCTGCCCCTGCGGGCGCTCCCGCGCCGTCCAGTACCAGCCGCCGTTGGGCCGCCGCCGCAGCACGCGGTCCGCGACCAGGCCGTCCACCACCTCGCGCGCGCCCTCCCCGAACCCCGCCAGGCACTCCTCGGTCAGCGGCAGCTCGGCCGCCGCGCACGCCAGGTGCGGGGCCAGCACGTACGGGTTCGACGGGTCGAGCACGGTCGCCTCCACCGGCCGCCGCAGCACCGCCTCCGGGTGGTGCGCCAGGTACGTGTCCAGCGGGTCGTCCCGCGCCACGAACACCACCAGCGAGTCCCCGCCCGACCGCCCGGCCCGGCCCGCCTGCTGCCAGAACGACGCCAGCGTGCCGGGGAACCCGGCCACCACCACCGCGTCCAGCCCGGCGATGTCCACGCCCAGCTCCAGCGCGTTCGTCGTCGCCACCCCGAGCAGGTCCCCGCTCGCCAGCGCCTTCTCCAGCGCCCGCCGCTCCTCCGGCAGGTACCCGCCCCGGTAGGCGGCGACCCGCCCAGGCAGCTCCGGGTCCACCTCGGCCAGCGCCCGCCGCGCGCCCATCGCGGTCAGCTCGGCCCCGACCCGCGACCGCACGAACGCCAGCGACCGCGCCCCCTCGACCACCAGGTCCGCCAGGATGCGCGCCGTCTCCGCGCCCGCCGACCGCCGCACCGGCGCGCCGTTCTCGCCCTCCAGCTCGGCCAGCAGCGGCGGCTCCCACAGCGCCACCACCCGCCCGGCGCGCGGCGACCCGTCCTCCACCACCGCCTCGCACGGCTTCCCCACCAGCCGCTCCGCCGACGCCGCGGGCTCGGCCACGGTCGCCGACGCCAGCACGAACACCGGGTCCGCCCCGTACCGCCGCGCCACCCGCCGCAACCGCCGCAGCAGCAGCGCCACGTGCGAGCCGAACACGCCCCGGTACGAGTGGCACTCGTCCACCACCACGTACGCGAGCTTGCGGAAGAACCGGATCCACCGCGCGTGGTTCGGCAGCACGCCCCGGTGCAGCATGTCCGGGTTGCTGAACACCCAGTTCGCGTGCGCCCGCACCCAGTCCCGCTCGTCCATCGCGGTGTCCCCGTCGAACGAGGCCGCCCGCACCCCCGGCACCGCCAGCTCCTCCACCGCGCGGATCTGGTCCGCGCCCAGCGCCTTCGTCGGCGACAGGTACAGAGCAGTTGCCCGCCCGTCCGCCACGAGCGCGCTCAGCACCGGCAGCTGGTAGGCCAGCGACTTGCCCGACGCGGTGCCGGTCGCCACCACCACGTCCCGCCCCGACCACGCCAGCTCCGCCGCGAGCGCCTGGTGCGACCACGGCGCGGGCACCCCCCGGTCCACCAGCGCGGACACCACCTCGGGGGCCGCCCAGGACGGCCACGGGACCTCCCGCGCCTCCCGGCCGGGGAGCTCCTCGGCGTGCGTCAGCGGGGCCTCGCCGAGCGGAACCCCGGCGAGCACCCGGTCCAGCAGTCGACGTCCCTGGTTCGCCACAGGCGGCAGCTAAGCACACCGGTCCACGATCACGGCGGCTTCCTGCGTTGATAACGGTGCGTGCACGGATTGAGACGCACTGTCGCCCCCGGCCCGGAGGTGAATAGACTCCGCCGCTATCGCATCCAATGAGGGATGGATCACGTCGCGTCGGGACAGACCGGGTGTAGGCGGCCCGTGCCGAAGCGGTCGTCGAGGCACCTTCGTTGGGCTCATCACTCAACCAGGAGGACGGATGTCCCGGCAATTCCTCGCGGAGGGCATAGAGCTCTCCGGAGGTGATCGCGGCCTCGTCGCCGTGGTCGCCGTGGTCGCCCTGGCCGCTCTCGCAGTCGGAGCTGTCCTGCTCAAGGAGGTGCTGGCCGCAGGCCAGGGCACCGCCAAGATGCAGGACATCGCCAAGGCGGTCCAGGAAGGCGCTTCGGCCTACCTCAACCGGCAGTTCCGGACCCTCGGCATCTTCGTCGTCGTGGTCTTCGCCCTGCTGTTCCTGCTCCCGGCCGAGGACACCGGCGAGCGGATCGGCAGGTCGCTGTTCTTCATCGTGGGCGCCGCGTTCTCGGCGACCATCGGCTACCTGGGCATGTGGCTGTCCACGCGCGCGAACGTGCGCGTGGCCGCCGCGGCCCAGGCCGGTCAGAGCGGGCGCGAGAAGGCCATGCGGGTGGCGTTCCGCACCGGCGGCGTGGTCGGCATGTTCACCGTCGGCCTCGGCCTGTTCGGCGCCGCGGTCGTCGTGCTGGTCTACGCGGGCCAGGCCCCGAGGGTGCTGGAGGGCTTCGGGTTCGGCGCCGCGCTGCTGGCCATGTTCATGCGCGTCGGCGGCGGCATCTTCACCAAGGCCGCCGACGTGGGCGCCGACCTGGTCGGCAAGGTCGAGCAGAACATCCCGGAGGACGACCCGCGCAACGCCGCCACCATCGCCGACAACGTCGGCGACAACGTGGGCGACTGCGCGGGCATGGCCGCCGACCTGTTCGAGTCCTACGCGGTCACCCTGGTCGCCTCGCTGATCCTGGGCACGGCGGCGTTCGGCGCGCAGGGCCTGCTGTTCCCGCTGATCGTGCCCGCCATCGGCGTGGTCACGGCGGTCATCGGCGTGTACATCACCAGCGCGCGACCGGGTGAGAGCGGGCTGAAGGCGATCAACCGCTCGTTCTACATCTCGGCCGTCATCTCGGCGGTGCTGTGCACGGTCGCCGCGTTCGCGTTCCTGCCCGGCACGTTCGGCGAGCTGGGCGGGGTCAGCGCGGAGATCGCCGCCACCGAGGGCAACCCGGCCGTGATCGCCGCCGCCGCCGTCCTCATCGGCATCGTGCTGGCGGGCGTCATCCTGTGGCTGACGGGCTACTACACCGGCACCGAGCACAAGCCCGTCAAGGAGGTCGGCCGCACCTCGCTGACCGGCGCGGCCACCGTGATCCTGTCCGGCATCTCGCTGGGCTTCGAGTCCGCCGTGTACACCGCGCTGGTGATCGGCGCGGCCGTGTACGGCGCGTTCCTGCTGTCCGGCTCGGTGATCGTGGCGCTGTTCGCGGTCGCGCTCGCCGGCTGCGGCCTGCTGACCACGGTCGGCGTCATCGTCGCCATGGACACGTTCGGCCCGGTCTCCGACAACGCCCAGGGCATCGCCGAGATGTCCGGCGACGTCGACGGCGAGGGCGCGCAGGTGCTCACCGAGCTGGACGCGGTCGGCAACACCACCAAGGCCATCACCAAGGGCATCGCGATCGCCACGGCGGTGCTCGCCGCCGCCGCCCTGTTCGGGTCCTACAAGGACGCCATCGAGAAGGCGCTCGTCGAGGTCGGCGGCGTGTTCGAGGCGCAGGACTTCGTGGCGTTCACGCCGAACGTCCTGGTCGGACTCGTGGTCGGCGCGGCCGTGGTGTTCATGTTCTCCGGCCTGGCCGTCAACGCGGTGACCCGCGCGGCGGGCGCCATCGTGTTCGAGGTGCGCCGCCAGTTCCGCGACAACCCCGGCATCATGGACGGCACGACCAAGCCCGAGTACGGCCGCGTCGTGGACATCTGCACCAGGGACTCGCTGCGCGAGCTGGCCACCCCCGGCCTGCTCGCGGTGATGGCCCCCATCGCGGTCGGCTTCGGCCTCGGCGTCGGGCCGCTCGCGGGCTACCTGGCGGGCGCGATCGCCACCGGCACGCTCATGGCGGTGTTCCTGGCCAACTCCGGTGGCGCCTGGGACAACGCCAAGAAGCTCGTCGAGGACGGCCACCACGGCGGCAAGGGCTCCGACGCCCACGCCGCCACGGTCATCGGCGACACCGTCGGCGACCCGTTCAAGGACACCGCCGGTCCCGCGATCAACCCGCTGATCAAGGTGATGAACCTGGTCTCGGTGCTGATCGCGCCCGCCGTGGTGACGTTCTCGATCGGCGCGGACGCCTCGCCCGCCATCCGCTACGGCATCGCGGCGATCGCAGTCGGTGTCATCGTCGCGGCGGTCGTGGTGTCCAAGCGACGCGGCACGGTCATCGGCGAGGACCCGGTCGACCCGCCGTCGGGCACGCCCAGCGTGCCCGCGCAGGCGACCGTCACCGACCCGGTCCAGGCGCCCGCCACGGGCGGCGCCGCCTAGTCGGGGCCGCCGGGAAAGGCCCGTTCGGCAGGGGGGAGCACCACCCCGTGGTGCTCCCCCTCGGGGGCGTTCGGTGGAATGGGGGTCGAGCACCGACCACCCGCGCCTGCCAGGGAGACCGACATGAGAGCCCGCCTCGTCACCGCCGTCGCCGCCTCGGCGCTCTCCGCGGGCCTGCTCGCGGGCTGCACCGGGCAGGGCACCGAGCCGACGCCGACCACGAGCAGCACGTCCACCTCCGCCTCGCCGGAGCAGCTCGCCGCCGACTACCTGGACAAGGTGTGCTCGGCGACCTCGGCGTTCGCCACCGTCCAGAAGACCCCGCCGGGCGCGGACGTCACCGACCCCGGCAAGCGCAAGGAGCTGATGGCCACCTACATGGGCCAGTTCGGCGAGGCGTTCACCAAGAGCGCGACCGAGCTGCGCGCCGTGGGGCAGTCCCCGGTCGCGGGCGGGGACCAGGTCGTGGAGAAGATGGCGACCACCTTCACCGAGATGGCCACGGTGTTCACCGACGCCAAGTCCGCCGTGGAGCAGGCCGACGCGAACGACCAGTACGGCGGCCTCGCGCCCGCCAGGGACGCGCTGGCCAAGCTCGCGGACTTCAGCGTGCCGCTGAAGGAGGTCGAGTCCACGCCGGAGCTGGCCGCCGCCGCCCGCAAGGCCCCGAAGTGCCAGGCGCTGCGCACCGCCAGCCCGTCACCGTCCGCGACCGCCGACGCGCCCGCGCCGGAGTCCTCCGTTCCGCCGTCGACCTCGTGAGCTGACGGGTGGGTTCCCCCAGGTCAGGGGAGTCCTGCCGTGGGGGCGGTGGTCGTGGGGGTTCGCGGGCCGCGCCCGACCGGGTGCGCCGCTCGCCGGACCCTGGTCGGTGGTCCGGCGGATCGCTACCTTGTTCGAGATCAACTCACTCGTGCGGGGGTAGAAACCGTGAAGCACCACTCCGCCGTCGGGGCGCTGCTCGTCGCCGCCGTCGCGCTGTCCGCCTGCTCGTCCGGTCCCACCGACCCCGCCGCGCCCCCGTCCTCCGGGACCTCCGCGCCCGCGTCGGCCACGTCGTCCGGGACCGCTGCCGCGCCGCCGGGTGACAAGGTCACCACGTGGGTCGAGGCCTACTGCGGGCTGGTCGGCGGGTACGCCCTCGGCCTCCAGGCCTACCAGGAGAAGCACACCCAGCTGCCCGCCATCACCGACGTGGTGGAGCGCAACAAAGCGCAACTGGCGGCTTTCACGCAACTCGTCTCCGGGTTGGAGACCGATTTCACGGCGGCCGAGGGGGAGCTCGCGAAGATCGGCGTTCCGCTCGCCGGGGCCGAGGAGCTGCACGCCGAGATCATCGAGGTGCTCGGCAAGGTCAACGACCAGTTGGGGAAGGCCGAGCAGCAGGTCGCGGCGCTCGACCCCGAGGATCCCGACTTCGCCCAGGCGGTGTCCCAGGCCGGTGGCCTCGACGCCGCCAGCGCCCTGCTCGCGCACGGTGAGAAGGTCTCCGCCGTTCCCGAGCTGGAGCAGGCCATGAACACCGCGCCGAAGTGCGTCGAGATCCAGCGGAAGATCGGCGGCTGACCGGAATCCCGGCGCACGTCCACCAAAAGATCGAATTCACCGGGAAAACGATCTCTGGACCAAGCGGAAAATGATCTGTACCTTTTCGCGAGGGGAGGTTTTCACTCGCTTGGGGGTATCTTTTCCGTGAAGTTCCGCGTTTCCCTGGTCGGCGCCGCGCTGGCCTGCGCCGCCGTGCTCTCCGCCTGCTCGTCCGGCGCCTCGGGCACGGCCGCGCCCGCGAGCGGCGCCCCGGCGACCTCGTCCTCCGCGCCCTCGGCGGTCGCGCCCTCGGGGGCCGCCTCCGCGGCCCCGACCTCGGCGAGCGCGAAGTCCGGCGGCGACGGCGCCGACCCGAAGGCGGTCAGCTGGGCCGGGGAGTCCTGCGCCACCTTCAACGGCATGGTCGACCGCAGCCTCGCGATGCTCGAGGACGTCAGCTCCCGGATGGAGGGCGGCGACCTCGACGGCTACCGGACAGCGGTGCTGGACTACCTCGCGGGCACCGGGACCGCGATGGCCGGTTCGGTGAAGAAGCTGAACGAGCTGGGTGCGCCCACCGGGCGCTCCGCCGCGCTGCACGCGGAGATCGTCAAGTTCCTGGAGGGCGCGGGAGCGGAGTCCGCCGCCGCGGCGAAGAAGCTCCAGGGGCTGACCGCCGCCGACCCGGCGTTCGCGGAGCAGATGGCGGCGCTCGACCAGGGGCAGGGCGGGTCCGACGCGCTGCAGAAGCACCTGGAGAGCGCCAAGGGCGACCCGGAGCTGGCTCCCGCCTTCGCCGCCGCCGGACCGTGCCGGGAGATGGCGTCGAAGTCCGGTCAGCTGCCGGGGAGCGGCTGAGCTCAGGCTGGCGTCTCGCCGTCGCACATCCCAAGTCCCCCTGAACGGACCAACTTGGGGCACGCTGCGATAACTCAGTCGATCTTTGTCAGACCTGCTCTGTACCTTTCGGGCAGATTTTTTAACTCTTCTGGGGGTACTAGCTAGTGAAGCGTCACCTGTCCGTCACGTCCGTGCTGCTCTCCGCGACCCTCGTGCTGTCCGCGTGCAGCACGAACACCGACGGCACTGCGGCCCCCGCGGGCACCTCCGCCGCGTCCGCTGCCCCGGTCTCCGCCCAGGTCGACGACAGCGAGCGCGAGGCGCGCTGGGCGACCTCCTTCTGCACCACCCTCGGCAGCCGGGCCAAGGCGGCCCTGGAGCTGATGAAGAAGATGTTCGCGCAGGCCATGGAGGCGGGCGAGAACGTGAGCGAGGCCCAGATGCAGGCCATGCAGAAGGACCTGCTGGTCGAGTTCATGGAGGACGGCGCCAAGGAGAGCCTCGACGCCGCGAAGCAGCTGGAGGAGATCGGCGCGCCCGCCGTCGTCGGCGAGGAGTTCCACCAGCAGTTCGTCACCCTGCTCAAGACCTCCGGCGAGGAGGCCGAGGCGGCGCTGGGGAAGGTCAAGGCGCTCGACCCGGCCAGCCCCACGTTCGAGGCCGAGCTGGACAAGCTGTCCGAGGGCAGTGACGCGAAGGACCTCGTCGCGCCGCTCCAGGAGATCGGCAAGAACAAGCCCGAGCTCAACGAGGTGCTGAAGAAGACGCCCGAGTGCGTCGAGGTGGTCGAGCAGATGTCCGCCCTCGCGGGCAAGTGACCCCGCGCCCACTCGGGCGCAGGTGCGCGAAGTTCACACGAAAGAGTGAGATCGGGACGACTCGTCGGGTCGCCCCGCCCCCGCGCGGGACTGGCCGGCGTCGAACGCCTGTTCTACGCTGCCGGGTCGTGGGGCAACAGCTGTCCTTCTACTCGGCCGAGGCGCGGCGACCGGGCGTCGACGACCTGGCCGGCCTGCTCTGCGGGCCGGGCCGGGTGCTCGGCTTCGCCAGGGGGCGGGCCGCCCGCCTCACCGCCGTCCTCGCCGAGCCCTGGCGCGGGCCCGCGCTCGTCGCGGCCCTCGCCGAGCGCGGCGTGCAGGCCGAGTCCGGCGCGCCCGAACCGATCGCGGAACCCGAGCCGGGAGCCGAACCGCCGGTGCAGGTCAGGACCCCTTTCCGGACCGACCTCGCCCCGCTCGCCGCGCACTGGCTGCGCGCGGGCGCCAAGGTCGTCCCGAGCGGGTTCACCCCGCACGGCGGGGTGCTGCGGCTGTGGGCGCTCACCTCGGGCCGCTGGGTCGAACCGGGCTACCTGCTCGGCCTCGACCCGGACGCGCCGGACACCCACGAACCGCTCCGCGCGGCGCTCGCCTCGGCCGGGCTGCCCGCCGCGCTGCTCACCCCGAAGTCGGGCGGACCGGCTTTGCGGGTGACCGGCCGAAGGCGGTTGGAACGGCTCTCCGAGCTGGTCGGACGTGCTCCGACCGGGGTCGGGGACCGCACCTGGCCCGCCGCGTAGCGGCTCGTCCTGGGGGAAGTTCAGGCACAGTTGTGTCACCCTGTCCCGACCAGGGCAGCCCTGCGGCGGTCGCCGGGCAGTGCACACTGGCGGGTCGGGAACACAGTGGTCGAAGAGAGCAGGACGGCGTGGCTGGATCGACGCGAACGAGGAAGAGCACCGGGGGAAGTGCGGACGGCAACCGGCGGTTGGTGATCGTCGAGTCGCCCACCAAGGCGCGCAAGATCGCGTCCTACCTCGGCAACGGCTTCGTCGTGGAGTCGTCGAAGGGGCACATCCGCGACCTGCCGCGCGGCGCGGCCGACGTGCCCGCCAAGTACAAGGGGCAGCCCTGGGCGCGGCTCGGCGTGGACGTCGACCACGACTTCGAGCCGCTCTACATCGTCACCCCGGACAAGAAGTCGACCGTCGCCGAGCTGAAGGAGCTGCTCAAGGGCGTCGACGAGCTCTACCTCGCGACGGACGGCGACCGCGAGGGCGAGGCCATCGCCTGGCACCTGCTGGAGACCCTCAAGCCCTCGGTCCCGGTGCGCCGCATGGTGTTCCACGAGATCACCGAGCCCGCGATCCTCGCCGCCGCCGCCAGCCCGCGCGACCTGGACCTGAGCCTGGTCGACGCGCAGGAGACCCGCCGCATCCTCGACCGCCTCTACGGCTACGAGGTCAGCCCCGTGCTGTGGAAGAAGGTCATGCCGAAGCTGTCGGCGGGCCGCGTCCAGTCGGTGGCGACCCGCATCGTGGTCGAGCGCGAGCGCGAGCGGATGAAGTTCGTGACCGCCTCGTTCTGGGACGTCTCCGCGACGATCGACGCGGGCGCCGAGGCCACCCCGCGCCAGTTCCCGGCCAGGCTCGTCTCCGTCGACGGCACCAGGCTCGCCACCGGCCGCGACTTCGGCTCGGACGGCCGCCTCAAGGACGGCGTCGAGGTCAAGGTGCTGGACGAGGCGCACGCCCGCGCCATCGCCGACGGCCTGACCGGCGCGGCCATGCGGGTGGCCTCCGTCGAGGAGAAGCCCTACACGCGCAAGCCGTACCCGCCGTTCATGACCTCCACGATCCAGCAGGAGGCGGGCCGCAAGCTGCGCTTCTCCGCCGACCGCACGATGCGGGCCGCGCAGAAGCTGTACGAGAACGGCTACATCACCTACATGCGAACCGACAGCACCGCGCTGTCGGAGACCGCCATCACCGCGGCCCGCGCCCAGGCCACCGACCTGTACGGCGCGCAGTACGTGGCCAAGGAGCCCAGGCAGTACACCCGCAAGGTCAAGAACGCCCAGGAGGCGCACGAGGCCATCCGCCCGGCGGGCGAGGTCTTCCGCACCCCCGGCCAGGTGGCCCGCGAGCTGGACTCCGACGAGTACAAGCTCTACGAGCTGATCTGGCAGCGCACCATCGCCTCCCAGATGGCCGACGCGCGCGGCAACACCACGAGCGTGCGCGTCGCGGGCCGCACCGGCGGCGGCGAGGAGGTCCTGTTCGCCTCCTCCGGCCGCACGATCACGTTCGCGGGCTTCCTCAAGGCGTACGTGGAGACGGTCGACTCGGAGGCGGGCGGCAACGCCGACGACGCCGAGTCCCGGCTGCCGCAGCTGGTCGCCGAGCAGCCGGTGCACGCCGCCGAGCTGTCCGCCGACGGCCACTCGACCTCGCCGCCGCCGCGCTTCACCGAGCCCAGCCTGATCAAGACCATGGAGGACCTGGGCATCGGCCGCCCGTCCACCTACGCGTCGATCATCAGCACCATCCAGGACCGCGGCTACGTGTGGAAGAAGGGCTCCGCGCTGGTGCCCTCCTGGGTGGCGTTCGCGGTGGTCGGGCTGCTGGAGCAGCACTTCGGCAGGCTGGTCGACTACGACTTCACCGCCGCGCTGGAGGACGAGCTCGACGGCATCGCCGAGGGCCGCCAGGAGCGCACCACCTGGCTGTCCGGCTTCTACTTCGGCGGCGACGTCGGCCCCGAGACCTCGATCGGCCGCTCCGGCGGGCTCAAGAAGCTGGTCGGCTCCAGCGTCGAGGAGATCGACGCCCGCGAGATCAACTCGATCCCGCTGTTCAGCGACGAGGCCGGGCACACCGTCGTGGTCAGGGTCGGCCGGTACGGGCCCTACCTGGAGCGCGAGGTCGACGGCGCGTCGCAGCGGGCGAACCTGCCCGACGACCTGCCGCCGGACGAGCTGTCCCTGGAGATCGCGGAGAAGCTGTTCGCGACCCCGCAGGAGGGGCGCTCGCTGGGCAACGACCCGGCGACCGGGCACGAGATCGTGGCCAAGGAGGGGCGCTTCGGGCCGTACGTCACCGAGGTGCTGCCCGAGCCCGCCGACGGCAAGAAGGCCGCGAAGCCGCGCACCGGCTCGCTGTTCAAGTCGATGTCGCTGGACAGCGTGACGCTGGAGGACGCGCTGCGGCTGCTGTCCCTGCCGCGCCTGGTCGGGACCGACCCGGAGTCCGGCGCGGAGATCACCGCGCAGAACGGCCGGTACGGGCCGTACCTCAAGCGCGGCACCGACTCGCGGTCGCTGACCACCGAGGACCAGCTGTTCACGGTGACCCTGGACGAGGCGCTGAAGATCTACGCCGAGCCCAAGAAGCGCGGTCGCGCGGCGGCTGCCCCGCCGCTCAAGGAGCTCGGGAACGACCCGGTGTCCGGCAAGCCGATGGTGGTCAAGGAGGGCCGGTTCGGCCCGTACGTGACCGACGGCGAGACCAACGCCTCGCTGCGCAAGTCGGACAACGTGGAGACGCTGTCCGACGAGCGGGGCTCCGAGCTGCTGGCGGAGAAGCGGGCCAAGGGGCCGAGCACCAAGAAGAAGCCCGCGGCCAGGACGACGAAGGCCGCCGCGAAGCCCGCGGCGAAGAAGCCCGCCGCGAAGAAGACCCCGGCGAAGTCGAAGGGCTGAGGACCGTGGCCGCAGCGGCGGGTGGGGACGGCGGGCTGTTCGGACCGGACGGCACGCAGGCCCCGCCGCCGCCCGCCGCGTTCCCCGACCCGCTCGCCGGGCTGGTCACCGGCGAGCTGCCCTGGGCGCTGCCCGTGCCCGAGACGCCCGCCCAGGTCCCGGCCGCCGACGTCCGGGCCCCGGCGCCGGTCACGCCGGTCGCGCGTCCTGTCCACGCGACGCCCCAGCGGGCGGCGCGCTCCACCCGGCCGCGCGGACCGCAGACCGCGCTCCCGCAGGCGGGCCGGGCAGGCGGCGGGCGGGCCCCGCGCGCGTCGGTCCCGCAGCCGCAGCCGTCGTTCTCGCCCGCCCCGTACCCGCAGTTCCAGCACCCGCAGTTCCAGCACCAGCAGTTCCAGCCCCCGCAGGTCCCGACCCAGCGGGCCGGGCACCGGCGGGGCGGGTCCCCGGCCGCGCCGCCCCCGCGCCCCGAGGCCCAGGCGAAGGGGACCGGCAGCACGGTGGTCGCCATCCTGGTCGTCCTCGGCGTCATCGCCTCCATGCTCTTCACCACGCTCCGCGAGATCGTCGGCGCGCTCCTCGACGCCCTGCGCTGAGAGGCGAACCTCACCGCTGCGCCCGATCCGGCCCCCCGACCAGCACAGCCGGTTACCCTGGTGACCTGCGACCTAGGGGGTGAGCACCATCCAGGACAGCGACACGGCTGGTGGGCCGGGACGATCCGGGAGCAACCGGACCGAGGCGTCCACCGGGCATCGCATCCGGAGCGTGTTGGCCATCCGCCCCTTCCGCAGGCTCTGGGGCGTCACCTACCTCTGCAGCGTGGGTGACTGGCTGTCACTCCTGGCGCTGACGGGTCTGGTCACCAAGCTCGCCGAGGGCTACCGCTGGGAGGGCTTCGCGCTCAGCGCGGTCGTCATCACCCAGCTGCTGCCGGGGATGCTCTTCGCCCCGCTCGGCGGCGTCCTCGCCGACCGGTTCGACCGCCGCAAGGTCATGGTCGCCTGCGACCTGGCGCGCGGCGGCCTGTTCCTGTCCATCGCCTTCGTCGGCACCGCCTGGTGGCTGTTCATCGCGAACTTCCTCATCGGCTGCTGCGCCATGCTGTGGATACCCGCCAAGGACTCGGCGGTGCCCAACCTGCTGCGCAGGCCCGACCAGGTGGAGACCGCCAACCAGCTCGGCCTGGTGATGACCTACGGCATCACCACCATCAGCGGCTTCGGCCTCTACGCGCTGATCTCCGGCATCCCCGGCTACTTCCACCTGCAGGGCGGCGACCTCAGCTTCCGCATCGCCACCATCGCCGTGGTGGTCAACGGCCTGCTCTACGTCTCCTCCGCCGTCCTGGTCGCCACCCGCATCCCCGAGCTGTCCGGCCGCATGGCCACGCCCCGCAAGCGCGACGAGGACGCCCCCGGCTTCCTCGTGATGATGCGCGACGGCCTCGCCTACGCCTGGCGCCGTCCGCTGCTGCGCGGCCTGGTCATCGGCATGACCGGCGCGTTCGCGGCGGCGGGCGCGGTCATCGGCAGCGCCAAGCTGTACGCGCTGAGCCTGCTCGGCGGCGAGAGCGCCTACGGCCTGCTGTTCATCGCCGTCTTCGCGGGCCTGGCCACCGGCATGATCACCGCCCCCAAGCTGGCCCGCAGGCTCACCCACGGCAGGCTCTTCGGCGTCACCATCGTCTGCGCGGGCCTGAGCCTGGGCGTGGTGTCGCTGGCCCCGCACCTGTGGTTCGCCCTGGTCGCGGTCGCCCTGGTCGGCGGCTGCGCGGGCATCGCGTTCCTGACCGGCCTGACCATCATCGGCTCCAAGGTCGAGGACGAGGTGCGCGGCCGGATGGTCGCCCTGGTCCAGTCCCTGATGAAGGTCATCCTCGGTCTGTCCACGGTGGCCAGCCCGCTGCTGGTGACCACCCTGCAGCCCAGGGTCATCACCGTCCTGGACCACCCGCTCAAGATCGACGGCACCCGCCCGGTGCTGTTCGGCGCGGGCGTGCTGGCCGCCGCCGTCGGCCTGATCGCCTACCGGCTCATGGACGACCGGCGCGAGACCCCGATCCTGTCCGACCTGCTCGCCGCGCTGCGCGGCAGGCCCCGCCGGGAGCGCGGCCTGCTCATCACCGTGGAGGGCGACGCCAGCCTGGACACCTCCGTGCAGGCCCGCGAGCTGGCCGAGGTGCTGCGCTCCGCCGGGCACGAGGTGCTGCTGGCCAGCGACCCCGACCTGGACGAGCACCGGGTCCACGAGCTGCTCAACACCGCCGACCTGGCCGGGGTGCGGGCGCACGCGCTGGTGGCCGCCGCCGTGCGCGCCGACGTGGTCGAGCGGCGCATCCGGCCCGCGCTGGAGGACGGGCTGATCGTCGTCGTCGACCGGTTCGCCGACAGCCCGATAGCGCACTTCTCCGCCTCCGGCTCCGTCGACACCTCCGAGCTGGAGCGGCTGTCCGACTGGGCCACCGGCAGGCTCCGCCCCGACCTGACCGTGCTGCTCGACCGCACCCCCACCACGCTGCCCGCCTCCGCGCTCGGCGCGCCCCCCGGCGCGGTCCCCGCCGGGCTGGAGGGCGCCCGCCGCACCATCACCAACGCCGAGCACCACTGGCAGGTCCAGCGCCTGCTCACCGGCATGGCCGCCGCCGACCCCGACCGCTACCTCGTGGTCGACGCCGACGGCACCCCGGACGAGGTCGCCGCGCGGGTCAAGGACGCCGTGGCGCGCCTGGTCGGCGGCGAGATCCGCGCTGCCGCTCCGCTCGCCGAGGCCCCCTGAGTACGGTTGTCCCGTGCCAAGGGGAGTGTGGAGTGAGGTCGTCGGCCAGCCCGACGCGGTGACCGTGCTCGCCGCCGCGGCGGAGGCCGCCGCCGCGATCGTCGCCGGGGGGACGCCCGCGCCGGGCGCCATGACGCACGCCTGGCTGTTCACCGGGCCGCCCGGATCGGGCCGCACCGAGGCCGCCAGGGCGTTCGCGGGCGCGCTGCAGTGCACCGCCACCGACGACCGGCCCGGCTGCGGCGTGTGCGCCGGCTGCCACACCGCGCTCGCGGGCACCCACGCCGACGTGCGCGTGGTCGCCCCCGAGGGCCTGTCGATCTCGGTGAACGAGATGCGCTCGCTGGTGCAGGTGTCCGCGCGCAGGCCCACCTCGGGCCGCTGGCAGGTCGTGATCGTCGCCGACGCCGACCGGCTCACCGAGGGCGCGTCGAACGCGCTGCTCAAGGCGGTCGAGGAGCCGCCGGAGCGCACCGTGTTCCTGCTCTGCGCGCCCTCCGAGCACCCGTACGACGTGTCGGTGACCATCCGCTCCCGATGCCGCGTGGTGCGGCTGGGCTCCCCGAAGGTCCCGGACGTGGCCGCCGCGCTGGAGGAGGAGGGCGTCGCCCCCGACCTGGCGTCCTGGTCCGCGTCGGTGACCGGCGGCAACGTGGTCAGGGCCCGCAGGCTCGCCACCGACGAGCAGAGCAGGCTGCGCCGCGAGTCCGTGCTGGCCATCCCGCTCGCGCTGCGCAGGCCCGCCGACGTGTTCACCTGCGCCGACGACCTGGTGAAGGCCGCCGAGGGCGACGCGCTCTCCGCCAACGAGGAGCGCGACGAGCAGGAGCGCAAGGCGCTGGAGACCGCCATGGGCGCGGGCGGCACCGGCAAGGGCACCGCCTCGGCCACCAGGGGCGCCAAGGGCGCGCTCAAGGACCTGGAGAAGCGGCAGAAGTCCAGGGCAACCCGGACCCAGCGGGACTCGCTCGACCAGGCCCTGGTGGACCTGGCCGCGTTCTACCGGGACGTGCTGGTCACCTCGACCGGCTCCGAGGCCGCGCTGAACCACCCGGACCGCGCGGCGGACGCCCGGACGGCGGCGGCGGCTTGGAGCCGTGAGTCGACGCTGCGCAGACTTGAAGCAGTGCTGGCGTGTCGGGGAGCGCTGGAGCGGAACGTGAAGCCGAGGATCGCCGTGGAGGCGATGCTGACGACCCTGCAGCGGGGCTGACGCGCGCGGGCCTGCGTGAGCGGGGCGCCCGGTGCTGCCGGTCCGACGCGGCGGGCGGTCTGCGCGGGGGTGCGGCGAGCACCGCCAGCACGCCGATCAGCAGCAGCGTGATGCCGGTCCAGAGCAGTGTGGTCGTGTGCACGGCGTTCGTGCTCGCCAGCCTATTCACCACCGGGTGACACCGTCGTGAGCGGGGGTTCGGGGGGAGCGACTTCACCTACGCCTTTCCTTCGGTCCGGACGGCTTCGGCGGCGTCGTTCGGGCGGCGCCGCCTCGGCGGGTGCAACGAGGGGACCCCCCGTTCGGTGACGCTCGTGGCGTCGGTTATAGTTGTCGCGTCTCGCCGCCTTAGCTCAGTCGGCCAGAGCGGTTCACTCGTAATGAACAGGTCATCGGTTCGATTCCGATAGGCGGCTCAGCGAGAAGCGCAGGCCCGGTCCGGGTTCCCCGGACCGGGCCTGTTCGCTTGTTCGGACCGGTTCACGGCCCGGCGGGAGAGCGGAGGGCGCGTGCGCCGACCTGACGACCCGGTGATCGACGCGGCGGTCGACGCCGCGCCGAGCCGCAGGACGGCCCGCAGGCCCCGCAGCGTGAGCGTCGTCGTCACCGCGCACGACCAGGAGTCCACCGTCGGCCTGGTGGTCGAGGACGCGCTGCGCGGGCTGGAGGACCTCGGGGTGCCCGGCGAGGTCGTGGTCGTGGTCGGGCGCGCCGACCGCACCGCCCAGGTCGCCCTCACCTCGGGCGCCTCGGTGGTCGAGTCGCGGCCGGGCCGGGGCGCGGCGGTCCTAGCGGGCGTGGCCGCCAGCCGGGGCGACGTGGTGTGCCTGCTCGACGGGGACGTGCGCTACTTCGGCGACCCGCCGCTGGTGCCGCTGCTGGTCGAGCCGATCCTGGGCGGGCTCGCCGACGCGTGCGTGAGCGACCTGTACTGGCGCCCGCCGCACCCGAGGCTGTGGCTGCACGGGTTCTTCGCGCCGCTGATCGGCAGGCTCTACCCGGAGCTGCTGCCCAAGGCCGGGTCGACGCCGTGGTCGGGGCAGCGGGCCGCGCTGCGCGCCCTGTGGCCCGCCGAGCTGCCGGACGGGGCCACCGCCGACCTCGCGCTGCTGCTGCACTGGAACCGGGAGGCCGCGCTGCTGCGCCCGGTGCTGGCCGACGACTGGACCGCGCCGCGCAAGCCGGGCCTGGCGCCCGCGCGCGCGGAGCTCGACCTGGTCGTCGCGGACGCGCTGGCGCACGGGCGGATCGACGAGACCGGGGCGAAGGCGCTGCCGGACTGGTTCGACGCCGTCCAGGCGAGCGCCCAGGAGCGCTGGGGCGACGTGGTCGACCCGCTGGACTTCGCCGTCGCGGAGCGGGACGTGCTGGAAGGGGCCCTGCGCGAGCTGCGCGCCCACGGGCTGTGAGCCCGGCTTCGGGGGAGGGGCCGCAGAAAAAAAGGGGCTCCCCGCGAGCGGGGAGCCCCTCGGCTCAGGCCCTGCGCTCCCTGGAGCGCCACAGCACGAGCACGAAGTACGGCGTGCCGACCAGCGAGATCACCAGCCCGGCCGGGATCTGCGCGGGCGAGATGACCGTCCGGCCGATCGTGTCGGCCAGGCTCACCAGCACCGCGCCCAGCCCCGCCGCCACCGGCAGCACGCGCGCGTTGCGCCCGCCCACCAGCGACCTGGCCAGGTGCGGGGCCACCAGGCCCACGAACCCGACCACGCCGATCGCCGCGACCGCGCTCGCCGCCAGCACGCCCGAGCCCAGCAGCAGGAGCAGCCGGGACCGCTCCACCGGCACGCCCAGCACCCTCGGGGTGTCGTCGTCCAGCGAGTGCAGGTCCAGGTCGCGGTGCGCGAACCACAGCAGCGGCCCGATCGCGGCCAGCGCCAGCGCGGGCGGCAGCACCTGCTCCAGCGTCCGCCCGTAGGTCGAGCCGGACAGCCAGGTCAGCGCCTTCACCGTGTTCCACGGGTCGGTGGTCGCCACCAGCAGCGTGATCAGCGACATGCCCGCCGACCACAGCGCGATGCCGATGATCACCAACCGGTCCGAGTCCTGCCCGCCGCGCCACGACAGCCCGTAGACCAGCGCGAACGCCACCAGCGCGCCGAACCCGGCCGCGCCCGCGATCTGCCACGGGCCCGCGCCGGGCACCAGCGTGATCAGCCCGATCGCGCCCAGCCCCGCGCCCGCCGTGATGCCCAGCAGGCCCGGTTCGGCCAGCGGGTTCCGGCTCACCGACTGCACGCCGCACCCGGCGACGGCCAGCGCCGCGCCCGCCACGACCGCCGCGAGCACCCTGGGCAGCCGCTGGTCCAGCACGAACGTCAGCGCCGGGCCGGTCCGCCCGGACAGCCAGTTGCCCAGGTCGCCCAGCAGCACCACCCGGTCGCCCATCAGCAGCCCGACCAGCGGCGCGGCCACGACCAGCGCGGCCAGCACCACCGACACCGCCACCAGCCGCCGCCGCGACCCGACCACGCCGACCCGGCCGCTCGGCGGCTGCCTGCGCGACCCGCCGGACCGCTGCCTGCGCGCCAGCCACACCAGCACCGTCGCGCCCAGCAGCGTGGTCATCACGCCGGTGGGCACCCGGACCGCCTCGGACGCGCCCAGCAGCGCCCGCAGCAGCACGTCCGCCCCGAGCACCACCAGCACGCCCACCAGGCCGGACACCGGCAGCAGCGCCCGGTGCCTCGCCAGTCCGGGGACCCGCGCTGCCAGCAGCCGGGTGATCACCGGGGCGCTCAGCCCGACGAACCCGACCGGGCCCGCCGCCGTCACCGCCGCCGCGGTCAGCGCCACGGTCAGCAGCACCGCGCCCAGCCTGGTCCGCCGCACCTTCAGGCCCACGACGGCCGCGTTGTCGTCGCCCAGCGCCAGCACGTCCAGCGACCGGGACATCAGCACCAGCCCGACCACGCCGACCAGCACGACCGGCGCCATCTGGGTCGTGGTGCGCAGGTCGCCAACGGACAGCGACCCGCTGCCCCACGCGTACAGGCCGGTGGTCTCCTGCTCGAACAGCAGCAGCACCAGCGTCGTCGCCGAGTACAGCGTCAGGCCCACCGCCGAGCCGACCAGCACCAGCCTCGGGCTCGTCGACGCGCCGCCGGACAGCGCCAGCACCAGCGCGGTGGCCGCGAGGCCGCCGACGAACGCCGCGCCGCCCGCCGCGTAGGCGGGCAGCCCGATCCCGAACGCCGCGAACGACACCACGGCCAGGTGCGCCCCCGAGTTCACCGCGAGGGTGTCCGGGGAGGCCAGCGGGTTGCGGGCGATCGACTGCATCCCGGCGCCCGCGACGCCCAGCGCCAGGCCGACGAGCAGCGCCGTCAGCAGCCTGGGCAGGCGCGAGCCCTCCAGCACGGCCAAGGCCTGCGCGTTCCCGTCGCCGAGCACGGCGGACAGCAGGTCGAGCGCGCCGACGGACGACGTGCCCTGGGTCAGGTGGACGGCGGAGAGCAGGACGATGGCCGCCACTGCTCCCGCCACCACGGCGGCGGTGCGCAGCATCAGGACGTTGCGGCCTTCACGAACTGGTCCGCGATGCCGACGACCGACTTGGGCCCGCCGAACGTCCAGGTGCCCTTCTCCAGCTTGGTGATCTTGCCGGAGGTTGTGAACGGCAGCCGCTGCCACACCGCGTTGTCCTTGAGACCGGTGGTGAACACGTCCTCCTCGGAGGCGCTGTAGACCATGATCGTCTTCGGGTCGGTGATCGCGGTCATGCCCTCGACGTCGGTCGAGCCCAGGCCCCACTCCGCGTCGACCTCGCCGGTCCACGCGTTGACCAGGCCGACCGCCTCGGCGGTGTCGGACACCAGCGAGCCCTTGCCGAACGGGCGGATGCTGACCGTGCTGCCCTGCATCCAGCCGTCGGCCATGACGAACGGGGTGCCGGTCGCGCCCTTGGCCTCGACGGCCTTCTTGCCCTCGGCCAGCTTCGCGTCCATCTCGGCCAGCGCGGTCTTCGCCTCGGCCTCCTTGCCCACGGCCTTGGCGATCAGGTTGAAGTCCTCGCGCAGCCGGTCGAAGTTCTTCGTCGCGTCGCTGGACTTGGTCATGACGACCGGGACGGCCTTCTCCAGCTGCTCGGCGACGGCCGTGTCGCGGGCCAGCGGCATCAGCACCAGGTCGGGCTCCAGCGCCACGATCGCGTCGACGCTGGGCTCGCCGCGCTTGCCGACGTCCTTCACGTCACCGGGCAGCGCCTCGGCGGAGTTCCAGGTCGCGTAGCCCGCGGGGTCGGCGGCGCCGACCGGGGTGACCCCCAGCGTCAGCACCATCTCGGTCTCGGCCCACTCCAGGGACACGACCTTCTTCGCGGGGGCCTTCAGCTCGACGGTCTTGCCGCGCGCGTCGGTCAGCGTGATGGCGCCACCGGCGTCACCGGACGCGCTGGGCTCGCTGGAGGTGCTCTCGGTGGTGCCGCAGGCGGACAGCAGCACGGCTGCCGCGAGCAGGGCGGGGGTCAACAGGCGCATCGTTCTTCTCTTCTTCTCGGTGGGGGGAACTCAGGGTCTGCGGGGCGTGCGCCTGCCGAGCGGGCGGCAGTGCGGGGCGCCGGTCACCGGGTCGTCGACGACCTGGACCTCCACGCCGTACGCGCTGGTCAGGTGGTCCGGGGTGAGCACCTCGCGGACCGCCCCGGAGGCGACGACGCGGCCATCGCACAGCAGGACCACCTCGTCGGCGACCACACCCGCGTGGTCGAGGTCGTGCAGCACGACGCCGACCGCCACGCCGTGGTCGTCGGCCAGGTCGCGCACCACGTCCAGCACCTCGACCTGGTAGCGCAGGTCCAGGTGGTTGGTGGGCTCGTCGAGCAGCAGCACCGAGGTCTCCTGCGCCAGGCAGGACGCCAGCCAGACGCGCTGCAGCTCGCCGCCGGACAGCTCGTCGACGCCCCGGCCCGCCATGGGCGTGACGCCGGTCAGCTCCATGGCCCGGTCGACGGCGGCGGCCCCGTCCGCGTCCACCCCGCGCCAGCCCGCGCGGTGCGGGTGGCGGCCGTAGGAGACGACGTCGCGCACGGACACGCCGGACGGGGTGGGGCGGTGCTGGGTGAGCAGGGTGACGTTGCGGGCGAACTCCTTGCCGCTGAGCGCCGCACGCCCCCACACCTGCCGCTCGCCGAGCCGCACGCCGCCCTCGCGGGGCTTGTGCAGGCGCGCGAGCGAGCGCAGCACGGTGGACTTGCCCGAGCCGTTGGGGCCGACCAGCGCGGTGACCTCGCCCGCGCGCAGCTCCAGGGACACGCCCTCCACCACGGCGCGGTCGTGGTGCGCGAGGACCAGCGCCTCACCGGTGAGCAGAGCGTCGCCTTGTGACATGAGGTGAGCCTAACCTAAGAGCTTTTCACCCTAAAGGTCGTATGGCTCTGGTCCTTGTGGGCGCACCGGTGACTCGGTGTGCGCGGGGTCGGCACGCGCTGCCGCGAGGGCGGATGGTTCGGGTGACGACGAGTGATCGTTACCGGGGCCCCGCCGGTCCGGGAACCCCCGAACCCGGAACGCGGCGGAGCTCCGGCCCCCAGTGCCCCTTGCCTATCTCAAGTGAGCCTAACCTAACCAGCCGCGTTCACCCCGTTGGGCGTGATCCACTGCACTCTTCGGGCGCATTGGGGGACGAGCGCGGGCCTGAGAGCGTTCTTAGGGTGCATATTGTCCCCAGAGGAACTCACTCGACCCTGGGCACGGTGCTTGATGCTCCGATCGGGTGACCTTCATGCCGATTCCGCCGATGCTGGGCGACAGTGTCCGTGCCGCCCTGGAGGTGATGACGGATGCTCGCGATGGTCGTGGTGACGCTGCTTGCCCTGCCGCTGGTGTTCGTCGCCCAGCGGATCGGCAGGAGGCGCTGGAACCGCAGGGTCGTCGTGGCCCGCGTGGTGCCCGAGTCCGCGCTGTTCCCGCACCGGGTGCCCAGCCTCAGCCGGACCTGAGGTCCGCGCGCAGCACCGGGGCCGCGATCCGGGTGACCACGTCCCCGTACCGCGCCACGACCTCGGCGGCGGCCTCCGCGGGGGTCCCGGTGACGGCGAACGCGCCCAGCACCTCGTCCGGCACGGCCGCGTCCATCTCGGCCCACAGGCCCCGGCGGGACAGCCGGTGCAGCTCCTCGTGCAGCTCGCCCCAGCCGTGCAGGTCCAGCACCGGGCGGTAGGCGGGCGTCGAGCCGTAGAACGCGATCTGGCGGCGGGCGGCGGCGGCCGACGCGTCGTCGGTGACCACCATCGACGGCCCGCTCACGCCGAACCCCTCCAGCGTCCGCCCGGACTTCGCCAGGCCGCGCTCCAGCGCGGGCAGCGTCACCTCGCGCAGGTACCGCTCGGTGGTGAAGGCGTGGCACAGGAACCCGTCGGCCACCTCGCCCGCGACCTCGGTCATCCGCTCCCCGACGCCCGCCAGCCACACCTCGGGCGGGCCGAACGGGTTGGGGCCGGGGTCGAAGAACGGCGTCATCAGCGTGTGCGTGTAGAACTCGCCCCGGAACCGGGGGCGCTCCCCGGTGGCCCAGGACTCCCAGATCGCGCGCATCGCCAGCACGTACTCGCGCATCCGCGCGGCGGGCTTCGACCAGGGCATCCCGAACCGCTTGGTGATGTGCGGCTCCACCTGCGACCCCAGCCCCAGCCGGAACCGGCCCTGGGACAGCAGCTGCAGGTCGTTGGCCTGGACGGCGGTGCTCATCGGGTTGCGGGCGAAGGCGACCGCGATGGCGGTGCCCAGGCCGATCCCCTCGACCCGGTCGGCGACCCGGCTCAGCGCCACGAACGGGTCGTGCCGCGTCTCGGCGACCCAGAACCCGTCGATCCCGGCCTCCTCGGCGGCGCGCGCCGCGTCGACGACCGTCGCGGGGGTGTACTCGACCTCGACCTGATCCACCAGCACGGGACCGGTTCTACGCGGGTGCGGCGGCCAGGTCCAGTCGGCGGGGAGGGGGCGGTGGGGAGGGGGCGGTGGGGAGGGGGAGGGCCGCGGCGGGCTCCGACGACCCCCGGACGCCGGAGCCCGCCGCGGTGGTCACTCGCAGGCCACGCCGTCCCCGTCCCGGTCGAGGGCCGAGCGGTAACCCGGCTCACCGGCGTGCAGCGGTGCGGCTCCTGCGGCGCGCGCCTCGGCGCAGTTCTTGTAGTAGGCGGGCGCGGGTTGCGGCTCGGGCGCCGGCTGCGGTTTGGGCTGCGGCTTCGGCTCGGGCTGCGGTTGTGGTTGTGGTTGCGGCGCCACGGCGGGCGGCGGCGTGGTGGTGGTCGTGCTCGTCGTGGTGACCGGCGCCGGGCTGCTGGTCGTGGTGGTCGCGCTGGTGGTCGTGGTGGTCGGCGAGGGGCTCGTGGACAGCTCGCCCCCGGAGGGGGTGCTCCCCTCGCAGCCCGCCAGCACGAGCGCCGTCAGCACCACCAGGAACCCGCAGACGACCCTGCCACCCCGGACGCGCTCGGGATCGGAGGTCCTGGCGCTCAGCTCACTCACAGCCGACTCCGTCACCGTCGCGGTCCAGGTGCGAGCCGTAGCCGGGCTGACCCCGGCGGACCGGTGCGGCGCCTGCGGCCCGCGCGGCGGCGCAGTTCTTGTAGTAGACGCTCGGCGCGGGGTCCGGCTGGGGCTGGGGCTGGGGCTGGGGCGCGGGCTGCGGGTTCGGCTGCGGGTTCGGCTGGGGGTTGGGCTGCGGCTGCGGGTTGGGCTGGGGGTTCGGCTGGGGAGCCGGGGCCTGCGTGGTGGTCGGGGCGGGCTTGGCGTCCGAGCCGCCGCAGGGCGCGCCCCACAGGCCGAGGCCCGCCTTCTGGGCCGCAGCCTGGGCCGCGTTGTGCGCGGCGCTCGCCTCCGGCAGCGCCTTCGCCACGCCCTGGGACAGCGCGAGCAGGGACACGTCGCTGCCGTCCGGCAGCAGCAGCTGCCCGCCGACCTGCGCCAGCTCCTTGCCCGCCACGGTCGACTTGAGGAAGTCCACCGCCTGCTGCGCCCAGCACTCGCCCGGCTGGGCCAGTCCGGCCAGCACCAGCACCCGCCCGCCCGCGACCGCGACCGAGCGGCCGTCCGCCACCTCGGCCACCGTCACCGGGGGAGGCGTCGTGGTGGTCGGGGCCGTCGTGGTGGTCGTCGTGGTGCTGGTGGTGGTCGCGGTGGCGCTCGCGGTCGCCGCCGCCCTGGTGCTGTCGGCGGGCGGCGGGTCGGAGAGCGCGCCGATCAGGATCAGGGCGCCGAAGATCCCGCCCGCCACCGCGCCGGTCTTCTTCATGCGCGACATCGCCGACCACTTGCCCTTCAGACCGCTCTTGGCCTGCGGCGGAGGGGTGTAGGCGGTGGCCTGGGGGCCGTAGCCGTGGTCGGGCGCCCCGTAGCCGGGGACGCCGTAGCCGGGCGTGCCGTAGCCCGGCGTGCCGTAGCCCGCGTTGTCGTCGGGGACGCCGTAGCCGGGCGCGCCGCCGTTCTGGTCGTTGCCGTGGTTCGCGCTCATGCGCAGGCCACCCCATCCGTGTCGTGGTCGGGAGTCGGTGAGCCGGGTCGGCCGGCGGGGGTCGTGGAGCTGTTCGCGGCGCACGCCGCCAGTGCGCGCGCGGTCGGCGCGGGCGTCGTCACCACCGAGTCGGAGCCGCCGCACGGCGCGCCCCACAGGCCGAGCCCGGCCTTCCTGGCGGCGGCCTCGGCGCGGGTCAGCGCGCCTGCCGCGTCCGGTTCGGCGCGGGCCATGCCCTGGCTGACCAGCTGGGCGGAGAGGTCGGCGCCACCGGGCAGGCGCACGGACGCGCCGTCGAGCGCCAGGTCCTTCTGCGCCACCAGCGAGCCGAGGAAGTCGGCCGCCGCGCCGGACCAGCAGGCGCCCGGCTCGGCCAGCCCGAGCAGCCGGACCGAGCCGCCGCCCGCCACGGCGATCGTGCGCGCGTCGAGGACGCCCGAGGCGCGGGCGGGGAGGAGGGAGGAGTCGGTGGGGGCGGCCTGCGCGGGGGAGGAGTTCGACCACGACCCGGCCGGGTCCCACCGCTGATCGGCGTCCGATCGCCCGTAGGCGTTCGACGGCGTGCCTGCCGCCGCGACGGGACCGGCGGCAGGGCCGGCGGCGGGTGCGGCGAGCGGCTGCGCGGCGCAGGCCGTCAGCAGCAGTGCGGGGACCAGTGGCAGGAGCCGGAACGGCGTCCTGCGGACCAGCGCGGTGCTCTCCATGCTCGCCTCATCGCGGCAGGAGTCGCACTGCGTTACTGCATTAGTTCCTTGGAGTGAATGTGGTCGACCGGGTAACGGCCGACCACTTCACCATGGAGTCATTCAACTGCTGTGGGTCCTCATCGCCGGGGCTTGAGGGTCCACGTCACCACCAGTTCGGTGGTCACCACGCCCTCGGCATCGCGCACCGACACCCGCACCGGGAACTCCGGCCGCTGCCCGCCCTCCAGTTCGGCGACCACCTCGGCGGCGGGCCGCTCCAGCAGCGCCTCCGCCGTGAGCGGGCCGAGCGCGAGCTTGCGGTAGGCGATCTCCGCGCGCGCCACGAGCGGCGTCGCCCGGTCCAGGTAGCCGCTGAACGCCGCCATCACCACGGCGCCGGAGGCGGTCTCGCCGAGTCCGAACAGCACGGCCGCGTGCGGTCCGCCGACGTGGTTCCGGGACTCCGGCCGGTCGGGCAGCGCCGCGACCACGCGGTCCGCCCCGACCTCGGTGAACTCCACGCCGTTGGTCTGCACCCACGGCACTGACTTCCGCATCGCGTCCGCGACGAGCGAGAGATCCATGGCATGAGATGTTACCGGCCAGTAGCGAAGCGACGCTCGTCACGAGTATTTCATTTGCCAAGACTCTTGATCGGGCGCAAACTTGCCCACTGAAACTAGTTGGATGATGCAAGCAATGGAGTGGTCCGGATGACGACGCCCGAGGACGCCCACGGGAGCGGGCGGCCCGACGACGAGCTCGCCGGCCGCTTCGGCACCGCACTCGTCCGGCTGAACAAGATGCACGCCGCGCTCTCCGCCAGCCTCAGCAAGGCGGGCATCGACAAGGCCTCCTTCGTCCTGCTCGCCAACCTGGCGCAGATGGGCCCGTCCCGCGCGAGCGCGCTGGCCGAGGCGGTCTTCTCGGACCCCTCCACGGTCAGCCGCCAGGTCGCCGGGCTGGTCAAGGACGGGCTGGTGGAGCGCAGGGCGGACCCCGACGACGGACGGGCGAGCGTGCTCGCCGTGACCGACAATGGGCTGTCCCTCCTGCACGAGCGGCGACGGGTGCGCAACGCGGCGCTGGCCCGCCTCTTCTCGGACTGGTCCACCCACGACTGGACCACGTTCGTCGAGCACTTCGAGCGCTTCGTCGAGGGATACGAGAAAGCGCTCCCGGATTTCATCGCAGAGGGCGGACAGGGGCCGCGCTCCGAAGGGGAGAAGTGATGTCGGAGACGACAACCCAAGCGGGAGCGACGCCGCCCGGCGCCGCGCTGCTGACCCACCGGCAGATCCTGACGATCCTGTCCGGGCTGCTCATGGGCATGTTCCTGGCCGCGCTCGACCAGATGATCGTCGCGACGGCCATGAAGACCATCGCCGACCACCTGAACGGGCAGACCATCCAGGCCTGGGCGACCACGGCCTACCTGATCACGTCGACCATCACGACGCCGCTGTACGGCAAGCTGTCCGACATCTACGGGCGCAAGCCGATGTACCTCACCGCGATCTCGATGTTCCTGGTCGGCTCGCTGCTGTGCGGCATCGCCGACTCGATGTACGAGCTGGCCGCGTTCCGCGCCGTCCAGGGCCTCGGCGCCGGTGGCCTCATGTCGCTGGCCTTCGCGATCCTGGCCGACATCACCTCGCCCCGCGAGCGCAGCCGGTACGCGGGCTACTTCATGGCCGTCTTCGGCGTCTCCAGCGTCGCGGGCCCGGTCGTCGGCGGCCTGTTCGCGGGCATGGACCACTTCCTCGGCTTCGCGGGCTGGCGCTGGGTGTTCCTGGTGAACGTCCCGATCGCGCTCGCCGCGCTGGTCGTCGTCGCCAAGGTCCTCAACATCCCGCACCAGCGGGTCGACCACCGGGTCGACTTCCTCGGCGCGATCACGCTGACCGTCGGCCTGGTGCCGCTGCTGATCGTGGCCGAGCAGGGCCGCGAGTGGGGCTGGGCCTCGGCCACCTCGATCACCATGTACGTCGTCGGCGTGCTCGGCCTGATCGCGTTCGTGTGGGCGGAGAAGCGCGCGGGCGACGAGGCGCTGCTGCCGCTGCGGCTGTTCCGCAAGCAGACCTTCGCGCTCGGCAACACGATCAACTTCGTGCTCGGCGCGGGCATGTTCGGCGGCATGGTCTCCATCCCGCTGTACCTGCAGATCGTGCAGGGCCACTCGGCCACCACGGCGGGCCTGATGATGCTGCCGATGACCCTCGGCATCATGACCGCGGCGGGCACCAGCGGCAAGATCACCTCGAAGACCGGCCGCTACAAGGTGTTCCCGGTCGTCGGCTTCGGCGTGATGACCGCGTCGCTGTTCCTGTTCAGCACGGTCGGCGTGGACACCGCCACCTGGCAGCCGATGGCGCTGATGTTCACCATGGGCATCGGCCTCGGCCTGTGCATGCAGACCCTGCTCATCGCGATCCAGAACGACGCCGAGCCCCGCGACATGGGCGTGGCGACCTCGTCGGCCACGTTCTTCCGGCAGATCGGCGGCACGGTCGGCGCCGCGGTGTTCCTGTCCGTCCTGTTCAGCACGGTCGGCGACAAGATCGGCGAGTCGCTGCGCTCGGCCATGGGCACCGACGCGTTCCGCGCCGCGCTCGCCCGGCCGGAGAACCAGTCCTTCGCGCAGCAGCTCCAGAGCGGCGGCGCGGCGGCGGACCTGAACAACACCGAGTTCCTGTCCAAGTTGGACCCGGTGCTGGCCAGGCCGTTCCTGGAGGGCTTCTCCTCCGCGATCGACACGGTGTTCTTCGTGGGCGCCTTCGTGACCCTGGTCGGGTTCGCGATCGTGTGGTTCCTGCGCGAGGTGCCGCTGTCGGACCGCTCCGGCCTGGAGCGCTCGAAGGACGAGGCCGACGCGACCTCGACCATCGCCCTGCACTGACCCGCCGCGCGCTGACCAGCGCCGCACCGACCCCCTGACCGGGGCGCTTCCGGCGAGAGGCGCCCCGACCGGGGAAACGAAGAGGGCCACCCCGCCAAGGGGTGGCCCTCTTCGCCTTCACCGTTCCGTGGAACGGCCTCAGTGCTCCTCGCCGCGCGCCACGGCGTCCTTGAGGCGCTGGTAGGAGCGCACGATCTCGGCCTCCGCGTCGGTGCGGCCGACCCAGGTCGCGCCCTCGACGCTCTTGCCCGGCTCCAGGTCCTTGTAGACCTCGAAGAAGTGCTGGATCTCCAGGCGGTAGAACTCGCTCAGGTGGTGGATGTCCCGCAGGTGCTCCGAGCGCGGGTCGTCCGACGGGACGCAGAGCAGCTTGTCGTCGCCGCCCTTCTCGTCGGTCATCCGGAACATGCCGATCGCGCGGCAGCGGATCAGGCAGCCGGGGAAGGTCGGCTCCTGCACGAGCACGAGCGCGTCGAGCGGGTCACCGTCCTCGCCCAGGGTGTCATCGACGAACCCGTAGTCCGCCGGGTACTGAGTGGCCGTGAACAGGGTGCGGTCGAGCCTGATGCGCCCCGTCTTGTGGTCCATCTCGTACTTGTTGCGGACCCCCTTGGGGATCTCGATGGTGACGTCGAACTCCACTGGCGGTCCTCGCTCGTCTGGCTGTCCGGTAGTTCCCACTAGTGTGGACCACGACGTCTCGTCAACCCCCGCCAGCAGTGCTGAGGGGCGTGTGAGATTGCCCGTAATCGAACCCGGAGGACCGCGTGCCCGAGGAGCCATCGTGGCCGACCGTCGACGGCGACGACACGGACCGCGAGCAGGTCAGGAGCCCGCGCCCGGCTGATCCGCCGACGATGCGCATCGCGCTGCCGAAGAAGTCGGGCGGCGCCGAGAAGACCGAGCTGATCAAGATCGACCGGTTGCGACCGCCCGGCGGGCCGACACCGAGGACCGACCTCCCCGAGGCCGGTGGCGAGGCGGGGGAGGACACCGCGACCGCAGCTCAGCAGCCCTCCGGGGCGCAGCGCGGGACCGCGGCGGAGCAGGGCGCGACACCGGCGGGACCGGACGGCGACGAGGTCACGCGGCCTGCGGGCGCCGGTCAGGCGGAAACCGCCCGGTCGGGTGACGAGGACAACCGGTCCGGTGGGGCGTCCGGCGCGGGCGCGGGCGGGACGGGCGCCGGTGGAGTGGGCGCTGCGGCGCTGGGCGCGGGCGCGCTGGCGGCAGGGGCTGCGGGCGGGCAGGCGAGCGGCGCGCAGGCGGCGGGTGGCCAGGCGGGCGGCGGGAAGTCCGGCGCCCAGCAGGCGAGCACGCCGCAGTCCGGCACGTCGCAGCCCAGTGCCCAGCAGCCCGGCACGCCGCAGCCCGGCACGCAGCAGCCCGGTGTGCCGCAGTCCGGTACGCAGCAGGGGAACGCGCAGCAGTCCGGCGCGCGGCAGCCGAACGCCCAGCAGTCGAACGCGCCGCAGTCCGGTGGTGGGCAGCAGTCGGGTGGCACGCCCTCGGGCAGCACCCCGGCTGCTGGGTTCCCCGCTCCCGCTACCCCGGCCGGTGGTTTTCCGGCTCCCGGTACGCCCGCAGGCGGTTTCCCCGCTCCCGGTGGCCTCCTCGGTGGCGAGCCGACGCGGTTCGACCCGCCGAAGTCCACCTCGCAGCCCGAGGCCGGGTGGCCGGGGACGCGCGCGGAGGTGCCCTCGTTCGACCCGGCGCGCGCCGACGCCCAGCTCGCCGCGCAGCGCGCCGCCGCCAACCGCGCCCAGAACGCGGGCAGACCGGAGAGCGGCCAGCAGCAAGCACCCGGCCAGCAGGGTCCGGGCCACCAGGCGACCGGACAGCAAGGGCCTCACCAGCAGGCGCCCGGACAGCAAGCGCCGGGCCAGCAGGGAGCCGGTCAGCAAGGACCTCACCAACAGGGGCCCGGTCAGCAAGCGGGCGGCCAACAAGGTCCCGGTCAGCAAGCACCCGGCCAGCAGGGGCCCGGCAGGCAGGGGCCGGGGCAAGGTGGCCACGGGAGCGGTCCGCGCGGCACCATCCCGCCCGGCTCGGGGCAGGCCGGTCAGCCGGGGTTCGGGCAGCAGGGGTCGGGCAGCCAGGGCATCCGGCACCAGAGCGGCCAGAGCGCGTCCGAGCAGACCCAGAAGGTCAGCATCACCCCCGGCCAGTTCACCTTCCCGCCCCCCGGCCAGCAGTCCGGCGGCGAGCAGACTCGGGTCGAGCAGCGGCCCCAGGGGCCGGGGAGCGGCCCGCACGGCACGATCCCGCCCGGTTCCGACCAGCACCGCCCCGCCCAGCCGGGGCACGGCACGATCCCGCCCGGCGGTGACCAGCACCGCGCCGCCCAGTCCGGGCGCGGCACCATCCCGCCCGGCGACCAGCACCCCGCCGCCGAACCCGGTTCCACCGACCGGCGCGACGACGACGCGGCCTTCGCCGCCTTCGCCGCCGACTCCGACGAGCGGGCCGACGTCCCCGCCCAGCGGACCAAGCGCAAGCGGCCCCTGGTGGTCGTGGGCGCGCTCGCGGCCGTGCTCGTCCTGTTCGGCGGCGCCGCGCTGGCCGCCGTGCAGCTCGGCTGGCTGGAGACCGGGCCCACCTCCACCACCCAGCCGCCCGCGCCGCCCGCGCAGGTGGACCTCGCGGTGCGGGCCCTCGGCTCCGACGCGCCCGCGCCCACCCCGGCGGGCGTGCAGGCCGCGCTCCAGGCCCCGCTCGCCAACGGCGCGCTCGGCAACCTCACCGGCACCGTCGTCGACCCGGTCACCAAGACCGTGCTGTGGCACCAGGGCGAGACCACCCCGCTGGTGCCCGCCTCCACGGTGAAGAACCTGGTGGCCGCCGCCGCGCTGCTCCAGCTCGACCACACCACCCAGTTCACCACCAAGGTCGTCCAGGGCACCGAGCCCGGCACGGTCGTCCTGGTCGGCGGCGGCGACCCGACGCTGTCCTCGCTGCCCGAGGGCCAGTCGTCGGTCTACTCCGGCGCGCCCACCCTGGACGAGCTGGTCGAGCAGGTGAAGGCCTCCGGCCCGATCACCAAGGTCGACTACGACATCAGCCGCTACAGCGCCGAGCCCGGCCTCGCCCCCGGCGTCGACCCCGGCGACGTCGCGGCGGGCTTCATCACCAACATCGGCCCGCTGATGCTCGACGGCGCCCGCTCCGACCCCACCAAGGGCGACACCCCGCGCACCGCCACCCCCGCGCCCGACGCGGCGCGGGAGCTGGCCGAGCGGCTGGGCGCGACCGCCGGTGAGAAGACCATCGCCCCGCAGGCCGCCAAGGTGCTCGGCGAGGTCAAGTCCGTCCCGCTCGACCGGCTGATCGAGAACATGATGCAGCTGTCGGACAACGTGCTCGCCGAGACGCTGGGCCGCGAGGTCGCCAAGGCGCGCAACGCCGAGACCTCCTACGAGGGCGCCACCAAGGCCGTGCGGGACGTGCTCACCGAGAACGGCTTCGACCTGACCGGCGTGACCACGTTCGACGCCAGCGGCATGAGCGTGCAGAACAAGGTGCCCGCCAAGCTGCTCGGCGACCTGCTCACCGCCGCCGCGCGTCCCGACGCCGCCACCGACCCGGTCACCACCCGGATGCGACCGCTGCTCACGGCGCTCGCCGTCGCGGGCGGCAACGGCACCCTGCGGGAGCGGTTCGCGCAGTCGCCCTCGGGCAAGGGCTGGATCAGGGGCAAGACCGGCACGCTCACCGAGGTGCACAGCCTCGCGGGCGTCGTGGTGGACACCGACGGCAGGCTGCTGGTGTTCGCGTTCATGTCCAACGGCAGCGGCGACGCCCTCGGCGCGCGGGCCGGGCTCGACGCCCTCGCCGCCCAGCTCAGGGGCTGCGGCTGTTCGTGAACGGTCCAGCGCCGGTAGCGTCGTCAGGTGTGAACTCGGTGACTCAGCAGGACCGGGCGGCGGCGTCGATCGACTGGGAGGTGGCCGTCTCCACAGCGGCCCGGCTGGTCCGCCCTGGACCGGTGGTGCCCAGGGCCGAGGCCGACGTCGCGGTCGGCAGGCTCCGCGAGCTGGCGGTGGACGCCGAGACGCACGTCCGGGAGCTGACGGGCCTCGGCCACGGGCTGCCGCTGCGCGCGGGCGAGGTCGTCGACCGGCCCAGCTGGGTGCGCGCGGCGGCCGACGGCCTGTCGGTGCTCACCGACAGCGCCATGCCCCGGCAGGGCGGCGTGCTCGGCGGCGTCGTGTCGGGCACGGCGGGCGTGCAGGCGGGCGTGGTGCTCGCGTTCCTCAGCTCCCGCGTGCTCGGCCAGTACGACCCGTTCTCCGGCGGCGGCAGGCTGCTCCTGGTCGCCCCGAACATCGTCGGCACCCAGCGCGCGCTGAACGTGCCCGGCGAGGACTTCAGCATGTGGGTGTGCCTGCACGAGTGCACCCACCGGCTCCAGTTCACCGGCGTGCCGTGGCTGGCCGGGCACTTCTCCGGCCTGGTCACCGAGCTGCTGGAGAGCATGGACGAGGAGTCGCCCCGGCTGCGCGACCTGCCGAGGCGGCTGCGCGAGGCGGACGGCCCGGTCGGGCTGATCGAGCTGTTCCAGACGCCCGAGCAGCGCGCCGCGCTCGACCGGCTGATCGCGGTGTCCACCCTGCTGGAGGGGCACGCGGACCACGTCATGGACGCGGTCGGCCCGGACGTGGTGCCGTCCGTCGCGGTCATCCGCGAGCGGTTCACGGCGCGCCGCTCCGGCGGCGGGCTGCTGGACCGGGTGCTGCGCTCGCTGCTGGGCGTGGAGGCCAAGGTCAGGCAGTACGCGGAGGGCGCCGCGTTCACCAGGCACGTGGTGGACGAGGTCGGCATGACCGGGTTCAACGCGGTGTGGAGCGCCCCCGACGCGCTGCCGACCCGCGCCGAGATCGCCGACCCCGCCGCCTGGCTGCGCCGCGTCGCGCCGTGACCCCGGCCGCCAACGGGCCGCTGTCGCGGGTCCGGACGGCGGTGCGGCGGTTCCTCGCCGAGCACCGCCCCGCGCGGGTCGCGGTGGCGGTGTCCGGCGGGGCCGACTCGCTGGCGCTCGCCGCCTGCACCGCCGCGCTGACCGGCGGCGCGCGGGCCGTCGTGGTCGACCACGGGCTCCAGGAGGGCTCGGCCGAGGTCGCCGAGCGGGCCGCCCGCACGTGCGCCGAGCTGGGCCTGGACGCCGAGGTGCGGCGGGTCGAGGTGTCCGGCGGCGGTGGGCCGGAGGCGGCGGCCCGCCGCGCCCGGTACGCCGCGCTGCGGCCCGAGCGCGGGCTGGTGCTGCTCGGGCACACCCTGGACGACCAGGCCGAGACCGTGCTGCTGGGCCTCGGCCGGGGCTCCGGGCCCCGCTCGATCGCCGGGATGCGCGAGCTGGACGCGCCGTGGGGCCGCCCGCTGCTGGGCGTGACCAGGGCGGACACCGAGGGCGCCTGCGCCGAGCTGGGCCTTTCCCCGTGGTCGGACCCGCACAACGCCGACCCCGCGTTCACCAGGGTGCGGCTGCGCCGCGAGGTGCTGCCGCTGCTGGAGGAGGTGCTGCAGGGCGGGGTGGCGCGGGCGCTGGCCCGCACCGCCGCCCAGCTGCGCGAGGACAACGACGCGCTGGACGACCTCGCGGACGCGTTCGCGGGCGACCGGGGCGCGGTCGCCGACCTCGCGCCGCTGCCGGTGGCCCTGCGCAGGCGGGTGCTGCGGCGGTGGCTGCTCGCCGAGGGCGTGCCCGAGTTGTCCGATTCGCACCTGCGCGCGGTGGACGCCCTCGTGCGCGCCGGGGCCGGTGGTGGTGGGGTGTGGGTACCCGGCGGCTTTGTGGTGCGCCGGGCACGTGGCAGGCTGCTGGTGGAACCAGTCCAGGCATGACCAAAGGGGATCGTCCGTGTACGACGGCGACATCGCCTCCGTGCTCGTCAGCGAGCAGGAGATCAGCGACAAGGTCGGTGAGCTCGCCCAGCAGGTGGCCGCCGACTACCCGGCAGGCGGTGACGACCTCGTCCTCATCACCGTCCTCAAGGGCGCGGTGATGTTCACCTCCGACCTGGCCAGGGCGCTTCCCGTCCCGGTGCAGCTGGAGTTCATGGCGGTCAGCTCCTACGGGTCCTCCACGTCCTCCTCGGGCGTGGTGCGCATCCTCAAGGACCTCGACCGCGACATCGCGGACCGGGACGTCCTCATCGTGGAGGACATCATCGACTCGGGGCTCACGCTGTCCTGGCTGCTCAAGAACCTCGCCTCGCGCAAGCCGCGCTCGCTGGAGGTCTGCACGCTGCTGCGCAAGCCCGACGCGGTCAAGGTCGACGTGCCGGTGAAGTACGTCGGCTTCGACATCCCCAACGAGTTCGTGGTCGGCTACGGCCTCGACTACGCCGAGCGGTACCGCGACCTGCCGTACATCGGGAAGCTGGACCCGAAGGTCTACTCCGGCTGAGCGGGCGCCGCCCGCCCCGCGCGGTTCGCGGGGCGGGCGGGTCCCGTGCTCGTCGGGCAGGCGCCCGCCGGGTCCGGGCTCAGCAGTTGGGCCTGCACCGCCGCTGGGAGATCGCGTCCAGCAGCACGCTGCGGATGTCGGCCGCCTCCAGCGCCTGGTAGGCCTTGCCGCCGGTGGCCGAGGAGATCGCCCGCAGCGCCTCCATGTCGGCCTCCTGGCCGAGCCCGACCATGATCAGCGGCACCGGGCGCGCCGGGTCGGACTCCGACTCCAGGGCCTGGAGCAGCTGCGCGGTGGTGATGCTGGCGTAGTCGTCGTTGCGGCCGTCGGTGATCAGCACCACCGAGTTGATCTTCTCGGGGTCGTACGAGGCCTGCATCCGGCGGAACGCCGCGAGCGTGGTGTCGTTCAGCGCGGTCCCGCCGCCGACCAGCGCCGCCAGGCCCTTCGCGCCCTGCTGGAGCTGCGTCCGCCTCGGCGCGCTGCCCAGCACCTCGCCGAGCGGGCCGAGCGGCACCAGCTCGATCCAGTCGTTCGGCGGCTTCTTGTTCGTGGAGAACGCCCACAGGCCGATCTCCGAGGTGTCCGGCAGCATCCCCAGCGCGGTCAGCGCCGCCTCGGACGCCGCCGCCATGCGGGTCTGGCCGTTGCCCATCAGCTCGGTCATCGACCCGGACACGTCCAGCACCGCCAGCATCCGCGAGTCCAGGCTCACCGCGCCCCAGGTGCCCAGCAGCTCGGACACCTCGGCCGGGCTGGGCTTCGGCATCGCGTTCACCGCGTCGCCGCCCACCCCGTCGCGCTCGGCCGACAGCCCCGCCACCGCCTGCCCGTCCGGGGTGCGGAAGCCCGCGTCCACGAACCGCTCGCGGGTCTTGGCGCTGCGCAGCGCCTGCTCGAAGCCGCTCGCCGCGACCCCGGTGCCAGGCTGGTCGGTGGTCCGCTTGATCCGCACCACCGGGTAGTCGAGCATCATCGTGCCCTCGGCCGGGTACGAGGCGGCGACCCGCAGCCCGCCCGCCGCCCGGTTCGCGGCCAGCACGGCCTGCTCGGAGGCGGTGAACAGCGGCGCGGTCCGCTCGTCCTGGCTGACCTTGCTGAACGAGTCGCGCACGGTCACGGCGTTGCGCCCGATCCGCATCAGCGAGCCGATCAGCTCCTGGTTGGGCGTGCCGTCCGCGTTGCCGAGCCGGGAGCGGATGACCGCCAGGGTGGCCAGGCCCTCGGTGGAGGTGGTCGGGTCGCTCACCGCGGCGTCCACGCCGGGCGCGAGCACGCCGGCCCAGGCGACCGAGGCGCTCGGCCAGCCCAGAGCGCGCAGCTTCTCCGCCGGACCGGCGATGACCAGCGGGGACCCGGCCAGCGGCTCGCCGACCTCCAGCACGGGCGCGTCGGCGCCCAGGCTCGCGGACTGGCGCTGGGCCTCCTCGGCCCACATGGTCGAGTCCGGGACCCACATGACGGGCGGGTTGATCCGGGCGTTCGGCAGCTCGTGCGCCACGTCGGCGGCGGTGCGCGCCTCGACCTGCACCTGCACGCACCGGCCGTCCACGACGGGCTGGCCCGCCTGGTAGTCGTCGGCCGCGCCGCGCACGACCGCCTCGGCGGCCGGGGTGGTGGCGACCTTGAGCGGGAGCGTGCCGGTGCAGTCCGGGCCGCTGGTCGCCTTGAGCGCGACCACGGCCGTGGCCCCTGCGGCGAGCACGCCGAGCAGGGCCCCCACGGGGAGTGCTATCCGCTTGGCGCGGCCAGGGCGTTCGCTGCGGGCTGACATCTTCTTCTGCGCACCTTCGATCCGGTGGTTTTCACCCCTCCGGGGGAGGGGATTGATCACTCGGTGTTACCGATGGTGACCTCGTACGGTAACCGAGGATGACACGCCTAACGCTCTGACCTGGGCTTCCGTGGCTGAGGTCACGTGCGGCGGCCGGTTTTCCCCGTCCGCACCAACGTAACGACGTTTCCCTCGAAAGAGTTACGGGAATCCGGTGGGCGCGGTTCAACCCGTGCTGCGGGCCCCGGTTCCGACCGCTCCTGACCTGCGATCGGAACCGGGCGCCGCGACGGGAACCGGAGAGCTCTTCCGCCCGTTGGTCCCTCGAACGCGACAACCGGGGCGGGCCCCGCGCACGCGGGGCGATGCACCGGCCGTCCGGGCGGTAGTCTGGTCGGACGGGTGTGCCCGTCCGCGCCCGTCAACAAGTCAGGGAGGGTCGAGGCCGCCCGACGGCCGTAAGTGAATGGACCGCAAGCGCCTGCTTCGCAACCCGCTGCTGTGGATCGTGGCGGTGGTGCTCCTCTTCTACGTCTTCAGCGTGCTCTTCGACGAGGACCGGAACTACCACCAGGTCACGACCTCCCAAGCCCTCCAACAGGTGCGGGACGGGAAGGTCAAGGAAGTCACGATCGAGGACAAGGAGCAGAAGCTCAAACTCGTCCTCAACGATGGTTCCACCTTCGAGAACCACGGCCTCCTGATGGCCTCGTACCCGGCCAGCGCCACGGACGAGGTGTTCACCCTGGTCGACCAGGCGAGCAACAAGCCGCAGGTCGAGACCAAGGTGACCCAGGACTCCCTGCTCACGCAGATGCTCCTGTACCTGGTGCCGCTGGGGCTGCTGCTCCTGCTGCTGATGTGGATGATGAACAACGCCCAGGGTGGCGGGAACCGCGTCCTCAACTTCGGCAAGTCCAAGGCCAAGCAGCTCTCCAAGGACATGCCCAAGACGACGTTCGCCGACGTCGCGGGAGCCGAGGAGGCGGTGGAGGAGCTCTACGAGATCAAGGACTTCCTCCAGAACCCCGGCCGCTACCAGGCGCTCGGGGCGAAGATCCCGAAGGGCGTCCTGCTCTACGGGCCCCCCGGCACCGGCAAGACCCTGCTGGCCAGGGCCGTCGCCGGTGAGGCCGGCGTGCCGTTCTACTCGATCTCCGGCTCGGACTTCGTCGAGATGTTCGTCGGCGTCGGCGCCTCGCGCGTGCGCGACCTGTTCGAGCAGGCCAAGCAGAACGCGCCCTGCATCATCTTCGTCGACGAGATCGACGCGGTGGGCCGCCACCGCGGCGCGGGCATGGGCGGCGGGCACGACGAGCGCGAGCAGACGCTCAACCAGCTGCTCGTGGAGATGGACGGCTTCGACTCGCGCGGCGGGATCATCCTGATCGCGGCGACCAACCGGCCCGACATCCTCGACCCCGCCCTGCTGCGCCCCGGCCGCTTCGACCGGCAGATCCCGGTGTCCGCACCGGACCTGAAGGGCCGCAAGCAGATCCTCCGGGTGCACGCCAAGGGCAAGCCGTTGGCCCCCGACACCGACCTCGACGGCCTCGCCAAGCGCACCGTCGGGTTCTCCGGAGCCGACCTGGCCAACGTCATCAACGAGGCCGCGCTGCTCACCGCCCGCCAGAACGGCACCGTCATCGACGGCTCCGCGCTGGAGGAGTCGGTCGACCGCGTCATCGGCGGCCCCGCCCGCAAGAGCCGGATCATCTCCGAGAAGGAGAAGAAGATCACGGCGTACCACGAGGCGGGCCACGCGCTGGCCGCGTGGGCGATGCCGGACATCGACCCGGTCTACAAGGTCACCATCCTCGCCAGGGGGCGCACCGGCGGTCACACGCTGTCCGTCCCCGAGGAGGACAAGGACCTGATGACCAGGTCCGAGATGATCGCCCGGCTGGTGTTCGCGCTCGGCGGTCGCTCGGCGGAGGAGCTCGTCTTCCACGAGCCCACCACCGGCGCGTCCAACGACATCGAGCAGGCGACCAAGATCGCCCGCGCGATGGTCACCGAGTACGGCATGAGCTCCCGCCTCGGCGCCGTCAAGTACGGCCAGGAGCAGGGCGAGCCGTTCCTCGGCCGCAACGCCGGTCGCCAGGCCGACTACTCGCTGGAGGTCGCGCACGAGATCGACGAGGAGGTGCGCAAGCTCATCGAGGCCGCCCACACGGAGGCCTACGAGGTGCTGAACACCTACCGCGACGTCCTCGACGACCTGACGCTGGAGCTGATCGACAAGGAGACGCTCCACCAGAAGGACCTGGAGCGGATCTTCGCGGGCGTCGAGAAGCGCCCCCGGATCACCCAGTTCAACGACTTCGGCAACCGCATCCCCTCGACCAAGCCGCCGGTCAAGACCCCCGGCGAGCTGGCCAGGGAGCGCGGCGAGCCGTGGCCGCCGGTGGTCGAGGACCAGGTCGAGGCGGAGCCCGCGGCCCTGCCCGCGCCGCCGCCCGAGACCCCGCAGGGGCAGGCCCAGCCGCAGCAGGTCCCCGCTGGCGCCAACGGCGTCCAGCACCCGCCGCAGCAGGTCACCCCCGGCTCGGGGCCGCCCAACTACGGGGCGCCCCCCGGCTGGACCCCGGCCACCGTGCCGGGCAGCGGGGGCCAGCCGACCACACCCGCGTGGCGGCCGGACCCGGCGGACGCGGACAAGCGGAACTTCGACTCGGACCCGGACAACCGCAAGTGATCGAATTCGACAACGCCGGTCTCCCCAGCAACGGGGAGGCCGGCGTCGCCGCGAAGCGGCCCTTCGACCAGAAGCGCGCCGAGGCCGCCGTGCGCGAGCTGCTGCTCGCCTGCGGCGAGGACCCCGAGCGCGAGGGACTGCGCGAGACGCCCGCGCGGGTCGCGCGGGCCTACCGCGAGATGTTCGCGGGCCTGTTCACCGAGCCGGACAGCGTGCTGGCCAAGACCTTCGACGAGAGCCACGAGGAGCTCGTCCTGGTCACGGACATCCCGGTCTACTCGTTCTGCGAGCACCACCTGCTGCCGTTCCACGGCGTCGCGCACGTCGGGTACATCCCGAACGAGCAGGGCCGGGTCACCGGGCTGTCCAAGCTGGCCCGCCTGGTCGACCTGTACGCCAAGCGCCCCCAGGTGCAGGAGCGGCTGACCTCGCAGGTCGCCGACGCGCTCGTGCGCAGGCTGGAGCCGCGCGGCGTCATCGTCGTGGTCGAGGCCGAGCACCTGTGCATGGGGATGCGCGGCGTGCGCAAGCCCGGCTCGCGCACCACCACCTCCGCCGTGCGCGGCCTGCTGCGCACCTCGGCCTCCTCCCGCGCCGAGGCCATCTCGCTGATCAAGGGGCGCTACCGGTGAGCCCGCTCCCGACACCGGGCGGCTGCGTCGTGATGGGCGTCCTGAACGTCACCGCCGACTCGTTCTCCGACGGCGGCCGGTACCTGGACCTCGCCGACGCGGTCGCGCACGGGCTGGCCCTGCGCGACCAGGGCGCGCACCTGGTCGACGTGGGCGGCGAGTCCACCCGGCCCGGCGCCGAGCGGGTGCCCAGCGACCTGGAGGTCGCCCGCACCTCGCACGTCATCGCCGCGCTGTCCGCCCAGGGCGTGGTGACCAGCGTGGACACCACCCGCTCCGAGGTGGCCGCCGCCGCCCTGGAGGCCGGGGTGTCGGTGGTCAACGACGTGTCCGGCGGCCTGGCCGACCCGGACGTGCTCAAGGTCGTCGCCGAGGCGGACGTGCCCTACGTGGTCATGCACTGGCGCGGGCACAGCGCCGACATGGACCGGCTCGCCGAGTACTCCGACGTGGTGCGGGAGGTCCGCGACGAGCTGTCCGCCCGCGTGGACGCCGCCCTCGCCGCGGGCGTGCGGGCCGAGAACGTGGTGGTCGACCCCGGCCTTGGCTTCGCGAAGCGGGCCGAGCACAACTGGCAGCTGCTGAACCGGCTGGACGAGCTGATCGCGCTGGGCTTCCCGGTGCTGGTCGGCGCCTCCCGCAAGCGGTTCCTCGGCGCCCTGCTGGGCGAGCGTCCCCCGGCGGGCCGGGAGGACGCGACGGCGGCCGTGTCGGCGCTGGCCGCGTTCAACGGCGCCTGGGGCGTGCGGGTGCACGACGTGCCGCGCTCGGTGGACGCGGTGGCCGTCGCGGGCGCGTGGCGGGCCGGTCGTGCCTGAGCCCACCGGGTCCGGCGACCGGATCGAGCTGCGCGGCCTGAAGGTCCACGCGCACCACGGCGTGTTCGAGCACGAGAAGCGCGACGGCCAGGACTTCCTGGTCGACGTGGTGGTGTGGCTGGACCTGACCCGCGCCGCCGCCACCGACGACCTGCGCGAGACCCTGCACTACGGCGAGCTGGCCGAGGCCGTCGCCGAGGTCGTCGCCGGCGGGCCGCACGACCTCATCGAGACCGTCGCCGGACGGGCCGCCGACGTGGTCATGGCCGACGGCCGGGTCACCGCGACCGAGGTGACCGTCCACAAGCCCCACGCGCCCATCCCGCTGACCTTCGCCGACGTGGCGGTGACCGTGCGGAGGACCAGGTGAGCCGCGCCGTGCTGTCCCTGGGCTCCAACCTCGGCGACCGGCTCGCCCACCTGCGCTCCGCCGTCGACGGCTTCCGGCCGTGGCTGCTCGCCGCGTCCCCGGTGTACGAGACCGCCCCGTGGGGCGTCACCGACCAGGACGACTTCCTCAACGCCGTCCTGCTGGTCGAGGGCGACCTGGACGAGTGGGGCTGGCTGCGCAGGGGCCAGGAGCTGGAGCAGGCCTCCGGCCGGGTCAGGGAGCGCCGCTGGGGGCCGCGCACGCTCGACGTGGACGTGGTCGCCGTGGACGACGTCCGGTCCGAGCACCCCGAGCTGCTGCTGCCGCACCCCGGCGCGCACGAGCGGGCCACCGTGCTGGCGCCCTGGCTCGACGTCGACCCGGAGGCGGTGCTGCCCGGTCGCGGCCGGGTCGCCGACCTGCTGGCCGGGGTGGACCTGTCCGGGGTGCGGAGGCTGGAGGTCGCGCTGTGACGTTCACCAGGGGCCGTGACCTGCTCGCCGCCGGGCTCGGCTCGGCCGCGCTGGTCTTCCTGCTGCTCAAGCTCTCCTACTCCCAGCTGCCCCCGCTGCCCAGGCTCGCCGGGGTGGTCCTGCTGGTCATCGCCGCCGTCGACCTCGGCCTCGCCGTGTCGCTGCGCGCCCGCATCCTGCGCAAGCCCGGCGCCGAACCGGTGCAGGCGCTCACCGCCGCCCGCGCCGTCGCGCTCGCCAAGGCGTCCTCGGCACTGGGCGCGATCATGGCGGGCGCCTGGGGCGCGGTGCTGCTGCACGTCGCCCCCGCGCGGGGCCGGTTCCCGGCCGCCGACAACGACCTGACCAGCGCCGTGGTGGGACTCGTGTGCGCAGCGGCGCTGATCGCCTCCGGACTGTGGTTGGAGCGCTGCTGCCGCACTCCGGACCAGCCCGAGCACCGAGCGTGAAACCGGATGCCGAGGTCTCAAACGGGTAACCGACCGGTACCGTGGTGCCCATGACCGGGCGAGCCCCGTCGAGAGACGACGAGCAGCAAGAACACGGTCGTGGCTCCGCGCGCCTCCTGCTGGTCGCAGCACTGGCGTTCGCCCTCGTTGCCGCGGCGGTGCTGGTGCTGAGTGACAACGCCCGCTGGTTGAGGCTGGCCGTGGTGTCGGCGCTGTGGGCGGCGCTCGTGGGCGCCTTCCTCGCCGCGCGCTACCGCCGCCAGGTGGCCGACCGCGAGGACGAGGTGGCCGACCTCCAGAACGTGTACGAGCTGGAGCTGGAGCGCGAGGTCGCCGCGAGGCGCGAGTTCGAGCTGGAGCTGGAGACCGAGGCCCACCGCAAGGCGCAGGAGGACGCGAAGGACGACTTGGACGCGCTGCGCGGCGAGCTGCGCGCGCTGCGCGAGAACCTGGAGGCGCTGCTGGGCGGCGAGGTGCTGGTCGAGCGGGTGGCGCTGCGGGCGGAGGCCACGCGGATGCGCTCGCTGGGCGACCAGTCCCGGTTGGACCAGTCCCGCCTGGTGTCCGCGATGAACGAGCACCGGGTCATCACCTCGGGCAAGGCGAAGAAGGACGACCAGCCGTCCGTGGTCGACCTGGACCCGGCGGAGCAGACCGAGCTGATCGAGCGCGTCACCGACGCGCCGCCCGCCCGCAGGGTGGAGCCGGTGCGCCGCGAGGCGGCCCGCGCGGAGGCCGTGCGCCGCGATCCCGTCCGGAGCGGCACCAGGCCGCCGCAGCCGAAGTCCGCGGCGCCCGCCGCGCCGAAGCAGGCCGTGCAGCCGCCGGGCGTGAAGCGCGCCCAGCCGAAGGCCGAACCGCAGCGCCCCGCTGAAGCGCAGCGCCCCGCCGCGGCGCAGGCCCAGGCCGGGGCGCAGGCCGGGACGCCCCAGGCCGCGCCGACCAAGCAGGTGGCGCACCCGGCCAAGCAGGCCGCGAGGCCCGCCGACGGCGCAGGGCAGGACTACTTCACGGACCAGTCGGCGCGCGGTGGCACGTCGGCGGCGCGCGGCCAGGGCGAGCCCGTGAAGACGGCGGAGTCGCAGCGGCGCAGCCGGATCGCCGAGCGCACCGAGATGATCAGCCGCGAGACGGTGGCCGAGGAGCGCCCCGCCCGCCCGGCTGCGGGCGGGCTGACCGCGTCCGAGCAGTCCGGCGTGCGCAGGTCCGTCGCCGGTGGCCGTCCGGCCGTCGAGCAGGGGACGCAGCAGGCCAGGCGTCCTGCTGCTGCGGCGGGCCGGACCGCGTCCGAGCAGTCGGGCGTGCGGCGCGGCGTCGCGGGCGGACGCTCGGCCTCCGAGCAGTCGGCGGTCCGCCGCCCCGCTGCGGCGGGCGGCCTGTCGGCGGCGGAGCAGGCCGGTGGCGTGCGCCGCGCGGTGGCGGGCGGCCGGTCCGCCTCCGAGCAGTCCGGGACGCGTCGCCCGGTCGCCGACGGGGCGGCGGCGGCCCGCGCGCCCCAGCCGGAGGAGAGCGCCCCCCGCAGGGCGGCGCAGCCCGAGCAGCCGGAGCAGGCCGCCGGTGGCCGTCGCAGGGCCGAACCCCGCGACGAGGCCGCCCAGCCCGCCGCGGGCAGGCGCGCCGCGGCCGAGCCGGACCCGGCGGCGGGCGCGCACGCGGACGGCAAGTCGGTCAGCGAACTCCTGGCGGCCTTCGGCGGCGGCGACTCGCCCCGCCGCAGGCGCCGCCGCGAGGACTAGCGGCACAACCACAAGCGCCCCGGCTCCTGGAGGAGTCGGGGCGCTTGTGGTTGTGGGGCAAGGGGTGTCGCGGTCGTCTTGGTGGGACGGGGGCGGGCGCACCTGCGGACGAGGCAGGGGACGGGCGCGGGGAGACGTCCACGCGTGCGAACGGGCGCGGCCAGGTGGGGCGGTGCCCATGAGCGCGGCCGGGTGCCCATGAGCTGACGGGTGTCCACGGCCGGGCGCTCAGGGACGCAGGCAGGGCTGACGTCATGGGCGTCAGCGTGCCGCGTGGTCCGCCTTCGTCCGCTTCCCCTGGCGCGGAAGCGCTTCCAGCCCGCGCCCGTGGCCCCGGTCAGCGGTCGATGTCGCCGACGACCACCGCGAACGAGCCGAGCACCAGGGGGAGCTGCGCCACCGGGGTCCCCGGCAGCAGGGCGGACAGGGCCTGCACGTTGTTGAACGACGGCGTGCGCAGCTTCAACCGCCACGGCGTCTTCTCGCCGCGCGAGGCCAGGTGCACCCCCGACACCCCGAGCGGGGCCTCGACCCGCGTGTACACGGACCCCTCCGGGGCCTTGATCGCCTTGGGCAGCCTCAGGTTCACCGGTCCGCCTGGCAGCCGCCGCAGGCACTCCCGCGCCAGCGCCACCGCCTGCGCCAGGTCGTCGATCATGCAGGCGACCCGCGCGTGCGCGTCACCGGCGGTCCGCACGCTCGGCCGCACGTCGAGCTCCCGGTGCGCGGGCAGCGGATCGTCCCGCCGCAGGTCCAGGTCCACCCCGGACGCCCGCCCGATCGGCCCGGTAACCCCGAGTGCCAGCGCGTCCGCCCGGCCCAGCACCCCGAGCCCGGCCAACCCGGTGGGCGCCTCGGGCACCTCGACCACGTCCAGCGCGCCCGCCACCCGCTCGGTCCACCCGGCCGGGACGTCCTCGCGCAGCCCGCCGATCCGGTTGGCCATGAAGTGGATGCGCCCGCCGGACGCCTCCTCCAGCACCGACTGCACCGCCTCCCGCCCCCGCGCCGCCGCCACCGGGTCGGTCAGCGGGGCCAGGAACACCAGGTGCGCCATGACCCGGTTCAGCTCGCACAGCAGCACCCGCAGCCACTGCGCGCGCGGCGGCACGTCCATGCCGGTCATCCGCTCGACCGCGAGCGCCACGGCCAGCTCGTTGCAGAACGCGGCCAACCAGTCGTGCCGGTTCGCCAGGGTCAGCACCTGCCGGTAGTCGCGCACCTCGAACAGCTTCTCCGCGCCCCGGTGCAGGTGCCCGACCAGCGGCTCGGCGGAGGTGATCACCTCGTCGTCCCGCACGGTCAACCGCAGCCGGTAGGCCCCGTGCGCGGAGGGGTGCAGCGGTCCGAGGTCGACCACCCGGTCCACCCCGAGGTGCTTGGCCCCAGCTCCCACGCCCACGGTGATCTGCACCCGGTCATGCTCGCACGGCGGACCGCGTGACCTCGAAGAGGAAGCACCCGTGCGTCGCCGACCGCACCTGCACCCGCGCGACGGCCGGGTCCGCGAGCAGCGCGCCCAGGTCCGCCCACCCGGTGTCCGGACCGGACAGCACCCCGTCGTGGATGCGCCCCTCGGCCGTGTAAGCCCGCAGCACGCGGGGCGCGGTGAACAGCGGCAGCTCCCCGTCCACCACCTCCGGCCCCGCGCACCGCTCGGCGTGCGCGTACACCGGCCCCACCTCCGCGTAGGGCCCGCGCCCCGCGCCGGGCCGGTACCGGAACAGCACCACCGCCTCCGCCCCGGCCCGCCGCAGGCAGCACCGCAGCGGAACCCCCGGCGCGGTCAGCAGCTCGTGCTCCTCGTCCGCCCCCGCAGCAGCCCTGGCACGGGCGAGGACGTCGTCACCGATCGCGTGGAACTCCATGCGCCCCAGCGTTCCCACCGCGCGGGCCGGGCGCCGGCGGTCATCGGACCGGGCACACTGCCTCCCGTGCAGGACGTGGAATCGGCGTGGCGCGAGGCGCTGTACGGACCGGCGGGCTTCTTCACCAGGGGCGAGGTGCCGTCGGACCACTTCCGCACCGCCCCCCTGGTCGGCCCGGAGCTCGCGGAAGCCCTCCTGGAACTCCTGCGCCGCGTGGACACCGCCCTGGACCACCCGCCCGCGCTGGACTTCGTGGACCTCGGCGCGGGCGGCGGCGAGCTGTCCGGGACGGTCCGCGCCCTCGCCGACGCCGACCCCGCGCTCCGCCACCGCGTCCGGGTGACCGCCGTGGACGTCGGCCCGACCCGCGACCTCCCCGGCGTCCGCTGGACCCGCGACCTCCCCGAGCGCGTCACCGGGCTCCTGGTCGCGCACGAGTGGCTGGACGCCCTGCCCTGCCCCGTGGTGGCCTGGCCGCACCGGGACCCCTGGCTGGACCGCTGGTGGCCGCTGCGCCCCGGTGGGCGGGCGGAGATCGGCGCCCCGAGGGACGCGGCCTGGGCGTCGGCGGTCGCCCGCGTCCGGGGCGCGGCGCTCGCGATCGACTACGGCCACCTGGCGGCCGACCGCGCGGCGGGCCGCTACCCCGAGGGCACGTTCACCGCCTACCGCGCGGGCGACCGGGTGGAACCGGCCTTCGACGGCTCCTGCGACCTGACCGCCCACGTGGCGCTGGACGCCTGCGCCGAGGCCGCGGGCCGCCCGTGGGCCCTGGTGTCGCAGCGGGACGCGCTGGCCGCCCTCGGCCGGTCCGCCGCACCGCTCACCGCGCGCACCCCGGACTGGCTCACCGCCGCCGAGCGCGCCTCCAGGATCGCGGAGCTGCGCGACCCCACCGGCCTCGGCGCCTTCGGCTGGCTACTGCACCCCAGGGGCCCGGCGCTGCCGGACCTGCTCCCCGACCTGCCGCCCTGGCGCCCCTGACGGCCCGCCCACCAGCCACGACGAGATCCGCGCACCACCCCCGCCACCACCGCTATAAAGTTCCACCACGTGACCGCTGCCGCACCCTCACCGGCCCGCAAGAGGACCGAACAACGCCGCTGGACCGTGCTCCTCCCGGTCGCGGCCCTGATCGTGCTGGGGGTCTGCGGCCTGGTCCTGCTCGGCCTCGGCACCAGCAAGGTCGGCCTGGCCCCGATCCTGGTGGGCGCGGCGGCCTCGCTCCTCCCGGTCATCGCGGTGCTGAGCGCCTACCTGTGGCTCGACCGCTGGGAGCCGGAGCCCGCCAAGCTCCTGCTCTTCGGCTTCGCCTGGGGCGCGTGCGGCGCGACCATCACCTCGCTGGTCTTCAACCAGACCGCCCAGGTGATCGGCGAGCTGATCAACGACGGCGACGGCGCGACGTTCGCCGCCGTGGTGGGCGCCCCGATCGTGGAGGAGGCCACCAAGGGCGTCTTCCTGCTCGCCCTCTTCCTGCGCCGCCGCCACGAGTTCGACGGCGCCGTCGACGGCCTCGTCTACGCGGGCGTGGTCGCGGCGGGCTTCGCGTTCACCGAGAACATCTACTACTTCGCCCGCGTCTTCGTGGACAGCGGCCTCGGCGACGCGAGCAGCGGCGTGGTCGCCCTGTTCATCCTGCGCGGCGTCCTGTCCCCGTTCGCCCACCCGCTGTTCACCTCGATGCTCGGCATCGGCGTCGGCCTGGCGGCGATGTCGCACAAGCGGAACGTCCGGATCGCGGGCCCGCTGCTGGGCTACCTGGGCGCGGTGGGCCTGCACTCCCTGTGGAACTTCTCCACCACGGTCGGCACCGGCTCGACGTTCATCAACCTCTACTTCCTGATCATGGTCCCGATCTTCGCGGGCATGCTCTGGCTGGTGGTCTGGCAGCGCCGCCGCGAGCAGCGCATCGTCGCCGAGCAGCTCCCCGGCATGGCCGAGCGCCAGTGGATCGCCGCCAGCGAGGTCACCCTGCTGGCCAGCCTCCAGGGCCGCAGCCGCTGGCGCCGCACGGTCCGCCGCAAGGCGGGCGACGAGGCCGCGAAGGCGGTGGCCGGCTACCAGGTGGCCGCCACCGAACTGGCGTTCCTGCGCCACCGCATGGCGCTGGGCACCGCCGGTTCGGACGCCGACCGCCGCCACGCCAACCTCCTGCGCTCGCTGCTGGCCACCCGCGTGGCCGCCGTGAACGCCCCCGGCGCGCTCGGCGCGGCGGACGGCGCGGGCCGCCCCCGGCTCACCGAGCGCGCGGAGCGCACCGTCCGGATCGCGCGCATCGCCCGCCAGGGCCGCGCGGCCCGCCCGGACGACCGGGGCCGTCCCGGCGCCCAGGCCCCCCGGACCGGCCCGACCGTCCCGACCTCGCCGAACGACCCCGACGCGGCGGGTGGCGTTCGTCGCAGTTGACCCCCGCGCCCGCACCCCCTCACTACCCTCGGTGGAGTCGTCCGGTACCCCCCAACGGGACTGGAACGTCCTGAAGGAGCAACGTCGCATGGACGCGACCCCCCGCCCCGCGCGCCTGGCCGCGGGCGTCATCTCGGCAGGCCGGGTGGGCTCGGTGCTCGGCGCCGCCCTCACCAGGGCGGGCCACGTCGTCACCGCGGTCTCCGCCGTGTCGACCGCCTCCCTCCGCAGGGCCGACGCCCTGCTCCCCGACGTCCCCGTGCTCCCCCCGCCCGACGTGGCGGCCGGAGCCGACCTGGTCCTGCTCGCCGTCCCCGACGACGAGCTGCCCGGCCTGGTCAGGGGCCTGGTCGCCACCGGCTCGCTGCGCGCGGGCCAGATCGTGGTGCACGTCAGCGGCGCGCAGGGCGTGGCCGCGCTCGCCCCCGCCGCCGAGGTGGGCGCGCTGTGCCTGGCGCTGCACCCGGCCATGACCTTCACCGGCCGCCCCGAGGACGTGGACCGGGTCCGCGCCTGCACCTTCGGGGTCACCGCCGCCGACGGCGACGACATCGCCTGGAGCGTCGGCGAGGCCCTCGTCGTGGAGATCGGCGCCGAGGCCGTCCGGGTCCCGGAGGCCGCGCGCCCGCTCTACCACGCCGCCCTCACCCACGGCGCGAACCACCTGATGACCCTGGTCGCCGACTGCGCCGAGGCGCTGCGCGGCGCGGGCGTCGCCAACCCCGAGCGGGTCCTCGCGCCCCTCCTCGGCGCCGCGCTCGACAACGCCCTGCGGCACGGCGACCGGGCCCTCACCGGCCCCGTGGCCAGGGGCGACACCGGCACCGTCGCCAAGCACCTCGCCGTGCTGGCCGACCGCGCCCCCGGCGCCCTGGCCGCGTACCGCGCGCTCGCCAGGCGCACCGCAGACCGGGCCGAGTCCGCCGGGCTCCTCCCGGCCGACCGCGCCACCGACGTCCGCACCACCCTCGACGAGGACTGACCGATGACGAAGCCGCTGACCAAGGACGACTACACCCCCGGCGGGGTGACCGTGCACCGCGACCCCGAGCGGCTGCGCCGCGTCACCAGGGCGCTGCGCGCGGCGGGCCGCAACATCGCGCTCGTGCCCACCATGGGCGCGCTGCACGAGGGCCACCGCAGGCTCATCCGCGAGGCCCACGTCCTGCAGAACACCGTCGTGGTGGTGTCGGTGTTCGTGAACCCGACCCAGTTCGGCGAGGCCGCCGACCTGGAGCGCTACCCGCGCGACCTGGACGCCGACGTGGAGGTGTGCCGCCAGGAGCGCGCCCCGCTGGTGTTCGCCCCCGAGGTCGCCACCATGTACCCGGCGGGCAGCCAGGTCACCCTCGACCCCGGCCCGCTCGGCTCCGAGCTGGAGGGCGCCAGCAGGCCCGGCCACTTCGCGGGCGTGCTCACCGTCGTGTCGAAGCTGTTCAACGTCGTGCAGCCCGACTACGCCCTGTTCGGCGAGAAGGACTACCAGCAGCTCTCGCTGATCGGGCGGATGGCCACCGACCTGAACGTGCCGACCGCCGTCGTGGGCGTGCCGACCGTGCGCGAGTCGGACGGGCTCGCCCTGTCCTCCCGCAACCGCTTCCTGTCCGAGTCCGAGCGGGAGACCGCCACCGCGCTGTCCGCCGCGCTCGTCGCGGGCTCGCACGTGAGCGCGCAGGGCCCGGAGGCCGTGCTGTCCACCGCCCGCGCGACGCTCGCCGCCGTGCCCGGCATCGACCTGGACTACCTGGAGCTGCGCGCCCCCGACCTCGGGCCCGCGCCCGAGAACGGCGACGCCCGCCTGCTGGTGGCGGCCCGCGTCGGGGCGACCAGGCTGATCGACAACGTCCCCGTGCTGCTCGGCGCGGGCGACGAGTAGGGAGGAGCGCCGCCATGTTCCGCACGATGCTCAAGTCGAAGATCCACCGGGCCACCGTCACCCAGGCCGACCTGCACTACGTCGGCTCGGTCACCGTGGACGAGGACCTCATGGACGCCGCCGACCTGCTGGCGGGCGAGCAGGTCGCGATCGTGGACGTCACCAACGGGGCCCGCCTGGAGACCTACGTCATCCCCGGCGAGCGCGGCTCCGGCGTCATCGGCATCAACGGCGCCGCCGCGCACCTGGTGCACCCCGGCGACCTGGTCATCCTCATCGCCTACGGGTCCATGGACGACGCCGAGGCCCGCTCCTACCGGCCGCGCGTGGTGTTCGTCGACGCCGACAACAAGGTCGTCGAGCTCGGCTCGGACGCCGCCCGCGCCCCCGAGGGCTCCGGGCTGCTCAGCGGCGCGGTGACCGCGCAGGCACTCGCCGAGACGGCCGACGCCGCCGCGCTCGACGCGCTCATCCAGAACCAGTAGGGGGAACACGGTGCTGCTCGTCATCGACGTCGGCAACACGAACATCGTCCTCGGCCTGTACGACGGCACCGGGGACTCCGCCGCGCTCGTGCACAGCTGGCGGATGCGCACCGACGCCAGGATGACCGCCGACGAGCTGGCGCTGACCATGCGCGGGCTGCTCGGCGAGTACGCGGACAAGATCACCGGCATCTCGGCGCTGTCCACCGTGCCCGCCGTGCTGCGCGAGCTGCGCGTCATGCTCGGCCGCTACTACGCCTCGGTGCCGAAGGTGCTGGTGGAGCCGGGCGTGCGCACCGGCGTCCCGCTGCTGGTGGACAACCCGAAGGAGGTCGGCTCCGACCGGGTCATCAACACGATGGCCGCGCACCACCTGCACAGCACCGCGTGCGTCGTGGTCGACTTCGGCACGTCCACCAACCTGGACGTCATCTCCGCCAAGGGCGAGTTCCTCGGCGGCGCGCTGGCGCCCGGCATCGAGATCTCGGTGGACGCGCTGGCCGCCCGCGCCGCGCAGCTGCACAAGGTCGAGCTGGTCCGGCCGCGCTCGGTGATCGGCAAGAACACCGTCGAGTGCCTCCAGTCCGGCATCGTCTACGGCTTCGTCGGCCAGGTCGACGGCCTGGTGCGGCGGATCGTGGAGGAGCTGGCCACCGTCGACCCCGGCCCGGTGACCGTGCTGGCCACCGGCGGTCTCGCGCCGCTGGTGGTGTCCGAGTCGACCGCGATCCAGATCCACGCGCCCGACCTGACCCTGCTGGGCCTGCGCCTGGTGTTCGAGCGCAACATGCGCTGACCGCCGGGCCGCTGACGGCCGCCGCCCCCGGTTCCCGCGACGGGACCGGGGGCGGCGGCCGTCCGGGCGCCCGAGGGGGCCGTGGTCAGATCCGCACCATCCGCTTGACCATCACCCGCAGCGGCAGGTCGAACCCGTCCCGCGTCTCCTCCCTGGAGCGCAGGAAGTCCAGCGCCTTGGCCTCCAGGGCCAGCCGCTCGGCCTCCGGCAGGGTCGCCACCCCGGAGTGCGTCCGCAGCGTCGCCACGAGCGACTCGGGGGTCCTGCGCTGCCGGTGCGCGAACCGCGCGGTCTCCTGCTCGTGGAACATCTCGTGCCGGGGCATGATCTCGGCGGGCCCGCCCGACGAGCCGATCTTGTGCGGGTCGCCGTCCGCGCCCCACACGGCGGCCAGGTAGTCGGCCACCCACGGCACGCCGTGGTCGTCGCCGGTCCACAGCGCGGCCAGCACCCCGCCCGGTCGCAGCACGCGGGCGATCTCCGCCAGCGCCCGCGCCTGGTCGAACCAGTGGAACGCCTGCCCCACCACGACCGCGTCGACCGTCCCGCCGGGCACCGGGATGCGCTCCGCCGTGCCCGGCAGGGCCCGCACGCCCCCGTTGCGCCTGACCAGCTCCGAGAGCATCTGCTCGTCGGGCTCCACGGCCGTCACGTGGTGCCCCAGCGCCACCACGCCCTCGGTCAGCTTCCCCGTGCCCGCCGCCAGGTCCAGCACGCGCAGCGGCGTGCTCTCCAGGGGGTCCAGGCACCACTTGATCGCGTCGGCCGGGTAGTCGGGCCGGTGCTCCGCGTAGGCGGAGGCGTGAGCCCCGAAAGACGCGGCCCGGCGAGCCCACAGGTCCGCGTGGTCTTCTGCGCTCGTCACCACCCACACCCTAGTGAGAACCGGTTCGATTTCCCGATAGCCCTTTCCGTACCCTTCCCGGTGTGAGTGAGCAGCCGCAGAACGGTTCCCCGACCAGCGACGACGACCTTCCCGAGCAGCTCAGGGTCCGCAGGGAGAAGCGGGCGCGGCTGCTGGAGCGCGGGGTCGACCCGTACCCGGTCGAAGTCGCCCGCACGCACTCGCTGCGCGAGGTGCGCGAGGCGCACACCGGGCTCGAGCCCGACACCAGCACCGGCGACGTGGTCGGCGTGACCGGCCGCGTCATGTTCATCCGGAACACCGGCAAGCTCGCCTTCGCGACCCTGCGCGAGGGCGACGGCACCGAGCTCCAGGCCATGCTGAGCCTGAACAAGGTCGGCGAGCAGGCGCTCGCCGACTGGAAGACCGACGTCGACCTCGGCGACCACGTTTTCGTGCGCGGAGAGGTGATCACCTCCCGGCGCGGGGAACTGTCGGTGATGGCGGACGAGTGGGCCATCACGGCGAAGGCGCTGCGCCCGTTGCCGGTCGCCCACAAGGAACTCGCCGAGGAAACCCGCATTCGGCAGCGGTACGTCGACCTGATCCTGAGGGAACAGGCGCGCGACACCGTGCGCAACCGCGCCAAGCTGGTGCGCTCTCTGCGCGAGTCGTTCCACCGCAGGGGTTTCACCGAAGTCGAGACCCCGATGTTGCAGACCTTGCAGGGGGGCGCGGCGGCCCGGCCGTTCGTCACCCGCTCGAACGCGCTGGACATCGACCTGTTCCTGCGCATCGCGCCGGAGTTGTACCTCAAGAGGTGCGTGGTCGGCGGTATCGAGAAGGTCTTCGAGATCAACCGGAACTTCCGCAACGAGGGCATCGACTCCTCGCACTCGCCGGAGTTCTCGATGCTGGAGTACTACGAGGCGTACGCGACGTACGACACCAACGCGGTGATGACCAGGGAGCTGATCCAGGAGGCGGCCATGGCCGTCGCGGGCTCGCACGTGGTCACCCTGGTCGACGGCACCGAGTACGACCTGGGCGGCGAGTGGACCACGCTGACCATGTACGGCTCGCTGTCCGAGGCCGCCGGGGTCGAGGTCACGCCCGAGACCAGCGTGGACGACCTGCGGGCGCTGGCCGACAAGCTCGGCCTGGAGACCGACCCGAAGCTCGGCCACGGCAAGCTCGTCGAGGAGCTGTGGGAGCACCTGGTGGGCGACCACCTGCACGCCCCCACGTTCGTCCGGGATTTCCCGGTCGAGACCTCGCCGCTGACCCGCCAGCACCGCAGCATCCCCGGTGTGGCGGAAAAGTGGGACCTCTACGTGCGCGGTTTCGAGTTGGCCACCGGATACTCCGAACTGGTCGACCCGGTGGTCGAGCGGGAGCGGTTGGAAGCGCAGGCCAGGTTGGGCGCGAGCGGTGACGTGGAAGCGATGCCGGTCGACGAAGACTTTCTGCGATCGCTGGAGTACGGAATGCCACCGAGCGGTGGTGTGGGAATGGGCATCGACCGCCTGCTGATGGCCATCACTGGTCTCGGTATCCGGGAGACGATCCTGTTCCCCCTCGTGCGCCCGGAATGAGTAACTTCTAGGACTCCGTGCGGCGCATTCCTCGACTTGTGCGCTAACCTGCTGGCGCACATGTTTTTTGGTCGCGGTCGGGGAGCACGCCGCGCATTCGAGTCCCAGGAGGATACGCATGGCGCAGAAGGTCACCGTGACCCTGGTCGATGACCTGGACGGCGGTGTCGCCGAGGAGACGGTCGACTTCGGCCTGGACGGTGTGGCTTACCAGATCGACCTTTCTTCGGTGAATGCGGGCAAGCTGCGCTCCGCGCTCGGCGCGTTCACCACCGCCGCCCGCAAGACCGGCGGTCGCAAGCGCGGCCCCGGCCGCCCGGCGGGTGTGAAGGCCGCCGCCCGTCCCGCCTCTGCCGACCGCGAGCAGAACCAGGCGATTCGGGAGTGGGCCCGCAAGCAGGGCATGAAGGTCTCCGACCGCGGTCGCATCCCGGCCGAGGTGCTGGAGGCCTACCACCAGCAGGGGTGAGGATTGAGTGGCGTTCGCCACGGCAATTCCACTGACCCGTGAAGGGGTGCCGGATGAATGATCCGGCACCCCTTCGGCTTGTTTTGACAAAGTTCTCATCGGTCAACGGGCAATACCCAAATGAGACGTGCGTCGCGCTTCGATCTTGGGCGCCGGGTGGTTTGCCCTGCGGTTCCCACTGCGGGTGCCCGACCGATCACCCAGAGAAAACCTCCGCGACTTGTCGGGGTCGTCGGCGATACCCGCTGGTCACGACCGCGCGGAAGTTCGGTTAGGCTCACCTCACTGTTCCACGGCGGGTCATGAGGAGAGCGCGTGGTGACCGTCCGCACGACCCGCCGCTTCGGCGCGCTCGCGCTGCTGCTGGGCCTGCTCGCCCTGGCCGCCGCCGCGAGCGTCGCGTTCGGCTCCAAGTCGATCGACCTCGGCTCGGTGGCGCACGCCCTGCTCACCCCGACCGGCACCGAGGACGACTCCATCGTCCGCGAGCTGCGGCTGCCGAGGACGGGCTTCGCGATCGCCGTCGGCATGGCGCTGGGCATCGGCGGCGCGCTGATCCAGGGCCACACCCGCAACCCGCTCGCCGACCCCGGCATCCTCGGCATCAACCAGGGCGCGGGCTTCGCCGTGGTCCTGGCGATCTCCCTGCTGGGCGTGACCAGCCCGCTCGGCTACGTCTGGTTCGCCTTCGCGGGCGCGCTCGGCGCCAGCGTCGTGGTCTTCCTGCTCGGCTCCGGCCGGAGCGGGCCCACCCCGGTCACCCTCGCGCTCGCGGGCGCCGCGGTCAGCGCGCTGCTCCAGGGCCTGATCTCCGGGGTGATCCTGTCCGACCGGCAGAGCCTGGACTCGTTCCGCTTCTGGCAGGTCGGCTCGGTCGAGGGCCGCGACGTCGAGGTCCTGTGGCAGGTGCTGCCGTTCCTGGTCGCGGGCCTGGTGCTCGCGGCGTTCAACGCGCCCGGCCTCAACGCGCTCTCGCTCGGCGACGAGGTGGCCCGCTCGCTGGGCCAGAACGTGAACCGGACCAGGGCGCTGGGCATCGGCGCGATCACCCTGCTGGTCGGCGGCTCGGTCGCGGCCTGCGGGCCCATCGGCTTCCTCGGCCTGGTCGTCCCGCACGCCGCCCGCGCGGTGACCGGGCCGGACCACCGCTGGCTGCTGCCGGTGGCCGGGCTGATGGGCAGCGTGCTGCTGCTCGTGGCGGACGTCCTCGGCCGGGTGGTCGCCCGGCCGGGCGAGTTGGAGGTCGGCATCGTGATGGCCCTGGTGGGCGCCCCGTTCTTCGTCGCGCTGGTCCGCCGCCGGAACCTGGTGAAGCTGTGAGCGGGGACGGAGGCGCGGCGGGGGAGAAGGCCGTGGTGAACGGCGCCACCTCGGTCGGCCTCGCGTCCGGCGTCCCGGTCGGCGGCGACGCGCTCGCGCGCCCGACCGTGAAGGGCCGCACCGGCCTCCGCCTCGGCCCGTTCTCCTGGCCGCTGCGCTGGCGCCCGATCGCCCTGGTCGTCGGCGGCCTCGCGCTCGCCCTCGCCGCGCTCGCCGTGGCCATCGCCTACGGCGACTTCCCGATCAGCCTCGGCCAGGTCGTCGACGTGCTGCTCGGCGGCGGCAGCCGCAGTCAGCGGTTCGTCGTGCTGGAGCTGCGCCTGCCGCGCGTGCTCACCGGCCTGCTGGTCGGCGCCGCGCTCGCCGCCTCCGGCGCGATCTTCCAGGCCATCTCCCGCAACCCGCTGGCCACCCCGGACATCATCGGCGTCACCTGGGGCGCGGGCACCGGCGCGGTCCTCGTGATCATCCTCGCGGGCGACGCGGGCGCGGTCGCGGGCGCGGTCGCCGAGGTCGGCGTCCCGCTCGCCGCGCTCGCGGGCGGCCTGGTCGCCGGGTTCGTCGTCTACGGCATCGCCTGGCGGCGCGGCATCGAGGGCTTCCGGCTCGTCCTGGTCGGCGTCGGCGTCACCGCGATCACCGCGAACGCCACCCAGTACCTGCTCACCAGGGGCGACGTGAACGACACCGCCCGCGCCCTGGTGTGGATCGCGGGCAGCCTCAACAACCGGGGCTGGGAGCACATCGTCCCGGTCGCGCTCGCGCTGGCCCTGCTGCTGCCCGCCGCCGTGCTGTCCACCCGCACGCTCGGCGCGCTCCAGTTCGGCGACGACACCACCAGGGGCCTCGGCGTCCGGCTCAACGGCGCCCGCACCGCCCTGCTGCTGCTCGGCGTCGTGCTCGCCGCCGTGGCCACCGCCGCCGCGGGCCCGATCGGGTTCGTGGCGCTGGCCGCCCCGCAGATCGCGGTGCGCCTCGCGGGCACCGCGACCCCGCCGCTGTTCGGCTCGGCCGTCGTCGGCTCGGTGCTGGTGGTGCTCTCCGACCTGATCGCCCGCCAGCTGATCGACGGCACGGAGCTGCCGGTCGGCGTGGTCACCGCCGTGCTCGGCGCCCCCTACCTGATGCACCTGCTCATCCGAGGCCGCCGGGAGGCGAGGACATGACCACGGCACCCCCGTCCCCCGGAACGCGCCTGCGGGCGCGCGAGCTGTCGATCGGCTACGGCGAGCGGGTGATCGTCGACCGGCTCGACCTGGACGTGCTCGACGGCGCCGTCACCGCCGTCATCGGCCCCAACGGCTGCGGCAAGTCCACCCTGCTGCGCGCGCTCGCCCGCCTGCTGCCCACCAGGGGCGGCGAGGTCCTGCTCGACGGCAGACCGATCACCCAGGTGCCCACCCGCGAGGTGGCCAAGGTGCTCGGGATGCTGCCGCAGACCCCGCAGGGCCCCGAGGGCCTGACCGTGGCCGACCTGGTCGCCAGGGGCAGGCACCCGCACCAGGCCTGGTACCGGCAGTGGTCCGGCGACGACGAGGCCGCCGTCGCCGAGGCGCTGCGGCTGACCGGCATGGAGGACTTCGCCGAGCGCACCCTGGACCAGCTCTCCGGCGGCCAGCGCCAGCGCGCCTGGATCTCCATGGCGCTCGCCCAGGGCACCGACCTGCTGCTGCTCGACGAGCCGACGACCTACCTGGACCTCGCGCACCAGATCGACGTGCTGGACCTGGTGCGGCTGCTGCACGCCGAGGGCGGGCGCACCATCGTCATGGTGCTGCACGACCTGAACCTCGCCGCCCGCTACGCCGACCACCTGGTGGCCATGAAGGACGGTCGGATCGTGGTGCAGGGCGCGCCCGCCGAGGTGCTGACCGAAGAGGTCCTCGAGGAGGTGTTCGGGCTGGAGGCCGCCGTCATCGCGGACCCGGTCGCGGGCACCCCGATGGTGGTGCCGATCCGGTCCACGACGCACGCGGCGACCAACCGCAGGCAAGACCACCCGAAGGGCTGATCCACCCGGCGAACGGCGGAGAGCCGGTCACTTCCCGCAGACGCGGGGGCAGGTTTCACACGCCTGCGCCCCCGGAAGGGTGAAGTGGAAGCAGCAGCTCTCCCGCCGCCGCGTCCAGGTCCCGTCGACCACCCGCAACGTCGTCGCCGAGGTGTACGGGGCCTCGCGGAACGGCAGCAGCAGCGCCGAGTCCGCGACCCCGGCCGCCTCGTCGCCGCCGTGCAGCCCGGCCAGCCACGCGGAGCTGTCCAGCGCGTCCGTGGCCGCCGCCCACAGCGCCCGCCTGCCCAGCCGGGTGGTCGGGCCGTAGGCGGCGGTGAACGCGGCGGCGTGCGCGGCGAACCGGGCGCGCAGCAGCGCGGCCAGCGCTGACTCGTCGGCGACCACGGTGGCCTCGGGGTGGTTGCTCGCCGGATCGCTGGGCAGGCAGGCGAACCCGCCCGCCAGCAGCGCGACGCCGACCACGTCCGGCCTGCCCGCGTCGGCCAGCCGCAGCGCCACGTCCTGCGGGCGCAGCGAGGGCACCCGGCGCGCCCGGTGGAACAGCGCGCCGCCGAGCATCCCGACCGCGCCCAGGTACCAGCCGAGCACGTACCCCGCCGTGGCCCGCTCGGTGGAGCCGCCGTGCTGCTCCTCCATCCACTCCGCCAGGCCCGCGCGCCACGCGGCGAACCCGTCCGGGGCGGCGAGCAGGTCGGCGCACCGGGTCCATCCATCGGGTGCGCCGGAACCCGTTCGCTCGTAGCGGATCTCCAGCCACCCCACCAGGGACGACGCGGCCCTGACGGAGTCGGCGAGGGGGTTCAGCGCGTCGCGGGCGTCGATCCGCGCCGGTACGGTCATGGGGAAGCAGGGTCCTTGTGGTCGTGCCGTCTGAGGTTTGCCTTACCTTACCAATGGCGGTGTTCGCGCTCAGCGGACAACGCCCGGTTCGCGGAATCTGCCTGGCAGATGACCCGTTGTAACCGGATGTAGGAGTTCCCCGAAGACGACAGGCTCGGAACGGAAGCGGAGAGCGACGGGGCAACGACTACAGTGGTCCCACGGTGCCGCGCTCTCCACGGATGCCAGTGGCGAGCCGAGGACCGCCGGCGCAGCAGTCAGGGAGTGCGAATGTTCGAGAGGTTCACCGACCGCGCGAGGCGGGTGGTTGTCCTGGCCCAGGAAGAGGCCAGGATGCTCAACCACAACTACATCGGCACCGAGCACATCCTCCTGGGTTTGATCCACGAGGGTGAGGGTGTCGCCGCCAAGGCGCTGGAGTCGTTGGGGATCGCGCTGGAGGGCGTGCGCCAACAGGTCGAGGAGATCATCGGCCAGGGCCAGCAGGCACCCAGCGGGCACATCCCCTTCACCCCGCGCGCCAAGAAGGTCCTGGAGCTGTCGCTGCGCGAAGCGCTGCAGCTCGGGCACAACTACATCGGCACGGAGCACATCCTGCTCGGCCTGATCCGCGAGGGCGAGGGCGTCGCCGCCCAGGTCCTCGTGAAGCTGGGCGCGGACCTCAACCGGGTCCGCCAGCAGGTGCTCCAGCTGCTCTCCGGCTACTCCGGCGGCAAGGAGCCCGCCGAGGCCGGTGGCCGGGGCGAGGGCACGCCCTCCTCGTCGCTGGTGCTGGACCAGTTCGGCCGCAACCTGACCTCCATGGCCCGCGAGGGCAAGCTCGACCCGGTCATCGGGCGGGCCAAGGAGATCGAGCGGGTCATGCAGGTGCTGTCCCGGCGCACCAAGAACAACCCGGTGCTCATCGGCGAGCCCGGCGTCGGCAAGACCGCCGTCGTCGAGGGCCTGGCGCAGATGGTCGTCAAGGGCGAGGTGCCCGAGACGCTGAAGGACAAGCAGCTCTACACCCTCGACCTCAGCTCGCTGGTGGCCGGTTCCCGGTACCGCGGCGACTTCGAGGAGCGCCTGAAGAAGGTGCTCAAGGAGATCCGCACCCGCGGCGACATCATCCTGTTCATCGACGAGATCCACACCCTGGTCGGCGCGGGCGCCGCCGAGGGCGCGATCGACGCCGCGAGCATCCTCAAGCCGATGCTGGCGCGCGGTGAGCTCCAGACCATCGGCGCCACCACGCTCGACGAGTACCGCAAGTACGTCGAGAAGGACCCGGCGCTCGAGCGCCGCTTCCAGCCGATCCAGGTGGGCGAGCCCTCCCTGGAGCACACGATCGAGATCCTCAAGGGCCTGCGCGACCGGTACGAGGCGCACCACCGCGTCTCGATCACCGACTCGGCGCTGGTGGCCGCGGCGACGCTGGCCGACCGGTACATCAACGACCGGTACCTGCCGGACAAGGCGATCGACCTCATCGACGAGGCGGGCGCGCGGATGCGCATCCGCCGGATGACCGCGCCGCCGGACCTGCGCGAGTTCGACGAGAAGATCGCGGACGTGCGCCGCGACAAGGAGTCCGCGATCGACGCGCAGGACTTCGAGCGCGCCGCGAAGCTCCGCGACCAGGAGAAGACCCTGCTGGGCCAGAAGGCCGAGCGGGAGAAGCAGTGGAAGGACGGCGACCTCGACGTCGTCGCCGAGGTCGACGAGGAGCAGATCGCCGAGGTCCTGGCGAACTGGACGGGCATCCCGGTCTTCAAGCTGACCGAGGAGGAGACCACCCGACTGCTGCGCATGGAGGACGAGCTCCACAAGCGCATCATCGGCCAGGTCGAGGCCGTCAAGGCCGTCTCGCAGGCCATCCGGCGCACCCGCGCAGGCCTGAAGGACCCCAAGCGCCCCGCGGGCTCGTTCATCTTCGCCGGCCCGTCCGGCGTCGGCAAGACCGAGCTGTCCAAGGCGCTGGCGAACTTCCTGTTCGGCGAGGACGACGCGCTCATCCAGATCGACATGGGCGAGTTCCACGACCGCTACACCGCCTCGCGGCTCTTCGGCGCGCCTCCCGGCTACGTCGGCTACGAGGAGGGCGGTCAGCTCACCGAGAAGGTGCGGCGCAAGCCGTTCTCGGTCGTGCTGTTCGACGAGATCGAGAAGGCCCACAACGAGGTCTACAACACCCTCCTGCAGGTGCTGGAGGACGGTCGCCTCACGGACGGCCAGGGCCGGACGGTGGACTTCAAGAACACCGTCATCATCTTCACGTCGAACCTCGGCACCTCGGACATCTCGAAGGCCGTCGGACTGGGCTTCGCGTCGGGGCAGGACAACGCCTCGAACTACGAGCGCATGAAGAACAAGGTCAACGACGAGCTGAAGAAGCACTTCCGCCCGGAGTTCCTCAACCGCATCGACGACATCATCGTGTTCCACCAGCTGACTCGCGAAGAGATCATCCGGATGGTGGACCTGCTGATCGCGCGCGTCGAGACGCAGCTGAAGAACAAGGACATGGCGATCGAGCTGACCGAGAAGGCCAAGCAGCTGCTGGCCAAGCGGGGCTTCGACCCCGTGCTCGGCGCCCGTCCGCTGCGCAGGACCATCCAGCGCGAGATCGAGGACCAGCTGTCGGAGAAGATCCTGTTCGGGGAGCTCCAGCCCGGCCAGATCGTCATCACCGACGTCGAGGGCTGGGACGGCGAGTCCGACCAGCACGACAAGGCGAAGTTCGTGTTCCGCAGCGAGCCGAAGCCGACCAAGGTCCCCGACTCCCCGCCGGTGGACCTGGCCGGTGCGGGCGGCGACGACTCCGCCCAGGGCGAGGCCTCGGGCGAGTGACCTGAGGCGGTCCGCCGCCCTGGAGCAGCTCGGAGAACAGCAGGGGAGCCCCCGTGGAGTCCACGGGGGCTCCCCTGCGTCGTGAGGTGGGTCGGCGTCGGTCGGCCGGGCACGAGCCCGCCCCGCCGGTCCGGCGCGGGCTAGCTGAGCGTGCCGGTGCTGATCGCCAGGTCGTCGGTGGTGCTCAGGCAGGTCGCCACGATCAGCCCCAGCGCGTCCGCCGTCCGCGACACCTCAAGGCTGGGCACGCCCTCCCGGTCCGCCACCTGCTCCGGGGCGAACGGCACGTGCACGAACCCGCCCCGCAGGTCCGGGAAGTCCGTCGCCACCAGGTGCATCAGCGCGTAGAACACGTGGTTGCACACGAACGTCCCCGCCGTGTGCGACACCGAGGCCGGGATGCCCGCCTCCTCCAGCGCCGCCACGCACGCCTTCACCGGCAACCCGGTGAAGTAGGCCGCCGGTCCGCCCGCCACCACCGGAACGTCGATCGGCTGCTCCCCGTCGTTGTCCGGGATGCGCGCGTCCGCGAGGTTGATCGCCACCCGCTCCGGGGTGACCCCGCTCCGCCCGCCCGCCTGCCCGACGCACACCACCAGGTCCGGCCGGTGCCGCTCCACCGCCTCCCGCAGCGCCCGCGCCGAGGCGTCGAAGGCGCACGGCAGCTCCACCGCGATGAGCGACGGATCGCGCTCGGCCAGCTCGCGCACGGCGTCCCACGACGGGTTGGTGCGCTCCCCTCCGAACGGCTCGAAACCGGTGATCAGCACTGTCGGGTCGTCCATTCGGGCAGACTAGACGGTGTGATCGAAGCTCCGGCGCGCCGTGTGGGGGGTCGCACCGCGACGTTCCTGTTGGTCCTGCTCGCGGTCGTGTTCCTGGTCCCCGCGCTGACCCGCCTGCTCGGCGTCGACGGCCCCCGGCAGCTCGTGGCCGCCACCGCGCTGACCCCGCTGGTGACCGCCGCGGGCGTCCTGATCGGCCTGCTGGCGCTGCTGCTGCGCCGCTGGCCGGTGGCACTGGTCGTGCTGGTGGTCTCCCTGGTCCTGGTGGCCGCCGTCGCGCCCAGGGCGCTCTCGGACCCCCGACCGGCGGGCGCGGGCCTGCCGCTGCGGGTGATGGCGTCGAACTTCCTGGTGGGCAAGGCGGACGCCGTCGTGGTGATGCGGGAGGTCGTCGAGCGGGAGGTCGACGTGCTCGCCATGCAGGAGCTGTCCCCGGCGATGGTGCGGGACCTGGAGAACGCCGGGCTGGACGAGGTCCTGCCGCACCGGGTGTTCCAGGACGAGCCGGGCGGTTCGGGCTCCGGCATCGCCTCCCGCTACCCGCTCACCCCGGCGGACCTGGCGGGGCCCAGCGCGTTCCGGCAGGCGAGCGCCGTGGTGTCCCTGCCGACCGGCCGGGAGGTCGAGCTGGTGTCCGTGCACCCGATGCCGCCGGTCGAGCCCGCTGGCCCCGCGCAGTGGCAGCGGGACATCGCGGGGCTGCCGCCCAGGAAGGCCGACGGGCCGATCCGGGTGCTGGCCGGGGACTTCAACGCCACCCTGGACCACGTGGCCCTGCGCAGGCTCCTGGACAGCGGGTACGCGGACGCCGCCGACCGGGTGGGCGCCGGCCTGACCGCGACCTGGCCGAACGAGGGCGTCGTGCCGCCGCTGGTGGCGCTGGACCACGTGCTGGTGGACGACCGCTGCCCGGTCGACTGGTTCGAGGCCGTGGACATCCCCGGCAGCGACCACCGCGCGGTGGTCGCCCAGTTCGTCGTGCCGGACTGACCGGTGCCGGATTGTCCAGTGCCGGATTGTCCGGTGCCGGACTGACCGGTGCCGGATTGTCCGGTGCCGGATTGTCCGGTGCCGGATTGACCGGTGCCGGATCAACCGGCGCCGGATCAACCGGCGCCGGACCGCGCCCGGCGCGCTCACCGGGCGCTCACCCGGAGGTGGCGTCCGCCAACCGGTTCAGGAACTCCAGCGCCGTCTCCGGCACCGCGATCCCGCGCCCGTGCCGCACGTCCGCCTCGCGCGGGTTCACCCGCACCAGCGCCCCGGTCGCCGCGCTCGACAGCTCCGCGTACCGCCGCACCGTGGGCACCGCCGTCCCGGCCCCCAGCTCCAGCACCACCAGCCCGGAACCGGCCGACCGCCGCCACGCCGCCAGGTCTGCCAACTGCGCCCTGGTCCGGTGCCCCACCCACGACGAGTCCCCGAACATCAGGATGTTCGGCCGCGCCACCCCGCCGCACCGGGGGCACGTCGGCAGCGGCGACACCGCGCGCATCGTCCCAGGGTCGACCTCGACCTCCACCCCGTCCGCCGACCACACGTCGTCGGAGCAGGGCGCCTGGCACTGCAGGTGGTGGATCGACCCGTGCACCTCGGCCACGCCCGCGAACCCGGCCAGCTGGAACTGGCCGTCCACGTTGGACGTGAACGCCCGCGCCCCCAGCCGCCGCAGCACCTCGAACCCGGCGTGCGGCGCGGTCGCCCGGTACAGCGCCAGCCGGTGCCCGTAGAACCCCCAGGCGAACTCCGGGTCGCGCGCGAAGTGCACCGGGTCCGCGATCTCCTCGAAGCCCAGCCCGAGCCGCTCGTAGGGCGGGTAGGCGCGCCAGAAGCCCGCGTGCCCCCGGAAGTCGGGCAGACCGGAGTCCACCCCCATCCCGGCGCCCGCGCACACCAGCAGCGCGCCCGCCCCCGAGACCAGCCGGGCCGCCCGGTCAGCCGCGCTCAGGCCACGACTCCAGCACGACCTCGAACTCCAGCAGGTCCGCGCCCGTGGCCACCGGCTTGGCCCGCTCGCCCGCGTGCGCGGCCTCGGCGCGGCCCTTGCGCCAGTTGTCGAACGACTCCTCGTCGGCCCAGTGGGTCACCACGAAGTACCGCGAGTCGCCCGCGACCGGGCGCAGCAGCTGGAAGCCCTGGAAGCCGGGCTCCTGGTCCACCGCGCGCAGCCGCGCCTCGAACCGCTTCTCCAGTTCGGGGCCGGAGCCCTCGGGCACGTGGATCGCATTGATCTTCACAACCGCCATGCCGCCACCCTAACCGCGCAGGCCGCCCGGCCACAGGTGCTCGTCCGGGGGGATCGCGTCACCCCGGAACCAGGCCTGGAAGAACGCCGACAGGTCCTGCCCGGACACCCGCTCCACGTGGGACTCGAACTCCGGCCACGACGCGTTCGCGCCCCGGTGCTCGGAGATCCAGCCCTTCAGCACCCGGTCGAACGCCTCGTCGCCGATCCGCGCGCGCAGCGCGTGCACCGCCAGCTGGCCCTTGTCGTAGACGCCCCGGAACTCGTTGCCGCGCCCCATGTCGTACAGCTTCCGCGACCAGTACCCGGTGTTGCCGCGCCACTTCTCGACCTCGGCCCGGTAGTCCGCGTCCAGGTCCGCGCCCAGCGACTCGGCCCACAGCCAGGTCGAGTAGCTGGCGAAGCACTCGTTCAGGCAGATGTCCGCCCAGCTCTCCAGGGTGACCGCGTTGCCGAACCACTGGTGCGCGTTCTCGTGCACCACCGTCTCCAGGTCCGCCCACGCCGCGTAGATCGGCCGGGTCTGCGTCTCCAGCGAGAACCCGATCCGGTCCGACAGGTAGATGCCGCCCGCCGCGTCGAACGGGTAGGGCCCGAACCGGTCGGCCAGGAACGCCAGCACCGACGGCAGCTCCTCCCCGTGCGCCCGCGCCGCCTCCGCGCCCGGCGCGTACGCGTTCACCACCGGCGTCCCGTCCGGCAGCGCGCCCCGCTCGAACTCCCACCGGTCGATCGCCACGGTCGTCAGGTAGGTCGCCACCGGCTCCGGGTGCTCCCACCGGAACGTGGTCCAGCCGCCCTCGCTGGTCGAGCCCCTCTCCAGCCCGATCGACACCGCCGACCAGCCGTCAGGCACCCGCGCGCTCAGCGCGAACGAGGCCTTGTCGCGCGGGGTGTCGTTGGCCGGGTACCAGGTGGTCGCCGAGTGCGGCTCACCCGCCGCGAACGCCCCGCCGGACTGGGACGCCTGCCACCCGTTCGTGCCCAGCACCGGGTCCTGCAACGACTGCGGCTCACCCGAGTAGGCGATCACGGCGGTGAACTCGGCCCCCGACCGCAGCGGCGTCGCGGGCGTGATCACCAGCTCCTGCTCGCCCTCGCGGGCGAACCCGGCGCCCTCGCCCCCGACCTCGACCGAGGAGACCTCCAGCGCGTGCAGGTCCAGGTTGAACGACACCAGGTCGGCGGTGGCCTTCGCGGTCACCCGCGCCACCCCGTCCAGGTGGCCGGTCGCCGGGTCGTAGCCGATGGACACGTCGTACCCGGCCACGTCGTAGCCGGTGTTCCCGTCCTCCGGGTAGTACGGGTCGCCCGCGCCCGCCCCGCCCCGCTGCCCCACCACGGCGGGCGTCGACGCGGGCGCGGGAGCCGTCGGGCTCTCCCGCGCGGTGTCCGACCCGTCGGGCAGGCGCACGACCAGCAGACCGGCGACGAGCAGCGCGACAGCGGTGATCAGGAGGTAAGGGCGGGCCCTGGGGCTGATGGCCATGCGGACATGATGCACGCATGAGCGTCATCGAGTTCGGGGGACAGGGGCAGGGCATCCTGCTGGTGCACGGCCTGATGAGCAGGGCGACCACCTGGTGGAAGGTGGCCCGCTGGCTGACCGCGCACGGCCGCGTCGTGGCCTACGACGCGCGCGGCCACGGGCGGAACCCGCAGCGCGGGCCGTTCCGCACCGAGGACTTCGTGGCCGACGCGGAGGCGCTCGTGGAACGGCTCGGGCTGGGCCCGTGCGTGGTCTTAGGTCACTCGATGGGGGCGCTGCACGGGCTCGCGCTCGCCGCCGCGCGACCGGACCTGGTGCGCGCCGTCGTCGCGGAGGACTTCGTGCCGGACAACCGGGGCAAGTCCGTCGACGACTGGCGCTGGTACTTCGACGCCTGGCCGGTGCCGTTCCAGTCGCTGGCCCACGTCCGGTCCGTCGTGGACGTCCAGGGCGTGGAGGAGATGTTCGAGGAGCGCGGCGACGGCTACCACCTCATCGCCCAGCTGGAGGACCTGTACGAGATCGCCGCCGAGTGGGGGCAGCGGGCCTACTGGGACGTGGTGGACGCGGTCTCCTGCCCGGTGCTGGCCGTCGAGGCCGGGCTGCACCCGCTCGGACCCGGCCAGCAGGCCGAGGTGGCGCGCCGCACCGGCGGCGCGCACCTGCTCGTTCCCGAGTCGGGGCACGTCGTCCACGACGAGGCCCCCGACGTCTACCGGGGTGCCGTGGAAGCCTTCTTGAGCGGGCTCAACCCGCCGGTCTGAGTGTCCAGGACGGACAGCTCGCGCACCCGCGCCCTGATCGGCGGCACCGGGTTGACCTTCGCGAACGCCGCCGACACCTCGGCGGGCTCGCCCTTGAGCAGGGTGCAGCGCGGCGTCCACGAGCCGGGCAGGTGCCGGGCGGTCGGGTTGCGCACCCGACCCGCCAGCACGTCGTGGATCGCCGAGTGCACGGCCAGCAGCTCGGCGTCCACGACGGCGGTCAGGTCGAGGGACTGCTCCGACTCGGCCGAGGTGCCCAGGGTGCGCAGCCACAGGTCGGGCAGCCACAGGTGCTCCAGGTCGGCGGCCAGCTCGGCGCGCGCCTTCGGGCCGATCGCGGTCGCCGACGCCCAGGTGACGTGCGGCGGGAACTCGGAGGTCGCGCCGAGCCTGCGCCACAGCGCCCGGACCGCCGAGTCGGCCTCCTCGTCGAACAGCACCACCAGCGCGTGCATCAGGAGCCCCCGCCGCTCACTCGTGCTCACCGGGCAGCGCGAACAGCCCGGCTGCGGTCTGCTCGACCAGCCCGTCCACCAGCAGCGAGTGCAGGCACCGGTCCCGCTGGCCCGCGTCCGACCAGGCCCGGTCCAGCACCTCCTTGGCGACCGGCTCGGACGTGCCGCGCAGCACGTCCAGCAGCCGCCCGCGCACCTGCCGGTCGGTGCCCGCGAACTTCTGCACCGCCTTCGCCGGGCCGTCGTACGCGGGCCGCCCGTTGCGCTGCCACTGGCAGGAGCCGAGCACCGGGCACGCCGAGCAGCGCGGGGTCCTGGCCGTGCACACCAGCGCGCCCAGCTCCATCAGCGCCGCCGAGTAGGTCGCGGCGGACGCCTCGTCCTCGGGCAGCAGCGCCTCGACGTCCCGCAGGTCCCTGGTGGTCGACGGCGGGCCCGCGTCCCCGGCCCCGTGCACGGCGCGCGCCACGACGCGGCGGACGTTGGTGTCCACCACCGGGCAGCGGCGGCCGTAGGCGAAGGCGGCGACGGCCCGCGCGGTGTACGCGCCGATGCCGGGCAGGGCGAGCAGGGTGTCCACGTCGTCCGGGACGACGTCGTCGTGCTCGGCGGCGACGGCCTGCGCGGCGGCGTGCAGGCGCAGGGCGCGGCGCGGGTAGCCGAGCTTGCCCCACATGCGCAGCACCTCGCCCTGGGAGGCGGCGGCCATGTCGCTGGGCCTCGGCCACTTGTCCAGCCAGACCCGCCAGATCGGCTCGACGCGGGCGACGGGGGTCTGCTGGAGCATGATCTCGCTGACCAGGACGCCCCAGGCGGTGCACTCGGGGTCGCGCCAGGGCAGGTCGCGCGCGGTGGCGGCGAACCAGGTGTTCAGCACCGACGGGGGAAGGTGGGCGCTCTCCGGCTTGGCGGCGTCCTCGGCAGCGCCCGCTGCGGCGGTGGCGGTGGTGGCGCTCGCGGTCCGGTTCGTCGCGCGGCTCGTGGTGGGACTCGTCGTGCGGCTCATGGTGCCGCCAGTGTGGCAGGACCCGGCGGCGGGCCTCGTCGCCCGCCGCCTCGCCCGTCGGAGCGCCCCCGTCGGAGCGCCCCCGTCGGAGCGCCCCGTCAGATCACCTCGGTGAGCACCCCGGTGCGCACGTCGTAGACGAACCCGCGCACGGTGTCCTTGTGGATCAGGTACGGGCTGTTGCGCACCCGGTTCACCGAGCCGCGCACGCTGTCCTTCACCTCGCGGAACGCCTCCACCGACCACGGCGGGCGCATCCCGGAGTCGGTCTCCAGCTCGTCCTTGAAGGCGTCCTCGGTGACCAGTTCGAGGCCGCAGTTGGTGTGGTGCACCAGCAGCACCTCCCTGGTGCCGAGCTTGCGCTGGCTCAGCGCCAGCGAGCGGATCATGTCGTCGGTGACGACCCCGCCCGCGTTGCGCAGCACGTGCGCCTCGCCCTGCTTCAGCCCGAAGATCTCGAAGACCCTGATCCGGGAGTCCATGCAGGTCAGGATCGTCACCTGCATCGAGGGCATGGGGGAGGAGCGGTCGCCGGGGACGATGTTCCCCAGCTCCTCGTTCCGGCGGAGCAGCTCGTCGATCGCGGTCATCGCTTCGGCACGCCTTCCGTGTCGTGGTGCTTCGCAGGCAGATTGGAACCGGTGGTGGCACCGCTGGGCAAGCGGAAGGTGTGATTCACCGCATCGTGCGACCGCCGCCCTCCGGGGTTTTCGCGCCAGCCTTCGCTAGCGTCGGGGACGTGAGCTGGTCGTCCCGGCCCCTCCCGGCCTCGGTGTACTGGCGCCGCAGGGCACTCGCCGTCGGCGGGGCCGCGCTGGCGCTGGTCGCGGCGGTGTGGGGCACGGGCGCGGTGCTCGGCCGCTCCGCCCCGCAGGGCGCCCCGGCCGCTGCCACGTCCGAGTCCAGCCCGCCCCCGCTCGTCGAGGGCCTGGTGCTGGCCGAGGCGGGCGCCGCGTCCGCCGGTTCGACTGCGGGGTCCGCCCCGCCCGCGACTACGGGGTCCGCCGAAGGGCCCGCCGACGGTTCCGCCGGGGGAGTGCCATCCGGTTCCGCCGAACCGCCGCCGCCCGAACCGCCGCCGGGGCCGCCGCAGCCGTGCGCCGACGCGGCCGTCCTGGTGCGGGCCGTGCTGGGCAAGGAGCAGCACGCGGTGGGGGAGCACGCGGACTTCCGGATCGCGGTGACCAACACCGGGCAGCTGCCCTGCACGCGCGAGATCGGGCGCGCGGTGCGCGAGCTGGTGGTGACCTCACCGGACGGCGCGACGCGGCTGTGGTCGTCGAACGACTGCCTGTCGGCGGAGGGCTCGGAGGTCAGGGTGATGAAGCCGGGCGAGGTGTTCGAGTTCGGCCTGAAGTGGCCGGGGACGACGTCGGCGCCGGGCTGCGGCCCGCGCACCCGGCTGGGCGCCGGGGACTACCTGCTCCTCGCGCGCGTGGGCGACCGCTCGTCCGAGCCCGAGGTGTTCCGGATCGGCTGACCCTGGATCGGCTGACTCCGGATCGGCTGATCCCGGCGCGGTTGGGACCGGTGTGGTTGAGCCTGGTGTGGTTGAGCCTGGCGTGGTTGGGACCGGCGCGGTTGGGCAGGCGCGGTCGAGCCTGGCGTGGTTGAGACCGGCGCGGTCGGGCAGGCGCGGTTGAGCCCGGCGCGGTCAGCCTCGTCGGCCGGGCGCTCGCCGCGAAGCGAGCGCCCCACCCGTCAGTGCCCGAACCACCGCTCCTCGGCGATCGTCCTGGGCTCGGCCGCCGTCGTGCCGGTGATCAGCTCGGTCTCCAGCGTCACGGTCCTGGGCTTGGTGCGCTCGCCGACCTCCATCAGCAGCTTGCCCGCCGCGCGGCCCTTCTCCAGCACCGGCTGCCGCACCGTGGTCAGCCCGGCCTGCTCGGCCTCCCGGATGCCGTCGAACCCGGTCACCGTGAGGTCCGCGGGCACCCGCAGGCCGCGCCGCTCGGCCTCCTGCAGCGCGCCGAGGGCCAGTATGTCCGAGGTGCAGATCAGCGCCGTGATCTGCGGGTCCCGGTCGAGGACCTGGGCCGCCGCCGAGGCGCCTTGCGCGATCGTGTGGTCGAACCGCTCCACCACCGGCACCGAGGCCCAGTCGACCCCGACCTCGGTGAACGCCTGCCGCAGCCCGCTCACCCGCGACCGCTGCACGTGGAAGTGCGCCGACTCCTGCCGCGACAGCGGGACGAACCCGTCGTTGCGGTCGCGGGCCAGCCTCATGCACACCACGCCGACCCGCCGGTGCCCCAGCGCGATCAGGTGCTGCGCGAGCTGGTGCATCGCGGCCCGGTCGTCGATGCCCACGCGGTCGACGTCGGCCAGGTCGGGCTGGTCGCACACGACGGTCGGCACGGGCCGCTCCAGGACCGCCGCGAGGTGCGGGTCGTCGTCGGGCACCGAGTAGACGACGAAGCCGTCCACCCCGGCCCGGTGCACGGCCGCCACGTCCTCGCGCTCGGGGTTGGCGGGCACGAGCAGGAGCCCCTGCCCGGCCGTCTCGCACGCCAGCGCGAGCCCTTCCAGGAATCCGATCGCCGCCGGGTCCCGGAACGCGTAGGAGAGGTTCTCGGTCAGCAGCAGACCGACCGCCCCCGCTTTGCGCGTGCGCAGTGATCTGGCCACCGGATCGGGGCCGGGATATCCAAGTCGCCTCGCTGTCTCCAACACCCGGCGTCGCAGCTCCGGCGAGAGCTGGTCGGGACGGTTGTACGCGTTGGACACCGTTGTCCGGGAAACCCCCAGCTCCGCGGCCAGAGAGGCCAACGTCGCCGGGCGTCGCACATGCATCGACCGCGCCATGGAGTGACCGTAACGGTTCAGAAGCACTTACAGAAGTGGGCGTGATCTGCGTCCCTTTACCATTTCGTCGCCGCAGGTCAACATACGTTACTGATCAGTACAGTGGTCCAGACCAATGTGGTTATTCGGGCGATGCTGTTGATTCTCGAACAACAAGGCGAGGCCGGAACACTCTCGTGTAGTTCGCGCTGTGCCTTCTGCGCCGATCGGGGTCCAAACGCAGCACGAGTTCGTCCACCGCGGCGGTCGCCATTTCCTCGATCGGTTGCGCCAGAGTGGTGAGCGGGGGAGAGCAGTAGGGGGCCAGCGGGATGTCGTCGAAACCGACCACCGAGAGATCACCGGGAACGGACAAACCCCGCTTGTGCGCCTCTCGGAGCACCCCTATCGCCATGTGATCGGACGAGCAGATCACCGCCGTCGGCCGTACGGAGTCGAGCAGCCGCGCCGCCGCGAGCGCCCCGCCCTCCGGCCCGAACGGGCCGTGCGCGACGAGCGAGCCGTCCGCGCTGAGCCCCGCCTCCTCCAGCGCCGCCGCCCACCCGGCCCGCTTGAGCCGCGACGGCAGCGCCCGAGCGGGCCCGCTGACGAACCCGACCAGCCGGTGCCCCAGCTCCACCAGGTGCCTGGTCGCCGCGTACCCCGCGTGCTGCTCGTCCACGGTCACGTCCGGCACGTCCAGCGCGGGCGTCGCCCCGTTCACGAACACCATGTGCACGCCGTCGGCCAGCAGCTTCGAGTAGTAGCTCGGCCGCGCGGCCCGCCCCAGCGGCGCCTCGGCGTTGGTGATCTCCGGCGAGACGAACACCATGCCCTCGACGCCCCTGGCCAGCAGCATCCGGACGTACTCCTCCTCGCCCATCGCCGCGTCCCCGGACGCCCGCGTGTTGCACAGCAGCGACGAGTAGCCCAGCCGGGCCGCCCTGACCTCCAGCGCCTCGGCGAACGCCGGGAACACCGGGTTCGACAGCTCGGGCACCAGCAGCCCGATCACGCCGGTCCGCTGCAGCGCGCCGAGCCCGCGCGGGGTGTACGGCATCTCGGCCAGCACGGCCAGCACCCGCTGGCGGGTCTCGTCGTTGACCCCCGCTCGGCGGTTCAGCACGCGGCTCACGGTTGAGATGCTCACCCCGGCGACCCTGGCGATCTCGGCCAGTCCGGGCACCGGTCCTCCTCGTTGCGGTGGGTGAAGCGGCGGGGTCGGGCTTCGGGAATCCGGAGACAGGGCTCCGCTTCACCCTGCCGCCCGCAGCAAGGTTTTGCAACGCCCCCTGCGGTTTCCCCCGATCGCGCGCCGCCGTTACGGCTTGGTTACGCCGCGACCCTTGACCGTTCCCAGTTCAGCGGTATGAAATCCGCGTCAACTCTTCCGCAAGAACTTGCAGTGGCCTCGCCCCGGCGGGGCCGGATGAGAGGGGCGACAGCAGCGATGCGACGTACCACCCTCCTGACGGCACTGGCCGCGGGCTTAGTCCCCGCCCTCGCCCTCACCGCCTGCGGTGGCTCTTCCGGCGGCGGCGGCGCGAGCAGCGAGGTCGTCTTCTGGGACACCAGCGGTCCCAACGAGAGCCCCGTCTTCACGAAGGTCGCCCAGGACTGCGCGGCCAAGGACGGGTACCAGGTCAAGACCGAGACCGTCGCCTTCGACGCGGCGCTCAACAACTACAAGACCGCCGCCCAGGGCGGGCAGGGCCCGGACGTGTTCCGCGCCGAGGTCGCCTGGGTTCCGCAGCTGGCCAAGAACGGCCTGGTCCTCGACCTGACCGGCACCGACCTGGTCAAGGACACCTCGGACTTCCTGGAGACCCCGCTCGGGTCCACGGTCTACGAGGGCAAGACCTACGGCGTCCCCCAGGTCACCGACTCGCTGGCCCTCTTCTACAACAAGAAGCTGCTGGCCGACGCGGGCGTGCAGCCCCCGAAGACCTGGGACGAGCTGAAGGCCGCGGCGGTCAAGCTCGGCGGCGAGAAGGCGTTCTTCGTCAACAACGACGCCTACTACGCCCTGCCCTTCCTCTACGGCGCGGGCGGCGACCTGGTCGACGCCGAGGCCAAGGAGATCGTGGTCTCCTCGCCGGAGAACGTGAAGGGCCTGGAGACCGCCAAGGGCCTGGTCGACGCCAAGGCCGCCACCACCGCGCTCGACGCGGGCAACTCCTACAGCAACATGCAGGCGGGCTTCGGCTCCGGCGAGATCGCCATGGTCGTCAACGGCCCCTGGTCCGTCCCCGACTACCTCGAGGGCGCCGCGTTCGCCGACGAGTCCAACCTCGGCATCGCGCCCGTCCCCGGCGTCACCGAGGCCACCGCCGGGCTCGCCCCGGTCGGCGGCCACGACTACGTGGTGCGCCAGGGCACCAAGGCCAAGGACAACGCGCTCAAGCTGATCGGCTGCATGAGCTCCGCCGAGTCCCAGGCCAAGATCGCCACCGAGCTGGGCCTGCTGCCCACCCGCAAGTCCGCCTACGAGGTCGCCGAGGTCAAGGCCAACGCGGTCGTCGCCGCGTTCGAGCCGATCGCGGCCAAGGCCCACCCCCGGCCGTGGATCCCCGAGGGCGGCCAGCTGTTCGACCCGCTCAAGACCGCCTACGCCGACTTCCTCGCGGGGAAGAAGGACGCCAAGTCCGCGCTGGACGAGGTCGCCAAGGCCTACAAGGACCAGATCCTGCCCGAGTACACCGTCGGCTGACCCGCGCCCGGCCGCCCGCCACCGCGCGGGCGGCCCGGCGCCCCGGCGCTAGGAGGCCACAGGTGCGCAGGTTCCTCGACCGGCACTGGTACGCGTACGCGATGGTCCTGCCGGTGGTGCTGGTCATCGCCGTGCTGGTGCTCTACCCGCTCGCGCAAGGCGTGTTCTTCACCCTCACGGACATCAACGAGTCGTCCATCGCCAACCCGGTGCTCGACCGGCCCGCCACCTACGAGTGGGTCGGCCTGCGCAACTACCTCAACGTGCTCTCCGGCGACGCCAGCTACGGCGCGTTCTGGGCCACCCTGCTGCGCACCGTCGTGTGGACCGCCAGCTGCGTGCTGCTGCACTACGGCATCGGCCTCGGGCTCGCCGTCCTGCTCAACCGGCAGGTCGCCGGGCGCGCGGTCTACCGGGTGCTGCTGATCCTGCCGTGGGCGGTGCCCGCGTTCATCAGCGCGTTCGCCTGGAAGTACATGTTCAACGCCCAGTACGGGATCATCAACCAGGTCCTGCGCGCGCTGGGCCTTCCCGACCCGGTGTGGCTCGGCCAGTCGAACTGGGCGCTGGTCGCCGTGGTGATCGTGAACGTCTGGCTGGGCGTGCCGTTCATGATGGTCTCGCTGCTCGGCGGCCTCCAGTCCATCCCGGCCGACCTGTACGAGGCGGCCGAGGTCGACGGCGCCACCCCGTGGCAGCGCTTCCGGCACGTCACCCTGCCCGGCCTGCGCTCGGTCTCCAGCACGGTCGTGCTGCTGGGCGTGATCTGGACGTTCAACATGTTCGCCGTCGTCTACCTGATCACCGGCCAGAACCCGAGCACCCGGCTGCTGATCACCTACGCGTTCGAGCGCTTCTTCTCCGGCGCCTCCCGCGACTACGCCGTCGCCTCCACCTACGGCGTGCTCATCCTGTCCGTCCTGCTCGTGTTCGCGAGCGGCTACCGGCGCGCGCTGCGCAGGCAAGGCGAGGTGTGGTGATGTCCATCGAGGCCGCTTCGCTGCGGGCCGCGACGCCCGCGCGCGAGTCCCGGAGGGCCAAGCGCTCCCGCGCCGCGTCGATCGGGCTGCACGCCGCCCTGGTCACCGCCTCGCTGATCGCGGTGTTCCCGGTGTTCTGGGTCGTGGTCACCTCGTTCAAGCCGGACGCGCTCGCCGTCGAGACCACGCCCAAGCTGGTCAACGAGTCCAGCCTGGACAACTACGGCCGCATCCTGTCCGGGGAGAAGGGCGACTTCCTGGCCTGGTTCGGCAACTCGGTGCAGATCGCGCTGCTGACCACGGTGCTCGCGGTGTTCCTGTCGGCCACCGCCGGGTACGCGGCCAGCCGCTTCCGGTTCCCCGGCAAGCGCAAGCTGCTGCTGTCGTTCCTGGTCGTGCAGATGTTCCCGTTCGCGGTGCTGATCGTGCCGCTCTACAACACCCTGCTGGCGCTGGGCGTGCAGGGCACCGCGCTCGGCCTGGTGCTGGTCTACTGCACCACCGCCGTGCCGTTCTGCACCTACATGCTCAAGGGCTACTTCGACACCATCCCCGCCGACATCGACGAGGCGGGCCGGGTGGACGGGCTCTCGCCGTTCGGCGTGTTCTGGCGGCTGGTGCTGCCGCTGGCCAGGCCGGGGCTCGCGGTGACCTCGTTCTACGCCTTCCTGACCGCCTGGGGCGAGGTGGCGTTCGCCTCGGCGTTCCTGTCGGCGGCCGACGAGTCCAAGACCCTCGCGGTGGGCCTGCAGGTGTTCGTGCAGCAGAACCGCACCGAGTGGGGGCACCTGGCGGCGGCGTCCACCCTGGTCGCCATCCCGGCGGTCGCGGTGTTCTACCTCGTGCAGCGGTTCCTGGTGTCGGGCCTGGCGGGCGGCGCGGTGAAGGGGTGAAATTCGTTCGCGTCCGGGTGTTCCCGTAAGCGCTTGCAATGCCTAGCGTTGCGGCAAAGCTCGGGTACTGAAAGGTGCGCCACTATGGCAGAGGTCGCCTACGACAAGGCGTCGCGGATCTTCTCCGGCAACCCCCCGGTGCGAGCCGTCGACGAGTTGTCCCTCGACGTCGCGGACGGCGAGTTCCTCGTTCTGGTCGGCCCGTCGGGTTCCGGCAAGTCCACCGCCCTGCGGATGCTCGCGGGCCTGGAGGACGTGGACGAGGGCGCCATCAAGATCGGTGGCAAGGACGTCACCAACGTGCCGCCGAAGGGCCGGGACATCGCGATGGTGTTCCAGTCCTACGCGCTGTACCCGCACATGACGGTCGCGGAGAACATGGGCTTCGCGCTGAAGCTGCGCAAGGTCGCCAAGGAGGAGATCAAGCAGAAGGTCGCCGAGGCGGCGGCCATGCTCGACCTCACCAAGTACCTCGACCGCAAGCCGAAGGCGCTCTCCGGCGGTCAGCGCCAGCGCGTCGCGATGGGCCGCGCGATCGTCCGCGAGCCCAGCGTGTTCCTCATGGACGAGCCGCTGTCCAACCTGGACGCCAAGCTCCGCGTCGAGACCCGCGCCAACATCGCGGCCCTCCAGCAGCGCCTGGGCACCACCACGATCTACGTCACGCACGACCAGGTCGAGGCCATGACCATGGGCCACCGGGTCGCCGTGCTCAAGGACGGCCTGCTCCAGCAGTGCGACACCCCGCGCGCGCTGTACGACAAGCCTGCCAACGCGTTCGTCGCGGGCTTCATGGGCTCGCCCGCCATGAACCTGAAGACCGTGCCGCTGACCGCCGAGGGCGCGAAGCTGGACGGCCTGCTGGTGCCGCTGGAGCGCGCCAAGCTCGACGCCGCCTCCGGCGAGGGCCTGTCCGAGGTCGTCTTCGGCGTGCGTCCCGAGTCGCTGGCGCTGGTCGGCGAGACCGAGCCGGGCATGGAGATGGCCGTCGAGCTGGTCGAGGAGCTGGGCGCGGACGCGCTGCTGCACGGCGCGGTCCGCATCGGCGACTCCTCCGAGCGGTTCGTGGTCCGCGTCGACGGCCGCACCCCGCCCGCGCTGGGCCAGACCGTCAAGGTCGGCGTGCGCGACGCCTCCGAGGTGCACCTGTTCCACCCGGAGACCGGGCTGCGCCTGACCGACTGACGCGCTCGCTCCGCAGGACCTCGCAGGGCCACCCCCACGTTCGGGGGTGGCCCTGCGTGTTGTTTGCCCCATCCGGTGGACAAGGTGGTGGCGGAGAGTTCTAAACTGAACTCGACAACGGTTACCATTCCACTTTAGGTCCCCCTGAGGAGTCAGCCGATGACTGTGCGCACCACGCTGATCACCGCCGTGGCGGTGCTCGGTCTCACCACCGCCTGCGGCAGCGCCGACCAGGGCGGCAGCGACTCCTCCGGCGCCGCCGACGCCCCCGCCGGGGCCGTCTCCGTGGTCGCCTCCACCAACGTGTGGGGCAGCGTCGTCAAGGCGGTCGGCGGCAGCGACGTCGAGGTCGAGGCCCTGATCGACGACCCGTCCGCCGACCCGCACTCGTTCGAGAGCAAGCCCGCCGACATCGCCGCCGTCGCGGGCGCCAAGCTCGTCGTCGGCAACGGCGGCGGCTACGACGACTTCTTCGACAAGATCGTCGACGAGTCCGCGCAGGCCGCCAAGCGCGTCGACGCCTTCGCCCTCTCGGGCAAGGAGGAGAACGAGCACGTCTGGTACGACCTGGCCACCGTCCGCAAGGTCGCCGACAAGGTCGCCGAGGAGCTCTCCGCGATCGCGCCCGACAAGAAGGACGCCTTCACCAAGGGCGCGGCCGACTTCGGCGTCGCCCTGGACGGCCTCACCGCCAAGGCGGAGCAGATCAAGCCCGCCAAGGTCGTCGTGACCGAGCCGGTGCCCGCCTACCTGCTGGAGCTCGCGGGCGTCGAGGACCTCACGCCGGGCGAGTTCACCGAGGCCATCGAGAACGAGACCGACGTGCCCGTCGCCGCCGCCGCGGCCACCGGTGACCTGATCGTGAACAAGCAGGTCAACGCCCTGATCAACAACACCCAGACGGAGAACGCGGTCACGAACGACCTGGTCGCCAAGGCCGGGACCGCCGGGCTGCCCGTCGTGGGCATGACCGAGACGCTGCCGGAAGGCGTCACGGGTTACGTTGAGTGGATGACGAAGCAGGTCGACGAGCTGACCGCCGCGCTCGGGACGAAATGACCACCCAGACCAGCAGGCCCGACCGCCCCGCAGCCCAGCGCGGGGCGGTCTCGCTGCGTTCGGCCCGGCTCGCGTACGGCGACCGCGTCCTCTGGGACGGCCTTGACCTGGACGTGCGGCCCGGCGAGTTCATCGCGGTCCTCGGCCCCAACGGGTCAGGCAAGACCAGCCTGATGCGGGTCCTGCTGGGCCTGCAACCCCTCTCCGGCGGCAGCGTCGAGATCGCGGGGGCGCCTGCCGGGCGCGGCAGCCGCGCCATCGGCTACATCCCCCAGCAGCGCCCCGTGGACACCTCCACCGTGCTGCGCGGGCGCGACCTGGTCGGCCTCGGCCTCGACGGCCACCGCTGGGGCCTCGGCCTGCGCGGGCGCGCCGAGCGCCGCCGCCGCGTCGACGAGGTCCTGGAGGCCGTCGGCGCCACCGGCTACGCCGACCGGTCCGTCGGCCTGCTCTCCGGCGGCGAGCAGCAGCGGCTGCGCGTCGCCCAGGCCCTCGTCGGCGACCCGGCCGTGCTGCTGTGCGACGAGCCGCTCCTCTCGCTCGACCTCGCCCACCAGCGCGTGGTCAGCGAGCTGATCAACACCCGGCGGCGCACCTCGGACACCGCCGTCCTGTTCGTCACCCACGAGATCAACCCGGTGCTCCCGCTGGTCGACCGCGTCCTCTACCTGGTCGACGGCCGCTTCCGGATCGGCTCACCCGCCGAGGTCATGACCGGCGAGACCCTGTCCGAGCTGTACCGCACCACCGTCGAGGTGGTCAGGGTGCGCGGCCAGATCCACGTCGTCGGCGCGCACGGCGTGTGCGAGGACCAGCCGCACCACGCCGAGGAGCACTGACGATGGAGAGCCTGTTCGACTTCGCCACGACCGCCGAGCTGATCGGGCTGCCGGTCGTGCAGCGGGCCCTCCTGGCCGCCGCCGTCCTCGGCCTGGTCGCCGGGGCCATCGGCCCGCTGGTGATCACCCGCAAGATGTCCTTCGCCGTCCACGGCACCAGCGAGCTGGCCTTCACCGGCGGCGCCGCCGCCCTGCTGCTCGGCATCAGCGTCAGCTACGGCGCGGTGCTCGGCGCCGTCGTCGCGGCCCTGCTGCTCGGCCTGCTCGGCCAGCGCGACTCCGAGCGCGACTCGGTCATCGGCGCGGTGCTCGCCTTCGGCCTCGGCCTCGGCGTGCTGTTCCTGTGGCTCTACCCCGGCCGCGCGGCCAACAAGATGGGCCTGCTCGTCGGCCAGCCCATCGGCATCCCCGCCGGTGACGTGCAGGTGCTGGTGGTCTGCGCGGTCGTGGTGCTGGTGGTCCTCGCGCTGCTCTACCGGCCGCTGCTGTTCGCCAGCGTCGACCCCGACGTCGCGCTCGCCAGGGGTGTCCCGGTGCGCGCGCTGTCCCCGGTGTTCGCGGTCCTGGTCGGCATCACCACCGCGCTCGGCGTGCAGATCGTGGGCGCGCTGCTCGTGCTCTCCATGATGATCACGCCCGCCGCCGCTGCCGCCCGGATCACCGCCAGCCCGGTCAAGGCCACCGTGCTCGCGGTCGTGTTCGCCGAGGTCGCGGTGCTCGGCGGCATCGTGTTCTCGCTCGCGCCCGGCGTGCCGGTGAGCGCATTCGTCACCGCGATTTCCTTCGCCATTTACGTGATCTGCCGGATCGTCGGAAAATCACGCGTTCGGGCTGTTTGATCCCACGTTCGGGGGGATACCCGTGACGACCTGAGAGTGTCGCGCGAAGCGAGCGCCCGATGGGTCGAAACCACAATCCCCCCGAACCAGGCACCACCGGCGGAATCCACCACGCCGAGTGCCGATCAGCCCTGCCCGGACCGCCACCGCCGGGGTCAGGCCGTGCGCGGCACCCCGTGGTCCTGCAACCGGGCCAGCGCCGCCGGGCGCGGGCCGCCGATGTCCACGTTCGCCACCCGCACCTGGTTGCGGCCCCGCTCCTTCGCCGCGTACAGCGCCCCGTCGGCGCTGTGCTGGGCGTGCGCCAGCGCGTCCGGGCCCTCGCCCAGCACCGCGACCCCGATCGACGCCGAGATCGCCCGCACCTCCTGCCCGTCCTCGCTCACCGGCAGGTCGCGCCCGCGCAGGTGCACCGTGCTGCGGTGCTTGTCGGTGGTCACCACCACCATCGAGCCGATCGCCTCCCGCACCCGCTCGGCGATCGCCGTGCCCTCGGCCAGCCCGGTGTCGGCCAGCACGACCACGAACTCCTCGCCGCCGTCCCGACCGGCCACGTCGCCCGGCCGCAGCTTCTCCCGCAGGATGCGCCCCACCTCGGCCAGCACCGCGTTGCCCGCCGGGTGCCCCCAGGTGTCGTTGATCCGCTTGAAGTGGTCCAGGTCGATCGCCAGCACGGTCACCGGCTTGCCGTCGATGCGGCCCCGCTCGGCCAGCCGGTGCGCGAACTCGGCGAGCCCGGTCGTGTTCAGCAGGCCGGTGCGGAAGTCGGTGTGCGCGTCCTGGGTGAGCTGCTGGTGCGCCTGCGCCTGCTCGGCCAGCAGCCGCTCCAGGTGGGCCTGCCGCTCCGACCCCCGGTGCAGCAGCGCGTTCGCCAGCACCACCGGCACCACCATCAGCAGCGGCGCGGCCCAGTGCGTGGCGGCCAGCAGCCCGAGCAGCGCGCCGACGCCCAGCGTGGTCGCCTCCAGCATGTTGTCCCCGCGCGAGCCCAGCGTGTCCGCGAACCGGGTGCGCGGGTTCAGGATCTTCAGCACGCCGGACATCAGCACGACCTGGGTGAACCAGTACAGCGCGGCGGTCAGCGCCAGCACCGCGAGCAGCCCCAGGTCGCCCAGCAGCCTGCCGGTGGCCAGCAGCGGGAAGCCCGCCTCGCGCACCGCGACCCCGGCCAGCACCGTGCTGGCCACGATGTGCGTCGAGGTGAACACGAACCGGTAGGGCTGGCGCCGCGCGATCGGCTGGGTGACCACCCGCAGCAGCAGCACGATCAGCACCGCCAGCGGCGCGGGCAGCACCACCGCCGCGGCGAACGTCCACACCGAGGTCAGGTCGAAGTACAGGCTCGCGGACTCGTCCCGCCGCGACTCCTCGGCCCGCCGCACGATCGTCAGGTGCACCGTCACGGCCGCCGCGAGCGCCCCGAACCGGAACCAGTCCGACTCGGAGGCGGACCCCACCCCGGTCATCAACCAAATGGTGGAAATCAACACCACCAATTCGATGGAAAGGATGTAAGCGATCGCGGCCGGGCGCAGGGACCAGAGCTCCCAGTTCCGCCCGGCGGACACGCCCGGTGTCGTGGGCGGTTCGTGATCGGGCAAACTGTTCGCCACCACGTCCCCCTACACTCGACCCGTCATCACCCGGCGCATTGCCGTCGCGGCCGATGCCGCCCTTCGATCCCCACCGCAGCAGGTACCCGGAATCCGGGAGGAGGAGTGTTCGCCATGCGCAACCGCGAGTGGTGACCCCACCGGCCTCCCCGGTCCCCTCCGAATCCCCGTGCCCGCAGACCGCGCCCGCGTCGTCTCGTCAGGGAAATCGTCATCCATGATGAGTCCGTTTCACGTGGTCACCGCATCGGGGCCCGCCTTCGCGCGGGCCCTCCTCCAGGCTACGGTCGCCTGCGCGGCGAGCAGCAGCCCGACACCGCCCGCGCCCGCGATCGTCGCGGTCACCGAGCCAACAGCGTGCGCCACGACGCCCGCGAGCGCCATGCCACCGCCCTGGCTGGTGCGCAGGGCGGTGCGCGCGATGCCGAACGCCCGGCCCCGGTAGGCGTCGGGCAGCAGCCGCATCCAGGCCGCCCGCGCGGGCGTGTGGTAGGCCCCGGCCATGCCCGCGATGACCAGCAGCACGATCGCCCAGGTCAGGTTCGGCTCCAGCGCGAACAGCACCAGCGGCGCCAGCGACAGCACCGCCAGCGGCCCCATCAGCCGCTCCCGCTGCCGGGGGTCGCGCACGAACCGGAAGAGCAGGGCGACGCCCAGCACGTTCGCCGCGGGCTCGACCGCCAGGATCAGCCCGACCGCCCACACCGCGCCCAGCCCGTCCGCCAGCGGCACCGCCAGGCCCTCCGGCACCATCGCCAGGCCTGCCAGCAGCCGCATCGCCAGCAGCGAGCGCAGCCGGGGCTCGGTCAGCAGCAGCGCCAGCGCGCTCCGCGCCCCCTCCGGGTCCTCGGGCGCGCTGCGCGGCGCGGCGGCGGGCCGGTGCCGGACGGACAGCTGCACCAGCACCGCGACCAGCGCGAAGCTCGCGGCGTCCAGCGCCAGCGCGGCGCCGGGACCGGCCCAGGTCACCAGGAACCCGGCGGCGGCCAGCCCCACCATCTGGGCGACGTCCACCGAGGTCCCGAACAGGGCCACCCCGTCGTCGTAGCGGTCGTCCGGCAGCACCGAGGGCAGGCTCGCCTCCTGCGCGGCCAGGAACGGGGAGGCGACCATGAGGGCGGAGAACAGCAGCGCGACCATGCCCCACAGCGGCACGCCGGGGATCGCCATCGCGCCCACCAGCACGGCCTGGAGCCAGGCGCACGCCACCATCACGGTGCGGCGGGGGTAGCGGTCGGCGACCCAGGCCAGCAGCGGCCCGGACACCAGCGGCGGCAGCAGCGTCGACGCCCAGGTCACGGCGGTCCACGCGGGGGAGCCGGTGCGCTCGAACACCAGCAGGGACAGCGCCACGGCGGCCAGCTGGTCACCGGCCGTGGACACCACCGAACCGATCCACAGCCCGCGGAACTCGCGGTTGCCCACCAGCGCGCGCAGCGCGCCCCCGGAGGTCACCCGCGCCCCCGGACACCGGACCCCGATGAGCGAGTCACGTCATCCCCACCAGAAGCAACTGATCCTCGAGGCCCGCGCGCGGGGCGGCGGTGGTCGACCGCTCGGCGTCCCGCGAGAGCGCGCACCCGAAACCGACTTGATTGACCGCGTGCGGCGGTTATCGGTTGGGAAAGAGTCCACGTCCTTTGCTGAGTCGGTCCTCCCGGCGGCCGGTCCCCGCCTCGACCGCGCCCACCCTACGTCACGACCCGGTGCGGGCGCGCCGGGCGCGCTGGGCCGAGCGGACCACGAACGGGTCGAGCGTTGGGACGCGGCGCGGCGGCGGTCCGGGGGAGCGGCGGGAGGGGCGGCGCACCGCCGTTCGGGGGAATAAAGGAATAAGCGATCGTACGGCGCCTGCTTGTAGCACGACGTGCTACAGCGGGTTAGACTGGTTCTCATGAAGGTCATCAACCAGCGGGAGTTCCGCAACAACTCCGCTGAGGTCATGAACGCGGTCGAAGCGGGGGAGGTCTTCCACATCACTCGCAACGGGGTCGAGGTGGCCGAGGTCCGCCCGCTGTCGCGCAGGCGGCGGTTCACCGCCGAGGAGCTGGTCGCGCGGCACCGCGCACTGCCCAAGGTGGACTACGAGCTCATGAGGCGTGAGGCCGATGAGTTCTTCGGCACCGAGGACCGGATCGGCGACGGCGACGACCCGTGGGAGCGGGCCCGTGGCTGAGCGGCGTGCGTCGGGTGTGCTGGACACCTGCGTCTACATCGACCTCGACTCGCTGGACCCGCAGGCCCTGCCCCAGCTCCCCGAGCTGACCGCGATCACCCTGGCGGAGCTGCACCAGGGCGTCGCGATGGCCAAGGACCCGGTCACGCGCGCCGCGCGGACCGAGCAGTTGGGGGCGGCGATCGTCGAGTTCGAGCCCCTGGTCTTCGACGAGCGGGCCGCCGCGCGCTTCGGCACGCTCGTGACGCTGACCCTTCAAGCAGGCCGCGACCCGAGGCCGAGGAAGATCGACCTGATGATCGCCGCCATCGCGTCCTCGCGGGACCTGCCGCTCTACACGCGCAACGTGAAGGACTTCACCGGGCTCGACGGCATGGTCGAGGTCGTCCAGGTGTGAGCGCCCCGGAACCCCGAGCGCCCCACGACCGCCCGCCCCTCAGAACTGGTAGTACAGGAACGGGCTGAAGGTCCCGCCCGCCACCAGGATCGCCGCGTACAGCGCGCCCACCGTCATCACCGCGACCCGCAGCCCCGTCGCGACCCGCGTGCGCGCCGACTCCAGGTACGGCCCCGTCACCGGGTGGTTCGGCAGCAGCACCACGACCAGCGCCAGCGCCAGCAGCGCGATCCGCTGGTTCGTCGCCGCCGCCGCCACCGCGTCCGGCAGCCCGTCGAAGTCCGGGACCAGCATGTTCCCCAGCACCGAGAACGCCGTGCCGAGGTCCGGCGACCGGAAGAACACCCAGCCGACCACCACCAGCAGGAACGTCAGCGCCCGCCGTCCCAGCAGCGCCTTGCGCTCCTCCGGGGCCTTGGCCCAGCCGAACCGCCGCTCCACGATCAGCAGCGCCCCGTGGAACACGCCCCACACCAGGAACGTCCAGTTCGCCCCGTGCCAGAACCCGGTCAGCACGAACACGATCGACAGGTTCCGGTACGTCGTCCACGTCCCCCGGCGGTTGCCGCCGAGCGGGATGTACAGGTAGTCCCGGAACCACCGCGACAGCGACATGTGCCACCGCCGCCAGAACTCGGTGATCGTCACCGACGAGTACGGCCGCGCGAAGTTCTCCGGCAGCCGGAAGCCCAGCATCCGCCCGAGCCCGATCGCCATGTCCGAGTACCCGGAGAAGTCGAAGTACAGCTGCAGCGCGTAGCCGATCGCGCCCAGCCACGCCACAGACCAGGTCATCTCGTCCGAGGGCGTGGCGAACGCGGCGTCCACCAGGGGCGCCAGCGAGTCCGCGACGATGACCTTCTTGCACAACCCCAGCGCGAACCGGGGGAACCCCGCCGCGATGTCGTCCAGCCGGTGCGTGCGCTCCTGCGGCAGCTGGTCGGCGATCTCCCGCCACCGCACGATCGGCCCCGCCACGAGCTGCGGGAACATCGCGATGTACGTGATGAACGAGACCGGCTCGCGCAGCGCGGGCCGCTCGCCCCGGTACACGTCCACCACGTACGAGATGTGGTGGAACGTGTAGAACGAGATGCCGATCGGCAGCGCCAGGTGCACCACCGGCAGGTCCGCGCCCACGATCGACGCGATCGCCGCCAGCTGCTCGGTCGCGAACCCCAGGTACTTCCACACCAGCAGCACGGCCAGGTCGAAGCCGATCACCCCGACCAGCAGCACCCGCCGCTTGTCGGCCGCCAGCGGCCCGTCCGGGGCCAGCCTCAACCCCGCCAGGTAGTTCACCACCATGCAGGCGATCAGCAGCAGCGTCGTGCCGCCCGCGCCCGTCACGTAGAACAGCAGGCTGGCCACCGCGACGATCCCGTTGCGCCAACTCCTGGGCGCGACGAGGACCGTCGTCAGCACGACGGGCACGAAGAACCAGAGGAACAGCGGAGTGGCGAAGGACATCGCGGGTGAGGGTAGCCGGGGCAGGGGTGATCGATCTCGGGAGTCGGCGAGTTGGGCGGCCCCCGTGAGGGCCGCCACCACCCGTCGACCCGCTAGCGGGCGTCCAGCCTGCGCCTGCGCGCGACCTCGGCGAGCACGACGCCCGCCGCGACCGACGCGTTCAGCGACTCCACGTTCGACGCCATCGGGATCGACACGGTCTGGTCGCAGGTCTCCCGCACCAGCCGGGACAGCCCCCGGCCCTCGGAGCCCACCACCACGACCAGCGGACCCGTCGCCAGGTCGAGGCCGTCCACGTCCACGTCGCCGTCCGCGTCGAGGCCGATGACCATCAGCCCCTCCTCGGCCCACTCGCGCAGCTGCCGGGTCAGGTTCGTGGCCACCGCGATCGGCAGCCGCGCCGCCGTGCCCGCGCTGGTCCGCCACGCCACCGCCGTCATGCTGGCCGAGCGCCGCTGCGGCAGCACCACGCCGTGCGCGCCGAACGCCGCCGCCGAGCGCACCACGGCGCCCAGGTTGCGCGGGTCGGTGACCCCGTCCAGCGCGACGAGCAGCGGCGGGCGGCCCGAGTCCCTCGCGGCCCTGAGCAGGTCGCGCGGCTCCGCGTACTCGTACGGCGGAACCTGGAGCCCGAGGCCCTGGTGCATCGCGCCGCCGGTGATCCGGTCCAGCTCGCCGCGCGCCACCTCCAGGACGGAGATGCCCCGGCTCGCCGCGAGCTGCACCGCCTCGGTGACCCGGTCGTCCGCGTCGATGCCCAGCGCCACGTACAGCGCCGTCGCCGGGATGCCCGCGCGCAGGCACTCCACGACCGGGTTGCGACCCGCCACCGTCTCGGGGGCCGCGTCGGCGGCCTTGCGCCGCTGCTGGCGGGCCGCGGTGGCCTTGGCCGCCGCGTTCGCCTTGCGGTAGGCCGGGTGGTTCGGCCGGTCCTGCGCCTTGGGCGTCGGGCCCTTGCCCTGCAGGCCCTTCGACTTCTGACCGCCGGAACCGACGACCGCGCCCTTCTTGGAACCGGGGTTGCGCATCGCCCCCCGGCGCTTGGAGTTCCCTGCCACGAGCTTCAGCTGTCCTTCAAAGTCCACAGTGGACCGTCGGGGGTGTCCTCGACGGCGATTCCGGCGGCGAGCAGGCTGTCGCGCAAGGCGTCAGCCCGCGCGAAGTCCCGCTCCTTGCGGGCCGCCACCCGGTCGGCGAGCACCCGGTCCACCAGCGCCTTCAGCGCGCGGGAGGTCCCGCTCTCGCGCCCGGCGGAGGCGGACCACCGCTCGGACAGCGGGTCGAGCCCGAGCACGGCGGTCATGGCCCGGACCGACGACGCGGCGGCGCGAGCCCCGGTGTCGTCCCCGGACTCCAGCGCCGTGTTGCCCTCGCGCACCCGCTTGTGCACCGCGGCGAGCGCGCCGGGGGTGCCCATGTCGTCGTCCATCGACGACACGAAGTCCTCGCCGAGCTCGCCGTCCGCGTCCACGGCCCCGGTGCGCTCGACCACGCGCCGCAGGAACGACTCGATCCGCCGGTAGGCGGTGACCGCCTCGTCCAGCGCGGCGGGGGAGTACTCGATCGTCGACCGGTAGTGCGGCCCGACCAGGTAGTACCGCAGCTCCGGCGCGCGGACCTGCTCCAGCATCGCCGGGATCGACACGGTGTTCCCCAGCGACTTGGACATCTTCTCGCCGCTGAGCGTCACCCAGGCGTTGTGCATCCAGTACCGGGCGAACCCGTCGCCGACCGCCCGCGACTGGGCCTGCTCGTTCTCGTGGTGCGGGAAGATCAGGTCGATGCCGCCGCCGTGCACGTCGAACGTCGAGCCCAGGTACTCGGTCGCCATGGCCGAGCACTCCAGGTGCCAGCCGGGCCGCCCGTCGCCCCACGGCGTCGGCCACGAGGGCTCGCCGGGCTTGGCGGCCTTCCACAGCGTGAAGTCGCGGGGGTCGCGCTTCCCGGTCAGCTCGGACTCGCCCTGCTGGACCTCGTCCACCCGCTGCCCGGACAGCTTCCCGTACTCGGGGAACGAGGACACCGAGAAGTACACGTCGCCGTTCGCGGCGTACGCGTGCCCGGCGTCGATCAGCCGCCGCATCAGCTCGACCATCTGCGTCACGTGCCCGGTGGCGCGCGGCGCGTAGGTCGGCGGCAGGCAGCCGAGCGCCTCGTAGGCGTCGTCGAAGGCCCGCTCGTGCTCGAACGCCCAGTCCCACCAGGTCCGGTCGTGCTGGGCGGACTTGACCAGGATCTTGTCGTCGATGTCGGTGACGTTGCGCACCAGCACGACCCGCTCGTGGGTCCGCGCGAGCCAGCGCCGCAGCACGTCGAAGTTGAGGCCGCTGCGCACGTGCCCGATGTGCGGGACGCCCTGCACGGTCGCCCCACACACGTAGATCGACGCCGTTCCGCTGATCTGCGGGCGGAACTCCCGCAGTTCTCTGCTTGCGGTGTCGTAGATGTGGAGGCTCACCCGGAGAATGGTACGGGCGATGGCCAACCGGGGGTGAACCGCCTTTCGGCGGCAGGGACTTCCGGTGTCCGGGACGCGGCGGCTAGGCGTGCCGGGAGATCGCCCTCAGCAGCGCGTCCGGCCGCTCCTGCGTCGGCAGCGGCTCGACCAGCTCGAACCGGCAGCCCACCGCGCGCGCCCCGCCGTCCGCCTCCTCGCTGTCCCCGATCATCAGCGCCTCGCGCGGCTCGACCCCGAGCCGCTCGCAGGCCACCTCGAACAGCTTGGGGTCCGGCTTGACCGCGCCCTCCTCGTAGGACAGCACGAACTCGTCCACCCGCCCGAGCACCCCGTGCCTGGCGAACACGGTCCGCACGTCCCAGCCGATGTTGCTGACCACGGCCGTGCGCAGGTGCGTGCCCAGCGCGACCGCCGCGTCCGGGTAGGCCTGCCAGCGGGTGGGGGAGAGCAGGCTCTCGTAGAACCCGTCCGGGTCCTCGGCGCCCGCGCTCGCCAGCACCTCGACGTGCGCCTCCCGGTGCGCCACCGGGTCGAGGTCCCGCCGCTCCCAGGTGGCCGCGTCGACGGCGAACCCGTCCGGCAGGCCGAACGGCGAGGTCAACGCCCGCATCAGCTCCCCGTGGACCGCGAACGAGGGGTGCTCCAACCGGAAGAGCGTGTTGGAGAAGTCGAACAGCACCGCGCGGATCGTCACGTGCCGACACGCTACGTCGTCACGGGCGCGCAAGTCCCGACCACAAGACGCACACCACACCCGGCCGCTTCGCCCCCGCCCCGGTGGGACGCGGGGGTGTCAGCCCCTGGGGAGCAGCAGCGCGGTCGCGACCGCCGCGACGCCCTCGCCGCGCCCGGTGAGCCCGAGCCCGTCCGTGGTCGTCCCGCTCACCGAGACCGGCCCGCCCAGCACCTCGGACAGCACCTTCTGCGCCTCGGCCCGCCGCTTGCCCACGCGGGGCGCGTTGCCGATCACCTGGACCGCCGCGTTGCCCACCACGAACCCCTCGGCCTCGACCAGCCGCCTGGCCTCCGCGAGGAACTCGACGCCGTGCGCGCCGGACCACCGGGGGTCGCTGGTGCCGAACACCGCCCCCAGGTCGCCCAGCCCGGCCGCAGACAGCAGCGCGTCGCACAGCGCGTGCGCGGCCACGTCCCCGTCCGAGTGCCCGGCGCACCCGTCGGCGCCCTCCCAGAGCAGCCCGACCATCCAGCAGTCGCGACCCGGCTCCACGGGGTGCACGTCCGTGCCGATGCCGACCCTCACCCGGTTCCTCCCACGAGCAGCGCCTCCGCGACCGCGAGGTCGAAGGGCGTGGTGACCTTCATCGCGTCCTGGTGCCCGGCGACCGTGACCACGGGCACACCGAGGCGCTCGACCAGACCAGCGTCGTCCGTCGCGTGCAGACCGGACTCGTGCGCTTCGCGGAGCGTGGCCGCGTCGAAGCCCTGCGGCGTCTGGACGACGCGCAGCAGCGCGCGGTCGGGGGTGTCGACGACGACCCCTTTCGTGTCGACCCGTTTGACGGTGTCCGCAACGGGCAACACCGGGATGACCGCTGGGTGGCCCGCCAGCACGGCGTCCACCACGTCCCTGATCACGCCGGGAGGGGTGAACGCGCGAGCGGCGTCATGCACCAGGACCACCCGCACGTCCGGCACCTCGGCCAGCGCGTGCTCCAGCGCCAGGCGGACCGAGTCCGACCGCTCGGCTCCCCCGGCCAGCACGTGCACCGCCCCACCGGCGGGTGCCAGCGGGGCGGTGACGGTTCTCACCTGGTCCACATCGGACGGCGGCGCCGCGACGACGACGTGCCGCACGCGTCCGGACTCGAAGAGCCCTCGGATCGCGTGCGCCAGAAGTGGCACGCCTGCCACCGGGACGAGGGCTTTGGGCATGCCGAAACCCAACCGCTCACCCCGGCCCGCCGCGGGCACGAGCGCGACAACACCCATGTTCGCGGTGTTCCGTGTGGTCTGCTCGTTGAAGATCAGGACGCGGTCGCGAGGACCTCGTCGAGGAGGACCTCGGCCTTGTCCTCGTCGGTGCCCTCGGCCAGCGCCAGTTCGCTGACCAGTATCTGCCGGGCCTTCGCCAGCATCCGCTTCTCGCCCGCCGACAGCCCGCGGTCCTTCTCGCGCCGCCAGAGGTCACGCACCACTTCGGCCACCTTGTTCACGTCACCGGACGCGAGCTTCTCCAGGTTGGCCTTGTACCGCCGCGACCAGTTGGTCGGCTCCTCGGTGTGGGGAGCGCGCAACACCTCGAAGACCTTGTCCAGGCCCTCCTGCCCGACCACGTCGCGCACGCCCACGATCTCGGCGTTGTCGGCGGGGACGCGAACAGTGAGATCACCCTGGGCAACCTTGAGGACGAGGTACTTCTTCTCCTCGCCCTTGATCAAGCGGGTCTCGATCGCTTCGATGAGAGCGGCACCGTGGTGCGGGTAGACGACGGTCTCTCCGACCTTGAAAACCATGTGTCCTCTGCCCCTTTCGCTGACTCCATCCTAACACGTCGGGCAATCCCCTCATCGGTCTCCGGGGATCGGTTCGCGCTGGTCAGGGCCGCGCGGGGGGTTGACAAACCACCTGTTCGCGTGCAACGGAAGCGCTGCGTCACCGTGCGCTAGGCCACCACGTGCCGCCGGTCGGGGCGGTCCCGGTTAGGCTCCTTGATCGGTGGTCGGGCCTGGTCCTGCCGCTCCCGTCAACACACCGGAAGGATCTGAGCAGCCGTGGGTCGCGCACAGCAGAAGTCCCCAGCTCCTCGCCGCGCGGTCGTCGTCGCCGCCGCGGTCGCTGGCATCGGTCTCATCGCAACGGCTTGCGGCGCGGGGCAGATCACCCAGACCAGCCACAAGGTGGCCGCCGTCAACGGCGCGTCCGGTGACGTCGGCGTCATCGCGGTCCGCGACGCCCAGCTCCAGTTCCCGCTCGAGGACGGCCTGTACCCGACGGGCGGCTCCGCGCCGCTGGTGGTCAGCATCGTCAACAACGGCACCGAGCTGGACCGGCTCACCTCCGTCACCAGCACCGCGTCCGGCGAGGCGGAGCTGAGCGGCGACGTCGAGCTGGAGCCGACCACGAGCATCGTGGCGGAGACGGTGGAGAACGCCCCCGGCACCTCGGCCCGCCCGACGACCACCTCCGCGCCGTCGAGCGCGGCGTCGTCGTCCTCGGCGCCCACGTCGGGCTCTGCGGCGTCTTCGGCGTCTTCGGCGCCTTCCGCTTCCTCGGCGCAGCAGTCCTCGGCCGCGCCGAGCAGCGCCCAGTCCTCCTCCGCCCCCGAGGCCACCGCCGAGCCGGGCAAGGTGCGGATCGTGCTGCCGGACTTCACGCAGGACGTGCGGCCCGGTCAGACCATCAAGGTGACGTTCCGGTTCGAGAAGGCCGGGCAGCTGACCCTGGACGTGCCGATCGGCGCGACCCCGGAAGCGCGCGTGGAGCAGAAGTCCGAGCACTGAGCCTCCGAGCGTCCTCCTGGGACGCCTGAGCGCCCCTGAGCTCGTCCGAGGGCCCCTTGGCGGTGATGACACCGGTGAGGGGCCCTCGGGCTTGTGTCGGGGGAGTGGGGGTGGCGGAACGGGGTCGGTGGTCGACGCGCGGTGACCGGTGGTGTCGCGCGGGAGAGCGGGCACCGGGGCGGAAGCGTTTGCGGCGGGGGCGGAGAGCGCCTCGCGCCCGCCGGATCGCCACGCCGACCGGACCTCCACGCTGGCCAGCCCACCCCCCGGCGCACCCACCGGCCCAGGGACGCACCGCACCCACGGGCCCACGGCACCCACGGACCCGCCGGGTTCCGGGACTACCGGCCCGCGCCCACTGGCCTCACGCCCACCGACCACGCGCCGTGAGCCTCGTGCCCGCCTGCCCCGCGCCCACCGGTTCCCTTGCGCCCCCGCCGGAACCCCGCCCTGCGGAGTCCCGCTGCGACGTTCGCGGCCCTCCGGCCCGTGCGCGGCCCTCCGGCCGACCGCCGCCCGACCCGCCCCCGCCGCGCGGGTTTCCGCTGGGCGGTTCCCGTCCCCTCGGCGCACCGCAGCGCGCGGGTGCGGGGTGCCGCAGGGGGGGCGGCCCGTGCGCGGGGGTCCGGCGGGCCCGAGCGGGGGCCGGTCGGGTGTGCTGCGGTCGGGCTGTCGGGGGTGGTGGTTAGCCTGGCCGGGTGGCCAAGAACGTTCGGGCGGCCCGGCCCGTCTACCGGTGCGCTGAGTGCGGGCACGAGGTGTCCAAGTGGGTCGGGCGCTGCCCGGAGTGCCAGGCGTGGGGCACGGTCGAGGAGCGCGGGGCCGCCGCCCCGACCCGCTTCCTCGCGGGCGCCACCTCGGGGGACGCGCGCCCCATCGGCCAGGTCGACATCGAGTCCTCGCGGGCCTCGGCCACCGGGGTCGGCGAGCTGGACCGGGTGCTCGGCGGCGGGCTCGTCCCCGGCGCGGTCGTCCTGCTGGCGGGTGAGCCCGGCGTCGGCAAGTCGACCCTCCTGCTGGAGGTCGCCCATCGGTGGGCCAGCACGGTCGGTCGGTGCCTCTACGTGACCGGTGAGGAGTCCGCGGGCCAGGTCCGGCTGCGCGCCGACCGCACCGGGAACCTGCACGACGAGATCTACCTCGCCGCCGAGAGCGACATCTCGGCCGTGCTCGGGCAGGTCGACGCGGTCAAGCCCAGCATGATGATCGTCGACTCGGTGCAGACCATGTCGTCCCTGAGCATCGACGGGATGCCCGGCGGCGTGAGCCAGGTTCGGGCGGTGACGTCCGGGCTGATCTCGCTGGCCAAGGAGCGGAACCTGCCGGTGATCCTGGTGGGCCACGTGACCAAGGACGGCTCGGTCGCGGGCCCGAGGGTGCTGGAGCACCTGGTCGACGTGGTGCTCCAGTTCGAGGGCGACCGGCACTCGACGCTGCGGCTGCTGCGCGGCATCAAGAACCGGTTCGGCGCGGCGGACGAGGTCGGCTGCTTCGAGCTGCGCGACGACGGCATCGTGGGCGTCCCCGACCCGTCCGGCCTGTTCCTCAACCGGCGCGAGCAGGACGTGACCGGCTCGGCGGTGACCGTCGTGGTCGAGGGCAAGCGCCCGCTGCTGGGCGAGGTCCAGGCGCTGGTGGCGCCGACCAGCCTGCCCGCGCCCCGGCGCGCGGTGAGCGGGCTGGACTCGGCGCGGGTGGCGATGGTGATGGCGGTGCTGGAGAAGCGCGGCCGGGTGCCGCTGGGCAACAAGGACGTGTTCACCGCGACCGTGGGCGGGATGCGGCTGGTGGAGCCGTCGGTGGACCTGGCGCTGGCGCTGGCGGTCGCGTCGGCCGCCGTGGACCAGCCGCTGCCGCACGACCTGGTGGTGGTCGGCGAGGTCGGCCTGTCCGGCGAGCTGCGCCGCGTCAACGGCGTCGGCCGCAGGCTCAGCGAGGCGGCCAGGCTCGGCTACACCAGGGCGCTGGTGCCCCCGGACTCCGGCCCGCTGCCGAAGGAGACCCGCGCGCTGGTGGCGCACGACCTGTCCGAGGCGCTGCGGCTGCTGAAGATCTCCGGCAGGCGCGGCGGCGGCAGCAGCAAGGAGGAGTAACCCGCAGAACTCACCGCACCGGCGCCGCGAGCGTCCAGCTCGCCAGCAGGTCCAGCGCCTGCTCGGACGGCGAGCCCGCCTCCGCCGTGTACAGGAACAGCGTCGTGTCCGGGTCGCCAGGCAGCGCGACCGTCTCGTACTCGACGGTCAGCTCGCCCACCAGCGGGTGCACCAGCCTCTTCGACCCGTGCGTGCGCTGGTGCACCCGGTGCCGCGCCCACCACAGGTCGAACTCCGGGCTCAGCTCCCGCAGCTCGGCCAGCAGCGCCAGGGTGGCCCGGTCGCCGGGGTCGCGCCCGACCTCCAGCCGCAGGCTCTCCACGGCGTTGCGCGCCTGCGCCTCCCAGTCGGCGAACAGCGCCCGCGCGGCCGGGTCGAGGAGCATCCAGCGGGCGTAGTTCCGGCGCGGCGCGGGGATCGCCTCGAAGTCGGTGAACAGCGCCCGCGCCAGCCGGTTGGCCGCCAGCACGTCCGTGCGCCGCCCCAGCGCCAGCGCGGGCACGCCGTCCAGCGAGTCGAACAGCCGGTGCACGCCCGGCCGCAGCCGCTGAGCCCCGGTGCTCCGCCGCCGCGCGGGGGCGGAGCCGACGCCGATCAGGTCCCGCAGGTGCGCCTGGCCCGCGTCGTCGAGCCCGAGCGCCCGCCCGATCGCGTCGACCACCGCGGGCGACGGCACGATCCGCCGCCCCTGCTCCAGCCGCGCGTAGTAGTCCGCGGACACCCCGGCCAGCCGCGCGACCTCCTCGCGCCGCAACCCCGGCACCCGCCGCACCCGCCCGTCCGGCGGCAGCCCGGCCCGCTCCGGGTCGCTCTGCGCGCGCGCCCGCTTGAGGAAGTCCGCCAGCTCCCCGTTGTTCTGCGCCACGCCCCCAGTCTGCCCACCCCGGCGGCGTCCCGGCGGGCCTCGGGTAGGACTGCGCGTCCTAGTCGGCGCAGGGCCCGCCGCACACCCCCGGAAGCCCGCCCGGCGCAGCAGGCTTGAGGCGTCCCCAAGCGGCACAACCCCGGAGGAAGCACCATGACCACCCCCGCCACCTGGTTCGTCACCGGCGCGTCGAAGGGCCTCGGCCTCGAACTCGTCCGCCAGCTCCTCGCGCGGGGCGCCAACGTCGCCGCCACCTCCCGCTCCGCCGACCGCCTCCGCGCGGCGCTGGCCGACGAGGACACCACCCGCCTGCTGCCGCTCACCGTCGACCTCGCCGACGAGGCCGACGTCCGGCGCGCCGTCACCGCCGCCGCCGAGCGCTTCGGCGGGCTGGACGTGGTGGTCAACAACGCGGGCTACGGCTACCTGGCCGCCGTGGAGGAGACCACCGCCGAGGCCGTCCGGGACATGCTGGACGTGCAGGTGGTCGGCGTGTGGAACGTGCTGCGCGCCGCGCTCCCGGTCCTGCGGGAGCAGCGCTCCGGCCGGGTCGTCAACGTCTCCTCGGTCCTCGGCCTGGTCTCGCTGCCCGGCTGGGCCCTGTACTGCGCGGGCAAGTTCGCGCTGGAGGCCATGACCGAGGCGCTCGCGGGCGAGGTGGCCGAGCACGGCGTCGAGGTCACCCTCGTGGAACCGGGCTACTTCCGCACCTCGTTCCTCAGCCCGGACTCCCTGGCGCTGCCCGAGACCACCACCGACCACTACCCGGCGATCCGGCGGATGGTGGCCGACCACCGGGCGCTGCAGGGCTCCCAGCTCGGCGACCCGGTGCGGGGCGCGGCCGAGATCATCGCGCGGGCCTCGGTCGCGGGAGCCCCGCTGCGCCAGGTCCTCGGCTCCGACTCGCACGCCTACGCCACCGCCAAGGTCGACGCCCTGCGCGCGAACCTCGCCGCCGAGGCGGAGAGCGCTCCCCGGACCGACCACCCCGCAGCCTGACCGCACAGCCACCATCCACAAAGGACGGGGGTGTGCGCCGCGTCCTGGTCGTCATGCCCGCCACCGACGCCCAGGAGCGCGTCGACGACTCCCGCTGTCCCACCGGCCACCGCGCCGAGGAGCCCGCCGCCCCGGCCGAGCCTGCCTGACGCCCCCTCCCCCCAAAAAAACCGGAACCCCCGCCCCCGGCCGAGAAGGCCGGGAACGGGGGTTCCGCGTCGTGCACCGCCCCGAGGGGCGGTCAGCTCACTTCGCCAGCAGCTGCGCGCACCGGATCAGCCCGAGGTGGCTGTACGCCTGCGGGTGGTTGCCCAGCGAGCGCTCCGCGATCGGGTCGTACTCCTCCGGCAGCAGCCCGGTGGGCCCGGCGGCGTCGACCATCTGCGCGAACAGCTCCTCCGCCTCCGTCCGCCGACCGGTCAGCAGGTAGGACTCGATCATCCACGCGGCGCACAGGTGGAACCCGCCCTCGTCGCCGGGGAGGCCGTCGTCGCGCCGGTACCGGTACACCGTGGACCCGGACCGCAGCTCCGCCTCGATCGCGGTGACCGTGGCCTGGAACCGCTCGTCCGTCGGGTCGATCAGCCCGGCGAGGCCCACGTGCAGCGAGGCCGCGTCCAGGTCGTCGCCGTCGTACGCGGTCGTGAAGGACTGGGCGACGTCGCTCCACCCGTTCTTCAGCACGTCCGTGGCGATCGTGTCCCGCAGCACCGGCCACGACGGGTCGAGGGGCCGCCCGTACTGCTCGGCCAGCCGCACCGCGCGGTCCAGCGTGACCCAGCACATGACCTTCGAGTACACGTGGTGCCGGGGAGCGTGCCGCTCCTCCCAGATGCCGTGGTCCGGCTCGTGCCACCGCCGCGCCACGGCCTCCGCCATGGCCTGGACCATCCGCCAGTCCTCGTCGGTGAGCGCGCCGCGCGCGCTCGCCAGCTCGGCGACCAGGTCCACGACGGGCCCGAACACGTCCAGCTGCACCTGCTGGTTCGCCAGGTTGCCCACGCGCACCGGCCGCGAGCCCGCGTAACCGGGCAGCGTGTCGATGACCGCCTCGGCGCCCAGCATGGTGCCCTGCAGCGTGTACAGCGGGTGCAGCCGCTCCGGGCCGGGCAGCGTGTCCAGCACGCCGTGCACCCAGCCCAGGAACGCCTCGGCCTCGGTCAGCGAGCCGACCGACACCAGCGCCTGCGCGGTCAGCGCCGCGTCCCGCAGCCAGCAGTAGCGGTAGTCCCAGTTCCGGATGCCGCCGAGCTCCTCGGGCAGCGACGTGGTCGCCGCCGCCATGATGGCCCCGGTCTCGTGGTGCACCAGGCCCTTGAGGGTCAGCGCGGACCGCAGCACCAGCTCCGGCTCGACCGACGGCAGCTTCAGCGTCGCCGCCCAGTCCGACCAGAACCCGCCCGCGCGGGCGCGCCGCTCGGGCTCGCCCAGCGTGCTCTCGGACAAATCGTCCGTGCCGCAGCGCAGCTCCAGCAGGATCGCCGCGCCCTCCCTCGGCCGCACGACCGCGACCGCGGTCTCCTGCACGCCGTCGCTGGTGATCTCCCAGTCGACGCCCGGCGAGCGCAGCACCATCGGCTCCGAGGTGCCCGCGACCCGCAGGCCGTCCCGCTCGCGCAGCAGCCGCACCGGCACCTGCCCGAACTCGGGCCGGGGCGCGAAGGTGATGACCGCGTTCGTGGACCCGCTGATCCGCCGCACCAGGTCGGTGCGGTGGCCGGGCAGGTCGTGGTCCAGGTAGTCGGTGACCAGCAGCCGCGACCACCGGGTCTCCACGACCATCGTGCCCGGCACGTAGCGCTGGCCCAGAGGCAGCGACCCGTGCTCCGGCTTGATCGTGAAGTGGCCCGCGGACGGGCCGCCGAGCAGGTCGGCGAACACCGCCGCCGAGTCCGGCTCCGGGTGGCACAGCCAGTTCACCCTGGCGTCCGGGGTGACCAGCGCGACCGACCGCTCGTTGGCGAGCATGGTCAGCCGCTCGATCGGCACGGCCTGGTCGCCGTGCAGCCAGTTCCTGCGCTCCTCCAGCAGCAGCGCCAGCACCGTCGCCACGTCGGGCGAGTCGGTGATGTGGTACTCCGCCAGGGTCTCGCCGTCGCCGACCTTGATGCCGACGTCCGGCCCGGACAGCCGGGCGAACGCCTTCTCGTCCGTGACGTCGTCGCCGACGAACACGGACGCCGTGGCGGACACGCGGTGGCGCAGGACGTCGAGGGCGTGGCCCTTGTCGGTCTGCACCACGGCGAGCTCCACCACGGCCTTGCCCTCGGTGACCTGCACGCCGTCCCAGGTGCAGGGACCGGTGCGCACCGCGTCCAGCACGCGCTCGCCGACCTCGGCGGGCGCTCGCCGCACGTGCACGGCGATGCTGGCGGGCTTGATCTCCAGTGAAACGCCTTCGCTGCCGTCGACGAGCTTCTCCAGCTCGCTCTCCAGCCTGCGGTGCAGCGCCCTGGCGTCCGCGTCCAGCGCGTGCACGAAGCCGACGTCGAACTCGGAGCCGTGCGAGCCGACCAGGTGCACCTCGGCGGGCAGCCTGGACAGCGTCGCCAGGTCGCGCAGCGCGCGCCCGGAGATCACGGCGGTCGTCGTCTCGTGCAGACCGGCGAGCGAGCGCAGCGCGCCCACCGCCTCCGGTAGCGGTCGGGCGTCTTCGGGGTTCTCCACGATCGGAGCCAGGGTGCCGTCGTAGTCGCAGGCCACCAGCAGTCGTGGTGTCCTGGCGAGCTGGACGATGGCTCGACGAAGTTCGGCGGGGAGGGCCTCGGCCGTCAACGCCCCTCCTCAGTGCTCGGTGACGTAAGGTCTCGGGTCAGCTGAACCGCCCCGTTCCTGAACTGGGTTGGAACGGTTCAGCTCGCTGCTTGCGCGCCCAAGGCTTCAAGGAACGAGCGAGCCCATCGGTCGACGTCGTGCGTGAGGACTTGGCGGCGCAGAGCGCGCATCCTACGGCGACCCTCGGCGGGATCGAGCGCTAGGGCGTCCTCCAGGGCTTTCTTCACCCCGTCGAGGTCGTGCGGGTTGACCAGGAAAGCCGAGGTCAGCTCCGCCGCGGCCCCCGCGAACTCGCTCAGCACGAGCGCCCCGCCGAGGTCGTGCCTGCTCGCCACGTACTCCTTGCAGACGAGGTTCATCCCGTCCCGGACCGGCGTCACCACCATGACGTCGGCCGCGAGCATGAACGCGGTCAGCTCCTTGCGGTCGACCGACTGGTGCAGGTAGTGCAGCACCGGCCTGCCGACGCGGGAGAACTCGCCGTTGAGCCTGCCCACCATGCGCTCGATGTCGCCGCGCATCTGCTTGTAGTGCTCGACCCGCTCCCGGCTCGGCGTGGCCAGCTGGACCATCACCACGTCCTCGGGCGCGACCCTGCCGTCCTCCAGCAGCTCGTTGAGCGCGCGGAGCCGGACGTCGATGCCCTTGGTGTAGTCGAGCCGGTCGACGCCGAGCAGCACCTTCTTCGGGTTGCCCAGGTCCTCCCGGATCTGCCTGGCCCGCGCCTGGACCTCCTTGGAGCGGGCCAGCGCGTCCAGCGCCGAGGAGTCGATCGAGATCGGGAACGCGCCCACCCGCACCGTGCGGTCGCCGACCTGCACGACGCCGGGCCGCGTGCGCACGCCGACCGCGCCCCGGCTCGGCTCCAGGCCGACCAGCCTGCGGGCCAGCCACAGGAAGTTCTGCGCGCCGCCCGGCCGGTGGAACCCGACCAGGTCCGCGCCGAGCAGCCCCCGGATGATCTCGGTGCGCCACGGGAGCTGCATGAACAGCTCGACCGGGGGGAACGGGATGTGCAGGAAGAAGCCGATCCGCAGGTCCGGCCGCAGCTCCCGCAGCATCGCGGGCACCAGCTGCAGCTGGTAGTCCTGCACCCACACCGTCGCGCCGTGCGCGGCGACCTTCGCCGTCACGTCCGCGAACCTCTGGTTCACCCGCACGTAGGTGTTCCACCAGCGCCGGTGGAACGCGGGCCGCTCGACCACGTCGTGGTACAGCGGCCACAGCGTGCCGTTGGAGAACCCCTCGTAGTAGTCGGTGACCTCGGCGGTGCTGAGCGACACCGGGTGGAGCTGGAGGCCGTCCTCCTCGAACGCCTCCACGTCCGCGTCGGCCACTCCGGGCCAGCCGACCCACGCGCCGCTGTGCACCCGCAGGAACGGCTCCAGCGCGCTCACCAGCCCGCCGGGGCTGTGCTTCCACCGCTGCGTGCCGTCGGGCAGCCGCTCCAGGTCGACCGGCAGGCGGTTGGCCACGACCAGGAAATCCGCGCCGTTCTCGCCAATGCTGCTCACCGGGTAGCGCCTCCTCAAGGATTCGTCTCGCCCACGCACGAGGTTAGTGGGGGTGCGGGGGCTGGATGCCCTGCCGTCACCCCCGTCACACCGGGTTCACCTGTGGGATTACTCCGAACGACGTCGCGTTGGCCACAGCGGGCCGGACAGCCGGGGGCCCGCCAGGCGCCGCTCCAGCCTGCCGAAGCCGGTGCGCACCGGCTCGCCGAGGAACTCGCCGAGCGCCACGCCGCTGGCCAGCGCCAGCGCGGTGCCGCCCGCGTAGACCAGGGTGGACAGCCCGGCCGGGTCGCCGTCGGCGGTCAGCTGGTACAGGCCCCGGTAGATCGTCCAGCCGGGCAGCAGCGGCACCATGCCCGCGACCGCCACCACCAGCGGCGGGGTGCGCAGCTTGCGGGAGACCAGCGCGCCGACGAAGCCGACCAGGGTGGCCGCGGCGGCGGCGCAGCCGATGGTGTTCAGGCCGGTGACCGCGAGCAGCCCGTACGAGGTGGTGCCCACCGCGCCCGCGCACGCGGCCACCAGCAGCGCCTTGGGGCGGGCGTAGCTGGCCAGCGCGAAGAACATCGACGTGGCCGCGCCGGTGGCCAGCTGGAGCGGCACGGTCGAGATCAGCGCGGGCAGCGGGTCGGCCATCGTGGTCAGCACGCCGAGCTGCACGCCCGCGCGCAGGGTCAGCGCGACGCCCGCGATCAGGCCCGAGGTGAGCATGACGATCTCCACGAACCGGCCCGCCGCGGTGACGTTGTAGCCCGTTATGGCGTCCTGCACGGTGCCCACCAGGGACAGCCCGGACAGCAGCACCACGATGCCGGTGGCCACCAGCAGCGACGGGCGCACGCCGGGCAGCAGGTCGGTGGCGTACAGGGCGAGCGCGAACGCGGTCGCGAGGATGCCGCCCGCCGCCTGCTGGAAGAAGAAGGGCAGCGAGCGCCGGTTCAGCAGGCGGCCGACCCGGTCGACGAGGGCGGTCACCAGGGCGGCCGACAGCGCCAGCAGGGCGCCGCCGCCCACCAGCAGGGCCACCGAGGCCGCCATGCCCGCCCACGCCGCCGTGGCGACCCAGCGGGGGTACGGGTGCGGCGCGCTGGTGATCCGGTCGAGCTCGGCGTAGGCCTCCTCGGCGGTCACCTCGTTCTCGGCGATCCGCCGGATCAGGTCCTCCAGCGTGTCCAGCCGGGTGTAGTCGAGGCCGCGCGAGCGCACCACGCGCAGCGAGGTCACCGGGGCCGCCGAGGTGCCCCGGTGGCAGGACACGGTGATCGCGGTGAACGTCACGTCCACCTCGACCCTCGGCATCCCGTAGGCCTGGGCCACCGCGCCCACCGTCGCCGCCACGTCCGCCGCACCGGCCCCGCTGGCCAGCTGGACCTCGCCCACGCGCAGGGCCAGGTCCAGCACCAGGTGGACGACGGGGGCGTCCGGGAGGGACGGACCCTCGACGGGACGCCACAGGTCGGGCAGCGTGGCCGGCTCCCGGTACCGCTTGCGCCTGGTCGACACCAGTGCTCACCTCCGCCAAGATCGTCACTGCGCCACGCCGACATCGCCACACCAGCAGCTGTGGCATCGGACACCCCTGATAGGGGGACCCTGCCCCGGTGAGTTGATCACGGTGCGTCGAGCATCGTCGATACCGCTGGCCAGCGGTTTCCGGCTCTCCCGCAGCCGTGTGGACGGTACCCCCGTCCTGCGGATGGCCCAACCGCTCGACCGGCTGAGCGCACCGCTCGGCGCAGGTGTCACGGGTGGGGACCACTTACGATGTGCCAGGCTTCCGCCCGGAAGGCAGCAAGGGCCGAAGGTCACGCCGGTGTAGCTCAATTGGCAGAGCACTCGCCTTGTAAGCGAAAGGTTGCGGGTTCAAGTCCCGCCACCGGCTCCGCGCCCCCGTTCCGCGTTTCGTCGCGGGGCGGGGGTTCCGCTTTTTCCGGGGCGCGCGTCCGGGGTTCCCGGCGGGTGTCCGAACGGGAATGCGCGCGCGGCCGGCCGGGGGTGCTCGGCGGCGGGTTCCGGTTGTTCCGGGGATTTCCCGCGCCCGGCCCGGCGCGGCGCGCTCCCGCGCTGGTGCGGTCCGGTGTGGACCCCCTTTCCCGGCGAACGGCGATGTGGCTCGCTTTCGGTTCCCGGTCGTTGTTCGTTGATTTGTTTCAAGGCGGGTCGCGCGGTGGCGCCGGCGACTTCGGGGCGTCGCGCGGAGTGGCTGTGCGCGCGCCGCGCGCGGCGCGCTCTCCGGTTCGACCTTCAGTCAAGTGGAAATCGACCTGCGCATTCGGTGTGCGGAGTGGGTTGGGCCCCGTCCTCCCGGAGGGGGGACGGAAGCTTTGGCTTGTTGCTCTTGCTCTCAACGTGGCTGCCGGAAGCGTTGCTCTGTTCGGTGCGTGCTGCCCGGAACCGCTGTGCCCGTCCGATCCGGTCGTTAGCGTCGGTCCCGTGTTGCGCATCCACTTCACGGACGCCGACTTAGCCCGCACCAGGTTGGCCAGGGACCCGGACCCCCTCTGGGAGACCGTGCTGGGCCTCTACCGCCTGGCGAACGACGACGTGCCGGTGTTCGAGCCGTGGCGCAACCGGGCCAGGCTCGCGGTGGTGGAGCGCGGCGCGCAGGCCCAGGTGCGGATGGTCCGCGAGCTGGTGCCGCGCCAGGGCTACTTCCCCGACTTCCTCACCCCGGCCGAGGGGCGGCACGGCATCGCGGCCGGGCTGGAGGCGGTGCGCGGCACGCCGTCGCTGCGGCTGCTCGGCGACATCGCCTACGCGGCCCGCAGCCGCCCGCTGCCCACCTGGGCGCACCGGGTGGCCCGGTGCGACCGGGACGCCCTGGAGGAGCTCGTGGGGGCCCTCAAGGGCGTGCACGACGTCCTGGTGCGCCCGGCGTGGGAGGACGCGCAGGCGGCCGTGGCCGCGGAGCGCGCGGTGCTCGGGCGGACCATCCTGGACGCGGGCGTGGACGCCGCCCTGGAGACCCTGCGCCCCACCCTGCGCTGGAACCCGCCGGTGCTGGAGGCCGACTACCCGAAGCCGCTGGACATCAGGCTCGGCGGGCGCGGCGTGCTGCTGATCCCGTCGTACTTCTGCTGGGGCAACCCGGTGGCGCTGGTGGACCCCGCGCTGCCCCCGGTGATCGTCTACCCGGTCCGCCACCCGGCCAACTGGACGCCCGACCGGTCCCGCTCGCTCGGCGCGCTGCTCGGCCGCACGCGCGCCGCCGTGCTGGCCGCCCTCACCGGCACCGCCACCACGACCGAGCTGGCGGCCAGGCTGCGGCTGTCCCCGGCGTCGGCCAGCGAGCACGTGGGCGTGCTGCGCGACTCGGGCCTGGTGGTGAGCAGGCGCGAGGGCCGCACCGTGCTGCACTCCCTCACCCCGCTCGCCCAGTCCCTGCTGGAGGGCCGCCGGGCCTGACGCCCCCGGAAAACGGCACCGGGAGGCCAGCGGGTCAGCCCGCCAACCTCCCGGTGGTCCCTGCGCGGGCCCGGCCCGCCCACCCTCAGATCCGGAACCGGTCGACCTGCTCCTGCAGCTCGGCCGACATCCGGGACAGCTCGACGGCCGCGCCCTGCGTCTCCACCACGGTCGACGAGGTGGTCCTGGTCGCCCCGGCCACCGTCGAGATGCTCCCGGCGATCCGGGTGGTGCCCACCGCGGCCTCGTTGATGCCCCGGTTCATCTCCTGCGTGGTCGCGGTCTGCTCCTCCACCGCCGAGGCGATGGTCAGCTGGTAGTCGTTGATCCTGGCGATGATCTGCCCGATCTCCTCGATCGCGGTCACCGCGCCGCCGGTGTCGGCCTGGATCGCCTCGACCCGCCGGGAGATGTCCTCGGTGGCCTTCGCGGTCTCCTGAGCCAGCTCCTTGACCTCGTTGGCGACCACGGCGAAGCCCTTGCCCGCCTCACCGGCCCGAGCCGCCTCGATGGTGGCGTTCAGCGCCAGCAGGTTGGTCTGCTCCGCGATCGAGGTGATCACCTTGACCACGTTGCCGATCTCCACCGACGACTCGCCCAGCTTGGCCACGGTCGCGTTGGTCACCGCGGCGGCCTGCACGGCCTGCGCCGCCACGTCCGCCGCGTCGCTCGCGGACTGCGAGATCTCCTGGATCGCCGCGCCCATCTGCTCGGCGCCCGCCGCGACGGTCTGCACGTTCCTCGAGACCTCCTCGGAGGCCTCGGCCAGCTCGTCGGTCCGCCCGGCGGTGTCCTGCGCGCTCCCGGCGATCCGGTCCGCCGAGGAGCTGAGCTGCCGCGAGTTCACCGCGAGCGCCTGCGCGCTGCCCGCCAGCGCGGCCACGGTCTCCCGCACGTTGTGGGTCGCCCGGTTCACCGCCAGCGCCATCTCGCCGACCTCGTCCCGCGAGTCCACCGGCGCCGACCCGGTCAGGTCGCCGTCGGCCATGCCGGTCAGCACGTCGCGCACCCGCTCCAACCGCCGCCCGATGCTGCGGCCGGTCAGCAGCGCCAGCGCCAGCGCGAGGGCGAGCCCGACCACCAGCACCGCGGCGGTCCACAGCCGGGCCGACGCGACGGTCGCGTCGGCCGCCTCGGCCGCGGCCTGGCCGTCGGCCTGCTCCAGCGCGGACAGCGCGTCGATCGAGGAGTTCATGCCGTTCTCGGCGTCGGTGAACGCCTTGCCCAGCGCGGCCGGGTCGGCGGGCACGGTCACCCCGGCCGGGGCCGCGTCGCCGAACAGCACGACGTTCAGCAGCCCCCGGTAGGTGTTCCAGGAGGCGCCGTACAGCTCCACCTGCTCGCGCCACCCGGCGCTGGACGACGGCGTCGAGGTGTAGTCGGCGCCCGCCGCGTCCAGTTCGGACTCGGCGTCCTTGACCAGCTTCTCGCCGTCGGCGCGGCCCTCGGCCGTGTCGGCGGTGTCGAACAGGTACATGCCCCGGTACATGCTCGCGGTCGCGTTCTGCACGCGCAGCAGGTTCGCCTGCCGGACCATGCTCTCGTTCTTGATGCCTTGGACCTGCTCGTTGAGCGCGCCGAGGCGCACCCACGAGACCACGCCGGTCACCAGCGCGACCAGTGCGACGACGCCGACTGCGAGCAGGATCTTCACGCTCACGCGCGCATTCGTCCACCACCCCGCGCCGGTGGTGGCGGATCGGTCCGTGGGGTTGCCCATGGTGCTCCCTCTGCGGTGTGGTGGTTGCCCGGTCGGGTGACCAGGTCTTGCGCCCCCGAACGACCGCGCGCCACGCCTCCTGAGGGGAATCCGGGAGGACGTGGCGCGGGTCGCACGACCGGGCGAGCAGAGGTCGCGGGCGGTCAGGCCCCGACGATGTCGCGGGTGACGGCGGCCTGCTCGGTCAGCACGCCGCCGATCATCGTCTGGGTCTCGTTGATCCGGTCGACGATGTGCTCGATCGCGGCCAGCGAGGTCACCACGCTGCTCGCGTCGGACTGGATGGCGCTGATCAGCCTGGCCACGTCCTCGGTCGCGCGGGCGGTGCCCTGGGCCAGGTCCTTGACCTCGTTGGCGACCACGGCGAAGCCCTTGCCCGCGTCACCGGCCCGAGCGGCCTCGATCGTGGCGTTCAGCGCCAGCAGGTTGGTCTGCTCGGCGATGCTGTTGATGACCTTGACGACGTCGCCGACCTCGTTGCTGGACTGCGCCAGCCTGCCGACGGCCTGGTTCGCGTCGGTGGTCAGCGTCGCCGCCTCGGCCGCGACCCCGGTCGCCTGCACGACGTTGCGCTCGACCTCCTCGATCGAGGTCACCAGCTCCGCGCCCGCCGAGCTGATCCTGGTCGTCTCCCTGATCCGCTCCAGCGACTGCGACACCAGGAACGCCGTGTTGCGCAGCGCGTCCGCCCGGCTCGGGGTCAGCTCGATCTCCTCCAGGGAGAAGAAGTCCATCGTGCCCACGACCGCGCCGTGCACGGTCAGCGGCAGGCACACCCCGGACTTCACGCCCACCCGCCGCGCGGCGGGCGCCCGCACGCAGTCGGTCATCTCCGCCAGGTCCGGGACGAACAGCATCTCGCGGGACTTCCAGGCCCGACCGGCCAGCCCGACGCCCTGCCGGAACGAGGCCTCGCGGGTGATCTTGCGGAACTCCGCGCCCGCGTCCCCGGACTCGGTCACGAACCGCAGCTCCTGCCCGGTCGGGTCCACCGCCCAGAACGAGCCGTAGGCCCAGCCGAACTCGCTGCGCACGGTGTCCAGCGCCTGCCGGGTCGCCTCCTCCTCGGAGGCGGCCGTGCCGAGGCCGCGCAGCACCGCGTTCACCGCCTGGATGTCCAGCGCCGACGCGGCCTGGTGCTCGACGTCGACCACCCGCTCCATGGCCTGGGCGACCAGCAGCCCGATGCTGCGCAGCGCCTCCAGGCGCTGCTTGGACGGGTTCAGCTCCTCCAGCGAGAAGAAGTCCATGGTGCCGACCACCTGGCCGCCCTCGGTCAGCGGGAAGCAGATGCCGGACCTCACGCCGACCTTCTGCGCGACGGGGGCGCGCACGCAGTCCCGCAGCGTGCCCAGGTCGCCGACGAACACCAGGTCGCGGCTGCGCCAGGCCCGCCCGGACAGGCCGACGCCCTCGGCGAACGAGGCCTCGCGGGTGACCGCGCGGAACTCCTCGCCCGCGTCGCCGGACTCGACCGCGAACCGCAGCGCCTTGCCCGTCCCGTCCACCTGCCAGTAGGAGCCGTAGACCCAGCCGAACCGCTCCCTGACCACGTCCAAGGCGGCCTTGGCGGCGGCCTTCGAGGACTTGACCCCGTCGAGCGCCCTGACCACGGCGGTCACCGCGGCGGTGTCCTTCTCCGCCTCGGCCAAGGCCGCCAGGGCCTGCGCGAGTTCCGCTCTGACTCGGTTGCTGGTGAACGGCACGGCTCTGCTCCGCTCTCTCGCCGGACTCTGTTTGCCGGTCTCGATCGGGGGAACGCCAGTGGCCGGGTCGAGCTGAGGACTAACTGAACCTTTCCTGAGCGGACCGGGCGACCCCTCAGGTCCGAGGCCGCCCGGCCGTTCACACCGCCCGCTCGGGCACGCGCGCGCCTACTCCTTCTCCACCAGCACCTGGTAGGCGACGCCGCCCAGCTCCTCGTCGCCGAGGCGCTGCACCACGTGCAGCAGGTACTCGCCGCCCGGCTCGCCGCCCTGGAACTCCAGGCCCGCCGTGAACCGCTCGCCCGGCCGCACCGCGATCCCGGTCAGCGCCGCCTCCTTCGGGTCGAGCACCTGCACGGCCGTCTCGCCGACCCGCTCGATCCCGCGCGCCTGACCGCCCGAGTCCTGCCACCGCTGGAACAGCTCCCGGCCCAGGTCCACCACGACCTTGCCGGTCCCCACGAACGGCTTGCCGGGGCTGGTGAACAGCAGGTCCGTCCTGATCTCCTTCTCCACCGCGTTGCCCAGGGTGAACGACGTGCGGCCCGGCACGGTCGGGCGCACCCGCACGGTGTCCACGTTCCGCCACGCGATGTTGTTGTTGTTCTTCGCGTTCAGCGCGGTGTTGGCGCCCTCGGCGTAGGTCATCGGGTCGTTCGCGGACACCCAGCGCGCCAGCAGGCAGAAGTGGCCGGGGCCGGGCACGTTCGTCCACGGCACCTTCACCACGGTCGTGCCCGCCGGGACGGTCGCGGCCTGCTGGCCGATGAACGTCCAGTCGCCGCCGGTCGCGTCGTTCCACACCGTCGACCCGCTCGGGTTCACCCAGTACAGCTTCAGCGTGCCCGCGCCCGTGCCCGACCCGTACGGGCCCGGGTTGTTCAGCCGCACGTGGATCCAGCTCGTGGAGCCCACGGGCGGCTGGTAGGTCGTGGCGCAGTCCGCGGTGGTCGGGCAGACCTTGATGTCCGGGCTCGCCCACACCGAGCCGTTCGGGTTGACCTCCACCCCGTTGTCGGTGGTCTGGTCGCGCATGAACACGTCGGTGCGGCGGCAGTCCGACAGCGCCCTGCGGATCGCGTCGGCGGTGCCGCTGCCGTCCGCCTGGGCCTGCACGTAGACGCCGCCGGTGGTGGTGGCGTAGTTCTGCATGATCGGCGCGATGGTCGGGGTCATCGCCGACGAGGTGGGCACGTAGACCGCCGACAGCTTGATCCCCGCCGCGAGCGCGCTGCTGGCCACGGCGGTGGCGCTGGCCTGGTCGGCGGCCGTGAAGGCGTCGTCGAAGCCGCCGGGGCGGGCGTCGGTCACCAGCACCACGAACTTGCGCGCGTTCGAGCGCCACGGGCCGGTGAAGTCGACGTTCTGCGGGATGCCCGCCGCCGGGCGCAGCGACACGGCGGTCCGCAGCGCCTCGTCGGAGGCCTCCGGCTCGCCACCGCCACCGGTCGCGGCCAGCACGTTCGTCACGTAGCTCGTCACGGTCCCCGCGTTGCTCGCCGCGAGACCGGTGACCACCTTGATCGAGTCCTTGAACGTGACCAGGCCGAACCGGTAGTCGCCGCCGGACGACGACACCACGTCGCCGACGAGCGCGTTGATGCTGGTCTTGATGTTGTTCAGCGCCCCGCCCATGCTGCCGGTGTCGTCGAGCGCGAACACCACGTCCATCGGCCCGCAGCGGGAGGCGGCGGGCGCGGCGGCGGCGGCCACCTGCTCCGCCCGCTCGGTCGTGGGGGCCGCGTGCGCCACCGCGTGCGGCGCGGCGGCCAGCGCGGCGGCGGCCAGCGCCACCGCCGCCGTGGTTCTCCGGGGAACAGCCATCTTCCGGACCTCCCTCGTCACACCCCCGGCTGCTGCGCCGGAGGTCTGCGGACCGCGCCGGGACCTCGGTGTCCCGGCACGCCGGACGGAGGTGCGGGGGAATGCCGGAAATACGACCCGATACGGGCACGTCGGGTTTCGGAAGAAAACTCGCGCGGGCGATCCTATGACCTTTCTAGGGGGCACGAGTTCGCCCGCCGGGATGAATCGGCGAGGCGGTTCCAGACGGCGAAGGGATGGGGACCACACCTGGTCGGGGGAGTGGCGGGCCATCCCGCCCACGAACTGCGGCCTGGCGGCGCAACCGGCGGAAAACCGTCACCGCGCTTCGGGAAACCGCACCGCCGGGACCGTTCCCGAGGTTGGTCGGCGGGCGCGCGGGGAACCGCATTGATCGGGTTTCCGGGCCCGCGCGCGCCCGAGCGCGGCAGGTTCACCGGAAAGGTGGTTGTCGCTCAGCGCGGCAGCGTGATCGTGAACGTCGTCGAGCCAGGACGGCTCTCCAGCTCCAGCGTCCCCCGGTGCGCCTCCACCAGCGACCGCGCCACCGCGAGCCCCAACCCGCTGCCGCCCCGGTCGCGGGTGCGCGAGTGGTCCACCCGGTAGAACCGGTCGAAGATCCGCTGCTGGTCGCGCGCCGGGATGCCCGGCCCCGCGTCGCGCACCCGCACCACCGCGTCGCCGCCCACCACGTCCACCGACACCGACACCGCCGTGCCCAGCGGCGTGTGCACCGCCGCGTTGGTCAGCAGGTTGTCCAGCACCTGCCGCAGCCGCACCGCGTCGAACCGCATCGGCACGCTCGGGTGCGCGGCGGTGAGCGCCACCGGGCGACCCGGCCGCGCCGCCCGGAACGCGTCCACCGCCTGCCCGACCAGCTCCACCAGGTCGCCGTTCTCCGGCCGCACCGGCGGCTCGGCCTCCGCCGAGTCCAGCCGCGCCAGCAGCAGCAGCTCCTCCAGCAGCACGCTCATCCGCGCCGCCTCGGCCCGCAGCTTCTCCAGGTGCGCCTCGCGCTCCTCCGGCGCGTTGGCCGCCGCGTACCGGAACAGGTCCGCGTACCCCCGGATCGAGGTCAGCGGCGTGCGCAGCTCGTGCGAGGCGTCCGCGATGAACCGGCGCAGCCGCTGCTCGGCGACCGTCCGCGCGGCCAGCGAGCTGTCGATGTGCTCCAGCATCGTGTTGAACGCCGTCCGCAGCTCGGCCACCTCGACCCCGCCGTACGAGCCCTCCGACCGCACCGGCAGCCGCGCCGAGTCGGTCAGGTCGTGCGAGGTGATGTCGTGCGCGGTGCGCGCCATCTCGCTCAGCGGCTGCAACCCGCGCCGCAGCACCGCCCGCCCGACCACCACCAGCGCCACCAGCGCCAGCGCGAACAGCGCCACCAGCACCATGGTCAGCTGCTGCACGGTCGTGGTCAGGTCGTCCATGGGCGCCGCGCTCACCAGCACGGTCCCGTCGCCCGCAGGGCAGCCGCGCACCCGGTAGGTCCCCTCGCCCTCCAGGTGGACCGTGGTGAACACCGGCTGGTCCCCGGTGACCATCGTGGCCACCTTCGCCATCGGCCGGTCGTCCAGCGGCAGCTTGTGCGAGGGCAGCGGCCGGGGCTCGCCGTCCCGCACCTCGTACACCGCGTAGTACCAGCCGTACACCGGCCCGAGGACGTCCCCGTTGTCGCGGAAGTCCTTCTCCTGCGCGATCTGGGTGGACTTCATCTGCGCGTCGAGCTTGCGCGCCAGGTAGTCCTCCATGGAGGTCACCACCAGCGCCCCGACCAGCCCGAACACCGCCAGCGCCAGCGCGCCCAGGCCCAGCGCGAGCCGGGTGCCCAGCCGCATCCGCCGACCGGTGACCAGATCGCGCATCAGCTCAGCGCCCGGCGCAGCACGTAGCCCACCCCGCGCACGGTGTGGATCAGCGGCTCGTCGCCCTCCCCGTCCAGCTTGCGCCGCAGGTGCGACACCACCAGTTCCACCACGTTCGAGCGACCGCCGAAGTCGTACTCCCACACGTGGTCCAGGATCTGCGCCTTGGTCAGCACCGTGGGGGAGCGGCGCATCAGGTAGCGCAGCAGCTCGTACTCGGTCGGCGTCAGCGTCACCAGCCGGTCGCCGCGCCGCACGTCGCGGGTGTCCTCGTCCAGCGCCAGGTCGGCCACCTTCAGCACGGAGCGCTTCCACGACGGCCCGGTGCTGCGCCGCAGCACCGCGCGCAGCCGCGCCATCAGCTCCTCCACCGAGAACGGCTTCACCAGGTAGTCGTCACCGCCCCTGGTGAGACCGGCGACCCGGTCCGCCGTGCCGTCGCGCGCGGTCAGGAACACCACGGGCACCATCGCGCCCTCGCCCCGCAGCCGGTCCAGCACGGTGAACCCGTCCACGTCGGGCAGCATCAGGTCCAGCACCACGATGTCTGGCTGGAAGTCCAGCGCGGCCTTGATCGCGGCCTCGCCGCTGCCCGCCGTGACGGCCTGCCAGCCCTCGTAGCGCGCGACCGTGGCCACCAGGTCGGCGATGTGCGGCTCGTCGTCGACGACGAGCAGACGAACCGGTGAACCGTTCTCCACGCCTACATCCTGCGCCAGGCGGCGTCCGTCGCGGCGCCGGATCGGACGCCGACAGCGAATCGACAGACTCGGACAGCGAATCGACAGGTCCGGAACAGGACCCCCACAGCTTCGCGGCCCAAGCTTGCGGCAGTCCCCACCCGAGGAGCCCCCGTGACAACCCTCCAGGCCCAGGCGCCTGCGGTGCGCCCGAGAGCGGTGGCGCGCACCGGCCTCCACGCCGTGCTCGGCGTGAACGCCGCCGTGGTCGCGGTCCTGTTCGCCCAGGCCGGACTCGGCTCCAACGCGCTGATCCTGCTCGGCAGGCTCACCGGCCTGTACGCGGCGCTGGTGCTGGCGTTCCAGCTGCTCCTGGTGGCCAGGCTGCCGTGGTTCGACCGGCGGCTCGGCATGGACCGGCTCACCGCCTGGCACCGCGTCACCGGCATCTCGCTGGTGTGGCTGCTGGTGGCCCACGTGGTGTTCATCACCACCGGCTACGCGCAGCTCGCGTCGCTGCCGCCGCTGGACGAGCTGGTGCACCTGGCCACCACGGTCGAGGGCGTGCTGCGCGCCGTGGTCGCCGTCGTGCTGATCCTGGTCGTCGGCGGCGCGTCGGCCCGCTTCGCCCGGCGCAGGCTCGCCTACGAGACCTGGCACTTCATCCACCTGTACGCGTACCTGGCCGTGGTGCTGGCGTTCTCGCACCAGGTCGCCGCGGGCACCACCTTCACCTCGTCGCCGCTGGCCACCGCGTACTGGTGGGGCCTGTGGGGCGCGGCGCTGGCGGCGGTCCTGGTCGGCCGGGTCGGCCTGCCGCTGTGGCGCAACCTGAGGCACCGGCTGCGCGTGGCGGCCGTCGTGCCCGAGTCGGAGGACGTGGTCTCGATCCACATCACCGGCCGAGACCTGGACAAGCTGCCCGCCAGGGCGGGCCAGTTCTTCCTGTGGCGCTTCCTGGAGCGCGGGCGCTGGTGGCAGGCCAACCCGTTCTCCCTGTCCGCCGCCCCCGACGGCCGCTCGCTGCGGCTGACCGCGAAGGCGCTCGGCGCGGGCAGCGCGTCGCTGCGGTCGCTGGCGCCGGGGACGCGGGTGTTCGCCGAGGGCCCGTACGGCGCGTTCACCGCGCTGCACCGGACCAGGCCGAACGCGCTGCTGATCGCGGGCGGTGTCGGGGTGACGCCGGTGCGGGCGCTGCTGGAGGAGATCAGCGGGCACGCGGTGGTGGTGTACCGGGTCAGCGAGCGGCGCGACGCCGTGCTGCTGGACGAGCTGCGCGACCTGGCGCGGGCCAAGGGCGCGGTGCTGCACGTGGTGACCGGCACGACCGCCGACCACGCCCCCGACGCCCGTCCGCTGGGCGCGCGGGCGCTGGGCGCGGCGGTGCCGGACGTGCGGGAGCGGGACGTGTTCGTGTGCGGCCCGAGCCGGATGACCGAGGCCGTGCTGGAGTCCTTGGCGGAACTGGGCGTACCCGCGAACCAGGTCCACTCCGAGCGCTTCACCCTGGCGAGGTGAGCTGGGACATTTCTAGGTGCGGAGGCCTGCCTGCGCAGGGGAAAGGCGCCCCTGCGCAGGCACCGCCTGTGACATTTCTAGGAGCGGAGGCCTGCCTGCGCAGGGGAAAGGCGCCCCTGCGCAGGCACCGCTCCACTCCACAAATCTGCAAATCTGCCTTGTGCTGCTGATGGGGGAGAAGTCGTGAAGAGAGCTGTCCCGGTCCTGCTGCTGACCATCGCGGGCCTGGTCCCGCTGTGGCGCTACGAGCCGCAGGCGGAGACGACCACCGTCGCCGCCGCCACCGAGGCCCCGCCCGACTCCGCCGACTCCGGTGGCTCCACCGCGACCGGCCGGGTGGTGGCCGGGCAGGTGCAGGAGACCAGGTACGGCCAGGTCCAGGTGCAGCTCACCTACGAGGGCGACCGGATCACCGCCGTGACCATGCTCAAGCAGCCGAGCAGCGCCCCGACCCGCCAGGCCGTGCCGGTGCTGGTGGAGGAGACCCTGGAGGCGCAGAGCGCGGAGGTCGACTCGGTCTCCGGCGCGACCACGACCAGCGCCGCCTACGTGCGGTCGTTGCAGTCGGCGATCGACTCGGCGGAGTGAGCCGGTGCGCCACGTCGAGCACGTCATGGGCTTCCCGATCTCGGTCAACGCGCCGGACGGCGCCGGGCACGGGGCCGCGATCGCGGACGCGTTCGAGTGGCTGCACGAGGTCGACGCCCGCTTCAGCCCGTTCAAGCCGGACAGCGAGGTGAGCAGGCTGGGCAGGGGCGAGCACGTCGACCCCTCGCCCGACCTGGCGCACGTCCTGGCGGTGTCGGACTGGTACCGGGAGGCCACCGGGGGAGCCTTCGCGGCCCACCGCGCGGGCGTCCTGGACCCGTGCGCGGTGGTGAAGGGCTGGGCCGTCCAACGCGCGGCGGACCTGCTCCGAGCCGCAGGCGTCACCCGCTTCGTCCTGAACGCGGGCGGCGACGTCGCGACGGAGGGCGGCCCGTGGCGCGTGGGCGTCCGCCACCCCGACCACCCGGACCGCTTCTGCGCGGTCCTGGAGGTCGACGGCCTGTCGGTGGCCACGTCCGCGCGCTACGAGCGCGGCGACCACATCGTCGACGCCAGAACGGGAGAACCGGTGACCTCCCTCCTGAGCCTCACCGTGGTGGCCCGCTCCCTGGAGGTGGCCGACGCGACCGCGACGGCGGCCTTCGCCCTGGGCAGGGAGGGCGTGGCGTGGGCGGCGTCCCAACCGGGCTGCGAGGTCCACGCGGTGGACGCGGACCGCAAGGTCCACAGAACCCCCGGCCTACCGCTGGCACCGTGACCTGTTGATCCACACGGGACGGTCGGGATTCCCCGGAACCACGTGACCGAACCGAAGACCTCTGCTACGGTTCCGCGCACGGGGTTTCCCCGCTCCACGCAGGTCAGCCGAGGTGCTGCGCTCGGGGCGTCGCCCAGGCGACCAGCGGGAGAGCCGACCTCGGTCGCACGCTTTTCGGGAACGCGCGGCCGAGGACGGCTTCTCACCAGAACACCGGCACAGTCACGGGGAATTCCCCCACGCCCCCCATGGCACCCACGGCCGGGTGTCCCCGGTCGCGGCAAAACCCACCGCACTCGCAGGCCAAACGCACAGCAAGATCACCGCACTCGCGAACTGCGGGCCAAACGCACTCGCGGGCTGCGGGGCGAGCGCAGCGAGCCCACGCAGCCCCCAATCCCGCGTCCCTCGTCTCCGTTTGGCCTGGCGAAGCCCGAGCGCAGGTGTCAAGACGCCGCCGCACTGAGCGGCAGACTGCCTGGTCAAACGGCGTCTTGACGCCTGTGCTTGCCTGAAAGGAGGCCAAACGGAGACGAGGGACCCCAACCACCGCAGCAGTTCGCCTTAAACCGGACCACAAGACCAACAGCCACCAGCCGGCAGAGCCCTTCCCCCTCGTTTTTGGAGGCCTGCCCCGCCGGCGAGGCGAGCTCTTCAGCTCTTCGCCCTTGTCTCTTCGCCCAACCCATCACCGGTACAACGACTCGTCGAACTCCAACCCCGCCACCGAACACCCCAGGTCAGCCCCGATCGCAGCCAGCACGTCCACCAGCTCCAACCCCGCCAGCCAGTCCCGAGGCAACCCGGCGGTCCCGTGCAACGCCCCCAGGATGTTCCCCGTCAACGAAGCCGTGGCGTCACTCCCCCCGGAGTGGTTCACCGCAGCCCGCAACGCGTCCACGAACTGCGACCGCTTCGGGTACACCAGCACCACGTGCACCGCGATCGCCAGCGCCTCCGGCCCGGTCCACCCGCTCCCCAACCGGTCCACCCGCACCGGCCCGCCGCTCGCCCGCTGCTCCTCCGCGTACACCACCGCCCGGTTCAGCGCGTTCGCCGTGTACGGGTCATCCCGCAGCACCCGCCCGATCACCTGGTCCACCGCCTCACGCAGCGGCCGTCCGCGCACCGCCAGCAGGTGGATCAGCAGCGCGAACGCCCCGCCCGACACCCACCCGCCGGTCCCGCCGTGCGTCAGCGCCGCGAACCGGCACCCCAGGTCGTACGCGATGTCCGGGTGCGGCGCGAAGCCCGCCGGGGCCGTCCTGGTCACCCCGTTGCACCCGGACGACTCGTTGATCGGCGCCTCCGGCGTCGGCGGGACGTCGGCGGCCAGCGCGCGCAGGCACGTCAGGCCCGGCGACCGGCTCGCGTACAGCCGCCCCTGCGCCAGCAGACCGGCCGCCCCCTCGTCGGGCCCGGCGAACTGCTGGGTCACCAGCCACCTGCGGTAGCTGTTCCACACCTCGTCGACCGGCTCCCACTCGCCGGTGCTCTTCCCGCGCACCCACGCCCGCAGGTACCCGTCCGCGCTGAACAGCGTCAGCTGCGTGTCATCGGTCACCAGCGCAGGCCACGGGGGCTCCTGCACCCCGTCCGGCCCGTGGTCCCGCTGGATGTCCGGCAGGCCCAGGTACTGCACGGGCGCGCCGAGCGCGTCGCCGAGCGCGCCGCCCAGCAGGCACGCCGCGCCACGGTCCACCACCGCCATCGGCTCGCGCGGCACTCGCCCCCCTGCACTGCGGCGCATCCGGGGGCCAAACCCCAACCGCCGTTCGGTCGTCCGGTCATCGCACCACAGAAGTTGTCCGAACAAACACTACTCGCAGGTATCCACCGGGAGATGTGGCGCACCTGAACGTGTGACCGGTTGACGAAGCACGGCGGGGGGAGGGACATGGGTGACCGGAGCAGGTGCGGTCTCGAGTTCGGCGTCCTCGGTCCGCTCAGGGTGGTCGCGGACGGCGGGCCCATCGCGATCGGGCGCCGGGGGGTGCGGGCGCTGCTGGCCGTCCTGGTGCTGGAGGCCAACCGGGTGGTGCCGATCGACGAGCTCGTCGACCGCCTGTGGGGCGAGGAGCCGCCCGCGACGGCCAGGACCATCGTCCACGGCTACGTCTCGCGGCTGCGCAAGGTCCTGGACGCGGCGGACCCGGCGGGCTCCGCGCGCATCCTCACCACCCCGCCCGGCTACCAGCTGGCCGTCGACCCGTGGCGCCTGGACCACCACCGCGCCCGCAGGCTGATCTCCTCGGCGCGCGGCAAGCCCGCCACGACCAGGGCGCCGCTGCTGCGCGACGCGCTGCGGCTGTGGCGCGGCCCGGTGCTGGCCGACGTGCCCAACGCCCCCGGCAGCGACCTGGCCGAGCTGCGCCTGGTCGCCCTGGAGGAGCGGGCCGCCGCCGAGCTGGAGCTGGGCCACCACCTGGAGGTCGTCGGGGAGCTGCGCCAGCTGGTCGCCGAGCACCCGTTCCGCGAGCGCCTGGTCGCCCAGGCCGTCCTCGCCCTCTACCGCTCCGGCCGCCGCGCCGAGGCGCTCGACGTCTGCCAGCGCTTCCACCGCAGGCTCGTGGACGAGCTGGGCATCGACCCCGGCCCCGACCTGCGCGCCCTGCACGAGCTGGTGCTCCGCGACGACCCGGTCCTGCTGCCCGCGGGCGCTCCCGGCGCGCCCGGCTTCCCGCCGCGACCCGGCGTGGTGGTGCCCGCCCAGCTGCCCGCCGCCGCCAGCGGCTTCGTCGGCCGCGACGACGAGCTGGCCTGGCTCGACCTGCTCTGCGACACCCGCGACCGGGACGCCACCACGACCGCCGTCCTGGACGGACCGCCCGGCATCGGCAAGAGCGAGCTGGCCGTCGCCTGGGGCCACCGCAGGGCCGCCCAGTTCCCCGACGGCCTGCTGTTCGCCCAGCTCGGCGGGCACGCCGACGACGGGCGCGCGCGGGTCGGACCGGGCGAGGTGCTGGGCAGGTTCCTGCTCGCGCTGGGCGTGCCCGCCGACGCGGTGCCCCGCGAGACCGCCGACCGGGTCGGCCTCTACCGCTCCGTGCTGGCGGGCCGCCGCGTCCTGGTCGTGCTGGACGACGCCCGCGACGCCGAGCACGTCCGCCTGCTCCTACCACCCGGCTCCGGCTCGCTCGCCCTGGTCACCAGCAGGCTGCGCCTGGGCGCGCTGGTGGTCAGCGCGGGCGCCCGCGTGCTCACCCTCGGCCCGCTCGCCGAGGACGAGTCGGCCAGGCTGGTCGACGAGGCCGTCGGCAAGCCGCTGTCCGAGCAGGAGCCCGACGCGGTCCGCGACCTGGCCCGGCTGTGCGACAACCTGCCGCTGGCGCTGCGGATCGCCGCCGCCAAGCTCGTCTCCAGCCCGGAGTGGACGGTCGCGTCGCTGGTGGGCGCGCTCTCCGACGACAGCACCCGCCTGCGCGCCCTCGACCTCGCCGACCCCACCTCCGACACCACCTCCGGCTCCGGTCCTGCCCTCAGCTCCGTTCCTGGCCCCAATCCCGGCCCCGCCCTCGACTCCGGCCCCGCCCCCACCTCCGGTTCCACCCCCGTACCCACCGCCCCCACCACCTTCACCACCCCCACCACCCCCACCACCGACACCACACCCGGTGGCATCGGCGTGGCCCGCGCGCTCGCCCTGTCCTACCGGGAGCTCCCCGCAGAGCTGGCCGAGGTCTTCCGCGCCGCGGGCTTCGTCCCCGGCCCCAGGGTCACCGCCCAGGCCGTCGCCGCGCTCTGCCGCACCGACGCGGGCACGGCGGGCCGCCGCCTCGCCGAGCTGGCCGACGCGCACCTGCTCGTCGAGCGCGGTCGCGGCGACTACGCCCTGCACGACCTGGTCCGCCTCTACGCCCGCGAACTGCTGGCCGGAACGGCCCCCGAGCGCACCACCGCCGCGCTCGGCAGGCTCCTCGACCACTACCTCGCCGCCTGCGACCGCGCCCGAAGGCTGCTCCGCCCGGCGACCGACAACCTCGACCCCGGCCAGTCCGACCACCGCACCGCCCGACCCGCCACGTCCGGCCAGGCGCTGCTGTGGTTCGACAAGGAGTGGCCGACCATCGTCGCCCTGGTCAGGGCGGGCGCCGAGCACGGCCTGCACCGCCGGGTGTGGCAGCTGGTCCGGCTCGTGCACACCCGCTGCGCGGTCCGCGCCCGTGACGACGGCTGGGCCGAGCTGGCCGCGATCGGGCTCGCCTCCGCCCGCGCCGCAGGGGACCCGCGCGGCGAGGTGCTGGTGCTGCACGCCGCGCACACCGTGGCGCTGCGCGCCGGTCCCGCCCCTGGGGCGCTCGCCGACGCCAGGCTGGCGCACCGGATCGCCGAGCGGCTCGGCGAACCCCGCTACCTGGTGCCCGCGCTGGGCCAGCTCGCTTCCGCGCTGCTCGCGGACGGGCAGGGCGAGGCGGCGATCGCGCGCTACCGCGAGGCCGTCGAGGCGGCCCGCCGCGACGGCGACGTGCTCGGCGAGGCGCACGTGCTGAACAACCTCGCCCAGGCCGAGCAGGCGGTGGGGCGCAGGGAGACCGCGGCGCGCCACCAGTTCCAGGCCGCCGAGATCTTCCACCGCACCGGCGACCAGCGCGGCCACGCCATCGCGGTCAACAACCTCGCCGAGCTGTACGCGGAGCTGGACCTGCTGGCCGAGGCCGAGGAGAGCGCCAGGCAGGGCGTGCAGCTCGCGACCGGCGGGACCATGCGGTACGAGGAGGCGTTCGGCCGCCAGGTGCTCGGCTCGGTGCTGGCCAGGCGCGGCGGGACGGCGGCGGCGCGGGCCGAGCTGGTGGAGTCGCTGCGGCTGTTCGAGCGGCTCGGCTCGGACCGGGCGGCGCAGGTCCGGGCCGCGCTGGAAGGCCTCGGCGGGGAGTTTTAGCGGCTGTTTAGCCCGCTGTCCGCCGAACGTGGCAGGTTGAGCGGCGTGCGCGGGCCCCGCCCGCGCCTCGGGTGGTTCTTGGGGGGCTCAAGCACCCAGGGGGGAAAGCCACCCGGACCCGGTCGGGCCGGCGTTCGGGGGAGAGCGCCGGCCGGGCCGGGTCGCCTTCTCCGACGACCCGGCCCGGACCGGGCTCAGTTGTTCTCGCCGCTGCTGATCGGCAGCAGCTCCGGCCGCTTCGGCACGACGCCGTCACCGAGCGACGCGCCCCGCAGGTGCCTGGTGATGAACGGGACCACGTGCTCCCGCGCCCACTTCAGGTCCTGCCTGCGCTGGGTCACCCAGTCGTCCTCGGCGACCACCGGCCACGGCGTGCGCCACTGCTCCTCCTGCTCGTGGCCCAGCAGCTCGGCCACCCGCAGCGCCACCCGCTGGTGCCCCTCGGGCGCCAGGTGCAGCCGGTCGGGACCCCACGCCCTGATGTCGTGCAGCACGGTCATCGACCACAGGTCGACGACCTTGCAGTCGTACCGCTCGGCCACCGACCACAGGTGCGAGTTGTAGATCGCGACCTTGCCCCGCAGCGAGCGCAGCACCGGGGCGTGCCTCGGGTCGAAGCCCGTGAAGATCACGACCTCCGCGCCCGTCGCCCGCAGCTCGGCCACCGCGATCTCGTACACCTCGGCCACCGCGTCCGGGTCCGCTCCTGGCATGAGCAGGTCGTTCCCGCCCGCGCAGAACGTCACCAGGCTCGGCTTGAGCGCCACCGCGACCGGGACCTGCTCCTCCACGATGGCCTGGAGCAACCTGCCCCGGATCGCCAGGTTGGCGTACCTGAACCCCCGCTGGCGCGAGGAGATCATGGCCGCCAACCGGTCGGCCCACCCGAGATACCCGCCGTGGGGTGCTGGATCGTCCAGGCCTTCGGTGAAGCTGTCCCCCACCGCGACGTAGCTGTCCAACTCCTGCACAGCTCCTCCCTCCTGCGCGACACCCCCGCACCGCGCGGACAAGGATGCTCCCGCACTTCGGATTCGCGCCACCTCCGGGTCCCGCGAGGCGGGACGCGCGTATCACTCGATGGTGGGACACGGTGTCGGCAATGGGCGTTTCGCCGGTTCCCCGCACGTAGCCTTGCCGACCGTGCCCCGACTTCCCCTCCCCGCGGTGACGTTCGCGCTGATCGCCGCGCTCACCGGCATCACCACGGCCGTCCTGCTCGACGACGGTCCGCCCAAACCCGCTGAGGGGCAGCGGATCGAGCCGAGCCGCACGTCGACGACCCCGGCGGGTGACGGCCCGCCGATGGACCACGGCGGGGGCTTCGAGTCGACCGGCGCCGTCCCGAGCACGGTGACCGAGACGTCGAAGGTGGTCGTCACCAAGGTGCCGCAGGTGACGTCCACCACGACGACGAGTGCGACGGAGATCACGACTTCCACGACCACCACGACGAGCCCCTCCGAACCCGACCGGCGACTGACCGTGACCATCGGATCGCGCGAGCTGACCATCGGTTAGCGGTCCGGTTGATCCCCTTTGGTCTCCTTTGACCCACTTCGTCCCGGTTTCCGCTGGTGACCGCAGAGGGGCGGGCCGCGTCCGGGCGCGCGGGACCGGGTGGCGCACCGACGCACGACCGTTACCGGGGTGCGTGGTCGCGGTAAGGCTGCCCTCATGCACCCTGGGAGCATGACCGACACTCGTCAGGAGTCGCTGGCCGAACTGCTCGGCGGTCGCAGCGGGGCACTCGACGCGTCGCTGCCGCCCGCGGTGTTCGTGCTCGGCTGGCTGCTCGGCGGGCACTCCATCGGCGCGGGCGCGCTCGCGGCGGTGCTCTGCGGCGTGGTGATCGGCGCCTACCGGCTCGCGCGGGGCGGCAAGCCCAGGGCGGTCGTGGTGAGCCTGACCCTGGTGGTGATCGCGGCGTACGTGGCGCTGCGGACCGGCCGGGCCGAGGACTTCTTCCTGCTGCGCATCCTGCTCAACGTCGGCAGCGCCCTCGCGTGGGCGGCGAGCATCGTGCTGCGCTGGCCGCTGCTGGGCGTGGTGGTCGGGCTGGTCACCGGGCAGAAGTTCAAGTGGCGCCAGGACCCGGACCTGATGCGCGCCTACCGGCACGCGAGCTGGTTGTGGGTGGGGCAGTACCTGCTGCGCGTGGTGGTGTTCGGCGGGCTGTGGCTGGCCGGTCAGGTGGTCGCGCTGGCGGTCGCGCAGGTCGCGCTGAGCTGGCCGCTGCAGGTGGTGTGCGTGGTGGCGAGCTGGTGGGTGATCCGGAGGTCGTTGCCCGCCGACCACCCCGGCCTGCGGCACCCGCGCGTGCCGGGGGAGTCCGCGCCCGTCGAGAACCCCGCCGCCGCAACGGGTTCCGCCCCCGAGAAGCCCGAGCGGGTCGACTAGGGCCCGTCCCGCCCGGAGGCGGGCAGCACGGGCCCCGCGCGCGGATCCCCCGTCGCTAGGCGGTTTCCGCGCGCACCGCCGGGACCACCTCGGTGAGGAACAGCTCCAGGCTGCGGTTGGTCATCGCCACCGGCATCCCGCCCACGTCGAACTGGCCGACGTACCGGTCCACCCCGAGCACCTCCCGGTGCCGCAGGATCTTGTCCACCACCTCCTGCGGGCTGCCCACCAGCAGCCCCGCGCGCAGCCACTCGTCGTAGACGCCCCTGGGCATCCCGTCCTTCATGCGCGGGTGCAGCGAGAAGTAGTCCGAGTAGTACGGGTAGAACTCGTCCTTCGCGCCCTGCGAGGTCCGGCCGACGAACATGTGCCCGCCGCTGGCGAGCTTGAGCGACGCCGGGTCGTGCCCGGCCTGCTCGCCCGCCCGCCGGTACAGCTCGGCCGTGCCGCGCGAGGTCTCCGGGCCGGTGAAGAACGCCAGGAACATCGGCGTGCCCAGCACCCCGGCCCGGATCGCCGACTGCGGCGTGCCGCCCACCCCGATCCACACCGGCAGCTCGGGCTGCAGCGGCCTCGGCACGACGTCGACGCCGTTGACCACCGGCAGCTCCCGCGAGCGGGTCAGCTCCAGCAGCGCCCTGACCTTGGTGTCGAACAGCGCGTCGTAGTCGCGCAGGTCGTGCCCGAACAGCGGGAACGACTCGGTGAACGCCCCGCGCCCCACGATGACCTCCGCGCGCCCGCCGGACAGCTGGTCCAGCGTCGCGAACTGCTGGAACACCCGGACCGGGTCCTGGGTGGACAGCACGGTCACGCCGGAGGCGAGCCGGATCGACGAGGTGACCCCGGCCAGCGCGGCGAGCACGATCTCCGGCGCGGAGACGGTGAACTCGCGCCGGTGGTGCTCGCCGATCGCGACGACGTCCAGCCCGGCCTCGTCGGCGGTCCTGACCTGGTCGACCAGGTCGGCGAGCCGCCGCGCGACGTCGGTGGGCTCCCCGCCCGAGCGGGGGGCGAGGTCGCCGAACGAGTAGATGCCGAGTTCCATCGGGGTTCCTTCCACGAGTGCCTTCACCCCGTCCAACCCGGTGCCCCGGACGCCCCATCTCAGCTCCGCCGCACCTGGTGGAGTTGTCCTCCATCTCTCCGGGAGATAATCGCGGGGTGGAACTGCGGCACCTGAAGCACTTCGTCGCGCTGGCCGAGGAGTCCAGCTTCACGAGGGCGGCCGAGCGCGAGCGGATCGTGCAGTCCGGCCTGTCCTCGTCGATCCGGTCCCTGGAGCGCGACGTCGGCTCCGAGCTGTTCGTCCGGGGCTCCAGGCCGGTCCGCCTGACCACGGCGGGCCGGGCGCTGCTCCCCGGCGCGCGGCGCACCCTGCAGGAGTCCGAGCGGGCCAAGCAGCTCGTCCGGGACGTGCGGGGCCTGGTCGCGGGCCCGTTCACCATCGGCACGCTCCCGCTGCACAACCGGGACGTGTCGTGCCGCTTCGTGAACTGGCTGGCCTCGTTCGCGACCGCCCACCCCGGCCTGGACATCTCGGTGCGGCAGCCGGGCCGCGACCGCGCGCTGACGCTGGTCGCCGAGGGCGGCCTGGACTGCGCGGTCGTCACCGGAGCGCCCGCCCGCCTGCCCGGACTGCGCGCCACCCGCCTGTCCACCCAGCCGGTGGTCGCGCTGCTCGCGTCGGGCCACCCGCTGGCGGGCCGGGACGGGCTGGCGCTGGCGGACCTCGCGGGGGAGCGGTTCGTGGACACCTACCCCGGCCACGAGAGCCGGGACCTGGTGGACCTGGCGTTCGCCGAGCGCGGGCTGACCAGGCGGATCAGCTGCGAGGTGGTCGACCTGCCGATGGTGTTCAACCTGACCAGGGCGGGGCTGGGCGTGGCGCTGGTGCCCGCGCGGACCGACCTGCCCGCCGAGGGCGTCGTGGCGGTGCCGCTGCGCGAGGAGGGCCTGGTGCACACCGTGGACCTGGTGCTGCCGAAGGACCCGGCGACGTCACCGGCGGCGGCGGCGTTCGCGGCGCACGTGGCGGCGGGGTAGGGCCGGGGCGCGTTTCGCGCGGACCTGGCGCGGGCGGGACGGGGCCGGCCGCGTCGACCTGCCCGCCGCGCTCACCTCCGGACGCTCACCCGAGCGCCCGCACCCGCCCACCCTCACCCCAGCGCCCGGTCCCGCCACCCGTCCTCGGCCCCGCTCTCCAGCGCGGCCAGCCACGCCGCGCCCACCGCGGCCTCCCGCACCACCACGACCTCGCCGTCCGTGCGCACCGCCAGCTCCGCCCGCAGCCGCTCCCCGAGCACCGGCGCGTCCACCAGGCTGCCCACCAGCACCACCGGTGCCACCTCGTCCGCCGTGCGCGCCGCCGCCGCCAGGTCGGCCAGCACCCGCGCGCACTCGCCCACGATCCGCGCCGCCACGACCTCGCCGGGAGCCCCGGCCGCCTCGGTCACCAGCGGCGCGTACCCGGCCAGCGCCACGGGCGGCCCCGCGTTCGCCGCCGTGATCAGCCGCGCCCACGCGCCCGGCCCCTCGCCGACCCCGGCCCGCTCCAGCACTGCGCGCGCCAGCCCGTCCAGCTCGCCCGCCTCCAGCGCCCGCAGCGCCGCCCGCACCGCCTCCCGGCCCAGCCAGAACGCCGACCCCTCGTCGCCGAGCAGCCACCCGTGCCCGCCGACCGTGCCGACCACCCGCCGCCCGCGCACCCGCGCCGCGATCGAGCCCGTCCCGCCCACCAGCACCGTGCCGTCCGGCGCGGCGGTCCCCGCGGCGAACGCGGCCTCGCAGTCGGTCACCACCCGCATCGGGCAGCGCAGCCCCGCGCCCGCCCAGGCGGCCAGGAACAGCGCCTCCACCTCGGGGTCGGTCAGCTTGCTCGACCCGGCCATCCCGAGCACCCCGGCCCGCACCGCGCCCGCGTCCACCCCGGACAGCGCGCCCTCCAGCGCCAGCCGCAGGTTCGCGGCGGCCGTCCCGGACCCCACCGAGTTCGGGTTCGACCCGCCCGCGCGCCCGGCGCCCAGCCGGGTCCCGTCGGCGCCGAAGAGCAGCGCCCTGGTGGACGTGCCGCCCCCGTCAACGCCGACCACGAAGCTCATTCCCCGGAGTAAACCACCACTCCCGCGCGGGAACCGCCGCCGTTGTGGTGGTGCAGCACCAGCACCTCACCGGCCCCGCGCACCGGCACGAGCAGCCCGTCCCGCGCGGTCGACCCGACCGGGAGCGCCACCCGCGAGGCGGCCGGGTCGAAGTCGAACCAGCCGTCGAAGCGGTCCACCACCCCGTCCTCGGTCCCGGCGGGCAGCGCCCACCCGCGCGTGCGCACCCGGTACCGCAGCGGCCCGCCGCCGAGCCCGGCCCCGAGCGAGTCCCCAGCCGAGTCCCCCGCCAGATCCCCTGGCGAGCCTCCAGCCGAATCCCCGCCCGTGCCCCCAGGGGCGATCCCGAGCGCCTCCAGTGACACCGGCAGCGCCCCCACGTCGGTGTCCATCACCGCGCTGTCCACCTCCCCGTGCCACCCGTTGACCGGCCGCTCGTCCACCACCTCGTCGTCCGACACCCGCGTGGTCCGCGCCAGCCACAGGTCCGCGACGACCTTCCCGCTGCCGTCGACCGGCCGCGCCACCTGCACCCGGTAGTCCTCCGCCCCGTCCCGGTCCACGTCAACGCCCACCACCGGCGTCGGCCCGCCCGCCCCCAGCCCGGTCCACGTCCCCCACGTCGCGACCCCGAACGACACCACCCCGTCCGCCGCCGACGCGCCCGCGTACCGCAGGTCGCCGCCCCGCGCCGAGCCCACCGCCAGGCACCCGGTCAGCAGCTCCGCCCCGCACGGCGCCAGCTCGGGACTGCGCCCGTGCAGCTCGAACGCGCTCACCAGCGACCGGTACGCCTCCGCCCCCTCGCCCTGGTCCAGCCCGCGCCCGACCAGCTCCACCCCGCCCGCCGCCGCCCGCGCGGACAGCGCCGACACCGGCCGGGGCGCCGCGTAGACCGGCAGCACCGCGTCGTGCGCGCCCGCCCGGAACACCACCCGCCCGGACACCTCGGCCAGGAACTGCCGCGCGTGCCCGCGCTGCTCCACCTCCAGCGTCGGATCGCCGACCTTGCGCAGCGCCGCCGGGTCCACCCGCAGCCGCACCGACACCCGAGCCGAACCCCCGGCGGGCACCCGCGCGGTCCTGGGCAGCACCTCCACCTCCGCGCCAGGCACCTCGGTGGCGGGCCGGTAGGCGGCCACCGCCGCCAGGTCGTCCCCGGTCTTGTTGACCAGCTCCACGCTCCTGGTCAGCTCCACCGGTCCACCCGCCTCCACCGGCCCGAACGACACCCCGACCGAACCGGGGTCCCCCGGCACGAGCGCGAGCAGCCCGGTCCGCACCGCCGCCCGCGCGTCCACCCGGCCCGCGCCCACCCGCGTCGTCCCCTCGACCAGCCCGGTTCTCCGGTCGTCCCCGGACACCACCGGCGCGGACGCGGTGTTCACCAGCGCCGCCTTGACCTCCTCGACGGTCCAGTCCGGGTGCGCCTGCCGCACCAGCGCGGCCAGCCCGGCGACGTGCGGCGCGGCCATCGACGTCCCGCCCTTGCTGACCCCCTCGTCCCCGCTGCCCACCAGCGCGGACACGATCGTGTCGCCAGGTGCGGCCAGGTCCGGCTTCGCCCCGCCCGCCGCCCGCGACCCGCGCGCCGACGACGGCGTCACGGTGTCGGCCAGCTCCTCGACCACGGTCGGCGCGGCGTCGCGCAGCGCCCCGGCCAGGCGCAGCCGCAGCGACCCGTCCGCGAGCAGCGGGCGCACCCGCTCGGTGGCCGGTCCGGTGAGCTGGAACATCGGGATGTCCGCGTTGCCCGCGATCCCCGCGCCGAACGCGGTCCGCCCGGACGTGAGCACCGCGCCCGCCGCACCGGCGTCCCGCGCGTGGTCCGCCCGCACCGCCGACCCGCACTCGCGCGTCGAGTCCGAGTCGTCCCACTCCAGCCACACCAGCCGCCCGGACAGGTCCTGGTCGATCGGCGCGCACCCGTCCGCGTTGCCCGCGTCCGCGACCGGCGCGACGGGCAGTTCGACGTCCAGGTCGGCGTACCCGGCGAACTCCCTGCCGTACTGGCCGGGCAGCACCTCCTCGCCCGACGCGTCCGCAGCCCCGTCCCCGCCGGTCCCGCTCCCGCCAGCCTCGTCCCCGCCGTCCTCGCCGTCCCCGCCCGCCGCGCCGGGCAGCCCGACCCCGTCCAGCAGCACCGACGCGTCCCGCGTGTTCGCCACGGTCACCGCCTCCGGCGTGCTCCCCGGCGACCCGCCCGAGTCGTACAGGTCGCCCGCGTTGCCCGCCGACGCCACCACGACCACCCCGTGCCGCACGAGCTTGCGCACGAACGCCGAGTCCGGGTCGTCCACCGCGCCGAAGTCGCTGCCCAGCGACAGGTTCACCACGTCCAGGTGGTCGGAGGGGTCGCCGTCGCCGTCCGGGTCCAGCGCCCAGTCCAGCGCCTGCGACACCACGTTCGTCGACCCCGAGCAGCCGAACACCTTCAGCGCGTACACCTGCGCGGCGGGCGCGGTGCCCGGTCCGATCCGCATGGCCGCGAGGTCGTCGTCGGACAGCCCGGAGTGCGCCCCGGTGAAGGTGGACCCGTCCGCGCCCACCCCGTACCCGGCGGCCGTGCCCGCGACGTGCGTGCCGTGGCCCTGGCAGTCGATCGGGTTCGGGTCGGGGGAGGGCTCGCCGTGCTCGGGGTCGCTCGCGTCGTAGTCGTCGCCCGCGAAGTCGTACCCGCCCACCACCTTCGCGCCCGGCTCCCACGGCCCGGCCCGGTCCACGCCGTCGTAGCCGCCCGCGCCGCCGAAGTCGGCGTGCGTGTAGTCGACGCCGGTGTCGACCACCCCGATCCGCAGCCCCTCGCCGCGCAGGCCCTCCCCGTGCACGGCCCCGGCGCCGTGGCCGGGGACGCCGTGGCCGGGGACGCTCGGCCCCACCGCCCGCCAGACGTCCGCCGCGCCGGTCAGCCGCACCGCGCCCGCGTTGTCCACCCGCTTGGGCACCGCCTGCCGCACCGACCTGACCTGCGGCATCCCCGCCACCCAGCGCAGCACGGCCGGTTCGGCGGTGAGCACCACCCCCGGCACCGCGTTCACCGTCACCCCGACCCGCGCGGCCCCCCGGTCGACCGAGCGCACCGCGTCCACCACGGCGTCGGCGTTGTTCCCGGTGCGCTCCCGAGCCGCCCGCGCCGCCTCGCGCGGGTCGCTGCGCGCGGTCGTCGCGGCGTCCACGGCGGGCACCCCGACCAGCTCGACGAACGCGGTCACCCGGTGCGGCCGGGGCCGCTCGGGCGCGGCGTGGGCGGGTGGGGCGAGCGGCGCGGCGAGCGCGGCGGCCAGCAGTGCCGCCGACGCGGCCCGGCGGTGTGCTCTCATCGTGCGGACCCTTCGGGAAAGCGGACAGTCATCGGACCAATCGGGGCGCGCGCACTGGACTCCCGCCCCGGCGGGCGGGTAGACACCCGAGGTGTCGTCGCTCACCGAGGAGGGACTTCCGTGCAGCTGCTGCGCCTGGGGGAACCGGGTTCCGAACGTCCCGCCGTCCGCGCGGACGACGGGACCGTGCACGACCTGAGCGGGCTCACCGCCGACGTGGACGGCGCTTTCCTGGAGTCCGGCGGCATCGCCAGGGCCAGGGCCGCGCTCGCCGAGGGCGCCCTGCCGCGCCTGGCCGTCCAGGGCGTCCGGATCGGCCCGCCGGTCGCGGGCATCGGCAAGATCGTGTGCATCGGCCTCAACTACCGGGACCACGCCGACGAGACCGGCCAGCAGCCGCCCGCCGAGCCGGTGGTGTTCCTGAAGGCCCCGGACACCGTCGTCGGCCCGGACGACGAGGTGCTCGTGCCGCGCCGGTCGGTCAAGACCGACTGGGAGGTCGAGCTGGGCGTGGTGATCGGCCGCACCGCCCGGTACCTGGACAGCGCCGAGGAGGCGATGGCGTGCGTCGCCGGGTACGCGATCTCGCACGACGTGTCCGAGCGCGAGTTCCAGATGGAGCGCGGCGGGCAGTGGGACAAGGGCAAGAACTGCGAGACGTTCAACCCCCTCGGCCCCTTCCTGGTGCCCGCCGACGAGGTGCCCGACCCGCAGGACCTCGGGCTGCGGCTGCGGGTCAACGGCCTCCTCCGCCAGGACTCCTCCACGCGGCGCATGATCTTCCCGGTGGCCGAGCTGGTCCGCTACCTGAGCTGGTTCGTCGTCCTCCGACCGGGTGACCTGATCAACACCGGCACCCCGGCGGGCGTCGCCCTCGGCCAGCCGGAGCCGAAGCCGTACCTGCGCGCGGGCGACGTGGTCGAGCTGGAGATCGACGGCCTCGGCGCGCAGCGGCAGCGGATCGGGCAGGCGTGACGCCCGCGCCGGAACCGGGCGCGCCCGCCGCCGCCCGCGTGCCCGCCACCGCGCCGACCGCCGCCCGGAAGATCACCTCTCCGGGTGGCGCCGCGCCACCCTCGGACCTGCCCGCTCCCGCCGCACCCGCGACCGCCGCTCCCGCGACCATCACCGCCGTGGACGTGGTCGACGTCCGCTTCCCCACCTCGCGCGAGCTCGACGGCTCCGACGCGATGAACCCGGACCCCGACTACTCCGCCGCCTACGTCGTCCTGCGCACCGACTCCGGCCCCGACGGCCACGGCCTCGTCTTCACCATCGGCCGGGGCAACGACGTGCAGGCCGCCGCGATCCGCGCGCTCGCCCCGCACGTCGTCGGCAGGCCCGTCCCCGAGGACGCCGCCGCCCTCGCCGCCCTGTCCGCCGACCTGGTCGGCGACTCGCAGATCCGCTGGCTCGGCCCCGAGAAGGGCGTCGCGCACATGGCCGTCGGCGCGGTTGTGAACGCCGCCTGGGACCTCGCCTCCCGCCGCGCCGGACTGCCGCTGTGGCGGTTCCTGTCGGGCATGTCCCCGGAGGAGCTGGTCGGCCTGGTCGACTTCCGCTACCTCACCGACGCCCTCACCCCCGACGAGGCGCTGACCATCCTGCGCGACGCCCAGCCCGGCCGCTCCACCCGCGCCGAGGAGCTCCAGCGCTGCGGCTACCCCGCCTACACCACCTCGCCCGGCTGGCTCGGCTACCCCGACGACAAGCTCGCCGACCTCGCCGCCCGCGCGGTCGCCGACGGGTTCGACATGATCAAGCTCAAGGTCGGCGCCGACCTGTCCGACGACATCCGCCGGATGGGCCTGGCCCGCTCCGTGGTCGGCCCGTCCGTGCGGATCGCCGTCGACGCCAACCAGCGCTGGGACGTGGGCGCCGCGATCGGCTGGGTGCGCGAGCTGGCCCCGTTCGACCCGTACTGGGTGGAGGAGCCCACCTCGCCCGACGACGTGCTCGGCCACCGCGCCATCGCCGAGGCGGTCGCCCCGGTCCGGGTCGCCACCGGCGAGCACGTCGCCAACCGGGTCGTGTTCAAGCAGCTGCTCCAGGCCGGGGCGGTGGACGTGGTGCAGCTGGACGCCTGCCGGGTCGGCGGGGTCGGCGAGCTGCTCGCGATCCTGCTGCTGGCCCGCAAGTTCGGCGTCCCGGTGTGCCCGCACGCGGGCGGCGTCGGCCTGTGCGAGCTGGTGCGGCACCTGGCGATGGTCGACTACGTCGCGGTGTCCGGCTCGCTGGACGGCCGGGTGCTGGAGTGGGTGGACCACCTGCACGAGCACTTCACCGACCCGGCGGTGGTCCGCGACGGCCGCTACCTCGCGCCCACCGCGCCGGGCTTCTCCGCTCAGCTCAAGGAATCGTCGGTGCGCGACCACCGCTACCCGGACGGTCCGGTGTGGGCGGGGACGGGGGAGCGGTGAACGACTTCGACGGGCTGGTGGCCGCGGTCACCGGCGGCGCGTCCGGCATCGGGCTGGCCACCGCGCGGCTGCTGGCCGAGCGCGGCGCGGTGGTCTACGCGCTCGACCTGCACCCGGAGGTGCCCGAGCCGCTGCGCGGGCTGCGGACCGACGTGGCCGACGACGCGTCGGTGCGCGCGGCGTTCGAGCGGCTGACCGGCGAGACCGGGCGGCTGGACGTGCTGGTGGCCAACGCGGGGATCGGCGCGCAGGGCGACGTGGCGGCCGGTGACGACGCCGAGTGGCTGCGGGTGCTGGACGTCAACGTCGTCGGCGTCGCCAGGGCGGTCCGCGCAGCCCTGCCGCACCTGCGCCGCTCGCCGTCCGCCGCCGTCGTCACCACCGGCTCGATCGCCGGGCACGCCGGACTGCCGCAGCGCGCGGTGTACTCGGCCAGCAAGGGCGCGGTGCACGCGCTGACCCTGGCGATGGCCGCCGACCACGTGCGCGAGGGCGTCCGGTTCAACTCGGTCGCCCCCGGCACCGCCGACACCCCGTGGGTGGGCAGGCTCCTGGCCTCGGCGCCCGACCCGGCCGCCGAGCGGACCGCCCTGGAGGCCAGGCAGCCGCACGGCAGGCTGGTGGCGGCCGAGGAGGTGGCCGCCGCGATCGCCCACCTGGCGAGCCCGCTGTCCGGCTCCACCACCGGGACCGTGCTGGCCGTCGACGGCGGGATGCACGGCCTGCGGCTGCGGCCGGAGCCGTGATCCCGCCCTGCCGCCTCGGCTTCGGCGCCGCGCCGCTGGGCAACCTGTACGAGCCGGTGGCCGACGCGGACGCGGAGGCCGCCGTGCGCGCCGCGTGGGAGGCGGGGATCCGCTACTACGACACCGCGCCGCACTACGGCCTCGGCCTGTCCGAGCGGAGGCTGGGCGCGGCGCTGGCGGGCGTGCCCAGGGCGGAGCTCGTGCTGTCCACCAAGGTCGGCAGGCTCCTGGAGCCCACCACCCCCGTCGGCGACGACCTGGCGAACGGCTTCGCGGTGCCCGCCGACGCCCGGCGGGTGTGGGACTTCAGCGCGGACGGCGTGCGCCGCTCCCTGGAGTCCTCCGCGGACAGGCTGGGCGTCGACCGGGTGGACGTGGTCTACCTGCACGACCCGGACCACCACTGGCGGCAGGCGATCGACGAGGCCTACCCGGCGCTGGCGGACCTGCGTGACCAAGGGGTGGTCCGGGCCGTTGGAGTCGGCATGAACCAGTGGCGGGTTCCCGAGCGGTTCGTCCGCGAGACCGACTTGGACGTGGTCCTGTTAGCCGGTCGGCACACCCTTCTCGAACGGAGCGCGACGGGTCTGCTCGACCTGTGCGCCGAGCGCGGCGTCGCGGTGGTCGCCGCGGCCCCCTTCAACTCCGGCCTCCTGGCCGAGCGCGACGTCCCGGACGGGGCGACCCACGACTACGCCCCCGCGCCCCCCGAGCTGCTGGAGCGGGCCAGGGCGCTGGCGCGGACGTGCGCCGCGCACGGCGTCGACCTGCCCTCGGCGGCGCTCCAGTTCCCCCTGCGCCACCCGGCGGTCCGGTCGGTGCTGGTGGGGATGCGCTCGGCCGCGCAGGTCCGCGCGAACGCCGCCGCGCTCGCCGCGACCGTGCCCGGCGCGCTGTGGGAGGAGCTGGCGTGATCGTCGACGCGCACCACCACGTGTGGGACCTGGCGGTCCGCGACCAGCCGTGGATCACCGCCCCGATGTCCCGCATCCGCAGGGACTTCACCGTCCGGGACCTCGCCGAGGCGGCTCCCGAGGTGACCGCGACCGTCCTGGTCCAGACCGTCGCCGGGCCCGCCGAGACCCCGGAGCTGCTCGCGCTCGCCGACCGCGAGCCGCTGGTGGGCGCGGTGGTCGGCTGGCTGGACCTGACCGGTGACGTGCCCGCCCAGCTGGCGGCCCTGCGGTCGCTGCCCGGCGCGCGCTGGCTGCGCGGCGTCCGGCACCAGGTGCAGGCCGAGCACGACCCGGACTGGCTGGTCCGGCCGGACGTGCTGCGCGGACTGGCGGCGGTCGCGGCGCAGGGCCTGGTGTACGAGCTGCTGACCCTCCCGCACCAGCTCCCGGCGGCCCGCAGGGCGGCGGCGGCCCTGCCGCAGCTGACCTTCGTGCTCGACCACTGCTCGAAGCCCCCGGTGGGCGGCGACCTGCGTGAGTGGGCGGCGGAGACCAGGGCGCTGGCCGCGCGCCCGAACGTGCTGTGCAAGCTCTCCGGGCTGGTCACCGAGGCCGACTGGGCGAACTGGTCGGTGGCGGACCTGAGGCCCGTCTGGGGGACCGTGCTGGAGGCGTTCGGCCCGGAGCGCCTGATGTTCGGTTCGGACTGGCCGGTGTGCCTGCTGGCCGCCGAGCACCACGAGGTCCTGGCGGCGGCCCGCGAGCTGACCGGGGACCTGGCGGAGTCCGAGCGCGCCGCCGTGTTCGCGACCACCGCGACCCTGGCCTACCGCCTCTGACCCCCGAGCCGCGCTCCGGGGCTTCCCCGATGCCGGGAGGCCCCGGAACGGGCAGCTTCTCCCCATGCGAACGAAGATCACCGCACTGGCCGCCGCAGCGCTGCTGCTGGCGTCGGCCGCCCCCGCACAGGCCGCGCCGACCGTCCCGCCGCTCAACCGCGCGGCGCTGGCCGCCGCCGTGGCGGACCTGCCGAACGACGAGGTGTCCGGCGCCCTGGTCCGCGTCTCCGGCCCGGCGGGGAGCTGGACCGGTTCGGGCGGCGTCTCCCGGCTCGGCACGACGCGCCCGGTGTCCCCGGAGGGCCGGTTCCGCATCGGCAGCGCCACGAAGCTGCTCACCGCCGCCACCGCGCTGCGCCTGGCCGAGCGCGGCGCGCTCAGCCTGGACGACACCGTCCAGCGGCTCCTGCCCGACCTGCTGCCCGCCGAGTTCGAGCCGATCACCGTGCGGCAGCTGCTGAACCACACCCACGGCATCGCGGGCAACGGCCTGCCGCACAAGAGCACCGGCTGGTTCGCCGAGAACCGCTACCGCACCTGGGACCCGCGCGAGGTGGTGGAGCTGGGCGTGGCCAAGGGCCCGCTGCACGCCCCCGGCGCCGAGCAGCGCTACGGCAACCAGGGCTACCTGGTGGCGGGCCTGGTGATCGAGGCGGTGACCGGGAGGCCGTACGCGGACTCGGTGCGGGAGCTGGTGATCCGCCCGCTGGGGCTGCGCGACACCTACCTGCCCGGCGCCGAGACCCGGATCAGGGGCGAGCACTCGCACGGCTACCAGCTGCGGGAGGACGGCACGCACTGGGACGTCACGGCGGCGAACCCGACGTTCCAGTGGGCGGCGGCGGAGGCGGTCTCCAGCGCCCGCGACCTGGACCGGCTGATCAACGCGCTGGTGCTCGGCGACCTGCTCACCGAGCGCTCCAGGACCGAGCTGCTGACCCGCCCGCTGCCGGGCGCGGCGCACGGGCTGGGGGTGACCAGGATCGAGCTGGGCGGCGTGGTCCTGTGGGGCAAGACCGGCGACCGGCCCGGCTACAACTCCGGCGTGGCGGTGACCGAGGACGGGGCGCGCACCATCGCCTACTCGGTGAACACGCTGGACATGGAGGCGGGCGAGCTGCCGAGGACGGCCGAGCGGATCATCACCGCGGCCCTGGCCCCCTGAGCGCGCGGCCTCGCCGGGGTGGCGGCTCCCCGCACCGCCGCCGCCCCGTCAGCTCAGCACCAGCAACCACTGCTCGACCCCGGCGATGTGCACCGTGCTCCACGACCGCGCCACCTCCGGCTGCCCGGCGGCGAGCGCGTCCACGATCGCCCGGTGCTCGGCCACGGTCCGCGACTTGGCCCCGGCCTGGGCGATCCCCCGCCAGATCCGGGCCCGCACGGTCGGCCCGGCGAGCGTGTCCAGCAGCTGGGCCAGGTAGGCGTTCCCGGAGTGCGCCGCGACGGCCCGGTGGAACGCGAGGTCGTGCTCGACCAGCTCCTCCACCGTCTCGGCGGCCTCGGCCGCGTCGCACAGCGCCCGCAGCGCGGCGGCGTCCTCGGCGGTGACCCGCTGGGCCGCCAGCGCGCACGCCGCCGGTTCCAGGATGCGCCGGACCTGCACCACCTCCAGCAGCGACTCCTCGCCCCGGTGCAGGTCGAGCACGAAGGACAGCGCCCCGAGCAGCTCGTCCGCCCGCAGGCTGGACACGTACGTCCCGTCCCCCTGCCGCACGTCCAGCACCCGCACCAGCGACAGCGCCTTGACCGCCTCGCGCAACGAGTTCCGCGACAACCCCAACCGCGCGGCGAGCACGGCCTCGCGCGGCAACCGGTCACCGGGCTTGAGCTCCCCGGAGACGATCATCTCCCGAACGCGCAGGATCGCGTCGTCGGTAACGGCCACAACACAGCCCTCGGATCGTCGGGTGAACCGCAGACCGCCAGAGTATGACCCAACCCGCCGACACCACGCTCCGCTGTCGCGAACCCGCCGATCCCCGGTCCCGGCCACCTCTTCGCACAGCCGAACCAACCCCCGCGCGACCCCGGCCGGTCTCGCTACCGTCGTCCCGAAGCGCCAGGGCCCGCCGCCCCCGAGCGCACCGGCCCTGGAGGGAAGCATGATCAGGAAGACGGTGGCGGCACTGGCCGCGGCGGCAGCCCTGACCCTGGTGGGAGGCCCCGCGCTGGCCGTCCCGGCGCCCCGGCAGCCCGTGGCGGCGGTCGCGGCGGATGACCCGAACCCGTGCGCCGACCCGAGGGGCTGCACCCCGAACCCCTGCGCCGACCCGAGGGGCTGCCGGACCTCGCCCGAGGCGGTGGAGGCCGAGCGGCCGGTCGTCGAACCGGCGGGCACGACCCGCTAGGGCCCCTGAGCCGAGCGGACCGCGCCCCGGCCCCCACCTGGGGGACCGGGGCGCGCAGCCTCGTCGACCCGGCGTCACCGCGCCTGGGTCACCGCGCCTGAGTCATCGCGCCCAGGTCACCGCGTCCGGATCACCGCGTCCGGGTCACCTTGTTCAACCCCCGAGGGCTGTCCGGGTCACCGCCCCGCGCCAGCGCCAGCCCGTGCGCCAACCGCTGCACCGGCAGGATCTCCAGGATCGGCGCCACCTCCTCCGCCGTCTCCGGAACCGGGATGCGCAGCGCCGCGGGCACCTTCTCCGCCGCCGACCCCACCGCCACCACGTCCGCCCCGCGCCCGTGCACCACGTCCAGCACGTCGTGCAGCGCGTCCCCGCCCAGCCCCGCGCTGGTCACCGCCAGCACCGCCGTCTCCGCGTCCACCGCCGCGACCGGCCCGTGCAGCAGGTCCGCCCCGCTGTAGGCCCGCGCCGCCAGGTACGAGGTCTCGGCCAGCTTCAGCGCGGCCTCCAGCGCGGACGGCAGCGAGTAGCCGCGCCCGGTGGTCAGCACCCGGTCCACGAACCGGTACCGCCGCACCGCCTCCTCGACCGGGTCCACCGACGAGTCCAGCGCGGCCCGCGCCAGCTCGCCGATCCGGGCGACCTCCGCCCCGTTCCCCTCCCGCACCGCGTCCACCATCAGGTACAGCGCCAGCAGCGTCGCCGAGTACGTCTTCGTGGCCGCCACCGCGTGCTCGACCCCGGCGCCGACGTCCACCGACATCTCGGCGACCTCGTTCAGCTCGGAGTCGGGCGTGTTCGTCACCGCCACGGTCAGCGCCCCCCGCTCCCGCGCGGACTGGGTGACCTCCAGCAGGTCCGGGGACCCGCCGCTCTGCGACACGGTCACCAGCAGCACGTCCCGCAGGTCCGGCCGCGCCCCGTAGAGCGTGGTGGTGGACGGCGACACCAGCCCGGCGGGCAGCTGGAGCAGCACCTCGGTCAGGTACTTGGCGTACAGCGCCGCGTGGTCGCTGGACCCGCGCGCGGCGAACAGCACGAACCGGGGCGCGCGCTTGCGGATCGCCCCCGCCACCGCCGCGATCTCGGCGCGCCGGGCCACCAGGTCCGCGAAGATCGCGGGCTGCTGGTCGATCTCGGCGGCCATGTGCCCGCCGGGCTGGTGCTCGGTCATCGGGTAACCCCTGTCCTCCGGGCCCGGTCCGGCAGGCCCCACGCCACTTAGGTCTAGACCAATATTAGCGAGTCCGACCGCTGCGGGGCGAGTCCGAGGACCCGTCCGGCCCACCGCCGGATGACGCCTGCGACCACGGTACTTCGGCACGTTCGCGCAGTTCGTCCCCCTGGCGCTGCCCCACCCGGACGCGCCTGGCCTGCGCGGAAGGCCCAACACCGCCCACCCGGCCGTCCCGTCGCGCACGCCGAGACCCCGCAGCGACGCTCGCCACAAGAAATCCCCCGGAAAGCAGCCGCGCCCGCTCCCCGATGAGGAGCGGGCGCGGCGGAACCGCCGAAGACCTATCCCTTGACCGCCCCGGCGGTGACCCCGGTCACCATCTTCCGCTGCACGATCAGGAAGAACACCAGCACCGGCAGCGTGAACAGCGCCGAGGCCGCCATCGCGCCGCCCCAGTCCGTGCCGAAGTTCGACTTGAACCCGCTCAGCCACACCGGCAGCGTCTGCTTCGACTGGTCGTTGATCAGCGACAGCGCGTACAGGAACTCGTTCCACGCCGTCACGAACGCGAACACCGACGTCGCCACCAGCCCCGGCCCGAGCAGCGGCAGCGTCACGCGCCGGAACGCGCCCCACCGCCCGCACCCGTCGACCATCGCCGCCTCCTCCAGCTCCAGCGGGATGCCGTTGACGAACCCGCGCAGCGTCCACGCGCAGAACGGCAGCGTCACCGCGAAGTAGATCAGCGTCAGCGACGGCAGCTTGTCGAGCAGGTCCAGGTCCCGCATCATCAGGAACATCGGGATCAGCAGCGCCTCGAACGGCGCCATCTGCGCGATCAGCATCATCATCACGAACCCGCGCCGCCCCCGGAACCGCATCCGGGACAGCGCCAGCGCCGCCAGCAGCCCGACCACCAGGGCCGCGGCCACCGCCGACAGCGTCACCAGCAGGCTGTTCCCCAGCGACTCCAGGAACCCCGGCTTGTTCCACGCCGACGCGAAGTTGTCCCCGGTCACCGACTTCGGGATCAGGTCGTAGTCGGTGGACAGCAGCTCCTTGCGCGGCTTGAGCGCCGTGGCGACCATCCAGTACGTGGGGAACGCGAAGAACAGCGCCACCACCAGCGCGACCGCGTTGGCCGAGATCCGCTTGGCCCTCACAGCTCACCCTCCTGGGACCGCACCAGCCTGCGCAGGTACTGGAACGTCACCGCCGCGAGCAGCAGCATCATCACCACGCTCACCGCAGCCGCCACGCCGAAGTGGCTCTGCGAGATGCCCACCAGGTACTGGTAGACCGCGAGCGTGGTGCTCGCCCCGTCCGGGCCGCCCTGCCGGAACGCCCAGATCTGCGCGAACACCTTGAAGTCCCACAGCACCGACAGGAACGTCACCATCATCAGCAGCGGCTTCAGCTCGGGCCAGGTCACCGCGCGGAAGGTCTGCCACGGCGAGGCCCCGTCGATGCCCGCCGCCTCGTACTGGTCGCGCGGGATGCCGATCAGCCCGGCGTACAGCGAGAACGCCAGGAACGGCACGGCCTGCCAGGTGATCATCAGCCCGACCACGCCCAGCGTGGACAGCCCGGTGGAGAACCACGAGTACCCGGTGTACGAGTCGAAGCCCAGCTGCACCAGGGTCTTGTTCAGGATGCCGTACTCCTGGTCGAAGATCCACTGGTAGACCGTGGTGGCGGCCAGCAGCGGCATCGCCCACGCCAGCAGCATCGCCACCTGGAGCACGATCCGCACCACCGGCGAGACCTGCCGCATCAGCACGGCCAGCAGCAGGCCCGCCAGCACCGAGGCCCCGACGACGGCGGCGGTGAACGCCACCGTGCGCCCGGTGACGAGCCAGAAGTCCGGGTCGCCCAGCACCTCGGCGTAGTTGTCCAACCCCGTCCACACGACCTGGCCGCGCGTCAGCTCGCGCAGGTTCAGCCGCCGGAAGCTGGTCAGCAGCACCGACAGCACGGGGAAGCCGATCAGCCACAGGATGGCCACCAGCGCGGGCGCCAGCAGCAGGTACGGCAGCGCTCGGTCGAACGCGCTGCCCCGGCGGCGGCCACCGCCGCCCTTCGCGGAGCGCGGGGGCGCCGGCGGGACGTTGCCCGTCGACGCCCCCGCGCCGGTCGTGTCGACTGCCGTCATGCGACCGTCAGCCCGCCAGCGTCTTCGTGAGCGCCGCGTTCGCGTCCGCCGTCGCCTGGTCCAGCGTCTTCGCGCCGGTCAGGTACGCGGTCAGCATGTCCTTCAGCGGGTTCTGGCCCGCCTCGACACCGGCCCAGGTCGGCGTGGTCGGGGTGACCTTGCCGTTGGGGGCCGCGGCGGCGAGCGCCTTGCCGACCGGGGTGGTCTCCAGCTTCGCGGTGTCGGTCGAGGTGCCGGGCACCGAGCCGCCCTCGGCCAGCATGTCCTGGTACTTCTTGGAGGACAGCAGCTTCAGGTACTCCTTGGCCAGGTCCGGGTTCGCGCTGCCCGCCGTGACGGCCAGGTTCGAGCCGCCCAGGAACACCGGCGCGGTCTTGCCCGCCGTCTTGGACGGGATCGGGAACGCGCCGAGCTTGCCCTCCAGCGTCGGGTCGGCCTTGACCGCGCCCGCCAGCTCCCACGGCAGACCGATCATCATGCCGACCTTGCCGGTGCCGAACACCTCCATCTGCTGCGGAGTGGCCTCGTCGGTGTCCTTGGGGGCCTTGGTGCCGGAGGCGTCCACGAGCTTCTTGTAGAACTCCAGGCCCGCCTTGGCCTCGGCGCTGTCGAGCGCGCCCGCCCACTTGTCGCCGTCCTTCTTGGCGACGTCACCGCCCTCGTCCCAGATGAACGACAGCAGCACGTACCAGGACTGGCCCGGCAGGTACAGCGACTGGAACTCGGGGTCGGACGCGTTGGCGGCCTTGAGCTTCTCGACGGCCGCGACCCACTCGTCGCGCGAGGTCGGCGCGGCGGTGATGCCCGCGGCCTCGAAGAGGTCGGTGCGGTAGACGACCGTGCGGTTCGCCGCGTAGAACGGCATCCCGTACTGCTTGCCGTCCCAGGTGAGCGAGTCCTCGAGACCCGCGAGCCACTGGTCGCCCGCGAGCGACGAGACGTCGCCGGACAGGTCCTCCAGGGTGTCCTCGGACGCGAACTTCGCGGTCTGGGTGTTGCCCAGCTCGATGATGTCCGGCGGGGTCTTCCCGGTCAGCGCGGTGGTGAGCTTCTCCTGGATGCCACCCCACTTCTGCACCTCGTACTTGACCTTCACGCCGGGGTGGGCGCTCTCGAACTCCTGGTGCAGCGCGTCGGTCAGCGTCGGAGCCGCCGAGCCGTCCATCAGCCACACGGTGAGCGTCTTGTCTCCGCCCTCGTCGCTCCCGCTGTCGCTGCTCGTGCCACAGCCTGCCAGCGCCACCGACAACGCGGTGGCCCCGACGGCCAGTCCTCTCCAGCCCTTCACGTTCGCGCCCTTTCCTCGCCGGCCCCGTCCCCTGCGGCCGGACCAACACCACGGACACCTAGGCGGACCTAAGTGGTGTAGACCAATGCGGCCTAGGGTGTGCCCCACCACAGGACCTGTCAAGGTCGTTGCCGAGACGTTGCAAAGTCATCCGATGACTCGACGAGGGGGTTCGACGGCGCGAACGGCCCGCGACAGGGCATCCTTGTCACGGGAGCGCTGGGAGAAGTCGAGGAGGAAGTCCATGCTGGAGACGAGCCTGGAGTCCAGGTCGCGTGCACAGCGGGAACCGAAGTACTGGGGGCTCAAACGCCACCTGCTCGACCTGCTGCGCGCCATGCCGCCGGGTTCGCCGATCCCCACCGAGCGCTCGCTCGCCTCGGAGTTCGACGTCTCCCGCACGACCGTCCGCCAGGCGCTGGCCGAGCTGACGGTCGAGGGCAGGCTGCTGCGGGTGCAGGGCAAGGGCACGTTCGCCGCGGAGCCCAAGGTGGCGCAGCGGCTCCAGCTCTCCTCGTACACGCAGGACATGCTGGCCCAGGGCCGCCAGCCGTCGTCGCGGCTGATCGACGCCTCGGAGCAGCCCGCCGAGGCCGAGCTGGCCCGGCTGCTGGGCGTGCGCGCGGGCGCGAAGGTGCTGCGGCTGCACCGGCTGCGGCTGGCCGACGGCGAGCCGATGGCGATCGAGACCACCCACCTGGCGCTCGGCCGGTTCCGGGGGCTGCGGCGGTACCTGTCGCCCGGCGGGTCGCTGTACCAGGTGCTGCGCGAGCGGTTCGGCACCGAGATGGGGCACGCCGAGGAGACCATCGAGACCGCGCTCGCCTCCCCCGAGGAGGCCGAGCTGCTGGGCGCGGACATCGGACTGCCCATGCTGCTGCTCTCGCGCCACTCCTACGACACCGAGGGCAACCCGGTGGAGTGGGTGCGCTCGGTGTACCGGGGCGACCGCTACAAGTTCGTCGCGACCCTGAACCGCCCGATCGACGGCTGAGCACCGCCCTGGCTCGTGCGGCGGGGCTCGCGCGCCTTGCTCGTGCGGCAGGCAGGTTCGGCAGGCAGGGGGCGGCCCGTTCTCGGGGCCGCCCCGCCCGTCACGCCTCCCGCAGCACCTCGGCCAGCAGCGCCGGGTCCACGTTGCCGCCGGACAGCACCGCCACCACCGGCCCGTCGCCGAGCTCGCCGCGCTCGCGCAGCTCCAGGAACGCCGCCAGGGTCGTCGCCCCGCTCGGCTCCACCACCAGCCGCGCCCGCACCGCCAGCTCCCGCACCGCCGCCCTGATCCGGGCCTCGGACACCGCCGCGAACCCGTCCACGTGCGCCCGGATGTGCGCGAACGTCCGCTCCGACGGCTGGGCCCGCAGCCCGTCCGCGATGGTCCTGGCCCGGTCCGCGTCGGGCCAGTCCACCCGACGACCGGCCGCGAACGACTCGCCCGCGTCGGCGGCCAGCTCCGGCTCCACGCCGATCACCCGCGCGTCCGGCCGCAGCGCCTTCACCGCGACCGCGACGCCGGACAGCAGCCCACCGCCGCTGACCGGCACGAGCACGGTCGCGACCTCCGGCAGGTCCGCCACGACCTCCAGCCCGATCGTGCCCTGCCCGGCGATGACGTCCGGGTGGTCGAACGGCGGCACCAGCACCGCGCCGCGCTCGGCGGCCAGCTCCAGCGCCCTGCTCTCCCGCTCGGCCATCGGCACCCGGACCACCTCGGCCCCGAGCGCCCGCGTCGCCTCGACCTTGATCTCGGGCGCGTTGTCCGGGATCACGATCGCGGCGGGCACGCCGAACTCCCGCGCCGCGTGCGCGACGGCCTGCGAGTGGTTGCCGCTGGAGTACGCCACCACCCCGCGCGCCCGGTCCTCGGGCGTGAGGCGGGCGAGCGCGTTGTAGGCGCCCCTGATCTTGAACGCGCCCACCGGTTGCAGGCTCTCCGGCTTGAGCCACAGGCCGTCGCCCCACGGCAGCAGCGGCGTGCGCAGCACCGCCCCGGAGATCCGGTCGGCGGCGGCCCTGATGTCTTCCAGCGTCACGAGGTCCACGAACCCCCATCCTCCCCCCGACGCGGGGAGCAGTCCACGTTGCCGCGAATGCCCTTCGGATCGGCGGTCTTATTAACTTCGGACCGAGGTATTCACGCTTGGGATCGCGTGAAACCGAGGAATCAGCGGTGCTGGGAGTTCCCCGAATTGCCGAGCGGTTGACTACCCGCAGTGCGGGTCAACGGTCAAAAGCTACTCAGCGCAGTCACGGTGACGTGGCCTGTGACACACTTCGACTCTGATGGTCTCCAGCTGTCACACGTAACAGAGTTGTAACGTAGCTCGAAAGGCCCACTGCCCGCCGGTGGTCGGACCTGCGCGGACGTCCGCTGCGGGCCCGGAGGCGGGCGGTGCGGTCCACGGCGCCGAGCGGCGGGAGAGAAGAGGGGTGGGGCGACCCCTGCCGCCGCCCCACCACCCGTCCCCCTGGGGGGTCGCCGAGGGCGGTCCCTGCCACCGCATCCCCGGTTTCCCCGCATCCGAAGATGAGGGAGACGTCTTCGCGGACCGCTCGGAAGCGGTCCGTTCGCCGCGCTCGCTTGTCAGCGGTGGCGCGGCTAGTGCTCAGCGTACCGGCGAATGGCGATCCGGGGGCACTTGTGTCCAATACGGAGAGCTACTTGCCCGAGTTGCTCTGACCGGACCACCCCGTGCTGCGCCTATCCGCCGATCGGGTGAGACGCCGTTTGGTGCGTCACTCCCAGCTTCACATTTGCCGTTCAGGAGACCGCCCCATCGGCCTAAGCCCGCGCGGGCCGGGTCCCCGGTGGGCGCGGGTCCCGCGCGGTCAGCCGAACTGCACCGACCGCTTGGACAGCCCGTACCAGAACCCCTCGACGGTGGTCCTCGGCGCGCTCTGGTCCAGGCTCGCCCCGAGCGCCACGAACAGCGGCGCGAAGTGCTCGGTGCGCGGGTGCGCGATGCCCGCCGCCGGGGCCTTGCGCTCGAAGTCCAGCAGCCCGTCCACGTCCCCGTCGGCCAGCGCCCTGCCCGCCCAGTCGTCGAACTCCGCCGACCAGCCGGGCGCGTCGTAGTCCGGGCCGCGCCGGAAGTCGACGCAGCTCAGGTTGTGCGTCATGAACCCGCTGCCGACCAGCAGCACGCCCTGCTCGCGCAGCGGCGCGAGCCTGCGGCCGAGGTCGAACAGCTCGCGCGGGTCCAGCGTCGGCATGGACACCTGGAGCACCGGCACGTCCGCTTCGGGGAACAGCTCCTTCAGCGGCACGTAGGCGCCGTGGTCCAGCCCGCGCTCCGGGTCGCGCGCCACCTCGTCCTCGCCGCCCAGCAGCCGGGTGACCTCGTCGGCGAGCGCGGGCGCGCCGGGCGCGCCGTAGGTCACCTCGTAGTACTTCTGCGGGAAGCCCCAGAAGTCGTAGGTCAGCGGCACGGGGGTGGTGGCGCCGAGGGTCAGCGGCGCCTCCTCCCAGTGGGCGGACACCACCAGGACCGCCTCCGGGCGGGGCAGGTCCTCGGACCAGGCGTGCAGCTCGCCGGTCCAGCGCGCGTCGTCGGCCAGCGGGGGAGCCCCGTGGCCCAGGTACAGCACAGGCATCACGGGGACGAGGGTACGCCGCTTAGTTGAATTTTCAACCAGGCTGCGGCGGCGCGGGGGTCGCTCGACTCGGTGATGGCCCGCACGACCACCACCCGCCGCGCGCCCGCCGAGATCACTTCGGGAAGCCGATGCCGGTCGATCCCCCCGATGGCGAACCACGGCCGCCCCGAACCGACCCCGCCCGGCGCGCTCAGGCCCGCCCCGCCCGAGCCGCTCGTGCTGGACCCGCCCGCGCCTGCCGCGCCCAAGCCGCTCAGGCCCGCCCCGCCCGCACCTGCCGCGCCCGAGCCGCTCAGGCCCGGCCCGTTCGGGCCCGCCGCGCCCGACCCGCTCGTGCTGGACCCGCCCGGCCCGCTCGTGCTGGACCCGCCCGCCTCCGATCCGCCCGCTCCCGGCCCGTGCACGCCCGGCGCGCCGTCCGGACCCGCGCCCGACCGGGTCGGGCCAGGCCCACCCGCACCCGCCCCGTCCTCCTCGTCCGCCGCCCGAGCCGCGTCCCACCCCGCGACCGCGCGCACCAGGTCCAACCCCGGCGCCGGTCGTCCCGGCTTGGTCGGCGTCGGCCAGCACGGCCCTGTGCAGAAGTAGTCCACGCCCGGCTCGACGGCCGCCGCCGAGGCCTGCGCGAGGTCGTGCGTCGACCGCCCGATCACCACCTCGTCCCCGACCACCCGCCTGGCCAGCGGCACCGGCAGGTCGTCCTGCCCGAGGTGCAGCACGTCCGCCCCGGCGGCGAGCGCCACGTCGGCGCGGTCGTTCACCGCGAGCAGCGCCCCGTGCCGCGCGCACGCCTCCGCGAGCACCTCCAGGGCGGCCAGCTCCTGCCGGGCCTCCATCCCCTTCTCGCGCAGCTGCACGACGTCCACCCCGCCCGCGAGCGCGGCGTCGGCGAACTCGGCCAGGTCGGGTCGGTTCGGGGTGCACAGGTACAGCCGAGCGTCGGCGAGCCTGCGCCTGATCTGGGTCGCGTCAAGTCCGGGCACGGGGCCAAACGTAGCCGGCGCGGGAAGGCCGGGACCCGAGCGCCGCTCGCGTCCGGCTGCGCTACGGTGGCGGTGGTCCGCACGGGAGTCCGGGGAGTACCGGACTGAGAGGGAGCGTGAGGCGCTCCGACCGTCGAACCTGATCCGGGTCATGCCGGCGCAGGGAGCGTGAGTGCTGTGGCACGTGCAGGGGTGACCGTCCTCGGTGGCGGGGTCATCGGCCTGTCGATCGCCTGGCGGGCGGCGCAGGCGGGGTTCGCCGTCGCGGTCCGCGACCGGGGGTCCGCGCACGCGGGCTCGTGGGTCGCGGGCGGGATGCTCGCCCCGGTCAGCGAGGCCTGGCCCGGCGACGAGGCGGTCCTCGAACTCGGCCTCGACTCGATCCGGCTGTGGCCGGACTTCGCCCGCGAGCTGGGCGTGCGGCTCAACACGGCGGGCACCCTGCTCACCGCCGTCGACGCCGCCGACGCCGCCGTCCTCGACCAGCACGCCGAGCACCTGGCCGCCAGGGGCCTCGCGTTCCAGGTGCTCGGGGCCGCCGGTCTGCGCGAGCGCGAACCGGGGCTCGGCCCGTCCGTCCGGAGTGGACTGGAGATCCCCGGCGACCTCGCCGTGTCCAGCCGGAGCCTGCTCGCCGCCCTGCGCACCGCCTGCGCCGAGGCGGGGGTGCGCTTCCCCGGCCCCGACGAGTCCGAAGTGGACGGTTCGACCACGGTCATCGCCGCCGGGGCCTGGAGCGCCGAGCTGCACCCGGCCCTGCGCGGGCTGATCCACCCCGTCAAGGGCGAGATCCTCGGCCTCCTCGCCCGCCCCGGAGCCCTGCCCCCGCCCGAGCGCACCATCCGCGCCAGGGTCAGGGGCCGCGCCGTCTACCTGGTCCCGAACGAGACCGGCGCGGGCCTGCTCGTCGGGGCCACCCAGTACGAGGCCGGGTTCGACCCGACCGTGCGCGTGCGCGGCGTCCTCGACCTGCTCACCGACGCCGAGGAGGTCTGGCCCGCGCTCACCGAGTACGCGCTCGCCGAGACCTCCGTCGGCTTCCGCGCGGGCAGCCGCGACAACGCCCCGCTGATCGGCTGGCTGGAACCGGGCGTCCTCGCCGCCACCGGCCACCACCGCAACGGCGTCCTGCTCGCCCCCGTCACCGCGCGCCGCGTCGTGGAGCTGCTGGGGGAGGGGGCGTGAGGGCCACGCTCAACGGCGTCGATCGCGAGCTGCCCGACCGCGCCACCGTGGCCGACGCCGTCACCGCCCTGGGCGCCCCCACCACTGGCGTCGCGGTGGCCGTGGACGGCGAGGTCGTCCCACGGGCCGCCTGGGACCGGCCGCTGCGCGAGCACGCCCGCGTCGAGGTCATCACCGCAGTGCAGGGAGGCTGACGTGACCGAGCAGAGCGCACCCGACCGCACCGCGCCCGACCTCCCCGCACCCGACCACCCCGCGCCCGACGTCCCCGACCGCGCCTCCGCCGACCCGCTCCGCATCGCCGACCGCGAGTTCACCTCCCGCCTGATCACCGGGACCGGCGGCGCGACCAACCTGACCGTCCTCGAACGCGCCCTGCGCGCCTCCGGCACCGAGCTGACCACCGTGGCCCTGCGCCGCGCGGACGGCTCGGGCGGCACCGGCGTCCTGGAGCTCCTGCGCCGCATGGGCGTCGACGTCCTGCCCAACACGGCCGGTTGCCGCACCGCCGCCGAGGCCGTCCTCACCGCCCGGCTCGCCCGCGAGGCGCTGGGCACGTCCTGGGTGAAGCTGGAGGTCCACGCCGACGACCGCACCCTCCTCCCCGACCCCGTCGAGACCCTGGACGCCGCGCGCCGCCTGGTCGCGGACGGCTTCACCGTCCTGCCCTACACCAACGACGACCCGGTCCTGGCCCTGCGCCTGGAGGACGCGGGCTGCGCCGCCGTCATGCCCCTCGGCTCGCCCATCGGCACCGGCCTCGGCGTGCGCAACCCGCACAACCTGGAGCTGATCGTCGCCAGGGCCTCGGTCCCGGTGATCCTCGACGCGGGCGTCGGCACCGCCTCCGACGCCGCGCTCGCCATGGAGCTGGGCTGCGCCGCCGTGCTGCTCGCCACCGCCGTCACCAGGGCGCAGGACCCCGAGCTGATGGCCTCCGCCATGCGGTCGGCGGTGCGCGCGGGCAGGTGGGCGCGCCTGGCGGGCCGGGTGCCGAAGCGGTTCTGGGCGCACGCCTCCAGCCCTGCGCCGGACGCCTGAACGGTGATCGGCTTGTCGGTGGTGCAGGGGGCACCCGGCATGATGGATGCTGAACACCCGTTTTGTCCGGAGGAGGGGCCGCCGGTGACCGACCTGGAGGACGCCACCGCGCGTTTGTACCTCACGATCGGCAGGCTTTCCCGGCTGCTGCGCCGAACCGGCTCGCCGGGGCTCGGCCCCGGCGCGATCTCGGCGCTGGCGACGCTGGCCCGCTGCGGGCCGATGCGGTTGGGGGACCTGGCGAACAAGGAGGGCGTGGCGCCGCCGACCCTGTCCAGGATCGTGGCGACGCTGGTCGAGGCCGGGTACGTGCGCAGGGAACCGGACCCCCAGGACGGTCGGGCCTGGCTGGCCAGCCCGACCGACGAGGGGGTCACCATGGTGTCCGGCGTGCGGTCCGCCCGCGTCCAGGAGCTGAGGGCGCGGCTGGAAGCCCTCAGCCCCGAGCACCGCGACGCGCTCGTCGGCGCGCTGGGCGCGCTCGAAGCCCTGGTCGAGGAGTAGGCGCGGACCGGTGCGCTACGCGGGGAACCGGTAGCGCACCACCCGTCCCACGTCCCGCAGCCCTGGGATCATCGACACCACCTTGAGCTGCGCGCGCCCCGCCCTCGGCAGCCGGTCCTGCATCGGCATCTCGGTGCTGCGCACGGAATCCAGGAGCTTGAGCCCCCAGGCTTCGGGCGCGGCGGGGTCGTCGAGCGACCACTTCAGCACCGCCCCCGACCGCCGGACGGGCGGCACCAGCTTCTGCAGCCTGACGCCGAGCGACCCGTAGGCGTCGAACATCAGCTCCCCGGACGGGAAGCGGCCGGTGGCCCGCCGGACGATCTCCTCCACCTCAGCGCCGGACAGGTACATCGACAGCCCCTCGAACACGACCGCGGCGGGCCGGTCGCCCTCGATCGACTCCCACAGCTCGGCCGAGGTCGCGGAGGCCCCGACGAGCCGGTAGTCCCCACCGGGCGGCGGGAGGACCTTCTCCCGCAGCGCCACCACGTCCGGCAGGTCGACGTCCACCCAGCGCACGCCGGGACCGGGGGAGGTGCGGTGCGCGCGGGTGTCCAGCCCGCACGCGAGGTGCAGGACGGTGGCGCGGGGGTGTTCGGCGAGGAACTCCCGCAACCACTCGTCGAGCTGCCAGGCCCGGATGGCAACGCCGACGGCGGACGTCGTCGTCATGCCTGTTCCGGGGAAGTCGTAGTCGAGCCGGGCGACGGCCTCGGCGGCTGCTCCGTCGTGCAGGACGGAGTTGGGGCGGGCGCTGTCGAGCGCTCGTCCGTACAGCGTGGCAAGCATCGTTTCCTGCGCTCCGGTGAGCGCCGCGCGCACACGTTCCACCCACCCGAGCGTAGCCCGGAACCATTGGGGCGGTTGGGTTTCGGCCGGAATGCGACACGACGGTCCCGGCGGGCGGCCGGGACCGTCGTGGTCTCAGCGGCCGAACCGCCCGGCCTTGAGCCCGTTCACGAACCTGGTGGCGGCGTCGCCGTCGAAGACGAGCGCCCCGTGGGCGGGGTTCTTCGAGTCGCGGATCGCGCGGGCGCTGGACGTCCCGCAGGCCATCTCGACGCAGTTACCGCCACTGCTGCCGGAGCGACGGGACTTCTTCCACTTCGCCCCCTCAAGCTTGCCGATCATGGTGCTCCTTCCACGACGGGCCCGGCGCCTGCCGGGACCGGTCACCGGTTCAGCGGTCGAACCGCCCGGCCTTGAGGCTGTTCACGAACCTGGTGGCGGTGTCGCCGTCGAAGACGAGCGTCCCGTGGGCGGGGTTCTTCGAGTCGCGGATCGCGTGGGCGCTGGACGTCCCGCAGGCCATCTCGACGCAGTTACCGCCACTGTTCGAGGAGCGGCTGGACTTCTTCCACTTCGCCCCCTCAAGCTTGCCGATCATGGTGCTCCCTCTGTCGCAGTCACAGTTGCGCTAGTACCGTATCGACTAGCTGCAGCGACTCCTCGTGAGAGAGTGCACAACTGATGATCTCGCGCATCGTGTTTTGATAGCGGTTCACTCGATCGGGATCTTCAATCCAAGCACCGTCGGTCAGGCTCTCGACGTACAGCGAGCGATTCCCCTCGGCATCGGTCAGTACGACGATTGGGAATCCGCACCCTGGGTGCGCGCCAACCGAGTTGGGGATCACCCGCAGCTCGCCGATGCCCTTGCGGCACAGCGCTACCAGGTGCTCCAACTGCTCTCGCATCACCTCGACGCCGCCGATCGGTCTACGCAAGACCGACTCGTCGACCACCCATCGGATTTTCGGGGCGTCCTCCGTGTAGAGCCGTTCCTGTCTGGCGAGTCGACCTTGTACGAGCCTGTCAACATCTTTAGCGCTCAGGGATGAGTTCGTTCGGATGACGGCGCGTGCGTACGCCTCGGTTTCCGCGAGCCCCTGCAGGAGCCAAGGCGAGTAGGAATCGATCGTGACCGCGGTTTCTTCCTTGTCGAAGAAGCGCTTCAGGCGTTCCGGAACCGCGCCGCCCCACGTGGTGCGGCCTCGGCGCTGGCGGGCGTGCGCGGCCAGGCTCTCGATGTCGTTGCGGCGCTCGCCGGTGATGTTGTAGGCGTTCAGCAGCATGACCAGATCCGGCGTCTTGACCGCGACCCCGCCGCCTTCGATCATCCGGATCTTCGAGGCGGAGCAGTCCAGGGCCGCCGCCGCGTCCGCGCGGCTCAGACCGGCCTCCTCGCGGCACGCCTCCAGCACCTCACCCAGCTTCCGCTTGTAGACCGCCGTGTGGTGCTGCGCAGACCCGTCCACCATGCCCCGCTCTCCTCCATGACCGCGGCACCAGTGTGCAACATCGACTCCTCGGGGATCGTTCGCCCGAAAGAGGGCCTGCACAAACCCTGCCGCAGGGTTTACGGTCGGAGACGTCGAGCCGGTGCGGGCACCGGTGAGGCGGCCGGTCTGCGCACGTCGTCGCAGTTGCAGCTCCTCGTGCGCAGACCGGGCCGATCAACTTCCCAGGCGGAGGAACCGATGAGGACCCAGTGCCCAGAGCCGCGCCGCGACGGCCGGAACCCGGTGGGCTGACCCGTGCCGAACCGAGCGTTCAAGTGGCTGCCGCACGACCGGTCCCGCCACGCCGTCGGGCACCGGAGCAACCCCGGCGAGGACACCCGCACCCTGTGCGGCGTCGACGTCACCGTGCCCACCGGGGAGCTCCCGCGCACCCACTGGTACTGGCCGACCTGCGTGGACTGCGACGCGGCGTGGCGCGGTCACGAGGGCATCCCCACCTTCCCCCGCACCTGGCAGGCGCGCCCGTGACCCACCACCCGCCCCGCCCCTCGGACCGCCGCGCCCGGCTGGCGCACGCGGCGCACGCCCACGCGCCCAGGCTGTTCGCCATCGCCTACCGGAGCGCGGACGGCGCGGACGGCGAGATCGCCGCCTACGGCCTCCAGTTCCCCGACCGCGCCGAGACCGTGGGCGTGGCCGACGGCCACCGCACCAGCTCCGAGACGGCGGCCCGCGCCAGGGACCTCTACGCCCGCTTCGGCGCCCCCGACGCCCTCACGGCCCACCTGCTGTGGCTCGACCCGGACCCGCTCAGACCTGCGCCTGCCCGCCGTCCGCGAACAGCTCGACGCCGGTGACGAACGAGGAGGCGTCCGAGGCCAGGAACAGCGCCGCCGACGCGATCTCCTCCGGCTCGGCCATCCGCCCCAGCGGCACCTGCTCCCGCACGTACTGCTCGATCATCGGCCCGCCCGCGCTCATCAGGCCGGGCGTGCGGGTGGGGCCGGGGCTGAGCACGTTGATCCGGAACTGCCGGTCCTTGGACTGCGCCGCCCAGTTGCGCACCAGGTTCCGCACCGCGGCCTTGGACGCGCTGTACACCGCGAGGAGCGGGTTGGGCCGGGTGCTGTTGCTGGACCCGATCACGATGATCGACGCGCCCGCCGACAGCAGCGGAAGCGCCTTCTGGATGGTGAACAGCGTGCCCTTCACGTTCACCGCGAGGGTGAGGTCGACGCCCTCCTCGGTGTGCTCGCCGAGCGGGGCGTCGGCCGCCAGGCCCGCGTTCGCGACCAGCACGTCGACCCGCCCGGCCTCGGCCAGCACCCGCTCGTAGAGCGCGTCCAGCGCGGCCGGGTCGGCGACGTCGGCCCTGACCCCGGTGGCGGCGTCCCCGATCTCGGCGACGGCGGCGTCGAGCCGCGCGGCGTCCCGCCCGGTGACGAAGACCCGCGCGCCCTCGGCGGCGAACCGGTGGGCCATGGCCAGCCCGATCCCGCTGGAGCCCCCGGTGATCACGGCCACCTTGTCCTGCAACACGCCCGGCATGGTTGAACCCCTCGTTCTGGAATGGATCGTCCAGAACCTAGCCAGTTGTGGACGACCGAGTCAAGAACGGGTAGTTTCGGCGCCGTGCCGAGGCCCAGGAAGTTCGACGAGACGCAGGTGCTGGAGCTGGCGCGGGAGCAGTTCTGGACCACCGGGTTCGCGGGCACGCGCATGGACGACATCGCCCGCGTCACGGGCCTGGGCAAGGGCAGCCTCTACGGGGCGTTCGGCGACAAGGAGGCCCTGTTCCACCGGGTCTTCGACGACTGGTGCGGGGCGATCGTCGCCCTGGCCGAGGAGAACCTGACCGGCCCGGACGAGGGCGCGCTCGCCCGGCTGGAGGCCTACGTCCGCTTCGTCGCCGCGAACACCGCAGCCGACGTCGGGCGCCGGGGCTGCTTCCAGGCCAAGGGGACCGCCGAGCTGGCCGCGTCCGACGAGTCCGTCGCCGACCGCTCGGCCACCACCATGCGCGCGCTGCTCGGGCTGCTGAGCCGCGAGATCACCGCCGCCCAGCGCTGCGGCGACCTCGCCCCCGACGCCGACCCGGACGCGCTGGCGTCGCTGCTGCTGGTGGTGGGCCGGGGCGTCGAGGCGGTCGGGAAGGCGGGCCTGGGCGCGGAGGCCGTGACCAGCGCGGTGGACACCGCCCTGGCGCTCCTGCCCAGGCCCTAGACCTGCCCCCGCGCCCTCCGCGCCCCGCTCAGCCCGCTCAGCCCGCCGCCCGCACCGCCGCGAGCACCAGCTCCGCCACCACCTCCGGCCGCGACACCGCGACCGCGTGCGAGGCGTCGACCCGCGTCGTGGTCGACCCGGCGCGCTCGGCCATGAACTCCTGCGAGGCCGCCGGGATCGCGTTGTCCTGGTTCGCGACCAGCGCCCACGACGGCAGCGAGCGCCACGCGGGCTCGCCGTCGAGCCCGGCCGCCAGCGCGGCCTCGGCCACCGGGCGCTGGGTCGCGGCCAGCACGGTCGTCGCGCTCTCCGGCAGGTCGGCCGCGAACACCTCGCGGAAGTCGCCCGGCTTGATCGACAGCTCCGGCGCGCCCTCGTGCACCAGCGCGTCCAGGGTGTCCGGGCCGAGCTTCGCGCCGGGGAAGCGGCCGGACAGCTCCAGCGCGCTCTCGCCCGCGTCCGGCTGGAACGCCGCGACGTAGACCAGCGCCTTCGCGCCCGGCACGTCCCGCGCCGCGCGGGTGATCAGCGCGCCGCCGTACGAGTGGCCGACCAGCACGACCGGGCCCGCGACGGCGTTGGCCACCGAGGCGACGTACGCGGCGTCGGACTCCAGGCCGCGCAGCGGGTTCGCGACCGCGACGGCGCGCACGCCCTCGGCCTGCACCCTGCGGACGACGTCGGTCCAGCTGGACGAGTCGGCGAACGCGCCGTGGACCAGGACGACGGTGGGGGTGGTGGTGCTCATGGTGGGGACTCCTCGCGTCCATTGTGGCAGAAAGAACGATCGTTCTTCCTGTGGACGAGACTAGCCCTCCGCTCGTGGTGGTCAACGTGAACGATCACACGGTGCAGAACGACCGGTCTTTCTCTAGAGTCGGGGGATGACGACTGCCCCGGTCAGCGCCGAGCACCCCAGGGAGAGGCTGCTCCGCACCGCGGCCCGCCTCTTCTACGCCGAGGGCATCCACGCCGTGGGGGTCGACCGCCTGGTCAAGCAGGCCTCGGTCACCAGGGCGACCTTCTACCGGCACTTCCCGGCCAAGGACGACCTGGTCGCCGCCTACCTGGCGGAGGAGAGCCAGCGCATCCGCGAGGGCATGGCCGCGCTCGCCGAGGGCCGCCCGCCGCGCGCCGCGCTCGTGGCGATGCTCGCCGAGGTCGGCGACGCGACCTGCGCGGACGGCTTCCGGGGCTGCCAGTTCCTCAACGCCGCCGCCGAGCACCCCGACCCCGAGCACCCGGTCCGCAAGGTCGTCGACGACCACCGCGCCTGGTTCGCGGGCAGGCTCCACGAGCTCGCCGCCGAGGCCGGTTGCCCGGACCCGGACCACGTGGCCCGCGTCCTGGTCCTGCTGCGCGACGGCGCCCTGTCCGGCGGCGACCTGGACGACCCGGCGCTCGTGCGCGCCACCCTCCGCCGGGCCGTCGAGGCGGTCGTGCCCGAGTAAGGTCGCCGCCCGCCCGCCGCCCGCTAGTCGACCGACAGCACGATCTTGCCCCGGATGTGCCCGCGCTCCGCCCGCGCGTGCGCGGCGGCGGCGTCCGCGAGCGGGAAGACGCTGTCGACCCCGACCCGCACCTCGCCCGACCCCAGCAGCGCGCCCAGCTCCGCCAGCTGCGCCCCGCTCGCCCTGACCTGCGTGGCCGAGACGGTCACCTCCCGCCGCGCCGCCTCGGCCACGTCGTACGGGCCGGGGAACACCGGGAACAGCGCGCCCCCGCGCCGGACCAGCGGCAGGAACCGCCCGGTCGCCTCCCCGCCGACCGCGTCCAGCACCAGGTCGACCTCGTCGACCACGTCCTCGGCGCGCTCCCGCGTGTAGTCCACGACCACGTCCGCGCCCAGCTCCCGCAGGAACTCCCCGTGCGACCCGGAGGCCACCGCGACCACCCGCGCGCCCCGCCACCGGGCCAGCTGCACCGCGAAGTGCCCCACGCCGCCCGCCGCGCCGTTGACCAGCACCGTCGTCCCCGGCCCGAGCGGGACCGGGCGGTGCGGCTCCGGCTGGAACGGCGGCGCGACCTCGTGCCCGAGCGCGATCAGGAACTGCCACGCGGTCAGCCCCGCCATCGGCGCGCCCGCCGCCTGCGCGTGGTCCACGCCCACCGGCTTGCGGGCGAGGTCCGTCGCGGGCGCCACCACCTGCTCGGCGTACGCGCTGCCGCCGGGCGAGGGGAAGCGCAGCATCCCGAACACCTCGTCCCCGACGGCCCACCCCGCGCCCTCGCCGACCTCCTCCACCACCCCGGACACGTCCGTGCCGGGGATCAGCGGCAGGTCGAGCCTCGGCCGCAGCTCCGGCGGGATCTTCGTCATGCCCTCCCGCAGGTACCAGTCCGGCGGGTTGAGCCCCACCGCCCGCACCCGCACCCGGACCTCGCCCGGCCCCACCTCGGGCACCGGGACCTCGTCGAGCCGCAGCACCTCCGGCCCGCCGTGCTCGTGCAGCCGAACCGCCTTCATCGTGCCCGTCATCCCGGCCTCCACCTGCTCGAACGCTGAACGGATCAGTGAACCGGATTAACTGGTTCACTGATCCGAATGCTAGGAGTGGGCACGCGGCCGGGTCAAGTGGTTCACTGAACCGGAAATGGAGGGCGACCATGCGGGCCGACGCCAGGAAGAACCGCGACCACCTGCTCGCGATCGCGGACGCGGTCATCACCGAGCAGGGCGCGGACGTGTCGATGCGCGACCTCGCGCGCCGCGCCGAGGTCGGCCTCGCGACCCTGCTGCGCCACTTCCCGACCAGGGACGCGCTGCTGGACGCCCTGCTCCGCGCGGGCTTCGACGAGCTGACCGCCCTGGCCGCGCAACTGGAGGCGCGCCTGCCCCCCGGCGAGGCGCTCAAGGCGTGGCTGCGCGAGTTCGTGGCCTGCGCGCACACCTACCGGGGCGCCGTCACGACCATGATGGGCGCCATCGAGGACCCGGACTCCGCGCTGCACGCCTCCTGCGTCGCGATGCGCGGCTCCGGCGCCCGCCTGCTGGAGCGCGCCCAGTCAGCGGGTCAGGCCAGGGCCGACCTGACCGGCCCCGATCTGTTCGCCCTCGGCGGCGCGCTGATCTGGCTGCACGACCAGCCCACGTCCGCCCCCCGCGCCGACCACCTGTTCGACGTGGTCGTCGCCGCGATCCTGCCCCAGGAGAAGCCGTAGGCCCGCCCGCGCGAACGCGGACGGGCCTACGGGGAACGCCTACCTCACTCCGCCAGCCGCCACAGCGGCGACACCGGCCCGACCCCGCTGCCCAGCGGGTACGCCGCCAGCACCGACCGGACCACGAAGTCCTTCCCGAACCGAACCGCGTCGACCACCCCCACCCCGCGCGCCAGGCGCGAGCAGATGGACGACGCCAGCGTGTCCCCGCTGCCGTGCGTGTGCAGCACGTCGTACCGGGGCCCCACGTACTCGTGGAACTCCCGCCCGTCGTACAGCAGGTCCAGGCACTCCGGGTCGCCCTTCATGTGCCCGCCCTTGACCAGCACCCACTCCGGGCCCATGCCGTGCAGCACCTTCGCCACCTCGCGCTGCTCGGCGCGCGTGCGCACGTCGACCCCGGTCAGCAGCCGCACCTCGTCCAGGTTCGGCGTCACCAGCGTCGCCCTCGGGAACAGCAGGGTCCGCAGCGCCTCCAGCGCGGCGTCGGTGAGCAGCGGGTCGCCGTGCATCGACGCCGACACCGGGTCCACCACGAACGGCGTCCCGCCCGAACCGATGCCGACCTCGTCGCACGCCGCCGCCACCGCCTCGATGATCGGCGCCGACGCGAGCATCCCGGTCTTGGCCGCGTCCACGCCGATGTCGGTGGCCACCACCCTGATCTGCGCCGCGACCTGGTCGGCCGGGATCTCCACGACCCCGCTCACGCCCAGCGAGTTCTGCACCGTCACGGCGGTCACCGCCGTCATCCCGTGCACCCCGCACGCCGCCAGCACCCGCAGGTCGGCCTGCAGGCCCGCGCCACCGCCCGAGTCGGAACCCGCGATGGTCAGCACCTTCTTCGGCGTCTCCACGACGCTCGGCCGCTCCACGTCAGTCCACGACCGGCAGGTAGACCTTGCCGCCCCGGTCGTCGAACTCGTGCGCCTTCTCGGCCATACCCGCCTCAATCGCTTCCACAGTGGACAGACCCCGCTCCTCAGCGTAGCGCCGCACGTCCTGCGTGATCCGCATCGAGCAGAACTTCGGCCCGCACATCGAGCAGAAGTGCGCCGTCTTCGCGGGCTCCGCCGGGAGCGTCCGGTCGTGGAACTCGCGCGCGGTGTCCGGGTCCAGCGACAGGTTGAACTGGTCCTCCCAGCGGAACTCGAACCTGGCCCTGGACAGCGCGTCGTCCCACGCCTGCGCGCCGGGGTGGCCCTTGGCGAGGTCGGCGGCGTGCGCGGCGATCTTGTACGTGATCACCCCGGTCTTCACGTCGTCCCGGTCCGGCAGCCCCAGGTGCTCCTTCGGGGTCACGTAGCAGAGCATGGCCGTGCCGAGCGCCCCGATCTGCGCCGCGCCGATCGCCGACGTGATGTGGTCGTAGGCGGGCGCGACGTCGGTGGCCAGCGGGCCGAGCGTGTAGAACGGCGCGCCGTCGCACCACTCCTGCTCCAGCCGCACGTTCTCCGCGATCTTGTGCAGCGGCACGTGGCCCGGCCCCTCGATCATCACCTGCACGTCGTGCGCCCTGGCCACCCGCGCCAGCTCGCCCAGGGTCCGCAGCTCCGCGAACTGGGCCTCGTCGTTGGCGTCCGCGATCGAGCCGGGCCGCAGCCCGTCGCCCAGCGAGAACGTCACGTCGTACTCGCGCAGGATCTCGCACAGCTCGGCGAACCGGGTGTACAGGAAGCTCTCCCGGTGGTGCGCCAGGCACCACGCGGCCATGATCGACCCGCCGCGCGAGACGATCCCGGTGACCCGCCGCGCCGTCAGCGGCACGTACCGCAGCAGCACGCCCGCGTGCACCGTCATGTAGTCCACGCCCTGCTCGGCCTGCTCCACGACGGTGTCCCGGTACACCTCCCAGGACAGCGCCGCCGGGTCGCCGCCGACCTTCTCCAGCGCCTGGTAGATCGGCACCGTCCCCACCGGCACCGGCGAGTTGCGGATGATCCACTCGCGGGTCTCGTGGATGCGCTTGCCGGTCGACAGGTCCATCACGGTGTCGGCGCCCCAGCGGGTCGCCCACACCATCTTCTCCACCTCCTCCTCGACGGACGAGGTCACCGCCGAGTTGCCGATGTTGGCGTTGACCTTCACCAGGAACCCCTTGCCGATGACCATCGGCTCGGACTCCGGGTGGTTGCGGTTGGCCGGGATCACCGCCCGCCCCGCCGCGACCTCGTCGCGCACGAACTCCGGCTCCAGCGACTCGCGCAGCGCCGCGAACCGCATCTCCGGCGTGATCACCCCAGCCCGAGCCCAGGCCAGCTGGGTCGAGGCCCCGTTCACGGGTTCGCGCGCGGAGATCCAGCCCGCGCGGATCTTCTCCAGTCCTCCGCGCACGTCCACGTCCCCGGCCGTGTAAGGCCCGGAGGTGTCGTACAGGTCGAAGTGGTCGCCGTCGGTGAGCTCGACCCTGCGGAACGGGACCCGCACGCCGTCCTCCGCGTCGCGGTGGACCTTGCGGGACCCCCGGATCGGCCCGGTGGTGACGCTCGGCCGGACCGAGCCGTCCCCGAGTGCCGTCACGGCATTCCTCCCTACGCCGGCATTACCCGGTCAGGTTCAGGCGGTCGGCGGCCCCGCGACCCCAAGGTCGCAGCCGCCCTCTCAGCCCGCTCAGGTGCGAGCTCCCGCGATGTTGAGTTGTCCGATCGACCATAGCCACGGCGCGTGCCGGTGCCAAGGGCCGTGCCCACGGCGTAAGTTGCACGCGTGGCTGATCACCCGCCGTTCCCGCCCGGCGCGCGGCGCGTTGCCCGCCGAGCCCCGGTCGCGGCCTGCCCGACCTGCGGCGACCTGGCCGGCCGCAGCTACCCGACCTGCAGGTTCTGCGCCGAGCTGGTCGACCAGGTGTGGCTGCTGGACTGGCAGGAACTGCTGTCGGCGGAGCAGCTGGCCGAGGGCGGTTCGGGCGAGCGCGAGCTGGCCGAGCGCGTCCTGGCCGACCCGGTGGGCAGGCACCCGTGGACGTGCGTCGACTGGGCGATGACCCTGGTCACCTGCTCCCAGTGCGGCGCCGAGCCGACCGCGGGCCCGTGGGACTGCGTCCGCTGCGCCATGACCGACTCCACCCGCTGGCAGTGGAACCACACCGCCCCCCGGAGCGCGATCACCCCGGCGGAGCACGCCCTGCGCGCCGCACGGGCGGCCCTCCGCGCCCCGCACCGCAGACGCTCCCCGGTGGTGGACGCCTGGCGCCTCCTGCTCCCGTTCCTGGTGGCGGGCCACGGCGCCACGTCGACGGACGTGTCGAGACTCCGAGCCCAGGTCATCGCGGGCGCGTACACCGACCTGGCGGCCTGCGGCAGCGCGGCGGAACTGACCGGCTTCGTCGAACTCCCCTGGCGCCGCACCACCCCAACGGGTGACCACCACCCCCAACCCCACCAGCCCCGCCCCCGAAGGCAGCTGGAGGCCACACCCCCCAAGACCCCGGAACCAACCCCAACCCCGGACCCGGTCTAACCCTGGAACCGGTCCATCTCTGGACCCGGTCCACCCCCGAACCCGGTCCAACCCCGGACCGCCAGCCCGCCCGCAAGCTCCCCGTACCCGCACCTCGCGCACCAGCCAGGCTCACCGCACTGGCAGGGGAAACGCACCACTGGTCTTACCGCACCCGCCGGCTGCGGCGCTTCACGCACTCGCGGGCTGCGGGGCGAGCGCAGCGAGCCCGCAGCCGCCCACTCCCGCGTCCCTCTTCTCCGTTTGGCCTGGCGAAGCCCGAGCGCGCTCGTCAAGATGCCGCCGCACTGTTCGGAAGACCGCACAGTCATACGGCGTCTTGACGAGTGTGCTTGCCTGAAAGGAGGCCAAACGGAGAAGAGGGACCCCGCCCACCGCAGTGGTAAACGGGACCACCAACCCAACAGCCACTGGCCGGCAGAGCCCGTCCCCCTCTTTTTTGGAGGCCTGCCCCGCCGGCGAGGCGCGTCTTTAGGCTTTTGACTTCGCTTCTAACCCCTCAAACCCCCAGCCCGAACTCAGTCCTCGTCCTCGTCATCCGCGAACGGGTCCTCCGAGGTCGCCGGGTCCCACGACAACCCAGGCACCCCCCACCCGTTCGACTTGATCATCTTCTTCGAGGCCCGCTTGTGCCGCCCGACCAGCCGGTCCAAGTACAAGTACCCGTCCAAGTGATCCGTCTCGTGCTGCAAGCACCGCGCGAAGAACCCCGTCCCCTCGACCTCGACCGGGTTCCCCGCGCCATCCGTCCCGGTCACCTTCGCCCAGGACGCGCGCCCCGTCGGGTAGGACTCACCGGGCGCCGACAGGCACCCCTCGTAGTCGTCGTCCGGGTCCGGCATCCCCAGCGGGACGTCTGAGGTCTGCAACACCGGGTTCACCACCTCGCCCCGGTGCCGCACCCCCTCGTCGTCCGGGCAGTCGTAGACGAACAGCCGCAGGTCCACGCCGATCTGGTTGGCCGCCAGGCCAACCCCGTTGGCCGCCGCCATCGTCTCGTACATGTCCGCGATGAGCGCCCGCAGCTCGTCGTCGTGCTCGGTCACGGGACGGGTCGGGTTGTGCAGGACCGGGTCGCCCGCGATCCGGATGGGGTGTACTGCCATGCCGCGCACCCTATCGGCGCGCCGCCCCCGCTTCCCGCCACTCGGCGTGTCGGGTCGCGCGACCCACGACGACCAAGATCACGTGATGTAATGAGATCACTCACCGAACCGCAGGCCGAGGAGCCCGATGGACGCCGCGCTCGCCCCCCCAGCAGGCCCTGACCGGCCCGGTGGGCTCGACGGGCGAGAGCGCGAGATCCTGGCCTTCGAGCGCCAGTGGTGGAAGTACGCGGGCGCCAAGGAGCAGGCCGTCCGCGAGCTGTTCGACCTCACGCCCACCCGCTACTACCAGCTACTCAACGCGTTGATCGAGAAGGAGGAGGCCCTCGCGGCCGATCCGATGCTCGTCAAGCGGCTGCTCCGGTTGCGATCGGGCAGGCGGCGGGCTCGGGCGGCTAGGCGCCTGGGCGTGGACGGATGAGCAACCCCGAGTCCTCAGGTTCGGCCCAACCCGCCCGCGCCGCGGGCTTCGCCCTGCTCGGCCTCGCCGGCGTGGCGCTGGTGCTCGGCGTCGTGACGCTGTTCACCGGTTCCGACGACGATCCGCAGGCGCAGCAGCAGCAACCCACCCCGACCGCCTCGGCGCCCGCTGACCCCGGCGCCTCCGGCGAGCCGCCCGCAGGTGAGCCCAGCGCGAGCGAGCCCGCCACCGAGTCGAGCGCGCCGCCCGCGACGACGACCACCGCCGAGCAGCCGCCCGCGACGACCACCGAGCAGCAGCAGCCGCAACCGCAACCGCAACCGCCCGCGCAGCAGCCCGGCGACCAGTCGCAGGGCACGCCCGCGACCCGCCCCTCGGTGCGCGTCTACAACAACAGCAACATCAGCGGTCTGGCCGCGCGCGCGTCCGACGACATCGGCAAGTCCGGCTGGGCGGTCCAGGCCACCGGCAACTACCCGGACGGCATCATCGAGACCACCACGGTCTACTACCGCGCGGGCACGGCCGAGGAGGACTCGGCCAAGCAGCTCGCCCAGTCCATCCGCGCGCGCGTGATGCCCAGGTTCGACGGCATCAAGGACGCGCACGACGGCGTCATCGTGATCGTCACGAACGACTACCAGGGACCGAGCGGCAAGGTCGGCAGCTGACCCGGCGCCCGCCGACAGCACTCACCGACAGCACCCACCAGCGGCGTCGACCGGGGCGGACCCGGTCGACGCCGTTCTCGTTCCGACCCGCCCCGCCTCACCCCGCCCCGCCCCTCACCCCTCGCGCCGCTCGCCCTCGCAGTCGTCCGAGCACAGCAGGTCCGACCAGTCGTCGCTGTCCGACAGCTCGAACACCCGCCTCCGGTGCTCGCTGAACAGCGCGTTAGCCGCGTCCGCGTCCCGCGTCCGCAGCGCGCCGACCAGCTCCCGGTGCTCCTCGGCGCACCCGTCCCGCAGCTCCTCGCTCCGGCTGATCCTGGTCAGCAGGAACAAGTGCACCTGCCGCCGGATGCACTCCCACGACCGCCGCAACCGCTCGTGGTGCGCCGCCGCGAACACCGCGTCGTGGAAGTCCACGTCCCGCTGCGCCAGCTCGTGCGCCCCCACCGCCCGCGCCACCGCCTCGGCGGCCCGGTCGAGCGCGGCGAAGTCGTCCTCGGTGGCCCGGTGGGCGACCTCGTGCACCGCCAGCCCCTCCAGCGCCGCGCGCAGGCTGTCCAGCTCGGCGACGTCCCGCCGGGAGAACCGGGTGACCGTCGCGCCCCGGTGCCACGTGACGTGCACGAGCCCCTCGTGCTCCAGCAGCCGCAGCGCTTCGCGCACCGGCCCCCGGCTGACGTCCATGACGGTCGACAGCTCGACCTCGCGCAGCTGCCTGCCGGGTTCGTAGGCGCCGGTGAGGATTCCCTCGCGGATGCGGTCGGCGACCTCGTCGGCCAGCCCCCTGCGGCGCGCGGGTGACACGGTGCCCTGGGTGCTCATGACTCCCCTCACGTTCGTGCCCCTCGATGTTAACAACTCGCACACGTCGTCCTATTGTTAACATTGCGACAAGTGAGGAGCACCCGTTGAGCACCCTGTTCAGCACGCTGACCCTGCGATCCCTGGACATCCCGAACCGGGTCTGGATGTCCCCGATGTGCACCTACTCCGCCGCCCCCTCGGGCCCGGAGACCGGCGTGCCCACCGACTTCCACCTCACCCACCTGGCCAGCCGCGCCGCCGGTGGCGCGGGCCTGGTCATGGTCGAGGCGACCGGCGTGCGCGCCGACGGCCGGATCAGCCCCTGGGACCTCGGCCTGTGGAACGACGCCCAGCAGGAGGCGTTCGCCCGCGTCACCGCCGCGATCAGCGCCCACGGCTCGGTCCCCGCCATCCAGCTCGCCCACGCGGGCCGCAAGGCGTCCACGAACAAGCCGTGGCTGGGCGGCGGCTCCGTCGCCGACACCGAGCACGGCTGGCGCCCGGTCGGCCCCAGCCCGGTGCCGTTCCACGGCCTGCCCGTGCCGCACGAGCTGACCACCGGCGAGATCGCCGCACTGGTCGAGGACTTCGCCGCGTCCGCCCGACGCGCCCTCGCCGCCGGGTTCGAGGTCGTCGAGGTGCACGGCGCCCACGGCTACCTGATCAACTCCTTCCTCTCCCCGATCTCCAACCAGCGGACCGACGAGTACGGCGGCACCACCGAGAACCGGATGCGCTTCGCGCTGGAGGTCGTCGACGCGGTGCGCGCGGTGTGGCCCGAGGACCTGCCCGTGCTCTTCCGCACCTCGGCCACCGACTGGACCGCCGAGCAGGGCGCCGTCGGCTGGACCGAGGACGACACCGTGCTGCTCGCCAAGGAGCTCCAGCAGCGCGGCGTCGACCTGCTCGACGTGTCCACCGGCGGCATGGCGCACGACGCGGTCATCCCGGTGGAGCCGCACTACCAGGTGCGCTTCGCGGAGAAGGTGCGCGCGGCCACCGGCCTGCCCACCGGCGCGGTCGGCCTGATCACCGACCCCGCCCGCGCCGAGGAGGTCGTCGCGAGCGGCCAGGCCGACGCGGTCCTCCTCGGCCGCGAGCTGCTGCGCGACCCGTACTGGGCGCACCACGCGGCCGAGGCGCTCAACACAAACTCGAACTGGCCCGAGCAGTACGGGTACGCCGTGCGCCCGCGCCGCAAGTAGTCCGCACCCCCGGAACTCCCCGCCCGCACCACCGGGCCCGCACCACGACCCGCGCGACACCCCGCACCTCGCGGCTCGTGCGGGCTCGCGGCGCGGGCGGGGACGCTGTCCTGACGGGTCCACCGCGCACGCCCCCAGCACCGCCCAGTCCGCCCGCTACCGCCCCACGCCCACCACCGCACTCCCGTTTCGCACCACCCGGTCACGCCCGCCGAACTACCCTGACCCCGTGATCACCCTGACGGCGAGGCTCTCCCCATCGGCGCTGGACACCCGCCGAGGTGTAGTCCGGATGCACCGCGAAGTCCTGGACGCGCTCGGCCTGCGCCAGTGGGACGCGGTCCGCCTCACCGGCGCCAGGGTCAGCGCGGCCCTCGCCGCCGCGGCCCCCGACGGCAGCCCGGTCGGCGTCGTGCTGGTCGACGACATCACCCTGTCCAACCTCGGCGTCACCGAGGGCGCGGAGATCGTCGTCGCCCCCGTCGAGGTCTCCGCAGCCCGCACCATCACCGTCGCGGGCTCCCGCCTGGCCAGCACCGCGCTCACCCCGGAGACGCTCCGGATGGCGCTCACCGGCAAGGTCCTCACGGTCGGCGACGCGGTGTCCCTGCTCCCGCAGGACCTGGCCCCGCCGCCCGGAGCCGACGTCCCGGCCGCCCGCCGCAAGCTGTCCGGTGCCATCGGGACGACCTGGACGAACGAGCTGCTCACCATCACCTCGGCCGACCCGGACGGCGTGGTCGCGGTCCGCCCCTCCACGCTGGTGGCCTGGCGCGACGCGACCGCCCCGGCGGCGGCCCAGACCCAGCCCCGCCCCGAACAGCAAACCGTCGACGCGGGCCTCACCCCGGTCACCCCGCCGCCCCCGCCCGCCGAGGCGCTCCCGGTCGCCGACCTGGTCGGCCAGCAGGACGCCGCCCGCCGCCTGGCCGAGTGGCTCGACCTCGTCCTCACCCAGCCCGAGCTGCTCACCAGGCTCGGCGCGGCCCCGAGGCTCGCCGCGCTGATCAGCGGCCCCGAGGGGGTCGGCAAGGCGACCCTGGTGCGGGCCGTCGCGCACGCGGCGGGCACCCGCGTGGTCGAGCTGTCCGCACCCGCGATCGCCGTGCTGGAGGCCAACGCCACCGCGCGGGCGCTGGCTGACGCGATCGGCCGCGCCCAGGCCGAGCCGGGCTCCCCGGCCGTGCTGGTGCTGACCGACGTGGAGGCGCTGCTGCCCGCCGCGACCCCGCCGCCGGTGGCCACGGTCGTGCTGGACGCCCTGCGCGCCGCCCTCGACACCACCCCGCTCGTGGTCACCAGCGCCAACCCGGAGCTGATCGACCCGCGCCTGCGCGTCCCCGACCTGGTCGACCGCGAGCTCGTGCTGCCCCTGCCGGACGGCGCGACCCGCCGCGAGCTGCTGCGCGTGCTGCTGCGCGAGGTGCCCCTCGAACCGGACGTGGACCTGGCCGAGGTCGCCGACCGCACCCCCGGCTTCGTCGCCGCCGACCTGGTGGCGCTGCGCCGCGAGGCCGCCGTCCGCTCGGCGCTGCGCCAGCGCCAGGAGGCCGAGCCGCGCGTGGCGCAGGAGGACCTGCTCGGCTCGCTGGACACCGTCCGCCCGATCTCCATGTCCACCTCGGACACCCTGCGCACCGGCGGCCTGACCCTGGACGACGTCGGCGACATGGTCGAGGTCAAGCAGGCGCTGACCGAGGCCGCCCTGTGGCCGCTCCAGTACCCGGACTCGTTCGCCCGCCTCGGCGTCGAGCCCCCGCGCGGCCTGCTCATGTACGGCCCGCCCGGCTGCGGCAAGACGTTCCTGGTCCGCGCGCTGGCCGGGACCGGCAAGCTGAACGTGCTGTCGGTCAAGGGCGCCGAGCTGATGGACAAGTTCGTCGGCGAGTCCGAGCGCGCGGTCCGCGAGCTGTTCCGCAGGGCCGCCGAGGCCGCGCCCGCGCTGGTGTTCCTGGACGAGGTGGACGCGCTGGCCCCGCGCCGGGGCCAGTCGTCGGACTCGGGCGTGGCCGACCGCGTGGTGGCCGCGCTGCTGACCGAGCTGGACGGCGTCGAGCCGCTGCGCGACGTGATCGTGCTGGGCGCGACGAACCGCCCCGAGCTGGTCGACCCGGCCCTGCTGCGACCGGGCAGGCTGGAGCGCCTGGTCTACGTGCCGCCGCCGGACGCCGAGGCCCGCGCGGAGATCCTGCGCGCCGCGTCCCGCAACACCCCGCTGGCCGAGGACGTCGACCTGACCGCGCTGGCGGACGAGCTCGACGGCTACTCGGCGGCGGACTGCGCCGCGCTGATCCGCGAGGCCGCGCTGACCGCGATGCGCGAGTCCCTGTCGGCCACCGCCGTGACGGCCGACCACCTCGCGAAGGCGGGCTCGGTCGTGCGCCCGTCGCTGGACCCGGCGCAGCTGGCGTCGCTGGCGGCCTACGCGGAGTCCAGAAAGGCCTGAGCCTCTGGTGGTCCCCGGTCCCCGGCGCGCTGCGGGGGACCGGGGACCACCGCGCACCACCCCACCGCGCACCACCCGGTCGGCCGAGGCGGGCTCGGGCGCTCGACCGCGCTGGTCGACCGGTGGCCGTGCGACCGACCGCGCGCACCGTCCAGGACCCGGTCCCGCCGTCCGGCACCCGGACGGGGCGTCCGGAGACCCAGACACCACGCCCCCAGCCGCCACCGCGCCCCCCGCCCCCGTCAGCCACCCCCGCCCGCACCAGCCGCTCCCCGCCCACACATCCCCGCCCGCGCCACCGGTCCGGGAACCGCGCCCCGCCGCAGCCCTTCCCCTCCTGATCTCCCCTTCGAATCTCCCCTCCGGATCTCCTCGCCGAGCAACCGGAACCGCGCCCCCGCCGGTATCAACCGGGCGACAGCAGGGGAGGCGTACTGGTGGATCGTCAGGACTTCACGCGGATCGCGCGTGAGCGGGCGGTGCCGTGGCGGCGGGTCGCGTACCTCATCTGCGGGGACTGGGGCCGAGCCGAGGACCTCGTGCAGGCGGCCCTCCTGCGCATGTACAAGCACTGGCACCGCATCGAGCCGCGCGGCCTGGAGGCCTACGCGCGCAAGGTGATCTCGCGGCTGGCGCTGGACGAGGCCAAGCGCGCCTCCAAGCGCAAGGAGGTGCTGGGCGAGGTCCCGGACCGCCCGGCCGCGCAGTTCGACGACGAGGTGGACGGCGCCCCCGAGGTGCGGGCCGCGCTCAAGGCCATGCCACCCCGGCAGCGGGCCGTCATCGTCCTGCGCTTCTACGCGGACCTCGACGTGGCGGCGACCGCCAAGGCGCTCGGGATCACCCAGGGCACGGTGAAGTCCCAGTGCTCGCGCGGGCTGGACTCGCTGCGCGAGGCCCTCGGCCCGCACCACGCGGCCCTCGCGACCAGGACCCCGGAGCGGACGGGAGGCAGCAGGTGAACGTGCGCAAGGACTTCTTCGACCACGCCATCGGGAGTGGGGAACCCCCGGTGGAACTGGACTTCGAGGCCATCGAGCAGCGGGGAGCGAACGCCCTGCGCCGCCGCAAGCGGGTCGTCCCCGCGCTGGCCATGGCCGGTGTCGTGGCGGTCGCGGGCGGTGTCATGGCGCTCGCGGCGGGCGTGGGCAGCACGGGCGGCCTGGTCGAGCAGGGCTCGGGCGGTGGCGGTGGCGAACAGCTCTCCTCCACGCCGGCCCCCTCGTCCTCCGCTTCCTCGCACCCCATCTCCCAGGCTGAGCCGACCCCGGCCAGCAGCACGCCGCGCAGCACCCCGCCGCGCAGCGCCCAGCTGCTCCCCCCGAGCACCTCGATCGCCCTTCCCGAGGCCCAGCCCTCGGGCGACTGGACGCAGCTGTCCCTGGTCACCCCGGTCGACGGCAAGGCGCTGATCTGCTTCAGCAGGGCCAGCATGGCCGACTACGACCTTTACCTGGGGTCCGAGAAGCGTGACGCCTACGTGGTGATGACCGTGCCGCCGGTCGCCGGAGCCGAGCGCTCGGCGGGCGCCGACCACTTCACCGCCGCCCTGGAGTCCTGCCGGAAGTCCTGGACCCAGAACACCTACGGGTGGCGCGCGGCGAGCGAGCCCGTCCCCGAGCTGGTCGCCTGCGTCATCGTGCGCCCGCAGAACGGGGCGCACGGCGCGGTGGGCGTCTACCCCGGTGACGACCGGACCTGCCGAGGGCTCGGCTTCCCGACCGCGGCGATCAGGAAGTAGCGCCGGACCCGGCCGCGCACCGGCCCGGGGGCGGTGCGCGGCGCGGAAGAAGGGCCGGGGCGGTGGTCTCCCACCGCCCCGGCCCTTCGGCTTCCCGAACCGATCACCGGCTCACGGACGCGACCTCGCGCGCACCGCCCGGCGCCCGCCCGGACTCACCTGCGCCGCAACCCGAGCTGCCGCCAGGCCCGCCGCCCGCCACCGGCCTCGCGCCGCGACCCTGCGCCGTCCGACCCCGCGCCGTCCGACCCGGTGCCGCTCGACCCCGCGCCGTCCGACCCCGCGCCGTCCGACCCCACCGGGCCGGGCACGCCGCCCGCGTCGATCCGCCTCGGCCGCCGCACGGCCCGCCTGGCCGCGCCCGCGACCCGGTTCCGCATCGGCTGCCGCAGCCCGAGCCGCCGCGCCGCCACCCCGTGCGCCCGCCGGATCGCCCGCCGGTCGGCCGGGGGCACCTCCCAGGCCTCGGGGTGCTTGGCCAGCCACCGGTACCGCCGCACCGCGTACGGCAGGTGCGCCAGGTACACGACCTCGATCACGACCAGCACCGCGAGCGGGAACGTGATCAGCGCCGCCGCGACCAGCGCGACCACCACCAGCAGCGGGGCCACCAACCGCTGCGGCACCTTGATCGTCTTGATGGACAGCGTCGGGATGCGGCTCACCAGCAGCATCGCGACCGTCACCGTCCACACCGCGACCACCGGCGTCGAGGACCACCAGCCGGACCGGCCCAGCTGCTCGTCCAGCGTCAGCGGGAGCAGCAGCAGCAACCCGCCTATGGGCGCGGGCACGCCGACGAAGAACTCCTTGGCGTACGGCGGTTGCTCGACGTCCAGGAGGGTGTTGAACCGCGCCAGCCGCAGCACCATGCACACCGCGAACACCAGCGACACGACCCAGCCGAACCGGTCCGGGTCGAACTTCCACACGTACAGCACCATCGCGGGCGCGACGCCGAACGAGATCGAGTCGGCCAGCGAGTCCAGCTCGGCGCCCATCTTGCTGGTGGCGTCGAGCATCCGGGCGAGCCGCCCGTCGAGCCCGTCGAACAGGGCCGCAGCCGCGATGGAGGCGATCGCCGCCCCGTACATGCCCCTGATCGCGAAGTGCACGGCCGACAGGCCCGCGCACATCGCCAGCACGGTGATGGCGTTCGGCAGCAGCCGGACGCCCGGTGCGGTCGACGCCACGGCTCAGTTCCCCGGCAGCTCGGCGAGGACGGTCTCCCCGCCGATGGTGCGCTGACCCGCCTCGACCAGGACGCGGGACCCGCGCGGCACGTACAGGTCGACGCGCGACCCGAAGCGGATCAGGCCGTAGGTGGAGCCCGCGGCGACGGCGTCGCCCTCGGACACCTCGCACACGATGCGCCGGGCGACCAGGCCCGCGATCTGCACGACGACGATCTCGTGGCCCTCCTCGGAGGTCAGCCACACCGTGTTGCGCTCGTTCTCCTCGCTGGCCTTGTCCAGGTCGGCGGAGAGGAACTTGCCCGCGTGGTAGGAGACCTGGCGGACGACGCCGGTCACCGGGACGCGCTGCACGTGCACGTCGAACACCGACAGGAACACGCTGATCCGCGTCATCGGCTCGGCGCCCAGGCCCAGCTCGGCGGGCGGCAGCGCCTCGACGACGTGCGACACGGTGCCGTCGGCGGGCGCGATCGCCAGGCCCGCGCGGGTGGGGGTGGTGCGCTTGGGCTCGCGGAAGAACCACGCGACCCACGCGGTCACCAGCGCGCCGACGACACCGGCGGGCTTGGAGATCCGGCGCAGCAGGAGCGTCGCCGCCGCCGCGCCTGCGACGAACGGGCGGCCCGCGGGGTGCATCGGGGGGACGATCCCCTTGGCGAGCTCGATGAAGTGGGAAACGGCACCACTGTTGTGCTTGTCGCGATCGACCGTCATGTCTCTTCCGATGTGTGGGCGTGGTTCCGCCACACGCTACGCGGTCTGCCCCGGAACGTCCGGGTTGCCCGTGCGCCCCCGACGAACGCACGGGCAATCGGACTGGCAAGTGGTACGGCCGTATCGCAGAGTGTAATTCAGATCACAATGCATGTTCCATCGTTGAATATGAGCCCTCGGTCACACCCGGTCGGACGCACGCGCCGAGGGCCCCTCCCACACCGGGTCAACCGGATCAGCCGGGCCAGCCAGGTCAGCCGGATCAGCCGGATCAGCCAAGTCGGCCGGGTCAGCCGGATCAGGCGGTCGGCGCGACCGAGTCCTTGGTGATCCGCTGCACCCTGGTCACCTGCGCGCGCCGCGTCCCGAGCACGTCCGCCGACCGCTTCCACGCCAGCGCCGCCGCCTCCGGCCCGTCCAGCACCTCGGCGAACAGGGGCGGCCCGTCGACGGCGCGCCCGTCCTCCAGCCGCACCACCCACTGCTTGCCCCAGTCCGCCGCGTACGCGCCGACCCCGGCGGCCACCAGCTCGTGCTCCAGCACCGCCCCGAGCAGCCCGGCCAGCACCTGCGCCCGCTGGTCCTCGGGCACCTCGCCGCCCAGCAGCTCCGCCGACAGCAGGTGCCCCAGCAGCTCGTCCCGGTGCGCGGGCGAGGCCAGCGCGGCCAGCGCGTCGTCCAGCGACACCTCGCCCGCCAGACCGGCCCGCGCGCCCGCGACGGCCAGCAGCTCGGCCCGCCGCTCCCCGTGCTCCTTCGCGAGGACGCCCACCACCTCGTCCCAGTCGGCGGACGGCCCGAACCCGCCACCCACCATGATCGAGCGCTCCAGGTCGGTGGTCGCCCCGCTCAGCAGCGCCCACGCCGGGCGGTCGTCCCGCTCGACCTCGGGCGAGGGCAGCGCCTCCATCCGGCCGACCCGCTCGCGCACCGGCGGGTGGCTGTCGAACACCGACTCCGGCTCGCGCGCCAGCAGCTCGGCCCGCGCCCCGTCCATCCGCTCCCGCCGCTCCGGGTCGGACAGGTAGGCGTGGAACCCGGCCATCACCGGCGGCGTCAGCTCGGCCCGCGCGCCCAGGGACAGGAACTGCGCCTGGTAGCCGTTCCACGCCGCGCCGAGCACCGGCAGCTTCCGCAGCGCCGACTGGGCGGCCTCGCGCCCGGCGGCGGTCACCGACGCGGTGTCGGCGTCCAGCTCCTGCCTGCGGTTCACCGACGCGGCCACCCGCGCGTAGAGCTTCGCGTACCAGCCGAACGGGCGCTGGAGGAACGTGTCGTCCAGGCCGTCGACCACGTGCGCCAGCGCCTCCTTGGCGCGGTAGGTCAGCGCGGACAGCTTGGTGTGCCCGCCGCCGTAGTGGCCCAGCTCGTGCGCCAGCACCGACCGCAGCTCGCTCGCGGTCAGCCCGGCCAGCAGCGGCAGGCCGATCAGCATGGTCCGGCGGCCCGCGCGCAGGCCCAGCATCGGCGCCTGCTCGGACACGGCCGCGTTGACCGCCCCGATCAGCCGGATCTCGTCCGGACCCCTGGTGCCCGCGACGGCGGCCAGCTCGTCCACGGTCGCCCACAGCTCGGGCTGCTCCTCGCGGGTGAGCGGGGCGCCCTCGACCTCGTCGCGCGCCTTGAGCGCCTTGTAGAGGGCGCTGACCAGGATCAGGACCAGCGGGACCGCGATGAGCGCGATCTTGATCGCGTTGAACTCGCGGCCTGTCATGAAGCCGTACACGGTGAGCGCGCACAGCCCGACGGTGAGCGCGGTGAAGAGGACGAAGAAGCCGATCAGCAAGCCGACGGCGAGAACCGCGCGCATGGCAATCCCTCAGTGGGTGGAGAAGGCCCGCCCCCCTGGCGGGCGGCGGCACGGTAGCACGCGCCCGACGCAGGTCACACCCCATATACGAAGATCATTCAGAAGCCGTGGGGAGGCGTGCCGCGCACCCTTATAAGGGGGAGTACCTCAGAGCAGCCGGACCAGCACCTCGGCGCCGTCCGCCAGCTCGTCGACCTCGGCGGGCACCTCGATCAGGCAGTTGCTCAGCGCCAGCGACGACAGCAGGTGCGACCCCGGCCCGCCCACCGGCGTCACCACCTGGCCCGAGCCCGCGTCGTACGCCCCGCGCCGGAACTGCGTCTTCCCCGACGGCGCGGTGATCGACCCGCGCAGCCGCGCCACCGCCGTCGGCCGCTCCGCGTCCGCGAACCCCATCGCCGCCCGCAGCGCGGGCCGCACGAACACCTCGAACGACACCTGCGCGCTCACCGGGTTCCCCGGCAGCGTCGCCACCGGCACCCCCAGGTACCGGCCCGACCCCTGCGGCCCGCCCGGCTGCATCGCCACCTTGGTGAACTCCACGCCCCGCCCGGTCAGCGCGTCCTTGACCACCTCGTACGCGCCCGCGCTCACCCCGCCGGAGGTCAGCAGCAGGTCGAACTCACCGATCCGCTCCTCCACCACCGCCCGGAACCGCGCCACGTCGTCCGGCACGAACCGCAGCTGCTCGGCCTCGCCGCCCGCCTCGCGCACCGCCGCCGCCAGCATCAGCCCGTTCGACTCGTAGATCTGCCCCGGCAGCAGCGGCTCGCCCGGCGCCACCAGCTCCGACCCGGTCGACAGCACCAGCACCCGCAACCGCCTGCGCACCGGCAGCACCGGGATGCCCAGCGCGGACACCAGCCCCAGCTGCGCGGCCCCCAGCACCCGGCCCACCCGCAGCGCCACCTCGCCGACCTTGACGTCGTCCTCGGCCCGCCGCACGTTCTGCCCGAGCCGCACGCCCCGGTCGACCCGCACCGACTCCACGCCCGCGTCGGTCCACTCGACCTGCACGACCGCGTCCGCGCCCGGCGGCACCGGCGCGCCGGTCATGATCCGGTGCGCGGTCCCCGGCTCCAGCGGGACCACGTCCACCCGCCCGGCCGGGATGTCCTCCGGCACCGGCAGCACCACCGGCAGCTCGGCCAGGTCCGCGACCCGCACCGCGTAGCCGTCCATCGCCGAGTTGTCGAACGGCGGCAGCGCCACCGGGGCCACCGCATCTGAGGCCAGCACCAGCCCGAGGCAGTCGGCCAGCGGCAGTTCGACCACCGGCGCGACGCCGATCAGATCGGCGATGCGGGCCTTGTGAGCAGCGACTCCGGTCAACGCGTTGGACACGCCGACCATCCTCCCCCTCTCGTGCGAGACTGCACGAACCGGCCGGGTGAGGGGCCGGGTGACAGGGGGATGACCACAGTGCAGGTGCGGACCAGGCACACGCCCGGCTACGGCGTGGCGCGGCTGCTGCTCGCCCCGGCCGAGCCGGTCCTCGTGGAGCGCGGCTCCGTGCTCGGGACCAGCTACGGCGTCGGCTTCGACACCCGCACCAAGGGCAAGGGCGTGCGCGCCGCGCTGTGCACCTCCGGCCCCGAGGGCGGCTGGGTGGACGTCGTCCCCGGCGTGCCCGGCGACCTGCACGTGGTCGACCTGGACGGCAAGTCCGGCTGGTGCTTCGCGGGCGACGCCTGGCTGGCCTGCGCCAGCACCGTCGGCCTCGACCCGGCCGCGCCGCCCCTGCGCGCGCTGCACGGCGGCGACGCGGGCTTCCTCAACTACGCCTACGGCACCGGCCCGCTCGTGCTGGCCTGCGCGGGCGCCGTCGACGTCGTCACCCTCGAACCCGGCGAGCTGGTCACCCTGCACAGCGGCCACGTGCTCGCCTTCGCCGACACCGTCCAGTGCAGGCTCCGCGCGGTCTCCCCGGACCTGCCGCAGTCGGTGCGCGACGGCACCGGCCTCGCGCTCGACTTCGCAGGCCCCGGCCTCGTCCTCACCAGGACCCGCAACCCGCGCCGCAGGTCCTGAGCGCCGGGCGACCGCCCGCCCGGCGACCTCGCCCGACCGCCCACCCGACCCGACGGTGTTACCCGACCGCGTTGCGGGACAGCGTTGCGGGACAACGGACTCAGCGCGACCGCTTGACCCCGTAAGACTCCGTAAGGAGGTATCCCGAGCGCGCTCCGCACCTCTAGCGTGGCGCTTTGCTCAGGTATTTCTCGAAGGAGGACGTCTTGGCTGTCGGCACGGTCAAGTGGTTCAACTCGGAGAAGGGGTACGGCTTCATCGCCGCCGACGGCGGGCCGGACGTCTTCGTCCACTACTCGGCGATCGTGATGGACGGGTTCCGCACGCTCGCGGAGGGCGACCGGGTGGAGTTCGAGATCCAGGCGGGCCGCGACGGCCGCAGCCAGGCCTCGGACGTCCGCAAGGCGTCCTGACGCCCGCCCGGCCCGCCCGCCGGGTGGGCCGGGCGTCCCGCCGGTTCCCGGCGGTGGCGGAGCCGGGGAGGGTGATCTCGTGGGGACGGACGCCGTTTGCACGGGACTGGGCGCGGGCGGTGCCGCTCGCGGGTTAGGCTGCCTCGCGTGTCGGAGGACCTGAGCGGACGGCGGTTGGGGCACTACCGGATCGACGGGGTGCTCGGTCGCGGTGGCATGAGCGTCACCTACAAGGCCACGGACGTCAGGCTCGGCCGCAAGGTGGCGCTGAAGGTCATCGGCGAGCACCTGACGGCGGACGCCGAGTTCCGCGAGCGCTTCGTGGACGAGGCCCGCAACACCTCGGCCATCGACCACGCCAACATCGTCCCCCTGTACGACTTCGACGAGGTCGACGGGCTGCTGTACATCGCCATGCGGCTGGTGGACGGCCAGGACCTCGCCACCCACATCAAGGACGGGCCCCTCGCGCCCGCGCGCGCCCTCGTGCTGCTGGAGCAGGTCGCCGAGGCGCTGGACATGCTGCACGGCAAGGGCCTGGTGCACCTGGACGTGAAGCCGGCGAACGTGCTGGTCACCACGAAGGAGGCCACCCGCGAGCACGTGTACCTGGCCGACTTCGGCCTCACCCGGCGCGGCGCGACCGGCCACCGCACCCGCACCGGCGACTTCCTCGGCTCGCCCACCTACGCCGCGCCCGAGCACCTGCGCGGCGAGCCGCTCGACGGCCGCACCGACCAGTACGCGCTCGCCTGCATGGTGTTCGCCTGCCTGACCGGCCGCCCGCCGTTCCAGGGCGGCGTGCAGGACGTCATCCAGGGCCACCTCGGCTCGGAGATCCCGCCGATCACCTCGCTGGTGGCGCTGCCGCCCGCCGTGGACGACGTGCTGCGCAAGGGCACCTCGAAGGACCCGGCGCAGCGGTTCGCGACCTGCCACGAGTTCATCACCGCCGTCACCGCCGCGCTCGGCCAGGCCGCGCAGCAGAGCACCCCGCCCCGCCCGGCGGGCGCGCCCGCCCCGCCGCAGCCGCACGTCGGGCAGCCGCACGTCGGCCCCGCCAGCGGCGGCTTCCCCGCGCAGCAGGGCGGCTACCCGCAGCGCCCCGGCTACCCGCAGCAGCACCAGCAGCAGTACCCGCCGTCGGAGCCGGTCCGGCTGCGCCCGCCGACGCCGGTCGGGGTGAGCGCGTTCTCGGACACCAAGCAGCCGAGGCCCGCGTGGTTCGCGCCCGCCGTCGCGGGCGCGATCGCGGTGGTGGTGATCATCGTCCTGGTGCTGGTCCTCAAGCCCGAGGACGAGCCGACCCGCCCGCCGTCGAGCCTGCCCGCGTCGTCCGGCCCCGCCGTGCCCGGCCAGGCCTCGGCGAGCGCCGTCCCGGCAGGCGCTGTCCCGGCCGACGCTGTCCCGTCCGGCGCCGTCCCGGTGAGCGCCGCCCTGCCGGGTGGCGCGGGGGCCCCGTCCGCCGTGATCGGTGACGCCGAGTCGCCGTCCGTTCCCCCGTCCGCCTGATAGACGCCTCTCCCTGAGCTGCGGTTCTTGCACTCTCCGGTGGTGAGTGCTAAACACGAACCTGGCACTCGGCACTGCTGAGTGCCAGCACAAGCAGGCTGGGACGGTGAGGCCGAGCTCCTCCGGGGGCGGGGTCGTCCGTCGCGGGCACCGATGTCCTGGCCGAAGCACCGTGTTCCGCTGCGGGCGCACGCCCGCAGTGGTCCCCAGTACGCAATCAGGCGGAGGAACACACCGCAATGGCCAAGATGATCGCCTTCGACGAGGATGCCCGCCGCGGTCTTGAGCGAGGCATGAACATCCTCGCGGACGCCGTCAAGGTGACGCTGGGTCCCAAGGGCCGCAACGTCGTGCTCGAGAAGAAGTGGGGTGCGCCGACGATCACCAACGACGGCGTCTCCATCGCCAAGGAGATCGAGCTCGAGGACCCGTGGGAGAAGATCGGGGCCGAGCTCGTCAAGGAAGTGGCGAAGAAGACCGACGACGTCGCGGGTGACGGCACCACGACCGCCACCGTGCTCGCCCAGGCCCTGGTCCGCGAGGGCCTGCGCAACGTGGCCGCAGGCGCCAACCCGCTGGGCCTCAAGCGCGGCATCGAGAAGGCCGTCGAGGCCGTCACGGAGCAGCTGCTGAAGACCGCCAAGGAGGTCGAGACCAAGGAGCAGATCGCCGCCACGGCGTCCATCTCCGCGGGCGACTCGACCATCGGCGAGCTCATCGCCGAGGCCATGGACAAGGTCGGCAAGGAAGGCGTCATCACCGTCGAGGAGAGCAACGCTCTCGGGCTCGAGCTCGAGCTCACCGAGGGCATGCGCTTCGACAAGGGCTACATCTCCGGCTACTTCGTCTCCGACCCGGAGCGCCAGGAGGCCGTGCTGGAGGACCCGTACATCCTCCTCTACGGCTCCAAGATCGCCTCGGTCAAGGACCTGCTGCCGCTGCTCGAGAAGGTCATGCAGAGCGGCAAGCCGCTGCTGATCATCTCCGAGGACGTCGAGGGCGAGGCCCTGGCGACCCTGGTGGTCAACAAGATCCGCGGCACCTTCAAGTCCGTCGCCGTCAAGGCGCCCGGCTTCGGCGACCGCCGCAAGGCCATCCTGCAGGACATCGCGATCCTGACCGGCGGCCAGGTCATCACCGAGGACGTCGGCCTCAAGCTGGACACCGCGGACCTGTCCCTGCTGGGCAAGGCCCGCAAGGTCGTCGTCACCAAGGACGAGACCACCGTGGTCGAGGGCTCCGGTGACGCCGAGCAGATCCAGGGCCGCGTCAACCAGATCCGCGCCGAGATCGAGAAGTCGGACTCGGACTACGACCGCGAGAAGCTCCAGGAGCGCCTGGCCAAGCTCGCCGGTGGTGTCGCGGTCATCAAGGCAGGCGCCGCCACCGAGGTCGAGCTCAAGGAGCGCAAGCACCGCATCGAGGACGCGGTGCGCAACGCCAAGGCCGCCGTCGAGGAGGGCATCGTCGCCGGTGGTGGCGTCGCGCTGCTCCAGGCCGCCGAGGCCGCCTTCGCGGGCCTGAAGCTCGAGGGCGACGAGGCGACCGGCGCCAACATCGTCAAGGTGGCCGTCGAGGCCCCGCTGAAGCAGATCGCCGTGAACGCCGGCCTCGAGGGCGGCGTCGTGGTGGAGAAGGTCAAGGGCCTCCCCGTCGGCCACGGCCTCAACGCCGCCACCGGCGTGTACGAGGACCTGCTCGCCGCGGGCGTCCCGGACCCGACCAAGGTGACCCGTTCCGCGCTGCAGAACGCCGCCTCGATCGCCGCGCTGTTCCTCACCACCGAGGCCGTCGTGGCCGACAAGCCGGAGAAGGCGGGCGCGGCTCCGGCCATGCCCGACGCCGGCGGCATGGACTTCTGAGTTCCCCACGGGAAACCGGAAGCACATCAGCCAGACCACCGGAGTGCCCGGTCCGCCTCGGCGGGCCGGGCACTCCGGCGTTGTGGGCGGCGGCGACGGGCGCGGCACGCGCTTCCAGCTCACGCCGCGCACCGGATGTCGCACGCCTCGCAGCTCGCGTTGAACGCCCCGCGCCCACGCCTCGTGCCGGATGCCCGCGCCGGATGCCGCGCTCCACGGCTCGCGCTGAATGCCTCGCGCTCACGCCTCGCGGGGGATGCCCCGCGCTCACGCCTCGCGGGGGATGCCCCGTGCCGGATGCCGCGCTCCGCGGCTCGCGCCGAACGCCTCGCGCACACGCCTCACACGGGATGCCGAACGCCACGCGCCCACGGCTCACGCCGAACGCCTCGCGCACACGCCTCACGGCGGGTGCCGCACGCCCCCCGCCCCGCGCCTCAGCCCTGCACTCCCCGCCCCCACACCTTGCGGCTCACGCCTCGCGCGCGCGCCCCACGACCTTGCGCCCCACGCCCTGCGGTTCGCGTCGCACGCCTCGCGCTGGATGGGCGCACTCCCCGTCCCGCGTCATGCCCAGCGGTCCCGTCCCGCGCCTCAGCCCTGCGGCTCCTGCCTCGTGTTCTCGCGCCTCGTCGCCGGTCTGCCCGGTCCACGTTCCACCGTTGCGGAAAGCGCTTTCCGACCGGCCGGGAAACCCACCGGTCCGGTGTGCTCGACCACCGGCGGTCCAGGAGGGACGTCATCGCTGAAGACCGCCACCGACCAACCCCCGACGCCGGTCCAGTCGGAGCGCCCGCCGCTCTTTGACGAGGCGCTTCCTTTGACCGGTGTCCTGCCCTGCTGCCCTGCTCGCCGCGCCCTGCTCGTCGTGCCCCGCCAGTCGTGCCCCGCCCCGTCGCCCGCTGTCCGGCACGCGCCACGCGCCGCTCACCACTCACCACGCACTGCCCGTTGCCCGTTGCCCACTGCCCGCTGTCCGTCGGCCCCCCGACCGCGGTTCAGTCCCTCCCCGGCTACAAGACGATCGTCGGCGTGACGACGGTCTTCCCCGCCACGCCCGAGCGGTCGACCAGGTGCACGACGATCTGCGTGGTCCCGGCGGGCACGTCCGACACCACGAACCGGCCCACGTCGTCGGCCTTGGTCGTGGTCGAGCCGTGGTCCGCGACCCTGACCTCCACCGTGTGCTCCCCGGCGGGCACCAGCCACCCGTCGATCCGGTGCCTGGCCCCCATGGACGTGAAGTTCACCATCAGGGTCAGGTCGTCGACCGTGAACGTGATCGTCCCCTGCTGCCCGACGCCCCTGACCCCGCTGAGCGGCGCGGACCGCTCCCAGCGGGCGACCTCGACGTCCAAATCCTCCAGCGCCACGGCGAACTGGACGCGCTCCACCAGGCTGGCGGGTGGCGGGTCCAGCTCGTACACCAGTCGCCGCAGCTCGGCGAGGACTGCGGTGTCCTCGTTGTTCCCTCTGTGGTCATCGCGCGGATCGATGTCGTTGTTCACCGCGATCCTCCTTCCGCTTCGAGATGACCCCGCAGCGTGCTCAAGCACCGACCCCTGGTGGGGCCGATGCTGCCGCGGGGCATGGACATTGCATCCGCCACCGCGCGGTACTCCGCCCGCCCGGCGAGGACGGTGAGCCGCAGCAGCTCCTGGCACCGCTGCGACAGCTTGCCGAAGGCGCGCCACAAGCGCTGGTCGCGATCGTCGACCAGCGCGGCGTCCTCGGGCAGTCCCAAGTAGCTCTCCTGCTGCTCCGCCATCTCGTCGGACAGCGAGGTCTCGCGCCGGTTGGGCGTCCAGGTCCGCTGCGCCTCGCGGCGCGTCGTGACCACCAGCCACCCGGCCAGCGCCCTGGGCTGGGCGATCTGCGCCAGGTTGCGCAGCAGCGCCAGCCACACGGTCTGGACGACGTCCTCGGCTGTGCTCCGCTCCAGGCCGTGCCCCCGTGCCACGTGCCAGACCAGCGGGGTCAGGTCGTCGATGAGCACGTTCAACGCCCGGCGATCACCCGAGCGGGCGGCCACGAAGCAGACCTCGTGCCGATCCGCGCCGTCGAGCCCCTCCCACGGTGGGCGTTCACCGGTCATGCGCAGCTCACCCACGCCGCCACCTCCTCCTCGCACTGCCCCCAGCCCGGTCCGATCGTCACACACCCCGGCCCCCGGAACGGCGGGGCGGCCCGCACTGCCCCCCTGGCAGCGCGGACCACCGCCGCAGCGGGCGCGGCCCGGCAGACACCCCTCGAAGTCGACCGGTCCCGCACCTCATCTCCCCCCTCAGGCATCTCCCCCCTCGGCGACCACCTGCGGTCACCAGTTAAGGAGCGGGTGGTTCCGAGCTGGATACGTCCCTTTTCATCCACAGTGCTCCGTCCACCCTTTCGAGTGAACTTCCCGCAGTTCAGCGGTGCTGTCGGGCTCTTGTCCACAGTTTTCCCACGGGCGCGCCCCGCCGTTCCTTGCGCCAGGACCTATGGTCTAGACCATGTTGGAGATCATCGCCCTGACCCCGGCGGACGCGGCTGCTGCCCAGTCGGGTGGCGCGGACCGCCTGGAGCTGGTGGCGGACATGGCGTCGGACGGCCTGACCCCGCCCGTCGAGCTGCTCCGCGACGTGCTGTCCACGACGGACCTGCCGGTGCGCGTGATGCTGCGCGACGCGCCGGGCTTCGCGCCCGCCGACCTGCCCGCCCTGCGGCGCGCGGCGGCCCGGCTGCGGGAGGCGGGCGCGAGCGAGTTCGTGCTCGGCTTCCTCGGCGGCGGGGGAGCGGTCGACCGGGAGGCGTGCGCGGACCTGCTGGCGGAGCTGGAGGGCTGCGCCTGGACGTTCCACCGCGCGCTCGACAACGCGACCGACCCGGAAGCGGCCTGGCCGGTCGCGGTCGGGCTCGGCTGCGACACCGTGCTGGCGGCGGGCAGCGCGCGGGGCGTGGCGGCGGGCGTCCCCGTGCTGGAGCGCCTCGCGGCGCGGCAGGCGGCGGACGGCGTGCGCCTGCTGGTGGGCGGCGGGCTGAAGCGCGAGCACGTGCCGGGACTGGCGCGGGCGGGCGTGACGTCGTTCCACGTGGGCGGCGCGGTCCGCGCGCAGGGCTGGGACGGGCCGGTGTCCGCGCCGCTGGTCCGGGAGTGGGCCGAGCTGGTGGCGGACGCGCGGGGGTGACCGGGCAAGGGGGCGCCGCCACGTCGACAACAGCGGCGCCCCGCCTCCTCGCCCCGCCTCCTCGTCGGGGCGCCGACCTCCCCGCCCCGAAGCCTCCGCCCCCTCACCCCGCCAATCTGGTCTAGACCTCCCCGCCGTTCGCCCCTAGCATCCCCGTTGCTTCCCATGAAACACGCGTTGCACAGAGCGCAACGTGTCGGAGAAGGGGTTGTCGGATGCGCTTCCTGGTCGCCGCCGCCACGACGGCACTGCTCCTCACCGGCTGCGCGCCGGTCCAGTCCGGTCCCGCCCCCGAGGGCGGCGACGAGCGCGTCGGGCAGCTCCGGGTGTGGCTGTTCGACGAGGTCAACAGAGCGCCCAAGGAAGCCGTCGTCGCCCGCGCCGTCGCCGAGTTCGAGGCCGCGCACGATGGCGTCACCGTCGACGTCCAGCACATCCAGGTCGCCAGCCGCGCCGAGCGCTTCAAGGCCGCCTTCAGCGACCCCGCCAGCGCCCCCGACGTCGCCGAGTTCGGCAACACCGACCTCGCGGGCTACGTCGCGGGCGGCGGCTTCGCCCCGCTCGACCTCGGCGGCTGGCCCGACGCCGCCGACCTGTCCCCGCAGATCGTCGAGACCGGCGAGGTCGACGGCCAGCTCTACGGCCTGCCCTGGTACGTCGGCGTCCGCGCCCTCTACTACCGCACCGACGTCTTCCGCGAGCTGGGCCTCCAGCCCCCGGCCACCCTGGCCGACCTCGCCCCCACCGCCCGCGCGATCCGCGCCGCCAGGCCCGACCTCCTCGGCATCTCGGCGGGCGGCAAGTACACCTACGGCGCCCTCCCGTTCCTCTGGGCGGCGGGCGGCGACGTCGCGCGCGAGCAGAACGGCGCGCACACCTCCGCCCTCACCACCCCCGAGTCCCTCGCCGGGCTGCGCCGCTACACCGAGCTGCTCGCCGACGACATCTGCCCGCCCTCCCAGTGCGCGGCCAACGGCGGCGACGCCAGCGTCGAGGCGTTCCGCGCGGGCAAGGCCGCCATGGTCATCGGTGGCGACTTCAACCGGAAGTCCGTGGACGACTCCGCCGCCGCGGGCGAGTACGCCGTCGTCCCCCTGCCCGGCGAGACCCCCGGCTCGATCGCCCCGGCGTTCGCGGGCGGCAACCTCCTCGGCGTCCTCAAGGGCACCCAGCGCCGCACCCTCGCCACCGAGTTCGTCCAGCTCCTCGGCGGCAAGCGCTACCAGCGCGAGATGTTCGACGCGATGGGCAACCTGCCCACGTTCACCGACGTGCAGGCCGAGGTCGCCGCCGCGAACCCCGCCCTGGAGCCGTTCACCCGGACCCTGGAGGCGGGCACCCGGTTCGTCCCCGCGACCCCGGACTGGGCCAAGGTCGACGCGCAGGGCGTGCTGCCCACCCTCATCCAGGAGGTCGCCACCGGCGCCAAGGACCTGGAGGCGGCGGCGGCCGACGCGGCGGCCAGGATGAACGACGCCTTCGGCTCATGACCGTCCACAGCGGACGCCGCGACGCCCGGACCGCCCTCGCCTTCCTCGCGCCCGCGCTGCTGGTCCTGGTCGGCCTGCTCGGCTACCCGGTCTACCAGCTCGTCGTCATCTCCCTGTTCGACTACGGCCAGGAGCAGGTCAGCGGCGGAGCCCCGCTCACCTTCCTCGGCCTGGGCAACTACGCGAAGCTCTTGCAGGACAGCAGGTTCTGGTCCGTCCTCGGCCAGACCGCCGGGTTCGCGGCGGTCTGCGTCGGCGGCACCCTGCTGGTCGGCGCGGCGCTCGCCGTCGTCGCCACCAGGGTCCGCCCGTGGGCCAGGGCCCTGCTGTTCCTGACCGCGCTCGGCGCCTGGTCCACCCCGGCCGTCGCGGGCTCCACGATCTGGCTGTTCCTGTTCGACGCGAGCTTCGGCTTCGTCAACGAGGCCCTCACCGCGCTCGGCGTCGAGGGCGCGCGGGACTTCCCGTGGCTGTACGGGAAGTGGACCGCGTTCGGCGTGGTCGCCGCCGAGGTGGTCTGGTGCTCGTTCCCGTTCGTCATGCTCACCCTCTACGCGGGCATCCGCTCGATCCCCGGCGAGGTCCTGGAGGCCGCCGCGCTCGACGGCGCCTCCACCTGGCGCACCGCCCGCAGCGTGGTGCTGCCCCTGCTCCGCCCGCTGCTGGTGATCGTCACCATCCAGTCGGTCATCTGGGACTTCAAGGTCTTCACCCAGGTCTACGTGATGACCAGCGGCGGCGGCATCGCGGGCCGCAACCTGGTGCTCGCCGTGCACGCCTACCAGCAGGCGTTCGCCGCCTCCGAGTACGGCATGGGCGCGGCGATCGGCGTCGTCACCACCGCGCTGCTGCTCCTGCTCACCGCGGGCTACCTGCGGGCGCTGCGCCGGGGAGGTGAGCCGCTGTGAGGCGCTGGGTCTGGGAGGCGGTCGCGGTCGCCGCGTCGGTCGTCGTCGCGTTCCCGCTGTACTGGATGGTGCTCACCGCGTTCAAGCCCGCCGCCGAGGTGGTGTCGGCCGAGCCGAGGCCGTGGACGCTCGCCCCGACCCTGGACAGCTTCACCCGCGCCCTCACCGTCGAGAGCTTCGGCCGCTACCTGGCCAACAGCCTCGTCGTCGCGGTCGCGGTGGTGCTGCTGAGCCTGCTGGTGTCGTTCCTGGCCGCCACCGCGCTCACCCGGTTCCGCTTCAGGGGCCGCACCACGATGCTGGTGATGCTGCTGGTGGTGCAGATGGTCCCGGTGGAGGCGCTGACCATCCCGCTGTTCTTCCTGGTGCGCGAGGTGGGGACGGCCGTGCCCGTGCTCGGGCTCAACCACCTCGGCTCGCTCGTGCTGGTGCACCTGGCGTTCAGCCTGCCGTTCGCGATCTGGATGCTGCGCGGCTTCGTCGCGGCCGTGCCGGTCGAGCTGGAGGAGGCGGCGACGCTGGACGGCGCGTCCAGGACCAGGTTCCTGTGGCGGGTGCTGTTCCCGCTGGTGGCCCCCGGACTGGTGGCGACCAGCGCGCTGTCGTTCATCCACGCCTGGAACGACTTCCTGTTCGCCAAGACGTTCATCATCTCCGCAGAGGAGAACCAGACCCTGCCGCTCGCGCTCCAGGTGTTCGTGCGGCCCGATCAGAACGACTGGGGGGCGATCATGGCCGGTTCCACCCTGATGACCTTGCCGGTGCTGGTGTTCTTCGTGCTGGTGCGGCGCAACCTCGTCGGCGGCCTGGCCGGGGCGGTGAAGTCGTGACGCCGCCGCTGCTGCTGCCCGAGCCCGCGTCCGTGGTCCGGGGCGAGGGGACCGTGCCGTGGTCGGCGCCGGTCGTGCGGCGCGCGCCAGGACCACCCGAGGGCTACCGGATCTCCATCTCCGCAGGCGGCATCCACGTCGACGCGTCCGACGACGCCGGCGAGTTCCACGCCCACCAGACCCTGCGCCAGCTGCGCGGCCCCGACGCGTTCCGGGCCGCGCCGATCCGCCCCGACGGGCCGGTGCCGGTGTGCGAGATCGTCGACCACCCGCAGCACCGGTGGCGCGGCTGCATGATCGACGTGGCGCGGCACTTCCTGCCCAAGCACGATTTGCTGCGGTACGTGGACCTGCTGGCCGCGCACAAGCTCAACGTGCTGCACCTGCACCTGACCGACGACCAGGGCTGGCGGGTCGAGTCCGAGCGCTTCCCGAGGCTGCACGAGGTCGGCGGCTGGCGGCCGGACTCGCGGTGGGGCGACCGGCGCGGCGGGCTGAGCACCGGGAGGCCGCACGGCGGGTACTACACGCGCGACGACCTGCGCGAGGTCGTGGCGTACGCGGCGGCGCGGCACGTCGTCGTGGTGCCCGAGATCGACGTGCCGGGGCACTCGCAGGCGGCCATCGCGGCGTACCCGGAGCTGGGCGTCGACGGCGGCGGCGTGTGGACCGACTGGGGCGTGAACCCGCGCGTGCTCAACGGTCGCGAGTCCACAGTGGACTTCTACCGCGCGGTGTTCGACGAGCTGCTGGAGGTGTTCCCCGGCGAGGTGGTCGGCCTTGGCGGTGACGAGGCGCCTGGCGGCGACGGCAGGTTCGTCCGCCTGATCGCGGAGCACCTGGTCGCGCGCGGCCGGAGGCCGCACGGCTGGGACGAGCTGCTGGACGTCGACGGCCTGCCGGAGGAGACGGTCATCGCGGCGTGGCGCTCGGAGGAGGCGGCGCTGCGGGCGCTGGAGCGCGGGCTGGACGTGGTCGCCTGCCCGGAGCGGCACGCGTACCTGGACTACCGCCAGTCCGAGGACGCGGACGAGCCGATCCCGGTGGGCACCGTCCTCACCACCGAGGACGTGCGCGCCTACCGGCCGGTGGCCGGGGTGCTCGGCGCGCAGGCGAACATCTGGACCGAGCACCTGGACACCCCGAGGCGCCTGGACTACGCCGCGTTCCCGAGGCTCTCGGCGTTCGCGGAGGCGGTGTGGAACCCGGCCCCGGTGGACGGGGCCGGGTTCGCGGCGAGGCTGGACGCGCACCTGCCCAGGCTCGCCGCGCTCGGCGTCGAGTACCGGCCGCCGGGCGGACCGCTGCCGTGGCAGCGCCTACCAGGGGTGCCCGGTCACCCGCGCTGATCACGCCTCCTCGGGCACGAGGACCCACGCGGCGAGGTAGAGGATCGCGCCGGCGCCCACGCCGAACAGCGTGGCGGCGACGAGCAGGATGCGGAGCAGGGCGGCGTCGATGCCGAGCATCTTCGCCGCGCCACCGCACACGCCCGCGACCATGCGGTCGGTGCGGCTGCGGCGGAACTGCTTGACCTTGGTGGTGGCCTGGGCGGTGGCCTCGCCGAGCTTGGCGGCGGCGTCGTTGAGAGCGTTGTTCGTCATGGCTCAAGAATGCCCGCCGGGTGGGACGTTGCCATCGGGGTCGGACCCTGACTTCCCCCGGAGCCCAGGGCTCGGGGTCGGGGAAGGGAGGTCAGGGCCGCTCCGCGACGTGCCCGAGCGAGCGCGCCCGGCGTCAGCCGTCGCCCTGCTGCCTGCGGGACCGGTGCGCCAGCTCGGCGAGCCCCGGCACGGAGAAGCCCTCGGCCGGGGTGATGCCCGCAGCCCGCCACGCGGACTTCGGCGGTGTCACCAGCGCGGACTCCGTCCACCGGAATCCCGGCAGGTCGGAGTCGGGGGGAACGGTCGCGATGAGAGCTGCCGAGGAGAGCTCGAAGACGCCGAAGACGTGCGCGGGGGTGATGCGGTCGGCGACCAGCGCCTCGCTGGTGAAGACGACCTGGACGAGCCTCCACTGGGACCCGTGGCGCCTGCACTTGTCGAACTCGTTGCGCGACAGGTGGAAGGTCCCCCGCGTGGTGGAACCAGCGGCCTTGACCTCGATCCGCGAGGAGCGCTCCCCCTCCTGGGCCTCCAGGTCGTAGCCGTAGCTGTCCGAGATCCTGGAGACGTGCAGGACGTCTGCGCCTGACCGCTCCAGGGATCCCAGCACGAACAGCTCGGCGGCCAGCCCGAGCGCCTCCTCGAACGTGCTGTCCTGCCGCCTGGCGGCGTCCCGGACGTCGATCAGGATCTTCTCCAGGTCGGGTTCGAGCCACTGGAGCGCCCGCGCGTCCCCACTGGGGATGTACTCCCGCGCCACCTCGGTGGAGGACACCGCGAGGTTCAACCATGGTGGCGGCGAGGTCGTGAGGACGACCCGCGCTATCCCGAGCAGGGCGGGTCTGCTGGCCGACTCGGACAGCGGGACCAGCTTCGGAGCGAGGGCGATGCGCCCACCCTCCACGCGGACGAGGCCGGACTTGATCAACCACTCCGCGGGGACCGCCAGGTCGACCGCGGCTGCGAGGTGGGTTCGCGGCGTCCGCGCCGCTTCGACCCACTCCTCGACGGAAGCCCGCCGCTTGAGGCGAGCGGCCCTGGCGAGCAGGAAGATCCCGTAGGCGAAACCGTGCACGGGAAGCACCTCAGCCTCCTGACTGGACGTGCTTGGTGATCGAGTGCACGTCGTCCTCGGTGGCGGGCGGCGCGCTGTGGTCCGCGTCCGGCTCCGGGAGCGCGACCTGCACCAGTCCGGGATCGTCCATCAGGGTCGCCAGCGCGGTCACCTTCTCGCGGAGCCTGGTGTTGACCACCTCGTCGATGCTGTCCCGGCTCAGCAGCAGGGTGAACTTGGTGGTCACGCCCTCGGCCAGCCCCAAGCGGTGGATGCGGTCCTGGCTCTGCAGGTAGTGGCCCGCGTTGAACGTCCGGTCCAGGTAGACCGCGTGGTGGCACCAGTGGTGCAGGCTGACCCCCTCACCGCAGGCGGCGGGGTTGGCCAGGAGCACGTGGCACTCGGGGTCGTCGCGGAACCGGTCGAGCTCCCCCTCCCGCGTTCTGGCGCCCGCAGGCGCGCTGTCCACGGGTGGGACCCCGCCGTGGACCATGGCCGGGGAGTGGTCGGACAAGAGCGCGGACAGGGCGTGGAGGTTCTTGATGAACGTCGACCAGACGATGACCTTCTCCCCGCGCGAGGCCGCGTCGGAGACGATGTCGCGCACGTGCTCGTACTTCCACGGCGTCTCGTACTCCCGGTAGCGGTTCAGGAGCTCGGAGATGCGCTCGTCGCCGTTCAGCGGCAGCGGGGGGTGCTCGAAGCCGGACTCGTCGTCCTCGTCCGAACCCGCCACCAGCAGCATCGGGTTCGTCGCCGCTTCCAGCAGGTACATCATGATCCGGCCGAGCCGGACGAACTCGCGGCGGGACAGCTTGTCCAGGCTCAGGGTTCCCCGGTACCGGCCCAGCAGGGCTTCGTAGATCGCCTTCTGGATCGGCCCCATGGGCTTGGAGACGACCTCGAACTCGGTCGGAGGCAGTCCGAGCCCCGACTTGGGGGTGCGCACGAAGTAGCGCGCGACCGCCGCGTGCGCGTCGCGCAGCACGTGGTCCTCGCGGCCGTCGCGCTCGCTGTACACGCTCGGCGGCAGGATCTGCTGGTCCTGGCCGGGGTAGAGGAACCGCACCAGCGCGATCAGGTCGTACGCGCCCTGGGGGGCGGGCGTCCCGGTGAGGACGTCGCGCCGGTCCGCCGCGTACGCCAGGTCCAGCACCGCGCGCCCGTGCACCCCGGAGTCGCCCCGCTTGATCCGGTGCGCCTCGTCGAGGACGACCTGCGTGGCGCGCTGGGTGATCAGGTCCCGGACGCGGTCGTAGTCGGACGCGACGCGGTTGTAGTTCGTCAGGACGATGTCGGCCTCGTCCGGCACGAAGGAGTTGGGGCCCCCGTGCACGACCACCGCGGGCGCGGGGCTCAGGCACACCGCGCTGTCCTCCTTCCAGGACTGGAAGGCGGCGATGGGGGCGATCACCACGAGGCGGTCGACCTGGCCGCGTGCGCGCGCCAGGGCGAAGTTCGCCAGCGCGACGGTCGTCTTGCCCGCTCCCGGCACTGAGAAGTCGGCGCCGTGGGGAAGAGCCGTGATCGTCGCCAGGTTCTCCAGCTGGAAGGGCTTCAGCTCCCGAAGAAAACCGGCCGCCCGCAGCTCGTCGGCGAGCGCGGGCAGGTCAGGCGTGTCGCGTGTGAGCAGGACAGCTTCACGGGCCTTGCGGTCTTGACTCAGCCGCCCCAGGTGCTCCCGCAGGTTCGGGCCGTAGTCGAACTTCGCGCGGAACAGCTTGCCCGCGTCCCGGACGGCGTGCAGCTCTGCGAAGAACACGTCGACCCGGACGTGCATCCGCTTGGGCGAGCCGTCCACCACGCCGCGGGCGAAGGCCTCCTGGAGCCTCGCCCACGCCCCGGAGTCCGCGCCCTGCTGCGCCTCGACGAGCACGACCGGCCTGTCCAGCTGGTGGAGCTCGAACCGGATCAAGAGTCATCCCTCAGCTGCCTGAGCAGCGCGTCCGCCGAATCGAGCTTGGCGGCGAAATCGGCTTCGTCCCACGACGGGTAGGCGCGGGCCTTCGGCAGTGCGGCCAGCGCCTTGCCCAGGTTGGCCAGAGCCCTCTCGACCTGCTTGAGCGGGACCTGCGCGGCGGTTTGGTCCTTGTGGTCCTCGCCGAGGTCGTCGGCGACCACGCTGATCGCGCTCTGCACGCTGCCCAGCGCGTCGCGCACCAGCACCTTGCTGCCGTCGGCGAGCGCGATGGACTCCTCGGGCCTCCGCTGCGCGAGGAAGGAGAGCAGCGCGTCGGTCGGAATCGCGTCGGGCGGAGAACCGAGGACGTCGTCCAGCGGATCGTCGGACTCCGAGCCGTCCGTCTCCTCGGCGACGACCTGCAGAAGCGGTTTGAGGGCGTCGTCCTTGCTGATTTCCTGCCAGACCTGCTGCGAGGCGTCAGGGCGCTGCAGGTTGCGAAGCTTGCGGTACTGGACGTTGGCCAGGGTGCCCAGGTGGTAGACGGACCGCACGCTGTTCGCCTCAGCTGGGGGCTTGCCCTTGATGTGCCTGGTGAGCTCGGTGAAGGCGGACTCGTTGTCGGTGAAGTCGACGTGCAGCCGAGCCCCGTTCGACATGTCCACGATCTGGTGCACCTGCAGGAGCTTCTCGTACGTCGACTGCACGTGGCTGACGCTGCGGTGCATCCGCGCGGCCACGCGCTTGAGGTCCCTGCCCTCCCGGTTGTACAGCTCCTCGATCAGGAACGCCTCGTTGATCCAGGAGTAGCTCTCCCTGAAGTCCCTGGCGATCTGGAGCTCCGCCTCCAGGTCGACGAGCTCGTTCTCGTTCGCGTCCTCCGGCAGCACCAGGCAGTGCACGTACTGGGACTTCAGGTGGTTGTCGTCCTGGTAGAGGGCTCGCAGGGCTGCGGTCCGCCGGTTGCCGTTGATCAGCACGCCTTCGGCGGTGATGATCGCCGGTTCCTGCTGGCCCCGTTCCTTGAGGTCCTCCTTGAGCGGCTCGAACCCCTCCTGCGCAGCCAGGATCCGGTACTGGGACTGCTGGGCCTCATGACCGAGCGGGTCCGCGTCGAACAGGTGGGGGTTGCCCGTCCGGTGCTTCTCGCGGAGCTGCTCGACCGTGGTCCGGTGGTTCATGGTCGAGAAGCGGACCCAGTCCACCTGCACCACGACCTTCGGCAGCTCCTTGTCCGGCCTGGGCCAAGCGGGAACGCTGACCGAGCCGGTCTTGGTGCGGGACTTGAGGAAGGCCACTCTGTCCTGGTCGAGCACGGGGTTCGGCATGGCTTCAGCTCCTGTGGGCGGTCAGTCGGCCTGGGCCGAAGCGGGATGTGATGGCGGTGCGCGTGGAGCCTGCCCGGCGCTGGAAACCCACGTGACCGGTGTAGGCGGGCGCCGTTTCAGCGTTGACGCCGAAGAAGCTGAGCAGCACGGCGGGGAAGCGGCGGGTCAGATCGCCCTGCCAGTTCCACTCGTCGGGCGCAGAGGGGGCGCGATCGGGCATGACGTAGACGCAAGGGGGCGGGATGGAGACGCCGTTGATCGATCTCGACCTGTCCGCCTTGGGGCAGACCCGCTCCGCCGTTCCGCAGGTCTCGTTGTGGAAGATCACGCCGTCGAGATCACCCGGCCGGTCGGTCAGGAAGCGCTGGCGTATGCGGCTGACCCCCCTGTTGATGTGCCAACCGGGGTGCTCCTTCAAGTTCGGGCAGAGCCACCACAGGTAGGTTTCCGAGGCCCAATCGGGAACCTCCCAGCGAACGCTGCTGTGCGCGCCGTCCGGGCAGCCCTTCTGGATGATGGCGACGTCCCCCATGCCCTTGACGGACAGGCGGTAGACGGTGTCGTCGCCGTACTCGGGCAAGGCGAGGTCGGTGATGACGCCCGCTGCCAGCATCTCCCGGAAAATCGACTTCAGGAACTCGCGGCGCTGCGAGTTGCTGGCACTCAACCTGCCACGGATCGATTCGATCGCTGGCAGCAGGGCGTTCTGGTACTCGTCGGCTGTGACGCCGAGCCGTTGCAGCGTCACATCTTCTGCTGCCAGCCCCATGATGATGGCCGACACCCGCTCCACCACCTCTTTGGGCGGTGCTCCGGCATGGCGGCAAGGAGCCGCTTCTTCTACACCCATGACGTCACGTGCATGATAGCCGTCATCAATTCCCCCGAATGGGCTATTCTTTGTTCTCCCGCCCCTGCTGGCGATACACACTAACAGCATGTAAGGGGTGGTCACTCAGGGTGTGAAGACGGCCTCTTCTGCAATCCTCTTGCGGCGGTTCGTCCGCAGCTCAACCGCCTGCCGGGTTATCTCCGACCGGACTGCTCACGCGGCGTTCGCGCACGTGGGCGGCAATGATCTCCGCTGCTGCGGCCAGGTCTTCGTGCTCCCACACGACGGTCAACGACCAACCCGCCTCGGTCAACCGGTGGGCGGTGTCGGCGTCCCTGGCCATGTTCCGCTCCACTTTCTGCGCCCAGTAACCGCTGTTGGCGGTCGGGGCTCGGTAATGCTCCGGGCATCCGTGCCAGAAGCAACCGCGCACCTCGACCGCGACCTTGGCGCTGCGGAACACGATGTCCGCGGTTCTCCGCACGTCCGGCAGCGGACGGGCGCAGACCCGGTACCTGAGGCCCATGGCGTGCAATGCCCGGCGCAGCAGGAGTTCCGGTTTCGTGTCGCGGCTCTTGTTGGCCTGCATGGATTTGCGCGTTGCGCTGGAAGTGGCCCAGGAGTCTTCCGCCATGCCCGACCTACTCCTCGTCATCGTGGAGGCTGAGCTGCTTGTTCTCCGCGTCGGCGGTTTCCTCTTCGGGATCCGACTTGCGCACGTCTCCCACGAGACCGCTGACGTGGATGTGCTCGGGCTTCGGCGCGTCGTGGCCCATGGCGAACGCCAACCGGGTGGCGGCGAGGTGGGCGAGGCGGGCCGCCTGGATCACCAGAACCCTACGCAGTCCGAGGGAGACCTCGCCACGCTCGTGCGCCACGGCGGCAAGCCGGGAGATCGTCTCCGCGCGCCGCGCGATGCGCACATCAGGGTGTCCCCGCTCGGCCCTGGTCTGCTCGCTGATGAGGGTGAAGCGCCTCGACGTGGGGAGATCGGCCAGCAGGTCGGACTGGGTAGGGATCTTCTCGTTCAGGATGGCCTTGAACTTGCTCTTCTCGATCGCGCGGATGTAAGCGCTGTACTCGATCTGATTGAGGTGCTCTTTGGCCGTGCTCTTCTGGGACGCTTCGATCTTCTCGTACTCCCACAGCGGCCAAACTTCCAGTTCGGCCACCTCGAAGACGTCCAGGATGCGCATGGCCACGGCATCGGTCCGCTGATTGCTCAGGTGACGGCGAATGCGCACTCGGAGCTGCTCGTTCGTCTGACCGACGTAGATGGGCTCGCCGTCGTAGTCGTAGAACGCGTAACAACCCCATCGGGCGTCGGCCCACTTGCGGCCTTGGTCGTCTTTCTCGGCCAATGCCTCGTCGAGCAGGTCCAGGAACTCGCGGACCTGCTGCGTGGGAAGGCTCTTCCTTGAAGGTGGGAGCGGCACGCGCCCAGGGTGTCACACGAGCGGGTTGGGCGCTGCGCTTTTCTGCCGCGCTGCGGAAGCCCTCTGCGACGGCCTGTCGGACTTGGCGAACGGCCTCAAGTAGTGCTGGGCCAACCATGCGACGGCAGGAACGCACACCGCGTCACCGAACCCGAAGAGCGCTTGGTTCGGTTTGATGCCCTGCAGTTGGTAGCCGTCGGCTCCCATCAGGCGGGCGTACTCGTTGGACGTCATCCAACGAATTCGGAGAAGCCCGTTACCCGCTTCCACCAGCGCTTGCTTGGAGGAACCGCCGCGGGCCGTGCGCAGGCAGCCTGCGATGTCGTCGGGGCGGATCTCCCATTGCGGCTTGCCCTGCCGGGTCCGGCGGTAAGCCGTTCGGTGAACGGTCTTCTTCCCCGCGAGAAGGGCGGCGAGCCGTTTTTCCTGAATGGGGGAGAGCTGCGCCTTGAAGGAGTCGACCCGCGCCTCGTCCCACCAGAGCACCTCTTCGGAGTCTGCCGGGTCGACCACGGTGGAGAGCGAGAGGTTCTTCGGCGGCGTGATGTCCGGGAGCTTGAAGCGGTGCGTTCTGAGCGGCTTTCCCAGGTAGGTCTTGGGGACCCGCTGCAACCAGGGCGGGCGCAGCATCGGGTTGGGCTCGTCGGCGTTCTCGTCCAGAACGCCCTCGGGTTCGCCCAGCAGGCCCACCACGAACAACCGGGGTCGCGATTGGGGGACGAACCAGCGGGCGTCGAGCGTGATGACGTCAGCGGAATAACCGAGGTCGTTCAGCGCGGAGATCGCGGCTGCCAGGTCCAGGCCGTTGTTGCTCGTCGCGAGGCCGATGACGTTTTCCAACGTCATCACCCGAGGGCGGGATTCCTCCGGCAACTCGCCCAGGATCCTGGTGAACTGGAAGAAAGTCGACGACCGCGCGCCTTCCAGACCCTGGCGGGCACCGGCCAGCGAGACGTCGACGCAAGGGGAGGACGCCCAGGCCAGGTCCATCCGTTCCGGCAGGTGCTCCCCGTTGACCTCGTTGATGTCCTTGAGCGCGAACTGGTGCTCGCCGGGGGCGTCGTCGAAGTTCCGCTGGTACATCTGCTCTTTGGCGGGCTCGATGTCGTTCGACCACGAAACCCGGAAGCCGGCCTTCTCGAGCCCGAGCCTGGCCAGGCCGATGCCTGCGAAGAACTCCGCGGCCGCAGGGCCGATCCTCATGAGCGAGGGCTGCTCCTCCGGAGAGGGCTTCGGCACGGTGCGCACCACGTGGAACCTACCTCCTCCGCATCTGTTTGTCTCGCAACCAGTCGCACTGATGTTCGATTCCGGCCTTTGGGGTGACAACGGGCACACTGCGGCGAGCTTCGGGGTCTTCCGCGAGTCCGCGTCGGCGCAGCAGTGTCGAGGCTGGCAGTTCGCTTGCGCGTTCCTCAGCTCACATCAGGTGACTTCGGTTTCACGCGCACGAGCTTTTTCGCCGCTCTGGGGTCGACCGGTGAGCATGTGGCATAAAGAGGTGCACTTGGCGGGCTGAACCAGGAGGTCGGCTGTGCGCGACGTGCTCCCCGACCTGGTCAAGCGGGTCGCCGGTGGTGAGGTCGTCGGGGTGGGGACGGTGGTCGCCACGTTCAGCTCGGCGCCACGGCCGCCCGGTGCGGCGATGCTCGTCGGCGCGGACGGGAGCGCCGTGGGCAGCGTGTCCGGCGGGTGCGTCGAGGGGGCGGTGCACGAGCTGGCGCTGGGGGTCGTCGGGGACGGGGTTCCGGTGCTGCGGCGGTTCGGGGTCAGCGACGACGACGCGTTCGACGTCGGGCTCACCTGCGGCGGGATCATCGACGTGTACGTGGAGGCGGTGTCGGCGGTCGGGTTCCCCGAGCTGCCGCTGGTCGACGCTTCGGTGCGGGCCGGGGAGGCGGTGGCCGTGGCGACGGTCGTGGAGCACCCGGACCGCGTCGGCGCCCGGCTGGTGGTGTGGCCGGACCGGGTGGCGGGCGGGCTCGGGTCGGCGCGGGTGGACGACGCCGTGGCCGACGACGCGCGCGGGCTGCTCGCGGCGGGGCGCAGCGGCGTCCTGCGGTACGGGCCGGACGGGCAGCGGCGGGGCGAGGGCCTGGCGGTGTTCGTGAACTCCTTCGAGCCGCCGCCGAGGCTGCTGGTGTTCGGCGCGATCGACTTCGCCGCCGCGATGGCCCGCCTCGGCGCGTTCCTTGGCTACCGCGTGACCGTCTGCGACGCCCGCCCGGTCTTCGCCACCGCGGCCCGCTTCCCGCAGGCGGACGAGGTGGTCGTCGACTGGCCGCACCGCTACCTGGCCGCCGAGGCGGCGGCGGGGCGGGTCGACCGGCGCACGGCGGTGGCGGTGCTGACGCACGACCCGAAGTTCGACGTGCCCCTGCTGGAGGTGGCCCTGCGGCTGGACCTGGGGTACGTGGGCGCGATGGGCTCGCGCCGGGCGCACCGCGACCGGGTCGAGCGGCTGCGGGCGGCGGGGGTGGGGGAAGCGGAGCTGGAGCGGCTGTCGTCGCCGATCGGGCTGGACCTGGGGGCGCGGACGCCGGAGGAGACGGCGGTGTCGATCGCGGCGGAGATGATCTCGCTCCGGTGGGGCGGCGGGGGCGCGCGGTTGACGGTGACGGAGGGGGCGATCCACCGGTGAGCGGGGGATGCGGTGGCGATGAGGAGCGGTGAGAGGCGGTGAGGGGAGCAGTGCGCGCGGAACCGCGAACGCTGCTGCGCTGGACCGGGATGGGCGGGGCTGGACCGCGTGTGACCGGGATGGACAGGGCTGCGCTGGCCCGCTCAGGGCTGGACGAGCAGTTCAGGCCGAGTGCGCGGATATAACTGCCAACTGTTGATTGTCAACAGTTGGCAGTTCGGGGTGAGCCGCTGGAGCGACCTGGGAACGAGGACAGGGCGGCCTGGTGGTGCTCGGCTGCGGGACTGGCCGGGCGGTGGTGAGCTGCGGGCTGGCCGCGTGGTGGCCAGCCGCCAGCCGCCAGCCGCCAGCCGCCGACCGCCAGCCGCCAGCTGCCAGCCGCCAGCCGCTGGCAGCTGACCGCCAGCCTGGTGGTGGTTGGTCGTGTGATGGGCCGCCTGGCGCGCCTCCGCCCGGTGCGGCTGCCCCGCGACGAGTGGCTGCCCAGCTGTTCGGCGACCACGCGGCCGGACGTCGCCCCCTCGCCCCCGCCCCTCCCGATCTAGCATCGCCTGGTGTTCGTCTACTCGATCCCCATGCGCACCCGGTTCCGCGGCATCACCGTCCGCGAGGGCGTGCTGCTGGAGGGGGAGCGCGGGTGGGGGGAGTTCTGCGCCTTCCTCGACTACTCCGACGCCGAGTGCGCTCCCTGGCTCGACTGCGCCGTCGAGGCGGCCGAGGTCGGCTGGCCCGCGCCGGTGCGCGAGCGGGTCGCGGTGAACTGCACCGTGCCCGTCGTGTCGCCCGAGCGGGCGCACGCCCTCGTCGCCGCCTCCGGGTGCGGCACCGCCAAGGTCAAGGTCGCCGACCCCGGCGCGCCGCTCGGCGAGGACCTCGAACGGGTCGCCGCGGTCCGGGACGCGCTCGGGCCCGGTGGCGCCGTGCGGGTCGACGCCAACGCCGCCTGGGACGTGGACACCGCCGTCGCCGCCATCCGCGCGCTCGACCGCGCCGCCGGCGGGCTGGAGTACGTCGAGCAGCCCTGCCGCACGGTCGAGGAGCTGGCCGCCGTGCGCCGCCGGGTGGACGTGCGCGTCGCGGCCGACGAGTCCATCCGGCGCGCCGAGGACCCCCTGCGGGTCGCGGTCGCGGGCGCCGCCGACGTGGCGGTGATCAAGGTCGCCCCGCTGGGCGGGGTCCGGCGGGCGCTGCGGGTGGCCGAGGCGTGCGGGCTGCCGTGCGTGGTGTCGTCGGCGGTGGAGACGTCGGTCGGCATGGCGGCCGGGCTCGCGCTCGCGGGCGCGCTGCCCGAGCTGGACTTCGCCTGCGGCCTCGGCACCCTGCCCCTGCTGGACGGCGACGTCGCCACCGGCTCGCTCGTCCCCGTCGACGGCTGGCTGCCGGTCCCGGCGACGCCCCCGCTCCCGGACCGCGCCGAGGAGTTCGCCGCCGACCGGGAGACCACCCTGCGGTGGCGGGAGCGCCTGGCGCGGGTCGAGCGGCTGCGCGGCTGAGAACCGACCGGGAACCGACCGCGAATCGCTCGAACCCACCCGGAAAACCACCCGCCGGGTGATCGAGTTCCGCCACGCCCCCGGAAAACGATCACCCGGCCAATCCGCGACACCCCGTTGACGCCCGAACACGCAATCGCGCGCGAATCCGGCGAAATCCGCGAAGAACTAGCCTGTTCAGTCGCCGTCACCCCGCTAAACGGGTGAAGATCAACCGATCTTCGGCCCCAGAAGATCATCCGCGTCGACGATCCGGTACGCGTATCCCTGCTCCGCAAGGAACCGCTGCCGGTGCGCCGCGTAATCGGTGTCCAGCGTGTCCCGCGAGACCACCGAGTAGAAGTGCGCCTGCCGCCCGTCCGCCTTCGGCCGCAGCAACCGCCCCAACCGCTGCGCCTCCTCCTGCCGCGACCCGAACGTCCCCGACACCTGCACCGCCACCGACGCCTCCGGCAGGTCGATCGAGAAGTTCGCGACCTTCGACACCACCAGCGTGCTGATCTCCCCGCGCCGGAACGCGTCGAACAGCTCCTCGCGCTCCTTGTTCTTCGTCGCCCCCTGCACCACCGGGGCCCCCAGCGCCTCGCCCAGCTCCTCCAGCTGGTCCAGGTACGCGCCGATCACCAGCGCGGGCTCGCCGGGGTGCTTGTCCAGCACCGCCTTCACCACCGGCAGCTTCGTCCGCGCCGTCGAGCAAAGCTTGTACCGCTCCTCGGGCTCGGCCGTCGCGTACCCGAGCCGCTCGGCGTCGGTCAGCGTCACCCTGACCTCGGTGCACTCGGCGGGCGCGATCCAGCCCTGCGCCTCGATGTCCCGCCACGGCACGTCGAACCGCTTGGGCCCGATCAGGGAGAACACCTCCCCCTCCTGCCCGTCCTCGCGCACCAGCGTCGCCGTCAGCCCGAGCCTCCGCCGGGACTGGAGGTCGGCGGTCATCCGGAACACCGGCGCGGGCAGCAGGTGCACCTCGTCGTAGACGATCAGGCCCCAGTCCCGCGAGTCGAACAGCTCCAGGTGCTTGTACTCGCCCTTCGACTTCCGGGTGATCACCTGGTAGGTGGCGATCGTCACCGGGCGGATCTCCTTGCGCTCGCCCGAGTACTCGCCGATCTCGTCCTCGGTCAGCGAGGTCCGCGCGATCAGCTCCCGCTTCCACTGCCGCCCGGCGACCGTGTTCGTCACCAGGATCAGCGTGGTCGCCCCGGCCTCGGCCATCGCCGCCGCGCCGACCATCGTCTTGCCCGCCCCGCAGGGCAGCACCACGACCCCGGACCCGCCCGCCCAGAACGCCTGCGCGGCCAGCCGCTGGTAGTCCCGCAGCCGCCAGCCCTCCTCGACCAGGTCGATCGGGTGCGCCTCGCCGTCCACGTACCCGGCGAGGTCCTCGGCGGGCCAGCTCGCCTTGAGCAGCAGCTGCTTGAGCCTGCCTCGCTCGCTCGGGTGAACCACGACCGTGTCGTCGTCGATCCGCGCGCCGAACATCGGCTTGATCTTCTTGTGCCGCAGCACCTCCTCCAGCACCGCCCGGTCGAGCGACTGGAGCACCAGGCCGTGCGCGGGGTGCGTGGTGAGCTGGAGCCTGCCGTAGCGCCCCATGACGTCGACCACGTCCACCAGCAGCGGCTGCGGCACCGGGTAGCGGGAGAACCGCACCAGCGCGTCCACGACCTGCTCGGCGTCGTGCCCGGCGGCCCGCGCGTTCCACAGCGCCAGCGGCGTCACGCGGTACGTGTGCACGTGCTCGGGGGCCCGCTCCAGCTCGGCGAACGGCGCGATGGCCGCCCGCGCCTCGTCGGCCGCCGGGTGGTCGACCTCCAGCAGCAGGGTCTTGTCCGACTGGACGATCAGGGGGCCGTCGGTCACGGGCGCGCTCCTCCTCGGTTCGGGTGCGTGTGGGGTGCGGGCGTTCCCCCCAGTGTGCGCGCCGGGCGCAAGTACGCTGTCCCGCGCCGTGGCCAGCGAGGTCGCGCAGCGACACCCGAGGTGGTCATGAGCAGCGACGACGCCAGGAACGACACCGGCGGCGGCAAGCCCGCGCCCAACCGCAAGGTCATCGTCATCGCGGCCGTGGCGGTGGTCGTGCTGGCCATCGCCGGGTACGCGGTCTACGCCCTCACCGGCTCCGGGACGGCGGCGGGCGAGTGCGTCCGGATCACCGGTGCGGACGGCGACAAGCTCGCGGTCACCCCGGACGACTGCGGCGCGGACCTGGCCAACTTCCGGGTCGGCAAGGTCGTGGACGGCGCCGACGCGCCCTGCCCCGAGGAGGGCGTCTACACCGAGGCGCGCGGCTCGGGCTCCAGCACGCTCTGCCTGCTGCCGAACATGGTCGAGGGCGCCTGCTACGGCCCGGACGACCGGGGCTTCGGCGGCCTGGTGAGGTCCGGCTGCACCGGCGAGGCGACGATCAAGGTGACCAAGGTCATCGAGGGCTCCACCGACACCTCCGGCTGCCCCGACGGCGCGGGCATGTCCTACCCCGAGCCGCCCATCACGTTCTGCGTCGTCCCGGCCGACCTGTAACCGGTAGGGGTGAACCCGCTCAACCGCGCCGAGGGATTGTGCCGATGCCCCGTCCATGAGAGAGAGCGGATGGCTGATCGGCGCGGCGGCGCTGGTCCTGGCCGGGGGCTGGCTGCTGGCCGCCCCCACGGCGGGTGAGGACCTGCCCAGCGCGGGCGACTGCGCGAGCTTCGTCGGCACGGCGGACGCCCCCGGCTACGCGGCCCAGGACTGCGGGGCGGAGCAGGCGAACGCGCGCGTGCTCGGCGTGGCCGAGGTCGCGGACGCCTGCCCCGGTTCCCACGCGCGGCCCACGGCGGGCGGCGCGGTGTGCCTCGGACCCAACCTCGTGGCGGGCCACTGCTACCGGGACGACCTCCAGATGGGCCTCGTCCGAGTGACATGCGACACGTTTGGGGCGGTCAAAGTCCTGAAAGTGGCAAACAGCACATTTCCGTGCGAAGAGGGTGATCCGCTCACCCTCGGCGACCGCTCGATCGCGTTCTGCGTAACTCGCGCCGCCGACGCGCGGTAGCGGACGCGGGCGCGCGCGCCGTCCGGCGAGGCGTGCCACCCCGCCCGGTCGGGGATACGTTCTCCGGGTCCGCCCCGCGAGAGGACGACCCGGTGACCACGCCCCCAGAAGGCCCGCAAGACCCCTGGCAGCCCTCCTGGCGGCCGGAGCCCGAGCGGCGGCCGTCAGACCCCGGACCGGCCGTCGACCCACCTCAGCGGGCCGCTCAGCCCGCCTTCCCCTCCCAGGACACCCCCTGGGGTGCGCGAACCGGCTCCGACCGGCTCCCGGACGACCCGCCCGACGCGCGGATCGACCCGTGGGCCGCCCCGCAGACCGACCCGCAGACCGACCCGAGGTCCGAGCCCGAGACCCCGCCGAGCGGTCTCGCGCAGTTCGGCTTCACCGGTTCCGCGCCGGACCAATCCGCGTTCACAGTGAATGGCGCGATTTCCACTCAATCGGAATTCCCAGGTCAGCGGGGCCCTTCGCGCTTTCCCGATTTCCAGGGCCGCGAACCGTCGGCGCCACCGCCGTTCGACGATTCCCAGGGTTACCCGGTGCTCGTCCAACCGCTCGGTTCCGGAAGCCTGCCCGCGCCCGAGGTCCGCTACCGGCAGCCCTGGGGGCAGGCTGACCAGGAACAACACCCCCACGACCCGGTGGTCGCCCCCAGGCGCGGCCTGGCGGGCCGCACCAAGGCCGTGCTCGCGCTGGCCGCCGCGGTGCCCCTCGCCGCCGTCGTCGCCCTGTCCTTCGGCGGCGGGGACCGCCGCGCCGCCGTGGCCGACGCCGAGGTGGGCGACTGCCTCAAGGTGAACGAGGTCAGCCGCGACAGCGCCGACGTGGAAATGGTCGACTGCGCCGCCGGTGACGCCGCCTACCGCGTCGCCGTGAACCTCCCCGAGACCGATCGCTGCCCGCCCGGTGATTACGACGAGTACATCCGAGGAGGGGCGGGCAACAGGGGTTTTCGGCTTTGTCTGATGCTGAACGCCACGGACGGTGATTGCTTCAAGGAGGAAGGCGGCATCGCCGTCGGCAAGACCACAAAGGTCCGCTGCGGCTCCGGGGCGACGTACAAGGTCGCAAAGGCGCACTCGGGCACGGTTGACGAACTCGTCTGCGAATTCGACGAGAACCCACGCCTCTACCCGACGCCGCCGACCACCCTCTGCATCACCGACCCGTAAAGCAAAGGAGCCCTTCCGGACAGCGGGAAGGGCTCCTCGGCGGGATCTCGCGGGGAAACGGGCTCAGCCGGTGCTGGCCGTTCCCTCGGGCAGCAGGACCTGCACGTCCAGCTTGCCCACCAGCACGTCGGCGGTGTCCATCATGTCCGCGACGCGCTGGAGCCGCACCGAGTTGAGCGACACCGGGAAGGTGCCGATCGACACGAGCGCCGCGGTCTGCTGGTCGACGTCGATGTAGCTGGTCAGGACGTCCTGCACGGCCAGCTTGTCGTCCGACGCGGCCTGCTGGGCCTCCTGCAGGAGCGAGCGGAACAGCTTGAGGGTCTGCGGGTTGGCGTCGGCGAACTTCTTGCTCGACGCGTAGCCCGACATGGGGAAGTCCTGGGTGGGGCCGGTCGCGGTGTCGGTGATGACGCGGGCGCCGACCTCGCGCTGGGCCTTGGTGATGTAGGGCTCCATCATCCACGCGGCCTGGACCTTGTCCGCCTTCAGGTCGTTGACCATCTGCGCGAACGGCATGGTGACCAGGTCCACGCTGGACTGCTGGACGCCCGCGGTCTGGAGCACCGACGTCGTCGTCAGGGCGCCGAGGTCCTTCGTGCTGTCCACCGCGATCTTCGGCTTCCTGGTCGCGGCCTTCGCCTTGATCTTCTCCGCGCTGTCGTACTGGGCGTTCGTGGTGACCAGGGCCATCGAGTTCGTCCCGGCCTGGTAGGCCTCGCCCTGGATCTGGAGCTCGGTGCCCTCCGCGACCTTGCTGAACAGCTTCACGTGGCTGCCCCACGTGATGTCCAGCGTGCTGTCGAGCTGCTTGAGGCCTTCGTCTTCGCTGCTCACGTCCACCAGCTGGACCTGGAGCCCGGCGCGCTCGAAGAGCTTGTTGTTGAGCGCGAGCTTGAGCGGAGCGACGTCGACCACGGGCAGGACCCCGATCCTGAGCGTGTTGCGCTCGAGAGCGGGTGTCTCGTCCCCGGAGGTACCCGGCAGCAGTCCGCAAGCCGACAGGGTCGTTGCGCAGACGATCAACGCTGCGGCGCGACGGAGAACACGCGCTGGGGTAGGCATGGCACCTCGTTGGTGGTTGACCTCTGGAACGGGTCTATTTTGATCTACGGAATTGGGTCGACGAACGTCGACGTTCGTGGATGGTAACCACCCGTAGGTATGAAAAGACAGCCCCAACCCGATACGGTGAGTGCTTCCGAAGGCTTCCGTAGGGTAGGGGGCTGGCACTACCATCCGCCTCTGTGGCACTGCACCGCGAGTTGTGCGGAGCGGACGGCGCCGGGGCGGGGTGCCTAGCCAGGGCTACCACCTATGTGCTGCAATTCGGCCCGATTTCGAGTCCATGCTTCGGTCCTGGGGAGAGGCCGAGGAACACTGCTGCTGGAAGAGGAAGCCCAGGGTGGCCCGACGAGAGAGAGGTTCCGGCCAGTCAGGCGTGGGGAAACCACCACGTACCGAAAGCCCTGAAATGGGTGACGGACTGGCTGCGCTGCGTGATGGAACTGTGACTGAATCAACGGGAACCGGGTTGACGACAGGCGTTCGGCAGGGGGAAGCGCGCAGCGCTTCGTGGCGGCTGCAGAACTGGCGCCTGCCCACCAAGCTGGGGGCTGTCCTTCTCATCCCGACCGTGGCGGCGCTCGCCCTCGGCGGCCTGCGGGTGCAGTCCGACCTGGCGAACGCCACCCAGTTCAGTCGACTGGCCAACCAGGTTCAGTTGGAGACCGCGGTCGCGGACCTGGTGCACCAGCTCCAGCGCGAGCGCGACCTCAGCACGTGGTATGTGGCGTCGAGCAAGCAGATCGAGAGCATCGCGCTGGACCGGCAGATGGACCGGGTCAACGCCGCCGTCGAAACGCTGAAGAGCAAGATCATCGACCTGAGCGGGGACTTGGCCCCGGAGACGGTCGAGCGGTTCCGCGGCACGGCCGAGCAGCTCACCCGGCTGAACAGCCTCCGCAGCGCGGTCCGCGAGACGGAGTACCCGTCCGAAGCGGTCATGCGCGCCTACTCGGACTCCGTCGAGAGCCTCCTGGACCTGGGTGAGCAGGCCATCGGTGGCATCGACGACCCGGAGGTGGCACGGCTCCACCTGGCCACGAACGCCATGGCCCGCATCAAGGAGCAGGAGTCGCAGAAGCGCGGCGTCCTGTTCGACGTCTTCCAGCGCGGCAGCTTCGCGGCCAACCAGGAGCGCGGCCTCCTGGCCGTGGACGCCGAGCTGGAGGCGGCGCGCAACGACTTCCGCAAGTCCGCGACGCCCGACCAGGCCAAGATCTACGACGACACCGTCACCGGTCTCATCATCGACACGGCCAACAACATGAAGGAGACGGCGCTCAACCTCGCCGGCTCCACCAACGGGTTCGGCGACCTCAGCCCCAAGGGCTGGGACGTGTCCTCCACCCTGACGGTCAACAAGACCCGCCAGGTGGAGGTCATGCTGATCGAGCAGCTGCAGAGGCTGAGCGACGAGCGCACCGGCGAGGCTCGCGCCGCCGCGTTCTACGACTCCGGCATCGTGCTCGGCGCCCTGCTCATGGCGCTCGTCATGGCGCTGTTCGTCGCGCGCTCGATCCTCAACCCGCTGCGCCTGCTGCGCCGCACGGCGCTCGACGTGGCGGACAAGGGCCTGCCGGAGGCGGTCGAGAAGATCCTCGCCGACCCGAACCCGCAGGAAGCCGCCAAGACCGCCATCGCTCCGGTGCCCATCACCACGCGCGAAGAGGTCGGCCAGGTGGCGCGGGCGTTCGACGCGGTGCACGGCGAGGCGGTCCGACTGGCCGCCGAGCAGGCGATGCTCCGCGACAACGTCAACGCGATGTTCGTCAACCTGTCCCGCCGGTCGCAGGCGCTCGTCGAGCGCCAGCTGAACCTGATCGACCGGCTGGAGCAGGACGAGCAGGACCCGGACCAGCTCGCCAGCCTGTTCGAGCTGGACCACCTCGCGACGCGAATGCGCCGCAACAGCGAGAACCTGCTGGTGCTCTCGGGCACCGACCTGTCCCGGCGGCTCACCCGCCCGGTCCCCGTCGCCGAGGTCCTCGGCGCCGCGGTGTCCGAGGTCGAGCAGTACGCCAGGGTCCAGGTCGGCCAGACCCCGGAGCTCACCGTCCAGGGCCGCGCGGTCAACGACCTCGTGCACCTGATCGCGGAGCTGCTCGACAACGCGACCGCCTTCTCGGACCCGGTGACCAAGGTCACCGTGCGCACGGCCCGCACCCGCAAGGGCGAGCTGGCCATCGAGATCCAGGACCGCGGCGTCGGCATGAGCGAGCAGGACCTGCGCGACGCCAACGAGCGGCTGGCCAACCCGCCGGACGTGGACGTCGCCGTCTCCCGCCGCATGGGCCTGTACGTGGTCGCGCGGCTGGCCAAGCGGCACGACGTCAAGGTCAGGCTGCGGGGCAACGAGGACATCGAGGGCGGCACCACCGCGCTCGTCACCGTCCCCGAGGCGCTGGTCACCTCGGCCGGTCAGACCGCCCACCCGATGGGCGCCGACCTGATCGGCTCGACCAGCGCACCGGCACCGAGCGCCTTCCCGAGCCCGAACACCGCCCAGCGCGCCAGCGGCATCGCGGGCGCCTTCGGCGGCGGCAACGGCACGGCGGGCGTGACGACCAGGCACGACGAGGAGTCCAGCTACCCGGCGGTCAGCTTCATGTCGACCGACGTGGACGCCGACGCGACCCGCGCGCCCTACCGGGCCGAGGTGCCGCAGGAGACCTCCGCGGAGATCTCCCAGGCGTCCTGGCTGCCCATGGTCGAGGAGCCGCAGGCCCCAGCGGTGGCGCGGGACGCGCAGAACGAGCCCACGGGCACGTTCGGCTCGCCCACCCTCTTCACCGCCTACGAGGACCGCGACGCCCCGGTCGCCGAGCACGAGCACGGCTACCAGACCACCCAGTTCCCGGCCGTGAACGACTCGGTGGACGCGTTCGCGCCGTTCGCCGCGCCGCTGCCGGAACCGGAGCCTGAGCCGGAGCCCGAGCCCGAGCCGGAACCCGTCGTCTTCCAGCGCAGCAGCGCCCCGAGGGCGTCCGCGCCCGCGCGGCCCGTGGTGGACGACACCCCGACGGAGCGCCTCCCGATCTACGAGGCGGTCCTGTCCCAGTGGTTCCAGTCGGTGGGCAGCGAGACCTCCGCGTCGACCACCCAGGCCGTTCCGCCCGCCCCGGCCGCACCCGCTCCGCGCCCCGCGCGGCAGGATGTGCAGCCGGAACCCCAGCGGGAGGAGGCCCCTCTGCCCACGCGCAAGCCACGCCCGGTGTCGGAGCAGGCCCCGGAAGCCGCCGCCCCGAGCAGCAACATCGAGAACGGTCTGCCCAAGAGGCAGCCCGGTTCGCAGAGCAACATGTCCAAGCGCACACTGGAGACGAGCAGGGTGAGCGAGCCGGAGGCCGTCCAGGCCGAACCGGCGGCAAAGGCGAGCCCCGCGTCCGTCTGGCAGTCGCCCGCGGACGAGGGCTGGCAGGCCGCGCAGTCCCTGCTCAGCAGCACCCCCGACGCCACGACGCAGGCAGGGCTTCCGAAGCGGAAGCCCAAGGCTCAGCTTGTGCCGGGCAGCGCCGCGCCCCTCGCGGGCGCGACGCAGCAACCGCAGCAGCCCCCGCTGCCACCACGATCGGCAGATGTCATTCGTGGACGCATGTCCAGTCTTCAGCAGGGCGTCCGTCGGGGGCGGCACGCGCTGATCGACGCTTACGCTGGTGACATGTCGAGCCGGCAAGACGAGGAGCAGGAGTGACGACCGCAGCTCAGCCAGGAAGCTTTGGTTGGCTTATCACCGACTTCGTGCGTCGGGTTCCCGGCGTCGCGCATTCCGTTGTGGTGTCGGCGGACGGGCTTCTGCTCGCCGGCTCCCAGGGACTGCCGAGGGACCGCGCCGAGCAGCTCTCCGCTGTGGCCTCTGGCCTGGTGAGCCTCACCACAGGCGCCGCCAGGTGCTTCGAGGCGGGCACGGTGAACCAGACCGTGGTGGAGATGGAGCGGGGCTACCTGTTCCTGATGTCCATCAGCGACGGCTCCTGCCTCGCGGTGCTCGCAGCCCCGAACTGCGACATCGGTCTGGTCGCCTACGAGATGACCCTGCTGGTCGAGCGAGTCGGCCAGCAGCTCACCCCGGAGCTGCGCGCGCAGCTCCAGGGCGTGGTTCGGCGGTAGACCTCATGAGATCGTGGGGGTGAGTAAATGGCTGAACGATCTGGCGCTGACGGCCGTGCCTTCGGTAGGAACTTCAACTACCAGGAATGGGCGACCGGCGGATTCCGGTTCGTGGAGCCGGATGCTCATCCCGCACAGGACGAGGAAGCCGAGGACGCACCCGGCCCGTGGGACGGCAGGGCGGAGCAGGCCCGAAGAGCACGGGACGAAGGAACAGAGCAGGGGCAAGGCGATATGGCTCAGCGTGAGGTTGAAGACTCGTCGTACGACTACGACGACGTTCCCAACCGATTCGACATCGACGGGTACGGCAGCGGCCTGTTCGGAGGTCCGGGTGCCGACCTGTTCGGTGCCCACGGCTTGCCCGAGAGCGTGCCGGAGCAGCTCCCGTACACAACCGGACCTCAGCCGGTCGTGCGGCAGGAGGAGCACCCGGCGGCCGAATCAGGCTCGTTGGTCCGCCCGTACACCCGGACCGGCGGCCGAACCCGGCCCGACTACGACCTGGCGATCGAGGCGCTGATCTCCACCAGCGAACGAGGACTCGAACGTGACGCGGCGGTGCTCCCCGAGCACCGCTCGATCTGCGGGCTGTGCACCGACACCAGGTCGGTGGCCGAGGTCGCCGCGCTGCTCCGGCTTCCGCTGGGCGTGGCGCGAGTGCTCATCGGCGACATGGCCAGCATGGGTTTGGTTTTGATTCACCAGGGCGGCATGGTTGTGGGGGACAAGCCGTCCATCGATTTCCTTGAGAGGGTGCTCAGTGGGCTTCGCAGGCTCTAGCCCCAACGCCGCCGCAGAAGGCGCACGGAAGCCTACGACCTCCGCGAAGATCGTGGTGGCCGGCGGCTTCGGCGTGGGCAAGACGACGTTCGTCGGCTCCGTGTCGGAGATCGTGCCGCTGACCACCGAGGCGGTGATGACGGAGGCCAGTGCGGGGGTCGACGACCTCTCCGCAACGCCCAACAAGGTCACCACCACGGTCGCGATGGACTTCGGCCGAGTCTCGTTGGACAGCGACCTGATCCTGTACCTGTTCGGTACGCCCGGTCAGCACCGCTTCTGGTTCATGTGGGACGACCTCGTGCGGGGCGCCATCGGCGCCATCGTGCTGGTCGACACCCGCAGGCTGGCCGACGCGTTCGCTTCGATCGACTTCTTCGACGACCGGCAACTGCCGTACGTCGTCGGGGTCAACTGCTTCGACGGTCTGCTCCACCACCGCATCGAGGACGTCCGCGAGGCTCTGACGATCGACCAGTCGGTCCCGATCGTCACCTGCGACGCCCGCAACCGGCAGTCGACCAAGCAGACGCTCATCACGCTGGTCGAGCACGCGATGCGCCAGTGGATGTCCGTTCGCGCGGGCTGAACCGGCTCCTGACGGCCTGAAGGGCGGCTCCCCACTGGGGAGCCGCCCTTCAGCGTTCTGGCGGTTCTAGCGCTTCCTGACGGCTCGATCAGCCGCCGATGTGCAGCAGCCCGCCGAGCAGGCCGCCGTGGTGGCCGCCCAGACCCAGCAGACCGCCGTGGCCGTGGCCACCGAGGTCGAGGTCGACGTCGGCGTCGATGTCCAGGTCGAGGCCCAGCAGGTCGTCGAGCAGGTCGCCCAGCAGACCGTCGTTGTCGTGGTGGTGGATCAGCCACAGCCACTCGGCGGCGCTCAGCCTGCCGTCGGAGGCGACCTCGGTGACGTCCTCCTGCGCCTCGGCCATCGGGGCCGCGGTGGTGGTCATGACGATGTCGGTCGCGGCGGGCGCGACCTCGGCGACGGCGGGCTGCACGGCCTCGACGGCCTGCTCCACCGGCTGCTGCTGGGCGGGGACGCCCTCCTTGGAGTCGCCGCCGGTCAGCGAGCCGGTCAGCGAGCCGCTGCCGGACACGGTGGCGGTGACGGGCTTGACCGAGCCCAGGGCCGAGCCGACGGCGCTCGTCACGGTGCCGAGCGGGGTGGACGCGACCGGGGCGGTCGGCGCGGTGACGGCGGGCAGGGTCGGCGCGGTGGCCGGGTTCGAGCCCGCGATCGAGGTGATCGGGTTGGTCGCGGCCTGGGCGATGTTGCTCGCCAGGTCGGTCGCGCTGCTCACGGCGTTGCTCGCGCCCGAGAGCACGTCCTGCACGCCGGTGGTGGCGGTGTCGACGATGTCGCCCGCGCCGGACACGATGTCGGCCGCGGTGTCGGTCAGGTCGCCCGCGACCTCGCCCGCGTCACCGGCGACCTCGCCGATGCCGCCGACCGCGTCGGTCACGTCCTCGACGGTGTCGGTGACGGTGCCGGGCAGCTCGGTCACGGTGCCGGGCAGGCCGGTGACGGCGCCGGGCACGACGGTGCCGGGCGCGGTGTCGCCACCGCTGGTGCTGTCACCGCCGCTGACGCCGGGCAGGCTCGGCAGGCCGGAGCCCGTGCCGGGGAGCACGATCACGCCGTCGTCGCCGCCACCGATGTTCAGGTCGGCGTCGACGTCCGCGTCGAGGTCGATGTCCAGCAGGTCGCCCAGGTCGAGCAGACCGCCGTGGCCGCCGAGCAGGCCGCCGAGGAGGCCGTGGTGCCCGCCGTCGAGGTCCAGGTCCACGACCGCGTCGAGGTCGACGTCGCCGAGCAGGTCGCCCAGCAGGCCGTCGTTCCCGTCGCCGAGCAGGTCGCCCAGGAGGCCGTCGTTCCCGTCGCCGAGGTCGAGGTCGACGTCCGCGTCGAGGTTCACGTCGCCGAGCAGGTCGCCCAGCAGGCCGTCACCGTCGCCGAGCAGGTCGTCCAGGTCGAGCAGGCCGCCGTCGGAGCCGAGCACGGCGTCGACGTCGAGGTCGATGTCGCCCAGCAGGTCGTTGCCGCCGAGCAGGTCGCCCACGTTCACCACCGCGTGGGTCTGGTCGAGCAGGTCGTCCAGGTCGGACGGGTCGATCACGACCGTCGCGCCGTCGAGCAGGTCTTCCAGGTCGCCGACGGACCACAGGGACCCGTTGCCGAGCACGTCCTGCAGGTCGTCCAGGGTCCACCAGTGGCACCAGTGGTCGTCGCCACCGAGCGACAGGGACAGGTCGATGTCCCCGTCCAGGTCGAGCAGGCGCTCGGTGGAACCGGTCCGCTCGGCCCCGGTCGGCGCCTCAGGGGCGACGGGGGTGGCCAGGGCGTTGCCGGCGGAGAAGGCACATGTCGCGGCGGCAACCGCGAGCACGAGCGCTCCCCTTCGGAAGATCGCCATGCGATTACTCCTCATGAATGGTCTGTTTGGGCGCACGGGAACGCCCGTTCAGACGCTAGAGGTATTGGCGATCACCGGAGGGTGATCAAGTTCCGTCGATCAGGGATGACTGACTGTCACTTCTGGACGATCGCCACCGAGGTGATCCGGTGCAGCGGGAAGCGCCGCACCTCTCCGTAGCCGACGTCCACCCCTTCCAGCACACCACCACCCACCACCTGCGGCTTTATCACCCGGCTCGCGGCCGTGCCGTGCCCGTCCACGAAGTCCACCAGCACCTCGCCCCCCTCGCGGGCGGCCTGCTGGAGCACCGCCAAGGTCACCGACGGCCCCGATCCGAGGTTCCCTGGAACCGTCACCCGTGCACCCGCGGTAGTCGTGGCCGCCCGGTCACCCGCTCGGAGCTGCCTGACGAGCTCGGCGAGCTGCTCGGACGAGGCCACCGGAGGGGGTGGCGACTTCCGCTTGCCCCTGCCGGTGATCCGCCGCCCGCCCGCGCGCAGGTCGACCACCTGGCCGCCCGCGTCCTCGGCGACCGGCGCGAAGCCCGCGCCGCGCAGCCCGGCCAGCACCTCGGCCAGCGGCAGCGGCGAGACCAGCACGGTCGGCGCGATCCGGCGCAGCTCCAGCGCGTCCGACGCGGGGTGCGCGAGCACCTCGGCGACCAGCACCGGGTCGTCGCAGCGCAGGAACGAACCAGCCGGGCCGCCGCGCAGCCGCCCGTGCTTGCGGGCGGTGTCGTCCACCAGGTAGGTCAGCGACTGCGGGACCGGCGTGCGGGAGCGGGAGCGGAACAGCTCGTGCAGGTCGTCGGCGGTGCGCCCGGAGTCGAGCGCGCGCCGCACGGTCCGCTCGTCCACCCGGTAGACGGTGGCGTGCCCGGCCGACTCGACGTCGGCGACCAGCGCCATCTCCTCGGCCAGCTCCGGCTCCAGCCTGCCGGGGGCCACCACGGTCAGGTCGGCCTGCACGAGCACGTGGTCGACCGGGTCGGGCAGCGCGTCGGCCAGCCGCTTCGCCGCAGCGACCGCGCCCTCGGTGAGCAGCGCGCGACCGGCGCCGGTCACCGCGCCGAGCGCGAGCACGCCCAGCGCCGTGCCCTCCTCGACGGTCCAGCGCACCAGCTCGTCGCGCAGCCTGCCGCCGCGCCGGGGCGCCCGCCAGGCCAGCGTCGCGGCCAGCCCGGCGACGTCGGGGGCGGCGGTGCCCGGCTCCAGCTCGGCCAGCGCCTCCAGCACCCGCCTGCGGTCCTTGGGCGCGGCGGCCCTGGCCAGCTCGGGGGCGAGCGGGTTCAGCAGCCGGTCGCGGTCGTCGCGCCCGCCGACCAGCCCCGGCAGCCTGCCCAGCTCCAGCCACGCCTGCGCGAGCACCGCCCAGCGCTGCTCAGGCCCGGCGGCCAGCCACGGGTCGGCCTGCGCGGTCGGCACCCACTCCGGCTCCAGGCCCGCGCTGTCGCCGACCAGGCCCGAGGACACCGCCAGCTCCACCAGCAGCGCGGCCCGCTCCTCGGTGACGTCCAGGTCCTTGGCCAGCTTGCGCAGCTCGCGCACGCCCAGCCCGCCGGAGCGCAGCACGGCGGGCGGCTCCTGCGACCAGGCCCCGATCAGGCCCTCGACGTGCCTGACCAGCTCCAGCACCGCGCCCGCGCCGGTGCCGTCCACCCGACCGGGGTCGAGCGCCCGGGTGCGCAGCGCGGGCTCCTCGGCGACCACGTCCCCGAGCGGCCGGTCGCCGCGCACGGCCAGCCCCACCTCGCGGGGCAGCTCCACGGTGGACTGGTCGCGGCGCACCAGCAGGCCGCGCGCGAGCAGCTTCTGGATGGGGCTGGTCGCCCGCTCCAGCGACACCACGTGCGCGGCGTCCTTGGTCTGGCCGGTCGGGCGGCCGGTCGCGAGCGCGGCCAGCACCCGCGCCTCGCCCTCGTCCAGCCCGGACAGGTCCGCGCCCGCCAGCGCGGGCACCGAGCGGCCGAGGCCGCACGGGAACGGCGACACCGCGTCGCGGGCGGCGGCCGGGACGCGCAGCGCCGAGTCCGGCCCCCACAGCAGCCCGCGCGAGCGCAGCAGCGCCACCGGTCGGGCGGCGGTGACCTTGTGCGGCTTGACCAGGGCGCGCAGCGCGGAGATCGGGACCGGGGCGCGGTCGGCGTCCAGCACCAGCAGCGCCTCCAGCGCGGTCAGCGCCAGTGAGTCCAGGTCCTCGCAGGCCCGCGCGACCGAGGAGCGGGACCCCAGCCGGGTGGCCAGGACCGAGGTGTCGGCGGGCGGGGGAGTGGCCAGGTCGGGGCGTGCGCGCAGCAGCGCGACCAGGACCTTGTCGTCCTGGGCGCGCAGCCAGTCGGCGAGTGTGGTGCCGGACATCTTCACCACGGTATATGCCGGTGGGGCACACTTGACCACGACGTAGGCACCACCGAGGAGGAATCGTGGCCAAGGCCCGCCCGGAGCGAATCGACCCCCAATGGCCGGAGGCGCCCGCCGGCCACAAGCACGCCGTGAGCGAGCTGGCCAGCGACATGCAGGGCGCGCTGTCCCCGTTCGGCGGCACCGCGTTCCCCCAGCCGCTGGAGGAGCTCGGCTACCACCACCCGAGCACCACGATCAACCGCTAGAAGGCCGGTTCGCGCGCGGCGAACGCGAGCCGCGCGCGTTCCGGAAACCGGTCGGGACTACTCTCGCTCACCAGTTTGAGCAGCCCCGAACTCGGAGGATTCCCGATGCCGGTCCCCGGCCCTGGTTACTCGATCACCGTTCGCCTGGAGGCGCCGCCCTCGGCGAGCGCTGCGGGAGACCTGACCTCCGCCGTCGGCCGGGCTGGTGGCGTCATCACCGCGTTCGACGTCGTGGAGTCCCACAACGACCGGGTGATCATCGACCTCACCTGCAACGCGCTGTCCGCGAACCACGCCAAGGACATCACCGACACCCTGGAGCAGCTGCCGGGGATCGTCGTGCGCAAGGTCTCCGACCGGACCTTCCTGGTCCACCTCGGCGGCAAGATCGAGATCTCGTCGAAGGTGCCGCTGCGCAACCGCGACGACCTCTCCCGCGCCTACACGCCCGGCGTCGCCCGCGTGTGCCAGGCGATCGCGGAGAACCCCGAGGACGCCCGCCGCCTCACCATCAAGCGCAACACCGTGGCGGTCGTCACGGACGGCTCCGCCGTGCTGGGCCTCGGCAACCTCGGCCCCGCCGCCGCGCTGCCCGTGATGGAGGGCAAGGCCGCGCTGTTCAAGAAGTTCGCGGGCGTCGACGCCTGGCCGGTCTGCCTGGACACCCAGGACACCGAGGAGATCATCCGCGCCGTCGAGCTGATCGCCCCGGTGTACGGCGGCATCAACCTGGAGGACATCGCCGCGCCGCGCTGCTTCGAGATCGAGGCCCGGCTGCGGGAGAAGCTCGACATCCCGGTGTTCCACGACGACCAGCACGGCACGGCGATCGTCGTCGTCGGCGCGCTGCGCAACGCGCTGCGCGTGGTCGGCAAGGACATCTCGGAGTGCAAGATCGTGGTCTGCGGCGTCGGCGCGGCGGGCTCGGCGATCATCCGCCTGCTGCTGAAGCAGACCCCCGGCGACGTCGTCGCGGTCGACGTGGACGGCATCGTCCACCGGGACCGGCCGGGCATGGACCCGAACCTGGCGTCCATCGCGGAGACCACGAACAAGGAGAACGTCTCCGGCAGGCTGCACGACGCGCTCGTGGGCGCGGACGTGTTCATCGGCGTCTCCGCGCCGAACCTGTTCGGGGCCGAGCAGGTCGCGACCATGAACAGCGACGCGATCGTGTTCGCGCTGGCCAACCCGGACCCGGAGATCGACCCGATGGAGGCGCAGAAGCACGCCGCCGTCGTGGCCACCGGGCGCAGCGACTTCCCGAACCAGATCAACAACGTCCTGGCGTTCCCCGGTGTGTTCCGGGGGCTGCTCGACGCGAACGCCAACACCATCACCGACGAGATGCTGCTGGCCGCCGCCACGGCGATCGCGGACGTGGTGGACGGGGAGCGGTTGAACGCGTCGTTCATCGTGCCGAGCGTGTTCGACACCACGGTCGCGCCCGCCGTGGCGGAGGCCGTGCGCAAGGTCGCGGCCGAGCTGAAGGCGGCCGAGAAGATCTGAGCTCGACCGACCGGGTCCCGCCCGGTCCGCGCGATCACGTCGCCGGGGCGCCTGAGGGCGTCCCGGCGGTGTGCGTTTCGGGGGCGGTGCGGTCGGGCGGCCCGAGGGGGCGACGCGCGGTCGGGGCGGCGCGGTCGGAGGGCCTGCGGCTTGGCGACGCGTGGTCGGGGGTGTGTGGTTGGGGCGCGCGGTCTGGCGGCTTGAGGCTCGGCGACGCGCGTTTCCGCCCGGCGTGCCCGGTGGGGCAGTGTCCCGGCGGCGCGCGTGCCTGCGCGGTGCGTTCGGCCCGGTGCGGTCGGGCGGCCCGGTGCCCGGTGGTGGCCCTGTGGTGCGCGTTCCCGCCCGGTGAGCTCGGCGGGGCAGGGTCTTGGCTGTGCGCGTTCGGGCCTGGAGCGCTCGGCGGGGCCGTGTCCCGGTTGCCTGCGGGTTCGGCTGTCCGGGGTCCGAAGTGGACGGCGCGGGGCGGTGGTCCCCCCGTCCGGTGTCGACCGGTCCGGGGGCGCGTGGGCCCGGAGGGCAGGTCGGTGGCGGGGTGCGCGGGTGGTGTTGCCTAGCATCGGGCCATGAGCCAGTTCACCCACATCGATGCGAGCGGCGCGGCGCGCATGGTCGACGTCACCGACAAGCCGGCCACCGCCCGCACCGCCGTGGCCACCGGGGTGCTGCGCACCACGGCCGAGGTCGTGCGGCTGCTGGCCGCCGACGACCTGCCCAAGGGCGACGCGCTGGCCACCGCCCGCATCGCCGGGATCATGGCCGCCAAGCGCACCTCGGACCTGGTGCCGCTGTGCCACCCGATCGCGCTGTCGAGCGTCAAGGTCGACCTGGAGCTGGGCGAGGCCGAGGTGCGGGTCACCGCGACCGTGCGCACCGCCGACCGGACCGGGGTGGAGATGGAGGCGCTGACCGCCGTGTCCGTCGCCGGGCTCGCGCTGCACGACATGGTGAAGGCCGTCGACCCGGCCGCGAGCATGGACGCGGTGCGGGTCGAGCGCAAGGAGGGCGGCAAGACCGGCCTGTGGGAGCGCCCCGCGTGAGCGCGCCGAGGACGGCCCGCGTGGTGACGGCGTCCAACCGGGCCTCGGCCGGGGTGTACGCCGACCGGGGCGGGCCGCTGATCGTCGGGTGGCTGCGCGAGCGCGGCTACGACGTGCCCGAGCCGGTGGTGGTGCCGGACGGCGAGCCGGTGGCCGAGGCGCTGCGCGCGGCGGTCGCGGACGGGGTCGCGGTGGTGGTCACGACCGGCGGCACCGGCATCAGCCCGACCGACCGCACGCCCGAGGCGACCCGGTCGGTGCTGGACTTCGAGGTCCCCGGACTGGCCGACGCCATCCGGATGTCGGGCTGGCCCGCCGTGCCCGGTTCGGTCCTCTCGCGCGGCGTCGCGGGGGTCGCCGGACGCACACTGGTGGTGAACCTGCCGGGGTCCACCGGCGGGGTGAAGGACGGTTTGGCGGTGCTCGACGCCGTGCTGGAGCACGCGGTCGAGCAGGTTGGTGGAGGTGATCACCGGTGACCGAGGTGCTGCGGGCGGCCGTGACCGAGGACCCGATCTCGGTCGACGAGCACGCGAAACTCGTGGAGCACGCGTCGGCGGGGGCGGTGGTGACGTTCTCGGGCGTCGTGCGCGACCACGACCACGGGCGGTCGGTGCGGGAGCTGGAGTACCACGGGCACCCGAGCGCGGGCGACGTCGTGGCCGAGGTGGTGGCGGACGTGGCCGGGCGCTTCGAGGGCGTCCGCGCGGTGGCGGTGTCGCACCGGGTGGGTCCGCTGGCGATCGGGGACGTGGCGCTGGCGGTGGCCGTCTCGGCGGCGCACCGGGGCGCGGCGTTCGCGGTGTGCTCGGAGCTGGTGGACGAGGTGAAGCGCAGGCTCCCGGTGTGGAAGCGGCAGGTCTTCGCGGACGGCAGCGACGAGTGGGTCAACTGCCCCTGAGCCCGGAGGGCTGGCTGAGCCGGCTGGGCCCGGTGGGCTGGCTGGGCCCGGTGGGCTGGCTGGGCTCGGTGGCCGGCTGAGCCCGGTGGGCTGGCTGAACCTGCTGAGCCCGATGGGCCCCGAGCGGGGCTGAGCGGCCCGCAGGCGCGCCAAGAGCGCGGCCTCGGGGGATCTCGCCGAGGTCGCGCTCGCGACGCGGTTCACGTGCGGGGTGTGCGGTGGGGACCGGGTGCGCCCTGGGCGGGGGTCTCCCGCTCGGTGGGCGCACCCCTGGGAACGGCCGCGCGCCGGACGAGCTGAGCGGAACGCGCGAGAACCCCGGCAGCGCGGGAACCCAGGCCGTGCGACGACACCCGGCGGCGCAAGAACGCCAGCAGCGCGACACACCCCCGGTGGTGCGAGAAGCCCGGCAGTGCGACGACCTGGCAGTGCGACGACCCCTGCGGCGCGGGAGCCCCGGCAGCGCGAGAGGCCCCGCCAACGTGACACCCCGCCAACCCGAGTCCCCGCCAACCCGAGTCCCCCGGCAGCGCGAGTCCCCCGGCAGCGCGAGTCCCCCGGCGCTGCGAGTCCCCCCCGACACGCAGGAACCCCCGACGCCTCCTGAGGGGAGGGGCGTCGGGGGTTCCACGACTTCGTCAGGCCGCCGTCAGCGGGCCTGCGGTGCCGGTCGGCCTGCCGGGTCTGCTCGCCTCGGCTTCACCACCGGCCGGTTCCCCGCCCGCGCTCCGCGCGAGCGGGGAGCGATCACTTGGTGGCGATCTTCATGCCGGTCATGATCAGGTCGGCGTTCGGGATGAACTGCTTGTTCAGCTCGTGCAGCTTGGTCCACCCGCCCTCGACCTTCAGCTCCGAGGCGATCGTCGACAGGGTGTCCCCGGCCTTGATCTCGTAGTCGCCGTTCGGGTTGCTCTGGGGCAGCGCCACGACCACGGGGGCCGCCTGCTGCTGCACGGGGGCCGTCGCGCGCTTCTGCGGCGTCGACTGCTTCTGGGGCGCGGGCGCCGCCTGCTGGGGCGCGGGCGCGGTGCGCGCGGGGGCCGCGCCGCCGCCGAGGCCCTTGGGGCCGCAGACGGGCCAGGCGCCGATGCCCTGGGTCTTCATGACGTTCTCGGCCACCCGGATCTGCTCGGCCCTGGAGGCCTGGTGGGCCATCCCGGAACCGCCGTGGCTGCTCCAGGTCGACGGGCTGAACTGCAGGCCGCCGTAGTACCCGTTGCCGGTGTTGATGCTCCAGTTGCCGCCGCTCTCGCACGCCGCGACGGCGTCCCAGTTCACGCCGGAGCCCTGCGCGGACGCCGTGCCCGCCATGGCCAGCGGGGCGCCGACGATGACGCCCGCCACGGCCACCTTCGCGATGCCGCGAACGGCCGCGTTGGCGCGGAGGGACTGGAAACGGTGCTTGCCTCGGTAAACCGCCATCTGCCTCTCAGCCCGCTGCCCTGCCACTGGGGACTCCGGATTCGGGCCCGGTGTCCCCCGCCCCCGCCCGGCGGATGTCTCTCGCTCGGGGTGTGTGCCGGGGGCCGCAGGACGGGGTTCAGGCGCGGTCTCCCGGGTCTCGCTGGTTGGTCGGGGCCAACCGAGAAGCGACCGTACGTAGCCGTGGACCGGCTCGCCAAACGTTCTGGACTGTGACGGCAGTCACTGTAACGTTTCACGAGGCCGGGTCGACCCGGTGATAACCGCAGCTCAGGACGTACGTTACCGTCCCGTTTCCATTCCGAGATTTGGCGATATCAATTACCGTCGGTGAGTCATGGGTCACCTCTTCGGGCCAGTGATCAACCGCCCGCGAACGGGGGCAGCACGTCCAGCTCGGCCCCTGCGGACACCGCTGCGGCGTGGTCCCGGACCGCGACCCCGTCCAGCAGGAAGCTCGACGCCGCCAGCACGCGGGTCAGGTTCGCGCCGTGCTTCGCGCGCACGACGTCGAGCACGTGCGCCACGGTCGTCCCGGACACCTCGCCCGGCACCGCCAGGGTCTCGGCGGGCACCCCGGCGGCGGCGCGCGCCCCCGCGAAGTAGCGGACGGTCAGCTCGACCACGTCATCCTCCGATAGCGCTCATGGGGCGGTCCGGCTGCGCGAACCCGTCCCCGTCGATCCCGTGCCCCTCGGCCTTGGCCCAGGCGTTGCCCCGCCACCGCTCGGCGATCTCCTCGTCCGAGGCCCCCGAGCGCAGCAGCGCCCGCAGGTCGGTCTCCGCGCCGCTGAACAGGCAGTTGCGCACCTGCCCGTCGGCGGTCAGCCGGGTCCGGTCGCAGGCCCCGCAGAACGGCCGGGTCACCGCCGCGATCACGCCCACCACCGACGGCCCGCCGTCGACCACCCACCGCTCGGCGGGCGCGGCGCCGCGCACCGGCACCGGGGCCAGGTCGAACCGGGTCCCCAGCGCGTCCAGGATCTCCCGCGCGGTCACCATCTCCGACCGGTCCCAGCCGTGCTGCGGGTCGAGCGGCATCTGCTCGATGAACCGCAGCTGGTAGCCGTGCTCGACGGCGAACTCCAGCAGGGTCACCGCCTCGTCGTCGTTCACCCCGCGCATCAGCACCGAGTTGATCTTCACGGGCTCCAGCCCGGCCGCGCGCGCCGCCGCGAGCCCCTCCAGCACGTCGGGCAGCCGGTCCCGCCGGGTCAGCTCGCGGAACCGCTCGCGGTCCAGCGTGTCCAGCGACACGTTCACCCGGTCCAGCCCCGCCGCCCTCAGCCCGGCCGCGCGCGCCGCGAGCGAGATGCCGTTGGTCGTCATCGACACGCGGGGCTTCGGCTCCAGCGCCGAGGTCGCCGCCAGCACGCCCTCCAGCCCCTTGCGGAGCAGCGGTTCGCCGCCGGTGAACCGGACGTCGGTCACGCCGAGCCGGGTCACCGCGATCCCGATGACCCTGACCAGCTCCTCGTCGGAGAGGAGCTCGGGCTTGCGCAACCAGTCCAGGCCCTCGGCGGGCATGCAGTAGGTGCAGCGCAGGTTGCACTTGTCGGTGAGCGAGACCCTGAGGTCGGTCGCCACCCGACCGAACCGGTCGATGAGCGCGGGGGACTCCGGACGTGCGGTGACGTGGGGGGCACTGCGCACGACGGGTAGTCCCAAGTCGACTGCCGTCACCCCGACCAGGGTAATGGGCTCACTCGCCGGGACGGCCCGGTGTAACGGGCATAACCGGCAGAGCGGTCGTTCTGCCTGCCTGGACGGGGGCTAAATTCCTCCGCATGAGCGAGCACGACGTCCCCGCCGAGGAACTGGAGCGGTTCAGCGCGCACGCGCGGGAGACGGGCGCGCTCACCGCGCTGCTGCACGGCAGGGCGGCGGAGCGGATGGGCCTGTCCACGACGGACGAGAAGTGCCTCGGCCTCGCGCTCGCCACCGACGCCCCGGTCACCGCCGGTCGGATAGCGGAGCTCTCCGGCCTGTCCACCGGCGCGGTGACCGGCGTCATCGACCGCTTGGAGCGCGCGGGCTACGTGCGCCGCGTCCGCGACCCGCACGACCGGCGCAAGGTGCTCGTGGAGGTGTCCGGGCCGAGGGCGGGCGAGGTCGCCGCGCTGTTCCGGGACGGCGTCGAGGTGCTGGAGGCCACCCTGCGCGGGTTCACCCGCGAGGAGCGCGCGGTGGTCGAGCGCTACCAGCTCGCCCTGCTGGAGACGATCCGCGGTCGCGTGGCCGACGCCTGATCCTGGGATCATGGCCGCCATGGGCTGGAACTACCTCATGGACATGGACGGCGTGCTGGTGCACGAGGAGCACCCGATCCCCGGTTCCGGTGAGTTCGTCGCCGAGCTGACCGCGGCCGGGATCCCCTTCCTCGTGCTGACGAACAACTCCATCTACACGCCCAGGGACCTGCGCGCCCGGCTGTCGCGGACCGGGCTGGAGGTGCCGGAGACGGCGATCTGGACGTCCGCGCTGGCCACCGCCCGGTTCCTGGACTCGCAGCGCCCCGGCGGCTCGGCGTTCGTCATCGGCGAGGCCGGGCTGACCACGGCGCTGCACGAGGTCGGCTACGTGCTGACCGACCGCGACCCCGACTACGTGGTGCTCGGCGAGACCCGCACCTACAGCTTCACCGCCATCACCAAGGCGATCCGGCTGGTCGAGGAGGGCGCGAAGTTCATCGCCACCAACCCGGACGCCACCGGTCCCTCGCGCGAGGGCTCGCTGCCCGCGACCGGCGCGGTCGCGGCGCTGATCGAGCGGGCCACCGGGCGCGAGCCGTACTACGTGGGCAAGCCGAACTCGCTGATGATGAGGTCGGCGCTGCGGGCGCTGGGCGCGCACTCGGAGAACACGCTCATGATCGGCGACCGGATGGACACCGACGTGCGCGCCGGGCTGGAGGCCGGGCTGCGGACGATCCTGGTGCTCAGCGGCATCTCGGCGGAGTCGACGGCCGAGCTGTACCCGTACCGGCCGACGCGGGTGCTGAAGTCCATCGCGGACCTGGTGGGGCACTCGGCGGACCCGTTCGGCGAGCTGGGCTGAGCCGGGCCGGACTGGGCTGGGCCGGACTGGGCTGGGCTGGGCCGAGCCGGACCAGGCTGAGCCGGGCTGGAGGCCGGGCGGTCCGCCGCGACCCGCCGACCCGCCGACCCGAGCGCGGCAGCGGCGCTGCGCCGTCCGGTGCGCGCGCTGCCGAACCACCTGGTCGGGTGAAGTGCCACCGCTACCGTCCCGGTGTGGGCATCGATCTGCGGGCAGCGGTGGCTGAGCACGGCGACGGTCTCGAGGCGGCGGCGCGCGGGCGGTTCGACGCGCCCGTGCCCGCCTGTCCCGGTTGGGTGGTGGGCGACCTGGTCCGCCACGTCGCCGAGGTGCAGCTGTGGTGGGCGGCGGCGCTGCCCGCCGGTGGCGCCGCGCCCGAAGTCGACGAGGTGCGCCGCGAGGTCGGCGAGCTGTTCGACGGCGAGGGGCCGGACGGCCTGTGGCTCGCGTCCGCGCGCCTGCGCGACGCGGCCGGGCGGGTCGGGGACGACGCGCCGGTGTGGGCCTGGTGGTCGCCGACCGGGCGGACCCCGGCGACCGAGGTGCTGCGCAGGGTGGCGCACGAGCTGGTGGTGCACCGCCACGACGCCTGCGCGGCGGTCGGCGAGCCGGTGACCGCGTCCCCCGAGCTGGCCGAGGACGGGGTGGCCGAGTTCGCCGAGCGCCTCCTGGGCGGCGACCTCGCGCGACCGGGCGTGGTGGAGCTGCGGGCCGTCGACACCGGCCGGACCTGGCTGATCGGGTCGGCGGGCGACGGGCTCCGGTTGCTCGACGCCGCCGAGGCCGACCGGGTCCGCGCGGGTGGAGGGGCCGGTGGCGCGCTGTCCGGGACGGCCGAGCTGCTGCACCTGGCGCTGTGGCGGCGGGTGGCGCCGGACCGGCTGGTGGTCGAGGGGGACGGCGAGCTGGTGCGCGCCGCGATCACCGCCTCCCGCCTGGGCTGACGGCGTCCGGCCCGGCCCGCCGTGACCTCCGCCGCCCTGTGTCCTTCGCCACCGCGCCCTCGGGTTTCGCCTGGCCGGGAGCGTGGGTAGCGCCGCGCGGCGCGGAGCAGCGCCCGCGCAGTTGATCACCCCTGCGGGGGAGACCGGCGGGGCGGTCGTGGAGGTCATCTGATCGACTTGCCCGCACCACCCCGCGCCGTCGCATATCGTCGCTGTGTGGAACGCCAGCTTTACGTGGTCGGCGACGTGCACGGCCACCTCGCCGAACTCACCCGCGCGCTCAACGCGGCAGGCCTCGTGGACGACTCCGGGGACTGGAGCGGCGGTGACGCGGAGCTGTGGTTCCTCGGCGACTTCGTCGACCGCGGTCCCGACGGGATCGGCGTCATCGACCTCGTCATGCGGCTCTCCGCGCAGGCGGGCGAGAGCGGCGGGCGGGTCGACTCGCTGGTCGGCAACCACGAGGTGCTGCTGCTCGGGATGCACCGCTTCGGCGACGAGGACGTGCCCGGCGCGCCCACCCCGCGCAGCTTCGCCAAGAGCTGGAACCTCAACGGCGGCCTGCGCAGCGACCAGGAGCGGCTCACCCCCGAGCACATCGAGTGGCTGACCAGCCGCGAGGTCGTGCACCTGGTGGACGACCACCTGCTGATGCACTCCGACACGCTCGCCTACCTGGAGTGGGGCGGCACCGTGGAGGAGGTCAACGAGGCGGTGCGCGCGATCCTCACCGGCGACGACCTGCCGCAGTGGTGGGAGTGCTGGCGCAAGATGACCACCCGCTACGCGTTCCGGGGCCCCGAGGGCGGGGTCGTCGCGGGCGAGCTGCTCAAGCTCATGGGCGGCACGGAGATCGTGCACGGGCACAGCGTCTTCGCCGACCAGCTCGGCGTCATGCCCGAGGAGGTCGACGGCCCGCTGCGGTACGCGGACGACCGGGTCCTCGCGGTCGACGCGGGCCTGTACAGCGGCGGGCCGTGCCTGGTGGTCGAGCTGCGCTGAGGCAGGCGACCTGCCCCAGCGGGGGATCGGGGATCAGGGGCGGTCGACGATGACCTTGCCCAGCGGCATCAGCGACACCGGGATGAGCTTGAAGTTCGCGATGCCCATCGGGATGCCGATGATCGTGACGCACAGCAGGGCTCCGGTCACGATGTGCCCGAGCGCCAGCCACCACCCGGCGACGACGATCCAGATGATGTTGCCCAGGAGCGAGGCGGCCCCGGCGTCGTGCCGGTCGACCACGTCCCGGCCGAACGGCCACAGCGCGTAGTTCGCGATGCGGAACGAGGCGAGCCCCCAGGGGATCGTGATGATGAAGATGCAGCAGATCACCCCCGCGAACGCGTAACCGACCGCGAGCCAGAAGCCGCTGATCACCAGCCAGATGAGGTTGAGCACGAGGCGCATACCACCATCCTGCCCGATTAAGCTCACCCATCGTGCTGAAAACAGTTCGCTGGGGAATCGTCGCCACGGGTGGCATCGCCGACGTCGTCACCGCAGACCTGCTCGCGCTGGAGGGCTCCGAAGCCCTCGCGGTCTCCTCCCGCAAGCTCGAACGGGCCGAGGAGTTCGCCGCCAAGCACGGCATCCCGCGCGCGTACGGGAGCGTTGAGGAGCTGGTCGCGGACCCCGACGTGGACGTCGTCTACGTCGCCACGCCGCACGCCCAGCACCGCTCCGCCGCCCGCCTCGCCCTCGAAGCGGGCAAGCACGTGCTGTGCGAGAAGCCCATGACGCTCACCGTCGAGGACACCCGCGAGCTGGTCGAGCTGGCCCGCGAGCGCGGCCTGTTCCTCATGGAGGCCATCTGGACCAGGTTCAACCCGCTCATCCGCCAGGTCCGCGCGGCCGTCGCGGACGGCGAGATCGGCGACGTGCGCAGCGTGCGCGCCGACTTCGGCTTCGCCCTCCCGTTCGAGCCCGAGCACCGGCTGTGGAACCTGGAGCTCGGCGGCGGGTCCCTGATGGACCTCGGCCTGTACCCGGTCTCGATCGCCCAGATGCTGCTCGGCGACCCGAGGACCATCCAGGTCACCGGCTCCCTCGCCCCGTCCGGGGTGGACGCAGAGGCCGCGCTGCTGCTCGGCTACGAGAGCGGCGCGCAGGCGCTGCTCACCTCCACGTTGACCACCTCGCCCGGCTCGTACGCGACGGTGTTCGGCACGAAGGGCCGCATCGACCTGCACCAGCCCGCGCACTGCCCGACCCGCGTCGTGATCAACGACGTGGAGCGCACCGCCGAGCTGGAGGGCTCCGGGTACGTGCCGCAGCTGCGCGAGGTGGCCGACCGGGTGCGCGCCGGTGACACCGAGAGCCCGGACATGTCCTGGGCTGACTCGCTGTCCATCGCGCGCGTGCTGGCCGAGGGCGTCGCGCAGCTCGGCGTCCACTACCCCGCGCCCGCCAGGGACGTCACCCCGCCCGCTGCGGGCTAGGCCCCAGCAGGGCCGCCGCGACCACCGTCACGGCCTCGACGGCGCAGTCGGCCGCCCGGTCGACCGCGCGGTCGGGGCCGTGGTCGGGGGTCAGCAGGTGGCTGAGCGCCAGCCGGGTCAGCACGTCCGCCGCGAACGCGATCCGCGCGGGCGGCAGGTCCGGCCGGTGCCTGGCCAGGTGCTCGCCGATGGCGGGCGCCACGAGGTCGAGCACCCAGCCGCCGCGCGTGGTGAGCATCGGCAGCATGTCGTCGGCGTCGGTGCCGGTGAGGACCGAGCGGGCCAGCGGGTCGAGCCGGGTGAGCGCGTGCACCTGCCGCACGGCCTCCGCGACCCCCTCCACCGCGCCCGGCGAGCGGGCCAGGCAGGCGCGGGCGGCGTCCACGAACTCAGCGGTCTTGACCAGCGCGACGGCCTCGACCAGCCGCTGCTTGTTGCCGTGCTCGTTGTAGACGGTCTGCCTGCTCACCCCGGCGCGCGAGGCGACGTCGGCGACCCGCAGCCCGCGCGCGCCGTGCTCGGCGACCAGCGCGACGGCGGCGTCGATGATCGGGCCGGGGCCGGTGGTCGGGGTCGCCGGGATGGGGGCGGTGGCGGGTTCCCAGCGGGTGGGGCGGGGTGCGGTGGGGGCGCCGGTCGCGCCCGGAGGTGCTGCCGGGTGGGGCGGGGGTGTCGTGGGGGAGAGACCGGGCTGCTGCGGGTGCGTGGGGGCGGGACCGGCAGGCGTGCGCGCGCAGGCGGGACCCGCAGGCGGGTGTGGACGCGCGGTGTTCGGGTCCTCGGGCGAGGGCGGGTGCGCTGCCGCAGAGCTTTCGGGGCTTTCGGGCGCGGGTCGATCTGCGGCGGGGGAGCCCTGGGGCGGGGGCGCGGCGGCACGGCCCGTGGCCGGGTGTGGACGCGCGGCGGTCGGGCTCTCGGGCGAGGGCGCGGAGCTTGTGGGCGCGGGCCGGTCTCCGGCGGGGGAGCCCTGGGGCGGGCGTGCGTCGGCAGACCCCGCGTGCGGGTGCGGGCGTGCGGCGGCAGGACCTGCGGGTGTGGGCGGGTCTGCGGTGGGGGAGCCCTCGTGCGGGCGTGCGGCGGCGCCTTCGGACCGGCGTGGGTGTGCTGCGGAGGAGCCCTCGGGTGGGCGCGGACCTGCGGTGGAGCGGGTTTCGGGCCGGTCCGGCCCGGTGCTGGGCGCGGGGTCGAGCGGGCGCGCGTCGGTGCGGGCTAAGGGGACGGTCGGCACGCCGCACCGGTCCGGGACCGGGCGGTCGCCCGCCGGGCGGGGTGCGGGGGTGGCCGCGCGGACGGGCGCGGCGGGCGGCCGGAGGGCCGTCGCTGGTGTGGCCTCGGGGCGCGTGGTCCCGGAGAACTCGGTCACGACGGACAGTTTTGGCACGAGCGCGGTGCCCTTGTAAAGACACGTGATCACCCGGTTACCGGGTTGGTCGACCGGCCGAGTCCGATCACCGGCCCCGAGCACCGCCCCCGAGCACCGTCCCCGATCACCGGTCCAGGAGCCCCCGGACCCGGTCGCCGTGACCCCGCTCCCAAGCCGGGCGAGCCGGGGCGGTCCGGCCCGTAGAGTGGCCCCCGTGCCGCTGACCATCGGTTTCGACCTGGACATGACCCTCATCGACCCCAGGCCCGGCATGGCCGCCGTGATGGAGGCGGTCCGCGCCGAGAGCGGCTACCCGATCGACGGCGCGCACTTCGCCGCCAACCTCGGCCCGCCCCTTGACGTCTCCTTCCGGGGCTACGGCGTGCCCGAGGAGGACATCCCCGTCCTGGTCGCCCGCTTCCGCGCGCTCTACCCGGAGATCGTCATCCCGGCGACCGTCGCGCTGCCCGGCGCGGCCGAGTCGCTCGACGCCGTGCGCGAGCTGGGCGGCACCACGGTCGTCGTCACCGGCAAGTACCGGGCGAACGCGGCGCTGCACCTGGCCGCGTTCGGCTGGGAGGTGGACCACCTGTTCGGCGAGCTGTGGTCGACCGGCAAGGCCGAGGCGCTCAAGCTGCACGGGGCCTCGGTGTACGTGGGCGACCACGTCGGCGACGTGCGCGGGGCGAAGGCCGCCGACGCGCTGTCCCTGTGCGTGGTCACCGGTCCGTGCGGCGCCGAGGAGCTGACCGAGGCGGGCGCGGACGTGGTCCTGCCCGACCTGACCGGCTTCCCCGCCTGGCTGCGCGCGAACGCCGACCGGCTCCGCGCGGGCGAGCACGCAGGCGGGATCGCGGGCGAGCGCACCGCCTGAGAGCCGGGAGCGGGCGTCAGCCCTGGCGCGCGCGGGGGCGCCGCGAGTCGCGGATCACCGTGATCACGCCCAGCGCCAGACCGGCGGGGGAGCACAGCAGCCCGAGCGCGAAGACCCAGCCGGGCAGCCCCGGCGAGCCGACGGCGAACATGGCCACCAGGGCCACGACGCCGATCGCGAACAGGCCCACTGCCAGCGGCATCATCCTCGCGGTCGTCATGCCACGAGGGTAGCCGCGCGGGGGTCGCGCTTTTGGAGGTGCCCCGGTCGAGGCCTTCTGGCTACTCTGGTGGAACGCGTCCTGGGCACGCCCGAGGGCGCGTTCGCCATGTTGGAGCAAAGGGAACGGTGAGAGCGGTGCCGACCGGCAAGGTCAAGTGGTACGACTCGGAGAAGGGCTTCGGCTTCGTCACGCAGGACGGCGGCGAGGACGTCTACGTGCGGAAGTCCGCGCTGCCCGAAGGGGTCGAGGCGCTCAAAGCCGGTCAGCGCATCGAGTTCGGCATGGCCGAGGGCCGCAGGGGGCCGCAGGCCCTGTCCGTGCGCCTGGTCGACCCGGCGCCCTCGGTGGCCGAGGCGCGCAGGCGCCCCGCCGAGGAGCTGCACGGGGTGATCGAGGACATGATCAAGCTGCTGGAGCTGCGGGTGCAGCCCGAGCTGCGCAGGGGCCGCTACCCCGAGCGCAGGAGCGCAAAGCTGATCGCCGACGCGGTCCGCGCCATCGCGCGGGATCTCGACCCGTAGACCCGCGTCCCTGGTCGACCGGAGGCGTCATCCCCGAGGGGGGCGCCTCCGCCGTCTCGCGGGGAGCGGTCAGTCCCGCTTCCGGTCGTCCACCGACAGCACCCACGTGCCGCGCGCCACGAAGTCCACGGCTGCGGTCGTGCTGCCCTCGATGCGGGTGCCCAGCTGCTGCACCTCGACGCTCTCCAGCTGATCGGTGTCGTTCGGGAGCTGGAGCGTGTACGCGTGCTGCGGCTTGTTCGGCGTGAACACCTTGCTGCGCATCGGCTCCTGCGTCACCCCGGCCGCGTCGCGGTAGGTGAACGCCACCGCCCACACGCTGTCCGCGAGCTGCGCGGGCACCGAGATCTGCACCACCTTGCCCGGCCGCACCCGCAGCACGCCCGCCGCCGCCGGGTCCACGTCGCAGTTCTCCGAGTCCAGGTCGCAGTACTGCGTGGGGGAGACCACGATCGTCCTGCCGTCGGCGTGGAAGGTCACCTCGGGGTGCGGGGGAGCACCGCAGCCGGTGGCCAGGAGCAGCGGCAACGCGGTGAGGACGACGGCTCGGCGCACGCCCCCGAGCCTACGTGGTGCGCTCAGCCGTCCGCCGCCCCGGCCCCGACCGGCCGGTCCCCGCCCCGCCGGGGCAGCAGCGATCTGCCCCGCGCGGTCAGCACCACCTGGGCCAGTCCCAGCGCGAGCAGCAGCGAGACCACCGCGAACCCGATCCACTGCTCGGTGGGCAGCAGCACGCCCAGCGCGCCGCCGAGCACCCAGCCCAGTCCGGGGAGCGCCTCCGGCCGCACGAGCGCGGACGCCCGCGACCGCTCCGGCGGGTCCTCCCGCGCGACCGCGTCCAGGGTCGTCCCCGCCACCGAGCCCGCCGCCGCCCCGACCAGCCCGGCCACCGCCACCGGCACCAGCCCCGGCAGCGCCGCGGCCACCACCGCCGAGGCCAGCGCCGCCGCGACGCAGCCGATCAGCACCCGGTCCGGTGAGCCGACCCGCAGGCGCGCGCCGACCGCGCCGCCCAGCAGGCTGCCCGCGCCCGCCGCCGCCACCACCGCGCCGAGCAGCAGCAGCTGCTGGAGCGGGTCGTACTCGACCTCCGCCCGCGCCAGGAACGCCGCGAACGGGACCAGGAAGCCCGCGAGCACCAGGACCGACCCGTTCGCCCACAGCGCGGCCACCACCGCGCGGCCGAGCGGCGGTCGCCCGCGCTCCCGGCCCGCCGCGTCCGGCGCCCCGCCCTCGGCGACCTCCGCGCCCGCCGGGACGCGCAGGCAGCACCAGGCGTTCGCCACGCACAACCCGGCGCCGAGCCACAGCGCGCCCGGCGAGCCGAACGTGTTCACCAGCCCGATCGCCGCCAACCCGGACACCCCGCCCGCGACCAGCCCGGACACCGCCAGACGGCGGTCGGCCCTGGCCCGCGCGACCTCGGGCGGCAGCACCCCCTGGGTGATCGCCTCCCGCAGCGCGCCGAACGACCCGGACAGCAGCACGCCGACCAGCGCGAGCGGGTACAGCGCCCAGCTGTCGAAGTGCAGCGCCAGCACCACCGCCACCACCGCGCGCAGCGCGCCCGACCCGGCCAGCGCCCACCGCCGCCCGCGCCGCAGCCGGTCCAGCGCCGGGCCGAGCAGCGGGGCGAGCAGCGCGAACGGGACGGCGGTGACCAGCAGGAAGAGCCCCGCTCGGGTCTTGGACTCGTCCACCCCGGCGGAGAAGAACAGCGCGTTCGCCAGCGCCACGGCCAGCGCCGCGTCGGCGGCCCGGTGCAGCATCACCGCGTAGGTGAGCGAGGACAGCCCGGACTCCCCGGCGCCGTCGGCGTTCGCGGCGGTGCGCAACCGGCCGAGGCCCACCGAGGACAGCAGCTTCGCCCGGTACAGCGCGACGCGGGTGACGGTCAGCTTCCTGGGCAGCTGGGTCGGCTTGTGGGTGGGCTTGGTGCGCGCGTCGTGGCCGGGCATCGGCTTGGTGCGCCGGGGTCCGGCGGGGTCGGTCGGTTCGGTGTCCCGATCCGCGCCGCCCCGCTCCCGGCCCCGCTCGTCGTAGGCGTCGCGGTCGTAGTGGTCCCGCTCGGCGCGCCCGCGCCCGCGCTCCCGGCTGCGCCGGTCGTAGCCGTCGGGGTCGTAGGTCTCCCAGGGCGCGCTGCCCGAGCGCTTCCGCCCCGCGCCCCCTGCTGCGGGCCGGGTCTCGTCCTCTCGCGGGTGATCCCCCCGCGCGTGATCGCGATCGTCGGACGGGCTCATCCCGACCATCCTGCCGCAACGGGCACGCCCTGTCGCGGATCGCGGCGGGGCGCCGGTCAGCCCGAGGTGAAGCGCACCCGGAACATGCTCGGCCAGTTCTTGCCGGTGACCAGGAACTCGTCCGAGCCAGGCACCGAGGCGATCCCGTTCAGCACGTCCGACGCGGGAACGCCCTCCGGCCGCAGCGACGACAGGTCCGCCACCAGGTCGACCGCGCCGGTGGCCGGGTCGATCCGCACCACCTCGTCGGTCTGCCACACGTTCGCCCACACCCGCCCGTCGACGCACTCCAGCTCGTTGAGGTCCGCCAGCGGCTCCCCGCCCCGCGTGACCTCGACCCGCCCCCGCTCGTCGAACGTCGCCGGGTCGCGGAAGGTCAGCTCGGCGGTGCCGTCGCTCATCACCAGCCGCCCGCCGTCGAGGCACAGGCCCCAGCCCTCGCCCTCGTACGGGACGCGGCGCACCTCGGCCAGCGACGCCCGGTCCCGCTCGATCGCCACGCCGTCGCGCCAGGTGAGCTGCCAGATCCGCTCACCCGCCACGGTGATCCCCTCGCCGAACAGCGGGGACGGCAGGTCCACCTTCCTGCGGACCTCGCCGGTCGCCGGGTCGACCTCGCGGATGCTCGACCGGCCCTCCAGCCCGGTGCCCTCGTAGAGCACGTCCCCGGACAGCTCAAGGCCCTGGGTGAACGCGTCGGGGTCGTGCGGGACCACTCCCAGGACCTCGGGCCTGGCGGTGGCCGGTGTGGACGGTCCAGCGGGTTCGGTCGACCGAACGCCGTCTCCGCCGGACGAGCAGCCCGACAGCACCGCCACCACCACGACCGGGACCATCGACACCGCGAACCAGCGCACGTCCGAAAGGGTGGCACGTGTGCGCGGCGCGGCGAAGACGTGCGGCACAATCCACCTGTGACCGCCACGCCGACTCAGCAGCCCCAGCCAGTGCTCGCCGACCCCGCGGCCGTGCGGCTCGCGCGCGACGCGGCGCAGGAGGAAGCCGGATCGGAGCACGTGGGGGCCCACGTCGGGCTCCTCGCCGAGGACGAGACGTCGGTCACCCACTTCTTCGAGGCCGAGCACGCCGGCTACCGGGGCTGGCAGTGGGCCGTCACGGTCGCCTACGCGGGCGAGGGCTCGCCGGTCTCGGTCAGCGAGGCCGTGCTGCTGCCCGGCAACGACGCGCTGGTCGCCCCGCAGTGGGTGCCGTGGAACGAGCGGGTCCGCGCCGGTGACCTCGGCGTCGGCGACCTGCTGCCCGCGTCCCCCGACGACCCCAGGCTCGCGCCCGGCTACGTCGAGTCCGAGGACCCGGCGGTCGAGGAGGTCGCGCTGGAGGTCGGGCTCGGCCGGGTGCGCGTGCTGTCCCGCGAGGGCGTGCTGGACGCGGCCGAGCGCTGGCACGGCGGCGACTTCGGGCCGCGCAGCGAGATGGCGCGCAGCGCGCCCGCCGCGTGCGGCACCTGCGGTTTCTACCTGCGCATCGCCGGGGCGCTCGGTTCGGCGTTCGGGGTGTGCGGGAACGAGCTGACGCCTGCGGACGGGCACGTGGTGCACGTCGAGTACGGGTGCGGCGCGCACTCCGAGGTCGAGGTGGAGGGCGGTTCGGCGGTGCCGGTGGCGGACGTCGTGTACGACGACGCGCTGCTGGAGGTCGAGGTGAACGAGCCCGCCGCCAAGGCCACCGACGAGGTCGTCGCGGAGGCCGCCGACGGCGCCGCCGGCGAGGGCGACACGCCCGGCGCCGTGGACGGGGTCGAGCGGGTTTCCGACGCCGACGGCGCGGCAGGCGCCGCCGACGCTTCCGGGGTTTCCGACGCTTCCGGGGTTTCCGCCGGGACGACAGCCCGGTGAGCGCGGACCACTTCGGCACCGGGGCCCTGCGGGAGTCGGTGCTCGCCGCCTGGCGCGGTTCGCCCACCCGCTTCCGGGAGGACGCCAACGCCGAGGAGGACCTGCGGCTCGGCGGTTACCGCGACCGGCTGCTGGTCGAGCTGGCGCAGAACGCGGCGGACGCGGCCGGTGCGGAACCGGGCGTGCTGCGGCTGTCCCTGGTGGACGGCGAGTTCCGCGCGGCCAACACCGGCGCGCCGCTGACCGCCGACGGCGTGGCGGCGCTCGCGTCGCTGCGCGCCTCGGCGAAGAACTCCGACGCGGTCGGCCAGTTCGGCGTCGGCTTCGCCGCCGTGCTGGCGGTGACGGACGCGCCGCGCGTGGTGTCGACCTCGGGCGGGGTCGCGTTCTCCGCCGCGCGGACCCGCGAGGCCGTGCCGGAGCTGGCGTCCAAGCGCGGCGGCGACGTGCCCGTGCTGCGCCTGGTGTGGCCGACCGACGAGGCCGGTCCGCCCGAGGGCTTCGCCACCGAGGTCAGGCTGCCGCTCACCGCCGGGAACGGCGAGGCGCTGCTGCGCGAGTGCGCCGAGCAGGCCGCCGACCTGCTGCTCGCCCTGCCGGGGCTGCGCAGGGTCGAGGTCGGCGGGCAGGCCTGGGAGCGCGCCGAGAGCGGCGACCGGGTCGTGATCACCGGTCCGGGCGGTGAGCGGACCTGGTTGGTGCACCGGGTCGGCGGCGAGCTGCCCGACCGCTTCGCGCAGGGCGTCGAGGCGCGGCCGGTGTGGTCGGCGTGCTGGGCCTACCCGGTCGACGGCGCGCTCGACGGCGAGGTGCTGCACGCGCCGACGCCCACCGACGAGAAGCTGTCCCTGCCCGCGCGCCTGATCGCCACCCTGCCCGTCGAGCCCTCGCGCCGCCGGGTGCTGGTGGGACCGGCGGTGGAGCACGTGCTGGCGATGGCCGCGAAGGCCTACCCCGCGCTGGTGGCCGCGCTGCCCGCCGTGGAGCGGACCGCGCTGGTGCCGCTGCCGGGGTTCCCGCTGTCCGAAGTGGACGGTGTGCTGAGGCAGGGCGTGCTGGCCGCGCTGCGGGACGCCGAGTGGCTGCCCAAGGCGGACGGCGGCTGGACGTCGCCGAGGCGGGCGAAGGTGCTGGACTCGCCGTCCGAGGACCTGGTCGACCTGCTGGAGGACGTGGTCCCCGGCCTGCTGGACGCCGAGCTGGTGCTGCCCGAGCACGCGCGGGCGCTGGCCGCGCTGGACGTGCCGAGGATGCCGGTGGCCGAGGTGGTGGCCGCGCTGGCGGGCATCGGCGGCGAGCCGGGCTGGTGGCACGACGTGTACACCGCGCTCCAGCCGTGGGCGGACGTGGACTCGTCGGCGCGCGAGGAGCTCGGGTCGCTCCCGGTGCCGCTCGCGGACGGCAGGCTGGTCAGCGGGCCGCGCGGCGTGCTGATGCTGGACGAGCCGATCGACTTCGACCTGACCGGGCTGCGCATCGCGCACCCGGAGGCCGTGCACCCGCTGCTGCTGCGCCTGGGCGCGGTGGAGGCAGGGGCGGGCGAGGTGCTGGACTCGGACGCGGTCCGGGACGCCGTGCGGCACAGCGCCGAGGACCCGGACGAGGACCTGGTGCACGGGGTGCTGTCCCTGGTCGCGCGGGCGGGCGGGCGTTCCTGGCTGGGCGAGCTGGCGCTGCCCGAGGCCGGTGGCGGGTGGCGGCGCGCGGACGAGCTGCTGCTGCCGGACGCGCCGCTGCGCGAGGTGCTGGCCGACGACGCGCCGTTCGGCGTGCTGGACGCGGAGTTCGCGGCGGACTGGCCGCGCGAGGTGCTGTCGGCGGTCGGCGCGGCGGACGGCTTCACGGTGCTGGTGGACGACGAGCCGACCGAGCCGGACCACGACCTGGCCGACGAGGCGGACTGGTGGGACGCGACCGACGAGCCGCCAGTGCGGGTGGTGGGCGTGCGGGACCTGGACCTGGTGGCCGAGGACCGGTGGCCCAGGGCGCTGGAGCTGATGGTGTCCGACCCCGAGGTGTGGCGCGCGGTCGCGCAGCGGGACGGGTACACCGGCTGGTGGCTGTCCCGGTACGCCAGGATCGGCGGCCGGGCGCCCAGGACGTGGCGGCTGGCAGGCGCGGTGGAGCTGGAGGGCCTGTACGACCAGGTCGACTCGGAGCTGCCCGCGCACGTCCTGGCGGCGGCCGGGGTGCGGGCCGAGCTGGCGGTGCACGACGAGGACGACGTCGTCGACCTGCTGGCGCGCCTGGGCGACGCGGAGCGGGCGGTGCCGGACGCGCTGGTGCTGAAGGCGCACGCGGCCCTGGCGGAGGTCGCGCCGGACGTGCGGGAGGGCGCGGTCGAGCCGCCGGAGCACGTGCGCGTGCTGACGGGCGCGGTGGCGTCGGCGGACGACGTGGTCGTGCCGGACCTGCCGTGGCTGCTGGCGGTCCTGCCCGGCGAGCAGGTGCTCGCGGCGGACGGGGGCGCGGCGGAGCTGGCGGAACTGCTGGAGCTGCCGCTGGCGTCCGAGGAGGTCGTCGGGGCGCTGCGGAGCGAGGGCGACGAGGTGGTGTGGGCGGAGCTCGGCGCGGTGCGCGGGGCGTGCGCCCTGCTGGGCGTCGAACTGCCGACCGGGACCGTGGTGGTGCACGACGAGCTGGTGGTCCACGCCGAGGGCGAGGAGCACGAGGTGCCGTGGTGGGTGGACGGCGAGGTGGTCCACGCGGCGGACACCCCGGAGGGGCTGGCGCGGGCGCTGGCGTGGGTGACGGGCCGGTGGGCGGACCGGCACACGTTCGCGGCGCTGATCACGGAGCCGACGCCTGCGGTTCTGCTGGGGTGAGGGCTGGAGGGGCGGGGCCGCACGGCTGGGGCTGAAGGCGGAGGGCGAGAAGGCGGGGCCGCACGGCTGGGGCGGTTAGAGCCCTGGGCTTGGGGCCCGCAGGGCCGTCGGGTTTGTCGAGCTGACCGCACTCGCGGGCTGCGGGGCGAGCGCAGCGAGCCCGCAGCCTCCCAATCCCGCGTCCCTCGTCTCCGTTTGGCCTGGCGAAGCCTAAGCGCGCTTGTCAAGATGCCGCCGCATTGTTCGGAAGACCGCCCGAATCGTACGGCGTCTTGACAAGTGTGCTTACCTGAAAGGAGGCCAAACGGAGACGAGGGACCCGGACCACCGCAGTAGTTTTCTTTAGACGGGACCACCGCCAGAACAGCGACCAGCCGGTAGAGCCTGTCCCCCTCGTTTTTGGAGGCCTGCCCCGCCGGCGAGGCGATGATTTTAAGCTTTTGGGTTTCGCCTTTAAGCTTTCGTGCTTTCCCTTTGACTTTCAAGCTTTAAAACCCAAAGTCAAGAGCTGAAGAGCACGCCTCGCCGGCGGGGCAGACCTCCAAAAACGAGGGGCACAAGCCCTGTCGGCCGGTGACCGTTGGTCCGGTGGTCCCGTTTACCACTGCGATGGGCGGGGTCCCTCATCTCCGTTTGGCCTCCTTTCAGGTAAGCACACTTGAGGTGATCTCAGTGAGGTCTGTGCTGGTCAGGTCCCGCGGGCATGGCACAGGGAGCCTTCCGGTAGGACTGGATTTGCGAAGACCCCGTCCAGGAAAGACTCCCTGTGATCCCCCATCCTGCCATCCTCGACGTCCCCCACGCACTGGCCAGGCACCTGGCCCGCCTGCTCAATGCCGAACGCCACCGCCGGGGCACCCGCGCCGGAACCCGCGCCCTGACCTGCTTTAACCAGGCCGTGTTGGGCCTGCGGTGGCTGCGCGACCACACCGACCCCGCCCGCCTGGCCCGCGACCACCGCGTCTCCCGCGCCACCGCCTACCGCTA
>NZ_JAMTCF010000011.1:47497-334733 GCF_024171695.1 Actinosynnema pretiosum | reverse complement strand
TCGTCCGACTCCGCCCGCCGCTCCATTTTGGGTCCAGCGCCGTGAACCCCCGCTCGTTGAACGTGTGGATCACCTCACGCACGTAGTCCTCGCTCACCTGCATCAACGAGGTGATGTCCCGGACCGCCTGACCCTGGCCCGACATCAGCACCACGATCGCCCGCCGCAGCCGCACCGGATCCTTCGAGGTCCTGGTGATCCGCTGGATCTTCCGGCCCTCCTCCATCGATAAGGGCCGGACAAACACGCTCGGTCGACGAGCCACAGCCACCTCCCGCACTCGACATGCGAGACCAGCCTGGCCGATCAGCCCACCAGACCGATTACCGGGTCAACCCTCCGAGACACGCCACTAGGTACACAAACAGCCACTTAAAGGCCGAATCACCAATGAAATTTCCGCCACAACGGGCGGTAGCCCACCACAGGCCGACAGCACGACCCGAACCCGACACCAGGCCGCCCGACCGCGTCCCCGCGCGGGTGAGGCGCGGGGAGGTCGCGGCCCACCGGGGTCACACCAGGACCACGACCTTGCCGGGCAGCGTCGTGGACTCGGCGTGCACCGACGGCAGCTCGGCCAGCGGCACGCGGCGGGCGACGTCCACCCGCAGCTCGCCCCGGTCGACCCGCTCGCCGAGCTCGGCCAGCTGGGCGGCGTCGCTGCGGACGAACAGGTTCACGCCGCGCACGCCGCGCGCCTCGTCGGTCGGGGCGGGCATCCAGACCGTGGTGTTCACGACGATCCCGCCGTCGTGGACCAGGTCGGTCAGCGCCGCGAGCTGCTCCGGGGCGACCGGGGCGAGGTTGAGCACCAGGTGGACCCGCTCGGTCACCGCGTCGGCCAGGGCGACCGTGGTGTGGTCGACGACCTCGTCGGCGCCTGCGGCCCGGACGCGGTCGGCGGTGCGGGGGCTGGCGGTGGCGATCACGTGGGCGCCCGCGGCCTTGGCGAGCTGGATCGCGTGGCCGCCGACCGAGCCGCCCGCGCCGTTGACCAGGACGCGCTGGCCTGCGACCAGGCCGCCGTGGTCGAACAGGGCCTGCCAGGCGGTCAGGCCGACCACCGGGAGCGCGGCGGCGTCGGCGAGGGGGATGGACTTCGGCGCGGGCGCCACCGCCTCGGCGGCGGTGACCACGTGCTCGGCGGAGGCGCCGACGCCGGTCATGGACAGGAAGGCGACGACCGCGTCGCCGACCCGGACGTTCGTGACGCCCTCGCCGAGCGCGTCGACGGTGCCCGCCACGTCGAGGCCGGGGGTGTGCGGGAGGGCCACCGGGATGGGGCCCTGCATGAACCCGGCGCGGATGTTGCCGTCGACCGGGTTGAACGAGGTGCCCGCGACCTTGATCCGGACCTCGCCCGCGCCGGGGGTGGGGAGCTCGACGTCCTCCAGGACCAGGACCTCGGGGGCGCCGTACTGGTGGAAGCGCACTGCCTTCATGGGAGAGCCTCATCTCGCTCGGTGTTGCTTCGAGTTCGAAGTAACTGGGGAGAACACTAGCGTTGCTTTGAATTTGAAGCAAAGTGACCTGCGCCACGGTGCTTTGAATTCAAAGCAGTAGACTCGGCGGCATGGCCGACACCCCGCCGTCGCTCGACCCCGTGCAGCTCGGCGCCTACTTCGACCTCATCGAGGTCACCAGCCTGCTGCGGCACGCCGTGGAGCAGCAGCTGCGCGAAGCGGGCGACCTGAGCTACGTGCAGTTCCAGCTGCTCGCCCGGCTCGGCGACTCCCCCACCGGCAGCCACCGGATGACCGACCTCGCCGACGGCGTCGTCTACAGCCGCAGCGGCCTGACCTACCAGGCGGGCCTGCTGGAGAAGGCCGGGCTGGTCACCCGCGCCCCGTCGCCGGACGACGAGCGCAGCGTCACCGTCACGATCACCGACGCCGGGCGCGCGCTGCTGGTGGAGGTGCTGCCGGGGCACGTCGAGGTGGTCAGCGGGCTGCTGTTCGAGCCGCTCTCCCGCGACGACGTCACCACCCTCGCCGGGCTCCTCGCCCCGGTCCGCGACCACATGCGCGCGGTGCCGCCCCGCTCCGCCGCGCCGCGCAAGCGCAGGGGCGCGCCGCGCGGCTGACGTTTCCCGGCGCGGGGGTGAACAGTCGGGGTTCGCGCGGGCGGGTCGCGCCGGGGACGTGGTGCACTCACCCGGTCGCCCCCGATCCGAAGGACGCGCCCGTGCCCCCACCCCCGCTCGCCCGCCGGTTGGGCCTCGGCGGCGCGACGCTCACCGGGTTGGGCGCGATGCTCGGCGCGGGAGTGTTCGCGGCTTTCGCGCCCGCCGCCCGCGCCGCCGGGACCTGGCTGCTCGCGGGACTGGCGATCGCCGCCGTCGTCGCCTGCTGCAACGCCGCGTCGTCGGCGCGCCTCGCGGCCCGCCACCCGGTGTCCGGCGGCGCCTACGCCCACGGGCGCGAGCGGCTCGGGCCGTTCTGGGGGCACCTGGCCGGGTGGGGGTTCGTGGTGGGCAAGACGGCGTCGTGCGCGGCGATGGCGCTGACCGCCTCGGCCTACGCGCTGCCCGACGCCGGGCGGCCCGCGCGCGCCGCACTCGCCGTGGCCGCCGTGCTGGTGGTGACCGCGCTGACCTGCTCGGGCGTGCGCAAGTCGCTGGCCGCCACGGCGGTGATCGTGGCGCTGGTGCTGCTCGTGCTGGCGCTGGTGGTCATCGCCCCGGCGCCCGGCGCGGGCCGGACCTGGACCGGGGACGTCGGCCCGCTGGGCGTGCTGGAGTCGGCCGGACTGCTGTTCTTCGCGTTCGCCGGGTACGCGCGGGTCACCACGCTCGGCGAGGAGGTGCGCGACCCGGCCCGCACCATCCCGCGCGCCGTCGCGGCCTCGCTGGCGATCGCGCTGCCGGTGTACGCGGTGGTCGCGGTGGCGCTGCTCGACGCGCTCGGACCGGGCGGGCTGGCCTCGGCGACCGATCCGCTGGCCGCCGCCGCGTCCGGGTGGCCGTGGTCGGCGCCGGTGGTGCGGGCGGGAGCGGCGCTGGCCGCGCTGGGGGCGTTGCTGGCGCTGGTGCTCGGCGTGTCCCGCACCGCGCTGGCCATGGCGCGGGACGGCCACCTGCCGCGCGCGCTGACCGCCGTGCACCCGCGCCACGGGGTGCCGCACCGCGCCGCGACGGCGGTGGGCGCGGTGGTCGCGGTCCTGGTGTCCGCAGTGGACCTGCGCGGGGCGATCGGGTTCTCCTCCTTCGCGGTGCTGGTGTACTACGCGATCGCCAACGCGTCCGCGTGGACGCTGGGCGGCAGCCGACCGGTCCGCGCGGTGGCGGTGGTCGGACTGGTCGGCTGCCTGCTCCTGGCGGTCGCGCTCCCGCTCGGCTCGGTGGTCGCGGGCGCGGCGGTGCTGGCCGCGGGAGCGCTGATCCGGTTGGCGCGTCAGGGGAGCAGGACCGCGTAGGCGATCACGTTGTCCCGGTAGCCGCGGGCGGACTCGTCGAACTCGCCGCCGCAGGTGATCAGCCGCAGCTCGGGCCCCTGGGTGTCGCCGTAGACCTGCTCGGTGGGGAAGCCGTCCTTCGCCACCCGGTCCACGCGGGTCACCGCGAACCGCGCCGTCCCGCCGCCCGCCCGGTCGACGAGGACCTCGTCACCCGCGACGAGCTCGTGCAGCCGGGAGAAGACGCCCGCGCGCCCGCCGCCGTTGACGTGGCCCAGGACCACCGCCGGTCCCGGCTCGCCCGGCCTGGGCGCGCCGGTGAACCAGCCGGCCTGCTCCGGCTGCTCGACCGGTGGGACCTGCACGGTCCCGTCGGGGTTGAGCCCGAGGTCGACCAGCGACGAGGACACCCCGAGCTTCGGGACGCGCACCCCGGTCGGCCGCGCGACGTCAGCGCTCGGAGCGGTGGCGGTGCTCGCGGTCACCGAGGTCGACAAGGGCGGCGAGGTCGGCGCAGGGGGCGCGACGTCGGACGCCGCGCACCCGGAGAGCAGCGCGGCGGCGGTCGCCAGGACCGCCACCGCCGAACCGATCCGGCGCATCAGGCCCGCCTGCGCCACGCCCAGGCGACCCCGGACGGGACAGTGCTTTCCTGGGCACCGGCGACCCCCGCGCCGGACAGCAGGACCAGACCCGAAAAAGCGCAGGCTGAAGCGAATCGAGCATTCATGACTTTCCCCCATGAGTCGCCACCGGATGATCATCCGGCGGCCGTGGTGCTCCTTGCCCTCCGAAAGACGCACGCGCTCATCAGGGGTTGCTCACCCGGACCGGGAATTCGGCCCCCGCGCCCGGAAGGCCGAACGCAGTCCTCTGTGTACGGACGCGGGCGTTCCGGAACCACCTGTTGCCGAAAACCTTTTCGGCTGCGACAGTGGTGGGCAGGGGGAGCACGGTGACCGCCGCCGCCAAGGCAGATCCGAGCGGATGTGAGGACGCGATGACGCGTTTGCGGAAGGTGCTCGTCCCCCTGCTGTCCCTGGTGCTGACAGGCGCGCTGGCCGGTTCGCCCGCCGCGCAGGCGGCCCCGGTGGAAGCGCTGGCGCCCCCGACCGGCACGGTGCGGGTGCACCTGCTCGTGCCGTCCGACGTGGCCCCCGACCAGCGGTACGCGGACGGGATCGCGCGGGTGATGGTCGAGGCGCAGCGGTACTACAAGCAGGAGCTGGGGAAGACGTTCCGGCTCAACGACCCGGTGGTCGAGGTGATCACCGGTGAGCGCGTGCGCAGCTGGTACGAGAACACCCCGAACGGTTCGGAGCGGTACTGGTGGACGGTGTTCAACATGCAGCAGGAGCTGCTGCGGCGGCTCGGGCTGGGCGCGCCGGACAACCGGTGGTTGAACGTCGGTGAGATCCGGGCCGAGGGACCGGGCGCGGGCGGTGGCGGCGGTGGCGGCTGGGTGATCCTGTCCGGGCACGACGCGGACGGGGCCGCCGGGGTCAACGGGCCGATGAACCGCTGGTACGGCGGGATGGTGCACGAGCTGGGGCACGCCCTCGGCCTGCCGGACTCCAGCTTCACCGACGGCACCCCGATGTCGGCCTCGTTCTACGACTACCCGAACACGCACTTCAACCAGTCCCAGAAGAACGGCATCCTGAACGGCCCGTACCGGAACTTCCTGTACTGAGCCGACTTCCCCTCGGCGTCGACGGCCGCCCGTGCGGTCGTCGGCGTCGCCGCGCGCCCGCCGCGCGCCCGTCACGGCGGCGCGCCCTGTGCCACACTGCGGCCATGCGGGTCACGTTCGTCCTCCCGGTGTTCTCCCGGCTGCCGAGCGGCGGGTTCCGCGTGGTCTACGAGCACGCGAACCGGCTCACCCGCCGGGGCCACGAGGTGACCGTGGTGCACGAGCGGTGGCGCGAGGGCTGGCGCAGGCCGGTCAAGCACTGCCGCGAGATCGCGCGGGACCGCTGGCACAGCAGGAGACCCGACGGCCTCCACCGCTGGTTGCGCTGGACGCGGGTCGACCCGGCCGTGCGGATGGTCATGGTCGACGAGCTGTCCCCCGGAGCGCTGCCCGACGCCGACGTCACCGTGGCCACCTACTGGACCACCGCGCGGCTGCTCCTGTCGGCCCAGCCCCGGCACGGCCGCCCGGCGCACCTGGTGCAGGGCTACGAGATCTGGGGCGTCCCGGACCCCGGCGAGGTGGACGCGGTGCTGCGCTCGGCGCTGCCCAAGGTCGTGGTGTCCGAGCACCTGGCCGGGAAGCTGCGCGGACTCGGCGTGCCGGACGAGCGGATCTCGTTGGCGCGCAACGGCTTGGACCACGCCGCGTACCGCCCGCCCGACCCGGACCCGCCGAGGGGCGCGAGCGTGAGCGTCCTGCTCGGCACCGGCCCGCAGAAGGGCTCGTCCACCGCGATCGCCGCGCTGCGGGCGGTGCGCGCGGAGCTGCCCGAGCTGCGGGTCAACGCGTTCGGCCCCGAGCGCAGGCACCCCGAACTTCCCGCGTGGGCGGGGTACTCGCGCGCCCGCAACGGTCCCGAGCAGGCCAGCCACGCCTACCGGGGCAGCGCGGTGCACCTGTGCTCCTCGGTGCACGAGGGCTGGGGCCTGCCGGTCGCGGAGGCGATGGCCTGCGGCACGGCGGTGGTGAGCACCCGCAACGGCGGGGTGGAGGACTTCTGCGCGCACGGGCGCAACGCCCTGCTGGTGGACGTCGGCGACGCGGACGGCATGGCCGGGGCGGTGCTATCCCTGATCGGCGACGGGGCGTTGCGCGCCCGGCTGGTCGAGGCGGGCAGGCGCACCGCCGAGGGCATGGACTGGGAGCGGTCGGCGGAGGCGTTCCTCGCCGCGCTGGAGAAGATCCGAAGCAGCTGACGAACCGGAAGGTCCCATGCGCACGATCTCGGTGATCACCGCGGCGCACGCCCCGAGCGCCCACTACCTGGCGGAGACGGCCAGGAGCGTTGCCGCGCAACAACTCCCGCCGGGCTGGGCGTGCGAGTGGCTGGTCCAGGAGGACGGCGAGGCCCCCGCGCTGGCCGACCGGGTCGGCGGGGCGCGCTACGCGGGCAACGGCGTCAGGCTCGGCATCGCCGCGACCCGCAACCTGGCGCTGGCGCGGGCGACCGGCGAGCTGGTGCAGAACCTGGACCACGACGACGTCCTGCTGCCGCACGCGCTCGCCACCCTGATCAGCCGCTTCGAGGAGCACCCGGTGCACTGGGCGGTGATGTCGGCGGACGACCTGCTCCCCGACGGCACGCGCCGCCCGTTCCCGCCGGACCTGCCGCACGGCCCGGTGCCGCCGGGCGCGGTGAACCGCTGGGCCGAGGAGCGCGGCGGCAACTGGCCCCTGCACGGGGGTGGCCTCGCGGCCAGGACGGAGACCCTGCGCGCGCTGGGCGGCTGGACCGGCGTGCCGGTCGACGACGAGCTGGGCGCGCTGGTCGCCCTGTCCGAGCTGACCCCCGGCTGGCACGACCACGCCGTGACCTGGCTCTACCGCAAGCACCCCGCGCAGACCACGAACAGCTCCCTCTACCCCGGCCTCGAGCACACCGGCCGCCGGATCGCGCTGCAGCGGGCGAAGGCGCTGCGCAGCACGGGGCTGCGGGTGTCCGTCGAGCGGCCGGGGGCGGGCAGCCACGACGTGGACCTGGGGCCGAACATCCGCCTGGTGGGCGGGGAGTCCGGGTGAGCCGGGGGCGGGACGCCCGAGGACGTCCCGCCCCCGGCAGCAGGATCAGCAGTGGCCGGACGAGGTGTTCGCGAAGCGCTTGAACGCGGCCTGGGTGCCCGAACCGGGGTCGCCGTCGATGGCGCCGGTGTAGCCGTAGTCCGCCTTCAGGAGCCGCTGCAGCGCCTTGATGGTGTTCGGGCCGGGGTCGCCGTCGATCGAGTCGGTGTAGCCCCAGTAGGCCTTGAGCCCGCGCTGGAACGCCTTCCAGCTGTTGGTGCCCAGCTGGCCGTCGATGCCGTCGGTGTAGTTCCAGTAGTCGGCGAGCCAGCACTGCACGTACTTGGCCTGGGTGGTGCTCAGGCCGAGGTTGACCACCGCGAGCACGCCGACGTCACCGGACTGGGCGCTCTGGGCGGAGGCGGGCGCCGCGACGACGGCGGGGGCGGCCAGCGCCGTCGCGGGCAGGACCGACGCCGAGCCGACCACCACGGCGGTCGCCACCAGGGCCTTCATCCACTTCTTCACAACAATCAGCTCCATCGATCGCAGGTGGATTCCACAAATCACGGCGGCGGACCGCGAGGGCGTTCACAGAAACCGGGCAAGACTGCGGTTAACCGACCGAACAGGCCGAAGACCGTTGGCTTGCGAGACCGCAGCGGGCTATAAAGATCGCCAGCGCACCAGCGCCTGACGAGGGGGATCACTCGTGACAAGGAATTCCGCAGCGCGACTCGACGTGCGACCGAACGACCACGGAACCGCTTTCCCCACGAGCACCTCCCCCATTCTTCGCCGCCCCGCTGAATTACTCCCGACGACCGTGGCGGGAACTCCTCAACCATCGCGCGCCGCCGCGCCGGAACCCAGGTCCCTGACCGGCACTTCGCAGGCACGTTCCGATCGCGGGCGCCCCGCCGGGAAGGACGGCGCCGGTGTTCGGTGACCTGGTCCGCACGCACCGGCGGCGGCTGTCGCTGACCCAGGAGGACCTGGCCGCCCGGTCCGGGGTGGCGCTGCGCAGCATCGGCAAGATCGAGAACGGTCGGACCTGCGCGCCGAGGGCGGCGACGGTGCGCCTGCTGGCGGGCGCGCTCGGCCTCGCGGACGCCGACCTGACCGGTTTCCTGGTCGCGGCCTCGGGCCAGGAGCCGAGCGCGGGGCCCGCGCAGCTGCCCGTGGACGTGCGCGGCTTCACCGGCCGGTCCGGGGAGCTGTCCCGCCTGGACGCGCTGCCGACGCCGACGGCGGCGGTGGTCTGCGCGGTGTCCGGCGCGGCGGGCGTCGGCAAGAGCGCGCTGGCGGTGCACTGGTCGCACCGGGCGCGGGGCCGCTTCCCGGACGGCCAGCTGCACGTGGACCTGCGCGGCTCCACCGCGCCCCGGCGCCCGGCCGAGGCGCTGCGGGACCTGCTGGAGGCGCTGGGCGTGCCCGAGGACCGCGTCCCGTCCGCCCCGGACCGCAGGGCCGCGCTGTACCGGGGCCTGCTGGACGGCAAGCGGGTCCTGGTGCTGCTGGACGACGCCCGCGACACCACCCAGGTCCGCCCGCTGCTGCCCGCCGCGCCGGGCTGCCTGGCCCTGGTGACCAGCCGGGGCGCCCTCACCGGCCTGATCACCGGCGTGGGCGCCCACCCGCTCCCACTGGGCGCGCTCCCCCACGGTCAGGCGCGCGACCTGCTGACCGCCCGGCTCGGCGCGGCCAGGACCTCGGCCGAACCGCGAGCCGTTGACCGCCTGGCCGCCGCCACGGCCGGGCTCCCGCTGGCGCTGGCCGCCGTCGCCGCCCGCGCGGCCACCCGCCCAGGGCTGCCGCTGGCGGCGCTGGCCGAGGAGCTGAGCCGGTCCGGGCTGGACGTCCTGGGCGACAGCGACGACCCGGCGACGGACGTGCGGGCCGCGCTGGCCTGGGCGCGCGGGGCGGTGGGCGCGGACGCGGCGCGCCTGCTCCGGCTGCTGGCCGGGTGCGCGGACGACGGGGTCGGCGCGTCGTGCGCGGCGGTGCTGGCGGGCTGCTCACCGGAGCGGGCGGCCGACCTGCTGGCCGAACTGGCCTCGGTCCACCTGCTGGCCGAGCGCTCCCCCGGCCGGTACGCGCTGCCCGACCTGCCGCGCGCCTGCGCCAGGGGATCGGCCGGTCACAGGGGTCCCGCCCCGAGGGAGGTCGCGCGGGCGGCGGGCTGAGGCGGGGCGCCACCCGCCGGGGACGGGCCCCGGCGGGAACCGCCTCACGCGACCGACGCGGGCCCCGCCTGCGTCGGAGACGGCTTGTGCAGCAGGAACAGCGCCGCCACGAGCGCGCTCACCACCACGAACACCAGGATCTCCAGCGGGATCGCGATGCTCCTGGGCACCAGGGTGCCCGCGCCCAGCGCGGCGAACAGACCGGCCGCCGCGCCCGCCGCGCCCTTGCGGAACCAGGCCGCCGGGACCAGCAGGGACAGGCCGACCACGGCGATGCCGCACATCAGCAGCTTCGCCGACGAGCCGTCCGCCACGGGGGACACCGTGACGCGCTCGCCGCTCGCGCCGACCACGTCCAGGGTCCGCCCGGCGAACCGCACCAGGGTGACCTCGGCGGGCGTGGCGGGGACGACGCGGTTGACGTCGTCCCAGCTGGGCAGTCCGGCGATGACGTGCTCGATGCCGCCCTCGTCCTTCGACTTCAGCTGCGCCGAGCCGTCGTAGTCGCGGAACGCGCTCGACACCGTGACGCGCTCCTCGAACACGCAGTCCTCGCGCTCGACGGCTCCGCACTCGGGCGCGAAGGCGAACGCCCAGCCCTCGGCGACCGCGCCACCCCACAACCAGGCCGACCCGATCGACATCAACGCCAACATCGCGGCCACCGCGATCGCCCTCATGGCGCAGGAGGGTAAGCCCTGGTGAGCGCGGGTACCAAGCACTGCTACGCAGTGTTTACATTCATGCGCCCAATGATCGCGGAAGGTGTTCACAACCGCGTTACGGTTCACGCGGGGCCCGTGCGGAACCGGAGGGGCCGGGCGCGCGGACCCAGGTCCGGGAGACGCCGCACTGCTCCGGTTTCGCCAGCCTGGCGCCGGACACGACCTCCTCGTGCGAGGGCACCGGGTCGCACGTCCAGGACGCCATCAGGTCACCGTCCACTTCGGACCGGTGACGCCACGGCAACCCTGGGTAGCCGGCGGGGACGGCGGTGATCGTGGGCACGGGCAACCGGTCGCCGTAGAGCCTGCCCGCCCACAGGTCGCCGCTGCCGTCGAGCACGCCGACGCGGCCCCGGTCCAGCAGCGCGGTCACCGGGAGGTGCGGCGGGAACCGCAGGCTGTTCTCCGCGCCGGGCAGGTCGTGCGCGGTGATCCAGTCGACCAGCCCGTCCTGCCTGCGCCCGAGCCGCTCGTCCGCGTAGCGGGAGCTCATCACCACCGGCACGGCCACGCCGCCCGCGTCCCGGTAGGACAGCAGCCCGGCGAGCCGCTGCCGCAGCTGTCCTGGCGTGTCCAGCGCGCTGACCGACACCCGCAGCTCCGCCCCCGCCGCGACGAGCCCGGCCAGCGCGTCCGGCGGGATCGGGTGGAAGTGCTTGGTGACGAACACGGTGCGGCGCCCGGACCCGCGCACCAGGTCGGCCAGCTCGCGCGCGCCGCGCCAGTCCCAGGAGGCGTCGCTGTTCCACTCGTTGCGCAGGAACCGCTGCCCGTCGGGCAGCGCCGCGAGGTCGGCGCGCAGCACGTCCGCGTCGAGGTGGTTCCGCACGCGGACGCCGAAGTCGAACCCGGCGCCGAACGCGGTCCGCGCGGCGAAGCAGCTGCCGTAGCAGACCTGGGTGACGGGGAGGCAGCCGAGGTGGAGGTCGGAGGTGAGGCTGTCGAAGGGCAGCCCACCCCGGCGACCGGCCCGGACGGTGATCGGCGCGGGGGCGTGAAGGGGGCGGACGGGGGCCATGCCCGAGGTGCTCTCCGCGACCAGCGCGCGGACCTGGCGCAGCGCGTCGGGGTCGTGGGCGGGCACGTCGAGCGGGTCGGGCGGCACGGCTCCTCCTCACGCCCGCGCGGCACGGGCCCGGCGCCCACTGGACCTGATGGCGGCGGCGGGGAGGTGGGCGGGGTTCGTGCACGAGCCGCAGTTCAGGGCAGTGGAGCGCCTCGGCACGAGGTCTGGCACCGGAGGAGGCGGAACTGGGTGCTTGCTCACAACGAGAACACGGCAGAGCGGACCTCCACCGGGACCGGTCGCGGCACGACGCGACCGGTCCCGGTGATCGCTACTCGATGAACCCGGTCAGCTCGGCCAGCAGGCTCTCGCCCTTCCGGCAGAGCGGCTCCAGGCGCGCGATGGTCTCGCTCAGGTCGAGGTTGCCGGGAGCGGCCAGCCTGCTCTCCACCACGATGATCTTCAGGGACAGCTCGTCACGGCGTTGCGACAGGAGTTCGACGGCGCGGTCGATGAGCACGGTGCCACGTGCGCCAGCGGCCAGCAGGTAGCTCTCGCAGTACTGGTCGGCGACGGTCTTCAGGTCGTCTACCCACTCCTCGCGGAGGAGGTCCCTGCTGCTCTGCCGCCGCTCCCCCCTCGTGCGCACCCAGTAGATGGCGGTGGCGAGCACCGTGACGAGGGCGGGAGCCGCCAACCCCGTGATCGCGGGGGTGCCGGTGGCGAGGGCGGCCACAGCCGTTGCCACCGGAGTGGAGATCCCGGTCCAACCGCTGATCGTGCTGATCATGTCCGCGCCTTCGGTGCGGTGGCGTGGAGAGGGCTCGACCATGATCTCGTCCAGGTCGACGCGCGACGCGCCCACCGACTTGATGTCCACCCTCCAGGTCTCGTCGACGGCGGCTCGGACGGTGGCGAGGACGCCGTTGGTGAACTCGCGGTACCCCCGCCCCCAGACCCGACCGGGGCCGTTCTCCTCGTGCGCGACCCACTGCTGGAGCACCCGTTCCTTCAAGGCGTCCAGCCGCGCGACTTCCTTCTCCTTCGTCAGATCGACCCCGTCGACCTCGTCCGCCAGCACCTCCCGCAGGTGCCCGGCGAGGCCGCGGAAGCTGTGCCGCACGTTGCGCAAGTGGGCGCGCAAAGCGCTTTCCAGCTGCTCGCGCAGCGCGTCGATCGCGGTCTTGAGGTGCAGTGCCCGCTCGGCGAGGTCCTCGCGCTCGGTCGCGAGCCGCTCCAGCGGCAACCTCGCCGAGTCCAGGTACTCCACCAGCGCGCGGTGGTGGGGGACGAGAACCATCTTCGCCTCGTGCGCCACGGTGGACAGGTGCCGCCTGCCGGTGCCCGCGGCGATGAGATCCCGCAACTCGTCGCGGAGCGCGTGCATCCCACTGCGCGCGATCAGGTTCTCCCCTCCGAGGCGATCGCCCTCGTCGCCCTGGGCGCGGAGCCACCTTCCCCTGGCCTCCCAGGCCGCGGAGACCGGGATGAACCCCCGGCCGATGAACTTGTCGACCCCATCGACCCCGTGCAGGCTCTCCCGCAGGTAGGCGTCGTTTCGCGCCAGGGTCTCCTGCCACTCCGCCCGGTCCCGGTAGTCGATCGTCGCGGCGCGGTCGATCCCCGTCATCACCCAGAGGACCTTCTTGCCCATCGCCCTCACGTGGTGCTCGTGCAACTTGTTGATCAGGTCGAGGTCGGGCTGGGACAAGGTGCGCGTGGCTTGGGTGACGAAGACGAAGCAGTCCGAGTCCTGCCACGCCCGTTCCGCGATGACGTCGTGCAGCGCGTGCGGGGACTCGGTGCCGGGCAGGTCGTAGAGCTTGGCGGGCATCTCCGGGCCGGAGATCAGTACTTCCACCTCCGCCAACGTCCGACCGAGGTGCTCCGCACTCCTGGATTCGGCTGCGGCCTGCTCGTCGGACGAGGTGTAGGCGGCGAGCTTGCGCTGATCGGGCGAGTTCCCGATGTCGTGCCACTGCGACGGCTGGTCCGCGAAGCTCACGCGCAGGAACCCGCGACCGGAAGCGTCCACCCCGGACGAGTCGTCGACCGGTTGCACGGACGCAGGGCACACCGTGGTGGCCCGGCCGGACGAGTACAGGAGCCCCAGGTACCTGTCGGACGACATGCCGTCCTCACCGCGCACCGGGGCGTAGTCCAATTTCCCCTGGAGCGCGCTCACCAGGAAGCTCTTTCCCGAGGAGAACGTCCCCACCATTCCGATGTTGATCAGTGCCGACGACGCGCGGGTGCGGTACCGGTTGATCGTGTCCACGTCGAGCTCAACGGACTCGCTCCCGGTCGGCAACCCGTCGAAATCCGACTTCGCCCTCAGCCACTCCGCAGCATCCCCCAGCACGCGCCTGAGTTCGGCACGGCGAAACTCGATCTCCCCCACAGCGCCCCTCCACCGAAGCCGTCACTCGTCCCCACGGTCCACCACTGCTTCGCAGACGATTCGCCGGAGCGGGGAAACGCAGCTCAGGGTACTCATGAAAAAACATCGGTCAACATATTGAAAATCCTGGGAAGCGGACACGAGATTACCTGAAACTTATTCACTCAGCAATTTTGCGGATCCACTGAAAGTTTTGACTACAACTACTCCGAACGAGTTCACACTAATCACCCCAACGGCAGCACCGAGCGCCATACCGACCCCCCTTTTGACCTGCTTGACGATTCACCGGATCCGGCGAACAGGTGAATAAAACAACTTTCCAGGTGAAGGCGCCGACAACGAGGGACTTCTTCTGATCCCCCCGGTTCTAAAGTCCGGTGCAGTCCACTGCAATCCACAAGGGGAGGTGGGACTTGGATGGCGAAGAAGGACTTGTTCGTCGGGAGGACCGAGTTGCTCCGACTGATCGACCGCATGGTCGAGCCTGGCGGGAGCGAGCGGAACCCCACGACGGGACGGGCGCTGGTGGTCGAGGGCTGTGGTGGCTCCGGCCGCACCGCGCTGCTGCGAACCGTTCAGCGGAACTGGGAGTTCAAGACCCCCGTGGTTCGGATAACGCCGGGCTGCGAGAGCGCTGACGAGGCGACGAGGCCGCTGCTCACGGCCATCCAGGTCGGGTTGAGCGGTGGCGCCCCCGGATACCCGCTGTCGTTCGAACGCCTCCTACTCGCGCAGATCGCCATCCGCGCCGGACTCTCGCCCGGTGATCCGACGGGGTCGTTGGCGCTCTTGCGCACGCAGACCGACGTGCACCGGGACCGCGCAGTGCTGAGCAGATTGGTCAAGGAACTTCTCGCTGAGACGAAGGACTTGCGCAGATCGTCGTGCGACGCCGACGTGACCGGGGACACCGAGCGCGAGGTTGTCGACCAGGTCATCGGTCTGCTGGATCGCCCGTTCCTGTCCCGCCGCACCCGCTGGAGCGAGGACGCGCTCGCCTGGTTCGGGCACCAGGACCAGGACTTGCACTTGAACGCCGAGCAAGCCAGGCTCCAACTCGGCTTCCAGGCCCACCGTCAAGACCACCACAACCGCTGCGCCGTGGACGACCTGCTCGTCGCGGCACTGCTCGCCGACCTGCGGGACAGCCTGGCCCGCGTGCGGAGGCCGGCCGCTGACGTCGTGGTCCTGGTCGACGACGGGGATTCGCCGAGGGCCACGGCGTTCTTCTCCGCCCTCCTGCGCGTGCGGCAGGCGCTCGCTGACTCCGGGAGTTCCCCGCGCCGCAACGGCTCCGACCGGCTCGCCACCGTCGTCACCAGCTCGGGCGCGCTCGTCGTCGAGATGACCGAGGACGTGGCCGCCCCCGCGCTGCTGGAGGAGCCCCCTGGGCTGGAGCCGGACTCCGGCCTGTGGACGAGGGTGCGCCTGCCCGGCCTGTCGCCCAAGCAGGTCAACCGCCTGGCCGACGACATCCTCTCGCCCTCGAACATCGGCACGGCCTCGATCGGCCACGCGGTGCACCGGCTCACGCACGGCCATCCCGGCGCCGCGAAGCTCGTGCTGGAGGAACTCGACTTCGGTTTGGGGAAGCGTGCGGGTGAAAAGGAGCAGGGACTGTCCTGCTTGGCGGAACTGGCCGACCGGCTCCTCTTCCCGCTGCTCGAACTGTTCCTGCACGAGGTGCCACCGTGGAACGGGCAGCAGGTCGAGGCATTGATCACGTTGTCCGCCGCCAGGAACGTCGGTGAGGCGCAGGTCCTCGTCCCGCTGCTGCCCTACCCCTTCGACTTGAACTCCGCGTTGCACTCGTCCCCCGCTCTGTGGAACCGCGACGCGGCCGTGGACGCGACCGGGTACGAGGAACTGCACCCACTGGTCCGCTACCTGGGCCTGCGCGCCCTGTCCCAGCGCGGAGCGGGGCACGAAGCAGCTTGGGAGGTGGTGCTGCGGACGTTGCGGGAGCACGCGGACGACCAAGCCGGGCGACTGCGGCACACCCTGCTGCTCGGTGAGCCGGGCGCACGCGACGCCGTGGCCGGGGAACTGGTCGAAGCACTAAAGGAGATGCCGACCACCGACTGGCTCGCGCTGTTCGACACCGTCGCGGCGGAGCTGAACCCGAGGGGGGAAGAACCGAAGCCGATCAGCGCCGCACTAGTAAGCGCGACGACGTTCGCGCAGCAACTGCTCGGAGTGGTGCCCTTGATCGAGCACAACCCAGGTGGCTCAGGAGCCCAATGGGCGGAGACGTACTGCGTCCACGCGGCCCTGGGCTTCCGCTACCTGGTGCCGTACGCGCAGGACCCCGTGCCGCTGATCCGGCGCGCACAGCACTACGAGAGCCGCAGCAGAAAACGAGGCTGAGAGCGTGGAGTACAGGTTCGGGTTGTTCCCGAAAGGACGGTCAGCGGGGCACAAGCGCCGACCGGAGCATTGGACGCGTTTGCTCTTGGCGGTGCTGGTCGTCGTGCTGGTGGCCGGGATCGCGAGCGTCGTCCCGCAGTGGACTCACCGGTGGTCGTGCCGGGACGGGCTCTGGCCGGACCGGGAGATCTGGGAAGCCGGTGGTAAGTGCGTCGGCCTGTCTGGGGGCCCGTACGCCTTCGATGAGGCGGCCTTCGAACCAGCCATGAAGGTCGCCGAGCAGCAGAACGGCTCTGCGGAGCGGGACTGCGGGTCGGACTCGCGGCCCGCGGTCACCGTCGGGGTCCTGCTGACCATGACCGACCCGATGGCAGGCACTCGCGCGGTGCAGGAGCTGGAAGGCATCCTGACCGGCCAGGCGCGGGCCAATGGTGAGCCGGACTGCCTCCAGCCGATCAAGGTGCTGGTCGGCAACCTGGGTGACTACGGGGGCGACGGCGATCCGGTCGCGGTCGCCACCGCTCTCGCCGAACACCCCTCGGGAGTCGTCGCCGTGGTCGGGATCGGGCTCAGCGACGTGAAGACGGCACGGGTCGCGAACGCGCTGGCGGAGCGGAAGATCCCCATGGTCTCCGACCTGATCACGGCGGAGGGGTTCGACCAGGGGACTTCCGGCAAGCCGAAGCCCGACTTCAGCGCGTGCAGCGAGGAAGGACGGGAGTACCGGGACGGGATCGGCAAGAGCTACTACTACCGCGTCGCGTTCCCCGGTTCGGTGCAGATGTCGGCCTTGCACAAGGTCTTGCCCGCACGCCTGGACTTCATCCTGGTCCCGTTGAAGACCGATGACCCCTACACGTGCACGGCGCTCCCGCTGATGCGGAAGCAGTTCGGCGGAGCGCCCAAGGAGATCAAGTTCGACACCGAGGAACCTCAGGGCGTGGAGCTGACGAAGCGCGCGATCTGCGCGGAAGCGGGGGACATCACGGTCGGGTACCTCGCCAGGGGACGTGATCTGGCGGGCTTCCTGCGGACGCTCGACGAGGCGTTCTCCCGCGGCCTGTGCCAGCCGTCCTCGGTCACCGTGGTGAGCACGTCGGACGGTCAGCGCGTGCGGGCGAAGGAGAGCGACGTGAACGCCGAGAGGTTGCGGCAGGAGGCGCTCACCTCGAACAGCTTCACCAGCGGCCGGATCAAGCTGGTCACCGCGCTGGTGGGCGGAGCGGACCAGACCGGTGGTTCCACCTCGGGCCGCGACGACTTCGCCAAGTTCGCAAAGGCCTTCGCCGCCGCGCACGGTCTGGAGGAGAGAGCCGTGCCGGAGCACGTGGACGCGGGCTGGGCGGTCAACGGGCACGACGCGATGAAAGTGGTGGCGGAGGCGGTGCACGCGCTGCCCAAGGAGGGTGGGCGCCGAGCGGGTGTCAACGGCATCATCGGCAGTTTCATCTCGGCCGAGCTGTCGGTGCTCGGCGCGGGTGGCCCGATCATGTTCGACAACGACGGCAACAGGACCGGGGACGCGCCGCCGGTCGTGCGCGTCTGCCCGGAGGTGCGTGGTCCCGACAAGGAGTTGGGACGGGTCAAGTCGGTGGTGCTGACTCCGGGGAAGCCCTTGCCTGACTGCCCCTGATCGAGGCCCCGGTCGCGCGGCGGGCAGGGTGCCGCGCGACCGCTCCAGGGAATCGTTGGCGCTGAGCGCCTCGCCTTACCCGGCCAGGGCGCTCACCCGCCTTCCCCGAACCCCCGCCAGCGCTCCACCGCCCGGTCGACCAGCCGCCCCGCCGCGCCGGTGTACCCGCTCGGGTCGCACAGCGCGCGCAGCGCCGCCAGGTCCGGCCCGCGCCCCGCCAGCGCGGCGTGCAGCCCGCCCGCCAGGTCGTCCGGGTGGGCGGCTGCCGCCTCCGCCAGCAGGCGCTTGGCCTGCGCCGCGCCCAGCACCGGCGCGAGCGCCGCGACCAGCCGCTCGGACGCGATCGCGCCGCCGGTCAGCGCGAGGTTCGCCCGCATCCGGTCCGGGAGCGCGCGCAGGCCCGCCGTCAGCGCCGCGGCGTTCCTGGCCGCGCCCAGGACCAGGCGCAGGGCCTCGCGCAGCGGTTGCCACTCGGCGTGCCAGCCGCCCGCCGAGCGCTCGTCCTCGACCACCATGCACTGGTGCAGCACCGCGACCAGGGCTGGCACCTGCCTGGCCGAGGCCAGGATCGTGGTGGCGTGCACGGGGTTCCGCTTGTGCGGCATGGCCGAGGACGCGCCCCTGCCCGCTCCCGCCGGTTCCGCGACCTCGCCGATCTCGGTGCGCGACAGCACCGCCACGTCGGCCGCCAGCCTGCCCAGCGCGCCGGAGGTGACGGCCAGCACCGAGGCCACGTCGGCGATCGGGGTCCGGGCCGCGTGCCACGGCAGGAACTGCGGGACCAGGCCGAGTTCGGCGGCGAACGGCTCGACCAGGGCCAGCGGGTCGCCTCCGGTGAGCAGGCCGTAGGACGCCAGGGTGCCCGCCGCGCCGCCCAGCGAGACCGGCAGACCCCTCGCCAGCACCGGGTCGAGGCGGTCGACGGCGTCGAGCACCTGGGTCAGCCACCCGGCCGCCTTGAGGCCGAAGGTGATCGGGACGGCGTGCTGGGTGAGGGTGCGGCCCGCCATCGGGGTGTCGCGGTGGCGCTCGGCGAGGGCGGCGAGCGCGGCGGCGGTGGCCAGCAGGTCGGCGCGCAGCGCCCGCAGCGCGTCCCGGCACAGCAGCGCGGTCGCGGTGTCCAGGACGTCCTGGCTGGTGGCGCCCCGGTGGACGTGGTCGGCGGCGGACGGGTCGGCGGCGCGGACGAGCGCGGTGAGCTGGGCGACGAGCGCGAGCACCGGGGTGCCGGTGGCGTGCACGCCCTCGACCAGCGCGGGCAGGTCGAGCGCGTCGGGGTCGGCCGCCGCTGCGATGGCCTCGGCCGCCTCCTGCGGGATCGCGCCGACGCTCGCCTGCGCCCGCGCCAGCGCCACCTCGGCGGCGAGCGCGGCGCGCACCCAGGCCCGGTCGTCGAGCAGGCGGTCGACGCCCGTGCCCGCCCAGCCGGGCGAGAGCAGTCCGGAGTCGGCGGGCACCGCGGCCTCCCGGCGGGGTCGGTGGTGGAACGCGCCCGCTGCCGGGCGCGTCGGTGTTGTCGAGCATGGCGGGGTTCGCGGCCTGCCGCACACCGGCGGCGGGCGCGCCCCGGCGGGGAGAGGTGTGGCATGGGGATCGGGGCGACCGCGCGGCTCGCGGCGGCCGTGGCGGCGGCGCTGCTGGTGGGCTCGGGCAGCGCCGGGGCGGCGCAGGACGAGCTGGTGGTCCGGGTGCGGCAGGGCGGCGCGGTGCCGACGCTGGAGGCCGCCCGCGCGCTCATCGCGGCGGAGAAGCCCGCGAAGGCGACCGTGCTCGTGCACGGCGGCACGTACTCGGAATCGGTGCTGTGGCGGGGAACCCCGGCCGGGAGCAGCATCACGATCGCGCCGCAGCCGAACACCGGGGACGTGGTGTTCGACGGGCGCGCGGCCGACGGGTACTGGGTGCAGGTCGCGCCGAAGTCGGGGACGTTGACGTTCCGGGGGCCGATGACCGTGCGGCGGTACGGCGACGCCGGGGTGCGCGCGGTCGGCACGGCCGAGGACGGGCCGGTGCGGGGCCTGACCGTGCGCGGGCTGGTGTTCGCGCAGATCGGCAACGCGTGGGTGCCGGGCGGCGGCGGGTACGCCGGGGTGCACCTCAACCACGCGACCGGCGCGCGGATCACCGGGAACTCGTTCCGCAACCTGGAGAACAGCGACTGCCCCGGTTGCGTGCACGGGGTGTACCTGGCGTTCAACCTGGGCGACCGGACGGCGGGCAGCGACCGGAACACCGTGGACGGCAACACCTTCCAGGCGATCTCCGGCGACCCGGTGCGGGCCAGCGACGGCAGCGGCGCGAACGTGGTGCGGGACAACGTGTTCCGCTCGGGCACCGCGCACGACGGGGCGCAGCGGGGCACCGGTCGGTACGGGATCTTCAGCTACTGGTCGTTCGAGCGGGCCGACGTGTGCGCGCGGGCGGTGAACACCTTCTCCGGCAACCGGTACGGGAACGGCTACTACGGCGACCCGATCCCGGCCGCGCTGACCGGGAGCGCGACGGGGCGCGAGTGCGACTCGGTGCGCGAGAGCGGGACCAACGCGCACCGGCCGTGACCGGGTTTCCCGGCGGGACGCTTCCCGCCGGGAAACCCTTGCCGGTCAAGGGGACTACTGCACCGGGTTCCAGCCGTCGTTGCCCGCCAGGTACTTCTGCGCGGTGTAGTTCGCGGCGGTGGAGGCGCTCATCTGCGGGCGGTCGCCCGTCCCGGTCGTGACGCCGGCGCCCGAGTTGTTGTGCTCGGTGAAGCGGCAGGTCTTCCAGGAGAAGCCGCCCATGTCCTGCCACGCGCCGGTCTGGCGGACGTGCCCGCCGAGCGTGGAGTCGCGCACCAGCACCTGCCCGATCGCGTCGGCCGCGCCACCCGCGTGCCAGCAGCGGCCGAGCGCGACGGTCTTGGCCGCCGACGGGCCCTTCAGCGTGGACCGGGTGATCAGGATGCCGTACGGGTTGGACGAGTGGGTGGCGGCGGCGGTGATGTAGCCGTTGTTGCTGCTGCCCCGGTCCAGCGACTGGATGGTGGTCGAGTCGACCACCAGCGCGCCGTTGCCGTAGATGAAGTCCACGGCGCCCTCGATGTAACTTTTGTAGACGTACTGGCGCACCTGGGAGCTGCCCGTGCCGCCCCAGGACAGGAACGTGTCCTGGTAGCCGAGCATCCGCACGTTGCGGTACACCTGCCGGTCGCCGCCCGCGTACAGGGCCAGCGCCTGGCTGTCGTGCGCGGCGTAGGTGTTGGCCATGGTCAGGCCGGTGATCGAGGTGTCCTTGGCCTTGTTGAGGACGGTGGCGCTGCCCTCGGTGCCCGCCGTGGACGCCGGGGTGCTGCCGGTGATCACGACGTCGGCGGAGTTGCCGGACGTGCCCTGCAGGACCAGCCCCGGTTTGCTCGCGGGGATGGAGACCTGGCCCTTGTAGGTGCCGGGCTTGATCTTGATGGTGGAGCCGGAGGACACGGCCGCGATTGCGGCCTGGACGGTGGTGTGGTCGCCGGAGCCGTCGGCGGCGACGGTGACCGTGGTGGCGGCCTGCGCCGGGGTGGCCAGCGCGAGTGCCAGCAGCGGGGCCGAGAGCGCCGCCGTGCCTGCGGTCAGGCGGGTGCCGTGCGGTGACATGCGTCAACTCCTCGTCGAGTCGCGGTGTGGTCGACGGCGGCGGTTCCGGGCTCAGTAGGGCGGCGTGGTGGGCCAGGTGATCGCGCTCGGCGGGACGGTCGCGGTGAGCTGCCGGAAGTTCCCGGACGGCACGATCCCCTGGCCGCTCAGCGCGGTCGCGACCAGCCGGGCGACCTCGATCGCGCCCGCGCCCTGGAAGTGCGTGTTGTCCTCGATCCCGCTCGGGTAGTTCGGGGACTGCCCGGCGGCCAGGTGCAGGAAGTGCTTCTTGGTGCCCTCCACGCCCGCGCGGTTCCACAGCGCCATGCTGGACGCGGTCAGGTCCACCAGCGGAACCCGCTTGGCGGCGGCCAGTTCGCGCATCGCCGCCGGGTACGCGCCGTGCGACGGGGCGGCGGCCCCGGAGCTGGTGAAGCGGCGGCGCTCCACCGGGGTGATCAGGACCGGCTTCGCGCCCTTGGCGCGGCTCTTGTCGACGTACTGCGACAGGTACGACTTGTACGTCGTGGACGGCTCGGTGTAGCGGGTGGGGTCCTCGACCTTGGAGTCGTTGTGCCCGAAGGAGATCAGCAGGTAGTCGCCGGGCTTGATCCGGGCCAGGATGTGGTCGAGCCTGCCGAGGTCGATGAAGCTCTTGGAGCTGGCTCCGGACCTCGCGATGTTGGCCGCGACCGCGCCGGGGTTCAGGAACACCGGCAGCGCCTGCCCCCAGCCCGCCCTCGGCGACTGGGAGGTGGTGTAGGTGGAGGCGGTGGAGTCGCCCGCCACGTAGATCGTGACGGGCGCCGCCGCCGAGGCCGCCGGGCCGGTCAGCGCGCCCGCCGACAGGGCCGCGACGACGCCGAGGACGACGGCGGGCGCGCGGCGGCGCGGGGTGGTCCGGTGCCAGAGCGGGGTTTTCGGTGCCATGCGCGGTCTTCCCCTCCGGGCGCGCGGACGCGCCCACGGGAGCTGCGGGGTGATCAGCGCGCGCCGGTCTGACGGCGGCGGGGGTCGACGGGCGGCGCGTCGACGCGGTGCGAAGTGGATTCGACTGGCGCTGATCTTGGGTGTTCGCAGTATGCGAGGACTTCGGGGGCGCGGGCAAGGGCGGGTGCCGGTTTTGTCCCGCATTTCCCCGCGTCGCGGGATTTTGAGACGCGCGGCGGGTGCACGCGGTGGGGCGATCGGGGCATCGGCGGCGGAAACCGGGAGGCGGGCGGGCGCGGCGGCGGGTACGGTCCGGACGCCGTTCCCCCGAGTCGCCCTCCTGGAGGTCCTCATGGCGTGCCGCATCAGCGAACTCGTGCTCGGCTGCCGCGACCCGGAGCTGCTGGCCCGGTTCTGGTGCGAGGTGCTGGACTTCGTGGTGCTGGACCGCGAGGTCGACGGCAGCGTGGAGATCGGGCCGCGCGAGGGGTTCGGCGGCGCGCAGCCCACGCTGTTCCTCAGCCGCAGGGCCGAGCCGGAGCCCGGAAAGCCCCGGCTGCACATCGACGTCAACGCCACCGACCGCGACCAGGAGGACGAGCTGGAGCGGTTGCTCGCCCTCGGCGCGCGCCCGGCGGACATCGGGCAGACCGGTGACGAGTCGTGGCACGTGCTGGCCGACCCGGAGGGCAACGAGTTCTGCCTCCTCAAGCGCAGGCTCGACCCGCTGTAGCCCTCGCGCGCGGGATCGGCACGGGATCAGCACCGCGCGCCAACAGGTTCCGCACAACCCGCTGCCACGCTCGGGTCCCATGCGAACGCTGACAGCCATCGCCGCGCTCGCGCTCGTGGTCCCCGCGACCGCGAGCGCGGCCGGGTCCCCCGAGGCGGCCCGGATCTCGGTCGTCGTGCACGACCTCGACACCACCAGCGTGCTGGCGCACTGGACCCCGGAGCGGATCGCGGCCATGCCGTCCGGCGAGGTGACGCCGGGCGCGCCCGCCGAGGACGGCCCGGACGGGGCGCCCGCCGACGCGGAGTGGGTCAACCGGGTGGTGGGCAGGCTGTTCTTCGTCAACCGGGGCGAGGACGAGAGCTGCACCGCGACCCTGGTGCGGAGCGCGAACCGGCGCACGGCGGTGACCGGCGGGCACTGCGCGCACACCCTGAACCTGATCGGCGAGGACCCGGTGTGGCACGAGAAGATGCTGTTCGTGCCCGGATTCGCGGACGGCGGGCGACCGCACGGGTCGTTCGTGGTCGAGCGGGTCGTGGTCAGCTCGACCTGGGTGGCCGACGACCAGCGCTCCGAGCACGACCAGGCCTTCCTGGTGCTGGACCGCCCCTCCGACGCGGCGCTGCCGATCGCGTACGGCAGGCCGGGCGGGCTGCCCGCGACCGAGTACGGCTACCCGCGCGCCGCGAACCGGCCAGGACACCAGGGCAGGCCGGAGTTCACCGGGATGCGGATGGCCCGCTGCTGGGGCACCCCGCGCCCCGACCCCGGCCACCCGGAGCTGGGGCCGGAGAACCTGTGGGGCGTGCCGTGCGACATGGGCGGCGGCTCCAGCGGCGGGCCGCGCGTGGCGCGCGGGGCGGTGGTGGGGGTGAACACCCAGAGCACCTACCTGGACGACGCGGGCAACTGGTGCGAGTGGGGCACGTCCACGTGCACCCGGCACCTGGTGGGGCCGCGGTTCAGCAGGGGTATCACCGCGAAGCTGCACGAGCGGGCCCAGCGCTCCTGACGGCGGGCGGCGTCCCGCCACCCCGGCGGGACGCCGCTACAACCACCCCCGGTCCCGAGCGGTCCTCGCCGCCTCGGTCCGGTTGCGGGCGGCGAGCTTCGCCATCGCCGTGGACAGGTAGTTGCGGACCGTGCCCTCGGCCAGGTTCAGCCGCGCGGCGATCTCCGCGTTGCCCGCGCCCGTCGCGACCTCGCGCAGCAGCTCGCGCTCCCGCTCGGTGAGCGGGTCGGCCGCGTCCCAGGCGGCCACGGCCAGCTCCGGCGCGACGACCCGCTCCCCCGCGTGCACCCGGCGCAGCGCGGTCGCCAGCTCGCCGATCGGCGAGTCCTTGAGCACGTACCCCAGCACCCCGGCGTCGACCGCGCGCCGCAGGTAACCGCTGCGGGCGAACGTGGTCACGATCAGCACCCGCGTCGGGTCGCCCGCCTCCCGCAGCGCCACGGCCACGTCCAGCCCGGTGCGGCCGGGCATCTCGATGTCGGTGACCAGCACGTCCGGCCGGTGCGCGCGGACGGCCGCGAGCGCGTCGTCGCCGGTGGTCGCGGTGGCCACGACGGTCACGTCCGGCTGGAGGTCGAGCAGGGCCGCGAACGCGCCCAGCACCATGCCCTGGTCCTCGGCCAGCACCACCCGGATCACCCGGTCACCCCCGTCGGGACGGTGATCGTCAGCGTCGTGCCGGTCGCGCCGTCGCGCCGGACCTCGCCGCCCAGCGCGGTGATCCGCTCGCGCAGCCCGGACAGCCCGCCGCCCTCGCCGCCGTCCCCGCCGATCCCGTCGTCCCGCACCACCAGCCGCACCCGCTCCCCCTCGACGTCCACCCCGATCCGACACCGGCTCGCCCGCGCGTGCCGCACCACGTTCGTCACCGCCTCCCGCAGCGCCAGCCCGAGCGCGTGGTCGACCGGCCCGCTCAGCTCCGGCACCTCGTCCGGGTCGATCCGCAGCACCACGCCGGTCCCGGCGAGCGCGCGCCGCGCGGCCTCCAGCTCGGCGCGGACGCTGGTGCGCCGCCAGCCCGTGACGGTGGCGCGCACCTCGGCCAGCGCCTCGCGGGCGTTGCGCTCGATCTCCTCGGCCTCGGCGCGCGCCCGCTCCGGGTCGACCGCGATCAGCTCCCTGGTGAGCTGGGCGCGCAGCACGACGGCGGTGAGCGAGTGGCCGAGCAGGTCGTGCAGGTCGCGGGCGATGCGCTCGCGCTCGGCGACGGCGGCGAGCAGCTCGGCCTGCGCGGCGCGCAACCGCTCGTTCTCCGTCTGCTGGCGGCGGTCCCGCTGCTGGATCTCCAGCAGCCCGATGGCCCAGATCAGCACGAGCGCGGGCATGAAGCTCCACAACCGGTGCGGCATCGGGACCTGGGACAGGAGCGTGGTGAGCACGTCCAGCCCGGTCAGCCCGGCGAACCACAGGCGCGCGACGTGCCGGGGCAGCGCGGCCCCGCCCGCCGCCGCCGCGTAGACGAACAGCACGCTGGCGCCCGCGTTGACCGGGGTGACCAGGGTGCCGAGCACCGCCATCGGCACGATCGCGGACCAGGTGCGGCGCGGGGAACCGTTGGCGTGCAACGCCTTCCCCCACAGCACGGGGGTGATCGCGCACACCGCGAACGCGAGCGGCCACTCCCAGGGCGCGGGGTGCGGGGTGAGCCAGGGCTGGGCGAGCACGAAGAGCAGGTACCCGAGGTGCACCCACTCCCAGGTGCGCAGCAGCTCGGCGGCGGTCCTGGGCGGGGGTTCGGCGGTGTCGTGGCTCATGTCCGGGCGTGACGGTACGACAGGGCCGCGACGCCCGCGGCGACGGCCCCGGTGACCAGGAGCGCGAGCAGGTGGACTCCCGAGTTCCCGGCGCCGAGCTGGGCGAGGCCGAGCTGCGCGAGGTGGTAGGTGGGCAGGAAGCGGGCGAGCTGCCCGACGGCGTTGGGGAGCAGCTCGATCGGCATCCACAGGCCGGACAGCACGGCCAGCGGGAACAGGGCGGCGTTGAGCACGGCCATGGCGGCGTTGGTGCGCAGCTGGAAGCCGACCGAGACGCTGAGCAGCGTGAACGGGATCGTGCCGAGCAGCAGCACGGCGGCCAGGCGCAGCAGGGCGAGCGGCGAGGCGTGCAGGGTGCCCAGGAGCGCGGCGGCGGTCCCCAGCAGCACGAGCACCGCGGCGCCGTGCAGCAGGCCCGCGAAGGCCTTGGCGGCCAGGGTGATCGGCACCGGCACGGCGGAGACCCGCTTGACCCGCAACCACCCCAGGTCGCGGTCCTGGGCCACACCGACGCCGGGTTGCAGCGAGGCGACGGTGATCACGCCGTACGCGCCGAAGGTGGCGACCATGGCGGTGCCCGCCGAGAGCCCCTGGTTGACCTGCCCGCCGTAGAGGAGGTTGAAGAGCACGAAGATCCCGACCGGCATGACGACGCCGAAGAACAGCGCGGTGGGCTCGCGCACGACGCCGCGCAGCTCGTCCCGCAGTTCGACGCCGAAAACCCTGAGCCGCAACGAGTTCACGCCGCCTCCTCCTCGTCACGGGCCGCCGTCAGCGCGAGCACGGCCTCTTCCAGTCCGGCGTCCCGCACCCGCAGCCTGGCGAGCGCGGGGTCGAGGTCGAGCAGGGCGCGCAGCACGGTCTCGGGCGCGCGGGTCTGGACGGTGGCCACGTCGTGCTCGCGGGTGGCGGAGAGCACGCCGGGCAGCGCGCGCAGCGCGGTCACGTCCAGGGTGGTGGTGGCGGTGATGGTGCGGTCGGGCAGCCGGGACACCAGCTCGGTCGGGGTGGCGTCGACCAGGACGGTCCCCCGGTCGAGCACGACGACCCGGTTGGCGACGGCGGCGGCCTCCTCGATCACGTGCGTGGTGACCAGCACGCCGACGCCGCGTGCGCGGCGCTGCTCCACCAGGCGCCAGAAGTCCCTGCGGGCCTGGGTGTCCAGGCCGGTGGTGGGCTCGTCGAGCACGAGCAGCGCGGGGTCGGTGACCAGCGCCATGGCGAGCTGGACGCGCTGCTTCTGACCGCCGGAGAGCGCGGCGACGCGCTTGCGGCCGAGGTCGGTGAGCCCCAGCTCGGCCATGATCGGCTTGGCGGCCGAGGAGCGCAGGCCGCCCCGGACGGCCGCACCGGTGACCAGCTCGGCGACGGTGAGGGTGGTGGGGAAGCCGAGCGCCTGCTGGGCGACGCCGAGCCGCCTGCGGGTGGCGGTGCGGCGGGGGTCGCCGCCGAGGACGCGCACGGCGCCGTGCTGGGGGGCGCGCAGTCCGATGACGAGCGAGACGAGCGTGGACTTGCCCGCGCCGTTCGGGCCGAGCAGCACGACGCACTCGCCGGGGTCGACGCGCAGGTCGACGCCGTCGAGCGCGACCAGGTCCCCGTAGCGGTGCCGCAGTCCCTCGGCGGTGAGGACCGCCTGTTCCGTTCCCATGCCGGGAAGGCTGCCGGGACGGGTCGTCGGGCGGTAGTGATCTTGTGTCACCGGCTCGGGGTGACAAAGGTAATCGCGGGACGTTGTGGCTGTTCAGGGCGTTGGGCGCCACTTTTGGCAACGCTGTTCACCAGCCTCGTCGGGCAGGACCGCCCCCGGTTCCCCACCGAGGTCGACCACGGCCCGACGGGCGGGGCGCGCGACTGGCCGCCGAGGGCGTGGTGACACCCCCTGAGGTCGCTTGAGTAGGGGGTTTGCCAAGCGGAACCATGTTCCGTATCTTTTGTGGAACAAGGTTCCGCTTAACCCGCGCCGTGCGGGTTCGGACCACTCCCCCTCTTGGAGCACGCCCGTGACCACGCTCTCCGCCAAGCCCGTCGTGATCCCCGCCCCCGACCGGGGCGCCGACCTGCACGTGCGCGTCACCGCCCCCGCCACCGGGACCGGCCTGCCGCTGATCCTGCTCTCGCACGGCTTCGGCGAGTCCCTGGACTCCTACGACCCGCTGGTCGACCACTGGACCGCGCACGGCTTCGCCGTCGTGCAGCCCACCCACCTGGACTCGCGCACCCTCGCCCTGCCGCCCGAGGACCCCCGCACCCCGCTGATCTGGCGGCACCGCGTCGCCGACCTCACCCGCGTGCTCGACGCGCTCGACGAGGTCGAGGCCGCCGTCCCCGGCCTCACCGGCCGGATCGACCGCGCCCGGATCGCCGTCGCGGGCCACTCCTACGGCGCGCAGACCGCCGGGGTGCTGCTCGGCGCGCGCGTCCTGGACGCCTCGGGCGTCCCCGGCGAGGACCTGTCCGACCACCGCGTCCGCGCGGGCGTCCTGCTCGCCGCCACCGGGCTGGGCGGGGCGGACCTGAGCCCGTTCGCGGCCGAGCACTTCCCGTTCATGAGCCCGAGCTTCGCCGAGCTGACCACGCCCGCGCTGGTCGTGGCCGGGGACGCCGACCAGTCCGCGCTCACCGCCACCAGGGGCCCGGACTGGTTCACCGACGCCTTCCACCACGCCCCCGGCGCGACGCACCTGCTCACCCTGGTCGGCGGTGAGCACACGCTCGGCGGCATCCAGGGCCGAGGGGCCGCCGCGACCACGGACGAGAACCCCGAGCGGGTCGCCGCGATCGCCCGGCTCACCACCGCCTACCTGCTGGGCGCGCTGGGCGGCGACGACGCGGCGTGGACCGTCGAGTCCTCCGCCCTGGACGCCGCGATCGGCTGGGTGAAGGGGAGGTGAGGCCCAGCTTCGGGATCATGACGCCGCAGCAGCAGGTCGACTACGCGGACGTGCTGCGGGTGTGGCGGGAGGCCGACGGGATCACGGCGATCGAGCACGCCTGGCTGTTCGACCACCTGATGCCGATCGGCGGCCCGGTCACCGGCCCGGCGCTCGAGGGCTGGACGCTGCTGTCCGCGCTCGCCGCGCTGACCTCGCGGCTGCGGCTGGGCGTCATGGTGACCAGCAACCGGTTCCGCCCGCCCGCGCTGCTCGCGAAGATGGCCACGACGGTCGACGTGGTGTCCGGCGGGCGGCTGGACCTGGGCATCGGCGCGGGGTCGCGGCCGAGCCACCCGGTGGCGCGGGTGGAGTACGAGGCGCACGGCCTGCCGTACCACGACGCCGAGCACGCGGTGGCCGCGCTCGCCGAGGCGTGCGCGGTGATCCGGCGGCTGTGGACCGAGGACGAGCCGTTCGACTTCCGCGGCGAGCACGTGCGGCTCACCGGGGCGTTCGGCAACCCCAAGCCCGTGCAGCGCCCGCACCCGCCGATCCTGATCGGCGGGGTGGCGTCCGCGACGCTGCGGGTGGCCGCCGAGCACGCGGACGTCTGGAACGCGCCGGGGCACGACCTGGAGGCCGCCGCGACCCGGTCGGCGCGGCTGGACCGGTACTGCGCGGAGATCGGCCGCGATCCCCGCTCGATCACCAGGTCCACGGTGCTCCAGGCCTCGTACGAGCACCCGGAGCGCACCCGCGCGGAGATCGGGCGGGCGCTGGAGCTCGGGTTCTCGCACGTGGTGCTCGGGCTGTCCGCGCCGTACCCGGAGCGGGTGGCGCGGTGGGTCGCGGACGAGCTGGTGGCGAAGTCCGGCTAGTTCGGCATCCCGACGCGCCCGCTGAGCGCCGGGAAACCGTTGCGGCGCTTCGGCTTCCCGGTCTTCGGGGTGCTGTCCGCCGCTCGTGCGGGGCCATCGTGGTGATCATGGGGATTCTGACGACGCTCACAGCCGCGCTCGCCGCCGCCACCGCGCTGGCCGCACCGGTTCCGCCCTGCGAACCCGGACTTCCCGAGTTCACCGCGCAGGTCGAGGAGGTGACCGCCGAGCGGCTGGGGGCCAGCTGGCGCGCGGGGTGCCCGGTCGGCCCCGAGGCGCTCCGCCTGGTGTCACTGGACTTCGTCGGCTTCGACGGGGCCGCGCACCGGGGTGAGCTGGTGGTCGCCGAGGCGGTGGCGGGCGACGTCGTCGAGGTGTTCCGGGAGCTGTACGAGGCGCGCTTCCCGCTGGAGCGCGTGGAGACGGTGGAGAAGCACGACGCCGACGACGACGCGTCGATGGCGGCGAACAACACCTCGGCGTTCAACTGCCGCCCGATCACCGGCGGGACGGCGTGGTCGAACCACTCGTACGGGCGGGCGATCGACCTCAACCCGGTGCAGAACCCGTACGTGTCGGCCAGCGGCGCGGTGTACCCGCCGAGCGGCGCGCCGTACGTGGACCGCGCGGTGCCTGCGCCGGGGTTGATCGTGGCCGGGGACGCGGTGGTGACCGCGTTCGAGAGCCGGGGCTGGACCTGGGGCGGGCGCTGGGAGACGCCGCTCGACTACCAGCACTTCGAGCTGCCGCAAGGGTTTTCCCGGTCAGGTCCGGCGGCGCGCCCGGCCTGACCGGGTCCCGGCGCCGCCCAGCGCGTTCCGGGGCGGTGCGCACGGCGAGCTGATCGCGCGCTCGGGGTAACCGGGCGGGTCCCTCGGACCCCTGGCGGGGGCGCCGATCGAGACGCGCGGTTGACGGCGGGCGCTTCCGGCTTGCATGGTCTGAGGTCCCAACGGATGCCGGTGGACCGCCGCACACCGCGTTCTCGCGAAAGGCACGCGCATGACAGCGACGTCATGGGGTGCGGCCAGGTCGACGGCGGTCCTGCTGACCACCGCGCTCGCCACCACCCTGCTCGCCCCGACCGCCTCGGCGGCGGTGGACATCCCGGTGTCCGACCCGAACATCTCCTACGTCGGCCGCTGGGACGCCACCGGCGACCCGCGCGTGCCGCACTGGGCGGGCGCCTACCTCCAGACCGGGTTCACCGGCACCACGGTGAAGCTCAAGCTGCGCGCCGCCGTCAACGTCTACACCAGCGTCGACGGCGGGCCCGACGTGTTCCACGCGGGCGTGCGCGGCACCGTCGACCTGACCCCGACGCCGCTCGCGGCGGGCAACCACACGCTGCGCGTGGCGTTCCGGTCCGGTGACACGGTGTTCGGCGGACTCGCGCTGGACACCGGGGCGCGGACGGTGGCGTTCACGCCGTCGGCCAAGGTGCTGGAGTTCGTCGGCGACTCGATCACCGCGGGCTACCTGGACTCGAAGCTGGCGCTGTCCTCGTACGGCTGGCTGGTGGGCGAGAAACTCGGCCTTCCGCGCACCGTGATCGCCCGCGCGGGCTACTGCCTGGTGGCGCGGTCGGGGTGCGTCGGGCAGTCGGCGCAGTTCTTCCGCACCGACAGCACGGGGTCGGCGAACTGGGACTTCGGCCGGTACCAGGCGGCGGCGGTCGTGGTGAACCTGGGCACCAACGACATCGGCCACGGCGTGTCGGAAAGCGCATTCCAGGCGGCGTACACCCAGTTCCTGCGGGACATCAGGGCGAAGTACCCGAACGCGGCGATCTTCGCGTTCCAGACGTTGAAGAAGCGGTACGCCGCGCAGACCAGGGCGGCGGTGGCGGCGACCGGTGACGCGCGGGCGTTCTTCGTCGACACGAGCGGCTGGCTGACCACCGGGACCGACTACGTGGACGGCGACGGCCACCCCAACGACGCGGGCCAGGCGAAGATCGCCGACCGGCTCGCCCCGATCATCGCGGCGAGGATCTGACATGGGCGTCCGAGTGATCACCGCAGCCCTGGCCGCCCTGCTGGCCACCGGCCTGGCCGCCCCCGTCGCCGGGGCCGCGACCGGCGACGGCTCCCCGACCGACTCGAACGTGAAGTACTTCGGCCGCTGGAACACGGCGGACCCGACGGCGCACGTGTCGGAGTGGGCGGGCGCGTACGTGCTGGTCGGCTTCACCGGAACGACCGTGAAGCTCAAGCAGCGCAACGCGATCGACCTGTACGCGAGCGTCGACGGCGGCCCGGACGTGCTGCACGCGAACGTGAGCGGCACCGTCAACCTGACCCCGACCCCGCTGAAGGCGGGCAACCACACGGTGCGCGTGTCGTACCGGCCGATCGCGGGCTCGTACAAGGGGGACGCGGTGTTCCGGGGCGTGGTGCTGGACTCGGGCGCGCGCACCTACGCCCCGGCGACGCCCGCGCGCACGGTGGAGTTCATCGGCGACTCGATCACCGTGGGGCAGCTGTCGTCGAAGCAGGCGCTGACCGGGTACGCCTGGCTGACCGGGGAGCGGCTGGGCGCGGCGCACACCCAGATCGCGGTGGGCGGCGCGTGCCTGTACCCGGCGGCGGACGGCTGCATCGGCATGAGCGACCGCTGGCTGCGCACGGGCCTGGCGGCGACCGCGCCCCTGTGGGACTTCGGCCGGTACCGGGCGGACGCGGTGGTGGTCAACCTGGGCACGAACGACGTGGGCCACGGCGTGACGGGGGCGCAGTTCCAGGCGGGGTACACGACGCTGCTGCGGCGGGTGCGGGAGAAGTACCCGAACGCGCTGGTGCTCGCGCTGCGGGTGTTCCGGGGCCGGTACGTCGCGGAGACCCAGGCGGCGGTGGCGGCGGTGGGGGATCCGCGGATCCGGTTCGTGGACACCACGGGGTGGATCGTGGAGTCGACCGACACGGTGGACAACGTGCACCCGAACGACGCGGGGCACCGGAAGGTGGCGGACCGGTTGACGCCGCTGATCTCGGGGGCTTGGTGATCCCCTCGGCGGGACCCCGCTTTCTGCGGTGATCGTCGGGCGCGGGCGCGCGACCATGTCCGGGTGCCCTCCCAGCGCGACGACCCGCACGTGCGGAACACCGTGCACGGCGCCGTGACCACCAGCGTCCAGGCGGAGCGCATCGGCGCCGTGCACCTGCACACCGGGCCTCGGGCGCCGGTGGCGGACTGGGCGTCGCACGCGCTGCTGGAACCGGAGGCGCTGGTCCACGCCGAGGCGGCCGTGTCCCGCCTGGTGACCGCGATCTCCGGCGCGGACGCCCCGTCCGCGGTGACCGTGTCGGGCGCGGGCGGGCTGGGCAAGACCGCGATCACGCACGCGGCGGTGACCAGGATCGCCGCCGAGGGCGTGTTCGACCGCATCGTGTGGGCGTCCGCCAAGAACAGCCGCTTCTCGTCGTCGGAAGCGGAGGACGCGGCGCTGCACTCGGTGCACTGGCACGATGTGGTCCGCATCGTCTCCGGCCAGCTCGGGTGCCCGCTGCCCGCGAACCAGGCGCTGTGGGAGCAGGCGCTGTCCGGGTTCCTGGGGCACGAGCTGGCCGGGACTCGGCTGCTGGTCGTGGTCGACAACCTGGAGCACGTGCACGCAGCGCACCGGGTGATCGGCCGGTTGCGGGAGCTGGGCCTGCGGCACCCGCACAAGGTCGTGGCGACCACCCGGTGGGCGGTCCTGGGCGACGACCTGGACGTGAGCGACGTGCGCGTGCGACCGCTGTCCCCGGAGCAGTCCTGCGACCTGGTGCGCGTGGTGGCGGAGGGGACGGACCTGGGCGCGGCGGACGACGCGGACCTCGCGCCGCTGCACGCGATCACCGAGGGCAACCCGTTCCTGATCAAACTGGCCTGCCGCCGCTACCTGGTGACGGGCCGTTCGATGGACCTGGTGCTGGCCGAGCTGGGCACGGCGGCAGACCGGTTGGGCGGACGGGTGCGGGCGTGGCTGTTCGACCGGTCGCTGGACGAGCTGCGGGACCGGTCGGGCGAGGAGGACGCGCTGGGGCTGCTGTTCGCGTTCTGCGCGGCGAGCCGGGGTGGGTCGCTGTCGTACCGGGGGTTGCTGGAGGAGAGCGGCGTGGCTCCGGAGGCGTTCGACCCGGTGCTGGAAACCGCGTGCAGGCTCGGCCTGGTGCGCCCGTCGGACCGCAACCGGCGGTACTCGATCCACAGCCTGCTGTACCAGTACACCTGCCCGCTCGCCTGGCGCGCCGACCGTGGCTGAACCGCTGACGGCCTGGCAGGAGCTGTTCGCCCGCCGCGCCCGCGCGCGCTTCCCGGTGAAGATCGCCCGCGTGGTCGCCGAACCGGAGGCGCACACCACGACGGAGGCGGTGCCCGAGCTGGGAACGCTGCTGCGGGCGGCGGTCGTGGTGGAGGGCGGGGTCGAGGCGGGGGCGGTGGCGGAACTGGTGCGGATCGCGTTCGACGCGGTGCTGATCGCGGGCGCGGGGCGGGACTTCGACGGGTACCCGCAGCTGCACGACAGCGCGCTGGAGCTGATCGAACGGTTGCGCGGGGCCGGGCACCCGGTGTCGCGGCTGCTGCTGTCCGCCGCGCGGCTGGAGATCAGGTCCAGCAACAGCACTCCACTGCGCCGGGAGCTCATCGAGGGTGCGGTGTCCGCTGCGGTCTCGCCGGAGGAGCGGGTCGAGTCCCTGCTGGCGCTGGCCAAGCTCCACGTCGACCTCAGCGGTTACCGGCGGGCTCGGCGGGTGCTGGCGGAGTGCGCGCGGATCACCGGGCGGGGCGAGGCGCCGGGGCAAGCCGCCCAAGTGGAGTGCACGACGGGGACGATCCTGTTCTACACCAACCCCGGAGCAGCGAGGGAGCACCTGGAACGAGCGGTGGCGCTGGATCCGGGGCGGGTGGGCCCTCGAGGGGCGAGGCAGGCCGTCGCGGAGGCGGTGCACTTCCTCGGCCGCATCCACCACGGCGCGGGTGAGCACGACCTCGCCGCCGAGCACTACGTCAGGGCGGAGGCGCTGTCCGACGACCAACTGCTCGGGCACGGCTTCTTCCACCAGCGGCTCGCCGAGGTCCTGGTCAGCGGAGGGTTGTTGCGGGAAGCGCACTTCCACCTGCGCTGGGCCACGGCGACCTTCGAGCACCTGGGGCAGAACGGGGTGAGCACGGCGGTTCTGGACGGGACGTGGTTCCGGTACTACGCGCGCACGGCCCAGCACGCGAAGGCGGAGGCCGTGGCAGAGCGCGGGATCGTGCTGGCCAGAGCGGGCGGTGGGCACCGGGCGGAGCTCACGCTGTGGGCGCAGCTGCTCGTCCTGCGGGCGCGCGAGCGGCGGTGGTGGGCCGCTTTCAGGGCCGGGCGCCGGGTGGCCCTGCGCCTGCTCGGGGTCGAACTGCGCGGTGGACCGGTCGTCTTCGGCAGGCACTGCGTCGGTGCGGCGCGGCGGATCTCGTTCGTGCTGGAGAGGCGCGGACACGCGAATCCGATGACAGGCTGCCCCTGCGGGGCCGATCACTCCGAGAGCAGCCCGATCACCGAACCACCGATGCGGCTCGAGACTGGTTTCGTTCCACACTGAAGGAATAGATGGACTCAACCCGCCCCGGAACGCCTCTCAGTCAGCCGACCCCACCGTCAGCTCGTAGGTCACCGACAGCGCGAACCCCGTCCCCGTCCCGTTGATCACCACCCGGTGCTCCCCCCGCGCCAACCCCGGCACGCTGAACCACAACCCGCACCCCACCAGGTCCTGCTCCCCGCCCCGCCTCGTCACCGGGTTGCCCGCGACGGCCGTGAAGCGCACCGGAGCCGACTCCACGCGGTCCAGGGCGACCGGCGCGCCGTCCAGGGTCACCTCGCCCTCGGCGTCCGCCATGAACTCGGCGCACTCCGCCTCGTCGCCCGCCACCAGGTTCACCGCGGGCCCCGCCAGCGGCACGCCCGCGGGCACGGCGCACTCCCTCGTCAGCGTCTCCCCGAACGACCCCGCCAACAACCAGCGGTCGTCCGGTTGCGCGCGGGCGCAGTGCTCGCCGGTGGTGTCCAGCACCGGGTTCGTCTCCTCCGGCAGGCCCGCCGCCCACGCCCACCAGTCCTGCTGCAAGCGCTCGACACCGGCCGGTCCCGAGGCGGTGGTGGCGGGAGCCGCCGAGCCCTCCTCCGACGACGAGGGCGAGGACGTCGAACACCCCACCAGCGCCACCAGCGCGCAAACCCCCACGACGATCTCTCTCCCCATCCGCGTGAGACTAGTTCACCCGCCGAACGACCCCGGCTCACCACTCCCGCAGCGGCCCCTCCACCACCCGCCCCCCCGCTCAGCGTCGCCACCACGGTGTTGGTGCTGTGCGGCGCCCTGTCCTCGGGGAACTGGTTCTTCACCGCGAACGTCCCGTCGACGACGGTCGCGGGCGACGAACCACCGCCCGCTCCGATCAGCGACACACCGGTCACCTCGTCGGAGGTGAACCCGAAGTGGATGTTCTCGTCCTCGCGCTTGTTCATCGACGTCAGGCTGCCGAACGGCCGCTCGGCGGTGAGCCCGGGATAGGTGCGCTGCCCGAGGAAATCACCGCCGAGGACGGCTGCGGCCCGCCCGTGCTGGATGAGGCAGACCCCCGCGCGCACGTCCGAGCGGATCACCAGGAAGGTGTCCCCGGCCTCGTTCTCCACCTGGACCCCGGCCCGCCAGGGGCCTTCGGCGGGCCTCCCCTCCCGCCAGAACCCCTCGGGCAGCGCGCCGGCCGCTTCCAGGCACTCCCCGACCAGCCCCGACCTGGGTCCCGCCGCCACCTCGTACCTCGCCACCCGGACCTCCGGAGGCGCCTCCGCCCCCGGCAACCCCTGCACGACCCCGAGCGTCAGCGCCGCGACCGACGCCGCCACCGCCAGCGGCGCGCGCCACCTCCTGGACCGCTCCCCCGGCCGGTCCAGGTCCAGGTCCAGCCCCGGCTCGACGGCCGCCCAGATCCCGTCCGCCAGCGCCTCCGGCATCGGCCTCGGCTCGGGCAGGTCAGCGCTCCCCCTCACGGTCCCTCCTCCACCACGCCGGTCCCGATGTCGCCGAGCAGCCCGCGCAGCCTGCCCCTGGCCCGCGAGATCCGCGCCCGCACGCTCACCTCGGCGATGCCGAGCACGGCCGCCGCGTCGGCGGTGGGCAGCTCGCCCAGCAGGCACAGCTCCACCGCGCGCCGCTCACCGCGCGGGAGCCCGGCCACGGCGTCCAGCACCACCCGCAGCCTGCGGTCCGCGTCCACCCGGTCCACCACGTCGTCGGCGTGGTCGCGGGTGGCCTCCACCAGCGGGACGCGCGAGAGCAGGCGGCTGAACCGCCCCGCTGCGGTGCTCGTGCATGGCCAGGTTGCTGGTCACCGTGAACAGCCACGGCCGGGCGCTCGCGTTCACCAGCGTGAGGTCCGCGAGCTTGCGCCACGCCGCCAGGAACGTGGCCGACGTCAGGTCCTCGGCGACCGACCAGGACCCGGTCAACCGGTACGCGTAGTTCCACACCGCCTCGACGTGCCGCCGGTACAGCTCGCCGAACGCCCCCCGGTCACCGGCCCCCGCCAGCTCCCACAGCACCCGGTCGTCGCGGTCCGCGCACCCCGGACCACCCGGCGGCTCCGGCTTCCGCGCCCCGTTCCCCACCCTCGTCACACCCGGTGTGTTCCCGGCCGCGTCGAGAGCGTTGCCCCGCACACCGCGTGTTCCCGCGCACGCGCTCCGCGTTGCGCCGGTCAGCCGCGCCGATCAGGGGCCGTCGGGGCGTCAGCCCTGCTCGACCGCCTTCTCGGCCGCCTTCGCGTGCAACCGCTCGCGGATCTCGTCCGGCGTGTAGGCGCGGCGCTTGCGCTCGGCCCGCGCGACCACCACACCGGTCGCCGCGACCCCGGCGACACCGGCAAGTCCAACCAGCCTCCAGAAGCGCATGTGCCTAGGCTACCCGGATGGGCGAAACGCGAATCTCCCTCGCCGAGGCCGTGGACCTCACCCGGACCGGCGACGTCTGGCTGTTCCGGGGCAGCTCACCGGCCGACCGGGCGATCCAGATGACCACCAACAGCCCCGTCAACCACGTCGGCATGTCCGTCGTCGTGGACGACCTGCCGCCGCTGATGTGGCACGCCGAGCTGGGGCGCTCGCTGCCCGACGTGTGGACCGGGACCCACCAGCGCGGGGTGCAGCTGCACGACCTGCACGACGCCGTCGTGGTGTGGGCGCGCAAGTACGGGCAGCGGGCGTGGCTGCGGCAGCTCGACCACTCGCTGGACGTGGACGACGCCGTGCTCAGGACCGTGGCCCGGCTGGACGGGACGCCGTTCCCGTCGACCGCGCGGCTGGCCGGGCGGTGGCTGCGCGGCCGGTTGCCCAGGGTGCGCCGGTCGGCCGAGATGACGCTGGAGACCGCCTACTGCGCCGAGGTGGTGGCGGTGACCTACGAGGCCATGGGGCTGCTGCCGACCGGCAGGCGCGCCAACTGGTACGACCCCGGCCGGTTCTGGAGCGGGGACGAGCTGGAGCTGCTGGCGGGCGCGCGGCTCGGGGCGGAGATCGCCGTGGAGATCCCGCCGGAGGCTGCTGTCTAGCGGCCGGGGTCGCGCTGGTCAGGTCTGCACGGGGTAGACCGCGCCGACGGTGAACCGCTCGCCGCAGACGACCGGCTCCTTGGTCTTCAGCGTCATCGTGGACTTGGACGCGGGCGGGAAGACGACGAGGGTCTCGGGCTCCTCCCAGCAGCCCTCGTCGTCGCCCGACTCGCTCACGCTCGCGATCACGTCGGCCTGCACGGCCGTGCCGGGGACCAGGGTGACCGGCTCCTTGGTGCCGCCCGCGCGACCGGCCGCGTCGCCGATGATCGCGTTGTCGTTGTCGCGCAGGGAGACGCCGGGGAAGCCGTTGAGCACGCACTCCTGGTTGGAGGTGTTGGTGAACACCAGCCGGTAGGTGGCGACGCGGCCCCCGCGCTCGACCGGCTCGAAGACCATCGTGAGCTGGGCCGTGGTGCAGCGGTTGCCGTCGGGGACGTCCGACTCGGAGGCGGGCGGCTGGCCCGCCCCGCCGGACTGCGAGGCGGGCGTGGACGCGGACGTGCCGCCGCCCGCCTGGTCGGCCGACTTGTTCTTGTCCAGCAGGTAGATCCCGCCGCCGGCGAGCGCGAGCACGGCGACGGCCGCGACGGCGGCGAGCGCGCCGGGACGGCGCTTGACCTGCTGCGGACCGGTGTGCACGGGGTGGTGGACCTGCGGCGGGCCGCCGGGGTGGGTCCGGTAGGCGGTCGGCGGCTGCTGGTAGCCGGTGGGCGGGTAGCCGGCCAGGGTGGGCTGCGGGCCCGACCGGGGCAGCGACTGGAGTCCGGACGCGGGCCCCTGGTGCGCGACCTGCTGCGGGAACTGCGCGGGCCCCGGCCGGGGCGGGGTGTGCGGCTGCTGCGCCGGTGGCTGGGCGGGCGGCTGCTGCGGGGCCTGCTGCGCGGGCACCGGTCCGGGCGTCGACGGACCGGGCGCCACGGGCCCGACCAGCACGTCGGTGCGCTCGTCACGGGCCGCCGCGCTGCGGACGAGCGCCCGCCGGTACGCCGGGTGCTCCACGAGCTGCGGCGCGGGCTGGCAGCGCTCGATGATCTCCTGCGGGCTGGGCCTGCGCGCCGGGTCGCGGTCGGTGATCGCGGTGATCAGCGCGGCCAGCTCCGGCTCGACCCCGTCGAGGTCGAGGTCGACCTGCACGGTCCGGTAGGTGATCGCGTACGCGTTGCCGTCGCCGAACGGCGGCCTGCCGGTGGCGGCGCGGGCGATGGTCGCGCCGAGCGCGAACACGTCGGCGGCCGGGCCCACCGCGTCGTCGGTCAGCACCTCGGGCGCGATGTAGCCGGGGCTGCCGGTGGCCAGGCCCTGCTGGGTGAGCGCGGTCTGCTCGGTGGCGCGGGCGATGCCGAAGTCGATCAGCTGCGGGCCGGTCGCGGACAGGATCACGTTCTGCGGCTTGACGTCGCGGTGCCACACGCCGTGCGCGTGGATGTCGGCCAGCCCCTCGGCGAGCGCGGCGAGCAGCGCGCGGCACAGGTCGGGCGGCAGCCCGCCCTCGTCCTTGATGGCGCGGGCGAGCGTGGGGCCGGGCACGTACTCGGTGGCGAACCAGCACGGCGGGGTCGTGGTCTCGGAGTCGATGAGCGCGGCGGTGTAGGCGCTGCGCACGGTCCGGAGCGTCTCGACCTCGCGGCGGAACCGCTCCAGCGCGTTCGGGTCCTCCTGGAACCCCAGGTTGATCACCTTGACGGCGGCCAGCCTGCCACCGGGCGAGCGCCCCAGGTAGACGCTGCCCATCCCGCCGGAGCCGAGCCGCCCGGTCAGGCGGTAGCGGCCGATCTCCACCGGGTCGGAAGCATGAAGCGGCTGCACGGGGAACCTCTCTGCGGGCGCTGCGTCCCAGGCAGCGTACTGGGCAGCGGGCGGGCGCGTGGGCACCGGCCGATCCTGGTCCGGGGCAGCGGGAACGGTCCGTCACTCGCGGTAGGACGTTGACAGCACAGGGTTTCCGGACGTGACGGCGGTCACCCGAGCGGCGGGTCCGAGGTTGCCGTCGGGGTGCTCGACGCGCGGTGACGCCGGGCCGTCACCGCGCTCGGAGGGCGTCGGGACACACCCGGCGCGGCTCAGGTCGCCGCCGGAAAGCGCTTCCCGGTCCGCCTCCGCACCCGCTGCGCCAACCAGGTGAACCCGCCCGCCCGCTGTTATCCCCCGCCACTCCCCCCGTCTGTGTCCACGACCGGCGCTCCACACCGACGTGGGGCCCAGACCTCCGGAGGTCCAGCGTGGCACCAGCAAGGTCGACCTCGTCGCGGGCGCCCGCCCGCGCGGCACTGGCGTTCGGGGTGGCCGGGGCGCTCGCCCTGGCCGGGCTGGTGGCCGCCAGTCCGCCCGCGGACGCCGCCGCGGTGCCCGCGTTCCCCGGCGCGGCCGGGCCCGCCATGTACGCGAGCGGCGGGCGGGGTGGGGACGTCTACCACGTCACCAACCTCACCGACAACGCCGCCAGCCCGCAGCCGGGTTCGCTCCGGCACGGCCTGACCACCGTGCCCAGTGCGGGCCGCACCATCGTGTTCGACGTCGCGGGCGCCATCAAGCTCTCCCCCGCCGGACGGCAGGGCTGGCTCGGGATCGGCGCGAGCAACCTGACCATCGCGGGCCAGACCGCCCCCAGGCCCGGTATCACGATCATGGGCCAGGCCACCAAGATCACCGGCAAGAACGTCGTGCTGCGGCACCTGAAGTTCCGCCCCGGCAAGGACCAGGCCAACCCCGGCAGCGCCACCAACGACGGCATCTGGATCACCGGCGACAACGTCGTCGTCGACCACGTCTCGGTCAGCTGGGCCGACGACGAGGGCATCAGCGCCAGCGACGGCGCGGGCCAGGTGACCGTGCAGCACTCGATCGTCGCCGAGGGCCTGAACTACGCGGGCCACTCGTACGGCTCGCTGATCGGCAGCGACGTGGCGGGCTCGGCGATCGCCTACCACCACAACCTCTACGCCCACAACACCAGCCGCCTTCCCCGCCTGGGCAACGAGACCAACGCGACGAACTACGTCGAGTGGAGCAACAACGTCATCTTCGAGGGCAAGGGCTACAGCGGCGCGAACCAGCCGGTGAACGCGAACTTCGTCGGCAACACCTACCTGCGGCACAACTCCGGCAACCCCGAGGTCTACACCGGCGCGGCGGGCACGACGATCCACCAGTCGGGCAACAAGGTCGACTACGACGGCGACTCGAACACCACCAACGGCAAGGACGCCCCCACGAGCGCGTTCTCCTCGTCCACGCTGCGCTCCAGCCGCTTCCCCGTGCCGAACATGACCACCGAGGCCGCGTACACCGCGCTGCCGAAGGTGCTCTCGGGTTCGGGCGCCTTCTGGTGGGCGCGCGACGCCGTGGACACCCGGATCGTCGCCGAGACCCGCACCACCAGCGGCGGGATCGTCAACGAGTACAACCAGTCCGAGTGGAACGCCATCTGGAACGCCGCGCAGGTGAGCGCCCCGAGCGGCTGGGACACCGACCGCGACGGGATGCCGAACGCCTGGGAGAGCGCGAACGGCCTGAACCCGAACACCGCCGACCACAACGGCGACGCGGACGGCGACGGCTACCGCAACCTGGAGGAGTACCTGGACCACGCGGCGAACGGCGGGACCACCCCGCCGCCGACCACCACGACCACCAGCCGCACCACCACGACCACGGGTCCGACGACGACCACCCCGCCCACGACGACCACCACCCCGCCGCCGGGCGGAAGCGGTTGCACGGCGGCCTACCGGACCACGAACTCCTGGTCGGGCGGGTTCCAGGGCGAGGTGACCGTGACGGCGGGCAGCGCGGGCGCCGGTGGCTGGTCGGTGGCCTGGGCGCTGGGCGGCGGTCAGGCGATCACGCAGGTGTGGAACGGGGTGCTGAGCACGAGCGGGTCGACGGCGACCGTGGCGAACGAGTCCTACAACGGCGCGCTGGCTCCGGGCGCGTCGACCACGTTCGGCTTCACCGCGACGGGGTCGGCGACGTCACCCGCGTTGAGCTGCGCGCGCAGGTGATCGCGGTGGCGCCGCACCCCTCGACGACCGGGGGACGCGGCGCCGCTCAACCGGACAACCGCGTCGCGCACGTAGGTGACGAGGGCGTCGTCGTCGCGCTCGCGGAGCGCCGGGTCGGTCGAGCGGTCGTCCAGGGCGGTGAACACCCGGTCCAGGACGGTGGTCAGCGGCTCGCCGGTCCGCTCCCCCGCGCGCGCCGCCGCGCGGCGGACCGGGAACCAGCGCTCCGCGAGGTCCGCCGGGGAGATCGCGCCCCGCGCCAGCTCGCGCATCAGCTCGACCTGGCGCAGGGTGTGCGGCCCCCGGTCGACCGGGGTCTCGACGGGGTGCCGCGCGGCGACGTCGGGCAGGTCGGGGAACCGGTCGGCCAGCCGCCGCGCCGCCCGGTGGAACGCGATCCGGGCGCGGTCCTGGCCGCCGGGGCTGAACCCGGCGTGGAACCGCGGACCACCGGCCGCCAGCGCGTACCCGCGCGCGGTCGTGAGCACCGCCCCCGAGCGGTCCGGCAGGACCAGCACCCAGCGGCCGGGGCGGACCAGGTCGGTGATCGGGACCAGGTCGGCCGGAGCACCGGCGACGTCCAGCGCGGCCACGGAGTAGTGGTCGAACCCCGACTTCCGCGCGGCTGCGGCGCACCGCTGCGCCAGCGCCCGGTCGACGCCGCCGACAGCCACGACCGGCACCACGCCCTTGCCGCCCGACCACTCCTCGGCGAACCCGCCGCCCCCGGCGACGAACACCCCGGCGATCACAACCCCAGCGCCCCCACCAGCAGCGCCGCCACCACGTCCCGGTTCTCCGGCGCGTCCCGCCACCGCAACCGCCGCCCGGCCTCCACCACCACGCCGAACCCGGCGTGCACCAGCACCCTCGCCTGCCGCGAGTCCAGCTCCGGCCGCACCGCCCGCAGCTGCTGCTCCCACAGCGCGATGTGCTCCCGCTGCGCCACCACCAGCGGTCGCCGCAGCTCCACCGGCAGCCCGACGATCTCGGCGCTCGCGACGCTGGTCAGCGCGGTCCGCTCGAAGTTGTAGCCCACGTACGTCGCCGCCAGCGCCGCCACCGCCTCGCGCGGCTCGGTGACGCCGCGCAGGTTCTGCTCCACCGCCTGCGCGAACAGCTCCGCGTCCTGCAAGCACGCGGCGGCCAGGATGTCGGCCTTGCCGGGGAAGTAGCGGTAGATCGCCGACGGCACCACGCCGACCGCCTCGGCGATGCGGCCGTTGGTGACGTTCGCGAACCCGTCCCGCTCGAACAGCGGCACGGCGGCGGCGAGGATCTCGGCGCGCCGGGTCCTTGGCTCGGGCTGCGCGGGCAGCCGCACCTGACGTCCGCCGCCCGCCGCCGGATCGGTCGCCACCACCCGGAAAGCCGCCGCCTGCAACAGCTCCTCGGCCCGGCGCGGCGCGATCGACGTGCGGTGCATGGTGATCGACCCGATCGCGCCGAGCGCGGCGGCGGCCCGCAGCTGCTCCTGCGGCAGCGGGTGCTCGCGCCGCACCGCGCCGGTGACCCGCTCGACCACGTGCCCGAACTTCGTCCTGAGCGCCTGCCGGTCCTCCCGGTTGAGGTACCGCGCCTCCCACCGGTACAGCCCGCCGGACGCCCGGTGCGCCACGGTCACCCGCGTCCCGGCCGCGAGCAGGTCGGCCAGCGCCGCGCCGGGCGGGACCTCGTCCAGCGCCGCGACGAGCCGGTCCACCATCACGTACGCGCACTCGGCGAACAGGGCGTACTTGTTCGGGAAGTGCCGGTACAGCGCGGCGGCGGTGATGCCGACGCTGGCGGCGATCTCCTCCATCGACGCCGCGTGGTACCCGCGCTCGGTGAACGCCCGCCCGGCGGCCTCGACGATCAGCTGCTTGCGGTTGCGCGGTCGGACGGCCGCGGTCGACTCGGCGGTCACCGCGGCACCCGTGCGTGCGCGCGCGGGAACAGGGCCATGTGCGCCAGTCAACCACGAAGCGGAGCAAGTCAAGGGCAACCACCCCGCGCGGATCGGCCGCCGCACCCGAACCGACCGGTCGAGACGTGAATTCCGGTTAACTTAGCCCTTCTCAACCAGCCAGGCGACTCGGCATAATGACGCCGCAACCGCTCGCCGCCACCGGCCCACGAGGAGTGGTCAATGCCGACCCCCGCGGTTCCACCCTGGTCCTTCCGCCACCACTGGATGGCGCACACCGCCACCCACGCGGCCACCCGCCCGGACAAGCCCGCGCTGCGCTACCTGGGGCAGACCACGACCTGGTCCCAGCTGTCCGACCGCTCGCTCCGCCTGGCCGCCGCGCTCGCCGGGCGCGGCGTCGCGGCGGGCGACCGGGTGGCCACGCTGACCCTGAACCACCCGTGGTTCGTGGAGACCGTGTTCGGCGCGAACAGCCTGGGCGCCGTCGCCGTCCCGCTCAGCTTCCGCCTCGCGCCGCCGGAGCTGGACTACATCCTGGCCGACTGCACCCCGTCCGCCGTCGTGGTGGACGAGCGCCTGCTACCCCTGCTGCGCGCCGTCCCCGCCACCTCGCAGGTCGGCACGGTCGTCGTCGTCGGCGCGCTGCCGGAGGACGCGCCGGAGAACTTCGTGGCGTACGAGGACTTCCTGACCTCGCACGAGCCGATCGACCCGCCGGACGTGGCCGAGGACGCGACCGCGCTGATCATGTACACCTCGGGCACCACCGGGCGCCCCAAGGGCGTGCTGCTCTCGCACCTGAACATGCAGGTGCAGGCGATCACCTGCGTGCGGGCGATGGAGATCTTCGACGACTCCGACGTCGGGTTCCTGACCGCGCCGTTCTTCCACATCGCGGGCCTCGGCTCGATCGTGGCGAACATCCTGGTGGGCGGCACGGTCGTGATCCACCCGCTGGGCGCGTTCGACCCGAAGGCGGTGCTCGACGCGTACGAGCGCGAGGGCGCGACGGTGGTGTTCAACGTGCCGCAGCAGTGGGACCTGCTGTGCGCGCAGCCGGACGTGCACGAGCGCGACCTGAAGCTGCGGATCATCAGCTGGGGCGCGGCGCCCGCGAGCGACGCGACGCTGCGCGCGATGGCGAAGGCGTTCCCGGACGCGCTGAACGTGGCGGTGTTCGGCCAGACCGAGACCTCGCCGATCACCTGCGTGCTGCGCGGGGAGGACTCGCTGCGCAAGCTCGGGTCGGTGGGCAAGCCGATCCCGACCATCCAGTACCGGGTGGTGGACGAGTTCATGGCGGACGTGGCGCCCGGCCAGGTCGGCGAGATCGTCTACCGGGGGCCGACCGTGACGCGCGGGTACTGGCGCAAGCCGCAGGAGACGGCGGAGGCGTTCGCGGGCGGCTGGTTCCACTCCGGCGACCTGGTCAGGCAGGACGACGAGGGCTTCGTCTGGGTGGTGGACCGCAAGAAGGACATGATCATCAGCGGCGGCGAGAACATCTACTGCGCCGAGGTGGAGAACGCCGTCGCCGAGCACCCGTCGGTGCTGGAGGTCGCCGTGGTCGGGCGGGCGGACGAGCGGTGGGGACAGGTGCCGGTGGCGTTCGCCGCCGTTACGCCGGGCGTGGAGGCGCTGTCGCTGGCGGAGCTGACCGCGTTCCTGGAGGGGCGGCTGGCCTCGTTCAAGCTGCCCAAGGACTTGGTGGTGCTCCCGGCGCTGCCGCGCAACGCGGGCGGCAAGGTCACCAAGGGCGCGCTGCGCGCGCTGGACGGGGAGCGCGCGGGCGGGAGCTGAGCGCGGGAAGGCGGGGACGGGGAGGCGGGCCGGGTGCGACCCGGCCCGCCTCCCCGCTGTCCGAAGAGGACGGTCAGCGCACCCGGAACTTCTTCATCAGCGCCAGCTGCCGGTTGGTGCTGCGGACGAAGTCGGCCACGGGCGCCTTCGGCGACGGCCCGAGCGGCATGAGCCGCTGCTCGGCGATCGTCTGGCTCTCGGTGTACTTGCGGATGCCCTCGGCGCCGTGCCGCCTGCCGAGGCCGCTGTCCCCCATGCCGCCCATGCCCGCCTCGACGCTGCCCGCCGCCGCCATCGCGCCGTCGTTGACGTTCACCGACCCGGACCGGATGCGCAGCGCCATCCGCTCGGCCGCGCGGGTGTCGCGCGACCAGACCGACGCGGACAGGCCGTAGCTGCCCTGGTTGGCGAGCGCGACGGCCTCGTCGTCGGTGCGGAACGGGTAGAGCGAGAGCACCGGCCCGAACGTCTCCTCGCCGTGCACGGCCATGTCGCGGGTGACGCCCTCCAGCACGGTCGGCTCGTAGCACAGCGGGCCGACGTCCGGCCGCGCCTTGCCCCCCGCGAGCACGGTCGCGCCCTTGGCCACCGCGTCGTCCACGTGCGCCTCGACGGCGGCGAGCTGGGACCGCGAGACGAGCGAGCCGAGGTCGGCGGCGTAGTCGTAGCCCTGGCCGATGCGCAGCGCGCCCGCCGCCCGCACGAGGGCGTCGCGGTAGGCGCCGTAGACCTTCTCGTGCACGTAGGCGCGTTCGACGTGGATGCACATCTGCCCGCTGTTGGCGAAGGCGGCGGTGATCGTGCCAGCCGCGGCGGCCTCCACGTCGGCGTCCTCGCGCACCACCAGCGGGTTCTTGCCGCCCAGTTCGAGGGACGCGCCGATGAGCCTGCGCGCGGCGCGCTCGGCGACGGTGCGGCCGGTCGCGGTGGACCCGGTGAAGCAGATGAAGTCGACGTGGTCGACGAGCGCCGTGCCGACCACCGAGCCGGACCCGGTGACGACCTGCCAGAGGTCGTCGGGCAGCCCGGCCTCGGCCATCAGCTCACGCGTCCACAGCAGGGTGAGCGCGGTCTGCGAGTCGGCCTTGGAGACCACCGCGTTGCCCGCCATCAGCGCCGGGATCACGTCGCCCGCGCCCAGGTACAGCGGGTAGTTCCACGGCGAGATGACGCCGACGACGCCCTTGGGCACGCGCACCTCCCTGACCTTGGTCAGCACCGGCAGCATCCCGCGCACCCGCTTGGGCGCGAGGTAGTGCTTGGCGCGCCGGGCGTAGTGGCGGGCGAGCGTGGCGACCTGGGCGACCTCCTGCCAGGCGTGGTAGCGGGCCTTGCCGGTCTCCCACTGGATCAGGTCGAGCACCTGCTCCTGGCGGGCCAGCAGCAGGTCGTGGAAGGCCAGGACGACCTCGGCGCGCAGCGCGAGCGAGGCCTTGCCCCAGGCGCGCTGGGCGTCGCGGGCGGTGACGACGGCGGACGCGACGTCCTCGGGCGCGCAGGCGGGGACGGTGGCGACCGGCGCCAGGTCGTAGGGCGCGGCGGCGGTGACCGGGTCGGGCGCGCTGCCGCCCCGCCGGGTCACGTCCCTGCGCACCCGCTCGCACCACCGGGCGACCACCTCGTCGGTGACCCAGGCGGGGCGCTGGCCCGTCGCCGCGTGCTCCGAGACCCGGCTCTGCTCCGTGCTCATGCGGACTCCTCCTGGGGTGGCGGACCGGTTCAGGCCCCCTTGCCGACCAGTGACGCGCGTCGCTATGTTAACGAAGAATCTCTCCACGGATCAAGGGAGAACGCCGCCGCTCCGCTCCCCCGCTACGCCGCTTGAGCGGCAACTTTGCCTATCGAGGAAGCTAGGTAAGTAAATGAGCGATCTCAGCAGAAGGCACATGCTGTCCCTCGGCGCCGCGCTCGGTCTGGTCGGTGTCGCGGGCGCGGTCCCGGCCTGGGCGTCGACCGCGGCGGGCACGGTGGGCGCGGCGGCGGGCACCGACCCGTGGTGGGTGTGGGACGACGAGATCGACGGCATCATGGCGTCGGTCCTGCGCAACGGCCAGGTGCCCGCCGTCAACGCGGCGATCCGGACGTGGGTGAACAACAACGACCCGCTGCCCACCGGCCTGCCGCCCGCGCTGTCCACCTGGCTGGGCAAGGTCAACGGCCTGCCCTCGTGGGCCGACCGGTCGAAGCTGCGGCTGGCGGCGGACTTCAACCGCCGCAAGGACACCTACCTGTTCATGCTCTACGGCCTGGGCAGCGGGATCATGAGCACGGTGATCCCGCGCGAGGCCAAGTCGGTGTACTGGTCGGCGGGCGGCGCGGACATGAAGGACCGCGCGGCCAAGACGTTCACCTTCGGCTACGACCTGAGCGAGCTGACCGCGTACGAGCCGTCCGGGCAGTTCCTGGTCACCTCCAACAAGACCCGCCTGGTGCACGCGGCGGTGCGGCACCTGCTGCCGCAGTCGGCGCGCTGGCGGGCGGTCGCGGACGAGCAGAACGGCATCCCCATCAGCAACGGGGACATCCTGGTCACCTTCCACAGCCTGGGCACCTACGTGCACCGCAAGCTGGTGGAGTGGCGGGTGCCGATGACGGCGGCCGAGGAGGAGGCGTTCCTGCACATGTGGCAGGTGGCCATCCACATGCTCGGCGTGCGGGACGAGTTCATCCCGAAGTCGTGGGCCGAGGCGGAGGCGCAGTCCGCGCAGGTGCTGACGCCGATCATGGCGCCGTCGACCGAGGGCAAGGACCTGGCGAAGGACCTGCTGGGGCTGACCGCGCAGATCGACCTCGGGGTGACGCGCGGGTTCCTGAACGAGTTCGTGCGGTACGCGCTGAGCCACGAGGTCGGCGACTGGCTGAACCTGCCGAGGGACTACGCGGCGTCGGCGCTGATCCGCACGGGCTGGCCCGCGTACATCGCGTTCCGCGAGGGGCTGCTGCCGGTGATGCCGGTGGGGTTCTACATGTTCGACCAGTTCATCCGGGCGATCGCGATGCTGTTCCTGAACAAGGGTTCTTCCGGCACGACCACCCTGATCACCATCCCCACCGGCAACCGGCCGGGGGCCTGAGCCGCTTTCCCGAACGCCAGAACACCGGAACACCGGAATACCGGAACGTCCGGCCGCCCGTCCGCCACGCCGTGGTGGGCGGGCGGTCGCGTGGAGGGGTACAGCCTGCTGTACCCCGGATCGGTCAGCCAGCGGGATGGAACGCCGTTCTCCGCGTCGAGATGCTTGTGGCACAGGCGAATCGACCGTGAGGAGACGACGATGCGGGTGCGGAGGGCGGTCGCGACCGCGCTGGTGGCGGTGTGCGCCGGGGTGCTGGTGGGCGTGCCGCAGGCGAGCGCCGACGCGGAGCGCGGGAACGCCCCGGAACGGGGGAACGCCGTGCAGCGCGGGCTGGACGTGCTCGTGCGGGAGGACGGGTTCCCGGCGGTGCTCGCCGCCGTCCGCGAGCCGGGTGGGCGGACCAGGCACTACACCGCGTCCTCGGTGGGGCGGGTGCCGCAGAACGGGCAGGTGCGGTTCGGCAGCAACACCAAGACGTTCACCGCCGTGGTGGTGCTGCAGCTGGTCGGCGAGGGCAGGCTCGGACTGGACGACCAGGTGGAGCGCTACCTGCCCGGCATCGGGCTGGACGGGCGCGGGATCACCGTGCGGGACCTGCTCCAGCAGACCAGCGGGCTCGGCGACTACGACCAGGCGCTGCTCGGGGACCTGTTCGGCACGCTGCACCGGTACTTCGAGCCGCGCGAGCTGGTGGACGCCGGGCTGGCCGAGCCGTCCGAGACCGAGCGCGGGCAGTGGGGGTACGCGAACACCAACTACGTGCTGGCCGGGCTGCTGGCGCAGAAGGTGACCGGGCGGCCGATCGGCGAGGAGATCACCAAGCGGGTGATCGAGAAGCTGGGGCTGCGGGACACCTACTGGCCCGCCGTCGGCGAGCAGCGCGTCCGGGGCGAGCACCCGCGCGGGTACCTGGCGCTCAAGCGCGGCGACGCGTGGCAGGACGTGAGCGAGATGGACACCTCGGCCGCGTGGTCGGCGGGCGCGCTGGTGGGCACGCCGACCGACCTGAACCGGTTCATGACCGGGCTGCTCGGCGGTGAGCTGCTGGCGCCCGAGCAGTTGGCGCAGATGCGCACGACCGTGGACGCGCCGGGGTTCGACCTCACCGGGAAGGCGCGCTACGGGCTCGGGCTCGCGACGCTGGCGCTGAGCTGCGGCGGTGAGGCGTGGACGCACGGCGGGTTGACGCCGGGGTACGCGGTCTACAACGCGGTGACCACGCGGGGGAAGGCCGCGACCGTGGCGGTCACCGGGCTGCCGAGGGACCTGGTGGACGTGGAGCACATGGAATCCGCGCTGGACGCGGCGCTGTGCGCGTGACGGAGCGGTCCGCCGCGCCCCGGTCCCCCTCGGGGTCGGGGCGCGGCCTGCTGCGCGCCCCCGTCGACGGGCTCCGGTCGCTGCTGGGCGCGCTGGGCACGGCGGTGGCGGCCTTCGCGGTCCTGGCGCTCGTGCCGGTGGTGGCGGTGCTGTGCCTGGTGGGCGTGGGGATTCCCCTGGTGCCCCGCGTTTCCCGTGCGGTGCGGGCAGTCGCGGACCGGGAGCGGGGGCGGTTGTCGCGCGCGGGGGCCGTGGTCGTGGAGGCCGAGCCGCTGCCGGACGGGGTGGTGCCGTCCGTGCGGGCGACGGCGCGTGAGCTGGGGTGGTTGGCGTGGCACGGGACCTGCGGGTTGGCGCTGGCGGTCGGCGGGGTGATGCTGCCGCTCAACGCGGTGCACGACCTGGCGTTCCCGCTGTACTGGGACGTGCTGCCGCCCGGTGAGATCACCGCGGCGATCGGCTTCCCGGCGGCGCACGACGGTCGGGAGGCGCTGCTGGTGTCCGGGATCGGGCTCGGGTGGGCGGTGCTGGCGCTGATCGCGCCGCAGGTGCTGGCCAGGGCGCACGCGGCGGTGGGGCGGGCGCTGCTCGGTCCGGCGCCGGGCACGGACCTGGCGCTGCGGGTGATCCGGTTGACCGCCACGCGCGCGGCGGCGCTGGACGCGCACGCCGTGGAGCTGCGGCGGATCGAGCGGTCGCTGCACGACGGGGCGCAGAACCACCTGGTGGCGGTGAACTTGTTGGTGGGCGCGGCGAGGCGGGTGGTGCACCGCGATCCGGCGGCGGCCGACGCGGTGCTCGACCGGGCGCAGGAGGCCGCCGAGCAAGCGCTTGCCGAGCTGCGGGCGGTGGTGCGGACGATCCTGCCGCCGGTGCTGGACGACCGGACGCTGGGCGACGCGGTCGCGGCGCTGGCGGCGAACTGCCCGGTGCCCTGCGCGGTCGTGTCGGACGTTCCGGTGCGCAGTGCGGCGTCCGTCGAGGCGACGGCGTACTTCGTGGTGGCGGAGGCGTTGACGAACATCGCCAGGCACAGCGGCGCGCGGCGGGCGGAGGTGCGGATCGAGCAGCGGGAGGGGCGGTTGCGGGTGACGATCACCGACGACGGGCGCGGCGGCGCGGAAGCGCGGAGCGGTTCGGACGCGCGGGGCGGTTCAGGCGCGCGAGGCGGTTCAGGCGCGCGAGGCGGTTCAGGCGCGCGAGGCGGTTCAGGCGCGCGAGGCGGTTCGGACGCGCGAGGCGGTTCGGACGCGCGAGGCGGTTCGGGGTTGGACGGCATCCGGCGGCGGGTCGAGGCGCACGACGGGGTGCTGCTGGTCAGCAGCCCGGTGGGCGGGCCGACGGCGGTGGGGGTGAGCCTGCCGTGCGGATCGTGATCGCGGAGGACGATTCCCTGCTGCGCGAGGGTTTGGCGCTGCTGCTGCGCGCGGAGGGCTTGGACGTGGTGGCCACCGCCGACCGCCCTGAGCCGTTCCTGGCGGCGGTGGACGAGCACCTGCCGGACGTGGCGATCGTGGACGTCCGGATGCCGCCCACGCACACGGACGAGGGGGTGCGGGCGGCGGTGGAGGCCAGGAGGCGCAGGCCGGGGCTGGCGGTGCTGGTGCTGTCGGCGTACGTGGAGCGGGCGTTCGCGGACGACCTGCTGGCGCAGGGCGGGGCGCGGTTGGGGTACCTGCTCAAGGAGCGGGTGGGGCGGGTGGAGGAGTTCATGGTGGCGCTGCGGCGGGTCGCGGGCGGGGGGACGGCGATCGATCCGGAGGTGGTGGCGCAGCTGGTGACGCGGTCGCGGGCGGATCGGCGGTTGGAGCGGCTGAGCCCTCGGGAGGGGGACGTGCTGGCGCTGATGGCCGAGGGGTTGGGGAACGGGGCGATCGCGGAGCGGTTGGTGATCACGGAGGGGGCGGTGCACAAGCACATCCGGAGCATCTTCGCGAAGTTGGACCTGCCGCCGAGCGAGCGGGCGGATCGGCGGGTGACGGCGGTGCTGCGGTATTTGGAGGACGGGCGGGGGTGAGGGTGGGGAGGTTGTGGAGGTGAGGCGGTGGTGGAGGTGAGGCGGGTGGAGGAGCGGCGGTTGATCGCGCCCTGGCAGCGGTTGCACGACCTGGGGCACTGGGGTGATCCGTCGAGCACGGGGAAGCTGGGGGCGGTGGTCGACGACGGGCGGGTGCTCGGTGTCACCGAGAGGCCCTTCACGGCGGAGGAGTTGCACCCGGTCATGCGCGCGCAGTTCGGACTCGGAGCGGACTTCTACCGACCTTCGGTGTACTTCGTCAACTCGTCGGTCGCGCGCTTCGTCGAGGTCTCGTGGTTGGTGAGCGCGGCGTTCGTGGAGTTCCGGATCCTCGACCTGGAGGAGGGGCCGGAGAACGGGCCGCCGCTGGACAGCGGGGAGCGGAGGGCGGAGTTCCTGCGGGCGTGCGAGGCGCACGGCGAGCGCAGGTCCTGGGGGTTGCGGGCGTTGCTCGCGCGGGTCGAGGAGATCGATCCGGCGGTGCGGGGGGACGACGAGGAAGGCGCTTGGTACGACGCGATCGTCGACCTGGATCCCCTGTGACGCCGACGAGTCCGCCCCGCCGCAGCACGGGCGGGGCGGACTCGTCGGCATCGGGTCACTTGGCGCAGAGCGCGGTGTCCAGGACGTTGTTGACCGCCTCGACCTGCTCGTTGCTGTCGGGCAGGGCGGTCACGACCACGGTGGCGGCGCGGCCGTCCTCGGTGACCGCGTCGCGGGTCTCGTAGCCGTCGATGTCGCCGCCGTGGCCCCAGGCGTGGCCGCCGCAGCTCAGGTCGATCTTCATCAGGCCCAGGCCGTAGTGCCAGGTCGTGGGGAACTTGTGGGCCTCGACGGTCTGCTGCATCCTCGCCAGCTGCTCGGGTGCGACCAGGCGTCCGCCGACGAGCGCGGCCAGGAACTTGTTGAGGTCGCTGGGGGACGCCACGAGGTTGCCCGCCGACCAGGCCCAGGACGGGTCGAGGTCGCTGATGTCGGTGCGGGCGCCGTCCTTGACGAGGTAGCCGCGCGGGTGGGCCTCCCGGATGCGCTCCTCGCCTGCGGTGGGCCAGTAGGTCTCGCGGAGGTCGAGGGGGGTGATGACGCGGCGGGTGATCTCCTCGCCGAGCGGGCGGCCGGTGACTCGCTGGACGAGGAGACCGGCGAGGACGTAGTTCGTGTTGCTGTAGTAGGCCTTCTCGTTCTGCGGCACGGTGCGCGGGCGGGCGAGGGCGACGTCGAGGAGGTCGTGGGGCTCGTAGTAGGTGTGCTGGATCGCGAGGATGTCGTCGGCCACGACGTCGGTGTACTCCGGGATGCCGCTGGTGTGCTGGAGGAGCTGGTGGACGGCGATCTCGCGGCCGTCGAAGCCCTCGCCTCGGACGAGGTCGGGGAGGTAGGTCTCGACCGGGGCGTCGAGGTCGACCTTGCCCTCGGCGACCAGTTGCATGATCACGGCGCTGACGAACATCTTGCTGGCGCTGCCGATCCGGACCTGGCCGTTGACGGGGACCCGTTCACCGGCGCGGGGGGCGAGGAAGCGGGTGCGGCCGTCGCGCTCGCGGATCGAGGCCATCGCGGACGGGAAGTTGTGGGCGGTGACTAGTTGTTCGAGGCCTTGGCGGACGGCGCGGTCGTTCTGCTGGGATTCCTGGTTGGCCAGCGCGATGGGGGTGATGGCGGTTGTGGTGGCGGCGAGCGCGGTTGCGGTTGCGGTCGCGGCTACCAGAGCACTGAGCAGGAGTCGTTTGCGGGACAAGGGATTCCCCTCTCGATCGGCTTGTTCGGACACCGTCAAGAGTGGCGTGGGGAGATGGTTGGTTCGATCCCGCAGGCTGGCCGGATCGGGGTAGTGCCTGCTGTACCTGAGGGGGGCGGGGAGGGGGAGGTGAAAGTCAAGAGCTGAAAGTCAAGAGCTGAAGGGCTCGCCTCGCCGGCGGGGCAGGCCTCCAAAAAAGAGGGGGACGAGCTCTGCCGGCCGGTGACCGTTGGGTTGGTGGTGCGGTTGTACCACTGCGGTGGTCCGGGTCCCTCTTCTCCGTGTGGCCTCCTTTCAGGCAAGCACAGGCGTCAAGACGCCGTATGACCAGGCAGTCTGCCGCTCAGTGCGGCGGCGTCTTGACACCTGTGCTCGGGCTGCGCCAGGCCACACGGAGAAGAGGGACGCGGGATCAGGGGGCTGCGGGCTCGCTGCGCTCGCCCCGCAGCCCGCGAGTGCGGGGACTTGGGCTGTTGCGGCAGGCTTCTGCTCTGGTGGTGAGGAACGCGGCTCGTTTGGTCGGGCCCACGTGGTCCCACACCGGGGAGTCGGCTTGCCTGCCCAGGGCTCGGAACTGGTCCACGGCCTCGGTGTGTCTGCCGGTGCGGACCAGGGCCAGGGCCAGGGCGGCTCGGTGGTGGCGGGCGTCTGGGGTTTCGGAGCCTCCGTCGCGTAGCCAGCCCGTGGTTGCGGAGATCGACGCGGGCACCGCCGGGTCGTCCCAGTGGTCGGCCTGGGCGGCCACCAGGAGGCGCAGCCAGGACAGGGAAGGGGAGGATTCCGCTGCCTGGTCGGCGAAGTCCAGGGCCTCGGGGTAGGAGTCTGCGGGGTAGCGGTCGGGGTGTGGGGTGGGGTTCGGGGTGCGGGCGCCTGGCACTCGGCCGGTCAGGTGGGAGTCCCAGCGGTAGCGCAGGGCCAGGGCGTGGCCTGAGCGGTGCAGGGGGTCGCGGTCCAGGAGTTCTTTCCAGGCTCGGGCGAATTTCTCCTCGGGGAGGTGGAGGCCGTGCGCCACCGCGAGTTGTTGGGCCCAGGGGGTGGGGTCGTCGGGAGCCAGGCGGGCGGCGTCGCCTGCTCGGTCGCTGGCTGCCACGAGGGCCCTGCGGAAGCCTCGGACGCGGGTGGCCTTGGGGGCGGCGCGGTCGCGGCGCAGGACGGTGGCGTGGGTGAGCAGCCAGGCGGTGTGGGCGGTGATGGCGTCCGGGGAGTGCGGCTGCTCCAGCAGCCAGTCCTGCATCCAGTCGCCGTCGGCCTCGTCGGCGTGCGCGGCCAGCGCCTGCACCGCCTCCCAGCGGCGCTCCCAGTTCCAGCCGGTGGTGGCGAGCAGGCGGGACGCGGGGCGCCACGAGCCGTCCTCGGCCGCTTCGACGGCGGTGCGCAGGACGTCGTCCAGGAGGGGGCGGGCGGTGACCTCCGCGTCGTCCACCAGGCCCCTGCGAGCGGGGGCGTGCGGGGCGTGGCGCGCGATCAGGCGGTGGAGCGCGGAGCGGGCCATGGCAGGGGTTCCTGGTTCGCCGAGCCGAGAGGTGCCCGGTGGACTGTAGTGGATCTTCCGATGCGCTCGCACCGAGCGGGCGGGCGGAAAGAAAGCAACTTGATCACTCAGTGTTTCGTTGAAGTTTCGCTCTGTGACGGATAGTGTCCCCGGTAACCACTGGGAGCGCTCCCAACATTCGCCGCCGCCACACCTACGGAGAATGGAGGATCAACCATGCGCACGCGAACCACCTCGGGGTCCGCGACCAGACGGCGCGGCGTGATCGCGGTCGTGGTCAGCGTCCTGGCCTGCGTCTTCGTCGCCACGCCGTCGGCGTCCGCGCACGGCACGATCGTCGGCCCGGCCACCCGCGCCTACCAGTGCTGGCAGGACTGGGGCACGCAGCACACGAACCCGGCCATGCAGCAGCAGGACCCCACGTGCTACCAGGCGTACCAGGCCAACGCCGACACCATGTGGAACTGGATGAGCGCGCTCCGGGACGGCCTGAAGGGCAACTTCCAGGCCGCCACCCCGGACGGGCAGCTGTGCAGCAACGCCCTGGCGCGCAACAACTCCCTGAACACGCCGGGCAAGTGGCGCACCACGAACGTCGGCAGCAGCTTCTCGATGCACCTGTACGACCAGGCCAGCCACGGCGCGGACTACTTCAAGGTCTACGTCAGCAAGAACGGCTTCGACCCGGCCACGCAGCGCCTGGGCTGGGGCAACCTGGACTTCGTCACGCAGACCGGGAAGTACGCGCCCGCCAAGGACATCACGTTCAACGTCCAGACCAACGGCAGCTACCGGGGGCACCACGTGGTGTTCACGATCTGGCAGGCCTCGCACCTGGACCAGGCCTACATGTGGTGCAGCGACGTGAACTTCGGCTAGTCGGGGGCTTTCCCGGCTGACCGGTCCACGCGCACGCCCGCGTCCCGCCCCCACATGACGGGGCGGGACGCGGGTGCGCGCGCGTGGACCACCGGATGCGGTGCTCCGGGGTGGCGGGCGGCGCGTCGGTCACCTCCCGCCGCGGGGTTTTCGCCAGGATTGGCGGCATGGTGATCCGCTACCTCCTGTCCCACGCCTTATCAATGCTCGGCAACTCCGTGGCCGCCGTCGCGCTGCCCTGGCTGGTGCTGGTGCGCACCGGGGACGCCGCGGTGGCCGGGCTGATCGCGGCGGTGAGCGCGCTGCCCGTGCTGGTCGCGGCGGTCGCGGGCGGGCTGGTGGTCGACCGGTTCGGCAGGCGTCGGACGTCGGTCGGCGCCGACCTCGCGTCCGCGCTGGCGGTGGCCGCGCTCCCCCTGGTCGACCAGGTCTCCGGGCTGACGGTCACCTGGTTCCTGGTGCTCGGGGTCGCGGGCGCGCTGTTCGACGTGCCCGGCATGACGGCCCGCGAGGCGCTCGCCCCGGACGTGGCCTCGGCCGCCGGGGTCGGGCTGGAGAAGCTGGCCGGGCTGCGCGAGGGCGTGAGCGGGATCGTGGTCGTGGTGGGCCCGGCGCTGGCCGGTGGCGCGCTCGTGCTGCTGGACCCGGCGAGCGTGCTGTGGATGACGGCGGGGTGCTCGGCTTTGGCCGCCGCGGTGACCGCGACCCTGCCCGCACGCGTGGGCGCGGGCTCCGGCGAGGCGTCCGAGGGGGTGCGCCGCGACCTGGGCGCGGGCTTCCGGGTGCTGGCGGGCGACCGCGTGCTGCTGACCGCGACCTGCGTGGTGACCGCGAGCCTGCTCGTGCTGGCCCCGCTGCAGAACGTCCTGCTGCCCGTGCACATGGTCGCCCTGGACGCGCCCGGCGGCTACGGCCTGGTGATCGCCTTCCTCGCCGTGGGCGGGATCGCCGGTTCGATCGCCTACTCGACGCTCGGCGCCCGGCTGTCCCGCAGGTCGGTGTTCGTGCTCACCCAGGCCGTGACCGCCCTGGGCACGGTCGGCCTGGCCCTGCTCCCGCCGACGCCGCTGCTGCTGGCGGCGGCCGTCCTGACCGGTTTCGGCGCGGGCCCCCTGCAGGCGATGGTGCTGGTCCTGGTGAGCGAGCGCGTCCCGGACCGCTTCCGGGGCCGGGTGCTGGGGTTGCAGAACTCGGCCACCCTGACCGCCGTGCCGCTGGGCACCCTGGTGGGCGGCGTGCTGATCGAGGGCGTCGGGCTGCGGGAGACCGGGGTGGTGCTGGCGGTGGTGTGGTGCGCGGTGGCGGTGGGCGCCCTGGTGGCGCCCGCGCTGCGGCGGTGGGACGGGCCCGAGGTCGCGGGAGCCGGGGAGCCGCCGTTGCCGGAGTGATCCTCAGAAGGCGAACCGCGAGATGTGGCCGACCCTGCGCGTGACCGGCAGCCTGGCCAGCACCCTGGTGTCCAGCAGCAGCCTCAGCCGCAGCCCGAGCGGCAGGCGTCGGTGGTCGCCAGGGTCGGCCGTCTCGTACGCCTTGACCGACTCGACCAGGCGCAGGCCGGGGACGAGGTCCGGCAGCTCACGCGGGTCGTCGACGCCCCAGCGCATCCGGGCCCCGGTCTCGCGCAACACCGGCAGCGGGCCGCTCATCCGCACCACGGCCCGCGAGTAGGAGTCGAACACGACCTGCCCGCCGAGGGGGAAGCGCCGGACCAGGGCGCGCAGCAGCGCGGGCCCCTCCTCCTCGCCCAGGTACATCGCGAGCCCCTCGGCGACGACCAGGACCGGCCGGTCGGCCGGGACCAGTGCCAGCCAGTCCTCGTCGGCGACCGAGGCGCCCAGCACCCGGTGGCCTGCCCGCTCGGGGTAGACCCGCGCGCGCAGCTCGGCCACCTCCGGCTGGTCGACGTCGAACCAGCGGACCCCTGGCCCAGGGGCGATCCGCAGCACCCGGCTGTCCAGGCCGCAGCCCAGGTGCAGCACGGTGGACTCCGGGTGGTCGGCGAGGAACGCCCGGACCCACCGGTCGAACAGCCTGGCGCGCAGCGCGATCCCGACGGCGGTGGCCGGGGTGACGCGCAGCTTCGCGAAGTCGTAGTCGAGCCGCTCCACGACCTCGGCCGCCGAGGTGTCGCCGAGCAGCGGGTGCGGCGACCTCGCGTCGACCGCGCGGGCGCACAGCGTCGCCAGCAGCGTCTCGGCGGTTCCGGTCAACGAGACCTTCATCCACGACCCCCATCGGTGTGCGCGATCCGGTGAGCGGGGAGAGGAGCCGCGCCCCACCGGGTCGGCGGGAGCGGGGCTGGAGGGCGCCGGGCGCGTCGCGGGCGCGGGGCCCGCCGGGCGCGTCACGGGCTCAGGCCCGGCCGGGGCGATGCTACGGGTCACCCCCAGGTGCGGCAAGGGCACGCCCGGAGCCCCCGGTCGCCCTCCCGCGCGGGCGGCCACGGCGCGGCGGGCTCGGCCGGGCGCTCCGGGTCGGCGGCCCGGACCCGGTCGCGCAGCTCGGCCTGCCCTGGCAGGCCGGCCAGCGCGTCGAGCCAGCGCTCCAGCAGCACCGACCAGCGGGCGGCGGCGGGCGTCGCGGCGCACCGGTGGCGCGGCCTGCGGGCCAGCCAGTGCCGCACCGGGTAGGTGGCCAGCACCCGCTCGTCGGAGCACAGCACGTGCAGCGCCTCGGCGCCCGCCACCGCGTCGACGGCGTCGAGGAACGGCGCGAACTCCTTGCTCCACGGGGAATCCGCGCAGGTTCGCACCACGGCGCACCCGCCTGCGGGGGCTTCGGGAGCACGTCGCGCGGTCGCGCGGACGGCCAGCGCGAGCGCGCCGCCGCCGGGGGCGAGCAGGACGCCGCGCACACCGCGCACGCGGGCGACGAAACCGGGGTCGAGCACGAGCCGCCACGCCGCGACCAGCTCGGGACGCAGGTCAGCGTCGCGCCAGATGCGGGACACTGCGGTCTGCGACAACCCGCGCGCCGAGGCCATCGCCCTGGTGGTCCACCGGCCGCCGCCGGGGGCGGGGAGTTCGAGCGTGGCGGCCACGACGCAGCGCACGCACTCCTCGCCGATCGTGCGCGGGGAGCCCGACCTGGGGCGGTCGGTCAACCCGCCGATCCGGTCCTCCTGAAAGCGGCCCCGCCACTTGCGCACGGTTTCCCTGGAGACGCCCAACCGCTTCGCCGTCTCAACGGAGGTCACTCCTTCGGAGCAAAAAAGAATTATTTGCGCACGCAGTGCAATCGGTTCCCCGCCGCGCGCCCACCTCAGCAGCACACGTCTTTCCATAGTGGATAGAACGATCGGACCGACCCCCGTCGTCACCGGTTCCCCCTGCCCAAGTATTTGAAACTCAGCGGACCGCAAACGCCTGGGAGAAGCCAGGCACCTGCGGTTATCCCGCCCAGAGCAGCATTGACGGGACATACCTCGCATACCAGCATGCTGATCGGAGCGTCGCAACCACCGGGCGGTGATCAGTCATCAAGACAGGTAGAGCTTCTCTCGTATCAATGCCGTGGAATAACGCCAGCCGTCCGTCCATTCAGGTCGGAATCCTACGCTCGGTGGCGGAAGCCGAGCAGTGGCAGGTCGATTCCCACTACGCCTACTTGGAGTTCTACGCGATGGCCCCGGAAATCGTGGGGCTGTCCACCGAGGAGTGGGCGTCGGCGTACGAACTGGTGTCCGAGCGGCTCTACCACCTGTCGGTCGGCGACTGGATCTTCACCAACCGGCGGGGATCGGAGCGGTCCCGCGAGGCGTACTTCGAACTGCTGCGGTCCAAGCGCGTGGACGAGCGGACGATCGGCGTGCTGGACGCGCTGCGCGAGGTGGCGGACCGGCACGTGGAGTCGACGACGGCGCGGCTGCTCGCCGCCGAGCCCGACGTCATCGGGTTCACCACCATGTTCAGCCAGAACGGGCCGACGCTGGCGGTGGCCGAGCGACTGCGCGAGTCCGGGTACAGCGGCGCGATCGTGCTGGGCGGCAGCAACTGCGAGGGCCCCATGGGCCGGACGCTGCTGGCGAACTTCCCGGCCATCGACGCCGTCGTCGACGGGCCCGGCGAGGACGCGTTCGCGGACCTGCTGCGGCAGGTCGCCGAGGGCGCGGACCTGCGCTCGACCGGGCGGTTGGTCACCAGGGGCGGCCAGGCGCAGGTCGGCGAGCTGGTCACCGGGGAACGGCTGGACGTCCCGACCCCGTCCTACGACGGGTTCTTCGAGCAGCTGGCCGAGGCCGGGCTGTCCGACCTGGAGGCCGAGGTCTCGCTGCCGGTGGAGTTCTCCAGGGGCTGCTGGTGGGGCGCGAAGACGCACTGCACCTTCTGCGGCCTCAACGGCGCCACCATGCGCTACCGCAGCAAGCACCCGGACTCGGTGGCCGCCGAGCTCAAGCACATGATGGACCGCTACGGGGTGCTGGACTTCTTCGCCGTCGACAACATCCTCGACCTCGGCTACCTCGACACGGCGCTGCCCGCGGTGGAGGAGCTGCGCACCGACCACTCGCTGTTCTTCGAGGTCAAGGCGAACATGGAGTGGGCGGACATCCGGCGGATGCGCAGGGCCGGGGTGAGGTCGGTGCAGCCGGGCATCGAGAGCATCAGCACGGAGGGGCTGCGCGCGCTGCGCAAGGGCGCGACGGCGTTCCTGAACGTGCGGTTCCTGCTCGGGTGCGCCGAGTTCGACGTGCAGGCCGACTGGAACATCCTGACCGGCTACCCCGGCGAGACGCCGGCGTCCATCCTGGCGCAGATCGAGCTGGTCGCGTCGCTGTCGCACCTGACCCCGCCGCACGTGACGCTGATCCGGTTCGACCGGTTCAGCCCGTACGTCGAGGACCCGCCCGCGCACGGGCTGGCGCTGACCGAACCGTTCCCCGGCTACCGGTTCGCCTACCCCGGACTGTCCGATGAGGACCTGTGGAACATCGCCTACCACTTCGAGGGCGAGTTCCCCGACGACCCGCGCAACGCCGACCTGCGCAGGCGCCTGGCCGCGCGCATCCGGTTGTGGCGCAACCACCACGAGAACGCCTCTTTCACCTACCGGCTGGGGTTCTCCTCCGTCCTCCTGGACGACCGGCGGCCCGGTCTGCCGCACCAGCGCACGGTCCTGTCCGGGGACGAGGCCCGGCTGTTCCGCGCGGTGGTCGGCGGCACCAGGTTCCGCGACCTCCAGGCCCAGGGGTGGGGCGGGCCGCGCTGGGACTCCGCGCTGGAGCTGCTGCTGGAGTGGCAGCGGCGCCGCTGGGTGATGGTTGAGGGCACCAAGGTGATCGCGCTGCCGGTCCGCCAGGTCCCCTCCGCGCACCGCGCGCCACCCGAGAAGGGCACGCCCAAGCGCGCCAGGACCCCGGTCCCCCTCACCCTCGCCAGCCCCGCCCCGCGCCGCTGACGGCTCCGGGCGGTGGAACGCACGGTCCGCACAACCTACGAAGGGAAAGACCATGGGTCCGGTTGTCGTGTTCGACTGCATGACCGCTGACTTCCTGAACGACGACCCCAACAACGCCGAGCTGAGCGCGCTGGAGATGAGCGAGCTGGAGGCGTGGGGCAGCTGGTCCGACGAGGGCGAGACCACCGCCTGAGCGGTGCTCGCCGGAAGGTCACCGGTGGCTGAGCCCTGAGCGGGCGAAGCCGGTCGACGGGTTCGGGTTGGACAGGGGAGAAGGAGCGATGGCCGAGGCGCCGGTGGTGGAGTGCGCGCTGCGCGAGGTGGCCTACCGGCCGCACCGCGCGGAGCGGACCGTCACGGTCCGGTGCGCGGTCGTCGCGGACGGGGGTTCGGCGGAGGGCTACGGCACCGCCGACACCGAGCGGCTCGCACGGCTCAAGGCCTTCTCCGAGGCCGTCGAGCGCCTGCTCGCGTGCACCCCGTTCGCCCTGGTCGCCCGCCCGTCGACCACCCGCGCCACCGGCCGGGACGCCGAGGACGGCGTGCGCGCCGTCCCGGCGGGCGCCCGGTTGCGCCGCTACCGGCCGCTGGGCCCCGGACCGGAGTGGGCCGCGCCGCTGTCGTGGTCCGCGCCGTGGGTGGCGGGCGTCGAACTGGCGGAGGGCGTGCTGCCGCCCGCGGCGGCCCGGTTGTCCAGCACGATCGGCTGGGCGGTGGCGCCCACCGGGGAGGCCGCGCTGCGCGGCGCCGTGCTGGAGCTGACCGAACTGCTGGACTACGGCGCTTTCCTGCTCCGCTCGCTCGACGGCCCGGCGAGCGGGGATTCCACGAACGAGGGCTCCGACGCGCCCGAGGATTCCGGGCCGAGGATCGTGCCCATCGCGCACGTGGGCCGCACGCCGGTGGCGCTGGCCGTGTCGCCGCGCGCGGGCAGGCTGATGCCCGCGACCGGGCTGGGCGCGGCGGCCACGTCGGCCGAGGCGGCCGAGCGGGCGCTGCTGGAGCTGGCGCAGGCCGAGACCATGTGGCGGGACAACCCCACGGCCGTCGAGGCGGAGCGCCACTTCCTGCGCAGGTTCGAGCGCTGGCCGCTGCTGCTGCGCTGCGCCACGCTCGACTTCGCCCCGGTCGGGGCCGCCGCCGACGGCCCACCGTCCTCCCCGCTGGCCGAGCTGGTGGCGGCGGGCGTCCGGGTCTGGGCCGACACCGGGGTGCTGCGGGTCAGCGCGCCGGGGACGGCCCCCGTCCGGCTGCACTTCGCGCACGTCCTGTCCCGGCCCCAGCCGCTCCTGGGGCTCGTCCGCGCGGGCATCCCCGTCTTCGACGCCGGAGAAGTGAGGAAGATCCTTGACCACCGAGCACCTGGAGCAGGACCTGCTGGCCGCCGCCCTGCACGACGGGGCGCAGCGCGATGACGTCCCGCCGGAGCGGGAGACCGGGATCGGCGCCGCGCTCGTCGCGGTGCGGGACTGGCTCGCCGCCGAGCGGCTGACCCCGCGCATCAGCAAGTACGGCCCCGATTCAGCCCCCACCTACGAGGTCAGGCTGCACGACGCGGACGATGCCCTCTGCTCGCGCAGCTCAGGCAAGGGCCTGGGCCACCGGAGCCTGGCCAGCGCCCTGTTCGAGAGCGCCGAGCACTACCACCTGGACTGGCGGCGCGAGCCGGGCGCGGACCGGGTCGCGTTCCTGGGCGGGACCGCCGTCGCCGGGCAGCCCACCGCGACCAGGTCGGCGCTGCTGCGGCGGTTGGGCGCCATCCTGCCCGACTCCCCCGTGCTGACCCGCGAGTACGCGCCGATCGCCGAGGCGTTCGGCGAGACCGGTGGGACCGCGCACCACCACCCGGTGTTCCTGCGCGACGGCGGCTACCGGAACTGGCCGCACCCCGACGACGACCTCGCGTTCCGCCCGCTGTGGCACTACACCTCCAGTGCGGGCTACGCGGCGGGCGCCACCCTGTTCGAGGCGCTGGTGCACGCGGTCAACGAGCTGATCGAGCGGGACGCGTGGTCGTGCCTGCTGGCCGGGGTGTACTTCGGCGCGGGCGCGCGGGAGCTGGTCGTGGTGGACCGGGCGACCCTGCCTGCCGACCTGGGCGGCCTGGCCGACGAGGTCGAGCGGCTCACCGGCGCTTCCCTGCTGCTGGTCTCCATCGCCTGCGACACCGGGGTTCCCGCGTACGTGGTGTGCGACGGCGAGTCCGAGGAGCCGATCCGGCTGATCGGCAGCGGCGCCTCCCCGGTGCGGGCCTACGCGCTGCAGCGCGCGCTGCTGGAGTACCTCCAGGTGCGCACGATGTTCCGGCACGGGCCGGTGGACGCGGGCACCGAGGCGACCCAGATCAACGCCGCGCTGGCGAAGCACCCCCGGCACCTGGCGGCGGCGCGGTTCGACGTCCGCGAGCTGCCGAAGCGCGCGGAGGCGTTCGCCCCCGAGGACGGGTTGCCGCCGGAGTCGACGCCGGAACTCCTGCTGCGGCACCTGGTCGGGCGGCTGGCCTCGATCGGGGTCGACGTGTTCCACCGGGTGCTGTCGCGTCCCGGACCGGTCACCGTCGTGGACGTCGTCGCCCCTGGGCTGGAGCTGCTGGACAAGGCCCGCGCGGGGTACCCGGTGCTGCCGACGGGGCGGCTGGGCGAGTCGATGCGGAGGTCCCGGCCATGAGGTTGGCCCTGGTCGCGCCGCCGTGGAACAGCCTGTACCGCCCGTCGATCCAGGTGGCGTCGCTGGCCGCCCTGGCCGCCGAGCGCCCCGGCGGCCCGGTGCGCTGCGAGTACGCCTACCTCGACTGGTTCGAGTTCGCGGTCGAGGAGCTGGGCTGCGGGCCGGAGCGGTTCACAGCCGTGTACGACACCATCGGCGAGGAGCTGTACGGGCTGGGCGTTGGCGACTGGGTGTTCGGCGCCGAGCTGGCCGCGTCCGCCGCACCGGACTGGGACGAGGCCGCGGTGCGTGCCGCGTACGGGCGGTTCCTGCGCGAGCGCGGCACGTCCGACGAGCTGGTGGAGCTGGTGCTGGAGCTGCGCGGGGCCGCGCCGAGGTTCCTGGCGGGGTACGCGGAGAAGCTGCTGGCCACCGGGGCGGAGGGGTTCGGGTTCACCACGTCCTTCAGCCAGCTGGTGCCCGCGCTGGCCATCGGCAAGGCGATCAAGGACCGGGCCCCGGACCGGGTCGTGGTGCTCGGCGGGGCCAACTGCGACCGGCCGATGGGCGAGGCGGTGATGCGCGCTTACCCGTTCGTGGACATGGTCGTGCAGGGCGAGGGCGAGGCCGCGGTGGCCGCGCTGTGCGCCGCCGAGGGGCCGGGCGCGCCGGTCGCCGCGCCGGGGCTGGTGGTGCGCGGCGAGCACGGGCTGGTGGTGCACCCGCCGGAAGTGCAGTCGGTCGCGGCGGTCCCGGTGCCGCGCTACGACGAGTACTTCGCCCGGCTGCGCGACCTGCCGGGCGGTGAGCTGATCCGGCCGCACGTGGCGCTGCCGTTCCAGATGTCGCGCGGTTGCTGGTGGGGCGAGAAGATGCACTGCACGTTCTGCGGCGAGAACGGCACCGGGATGCCGTACCGCAGCAAGCCGGGCAAGCAGCTGGCGCACGCGCTGCGGGAGCTGACCGAGAAGCAGGGCGTGTTCGACACCTACGCGGTGGACACGATCCTGGCCAAGGACGACAACGGGCTGGCGGAGCTGGCCGAGGCCGAGGTGGACGTCACCACGTTCTTCGAGGTGAAGGCGAACCTGGGGCCGAGGGCGCTGGCGCAGCTGCGGGCGGCCGGGGTGCTGACGGTGCAACCGGGCATCGAGAGCCTGAGCACCGGCTCGCTGAAGCTGCTGCGCAAGGGCGCCACCGGTTTCCACAACCTGCGTTTCCTGGTGCTGTGCCAGGAGCTGGGCATCGAGGTCGGCTGGAACCTGCTGTCCGCGATGCCGGGCGAGCAGCCGGGGATGCTGGCCGAGCAGTTGAGGCTGATCCCGTTCCTGTCGCACCTGAGGCCGCCGTCCACGGTGAGCAAGGTGCGCGTCGACCGGTACAGCCCGTACTTCGAGCGGCCGGACGAGTTCGGCATCGACCTGGTCGGCCCCGAGGCCAAGTACCGCTTCGTGCACCCCGGACCGGACGCCGAGCTGGCTGAGCTGGCCTACTCGTTCGACCACGTCGAGCGGGCAGGGGCGGACGCCGATGGGGAGCGCGGCGGTCCGGAGGGCGACGGGTCGATGCTGGCGCTGCGGCGCAGGCTGGGCGCCCGCGTCGGGGTGTGGAAGAAGCTGCACGGGCAGTCCCGGTTCACCTACCGGCTCGGGCCGTCGGTGACGGTCGTGTTCGACCGCCGCCCGCACGTGGGCGGCGGCAGGCGGGTGCTGCGCGGCTGGGAGAACGCGCTGTTCCGGGCTTTCGTCCACGGCGGGCGGCTGGAGCGGGCGATCGCGGTCGCGGTGCGGGAGGGGGCCGCCGAGGAGGAGGCCCGCGCGCGGCTGGCCGAGTGGGTCCGCTCGGGTTGGGTGTACGCGGAGGCCCCGCACGGGCTGGTGCTGGCCGTGCACGACAGCGGGCGGGACGAGCTGGGGCGGGCGGAGGCGCTGGGTGGTCGCGGTGCGGTGGTCTGACGGCGGCGCGCTGGAGCGCTTCGAGACGACCTCGGCGGACGGGACCGTGCTGCGCGGGGTGCGCAGGCCGGGGCCGGGTGAGCCGGTCGTGCTTGTGCACGGGGTCGCGATGGACTCGCGGGTGTGGGTGGAATCGGGGTTCCTGGACGCGCTGCCGGACGCCGACCTGGTCGCGGTGGACCTGCGCGGGCGCGGGCACAGCGAGCGGGTGCGTGATCCGGCACGGCACGGGATCGACCGGCACGTCGAGGACGTGCGGGCGGTGCTGGACCTGTTCGGGTTCGAGCGGTGCAGCGCGTTCGGCGTCTACTTCGGCGGGCGCACCGCGCTGCGGGTCGCGGCGGCGGACGCCCGCGTGTCGACGGCCTACTCGTTCTGCGCGCACGCCGAGCCGGTGGTGCTGCCGGAGGGCGCGGTGGAGGAGGAGGCCTCGGCGATCGAGGGCCCGGACGGGCTCGGCTACCTGACCGGGCACTTTCGCCGGACGGGCGCGCCGGACTGGATGGTGCGGGCGTGCGGGCGGGTCGACCTGGCCGAGCTGGCCTCGGTCACGCGGGGGCTGCACCACGGTTCCGAGCGCGGGGTCGAGCGCCTGCGGCCGGGGCAGCGGGCGGTGCTGGTGACGGCGGAGGGGGACGTCGAGCTGCCGGTGTTCGAGGCGGGGGTCGAGCGGATCGGCGCGCGGTTGTGGCTGGTGGAGAGCCCGACGCGGGTCAGGGCAGCGCACCGGCTGGCCGAGGTCGGGGCCCGCGTCGCCGAGGACCTTGCCGCGTGGGCGGGCGGGGTGGCGCGGTGAGCGGCGGGGAACCGGCCGCACCCGACGAGGACGCCCAGTGGCGGCTGCGAGTGGGCCTGCTCCCCGAGGGCGACCCGCTGGCCGACGCCCTGCGCGCGCTCGCCACCCGCCCCCGCGACCACCACCTGCCCGGCGTCGCGCTCGTGGACCCCCGCACCGGGCGCCCCGGCCCGACGGGCGAGCTGTCCGTCGTGGACGGTCGGACGCGGTTCACCGAGGCCGAGGGGGCCTGCCCCGCTTCCTGGCACGCCCTGCCCGGTCTGGTGGACGCGCACGTCCACGTGTCGTCCGCGGGCGACCTGGTCGGCCTGATCACCCACGGGGTGACCGCCTACCGGCAGATGTGGGGCGAGCCCGCGCACCGCTACACCTCGGGCGCGCACCGGGCACGCACCGCCGTGGTCCCCCGCGCCTGGGTGAGCACCGCGGTGGTCGACGGGCCGCGCACCAGGGTGGCGGGCGGCGCGCGGGTGGTCGACGGGCCGGGGTCGGTGGACCACGTGCTCAACGAGGCGCTCGGCTTCGCCTTCGACGGCGTCAAGGTGTACGACGACCTGGAACCCGACCGGTTCGAGGAGCTGGTCACCGCGGCCGACCGGGTGGGCCTGCCGGTGGTGGGGCACGTGCCCGAGCGGGTGCCGCTGGCCGTGGCGCGCGCGGCGATGTGGTCGACCGAGCACCTGTACGGGTTGGTGCCCAACGTGTTCCGGCTCCCTGCCGGGCGGCGCTGGCCCGCGCTGGCCGACGCGCTCGACCGGGCGGGCGAGGAGGTCGGCGGCTTCGCGGGTCGCTTCGCCTGCCCGACGCTGGTCGCCTGGCGGGCGCTGACCGGGGAGCGCCGCTGGACCCGCCCGTCCGGCACGGCGCTCGCGCTGGCCGACGCGGGCCGGGGGCCCGCCTGGACGGCGGCCGCGCGGGAGGCGCTGCGCCTGGACCGGGAGCGGGCGGCGGAGCGAGGCGCGCTGGTGGACCGGCTGGGCGGGCTGGTGCTGGAGCTGCACCGGGCGGGCGCGCGGCTGCTGGTGGGCACCGACTGCGGCAACCCGTTCGTGGTCGCGGGCCCCTCGTTCCACAAGGAGCTGGCGGAGCTGACCCGCGCGGGCCTTCCACTGGGCGCGGTGCTCTCGGCGGCCACCACCGACGCGCGCGCCGCCCTGCGCCTGCCCGAGCGCTCCGACGACCTCGTGCTCTACCGCAGGGCGCCCGCGTCGGTGGCCGACCTGGCGCGCCCGGACGCGGTCCTGCTCGACGGCGTCCTGCTGGACGGCGCCGACCTGGACGACCTGTGGGAGCTGCGGCTGGTCTCGGCGGGCCTGTCCCCGGACGTGTGGCCGCGCGGCGAAGCGGACCCCGCGCCCACCGCGCGACGTGAGAAGGAGAGAACCGGTGCAGGTTGACGCAGGCCAGTCCACCGCGGCCCCGTCCGCGGACTTCGACTACTTCGCCGCGCCGGAGGACTACCGGCGCGCGGCGGCCGGGCACGCCCGCGACGGGGCGTTCCACAGCTCGCGCGGCGACGGCTTCTGGGTGCTGTCGACCTACGCGGGGATCTCCGCGGCGTTCCGGGACGAGGCGGCGTTCAGCGTGTCCAGGGTCAGCGCGGCCGAGGGCGCCGAGGACGAGCGCTGGGTGCCGCTGACGCTGGGGGGCAGGGCGCACCACGAGTGGCGGGCCCACCTGGCCCCCTGGTTCACCCCGCAGCGGGTCCGGGGCCTCACCCCGGTGTTCCGGGAGAACGCCCGGCGCCGGATCGACGCGTTCGCCGACCGGGGCGGGGTGTCGTTCTCCGACGAGTTCGCCCGCCCGTACGCGCTGGAGAACCTGATGCTGGCCGTTGGCTGGCCGGTGGCGGACCTGGAGCACCTGCTGGCGATCGACGTGGCGATGATCCGCTCGCGGGAGGAGCCCGACCCGAGGGCGGCGTTCAACAGCGAGACCGCGATGCCCGCGCTCCAGGATTACGTGGCGCGGCACGTCGCGCGCCGCAGGGCCGAGCCGGTGGAGGGTGACCTGACCAGCGCCACGTTCGACTGGGAGGTGGGCGGCGAGCCGGTGGGCGACGCCGACCGGGCCTCGCTGCTGGCCGTGCTGTTCCTGGCCGGGGTGGACTCGACGGTGAACCACCTGGCCAACGCGGTGCAGCACCTGGCCGTCACCCCGGCCGACCGGCGGCGGGTGGTGGCCGAGCCGGAGGGACGGCCGAGGGCGCTGGAGGAGTTCCTGCGGGTCAACTCGTGCATGTACCCCGGCAGGCTGGTGGCCCGCGCGGGGGTGGTGGGCCCGGCTGCGGAGGGCGAGACGGTGCTGCTGCCGCTGGCGCTGGCCAACCACGACCCCTCGGTGTTCCCCGATCCCGGCCGGGTGGACCTGGGGCGGGAGCGCAACCCGCACATCGCGTTCGGGACCGGCCACCACCAGTGCCTCGGTGCGGCGCTGGCCCGCGCGCAGATCCTGACCGCGTGGGAGGAGTGGCACGCGCGGATACCCGAGTACCGGCTCGCGGACGGGTCCGGCGAGCCCCGGTTCCTGCGCAACACCTACGACCTGCGCCTCGCGTGGTGAGCGCGTGAGCACCGGTCGCGCGGCGCTCGTGTCGATGCCGTGGAACAACGTGTACCGGCCGTCGATCCAGGTCGGCACCCTGCGCTCGGTGGCCGAGGCCGAGGGCTGGGAGGTGGTGTCCGACTACGCGTACCTGAGCTTCTACGCGCTGGGGCTGCGCTCGCTGGGGCTGTCGCCCGAGCGGTGGGCGGCCGCCTACGAGCGGGTGTCGGAGGGGCTGTACCACCTGTCGGTGGGCGACTGGATCTACGCGCGCAGGCTGGACGGGGCCGAGGAGTGCGCCGAGTACTACGGGCTGCTGCGAGCCAAGGGGGTCGCCGAGGAGGAGGTCCGGCTGGTCGAGGCGCTGCGGCCGGTGGCGGACCGGCACGTCGCGCAGACCGCCGAGGGGTTGTTGCGGGTGGAGCCGGACGTCATCGGGTTCACCACGACGTTCAGCCAGAACGGGCCGACGCTGGCGGTGGCGCGGCGGCTGCGCGAGTCCGGGTACGCCGGGGTGATCGTGCTGGGCGGCAGCAACTGCGAGGGGCCGATGGGTCGGACGCTGCTGGCGAACTTCCCGGACGTGGACGCGGTGGTGGACGGGCCGGGCGAGGACGCGTTCGTGGCGCTGCTGCGGCAGGTCGCCGGGGGCGGGCCGCTGGTCCCGACCGGCAGGCTGGTGGTGCGCGACGGCGGGACGAGCGGCGGTGTGGGCGGCGCCGTGCGGAGGGCGCTGCCAGGGCCGGTGGCGGCGGAGGGCGCGGCCGAGCGGTTGGAGGTGCCCCGGCCCAACTACGACGGGTTCTTCGAGCAGTTGCGCGCGGTCGGGCTCGACCTGCTGGAGCCGGACATCACGCTGCCGGTGGAGTTCTCCAGGGGCTGCTGGTGGGGCGCGAAGACGCACTGCACGTTCTGCGGCCTCAACGGGGCGACGATGGCCTACCGCAGCAAGCACCCGGACTCGGTGGCGGACGAGCTCAAGCACATGATGGACCGCTACGGGGTGCTGGACTTCTTCGCCGTCGACAACATCCTCGACCTGGGCTACTTCGACACGGCGCTGCCCGAGCTGGAGCGGCTGCGCACCGACCACTCGCTGTTCTTCGAGGTCAAGGCGAACATGGACTGGGCGCAGCTGCGCGCGGCCAGGCGGGCGGGCGTGCGGTCGGTGCAGCCGGGCATCGAGAGCCTGAGCACGGAGGGGCTGCGCGCGCTGAAGAAGGGCGCGACGGCGTTCCAGAACGTGCGCTTCCTGCTGGGGTGCGCGGAGTTCGGGGTGCTGCCGGTGTGGAACATCCTGACCGGCTACCCCGGCGAGACGCCCGCGTCGCTGCTCACCCAGCTGAACCTGGTGGCGTCGCTGACGCACCTGGAGCCGCCGGACGCCGACGTGCTGGCGGTGCACTTCGACCGGTTCAGCCCGTACGTGGAGACGCCGGGGACCTTCGGGCTGACGCTGTCGCGGCCGTTCCCCGGCTACCGGTTCGCCTATCCCGGTCTGTCCCCCGCCGAGCTGTGGGACATCGCCTACCACTTCGAGGGGGAGTTCGCGGACGACGAGCGCAACGCCGCGCTGCGCGAGCGGTTGGCCGCGAGGGTGCGGGTGTGGAAGGCGCGGCACCGCGAGGCCCGGTTCGAGTACCGGCTCGGGTTCGCGAGCGTGGGGCTGGTGGACCGGAGGCCGGGGCTGCCCCGCGCGGACGTGGTGCTGGGCGGTGACGACGCGCGGCTGTTCCGCGCGGTGATCGGCGGTGCGCGGTTCAGGGACCTGCAGGCGCTGGGCTGGGTCGGTGACCGGTGGGAACCCGCGCTGGAGCGGTTGCGGGCGTGGCAGCGGCGGCGCTGGGTGCTCGTCGAGGGGACCAAGGTGATCGCGCTGGCGGTGCGGGCTTCACCGTCCGCGCACCGCAGGCCACCCGCCCAGGGGACACCGCGCCGGGCCCGCGCCGCCGTACCGGTGACGTTGACCCCACCGGGTGTGCGCACGTGACGCGGACGGGCGATGACGATCCGCCTTTCGGGGACCGCTGTTACGTTGGTCGATCTGCCGGAGCCGAGGACGACGAGGTGTGGACGTGCCTGTGACCGAGCCCGAGACCGAAGCCGTGACCGAGGACCACCCGCCCTCCTGCGGCGACCTCGTCGGCCTGCTGGCAGAGCCCGCGCGGCGGTCCGCGTTCGCCGCGCTGGTGCTCGGGGCGGGGACCGTGGACGCGGTGGCGGAGATGTCCGGGTTGGCGCGCAAGGACGCCGCGCAGGCGCTGCTCAGGCTCGTGGACGGCAGGCTCGCCGTGCTGGTGGACGGGCGGTACGCGCTGGTGGAGGAGGCGTTCCGGGTCGCGGTGCGGACCGAGGCGCGGCTGGGCGGGCGCGGGGGCGGCGGTGGTGGGGCCGGGGCGTACTTCCGGCGGGGGCGGTTGACGGCGGTCCCCGGTGACGCCGGGGTGCGGTCGAAGGTGCTCGCGGTGGTGGCGGACTCGTTCGCGGCGGGCGAGGTGTACTCGGAGGCCAAGGTGAACGCGCTGTGCGGTGAGTGGTTCGACGACTGGGTGACGTTGCGGCGGGCGCTGGTGGACGAGGGGCTGCTGACGCGCTCGCGCGTGGGCGACTCGTACGAGCGCGCCTGAGCCGTGCGCCCGTTGCCGGGTGATGTGCCGGTCACCGCGGCCGAGGAGCCGGTGGCGGCCGACGTGGTGGCGCTGCCGTGGTTCCTCGGCGACCGGCCGGGGGCGTTCGCGCTGCGGCGCGGGTTCACCGGGCGGGTGGGGCAGGTCGTGGCGGAGCCTGGCGCGGACGGGCGGTCCGTGGTGCTCACCGTGGGGCTGGGGCGGGCCGGTGAGGCGACCGCGTCGGTGTTCCGGCGGGCCTCGGCGGCGGCGGTGCGCGCGGTGGGCCCGGCGCGCACGGTGCGGTTGGACCTGGCGCTCGCCGGTGGGACGCCGGTGGGCGGGGCCGAGCGGGCGCGGGCGGTGGCCGAGGGGGCCGCGCTCGCGGCGTACCGGTACGGCGGGCGGGGTGCGGCGCTGACCGGGATCGTGGTGCGCACCGCGTGCGCGGACGAGGTCGCCGAGGCCGGGGCGGTGGCGGGCGGGGTGCGGTTGGCCCGCGACCTGGTGAACGCGCCGCCCGGCGAGCTGACGCCCTCGGTGTTCGCGGAGCGGGTCGCGGCGCTGGCCGGTGGGCCGGTGACGTGCGCGGTGCACGGGGTGGACGGGTTGGCGGAGCTGGGCGCGACCGGGGTGCTGGCGGTGGGCCGGGGGTCGAGGGAGGCGCCGTGCCTGGTGGAGCTGCGGTACGAGCCGGGCGGGGCGGGGCGCGCGATTACGCTGGTGGGCAAGGGGGTCACGTTCGACTCCGGTGGCCTGTCGCTGAAACCGGCGGAGGCGATGCGGTCGATGAAGGCCGACATGGGCGGGGCCGCGGCGGTGGTGGGGGCCGTGGTGGTCGCGGCGGCGCTGGGGCTGCCGGTGCGGGTGCGGGCGCTGCTGCCGCTGGCCGAGAACATGCCCGGTGGCGCGGCGCTGCGGGTGGGCGACGTGATCCGGCACGCGGACGGCACCACCACGGAGGTGCTGAACACCGACAACGAGGGCAGGTTGCTGCTGGCGGACGCGCTGCTGCTGGCGCGGGACGGCGAGGCGCCGGACCTGGTCGTGGACGTGGCGACGTTGACCGGGTCGGTCGCGCACGCGCTGGGCACGCGCGGCGCGGCCCTGTTCAGCCCGGACGAGGCGCTCGCCGGGGCGGTGCTGGCGGCGGCGGGGCGCGCGGGCGAGCCGGTGTGGCGGTTGCCGCTCACCGAGTCCGAGGGCAGGCACCTGCGCTCGGCGGTGGCCGACCGGGCGAACGGCTCGCACCGGCCGGGCGGGGCGATCCACGCGGCGCTGTACCTGCGGGCGTTCACCTCGCCGGACGTGCCGTGGGCGCACCTGGACCTGGGGGACGCCGCGTTCAACGAGGAGCCCTCTTACGACGAGATCCCGCACGGGGCAACGGGTTTCGGGGTTCGGACCCTGGTGGAGCTGCTGCGCCGGGCGTGAGCCCCGCTCACCCGGCGAGGCCGTCCCACCTCTCGGGGGCGACGGAGCAGACGAGGGCTGACAGGGCGGAGCGGTGGTGGGGTGATCCGGGGCGCGGTTCCACGTTCGCAACGCGACCGGGCCGCCACTCCGGGAAGTGAACCGGCGCCGCCGCGCACCGACCGCCGTGGGGCGGGTCGGTGCGCGGCGCGATCGGCGGTCGGTTACCCGATGACCCCGCTCTCGGCCGGGGCCGAGTCCTGCGCCGGGGTCTCGGCGGCGCACCGCACGTCGTGCGCCGGGCGCTTGCCGCCCAGCAGGTAGGCGGTCACCTTGTCGTTCGCGCACGCGTTCTTGCCCACCAGGTACGCCCCGTGCCCGCCCTGGTCGACGGTGATCATCGCGGCCCGGTCGCCCAGTGCGCGGCGCATCGAGTGGGCCAGGGTGAGCGGGGTGGCGGGGTCGCGCTCGTTCTGGACGAGCAGGATGTTGCGCTGGCCCTTGGAGGTGAGCTTCACCGGCTGCTCGACCGGGTCCGGCCAGAAGGCGCACGGGGTGATGTTCGCGCCTGCCGCGCCGAACATCGGGTGGCGGGCTCGGTCGGTCTCGACGTTGCGCTCGTAGGTCTTCACCGACTTCGGCCAGCGGGAGTCGGCGCACACGATGTGCAGGCGGCCGGAGATCAGGGCGTCGACCTCGGCCGGGGTGGGCAGTTCGGTCTCGGGGCCCTCCGGGAGCGGGGTGTCGGCGTCCAGGGCCTGCCAGATGGCGGCCAGGCCCTTGAGGGAGGCGTCGGTGGTGCGGTACAGGGTGACGAAGGTGAGCAGGCGGAACGTCTCGCCGTTCACGCCCTGCGCGGGCTCGCGGTCCAGGCGCTCGGCCAGCTCGAAGTACTTGGCGCGCACCTGCTCGGGGGTGGCGCCGAGGTTGTGCTCGGGGTGCGCGGCGGCCCACTTCGCGAAGTCCGGGAACGTGTCCTCCACGCCCCGGCCGTACGCGCGGGTGGCCTCGATGTCCCAGCCCTGCGCGCCGAGGCTGCTGTCGATCACCACGCGCTCGGCGCGGTTCGGGAACAGCGTGCTGTACACGGCGCCCAGGTACGTGCCGTACGAGTAGCCCAGGTAGGAGACCTTGCGCTCGCCGAGGGCGGCGCGGACGGAGTCCAGGTCGCGGGCGACGTTCGCGGTCGTGTTGTGCGGCAGGGCTTCCGCGCTCGGCGAGGCGAGGCACTGCTCGGCGATCTGCTTCACCTCGGTCGCGCGCTGGCGCACGGACTCGGGCGTGATCGCGTACGGCGGGATGCTGCCGTCCGCCTGCTGCTCCTCGGTCAGGGCGCAGCTGACCGGCGAGCTGCGCCCGACGCCGCGCGGGTCCATGCCGATGATGTCGTAGGCGTCGAGGACCTCCTGCGGCATGTCGAGCCGGTCGCGCAGGTCGGCCGGGAACGACAGGCCCGAGGCGGGGCCGCCGGGGTTGGTGAGCAGGACGCCCCTGCGCTGCTCGGGGTTCTTGCTGGCGATGCGCGAGATGGCGATCTCGATCTTGCGGCCGTGCGGGTCGCGGTAGTCGAGCGGGACCTGGAGGGTGCCGCACTCGACGCCGTCGGCGGCGACGCCCTTCGGGCAGTCGGCCCAGGTGATGGCCGGTGGCGCGGTGGTCCCCGGTTCGGCCGAGGACACCCCCGTCACCAGCAGCGACGCCGCGGTGGTGAGCACCGCGGTCAACGACAACGTCCTTCGCATCAGCAAATCCCCTCGTCGGTGGCGGGCCCAGGTCGGGCGCGCCGGGTCGTGGGTTTCGGCGGGTCGTGCGGTTGGGTGGTTCGGCGGTTCGTGCGGCTCAGGAGCCCACGCGGACGAGGACGTCCAGCTGGGCCGGGTTGTACAGCTCGACCATGACCTCCCCGACGGTCCGCAGGACGAACCGCTCGTCGCGCGGCGCGTCGGCGCACATGCTCGCCACGTCCGGGAACGCCGCGCGCGCCTTCCGGGTGGCGGGCAGCTCCCGCAACCGGTCGGCGAGCACCCGGCGGACGTGCTCGGGGGCGTCGGCGGGCAGCACGTCGAACTCGAACTCGGCCGGGCTCTTGGGGAACTCGGCCATCGCGTTCGCGTAGGCGGTCACCACGTCCGGGTCGAGCAGCTGGGCAAGGACGGCGACGAGCGCGCGCTCCTGCGGCGACAGCCCGGCGCCCGCGACGGCGGCGGCGACGTCGGGCGGCAGGTCGGTGGGCGAGTTGCCGCGCAGGATCCCGGCCAGCTCGGCACGGGCCAGGCGCAACCGCTCGATCGTGGCGGCGAGCTCGTCGTCGAGGCTGCGCAACACCTCGTCCGGGTGGTTCTGGGCGTCACCCAGATCGGCGATCTGGGTGAGCGAGAGGCCGAGGTTGGTCAGCCTGCGGATGCGCAGCACCCGCACCAGGTGGACGACGCCGTAGCTCTTGTACCCGTTGGCGCGCCGCTCCGGCAGGTCGAGCAGGCCGACGTCGTGGTAGTGCCGGACGGCGCGCAACGTCGTGCCCGCCAGGTCGGCCAACCGACTGGTGCTCCACGCCACGACGCGCCCCTCCCCGCTCCGGGCCGACGCGGTCGCGCCGACAGGAGCCAGTGGAAACCATGCCGTTGGGGCACGGTCAAGGAAGGCGCGGAGTTTCCGACCTGAGGCGGAGGCGGGACGCGACTTTCGTCGGCGCGGGGGTGGCTGATGGTGGTGCGAGGGGCGGGACTTTTGGTGCGGTGGGGACTTTTGGGCAGGAGGTCGCCCTTGCGGGCGAGGAATTTCGGTCAGGCGGCCGGATTCTCCTCGGCGGGCGGCTCGCTCACGACCATGTTCCGCGCGTTCCGCAGCAGCGCGGTGAAGAACTCCGGCGGCTCGGAGGCGATCTGGCGGGCGGTGAGCAGGTAGGCGAGGGCGTTCTTCTTGCTCGCGATCAGGTTGTCCTTCATGACCTCCGACAGCTTCTCCCGCCACCCCGGCCACTCCGCGTCGAGCAGCGGTTCGATGGTGTCGGCGAATGCCGCGTAACTCGCGTGGGCGTGCGTCTCCGGGTAGTCGCTGGGCGTCGTCCCCAGGTACTGGAGGAGGTTGCGGTTGTCCTTGGTGTTCTTCGCCAGGTCCCTGGCTAGGTCCGCCTCGAACTTCCTCGTCCACGCCTCCAAGTCCTTCTCGTCCGGCTTGGCGTTGCACCGCTTGCGGTCTTCGAGCCCGCTGTCGCCGTCGAACAGGACGTAGCAGGGGACGCCGAGCTCGGCGAGGATGGCGTGCCCGATGAAGAGGTTGGACTTGCCGTTCACGTCCACGACGGTCACCCCGCAGTTGAGCAGGGAGGTCTTCGCGGACTTCTCGGCCAGACCGGCGATCACCGCCTTGTCGCTGCTGCCCTCGACGAGAACGGCTCCGCTGGAGAACAGCGCCTCGGCCAAGGTGGTCTCGGCGATCGCGGGCAGCCTGTTCCTGACGTTGTCGAAGTAGCCGACGAGGCGCTTCTCCACCGACTCCACCGAGGCGGACCGAACCGTCACCGTCGGCGCGCACCCCTTCTCCGACTTGGGGTCCCTGGTGACCCGCCGGACCTGCTCGAACCGGCTGGGGTCGATGAAGTGCGGGCTGTGGGTGGCGTACGCGACCTGGATGTTCTGCGCCTCGTCCTCGGCCAGGGTGCGCAGCACGGACGCGAAGGTGCGCGCCTGGACCGGGTGCTGGAAGAGTTCCGGCTCCTCGATGGCCAGGCAGATCGCACCGCTGCCGCGCTCGGCGTTGCCGTGCTTGGCCAGCAGTTGCAGCGCGGCGATCAGCAAGGTGCGCTGGAAGCCGTGGCCCTGCTTCCCGACCGGGGTGTCGATGCTGGAATCGCTGATGGACAGGGAGAACTGGGTGCGCGGTGGCTTGATCTCCTGCTTGGTCGCCTGGACCTTGACCGCCCGGCCGACGGTGTACTGGCCGACCGCCTCGGAGAGCGACGTTGACAGGGTGCGCAACTGCTCGGCGAAGTTGCGTGCGAAGATCTCGTCCTGCTTGGCCTCGACGTCCGCCGCGAGCACGCTGATGTCCTCGTCCGCAGCGGCGCGGTCGACCGTGCGCTCCAGGATGCGGCCGATCAGGGCGGTGCGCCCGTCCTTCGCCTCCTCCTCCGCGCGCATGTCCGCGCTGACGAACACGTAGTCGAACAGCCCGGACATCTTCGCCTGCCCGTTGAACCCGAACAGGTTGGTGACCGCGACGTCCGCGTCGTCCAAACGGTCGGGGTTGTCCAGCTCCCAGGCCTTGAGGGCCGCTTCAACCTCCGGCTTGCTCTTCACGGCGGGCAGTTCCAGCTCGGGCGACTCCACGCGCAACTGCTGGTAGCGGGCGCGCATCTCGGTGGCTCCGGTCACCTCCCGGATCGCGGCGAACGCGGGGAAGGCGCGGGCGTTGGCGCTCATCATCTCCGTGCCGTCGGGGCGGCGGAACTTCCAGATGACGCACCGCTCGGACTGGACGGGGACGTGCTTGCCGAACTCCTCGCGGTCGGCCTCGGTCAGCCGGTCGAACTCGACGCCGACGGCCACATTCCCCTCGACGCCACGAGTGCGGTCCTCGTCGAGGAGCACGTCGGACTTGCTCCCGTTGAAGAACCAGTCCAGCGCTCGCAGCACGGTCGACTTGCCGACCCCGTTCGGCCCGATCAGCGTCGTGACCTCGTCGAAGCGCACTTCGACGTCCGCAAGGCAGCGGAAGTTCTTGATCCACACTCGCGAGATCCGCACGTGGGCGATCCCCCAATCCCGTCGTGACCCTGTCGCCGGGCAGTCCCGTGACGACCTGTTGTGGATCACATCGAGCTGAGCGGATCTTCGCTACGCCATTCGGCCGTTGATCAACCTATCGAGTGAACGAGCTGTGCACTGTGCGCAACAACCCGCCAACACCACGAGCGCGGCCCCCGCGAACGGGGACCGCGCTCGTGGCAGGTCGTCACGCCTGGCGCGGCGGCAGGACGACCTGGTGGACCTGAGAGGTGTTGCCCGCTCGGTCCGTCGCGGTGAACTCCAGGATCTGGGGTTCGTCGTGCAGCGCCCTGGTGAACGGCTCCTGGTAGACGCCCCAGAAGGTCTCCGCCGTGCGCCAGCGGATCCGGTCCACGCCCGACACGTCGTCGGTCGCGTCCAGGGTGATCTCCACGTTGCTCGGGCCCAGTGAGCGGACCTTCGACCTCGGGGTCGGGGGTTCGCTGTCGACGGACACCTCGGCGCGCGCGTGGACCACGCGGCCCAGGGCGTCGGTCGCCCGCGCGCGGAGCACGTGCTTGCCCTCGCCGGGGACCGGGACGGGGGACTCCGCCGTCACCGGGGACCAGTCGGCGTCGCCCAGCGCGGCCTCCAGGTCGGCGGGTTGCACGGTGCTCACCCTGAACGCGGGCGGGCTGGTGTGCCAGCCCGACGACGCCCGCTCGCCGAGCACGTCGACCCGCAGCACGGGCAGCGGCTCCTGGGCGCCGATGTCACCGGGCAGTGACCACTCGACCACCTCGCCGCGCAGCACCGGCCCGGCGTCCGAGTCCGGGAGGAACGCCGACGACCTGGGACCCGCGCCGTCCAGGGTGCTCGACGCCGCCGCCTCCAGGACCGCCACCGCCTCCTCGCGGTCGAGCAGCCCGGCCCGCGCGGCGCGCACCACGTTGGTGTGCACCGAGGCCAGGAACTCCTCGTACCCCGCGTGACCGCCCGAACCCCACAGGCCGGTCAGGAACGACCAGCCCGCGCCGTCCTGGCGGTTCGGCACGCCGGGCGCGCTGCCCACGAACGCGATCTCCTCGTCGGACACCCGCAGGTACAGGTGGTACCGCGCGTCACCGCCGGACCACGCGGGCTCGAAGGTCAGCCCGCCGAACGACACCAGGTCGCCGTCCCGCTCGTACCCGACCAGCGAGCCGTCCAGGCCCCGGAACGCCGCGGGCGACACCGGGAGGACCGTGGCCGACTCGTCCCTGGCCAGCAGCACCGTCGGGCCGAGCTCCACGCTCACCAGCGTCGGATCGTCCACAGTGGACACCAGGCGCAGCGGCAGCGGGAGGTCGAGCGCGACCTCGTCGCCGGGGCGGAAGTCCCCGGACACCACGGTGAAGCCCTCGGCGTTCAGGGAGGCCGAGCCGCCGTCGACGAGGAACCCGGCAGCCGCCCACGACGGCACGCGCAGGTGCAGCTCGCCGGAGAAGTCCGCGTCGAACTCCACCACCACCCGCCCGTCGCGCGGGTACCCGGTGCGCAGCGCCACCGTCCCACCGCCGGGCAGCGTCACCCGCGACGGCACGTGCCGCGCCACGACGAGCTTGCCCGGCGCGTGGAACCACACCCAGTCCTGGTGCTTGACGTGCGTCTCCAGACCCGTTCCACCGCAGCAGGTCCCGACGTTGTCGTACTCGCGCACCGCGCCCGCGTCGACCGGGTACATGTACACGACCTCGGGCGAGACGTCGGACGAGACGTCCGCGCGCGAGCCGACCATGTGGTTGAGCCAGGCCCGCTCGGCGTACTCCGGGTACCGCGCGTGACCGGTCCGCGCGAACAGCGACCGGGCGATCTTGAGCAGGTTGTACGTCGCGCACGACTCGGCGTTGCGCCTGCCGATGAACCCCGCCACGGTGTCTGCGGGCCCCCACAGCTCGCCCTCGCCGGTGCCGCCGTGCGCGAACGTCCGCCCCGGCACGACCTGGTCCCACAGCGCGGTCACCGCGTCCAGGTACCGCGCCTCACCGGTCGCGTCGTGCTGGTCGAGGTGCCCGACGAGCATCGGCAGGTGCTGGTTCGCGTGCATCCCGTCCAGCAGGTCGCGGCCCTGCGCCGCGCCCTCCAGCAGGTGGTCCAGCTCGAAAGCCGCTGCCGCGCGCAGGAACACCTCCTCGCCGGTGATCCGGTGCAGCGCCGCCATGCTCTCGTTCATGCCGCCGAACTCGCCCGCGATGTACAGCGACCACATCCGCTGCAGGTGCTCCCGCTCCAACCGCAGCACCCGACCGGCGACCCAGTGGCCCATCCCGACCGCGAGCTCCAGCGCCTGCTCGCTGCCGGTGTGCTCGTGCGCGTCCAGCAACCCCGCCATGATCTTGTGGCAGGTGTAGTACGGCGCCCAGATCTCGCCGTACGGGGCCAGGTCCTCCAGCCGCGAGAACTGCCACTCCCCGTACGCCGCGAGGAATCCGGGGTGGCTGTAGCGGCCGGTCGCGGCGAGCGCGTCGCGGACCTCCGCGAGCCCGGCCACGATCTCCCACGCCTTGGCGCGCAACGACTCGTCACCGGTGGACGCGTGCGCGAGCGAGACCATCGACAGGAAGTGCCCCGCGTAGTGCCCGCGAAGCAGGCTCGCCGTGGGGGCCACGCCCGCGCCGGGGTACTCCTCGGCCGACCACGGCCGCTCGTCCGGGTGGCCGAAGTCCTCCCAGTTGCCGGGCGGCAGCGCGCCGCGCGTGTCCAGCCCGGCGTTGGCGCGGAACACCGCCAGCACCCGGTCGACCGGGAAGACCCTGGCCAGGCGCAGCATCTGCTCGGCCGCGCGCGACTGCACGCCGTCCAGCAGCTCCACGTCCCGCAGTCCGAACGGCTCCAGCGCGAACGGCGCCGCGCCCGTCACCGGGCGGCCCACTGCTCGATGCCCGCCGCGTCGATCGGCAGCGCGCCGGAGAGCACGTCGTTGCCGGTCGCGGTCACCAGCAGGTCGTCCTCCAGTCGCACGCCGATGCCGCGCAGCTCCGGCGGCACCGTCTCGTCGTGCGCGTGGAAGTACAGGCCCGGCTCGACGGTCAGCACCATGCCGGGGCGCAGCGGGGCGCCCTGGTACTGCTCGTACGCGGACGATCCGCAGTCGTGCACGTCGAGGCCGAGGTGGTGGCCGACGCCGCACACCAGGTAGCGGCGGTGCTCCTGCCCGCCGGGGGCGAGCGCCTCGTCGACCGACACCGGCAGCAGGCCCCAGTCGTGCAGCCCGCGCGCGATGACCTCCATCGACGCGAAGTGGAAGTCGCTGAACGTGCTGCCCGGCTTGACCTGCGCCATGCCCGCCCGGTGCGCGGCCTCGACCAGGTCGTGCACGGAGCGCTGCTCGGGCGTGAACGCGCCGCCGACCGGGATGGTGCGGGTGACGTCGGCGGTGTACAGGGTGCGGGTCTCCACGCCCATGTCCAGCAGCAGCGTCTCACCGGGCAGCACGGGCCCGTCGCAGCGCACCCAGTGCAGGATCGGCGCGTGCTCGCCGGAGCCGACGATCGTGCTGTAGCCGGGGCCGTTGCCGAAGGTGCGGGCGTGCCGGTCGAACGTGCCCTGGAGCCACCGCTCCCCCAGCCCGCGCGAGACGGCGAGCGGGACCTCGTCGGCGACGGCGGCGAAGCCCGCGACGGTCTGGTCGACCGCCTCGCGCATCTGGCCGATCTCCCACTCGTCCTTGATCATGCGCAGGTCGGACAGCACGACCCGCTGCCGCTCGGCGTCCTCGGCGGCGGTGCCGTCGTAGTCGGCGATCGGGCGCACCGGCAGGCCGAGCGCGCGCTCCCAGGCGGCGATCCCGGCGGACGGGCCGACCCACAGCTCGCCGTGCGCGGCGCTGGCGTAGAAGTCGCGCTCGCCGGGACGGGCGGGCGGCGGCAGGTACAGCACCGCGTCGTGGCCGCCGGTGCGCGGGGTCAGCACCAGCACCCCGCCCTCGACCTGGCAGGAGGTCGCCCACACGAAGTCGCTGCCCGCGCGGAACGCGTAGTCCGCGTCCCCGTTGCGGTTCGGCGCGCGACCGGCGGCGAGCACCACGGTGCGGCCGGGCAGCGCGGCGCTGATCCGGTCGCGGTGCTCGGCGGCGGCGCGCGCGGCGGCCTCGTCGACCGGGGCGGGAACCTCGCGGTCGGCCCAGCCCTGCCCGATGCGGGACAGGAAGCCGGGGCTGTCGTCGGCCAGGCGCGGCGGCTTGGTGCCCGCGTGCGGCGGGACGGTGGCCTCGGTCATCGGTTCTCCCTCATCGCTGTTCTCCACCGGAATCCCGGACGATCTCGCGGAGCCTGCGCAGCACCCGGCCGTCCGAGATGCCGTCGTGCTCGTACTCGTTGGTCACCCACGCCCGCGCGTTGCCGAGCCGGGACAGGGTGTCGCGCTGGAGCTCCTCGTCCACGAACAGGTCGTCGTGGTAGACGACCGCCGCGAGCGGGACCTCGTTGGCCGCCAAGCGGTCCGGGTCGTACAGGTCGGTCCAGACCTGCACGTTCGCCAGCTCCTCCATCGCGGCGGCGAACGGCCGCAGCGCCCGGATCTCCTGGAACATCCAGGGGAAGGCCATCTCGGCGGTGAGCAGCAGCGGCCTGCGGTCCTCGGCGAACTGCGGGCGCAGGTCGCGCTCGCGCTGCGCGGACCAGCGGAACGGGCCGTTGTCGCCGTCGCCGTAGATGCTCTCCTGGAGCACCCAGAACAGCGGGTTGCCCGCGTAGGAGGTCTTGGCCAGCGCGGTTTCCAGGAACTTGTCGGTGAACCGGCCGTCGCGGTGCAGCGCCTCGGACACCAGCCAGTGCAGGCGCTGGTGCCCGGTGTTGAAGCCGAGGTCGCCGCCCAGGGTCTGGAAGCGGCGCACGGACAGCGGCGAGCCGTCCGGCAGCTCGACGCCGCCACCGGCCAGCCGGTCGGCGATCGCGGCGACCGCGTCGACGTCCTGCGGGTAGCGGCGGTAGAAGTCGGCGGTCTTGGCCTCGGCGCGGGTGAAGGTGCGCCGGTAGACCTCGTCGGGGTCCGGCGGCGTGCCGGGGATGCCGCCGCACACGTAGCAGGCGGCGAGCGCCTGCGGGGCGTGCGAGAGGTAGGCCAGGGTGATCCAGCCGCCGAAGCTCTGGCCGAGCGTGGCCCACTTCCTCCCGCCGTAGCACCGGGTTCGCACGTGCTCCAGGTCGCGCACGATGGAGTCGGCGCGGAAGTGGAGCAGGTGCTCGGCGGCGGCGCGACCGTCCGGGAAGCCCGCGATGACGGCGCCGTCGACCGGGGTGCTGCGGCCGGTGCCGCGCTGGTCGACCAGGACCACGCGGTAGGTGCGCAGCGCCTCGGCGAGCCAGCCGTCGACCCGCTCGGGGCGCGGGTTCGAACCGCCGGGACCGCCCTGGAGGTAGGTCAGCAGCGGCAGGTCCTCGCGCCTGCGGTCCGGGTCGGCGAACTCGCGGACGAACAGCTCCACGGTCCGCTCGTCCGGGGCGTGCCAGTCCAGCGGGGCGTCGACGGTGAACTCGCGCACCCACGCGCCGGGCACGGGGTACTCGACGGCGTTCGGCTGGGCGGGGTTCGACTGGGCTGCGTTCGGCTGGGCAGGGCTCATGCGGTGACCTCGGTCGGGTTGTCCTCGTCGGCCGGGCCGTTCCCGGCGGACGGCCCATTGTCCGCGTCCGTTCGGTCGACGCCGACAGCGGCGTCACCGGCAGCGGCGTCCTCGGCGTCCCGCTTGGCCGCGTTGCGCAGCCGCGCCTGCTCCCACTCGGGCCGGATGCGCGGCACGGCGGCCAGCAGGGTGCGGGTGTACTCGTGCTGCGGGTCGTCGAACACCGCGTCCCGCTCCCCCGCCTCCACCACCCGACCGGCCGTCATGACCGCGACGGTGGTGGCGATCTGCCGCACCACCGCCAGGTCGTGCGCGATGAACAGGCAGCCGAACCCCTCCTCGCGCTGGAGGTCCCGCAGCAGGTTGATGATCTGCGCCTGCACCGAGACGTCCAGCGCCGACACGGCCTCGTCGCACACCAGCACGCGCGGTCCCACGGCGAGCGCGCGGGCGATGCCGATGCGCTGCGCCTGCCCGCCGGAGAACTGCGCGGGGAACCGGCTGACGTGGTCCGGGTCCAGCCCGACCCGCTCCAGCAGCCCCTGCGCGAACGCCTTGGTCCCACCGGGGACCGGCCGCTTCTGGTACCGCAGCGGCGCGGTCACGATCCGCTCGACGGTGTGCCGGGGGTTGAGCGAGGAGAACGGGTCCTGGAACACCACCTGGACCTGCCGCCGCACCTCCAGCAGCTCCGCCCCGGTCACCGAGGTGATGTCGCGCCCGTCCAGCCGCACGGCGCCGGAGGTGACGTCGATCAGCCGGGACGCGAGCCGCGCGGTGGTGGACTTGCCGGAGCCGGACTCGCCGACCAGCGCGAGGGTCTGGCCCGCGTGCAGGTCGAACGAGACGTCGTCCACCGCGCGGAACCTGCGCGCCGGGCGCAGCAGTCCGGCGGTGCCCGCGACCGGGAACTCCTTGACCAGGTCGCGGGCGCTGAGCAGCGGTTCGGTGCTCATTCCCCTCCTCCCGTGGTGCGCAGTGCGCCGATGCTGTCGTCGATGCGCGGGACGGCGTCGAGCAGCGCCCGCGTGTACGGGTGGCGGGGGTCGGAGAAGACCCGTTCGGTCGTGCCCGCCTCCACCACCTTGCCCTTGCGCATGACGACGAGCTCGTCGGCGACCTCGCTGACCACGGCGAGGTCGTGCGTGATGAGGATGAGCGCGGCCCCGGTGGCCTGGCGCACCTCGGTGAGCAGGTCCAGGATCTGGGCCTGCACGGTGACGTCGAGCGCCGTGGTCGGCTCGTCCGCGATGATCAGCTCGGGTTCCGCGCTGAGCGCCATGGCGATCATGACGCGCTGGCGCATCCCGCCGGAGAACTGGTGCGGGTAGTCGTCCACCCGCCGCCCGGACTCGCGGATGTGCACCCGCTCCATGGCCTCGACCGCGGCGGCGCGGGCGGCCCGCCGGGACACGCCCGGCCGGTGCGCCCGGTACGCCTCGGCGATCTGCGCGCCGACCGTGTAGTAGGGGTTGAGGGAGGACAGCGGGTCCTGGAACACCATGGCGATCCGGTCCCCGCGCACCGCCCGCATCCGCCGGTCGGACAGCTCGGCGAGGTCCTGCCCGCCGAAGGTGATCGAACCGGCGCGGCTCGCCCCCTTCGGCAGCAGACCCATGATCGCCAGGCTGGTCATGGACTTGCCCGACCCCGACTCGCCGACGATGCCGAGCGAGCCCCCGGCGGGCACCGAGAAGTCGATCGCGTCGACCACCGGCACGCCCTTGAAGGACACGGTCAGCCCGCGCACGTCCAGCAGCTCGCTCACGCGGTCGCCCCCGCCCTGACCCGAGGGTCGATCACCGAGTACAGCAGGTCGACCACCATGTTGCCGACGACCACGAAGAACGCGGCGAGCAGCGTGACGGCCATGATGACCGGCTGGTCGTTCTTGGTGATGGAGTCGGCGGCGAGCTTGCCGACGCCGTTGATCCCGAACACGGTCTCGGTGATCAGGGCGCCGCCGAGCAGGCCGGCGAAGTCCATGCCCGCGATGGTCACGATGGGCGTGAGCGCGGGCCGCAGCGCGTGCCTGCGCCACACCAGGGACGGTTGCAGGCCCTTGGCGCGGGCCGTGCGCACGTAGTTCTCGCCGAGCGTGTCGAGCACGTTCGCGCGGGTGAGCCGGGTGTACGAGGACGCGTAGCCGATCGCGAGGACCGTCCACGGCAGGATGAAGTTCAGGAACCACTGGACCGGGTCGTCCAGGAACGGGACGGCCTGCGGGAACGGCAGCCACTGCAACCAGATCACGAACACGTACTGGAGCGCGAGCGCGAGCACGTAGTTCGGGATCGACATGCCGCCCAGGGTCAGGCCGGTGATGAACTTGTCCGCGAACCTGCCCTCGCGCACCGCGCTGACCAGCCCGCCGATCACGCCCATGCTCAGCCACAGCACGGCGGCGCCGATCGCGACCACCGCAGTGACCGGGAGGCGCTGCACGATCATGTCGGTGACCAGCTGCGAGGTCTGGAACGAGTAGCCCAGGCACGGGGCGGTGCAGTCGATCAGCGACGGCCCGCTGCCGTAGTCGCGGCCGACGAACAGGCCCGCGAGGAACAGCCCGAACTGGGTGAGGAACGGCGCGTCCAGGCCGAGGTTGGCGCGGATCTGGTCGATGCGCTCGGGCGTGCAGTTCTTGCCGCAGATCTGCACGGCCGGGTCCGGCGAGAGCGCGAAGAACACCAGGTAGGTGAACAGGCAGACCAGGAACAGCACCACGACCATGCCCAGGACGCGGTTCACGACGTAGCGGGTCACCGGTGGCCTCCGGGGTCGACGGCCGCCTGCACCCGGTCGCCCAGGACCATGAAGGACAGCACCAGCAGCGCCAGGAACGTGCCGGGCACCAGGAAGTACGTGGGCACGACCGAGTACCAGCTCACCGAGCTGGAGATCATCTGCCCCCAGGACGGGGTGGGCGGCACGACTCCGACGCCCAGGAACGACAGGCCCGCCTCGGTGCCGATGTAGCCGGGCACCGCCATGGTCACCATGACCAGCACGGTGGAGCGCAGGTTCGGCAGGATCTCGGTGAACACGATGGTGGCGCGCGAGGCGCCCGACGCGCGGGCGGCCTCCACGAACTCGCGCTCCTTGAGCGAGAGCGTCTGCGCCCGCACGATCCGCGCCAGGTACGGCCAGCCGAACAGGGCGATCACCACGACCAGCAGGTACTGCCGGTTGTCGGCGGGCAGCGCGGACAGCACCGCGATCATGAAGATGAGGGCGGGGAACGCCATCAGGAACTCCATGAGCCGCGAGACGAGCATGTCCACGCGACCGCCGAAGTAGCCGGCGAGCAGGCCGAACAGGATGCCGAGCGCGGTGGTGAGGGCCGTGGCGGCGAGCGCGATGAGCATGGAGGTGCGCGCGCCGTAGACGATCCTGGCGAAGATGTCCCGACCGGTGCCGGGTTCGACGCCGAGCCAGTGCTCGGCGGAGATCCCGCCCCAGTCCCCGAGCGGGATGCCGCCGAGGTCGGGGTCGATGGCGGACTGGTCGAACGTGTACGGGTCCCAACCGCTGACCTTGACGATCAGCGGCGCGAACACCGCCATGAGCAGCACCAGGGCGATGTAGCCGAGGCAGGCCACCGTCGCGGGCTGGCGCAGGAGCGTGCGGGTCACGCTCCTGCGCGGGTCCGGGATCGTTCCGACGGTGTCCTGCTCGGCCGCCACCGGCGCCTGGAGGGCGGGGGGCGTGATGGTCATCGGGTCAGGCCTTCCCCGCGTCCTTCAGGCCGAGGATGGCGTAGTCGACGTCGCCACCGGGGGCGTGGAAGCCGGTGACGTTGGAGCCCGGCAGGTAGATCCGGTTCTCCACGTTCAGCGGGACGATCGGGGCCAGCTCCATGACCTGCTTGTCCAGCTCGCCCCAGGCCTTGGTGGCCTTGTCCAGGTCGGCCTCGGCGATGTTCGCGTCGATCGCGGCGTTGATCGCCGGGTCGTTGATCTGCGAGAGGTTCTGGTTGCCCTTGTCGGTGATCTTGCGGCCGTCGAACAGCGGCGGAAGGAACGTGGAGGCGCTGGACGCCCAGTCCGGGCACCAGCCGGTGATGGCCGCGTCGTTCTGGACGCCGGGGGTGGCGATGGTCTCGTAGTAGGTCGCCACGTCGATGACGTTCAGCTTGACCTCGATGCCGATCTTCTGCAGCGACTGCTGGATCGACTCGGCCTGGCGCTGGGCGACCGGGTTGGAGCGCACGTCCAGGACCAGCGGGAAGCCGTTCGCGTGGCCCGCCTCGGCGAGCAGCTGCTTGGCCTTGTCGACGTCACCCGCGTTGTCCTTGCTCGGGTACAGGTCGAACTGGGTGTGGCCGGTGACCGAGGTCGGCAGGATCGTGGTGGAGATGGTGGCGAACTGGTTGCCGCCGGTGGCGTTGAGCACCGCGCTCTTGTCCACCGCGTAGTTGATCGCCTGGCGCACCTTGACGTCGGCCAGCGGGCCCTTGGTGGTGTTCAGCCCCATGTAGGTGGTGCAGGTGGAGGGCTCCTTGACGGTGCGCTCCTTGAGCTGCGGGGTCTGGATGCGGGCGATCGTGGCGGTCTGCACGGTCGCGGCGACCGCGTTCACGTCGCTGCCCTGACCGGCGATGAGCCGCTCGTCGATGGTGGCGCGGTCGACGCCGATGACGAAGTTCCAGGCGTCCGGGTAGGCCTTGCGGGCGGTGTCGGTGGCGGCGTCCCAGTTGGGGTTGCGCACCAGCTCGATCTTGCTGCCGGGGGTGAAGGTCTTGACGTCGTACGGGCCGGAGGCGATGACGTCCTTGATGAACGAGTCGCCGCCGCCGGTGCCGACCGGGAACGGGGTGCCGGAGGGCATCGACAGGACCGCGTCGAACTCGGGGAACGGCGCCTTGAGGCGGAACACGATGGTCCGCTCGTCGGGCGTCTCGATCGTGGGCAGGTCGCCGGAGCGGTACGGGCCCTGGTAGTCGGCGGGCGCGTCCACCAGCTGCTTGAGGTAGGGGGCGCCGATGCCGATCTCCGGGTCCCAGCTGCGGGTGATGCCGAACTTGACGTCCTGCGCGGTGATCGGCGCGCCGGTGTCGAACTTGATCCCGTCCTTGAGCTTGTACGTCCAGGTCAGGCCGTCCGCGGACGGCGTGCCCAGCGACTCGGCCAGGTCCGGGACCATCTCGTTCGGGTTCGCGGCGTCGGCGGGCGCCTTGGTGATGAGCTGGCGGTAGATCAGCCGGTAGAACGAGTTGACGCCGCCGTCCCAGCCCCGCGACGGGTCCAGGTAGGAGAAGTCGGTGGCCTGGAGGACCTGGACGGTGCCGCCCTTGACGGGGGCGCCGTCGGTGCCGCCGGTATTGGCCGCCTGGTTCGACGTCCCGGAGCACGCGGACAGGACGATGGCTCCTGCCGTGAACCCGGCGATCGCCAGGGTGCTGGTGGTTCTCCTCACGGGGTCCTACCTTCCGTCGGGTGCAGCCCTTGAGCCGTCCCCACGAGGGGGTGGACGGCCTTGCGGACTGGCGACTGAGTGCGGCGTTGCGGTCAGGCGCACCGGGGAAGCGGTGGCGCGCGGCGGGCCGTTGAGCGTCAGCGACGGCTGGCCACGCAGAGCGGGTGAATGAATGACCGCGATCACTTGGAGGGGACAGTAGTATGTCACACCTCGCATCTGAAGAGCTTGACCCGATATTTTTCCTGGCTGAAATGAACGGGCCCGGACAACGTGACCAGCCCGCCCGGCTGCGCCGGACGGGCTGGTCACGACCGCTCCCGGCGCGCCTCGGTGCGCGCCTGAGCGGGAACTGACCGCGTCGGATCGATTCAGAGGGGGCGCCGACCGGCGCTCGTCCGCACCGGTCAGCGCGGTTGCACTGGCCCAGGTCGGACCGCGTCAGCCGGCGCCAGGCGGTGTCAGCCGGTGTCAGACGGCGCTAGTCCTCGGAGTTGCCGCTCCACCACCCGAGCACGTGCCCGATGTGGTCCGTGAGCAGCGCTTCCGCGCCCCGGCCGTCGTGCGCCTCCAGCAGGTCCACCAGCAGGTGGTGCTCGGCGGCGGACCTGGCCAGCTCGGCGGTGCCGATCATGTTGGCCAGCCCCACCATCCGGGTCTGCTGCCGCAGGTCCTGGACGATCGCGATGAGCCTGCGGTTGCCGTGCAGCTCCAGGAGCCGCAGGTGGAAGTCCAGGTCGGCGGCCAGGTAGGCCGCCAGGTCCGCCACCTCGGCGGCGTCCACTATGGCCTGGGCCTTCACCCGCAGCTCCGCCGCGATCGCGGGCTGCATCGTCCTGGCGATCCCGCGCATCGGCGGGGCCTCCAGCTGCTGGCGCAGCCGGACGATCTCCCACAGGTCCTGCTCGCTGACCTGGGTGATCCGGAAGCCCTTGTTGCGCACCACGTCGACGAACCCGCGCTTCTGCAGGTTCAGCATGGCCTCCCGCACCGGGGTGGCGGACACCCCGAAGCGGGCGGCCAGGGTCGGCGCGGTGACCAGGGTGCCGGGCGCCAGCTCTCCCGAGACGATGGCGGCGGCGACCGCGTCCTCGACGGTGCCGCGCAGGCTCGCGCCCACGGCCACCGGGTTGATGGTGGATGGACTACTCACCCGTGCCTCCCGTGTTGTGAGGCGTGCGGTCGCCCCGCACTAAAATGTCACACAGCGCTGGACTTTACCGACACCCCGCACCGAGTGTCCCACCGGTCGGGACGCGCCGGGAGGGGTTCACAGCTCTCCCGGCAGCGCGGACTCCGGAGTGCCCTGGTAGGTCACCGGCCGCTGGAACCGCGAGATCGCGTGCAGCCCCACCGACGTGGTGGTCGGCGCGGTGCTCGCCGGGTACGGGCCGCCGTGGTGCTGCGCCCCGGACACGGTGACCCCGGTGGGCCAGTCGTTGTAGACCACCCGGCCGACGACGTCGGAGAGCAGCTCGACCACCTCGGCGGCGAGCGGGTCGTCGCCGGTGGCGGCCTGCACGGTGCCGGTGAGCTGGCCGGGCAGCGCGCGCAGCACCGCCGTCAGCTCCTCGGTCGACGCGTACTCGACCAGCAGCCCCGCCGGGCCGAACATCTCGGTCTCCAGCAGCTCCGGGTCGGCCGCCGCCACGTCCGCCCGCACCCGCAGCACGCTCGCCCGCACGCCCTCGTCGTTGGCCGGTCCCTCGGCCGCGACCGCGACCTCGGGGCGCCCGGAGACGGCGGTGACCGCGTCGGCGTAGCCCTGCTCCAGCCCGGAGGTGAGCATCCGGCCCGGTGCGGGCAGCTCGACCGACTTGAGGAACCCGTCGGCGTCCGGCACCAGCACCACGCCGGGGTTCGTGCAGAACTGCCCGGAACCCAGGGTGAGCGAGCCGACCCAGCCGGTGGCGATGTCGCCGCCGCGCTCGGCCCACGCGGCGGGCGTGACCACGACCGGGTTGACGCTGCCCAGCTCCCCGTAGAACGGGATGGGCTCCGGCCGGGAGGCGGCGATGTCGAACAGCGCCCGACCGCCCTTGGTGGACCCGGTGAAGCCGACCGCCTTGATCCGCGCGTCGCGCAGCGCGGTCACCCCGGCCTCGACGCCCTCGACCAGCCCCAGCGCGCCCTCGGGCAGCGCGGCGGCCACGACGGCGGCGGTGCGCCGGGACAGCTCGGGGTGGCCGGGGTGGGCCTTGACCACCACGGGGCACCCGGCGGCCAGCGCGGAGGCGGTGTCGCCGCCGAACACGCTGAACGCGAACGGGAAGTTGCTGGCCGCGAACACCAGCACCGGCCCGATCGGCACCAGCGCGCGCCGCAGCGCGGGCTTGGGCCCCATGCCCCAGTCGGGGTCGGCGGGCTCGACGTGCACCGGCGCCAGCTCGCCCGACCGCAGCCCCTGCGCGAACAGCCGCGCCTGGAAGGTGGTGCGCTTGAGCTCCCCGGTGAGCCGGGGCAGTGGCAGGTGCGTCTCGGCGTTGGCGAGCGGGATCAGCTCGTCGGCCGCGCCGTCGAGCGCGTCGGCGGCGGCCTCCAGCCACCCGGCGCGCTGCTCCAGCGAGGCCCGGCGCAGCGGGGTCCTGGCCGCCGAGGCGGCGGCGAGCACGCTCTCGACGTCGTGCGAAGCGTTGTCCGGCAAGTGCTTCCCCTCAGAACTCGAAACCGGCGGGGTACGGGTCGGTCGGGTCGAGCAGGTACTGCCCGATCCCGGTGACCCAGGCGCGCCCGGTGATGGTCGGCACCACGGCGGGCTTGTCGCCCACGGTCGTCTTCCCCACCAGGCGGCCGGTGAACCTGCTCCCGATGAACGACTCGTTCACGAAGTCCTGCTCCAGCGGCAGCTCGCCGCGCGCGTGCAGCTCGGCCATCCTGGCGGACGTGCCGGTCCCGCACGGGGACCGGTCGAACCAGCCGGGGTGGATGGCCATGGCGTGCCGGGACAGGGTCGCGTCCGAGCCGGGGGCGATGAACTCCACGTGGTGGCAGTGGTCGACCCCCTCGATCTCCGGGTGGTGCGGCGGCGCGGTGGTGTTGATGGCGTCCATGATGGCGAGCCCTGCGGCCAGGATCTCGCCTTTTTGCGCCCGGTCGAACGGCAGCCCGACCTGGTCGAGGTCGACCATGGCGTAGAAGTTGCCGCCGAACGCCAGGCTGTACCGGATCGGCCCCAGCCCCGGCACGTCCACGACCTCGTCCAGCCGGTCGCAGTAGGACGGGACGTTGCGCAGGGTCACGCTGTCGGCGTGCCCGTCGCGGACGGCCACCTCGGCCACCACGAGCCCGGCCGGGGTGTCCAGCCGGATCGTGGTCACCGGCTCGACCACCTCGACCATGCCCGTCTCGACCAGGACCGTGGCGACCCCGATGGTGCCGTGGCCGCACATGGGCAGGCAGCCGGACACCTCGATGTAGAGCACGCCGAAGTCCGCGTCCGGCCGGGTGGGCGGCTGCAGGATCGCGCCGCTCATCGCCGAGTGCCCGCGCGGCTCGTTCACCAGGAGCTTGCGCACGTGGTCCAGGTGCTCGATGAAGTGCAGCCTGCGCTCGTTCATGGTGGCGCCGGGGATGACCCCGACGCCGCCGGTCACCACGCGGGTCGGCATCCCCTCGGTGTGCGAGTCGACCGCGGTGTACATCCGCGACGCGCGCACGTCAGGCCACCTCGGCCGCGCGCAGCGCCTCGATCCCGGCGACGGCGCGGCGCATGTCGGCGCGCACGCGGGCGACCTGGTCGGCGGTCAGCGGGCCGCGCGGCGGGCGGCACGGGCCGCCGTACCGGCCGACCTCCTCCATGCCCAGCTTGATGGCCTGCACGAACTCGGTGCGCGAGTCCCAGCGGAACACGGCGACGAGGTGCTTGTACAGCTCCCTGGCCTCGGTGAGGCGACCGGCGAGCATGTGCTCGTAGATCGCGACGGACTCGGCCGGGAACGCGTTGGGGAAGCCCGCGAACCAGCCGACGGCGCCGTCGGCCATCAGCTCGAACAGCACGTCGTCGGCGCCCGCGACCACGTCGATGTCGCACAGCTCGGCGATCTCGAAGAGCCTGCGGACGTCGCCGCTGAACTCCTTGATGGCGCTCACGTTCGGCAGCTTGGCGATCTCGGCGACCAGCTCGGGCACCAGGTCGACCTTGGTGTCGATCGGGTTGTTGTAGACCATGATCGGCAGGCCGACCTCGTCGATCTTGGTGTAGTGCTCGACGACCTGCTCGGCGGTGGCCCGGTACATGGTGGGCGGCAGGGCGAGCACGCCGTGCGCGCCGTCCTCGGCGGCCAGCTCGGCCCAGTGCTTGGCCTGGTGCCAGCCGGGGCCGTGCACGCCCGCGACGACCACGCCCCGGTCGCCGACGGTGTCGACGGCGACCTGGACGACCTTGCGGCGCTCGGCGTCGGTCAGGGCCGAGTACTCGCCGAGGGAGCCGTTGGGGCCGACGCCGTGGCAGCCGTTGGACATCAGCCAGTCGCAGTGCTCGGCGAAGCGGTCGTAGTCGACCTCCAGACCGGCGGGCGCGGAGGGGTTCTCCTTGAACGGCAGGGCGGTGGCGACGATGACCCCGCGCAGGGAAGCCGGTGCGGAACTCATGGGACGTCCTCTCGGTTGCAGGTGCGGCCGTGCTCGGCGAGCTCGCCGAGGCGAAGCGGTGCGGCGATGGGGCGGTTGGCGGTGCGGCCGGGGTCCAGGACCCCGGTGAGCAGTTCCTCGACGGCCCGGCCGCAGGTGCGGCCCTGGCACAGGCCGAGGCCCGCTCGGGTGGTGAGCTTGAGGGAGCGCAGGCCCTTGGAGCAGGTCAGCTCGGCGGCGCCGCGCAGCGCTCCGGCGGTGACGTCCTCGCAGCGGCAGACGACGGTGTCGTCGTCCACCCAGGAGCGCCAGCCGGGGCGGACGCCGTGCGCGGCGGTGAGGCGGGTGGCGAACTCGCGGAAGACCGCGCGGCGCTTGACCGCCCCGGGGTCGGGCTCGGCCCCGGCGGCGACGGCCCCGGCGATCCGGCCCTCGGCGAGGGCGAGGTCGACGCCGCCGATGCCGGTCAGCTCCCCCGCCGTGAGCACGCCGGGGACGGTGGTGCGCTGCCGGTCGTCAACCTGGACCGAACCGTCCTCGGTGAGCGCGCAGCCGGTCGAGATGGCGAGTTCGGTGCGGGGGACGAAGGCGTGGCTGACGCAGACCGCGTCGACCTCGATCCGGCGCTCGGTGCCGGGGATCGGCGACCAGTCCGGGTTCAGGCGGGCGACCGTGACGGCCTCGACGCGGTCGGTCCCGTGCGCGGCGACGACGGCCGAGCCGGTGCGGTACGGGACCCGGTTGGCGGCGAGCACGCGCAGGTAGCCGACCAGCTCGGCGGCCTTGTGGCTCGCCTTCGCCAGCCGCCACGGCTTGGCGGACCAGCCCTTGGCCAGCCGCTTCGCGTCCGCCGCCTCGACCACGCCGACGACCTGGGCGCCGACGCGGACCAGGCTGGCCACGGCGGTGAGCAGGAAGGGGCCTGCGCCCGCGACCAGCACCCGGCGGCCGACCGCGACCCGCTCGCCCTTGGCGAGGGCCTGCGCGGCGCCCGCCGTGAAGACGCCGGGCAGGTCCCAGCCGGGGAACGGGAGGGTGCGCTCCTGCGCGCCGGTGGCCAGGACGAGGGCGTCCGGGTCGAAGGTGCGCGGGGTGCGGTCGCCGCCGTCGGGCGCGCCGACGAGGGCGTGCACGAGCGGGGGGCGGCCGTCGCGGCGGTCCACGGACCAGACGTGCGCGTTGGTGACGACCTCGCAGCCGGGGTCGGCCACGAGCGCGGCGCGCAGGTGAAGGAAGCGCTGCCAGCCGTGGTGCCACTTGCGCTCGTCGGGGTCGCTGCGCTGGGCGGGCAGGTGCCGCCAGTACTGGCCGCCGAGGTCGTCGCCGGATTCGAGCAGGGTCACGGTGGCGCCGCTCTGGCGGGCGGCGTGCGCGGCGGCCATCCCGGCGGGGCCGCCGCCGACCACGAGGACGTCAGGCACGGTCGTCCTCCTGGGTCAGGACGCGGTCGCCGTCGGCGGCGCGGCGCTGGCAGGCGCGCACGTCGCGCAGGTCGTTGACGGTGACGACGCAGTCGAAGCAGGTGCCGATGCCGCAGAACACGCCGCGCGGGCGGCCCGCGCGGGTGCGGCGCCAGGAGGTGCGGCCGGTGGCGAGCAGGGCGGCGGCGATGCTCTGCCCCGCCACCGCCTCGACGGGCTGGCCGTCGACCTCGATGCGGATCTTGCTCATCGGGCGGTCCCTTCGAGGTGGGGCAGCAGGGTCGGGCGGTCGAGGCGGAACTCGTCGGCCAGCTCGTCCCGCTCCTCGTGCAGCAGGTGGTCGCGCAGGATCTCGGCGGTGGCCAGGCTGAGGCCGATGCCCGCGCCCTCGTGGCCGGTGGCGTGCCACAGGCCGGGGAGGCGGTGGTCGGGGCCGATGACCGGCAGGTGGTCGGGGACGAACGGGCGGAAGCCGCCGTAGGCGCGCATGACCTGGGCGTCGGCCAGGAACGGGAACAGCAGCAGGGCCTTGGCGGCGAGCGCGGAGAGCACGCGGGCCTCGATGCGCTCGTCGAAGCCCCGGCGCTCGCGGGAGGAGCCGATGAGGACGGTTCCGGCGGCGGTGGACTCGACCACGCTGGACACCTGGAGGTCGGCGGCCCCGGAGCCGACCGCGCCCACGTAGTCGGCGTCGTAGACCTTGTGCCACACGCGTTGCGGCATCCGGGAGGTGACCAGGACGGTGCCCCGGCGGGGCGCGACCGGCAGGTGCACCCCGAGCCGCTCGGCGACCGCGCCGGACCAGGGCCCGGCGGCGAGCACGACGGCGTCGGCGGTGATCGTGCCGGTCGCGGTGGCGACCCCGACGAGCCTGCCCCTGTCCAGCACGGGCCCGGTGACCTCGACGCCCTGGCGGACCTGGGCGCCGTGGCGGCGGGCGGCGGCGAGCAGCGCCTCGGTGGCGGTGACGGGCTGCACCTGCATGTCGTCGGGGTAGTGGACGGCGGCGGCGCGGTCCGGGGTGAGGTCGGGTTCGAGCTCGCGGACCCGGTCGTCGTCGACGACCTCGGCGGTGACGCCGACCGCGCGCTGGGCGGCGGCGAACTCGTGCAGCGCGGTGGCGCCCTCGGCGGTGGTGGCGACGACGAGGCCGCCCTTGCGCTCCAGTTCGAGGTCGGGGAAGCCCGAGGGCAGCTCGTCGCGCAGCTCGTCCTCGACGCGCAGCCAGGACGCGAGGGAGCGCTGGGCGAGCCGCAGCTCGGGACCGGGCTCCTTGTCGGAGACCAGCAGGTTCCCCTCGCCGGAGGCGGAGGTCCCGCCCGCGCTGGGCCCGCGGTCGACGACGGTCACCGCGCAGCCCTCGCGGGCCAGGGCGCGGGCGATCGCCGACCCGACGATGCCCGCGCCCACCACGACTACTCGAAGAGGAGTGGACACGCCGGTACCATGTCACATGGCCCTTGGTTTGGGAAGAGTTCGAGTTTCCCAGGCCCGATCGGACCGGTTAGCGCGGCTGTAACATTTTACCGACCCGGTTTCATGCCGCAGGTCACGCGCGGTCCGCGCCGCCCGCAGAGCCGGGCGCCCTCCGGCGCTCCCGAGCCCGGCCGGGATTCCAAGTCGCAGCAACTCATACCGCCTGCCACCCCCGCGCGCCACCACCCGCGCCGGGCCTCCGAAGCGGGGCACTCGATCGAGCGGACGGGACAGGGGGGCGATACGGGCGGGCGGTGTGGGCGGGCGGGCGGTGCGGACGGGACAGGGCGGGCGAAGGCGGGGCGGCGGGGGCGCTGCGGGCGGTGCAGGCGGGCGGTGCGGACGGGGCGGGGCGGGGCGGGGCGGGGCTGGCGAAGGCGGGGCGGCGGGGGCGCTGCGGGCGGGGCGGGCGGTGCGGACGGGCGGTGTGGGCGGGCGGTGCGGACGGGCGGCGCGGACGGGGCGGGGCGAGCGAAGGCGGCGGGGGCGGGGGCGCTGCGGGCGGGGCGGACGGGGCTGGCGGGGCTGGCACAGCGCGATGCGGGCCGGGTTTCGATTCCACGCGCGCCGCGCGCCCAGTCAGCCCGACGTCCCGACGGCCCAGCGCCCCCGCCGCCCCAGCGCCCCGACACCCCAGCGCCCTGCTGCCTCGACATCCCAGCACCCCGGCGTTCCGCGCCTCCCGCCCCCAGGCCCACCCCGCCTTGGACGGGTCGACCTGGTCCGGGTTGCCCCACTCCGCCCCGGTCCGCCTCATCCCATCCCGGTCCACCCCGGTCCAGCCCGCCCCACCCCGGCCCCAAAGCCTCACGAACGGGTCCCGCCGCCCCCAGGTCTTTCGTATGACCTACCCCAGGTTTATCGTATGACCCACGGCAGTCACCCGACTGCCCGCTCCCGCTCGACGGCGAAGGGGACCACCGTGCCGGACCTGGCCAGCGTCATCGACCACACCCTCCTCAAGCCCGAGGCCACCCGCGCCGACGTGGCCCGGTTCGTCCAGGAGGGCGTCGAGCTGGGCGCCTACTCCGTGTGCGTCTCGCCCAACATGCTCCCCCTCGACCTGCCCGAGGGCGCGTCGATCAAGGTCGCCGCCGTCTGCGGCTTCCCGTCCGGCAAGCACGCCTCCGAGATCAAGGCCCTCGAAGCCTCCCGCGCGGTCGCGCAGGGCGCCGACGAGATCGACATGGTGATCGACGTCGGCGCCGCGGTCGAGGGCCGCTTCGCCGACGTGGAGGCCGACGTGCGCGCCGTCCGCGCGGCCGTGCCCGGCGCGGTCCTGAAGGTGATCATCGAGTCCGCCGCGCTCACCGACGAGCAGATCGTCGCCGTCTGCGAGGCCTCGGTGCGCGCGGAGGCCGACTTCGTCAAGACCTCCACCGGCTTCCACCCGACCGGCGGCGCCACCGCGCACGCCGTCGCCCTCATGGCCAGGACCGTGGGCCCGAACGTGGGCGTCAAGGCCTCCGGCGGCATCCGCACCGCCGAGGCCGCGCGCGAGATGATCGCGGCGGGCGCCACCCGCCTCGGCGTCTCGGGCACCCGCGCGCTCGTCGAGGGCTCGGGCTCCAGCCAGTCCGGTTACTGACCGGACTCCCCCGGCGCGGCGGTGCGGACCCCCGACCACACCGCCGCGCCCTCCGCGCTGCGCGGCGGCGCGGGACCGCGGACCGGTACCCCGTGGTCCCGCGCCGCCGCGCAGCCGGCCCCCCTCCGCCCGGCAGGCGCGCCCCCACCCGCCCGAAAGGCCCCCCATGGCTGACGCGAAGCGCCCCTGGCGCGCGGTCACCGGCAGCGACGTGGCGCGCCTCGCGGACGTCTCGCAGTCGGTGGTGTCGCTGGTGTTCTCCGGCAAGGCGGGCACGCGGGTCTCCGAGCGCACCGCCGAGCGCGTCCGGGAGGCCGCCGCCCGGCTCGGCTACGTGCCCAACACCGCCGCCGCCCGCCTGAAGACCGGCCGCGTGCCGATCATCGGCCTGGCCGTGCGCGACGTCAGCCAGCCGTTCTTCGCCTCCCTGTTCCAGCACGCCGAGCGCAGGGCGCGCGAGCACGACCACTCGGTCATCCTGATCACCCGCGACGACGACGAGCCCTCCTGGACCGACCGCATCGCCGACCTGATCCGCGCGGGCCACCTCGGCGGCGCGATCGCTTACGGCCCAACGGCTTCCGAGGCCGTCGCGCTCGCCGCCACCGGTCTGCCGGTCGTGGCCTGCGAGCTGTACGGCGACGCGCTGCCCACCGTCGGCTTCGACTTCGCCCCCGGCATGGCCGAGGCCGCCCGCCTGCTGCGCGACGCCGGGCACACCCAGGTCGCCTGCCTGAACACCCGCAACGCGCACCCCACCTACCTCGACCGCCGCACCGCGTTCGCGGACGCGTTCGCCGCGCTGGGCGGGGAGATCACCGCCTGGGCCGAGACGTCCGCGACCGACTTCGACGCGGCCTGCTCCGCCGCCACCGGCCTGCTGGACGGCCCGCGCCGGTTCACCGCCGTGCTGTGCGACGACGACCTGCTCGCCCCCGCCGTGTTCCGCGCCGCGCGCGCGAAGGGCTGGCGGGTGCCGGAGGACCTCTCGGTCGTCGGGGTCGGCGACCTGGACCTCGCCCGGATGCTGGGCCCCGCGCTCACCACCGTGCGACTGCCCGCCGCGGACCTCGCGGCGGTCGCCGTGGCCACCGCGCTCGGCGTGATCGACAACCAGCGGCCCGCCGGAACGCGGCTGGCCACGGCGCTGGTCACCCGTGACACGGTGGCCGCCGCCGCTACGGGCGGGCACTGACCCCGGTCCCGCCGAGAGGAGCACCACCTTGCCGAAGGTCGAACCCTTCGACGCCGTCGACGTGCTGCGCGCCAAGCGCAACGGGCAGCGGCTGTCCACCGAGCAGATCGGCTGGATCGTCGACGCCTACGCGCGCGGTCGGGTCGCGGACGAGCAGATGTCCGCGCTGCTGATGGCGATCTGGCTCAACGGCATGAGCCGCGCGGAGACCCGCGACCTGACGCTGGCCATCGTCGCCTCGGGCGAGCGGATGTCCTTCGCGGGCTTGGGGAAGCCGACCACCGACAAGCACTCCACCGGCGGGGTCGGCGACAAGATCACGCTGCCGCTGACGCCGCTGGTCGCGTCGTTCGGCGTCGCGGTGCCGCAGCTGTCCGGGCGAGGGCTCGGCCACACCGGTGGCACGCTGGACAAGCTGGAGTCGATCCCCGGTTGGCGCGCCGATCTGTCCACTGAGGACATCCTGGCGCAGCTGCGCGACGTCGGGGGCGTGGTGGCGGCGGCCGGGTCCGGGCTGGCGCCCGCCGACAAGAAGCTGTACGCGCTGCGGGACACCACGGCGACCGTCGACGCGATCCCGCTGATGGCGTCCTCGATCATGTCGAAGAAGATCGCCGAGGGCACCGGCGCGCTGGTGCTGGACGTGAAGTTCGGCTCGGGCGCGTTCCTGACCGAGCTCGCGGACGCCCGCGAGCTGGCCAGGACGATGGTGGAGCTGGGCGAGGACGCGGGTGTGGCGACGAGCGCGCTGCTGACCAACATGAACGTGCCGCTGGGGCGGGCGATCGGCAACGCGAACGAGGTCGCCGAGTCCGTCGAGGTGCTCCAGGGCGGTGGTCCGGCGGACGTGCGGGAGCTGACCCTGGCACTGGCGCGGGAGATGCTGGCGCTGGCGGGCAGGCCGGACGAGGACGTCGAGGCCGCGCTGGACGACGGCCGCGCGCTCGACTCGTGGCGGCGGATGGTGCGCGCGCAGGGCGGTGACCCGGACGCGCCGCTGCCGACCGCGCGCGAGCACGAGGTGGTGCTGGCCGACCGGGACGGCGTCCTGGTCGAGCAGCACGCGCTCCCGTTCGGGATCGCGGCGTGGCGGCTGGGCGCGGGTCGGGCGCGCAAGGAGGACCCGGTGCGGCACGCGGCGGGCGTCGAGCTGCACGTGAAGCCCGGCGAGGCGGTGAAGGCCGGTCAGCCGCTGTTCACGCTCAGCGCGGACGAGGCGGCGCGCATCCCGCGCGCGCTGGAGTCCCTGGAGGGCGCGTGGCGGATCGGCGACCCCGGTGACGAGGTGCGGGACGGCGGCCCGCTGATCGCCGAGCGCGTCGGCCGCTGACGCTCGGGGGCGCCCTTCCCACCGGTGGGGCGCCCCCGTTGCCCCCTGGGGCAGAACACCTGCGCGAAAGGCCCTCCTCCCCCACCCCACCCGTCCGGCGGGACGACGATCGGGGTGACGTCACACCGACTCGACGGGGAGCGCACGTGACCGAGGACTTCCAAGCGGGACAGGGGTTGCCGGCCGACAGCGGCAGGCCGGGCAGCCGGTACCTGATCAGGGGCGGCGCGGTGCTGTCGCTGGACCCCGACGTCGGCGACTTCGAGCGCGCCGACGTGCTGGTCGACGGCGCGCGCATCGCCGCCGTGGGACCGGACCTGCGCGTTCCGGACGCGGCCGTGGTGGACGCGCGCGGCCGGATCGTCGTGCCCGGCTTCGTGGACACGCACCACCACCAGTTCGAGACGGCGCTGCGCGGCACGCTCCCGGACGCGCTGCTGTTCGACGACGGCTCCGGCTCGCCGTCCGCGAACCCGAACTACGGGGACTTCGCGCTCGGCCGGATGGCCCCGCTGTACCGCCCCGAGGACGTGCGCCTGAGCACGTTGTTCGCGGGCCTGGCGCAGCTCGACGCGGGCGTCACGACGGTGCTGGACATCTCCCAGATCCACCACACCCCCGAGCACACCGACGCGGCGGTGACCGCGCTGCGCGAGACCGGCAGGCGCGCGGTGCTGTCCTACGCGGGCGGTGACGGGCGGCCGGGCTCGACCTACCCGGAGGACGCGGAAGCCGTGCTGGCGCGGTGGTTCGCCTCGGACGGGCTGGTCACCATGGCCATGGGCGGCGAGATGTACCTGGACTACGAGGCGCTGTACTCGCGGGCCTGGGAGCTCGGCCGGGAGCTGGGGCTGCGGATCGTCGCGCACGCCGTGTCGGGCGCGGGCACGAACCCGGTGCTGGACCGGTTGGCGCGCGGCGAGGGCGGGGTCGGCGGAAACCTGGGGCTGGGCCCGGACAACCTGCTCGTCCACATGACCGGCGTCGGGGACGAGACGTGGCGGCGGGTGCGCGACGCGGGCGCGCGGGTGTCGATCGCGTTCCCGATCGAGATGGCCATGCGGCACGGCACCCCGCCGATCCTGAAGCTGCAGGAGCTGGGGATGGAGCCCTCGCTCAGCTCGGACGTCGAGACGACCATGCCCGCCGACCCGTTCACGCTGATGCGCTCGGCCTTGACGATGCAGCGGGCGGTGGTGAACGAGCGGGTGCTGGCGCGCGGCGACGGCTACCCGCCGAACCACTGGCCGCCGCCCGCCGAGACCGACCCGCCGCTGCTGACCGCGCGCGACGTGCTGCGCTTCGCGACCCTGAACGGCGCCGGGGACCTCGGTCTGGACCACCGGACCGGGTCGCTCACGCCGGGCAAGGACGCGGACGTGGTGCTGCTGGACGCGACGGCGCTGAACGTGGCCCCGCTCAACAACGCCCCCGGCGCGGTGGTGGCGCTGATGGACCGCTCGAACGTGGAGACGGTGATCGTCGCCGGGCGGGTGCGCAAGTGGCGGGGGCGGCTGCTGGACGTGGACGTGACCAGGGTGCGGCACGAGCTGGAGGACTCGCGCGATCACCTGTTCCGCGCGGCGGGCGTGCGGCGGGACCTGTTTGGCGGGGTCTGACCTCGGCGCGTCCCGACGGTTCCCCCTTCGCGGCGGGAACCGTCGGGACGCCGGGCTCACCCCCTGGCGCAGCTCAGGCTCGGCCAGCTCCAGTTCCCGTTGTGCTGCACGGTGAAGCCGAACGCGTTCCCGTTCCCGTTGGGCCGGGCGGTCATCACGTTGCCGCTGGAGTCCCAGCTCGCGCTGGTGTTCCAGGTCGCGATGACCCGCTGCGGCGAGGTGAGCGTGACCGTGACGACCCAGTTGTCAGCGCCGGAGACGGTGACCTGCCCGTTGAACCGGTCGTTCCACTTCTGCCCCTCCGCGTAGGTCGCGGTGCACCCGCCGCCGCCGGGGTCCGGGCTGGTGGTGGTCGTGGTCGGCCCGGTGGTGGTCGGCTGCTGCCCGCCGCCCTCGTTCAGCACGGCCAGCACGGAGTTGTAGGCGGCCTTCTTGTTGCCGGAGCCGTCGAACAGCAGCGGGGTGCCGGAGGCGCGCCAGGAGTCGGTGTCCCTGATGCCCCACACCGTGATGCCGGTGCAGCGGGCGACGGACAGGCAGGCCTGCGTGACCCCCTGGTACTGCTGGGCCTGGCTCGACCCGGAGCCCTCGATGTCCAGCTCGGTGATCTGCACGTCCACGCCCAGCGCGGCGAAGTTCCCGAGCGTGGTGTGGTAGTTGGACGGCACCGGGTTGCCGCTGTTGAAGTGCGCCTGGAACCCGACGCAGTCGATGGGCACCCCGCGCGACTTGAAGTCCTGCACCATCCGGTAGACGCCCTGGGTCTTGGCGTGGGACCAGTTGTCGGTGTTGTAGTCGTTGTAGCAGAGCTTCGCGCCGGGGTCCGCCGCGCGGGCGGCCCGGAACGCGGCCTCGATCCAGTCGTTGCCGGTGCGCTGGAGGTTGGAGTCCCGCCTGCCGCCGGAGTTGCCGTCGGCGAACGCCTCGTTGACGACGTCCCAGGCGTAGATCTTGCCCCGGTAGTAGGTGGCGACCTGGGTGACGTGGTTGAGCATGGCCTGCCGCAGCGAGGAGCCCTCCATGCGCTGCATCCAGCCGGGCTGCTGGGAGTGCCAGGCGAGCGCGTGCCCCCGGACCCGCTTGCCCTGACCTCGGGCCTGGTTGACGATGCGGTCGGCGTTGCCGTAGGAGAACTGCCCCTGGTTGGGCTCGGTGGCGTCCATCTTCATCTCGTTCTCGGCCGTGACCACGTCGAACTCGCGGTTGAGGATGCCCGTGTAGGTCGAGTCCGAGAGCTTGTTGGCGGCCACGGCGGTCCCGAAGTACCGCCCCTTCTGCTGGGCGGCTGCCGCGAGCGTGGAGGCGGCCCCGCTGGCGGGAGTGGCCACCAGCACGGCGGCTGCGGCGGTGAGCGCGGTGAGGGTGGCGACGAGGGCGGCTCGGGAGACTGACTTCGCTGTCAGCGTCATGTCCGGCGCTTTCTGGGAGTACCCGCGCGGTGGCGGGCGAGCGGAAACCGGTTCGAAAGTTTCGCGTAACGTTCCGATCGTTATCAGCGCCTGACGCTAAGCGGCGGCGGGCCGGTCGTCAAGGAGGGGCCCGCAGGGACGCGTTCGCCAACGGCCCTCGGCCCCCGAGCTTCGGGGACCTTCGCCCACTACCGCCCGCCACCCCGAACCGTGAAGCTCCAGGTGAATCGATCCACCCCGATCAACCTGGAGCGACCGTGCGAAGACTCAGCGCCCTCCTCGCCGCCCTGCTGGCAGCGGCGGCCCTGGCCACCCCCGCCCAAGCCGCCCCCACCCCACCCCCGACCGCGACGCCGGACATCATCGGCGGCGCCCCCGCCTACTACACCCCGTTCGCCGTCCGCCTGTTCCGCGACGGCGCCCCCTGGTGCTCGGCCACGATCATCGCCCCGACCTGGGTCCTCACCGCTCAGCACTGCGTCGCCGACAGCGACGCCACCTACACCTTCCGGATCGGCAGCGACTGGCAGGACGCGGGCGGCGTGCTGGTCACCGGCGTGGAGATCATCACCCACCAGCACTCCGACCTCGCGCTGGCGCGCGTCGACCAGGCCCAGCCGTCGTGGTGGGAGTACGCCCGCCTCGGCGAGCCGGGCGCCGTCGTCGCAGGCCAGGACGCCCGCATCTGGGGCTGGGGCGCGACCTGCACCGGCAACGAGGTCGCCTGCCAGTCCCCGGTGCTGAAGGTCGCCACCACCAGGGTGGCCACCCTCGACGCGGCCGACTACCAGGGCGGCTCGGCGATCCTGGCCAACGCCGTCGACGGCATCGCGGCGGGCGGCGACTCCGGCGGCCCGATGACCGCGATCAGCCCGGTGGACGGGAAGCAGTACCAGGTGGGCGTGTCCTCCACGAGCAACCGCAGCACCTGGTGCGCCTACACGAACGTCACCCTCTACCGCGACTGGATCCGCTCGGTCGCGGGCGTGTAGCACCCGTCTGGCACCGAGGGGCGACCGGTCTCACCGAGGCGACCGGTCGCGCTCAGCGCGACCCCACCGGCCGACCGGCCGGACCGGTCGCCGTGATCGCGCCGTCCGGCTCGACCCGGTGCCGCGCGAGCAGTTCGCTTTGGCGCACAACGGGATCGGCTGCGGCGGGCGTCGTCGTCCCGGCGACACCGGTCACGTCCGGGATCCGAAAACTGTTGTGGGTGGCGAAGAACTCGACCGCCTCACCCCCGGCACGGGCCCGAACCCGAGCCCGCGCCGGAAGCGGCCAGGTCACCTCACTCCCACCAGAACGTCCACGAGTGGTCCCCCACCAACCGCTCCGCGTACGCCATCAGCGGGTGCGCCTCGTCGGACTGCCACACGTTGTCCGGGCACACCGCGAAGTGCTCCACCGCGATCGCCAGCGCCTCCGTCAGCGTCGTCGGCGGCGCGGCCACGCTCAGCAGCAGGGTCCCGAAGCCCACGCCCACCACCCGCGCGCCGAACCGGGACTCCCACGACCGCAGCACCGCCGACAGCTCCGCCGTGTCGTCCACGTACCCCGCCGCCCCGCGCCACCCGGCCACGGTCAGCGCGTCCGCCCCGCGATCCGCCGCGACCAGCCCGAGCCGCAGGGAACCGTGCCCCCGCAACAACTCCCCCGCCAGGTCGTCCGCGACCCGACCGGGATCGTTGGTCGGCACCCGCGCGGGCGCCAGGCCCGGCCACGCGCGGCCGAACGGGGCGGTCACGGCGAGGCGCTGGGCGGGCGTGAGCTGGTCCTCCGGGTCGTCGCCGGTGTGGTCCGCCCACCACCGCTCCAGCACCACCGCCGGGTCGTGCGCGCCCGCCGCCGAGGCGGGGGCGGGGGTCAGCTCGCCGCTGCCCCACGGGCGGTAGGCCGGGTCCTCGTCGTCGAGCGCGTCCAGCAGCAGCGGCCACAGGCCGGACGAGGCGTGCTCGGCGCGCAGCCGCGACCACAGGCCGGCGGGCGCGGGACCACCGCTGAGCCAGAGCGCCGGGCGCGGGGCGTCCGGCTGCTCGCGGGAGCGCACGGGCCGCCCCTGCGGGAGCGCCGAGGCGAGCGGGCGGTGCCGGGCGGCGTCGGGGAACAGGCCGAGCAGGTCGGGGTTCGGGGAGGTCACGAGCCAGGATCGTAAACCGCGCCGGGCGCGCCGCGCACACCCGGCGCGGCACTACGCCGAATGCCGGAAAGCCCGCGCCTTGAAGGGAAATCGGGACCTCACCTGCGCGCGCCCCGCACCGCGTAGCCGAGCACCCCGACCACGCCGAGCACGACCGCCGTCCACGCCGCCACCCGGTCGTCCGGGGCCCGCAGCGGCCACCCCAGCACGCGCGCGAGCACCGAGTCGTCCGCCGTCGGCACCACGAACCCGACCGTCCAGCACAGCAGCGGCAGCGTCCACCCGAACTGCCCGCCCGCGACGGTGGCCGAGAGCCCCGCGAGCCCGAGCATCCCCACCACCGCCCGCACCACGAACCACTGGTCCACCGCGGACTTCCCGAGCTCCTGCACCACGAGCAGCGCCCCGGCGGTGACCGCGCCGACCAGCAGCAGGTGCGCGGCCCTGCGCACCGGCCACGGGATCGCGGCCGTGCGGTCGAGCCCCACGTCCTGCCCGCTGAGCCCGATCGCGGCGATCGCGACCCCGGAGACGGCGGCCAGCGAGGCCAGCAGCGGCGTCCACGACGTGCCCGCCGCCGCCCACAGCCCGACCGTCGCCACCAGCAGCCCGCCGAACGCCGAGGGCACCGCCCTTGAGCGCGCGTACAGCACCGCCCACCTCATCGCAGGCCCTCCGGCACCAGGGCGTCCAGCGCGAGGCCCTCGTAGGTCATCGCGGCCTCCAGCGCCGGGCCCGAGCAGTCCAGCATCGCCTGCCTGGCCGAGGCGATCCGCTCCCACCGCACGTCCTCGGGCTGGGCGCGGAACCTGTCCCACCCGGTCTCGGCCATGGTCCGCGAGTAGCCCCAGATCGACTCGGGCGCCGTCGGCGGCTTCGCCAGCGAGCCGGTGAAGTGCCCCAGGGTGATCGCCTTGAGCGCGTCCTCGGCGCCACCGCCCATGTTCGGCGCGGCGCACCGGGGCACCCCGGCGTTCTCCAGCAGCGCGTCGCGGGTCTGCCGCACGTCCGCCCCCAGCAGCGCGGAATCCGACTGGTAGTTCAGGTAGACCACGTCCGGGGACCGCTTGGGCAGCACGTCGGGCCAGAGCGGGTCGGTGTCCTCCTCGACCCTGGTGGGCGCGTCGGGCAGCCGGGAGAGCAGCTCCAGCGCCTCGCGCCCCGCCTGCGCGAGCACCGGCAGCCGGTCGGCGTGCATCCGGGACACGCACACCGGCCCGTCGCACACCTTCCCGGCCGCGACGGGGTCGGCGGTGAACACGTCGGCGGGCCTGGCGGGCAGCATCGGCACCGCGACGAGGGCGGCGAGCACGGCGGGCGCCAGGGAGAAGGCCTTGGCGCGCGCGGACTTCGCGCCCAGCAGCAGCACCCCGGTCACGATGAGCCCGCCGAACCAGACGAGCTGGGCCACGTCCACCTCGCGCGTGGTGGTGACCATCAACCCGACCGGGTCGCCGAAAGCGGCCGTCAGGTACGCGAGCCGCGTGGTGGGCGAGGCGACCTGCGCCTGGGTCAGCGCCGTGTTGGCCAGCGCCAGCAGCACGAGCGCGAGCACGGCGGCGCCGGGGGCGACCAGCGGGTGCGGGACCGCCCGCCCGACCACCAGGCCGAGCACCCCGCCCGCGACCACCACGAGCAGTCCGACGCCCAGCACCGGCAGGAACACCGCGGAGGTGAAACCGCCGCGCGCCAGCACGTTCCCGAACGCCACCAGCGCCAGCGCGGTGAACCCGGCGCCGAGGCACAGCACGATCGCCGAGGCCAGCGCGCCGGTCCGGTGCCCGACCGGGCGGGGCGTGGAGCCGAGCAGCTCGGCCGTCCCGGACCTGCGGTCGCGCATCCCCTGGATGGCACCCGCGCCGATCGCGACGGGCCAGCCGAACAGCAGGAACCAGCGCAACCACAGCGCCGCCGAGGTGGTGCCGCCCGCCCAGTCCGCCGCGTCCTTGTTCCACGGCCCGCTCAGCAGGAACAGTAGGGGAAGCGGCAGCAGCAGCACCAGCAGCCCGGCCCACGGCGCGACGGAGCGCCTCAGCTCGATCCTCAGCGCGCGCATCACCAGACCCCCTTGCCCGGCTCCTGGCCCAGCAGCGCGGAGTAGCCGCGCTCGATCGGGCTGTCGCCGACGTGCTCGGGCGTCCCGGCCGCCGCCACCTCGGCCGGAGTCCCCTGGAACACCAGCGACCCGTTCGCGACCAGCACCACGTCGGTGCAGGCGGCGGCGACGTCCTCCACCAGGTGCGTGGAGATCAGCACGCAGGACTCCTTGCCCAGCTCCACCACCAGCTCGCGGAACCGCACGCGCTGCGCCGGGTCGAGGCCCGCCGTCGGCTCGTCGAGCAGCAGCACGGCCGGGTCGTTGACGATCGCCTGCGCGACCCCGACCCGGCGCACCATGCCGCCGGACAGCGTCTTCATCTTGTCGTCGGCCCGGTCGCCGAGCCCGACCCGCTCCACGGCGCGCTGCACGGCGCCGGGGATCTCGGCGGCGGGCACCTCCTTGAGCCAGGCCAGGTACTCGACGAACTCGCGCACGGTGAACCGCTTGTAGTAGCCGAAGTCCTGCGGCAGGTAGCCGAGCCTGCGCCGCAGCCCGCGCCGCCCGCCCAGCCCGTCGACCCGCTCGCCCAGCACCGACAGCTCGCCGGAGGTGGGCCGCAGCACGGTGGCGAGCGTGCGGATCAGCGTGGTCTTGCCCGCGCCGTTGGGCCCGAGCAGCCCGTGCACCCCCTTGCCCAGCTCCAGGTCGAGCCCGTCGACGGCGTTCTTCTTGCGCCCTACCCGCACCACCAGCGCCTTCGCCTGGATCTCCCAGGCGTAGGCGGTGGGTGCGACCTCGGCGGCGCCCACTGCGCGCATGTCACTCCTCTTGGGACTTTCCACGGTGTTCCGCATCAAGAAGTTCTTGTTCCAGAAGGTTTTTCGACCGGCCGCGCCCCGGACCAGCAGGCGCGGCGGGGGTTAGCGGTGCGAGCCGAGCTGGTCGAACCGACCGCGCCGGAGCACCACGACCACCGAGGCCAGCAGCAGCACCGCGCCCCACAGCGGGAGCGCGCCTGCCACGGCGTCCAGCGGCAGGGCATCGGCGGTCGACGGCACGACCACCAGCGCGGCCCACGTCCCGCCCAGCGCGAGCGCGGCCGGGCGCACGCCGATCACGCTGCCCAGCGCGAGCGCGCTGGTGGTCAGCGCCAGGCAGGGCAGCAGCCACAGGGCCACCGACGCGCCGGTCGCCCAGCTCGCCACCCCCAGCAGCGGCACCAGGACGCCCAGCACGGCGGCGGTGCGGCGCAGCACCAGGTTCAGCCCGGACCTGGGCGTCGCGGCCACGACCTCGTACGCCGGGTCGAGCCCGCGCGTCCAGGACGCGGCAACGCCGAGCACCGGCAGCACCGGCGCGATCAGCTGCACCAGGGGCGCGCGCAGCGCGGACGTGCCGCCCAGCAGCAGGTCCGCCACGACCACGCCGACCACCAGCAGCGCCACCACGACCAGCCACGGCACCATCACCGGCGTGAGCCACCCGGCGAGCACCCGCCGCAGCGGGCTCCGCCGCCGGGGCTGCGCGCCCAGCGCGGGCTCGACGTTCGCCCACACCGCGTCCAGCAGCGGGAGCGGCGGGGCGGCCCCGGCGAGCCTGCCCCGGCAGTGCCCGCACCGCTCAAGGTGCCCCTCGACCGCCCACAGCCGGTCGTCGGCCAGGTCGAGCCCGGCCGCGTAGGCGCGGACCAGCTCGTCGCTCGGGTGTGTCACGACAGCGCCTCCCGCATCGCGATCCGCGCACGTCGCGCGCGGGTCTTCACCGTTCCCTCCGGCACCCCCAGGACCACGGCGGTCTCGGTGACCGTCAGCCCGTCGAGCACCATGGCCCGCAGCACGTCCCGCAGCTCGGGCGAGAGCCGCCGCAGCGCGTCCCCGACCTCGTCGCCGAGCACGCCCGCGAGCACCTCCTCCTCCACCGCCGGGACCGGCGGCGCGACGGCGGAGGCGGGCGGCTGCGCGTGGTGCCCGCGCCGCCGGAAGGCGTCGACCAGGCGGCGGGCCGCGATGGTCCAGATCCAGCCGACCGCGCTCCCGTCGGCGGCGGCCCCGGCGAACGAGCCCGCCGCCCGCCAGATCGCCAGGTAGGTCTCCTGCATGACCTCGGCCACGACCTGCTCGTCGGCGCACCTGCGGCGCAACCGCACCGCGAGCCAGGGCGAGGTGCGGCGGTAGAGCTCCTCGAACGCCGCGCGGTCGCCCTTGGCGGTGCGCCGGACGAGGAACTCCTCGTCCGCGACCTCCAGCCGTTTCCGCTTCACACCCGGCTAGACGGCCGGACGGCGCTGGAGGTTCTCAAAAACGAGTGATGTGGGTCACTTTTAACGGGGAGCGCCCGCCACGCGAAACCGGAGGCGGCCGGACCGGGCGGGCAATACCCTTCCGCCCGTGCACATCACCCTCTCCGTCACCTCGGAGCTGTTCGAGGCGCGCTTCTCGTGGGAGATGGTCAGCGAGATCGTGGAGACCCCGACCGCGTGGTACCTGCTGCTGGGCAAGACCCAGGCCTACCCGCTCCCCAAGGAGCTGATGACCGAGCAGCAGCAGGCCGAGTTCACGTCGTTCAGCACCTGGCTCAAGTCCACCCGCGCCACGGCCTGAACACCGGTGGAACGGCGGAAGCCGCCGCGGTCCCCGATCAGGACCACGACGGCTTCCAGCGCTCGAACGCCGCTCAGCAGGCGTCGTACACGTAGTTCTTGTTGTTCTTGCTCGGCACCGTGAGCTTCACGTCCCGCAGCACCACCGACACGTCGGCGCCGAACTCGTCGCAGGTCTGCTCGAACGCCTCGCGCTGGTACTCCACGATCAGCACCGAGTTGCCGTAGGCGTCGGTGTAGTCACCGCACTCGCTCCACTCGCCGCACTCCTCGGCGACGGCGAAGTCGAACCCGGCCGACTTGCCCTGGGCGGTGATCTCGGCGGCGTTCTTCTGCCCGATCGCCAGGTCCGCGTCGTGCGCGACCGCGATCAGCCGCTTGGCGTAGTCGAGCGCGTCGGCCTGCTTGAGCAGCCCGGAGAACCGGTGGAAGGTGTCGAAGTTGTCGATCTCGACGGCCTGGAACCCGTCCTCGGCGCACTGCTTGATCCAGCCGCCGACGATCCCGGCCAGCTCGGCGCGCTTGGCGTCGGTGGAGATGTCGAGCACGAGCTCGTCCCACTCCAGGTCGCCGACGTACTGCCCCTTCTCGTCCCGCAGCAGCAGGTTGTCGTGCTGGGACTTCCACCAGTCGATCTCGTCGCCCGGCTGGGTCTGGAAGCCGTTGACGTAGCAGACGTTGTACAGCCCCTCGGCGGGCTCGTCCGTCCGGTCGCGGACCACGATCTTCGTCTGGCCGGGCGGGGCGTAACCGCCGCCGAGCTGGTAGTCCGCCTGCGCGTTGTCCGGGAACGGGAGCGCGTCGGCCGAGGCCTGGCCGGTGTAGAGCCCGGCGGCGAGGGCCGTGGCCGCCGCGAGGGTGAACGCCGCGATCTTCGTGCGGCGCTTGGACTTCGGGGGCATGTCTCTCCAAACGGGACGGACGGCTCACTCGTTCGCCATCCGACCTAACCGCCAAGGACCCGACAGGGTCAACCCCTGTGGTCTGGACTACAGGGGGTCTCGCCCCTGGTCGACCCACAGCCACTCCCGACCGCGGAACCCTTTCACATCGAACTCCGCAGCGGTGAAGCCCTCGGGGTCCACGCCGGGCGCCCCTTCACCGATCACGTAGTCGTGCAACCGCTCCGACACCGCAACCACCAGGTCGGCCCCCTGGTTGTCCCGCACCGCCGCGCGCAGCGGTTCGCTGTCGAGCATCCGCCCGACGCTGGTCGCGGCCTTCCCGCCGAACCCCAGCGCCGCGAGGCCGACCGGTCCCACGTCGACCGCCATCCGCAGTCGCACCCGGTCCCGGTAGGCGGCGTTGTCGTCAGCCAGCCGACCGGCAGCGCCGAGGAGCAGGAGTGGCAGCGCCCACTGCACGTCCACCCTCGGTGGCAGGAAGACCATCAGACCGTCACCGGTGCCCTGGTGGTCGGCCTCGGACATCCGCACCGCCAGTCCGGCCAGCACCCCCTCGACGATCTCCGCCACCCGCCGCTGAACGCGCTCCTGCTCCGGTGTGGTCCGCGCGCTGTACCCGACGACGTCCACGGCGAACCCCATCCGCAGCTGCCTGCCCTCCCCTGACGGGGGCGCGCTGGTGGGGGAGGCTTCGGCGCCGACCTGCTCCCGCGCGGCTTCCCGCACCTCCCGAGCCAGCGCGCCACCCCGCAGGAGGCCGTCGAGCTCTCCGTCCAGCACCCCGAGGAACCACCCGGCCAGTCCCCGGTCCGCTGGAAGTACCTCTCCCAGCAACGCGACCATGTTCGCCTCCGAGGCCAGCACGGAGGCGCGCATCCGCTCCACCCGGTCGGCCGCGACTCTCAACCCGATCTCGTCACGCCGCAGTTCACCGGCCCGCGCCGCGCTCTCACCGAGGTCGACGAGGTGTCCCCTCACCCGATCACGGAGGTCGGCCAGCCACGACTCATCTCGCCGCCACACCCGGACGTGGTGCCGCAGCAACGAGGCTTGCAGCAGGTAGCGGGCCAGCGGCGGCGGCTCGGGACCACCTCTGCTCCAGGTCCACGCGGTCAACTCGGCGTCAGCGCCCTCGGGTGCGATCACCACCACGTCACGCGCTCGTCCCACACCACCGGGCGGCTCCCACAGCAGCAGCCGCCCCCGCCGTTGCCAGGTGACCACGTCGCGCAGGCGTTCGGGCAGCGACTCCCGGACCTCCTCGGCGGGCAGCTTCGCCTGGTAGACCCGAACAGCCCCGTACGCGGCCGCGGTGTCACCACCATCCAGCTCATCGCACCAGCGGTCGAACTCCACCCACCCCGGTGGCACGGCGGCGGCAAGTCCCGGCACACCGGGCACCGCCATGATCAGCGAGAGGTTCAGCACCGTCCCGGTGACCCGCAGCACCGCTTGGGCGTCCACCGCGGGGTTCTGGGCGGCAGCCAGCGGCCCTTCGCCACCATCGCGCAGGTCGAGCAGTCCAGGACCGCCACGGAGGTCGCTCAGCTCGACCAGGTCGCGGGGTGGCTCGGTCGGAAGTCCGACCAGGGGCACCGGCTCGGTGACTCCCAGCAGTTCCTGGCAGCGCCTCCACAGCGCACCCAGCCCGGCGGCGGCCTCCTCCGCGCGCTCTCCACGCCGGGGCGCGAAGACGTGCAGCACCAGCTCCTGCTCGACCGGGGCGGGCACGGCGGGGTCAGCGGGCGAGCTTGTCCACGATTTCGACCTGCTTCTCGCGCACCTCGTCAGGGGGCGGGGTGGTGGGTTCCTTCCCCATGCCCGGTCCCATCAGCGGTGAGAGGAGCTCCAGCGCGGCGGTGGCCGCGACAACCGCCGTGCTGTCGTCGGCGCGCACCGCGGCATCCAGCTCACCAAGCCGGGCCGAGACCTGCCCCCACTTGTCCCGTGTCAGCTCCCAGTCCAGCAGGTCGTCCAGAAGTTCCTGCGCTTCAGCGACCGCTTCAGCATCCAGCACGGGTGTCCTCCTCGTACGGCGGGCCACCACAGTAGGGGCGGATGGAGCAGGAAGGCGCAGGTTCCACCCGAACGGCTGTGGGCGGGCTGCTGACACCGGGAGCCCCTGCGACGACTCACCAGGTGTGCCGATCGACGCTGATTTCGCCCGAGCCGTGCTGCGGGCAGAGGAGAGCGGCGAGGTCCCGGACGCGCTGAGCACCCTGCTCGGCCCCTCCCCCGACCTCCTGCTGCTGGAAGACCGCAGCGCGGCGCTGACCCGGCTGGTGTTCGACACCGACTCGCCGGACGTGCCTCGCGCCGCCGCGCTGCTGCTGACCAGGCAGGTGGCGCTGACCACCAATCCGGTGGCGCTGGTGTCGGCCCTGTCCGACCTGGCGCTGGTCCACCGCGAGGCGCACAGGCTCGGCTGCGGGCAGGCGCACCTGGACCACGCGGTGTCGGCGGCGGAGCGGTCGGTGCTGGTCGTCGAGGCCCCGGAGCGCCACGTCCTGCTGTCCAACCTGGGCCTGGTCCTGCTCACCAGGGGACACCCCCGTGACCTGGACCGTGCCGTGGAGGTCGCGACCGAACTGCTCGACGTCCACCCTGACCTGGCTGCGGCCAGGTCAGGGTTGTGCCGCGCGCACACCGCGAGGGCGCGTGAGGCGCATCGCCACGAGGACGCCGACGCCGCGATCGAGCACGGTGGCCTCGCCGTCGCGGAGGCCCCGGAGAACCCGCTGTTCCTGCACCGGCTCGCCGAGGCGCGCTTCGAGCGGTATCTGCTCCGCAGGAAGCCCCACGACGTGGAGGCCGCCGTGGCGCTGGGCACGCGGGCCGCGCGACGCGCCACGCCGGGGATCTTCGGGGGCGTCGTATCCGCTCTGGGCGTGTTCCACCTGTACCGCTACCGGTTGACCAGGTCGCGGGAGGATCTGGACCAGGCGGTCGACTACGCGCGCATGGCTGTCGAGGCGGGCGGTTCGGGGGCGCGCGCGGGCAGTCTGAGCACGGTGCTGCAGGAGCGCCACGAGCGCACCGGCGCCCCCGCCGACCTTGACGAGGCGCTCGCTCGGGGCCACGACGCGGTCGCCGCCACCGCGCTTGACGACCCCTCGCTGCTCGACAGGCTGTCCGGCCTCGGAGCGGCGTACCAGCTCCGCTACGACCGGGATGGCGCCCTCGAGGACCTTCACACCTCCGTGGAACTGGGCGAGCGCGCCTCCGCGACGGGGCAGGCGGCCGCCCTGTCCAACCTCTCCTTGGCGCGGTGGAAGCTCTACCTGCGCGAGGACCAGCGTCCGCACCTGGACGGGGCGGTGGCGGGGTTCGAGCGCGCCGTCGCAGCCGCGCGGCCGGACGACCCCGACCTAGCGGCGGTTCGCGGGAACCTGGCGATGGCGCTGCTGCGCCGGTTCACCGACGCGCGCGATGCCGCCGACCTGGAACGGGCCGAGGCGGTGGCGGTGGCGGCCGTCCACAGCGTGGGCGACGACGACCGCGATCTGCCGAACCACCTGTCCACCCTGGCCAACGTCCGGCTCGAGCACTTCAACCGATCGGGTTCGCGCGTAGTGCTGGCCGAGGCGTTGACCGATTTCCGCCGGGCGGTCGAGCTGACCCCGGCAGGGCACCCCCGTGCCGCCCTGCGCTGGTCGAACCTCGCCAACGCCCTGCTGCGCGGCGTCGAACTGGCGGGGCAACCGGTGGAGGCGGATGAGCTGGCGCGGGTGCTCACCGAGGCGGAGCGCCTGCTGCCCCGACTGCACGAGGCGGCCCACGCCGACGGGCCCGAGGCCGGAGACGCCTGTCCGCCGACCGATCTGGTGAGGCTCGGGCACCGCGCGGGGGCGCTTGCGCACGCGGTGGAGGCGGAGGAAGCCGACGCGCGGGCGTGCGGGCTGCTCGACCGGGCCGTGGAGCACCTGGTGTCGGTGGTGGCCGTCGCGGGCCGCAGAAGGGTAGATCAGGAGCACTGGCTGGGGGAGAACCGCAGTCTCGTGGTCGACGCGGTCGCCGCGCACTGCGCGCTGGGCGACGCAGGTGGCGCGTTGGCGGTCGCCGAGGCGGGAAGGGGTGTGCTGCTGGGCGCCCAGCACGATGCCCGCGCCGGGGTGGGGAATCCGCTGCTGGAGCGTCTCGGGGATGTCGGCGAGCGGCTCAACCGCGCGGCGGACCCGGTCGAGCGGGCCCGTCTGCGCGCCGAGCACAGGGCTCTGCTGACGGATGCCAAGGCCGACGAGGGCGGGTGGAGTGGCGGCGCGGTGAGCGCAGAGACCGTCCGGGGTGGAGCTGCGGTGCTGCTCAACAGCGGTTCGAGACGGGGTGACGCCGTCGTGGTCCGGGAGGGTGAGCCACCGCTGCTGGTACCGCTGCCGCTGCTGCGCCGCTCCGAGGTGGAGCGCCGGGCCGAAGCCCTGCTGGGCGCCACCTATGACCGGAGCGAACTCAGCGGCGGTGGTGGGCCGGTGGTCGCCGGGGTGCTGGAGTGGCTGTGGGAGTCCGTGGTGGGCCCGCTCCTCGAGTCGACGCCGCTGGACCGCGTGTGGTGGCTGCCCACCGGGCCGCTCGGCCTGTTCCCCCTGCACGCCGCAGGTGTCGCGGGCGGCGACAACGCCCTGGACCTGCTGACTTCCTCCTACACCCCGACGCTGCGCGTGCTGGCGCGCACCCGCGCTCGGCCGCCGGTACGCGAGCGCAGCGTGCTCGGCGTCGCGGTGGGCGCGGGGCTTCCGCACAGCGGCGTGGTCAAGATCGCCGACCTCCCGCTGGTCGGGCGAGCCGCCACCGCGGCGCGCGTGCTCGCCGAACTGCCCGCGTTCACCCAGGCGTACTTCACCTGCCACGCCGACGTCGACCTCGTGTCCCCTTCGTTGGGCGCGCTGCACCTGCACGACGGGGACCTGTCCGTGTCGGAGATCGCCAGGCACGACCTGGGGCGTGCCGGGCTCGCCTTCCTGGCCGCGTGCTCAGGTGGACACCGGGGTGTTCGGCACACCGACGAGTCGATCCACCCCGCGTCGGCGTTCCAGGTGGCGGGCTTCCGACACGTGGTCTCCGGCATGTGGCCGCTGAAAGTGGCGGTGGCCAAGCACGTGATGCGCCGTTTCCACGCGCTCTCGGCTGACCGGCCGGACGAGGCGGCGAACGTGCTGCGCGAGGTCGTCCGCGATCTGCGGGACACCCGCTACGCGGACCACCCCGCGGCCTGGGCACCCTTCATCCACAGTGGACCGTGACGTTGGCGCGGGCGGGCGTGGACCTGCCACGCCCGCCCGCGCGCTACAACGCCTTGAGCTCCTCGATCACCGCGTTGACCGACTTCTTCGCGTCGCCGAACAGCATGGACGTGCGGTCCGCGAAGAACAGCGGGTTCTCGATCCCGGCGTACCCCGACGACATGGACCGCTTGAGCACGATCACCGACCGCGACTGGTCGACGTTCAGGATCGGCATCCCGTAGATCGGGCTGGACGAGTCGGTGCGCGCGGACGGGTTGGTGACGTCGTTCGCGCCGATGACGAGGGTGACGTCGGTCCGGCTGAACTCGTCGTTGATGTCGTCCATCTCCTTCATCGCGTCGTACTCGACGTCGGCCTCGGCCAGCAGCACGTTCATGTGCCCCGGCATCCGCCCGGCGACGGGGTGGATGGCGTACTTGACCTCCACCCCCTTGGCCTCCAGCAGCGCGGCCATGTCCTTGACCGCGTGCTGCGCCTGCGCGACGGCGAGCCCGTAGCCGGGCACCACCACGACCTGGCCCGCGTAGGCCATCCGGATCGCGGCGTCGGACGCGGAGGTCGCCTTGACCACGCCCTGCGGCCCTCCACCGCCACCGGCGGCCGAGGCCGCGCCGAAGGAGCCGAACACGATGGCCGGGATGGACCGGTTCATCGCCACGGCCATGAGGTTGGTCAGGATCGCGCCGGACGCGCCGACGATCATGCCCGCGACGATCATCGCGGTGTTGTCGAGCGCGAGCCCGGCCGCGGCGGCGGACAGGCCGGTGAGCGCGTTCAGCAGCGAGATGACCACGGGCATGTCCGCGCCGCCGATCGGGAGCACGACGAACAGCCCGATCAGGCCCGACGCGACCAGCACCAGCACGATCCACCACGCCGACGACCCGCCGCCGTCCCCGGAACCGACCCCGACGTACCCGCACGCGGCCAGGACCACCAGCACCAGCGCCACGTTGGCGAGCTGGAAGGCGCGCGCGGACGAGACGAGCCCGCGCTCCAGCCCCTTGCCGAGCAGCTCCTGGAGCTTGAGGAACGCCACGAGCGAGCCCCAGAACGAGACCGACCCGATGACGGCCGCGAACAGCGAGCCGGAGACGAGCACGGCGGGCGGCGACTGGTCCGCGCCGAGGTGGCTGAACCCGTCGGTCTCGATGAACTCGGACCAGGCGATGAGCGCGACCGTGCCGCCGCCGACGCCGTTGAACAGCGCGACGAGCTGCGGCATGGCGGTCATCCTGGTGCGCCGCGCGGGCACGACGCCGAGCACGGTGCCGAGCGCGAGCCCGGCGACGATGAGCACCCAGTTGATCGAGGCGGTCCCGCCGACCTTGATCAGCGTGGCGACGACCGCGACGCCCATGCCCGCCGCCGCGATCCAGTTGCCGCGCACGGCGGTCTTGGGCCCGGTGAGCCCGGACAGGCCGAGGATGAACAGCGCGAAGGCGACGACGTAGAGCCCGCTGACCAGGTAGCTCACCTGCCCGCCTCCCCGTCCTTCTCGACCGCCTTGCCCGCGATGGTCTTCCCGGCCGCGCTCTTCCCGCCCTTGAACATCGCCAGCATCCGGTCGGTGACCAGGAAGCCGCCGACGACGTTGAGCGTGCCGAAGACCAGCGCGACGAACGCGATGGCGCGCGGCCCCCACCCGGCGTCGGCGGGCAGCTCGCCGAGCACGATGAGCGCGCCGAGCACGACGATGCCGTGGATGGCGTTGGTGCCGGACATCAGCGGTGTGTGCAGGGTGTTGGGCACCTTGGAGATGACCGCGAACCCGACGAACCCGGCGAGCACCAGGATCGCCACGTTGGACAGCAGCTGCTCGTACATCAGCCCTCCTTCCCGGTGACGAGCGCGCCCGCCACGATCTCGTCGGCGAGGTCGGGCGCGAGCGCGCCGTCGGTGATCAGCAGTTCCAGCAGGGAGGTGACGTTCTTGGCGTACAGCTCGCTGGCGTGCTCGGGCATCGCGGCGGGCAGGTTGACCGGCGAGGCGATGGTCACCCCGTGCCGCACGACGGTCTGCCCCGGTTCGGTCAGCTCGCAGTTGCCGCCGGTCTCCCCGGCGAGGTCGACCACGACGCTGCCGGGGCGCATCCCCTCGACGGCGGCGGCGGTGACGAGCCTGGGCGCGGGCATCCCCGGCACGAGCGCGGTGGTGATGACGACGTCGAACCCGCTGATCGCCTTCTCCAGCTCCTTCTGCTGGGTGTCCCGCTCCTCCTCGGTCAGCTCCCGCGCGTACCCGCCCGCGCCCGCGGCGTCGATCCCGAGGTCGAGCCACCTGGCCCCGACCGAGCGGACCTGGTCGGCCACCTCGGGGCGCACGTCGTACCCGGTGGTGCGGGCCCCGAGCCGCTTGGCCGTGGCGAGCGCCTGGAGCCCGGCGACCCCGACCCCGAGCACCAGCGCGGAGGCGGGTTTGACCGTCCCGGCGGCGGTGGTGAGCATGGGGAAGAACCGGGTGGAGAGCGTGGCGGCGAGCAGCACGGCCCGGTAACCGGCGACGTTGGCCTGCGAGGAGAGCGCGTCCATGGCCTGGGCGCGCGAGATCCGGGGGATGGCCTCGACCGCGAACGCCCGCACCCCGGCGGCCTCCAGGTCGGCGATCCGGTTGTCCGCGCCGCGCGGGGCGAGGAACCCGATCAGCACCTGCCCGCGCCGCAACCGCGCGACCTCGGCGGCCGAGGGCGGCGCGACCTTGACCACGACGTCGGCGTCCCAGGCGTCCCCGATCGCGGCCCCGGCGGCGCTGTAGAGGCCGTCGGGCAGCAGCGACCCGTCACCGGCCCCGCTCTCGACGACGACCTCGACCCCCCGCCCGACCAGCTCGGCGACCGCCTTGGGCACCAGCGCGACCCGCCGCTCACCACCCGCGGTCTCGCGCACGACCCCCACGCGGACGACGGCGCCGGACGCGCCGCCCTCTCCGGTACTCAGCGCTGTGTCCAACTCTCCGCCCTTCTCGCAAGGCTGGTGGGTGCGATTCAACGCCCAGCGTCACCACGGCCCGGCACGGCCTCCGCACGCCCGTCCGAGCCCAGGACCGGCGCGAACACCGCGAAGCCGCCCGAGGGGTCAGCACGCGGCGCTCACGGCGCGAAGTGTGACGCAGCCCACTGGATCACGCCGGGCGGTCGACCAGCCCCACCATCTCCGCCAGGTGCCCGGCCTCGGCGGCGTGCGCGTAGTAGCCGAGGTACAGGTCCCGGAGCACGAGCACGACCCCGTCCGCCTCCAGCACCGGCTGCGCGACACCACCACGCCACAACAACACCATGGGCACCCGCTGCCCGTGTTCGGCGAGATCGGGCATCTCGTACCCGCTGATCGCCGTAACGACCCGTGCGCCCCACCGCTCGTAGAACCCGATCCGCCGCGCGGCCAGGTCGCCGGGGGTGCGGGCGGGGTCCTCGACCTCCAGCACGATCCCGGTCACCCCCGGATCGCCCAGCACGTCCTCGGCGACGGCCTCCAGCAGCGCGCCGCCGGTCCCCGAGCCGCGCGAGGAGGCGGAGACGGCGAGGTACTCCAGGTACAGGGCCCCGGACTCCGGCAGCCGCACGCCGGTGGCGAACCCGAGGAGCTCGCCCCCGAGGTGCGCGGTCCACAGGAGGTCGCTGCTGCGCGTGGCCACGGTGTCCCGCTCGCCGCGCTCGGACGGCGGGAACGCCTCGGCCCACACCGCGTCGACCCGCCGGACCTCGTCCTCGTCGAGCCCGGCCCACTCCCGCCGCCGCACCAGCACCCGGTCACGCCCGCTCATCCGCGCACCCCCGTCACCCCACCGCCACGACCAGCACCAGCGCGCTGGCGACGATCTCCGCGAGCCCCACCTGCTTGGGCGTGAGCGGGTACCCCGGCAGGACCCAGGCCCGTGCCAGCAGAGCCGCGAACACCACCGCGGAGAGTAGACCGAACGGAGCAACCGCGCCGAGCGCCACGACGTGGAACACCACCGACGCCACCAGGTACACCCGGTTGCCCCGCTCCCGGATCATCGTCTTGACGTAGAGCACCGTCCCGGTGAAGTACAGCAGCGTGACCAGGAACGGCACGAGGACGCCGGTCAGCGGGGCGTCCGCGACCACCGCCACGACCAGCACCATCAGGCAGCTCTGCACCACCGACACCAGGTCGTTCACCAGCGCCCGCTCCCGCCGCCGGTGCGCGTGCCAGCAGTTCACCGCGATCAGCGCCCCGTACGCGGGCGCGAAGAGCAGCAGCCGGGGGCACGCCACGAGCACCGGCAGCGCGAACGCCGCCGTCACCGCCCCGTACCAGGTCAGCTGCTCCCGGAACTTCCCCGGACGCCGCGTCTTCACCGCCTGGAGCGCGAAGTACGACAGCAGGTACCCCGACAGCCACGCCCCCAGCAGCGGCAGGTCCCACCACCGCCACCCCGCCACGAGCACCCCGGCCAGGTAGGGCAGCAGGAGCATCGCCCACGCCCCGTGCTGCGGCGGCAGGAACTTGCGGACGGTCCGCCTCGACGGCCCGGCCATCAGCCGGTCACCTCCACGATCCCCCGCGCCCCGCGCTCGGCGTCGACCATGGCGTGGCTGACGAACGGGTAGTGCCCGGCCTCGGGGAACACCGTCTCCACGAACCCGCCCTCCGCCGGGGCCAGCGGCAGCACCTGCGACCCGCCGGGGTCGCCCGGCTGCAACCGGTAGGTCCCCTCCGCGTACACCCGGTCGAACTGCGCGCCGACGACGTGGAACGCGCCCGACCGGTTCGGCCCGACGTCCAGCAGCCAGAACCGGACCCGCTCGCCGACCTCCGCCGTGAGCGGCCGGTGCGCGTACTGCGCCGCGTAACCGTTGAACGCCACGGCGTCCGGGTTCTCCGCGCGCATCTTCGCCTGGTCGCCGCCCAGGTACAGCTCGGACTGCACCAGCACGTACTCGCGGTCGACGGCGGGCAGGTCCGGCGGGTCGATGATCACCGCGCCGTACATGCCGTTCGCGATGTGCAGCATCATCGGCATGGTCGAGCAGTGGTACATCCAGATGCCCGCCTTGGTGGCGGTGAACCGGTAGGTCAGGCTCTCCCCCGGCTCGATCGGCCGCATCGGCCCGTCCGGCGCGAGCGCACCGGCGTGGAAGTCGACGCCGTGGTCGACGGTCCCGTCGTTGTGCAGCTCGATCTCGAAGACGTCGCCGACCTTGCCGCGCAGCACGGGTCCCGGTGCGGTCCCGTTGTAGGTCCACATCACCTGCCGCACGTTCGGAGCGATCTCGACCTCGACCTCCTCGACCCGCAGCACGTGCCGGTGCACCCGCTCGCCGGACGCGGCGGGCAGCGCGGCGTCGCGGGCCCGGAAGTCGGCGGACGGCGCGGCCATCGTGTCGATCGACTGCGGCGCCGCGCCGTGCTCGCCGTGCCCTTCGGCGGAACTGCCGTGCTGAGAGTGGTCCGCGGCGGCCTGCGCGCCGGACCCGGTGGTGGTGATGGTGAGCGTCATCCCGGCCTGCCGGTGACCGGGCAGCGAGCACCACCCGTCCACCGCCCCGCCGATCACCCCGGCGTCCAGGGTCACCTCCGCGCCCGCGCCGACCGGACCGGTCCTCTGCCCGGTGGCCAGCACCAGGTCGTGCCGCCGCTGGTCGGAGTTGGTCAGCACGATGACGAGCCGGTCCCCGGCGGGCACGCTGATCACCGAGGGCTGGTACCGCATCTCGACGATGCTCACCTCCACCGTCGTGGTGCTCCCGGTGGGCGTCACGGCGGCGGCGACCTCGGTGGTAGCCGGTCCGCCGTCCGCGACGCGCTGCGCCGCGATGCCCGCGAGCACCGCGACCAGCACCAGCGCCACCCCGGCCGCGACCCCGCCCAGCGGTCGGTTCTTCTTCTCGGACAAGGCCTTCACCTCCGCTTGAGCAGCACGCGGGCAGCGGGCAGCAGGAACTGGAGCAGCGCGACGACCAGCAGCGTCGACACCGCGATCCGCACGTACGGCACGGCGGGCAGCACGAACACGACCAGCGCGGCGTTGCCCATCGCCACCCGCTGGGCCCAGTGCCGGTCGAACAGCTCGCCGCGCTCGCGCACCGCCCCCGGTCCACCGCCGAGCACCACCGGCATGAGGTAGGCCAGCGCTCCCAGCAGGATCTGCGCCACCGCGCCGACCAGCAGCGGCGTCAGCACGTCGCCGAACCCGCCCACCGCCTCGTGCGCGTCGGACGCCGACAGCACCGCGACCGCGTCGACGCCGAGCGCCACGAGCAGCCAGCCGACCCCGGCGGCGATCGACCACGCGGCGAAGGACTGCGGCGGTTTCCGCCAGGCGGTGCGGAAACCGGGCACGACGGTGACCACCACGGCCACCCCGAACACCCCGATCCCGGCCGCCGCGAGCACCGGCCACCAGGCCAGAACGCCGATCCCCAGCAGCACCACCCCGGTCACCGCCGTGGGCAGCGCGGTGCGGGCGGCTGCGGGCGCGCCGTCGTCGAGCCGGGTGCGCAGCACGGTGGGCCACAGGGTGAACAGCGTCCCGACGATGGTCAGCGCGACCCAGCCCAGCACGTTCACGTGCGCGTGGAACAGGATCAGCCGGTCGCGCGCGCCGTCGTCGGTGACCAGCATCCAGGCGCCCACCGGGATGCCGGTGAGCAGCGCGCAGCAGGCGGCGACGTAGTAGTGCGCGGTGACCGCGAACCGGGCGGGCAGCGCGGCGCGGAGCCGGGCCGCCAGCCAGCACAGGTGCCAGGCCACGGCGGTGAACACGACGGCCGCGCCGACCACCCCGGTCCACGGCCAGTCGGTCGTGCCGCCGACGAGCACCAGCACCACCCCGGCGTTGAGCGCGATCAACCGGATCGACTCGCCCCGCCGGTGCGGCAGCGCGGGGACGCGCAGCACCGCCGAGGTGAAGTGCGCGCTCCACACCAGGATCGCGTTGGTGGCCGCGCCGAGCATCAGCAGGTGCACGGCGAGCCAGTACCAGGTGGCGATGAACGTGTGCGCGAACGAGAGGACGACGAGCGCGGCCAGGTAGACGGCCGGGACGAACCCGACCCGCCAGTGCCAGTTGGCCCGCCCGGTGGGCGTGACCGGCGTGATCGGGATCTCGGCCCGTCCCGACTGGGGTGAGAGGGGGATCATGCCGTGACCCGCTTCCTGCCTGCGGCCGACGAGAGCGCGGCGGCGCAGCCGACGAAACCCAGCACCGCCACGACGTTCGCGTAGCAGGCCCACCGCCACAGGTCCTTGAGCCCGGTCGTGTCGCCGATCCCGACCCGCACCGCCAGGGACAGGTGCAGCAGCGCGAGCGGCGCGTAGAGCGCGGGGTGGTACGGCAGCGGGCGGCGCAGCACGGCGGGGAGGATCACCGGCGCGTGCGCGAAGACCATGGACATGGTGAACCCGAGGAACACCGAGTGCAGGACGGCGTCGTACCGGTCCCCGTCGAGCGCGGCGCCCCCACCGGCCCAGAGCACCCCGGCGACCGCGAGCCACCCGTACCCGGCGAGCAGCCCCACGGCCACGTAGCGCGGCAACCCGCTGCCCCGCACCGTGCGCCGCGCGACGTCGAACACGACCAGCCACCCGGTGAGGGCGAGCAGCGCGAACCCGAACAGGTGCGCCCCGAACGAAGGCCACAGGTGAACCGCGAGGGCCCCCACGACGAGCCCGCACACCACCGCGAGGAACCACCGCTCGACACCGGCCCCGAGCATCCCGACCCGCGCGAGCTCAAGCCGCTCCCCCGCGATGGTGGCGATGACGAAGACCGCCATCCACGGCACGACCTCGGGCACGAGGAACCCGGCCAGCCACAACAACCCCGCCGCGTACCAGGCGAAAGCCCCCACGGCCTGGGCGAGCAGCGCGACGGACCCGTGCCGCTTCCACAGCTCCCGGTAGATCCCGAGCAGCCCGATTCCCCCGAGCACCAGCAACAGCTTGCCCACGAACCCCGGCCCACCGCCGAGCAGCACCAGCCCGCCGACGGCCGAGCACCCCGGCGCCAGCAACCCGATCCGCCGCCCGAGCGCGACCGCCCGCTCCAACGCGACGAGCGATCCCACGAACCCGAACACCATGACCGGCCCGTGCACCTCCTCGACGGGCGAGGACGGCGCGGGCACGGCGGCCCCGGACAGCAGCAGCGCCGCGTAGAGCCCACCGAGCAGCGCGAGCGCGGCCCCCACGAGCACCGGAACCCGCCACCCGACCCCCATCACGACTCCCCGTCGTCGGGAAGCCGCACCACGCAGGCCTTGGGCGCCCCGAAGGGCACGAGCACCGCAGCGTCCCCGTCGCCCCCGCGCTCGTCCAGCACCCCGCGCACCACCCCGGCGTGCAACGTGCACATGGTGTCGGGCGCCTGGTCCACGAGTTCGAGGAACGGACAGGTCCGCAAGTGCAGGTCCACCGCCCCACCGGCCCCCTCGTGCAGCACGGGGCTGAACCCGAGCCCGTCGAACACCGAGCTGACCGTCTCCACGGCCCCACCGGCCCCGGACTCCCCCGCGAGCTGCCGCCCCCACTCCCGCCCGACCCGCTCGGCGGCGGCGGGCCCCCCGTCGGGGTCCTTCCCGAGCTGCCCGAGCAGAACCGCGGCGAGCGTCCGGTAGGGAGCGGGCGCCGGGTCGTCGGCGGCGGCGCGGTACCGCCAGGCGGGACGCCCCGGCTGCCCACCGCCCGCACGCGCCTTGACGACGAGGCCAGCGCCGACGAGCCGCTCCAGGTGGGCGCGCGTGGTCGACAGGTGCTGCCCGGTGGCAGCCGCGACCTCAGCCGCCGTGAGCCCGCCCTCGGCGGCCCGCACGAGCCCGAGGATGGCGACCCGGCTCCCGGACCCGAGGGCCCGGTGCTGCGGCGTGTCGATGGCCCCACCGCTGGGCCCAGCACCCGTGGTTTCCACGGTAGAAGACGTTATAACGTCGATTGGCAGCAAAACTAGTCAGGGTGGCCACAGCCACACCACCAGAGCCCTGACCTGCTCGTTCACCGGCGCGCCCCGAGGCGCGCCGTCCCAGGAGGAGAGCGAGCCGCCCACCACCACACCGCCTCCCGCACAGGCGTTCCCCTCGCCGGAACAGTTCCGGAACACCCCGTTCACCCCACCCGGCGCAATCACCGGAATGCCGCAGCGACACCGACTTCCGGGTATGGCCGCCGCACCCGCCCGCCCCCTAGCGTCGATCGCCTGTGCGCTCGACGAAACGGAGCCCCGCATGACACCCAGATCCACCCCGGTGGTGCGAGCAGCCATAGCGGTGGGGGCGACGGCCTTAGCGGTCACCGCGCTCACCGCCCCCGCCGCGACCGCCCAGGACCGCGTCCTGCGCGCCGACCGGGCCGTGACCAGGGCGTGCTTCGACTCCCCGCTCCCGGCCAGGACCCCTGGCGTCGACCGCCGCGAGGTCACCTCCGGCGTCGACGGCCTGATCCAGGCCCGCCTCTCCCCCGGCACGGGCGCCGAGGGCGACTGGGACCTCGCCGTCTTCGACAAGGCCACCGGGGCCGTCGTCGCCGCCTCCTCCGCCCTGCGCAGCCGCGAGCTGGCCGAGAGCTTCGTGACCAAGGGCCAGGCGCTCGTCGTCCAGGGCTGCCGCTACTCAGGTCCGGCCAAGTCCGCCGTGCTGGGCGTCGACTTCCTCGCCCTCACCCCGCAGGGCGCCCCCACCACGGCCGAGCGCGCCGAGGTCGTGCGCGTGCACACCCCGCAGCCGAAGGACAAGACCGCCCTCCTCGGCCTCGACCTCGACCTCACCGAGAAGGGCGACGCGACCGGCGTCGAGGTGGTGCTGGCCGGTGACGCGGACCGGAAGGTGTTGCGCGACAGCGGTTTGACCTACACCACCGTCGACGCCGACCTGTCCAGGACCTCCCGCGAGCACGCCGAGCACGACCGCGAGTACGCCGCGTCCCGCGCGTCCACGGCCCTGCCGTCCGGCCGCACCTCCTACCGCCACCTCTACGAGTACGACCACGAGCTGAAGGAGCTCGCCCGCGCGAACCCCAAGCTGGTCAAGGCATTCACGCTGGCCGAGCCGTCCGTCGAGGGCCGGGACGTGGTCGCCGTCGAGATCGCGGAGAACGTCGGGAACGCCAACGACGGCAAACCGGTCAACACGGTCATGGGCGTGCACCACGCGCGCGAGTGGCCCGCGAGCGAGCACGCGATCGAGTGGGCCTACGAGCTGGTCGAGGGCTACCAGGACAAGTCCCTCAAGCCCCTGGTCGCCAAGACCCGCAACCTGATCGTCCCGATCGTCAACGTGGACGGCTTCTCCATCTCCCGCGAGGCCGAGCCCAAGGGCGATTTCTCCCGCTTCGACTACGAGATGAAGCGGAAGAACTGCCGCGCCTCCGACTCGCCGCCCGCGCTGGGAACCGGTGTGTGCAAGGCGAATCCGGGCGGCAGCGCGCGCGGCACCGACCCGAACCGGAACTACGCGGGCTTCTGGGGCGGCGCGGGCGCGAGCACCTCGTGGAGCGGGGAGACCTACCGGGGTTCCGCGCCGTTCTCCGAGCCGGAGACCCGCAACATCCGCAAGCTCGTCTCCGAGCGCGCCGTCACCAACCTGATCACCTTGCACACCTACGGGAACCTGGTGCTGCGCCCGCCGGGCGTGGCCGACGTGCGCGCGCCGCTGGAGGAGCCGGTCGTCAAGGCGCTGGGCGACAAGATGGCCTCCCGCAACGGTTACGAGAGCATGCCGTCGTGGGGCCTGTACGACACGACCGGCACCACGGACGACTGGTCCTACTGGACCACCGGCGGTTTCGGGTTCACCTTCGAGATCAACACGGCGGGCTTCCACCCGGCGTACGAGAACGCCGTCGTCGCCGAGTACCTGGGGACCGCGCCCGCCGCAGGCGCGGGCAAGGGCGGCAACCGGGCCGCGTTCCTGGACATGCTGGCCAACGCCGCCGACCCGGCCGCGCACGGCACGCTGACCGGGACCGCGCCCAAGGGCTACGAGCTGAAGGCGCGCAAGACCTTCCAGACGCCGACCTCGCCGGTGCGCCAGCCGGACGGCACCACCACGCCGCCGATCATGGTGACCGAGACCCTGGAGTCGAAGCACACCGCGCCCGGCGGCCGGTTCTCCTGGTCGGTCAACCCGTCGACGCGCCCGTACGTCGCGGGCCGCTACGGGCGCGAGCCCCAGGCGCCACCGCAGTCCTCGATCACGCTGGTCAACCCGCCCGGCGTGCCCGCCGAGAACCCCTCGTTCCCCTCGGACCAGGGCGCCGAGGTCATCCCGTTCACCGTGAGCGGCCTGCCGTCGGCGGACAACGGGCGGTTCGACGTGTCGGTGTCGTGGGGGTCCGCCGCGACCGACTGGGACCTGTTCGTCCTGAACGCCGCCGACGAGATCGTCGCGCAGTCGGCCACGGGCGGCACGAACTCCGAGCGCGCCGTCCTGGTCGACCCGCCCGCGGGCGAGTACCGGGCGGTGCTGGTGAACTACTCGCAGGCCGATCCGGCGAACCCGGACGACTGGTCGAACGGCAGGGTCGAGTTCGCCTCGCCGGTGCCGCCGACCTACGGCGTGAAGGAGGCGTACACGGTCACCTGCACCGACAAGCGCGGCAGGCTCGTCGGGCTGACGGACGTGTTCGTCGACCGGGGGCAGAGCGTGGACGTGGGCGCGCTGTGCACCGACTCGGCGCGCGCGACCAAGCAGCGGCGCTGACCCGCCTGGCGGCCCCCCGCCACGGGGGGCCGCCCGCCTTCTCCCTCCCCCCGCACCCACAAGCCCACAAATCCAGAACCACCCGCCAGGGCAACACTTCCCCGTTCAGGGCCATCCGAAGACCACCGCGCAGTGATCACCGGCCCGTTCCTGAGCGCCTGAGAGACCTCCCCTCCACGACCGTGGAGCACCCCGGCGACGCGCCGTGATCACCGCGCTGAGCAGCGAGAACCATCCCGGCCACCCCGCCCTCCCCGTCCCCTAACTTGGGAACCGGATCACCCGCACCGGGTGGTCGACCCGACCGGGAAAGGGGTGCGCGACCGTGCGGACCGAGGTGAAGCCGATGGCGCTGGCGAGGGCGGAGCTGATCTTCTCGCTCTTCGACGCGGACGGCAGCGGCGAGCTGGAGATGAACGACTTCGACCTGATGGCCGACCGGGTGGACGCGGCGGCCTCGGGCTCCGAGATGTCCGACCGGCACGCCATGCGCGCGGCGCTCGCGAACTGGTGGGAGGTGCTGGCCGACCACCTGGACGTGGACCGGGACGGCCGGATCACCCTGGACGAGTTCTGCGGCTGCGTGCTCTCGCCGGAGCGGTTCGAGGACGCGGTGGCGGTGTTCGCCCGCGCGCTGGCCGTGCTGGGCGACCCGGACGGCGACGGCATGATCGAGCGGCCGAGGTTCCACGCGCTGATGACCGCGTTCGGGTTCAGCCGGGACAACATCGAGGCGCTGTTCGACGCCTTCGAGCCGACCGCCGACGACGAGGTCGAGGTGGGCACGTGGGAGTCGGCGATCAAGGACTACTACCGCCCGGACAAGGCGGGCATCGCGGGCGACCACCTGGTGCCCGCGCAGAGCAGGCGCTGACCCGTGGCCGCGGCGGGACGGGCGGGGACGAGGCCCGAGCGGGCGATCGGCGAGGGCGTGAGCCGCACGGCGCTGCTGATCGCGGCGGCGCGGGCGGTCGAGAGCACCCGTCCCGACGCGGTGGCGGTGGACGGGTACGCGGCGCGCTTCGTCCGGGCGGAGCCGAGCGCGGCGAGCTGGCCGCTGCGCTTCGAGGACGTGCCGGGCGGCGACGCGAACCCGCTGTGGAGCGGGGACGCCCGCTACTTCGGCTTGCGCACCAGGGTCTTCGACGACCACCTGCTGGAGGTGGCGCGCGCGGGGACGCGGCAGGTGGTGCTGGTGGCCGCCGGTCTGGACGCGCGGGCGCTGCGCCTGGACTGGCCACCGGGCACGGCGGTGTTCGAGGTGGACCGGGAGCACGTGCTGGGGTTCAAGCAGCGGGTGCTGGACGACGCGGGCGCCCACCCGACCGCACGCCGGGTGCCGGTGCCGACCGACCTGGAGGCCGACTGGCCGTCAGCGCTGCTGGCAGCCGGGCTGTCCCCCGACCAGCCGACCGCGTGGCTGGTGGAGGGCCTGTCCATGTACCTGTCCCGCGCCGCCCTGCGGGCGCTGCTGGCCGACCTCACCAGGCTGTCCGCGCCCGCGAGCACGCTGGCGCTGGAGGTGAAGCCGAGCTCGCACAGCCCACACGACCCCCTGGCCCCGTTCTACACCGAGGCGCGGGCGGTAGCCGACGTGGACCTGCCCGCCCTGTTCGACCACGACCCACGCCCGAACTCCGAGGAGGACCTGGTCCTGCTCGGCTGGACGGCGACGAGCAGGCGGGCCACCGAGTACGCCGAGCCCCACGGCCAGGCGACCCCCACCCCGGACGGCGCGTTCGGCGACAACACGTTCGTGTTCGCACAAAAGCCCACCGTCCCCTTACCCCGCCCAACCCAACCACGCTCCCCACGGCGGTCCGGGAACCGCTGAGGGGACGGGCGTTGCGGTGCACAGCCGGAGAAGCTCCCGGTGCTGCCACTTGACTGCCACCCGTGGACCGGTGGCGGATCACCCTCACCACCCACCCGATCTGCCCGCACCCAACGGCTGATCGTCAACGCGCCGCCGCCAACAGAACCAGCACCGACCTACTCGCCCACGTTTGCCAAAACTAAAACAGCGGGTCACGATCCAAACTCAGACGATCCCACTTCATTTCCCAAAAAGAATTGAAATCATTTTCGTAGATGAATTCACGTTCTACCGAGTAGATTGGATACACACCCACGATACGCAAAAGGGAATCCCCACTCCTCCCCCACCTGAACCTCCGATTGAAAACTTCATCATCCACATCGAAAAAAGGTTCAGCCAGTACCGCACAATTCATTTTAAAACCTTGGACGTAGGCTCCAGCGTAGCCAAGCGCGTCCCCAGGGTTGAACGGGACGATTCCACGCAATCCTGAAATAGTGACCGCAGGAACCCTTGCCCATTCGACAGAGTCAGTGCGAACCGTTATACCAAGCTCTCTTTTTTCCGCGCCCCACGCCGGATGATCCACCAAAGACAAGCCGTACGTAAAACCGGTAACCAACCCCACGCTGGGAAAATTTTTATAACAGAGGTAGCGCACCGGGCCGTCCTCGGTCGACCTCGGCGCAACCTCCCCAATCTCGGAGGCAACTCCCAAAAAATCATCCAAGATGTTTCTGTAGCACTGAAACTGTTTCTCTACGCCATCTACCACGGTTGCCCCCTCTTAGATTTTTCCACGCGCCTTCACCTGGCTCAAGGACTTCTGAAGACTTCGCGCCCAGACCGAACGTCGAGCCAGCACGCACCAGGCGATGCTCAGCCCGGCCCGCTTGATCACCTGCCTACTGAAACTCGTTCTGAACTGATCACCAAGCGGTGGCTGTCGATTCGCTACCGGTCAACGCGCCGGTCGGACCGCTCAGAGGTTCCCGCTGCGGTGACCGCGCCCCGCCGGTGGTGCACCACCACGGCCACCGCAGCGGCCAGGAACACGACCTGCAGCAGGGTGCGCGGCAGGAGTTGGTCACCGAACGAGGGTGACAGTCCTTGCCGGGCCGCGTGGACGTTCGCCGGGAACATCGCCACCAGCAGCGCGCCCAGTCCGGCAGCCGCCCAGGGCGAGGTGCGCGTCCAGAGCAACCCGACCGCACCCGCGAGTTCGAGCAGGCCGGTCAGCGTGACCAGCAGGGCAGGCGCGGGCAGTGCGGGCGGCACCATCGCGATCAGCTCGTCGCGCATCCCGACGAAGTGTGAGATCCCCGTGACCAGGAACATCGCCGCCAGCCCGCACCGTAGGGCGAACGACCAATGCCGCCGCAAGACGAGCCCGAGGAGCGAGACCACGACCAACACGACGAACGGAACCACCGCGACCTCCCGGAGCGACCCGACCTGAACACCTGACGCCCGAACATCTGAGGTCCGGACATCGGACACCTGAACTTGTCAGCGACAAGATTGCTCTCGGGCACCACATCTTGTCAATGACTAGATAGACTGCGGAGCATGAGCCCGTACCACCACGGCGACCTGAGGCGAGCGGTGCTGGCCGCTGCGGTCACCGCGATCACCGAGAGCGGTCCGGCGGCGGTCAGCCTGCGTGATCTGGCACGCAGGGTCGGCGTCTCGCACGCCGGTCCGGTGCACCACTTCAAGGACAAGGCGGGGCTGCTGACCGCGCTGGCGACGGAGGGCTTCGTGCTCCTGTCGGACGCGCTGGCGGCGACGAGGGACGCGGGTGGTGACTTCACCGAGATCGGGGTGGCCTACGTGCGCTTCGCGGTGGAGCACCGGGCGCACTTCGAGGTGATGTTCCGCCCGGACCTGCACCACCCGGAGGACGAGGACCTGCGAACGGCGCAGGCACGGGCGGGCGAGATCCTGGCGAGCGGCGCGGGGGCGACCTCCGCGCCCGACCCGGACACCGCGAAGGTCGCCGCGTGGTCCCTGGTGCACGGCTTCGCGACCCTGTGGAACACCGGCGCGCTGTCCCGGCCGGGCGAGGACCCCGAAGCCCTGGCCAGAGCGGCAGCCCGCCTGCTGTTCCCCTGACCCAGCACGACGCTGTCGCATGGCGAAAGGCGGTCAACCGGGCACACCCCCCGCATCCAAGCCCAGGGTGAACGTGCCCCGTGTCACCGCTCAAGAGCTGGTAACTCCTGGTCACGCTGCGCTGCTGCCCACGCCGAGCCACCGCGTTCGATGCGGCCATCCTCATCCCGCACCACATCGAGCCCCCATCAACCACGACGAAAAGTCTCACCATTGCGACAGCCAGTTGCGCCTGCCTGTCGCAACTGCCTGCCATAACTGGCTACCGCAGCGACCGGTTGCGGCTCCCTGCCACAGCTGTCTGTCGCAGCGACCGGTTGCGGCTCCAGCGACCGCTGAAGGTTGGGGGCAACTGGTGCGCGTTGCCCTTGGGGGCAGTGGTGAGCGCGCGCGTGGCCGTTCCCCCGTACGGTGACCACCCCTCCACGCCACAAGACACTGACGGTGATCTCCGCCCACGTGTCCTGGAGGCTCCGTGAAGGCCGAAGAACGGGTCGCCGAGCCCCAGCAGCAGGCGGCAGCGCGCAAGCCCCAAGCCAAACCCGCCAACCCCGCCAAGGCCGTCCAAGCCGGTCAGCGCCACGGTGGGTTCGCCGCAGTGCAGCGGTTGCAGTCGGCTGCGGGCAACCGGGCGATCGCGGGGGTCATGGGGGGCGGTGGCCAGCGGGCCGAGGAGCGGGTGTCCGGTGGCGCCGTGGAGGCCGAGGGGAACCTCGGGGTGTTCCAGGCCGAGGTCGCGGCGCGGCAGCGGGTCGCCGCCCGGCACCCCTCGGCCGCCGCCGAGGCCGGTGAGGCGCAGCAGGCCGCCAAGGCCCCGGTCGACGACCGGGAGGCACAGGGCAAGGTCGTCAACGCCGAGCGGATGGGGGCGGCGGAGCCTGGGGTGTTCGACCGGGCCGGGTTCGTGCGGGCGGTCGAGGAAGCGATCTCGGCGCAGGCGCCCAGGAACCTGGACGAGGCGGACGGGCTCGCGGGCTCGTCCAAGGTCGACGTGGTGCGGGAGCGGGTGCGCGGGCCGGTCGGTGCGGGGCGAGCCGCCGTCGCCGGGCCGCTCGAACGGGCCACCGCCGCCGCGCCCGACACGTCCGGCGCGCGCGAGAAGCCGGTGACGCCGCTGGGTCCGGAGCGCCCGGTGCCACGGTTGACCGCGCCCGATCCGGCGGGCGCGGTCCCCGCCCCGGCACCTGCTGCCGCGCTCGACCTGTCCGCCGGGCCGCGTGAGGTGGACGAGGACCTGGCGCGCGCGGACGTCACCGAGGAGCAGCTGGCGCGGGCGAACGAGCCCGAGTTCACCGACGCGCTCGCGGCCAAGCGGGAGAGCGCCGAGCACGCGGCGGGCGCGCCGGGCCGGGTGCGGGGCGCGGAGGCGTCGGCTCACGCGGACAGCAGGGCGTTCGCGGCGGGGCAGGGCGCGGCGGTGATGGCGGAGTTCTCGGCCGCGGGCAAGCAGGCGCACTCGCAGGTCGGCGCGGGCAAGCACGGCGCGAAGGACGCGGACGAGGCCGCGCGGGCGCAGGTGACCGCGACGCTGCAGAAGGTGTTCGACGGCACGCGCGCCGACGTGGAGAAGATCCTCGGCGACCTGGACGGGAAGGTCGACGCGCGGTTCACCGAGGGCGAGCGGGCGGCGCGGGCGGCGTTCAGCGCGGACCACGAGCGGCGCATGGACGCGTACAAGGAGAAGCGGTACTCGGGGCTCGCGGGCAAGGCGCGGTGGGTGAAGGACAAGTTCGCCGGGCTGCCCGAGGAGGCCGGGCAGATCTTCGCGCGGTCGCGGGAGCTGTACGTGACGCGGATGCGGCAGGTCGTCGGCGGCGTCGCGGACCTGGTCGGTGGCGAGCTGAACCGGGCGAAGCAGCGGGTCGCGGCGGGACGGGCCGAGCTGCGCGCGGCGGTGAACTCGCTGGCGCCGGGCCTGCGCGCGATCGGCGGCCGGGCGGCGGCCGGGTTCGCGGAGCGGTTCGACGAGCTGACCGGGACCGTGGACGCCAAGGGCGAGGCGCTGGTCCAGGCGGTGAGCGAGAGGTACCGGGGCGCGCTGGCGTCGGTCGACGAGGCGATCGAGGCCGAGCGGGTGGCGGGCCAGGGCCTGGTCGCGAAGGCGAAGAACGCGGTCGTGGGCGTGGTCGGCACCGTGCTGGAGCTGAAGAACCTGCTGCTGGGCGTGCTCGCGAAGGCGGCGTCGGCGGTCGGCGCGATCCTGAAGGACCCGATCGGCTTCCTGGCGAACTTCGCGTCGGCGGTCGGCGCGGGCCTGCGCGGCTTCCTGGCGAACATCGGCGAGCACCTGCGCAAGGGCGTGCTGGGCTGGCTGGTGGGCGCCCTGTCGTCGGCGGGCCTGCGGCTGCCGGAGAAGTTCGACCTGCGCGGCGTGCTGGGCGTGGTCGGCGACCTGCTGGGCCTGACCTGGTCGGCGATCCGGGGCAGGGTCGTGGCGAAGGGCGTGCCGGAACAGGCGGTGAGCGCGGCCGAGTCCTCGCTGCCGCTGGCGCGGAAGGTCCGGTCCGAGGGCATCGGCGGCGCGTGGGCCGAGGTGAAGGACCAGGTCGGCGACCTGAAGGGCGGGCTGCTGGGCAAGATCAGCGCGTTTCTGCTGCCGACCGTGCTGGTCGCGGGCGTCACCTGGATCATCTCGCTGCTGAACCCGGCGTCGGCGTTCGCCAAGGCCGTGAAGGCGATCGTGGACCTGGTGTCGTTCGTGGTGGAGCGGGCGGGACAGATCGCGCAGTTCGTGAACGCCGTGCTGGACGCGGTCGTCGCGGTGGCGGCGGGCGGCGGAGGCGGCGTCCCGGCGCTGATCGAGAACGCGCTGGCGACCTCGGTGCCCGTGCTGATCGGCGCACTGGCGGCCGTCCTGGGCATCGGCGGCCTGGCGTCGAAGGTGCGCGGTTTCGTCCAGTCGCTGGCGAAGCCGGTGAACAAGGCCGTGGACTGGGTGGTGGGCAAGGTCGTCACGGCGGCGAAGTCGTTGTGGGGCAAGGCGAAGGGGGCGTTCGGGGGCGGCGGGGCGGGTGGCGCGAAGGGCAAGCCGGACCACGCGGGGGCGATCCGGGACGCGGAGCGGATGCTGGCGCGCAAGCCCACCGTGGAGGAGGCCGAGCGGGGGACCAGGAAGATCGGGCAGCGGCACTCCGTGCCCGCGAAGCTGGTCGTGGAGCAGTCCCCCCACCTCGGGCAGCTGGTGCACGTGCAGACCCTGCGGAGCGCCCCCACCTTGCTGGAGCACAAGGAGTTGCGGGCCCTGGTGAAGCAGGTGATCCACACCGTGCAGTCCGAGGCGCGGGCGAAGAACCACGGCGCCTGGACGCAGTACGAGAACCTGCAGAAGGGGACCGTGCACCTGGACAGCCCCGAGGCCTACCTCCTGGGCAGCGGGGCCCTGGTGAAGCTCCAGAAGCGGCTTGGCTGGCACCGGTACCGGGTGGGGGCCGGGGAGGACGCGATCACCGTGCACGAGGTCCGGTGGCGGAAGGGGCGCGGCGGTTACGTCCTCGGCGTGAAGAAGTACTCGGAGGTCACGCAGAAGATCAAGGACACCGGCCTGAAGGACTCCGAGGTCGCCACCGCGATGCACCAGTTCATGCTGAAGGGGAAGTTCCCGAAGTCGGTCGACGAAGCCGACCGACCCATGCTCGCGAAGCTCACCTTCCTCATGTTCGGCCGCGAGGTCGCCCGCAACACGCGGGCCGCTCTGCACGGCGCCATGACGCTGGACCTCATCAAGGAAGGCAAGCTGACCTTCCACGAGGCGTTCAACAAGCACGAGAGCGAAGAGAAGCAACCGGGTGGGCGGGGCACGTACCCGATGTCCGCCAAGGGCGCCGAGTCGGCCGCGGCCAACCTGCGGGTCGAAGACGCCCAGACCGCCCCGCACGCCGACAGCCCCGAGCAGCAGGAACGCGACAAGCGGAACGAGAAGGAGAACCGGGCGGGCAGGCGGGAACTGGAGAGGCGCGAGTACGAACTGGTGGAAACCTGGGTCTCGGCCAGGCTCGAGGATCACTCGGACTGGAGGACCCTGAGCAACAACAAGCTGCGCAGCGCGTTGACCAGGATGCTGCGCGAGTTCTTCGGGCTCCCGGCGAAGGAGGACTAGGCCCAACGCCCTCGGCCGGCCAGCACCTCGTCCAGCCAGCGCTCGTACCAGGCCAGGAAGTCCTCGTCGCCCCGGACCTGCGCGAAACTGGCGTCGAGGGAGGCGTCGAGCAGCCTGCCCCGGCACTGGCCGGTCACGATGAGCAGGGTGTAGTTCTCGCACCCCTGGTGCACGACGGAGATCGTGCCCCGGTACGGGTGGTCGTCGTCCTCCCAGGTGCCCTCCCACCACTCCTTACGGTTGCGGCCCAGGTCGAAGGGGCTTTCCTGGGCAGGCCACTCCGACTCCCCCAGGGACCACTCGCGCAGGGGGAGCACGCCGTAGTGCGGACCCACGCCTCCGTCGCCCAGTTCCAGCAGGAAGCGGCGGTAGGCCTGCGGGAGGGTGACGTTCTGCTCGCGCTCGAACGCCTGGACCTCGGCTTCCGACGCCGGTGGGTTCAGGTGGCCGTGCAGTCAGGTGGGCGCGACGGTCGCGATGAGGCGTTCGTCCGCTTGCAGGCGGGTCAGCTTGGTCCGGATCCGGGCGATGGTGTCGTCCACGTGCGCTCCTCCTTGTGCTGGGGGAATTGTGCACCCAACGGGGGTGCGGTGGTGACCCCCACCTGCACATTGAAAATGGTTGTCGTTTGTATTAGCTTCACAGGGCCCTACCTGTTCAGGTGGGGCGTCTGGAGGTGTTCGAAGACATGCGCGTGCGTGCGCCCTCGCGCGTCACCGCCGCCCTGCTCGTGGCCGGTCTCGCGGTTGGCGGGTGCTCTGCCGGGGCCGGGCGTGGCGGTGGGGACGGGATCGCTGTGGTCACCACCACCGAGATCCTCGCCGACCTGGTGCGGAACGTTGGCGGGGAGCGGGTTCGGGTTGACTCGGTGGTGCCTGCGGGTGGGGATCCGCACTCGTACGAGCCGACGCCCGCCGACGTCAAGAAGGTGGTGGGGGCGCAGGTCGCGTTCACCAACCACCTGCTGCTGGAGGAGCAGCGGCTGATCAAGGCCATCGACGCCAACCTCGCGGACGGCGCGCCCAACGTGTCGCTCGCCGAGTCGGCGGAGACGTACGGGGCCAACGTGATCCCGCTGGTCGAGGACGTCGGGCTGGACGTGCTGTGGCTCGGGCTCCGGGTTCGGGGGGACGGGAAGGAGCGGGGGGCTACCAGGACGTCCGAGGTTCGGCTCACGGCCACCGCCGTCGAGGGGCCGGGGAAGTTGGCGGTCTACCTGACCGAGTCGCTGGGCAAGCCGGTGCCCTACTTCGACTCCGGCGACGGGCTGTCCGAAGTGGACTCCACGACGTTGCCGCCCGCCGCGCACACGCACCTGAACTGGGCGTTCACCGAACCCGGTGTCTACCGGTTGACGTTGAGCGCGGCACTGGTCAACGACGGGGGCGCGCCCGCGCCGCTCGGGGAGAACACCTTCACCTTCGCGGTCGGGGTCAACCCCGCCGAGACCGGGAAGACCGTGCTGGGCAAGGGGCACACCGACCTGACCGTCGACCTGGACAGCGGTGAGCTGTACACGTTCAACGACGAGGGGGGCGGGACCGCGCAGCACGTCGTCGCGGCTCAGGACGCGGTGATCGAGGTGCCCAACAAGACGCTCAGCGCGGTCCCCGACGATCCCCGGTTCGGGTTCCTCGGGGCTCCGGGGGCGCAGGTGCACCAGCTGCCGCAGGCGGTGCTGGGCAAGCACGTGCACGGCGAGATCGACCCGCACCTGTGGCAGGACGTGCGCAACGCGCGCGCCTACGTGGAGCTGATCCGCGACACGCTGCGCACCGCCGACCCGGCGAACGCGCAGGAGTACGACCGGAACGCGCGCGAGTACGCGGCCGAGCTGGACGCGCTCGACGGCGAGGTCCGCCAGACCATCGCGAGCGTGCCCGCCGACCGGCGGCAGCTGATCACCACGCACGACGGGTTCGGCTACCTCGCCAGCGCTTACGACCTGACCGTCGCCGGTTTCGTGGTGCCGAACCCGGCGCAGGAGCCGAGCGTCGAGGACGTGCGGAAGTTGACCGGGACGGTGCGGAACCTGGGGGTGCGCGCGGTGTTCACCGAGCCGAACCTCGCGCAGCGCGCCTCGGTGCTGAACCAGGTGGCGGCGGACCAGGGGGTCGAGGTGTGCCTGCTGTACGGGGACGCGTTCGACCAGCGGGTGCGCAACTACGCGGACATGATGCGGCACAACGCCAAGGAGGTCGCCCGGTGTCTCGGCTGATCGCGGCAGCGGCAGTGGTAGCGGCGGTGGCGGTGGCGGCCATCGCCCCTGCGGCGCAGGCTCAGGCTCAGGCTCAGGACGGCGAGCGGGTGGTGATCGCCGACGGGCACGTCGACCTCGGACCGCGCGTGGTGGACGGGAAGTGGGTCGTGCAGCTGCGCGACGACAGCGGCGCTGAGCCGGTGTGGCGGGAACCCGGTGACGTGGTGCTGCACGTGCCGGACTCGGTCAGGACCGTCGTTCCGGACGACCCGGCCTACGCGTTCCTCGGCACGGCGGGCAGCGAGGTGTGGGTGCTCCCGCAGGCGCAGAGCGCGGGTGTGGTCTGGCCCGGCTGGAACACGCAGGACCCGAGCATCGCCGGGTCGGGCGGGCGCGAGGTGGACTGGCGGCTGCACGGGGTGACCGGGCCGGGCGGGTTCGAGCTGTTCCTCAACGGGAACTTCGGCAAGCCCGAGGTGGTCTTCAGCGGTGCCAAGGGGTTCCCGCAGGAGACCGGGGTCGAGCTGGGCACGCACGCGCACGGCAACTGGGTGTTCACCGCGCCGGGCTCGTACGCGCTCGACGTCGAGATGGCTGCGGCCGACGGGCGCGCCGACCGGGCGGTGCTCCGGGTGCACGTCGGGGGCGGGGACCCGAACGCGGCGTTCGCGGTCACCCCGCCGAGCGGTGGAGCGCCCACCGGCGAGGAGAGCGCAGGTGGGGAGAGCGCAAGTGGGGAGAGCGCGGGTGGAGAGCGGGAGCAGACCCCGTGGCCCTGGATCGGTGGCGCGGCGGCAGCGGTGCTGGCGATCGGGTTCCTGTTGCGGCGCAAGGTGGTGAGGTCCCGTGGGTGACCCGGTGATCCGCGTCGCGGGCGCGAACGTGCGCCTCGGCGGGCGGGAAGTGCTGTCGGGCGTGGACTTCGAGCTGCGCGGCGGTGAGCTGGTCGGGTTGATCGGGCCCAACGGGGCCGGGAAGACCACGCTGCTGCGCACCGTCCTCGGCCTGCTGCCGCTGGAGAGCGGGAGCATCGAGGTGCACGGGCGCAGCGCGCGGCGGGCCCAGGGGTCGGTCGGGTACGTGCCGCAGCGGCACGAGTTCGCCTGGGACTTCCCCATCACCGTCGCGGGCGCGGTCGCCACCGGGCGCACGCACCTGCGCGGGGTGCTGCGCCGCCAGACGGCGGACGACCGGGCCGCCGTGGCGCAGGCGTTGGAGCGGGTCGGCATGGCCGACCTGGCGGGCAGGCCGGTCGGCGAGCTGTCCGGCGGGCAGCGGCAGCGGGTGCTGGTGGCTCGGGCGCTCGCGCTGCGGCCGGGGACGCTGCTGCTGGACGAGCCGTTCACCGGCATCGACGTGCCGACGCAGGAGCTGTTGAGCGGGCTGCTGGAGCAGCTGCGGGACGAGGGGGTGGCGGTGCTGATGACCACGCACGACCTGGCCGCCGCGACCGCGCTGTGCAGCCGGTTGTGCCTGCTCAACCGGACCGTCGTCGCGGACGGCGAGCCGAAGGCGCTGGCGGACACGGACATCTGGTTGCGCACGTTCGGACTGGACCGGGCCGAGCAGCTGCTGCGGTCGTTGGGGGTGGGGAAGTGAGCGCCGTGGAGTTCCTGACCGCGCCGTGGGAGTACGACTTCTGGCGGCGCGCGCTGCTGGTGGCGCTGCTGTCCGGCGTGGTGTGCGGGGTGATCGGCAGCCACGTGGTGCTGCGCGGCATGGCGTTCATCGGGGACGCGGTGGCGCACTCGGTGTTCCCCGGTGTGGCGATCGCGTTCGTGCTGGGCGTCGACCTGGTACTCGGCGGCGCGGTGGCCGGGGTGATCACGGCCCTGCTGGTGGCGGTGTTCGCGCAGAACCGGCGGCTCAAGGAGGACTCGGTGATCGGGATCTTCTTCGCGGGCGCGTTCGGCCTCGGCATCGTCATCCTGAGCACCGCGCCCGGTTACGGCGGGTCGCTGGAGTCGTTCCTGTTCGGCTCGATCCTGGGGATCAGCGACTCGGACGTCGTCGCGGTCGCGGTGATCGGCGCGGCGCTGCTGCTGTGCGCGGCGGTGCTGAACGGCAGGCTCACGGCGGTGGCGCTGGACCGGGAGCAGGCGCGCGCGGTCGGGTTCCCGGTGTTCTGGCTGGACCTCGCGCTGTACGTGATGGTGACGCTGGCGATCGTGATCTCGTTGCAGGCGGTCGGGAACGTGCTGGTGCTGGCGCTGCTGGTGACCCCGGCGGCGGCGGCCAGGCTGCTGACCGACCGGCTGGGCGCGATGGTGGTGCTCGCCCCGGTGATCGGCGCGGGCGGGAGCCTGGTGGGGCTGTACCTGTCGTACGCGTTCGACCTCGCCGCAGGCGGGCTGATCGTGCTGGCGCTGACCGGGATCTTCCTGCTGTGCTGGTTCTTCGCGCCCCGGCACGGCGTCGTCTCACGGCTGCGCAAGGGGAAGCGGGTCGCCTCGGTGTGAGGCGAGCACGTGCTCGGCGCCCGCCAGCGCCGACGTCAGGTCCGCGAGCAGGGCGGGTGGGACGGCGCCCGCGTCGAGCCCGCACTCCCCCACCAGCGCGCTCAGCTCGTGGACCTGGCGGGCGGTGAGGTGCTCGCGGGCGCGCTCGTGCGCGAGCACCTCGCGGGCCGCGTACCCGTCGCGGGTGGCGATCACCAGCAGGCGGGCGGTGACCTCGGCCGCCGCGCGGTCGTCCACGTCGATCGTCGACAGGCCGAGGCGGGTGTGGAACACCGCGAGGCCGGGTTCGGTCACGTCCAGCGGCGGGACGCGCGTGCCCGGCAGGTGGCGGGCGGTGAGGCAGGCGGTCACGGCGGCCTCCCACCGCTCCCCCGGCGCCGTGGCCGCCAGCAGTGCCAGCGCGCCGTCCGCGTCACCGCGCTCGGCGCGCGCGAGGACGGCGACCTGGCGGTCCTCCAGCATCCTGGCGCCGAGGGGTCCTCGCGCGGCCAACCACTCGTGCGCCTCGGTCCAGCGGCCCTCGGCGACGTGCGCGCGGACGGCGATCGTGCGCAGGTTGCGGCGCAACCACTCCACGACCTCGCGCCGGGTGCGCGGCGAGTCCAGCAGGTCGGCCGGGAGCCCGACGCCGAGGACGTCGGCGGGAGCGCCCGTCTCGACCGCGGTGACCAGTCCGTCCAGCAGCGCGAACGCCGCCGCGCCCTCGTCGGCGCGCAGGTGCAGGCGGGCCAGGTTCGTGACCGGGGCCAGCGCGAGGCGGGCCGACGCGGCGTCCAGCGGGTGCGGGCGCAGGCCGAGCTCCAGCTGCCGCAGGCACCAGCGGGCGGCCAGGTCGGGCGCGCCGCAGTCGGAGGCGATGAGCGCGGCCTGGTTGTGCGCGGCGGCCACGTCGGCGGCCACGCCCGTGCGCGCCGCCTCGCGCGCCTGGCCGCACAGCTCGGCGACCCTGGGGGCCAGCGGCGTGCAGGCCGGGCGGCGCTGGGCGATCAGGGGGAAGCGGCGGGTGAACGCGTCGCGCCCCGGCCGCGCGCCGTCGCCGACGAGCGGGGGCCCGTCGGCGACGTTGTTGAGAGTCGTTGTCATCACGGGGACCCTAGCGGGGCTCGGTGGCAGCTTGCCCCGAACGGTGCTCGCATCACCCGTCCGGGCAAGTCAGTGCTGGTGGGAGTGGGCTTCGAGGTCGTCCCACGCGGGCAGCGGGTCGGGGTAGCGGCGCCACGCGGTGGGTCCCTCGGCGAGCTCGGCGTCGGTGAGCAGCACCGGGTCGAGGCGGCGGCGCGGCTCGTCCGGGTCGAGTCCGACGCCGATGAACACCAGCTCCTGGCGGGCGGTGTGGCCGTCCAGCTGCTCGCCGGGCTCGATGGTGAGGTTCGGCCCGGCCTGGGACCACACCGCGACGGTGTGCGGGCGGCTGGCCAGGTGGCAGAAGCCCTTGCTGCGCACCACGCCCTCCCAGTCGGCGAGCGCGTCGGCGAGGCGGGCCGGGTGGAACGGGCGGTCGGCGCGGTAGGTGACCGAGCGGATGCCGTACTCCTCGGTCTCCGGGGTGTGCGAGCCCGCGAGCTCCTCGGCCCAACCGGGCGAGGTGGCGGCGGTGACCGGGTCGTAGCGGCCGGTGTCCAGCACCTCGGCCAGGTCGACGACGCCTCGGGTGGAGCGGATCAGGCGGGCGCTCGGGTTGAGCTTGCGCAGCAGGCCCTCGGTGGTCGCCAGGTGCTCGGGCGCGACGAGGTCGGTCTTGTTGAGCACCAGCACGTCCGCGAACTCGACCTGGTCGACCAGCAGGTCGGAGATGCCCCGCTCGTCGCCCTCCTCGGCCTCCAGGCCGCGCTCGTCCAGCCGGTCGCCGCGCTCGACCTCGGTCAGGAACGTGGCGGCGTCGACCACGGTGACGGTGGTGTCCAGGCGGGCGTGGTCGGACAGGCTGGTGCCGTCCTCGAAGGTCCACTCGAAGGTCGCGGCGACCGGCATGGGCTCGGAGATGCCGGTGGACTCGATCAGGATGGTGTCGAAGCGGCCGTCGCGGGCCAGCTCGCCCACGCTCTCCAGCAGGTCCTCGCGCAGGGTGCAGCAGATGCAGCCGTTGGTCAGCTCCACCAGGCGCTCACCACCCCGGCCCCGGACGAGGGAGGCGTCGATGTTGACCTCGCTCATGTCGTTGACGACCAGGGCGACGCGGCGGCCCTCGCGGTTGGCCAGGACGTGGTTGAGCAGGGTGGTCTTGCCCGCGCCGAGGAAGCCGGAGAGCACGGTGACGGGGACGCGGGGGTCTGGTTGCGCGTTCATGGTCCTGGGTTCTCGTTGGTGGGTCAGGGTTTTCCGGCTGCGGCGGCGACGCGCAGCGCGCGGATCTTGCGGCGGACGTGCCAGAGGGCCAGCAGGATGGCGGCGAGCAGCAGCAGGGTCGCGATCGCGGTCCAGGACAGCGCCCAGACCGTCGTGTCGGCGGCGCCCGCCTCGACCGAGCCCGCGAGCGGTTGACCGGCGGAGGCGATGGGTTCGGCGGTGGCGCGCACGTCCAGCGGGCCCAGCGGCCACACGCCGGTGATCGTGCGGGTGAGCGTGATCGCGTTGCCCGGCAGCAGTTCCGGCAGCGCGTCGTCGACGGCGGTGACCTCGCCGAGGCCGAGGAGCCCTTGCGCGACAACGGAAGGTCGTACGGTCAGCCGGACGTTGCCCCGGTTGACGACGGTGTAGGTGACGTCCAGCTCGCCCGCGCCCGCCGGGTTGAGCGAGGCGCGGTAGGTGGCGGACAGCGACTCGACGCCGACCTCGGGGGTGACCGCGCCCGCGACGCGCGCGTACACCCGGCTGCCGACGCGGCGCTCGACCCGCACGTCGGCGCCGGTGGTCAGCGCCGCCACCACGCCGCCCACCCGGTCGCCGGGCTCGGCGTCGGCGGGAACGGCGAGGCTGAACGGGACCACGACCACCTGGCGCGGCGGCACGGTGACCTGGTTGGTGGACAAGGTGGTCCAGCGCCCGACCGAGGTCGACGGCTCGTCGCGGGCCAGCAGGTCGAACCCGCCGGTGTCGGTGTTGACCGCGTCGCCCGCGTACAGGTCGACGGTCAGCTCGGCGTCGCCGAGGTTGCGCACCGCGAGGTGGTCGTCGTAGCGCATCCCCGGCTCCACCACGTACTCGAAGCCGGGGCGCCCGTCCGGTCCGGTCGCCGACGCCGGGGCGACGGACCAGGTCTGCCGCTCGGCGGAACCGGGCTCGGGCGGTGGCACGGGTTGGGCGTGCGCGGGCGCGGGGATCAGGGCTGCGAGCAGCGCGACGACGAGCGTCGCGGCGCGGGGGGCGGGTCTCACCAGGTCTCCAGCGGGGGTAAGCACGGGCGCGGGCCCACCGGGATCGGCGGGCCCGCGCCTTGATCAGTTGTCGTGCGCGGTGGTCACCCAGGGGCGGCTCAGATGGCCGTGAGGATGAGCATCGCCCGGTACGTGCCCGGAGTGGTGTCCACCGGGACGTCCAGCTTCAGGTCGGCGCCCAGCTGCGCGACGCCGCGACCGGAACCTGCCGCCGCGCTGCCCAGCACCGAACGCGCGCCCAGGCCGTTGCCGCTGGTGAAGCCGGACTCCACCGGGGCGCCGGGGTTGACGGTCTGGCCCTGGGAGGACGCGAGGACGGTGGGCGTCCAGCCGAGGTGGAAGCCGCCGAGGACCTGGCCGTCGACCGTGGTGAAGGACCGCACGCGGCCGGTGGCGCTCCAGCCGGGGTTCTCCGAGCGGGTGTCGGTGACCGTGATCGGCTTGAGGGCGCCGGTCGCGCGGTAGCGGTCGGCCTCCGCGGTGAGGGCCAGCTCGCCCAGGTCGACCTCGCGGTTCTCCGGGGCGACGCTGACGGTCAGCGCGCCCTGCTGCTCGGTCAGGGTGGCGGTGATGGTGGGGCCGTTGACCGGGTCGTTGCCGTGGTCGTCGACGTCGATGACGACCGGCTCGGACTCGGCGATCACCTTGTGGTCGTGGTCGTAGAGCTTGACCATGACCTGGCGGTTGTCGTCGGCGGTGCGGACGACGAACCCGTAGGTGCCGGACAGCGCGCCGGAGACGACCGACCACTCGGTCTCACCCTCGGCGCGGGTGAACCAGTGGTAGTGGTCCTCGCCCGTGGCGGGCTCCTGCACGGCGGTCAGGCTGGCCACGCCACCGGCGTGGTAGTGACCGGCCAGGCCCGAGATGCTGAGCTTCGTGGCGACGGGCTCGTTCGGCTCGGGCTGCTGGGTCGGCAGGTCCTCGGCGACGCGGAAGTTGTACGTCACCGGGGCGATGTCGACCGGGGTCGTGTTGGGCGGGGTGACGGTGGCGCGCACGGCCACCGCGTAGTCGCCCTGCTCGGTGAAGCCCCAGTTGACGTGCTCGTGGTCGGCGGCGCTGGTGAACGACTTCGGGCCGCCGTCGGCGGAGGCCAGGAAGGTGTTCGGGCCGTCCTCGCCGTTCTGCCACAGCGCGAACGCGCCGGGGCCGGTCACGCCGTCGAGGGTGTAGGTGACCGAGGTGCCGTGCGGGACGTTCGAGCTGTAGCCGAAGCCCGCGAACACCTGGCCCGCCTGGGAGGTCTGCGGCAGCAGGTAGTAGTTCTCGCCCTGCGCCTTCCAGCCGGGCAGCGTCGCGATGGCGGCGCTGACCGTGCGGGAGGCCACGGACGGCTTGGCGTGCACCAGGAGGTTCTCGGGCGCGACGTTGCCGGTGGAGGTGTGGGCGCCCAGGGAGTAGGTCGAGTCCTGGGCGTCGACGTAGAACAGGTCGACGTGGCCGTCGGAGACGACCTGCTTCGCGTCCTGGGCGACGGCGACGCCGCCCAGGGAGCCGAGGGCGAGGCCCAGGGCGGTCATCGACGCCACGGCCGCGTAGCGGCGCTTGCGGTGCCGGGTCTGCACTGCGTTCAAGTCCGTTTCCTTGGTTCTGGCCGGTTCTTCGGGGTGACCGGCGCGGTGGGGACGGGTGGTGCCGGAGGGGGTCGCGCGGCTCCTTCCTTGTCGGGACGGGTGGTCGCTCAGCGACGCCTGGCGCGGGCCGTGGCCAGCGTGGTCAGGCTGGTGAGCAGGAAACCGAGGGGGATCAGCAGGGCGGCGGCGACGGCGAGTCCGGCCACGGCGGAGCCGTCGAGTCCCGTGCTGGCGAGGGTTTGCGGGTCGATCTCGCACTCCGCGCCGCTCGCGGTGCGGCCGACCTGCTCGACCACCTGGGCGCTCGGGCGGGCGGTGGCCGGGTCGCCGGGGCCGACGTGGAAGGCGAGCGTGCTGCGGGCGGTGGCCTGCGCGCCGTTCAGGGCGCCGCTGAAGGTGAAGGTGACCGCGTAGCTGCCGGGCGCGGTGAACGCCCAGGCGCCGTGGACGTGCACGCCGGAGCGGCCGACCGGGACCTTGGTGGAGCGCGGGAAGCCCTCGGCGGTGCCGAAGTAGCGGTCGCCGACGCCGCCGAACGGGTCCTGGCCGTAGACGGCGAGCTTGCCGGGGCCCTCGACGTTCTCCAGCGTCATGGTGATGTCGCCGGTGATGCCCGAGGTGACGCTGGGGTGCTGGGTGTTCCAGCCCAGCCACGGGATTCCGGAGCGCTGGGTCAGCGGGATCATCCACACCGGGCCGCCGCCGAGGAAGTCGTAGCCGGAGCCCGAGGGCGGGGTGGTGCGGGCGGTGTCGTCCAGGTGGAAGACGTAGCTCGCCGGGTCGCGGTGGACGGGTTCGCCCTGGCGGTCGTCCTTGACGCGGGCGGCGAGGCCGCTGCCCTCGACCACGGGGCCGTAGTCGAAGTGGCCGTCGGTGACGACCTCGACCTGGCCGGGTTCGACGGTGCGGGTGACGGCGGTGGGGACGCAGCGGTCGGCCTGGGGCTGTTGGGGGGCTTGGGTCTGCTGCGCCTGGGGCTGCTGCCGGGGCTGGGCCTGCGGCTGCTGCTGCGGCGCGGGCTGCGTCGTGGTCGGGCGGGTCGTGGTGGGGGTGGTCGGCCGGGTGGGCGGCTCGGTGGTCGTGGTGGTCGGCGGAGTGGTGTCGCCGCCACCGACCACGAGGTGGTAGGTGACCGGGCCGGAGGTCAGCGGCTCGCCGGACGCGGCGGTCGCGGTGGCCTGGAACCGGAGCTCGTACTCGCCGGGCGCGGTGAACGCCCAGTTCGCGTGGGCGTGGGTGGGGACCGCGACGCGCTGGGGCGGCAGGTCGTCGTGCGAGCTGAACACCCGCTCGGGGCCGTCCGCGCCGGACAGGTACACCTCGACCCGGCCGGGGCCGGTCGCCGAGTCCAGCGCCAGGTCGAGCGCGTCACCGGCGAGCGCGCCGCGCGGCACGGACTCGGTGTTCCAGCCCGCCCAGAGCACGTCGGGCTGGAAGGTCTGCGGGATGACGTGGATCGGGGAACCGCCGGGGACGCCGAGGAAGCCGTAGGCGGGCGAGGTCGGGGCGGCGCGCTTCGCGGCGTCGGTGACGGTGAGCGTGGTGGTGGCCGGGTCGAAGCGGGTGGCGACGCGGTCGACGTCCGCCTTGCCCGCGACCACGAGGTCACCGCCCTCCAGGAAGACCGCGACCAGGTCCACGTGCCCGGAGGACAGCTCCAGCCGCTCCGCCGCGACGTCCGCGCTCGGGACCGCGCCGCTCGGGGTCGCGCCGCCGGGAGCGGCGCTGCTCGGAGCCGCGCTGCTCGTGGGGGCGCTGCTGGGCTTTTCGTTGCCCGGCAGCGGTTCCGCGAGCGCGGTGGCGGGGTTGGCGAGCACGAGCGCGAGCAGCAGCGCGCTGACCGCCCGGAGCGGTCCGGGCGTCCCCCGGCGTCCGGTCCTGCGGTGCTCGGTCGTGCGCATGTGTCCCCCCTCGTGGCCGTCGAGAGGAGACGCTAAAGCAAAGGACAATCATTTTCAATAACCCGGCGCAGACCACCACGATGCGTGACGGGAACCGTCGGGCGCGGGTCGGGCCTTGGAGAGCGTTCACGCTGATGGGCAAGGGAAAAACGCGTAGGGCCGGGAGCGACGAACCACCCCCGGCCCTACGCGCGGTCACCGGGGTCTCAACCCCGAACGACGCCCTTAGTGGAGAACGAGCGCGACGACGGGTGCAGCGCCGCGAGCGCCGGGGCCGCGAAGCAGACCACCGCGCACCCCACCATCACCGGTGCCACGCCCACCCGCTCGATCAGCGGGGCCATCACCGCGAGCCCGAGCGGGGCGAGGCCGTAGGACAGCAGGAAGTCCAAAGAGGACACCCGCGCCAGCTTGTCCGGCGCCACCTCGTGCTGCGTCGCGGTGAACCACGGCACGTTGAACAGCTCGATGCCCACCCCCGCGACCACGTACGCCGCGATCACCACCAGCGGCGAGGTCGGCACGACCAGGCTCAGCGGGGCCAGGCCGTAGCAGCCGAGGCCCAGCAGCGCGGTCCACCCCGGCGCGCGCGGCGACCAGCGGCTCAGCAGCAGGCCGCCGAGCAGGGCGCCCACCGTGTAGCCGGTGGTGGCCGCCGCCAGCACGAACTCGGTGCCGTAGTCGTCCCGGCTCACCAGCGGCAGCGCCACGCCGGTCGCCGAGTAGCCCGTGGCGATGACGGCCGTGAGGGCGCCGAGGCCCGCGAGGAACCACGGGTGCCGCCGGGCCTCGCGCACGCCCTCCAGGAACTCGGCCACCGGCGCGAAGCGGGTGCCCCCGGTGGACGTGAGCGGCTTCCCGGCGGGCGGCAGCAGACCGGCGACCAGCCAGAGCGCGCCGGTCGCGATGAGCAGCGTCCACACCCCGGCCACGGTCGCCAGCAGCGCGGTCAGCCCCGGCGCGACCAGCGAGGTGACCCGGACGGCCACGGTCATCGCCGCGTTGGCCTGCCTGCGGTCGGCGGCCTCGACCACCTCGGCGGTCAGCGCCTGGAACGCCGGGCGGCACGCCCCCTGGCCCGCGCCCGCGACGAGCGCGGCCACCGCCATGACGAGGGTGGAGCGGCCGAGGCCGTAGGCGATCACCGGCGCGGCGACCGCCGCCGCCAGGCCCGCCCAGAACACGACCGCGCGGCGCGAGTACCGGTCGGCCAGCACACCGGCGACGGGCACGGCGAGCAGGAAGCCGACCGTGCGGGCGGCGAGCACCAGCCCGAGGGCGGTCGGGGTGATCGAGCGCTCCAGGACCGCGAGGCCCAGCACGAACGGCAGGCTCCAGGTGGCCAGGCCCGACGCCGTGGCGCCGCACCACAGCCGCAGGAAGGCGCGGTCGAGCAGCAGCGGCCTGCGGGGCGGCGCGTCCCCTCGCAGGTCTTCGGTGGTGGGGGGCATCGCGACTGCTCCTCGCTGGAGGTGGGGCACGGGGGTGGGCACTCGGGGTGCGGGATCAGGGTAGTGAAAACCGTTGTCGTTCTCACACCGGCCCGACGTGAACCCGAACCCCGATCACGCCCCGTCGCCGAGATCGCGGGCGGTTGACACGAATGGAGGTAGAAGAAAATGATTTTCATTGCATACCTTGTCGAGGCGCGGGGGGCCGTCCTCCGCAGGCGAAGCGCAGGAGAACGAGTGAACACGAGCTCACCCGGCCACCCGTTGATCGCTGAACTGCCCGACCTCCTCCCCGCCGAGCACATCGTCCGCATCAACACCCCGAAGGAGGACATCCGCTCCGCTCGGTCGTACGAGTGGAACGGCTGGACCTTCCGGGTGCCGCCCGGCGTGTTCACCCCCGGCGCGACCAGCCGCATGATCCACGAGCGGCTGCTGGACGGCCGGATCGCCGTGCGCGGCCTGGTGTACGCGGCCATGGGCGTGGGGCTCGGCGCCGAGGCCGTCGCCGCCGGGATCGCGGGCGCGGCCAAGGTCTACGCGCTGGACGTGCACGCGCCGAGCGTGGAGGCGGCGGGCGCGCACTTCGCCGAGTTCGTCGACGGGCCGAGCGCGCTGGCGCCCGGCGTCGGCGACCTGTTCGACCCGGTGCCGGACGGGGAGCGGCTGGACGTGGTCACGTTCAACCCGCCCGCCGTGAGCCAGCGGGTCAGCGACGACCCCGACGTGGTGCGCAACGTGTGCGAGGGCGCGGTGATCGTCACCCGGTTCTTCGACCAGCTCGTGCGGCGGGACCTGCTCGCCGAGGGCGGCCGGGTGTACGTCGCGCTGTCGAACACCGCCGACCTCAAGGCGATCGTGGCGCACGCCGTCCACATCGGACTCTCCCCCGCGCTGGAGCACCGGCACGACTGGGAGGACGGGGTCGTCACCCACGTCTTCCGCTTCACGAAGGCGGTCGGCGCGTGAGCGGGGCCGTGGACGGGCTGATCGCCGACGTGCTCGCGGGCCGCCTCGGCCCGGACCCGGCGGAGGTCGTGGCCACCAGCGTGTTCTGGGCGCACCACGGCACCCGCCTCGCGGGCGGGAACGTGACCTACCGCAACCAGTACGTGCTCGCGCGGGTCGGCGCGGCGTTCGGGGCCTGCGCGTTCGAGGCGGGCGAGCTGACGCCGGAGATCTGCGCCGAGCTGTCCGGGCGACCGCTGGCGGACCTGCTGCGCGACGGGCGGTCGCCGCTGCGGATCGCCGCGCTGGACGCGTACCTCGCCACCACCGCCCCGCACCACGAGGCGGAGCACGCCGAACCGGTCGAGCTGCCCGCCGGGACGCCCGAGGTCAGGGCGGTCGCCAGGGACGCCGCCATCGCGGGCCTGCTCGACCTGCCGGAGGGCGCGAAGGTCGCGCTGATCGGCGTGGTGAACCCGCTGGTCGCCGCGATCCGGGCGCGCGGCGCCGAGTGCCTGCCGTGCGATCTGAACCTCACCACCACGCAGTGGGGCGACGCGGTCACGCCGTCGATGCACGACGTGCTGCCGGTCGCGGACGCGGTCGTGGCCACCGGCATGACGCTGAGCAACGGCAGCTTCGACGTGATCCTGGCCTCGTGCCGGGAGCGCGGCGTGCCGCTGGTCGTCTACGCGCAGACCGGCAGCGCCGTGGCCAGGCACTTCCTCGGCTCCGGGGTGACCGCGCTGTCCGCCGAGCCGTTCCCCTTCTCGCAGTTCAGCGCGGAACCGACCCGGCTCTACCGCTACCGGGCGAGACTGTCCGGATGAGGTCGTCCCGATGAGCCGAACACCCGCGCGCCCCGCGCCCGAGCCGGGAGGGCCCGTGCTCGACAGCTCCCGGCCGGACGTGCGGGCGCGCGGAACCGGTCACGCGCCGAGCCACCACGGCGAGCTGCTGCAGGGCTGCTTCCCGGACCGGACGACGGGCGCGCGCCGCAACGGGCTGGTGACGCTGCGGTTGGACGAGCCGCGCACCGGCGCCGAGTTCCGGCCCGACCCGGCGCTGCGGCCCGGCGAGGTGCGCGTGGTCCCGGAGGACCGGGTGAACACCGCGCTCGCGGCGGCGACGGCGGTGCGGGTGTGCGCCAGGCTGACCGGGCGCGCGGTGGTGGGCGGCCGGGTGCTGCTGTCCGGCGGGGTGCCGGTGGGGCTCGGCATGGGCTCGTCCACCAGCGACCTCATCGCGGCGGTGCGCGCGGTGGCCGACGCCTACCGGATCTCGTTGGGGGCGCAGGAGGTCGCCGACCTCGCGGTGGGCGTCGAGTCGGCCAGCGACCCGCTCATGCTGGACGCGCGGCCGGTGCTGTTCGCGCAGCGCGAGGGCGCGGTGATCGAGGTGCTGGGCGAGCGGTTGCCGCCGCTGGTGGTGCTGGGCTGCCTGACCGGGGGCGGCGCGGCGGTGGACACGGCGGCGCTGCCGGTCGACGACTACACCGACGCCGAGGTCGCCGAGTTCGCCGCGCTGCGCGAGGAGGTCCGGCGGGCGGTGCGGCTCGGCGACCCGGTGCTGCTGGGCCGGGTGTGCACCCGCAGCGCGCTGCTGAACCAGCGCAGGCTGCCCAAGGCCGAGCTGCCCGCGCTGCTCGGCGCGGCGGACCGGGCCGGGGCGGTCGGCGTCCAGGTCGCGCACAGCGGCAACGTCGCCGGTGTGCTGTTCCGCGCGGACCGGGCCGGTTCCCGGACCCGCGCCGCCGAGTGCGCGCGGTTGCTGGCGCGCGACGGGGTTCCGGTCACCGGGGTGTTCGACGCACCGGGGTGCTGACCGGTCGAGCAGAGCCGAACGATCAAGCGGAGGAGAACCGTGCACGACCACGTCGCGTCCGCCATCGCCCGACCCGATCTGATCAGCCTGGAGGACGGCCTCGTCTGCGTGCGGTTCGAGACGATGAAGGTCGTCTCGGCGCTCGCCGCCGTGGAGGACCTGCTGGCGCGCGGGGTGGTCCGCCCCGGTGACACGCTGGTGGACAGCTCCAGCGGGATCTACGCGTACGCGCTCGCCCTGGCCTGCCACCGGTTCGGCCTGCGGTGCCTGATCGTCGGCTCCACCACGGTCGACTCGGTGCTGCGCGCGCAGCTCGCGGTCCTCGGGGCGGAGCTGGAGCAGATGCCGCCGTCGCAGAACCTGAAGCTGGACCAGGACCGCAGGGTCCGGCGGGTGCGGGAGATCCTGGAGCGGCACCCCGAGTACCACTGGATGCGGCAGTACCACGACGACGTGCACTACCTGGGGTACCGGGTGGTGGCCGAGCAGATCGCCGCCGAGGTGGGCGGCGGGGTGTCGCTGGTCGGCGGGGTCGGCTCGGGGGCGTCCACCGGGGCGCTCGCGACCTACCTGCGGGAGCTCCGGCCGGACACCGAACTCGTCGGCGTGCAACCGTTCGGCAGCATCACCTTCGGCAGCGAGCACGTGGTCGACCCGGAGATCATCATCGCCGGGATCGGGAGTTCGATCGTGTTCGGGAACGTCGCGCACGAGCTGTACGACGTGGTGCACTGGTGCTCGTTCGACTCCGCGCTGGCCGGGTCGGTGGACCTGCTGCGGCGGCACGCGGTGTTCGCCGGGCTGTCCACCGGGGCCGGGTACCTGGCGGCGCGGTGGGAGCGGGAGCTGAACCCGCACCGCACGGCGGTGTTCGTCGCGGCGGACACCGGGCACCGGTACGCCGAGTCGGTGTTCGCCAGGCACCGGGAGGCGGCGGCGGTGGAGACCCTGGCGCCGCAGCAGGTCTCCAGCACGGACGAGCTGGCGCTGCCGTGGTGCCGGATGGACTGGAAGCGGGCGCCCGCGCCGTCGACGCGCGGGTGAGCGCGCCGCGCGCCGGGGGGCTTCCTCCGGCGCGCGGGTGAGCGCGCCGCGCGCCGGGGGGCTTCCTCCGGCGCGCGGGCGGTTCTCGCGGGTCAGCCGCGCGGCACGGTCTTCAGGTACTCGGCGAAGCCCTCCAGGCCGTCGACGTTGCGCGGCCCGCTGATGCCCTCGTTGTAGTCAAGGACGTAGAAGCGGTTGTTCACCACGGCGGGCAGCGTCGCCGTGGTGGGCGAGGACTTCAGGAAGTCGATCTTCTCCTGGGCGGGCTTGTCGCCGTAGTCCAGGATCACGACCACCTCGGGCTGCCGCTCGACCACGGCCTCCCAGCCGACCTTGGTCCAGCGGGCGTCCACGTCGGCGAAGACGTTGCGGCCACCGGCGAACGAGATGATCTCGGTGGGCGGCACCTGCGCGCCCGCCGTGAACGGCTGGTCGGTGCCGGAGTCGTAGAGGAACACCGGGATCGGCTCGCCCTGCGGGGTGTCCGCGCGCACGGCGTCGACCCGCCGCTTGAGGCCGTCGACGACCTCGGTCGCCCTGGCCTCGACGTGGAAGATCTTCCCGAGCCGCTCCAGGTCGGTGTAGAGCGCGTCGAACGGCGTGGTGCGCTCGGGGAACTCGGGGTAGTTGAAGCAGGACTCGGAGTGCAGGAAGCTCTGGATGCCCAGGCCGTCCAGGATCTTCGGGGTGATGCCGCGCTGGTCGCTGAACCCGGAGTTCCAGCCCGCGACCACCAGGTCGGCCTTGGCGTCCACGACCAGCTCCCGGTTGAGCAGGTCGTCGCTGAGGAACTCGACCTTCGCGTACTCGGCGGCCCACGGCGACTCGGTGACCGGCGGGTTGGCCGGTGGCATGACGTAACCGTGGACGTGCTCGGTGAGGCCGAGCGCGAACAGCTTGTCGGCGCTGCCGCCCTCGTAGGCCACGACCCGCTGCGGCACGCGGTACTCCACCTGCTCGCCGCACCGGTTGACGGTGGCGGTGGCGGCTTCCCCGGCCTGCTGCTCGATCTCGGCGCCGCAGCCGGTCAGCAGCAGCGCGGCGAGCGCGACGGGGAGGGCTCTGGGGGCGCTCATGGGGTTCCTTCTGGTTCGTCGGTGAGGGAGTAGAGGACCTGCGGGACCAGGTCGACGGGGTGCTGGACGATCGCGGCCTTGATGCCGAAGACGGTGGCCAGCAACGATTCCGTGAGCACCTCGGCGGGCGTGCCGGTGGCGACCAGCTCGCCCCGCGAGAGCACGCAGAGCCGGTCGCACGCGGCGGCGGCGAGGTTGAGGTCGTGCAGCACCACCAGGACCGTCAGGCCGCTGGCGCGCAGGAGGCGGAGCAGGTCGAGCTGGTGGCGCAGGTCGAGGTGGTTGGTGGGCTCGTCGAGCACGAGCACGTCCGGTTGCTGGGCCAGCGCCCTGGCGATGAGGACGCGCTGCCACTCGCCGCCGGACAGCGACAGCACCCCGCGCCCGCGCAGGTGCTCCACTCCGACCTGCCGCATGGCCTCGTCGCACAGGGCGCGGTCGGCGGCGGTGAGCGGGGCGTTGCCGCGCAGGTGCGGGGAACGGCCCAGCGCCACGACCTCCTCGGCGGTGAAGTCGAGCTCGCCGGTGCTGTTCTGGGTGAGCGCGCCGATCCGCCGGGCGCGGTCGCGGGCGGACAGGGCGCCGAGGTCCGCGCCGCCCACGCGCACCGCGCCGCCGGTGGGGCGCAGCGCCCGGTAGACGCAGCGCAGCACGGTGGACTTGCCGGAGCCGTTGGGGCCCACCAGTCCCACGACGGTCCCCGGTTCGACGTCGAAGGTGATCGCGTCGACGATGGCCCGGCCGGACAGCTCGACGGTGAGGGACTCCACGCTCAGGTCCACGGTCACCGCCCGCCGAACAGGTAGCCGCGGCGGCGCATCAGCGCGATGAACACCGGGACGCCGATGAGGGCGGTGAGCACGCCGAGCGGGAGTTCCCTGGGGGCGACCAGGACGCGGGAGGCGAGGTCGACCCAGACCATGAAGACCGCGCCGAGCAGCGGGGCGATCAGCAGGACCCTGGAGTGGCCCGCGCCGACCGCGATGCGCACCAGGTGCGGGACGACCAGGCCGACGAAGCCGATCGCGCCGCTGGTGGCGACCATCGCGCCGGTGGCGAGCGCGGTGATCGCGAAGAGCCTGCCGCGCAGGCGGTCCGCGTCGACGCCGAGGGACGCGGCGCTCTCGTCACCGAAGGAGAGCACGTCAAGGCCCCGGCTCATCCGGCGCAGCGCGACCAGGGTGAGCAGGACGACGACGGCGACCACCGGCAGCGCGCCCCAGGTGGCCGCGCCGAAGCTGCCCATCGTCCAGTAGAGGACGGTGCTGGTGGCCTCGCTGTCGGGGGTGAAGTAGACGATGACGCTCATCAGGGCCTCGAAGCCGAAGGCGAGCGCGACGCCGGTGAGCACCAGGCGGAGCGGGGTGACGCCCGCCGCGGTGCGGGAGGCGAGGTAGACCAGGGCGGTGGCGGCGAGTGCGCCGAGGAACGCGCCCGCCGAGACGGCGTAGATGCCGAGCGCGGAGAGGGCGCCGGAGACGGTGACCGCGACGGCGCCGACCGAGGCCCCCGAGGAGACGCCGAGGATGAACGGGTCGGCGAGCGCGTTGCGGACCATGGCCTGGACGGCGACGCCGACGCTGCTCAGGCCCGCGCCGACGATGGCGGCGAGCAGGACTCGGGGGGTGCGGACCTGCCAGACGATCTGGTACTGGGTCAGGTCGGCGGCGGGGAGGGTTCCGCCGGTGAGGGCGGCCCAGAGGTAGCGGGCGGTGTCGGTGAAGGGGATCGTCGCGGCGCCGAGGCTGATCGCGGCGATGGTGGAGACCAGCAGGGCGGCGGTGAGCGCGAGCGCGGTGGTGGCGGTGGGGAACGGCCGGGGGGACGGGCCGGGGTCGGCGGTCGCGGCTGCGGCCGCGGTTCCGGTCGCGGTGTCGCCGGTGCTCGCGGCCGGGATCGGGGAGCGCCCTCTCCCCGCTCTTTTGGTATTGATTTTCATTGGCAGGAAAGTAGCACGGTTGGGCGACACGTCGGCCAGGAAACCCATGCGGAGCAACGAATACGAGTGGCCGGGCCGGTGGGGCGGTCGGACACTCGGGGCGCCGCACCGGGTTCCGAGAGGGGTTGGCATGGGGTTGCGGGAGGTCTTCGACGCGACGCGGGACGAGTTCGCCGCGCTGGCGCCGGTGGTGTGGGACCGGCTGGGACAGGCCCTGGCGGACGTGAGCGAGCCCGCGGCGGGCGAGCACGTGCTCGACGCGTGCTGCGGGATCGGGTCCTCGGCGGCGCCCGCCGCGCGCGCGGTGGGGCCGGACGGGTCGGTGGACGCGGTCGACCTGTCGCCGGAGCTGGTCGACGTGGGGGCGCGGCGGGCGGCGGGGTTGGGGAACCTCCGGTTCGCGGTCGGGGACGTGACCGCGTGGACCGGGCGCGCGGGCGGGTACGACCTGGTGCAGTGCGCGTTCGGGGTGTTCTTCCTGCCGGACATGGACGACGCGGTGCGCGGGTTGGTGCGGTTGCTGCGGCCGGGCGGGCGGTTCGCCGCGGCGGTGTGGCGGGCGGGCGCGCTGGAGGAGTTCGGGGCGGCCTACCGGGACGTGGTGGCGCGGGTGAAGGACGGGCCGGGCGCGCGGGGGCAGGAGCCGCAGCGGTCGGAGGCGGGGCGGATCAACACCGAGGACTCGCTGGGGACCTGGCTGTGGTCGGTGGGGTGCGTCGACGTGCGGGCGCGGACGTTCGAGCTGCGCGAGCCGGTGAGCGACGGGCTGGCGTGGAACCTGGTGCTGGGGAGCGGGTTCCGCAGCTCGCTGGACGGGTTGGGCGCGGCCGAGGTCGAGCGGGTCCGGGCGGGGCTGCTGGCGGAGCTGGCCGCGCGCGGGGTGGTGGAGATCGACTTCTCGGCGGTGCTCGGGGTGGGGACGCGCGGGTGAGGCGCGCCCCGGCGGGTCACCCGGCCAGGTCGAGCCACTCCCCCACCGGCAGGACGCGGGCGCGCTCCCCCGCGTGCTCGCGGAACTCGCGCTCGGGGTCGAGGACCTCGGCGTAGCCGGGGACCTTGTCGGGCTGCTCGGGCTCGTAGTGCACGGGCACCGCGTGGCGGGCGCCGAGGATGTCCGCGGCGGTGGCGGCCTGGCGCGGGTCCAGCGCGGCGGGGAACGGGCTCGGCGGTCGCAGGTGCGGGGCGTCGACGACCGCGCCGTTCGCGGGGAGGAACGCGGCGTCGAACGGGGCGAAGCGGCGGGCCACGAGCCACCAGTGGCCGTGGAACATCGTGTCGCCGCCGTGGAAGACCCGCTGGCCGTCGGCCTCCACGACCCAGTTGAGCTGCGGGTCGCCGAGGCCGTCCACGGCGGGGATCGCGGTGACGCGGAACGGGCCGAGGTCGTGCTCGGACCAGGTGTCCGCGATCCGGGTGGCCAGGTCGTGGTGGCGCAGCTCGCGCTCGGCGAGCAGGGTCGTCGCGTTGTCCACGTCGTCGCCGTGGCCGGGGGCCGGGCGCAGGACGGGCGCGCGGTCGCGCAGGGCGGCGGCGAGCGCGGCGGCGTCGGTGTGGTCGCGGTGCAGGTGGGTGACCAGCGCGGCGGTCGCCTCGCCCGCCGGGGCGATCAGGCCGTCGGTCGAGGTCCAGCCGGTGAACAGCGGGGACAGGTCCCGGACGTGGTCGATCAGCAGGCGACCGCCCGCCGCTTCGAGCTCGACCCCGGCCCAGCCCAGTCGTCGTGCGCGCATCCCGTGCTCCTCCGTCGGTGGTTGCCGGGAAGTTAGCGTACGAGCGTTCGCCAAATCAATAGCGAACGGTCGTACGCTAAGGTTGGGCCATGTCACCACGACGCTCGGCGGCCGAGGCGCTGGCCACCAGGGGGCGCCTCCTGGAGCGCGCCGCCGAGATCGCGTCCGAGGAAGGGCTGGACGGGATCACCATCGGGCGGCTCGCCGAGGAGCTGGGGATGAGCAAGTCCGGGGTGCACAAGCAGTTCGGCACCAAGGAGGCGCTCCAGATCTCCACGCTGGACAAGGCGTTCGTGGACTTCTGGCACCGGGTGGTCGAGCCCGCGCTGGACGAGCCCGCCGGGCTGCGGCGGCTGCGGGCGGTGTGCGACAACTCGGTGGGGCACCTGGCGGAACCGCTGCTGCCCGGCGGCTGCCTGATGACGGCGGCGCTGAGCGAGTACGACGGGCGGCCGGGCGCGGTGCGCGACGCGGTGGCCGAGGTGTGGTCGCGGTGGCGGGGGCGGTTGCGGGCCGACCTGGAGGCGGCGGTGGCGGGCGGGGAGCTGGCGGAGGGGTTCGACGTCGAGCAGGCGCTGTTCGAGATCCTCGCGGCCGGGTTCGCGCTGAACGCGGCGATGCAGCTCCAGCGCGACCGGGAGGCCCCTGGGCGGGCGCGGCGGGCGATCGAGCGGGCGTTGACGCAGGGGTGACGCCGGTCGGCCGGGGTTCCGGCGCCCGGCCGACCGGGGCGGGATCAGGACAGGTGGGCGTCGAGCCAGGCCAGGACGCGGGCCGGGTCGCGCTGGAAGTGGGTGTAGCCGTCGAAGCGGCGGGTGGTGCCCTCGATCCAGAACAGGTCCTTCTCCACCGGGATCGCGTCGTGGACCGCCTGGACGTCGGCCGGATCGGTGAGCACGTCGTCGCGGACCTGGTAGAGCAGGGTCGGGACGGTCGTCGCGCCCGCCCACGGGATCGGGGACATCCCGTCCAGGGTCAGGCTGGTGCGCATCCGGATGCGGTGCTCCAACTCCGCCACGCGCTCCTGCGGCAGGCCCGCGCCGCGCAGGGTCCGCTCCAGGGTGACGCGCGCGGACATCGGTTGGGGGGCGACGAGGCAGCGGACGCCCGCGAAGTCCTCGGGGTGGGTGGACATGGCGCGGAACGTGGCGTTCGCGCCCGCGCAGCGGCTGAACAGGGCGATCTTCGGGTCGCGCAGGTCGGTGCGGGACCGGACGTGGTCGAGCGAGCCGAGGACGTCCCTGGACTCGAGCACGCCGCCGGTGAACACGCCGCCGTTGGCCGCGCCGCTGAGGCCGGAGTTGCGCAGGTCGTAGGCGAGGACGTGGTAGCCGGCGTCGTGCAGGAGCTTGTAGTCGGGCACGAAGTCGACGTCGAAGTCGTTGCCGGTCAGCGACCAGGTGGAGCGCCACGGTTCGAGGTGCGCGGGCAGACCCGCGCGGCTGAACCAGAACGGGTGGTTGCAGATGACGACCCGGTCCTCGACCGGGTTGTCGGCGGGGATGAACCAGCCTTCCAGGGGGACGCCGTCGCGGGACGGGAAGGTGACGTCCTGGTGGGCGAGGCCTGCCTCGTGCGGGAAGTGCGTGAGCGGGGAGCGCATCGGCCTGCCGAAGCTGTCGGCGACGTGCTGGAGGAGGTGCTCGACCTGGGCTGCGTCGATCTGGGCGGTCATCGGGTCTCTCCTTCGGACGCGGTGGTGGGTGCGGCGGCCAGGTCGCCGAGCCAGTCGCGCAGCAGCGCGGTCTCGGAGGCGCGGAGGGTGGCGAGGGGGCCGTCGGGGAGGGCGTCGCGCAGGCGCGCGGCGGTCGCGGCGAGGTCGGGGGCGACGGGGGCGTCGGCGTAGGCGCGGACGGGGCCGAGCAGGGCGGTGATCACGGCTTCGCGGACGACGGTCGCGGCCGGGTCGTCCAGGGGCCCGCCGGTGCGGACGAGGTGCAGCGCGACCCCGACGGCGGCGGCCTCGCAGGTGGAGGCGGCGACGTCGACGGGCAGCCGCAGCCGGCCGGTGCCGTGCAGCGCCTGGAGCATCGCGGCCAGGTCGGCGCGCGCCCTGGCGGCGGCGGGGGTGGGTTCGGCGCCCGCGAGCGGGCGGCCGTACATGACGTTGTAGAGGGCGGGGTTGGTGATCGCGAACTCGACGTGCCGGTCCCAGCCCCGCCGGAAGTCGGTGATCACGTCGCCGGTGGGCGGCAGCGCGCGCTTGCTGGCGAGGTAGCGCTCGAACCCGTCGACGACGACGGCGTGCAGCAGGCCGTCCTTGTCGCCGAAGTGGTGGTAGAGCGTGGGCGGCTTGACCCCGGCGGCCTCGCAGACCTCGCGGGTGGAGACGTCCCCGCTGGTGGAGGCGGCGAGGAGGGTGGCGGCGGCGTCGAGCAGGCGTGTTCGGGCGGAGGGTTCCGGAACGGCGGGCATGTAGTGACGGTATACTCAGAAGATTATTTACGCTAGCGTCGATATATGGGCAGTGGGCGAGCGGCAGCGCGGGACAAGAGGGGGTGTGAACCGGTTACCGCGTGATCCCGCCGTCGAGCAGCTCCGCCACCAACCTCCGGGCGTGCGCCGCGTCGAGACCCGCCGGGCGGAACAGGATGCGGTAGACCAGCGGGGAGACCAGGTGGTCCATCGCGGCCTCCAGCGGGGGCGGGTGCTCGGACCTGGCCTCGGCGCGGGCCAGGATCAGGGTCACCTGCTCGGCCGCGTAGTCGGAGCAGCGGGTCGCGTTCGCGCCGTCGTCGTCGCCCAGCAGGGCGTCGCGCAGGTACGCGCGGACCGGCGGGGAGGCCATCTCCTCCAGGAACTGCTCGGCCCACGCCTCCAGGTCGGCGCGCAGGCCGCCCCGGTCCTCGGGGGGCTCGTCCGGGCGCAGGCGCTCCACCGCCACGTCCGACAGCAGCTCTCGCAGGTCGCCCCACCGCCGGTACACGGTCGACGGGGTCACGGCCGCGCGCTGCGCCACCATCGGCACGGTCAGCGCGTCCCGGCCGACCTCCTCCAGGAGTTCGCGCACCGCCCCGCGCACCGCCTCCTGGACCCGTGCGCTGCGGCCACCGGGGCGCACCATCTGCTTGCGAGCCACGGGCGCCACCTTAAAACGCCTCCCCCGCCCCGGTGGACCACACCCGGCGCTCGCAGGTCGCCGCCACCCGCAGGAGGCGGTGGTCGGCGCCGGGCGCGGCGAGCAGCTGCAGGCCGATCGGGAGGCCGTCGGCGTCCGCGCCGACCGGGACGGTCACGGCCGGACCGCCGGTGATGTTCGCGGGGGCGCACAGGCGCACGTACGCGTCGGCCACGGTCTCCACCCCGCCGTCCGGCCAGACCACCTCGCCCCGGCCGACCGGGACGGCCGTGGCGGGGGTGGTCGGGGCGGCCAGGACGTCGACCTCCGCCCACAGCCCCGCCCACGCGCGGCGCACGAGGGTGGTGGCGCGGCGGGCGCGCAGGTAGTCGCCCGCGCCGACCAGCTCGCCCGCTTCCAGCAGCACCCGGACGTCCTCGCCGTACCGGTCGGGGGTCTCGCGCAGGGTTCGCTCGTGGTAGGCGGTCGCCTCCGGGACCATCAGGCCCCAGTGGACGGCGTGGACGAGGTCGGCCATCGGGATGGCCACCTCCACCAGGCGGGCGCCGCGCGACTCCAGGTCGGCGATCGCGGATCGGACCGCGACCTCCACGTCCGGGGTCACCCGGTCGAAGTAGTAGTTGCCCGGCACGCCCACGCGCAGTCCCGCCAGGTCGGCGGGGCCCGATCCGGTGACGGGCGGGTGGCCGGTCAGCGCGGCCAGGACCAGCGCCGCGTCCTGGGCGGTCCGGGTGATCGGGCCGACGTGGTCCAGGGTCCAGGACAGGGAGGTCACGCCCCGGCGCGGCACCAGGTCGTAGGTGGGCTTCAGGCCGACGACGCCGTTCAGCGCGGCGGGCACGCGGATCGAGCCGCCGGTGTCGGTGCCCAGCGCGAACGTCGCCGCGCCCGCCGCGACGGCCACCGCCGAACCGCCGCTGGAACCGCCCGCGACCCGGTCCCGCCGCCGGGCGTTGGCGGTCTGCGGCGTGACCAGGCCGTACGCGAACTCGTGGGTGTGCGTCTTGCCGACCAGGACCGCGCCCGCCCCGGCGAGGCGCTCGGCCACGGCGCTGTCGGCGGTCGCGAGGTGACCGGCGCGGACGCGGGAGCCCGCGGCGGTGGCCGTCCCGGCGACGTCGATCAGGTCCTTGAGCGCGAACGGGACGCCGTGCAGCGGGCCCCGACTCCGACCTGCGGCGATGTCCCGCTCGGCCGCGCGGGCGGCGGCGCGGGCGCGGTCGGCGACGACCTCGGCGTAGGCGTTCAGGTCCGCGACCCGCTCGATCCGCCGCAGGACGGAGTCGACCAGCTCCACCGGGGAGAGGGCGCGCGCGCCGATCTCGCGGGCGGCCTCGGCCAGGGTCAGCTCGTGCGGGTGGGTCGGGGCGGGCCGCGGCGCGCCGCCGACCGGGACGGGCTCGACCCGAGGGACCGGCGCGGGGACGTCCACGGGCGTCTCGCCGAAGTCGAGTTCGCGCAACCGGGTGATGACGTCGTGGATGTGACCCGCCGTGACCGCGACGGGCCCGTGGCGCTCGGCGGGCAGCGGGAGGCCCGCGCGGGCGGCCAGGCGGGCGGTCTCGGACGGGGACGGGGCTGCGGGCATCACGACTCCAGGGACAGCAAAAGCTAAAGGTTTGCGTTAACCGCACCGTAGGACCTACCGTGCCATTAACGCAAACCCATAGCTTTTAGTGAGGACACCCGTGCACCCCAGCTCGTGGAACGTCGGCGGGACCACCGTCCACCGCGTGGACGAGACCCCGCTCCCCCCGGAGACCGGCGCGTGGCTGCTGCCCGACGCCACCCCGGACCTGGTCCGGGCGCTGCCCTGGCTGCTCCCCCACCACGCCACCGCGACCGGGGCGCTGCGGGCGGACAGCCACAGCTTCGCGTTCGAGGCGGGCGGCCTGCGCGTGGTCGTGGACACCGGGATCGGCAACGGCAAGCCGCGCGCCAACCCGGCCTGGCACGACCTGCGCACCGACTACCCCGACCGACTGGCCGCCGCGGGCTTCCCGCCCGAGTCCGTCGACCTCGTCGTGCTCACCCACCTGCACAGCGACCACGTCGGCTGGAACACCCGCCGCGCGGGCGGGGACGGGGAGTGGGTCCCGACCTTCCCGAACGCCCGCCACCTCACCTCCCGCGTCGAACGGGACTTCTGGGCGGGCCACCCGATGGACGAGGCGCGGGCGCAGGTGTTCCGCGACTCGGTGGACCCGGTGGAGCGGGCGGGCCTGCTGGAGCCGGTGGACGTGCCCGGCGGCGGGCTGGAGGTCGCCCCCGGCGTGCGCCTGCTCCCCACGCCCGGCCACACCCCCGGTCACGTCGCGGTGGAGCTGACCTCCGGCGACGAGCGCGCCCTGATCACCGGCGACTGCCTGCACCACCCGGTCCAGCTCGCCCACCCGGACCTGACCGCGTGCGTGGACGTCGACCCCGCGCTGTCCAGGGCGACCCGCCGCGCCCTCCTGGACCGGCTCGCCGGGACCGGGACCCTGCTGCTGGGCACGCACTTCGCCCCGCCCACGGCGGGCCGCGTGGTCCGGCACGGCTCCGGTTACCGCCTGGACCCCGTGCCCGCAGGACGGGACAGGTAATCCGATCGGGCGCACTTCGGGGCTTCCCCACGATCTCCCCGCACCCCGGTCAACACTCGGCAAAGCAACCCGCGAGTAACCCCCCACCAGGCACGACGGGGGATCGGTGTCACTCACGCGGGTGAACGCGCTTTGGCTCAGATCCGGTCGGGAGCGGACGACAGGCAGGGGCGAGAGCCGAGTACCGTTAACCTGAGGAAAGAGTCTCATGTCGACAGCCGAGACCAGCCGTCCGTCCCTGGCGGGAGCGGTCTGGACCCCGAGCATCCTCGCCGTCCTGTCCGGCGCCGTCGCCACCACCCTGGCGATCAGCGGCGCCTCCACCGCGGTCGTGGTCGCCGTGCTGGTCGTCGGGGTGCTGCTCACGCTTGTCCTCGCCCGCAAGGGCGCGTCGACCGCCGAGCAGGCCGTGACGGGCGCCGTCGCGGCCGACACCGCGCTGCGGCGCGGCGACCTGGCCGCCGTGGACGCCTCCGGCGCCCCGCTGTCCGAGGGCATCGCCGTCGTCGGCCAGCGCCTGTCGGGCCTCGGCCCGGCCGTCGACCTGCTGACCATCGCCGGTCAGGAGATGCACGCCAGCGGCAGCACCATCGCCGAGGGCGTCCAGGCGACCGCGAACCAGGTCAGCACCATCGTCCAGTCCGCCGAGGGCGTCTCCTCGCAGGTCGCGGGCATCGCCGCCGCCGGTGAGGAGATGCACGCCGCCATCCAGGAGATCTCCCGGAACGTCTCGGACGCCTCGCAGGTCGCCCGAACCGGCGTCGACGCGCTGGAGCAGACCTCGACCCGCATGGGCGCGCTGGAGACCTCGTCCGCCACCATCGGCGGCATCGTCAAGACGATCACCGCGATCGCCGAGCAGACCAACCTGCTGGCGCTGAACGCCACGATCGAGGCCGCGCGCGCCGGTGACGCGGGCAAGGGCTTCGCCGTCGTCGCCGGTGAGGTCAAGGACCTGGCCCGCGAGACCGCGAAGGCCACCGAGGAGATCGCGCAGACCGTCCAGCAGATCCAGGGCGACTCGGCCGCCGCGATCCAGTCGATCAACGAGATCAGCCAGATCATGGCGAGCATCGCCGACTACCAGAGCTCGATCGCGTCGGCGGTGGAGCAGCAGACCGCCACCACCAGCGAGATGAACTCGGCCACCAACGAGGTCTCGACCCAGGCCGAGCAGATCGCCCGCGCGATCAGCGTGGTCAACGAGCAGTCCGTGACGACCTCGACCGCCGCCGAGCGCAACCGCCTCGCCGTCGCCGAGATCACCCGCATCGCGGGCGAGCTGCGCACGACCACCGGCACCCTGACGCTGCCCGCGCTGGAGAGCGTCGCGCCGAGCTACTCGGTCACCTGGGACAAGCCCGCCAACTGCATGCACATCGACCTGGTCGGCGTGTGGGAGCAGAAGCTGGCGGACGCGTACGGCAAGGAGTTCGCGAGCAAGATCACCGAGCACCGGCCGGGCTGGACCGTGATCTGCGACATGAGCCGCCTGGGCGCGACCATCCCCGGCGTGCAGTCGGTCATCGAGGGCACCATGACCGCGGCGGTCGGCTCCGGCATCCGCCACGCGGCGATCATCGTGGCCAGCCCGCTGGTCGCCATGCAGATGCAGCGCTCGTCGGACGCCACCGGCGCGCCGATCAGCTACGTGGCCAGCCACACCGAGGCCCGCAAGGCCGTCGGCTGACCTCAGGGCACGACCCCCGCGCCGCCACCGGTTCCCGAACCGGTGGCGGCGCCGTCGCGTCCGGGGCGGGTCAGCGCAGCAGCCGCAGCACGGCCGCTTCCTCGGCCTCCCGCCCCTTCCCGCGCACCTTCAGCACCTTCCCGGCCCGGAACAGCTCCACGAGCCGGGGGTCCACATAGGACTTCCTGGCGACGGCGGGCGTGTTCCCCAGTCGCAGCGCCACCTCCCGCATCACGGCGGACTCGACGCGGCGCCGACCGCGCTCGGTGCCGGGGTCACCCGCGTCCGCGAACGCGCGGGCCGCGACGACGGTGGCGTGCCAGGTCCGCAGGTCCTTCACCGAGAACTCGTCGCCGACCAGCTCCTTGAACCGCTCGTTGACGTCGTCCGAGCACACCTGACCGCCGTCCTTGCGCACCAGCAGCCGATCGCGCCGGGACCGGCCGCGCAGCAGCAGGCGCACCGTCCGCGCGACGGCGGCGTCCTCGACCGTCGCGGTGAACCGGACGCCGCTCTTGGCCGGGTAGCGGAAGTCCACCGCGGACCCGCGCACGGTGACGTGCGAGCACAGCAGGGTCGCGACGCCGTGCGAGCCGTTGTCCTCGGCGTAGCTCTCCCCGCCGACCCGGAACGCGCCCCGGTCCAGCAGGGCGAGTGCGAGCGGCAGCGCCCGGTCCCGGCCGCGCAGGTCGCGGGCCACCTCCGCGCGGAACCGGGGCAGCAGCGGGCCCAGCGCGAGGACGCGCGCGTGCTTCTCCTCGTCGCGCTCGCGCCGCCACGCCTCGTGGTACAGGTACTGCTTGCGGCCCGCCTCGTCCACGCCCACCGCCTGGATGTGCCCGTTGGGGTGCGGGCTGATCCACACCTGCCGCCAGGCGGGCGGGATCACCAGCGCCTTGATCCTGGCCAGGTGCTCGGCGTCGGTCAGGCGCACGCCGTCCTGGTCGGCGTACCCGAACCCGGCGCCCCGGCGGCGTCGTCCGAAACCCGGCCCTCCGGGGGTGCTGCGGCGCAGTCTCACCGGCCGCTGTTACCCGCGCGGCGGCGGGGAAAACGCCGCGCGGGGCGGGTCTCGCCCGAACAGGTGATCAACGGCGGGGGCGGTCGGGGGAGATCAGCCGACCAGGTGGGTGGCCGCGAGCGCGCGGAAGTCCGCGACCAGCCCGCCGCGCTCCCCCGCGCGCGTGGCCAGCACGACGCGGCTCGGCTCGACGCCCTCCAGCGGCACCGCGACCAGGCCGGGCCTGACCCGCCGCAGGTGCTCGCCGTCCGGCACGATCGCCACCGCCTGCCCGGACGCGACCAGCTCCGCCTTGTCCTCCACCGACTCCACAAGCGGCCCGTCCGGCGCGGGCCCGCCGCCAGGCCGGGGGTCGACCCGCCAGAACGCGTTCCACCGCTCGTCCGGCACCTTCGGCATCGGCTCGTCGGCGACGTCGGCCAGGGTCACCGACCGCCTGCCCGCCAGCCGGTGCCCGGTCGCGACCAGCAGCGCCCTCGGCTCCTCCCGCAGCACCGCGACGCGCAGGCCGTCGGCGTCCAGGGGCAGCCGGGCGACGACGGCGTCCACCCGCCGCTCCAGCAGCGAGGCCCGCACCCGGTCCCACTCGACGTGCCTGGCGCGCACGTCCGCATCGGGGTGCCGCCGCCGCAGCTCGACCACCGCCGGGGTGACGATGAGGTTGACGCCGTAGCCGACGGTGATCCGGTCCCGGCCGACGGCGCGGGCGCCCGCGACCGCCTCGGCGGCCGAGTCGAGCAGCGCGCGGGCAGCGGGCAGGAACGCGAGGCCTGCCTCGGTGAGCGCGGTGCCGCGCGGCGAGCGGTCCAGCAGCCGGGCCCCGACCTGCCGCTCCAGCCTGCTCAGCTGCCTGCTGAGCGCGGGCTGGGTGGTGTGCAGCGCGAGGGCCGCGCGACCGAGGTGCAGGTGCTCGGCGACGGTGGTGAAGCAGCGCACCAGGCGCAGGTCCAGGTCGTCGGCGGGCACGGTCAGAGCCTAGACCGGCGGTGATGCCGATCCGGGAACAGCCGGTGCGGGATCGGCATTGGACGTGCCCTGAGCTGCGGGTTCAGGGTGGTGGCAGCGCCTTGAGGAAGGAAGATCCCTTGTCCCACCCCACCGCTCTGATCACCGGGGGCACGACCGGCATCGGCCGGGCCGCCGCCGAGCTGCTGCGCGAGCGCGGCCACCGGGTCGTGGTCACCGGCCGCGACCCGGTGACCCTGGAGGCGGCCCGCCACGAGCTCCCCGACGACGTCGTCGTCCTGCGCGCCGACGCCCGCTCGCCAGCCGACACCGACCGCCTGGTCGAGGAGGTCCGCGAGCGCTTCGGGACGCTGGACGTGCTGCTGCTGAACGCGGGCATCACCCGCTCGATGCCGTTCGCGGAGGTCGACGAGGCCGCCTACGACGAGGTGTTCGACGTCAACACCAAGGGGCAGCTGCTCACGCTCGGCAAGCTCCTGCCGCTGCTGGCGGACGGCGCGTCGGTGCTGTTCACGGTGGGCGCGGGCGTCCGGACGGGCATCCCCGGCGGGGCGCTCGCGGCGGCGAGCCGGGGCGCGCTGCTGAGCGCGGTCCCGTCGCTGGCGCTGGAGCTGGCGCCCCGCCGGATCAGGGTGAACGCGATCAGCCCTGGGCTGGTGGACACCCCGATCTGGGCGAAGAACGGGCTGCCGCCCGGAGCGCTGGCCGGGTACGCGGGGCGGGTCCCGCTGGGCCGGGTCGGCACCGCGCGCGAGGTGGCCGAGGCGGTCGGCTACCTGGTGGGCGCGGGGTACGTGACCGGCCAGGAGCTGGTCGTGGCCGGTGGCAGCGGGCTGGGGGCGTGATGGAGGTCGTGGACGCGCACCTGCACCTGCCGTCGCCCCGGCTGGACTGGCCGCACGGCGAGGCGTCCCGGCGGGACCTGCAGGCCGAGCTGCTGCTGGCGCAGCTGGACGCGGCCGGGGTGGACGCGGCGGTGCTGGTCGCCGTGCCCGGCGTGGCCCCGCTGGACGAGTGCCTGGAGATCGCGGCCGAGCACCCGGACCGGGTGGCCGTGATCGCGCCGTGGGAGGGAGACCTCGCGCGGGTGCCCGAGGGCGCGCTGGGCGTGCGGCTGGTGCTGTCCTGGCCGCCGGAGAACGCCGAGCGGCTGCGGTCGGGCGGGTACGACGGGCTGTTCGACGCGGCCGAGCGGCGCGGCGTCCCGGTGAGCGTGCTGGCCACCGGGTTGCTGCCGGAGATCGCCGAGGTCGCGCGGGCGCGCCCGTCGCTGCGGCTGGTCGTGGACCACCTCGGCCTGGACCAGCCGCCGTACCTGCCCGCCGGTGACCCGCCGTGGGGCGGGCTGCCGGACCTGCTGGCCATGGCGGGGCTGGAGAACGTGGCCGTGAAGCTGTCCGGCGCGCCGACGCTGTCGGCCGAGCCGTACCCGTACCGGGACGTGTGGCCGCACCTGGACCGGGTGCTGTCGGCGTTCGGCGCGGACCGCTGCCTGTGGGGCAGCGACGCGCACCGGGTGTCGGGCAGGCTGCGCGGCTTCCCGCCGGTCCCGCCGTATCCGGGGCAGCACTCGCACGCGCAGGCGCTGCACCACCTGCTGGACCGGGTCGGGCTGGGCGAGGCCGAGCGGGCGGCGCTGTTCGGCGGCACGGCCCGGCGCGTGCTGGGGTGGCCCGCCCGGTCGTGACGGCGGGGTCTACTCGCCCCTCGTCCGCTCGGGCAGGAACAGCGTGTCGAGCACCAGGCAGGCGACCGACCCGTCGGCGGCGCGGCCGATCCACGTCGGAAAGGCCCCGTCGCCGTGCGGGGAGGTGAGCACCACCATGCCGCCGCCGGTCTCCGGGTCGGTGAGCCACTCGGTGCGGTGCTCGGCGGCGTCGGGGTCGAGGTCCTCGTCGCGGTCGTAGCGCTCGTCCACCGCCTCGCCCAGCGCCTTGGCGGCGGAGGCGTCGACGAAGCACAGCTGCCCCGAGTCGACCCCGGCGCCGTAGAACTGGTTCTCCCCCAGCAGCAGCACCGAACCGTCCCCCTCGGCCAGCGCCATCTCCCAGGAGGTGGCCGGGACGTCGGCCACCACGAGCTGCAACGCCGCGACGGGCTTCCAGTTCGGGGCGTCCTCCCGCACGGCCAGCAGCGCGCGCACCGGGTAGTCGCCGGGCGGGAGGGCGAGCTCGAACGGCTTCCGGTCACCGGGCCGGGCGCCGGGGTCGGCGGCGATGAGCCTGCCGCTGGGCAGCCGCAGCACCCCGGCGTCGTGCGACTCGATCGTGTGCTCGCCACCACCGCGCGTGGTGAAGCGGGCACCCGGCTCGAACAGCTCCCCCACCCTGGGCCGCAGCGGCGCGGGTGGCCGCCACGGCGGCCGGGCGTCACCGAGCGGGGCGGGCGCGGGGTGGGCGACGAAGGTGAGGTCGAGCCCGGTGCGGGCCTTCCAGTCGGCGAAGTCGGGCACCGGGGAGAACAGCTCGTCCAGCGGGGCCTTCTCCTGACGGCGCGTCCTGCTCCCGCTCGCCCCGCGGGGCTCGCTCGTGCGGTCGCGGCTCCCGTCAGGCGTGTGCTCGACCTTGGCGTGCGGGGCCTCGCGGTCGAACTCGGCGTGCTCGGGGGCGTACTCCCACTCCTCGGTGGACTGGTGGAACAGCCGCCCGTCGAGCACCGGTTCGACGCGCACCCGCGTCCGCCTGCCCTGGAGGTCGAACCAGGAGCGGCGGCGGAAGTGCCCCGCGCACTCCAGCAGCACGACCACGTTCCCGCTCTCCGGGTCGACCACGCCCACCGCGTACTGCTGGCCCGCGCGGTCGCGCTCGCGCGCCTGCTCCTCGGTCAGCCCGCCCACCAGGGCGCGCCCGACCGGGTCCCAGCCCTCGCAGGGGACCAGCCCCACCGTGAATCCCATGCCGGGACGGTAACCGCGACCCCCGACAGGAGCAGGGTGATCACCGGGCCGCTAGGCGAGCACCTCGCGCAGGTCCGCGAGCACCCGCACCGCGATCGCGTCCAGCGCCCGCTCCTCCCCCTCGGCGAGCCACAGCTCGAACGCGGTCTGGAACACCGCGACGCCCGTCCTGGCCGCCAGGGTCGCCCGCGTCGCGTCGACGCCCCGCGCGCGCAGCTCGTCCGCCAGCACCCCGGCGAGCACGACCAGCTTGTGCTGCTCCCGCTCGCGCAGCGCCGGGCACCCCGAGATGACCTCGTGCCGCCTGCGGGACCACGGCCGCAGGTCGTCGGGGAAGAAGTCGGCGGACGAGCGCAGCGCCGAGGCGATCACCTCGATCGGCGGGGCGTCGGCGGGCGAGCGGGCGACGCCTGCCCGGAACGCGTCGGCGAACTCGTCCTGCCGGTGGAAGAGCACCTCGCGCTTGTCGCTGAAGTGGCGGAAGAAGGTCCGCTCGGTCAGGCCGACCGCCTGCGCGATCTCCTGCGCGGTGGTCTGGTCGAAGCCGCGCGTGGCGAACAGCTCCAGCGCCGCCTTCTGCATCCGGTCCGCGGTGCCGGGTTTCCATCGCGCCATGCCCCGAGTCTAGTGATGACAGTCGCTGACATAACAGCTACGCTGATGTCAGTCACAGACATCACGAGGGAGCGGGACATGCAGGTTTTCGTCACCGGGGCGTCGGGGTGGATCGGCTCCGCCGTCGTGGACGAGCTGATCGCGGACGGGCACGAGGTCGTCGGGCTGGCCAGGTCCGACGCGTCGGCCGCCACGCTGGCGGCCAAGGGCGCGCTCGTGCGCCGAGGGGACCTGGACGACCTCCACGGCCTGCGGGCGGGCGCGCTGGAGGCCGACGCGGTCGTCCACCTGGCCAACAAGCACGACTTCCACGACATGGCGGCCACCAACGCCGCCGAACGCGCGGCCACCGAGACCCTCGGCGCGGCGCTCGAAGGCACCGGCAAGCCGTTCCTGCTGGCCTCCGGGCTCGCCGGGGTCGCGCCGGGCAGGCTCGCGACCGAGCACGACCCGTCCCCGTTCCACGGGCCCGGCTCGGCGCGCGGCGGCAGCGAGAACCTGCTGCTGGAGCACACCGCGCGGGGCGTGCACGCGGTGGCGGTGCGGTTCTCGCCGACCACGCACGGCGTCGGCGACCGGGGCTTCACCGGGGTGCTCACCTCGATCGCCCGCGCCGAGGGCGTGTCCGGCTACCCCGGCGACGGGTCGACCCGCTGGGCGGCGGCGCACGTGCGGGACGCGGCGCGGGTGGTGGCGCTCGGACTGACCAAGGCGCCTGCGGGCTCGCGGCTGCACGCCGTGGCCGAGGAGGGGATCACCACGCGGGAGATCGCCGAGGCGATCGGGGCCGCGCTGGACCTGCCCGTCGCGCCGGTCGCGCCGCAGGACGTGGCCGGGCACTTCGGCTGGATCGGCGGGTTCTTCGCGCTGGACATGGCCGCGTCCAGCGCGCTCACCCGCGAGGTGCTCGGCTGGACGCCGACCGGCCCGACGCTGCTCGCGGACATCGCGGCGGGCGCGTACACCGGGTGATCCACCGGCTTCCCAGCATGTGAACGGGGCTACCGGTCGTTAGGACGGCGAATAGAATCCGACCGGTGTCCACAACCACCGAGACCCCCTCCGACCAGCGGAAGCTCCCGACCTTCCCGACCTCCTGCGCCGCGCCCGCCCCGCAGCCCGAGGAGCCGGTGCGGGTCGTCCCGCTCGCCGTCGCCTCGCTGATCGCGGTGGCGCTCACCGGCTACGTGTGGACCGCGCACGGCGCGAAGTCCGGCGTGCTGCTCCTGCTCGGCCTCGGGCTGGGCGTGGCCCTGTTCCACTCCCGGTTCGGGTTCACCTCGGCGTGGCGGCAGCTCGTCGCGGTCGGCAACGGCGCGGGCGTGCGGGCGCACTCGCTGCTGCTCGGCACGGCGGCCACGCTCGTCGCGCTGATCGTGTCGACCGGGTCCGGGCTGTTCGGGTCGGTGCCCAGGGCGAGCGCCGGACCGATCGGCCTGGCGCTGTTCGTGGGCGCGCTGCTGTTCGCGGTCGGGATGCAGCTGGGCGGCGCGTGCGCGTCCGGCACGCTGTTCGCGGTCGGCTCGGGCCAGTCCACGATCCTGCTGACCCTGTTCGGCTTCATCGTCGGCTCGGTGGTCTACACCGCCGCGTTCCCGGTGTTCGACGGCTGGCCCTCGGTTCCGGGCGTGCTGCTGTCGGACCACGTGGGCTGGTTCGGCTCGTGGGCGGTGACGATCGCGGCGCTGGCGGTGATCGTGCTGGTGACCGGCGTCGTGCAGAAGCGCCGCACCCCGCCGCCGGTGGACGTGGTCCCGACCGCGACCGGCCTGGCCCGCGTGCTGCGCGGCTCGTGGCCGGTCCTGGTGGGCGCGGTGGTGCTGGGCGTGCTGGCGGGCGCGGTGTTCCTGGTGTCGGGCGGGATCTGGGGCGTGACGTTCGCGTTCGCCCTGTGGGGCGCGAAGTTCCTCCAGCTGGTCGGGCTGCACCCGGAGACGTGGGAGTTCTGGCAGAGCGCGTCGAACGCGAAGGCGCTGTCCGGCTCGGTGTGGACGGACAAGACCACGCTGACCGACGTGGGAATCATGATCGGCGCGGCGATCGCGGCGGCGCTGGCCGGGGCGTGGAGGCTGCACACCTCGATCCCGTGGCGCACGGCGCTCGCGGCGGTGCTGGGCGGGGTCCTGATGGGCGTCGGCGCGCGGCTGGCCGGTGGCTGCAACATCGGGGCGTACCTGGGCGGGATCTCGACGGGCAGCCTGCACGGGTGGCTGTGGGGCGCGTTCGCGCTGGGCGGCACGTGGATCGGGCTGCGGCTGCGACCGCTGTTCGGGCTGGGCGTGCCGAAGGCGGCGGACAGCGTCTGCTGAGGGTTTTCGCTTGCGGAGGGCCGGTTTCCCCGTCGGGAGACCGGCCCTCTTCGCGTCATCCGGCGAGCGTCGGGTAGTCGGTGTACCCGGTCGGGCCGCCGACGTACATCAGGTACCGCTCGCGCACCTGGTTGACCGGGGCGCCCGCGCGCAGGCGCTCGACCAGGTCCGGGTTGGCCAGGAACGGGCGGCCCAGCGCGATCAGGTCCGCGCCCGCCGCGAGCAGCCGCTCCGCCGCCGCCCGGCCGCCGTCGTCCGGAACGCGGTCCACCGGCAGCACGGGGTTGGCGATGAGCGTGCCGGTCCAGCGGGTCCGGATCTCCTTGTAGGCCTGGGACCCCGGGTCGGCGAACGCCACGTGCAGGTAGGCGAGCCCGTGGTGGGCGACCGCGTCGAGCAGCGGCGGGTACACCACGAGCGGGTCGCCCTCGGCGATGCCGTTGACGGTGTTGCCCGGCGAGATCCGCAGTCCGGTGCGGTCCGCGCCGATCTCCGCGACCACGGCGGCCACCACCTCGGCGGCGAAGCGGGCCCGGTTCTCCGGGGAGCCGCCGTAGGAGTCGGTGCGGTGGTTGGTGTTCTCGGCCAGGAACTGGTGCAGCAGGTAGCCGTTCGCGCCGTGCACCTCGACCCCGGCGAACCCGGCGTCCACGGCGCGGCGGGCGGCGCGGGCGAAGTCGGCGATCGTGGCGCGGACCTCGTCCCCGGTCAGCTCGCGCGGGGTGACGGCGGCCTGGCGGCCGGTGGGCGTGTGGACCGGCTCGGGCAGCGGGACCGGCGAGGGCGCGACCGGGGTGCGCCCGCTGGTGTCCGGGTGGCCGACCCGGCCGCCGTGCTGGAGCTGCAGGAACATCCGGCCGTGGACCGCCCGGACCACCCGTCGCCAGCCCTCCTGGTGGGCGTCGGTGTGCAGTGCGGTGATGTTCGGGTAGGTCTGGCCGACCGCGCTGGGCGTGGCCGCCTCGGCGATGATCAGACCGGCGGAGGCGCGCTGCGCGTAGTACTCGGCCACCAGCTCGGTCGGCACGCCGCCCTCGGTGGCGCGGTTGCGGGTCATCGGGGCGATGACCAGGCGGTTCGGCAGGGTGAGCGGGCCCAGCGCGAACGGCTCGAACAGGTTCGTCATGGGGACCACGGTAGAATTTGACATCAATGTCAATTTCAAGCCGGAAGCGTGTGAGGTGCGCCATGCGGATCGGCGAGCTGGCGGGGCGGACCGGGGTGAGCGGGCGGTCGCTGCGCTACTACGAGCAGCAGGGGCTGCTGACCGCCACCCGCACGTCCGGCGGGCACCGGGAGTACCCGGAGCCCGCCGTGGAGCGGGTCCGGCGCATCCAGGCGCTGTACGCGGCCGGGCTGTGCAGCGCGAAGATCGCGGAGCTGCTGCCGTGCATGAGCGACGCGGACGGCTCAGCCGTTGCGGGGTCGACGGCGCTGGTCGAGTCGCTGCGGGTGGAGCGGGCCCGGCTGGACCGGGCGATCGTGGACCTGACCCGGTCGCGGGAGCTGCTGGACGAGGCGATCGTGGCGGCGGAAACCGCACCGCAGACCCTCTGACCTGCGCGGATCCCGCCGTGACAGCGGCCCCCCGCCCCGTGGCAGCGCGCTGACAGCGCCCTGGCAGCGGGCCCGCGCACGGTGGTCCGCATGGACACCCAGGTACTGATCATCGGCGCGGGCCCCACCGGTCTCGCGCTCGCCGCCGACCTCACCCGGCGCGGCGTCGCCCACCGGATCGTCGACCGGGCGGACGGGCCGTTCGCCGGGTCGCGCGCCAAGGGCGTGCAGCCGCGCACCCTGGAGGTGCTGGACGACCTCGGCGTCGTGGACCGGGTGCTGGCGGCGGGCACGACGACGCTGCCCGCGCTCGCGCACGACGGCGACCGGGCGCGCCTGGTCGACCTCAACGAGGGCCGCCACCCCACGCCGAGCACCCCGTACGCCCGCACGCTGGTCATCCCGCAGTTCGCCACCGAGTCCGCGCTGCGCTCGCTCGTCCCGCACGTCGAGTACTCCAGCGAGGTGACCGCGCTCTCCCAGGACGAGCACGGCGTCACGGCGGTCGTCGGCGGGCGGGAGGTCACGGCCGCCTACGCGGTGGCCTGCGACGGCGGGCGCAGCCCGATCCGCAAGCGGCTCGGCGTCGGGTTCGCGGGCGAGACCCTGGAGGACCACCGGATCGTCGTCGCCGACGTCGTGCTCGACGGGCTCGACCGCGACCACTGGCACATGTGGCGCAGCGACCCCGGTTCGATGATCGCGCTGTGCCCGCTGCCCGGCACGGACCTGTTCCAGCTCCAGGCGAACGCCGCCCCTGACCGGGTGGCCGAGCCGACCGAGGAGGACCTGCGGGAGCTGATCGCGACCAGGACCGGGCGGTCGGACGTGGTGCTGCGGGAGGTGCGCTGGCGGTCGCTGTTCCGGTTGAACGTGCGGATGGCGGACCGCTACCGGGTCGGCCGGGTGCTCCTCGCGGGCGACGCCGCGCACGTCCACTCGCCCTCCGGCGCGCAGGGCATGAACACCGGCGTGCAGGACGCGTACAACCTGGGCTGGAAGCTCGCCGGGGCGCTCTCCGGCGCGCTGCCCGCCGACGCGGCGGAGGCGCTGCTGGACAGCTACGAGGCCGAGCGGCTGCCGATCGCGGCGTGGTTGCTGGGCGTCACCTCCAAGGCGCACCACAGGATGGCCGCCGAGATGAGGATCGAGAAGCGCGACGACGAGCTGCTGCAACTGGGCCTGGGCTACCGCGAGGGGCCGCTGGCCGAGCCGTCCGGGCTGCCCGGCGTCCAGCCCGGCGACCGCGCTCCGGACGCGCCGTGCGCGCTGGCCGACGGGACCCCGGCGCGGGTGTTCGACCTGCTGCGGGGACCGGGTTTCGCGCTGCTGGGCGTCGGGGTCGCGCCGCCCGAGCACGCCGGGGTCCGGGCGCACCGGATCGAGGACCCGGACGGGCACGTCGCCGCCGGGTACGGGGTGCCGGAGGGCGCGCTGGTGCTGGTGCGGCCGGACGGGTACGTGGGCGTGGTGACGCACGACCCGGAGGTGGTCGCCGGGTACCTCAAGCGGGTCCTGGGCTGACGGACCGGCGCCCGGCCCAGCGGACGAGGTCGGCGATCTCGGGATCGGCCACGGCGAGCACGCCGCGCGCCCGCTCGGCCTCGTCCAGCGCGGCGGCCACGCCCTCCCGGTCGCCGCTCTCCCGCAGCCACAGGGCTTTCGCCTCCCAGGCGAGCGCGATCGCAGGTCCGTCCGGGGAGCGGCGGGCCTCGGCGAGGGCGCGGTCGTGCTCCACGCCCGCCTCCGCGAGCGGAAGCGCGCGGGCGAGTCCACTGTGGATGGTCGAGCGGAACTGCGGCGGGCAGCCCGCCGGGGCGGTCGCGAGCGCGGCGCGGAACAGCTCGACCGCCTCGTCACGCTCACCGCGCGCGTGCGCCAGCTCGGCCGACGCGAGGTGGACCCTGGCCAGCTCCAGCGGGTCGGCGCGGCGGACGGCCACGGCCCGCGCCCGGTCCAGCTCCCGCCGCGCGGCGACGAGATCACCGGTGCGCACGTGCAACCTGGCGAACTGCACCAGCGGGGCCAGCGGCACCAGCACGTCCTCCACCGCGCCGAACGACGCGGACGCCCGCCGCGCCCGCTCCAGCACCGCGAGCGCCTCCGCGTGCGCGCCCCGGTTGCCGAGCAGCTGCGACAGCGACACGCCCGCGAGCGCGATCGCCCACCGGTCGCCGACCTCGGTCAGCTCGCGCAGCGCCCGCCGGTACCACCGCTCGGCCTCCTCGGCGCGGCCCGCGCTCAGCTCGTAGGCGGCCAGCCCGCGCACCAGCACGCCGATCCCGCGCAGCCACGGGTCGTCGGCCTCGCGCATCCGCGCGCCGAGCCGGTCCGCCCCCTCCGAGTGCCACCACTCCGACACCCCGACCAGGCACATCACCAGCGGGCTCGGGCGCTCCCGCAGCTCGGCGGAGATCGCGCCCGACGCCAGCAGCCTGCTCACCGGGTCGACCGCGAACGCCTCCACCGCGACCGCCCACGCGCGGGCCTCGGCGAGCAGGCCCCGCGCGATCGCCCACCACCAGGCGCGGGCGGCGAGCAGCCGCAGTGCGCGTGGGCCGTCCTGGACGCGCGTGAACCAGGACAGCGCGGCGTCCAGGTTGGCCTTCTCCGCGTCCAGCCTGGCCAGCCAGGGCAGTTGACCGGCGGTGCGCAGGTGCGGTTCGGCGGCCTCGGCGAGCGCGAGGAAGCAGGCGGCGTGCGCGGGCCGGTGGTCCGGTCCCGGTGTGGCGGAGGCGTACTCGCGGACCGTCTCCAGCAGCCGGTACCGCTCCCCCTCGGCGACCACCAGCGACTTGTCCACCAGCGAGGACACCAGGTCCAGCGCGACCCAGTCGTCCACTCCGGACACCTGGGCGACCGCGTCCAGGGTCGCGCCGCCGGGGAAGGCGGCCAGGACGCGCAGCAGCGCGCGCTCCGGCCCGTCGAGCAGCTCCCAGCTCCAGTCGACGACGGCGCGCAGCGTGCGGTGCCGGGCGGCGGCGGTCCTGGCGCCCCGGTCGAGCAGCCGCAGGCGCTGGTCGACGCGGTCGGCGAGCTGGGCGGTGGTGAGGGAGCGCAGGCGGGCGGCGGCCAGCTCCAGGGCGAGCGGGATGCCGTCGAGCGCGCGGCAGACCCGGCGGGCGTCGTCGTCGGCGGTGAAGCCGGGGCTGGCGGCGGTGGCGCGGGCGGTGAACAGCTCGATCGCGGTGCCCTCGTCCAGCGGGGCCAGCGGGTGCAGCGCCTCGCCGGGCACGCCCAGCGCCTCGCGGCTGGTGGTCAGCACGCGCACGTCGGGGGCGGCGGCGAGCAGCCGGGTGACCAGGTCGGCGGTGGCGTCGACCAGGTGCTCGCAGTTGTCCAGCACGAGCAGGCAGGTGGCGGCGCGCAGCAGCTCGAGCGGGTCGGTGGTGGGGCGCTCGCCGAGGACGGCGGCGGTGGTGTCGCCCCGCGCCACGGCGTGCCGGAGCGCGGCGACCGGGTCGGAGGCGGACTCCAGCGGCACCCACAGCACCGGGTGCGGGGCGCGGGCGGCGACCGCCTGGGCGAGCCGGGTCTTGCCCATGCCGCCGAAGCCGGTGATGGTGACCAGGCGGGCGCGGGCGGTGAGGTCGACGAGCCGGGTGAGGTCGTCCGCGCGGCCGACCAGCGGGGTTGGCGGGACCGGCGGGGCGGTCCGGTGGGCGGGGCGCAGCGCGGCGAGGTGCGCGGCGCGCAGGTCGGGGCCGGGGTCGGCGCCCAGCTCGTCGGCGAGCCAGCGGCGGGCCCGCTCGTAGGCGGTGAGCGCCTCGGCCTGCCTGCCCCTGGCGTGCAGGGCGCGGACCAGCCGGGCGCGCAGCCCCTCGCGGGCGGGGTGCTCGGCGACGAGGTCGGCCAGCAGGGCGGGGTCGGGGGCGGGGTGGCGCTCGGCTGCGGTGAGGCGCAGGTCCTCCCAGTGGGCGGCGAGCGCGGGCGGGAGGTCCGGGAACGCCGGGCCGCGCCAGAGCGCGAGCGCGGAGGCGTGGTCGTGCTCGGCGAGGTGGCGCCGGACGTCGGCGGTGTCGGTGGGCACGTCGAGGCGGTAGCCGGTGGGGTGCGAGGAGAGCGCCACCGGGCCGAGCGCCTTGCGCAGGCGGGAGACGAGGGACTGGAGCGAGGCCGGGGCGTCAGCGGGTGGGGCGTCGGGCCAGAGCGCGTCGACCAGCTCGGCGGTGGGGACGACCTGGCCGGGCGAGGCGGCGAGGCGGGTGAGGAGCACGCGCAGCCGGGCGCCCCTGACCTCGACCTCGGAGCCGTCGTCGGCGGTCACCAGCAGTGGCCCCAGCACCACGACGCGCACCCGGTCACCCCCTGCGATCCGCCGACCAGGGTAGCCGCCGGGCGGGGTGGCCGGTTCGGCCGGAGCGGGGCGGTTCAGCTGGAGCGGGGCGGTTCAGCTGGAGCGGGGCGGTTCAGCTGGAGCGGGGCGGTTCGGCGGCGGACGGGACGGGCGCGGTGGCGACCGGGGCGGTGGCGACCGGGGCTGCGGGACCGGCCCCCGCCGCACCGACCGCGAGCGGCTCGGCCTCGCCGGACGCCAGCGCGCGGGGGAAGACCCTGCGGGCGAGCTCGAACCCGCCCGCCGTCACCGCCGACAGCAGCAGCCCGGCGGCCAGCGACAGCAGCGGGTGCCCGTGGGTCAGCGGTCCGAGCAGGGCGCCGAACGCGAGCATGTACGCGCTCCACACCGCCGACGCGGCCAGCGTCGCGGGCAGGAACCGCCGCACCGGCAGCCCGACCCGCCCGCACGCGGCCGTGCTCACCAACCGCCCGCCGGGCAGCAGCCGCGCGCCCACGCACACCACCACCGGTCTGCTCGTGAGGTTCCGGCGCACCCAGCCGCCCGGCCCGGCGTCCTCGGGCACGCGCAGCAACCGGTGCGAGCCGCGCCCCAGCCCGTACACCAGGAAGTCGCCCAGCACCGACCCGATCATGGCGGTCACCGCGAGCCCGAGGACGGCGGACGCGTCGTGCGCGTGGAACGCCCCGGAGGCGGCGGCCACCAGCAGCGTCTCGCTGGGCAGCACCGGCACCGGCGCGTCGAGCGCGATGAGCAGCGCCAGCACCGGCAGCAACCAGGCGCTGCGCAGCACGACGTCGAACACCGCCGTCAGATGGTGCACGGACTTCCCCCCACGGGCCGGACGACGAGCTAGTCGGCAGACCGCGCCGCCACCGACGGAATTGTGCGCCACGCCACGAACGCGGCCACCAGGGTCACCGCGGCGGCGACGAGCGAGGTGGTCTGCATGGCCCCCGTGAACGCCTCTCGTGCAGAGTGCAGCACCGGGGAGTCCGCGTCCAGTGCCGAACTGCCCGAGGCCAAGGAGTCCTGGACGGCGGCGCGCTGGTCGGCCGGGAGGTCGGCGGGCAGGTCCAGGTTCGACCGGTACACCAGCGACACCAGCGACCCGAGCACGGCGATGCCGAGCGCGACGGCCAGCTCGTAGGCGGTCTCGGCGATCGCCGACGCGGCCCCGGCCTTGTGGCTCGGCACGGCGGAGACGACGGCGTCGGTGGTCACCGTCTGCGACAGCCCGACGCCGAACCCGACGGGCACGAGCGCCAGCGCCAGCCACAGGTAGCTCTCCGCGCCCTCGGCGGCGGCGATCCCGGCAAGGCCGAGGGAGACCAGCGCGAGCCCGCCCGCGATCGTGCGACCGGCGCCGAGCCCGGCCAGCGCCCGGCCGACGAGGGCGATCACGGCGATGGAGGCGAGCGTCGCGGGCAGCTCGGCGAGCCCGGCCTGCAGCGGGCTGTAGCCGCGCGCCAGCTGGAGGTACTGGGAGAAGAAGAACAGCAGCCCGGTGAGCGCGAAGATCGCGATGAACGCGGCGAACACCGCGCCGCTGAACGCGGGCCTGCGGAACAGGTCGACGTCGATCAGCGGGGTGTCCAGGCGGCGCTGCCTGCGCACGAACGCGATCCCGGCGACCAGCCCGAGCAGCAGGGCGAGGACGCCGCTGTCGTCGAGGCCGGTGCTGACGGTGTGCTTGACCGCGTAGACCAGCGGCACGATCGCGGCCATCGACAGCGCGGCGGAGAGCAGGTCGAACCGGCCGGGCGCGGGGTCGCGCGACTCGGGCAGCAGGAACGCGCCCGCGACCACCAGCGCGGCCATGATCGGGACGTTGATCAGGAAGACCGAGCCCCACCGGAAGTGCTCCAGCAGGACGCCGCCGACCAGCGGTCCGAGCGCGGCGCCACCACCGGCGGCGGCCGACCAGATCGCGATGGCGCGGGTGCGCTCGGCGGGGTCGGTGAAGACGTTGCGGATGATCGAGAGCGTCGACGGCATCAGCGTGGCGCCCGCGACGCCCAGCAGCAGCCGCGCGCCGATCAGCGCCTCCGGGCTGCCCGCGAACGCCGCGAGCAGCGAGGCGAGGCCGAACGCGGTGGCGCCGGTGAGCAGCAGCCTCTTGCGCCCGACGCGGTCGGCGAGGTTGCCCATGACCAGCAGCAGCCCGGCGAGCGCGAGCGAGTAGACGTCGCCGATCCACAGGATCTGGGTGGCGCTGGGGGCGAGGTCGGCGGTCAGGGAGGGCACGGCCAGGTAGAGGACGGTGCCGTCGACGGCCATGACGAGGACGGCCAGCGCCAGCACGGCCAGCGCGGCCCAGCGGCGGCGGGCCGTGAGCGGGGAGTGGGTGATCTCGGACGTGGGCACGCCAAAAACTGTACCGACCAGACGGTGTAGTTTTCAATGGAGGAGACTGGCGCCACGACTCCCGAGGCAGAGGTGAGACATGGGTCGCACGACCGGACGGTCCCCCGAGGACACCCGCCGCCTGGTGCTGGACGCGGCGGCGCGGGAGATCTGCCGCGACGGCATCAGGACCAGCCTGGACGCGATCGCCCAGCGCGCGGGCGTGTCCAAGGGCGGCCTGATCTACCACTTCCCGAGCAAGGAGGCGCTGCACCGGGCGCTGGTCCAGCAGGAGGTGGACGGGTGGCGGGAGCTGGTCGAGCGCGAGGTGGACCCCGAGGAGCGCGGCCCCGGCAGGCTGACCCGCGCCTACGTGCGGGCGAGCCTGGCCCCGTTCGACGGCGCGGACGCGCGCGAGCGGTTCCGGTTGTTCGCGCAGCTCAGCACGGTTCCGGCGGCGGTGCGGATGGCGGAGGAGGACGACGCGCGCTGGCAGCGCGAGCTGGAGGAGGACGGCGTGCCGCAGGCGACCAGGGTGCTGGTCGTCGCGGCGGCGGACGGCGCCAGCGGGCCGCCGCCGCTGGGGTCGCAGCTGCCGGACGAGGTGCGCGAGCGGTTGAAGGCGGACCTGCTGGCGCTGGTCGACGCGGCGGTGGGGGCCCCGGTCAGGACCGGGTGAGCCCGGACCGGGTGAACAGGGCCTCCACCAGCGTGTCACCTGCCGGACCGAGCACCAGCCGGACCGCGCGGGCCGCGCCGAAGCCGTGCATGGTCACCGCGCCCAGGACGTGCGCCACGAGCACGGCCGCCGCGCCCTCCGGGGTGACCTCGGCGCGCAACCGCCCCTCCGCCTCGGCCTGCTCGAACAGCGCGGTGCACAGCTCCAGCAGCTGGTCGAGCGCGCCGCGCTTCACGTCGAACCCGGCGTCGTCCGGCAGCCGGTCGTTGCGCCCGATCACCTCCAGGAGCTGGCGGAAGCGCTCGTCGTGCTCCAGCGAGAAGTGCAGCCCGATGAGGAACGCGCGCACCCGCTCGACCGGCTCCCCCACCGCCCGCAGCGGCTTCCACAGCGACTCGCCGATCTCCGCCCACCGCTCCCCCACGGCGGTCGCGTAGAGGTCGGCCTTGTTGGTGAAGTGGTGGTAGGCCGCGCCGCGCGTCAGCCCGGCCCTGGCGCTGATGTCGGCCAGCGTGGACGTGGCGTACCCGTGCTCGGCGAACGCGCTCAGCGCGGCCGACAGCAGGTTCGCTCGGGTGAGGGCGACGTCCTCGGGGGCCTTCCGCATGGCGTGATCGTAGCGGCCGGACCGGGGCGCGGAGATCGCCGAGGAGCGGACTCGACGCAGGTCAGCCGGTCGCAGCCCGGCTCGTGGACCGGCGGTTGCCCAGGAGGGCGAGCAGCGCCAGGAGCAGCGCGGCCCCGGCTGCGACCCGCGCGGTCGCGGTGAACCCGATGACCGAGGCGCCCGCGCCTGCCAGCACGGGGGCGAGCGCCAGACCGCCGGTGTAGCCGAGGTTGTAGAGGGCGTACGCGGCGCCGTAGGCGGGCGGCTGGACGCGCTCGGCCAGCCCCGCCACCAGCACGAGCGCGGGCGCCAGCACGAACTGCGCGCCGAGGCCCACCAGCACCAGCCCGGCGACCGCGAGGTCCGAGCGCTGCCCGCTGAGCGCGAACCCGGCGGCGGTCAGGGCCACCCCGAGCGCGGCGATCCCGCGCGCGCCGAGCCGGTCCGCCAGCGCGCCAGCGACGGGCGCCCCGAGCGCGCCTGCCAGCGCGGCGCCCGCGAACACCAGCCCGGTGGCCGTGGCGCCGAAGCCGAGGTCGCGCAGGTGCGGCGGCAGCACCGGCTCCAGGAACGCGATCGCCGCCGCACCGGTCGCGGTGAGCGCGAGCAGCGGCGCGGAACCGGGCAGCAGGGCCCGCGCGGAGATCGGGGCCGGGCGCTCGGCGAGCGGCTTGACCAGGACCAGGCGGGCCGCCGCGTCACCGGCCGCGAGCAGCGCGACCAGCAGGAACGGCGCGCGGGGTCCGAACGCGTCGGCCAGCGCGCCGCTGACCGCCGGGCCGAGCAGCACGCCCGCGCCCACGGCGGACAGCGCGAGGCCCATCGAGCGGCCTCGGGTGGTGTCGTCGTGCGTGGCGGCGATCAGGGCGAGCCCGGCGATCCAGGAGACGGCGGCGGCGACGCCCTGGGCGGCGCGGGCGAGCAGCAGGGCGGCCAGGTCGGTCGGGCCGGACGCGTCGACCACCAGCGCGAACAGGGCAGTCGCGACGACCAGCCCGACCAGTCCGGCGAGCATCGGGGCGCGGGGCCCGGCGCGGTCGACCCACCGGCCGACCAGCGGGGTCGCCAGGACCAGCGCGATCGCGTACACGGCGAACAGGACGCCGGAGAGCAGCGGCGAGTCGCGCACGGCGGGTAATCCGGGGAGCAGGGGCACGAGGCTGCTGTACAGGAACATGTCCACGCCCAGCGCGATCGCGGTGACCGCGACGGCGGCGGCGGGTCTGGTGGTTGCCATGCCGCTTTTCATACATGCACGCATGTATGAAAAGCAAGGCGCGCTTCTCCGCTGGACCGGTCGGTGGTGCTTCAGCCCCTGGTCAGGGCCGTGACGCGGGACAGGGACAGCTCGCCCCCGGTCAGCCGCACGCCCAGCGCGGGCGACCAGGTCGCGCGCCGCTCCGGGGACACCGCCGTCGTGTACGGGGCGCTGCGGAGCCTGCGCCACCGCCCGGCGCGCTCGACCCAGGTGGTCAGCGAGCTCGCCCCGAACACGGCCGCGAAGCGGTCGCCCGGCCGCCACTCGACGTCCGCGCAGCACCCGCCGGTCGCCGCGCCCTGGTCCCGGCCGCCCACCCGCACGTCCACCCCGGAGCTGCGCCCGCTGTGGTTGTACCAGGACAGGGCGAGGTCGTCGCCGCCCGCCGCGAGCCCGACCAGCACGCTGTCCTCCGGCGCGGTCCCGGAGAACCCGCGCGGTTCCAGCACCACCGCCACCTCGCCCTCCGGCGCGGTCACCGGCGCGACCAGCACCGCCGACGACTGGCGGGACGCGCGGGCGGTCAGCCCGCCGTCCGCCACGAGGTCGGGCGCGGGCTCGCCGAACCGCGTCCCCACCCGGTAGTCGCGCCACCCGGTGAAGTCGTCGTCCCACACCACGCGCCCGTAGTCCGCCGGGTCGAAGCGGGCTTCCGCCTGCGCCACGGCGGAAGTCGCGCCCCGGTCGGTGACCGCGAGCAGGCGCAGCGGGGCCCGGTCGCCGGGCGTCAGCGACGCGGGGGCGCCCACCCGCCAGCGGAACTCACCCGCGCGACGGGGCAGCGGCGCGGCGGTCCAGCCCGCCGGGACCAGCAACTCCGGCCGCGCCGGGCCGCGCACGGTCGCGCGCACCTCGGTTTCACCACCGGCCCGCACCGGGAGGACCCCGTCCTGAACACCGTGCAGCGCGGCGGTGACCCGGCGGTCCTCTGGACGCCACGACTGCCAGGCCGTCACGCCCACCGCGCCGCCGTCACCCCTGGTGGCGCGCAGGCGCAGCGCGTCCGCCCGCACCGGCGGGTCGACCACGACCCGGTTGACCCGGCCGCGCTCCGGCACGGCCGGAACCCGTTGCTGTCCGGGCACCTCCACCCACGCGCCGGAGGCGTCCCGCCGCTCCAGGGCGAACGCGTCGGGCGTGCGCACTCCCCCGCCGTCGTCGTAGAACGAGATCCGCACGTCCGACACCACCGTCGCCGCGCCGAGGTCGACCGCGAGCCAGTCGGCGCGGTTCGGGCTGCCGTACGAGGTCCACCGGGTCGACGGGACGTCCAGGTGGAAGTCCTGGCCGTCGATCGCGTCGGCGGGGCTGTCGGCGTGCCAGGTGTGCGAGGCGGTGGCGGTGGGGAAGCCCGCGCCGGACGGGTTCGCCAGGTCGTCCACGAGGCGGGGTGGTTCGGCGGGAGCGTTGCGCCGCAACGGGAGCTGAACCGAGCGCAGGTCGCGCTGGACGTGCATCTGGACGCCGTCCACGAACACCCGCAGCCCCGCGCCCCTGCTGTAGGCGCTGCCGTCGCGGTCCCACAGCACGGTCAGGTTCCGGCCGTGGTACGGCACGTTCTCCACCGCGAAGCGGTCCCAGCCGTCCGGGACCAGCGGGGCGATCCGCACCGAATCCCCTGGCGCCGGGCGGATTCCGAGCAGTCCGGACAGCACCAGGTCGTTGAACGTGGAGTGGTTGTAGTCCTCGCTGTGCCCCCGACCGTCGTAGAGCCAGCGGTCCTGGTCGGGGTGGTGCGCCTCGGCCACGTACGGCCGACCGTCCTTGCGCTGGGTCAACGCGTAGCCGCGCAGCACGTCGTAGTAGTCACCCTTGTCCACAAAGGACTGGCTCGGGTAGTCGACGAGCAGGTTGGCCAGCGCGGTCAGGGTCTGGCTGGTGGCGAACGGCCAGCTCGGGCCGGACCAGCGGCAGCAGCCCCGCTCCGCGTCGTGCAGGTACCACGGACTGCGGCGCTCGACGGTGGTCGGGCCGAAGTCCGCCGCGAAGCCGTCCCGGTCGGTCAGCTGCGCCCAGGCGGACGAGTGCTCGGCCGGGGGCATCCCGAAGTACCAGGGGATGAAGCCGATCTGCTCGCGGTCGGCCAGCGGCGCGCGACCGGGGTTGCCGTCGCGCATGACGTGCTTGTAGAAACCGTCCTCCGGGTCCCACAGCCTGCGCTGCACCGCGTCGCGCAGCGCGCCCGCCTCGCGCTCGTAGCGGTCGGCGGCGGCCCGGTCCCCGCGCAGCCGCAGCAGCGCCGCGATGGCCTTGGCGTCGCCGTACTGGTAGGCGTTGAGCGTGGGCCGGAAGCCCTCGCCGCCGTGGTAAGGGTCGTCGCTCTGGTAGGAGCTCGCGGTGTACTCCATGGCGTCCCAGACCGGGGTCTGCCAGTACAGCCCCGTTTCCGCGTCCTTCTGCGGGGCCCAGCCCGCCCACTGGCGCTCCAGCTCGGGCAGCAGGCCGACGGCCCGCTCCAGCCGCCCGTCCACGGACGCGCGGGCGAGGACGGCGTCGGCGGCCCAGAACGAGTACTGGTGCGCCCAGTCGGTGGTGTTGGGGTTGAGGAACTCGGTGGCGGGCTTGGGTCCCGCGCCGCCGCCGCGCAGCCAGTAGTCGAGGTAGTCGTCCAGGTAGCGGGGATCGCGCAGCCAGCGGCCCTCGTAGACGTGGTGCCCGGCCGCCGCCGCGATCCCGCCGCCGGGCGCGGAGTAGCCGACCGGGCCGAGGAACTCCGACACGATCCAGCCGTCGTCCGGGCCGGTGTGCTTGAGCGCTTCCTTGTAGGTGCGCCAGCGGTAGTAGTAGATGGCCTCGATCTCCCGGTCGGGCAGGTCCACGAACGGGATGTTCGCCTCGTACCACTCCGGTTCCACCGCGCCCGCGAGCTTCGCGCGGTGGTCGAGGACCGAGGTTCCCGGCCCGACCGGCGGGTACTGCGGCGGTGGCGGCGCGGGGGCGGCCGAGGCCGGGAGCGGGACCAGGACGGCCGTCGCGGTGAGCGCCACGAGCACGGCGGTGCGCAGTCGCATGGGGGACCCCCGTCGTCACCGGCGCCGCGCGGCGCCGTCGCCTACCGCATTCATAGCGGCAGGCGACGGGCGCGGTCACGGTTCCTGTCCGGTGGACACGCCGGGTCACAGCACGCGGGCGACCGCCTCCAACCGCCTGCGCTCGACGTCGAGGACCTGCTCGCCCGCGCGGCGCAGCAGCTCCTCCAGCTCGGTCTCGTCCACGCCGAGCCTGCCCTCCAGCGCGCGCAGCGACCGCCACAGCGCGGACTTCGCGGACAGGGCGACGCGCAGCCCGTCCAGCTCCACCACGTCGCTGAGCGGCGAGCGGGAGATCAGGCGGCCGTTCGGCTTGGCCCGGCCGATCTTCTCGCCCAGCCACGCCCCGGCGACCTTGTAGCGGCGTACCGGAACGCGCAACCTGGTCATGATCCGCACCAGGGCGTCCCGGTCCCGCTCCAGGTCTTCGGCCAGCGCGGTCAGCTCCGGGTTGGCGGAGGCTGCGCGCTTGCCCAGCTCGGCGGCGCCGACGAGCCCGGCCAGGTGGTCGTTGAGGTAGGTGCGCAGCGCGGAGGCGCCCGCGCCGCGCGTCGTCGCGGTTCCCATGCCGGGCGGATAACCCCGGTGGACCGGGGCAAACCCGCCGTTCGCGCTCACCGGGGCGCGGCGGCCTCGCGGGGCAGCGGTGGCGCGTCCGAGCGGCGACCGGGGCGCTGGTCGGCGTTCACCTGACCGGGGCCGGGGCCGCGCCGGGCGGCCAGCGCGTCGGCGACGAGGCCGGTGGTGAGGGCGTAGACCGCCTTGTGGGTCAGGTCGACGGCCAGCTCGCGACGCGGCCAGGTCTGCGGAGGCGCGCCGACGCCCGTGGCGTTCTCGACGATCTGGTCGCTGCTGAGCCGGACCACCGCGAACATCGCGGAGGACACCGGGCCGCGCAGCCCGGCGTTGGCCATCAGCGCCCGGACCACGCCGGTCAGCGCGCCCTGCCCGAAGTGCATCACCAGGTTGGCCGCGCCCGCCCGGTCCCGGTCGTGGCCGCCGACCAGCCGCAGCAGCGCGAGGCCGGGCACGTGCGAGTCGGGGCGTCCGGTCAGCCGCTGCTCCAGCTTCTCGGTCGCCAGCATCACGGCGGCCCCGGCGGTACCGGCGACCAGCCCTTGCCACATCGATCGCTTCAGCATGGGCGTGGGGCTACCCGCGCCCGGCGCGCCCATGCCACCGCGTCGCCGTCACCGGGCGAAGGTCTCCTCCAGCGCCCGCTGCACCGACCCGGTGGCCGGGTGGACGAACAGCTCGCGCAGCAGCAGGTCCCCCAGCCCGGACAGGTGCAGTCCGGGCTCCTTGCCCGCGACCGCCGCCAGCGCGCCGCCCGCGACCAGCGCGCCCCGCACCACCGGCGCGGGCAGCCTCCGGGGACGGGCGGGCGCGCCGACCGCCTCGGCGGTCCTGGTGAGCAGCTCCGCCCAGGTCAGGTTCTCGTCGGCCACCGGGGTGTCCCGGTCGGCCCCCTCCTCCAGCGCGGTCACGGCCTCCTCGGCGACGCGCCGGGCGGTGGTCGCGGCCGTTCCGCCGGGCGGCGCGGCCAGCGGCACGCGGGAGCGGGCCCAGGACGCCAGCGCGGGCGCCCAGTTCGGCAGCCGCCCACCGGCCCGGCCGAACACGAACGGCAGCTCCAGCACGGTCACCGGCAGCCCCGTGCCCCGCGCCGCGCGGGCCTGCTCGACGCGGCTGCGGATGTAGGGGTGCCTGCCCGCCAGCTCCCACTCGGGGTGCGCGCGGTGGAAGTGCGTGTAGTACGAGCCGAGGACGACCGCCCTGGTCGCGCCCACCCGCGTCGCGGCTTCGGACAGCCCGGCGACCGGTTCGACGTTGCCGCGCCGGAAGTGCGGGTAGGCGGGGCGGCGCGGGGTGGCGCGGTCGTCGCTGCCCGCCGCGAACGCGTAGCCGTCGTGGTCGGCCAGCAGCTCGGCCCAGCGGTCGGCTCCGGTGGTCTCCACGTCGAGCGCGTGGTCGATCCCCTCGCGCGGGGTCCTGGCGATCGCGGTGACCCGGTGGCCGCGCGCCACCAGTTCCGCGCCGATGTGCTGTCCGATGAGCCCGCTCGCCCCGATGACCGCGATCCGCATGGCGTGATCGTCCCGCACCGGGGCGCGGACGGCACCGCACCGCTGCGTCCCCGTCTCGACAGGCTGGTCAGCCCGCCAGGGGCTCCTCGCTGGGCACCGCCGTCAGCTCGGCGGGGGCGATCGCGGTGCGCGCCCACTCGGCGAGCGCGACCCGGTCGACCAGCACGATGCCGACGCGGTTCGCGACGTCGCGGGCGGGCGCGGTGAACGAGGACGTGGTGACCAGCACCGCGTAGTCGGCCCCGTGGTAGGCCCGCGCGGTGCCCGCGAAGCGCTGGAGCGCCTCGGACCCGACCTTGTTGTTCGGCCCGTACCGCTTGCACTGCACCACGAGCCGCCCGCCGTCCGGGGCCTGCGCGAGCACGTCCGCGCCCGCGTCCCCGGCCCCGCCGACGACGGTGACGTCCAGGAACCCGGACCGCTCCAGCAGCCGCGCGGTCCACTGCTCGAACTCGACGCCGCCCATGCCGTCGGTGAACTCGATGAGCCGGTCCCGCTCGGCCTGCTCCCGCTTCCTGGCCCGCCGCACCTTCAGCGCCACCACGCCCGCGGTGATCAGCAGCGCGAGCAGCAGCGCCCCGATCCACGCCGACAGCACGGGGTTCTCCTGGACGAACCGCACCACGACCAGCACGACGACGGCGACGGCCGCCAGCAGCCAGTTCCGCGCGGTGCGGCTCCGCTTCTTCCCCTTGCCGCCGCGCGCCCGCTTCCGCTTACCCGCCATGTTCCCCCTCCCGGCGCCCAGGCTGCTGGACCGCGCGCGCCGCGCGACAGGTCCGGTCGGGTGACCCGCGCCGGTCCCCGCCGCGCGACGGCAAGATCCACTGTCCCCTTCAGCTCTACCCGCGCAGCGCAGTTCGAGCTAGGCCGAACGGAGCAAGCGGTCCCGGCGGGCGATCGGGAACCCGCAGGGCCGGGAACGGACCTCGGGGGCGCGCCAGGAATCACGGCACGCCCCCGAGCAAGCCATTGTCCGAATGCCGGACGGAAACTCCCCCAGCATTCCCCGAGCACTTCCACCACCACCGCCGAGAACGGTCGGCGGAACCGCGCGGAACGCCGAGGCGAATTCCCCGCGACCGTCCGGGGAACGGCGGTCAGCGACTGCCGCGCCGGTGCCCGCCGATGCCCTCGTCGTCCACGTCGCGCCACAGCGCGGGGTCGTAGGGGGTGTCCGGCACGTAGACCACCTCGCCGGGGGCCTGCCGCCCCCGCGCGGGGAGCTCGGCCGCGTCGATCTCCAGCCGCTCCACGCCGTTGGCGAGCCTGCGGATCGCGACGTTGTCGCCGTGGTGGGACCGCAGGGTGCTGATGCAGCGGCGCAGCTCGCCGAGCGCTCGGTCCAGTTCGCTGTTCGTGGTCGCGGGCATGGGTGGCCTCCCGGCTCTGGGTGTGGTCGGGCTCGGCGGCGTCGCGCGTCGCGGGCGGTCCGGACGAGGCGGGCGCCCGCGTCGTCGAGGGGTCCCGCGCACGGGGCGAACGCTCCTCGGCGTTCCGGTCCACCCGCGCCCAAACCCCATCATCCGCCGAACCCCACGAACAGCCCAGAATTTTCCCCGGCGCGCTTCGGTTCACCGCACCGGCGTTCCCGAAAAAGCCGAACCCCCTCACCCGAACCGACCACGGAGCGGGAAACCGGGGACGGGAAGAAATCCACCACCCGAACGGCCGGGCCACCCCGAAGTTCACCGGATCAGCCGCACATAGCAATCCGAACGGCCGCCGTCAATATGACCAACCCCCTACTTGACCCCAGCCCGCGCGGGGGTGGCGCCCCCTGTCGACCCGCGCGGTGAAGATCGTGGGGCGGGGAGCCTCGCACGGCTCCCCGCCCCGGCGCGCGCGGTCGCGCGGTGGCCCCTGGGCGCTCCACACCCCCACCGCGCGCCCGACCCGCGCCCCCGGTCCCCGAACCGGGAGGCTCCGCGGTCCCCGCAGGGGCGCCTGCGGGGACCGCGTCCGGGGTGGCCGCGAGCCCTCGGCCACCCCCGTCCCGCGATCCCGGCCGGTCATCCGGGACCACGTCCCCCGCGCGGGCGCCCCGCCCCCGTGCCGGGCGCCCGCGCGAAGCCTCACCCCGCCACGTGCGAGGGCGTGAACTCCACCGGCAGCGACACCAGCGCGCGCACCCACACGGACTGCTGCCACCGCAGCTCGTCCTGGTCGACGGTCAGCACCGCGTCGGGCAGCCGGTCGAGCAGCACCTCGACCGCCGCGCGGACGATGATCTCCGCGACCTGCGGCGCCGGGTACGGGCAGCGGTGCTCCCCGTGCGAGAACGACATCTGCGCCTGGTTGCCCAGCCCCTCGTTGCCGAAGCCGGGGCGCACCTGCGGGTCCGCGTTCGCCGCCGCCAGCCCGAGGACGATCATGTCCCCGGCCTCGATGCGCTGGCCGCCGAGCAGCGTGGCGCGGGTGGCCCAGCGACCGGCGAAGTTCTGCATCGGCGTCTCGTCCCACAGCACCTCGTTGAGCGCCTGCGGGACGCTGCGCCTGCCGCCGGACAGGGTGACCGCGAACCGCGAGTCGGTCAGCAGCAGCCGCAGGGTGTTGCTGATCCACGTCGAGGTCGGCACGTGCGAGGCGGCGATGAGGACCACCAGGTTCGCGACCAGCTCGTCCTCGGTGAGGTCGGCGTGGTGCGCGGCCATCCACGACACCACGTCGTGGCCGGGCGAGGCGGCGCGGTCGCGGGCGATCTCGCGCAGCCGGTCCTCGGTCCGCCCGAACGCCGCGAGCGCGCCGGGACCGCCGGTGATCGACTCCATGAGGTCGGCGGTGAACCCGGCCGCCTCCTCGTCGCTCATCCCGAACAGCCTCGCGATGACCAGCGCCGGGATGCGGTCGGCGAACTGGGTCTTCAGGTCGGCCTGGCCGGTCACCGCGAACACGTCGATCAGCCGGTCCGCGATCTGCTCGACCTGCGCGTTCAGCTCGAACTGGTCCACCGCGCCGATGACGTCGCTGAACACGGCGGAGAGCCTGCGGTGCTCCTCGCCCTCGGCGAACATGATCGACTTCTGGTAGCCGATGAACGGCAGCAGCGGCCAGTCCGGCGGGATGCGGTCCCACTGGTTCCAGCGCCGCGAGTCCCTGGCGAACAGCTGGTCGTTGACCAGCACGTGGTGCAGCTCCCGGTAGCCCATGACCAGCCACGCCGGGACGTCGCCCTCCAGCCGCACCTCGGCGACCGGGCCGTGCAGGGCGCGCAGCTCCCGGTAGACCTCGGCGGGCCGCTCGCGGAACCGCACGCCCTCCAGCGCGATCACCGACCTGGCGTGCGCCGGGCACCCCGGTGGCGGCGGGCCGTGCTGCTGGACGTGCTGCGGCGGCGGGACCAGGGACTGCTGCTGCGGCGCGAACCTGCCGCGCCGCGCTCTGTGCTCTGCCGGGTCGGTCACGCGGGCTCCCCCGAGGTCGTGAGGGCGTGGAGGTGCTGGACGAGGGAGATCAGGACCTGCTTGCCGGAGCTCCGGTCGCGGGCGTCGCAGTCCAGCAGCGGCACGTGCGGCGCGAGGTCGAGCGCGTCCCTGATCTCCTCCAGCGAGTGCTGGTGGCCGCCGAAGTCGTTGCGCGCCACCACGAACGGCGTGCCGTGGTGCTCCAGCCGGTCGATGGCGTACCAGGAGTCGGCGAGCCTGCGGGTGTCCACCAGCACGACCGCGCCGAGCGCGCCCGCGAACAGCTGGTCCCACAGGAACCAGAACCGCTCCTGGCCGGGCGCGCCGAACACGTACAGCACCAGCTCGTCGTTGAGGCTGATCCGGCCGAAGTCGAAGGCGACGGTCGTCGTGGACTTGTCGCGCACGCCGGTGGCGTCGTCCACGCCGACCCCGGCCTGCGTCATGGTCTCCTCGGTGCTGAGCGGCCGGATCTCGCTGACCGAGCGCACCATCGTCGTCTTGCCCACCCCGAACCCGCCGACGATCACGATCTTCAGGCCGGTGTGGGCGGTGCTGCGCAGCGGCGCCCGCTCGATCGGGGCCTCAGAGGTTGTGGAGTCCAACGAGCACCTGCTTCAACAGTTCGGGATCGGGCAGGACTGGGTGTCTGCGGGACTGGCGGGGCAGGGACGCGGCCCTCGGCTCCTCGGGCGCGACCACGGCCGGGTGGCGGGCGGTGACCGCGCCGACGTCGAGGAGGTCCTGCAGCAGGATGCGCACGATGCTCACCGGCAGGCGCAGGTGCGCGGAGATCTCCACGACGGCGGTGGGCCGCCTGCACAGCCGCAGGATGCGGACGTGCTCCGACTGGGTCCCGCCCGCCGACGCGCTCTCGGTGACGATGAGCGTGACGATGTCCAGGTTCGTCGCGTCGGCACGGCTGCGCCCGCCGGTGACCGTGTAGAGCCGGTCCGGGTCCTCCCCGTCGAGGGCGCGGCGCGTCATGCCGGGTTGGTGGAGCGCGGGGCCTGGCGCGGCGGTGTGCTCATGTGGTCGCCGAGCTGCTCGACCAGCTCGCTCATGTTGTGGCCGACCTGGCCCGCGTCGGCGTCGTCACCGGCGATGACGGCCAGGTGCGCGCCCTGACCGGCCTCGACGATGAACAGCAGGCCGCCGTGGAACTCGGTCATCGACGTGCGCACGCCGCCGGTGCCGTCGCCGAACTCGATGGACGCGCCGTAGGCCAGGCTCTGCATCCCGGAGGCGATGGCGGCGAGCTGGTCGGCCTGGTCGACGGTGAGCCGGGCGGAGCGGGAGAGCTTGAGCCCGTCCTTGGAGAGCACGAGCGCGTGCCGCGAGCCGGGGGTGCGCTGCAGCAGGTTCTCCAGCAGCCAGACGAGGTCGCGTTCGGTGGTGTTCATCATGGCTTCGGGAGCCCCGGTCCTGGCGTGCCGGTCCGGACTCCTGCCTCCTATCTGTGCTGGTGGTGCGTTCTTGTCCGGGGTCGTCCTGGGCAGGGGGCGTCAGGACGGCCAGGTCGGGTCGACGTGCCTGCCCCGGCTGGCGTCCCGGAAGGCGCCGAACCGGGAGCCCAGGTCCGAGCCCGCCCTGGCGGGCTTCGCGGCGGGGCGGGGCGCGCGGTCGACCGCGGAGGCGAGCGTGCTGCCGCGCTTGCGCCGGGGCAGCACGGGCGGGGCGGTCGGCTCGTCGGGCACGACGTCCTCCTCGACGTCCGCCGCGAACCCGTCCTGGCCCGAGTGCCGGTCCTGGTCGCGCTGGTCGAACGCGAGCGGGGTGAACCGCTCGCCGGTGTCGAACAGCTGCGCGGTCTCGAACCGCCCGCCCGCCCCGATGAGGCTGGTCAGCTCGGCCGGGCGGATGTCGCCCGAGCGCGAGCCGTAGGGGTCGGACTCGTGGTCCCCGAGGTCGTCGGCCGGGAAGTCCCGGTCGTCCTCGTCCCGGAAGTCCTCGTCCCGGAAGTCCCGGCTGTCCTCGTCGGCGGTCCGGGGCTCGTCGGCCCACTCGTCCGACGCGGGCTCGGCCGGTCGCCAGGACGCCTCGAACTGCTGGGGCGTCTCGAACCTGCGGGACTCCCAGGCCGTCGGGTCGAACCGGTCGGCCGACTCGGACGGGGTCCTGCGGCGGCGCGGTGCGGGCGGCTCCGGAGGTCCGTCCGAGGCGCGCTCCTGGACGGCGGGCGGCGCGGCGGACGAGGCCGTGGGCGCCGCGGACAGCTCGGCGGGCGCGGCCGTCGCCGCGGCCAGGGCGGGCTCGCGCTCGACGCGCCGCCTGGCCGAGGTCGGGGTCTTGCGCGCCTCGGTGATCAGCGTCCGGGGGATCATGACCACGACCCCGGTCCCCCCGCGCGAGGACGGCCGGAACGACACCCGCAGCCCGTGCTTGCGGGCCAGCGAGCCGACCACGGCGAGCCCGAGCCGGGTGCCGGACAGCGCGGTCAGGTCGAGCGCCTCGGCGGACACCGCCTGCTCGGCGCGGCGCAGCGCCAGGTCGCCCATGACGAGCCCACCGTCCTCGATGGTGACGACGACGCCCGCGTGCACCTCCTCCACGTACACGTGCACCTGCTCGGAGGGCGGCGAGAAGCTGGTGGCGTTGTCGATCAGCTCGGCGAGCGCGTGCATGACGCCCTCGGCGGCGTACCCGACGACGGCGACGGAGCTGACCGAGTGGGTGCGCACCCGCTGGTAGGCGCTGACCCGGCCGATGGCGCCGCGCAGCACGCTCTCCATGACGATCGGCTTGGTCCAGCGGCGGCCGGAGCGGGCGCCGGTGAGGACCGCGATGCTGTCCGCGAGCCGTCCGGCCTGCGCGGTGCTGTGGTCGAGCTTGAGCAGGTCGCCGAGCACGTCCTCGCTGTGCTGCTCCTCCATCTCGCGCAGGTCGGCGAGCATGGACGTGGTGAGCGCCTGGACCCGGCCCGCCGCGTTGGCGCAGGCCGCCATGGTGGCCGCGCGCATCCGCTCGCCGCGCCCGATCTCCTCGGCGAGCGCGCGCAGCAGCCGCCGGTGGTCGGCGTTCTCCGGCTGCTCGACCTGGGCGAGCGCGCTCTCCGCGGAGGCCCCGCCCCTGAGCTTGCGCACGACGTCGGGGGCGAGCCTGTCGACGAGGTCGGTGGCCTCGGCCAGCACGGCGTCGGCGTGCGCGGCGCTGGCCGCCGCCACCGAGCGCTGGTAGGAGCACGCGGCGAGCGCGCAGGCGAGCAGCAGCACCGCGCTCCCGCCGAACCAGGCCACGAGCGAGGCGCTCTGCGGCGCGGTGAGCGCGACCACCAGGACGACCACGGCCGCGCCGCTGATCAACGCGATCGCGAGCACGACGAGCGCGGACGACGGCGAGGGCCGTCGCGGCCCGCGCGGAGGGGCCGGTGTGCGTGGTGCCATGATCAGGTTCCTCGTGGTGGCGGAGGTGTCGGCAAGAGGGGCGGGCGGCGGGCGCGGTCCGATGACGCGCCCCGACCCGACCCCGAAGTCCGGGTGTTCGATATACCGCTCCGTTCGCGGAGCGCCGTCAGCATCGCTATTCGTAATTGGAGCGTCAAGCCTTTCTGGTGAACATTCACTTGCGCTAGCCCGTTTGACGCATCACTCACCCCGTTTGACGTAGTCCATTCGGCGTAATCTGAGCAGAATTCCCAGGTGAACGCGAGCAGCTTTCACGAACGTGAGTAGCCCTTTCGGGTCAACCGCAACAGCGTTACGCTCTGCCGCGAGCCCCGCTCCGGACATTCACCACGTTTCCGGTAACCCCCGCCGCTAATGTGCGCCAGCTCTCGCAAAATGATTCAAAGTTTTTCCCGAAAGGCCGTATCCCCGACGCGACCGCGTCGTTTGCGCCCCGAACGTTCCCCCGCGCGCACGAGCCCCGCCCACCCGCAACCAGGGAGGGACGCACCCTCCCTGCCGGGGCGCGCCCGCCGTTCACTGGGCGCATGGCCACCCTGACCACGGACCTGCCGACCCGCGCCCGCTCCGGAACCCCGCTGCTGTTCACCGGGGCCACCACGCACACCCTGGACCCGTCGCTCGGCGCCGTCACCGGCGGACTGCTCGTGGAGGGCGGCACGATCACCGGCGTCGACGTCGCCGACCACCCCGGCGCGCACGTGGTCGACTGCGCCGGACTGGTGATCGTGCCCGCGGTGGCCGACGGCGTCGACCTGCCCGGACGGCACGCGAACCGCCTGCACCCCCTCACCAGGGGCAACCCGGCCACGTTCGCCCTGGTGCGCGGCGGGACCGATCTGGAGTCGGTGATCTGGTGGCCGCGCCGGGCCGCGGCGGTGGTCGTGGAGGGCGACTTCGCGTTCCTGGCGGGCCGCAGACTCCTCCCGCCTCCCCCGAGCGCGCCGACACCGGTCCGCGCGGAGTCGAGCCCGCACCTGGGCACGTGGACCGACGAGCCCCAGGACGTGGTGCAGGACCTCACCCCGGACGGCCGCTACACCGAGGCCCGCAACGGCGTCCGGGACGCCTACCGGGGCTCGTTCTGGCTGGCGCACGACCACATCGCCTACCGCGACGACCTGGGCTTCTGGGCCTACGGCACCTTCGAGGACGACGTACTGCACCACGCGCACTTCACGTTCCGCCGCTGACCACCCGCGCAACCCTCACCGCTCCGCCCACACCGCCGCGCTCCCGCCCGCCCCTCACCCCACCACTCCGCTCCCGTCCCTCTCAGCCCACCACTCAGTTCCCGCCCCTCTCAGCCCCCCGCACGCCCCACCACTCAGCTCTCCCCGCGCGCCCGCCCCACGCGCCCCGCCACTCAGCTCCCGCCCGCCCCTCACCGCTCCCAACGCGGCCAGGGTTCCCGTCCACCGGTCATGTCCGCGTGGAACGGATGCCCCGCACCGATCTCCCCCCGCCGAACCACCGCCCCGGTGAACGCGGACGCGTAGATCGCCGCGATCAGCTCCACCGTCAACCGGGTGTCCGCGCTGTCCACCGGCGGTCGCCCCCCACCGTCCAGGGCGTCCACCAGCGCGGTGAACTGGGCGGTGTGCCCACTGGGCGTGTCAGGGGGCCCACCGGCCCACACCTCGGCCAGGTCAGCCGCACCGGGCGCGGGCGTGAGGCTCCAGTCCGCGTCCGAGTACCCGTACAGGTGCTCCAGCTCGACGGTCGCCAGCTCGAAGTCGAACCGCAGCTGACTGGTCTGCCTGGGCGACACCACCGAGTTGACCACGGTCGCGACCGCCCCCGACTCGAACCGCACGATCGCGGCGGACACGTCCTCGGTGTCGGTGGGCCGAGCCTGCCGCGCCGCGACGGCCGTGACGCTGCTCCACGGCCCCAGCACCGACAGCATCAGGTCGAACTGGTGGATGCCGTGCCCCATGGTCGGCCCACCCCCCTCCACCGCCCACTTCCCGCGCCACGGCACGGCGAAGTAGTCGTCATCGCGGAACCACAGGGTGTGCGCCGCAGCCAGCAGCGGCCTCCCCAGCGCCCCCCGCGCGACGAGCTCGCGCAACCGGACCGCGCCGGAGCCGAACCGGTGCTGGAACACCGTCACCACGGGCAGCCCGGTCTCCACCTCGGCCCGGCGCAACTCGTCGAACTCGGCCAACGACAGCACGGGCGGCTTCTCCACCACCGGGATCGCACCGGCCCGCAGCACCTCCAGCGCGAGCGGCAGGTGACTACCCGGCGGGGTGCACAGGTGCACCAGGTCGGGCCGGTGCGCGTCGAGCAGCGCGGCCAGGTCCGGGTGCGCGGGAACCCCCCACCGCGCGCCGAACCCGACGGCCCGCTCGGGGAGCAGGTCGACCACGCCGACCAGCCGAGCGCGGTCGCCCAGCTCGGCGATGGACCGGGCGTGCACGTCGGCGATGGCCCCGGTGCCGACGATGGCGCAGGTGCGGGTCACGGCTGCTCCTCACGAGGTTCGTTCCGGGTGTCGATCGGGCGCAGCAGTCCGCACATGCCGAACACCGGCTCCTGCGGTCCACGCGCGCGCCGCACGGTCGCGCGCTCCAGGTGCGAGGCGGTTCCGGCGGACAGATCCCGAGCCCTCCCCCGTGCCTGCTCGGCCAGCCGGAGCGGCCCGTCCCGCACGACCTCCCCCCATCCGACGGCGCGGTCTCGAACCAGTGCGGCAGCCGCGGCGTGGAAGTCCCGCAACGGCCCGGAATCGCCCGCGCGCAATGCGTCCCGGATGGGCAAGAACCCCTCCACCGCCAAGTCCCGCCGCCGGGCAGCGGCCTCGGCACGCCCCCGCTGCGGCAGCACGGCCGCCTCCCGGTACCGCTCCGGATCGGCGAGCACGTCAGGCGGGAACGTCATGACCGCGTCCCCGGCCTCGGGCAACCCCGCGTTGCTCATGATCACCACAACCCGAAGCCCACCGAGGTTGACCGCCCGGTGGATCACCCCCGGCTCGAACCAGACGACGACCCCGGCCCGCAACGGCGCCACCTCGACCCCACCGGGCCCAGCGGTGTGCAACTCCCCCTCACCCGCGACCACGGTGTAGCACTCGGTGGACACCAAGTGCACGTGCGGACTGCCACCACCAAGCCCGTCCGGCGCCACGTCCGGGTAAACGTCCAGCCACGACAGGGAAGCACCACCGGGAAAGCTCACCCGAGCACCCCGCGAACCGCCTCCGCGAGCACCCCCGCACCACCCGCGCCCCCATCCGCGATCCCCACCCCGTAACGGAACCGAACGCTCTCCCCGTCCCCCACCACGAGCTCCTCGCTGAAGAACGGAGCCGGGTTCAAGCAGGCGAAGCTCTCGGACCGGGTGAACCACCGCGGCGGGTGGTGCGGGTTGCCCACGTGGTCGACGACGAGCACCAACGACTCCCCACCGTCCCCGTCGTGCTTGCCGCAGAACGCCATCCACTCCCCCCGCCACCCGCGCAACTCGTCCCCCCCGACCCCATCGGACGTGATCACGCTCCCCCCGGTGAACGCCCGAGGCCCACGCCAGAACAACCCGCCGTACCCGGCGTTCTCCCGCCCGTTGGTGGTGGGCGACCCGAACACCAGCCCACCCCCGGAGGTGTTGGTCATCGTGGTGTCGAAGATGAGCGCCCACCCCAGCTCCCCCAGCGGAACAGCGGTGAGCACGCGCACCTCGGCGACAACACCCCGCCCGTCCTGCGCAACCCACTCCAACTCGTGCGCGAACCGAACCCCGCCCCCACCCGCCCCATCCCCGCGCACGCCGTCCCCACGCGCCCCATCCCCGCGCACGCTGCCCCCAGCCGCCCCATCCCCAACTGCCCCGTCCCCAACTGCCGCGTCCCCAACTGCCGCGCCTCCAGCCGCCCCGCCTCCAGCTACCGCGCCTCCAAGCACCCCGTCCCCAGCCGCCCCGCCCTCAGCTGCCCCGCCCCCGAGCACCCCGTCCCCGAGCACCTCGTTCCCGGACAGCCCTTCCCCGGACAGCCGGTCCCCGAGCACCCGATCCCCACAAGCCCCGATCCCGACGACCCGCCGGTGAACCTGCGCACCGTTGTTGTCCAACTGCGCGTACCCCCGACCACGCAGGTAGGTCGGCCCACCCCAGAAGTTGTGCTCCCCGACGTGCGGCAACGACCACGCGATCCCCTTGTGCCACACGTGGTCATGCGGCCGGAACAGGCTCACCAACCGCCCGCCCCGAGTGCGCACCGGGTGCAGGAACGGCTTCGGCGACTCGAGCTGCGGCGTGCCGGGCGCGTACTCGTACCGAGCCAGCTCGACATCCCCGGCAAGAACGGTCACCGCGACCCCGACGTCATGCCGCAGGGCGAACCAGCTCACACGCCCACCACCTCTCCTCGGTGGCGCGCCGACCGCGCCTCGTACCGGAAAGCGCTTTCCGACACTAACGCCCCCACCCGACACCCCGTCAACCCTCACCCACCCACACCTGCGGCAACCCTTGACAAGCCCTGCGGCACCACTTCCCATGACAGGGTGGACCCGCAGCGCAACCACGTGGTCGTGGCACTGGACTCGTTCAAGGGCTCGCTGACCGCACGCGCGGCCACGTCGGCACTGGCGCGGGGCCTGCGCCGCACGGGCGCGCACGTCGTCGAGCACCCGGTGGCGGACGGCGGCGAGGGCACCCTGGACGCCCTGCTGGGCGCGGGCTTCACCGAGGTCCACGCACCGTCCGCGGACGCCCTGGGCCGCCCGGTGACCACCCGCTACGCCACCAGCGCCGACACGGCAGCGGTAGAACTGGCCGAGTCATCAGGCCTGGCCGGGATAGCGGACGTCCCGGTGTCCCCCAACCGCGCAAGAGCCGCAACAACCCTGGGCACCGGCCACCTGATCGCGGCAGCCTTGAACGCGGGCCACCGCAGGATCGTCGTGGGCCTGGGCGGCAGCGCCACCACGGACGGCGGCGCAGGCCTGCTCATCGCCCTGGGCGCACGCCTCCTGGACCGCCACGGCACCCCGCTGGACGGCACGACCTCCCCCCTGTCCGAGGTCCGCTCACTGGACCTCTCCACCCTGCACCCCGCCCTGCGCGACGCGGACGTCGAAGTGGCCTGCGACGTGGACAACCCCCTCCTGGGCCCACACGGCGCAGCAGCGGTCTACGGCCCCCAAAAAGGCGCGGACGCGGCGCTGACGACCGAGCTGGACACATCCCTGACCCGCTGGGCAGACCTGCTGGAGCAGGCAACGGGCCGTCCCGCCCGCGACCTGCCAGGCGCAGGCGCAGCCGGTGGCACGGGCTTCGCCCTGCTGGCGTGCGGAGCACGGATGCGCTCAGGCATCACCCTGGTGCTGGAGCTGACCGACCTGACCACCGCACTGCGGAACGCGAGCCTGGTCATCGCAGGCGAAGGCCGGGTCGACCACCAAACACTGCACGGCAAAGCCCCCGCAGGCGTCGCAGCAGCAGCACGGGCAGCAGGAGCGCGAGTGATCGCAGCAGCGGGCAGCTGCACCCTGACCACCACCGAGCTGACCGGAGCAGGCTTCACCGCAGCGTTCGCCCTGACCGACCTGGAACCAGACCTGTCCCGCTGCCACACCGAAGCCGCCCCCCTGCTGGAACGCCTGGGCGAGCGCATCGGCCGGACCTTCCCCCTCTAACGGGGCCGCCAGACCTCGAACCACTCGGCAGCCGCGCGCAACGGCACCGGCAACGGAGCGATCTCCGGGTACCAGGCGCGCTCCCACTCCAACGACACCCACCCGGACCAGTCCCGAAGCACCCGCCCGCACTCCTCGAGCGGCACCGCCCCCGCCCCAGGCGGAACCGGCGTGGGCCCACCGGGTTCAACGTCCTTGACCTGGAAGTACCCCAGGTACTCCCCGAGCACGGCACGGGTCCGCCCAGGCGACTCCCCACCCCGCCACGGGTGCACCGCGTCCCACAGCACCGCAACCGCCCCCGGCTCCCCGAACGGCTCGACCAACCGCAACGCGGCCGCCCCGGTCGCGTGCGAGTCGTGCGTCTCCACCAACAACCGAACCCCGGCGTCCCGCAACTCAGGCAACACCGCCCCGATCCGCTCAACGGCAGCACCATCACCACCGTCGACCCCACCGGGAAAAACCCGAACCGCAGGCGCACCAAGCACACCAGCCAACTCGACCAACGCCCGCAACTCGTCAACCACAGCCCCACCCGGCGCGCAAACCTTCACGTACCCGGCAAGACAAGCGATCTCAACCCCGACCCCCACAACCTCCTCCCGCACCCGAGCAGCCCGAGCAGCCGTCATCCCCACCCGCACTTCCTCATCGGGGTGCACCCGGATCTCCAGCCCACGACACCCGTGCTCAGCCGCAACCCGCGCGCTCTCCCGAACCGGAACCCCCGGAGCCCCCAACGTGCTGACCGCGAACCGCCACCCGCTCACCACCACACCCCCACAAAACCCGACCGCCGCACCCCCTTGAGTGTGCCCCAACGGCATGGTTTCCCATGGTTCCCAACCCCACCCCGCAGGAAAGGCGAAGCCTCGTGGAACCCACCCCGCTGATCGTCGAAGACCTGATGCTCCTGCTGCTAGACGACGAAACGGGCGCCATGTCCGGAGCAGGCACCATGCACTACTCCCTGGGCGGAGCCCTGCTGGTCGAACTGGCGCTGCGCGACCGAGTCAAGATCATCGAAGGCACCGAGGGCCTCGGCGGCCCGAAGGTCACCGCCACCGGCCCCCAAGACCTGGAAGACCCCCTCCTGCGCACCGCGCACGAGCAGATCGCCCAGCGCACCGGACGAGCCCAGTCGGTCCTGCTGGAGATCGGCGCAGGCCTGTACAAGCCCGTGATCAACCGCCTGATCGAGCGCGACCTGATCCGCACCGAGAACAAACGAGTCCTGGGCCTGTTCCGCACCACGCGCCTGCCCAGCAACGCCCCCGAGCACGAGGCGGACCTGCGCACCAAGATCCGCGCCACCCTGGAGGACGACCACCCCGCAGACACCCGAACGGGAGCCCTGATCGCCCTGCTCTCCGCAAGCGGCACCCTCCCCGCCCTGCGCCCACCCCTGACCTGGTCGTCCAAGGTCGCCCAACGCGCCAAGCACATCGAATCCGGCAACTGGGCAGCCTCAGCGGTAACCCTCGCAGTAGCCACCGCAACCGCAGGCGCGGTAGCCGCAGCAGCAGTGGCAACCGCCACCGCCGTAGCAGCAACCAGCTAACCCCCTCTCACCACCTCCATCCCCACTCCACCGATTCCACACCCGCAAACACCAGCCCACCGAGTTCCCCCAGCCACCTCCAGCACTCCGGCACCCCAGCACTCCGGCCCCCCGGCACCCCGGCACCCCGGCACCCCAAGGCCCGTACGGCCCCGACCCCACGGCCCGCACAGCGCACACAGCCCTTACGGCCTGGAAATCCCCGGCGGCGTGGGCAACCGCCGCAAGGTCTCCAGCACAAGATCAACCCCGGTAGGCCGCCGAGCACCCCTGCGCACCACCGCGGTGATCGTGCGCGTCACCGCAGGCACCAGCTCACGCCCGACCAACCGATACCGCTCGTCCACCGCCAGCGCAGGCAGCAACGCCACCGACAACCCGGCCTCCACGTGCTGGAGCGTCATCAGGTAGTTGCTGAACCGGCACGCCACCCGAGGCTCGAACCCGGCCTGACGGCACAACCGCGTCGTCAGGTTCGCCATGTAGGACCCCGGCACGTCCAGCGCCCACGGCTCATCCGCGAACGCCGCAAGATCCACCGGCCCTCGCCCACCCCGGTGCTGCGGCAGGACCAGCACCACCGGATCAACCGCCAGCACCACCACGTCCAGATCAGGCCCCAGCGGAACCTCCACGAAGTCCGCCGTCGTGATGACCAGATCAGCGTCCCCGACCCGCAACGCGCGCAGGCTCTCGTGCGGCTCCAGCTCCAGCAGCTCGACCTGCAGATGCGGGTGCGAACGCGCCAGCTGGAGCACAGCGGGCACCGCGAGCGTGTGGATCCCGCTCTGGAACGTGCCCACCCGCACGAGCCCGGCAGGTTCCCCACCGACCCCGAGCAGCTCGGCCTCCACGGTGTCCATGTGATCGAGGATCTCCCGCGCCCGACGCGCCAACAGCTGCCCCGCCGACGTCAACCGCACCCGCCGCCCGGTCCGCTCCAGCAACCGGGTGCGCGTCTCGGCCTCCAGCACCGACAACTGCTGGGACACCGTCGACGCGCTCAGCGAAGCCGCCTCAGCGACCGCGCGCACGGTGCCCAGGCTCTCCAGCTGGCTCAGCAACCGCAGCCGCCACGGATTCAGCACACCTCCATTCTTGTTCGGCCACACCGAACAGGACAGTCGAAATCATGAGATGGACCCGATGCTCACCCGGTCGTAGCTTCACGTCATGGCCACTGCGCACAGCGACTCGACGGACCCCGCCTTCTGGTCCGACGTGGACCGCCACCTGGTCCGCTACGGCGGGACGTTCACCCCGGAGATCATCAGCAGCGCAGAGGGCAGCTTCCTGCGCACCGAGAACGGCCGCCGCATCCTGGACTTCACGTCCGGCCAGATGAGCGCCATCCTCGGCCACTCCCACCCCGAGGTCGTCGAGACGGTGCGCCGACAGGTCGGCACGCTGGACCACCTGTTCAGCGGAATGCTCAGCCGACCGGTGGTCGACCTGGCCCGACGCCTCGCAGGCACCCTCCCGGACCCGCTGCAGAAGGTCCAACTTCTGACCACCGGCGCGGAGTCCAACGAGGCCGCCCTGCGCCTGGCCAAGCTCGCCACGGGCAAGCACGAGATCGTCTCGTTCGCCCGCTCGTGGCACGGCATGACCCAAGGCGCCGCAGGCGCCACCTACAGCGCGGGCCGCAAGGGCTACGGCCCCGCAGCACCCGGCAACTTCGCCCTTCCTTCCCCGAACACCTACCGCCCGGACTTCACCACCCCGGACGGCACTCTGGACTGGCGCCGCCAGCTGGACTTCGGCTTCGACCTGATCGACGCCCAGTCCACCGGCAGCCTCGCGGCCTGCCTGGTCGAACCGATCCTGTCGTCGGGCGGCGTCCTGGAACCCCCACCCGGCTACTTCGCCGCCCTCCAGGAGAAGTGCCGCGAACGCGGCATGCTCCTGATCCTGGACGAGGCCCAGACCGGCCTGTGCCGCACGGGCACCTGGTACGCGTTCGAGCGCGACGGGGTCGTCCCCGACATCCTGACGCTCTCCAAGACCCTGGGCGCAGGCCTACCGCTGGCCGCGGTGATCACCAGCGCCGAGATCGAGGAGCGCGCCCACGAACGCGGTTACCTGTTCTTCACCACCCACGTCTCCGACCCGCTGGTCGCGGCCGTGGGCAACACCGTGCTGGACGTGCTCGAACGCGACGACCTGGCCAACCGCGCGACCAAGCTCGGCGACCAGCTCCGCACCGGCCTCGACCGCCTCGCGGACGAGCACGAGGTGGTCGGCGACATCCGCGGCCGAGGCCTGCTGGTCGGCCTGGAACTGGTGGCCGACCGGAACACCAAGCAGGGCTCGGACGAACTGGGTGCCGCAGTCACCCGCCGCTGCCTGACACTGGGCCTGCACATGAACATCGTGCAGCTGCCCGGCATGGGCGGCGTCTTCCGGATGGCCCCGCCGCTCACCGCGACCGAGGACGAACTGGCCCTGGGCCTGGACATCCTGGACCAGGCGCTGACCGACGTGACCAAGGGCAAGTCCGCCTAACCCGCAGTCCTCCGCTAAGCAGGCCACGCGCTCCACCAGCCAACAGCACGGGGCTCACCCCAAGCAGAAGGCCACTAAGCACAAGGCCCGTCAACCGCCTCAACCAGACGCACCGGGTTCGGCCAACACACCGAGCCCGGTGCGCGACGAGCCCCGCCGACCCGACCGGCCGGGCTCACCCGCGTCCGCGCTCAGCGCGCCGCCCCGTGGAGAAGACCGACCCGACCGGACCTCCCAGGAGCGCGACGACCCGTTCACCGCACGAGCGAACCGGTCGGACAACCCCTACTCTCAACCGCACCCTCCCCTCTCCCAGCTCCGCGAACCCGTGGCGACGCCACGTCGTGGCACCAACAATACGGCGTCATCACCCCGTTGACAACCCCGATTGTCGTCACTACGATGACATCCATGGGAACCGGAGACTACGAGTCGATCCGCGACGCGGTCATCAGCGGTATCGAGGACGGCGACGCCACGCGGGTGTTGGACGCCCTGGTCAGCCTGCGTGAACTGCGCGAGGAGCTGGCTCAGTGGGAACCGGAGCTCATCGCCGCGGCGCGGGACGCGGGCATCAGCTGGGCGGAACTGGCCCTGGCGCTGGGTCTGGCCAGTCGCCAAGCAGCTGAGCGCCGCTACCTGCGCCTGCGGGAGGCCGGACCTGACTCGACGGCCGAGGGCCGGGTCCGAGCCGAACGGGACCGCCGCGCGTCCGAGCGCGCGGTGGCCAAGTGGGCGCGCACCAACTCGGTCGAACTGCGCGATCTGGCCAGCCAGGCCGGGCAGTTCGACATGGTGGTGCGGCACGCCCTCATCACCTACGACGACACCGCCGAGCTGCTTCCTCCCCTGCTGGCCGCACAAGAAGCGGTCCGCGACCAGGACCCGACCCTGGCCACGGAGATCCAGCGGATGGAAGAGCTCAGTGAGGAGGTGCGTCGGGAGGTGCAGGCAGCGCGCGACGCGAAGTCCTGACCACCGAGCCGAACGGGTCGAACCCGACGTGGTGACGAGGGCGCCCTCGTCACCACCCGAGTCCGACCGCCTCGGCGAGGACGGTCAGCCCTCCGGGAGCGCGCGAGAAGGGCGAGCCGAACAGCAGCGCGGAGCCGAGCCAGTGATCGCTGAACCCAGCCAGCGTGAACGCCCAGTCCGCGACAAGCACTCCCGGGAGTGCGCTGAACGGCCAGCCCTCGGAGGCGGGCTGCTATCGGGTGCACCCGATAGCAGCCCCTCACCAAGCTGCGGCGATGGCATAGTCTCGTTGCCCTGGAACCACGTTGAGCCCACCACCAACCACGGCGACGACCGGTTGTCGGCGGGGTCGAAGAACCAGGCCGGCCAACCACGCCTGTCGTCAGACGCAAGTCAGCATCACCATGAACAGGCGCAGATCAGTGGCAGACGACCGAACCCTGGTTGCCCACGCCCATCGCACGGCCGCTTTCCACAAGGGTGGGCATCGGATCGTGCTGTACGCGCAGCAAACCAGGCGTGCCCCCTTCCAACCTGATCCCCATCTCCTGCCAACCTCGACACCCCTCGGGCGCTGGCCCCGACACCTGGCCCGTCTGCCGAACGCCGACGACGTGGAACACGTACCGGAACCCGTGCCCCGACCTGCCTCGCCCAGACCGTGCTGGATCTGCGGTGGCTGCACGACCACGCCGCCTGCACGGGCAGGGCGAACACAGCTGGAACACCGGTCAGGGACCTCGCAACCCCGGTCCGGAACGGCCGGAGAGCGGGTCGGGCCGGTCAGTGCTGGGCGTCGTCCAGGTGCACGGTCACCTCGACCGGACCTTTGGCCGCTCGGCGGGCGGTCGCGTGGCCGGGTCGGTTGGCGCCGTCGAGCTCCAGCAACAGGTGGCCGCCGTCTCCGGTGAAGTTGCGCCACCACGACTTGCGGTCCGGCATCATCACCTTGATCACCACGGTGTCGCCGGTGCGGACGTAGCCGACCGGTGCGGTGAACGTGCGGCCGGAGCGGCGGCCCGTGTAGGTGACGATGGTGATGCGCTTGCGGACCGCGCCGCCCCAGCGGCGGGACGCGCGCAGGCGCAGGACCAGTTTGTTGAAGCCGGTCACGAAGCGCATCGGCAGACGATCTTGCTTGGTCACCCTGCCCCCAAAGGGAAATGGTTTCTTCCCGGTCGAAGGTAGCGCCGTTCACCGGGTGCGCCGGGGCGGTGGACCGAAGTGGGAGAAAGCGGTTGGCGGCGCTCTCAGTTGATCACCCCTAGGTACCTGGGCGCGTACCTGAGCGGAACCGGAGCTTGCCGCCCCTGGTGAGGGCGAGGACGCTCGGGTGCGGTGACGCCGTTCACATGCGTGACCGGCAGCGGACAAATCTGTTCACATGCTTGATCGGGGAACATTCTTCACACTCTCCCGGGGATCGTTTGTTGATCAAACGCAGGGGCGGTGAACTGGCCGTTCGATTCGTTCGAGTTTTTTCGACTCCCGCGTTCGACCGAAAGTCCCTTATTGACCGGTTCCGAACAGCCTCCTAACATCCGGCAGCACAGCGGGTTCCCACCCCAAGACTTGAGGAAGTGCCTGGGAGGCAACGTGTTCGCCCTGCCCACCACTGCCGCGAACCAGTCAGCACGGCCCGTCGGGAGGTTTTCCCACGAGCGCAGGTCCGGTTTATCGCGGAGGTGGGAGGAAATGCGCTGGAACACGGGGTGCGCATTCGCGCTCTCCGTCGCCGACGGTTGTGGAACGAGGTCGTGATGGGTGTGCAGGTGAATCCGGCGGGGGCCGGGCGGGCGCGTGGGGCGCGCACCGCCGGGGTCGCTGCCGCGGCCACGGTGGTGACGCTCGCGGGCGGGTTGCTGCTCTGGCCGTCCGCTCAACCCGCGAGCGCGGCGGTGGGCGCGGGGACTTACACCGTGACCAACGGTGGCAGCGGGCTGTGCCTCGGCTCGCCCGGTGCGGCGGCGGACGCGCAGTTGCAGTTGCAGGCGTGCACCGGCGCTGACAGCCAGAAGTGGGCGTTGACGGCGGTCAGCGGCGGGTTCCGGATCACCTCCGTGGCCACCGGGCTGTGCGTCGGGGTGGCCGGGTCGGCGACGAGCGCGGGCAAGGCGATCCAGCAGCAGTCGTGCTCCGGCGCGGCCGGGCAGGTGTGGTCGTTCACCGAGAGCGGCTCGAACCACCGGGTGGTCAACCCGAACGCGGACAAGTGCATGAACACCAAGGACAACGCCACGACGGCGGGCGCCGCAGTGCAGACGAACTCGTGCGACAGCGCGGCCTCCAAGCAGTGGGGGTTCACCCCTGCCGGTGGCGGGCAGCCGACGACCACCACCACCGGTGGCGGCAGCACGACCACGACCACCAAGCCGCCGGTGACGACCACGACGCCGCCGCCGAGCGGTTCGGCGATCTACGCCTCACCCAGCGGCAGCGACGGCGCGGCGGGCACCGAGGCCGCGCCGACGACGCTCACCTCGGCGATCTCGCGCGTCGCGTCCGGTGGGACGATCTACCTGCGCGGTGGCACGTACCGGTTCTCCAGCACGGTGGCGATCCCGCAGGGCCGCAACGGCACGGCGAGCAAGCGCACCCAGCTGTTCGCCTACTCGGGTGAGACCCCGGTGCTGAACTTCTCGGCGCAGAGCGAGGACCCGGCCAACCGGGGGCTGGCGCTGAACGCGTCGTACTGGCACGTGCGCGGCATCGTCGTGGAGCGCGCCGGTGACAACGGGATCTTCATCAGCGGCAGCAACAACGTCGTCGAGCGCACCGTGACCCGGTTCAACCGGGACAGCGGCTTGCAGCTGTCGCGGGAGCTGTCCAGCACGCCGAAGGACCAGTGGCCGTCGAACAACCTGATCCTCAGCTCCGAGTCGCACGACAACGCCGACTCGGACGGCGAGGACGCCGACGGGTTCGCCGCGAAGCTCACCTCGGGGCCGGGCAACGTGTTCCGCTACACCGTCTCCCACAACAACATCGATGACGGGTGGGACCTGTACACCAAGACCGACACCGGTCCCATCGGCGCGGTGACGATCGAGGACTCGCTGGCGTACGGCAACGGCACGCTGAGCGACGGCTCGCAGGCGGGCAACGGCGACCGCAACGGCTTCAAGCTGGGCGGTGAGGACATCGCGGTGAACCACGTGGTCCAGCGGACCATCGCCTACGACAACGGCAAGCACGGCTTCACCTACAACCGCAACCTCGGCAAGATCACCATGTCGAACAACGTGGGCATCGACAGCACCGAGCGGAACTTCAACTTCGACGGTGGCACGTCGGTGTTCCGCAACAACGTGTCCTGCTACAGCAGCGGTGGCAGCAAGGACCGGACGGTCGGCGACGCGGACTCGTCCAACCAGTTCTGGTCGGGCTCGAACGGCTCGAAGTGCTCCGCCTACTCCGGCAAGCTGACCTGGTCGTTCGCCTCGGACGGGCGGCTGGTCGTGAGCTTCGGCGGCAAGGTGGTCAACCCGTAGTCACGACGTCCACGAGGCCGGTGCGGGGTTCCCGCACCGGCCTCGTGGTCCGTTTTCCCCCGCGCCGAGGTTCACCCCGTCGTGGGTTTCACTCCGCCATGAGCGGCTCGGCCAGCTTCGCGCCGTCCGCCCGCCCCACGAAGCAGTGGACGACGCGGTTGGAGGAGCGGTGCCCGTTCTCCACGCGCATCCGCCACGCCTCCTCGGTGGGCACGAGCACCCAGTAGCGCAGCACTTTCACCTTGTCCTCGCCCTTGACCTCTGAGGACTGGAACACGCTGGTGCACTTCGTGCCGCCGATCCTGGTCAGCTCCGCCAGCGACGGGTAGGGCTCGTCCTCCTGGGGCTTCTTGCTCGCCAGGAAGCTCTCCATCACCTGGACGTCGTGCTCGCCGTAGCAGCCGACCCGGTTCTCCGACTCGATCTCGGGGGCGCCCTTCGCGGGCAGCCAGCCGTTCAGGCACTCCTTCGAGGAGAGCGGAAGCCAGTCGGACTCGATGTCGCCGCCCGCGCCGAGGGTGAGCACCGGTTGCATCGCGGGTGACGAGGCCGGACCTACCAGGTCCAGGTCGTCGAGGTTCAGTTCGATCATGGGCTTGAAGACGGTGACGTAGAGCAGTGCCACGGCGCCCAGCGCGAAGAGGGTAGTCAGGGTCGCCGAGACCGCTAAGCCCTTGCGCCGCCTGCGCTCGACGTCCTGGAGGAGCGACGGGCCTGCGGTCGACGCCGCGCGGAGGTTCTGCGGACCGGGAACAGCTGACCCTTGGGCGGGCGAGACCGATCGGGATGCCGGTTCCCCCGGTTGGCCACCCCGCGACGTGGGGCGGGTTCCAGTGGCTGAGCCGCCCCGACCGTCCAGCGCGCCGGGCAGGGGCGCGGTCGGGCTCACGGGTGGCACTCGGACGGTCGCCGGGTCGACCGCCTCCCCCGCAGCCTGTTCGGCCAGCGCCACGGCGCGCTCGGTGGTCAGGCGGCGGTCCGGGTCGGGGTCGAGCAGGCCGTTGACCAGGTCGGCCAGCGGGCCGGGTGGCAGTTCGGGGCGCGGGCGCTCGTTGAGCACCGCCAGCAGGGTCGCCGAGGTGGTCTCGCGCTCGAACGCGCCCCTGCCCTGGGTGGCGTAGAACAGGGTCGCGCCCAGCGCCCACAGGTCCCAAGCCGGGGAGGCGGGGGCGCCGGAGAGCCGTTCCGGGGACATGTAGGCGGGTGAGCCGATCAGCGAACCGGTCGCGGTGAGCCTCGGGTCGTCGAACGACTGGGCGATGCCGAAGTCGGTGAGCTTCGCCGAGCCCTTGGCGGGCACCATCACGTTGCCCGGCTTGACGTCCCGGTGCACGACCCCGGACTCGTGGGCCGCGCCCAGCGCGGCGAGCAGCTGCCCGGCGAGCACCGCCGCCGCTCGCGGGGGCAGCGGACCGCCGCGCTCGACCAGGTCGTCGAGCGTCGGGGCCTTGATCAGCTCCATGACGACGTAGGTCTGGTCGTCCTCGGTGATCAGGTCGTGGACGGTGACCACGGCGGGGTCGGACAGCCTGCTGGCGATCCTGGCCTCACGCAGCACCCGCTCCCGGTAGACCGCGCGCTCGGCTTCCGGCACGCCTGCGGGCAGCAGCAGCTCCTTGACCGCCACGTCCCGTCCGAGCACCGCGTCCTGCCCGAGCCACACGACCCCCATGCCGCCACGCCCCAGCTCGCGGATCAGCCGATAGCGCCCAGCACCCACCTCACGCATGGTCCGGGAGTCTCGCAGTCGGGTCCGACAGTGCAGCGCCGGGTGAGTTTCCCCAGCTCAGACAGGTCCGGTTGGGGCATGACGACCGGGCTGGCCGCCCGAACGAGTGAACTCCAAACAGACCCTCCACCAAGGCCGTTTTTCGTCGCAAAACCCGGCCTAGATGTCTACTATTTTAGACATCGACCACCGAGAGCCGAGCGCGTGCGGATCAAGCCCCCGTCGGGTGGGGCCAACGTTCACACGCCGGGAAGCACCACAGGAGAGGAGTCACCAGGGCAAACTGAGCATTTTAGGCAGGCTTCACCCTATCGGGTAGGCCACTTCGTTTTAAGCGTGAGGCAGCTCACCACTCGATGAGCCAAACGGGTGAGTGCCTCACCATCGGGTCATGCGTTTGAGTCGTCTGTCCGCGGTGGCGGGCATCGCCGCCGCGGTGGTGGGTGCGACCGCAGTCGTCATCACCACCGCAGCCGCTGCGGGTGGAGGTGTTGCCACAGCGGGGCCCGGCCCTTGCGTCGGTGCCGCGTGTCCGAGTCCGTACCCCCAGGTGGGCCCGAAGCAGTCGTCGGGCTTCGCCGGGCGGGACGAGGCGATCAACGTCTTCGTCGGCCGGTCGTTCACCGCGACCGGGTACGCGGCGGAGGCCGAGGGTCGTCTGGTCGTCGGTGGGGACTTCACGCTCAGCAAGACGGGCGGGGAGCTCGGGTACGACGTGGGCGCGGTGGGGCTCGGCTCGCAGGTGCCGCCACCAGCCGGGGCGGACTTCCTGACCGTGGGCGGGAGCCTGGGCATCGCGCAGGACAACACCCTGCGCACGCAGGACAACGGAGTGGTCCGGTACGCGGGCGCGCGGACCGGAGCGGGAGCCGTCGAACCAGCGCCCGTGCACGACAGCGGCGCTTTCACGCCTTACAGCGGGATCAGCGCCGGGCTGCGCGACACGAGCACGTGCTATGCGGCGAAGCCCTCGAACGGGACGGTGACCCAGGACGAGCTGTCGACCTTGTTCACCGGTGACGGTCACTCGGCGCTGCAGGTGTTCACCGTGCCGGGGAGCATCGCCGCGCCGGACGGGGGGATGCAGGGGATCGGATTCGCGGACATCCCGGACGGCGCGACCATCCTGATCAACATGGTCGGGACGGCTCCGCACGTCACGACCTGGTCGGGGTCGCCGAACGGGCGTGATCAGATCGACCAGTACGGCCAGCGGATGCTGTGGAACTTCCCGAACGCGGACAGCGTGGCGCTGGACGGGGAGTCGGAGTTCCAGGGCAGCGTGCTGGTGCCGAACGCGGACAGCACGACCCTGGTGACCGTGCCGGGGTTGAGCGGGCGGTTCTTCACGGCCGGGTCCGCAGTGCACGGGAGCAGCAGCGTGGGGTCGGGCAACGAGTTCCACGCGTACCCGTTCACGGGCACGGTGGCGGGGTGCGAGCCCGCTGCGCCCAGCACGACGACGACAGCGGTCACGACGACCGAGGCGGCGACGAGCACCACGACGGCGCCTGTTGTCGGGACGAGCACGACGGACGTGGTCACGACGACCACGACCACGGGTGAGACGACCACGACCGGAACGACGACCAGCACGACGACAGGCACGGCGCCGAGTGCGCCGGGCGGTGAGGAGAGTGCGCCGACCAGCACGACCGAGGTAGTCGGGACAACGACGGGCGTGCCGCAGTCGACGACGTCCCCGGTGTCGAGCACGACCGCGCCGCAGGCGACCACTACGGCTCCGGTGGTGACGACGGATCCGGTGGCGACGACGAGCGCGATCGCGCCGCCGCCGACCGCTCCGGCACCGGCACCCGTGCCTGCGCCGACCACGACCACCAGCGCGCCGACGACGGTGACCACCACGCCGCCTGCGGGGCCGGTCGTGACGACCACCGTGGTGGCACCGACCAGCGCAACCGGTGCCGTGCCGACCAGCACGTCCAACCCCGTGGGGTTGACCAGCACCGGAGTGGCTCCCACGACCACCGTTGGGGTGCCGACCACCACGGTCGGGGCTCCTACTACGACGAGCGCGGGGGTTCCGATCACCACGACCAGTCGCAGGCCGCTGGCTGGGCGACCGGTGCCGAGTCGGCCTGCCCTGGGCGTGCCGACGACGACGCTGGGGAGCACTACGAGCACGACCCCGCCGGGCACGACCTCGCCGGGCACGGGTGGACCGGTGACCACGACGTCGGAGTACTTCGTGACCGCGCCTGGGCTTCCCGAGGAGGACATTTGGGTGCCGGGTGCGCCTGAGCAGTCCGAGGACGTTCCGGAGCGGGACGCGCCTGGGCAGGGCGTTCCCGGAGCGGCTGATCCGACGAGCACGACTTGGAGCACGACCGGGATCTGGAGCACGAGCACGGTCTGGAGCACTACTGAGACCGGGGCGGCGGGTGCTGATGGGCCGGGTGGGGTGGTTCCGGGTGGGAGTGGTGGGGCGCGGGCGGTTGTGGGTGGGCTTGGGGCTGCTGGCGGGGTCGGTGGATTGGCGCAGACCGGGGCTCCGCTGCCCTTGTTCCTGTGCTTGGGCGTGCTGGTGATGATCGGGGGCTTGGCGCTGGTGGCGATCTCCCGCACGCGTCGTGGGTGATGCGGTGGCGATTGGGGACTGAGCGGGTCGTGGGGGCGCCACGACCCGAGTCGGGCGGGGTGGGTGCTGGTGCCGGGGTCAGGCGCTCTTGTCTCGCAGGGCCAGCACGGTGTTCCAGTTGCGCGCGGTCGCGACGCGGAGGTTCAGCTTCTTCGCCAGGTAGGTGTGGGTGAGCTTGCTGTTGCGGACGCCTTCCGGAGACCACTGGTAGATCACGCGCTCGCCTGCGGCGAAGCGGTCGGGCAGGTGGGTGGTCGGGTCGATCGCGGCGAACAGGTCCGGGTCCACCGGGCCGGACAGGAACGTCACCAGGAAGCGGGACGGGTCCTGTTCGGCTTCCGGTAGCGGGTTGGCCGTGATCAGGGCCGTCAGGTCGTCGTGGGTGACGACCACGCAGCCGATGTCCAGGCCTAGGCGGTCCTTGATGGACTGTTCGACCTCGGTCGTCAGGGTTTCGTTCGAGGCGGTGGTGGACGCCGGGGTGAAGACCGCGTTGCCGCTGTTGAGGTGGGTCGAGACCGCGGTGTGGCCCAGGTCGGCGAGCAGGGCGCGCAGGTCCGCCATGGGGACCTTGTTCTTGCCGCCCACGTTGATCCCGCGCAGGAGCAGGACTCGGGCGCTCACGCGGGCAATCCCGTGAGGTGCTGCGGGGTGACGGCGGGCGGGGTGGGCATCCGGGCTCCGGTTCTGCTGGGTGGCGGTTTCGTCGGGGGATGGTTTCACCGGGTGGTGGTTTCGCTGGGTGGCCGTTCGTCGTGGTTACTACCAGAGTCTGCGGTCCTGTGAAGGGGATCGGGGGACTTGGAGCGGGACGTTGGGAACACGAGTGGGAGCGCCAGGCGGTGGGAGTGCGGAGGGGTGAGGTTCTTCCCCCTTCTTGGCGATCTGGTTCGGAAAGCGGTTCACCGGAGTCGGGGCTAGCCTGAAAAACCCCGACTGACCTGCGGTTTCGTTTCATGGTGAATGGATCTTCGGTGTTGGCGCGGGGTTTTGGCGGTGCGGGCTCCGGGCCGTGCGGGCACGGGGCGCTGCGGACGTGGGACCTCGTGGACACGGGCGCAGGTTGTGCGACGTGGACGTAGGTCGTGCGGCGCCGGGGAGCGTGGACATCCGGGGGCGTGCCGCCGCTTTGCACGTCCAGGATCAGGCTTTGCACGTCCAGGACCAGGAAAGGTGATGATGACGACCGCGCTCTTGCCTCCGTCCGCTCCCGGTGGGTTGCCGCTGCTGGGACACCTGCCCGCGTTGGCCAGGGACCCGCTCGGGTTCTTCCTCGGGTTGCGCGCGCACGGGCCCGTGGTGCGGATCGGGCTCGGGACTCGGGTCGCCTACGTGCTGACCACGTCCGAGCTGGTGCGCCGGGTGTACGTGTCCGAGCAGCACCGGTTCGACAAGGGCGGGGCGCTGATCGAGAAGGTGCGGGACTACGCGGGCAACGGGTTGGCCACCTGTCCGGCCGCTGAGCACGCGGTGCAGCGGCCTCTCATGCAGCCGGCGTTCCAGCGGGACCGGTTGGTCGGGTACGGGTCGGTGGTGCGGGACGCGATCGAGGAGGTCACCGGGGAGTGGACGCCCGGTCGGGTGGTCGATCTGACCGTGGAGATGCACCGGTTGACCACGTTGGTGACCTCGCGGACGTTGGTGACCGCTGATCGGGGGGTGCCTGCGGCCGGGCGGATCGCCGAGGGGCTGCCGGACATCACCAGGGGGATGTACTGGCGGATGCTGGTGCCGGGGAAGGTGTTCCCGCGCATCCCGCTCCAGGTGAACCGGCGGTTCGACGAGCAGACCGCGCGCACCCGTGCCGCCGTGGACGCGGTGGTCGAGCAGTACCGGGCCGATCCCACCGATCGGGGGGACCTGCTGTCGGCGGTGCTGGCCGCGTGCGAGGAGGACCCCGATCCGCGGCAGGCGGTGTACGACCAGGTGATCACGCTGCTGACCGCCGGGGTGGAGACGGCGGCGTCCGCGATGACGTGGACGTTGCGGGCCCTGGACAGCGCGCCCGAGGTGCGGGACCGGGTGGTGGCGGAGGCCGTGGGGGTGCTGGGCGGGCGGGTGCCCGCGCACGCCGACCTGGCCGCGCTCGGGCACGCGCAGCGGGCGGTCACCGAGGCGTTGCGGTTGTGGCCGCCGGTGTGGCTGGTGAGCCGGTGCGCCACCGAGGACGTGGACTGGGCGGAGGGGCGGGTGCCTGCGGGGGCCGACGTGTTCTTCAGCCCGTACGCGCTGCACCGGGACGCGGCGGTGTTCCCCGAGCCCGAGGTGTTCGATCCGGGGCGGTGGGCGGGTGAGCGGGTCACGGCGGCGCAGCGCGGGGGGTTCTTCGGGTTCGGCGCGGGGCGGCGCAAGTGCATCGGGGACGCGTTGGCGGTGAACGAGGTGACCGCTGTGGTGGCGGCGGTGTTGAGCCGGTTCCGGTTGGTCCACCTGGAACCGGGGGTGACGAGCACGACCGCCCGGATGTTGTTGATGCCGCCTGCGACGTGGGTGCGGGTGGAGCGTCAGTGAGGTTCGGGTGGGAGACGCGGGGGTGCGAGGTGCCGGGGACGCGGGGGTGCGGGGTGCCTGGGGCGCGCGGGTCGGGCGGGTGAGGCGCGGGAGTGCGAGGTGACGGGGCGTGGGAACGCGGGCTTGCAGGCGCGTGGGAGTGCGGGCTGCCGGGTGACGGTGCGGTGAAGGTGTTGGACGGAGTGGGGCGTCGGTGAGGCTCGACCTGTGGGACGCGCGGGGCTGCGGGTTGGTGGACGACGGGGTTGTGGGGTTGTTGGAGGGAGTGGGGCCTGCGGTCGGTGGGCCTGCCGGGCCGGGTGGGGCGGTGACCTACCTGGTGGGGGCGCCGGAGTACGAGCCTTATCGGTCCGCCCGGTTGCCCCGGCCCGCCGGTGGGTTGGCGGCGGCGCGGCGGGTGTTGGAGGTGTTCCGGTCCGACGAGCTGCGGGAGTGCGCGGTGGCCAGTCCGCTGGCCGAGGTGGCGCGTGGGGTGGCGTCGGCGGTGGCCGGGGTGCGGGACGGGGGTGGGGCCGCTGCTCGGGGGTTGGCGTTGGCGGCTTCGGTCGTGCCGCGCAAGGGGGGTGAGGTCGGGCGGTTGTGGGAGGAGTACCGGCGGCGGGTTCCCGGCGCCACCGAGCCGGGGATGGCGGTGCGGGATCTGTGGGGCAGCGCGTACGCGTGGCAGTTCATCCGCGCGGACGGGCGGGTGTTGGACGTGTGCGGGTCGTTGTTGGCGTTGACGTCGGCGGTGGACTACTGCGGTGCGCCCGATGATCCGGGGGCGGGGGCGCGGTGGGCTTACGCGGCGGTGGCCAGTGAGGGGTTGGAGTTGTTGTCGGGGCCTGCGGTGGCGCGGGCGGTGTTGGACGTGGCTGCGGTGGGCGGGTTGATGGCGCTCAAGGACGGGTTGCCTGCGGCAGGGGGTTGGGGAGCGGGTGGGGCTTGGGACGGCGGTTCGGGAGCGGGTGGGTGGGGGGTGGGTCGCGGAGGGTTGCACGGCTCGGGGATGGGCGGTCGAGGGGGTGGCGGCTCCGGGGCGGTCAGCCGGGGAGTGGGCGGCGCGGGGGCAGGTGGCCTGCGGGCAAGCGGCCTGGGGGTGAGCGGCCTGGGGGCTGGCGGGCTACGGGCAGGCAGCCTGGGGGCTAGCCGGTCCGGGGCGGGGTGCCTGGACGTGGTGGCGGTGGATCCGGCCGGGTACGCGTTGGCTCGGGCGTGGGACGGGGCGGTTGCACCGTACCTGCGGTTGCCGCTCGGGACCGGGGCGTACCGACGGTTGGCGGGGGCCGAAGGGGAGTTCCGGGGGTTCTCCCGGTGTCGGGCGATCCGGCGGGCCGTGGAGAACATCGTGCGCTACAACGACATCTCCGACGCGGTGACCGATTTCGCGCACGGGGAGAGCTTCAACGAGGTGAACCTCGCGCTGGCGGTGCGCGGGGCGTCCGCGATCACCGGGTTCGGGGCGGCGTTGGCCGAGTTGACCGACGCGGCGCTGGAGTGCGGGTGCGGGGAGGACGGGCACGAGGAGGCCGCCGAGATCTCCATGGGGGCGGCGCTGTGGTACCTGCTGATGCCGCGCTACCTGGTGGGGGCGCAGTTCGCGGCATTCCGGGCGGCGGGGGGCGAGGTGGCGCGGGCGTACCGGGTTCCGGCTCCTCGGGAGCGGGTGGCCGGATGCTCGGTCGTGGGCGCGGAGGTGCTGTTCGACGCCTGCTGGGGGCCGCTGTGGGAGGCGCGGGCGGACTCGGTGGAGCTGCGGGCGGCGCGGGTGGCGCGGCGGGCGGTGCTGCCGGGGGTGGACGGGGCGCGGTGCGCGGCGCGGGCTCGGGACGTGGTGGCGCGGTGCGGGGAGGGGGAGCCCGCCGACTTGCGGGAGGTCGGCTGGCCGGGGGTGTTCGACGCGGCGGTGGACGCGGCCGGGGCGCCTGCCTCGCCGGTGCTGCGGGAGTTGGTCGCGGTGGTGTGGCGGCAGGTGGTGCTGGGGGAAGAGGTCGTCGGGGACGCCCGGCTGCTGGTGGACGTGGACGTCGCGGTCAGGGACAGCTACGCGGCGCCCGGTGGGCTCGTGGCGCGCAGGGCGTTCTTCGGGGTGGTGAGCGGGGCGGTGGAGCTGGCGGGGCTCAACCCGTACGGCAGGCTCGTCGACGGGCTGGCCGCGCTGTGCCGGTGAGCGTTGAGGCGCGCACGTCGGGAGAGCGCTCCCACTCGGGTAGCACTGGACCGGCACGAGAGCACCCCCAGGTGGGAGCGCTCTCGTGCGGGGTCAGTCGCGCTTGCCGAAGCGGAACTTCCACGGCATGACCGCGGACTCCAGCTGGACCTTCAGCGTCATCTTCGACGCGCCCTCGACCCGCTCCTCGAAGGTGATCGGCACCTCGGCGATGCGCTTGCCCGCCTGGACGACCCGGTGGTTCATCTCGACCTGGAACGAGTAGCCGTTGCTGCGGATCGTGCCGAGGTCGACGGCGCGCAGGGCGTCCGCCTTCCACGCCTTGAACCCGGCGGTCGCGTCGCGCACGCCGAGCTTGAGGATCGCGTTGACGTACGTGTTGGCCCACGCGGACAGCAGCCTGCGGTGCCAGGCCCACTCGCTGGCCGCCGACCCGCCCGGCACGTACCGGGAGCCGAGCACCACGGCGGCGTCGGTGGTGGTCAGGGTCTCGACCATGGTCGGGATGACCTCGGAGGGGTGGGACAGGTCGGCGTCCATCTGGACCACGATGTCCGCGCCCTCGTCCAGGGCGCGCGTCATGCCCGCGACGTAGGCCCGGCCGAGGCCGTCCTTCTCGGTGCGGTGCAGCACGCCCACCACGCCGGGGTGCTCGCGCGTCAGGGCGTCGGCGACGTCACCGGTGCCGTCCGGGGAGCTGTCGTCGACGACGAGCACGCGCAGGTCCTCGACGGGCAGCGCGAGCAGCTCGGCGACGAGCACGGGCAGGTTCTCCCGCTCGTTGTAGGTCGGCACGACCACGACGACCTTGGGGGGACTGTTCTCCATCGGGGGTTCCTCAGCAGCACCGGCGGGCAGCGAAACGCTGTTACTCACGGTGACCGTAGCGCATGGGCGGTCCGCCCGCCGCCCGTTCGCGCCAGGCGCTCCCCCTGACCGGCCGAACCCGGCTCGACGCCGGTCAGGCCGGGCCGAGGAGCCGGTCGGCCAGCTCGCGCAGGTGGCCGCGCACCCGCTCGCCGCTCCAGCCCCTCTGGTCGACCAAGTGCTCGACCAGGTCGATCCTGGTCGCGGAGAGCAGCACGTGCGCGGTCCAGTCGGCCCGGTCGGCGCCGACGAGCTCGGCGGCCAGCTCGGCGAGCAGGGTGTGCGCGGTGCGGTAGTTGGCGGAGTCGAACAGGCTGGTGCTCTCCGGTTCGGGGCCCAGGCTCTCCAGGACGAGCGCGATGCGGCGGTTGTCCAGCTTGACCGAGACGATCGCGTCCAGGACGGCCACGACGCGCTCGCGGGCGGGCAGGCCGGGGCCCAGGGGCGGCGGTCCGCTGGTGATGGCCTCGTAGAGCGCGCCGAACCGGGTGGCGTAGACCGCGCGGACCAGGCCCGCGCGGTCGCCGAACCGGCGGAACAGGGTGCCCTTGCCGACGCCCGCCGCCGCCGCGATGTCGTCCATGGTGACGGCGAGCGGGTCGGTGGCGGTCTCGAACAGGGCGCTCGCGGCGTCGAGGATGGCCCGCCGGTTGCGGGCGGCGTCGGCGCGTTCCCTCGCGGCCACGGTGGTTCTCCCGTCCTGGTCCGGACTCGGCGCTGAATCGGGGTCCGCACCGATCCTAGGGGTTCGGCGGACCCGGTCCGGCCGGTTCAGCGGTCGGTGTCCCGCCGGGCGGCGGCGCGGGCGGTCGCGAAGTCCCGGAAGGAGCGGGGGTCCCGGCCGGTGACCGCGCGCACGGCGTCGGTGGTGCGGTCCTCGGCGCCCGCCGCGATGGCGGTGTCGCCCTGGGCGAGGAGGGCGGCGAACTCGGCGGGGATGCCCGCTTCCGCGTAGTGGCGCTGGAACTCGGCGGCGGTGACGGGGGTGTGCGTGATCTCGCGGCCGAGGACGTCGGTGAGGATGGCCGCGATCTGCCGGTACGACAGGCTTTCCGGGCCGGTCAGGACCAGGTCGGTGTTGAGCGGTTCGGGGCGCAGCAGGGCTTCGACGGCGACGCGGGCGATGTCCTCGGCGTCGATGAACGCGACCTTGCCGTCACCGGTGGCGGTGGTGATGGTGGAGCGCTCGCGGACGCTCTGGGCGTGCAGGTGGTCGTCGGTGAGGTTCTGCATGAACCAGCTGGGGCGCAGCACGGCCCACTCGTCGAACAGCTCGGGGAGCGCGGGGTGCACGCTGCCCGCCGCCGGTCCGCCGGGCGGGAGCATGGCGGCGCTGAGCAGCACGGCCCTGCGCACGCCGGATTCCCTGGCCCGCTCGAGGAACGGGAGCATGACGGCCTGCGGTTCGGGGTCGCCCGCGGGCGGGACGAGGTAGACGGCGTCGGCGCCGTCGAGCGCGGCGGCGTGGGTTCGCGGGTCGTGCCAGTCGAAGGCGGGGGTCGCGGAGCGGGTCGCGGCCGTGGCGGTGGCGCCGCGCGCGAGGAGTCCGGCGACGACGTGGCGGCCGGTGTTGCCGTTGGCGCCGGTGACGAGGACGTGGGGCGTGTCGGTGGCGGTCATGCGCGCTCCATGAGGTAAGCGGACTGTCGGTCCACATCGACGTTACGGACTGGTGGTCCGCTTGGCAAGGCGGTGCTCCGGCCGGGCCGCTCCCCCGCGCCGCGCGGCAGTGCGAGAACCCGAACCAGCGCACCGCTCCCCCGCGCCGCGACTCGCCCTCCCCCGGCCCACGCGCACTACGCTGGCCCGCCGACGTGCCGGAGGAACCGGGGGGACCACGTGGGCGTCAAGGACCTGATCACCGTCGGCGGACTGGCGCTGCTGGACTCGCTGAACATCACCCTGTTCCTGGTCACCCTGCACCTGCTGCTGGCGCACCGCAGGCCGCTGTCGCGGGTGCTCGTGCTGCTGGGCGTGTTCTTCGCGGTGTACGCGGCGGTGGGGATCGCGGTCGTGGCGGGCGCGGGGGTGGTGCTGGGCGCGATCGGCGAGCGCGGCGTCGACCACGTGCAACTGGTCGCCGGGATCGCGCTGCTGCTGTACGGGGTGCTCGCGGAGGTGGACCGGCCGCCGCGCGACGACGAGGCCTCCGCCGGGCGCGGGCACCTGGGGGTGGCCGGGCTCGCGCTGGTGGTGGCGGCGGTGGAGGTCTCGACGGCGCTGCCGTACCTGGCCGCGCTGGCGACGATCGGCCGCGCGGACCTCCCCCTCGTGGCGGGGTCCGCGCTGGTGGCGGTGTACTGCCTGGTGGTGGTCGCGCCGTGCCTGGTCGTCGCGCTCGTCCACCGGGCGCGGCGGGAGCGGGTGCGCGAGCGGTTCTCCGGGCTGGTCACCAGGTTGCGCTCGGGGGACGGCGGTCGGCGCGGGCTGTTGCTGCTGTGCATCGTCGCCGGGTTCTACGTCGCCGGGGACGCCTTGGCGCGCTTGGAGTTCTTCGGTCTGGTCGACCTGACCGACGAGCAGTTGCGGCAGATCAGGGGCGGGTGACCTGGGCCGCGCGGAAGCGGCCGTCGCGGTGGGCCGCGCGCAGCAGCAGGAACGTCGGCCCTGCGCACACCAGCAGGGCGAGCAGGCCGGCCTCCGGGCCGAACACGCCGCCGGTGATCGCGGACGGGCCGGACAGGGTGGTGGCGAGCAGGCCGTCGGGCGGGGTGTCCGAGCCGGAGAGCGCCACCCCGAAGATGCCAGCGTGCGTGAAGTTCCAGGCGAAGTGCAGGCCGATCGGCAGCCACAGCGAGCGGGTCGCCAGGTACGCGGCGGCGGTCATCGTGCCGCCGGTCAGCGCGATCGAGAGCGCGCCCCACAGCGTGGCGTTGGCGTTGACCAGGTGCGTCAGGCCGAACAGCGCCGAGGACGCCGCGATCGCGACGACCGTGCCCGCGCGCTCCTCCAGCACGCGGAGCACCACGCCCCGGAACAGCACCTCCTCGATCACCGCCACCCCCGACGTCGCCCCCGCCGAGGCGAGGAACCCGCCGAACGAGCCCCACGCCAGTGCGTCGACCCCGCCGAGCACCGCGACCAGCAGCATCAGCGCGGTGAACAGGGCCGCGCCGAGCAGCGCGCCCCGGCCGAGCAGCCGCCACCGGCCGTCCGGGGCCGCCTCGGGGACCTCGTCGCGCAGCTCGACGTACCGGGAAAGCCTGCGGTAGCAAGCGACGCAGGCCGCGGCGAGCGCGAGGCCGACCGGCAGGGCGAGCACCGGGACGGGCGCGACGAGCCGGTTGGCCCCGGTGACGGCGGCCAGGACCGCGAACAGTGCCACCAGCAGGACCGGCACCCGGAAGGACCGCAGCCTCGCCCGGTTCGCGGGGACCTCGGTCGGTGGCGTGCTGTCCGGGTTTCCCTTGCTGCGCATGGTTTCCGCGTTCCTCTCGACGGCTCTTCGGCTTCGTCGAGAGGCTGGGGAAACCGGGTTCGCCGCCGCGTCCCCCTGGGCAGGACAATCGCGTGTCCCCCGCGCGGGGGACACCGGTCAGCCGCGCTGGAGCTCGCGCTGCTGCTCCAGCATGAGCCTGCGGGTGATCCGCCGGACCGCCGAGCGCACCTCGTCGTCGACGGTGTCCGGGTCGCGCCGGGCGGTCCAGTCCGCGAGCTGGTCCAGCAGCCAGGCGGTCCACGCCTCGATCAGGGCGGTCACGGTCGTGGACGCGGCCGGGGTGAGAGCGAGGTGGCCGTCGGCGGTGCGGGTGAGGTGGCCCTCGGCGGCGAGGGCGTCGTAGAACGAGGTGAGGACGCCGTGCGGCAGGCCGACCTGGTCCTCGACGTCGGACTGGCGGGTGCGCTCGCCGAGCAGCTCGGCGCGCAGGTGGATGCCCAGCAGCGCCCACGCGGCGGGCAGCTCCAGCGGTAGGCCGGAGCGGGCGAGCACCTGGCGGGGCATGTCCGGGTTGTGGCCCGCCACCCGGCCGATCAGGTTCTCCAGCTGGGTGTCGGCGTGCTGGTCGGTGGGCATGGCGAAGCCCTCGCCCGCGCCCTTCGCGGCCTCGCGGGCGGTGCCCCGGATCGCCACCTGGGGCAGCAGGAACGCCACCAGCAGGCCGAGGAGCGCGATCGGGACGGCGGCAAGGAAGACGGTGTGCAGCGCGTCGGCGTAGGCGGTGGTGATCGGTTGCCTGGTCGCCTCGGGCAGGGCGTGCAGCGCTTCCGGGGTGGTGATCGCGGCGGGTGGCACGCCGGTCTGGACCAGTGCGGGCGGCAGGGTCTCGGCGAGGCGGTTGGCGTAGACGGTGCCCATGATCGAGGCGCCGAAGGAGCTGCCGAGCGAGCGGAAGAAGGTGACGCCGGAGGTGGCGGAGCCGAGGTCGCGGTAGTCGGCGGTGTTCTGCACGACGATCGTGAGCACCTGCATGACCAGGCCGATCCCCGCGCCCAGCACGAACATGGCCAGCGATTGGGCGGCGATCGAGGACTTCGGGTCCAGTGTGGACAGCAGGTACATGCCGACGCCGGTGACGGCCGCGCCCGCGATGGGGAACGGGCGGTAGCGGCCGGTGGCGCCGACGACCTGGCCGGACAGCAGCGCGGTGATCAGCAGGCCGAGCACCATGGGCAGGGTGCGCAGGCCGGACGAGGTGGCGGACGCGCCGCTGACGTACTGGAGGTACGAGGGCAGGAACGTGAGCGCGCCCATCATGGCGAAGCCGACGATGAAGCTGAGCAGCGAGGCGACCGCGAACACCTTGCCCCGGAACAACCTCATCGGCAGGATCGGCTCGGGGACGCGGTTCTCCACCACGACGAACAGGGCCAGCGCGACGGCGGAACCGGCGAACAGGCCGATGATCGTGGTCGAGCCCCACGGGTACTCGGTGCCGCCCCAGGTGGTGGCGAGCGTGAGACCGCTGGCGCCCAGCGCGATCAGGGCGGCGCCCCAGTAGTCGATCCTGGGTTTGCCGCGCTCGCCCGCGCCGGGGATGGCCTTGGCGGCGAGCGCGATGACGGCGAGGGCGAGCGGGACGTTGACGTAGAACGCCCAGCGCCAGGACAGGTGGTCGGTGAACAGGCCGCCGAGCAGCGGGCCGACCACGGTCGTCACGCCGAACACCGCGCCGAGCGCGCCCTGGTACTTGCCGCGCGCGCGCAGCGGGATGACGTCGGCGATGAGGGCGGTGGCGGTGACCGCGATCCCGCCGCCGCCGATGCCCTGCAGCGCCCGCATCGCGATGAGGCCGCCCATGGTGTCGGCGGCGCCGCAGAAGAAGGAGCCGACGATGAAGACCACGACGCTGACCTGGAACACGGCCTTGCGGCCGAACAGGTCGCCGAACTTGCCCGCCAGCACGGACGCGACGGTCTCGGCGAGGATGTAGGAGGTGACCACCCAGCTCATGTGCCCGGCGCCGCCGACCTCGCCGACGATGGTGGGCAGCGCGGTCGCGACGATGGTCTGGTCGAGGGCGGCGAGGAGCATCCCGAGGGCGATCACGCCGAAGATGACGTTGGTGCGGGCCTGGGACAGGCTGGGCGGGGCGGCGGTGTGCCCGTCGTCCTGCGCGGCGCGGGGGGCGGGGAGTCCGGGTTCCGTGACGCTCATCTGGGGCTTCCTCCGCGCGCGGGCGACGTTGGCTCAAGCCTTGGTGGGTCCCGGAGGGACGGTAGGCGCGGGTTCCCGACCTCGCATCCGGGCGGCGGTGCACCTCACCGGGGCGGGTGACAGGCTGGGCACGGTGAGCGAACTTCGTCTCCCGTTCGGGCACTGCTCTTCACCGACGGAGTGGATGATTTGCGGGTGACACGTACTGGGGGATGTCTTGTGGTCACGGCTGCGCTTCTGCTCACCGCGTGCGGTCCGGGTTCGGAGGAGGTTGGCCCCTCGCCATCCGCCTCGCCCGAGGGGCCGGTGTACGCGTTCGGGACGGCGGACCGGTTCGGGGTGGCGGTGGGGAAGACCGTGCTGCGCGCCGAGGGGCCGTACGACGGCGGGCCGATCGCGTGGACGCTGGACGGCAGGCACGCGTTCGCCACGACGGGTGGCCGGGTGACCGTGGTCAGCGCGCGGGAGGGCGCGGGCAAGACCGTGGAGTGCCGGTGCGAGCGAGCGGTGCCGCTGGGGCAGCACGGGATCGCCTGGGTGACCGGCGACGAGCTGCGGGTCCTGGACCCGGACTCCTCGGCGGAGACGGCGGTCCCGCTGCCCCCGGAGCTGCGCGGCCGGTCGGGGACGGATCGCCTGCTGGCCGGGTCGGAGGAGCTGGTCTACGGCTACCGCGCGGGCGAGACCCCGGTGCTGTACGCCCTGGACGGCGCGGGGGCCTACCGCGAGCTGCCCGCGCCGGGTGGTGAGGTGCTGTCGGTGCGGCCGGGGCCCGCGTGGCTGACCGCGGCGGTGGTGGTGCGCGAGGCGGGTGCGACGCCTGCGGGGTGCGGGGACGAGCACGTGGCGATGTTGACCACGACGGTGGGCGAGCTGGCGGAGGTGGCCGTCGACTCCCCTGGGCCGCACGTGGTTCGGGACGTGTGGTGGGACGGCGCGGAGCTGGAGGCGTCGATCGGGCCGGGCAGGTGCGAGGGGGACGGGTTGGAGCTGCGGTCCGCCGAGGCCGCGCTGCACTCGGTGCGGGACGGGCGGTGGGAGGCGATGACCGTGGCCGGTGGTGGGGGTTTGCTGGTGCGGCGGGACTTCTCGGACGACGGGGCGGTCGCGCTGGGGCACGCGGGTGAGCTGCTGCACGTGGAGGGGCGGGTGCGGGAGGTGGTGTTCTTCGACGTGGAGCGGCTGGAGCTGGCGCCGCGGTGACCTGGATGCGGTGGGCGGCGGTTCCCCCGCCGCCCACCGCCCGCGTCAGGCCTTCTCGACCTCCTTCACCACGTCCAGGCTCGTCCGCAGCACCACCGGCTTGAGCAGCACCGCCGCCAGCACGCCCACCGCCGCGACGACGGCCGAGATCAGGAACACCTGCGCCGTCGCCTCGCCGTACGCCGTGCGGACGTCGCCGGGGTTCGCCGCGACGTCGCGGGCCAGGACCGCGCCCAGGACGGCCACTCCGATCGTGCCGCCCAGCGAGCGGAAGAACGAGACCGTGGAGCTGGCCGCTCCGATGTCCTTCAGGGGCACGGCGTTCTGGACCACCAGCACGAAGTTCTGCATCGTCATGCCGACCCCCGCGCCGACCAGCACCATCGCCACCGACAGCACCACCAGCGGGGTCTCGCGGTCCAGGAAGCCGAGGATCGCGAAGCCCGCCGTGAGCGAGAGCGAGCCCGCCACCAGGTACGGCTTGAGCTTGCCGGTCCTGGTCACCAGCCTGCCGACCACCGTCGACGCCACCAGGATTCCGGCCATCATGGGAATGGTCAGCAGCCCGGCCTCGGTGGGCGTGTGGCCCCGGCTCACCTGGAAGTACTGGCTGAGGAACACCGCCGCGCCGTACATCGCGGTGCCCGCCGCCAGGCTGCCCAGGATGGCCAGCGCGGTGGGTCGTTGGCGCACGATGTCCAGTGGCACAACGGGTTCCGGGACCTTGGTCTCCACCCACACCGCCGCGCCGAGCAGCAGCACCGAACCGCCCGCCATGACCAGGCTCGGCCAGGACGACCAGGTGAACGCGTCGCCCACGAACGAGACCCACACCAGCAGCAGGCACACGCCCGCCGTGATCAGCGCGGCGCCCGCGTAGTCGATGCGCACCCGCTCCCGCCGCACCACCGGCAGGTCCAGGGTGACCTGCAGCAGGACCAGGGCGGCGATCGCGACCGGGACGCCGATGAAGAAGCACCAGCGCCAGCCAAGCCACGACGTGTCCACGATCAGACCGCCGAGCAGCGGGCCGCCGATCGTGGACACCGCCGTGACGCTGCTGAGGTAGCCGCTGTACCGGCCGCGCTCGCGCGGCGGGATCATCGCGGCGATCGCGATCTGCACCAGCGTCTGCAACCCGCCGACCCCGGCGCCCTGGAGCGCGCGGGCGGCGATGAGCTGACCGGCGTCCTGGCTGAGGCCGCTGGCCAGCGAACCGGCCACGAACACGCCGATCGCCACCTGCACCAGGGTCTTCTTGCTGAACAGGTCGGCCAGCTTGCCCCAGATCGGGGTGGTGGCGGTGGCGGTCAGCAGGGTCGCGGTGACCACCCAGGTGTACTGGGACTGCGAGCCGTCCAGGTCGCTGATCATCCCCGGCAGCGCGGTGGACACGACGGTGCTGCTGAGCGTGGCGGTGAACAGGGCCACCAGCAGGCCGCTGAGCGCCTTCAGGACCTGCGCCTTGCCCTCGGTCACCGGACCGGCTCCTCGGTGAGCCTCAGGACGCTGCCCTCGGCGTCGGCGGACAGGTGCAGCGCGCCGTCGTGGGCGGCCAGTCCGGCGAAGCTCGGGGCCACGCCGGGGAGTCCGGCCGCGAACAGGGCCGGGGTCGGGCGGTTCGGGCCGCCCACCGGCAGGTCTTCCAGCTCCACGCGCGGTTCGCCGCCGTCGAGCGGGATCGAGCGCAGTGAGCGCGTGCCGACCTCGACGACGAACAGCTCCCGGCCCAGCACGGCGATCCCCTGCGGTTCGGCGAGCCCGGCGAGCAGCGGCGCCGGGGCGTCCGCGTCCAGCCTGAGCACCGCGCCCTGGCCGGGATCGCTGACGTAGCAGCGGTCCTCGTCGTCCAGCGCCACGTCCACCGGGCGGGTCAGGCCGTCCGCGAGCACGGTCACCTCGTCCTCGGGCGAGATCAGCAGCACCCGCCCGGCGCCGGACTCGGCGACGACGAGCGAGCCGTCCGCGCGGACTGCGATGCCGAGCGGGCGGTCCACTCCCCTTGCCCGGTCACGGGTTTCGCCGGTGCGCGGGTCGTGCGTGCGGATCTGACCGTACTGCGAGGTCAGGTGCAGCAGGCCCGCGTGCGCGGCGATGCCGTGGGTGAACGTGCGCAGCTCGCGGTCGACGCCGTCCGGGCCGATGGTCGCGGTGCCGTAGTGGTCGGCCGCGCGCACGACGCCGCCGAGGTCGACGGTGATGCCGAACGGGCCGTCCAGCCCGCGCCGCACCACCTCCCTGGTGCGGCCGTCCGGGTGCAGCTCCAGCACGCCGCCGCTGGCGTAGCTGGAGACGAACATCCGGTTCTCCGCGTCGAACGCCGCGTTGTCCAGGCCGACCACGCCACTGGTGATCGTGCTCCGGTCGCCGGTGCCGAACAGGTCGATCCTGGTGACCACGCCGGTCGCGGCGCGGGAGAGCACGAGCAGCGCGCCGCCCAGGTCGAAGCGGACCGCGACCGGCTCGAACACGTTGTCCGCCACCAGTTCCGGGGCGCCGCCGTCGACGCCGACCCGGTAGACGCGGCCGGTGAGCATGTGCGGGTAGTAGAGCAGGCCGTCCGGGCCGAGCTGCATGGCGTTGCCCATGGCGAGGTCGCCGGTGAGCTCCACCGGGCCGTCGGCGGTCAGCTCCAGCAGCCTGCCGTTCGGGCGCATCTCGTTGACGTACAGGCGGTTCCCGGCGAACGCGATGCCGTTGGGCACCACGACCTCGGCCGAGAGCAGCTCGTACTCGCCGTCCGGCGCGCGCCGCCACACCTTGCCCGGCACCAGGTCCGTGACGACCATCGAGCCGTCCGGGGCGAACGCCAGGTCGTCCGGGGACTGGATCGGGCCGCCTGGTGGGACGACCACCTCCACGTCGCCGGTGGCGAGGTCGACGGCGCTGATCTGCCCGGCGAGGAACTGGGCGACGTGCAGCCTGCCGTCCGGGCCGAGCGCGACGCCGTTGGAGCCGCGCAGCGGGGACGGGCCGGTCAGGTGGTGGGAGTGCCAGCGCCCGGTCACCGGGGGTCGACCAGCACGTCGGCCATGCCGCCGTCGGCGCGCCAGCGGCGCAGCAGCTCGTGGAACACCACCGGGCCCTCGCCGTAGGACAGGCCGCCGGGGCGGGGCTTGCCCTCGTTGTTGTAGTAGCCGGGGGTGCACTCGGCCTGGAAGTCGAACCGGTCCACAGTGGACTCGCGCAGCACCTGCTGCCAGGCCTCCTCGGCCTCGGCGCTGGGCTCGACGCGGACGGCGCCGCGCTCGCGGGCCTGCTCCAGCACGGCGGCGATGTGGGTGGCCTGCTCGTCGAGGATGTGGGTGAAGTTGACCGACGAGGCGTTCTGCAGCGGGCCGAGGTGGAACAGGTTCGGGAAACCGTTGCTGTAGAAGCCGTGCAGCGTGCGCGGGCCTCGCGCCCACGACTCCAGCAGGGTCGTGCCGCCGCGACCGTGCACCGGCATCGTGCCGGAGACGACGCCGGAGACGCCGACCTCGAAGCCGGTGGCGAAGATGACGCAGTCGACCTCGTACTCGACGCCGCCGACCACGACGCCGGTCTCGGTGAACCGCTCCACGCCGCCGTGGTCGGCGGTGTCGACCAGGGTGACGTTGGGGCGGTTGAACGCCTCCAGGTAGAGGTCGCTGAACGTGGGGCGCTTGCACATGTAGCGGTACCAGGGCTTGAGCAGCTCGGCGACCGCCGGGTCGTCGACGATCTCGTCGACGCGGGCGCGCAGCTCGTTCATCTTGGCGAAGTCGGCGAGCTCCTCGACGTGGGCCAGCTCGTCCGGGGACAGGTCGGCGGGCGTGGTGCCGGGGATGATCTGCCGCTGGAGCTGGGCGGTGCCGGTCCAGCCGTCCTGGATCAGGTCGACCTCGACGTGGCCGCCGGAGACGGTGGTGAGGAAGTTGTCCCGGCGCTCGCGCTGCCAACCGGGCTGGAGCGTCGCGGCCCACTCGGGGTCGGTGGGGCGGTTGCCGCGCACGTCGACGGAGGACGGGGTGCGCTGGAAGACGTGGAGGTGCTGGGCGTCGCGGGCGAGCATCGGGACGACCTGGATGCCGGTGGCGCCGGTCCCGATGACGGCGACCTTCTTGTCCGCCAGGCGATCCATGCCGCCGGTGGCGTCACCGCCGGTGTAGCCGTAGTCCCAGCGGCTGGTGTGGAAGGTGTGGCCCCGGTAGGTGTCGATGCCGGGGATGCCGGGGAGCTTGGCCTGGGAGAGCGTGCCGCTGGAGACGACGACGTGGCGTGCGCGCATGGCGTCGCCTCGGTTGGTGGTGACCTCCCACTCCTGGTTGGCGTCGTCCCAGGTGAGGCTCGTGACGCGGGTCTGGAAGCAGGCGTCGCGGTAGAGGTCGAAGTGCTTGGCGATGGCGACGGCGTGCTCGCGGATCTCCTCACCGGGGGCGTAGCGCCACTTGGGGACGTAGCCGACCTCTTCGAGGAGGGGGAGGTAGACGTAGGACTCGATGTCGCAGTGGATGCCGGGGTAGCGGTTCCAGTACCAGGTGCCGCCGAAGTCGCCCGCCTCCTCGACGACGCGGATGTCCTGGAACCCGGCCTGGCGCAGGCGCGCGCCGGTGAGCAGGCCACCGAAGCCGCCGCCGACGATCAGGACCTCGACGCGGTCGGTGAGGGGGTCGCGGGTGAAGTCGGGGTCGGCGTGGGGGTCGGCGGCGTAGTAGCCGAACTCGCCCGCAGCGCGGCGGTACTGGGCGGCGCCGTCGGGGCGGACGCGGCGGTCGCGCTCGTGGCGGTACTTCTCGCGGAGGGCCTCGGGGTCGAAGCCCAGGTCGGTCTCGGTGAGGCGGTCGGGGGTGGCGGTCATGGGCACCTCGGGGTCGTCGCGGGCAGGGCGGGCCGGAGGTCCTGGGACCTGAGGCCGGTCACCATTAAATCAAGCGACTGACTGAACTCGCCAGCCGCCTCTCGGGACAAGCGGCAACGGGGGCGCCGCCGGGGCAGCCCGCCACTCACCCCCTCCGGCAAGAGCCACTCCTGCGCAACACCCCTGAAAACTGCTATAAATAAACAAGCAAGAAAATCACGCTAAAACCAAAAAGGAAATGCATGGTGAACGAAGAAAATGACTTTAAGAAAATTTTCCAAAGAATGCTGGAAAATCGGAGGTTTTCTCCTGGTATCTTTTCCAAACTGACCGGACTTTCTCAGTCCACGATCAACCAACTTCTGAACGGAACCCTGAAGCCGAATTACAATACCATGCAGGCGGTTGCCTCTGCCCTGCAAATTGAGACAGCCGATTTGATCGCCATTGCAGGACTGCCCCCAGTGAAGGACGCCTCCACAGAACACAGTAACAGCTATTCTCGCGAACTGGGTGCTCTTATTGCAGTGGGAACTTACCTCAACGCCGAGCAACTGAAATCAATCACAAAAGAAGCTGTTCGATACAAGCAGGAAAACCTTTCCAAGAAGGCCCGAGAAAGGCGTAAAGAAGACTTTCCACACCCCACCTAAGAGCGTGGATCGCTTTGGCCAGTCGGCCGTTCTGCGACTCGGGTTTGTTGCGTCCCTTGCAGGGGGGGGTGATCACGTGCGCGCAGCGGTCGACACGCCGCGACCGCGCCAACCAGTCACAACCGCAAAGCCTTACCCACCAACGCATCCAGACCAGGATGAAAAAGGCTCAGTTCAGCACGCTCGTCAAAGTTCCCAGCCGCTGAGCGCGGCAAACTGTTCTACAGCGGGAACCAGCCGCGCAGCGAATGCACTGGACGATGCCTGAACTTGGGACACCACCGGACGGGCATCCGCGAGTCCCTCGGCTACCTGGGCCAGAAGGAAAAGAACTTCACGCTCGGCATCAATCTCTTTTTGCACCAGCAATCCCGAAGGAGGGGGCGTTTCTCCATAGCCCACGATTACCGAAACCTCCCCTGAGAACTCGAAGTCGAGCATGGAGAGCAGCGTCCGGATGGTGTTCACGGACATCTCCACCCGCACAGCTGAAGGTCTCATTGAAGCAGCAAGCGCATTTCCCACCAATTCCACCGCCTGAGTCAGGTAGAACTCCGGACCATAGTAGTCATCCTCATCGTCCTGAGATTCCATCTCCAACTCATCCAACGCCTCAGGGCACTCGTCCTGCACCGACTCGCCGGCAGCCGCCGCCCAAGCAAGCCCGAGCGCGCCATCAACCCACGTCAGGCACTCCGAGGGGCCCAGGGCTCGACAGAAGGCGGCGCCCCGTTCTGCGACCGCGGTGCAGATCAGCATCAGCTCGAAGTCCGAAGCATCTGAAATTTCTTGAAGCTCCAACGGGGTCTCCACGTCGCCACACACCGCCTCCGCGAGCGACCGCCCGCCCCGATTCGTCAGCGGCCTGAGCCACCTTCGGCGATTGCACAAACCACTTGACCTTGGGGGTCGCACGCAGTCAGACCATGATGCACCCGTGCCAAGTTGATCAGCACCGGAGAAAACCCGCCGGAACGCGACCAAGGAGATCACCGCGAACGGAAAAGCGGGGCGCCCGCGCCAGAAGCGCGAGCGCCCCACCGCTCATTCCGCCAGTTCCAGCACCAGCGGCGGGACCGGGCCGGTGAGGTACAGGTGGTCCGGGTAGTGCTCGACGCGCATCTGCCCGTCCGCGCCCGGAACCGCCTCCTCGCCGAAGCTCTGCAGTTCGTCCGCCAGGTCCCCGAGGTGCCCGGCGCCGCCGGTCACCAGCAGGTCGCCGGTGTCCGCGTCGACCTCGACCGACACCATGCCCTCGGGCCGCACCTCGACCGCGCACCGCCGCAGGAACCCCCGGTACGAACCGGTCCCCTCCGGGACGGCGGCGAAGTACTCACCGCCCCCGCGCACCACGTCGGACAGCCCCTGGAAGGCCGCCGCGGTTGCCAGGACGAGCACCTCGCCGGTTCTCTTCGAGTACCAGATCTCCACGGTTGTTGATCATGGGACATCCCGCGCCTCCGGCGCCAACCGGGGGCGGGGGACGTCGGTCACCTGGCCGCGTTCACCTCGGCGAGCTTGCCCGCCAGCCCGGCACGGGTCAGCTTGCCGCCGGACAGGCTCACGAAGCGCTCCAGCGGGATCGACGCCATCATCTTCGCCATGTCCATGCCGAGCGCGTCCTCGGACGACTCGGACGAGCCGAACACGCCCGTCAGCAGGCCGCCGAACGCCTCGGCACCCGCGGCGTCGGCCAGGACCTCGCCCAGGGTCGACTCCGGCGTGAACGGGACCGGGGTCTCGTCGCCGGTCACCGCGACGGTGGCGGACGCGCGCAGGTCGCGGCTCGACGCGCCGACGGTCACCTCGTACTCGCCGCTCTCCAGCACCCACCGGTCCGCCGCGACGTCCCAGTAGGACAGGTCGGCCGCGCGCAGCAGGACCTCGACGCGGCCCTCGGCGCCGGGCTCCAGGTCCACCGAGCCGAAGCCCTTCAGCTCGCGCACGGGGCGCGACACCGACGAGCCGGGGACCGACACGTAGAACTGCACGACCTCGCGACCGGCCCGCTCACCGGTGTTGACCACCGCGACCGACGCCGTGATCCCGGCCTCGGAGGCGGAGACGGTCAGGTCGCGGTGCTCGAAGGTGGTGTACGACAGGCCGTGCCCGAACGGGAAGCCGACTGCCGCGTCGCGGGCGTCGTACCAGCGGTACCCGACGTGCAGGCCCTCGCCGTAGTAGACCTGCGAGCGCTCGCCGGGGAAGTTCAGGAACGCCGGGGTGTCCTCCAGCCGGGTGGGCGCGGTCTCGGCGAGCCTGCCGGACGGGTTGACCGCGCCGAACAGCACGTCCGCGACGGCCGCGCCGCCCGCCTGGCCGAGCAGCGCGCCGTCCAACAGGGCGGGCGCGCCCGCGAGGGGGGCAAGGCGCAGCGCGCCGCCGTGGGAGAGCACGACGGCGGTGCGGGGCTGGGCCTGGAGCACGGCGGCCAGCAGTTCGACCTGCTCAGCGGGGATCTCGATGTGCTCGCGGTCGAAGCCCTCGGACTCCTGGTCGGCGGCCAGGCCCAGGAACAGCACGGCGGACTCGGCGGCGCCCGCGGCGGCGACGGCCTCGGCGCGCAGGGCCGCCGCGTCGCCGGAGCCGTCGGTGGTGAAGCCCGCGGCGAAGGTGGCCGAGGGCGCGTGGCGGCGGATCTCGTCCAGCGGCACGTCCACCCTGGTGGGGTTCACGTGCGAGCTGCCGCCGCCCTGGAAGCGCGGAGCCTGCGCGAACGCGCCGATGACGGCGACGGCCGAGCCGGGGGCGAGGGGCAGCACGGCGCCCTCGTTCTTGAGCAGCACGACGCAGCGCGCGGCGACCTCGCGGGCCAGCGCGTGGTGCGCGTCGACGTCGAGCACGACATCGGAGCGGCGGCCTGCGACGCCCTTCGCGGCCAGCGCGGCGACCCGCTTCGCGGCCAGCTCGACCACGGCCGGGTCCAGCTCGCCCGCCTCGACGGCCGCGACGACGTCCGCGTCGGTGTCGCCGCCGCCGGGCATCTCCAGGTCGAGCCCGGCCGACACGGCGGCCACCCGGTCGCGCACCGCGCCCCAGTCGCTGACCACGGCGCCCTCGAAGCCCCACTCGCCGCGCAGCACGTCGGTGAGCAGCCAGCGGTCCTCGGACGCGTACACGCCGTTGATCCGGTTGTAGGCGCACATGACCGTCCACGGCTGGGCGTCCTCGACGACCCGCTGGAACGGCCGCAGGTACACCTCGCGCAGGGTGCGCGGGTCGACGTTGGAGCTGGAGCGCATCCGGTCGGTCTCGGTGTTGTTGGCCGCGTAGTGCTTGAGCGAGGTGCCCACGCCCTGCGACTGCACGCCGCGCACCCAGGCCGCGCCGAGCGCGCCGGACAGCAGCGGGTCCTCGGAGTAGTACTCGAAGTTGCGACCGCAGCGCGGGTCGCGCTTGATGTTCACGCCCGGTCCCAGCAGGACGGACACGCCCTCGGCCTGGCACTCCTCCCCCAGCGCCCGGCCGACCCGCTCGACGAGGTCGGCGTCCCAGCTCTGCGCGAGGCCGACGGCGGGCGGGAAGCAGGTCGCGGGGACGCTGCCGCCGATGCCGAGGTTGTCGGTCGCGCCGGTCTGCTTGCGCAGGCCGTGCGGGCCGTCGGTGACGAAGAGGGACGGCACGTCGCCGACCGCCTTCGTGGTCCACATGTCCGCGCCGCTGCCGAGGGCGGCCTGGTCGGCCACTGACGCGGGCACGGTGGGCTGGTCGGTGCTCATCGGCATCCCCTTTGAAAACCGCATGATGTTCGGTTTTTGACTCCACGAACACCGTATACCGCTCGGTTTTGGGTGGCAACGGATAGATTCGCCACCATGACTCGACGGGGCTCGTACGCGAAGGGGCTGGCCAAGCGGGAGGAGATCCTCACCACAGCGCTCGAACTGGTGGCCCGCAACGGCTACCGGCGCACCACGGTGCGCGAGCTGGCCGACGCGGTGGGCCTGAGCCAGGCGGGGCTGATGCACCACTTCGGGTCCAAGGAGGAGCTGTTCACCGAGATCCTGCGGCGGCGCGACGAGGCCGACCGGGCGGAGTTCCTCGGCGACCCGGAGACCACCGACCTGCCGGACGCCTACGTGCGCCTGGTGCGGCACAACGCGGGGGTGCCGGGGCTGGTGCGGCTGTACAACCGGGTGTCGGCGGAGGCGGTGGAGCCGGAGCACCCGTCGCACGGGTACTTCAGCGAGCGGTACCGGGCGCTGCGGGCGGACACCGCCGAGGCGATCCGCCGGTTGCAGGCGGAGGGGCGGATGCCCGCCGCAGCGGACCCGGACAAGCTCGCGGTGCTGGTCACGGCGGTGCTGGACGGGTTGCAGACGGCGTGGCTGCACGACCCAGGGACCGACATGGCCGAGCACGTGGCGCACTTCTGGGAGCTGGTGGGCGGGGTCAGGCCGGAGTGAGCTGCCACCAGTAGCCCGCGTCGTCGTGCGGCGAGGGCTCGCCGCCCTCGGACTCGTACAGCGCCTTGGCGGCGGTGTTGCCCTCGTCGGTGAACAGCCACATGCGGCGGTGGCCCTCGGCGCGCGCGAGGTCGCGGAACGCGGTGAGCAGCGCCCGCCCCACCCCGCGCCGCCTGCTGCCCCCGTCGACGCCGATCTCGTAGAGCTGGACCTGCGAGTAGCCCGCCGCGTGCCGCTGCCGGAGGCCCCAGGCCCAGCCGACGACCGCGCCGCCGTCGTCCAGGGCGACGAGCGCGATCGTGGCCGGGTCGGCGAGGAACGGGGTGTGGTCGGCGACCTCGACGTCGCGGAAGAGCCGGACGGCGGCGTCGAGCAGGTCGTGGTCGGCGGGGGTCAGCGGTCGGATGGGCACGGGCGGCATGATCGCACCCTCGGCTCAGCGCGGCGGCTCCGCCGACAGCAGCAGCGCGGCCAGCACCACGGCCGTCGGCAGCAGCACCGCCGTCCACAGCAGGATGCGCCGGATCGAGTGCAGCACCAGGACGGCCTCGGTGGCGGCCTGCGCGGTGGCCTCGGCGGGACCGCCCGCGCGGTTGATGCGCAGCAGCGCGTGACCGGCCGGGTCGGACGCCCAGCTGGGGCCGCCGGTGTAGTAGTCGTCGGGTTCCGCCGCGGCCTGCCAGTGCCGGGGCTCGGACGGTCTGGCGTTCATGGGCACCTCCGCGGCGCGGGGTCCGGGGATGACCTTGGAGTCGGGCCGGGTGTCCGCCGTGTTACGGATCCGGGTCGCGCGGCTGCGGAACCACGTCGCGGGGCGCGGCCCGCGCCCCCGGCCGGGCGGCGCCCTTCCGGAGCACCCCCTAATGAAGCGTTCCAGCGAATCCGCAGAATTGCGCTCAAACATTTTTTCCAGAATTACCGGGAATTGCCCCGCCGTCCACCGGGGAGGTCGCCGATGCCCTACCGTGGCCAGCGGGGAGGCACCGGGGAGGACGGATGGACGGGGACATCTCCGCAGGCAGCAGCGCCGGTCTCGCGTCGGGCCAGGCCGTGCACCGGACCGTCGCGGTGGTCGACGTCGAGGCGTACGGCGACCACCGCAGGACCAATCCGGACCGGTTGGCGGTGCGCGCCGCCGTGTACGCGGCACTGGCTTCGGCATTCACCTCGGCGGGCGTCCCGTGGGATTCCTGCGACCTCGGGGACCGGGGCGACGGGGCGCTGGTGCTCGTTCCCGGAGACGTGCCGAAGGGCCTGCTCGTGGAGCGGCTGCCGCACCTGCTGGCGGACCTGCTGCGCGAGCACAACCGCACGCACCCCGATGGGCAGCGGGTGCGGCTGCGGATGGCGGTGCACGCGGGCGAGGTGTACCTGGACGGGCACGGCGCGGTCGGGCACGCGGTCAACCACGCGTGCAGGCTGGTCGACTCCCCCGCCGCCAAGCGGGAGCTGACCGGGCACTCCGGGGCGCTCGTGCTGGTGGTGTCGGCGTGGTTCTTCGACGAGGTGGTGCGGCACAGCCGGTTCGCCGAGGTGGGCGCGTACCGGCGCACCCGGGTGGTGGCCAAGGAGACGGACGCGGACGCGTGGGTGCTGCGGGTCGGCGGACCCTCCACCGGGGACCAGGGCCCGACCGGCGTGGCGCAGGCTGACGGGCCCCCGGTCGAGCGGCCACCGACCGAGCGGCCACCGGTCGACGTGCCGCAGCAGGGGCAGCGGGGCGCGGAGCCCGTCCGGCGGCCGGGTGACGCCGCGCTGTGGCGGGCCTCCGACGACAGCGCCAGGGCGCTGGGCAAGCGCCGCACGGCGTTCCCGCTGGACCTGAGCATCGCCGAGCTTCACCGCAGGGGCCTGTACGTGCGCGCCTCGTTCACCGGCCCCGACCTGGTGGCCGCCACCGGGGTCTCGTCGGTGGCGGCCGAGGTGCTCGCGGGCTGCTCGGTGCTGCTGCTGGGCGAACCGGGCAGCGGCAAGAGCGTCACCGCCTACGCGCTGCTGCGCGAGCTGCGCCGGGTGGCGCCCGCCATCGCGGTCCGGGTGTCGGGTCTGCGCGAGGCGCTCGACGGCTCCGGTCCGGAGTGGGCGGTGGCGCTGCGCGCGGCGGTCGGGAGCGGCGCGCGGCCGGTGCTGGTGGTCGACGGGCTGGACGAGGCGGTCGGCGACGAGGGCGGCGGCGCCGGGCTCGCCGGGCTGCTGCGCGAGGCGGGCGCGGTGTTCACGCTCGTGGTCACGTGCAGGCACCGCGAGTTCGAGGACGTCGTGGCGCCCGCGATGGACGGCGACGTGTTCGACTCGATCCGCGCCGTGGGCGGGTGGGCGCTGGACGGGCAGTTCGCCGAGTTCACCCGCAGGCTGGCCGCGGCCGGGGTGCTGGACGAGCCGGGCGCCCTGGTGGAGCTGGTGCGCGCGTCGCCGGACCTGACCAGGATGGCGGCCCGGCCGCTGTACGCGCGGATGATCACCTGCCTGGGCGCGGAGCGGTTGCGCGGGGTGGCGAACGTGCCCGCGCTGTACGCGGAGTGCGTGGACCTGCTGGCGCGGCGCAGCGACCGGGCGCTCGTGGTCGCGGGGTGCCGGGGCGGGTCTTCGGCGGACGTGTGGGTCGACGCGGCGTGGGCCCTGTTCTCCGGGCGGGCGCTGCGGGAGGACCGGTTCGACTTCACCGCGATCAGCCTGGCCGTGGCGCGCGGCCCCTCGGGCGAGGGCGCCGAGCGGTGCGCGGCGCGGGCGCTGAGCCACCTGTGCGACCGGGTGCGCGCGTCCGGCCGGGTGTGGGGCAGCTTCATCCACTACTCGTTCTACGAGTACCTGGTGAGCCGCTCCTACCAGCGCGCGCTGGCGGGCGGGGGCGGCGCGGGGCTGGTCGAGCACCTGCGGCTGGACCCGACCCCGGAGATCAGGCACTTCCTGGTGGGCGAGCTGCGCGAGGCGGGCGTGCCCGACCTCGCGGGGGTGCTGGAGCGGGCGTACCGGACGGCCCGCGAGCGGGAGGGGGCGGCGGTGGCGCGGGTGACCGGGAACCTGGTGGCCTACCTGCTCTCCCGCGCCGCGCCGGGCGGGGTCGGCGCGCTGTGGCGGCTGTTCGACGGGGAGGACGACGTGTTCCTCCAGCAGGCGCTGCTGTGGGGGCTGTGCCACCGGGGCGACGGGCGGGCGCTGGCGGAGTTCGTGGGGCGCGGGCGGTCGTCGCCCCGGTGGCGGGCCTGGAACCGGGGGTACCTCATGTACTACTACGGCGACCGGGACCGGACCCTGGAACCGCCGCACGTGGACTCGGACCGCGCGCACGGCTGGTCGCGGACCCGCGAGCGGTCGATCGCGCTGGTGCGCGAAGCGGGCTACCGGGACCGGATCAGCGCGGAGCGGCGCTACCTGGACCTGTACTCGTTCTACGACTTCGCCCTGTGGCGCGGGGAGCGGCTGGCGCCCGGCGACGCCGGGGCGGTGCGGGACGCGTGGCGCGCGCTGCGGGACGACCCCGGCGTCGACGCCGAGCTGCTGCGCGAGCTGGACGGGATGCGGGACGCCGTCGGCGGGTGACGGGGGCTCCCGGTCACCCGACCGGCGCGGCGGCGCCGGGGACCGCGTCGAGCGCGAAGGCGGGCAGCAGGGCGGGCACGGCGTGGCCGGGCACCCCGGAGCCGAGCAGCGCGGTCTCCGCCTCGGCGCACGCGGACGCCACCCGGTCGCGGTCCATCGGCCCGCCCGCCCCGTCCTCCACCGGCAGGCCGAGGTCGAACGCGAGCACGGCCTCGACGCGCGCGCCCCTGCTGTACTGCCAGCCGTCCGCGAGCACGATCCGCGTCACGTGGTCCCGGATGATGCGCTCGCACAGCACGTCGTAGCCGGGCTGGTCGAGCCCGGCTATGTCGAACGCGGCCGGGTTGACGACCGCGCTGCGCGGGTGCCGGGAGCGGGCGAGCGCCGCCGCGCCCCCGGCGTCCGCGCGGTTGGGTTCGAGGACCTCGCCGCGCCAGCGAGCGGGCAGTTCCGCGCGCAGCGCCGTGCGGTCGAACCTGCCCAGGCTCAGCATCAGGTCGAACTCGCGCTTTCCCGAGCTGATGGGGCAGGCGACGTACACCGCGCCCCGCAAACCGATCGACGAATACGCCTGCATCGCCGCGACGATGGCCGTTCCGCTCATCTTCGGACTCCTCGCTCAACACCGGAGAACGCTTCTCGCGCAGCCCACGGTGTCACGCCACCGGAGTTGATGAAAGAGACACCGCAGCCACTTTCCGGGCTTTTCGGGAGCGGCCCCGCAGGAATGCGGGCGCACCGTTTCCAGCGGAGCACCGGGATGTTCCGCCGAAAGCGGAAAAACGGGTCACTCGTCGTAGTCGAAAGCGCGCAACCGGGCGCGCACCTCGGGGCTGAACAGGGTTTGCGAGAGCAGGTCGCGGTGCTGGACGCCCTCGGGGGTGAGGCGGACCCGGTCCGGCGCCACCTCCGCCAGGCCCAGCTCGGCGAAGGCCGCGAAGCGGTCGGCGAAGCGCTCGACCGGGTCGGCGCCGAGCAGCTCGCGCGCCCAGTTCCGGTCCAGGTCCACCAGGTTCAGCGCGGCGGCCTTGCGCAGCCGCTCGTCGGGCGTCATGGGGTAGCCGTCCCGGACGGGGCTCGCACCGACGCGGACGCGGTCCAGGTAGTCGCGCAGCGCGGAGGACCGGGAGCGCACCGAGTAGCCGTTGCGCAGGTCGGCCTCCCACAGGTAGCTGCGGGCGCCCGCGCCGAGGCCCAGCACGTTGCGCATCCCCCAGTGGTTGGCCTTCTGGACGTAGCCGCCCCGGTCGCGCACCCACCTGACGTGCGTCTCCTGCCGGTACCCGGCCTCGCGCAGCACCCGGTCGGCGACCCGGTAGCGGCGGTGCAGGACGGCGCCGTCGACGCTGCGGTAGCCGCGCCTGCGGTAGCCGGTGAACGGTCGCAGGGTGAGCGGGTAGGCGCACACCGTCGGCGGCAGCAGGGCCGTGACCTGCCGCAACGAGGTGAGCCAGCCCTCGTCCGTCTGCCCGGCGAGGCCGTAGATGAGGTCGACGCAGACGTTGGCGAACCCGGTGCCGAGTGCCGCGGCGAGCAGGTCGAGGCCGGAGGCGGCCGGGCGGTCGCGGCCGAGGTCGACCACCTCGCCCGAGACCATCGACTGGTAGCCGAGGTTGATCCGGTTGATCCCCGCCGCCCTGATGTCCCGCAGCGCCGCCGCGTCGACGGTGGCCGGGTCGACCTCCAGCGCGGTCTCCGGCGGCGGGGTGGTCGGGTCGGTCGCGAACAGCGCGAGCAGGCCGGTGACCAGGCGTTCGAGCAGCTGCGGGCGGAGCACGGACGGGGTACCGCCGCCGAGGTAGAGGGTGGTGACGTGCTTGCGGTCGGTGAGCGCGGCGAGGCGCTCGGCCTCGCTCAGGACGGCGGCGACGTAGTCGTCGTGCCGGTCGTCCCGCCCGGCGTCGGCCACGGCGTAGAGGTTGCAGAAGCGGCAGATCTGGCGGCAGAACGGGACGTGCGCGTACAGGTTGAGGTCGGGGAACCGGGCCAGCGAACGGCTGACCAGGCCGGGGACGTCGGCGTCCGGCCCCGGTGGGAGCGGCCGGTAGCTCTGCCTCGGCGGGTAGGAGTAGACGTAGTCGACACGGGTGTCGGCCGCGATCAGGGCGGCCAGCTCCCGCGCCGGGGTGCTCGCGGCGGTCACGGCAGGGGTGTCCACGACGACGCGCATGGGTGCCTCACCGGCTAGAGCGAGATGCCCCCTCGGGAGACCTCGCTGATGAAGTTCCTGCTGTTCGGGGAGAGCTGGTCGACCATGTCGGCCCACTCGGCGACGTGGTGGTAGGAGAGCCGGTCGTGGATCGGCTCCACCGGCCGGGGACGACCGCTGGTGATGGCCGCCAGGAACCACGTGTAGACCATCCGGCAGTCGCCCTGGAAGAACTCCCGCTCGCCGAGCCTGCGCTCGATGTCGACCTCGACGCCGACCTCCTCGCGCAGTTCCCGGACGGCGGTCTGCTCGGGCTCCTCACCGGGTTCGAGCTTTCCCCCCGGAATCTCCCACTGGGTCAGCTCGTCGGTTCTCCGGTGCAGCATCAGCACCCGCCCGCGCGGATCCGTGATGACGCACCCCGCCAAACGCACTTCGCGCACGGACCAACTCCCGCCGATCGGACTGGACAACGCGGAATCGGGTGCTAGCTTTGCCGACGGGACGATTGTCGCGAAATAGGACACGCTCACTTCTTCGGGTGAAGACAGTGTGGCAAGGGCCGGAAAACCGGACCCCGCAATTCTGCGGTTCCGGGTCCGCGAACCGAATTCCCCCCGGTCCCGCGCGGCCGGGCACGCGCCGAGGTGACCCCGATGAAGATCATCGTCTCCGGCCTGACGGCGGCCGGGAAGACCACGCTCTCCCGCGCGCTGGCGCGGGCGCTGGGCGTGCCGCGCTACTCGGCGTCGGCGGTGCTGCTCGACGTCCTCGGCCGCGCCGAGCGCGAGTGGTCCCCCGAGGTCGACCTCGCGCGGGGCGACCCGGAGCTGGAGCGGGCGGTGGACGCGGCGATGGCCGGGCTGCTAGGCCGGGCGCCCGCCGGGGTGTTCGACTCGTGGGGGCTGCCCTGGTACTCGGCGGAACCGGCGGTGCGGATCTGGCTGGAGTCGAGCACCGGGAGCAGGGCGCGCAAGTGCCGCGTGTCGTACCTGGAGCGGGGGAGCCCGCGCGGGCCCGCCGAGTGCGCCCGGCTGCTGCGGGACAAGGACGGGCTCAGCCGGGAGCTGTTCCTGGCGAACTGGGGGTTCGACCTGTTCACCGACCGGGCGCCGTTCGACCTGCTGGTGGACTGCTCGGCGCTGATCCCGACGGCGACCCTGCGGGACGCCCGCGCGGGGTCGCGGGCGACGTTCGAGGCGGTGCTGGCGGCGCTGGTCGAGCGCGGCGCGCACCCCCGCGAGGACGCGCCCGCCGCGCCGGGCAGCGGGGCCGCGCGGGAGCCGGTGATCACCTGGCTGCGCTGAGCACCCCGTTGCCCCGCAAGCGCTCCTCCCCCGCGCCGCGACCGCCCACCCCTAGTGGCATGATCAACTCAAGGCGGGATCTCCGACGTCCCGCCCCAGGTCCCGCCGGGTGCTCAGCGGCCCCGGCGGGGCCGTCCCCGGCCGCCCACCCCTCGGGAGCTGCGCCATCCGGCCGACTGGCTGGTGGTAGGAAAGCCGTGTGACGAACACAGGCGGCGGGCTGGAGCTCGCGCAGGACGAGGTCGTGACCCTGGCCAGCGAGCTGATCAGGATCGACACCACCAACACCGGCGACCCGGACACGCTGGTCGGCGAGCGGAAGGCGGCCGAGTGGGTCGCCGAGAAGCTGGCCGAGGTCGGGTACGAGACCACGTACGTCGAGTCCGGGGCCAAGGGGCGCGGCAACGTGGTCGCCCGGCTCGCGGGGGCCGACCCGTCGCGCGGGGCGCTGCTGGTGCACGGTCACCTGGACGTGGTGCCCGCCGACGCGTCGGAGTGGTCGGTGCACCCGTTCTCCGGCGCGGTGCAGGACGGGTACGTGTGGGGGCGGGGCGCGGTCGACATGAAGGACATGGTCGCCATGTCCCTCGCGGTGGCGCGGCGGTTCAAGCGCGACGGGATCGTGCCGCCCAGGGACATCGTGTTCGCGTTCCTGGCCGACGAGGAGGCGGGCGGCCTCTACGGCGCGCAGTGGCTGGTGGAGCACCGGCCGGAGCTGTTCGAGGGGGTCACCGAGGCGATCAGCGAGGTCGGCGGGTTCTCGATCACGCTGAAGGACGACGTGCGCGCCTACCTCGTGGAGACCGCCGAGAAGGGCATCCGCTGGCTGAAGCTGCGCGTGCGCGGCACGGCGGGCCACGGGTCGATGATCCACCACGACAACGCGGTCGCGAAGCTGGCCGCCGCGGTGACCAAGCTGGGGCAGCACCGGTTCCCGCTGGTGATCTCGCCGTCGGTGCGGGAGTTCCTGGACGGGGTCACCGAGATCACCGGGATCGACTTCCCCGAGGACGACATCGAGGGCGCCGTCGGCAAGCTCGGCGCGCTGTCGCGGATGATCGGCGCGACGCTGCGCGACACGGCCAACCCGACCATGCTGACCGCCGGGTACAAGGCGAACGTGATCCCGTCGGTCGCCGAGGCCACCGTGGACTGCCGCATCCTGCCCGGCCGCGAGGAGGCGTTCGACGCGGAGCTGGCGGAGCTGCTCGGCCCGGACGTGGAGCGCGAGTGGATCGGCCTGCCGCCGGTGGAGACCACGTTCGACGGCGCGCTGGTGGACGCGATGGTCGGCTCGATCAGCGCGGAGGACCCCGGCGCGAAGGTGCTGCCGTACATGCTGTCCGGCGGCACGGACGCGAAGTCGTTCCAGCGCCTGGGCATCCGCAACTTCGGCTTCGCGCCGCTGAAGCTGCCCGCCGACCTGGACTTCTCCGGGCTCTTCCACGGGGTGGACGAGCGGGTGCCGGTGGACGCGCTGAAGTTCGGGGTGCGGGTGCTGGACAGGTTCCTGCTGAACTCGTGAGCCCGCTCGACGCGCCGCCCCCACCGGACGAGGGGGGCGGCGTCAGTCGACGGGGATCTCGTCCCAGAACACGACGCCCAAGGCGATCGACACGAGGACGATGAGGACGACCAGGCGCAGCTGGGCCTTCTCGGACCGCTCGACCAGCGCCTCGTCGACGCCGGGCTCGTCGTGGTCGACCATGAGCTCGGGCCTGAACCCGGAGGCCAGCCAGACCAGGGCCATCGCCAGGACGTACAGCGCGCAGACCGCCTCCACCGGGGCGCCCCCGATGTACGAGCCGAAGAACATCATGCTGAACGGCATCGCGAAGGTGACGGCCAGGACCTCACCCCGGTTCACGGTCAGCTTCCGGAGCATGCGCAGGAAGGTCGCGAGCCAGAGCACCCCCGTGGCCAGCATGACCAGATCCCACGACCGGAGCACCGAGCGAGCGTAGGTCGACAGGTGGTCGCGCGCCCGGCGGAAGCACCCGCCTGACTCACCCGTTCGGGGTAAGGTCCGGGGCGTGGAGCTGCGCGTCACCGAGCACCGGGTCCGGCTCGGCCGGGCCGACTTCCGCGTGCTCCGGCCCGCCTCGCCGCTCGCGCGCACGCTGGTCGTGGGGCGCGAGTGGTCCGTCGAGGTGCTGGTCGGCGGGGCCGACGCGGCGGCCGTGGCGGCGCTGTGGCTGCTCGCCGCGCGCTCCCCCCGCTCGCTCGTGCACCTGCCCGTGCGCGCCACCACCCCGCCCGCAGGCGGGCTGTGGCCGGGGGACCTCCCGCTCGACCTCGTGCTGTCGCACCGGGGGTTGCAGTTCTCGCCGTCGGACTGGAAGGACGTGCGCGCCGGGCTCGGCCGGGGGCGGCTGCGCACCGCCGAGCTGCCCGAGGTCGCCGCGCTCGCGCCGGTCGACCACGACGCCTACGCGCACGTGCCCGACCGGGAGCGGCTGCACGAGCGGGTGCACGCGGACACGCTGTTCGTCACCGGGGACGCGCCGCTGTTCCGCGAGGTGGCGAGGCTGCACCTGGACGTCGCGGCGGGCGGCGGCCACCACGGGACGCACGACCACCTCGGGGTCGAGCACTACTGCCAGGAGGTGCACCCGAGCTCGAACGTGCTGGGGCGCGGGGCTCGTCGGCTGCACCTGGTGCACACCGCGCGCTGGACCTCGACCGGTCGGCGCGGGGCGGGACCGCCGCTGGGGCGGGAAGTGTGAGGATGCCCACCGGGGAACGTCACCGGTGAGGGGAGGTGGCGCGGAAGCGGCCTGACGTCACGTGATGTCCGGCGGAATCCACTGCGCCACCAACAGGTCCCGAGACCAGCGCTCGGGATCGGCGCCCAGGGTGGGGCGGGCGCCACGCGCGGAGGTCAGTCCTCGTCCGCGACGTACCCCAGTTCCTCCGACAGCGCCCGCGCCGCGCGCAGCACGGTCGCCGTCGCGCGGGTGCGGTCGAGCGGGTCGCGCATCCGGGCGCCCGCCGCCGCCAGCGTCACGCTCGCGCCGACGCTGCCGTCGATCGAGCGGACCGGCGCGGACACCGCCCACACGTTGCGGTCCAGCTCGTTGTCGCACACGTCGTAGCCCTGCGCGCGCACCACCGACAGGTGCTCCAGGACGCCCTCGGTGGTGCGCGGGGTGCCCGACGTGTACTCGGTGAGCGGGGCGTTCGCGAGCAGCGCCCGCGCCACCTCGTCCTCCTGGAACGCCAGGATGCTGCGCGCCGACGACGCGGCGTGCAGCGGCATCTCCTGGCCGATCCGGACGAACAGCCGCAGCGGGTGCCTGGCCTCCACGAGCGCCACGCACACCGGCACGTCGCCGATCAGCTCGCTCAGGAACACCGTCTCCCCGCTCTCCCGCGCCGCCACCTCCAGCGGCGCGGGCGGGCGGACGAGCCTGGCGCCGTTCGCCCTGGCCTGCTGGCCGAGCGCGCGGGCGGAGCGGCCGAGGAAGTAGCGGCGGTTGACCGGCGAGCGGGACACGTAGCCGGACTGCTCCAGGGTCGCCAGCAGCCGGTGCATGCTGCCGACGGGGATGTCGAGCTGCTCGTGCAGCTCCTGGAGGCTGCGGCTGGTGCCCGCCGCGGACAGCGCTCCGAGCACGTCGAGCGCTCTTACTACCACTTGCATCGGACGGGTTGCCTCGGCCACCTGACCTCCGGGTGAGGGCGAGAAGTTGATCGCGTGATTCTCACGCCGAGTCGCCCAGCTCACACACCCGGGGTGGCCACCAGGTCACGCGCCGCGCTCGCCGCCACCCGCAGCATCGCCAGCTGCGCGGGCTCGTAGTCCTCCAGCCAGCTGTCCGTGGCGCGGGACGCGTGGGCCACCAGGACGGCGCCGACGCGCAGCCCCATCGCGGCGCCGACCGCGAACACGGTCTCGCACTCCATGTCCATCGCGTCGACGCCCATGGCCTCGATTTCCGCCAAACGCCGGGCGGCGCGTTCCTCCATTCGGTCCAACGGCCTGCCCTCTCCGACGTAATAGCTGTCGCAGGAGAGCACGCGAATTCGGTGGGCGGGTCGCGGGAAATGCGCGGGCGCGGCGGCCAGCAGGGCCGCGGAGACGCCGTCCTCGGCGAGCGCGGGGATTTCCGGGTCGGCGTAGTGCCTGGCCGCCCCGCCCTCCCGCTCGGCCTCGGTCACCACGCACAGGTCGCCCGGCTCGATGTGCGCGCTGAGCGCCCCCATCCCGCCGGTGCGGATCACGGTGCGCACGCCGAGGCGGGCCAGCTCGACCACGGCGATCTCGGTGGACGGCCCGCCGATGCCGGTGGAGCAGACCGCGACGGGCACCCCGCCCGAGGTGCCGACACCCACCCTGAACTCGCGGTTCTGCCCGAGGACGCGGAAGTCGTCGAGCACCTGCGCGGCCCGGTCGACGCGCGCCGGGTCGCCGGGGAGCAGGCACACCTCGGGCAGGTCGCCGGGTCCGCACGGCAGGTGCGGGGGTCGCCCGTCGAGCCAGGGATCTGCTGCGCTGCGGGCCACCGGGCGCGCTCCTCACCGCCGGGTCCGCCGGCACTCGTGGTGGAAATGGGGTTTCCAGATCGGGGAGTCTGTTGGTCGGCCGAACGGCTGTCAACCTCCACTGCGAACGGTCACAGTGGATTTTTCGCGCCCGATAAAGCAGGCTGATCTGCGTCGACGCGAATCGCTACGCAGAGCGATCACCGAGATGCTGTTCCGGTGAGCACCGACCCCGAGGTGGAAAGGCACTTCCACCGCATGGAACACTCCGGGCCGCACCCCGGAAACCGACCACGATTGCGGAGCCACGACGTGACCCCTCCCGCCCCGAGCGGCGCCCAGCCCGGCGTCCCGGCACCCGCCCCGCCACGGCCGCTGCTGAGCATCCGCGGCGTCGACAAGCGCTACCGCACGGCCAAGGGCGCGACGGTGCAGGCGCTGGAGGGCATCGACCTGGACATCGCCGAGGGCGAGATCGTCGCGGTCATCGGGCCGTCGGGCTGCGGCAAGTCCACGCTGCTGCGCATGGTCGCCGGCCTGGACGACGACTACACGGGGACCGTCGAGTGGCAGCGCCCGCCGCGCCCCGGCAAGGACATCGGCTTCGTGTTCCAGGAGCCCGCGCTGCTGCCGTGGCGCTCCGTGGCGGGCAACGTGGGCCTGGGCCTGGAGGGCCGCAAGGACCTGGAGGGCGCCGAGCAGCGGGTGGCCGAGCTGCTGGACCTGGTGGGGCTGGGCGACTTCGCCAAGTCCTACCCGAAGGAGCTGTCCGGCGGGATGCGCCAGCGCACCGCGATCGTGCGCGCGCTGGCCTACGACCCGCAGATCCTGCTGATGGACGAGCCGTTCGGCGCGCTGGACGCGATCACCCGCGACCGGCTGCACGACGACATCCTGCGGATCTGGGAGCGCACCAGGAAGACCATCGTCTTCGTCACGCACAGCGTGGAGGAGGCCGCCTACCTGGCCGACCGCGTCGTGGTGATGTCCGCGCGCCCCGGCCGCATCCGCGCGGTGCACCGGGTGCCGCTGCGCCGCGACCGCACCCCCGCCACCCGCGAGCTGCCCGAGTTCGGCCGCTTCGCCGGGATGCTGCGCGGGGAGCTGGCATGAGCGTGCGCGACCTGGTCGACGAGACCGCGGTGCCCAAGGCGCGCGGCCGGTTCGACCTGCGCCGCGCGGGCACGGCGGTGCTGTACCTGGCGGTCGTCATCGGCGTGTGGCACCTGTACGTCACGCTCGCCGACGTCCCCCAGTACCTGCTGCCCGCGCCCGGCGCCGTCGCCGAGTCGCTGGCCGGGCTCGCGAGCAGCGGCGAGCTGTGGCCGCACCTGGGCTACACGGTGCGCAACATCGTCATCGGCCTGGTGTCCGGCGTCCTGATCGGCTGCGCGCTGGGCTGGGTGCTGGCGTCCTCGCCGCGCGCCCGGATGCTGCTGGCGCCGTACGTGGTGCTGTTCCAGGCCGCGCCGAAGATCGCCGTCGCCCCGCTGCTGGTGCTGTGGTTCGGCCTCGGCCTGGGCTCGCAGCTCACGCTCGTGGTGATGCTCGCGTTCTTCCCGATGATGATCGCGATGACGCTCGGCCTGGGCGAGGTCACCGACGACATGCGCGCGCTGGGCCGCGTCCTGGCCATGGACCGCAAGCGGTTCCTGCTGCGCGTGCAGCTGCCCGCCGCGCTGCCCGCCCTGTTCGCGGGCGCCCGGATCGCCGTGATCGACGCGATGACCGGCGCGTTCCTGGCCGAGTACCTGTCCGCGAAGCAGGGCCTCGGCTACCTGATGGTGATGGGCAAGAGCACCTACGACACCCCCCAGCTGCTCGCCGCCGTCCTGCTGACGGTCGTGGTCGGCCTGACCGGGTTCGGCCTGGTCGGACTGGCCGAGCGGATCGCACTGCCGTGGCGCCGCTAGCCGGGTCCCCCGACCCCGGCCCCGGCGCCCTCCCCTGCTAGAACCCCGCATCCCCGAAGGGAAAAGCATGTCCAGCTCCACCCTGTCCCGCCGCCGCTTCGGCGCCCTGACCGCCGTGGTGGCCACCGCCGCCGCGCTGGTCGCGTGCAGCCCCGCCGACGCGGGCTCGTCCTCGTCCTCCGAGGGCGGGACCAAGAAGGTCACCATGCAGATCGACGGCTCGGCGGTGCCGTACTACGCCCCGCTGTACGCCGCGCAGAAGCAGGGCTTCTTCAAGAACCACGGCCTGGAGGTGGAGTTCACCTACGCCCAGGGCGCCGACATCGTGCAGAACGTGGCCGCGGGCAACGTCGACTTCGGCTTCCCCAACGGCGACTCGGTGATCACCGCGTACGCCAAGGGCATCAAGACCAACGTCGTGCACACCACGTACCAGCAGGGCATCGGCGCGCTGCTGTTCCGCGACGACTCGGGCATCAAGACCCCGGCGGACCTCAAGGGCCGCAAGGTCGGCGTGACCGACCTGGGCAGCGCGAACTACGCGCAGCTCCAGGCGATGCTGGCCAAGGAGAACGTGCCGCTGTCCGAGGTGCAGGTCGAGACCATCGGCACCGGCGCGATCGTGGACGCCATGAAGAACGGCCAGGTCGACGCGATCGTCTTCTCCCGGCTGCGCTACTACGCGCTGCTCCAGGCCGGGGTGGGCGTCGGCCAGGTGCTGAGCGACGAGTACCTGCCGTCGTTCGGCAACATCGTCATCGCGAACCCGGAGAAGGTGAACTCCGACGCCGAGACGGTGAAGTCGTTCAACGCGGCCCTGAACGAGGGCATCCAGTACGTGATCGACAACGTCGGCGAGGCCACCAAGATGGCCATCAAGGACTACGCGCCCACGTTCGAGGGCCAGGAGGCCCAGATCGAGCTGATCCTGGACGACGTGTTCGCGCTGACCCTGTGGCAGTCGGCCGACACCAAGGAGCACGGCTTCGGCTACGGCAACGTGGACCGCTGGAACGAGTCCATCAAGGCCCAGGTCGGCTTCAAGCTGATCGACAAGGAGTTCAACGCCGACGAGATGGTGAAGAACGTCCGATGAGTTCCCCGACCGCACCGGCGCGCGGCACCGCGCTGCTCGCCGGCCTGGTGTCGCTGGCCGTGGGCATCGCTGCGTGGTGGACCGTCGCGTCGCTGCCGGTCGTGCCGGACTACGTGCTGCCCAGCCCCGGCGAACTGGTGTCCAGGGCCGTGACCCTGTTCCAGGGCGGCGGGCTGGGCGTGCACCTCGCGCAGACCCTCGCCGAGGTGCTGCAGGGCGTGCTGATCGGCACGGTGGCCGGCGTGCTGCTCGCGGTGCTGTTCGTGCGGCTGCGGTGGCTGGAGAAGCTGCTGATGCCGGTGATCGTCGTGGTCCAGGTGACCCCGAAGATCTCGATCGCGCCGCTGATCGTGCTGTGGCTGGGACTGGGCATCGGCTCGAAGATCACGCTGATCGCGCTGGTGACGTTCTACCCGATCCTGGTGAACGTGGTGGCGAAGCTGCGCGGGATGCCGACCGCGTTCGACGACCTGTCGGTCGTGCTCGGCATGTCCGGCGCGCGCAAGGCCAGGGTGCTCCAGCTGCCGTTCGCGCTGCCCGCGCTGCTGGCGGGCCTGCGGGTCGGCGTGCTCCAGGCGGTGACGGCGGCGGTGATCGGCGAGTTCATCGGCGCGCAGGCCGGGCTGGGGTACCTGGAGAAGCAGGCGCAGGACAACGACGACATCCAGGTCGTCTTCATCACCCTGATCCTGCTGTGCCTGATCGGCTGGGTGCTGTACGCGGTCGTCGACCTCGTGGAGCGCCAGGTGAAGGCCCGGTTCGACATCGGGTGAGCCGGAGGTGGCCGCGCCCCCGCGTCAGAGGGGGGCGCGGCCACCGGCGGAGTCCGACCTCGGGGCGCCCCTTCGGGCGGCGCCCCGGTTTTCGCTTTTCCGGGCCGGTCCGGTGTGGATCTCGGAGACCTCGGACACCTGACCGTTGCGCTGAACGGCTCAGCGGGGTTCGCTCGAACGGACCCGCCGTGATCGGCGGTCGTCGCCCGACCCGCGCAGCTCGGCGCGACCAGGTCGGCACAGCTCGACGCACGCAGGAACCAGGCACAGGGAGCCGCAGGGATGACCGAGAACGAGAACGCCGCCTACATCGCCGTGCGAGCGGCGGTGGCCGAGCTGGGCATCGCGCCGGACAGCTACGGCCCGACGCTGAACACCGCCGTGTCGCCGTCGGCGGTGCGCGTGGTGGCGGCGGCGCTGGCCGCCCGCCTCTCGGGCGCCGGGGTGGACCGGGTGGTGGTGTGGAACAGCAGCGACGAGGCCGTGCTCGCGCACGCCGTGGCCGCCGAGCTGGGGGTCGGGGTGAGCCGGATAGACGCCGTGGAGGGCGCCGTCGCGGTGAACCCGCCGCTGGCCGACGGGTCGCGCGCCGCGCTGCTGGCGACGTCGTGGCAGACCAGGGGGCTGGCGACGGCGCGGTCCATCGTGGCCAGGCAGGGCGGGATCGCCGCGGTGGCGGCGGTGTCGCACTCCCCCGCGCTGGACGGCGACCTCGGCGTGCCGGTGGTGCACCTGCTGCCAGGGGCGCGGGACGAGCGGTGACCTCCCCCGCCCGCTCGGCGCCCCGCCGGAGCGCTCCCGCTGCTCGCGGGGGCGCTCCGGTGGCGTGCGCCGCGCGGGCGGGGGCCGGTGGTCCCGCGCCCCGGCGCGCGGGTCGCCGGGTGGGGTCCCGCGCGGTGGCCGGGCCTGCCGCGCCGCGCGGGTCCGGCGGGCGCCTCGGCGTCCGGGGGCAGGCGTCAGGGGTGCGCGTGGTGTGCGGTCGACGTCGCTCGCACGGCGCCCGTTCCGGACCGGTGTCGCCGCGCGCCGTCGACCAGGTCCTCGTGGTGGGGAGGGTGTCGGCGTGATCGAACTGCACGGGGTCCGGGTGCTCGGTGGCGAGCCGTCCGCGCTGGCGGTGCACGAGGGGGTGCTGGTCGAGCCGTTCTGCGCGCCCAGGATCGACCTCGGCGGGCTGATCGCGGTGCCCGCGCTGGTCGACCTGCGCGCGCACCTGCGGACGGCGGGCGACGCGGACGCGCTGGCCGCCGCGCACGGCGGCTACTCGGACGTCGTCGCGATGCCCAACCGCACGCCGGTGACCGACAGCGTCGCGCGGGTGCGGGCGCTGGGGCGCGGGGTGCGGGCGTGCCGGGTGCACCCGGCGGGGGCGCTCACCGTCGGGCTGGCCGGGCAGCGGCTCGCGCCGATCGCGGAGATGGCCAAGGTCGGGGTGCGGGTGTTCTCCGACGACGCGAACTGCCTGGACGACGCCGGGCTGCTGCGGCGGGCGATGGTGGCGGCGAAGGCGGCGGGCGCGGTCGTGGCGCAGCACGCGCAGTCCGAGGCGCTGGCCGGTGGCGGGCAGGTCAACGCGGGCGAGGCGGCCAAGCAGACCAAGCTGCCGCCGTGGCCGGGGGTCGGCGAGGAGGCGGTGATCGCGCGGGACGTGCTGCTGGCCGCCGAGACCGGGGCCGCGCTGCACGTGAGCCACGTGTCGACCGCGCGGTCGGTGGAGATCGTGCGGTGGGCCAAGTCGCAGGGCTGGGCGGTGACCGCCGAGGTCACCCCGCACCACCTGCTGCTGGACGACCGGGCCGTGCGCGGCGGTGACACCCGGTTCAAGGTGAACCCGCCGCTGCGGTCGGCTGCGGACGTGGAGGCGCTGCGGGAGGGGTTGCGGGACGGCACGATCGACGCGGTGTCGACCGACCACGCCCCGCACCCGGCGAGCGCGAAGGCGCGGGACTGGTGCGCGGCGCCGTTCGGGGCGGTCGGGCTGGAGACGGCGCTGGCCGTGGTCGCCGACGTGCTGGACGGGGACTGGGAGCTGATCGCGCGGGTCATGTCGCACGCGCCCGCCAGGATCGCCGGGTTGACCAGGGCGGGGCGACCGCTGGAGCTGGGGGAACCGGCGACGTTCGCGCTCGTCGACCCGGACGCGGAGTGGGAGGTGCGGCCGGAGGAGCTGCGGGGCGGGGTGGAGAACACGCCGTTCGCGGGGCTCGCGTTCCGGCACCGGGTGGTGGCGACCGTGGTGGACGGGCGGGTGACGGCCGATCCGCAGGGGTTGCTCGGCGGGTTGGCGGAGCCGGAGGAGGACTCGGCCGGGGACGACCTCGCGTGGGACGTCCGGGCGGCTCGGGAGTCGCGGAGCTCCTGGGAGGAGCCCGCGAGCGGGGTCGCGCACCGGCCGCCACCCGCCGCTTAGGGGCGGGTGGCGGCGCCGGGGTCAGCCCAGGAGCAGTTCCAGCGCGTCGGCGCCCGCGCCGCCCGCGCAGGTCGGCGAGCCCGCGACGAAGTACGCCCGGCCCGCCGCCGTGGCCGCGCCGAAGCCGTGCCTGCCGTGCGGGAGCGGGGTGGTGGCGGTCCAGCGGTCGGTGCGCGGGTCGTAGGTGTGGACGTCGTCGAAGGTGCTCCCCCCTTGGCCGCACTCGCCTCCGGCGTGCACGATCAGTCCGCTGTGGACGGTGGTCGCGCCCGCCGAGCGCGGCGCGGGCAGGGGTGCGGCGGTGGTCCACCCGCCGGTGCGCGGGTCGTGGACGTCGTGCCGGTCCAGGTTCCGGTCCACGTCCTCGACCCGGCCGCCGACGACGTGCACCCGGCCGTCCAGGGCCACGACGCCCGCGTGGTCGCGGGGTGGGCCGGGCAGGGGCGGGGCCTGGGCCCAGGTGCGGCGCTCCGGGTCGTAGGTGAAGTGGTGGTTCGTCGTGCCGAGGCCCAGTTCGAGTGGCGTGCCCGGCAGGGGGACGACCTGGCGGGAGTCCCGGCCGCCGAGGACGTGCAGCTTCCCGCCGACGGCCGCGACGCCCACCGAGCCCAGCGCCGCGGGCAGTTCCGGCAGCGCGGTCCACTCGTCGCGCCCGGGGTCGTAGCAGTAGGCGGCGCGGCGCGGGTCGAGGTGCACGATGCCGGTGAAGCCGCCGAACGCGTACAGCCTGCCGCCCAGACCGGCGAGGCCGACGTGGGTGAGCGGCTCGGGCAGCGGGGCGCGCTCGGTCCAGCGGTCGGCGCTCGGGTCGTACGCGGTCACCAGGGTGGTCGCCCAGTGCGGTTCCCCGTCGACCAGGGCGGTGCCGCCGACGACGTGCACCAGGCCGCCCGCCTCGGCGACGGCCACCTCGGAGCGGGCCTGCGGCAGGTCCGCGACGGCCCGCCAGGACGCGGGGTTCCTCGTGCTCTCGCTCATGGTCCCCAGCCTCGCCGCCGCCGGGTCCGCGCGTCCAAGTCCCGCTGGGACCGGTCGGTTCCGCGCGGGTATCGTCGCCGGTGATGGACCTGCGCCTGCTCCGGTACTTCGTGGCCGTCGCCGAGGAGCGGCACTACGGCCGGGCCGCCGCGCGGCTGCACATGACGCAACCGCCGCTGAGCCGGGCGATCCGGCGGCTGGAGCGCGACCTCGGGGTCGTGCTGCTGGTGCGGTCGGCGGGCGGGGTGGAGCTGACCGGGCCGGGGACCGCGCTGCACGCCGAGGCCGTCGCGCTGCTGGAGCGTGCCGAGCTGGCGCGGTCGCGGGTCGCCGAGGCCGACGCGCCGCTGACCGTGGGCGTGCTGGGCGCGAGCGGCGCGGCGGGTGCGCGGCTGGCCGAGGCCTTCCGGGAGCGGCACCCGGCGACCCGGATCGCGTTCCGCGAGGCGGACTTCACCGACCCGACCGCCGGGCTGCGCGGCGGGCTGGTGGACGTGGCGCTGACCAGGACCCCGTTCGACACCACCGGGATCGGCACCCGCGTGCTGCGGCTGGACCCGGTCGGGGCGGTGCTGCGCGCGGACGACCCGCTGGCCGGGCGGCGGTCGTTGACGGCGGCGGACCTGGCGGACCGGCCGTGGTTCCGGCTGCCGGACGGGGTGGACCCTGCGTGGCGCGCGTTCTGGGGCGGGCCCGGCTCGCGGGACGGGGCGGTGGTGCGGACGGTGGCCGAGTGCGTGCAGGCCGTGCTGTGGAACGGTTCGGTGGGCGTCGCGCCGCGCGGTGAGCCGCTCGGCGACGGGGTGGTGTGGGCGCCGCTGGCCGACGCGCCGCCGAGCCCGCTCGTGGTGGCCTGGCGCGGACGTGATCCGCTGGTGCGCTCGTTCGCGCGGATCGCCGTCGAGGTGTTCCGGGGCTGATCCCGACCGGGTCGTGCACGGTCCGTGCACACCGCTTCCGGTTGGCCGTCGTCCTTGTCGCGCAACGGTTTCCCCGCGCCCCGGTCGGACGCCCCGGACGTGCGGCGGACCGGTGGTCCTCACCGCCCGTGCGCGACGTAGAGTGGCCTGCGCCTCGTCGGTGGGGCACGACGAGTCCTGTTCCGGAGGGGAATTCCGTGAAGCCGCTTGGGGCGTCCGATCCTGCCGCCATCGGCAGCTACCGCGTCCTGGCCGAGCTGGGCCAGGGCGGCATGGGGCGCGTGCTGCTGGGCGCGGGGCCCGACGGACGGCTGGTCGCGGTCAAGCTGGTCAGCACGGCCCTGGTCGGCGACGCCGAGTTCCGGGCCCGCTTCGCGCGCGAGGTCGAGGCGTCGCGGCGGGTGTCCGGCGCGTACACGGCCGCCGTGGTGGAGGCCGACCCGGACGCGCCCGTGCCGTGGCTGGCGTCGGTGTTCGTGCCCGGCCCGTCGTTGCAGCAGGCGGTGGCGACGGCCGGTCCGCTGCCCGAGGAGTCCGCGCTGCGGCTGGCCGCCGGGCTGGCGACGGCGCTGCTGGAGATCCACCGGGTCGGGCTGGTGCACCGGGACCTCAAGCCGTCGAACGTGCTGCTCACCGACGACGGGCCGCGCGTGATCGACTTCGGCATCGCCAAGGCCGTCGACGATCCGAACAGCCAGCTCACGCACACCGGTTCGCTGGTGGGCTCCCCCGGTTTCATGTCCCCGGAGCAGATCGAGACCGGGCTGGCCGGGGCGGCGGGCGACGTGTTCTCGCTGGGCGCCGTGCTGGCGGCGGCGTGCACCGGGCGGAGCCCGTTCACCGGGTCGTCGACGTTGCAGACGCTGAACAACGTGGTGGGCGTGCGCGCGGACCTGACCGCGCTGCCCGCGCGCATCCGGCACATCGTGGAGCGGTGCCTGGAGCGCGATCCCGCCGCCCGGCCGACGCCCGCGCAGGTGCTGGAGCTGGCGCGCCCGATCCCGCCGTCGCCCCGGCCGTGGAGCCCCGGCGTGCACCGGATGATCGCGGAGCAGCGGGCGCAGGTGGAGCGGGTGCTGGCCGGGCAGCCGCCGGTGCCGCCGGTGACGGCCGCCGAGCTGACCGCGCCGGTGGCGATGACGCGGATCCAGATGAAGCCGGTGTTCGACGGGTCGGAGGGCCGGGCCGTCGAGCGCGACGAGCCGGTGTCCGCGTCGGGTTCCGGGTACCGGTGGGGCACGGTGATCGCGGCGAGCGTGGCGGTGGCCGCGCTGACGGCGGCGGCGACGATGGTGTTCGTCAACTGGAACCCGGAGCCGACCGCGTCGGGCGACCCGACGTCCTCGTCGCCCGTGCCGGTGTCGTCCTCGTCGCCCGCGCCGTCGTCCGCGTCGAGCACCACGACGACGACCACGACCACCTCGACCCCGCCGCCGGAGCCGGTGAAGCAGGACCTGTGGCTGTACTGGAACAACGACCTCCAGGACAACGCGACCTGCCTGAACGAGGGCTGCCTCGGCGCTCCCGGTTACGCGCCCGCGCAGCTGGAGGCCAAGGTGCTGACCGCGCCGGTGGAGGGCACGGTGCCGCTGCGCTCGCTGTGGAGCGCGGAGCGCGGCGACGTGGTGGTGTGCGGGACGGACGAGTGCGTGGCGCAGCAGGAGGTGGTGGGCTACGCGCCGCTGCGGGTGGAGGGCTACGTGTTCCCCACCCAGGCCCCCGGCACGATCCCGCTGCGGCTGTACTGGCACGAGGGTCGTGGGGACAACGCGCTGTGCGGGTCCGAGAAGTGCGTCGCCGACCAGGAGGCGGTGGGGTACGTGTTCATCCGGGACGAGGGGTTCGCCTACCCGGCGTGATCCCGCGTCGCCGTCCACGGGTGGTGGACGGCGACGGGACGCGGTTCAGCCCTCCAGCGCCGGGTAGTCGGTGTACCCGCGCGCGTCGCCCCCGTAGAACGTGCCCCGGTCGGGCTCGTTGAACTCGTTCGCCTCGATGCGGGCGAGCAGGTCGGGGTTCGACAGGGCGAGCACGCCGAACGAGGTCACGTCGGCCAGGCCCGACTCGACGTCGGCCAGCCGGGCCGCGATCTCGGCGCCGGGGCGGTTGACCACGAGGCCGGTGGGCCAGGTGGCGCGGATCTGCTTGAGCAGGGCCTCGTCGCCGCCGTGGACCACGTGCAGGTAGGCCAGGCCGAGCGGGGCGAGGGCGGTCAGCAGGGCGGTGTAGAGGGATTCGACGTCGTCCTCGCGGACGTCGTTGTACGGGTTGCCCGGCGAGACGCGGAAGCCGGTGCGGCCCGCGCCGATCTCGTCGGCGACGGCGGTGGCGACCTCGACGGCGAACCGGACGCGGCCCTCGACCGTGCCGCCGTACCCGTCGGTGCGGGTGTTGGTGTTGCTGGACAGGAACTGGTGCACCAGGTAGCCGTTGGCGCCGTGGATCTCCACGCCGTCGGCGCCCGCGGCGATCGCGGCGGCTGCGGCGCGGCGGTAGTCGGCCACGGTGGCGGCGATCTCGTCGGTGGACAGCGCGCGCGGCTCGGCGAAGGGCTGCATCCCGGTCGCGGTGACCATCAGGCCCTCGGCCCGGACGGCGGACGGCGCGACGGGCTGCCGGTGGTGCGGGGTGTTGTCGGGGTGCGAGACGCGGCCGACGTGCATGAGCTGCACGACGAGCTTGCCACCTGCCGCGTGCACCCGGTCGGCGATCTCGCGCCAGCCCTCGACGTGCGCGTCGGCGTGCAGGCCGGGGGTCAGGAGGTAGCCCTGGCCGTCCTCGGAGGGCTGGACGCCCTCGGTGATGAGCAGGCCGAGCGAGGCGCGCTGGGCGTAGTACTCGGCGGCGAGCGGTGACGGGGAGCCGTCGGGGAGGGCGCGGCTGCGGGTCATCGGGGCCATCGCCAGCCGGTGGGGCAGTTCGATGTCGCCGAGGGTGACGGGGGTGAGCGGGGTGGTGGTCACGGGAGGTCCTCTCCGGGAATGCTTGGCTGGCCACATGAACGTAGCGGGAGTTTGAGTGGCTAGCCAACCATCCGGCGCGAGACGATTCGCACAGCCCGCGCGGGAATACCCCCGCACCCACCGCGCGACCGGGTAAAACCCCAGGTGGCCGCCTAGGATGGACCGCACCATGGACCACGAACCACCCCTCGCCCGCGCGTACCCGCTCAGCGCCGCGCTCGTGTCACTCGTCCGCGCGCACCGCAACTACGCCGCCGAACTGCTGCGCGAGCACGGTCTGCACCCAGGGCAGGAGCTGCTGCTGATGAGCCTGTTCGAGCGCGACGGGCAGACCCAGTCGGAGCTGCTGGACACGGTGGGCATCGACCCGTCGACGGTGTCGAAGTCGCTGTCGCGGATGCAGCAGGCGGGGTTGGTGGCGCGGGAGCCGACGGCGGAGGACCGGCGGGTGCTGCGGGTGCGGCTGACCGAGGCCGGGGAGGCGCTGCGGGGGCCGTTGGAGGGGGTGTGGCGGCGGTTGGAGTCGGTGAGCGCGCGGGGGTTGGACGCGGAGGCGGTGGCGGCGTTCGCGCGGACGGCGGGGGTGATCGAGCGGTCGATCCGGGAGCGGTGAGGTCGGCCGGGGTGCTGTCCGGGGCGTTGCGCGGACGCTGTACGGACCTGTCCTGCCCTGGTCGGACTCCTTGCCGGACGACCGGTCCACGCCCTTCGCTGGGGACACCGGCTACAGCTCCTGGATCCCCGGCATCGAGACCTGCCGCTGACCCGGCGTGATGCGGGGTTGCTCTGATCGCGGGCAGTTCCGCGATGGCGTCGAGAACGGTCCTGGGCAATTCCCCGTGTTCGCCCGAAAAAGGTGAAGCGCGTTCGGGCGGCGCCGCCGATCCCGCGCCGGATGGCACGCGGTGCGCTTTCTCCAAAGCGGCGCGCACGGCCTCCGCCAATCCGCTCCCGGTCACCCCGCAGCGCTCCAGCACCCGCACGACCTGATCCGCTCGCCCGACCAGGGGGAGGTGCCTGCCGGAGAAGTACCCGCCGAGCGTGCTGGGCGGAACGCCGACCGCCCTGGCCAGTTCGCGGATGGTCCGACCACCGGCGGACCGCGCCCCGCGCAGCAGCGCGACGAACTCCTCCCGGTTGCCGACCCGCTCGAACTCCAGGACCCAATCGTGATTTTCCGGAACGGCGCCCGCTCCGGGAGGATTCAGCTCGACCACCGGGAAATAGTGGGTCGAAAGCGGACTCGGCGGCATCCACCACCAGGCTGACAACGCGGCGGGACGTTCACCGAGATCTGCGGAAGCGCGCCGGGAAGAGCCTTTTCCCCGCAGTGGTGCGAGCAGTTCTGCGGAATTCCGGCGTGCGCGCGGCGGCCCCGTGGCAGAGTGCCCGACGTGCTCCCCGACATGACGCTGCTGCGCCAACTGGTCCACTCGACCCCGTCGATCCGCCCGTGGTCCACGCCCGTGCCCGAGGAGCTGCTGCGCGCGGTCGAGCTGTCCGCCGGGACCGCGCTGCCGCCGTCATACCGGTGGTGGCTGGCCGAGTTCGGGGGCGGCCTGCTCGACGGCGCGCCGCTGGGGGTCGAGGAGTTCGACCGGGACGGCCTCGTGTTCTGGCGGGACGGCGACTGCGGGCCCGACCACCGGTTCGGGGACGAGGTGGGCGGTGAGCGGCGGGTCGTGGTCGGGGACGAGGTGGTCGCCGACTCGTTCGCGGGCTTCCTGACCACGCGGGTCGCGCTGGCGCTCGGCCTGCGCGACGGCCCCAACCCGGCCGTGGCGCGGCTGTGGCGGGCCACGCCGGGCGTGCTGCTGGACAACGGGGTGCACGTGTACGGGCCGGACTCGTTCGGGGAGCGGAACACCACGTTCGAGGTCGCCCGGTACGCGCCCCACTGGGTGCTGGTGGGCGACGACAGCGGCGGGGCGGGGCTGTTCATGCGGCGGCACGGGCGGGACCGGGTGTCGGTGCACCGGCTGGACCTGGGGGCGGTGGGGCCGGACATCGCGGAGGACGGCGAGCTGGTGACCACGGACCTGGTGGGGTGGGTGGAGGCGGGCGGGGAGCTGTGATCGGGCCAGGGGCGGCGCGGACGGTTCCGGGACGGGTGGACCGGGACGGAGCCGCAGGGCAGATGTCCGCGCGGAGCTGCCGGGCGGGCGCGCTCGACGCCCGCCCCCGGCGGTGAACGGGCCCGCTGCCCGACCCCCAGGACGGGCAGCGGGACCAGCCATCAGGTCACGTTGCGGATCATCCGCTGCAACACCCCCAGCGCCGCCACGTAGTCCGCGTCGTCCACCCCCTCGTGGATGCGCGCCCGCAGGCCCGGCGTGGTCGCCTTCACCGCCACCCGCGCCCGCTCCCCCGCCTCCGTGATCGTCAACCGCCCCTCGTCGTCCCTGAGCAGCCAGCCCTTGGCCACCAGCACGTCCGACTCCGCCCGCAGGTCGTCCTCGGCGCGCAGGTAGGTCGCCATCGCGACTTGCAGTTCGGGCACGGTCATCGGGGCACCGTCCGGGGAGAGGTCGGCCGCCGAGAGGTTGCGCAGCAACCAGAACTGCGGTTGCGAGACCCCCTGCTCGGCCAGGTGCGCCCTGGTGAAGGCGATCAGGGCCTGGTAGGCCACGCCGGTCCAGTACGCGGCGGGCTCTGCCGCCAAATCCGTGGTGGTCATGTGCGGAACACCTCTCGCCACAAGGGAAAACCAGCGAGGACGAACCTAGGACTTCGAGCAAGGTCGAGGTCAAGGACAGTGGGCCGAGTGCCGGAACCCCGTCCGCTCCGCCAACCACGCCAGCGCTTCCGGCCCCGCCCCCTCCGCCGACAGGTCGGCCCGCCCCAGGAACGCCGTCGTGGGGTGCGCCCGCAGCTCCCGCCGCACCTCCCCCCGGTCCCCCGCCGCCACCAGGTCGCACAACCGCCGGTGCCGCGCCGCCCGCTCGCGCGGCGTCTCCGCCTCCTCGTGCGCCCCCCGGTTCAGGTTCATCAGCACCCCCAGCGGGTGCGCGATCGTCTCGAACGCCGCCGCCAGCCTGCGGTTGTCCGGCAGGCCGATGAACGCCCGGTGGAACCCCAGCCCGTCCAGGGCGACCCGCGCGTCCGCCGCCGCCTCCATGCGGCGCACCTCCGCGTCCAACCGCGCCAGCGGCGCCGGTCTCGCGGGAATCCCGGTCTCCACCGCCAACTCCTCCAGGTGCTCGCGCAGCAGCACGATCTCGTGCGCGTCCCGCAGCGTCAGCGTCACCACCCGCCACCCCGCGCGCGGCACGTGCTCGACCAGGCCGTCGCGCTCCAGCACGCGCAGCGCCTCGCGCAGGGCGGCCCGGCTCACGCCCACGTCGTCGGCCACCGCCTGCTCCACCAGGTGCTGCCCCAGCGCCAGCTCCCCGGTGCGGACGCGGGTCCTCAGCTCGGTCGCCGCCAGGTCCGTGACGCTGGTCGGACCGCCGATCCGGCCGCCCTCGCGCCTGCCACGACCCACCACCCAGGCCTCCTCGCCTCGACGCGGCCAACCCTAGTCAGCGCACCACGCGCCTGGGCACCACCACCGGCCGCCCGGTCTCCGGGTCGGTCAGCACCCCGCACTCCACGTCGAACACCTCCCGCAGCAGCGCGGGCGTGAGCACCTCCGCCACCGGTCCCTCGGCCACCACCCGCCCCGCGCGGACCGCCACCACGCGCTCGGCGTACCGGGCGGCCAGGCCGAGGTCGTGCAGCACCATCACGACCGTCAAGCCCCGCAACGAGGTCACCGTGTCCAGCACGTCGAGCTGGTGCGCCACGTCCAGGTGGTTCGTCGGCTCGTCCAGCAGCAGCACGTCGGTGCGCTGCGCCAGCGCCAGCGCGATCCACGCCCGCTGCCGCTGCCCGCCGGACAGCGCGTGCAGCGGCCGGTCCGCCAGGTCCGCCAAACCGGTGCGGCGCAACGCGTCCAGCACGATCTCCTCGTCCGGCCTCGACCACTGGTCGTACCAGCGGCGGTGCGGGTCGCGACCGCGCGTCACCAGGTCGACCACGGTCAGCCCGTCCGGCGCCTGGGGTTCCTGCGGCAGCAGGGCGACCTTGCGGGCGAACGCGCGCGGCGGGGTGCGGCGCACGTCCTCGCCGTCCAGCAGCACCAGGCCGGAATCCGGTGGCAGCACGCGGGAGAGGGCGCGCAGCAGGGTGGACTTGCCGCACCCGTTGGGCCCCACGATCGCGGTCACCGAACCGGTCGGCACGGTCAGCGCGACCCCGTCCACGGCCGTGTGGTCGCCGAAGCGCACCACCAGGTCCTCGGTCCGCAGCGACGTGCTCATGACGGGAACCTCCGGGAACGAACCAGCAACCACACCAGGAAGGGCGCGCCGACCACCGCCGTCACCGCGCCTGCGGGGAGCGTGATCGGCGCGAAAGCCGTGCGCGCCACCAGGTCCGCGGCCAGCAGCAGCACGGCGCCGAGCGCGGCGGACGCGGCCAGCGGGGGGCGCGGGGCGGCGCAGGACAGCCGGGCCAGGTGCGGGGCGACCAGCGCCACGAACCCGACCGGTCCCACGGCGGACGCGGCGACCGACGCCAGCGCCACCGCGCACAGCAGCAGCGCCCCGACCACCCGGCCGGTGCGGTGCCCGAGCGCCGACGCGACCTCGGAACCCAGCTGCACGGCCGGAATCCGGGCGGACAGCGGCACCAGGGCCGCCGCGCACAGCAGGAGCGCGAGCGACGTGCTCGTCACCTCGGTCCAGCCCCGCCCGTTCAACGACCCCGCGAGCCAGGCGTTGGCCCGCTCCGCGTCGTCGATGCGCGCGGCCAGCAGCAGCCAGCCGGTGACACCGCCGAAGAACGCCGACACGCCGACGCCGACCAGCAGCGGTCGCAGCCCGCCGCCACCGGTGAAGGTCAGCAGCGCGGCGGTCAGCCCGGCCGCGAGCAGCCCGCCGAGCAGCGCCGCCGCCGGGACGCCGACCGCGCGCAGCGCGCCACCGGCCGAGCCCTCCAGCACGAACACCGCCACCGCGCCCGTGCCCGCACCGGCGGTGACGCCGAGCAGGTCCGGGCTGGCCAAGGCGTTGCGCGCCACGGTCTGCGTGATCGCCCCGGACACCGCGAGCATCGCGCCGACCACCACCGCCAGCACGACCCTGGGCAGCCGCAGGTCGAGCACGATCAGCCGCTCCCGCCGCGTCCCACCGCCGAGCAGCACGTCCAGCACACGCGCGGGCGCGACTGGAAAATCGCCGGAACCCAGTGCCAGCACGGCGAAACCGGCCGCCGCGAGCAGCGCGAGCGCGGTCACCAGCGCGGTCCGGGGCCGCCAGCGCGCCGTCACCGGGCCGAGCGCGAGCACCCGCCAGTCCCGGCTCACCGCGCGCCCCGCAGGTGCCGCACGACCACCAGCAGGAACGCCGGTCCACCGGCCACGCCGAGCACGATCCCCACCGGCAGCTCGGCGGGCGCGATCAGCACCCGCCCGAGCACGTCCGCCAGCAGCACCAGCACCGCGCCCGCGACCGCGCACACCGGCAGCAGCGCCCGGTGGTCCGGCCCGGTGAACCCGCGCACCAGGTGCGGCGCGACCAGCCCGACGAACCCGAGCGACCCGACCAGCGCCGTCGCCGACCCGACCAGCAGGGTCACCGCCAGCAGGCCGACCAGCCGCGCGGGCAGCAGGCGGCGGCCGAGCGCGCGGGCCAGGTCGTCGCCGAGCGCGAGGGTGTTGAGCGCGGGCGCGTGGGCGAGCGCGACCAGCAGGCCCAGCAGCAGCGGGGGTCCGGCGGCGGCGACCACGTCGAACCCGCGACCGCCCGCGAGCGAGCCGACCGTCCAGAAGCGGTGCACGTCCAGCGCGCCCGCGTCGAGCAGGAGCAGCACGCCGGTGACGGCGCTCAGCAGCGCCGACACCGCCGCACCGGCCAGCGCGAGGGAGGCGGGCGAGGCGTCGCGCTCGCGCCCGGCGGCCAGGCCGATCGCGGTGACCACGACCGTGCCGAGCGCGGCGCCCGCGAACGCGAACCACAGGTGGCCCGCCGGGGTGGTGAGGCCGAGCAGGGAGATCGCCAGCACCACGGCCAGCGACGCGCCCGAGGTGACGCCGAGCAGGCCGGGGTCGGCCAGCGGGTTGCGGGTGTGGCCCTGCACGAGCGCGCCCGCGACGGCCAGCGCGCAACCGCCGAGCAGGCCGATGACCGTGCGGGGCAGCCGCTGGCCGAGCACGATCGCGGTGGACTCCGGGGCGCCGTCGCCGAGCAGCGCCGCCCAGACGGCGGCGGGCGTCAGGCCCCGGCCGCCGACCAGCAGGCTCAGCAGGACCGCGCCCGCCAGGAGGGCGAGCAGCGCGAGCGCGCCTGCGGGGAGGCGCCAGCCGGGCGCCGGGGGCGGGCCGGTCCCGGCCGGTCGCGCCCCAGCGGGTTCGGCGACCGCAGGGGTGGCGACGGCGGGTTCGGCGACGGCGGACTCGGCCACTACAGGGTCTTCAGCAGCTGCTCGACCACGTCGAGGCAGTGCAGCGCGGTGGTCGCGGCGCCCTCGTGGGTCTGCTTGTCCGAGCGGACGGCGTGCCCGTCGCGCACGGCGGGAAGCTGCTGGTACAGCGCCGAGGTGCGGACCTGCTCCCAGGTCTGCGGGTCGTTGACCAGGGGGATCAGCGCGCCCGCGTCCCCGAACCCGGCCAGCAGCTGCTCGGGCCCGAACTCGGCCCGCCCGGTCTCCACGGCCTCGGCGAACGCGGTGGAGGGCTTGGCGCCGAGGTCGGTCAGCACGGTGGACATGAGCCTGCCCGGCCGGACCTCGGCCTTCTCGGCGGAGATCACGACGGGCGCGAACGTCGTGCCCGCGAGCTGCGCGGCGTAGGTGGTGGACAGCTCGGCGACGCGCTCGTCGTACTCGGCGATCAGCGCGTCGGCGCGGTCCTCGCGCCCGGTGGCGCGGCCGACCAGCCGGAGGTCGTCCTGCCAGGTGCTCTTGCTCTGGTCGCCGATGGCGAGCACGGGCGCGATGGCCTCCAGCTCGGCGCGGATGGGCTCGACGTCGTCGACGCGGCTGACGATCAGGTCGGGCGCGGCGGCGGCGATGGCCTCCAGGTTGATCTCGTCGGCCAGGAACAGCTCCTTCGCGCCCTTGTCGCGCGCGGCGGCGAGCCGGTCGGCCAGCGGGGACTCCAGGTCGAGCGACCCGGCCTCCTCGTAGGGGTACCCGACGAGGGGGAGGTCGAGGGAGAGGACGACGTCGAGGTCGCGGCGGCCTTCCAGGACGACCACGGAGTCGACCTGGGCGGGGACGGTGACCGGCCCGAGGAGGGTGTCGACGGTGCGGCCCTCGGCGGCCTCGGGCTCGGCGGCGGTGCCGGAACCGCAGGCGGACAGGGCCGCGACGCAGGTCAGGAGCAGGGCGGCGTGGCGGAGACGCCTGGGGGGCAGCATGTAGTGAGGCTAACCTAACTCAGTCGACCAGTTGGTGTGCGGGGTCCCGAAGCACGGTGTCGCGCGTGGTGGAGCAGGGACTTCAAAGCCGCAAACCGGAACCGCCCGGCACCTCGGCCACCAGGCCACCGAGCTCCGGCCACCAGGCACCAGGCACCAGGCACCAGGCACCAGGACTCCAGGACTCCAGGACTCCAGGACTCCAGGACTCCAGGACTCCAGGACTCCAGGACTCCAGGACCTAAGCTGCCGCACCTAACCCCGGTGAGCCGCGCAGGCGCGTGGACCGCCGGTCCCGCGACCGGCCGGGGCCCGGCGGACCGCTAGTCGAACCGGTCCAGCCGGTCCATCCGGTCCGCCGCCGGGGTGCTCGTGAGGTGGCCGAGCGTGTTGGTGCGGCGCATCAGCCGCTCCAGGGTCGTCGGCCGGTTCTCCAGGTGCAGGCGCGCGCCCGCCGCCACGACCCTGCGGTGGATCATCAGCAGGGTGGCGAGGCCGTACGAGTCGCACAGCTCCAGGCCGGCGAAGTCGATGCGCACGTCCTCGACCCCGCCCTCCTCCAGCGCGTCGACCACGGTGTGCAGCAGGACGTCACCCGTGTCGTAGGCGAGATCGCCTGTCACCGCGACGCTGGCGGTTCCGCCGTCGACGACGCGCGTGCAGGTCAGGGGGTGTGGTCGGCTCATGCGGCGGGTCCGGGGTCGGAGGGGTGGGTGGCCAGCGCGTGGTGCTGGGGCGCGGGCGGGTCGGACGCGGCGGTCCGGTGGGCGGCGAGGAAGGCCGTGGCCCTGGGGAAGTCGCGCAGCTCGGCGGACAGCAGGTCCACGGTGGGCGCGAGGAAGGCGGGCGGGACGCCGCGCGAGGACAGCACGTCCCCCGTCCAGCCCAGGAAGCTCGTGAACAGCTCGGGGTCGTCGGTGTACAGCGCCACCGCGAGGTGCTCGACGATGTGCAGCAGGTCCTCGGCGGTGCGCTCCTGCTGCTGCTCGGTGTAGGTCCCCATCACCGGCAGCCGCTCCTCCAGTCCCGTGTAGACGGCCTTCACCAACTGCTGGGCCGTCCTGGAGATCATGGTGTACTCCTGGTCGCCCAGGTGCGGCAGGTCGTCGATCGGCTGGTGGCCGGACCTCGGTCTCGGCGGCGGACCGGCCGCGAGGTGGTCGGCGGCGGCGCGCGCGTCGGGCGCCCAGCCGTCCGCGCCGAGCAGCCGGGCGTACCTGCCGTCCACGCCGAACGCCCGCCCGCCCGCGAGCACGGGCACGCCCGCCGCCTGGCAGGCGGTGATCGTGGCGTGCGCGGTCGGCAGCCGGGTGGCCAGCGAGCCGGACAGCGCGACGGCGTCCGGGTCGGTGCGGTGCAGGTGCGTGACCAGGTGCGGCGCGGGCACCTGCGCGCCCAGGTAGTCGACCTGGAAGCCGCGCAGCTTCAGCACCTCCGCGAGCAGCCGGGCGGGCAGCGCGTGCCACTCGCCGTCCACGCACGCCACCACGACCCGGCCGAGCGTCGGCCTGGTGCGGGCGCGCACGCCCAGCACGGTGATGACGCGGTCGTTGATGGCGGTGGCCGCGTGCTCCTGGACGACGGTGAGCCGGTTGGCCACCCACTCCTCGCCGACCCGCCGCTGCACGCCCGCGATCACGTCCAGCAGCACCGACTCGGGGTCGAGCCCGGAGTCGAGCGCGTCCAGCACCACGTCGGTCGCGGTGTGCTCGTCACCGGCCACGACCGCCCGCCAGAGCAGCTCGGAGCGCTCCGCCACCGCCGTCAGCTCGGCCGCCGTCATGAGGTGAACCGCCCCGGACCGTGCCCCCCGACCGCCGTCAGGTGCTGCCCGCGCGGCGCGGTGACCGCCAGCACGGCCATGTCGTCGTGGTCGCTGGCGCCGACCCAGTGCGCGGCCAGCATCTGCACGTGCTCCACCACGGCCTCGGCGGGCATCCCGGCGCACTCGGCGAGCGCGCGGCGCAGCCTGGACTCGCCGAACATGCCGGTGTCCATGGGGCCGCCCCTGGCCTCGGTGATGCCGTCGGTGTAGAGCAGGCAGGTCTCGCCGGGGCCGAGGACGACCTCGGCGGTGGTGCTCTCGATCTCGGGGAGCACGCCGATGAGCGTGCCGGTGGTGTCGGCCTCCTCGACCTCGCCCCCCGCGCGCACGATCAGCGGTGGCGGGTGGCCCGCGCTGGTCAGGCGCAGCCGCACCGAGGTGCCCTCGCGGGTGACGGAGGCGAGCACGAGCGTGACGAACCGGGTGCTGCCGTTGTTGAGCAGCGCCTCGTTGAGCAGGGTGAGCATCCGGTGGTGGTCGTCGGCCATGGGCAGCAGGACCTGCAGCGCGGTGCGGACCTTGCCGGTGAGGACGGCGGCCTCCAGGCCCTTGCCGCACACGTCGCCGAGGACGACCAGGGACTCGCCGTCCTCGCCCTCGTGCACGTCGTAGAAGTCGCCGCCGACCCGCTCGGTGTCCTGCGACGGGCGGTAGCGGCCCGCGAACTCGACGCCGCCGAGGTGGGTGAGGGTGGGCGGGAGGAGCTCGCGCATCAGGGTCTCGGTGATCGAGGCCTGCTGGGCGAACATGCGGGCGGCCGACATGGCCACGCCCGCGCGGGCCGCGAACAGGCGGGCGAACGCCTCCTCGTCGGGGCTGAAGCCGCGCACGGCGGTGCGGCGGACCAGGATCAGCGCCCCCGCGGGCACGCCGTGGCCGGGCAGCGGGGTGACCAGGATGGAGCCCGCCTCGCCGAAGCCGTCGGGCAGCAGCCAGTCGGGGGCCGCCGACGGGTCGATCCAGCGGGACGGCACGGGCGGGAAGCCGCGCAGCGCCTCGCCGAGGCCGGGGACCTCGTCCGGGTCGATGACGATGCGCGTGTGGGCCGGGGACTCGCCGCGCGCGCAGCGGGTGACCGGGTAGTCCCGGCCGCCGGGGGAGATGACCAGGGCGGCGTCGGCCAGGTGCGCTGCGGCGAGCCGGACCGCGACCCTGGCGCAGCGCTCGACGTTCAGCGAGGTGAACAAGGCCGAGGACATCTCGTCCAGGAGGGCGGCGCGCTCGCGTTCCACGGCCAGCTCGGCCAGGGCGCCTCGGCGTTCGGTGTCCTCCACCAGCCACCAGGCGACGGTGCCGTCGTCGTGGTCGACCGGGTGCGCGGCGAAGCTCCTCGGGCCGAAGTCGCCGGTGACGAGGGTGGCACCCGCCTGGTCGCCGCTTCCCGGCGCCACCGCCGTGGCGACGGCGGCGCGGGCGGGTTCCAGGTGGTCGCGGTGCGCGTCCGCCAACCAGCCGTCGTCAAGGGAGCCGCCTTCGGTGATCGAGGGCAGGAGGGTGCTCGCGGCCCGGTTGAGGCCGAGCACGGTGCCGTCCGGGCCCACCAGGAGGGCAGGGCAAGGAGCCGTGCGCCACGCCGTGTCGCTGTCGACGTGGGTGTTTCCCACCACGCGGTCTTCGCCCACCAGGATCACCGGGCCCGCGGATGGGGGCCCAAACCTCACCGCGCCCACGTGATGGGGGCGCTGTCGAGTGCGCGGACCTGTGGTTTCAAGTCCCGGACGCTCCCCACCCTACAGGTGTCGGGGCACGTCGTGCGCAGGACATCCGCAGGTGCGGACACGCATGGTGAGAAAAGCACGGGTTCGGGGCGGATTTCGTTCACGGAGAGCGAGCGGGCCCCACGGGGCGCCCCGCTCGGCCAGGTGGCCGGGGGCCGCTGCGGCGGTTCGGTGCCGCAGCGGCCCCCGGCGCGTCTCACTTGACCACCGGCTCGCCGGTCAGCTCCTCGGCCACGTCGTCCAGGGGCTCGCCCGCGTCCTGGTGGCGGATGCTGTCGGCGCCCTTGTGGTCGTGGGCCTTGGAGTAGCGCGTGTCGAGCGCCTTGTGGAGCTTCTTGACCGCCATGACGCACGCCTCGCCCGCCGTGGAGGCGTGGTGGCTGACCACGACCGGCTGGGCGCCCGACGGACGGGCCTCGATGGCGCAGCGCAGGTCCTCGCCCTTGGCTGCGGTCTCCTCGGTGAAGTGGACCTCGACCCTGGTCACCCACCCGTCGAACCTCGCGAGGGAGGTCTCCAGCTCGGACGTGGCGAACTCGGTCAGCTTCTCCCCACCCTGGACACTGCGGTCGATGTTGACCTGCACCTGCATCGGCGTGACCTCTCATCCACTCGGCGGTTGGGAACCGTCACCCTCCCCGTACCCGTTCGGACGAGCGGTCGAAACGCCCGGACCGGGTTCGTCCGGATGATCACGCGATCGGGGGGTGGGGAGGCGGGTCAGAGCTGCGTGCCGCCGCCGTCCACGGCCAGCTCGGCGCCGGTGGTGTAGGTGGCCTCGAACGCCAGGAAGGCCACCGCGCGCGCCACCTCCGCCGGGTCGCCGAAGCGGGCCATGGGGATGTCCTCGGTCAGCGACCGTGCCACCTCGGCGGCCTGCTCCTCGGACAGGCCCTTCGCCAGGATGCCGGTGGCGATCGGGCCGGGGCTGACGGCGTTGACGCGGATGCCGCGCGGCAGCAGCTCGCGGGCCAAGGTGCGGGTCATCGAGCGCAGGGCGGCCTTCGTCGCCGAGTAGGCGCTGACGCCCGGCATCCCGATGGCGTTGGCCGCCGACGTGGTCAGCACCACCGCGCCGCCGGTCGCCAGGAGCGGGGCGAGCTTCTGGACGGTGAAGTACGCGCCTTTGGCGTTGATGGCGAAGAGCTCGTCGTACAGGGCCTCGGTGGTGTGCTCCAGCGGCGCGAAGGCGCTGACGCCCGCGTTGACGAACAGGGCGTCCACCTCGCCGAACTCGTCGCGGACGCGGGCGGCCAGCGCGTCCAGGTCGGCGAGGGAGGAGGTGTCGCCCCTGGCGGTCAGGGCGTGGTCGCCGAGCTCGCGCCGGGCCGATTCGAGGGTCTCGGGGTCGCGGCCGGTGATGAGCACGCGGGCACCCGCGCTGACGAGGAGGCGGGCGGTGGCCAGGCCGATGCCGCTGCCGCCGCCGGTGACCACGACGCGCCTGCCGGTGTAGTCGTCCACTGTGGAATGTCCTGTTCTCGTTGGTGCCGCTGGACTTCCACCGAGTCAAGTGCGGTTCGGGGCGGGTGTCCAAGACCTGTTCCGCACCGGGTCATGCGTGCCGCGCATCACCGCTGGGCGCGTAGGGTCGCGGGTGTGGTCGAGAGCTTCCCGGTGACCGCCGCCGACCTGGACCTGCGGCTGGTGCGGTACTTCACGGTCGTGGCCGAGCACCTGAGCTTCGGGCGGGCGGCGGACGAGCTGCGCGTGGCGCAGCCGTCGCTGAGCAGGCAGGTGCGGCGGTTGGAGGAGCAGCTCGGGGTGCGGTTGCTGGAGCGGTCGCCGCGCGGGAGCGCGCTCACGCCCGCCGGGCGGGCGTTCCTGCCGCGCGCCGGGGAGCTGCTCGGGGTGGCCGGGGTCGCGGTGCGCGAGGCCCGCGAGGCCGACGCGCCCGCCCGCGAGCTGGTGGTGGGGGCCGTCGCCGACCTGGTCGCCACGCCGGTGGCCCGCGAGCTGCGGCGGGCGCACCCCGGCGCCGAGGTGCGGGTGCGGCACCTGACCTGGCAGTCCACCGGGGCGCTGGGGCGGGGTCGGGTGGACGCGCTGCTGACGCGGTTGCCGGTGCCGGGCGAGGGGGTGCGGGTGAGCGTGCTGCGGGAGGAGCCGTGGGTGGCGCTGCTGCCCGCCGCGCACCGGTTGGCGGGGCGGGAGGTGGTGCGGGTGGAGGACTTCCCCGGCGCGGAGCTGACGCCGTGCGCGATGACGGCGGCGATCTGGGTAGGGCCCGCGGGTTCGGCGCCGCCGGTGGGGGTGGAGGACAGCTTCGAGGACAAGGTGGAGCTGGTCGCGGACGGGGGCGGGGTGGTGCTGGTGCCGAGCGGGGACCGGCGGGTCACCGCGCGGGACGACCTGGTGGTGGTTCCGGTGGCGGGGATCGCGCCCAGCCGGGTGGTGGCGGTGACGCGGGCCGCCGACCGGAACCCGCTGGCCGGAGCGTTCCACGAGGTCGCGCGGCGGGTGCTGGGCGGGTGAGCGCCGGGTGGGACCGGGGTGGTCCCGCCCGGCGCTGACGGGTCGGGCGCTGCCGGGTCGGGTGGGGACGTCAGACCAGGAACTTCGCGCGCAGCGCGGTGATCGTGGCCTCGTCGAGGCCGATGCCCTGCCGGAGGTAGGCGTCGAAGCCGCCGTACAGGCGTTGGACCTGGTTCTGCGCGGCCCGCAGCCAGGACAGCTCCACGGCCTGCGGGTTGCCGGTGTGAATGTTGCTGGCCAGGAAGTCCGCCTCCACCACGTCGGCGGGCACGCCGAGCAGGGTGAGCAGGACCGCCGTCGCCCAGCCGGTCCGGTCCTTGCCCGCCGAGCAGTGCACGACGACCGGGCCTGGGGCGGTGGCCACGGCGGTCAGGAAGTCGCGGAACGCCCGGTCGGCGCCGACGAAGTTGACCATGAACGGGTAGCCGACGGACTGGCCGAGGTCGGAGGAGCCGGAGAGCAGACCGGCGGCCAGCGCTTCCAGGAGGGTCATCAGGGCCGCGTCGTGGAAGCGGACGCCGTGGTCGAGCGAGGCGACGTCGGCCACCTGGTAGGCGATCCCGGCGGGGAGCCGGTCGGGTTCCTCCAGGCGCTCCACGAAGTTGCGCAGGTCGACGACCTTCACCACGCCCAGGCCGGTGAGCCTGCGCTGCTCGTCGGCGGTGAGGTTGCTGAGCTTGTTGGAGCGGTACAGGACGTCGTGGCGCACCCAGTGGCCGTCCGAGGTGCGGTAGCCGCCGACGTCGCGGAAGTTCTTGGCCGAGGCGAAGCCGAGGTGCCGGTCGGCGACCACGAGCGGGGCGCCGCTGTCCGGGGTCAGGCGGAAGTACCAGCGGTCGGCCGCCGGGAGCGGGGGCACGGACAGGGTCCCGGTCCCGCCCGCCCCGCCGACCTCCACGCCGGTGGTCGCCTCCGGGGAGGTGACGGCGGTGATCCGGACCGAGCTCGCGGGCGAGGCCCAGGACAGGGCGTGGCCGCCGTCCGCCCCCCGCACGGCGGCTGCCTGGGTGAACGCGACCGCCTCGGGCGCGGCGCTCGCCGGGGCGGTCAGCCCCGTGACGAGGCCGAGCACCCCGATGGCCGCCACCACAACACGAAGACCGCGCATGACGCTCCTCACCGTTCGACGGGTTCAGCAGTGCAGGGCGCGCCGTCGCAGACGTCGACGACGCGGCCGGTCCGCAGGAACTCCGCCTTCTGCGCGCGTGCGGCGGCGGAGTTCCTGGGGTCCTCGTGGGGGTCGTGGCCCCCGGTCGGGGGGACGTTCCCCGGTGGTGGGGCCGGGGTTCCGCTGTCCCAGACCACCAGCGCGCTCCCGGTGTGCGGGGCGCGGGCGCGGCGCAGTCCCCAGTGCGGCACGGCGTCCGGGCTCCGGCCGGGGGCCAGGACCGGCGTGAGCACGGGGATCCCGGCCGTCCTGGCCTGGACGTCGGCTGCGGCGTTGGCGACCTGGTGGTCGCCGAAGGCGATGTGCAGCAGCACTTCCCGGTCGCGCAGCAGCGGCGCGTAGCCGTTGGTCTCGGCGCGGTCCCACAGCAGTTGCATGAGGGCGATGACGACCTGCTGGGCCTGGCGGTCCGGGTAGGTGGTGTCGAGGACGGCCTGGAACGGGGCGAAGTCGCTGCTGCGGTTCAGGAGCAGGCCGTAGTTCATGCCGGTGACGCCGAGGACGGCCGCGCGGATGTCGCGGTCGGCGGCGACCAGGGCGCCGCCGAGGATGCCGCCCTGGCTGTTGCCGTCGAAGACCAGGCCGGGGCCGGGGTCGAGCAGCGGGGCGGTGTCGCCGCGCAGGGCCGGGTGCGCGGCGAGGCCGTCGGGGTGGGTGAGGGCTCGGCCGAGCAGGAGCGCGTTCAGGATGCCCTGGACGCTGCGGTCGGGGACGGCCTGGAAGCCGGTGACGTCGGCCAGCGCGGCCAGGACCACGGGCACGTCGGCCCTGGCCATGCCGATCCAGTCGGTGGCGCAGAAGGCGAAGCCGTGCTCGGCGGCCATGGCGCGGACGTTGCGGGCGCCGACCTCGTTCAGCGAGCCGAGCAGGCCGTGGCCGTACAGGGCCGGTCTGGCGGGGGTGCGGAAGGCCGATCTGGGGATGACGCAGCGGAAGTCGGCTTCCAGGTCGCCGTTGCGCTGCGGGACGCCTCGGGGGTCGCGCAGCAGCGTCGAGCCCGGTGGGCCGCCGGGGAGGGCGAGGTAGTTGGGGGCGGTGAGCTTCCCGGTGACCTCGCGGCCGATCAGGGGGTCCTGCTCGGGGGTGGGGTCGGTGGTGGCGGTGATCCGGAACTCCGGGGCGCGGTCGCCGAGGGCGCGGAGCGCGTCGTCGCGCGCGGAGAACAGGTCGCCGGTGAGGGAGCGGCGGCTGGCGACGGTGAAGTCCCAGGCCAGGGTGAGCGAGCGGGGTGGGACTCCGCTGCGCGCCAGGAGGTCCAGCGCCGGGGTGAGGTGGCGCTGCCTGGGGCGCAGCGGGTGCGCGGCGGGGAGCCGGTGGCCCGCGACGGCGCGGTAGGCCGGGCCTGCGGGGATCGGGGAGCCGTCCTCGGCGCGGAGCGCGCGCAGGGCGACGACGTAGCGGTGGCCCTCGCGCAGGTTGCGGGCCGGGTGGATCAGCAGGGCGCGGCGGTCGGGGGGCGCGCCGGAGTCCGGTTCGGCCCAGTGCGGCCAGCGCTCGCCGGTGGTGGCGTCGAGCAGGACGGTGGGCGAGTCGGGGCGCAGGGAGCGGCCGATGTCGGTGACCGGGGGCAGGCCGGAGGCCTCGGCGTCCAGGCCGGGGACGTGGGCCAGCAGCGTGGCGCCGGGCGAGAAGCCGTCGGCGCGGTTCCACGCGGTCGGGTCGACCGGCTCGCCCGCCGCCGACCTCGGCAGGGACTCGGCGCGCAGGGCGAGCCTGCGGCCGGTGGGGGTGGTCGGGTCGGGGCGGGTGTGCCAGTCGTTCGGGAACGGGAGGGCGCACGCGCCGCCGCCACCGCCGAGCGGGTCGCACGGGGCGGCGTCCGGCGCCCGCTCCCCCGCCGGGTCGGGGCTCCCCGTCGCGCCGGTGAGCAGCGGGACGAGGAGCAGGGCCGCAGGCAGCCGCACGTCAGAGCCCCTCGGCGGTGGACGACAGGTGCTCGGCGATCACGCGGGCGTAGTTCTCCTCGCCGCGCCGGTTCGGGTGCAGCGGGGCGGCGAGGGTGACCGGGACGTAGCCCTCGATCCAGCGCTCGGCGTTCGGCGCGCAGGTGTCGTGCCCGGCGCTCGGGGCGACCAGGTCCACGTACTCGGCGCCGTGCGCGGCGGCCCGGTCGGCGAGCACGGCGTTCATCCGGTTCACGCCGTCCTGCAGGAAGTCGGCGTCGGGCGCGAGGACCGGTTGCACCGGCCAGCAGCCGCCGGGCCGGATGTACAGGCCGTACCCGACCACCACGACGCGGGCGGCCGGTGAGCGCTCGGCGATGGTGGTGAGCGCGGCGTCCAGGCGCGGGCCGAGCTCGGCGAGGCGCTGGGTCAGGCGCTCCTGGAACCCGCCGTTGCAGGGGGTGGCGGTCGGGTCCCAGCGCACGCAGTCCTGGGCGATGCCGACGAGGCCGACGTCGTTGCCGCCCATGGTGATCGTGACCAGGCCGGTGTCCGGGCGCAGCACGTCGAACTGGGGTGGCGCGCTCCCGGCGGGGACGCCGAGCAGGGACAGCGACTGCGGTTGGGCGAGGTGCTTGGTCTGGGCGCCGCTGCAGGTGGCGTCGGCCAGCTGGGCGCCCAGGGCGGCGGCGAGCACGTGCGGGTAGTTGCGGGTGGATCGGCCGCAGGCGAGCGGGCCGGTGAAGTCCGGGATGAGCGGGCCGGACGCCATCGAGTCGCCGAGCGCGGCGTAGCCGAGCGGTTGCGCGGTGGCGGCGGTGGGGACGGCGAGCGCGGTCAGCGCGGACGCGGTCAGTGCGATCAGGCCCAGCAGGGCACGGCGGGACGCGCTGGTCATGCGGGAACACCCCCGGCAGGGATCGGGTGCGGCAGGGATTCGGGACAGCAGGGATTCGGGGCAGCGGGGAGCAGGCAGGGCCCGGTCGCGGCGGAGAGCGTTGTCGCGAAAGGGTTTCGGCGGGATCGTTGCTGCGGACGGCGGAGCGGGTCGGCGGTCGCGGCGGCAATCGGTCGGGGCGGGGAACGGCTGTGGCAGGCGCCACATCACATCTTGCGGGCTCGGCGCCGCCGAGATCGACTGGACGGGACGCAGACTTTCGCGGGGGACGCTGTGACGGGTGACAAAGCGCCGCCCCGGATCGCGGGCCGGGCGGTGGCCCCCGCGCTGCGGGCGGGCGCGGCGGCGCTGGCGGCGCGCGTGGTGGAGCGGTTGACCGCCGAGCTGCCGGTGTACGCGGACCTGCCGCGCGAGGAGATCGCGGGCGACATCACCGCGATCGTGCGGCACAACCTGCTGGTGTGCGCGGACGTGCTGGAGCAGCGCAGGTCCGCGACCGAGCGCGAGCTGCGACCGCAGCGCGAGTCGGCCGAGCTGCGCGCGGAGGAGGGCGTGCCGCTGGAGGCGGTGCTGTCGGCGTACCAGCTCGGCGCGGCGCTGTGCTGCCGGGCGCTGACCGAGGGCGCGGGGCCGGACGACCTGCCGACCGTGCTGGAGGTGGTGGACGGGCTGCTCGGGTTCCAGCGGCAGCTGACCGCCGAGGTGACCCGCGCCTACCAGCGGGCGCGGGCCGCGCTGGACGGGCACGAGCGGTCGGGGCGGCACGCGCTGCTGGCCGCGCTGCTCGCGGGCGAGGGCCCGGAGGCGCCCGGCGGTTACCTGGCGCTGGAGGTGTTCCTGCCGCCGCACCGGGACGAGTCGGGCGCGGGGGCGCGGATCTCGGCGCGGCGCAAGCTGCGGCGGGTGCTGGCGGTGCTGGACGGCTTCGCCGACGAGCCCGCGCTGGCCGCGCTGGACCACTCGGGCGGCACGGCGCTGCTGCCGCTGGCGGCCGAGCCGGGGTGGCCCGAGGTGCGGGCGCTGGTGGACCGGTTGGCGCTGGCGGCGGACGTGCCGGTGACGGCGGCGGCCGGGTACGCGGGCGCGCCGGGGGTGCCTGCGGTGGTGGCGCGCAACGCGGAGGTGCTGGAGGTGGTGCTGCGCACCGACCGGCCGCCGGGCGCGCACCGGTTGGCGGACGTGCTGCTGGACTACCAGCTGAGCAGGCCGAGCGGGGCGCTGCGACCGCTGGCGGGGCTGGTGGCCGCGCTGGAGCCGAAGCCGGAGCTGCTGCGCACCTTGGAGGTGCACCTGGCGCTGGACCTCGACCGCAAGGCGACGGCGGCCCGGCTGCACCTGCACCCGAACACGGTCGACTACCGGCTGCGCCGCATCCACCGGTTGACCGGGCTGTCGCCGACCCGGCCGCAGGACTGCCGCAGCCTGGCGGCGGCGCTGGTGGCCCGCCGGTTCACCGGGCCCGAGCACGGCCCCCACCAGCGGTGACGCCCCGGTTTCCCGGACATCGGGAAGCCCTGTCAACCCCCTTCGCGGCGACTGCGACGTGCTCCGCCCCACACCGACTATGAAAACGGTTATCGTCCCACTTACAGTGGGCGCACCCCCGTCGCCGATCCCCACCCAGGTGTCCCCGTGCGCTTCTCCGGTTCGCTCGCCCTGCTCTCCGTCCCCCTGCTGCTCGCCACGTCGGGCTGCTTCGCGGGCGAGCAGGCGGCGGAAGGCCCCTCGTCCGACCGCATCAAGATCGCCATGCTCCAGCCGCCGCGCTTCGGCCTGACCCCGTTCAGCGACGACGCGTTCAAGCTGTCCCGCTGGTCGACCGCCGAGACCCTGGTGAACCTGGACGCGGACGGCAACGCCCTGCCCGGCCTGGCCACCGAGTGGACCAGGACCTCCGACACCGCCTGGGAGCTGACCGTCCGCGAGGGCGTGAAGTTCCACGACGGCAGCGACCTGACCGCCGACGCCGTGGTGAACACGCTGACCCGCGCGGGCGAGGCCTCGCCGAAGCCGCGCATCCTGGACGGCGTCCAGCTCACCGCGCAGGCCGCCGGGAACAAGGTCACCATCACCACCGGCTCCCCCGACCCCCTCGTGCCGCAGCGGCTCTCGTCGCCGCAGCTGGCGATCCTCGCGCCGAGCGCGTACGCCGAGGACGGCAAGGTCAACCCGGTCGGCACCGGAAGCGGGCCGTTCGAGCTGGTGGAGGTCGGCGGCACGAGCACCGCGACGCTGGACCGGTTCGACGGCTACTGGGGCGGGAAGGCCAAGGCCTCCGGCCTGGACGTGTCGTTCGTGCCGGACGGCACGGCGCGCGCCGCGTCGGTGCGCACCGGTGAGGCGCACATCGCCGAGACGGTCCCGGTGTCGCAGGCGGCGCTGCTGGACCCCGCGCTGCTGACCGAGGTGCCGATGCCGCGCACCAACACGCTGTACCTGAACACGCGCGGCGGCCCGACGGCCGACCCGGCGGTGCGGGCGGCGGTGCGCGCGGCCGTGGACGCCGAGGAGATCGTGAAGGGCGTCTACGAGGGCCGCGCGGACGTCGCCAAGGGCCTGCTGGGCCCGGCGCTGCCGTGGACCGTGGACGAGCGCAAGCCCCTGACCGACCGGACCGCGCCCGCCGCCGCGAACGGCGCGTCGATCACCATCGGCACGTTCACCGACCGGGCCGAGCTGCCCGAGGTGGCCTCCATCGTGCAGCAGCGCCTCGAGGACGCCGGGTTCACCGTGAAGCAGGACGTCCGCGAGTACGCGCACATCGAGCAGGACGCGCTGGCGGGCAAGTTCGACGTCTTCATCCTGTCCCGCGCCACCGTGCTGGACTCCGGCGACCCGGTCGCCTACCTGCGCTCGGACTTCACCTGCGGCGGGTCGTTCAACATCTCCGGGCTGTGCGACCCGGCCGTGGACGCGGCCGTGCAGGCGGCGGAGGGCGCCGAGGCCGGTCCCGAGCGGCGGGCTGCGATCCTGGCCGCCGAGGCGGCGATCCTGCGCACCGACGCGGGTGTGCCGATGCTGCACGAGCGGGTCATCCAGGCGGACGCGGCGAACGTCGCGGACTCGGTGAAGGACCCGCGCGAGCGGGCGCTGGTCACCGCCGCCACGCACCTCCGCTGACGGTCGAAGTTCTTGACAGGCAAGGGTTTCTGACGTTGTTCAAGTTCGGGACCGCGGCGTCCAGGATCGTGTCCGTCACGGCCGTGGTCGCCGCGGTCGGCCTCGTCCCGTGGTTGGCGGGGCGCGACCCGGCGCTGTCGATCCTGCGCGCCCGCTCCGGCGAGCAGGACCCCACGGAGGAGGCGCTCGGGTCGATCCGGCGCGAGCTGGGGCTCGACGCGGACCCGGTGGCGCTGTTCGGGAACTGGCTCGGGCGCGCGCTGCGCGGGGACCTCGGCGCCTCGTGGGTCAACGGGCAGCCGGTGCTGGAGTCGGTGCTGGCCGGGCTGGGCGTGTCGCTGACGCTGATGGGCGTGGCGCTGGCGGGCGCGCTGCTGGTCGCGACGGCGCTGTGCGTGCCGACGATGCGGCGCGGGCTGCGCGGGGACAACAGGCGTGGCGGTGGCGCGGCGGCGGCGGTGCTGGCCGCGGCGCCGGAGTTCCTGCTGGCGGCGCTGCTGATCGTGGTGGTGTCGGTGTGGCTGGGCTGGTTGCCGCCGTACGGCTGGCAGGGACCGCAGCACCTGGTGCTGCCCGCGCTGGCGATGGCGCTGCCCGCCGGTGCGGTGCTGGGCAGGCTGGTGGACGACGCGCTGCCGCCGGTGTTCGGCGAGCAGTGGGTGTCGCTGTGGCGGTCGTGGGGCTGCTCGCGGGCGGTGCTGGCGCGGGGCGTGCTGCGGCGCGCGCTGCCGCCGGTGCTGCCGCAGGTGGGGCTCGCGGCGGTCGGGATCATCGGCGGCGCGGTGTCGGTGGAGGTGGTGTTCGCGATCCCCGGCGTCGGGCGGACCGCGCTGGGCGCCGCCGAGTCGCAGGACCTGCCGCTGCTCCAGGGCTCGGTGATCGTGCTGCTGCTGGTGGGCATGATCGGCGGGGTGGTGACCGCGCTGGTGCGACGCCGGGTGCTCGGTCCGGCGCTGCGCGACGCGGCGCTGATCACGCCCCCGCCGGTGCCGGTGCGCGGGCACCGGGCGGTGGTGGCGTGCGCGGGCGGCGTGGTGGCGGTGCTGACGGCGTGGGGGCTGACCCGCGACCCGCTGCGCCTGGACACCACCGCGCGGCTGTCCGCGCCGAGCTGGGCGCACCCGCTGGGCACGGACTCGCTGGGGCGGGACGTGCTGGCGCGGGTCGGGCACGGGGCGCTGGCGACGGTGGGCGTGGCGGTGGCGGTGTGCGCGTTCGCGTTCGTCGTGGCGCTGCTGCTGGGGTTCCTGCCGTCGGTGACGCGGGCGGCGGCGGAGACGGCGAACGCGGTGCCGCCGGTGATCGCGGGCCTGCTGGTGGCCGCGACGCTCGGGCCGGACGGGAGCAGCGCGGCGCTGGCCGTGGCGCTGGTGTCGTGGCCGGTGCTGTCGGAGCACGCGGCGTCGCTGGTCGAGGAGGCCCGTGCGGCGCAGCACGTGGCGGAGAACCGGGCGCTGGGCGCGAGTCCGGTGTGGACGCTGCGCAAGCACGTGCTGCCGGCCGTGGTCGGCCCCCTGGCGCGACACGCCGTGCTGCGGCTGCCGGGCATCGCGCTGGCGCTGGCTTCCCTAGGATTCCTCGGGCTGGGCACTCCGCCGCCGGCCCCCGAGTGGGGCCTGCTGCTGTCGGAGACCCTGCCGTACGTGGAGCGCGCGCCGTGGGCGACGTTGGCCCCCGCGGGCGCTTTGCTGGCGCTGGCGGTGTTCGCCGTGTCCCTGGCCGCCTCAGCCCGTGTTCCGAGGAGGTCGTAGATGGGTCGCGCGGTGGTCGAGCGCGGGGTGGTGCGCGCGGACGCGCTCGCCAGGCTGCTGGTGGGGACGCAGTTCGCGTTCAACGTGGGGTTCTTCGCGGTGCTCCCGCACCTGGCGGCGCACCTGAGCGGCGGGCTGGGGCTGGCCGGGTGGCTGGTCGGCGTGGTGCTGGGGCTGCGGACGTTCAGCCAGCAGGGCATGTTCGTGGTCGGCGGCGCGCTGGCGGACCGCTTCGGGCCGCGCCCGGCGGTGCTGGTCGGGTGCGCGCTGCGGGTGCTGGGGTTCGGGTGGCTGGCGTTCGCCTCGGGCACGGCGTCGGTGATCGGGGCGGTGCTGCTGATCGGGTTCGCGGCGGCGCTGTTCTCGCCTGCGGTGGAGTCGGAGGTGGCGCGGCAGGCGCTGGAGCGGGAGCAGCGGACCGGGGAGCCCCGGACGAAGCTGCTGGGGACGTTCCACGCGGGTGGTCAGGCCGGGGCGCTGATCGGGCCGGTGCTGGGCGCTTTGCTGCTGGGGCAGGGCTTCCGGGCGGTGGCGCTGGCGGGCGCGGCGGTGTTCGTGGTGATCCTGGTCGGGCACTGGTTCCTGATGCCGAGCCGCGAGCCGGTGAAGCCGCCGCCGCTGACGTTCCGGGGCGTGGCGGGGAACCGGGCGTTCTTGCTGCTGTGCCTGGCCTACGGCGGGTACCTGGTGATCTACAACCAGATGTACCTGACGCTCCCGGCTGAGCTGGAGCGGGCCACCGGCGGCCAGGCGGCGCTGGGGTGGTTGTTCGCGCTGTCGTCGGTGATCGTGGTGGCGTTGCAGGTGCCGCTGTCGAAGTGGGCCGGGCGGGCGCTGACCCCGGCGGCGGCGCTGCGGTGGGGGCTGGGGGTGCTGGCGGTGGGCTGCGCGCTGCCCGCGCTGCTGCCCGCGACCGGTCTGACCGGGTCGGTGGTGTTCGTGGTGCTGCTGACCGGCGGCCAGATGCTGGCCGCCCCGGCGGCGCGCGCGCTGGTGCCGGACCTGGTGGACGAGCGGCTGCTGGGCACGTTCATGGGGGCGATGTCGTCCCTGTCGGGGCTGCTGGTCCTGGCGACCTCGGCACCGCTGGGCGCGGTCGCGGAGGCCGGTGGCGCGGCGATGTGGCTGGGGATGGCGGTGATCCCGCTGGTGGGGGTGCTGGTGGTGCCCCGGCGGGCGGGGTCCCGGCTCTCGGGTGAGCCGGTCGCGTCGAGGTAGCGGACCTGCCCGTGGCGGGGTTCGAGGGCGGTGTGGCCGCGCTCGACGGCCCGGAGGGTGGCGGGACCGGCGATCGCGGCGTGGCCGAGCCGGTGGTGGACGAGCGTGAAGCGGTGGTTCTCGGGAGTGGTGAGATCCGCTCTGGCCAACGCCACCACGACGCCCCCCTCGATGATCTTTCGCCCTGGCTGACGAGGCGCCCCCGCCGCCTACGAGGTCATCGCCACCGCGCCGGGCCGCCGCACCGGCTCCCCCGCGCAGGCCCGCACCAGCTCGTGCACCCCGTAGTGCCCCGGCTTCGCCCGGTGCAGCAGCTGCGCCCGCCCCAGCGCGTCGAGCTGCGCCCGCGCCCGCCCCACGTCCAGCTGCCCGGCCGACGCCAGCCACCGGGGCGTGATCCGCCGCCCGCTCCCCGCCACCACCAGCCGGAAGGCCCGCACCAGCTCCGGCGGCTGGTGCGACAGGGTCCACGCCAGCACCCCCCGCACGTCCCCCACGCCCCGCTGCCGCGCCGCCAGCCCGGCCACGAGCGACTGCACGGACGTCTCCACCTTCGTCGCCACCACCTCCGCCGCCAGCCGCAGCGCCAGCGGCAGGCGGGCGCAGCGGTCCACCAGCTCCACCGCCGCGTCCTGGTCCACCGACGGGCGGTTGCGGGTCAGCCTGGTGAGCAGGTCCACGGCCTCCGCGCCGGTCAGGGGCGGCACGGGGAGGTGGATCGCGTCGCGCAGCGCGAACTCCCGGCCGGTGATCACCACCGCCCGGCCCGGCCACGCCGCGAGCAGCGGGCGGGCGTGCTCGGCGCTGCGGACGTTGTCCAGCACCAGGAGCGACCGCCGCCCCGGCGCCTTCGGCCGCGCCTCGCTGTCGCGCCCGCGCAGGTCCACGTACACCGCCCCGTCCGGGAACCGGTGCCCCCTGCGGTGCGCCCACCGCACCACCGCCGCCGTCCGCCCGACCCCGCTGGGCCCGGACACCACCGCGTACCGGGGCCCGTCGACCAGCCCGTCCAGCGCGGCCAGGAACCGCTCCCGCCCGGCGAACCCGAACACCTCCGGCGGCAGCTCCCGCAGCACCCGCCCACGAGCCTCGCGCCGCGCGCTGCGCTCCTGCTCGACCAGGTCCCGCACCCGCCCGAGCTGCACCTCCTCGGCGGGCGTGGCCCCGAGCAGCCGCACGAGCACGCCGAACCGGTCCGTGGGCGGCAGCGTCGTGCCGGTGAGGTAGTCGGAGACCGTGCCGAGCGCGTACCCGGTCGAGGCGGCGATCTGGCGGACGGTGAGCTCACCGTCCCCGGTGGCGCGGGCGCGGCGGGTGCGCAGGGCGCGTAAGTCGGCGGCGAGTTCGACGATGGTGGGTGCGCTGTCCGGCATGGCTGTTCTCGATCCCCTCGGGCTGGCTACGTGGGGTGGATCGCCGCAGGGGCCGCAGACGTGACCCGACCGCCGAAGAGGACTACCTGTTCGTGTGGATGTGGGGTGCGGGTGTAACTACGTTCGGTGATCGATGGGTTGGGGTGGGCGAGGCTGGCTCGGGGTGGTTGACCGGGGTGGCGCGGGGGCGGGACTTGCGGGTGAGAATAACCGCAATTCTGCGGTAGCGGTTTCCATAAGTAATGGAAAAATACTTCCCCATTCACCCGTGCTAGCGTTCCGAAATCCGTTCCACCCCCTTCCGGGAGACGTCCGTAACGAGCAAACCCCGCCTGTTCCTCAGCTGGTGCCTCAAGGACGAGCACCTGAAGAACGTCCTGCTGGAGGACCTCTTACTCGCGCTGGGGACGTTCAACGACCTGAAGGTCGAGTGGCGGGAGAGCAGCCACCTGAACTGCGGCGAGTCCTTGAAGAAGGAAGTTCTGGCCCGCCTCGGCGAGGCCGACTACGGCGTTCTCCTGCTGACCAACAAGTACTTCGGAAGTGCATTCATCAGGAAGCACGAACTCCCCCGCTTCTCCGGTCCTGACGCCGACAAGGGCGCGCTTCCGGTCGCCCTCGGGCCGCGCACGTACGGCAGTCACATCGACCTGGGCGGAGCGGAGAAGCAGCTGATCTTCGACTACGAGGGCCGCAGCTTCGCCGAGTTGACGGGCGCCCGGCGCACGAAGTTCGCCAACGCCCTGGCAGATGCGATCCGCCGCCGCCTGCTCGACCAGAGCGGATACCGAGAGCTGTGACCACGATCCTCCGCAGCAACGAGATCCCCCCGTTCCTCCGGGCCCTGCGGTCGGCGCTGACCGAGACGCAGGTGCAGCGGCTGGAGGTGATCTGCGGCCTGGTCGGCGAGGACGGGCGCTTCCTGCTGCGCACTGCGCTGACCGAGGCGGGTTTCCCCGCCGGGAGCAGTCAGGGCCAGGACGCGTTCCGCGCCTTCCGCAAGCGGGTAAACGAAGCCGCCGAGAGCGCGGGGGTGGACCTGCGCCTGGAACTGGAGGCGCTGAAGGTGCCACCGGAGCGGCGGTACGGCTGGTTCGCGTGTCGGGACCTCACGGACCAGCGCATCGCCGCGTTCAGCGACGAGGCCGCAGAGCGGAACAAGCTGGAGACGCCGGTAGAGCCGACGGTCGCGGAGCTGGGAAACTCGCGACGGACGCGGGTGCACGTCAGCTTCCACGCGAAGGACGAGCAGGTTCCGGCGAAGGTGGCCCAGTTCCTCGACGACCTCGGCAACGTGCTGGGAGCCGATGCGGAGAGGAACTGGGCCGTCACGCACACCCGGTCGATAGCACTGGGTGAGAACATCACGGCCAGGCGAGAGCAGTTGATCGCGGAAGCAGACGTCTGCATCGCCTTGGTGTCCACCGGCTACCTGGCCGACGGGGTGGAACACGGCAGGTTGGCCGACTGCGCGGAGAAGGCGCTGCTGTTCGCGCTGAGCGACTTACCGGACGGCCCGCTCAAGCTGCACCCGTTCCAACGGCACGACGTGCTGTGCATTGAAGACCCGTGGGAAAGCCGGTCCACCAGCAGGCAGCGGGCCAAGTACACCAAGGCGGTCAAGCAGGAGATTCAGCGCTGGCTCAACCAGAAACCCGTGGCACCGCTTACCAGCGACAAGTCATTGAGGCGCTTCACGGAACAGATGGTCGACCGCCGACGCCGCGATGACAGCGACTACCTGATACCTGCACACATCGCCCAGACCTCCTTGCAGGAGAGCAGGCTGGACGGGACACCACCCCAGAGCGGCCCGGCGCTGAACGCGGTCAATCGACTGATCGACTGGGCGACCGACAGCTCACCGGAGGCGCCGAGGCTGTGCGCGTTGCTCGGTGACGTGGGCATGGGCAAGACCACGACGACCAAGCTCTTCACCCGCGAACTGCTGAAGTTGCACGAGGAGAACCCGGCCACCCCGCTGCCGCTCCTGTTTGACCTGCGGGATGTTCGCGTCACGAACCTGGCAGGGGCGATGACGCTCGACAGCATCCTCGACAACATGATCGAAGCAGCACGCCCAGCCGACACCTCAGCCGACCAGCTCAACGCGAAGGTCGTGCGGGACCGGTTGGCGAAGGGCAACGCGGTGGTCATCTTCGACGGCTTGGACGAGGTGCTGGTCCATCTCTCCGCGCACGACCGGCAGCTGTTCACCCGCCAGCTGTGGCGCGCGGTCGAGGAGAAGACGGCGAGCCGGATGCTGCTGTCCTGCCGGACGCAGTACTTCCGCACAATCCGCGACGAGGTCACGTACTTCACCGGCGAGATGCGCCAAGGACTGCGGGGGAACGACTACCTCGCCCTGCTCATGCTGCCGTTCAACGACGAGCAGGTGCGGGAGTACCTGATCAGGAACATGGAGCGCGACGAGACGCAGGTCGACGACTTCATCAACACGATCAAGGTGGTACACAACCTGCCGGAACTAGCTCAGCGACCGATCACACTGCGACTGATCTCCGAGCAGGTGAAGTTCATCGAGCGCGCCAAGCTGAAAGGACGGACCCTGCGCTCGGTCGACATCTACTCGGAGGTGGTCGAGCGCTGGATCTCACGGGACTGGGGCAAGCACCAACTCCATTCTGAGCACAAGCGCCCGCTCATGGAGGAGATCGCAGGGGCGCTGTGGCGGTCCGGGCAGAACTCCTGGAGCCCTGCCGAGGTAGACGACTGGCTCTTGGCGCTGATGGAACGCCGCCCCGACCTCAGGCGGCACTACAGCAAGTACGAGCCGGATCTATGGAAGGCGGACTTCCGCACGGCCACCTTCCTCAGGCGAGAGGGTGACACGTTCGAGTTCGCACACCGGTCCCTCTTCGAGTACTTCCTGGCCTGCCACCTGTGGCATCTGATGAGCGATCCAAAATTTTTTGACCGCGAAGACGATCCACTTTCCATGGCGGTACCCAGTCCAGAAACGCTTGACTTCCTCGGTCAACTGATCGAAGGATCAGAAGAGACGCCACGTTTACGCGCTCTCTCCACCTTGAGAAAGATTGGCCAGAAGTACAGACCACAGGCTTCAGAGTTAGCTTTCGCCTATGCACTACACGCAGCACAGCGAGGCTACCCGCGCCAGTCACTAATTCGCATAGACCTATCGGGAGCCAACCTGTCCGGCTGGCAAATCGGACACAAGGAGGCTAACGAACCATTGTCCATGTCACAGGCAAATCTTGTTGACGCAGACATAAAGCGGGCCATTTTTCATAAAACAAATCTTTGTAATGCAAACTTCTCAAGAAGTTTGGCAAATCTGACCGAATTTCATTCATCAGACTTGTCGGACTCTTCATGGCTAGACGCAAAACTTCCCGGATCGTTATTTCGAGACTGCACCCTGAAAGGTGTCGATGTAACCACAATTAGAGCACACAGGACACGAATTATCTATTGCACACCAAGCTTTTCACCTACACCCGACTTCACCTTAGCGCCGGATGTCGAGTCAGGAAAAATTTCCGATTTTCACTTAATCTACCTCACCGGACACACAGACTGGGTA
>NZ_JAMTCF010000011.1:0-46946 GCF_024171695.1 Actinosynnema pretiosum | reverse complement strand
ACGCATCTGGAACGCCACCACCGGAGAACAAACCGGCCTCACCTTCGCCCACATGCCCGACGGCGAATTCGCCGTCTACCGCTCCACCACCAACGAAATCATCAGCTGCACCGAAGAAGCCTGGCGCTGGCTCGCCTGGAGCGGCATGGTCGACGGGCGGATGGACTGCCTGCCCGCCGAGACCTTCGGTCGCCTCCCCGTCGTGCCGAAGACCCCCACCCGTCAGATGAAAACGCCCTCATGAACGGTTCACCTGCCGCTCAGCCACAGCTCGCAGGCTGTTCCCCGTGGACACCTTCACCTACACGACCCGCCCCGAGCAGGCGACCGTCCCACTCGCCCGCCCCGAACCGCCGCGCAAGCGCCCGCGCGCCCACCTCGCCCTCGCGCTCGCCGCCCTCGGGGTGCTCGCCGCCGCCCTCCCGGCGGACGGGTTGCACTGGCGCGGCGCGGTCGTGCTCGCGGTGTTCACCGGTGCGGTCGGGGCCTGGGTGTTCACCAAGGTCGACGACACCTGGATCGCGCTCGTCGCCGTCTCGCTCCTCGCCGCCTCCGGCGTCGTCGAGGCCGACGAGGTGTTCGCCACGCTCGGCGCCGACCTGGTCTGGCTGCTGATCGCCGCGTTCGTGCTCGCCGCCGGGCTCACCCGGTCGGGCCTGGTCGAGCGGTTCACCGCCGCGCTGCTCAACCGGGCCCGCACCCCGCGCCAGCTCGCGCACCTCACCACCCTGGCGCTCATCGGCTCCTCCCTCGCCGTCCCGTCCACCTCGGGCCGGGCCGCGCTCGCGCTGCCGGTGTTCACCTCGCTGGCGAAGGCCGTGCCCCCGCGCCTGGCCCACGCGCTCTCCCTGCTGTTCCCGACCGTCGTGCTGCTCTCCGCCGTGTCCACCCTGATCGGCGCGGGCGCGCACCTCATCGCCGACCAGCTCCTCGCCGACGCCACCGGCGGCGGCATCGGGTTCCTGCACTGGCTGCTGCTCGGGCTCCCCCTCGCGGTCCTCTCCTGCCACCTGGCCGCCGAGCTGACCCTGCTGCTGTTCACCCGCCGCCAGGACCGCAGGACCCGCCTGAGCCTCGACCTCCCCACCCCGCCGAAGGCCTGGACCGCCCCCGAGAAGCACGCCGCCGCCACCACGGCCGCCGTCCTGCTCCTCTGGTGCACCGAGCCCCTCCACGGCACCCCGCCCGCGCTCGTCGGCCTCCTCGGCGCCCTGGTCATCACCGTCCCCCCGCACGGCGAGCACCGCGTCTCCCCCGGCGCCGCCCTCAAGACCGTCCCCTGGTCGCTGCTGCTGTTCACCGCCGCGACCGCCGCGCTCGGCGACGCCCTGGTCACCACCGGCGCCGCCCAGTGGCTGGCCGACCACGCCCTCGCGCCGCTCAAGCACGCCTCCCCCGAGCACTTCCTGATCGCCGTCGTGCTGGTCAGCACCGCCGCGCACCTGGCCGTCCAGTCCCGCTCGGCCCGCTCGTCGGTGCTGGTCCCGGTGGTGATCCCGCTGGCGCTGGCCGCCGGGGTGAACCCCGCGCTGGCCGTGTTCGCCTCGACCGCCGCCGCCGGGTTCTGCCACACCCTGACCTCCTCGGCGAAGCCGGTCGCGCTGTTCGCCGACGTCGAGGGCGTCCCCACCTACTCGGCGCGCGACCTGCTGCGCCTGACCGCCGCGCTGGCCCCGCTGCACGTCGCCGTCGTCAGCGCGTTCGCGCTGCTCGTGTGGCCCGCGACCGGCCTCCCCCTCTCCCGCTAACCCCAAGGAGCACCAGAAATGCGGATCGTCGTAGCACCCAGCGGTTTCAAGGAGAGCCTCGGCGCGGAAGCCGCCGCCGACGCCATCGCCACCGGCGTGCGCCGGGTCGTGCCCGACGCGGACGTGGACCGGGTGCCCCTGGTCGACGGCGGCGAGGGCTCGGCCGCCGCGCTCGCGAGCGCCACCGGCGGGCACCTGGTCGACACCACCGTCACCGGCCCGGTCGGGCTGCCGGTGCACTCGCACTTCGCGGTGCTCGGCGACGGCCGCACCGCCGTCGTGGAGATGGCCGCCGCCGCGGGCCTGCGGCTGGTGCCCCCGCACCGCCGCGACCCCGGCCTGACCACCAGCCGGGGCGTCGGCGAGCTGATCTCGGCCGCGCTGGACTCGGGCTGCGACTCGGTGCTGGTGGGCTGCGGCGACTCCGGCACCTCGGACGGCGGCGCGGGCGCGCTCCAGGCGCTGGGCGTGCGCGTCCTGGACCGGCACGGCCGCGAGGTCGCGCCGGGCGCGGTGGCGCTGGCGCACGCGCGCTCGGTGGACGTCTCCGGGCTCGCCCCCCGGCTCGCCGCGACCACGACCCGGCTGGCGGTGAACCCGCACAACGTGCTGTGCGGACCGCGCGGCGTGGCCAGGGTGTTCGGGCCGCAGAAGGGCGCGTCGCCCGAGCAGGTGGAGGTGCTGGCGCACGCGCTCGACAACTGGGCCGACGTGCTGCGCCGCGACCTGGGCGCGGACGTGGCGCTGCTGCCCGGCTCCGGCGCGTCCGGCGGGCTCGGGGCCGGGCTGAACGCGGTGCTGGGCGCGCCGCTGCTGCCCCGGTTCGACGTGCTGCTGGACCACGTCGACCTGGACGCCCGGCTGGCCGCCGCCGACCTGGTGATCACGGCGGAGGGCGCGATCGACGCCCAGACCCCGCACGGCAAGGTGCCAGCCGAGGTGGCGCGCCGGGCCAAGGCGCACGGCAAGCCGGTGATCGCGCTGGCGGGCACGATCGGCCCGCGCGCGGACGCGGCCTACGCGGCGGGCATCGACGCGTTCCAGGCGATCCTGCCGCGCCCGGTGTCGCTGGACGAGGCGATCCTGCGCGGCGGCGAGTTCCTGGCCGACGCGGCCGAGCGGGTGCTGCGGCTGCTGCTGGTGGGCGCGCGGCTCGCGCCGACCGGGTGAGCGGCGCGGGAGCAGGAAGATGAAGATTTCTTCATCCCGCTCTCATGCGGGCTTCGCCCCGGCCGGAGAGGGTGGGCGGGTGCGAGCCTCCCGGATCGTCCTGCTGACCGCCGCGCTGGCGCTGCCCCTCGGGGCGGCGGTGGCGACCTGGGCGCTGCCCGGTGAACCCCCGCCGTCCGCTCCGACGCAGGTCAAGCTGCGGGACAACACCGGGCTGCTGCCCACGTCGAGCGCGGCGCCGCCGCCGAGCGCCGAACCGGGCGCCGGGCAGAGCGCCGACCCTGGCGCCGGGCAGGGCACCGGGCAGGGCACCGGGCAGGGCACCGGGCAGGGCACCGGGCAGGGCACCGACCCAGGCGCCGGGCAGAGCGCCGCGCCGACCGCCCCTCCCCCGGACTCCCCGGTGGTCATCCCCCCGCCGCCCCCGGTCCCGCCGGACGATGACGACGACGATGACGACGACCTCGACGACTGACCCCGCACCCCACCGGACTGGACGACCGACCTGAGATGGCCGACTCCGACACACCCACCCTCACCCTGGACACCACCCTCGCCACCCGACCGGCGCCCCGCCGCAAGCGGGCCGTCCCCGCGCGGGTGCGGATCATGGGCTGGTTGCTGCTCCTGGTCGCCGTGGTCTCCCTCTCGACCACCCTGGTGACCCGCAACCTGCTGCTGCGCGAGGTCGACCGGGACGTCCGCTCCGCGCTGGAGCAGGAGGCCGCCGAGCTGGACCAGGTGCTCGCCGAGGGCGTCGACCGGGCGACCGGGCAGCCGTTCGCCGACGTCCGGCACGCCCTGTCCGCGCACCTGCGCCGCCAGTACATGGACGACGACGAGGTCATCGTCGCCTGGACCCCGCAGTCCGGCCCGATGCTCCAGGACCGCGCCGAGCCGTTCCGCCTCGGCGCGCACCCCGAGGTCCTGGACCCGATCCTGGCCTCCCCCGACCACAGCGGCACGGCCGTCACCCCGGCCGGTGAGCTGCGCTGGATCAGGGTGGACGCCACGGGCACCGCAGGCGACCGGGGCGCGCTGGTCGTGGGCTACCTGGTGGACCGGGACCGGGCCGAGGTGGCGTCGACGGTGCGGGTGCTGCTCGGCGTCGGCCTGCTGGGGGTGGTGCTGGCGGGCGCGTCGGCGTGGTTCGTGGCGGGGCAGATCCTGAGCCCGGTGCGGCTGGTGCGCCGGGCCGCCGCCGAGATCACCGAGCACGACCTGACCCGGCGGATCACCGTGGAGGGGCGCGACGACGTCGCCGCGCTGGCCGAGCAGTTCAACGCGATGCTGGACCGGCTGGAGCGGGCGTTCGCCACCCAGCGGCGGTTCCTGGACGACGCGGGCCACGAGCTGCGCACGCCGATCACGATCGTGTCCGGCCACCTGGAGCTGCTGGGCGACGACCCGGTGGAGCGGGCCGAGGCGGTGCGGTTGTGCCTGGACGAGCTGGACCGGATGAACCGGATGGTGAACGACCTGCTGCTGCTGGCCAAGGCCGAGCAGCCGGACTTCATCGACGCGCGACCGGTGGAGGTGGCCGAGCTGACCGGTGACGTGTACGCGAAGGTGCGGGCCATCGGGGACCGGCGGTGGCGGCTGGAGTCGATCGGGGAGGGCGTGGCGCTGCTGGACGAGCAGCGGGTCACCCAGGCCGTGGTGCAGCTGGCGCAGAACGCGGTGCAGCACAGCCCGGAGGGCTCGGAGGTGCTGATCGGGTCGCTGGTGCGGCCCGCGCCCGGTGGCGGCTCGGTGTCGTTCTGGGTGGCCGACCGGGGTCCCGGCGTGCGGCCGGAGGACGCGGCGGCGATCTTCGAGCGGTTCAGCCGGGGGTCGACGGGCGGCGCGCCGGGGCACCGGGCGGGCGCCGGGCTGGGGCTGGCGATCGTGCGGGCCATCGCCGAGGCGCACGGCGGGTTCGTGCGGCTCACGTCCGCGCCGGGCGCGGGGGCGCGGTTCGCGGTGGAGGTGCCGCTGCGGGTTCCGGAGGGCGGGGGGACGACGGTGCGGCTGCCGGTCGGCGGGACTCGGGGAGGTGGGTCGTGGCGCGAATCCTGATCGCCGAGGACGAGGAGCGGATCGCCTCGTTCGTGCGCAAGGGGCTGACCGCGAACGGGTTCGCCACGACCGTGGTGGGCGACGGCGAGGCCGCGCTCGGGTACGCGCTCAGCGGCGGGTTCGACCTGGTGCTGCTGGACATCGGGCTGCCGGTGCTGGACGGGTTCGCGGTGCTGGCGCGGTTGCGGGAGCGCGGGTGCGCGACGCCGGTGATCATCCTGACCGCGCAGGACTCGGTGCGGGCGACCGTGGCCGGGCTGGAGGGCGGCGCGGACGACTACATGACCAAGCCGTTCCGGTTCGAGGAGCTGCTGGCGCGGGTGCGGCTGCGGTTGCGCTCGCCGGAGGCGGTGGTCGAGCGGACGGTGCTGCGGGCCGGTGGGCTGGCGCTGGACCTGCGGACGCGGCGGGTGGACGTGGACGGGGTGGCGGTGGACCTGACGGCGCGCGAGTTCGCGCTGCTGGAGCTGCTGCTGCGGCACCACCGGCGGGTGCTGTCGCGGGAGCAGATCCTGTCGCACGTGTGGGGCTACGACTTCGACCCCGGTTCGAACATCGTGGACGTGTACGTGCGGGCGCTGCGGCGCAAGATCGGGGCCGGGCGGATCAGGACGGCTCGGGGGATGGGCTACTCGTTCGACGCGTGACCTCACGCGCGCACGCGTGCGCGCGTATTCGTTCTTGGTGCGGCGCGCGGGGCGACCTGCGCGCCGCCCGGTGGCATCGGGGTGACGCCGTGCGCCAATCGAGACGGTCCGGGCGCGGTCCGGGCGACGCCCCGGCGGCGCTTCGGGAGTGCCTCGGGGGCGCCCCGCACCCGACCCGCAACCGTCCCCGCACCGCCCCCGCAACCCCGTCCACCCACGGTGGAATCACATCGGGGGTTCGGGGATCGGTTGGGGGATGCCCCGCCGATCCGGAGGACCCTCCGGACCGCGTTCACCCTGATCAGGACACTTCCCGCGATCGGATGAGGGGTAATCAACACACAGTTGCATCGGTTCCCACCAAACGTGACACAAGTCACCGATTTCGGAGGGAACCTTGCCCATTCGTAGTACTCCCGGTTACGTTTCCGGCCGCAGATCACGGTTCGGTCACGTGCGAAGCTCAACGCGGGAGGCAGTTCTTTGGCTCGGCACAGGAGACCCCAGGGGGAACCGACCACGCTGGTGTTCCCAGTGGTCGTCACCGCCCCCGGCGTCGTTCCCGGAGCGCACCGCGCCGAGTCCGACAAGGCCCCGCTGGCCCACCGGGTGTCCGCCGTCGCGATGGCGGTCGGCGTGGTCACCGGAGCGGGCGGCGCAGCCGCCTACGCGGTCACCGGCGGCACCTTCAGCCCCAGCGCGGGCGCCATGAACTTCGGCGGGTTCGGCGACCCGGACGCCCCGGCGGTCTCGCCGACGGCGCAGACCATCGCCGAGATCCAGACCGTCCACTCGGTCGACGTCGGCGGCGAGGCCTCGCGGCTGCTCCAGCAGGAGCAGATGACCGCGGCCATGGCCGTCAACCAGATCAGCGACGCGGCGGCGAACGACTACGCCGCGCGGGTCAAGGCCGAGCAGGAGCGCAAGGAGCGCGAGGCCGAGGCGCGCAAGCCCGCCAAGCAGCGCGAGGTCGAGGCCTGGATCAAGGAGGCCATCAAGGTCCTCCAGGCCAACGGCACCTCGATCGACAACAGCAGCGTGGGCGCCATCTGGACGGTGATCCAGAAGGAGTCCGGCGGCAACGTCAACGCCATCAACAACTGGGACTCGAACGCGGTGCGCGGCACCCCGTCGAAGGGCCTGATGCAGGTCATCGACCCGACGTTCCAGGCGTACAAGCTCGCGGGCTACGACGACATCTACCGCCCGGTGGACAACATCATCGCCGGTGTCCGGTACGTGTACGCCCGCTACGGCGGCTTCCACAACCACCCCGGCCTGATCGGCATCAACGCCGGAACCGGGTACCAGGGCTACTGATCCGCGACCCCGCCCCTCTTCCGACCCCGAGCGGGGGCGGTGGAGGGGCGGACGCGTGCGCGCGTCGCGGCGAGCGGGCGGCGCTGAGCGGGCCGTGAGCGCCCCGCAGGGCCCTCGCGGCACCCGCTTGTCCACAAACGTGCGTCGAGGCCGTGACGGGCGCCGTGGGCACCCGCAACGGCGACGTCCCGCAGCCGCTCCCGGCAGGGGTACCCCGGACCGGCCCGGTTTGAACCGCCCGCTCGCGGGCGACTCCCTCCCGTCCACCGAGACGGGAGGCAAGACCCCATGGGCGACTCGCACGCGCTGATCGTGCTCGTGTCCGTCGGCGCGGCCGTGGTCGCGCTGCACCTGCTCGCCCGCCGCCTGCGCCTGTCGCCGCCGATCGTGCTACTGGTCGGCGGGGCGCTGGCCGCGCTGATCCCCTGGCTGGACCCGATCAGGCTGCCGCCCGAGGTGGTGCTGCTGCTGTTCCTGCCCGCGCTGCTGCACTGGGAGGCGCTCAACACCTCGCTGCGCGAGATCAGGGCGAACCTGCGCAGCATCGCGCTCAGCTCGGTGGTGCTGGTGCTGGTGACCGCCGCGTCGGTCGCGGCGGTCGGGCACGCGCTGGGCCTGAGCTGGCCGGTGGCGTTCGTGCTCGGCGCGGTCGTCGCGCCCACCGACGCCACCGCCGTCGGCGCGGTCGCGGGCCGGATGCCGCACCGGCAGCTGACCCTGCTGCGCGCCGAGAGCCTGGTCAACGACGGCACCGCGCTGGTGCTGTTCGCGATCGCGGTCGCGGTGGCCACCGGTCGGGAGGAGTTCTCCTGGCCGTCCGCGCTGGGCGACTTCGGGCTGTCCTACGCGGGTGGCGTCGTGGTGGGACTGCTGGTCGGGCTGCTGGTGACCTGGCTGCGCAAGGTGGTGGTGGAACCGCTGCCGGAGGCCGGGATCAGCGTGCTCACCCCGTTCACCGCCTTCCTGCTGGCGGAGGAGATCCACGCGTCGGGCGTGCTGGCGACCGTGGTGTGCGGGCTGCTGGTGAGCCAGACCGGTCCGCGCTGGTTCTCGGCCAGGACCCGGTTGCAGTCGCGCGGTTTCTGGCAGCTGGGGGCGTTCCTGCTCAACGGGGCGCTGTTCGTGCTGGTGGGCCTGCAACTGCGGGACGCGGTCGCGGACGCGCACACCTGGCGGGCGCTGCTGGCGGTCGTGCTGGTGTCGGCGACCGTGATCGGGGTGCGGCTGCTGTTCTTCAACACCGTGCCGTACCTGGTGCGGCTGGTCGACCGGCGGGAGGCGCAGCGGGCGAGGCGGATGGGGTTCCGGGAGCGGCTCCCGGTGGCGTGGGCGGGTTTCCGGGGCGGGGTGTCGCTGGCGGCGGCGCTGGCCGTGCCGCTGACCGCGCAGGACGGCGGGGCGTTCCCGGAGCGGGAGCTGCTGGTGGTGGTGACGTTCGGGGTGATCGTGGCGACCACGCTCGGCCAGGGCCTCACCCTGCCGCTGGTGCTGCGGTGGGCGAGGCTGGGCGAGGACGAGGCGCGGCCCGCCGAGCTGCTGCTGGCGGAGCGCACCGCCTGCGAGGCCGGGCTCGCGGCGCTGGACGAGGCGGCGCGGGGGTTGGCCGCGCCGGGGGACGTGGTGGAGCGGGTGCGCGGGGAGATCCGGCGGCGGCTGGAGTCGTTGCGGGACATGGGGGTGGACGGGGCGCCGGTGGAGAACCCGCTGCTGGGCGACGACTACGCGGCGCTGCACCTGGCGCTGCTGGAGCACAAGCGGGCGGCGGTGGTGCGGTTGCGCGACGAGCGGTTGGTGGACGACCTGGTGCTGCTGCGGATGCAGACCCGGTTGGACGTGGAGGAGGTGCGGTTGTCGGCGGCGCTGGAGGAGGAGCTGGAGTGAGGTCCTTCAGCGGGTGACGGGTGTGGCGGGTTTTCTCACGCCGAGCCGGGACGCACCCGCCGCCGCGAGCGCGAACACCAGCGCTTCGTAGGCCATCGCCGCCGGGAAGCCCCCGGCGGTGTGGGCGGCCCCGGCGAGCGCGACGCCGACCGTGCCGCCGAGCTGCTGGGCGGTGGGCAGCAGCCCGGCGACGGAGGCCGCCGCCGGTTCCGGGGCGCGGGAGAGCACCAGCGCGAAGACGGTCGAGGTGAACAGCCCGAACGCGGCCCCGCCGAGCGCGAGCGGCACGGGGCCGAGCGGGAGCGCGGTGAGCGCGGCGGTGACCAGGGCCAGCGCGGCGGCGGCCGAGGGGGTGGCGCGGCGGTTCCCCGACAGGGCGGGCGCGAGGGCGCTGCCGAGCACGGCGGCGAGCGCGTACGGGGTGTTGACCAGCGCGGCCTGCAGCGGGGTGCGGCCCTGCTCCTGCAGGTGCAGCAGCACCAGGTAGGTCAGCGAGGGCACGCCCGCGTTGAACACCAGCACCACCAGCACGCCGGTCCGGGTGGCGCGGTGACGCAGGGCCTCGGGGTGCACCAGCGGGTCGGGGCGGAGGCGTTGGGAGAGCGCGAAAGCCGCGCCCAGCGCGACGGCCGCGCCGAGCGAGAGCAGCGCCCAGGGCGGCCACCCGGCGTCCGGGCCGAGCGCGAGCGGCAGCACGAGCGCGGCGCAACACGCGGCGACCAGCGCGGCGCCGAGCGCGTCGACCCGTTGCGGCGCGGCGGTTCCGCCGGTTCGCGGCAGCAGGGCCGAGCCCGCGAGGGCGGCGAGCGCGACCGGGAGCTGCGCCAGGAACAGGGCGCGCCAGCCGAGGCCGAGCGGGTCGGCGGCCAGCAGCGCGCCGCCCAGCACCGGGCCGATCGCCGACGCCGCGCCCATCACCGCGCCGAACGCGGCCAGCGCGCGGCCGTGCCGGTGGGCGGGCAGGGCGGTGCGGATGAGCGAGAACACCTGCGGCGCGGCGATTCCGCTGCCCGCGCCCTGCAGGAGCCGGGCCACCACCAGCGCGCCCGCCGACGGCGCGAGCGCGCAGGCCGCCGTGGCCAGCGCGAACAGGGCGGCGCCGAGGGCGAACAGCGCGCGGTGGCCGACCCGGTCGCCGAGCCTGGCCGAGGCGATGAGCGGGCAGGCGTGGCCGAGGGTGAACGCGGCCAGCACCAGGTGCGCGGCGCCCGGAACCGCGCCCAGGTCGGCGCGCAGGGCGGGCGCGGCGACCTGGACGAGGGTGACGTTGAGCAGCTGGGCGAACGTGGCCGACAGGACGATCGGCAGCAGCAGCGCCCGGCGCCACCGCTCCCGGTCCGCGCCGGGCGCGCGGTTCGAACCGGTTCCGCCGCTCAGGCCAGGTCCGCCGCTCGGACCGGTTCCGCCGCTCACGCCAGGTCCGCCGCTCACATCAGGTCCGCTGCTCACGCCAGGTCCACCAGGTGGCGGGCCAGCTCCTCGGGGCGGGTGGCGAACGGGCTGTGCCCGCCGGGCAGGGTGCGCACGGCGAACGGGTGCTCGGGGAACGCCTCGTCGGCCTCGCGGATCATCAGGTCCTGCGCGGCGGCGGTGAGGGCGCGGTCGTCGGCGCAGCGCAGGAACGCCCTGGGCACGCTCCCCCACCGCCGCGCGGTGACCGGCACGGGGGCGCCCAGGGAGGCGAGCTGCTCGTCCGGGGTCAGGGCGAGCCGCCAGGTGTCGAACTCGCGCTCGTCCAGCTCGCCGTAGAAGGCCTCGCGCAACGTGTCCACATAGGACTTGTTGGTGGACAGCGGGTTGATGCGGAACGCGCCGACCTCGTCGGGGTCGGCGACGCGCAGCGCCCCGGAGAGCGCGGCGGCGTTCTCCGGCGTCGAGGTGTAGTCGGTGAAGCGGGGGCGGGCGGGGACGAACGCGGTGAGGTAGACGACGCGGTCCACCAGCGCGGGGGCGCGCTCGACGGCGAGCGAGGCCGGTCCGCCGCCCGCGCTGTGCGCGACGAGCACGACCCGGCCGTGGCGGCGCGCGGCGGCCAGCGCGTCGAGCACCGCGTCGGCCGAGTCGGCGGCGGAGAACCCTGCGACACCCGAGGGTTCGGTGGTCAGACCGGGCTGCCCCGGCAGCAGGTACCCGGAGGGCAGCGGCGCGCCGAGGCCGTGGCCGGGCAGGTCGACGGCGGTGCTGTGCGCGCCGAGGCGGGCGAGCGCGCGGCGGGTCGGGCCCCAGTGGGCCGCGCCGTGCCAGGCGCCGTGGACGAGGACGAAGGTGGTCGGTTCGGTCACGGGCCCAGCCCACCAGCCGGGAATGCCCCGGTGCCGCGCCATGTCTGAACCGGTGTCCGGTGATACCCGAGGAGTATCGGGGGTTGTGCGTGGAGGCGAGGCACCTGAGGTACGCGCTGGCGCTGGCGGAGCACCAGCACTTCGGTCGCGCGGCGGAGGCGCTGGGCATCGCGCAACCGCCGCTGTCGCGCCAGATCGCCCGGCTGGAGGGGGAGGTCGGCGCGCGTTTGTTCGACCGCACGGCGCGCGGGGTGTTCCCGACGGCGGCGGGCGAGGCGTTCCTGGCGCGGGCCGGGCGGGCGCTGGCGGAGATGGGGGCCGCGGCGGTGGACGCGGGGCGGGCGGACCGGGGCGAGACGGGCCGGTTGCGCCTGGGGTTCGTGGCGTCGGCGCTGCTGGAGCCGCTGCCGGGGGTGCTGGGGCCGTTCGGGCGGCGGCACGCGGACGTGCGGCTGGAGCTGCGGGAGACGGCGAGCGCGCGGGGCGTGGCCGAGCTGGTCGACGGCGAGCTGGACGTGGTGTTCGGGCTGGGGCGGCCGAGGGGGCGCGGGGTCGAGGACCTGGTGTCGGTGGTGGTGGGGCGGGACGCGCTGGTGGCCGTGGTGGGGGCGGGGCACCCGTGGGCCGGTGAGGCGTCGGTCGGGCTGGAGCAGTTGCGGCGTCAGCGGTTGATCGTGTCGCCGGGGTCGGAGGAGCCCGCGGTGGGCGCGTGGTTGCGCGGGCTGCTCGGCGAGGAGGCGCTGGCCGGGGCGGTGCGGGCGCGGGACGTGCACACGATCATCGGCATGGCGGCGTGCGGCGTCGGGGTGGGGCTGGGCCCGGCGCGGATGCGGGTGGCGGAGCGGGCGGGGGTGTGGTTCTGCGCGGTGGAGCCGGTGGTGGAGCTGCCGGAGCTGGTGCTGTCGTTCCGCGCCGGGGACGACTCCCCCGTGCTGGCCGCGTTCCTGGCGGTGGTGCGCGAGCGCTGTCCCGGCGTGGCGGCGCGGTTGGCGGAGGTGGAGCGGCGCCGGTGAAATTCGGTGTACTCCGCGTGGTGGTCCCGACTACGTTTCGGCGCCATCGACACAGGAGGTGTGATGGTTCAGAAGACGAACAGGCCGCCGAGGCGCACGCCGCAGGAGAAGAAGCGGCTGAGCTACGCCAAGGACCGCCGGAACGCCTACGGCCAGAACGACAAGGCGTCGCGGCGCGGCGTCCAGCGCCGCAAGAGCGCCCTGCACCGGGCGGGCAGGCACAGCGCGGACCAGGTGCTGCGCGGCGCCCTCGGCCCCGTGGACGCCGACCGCGCCGACCGGGTCGGCCAGAACGTGCTGGCGCTGCACCGGAAGGCGTTCGCCAAGGCCCCGGACACCCCGCTGGGCGAGTTCGTGGAGTCCCGCCTGCGCCGCCGGGTGGCGCTGGGCGTCGACGACGAGGTGACGGCGCTGACCCGCATCGCCCGCGTCCGAGGCCGTCAGGGCCTGGCGGCCTGACGACACCGCAGGGGGCGCTCACGTGCCCCCTCGATCATCTTCCGGGCCCTTCCGCCCGGCGCTTGTTCCCCGAACCCCGCTGGTAGAGCTCCCGCTCCCGGTGGGGTTCTCCTTTTCCCCGGTCGAGCGCGCGGGCGCGCGGGGCGGGATGATCCGTGGCATGTCGTGGCAGAGGTTCGTCGACACCGCGCTGGACCGCTCGCTGCTGGGCTACACCCGCGTGGGGTGCGCGGTCCGGCGGGCGTGGTGGCCCGCGGACGCGCCCGCCGGGGCGCTGGCGGGCAAGGTCGTCGTGGTGACCGGCGCCAAGGCCGGGCTCGGCTTCGCCGCCGCGCTGGGGCTGGCGCGGTTGGGGGCGTCGCTGCGGCTGGTGGTGCGCGGTGACGGCGGGCGGGCGCGCGAGCTGGTCAGGCGGGCCGTGCCGGGGGCCGACGTGACCGTGGACCGGTGCGACGTGAGCCTGCTGGCCGAGGTGCGCGACCTCGCGGCGGGCCTGGGCCGGGTGGACGTGCTGGTGCACAACGCGGGCGTGATGCCGCCGGTCCGGACCGAGACGGCGGAGGGCAACGAGGTGATGCTGGCCACCCACGTGCTCGGCCCGCACCTGCTGACGTCCCTGCTGCGCGACCGGTTGCCGGTGGGCGCGCGGGTGATCTGGGTGGCGTCGGGCGGGATGTACGCGCAGCCGCTGGTGGTGGACGACCTGCAGTACGGGCGCGGGGAGTACCGGCCGACCACGGGGTACGCGCGCACCAAGCGGATGCAGGTGGTGCTGGCGCGGTTGTGGTCGCAGCGGTTGGACGGGGTGGCGGTGCACTCGACGCACCCCGGTTGGGCGAACACGGGCGGGGTGGCGACGTCGCTGCCGAGGTTCCACGCGGTGACCAGGCCGTTGTTGCGGTCGCCGGAGCGCGGGGCGGACACGATCGTGTGGCTGGCGGCGGCGAAGGAGCCGGGGTGGAGCACGGGGTTGCTGTGGCACGACCGGGAGGTCCGGCCGCTGCACTACCTGCGGTCGACGTACGAGCGGTCGCAGCGGCCGGGCTCGTTGTGGGACGAGGTGGAGCGGTTGACCCGATAACCGCAATAGTGCGCTGACCGTCGATCGCATTACCGCCATCCTGGTGAACACCCCTTGAGCGGGGTGTGGACCAACTGGGGAGAAGGCCGGGTGGCTGTGCGGCGTGCGCTGATCGTCGGCGTGACGGAGTTCGACGACCACGAGCGACTGGACTTCGCACCGGCCAGGGTGTGGGACCTGGAAAAAGCCCTTCACGCGCTGGGTTACACCGTGGAAGCCCAGTGCGCTGACCGGATGACCAGCGCCGAACTCGGTGCGGCGATCGCCGAGGCGGTGGCTCGGGCCGCCGCCGACGACCTGATGCTGGTGCACGTGCTGTCGCACGGCCACCAGGCTGATGGGAACGCCACGGTGTTCGCGCTGGGCAGCGATGGGAAACCGCACGCGAGCACGAGCGTGGCGCACTGGTTGACCATGCAGCAGAACGCGCCGGAACGGCCGCGGGTGCTGTTCCTGCTGGATCTGTGCTCGGCGGGAACAGCGACCAGGTTGCAGTGGCAGGGCGAACTTGAGAACGCGCCGAGGTCGTGGGTGATCGCGGCGTGCCCTGGCGGGCAGGCGGCGTACGACGGCCGGTTCACCGAGGCCGTGGTGGCGGTGCTGCGCGGGCTGCACGAGGGCGAGCTGGACGTGGACCGCAGCAGCCCGCACGTGCCCCTGCCGTCGGTGGCGCGGGCGATCCGCCAGGAGGTGAACCGGCTGGCGGACGCGGACGACGCACTCCCCCAGCAGGTCAAGGCGACGGTGGTGGACATCAGCGAGGGGGACTACCCGCCGTTCTTCCCCAACCGGGATCACGACCCGTCGCCTCGGCCTGCGCTGCGGGCGAGCGTGGACCCCGGAGTGCTGCCGTTCCTGGACGACCTGGACGAGGGCTTGGACGCACGGCACTTCCTGGAGCGGGCCACCGGAACCGGGCGGTTGACCAGCGTCGAGCACGACCTCGCAGGGTGCTTCACCGGGCGGGGCAAGGAGCTGCGGGAGCTGTCGCCGTGGGTGAACGGGGTCGGGGACGCGGTGCTGCGGGTGGTGACGGGGAGTCCGGGATCGGGCAAGTCGGCGCTGCTCGGGGTGCTGGTGTGCGCGGCGCACCCGCAGTTGCGGGAGCGGACCCAGGCGGTGTGGAACAACATCGTCCAAGCGCCGACGCCGGTCGCCGGGTTGGCAGCCGTGCACGCGCGGCAACGAGGGTTGGCGGCGGTGACGACGTCGCTGGCCAGGCAGCTGGGTCTGCCGGAAGCGATCACCGTCGGGAATCTGGTGGCTGAACTGCGTCAACGGCAGGCGGTGATCGTGGTGGACGCCTTGGACGAGGCGGACAACCCGGTGACGCTGATGACCGAGCTGCTGCTGCCGCTGGCGGCCGCAGGGGCTCGGGTGCGGCTTCTGGTGGGCGTGCGCGACTACCCGGAGTACCGGTCGCTGCTGGACCTAGCCGTGGTCGTGAACCTGGACGACGTGGACCGGGGCGTGCTGGAGGACGACCTCTACAACTACGTGTCGAACCTGATGCGCACGGTGGTCGAGTACCGCAGGCTGCCCAGCGTGACCGGGGAGTTCGCGCACGCGGTCGCCGAGACGCTGGCTTTTGCCGACAGCGCGTGGGGGCCGTTCCTGGTGGCGGGGCTGTACACGAGGCACTTCCTGAGCGCGTACGCCGAGGTGCCGCTCAAAGATCCTGAAGTGGCGAAGCGACTGGGCAGCAGGGCGCCCGCCGAGCTGCAGGGCGTGCTGGAACTGGACCTGGAGCTGGCGGGGAACGGCATCTGGCTGAACGCCATGCTCACGGCGCTCGCCCACGCCAAGGGGTCCGGGATGCCGGTGTCGGTGCTGGCCAGGGTGACGTCGGGACTCGTCCCGAAGCAGCAGAACCGCACTCCGGGCCAGATCCGCTCGATGCTCGAGGTGATCCGCTTCTACCTGCGGCAGAGCATGGATCCCGACCACAGCAACCTCTACCGGCTGTTCCACCAGGGATTGGCCGAAACACTCGCCGGACGAACGCCGAACGCCGAGCACCAGGTGTTGGACGCGCTGCTGCACCCCTTGGGACAGCAGGACAATCGGGACTGGAACGCGGCCGAGCCGTACCTGTTCCGACACGTCGCCTCGCACGCCGAAGCAGCGGATCGCCTGGAAGAGCTCAGCTCCGACCCTGGACTGCTGCTGCACCCAGGAGCGCTGGAAGCGCTGACGGAAGCGGCGGGGAACTCAGACGCGGCAGCGTCCATCACGAGCACGTTCAGCCGTTACACCGGCATCAAAACCCCCGAGGCGCTGGCGCTGGAAGCGACCCGAGCCGGGGACCACGTCCTGGCACGACGGGCGGCGAACATGGCAGGCAGGCAACCGCTGATCTGGCAGCCGCGCTGGGCCGCCGGAGGTTCCAAGCCGAAGAAGACCGTTCCTTGGCGCTTCTTCTCCATCGCGATGTCCGAGGACGGCACAAAAGCTGCGGCGCTGAGCGACACCAGCTTGATCACTTGGATACTCGGGGATGACTGGGTGGTCATGGACAAGGTCTTCACAGGGGTCGTGGGCGACTTGGTCCTGCTGTCGGAGAGGAACGAGGCCGTCGTGTTCAGCGCGGAAGGCGCATGGCGGGAGGACGGCGCACGCGTGGCTTCACCGGGCAAGCATGCCATCGCCGCCGCCGTCCAGTCCGAACCGAACACCTACTTCTGCGTCAGCGAAATCGGAGAGATCATCTCCTACCACTTCACGAGCAGAAGATCACGCATTCAAAAAAGACTCAAACACCGCAGCAGAACATGGACTATGGGGGTATCAAAAAGAAACCCAATCGCATTTTCGACGACTTCCGACGGCACACTCTTCACTTCAGGAAAAGAATTACCTGAACCACCCCATAAGCTCACCGGTCCAGTAGTCGTAAAAAAGCAGGGTTCTCACGTTGTCGCCGCGTTCGACGCAGGTTTCACCATGTTGGAACTGAACGAGCAGAACGCAGAGTGGCGCACCATCCACACCCGCACGGATCTACCGACGACTGCACTGGCCATCGCCAACGGTTCAAATAGGGTGCTTACCGGTCGCGCCGACGGCTCCGTGCGCACTCTGCCCTCAGGCTGGTTCCCACTGTCGAATAAACCGATCACCAGGTTGACGGGAAGCGCAAGGGCTGCTCAGGTCATCGGACTGGACAGTGCAGGCGGAATACACTGCTACGACCACATGCAAGACAGGATGCAGGCACTCCCCCTGCCTCCCCGAACACTCGCGTCTTCAGTTTCCGCTTTCACCCTATTCAACGAAAAGGTTATCCTGGCGAGAGCGGACCTGCAACTTGTCGAGGTATCCACCAAAAACTGGCAGGAGATAAAACTGGGACACCTCCCGGCCACAGCAACGAAGCTCTCGGTAGAAAAAGCCGGCGACACTGACCTACTGATAGCAAAAACGGGTTCCAGGACTTTTTCCATGCACCGCGACTCAGGGGAGCGGCTGAACAGCGCCGGCTGGTTCGCCGCTCGGTTCCGTCCAGAGGGGGTAGACCACGGCTTGGTGGACGGTTGGCTGGTCGAGTTGGCGATCGTCGCAGGACACCTGGTGATCCGGCACTCGAACGACTTCCAGAACGTGAAGATCGAGATCGGTGCGCACGAGAGCGCCCGCGCGGTGCGCTGCGCAACCCTGGAGGGCAGGTCCATAGCGTTCAGCGGATGCGACACGGGTCTGGTCCGCTGGTGGGACCTCGAAGCCCGCGCCCTGCTGGGCGAGTTCTCCGTGGGCGCCCCGATCTGGCAGATCGACACCATGCACGACGGCCGCACCCTGCTCATCGGCGCGGGCGGCGAACTGCTGGTCTTCGAGCACCACGGGAGCAAGTCATGACCAAGGTCCAAGGCGTCCACGGAATCGGCAACTACGGCCTCCTCCGCGCCGAGGGGTCCTCGGAAGCAGCCGCCAAGGCTCTCGCGCGAACCTGGTCCACCGCCTTGGCCCTCCCCGACATCGATCTGGCCATCGGCTACTACGCCCACCACCTGCACCGAGGCACTGCTCAAGGCCCCTTGGACGACCCAGCAGCCCTCACCCCGGAGGAGCAACTCCTCCTCGTCGACTGGGTCGACGCCCTCGCCCCCGTCTCAACCTCCCAAGGCCCCCGCACCATCCGCGCCCGCCAAGCAGCCGACTGGATCACCCGCCGCTTCGGCAAAGCCGCCCGCCTGTTCGCCATCGCCTTCTGCCGCGAGGTCCACACCTACCTGTCGTCCCCGGACTCCTCGCGCCGCGCGAAAACCCGCCAAGCCATCGCCGATTCCCTCGCAGCCCACCGCCCCGACGTGGTCATCGCCCACTCGCTCGGCTCCGTGGTCGCCTACGAGACCCTCTGGGCCCACCCCGACCACGACGTCGAACTCCTCATCACCCTCGGCAGCCCTCTGGCCATGCCCGGTGTCGTCGCCCCGCGCCTGCGCCCCGGCACCAACGCCAAACCCCCCAGGGTCAACCGCTGGATCAACGTCGCCGACGTCGGCGACCTGGTCGCCCTCCCCCGCACCGGCCTCACCCCGCACTTCACCGGCGTCGAGCAGGACATCCCGGTGACGGTGGGGAACTGGGACTTCCACACCGCCACCGGTTACCTCGCCACCCGCGAGGTCCGCGCCCTGCTCACCAGTTGAGCTCCGTGTCCTCCCCCACCGACCGCAGCGGCGTCACCGTGGCCCTACCGGCCACCAGCAGGGCCGCGTCGCTGCCCGCGGGCAGGTCCCCCGGCACGAGCACCGAGTTCACGTCGATCATCCCCTCGTCCGCCCGCTTCACCCGCGTCTGCACCGACCCGAACTCCGCCAGCGTCGCCCGCACCGGCTCGCCCGGCTCGGGCACGTTCGGCGCGTTCACGTTCAGCACCGCACCCTCCGGCAGCCCCGCCAGCACGTCGAACAGCCCCCGCGCCACCGTCACCGCCGAGTCCCACAGGTACTCGACCTCGCCTTCGAGCGGCACGTCCAGCGACACCGCCATGCCGCGCAGGTCGTTCACCGACGCCGTCAGCACCGCGCCGACCGTCCCGGAGTGCAGCACCGCCCGACCGGTGTTGGCGCCCCGGTTGACCCCGGACAGCACCACGTCCGGCACCTCGCCGAACGCGCCCCGCGACGCCACCAGCGCGATCAGGCCGGGGTGCCCCGCGACCGCGTAGGCCTCGAAGCCGTCGAGCTCGCGGCGCTCCACGTGGATGCTGCGGTGGTCACCCGCCGCCGTCAGGCCCGCGCTGGTGCCGCTGGCCTCGCGCTCCGGCGCGGCGACCACCACCTCCCACCCGTGGTCGCGCGCACCCCGCGCCAGCGCCAGCAACCCCGGCGAGTCGATGCCGTCGTCGTTGGTGACCAGTGCCCTCATTCGCCCTCCACGGCTCGCAGGTCCACCCGCGCGGCGAGCTCCTGCACCGCCTCGCCACCGCCGGTGCCCAGACCGTGCCTGGTGACGTTCAGCGAACCGGCCGCCGCGCCCAGCCTCAAAGCCTCCTCCAGGTCGATCCCGAGCGCCAACCCGGCGGCCAGGCCCGCGGTCATCGAGTCGCCGCCGCCCTTGGTGTCCACAGTGGACAGACCGGGGGCGGAGACCCGCCACAGCTTCGAGCCGATCAGCGCCAGCGTGGGCTCGGCCGCGCGCGACACGACCACGGCGCGCGCGCCGCACTCGGCGATGTCCCGCATCGCCGCCACCAGGTCCTCCTCCGCGTCCGACTTCGCCCGGCCGTCCTCGACGAGCTCGTCGTGGCTGACCTTGACCACGGTCGGCCCGCCCTCCAGCGCGGCGGCGAGCCTGCCGCCGGACAGGTCGACCACCACGTCCCGCCCCTGACCGCGCAGGTCGGCGGTGAGCCTGCGGTAGACCTCGTCCGGCACCACGTCGTCGTTCGGCCCGCTGAGCACCGCCACCTTGGCGCGCAGGCACTCCACCAGCGCCAGCTCGTACAGGTCGTCCAGCTCGTGCCGCGAGAGGTGGTCGGCGGGCATCTCGACCAGCGACTCCCGCTCGCCCTCCCGCCGGTCGTGCACGTACGCGCCGTTGCGCGCGGTCACGTCCAGCACCTTCAGCTCCACGCCCACCAGGTGCCGCAGCACCTCGCCGGTCTCCCCGCCGAGCGCCGCGACCAGCACGACCTCCGCGCCCAGCGAGGTGATCATCCTGGACTGCCACACGCCCTGCCCGCCCGCGTGCAGGTGGATGTCCGGGGCGCCGTCCAGGTCTTCCACGGTCACCGTCAACTGGGGAGAGGGCGCGAACACCGCCACGAGTTCCGTCACATCGGGCGGTTTACCCCGAAACGGACGTACTACACGCGCGATTTTCCCAAAGATCCGGTACGGCCGCGAGCGGGTGGGCCGGACCTTCAGCGAGCGCTCAGGGTTCCGGGGGGCCGGGGGGGTGAGGGCGCGCGGGATCGGGGGTCAGCCGAGCCGGAAGTCCGCGACCCGGATCGGCGACGGCGCCGAGCGCGCCGAGACCCGCTGGTACAGCACCGAGAGCACCCCCTCCGACCGCACCCGCCCGACGTCCGCGCACACCTCGCCGAACGCGCCGGGCAGCCCGTCGTGCACCTGCGCCCAGTCCGACCAGCCGCTCGCCGCCGACGCGGACGCGATCCGGCCGCGCGGCATCAGCAGGTACGCGTTGTCCGCCCGGTCCAGCACGAGCTTGGTGCGCTGGGTGTGCCCCGGCACGACCGGCACCTCCCGCTTGACCCACGCCCCGCCGCGCAGCGCCAGGTGGAACACCCGCCCGTGCTGGGCGCGCCGCCTCGGGTAGTCCTCGACGCACCCGGCGAACCGCTCCGGCACGTAGCTGATCACCACGTGCGGCGCGCCCGACGAGTCGACCGCCTGCGACTCCTGGTTCATCAGCCCCCGGTCCGGCCCGACCAGGTCGACCAGCGCGCCCGGCGAGCCGACGCCCACCGGCGCGCCGCCGGTCGTGCCGATGACCGCTCCCCCGGTGCTGCGCCACGTGCGGCCCCGGTCGTCGCTGTAGGCGTAACCGGTGTCGTGGTTGGCCAGGCCGCCGGGCGCGCCCGCGACGCCGATGACGCCCTCGCGCCAGGTGAACGCCACGTGCAGCCTGCCGCGCAGGTCGTAGGTCAGGCCGTGCGGGTACATGTTGCGACTGCCGGAGACCACGCCGTTCGGGGCGGTGTACTCGCCGGTCGCGGACGTCCACGCGCCCAGCGCCCGCCACCGGCCGTCGCGCAGCTCGGCCAGCTCCTGCACGCCGTCGCCGGAGCAGCCGGTGCGGTAGGAGAACTGGAGCGCGCCGTCCGGGGCGGTCAGGAACGCCGGGTAGGTCATCGGGCCCAGATCGAGGCCGCCGAGGGTGCGGCGGACCGGGCCGAACAGCCCCGCGGACCACTCGTAGTTGCCCGGTCTGGCGGTCAGGCCGGGCACGGACTCGGTGTGGTGCAGGCGGGTGTTGTGGCAGTCCATGGCCACGTGCAGCGCGCCGGTCGCGCGCGAGACGCCCAGCGAGATCACGTTGTGCGAGTCGTCGGCGGTGAGCCGGTGCGGCAGGACGGCGGCGCGCCACGGGCCGCCGAGCGCGCGGCGGGCGACGACGGCCTCGCGCGAGGCGGTGTACCAGGCCGCGTACTGGTGGCCGTGCGCGGTGAGGATCGCGTCCTGCTGGAACGAGTTGTTGTTGACCAGCCCGTCGTAGGTCACCGAGTACAGGGCGGTGGGGTCCAGCTCGGTGTCCGACAGCAGCGCGACGCCGGGGGCGGCGGGGACTGCCGGCGCGAGGGTCAGTGGAGCGTGAAAGCGTTTTCCCATCGGGACTTCCTTGTCCTAGGCCAACTTCACCATCCTGCCGCCACGCGGGCGGATCGGGTACGGGCCGTCCGGCCGCATCCGGGGTGCTCGGGGGGCAGTCGGGTGCGGCCATCCGGTGGAAGCGGGCGCGCGCCGCTAGAGTTGCCGATCACCGCCGCACACCGGTCGGCGGCGCCCCGCGCGGTGCCCTGAGCGGTGCCGGGCCGGGACACCGCGAGGCCGGGAGGAGCCCCGATGCCCACGCCCTTCGAGGCGGCCGAGGACGAGACCGGAGCGGCGCGCCGGAGCGAGCCGCCAGGCGGCGAGCGATCTGGCCGTGAGCTGCCCGGAGGGGAGCTGTCAGGGCGCGACCGGTCCGGCGGCGAGCTGTCCGGCGGCGAGCTGTCCGGCGGCGAGCTGTCCGGTGCTGACCTGCCCGTTGGCGAGCTGCCCGCGCACCCGCCGCTCCAGGCCGGGCCGGAGGGGTGGGCCGACGACCCGGCCGTGCCGCCGGGTGGACCGGTGGCCGTCCCGCCGCCACCACCGCCCCCTCCAGGGGAGCTCGCGCTGCCGGGGACCGGGGTCGGGTCGTCCGCGAACTGGGCCGGGTACGTGCTCAGGGGCGCGCCGGGCACGTTCCGGTCCGTCAGCGCGACCTGGACCGTGCCGCACCCGCACTCGCGGCCCGGCGTCGGCGACTACTACACGCAGTGCGCGGTGTGGGTGGGCCTGGACGGCGCGCACCCCGGCGCTGGGCACCTGGCGCAGGTCGGGGTGGACGTGAACGACCTGGGCGGCGACCGCGAGTACCAGCTGTGGTGGGAGCTGGAGACCGGCGGCGTCGGCGCGACCCCGATCCCGCACCCGGTGCGCGCGGGCGACGAGCTGCGGGCCGGGGTGGCGCACCTGTTCGGCGGGACGTTCGCGATCACCGTGGAGTGCCGGACCGCCGGGTGGCTCTACCAGCAGCGGCACAGCTACCCGCCGGGCACGCCGCCGCCTCCGCTGGGCAGCGCGGAGGTGATCGTGGAGGCGCCGATGTTCCGGGGCGTCACGGGGATGCTGACCGACTTCGGGTCGGTGGACTTCCTGGACGTGGTGGTGAACGACCTGCCGCTGTCCGGGTTCGCGGGCGCGGCGACGCGCTACGACATGGTGGACGGGGTCGAGCTGCTCGCCGAGACCGGGCCGATCGGGGACGGGTTCGAGGTGCGCTGGCGCGGGTACGGGCGGCCGAGGCGCGCGCTCAGCGGGCAGGTGTGGGAGGGGTGAGCGGGGCGGGTGAGCGGTCCGCCCACCCGCCCCCGAGCGCCCGCTAGCGCACCTTCGGCGCCCGAGCCGCCGCCTTGCGCAGCAGCGGCGAGCGCCCCCGGTTCGGGACCGACCACAGGTCGTGCCCCTGCACGCCCCAGTGCCCGAGCAGGGCGTTCGCGGCCAGGAAACCGCTGGTCGCGGCGCGCTCCATCAGCGCGACCGGCAGGTCCACCCGCACCAGGTCGCCCGCGACGACGACGGTCGGGTCGGTGGTGGTCACGGTCGGCCGGTCGCTGAACGTCCCCGGCGCGAACAGCGGGCAGTCCTCCCCCACCACGTGCTCCACGTGCTCGACCCGCGCCCCCGCCAGCTCGGGGAACACGCCCTCGGCCTCGGCGAGCAGCCGCGCCGCCACCTCCGCCCGACCGGCCTCGGTCGCCACCTCGGCCTCGTCGACGGCGTACGCGTGCAGCTCCACCACGGACCCGCCGGTCCGCTCCCGCCACGCCCGCGCGGGCTCCTCGAACAGGTCCAGCACGCTGATGTTGTCCAGCAGCCGGAACCCGCTGGTGCCCAGGAACGGCGGCCGGTCCACGCGGGCCGGGCGGTCGAGCCAGTAGCGGGACACCAGGAACGGCGGGGCCGTGCGCAGCGAGCCGACCTTCGTGCGCCAGGCCGCGTCGGCCAGCTCCGGAGACGCGCCGACCAGCGAGCGCAGGCCGGGCACGTCCGCCGCCAGCACCACGGCGTCGACCTCGTCCGCCGCCCCGCCCGCCACGACCCGGTGGCCCGACCCGGTCCGGTCCACCCGCTCCACCGCGCTGCCGGTGCGCACCTCGGCACCGAGCGCCTCCAGGTGGCGCCGCAGCGGCTCCCACAGGGTCTCCGGGTACGGCGCGTCCGGCACGTCGAACAGCAGGCCCTCGCTGGAGCCGAGGAAGTAGATGTGGAACATCGTCACCAGCTCGGCCGCCGACAGCCGCGACGGGTGCGCGAAGAAGCTGCGCGAGAACACCTCGAACGCCAGGTGCCTGGCCGCGTCCGGGAAGCCGATGCGGCGCAGGAAGGTGTCCGCGTCGACCCCGTCCAGGTCGGCGTACGTGCCGGGCACGCTCACGTCGAACAGCGCGGACGCGGCGGCGCCGTTCATCCTGACCAGGTCGCGCAGGCCGAACGCGGGGCTGCGCAGCACGAACCCGGCGACGTTCCACGGCGGGGTCAGCGGCAGGCCCTCGAAGCTCTCGCGGGTGCCGTTGGCGTGCACCAGCGGGTAGTCGGCGACCGGGCGCAGCCTGCCCAGGCCGGGGTCGACGCGGCGCAGCAGGGCGCGCAGGTTGTAGTACTGGCGGAAGAACGCGTGGAACCCCCTGGTCATCACCTCGCCGTTGCCGCTCTCCCAGCCGCGCAGCCTGCCGCCGAGGTCGTCGCGCGCCTCGTGCAGCACCACCCGCGCGCCCCGCTCGGCCAGGGCGACCGCCGCCGCGACGCCCGCGATGCCGCCGCCGACGACGGCGACCTTCGGCCCGTCGCCCTCGGCGCGCGGCCGACCGGGCCGGGCGGGCAGCCGGACCGCCTCCCGGTCGCGACCGGGCAGTGACGGGGCGTGCTCGGGTGACGGCGAGACGGAGGACCTCGGGGTGCTGACGACCATGCCGGTGATCGTGGCACCGCGATCACCGGTCCGCTTGCTGAGCAGGGCGGGGGTCTTGAGCAGCAAGGGTTTCGGGAGTGCGGCGCGGGGTGCTCCGGGTGGCTCGCGCCACGTGCGGCAGATACCGGACGCACTCGTCAAGCGCGATCGGGGTACCGCTTTTAGGGTCCCTTTTGTGCCATCTTCGCTGCTCTCCCGATCTTCCGCGCGCGTGCTCCCCCTGGCGGCCTGGCTGTGCGGTTCGGGCGTCGTGCTGGCCCAGATCCTCTACGCGGTCACCGACCCGGCCGACCGGTTGACGCTGACGATCACGTCGGTGGCGCTGTTCTGCGCGGCGTCGCTGCTGGACGCGGCGTCCCGGTTCGGCGCGCGCGCGGCGTGGCTGCTGGCGGTGGTCGCGGGCGGGGGCGGGCTGGTCGCGGAGGCGGTGGGGCTGCGCACGGGGGTGCCGTTCGGGGAGTACGGGTACACCGGGACGCTCGGGGTCGAGGTGCTGGACGTGCCGGTGGTGGTGCCGATGGCCTGGGTGATGATGGCGTGGCCGTCGGTGCTGGTCGGACGGGCGCTCGCGGAGCGGGTCCGGGAGCGGCGGGGTGGTGGGGCGGCGGGCTGGTCCGCCGCCGCCGGGTGGTCTGCGGCGCCGCTGGCCGCGTGGGCGCTGGCGTCGTGGGACGTGTTCCTCGACCCGCAGATGGTCGACGCCGGGCACTGGCGGTGGGCCGACCCGGAGCCCGCGCTGCCCGGCGTGGAGGGCATCCCGCTGACGAACTTCGCCGGGTGGCTGCTGGTGTCGCTGCTGATCACCGGGGCGCTGCACCGGCTGCTCGGACCGCGCGCGGAGCGCGAGACCGACCTGGTCCTCGGGCCCGCGCCGGTGCTGTACCTGTGGACGTACGGCTCGTCGGTGTGGGCGCACGCGGCGTTCTTCGGCAGGCCGTGGGTGTCGCTGGTGGGCGGGGTGCTGATGGGCCTGGTGGCCGTGCCGTTCGCCCGCGAGCTGTGGCGGGGGCGGCGGTGAGCCGGGTGCTGGGGAGCCGGGCTGCGGTGGGTCGGGTGCTGGGGAGCCGGGCTGCGGTGAGCCGGATGACGGGGGGCCGGGTGCTGCGGGCGGCGGTGGCGGCGGCGAGCGCGGTGTCGGCGCTGGGGGCGGTGCACGCGGCGGTGAACGCGCGCCTGCTGCGCACGCCCCGCGCGGACCCGCCGCCGTGCGCGGAGCCGGTGTCGGTGCTGGTGCCCGCGCGCGACGAGGCGCACCAGGTCGCGGCGACGATCCGGTCGCTGCTGGCCCAGCGCGGGGTGCCGGACCTGGAGGTCCTGGTGCTGGACGACGGTTCCACCGACGGCACCGCCGACGTGGTGCGCGAGGCTGCGGGTGGGGACGCGCGGCTGCGGGTGCTGACCGGGGCGCCGCCGGTGTTCGGGGTTCCGGGGAAGGCGAACGCGTGCGCGCAGCTGGCGGAGGTGGCGCGCGGGCGGGTGCTGGTGCTGGTGGACGCGGACGTGGTGCTGGCGCCGGACGCCGTGGCCGGGGCGGTGGACCTGCTGCGGTCGACCGGGCTGGACCTGGTGTCGCCGTTCCCCCGGCAGGTCGCGGACGACGTGGCGACGCGGTTGGTGCAGCCGCTGCTCCAGTGGTCGTGGCTGGTGTTCCTGCCGCTGCGGGTGGCGGAGCGGTCGGCGCGGGGGTCGTTGAGCGCGGCGTGCGGGCAGTTCCTGGTGGTGGACGCGGGGGCGTTGGCGCGGTGCGGCGGGTTCGCGGCGGTGGGCGGGGAGGTGCTGGACGACATCGCGCTGGTGCGGGCGGTGAAGCGGTCCGGTGGGCGCGGGGTGGTCGTGGACGGGAGCCGGGTCGCCGAGTGCCGGATGTACCGGGGGTGGGGCAAGGTGGCTGCCGGGTACGGGAAGTCGCTGTGGGCGATGGGCGGCTCCTCGGGCGGGTCGGTGGCGCTGGCGGGGGTGCTGGCGTGGTTGTTCCTGCTGCCGCCGGTGGCTGCGGTGCTGGGGTCGCGGGTGGGGGCGGTCGGGTACCTGGCGGGGGTTCTCGGGCGGGTGGTGGCGGCCAGGCGGACCGGCGGGCGGGTGTGGCCGGACGCGCTGGCGCACCCGGTGTCGGTGGGGGCGCTGGTGGTGCTGATCGGGCGGTCGGTGCGGGGGCGGGCGCGGGGGACGTTGACGTGGAAGGGGCGGGCGCTACTGGCTGAGGGCGCGGCGGAGGGCGATCGCGAGGTGCGCGGCGCCGATCGTTGAGATCGCGGCCCAGAGCCAGAGGCAGAGGGCGCCCCAGGACCAGCCGAACCAGGGGGCGCCTTCGGGCCAGATGCCTGCGCCGAGGCAGGCGACGGCGGCGAGGATGACGCGGGTGGGGCGTTCGGCGATGGTGATGGCGGCGGCGCCTTGGAGGCCTGCGCCTTGGGCTCGGGCTCGGGCGTACTCGTGGAGGAGGACGGTCGCGCCCACTGCGGTGGCCAGGGGGTGGGGGGCGCCCAGGAGGACCAGGACTGCCAGGAGGCAGAGGTCGGAGAGGCGGTCGGCCACGGCGTCGACGACTGCGCCGAGGGGGCGGACCTTGCCGGTGCGCAGGGCTACGGCGCCGTCGAGGCCGTCGAGGAGGCCGGCGGTGACGATGAGGAGGAGGGCGAGGAGGGGCCAGCGGTTGTTCGCTGCGGCTGCTGGGAGGGCGGCGGCTGCGGTGAGGACGCCTGCGGCGGAGAGGACGTCCGGGGGGATTCGGTCGAGGTGGGGGGCTAGGCGGTGGACGAGGGTGATCCAGGCTGTGGCCAGGCGGCTGTGGGAGACGTCTTGGGCGTGGACTTGGGACCAGGCTTGTACCGGGGATGGGGGGTTGGTGGGAGTGGGGAGGTCGCTGGGGGATGGGGAGTTGGTGGGGGCGGGGGGTGTTGCCGGGGATGGGGGCGTTGCCGGAGGCGGGGACGCGTTCACGGGGCAACGTTATTCGGCACACGGCGGGCAGGCAGAACGGCGGAGGACGGGGTGGTGAGCGGGGTGGTGAGTTGGATGGCGAGTGGGGACGAGGCGGGACGGCAGGCGGTTGAACGGACCGTTCAACCGGAGATGAACGGACCGTTCACTCGCCACCGGGCACAACGAACCACAAGCACGCGCGACGAATAGGACCGGTTCCGGTTGAACGGTCCGTTCAACCGGAACAGGCCACACGAACGGACCGTTCACCTGACATCGACACTGGGCACAGACCACTCGTCGGTATCGGCACACGCGACGAACAGACCTAATAGCCGGTTGAACGGACCGTTCAACCGGCAGCGAACGGGCCATTCACCTGGTACCGGGCACGCGAACGGACCGTTCACCCGGCACCGGGCACGCGAACGGACCGTTCACCCGGCACCGAGCACATGAACGGACCGTTCACCCGGCACCAGGCACGCGAACGGACCGTTCACCCGGCACCGAGCACATGAACGGACCGTTCACCCGGCCCTGGACACATGAACGGACCGTTCGCTTGGCGATAGGCGCAGCAGAGTTCAAGCAGGCCTGGCAAGTCGGAGCAGTGGACGGTTGAAGGGCCGTTCAACCGGTAGCAAACGGACTGTTCAACCGGGAGTGAACGGGCCGTTCAACCTGGTATTGGGCAGGACGAGGCGCAGGCAGGCATGGCGGGTAGAGCCGGTGGGAGTTGAACGGGCCGTTCAACCGGAGATGTGCGGACCGTTCGCCTGGCACTGGCCAAGACGAGTGCATGTAAGCCTGGCGGGTACGAGTGGCGGGCGGTTGAACGGACCGTTCAACCGCCCAGTGAACGGACCGTTCAACCGGGAATGAACGGACCGTTCGCTCCTCTCAGGGGAAAGGGAGTGACAGGGGCATCGCTTGTTGGTGGGTTGTGCGGGATCTGCGCGGCAGGTTTTGCCGTGTGGCAGTGGTCAGGACTGTGCGTGCGGCGGGCGGGCAGGCTCCAGCAGGTGGTCGGGTTTCGGCGGGTAGGCAGGCTCCGGGGACGGCCAGGCTCCGGGGGGTGGGCAGGGTTCGACGGGCGGGCAGGTTCCAGTGGGCGGGCAGGTTTCGGGCGGTAGAGCGTGACCAGTACTCGCTGTCTGGCGAGACCAACGGGTTGCAGGCGGTCAGCTAGTGGTGACGGCGGCTAGCAGCAATGGGAGCGAACGACACGCGGGCCGTTAGGTCGGCGAGTAGCCAGCCAGTAGCAGGTGGTGGGCGCGCAGCCAGCGGAACCAGCGCAGCCAGCCGATAACCGGCAGTCAACGTGACCGGCGTTCAGGAAGACAGGTGGCCCTGGTGGCTCTGGTGGCAAGGTTCTGGCGGTTCGGCGTGGCTGTCGTCCGGCACGCCCTTCGGGCTTTGCGCGGACGTGACCTCGCGCTTTGGGGAGCCGGGGTTGCGTTCTTCACCGCCCTGGGAATCGTTCCCGCCCTCCTGCTGGGGTTGCGCGGGGTTGCCGTGCTCTTCGGGGGTGAACTGGTCACCAGCGGGATCAGGCTGCTCGGGGAGGCGTTGCCCGAGGCACAGCCCGCCGCACCCGCGCTCCAAGCGCTGGCCGACGCCGCCCTGACCGCCTCCTGGCCCGCCCTGCTCTCCTCGCTCCTGGCCGCCTGCCTGTGCGGCGAAGGGCTCCGGCGGGGGTTCATCCAGGTCGCGGGACTGCCCTCCAGCGGGAAGACCGGGTGGTTGGGGCGGCTCGGGTTCCTGCCCGCGCTGGCCGTCTCCCCCCTCCTGCTGGCGCTCGGCCTGGCGCTCGCCCCGCAGATCGCGCCCGACTACGGGACCGGCGGGTGGAACGTCGTGCGCGGGGTGCTCGTCTCGTTCCACCTGGTCTGGGTGCTGCTGTCGGTCGTGCTGTTCCTGGTCTTCGTCTCCACCGGGCCGAACGCGCTCGACGCCCCCACCGCCGCCACCGGCGCGATCTCGACCGCCGCCGTGCTCTCCGGGTTCCTGCACGGGTTCGTGCTCTTCCTCGCCATCCCCGTCGACTGGGCGTTCCCGTTCGCCGGCCTGCGCGGACCCGCTGTCGCCAGCGCGCTGGGGCTCTGGCTCTACCTGCTGCACGTCGTCCTGCTGCTCTGCTACCGCGTCCTGCTCAGCGCCCGCTCCCTGCGCTCCCCCACCACCGGGTGACCCTCGTTCCGGCGACAGCCCGTCACGCTCCCCGCCTTCGGAACGACCGACCTGTGGACACACCCGCAGGACGGAGGCCGAACCGTGGAACAGGTCGTGGCGCACGAGCGGTGGACCGGTGGGCAGGCCCCGCCGACGCCCTCCGACGTGGCGGTGATCGCCGGGCTCGCCGATCCGGTGCTGCGCAACCTCATGATCACCCACTGCTACCACCGGCTCGCGGTGGCGCTCGCCGAGCTGACCGGGGGTTCGGCGAACTGGTGCGCGTTCGCCGTGTGAGCGTCCAAGCAGGTCGGGCAGACCATCCGCAAGGAGGACCCCGAGCGCGCGCTCGAACGGCTGCTGTCCGCACCTCAGGCCAGGATCGCGGTCGGCGCGGTCGCGACGGCGCTGCGGGCCGCGTTCCCCCGCAAGTCGCTGGACGACGCCGAACGGCTGGTGCGGGAGGTCGTCGTGGCCACCGCGCGGTTGGACGCGGCGAGCGCAGCCGCCGCGCGCGGCAACCTGAAGGTGTTCGCCGAGATCGGCCACGAGTTCGCCCGGTTCCTGGCGAGGTTCGGCACCCCCTCCGACCTGCCGGACGAGCAGCGGATCGCCGCCTTCCGCGCGGCGCTGCGGCCCGGTGAGCCGCCCGAGGGGCAGTACTACCTGCGGCAGGCCTTCACCCACTACCTGCGGGCGATGCGCGCCACCGACCCGAAGGCGCGCGCCGAGTCGCTGCTGCTGGCCAACGTCGAGGTGGGCCTGCACGAGCAGACCCGGTTGCAACCGGAGATCGCCGCCGCCCTGGAGGCCCCGTTCGGGGGCGCGGCCGAGCTGGAGCGCCGACTGCTGGAGGCGCTGCTGCCGGGGAACCGGCTGGTGCGGTGGGCGCGGGTGGCGCTCGCGGCGCTGCTCGGCAGGCGCGGACCGCTGCGCGCCGCGACGGCCCGCCTCGCCGACACCGCGCGCGCCGCGACCCGGCGGGTGGTCACCGCGCGGCTGATGCGCCTGGCGCTGCCCGACGGGACCGCGCTGGACCTGGGCGAGGACCTGCGCGGCGGGTTCCCGGCCGACCTGGAGCGGCTCACCGACCCGGAGCTGCTGGCGCTGCTGCGCGTGGTGGACCCGACCGAGGACAGCCTGGTGGGCACGGGCGCGCGCGACTGGGCGGACCTGGCCGACCGGTTGCACTGCATCACCGACCTGTTCCGCTGCCAGGCGCAGCGGCCGGACCTGCTGTCGCCGCCGTTCACCGACGCGCAGGTCGCCTCGGTCGAGAGCGGGGTGCTGCCCTAGGGCAGGCTCTGACCCATCACATTCAGCCAACACTGAAGGAATAGTTGGAATAACGCCCCGCAGGGCACCCGTGGAAACCCCTGGTCCCACGCCGCGCCGAGAAGGATCCGGTGCAGCCGCGCTGCCCCGAACGTGCCACGACGAACGTCGCTGGCGCCCACCGACGCGCAGCCACCACGCTGGGTCACGGCCATCCCCAACCCTGCGGAGGAGCCCGTGCCCTTCACCAAGACCGCGCTCGCGGCGACCACCCTGCTCGCCGTCGCGCTCGTGCCCGCCCAGGCGGTCGCGTCCCCCACGGCGTTAGCCGCGCCCGACATCTCGCTCGCGAACGTCCAGTCGCACCTGACCACCCTGCAGTCCATCGCCACCGCCAACGGCGGCAACCGCGCCCACGGCCGCGCGGGCTACAAGGCGTCGGTCGACCACCTGAAGTCCCGCCTCGACGCGGCCGGCTACACCACGGCCGTGCAGCAGTTCACCTCGAACGGCGCCGTCGGCTACAACCTCACCGCCGACTGGCCCGGCGGCGACGTCAACAACACCGTGATGCTCGGCGGCCACCTGGACAGCGTCACCGCCGGTCCCGGCATCAACGACAACGGCTCCGGCTCGGCCGGTCTGCTGGAGGTCGCGCTGACCGTGGCGCGCACGAACTTCGCGCCCACCAAGCACATCCGGTTCGCCTGGTGGGGCGCGGAGGAGCTCGGCCTGATCGGCTCCACCTACTACGTCAACAACCTGCCGTCCGCCGAGCGCTCGCGCATCAAGGCGTACCTGAACTTCGACATGATCGGGTCGCCGAACCCCGGCTACTTCGTGTACAGCGCGAGCGGCCAGCCCTCGGGTTCCCTTGCGCTGCAACAACTCCTGCAGTCGGCGTTCAGCGGCGTGGTGGCGACCGAGCTGACCTCGGTCGGCGGGCGCAGCGACCACGCGGCGTTCGCCCGCTCGGGCATCCCGGTGGGCGGGCTGTTCACCGGCGCCGAGGTCACCAAGACCGCCGCGCAGGCGCAGAAGTGGGGCGGCACGGCGGGTGTGGCGTTCGACCGCTGCTACCACCGCTCCTGCGACACCACCGCGAACATCAACGCCACCGCGCTGGACCGCAACGCGGACGCGATCGCGTTCGCGCTGTGGGGCCTGGCGGCCTGATCCTCACGGCGCACCCTGCCGCGCCACCCGCCCCCGGAACCTCCCCCGGTTCCGGGGGCGGGCCTCGTCCGGGGCCGCGAGCAGCACCACCGCCACGCCGCTGACCAGCAGGCCCAGCACGGTCGCCGGGCGGATCTCCTGGCCGAGCACCGCGAGCGCCCACAGCGCCGTGGTGGCCGGGGTGAGGTAGAGCAGGGCGCTGGCGCGGGCCGCGCCGTCGCGGGCGGTGACCAGGTAGTACAGGGCGTAGCTGCCGATGCCGGACGCCACCGACCAGGCCACCGCGACCCAGAACCCGGTGGACGCCGGGGGTGTCGGGTCGCCGGTCGCGGCGGTCCACGCGGTGGTGGCGATGGCGGCGAACAGGGCTTGCGCGGCGAGGGTGCGCGAGAGCGGCTGGGCGCCTGCCCAGCGCTGCTGGAGCAGGGTCCCGGCGGTCAGGGACAGCATCGCGAGCAGCGGCAGGGCGAGCGCGGCGAGCGCCACCCCGGCGCCGAGGTCGCCCAGCGCGGTCAGCGCGACGCCGGTGGTGCCCAGGGCCAGGCCGAGCAGGTGCGCGGGACGCGGGCGGCGGCCGTCGAGCAGGACGGCGGCGGTGAGCACCAGCGCGGGTTGCAGCGCGGCGATCAGGGCCGAGGTGCCCGCCGGGACGCCCTGCGCCGCAGCGAGGAAGACGCCGCCGAGGTAGAGGCACTGGCAGAGCAGGGCGAGCACGGCTTGGCGCGCCCACTCGCGGCGGTCGAAGGTCGCGAGCGCGCGCAGCGCCCACGGCGCGAGCAGCGCGGCGGTCAGCAGGAAGCGCCAGGTCAGGAGGGTGTCCGGGGACGCGTGGGCGGCGCCCAGCTCCGCTCCGACGAAACCGGAGCTCCACGCCACGACCAGCGCGATCGCGCGCGGCCAGGACCTGTTGTCGGTGCTCATCCCGCGAGGTAACCATACCGGTCGGTATACTCGCAGTGCACCGACCGGGGAGGCGCGCCGTGGCCAGGACGACCAGTGGACCGATGACGAGCGGCGGACGCGGGACGAGCAGCGGGCCAGAGGCGAGCGCCGGACCGGAGGTGACCGGTGGGCGCGGGACGAGCGCCGCGCCCGTGACGGCCACCGGGCCGGAGGCGAGCGGTGGAGCGAAGACGGCCACCGGTCCGGAGGCGAGCGCAGGATCGGAGGCGGCCACCGGGCCGGAGATCGGCGCCGGGCTGGAGGCGATCACCAGGCTGGGCGCGGGCACGCCCGACGCGCTGCGGCCCGTGCTGGCGCCGCTGCCCGAGCTGACCCCGGCGGGTGTGCGGCTGCTGGACGCGGCGAGCGGGCTGTTCCACGCGCGGGGCGTGCGGGCGGTCGGGGTGGACCTGATCGCGGAGACCGCCGGGACGACGAAGAAGACGCTGTACGACCGGTTCGGGTCCAAGGACGCGCTCGTCGCGCTGTACCTGCTGCACCGGGCGCACCGGTGGCGCGAGCACGTGCTGGCGGCGGTGGGCGAGGGGTCGGCGCAGGAGCGGGTGCTGCGGGTGTTCGACGCGCTGGGGACGTGGGTGGACGAGTGGTCGCGCGGGTGCGCGTTCGTGGGCGCGTACGCCGAGATCGGCGACGGCGACCACCCGGCGGTGCCCGTGGTGCGGGCGGAGAAGGCGTGGATGCGGGCGCTGTTCGTCGCGCTCACGGGTGACACCGGGCTGGGCGCCCACCTGCACCTGGTCTACGAGGGCGCGCTGGTCGCGCTGACGGCGGGCGGGGACCCCGAGGCGCTGGAGCTCGCGCGGTGCGCGGCGCGGTCCGCGCTGGCCGCCCGCCGTTCTGCGTAAAAGATCGCCGCACTTTTCGGATTGACGCTTTCCGCATTCACCAGAAGTAGCGGGAATACATTCCCCACTTGATGTTCGTTACCGAAAGCTACACATCACACTTTCGTGTGAGAACTGCCCCTTCACTCCAGGTGTAAAAGATTTTTGCGCACACACTTGGTAACGTCCCTCAGGGCCTGCTCCGATGTGCGGAAGTGACGGCCGAGAACGCCCTGCACCCTTTTCTCCCCGCGACGTTCCCCCTATTCCTGCGGCGGACGAGCGCGCCCGGAGAAGTTCAGCGACTGCTTCGGAGGAAAGCCCACCATGAGGTCAAGCCTGAGCCGCGTCGAGGACGCGGTTGAGCTTGAGATCGTTGTTCCCGCCTTCAACGAGGCGGACCGGTTAGCGGGCTCGTTGAAGCGCGCCGCGGCCTTCCTGGAGACCCAGCCGTGGACGTCCCGGCTGGTGGTCGTGGACAACGGCAGTTCCGACGACAGCGCGGCGGTGGCCGCGAGCGTGCCGACCGGGCGGGTCGGCATCGAGGTGATCGGCTGCGCCGAACCCGGCAAGGGCGCCGCGGTCCGGCGGGGCCTGTCCGCCTGCACCGCGCCCTACGCCGGGTTCTTCGACGCGGACCTGTCCACCCCCGTCGAGACCCTGACCAGGACGATGTCCGAGCTGCGCGCGGGCGCCGCCGCCGTCATCGCGTCCAGGCACGCGCCAGGCGCGCGGTTCGTGACCAGGCAACCGCTGGGCAGGCGGGTCGGCGGGCACGTGTTCCGCACCCTGACCAGACCGCTGGTGCCGTGCGTGCGCGACACCCAGTGCGGCTTCAAGTTCTTCCGCAGGACCGCGCTGGGCGCCGCGCTGGAGCGGTGCCGGGTGGACGGGTTCGCGTTCGACGTCGAGCTGCTGCGGCGGGTGCGCGAGGCGGGCGGGGCGATCGTCGAGGTGCCGGTGGACTGGACCGACGACCGGCGCTCCACGTTCCACCCGGTGCGCGACGGGATCGCGTCCCTCGCGTCCGTGGTGAGCCTCTACCGGACGGCGGTGGCGCGGTGAGCGCGGCGGACCTGTTCGGCAAGCACGTGCTCGTGCTGAATTGGCGGGACGTCCGGCACGGCCTGGCCGGTGGCGCCGAGCAGTACATGCACGAAATCGGCAGGCGGTGGGTCGCGGCGGGCGCGGAGGTGACCTGGTTCACGGCGCGCGAGAAAGGCGCGGCGAAGTCCGAGGTGATCGACGGGATGCGATTTCTGCGGGCGGGCGGGACGCTCGGCGTTTACGGGCGGGCGGCGCTGCGGATGACGCGGCACGGGCACCGGTTCGACGCCGTCGTGGACTGCCAGAACGGCATCCCGTTCTTCTCGCCGCTGTTCCTGCCGCGCACCACCCCGGTGGTGCAGCTGGTGCACCACGTGCACCAGGACCAGTTCGCGCTGCGCTTCCCCCAGCCGCTGGCGGCGGTGGGGCGGTGGCTGGAGGGCCCGGTGGCGCGGCGGGTGTACGGCGGGCGGGCGCACGTGGCGGTGTCGCCGTCGACCCGGCGGGAGATGCGGGGGCGGCTGAAGCTGCGCGCGCCGGTGTTCATCGTGCCCAACGGGACCGCGCGGGTGTTCCCGGAGGTCGGGCGGACCGCCGCGCCGACGATCGTGGTGGTGGGCAGGCTGGTGCCGCACAAGCGGGTCGACCTGCTGCTGGAGCGGTTGCCCGAGGTGCTGGCGCGGTTCCCGGACCTGGTGGTGCACTTCGTCGGCGACGGGCCGGAGCGGGAGCGGTTGCGGGAGCTGGCCGCGCCGCTGGGGCGGGCGGTGCTGTTCCACGGGCGGCAGCCCGACGCGGTGCGGGACGAGCTGCTCGGGCGGGCGTGGCTGACCGCGTCGGCCTCGTCGGCCGAGGGGTGGGGCTGCTCGGTCGTGGAGGCGGCGGCGGCCGGGGTGCCGTGCGTGGGCAGGCGGGTGCCGGGGATCAGGGACTCGGTGGTCGACGGGGTCACCGGGTGGCTGGTCGACGACGAGCGGGACCTGGGCAAGGCGGTCGTGCGGGCGCTGCGGGCGGTGACCTCGCCGGAGGACGCGGCGGTGGTCGCGGCGCGGTGCCGGGCGTGGGCGGCGCGGTTCGACTGGGACCGGAGCGCGGACCTGCTGGCGGGGGTGCTGCGGCAGGAGGGCGGTGCGGTGCGGTCCGGGGCTCGGCGGGCGCGGTCGGACATCGCGGCCGTGGTGGAGGTCCCCGGCCGGGTGCCGACCGCCGGGCTGGTGCGGTCGACGGACCAGGTGGTGGTGGCGGACGGGGTGACCCGGCTGCTGCTGGGCGGGTGCGACGAGGTCGGCGCGGCGAAGGTGGTGCGGCGGCTGGGGGTCGGGGAGGCGCGCATCCGGTTGGCCACCCGGTACGACCTGCTGGCCGGACCGGTGGAGGTCGGGGGCGCGGGGAGCGCGGCGGCGTGGGAGCGGGTCGCGGCGGGAAGCGGCTCGGGTGAGGTTGTCGGTGGGGAGGGGGCCGAGGTCGGGGCGTTCGAGGTCGGGGCGATCGGTGCCGGGACGGTCGGTGGCGGGACGGTCGGCGGCGGGACGGTCGGCGGCGAGGGGGTTGGCGCTGGGGCGGGCGGCACCGGAGCGAGCGGTGTCGGGACGGGGGACCTGGCCTGCGCCGCTGAGATCGACGCAGCTGAGATCAGTGCTGCGGAGATGGGCGCTCGGGCCGGGGAAGCGGTCCGGTGAGCGGGGCGGGGCGGGGTGAGCGGCCGGGTGCGCCCGAGCCGGGGGGCGAGTCGCGCGCGGTGTTCTCCGGGGACGTGGCGCCCGCGCTAGAGTGGCGGGTGCGGCCGAAGGGCGCGCCGGCGGCGGGGCGGGACGGCGACCGGGAAACGCTGCGCGGCAGCGGTTCCACCGACGGGCGGGCACGGGCCGACGACAGGGAGCGGCCCGACGACCGGGGACCGTCGCGCGGCAGCGGTTCCACCGACGGGCGGGCACGGGCCGACGACAGGGAGCGGCCCGACGACCGGGGACCGTCGCGCGGCGGCGGTTCCACCGGCAGGTGGACGCGCATCGGCGACCAGGAACAGCACGGCGACCGGAAACCGTTGCACGGCAACAGTTCCACCGGCGGGCGGACGCGGATCAGCGGCGAGGAGCAGCACGGTGGCCGGGAGCAGCCCGGTGGCCGGGAACCGTTGCACGGCAGCGGTTCCGCCAGCGCCCCTGGGCGCTCGCGGCGGGAGGGCCGGGCGCGGCGGGCAGGTCGCGCCCGGTTCCCCGGTGGGGCCACGGCGCTGCTCGCCGCGTCGTCCGCCGTGGTCGGCGGGTTGAGCTACGGGTGCGCGCTGCTGATGGCGCACCTGCTTCCCCCGGCCGAGTACACCGCGTTCGGGGCCGCCCAGTCGCTGCTCACCGCCGTGGGGGTCGGGATCGGCGCGCTGGTGCCGCTCCCGCTGGCCCGCGCGGTGCGGGAGAACCCGGCCGGGTCGGGGCGGCGGCGGGACGGGATCGCGTTCGCGGTGGGGGTGTCGGTGCTCGCCGGGGTGGTGGGGGCGGTGGTGGTGTCCGCGACCGCGACCTCGTTCGCCCCGCCGGGCACGGCGCTGCTGGTCGGCGCGGCGGCGTTCGCGGTCGCCTGCACCGCGCCCGGTTGGGGCTGGTTGCAGGGCGAGGGCCGGTTCCACGTGTACGCGGGCGCGTCGGTGGCCGAGGTGGCGCTGCGGCTCGGGTTCAGCCTGCTGCTGGTCGGGATCGGCGCGGGCGGCCCGCTGGTGGCGTACGCGCTGGGCGCGCTCGCGGCCGTGTGGTTCTCGACCCGCTACCTGCGCCCCGACCTGGGGCTGCGGCTCGGCGTGCTGCGGGAGGCCGGGCGGTGGCGGGAGACCGGCGGGGTGGCCGCCGTGCAGCTCGTCGTGGCCGGGCTGCTGTGCGCGGACTCGGTGCTGGTCGCCGCGCTGGACGCGGGCGCGGGCGGCTACCAGGCGGTGGCGGCGCTGGCCAAGGCGCCGGTGTTCGTGGCGACGGCGGCGGTGGTGGTGAGCTTCCCGTCGCTGCGCGGGGACAGCGCCGCGTCCGGGAACGCGCTGCGCTCGTTCGCGCGGCTGGCCGTGCCGTCCGCGCTGCTGCTGGCGGTGTTCCCGGCGGAGGTGCTGCTGCCGGGCGGGTACGCGGCGTCGGCCGGGTTGCTGCCGTGGCTCGCGCTGGCCTGCCTGGGCTACGGGGCGGTGTCGGTGCTGGCGGTGGTGCTGCTGGCCGCGCGGTGGCACGCGCGGGTCGCGATCGCGCTGTGCGGCGCGGCGGCGCTGGTCGGCGCGGGGTTGACCGCCGGGTGGCTGCTCGGCGGCACGCGCGGGGTCGCGGTCGGCGGCGCGGCCGGGTCGGTGGTGGCGGCGCTGGTGGCGCTGGTGCTCGCCGCTCCCCTGCTGCGCGGCGCGCCGGTCCCCCGGCCACGCCGGGACGGGGACGCCGCGCCGCCCCCGTCACACCGGGCGCAGGAGCCCGGCGTGACGCCGTCGTCCGAACCCAGCGGATCCTTGCGGGGCAACGGGATCAGGGTGCTGCACCTGGGGTTCGAGGACCCTGCGGCGCCCGGCGCGGGCGGCGGTTCGGTGCGCACGCACGAGGTGAACCGGCGGCTGGTGGCGCGCGGGCACGAGGTGACCGTGCTGACCACCCGCTTCCCCGGCTGCGCCGACCGGGTGCAGGACGGGGTCCGGTACGTCCACATCGGACCGTTCGCGGGTCGGACCCGGCTCGGCCGCTTCCTCGGGTACGCCGCCGCGCTGCCGCGCGCGGTGCGGCGCAGGGAGTGCGACCTGGTGGTGGAGGACTTCTGCGCGCCGGTGTCGAGCCTGGCCGCGCCGCGCTGGACCGGGCGGCCCACGATCGGCGTGGTGCAGTGGCTCAACGCGCGGGAGAAGGCGCGCGAGTACCGGGTCCCGGTGCACTGGGTGGAGCGGTACGGGGTGCGCTCGCACCACCGGCTCGTCGCGGTGTCCAGGGGCATCGCCGAGCGGCTGGTGGCGCTCAACCCCGGCGTGTCGGTCCAGGTGGTGGCCAACGGGGTCTCGGCCGAGGCGTTCGCGGTGACCGCGCCGCGCAGCGCGGACGTGGTGTTCGTCGGGCGGTTGGAGATCGCGCAGAAGGGCCTGGACCTGCTGCTGCGCTCGTGGGCGCTGGCGCGCCACCGGGTGCCCGGTTCGCTGGTGCTCGCCGGGAGCGGTCCCGACGAGGAGCGGGTGCGGGAGCTGGTCGCTGAGCTCGGCCTCGCCGACCGGGTGCGGTTCGCGGGCTGGGTGTCCGGGGCCGACAAGTTCCGGTTGATGGCGGGCGCGCGGGTGGTGGCCGTGCCCTCGCGGTACGAGACGTTCGGGATCGTCGCGCTGGAGGCGCTGGCGACCGGGACGCCCGTGGCCGCGTTCAACATCCCGTGCCTGCGCGAGATCGTGCCCGAGCACGCGGGCGAGCTGGTGCGCTCGTTCGACGTGGCCGGGTACGCGGACGCGCTCGCGCGGGTGGACGGCAGGAGCGACGGCGGCGACGAGGCGCGCAAGCGCTTCGCGGGCCGGTACCGGTGGGACGGCTTGGCCGCCCAGCAGGAGCGCGTCTACCTGGACGCGGTGGCGAACGGGAGGACCGGATGACGACGACCACGCGCACGACGCCCACGAGCGGCGGGCCCCCGGCGGGGAGGCGGGCGGCCGGGTGGCAACCCGCGCTGCTCGGGCTGTTCGCGGTGGCGCTGGTGCTGCGGCTGTACAACGCGGCCTCCGCGCACGAGCTGTTCATCGACGAGAGCGAGTACACCGACATCGCCCGCTCGATCGGCGAGGGCCGGGGGGTGCGGTTGTTCGGCGAGCCGTTCCACCTGCACCCGCCGCTGTTCTTCTGGGTGCTGTCGCTGTTCGCCGACCCGGCGGCGCCGCTGCTCCAGGCGGTGCTGGACCTGCGGTGGGTGAACGCGGTGCTCGGCGCGGCCAGCGCGGTGGTCGTCGCGGTGCTCGCGGACCGGGCGCGCGGGCGGGCCGCCGGGGTGCTGGCCGGGGCGCTGTTCGCGCTCAACCCGTACCTGGTGAAGTTCGACAGCCGGGTCACGCTGGAAACCCTGATGGGACTGGGGGTCCTGCTCGGCGTGCTGCTGCTGGCGGTGGCCGGGTCGCGCGGGGCGTGGGCGCTCGCGGCGGGCGCGGCGTTCGGGCTCGCGCTCGTGAGCAAGGAGACCTCGGCGCTGGTGACCACCGTGCCGCTGCTGCTGTTCCTGGTGCTGCGCAGGCCCGTTCCCCGGCGGGTGGCGGCGCTGGCGCTGGCCGGGCAGGCGGCGGTGTACGCGGTGTACGTGGCCGGGATCGCCGTCACCGGGCACCTCCCCGGTTGGTGGCGGGAGAAGTCGTCCGGGGTGCTGCGGGCGGTGGGGGTCGTGCAGTCGACCGGGTACAACGCGCCGGGCCGGTCCTCGTTGGGCGAGCGGCTGATCGCGAACTCCGCGCTGTTCGCCCCGGCGTACCTGGTGATCGGGTTCGGCGTGGTGGCGGCCTGCGCGCTGCTGGCGCGGCGGTGGCGGGCGCTGTCCGCCGGACCGCTGGCGGTGGTGCTGCACTGGCAGGCAGCGGTGTGCCTGCCGATGGCGTACACGGTGCTGTTCGGGACGTTGGAGGAGCAGACGTTCTACCTGCTGGCGGTGCCCGCGACGGCGGCGACGGCGGTGGTGCTGGCCGGGTGGCTGGCCGACACCGGACGGGTGCGGCTGGTCGCGGCCGGGGTGTCGGCGGTGCTGCTGGTGTGGTCGGCGGCGTCCTGGTCGGTGGTGCACACCAGCCGGGACGACGGGTACGCGCGGTTCCAGGAGTGGGCCGATCGCGAGCTGCCCGCGAACTCGCGGCTGGCGGTGGGCGAGCACACCGGGAAGTTCGTGCTGACCGGGTTCCGGATCAAGGAGGTGCGCACGGCCCGTGCCGCGTTCGAGTGGGGCGGGTACGCGCTGGTGTCGACGGCGCTGGCCGAGCGCGGGCTGGGCTCGATGCCGCAGTCCGAAGTGGACGAACTGGCGCGGGGCGCGCGGCTGGTGCACGTGGAGCGCGGGCGGACCCTGGGCGAGCTGCGGCTGTACGAGCTGGGCGGCGGGCGGCCGTGACGGCGGACGGGGTCGGTGCGGGCGCGGGGCGGGGGCGGACCGGCTTGGCGGCGGGGTCCGGCGCGGCGCGCGGCGGCGTCGGCCCCGACGCGGTTCGGCTGTCCGGCAAGGGGATCAGGTCGCTGATCGGGTTCCGGGTGCTGCCCGCGGCGGGGGTGCTGGCGGGTCACCTGGCGCCGTTCGCGGCGGTGATGGTCCCGGCGACGGCGGGCGCGTGGCAGGCGGTCGACCGGGTCAACTACCTCGCGGTGGACGTGTTCTTCGTGCTCAGCGGGTTCGGGATCGCGCTGGGGCGGGCGGAGGCGGGACGCGGGCACGGGCGGTTCCTGTGGACGCGGCTGGCCAGGTTGTGGCCGCTGCACGCGGTGGTGCTGGCCGGGTTGGCGGTGGGCGCGGTGCTGTCGGACGTGCTCGGGCTGGGGTTCGAGCGGGGCGGGACGTGGGCGGACTTCGTGGCGCAGGCGCTCCTGCTGCACGGGTGGGGGTTCGCGGACTCGCTGTCGTGGAACGGGCCGACCTGGTCGCTCAGCGCGGAACTGGCCTGCTACCTGGCCTTCCCGGTGATCTGGGCGCTGGTGCGGCGGGTGTCCGGGGCGGCTGCGGCGTGGTGCTGGCACGTGGTGGCGCTGCTGGTGGTGTTCGGCGCGTACGGGGTGCTCGGGGTGGACGACGCGCACCTGACGTACCTCGCGCCGCTGTGGCGGGCGTTCGGGGACTTCACGGCGGGGGCGCTGCTGAGCCGGGTGCACCTGGCCGGTGGGCGCGTGCCGGAGTTGTTGGGGCGCTGGGCCTTGCCGCTGGTGGCGGGGGTGTTCGCGCTGGTCCCGGTGTTGGCGCTGGTGGGCGCGCCGCCACTGTGGGCGCTGGCGCTGGTCGGCCCGGCCGTGCTCGGGGTCGCGCAGGAGGGCGCGCTGGTGCGGCGGGTGTTCCGGGGGCCGGTGGCGCTGCGGCTCGGGCGGTACAGCTTCGCGGTGTTCGTGGTGCAGGTTCCGTGCCTGCTGGCGCTGTCGCCGTTCGTGGGCGGGGCGCTCGGGGTGGTGGCCGTGGTCGCGGCGGTGCTGGTGGTGGCGGTGGTGTGCCACCACGCGGTGGAAGCGCCGTGCCAGCGGGCGCTGCGCGGGCTCTGGGGGTGACCGGCTCTGGGGGGGTGACCGGGCACGGCGTCGGGCCCGGTCCCCGTCAGTGCCGCACGCCCGCGATCTGGGTGGCGTGGGCGACCAGGCGGCCCCGGCTGTCGAAGGCGTGCGCGGTCTCGTCCATGCGCTGGCCGCCGACGTCGCCCGCCACCATGCGGACCCGGATCGGCCCCGGCGCGGGCAGGCGGCGGATGTGCGCGGACATCTGGATCGTCGGGGCCCAGCCGGTGAGGCCGAGGTCGTAGGAGATCGGCGGCACCGGGTCGAGCGGGACCAGCAGGGACAGCGGGTCCCAGTCGGCGCCGTCGGCCAGCCGGTGCCAGGTGGTGATCTCGCCCCGGCGGGCGGGCTCCCCCCGGACGAACCCGGCGGCGGCCGGTTCGAGGCGCTGCTCGACGACCTTGAGCAGGTCGATGGGGAAGCCGCCGGGGCCTTCGGCGGGCATCAGGAGGCAGTCCTGCTCGGCGGGGCCGTCGGAGTCGACGGAGGTCCACCAGGGTTCGGCGTCCTCCAGGCGCCCGAGGGTGACCAGGGCGTCGGCGCAACTGGTCCCGTCCTGGCTGAGGCGGGTGCGGAACTGGCTGAGCGACCGGCCCGCGCGGATCTCCTCCACCTCGACCTGGACCGGCGCGGGCTTCGGCGACTTCGAGAAGGAGGCGCTGATCGCGAGCAGGTGGGGGTGGGTCGGGGAGGACGCGGCGCGGGCGAGCAGCGCGAGCAGGTACCCGCCGTGCGGGCGGCCACCGACCGTCCACAGCGGATCGAGGTCGGCGGTGACGGCGCCGTCCTCGGCGGTGGTGAGCGCGGTGGCCCGGTCGAATTCGCTTCTCACGCTGGACTTCCTCCGGTCGGTGCGGTCAGGTGGGCGAGCGCGGTGGTCAGGAGCTCGTCGGAGAGCGGGTCGTCGCCGCAGGCGCGGGCCAGGGTGAGGGCGCCGACGGCGGTGCAGATGTCGACCAGGGCGCGCTCGCGGTCCGCCCCGTCGAGGGCGCCGATCAGGTCGGCGGTGCGGCGCAGGCCGTCCGCGAACGCCTCGGGCAGCGGCGAGCCGGGGGCCGAGCGGGCGCTGTCGGAGGCGAGCGCGGTGACGGGGCAGCCCCGGTCGGGGGCGTCGCGGTGGCGCGGGGAGAGGTAGGCGGACAGGAAGGCCACGCGCGGGGGGTCGCCCGCCTCCTCGGCCTGGTCGACGAGCCTGCGGACGGCCTGGACGCGCTCCTCGAAGGCGGAGGCGAAGGCCTGGGCGACGAGGTCGTCCTTGGAGCCGAAGTGCCGGTAGAAGCCGCCGTGGGTGAGGCCGACGTCGGCCATGACCTGCTGGACGCGCAGGCGCTCGACGCCGTGCGCGCGGATGGCGCGGCTGGCGGCGTCGAGCACCTGCGCCCGGTGCTCGGCGGCTCGGGCTTGACTGGCCCTGGGCACACCCACCTCCCCTACTGGCCGGTAACCGGATAGATGACGTGCATCATCTATTACCGGCGCACGGCTGGCAAGGGGGTCTGAACAGCGAGAAGCGGGCCCCGCCGGAGCAGGACCCGCTTCCCGTCAGACCGTCGAGCCGCGCGTCAGCCGCTCAGCTCGGCGCACGTCCTCGCGTCCGGATCGGCGCCTGCCTGCGGAACCCAGCGCACGTTCGCGAACGACGCCTCGAACGGGCCGTCCGTGTACACCAGGAACGGCGTGTTCACGCCCTCCAGGTCGAGCCCCGTGGCCTCGAAGCAGGTCACCGGCACCTTCACCGTGGCCTTCTCCCCCACGGTCAGCGAGTTGAACACCCCGGTCGCGTTCACCTCGCCCAGGCACGGGTACGTGCAGTGCGCGCTGAGCACCGTCCGCGCCGCGGGCTTCTGGTGCACGATCACGTCGAACACGAGCGCGCCGTTGGTGTTCCGGTAGCCGCGCAGGTCGCTCACCCCGCCCTGCTGCTGGAGGTACACCTGCGCGGGACCGACGCCGGTCCACCTGGTGCGCAGCGCGTCCGCCTGCACGTTCACGTCGGCCGGGACCACCGAGATCTCGGCGTGCGACGCGGTGGCGTCCGGGCCGATCTCCGTGCCGCCCCAGTTCTCCGCCGACCCGATGAAGCTCTTGTACGGCGCGATGTCCTGGCGGATGAAGACCTCCAGGTCCTCGGTCGCGTTGCCACCGCCGCCGTTGCCGGAGCAGCCGGTCTCCGGCGAGGTCTCGTCCAGGCGCCCGATCTTGCTGCGCTGCCAGGTCTTCAGCCCGTAGCCCGGCTTGAACAGCGGGTCGTAGCCCTCCTGGCCGGGGTTCAGCGGGGTCTGGCACGCGCCCTTGGGCCAGGAGTACGACAGCGTCCCGGTGAAGCCGGGGAACGTGTGCCAGCCGCGCACGAGCTGGTCGGCCACGCCCGCGCCCTCGGTGCCGGGCAGCCAGGCCGCGACGAACGCGTCCGACCGGTTCAGCTCCTTGTTCACGTGCAGCGGTCGACCGGACACGTACACCGTGACGACCGGCGCGCCCTTGCCGCTGACCTTGTCCAGCACGGCCAGGTCGTTCGGGTACAGCTTCGCCGCCTCCAGCGAGCGGCGGCCAAGGTCGCCGTTGCCCTCGGCGTACGGGGTCTCGCCGATCACCGCGATCACCGCGTCGAAGCCCTTGGGGTCGACGTCGCCGGTCTCGCTGAACACCACGTTCTTCTCGCCGAGCGCCTGCTTGAGGCCGCCGAGGATGGTGGTGCCGTTGGGGAAGTCGGCGTTGGTGTTGCTGGTGCCCTGCCAGGTGAGCGTCCACCCGCCGGTCTGGTTCTGCATCGAGTCGGCGCTCTTGCCGACCACCAGGACCTTGGCGCGCGGGCTCAGCGGCAGCACGTTGCCGTTGTTCTTCAGCAGCACCTGGGACTTGCGCACCGCCTCGCGGGCCAGCGCCTTGTGCTGCAACGCCTCGTCACCGGCGTGCTCGCGCTGGGACGGCTTCGGCGCGTCGAACAGGCCCGAGCGCAGCTTGACGCGCAGGATGCGGGTCACCGCGTCGTCGATGCGCGCCACCGGGATCTCACCGGACTCGACCTGCGCGGTGGTGTTGGTGATGAACGCCTTCCAGTCGCTCGGCACCATCACCACGTCGACGCCCGCGTTGATCGCCTGCGGGCAGCTGGAGTTGGTGCAGCCGGGGACCTGCCCGATGCCGTTCCAGTCCGTGACGACCAGGCCGTCGAAGCCCATCTTGTTTTTGAGGATGTCGTCCAGGACGCGCTTGCTGCCGTGCAGCTTGCCCTCGTCGATCCCCTGGTCCTCGTTCGTCCAGCTGTTGAACGACACCATGACGGACTGGGCGCCCGCGGCGAGCGCGCCGTAGTAGCCCTGGCCGTGCACGTTGATCATCTCGGCCTCGGACGACGGGTTGACGCCCTGGTCCTTGCCGCCGGTGGTGCCGCCGTCGCCGATGTAGTGCTTGGCGGTGGCGATCACGCCGTCCGGGCTGATCCGGCGCTTCGCGTCGTCCTGCAGGCCCTTGGTGGCCTCGTAGCCGTACGCGCGGACGATCCTCGGGTCCTCGGAGAAGCCCTCGTAGGTGCGGCCCCAGCGGTCGTCCTTCGGCACGGCCAGGGTCGGCGCGAACGCCCAGTCCTGGCCGGTGGCGCGGATCTGCTCGGCGGTCGCGGCGCTGATGTCGCGCACCAGGCACGGGTCCTGCGCGGCGCCCAGGCCGATGTTGTGCGGGAAGACGGTGGCGCCGTAGACGTTGTTGTTGCCGTGCACGGCGTCGATGCCCCACAGCACCGGCACCTTCAGCCTGGTGCTGACGGAGGCCTGCCAGAACGAGTCGGCCAGCGCGAGCCAGTCGCCGGTGGAGGCGTGCTTGTCCCGGTTGGGCCAGGTGCCGCCGCCGTTGAGCACCGAGCCGATGTTGTGCTGGCGCACCTCGTCGGGCGTGATCGCGATGATCTCGGGCTGCGTCATCTGGCCGATCTTCTCGGCCAGCGTCATCTTGGAGACGAGCTCGCGCACCTTGCGCTCGTCGGCGGGGTTGGACTTGACCTGGCTGGTGACCTTGGGCCAGGTGGCCAGGGTGGGCAGCGACTTCTCGATCCGGGCGCACCCGTGCTCGGTGCGCGGTTCGCCGATGACCGGCTGCTTGGGGCCTCCCCCGTGCGCGGACGCCGGTGCTGCGGCGGCCGTGAACAGGCCCGCTGTGAGTAGTGCGACCAGTGCCGTGCTCAGGTGTCTGCGGGACATCGCGTTGGTCCGTCTCCTCGGCTGGGCGGCGGCGTTGCCTGCGACGCATCCTGAAGTGGCCTGGACCACCCGTCAAGGGGAGATGGGAGCGCTCTCATGGCGGTTGCGCGGACTTGTCACCCGGTTGGCGCAACGCGTCGACGTCCTCGCGGTGGTGCGCCATTCCCGCTGGGAAGCGGACATTTCGGCACGGGCGGCCCCGTCCCCCGCCGTCGGGGGCGGGACCGCCGCCAGGCCGGTCAGACGCCGATGTTCGACTGCGGACCCGCGTAGGTCCGGACGAGGTTCGGGACGTCGGCGGCCGGGTCGAGGGTGTAGCTGTAGAACGTCTTCGGGTCGAAGGCCGCCCCGCCGCTCTGCTGCTTGCCGCTGGAGCTGACGACCACGTTGCCGCTCTGCTTGAGCTGCGCGGTGTCGTCCTTGTAGTAGGGGTCCTTGACCTTGTCGAAGTAGGAGTTCTCCAAAACCATCTTCGTGGCGCCGCGCGAGTAGTTGCCGTACGACTTCACGTTCTGCAGGTAGTTGTTGTACAGGTGCGCGTAGGCGACGTTGTCAGTGCTGGGGTTGCGCTGGTTGGTGTCCTTGATCCAGTTGTGGTGGATCGTGATGCGGGCGGTGACGTTGTCGGTCCAGCCGATGCCGAACGACTTGTTGTTGTCCGCCAGCACGTTCCAGGACACGGTCAGGTTGGTGGTGTCCTTGCGGCTGTCGATCAGGCCGTCGTTCATGCGGGTGATCGTGTTGTGGTCGATCCAGACCTTGTTCGAGCTGTCGATCTGGATGCCGTCGTAGTCGAAGTCCTTGTCGTCCGGGTCGTCGGAGGC
>NZ_JAMTCF010000010.1 GCF_024171695.1 Actinosynnema pretiosum | reverse complement strand
GGCGACCAGACCGAGGCGGGTGATCGCGGACAAGGGCTACTCCAGCCGCGCCATCCGCTCCTACCTGCGCAGACGCCGCATCCCGGCCACCATCCCGGAACGCCGCGACCAGAGGGCCAACCGGCTGCGCCGAGGCCGGGCCGGCGGACGCCCGCCGACCTTCGACCGCGCCGCCTACAAGCGTCGCAACGTGGTGGAACGCTGCTTCAACCGGCTCAAGCAGTTCCGCGCCATCGCCACCCGCTTCGACAAGACCGCCGTGTCCTATCGAGGCATGCTCGACCTGGCCACGCTGCTCATCTGGCTTTGAGGACAGGCCCTAGGCCCGACCCCCGACACCCGCTTCTCCGTTCCTGATCGATCCGCGCGGGTTCCCGCCCGGCCCTCGACGGGGCGGGAACCCGCGCGGCGGCGCTCAGTCCACCTCGGGGTGGTTCTCCACGTCGCACCAGCGCAACAGCCCGGCGATGCGCGGCTGCCCGTCGTGCTTCCACACCATCGACGCGCCGATCATCGCGCCGGGGGCGGCGATCCGGCTCGCGCCGAGCCTGGCCAGCTCCCGCGACACCTGCCAGAACTCCTCGCCGACCGCGCCCAGCCCCACGTTCTGCAGGTGCTTCGCGTACGGCCGCACCGCGTCCACGGCGGCGGCCAGCGACGGCACCACCACCAGCCGCGCCACCCGGTTGCCCGCGCCGCTGAGCGGCAGCAGCGCGTCGTCCAGCACGACGGTCCAGTCGGTGTCGCCCTCGGAGACCCACACCCCGGCGTCCGCGCTGGACGCGGCGCGCCAGCCCGCCAGGAGCCTGCGGTGCTCCACGATCACCGCGTCCTCGCGCGGCACGTCGCCGGGCGGGAAGTCGGCGGCGGCGGCCCGCATCGCCTCGGCCACCCGGCCCGCGAGCGCGTTGGCCTCCTCGCGGTCGGCCTCCACCAGGTAGACCTGCGGGGACAGGCAGGCGTGCTGGTTGAGCTCGCTGGTGTCGGCGGCGATGCGGCGGGCGACCTCGGCGGCGCCGTTGGCGGCGAGGTAGGCGCGCGAGACCACGCCGAACGAGAGCTTGTGGCCGTGCTGCTCGTAGACCTGGTGCGGGGCGACGCGGGCCCGGATCGCCGCGCACGCCTCGTCGCTGCCGTAGGCGATGACGGCGTCGGCCTGCTCCAGCGCGGCCGACTGGTTGGCCTCGTCGTCGCGGTCCCAGTAGACGGCGACGACGGCGTCGGCGACCACCGGCTCGACCTCGCGCAGGGTGCGCAGGAACGCGGCGGTGAAGCTGGGCTCGCGGGCCGGGATCTTCGCGATCAGCGCGGACTTGACCAGCAGGGCGCGCACCAGCGAGCGCACCGGCAGTCCGGGAACGTTCCCGGAGAAGACCGCGAGGGTGACGCGGGGGCCGATCGCGGTGGTGCTGCCGCGCAGCCGCTCGTCCCGCTCGAAGCCGTCGAGCACCTCCGGGACGCCCAGCTCGCGCTCCAGCGCCGCCAGCAGGTGCTCGGCGCGCAGCCCGGACAGCTCGCCGTCCAGCGCCCGGTCGATGGTCTCCTCGGACATGCCGGTGATCGCGGCGGCCGAGCGGACGGTGTCGCGGCGCTCGGGGAAGTCGCGCTTGGCCCACAGCTCGGCGGCGGTGTCGAAGGCCGCGACGATCCGGCGCACCGGGATCGCGCGCAGGGCCTCGTGGGCGCGGCGCAGGCCGTCGCCGACCTCGGCCCAGTCCTGCGGGGCCGGGCGCAGGCCGTGCCACTCGCGGGCGCCCGAGCGCAGGGTGAACGGCTCCAGCGCGGCGGTGTCCAGCCAGGACGGCTGGAACGACACGTCCGGGGTCGGCTCGGCGCCGGTCACGGCGGCCAGGTCGTCGACGTCGGTGGTGTTGGGGATGACTGGGGTGTTCACGGTTCAGCGTCCTCCGGTCATCTCGTCCAGCGACAGGGAGCAGCCGCGGCTCGCGGCTCCGGCGACGCGGCCCGCGATGGCCACGCCCTCGGGGGAGCCGATGCCGACGTCACCGGTCAGCACCGCGCACGGGCGGTCGAGCAGGCACAGGTCGGTGACCTCCACCAGGCCCCGGCCCTCGGTGATCAGCTCTCGGGTGCCCGAGGCGCGCAGCCGCGCCCCGCCCCACGGCCGCCACACCTTCGGGCTCTCGCCGAGCGGGCCGAGCTGGGTGGGGGAGGCGTTGAACAGCTGGTGGGCCAGCTCGGTCATGCCGAAGATGTTGTCGAACTCGACGACGCCGAAGACCTCGGTGAGGGTGGCGCGCAGCTGCGGGACGGCCATGACGCGGGAGCGGCCCTTGAAGCCGCCGCCGTCGACGACCTTGGAGCCGGGCGGCAGCTCCCACGAGCGGCCCAGCCCGCGCAGGGCGTCGCAGACGTTGACGAACGCGAAGGTGGCGCCGACCATCACCACGGGCACGCCCTCGGCGACGGCGGCGTCGAGCATGGCGGTGAGCTTGTCCAGCTCCATGCCGCTCGGGCCGATGATCGACCCGCTCAGCTCGGGCGCGCCGACCTCCTCCTCGATGCGGGCCATGTCGAACGCGATGGCCATGCCCGGCTGGTCTTCCTCGGTCGGGGCGAAGCGGATCACGGCGGTGCGCTCGGCGCCGGTGGCGACGTTGAGCTTCGCGCCCGCCGTGACGGCTAAGCGCTTGAGCTCCAGGCCGAGCTTGGTGTAGCGGACCTCGCCGCGCGTGCTGCCGGTGGTGCCGCTGGTGCGGAACACGCGCACGGGGGTCTCGTCGGGGAACAGGTGCGGGCCGCCGGACTTGTACGCGACGTCGGGGATGCCGACGCCCCTGCCGGTCTGCCGCCAGTAGCGGGCCACCTCGGGTGAGTTGGCCTCCGCGAGTTCGAGGAGCTGGTCGTGGATGGACGCGGGGTCGCCATCGCCGTCGACCAGCAGGGTCGCGATCTCCTCGAACAGCCGTCCCACGTACGGATCGTCGTGGGCAACGGTCATCGACTGCCTCCAGGAAGCGGGGGTCCGCGCGGGGGCGCGGACAGGTGTGGGTGCGGGGGATAAGTGCAGCTCGCCGTGCGTTTCCGCCCCCCTGGACCGCTGCGGCGCGGGCAAGCTACCAGCGGCCGGGAACCCGCAACAAGGCGGCGAGCGGCGGTGGCGGTGCGGGCTGCCGAAGGGGGTCGGCGACCGGGCGCGGCGGGGGTGCGGCGGCTGGTTCACGGTGGCTGCGCAAACGGGCGGATGCGGTGTTACCCGTGATTCCGGTCAGTGGATTGTGTGACCCCGGTCACAAGTTCGCCCCGTGTTCACCTGGCGAACAGCCTGGGACCACCGGCCCCCCTCGGCGGTACCACTTCTCCTTCCCCCGCACAGCCCCAGGGGCGGTGACCGCCTCCGGTCACCGCCCCTGGGTGTCGTGCCGCGCGTTCGGACCCGCCTGACCGTCCTAGTCGGACAGCGGCTTGCCCTTGTCGTCCGTCTCGGGGGACGGCTTGCCCGCCCCGTCGGCGCCCTCGCCCCGGTCCGCGGAGATCGCGGCGGGCTCCAGCTCGGACTCCACGTGCTTGCTGCGGCCGGTGAAGCTCACGTGGGCCTCGTTGCGCATCCGCTCCACCATGTGCGGGTAGTGCAGCTCGAAGGCCGGTCGCTCGCTGCGGATCCGGGGCAGCTCGGTGAAGTTGTGCCTCGGGGGCGGGCAGGAGGTCGCCCACTCCAGCGAGTTGCCGTAGCCCCACGGGTCGTCCACGGTCACGCGCTCGCCGTAGCGGTAGCTCTTGAAGACGTTCCACAGGAACGGCAGCGTCGAGGCGCCGAGCAGGTACGAGCCGATCGTCGAGACGATGTTGAGCGTGGTGAACCCGTCGGCCGCCAGGTAGTCCGCGTACCGGCGCGGCATGCCCTCGTTGCCCAGCCAGTGCTGCACCAGGAACGTGGCGTGGAAACCGATCATCGTGGTCCAGAAGTGCCAGCGGGCCAGCCCCTCGTCCAGCATCCGACCGGTGATCTTCGGGAACCAGAAGTAGATGCCCGCGAAGGTCGCGAACACGATGGTCCCGTAGAGCACGTAGTGGAAGTGGGCGACCACGAAGTAGGTGTCGGAGACGTGGAAGTCGAGCGGCGGGGAGGCCAGCAGCACGCCGGACAGACCGCCGAACAGGAACGTGACCAGGAACCCGACGCAGAACAGCATCGGGGACTCGAAGGTCATCGTCCCCTTCCACATGGTGCCGATCCAGTTGAAGAACTTGACACCGGTCGGCACCGCGACCAGGAAGGTCATGAACGCGAAGAACGGCAGCAGCACGGCGCCCGTGGCGTACATGTGGTGCGCCCACACCGCGATCGACAGCGCCGCGATCGACATGGTCGCCCACACCAGACCTCGGTAGCCGAAGATCGGCTTGCGGGAGAACACCGGGATGATCTCCGACACGACGCCGAAGAACGGCAGCGCCAGGATGTACACCTCGGGGTGGCCGAAGAACCAGAACATGTGCTGCCACAGCACCACCCCGCCGTTGGCCGGGTCGAACACGTGCGCCCCGATCAGCCGGTCGGCCAGCAGGCCGAAGCCCGCCGCCGTCAGGATCGGGAACACCACCAGGATCAGCACGCTGGTCACGAGGATGTTCCAGGTGAAGATCGGCATCCGCCACATGGTCATGCCGGGGGCCCGCAGGCACACGATCGTGGTGATCATGTTGACCGCGCCGAGGATGGTGCCCAGACCGCCGACCGCGAGGCCGACGATCCACATGTTCGCGCCCGCGCCCGGCGAGTAGTTCGCCAGCGACAGCGGGGTGTACGCGAACCAGCCGAAGTCCGCCGCGCCGCCGGGCGTCAGGAACCCGCCGAGCATCAGCAGGCCGCCGAAGAGGAACAACCAGTACGAGAACGCGTTCAGCCGCGGGAACGCGACGTCCGGCGCGCCGATCTGGAGCGGCAGGATGAAGTTGGCGAACGCGAAGACGCTCGGGGTGGCGTACAGCAGCAGCATCACCGTGCCGTGCATGGTGAACATCTGGTTGTACTGCTCGTTGGACAGGAACTGCAGTCCGGGAACGGCCAGCTCGCTGCGGATGAGCATTGCCATCGCACCGCCGACCATGAAGAAGAAGAACGTCGTGACGAGGTACATCACGCCGATCTGCTTGTGGTCGGTGGTGTGGAACAGCCGCAGCAGCGCCGCCCCCTTCGAACCCCGTGTCGGGGGGCTCTGGTGGACGTCGACGGGTGTCGGGGACAGCGCAGTCACGATCTCTCCTGATTCGGTGTGATCAACCTCGGCTCAGGTTCGTCGCGCGCGCGCAGGGGCGGACAGGGCACAAAGTCACCGGAGGGCAGGGACCATGGTCATCGCGGGCGGCGCGGTGGTGCCGGGGACGCGGCTCTTCGCACCAAACCGGCTGCGGCCGAGCGGCCCAGCGGGCACACTCGTCCGGTGCCGTCCAAGAGTTCGGGTGCGAGGGTTCTCGCGATCATCGGAACAGTCCTGCTGGGGCTGTTCGCACCACTGGCGTTCCTCTACTCGGTGATGGCGTTCACGCCGACCGGGAGCTGCACGGGCTCGTCCGGGGGAGGCGCGTGCGCGCACGGCGGGGCGCCGATGGTGATCGGGATGGCCGGGGTGGCGGTGTTCGCGCTGGTGGGGTTCGTGGGGACGTGGGCGGGACGGGGGGCTCCTCGGGCGGGGATGCCGTACCTGGGGCTCGCGGGCGCGGTGGTGTCGGTGTACATCGCTTCGTCGATCATGTCCATGCGCTAGCGCCGCCGCTCACCGCGTGGTGGGGGAGCGGCGGCGCCGGCGGGGTGAGAGCGGTGGGTGAGCTCTCAGTCGCGCGCGGTGGCGTCGGGGGAGGGGCCCTCGGGTCCGGAGCCGTTCGGCGACGTGCCGCTGGTCGACGGCCCGTGCCCGTTGAGACCGGCCCGGCTCAGCGCGTCCTCGGCGGGCGCCTCGCGAGCCTCGGGCACGTCCAGCAGCCCGTAGCGCTCCCGCATCCGCTCGGCCCGCTCCGGCTGCTCCAGGGCGTCCAGGAGGTCCGAGGAACTGGCCCCGAACAGCGTGCCGCCGGGTTCACCGGGCTCAGGCAGGAGGTCCACGATCCGGGTTTCCCCGGCCGCGTCCACCACGAACCCGGCTGGCTCCACCACGACCGGGGCCTCCTGCTCGCCCCGAGCCACCGAGGACAGCCGCGTCAGCGGGTCGACCATGTCGACCGCGCCGCGCACCGCGTCCCGGTTGTTGGCCAGCCACCACAGCAGTGCGTCACCGGAGCTGGAGAGCACGTCGTGCTCGAAGTAGTCCCGCACCTCCCGCTCCACCTCGACCTGCCGCTTCCACACGTGGTGCTCCTGGTGCGCCGCGCGGGCCCGCAGCAGCCGCGTTCGCTCCTCCAGCGGTGCGCGCAGCACCACCCCGGTCGCCCACAGGTCCACCAGGCCGCGCTTGTCCCGCACGGCCGCGCCCAGCGCCACCGCCAGCGAGTGCCCGGCGACCTCGTCCTCCGGGGCGACCCCCGCTGCGAACGTCCGAGCCCGCAGCAGCACCTCCTCCACCGCGAGCGCGCCGGGATCGGCGTGCGGGACGTCCGGAGCGGCCCGCCAGTGCACGGTGCAGGCGAATTCGAGCGTGAACTCCGGGAGCGCGCTGGGGAGCGCCACCCCGGTCAGCTCCCTGCTGGACCGCACGGGTGCCGCCGCCAGCTGCGCGGCGTTCTCCCGAGCGATCCGCATCGCCTCGGCCTCCTCCATCGCCCGCCTCGCCTGGGCCGCCCGGTGCTCCTCGGCCATCAGGGCGTGCTGCCGCTCCTGCCCGTTCCGCTCTTCGTACCCCTGGTAGATCGCGAACATGCCCAAGCCAAGGGCGACCATCGTGAGCAGCACGAACACCAGCGGATGCCACTGCGCGGCCAAGCCGATCAAGAACAGCAGCAGGAGGACGGCCCCGGCCACCGCGATCGGGGTTTTGCTACCGGTCACGCTTCTTCTCCCTCATCGGTCACTCCCAGTGCGGTTTCGACGTGCCGCAGCAGCACGGCGGCGGCTTCCCCGCCCGCCCGCCTCCGGACGTGCAGGTAAAGCCGGTCCATCAGTCCGATCCGCAGGTCGCAGGCCCGCACCAGCACGCCCGGCTCCCGCAGCGCCCACTCGGCCACGACCTCGTCGGGCAGCCGTTCGACCTCCAGCGCGAACAGCCGCCGCCACACCTCGACCAGGTCGTCGTCCGATCCGGCGGGCACCCGGAGCCCGACCAGCTGGTGCGCGTCCTCGACCCGCAGCTGCTGCACCTCGCGCGCCAGCCGGTTGAGCAGCCAGCGCTCCAACCGGCGCTCGCGCACCAGCTCCCGCAACGCGGTCCCGGCCTGCGCGCGGACCACCTCGCTCGTGCTCCTGGCCAGGTGGTGCAGCCGCACCAGCGCGGGACGCGGCCGCAGCGGCGCGATCTCCACGACGCACACCTCCACCAGCGCCAGGGCGTGGCCGGGCGAGGTGCGGTGCGACTTGGCCTGCTCGTACACGTGCTTGCGGAACTCCCCGCCGAGGTGCAGGTCGGCCAGTCCGCCCGCGAGCACCGGGATCGCCAGCTCCGGCCGCACCTCGCCCCAGTGCGCCGCCAGCGCGGTCAACCGGGGCGCGATCGCGGAGACCAGCGCCTGCTCGGTGAACCGCTCGGCCATCGCCACCCCGTCCGGGCCGCTGCGCACCGCGACGTCGGTCACCCAGTCGAGCGCCGTCTCGTGCAGGTGGGGGAAGTAGGTCCAGAAGTGCTCCCGCAGCGCGCGGCCCACCGTCGGACGGGTGAACCGCACCGCCCGGTCCCGCTCCTCCATGCCCAACCCCGCCAGCCGGTCGGGCAGGTACGGGCTGTGCAGCGGCTCCTCCACCGCAGGCACCTCGGTGCGGTGGCGCAGCGCCGCGTCGGCCGAGGACACCACCGCCAGCGGGGCGCCGTCCAGGAACGCGGCGGCGATCAGCAACGACCGCTCGTTGCTGCCCCCGTGCTCGGCGAACAGCGCGCGAGCCTGCTCACCGCGCTGCCGCCAGGCTGCGACCGCCTCGGCCAGCCACCGCTCCAGCGACAGCCCCGGACCGGCCGCGCGCGCCGCCAGCACCAGCCGGGCCAGCTCGCCCGCGTCGTGCACCGACGCCTGCGTCAGGTAGACGGCCTGTGCCCTAGGCAGCGATCGGGGAAGCTCGATCCCCTCGGGGTGCAGGTGCGCGGCCAGCACCGCTCGCGCGGGCGGCGGTCGGAGCTCGGTCGTCAGCGGTAGCAGCGACCGGGGCAGCAGCCGCACCTGCGTGTCGCGCACGACGAGCACCAACCGGGCGTCCGCCTCCTCGGCGAGTGCCCGGTGGTGCTCCAGAGCCCCGCCCAGCTCCCGCAGGCGCTCCTCGGGTGTCTCGGTCAGGTCCAGCAGCAACCGGTCCTCGGCGTCCAGGTCGGACGCCTTCAGCCCCTGGCCGTCCTCGTCGCCGAGGGACAGCTCCCGCAACCTGCTGGCGCCGAGCCTGCCGCTGTCCGTGAGCAGCATGAGCGCGGCCGTGCGAGCCCCGGCGCCCTCGGCAGCCGCCAGCACCACCACGCCGGGCCGCTCCAGCGCATCCGAGCGGAACCCCTCAGGCGGGGCGAACCGCGCCGCCAACCAGTCGACCTGCCCGCGCGCGACCAGGCGCGGGTCGCGGCGCGGGCGGACCGGGTGGAAGTAGTTGTGCTGGTCACCGGTCCCGCTGTGGAAGAACCCGTCCCGGTGGATCTCGTGGTGCGTGCTCACGGCTCGCGCTGCTCCCCGCGCCGGTCCTCGTACCGCTTCACGTCGCCGCGGTTGAACTGAGGACCCGAGCCGCTGTGGTGGTAGCTGTCGCGGCCGGTGTTGTAGGTGTGCTGCTGGCCGGTGTTCACCCCGCCCTCGTTGAACCCGACCTGCAGCACGGTGCCCGCCGTGCCGCCGGTGAACTCGTTGTGCGAGTACCGGCCGCCCCGCTCGGGCGTGGCGGCGGTGCCGGGGGAGCCGTCCGGGTCGTCGGTGGGCGGCAGCAGGCCCTCCTGCAGCGCCCTGCCCGAGGACAGGGGGACCCGCAGGTAGGCGAGGTCCTCGTAGGTCTTCTGCTTGACCTGCACCGGGACGTACAGGCTGGGGTCCTCGGCGGAGTAACCGGACAGGACCGCGTCCTGGTAGACCCTGCGGGACACCACGGCGGCCACCCTGGTCGCGGGCCCCGACCTGACCAGGATGCTCTTCACCGGCTCGCAGTCCACCAGCCGCTGCGTCTCCACCCGCGTCGGCCCGGTGCCGGAGCGGAACTCGTCGCCGGGGACGTGCGGGATCGGTCCGACGTGCACGGTGACCCGCATCCGCAGGTCGTGCGGCAGGGTCCTGACCTCGGCGCGGTCGTCGAGCTCGGCCTGGAGGCTCCCGAGGAACGGGTTGAGCAGGTAGGGCAGGAACTCCGGCGGGAACGTGGCCGCGTACCCGTCGCCGGTGCCCTCCCCGTAGCGCTTGGAGATCCACACGTACTTCAGGGCGCACCGCTCGAACGTCTTGGCGAGGATGTCCGGGATCGCGGCGGCGACCTCGGGGTGGTCGCGCCCCTTCATCCCGCTGAAGTCCTTCACGTCCACCAGCAGGATCGCGTGGTACGACGGCATTTCCGTCGGCTTGTTCGTCTGCTCGCTCACGATCACAAATGGTGGTGATTCGGGCTGACCCGAACTGTCCGCCGCCGGACTATCCACAGGTGATGTGGGTCACACTCCGGCGGCGCTCCGCAGAACTGCCTTGTTCCCGATGAACAGCTCGTTCTGCCTGCCCCTCAACGCCCCCATCGCCTTCAGCGATTTGATGTTCGCCATCACGGTGCTGCGGGCCATGTTCAGCAGCGGGCCGATCTCCGACTGGGGGAACGGGACCTGCTCGGGCGCCGGGAGGCTCGCGTCGGCCAGCTCCGCCAGCTCCAGGAGGAACCGGGCGATCTGGCACTCGGTGGGCAGGTTCTTCCGGTCCATGCGGTGGGCGGACTGGTAGGACTTGGACCGGACGTAGCCGTTCAGCAACAGGGCGCACCCGGTCTTGTTTAAGTAGTGCTCCATCACGGGCCACAGCACCACGCTGGTCCGGCACCGGTCCACCGCCACCACGTCCGCGATGCGCCCCTCCCTGGTGGGCGCCGCGTACTCGCCTACCAGGTCCCCCGCGCCGCGCAGGGCCAGCATCATCCGCTCGCCGTTCTCCTTGCGCAGCACCACCGCGACCCGGCCCGACACGAGCGCGAGCACCTCGGAGCCCTGCTGTCCCTGGTGCAGCAGCCGGTCTCCCGGCTCGTAGGAGCGCGGACTGCCGAGCTTCAGCAGCCCCTGCCACCCCGGCTCGCCCAACAACCGTCGAAAACCCCGTGATTCCGTTGATTCCGCGATCACCGCACGTACATATCGCATCCCCCGCGTCACCGGAACGCCCCCGCGCGCCCGCCACACGACCGGACTACTGTCCACTCCCGTGCCCCGCACCCGCCTCTACCGGCACGGCGTCCTCGAAGCCGAGGGGTTCGACCCCCGCGAGGCCGCCGACCTCCGGCGCGAGGACGGCGCGCTCGTCTGGATCGACCTCCTCGCCCCCGACCCCGCCCTCCTGGACCGGGTCGGCGAGGAGCTCGGGTGGCACGCGCTCGCCGTCGAGGACGCCGTCGAGCCGCACGAGCGGCCCAAGTTGCACGAGTACGACACGCACCGGCTGCTCACCGCCTACGCCGTCCGGCTCGGGGACGACGGCGCGCTGACCACCGCCGGGATCACCGCCTTCGCCACCCCCGACGCCCTCGTCACCGTCCGGCCCGACGAGGCCTTCGACATCGACGCCGTCGTCGACCGCTGGGACGCCACCACGCACCTGGCCGCCAGCGGCGTCGGGTACCTGCTGCACGGGTTGCTCGACTACGCCGTCGACACCCACTTCGACGCCGTCCAGGCCCTCGACGGGCGGATCGAGGGGCTGGAGGACCTGGTGTTCGCCGACCAGGACCGGTCGGGGCCGGGGAGGCGCGGCGGCTCCGACACCGACCTCCAGCGCCAGGCCCTCGCCCTGCGCAAGTCGCTGGTCGCGCTCCGCCGCGTCGTGCTGCCCATGCGCGAGGTGGTCAACGCCCTCGTCCGCCGCGACCACGACCTCGTGGACACCCGCATGGCCCCCTACTACCAGGACGTCTACGACCACGTCCTGCGCGCCGCCGAGTGGACCGACTCGCTGCGCGACCTGGTCGCCACCGTCCGCGAGACCCAGCTCAGCATCCAGGCCAACCGGCTCAACCTGGTCATGAAGAAGGTCACCGGCTGGGCCGCCGTCATCGCCGTCCCGACCGCGATCACCGGCTACTTCGGCCAGAACATCCCCTTCCCCGGCTTCGACCAGCCCTGGGGCTTCTGGGCCTCCACCGCCGCGATCACCGCGGGCGGTCTCGGGCTCTATTCGCTGTTCAAGCACGAAGACTGGTTGTGACCGCCTACCCTCCTCCACTGTGGACACAGCTATCACCTTCACCGGGGAGACCCGCGAGCCGACCGGGGACGAGAGAACCTTCGCGGCGGTGCTCGACGCGCAGCTACCGGGCATGTCCTACCGGTTGCGTAGCGACCCCGACGGCGCCCCGTGGCTGCTGGTCGTCCTGGAGATGGGCGGCGGCGGCACGACCGTCACCCTGCGCCTGGACTACGACGCCTCCGGCCTGCGCGCGGGCTGGGGCCCCGCCTCGGACGACCAGGGCCGCGCCGAGAGCGCGGGCGTGGACGTGACCAGCCTCGACGGCCTCAAGTGGGACTCGGACGGCTCCTCGCCGGAGATGGTGGCGCTGCTGGCGGTCGACTGGTTCGAGTCGCCCAAGCACAACTCGGCCGCCTGACCCCCGCCCGCACCGCAGGCCCTCACGCGCGTGCGACGCCGCGTGCAGCGGCGGGACCCCCTGTTCGGCGCGCTGGCCGCGCGGGGGACCACCGCGCACGCGCCCACCCCGGCGCCGCGACGCCCACCCGCGTCGCGGAGCCGGAGTCACCGGGGTCACCGGGCCGCGCTCACCCCTGCTCGGCCCACCACCGCCTGCCCGCCTCCGGCAGCGACCGGATCGGGTCGTAGTACGGGTAGCGCCGGTCCAACGCCTCCGCGTCGTCCAGCTCGATCCCGGTGCGGTAGTTCTTCGTCCAGTACGACACCCCGCGCTCCCGGTCGTACTCCTGCACCTGGTGCACCCACCGCTTGCCCACGTACGGCACGTCGCACACGATCCGGGGCGTCGCGTACCCCGGCAGGTAGCCCATGATCGCGTGCTGGAGCTCCTGCGCCTCCCACACCGCGACCCGCCAGTGCTCGGCGTTCGGGATCATGTCGCACATGTAGAAGTAGTACGGCAGCACCCCGGCCTCGCCCTGCAGCGCGAAGCACAGGTCCAGCAGGTCCGCCGCGGTCGCGTTCACCCCGCGCATCAGCACCCCCTGGTTGCGCACGTCCCGCACCCCGACCGCGAGCGCCGTCCGAGCCGCCTCCGCCACCAGCGGCGTCACCGAGTTGGCGTGGTTGACGTGCGTGTGGATCGCCAGGTTCACCCCGCGCCGCGCGGCCGTGCGCGCCACCCGCTCCAGGCCCTCCACCACCTGCGGCTGCAACCAGTGCTGCGGCAGCCCGGCCAGCGCCTTCGTGGCCAGCCGCACGTCCCGCACGGTCTCCACGCCCAGCAGCCGCATCAGGAACGACTCCAGCTGCGGCCACGGCACGTTCGCCACGTCGCCGCCGGAGACCACCACGTCCCGCACGCCCGGCGTGCTCCTCAGGTACTCCACGATCCGGTCCTGCCGGTCCACCGGCTTGAGCGCGAGCTTGTGCTTGGCCACCTGCGGCGTGGAGTTGCCGACCAGGTCCATGCGGGTGCAGTGCCCGCAGTACTGGGGGCAGGTGGACACCAGCTCGGCCAGCACCTTCGTCGGGTAGCGGTGGGTCAGGCCCTCCACCACCCACATCTCGGCCTCGTGCAGCGAGTCCCGCGAGGAGTGCGGGTGGCTCGGCCAGTCCGGGTCGCGGTCCGAGCGCACCGGCAGCATGTAGCGGCGCACCGGGTCGGCGTAGAAGGCCTCGGTGAAGTCGCCGCCCTCCTCCAGGCGTGGCACCACCGTGTTGAGCATCTGCGGCGGCAGCAGCATCGACATGGTCGCGAGCTGCTCCTGGTCGGCCTCCAGGTCGGCGTAGAACCGGTCGTCGACCAGGTCGCCGAGGACCGCGCGCAGCTGCTTCACGTTCTTCACGCAGTGCGCGCGCTGCCACTGGGCGTCGCGCCACTGCCGGGCGGTCACGTCCCGCCAGCCCGGTAACCGCCGCCAGTCGGGTTCGACCAGCTCGTCCCTGCGGTAGGCGTAGGGCTGCGGCCCAGTGCCGACCGCGTTCGCGTCGTGGAGCGCAGTCATCTGTCCTCCTCAGTCGCGAGATGGCGATAAACCATGCTGACAGAGGGCGGGTTTGGCGTAAATATTTCGCCAGGGAGCGTTTCGGGGTGTTCGTGCGTTGTGGGGGTATGCGCGTGTTCGCCTTGCTGTTGGTCGCCGTGGGAGTCGAGATCGCCACCCTGGTGGCGGTGACGGTCAACCTCGGGTTCCTGCCCACGCTCGGCCTGCTGATCCTGGGAGGGGTCGCGGGCTCGTTCCTGCTGCGGCGGGAGGGGGCGCGCAGCATGGCCGCGTTCAACGAGGCGCTGCGCAACCGGCGCGAGCCGCACGAGGAGGTCGCGGACGGGGTGCTGCTGGTCGCGGCCGGGCTGCTGATCGTGCTGCCCGGCTTCATCAGCGACGTCGCGGGCCTGCTGCTGCTCCTGCCGCCGGTGCGGCGCGCGGTCGGGGCCAGGATCGCCCGCCGCTCGCGCGAGCGCGCCGCGAACGCCGTGCTCAACCAGCGCTTCGGCAGGCCGCCGGGCGCGGGGAACGTGGTGGTCGACGGGGTGATCATCGACCTGAGCGGTCAGGCGGGCGCTCCCCGGCCGAGGCAGGAGAGCAGGCCGCTGGGCGGCAACGCGATCGAGGGCGTGGTGATCGACTCGCGGGTGGTCGACGGCCCCTCCGGCGAGTCGGGGCCGACCACCCGCTGACCTGGTTCCACCCGTCAGGCCTCACCCGCTCGGGTGGGGCCTGACGTCGTTCCGGACTCGTCGCGGCCGGGCACGAGGGTGGGCCACACGTGGTCGAACACCCGGTCCACCGATGCCCGCTCGCCGGTCGCGAACCAGTGGTAGAGCGGCGGCCCGAACAGCAGGTCGCGCACCAGCTCCGGCGCCAGGTCGTCCCGCAGCTCGCCGCGCGCCACCCCGCGCCGCACGACCCGCGCCACCAGCGCGTGCCGCCCGGCCAGGAACCGCTCGTGCAGCCCCAGCTCCGGGGCCCGCCTGGCCTCGGCGTGCACCGCCAGCAGCACCCACGACAGGCCGTCCACCAGCGCGGTCACCAGTGCTCGCAGGTCCTCACGCGCGCTGCCGGTGTCCGGGTCGGGCATGGGGATCGCCGACTCGGCCAGCACGTGCGCGACCAGGTGCAGCTTGGTCGGCCACCGCCGGTACAGCGCGGGGCGGCTGACCCCGGCGCGGGTGGCGACGGCGTCGAGCGCGAGCGCCTCGAAGCCCACCTCGTCCAGCAGGCTCATGGTCGCGGACGCGAGGGCGCGGTCGACTTCGGGATCACGGGGTCTGGGCACGCGACCAGGATACGTTCCACTGTGTAACGTAACTGTGGTGATCACGAAGAGCGTCACCTGGGGACTGCTGGCCGCGTGGGTCGCGCACGACCTGGAGGAGCTGGCGACGATGTCGTCGTGGAGCCGGGAGCACCCGGCGGTGCCCACGGTCGGCCGGGTCGAGTCGGCCGTCGCGATCGGCGCGGTCGGTCTGGTGATGGCGGCGGCAGCGGCGGACGGCGCGCGCACGGGCGGCCGGTCGCGGTTGTTCCAGGCCGCGCTGACCGGGTTCGGGCTGCACGCCGTCACGCACGTGGGGGCGAGCGCGGTGTTCCGGGGGTACGCGCCGGGGGTGCTGACCGCGCCGACGGTCGTGGCCCCGTACGCGCTGTGGGCGTGGCGGCGGCTGCGCCGGGAGGGCGTGTGGCGGGGCGGGAGCCGGGCGGCGCTGGCGGCGTTCCCGCTGGTCGTGGGCGGTGCGCACGTGCTGGCCAAGCGGGTGGCCCGAGGAGCGTGACCCCCCTCGGGCCCGCCGCGCTCACCGCGCCCGGCCGCGCAACTGCTCGGCCAGCGCCGCCATCTCGGCCGTGGCGGCGGGGGAGGGCGTGAGCCCGCGCTCGGCGATCCGGCTGAGCAGGAAGCGGCGCACCACGGCCGCGACCACTGCGGTGGGCAGCCGGTGCAGCACCCCGATCACGGAGGGGATCACGGGCACCGCCGTCGCGGCGAGGTTCCGCCGCATGGTGTGGACCAGCTCGCGCACCGCCGCGCGGTCGCCCGCGAGCGCCGCCGGTCCGCCCGCGGCGTCCACCGCCTGCCCGAGCGGCACCTCGACCGCGGCGTGCGTGGTCAGCCAGGCGTCCACCTGCGGTTCGGCCTTGGCGTCCATCCCGATCTCCCGGAACAGCCGCAGCGTTCGCTCCAGCCTGGGGGTGACGCGCCCGTCCGGCTCGCTGATCGGCACCGTGACCAGCCGGGTGATCCACGAGTCCGCCCGGTGGCGCAGCACCCCGTCGACCAGCCGCCCGCCTGCGGTCGGGAAGCCGAGCAGCAGTCGGTCGCGCCCGATCACCGCGCTCAGCGGTTCGGGTCCGGCGGCCCAGTTGGCCAGCACCAGGACGTCGCCGTCGACGTGGGTGAGCGATTCCAGGGCGGCGCGCACCTGGTGCGCGCGCACCAGCACGATGATCAGCTCGTACCCGTCCTCGGGCCGGTCGACCACCCGCACCGGCGCCGACCGGACGTCGTGCCGGTCCTCCTCGACCAGCCGCAGCCCGTGCGCGCGCAGCTCGGCGAGCCGGGCGCCTCGGGCGAGCAGCGAGACGTCGTGCCCGGCGTCGTGCAGCCGGGCGGCGAACAGGCTGCCGAGCGCGCCCGCGCCGTAGACCAGGAGTTTCATGGTGACCTTCTTCCACGGGGGTCAGTCAAACGGTCGTTTTAATGAAACGATCGTATGATACTGCGGTGGACGCACCGGACACCCGTACCCAACTGCTGGACGCGGCCGAGCGGCTGTTCGCCGAACGCGGCTTCGCGGGGGCCTCGATCCGCGCGATCACCGACCTGGCCGGGGCGAACCTGGCCGCCGTGAAGTACCACTTCGGCTCGAAGGCGGACCTGCTGACGGAGGTGGTCCGCAGGGTGGTGGAACCGATCATCGCCGCGCAGTCCGCAGCGCTGGACCGCTTGCTGGCCCGACCTGAGCCGCCGACCGTTGCGGAGCTGGTGGAGGGGTTCGCGGGGCCGCTGTTCGACGGGATGGGGGAGGGGAGCCGGTCGCGGCTGATCGTGGCGATCGTGTGCGACCCGGCGGAGGAGATGCGTCGCTGGGTCGGGCGGGAGGAGGGTGAGGTCGGGGCGCGCTACCTGGAGGCTTTCGCTCGGGCGCTGCCGGGGGTCTCGCGGGAGGAGCTGGTGTTCCGGTTGCGGGGGGTGCTGTCGGTGACGGCGGTGGACCGCGTCGGGGCGGTGGACGGGGGCGGCGGTGAGGCGCGGCGGTGGGTGATCACGTTCCTGGCGGCGGCGATGAGCGCGTCGGCGACTGGGGCTTGATAGGGGCGCTTGGCTGCCCCCGCGTGCGCGGGAAACCCGACCATCCCGCTCGGTGACTCGCTCTCGGACGGACCACCCCCGCGTACGCGGGGAAAACGCCAAGGCGCTGGGCGAGCTCGGCGTCGAGGCGGGACCACCCCCGCGTACGCGGGGAAACTTGGACAGTGATTCGCCGAGGCGGCGCACCATGGGACCACCCCCGCGTACACGGGGAAAACCTCAGCGCGGCGTTCGAGCAGGACAACAAGAAGGGACCACCCCCGCGTACGCGGGGAAAACAGCCGCACCCGCTCCTGCTGCTCCGCGGTCAGGGGACCACCCCCGCGTACGCGGGGAAAACCAGGTCATCAGCCTGCAAGGCGTCGCGAACGACGGACCACCCCCGCGTACGCGGGGAAAACCTGCCGGACCGGCCGATCTACTGGCCGGACCTCGGACCACCCCCGCGTGCGCGGGGAAAACACTTGTTGACCAGTGAGTTTACGTGCTCAAGGGGTCCTTTTGATTCGGTTCATCGCAGTTTCGGTTTCACTGGCCGGTGCTGCGATTGCGGCCTGGCAGGCCCAGTAGCGCTCATCATCGCCCACCCCTCGCTACCCCGTCCGCCGTCTTCCCGCCTCCACCCCTCCCCAAATGATCATCCCCAGGTTCACCCACCCGAGCGACGGGGTACCGCCTGTCCATGACCGTTTTGGGCGTTCACGCCTCCCACGAGCAGATCCACCCAACCGGACTGCTGGACGCCGTGCGCAAGGCCGAGGAAGTCGGCTTCGACGCCGCCATGTGCTCCGACCACTTCGCCCCCTGGAGCGCCCGCCAGGGCCAGTCCGCCCTCGCCTGGGCCTGGCTCGGCGCCGCGCTCCAGGCCACGAACCTCCCCATGGGCGTCGTCAACGCCCCCGGCCAGCGCTACCACCCGGCGATCATCGCCCAGGCCATCGCCACCCTCGGCGCCATGTACCCCGGCCGCTTCTGGACCGCCCTGGGCACCGGTGAGGCCGCCAACGAGCACATCACCGGCGACCCCTGGCCCCGCAAGGACCTCCGGTCCGCCCGGCTGCTGGAGTGCGTCGACGTGATCCGGGCCCTGCTGCGCGGCGAGGAGGTCAGCCACGACGGCCTGGTCACCGTCGACCGCGCGCGCCTGTGGACCCTCCCCGACGAGCCCCCCGCCCTGGTCGGCGCCGCCGTCAGCGTCGAGACCGCACGCTGGTGCGCCTCCTGGGCCGACGGCCTGATCACCGTCAACGCCCCCGCCGAGCACCTGCGCAAGATGGCCGACGCCTACCGCGACGCGGGCGGTCGCGGGCCGCTGCACCTGCAGGTCCACCTCTCCTGGGACCCCGACGAGGACACCGCGCGCGCCATCGCGCACGACCAGTGGCGCAGCAACGTCTTCCCGCCCCCGATCTGCTGGGACCTGGAGACCCCCGAGCACTTCGACGCCGTCTCCGAGCACGTCACCCCCGAGCAGATCGGCCGGGTCGTCAACGTCTCCTCCGACCTCGGCCGCCACACCGAGCTGCTGCGCAGCTACGTCGAGCTCGGCTTCGAGAAGGTCTTCCTGCACCACGTCGGCCAGGAGCAGGACCGCTTCCTGGACGCCTTCGGCGAGCGCGTCCTCCCGGAGGTGCGGGCGTGAGGCTCACCGACACCGCCGACCTGTGGTGGAAGAACGCCGTCGTCTACTGCCTGGACGTGGAGACCTTCCACGACGGCAACGGCGACGGGATCGGCGACTTCCGCGGCCTGATCCAGAAGATCGACCACCTGCACCGCCTCGGCGTCACCTGCCTGTGGCTGATGCCGTTCTACCCCACCGCGAACCGCGACGACGGCTACGACATCACCGACTACTACTCCGTCGACCCGCGCCTGGGCACCCTCGGCGAGTTCGCCGAGCTCGTCCGCACCGCCCGCGACCGGGGCATCCGGGTCATCGCCGACCTCGTGGTCAACCACACCTCCGACCGGCACCCCTGGTTCCAGGCCGCCCGCAGCGACCCGGACTCGCCCTACCGCGACTGGTACGTGTGGGCCGACGAGCGCCCGCCGAACGCCGACGACGGCGTGGTCTTCCCCGACAAGGAGACCTCGCTGTGGGACTACGACCGCAAGGCCAAGCAGTACTACCTGCACCGCTTCTACCGGCACCAGCCGGACCTGAACGTGGCCAACCCGGACGTGCGCGACGAGATCGCCCGCGTCATGGGCTTCTGGATGCAGCTGGGCCTGTCCGGCTTCCGGGTCGACGCGGTGCCGTTCCTGCTGGAGGCGCCGATCGAGGCGCTGCCTGACCCGCACGACTACCTGCAGGACCTGCGCGCGTTCATGTCCCGCCGCGACGGCGAGGCGGTCCTGCTGGGGGAGGTGAACGTGCCCTACAACGACGCGCTGCGCTACTTCGGCAGCTCGGAGGGCGTCGGTGACGAGCTGACGATGTGCTTCGACTTCGTCGGGATGCAGCAGATGTACCTCTCGCTCGCCCGCCGGGACGCCTCGCCGCTCACGCACGCGCTGCGCGAGCGCCCCCAACCGCCGCGCGACGCGCACTGGGCCACGGTGGTGCGCAACCACGACGAGCTGACCCTGGACAAGCTCACCGAGGCCGAGCGCCAGGAGGTGTTCGCCGCGTTCGGCCCCGACCCGGACATGCAGGTGTACGGGCGGGGGCTGCGTCGCAGGCTGCCCCCGATGCTGGACGGGGACGAGCGGCGGGTGCGGATGGTGTACAGCCTGCTGTTCTCGCTGCCCGGCACGCCGGTGCTGTTCTACGGCGAGGAGATCGGCCTCGGCGAGGACCTGTCCCGCGAGGGGCGGATGGCGGTGCGGGTGCCGATGGACTGGGAGGCGGTCAGCGAGCAGCGCCGGGACCCCGGATCGCTGCTGGCGTGGTTCCGGCTGCTGGTGGAGCGGTACCGGGAGTGCCCCGAGCTGGCGTGGGGCGCGCACCGGGTGGTGGACACCGGTGAGGCGGCGGTGCTGGTGCAGCACAGCGAGGTGGACGGGCACGTGGTGCTGACCGCGCACAACCTGGACGACCGGGAGGTGGAGTTCGAGGTGCCCGACCTGGAGCCGGGGCAGCGGCTGACGGACCTGCTGGTGGACGGGACGGTGCAGGCCGACGACGAGGGCGTGGTGCGGCTGACCCTGGAGCCGTACGGGTGCCGGTGGTTCCGCACGGACGTCGACCGGATGACGTGAGACCGTGGGTTCCGGACCGGGGCCGACGTGGTCCCGGCCCGGAACCCGGCGGCGGAGGAGCGCGCGTGAAGTACCTGCTGATCAAGCACTACCGGGGTGGTCCGGAGCCGGTGGAGGGCTGGACCACGATGGACCGGTGGACGGCCGAGGAGGTCGCCGCGCACGTCGCCCACATGAACGACCTCGCCGGGCGGCTGGCCGTCACGGGCGAGTTCGTCGGCTCCACGGCGCTGTCCGACGACGGGGTGTTCGTGCGCAGCGACGGTCCGGGCGCGCTCGCGCAGACCCCGATCCCCGACGCCCACGACCTGGTCGCGGGCTGGATGATGATCGACGTCGCCTCACACGAGCGCGCGCTGGAGATCGCGGGCGAGCTGTCGGCGGCCCCCGGCGCGAACGGCGAACCGATCCGCGAGTGGCTGGAGCTCCGGTCGCTGCACCCCGGCCAGCACTAGGCCCGACGACGGGTGGCCGCGCGCGGACGCGGCCACCCCTCCGCCTCACGTCAACCGGTACCCGTGCGCGGGCCGGTTCGCCACCCCGTACCGGGGCTGCACCTCCGCCTTCCCCACCGCCACCAGGTGCTCCAGATACCGCCGCGCGCTCACCCGCGACAACCCCGCCCGGTCGCCCACCTCCTGCGCCGACATGTTCCCCGCGACCGAGCCCCCCTCCGCCGCCCGCAGCGCCTCGGTCACCAGCCGCAGCGTCACCGCCGACAGCCCCTTGGGCAGCACGTTCGCCGGCCGGTGCTGCATCAGCTGGTCCACCTCGTCCTGGTCGAGCCAGTCGCCCAGCCGCTGGACCTCCACCCGCCGCGCCAGGTACTCGCGCATCCGGTCCAGGAACGCCGTGCGCGTGAACGGCTTCACCAGGTAGTGGTCCACCCCCTTGGACATCGCCTGCCGCACCGTCTCCCGCTCCCGCGCCGCCGTCACCGCGATCACGTCCACCGGCGGCCCGACGCGCGCCCGCAGCCTGGCCAGCACCTCCAAGCCGGACATGTCCGGCAGGTGGATGTCGAGCAGCACCAGGTCCGGCAGCAGCTCGTCCACCGCCCGCAGCGCCGCGTCGCCGTCGTGCGCCTCGCCCACCACCTCGAACTCGGGCAGCGACGCCAGGAACCCCCGGTGCACCGCGGCCACCGCGAAGTCGTCGTCCACGACCAGCGCCCGCACCACCGTCACCTGGACCCCGCTTCCGGCAGCCACACGTCGAACGACGCGCCGCCCAGCTCCGAAGAATCCGACACGTCGACCCGGCCACGCCGCCGGGTGACCACCCTGGACACCAACGCCAGTCCTATCCCTCGTCCGTGCGCCCCTCTCGGCGCCTTCGTGCTCACCCCGAGGGTGAAGATCTCCGCCCGCCGCTCCCGCGCGACGCCAGGCCCGTCGTCCTCGACCAGCACCCGCACCCCCGACCCGCCCGCGTCCACCAGGACCCGCACCTCGCCGCCGTTGCCGGAGGCGTCCACGGCGTTGTCGACCAGGTTCCCGAGCACGGTCAGCGCGTCGTCACCGGCCCGCGCCCGCACCCGCGACCCGGCGTCCAGCCGCAGCCGAACGCCCCGCTCGTGCGCGGTGCTCGACTTGGCCAGCAGCAGCGCCGCCAGCGCCGGGTCGGCCTCGGCCCCGCCGATGATGTCGGCCGTCACCGACCCCGCGCCACCGACCCGCTCGATGTAGCGCACCGCCTCGTCGCCGCGCTCCAGCTCCAGCAGCCCGCCGATCACGTGCAGGTGGTTGGAGAACTCGTGCGCCTGCGCCCGCAGCACCTCGGTGACCGCCCGGTGCCCGTCGATCTCGCGCAGCGCGTCGTGCAGCTCGGTCCGGTCGCGCAGCGTGAGCACCACGCCGACCGGGCGGCCGTGCGTGCGGGCGGTCATCCGGTTCGCCACCAGCACCCGCTCGCCCGCCAGCACCAGCCGGTCGGCCGCGTCGTCGCCGCGCGCCAGGTCCAGCAGGCCGCCGTGCTCCAGCACCTGCGCGGCGGGCCGACCGGTCGGGTCGTCGGTCAGCCCGAGCAGGCGCACCGCCTCGTCGTTGACCAGCGCCAACCGCTCGGTCGCGTCGATGGCGACCACGCCCTCGCGCACCCCGTGCAGCATCGCCTCGCGGGTCTCCAGCAGCTGCGCGATCTCGGCCGGTTCCAGCCGGAACGTGCGCTTGCGGACCATCCGCGTCACCAGCGCCGCCCCCAGCACCCCGACCAGCGCGGACGCGATCAGCCAGCCGATCAGCTCGCCCAGGTCCTCGGCGAGGTCGGCGGCCAGCTCCTCCTCCAGGATGCCCACCGACGCCATGCCGATGACCGTCCCGGCCGTGTTCCTGATCGGCACCTTCGCGCGCAGGGACGTGCCGAGCGTGCCCGTCTCGGTGCCCACGTACACCGTCCCGGACAGCGCCGAGCTGGGGTCGGTGGACACCGGCTCGCCGATGCGCGCCGGGTCGGGGTGGGCGTAGCGCACGCCCTGCCGGTCGGTCACCACCACGTACGTGACCTGCGAGGCCTTGCGCAGCAGCTCCGCGAGCGGCTGGATCGTCGCGGCCGGGTCCGGCGAGCCGAACGCCTCCAGCACCGACGGCAGCCGCGCCACGCTCTCGGCCACCGACAGCATCCGCTCCCGGTACGACTCGCGGATGCGGTCGCTCTGCAGCTTGGCCGCCATCAGCCCGGCCGCGCAGGTCGTGAGCAGCACGATGCCCACCTGCAGCACGAGCAGGGAGACACCCAGGGGGACCGAACGGCGGCGCATGTTCGGCATTCTGAACCAAAGAGTGTGATCGACGCCACGACCTAAACGAACAATACGGCCCTTACGACCAATGTCTTACCGACTCGCTCCCGTCCCCCTACGTTCCCCGGAACCGGAGCACCGTCGCTCCGGGGAGCACAGCGGAGGCGCGACATGTCGAGAAAGCACACCCGCATCGCCGCGGCGGTCATCGCCGCGGGCGTGGCGCTCGTGGGCTGCGGCGCGGGCGGCAGCGGTGGGGGCGGCAAGGCCGCCGGGGCCGTGAACCGCCTGGAGATCATGGCCCCCGCCGACCCCGGCGGCGGCTGGGACCAGACCGCCCGGTCCATGCAGGCCAGCATCACCGGCGCGGACCTGGTCAAGTCCGTGCAGGTCAGCAACGTGGGCGGCGCGGGCGGCACGGTCGGGCTCAAGAAGCTCGCCAACGAGAAGTCCGAGACGTTCCTGATGGTCACCGGCCTGGTCATGGTCGGCGCGGTCGAGACCAACGGCTCCGACGTGCGCATGGAGGACACCACCCCGATCGCCCGCCTCACCGCCGAGGACGAGGTCGTGGTCGTGCCCGCCGACTCGCCGTTCAAGACCGTGGCCGACCTGCTCGCCGCGGTGAAGGACAAGGGCACCGGCGTCCGCTTCACCGGCGGTTCGGCGGGCGGCACCGACCACATCCTCGCCGCCATGCTGATCAAGTCCGCCGGGCTCACCCCGGACAAGCTCAACTACGTCCCCTACTCCGGCGGCGGCGAGTCCCTGGCCGCGCTCCTGGGCAACCAGGTCGACGTCGGCATCTCCGGCGTCGGCGAGTACCGCGAGCAGGTCAAGGCGGGCAAGCTGCGCGCGCTGGCCACCTCCGGCTCCAAGGTCCACGAGGACCTCAACGCGCCCACGCTCGCCGAGCAGGGCGTCGAGCTGATCAACTGGCGCGGCGTCGTGGCGCCCAAGAACCTCGCGCCCGAGGCCAAGGACAAGCTGGTCAAGCTGGTCACCGACATGCGCGCCAGCCAGCAGTGGAAGGACGAGGTCGCCAAGAAGGGCTGGACCGACACGTTCCTGAGCGGCACCGAGTTCGAGGTCTTCCTCAAGGACGAGGTCAGCCGCGTGCAGCCCATCCTCGGCGAGCTCGGCCTGGTGAAGAAGTGATCTCCGCCCGCATCGAGGAGTACGTCTTCGGCGCCCTGGTCGCGGCGCTGGGCGTGTTCACCCTCGTCGACGCGACCACGATCGCCGCGCGCGGCGTCGCCGGCTCGGTCGGGCCCAGGGCGTTCCCCTACGCGGTGGGCGCGCTGCTCATCGCCACCGGGATCGCCGCGGTGGTCGCCACCGCGCGCGGCAAGCTCGGCGAGGCCGAGGACGGCGAGGACGTGGACACCGGGGTGCGCACCGACTGGCTGACCGTGGTCAAGCTGGTCGCCATCCTGGTGGCCCACCTGGTGCTGATCGAGTCGGCCGGGTGGCCGGTCGCGGCGGCGCTGCTGTTCGCCGGGGCGGCGTGGACGCTCGGCGCCACCTGGTGGAAGGCGCTGGCGCTGGCCGTGGTGCTGGCGCTGGTCGTGCAGGTCGTGTTCGCCTCCGGTCTGGGCCTGTCGCTGCCCGCCGGCATCCTGGAGGGGGTGCCACTCATCGATGGGTGACCTCGGACTGCTCCTGGAGGGCTTCGCGACCGCCGCGCAGCCCGCCTACCTGCTCTACGCCCTGCTCGGGGTCACCCTGGGCACGGCGGTGGGCGTGCTGCCGGGCATCGGCCCGGCCATGACGGTGGCGCTGCTGCTGCCGCTGACCTACACCCTGGACGCCACCGCCGCGCTGATCATCTTCGCGGGCATCTACTACGGCGGCATGTACGGCGGGTCGACCACGTCGATCCTGCTCAACACACCAGGCGAGTCCGCGTCGATCGTGACGGCGCTCGAAGGCAACCGGATGGCCAAGGCCGGGCGGGGCGCCGCCGCGCTGGCCACGGCGGCGATCGGCTCGTTCGTGGCGGGCACCATCGCCACCGTGCTGCTGACCCTGCTGGCGCCCACCGTCGCGGACTTCGCGGTGAAGCTGGGACCGGCGGACTACGTGGCGCTGATGGTGGTGGCGTTCACGACCGTGGCGGCGCTGCTCGGGTCCTCGCCGGTGCGCGGCCTGGCCTCGCTGGCGCTCGGGCTGTTCATCGGCCTGGTCGGCACGGACACGCTCACCGGTCAGACCCGGTTCACCCTCGGGGTGAGCACGCTGGCCGACGGGATCGACGTGGTCGTGGTGGCCGTCGGGCTGTTCGCGGTGGGCGAGGCGCTGTACGTGGCCTCGCGGCTGCGGCACGGGCCGATCGAGGTCGTGCCGGTCGGCGGGAAGTGGAACACGCGGGAGTTCTGGTCGCGGTCCTGGAAGCCGTGGCTGCGCGGCACCGCGATCGGCTTCCCGATCGGCACCATCCCGGCCGGTGGGGCGGACGTGTCGACGTTCCTGTCGTACGCGGCGGAGCGGAAGCTGTCGAAGCGGCCCGAGGAGTTCGGCAAGGGCGCGATCGAGGGCGTGGCCGGTCCGGAGGCGGCGAACAACGCGGCTGCGGCCGGTGTGCTGGTGCCGCTGCTGACCCTCGGCCTGCCGACGACCGCCACGGCGGCCGTGATGGTCGCGGCGTTCCAGAGCTACAACATCCAGCCGGGGCCGCTGCTGTTCACGAACAACTCGGCGATGGTGTGGACGCTGATCGCGTCGCTGTACATCGGCAACGTGATGCTGCTGGTGCTGAACCTGCCGCTGGTCAAGGTGTGGGTCAAGGTGCTGCGCATCCCCCGGCCGTACCTGTACGCGGGCATCCTGCTGTTCGCGGCGCTGGGCACGTACGCGGTGAACTTCGTGACCGACGACCTGATCGTGCTGCTGATCGTGGGCGTGATCGGGTTCTTCATGCGGCGGCACGGCTACCCGGTGGCGCCGATGGTGGTCGGGCTGATCCTCGGGCCGATGGCCGAGGAGCAGCTGCGGCGGACCCTGCAGATCAGCCAGGGCGACGCGACGGCGCTGGTGACCAGCCCGTTCGCGGCGGTGGCCTACGCGGTGCTGGCGGTCGTGCTGGTGACGGCGGTGGTGCTGCGGGTGCGCGCGAAGCGCGCGGTGGCCGGGTCGGCCGAGCCGGAGAAGGTGACGGCGGACTGAGCCGGTGCGGCGGCCGGGGGCGGTGGGGGCTTGCGGGTCGCCACCGCCCCCGGCGGCGTTTCCGGGCGCCGGACCCGCAGGTCAGGCGGGGGAGTGCGCGTCCAGCCGCCGCGGGGCGCGCTGCGGCGTGACGACGTGCCTGGCGATCCGCCAGCCGTCCCCGTGCCGCCGGACGTCGTCCGCCATGACGATGCTCTCGACCTTCCCGTCGGCCATCAGCAGGAGCCCCTTCGACAGCGCGGAGACCACGCCGTCCTGCTCCTCGCCGCCGATGACGACGTTGGTGAGGTGGTGCGCGACGGGCCCGTGCGCCGCGATCCGCCCGGCCGCCTCGCGGATCGCGTCGATCCCGGTGAAGGCGCCCATCCCGGCGGCGGTGAGGTCGTAGACGGCGTCCGGCGTGAAGACCTCCTCCAGCCGGTCCGGTCCTCCGCTGTCGGCGAGGTGCCCCAGCAGCGACAGGGTCTCGGTGATCTCCAGGCGGTCCTCGGTCGTCAGCGCCATCTTCCGGTCCTCTTCCCGTTCGCGGGGCGCCGCCCCCAGGTGATGTCATGGCGTGACATCACCGTAGCACTGATGTCGCGGCGTGACATCAAGGTGGGTGATGTCACGCCGCGACGCACCCCGCTGGAACCGGCCCCGGCGCCCGGTTACCTTGGGCGCCATGCCTCGGTGGGAGCACGGCAGCAGGGACCGGTTGAAGCAGGCCGCCGTGGAGCTGTTCGAGGAGCGGGGCTTCGAGGGGGCCAGCGCCGTCCAGATCGCCGAACGGGCCCGCGTCACCACCCGCACCTTCTTCCGGTACTTCCCCGACAAGGCGGAGGTGCTGTTCGCCGACTCGGACGCGCTCCACGCGGCGCTCGTCCAGGCCCTGCGCGAGACGCCCGACGTCACCGAGCCGCTCCACGCCGTGGTCCGGACCCTGGCCGACTACGACTGGGAAGCCCTGGGCCCCCGGAAGACCCAGCACCTGCGCGACGCGCTGATCTCGGCCAACCCCGGCCTGCTGGAGCGGGAGCTGAGCAAGGAGCGGTCGCTGGCCGACGCCCTCGCCGACGTGCTCCGCCTGCGGGGAACCGCCCCCGACACCGCCGAACTCGCCGCCCACGTCGGCGCCCAGGTCTTCCGCACCGCCTACCGCCGCTGGCTGCGCGCCGCCGACCCCGCCGACCTGGCCACGTTCACCGGGGCCGCGCTGTCCCAGCTCGCCGCGATCGCGCGGTAGCGGGGGAGGGTCGCGGAAGCCGGTGGGCAGTCGGTGACCGGAGCCGGTCAGTCCGGTTGGAAGAACGCCAGCATCCGCCGCGCCGCGTCCGGGGCCGCCATCGCCTCCTGCAGCTGCGCGGACTGCCGGGCAGCCGCTGCGGACCGCTCGAACATCCCGCGCTCGTACTCCGCCACCGCCGCCCCGAGGTCGCCGGGGTGCGCCGCCACCGCCCGGCCGAGTGCCGCGCCGTCCAGCAGGGCCAGGTTCGCGCCCTCGCCCGCAGGCGGCATCAGGTGGGCCGCGTCGCCGAGCAGGGTCGCGTCCGGGCGCGACGGCCAGGTCAGGCCCACCGGCAGGGCGGTGATCGCGCGGGGGACGACCACGTCGTCGCAGGCCTCGATCAGCGCCGTCGACCTCGGGTCCCAGCCCGCGAACAGCTCCAGCAGGCGCGCCTTCGCCGCCTCCGGGTCGTGGAACGGGACGCCGCAGGCCGTGATCCAGTCCGCCTCGGTCCGGTAGAAGCTCAGGTAGAGGCGCACCCGGCCGTCGCCGTTGCGCTGCGCCCCGAGCGACTGCCCGTCGCCCAGCACCCAGTAGTTGCCCCGGCCCACCAGCTCCGCCAGCTCCGGGTGGGTCCGGTCGGCGTCGGGGATGCCCAGCTCCACGATGTGCTGACCGGTGTGCGCGGGCCGCGCGGGGGTGAGCAGCGGGCGCACCCGCGAGTTCGCGCCGTCCGCGCCCACCAGCAGGTCGTAGCGCGCGCTGCCGCCGCCCTCCAGGCGCAGCACGCCGTCCGCCGCCGACTCGAACGCCCGGCCCCAGCGCACGACGCCCTCCGGCAGCGAGTCGAGCAGCAGGTCGCGCAGGTCCGCGCGGTCGACCTCGGGGCGGGCCAGCGGGGCGTCCGGTGGGGTGTCCTCCTGAAGCAGCAGGGTTCCGTCCGCGTCCAGCAGCCGCATGTCCTGGCCCTCGCCGCGCGCGATCGCGTGGAAGCCGTCGATCAGGCCCGCCTCGCGCAGCGCGGCCTGCCCGGAGTGGATGTCGAGCATCCCGCCCTGGCCGCGCGCCCCGCGTGACGGCTCGCGCTCGTAGACGACGGCGTCCACTCCGCGCACGTGCAGCACGCGGGCGAGCGCCAGCCCGCCCAGCCCGGCTCCGACGATGGCGACAGCGGTGGTCATTTGTTGCCTCCCGGTCAGTTCTACCGGTCGGCGCCCGTCCCGGCACCCCTGACGAAAGTCGGGGGCGCCGCCTGACCTTCCGGTCCTGCGCCACCGGTCCCGCTGTTCGTAGCGTCGCCGTCGACCCCCGAACGACCACCGAGAGCGGGACAATGACCGCAAGCGCCACGGCCGCGTTCGTCGCGGCACTGCTCCTGACCGCCGCACCACCGGCCACCGCCGCGACCGAACCGGACCTCGCCGCCGTCGAGCGGTTCGTCGCCGAGCAGGCCGACGCCGCCGCCTACCCCGGTGTCGCCGTCGCCATCACGCGTGGGGACCGGGTCGTGCGGACCTTCGGACGCGGGACCACGTCCGCAGGGGCGGAAGTCACCGCCAGGACCCGGATGCCCATCGCGTCGGTGAGCAAGTCGTTCACCGCGCTCGCCGCCGTCCAGCTCGCCGAGCGCGGCGAGCTGGACCTGGACGCGCCGATCACCCGCCACGTCCCCGAGTTCCACCTCGCCGACCCGCGCGGGGCCGCGATCACCACCCGGCACCTGCTCGGGCAGACCTCCGGCATCACCGACCGGACCCTGCCCGAGAAGAGCCTGCCGCAACCGGACTCGCTGGACGCGGTGGTGGCGCGGGTCAACCCGACGTCGCTGGCCTCCGACCCCGGCGCCCGCTACCACTACACCAACACCAACTTCCACCTCGCCGCGCTCGTCGTGCAGCGCGTCACCGGCGAGCAGTTCGCGAACTACTTGCGCGACAACGTCTTCGCCCCTCTCGACATGCGGGACACCACGGCGATCACCACCACCGACGAGCTGCCCGACGACGTCGCGGACGGGCACCTCTTCGCCTACGGCGCCTCGATCCCCACCACCGAGCCGAGCCGGTTCGTCGCGGGCTCGGACGGGATCGTCAGCACGGCCGAGGACATGGGCAAGTGGCTCGCCGCCCAGTCCGGTGCCGCGCGGTCCGGTCCCGCGCAGTCCGGCGCCGCGCGGCTGGCCGTCCCGGAAACCCTTGCCGCCATGCGGGTTCCGGCCTTCCCCGGCAGCACCTACGGCCTCGGCTGGCAGACCGGCGAGGGCGAGGCCCGGCACAGCGGCATCTGGTTCACGCACTGCGCCGGTCAGCTCCTGCTGGACTCCGGCCACGGGGTCGTCGTCCTCGCGAACTCCGGTGTGGCGCTGGGGAACGAGGGCACCGGCGCGCTGGAGGACGGCATCGCCGCGATCCTGGAGGGCCGGGACGCGCAACCGTCGTCACCCCGCTCCCTTGTGGAACTGGCCCTGGGCGCGTTGACGGTGCTCAGCCTCGTCCTCGGGGCCCTCGCCCTGCGCAGGCCGTGGCGTCCCCGCACGACCTGGCAGGTGGTGGCCCGACTGGCCCCACGACTGGTCCCGGCGGCCTTCCTGCTGCTCGCGCCCACCCTCCTCGGGCTGCTGGTCGGCGGCGGGCGGGACATCACCGCGTTCCAGCTCGCGCTCTACTCGCCCGCCCTGGTGCTCTGGCTCGCGCTCTCGGCCGCCCTGAACCTCGCGGTCCTGATCACCCGCCTGGTCCGCCTCACCCGCCCGGTGACGGGGTAGCGTCCGTGGACGTGCCGATCCGCCGACCGCTCGTCCCCCTGGCGCTGTGCTCGGCCACGGCCCAGGCGACCGCGCTGGCGATGGGCGACGGCGTCCCGCCGTGGACCGGCGTGGTGCTGGTCGTGACAGCGGTGTGCGCGTTCGTCGTCGGGCGGCGGGAGAGCGGCGGGCGGCCCGCGTGGGCGGTGCTGCTGGTGTCGCTGCCGCCGACCGTCCCGCTGGGGCTCGCCGCGCCGCACGCCCTGGCCACCGCGCCGCTGCTCGCGCTGCTGGCCGTGCTGCTGCCGTGGCTGGTCGGGCGGTCCGCGCGGCAGCAGGCGGAGCTGGCCGTGGCCGCCGCCGAGCGCGTCCACCTGCGCGAGCGGGCCCGGATAGCGCACGACGCGCACGACCTGCTCGGGCACGAGCTGAGCCTGCTGGCGCTGCGCGCGGGCGCCCTCGAACTCGCCGCCGACCTGCCCGAGCGGCACCGGGAAGCGGTGGGGGAGCTGCGCGCGGGCGCGGGCGCGGCCACCGAGCGCCTCGCCGGGCTGGTCGCCCTGCTGCGCGACGGCGAACCACCACCCCTGCGCCCGCAGGACGATGACCTGGCCGACCTGGCCCACCGCGCCTCGGCCGCGGGCCTCCCGGTCACCCTGACCTGGCACGGCCCGAGCCCGCTCCCGCCCGCCGTCGCCACCACCGCGCACCGGGTGGTCAGGGAGGCGCTGACCAACGCCGCCAAGCACGCCCCCGGCGCGCCCGTGCGGATCACCGTCACCGCCGCCGAGGACGTCGTGGTGACCGTCGCCAACCCGGTCACCACCCGCCGCCGCGCACCCGGCTCGGGCACCGGGCTGGCCGCGCTCGCCGAGCGGGTCCGGTCGGCCGGTGGCGCGCTCGACGTGTCGACCTCGGGCGGCGCGTTCCAGCTCACCGCCACGCTGCCCGGTCGGGAGGCGCGGTGATCAGGGTGCTGCTGGCCGACGACGAGCCGCTGATCCGCGCGGGCGTGCGGGCCGTCCTCGCCACCGACCCCGCGATCACCGTGGTCGCCGAGGCCGACGACGGGCGCGCGGCGGTCCGGCTCGCCCTGGAGCACCGGCCCGACGTCGCCCTGCTCGACATCCGGATGCCCCGGCTCGACGGGCTGGCCGCCGCCGAGGAACTGGCGCGCAGCGCGCCGGGGGTGGCGGTGGCCGTGCTGACCACGTTCGGCGACGACGCCTACGTGGCGCGGGCGCTGGACGGCGGCGCGAAGGGGTTCCTGCTCAAGTCCGGCGACCCGCGCGAGCTGCTGGCCGGGGTGCACGCGGTGGCGGGCGGCGGCGCGTACCTGGCGCCCCGCGTCGCGGCGCGCGTCCTGGCGGCGCTGGACACCCGGCCGCTCGGCCGGGCCGCCGAGGCCCGCGCCCGCGCCGACCTGCTGACCCCGCGCGAGCGGGACGTGCTGGCGCTGGTGGGCGCGGGGCTGAGCAACGCCCGGATCGCGCGCGAGCTGAACCTGGTGGAGGGCACGGTCAAGGGGCACGTGAGCACCATCCTGACCCGCCTCGACCTGGCGAACCGGGTCCAGGCTGCCGTACTCGCGCACGACGCCGGACTGGTCGAGCGCTAGCCCGCAGAGGACAGTCCACTGTGTACTGTCCTCTGCGGACCGCTACCGCGCCCCCGACGCCGCCTCGTCCAGGAACCCGCCAGACTGGTGCCGCCACAGCCGCGCGTACGCGCCGTCCGCGTCCAGCAGCTCGGCGTGCGTGCCCTGCTCCACCACCGCGCCCCGGTCCAGCACCACCAGCCGGTCCATCCGCACCACCGTGCTCAGCCGGTGCGCCACCACCAGCGCCGTCCGCCCCTCCAGCAGCCGCCACAGCGCCCGCTGCACCAGCGCCTCGCTCTCCGAGTCCAGCGCGCTGGTCGCCTCGTCCAGCAGCAGGATCGGCGCGTCGCGCAGGATCGCGCGGGCCAGCGCCACCCGCTGCCGCTGCCCGCCGGACAGCTTCACGCCGCGCTCGCCCACCACCGTGTCGAACCCCTCCGGCAGCTCCCGCGCGAACTCGGTCACGTGCGCGGCGCGGGCCGCCCGCTGGATCTCCGCCTCGCTCGCGCCGGGCCGGGCGAACGCGATGTTCTCCCGCAGCGTCCGGTGCAGCATCGACGGGTCCTGCGGCACGTACGCGATCAGCCCCCGCAGCTCCGCCTGCCGCACCCGCGAGATGTCCTGCCCGCCGATCCGCACGCTGCCGCCGTCCACGTCGCTCAACCGCAGCAGCAACCGGGTCAGCGTGGTCTTGCCGCCCCCGGAGCGCCCGACCAGCCCGATCCGGGTGCCCGCCGGGACGTCCAGGTCCAGCCCGGTGAACAGCGGCGGCCCGCCGGGGTGCGCGAACGCCACCCGGTCGAACCGCACGCCGGAGTCGTCGGCGCGCACCGGTTCCGGCTCGGCGGCGTCCACCACGGTCGGTTCGTCCAGCAGCAGCTCGGTGAACTGCGCGGCCTCGGTGAGCGAGCCCTCCAACCGCCGGTAGACGTGGTTGAACTCGAACATGATCCGGGTGGCGTTGCCGTAGTAGGTGAACGTCACCAGCAGCGCCTCCAGGCCCAGCCCGCCGCTCGCCCACACCGCCACCACGAGGCCGAGGACGTTGGTGAGCACGGACATCGGCGCCACCAGCACGTCCACCCGCAGGTTCCCGTAGTCCCACGAGCGCAGCGCCAGCGCCCGGCTCTCGGCGGCCCGCCGCCGGTGCTCCGCGCCCTCCCGCTCCTCGGCGGCGAACGCGCGCACCGCCTCCACGTTCGACAGCACGTCCGCGACGTGCCCGGACACCCGCGCGTAGGCGGCCTCGCGCGCGTCCACCAGCCGCTGGCGGCGGCGCACCAGCGGGGCCACGGCCACACCGGTCACCGTGATCAGGCCGAGCAGCACCACCACCAGCGCCGGGTGGTAGCCCCACAGCACCACGCACGCGAAGCCCAGCGGCACGACCTTGGCGACCACGCTGAACACCAGCGCGTCGGTGAACTCCTCGAAGCGGCCCGCGAAGCCGAGCACCCGCTTGGTCAGCGACCCGGCGAAGTTGGTGTGGAAGAACGCCGCGTCCTTGGCGAGCAGCGCGTCGAAGCCGAACACCGACAGGTGCTCGATGCCCCGGCCGTCGACCCGGTTCAGGCAGTGCAACCCGATGCGCCACAGCAGTTCGGCGAACAGCAGCACGCCGCCGAACGCCAGCAGGAGCGGCGCCGCCTCGGCGACGCCCGCGCCCTCCACGACCCGGCTCGCGAGCGCGGCGACCGCCAGCGGCGCCACGTACAGCATGCAGGTGTTGCCCAGCGCGGGCAGCAGCATCCCGCCCGCGGTGAGCGGGCCGTGGCGGCGCAGCTCCCGCAGGTACAGGCGCAGCGCGAGCAGCACCGCCCTGCCTCGGGCGGTGGACCGCTCTCCGGCGCTCTGCTCCGGTGGTGACCCCACGGATCGCCTCCTCCAGGGTTGCTCCCGGCGCTCGATGCTGCACCGGCCGGGCGGGGCGTGGCGATCGAATAACACTTCTGCCCCAACCGGTTCCCCCGTCCGCCGAGCGCGGGCGCACCCGCTGTGGCGCCCCGGCCGCCTGGCGCGGCGGCGGTGGACCTGGAAGTCTTCGCGGGGTGAGCGAGGAGCAGCACGGGGTCGCGGACTTCCTGCGCGGGCGGTGGCGGGTGCGGCGGCGCGTCGTGGACCACCGGGCCGGGCAGGAGGGCGCCTTCACCGGGTGGGCGGTGTTCGAGGACGACCCGGAGTCCGGCCAGCTCGCCTACCACGAGGAGGGCGAGGTCGAGCTGGGCGGCGTGCGGCGGCCCGCCACGCGGTCGCTGCGCTACGCCGAGCGGGGCGCGGACGTGCTGGACGTGACGTTCGCGGACGGCCGCGAGTTCTACCGGCTGCGCCTGGGGGAGGGCGGCTGGAACGCCGACCACTGGTGCAGCCCGGACACCTACCTCGTGGCCGGGCGGATCACCGGCCCGGACAGCTACACCGAGCGCTGGCGCGCCACCGGCCCGGCCAAGGACTACGAGCTGCTCACCGACTACGAGCGCGACGGCGGGCCCGAGCGTCCTTGACCGGGCGCGGGGTCAGTCCAGCGCCACCACCCCGGCCGGGCAGCGGTGCACCGCGTCGCGCACCTGCGGCAGCAGCTCGTCCGGCGGGTCGGGGCGCAGCACCACGCCGACACCGTCGTCGTCCTGGTCGAACACCTCCGGCGAGGTGAGCACGCACTGCCCCGACCCGATGCACCCGTCCCGCTCGATCCGCACGGTCACCGCCGTCACCACACCACGGGGATCTCGACGGCCGAGTAGGTGATCGAGTCCGTCCGGAACTCCATCTGCGGCACCGGGATCGCCGGCGCCAGGTCCGGGAACCGGGTGAACAGCGACCGCAGCATGATCTGCAGCTCGGTGCGGGCCAGGTTCGCGCCCAGGCACTGGTGCGGGCCGAACCCGAACCCCAGGTGCGTCACGCTCTTGCGGGTCAGGTCCAGCTCGCCCGCCTGCTCGCACAGCGCCTCGTCCAGGTTGGCGGTGAGCGAGACCGTGACCCACTCGCCCTCGCGGATCGTCACCCCGTCCAGCTCCACGTCCTCAAGCGCGCGCCGCGCCAGCGCGGCCCCGCCGAGCCTGCCCTGCGAGTAGCGCAGCAGCTCCTCGACGATCACGTCCACCCGGTCCGGGTTCGCCTGCAGCACCGCCCGCTGCTCGGGGTTCTCGAACAGGGTCAGCGCGAACAGCCCGATGGCGCCCGAGGTGGTCTCGTGACCGGCGGCGAGCAGCCCGATCGCCAGGAACAGCAGCTCGTCCAGCTCGAAGTCGGTGTCGTTGACCATCAACCCGATCAGGTCGTCGCTGCCGCCCTCGCGCTTGCGGGCCTCCACCACCGGCACCAGCACGCCCGCGAGCTCGGCGGCGTTGCGCAGGTAGTCCTCCTTGGCGTTGTCCACGCCGAACATGCCCCGCGCGGTGGCCTGGAACAGCGGCTGGTGCTCGGTCGGCACACCCAGCAGCTCGGCGATCACCAGGGAGGGGATCGGCAGGCAGAACGCCGAGACCAGGTCGGCGGGCGCGCCGGAGCGCTCCATCTCATCTAAGTGCTCATCGACGATCCGCTGGATGAACGGGCGCATGGCGTTCATCTTCTTGACCATGAACGCGCGGGAGAGCGGACGGCGAAGCCGCATGTGCTCGGCCCCGTCGAGCACGTTGATGTTGCCGGGCCGCTTCTCGCCGATGATCGTGTCCCCGGAGGCCCGCATGTCCGGGCCGCCCTCGCGCATGGAGGTGAAGCGCGGATCGGACAGCACCGTCCTGACCCCGGAGTAACTGCTGATCACCCAAGCCGGAACCCCGTTGGGCCACACCATCCGCACCGGCCCGTGCCCGAGCGCCTCCACCATCCCGGCTGGCGGCCCCAGCGGGTGCGCGCGCTGGTCGCGGGGGACGGGGAGGATGGCGGACTCGGTCACGGTGGGCGTCCTTCCAGCAGGAGGGGACTTGCCGGGGGCGAGCGCCCCGACGGTAACGCGGCCGGGGTGTGTGATCGGACCGCCAACGGGTGGACAAGGGGGTGCGGTCCCGGTGACCGCTCACCCGGCGGCGAGCCGCTCCGCCAACCGGGCGAGGCCGTCGCGGATCACCCTCCCGTAGTCGTCGTCGCCGAGCAGGTCGACGTGCTCTCGGGCGCGTTCGAGGTGTTCGCGGGCGCGTTCGAGGTCGCCGAGCTTGCGGTGGCAGTCGGCCAGGTTCAGGTGCAGCGACGGGCGCAGGGCCGCCACCGGCAGCGCCACGCCCGCGCTCGCGGTCCGCTCGTCGCCCAGCAGGTCGGCCGCCGCGAGCGCCCGCTCGTCCCAGCGCAGCTCCTCGCGCACGTCGTCGTGGACGTCGGCCATGGTGTGCGCGAGCACGCACACGTGCAGCGGGTCGCCCCGCTCGCCGCCGATCTCCGCCCACAGCCGGTCGAGCAGCACGCGGGCGTCCGCGCGCCGCCCCTGCCCGTGGTTGAGCTGGGCGGCCTCGGCGACGCGCAGCAGGACCGGGTCGGTGATCACCCCTCGGCCGTCCTGCGCAGCTCCAGCACCGGGATGACCCGGACGCCCTCGGTCCTGCGCTCGTAGTCGCCGAAACCGGGGTACCGCCGCACCTGCTCGCCGTACACCCGGTCCCGCTCCGCCCCGGTCAGCTCCCGCACGGCCACGGGGAAGACCTCCACCCCGCGCTCGACCACGGCGGCGCCCGCCGCGATGAGGTTGGAGTACCAGGACGGGTGCTCCGGCGCGCCGCCCGCGGAGGCGAACACGTGCACCACGTCCGGGTCGTCCTCGTGCGGCAGGCACACCAGCGGGGCGATCAGCTCGCGCCCGCTCTTGCGGCCCCGGTGGCGCAGCAGCACCATCGGCGCGCCCGCGAAGATCCCGCCGACCCGGCCCTCGTTCGCCCGGAACTCCGCGATGACCCTGGTGTTGCGCTCCTGCCAGGTCTCCTCGGGCTCAACGCTCACGCTGCTCCTCCTGCGTCGTCGTCGGCGGCGGTGCTCGGAGGTTACGTCCGGCTCCGCGCGGCCACGGGCTCCGGCGCGGTCGGCGCCCTGTCGCGGAAGGCGACCAGCGCGGCGGCGACGACGGCCGTGAGCAGCAGCAGGAGTGCCAGGTACGCCGCAGCCTGTTCCAGCGCGAACCACAGGACGTGCTGCGGTTGGCCGAACTCCAGGGTGAGCGCCAGCGCGGTCACCGGCGTCGCCACCCACGCGCCCGCGACCCCCTCGGCGATCCCGGCCCGCCCGCTCGCCACAGCGTGCGCCAGGAACACCACCAACCCGGCACCCACGGCCACAACGCCGTTCACCTCGAAGTGCTCCACAGCGTTTTCCGGGGTGACCGCGCCAGCCGAGACCAAGCGGGACACCGAGGCGAGTGCCGTGACCACCACGGTGGGCAGCAGCACCCTCACCCTCCTGCCCGCCGCCACCCGCCAGGCCAGCGCCGCGACGACCAGGTTGCCCGCCAGCAGCGCCAGGAACGGCGCGGTGGTCATCGACAGCCAGACCCCTGCCAGCCCAGCGACCTGCATTGTGGGCCGGAACGAGAAGATCGCTTCGACCGCGCCGGTGAACAGCAGCGCCGCGATCGCGCCGTCCCACCGGGGCGAGGCGCCTGGCCGGTGCTGGTGCCACAGAGCAGCGATGCCCTCGCACAGCGCGGTGGCGCCGACCAGCGCGACGACAGCGAAGCTCCATGTCCAAGCGGTCACCGACGTGAGCAGAGCACTGCCCGTGCCGACCAGCGACAGCGCCAGGCCCACCACGACCCCCAGCGGCAGGCCCAGTGCGCTCGCGACACGCTCCAAGCCCGGTCTCAGGTCGGCGGCCGTGCGGGAGCGCCACACCGCAGGGCCCCAGGCGTACCCCAGCAGCACGCCGGGCACCACGGAGAGCGCCAGCGTGGTCATCCGGAGCCCGGTCTCCTGGGACAGGGCGGACTGGATGAAGAACGACAGCACTGGCTGGGCGAGCCCGACCAGCGCGCCGAAGGCGAATCCCTCCACCGCGCGGGTGTGACGCTCGACCCCACCACGCGCCAGCACGTCCAGCCGATGCAGGAACGACGGGTGCAACGCAGCCAGCGAGCGCAACCAGGACCGGGGCGGGGCCACACCCCGGCGGAGTAGCGCGTCCAGACCGGTGGTGGAATCGCGGGTGGACAGCAGGTCGGCTGCGTGCTCGCGCGAGCGCAGCACGCTGCGCGATACCACCTGCACCAGCGCCAGCAGTAGCGCCGCGCGGATCGCGTAGTCGAGCGTGAACGGTTTTTCCAACTTCAGCCACGGCAGTGGCAGCGCCAGCACCACCGGGGTCGCCCACCACACGGCCCTGGTCAGCCACACCCGGTCGACATCATCGGCGGCCACGTGCGCGCACTCGTGTCGCAGCAGCGCGGACGCCTCCGGCTTGGGCAGCGCGAGCACACCGTAGGGCAGCACGATCCGCACCCGGCCGCCTGCCCGGACGGTGAACGCCTCCCGGCACGCGGACCCGAACTCCACCACAGGGACGACCTGGCCCCCCATCGACCTCACCGCCTTGGCGGCCTCCTCCTGCCAGCGCTCCCCGGCCGCGCGGGTGATCCTGGCCCGCCGGTGCAACCGCGCGGGCAAGCGCCGCAGCAACGCCCACCCGAGGACGGCCGCGAGCAGGCCGAACAGGCAGGCGAACGCTGTCCGCGCCTGGTCGTAGGGTTTTTCGCAGCGCTGGAAAGCAACTGCCTGGTCGAAGTCAGACAGGCCGAGCCCTGCGTCCATGCAAGGCTTCAGCGCCTCGAAGTACCACCCCCCGAGCGCCGAGTAGAAGATCAGGCTGCCCGAGTACACCGCCGCCGTGAGCAGGACCGTCACCAGCAGCGCGTACCTGGCGCGCGGGGCGCCCTCACGCGGCGGGAGCGTCATCGCGGCCCCCTAACTCCCGCACGACCTGCTCGGCCACCGCGCGGGCGAGCGGCTCGGACGCGCCCAGACCGGTCAGGTGCACGGTGATCACGACCGTCGCCTGCTCGGCCTCCTCGGCCGCAGGCCTCCCGCCCCGCTCCCACACCCGCGCCAGCCACCGCCGACCCGCCGACCAGGCGTCCTCGGCGGCCTTCTCCACGAGCACCCCGCCCGCCGCGCTCACCGCCGCCAGCACCCACGGCGTCACCGCCGCCAGCTCGATCCCCATCCCCACGGGCGCGTCCAGCCGCACCCCGCGCACGGTCGCGTCCGGGTCGGCCCGGTACGCCTCCACCAGGTCCTCGAACGCCTCCAGCTCACCCGCGTGCCACCGCGCCACCACGGCCCGCGCCACACCGACCGCCTCCGCCGACAGCAAATCCGCCATCCGCCCCGCCCCTTTCGCGCTCGTCCACAGGGCACTCGAATTATCGAGAAATAATGTATCCGCCCAGGCGTGGAATTCCTCTCCGGTCATTTCCACTGCGGGACGGTAGCGCTTTTCGCGTGCGGGGAAAAACTTAGGGAGGGAACCGGCATGCGCGCGCAAACGCCGTCAAACAGGAGGTGGGAGGACTGCGACGTCTCGTTTGTCGGTGCTTTCCGGGACGAGCCGAGGTGTCGCGGCGATCGCCAGCAGCAATCCCGCCTGGGCGAACACGGTGATCCGCTCCAGCAACCCCCGCGCCACGCCCAGCGGGGAGACGGTCAAATGGCTCACGCCGAACAGCACGGCCGTCACCAGCACCAGCAGCGACAGCCGCACCACCGTCCGCGCGTGCCCGGTCGCCCCCGCCCACCGCGCCACCTTCCACCCCACCACCGGCAGGCAGGACAGCAGCGCCCCGCCCGCCAGGCGGTGCACGTCGCCGGAGAAGGTCGACTCGCCGTCCGCGTTCGACGGGAACACCACGCACAGCACCGCCCCGCCCTGCCACGCCCGGAACGCCCACGAGCGCGGCAGCCCGGTGAGCGCGGCCGTGCCGCCGACGGCGAGCAGCAGCACGCACAGCGCGAACCACGGCGCGCTCGACGGGTGCAGGGCGTAATCGCTGATCACGTCCGCGACCGGGTCGCCGGGACCCAGCGCGGACAGCAGCAGCAGGATCGAGGCCCCGCCGGTCAGCGGCAGGACGACACCGGGTCTGAGCTGAGCGGGAGCCATGCCCCCATGCTCCCGGCCTCCGGTGATCGCCCGGTGAACAGCCGCAGGTCTTTCGGCGGCTTTCCCGAAGCGTCCACAGTGGACCGGACTGCGGTGTTCGCCCCCCGGTGTCCCGGCGATCACCCGTGCGGCCGAAGGAGGACGCGGCTGAGTGGTCCCCGGCGCTGCCCGGCGGGTGGTTCGCGGCGGGCACGCGGGTGAGCGCGCCTGCCCCGCGCCCCTCGGTGCTCGACGCTGGTGGCGGTCCACCCCCGTCCACCCGAGGAGGCGCCGTGCCGAGTTCCCCGACCGGGAGCGTCGTGCGCACCGACTACGAGCGCAAGACCAACGCCCACTGGGAGGGCAAGCGGGACGACCCGGTCAACCTGCTGCTCGGCGCGGACGACGGCCTCTACCACCACCACTACGGCGTCGACGCCCCCGACCCCGACGCGCTCACCGGTCCGCCGCACGAGCTCCAGGGGCGGATCGCGCGGGAGCTGCACCGGATGGAGAGCGCCCAGGCCGACCTGGTGCTGTCCGCGCTGGGCGAGGTCCCCGCGAGCGCCAGGGTCCTGGACGCGGGATCGGGCCGGGGCGGGACCTCGTTCATGGCGCACGACCGGTTCGGGTGCGCGGTCGACGGCGTCAACTTCTGCTCCCACCACGTCGAGTTCGCCTCGGACCTGGCGCGGCGGCGCGGGTGCGCCGACCGGGTGCGGTTCCACCGCGCCAACATGGTCGCGACGCCGTTCGCGGACGGCGCGTTCGACCGGCTGATCACCAACGAGAGCACCATGTACGTGGACCTGGACGAGGCGTTCGCCGAGTTCGCCCGGCTGCTGCGGCCCGGCGGGCGGTACGCGCTGGTCACCGGCTGCCACAACGACGCGGTCACCGGGCGCGCGCCGGAGGGCGAGGCCATCGACCGGCACTACGACTGCCGCATCCACCGGCGCAGCGCCTACTTCCGGGCGCTGGCCGACCACGGCCTCGCACCGCTGGAGGTCACCGACCTGACCGCGCGCGCCATCCCCTACTGGGAGCTGCGCGCCCGCTCCGACCTGCGCACCGGCGTGGAGACCGCGTTCCTCGACGGCTACCGGGGCGGGCGGGTGAACTACCTGCTGGTCGTGGCCGAGCGGGTGGTCGACGGGTGACCGGACGGGTGAGCGGTCACAGCCCGAACGCGCCGCCCTCCACCAGGATCACCAGGCCGATCGCGATCAGCACCACCGGAAGCGCCACGTGCCCCCAGCGGGCCAGGAAGCGGGCGACCACGGGGCGGCCCGCCAGGAACCGGCCCGCCGCCAGCCACACCGCCACCCCGACCAGGAAGATCACCGCGTAACCGACCGTCCCGCCCGCGCCCGCCACCGCGAACACCGGGACGTAGACGCCGATGTTGTCGCCGCCGTTGGCGAACGTCACGGCGGCGATCTGCGCCGCGCCCGCCGCAGTGTCCACCTCGTCCCCGTCCTCGTGGGCGTCGCGCTCGCGCCACGCCGTCCAGCCCGCGCGCACCCCCAGCGCCAGCGGCAGCAGCCCCAGGTACGGGATCACCGCCTCGGGCAGCAGGCCCGCGCCCAGCGCGCCGACCACCGCCACGGCCAGGATCGCGCCGAACCCGAGGTACTGGCCGACGACCACGCGCAGCTCGGCCCGCCGATCACCCCGCGCCTGGCCGAAGAAGAGCGCGAGCAGCAGCAGGTCGTCGATGTTGGTGACCGCGAACATCGCGGCGGCGCGGCCCAGCAGTGCCGGATCCATGGGGTTTTCCTGCCTCGTGGCGGTCGTCCGACCGGAGTTCGGGGCGCGCTCCCGGCGAGCGCGGGGCGCGGTGGGCGGCGCGGGTGCGAGCCGGGACGACGGGCGTTCGGCTACGCGCGTGCGGCGGTCGGAGGGCCCCGGTGGGTGCGGAACGCGGTCAGGAAGACCTGGCGGAGCGCGGCGGGGACGAACTCGCGGCGAGGCGCCGCGGCGGGCGCGCCGGACTCGCGCGGCGCCACCCGCGCGAGCAGCGCCAGCCACGTGCGGACCCGGTGCGCGAGCGCCTCCCGCGCCACGGCGCCCGCGCGCAGCAGCACGTCGGCCAGCGCGGTGAGCAGCGCGGTCGCCAGCAGCACAGCGACGACGTCGGCGAACGGGAGCGTCCACGCCGACGGCTCGGCGGCCAGCGCGGGCGCGTGGGTGGACGTGGCCGTGTCCAGCGGCCCGACCGCGCCGAGCACGAGCAGGACGGGCGTGGGGAGGACGGCGCAGAGCGCGCGCACGTGCCCCCGCCCTTCCGTCGACCCGGTGTTCACGCCGAACTGTAACCGTGGCGGGGAAAGGGCCCTGCGCACGGGCCCCACCCCCGGCCAGGGGGTGTCAGTCCTCGCCCGGCCCCCGCTCCAGGTGCGCGAACGCGGGTGCCAGGTGCTCCGGCACGTCCTCGTCCAGCTCCAGGTCCAGGTCCAGGGTCTCCAACTGCCGCAGCAGCGGCAGCTCCGCCAGGGTCTCCAGCACCTCCTCCTCGTCCGCGTCCAGCGCCATCCCGGTCAGGTCGAGGTGCCGCAGCGCCGGGTAGCCCTCCGGGGTCAGCAGTTCCAGGTGGCCCACCGGGCAGCCGCACCCGTACACGTCGATGCCGATCTCCGCCGTCAGGCTCACCACGTTCGGCGCGCGGTAGGGGTACACCGCCCCGTCCACGAACGGCGCGCCGCTCACGTGCAGGTCGGTCACCGAGGACGAGTCCAGGCCGTCGAACAGCAGGGTTCCCCTCACTCGCAGGGTGCGCAGCGCGGGCAGCGCGGCCCACAGGTCCACCGCGCTCTCGTCGGCGAACCCCTCGCTCAGCTTGTCCTGCGGGTCGAACCGGCGGCCGGTCGAGGTGACCACGGGCTCGTACAGGTGCTCGAAGTCGTGCTCGACCACCAGTTCGGCCAGGTGCTCGCGCCTGCGGGAGGCCAGCGCCACCGCCACGCGGGCCGCCGAGTGGTGCACGTCGGTCAGGTGCAGCTCCAGTGCGGTCAGGTCCGCCGACTCCGGGGCGGTCAGGAACGCCTCCAGCAGCGCGGACTCCCACTGCTCGGGGTCGGTCGCGTCGGCGCCCAGCGCCTCCACCAGCGCCCGCCGGTCCGGGTTCGGGGACAGCCGGAACACCGCGCCGGTGATCAGGTCGCCGGTCGTGGTCAGCCGCCAGGAGCCGTCGGTGCGCAACGCGTCGAAGTCGGTCACGGCGGCATCGTAGGCAGCGGGTCCGACAATTCCCGGCGGTTCACCGGCCTTCGTGCCGGAAGTGCCGGACCAGCAGCGCCGGGGACCCCGCGTGCGCGGCCTCGGCGGCCTCCGGGACCAGCGCCGCCAACGACCACGGCCACCCCTGCCACGGACCCACCGCGGCCTCCCCGCTCACGCGCGGCGGTGCGGTCGGCTCCTCGCAGCGCAGCACGCGCAGGCCGAGGGGGAGCGCGGCGCGCAGGTAGTCGCCGACCCGGTGCCGGTGCGCGGACAGCCTGCCGGGGCGCCCGGCGGCGTCGCGGACCTTCGGCACCGAGCTGAGCAGCACTCGCTCCGGGTGGACGTCGGAGAGCACCAGGTGACCGCCCGGCCGCAGCACCCTGGTGAACTCGGCCAGCACCGGGCGCAGGTCCGGCACGTGGGTCAGCGCCAGCGCGCACACCACCAGGTCGGTGGAGGAGTCCGGCGCTGGCAGGCGGTGCAGGTCGCCGCGCGCGAACACGCCACCGGGCACCCTGGCGCGGGCGCGCGCGAGCATGTCGGGCGAGCCGTCCACCCCGACGACCCGGTGCCCGAGCCCGGCCAGGCGCACGGCGTGCCGACCGGTGCCGCACGCGGCGTCCAGCGCGTCACCCGGCGGCAGCGCGTCCACGATCCCGGCGACCAGGGGCTCGTCGAGGTCGAACGCGGTGTTCGGGGAGTCGTAGGTCGGCGACCACAACCGGTACCCGGTGACCGCGTCCACCCGCTCGACCTCGACGCCCGCGCCGTCCAGCGACCCGTCCGCGAGGAGGGCGCGAATCTCGGCGATCCGCGCTTCCGTGAACTCCCGGTCGTGCTCACCGGCGTACGCCTTCAGCAGCGTGAGCCCTTCAAGGCCGAGCAGGTAGGCGCGCGGGTCCTCGTGGTCCATGCTGCGGACGCTAGCGACGAGGGCACGGGCGGTCAGGCGGTTTTCCGGGGACCGCCGGTGGCCTGGGCACGTCCCGGCCACTGCCCGCCCCGGAAGGTCACCGCCTCAGTGCAGCACGAAGCGCCGGTCCAGGTTCCGGGCCACGTGCACCCCAGGCCCGCCGAAGCCGACGAGGTCCACCAGCTTCTCCCCGGTGACGTCGGCGACGAACCGGGGGTGCCGGTCGACCCGCCAGGCCCCCGCGTCGCTGCTGTGCCCGAACCCCGCGCACACCAGCACGGCCCGCTCGAACGAGCCGTTACCGCGCCCACGCGCCACCACGACCCCGTGCGTGCGCAGCCCACCAGGTCCAGCGGACCGAGGGCGTGGTGCGCGCCAGGACGCGGGGGGCTCCTCGGCGTCGTGCCTGCGCCGCCCGCGACGGTGGTGATCCGCCTGTCGGCGGTGACCTCGCGGACGCGTCGGCGACGTAGCGGTCGCTTGCCCGGCCCCGCGCTCCGCGTCCCGGCCACGGTGGTGATCACCGGGGCGGCAGGCTGCGGGGGTGCGGTCGGCGCGCTCATCGTCGTCCCTTCGCCGGGTGACGACGATGAGCGCACTTCCTGGTGAACGGGCTACGCGTGCGGGGTCGTCCGGGCGGATGAGAACCGGTTGAGCAGTCCCGCCGAGGCGATCACCGCGACCGCCACCAGCGGCATCACCAGCGCGGTCGTCGTGCCGTGGTCCTCGGCCAGGAAGCCGGTCAGGGTGGACGCCGGGGCCTGTCCGACCACGATCGCCGTGCTGGCCATCGTCATCACGGTGGCGTTGCGGCCCACCGGGGCCAGGTCCGAGACCAGCGTGTACAGGGTGACCAGCAGCGGGCCGATGCCTGTGCCCGCCAGTGCCAGCGCGATCGCCACGGTCGGGACCGACGTGGCCAGGTTCAGCCCGACCGCGCCCGCCAGCGCCAGCGCGGCGAACGCCAGCCAGCGGTCGCGCAGCGCGAACGCGGGCGGGAGCATCCCGGCCAGCAGCGCGCACACCGCCGAGCCCAGGCCCATCGCGCCGTACACCAGCCCGGCCTGCTCGGCGTCGCCGTGGTCGGACATGAACGAGGTCAGCGAGGTCAGCACCGAGCCGAAGAACAGGCCGATGCCCACGATGCCCAGCAGCACCACGAGCAGTGACGGCCGGAACAGGGCGCTCACCGGGTCGGGGGTCACCCGGTCCTCGGCGGTGGGCTGGGCGGCGGTCGCGCTGGGGTGCAGGGCGAACAGGCACACCGCCACCAGGGTCAGCGCGGCGGCGGCGATGATCGGGGCGGCGGGGGAGAAGGCGGCGGCCAGGACACCGACGAGGGTCGGGCCGAAGACGAACGTCATCTCGTCGGCGGCGGACTCGTAGGCCATCGCCGCGTTGACCGCCTTCGGCCGGGTCGCACCGCTGGTGCGGCGGGTGACCAGGCCGACCAGGCGGCTGCGCGACATCGGCGGCACCTGCGGGGTGGTCGCGCCGACCAGGAACGCGGCGACGAGCAGCGCCGCCGAGGGCAGCGGCGAGTACGCCAACAGCACCAGCGCGGTCAGCGCTGCGCTGGTGGCGACCCCGGTGGCCAGCAGCACGCGCCGCTGCCCCCACCGGTCGGCCGCCGCGCCGATCAGCGGCCCGAACAGCGCCATGCCGACACCTGCGGTCGCGGAGGTGACGCCGCCCAGGCTGATCGAGCCGCGCGCGGCGACGACCAGGGTGAGCACGCCGACGACGGTCATGGCGTAGGGGAAGCGGGCCACGAGGGCCAGCGGGAAGAAGGAAGGCCCGGCGGAGTCGAACACGGCGCGCGCGACCGAGGGGGACTCGGCGGGGGCCTGCGGGGACTCGTCGAGCAGGGCGACGGAACGCGTGGTCATGGTGACGTGCTTTCACGAGGCGGGACTGGACCAGTGCCGCCTTACCCCGTGATGCGGGGCAGGTAGATACACACCACGGCCTCCGCCCGGCGACGCGGCGTGCTGCGCGCGTGCGGGGGTGCCGCGTGGGCCTTTCGGCTCCGGGACCACTGTGCCACACGGAGTGGAACCCGCGTACCAGATGTTGCGCGGTTCACTCTCCCGTGGCGGGGAGGTCCCACGTCGGAGTGGACGTGACGGAATTGGTGGCCTGGTACTACCCCGGTCAGACGGTCGACGTGGAGCTGCGCGGACCGGAGGACGTGGACGGGGTGCTGGACGACCTCGTGGCGGTGGGCGCGCCGGTGGTGGCGCAGCTGTGGGACCGGTCCGACCCGCAGTCGCCCCTGCTGAACGTGGGGGTGGACGGGGCGCGCGGGTGCGGGCTGCTGTGCCACGTCGACGGGGACGAGGTGTGGATCAGCGAGGGGGTGGGGGAGTCTGGGCGGTACCTGGTGATCGGACTGGACTGGGACCACCCGGCGGGCGTCGAGGTGCCCCTGGCGGTGGTGCGGGCCGCCGTGCACGAGTGCGCGCGTGAAGGCGGACGGCGGCCCGGCGGGGTCCGGTGGCGGCGCGACGCCGGGTGAGCGCGGGCGCGGGTCAGCGGCTCCCGGCCACCACCGGCCGCACGCCCTCGGGCAGCGCGGGCGGCTGGCCGGTGATCCAGATCGCCTCGTGGGACAGGTCGCTGATCCGCGGGCCGTCGGGGGTGCTCCGCAGCTCGGCCCGCCAGAGGCCACCGACCTGGAACACCGGGTTCGCGCCGGGGCCTCGCGCCAGGAGGGTGCTCTCCGCGTGGACGTGCGTCATGAGCGCGTTCCAGGTCAGCACGACGGGGTCGGCGCTCTCGACCAGCACGTCCGAGGAGGTGTGCTGGGTGCGGGCGAAGCGGCGGACCGACTCCGCCACGTGCGCGGCCACCTCCTCGATCCCCTCGGCCGAGCCGATCGGGGAGGACAGGCGCGCGTCGGTGGTGAAGTGCTCACCCGCCCAGCCCACGGGGAACTCGCGCGCGTCCATGGCGCGGAAGAAGCGGCTGATGAGCGCGCTGAACTCGGTGATCTCGTCGCGGTTCACGGGGATCAGCCTGGTACCTCCACCTTGCTGGAGGTCAAGTCGGGCCCTGGCCGCATCCCGCAGGGGCGGAGAGGTCGTCGAGCAGCAGGCGTGCCGCCCTGCTCGCCCCGTCGGTGCGGATCCCGGCTCCCAGCGCCCTGGCCCGGTCGCGGGTCTCGCGGGTCAGCGCCGTTTCCAGCGCCGCCGCGAGGGTCTCCCTCGTCGCCGTTCGGCCGTCCAGGGCCGCGCCGACCCCGCAGGCCGCCACCCGGCCCGCCCAGTACGGGTTGTCGGCCACCTGGATCGGGACGACCACCTGCGGCACGCCCGCTTTGGCAGCCGCGTGCGTGGTCCCCGCGCCGCCGTGGTGGACCACCGCCGCCAGTTCGCCGAACAGGCGCTGGTGGTTGACGTGGCCGATGGCGAGGCAGTCGTCCCGGCCGTCGACCAGGTCCAGGTCCGCCCAGCCACGGGACACCAGGACGCGGTGCCCCAGGGCGCGGCCTGCCTCGAACGCGGCGCGGGCCACGCCGGGCGCCGGGCCGATGCTGCCGAAACCCACGTAGACCGGTGGCGGGCCCGCGGTCAGGAACTCCGCCAGCTCGGCGGGCAGCGGGCTCTCGTCCGCCGTGGTCCACGCGCCGGTCTGGACCACTTCCAGGTACTGGCCCGGCGGCCAGGGGCCCAGGAGCGGGTCCGCGGCCAGCCACGGCCGGTCGGAGTGGACGTGGTCGCGCACGGCGGCCACCGGGGGCAGGCCGAGCGCGGCGCGGTGGCGGTTGAGCGGCTCGCGGAACTGGGCGTCGACCAGGTCGGCGTCGAGTGCCCACCGTGCCGTGTTGTCACCCTCCGGCTCAGGCCAGCCGGGGCGCGGGGGCGGCCCGTGGTGCGGTGACGGCAGGTTGACCGCCGCGTAGGTCACGTACGCGTACCGGATGCCCAGGTCCTCGGCCACGGATCGGGCGGCCACCTGCGCCAAGCCTGCCACGACCAGCGCGTCGCACCCGGCCGCCGCTGCGGGGAGGACGGAGAACTGCGCGTCCACCAGCTCGACGCGGTAGCGGGACAGCTCCGCCGCCGACGGTGGGACCGCGCCGCTCATCAGCTCCCGGATCGGCGGGCCCACCGGCACGGCGTCGATCCCGAGACCGGCCAGCCGCCGCGCGAACTCCTCGTCCGGCGGGGCGCACACCCGCACTCCGGCGCCGAGCGCGCGCAGCTCCACCGCGAGGGCCAGCAGCGGTTCGACGTCGCCGCGCGTCCCGTACGTCGAGAGCAGCACCCGCGTCACCGGGCCGCTCCCGCGTAGAAGCCGACCGGCATCGCGACGTCCGCGCTCGACGCCCCGCACTCCAGCGCCCACAGGGCCGCCGCCGGGCCGAGCTGGCGGCCGAGCTCGCCGAGCGCGGCCGGGTCCGGCGCCACCGCGCGCGCCTGCGCCACACCGCGCCCGAACGCGGCCGGGTCCCAGCCGGACGGGTCCGCGCCGCCGAGGGAGCGCGCGCCTGCGGTCAGCTCCGCGACCGGCAGCGGCTCGGGCACGCCGAGCAGGCCGTGGGTGCGCTCGCCCACCAGCACGCCCATCCAGCGCGAGCTCTCCGGGGTGGGCCGGGGACCGGTCCACCGGGGAGCGCCGTCCACGTCCGCGAGCTTCGCGGGGGCGCCGGAGCGCGCCCAGCGGCCCGCCCAGTCCACGGCCAGGCCGGGCGCGCTGCGACTGGCCGGGTTGTGGAACCGGGTCATGTCCCACCGGTTGCCCACCGCGACCGCCGCCAGGTCGCGCTGCGGCCAGACCCGCGCCTCCCACCAGAACCCCCACGGGAACGCCGCCGTGTGCCCCCACCACCAGTCCTCGCCCAGGTCGGGGTCGGCGAGCTCGAACGTCAGGCCGGAGAACGAGCGGACGCCGTGCGGGCTCGGGCGCTCGACCCTCGGGGTCACCATCGCCGCGAGCGAGTCCGGCCCGACCAGGCCCCGGTCGCCGCGGGCGGTGCGCAGCAGGGACTGGAGCAGCCGCGCGAAGTCCGCCGCGCTGGTGCGCATCCCGGCCCCCGGATAGGCCGCCGTCCGCAGCGGCGGGCTCGGCACGCACCAGTCGCCGAACGCCATGTACCCGGTGGCGCCGCCCGCGCCGTCGATGCTCGTGCCGGTCATCCCGGCGGGCGCGAACACCTCCCGGTCGACGTGGGCCTCGTACGGCTCGCCCGCCAGGTGCTCGACGACGCCGCCGAGCACCCCGGTCCCGAAGCTGGAGTACGAGTAGGGCCCCGGAGCCGTCACCAGCGGCAGCGCTCCGCCGTACTCGACGGCGCGCCCGGTCCGGTGCCGCCGCCGCACGTAGTCCAGGATCGGCTCCACCGGCGCGGAAGGCGTCACGGCGGTGACGACGTCGCTGCGGTAGCCGCCCTGGTGCGCGGCCAGCATGGCGGTGGTGACCGGCGCCGCGCCCGGCCCGCGCAGCCCGGAGGGGAGCACGTCGTCGACCGGCGCGTCCCACCCGGCCACGCCCGCCTCGACCAGCCGCGCGAAGGCCAGGCCGGTGACCGGTTTGGTGAGCGAGCCCGCCGGTGCGACGGTCTCGGCGGTCATCGGCGTGCGCGCGGCCAGGTCGGCGAACCCGGTCGCGGCCGTGCGGAGCTCGTCGCTCGTCGCCACCGCGACGGCGACCCCCGGCGTGCCGGTCACGGCGGCCAACCGGGGCAGGACCGCGTCGAGCGCCGCCATCACGTCGTCGAGCACGCTCACCCCTCGGTGGTGTTGTAGTTGACGATCCGCTCCACCACGAGGGCGCGCGCCCCCGCCAGCGGGCTGTCCGCGTCTCGCCGCGCCACGTCCGGCAGCCGGTGGGCCTGCTCCTCGGTGACCGCCACGATGCCCCAGAGCGCGTTGAAGCCCGAGGGATCGGCGGGCTTCTCCGCGGCGGCCTCGACGGTCACCACGCCCGCGTCGCCGTCCACGGCGAGCGCGCCCATCTGCCGCAGGACGACGGGGTCGCGCTCCTTCGCGGCCACCACGCCCCAGGCCGACGCGCCCGCCAGCCGCAGGGCCTCCCGCAGGCTGCCCGCGTCGCTGACGACGATGTCGGGCAGGACGAGGGCCACCGGCCCCCGCGTCATCGGCAGCGCGCAGCGGATCGCCCCGTCGAGCCCCGGTTCGGCGTCGTCGTCCTGGTAGACGAAGACCAGCTGGAGGGTCCCGGCGTAGCGCGCCAGGTACTTCACCGTGTCCAGCTTGTGCGGGCCGAACACGACGACCACCCGCACGGCCGCCCCGCCCTCGGCCAGCTCGACCACGGGCTCCAGGCTGCGGTCGAGCACGGTGACCCCCGGCGCCAGGCAGTGCAGCTCCTTCGCGTACGGCGCCCCGAACCGCGTGCCGAGCCCGGCGCAGGGCAGGATGACCGAGACGTCGGGAACGGGCGCGCTCATCGCAGCGCCACCTCCAGCGCGACCCGGTGCCGCCCCCGTGGCAGCGGCACCCACGCCGGTTCGCCGACCGGCGCCACCGAGGGGAACCGGTCGAACAGGCTCCGCAGCGCGATCTCGGCCTCGACCTTCGCCAGGGCGACGCCGAGGCAGAAGTGCGGCCCCCAGCCGAACCCGACGCCGCCGTCGCGACCGCCGCGCTCGGCCTGCCCGCGCACGTCGGCGTGGCGCGGGCAGGCGAACTGGGCCGGATCGCGGTTGGCGGCCCCGAGCACCGCCTGCACCGCGTCCCCGGCGCCGATCCGCACGCCCCCCACCTCGAAGTCGGTCGCGGCGTAGCGCAACCGCGCCAGCTGCACCGGGCCGTCGGTGCGCACCAGCTCGCGGACCGCGGCGGGCCACAGCCCCGGCTCCGCGCGCAGCAGCTCCCGCTGGGCGGGGTCGCGCATCAGCGCGAGCGCCGCGTTGGACAGCAGGTGCGCCATGGTCTCGTGCCCGGCGAGCACGAGGAACACCACGAGCGCCACGACGTCGACGTCGGTCAGGTCCTCCCGGCCGACGACCTCGCTGAGCAGGTCCGCGCGGGGTTCGGCCCGGCGCCGGTCGACCAGCGCGTGGCAGTGGGCGAACATCTCGCCCAGCGTCGGCGTGATCCGCGCCGGGTCGCCCTCGACCAGGACCTTGCCCCAGCGGTACCAGTGCGCCCAGTCCGCCTCGGGCACCCCGACCAGCTCGCACACCACGGCCATGGCCAGCGGGTAGGCGTACTCCTCCAGCAGGTCGACGGGCGCGGGCCCGAGACCGTCGAGCAGCCCGTCGACGATCTCCTGCACCCTCGGCCGCAGCGCCTGGACGCGGGACGCGCTGAACGCGTGGCCGATGCCGCGCCGCAGCCGCGCGTGCTCGGCGCCGTCCAGGCTCAGCAGGCTCGCCCGCAGGTACGGCAGGTGCTCAGGGGGCGTGCCCAGCGCGAGGAACGCCTCCTCCTGGGTCCGCGCGCCCCGCCCCGGCAGGCCGGTGGGGTCGTTGCGCACGGCCGGGTGCGTCAGCACGGCGCGGACCTCGGCGTTGCCGGTCACCAGCCAGCCCTCCTGGCCGTCGGGCAACCGGGCCCAGCAGACCGGCCGCTCGGCGAGGACGCGGTCGTACCCGCCCATCGGGTCGCCGAGGACGGCGGGGTCGCGGACGTCCACCACGGGTTCGGGCGACATGTCAGCCTTTCAGCGGGCCGCCGTTGATGGCGACGCGGTGGCCGAAGCGGGTGTGCGGGTAGTAGTCGTAGACCGCGTGGTGCTGGACGCAGCGGTTGTCCCAGAACACCAGGGTGTTCGGCTCCCAGCGCACCCGGCAGGCCAGCATCGGCCGGTTCGGCACGACCGAGAACAGCAGGTCGAGCACGGCCTGGCTCTCGTCGGCCGACAGCTGGGGGATGCGCGAGGTGTAGGCCGGGTTGACGTACAGCAGCGGACGGTCGGTCTCCGGGTGCCGCACGACGACCGGGTGCTCGCTGACCGGAGGCTCGTAGCCCTCGGGGATCTTGTGGCCCCGGAAGGCGTGCGCGCCGTCGTGGATCGCGGTCAGCCCGGTCAGCAGCTCCTTCACCTTCGGCGAGAGCATGTCGTAGGCGAGGTGCATGTTCGCGAAGAGCGTGTCACCGCCGCTGCCCGGCGCGGGCATCTCCGTGATGTGCAGCATCGAGCCGAGCGAGGGCTCGGCGTCGGCGGTGCCGTCGGCGTGCCAGCCGTTGCCGAACACGGTGGCGGCCTCCGGGGAGGTCGCGACCTCCAGGATGTACGGGTTGCCGTGCTCGGGCGGCGGGTTCACCGGGCGCAGCTCGCCGAAGTGCGCGGCCAGGCGCTGGTGGTCGTCCGGCGTGATGTCCTGGTCGCGGAACACCAGCACGTGGTGGTCCAGGAACGCCGTCCTCAGCTCGGTGAGCTGCTCCCCGGTCAGCTCCCGGCGCAGGTCGAGGCCGGTGACCTCGGCGCCGATGACCGGGGTCAGGCCGCGCACCGCCAGCGTCCGGTGGTCGCGCGGCGGCCTGGTGGTGATCCGCTTGACGGCGTCGAGCTCGTACTGCTCCATGGATTCCTTCTTCCCGTGGGTCTCACAGTCCGATGGCGGCGGCGACCTCGGCGACGTGCGGCGCGCGCACGACGCCGTAGTGGGTGGTGGGCATCTCGCGCCAGCGGCTCGGCTCGGGCAGCAGGGCGCGCCAGCCGTCGCGGTCGGCCACCGGCGAGCCGGGCTCGGGTTCGACCGCGAGCCAGACGTGGCTGGGCGTCGCGGTCAGGCGCGGCAGCCGGTGCCCGCCCATGCTGCGCAGGTTGGCCCGGCACGCGCGGGCGAGCCGCTGGGCGTGCTCGCCCGCGAGGCCGCCCGAGGTGCCCAGTTCCCGCTGGAACACCGCCTCCAGCTGGGCCTCGCCGTAGTCCGCGGCGCTCGCGCCGGGCGGCGGCGGGTCGATCAGGTGCAGTGCGCGCGCTGGCTGTCCGGCCGCCTCGGCCTCGGCGGCCATGCCGGTCGCCACCCAGGCGCCGAACGACCACCCGGCCAGCTGCCAGGTGCGGCCGGGTAGCGCCGCCCGCAGGGCCGCGTGGTAGCGGCGGGCGCGCTCCCCGACGGACCACCCCGGCGGCTCCGGCAGGCCCAGCGCCGGGTCGGCGATCACGCAGACGCCGAGCGCGGGGTCCAGCGCCTCGACGAGCGGCCGGTAGGCGTGCACGTCCCCGCCGACCGGGTGCACCAGGCACACCACCTCGCGGCCCGACCCCTCCCGCCAGACCTGGACGGCCACCTCGCCGGTGCCGCCCGCCCCGGCGAGCTTCGCGAGCAGGCCCGCCATCGTCACCTCGGGGCCGAGCCAGGCGAGGTCGAGGTCGACGCCGAAGAGGCGCTTCGCCGAGTCGACGACCTCCAGCAGGGTCAGGGAGTCGGCCCCCAGGTCGTGGAGCGGGACGTCCGGGCGCAGCTCGGCCACGCCCAGGAGCGCGCGCACCTCCTCGGTCAGCTCCGCCTCGGCGTCCCCGGCCGGTGTCGCGGCGACCGGGGCGGTCTCGCGCTCGTGGAACGCGCGGGCGTGTTCGAGACCGGTCGTCGCGACCAGCAGGTGCGGCAGGCCCGCGCCCAGCGCGCGGGCGAAGGTCCGGCGGCCCTCCTCGGCGCTCATGCCGACCGCCAGGTGCGCCTGGTGGCGGGCGTCGGACTTCAGCGCGGTGACGGCCATGCCGGTGTCCCGCCAGACGTCCCAGGCGATCGAGAGGCGGGCGGTCGGGCCGTCGTGGTGGGCGAGCGCGTCCAGGAACCCGTTGGCGGCGGCGTAGTCCAGCTGACCGACCCCGCCGAACCGGGCCGACAGCGACGAGCAGTAGGCGACGTAGGCGGGCCGGTCGCGTTCGACGAGCCGCTCGACGAGCAGCGCGCCCGCGAGCTTGACGGCCTGCGTCCCCTCGCCCCGGGTGGCGATCAGGGCGCCGTCCGGGTTCCCCGCCGCGTGGACGATCCCGGCCAGGGGGCCCTGGATCGCGTCGGGCGTGACGGTGGTGAGGTCGGCGGCGAGCAGGTCGACGCGGTCCGCCCACGGGGTGAGCGCGTCGGGCAGGAAGGGGGCGCGCGCCAGCAGGACGACCCGGCCGGTGGTGCGGGTCAGCAGCTCCTCGGCGACGGCGGCGCCGATGCCGCCGGTGCCGCCGAGGACGAGGTGGACGCCGTCGGGCGCGAGGGGGTCGCCCGCCTGGACGGGCGCGTCGCCCTCCGCCCACCAGAACCCGGCCCGCAGCGCGACCCTCGGGGGTGGGGTGGGGCCGGTGAGCAGGTCGGCCAGGGGTGCCAGGTCCGGGTCGGGGAGGTCGACCCAGTGGCCGGGGACCCCGCTCTCCTGCGGGCCGACGGCGCTCACCCCGGCGAGCAGCCCGGCCTCGGGGCGGGTGACGCCGGTGTTCGCGGGCGCCGCGCCCGCCGAGGCCCACCACGTCCTGAGCGGACGGCCGCGCGCGGCGCGCAGGAGGGCCGCCGGGGTGTCCACGCAGGCCCACCGCGCGTGGCGCACCGACGCTTCGCCGAGGGGGCCGGTGATGCCCAGGGGTGGGGTGTGGAGCCAGTCGATCTCCTTTGTGGGCAAGGAGTCGAGGATCCGGCGGAGGGAGGCGGTGTCGGCGAGGTCGGCCTCGAACGCGTCGGGACCGAGGCGGGCGAACCGCTCGGCGGCGTGGACCCGGACGACGCGCGGGTAGGCCGCGTCGAGCGCGGGCGCGGTCAGCGGGCCCTCGCCCGCGATGACCAGGACGCGGTCGGTCCGGGTCGCCCGCGCCGCCCGGCGCAGGCGCACCCACGTCGGCTGCCTCAGCCACTCGGCTTCGGGCAGTCGTGCGACGGCGGCCCGCCTGGGGAAGTCGAAGTCCCGCGTGACGAAGGCGGGCGGCGGGAAGTCCCACGGTGCGGGTGCGGCCGAGCGCCCCCAGTCGACCGCGCCGCCGCCCAGCCACACCCGCGCCACCTCGGCGGGCGAGGCGCCGCTGTCCGGCGACGGCCGGGGATCACGTGACAGCGGCGGGACCGGCGCCTCCTGCGGCTCGGCCGCGCGCAGCCAGGCGGCTGCCCCGGCTGCGTCCTCGACGGCGGCGGCCAGGCGCCAGCGGCCGTGCGGGCGGCCGGACTGGAGGTGCCGCAGGGTGTCCACAAAGGACTCCGGGTGCGCGGACAGGTGGTCGGCCACCCTGACCGCCTCCAGCCGCAGGGCCTCGGCGCTGCGGGCCGAGAGCACCAGGCAGCGCACGGGTTCCGCGCGCTCGCGCGGCGGCGCGGGGGCGGACTCCACGACCACGTGCGCGTTGGTGCCGCCGATGCCGAAGCTGCTCACCCCGGCGACGCGCGGTCCGGCGGGCCACGGCTCGGCCCGCGTCGGCACCCGGAACGGGCCCAGGTCCAGCGCCGGGTTCGGCGCCCGGAAGTCCGCGGTCGGCGGGAGCACGCCGTGGTGGACGGCCAGCGTCGCGCGGATCAGGCCCACCACCCCGGCCGCCGCGCCCAGGTGGCCGAGCTGGCTCTTCACCGACGACAACGCGCACGCCGTCGCCTCGGGCATGGCCTCGCGCAGCGCCGAGACCTCGATCGGATCGCCCAGCCGGGTGCCCGTCCCGTGCGCCTCCACGTACCCGACGTCCGAGCCGGAGCGCCCGGCGCGGCGCAGCGCGGCCCGGATCGCCGCGCGCTGCCCGGCCGGGGACGGCGCGCTGTAGCCCTGCTTGACCGCGCCGTCGTTGGTCAGCGCCGAGCCCGTGAGCACCGAGTAGACGGCGTCCCCGTCGCGGCGGGCCGCCGACAGCGGCTTCAGCACCACCACGCCGACGCCGCTCGCGCCGACCGTGCCGTCCGCGTCGTCGCTGAACGGGCGGCAGTGCCCGTCCGAGGAGAAGATGTGCTGCGGCCGGTACCGGTAGCCCCCCTCCAGGGTGCGGTCGACGAGCACCCCGCCCACCAGCATCACGTCCGCCTCGCCGCCGCGCAGCATCCCGGCGGCCAGGTGGACGGCGACCAGCGAGCTGGAGCACGCCGTCTGGGTCGTCAGCGCCGGACCGGTCAGGTCCAGGTGGTAGGCGACCTTGGTGGCCAGGAAGTCCTTCTCGTGGTGCAGCGCGAGCTGGAAGCCGTCCGGCAGCGCGGCCGGGTCGGCCTCGCGCAACATCTCCTGGAAGTAGGTGCTCTCACCGCAGCCCGCGACGATCCCGACCCGGTCCGGCCGGGCGATCCCGGCGTGGGCCAGGGCCTCGACGCAGGTCATCAGCAGTTGCCGCTGCTGCGGGTCCATCAGCGCCGCGTCGCGGTGGCTGACGCCGAAGTGCTCCGGGTCGAAGGCCAGGGGATCGTCCAGCAGGCTGCGCGCGCCGACCAGGCCCTCGGCGGCCGGGAACTCCTCGACGCCCCGGCGTCCCGACACGACCAGGTCCCAGAACGACGCCAGGTCCGGCGCGCCGGGCAGCCGCACCGCCATGCCGATGACCGCCACCGGCTCGTCGGCGGCGGTTGCCTCGGACACCCCGGCCGTGGCCGGGCCCGCTTCCAGGTGCCGGGTCAGGTCGCGGAGGGTGACGTGCTCGAAGAGGTCGGCCGCCGTGAAGCGGTACCCGGCCTCCGCGCAGCGCAGGTGGAACCGCATCAGCGAAAGACTCGTGGCCCCTGCGGCGAAGAACGTCTCGTCGGGCCCGATCGGCGCCCCGGTCACCTCCTCGAACAGGGCGGCCAGCTCGCCCGACGGCGCGACCGACCGCGTGGCCTGCGGCCGGTGCAGATCCGCGCCGGGGGTGTCCGGGGCGGCGTCCCGGTCCAGCTTCCCGCTCGGCGTGCGCGGCAGGGCCTCGACGACGCGGAAGCGGTCGACCCGCGCGTGCGGGGGCAGCAGCGGAACGAGGAAGTCCGCCAGCTCCCGCGCCGACGGGGTCCGGCGGCACTCCAGGAACGCGGCCAGCCGGTCGCCCTGCGGCAGCACCACCGCGTTGACGACGTCGGGGTGCCGCAGCAGCGCGGCCTCGACCTGCCCGAGTTCGAGGCGGTGCCCGCTGACCTTGACCTGCCGGTCGGCCCGGCCGTCGAAGTGCAGCAGCCCGGCGCGGTCGAAGTGCGCGAGGTCGCCGCTGCGGTAGTGCAGCTCGGGCAGCTCGGCGAACTTCTCCGGCGCCGCGTCCCCGAGGTAGCAGCGGTTCGCCGCGAGACCGCCGATGAGCAGCTCGCCCACCTGCCCCGGCGGCAGCGGCGCGCCCGAGGCGTCGGCCACCCGCAGCACCGCGTTCGCCACCGGGCGGCCGATCGCCGGGCGCTCCGGCCAGCGCGCCGGGTCCCCGTCCAGGGTCAGCGCGCTGACGACGTGGGTCTCGGTCGGGCCGTAGTGGTTGTGCAGGCGCGCGCCGGGCATCCCGGCGAACCAGCGGCGGATCGCGGGCGTGCACACGAGCTGCTCACCGGCGGTGATGACGTCCCGCAACCGCGAGGGGTGCCGCCCGAGCCGGGTTCCGTGCTCGGCGAGCAGCTGCAGTGCCACGTACGGCAGGAAGATCCGCTCGATCCCGGCGGTCTCCAGCTGCGCCAGCAGCGCCGGGACGTCGTGCCGCCACTCCGGGCGGACCAGGTGCAGCCGCCCGCCGCCGCAGAGCGTGGTGAAGACCTCCTGGAACGACACGTCGAACGACAGCATCGAGAACTGCTGGGTCGCGGCGGGCGGGAAGTCCTGCCACTGCACCAGGTTCGCCAGCGTGCGGTCCGGGACGCGCACGCCCTTGGGCGCCCCGGTCGAGCCCGAGGTGAACAGCGTGTAGAGCGGCCGTCCGACGTGCCGGGCCGGGACGTCCGGCGCCGGACCGCCGGTCAGCGTCACGGTCCGCTGCTCGACGTCGGTGTCGAACTCCTCGCCGGGAGCGAGCAGGACGCAGGACGGGCGGGCCCGGTCGAGCATCTCCCGCAGCAGCGCGGGCGGGTAGGCGGGATCGAGCGGCACGGCGGTGATGTTCAGCCGCGCGAGCGCGAGCAGCGCGACGACGTGCTCGGCGGACGGCCGGAAGTACAGCGCGATGTCGGTGGCGTCGGCGGGAAGGGCAGCCGCCAGCCGGGCCGCGTGCGCGTCCAGCTCCGCGTAGGTCAGCGTGGTCCCGCCGGTCAGCGCCGGGGCGTCCGGGGTCCGCGCGACCTGCCGCGCGAAGCCCTCGGCCACGGTCTCCCACGCCAGGTCGGCCTCCGCGCCCCGGCCGTGGTCGCGGTGGTCCGGCATCCGGGCGTCGCCGCGCAGGGCGCGGTCGAAGGCCTCGCCGAGTGCCGCCGCCTCGGCTTCGGTGAAGTGCCCCTCGCCGTACTCCCACAGGCAGTCGAAGCCGTCCGGCCGCTCCACGACCGACAGCGTGAGCGCGCACTTGGCCTCGGCCGCCTCGATCCACAGCGGACTGACCAAGCAGCCGGGCAGCCGCAGGGCCTCGAAGTCGGTGTTCTCCAGGACGAACAGGTAGTCGAAGGCCGCGTGCGCCGGGTCGAGGTCGGCGAACGCGACGTCCTGGTGGTCCAGGGCCGCCCCCGCCGCCTCGCCGAGCCTGCGGAGCTGGTCCGCCAGGTCCTCGTCCGGGTCCACCGACAGCGGCAGCCGGACGGTGTTGGCGAACATGCCGACGCCGTCCTCGAACTCCCGCACCGGCCGGTTCGCGACCGGTGCGGCGATCCGGGGCCGGGTGCGCCCGGTGACCGCGCACAGGCTCCTGGCGAACACGCCGAGCAGCAGCTGGAACCGCGTCAGCCCCAGCTCGGCGGCCTGCCCGTCGACGCGCTCGCGGTCGACGCGGGTGACGTGCAGCCTTCCGGCCAGGGACGCCTCGCCGAGCGGCTCGGCGTCGTCGGCGCGGTCGGTGAGCCGGGCGCGGTAGCCGGGCGAGGCGAACCAGCGGGCCTGCCAGTCCGCGAAGTCGAGCGGCGTGCGCGCGCCGGGGCGTGGCCGCGCGCCGGACAGCTCCCGGAACAGGACGTTGAGCGACCAGCCGTCGACCGCGATGTGGTGCAGGCACAGCAGGAACGTGCCGTCCGGCCGCCAGGCGGCCCGCAGCAGCCTGCCCGATGCCAGGTCGAACGGCGCCGTGAAGAAGTCCCCGCCGGGTTCGGTCCACGGGTCGTAGGCCGCCCCCTCCACCTGCCGCAGCCCGTCCGGGGTCGCCTCGAACGCGGTGCGCAGCGCCGGGTGCCGCTCGACCAGGCTGCGCACGTCCCGGCGCAGCGCCGCGAGGTCCGGGTCTCCGGTGACCCGGAACGCGAGCGGCACGTGGTAGGCCGTCGACGCCGGGTTCCGCCGCTGGAGCAACCAGAGCCGCTGCTGCTCGCTGGTGGCGGGCGCGGTCGTCGCGGTGGTCGGCGCGCCCGGTTCCGGGTAGTCCGCGCGCCCCGCCGCCGAGATCGACGCGGCGAGGTCGGCGAGGTCGCCGCGCTGCACGACCGACGGCGCCAGGTCGACGCCCCAGCGCTCCCGGATCGCGAAGCGCAGCCGCAGCGCCTTGAGCGAGTCGCCCCCGGACCGCAGCCAGGTGTCACCGGGACGCAGGTCCGGCACGTCGAGGATCCCCGCGACCACGCCGAGGACCTCGCGCTCCCACGCCGTCGCCTCGCCGCCGGTGTCCGGCCGCCACGCCGGGGAACCGCCCGCCAGCAGCGCGGCCTCGTCGACCTTGCCGTTCGCGTTGCGGGGCAGCTCCCCGAGGCGGAACACGTGGTGCGGGCGCATGTAGTCGGGCACGGCCCCGGCCAGGTGCGCCTCGAAGTCGTCGTAGGACAGCTCGTCCGCGACGACGTAGGCGAGCAGCTCGGCGGTGGCCGCGCGGCGCACGGCCACGTGCGCCTGCCGGATCGCGGGGTGGCCGAGGAGCCGCTGCTCCAGCTCGCCCGGCTCGATCCGGAACCCCCGGACCTTCACCTGCCGGTCGGTGCGCCCGACGTAGGCGAAGCCCCCGCCCGGCAGCACGCGGACCAGGTCGCCCGTGCGGTAGTAGCGGGCGCGGCCTCCGTCCAGCCACGGCAGGCGGACGAACCTCCGCCCGGTCTCCTCGGGCAGGCCCCGGTAGCCGAGGGCGACCCCGGCCCCGGACAGGTGCAGCTCGGCGACCTCGCCCTCGGCCGCCACGCGCTCGTCCGGCGTCACCGCGACGGCACCGGTGCCGGGCAGCGGCCTGCCGATCGGCACGACCTCGGCGTCGAAGTCACGCGGGATCGGGTGGCTGAGCGCGAACGTCGTCGTCTCGGTCGGGCCGTACCCGTTCTGCAGCAGCGTCGGCGAGTCCGGGTTGTCCCGGTACCAGCGGCGGATCAGCGGGGCGTTGAGCTGCTCACCGCCGATGACGACCCGGCGCACGGTGGCGAAGCTGCCGGGCACGGTCTCGGCGACCGCGTTGAACAGCGTCGCGGTCACGAACATCGTGTCGACGCGCTCCCGGACCAGCGCGTCGGCGAACGCGCGCGGGTCGCGGACGGTCTCCTCGTCGAGGACCACGCACGTGCCGCCGGTCAGCAGCGGTACCCACACCTCGAAGCTGATCGCGTCGAAGGCCGGGTTGGCCAGGCAGGCGAACCGCGTGCCGTGGTCGAGCCAGCCGGGTTCGGCGAGCCGCAGGACGCCCGCGTCGCGGACCTCCACGCCCTTGGGGCGCCCGGTCGTGCCGGAGGTGTAGAAGAGGAACGACGCGGGCGCGGGCTCCGCAGGGGGGCCTGCCTCGACCGGCGTCAGCTCCGGCAGCCCGTCCTCGATCACCGCGACCGCGCCCGAGTCGGCGAGGATGACGTCGCGGCGCGCGGGCGGGCTCTGCCGGTCCAGCGGCACGACCTGCCCGCCCAGGCGCAGCACGCCCAGCATGGCCTGCACCAGCTCCAGCGAGCGCGGCAGCCCGACGGCGACCGCGTCACCGGGGCGAACACCTTGCCGCGACAGGGTTTCCGCGACGGCGGCGGCGCCCGCGTCCAGCTCGGCGTAGGTCAGGTGGCGGTGGCCGTCGGACACGGCGACGGCGTCCGGGCGGCTCGAAGCCCGGTCGTGGACGCGGCGGGCGATGGACGTCATCGCGCCCCCAGCTCTGCGGTGATCAGCTCGGCGACCAGCGGCAGCGCGTCGCTCTCCAGCATGTCCCAGTGCCCGCAGTCCGCCGGGACGACCTCGAACCCGCCGAGGGCGCGGCGGCGCCAGAACTCCACCGCGCCGGGGACCGGGTCCTCGCCGACGGCCTGGACGAACACCACCCGCGCGGCCGACTCGCCGGGGTCGTGCTCGCGCGCGGTCAGCCGGTTGTGGTTGTACGTGCGGTGGTAGCGCTCGATCTGCTCGTCCTCGATGCCGGGGTACATCCCGTTGAACCGCACCAGCTTCTCGCGGAACTCGGCCGCCGGAACGGGGTCGGTCGCGGCTCTCGCGGCCGGGTCGTCGGTCGCGGCGGTGTCGAGGAGGACCACGCTGACGCGGTGCTCCCCGGCCAGCCGACGCCCCATCTCGTGGGCGACGAGGCCGCCGTAGGACAGTCCGCAGAGGACCAGGGCTTCCCCTGGCCGCGGGTCGACGAGCCGCAGGTACTCCTCGGCCATCGCCTCCACGCTCGGCAGCGGCGACTCGCCGGGGTTGAGGCCGGGGGACTGGATGCCGAGCACCCCGGCGTCCTCGGGCAGCAGGGCGCTGAGCGGCAGGTAGCAGAACGCCGTGCCGCCCGCCGGGTGCACGCAGACGACGCGGGCCTTCCCCGCGCCCCGGCGGAACTCGACGAGGCTGCCGCCGTCGACCGGCCGGTCCGCGCGCAGCAGCGCGGCCTGCGCCTCGACGGTCGGGTGCAGGATGACGTCGCGGATCGGCAGCTCGCGGCCGAACCCGACGCCGATCGCGTGGGCGAGCTTGATCGCCGAGATCGACGTGCCGCCGACGTCGAAGAAGTCGTCCGAGACGCCGATCGAGGGGTGCAGGAGCAGGTCCCGCCAGATCCGCAGCAGCGCCAGCTCGACGTGGTCGCGCGGTGCGGTGGTGTTGACCGGGCTGGTCGACGCGCTCGTGCGGGCGCGCGCCAGGACCGCGTCGCGGTCGAGCTTGCCGCTGCGGCTGAGCGGCAGCCGGTCGAACTCGGCGAACACCGACGGGATCATGTAGTCGGGCAGCCGGTCGGCCAGCGCCGCGCGCCACTCGTGCGCGCTCCGGCTCCCGCCCGCGACCCCGGCGACGAGCCGGGGATCGCCCTCGCGGTCGACCAGCACCGCGGCCTCGCGGACACCGGGGACGGCCAGCAGCGCGGCCGTCACCTCGCCGGGCTCGATGCGGAAGCCGCGCAGCTTGACCTGGTCGTCCCGGCGACCGGCGTACTCGGTCTCGCCGCCGGGGAGCCAGCGGGCCAGGTCCCCGGTGCGGTACATGCGCTCGCCCGGCGCGAACGGGTCCGGCACGAACCGCTCTGCGGTCAGGTCCGGCCGGTGCAGGTAGCCGCGAGCCAGGCAGTCACCGGCGAGGAACACCTCACCGACCACGCCCGGCGGCACCGGGCGCAGCCGGTCGTCCAGCAGGTACAGCCGGGACCCCGGCAGCGGTCGCCCGATCGGCGCCGGGCGGTCCAGGGGCTCCGGGTCGACGTGCGCGGTCGCGTAGAGGGTGGCCTCGGTCGGCCCGTAGCCGAAGCAGATCCGCAGTCCGGGCAGAGCAGCGGCGAACCGGGCGAGCGCGGCCTCCTGGAGGGGTTCGACGCCGGTGAGGACCTGCCGCAGCGCCAGCCCGGCGACCCTGGTCGGGTCCTCGTCGATCCAGCGGACGTAGGCCGGCGGCAGGAACGCCTGCACCACCCGGTGCTCCCGCAGCCACGCCATCAGCGCCGCCGGGTCCGGCCGGACGTCCTCGGGCACGACGTGCAGCACGGCCCCGGTGGTCAGCGGCAGCAGGAGCTCGTGCACCGAGGCGTCGAAGCCGGTGCTCGACCACGCCGACGTGGCCTCGCCGGGCGTCGCGCCGAAGCGGTCCAGCCACTGGTCGAACAGGGCCAGGACGCTGTGGTGGGTCACCGCGACGCCCTTCGGCCGCCCGGTCGACCCCGAGGTGCAGATGACGTACGCGGTCTCGCGGGGATCGGTGGTGACCGCTTCGCGCGTCTCGTCGCCCTCGGCCTCCAGGGCGCCGATGTCGTCCAGCACCAGGATCGGGCGCGCGTCCTCGACCATCGCCGCCTGCCGCGCCGGGGGTTGGGCCGGGTCGAGCGGGAGGTAGGCGGCGCCGGTCTTCAGCACGCCCAGCGCGGACACCACCAGCTCGGCCGACCGCCCGCTCCGGATGGCGACGACCTCGCCCGGCCCGGCCCCGCGTCGGCGCAGGGCGTTGGCCAGCCGCGTCGAGCGGCGGTCCAGCTCGCCGTAGGTGAGGGTCCGGCCGTCGCAGACGAGCGCCGGGGCGTCCGGCGCGGTGTCGGCCTGGGTGGTGAACCGCTCGACCAGCCCGCCGGGGCGCCTGTGCGGTGCGGTGCCGGTGCTCCAGCCGGTGAGGATCTCGCGGCGCTCGGCGTCGTCGAGCAGGTCGTAGCCCGCGACGTCGGCCTCGGGGTGGGCGGCGAGCTGGTGCAGCAGCCGGACGAGGTACCGCGCGTACCGCTCGGCGGTCGCGCGGTCGAAGAGGGCGACGGCGTAGTCGAGGTGCCCGAGGACGTCGTCGTGCCCGGCGGCGAGGTTGAGCGCGAGGTCGAACTTGGCGGGGGCGTGCTCGACCTGGAGGGGTTCGGCTGCCACCCCCGGCAGTTCCAGGACGTCGTCGAGCTTCGGCACCCAGGCGAACATCGTCTGGAAGAGCGGGGTGTGCGCCGGGCTGCGAGGCGGGTTCACCAGCTCCACGACCCGCTCGAACGGCAGCTCGACGTGGTCGATGGCGCCGCGCAGGGCCGCGCGGACCTGCTTGAGCAGGGCGGAGCCGGTGGGGGAGTCGGTGGGGGAGCCGCCCAGATCGGCGCGCACGGCCAGGGTGTTGACGAAGAACCCGAGCGTGTCGGGGTGGTCGCCGCCCGCGCCCCGGTTGGCGGTCGGCACGCCGACAACGATGTCACCTTGCCCGGAGAGCCGGGAGAGCAGGAGGAACCAGCAGGTCAGGATGGTGGAGTAGAGCGTGACACCGTGCTCGCGCGCGACCGCCTTCAGACGCCCGGTGAGCTCCGGCCCGAGCGAGACCGGCACACGCGCGCCCCGGTAGTCCTGCCGGGCCGGACGCGGCCGGTCGGCGGGCAGCTCCAGCACCGGCGCCACCCCGTCGAGCCGGTCCAGCCAGTACGCCTCGTGCGCCTCCCTGCCGGGACCGGTCAGCCACTCCTGCTGCGCCAGGGCGTACTCGCGGTACGGCCGGGCGGGCGGCAGGTCGGCCACCGCGCCGGTCAGCTCGGCGGCGTAGAGGATGCCCAGCTCGCGCAGCAGGAGGGTGCGGGACCAGCCGTCGAAGACGATGTGGTGCACGGTGATCAGCAGGACGTGCCGCCGGTCCCCCTCGACGAGCAGCCGGGCACGCGCCAGCGGCGCCCGCGACAGGTCGAAGGGCGCACCGGGTTCGTCCCGCCGCAACGCGGCAGCCGCGTCCGCCCGCCCGGCGACGTCGTCGACGGGACACGGAAACCCGTGACCGGTGGGTTCCACGACCTGCACGGGCCAGCCGTCCTCGACGACGACCCTGGTCCGCAGCGCCTCGTGGCGGTCGGCGAGAGCGTCCAGGGCGCGTCGCAGGGCGTCGCGGTCGAGGGGACCCCGCAGGGCGAAGGCCATGGTCTCGTTGTAGGCCGGTCCCGCGCCATCCAGCTGGGAGACGGTCCAAAGGCGTTGCTGACCGGATGACAGCGGTGCGGACATTCGCATGGGGGACGGCCTTTCCAGGCAAGGCGGGCGTACCGGTACCGCTTTGTGCCGTTGCAGCCGAGGGTGGGGAAATGCACTCTGTCTCTCCAGTCAGTTAACACCAGACCAACGGCGATGACGAGAGTTCGGCCGAAGTTTGCCGGGCTGTCTCATTTGGTTTCCCGAACCGCTCCCCGGTCGTACGGGTGCGCGACCGCGTAACCCACCGCGGGGTCGTCGGTCAAGCGTTCTGTGTCGAATTGGACATCAAGATCACGTCCCCAGTGGCGAGCGGCGACGTCCTGGGGGCGGGGAAGTCGAAGACCCGATTTGCCCTGGTTTCGACCGTTTGTCGGTGCTGCGGCCAGCGGCGACCAGGGGGCGGGAACCGGCCTGGAGTCGGTGTCGGGGTGGCACGTCGATCGACAACCGCTTGGTCGATTTGAACAATCTCGCTCTCTGCTCCGGGTCGGCGCGTGTTCATTCCTCCGGCTGGGCCCGGATAGTCTTGGAGCTTTTTGAACTGAGCCAGAAGCTGTCCAATTATCTATTAACTTGAATTCGATGTGACTGTGGTTCGTGTTGGTTCGCGTCGCCTGTCCTGTCGCACTGTGACTAGTTTCGGTGTCCACGGCTGACCTCGCAGGCCAGGGCATTGTCCGTGACCTTGTCCCGTGGGCAGCCGCACCGTACTCAGGTGCCGGTCGATCTGGCTGCGGTATCGAGTTGGCGCCGCAGCCGGATGAGGTGTCACCCCGCTGTCATGAGAGATCCTCAAGAACGTCGGGTGCCGATCGGCCGAATCCCCTCCGCCGTCGGGATTGACGCTGAGCCTTTTCCAACCTCATCCGCGGACCGCCGAAGTGGTGTCCCGGCCCCGTGAACCCTGGTCCGGGTGCCGCCACGTCAACAGCCGCTAAGCCCAGGTCGGTTCCCACCGGGGGTGCGGGATCCGCGCGTGGGCGGCTTTCAGGAACGCGCGCAGGTCCGCGAGACCGGGGTGATCGTTCATCGTCGACCAGAGCAGGCGGTGCGGGTAGAGCGGGGTCGGGTTTCGCAGCGGGACGCGGCGCAGGTCGTAGGCGGCGGGCCACAGGTAGTGGTCGCCGGAGCTGACGATCGTGGCGGAGTCCGCCGACGACGCGAGTTGTTCCAGCAGCGCCTCGTCGCCGAAGTGCGGGCCCGCGCCGTCGACCGCCGCGCCGAACGCGCGGGCGAAGTCCCGGTAGAACCGCGCCCACTCGGTCCCCGGCCTGATCCCCGGCACCCACACGCGGTACCCGGCCAGCTCCGCCGGGGCCAGTTCCGCGCGGTCGGCCAGCGGGTGGTGGGGGCCGACGAGAAGCTCAAGCCCGCTGTCCACCGCCCGTGCCGTGCGCACGTCGTCCGGCAGGTCCGCGTGCGCCAGGGGGACGGCGCGGAACGAGGCGTCGACTGCGCCCGCGCGCACCGCCTCCAGCGCCCCGCCCAGGTGGTTCTCCGGCAGCGTCACCACCTCCAGCGCCACCTCGGGGTGCGCGGCGTGGAAGGCGCGCAGGGCGGTGGACGGGGCGGTGCGCAGGTTCGGCACGTCTACCCGCAGCACCCGGTTTTCCGGCTGCACCGACCGCGCCGCCCGCTCCACGGCCCGCAGCACCGCCCTGGCGTGCGGGAGGAACACCTCGCCGTCCAGCGTCAACCGGACACCGCGCGGCGTGCGCGCGAACAGCGCCACCCCGACCACGCGCTCCAGCGCCCCCACCCGCTTGGACACCGCCTGCTGGCTGATGCCCAGCTCCACGGCCGCGTCCCCCAGCCTCCCCGACTCGGCGGCGGCTACGAAGGCGCGCACGCTCTCAACGTCCACCGGTCCGCCCCAACTGCCGGTTGTGGCCGGTGGGCGCGTCGGTTGTTGGGCCGCCGGGCGGGGGCGTTGGTGGGATCGGCACATGAGCAGCCTGCCAAGAGCGCGCACCTACGTCCACGGGCCCGAGTTCGCCCGCGTCGCCGAGCGGATCTTCGAGGTCACCGACCTCACCTCGCGGTTGAACTCCTTGCCGTACAACAGCGCGGAGGAGCGCGCCGCGTTGCACGCCGCGATCTTCGGCCGTCCGCTGCCGGAGTCGGTTCGGATCCTGCCGCCCTTCCACACCGACTGCGGTTTGAACACCGAGTTCAGCGAGGACGTCTTCGTCAACCACGGCTGCACCTTCTACGACCGGGGTGGGCTGCGCATCGGCAGCGGCGTGATGCTCGGGCCGCGCGTCACCCTGATCACCTCCGACCACCCGGTGCCGCCCGAGGACCGGCGGGCGTTCACCGAGGAGGCGCCGGTGGTGCTGGAGGACGGGGTGTGGCTCGGGGTCGGGGTCATCGTGCTGCCGGGGGTGACGATCGGGCGTGACTCGGTGGTGGGGGCGGGCGCGGTGGTCACCGGAGACGTCCCGGCGGGCGCGCTCGTCACCGGGGGTGCGGCGTCCGTGCGCCGCAGGTGGTGACGCGGTGCGGGAAACCCTTGACGCGCAAGGGCTTCCCGCACCCGCCTCACCCGGCGTAGCAGGCCTCCACCTCGTCGGCCCACCGCCGGACCACCACGTCCCGCTTCACCTTCAGCGACGGCGTCAGGCACCCGTTCTCCTGGGTGAACTCCACCGGCAGCACCCGGAACCTGCGCACCGACTCCGCCCGCGAGACCGCCGCGTTCCCCTGGTCCACCGCGCGCTGGAGCTCCGCCAGCAGGTCAGGGTCGCCCGCCAGGTCCGCCACGGTCGCCGACTCCGGCTTGCCCGCCGAGCGCTTCCACACCGGGAAGTGCTGGTGGTCCACGGTCAGCAGCGCCGCGACGTAGTTGCGCCCGTCGCCCACCACCACGGCGTTGCCCACGAGCGGGTGGCCGCCGATGCGGTCCTCGATGGCGGCGGGGGAGACGTTCTTCCCGCCGCTGGTCACCAGGATCTCCTTGCTGCGCCCGGTGATCACCAGGAAGCCCGCGTCGTCCACGTGCCCGAGGTCGCCGGTGGCCAGCCAGCCGTCCTCGAACGTCGCCGCCGTCGCCGCCTCGTCCCGCCAGTAGCCGCCGAACACGGTGGGGCCCTTGACCTGCACCTCGCCCGCGTCCGAGATCCGCAGGGTCATGCCGGGCAGCGGCCTGCCCGCCGTGCCCGCCCGGAACGCCTCCGGGGTGTTGATCGTCGCGGTCGACGTGGTCTCGGTCAGGCCGTAGCCCTCCAGCACGGTGATCCCGGCCGCCCGGTAGAAGTGCACCAGCCTGGGGGACAGGGCGGCGCCGCCGGAGAGCACGTGCTCGCACCTGCCGCCCAGCGCGGCGCGCAGCCTGCGGTACACCAGCCGGTCGAACGCCGCGTGCCGCAGCCGCAGGCCGAGGCCGGGGGAGTCCGCCGACGAGTGCGCCACGGCGACCTCGGTCGCCGCGTCGAACACCTTGCCCCTGCCCGAGTCGAGCGCCTTCTGGCGCGCGCCGTGGAAGATCTTCTCCAGCACGTACGGCACCGCGAGCACGAACGTGGGGCGGAACGTGGCCAAGTCGGCCACCGCGTCGCCGACCTTCGCGGTGTGCCCCAGGGTGACCCCGGCCCACACCGCGCCGACCTGGAGCATCCGGCCGACGACGTGCGCCAGCGGCAGGAACAGCAGGGTGGAGGCCTGCGCCGCGCCGCCGTCGCCGAACAGCGAGCGCAGCACGCCGACCGCGCCCTGGGCCTCGGCCAGGAAGTTGCCGTGCGTGAGCACGCAGCCCTTGGGCCTGCCGGTGGTCCCCGAGGTGTAGACGATGGTGGCGGGCTCGTCGTGGCCGGTCTCCCGGCAGCGGTCCAGCACCTCGGACTCGGGGACGTCCGCGCCCGCGACCGACAGCTCCGCCGCCGCGTCGTCGATCCGCCACACCGGGGCGGTCCGCTCGACCCCGGTGAACGCCGCCCGCACCAGGGCCTCGTGCTCGTCGGTCTCCACGACCGCCGCGCTCGCCCCGGAGTCGGCGACGATCCACTCGACCTGCTCGGCCGAGGACGTCGGGTAGACCGGGACCGTCACGGCTCGGGCGGCCCAGATCGCGAAGTCGAACAGGGTCCACTCGTAGCGGGTCGCCGCCAGGAGCAGCACCCGGTCGCCGGGGCGGATTCCGGAGCTGACAAGGCCTCTGGCGACGGCGACGACCTCGTCGCGGAACTCGCGCGCGGTGACGGGGACCCATCCCGAGGCGCTCTTGCGGCGGAACGCGGTGGAGTCGGGGGCCCGCTCGGCGTTGACCTGCACGAGCTGGGCCAGACCGCCGGTGACGGGCGCGGCGGGCAGGGGCGCGGTGGTGACCTCGCGCATGGGTGGTGACTCCTCGGGCTGAACGCGGGGACCGGGGTCGACGCCCCGCGCGTGCGGGTGCGGACCGGGAACGGAGGGGAGCGTAACGGTTGTCAGGAAACGGAAAATGTGACCGTCATCACGTATCAAGGGTTGCTCAAGAACCTGTGAGGAAGCGGTCGGAAAATGCCTCCCACCTGCGAATTCGACCTTCGGTCAGCGGCCTGCCGAGAATCCTTTGCCTTTTGATGCAACCCTGCTACCGTTCGTCGCGCAACGATCTTGATAACCCGCTGTGCCCGGTCGGTCGCCACCCGCGAACGGCTGTGGGCCAGGTAAAACGGGTTCCGGTGGACGCGGCGCGCGCTTCCTCGGGACGCGTCCTTCCCGCGTCATTCCCCTTTTTTGGATCCGCTGTTCCCTTATTGGGGACGTCGCCGAGGTGGAGGCTCGCCAATGTCCGGTCGCGCAAGCGTCGGCGACACCGGTGCGAGACTGCTCGTGCTGCCCGTCGACGGGGACCACCAGCTGTGCCTGCGGGTGTTAGCCCCGCTCGCCGACGACCCGGCCGCGCCGGTCCTGGTGATCGTCCCCGCCATGGGCATCACCGCCTCCTACTACGACCCGCTGGCCGAAGGCCTTGCCCGCCAAGGGTTCCCGGTCGTCGCCTGTGACCTGCGCGGCCACGGGGCCAGCGTCCCCGCGATCTCCCGGCGCTCCCGGCACGGCCAGCAGGACGCGGTCGCCACCGACCTGCCCGCGATCGTGACCGCGGCCCGCCGCGAGTTCCCCGGCAGGCGGCTGGTCCTGCTCGGCCACAGCATCGGCGGCCAGCTCGCCGCCGCCTACCTGGCCAGGCCCGAGGCCGACGCGGACGGGCTCGCCCTCATCGCCTCCGGCACGCCGCACCACCGCGTCTACCCGCCGCTGCGCGCCCTGCGCGTGCTCGCGGGCACCGGGGCCGCCGCGCTGCTGGGCCGGGTGTGGGGCTACTTCCCCGGCGACCGCGTCGGCTTCGCGGGCCGCGAGTCGGCGGGCGTCATCCGGGACTGGGCGCGCTTCGCCCGCACCGGCCGCTTCCGGCCGGACGGGGCCGACCTGGACTACGAGCGCGCCATGTCCACTGTGGACGTCCCGGTGCTGGTGGTCTCGGTCGAGGGCGACCTCATGCACACCCCCGCCGCGATGGCCGCCCTCACCGCCAAGCTCGGCACGACCCGCGTCACCGAACGCCGCTACACCGCGGCGGACGCGGGCGGACCGCTCGACCGCTACCGCTGGGTCCGCGTCCGGGGCCCGCTGCCCGCCTGGGTGCGGGACTGGTGGCGCGACCACGAGATGACCGGAGGCGTACGGCCGTGACCGAACGGGACGAGGCGATCGCCGCCCTGGCGAGCACGAGCGGCCACGCGGGGGAGTGGGCCGCGCTGCCCCTGCGCGACAAGCGGGACCTGCTGCTGCGGCTGCACGAGCGGGCGGGCCGCGTCGCCGACGAGTGGGTGCGGTTGTCCTGCCGCGCCAAGGGGATCCCGCTCGGCGAGCCGGTGGAGAGCGAGGAGTGGCTGGCCGGACCGTACGCGCTGCTGCGCTACGCCGCCGCCCTCGCGCGCACCGTCGACACCCTCGCCGACGGCCGCAGCCCGCTGCACGGCGTCACCGTCCGCCACCGCCCCGACGGCAGGCTCGCCCTGCGCGCGCTGCCCCACGACCTGCCGGACCGCTTGGCGCTCAACGGGTTCAGCGCCTGGACGTGGACCACGCCCGGCGCGACCGAGCAGCGGTTGCGCGACAGCGCGGCGAGCGCCCTGCGCCAGGGCCGGGTCGCGGACGGCGCGACGCTCGTGCTCGGCGCGGGCAACGTCTCGGCCACCGCACCCACCGACGTGCTGCACGCCCTCTACCACGGCAACGCCCCGGTGCTCTGCAAGCTCAGCCCGGTCAACGACTACCTGCTCCCGGTGCTCCGGGAGTGCTTCGCGCCGTTCACCGAGCGCGGCTTCGTCGCCCTGGTCACCGGCGGCGCCGAGGTCGGGGCCGCGCTCGTCGCCGACGACCGCGCCGCCGCCGTGCACATCACCGGCAGCCTCGCCGCCCACGACCGCATCGTGTTCGGCGACGGCCCCGAGGCCGAGCGCCGCAAGGCCGACCGCGCCCCGCTGCTGACCAAGCCGATCACCAGCGAGCTCGGCGGCGTCGGCGCGACCGTGGTGCTGCCCGGCCCGTGGACCAAAGCCGACCTGCGCTACCAGGCCTGGCACACCGCGACCCAGAAGCTCACCAACAACGGCTTCAACTGCACCGCATCGCAGGTCGTGGTCCTGCCGCGCGACTGGGACCTCGCCGACGCGTTCACCGCCGAGCTGCGCGCCGCCCTGCGCGCCACGCCCGCGCGCCCGGCCTACTACCCCGGCGCCGAGGACCGGCTCGACGCGGTCCTCGGCGCGCACCCGGACGCCGAGGACCTCGGCACGCCCGGCCACCGCAGGCTGCTCGTCGACGGCCTGGACCCGGAGAACGCCGCAGAACCCTTCTACCGCACCGAGTTCTTCGCCCCGGCCCAGGGGATCGTGCGGCTGCCCGGCGCCCCCGGGGACTACCTGCGCGCCGCCGTCGACCTGTGCAACAACACCCTCTTCGGCACCCTCGGCGTCAACCTCCTGGTCCACCCCGCCACGATCGCCGCGCTCGGCCCGGACTTCGACAAGACCCTGGTGTCGCTGCGCTTCGGCGCGATCGCCGTCAACACCTGGACCTCGCTGGGCTACCTCACCCCGCAGGTGCCCTGGGGCGCGTTCCCCGGCCACGAGCCGCACGACGCGGGCAGCGGCATCGGCCGCGCCCACAACGCCCTGCTGGTCGAGCACACCGAGCGCACCATCCTCACCGGCCCGTTCCGCCCGGCCCCCAGATCGCTGCTGACCGGCCAGCCCTCGGCCATGCCGCTGCCGCCGTGGTTCCTCAACAGCCCCACCGGGCACCGCACCGCGCGCCTGCTCACCCGGTACGCGGCGCGACCGGGGTCGCTGCGCCTGGCCGCCACCGCGCTGTCCGCCGCGCTGCCCTGACGGCCCGCGCCCCCGCCACCGCACAACACCCACACCCGGTCCCGCCGCGCTCCGGGCTGCCCAGAAGAGGAAACCCCCGTGGACCACGTCAACCACTTCGACACCAAGGCGACGTACTGGATAATGCGGGCCGAGTACCTGGTCGGGTTCATCGCCTGCGTGGTGCTGGCGCTCCTGCACTTCGGGGACATCCGGTGGTGGGCGGCGATCCTGCTGTTCTTCTCCATCGACGTCATCGGCTACTACCCCGGCGCGATCGCGTTCAAGCGGGCCAAGGGCGGGCCGATCCACAAGGCCTACTACGTGCTGTACAACACGATGCACAACTGGTTCGCCGCCGCCGCCCTCGCCGGCCTGTGGGTGCTGGCGTTCGGCGTCGAGTGGGCGCTGCTGGCGATCCCGCTGCACCTGTGCGCGGACCGGGGTCTGCTGGGCAACACCCTCAAGCCGTTCAGCGTCGCGTTCGAGCCCGAGCCGCTGCCCGCGTTCCAGTCGTTCATCGCCCAGGTCACCGGCAAGCAGCAGCACCGCCCGGTCCAGGACCCCACGCCCGCCGAGGCCTCCGCCGCGTGATCACCACCGACGACGCGGAGATCCTCGCGTCGCTGCGCGAGCACAGCGACCACCCGAGCGGTTTCCTCGCCTACAACGGGAAGACCTCGCACTTCCGCGGCGAGCAGGTCCCCGGCACGATCGCCTACCGCCGAGGCGGACGCCACGTCGTGCAGCTGTGCGGGCCGCTCACCGGCGCCGAGCACCGGGCCGCGCTGCTGGCCGAGTTCCGCGCCTGGACCAGGTCGCAGCGGCTGCGGATCTGCGCCGTGCAGCTCTCCCGCGCCGACGCCGAGCTGTACGCGGGGCAGGGCTTCGCGGTCAACCAGCTCGGCCGCACCTACGGCGTCGACCTCGCGGCGTTCACCACCAGGGGCGGCCCGCTCGCCAAGGTGCGGCAGAACATCGCCCGCGCCAAGCGGGACGGCGTCACCGTCGCGGAGAGCGCCTCCCAGGACGACCCCCGGCTGTCCGAGATCGACGCGAGGTGGTTGCGCGCCAAGGGAAGGCACGTCAAGGAGCTCGACTTCATGATCGGCGAGCGCGGCGGCCGGGGCGCCGCCCACCGCCGGATCTTCGTCGCCAGCGTCGGCGAGCGCCCCGTCGCCTACATCTCCTACTCCCCGGCGTTCGGCAGCAGGCCCGGCTGGCTCTACGACCTGACCCGCCGCGACCCCGACTCGCCCGTCGGCACCATCGAGCTGGTCAACCTCCAGGCGCTGCAAGCGTTCCAGGCCGAGGGCGCGGGCTGGCTGCACCTGGGCCACACCCCGTTCGCCGGGCTCGACCCGGCCAACGAGGTGCCCGGAGCGGCCAGCGGCGCCGTCACCCGCGTCGCCGGGCTGATCGCCGAGCACGGCAAGGCGGTCTACCCCGCGCGCACCCAGGAAGCGTTCAAGCGCAAGTGGGCCCCGCACGTGGTCGAGCCCGAGTACGTCGCCTTCGAGGGCGGCGTGACGGTCTCCTCCCTGTGGAACCTGCTGCGGCTCACCCGAGCCATCTGAACAACAACCATCACCACCACGAGGAAAAGAACAACCATGAGCGACGAGATCAGGCCCGAGGTCGACTGGGACCGCACCGTCCCCGTGCTCGAAGGCGCCCGCACCCTGGAGCTGACGCCCGAGTCGTGCGACCTCCAGTACTGGCTCGACGAGGTGGCGGGCAGGCTGCTGCGCCGCATCCCCAACGGCCACACCCCCGAGGCGCTCGTCCCCGAGCAGGTCCTCAAGCCCGGCCCGCTGCGCGACGCCCTGATCCAGGAGTTCGCCTTCCGCACCATCGCGGAGGAGAAGGTCACCCGCGCGCTCGGCCACCTGGTCGCCGCCGCGCCCAACCGGGTCATGACCGAGTTCTTCTCCACCCAGCTGCTCGACGAGGCCCGGCACGCCCGCGTGTTCCGCGACCACATCATCGAGGTCGGCGTGCCCGAGGCCGAGGTCGACGGCGTGATCACCGAGGTCGCTGGTCAGGCGATCGAGAGCGTGCTCGACCCGCTGGAGGCGTTCGGCGTCTCGGTCATCCGCGACCAGGGCGACTTCTACGGCGGCGTCATCACCCTCACCATCCTGGTGGAGGGCGTGCTCGCCCCGTTCGGCGAGCTGAGCGAGCGCAAGTGGGCCGAGCTGGACCCGGCGGGCGCCGAGATCGAGCGCGGCGCGGGCATGGACGAGATCCGCCACCTGTCCGTGGGCAGCAGCGTGATCAAGCGCCACCTCGAGGAGCAGCCCGGCGAGCGGATGCGCATCCTGGAGCTGATCCAGCGCGGGCGCGCGCTGTGGGAGGGGCTGCCCATGCAGCCGGTGCTGTTCCAGCGGGAGTCGCTGTTCCAGCAGGGCTTGGAGGAGTGGGGCCACCTGATCCCCGAGTACGAGGTGTGGCCGGGCCGCAAGCTCGTCGACACCAGCGCCGAGGAGCGCATGGTCACCGCGTCCACCTGGTCGCAGGAGACCCAGGACGTCCGGATGCGCTACATGGGCCTGGTCTAGGCCACCACCCCCGATCAGGACAGGTTGACGACCGTGGAGTCCTACCCCTCTTACATCGCGGGCCAGGACGCGCCCGTGGACAAGTGGCTGTACGCGATCGACGCGTCCAGCATCTTCGACGACGCCTTCGGCGCGATCCGCCTCAAGCGCGACCTCGCCAAGGGCTCGGAGCCCGACCCGACCGACGCCCGCATCGTGGGCCGGGTCGCGCTCAGCACCACCGAGCAGACCCTGGAGGCGCTGCGCGCCGCCCGCGCCGCCCAGCCGGAGTGGGGTTCCTGGTCGCTGGAGCGCCGCCTGGAGTTCGGGGCGCGCGTGCACCAGCGCATCAAGGACCGCAGCGACGAGTTCGTCGAGGTCCTCATCGCCGAGGGGCACCCGCGCAGGCTCGCGCAGTGGGAGGTCGCCGGGGTCATCCAGTGCTCGTCCCCGGAGACCTTCGCGGCCAACGCGCGCATGATGGAGCACCGCGAGCGGATCGGCGAACGGGAGATCCGCCTGGTGCGCAAGGGCGACGGCGTGGTGTGCCTGAGCCCGCCGCAGAACGCGGCGGCCTCCAACTCCATGCTCGGCGTGCACGCGCTCGTCGCGGGCAACTCGCTGGTCGTGAAGGCCCCGCGCAGCGCCCCCTACGGCGTGGCGTGGGCCTGGCGCGAGCTGGTGGCCTCCGTGCTGGAGGAGATGGACGCGCCGAAGGGCGTGCTGAGCATCGTCAGCGGTGTGCCCAAGGTGCTGCTGGACCAGTGGTTGGCCAGCGACGACGTCGACGACATCTTCTTCTTCGGCAGCAGCGAGCGCGGCATCGAGATCGGCAAGCGCTGCGTCGAGGCGGGCAAGAAGCCGGTGCTGGAGCTGGCGGGCAACGACGGCGTGCTCGTGTGGCGCGACGCCGACCTGGACAACGCGGCGCTCGCCATCTCCGAGTGCTTCTACGGCTCCAGCCAGATCTGCATGGTGCCCAAGTACGTCATCGCGCACCCGGAGATCGCCGACGAGCTGGTCGAGCGGCTGGTCAAGCTCGTCGCCGACATCCGGCCCGGCCGCCCCGGCGACCCGGACGTGCTGCTGTCCCCGGTGCTGCGCACCGGTGACTTCTCGGCCGTGCTGGACGAGGCCGTCGCCGACGGCGCCGTGCTGGTCAGCGGCGGCCACCGGGTCGCCGAGGACGGCACGCGCGACTCGTCCGGGGTGTTCCTGGAGCCGACCCTGCTCCGGGTCGACGGCTACGAGCGGGCCGGGAGGACGCGGGCCGTGCGCGAGGAGACGTTCTACCCGCTGCTGGCGATCGTCGTCCCCGAGCAGGCGGGCGCGGAGCAGGCGGGTCACGGGCAGTCCGACGAGGCCGCGTTCGACGAGGCGCTGCGGTTCATGAACGCCAACCCGTACGGGCTGCGGAACTCGCTGTGGTCGGAGAACCCCGAGCTGGTCGAGCGGTTCTGCGCCCGGCTGGACAACGGCGGCATCCTCAAGGTCAACGACAGCCACCTCGGCTTCGTGCCCGGCATCCCCTCGCACGGCGGCAACGGCCTGTCCGGCGGCCCGTTCGGCGAGGCGAACTTCCCGATGCTGCGCACCAGCCACCTGCAGGCCGTCAGCATCGCCACGAACGTCACGCCGAGGGCGCGCGTGTTCGAGAGCGCCCTGCCGCCCGCCGACTCGGCGGCCGGGGGCGCGCGGTGAGGTTCCTCCAGCGCGAGCACGACACCCTGGAAGCGCTGCTCCCCGGCCTGGACAAGGCGCTGGGCGAGTTCTCGCTCAGCGAGCTGGAGCAGCGCGGCGGCCCCGGCATCGCCGCGCTGCGCGAGGCGGGCGGCTCCGGTCTGCTGGTGCCCGCCGAGCACGGCGGCCTCGGCGCGAGCGCGCGGGACGCGGTGCGCGTCACCCGCGCCATCGCGACCCGGTCACCGTCGGTGGCGGTGGCGGCCACGATGCACAACTTCTCGGTGGCCAGCCTGGTGACCCTCGCGGCCACCAGCACCGGCTTCGAGTGGCTGCTGCTCGACGCGGTCGCCCGCGACAAGCGCATGATGAGCAGCGCGTTCGCCGAGGGCCGCACCGGTCAGGGCGTGCTCACCCCGACCATGTCCGCGCGCCCCGCCGAGGGCGGCTGGCTGGTGTCGGGCAGCAAGAAGCCGTGCAGCCTGTCGGCGTCGATGGACCTGATCACGGCGAGCGTCGCGCTGCGCCACGAGGACGGCACGACGGGCCTGGGCATCGCGGTCATCCCGGCCGACGCCCCCGGCATCAGCGTGCGGCCGTTCTGGAACTCCCCGGTGCTCGCGGGCGCGGAGAGCGACGAGGTCGTGCTGGCCGACGTGCTCGTCCCGGACGAGCTGGTCGTCAAGCCCGTGCTCGACCCGGAGACGAACCTCGACGACCTCAACACCACCGGCCTGATCTGGTTCAACCTGCTCGTGTCCGCCGTCTACCTGGGTGTGGCCAGCGCGCTGGTCGCCAGGCTCCTGGACTCCGGCCGGGGCGACGCGGCGACGCGGGTGGACCTGGTGGCCGACCTGGAGTCGGCGGCGTTCGCGCTGGACCGGGTCGCCTGGGGCGTGGACACCGGCTCGGTCGGCAACGACGCGCTCGCCGACGCGCTGACCGCCCGCTACAGCCTCCAGCGCACCAGCAGGCGCGTGGCGGGCACGGCCGTGGAGCTGCTGGGCGGCATGGCCTTCGTGTCGTCCCCGGACGTCGCGCTCCTCGCGGCCAGCGTGCACGCCCTCGCGTTCCACCCGCCCGGACGCCTGTCCACCGTGGACGCGATGGAGCGCTACCACGGCGGGGCTCCGCTCCGCGTCGACTAGCCGGACCGCACGACCGGGGGCGCCACGCCACGGCGCCCCGACCGGGCCCCGCGGGGCCCGACGCCCACCGGGGCCGCGCGGCCACACCGCCGCGCGGCCCCGACCCCTGCCCCCCGAACCACGGGAACCATGGACACCACCACGCAGCAGGACCCCACCGGCGGCGAGCTCCTCGCCGCCTACCGCGCCCACCTCAGCGCGGGCCGCGCCTCGCTCGGCGAGATGTTCGGCGGCTTCTGGGAGACCGCCTCCAGCGGCGCCACCGTGCGCACTTCGGACGGCGAGAGCTTCGTCAACTGCGCCGGGTACGGCGTGTTCATCCTCGGCGGCACGCACCCGCACGTCACCGAGGCCGTCGTCGCCCAGGTCCGCGCCAACCCGCTGGCCACCCGGCTCCTGCTGGAGCCGGTCAGCGCCGCCGCCGCGAAGGCCCTGGTCGACGTCTGCCCGCCCGGCCTCACCAAGGTGCACTTCGTCGGCTCCGGCACCGAGGCCACCGAGACCGCCATCAAGATGGCCAGGGCCAACGGCAAGCGGCGGCTGATCACCACCGCCAACGGCTACCACGGCAAGACCCTCGGCTCGCTCAGCGTCACCGCGCGGAGCGTCTACCAGGAGAAGTTCCAGCCGCTGCTGCCCGACGTCACCGTCGTGCCCTACGGCGACGTCGACGCCGTGGAGGCCGCCCTGCGCGACGGCCCGCCCGCCTGCGTCATCGTCGAACCGGTCCAGGGCGAGGGCGGCGTGGTCTTCCCGCCCGACGGCTACCTCGCCGCGCTCGGCCGCCTGCGCACCGAGCACGGCGCGTTCCTGGTGATCGACGAGATCCTCACCGGCCTCGGCAGGCTCGGCCGCTGGTGGGGCCACGACCCCGAGGCCGTCACCCCGGACGTGATGCTGGTCGGCAAGGGCCTGTCCGGCGGGGTCGTCCCGGTCGCCGCCGCCGTGGCCACGCCGCAGGCCTACGCGCCGTTCGACAAGGACCCGTTCCTGCACACCTCCACCTTCTCGGCCGCCCCCGTCGCCGCAGCCGCCGCGAAGGCCGCGATCGAGGCCATCGTCATGGAGGACGCCGTCGCCAAGGCCGCCAAGCTCGGCGCGGAGCTCAAGCACCGCATCGCCGAGTCGGTCGCCCGCACCTGCCCGCACCTGGTGGTCGAGGTGCGCGGCGAGGGCCTGCTGATCGGCGTCGAGATGCGCGACCCCGGCCTCGCGGGCGAGCTGGTCCTGGAGCTGATCGACGGCCGCGTGCTGGTCAACCACTCCATGAACAACTCGCACGTGCTGCGGCTGACCCCGCCCGCCACCATCACGGCCGACGAGCTGGACCACGTCGCCGCCACCTTCGACCGCGCGCTGTCCACGCTCGCCGGGCGCTTCCCGGCGAGCAGCTGAGAGGAGAGAAACCGTGCAGACCGTGCGGATCGAGGCCCACGTCCCCGGCGGCGTGGCCACCGAGGTGTACGAGACCGTCGTCGACTTCACCCGCTACCCCGAGCTCGTCGAGACCGTCCGCGAGGTCGTCGCGGAACCGGCCGCCGAGGACGGCTCCATCACCAGCCACTGGGCGGTGGACTTCCGCAACGGCGTCCTGCGCTGGACCGAGGTGGACACGTTCGACCGCGAGGCGCTGATCAGCCGCTTCACCCAGACCACCGGCGACTTCGACGTGTTCGAGGGCCAGTGGTCGGTGACCCAGGACGGCGGCGACGCGTTCGTGGTCTTCCACGCCGAGTTCGACTTCGGCGTGCCCACCCTGGCCAGCATCATCGACCCGGTCGCCATCCGGGTGCTGACCGAGTCCATGCAGGACATCCTGCTGGGCCTGTTCGACGGCTCGGTCAAGTTCAGCCACCCCGAGCGGGCCGCCGCCCGATGACCGACGCGGCCCCCGCGCACGACCACGACGTGCTGGTCATCGGGTCCGGGTTCGCGGGCGCGGTGACCGCGCTGCGGCTCACCGAGAAGGGCTACCGGGTCTGCGTCCTGGAGGCGGGCTACCGCTTCGCCGACGCCGACTTCCCGAAGACCTCGTGGCGCCTGCGCAAGTACCTGTTCGCGCCCAAGCTGGGCCTGCGCGGGTTCCAGCGCCTGCACCGGCTCGGCCCGCTCGTCGTGCCCGCGGGCGCGGGGGTCGGCGGCGGCTCGCTGGTGTTCGCCAACACCCTGTACGAGCCGGGGCAGGGCTTCTACGACGACCCGGCGTGGTCCGGCGTCACCGACTGGAAGTCCGAGCTGGCCCCGCACTTCGACCAGGCCAGGCGGATGCTCGGCTCGGCGGTCAACCCGACCACCACGCCCACCGACCGCGTCATGCGGTCGGTGGCCGAGGACATGGGCGCGGGCGGCACGTTCCGCCCGCTGCCCGTGGCCGTCCACTTCGGACCGTCGACCGAGGTCGACGACCCGTACTTCGGCGGCGCCGGCCCCCGGCGCTCCGGCTGCCGCGAGTGCGGCGAGTGCCTGACCGGCTGCCGGTACGGCGCGAAGAACACCGTGGTGAAGAACTACCTGCACCTGGCGGAGAACGCGGGCGCGCGGGTGCGCGCCGAGAGCACCGTGACGTCCGTGCGCCCGCTCGACGGCGGCGGCTACGCGGTGCAGGTCGTGCGCACCGGCGCGTGGTTCGCCCGCCCGACCACGCTCACCGCCGAGCACGTGGTGCTCGCGGCAGGCGCGCTGGGCACGCAGCGGCTGCTGCACCGCATGGTCGGCGACGGCTCGCTGCCGCGCACCTCGCCCCGGCTGGGCAGCCTCACCAGGGCGCCGTCCGACCTGCTGGGCGCGACCGTGCCCAAGGTCGGGGCCGACGACTACAGCACCGGCGTCGCCGCGACCTCGGCGTTCCGCCCCGACCCGGACACCCTCGTCCAAGCGGGCCGCTACGGCAAGGGCTCCAACTCCATGGGCCTGGCCACCACCCCGTTCGTCGACGCGGTCGGCAGGGGGCCGCGCTGGCTGCGCTGGCTCGGCGCGGTCGCCCGCAACCCCGTTGCGGCGGCCCGGTTCCTGAACGTGCGGCGCTGGTCCGAGCGCACGATCATCGTGTTCGTCGTGCGCACCGGCGCGGGCACGTTCACCGTCTCCCGCAAGCGCGGCGGCGGCCTCACCGCCCGCCGCGACCCCGGCGCGCTGCCCACGGTCACCTCGCCGCTGGTAGCGGACGTGCTGCGGCGCACCGCGCAGCGCATGGGCGGCGCGCCCGCGGGCACCCTGCCCGGCCTGGGGCACGTGCCCGTCGTGCTGCCGTTCGTCGGCGGCTGCCCCATCGGCGAGACCCCCGAGACCGGCGTCGTCGACCCGTACCACCGGCTGCACGGCCACCCCGGCCTGCACGTGGTGGACGGCTCGGCGGTCACCGCCGACGCGGGCGTCAACCCCTCGCTGACCATCACCGCCCAGGCCGAGCGGGCCATGGCGCTGTGGCCCAACAAGGGCGAGCCCGACCCCCGACCCGAACCGGGGCAGCCCTACCGCAGGGTCGCCCCCGTCCACCCGCACGCCCCGGCCGTCCCCGCGCACGCCCCCGCGGCGCTGCGCACCAGCCCCGCCGCCAGGGAGGCAGCAGAGTGACCACCAGCCCAGTGTTGCGCGCCGAGGGCGTGAGCAAGGAGTTCGGGCGCGGCGAGACCGCCACCAGGGTCCTGCACGACTGCGACCTGGAGGTCCGCGCCGGGCAGACGGTGGCCATCGTCGGCAAGAGCGGCAGCGGCAAGTCCACGTTCGCCAACTGCCTGTCCGGGCTGGACGAGCCGACCACCGGCACGATCACCCTGCTCGGCCACGACCTGGCGGCCCTGGACGAGCCCGCGATGGCCAGGCTGCGCGCCGAGCACATCGGGTTCGTGCTGCAGAAGGACAACCTGGTGCCCACGCTCACCCTGGAGGAGAACGTCGCCGCGCCGCTGATCATGTCCGGGACCCGGCTCTCGGCGGCGCTGGCCAAGGCCCGCTCCGCGCTGGACGAGGTCGGCCTCGCGCACCGCGCGCGCAGCTGGCCCGGCCAGGTCTCCGGCGGCGAGGCCCAGCGCGCCGCCGTGGCCAGGGCGTGCGTCAACGACCCGGCGATCGTGTTCGCCGACGAGCCCACCGGCGCGCTGGACGAGGAGAACGGCCTGCGCGTGCAGGAGCTGTTCCGGGCCGTGGTGCGCGAGCGCGGCGCCGCCAGCGTGATCATCACGCACGACCTGGACCTCGCCGCCTGGGCCGACGTCGTCGCCACCATGACGGCGGGCAGCGTCGTCTCGCGGGCGCGGGTCTCCTGATGGCGCTCGACGCGACCAGGCTGGTCGCCCGCTCGCTCACCCGCAGCTGGTACTTCCGGCCCGCCCGGCTCGCCGCCGCCGTCGCCGCGGGCATCGCCGGGGTGCTGCTCACCACCGCCGTTCTGGTGGTCTACTTCGCCGTGCAGGACGCGCTGCGCGGCGCGCCCATCACCGCCGTGCGCGACGGGATCGTCGGCGTCGAGGCGCGCGCCCCCGGCGGCATGACGCCCGCCGTGGTCCAGCGGGTCCGGGACACCGGGCTGCCCGCCACCTCGATGCTCGTGGTCAGCGCGAGCCGCGTCGAGGACGGCGGCGGGTCCACGCCGGTGCTGGTCTTCGGCGTCGACGCCGACCTGGCCGACTACGTCGACGACGACCTCGCCCGCCGCACCAGGGACCGGCCGCTCGCGGCGGACGAGGTCTACCTGGCCGCCGACTACGCCGACCCGCGCGGCATCGCGGCCGGTGACGAGATCACGATCGGCGGCACGAGCGGCGTGCGCACCTGGACCGTGGCGGCCGTGCTGCCCGGCGAGGTCGCCAACCGGGGCTCGGTCGTCATCGCGCCCCGGCCGGTGGTGGCCGAGGCGTTCGGGCGCGGCGAGCGCTCCGACGCGCTCCTGGTCGACCCCGGCGACCGCGACCGGGCAGGCGTGATCGCCGACGTCACCGACGCCGTCGACGGGTCCGCCGCCGTGAAGGAGCCCGGCGACCTGCTCTCCGGGTACCGCAAGGCGTTCCAGACGTTCCTGACCATCCTGAGCATGTTCGCGGTCATCGCCGTGCTCACCGCCGGGGTGGTGCTGTTCCTGACCTGGCGGCTGGCCCTGGACGACGCCCGGCCCGCGCTGGCCAGGATGCGGCTGACCGGGGTGCGCACCTCGCACCTGATGCTCGGCTCGGCCGCCGTCATGGTGCCGATCCTGCTGGTCAGCTACGCGGTCGGCGCGGTGCTCGGCGTGCTCGTCGGGCGCAACCTCGGCTCGTTCGCCAGGCAGATCACCGACCTGAGCCAGCAGGCCGTCACCCCCGGCACGCCCTGGCAGATGCCCGCGCTCGGCGCGCTGGTCGCCGCGCTGCTGATGTTCGCGGCGGCCTGGGTGTCCGGGGTGCGGCGGTTCACCAGGGTCCGGGCGATCGAGGCCGTGTCCGGCAGGGGAGAGGTCGCGGTGCTGCCCGGCGGCGCCCGCACCCCGGCGCTGGTCGGCGTGGGACTGCTCGTGCTGGGCGCGCTCGCCGTGCTGCTCGGGCCGGAGGGCGTGCAGTCGGCGGGCTTGGTCCCGCTGCTCGGCGGCGCGGCGCTGCTGGCCGTGGTGCTGCCCGTGCTGGTGGGCCTGGGGCTGCGCCGGGGCGAGCCGGGACCGGTGCGGCTGGCCGTGGCCAGGCAGCTCCAGCTCGGCTGGCGGCGCAACGCCGCGCTGTGCGTGACGTTCACCGTGTCCGTGGTCTCGGCGGTCGCCATGGCCGGGGTGTCGATCAGCATCAAGAGCGAGGTCGCCTCGTCGGTGGAGCGCTGGACCGTGGGCGACCTGTTCGTCCAGGCCGCGCCGCTGGGCACCAACCTCGGCAACGAGACGCTGCCCGCCGAGCTGCGCGAGGAGCTGGTGCGGGTCGACGGGGTCGAGGCGATGACCACGTTCTCGTTCGGCTACGTCGAGGTCGGGGACCGCAGGGTGCAGGCGTGGAGCTGGGGCCGCGAGGACTCCGACCGGCTCACCGCGCTCACCGTCACCGACGGGCCCGCCGACGTGCTGAACCACCTGGACGACACGCGCGTCGCGGTGTCGGTCAACTACGCCGACGCGCAGGGCGTCGGGGTGGGCGACGTGCTGGAGGTGCCGCTGCCCGGCGGTCACCGGGAGGTCAGCGTCGTCGCGGTCGTGGACGACTCGGCCTCGGACGGCGGGATGCTCGTGGTCAGCCCCGAGCTGTGGGCGGAGATGACCGCGTCCAGCCAGATCTACGCCTTCTTCACGGAGGTCCGCGAGGGCGCCGACGTCGAGGCCGTGCGCGACGGGCTGGCGGCCGTGGTCGCCGAGGAGCACCCGAGGGCCAGGGTCGTGACGCAGCAGTTCCTGCGCGACACGGTCGCGAACATCACCGCGCGGCTGGTGAGCGCGTTCGAGGTGTTCGCGTGGGTGATGTTCGTGCTGGCGGTCCTGATCGGCGCGGCCACCCTGGCGTCCGGCCTGGTGGAGCGCAGGCGGGCGAACGCGCTGCTGCGCCTGAGCGGCGGCACGGCCTCGGGGGTGCGGAAGCAGCTCGTGGCCGAGGTGGTGCTGATCGCGGTCGGGTCCGTGGTGGTGTCGCTGCCGGTGGGCTGGCTGGCGATCGTGGCGCTGCTCGACGCCCAGGCGGTGCAGAGCGGCATCCGCCCCGCCCCGGAGATCCCGGTGCTGCTGAGCGCGGTGAGCCTGCCGCTGGTGGTGGCGTGCATGGTGCTGGCGCTGCTGATCGCCAACCCCGGCAAGGCGAGCACGCCGCTGCGGGACCTGCTGGCGCAGGACTGAGCCGAGCGCTTTGGAGGGCCCGTCCGCGTCGCGCGGGCGGGCCCTCCCGCGTGGCGCCTCACTCGCGCAGGAGGTCCGCCAGCCGCCGTGCGGTCTCGTCCGGCACCTTGTCCTCCGGGGTCACCACACCCCGGACCGCCTCCCGGAAGAGCTTGCTGAACTCCGTGTACCGCTCGATCTGCGGCCGGGGCCTGGCGTCCTTGAGCGCGTTCCGCACGTTCCCCAGGTGCTCGCTGCCCGACCGGTCGTAGACCGAGGTCCGGCTCGGCGCGAACCCGCCGATCTCGGCCAGGATCTGCTGGCTCTGCGTGCTGGTCAGGAACTCCAGCAGCGCCTGCGCGGCCTTCGGCTTGGCGCTGTGCCGGGAGATCACCAGGTTCTGCCCGCCCAGCACGCTCGGCCCCGGTTGCACGGCGCTGCGGAACCCGACTTGGGTGGTGTTCGACCGGTCCTGCCTGGCGGTCAGCTGCCGGTGCGCGACGGCCCAGTTCCGCAGGAACGCGGTCCGCCCGTCCGCGAACAGCTCGACCGCGTCCTCGGCCCCGGTGTCCTCGGGGAGCACGCCTGCGGGCACGACGCCCTCGGTCCTGGTCATCGCGTTGAGCTTGCGCATCCCCTCGTAGTCGTTCTTGCCGAACTGCACCCTGGTCCCGTCGGGCGTGCGGGTGACCGACCCGTCCTTGGCCACCACGGAGCCGCCCGCCGCCCAGATCGCCTCCAGCGCCTCCACGGTCTGCATCTCCTCGGCCAGCTGCGGGGCGTCCGCCGCCTCCAGCCCGCCGCGCGCCCTGGCCGCCGCCGCGCCGGAGTGGCCGTCCCAGCTGGTCGGCGCGGTCACGCCGGGGACGTCGGTGCGGTAGTAGACCAGCCTGACGTCGGTGTTGAGCGGCAGCGCCCACAGCTTCCCGTCGACCTCGCAGGCGTCGAGCACCTTGGCCAGGAAGTCGTCCGTGCCCCCGGTGATCGTGGACCGGTCCAGCTCGCGCAGGTGGCCGCCCTTCACGAACTCGGCCATCCAGACCACGTCCAGCAGGTAGAGGTCGGCGCGGTGCGGCCCGTCGGGCTCGGCGTCGTTGAGCATCCGCTCCCGCTGCTCGTCCGTGGCGCCCGCGGCGTCGACCAGCTTCACCGGGGTCTTCGGGTGCGCCTGGTTCCACTGCTCCAGCACCACGGCGCGCGGGTCGTTCGGGCTCATGTCGTCGCCCGCCATGAGCCAGAGCTCGCCCTCCTCCAGCGCCGCCCCGTCCGCGCCGGGCGACGGGGCCAGCAGGTAGCCGCCGACGCCCAGCACGAGCACCGTGACCACCACCCCGGCGGCCTTGAGCGGGCGCAGCGCCCTGAGCACCCGCCCGGCGACGTCGGGGAACGGCCCCGACCAGAGCCAGAACTCCTTGACCGCCCTGGGGAGCACGTTGATCAGCACCCCGGCGAGCACCAGCATGACCCCGGTCGCGCACAGGTAGGGGATGCCGTCCACCCGCCACCGCCCGCCCACGTCCGCCGCCAGCCAGGCCGACACCGAGGCGACCACGGCGGTCACCACGGCGAACAGCGCGATGAGCAGCACCCGGCGCCGGGGTCTGCGCTCGTGGACCACCCTGTGCTGAACAGTCATGCCGCTCCTGCCCGACAACACCGGCGAACAGCGCCCGAAGGCCTTGTGCCGGCGCTCTCCGCGATCACCGGTATTCACAGGTGCGCGACCGGATCAGCGCGGATACCGCCGACGGTGACCATCACCTGACCGGGTGAACGGCGATCGTGGTCAGCCCGGCACCCTGCGCCGCACGTCGGCCAGCAGCGACCGCACCGCCCCCTGGAACACCTCGACCCGCAGCGGGCCGATGAAGTCCAGGTGGCCGAACGCCTCCAGCACCACCAGGCCGTGCAGCTGGGCCCACGCGTCGAGGAACAGCGCTGCGGCGGGCGGGGGGAGCGCGCCCCTGGACTCCGGTGGCAGCTCCGCGAAGCGGGCGCGCAGCTCCTCGCTCAGCGCGGGCGCGTCCGCGCGGGCCAGCGCCTCCTCGGAGCAGCCGTCGAACAGGGCGTCGCGGAAGACCGCCGTGACCTTCCTGGCGGCCTCGGTGGTCGGGCCCTCGTGCGGGGCGCGGTAGTGCGGCAGGGGAGTGCCGTAGATCAGCTGGAACTGGGCCGCGTGCTCGACCGCCCACGCCCGGAAGGCCTCCGCGACCGCCGGGAACGGCTCCGGCGGGCCCGCCTCCAGCGCGGTCCGCGCGGCCGTCGCCAGGTCCTCGTACGCCTCCACGATCAGCGCGGTCAGCAGGTCGTCCCGGCTCGGGAAGTAGTGGTACAGCGCCTGCACGGTCATGTCCAGGTCCCGCGCCACCGCCCGCAGGGCGAGTCCGGCCGGTCCGTGCTCGGCGATCCGCGCCTTCGCCGCGTCGAGGATCTCGCGGGTGGCGGTGGCCCTGCGGCGTTCGCGCAACGACATGCGCGCAGGTTAGCAGCAGTAGGAAAATCTAACACTGCCAAAATCGGTTAGAGGTTGTTAGTTTCCGGTGCAGCAGCCAACCACCGGAAGGGCGGACACCATGTCCCAGCACCACCTCGTCATCGGCGCCGGTCCCGTCGGCCGCCACGTCGCCGAGCTGCTCGCAGGCGCGGGCGAGCGGGTCACCCTCGCCAGCCGCTCCGGCCGCGCCGCCGGGCTCGCGGGCGTCGACCACCTCGCGCTCGACGCCTCCGACGTCGACGCGCTCACCCGCGCCGCCGAAGGCGCCCGTGTCCTCTACAACTGCGCCAACCCCGCCGACTACACCCAGTGGGAGCGCGTCTGGCCGCCCCTCGCCGCGTCCCTGCTCACCGCCGTCCAGCGCACCGGCGCCGTCTACGCCATCACGGACGGGCTCTACGCCTACGGCCCGGTCGACGTGCCCATGCACGAAGGGCTCCCCGAGATCGCGACCGACCACAAGGGCGCGCTGCGCGCCCGCATCTGGGCCGACGCCCTCGCCGCCCACCGGGCCGGGCGCGTGCGCGTCGTGCAGGTCAGGGGCTCGGACTACCTGGGGCCCGGCGTGGGGACCAACGGGCACATCACCCGCGTGCTGCCCGCCGCCCTGCGCGGTGAGCCCGTCCGGATGCTGGGGCGCACCGACCTGCCGCACACCTTCACCGACGTGCTCGACGTCGCCCGCACCCTGGTCGCCGCCGCAGCCGACCCCGGAGCCCACGGGCGGGCCTGGCACGTGCCGTCCAACCCGGCGCTGTCCCAGGAGCGGGTGCTCTCCGACGTGCTGAGCGCGGCCGGGAAGCCGCCGGTCCGGGTGCGCGGGCTGCCGATCGCGGCGCTGCGCGCGGTGGGGCTGGTGTCGCCGATGATGCGCGAGCTGGCCGAGGTCGGCTACCAGTGGAACCGGCCCTACGTGCTCGACGACCGCGCCGCGCGCGAGCGCTTCGGCATCGAGCCGACGCCGTGGGCCGAGGTGTGCCGCCGGACCGCGCTGGGGGTGACCGGGGCCTGACGCGGCTCAGGGGATCGGCATCCTGGCCCACACCACCTTCACCTCGGCGCTGCGCCGCACGCCCCAGTCCGCGCACAGGGCCTGGACCATCCGGACGCCGTTGCCCCGGAACTCGCCCAGCGTCGACGTCCCCAGCAGCGGCCACCGCTCCGGGCTCGCGTCGCTCACCTCCACCACCAGCTCCGCCCCGCGCTCGTGGTGCACCTCGCGGCGCAGCACCAGCGTGCGCGGGCGCTCGGCGTGGTCGCAGGCGTTCGCCGCCAGCTCGGTCGCCACCAGCCGCACGTCGTCCACGAAGTCCGGGTCGTGCCCGGCCAGCACCTCGGCGATGCGCGCCCGCACCGCGCCCAGGTTCTCGCAGCGCAGCGACGCGTCGACCTCCACCCGGCCGGTCGTGCGACCCGGCTCCAGGTGGGGCGCTGTCCCGCCGTCCCGAGGGGCCGGGACGGCGGTGGGTTTCCGGGTGGAGAAGTGCGAGTAGGTCACGGGGCCGTGTTCCCGCGATCGCGCTCGGTCACACCCCGCGCTGCCGGGCTCACCCCTGGCGGTGACATCAGCGTGGCGTGTGGCGGAGTCGTTGGCGCGGTGTTCGCACTTCGTGCGGGTACCGTCCGGTGGGTGAATCCCCGTCGGGTGGCACCCACCCCATGACCAGCCCTCCTCCGCCGGACGGGGCGCTCGACCGGGCCGCCCTCGAGCAGCTGCCCTACGGCTTCGGGCTGGCCGAGCGCACCAGCTCCGACCCGGACGCGCCCGCCGAGTTCCGGCTGGTGCGGTTCAACACCGCGTCCGCCGTCCACGCCGGGCTCGGCGAGCGGCAGGGGCGCACGCACCGCGAGCTGATGGCCGAGGCCGAGGCCCGCGAGTGGACCCTCATGTGCGAGCACGTCTGGCGCACCGGCGAGACCACGCGCCTCACCCGGCACCTGCCCGCCAGCGACCTCGACATCGACATCACCGCCTACCCGGTCGCCCTGGACGGGACCCGCCACGTGGGCGTCCTGGCCGCCGACGTCAGCCCGCGCACCGCCGAGCAGGCCATCCGCGAGCGGGAGCAGCGGCGGCTCGCCGAGGTCGCGATCACCCTGCAGCACGCCATCCTCGGACCGACGGACGGGCTGCCCGCCGGGGTCGCTGCCCGCTACCGGCCCGCCGTGGGGCCGGGGGAGCCCGCGCTCAGCGGACCGGGGCACCCCGGCGGGATCGGGCTCGGGCCGGTGCTCCAGGTGGGCGGGGACTTCCACGACGTCGTGGCGCTGCCTGGCGAGCGGTGCGCGCTGCTCGTGGGCGACGTCGTCGGCAAGGACCTGGCCGCCGCCGCCGTCATGGGGCAGCTGCGCAGCGCCGCGCGGGCCCTGCTGCTCCAGGACAACGGGCCCGCCGCCGTGCTGACCGCGCTGGACACCTTCGCCGAGCGGCTGCCCGGCGCGCTGTGCACGACGGTGCTGTGCCTGGTGGTGCACACCGGGACCGGGCACGTGGACTACGCCTCGGCCGGGCACCTGCCCGCGCTGTGCGCCCACGACGGCGGGTACCGCGAGCTGGGCGACGGCCTCGGGCCGCCGCTGGCCGCCGTGCCGGGGGCCGTTCGGACGCCCGCGAGCGCGCTGATCCCGCCGGGGGCGACGCTGCTGCTGTACACCGACGGGCTGGTGGAGCGGCGGGACCGGGACCTGGACGAGGGCATCACCCGCGCGGGGGAGGTGCTGGCCGCTTCGGCGGAGCTGGACGTGGAGGCGCTGGCCGACCTGCTGCTGCGCGAGCTGCCACCCGCCGTGCCGCCCGACGACACCGCGCTGCTGGTGTACCGGCACCGGCCGTGACAGGGGAGCGGCGGTTGCCGGGGTGGGGGCGCCGTGGCGGGGGTCCGGCGGCGGCGAGCGCGTCGACGCCGCCGGGTCGTGCTCAGAAGCGGAAGACCGCGCGGGTCGCCGTGAACATCTCGCACTGGTCGCGGTAGGTCTTGTTCCACTGCACGGACCGGCCGTCGTAGGTGCCGCTCATCGTCGCCGTGATCGAGCCGCCGCCGGGCGCGCACCGCTGCGTGTCGCGGCGCATGTTGGCGATGTTGCCCTGGACCGTGGCCAGGTCGGCGCACGCCTGGTCGCCCTTGGGGTGCAGGTGGCCGGAGGGGTCTGCCGGGCAGGACAGCCTGACCGCGCGGTACCAGGTCGACTGAGCCCCCGACAGGCTCAGGGTGTAGCGGGTGGCCCCGCCGGGCGCGGCGGCCTTCGCGGCCGTGCCTCTCGCGCCGCTCGCCGCGGCGCCCTTCACCACGACCGTTCCGCTCACCGCCGTTCCGCTCGCGCTTGCCGGAGGTGCGAGGACCGTGGCGCAGGCGAGCGCGCCAACCAGCACGGCCACCGAGTTCTTGATGCGCATCGACGTGCCCTTTCCTGCCTGTGAGGGGGGTGCCGGTAGGGGAGGGCGCCCCGAGGGGCGTGCCGAGGAGGGGGAGCGCGCTGATCCTGACAGCGCGCACACGGCACATGCGTTTTTTGCGGCACAAACCGCCCGTTCGGGGCTTTCCATGGGCAAAATAAATACAAAGCGCCAATGGATCGGGTTCGCAGAGTCACCGATCTGTGGGGTGCGCCTGTGGAGCTCTTCCCGTCCTTGAGGCCGCATTTTTCGGATCTCCGGCTTTCGCTGCCCAGGTGATTGCGCTGCCCCGGAAAGGTGGTATTCGTGAGAAAATTATGCGGTATCGGTGACCGTCGACCACTCGATGGGATTACGTCCTGACCTGCTGTGTGACCCCTTAGGGGAGAGTTGGCCGCTTTTAGCTCACCTTCCGGTGCACACCCGCTCTTCAGCTCCGAGGTCCCCTGAATCGCTCCGATAACCTTCGTGTGCAAGTGATCGAACCGACCGTGAGAGCGCGGTCCGGACGGCGTTCGGGACCTTCGCTGAAGAATTTTCTTCAGGTTTTCCGATGATCCCGGCGCCCGGCCGTCACCAACGCGAGACGAGAGGAACCCGGATACCGATGCCCGCTCCCTTCCTGTCCCCCTTCCTGGTCGGCCTGCTGGCGATCCCGGTCGCCAAGCGGGTCGTGAAACCGCTCGTGCGCGGCGTGGTGAAGACCTCCGTCGGAGTGGCCATGGAGGCCCGCCGCGCCGCCCAGGTCATCGGCGAGGAGCTCCAGGACATCGCGGCCGAGGTGTCGGCCGAGATGACCGCCGCGCAGATCTTCGACGTGGACGTGCCCGCCCAGGGCTCGGCCTCGACCGACACCACCAAACCACGCCCACCCGCGACCGCGACTCCCACGACCACGAGCACGACCGCTGCGAGCACGGCCGCCGCAGGCGCGACCGCCGCGGGCGCCGCCCCCACCAAGTCCCGCTGACCCGGTCGCCGCTCCCCGCGCCGCACCCCCGAACACCGACGGACCCCGTTCCACCGGGGAACCGCTGGAGATCAGCCCCGCCATGACCTCTCTGCCCACCGCCGCCCCGCTCACCCCCGCCGCCGTCCCCGGCCCGAGGGTGCGCTCGGCCGTCCCCGGCCGACAGCGCTGGGACGTCCCGCAGGTGCTCAGGCGCCCCGTGACCGCCCACGCCGTCGAAACCGCCCTGCTCACCCTGCCCGGAGTCACCGCGGCCCAGGCCAACCCCACGACCGGCCGGGTCCTGGTCCTGCACGACCGACCGCTCGACCCCGCCGGGATCGCCCACGCCCTGAGCACCGCCGTCACCGTGGCCGCGCGCGTGCTCGCCGACCGCTTCGCCAGGGCGAGCACGACGGATGACGACTCCTCGGGCGCCAGCGCGGCAGCCGGTGCACCACCGGGCGATGATGCGACGGCAGGCGGCTCCCAGAGCGGTGGCCGTGCGGGCGGCAGCCGGACCGGCGGTGGCCGCGTGGTCGGGGCTGGGACTGGCGGTGGCCGCGTGGCTGGCGGTGGTCGTGTGGTTGGGGGTGGGACTGGCGGCGGTCGTGCGGTCGGTGGCCAGGTGGGCCGTGACCAGGCGGACGGTGGTCAGCCGGACGATGGCCAGCCGGACGGCGACCAGGCAGGCGATGGCCAGGCAGGCGGTGACCCGACGAGTGGCCGCCGGGTAGGCCGTGGTTGGTTCGGCCTCGGCCGGACTGGTGGTGGTTGGTCGGGCGGTGACCGGACGGCCGGTGGTCGGTCTGGTGCCGATCAGGCCGACGTCGCCGCTGCGGGCGGCGGTCAACCGGCTGGTGGCCGGGGCGTTGGCGCCTCGGCGCTCGCGGTCGACAGCGACCGGTCGACCGCAGCGGTCGTGCTCGCCGCCGTGGCCGCGCTGGGCAGGAGCATCGGACGTGTCGCCGAGTGGGCCGGAGCCACCCCGCAAGGTGACAACGCCACCCCGAACCGCGTCGGCGCCCTGAACCGCACTGCCGCCCCAGGGCGCACTACTGCCCTGATCCGCGCCATTGCCTCAGGTCGTGCTGCCGCTTCGGACCGTGCTGCCGCACAAGGCCGCGTTTCCACACAAGGCCGCGCTTCCGCCTCGGGTCGTGCTGTCGCACGAGGTCGTGGCGCCGTCCCGCACCGGTCCGCCTCCCGGAGCGGTGGCGCGAGCACCGGCGCCGCGCTCGATCGCCCCACCGCGCTCGGCTTCCGCCTCGGCAGGGCGCTGCGCCGCCCGATCGCACTCGTCGGCACGCTCGCCCGCGCGATCACCGGCCTGTTCTCCGCCGCGCTGGACCGCGCGGCTCGCGCCGTGCTCACCCCGCTCCGCCGCACCGCGCTGGGCGAGCGCCTGGCCGCCCACCCGCTGGCCAGGATCGTCCGGTCACACCGCGCCGCGCTGGTCGAGGCCTCCGCGCTGTCGGTGCTGTGCCAGCTCGCGGAACTGGCGCTCGGCGTGTTCCTCGGCTGGATCGCGCTGATCCTGATCAAGGGCGAGTTCGCGCTGCTGACCACCCTCGGCGTGGTGGGCGCGACCACCCAGCTGTGGGTGCTCGCGGGCGCCGCCGCCGTGGCCTGCGGGGTCGTCGCGGGCCTGTCCTTCCTGTCCGGCCTGCGGTGGCGCGAGCTCGGGCAGGCCGTCCAGCAGGAGTGGCGAACCCGCCTGCACGACCACGCGCAGCGCCTGGAGGCGCACCACCTCCAGCGCGAGCGCCCCACCCGCGTCGCGGGCGTGCTCGCCGACGACGTCGACCAGCTCGGCGCGTTCTTCTCCGGTCCCGCCGCGAGCGCGTTGCAGCTCACCACCAGCATCCTCGTGCTCATCCCGGCGTTCCTGCTGCTCGCGCCCGGAGTCGCCTGGGTCGCGTTCCTGCCCATGCCGATCGTCGCCGCGCTGTCCCTGCGCCACCGCGACCGCTCCGCGGCCGACCACGCCGACTCCGCCGAGCACCGCGCCCGGCTGCGCAGCAGGCTCGCCACCACCCTGGAGGCCTCCGCCACCGTCAAGACCTCCTGCGCCGAGGACCACGAGGCGCGGGAGGTCGAGCGGCTCGGTCGCGAGTGCGCCGAGGCCGACCTGCGCGCCAACCGGCGCGGCATCCGGCACGGCGAGGGCGTCCGCGCCCTCACCACCGCCTCCATGACCGGCACCCTGCTCGTCGGCGGGCGGAAGGTGCTCAGCGGGGCCGTGCCGTTCGAGGTGTTCAGCCCGCTCATCGGCCTGCCCCAGCAGGTGATCCTGCGGCTGTCCGGCCTTGGCGTCACCGTCGACCAGTACCAGCGCACCCTGTCCGCGTTCGGCCGCGTCCAGCACCTGCTGTCCCTGCCCACCGAGCCCACCGGTGGCCGCAGGCTGGCGCGCGAGCGGGTCAAGGGCGAGGTCGCGCTCAACCGGGTCTGCTACGCCTACCCCGGTCGCCCGCGCGTCCTGCGGGAGCTGTCGCTGCGTGCGGAACCCGGCCAGGTCACCGGCATCGTCGGCGCCACCGGCTCGGGCAAGACCACCATCGCCAAGCTGCTGGCCCGCTTCCAGGAGGCCGACTCCGGCGAGGTCCTGCTCGACGGCCACGACGTGCGCGGCCTGCACCTGCCGGACCTGCGCGCCGCCATCGGGTTCGTCGCCCAGGACGCCCACCTGTTCGACGGCACGATCGCCGACAACATCCGCTACGGCACGTTCTCCGCCACCGACGAGCAGGTCCGCGCCGCCGCCCGCACCGCGGAGGCGCACGAGTTCGTCGAGGCCCTCCCGCTCGGCTACGACACGGTCGTCGGCGAGCACGGCGCCTCGCTGTCCGGAGGCCAGCGGCAGCGGATCGTGCTGGCCAGAACGGTGCTCAAGAACCCGCCGGTGGTGGTCCTGGACGAGGCGACCTCGGCCGTGGACAACAAGACCGAGGCCGCGATCCAGCGCGCGCTGGCCAGGTTCGCCGAGGGCCGCACCACGATCGTGATCGCGCACCGGCTGACCACCATCCGCCACGCCCACCGCATCCACGTCCTGGACAAGGGCGGAGTCGTCGCCGAACAGGGCACCCACGACGAACTCCTCGCCAGATCGGGCCTCTACGCCTCCCTGTGGGAGCTCCAAGCAGGCGCCAAGCCCTGACCGCGACCACCACGGCGCCACCCGACCACCACGGCGCAGACCGACCGCCAGCACCGCCCGACCACCACGGCGCCACCGGACCGCCAGCACCGCCCGACCGCTGCCGCTGACTCCCCGCTGCCCCTGACGCACCTCTGCTTCTGACTCCCCGCTGCCCCTGACGCACCTCTGCTTCTGACTGCCCGCTGCCCCCGACTGCCCGCTGCCCCCGACTGCCCGCTGCCCCCGACTCCCCGCTGCCCCCGACTGCCCGCTGCCCCCGACTGCCCGCTGCCCCCGACTGCCCGCTGCCCCCGACTGCCCGCTGCCCCCGACTGCCCGCTGCTGCTGATCGACCGCCGGTCCTGACCGCGCCCAGATCCGCTGCTGCCCCAGATCCCGCCCCGCTGCCCCCGATCCGCCGCTGCTCCCGCTCCACGGTTGGTCCCACCCCGCCGCCGGACCCGATCACCGCTGCCGCCCCTCCCGTCCGACCCGTCCTCACAGGCCGGTGCGCACCAGCTCCCGCGCGCCCTCCCGTGAACCCGGCGTCGGCCCCGAGGGCGACCGCACCCGCTGCAGAACCCGCGTCTCACGGGGCCGGAACCCGCGCCTCAGGCGGACCCGGAACCCGCCCACCACGCAGGTCCGGAACCCGCGCGCCACGCGAGCCCGGCAGGTCATGCGGCGGTCCCACCCGCTTTCCCCCACGTTTCCCGCGTTTCCCCGCTTTCCCCCGCGTTTTCCCACCCACTTCCCACCAGCTCCCCGAGAACACCCGGAAGGTTCCGCCATGTCCCGCCCCGACGGCGCCGTCGTCCCCCTCACCACGGCACAGCGCGAGATCTGGCTCGCCGAGCAGCGCGCGGGCGGCCCGATCCCGTCCTACCGGATCGGGGAGTGCCTGGAGATCCACGGCGCCGTCGACCCGGTCCTGTTCGAGCGGGCGCTGCGACTGGTCGTGGACGCGGCGGACGTGCTGCACGTCCGCGTCATCGAGGGCGCGGACGGTCCGGTGCAGGTCGAGCGCGGTGACCGGGACTGGGAGCTGATCACCCTGGACCTGTCCGCCGAACCCGACCCGCGCGCGGCGGCGCTCGACTGGTCCCGCCGCCACCTGCACCGCCCGATCGACCCCGCCCACGACCGGCTGTTCGCGTTCGCCCTGATCACGCTCTCCGAAGGCCACTTCGCCTGGTACCAGGGCTACCACCACCTCGTCACGGACGGCTTCGGCTACCGGCTGCTCAGCAGGCGCGTCGGAGAGGCCTGCGCCGCGCTCGCCGAGGGCAGGCCGCACGAGCCGGTCGTCACCCCGCTGCGCGAGGTCGTCGCGCACGATCTCGCCTACCGCTCCACGGGCCGCTTCGCCGAGGACCGCGCGCACTGGACCGGCCACCTGGCGACCCCGCCGGACCTGGCCGCGCCCACGGGCGACCCCAGGGCCGTGGTCCGCTCGGCAGACCTCGGCGACGTGGGCGGTCTGGCGGACGCGGCCCGCCGGTCCGGCGTCACCTGGACCCGCGCGCTCGTCGCCGCCGCCGCGCTGTACGCGCACCGCCTCACCGGGGAGCGCGACGTCGTCCTCGGCCTCGTGGTGTCCGGCCGCCCCAGGGGCGACGCCCTGCTCGCGGACTCGGTGGCGGTGGCGGCCAACGTGGTGCCGCTGCGCCTGTCGCTGCGACCGGGCACGAGCTGGGGCGAGCTGGTCACCGCCACCAGGCGGGAGATGACCGCCGCACTGCCCCACCAGCGCTACCGCTACGAGGACCTGCACCGCGACCTGGGCGTGGCCGCCCTGTTCCACTCGGTCGTCAACATCATGCCCTTCCGCCCGGCGGCGGGCTTCGCGGGCCACCCGGTCACCGCGCACGGCCTGTCCACCAGCCTCGGCCCCACCCTGAGCCTGCTGGCCTGGGACGACGGCGGAAAGCCCTGGGTGGAGGTGCACGCGCCCGCAGACGCCCCCGTTGAGCACCGGGCGGAAGCCCACCGCGCCCGCCTGGCCGCACTGGTCGCCGACCTCGCGCAGATCAACCCGAACACCCCGATCGGCCGGGTCAGCCTGACCGCCGACCCGCACGAGCCCCCGTCATCGGCAGTCCCGCGCACACCGACACCCGCGACGACGCCGCCCGCCGCACCCGTGGTGCCACCCCAAGCAGGCCCCGCGACGGTGACCCCCACCGGGCTCGTCGTGCCAGCGCCCGCCGCGCCCGCCGCCACGGCACCCGCTGCCAGGGCATCCGCCGCACCCACCGCACCGGCTGCCCCGACAACCCCCGCCCACCTGTTCGCCGAACAGGTCGCGGCGACCCCGGACGCGGTCGCCGTCGTGCACGGCGACACCACCCTCACCTACGCGGAGCTCGACGCCCGCGCCGAACGGCTCGCACACGTGCTGCGCACTCGCGGCGCAGGGGCAGAGCACTTCGTCGCGTTGGCCATGCCCAGGTCGGCCGACCTCGCCACCGCGGTGCTCGCGGTGCTCAAGCGCGGCGCGGCCTGCGCCCCGCTGGACCCGGCCCAACCACCGGCCCGGATCGCCGACCTGCTCGACGACATCCGCCCCGCACTGGTGCTCACCGACGCCGACACCGCGCGCGAACTCGCCGACGTGCTGCCTGCGGACACCCTGCTCATCGGCGACCTCCTGGCCGAGGACGAGACCGCCGCCCGACCGGGCCCCGGCAAGCAGCTCCAGGACAAGCCCCACCTCCAGGACAAGGCCCAGCTCCAGGACAAGTCCCAGTCCCAGTCCCAGGACAAGGCCCAGGACAAGGCCGCAGCGCCGAAGATCCCCACCAGCGCCGAAAGCGGCGCCGTCGCCCTGAGGCAGCAGGCCTTCACCATCCCCGCCGCCCGCCGCCACAGCGACACCACCGCCCCCGACCCGCTCACCGCCGACCCCCGTAACGCCGCCTACGCGCTGCACACCTCGGGTTCCACCGGCCGCCCCAAGGGCGTCGTGATCACCCACGGCGCCCTCGCGAACCTCCTCGTCCACCACCGGGCAACCCTGTTCGCCCCGGCCACCGGGTCCGCGCGCCCGCTGCGGGTCGCCTGGAGCACGTCGACGTCCTTCGACGCCACCTGGGACCAGCTCGCGTGCCTGTTCGCCGGGCACGAACTGCACGTGGTCGACCACAAGACCTGGACCGACCCCGCAGCCTGCGTCGCCCACGTCGCTGCCCACCGGCTCGACTTCGTCGAGTCCGCGCCGTCCTACCTGCGAGTCCTGGTCGCGAAGGGCCTCCTGGACGACCCCGCACGACGCCCCTCGCTGGTGGTGGCCGGTGGCGAGCCGGTGCCCGAGGAGCTGTGGCGCAAGCTGCGCCAGGTCGACGGCGTCCGCGCGATCAACCACTACGGCCCCACCGAGTGCGCCGTCGACGCCACCACCGCCGATCTGGCGGACTCGGCCCGCCCGGTCATCGGTCGGCCGATCGGGCAGGTGCGGGCGCTGGTCCTGGACAGCGCCCTCCAGCCCTCGCCACCCGGTGTGCCGGGAGAGCTCTACCTCGCGGGCGCGGGGGTGGGACGCGGCTACTTCGGACAGCCGGGTCTCACCGCAGAGCGCTTCATCGCCGACCCGTTCGGCGCGCCCGGCGACCGCATGTACCGAACCGGCGACCTCGTGCGGCGCACGGGAACCGGCGACCTGGAGCACCTCGGCCGCGCCGACGACCAGGTCAAGGTGCGCGGCTTCCGGGTCGAGCCGGGCGAGATCGAGGCGCGGCTGGTCGAACACCCCGACGTCGCGCGGGCCGCCGTGGTCGTGCGGCAACGGGGCGGGACCAACCACCTCGCCGCCTACCTGGTGCGCGCGAACACCGCGCTCGACACCACTGCGCCCGGCACTACCGGGCTCGGCACCACTGCGGCTGGCATCACCGGGCTCGGCACCGCCGCGCTCGACACCACTGCGGCTGGCACCGCCGCGTTCGATGCCGCCGCGCCTGAGGCCACTGCGCTCGGCACCGCCGCGCCCGAGGCCACTGCGGCTGGCACTACCGCGCCCGGCGCCACTGCGCTCGCTGCCACTGCGGCTGATACCCCCGACTTCGATGCCACCGCGCCCGGCCGCACTGCGCCCGACCGCACCGCATCCGGAGCTGCCGCGCTCGGTTCCGCCATGCGCGACACCGCTGTGCCCGTCGCCACCACGCCCGACGTCACCGTCACCGGGGCCGCCGCTACCACGCCCGCCATCACCACGCCCGACGTCATCGGGGCCGTCGCCACTGCCCCCGATACCGCCGGGCTCGACGCCACTGCCCTGTCCGGCATCGCCGCGCCCGCCCTCACCGCCCCTGCGTCCGACCCCACCACCCCCGACCCCACCGCCCTGCGCGCTCACCTGCGCGAGCGTCTCCCCGAGCACATGGTTCCCTCCGTCTTCGTCGTGCTCGACGCCCTCCCGCTCACCGCCGGCGGCAAGCTCGATCGGCGGGCGCTGCCCGACGTCGACGCCAAGGTCAGCGAGGGGCGCGCGCCGCGCACCGAGCGGGAGCGGGTGGTGTGCGGGCTCTTCGGGGAGGTGCTGGGGGTTCCCCCGGTCGCGGCCGACGGGGACTTCTTCGCGCTCGGGGGCCACTCGTTGCTCGCGGTGCGGTTGGTCGCCGCCGTGCGCGCCTCGCTCGGCGTCGAGCTCGGGCTCGCCGACCTGTTCGACGCCCCGACGCCCGAGGCGCTCGCCGCGCGCGTCGACGCCGCCGCGCCCGCCCGCGTCCCGCTGCGGCCCCGGCCACGGCCGGAGCGGGTGCCGCTCTCGCCCGCGCAGCGCAGGTTGTGGTTCCTGCACCAGGTGGAGGGCGCGGGCGCCACCTACAACATCCCCCTGGCGCTGCGGTTGACCGGCGCGCTCGACCGGGCCGCGCTCGAAGCCGCCCTCGGTGACGTCGTCGCCAGGCACGAGAGCCTGCGCACGGTCTTCCCGCTGGTCGACGGCGAGCCGGTGCAGCACGTGCTGCCCCCGTCCCCGTCCCCGTCCCCGCTGCCGCTGCCGGTCACCGACACCACCACCGGCGCGCTGCCCGACCTCCTCGCCGCCTCCGCCCGGCACGAGTTCGACCTCGCCGCCGACATCCCGCTGCACGCCGAGCTGTTCGCGACGGGCCCAGGGGAGCACGTGCTGCTGCTCGTGGCGCACCACATCGCCTCCGACGGCTGGTCCGCCGGAGTGCTCTCCCGCGACGTCGCCACCGCCTACACCGCCCGCCTGCGCAAAGCCGAACCCGACTGGGCGCCGCTGCCGGTGCAGTACGCCGACCACGCGCTCTGGTCGGCCGAGGTGTCCGGCGACGAAGCCGACCCGGACAGCCGGGCCGCGCGCGGGCTCGCGTTCTGGCGGCGCGCGCTCGCCGGGCTGCCCGAGGTGCTCGACCTCCCCGCCGACCGGCCCCGCCCCACCACGAGCAGCCACCTCGGCGGCGTCGTCCCGGTCGCGCTGCCCGCCGACCTGCACCGAGGGCTGCGCGCGCTGGCGCTCGACCGGGGCGCGAGCCTGTTCCTGGTGCTCCAGGCCGCGCTCGCCGCCCTGCTGGACAAGCTCGGCGCGGGCCGGGACATCCCCATCGGCACGCCGGTCGCCGGTCGCTCCGACACCGCCGCCGACGACCTCGTCGGGTTCTTCGTCAACACCCTCGTGCTGCGCGTCGACACCTCCGGCGACCCGACCTTCACCGAGCTGCTCGACCGGGTGCGGGAGACCGCGCTGGCCGCCTACGAGCACCAGGACGTGCCGTTCGAGCGGCTGGTCGAGGTGCTCAACCCGACCCGCTCCCTCGCGCACAACCCGCTCTACCAGACCCTGCTCGCCCTCCAGCACGACCCGCTGGGCGCGGTCGACCTGCCGGGGCTGACCGGGTCCGCCGAGCTGGTGCACACCGGCACCGCGAAGTGCGACTTCAGCCTGGTCCTCACCGAGACCACCACCGCCGACGGCGCCCCCTCGGGCATCACCGGCAGCGCCGAGCACAGCGCCGACCTGTTCGACCGGGACACCGCCGAACTGCTCGTGCGCCGCTGGACCGACCTGCTCCACCAGGTCGTCGCCGAGCCGGGCAGGCGGCTGAGCGCGTTCGACGTGCGCACCGCCGCCGAACGCGCCCGCACCACGGCCCCGCAGGCCGTCCACCGGCCGCGCGGCGCGCTGCACGCGCTGGTCGAGGCGCGCGTCGACCGCGCCCCGGACGCGATCGCGGTCACCTGCGACGGGCGGAGCCTGACCTACGCGGAGCTGGACGCCCGCGCGAACCGGTTGGCGCACCTGCTGATCGAGCGCGGGGCGGGGCCGGAGCGGCTGGTCGCGCTGTCGCTGCCGCGCTCGCTGGACCTGGTCGTCGCGGTGCTCGCCGTGCTCAAGTCCGGTGCGGCGTACCTGCCGGTCGACCCCGGCTACCCGGCCGCCCGCGTGGCGTTCCTGCTCGACGACGCCCGACCCGCCCTGCTGGTCACCTCGGGCCCCGGCGCCGGGGAGCACGCGCTCGACCTCACCGCCGTCGACTGGGACGCGCTCGACGCCACCCGGCCCGACGTCGCGGTCCACCCGGACTGCGCGGCGTACGTGATCTACACGTCCGGCTCCACCGGCAACCCCAAGGGCGTCGTCGTCCCGCACGCCAACGTGGTCCGGCTGTTCGACGCCACCGACCACTGGTTCGGCTTCGCCGACACCGACGTGTGGACCCTGTTCCACTCCTACGCGTTCGACTTCTCCGTCTGGGAGCTGTGGGGCCCGCTGCTGCACGGCGGCAGGCTCGTGGTCGTCCCGCACGAGACCAGCCGCTCACCCCGGCGCTTCCTGGAGCTGCTCGACCGCGAGCGGGTCACCGTGCTCAACCAGACCCCGTCCGCGTTCCACCAGCTCGACCAGGCCGACCGGGAGCACCCGGCCGACCTGACCGCGCTGCGGCACGTGGTGTTCGGCGGCGAGGCGCTCGACCTTCCCCGCCTGGCGGGCTGGTACTCCCGGCACGCCGACGACGCCCCGGTGCTGGTCAACATGTACGGCATCACCGAGACCACGGTCCACGTCACGCACACCGCGCTCGACCGCTCCCGAGCCGTCCCCGGCGCGCCCAGCGACATCGGCGCCGCCATCCCCGACCTGCGCGCCCACGTCCTCGACGCCCGCCTCAAGCCCGTCCCGACCGGCGTCACCGGCGAGCTGCACATCTCCGGCGCCGGGCTCGCGCGCGGCTACCTGAACCGGCCCGGCCTGACCGCGTCCCGGTTCGTCGCCGACCCGTTCGGCGAGCCGGGCGAGCGCACGTACCGCACCGGCGACCTCGCCCGGTGGAACCGCCACGGCGCGCTGGAGTTCCTGGGCCGCGCCGACCACCAGGTCAAGGTGCGCGGCTTCCGCATCGAGCTGGGCGAGATCGAGGCCGCCCTCACCGGTCACCCCGAGGTCGCGCAGGCCGTCGTCGTCGCCAGGCAGGACCGCGCCGACGACACCCGCCTCGTCGCCTACACCGTCCCCACCCCCGGCGCCCACCCGCGCCCCGACGCCCTGCGCGCCCACCTCGCCGGGCTGCTGCCCGCGCACATGGTCCCCGCCGCGTTCGTGCCGCTGACCGGGATCCCGCTGACCGGCAACGGCAAGCTCGACCGCAAGGCCCTGCCCGAGCCCGAGACCGCCCTCGTCGGCGGGCGCGCCGCCCGCACCCCGCAGGAGCAGCTGCTGTGCGAGCTGTTCGGCGAGGTCCTCGGCGTGGCGGGCGTCGGCGTGGACGACGGGTTCTTCGACCTGGGCGGCCACTCGCTGCTCGCCACCCGGCTGGTCTCGCGGGTGCGCGCCACCCTCGGCGTCGAGCTGGAGCTGCGCACCCTGTTCGAGAGCCCCACCCCGGCCGGGCTCGCGGCCGTGCTGGACGACGCGGGCCGGGCCAGGCTCGCGCTGACCCCGCAGGAGCGCGGCGAGCGCGTGCCGCTGTCGTCCTCCCAGCGCAGGCTGTGGTTCCTGCACCAGCTGGAGGGCGCGAGCGCGAACTACAACATCCCGCTGGCCTGGCGGCTCACCGGCGAGCTCGACCTGCCCGCGCTCGAAGCCGCGCTCGCCGACGTGCTCACCAGGCACGAGAGCCTGCGCACCCTGTTCCCCGACACCGGCGGCGCCACCCACCAGCTCGTGCTCGACGCGCCGCAGCGCCCGCGCGTGCCGGTCGTCCAGGTCGCCGAGCGCGACCTGTCCGCCACCGCCACCGCCGCCGCGACCAGGGGCTTCGACCTGGAGACCGAGCTGCCGCTGCGCGCCCAGGTGTTCGCCCTCGCGCCGCGCGAGCACGTGCTGCTGCTGGTGGTGCACCACATCGCCGGTGACGGCTGGTCCCTGGGCCCGCTCGCCCGCGACCTGGCCACCGCCTACACCGCCCGCCTGCGCGGCCACGCCCCGGACTTCGCGCCGCTGCCCGTGCAGTACGCGGACTACGCGCTGTGGCAGCACCGGCTGCTCGGCGACCCGTCCGACGAGCGCAGCTCCTCCGCCCGCCAGACCGCGCACTGGACCGGCGCGCTCGCCGGGCTGCCCGAGGTGCTCCAGCTCCCCACCGACCGGCCGAGGCCGCCGATCGCCTCGCACCGGGGCGGCTTCGTGGAGCTGGACCTGCCCGCCGACCTGCACCGCGCCCTGCGCGAGCTGGCGGGCCGGGACGGCGCGAGCCTGTTCATGGTGCTCCAGGCCGGGCTCGCCGCCCTGCTCACCCGGCTCGGCGCGGGCCACGACATCCCGGTCGGCACGCTCATCGCGGGCCGCACCGACCAGGCGCTCGACCACCTCGTCGGCTACTTCGTCAACACCCTCGTGCTGCGCGCCGACACCTCCGGCGACCCGAGCTTCACCGAGCTGCTCGGCCGGGTCCGGGAGCGCGCGCTGGCCGCGTACGCGCACCAGGACGTGCCGTTCGAGCACCTGGTCGAGGTGCTCAACCCGCCGCGCTCGCTCGCGCACCACCCGCTGTTCCAGGTCATGCTCGTGCTCCAGAACGCGCCGCGCGCCGAGTTCGCCCCGGACGGGCTGACCGCGTCCCCGCTGTCGATCACCACCACCACGTCCAAGCTCGACCTGATCTTCTCGGTGACCGAGCGGCACGACGCGGACGGCGCGCCCGCCGGGCTCGGCGGGTTCGTGGAGTACGCCAGCGACCTGTACGACCGGTCCACCGTCGAGGCGCTCGTCGCCCGCTGGGCCCGGCTGCTCACCGCCGTGACCGCCGACCCGGCCCGGCCGATCGGGCGGGTCGACCTGCTCACCGGGACCGAGCGGCGGGAGCTGCCGCGCCGCCCCGAGCCGGTGGCCGCGCCCAGGGCCGCGCTGCACGAGCTGTTCGCCGCGCGGGCCGCGCTGGCGCCCGACGCCGTCGCCGTCACCTCGGACGGGGCCGCGCTGACCTACCGCGAGCTGGAGGAGCGCGCGAACCGGCTGGCGCACCTGCTGGCCGCGCGCGGGGCGGGGCCGGAGCGGCTGGTCGCGCTGCTGCTGCCGCGCTCGCTGGACCTGGTGGTCGCGGTGCTCGCCGTGCTCAAGACCGGGGCCGCGTACCTCCCGATCGACCCGGACCACCCGGCCGCGCGCGTCGCCGCCACCCTCGCCGACGCCGCCCCCGCGCTGCTGGTGGGGGAGGGCGGGCTCGACCTCGCCGCCGAGCGCACCGCCGAGCTGCTGGCCGCCGCGCCCACCACCGCGCCCCCGGTGCGGGTGGACCCGGCCTGCGCGGCGTACGTGATCTACACGTCCGGCTCGACCGGCGTGCCCAAGGGCGTCGTGGTGCCGCACGCCAACGTGGTGCGGCTGTTCGAGGCCACCGACCACCTGTTCGCGTTCGGCGAGCGGGACGTGTGGACCCTGTTCCACTCCTACGCCTTCGACTTCTCGGTGTGGGAGCTGTGGGGGGCGCTGCTGCACGGCGGCAGGCTCGTGGTCGTCCCGCACGGGACCAGCCGCTCGCCCGAGCACTTCCTGGAGCTGCTGGCGCGCGAGCGGGTCACCGTGCTCAACCAGACCCCGTCCGCGTTCCACCAGCTCGACCGGGCCGACCGGGAGCGCCCGGCGGACCTGACCGCGCTGCGGTACGTGGTGTTCGGCGGCGAGGCGCTGGAGCCCGCGCGCCTGGCCGACTGGTACTCCCGGCACGCCGACGACGCGCCCGCGCTCGTCAACATGTACGGGATCACCGAGACCACGGTCCACGTCACCCACCTGCCGCTCGACCGCGCGCGGGCCGCCGCCCCCGGCAGCCCCGTCGGCGTCCCGATCCCGGACCTGGGCGCGTACGTGCTCGACGACGCGCTCTCGCCCGCGCCGCCGGGGGTGGTGGGGGAGCTGTACGTGCCGGGCGCGGGGCTCGCGCGCGGCTACCTGAACCGGCCCGGCCTGACCGCGTCCCGGTTCGTCGCCGACCCGTTCGGCGAGCCGGGGTCCCGCATGTACCGCACCGGCGACCTCGCCCGGTGGCGCGCGGACGGCGGCCTCGAGCACGCGGGCCGCGCCGACGACCAGGTGAAGGTGCGCGGCTACCGCATCGAGCTGGGCGAGATCGAGGCCGCCCTCACCGGGCACCCGGACGTCGCGCAGGCCGCCGTCACCGCCCGCCGCGAGGGCGTCGACGACACCCGGCTCGTCGCCTACGCCGTGCCCGCCGCCGGGACCGCGCTCGACCCCGAGCGCCTGCGCGCGCACCTGGCCGAGCGGCTGCCCCGGCACATGCTGCCCTCGGCGTTCGTCGCGCTCGACGCGATCCCGCTGACCGGCAACGGCAAGCTCGACCGCAAGGCCCTGCCCGCCCCCGAGACCGCACCGGCCCGGCGCGGACGTCCGGCGGGCACCGCGCGGGAACGGGTGCTGTGCGAGCTGTTCACCGAGGTGCTGGGCGTGGCCGAGGTCGGCGCGGACGACGACTTCTTCGCCCTCGGCGGCCACTCGCTGCTCGCCACCCGCCTGGTGTCGCGGGTGCGCTCCGCCCTCGGCGTCGAGCTCGACCTGCGCGCCCTGTTCGGTGCCCCGACCGTCGCCGGGCTCGCCGCCGCGCTCGACCTCGCCGACCGGGCCCGCCCCGCCGTGACCCGCGCGAGCGGGTCCGGCCCCGCGCCGCTGTCGTCCGCGCAGCGCAGGCTGTGGTTCCTGCACCAGCTCGAAGGCCCCTCCGGCGCCTACACCATCCCGCTGGCCTGGCGGCTCACCGGCGGGCTGGACCGCGCCGCGCTCGAAGCCGCCCTCGGCGACCTGGTCACCCGGCACGAGGTGCTGCGCACGGTCTACCCGGCGCACGGCGACACCCCGCACCAGGTCGTGCTCGACCCGTTCCGCCCCGACCTGCCGGTGCGCGCGGCGGGCGCCGACCTGCCCGAGCTGCTGACCGCCTCGGCGGCGCGCGGCTTCGACCTCGGCGCGCGACCCCCGCTGCGCGCCGAGCTGTTCGCGCTCGCCCCCGACGAGCACGTGCTCCTGCTGGCCGTGCACCACATCGCGGGCGACGGCTGGTCCCTGGGCCCGCTCGCCCGCGACCTGGCCACCGCCTACACCGCCCGCCTGCGCGGCCACGCGCCGGACTTCGCGCCGCTGCCCGTGCGGTACGCGGACTACGCGCGCTGGCAGGAGGACCTGCTCGGCGACCCCGCCGACGAGCGCAGCACCGCCGCCCGCCAGACCGCGCACTGGACCCGCGCGCTGGCCGGGCTGCCCGAGCGGCTGACCCTGCCCACCGACCGGCCGCGCCCGGCCGCCGCCTCCTACCGGGGCGGACGACTGCCCGTCGAGCTGGGACCCGAGCTGCACCGGGGACTGGTCGGGCTGGGCCGCGAGCACGGCGCGAGCCTGTTCATGGTGCTCCAGACCGGCCTCGCCGCCCTGCTCAGCAGGCTGGGCGCGGGCGACGACATCCCCGTCGGCACGCTCATCGCGGGCCGCACCGACGAGGCACTGGACGACCTGGTCGGGTTCTTCGTCAACACCCTCGTGCTGCGCGCGGACACCTCGGGCGACCCGAGCTTCACCGAGCTGCTGGGCCGGGTGCGGGAGACCGCGCTGACCGCGTACGCGCACCAGGACCTGCCGTTCGACCGGGTCGTGGAGGCGGTCAACCCGGCCAGGTCACTGTCGCACCAGCCGCTGTTCCAGGTGATGCTCGCGCTGCAGAACGTGCCCCGCTCCGACCTCGAACTGCCCGGTCTGGCCACCGAGGTCGTGCCGGTGCACCCGGCCACCGCCATGTTCGACCTGTCCGTCACGCTGCTGGAGCGCGAGGCAGGCGGGGGAGTGCACGGCTGGGTCGAGTACGCCGCCGACCTGTTCGACGCGGCCACGGTCGAGGCGCTGGTCACCCGCTGGGTGCGGCTGCTGGAGACCGCGCTCGCCGACCCGGCCCGCAGGCTCGGCCGGTTCGACGTGCTCACCGCCGCCGAGCGCCACCTGCTGCTGGTCGAGCGCAACCGCACCGCCCACCCCGAGCCGGTCGCGAGCCTGCCCGCGCTGTTCGCCGAGCAGGTCCGCCGCACCCCGGACACCACCGCGGTCGTCTTCGGCGACACCGAGCTGACCTACGCCGAGCTGGACGCGCGGTCCGACGCCCTCGCCCACGTCCTGACCAGGCGCGGAGCCGGGCCCGAGCGGGTCGTGGCGCTGCGGCTGCCCAGGGGCGCCGAGCACCTCGTCGCGCTCCTCGCCGTGCTCAAGACCGGCGCGGCCTACCTGCCGGTCGACCCGGACTACCCGGCGGCGCGGGTGGAGTTCATGCTCGCCGACGCCAGGCCCGTGCTCGTGCTGGACGACCCGGCCGACGTCCGCGCCCACTGGCAGGAACCCGACCGGCAGGAAACCCAGCAGCACGCCGCCCACCGGCACGCGAGCGCCACACCGCTGGGCGTCGGGCACGACCCGAGGCACCCGGCGTACGTCATCTACACCTCCGGCTCCACCGGCACGCCCAAGGCCGTCGTGATGCCCTCCGGCGCGCTGGTGAACCTGCTGCGCTGGCACCACCGCGCCCTCGGCGGCGAGGTCGGCGCGCGGGTCGCCCAGTTCACCTCCACCAGCTTCGACGTGTCCGCGCAGGAGATCCTGTCCACGCTGCTGTTCGGCAAGACCCTGGTGGTCCCGGACGAGGAGCAGCGGCGCAGCGCCGAGCTGCTGGTCGACTGGCTCGACCGGCACCGCGTGGCGGAGCTGTACGCGCCGGACCTGGTGCTGGAGGCCGTTGCGGAGGCGGCGAACGAGCGCGGCCGGGACCTGCCCGCGCTGCGCCTGCTCGCCCAGGCAGGCGAGGCGATGCGGCTGGGCGGCGCGCTGCGCGAGTTCCAGCGGCGCGTGCCGGGACGGGCGCTGCACAACCACTACGGGCCCGCCGAGACGCACGTGGTGACCGCGTTCCCGCTGCCCGCCGACCCGGACGACTGCCCGCTGCCGGTGCCGATCGGGCGGCCGGTGGCGAACACGGCGGTGTACGTGCTCGACGCCGCGCTGCGGCCCGTCCCGCCCGGTGTGCCGGGTGAGCTGTACCTGGCGGGCGCGGGGCTCGCGCGCGGCTACCTGAACCGGCCGGGGCTGACCTCGGCGCGGTTCGTGGCCGACCCGTTCGGCGAGCCCGGATCGCGCATGTACCGCACGGGCGACGTGGCCCGGTGGCGCGCCGACGGCGAGCTGGAGTTCGGCGGTCGCGCGGACGACCAGGTGAAGGTGCGCGGCTTCCGGGTCGAACCGGGCGAGGTCGAAGCGGTGCTCGCCGCCCACCCCGAGGTGGCCAGGGCGGTCGTGCTCGCCCGCACCGACGCGCCCGGCGGCGCGCGGCTGGTCGGGTACGCCGTGCCCGCGCCCCACGCCGCGCCGACCGCCCGCGCCCTGCGCGCGCACCTGGCCGACCGGCTGCCCGACCACCTCGTGCCGTCCTCGCTGGTGCTGCTCGACGCGCTCCCCCTGACCCCCAACGGGAAGCTCGACCGGGCCGCCCTGCCCGCGCCCGGCGGCGACGAGCCGGAGGCCGCGCGCCGCCCGCGCACCCCGCGCGAGGAGATCCTCTGCGAGCTGTTCGCCGAGGTCCTCGGCCTGGCCCAGGTGGGCGTGGACGAGGACTTCTTCGCACTCGGCGGGCACTCGCTGCTCGCCACCCGCCTGCTGTCGCGGGTGCGCGCCACCCTCGGCGCGGAACCGGGCCTGCGCGCCCTGTTCGAGGCCCCCACGGCGGCCGGGCTCGCCACCCGGCTGTCCGGCGCGCCCGCCCGCGCCCCGCTGACCGCGCGCCCGCGCCCGACACCCGTGCCGCTCTCGCCCGCGCAGCGCAGGCTGTGGTTCCTGGAGCAGGTCGACGGCGCCTCGGGGGCCTACCACCTGCCGCTGGCGCTGCGGCTGACCGGCGAGCTGGACCGGGAGGCGCTGCGGTCCGCGCTGGACGACGTGGCCGCCAGGCACGAGAGCCTGCGCACGGTCTTCCCCGACCGGGACGGCGTGCCCGCGCAGGCCGTGCTGGACGGGGTCCGGGTGCCGTGGGCCGTGGTGAACGCCGCGGGGGCCGACCTGCCGCCGCTGCTGCGGGCCTGCGCGGTGCGCGAGTTCGCGCTGGCGGTGGAGCAGCCGATCCGGGCCGCGCTGTTCGCCACCGGGCCGCACGAGCACGTGCTGCTGGTCGTGCTGCACCACATCGCGGCGGACGGCTGGTCACTGGGCCCGCTCGCCCGCGACCTGGCCACCGCCTACACCGCCCGAGACCGGGGCGAGGCCCCGGCGTGGGCGCCGCTGCCGGTGCAGTACGCGGACTACGCGCTGTGGCAGCGGGAGCTGCTCGGCGACGAGACCGAGGAGGGCGGCGAGTTCGCCCGCCAGGTCGAGCACTGGCGGACCAGGCTCGCCGGGCTGCCCGAGCTGACCACCCCGCCCGCCGACCGGCCGCGCCCGGCCAGCGCCAGCCACCGGGGCGACCACCTCCCCGTCGAGCTGGACGCCGCGCTGCACGCCCGGCTCGCCGGGCTGGCCCGCGAGTCCGGCGCGACGCTGTTCATGGTGCTCCAGGCCGGGCTCGCCGCGCTGCTCACCAAGCTCGGCGCGGGCGAGGACGTGGTCATCGGCAGCCCGATCGCCGGGCGCACCGACGAGGCGCTGGACGACCTGGTCGGGTTCTTCGTGAACACGCTGGTCCTGCGCACGGACACCTCCGGTGATCCGAGCTTCACCGAGCTGCTCGCGCGGGTGCGGGAGAACGCGCTGGAGGCGTACGCGAACCAGGACGTGCCGTTCGAGCACCTGGTCGAGGTGCTCAACCCGGCCAGGTCCCTGTCGCACCACCCGCTGTTCCAGGTCCTGCTCGCCCTCCAGAACGCCCCGACCGGCGACTTCGCCCTGCCGGGGCTGGAGGTCACCGGCCTGCCGGTGCCCACCGGCACCTCCCGGCTCGACCTCACCATCGGCCTCGCCGAGCGGCGCGCCGAGGACGGCTCCCCGGACGGCCTGGTGGGCGCGGTCGAGTACAGCACCGACCTGTTCGACCGGGCCACCGTCGAACTGCTGGTCACCCGCTGGACCCGGCTGCTCACCGCCGTCGCCGCCGACCCCCGGCTGCCGCTGCGCGCCGTCGACCTGCTCGGCGGCGGGGAGCACCGGGCGCTGGCCGACCGCAACAACACCGCGAGGCCGGTGGCGGGCGAGCACGTCGCCGCCCTGTTCCGGGCCGTCGTCGACCGCGCGCCCGGCGCGACCGCCGTCGTCGGTCCGGACGCCGAGCTGACCTACGCGGAGCTGGACGCGCGGGCCAACCGGTTCGCGCACGCCCTCATCGCGCGCGGCGTCGGCCCCGAGGACGTGGTGGCGCTGCGGCTGCCGCGCTCGGTCGAGCTGGTCGTGGCGGTGCTCGGCGTGCTCAAGGCGGGCGCGGCGTACCTGCCGGTCGACCCCGCCTACCCGGCGGCCCGCGCCGAGCTGATGCTCGCCGACGCGCGGCCCGCGCTGGTCGTGGACTCCCCGGAGCAGGTGACCGGCCTGGACGGGCTGCCCGACACCGATCCCGAGGCGCCCGTCCGACCGGAGAACCCGGCGTACGTCATCTACACCTCCGGCTCCACCGGCCGCCCCAAGGGCGTGGTGGTCACCCACGGCGGGGTGCCCAGCCTCGTCGCCACCCAGGTGGAGCGGCTCGCGCTCGACCCGGCCAGCCGGGTGCTCCAGCTCGCCTCCCCGAGCTTCGACGCCGCGTTCTGGGACCTGTGCGCGACCCTGCTCACCGGGGCCGCCCTCGTGCTCGCCCCGGTCGACGACCCGCTGTCCGCGCTGACCCGCCCGGACGTCACCCACGCGACCCTGCCGCCCTCGGCGCTGGCCTCGGTGACCGGCGAGGTCCGCGCGGGCACCCTGGTCGTCGCGGGCGAGGCCTGCTCGCCGGAACTGGTGGCCCGCTGGGCGCCGGGCAGGCGGATGATCAACGCCTACGGGCCGACCGAGACCACCGTCTGCGCGACCACCAGCGGTCCGCTCACCCCGTCCGCCGAGGTCCCGACGATCGGGCTGCCGATCACCAACACCCGCGTGCACGTGCTCGACGCCGCGCTGCGGCTGGTGCCGGACGGGGTCGTGGGGGAGCTGCACGTGTCCGGCCCAGGCCTGGCGCGCGGGTACCTGGGCAGGCCGGGGCTGACCTCGGAGCGGTTCGTGGCCGATCCGTTCGGTCCGCCCGGCTCGCGGATGTACCGCACGGGTGACCTGGTGCGGTGGCGCGCGGACGGGCTGGAGTTCGTCGGCCGCGCGGACGAGCAGGTGAAGGTGCGCGGGTTCCGGGTCGAACCCGGCGAGGTCGAGTCCGCGCTCGCCGCGCACCCCTCGGTGGCGCGCGCGGCGGTGACCGTCCGGCGGGACCGGCTGATCGCCTGCGCGATCCCCGCCGGGGAGCGGCTGGACGTGGCCGAGCTGGACCGGTTCCTGCGGGTCCTGCTGCCCGAGCACCTGGTCCCGTCCGCGATCGTCACCGTCGACGACTTCCCGCTGTCCCCCAACGGCAAGCTCGACCGGGACGCGCTGCCCGACCCGGTCGCCCGCGTGACCGGGCGGGCCCCGCGCACCCCGCGCGAGCAGGTGCTCACCGGCCTGTTCGCCGAGGTGCTCGGGCTGCCCGAGGTGGGCGTGGCCGACGACTTCTTCGACCTGGGCGGCCACTCGCTGCTCGCCACCCGGCTCGTCGCCCGCGTCCGCACCGCCCTCGGCGCGGAGGTCCCGCTGCGCGCGCTGTTCACCGCGCCCACCCCGGCGGGGCTCGCCGCCGCGCTCGACACCTCCGGGCGGCCGAGGCCCGCGCTGACCGCGCGCGAGCGGCCCGACCCGGTGCCGCTGTCCTTCGCGCAGCGGCGGCTGTGGTTCCTCGACCGGGTGGAGGGGCCGTCGGCCACCTACAACATCCCCGTGGCGCTGCGGCTCACCGGCTCGCTGGACCGGGACGCGCTGCGCGCCGCGCTGGGGGACGTGGTGGCCAGGCACGAGAGCCTGCGCACGGTCTTCCCCGAGGTCGACGGCGTGCCGGTGCAGCGGGTGCTGCCCGAGGCGCGCGTCGCGCTCGACGTGACCCGCGTGGACGGTGAGCCGGCCGACGAGCTGGCGCGGGCGGCGCGGGAGCCGTTCGACCTGGCCGGGGGCCTGCCGCTGCGGGCCGGGCTGTTCGTGCTCGCGCCCGACGAGCACGTGCTGCTGCTCGTGGTGCACCACATCGCCGGTGACGGCTGGTCGACCGGCCCGCTCGCCCGCGACCTGGCCACCGCGTACGCGGCCCGCTGCCTCGGCCGGGCCCCGGAGTGGGCACCGCTCCCGGCGCAGTACGCGGACTACACCCTGTGGCAGCGCGAACTCCTCGGCTCCAGCGACGACCCGGACAGCGCGTTCAGCGCGCAGCTCGCCCACTGGGCCGAGAACCTGGCGGGGCTGCCCGAGCGGATCGCGCTGCCCACCGACCGGCCGCACCCCGCCGTCGCGGGCTACCGGGGCGCGCAGGTCCCGCTGGAGTTCGACGCCGGGCTGCACGCGCGGCTGGTCGACCTCGGCCGCCGCACCGGGGCCAGCCTGTTCATGCTCGCCCACGCCTCGCTGGCCGCCCTGTTCAGCGGGCTCGGCGCGGGCGAGGACGTCGCGATCGGCAGCCCGATCGCCGGGCGCACCGACGAGGCGCTGGACGACCTGGTCGGGTTCTTCGTCAACACCCTCGTGCTGCGCACCGACACCTCCGGCGATCCGAGCTTCACCGAGCTGGTCGCGCGGGTGCGGGAGAACGCGCTGTCCGCGTACGCCAACCAGGACGTGCCGTTCGAGCACCTGGTCGAAGCGCTCAACCCGGCCCGCTCGCTCGCCCACCACCCGCTGTTCCAGGTCATGCTCGCGGTGCAGAACATCCCGATGGGCGAGTTCGACCTGCCCGGCCTGCACGTCGCGCCCGTGCCCGCGCCCACCGGCACCGCCAAGTTCGACCTCGGGTTCAGCCTGGTCGAGCGGTTCGACGCGGACGGCGCGCCCGCAGGGATCGTCGGGTACGTCGAGCACGCCACCGACCTGTACGACCGGGCCACCGTCGAGACCTTGATGGAGCGGTGGACGCGGCTGCTGGACGCGGTGTCGGCCGACCCCGACCAGCCGGCCCGGCGGGTCGACCTGCTGTCGGCCGACGAGCGCCGCGCCCTGCTGGACGGTCCCCGGATCGTGGTGGACGACCGCCGCACCCTCACCGGGGTGTTCGGCGACGTGGTCCGCGCCCACCCGGACGCGGTCGCCGTCGAGCTGGACGGGACCGCGCTCAGCTACGCGGCGCTGGACGCGTGGGCCGACCGGTTCGCCGGTGACCTCGTCGCGCTCGGCGTCGGGGTGGAGGACCTGGTCGCGCTGGAGCTGCCGCGCTCGCTGGAGCTCGTGGTGGCGATCGTGGGCGTGCTCAAGGCCGGTGCGGCGTACCTGCCGGTGGACCCGGCCTACCCGGCGGCCCGCAAGGCGGCCATGATCGCCGACGCGCGGCCCGCGCTCGTCGTGGACCGGACCGACCCGATCACCGGCGCCAGGGGCTCCGCGCCCGAGGTCGGTCCTGGCGCGCGGAACGCCGCGTACGTCATCCACACCTCCGGGTCGACCGGACGGCCCAAGGGCGTGGTGGTCGACCACGCGAGCGTGCTGCGGCTGGTCGACGCGCAGGTCGAGCGGTTCGCGATCGGGGCGGGGGACCGGGTCCTCCAGTTCGCCTCGCCGAGCTTCGACGCCTCCGTGTCGGAGCTGTTCACCGCGCTGCTCACCGGGGCCACCGCCGTGCTCACCACCGACCCGGTCGGCGCGCTCGCCACCTCGGGGGCCACGCACGCGACCGTGCCGCCCTCGGTGCTCGCGGCAGTGCCGGAGATCAGCGCGACCACGCTGGTCGTCGCGGGCGAGGCGTGCTCGGCGGAGCTGGTGGCCCGCTGGGCGCCGGGGCGGCGGATGATCAACGCCTACGGGCCGACCGAGACCACCGTCTGCGCGACGATGAGCGAGCCGCTGAGCCCCGCGCCCGGCGCGCCGACGATCGGGCGCGCCGTGCCGCACGCGCGGGTCCACGTGCTGGACTCCGCGCTGCGGCTGGTGCCACCGGGTGTGGTGGGTGAGCTGCACGTGGCAGGCGCGGGCGTGGCGCGCGGGTACCTGAACCGGCCAGGGCTGACCGCGTCGCGGTTCGTGGCCGACCCGTTCGGGCCGCCCGGTTCGCGGATGTACCGCACGGGTGACCTGGTGCGGTGGCGCGCGGACGGGCTGGAGTTCGTCGGCCGCGCGGACGAGCAGGTGAAGGTGCGCGGCTTCCGGGTCGAACCGGGCGAGGTGCGGGCCGCGCTCGCCGGGCACCCCGCGCTGGCCGCCTGCGCCGTCGTGGCGCGGCAGGACCAGGCCGACGACACCCGGCTCGTCGCCTACCTCGTGCCGCGCGCGGACGGCGAGCGCGACACCGCCGCCGAGCGCGACCACGTCGGGCAGTGGCGGGAGATCTACGACGCGCTCGACTACCGGGGGTCCGACGTGGACTTCACCGGCTGGAACAGCGCCTACGACGGCACGCCCATCCCCGAGGAGCAGATGCGGGAGTGGCGCGACGAGACCGTCGCCCGCATCCGCGACCTGCGGCCCCGGCGGGTGCTGGAGGTCGGCGTCGGCACCGGGCTGCTGCTGTCCGAGCTCGCGCCGCACTGCGAGACCTACTGGGCCACCGACCTCTCGGCGGCGGCCGTGGAGGCGCTGTCGGCCAGGGTCGCGCTCGACCCGGCGCTGGCCGAGCGGGTGGTGCTGCGGGCCCAGCCCGCGCACGACACCGGCGGGTTGCCGCAGGGGCTGTTCGACACCGTCGTGCTCAACTCGGTGGTGCAGTACTTCCCCGGCGCGGACTACCTCGCCGACGTGCTGCGCGGCCTGCTCGGGCTGCTCGCGCCCGGAGGCTCGCTGTTCGTGGGCGACGTGCGCAACCCCCGCACGCAGCGCGCCCTCGCCGCCGCCGCGCACCGGGCCGGGGGCGGTGATCCGGCCGGGACGCGGCGCGCGGTCGAGCGCGCGGTGCTCGCCGAGGAGGAGCTGCTGGTCGACCCGGACTTCTTCACCGCGCTGGACGGCCCAAGCGTCGGGGCGGTCGTGGTGGAGGTGAAGCGCGGTCGGCACCACAACGAGCTGACCCGCCACCGCTACGACGTGTCCCTGCGACGCGGCCCGCTGCGCGCCGACCCGGCCCCGGCGGTCGAGGTCGGCTGGGCGGGCGTGCGGGGGCTCGACGGGCTGCACGCGCTGCTCGGCACGCGGGGACCGGTGCGGGTGACGGGGGTGCCGAACGCGCGTGTGACGGCCGAGGTCGCGCTGGTGGAGGCGGTGTTCGGGCCGGGGGCGGTGGACGCGGCTGGTGCGGCGAACGCGGTGGACGTAGCGAATGCGGTGGGCGCAGCGGACGCGGCAGGACTTGCGGACGGGGCAGGACTGGTGGGTGCTGCGGGACTAGCGGGTACGGCAGGAACGGCGGGTGTGGCGGGTACGTCCGCCGGGGCCGTGTCGGATCGCACCACGCCGGGCTGGTTCGACCGGGACGGGTTCGCGCCGAGCGCCGTCACCCCCACCGGCGACTCCGCCGCAGGCGGCGCGGGCGCCGTCGACCCCGAGGACCTGCACGCCGTCGCCGCCGCGCACGGACTGCGGGCGTGGGTCACCTGGTCGGCCGGTGCCGTCGACGCCGTGGACGTCGTCTTCGCCGAACCGGCCGCGCTCGTGGAGCCGTACCGGGCCGGTTCCGCGCGGCCGTTGGGCGAGTTGACCACCAGTCCGGCCGGGCGCGGGACCGGTGCGCTCGTCGCCGACGTGCGCGCGCACCTCGCCGAGCGGTTGCCGGAGCACCTGGTGCCGTCGGCGTTCGTGGTGCTCGACGCGCTGCCGCTCACCCCGGTCGGCAAGCTCGACCGGGCCGCCCTCCCCGCGCCCGACGCGGGCGCCCGGCCCGGCAGCTCCCCGCGCACCCCGCGCGAGGAGCTGCTGTGCGGGCTGTTCGCCGAGGTGCTGGGGCTGGCTCGGGTGGGGGTGGACGACGACTTCTTCGACCTGGGCGGTCACTCGCTGCTCGCCACCCGGCTGGTGTCGCGGGTGCGGGCGGTGCTGGCCGTGGAGCTGGACGTGCGGGCGCTGTTCGAGACGCCCACGCCCGAGGGGCTCGCGGCCCGGCTCGACGCCGCCGGGCTGGCCCGGCCCGCGCTCGGCCCGGTCGAGCGGCCCGAGCGGGTGCCGCTGTCGTTCGCGCAGCGGCGGTTGTGGTTCCTGCACCAGGTCGACGGGCCCTCCGCGACCTACAACATGCCGCTGGCGCTGCGGTTGACCGGAGAGCTGGACCGGGAGGCGCTGCGGGCCGCGCTGGGGGACGTGGTGGCCAGGCACGAGAGCCTGCGCACGGTCTTCCGCGCCGAGGGCGGGGTGCCGCACCAGCACGTGCTCGAACCCTGGACACCGCCGCTGCCCGTGCACCCGGTCGGCTCGGGGTCGCTGCTCGACTTGGCCCGGCGCGGGTTCGACCTGGCCGAGCAGCCGCCGATCCGGGCCGAGCTGTTCGAGTGCGGACCGGACGAGTGCGGACCGGGCGAGGACGGGCCTGACCGAACTACGTCGCGCGAGTCCGGGACCGGGGAGTCCGGGACCGGCGGGTCTCGGCCGACCGAGCACGTGCTGCTGATCGTCGTGCACCACATCGCGGCGGACGGGTGGTCCATGGGGCCGCTGTCCCGCGACCTCGCCACGGCCTACGCCGCCCGCTGCCGCGGCGAGGCCCCGACCTGGGTCCCGCTGCCGGTGCAGTACGCGGACTACGCGCTGTGGCAGCGCGACCTGCTCGGTGAGCCCACCGCGCCGGACAGCCGGTTCGCCGAGCAGCTCGCCTACTGGACCGGCGCGCTCGCCGGCCTGCCCGAGTGCGTGGACCTGCCCACCGACCGGCCTCGGCCCGCCGTCGCCTCGCACCGGGGCGACGTGCTGCCGGTCGAGCTGCCCGCCCGGTTGCACCGCGCGGTGCGCGAGGTGGCCGCCGGGCAGGGCGCGAGCGTGTTCATGGTGCTCCAGGCCGGGCTCGCCGCGCTGCTCACCAAGCTCGGCGCCGGTGAGGACGTCGCGATCGGCAGCCCGATCGCCGGGCGCACCGACGAGGCGCTGGACGACCTGGTCGGGTTCTTCGTCAACACGCTCGTGCTGCGCACGGACACCTCCGGCAACCCGAGCTTCACCCGGCTCCTCGGGCGGGTCAAGGAGAGCGCGCTCGCCGCGTACGCCAACCAGGACGTGCCGTTCGAGTACCTGGTGGAGGCGGTCAACCCGGCCCGCTCGCTCGCGCACCACCCGCTGTTCCAGGTGGTCCTCGGCCTGCAGAACGCGCCTGCGGGCGACTTCGCCCTGCCGGGGCTGGAGATCGGCTACGAGTCCGCGCCCACCGGCACCGCCCGCGCCGACCTGACCGTCAGCCTCGCCGAGCGGTTCCGCCCGGACGGCGAGCCGGACGGGCTGGTCGGGGCGGTCGAGTACGCCACCGACCTGTTCGACCGGGGCACCGTCGCGGCGCTGTTCGACCGCTTCGCGCGGCTGCTCGACGCCGTCACCGCCGACCCGGACGCGCCGTTCCAGCGCGCCGACCTGCTGGGCGAGGCCGAGCGGGACCGGCTCCTGGAGCTCGGCGGCGCGCCCGCCGAACCGCCCGCCGGGCTGCTCACCGACCTGTTCGCCGAGCAGGCCCGGCGCACCCCGGACGCGGTCGCCGTCGTCCACGGCGACGCCGAGCTGACCTACGCCGAGCTGGACGCCCGCGCCGACCGGCTCGCCGCCGCGCTGGCCGGGCGGGGCGTCGGCCGCGAGACGCGGGTGGCGGTGCTGCTGGAGCGCTCGCCCGAGCTGGTCGTGGCGCTGCTGGCGGTGCTCAAGGCCGGTGGGGCGTACGTGCCGCTCGACCCGCGCTACCCGGCCGCCCGCGTGGAGCTGATCCTGCGCGGCAGCGGCGCGACGACCGTGCTCACCCCGGAGGTGCTGGCCGAGCTGGAGACCACCGCGCCGGGCGTCCCGGTGGGGGCTGAGCACCCGGAGCAGCTCGCGTACGTCATGTACACCTCCGGTTCGACCGGCACGCCCAAGGGCGTCGGCATCACCCACCGGGACGTGGTGGAGCTGGCGCTCGACCCGGTGTGGCGGGGCGGGGCGCACGAGCGGGTGCTGCTGCACGCGCCCGTCGCGTTCGACCTGTCCACCTACGAGCTGTGGGTGCCGCTGCTGTCCGGCGGGTGCGTCGTGGTCACCCCGCCCGGCGAGTTCGACCCGGCCGTCCTGCACGAGGTGATCACCCGGCAGCGGGTCACCGCGCTGGTGCTGCCGTACTCGCTGCTCAGCCTGCTCGTGGACGAGCGGCCCGAGACGTTCGCGGGCGTGCGCGGGCTGATCACCGCCGGTGAGGCGGTGGCGCCCGGCGCGGTGACCGAGGTGCTGCGGGCCTGCCCCGGCGTGACCGTGGTCAACGCCTACGGGCCGACCGAGACCACGGTGTACTCCACCCACCACCGGGTGAGCACCGCGCCGGACCCGGCGCGGCCGGTGCCGATCGGCGGGCCGACGCGCGGCACGTGCCTGCGGGTGCTCGACCGGGGGCTGCGGCTGGTGCCGCCGGGCGTGGTGGGCGAGCTGCACGTCGCGGGCGCCGGACTGGCCAGGGGGTACGTGGGCGCACCCGGTCGCACCGCCGAGCGGTTCGTGGCCGACCCGTTCGGCGCGCCCGGTTCCCGGATGTACCGCACCGGGGACCTGGTGCGGCGGCTGCCGGGCGGTGAGCTGGAGTTCGTCGGGCGCGCGGACGGGCAGGTGAAGCTGCGCGGGTTCCGCATCGAGCTGGGCGAGGTGGAGACCGCGCTGGAGCGGCTGCCCGAGGTGGCCCGCGCGAGCGTCGTGGTGCGCGAGGACCGGCCGGGGCAGCCCTGCCTGGTCGCGTACCTGGTGCCCGCGCCCGGCGTGCCGGTCGATCCCGGCGCGCTGGCGGAGCCGTTGCGCGGGCAGGTGCCCGAGTACGCGGTGCCGTCGGCGTTCGTGGTGCTCGACGCGCTGCCGCTGACCCCGAACGGCAAGCTCGACCGGGCCGCGCTGCCCGCGCCGGAGCTGCCCGCGCGAGGTGAGGGGCGGATGCCGAGGACCCCGCACGAGCAGCTGCTGTGCGAGCTGTTCGCCGGGGTGCTGGGGCGCGACCGGGTGTTCGTGGACGAGGGGTTCTTCGAGCTGGGCGGGCACTCGCTGCTGGCCGCGCGGCTGGTGGCGATGGTGCGCGACGTGCTCGGGGTGCCGCTGGGCCTGCGCACGCTGTTCGAGTCGCCGACGCCCGCCGCGCTGGCCGCGCACCTGGACGTGGGCGACCCGGACAACGCGCTGGACGTGCTGCTGCCGCTGCGCGCGGCCGGGAGCGGGGCCCCGCTGTTCTGCGTGCACCCCGGCGGCGGGATCAGCTGGTGCTACAGCGGGCTGCTCAGCCACCTGCCGTCCGACCAGCCGGTGTACGCGCTCCAGGCGCGCGGGCTGGGGCGGGTGGAGCCGCTGCCCTCGTCGTACGGGGAGATGGCGCGCGACTACGCCGACCAGATCCGCAAGATCCAGCCGACCGGGCCGTACCGGCTGCTCGGGTGGTCGGCGGGCGGGCTGATCGCGCACGCGGTGGCCTGCGAGCTCCAGGAGGCGGGGGAGCGCACGGAGCTGCTGGCGATCCTCGACGCGTACCCGGTGGTCGACGTGGAGTTCTTCGAGCGCTCGCCGGTCCCGTCCGAGCGGGACGTGCTCGTCGGCATCCTGGACTGCGCGCCCGACGAGGTCGACGAGGGGCCGATGAGCCGGGACGACGTGGTGCGGGTGCTGCGGGAGCGGGGGAGCGCGCTCGCGGGGCTGGACGAGCGGCAGGTGGCGGCCGTGGTCGAGATCATGATCAACAACGGGCGGCTCGCGCTGGAGCACCGGCCGGGGCTCTTCGACGGCGACCTGCTGCTGTTCAACTCCACCGTCGACCGGGGCGGCGACACCGCGACCCCGGACCACTGGCGGCCCTACGTCACCGGGGACGTCCACTCGCACGACATCAGCACCCGGCACGACCACATGACCCAGCCGGGGTCGCTGGCGCAGATCGGGCCCGTCGTGGCGGCGGCGCTCGGCGCCGTGGCCGAGGGGCGGGCGATCGGGGACGGCGCCGCCAGGGGCGTCGCCGAGCCGCGTGTCACCGAGCGGGGCGTCACCGAGCGGGGCGCCGCCGACCGGGGCGCGGCTGGTCCCGTTGCCACCGACTCCGCTGCCGCTGGTCCCGGAACCGCTGACTAGTGCCCACCACCCGACCAGAACCCACCACCGATCGAGGAGGAACCACCGTGACCAACCCCTTCGAGGACCCCGAGGGCCGCTACCTCGTGCTCGTCAACGACGAGGGCCAGCACTCGCTGTGGCCAGTGTTCGCCGAGGTGCCCGCCGGGTGGGCGATCGCGCACCCCGAGGACACCCGCGAGGCCTGCCTGGACTACGTCGAGCGCAACTGGACCGACCTGCGACCGCGCAGCCTGGTCGAGGCCATGGAGGGGCGGTCCGGCACGTGAGCAGCGGTGTCGTCGCCCCGGCCCTGCCGTTCGACCCCGCCGAGGAGATGGCGGGGCCGGGGTTCCGCGCCGACCCGTACCCCTTCTACGCGGTGATGCGCGAGCACGCCCCCGTGCACCGGGTGCGCGGGGCGTGGCTGATCAGCAGGAGCGCCGACGTCGAGGCCGCGCTGGCCGACCCGAGGATGTCCAGCGACCGCGACCGGATGACCGCGGCGCTGGGCGCGGGCAGCCCGGTGGTGCGGGAGCTGAGCAGGCTCACCGCCCGGCTGGGACGGGTCATGTCCAACACCGACGCGCCCGAGCACTCGCGGTTGCGGCGGCTGGTCAGCCGGGGGTTCACCGCCCGGCGGGTGGAGCGGCTGCGCGGGGACGTGCAGCGGGTGGTCGACGGGCTGCTCGCCAAGGCCGGGCCCGAGCTGGACGTGGTCGGCGAGCTGGCGATGCCGCTGGCGAACGAGGTGATCTGCGAGCTGTTCGCCGTGCCCGAGGCCGACCGGCCGCGCGTGCGGGGCTGGTTCGCGGTGCTGCGGGACCTGCTGGCCGACGTCGGGCGGTCCGAGCGGGTGGTGGGCGAGTTCCACGAGTACCTGTCGTGGCTGGCCGCGCGGCGGCGGGAGGAGCCGGGGGCGGACGTGGTCAGCGCGCTCGTCGCGGTGCAGGCCGAGGACGACCGGCTCACCGAGGAGGAGCTGCTGTCCACCTGCTACGTGATCATCACGGCCGGGGACGAGACCACCACGCACCTGATCGGCAACGGGGTCCTCGCGCTGCTGCGCCACCCAGGGCAGCTGGCGCTGCTGCGCGCCCGGCCCGACCTGGTGGGGCGGGCGGTGGACGAGTGCGCCCGGTACGACTCGCCGACCCAGGTGATCACCCGCGTGCTCGCGGCGGACGTGGAGCTGGGCGGACGGCTGCTGCGCGAGGGGGACCTCGCCTACCTGGGGCTGGCCTCGGCCAACCGCGACCCCCTGCGGCACGCCGACCCGGACCTGTTCGACCTCACCCGGTCCGGGCGGGGGAGCCTGGCGTTCGGGCACGGGCCGCACTTCTGCCTCGGCGCGTCGCTGGCGCGGCTGGAGGTGGAGCTGGCGATCGGGTCGCTGGTGCGCTCCTCGCCGGGGCTGCGGCTGCGCGGGGACGGGCTGGAGTGGCACCGGAACCCGTTGCAGCGCAAGCTGATCGCCCTCCCGGTGGTTCGTTGAAATTTCATGTTATTTCGTCGTGGAGAGGAACGCCGTGCCCCGTGAGCTGACCATCACCGAGGAGCAGGAGCTGGCGCACCCGCCGGAGCGCGTGTGGCGGGCGATCACCACCGGTGCCGGGAACCTGGGGTGGCTCTACCCCATGGAGGTCGAGCCGGGGGTCGGCGGCGCGGTGTCGCGCGGCGGGGCCGAGGTGGTCGAGTGGGAGCCGCCGCACCGGTTCGCCTGCCGGGCCGGGGACGGGAACGGGTTCTCCACCACGCTGAGCTACCGGCTCGACGGGACCGGCGGGGGCGTGCGGCTGCGCGCGGACATCCACTGGGTGCACGAGGGCGAGCCGGACGAGGGCTGGGACACGAGGGGGGACGCGGCGGCCCGGTACGCGGGCTTCTACCACCACGGCCTCGCCGAGTACCTGCGGCACTTCGACGGGCGGCCCGCGACCTACGTGAAGGCGGCGCGGGAGCACGCCGGGGTGGGGGAGCTGGGGATCGTCGCGGGCGCGCTGGGGCTGGTGGACTCGGACGTCGCGGGCTCCCGCGTCCGGTTGGAGCCGCTGGGGCTGGCGCCCCTGGAGGGCGTGCTGGACTACCGGGACCAGGACTTCGTCGGGGTGCGGACCCAGGACGGGCTGTACCGGTTCTTCGGCGGCGACCGCTGGCGGTGGCCGACCTGGGTGGCTCACCACCTGTTCGCGCCCGGCGTCGACGGCGGGACCGAGGCGCGGCGGTGGCAGGCGTGGCTGGACGGCCTGCTGGACGGCGCCTGCGCCGGGGCGGTGGGGTCCGATGGGTGACCGGGTCGTGTACTCGGCCGAGCTGGTCGAGGTCGGCGGCGGGTACGAGCTGACCGTGACCGACCACGGCAGCGGGGTGGTGCGGACGGCGCGGGTCAAGGAGAGCGCGGTGAAGCGGCTGCCGGTGTTCCTGGAGAAGCTGGCGCAGCAGCACGGGGCGAGCGTGCGGTGAGCGCCGGGCCTTCCGCGCGCACGTCGGGTGCGCGCGGAAGGCCGCTCACCGGCGGCTCAGGCGCTGGCCGACTCCGCGGGCCGGTGCCTGCCGTACGGCACGGCCGCGATCAGGGTCACCCGGATCGTGGCGCCGTTCGGGGCCCGGTAGCCGCGGTGCTCGCCGGGGCGCGCGCCGGTCAGCGCCGCGCCCAGCGGCGACTCCGGCGAGTACACCTCCAGGTCGCCGTGCTCCACCGAGCGCATCCCCAGCAGGAACGTCTCGGTGTCGTCGAAGTCGTCGTAGCGCACCGTCAGCACCATGCCCGGCTCGGCCACGCCGTCGTCCGGCGGGTCCTCGCCGATCACGGCGTTGTTCAGCAGGTCCTGGATCTCCCTGACCCGCTCCTCCCGCTCGGCCCTGCGCAGCAGCGCGCTCTCCGGGTCGTCCACCGGGGCCGAGCCCTCGGCGAACAGGGCCGCGAGCTCGGCGCGCAGGCGCTCGTGGGTGTGCGGGGTCAACCAGACCCTTCGTGCGGTGGTCATGTCGAAGTACCTCCGTGGGGTGACGACGAGAAGGAGCCGCCCGGTCGCGCCCCGTGAGGGAAGCGCGGCCGGACGGCGTCGGGGGAGGAGCGGGTCAGCGCAGCGGGTCGAACGGGCGCAGCGCCTCCGGCTGCTTCCCGGTGGTGATCTGCTCCGCGAGCAGCCGGCCGGTCACCGGGCCCTGGGCGAAGCCCCACATGCCGTGGCCGCCCGCGACGTAGACGTTCGGCTCCCCGGTCGCGCCGATCAGCGCGCGGCCGTCCGGGGTCACCGGGCGCGAGCCCACCCACACGTCGGTCCGCTCCCGCCAGCGGACCCCGTCCAGCAGGGGCGCGGCCGAGGCGGTGATCGCCTCCAGGCGGGCGTGGACGCCGGGGGCGTCCGGCGGGCGGAACTCCATCGTCCCGGCCACTCGCAGCCCGTCCCGGTACGGGGTGCACGCCACGCGCACGCCAGGCAGGTAGACCGGACCGGGCACCGGGCGGTCCACCGGGACGGTGAACGAGTAGCCGCGACCGGCCTGCACGCGGGTGCGCACGCCCCAGCGGCGGGCCAGCGCGGGCAGCCAGGCGCCGGTGGCCAGCACCGCGACCTCGCCGTGCGCGGACCGGCCGCCGCCCTTCGGGTGCACGGTCACGCCCCGGCTGTACGGGCGCACGCCCGCGACCTCGAAGCGGTGGATCGTCGCGCCGCGCGCCACGACCGCCCGGCCGAGGGCCTGGGTGAACGCGCCGGGGTCGGCGTAGCGCTGGCCGTCGACCCGCACGGCGGTGGTCAGGGCGCGCGAGGCCAGGGGGACGTGGGAGCGCAGCTCCTCGCCGGTCAGGACGGTGTGGTCCACGGGCTGCCCGGCGCTCGCCATCCTGGCGAACTCGCGCAGCAGCGCCCTGGCCTGCGCGGTGTCGGTGAAGCCCGCGGTGATCGGCGCGTCGGTGGTGGGCGCGTCCACGCCGTTCGCGGTCAGCACGTCGTACGCCTCGGCCGACTCGGCGTTGAGCGGCGCGTTCGCCCGGACCGCGCGCGTCCACGACGGCCAGCGGCAGTTCGCCGCGAACGCCGCCAGGAACGACCAGAGGCCGGGGTCCGCGGTGGGCGGGATGCTCAGCGGGGCGCTCGGGTTCAGCAGGGCGCGCAGGCCGTAGCGCAGCACCGAGGGCTCGTTGAGCGGGATCGCCAGACCAGGCGCGATCCAGCCCGCGTTGCCCCACGACGCCCCTGCGGCGACGCCCGCGCGGTCCACCACGGTGACCTCGACGCCGCGCTCCTGGAGGAACCACGCCGTCGACAGCCCCACGACCCCCGCGCCCACCACGACCGCCGAACGCGGCCCGCCGTCGATGACCGACACGACCACCTCCACACCCGAACACACCCGGAACGACCTTGTCCCGGCCAGCATCACCCGGAGATCAGGCGGGTGCGTTGTCCGGATCGGCCAATTGGAGGGGGTGTTGTTGTCGGAATCCACAGTCGGGCCGGAATCGGTGGTCGGGGGCGGGCGGCTGGTCGGGCTGGATCGGGCGGTGGGGCTGGGTTGGCCGGCCCGGCTGGGGGAGCTGGCTGGAATGGCGGGTGTGGGCGGGGTTGAGACGGCTGGCGGTGCTGGACCGGCGGGTGTGACTGGCGCGGCTGAGGCGACTGGCGGTGCTGGACCGGTGGCGAGGCCTGCTGGGCGGGGTTGGACTTCGGGGCCTGGTCGGCTGCCCGGTCTGGACCGGCGGCGGGGCTCAACCGGCGGGCGTGGCTGGACCGGTGGGCGTGGCTGGACCGGCTGGCGGCTCCGGGGAGGCTGCTTGGGCTGGCCGATGGCAAGGGCGAGCCGGGTGTCGGCTCGGGGGCGTCCGGTCCTCGCCGGCTGTCGGCTCCGAACCGGCAGTCGGCGCCGGGGTGGTTACCCGGTCCGAACCGCCTACCCGGTCCGAACCGCCTGCCGGGTTCGCGCCTGCCGTCCGGTCCACGTCTGCCGTCCGGTCCACGTCTGCCGTCCGGTCCCGTGAGGCGCCTGCCGTCCGGCCTCAGCCTGCCGTCCGGCCCGAACTGGCCGCCCCGGTCCGCGTCGGCCGTTCGGTCCCGTCAGGCGCCTTGGTCGGTCCCCGGATCGGCGCCCAGGGCGGTGCTCGCGTCGGCGGTCGGGTCGGCGGTCGGGTCGGTCGCGGCCAGGGCGATCGTCATCGCCAGCCGCTTGCGCGGGTCGTCCAGGTCCAGCGCGGTCACCTCGGCCATCTTGCGCAGCCGGTAGCGGACCGTGTTCGGGTGCACGTCCAGGCGTTCGCCCGCCTGCGCCAGGTCGCCCTGGGACTCCAACCAGGCGCGCAGCGTCGGCACGTGCCGCGTCCCGCGCTCCCGGTCGTGGCGGCGCAGCTCGGCCACCGGGCCGCGCGCCGGGACCCGGCCGGTGCGGGCGGCGGCGCGCAGGCGCTGCAGCAGGATGTCGTCCCAGGACTCGTCGTACGCGGGCGGTTCGGCGCCCTGCGGCCTCGACTCGTGCAGCGCCAGGCACTCGTCGGCCTCCTGCCTGCTCGCGGGCAGCTCCGCCGCGGGCGCCACCCCGCCGATCCCGGCCGTCACCACCACCCGCTCGGGCAGCGCCGCGCGGATGCCCGCGATCCAGGCGCGGGCCGCGTCCGCCGCCTCACCGGGCAGCAGGGTGTACAGGGTGCTGCCCGCCAGGGTGCTGCGGCCGGGCCGGGACCAGCCGAAACCGGTGGTGGCGCGCTCGAACGCGAGCAGCAGCGCGGCGTGCCGCTCGCCCGCCTCCCGCGCCCGCAGCGCGACCACGCGCAGCTCGCCCTGCGGCAGGCCCAACCGGCTCAGCGCGGTGGCGGCGTCGGCGGTGCCCTCCAGCAGCCGCAGCGCCAGGTCCGACTCGACCTGCCGCTCCAGGTCGGCGCTGGCGCGCAGCCGCAGCAGGTGCAGGGCGACCGTGCGCGCCCCGTCCGCCAGCGCCGTGCCGCGCGCGCCGGTGAGCGGGTCGCCGCAGGTCACCCAGACCGAGCCGAGCAGCTCGCGGCCCGCGCGCACCGCCACCACCATCCGCCCGGCCAGCCCGTGCCCCTCGTCCGGGGCCACGAACAGCGGCTCGTCGCGGGCGGCCAGGTGCGCGAACACGCCGCGCCGCTCGAACACCTCCCGCAGGCGCTCGGGGACCTGCCTGCCCAGGATCGTCTCCAGCCGGGCCCGGTCGGCGCCCTGCTGGGAGTTGGAGTAGGCGAGCACGCGGGAGGAGTGGTCCTCGATCACCACGGCCCCGCCCACCGCGCCGGACAGCCGGTCGGCGAGCGCGAACAGGTCGGTGGGGCCGCGCCCGGACTCGGTCTCCCTGCCCTCCAGCACCAGCCCGTAGACCACGCCCGCCAACTGGCTCCACGACACCGAGGGGTCCACCAGCAGCACCGCGACGCCCTCGGCCTCGCCGAGCGCGGCGGCCTCGGGGCCCGGCCCGTCGTCGTGCACCAGCACCGCGCTCGCCCCGACCGCCACCGCCCACCGCACGGCCGCCGCGACCGAGTCCGCGCCCACGGCCAGGAACACGTCCCCGTCGACCGCCCGCGCCTCGGGCTCGCGCATGACGACGCTGCGCAGCTCGGTCGAGCGCGGCACCGGGCAGCACACCAGCCGCACCCCGTAGCCGCCCAGCACGTTCACCAGGCGGTCCAACCTGATCATGAGCACCCCCGTCCCGACTCCCGAGCACCCACCGTAACCGCAGCGCACGGCGCGAACGGGGGAACGGGGGCGGCGTGCGCGCGCTGCGCGGTCCGCCGAACGGCACTACGGTCGGGAAAACCCTGTCGATCATGACCGTTCGCGATTGCCAGAGGAGTCACGCCCCTGTGAGCACCGAGACCGGCCCCGGCCGCCGCGCCGCGGGCCTGGACACCGAGCTGAGCGACGCGCTCGTCCGCACCAGGAGGTTCTTCGGCAGAGCCGAGGTGTCCGAGGACCTGCGCACCCTGCACAAGATCGGGGGGAGGCAGGCCGACGAGTTCTACCGCGACCGGTGGAGCCACGACAAGGTGGTCCGCTCCACCCACGGGGTGAACTGCACCGGGTCCTGCTCCTGGAAGGTCTACGTCAAGGACGGGATCATCACCTGGGAGTCCCAGCAGACCGACTACCCGTCCGTCGGCCCGGACCGCCCCGAGTACGAGCCGCGCGGCTGCCCGCGCGGCGCCGCCTTCTCCTGGTACACCTACTCGCCCACCAGGGTGCGCTACCCGTACGTGCGCGGCGTGCTGCTGGAGCTGTACCGGGAGGCCAAGGCCCGCACCGGGGACCCCGTGCTCGCCTGGGCGAGCGTCGTCGAGGACCCGGAGAAGGCGCGCCGGTACAAGTCCGCGCGCGGCAAGGGCGGCCTGGTGCGCGCCACCTGGGAGGAGGCGACCGAGCTGGTCGCCGCCGCGCACGTGCACACGATCAAGGAGCACGGGCCGGACCGGGTCGCCGGGTTCTCGCCCATCCCGGCGATGTCGATGGTCTCGCACGCCTCAGGGGCGCGGTTCGTGTCCATGCTCGGCGGCACGATGCTCTCGTTCTACGACTGGTACGCCGACCTGCCGGTGGCCTCGCCGCAGGTGTTCGGCGACCAGACCGACGTCCCCGAGTCGGGTGACTGGTGGGACGCGGGCTACCTGATCGTGTGGGGCTCGAACCTGCCGGTCACCCGCACGCCGGACGCCCACTGGATGGCCGAGGCCCGCTACCGGGGGCAGAAGGTGATCGCGGTGGCCCCGGACTACGCGGACAGCGTCAAGTTCGCCGACGAGTGGCTCGCCGCCCGGCCCGGCACGGACGGGGCGCTCGCGATGGCGATGGGGCACGTGGTGCTGCGCGAGTTCTTCGTGGACCGGCAGGTGCCGTACTTCACCGACTACACCAAGAAGTTCACCGACCTGCCCTTCCTGGTGCGCTTGGAGCAGCACGGGGACGGGGTGCACCGGCCGGGGAAGTTCCTCACCGCCGCCGACCTGGACGACGCGGCCCGCGCCGCCGCCGGGCTCGGGCCGGACGTGGAGAACCCGGCGTTCAAGACCGTGCTGCTCGACGCCGCCACCGGCGGGCCGGTCGTGCCCAACGGCACGCTCGGCGACCGCTACGGCGAGCAGGGCGTCGGCCGGTGGAACCTGGACCTGGGCGGGGTGGACCCGCTGCTGAGCGCGCACGGCGGCGGCGAGGCGGTGGAGGTGGAGCTGCCGCGCTTCGACTCGCCGTCCGGGGCGGCCGACGTGCTGCGGCGCGGGGTGCCGGTGCGGCAGGTCGGCGGGCACCTGGTCACCACCGTGTTCGACCTGCTGCTCGCCCAGTACGGGGTGGGCCGCGCCGGGCTGCCGGGGCAGTGGCCCACCGGGTACGACGACGCCTCCCAGCCCGGAACGCCCGCCTGGCAGGAGCAGTTCACCGGCGTCCCCGCGCAGGCAGCCGCGCGGATCGGCCGGGAGTTCGCGGCCAACGCGGAGGAGACCAACGGCCGCTCCATGATCATCATGGGTGCGGGCACCAACCACTGGTTCCACTCGGACACGATCTACCGGGCGTTCCTGGCCCTGACCACGCTCACCGGCTGCCAGGGCGTCAACGGCGGCGGCTGGGCGCACTACGTCGGCCAGGAGAAGTGCCGCCCCATCACCGGCTGGTCGCAGCTCGCGTTCGGCCTCGACTGGTCCCGACCGCCCAGGCAGATGATCCAGACCGCCTACTGGTACCTGCACACCGACCAGTTCCGCTACGACCGGTTCGGAGCCGACACCCTCTCCGCCGCCACCTCCGGCGGTCAGCTCGCGGGCAAGACCACCGCCGACGTGATCGCCCAGTCCGCGCGCATGGGCTGGATGCCCTCCTACCCGACCTTCGACCGCAACCCCCTGGACCTGGCCGACGAGGCCGAGCGCGCGGGCGTGAGCGCCGCCGAGCACGTGGTGTCCGAGCTGAAGGCCGGGCGGTTGAAGTTCGCCTGCGAGGACCCGGACTCGCCGGAGAACTTCCCGCGCGTGCTCAGCATCTGGCGCGCCAACCTGCTCGGCTCCTCGGGCAAGGGCAACGAGTACTTCCTCAAGCACCTGCTCGGCGCGGACGACTCGCTGCGCGCCGAGGAGACCCCGCCCGGCCAGCGCCCGAGGGACGTGGTGTGGCACGACGAGGCGCCGGTGGGCAAGCTCGACCTGCTGCTGACGCTGGACTTCCGGATGACCAGCACCACGATCTTCTCCGACGTCGTGCTGCCCGCCGCCACCTGGTACGAGAAGCACGACCTCAACACCACCGACATGCACCCGTTCGTGCACTCGTTCAACCCGGCCATCGCCCCGCCGTGGCAGACCCGCACCGACTGGGCCGCGTTCCAGGCCATCGCGAAGACCTTCAGCGAGCTTGCCGGGAAGCACCTGGGCGTGCGCAAGGACGTCGTGGCCACCCCGCTGCTGCACGACACCCCGGACGAGCTGGCCACCCCGCACGGCGTGGTCCGCGACTGGAAGGCCGGGGAGTGCGAGCCGGTGCCGGGGGTGACCATGCCCCGGATCACCGTGGTGGAGCGCGACTTCGGCGCGATCGCCGCGAAGATGGGCGCGCTCGGGCCGCTGGCCGACGCGCTCGGGGCGACCACCAAGGGCGTCACCTTCGACGTCGGCCGCGAGGTCGACCACCTGCGGCAGAAGAACGGCGCGATCCGGGGCGGACCGGCCGACGGCCGCCCGTCGCTGGTGCGCGACGTGCACGCCTGCGAGACCATCCTCGCCCTGTCCGGCACCACCAACGGCCACCTGGCCACCCAGGGCTTCCGCACCGTCGAGCGCCGCACCGGCACGCGACTGGCGGACCTGGCGGCCGAGCACGAGGGCAAGCGGATCACCTTCGCCGACACCCAGGCGGTGCCCGTCCCGGTGATCACCTCGCCGGAGTGGTCCGGCTCCGAGTCCGGCGGCAGGCGCTACTCGCCGTTCACCATCAACGTCGAGCGGCTCAAGCCCTGGCACACCCTCACCGGCCGCCAGCACTTCTACCTCGACCACGACTGGATGACCGAGCTGGGCGAGCAGCTGCCGGTGTTCCGGCCACCGCTGGACATGCACGCCCTGTTCGACGAGCCCCGGCTGGGGGAGAGGGGCGAGCTGGGCATCACCGTCCGCTACCTCACCCCGCACAGCAAGTGGTCCATCCACTCCGAGTACCAGGACAACCTGCTCATGCTCAGCCTCTCGCGGGGCGGCCAGACCATCTGGATGTCCAAGGAGGACGCCGCGAAGGTCGGGATCGCCGACAACGACTGGATCGAGGCGGTCAACCGCAACGGCGTCGTGGTCGCCCGCGCCGTCGTCTCGCACCGGATGCCCGAGGGCACCGTCTACATGCACCACGCGCAGGACCGGCTCATCGACGTGCCCCGCTCCGAGACCTCGGGCAAGCGCGGCGGCATCCACAACTCGCTCACCCGCCTGCTGGTCAAGCCCTCGCACCTGATCGGCGGCTACGCGCAGCTCTCGTTCGCCTTCAACTACCTCGGGCCCACCGGGAACCAGCGCGACGAGATCACCGTCATCCGCCGCCGCGACCAGGAGGTGCAGTACTGATGAGGGTCATGGCGCAGATGGCCATGGTGATGAACCTGGACAAGTGCATCGGCTGCCACACCTGCTCGGTCACCTGCAAGCAGGCCTGGACCAACCGCAGCGGCGTCGAGTACGTGTGGTTCAACAACGTGGAGACCCGGCCGGGCGAGGGCTACCCGCGCGGCTACGAGGACCAGGAGCGCTGGCGCGGCGGCTGGGAGCTGAACAAGCGCGGAAGGCTCAAGCTCAAGGGCGGCGGGCGCCTCCGCAAGCTGCTCACCCTGTTCAGCAACCCGAAGCTGCCGGGCATCGAGGACTACTACGAGCCCTGGACCTACGACTACGACAACCTCACCAGCGCCCCGCTGCAGGAGCACACCCCGGTCGCCCCGCCGCGCTCGCTGATCAGCGGCGAGCCCACCAAGATCACCTGGTCGGCGAACTGGGACGACAACCTCGGCGGCGCTCCCGACCACGGGCACCGCGACCCGATGCTCAAGGGCATCGCGGACAAGGTGAAGTTCGAGTTCGAGCAGACCTTCATGTTCTACCTGCCGCGCATCTGCGAGCACTGCCTCAACCCGTCCTGCGCCGCGTCCTGCCCGTCCGGGGCGATCTACAAGCGCAGCGAGGACGGCATCGTGCTGGTCGACCAGGACCGGTGCCGGGGCTGGCGGATGTGCGTGTCCGGCTGCCCGTACAAGAAGATCTACTTCAACCACCGCACCGGCAAGGCCGAGAAGTGCACGTTCTGCTTCCCGCGCGTGGAGGTCGGCCTGCCGACCGTGTGCGCGGAGACCTGCGTCGGGCGGCTGCGCTACATCGGGCTGGTGCTCTACGACGCCGACAAGGTCCTCGAAGCCGCCGCCACCCCGGACGACAAGGACCTCTACGAGGCGCAGCGGCAGGTGTTCCTCGACCCGAACGACCCGGCCGTGGTCCGCGAGGCCGAGAAGGCGGGCATCCCGCGCGACTGGGTCGAGGCCGCCCAGCGGTCCCCGATCCACGCGCTGATCACCACCTTCAAGGTCGCGCTGCCGCTGCACCCGGAGTACCGGACCATGCCGATGGTCTGGTACATCCCGCCGCTCTCGCCGGTGGTCGACGTCGTGCGCGACACCGGCCACGACGCCGAGGACCACGGCAACCTGTTCGCCGCCATCGAGGCGCTGCGCATCCCCGTCGAGTACCTGGCGCAGCTGTTCACGGCGGGCGACGTGGAGCCGGTGAACGCGGTGCTGCGGCGGCTCGCGGCGATGCGCGCCTACATGCGCGACATCAACCTCGGCCGCGAGCCGCGCGAGTCCGTGGCCGCCGGGGTCGGCATGACCGGCGAGCAGGTCTACGACATGTACCGGCTGCTCGCGCTCGCCAAGTACGACGAGCGGTACGTCATCCCGCCCGCGCACGCCGAGCAGGCGCACGGGCTGGAGGAGCTGGCCACCGAGTGCAGCCTGGACTACGAGGGCGGCCCCGGCATGGGCGGCTCGGGGCCGTTCGGGGAGAGCTCCGGCGGGAACTCGCCGATCGCGGTGGAGAACTTCCGGATGCTGCGCGACCGGCAGACCAGCGACACCGTGGCCGCGCCCGCCGACAAGGGCAGCCGGGTCAACCTGCTCAACTGGGACGGCAAGGGCACGCCCGAAGGGCTGTTCCCACCCCGGCGGGAGCCCGGTGAGCGGGGGGAGGAGCGGTCGTGACCACACCCGACCTGTCGACCGCCTGGCAGGTGCAGTCGCTGCTGCTGGGCTACCCCGACGAGGCGCTGGCGTCCCGGCTGCCGCTGCTGCGGGCCGCCACCGGCACGCTGCCGCGCGCGCTCGCGACGCCGCTGCGCGCGTTCCTCGACCACGCCGAGGCCACCCCGCTGCTGGAGCTGGCCGCCGGGTACGTGGCGACCTTCGACCACCGCAAGCGGTTCAGCCCGTACCTGACGTACTTCGCCTACGGCGACACCCGCAAGCGCGGCATGGCGCTGCTGCGGTTCAAGCACGCCTACCGGGCCGCCGGGCTGGAGCTGGGCGACGACGAGCTGCCCGACCACCTCGCGGTGGTGCTGGAGTTCGCCGCGAGCGGCAACGCCGAGGCCGGGCTGCGGCTGCTCACCGAGCACCGGGCCGGGCTGGAGCTGATCCGCGTCGGCCTGCGCGAGGCCGGGTCGCCGTGGGCGCACGTGCTGGAGTCGGTGTCGGCGACCCTGCCGCCGCTGGGCGGGCGCGAGCACGACGCCGTCGCCCGGCTGGCCGCGCAGGGACCGCCCGAGGAGGAAGTGGGCCTCGCGCCCTTCGCGCCGCCCGAGTACATGCCGCAGGGAGGTCACCGATGACCGGACGGTCGCTCGCCGAGGTCGCCGTGGAACCGGCCACCACGCTGGACTTCATGCTGTGGGTGGTGGTGCCGTACGTGTCGATGGCCGTGTTCGTCGGCGGGCACGTCTGGCGCTACCGGTACGACAAGTTCGGCTGGACCACCCGCTCCTCCCAGCTCTACGAGCGCAGGCTGCTGCGGCTGGGCAGCCCGCTGTTCCACTTCGGCGTCCTGGTCGTGGTGATCGGGCACGTCGGCGGCCTGCTGGTGCTCAAGTCGTGGACCGAGGCGCTCGGGATCAGCGAGGAGCTGTACCACGCCACCGCCGTCGTGCTCGGCGTGATCGCCGGGGTGTGCACCCTGGCGGGCGCGGCGATCCTGGTCTACCGGCGGCGCACCACCGGGCCGGTGTTCTCCGCGACCACCCGCAACGACAAGGTCATGTACGTGCTGCTGGTGGGCACGATCGTGCTGGGCCTGGGCACCACGCTGCTGGGCAACCTGGACGGGCACCCGCACGACTACCGGGAGACCGTCTCCCCGTGGTTCCGGTCGATCTTCTACTTCCAGCCGAAGCCGGAGCTGATGGCCGCCGCGCCGCTCGGGTTCCGGCTGCACGCGCTGGCGGCGTGGGCGCTGTTCGCGTTCTGGCCGTTCAGCAGGCTGGTGCACGTGTTCTCGATGCCGCTGGGCTACCTGACCCGGCCGTACGTGGTGTACCGCAGCCGGGACGACCGGCTCGGCAACCGGGCCCCGCGCCGGGGCTGGGAGCGCACCCGCTAGGTCCACCACCGCCGGGCGCGTCCCGCGCGCGTCCTCAGGGGCGCGCCCGGCGGTGTTGCACCTGCCGCAGCGGCATGTGCTGTCCTGGGGACACCACGGCACGAAAGGCCCCGCTCGCGATGCAGCTCTCCTCCACCTCCCCCCGCCAGGTCAAGATCGGCGACGCCGCCGCCTTCGCCGGAACGACCCCGAGGGCCATCCGGCACTACCACCAGATCGGTCTGCTCCCCGAGCCAGAGCGCGGCGCGGACGGCCGCCGCCGCTACGGCCACGACGACATGATCCGCCTGCTGTGGATCCGCAGGATGGCCGACGCGGGCATCAGGCTCGACGACATGCGGGCGGCGTTCGACGAGGACCAGGACGTCGAGCAGGGCCTCGAGGGGCTGGAGCGGGCGCTGGCCGCCAGGGAGGCGGAGATCGCGCGCCAGCGCGCGACCGTCCAGCGCCTGCGCGCCGTGGGCAGCCCGCTGGGTCTGCTCTCGGACCTGGTGGTGGACCTGCTCGGCGACCTGCCGCCCGGCGCGCTGCGCCGCTCCGACCTGGAGTCGCTGCTGGTCACCGAGCGGATCTTCGGCCCGCTGGGCGCCGTCGCCCAGGCCACCTCGTTCGTCGTGCTGGCCACCCACCCCGAGCTGCGGGCGGAGGACGAGCGGCTCGACGCGGCCGAGGCCGCCCTCGACGACGGCGTCGACCCCGACGACCCGGTCGTGGAGGAGATCGCCAGGCAGCGGTGCGCCCACCTCCAGGCCATCGGCCGGATCGCCGAGGCCACCGGGCTGGACGAGCGGGTCGACCGGCTGTTCGACACCTACGAGGACCCGGACGAGGGGGAGGAGCGGGTGATGAGCGCCTTCGAGGCGGTCACCAAGATGCCGTACGACTTCTCCCCGGCCCGGAACCGCTGCGTCCAGCGCTCGGGGGAGCTCCTCGGGCAGAGCCCGGCGGACGGCTGACGCCGGTCGGCCCACCCGCGCCGCGCCGGTGGGCCGACCCGCGTCAGCGTCCCTCCACGCTCCGCCGCACGACGGTCAGCGTGAACACCAGCGTCCCCAGCGCCACCACCGACAGCGCGGCCAGACCCAGCGCGTAGGACGACATCGCCCCGTACAGCGCGCCCATCAGCAGCGGCGGCACGAACCCGCCCAGCCCGCCCGCCGCGCCCACCACGCCGGTCACCGACCCGACCCGGTTCGCCGGGGCCAGCAGCGCCACCAGCGCGAACACCGCCCCGCTGCCCGCGCCGAGCGCCGCGCCCATGCCGAGGAACGCCACCGTGCCCAGCGGCCCGAGCGGCGGGGTGAACGACTGCACCGCCGCGCCGACGACCACCACGCCGAGCGCGGCCACCAGCACCCGCACCGGTCCGAGCCGGTCCGACAACCAGCCGCCCAGCGGGCGCATCACCACCGCGAGCAGCACGAACCCGGCCATCCGGTTGGCCGCGTCGGACTGGGCCAGGCCGTAGGCGGTCTTCAGGTAGGCGGGCAGGTACACCGAGAACGCCACGTACCCGCCGAACACCACCGCGTACAGCAGCGAGGCGTGCCAGGTCAGCGGCAGCCGCGCGGTGTCGGCCAGCCGGCTGCCCAGCGACCCGGCGGGCAGCGCCCGTCCCGGCGCGTCGCGCATCACCAGCGCCGCGACCAGCGCGTACACCGCGAGCACGGCGGCGGTGACCGCGAACGGCGTGCCCGTGCCGCCGGCCCGCACCAGCGGGACCGTGGTGAGCGCGCTGATCGCCGTGCCGCCCATGCCCGCCCCGAACACCCCGATCGCGAGCCCGCGCCGGTTCGGCGGGAACCAGGCGTTGACGAACGGCACGCCCACCGCGAACGAGGTGCCGCCGATGCCCAGGAAGAACCCGCCGACCAGCAGCGCGGCCAGCGAGGTGTGGCCGAGGAAGCCGATGAACAGCACCGGCGCGATCGTGGCCACCGACACGAGCGGGAACATCACCCGCCCGCCGTACCGGTCGGTGAGCGCCCCGACCGGCACCCGCCCGACCGAGCCGACCGCGACGGGCACGGCCACCAGCAGCGCCTGCTGGAACGAGGTGAGGCCGAGCGAGTCCTTGAACAGCGGCCCGAGCGGGCTGAGCAGGGCCCACGCCCAGAAGTTCACCACCCCGCCGAGGGTGGCCAGCACGAGCATGAGGTTCCGCCCGGCGAGCGCGGCGTCCGGGGCGGCGGGGGAGTGCGCGGTGGGCGGTTGCGGGGTTCGGGTTCCCATCGGAAGCAGGTCCTCCGTCGAAGGTTCCGGGGGTTTCATGGTCACCGCGAATCACCGGACCCGCATCTCCGCGCCCGCGCGCCGGGTGGCCGGTGGCGCGCCGCCCGCGCCGTTCCGGCATGATCACCGGGCGGTCCGGCCCCGTTCCGGACGCCCGACCCGAGAGGAGCGCCGTGCCGACGCGCCGCCTGCTGATCACCGGCGCCAGCGGCTCCGGGACCACCACCCTCGGCCGGGCGCTCGCGTCCCGCTGGCACGTGCCGCACGCCGACCTGGACGACTACTTCTGGCTGCCCACCGTCCCGCCCTTCACCGCCAAGCGCCCCGAGGCGGACCGGGTGCGGCTGATGGGCGAGGTGTTCCTGCCGCGCGCCTCCTGGGTGGCGTCCGGCTCCCCGATGGGCTGGGGCGACGGCGTGATCCCGCTGCTGGACGCCGCCGTGCTGCTGACCCTGGACCCCGGGGTGCGCGAGCGCAGGATCACCGAGCGCGAGGTGGTCCGGCTGGGCGACGAGCTGGCGCCGGGCAGGCCGGGGGAGGCGGAGTTCCACGCGTTCCTGGAGTGGGCGCGCGGCTACGACGACCCGGAGTTCGACGGCCGCAGCCTGGTGCGGCACGAGCGGTGGCTGGCCGCGCTGTCCTGCCCCGTGCTGCGCCTGGACAGCGCCGCCCCGGTCGAGGAGCTGGCGGACGCCGTGGACGAGCTGCTGGCCCGCTGACTCACCCCCGCAGCCGCGCCAGCACCTCGCCGGGCTCGCGCGGGCGTTCCGGACCACCCACCGGCAGTCCCGCCTCGCGCAGCAGCCGCACCTGCCACGGCGGCTCCAGCCCGGCCGCCGCCAGCAGCGGGGCGTCGCCCAGCAGGTCGGCCGGGTCGCCCTGGCGCAGGCGGCTCCCGGCCAGCAGCGCCACCTCGTCGGCCCACCGCCACGCCAGGTCCACGTCGTGCGTGGACATCACCACGGTCGTGCCCGCCGCCCGCAGCTCCTCCAGCGTGCGCAGCAGCGCCGCCGCCCCGCTCGGGTCCAGCCCGGCGGTCGGCTCGTCCAGCAGCAGCACGGCCGGGCGCATCGCCAGCGCCCCCGCCAGTGCGACCCGCTTGCGCTGCCCGAACGACAGGTGGTGCACCGGCCGGTCGACCAGGTCCGGGATGCGCAGCGCCGCCAGCACCGCCGCGACCCGCTCGGCGACCTCCGCCTCGGACAGCCCCAGGTTCACCGGGCCGAACGCCACGTCCTGGAACACGTCGGCGGAGAACAGCTGGTCGTCCGGGTCCTGGAGCACCAGCTGCACGTGCTGCCGGTGGGCGGTCAGCGCGCGCTTGCCCCGCCCCAGCTCGGTCCCGCGCGCCAGCACGGCGCCGGACGTGGGGCGCAGCGCCCCGGACAGGCAGCGCAGCAGGGTCGACTTGCCCGCGCCGTTCGCGCCCATCAGCGCCAGCCGCATCCCCTCGCCCACCCGCAGGTCCACCTCGCGCAGCACGCCGGGCGCGTCCCGGTAGTCGACGGTGAGGCCCCGCGCCTCCAGCACGCTCACCACGCCGGACCCAGCAGCGAGAGCAGCGCGCAGGCCAGCACCAGCGCGGCGCTCGCCGCCGTGAACGCGCGGCTCACCGGGCGCCTGCGCGGCGCGCCGAACGCGGCCGAGGTCGACCCCCGGCCGGACAGTCCCGCCTCCAGGCGCTGCGCGCCGGTCCACGCCCGGACGAGCGTGGCCGCGCCGAGCGCGCCGACGCTGCGCCGGGCCGCGCGGGCGTCGCGGTAGCCGAGGCGGGCGGCCTGGGTCTCGCGCACGCGGGCCTGCGCGTCCAGCAGCCCGAACAGCATCCGGTAGACCACCCCGGCGATCTCGGCCAGCACGCCCAGGCCCGGCACCCGGCTCACGCTCGCCAGCAGGTACGGCATCGGGGTCGTGGTGGCCAGCAGCAGCACCGCCGCCGAGGTCGACGCGGCCCGCGCCGCGACCCGCGCGCCGCGCAGCGCCGAGGCCTCCGTCACCACCAGCGGCCCCCAGGTGAGCAGGGGCGTGCCCGCCGCGCCGAAGGTGACCACGATCCCGAGCACGCCCAGCGCGATGAACACCGAGGGCGCGGCCAGCGCGGAAGCCCAGGCCCGCGCCCCGACCCCGGCGAGCGCGCACGCGCACACCGACGCGGCCAGCAGCACCAGCGCGGCGCCGACCGGGCCGCGCCCGGTCAGCGCCACGGCGGCGAGACCGCCCGACAGCACGGTTTTCTCGGCCGTCGAGCGGTCCCGCCAGGCACTGCTCCACGCGGCGTCGTCGAGCGACAGCCGCGCCACGTCAGGCGCCGCTGCCCGGTGGCGGGTTCTCGTCCGGCCCGCCGCCGGGGACCGCCTCGCCGGGGGCCCGGTCGCCCAGGTGCTTGCGGCGCTCGCGGAACGTGCCGAGCGCGAACCCGAGCAGTCCGGCGCCGAGCGCGGCCTGGAGCGCGAACAGCCCCGACTCGACCTCGCCGCCCGGCTGCGACCACACCGGCTCGAACCACGGCTCGTAGTCCGGGGCCGACTCCTCGATCTGCTCGGTGGCGGTGGCGTCGGTGCCGCCGAACTCGCCCCTGCCCGTCCCGAGCGCCAGCGCGACCGCGAACACCGCGACCGAGGCCAGCACCAGCAGCACGTTCGTGGTGGTCCTACGCATCGTGCTTCACCCCTGCCAGCGACGGGTCCTCGTCGCGGTCGCGTCCGAATCCGAGCCCGCGCAGCTCGGGTCCCGCCCAGGTGCGCAGGGCGTTGAGCAGCAGCACGCCGATCATGCCCTCGACCAGCGCGAGGGGGATCTGGGTGAGCGCGAACAGGCTCAGGAACCGGCTCCACGCGCCGACGAAGCCCGTGCCGTCGTCGGGGAAGGCGATGGCGAGCTGGGTGGCGGTGGTGACGTAGGTGGCGAGGTCGGCGACGGCCACGCCGCAGAACACCGCCACGCCCCACGGGGCCTTCTTGAGCAGCCGGTAGACGGCGTACCCGGCCCAGGGGCCGACCACGGCCATGGACATCACGTTGGCGCCCAGCGTGGTCAGCCCGCCGTGGGCGAGCAGCAGGGCCTGGAACACCAGCACGACCGTGCCGAGCGCGGCCATGACCGGCGGTCGGAAGACGATCGCGCCCTCACCGGTGCCGGTGGGGTGGGAGGAGCTGCCCGTCACGGACGGCAGCTTGATGGCGGACAGCACGAACGAGTAGGCGCCCACCGCGCCCAGCAGCAGCCGGGACTCGGGGTGCTCGGCGACGGTCCGCTTGATCTCGCGGACCCCGTGGACGACGAACGGCGCTGCCGCCACCGTCCACGCCGCCGCGTGGACTGGGGGCAGGAAGCCCTCGGCAATGTGCATCGGCACACCTTTCCGGGATGACGCGTCCCGATAGGAGGTACCGAGCCCCGTGAGTTCCTGGCTCGCGGATCGTCGATCCGCTCACAGTGGCGCGACCGCTCCGGTGTTGCACCGGATTCCTCGGCTGACGCTCGGCGGCGGAAGGCTAACACCGATTTCACCTCGCGCCGGTGGGCGCGCGGCGTGATCTTGCTCCCGCGCAGGTCGGGATCGGCGGGCGGGGGTGAGCGGGTGTTCGGACTGCCGCAGCGCGGGCTACCGGAGGGCGGCCAGCACGGCCCGGTAGGTCGCGTCCGGGTCCCCGTCGACGACCGGGACGATCCTGGCGCGCGGGCGGGTCCTGAGCAGCGCGATCAGCCGGTCGTGCAGGGCAGCGACCTCGGCGGCGTCGTCGTGCCGCCGGTCCTCGGGGGCGCCGGTCTCGCGCTCGGCGTAGCGGCGCAGGGCGCTGCCCACGCCGTCGAGCAGGACGATCTCGTGGAACACCGCGCCGGTCTCGCGCGCCACGTCCTCCAGCTCGGCGAGGAACCCGGGGCGGGCGATCAGCTGGGGGACGACCACGTCGTGCCCGGCGGCGAGGTGGGTGCGCGCGGCGGCGAGCGCGATCGCGCGGGCCAGCAGCCCGGCCTCCGGGCGGGCGTCCCGCCACCGGCCGATCAGGGCGCGGACCAGGTCGACGTCCAGGTCGAGCGCGAGGGGGTGCTCGTCGGCGTACCGCCGCGCCACCGTCGACTTGCCGCACGCGGGCGGGCCGTTGAGCAGGATCAACCGGGGCACCCGGCCGACCCTAGCGCGGGCTCGGGCGGCCCCGGCCCTCGACGGCGGGGCCGCCCGAGCGGGGGCTACTCGCGCTCGCCGAGGATGCTCCCGTCGTCGCACAGGAGCAGGCTCAGCGCCGAGTTCACGCCGATCACGTCGGCGGCCTGCTCCCGCTCCACGTCCAGCTCCTGCAGCGCCAGGACGAAGTCCACGACGTCCCTCCTCCGGGTCACGCGCGGCCCGGTGCGGACCGCTGTCCGCCTCCCATCAGAGCAGGGCTTTCCGGTCGGCGCGGGGCAGCGACGCGGCGGGTTCACCGCATCGGGGGGCGCCGGGCGGCCCACTCGCGCTCGGCGACCACGAGCCCCCGCTCCAGCGTCCCGACGAACTCCGCCCGGCGCACCGACACCGCCGCGGGCGTCCCCGGCCCGGCGTCGTCGAGCACCCGGCAGGCGAGGTGCAGCAGGTCCCCGTCGGGGAAGGCGAACGCCAGCGCGGGGTCGGTGCACTCGCCCCAGTCCAGGAACCGGAACCCCGCGAACCGCTCCCACCCCTCGGCTTCCCCGGTCAGCGCGCTCTCGGCCGACCGGAACGCCTCCAGCGGCGAGGTGAACCCCTCGGGCCGCGCGGCCGGTTCCCGGAAGCGGCGGATCTCGTCCTTCAGCTTCTTCACCAGCAGCGGCGGGTAGAACGCGTTGTCCCACGCGTCCACGTGCAGCCCGGCGACGAACACGTCCACGCGCAGCAGCCTGGGGTCCCGCTCGACGTGAAACTCCACCCCGAACCCGTCCCGCGACCCGAACACCACGCCGACCCCTCCCACCGCGCCACCCTACGGCCGCGCGCCTCGCCCGGAGGACGAGTCGCGGACCGGGCTCGTGGGGGACAGGATGCGGTCCGGGAGCACGCCGAACCGCTCGACACCGGCTCGCCCGCCCTGGAAGGAGCACCGCCCGTGGCAGGCACCGTGATACTCAGCCGCACGTTCGACGAGGAAGAACCCGGGGAGGAGGTGTGGTTCGGGTCGTCGATGACGGTGGAGTGGATCATCGGGGCGCTCGCCCGCCACGCCCGGCACCCCGCGGGTGCGGCCAGGCTGGCCCAGATGGCCGCGTGGGAGCTGGACTTCCTCGTCCTCGCCGCCTTCGACGACGAGGAGACGCGCGACATCGTGCGCGTGTTCCGGGACGACTTCCCTGGAGCCGTCGCCGCCGGCCTCGACTGGGTGCCGGAGGCGCGGGAGCACCTGAAGGCGCTGAGCGAGTTGGCGGTCCGGTGGGCCGAGACGGTCGGGCTCAGCCCTGAAGACGCGCCACCACCGCCTCCGCCACCACCACGTCCTCCCACGGCATCCCCGAGCTCTTGAACACCACCGGCCGGTCCGCCGACAGCACCGCGCGGCCGGTCACCACGTCCGCCATGGGGATCAGGTCGGACTCGGTCAGGTCCGTCTCGGCGATCGCCATCACCACGTCGCCGCCCTCCCGCAGCGCGGTCGCCACGTCCTCCACCACCACCTGAGCACGCCCCACCAGCGCCCCGTCGACCTCGCGGCGGTCGGTGTCGTGGGAGCCCACGGCGATCACCACCACGTCGGGCCTGGCCAGGCCCGAGTCGAACACCGGGGTGCCCGACCCCGTCGCGCACACCACCACGTGCGCCCGCGCCACCGCCTCGGCCGCCTCCGGCGACCCGGCCGCCACCAGCGACGCGCCCTCCCGCAGGGCGCCGGTCGCGGCGGACGGGTCGCGCACCACGTGGGTGACCGTCCCCAGCGGCCGGTGGCCCTCGACCACACCCGCCACGGTGTCCACGTGGCCGGTGCCCTGCGGCCCGGCGCCGAACACGGTCAGGTGCAGCGGGCCGGACTCGCGCAGCAGCGCGGGCCGGACCGCCGCCACCGACACGGCCGGGGTGCGCAGGGTGGTGAGCGCGGTGCCGTCCAGCAGCGCTCGCGGGGTGAGGGTGGCCGCGTCGAACAGCACGTACACGCCCTGGATGCGCGGCAGGCCCCGCTCCGGGTTGGCCGGGGCGACCGTGGCCACCTTCACCCCGACCGCGCCCGCCGTCTCGGCGGGCATCAGCAGCAGCTGCCCCGACGCCACGTCCAGGATGCTGCGCTTGGGCCCGACCGCCGGGTCGAGGCCCGCCCGCAGCGCCTCCTCGATCGCACCCACCGCGCCCGCCGGGGTGAGCGCCTCCCCGATCTGCTCGGCGGTGACGTAGGCGAGGGTGGCGCTCATCCGGGGTTCCTCCGAAAGTGTGATTCCAGCTGAGACGTAATGGCCCCATGCAAGACACCCGACCGGGGGAAGTCAAGCGCCCCCTCACGGCGCCGTGTCGTGCAGCACGAACCGCAGCTCCGAGGTGTACACCTCCCCCCGGTCGTCGGTCAGCCACGCCTGCTCCGGCGTCGGCAGCATCTCCACCACCGTCAACCGCGCCCCCGCGTCCGCCCTGGCCAGCCTGCGCACCGCCTTCGCCAGCAGCGTCACCGACGCCGGGCTGTCGAAGTCCGCGAACACCGGGCGCGGCTCGGCGGGCGAGGTGAAGAACACGAACCTCGGCAGCCCCCGCTCCGCCCGCCACGCCCGCGCCGCCGCGAAGCGGGCCGGTTCCGTGCGCGCGTCCGCGAAGTCCAGCTCCGCCACCGGGAACCGCCACGTCTCCCGCGACACCACCAGCCGCCCCACGCTCACCCTCGGCGTGTGGTCGGCCTCCGGCAGCACCCGGAACCCGTCCACCACCAGCGTGGTCAGCACGTGCGAGAACACGTCCGCCACCGGGAACACCGCCCCGTCCGGCAGCACCGCCACCAGCTCCTCGTCGCGCAGCTCCACCCGCACGTCCGCGCTGCGCGCCGTCCGGGGCCTGCGCGGGTCGGCGGTGTCGTCCACCAGCGCCACGCAGTAGTCCTCCGGCCGCACCAGGCTCTGCCGCACCCGCGAGGACAACCGCGCCTTGTGCTCCTTCGGCAGCAGCGGCAGCAACCTCGGCCCCGGCACGTCCCGCGTGGTCAGCTCCACCAGCTCGGCGGGGTCGGGGTGCTGGTCCAGGTACAGGGACGCGCCCAGGGTGTTCATGGCCACGTGCAGCTCGCCCAGCACCAGGTCGAACTCCCCGCGCCGCACCGCGTCCGCGCCCGCCGCCGCGACCATCACGTCCGGGCTCAGGTAGCGGGCCGCGTTCCAGCCGCCGCCCGGCGAGGCGAACGCCGCGTTCGCCCGCGCCGACACCTCCGCCAGGTCCAGCCGCACCTCCCGCGCGCCCTCCGGCAGGTCCAGCACCTCGCCCCAGCGCCGCCAGAACTCCGCCCGCAGCTCGGCCAGCTCGGCGACCGCGTCCCGGTGCAGCACGGGCATGCAGGCGAACCAGAACGTCGCCAGGTCCACCGGCCCCGAGGCGTCGAACACCCGGCGCGCCCCGGCCATGACCCGCCGCGCCAGCGACGAGGTCAACCAGGCCGCGCTGACCAGCAGCGGCTCCAGCGCCGCCAGCCCGTCCAGCACCCGCCCGCCCAGCCGCACGGTCGCCGAGCGGCGGCAGTCCGAGTGCGCGAGCGCCCGGCCCGGCGCGGTCGACCCGCCCTTCTCGCGGGCCGCCGCCGTCGCCGTCAGCTCCTCGAACCCGCGCTCCAGCGCGGACATCGCCTCGACCAGACCGTCCGACGTGGACGCCGAGGCGATCCGGTCGCGACCGCGCTCCAGCTCGTCCAGCGCGGCGAGGCCGGGCGCGGCCAGCTCCTCCGGCACGCCCTCCAGCCACGCCCGCAGCGCGCGCTCGGGGTGCGCCCCGGCCGGGACCTCCAGGCGCCGCACCAGGTACCGGCGGCGCTCCAGCTCCACCAGGTCCCCGGTCACGTCGCGGCCCAGTTCCTCGGACAGCGCGACCACCGCGCGGGTCCCGTCGCACCGCGCCAGCACCTCCAGCAGCGGCGCGGCCAGCGGCTTCGGCGCGCAGCCGGGCAGCGCCGCCTCGCCGTCGCCCAGCCGCACGAACGGCGCCCGGCGCGGCGCGATCCACGGCGCGAGCGCAGGGTCCTCGCCGAGCGCGCGGGCCAGCGCGTCGACCGCCCAGCTCGCGAAGTGCACGCTGGTGCTCGCCACCAGGCCCTCGCCCGCGTCCACCTCGACGCCGTCGACCGCGTCGTCCAGCCTGCCCCAGCCGACCGGGCCGAAGAAGCCGATGGTGTCGTTCTTGACGCAGAACCGCTGCCAGTAGTGCGAGATCAGCTCCTCGCGCTGGCGGGTGCGGCTGGCCCGCCCGTCACCGGGCTCCCACTCCAGGAACGGCCGCACCGCCCGCCCCAGCACCGCCCGGTTCTGCCAGGCGACGGCGCTCTGGAACGCCTCGCCGCCCGCGATGTCGCGCAGCTCCAGCGCTGACTTGACCGCCTCGGCCTCGAACGCGGCCTCGAACGCCTTCCACTCCGCGCCCTGCCGCGACCGCGCCGTCGCGAACCGGTCGGCGGCCAGGCCGAGGCCGTGCGGGGCCAGCCGCAGCACCCCGTCGGCCGGGAAGCCCGCGCCGCGCACGCTGAACTGGTCCCACAGCCGCCACCGGCCGCCGGGCAGCGACCTGCCGTCGCTCGTGCCGTCCTCGGCGGCCATGTCAGCCGACCTCCAGTTCCTGCTCGACCACCGACGCCAGGTCGGCGGGGGACGGGTAGGCGAAGACCAGCGCGACGGGCACGTCCACGCCCAGCGCCGACTCCAGCCGGGCGGTGATCTGGAACGCGGACAGCGAGTCGCCGCCCGACTCGAAGAAGTCGCTGTCGGCGTCGAGCGCCGGGTCGCCCAGCGCGTCGCGGTAGGCGGCGGTGGCCAGGTCGGTCAGGTCGGCGGTGGTGATGGCGGTGGTCATGAGCGTGCTCCTCCGGTGGTGACGGGGTGGGTGATCGGGGTGGTGGGGGTCGGGTGGCCGGTCGTGGCCGCTGGGTGGGGCGCGCTCGGGGGAGCGGCGCCGGGGTGGGTGGTCTGGATCGTGGTGAGCTGGGTGGTGATCCGGCGGGTGGGGAAGCGGTGGACGCCCGAGCGGGGCTCGGGGGTGGTCGGCAGGCCGACGGCGGCGAGCGCGTCGGCGGTGTTGCCGCCGGACACCACCACTGCGGCCGTGCCGGTGAACCCGCAGGTCAGCGCCCCGGCAAGGGCGGCGGCCCCGCTCGGCTCGGCCCGCACCCCGGCCCGGCGCAGCAGCGCCGCCGCGTGCTCGACCGCGTCGTCGTCCACCGAGACCAGCTCGTCCACCCGGCGGGTGATCACGGGCAGCGTCACCGCGCCCGGCCGCTGGCCGCGCAGCCCGTCCGCGACGCTGCGCGAGGGCGGCACCACCACCGGGGCGCCCGCCGCCAGCGAGCGGGCGTAGCGGCGGGCGTCGGCCGGTTCGACGCCGACGACCCGCACCGGCAGGTCGCGCGCCGCCAGGCACACCCCGGCCAGCAGCCCGCCGCCGCCGACCGGCACGAACACGGTGCCCACGCCAGGCGCGTCCTCGAACACCTCCAGCCCGACCGTGCCCTGCCCGGCGACCACGAGCGCGTCGTCGGAGGACGGCACCAGCCGCGCCCCGGTCCGCGCGGCCAGCTCCCTGGCCCGCGCGTCCCGCTCGTCCACGCCGCCGGGCACCGACAGGACGGTCGCGCCCAACCGGCGCAGCGCGTCGGCCTTGGCCGCGCTCGCGCCCGCCGCCATGACGACCGTGACCGGGACGCCGAGGGCCCGGCCCAGCGTGGCCACGGCGATGCCGTGGTTGCCGGAGGAGCCGGTGACGACCTCGGCGCACGGGGAGGACAGGAGCGCGTTCGCCGCGCCCCGGATCTTGAACGAGCCGGCGCGCTGGGCGTGCTCGGCCTTGAGCAGCACCCCCGGCAACGACTCCAGCGCCAGCAGCGGCGTGCGCAGCACGTGCCCTTCCAGGCGGCGGGCGGCGGCCAGGACGTCGGACCGGGTGGGGGAGGAGGTGGGCTGGTTCGGCGAGGTGGTGCGGTCGGGCGCCGTGGGGCGGTCCTGTGCGACGGCCGGGGTGGACAGGGCTGCCGGGGTGGGCAGGGTGGTGCGGCCCGGCACGATGAACCGGCCCAGCGGGATCGCCCGGTCCGGCCGGGTGGTCGAGCCCGGCCGGGTGGTGAGGTCCGGCGAAGTGGCCTGGCCCAGTGCGACGACGGGGGCAGGCGCAATCGCCAGGTCCGGGGTGTCGGCCAGGCCCGGAAAATCGACCTGGCCCGGCCGGGTGGTCGAGTCAGGCAGGGTGCTGAGGTCCGGCGAAGTGGCCCGGCCCAGCGCGGTGACAGGGGCCTGCGCGACTGCCCGGCCCGGCGAGTCGGCCAGGTCCGGCGCGACTGCCCGGCCCGGCGAGTCGGCCAGGTCCGGCGAGCTGGTCAAGTCCGGGGAGCCTGCCAGGCCCGGCGAGCAGGCCCGGTCCGGCCGGGTGGCCGAGCACGGAGGCTCGGCGCCGCCCGGCGCGCCCGTCCCGTTCGGCCGGGTGGTCCGGCCCGGCGCGATGGCGTGGCCGGGCAATCCGGCCAGGTCCGGCGTGATGACCTCGACCAGCGCGGTCACCTCGCCCATCCCGCCCGGTCCGCTGGCCCGCGAACCCGCCCGGTCCCGCGCGCCGACCAGCCGCAGCACGTCGACCGCGCCGCCCAACCCCGCCATCCCCGCTCCGCCCGGCCGGACCAGCCAGGCCTCCAGGCGGTTCACCGGGCACCCGCCGCGAGCGCCGCGCGGTCGACCTTGCCGCTGCGCGTGGTCGGGAAGCGGTCCAGGCGGGTGAAGCGCCTGGGCATCAGGTGCGGGGGCAGGGCGTCGGCCAGGTGGGCCCGCAGCGCCGCGTCCCGCACCCCCAGCACCTCGCCCGTCACGTGCGCCACCAGGTAGGTGCGCTGCTGGGCGTCGGTGGCCGGGGTGACCGCCGCGCCGGTGACCGACGGGTGCGTGAGCAGCACCGCCTCCACCTCGGCCGGGTCGACCCGGTGGCCGCGCACCTTGATCTGCCGGTCGTCCCTGCCCAGGTACTCCAGCACGCCGTCCGGTCGCCGCCGCGCCAGGTCGCCGGTGCGGTACAGGCGCTCGCCCGTGCCCCCAGGGGGGACGACGCAGTACGGGTCGGGGACGAACCGCTCCGCCGTCAGCCCCGGCCGTCCCGCGTAGCCGCGCGCCACCCCGATCCCGCCGAGGTGCACCTCGCCGACCTCGCCGTCCGGCACCTCCCGCAGCTCGCCGTCCAGCAGCCGTACCACCACGCCCTCGATCGGCCGCCCGACCAGGTCGGCGTCCTCGGGCGCGGCGGGCACCTCGTGGCGGGTGGAGGTCATCGTGCACTCGGTCGGGCCGTACTGGTTGACCAGCCTGCCCGGCAGCAGCGCCCGACCGCCCGCCGCCAGGAACGGCCGCAGCGACTCGCCGCTCGTGGCCACCAGCCGCACTCCCCGCAGCGCCTCGGCGGCGCCGGGTTGGCGGGACAGGAACGTCAGGAACGACGGGGTGGTGCTCAGCACCGCGCTCACCCCGTGCGCCCGCACGGCGGCGAACAGCTCCTCGGGCCGCAGCAGCGCCGACCGGGGGAGCACCACCACGCTGCCGCCCGCCAGCAGCGGGGCGAGCGTGTCGCGGATCGACGCGTCGTAGCCCATCGGGGCCAGTTGCAGCACGACGGTGTCCGGTCCGAGGTCGTTGTCGCGCACCGCCGAGCGCAGGTACGCGCGCAGCGAGCGGTGCTCGACCAGCACCGCGTTCGGCACGCCCGTCGACCCGGAGGTGTGGCTGACGTACGCCAGCGACCGGGAATCGGGCTCGCCGTCGGGCAGGACCGCGTCCGGCGAGTCCGAGTCCACCAGCACGGTCGGGCCGGGAACGGCGAACCGCTCCGCGAGCCCCGAGGCGGACACCAGCACCCGCGCCTCCGACAGCAGCGCCGCCACCCGCCTTGGCGGCAGGTCGGTGTCCACGGTCAGGAACGCGCCGTGCGCCCGCCGCACCGCCGCCATCGCCACCACCGCGTCCACCCCGCGCTCCAGGGCGATCGCGCACACCACCTCCGGCCCCACCCCCGCCGCCACCAGCGCGCGGGCCAACCGGTCCACCCGCGCGGCCAGCTCGCGGTGGGTGAGCACGCCGTCCGGGGTGACGACGGCGGGCCGCCCGCCCGATCTCGCGGCGCCCATCACTGCCGCCCCGTCTGGTCGAAGGCCACGAACCGCAGCTCCGAGCTGTACTTCGCGCCGGTGTCGTCGGTCAGCCACGCCTGCTCGGGGTTGGGCAGCATCTCCGACACCACCAGCCGCGCCGCCGGGTCCTGCCGCGCCAACCTGCGCACCGCCTTGGCCAGCACGTTCACGTACACCGGGCTGTCGAAGTCCACGTAGAACGGCCGGGGCTCGGTCGGCGAGACCACGAACGCGTAGCGGGGCAGCTCGTGCTCGTCGCGCCACGCCCGCGCCCGCACGAACCGGCGCGCCTCGTGCTTCTCGGCCGCGAACTCCAGCTCCCCGGCGGCGAACCGCCACGTCTCGCGCGCCACCACCACGTTGTCCACGGTCACCCTGGGCGAGTGGTCGCCGGTCGCCCGCAGGCTGAACCGGTCCATGATCCGCGCGGTCAGGGCGTTGCCGAACACGTCGATCACCGGGAACACCGCCCCGTCGGGCAGCACCGCGACCAGGTCGCCGTCGCGCTCCTGCACCAGCACGTCCGCGCCCATCGCGGTGCGCGGCCGGTGCGGGTCGGCGGTGTTGTCCACCATGCCCACCAGGTAGTCCACCGGCCGGTTCAGCGCGGGCCTGCTGCGGGTGTTCCACTTCGGCGGCTGCTCCTTGGGCAGCATCGGCAGCAGCCGGGGGCCGGGGTTGTCGACGTCGGTCTCGGCCAGCAGCTCGGCCACGTCCGGGTGCTGCATCACGAACAGCGAGGCGCTCATCGTGTTCACGCCCACGTGCAGCTCGCCCAGCACCAGCTCGAACTCGCCGCGCTCGACCGCCGAGGCGTCGTCGGCCACGACGAACACGTCCGGGCTCAGATAGCGGGCCACGTTCCAGCCGGAGGCGGGCTCCTCGAACGCCTCCCGCACCGCGTCCGCGATCGCCGCCGACGACAGCCGCACCCGCCGCGCCCCCTCGGGGGCCCGCACGATCGACTCCCACCGGCGCTGCAACTCGGCCTGCACCCGGTCGGCGTCCGCGATCGAGTCCGGGTGCGGCACCGGAAGGCACGCCATCCACAGCGACGCCAGGTCCACCACCGGCCCCTCGGCCCGCAGCGCGTCGAACGCCTCCCGCAGGTGCGCCCTGGCGATCTCGGCGTACCGGTTGGTCATCCACCGGGCCGCCGTCAGGCACTGCGCCAGCGGGGTCAGCTCGTCCAGCACCGCGGACCCCAGGGTGGCGGTGGCCGAGCGCCGCGAGTCGGAGTAGACCAGCGCCCGGTTGGCGCCGGTCCGGCCGCCCTTGGCGCGCTGCGCGGCGGTGCTGGTCAGCTCGGTGAAGTCCGCCTCCAGCGCGGACATCGCCGCGAGCAGCTCGTCCGCGTCGCCCAGCGCCGCCCTGACCCGCTCGCGACCGCGCCGCAGCACCTCGATCCTGGCCAGCGCGGGCTCGCGCACCGCCGCGTCGCCGACCCTGGCGATGATCTCGCGCAGCGCCTCGTCCGGGTGCGCGCTGGCCGGGACGTCCAGGCGCCAGGTGATCCAGCGCCTGCGCAGCAGCTCGTCCAGGTCCGCCAGCACGCCGTCGACCTCGCGACCGAGCGCCTCGGCGATGCCCACCGGGTGGCGCGCGCCGTCGCACAGCCGCAGCACCGCCTCCAGGGCCTCGGCGATCGGCGCGGCCTTGCGGCCGGGCAGGCGCACCGCGCCGCCGTCGACCCTGGCGAACGCCACCCGGCGCGGCGGCGTCCACGGCCGCATCCCCGGCTCCGCGCCCAGCACCTTGGCCAGGGCGTCGACGCCCCAGCTGGAGAAGTACACCTCGGAGCGGGCCAGGAAGCCCTCGCCGTGGTCGGTGGTGACGCCGCGCGGACCGGCCAGGTCCCAGCGGCCCCAGCCGACCGGGCCGAAGAACCCGATGGTGTCGTTCTTGACGCAGAACCGCTGCCAGTAGTGCGCCACCAGCTCCTCGCGCTGGCGGGGCATGCTCGTGCGGCCCTCGGCCGTGGGCGTCCACTTGAGGAACGGCGCGATGCCCGAGCCGAGCACCGCCTTGTTCTGCCACGCCAGCGCCGTGCGGAACCTCGGCTGCGCGGCGATTCCCTGCAGCTCGTGGGCGGTCGCCACCGCGCACTGCGCGAAGAACTCCTCGAACTCGGCCCACTCCGGGCCCTTCCACCGCTCGCGCGGGGCGACGTCGGTGAACTTGTCCGCCGCCTCCCCCAAGCCCTCCGGGGCCAGGCGGAGCACCCCCGCCGCCGGGAAACCCGCGCCGCGCAGGGCGAACTGGTTCCACAACCGCCAGCCGCCACCGGGCAGCAGCACCTCTTCGGCCACGCCGACCATCCCTTCCGACCAGCTCAAGGGGGCTTGGTTCAGCCCAGTTGCCCCATCCGCTCGCGCAGGCCGCGCGGTCGCATGTCGGTCCACACCCGCTCGACGTGCGCAAGGCACGCCGCGCGCGGCCCCTCGGTCCCGTCGGCGACCCAGCCGGGCGGCAGATCGCGGTCGGCGGGCCAGATCGAGTACTGCTCCTCGTCGTTGACCACGACTCGGTACACCCGCTCGTCCTGCGTCATCTGCGCTCCCCGTCGCTCGGTGGCGGTGTCGTTGCCGCACCGACGATGCCGCCGCGCGGGCGGCGTCGGTAGAGAAGGACGCGCAGCGACGACGGCAACCGCGCCGTGCCGCTCCTTCCCTGGTGAGGGCCCCTTCCCGGCGAGCAGTCTTCGTCCAGACACCGCTTCGCAGGGAGGCAGACAGTGAACGAAGGCGCACCGCACACGGCGAACGGACCTGCCGCCGGGGTCTCCTCCGCGCAGCGCAGGCTGTGGTTCCTGGAGCAGCTGGCGGGCGGCGGGTCGGACAACCTGCTGCCGCTGGCGCTGCGGGTGCGCGGCGCGCTGGACGTGCCCGCGCTGGAGCGGGCGCTGACCGGGATCGTCACCCGGCACGAGGTGCTGCGCACCCGGTTCACCGCCGTCGACGGCGAGCCCGTGCCGGTGCTCGACCCGCCGGGCGCGGTCGTGCTGCGGCACGTGGACGCGGCAGGCCCGCAGGAGGTGTTCGAGCGCGAGCTGCGCCGCCCGCTGGACCTGGCGGTCGAACCGCCGGTGCGCGCGGTGCTGGCCCGCCTCGGCGCCGAGGACCACCTGCTGCTGCTGGTGGTGCACCACATCGCCGTCGACGGCTGGTCGTGGGACGTGCTGCTGCGCGAGCTGGCCGCCGGGTACCGGGGCGAGCGGGTGCCCGCCCCCGCCCACCAGTACGCGGACTTCGCCGCCTGGCAGAACGCCCGCCTCACCCCGAAGCGCCTTGCCCGCCTGCTCGCCCACTGGACCGGCCGCCTCACCGGCGTCACCCCGCTGGCACTGCCCACCGACCGCCCGCGCCCCGAGGTGTGGGACGGCTCCGGCGACGTGGTGCGCTTCGTGGTGCCCCCGGCCCTGCTGGCCCGCGTCGACGCCGCCGCCCGCGAGCGCCGCGCCACCCGCTACCAGGTGCTCCTCGCGGTCTACCAGTCGCTGCTGGGCCACCACAGCGGGCGCACCGACATCGCCACCTGCACCACCATGACCGACCGGGGCGGGCCGCTGGACACCGCGAACCTGATCGGGCCGTTCGTCAACACCGTCGTGCTGCGCACCGACCTGGGCGGGCGCCCGACGTTCGACGCGCTGCTGCGCCGGGTCCGCGACGGTGTGCTCAAGGACCTCTCGCACGCCGAGGCGCCCTTCGACCGGGTCGTCGGCGCGCTGGCCCTGGAGCGCGACCTGTCCAGGCACCCGCTGGCGCAGGCCTCGTTCACCCTGCTCAACACCGCCCACCAGGGCGCGAGCCTCGAAGGGCTGGACGCGGAGCTGGTGCGCACGCCGCTGGACGGCACCGACATGGAGGTCTTCCTCGACCTCAACCTGATGCCCGACCACAGCCTGCTGGCCCGCCTCCAGTACGCCACCGCCCTGTTCGACCGGGCCACCGCGCAGCAGCTGGCTGACGGGTTCCTGGCGCTGCTCACCGCCGTGCTCGACGCCCCGGACGCGCCGGTCGCCGACCTGGCCGCCGCCCTGCCGCCGCTGCCCGGCCGGGTGCTGCTCGACACCTGGGGCCGTCCCGCCGCCGTCCCGCCGCCCGCGCCGCCGCGGGTGCGGGGGAGCGGGGGGCGCGCCGCGCTGGTGTGCGGGGCGGACACCGTCACCTACGACCGCCTGGAGGCACTGACCGGCGGGCTGGCCGCGCTGCTGCGCGACGCCGGGGTGAGGCGGGGCGACGCGGTCGGCGTGTGCCTGCCGCGCGGGACCTGGTCCGTGGTGGCGATGCTGGCGATCTGGCGCGCGGGCGCCGTCCACGTGCCCCTCGACCCGGCGCTGCCCGTCGAGCGGCGGGCGTTCATGGTCGCGGAGGCGGGCGTGCGGCACGCCGTGGGCGACACCGGCGTCGCCGGGGTGCGCCACCTGGACGTGGCCGACGTGGACCCGGACGCCGGGTTCGACCCGGTGGACCCCGACCCGGCCGAGCTGGCGTACGTCATCTTCACCTCCGGCTCCACCGGCCTGCCCAAGGCGGTCGGCGTCGAGCACGGCGCGCTGGCCGCGCACGTCGCCGCCGCCCGCGACCGCTACGCCGTCACCGAGGCCGACCGGGTGCTCGCGTTCTCGTCGTTCTCCTTCGACGCCTCCCTCGACCAGCTGCTGCCCGCCCTCACCTGCGGCGCGACCGTCGTGCTGCGCGGCGACGAGCCGTGGCTGCCCGCCTCGGTGCCCGCGCTCGTCGCCGCGCACGGCCTCACCGTCCTGAACCTGCCGCCCACCTACTGGAGCGAGCTGGCCCTGTCCCTGACGTCGGGCGCCGACCTGGCGGGGCTGCGGCTGCTGATCCTCGGCGGCGAGGAGGTGCCGACCGGCGCGCTGGCCGCGTGGCGCGGGCACGCCCCGCACGTGCGGGTGCTCAACGCCTACGGCCCCACCGAGGCAGTCGTCACCGCCACCACCCACGAGGTCACCGGCGACGAATCCGGTCGGGTCCCCATCGGCCGCCCGCTCGGCGGCAGGCGGGTGCTGGTGGTCGACGCGGGCGGCGACCCGGTCGGGGTCGGCGAGCCCGGTGAGCTGCTGGTCGGCGGCCCCGAGCTGGCGCGCGGCTACCTCGGGCGGCCCGCGCTCACCGCCGAGCGGTTCGTGCCCGACCCGGCGGGCGGCAGGCTCTACCGCACCGGGGACCTGGTGCGGTGGCGGGCGGACGGGGAGCTGGAGTTCCTCGGGCGCGCCGACGACCAGGTCAAGATCCGGGGCTACCGGGTGGAGCTGGGCGAGGTCGAGTCGGCGCTGTCCGGGTGCGCCGGGGTGCTGGCCGCCGCAGCCGCCGTCAAGGCCGACCCGCACGGTGGGCAGAGCCTCGTCGGCTACGTCGTCCCCGCAGGCGCCGCGCCCACCGACGCCACTCCGGCCGCCGACGCCACTCCGGCCGCCGACGCCACTCCGCCTACCGACGCCACTCCGGTCACCGACGTCCTCGACAGCGCCGTCCCGACCGCCGCCGCCCCGACCGCCACCGCCCAGGCCGCCACCGCCCCGACCGCAGCCGAGCTGCGCGCCGAGCTGGCCCGAGTGCTCCCGCACTACGCCGTCCCGGCCGAGATCGTCGTGCTGGCCGCCCTGCCGGTGACCACCTCCGGCAAGCTCGACCGCGCCGCCCTGCCCGACCCCGACCGCACCGCCGCCCCCACCGGCGAGCACGCCGAGCCCCGCGACGACGTCGAGCGCGAGATCGCCCGCATCTGGGCCGAGGTGCTCGGCGTCCCCCGGATCGGCCTGGACGACGGGTTCTTCGACCTCGGCGGCCACTCGCTGCTCGCCACCATGGCCGTCTCCCGCGTCGCCGAGCGGCTCGGGCGGGACGTGGAGCTGCGCGCCCTGTTCGAGAACCCGCGCATCCGCGAGTTCGGCCCCCTGGTCGCCGCCGCCCGCCCCGTGGCCACCGCCCGCGTCGTCCCGGTCGACCGCACCGGCCCGCTGCCGATGTCCTTCGCCCAGGAGCGCCTGTGGTTCCTGGACCGGGTCTCCGACTCCGGTGAGGACTACGTGCTCTGGTTCTCCTGGCTGGTGCGCGGCCCGCTCGACGCCGACGCCTGGGAGGCCGCCCTCGGCGACGTCGTCGCCAGGCACGAGGTGCTGCGCACCGCCCTCGTCGAGGCCGACGGGCACCCGGTGCAGCTGGTCCACCACGACGTCCCGGTCCCGCTGGAGCGCCGCACCGGCCACGACGCCCGGCAGGTCCGGCGCGAGGCCAGGGAGTTCGCCGCCGCCCGCTTCGAGCTCGACCGCCCGCCGCTGGTCCGCTCCGGGCTGTGGCGGCTCGGCCCCGACGAGCACGTGCTGGTGCTGGCCTTCCACCACGTGGCCACCGACGGCTGGTCCAAGGACGTGGTGATCGGCGAGCTGGCGCGCTGCTACGCCGCCCGCGCCGCCGGGGCCGTCCCCGAGCTGCCGCCGCTGCCCGTGCAGTACGGCGACTACGCGGTCTGGCAGCGCGACCGGCTCGACTCCGGCGCCCTCGACGGGCAGCTCGCGCACTGGAGCGCCGCCCTGGACGGGGTCGCCGCGCTGGAGCTGCCCACCGACCACCCCCGCCCGGCTGCCCGGTCCGCGCGCGGCGGGGCGGTGGAGACGCCGCTGCCGCCGGAGCTGGCCGAGGGCGTGGACGCGCTCGCCCAGCGCTTCGGCGCCACCCGCTTCACCGTGCTGCTGGCCGTGCTCCAGTCCGTGCTCGCCCGCTGGTCCGGCCAGACCGACATCGCCGTCGGCGCCCCGCTGGCCGGGCGCGGCCGGGTCGAGCTGGAGGGGCTGGTCGGGTTCTTCGTCAACACCGTCGTGCTGCGCGGGGACCTGTCCGGCGAGCCGACGTTCGCCGAGCTGATCACCCGCGCCCGCGACACCGCCCTGACCGCCTTCGCCAACCAGGACGTGCCGTTCGAGCGCCTGGTCGAGCGGCTGCGGCCGGAGCGGGACCTGTCGCGCAACCCGCTGTTCCAGGTGATGTTCGACGTGCAGGAGAGCGCGGTGTCCACCGGGATCTCCCTGCCCGGCCTGGACTTCACCGGGTTCACCCTGCCCTGGGAGTCGGCGAAGTTCGACCTCACCGCCACCTTCCTGGCGCACCCGGACCGGTTCTCGCTCGACGTGGAGTACAGCGCCGACCTGTTCGACGCGGCCACCGCCGCCCGGCTGGCCGACCACGTGGTCCGCGCCCTGCGCGCCGCGATCGCCGACCCGGACTCGGTCGCCGCCGACGCCGACCTGCTGTCCCCCGGCGAGCGCGCCGCCCTCACCGCCGCGCCGCCGCCCGCGCCCGCCCCGCCGCTGCGCCTGGGCGGCGCCCCGGACGACCTCGCGCTGGTGTGCGGGGAGCGGGCGGTGACCTACGGCGAGCTGGACGGCCTGGTCGGCGGGCTCGCCTCGGCGCTGGTCGCCGGGGGAGTGCGCCGGGGCGACCCGGTCGGCGTGTGCCTGGGCCGGGGCCCGTGGTCGGTGGCGGCGATGCTCGCGGTGTGGCGGGCCGGTGGCGCGTACGTGCCGCTCGACCCGGCCCTGCCCGAGGAGCGGCTGCGGTACGCGCTCACCGAGGCGGGCGCCCGGATCGTGGTCGTGGACGAGCGGACGGACGGTCCGCTGACCGGGCTCGGCGCGCGCACCGTGCCGGTCGGGACCACCACCCCCGGCGCGCACCCCGCGACCGACCCCGACCCCGGCGACCCGGCCTACGTCATCTTCACCTCCGGCTCCACCGGCAGGCCCAAGGCCGTCGGCGTCGACCACGGCCCGCTGGCCGCGCACACCGCCGCCGCCCGCGAGCTGTTCGCCCTCACCCCGGCCGACCGGGTGCTCTCGTTCGCCTCGCTGTCCTTCGACGCCTCCCTCGAACAGCTCCTGCCCGCCCTGACCACCGGCGCGACCGTGGTCCTGCGCCCGGACGAGGTGTGGTCGGTGGACGAGCTGGCCGCCGAGGTCCGCGACCGGGGGATCACCGTCGCCGAGCTGACCCCGTCCTACTGGCAGCAGGTCGTGGCCCGCCTCGGCGACCTCGCCCCCGACCTGGCCGGGCTGCGGCTGCTGGTCACCGGCGGCGAGGAGCTGCCCGCCGAGCCGCTGACCCGCTGGTTCGAGCTGCTGCCGCACGTGCCGGTGGTCAACAGCTACGGCCCGACCGAGGCGGTGATCGCCGCGACCGCCCACCTGGTGATCGGGCCGGTCACCGGCCGCGTGCCCATCGGGACCGCGCTGGGCGCCCGCACCCTGCACGTGGTCGACCCGCACGACCGCCCCGTCCCGGACGGCGTGCCCGGCGAGCTGCTGATCGGCGGCCCGCACCTGGCGCGCGGCTACCTCGGCCACCCCGAGCTGACCGCCGAGCGGTTCCCGGCCAACCCGTTCGGGCCCGGCCGCGCCTACCGCACCGGCGACCGGGTGCGCCGCCTGCCCGGCGGCGAGCTGGAGTTCCTCGGCCGGGTGGACGACCAGGTCAAGATCCGGGGCCACCGGATCGAGCCCGGCGAGGCCGCGGCGGTGCTGCGGGAGCACGCCGGGGTGCGCGGCGCGGCCGTCGTGGTCCGCGACGTCGGCGGCGAGCCCGCGCTGGTCGGCTACGCCACCGGCGAGGGCCTCGACCCCGGCGGACCGGGCGCGGCCGACCTGACCGCCTGGTGCCGCGACCGGCTGCCCGGCTACCTCGTGCCCGCCGCGATCGTGGTGCTCGACGCCCTGCCGCTGACCGTGCAGGGCAAGCTCGACACCGCCGCCCTGCCCGACCCCGCGCCCGGCGCCGCGCGCGGCGAGCACGTGCCGCCGTCCACGCCCACCGAGGTCGTGCTCGCCCAGATCTGGGCCGAGGTGCTGGGCGTCGACCGGGTCGGCCTGCACGACGACTTCTTCGCCCTCGGCGGGCACTCGCTGCGCGCCGTCGCCACCGCCTCCCGCGTGCGCACCGCGTTCGACTGCCCCCTCGCGGTGCGCGAGCTCTTCGACAACCCCACCGTCGCGCTGCTCGCCGCCGAGGTGGAGCGCCTGCTGGTCGAGCAGATCTCCGCGATGAGCGAGGACGAGATCGACCTCTCCCTGTCGGTCGACGCCGCTTTCTGAAGACGAACTGGACGGAGCACGCCATGACCACCCCCAAGACCCAGCCCGCCCGCTCCGGTCTGTCGCCCGCCGCCCGCGCCCTGCTCGAACGGCGCCTGCGCGGCCTGACCGGCGGCCCGACCGGCATCCCCCGGCAGGACCCCCGGCCGGAGACCGCGCCGCTGTCGGCGGCCCAGCAGCGGCTGTACTTCCTGGACCAGCTCGCCCCCGGCGGCACCGAGTACCTGCTGCCCGCCGCCTGGCGGCTCACCGGCCCGCTCGACGCCGACGCGCTCGCGGCGGCGGTGGACGACCTGACCGCCCGGCACGAGCAGCTGCGCGCGGTGTTCCCCGCCGAGGACGGCGTCCCGCACCAGCGCGTCCTGCCGCGCGGCGCACCGCTGGCGACCGTCGTGCTGCCCGCAGGCCGCGCCGACGACCTCGCGGGGGCCGTGCACGCCGCCGCCGCGCGCCCCTTCGACCTGGCCGCCGAACCGGCCTTCCGCGCCACCCTGGTGCTGCCCGCCGGAGCGGGCACGGGTCCCGACGCCGACCCCGCCGCCACCACCGCGCGTCCCGGCGGCGATTCGGACCCCGTGCTCGTGCTGGCCGCCCACCACATCGTCACCGACGGCTGGTCCCTCGACGTCCTGGTGCGCGACCTGCGCGAGCTGTACCTGGCCCGCCTCACCGGGCGGCCGTCCCCGCTCAAGCCCACCCCGATCGAGTACACCGACTACGCGGCCTGGCAGCGCGCCTCCGACGAGAGCGCCGACCTCGCCCACTGGCGCGCCGCCCTGTCCGGCCTGACCCCGCTGGAGCTGCCCACCGACCACCCCCGCCCGCGAGAGCGCTCCCACGAAGGCGCCGTGCACGCGGTCGACCTGCCCGCCGACCTCGCCGCCGCCGTCGGCGCCGCCGACACCACCCCGTTCACCACGATCATGGCCGCCTTCCAGGCCGCGCTCGGCTTCCACAGCGGCCAGGACGACGTCGCCATCGGCACGATCACCGCCAACCGCGACCGCGTGGAGACCGAGAACCTGGTCGGGTTCTTCGTCAACACCCTGGTCATGCGCGCCGACCTGTCCGGCGACCCCACCTGCGCGCAGGTGCTGGAGCGGGCCAGGGAGCGCGTCCTCGGGGCGCTGAGCCACCAGGGCCTGCCGTTCGAGCGGGTCGTCGACGAGCTGAGCCCCGAGCGCGACCTGTCCCGCAACCCGCTGTTCCAGGTCCTGTTCTCCTACGCCGAGTCCGGCGGCGGCGACGGGTTCGCCCTCGGCGGCGCGGTGGCCCGGCCGTTCCCGATCGCGCTCACCAGCGCCAAGTTCGACCTGTCCCTGGAGGCGGTGGGTCGCGGCGACGGCTACCGGCTGGCGTTCACCTACCGCCCCGACCTGTTCGAGCCCGAGTCGATCGCCCGGCTGGCCGAGCACACCGTCGCGGTGCTGCGGGCGTTCTTCGAGCGCCCCGACGCCCCGCTGGGCTCCGTGCCGCTGCTCACCGACGCCGAGCGCGCGTTCCTGCTCGGCCCGGACGGTCCGGCGGTCGCGGGCTCGGAGACCGGCCGGGCGAGCCTGGTCCTGGACCGGGTCGCCGACCACGTCGCCGCGACCCCGCACGCGGTGGCCGTCACCGGCGGCGGGCGCTCGCTCACCTACGCCGAGCTGGACGTCCGCGCCACCGCGCTGGCGGGCAGGCTGCGCGCGCTGGGCGCGGGCCGCGAGTCCCTGGTCGGGGTGTGCCTTGAGCGCACCGCCGACCTCGCCGTCGCCCTGCTCGGCGTGTGGCGGGCGGGGGCGGCGTACCTGCCGCTCGACCCGCGCCACCCCCGCAAGCGGATCGAGTTCACCGTCGCCGACGCGGGCGTGTCCCTGGTCGTCGCCGACGACACCGGCCGCGCCGCGCTCGACGGCCTGCCCGTCACCCTGCTCGACCCGGCCGACGCGCCCACCGACGTGCCCGCCACCGCCCCCGCCACCCCGGTGCTCGGCGCGGACCTGGCCTACGTCATCTACACCTCCGGCTCCACCGGGACCCCCAAGGGCGTCGAGATCACCCACGCCAACGTCGCCTGGCTGTTCGCCGCCGCCGACCGGCGCTTCGACTTCGGCCCCGGCGACGTGTGGTCGCTCATGCACTCCACCGCCTTCGACTTCTCGGTGTGGGAGCTGTGGGGCCCGCTCGCCACCGGCGGTCGCGCGGTCGTGCTCACCGGCGAGCAGACCCGCGACCCCGAGGCCGTGCACGCGGTGCTGCGCGACGAGCGCGTCACCGTCCTGAGCCAGACCCCGGCCGCCTTCAAGGGCCTGCGCGCCCACCTCGCCCAGCACGGCCGCACCTTCGACGACCTGGCGCTGCGCACCGTCGTGTTCGGCGGCGACGCCTTCGACACCCGCGACTACCGCGACTGGTTCACCGCGCCCGGCCGCAAGCCCGCGCTGGTCAACATGTACGGCATCACCGAGACCACCGTCCACGTCACGCACCGGCTCATCACCGACGACGACATCTGGGACCACCACGGCGACCGCTCGCCCATCGGCCGCCCCCTGCCCGGCCAGCACGGCGTGGTGCTGGACCGGCACGGCCGCCTGGTCCCGGTCGGCACGGTCGGCGAGCTGCACATCACCGGCGACGGCGTGGCGCGCGGCTACCGCAACCGGCCCGAGCTGACCGCCGAGCGGTTCCCGCGCGGCGTCCTGGGCGGCCTGCGCGCCTACCGCACCGGCGACCTGGTGCGCGTCCTGCCGGACGGGCAGCTGTCCTACGTCGGCCGCGCCGACGACCAGGTCAAGATCCGGGGCTTCCGGGTCGAGCCGGGCGAGATCGAGAGCGCCCTGCGCGGCTGCGACCGGGTCGCCGACGCCGCCGTCGTCGCCAAGCCGGGCCCGCAGGGCGCCCGCCTGGTCGGCCACGTCGTGCTCACCGGCGGCGCGCTCGACCCGGCCGCGCTGCGCGAGCGGCTGCGCGAGGGACTGCCGGAGCACATGGTGCCCGCGCTGTTCGTGCGGCACGAGCGGCTGCCGCTCACCGCCAACGGCAAGGTCGACCGCGCCGCGCTCGCCGCCGTGGAGGCCGGTGGCGCCCGCACCCGCGCCGAGCACGTCCCGCCGGGCACCGCCGCGGAGCGCGCGCTGGCCGCCGTGTGGGCGGAGGTCACCGGGGCCGAGCGGGTGGGCCTCGGCGACAACTTCTTCGACCTGGGTGGCGACTCCATCCTCGCCCTGCGCGTGGTGGGCCTGGCCCGCGCCGCCGGGCTGGGCCTGGGCGTGGCCGACGTGTTCCGCGCCCGCACCCTGGGCGAGCTGGCCGCGCTGGCGGGCGACGCCGCCGCCGAACCCGACCCGGTCCAGCCGTTCTCGCTGCTCGACCCGGCCGACCGCGCCCGCCTGCCCGAGGGCCTGGTCGACGCCTACCCGCTCACCGCGCTCCAGGCCGGGATGCTGCACGAGATGCTGTCGGACCCGCACCGCGCGGCCTACCACAACGTCACCGACCTCAAGATCACCGTGCCGGAGGGCTTCGACCTCGCCGCGTTCCGGGCCGCCGCCACCGAGGTGGCGCGCGCCCACGACATCCTGCGCAGCTCGGTGGCCCTGGTCGGCTTCGGCGAACCGCTCCAGCTCGTGCACCCCGAGGCCGTCCTGCCGGTCGGGTTCACCGACCTGCGCGGCCTGTCCCGCGAGGAGCAGCGGGCCGAGCTGCGCCGCCACGTGGACGCCGAGTTCGCCCGCCGCTTCGACCTCGCCGCCCCGCCGCTGGTGCGCCTGCACCTGCACCGGCTCACCGACCGCGAGCTGCGCCTGACCATCACCGACTGCCACGTGGTGCTCGACGGCTGGAGCCTGACCTCCCTGGTCGCCGACCTGCTCGACCTGCACCGCCAGGCCGTCCAGGGCGGGCGCCCGCACCTGCCGCCCGCGCCGCGCTTCGCCGAGTACGTCGCCCTGGAGCTGGCCGCGATCGACTCCGCCGAGGGCATGGCGCACTGGCGGGAGGAGCTGGCCGAGTTCCGCCCGGTCCGCTTCGGCCACCGCGAGCCGGGCGAGGCCGAGGTCGTGCACGAGGTGCGCCGCTCCTTCGCGGGCCTGACCGAGGCCATCGGGCAGCTCGCGCGCCGGGCGGGCGTGCCGCGCCGCACCGTGCTGCTGGCCGCCTTCCACCACACCATGAGCCTGTTCGCCGAGCCCGGCGATCCGGTCGGCGGGCACTCCATCGGCCTGGTCACCAACGGCCGCCCCGAGCGCGCGGGCGCGGACCGGATGCGCGGGCTGTTCCTCAACACCGTGCCGTTCGGGGTGCGCCGCACCGGCCGCACCTGGCTGGACCTGGTGCGCGACACCTTCGCCGCCGAGCAGGCCGTCCTGCCGCACCGCCGGGTGCCGATGGCGCACATGGCGCGGCTGCGCCCCGGCGAGCCGAACCTGGTCGAGGCGATCTTCAACTACGTCAACTTCCACCGGTTGACCACCGACACCTGGGACGAGTCGCTGGAGATCGCCCGCACCCTGTTCCCGCTGCTGGTCAACACCAGCGTCAACGGCTTCACCCTGGACGTGGACCCGACCCGCGTCGACCCGGCCACCGCCGAGCAGGTCGCCGACGTGTTCCGGGACCTGCTGGAGGCCATGGCCGCCGACCCGGACGGCCCGGTCACCCGGCCCACCACCGCGGGCGCGGTCCGGGAGCACGACCTGCTGGTCCTCTCGCGCGGCCCGGTGTCCGAGCCCGCCACCACCGCCTTCCACCAGCAGGTCGCCGCGCAGGACCGGTCCGCCGTCGCCCTCACCCACCTCGGCCCGGACGGGCCGCAGGACCTCACCTACGGGCAGCTGCACGAGCAGGCCCTCCTGCTCGCCGGACGCCTGCGCGCGCAGGGCGTCGGGCCGGAGTCGATCGTCGGCATCTGCGTCGACCGGGGACCGGACCTGGTGCGCGCCGCGCTGGCCGTGCTGCACGCGGGCGGCGCCTACCTGCCCCTGGACCCGCTGCTGCCCACCGACCGGCTCGCGTTCATGGCCGCCGACAGCGGGATGCGCGCCCTGCTCACCCAGGGCCCGCTCGCCGGGACCGTCCCGTTCGACGGCCCCACCACCCTGCTCGACCGGCCCCTGCCGGAGGGGACCGAACCGCTCGTCCCGGCCGAGGCCGTCGACGGCGACGCCGCCGCGTACGTCATCTACACCTCCGGCTCCACCGGCGTCCCCAAGGGCGTGGTGATCCCGCACTCCGGCCTGGCGAACATGGCCGACGGGCAGCGCGACCTGGTGCGCCCCGGACCGGCCGACCGGGTGCTCCAGTTCGCCTCGGCGAGCTTCGACGCCTCCGTGCTGGAGATGACCTGGGCGCTGACCAACGGCGGACGCCTGTGCACCGCGCCCAAGGACGCCCTGCGCCCCGGCCCCGACCTGGCCCGCACCCTGCGCGAGCTGCGGATCACCGCGACCATGCTGCCGCCCAGCGCGCTCGCCGTCATGACGGGCGAGGACTTCCCGGAGCTGGCCACCCTCCAGGTCGCGGGGGAGGCGTGCCCGGCCGAGATCGCCGACGCCTGGTCGGCGGGCCGCGCGTTCCACAACGTCTACGGCCTCACCGAGACCTCGGTGTGGACCACCGCGCAGGTCTGCGCGCCCGGCGGCGGCCGTCCCGCGATCGGCCTGCCCTTCCGCAACACCACCGCCTACGTGCTCGACCCCGACCTCCAGCCGCTGCCCGTGGGCGTGATCGGCGAGATCCACCTCGGCGGGCTCGGCGTCGCGCGCGGCTACCTGGGCCGACCGGGCCTGACCGCCGACACCTACGTGCCCGACCCGTACGGGCCGCCCGGCTCCCGGCTGTGCCGCACCGGCGACCTCGGCCGCCGCCGCGCCGACGGCAGCGTCGAGTGGGCCGGTCGCCGCGACTCGCAGGTCAAGCTGCGCGGCTTCCGGATCGAGCTGGGCGAGATCGAGCACGCCCTCGGCGAGCTGCCCGAGGTCGCGCAGGCCGTGGTGCTGGTGCGCGAGCTGCCGGGCGGACCCGCGCTGGTGGCGTACGTGGTGGGCGAGGTGGCCGACGCCGAACCGCTGCGCCGGGCGCTGCGCGCCAGGGTGCCGGGGTACATGGTGCCCGCCCGGTTCGTCGTGCTGGACGCGCTGCCGGTCAACCGCAGCGGCAAGGTCGACCGGGGCGCGCTGCCGCTGCCCACGGCCGAGCGCGACGGCGCGGGCGCCGCCTACACCGCCCCGCGCACCCCGGTCGAGGTCGTGCTCGCCGAGGTGTGGCGGGACGTGCTGGGGCTGGTCGAGATCGGCGTGCACGACGACTTCTTCCGCATCGGCGGCAGCTCCCTGTCCACCGTGCGGGTCGCCGCCACCGCCCGCTCCAGGGGCGTGCCGGTCACCGTGCGGGACCTGGTCGAGCGGCCCACCATCGCCCAGCTCGCCGCCCGGCTCGCCGAGACCGCGCCCGAGTCGCCGCGCGAGGTGCGCTCCGAGGTGCGGCTGCGCGACGGCGACGGCGAGCCGCTGCACTGCGTGCACCCCACCGGCGGCAGCGCCGCCTGGTTCGTGCCGCTGGCCAGGGCGCTGCCGTCCGGACCGGTGCTGGCGTTCCAGGCGCGCGGCCTGCTCGGCGGGGTCGACCCGACCACCGTGCGCGGCATCGCCGCCAACTACGTCGCCGAGCTGCCCGGCGACGCCCCGCGCGCCCTGCTGGGCTGGTCGATGGGCGCGAACCTGGCCCTGGAGATGGCGACGCAGCTGCACGAGCGCGGCGCGCGCGCCGAACCGCTGGTGCTCGTCGAGCCCTACCTGCCGAACGAGCCCGCCCGCGACCGGCTGCTCGGGGTCGCCGCCGAGCTCGTCGACGGGCTGGCCCTGCGCGACTGGGCCCGCGAGCTGGCGCCGGGCGCCGAGCGCGACGCGGTGCTGGAGTGGTTGCGCGAGACCCTGCTCGGCGCGGGCATGGCCCCCGCCGAGGCCGACCTGGCGCACGACGCGCCGATCGAGGTGTGGCACTCGCTGCTGGCCGCCCTCGCCGACTACGAGCCCCGCCCGCACCCCGGCCACGTGCACCTGGTCGTCGGCTCCGAGGCCGCCGCCATCCCCGACGGGCAGCCGATGCCGGGTCTGGACGTCGGGTTCGCCGAGTACGTCGAGCGCTGGCGGGCGCTGGCGCTGGGCGGGCTGACCGTGCACGTCTCACCCGGCGACCACATGACCATCCTCGCCGAGCCCAACGCCCGCGCGTTCGCGGACCTGCTCGGCGCGATCAGGGCGGAGGCCCGTCGATGACCGCGACCCTGGAACCCACCGCGCTCGCCGCACCCACCGCGCCCACCGCGCCCGGCTTCACCGAGCGCTACCTGCTGGACCCGGCCGTCAACGCCGACCCGTACCCGTACCTGAACGCCCTGCGCGACCACGACCCCGTGCGCTGGAGCCCGCTGCACCGGGCGTGGCTGGTCACCGGGCACGCCCAGCTCACCTCGGCGCTGCGCGAGCCCGCCGCCTCCGCCGACCGCGTCGGACCGCTCAGGGACGCCGTGCCCGAGGGCGCCCGCGACAGCGCCGAGCGCGCCTTCGGCACCCTGTCCCGCTGGATGGTGTTCACCGACGCCCCGGACCACCGGCGGTTGCGGCAGGTGTTCCAGGAGCAGTTCTCGGCGCGCGCCATCAACCGGTACCGGCCGCTGATCGAGCGCGTCACCAGGGCGCTGCTCACCCGCCGGGCCGTGCCGGGACGGGTCGGGGACCTGATCGCGGACGTGGCCAAGCCGCTGCCCGCGCTGGTGTTCGCCCGCTGGCTGGGCGTGCCGCAGCAGCACCACGCCTCGTTCTGGTACTGGAACGCCAAGGTGGGGGAGCTGGTGCTCGGCGGGGCGCAGGAGGAGCGCGAGTACCGGACCTCGTTGCAGTCGCTGGTGAACCTGGAGGAGTACCTGGCGGACCTGGTCGGCAAGCGCCGCGCCGACCCGCAGGACGACCTGATCAGCGCCGTCCTCGCGGGCGGGCAGGTGGGGGACCGCGTCACCGAGGACGAGTTCGTCGGGATGCTCACCCAGATGGCCTTCGCGGGCGGCGAGACCACCAGCAACCTGATCGCCAACGCCGCCAGGGCCCTGCTGCTGGACCCGGAGCAGCTGGCGGCGGTGCGCGCCGACCCCTCGCTGGTGGGCGCGGCGGTGGAGGAGGCCATGCGCTTCGACGGCCCGTCCAAGATGTCGATCCGCCTGGCCTCGCGGGACTTCGAGCTGGGCGGGGCGCGCGTGCGCGGCGGCGACCGCCTGTTCCTGGTCACGGCCGCCGCGAACCGCGACCCGGCCCGCTACCCGGCCCCGGACCGCTTCCAGGTCACCCGCGCCGACACCGCCCACCTCGGCTTCGGCTTCGGCGCCCACTTCTGCATCGGCGCCGCGCTGGCCAGGCTGGTGGCGCGCTCGGCGCTGGAGTTCCTGGTCACCGAGTACCCCGGCCTGCGCCTGGAGGGGACCCGGCACACCTGGCAGCCGTCCCTGCTCAACCGCAGCCTGACGGCCCTGCCGGTCCGGTACTGACCGCCCGGCCCGCCGGTCCAGTGCCGCCAGTCCGGTGCTGCCCGCCCGGCGCCGATCGTCCGGTGCTGATCCTCCGCCCAGCCCCCCACCCCCGCGCTCACCCCCCTGTCGGGGAGAGGAAGAAGGTCTCCGCCATGACCACCACGTTCACCGGCGCAGGCGCCCGGTTGCTGGCCCCGGCCCGGCTCCCGTCGTTCCGCCTGCTGTGGGCGGGGCAGGCGCTGTCGCTGCTCGGCGACGGGTTCAGCTACATCGCGTTCGCCTGGATCACCCTGGAGCTGACCGGCTCCACCCTCCAGCTCGGCTACGTCCTGGCGCTCCAGGCCATCCCGCGCGCCCTGCTCACCCTGGTCGGCGGGTCGCTGAGCGACCGGTGGTCCACCCGGCGGCTGATGGTGCTCTCCAGCTGGGCCCGCGCCGCCGTGATGGCGTCGGTCGGCCTGGCCGGGCTGTCCGGCAGCCTCGGGTTCTGGGGGTTGTGCGCGGCGGCGGCGGCCTTCGGCGCGGTGGACGCGTTCTTCCAGCCCGCCCGCATGTCGATCCTGCCGTCCGTGGTGGCCAAGGACCTGCTGCCCGCCTCCAACGCGCTGCTCGGCGCGGGCGCCAAGGTGTCCTCGGTGCTGGGCCCGGCGGTGGGCGGCGTGGTGGTCGCCGCGACGGACGCGAACTACGCCTTCCTGGTCGACGCCCTGTGCTTCGCGCTGTGCGCCCTGTGCGTGACCGGCGTGCGCACCCTGCCCCGCGACCCCGGGCAGGTCGCCGAGGCCTCGGCCCCCGAGCAGGTCTCGCTGCTGGGTCGGATCAAGGAGGGCCTGCGCCACGCCCTGTCCGACCCGCGCATCCGCACCGTCCTCGTCGTCGACATGGCCGTGACGTTCTGCTACGCCGGGCCGTTCACCGTCGGCTTCGCCAACCTCGCCCGCACCGAGGTCCAGGGCGGCTCCACCACCCTGGGCGTGCTCAACGGCGCGCTCGCCGCGGGGGCCATGCTCGGCACCCTGGTCGGCGGCGCGAGCGGCGGCAAGCCCAGGGTCGGGCTGCTGATCGCCGCGCTCGCAGGCTGGCTCGCGGTGGGCATGGCCGCGCTGGGGTTCGTGGAGGGCGCGCTCGAAGCGGTGGCGACGGTGTTCCTGATGGGCTTCGGCATCGGCTTCCAGGGCGTGTTCGGGCTCAGCTGGATCCAGCGCAACATCCAGGGCTCGGTGCTCAGCCGGGTGATCTCGGTGGACATGGTGCTCGGCTACGCCGTCGCGCCGCTGTCCCTGGTGCTGTGCGGGGCGCTGGCCGAGCGCGACACGGCGCTGATGTTCGGCGGCACGGCGGTGATCCTGGCGGTGACCGCGCTCGGCGTGCTCGCCTCGAAGCCGGTGCGCGAGATGCGCTGACCCGGCCCCCACCCGACCGCACGTCCCGGTTCCTCCCGTCCCCGCCGCCCGCTCTCCCCGCCACGGGGGAGCGGGCGCCGTCGTCACCACCGCCGCTGTCACCACCCGCCCCGCCGCGCCCCCGACCTGCCGCGTCCCGCCCGCAGCCCCGCGACCTGCCGCGTCATCACCCGCGCGCCCCCACCCCCTCCCGAACGGCCCCGTCACCCGTACGCGTGTCCAAGTCCCGTGGATAAGTCGGGGATTTCGCCGTGATAGCCGGTCTGCCGATCCTCGTGGGCGGAATCAGTCTCACGCGATGTCATCCGTCGGAATCGCTTGGAGGCGAACGTGGAGCAGACCTGTGCGGTAGTGGACAGCGCGCTGGTGCCGGTGGCCGTGGTGGCCAGGGACCCGATGCTGGAGGCCGGAGCGGCGAGCGCGTTGCGCGCCTGCCCGGAGCTGGTGGTGGTGGAGGGCGAGGCCGCGGAGTCCGCGCGGGTCGCCGTGGTGCTGGTCGACGAGGTCGACCGGGAGGTGCTCGACCTGGCCCGCGCCCGGCGCGGGGCGGTGGTGCTGGTGGTGGCCGAGCTGACGCCCGTGCAGGCGCTGCACGCCGTGCTCGCCGGGGTGCGCGGGCTGCTGCGCCGCCGGGACGCGGACGCGCGCCGGTTGACCCGCGCCGTCCTGGCGGCCTCGGTCGGCGACTGCACGGTGCCGCCCGACCTGCTGGACCGGTTGCAGGGGGCGGTGGGGGCGCCCGCCTCGCCCGCGCTGGCGGGCAGCGGCCTGAGCGAGCGCGAACGGGCGGTGCTCGCCCTGGTCGCGGAGGGGCGCGAGACCGGGGAGATCGCGAAGGAGCTGTGCTACTCGCCGCGCACGGTCACCACGGTGGTGCACGACATCACCCGCCGGTTCCGGCTGCGCAACCGCGCCCACGCGGTGGCCTACGCGCTGCGGGCGGGCCTGCTGTGAGCGGGGTGCGGGTGCACGTGACGGCGGTCGGTCCGGTGGCGCGGGACGTCGCAGGGCGTTTGCGCGAGGCGGGCATGGTGCTGGTCGACGCGATCGGACCGGACGTGGTCGTGGTGCTGGCGGCGAAGTCGGTGGACGAGGCGCTGGACGCCTGCCCCGCGCAGTTCCGGCCCGGCGTCGACCGGTTGCTCGTGCTCGCGGACTCGTTCGACCCGTCCGGCGTGCTGCGCGCGGTGCGCATGGGCGCCAGCGCCGTGCTGTGCCCGGTGGCCTCGCCGCTGTCCCGGCTGGTCGCCGGGGTGCACTCGGCGCTGCACGGCGACGGCGTCGTCCCCTACCAAGCGCTGGTGCGGCTGCTCGGGCGCTCCGGCGAGGGCGTCGTCCAGGTCGAGGCGCTCACCGCGAAGCAGACCGCCGTGCTCCAGCTCATGGCCGATGGCCTGGGCAATTCCGCGATAGCCGCAGCACTGGCCTGCTCGGAGCACACGGTCAAGAACGTCATCTACGAGCTGACCGCTCGGCTGCGTGCGCGCAATCGGGCGCACGCGGTGGCCCACGCGGTGCGACTTGGATTGGTATGACCAGGTCAGCGAGCTGTGAATAGCGCTATCACGGCTCGGGGCAACCCGTGATAGGCGGAGGATAAATGGCGTGATAGGGGCGGGATTAAATCCCGTCATACCTTTTCCCCAACACCAGAGAGAATAAACTGGAACGGGAGAGAAGAAATGAACATCACCGCGATCGCCAAGACCGCCGCCCTCGCCGCCACCATCACCGCCGCGACCCTGCTCGGCGCCCAGGACGCCCTCGCCGAGGGCACGAACCCGTGGGACAGCGCGCCGGCCGGGACCACCGCCGTGGACGGCGGCACGAACCCCTGGGACGCCACCCCGACCGGCGGCACGAACCCCTGGGACAGCGCGCCCGCCAGGGCCTCGGTCGTCGACGGCGGCACGAACCCGTGGGACGCCACCCCGGCGGGCGGCACGAACCCGTGGGACAGCGCGCCCGCCGGTGACACCAACCCCTGGGACGCGATCCCGGCGGACGGCACCAACCCCTGGGACGGCGCCCCGACCGGGGCCACCGCCGTCGACGGCGGCACGAACCCGTGGGACGCCACCCCGGCGGGCGGCACCAACCCCTGGGACAGCGCCCCCACCGGTGACACGAACCCCTGGGACGCCACCCCCGCCGACGACACCAACCCGTGGGACTGACCAGCACCCACCCCGCCGGTCCCGAGCGAGCCGAGGGGGTCAGCGCCGACCCCCTGCGCTACGCGGGGACCTTCCCCTCCAGCAGTGCCAGCTCCCGCCGCACCACCGCCACCCCGCCGTGGTCCATCATCCGCTCGCGCACCGCCAGCGACCGCTCGAAGCACTCACGAGCCGCCTCGACCCGCCCGGCCGCCGCGTTCACCTCGCCCAGGTTGTGCAGCAGGTGCCCCTCGCCGATCACGTCCCGGCTGGCCCGCACCATCTCCAGCACCTCGGTCAGCGTCCGCTCCGCCAGCTCGTGCTCACCCCGGTGCAGCTGGACCTGCCCGATGCGGCGCATCGTGGTCGCCACCCCGCCGGTGTAGCCGACCTCCCGGCAGGTGGCCATCGCCTCCGCGAGCTGCGACAGCGCCTCGTCGTCCCGCCCGGTGCGCATCAGCACGTGCGCCCGCTGGGTCAGCACGATCGCCCGGCCGACCACGTCGCCGACCTCCTCGAACCCGGCCAGCGCCAGCCCGTACAGCGCCAGCGCGCCCACGTCGTCCCCGGCCTGCCTGGTCAGCAGCCCCAGGTCGCGCCTGCACAGCGCCTGCCCGCGCACGTCGCCCAGGTCGGTGAACGCGGTCAGCGCCTCCACCAGCACCGCCTCGGACTCCTCGGCCCGCCCCCGGTTGATGTGCAGGGTGCCGAGCGAGGCCAGCAGCGCCGCCGTGCCGCGCGCGTTGCCCGCGGCCCTGGTGGCCCGCAGCGCCTCGTCGTGGGTGTGCCGCCAGTCGTCCAGGTGCCCGCGCGCCTCGAACAGCGTCGTCGTGGTCACCGCCAGGTCCCAGCACAGCTCGTCCAGCCCGAGCCGCGCGGCCTGCGCCACTGCCGCCCGCAGGTTCGGCAGCTCGCCCTCCAGCCACTCCAGCGGGTTCTCCAGCAGCCGCTCGGCGTGCACGGGGTGCGGGTGCCAGCGCGGCGCGGTCCCGTGCAGCGAGGTGTAGTCGCCGCCGAACACGCCCCGGTGCGCCTGCTCGGCCAGCGACAGCCAGCCGCCGAGCACCCGCTCCTGCACCTCCCGCTGCTCCCGCTCGTCCACCGACGCCAGCTGCTCGCGGGCGAACAGCCGGATGATGTCGTGGAAGCGGTAGCGGAACTCGCCGGTGCCGTCGACCGAGACCACGTCGAGCATCTGCACGTCCACCAGCGGCTCGATCAGGTCCGACGCGTACGGCCTGCCGTCGTCCAGCGCCGCGCCCGCCACCCAGCCGGGCAGCGACGGGCCCTCGGCCAGGCTGAGCAGCCCGAACAGCCGCCGCGTCGGCTGGTCCAGCCCGTCGTGGGTCAGCGACAGGCTCGCCCGGATCGTCATCTCGCCGTGCGCCAGCTCGTCCAGGCGGTGCCGCTCGCTGGCCAGCCGGTGCACCATCGACGCCAGCGACCAGTGCGGCCTGGCCGCCAGCCGCGCCGCGACGATCCGCAGCGCCAGCGGCAACCCGCCGACCGTGCGCACCAGCGCCTCGGCCGCCTCCGGCTCGCCCGCGACCCGCCGCTCGCCCACCACCCGGCCGAGCAGCTCCAGCGACTGCTCCCGGTCCAGCACGTCCAGCTCCAGCTGCCGCGCCCCCGGCAGGCCGGTCAGCCGCGCCCGGCTGGTCACCACCACCGCGCACCGCCCGCCGCCGGGGAGCAGCGGCAAGACCTGGCGCTCGCTGACCGCGTTGTCCAGCACCACCAGCACCCGCCGGTCCGCCAGCAGCGTCCGGTACATCTCGGTGCGCGCGGTGTGCTCCACCGGGATCATCGCGCCGGGGATGCCGAGCGCCTGGAGGAACCGGCCGAGCACGTCGGCGGACCCGCCCGCGTCGCCGTAGCCGCCGCGCAGGTCGCAGTACAGCTGCCCGTCCGGGAAGTGCTCCTCTGCCACCCGGTGCCCCAGGTGCGCGGCCAGCGTCGACTTGCCGACGCCCGGCCTGCCGATGACCACGACCACGCCGACCGCGCGCCGCCCGGTCCCGCCGGTGAGCACCTCCTCGGCGGCGGCGATCAGCTCCTCGCCGCCGATGAAGTCGGCGGTGTCGGCGGGAAGCTGCCTGGGCACCGCCGCGCGCGCGGCGTCGGCGGGCTCGGCGGGCCTGCGCTCGCGCGCGGCGGGCTCGGGGCCGCGCAGCAGCGAGGCGTCGCCCGCGTGGATCGCCCGCTCCAGCTCCCGCAGCTCCTCGCCCGGCTCCAGGCCCAGCTCCTCCACCAGCAGGTCGCGGCCCTCGCGGTAGACCTCCAGCGCCTCGGCCTTGCGGCCCGACCGGTACAGCGCCAGCATCAGCAGCGCCCTCGGCCGCTCCCGCAGCGGGTGCTCGCGCACCAGCCTGCCGATCTCGCCGACCAGCTCGTGGTGCAGGCCCAGCTCCAGGTCGATGCCCAGGCAGGTCTCCACCGCGTTGAGCCGGTCCTCCTCCAGCCGCAGCGCCCTGGTGCGCAGCGGCGCGCTCGCCAGACCGCTCAGGCACTCCCCGCGCCACAGCCCCACCGAGGCCCGCAGCAGCTCGGACGCCTCGGACAGCTCGCCGCGCCTGGCCGCCGCGCGCCCCTCGGCGACGCCCCTGGTGAACTCGTGCACGTCCAGCGAGGCGTCCGGCAGGCGCAGCTGGTACCCCGGCGGGCGGGTCACGATGGACACCTCCACGCCCGCGTCGGCCAGCGTCTTGCGCAGCCGCGACACGCAGATCTGCACCTGGGTGCGCGCGGTGTCCGGCGGGTTGACCTCCCACAGCGCGTCCACCAGGTGGTCCGTGCTGACCACCTTGTTCGCCTCGACGAGCAGGCAGGCCAGGATGACCTGCTGCCGTCCCGGCGGGATGCGCACCGGACCCCCGGAGCCGGTGACCTCGATCGGTCCCAGCACCCGGAACGCCAGGCGCGCGCCCCGCTCCACCACCTCGTCCACAAGACCTCCGCTCACCCGCCCGGCGTGGGACCCGGAGTCGGACAACAGGCTGAACGTACCGGTGGGAAAGCATTGTGTATGTCCGCCCGATGCCCTAAACCGAGCCCTCCTCGGGTCATTGGGAAAGACTATGGAGCGCCGGGATGCCGCCGTGATAGTCGCGCGATAGGCGCGGGTTGCCCGTCATGCGGAAAATCAGTTCCACGCGCACCGCACGCGCCGTCGCGTGCGGGGTCGAAAGGAGGGGGCATGGTCCTCGGCGAACGGCGGCCCGAGCCGCACAGCGACGTGGTGACGGCGGCGGGCGTCGACCACGTCCGGCTCTCGTACCTGTACGCGGACGAGGGCGACGTGGAGGGGCTGGAGTCGCTGCTGCACCTGAACCCGCAGGTGGAAGCGCCGCCGATGGCCGTCCAGGGGGACCGGCCGGAGGTGCTCCAGGTGCTCGCGCCGGTCGGCGGGACGCCGGGCAGGCACCTGCTGCTGCGGGTGATCGCGGAGGGGGACTGCGTCGCGGCTGTGGGCAGGCTCACCACCGCGCGGGCGGAGGTCGAATTCGCGGACATCTTCACCATCGGCCCGGACGGGCTGTTGGCCGGGTGCAGGCGTTTCTATTCCGCGACCTCCCCGTGACGGTTCGGCGACGTGGTCGACGACACGTTCGGAGCAGTGAGCGTGGAAGCGGCGCTTCGGCGTGCCGCACGGGGCGCGCAGGTCGCGCGGGTAATTCAGGGGGTTGTTATTAGCGGGATTGTCGCGCGCGCCCCGTCCCGCACCGCCGAACGGCCCGCGCGGGTCGGAGGGGCCCGGCGGGCGGGCTTCGGCCTTCGTCCCACCCACCGGGAGGAACGGCGTCAGGCCGGGGCGGGGTCGACGGGCTCGTGGCCGAACCGGTCGACGTGGACGGCGTCGCCGTGCCCGCCCTCCCGTCCCACGCCCCGGCCCCCGCAGCCACCGCCACCGCCGCAAATCGCTTGCCCCGCCACCGGCTCCGGGGGTGCACTGTGCCGCGATCGCGCACGTCACCCCGGAGGGCAGCTCCAGCCATGCAGACCCGCGCCACGACCGAGGCCGACCTCGACGTCTTCGTCGACACCGTGCACACCGCCTTCGGCCGCTTCCGGGAGACCCCGACGGGGGACGGCGGCCTGTGGTGGTCGGCGCTGGAGCTGGACCGGGGCGTGCTCGCCACCGCGCCGGACGGCAGGCCTGCGGGAACCGCAGCGTCCTACTCGTTCGAGCTGACCCTGCCCGGCGGCGCCACCACCCCGGTCGCCGGGGTGACCTGCGTCGGCGTCCTGCCCACGCACCGCCGCCAGGGCGTGGGCTCGGCCCTGATGCGCCACCAGCTCACCGGGGTCCGGGAGCGCGGCGAGTCGATGGCCGTGCTGCTGGCGTCCGAGGCCACGATCTACGGCCGGTTCGGCTACGGCCCCGCGACCCGCTCCCGGCGGTTCACCGTGCAGCGCGCGCGGGCTGCGCTCGCCGCGCCCCGCGCAGGTGCGGCCGTCCCGACCGGTTCGGTGCGCCTGCTCCCGCGCGCCGACGCCACCGAGGTCCTGGAGCGGGTGTACGACCGCTACCGGCGCACCCAGCCCGGCGCGCTGTCCCGCCCGCCCCGCTGGTGGGCCGGGGGCGCGGGGCGTCCGCCGGTGTCCCGCGCGCCCCGCCACGTCGCCGTCCACCACGACGCGTCGGGCGCGCCCGACGGTTACGCCAGCTACCTGCTGGAGAACGACGCCCTGGTCGTGGACGAGCTGGTCGCCGAGAACGCGGCGGCGTCCGCCGGGCTGACCGCGTTCGCGCTGGGCCACGACCTGGTGGACGAGGTCGTGTTCAAGCACTTCCCGCCGGAGCACCCGCTGCCCTGGCAGCTGGAGGACGTCCGCGCCGGGCAGGAGAGCGAGGTGACCGACTGGCTGTGGGTGCGGCTGCTCGACGTCCCCGCCGCGCTCGCCGCGCGCGGCTGGTCGGCGGACGGCGACCTGGTGCTGGACGTGACCGACCCGTTCCTGGCCGAGCGCGGGCGCCACCTGCTGACCGTCCGCGACGGCCGGGCCGGCTGCACGCCCACCACCCGGACCCCGGACCTGTCCCTGGACGTGCGCGACCTGGGCTCGCTCTACCTGGGCGGCGTGGCCCCGAGCACCTTGGTCCGGGCAGGTCACGTCCGAGCCCACCACCCGGAGGCGGCGGCGCGGGCCGACGCGCTCTTCCGCGTCGCCCGCGCCCCGCACTGCGTCCACTGGTTCTGACCGGCGTTGTCAGCTGCCGGGCGGCGCACCGAGCCCATGGATTTGGGGCAAGACAGCTCGAGATTGACCCTCGTGGTTCACCGCATCGTGAAACGACTTGCCGAATAGGCAACCACGAGGACGAACCCATCGGTCAGCAGGACTGCTCCCAGTAGCACCAAATCGGACACCGTCATCTCCCCGCGCACTACATTTCCGGTGAAGTTTGTCACCAGAATCGAAATCGTAGCAAGGACTATGGAGAGGGTGGACACTCTCCTGGTGAGATCCGGGTGGTGCTGTTTCCACTTGAAGAACTTTCGGGAAAAAATTATCGCTGTGGCGGTAGTCTGCGTCGCAGCCGCTAAAACGGCCCAATCCAACCCTCTAAATCCTGTGTCTGGTCCGTACTTTTGCAGTACGTGGTCGTGTGCTCCGCTCCACATCAATAACACGGTAAGAGGGGGGAATATGACAACGATGACAAAACGTATGGTGTTGCCTAGGGTGTGGCTGATCTCGCGACTCTTGGGTGAGTCGTGCTCCAGGCCGCGTATCAGTATGAGCATGGAGTACAGAAGCATCACGCTCGCGACGCACAGCCCTAGCCCTGCTGATGTCTGGAGTGTCGCTATTCTGGGGCGCCCCGGCGTCTCGGCTGCCACAAAAGCGTAGTTGAGGCTGCACAGAACCAGTGTCACGAACGCTGCCAGTAGCGGAACTCCGCTTTCCAGCACTTTCCCGGTGGGGCGCTTGCTGGTGAGCTGGGTTGAAACCAGTGTTATTAACCCCGTGAAGGCGAATCCCGCTAGGACGCCTGCGAGTTGCGAGAACAAGCTGGCCGCGGCCGGGTAGTTCGGAGGCGGCTCTTCCGTGAGCAGGTTTAAAACTGTCACCCATTCCCCCGTGTGAACTTTTTGCGAAACGGGGAGATTTTATGAGAAAAGCGCGAAAGGGTCAACTGTCAATAGTTTTAAAATAAAAGTTTGTCTGGACATTCCAAAGGCTCTGGTTCTGACCGGCTTCGTCTACCGCTCGCCCAACCAGCTCCGCGCGCGGGCGAGGAAGTCGCGGGTCACCGGTGAGTCCGGGACGATCCCGTCGAACCCGTGCGGCGCGCCCGGCACCACGTCCAGCGTCACGTCCACCCCCGCCGCGCGCAGCCGCCGCGCGTACTCGACGTCCTCGTCGTGGAACAGGTCCACGTCCCCGACCCCGATCCACGCGGGCGGCAACCCGGTCAGGTCGCCGCGCCGGGCCGGAACCGCGTACTCCGGCGCCGCACCCGCCCCAGGCCGGGCACCCAGCACCGCGCCCCACCCGAACCGGTTGGCCCGGTTGTCCCACACGAAGTGCCCCACCGCGTCCAGCTCGGCGCGCGCGGCGGTCCGGTCGTCCAGCATCGGGTAGACCAACCACTGCCCGGCAGGCCGCGCCCCGCCCTCGTCGTGCAGCCGCTGCGCCAGCCCGGCGGCCAACCCGCCACCCGCGCTCTGCCCGCCCACGACGACCCGCTCCACCGAGACGCCCCACCCGCCGGCGTTGGCGAGCACCCGCTCCCACACCGCGCGGCAGTCGTCCAACGCGGCGGGGAACGGGTGCTCGGGCGCGAACCGGTAGCGCGCGGAGGCGATCACCACCCCGAGCTCACGAGCGGTCTCGGCGCACAACCGGTCGGTCTGCTTGGGCCCACCCCCGACCATCCCCCCGCCGTGCACCCACACCAACCCGGCCCCGCTGCGCTCCTCGGGCAGGTAGAGCCGGTACCGGGCCCCACCTTCACGCACCTCCGAGACCCGCACCCCCGGCACCCGAGCCCCTGGCATCAACCCCACGACGACCCTGGAAGCCTTGCGCACCAGCGCTCTGCTGAGGTCAACCCGAGGCGCCCGCCGCACCCCGTCCCGCAACGACGGGTCGATCCGCTCCAGCTCCACAGGCGCTCCCTCGACGTCGGTCCGCCACGATCATCCCAGCGGGGGAGCGCCGCGCCCGGCCCGCGCCGACCCGGCGGATCAGATCCACTCCGGCAGCTGCCGGGCGTACCGCGCGCCGAAACCCCCGCGCGGCAGGATCGCCTCGATCGCCGTCAGGTCATCTGCGGTCAGCCCCAGCTCCGCGGCCACGACGTTCTCCGCCACCCGGCCTGCGCCGCGCGTCCCCGGAATGGGCACGACGTGCTCCCCCCGCCCCAACAGCCAGGCCAGCGCCAACTGCGCCACCGTCGCCCCCCTGGCCTCCGCCAGAGCGCCCAACCGCTGCACCGCGTCGAGGTTGCGCTCGAAGTTCCCCGGCTGCCAGCGCGGGTCGTCGTTGCGCATGTCGCCCGCCTCGTACTGCCCTGCGGGCTTCGCCGTCCCGGTGATGAACCCGCGTCCCAGCGGCGAGTAGGCCACGAACCCGATCTCCAGCTCCTCCAGCACCGGGAACAGCCGCTCGACGTCCCGCTCGAACAGCGAGTACTCGGTCTGGAGCATCGACACCGGCTGCACGGCGTGGGCCGCGCGGAGGGTGCGCTCGCCCGCCTCGCTCAGGCCGAAGTGCTTCACCTTGCCCGCCTCGACCAGCTCCTTCACGGCCCCCGCGACGTCCTCGATCGGCACGTCGGGGTCGACCCGGTGCTGGTAGAGCACGTCGATGGTGTCCACGCCCAGGTGGCCCAGGCTGTTGTCCACGACCTCCCGGATGTGCTCGGGCCTGCTGTCGGTGCCGTAGTCGCGGGTGAAGCCGAACTTCGTCGCGATCACCACCTCGTCCCGGAACCCGGCCACCGCGCGCCCCACGACCTTCTCGTTCTCGCCCCAGCCGTACACCTCGGCGGTGTCGAAGAAGGTGACGCCCAGGTCGTGCGCCCGCCGGATGGCGGCCACGCCCTCCCGGACGTCGCCGGAGCCGTAGGCCATGGAGATGCCCATCGCGCCGTAGCCGAGCGCCGACACCTTCAGCCCCTGACCGCCCAGAGCCCGCTGCCGCATGACGTGCCTCCCCGCATCGGAGCCGACTCCACCCGTGAGCGCGTCCTGGACGCGGCCACCGCCGAGTTCGCCGCGCACGGCATCGCGGGGGCCCGCGTCGACCGCATCGCCAAGGCCGCGAAGACCAGCAAGGAACGCGTCTACGCCTACTTCAGCAGCAAGGAGGAGCTCTACCGGCGCGTCAGCGCCCACGAGCTCGCCGCGATCGCCAAGGCCACCCGCCTCGACCCCGCCGACCTGCCCGGCTACGCGGGCCGCGTGCACGACCACTTCGCCGCGCACCCCGAGCGCCACCGCCTGCTGATGTGGGGCCGCCTGGAGCTGGCGCCCGCGGGCGACCCGGACGAGGACCCGTTCGAGCGCGCCCTCGCCCACAAGGTCGAGCAGCTGCGCGCCGCCCAGGAGGCCGGCCACCTCGACCCGTCCTGGGACCCGCTCGACGTCCTGACCCTCCTCAACCAGATCGCCATGTCCTGGGCCGGACAGCAGGAACCCGAGGACGGGGACCTCGCCGCCGCCCGCCGCGCCGCGATCGTCACCGCCGTGCAGCGCCTCTTCCCGGCCACCGCGAGCGCCTGACCGCCCGTACCCGCCCCCACCGCTCGCCCCCACCTGGACGCCGTCGCAGGAACAGCCTGGTCCCACCGCCCGGCCTGCCAGTCCGACCCGTGGTCGCCGTCACCGTCGCCGAACAGCGGCGCGCACGCGGTCAGCACGTCGCCTGACCGCTTCCGGCGGGCTGGACGGACCGCTGCGGCGTCACCCCCCCGTCGGCGAGCGGGCCGTACGAGGTCCGCGTCGTCGCCGGCGCCACAGGCGCTCCCTCGACGTCGGTCCGCCACCGGATCATCCCAGCGGGGGAGCGCCGCGCCCGCGAACGAGGTCGAGCGCGGGCGGGTGGAGGCGCGCGGGCAGGCGGAACCGGGTGAGGTCGGCGGTCAGGAACGAGGTCACCTCGACGACGCGATCGCCCCGGACGGTGAGAACGTCCAGGCCACCGGGCAGGTACGCCCCCGCCGCCCCGTCCCACAGGTAGGTGCCGAAGGCGAGCTGGCCGTTCGCCCAGGTGGGCAGGAACCGCCAGCGCGACCGCAGCGGTCCGGCGAGCAGGAAGGCGCGGATGGCGTCCCGGCCCCGGTACCACTCGGGCAGCGGCGGCATCGAGTACCTGGCGTCGTCGGCGAGCAGCTCCACGATCGCGTCCACGTCGCCCCGGCGCCAGGCCTCGCTCCACCGGGCCACGAGCGCGCCGACCGCCTCGTCGCCGAGGTCGCGCAGCACGGCGTGCTGGGTCGGCTCGGTCGACCCGACCGCCTTCCGCGCCCGCTGCAGGGCGCTGTTCACCGACGCGGTGGACGTGCCCAGCTGCTCGGCCACCTGGGCGGCGGGGAAGCCGAGCACCTCGCGCAGCAGCAGCACCGCCCGCTGGACCGGGGTCAGGTGCTGGAGCGCGGCGACGAACGCGAGCTCCACGCTCTCGCGGGCCAGGCAGCGCGCCTCGGCCGAGGGCTCGGGGCACGGCTCCAGCCAGGCGACCTCCCCACCGGCGGCCTCACCCAGGGCGGTCCCACCACCCGGCGCGCCGAGGTCGACCGGCAGCTCGCGCCGCCCGCGCCGCTCGATCGCGGTGAGGCAGCGGTTGGTGGCGATCTTGTAGAGCCACGCCCGCGCGAACCCCCGGTCGTCCAGGCCGCCGATGCCGCGCCACGCCCGCAGGAGCGACTCCTGCAGCGCGTCCTCGGCGTCGTGCGGCGAGCCGAGCAACCGGTAGCAGTGCGCCCGCAGCTCGGCCAGGTGCGGCGCGACCAGCCGCTCGAACGCGCGGGCGTCACCGCCGCGCGCCGCCGCGACGAGTTCTCGCGCCACCAGGGGTTCCACCCGTGCAGGGTAACGACGAGCGGGAGCAGACCATGACCGACGAGCAGCAGATCCGCGACCTCATCGAGCGGTGGGCGGCGGCCGTCCACGACGGCGACCTGGCCACCGTGCTCGCCGACCACGCGCCGGACCTCGTGGTCTTCGACGTGCCGCCGCCCGCGCGGGGCGTGCGGGGCATCGCGGACTACCGCGCGATCTGGCCGGGGTTCTTCGAGTGGCAGGCGTCCGGCGCGGTCTTCGAGATCGAATCGCTCGACGTCACGGCGGGCGCGTACGTCGCGTTCGCCGTCGCGCTGCTGCGGTGCGGCGTGCCATCGGACCTCGAGCGCGACCCCGACCACCGGCTGCGGCTGACCGTCGGCCTCACCAAGGTGGAGGGCCGGTGGGTCGTCGCGCACGAGCACCACTCGTCAGCGGACGCCACCGGGGCGCCGGAGGCGTCCGAAGCCGAGGTCAGGGCGGTGCACGAGCGGTGGTCCGACCGCACGGCGGCGAAGGACCTCGACGGGTTGGTGGAGCACATCGCACCCGACGTGGTGTCCTACGAGCACGCCGGGCCGTTGCGGTACCTCGGGATCGACGCCGTCCGCGAGGTGTGCCGTCGAGGGCTCGAGGCGTCACCGGGGCGGATCGACTTCGACGTCCCCGACCTGACCGTCCGCGCGCACGGCGACCTGGCCGTGGCGTGGGGGCTCGACCGGGTCGTGGTGGACGGCGTCGAGACCCGCTCCAGGGGCACCCGCGTCTTCCAGCGGCGCGACGGCGACTGGCGGATGGTCCACCAGCACCTGTCCGTCCCGGCGCAGGACCGCTGAGCGGGGGAGGGGGTGCGGCGCGATCCCCGGACCGCGCCGCACCCCCTCCGCCTACGCCGTGATCCGGTAGGCCCGCAGCACGGTCTGCTCGAACCCGGCCCCGCCCGCCTCGCCGCGCACCCGCAGCGACGCGAACCCGTCCACGTCCGGGTTGACCACCCGAGCCACGCCGTCGACCACCGGCGCCTGCGCCCAGGCGCCGCCGTCGTCGAACGACACCTCCACCACCAGCCCGGTCACCTCGACCGCCGCCCCGCCGCTCCGTCGCGGCGCCACCGGGACGCCCAGCTCGGAACCACCCGCCGCCGCGCCGGACCCGTCCAGCTCGGGCGAGAAGCCGACCACCGTCACCGGCAGCTCGCGCACCCCGTCCACCCGCCCGGAGCGGAACGTCCAGGACAGCTCCACCGCCGTCGTGAACCCGGTGAGCGCCGTCGTCCGCCGCGCGCCGGTCACCAGCTGGTAGTCCGCCTCGCCCTCGGGCACGGTGAACCGCCCGTGCCCGCCCTGATCGCTCGCCCCCACCTGGACGCCGTCGCGGAACAGCCTGGTGCCGCCCTCGGCCTCCCAGTCCACCCCGTGGTTGCCGTCGCCGTCGCCGAACAGCGGGACCCGCGCGGTCAGCACGTCGCCGGAGCGCTGGAGCAGCGGCGACCCGGTGGACGGGGTGGGCGCGAACACCGGGAACCCGAACCGGTGCCGGTACTCCCGCCCGGCCTCGAACCGCCGCACCGCGCTGCTCAGCTCGAAACCCGCGCCGCCCGGTTCGGACGCGATCACGCCCAGCGCCCAGTCGGTGTCGTCGTTCACGTGGTCGACCCCGCCGGACGAGCGGTCCGCGTCCACGTACACGCCCCACCCGACCGACTGGCCACCCGCGGCGGGCTGGACGGACCGCTGCGGCGTCACCCCGTCGGCGAGCGGGCCGTACGAGGTCCGCACCGTCGCCAGCTCCTCCAGCGCGGGCGCCTCCCGCACCCCGTCCGGCGCCCGGCCCTCGTGCTCCCAGGACAGCCGGTACCCGGTCCGGGCGCCGCCGGGCCCGGCCGCGCCCTGGAACTGGGAGGCGACGAGCACGCGCGCGTCGGGCGCCTCGGGACCGGCGTGGCCGATCGACACCAGCCCGGCGAACCCGCCCAGGTACGCGTAGCCGGTGCCGAGCGCGTGCCCCTCGTAGGTGCGCGTCACGGAGAACTGCCCGAGCAGCTCCTCGGCGTCCGGGTCGGGCGCGCTGATCTCCACCGGCTTCGCGGTGCTCGCGTCGAACACCGCCTCGGTCGGCCCGGACACCCGCAGGCTCGGCCGCAGCACGTGCGCGAACCCGCCTTGCGGCCGGTCGAAGCCGCCGATCGCCAGGTACTCGCCCGCCGGGAGCCGCACGGTGGCGCCGCCCTCGGCGGGGAACAGGCCCCGGCTCTCGCCCGTCACCACGTTCTGCAGGGTGACCAGGCCGTCCGCAGTGGGCTTCCCGTCGACGTCGAGCGCCTTCAGGGTGACCTCGTGGCTCTCCACCTCGCGCTCGATCGCGACCGGCGTGCGCAGTGCGACCGCGTCACCGGACCGGGCGACGACCAGCCCGCCGTGGGCCCCGTCCACCGCGTCCACCGAGGTGTCCCCGGTGACGGTCGCGGTCGCCGTGCCGCCCGCCGGGACGGTGATCCGCCCCGGTGACACGGTGATCAGCCCTGCGGGCAGCGCCTCGCCGACCACCGACAGGTCCAGCACCAGCTCCCGGTCACCGGCGTTGCGGTAGGTCAGCTCGCGCGCCACGGGCACGTCGTCGTCGTGCGGCCACCGCTGGAGCCCCAGCGGCAGCGAGGACGGCTCGGTGGTGAGGGTCTGCCCGATCGCGCGCGCCAGGTCGACCCGGCCCGCGCCCCGGGCGAACAGCGGGGCGCCCCCGGTCGGGTCCGCCGACGCCACCAGCGCGGCCTTGACCCGCTGCCCGGTCCACTCCGGGTGCTGCTGCTTGAGCAGCGCCGCCGCGCCCGCGACGTGCGGGGTGGCCATCGAGGTGCCGGACAGGGTCAGGCGGCCGTTCTGGCCGGGGCGCCCGCTGGTGCTCGCGTGCGCGGCGACGACGCCCACGCCGGGCGCGGTGACGTCCGGCTTGACCGCGCCGTCGCCGACCCTCGGGCCCCGGCTGGAGAACGGCGCGACCGCGCCGTCCCGGTCCACCGCGCCGACGGTGAGCGCGGCGTCCGCGCTGCCCGGCGAGCCCACGCTGCGGTCGGCGCCGTCGTTGCCCGCGGCCACCACGAACAGCGCGCCGGACCGCTCGGACAGCGTCGTGAGCGCCTCTTCGAGCGGGTCGGTCTCCGGGGTGTCGCGCCCGCCCAGGCTCATGTTCACCACGTCGGCGCCCTGCTCGACCGCCCACTGCATCCCGGCCAGGATGCCCGACTCGGCGCAGCCGTCCCTGCCGCACACCTTGCCGTCCAGGATCAGCGCGCCGGGTGCGACGCCCCGGTGCGTCGCGTCGCCGCTCGCGATGGTGGAGGCGACGTGCGTGCCGTGGCCGTCCTCGTCGGTGTTGTCCGGGTCCTCGGTGAAGTCGGCCTCGGCGAGCTGCCTGCCGACCAGGTCCGGGTGCGTCTCGTCCACGCCGGTGTCCAGCACCGCGACCACCACGCCCGCGCCGGTCAACCCGGCCTGCCAGGCGGCGGGCGCGCCGATCTGGGCGGTGCTGCGGTCGAGGGCGGGCTCGCGCTTGCCGTCCAGCCAGACCTTGGTGATGCCGGGCTCGTCCAGCAGGGCGCGGAAGGCGGCGGGGGACTTGTCCGAGGTGGCGGCGAACGAGTCGATCACGGGCAGCTCGGCGGTGGTGTCCACGGTGGACAGCGCGGGTCGCGCGCCGTCCGCGCGGGTCAGGATCAGGGGCAGCTCGGCGGTGTCGCCGTAACCGGACTCGACCAAAGTGGTGACGTCGAACAGCCGGGGGTCGAGCCTGCCCTCGGCGAGGCCGCGCTCGGCGTCGGCGGGGATGACGCTGAGCCGCCCGTTCGCGCTGACCGTCCGGAACGCCACCCGCTCGCGCCCCGGCCCGCCGGTGATCGTCCCCGGCCGGTGGCCGTCGTGCACGGTCACCCGGTCGCCGGTGATCAGCGTGACCTCGGCGCCGCCCTCCGGCAAGGGGTCGTCGGTCGTGGGCGACGCGGACGCGACCCCCGTGCCGCTGGCGATCAGCGCGGCGACGACTGCCAGCGCCCCGCGCTTCCGTCGTTGGACTGCCAAGACGTGGACACCTCCACTCCGGTGCGCGCCCGGTTGGCGCGCGGGGTGGGAGGACGCGGCGGGGCGCGGCGGAGTGACGCCCGCGCTGCGGATTCCCCCTGCCCCTCCGACGCTAGCCACTGGCTCGGGGCGGGCGCAGGGGCCGGGCGGTGGTGCGGTGGGTGGGCCGGGGGTTTGCGGGGGCGTGGGCCGACGGACGGTCGGGTGCGGCCCACCTCAGCCGGTCGCGAGCGTGGCGAGGGTGTCCTGGAACGAGGTCCACGCGAGTGCGGTGTCGGGGTCGTCGCCGTGCGGGGCGCGGAACAGGTCGGTGAACTCGGCCAGGTCCACCAGCGGCCACCTCAGCCGGTGCAGGCGCAGTGCCTCGGGGGAGGGGGTGTGGCCGGTCAGCTCCCGGTAGCGGGACAGGTCGCCGGGCAGCAGGGCGAGGTCGCGCTCGGGGACGGCGAGCCCCGCGGTGTCCCAGTCCACCAGGCGCAAGCCGGTCGTGGCGCGGATCAGGTTGCCGGGGTGGGGCTCGCCGTGGGTGGGCACGACGGGCAGGCGGCGCACCACCTCGGCCAGCTCCGCGAACTCCGCGCGCCTGCGGCGGACGACCTCCTCGTGCTCCCGCAGCAGCAGGCGCGCCCGCTCCGCGTACGGCCCGTCGCCCCGAGGCCCGTCGGCGTCCGGCGGGGGAGGGGCGATCGGGATCGCGGGCGCGTCGACCGGCGCGGCGTGCAACCGGACGAGCAGCTCCTGCACCAGCGCGCCGTCCCCCTCGGACAGCTCCTCCCCGAAGCGGCCGGGAACCCCGGCGACGTGCGGGAACACGCTGAGCGCGTACCGGTCGTCCAGCTCCACCACGGGCTCGCCGACCGGGGCGACGACGAACTCCAGCCCCGCCTGCCGCAGCCGCACCGCCACGCCCATGGCGGCCCGCAACCCGGCCAGCGCGGTGTCGCGGTCGGGGCCGCAGTGCGGTTTGCGCGTCAGGTCGGCCACGGTCGCGAACCACCGGCCGCCACCGGTGTCGGTGACGTGCCAGTGGTGGTCGCCGAAACCGACCGGGGCGTGCTCCAGGACGGCCGCGTCGATCCCCGACCGGGCCAGGCAGGCGCGCACGGACTCGTCCGACAGGTGCTCGGGGCGGCTCTGCACCGGGGCACCGTAGCGCCCCACCGGACCGCCGCTCGACCTTCGTCCCGGCTCGGAGGTCTACCGTTCCCCGGTGAGCGCGATGCGGATCTCCCAGCTCGCCGAGCGCACCGGCGTCCCGGCGACCACCCGGCGGTCCCCCGAGACCGCCGGGCCGCTCCCGGCCGACCGCACCCCCGCCCGCGCCGCACCGTCCGCGCGCCCGCCGGAGCCCGCCCCCTCCTGACCGCCCTGTTCACCGAACCCGAGCACAACCCCCGCTAGGAGCACCCCCGTGTCACCGCACCCCGGCCTGGTCGCCGCCCTGGAGCGCCACCAGGTCCCCGTCTACCTCGGCGCCCTCGCGGCGGGCGCCCTCACCGGCCTGGCCGCCCCCGACGCGGGCCCCGCCCTCGAAGGCGCCATCACCCCGGTGCTCGCGCTCCTGCTCTACGTCACCTTCCTCCAGGTCCCGGCCGCCGAGCTCGGCCGCTCCCTGCGCGCGGGCCGCTTCCTGGCCGCCGCCCTGGTGGTCAACTTCGTGGTCGTCCCCCTGGTCGTGGCCGCGATGCTGACGTTCCTGCCCGCCGACCAGGCCCTGCGCCTTGGCGTGCTGCTGGTCCTGCTCGCCCCGTGCGTCGACTACGTGATCGTCTTCACCGGCCTTGCGGGCGGCGACCACCGGGGGCTGCTCGCCGCCACCCCGCTGCTCCTGCTCGCCCAGATGCTCCTGCTGCCGCCGCTGCTCCTGCTGCTCCTCGGCGAGGAGCTGGCGGACGTGGTCGAGGCGGGCCCGTTCGTGGAGGCGTTCACGACCCTGATCGCGATCCCGCTGGCGCTGGCCTGGCTCACCCAGGCCTGGGCCCGCCGCCACGAAGCCGGTCGGCGGGCGGCGGACGCGGCGTCCGCCACGATGGTCCCCCTGATGGCCGCGACCCTGCTCACCGTGGTCGCCTCGCAGGTCCCCAAGCTCGGCGGCGACCTCGCCCAGGTGGCCGGGGTCGTCCCGTTCTACGTGGTGTTCCTGCTGGTCATGGCGTTCGCGGGGCTGGCCGTCGCGCGCCTGTTCCGGCTGGACGTCCCGGCGGGACGGGCGGTCGTGTTCACCGGAGCGACCCGCAACTCCCTGGTCGTCCTGCCGCTCGCGCTGGCCCTGCCGGACGCGCTCGCGATCGCCCCGCTGGCCGTGGTCACCCAGACCCTGGTGGAGGTGGTCGGCATGGTGGTCTACGTGCGGCTGGTGCCGCGCCTGCTGCCCGACCGCACGCCGAGGGCGTGACCCGGCACCGCCGCACCGCCCCGAACGGGCTCTCCCCGAGCCCCTCGAAAACCTCGCCCGCCCGTGCCACTACGCGATCCCGCCGGGAGCCCGCTCGGCGCGGGCGTCGGGCCAGGCGGCGCGCGGGCGCGTGGTGGGGGCGATCAGCTCGGGCGCGCGCCCGGACCCGACCGACCCCGACCCACCCGTGGAACCCCGCCGTCAGCGCCAGCCCAGCGCCGGGGCGACGTGCTTGAGGATGCTCTCCAGCACGTGCGCGTTGTAGTCCACCCCGAGCTGGTTGGGCACGGTCAGCAGCAGCGTGTCGGCCTCGGCGATCGCCTCGTCCCCGGCCAGCTGCTCGACCAGCACGTCCGGCTCCGCCGCGTACGAGCGCCCGAAGATCGCCCGCGTGTCCGCGTCGATGTACCCGACCTGGTCGCGGCTCTTGCCGTCCGCGCCGAAGTACGCCCGGTCCTCGTCCGAGGTCAGCGCGAAGATGCTGCGCGAGACCGACACGCGCGGCTCCCGCTCCCACCCGGCGTCCGCCCACGCCTTGCGGAACGCCCGGATCTGCTCGGCCTGCTGCACGTGGAACGGCGCGCCGCCCTCGTCGTTCTTCAGGGTCGAGCTCATCAGGTGCATCCCCTGCTCGGCCGCCCACACGGCGGTCGCGTTCGACCCGGCGCCCCACCAGATGCGGTCGCGCAGACCGGGGGAGTGCGGCTCGACGCGCAGCAGGCCGGGCGGGTTGGGGAACATCGGGCGCGGGTTGGGCTGGGCGAAGCCCTCGCCCTCCAGGACCTTGAGCAGCACCTCGGTGTGCTTGCGGGCCATGTCCGCCTCGGTCTCGCCCTCGGCGGGCTGGTAGCCGAAGTAACGCCAGCCGTCGATGACCTGCTCGGGCGATCCCCTGGAGATGCCGAGCTGGAGCCTGCCCGCCGCGAGCAGGTCGGCCGAACCAGCGTCCTCGGCCATGTACATGGGGTTCTCGTAGCGCATGTCGATCACGCCGGTGCCGATCTCGATGCGCTCGGTCCTGGCGCCGATCGCGGCGAGCAGCGGGAACGGCGAGCCGAGCTGCCTGGCGAAGTGGTGCACGCGGAAGTAGGCGCCGTCCGCGCCGAGCTCCTCGGCGGCGACGGCCAGGTCGACGGACTGGAGCAGCACGTCCGAGGCGGTCCTGGTCCGCGAGTGCGGGCTGTCGGACCAGTGCCCGAAGGACAGGAAACCGATTTTCTTCACGCTGGGGGAACGTACTCGCACTTTGGTTGATTCCTCAACTACTTGGCGGGAACCGCAGGTCACACCACGAGTGACCGGGAACACGGCGGCCACGCGCCCCCGCCCCGGCTAAGGTCCCCGCCACGATCCGCGCCGCCGGGACGCCCCCGTCGCCGACCGCAGGAGAGGAGCCGAGGGTGGCCCCCGCGCCCGGACCCCAACGCGCCCTGACCGCCCTCGTCCAGGTCCTCGGCCTGGCCACCTGGTTCTCCGCCTCGGCCGTCGTGCCGTCCCTGCGCGCCGAGTGGGGCATCGACCTCACCGCCGCCGTCTGGCTCACCGCCGCCACCCAGCTCGGCTTCGTCGTCGGCGCCCTCGCCTCCGCCGCCCTCGCCCTGGCCGACCGCGTCCCCGCGCACCTGCTGCTCGCGGCGGGCGCGACGGGCGCGGCCACCTGCACCCTCGCGTTCGCCCTGCTCGCCGACGGCCTGGCCACCGCCGTGCCGCTGCGCTTCGCCACCGGCCTGTTCCTGGCGGGCGTCTACCCGGTCGGCATGAAGCTCATGGCCTCCTGGTCCGCCCCCGACCGCCGGGCCCGCGCGATGGGCCTGCTCATCGCCGCCCTCACCCTCGGCTCGGCCCTGCCGCACCTGATCGGCGTCCTGGCCTGGCCGTGGCGCCCCCTGATGTCCGCCGCCGCCTGCGCCACCCTCGTCGCCGCCCTGCTCTCGGCCGCCCTCCTGCGACCCGGCCCCCACCTGGCCAGGTCCGCGCCCGCCCGCGACCCCGCCTACGCGCTCACCCTGTTCCGCGAGCGCGCTCCCGGGCTGGTCAACCTCGGCTACCTGGGGCACATGTGGGAGCTGTACGCGCTGTGGACGTGGCTGCCGCTGTTCGGCGCCGACGCCGTGCGCGACCTCGACCCCCGGACCGCCGGTCTGGCCGCGTTCACCGCCATCGGCGTCGCGGGCGTGGCGGGCTGCCTGCTCGGCGGCTGGGCGGCGGACCGCTTCGGCCGCCCCCGCACGGCCGCCACCGCGCTCGCCGTGAGCGGCGCGTGCTGCCTGCTCTCCCCGCTCGCCCACGCCGCGCCCCCGCCCGTGCTGCTGGCGTTCGCGGCGGTGTGGGGCGCGGCCGTGATCGCGGACTCGGGGGTGTTCTCCACGATGCTCAGCGAGGTGGTCGACGGCCCCCGCGCGGGCACCGCCCTGACCGCCCAGACCGCAGCCGGGTTCCTGCTCACCGTGGTCGCCATCCAGCTCGTCCCGCTCGTCGCCGAGGCCGTGACCTGGCGGTACGCGCTCGTCGTCCTGGCGCTCGGACCGGTCGTGGGCGTCCTCGCCCTGACCCGTCCACGCGCCGCGTGACGCGGTGCGCCCCGGCGGGAGGATTCCCGCCGGGGCGCACCTCGCACTAACGGGCTACCGCACGCACACCGGCCCGTCCCCGCCGCTCCCGGTCCCCGAGCCGGTCGGCGCGCCGAGCGCCTCGGCGACGAACGCGCGGGCCTGCGCCGGATCGGTGTGCAGCACGTACATCCCCCCGTCCACCGTGCCCACCGACCCCGGCAGGGTGGCGAAGCGCCAGCCCCCGGCCCCGCTCAGCGCCGTGGCGGCGGGCCCCGGGTCCCAGCCCTCGTCGGTGCGCACCGCGTCGCGGGCCCGGTCGAACAGCCCGGTCAGCTTCGCCGGGTCGCCGAGCACCCCGGAGTCGCGCGCCGAGGTCCGCAGCCCCTGCAGGAAGGCCTGCATCCGGGCCACCCGGTCCAGGTCGCCCTCCGGGAGGCCGTGCCGCTGCCGCAGGAAGCCCAGCGCGCCCTCGCCCCGCAGGACGTGCTCACCGGCCGCCAGGTCGACCCCCGCGTACTCGTCACGGGCGGGCTGGCTCAGGCACACCTCCACCCCGCCGACCAGGTCGCTGAGCTCGGCGAACCGGTTCATCGACACCGCGGCCCAGTGGTCCGCCCTGACCCCGGTCACCTCCTCGACCGCGTCCAGCGCGGCCCCGGCGCCCTCGGCGACCCCGTCCCGCCCCTCCCGCTCGGCCCGCTGGTGGGCGAACCCGTAGGCCGCCGCCAGCCTGGTGGCCTCGCCGTCCTCGCCGGTGACCCGCAGGTCGCGCGGCAGGGACACCCCGCTGACCTGCCCGTCGGGGAAGATCCGCAGCAGCACCGCCGTGTCCGCGTGGCTCGGCCAGTCCGCCCCGTCCCTGGTGTCCACGCCCAGCAGCAGCACGGTCTGCTCCTGCGCGGCGGCGCTGTCGGCCACCTCCTGCCGCTCGACGGGCGCGTCCCGCAGGGCCATCGGCACCACGGCGGCGGCCACCGCCACCGCCGCCGTCAGCACCCCGGCCGCGATCAGCGCGCCGTGCCGCCGCCGGGGCGCGCTCGCCGTCCGCAGCCGCGCCGCCACCGCCCGGTGGTCCACCCGCTCCTCGGCCTGCGCCACGAGCGCCTCCTTGATCAGCTCTTCCTGGTCGGTCACCGCAGCACCTCCGCTTGTTCGCCCCGCCGGACCCGCAGCTTCGCCAGTGCCCGCGAGATGTTGCTGCGCACCGTGCCCACCGAGCACCCCAGCACCGACGCGATCTCCTCGTCGCTGCTGTCCTCGTAGTAGCGCAGCACCACCGCCGCCCGCTGCTTGCGGGGCAGGGCGGCGATCAGGCCGCGCATGGCGTCCCGCTCCGCGTGCCGCTCGGCGTGGTCGGCCACCACCGGCCCCACCTCGTCGAACCCGCCGTGCCCGGTGAGCACCTCGCGCGCCGCGCGGCGACGGCGCCACGACAGGTAGTCGTTGGTGACCATGCGCTTGAGGTACAGGTAGGGCGCGTCGAGCGAGCCGATCCGGGCCCACTTCTGGCGGGCCCGCAGCAGCACGTCCTGCACGATGTCCTGCGCCAGGTGCTTGTCGCAGGTGAGCGCGGTGGCGTAGCGCAGGAGCTGGTCGAGGCGATCGGTCACGAACTGGTCGTAGTCGACCTGCACCTCGCCTCCTTCTGGTTGTCGGGTCGCTTGCGGCCTGGAAACCCGCCGAGGTCCCGTTCCGTTGAATCACACGCCTGTGATGTGGGTCACCCGCGACGTGGGGGTGTGGCGCGGCGCGGGTACGGAGAGCGCGAGGCGCGTCCGGATCGCGCCCAGGAGGAGGGGAACCGTCGTGTACCGGCCGGAGGACAAGAAGAAGGTCGTGCTCGCGGTGGCGGCTGCGGCGGTGCTGGTGCTGGCCGCGCTGGGCCTGCTGTTAGCCGGAGCCCCGCTGGCGCTGCCCGCGCTGCTGTGCCTCGGTGTGCTCCTCCCTGGGGGCTACCTCGTCCGGCTGGAGAACCAGCGCCTCAAGACCCTCGGCGACCACTCGGCGCTCGGGGCCCGCAGGTTCCTGCCGATGTCCGGGCGTGAGGGCGTCGCGCTCGCCATCGCCGTGCTGGGTTTGGCCTCGCCCCTGATCGTCGACTGGGTGCGCGCCGGGTTGGCCGAGGCGCTGCACCCGGTGCGCGTGGTCGTCTGGCTGATCGGGGGCTACGCCCTGTGGTTCGTCCTCATCCGCAGGATCAGGCTGCGCCGCGCCTGAGGGATTGGCCGCCACCGCCTCGCGGGTACAGGGGGCGCGGGGCGCGCTCCGGCCGCGCCCGCCAACCCGGAGAGGGGAACCGCCTTGGTGGACTCGAACGTCGAGAAGAAGCTCCAGCTCGCGCTGGCCGCGCTCGGCGCGCTGTGCGTCGTCGGGATCGTCCTGCTGTTCGTCCAGGCCCCACCGGTCGTCTTCCTTGCGCTGCTCGTGGTCGGCCTCGTGCTGGGCGGGTACGCCGTCCGCCTGGAGAAGCGGTACTTCACCACCAGGGGCGTCCGGCACGAGACCGGCGCGCGCGGGTTCCTGCCCACCAGCGGCAAGGAGGCCCTGACCCTGGGCATCCTGCTGCTCGGGTTCGCCGCGCCGATCCTGGTGGACGGGTCGCGGCTGGGCTGGGCCGAGGCGCTGAGCCCGGTGCGGCTGCTGCTCTGGCTCGTCGGCGGCTACACCCTGTGGTTCGTCACCACCCGCAGCGCCAGGCTCCGCCGCGCCGCCCGCGCCCAGATCCGCTGACCCGCTGACCCGCTGACCCGTCCGGCGACCCCTGCCGCTGCCAGGGGTCGCTTGTCGGGGGTCGCTGCTAGCTTCCAGGCCATGCCAGACGGAGCACACGGGATCGCGCTCGCCGAGCGGGCCGTCGAGTCGGTGCGGCGCGACCCGCACCGGTCCATGTTCGACTTCCACGACCACCCCTGGGTCGTCGGCGAACCCGAGCCCCTGCCCGCCGACCGCCTGGCCACCGCGACCTTCCCGTCCGGCAGGCCGCTCCCGCCGGGCCTGCGCGCCTGGCTCGCCTTCGACACCGGCCTGCTGCGCCGCGCGGGCTGGTTCACCGACGACGGCGCCCTCGCCCCGCGCCCCCTCGACCGGATCGCCACCGAGTGCTTCGGCCCCGGCTGGGGCGAGGAGTACGCGCCGCTGGCCGACCGCTTCCCCGAGTGCTTCCTGCTCCCCGGCGGCTCGGACTCGCGCCGCGTGTACGCGGTCGGCGAGCCCGACTCCACCGGGGAGCACCCGGTGCTCGCGCTGGACGTCGACGACCTGCCGTTCGCCGGCCTGATGTACCCCGGCTTCGACGTCTACCTCGCGGTCAAGGCCGGGGTCGTCGACGTCGGCGAGCTGACCTCGTACACCCAGCTCGCCGACCACCCCGTCTACGGCCCCAGGACGCGCGAGCACGCCCGGACGCGGTTCGGCGGGCGGCTGTTCGCCGAGTACCCGGAGTTCTGACCGCTCACCGGTCCGCCCAGCCCCGCACCACGTGCCTGCGCAGCTTCCCCGACCCGGTGCGGGGCAGCGCGGGCACGAACACCACCGCGCGCGGCGCCTTGTACGCGGTCAGCCCGGCGCGGGCGGCGGCCAGCAGCTCCTCGGCCAGCGCCCCGTCGTCCGGCCCGCCGCCCGCGCGCACCACGTACGCCCGCAACCAGCTCCGGTCCCCCTCGCGCACCGCGCACACCGCCGCCTCCACCACCAGCGGGTGCTCGGCCAGCAGCGACTCCACGTCCGCCGGGTGCACCTTGATGCCGCCCACGTTCTCGATGTCGTCCGCCCGCCCGGTCACCACCAGGTAGCCGTCCGCGTCGCACGAGGCCAGGTCGCCGGTGGTGTACCAGCCGGGCTCGCGGGCCGGACCGCCGTCCGGCCCCTCGCCCGCGCTCACCGTCGGCCCGCGCACCTGCAACCGCCCCACCACGTCCGCCCCGACCACCGCGCCCAGCTCGTCCACCACCCGCACCGCGTACGGCGGCAGCGCCCGCCCCACCGTGCCGATCCGGTGCGCGCCCGCCGCGTTGGAGGTGAACGCCTGCCCGACCTCGGTCGTGCCGATGCCGTTGAGCAGCCGCTCGCCCAGCAGCGCGCCCAACCGCCGCTCCAGCGACAGCGGCAGCACCTCGCCCGCCGTCACCGCCAGCCGCAGCCCCGCCAGCAGCCCGCACGCCGGTTCGGTGAGCAGCCGCGAGTAGAACGTGGGCACCGAGAACAGCACGCTCACCCGGTGCTCGTCGACGATCGCGAGCGCCCGCGCTGCCTGCGCAGGTCCCGGCTCCAGCACCGCGCGGCAGCCCGCGAGCAGCGGGTAGAGCAGCGAGTTGCCCAGGCCGTAGGCGAAGTACATCTTGGACACCGAGTGCACCACGTCGTCGGGCGCCAGCCGCAGCACGGGGCCGCCGAACGCGAGCTGGTGCACCAGCGGGTCGGCGTGCGCGTGCGGGCACAGCCGCGACGCGCCGGTGGTGCCGGAGGTGAACAGGGCGTAGGCGGGGTGCTCGTCCGGCAGCTCGGCGGCGGGCGCCGGGGGAGCGGGGAAGTCCAGCTCGGCGGGGGTGCGCTCGGCGAGCCCGGCCACGTCCTGCGGGCGGCGCACCACCAGCGCCGGGTCCGCGCCCGCCAGGCAGGCCGCCAGCTCGCCCCGGTGCAGCCGGGGGTTCACCGGCACCGCGACCGCGCCCAGCCGCAGCACCGCCAGGAACAGCACCACGAAGTCGACGTCGTCGTCCAGCACCAGCACCACCCGGTCGCCCACCCGCACCCCCAGCGCCGCGAGCGCGGCGGAGCGCCGGACGGCCCGCTCGTGCACCTCCCCGTGCGCGACCCGCTCCGCGCCGCACTCGAAGGCCACCCGCCCCGACCACCCGCGCTCGACGGCGCGGGCGCGCAGCAGCTCGGCGAGGTTGTTGCCGTGCGCGGCCAGCTCCTCGGCGACGCCCGGTCCCCGAGTCGCGGCGAGGACCCCGGCCGGGCTCCCCAGCGGTTCCCGCGCCGGGAGGCCCCCGTCGGCTGATCGCCCGTCCGCCGCCGAGTCCACTCCGGACCGCGCGCCCGCCCGCCCGCTCACGCGGTCACCCACGCGAGCCGCGCCGCCAGCACCGACCCGATCGCCGCCACGTCCGTCAGCGGCACCGGACCACCCCGCAGCAGCGCCACGAAGTCCGCCAACGCCGCGCCCGACCCGTCGAACGCCGGTTCGGCGACCAGCTCGCCGCCCTCCCCAGTGATCACCACCCGCAGCGAGCGCGCCCCGCGCCCGGCCTCCAGCACACCGGGCACCCCGGCCGCCGTCACCCGAGCCCGCGTCGGTCCCAGCCCGGCGACCAGCTCGACCGGCCCGCCCAGCGCCCGCTCGGCGGCGTCCAGCACGTCCAGCGCCGGGTCGCCGCCGGGCGCGCGCACCCGCGCCACGAACGACGTGGGCGCCCCGATCCGCCCCTCGGCGACGGCCTTGCCCAGCGCGGCCAGCTCCGGGTGGTGCGCCCACGGCAGCAGCACCGAGCAGCGCGTCTCCGCCGTCCGCACCCGCGCCAGCAGCGCGGCCAGCTCGGTGGTCCCACCCACCAGCGGCGACTCCAGCAGCGCGTGGCTGCCCCGGCGCAGCGCCAGCTCCGCCAGGTCCAGCCGGTCGCCGACGACCCCCTCGGCGGGCACCAGCTCCACCGCGTCCCGGTCCTCGCGCAGCGCCCACCGCACCCCGTGCTCGCGCGAGCGCCTGGCCAGCTCGCCCGCGTCCCGGTCGGACACCCCGGTGATCCGCACCCCCGGCGTCGCGGCCAGCGCGCCGAGCGAGGCCCGCGCGCCCAGCACGGACACCCGCACGTCCGCCCGCCCGAACCCGGCCAGCTCCCGGTCGCTGCTGAAGAACCCGGCGTCGGGCTTCCCCCGCGCGCCACCGGGTCCCACCGCCCCGAGCCCGGCGCCACCCTCCGCCGTGCCCGTGCCCGTGCCCGCAGCCCCTGTGCCCGCAGCCGCGCCGCCACCGAGGCCCGCCCTCGTGCCGCCGTCCCGGTCCGCCGAGCCGCCACCGAGGCCCGCCACCGCGCCCGTGTCCACCGCCGCGCCCGTGTCCGCGCCGCCATCCCGGCCCGGCGCCGCCACCGAGGCCCGCCCTCGTGCCGCCGTCCCGGTCCGCCGAGCCGCCACCGAGGCCCGCCACCGCGCCCGTGTCCACCGCCGCGCCCGTGTCCGCGCCGCCATCCCGGCCCGTGTCCGAGCCGCTACCGAGGCCCGCCGTCGTGCCGCCGTCCCGGTCCGCCGAGCCGCCACCGAGGCCCACCACCGCGCCCGTGTCCACCCCCGCGCCCGTGTCCGCGCCGCCATCCCGGCCCGTGTCCGAGCCGCTACCGAGGCCCGCCGCCGCGCCCCTGTCCGCCACCGTGCCCGTGTCCGCGCCGCCACCGCCGCCCGCCGCCGCGCCCGCACCACCCGCACCACCGGTCAGCGGACCGCTCACCACGTCGCTGTCGCTGTCGCCGTCGCCGCCCGCCGCCGCGCCGGAGCCACCCACCCCCCGCGCGTCCGCCACCCCGCCCCCGTCCACCCAGGCCCTCGGCGCGTCCAGGTCCCGGTAGTCCTTGCGCACCGGCACCCACGCCAGCTCCGCGGGCCCGTGCCGGGGCCCCTCGGCGAACTCCCGCGCCCACCGCGCCCGCAGCACCCGCGTGTGCCGCTTCCACACCGCCAGCTTGTCGTGCCCGACGTGGTTGAACGTGGTCCCCTCGAAGTGCCGCGCCACCACCGCCCCGACGAACCGCACGCCCCCACCGGCGGCCCGCAACCGCAGGCACAGGTCCACGTCCTCGCACAGCGGCACCGGGTCGAACGCCTCGTCGAACCCGCCCACCGCCCGGAACGCCGACCGCCGCACCATCAGCGCCGCCGTCGGCGCCCACGTCTGCTCCCGCCGCTCCCGGTGCCGCGCGGACACCGGCTGCCCGCGCCCCACCAGCCCGATCAGCCCGTTCGGCGTCGACCCGCCGCCCGCGCACTGCACCAGCGACAGCTCGCCGGGGTAGCACAGCAGCGGCGACACCGCCGACAGCCCCGGCTCGCCCGCCAGCTCCGCCGCCAGCACCTCGACCAGCCCGGCGTCGTCCACCAGCACGTCGTTGTCCAGGAACAGCAGGAACTCCCCGCGCGCGGCGGCGGCCCCGGCGTTGCGCCGCTCGGCGCCGCCCCGGTCGTCCGGGAAGGACAGCACGACCACCGGCCGCCCCAGCGCCTCGCCGAGCCCGGCGAGCAGCCCGGCGGTGCCGTCGGTCGACCCGTTGTCCACCACGACCAGCTCCCACTCGCCGGTGGCGCGCGCCAGCGAGGCGACCAACCGGCGGGTGTGCTCCACCCGGTCCCGGACCAGCACGACGATCGAGACCACACCAGAAACCGAACTGGGTTCCACAGTTCGCCCTTCCCGATTTCGACCGCTCGGGGTACAAGGGGGGAACCCGACGCGGGTGGTGCTCCGGAACTGTCAGCGGTGCGCCATCCGGTGCGCGAAAGGGGAAAAGCGGGGAGTTCCGCCGGCGGAGCGGACAGCGCTGTTCGCGGTCGAGCTTAGAGCGGGCGCAACAGGCGCACCATCCACCAATCGGCAGACCACGGGAGAATGCGGATGACCGATCTCGGAACAGCGCCCGGACCGCGTGAACCCACCTCCGCGCGGGAGTTCTCCGGGCCCGTTCGGACCGCGTTGTTCTGCCACGCGGCGGGGTTCACCGGTCTGGTGTTGCGGGCGTGCGCGAGGCGCGTGCGAAAGCCCCTGCGGGTGTTCGCGCCGGACCTGCGCGGCCACGGCGGCGCGCCCCCGCTGCCGCCCGGCGCCGACTGGTCGGTCTTCGCGGACGACGTCCTCGCGTCCGCCGCCCCGCTCGGTCCCGGCCCGCTGATCGGGGTCGGCCACTCGCTGGGCGGCACCGCCCTGCTGCTGGCCGAGGCCGCCGCGCCCGGCACGTTCGACCTGCTCGTCTGCCACGAACCGATCCTGGCCGACCCCGCCGGACCCGTCGACGACGCGTTCGCGCGCTCCGCCGACCGGCGCCGCGCGGTGTTCCCGTCGAAGGCCGCCGCGCTCGCCCGCTACTCGTCCCGCCCGCCCCTGTCGGAGTTGCACCCGGAGGTGCTCGCCGACTACGTCGACTCCGGTCTCACCCCCGACCCCGGCGGCGGTGTCCGCTTGTGCTGTGCGCCACAGGACGAGGCGCGGGTGTACCGGACTGCGGCATCCTGCGGTTGGCGGGAGGCCCTCGGGCGCGTCCGCTGCCCGGTCGTGCTCCTGCGCGGGGAGAACTCGCCGGTGGTGTCCGCCGAATCGCTCGCGTCGGCGGCTTCGGAACTGCGCAGCGGTGCCACCCGAACCATTTCCGGAATGGGCCACCACGGTCCGCTCACGCATCCCGCCGCATTCGCTTCCGCACTCGACGAGGTGTTCGACTCCGCGCTCTTCCGGCCTGCTCCCGCCCCGCCGGGAAACACGTTCCGCAACCCACCTACCAATGACGTGGGCCAGGTGGTTGACGAGTATTGACCAAGGTCAACCGGCTCTCCAGGCTCAGGGTTGCACCACGACCGGGTGAAATGTCTGATCCGCGTCCCTGCTCGGATCGCCCGGTCGCGGTTCAGCAGAAGGAGCGAACGTGCGCCCTGCCAGAACCTCCTTGGCCGTCCTCGCCGCCACCGCCGTCGTCGCCGCCACCGCGACCACCGGTGTCGCGACCGCCGCACCCCAGCTGGCCGCCCTGGTCTCCCCGAAGACCGGCGGCGCCGTCCAGCCCGTCAAGGACTCCTACGTCGTCCTGCTCAAGGACGGCGCCCCCGAGGCCCGCGCCCTGTCGGCGACCGAGGGGATCACGCCGAAGCACGTGTGGAACGAGGCGGTCAGGGGCTTCTCCGCCACCCTGAGCCCCGACCAGCTCGCCGAGGTGCGCCGCAACCCGGCCGTCGCCCTGGTCGAGCAGGACGTGATGGTCACCGACCTGCTCGACGCCACCCAGGCCAACCCGCCCTCGTACGGCATCGACCGGATCGACCAGGTCAGCCTGCCGCTGTCCAACAGCTACACCTACAACTCCACCGGCGCGGGCGTGCACGCCTACGTCATCGACACCGGCATCACCCCCACGCACGCCGACTTCGGCACCAGGGCGAGCTTCGACTACAACGCCATCGACACCAACAACACCGACTGCTACGGCCACGGCACGCACGTGGCGGGCACCATCGGCTCGGCGACCTACGGCGTGGCCAAGGGGGTGCGGCTGCACGGGGTGAAGATGATGAACTGCTCCGGCGGCGCCACCACCACGGCGGCGGTCAACGCCATCAACTGGGTCACCGCGAACGCCCAGCGCCCGGCGGTGGCCAACACCTCCTGGAACTTCACCGCCTCCGCCGCGCTGGAGACCGCGATCCGCAGCATGATCTCCTCCGGGGTGTTCCTGGCGACCTCGGCGGGCAACACCTCCGGCAACTCCTGCGACCGCCTGCCCCGCAAGGTCGAGACGGCCACGGTCGTCGCGTCCTCGGACAGCGCGGACGCCCGCTCCACCTTCTCCAGCACGGGCGCCTGCGTCGACCTGTACGCGCCGGGCACCTCGATCCGCTCCACGCTCAACACCGGAGGCAACGGCCTGATGAGCGGCACCTCCATGGCGACCCCGCACGTGGCGGGCGTGGCGGCGCTGTACAAGGCGACCTACGGCGAGGCGCCGTCGGCGACGGTGCACGACTGGCTGAACAGCAAGGCAACCCCGAACAAGATCACGAACGGGGCGACCGGCGGCACGGCCAACCGCCTGCTGAACACCGCAGGGCTGTGAGCCCGCGCTGCCGCACAACAGCGTGATCCGCTCCGGGTGATCCTGGCGGATGCGGAAAAGTGGCGCCGTCGAGCCTCGGCTCGGCGGCGCCACTGCGCGTGGGGCGTGCCCGCTTCGGGGTCAGAAGCGCCTCGTCGGTTAGTGCGGGAATCGGACTGCTGGTTGTTCGTCACGCTGAAAAGCGTGGCTTTCGCTCATGGACGCACTCCGGTGCTCACCGATTCGGGCACCGTCAGCCCGCGCGGACGTGACGAGGGGAAGGCATCTCCGGTCGGGTTCGTGCCACAGCGCTTCTCGCTCGCCGGGGAGATGCGCGTGTTCGACACCGTCGCCTACGCGGCCTGGGTCAACGGCGTCGCCCGCCGGGAGTGCGGCACGGCCGCCGCCCACGCGCTCGACCCGGTCGGCTTGGCCGACCGGTCCAAGACGCGAGTGCGGGCCCTCTCGGGAGGCCAGCGCCAACGGGTCGGGATCGCCGCCGCACTGGCGCACGAGCCGGGGCTGCTCGTCCTGGACGAGCCCACTGCGGGCCTGGACCCCGGTCAGCGGCTGCGGTTGCGCGAGGTCGTCGCCGCGCTGGGCGCCACCCGTGCCGTGCTGCTGTCGACCCACCTCATCGAGGACATCAGCCACTCGTGCGATCGGGCCGGGGTGCTCGCGGCGGGTCGCATGGCCTTCGACGGCACCGAGCGCGAGCTCACCGCGCTGCTGGACGAGACCGCCGAACCGGTCACCGCCTCGGCCGGGACCCGCTTCGAGCGCGCCTACGACGCGCTGATCACCGGCCTGGGAGCAGCGGGTGAGTGAACCGACCCCACGTCGGCTGTGGCCCCTGGGCCCGTTGCCGCTCGTCCTGCCCGCCGCGGAGATCGCCGCCGCGGTCCTGATGGGCGTCTGGGGCATGCTCACCTGGCCGTACCAGGAGTGGGTCAGGACCTCGGCCGAATTCCACCAGCAACTCGCCTTCGCGGGCCCGATCGCCGCTGCGTCGGCCACCTACCTGGCGGGTCGGCTGACCGCCCCCGACCGGGTGTTCGCCCTCCCCGTGGCCCCGCGCGCGGGCCGTGCCACAGCGCTGCGCCTCCTCGGTCTGCTCGGCACCTCTTGCACGATCGGCTACCTGATCGGTCTGATCCCGCTGGTCGCCGTCACGGCCTCGGACGCCGAGCACGGTGCGCCCCACCCGCTCCCCGTCCTCACCGGAGTGCTCGGCCTGTGGGCGGCGATCGCCATCGGCCACCTCGTCGGCGTGCTCGGCCGGACCGCGCTGTGGGCGCCGCTCACCTGCGCCTGTGCGTTCGCCGCGGTGGTCGCGGGAACCGGCGGTGACGAGCTCTCCGCACTGCTCCCGGTGCTGCACGTGTCCCCGATCGCGGGCCGCGTCGAATCCACGCCGTTCGTCGTGTACCGGATCGCGTTCTTCACCGTCATCGCGGCGGCCTCGGTCGTGGCCGCCGTCGCGGTGTCACGCCTGCACCGGGTCGGCCGCCGTCCGCTGCGCGCGCTGACCCCGCTGCTGGTCCCGGTGCTCCTGGCGGGGCCTGCGCTGGTCAGCACCCCGGCGTTGTTCTCGCTGGAGCGTGACGCGCCCCGCGTCTGCCGGGTGGAGCGCGGTGTCGAGCACTGCGTGCACGCCGCGCACGGCAGCAGGTTGCCGATCGTGGAACGGGCCACTGCCGCAGTGCTGGACGCCTACGGGGCGCCTGCCGACGAGGTGCGCCGGGTCTACGACGAGGCGCTGCGCTGGGACGCGCTGGTCGCGGACGCCGAGGCAGGCACACCTGGCGCGCACGCGGATGTGGTGTGGGTGGTGGTGCAGCCCGCCAGTCCCACCGATCACACGGGGCAGGAGGTGGCCGCGCTGCTGTCGGGTCTGAACGCCTGCCCCGCCGGAGCGGGTGAGGGAGATCGGGTCGACCTGGCGTTCGCGCTGTCGACCTGGCTGCAGGGCGGCCCCACGTCCGATGGCCCGCTGGCGCGCCTGACCGATGACGAGCTGCGCGCCTGGATCACCGTCAACGGGGAGCGCCTCGGCGCCTGCGCCCTCGGTGTCGCCGACCTCCCCGGAGAACCGTGAGCGCCCCCCTGCTCGTCGCCCGCTCCCGAGCGCTGCACCGCTACCTGGTGCTGCTGGCGGTGCTGGCCGTGCCCTGCCTGGCGTTGGGCGACAGCACGATCGGCATCGCTCTGTCCCCGGTCAACCGCGCCAACCGCCTGCCGTACCCGGAGTTGTGCGCGGTCGTCGCGGCCTGCTCGGGAACCTGGGTGCTGCGCCGCCCTCGGCGTGCTGCTACCGCAAACGCTGGTCGCGCTGGGGGCTCTGCGCCTCCCCGAGGGAACCCCGTGGACGTGGGTCGCGTGCAACGCGCTGCTCTACTCCGCGCTCGCTTTCACGTTGTCCCCGCTCGTCGGGGCGGGTGCGGCGGCGGGCATCACGCTGGTCCTGTACTTCGCCGTCGGCGCGGCGCACAACCTGTGGCCCGGTGTCGTCAACGCGATCCCGGTCAGCCCCTACCCCGGCCCTGGAACGCACTGGTCGTCCGCGCTCGCGCTCGCGGCCGTGGCGGTCGCGACGCACGTTCGCACCAGGGGGTCCACCGCGTGGGCTCAACGTGAACGCGCGGGCGACTGATCGCGGGCGCCGGGTGGTGGGCCGCCGCCCGACCCACCACCCGGCACACCGCTACCGCGCAGGCGGCTGCGCCACCGGAGGCTGCGTCACCGGCGGCTGGGGCGCGGGCCTGCTCGGCTCCTGCGCCAGCGCCACCAGCTCGGCCAGCACCGCGGGCGTCAGCTGGCTGCGCAGCACCTGCGCCTGCCGCCGCGCGGTCAGCCCCTCCTTGTTGGTGCGCAACGAGGCCAGCAGGTTGGCCTCCTCCTCGGTGAGCTCGGCCGCGTGCGCGTCGAGCTTGACCTCCACCCGGCGCGCGGTCGCCTCGGCGCCCTGCGCGCTCCACATGCCCTGGATGGTGTTGTTGATCAACGACCGGTCGGGCTGGCCGTCGCCGTCGGTGTCGTACCGCCGCTGCTCGATCTCGTTGACCACCGCGGAGGCGATCTCCTGCGCACTGGGCATGTTGTCCCCTTCGAGTAGGTCCTGGAGCTCCTGGCGGGTCCCCCGGTAGGCGTTGCCGTCGATCCGCCCGTTCGGGTAGTTGGCGACGGCGAGCGACGAGGTGAACTGGGCGATCTCGGTGTGCAGGCCCCCGAAGCTGGGCCAGTACTCGTTGCCGAGCGCGAACTGCTCCTTGCGCCGCACCACGTTGTCCGGGTACCGCGAGTGCCACAGCGGGGGCAGCCCCGACAGGTCGGGCGAGCCCATGCGGCCCGACCAGTACCACTGCGGCAGGTAGATCAGCGGCGACCCGTACCCGGCCGAGCGGGCCTGGTCGACGAAGCCCCTGATGGCCCCGAGCGACCCGGCCCCGTCCTCGATGTCGAGCAGCAGCGGCACGTCGGTGCCCACCACCGCCCGCACGTTCCCGAGCTGCCCGCCCACGTCGTCGCCGCGCATGTAGTGGTAGGCGCCGACGAGCATCCCGGCGGACCGGGCGCGGCCGAGCTGGTCGTGGTAGTTCGGTGAACGCCAGGTGGAGCCCTCGGTGGCCTTGATGAAGGCGAAGTCGAAGCCCTCGGAACGCGCGGCGGCGAAGTCGAAACCCGGCTGGTATGCGGATACGTCGACTCCGTAGATCACGGGCGACCTCCTAGTGGGGTCGGTGGCAGGGGACGCGCTTCTTGGTCGAGTACGTACCCGGGGGCCGAACGGATCAACAGACAACGGCTCCAAAGGCCGCGCCCGATCGGGTGCGAATGGTTTTGAGACGGTCGCGTAGGGGGTTCAGCGGATGCGTCCGACAGGGGGCTGGAGGTGGTGTGACGTCGGGGGAGCGCCAGCCGGGCAGTAGGGTCCCCGCGTGGCGCGGGTTTCCGCGCGGACCGGAATAACCCTGGGGTTGGTGCGGTGGAGTCCCTGCGCGAAGCGGTGCCCGACGACGTCCCGGCGCTGCGCGCCTTCGCGGAGGACTGCGTCCGCCCGCACTACGCGCCGCTCATCGGCGTCGAGGCGGCAGCGGGCCAGGTCCGCGCGTGGTGGAACGAGAAGCGCCTGACCGCCGCGATCGCGGACGGCCTGGTGGTCGTCGCGACCGAGGACGACCGCGTGGTCGGCGTGGCCCAGCGGGGCCGCAGCGGCGAGGACCACGCGGTGTACAAGCTCTACGCGCGCCCGGAGCACCGGGGTCGGGGCCTGGGCGTGCGGCTGCTGGCGGCGCTGACCGAGGCCCTGCCGGACGACGCGAGGTGGCTGCACGTGGAGCACTTCGCGGCGAACGGCCGCGCGGGCGCGTTCTACGAGCGCGAGGGCTTCGAGGTGCGCAAGGTCGAGCCGAGCCGGGACGGCGATCCGGCGCTGGCGATCGTGTGGCGGGCGCGCGAGGTGCGGCGGGGCTAGTCGGGCCCGTCCTGGCGCGGGCGGCGCAGGTTCCACAGCGGGAGCGCGTGCAGCGCGGTGAGCACGCGCTCCTCCAGCGCCACCGCCCCGGCCCGGTCGGCGGTGACCGACCAGCACGCCCACAGCCCGGCCTCCCGCAGCGCCAGCGCCGCCGCGCGCCGGTCCCCGATCCGGGGACCGCTACGCCGCAGCGGCCCCCCGCCGCTCCACCAGCGCCGACACCCCGACCACCGACAACCCGGCCACGCTCAACGCCACCCCCACCCACGCGGTGGACACCAACCCCCACCCCGCCGCGATCGCCAACCCGCCCAGCCAGGCCCCCATCCCGTTGGCCACGTTCAACGCCGAGTGGTTCGACGACGCCGCCAGCGAGGGCGCGTCCGGCGACGCGTCCATCAACCGCACCTGAAGCGCCGAGGCCAGCACCTGCGACACGAACCCCACCAGGAACACCAGCGCGATCGCCGCCACCGGCGACGACGCCAGCAGCCCGAACAGCACCAGCACCACCACCATCGCCACCATCGACCCGAGCACGCTGCCCGCCACCGACCGGTCGATGAACCTGCCGCCGAACGTCGCCCCGATCGTCATCCCGAGCCCGAACACCGCCAGCACCCACGGCACCGCCGACTCCGCCAGCCCGGTCACCTCGGTCGTGATGGGCGAGATGTACGAGTACACCGCGAACATCCCGCCGAACCCGACCATCCCGGTCGCCAGCGCCAGCCACACCGGCAGCCGCCGGAACGCGCGCAGCTCCGCCGCCACGCTCGCGTCGCGCGGCGCCTGGACCCTGGGCAGCGACCGCGCGAGCGCGAGCGCCGTCACGACCTCGATCGCCGCCACCGCCAGGTACGCCGACCGCCACCCGATCTGCTGCCCGGCGGCCGTCGCGGCGGGCACGCCCACCAGGTTCGCCACGGTCAGCCCGACCATCACCCGCGCCACGGCGGTGCCGCGCCGGTGCGGCGGCACGAGCGCGGCGGCGACGACGGCGGAGATGCCGAAGTACGCCCCGTGCGGCAGCCCGGCGATGAACCTGGCCGCCAGCAGCGACCCGGTGTCCCACGCCACCGCCGACAGGCCGTTGCCGACCGCCAGCGCCACGGTCAGCGAGATCAGCAGCCCCTTGCGCGGCAGCCGCGCGGCCAGCCCGGCGATCAGCGGGGCGCCCACGACCACGCCCAGCGCGTACAGCGTGATCGCGTACCCGGCGGCCGGGATGGAGATGGCGAACGTCTCGGCGACCTGGGGGAGCAGCCCCATGGTCGCGAACTCGGTGGTGCCGATGCCGAAGCCGCCGAGGGCGAGCGCGGTCATCGCGGCTCCGGACCCTCGGGCGGGCGTGGTCTGCGCGGGCGCGGTGACCGTCATGGGGCTGGGTTCTCCAGGGGACGTGGGCCCGTGTCGGCGCTGACCGGCGGCCGGTGTTCGTTGGGGGTTGAAACGATTTTAGCTGTGAGGATCATCCCACCTGTGCGTGCGAATCGTCACAGGGTTCGGGAAGCCGTTGCCACGCAAGGGGATTTGTCCGGTTCTCACTGCTGCGGCAGGTGCTTCGACCACCCCGACGCGCACCCAGGGCACACTAGCGCCACCACCCCCAGCGTCGCCGGGTACCCGAATCGCCCGCTCAGCGCCGCCAGCAGCGCGGGCAGCAGGAACCCGGCGTACGCCAGCGCGTAGTACACCCCGGTCAACCCGGCCAGCTCACCCGGCCCGGCGATCCGCTGCACCTCCAGCAGCCCCGACACCACCGCGATCCCGTACGCCCCGCCCAGCAGCAGCGCCGCCCCGACCGCCAGCCACGGCGAGCGCGTCTGCGCCGTCACCGCAGCCAGCGCCACCCCGGCCACCATCACCAGCATCGACACCACCACGGCCCGCGCCGTCGACGCGCTGTCCAACCGCCGCGCCAGCGGCTGCACGAGCACCCCCGTGCCGAGCGTGGCCACGGTCAGCCCCACCGCGTGCAGCAGCGCCCACCCGCCCACCTCGCCGCCGACCTGCTGCGGCACGATCGCGTAGGCGATCCCGGCCGACCCGAAGATCCACGGCGCCATCGGCAGCACCACCCGCACGAACCGCCGGTGCCCGGCCGCCGGGACCCGCAGCGCCCGCCACAACGGCGCCCGCGACCGGCCACCGGTCTCGGCCCGCCGCGCCGCGAGCACCCACCGCAGCACCGGCAGGCACAGCACCGCGTGCACCGCGTACGGCAGCACCAGCGCGGGCTCGGCGAACTGCGCCAGCAACCCGGCCGACGCGGGCCCCAGCGCGAACCCGCAGGTCAACCACACCGTCGCCCGCCGCGCCCCGGTCCCCGGCGCGAGCGCCGGATCGGCGGCGGCCAGCTCGCTCACCCAGGCCGTGCCCACCGCCATCGCCACCCCGACCGCGACCCCGCTCAGCGCGCGCCCCGCGAAGATCCCCGCGTACCCGAGCACCGGCCCGGCCGCCAGCAGCAGGCTCCCGAGCAGCGACGTCCACACCCCGCCCGCCAGCACCGGCCGCCGCCCGCGCCGGTCCGACAGCGCCGCCGCCACCAGCAGTCCGGGGACCAGCCCGACCACGTACCCGCCGAGGAACACGTCCACGTCGAGCTGCGAGTACCCCGCCCGGTCCCGGTACACCAGCAGCAGCGGCGTGAACTGGTTGCCGCCCCAGCCGATCACGGCCATGGCGGCGGCCACCCGCCGCCAGTCCCGCGAGCCGGTCCGGGTCGGGGCGTGCCGCACCTGCGCCTGCGCTGTCACGTGCCTGGTCCTCCGGTGGAGCGGGGTGGGCGGGGGCCTGGGTCAGCGTTGCGGGGGAGCGAGCCCGAAGGCCACGTCGTGGGTCCCGGCGAGGTGGGCGAGCAGCGCCGAGTCGAACCCCGCCACGTCCCCGCCCACCACCAGCCCGCGCAACCCCCGGTGCTCCTCGACCAGCACGGTCAACCGCTCCAGGTCGGCCGCCGCGAACCCGCGCAGGTCCCGCTCCAGGGCGCACCGCTCCTGCCGCTCCAGCACCTCCACGACCGCCTCGGCGAACGCCTCCCTGGCCTCGGCGGGCCCGGCCGCGAGCCGCCGCACGGAGGCGAGCTCCAGCGCGTGCCGCACGTCCAGGATGTCCCGCGCCTCGGGGGGGGCGGCACGGCCACCACGAGCGCCCCGCGCCGGGGCAGCAGCTCCAGGAAGTCCTCGGCCGCCAGCCGCAGGAACGCCTCGTGCACGAGCGTGCGGCTGACCCCGAGCCGGGCGGCCAGGTCGACCTCGCTGAGCAGCTGCCCGCCGCGCGGCACCCCGTCCAGGATCTCCCGCCTGACCAGGTCGTGCGCGCGCCGGGACGCCGAACCGGCGACCGTCACGGGCCGAGCCCGCGCCTTGCGCGCAAGCAAGCGCGCAAGGGCGACCGGGCGGAGGCAGGCACGGAAACCACCACCGCGCACCGCAGAAGTCGGGTGTGCCGGACCGCCCGGTGTGGCTGACTGGACGCCCCCACCCCAGGAGGCACCCCGTGGAACGCGCCAACGCCGACCCCGCCGTCGTCGCGGCCAAGCGCACCCGCCTGAGCGAGCCCCACGTCGCCCCGCTGGTGGCGCTCGCCGACCGGATCGCCGCCGCCGAGGGCCTGGACCCCGGCGCGGTCCCGTACCCCGACCCGAGCTTCGGCGGGGTGCGCGCCCGCGCCCTGGTCCTGCTCGACAACCCCGGTCCGAGGGCGAAGGCGGGCACCGGCGGTTCCGGCCTGCTCAGCATCGAGAACGACGACCCCACCGCCGCCAGGGCCCACGCCGCCTACGCCTACCTCGGCATCGACGTCGCCCAGTGCCTGCACTGGAACGTCTGCCCGTTCCCCACGGTCAAGGACAACTCCACGGCGGGGGAGCGCGCCAGGGCGGTCCGCTGGACCGGTGAGCTGCTGCGCCTGCTGCCCGCGCTGGAGGCCGTGGTGCTGCTGGGCCGCGCCGCCGAGGACGGCTGGTCCAGGGTCCGCCCGCGCCGCCCCGACCTGCTGGTGCTCGTCGGCCCGCACCCGTCGAACCGGGGCGTCAACGCGGCCCCCGGCAACGCCCAGCTGTTCGGCGCCACCATGCGCGCCCTGGCCGAGCACCTGGCCGAACCGCCCCGCGCCACCGGCTGACCCCCGCTCACGGGGCACGCCCCGCGCCCCGCGCCGACCCGGTCCGCCTGGCCAGCTCCACCGCCTCGGCCACCCGCGCCGCCCCCTCGGCCCCGTCGCCGAGCACCGCGCCGAGCCCGAGCAGCGCCTCCAGCTCCCACACCACCAGCCCCTGCGGCCTGCTCACCGCCACCGCCCCGCCGAACGCCTCCCGCGCCCCCGCCCGGTCCCCGGTCCCGGCCCGCGCCCGCCCCAGCGCCACGAGCGCCGCCGCCTCCCCGTCCGCGTCCCCGGCCGCCCGCGCGTCGGCCACCCCCGCCGAGCACACCGCGAGCGCCTCCGCGCCGTGCCCGCGCGCCACCAGGAACCCGGCCACCGCGCACCCCAGCCGCCAGCTGTCCGGCGCCCCCGCCACCAGCGCCGCGGCGACCAGGTTCTCCCGCTCTGCCGCGAACCACCGCCCCGCCAGCTCGGCGTCCGCGAACCGGGGGAGCGCGGCGGTCCGCTCGGGGAACCCCGGCCTCGGCGCCCCCGGCGCGAACGCGTCGGCCGCCCGCCCGGCCGCGTCCCGGTAGAACCCGACCAGCCGCCCCAGCTCGGCCTCGCCGGTGCCCTCGACCCGGTCGACCGCGTGCGCGCGCACCAGGTCGTGGAACCGGTACCGGCCGGGGGAGGAGCGCTCCAGCAGCCCGGCGGTGGCGAGCAGTTCGAGCCGCGCCGACGCCGCTTCCCTGGACTCGCCCACCAGCGCCGCCGCCGCGCTGGGCGTGAAGTCCGGCCCAGGGACCAGTGACAGCAGCCGGAAGGCCGCCCACGCGCCCGCCCCCACCACCGCCTCGGCCCGCGCCACCACGTCGCCCACCGGAGACCGCGCCTCGGGCTCGAACCACCCCTGCCCGCCGGGCGCGGGCGCCCCGCCGAGCACGCCCCCGGCCACCCGCAGCGCCAGCGGGACCCCGCCGCACACCTCGAGCAGCTCGGCGGCGCCCCGGACCGCCCCGCCCGCCACCGCCGTGAGCACCGCCTCTGCCCCGGAATCGTCCAGCGGCCCCACCCGGAAGCCGCGCACCGGCAAGTCCGGTAACTCGTCCCGGCTGGTCGCCAGCACCGGAACGCCCCCGGCCAGCACCGCCCGCACCGGCGCGCTCCCGCGAACCCCGTCGAGCACCACCAGCACCCGCCGCCGCGAGTCGCCCAGCGCCCGCAGCCGCGCGCCGGACAGCTCCCCGCGCGGCCCGACCCGCACCACCCCGTCGGGGAAGTGCTCCCGCACCACCTCGACCACCCGGTCGACCAGCGCGCTCTTGCCGATCCCGGCGCCACCCGACACCACCACCGACCCGCCGTCCAGCACCAGCCTGGCCAGCTCCCGCACCTCGCCGTCCCGCCCGGCGAACACCTCGCGCAACGCCAGGTCCCAGAGCGGCCCCACGTCCCCGACGGCCAGCACGCGCCCGCCGTCGACGTCCCGCACGAGCTCCCCGCCCACCGCGTCCCGAAGCCCCGCCACCGCGCCCGGAACGTCCCCGGAGGGCAGCCGCGCGGCCACCTCGACGTCGGGGACGACCCGGTTCGCCTTGAGCAGCAACGCGACCAGCACCGCCCGCTGCTCGGCCGACAACGCCACCACAGCGCTGATGCTAGGGCGGCCGGAACCCCGGCGGGCCGTGTCTTGGGCGCACCTCGGGGGCGGCCGGACGGGGCAGCGGCGAGGACTGTTCGCGCAGGTCGGCTGCGGCGTGGTGGCACACCCGCGCCCTCGCCGGACCCCGCTGCCAGGCCGGGGGAGGGGAGACCCCGACCTCTGGGAATTATTCGGAATAATTCCTTCAGTGTTGACCGAAACCAAGCCTCCGGAGCAAAAACCCCACACCCCGCGAAGGACGAAGCAGGCCCGAGGCGCGGAAGAGCTCGCCAGGGTGATCACCCGCGCAGGTGGCCACGAGAGCCCTCAGGCCGAACGGGCGCGGCCCGAGCCGCACCGCCCGACCACCGGGGACAGGCGTGCCGCTCACCCCGCCGCGGGTGGCTCCACGCCCCGGTTCAGCTTCCGCCGCACCAGCAGCGTCACCCCGATCCCGGCCAGCACCGCCACCACCAGCCCGATCCACGAGAACCGCTTCAACCACGTCTCCGCCACCACCCCCAGGTAGTGCACCGCGTACGTGGTCCCCGCCGCCCACACGATCCCGCCCCCGGCGTTGGCAGCCAGGAACTTCGGGTAGGCCATGCGCATCGATCCCGCCAGCGGCCCGGCCAGGATGCGCAGCAGCGCCACGAACCGCCCGAAGAACACCGCCCACGCCCCGTGCCTGCCGAAGAACTCCCGAGCCTTCCCCACGTGCGCCGGCCCGAAGTGCTTCGGGAACCGCCGCCCCGCCCAGTCGAACAGCCGGGGCCCGCCGCGCCTGCCGATCGCGTACCCGACGCTGTCGCCGACGATCGCCCCGCCCGACGCGGCCACCGCGATCCACAGCGGGCTCAGCTCGTCGTGCTGCGAGGACATCAGCGCCGCCGTCACGAGCACGATCTCGCCCGGCAGCGGGACGCCCACGCTCTCCACGCCGATGACCAGTCCGACCACCAGGTAGACCAGCAGCGGTGGGATCGTCTCGAGCAGTTGCTCCACGCTCACTGGCGCACCTCCTTCACCCGAAAAGCCTACGCGGATGACGATCGGCGACCCCTGAACGCGCAAGAGGGGCCCGCGCGGCGCGAGCCCCTCTCGAACGGGTGAGATCAGCGGGAGGTGAAGCGCACCCCGTGCTCGGCCAGGTACCCGAGCCAGCGGCGCGCGGCCTCCGGGTCGGTGGTCGCGGTGTGCGTCCCGGCGGCCGTGCGGCCCTCCAGGACGTCGAGCACGCCGCGCGCCAGGGTCGTGGACACGGTGCGGGCCATCGCGCTGTCGGTGTCGTCGCCGACCACGTCGAGCACGTGCTCCCCGCGCCACTCCCGCCCGTCGTCGGCCCGCACCTGGAGCGCCACGGCCAGCACCACCCGGTCCCGGTCGGCAGGGGTGGTGGGGTAGCGCTCGGCCAGCTCGTTCGCGAGCGCGGTGAGCCGGGCGTCGTCGGCGGCGCGCAGCTCGGCGAACACCGGCTCCCACGCGGCGCTCCACCCGCTGTTGCGGAGCGTGCCCCGGATGAACACCTCGGGACGCCACGCGTCGGGCACGCCGTACGCGCGCACGTACGGCACGCTGTCCCGGTTGGGGTAGACCTCGAACTCCTCGCCGTCGAGCACGTGCGGGCGCACGGCCTCCCACGGCCGCTCGGCGACCCGCTCGACGCCGTCCTCGACGTACCGGGCGCGGCCGAGCAGGGCGGTCAGGACGCTGCGCGGGGCCCAGCTGAAGCGGTAGCGGAACTCGTTCGGCACGGCGGGCAGGCCGCCGCAGTACGAGGTGAACGTGATCGACGCGGGGGTGTCGGCGCCGAGCTCGGCGGCGGCCCGGTCGAGCAGGTCGTGGGCGAGCAGGTGGTCGGAGCCGGGGTCGAGCCCGGCCTCGGTGAGCACGACCAGGCCGCGCGAGGCGGCGTCGGCGGCCAGTTCGGCGACCTCGGGGGAGAGGTAGCTGGAGCTGGCGAAGTGCGCGCCCTTCTCCAGGCACGCGCGCAGCACGGCGGGGTGCTCGGGCGCGGGCAGCATGGACACCACGACGTCGCCGGGCCCGACCTCGGCGGTGAGCGCGTCGGTGCTGTACGCGCGGGTCAGGACGGCGCCGGTGAGGCCCAGCTCGGCGACGCGCTGGTCGGCGCGGGCGGTGGTGCGGCCCCAGACGAGGACCTCGCGGGCGGCGCGGGCGAGCTGGCGCAGGCCGTCGCCGGTGGACAGCCCGACGCCGATCCAGTGCACCCGGCCCGAGGCGGGGGTGGCGTTGACGTGCTCAGACAAGGTCGGCCTCCAGTGCGGCGACGGTGGTGTGGAAGCGCTCCGCGCAGCGCCGCCACGGACCGGAGTCCAGGTCGAGCAGGTGGGGGAGCAGGTCGCGGGAGAAGTCGGCGCTGGACTCGGCGGCCAGCAGCGAGGGCAGGTTGTCGATGGCGATCAGGTCCAGTGGCCGCTCGCCGCCGCGCAGGCGCAGCACGGGCTCGTCCCAGGTGGTGACCTCGTCGTACACGGGCAGCAGGTTGTACGGTCCGCCCGCGTCGCAGCTGACGTCCCCGATGCCGCGCAGGGTCCGACCGGGCGCGTCCAGGTCCTCGGGGCGCAGCAGCGGCTCGGCGGGGCCGGTGGCCAGGACGGCGTTGACCAGCAGGTCGTGCCCGAGCAGCGCGGCGCGGTCCAGGTTCCGGGTCTCGGCCAGGTCCCACCCGGTGACGCGGGCCCCGGCGACGGCGAGCGCGTCGCGGGCCCCGCGCCCGCAGCGGCCGAGCGCGCCGACGACCAGCGCGGTGGGCGCGTCCCCGGCGTGCTCGCGCAGGGCGGCGTCCAGCTCGGCACGCCCGGTGGGCCGCAGCGGCGCGGGCAGCGCGCCCCGGTCGTTGAGGACGGTGAGGGCGGCCCCGAGGTACCCGGCCCAGTAGCCGAAGGCGGTGAGCCTGCGCCCGTCGTCGTCGGTGAGGTACTCCAGGTCCAGTAGCGCGCCGCCCCCGGCGGTGAACCGGTCGAGCAGGGCCCGCGCGCCGGGCTGCCCCTTGTAGGCGTGCCCGAAGAACACGTGCCGGTGCGGCAGCCGCTCGGGCAGGTCGGGCAGTTCCTTGAGCCCGACCACCACCACGTCCGGGGGCGCGTCGACCCACCCGCCCGGCTCGACGACGCGGCAGCCCGCGGCGGCGTAGTCGGCGGTGGGGAAGACCCGCCGGGGCGAGTCCTCGACGGTGACCTCGGTCCCGGCGTCGACCAGGGTCTTCGCGTCGGCGGGGGTGATCGGGGCGCGCTGCTCGGTCGGGCGGACCTCGCTGCGCAGCCACAGGCGCGTCGTCACCGGTTCTGGGTACAAGACGGGTGCTGAGCGCGTCAAATCGCCCGGACGTGTCCCGTGCTCACCCCGGTGGTGTCACGCTGGCCGGGGCGGTTCCGGCCAGGTCTGCGGGGCGGGGCCGAAGGCGTGCCTGGCGGCCCGGACGGTCAGCGCGGCAGCGGTGGCGCCTGCTCCGCCGCCGATCACCGCGCCGATGCCGAACGGCACCGCGCGGCCGAGGACGACGATCCCCTGCTTGGTGCCGTACTTGGTGATGAAGTTCCTGCCCAGCACCCGCTCCAGGGCGCGGATGACCTCCGCCGGTGTGGCGTCCGGGTTGCGCTGGCGGGCGCGGGCGATGTTCCGCCGCACCAGCGGGGTCTGCGAACCGATGGCCTCGTCCAGCAGGTCGAGCGCCGCTCGGCCCCGGCCGCTCGGCGCCGGGACCGGGTCGCCGGGGTTCTCAGAGGTCACGTCCAGCTCCTTCGGGTCGTCCTGACGGCCGCGCTCACCCCGACGACGGCAACCGCCCGTCGCACAGCGGGTCGGTCGCGCCCTGCGGGACCTTCGCGGGCAGCAGCCAGTCCAGCGCCGGGTGCTCCACCAGCCAGCCGTGCACGGTCACCGAGCTGCTCGGGATCCGCTGCTCCCCAGGGCACAGCACCTTCGACTCGACGTGGTCGTTGCGGATGAACTGCACGTCGCCGCGCGCGTCCAGCACGGTGGTGGCGGTGTCGTCGACGGTGACCACGTTGCCGAGCACGACCGCCGTCCGGCCGCGCGCCTCGGGTTCGAGCAGCAGCGCCACGGACGGCAGCACGGGGGCGCGCAGGAACAGGGCCAGCAGCAGGAACGGGGTGCCCAGGGCGCCGACGAGGGCGAGCGCGTGCGCGGTCGCGGGACCGGACCTGGGCGGCAGGGGGCCGGTGAGCAGGGGGGCGAGCACCGGTGGCAGGAGCAGGCAGGCGACCAGCGGGAAGTCGCCCGCGTCGAGCGCGTCGAGCGCGGCCGGGAAGAGCAGCGCCAGCTCGGTGACGCCGACCGCCACGGGCAGCAGGAAGCACACCGGCCACACCAGGTCGGCCCGCCCGCGCAGCCGCGCCCGCAGGCCCGCGATCGCGCACAGCAGCATCAGCGCCAGCGGCAGGAACCGCACCTGCCACACCAGCAGCGCCCACAGCCCGGCCAGCGCCACGACCGGGCCGGGGACGCGCTCGGCGGCGATCTCCAGCCGGGACCGGGTGGGACGGCCGCCGCTGACCAGGGAGAGCAGGCCGAGCGCGTGGGCGACCAGGACGATCGCGGGCGGCACCTCCAGCAGGCTGAACACCAGCGAGGTGGCCAGCTCCACCGGGTGCACGTTCTGCACCAGCAGCAGCATGGTGTTGAGGTCCTTGCCGCTCAGGTGCCAGAGCTTGAGCACGAGCAGCACGATCGGGAAGGCGGGCACGAGCGCGAGCGTCCACTGGGAGGTGTCGCGCTGGGCGTCGGCGGTGGGCCGGGTGGCGGCCTCGGCGGTGAGGGCGGCGTCCGGGTCGCCCGAGTCCGAGGTGTCGGGTTCGGCGCTCATCCGGTCAGCAGTCCGGGATGGTCGACGGCCAGGTGCGCACGTCGACGTCCTCCGCGTCGGGCTGCCGGTCCAGCGGCAGCGCCTCGCCGGGGTTGTGCTCCAGCATGGGCCGCAGGTGCCGCTCGAACGCCTCCTCCCACCGCTGGTCGGCGGGGTCGCAGGCGGAGCGGAGCAGCGACAGGTTCACCAGGGTGAGCAGGGCCGCGTTGTCGCCGGTGTTGACCGCCCACAGCTCGGGCGTCTCCAGCGCGATGTCGTGGTGCGCGAGCTCGTCGGGGTGCGCGGAGACGAACCCGGCGAGGATCACCGCGTCGGTGGTGACGGCCTCGACCTCGCCCCTGAGGAGCCGGTCGACGCACTCGCTGATGTTGTTGCTGTTGGCCATGTCGGCGCCCGCCGCGCTCACCGCGTCGGTGGAGGTCGAGGTGCTGAGCGTGCACACCTTCTTCCCCTTGAGCTGGGCGGCCTCGCGGATCGGCTCGTGGTCCTCGCGGGTGATGACGGACTGCTCGGTCTCCAGGTACGGGGAGGAGAAGGCGACGCCGCGCATCCCCTCGCGCCGGTCGGTGATGCTGTAGGTGGCGATGACCAGGTCGACCAGCACGCCGTCCGCGCCGCGCATCCGGCTGCGGTCCTCGTTCTGGATCTCCACGAACCGCACGTCGGACGCCTGGAACCCGAGGTCGGCGGCGATCATGCGGGCGATGTCGACGTCGAACCCGGAGTACGCGTTGGTGGCCGGGTCGCGCATCCCGATGCCGGGCATGTCGGTCTTGATGCCGACGACCAGCTCCTGCTTGCCCTTCAGGCCCGCCTGCTGCTTGAGGTCGTCCACCGTGGGCGCTTCCCGGTACCACCAGTACCCGCCCGCCAGCGGCACGGCGACGGCCAGCAGGAGCGCGAGCAGCCGCCAGCGGCGTAACCGGGTCGTGCGTCGCTCGCGCGGCTCACCGCTGCGGTCCGCGTCGCTGGTGCGCTCACCCTCTGCCATTGGGGGATTCTCGCCGACCCCTACCCGTGGCGCACCGGGTTTGCGCACGCCACCGGTGGTTCGATCGGGTGATCGTGGGGGAGGGGCGCGGTCAGAAGCGGTCCCAGCGCTGGTTCGGCTGCCCGTTGCACCGCCAGAGCACCACCGGGGTGCCGTTGGCGCTGCCGGAGCCGTGCGCGTCGAGGCAGTGCCCGGAACCGACCAGCTGCCCGTCGCCCGCGAAGGCCCAGCGCTGGTCGACGCCACCGTCGCAGGCCGCGAGCAGCACGGGCAGCTCGGGCGCGACGGCTTGCAGGCAGCGCGCGCCCAGCCGGATCTCCCCGGTGGTGGCGGCGGTGAACCGCTGCCCGGCCACGTCGCGGCAGTCCCACAACCGCACGGCCGAGGCGACCTCCACCGGGACGGCGCTCCCGGCGCCCTGCCCCGCGGAGCCGGGGGCGCGGCCACCGGGCGCGGCTCTTCCAGCCGTGCCGCTACCGGTCGTGCCGCTACCACCCGCGCCGATACCAGCTGTTCCGCTGCCCGTCGTGCCGCTACCAGCTGTTCCGCTACCGGTCGTGCCGCTGCCGCCGCTGTCGGGCGCGGCGTCCGCAGTGGTGTCCGCAGTGGTGTCCACGGCCGAACCCGAGGTGGTGTCCGCGGCGGTGTCCGCGTCGCCGTCTGCGGTGTCGTCCGGGCTGTCCACGCACAACCCGGACCCGACGCCGACCAGGCTCTGCGCGCGCGGCCCGTCGGCCCCGGCCAGCGCGGCGACCAGCGGCGGGTACCAGCGCCGGGCCAGCTTCCGCTCACCCGCCGGGCTCGGGTGCACCCCGTCGTGGGTGTCGGTGGCCGGGTCGAACCCGGTCCACTGGTCGACGACCACCACCGGCGAGCGCGGCGTGCTGTGCGCCCGCGCCCAACCGGGGATCGCCCCGTTCAGCTCCACCACCCGCCCTGGGCAGTCGGGGCAGGCCGGGGGAGCGAGCGGGATGAGCTGGGCGACGAGCAGCTTCACCACCGGGTTCGCGCGCCGCATCTGGCCGAGCAGCGCGGTGTAGGCGTCGAGCACCGCCCCGGCGCCCGCGCCCGCGAGGACGTCGTTGGTGCCCAGGTGCATGAGCACCACGTCGGGCCTTGCGCGGGTGAGCCAGCCGGGGAGCCGGTTCTCCACCACGATCCCCACGGCCCGGAACCCGCCGTGCCCCTCGTGCGCGGGGGAGGGGGCGCCACCACAGTCGGTGGCGGGCTGGGTGCCGACGAAGTCGACGTCGGCGTGCCCGGTCCCGCCCAGCTCACCGGCGAGCAGCGCGCGCCAGCAGCCGGGACTGCCGGTGATGGAATCGCCGAGGGCCATGACTCTGGGGTGGGTCGCCGCGGGGGAGACGAGCATCAGCAACGCGGACACGAGCGGGGTGACCAGGCCCGCGCACACGGCGCGCAACCTCCAGCACGGACCCACGGTTTCCTCCCGGACGGCGCGGTGTGGGGGCGGCGCGGGAGTCCGCGCCGCGCCCAGTGCACCACGCTCGTGCGCTCACGGCCTTCTAGCAGGCCAGAGGTGCACTCCCGAAGGCGACATCGTCATACCAAAGGGTGTCGCCGCCGTCGCCGTAGCTCTCCCAGCCCAGCCGCACGTCCACGGTGCTGGGCCGCCAGTTGGCGCGGGCGAGCCACTGCTGGTCGATGTCCGGCGTGGGGGTGCCGTCGACCTGGAGCCCCGGCACGGCGACCCCGTCGACGCTGGTGCTGAGCCTGCCCGCAGTGCCGTCGAGGGTGAACTGCACGCAGGTCCAGCGACCGGTGGGCAGCGGGATGCTCTGCGCGACGCCCTGGGGGCTCTGCGCGGGCAGGGTCGCGTCGTCGGACTCCCGGTTCCACTGCAGCGCCCCGTTCTGCCCGCCCATGCGCAGGTCCTTGCCGCCGTCGGCGGAGTCCTTGAGCGCCAGGAACGTCACGTGCGCGGCGGGCAGCGCGGTGGTGTGCCGGACGTGGAACCGCCCGTGCACCACGGGACCGCTCACGCTGGCCCCGAAGAAGATGTGGTTGCAGTACCCGACGCCGCCGTTGACCCGGATCGACTTGGAACCGCTGCGCGCGACGGAGTTGTCGACGCTGACGGTCCCGGTGCCGGTGCAGTTGGCCGCCCCGACGCTCCACTTCCCGCCGGGGCTGGTCCCGGTCTGGGACTCGAAGTCGTCGCACAGGCTCGCGGACCCGCACCCGCTGGGGACCGGGGTGGTGGTCGTGGTCGGCGGGGTCGTGGTGGTGCTGGTGGGCGGCGCGTCACCGTTGCAGGGGGTGCCGTTGAGCGCGAAGTCGACCGGGGCGGCGTTGGTCCCGGAGTAGGTCCCCTGGAACCCGAACCGCGCGGTCGCGCCCGTGCCGAGCTGCCCGTTCCAGCCGACGTCGCGCGCGGTGACCTTGTTGCCGGACTGGGCGACCTGGGCGTTCCAGGCGGAGGTGACCGCCTGGTTGCCCGCGTAGGTCCAGGTCAACGTCCAGGTGGTGACGGGCGCGGCCCGGTTGGTCACCGCCACCTCGGCGGTGAACCCGGTGGCCCACTGGTTGGGCGTGTAGTCGACGGCGCAGGCGGGCGCGGCGACGGCAGCGCCGCCACCACCGCCGCCGAGCACGACCAACCCGGTGACCGCGACCAAGGTCGCGGCGAGCGCCGCGAGCCGGAACGGGGTGCGCATGAGACAACTCCTTTGTCGTCCACGGTTTCTGGGAGCGCTCCCAGAATCTCGACCGTAACCACGCCCACCCCCTACCGGACAGCGCCCGACCGGGTCACGCGCCGACGCCGGGGCACGCGTCAACGCCCGGTCACGCGTCGACGTACGAGTCCACCGGCGTCCCGTCCGCCAGGTGCACCACGGTGTACCAGTAGTTGTCCAGCAGGTACTCCCCTTCCTCGATCTCGTTCAACTGCACCTGGAAGTCCCCGCTGCGGTACACCGTCACCGCCCGAGCCTCGAACGCCGCGACGAACCGCTCCAGCTCACCCGGCTCGTCAGGCATCTCCCGACACACGAACTCCAGCGCGCCCCGCTCCAGCTCACCCCACCGCGCCAACAACCCGACCAGGTGCGACTCCAACTCCCGCTGCCGCGCCGGATCCATGCTGTCGAACTGGACGAACACCGTCCGCCCCCCGACCTCCCGCCTCGAGTAGTCCGACTCCTCCCGCAGGTGAGTGCTCATCAACAGCTCGACGCACTCCTCCTCGTAACGCGGGTTGAACTCCGCCTCCACCATCGCGGGCTGGTCGAACTGCAGCGGAGTCCCGTGCGCCACCCGCCCATCCGCAGCGACCAGCCACAACTCCCGCTCGTCGTGCCGCACCTCGGTGATCCGGAACGAGGCGGGCACCTCCAGGTGCATCCCCCACCCCGGAATCCCGTAGCCCAGCGCGATCGTGAGCGTCTGCCCGCCCACCTTCTGCTCCACCACCACACCCGTGCTCAACTCGGGCGCGAGGTGGACCAGATCGTCAGGCCCGAGTTCCGCGCGCAGCGCCACGTCACCGGACTCGAGAGCACGCAGGAGAGGTTCGAGGAATCGCATCCCCGGATCATGTCGGCGCCCACCGACAATTCCACCGGCCAGCCATCACCCCACTCCGCCCACCACCGCACCACCCCACCTCATCCAGTCACCCGCATCCGCCCCACCAGCCCCGCCCCAGCCTCCCTCTCTCCCTCCCCTCTCCCTCCCTTCTGCACTGCCCTCGCTACCTGTCTCCGCCACGCACCCCGACTCCACGGGACCGACCCAGACCGAGAAGCCGTCGGACATCCGACGCCCCAACCGGGAGCCCCGCCGCCGTGCTGTCCTGCCCCGCCGCGATCCCGCTGTCCGACCACACCCCCGTCCGCTTGGCCGATCTCATCCGCTCGGCATCTCCCTCAGCGCCGCGTGGCGCTATGCCCGTGAGGTGGTGGACCTGCCCGCTGGCCTGGCCGACCACCTCCGCACCAGGCGTCGATCACCTGTTTCCGCCGGTTCAGGCCGGTCTCGCCGTGATAGCGGTCGGGGCGAAACAGCCTCCCGTCCGGAACCACGTGGCTCGCGCAGCCACCGCAGGCCCAACCCGGCCTGGTCGAGCCAGGTCAAGGCGCGTGTCCCGACGTGCGTTCCCTGTCAGCGGCACGCGGCAACCCAGTCGTATCCGGCGACCCAGCCATAGCGGAAAGCTCCCCGTCCTCGCCCAACGGCCTGCTGACCAGCGCAGACCTTGCGCAGATCACCTCATCTGACACCCGCGCCGCCGACACCCGCCGTGCCCAAAGCCCCACTCCCACCTCCGCCCCCACCAGACCCCGGCTGCCCACGAGGCAGCGCGACCGTCACGGTCAGCCCACCTGCCGGATTCGCGCGCGCCTCGGCCGTCCCACCGTGGCCGTGCGCGATGGTCCGCACCAGCGCGAGCCCCAACCCGTGCCCCGGAGCCCTGGTCCGAGCGCGCAGGCGGTGGAACGGCTCGAACAACCGCTCGGTCTCCCGATCATCGATTCGCTCACCGGTGTTCACGACGGTGACAACGGCCTCCCCACCCCCTTCCCCCACGCCGACGAGCAGGCGCGCCTCGCCGCCCGACCGGTTGTGCCGCACCGCGTTCTGCACCAGGTTGACCACCAGGTGGTGCAGCAGCGCCCGGTCCCCGAGCACGGTCACCGGCCGCAGCTCGTCCTCCAACCGGACGCCGTGCGCCTCGGCCTCCGCCCGCACCTGCCCGAGCACCTCCTCGGCGAGCCCGGCCAGGTCCACCGGCTGGGCGTCGACCACCCCGTTGTCCGCCTTGGCCAGCGCCAGCAGCGACTCCACGGTCGTGATGCTGCGGTCATTGGTGGCGAGCAGCTTCCGCGCCAGCGGCTCGACCTCGTAGTCCTCCGGGTGGGCGATGGCGACCTGGAGCATCGTGCGGGTGGTCGCCAGCGGGGTGCGCAGCTCGTGCGAGGCGTTCGCGGTGAACCGGCGCTGGACCTGGAAGCTGGCGTGCAACCGGTCGAGCATCGTGTCCAGCGCGTCGGCGAGGTCGGTGAACTCGTCGCGCCCGCCGCGCAACCGGATGCGCTCGTGCAGGGTGCGCCCGGCGATCGCCCGCGCGGTCTCGGTGATGCGGTGGACCGGGGACAGCACGCTCCCGGCCACCACCCAGCCGACGACGTAGGCCATCAGCGCCAGCGCCAGCAGCGCGATCCCGGACAGCCGCACGAGTGTGGCCAGCACGTCGTCCTTGGTCGTGACGGTGGCCGCTGGCGCCGCGCTCTCCCCCGGCACCGAGAGCGGTCCCTCGGACGGCGCGTCGAGCGGCGGCTCCGCGGGCGGGAGCTCGTAGACCGGCACGTACCGCATCAGGAAGTACACCGCCAGCAGCAGCGCCACCCCGCTGACCAGCACCAGGTTCCCATAGAGCAAGGTGAGCCTGACCCTGGCGGTGAGCGTCCACCCGCGCCGCGCGGTCACCTCGGCTCACCCAGGTAGTAGCCCACCCCGGTCGCGGTGTGCAGCACGGGCGGGTCGCCGAGCTTGCGGCGCAGCGTGGACACGGTGATCCGGACGGCGTTGGTGAACGGGTCGGCGTGCGCGTCCCACGCCTTCTCCAGCAGGTGCTCCGCGCTGAGCACCGCGCCGCCCGCGCGCGCCAGCAGCTCCAGCACCGCGAACTCCTTCCTGGTCAACTTGAGGTAGCGACCCGCGCGGTAGGCCTCGCGCCTGGCCGGGTCCACCCGCAGCCCGGCGAGCTCCAGCACCGGCGGGTGGGCGGGCGAGCTGCGGCGGTGCAGCGCGCGCACCCTGGCGACCAGCTCGGGGAAGTCGAACGGCTTGACGAGGTAGTCGTCCGAGCCCAGGTCGAGGCCCTCCACCTTGTCGACCAGCCGGTCGGCTGCGGTGAGCATGAGGACGCGGCAGGACGGCCGGGTCGTGACGACCTCCCGGCACACGTCGTCGCCGTGCGCGCCGGGGATGTCCCGGTCCAGCACGAGCACGTCGTAGTCGTTGACCGAGACCTGCTCCAGGGCGTCGTCGCCGTCGTGCGCGACGTCCACCGCCATGCCCTCGCGGCGCAGCCCCGACTGCAACGCCTCCGCGAGGAACACCTCGTCCTCCACCACCAGCACCCGCACTGATCGCCCTCCCGTTCCGGATCGGGTGCCGACATTAGGGGCGGGGGCTTATCACGGGCATATGGGAATTACCAGACGTTGGCCGTAAGTCCGTTCTGGCTGACTTGGCCCCGTCCGGAAGCACCGGGCACCCGGCGGGAACGCCTGCCGGGGGAGTGGACGAGCAGCCCCGTGCGCGGGGCGGAACGGATTGGCAATGGCTTCGTCATCGCGGTTGATCGTGACTGTTCTCGCAGGTGCAGCCCTCGCGCTCGGCGCGGCGGGCGCGGCGCACGCGACGGGTGACTCAGCGCCGGGAGCGCCCGCCGGGCAGTGCTCGTCCGAGGGCGGGGGCGCGCCGGTGTTCGTCGGAGGGGAGCCCGCGAGCCTGCCGGGCACGGAGGTCGTGCTCGTGCCCGCGCTGCCCGCCGAGGACGTGGCAGACCACCCGAACGAGTGCTCTGACGCCCAGGAGTCGTCGGACACCGCTGACTCGGTTCCCGCGCTGCCGCTGACGGACGGGGAGTGAGCAGGTGAGTGCGCGGGGACGGCGCGGTGGTCGTTCGGGGACGGTTCGCCTGGCCGTCCCCGCGCACTCCGCGCGCCAGGACCGCAGGGCGCTATCAGCGTTTCCCGCCGGGCGCGTGGCCGGAGGCCGGGCCGCGCACCGGGCGGGTGCCACGCCGCGCGCGGGGGAGGGGATGAGCCCGCTCCGCGTTATCCGGACCTGGCTGCTCCGAGTCGTGCGCCGGGCAGCCAGGTCGTTCGGCCGTGCTGTGGGGAGGTGGTCAGCGCAGGGCGCGGCTGATGCCCCCGGCCGCGATCCGCAGCGCCGTCACCAGGCGGGCGGGTTCGCGGCGGGTCGCGGTCACCACGCCGAGGGCGGCCACCACGTCACCCCGGCGGTCGAGCACCGGGACGGCCACCGAGCAGGTGCCCAGCGTCATCTCCTGCACCGTGCGCGCGAAGCCCCGGCGGCGCACCTCGGCCAGCTCGCGCAGCAGCCTGCCCGGCTCGGTGATCGTGTACGGGGTCACCTTCTCCGCGCACTGCACCGCCTCCGCGACCACCGGCTGCGGCGCGTGCGCCAGCAGCACCTTGCCCACGCCGGTGGCGTGCAGCGGCAGGTGCCCGCCGGGCCTGCTCACCACCGGCACCGACGAGTGCCCGTGCAGCCGCTCCAGGTACAGCGCCTCGTCGCCGTCGCGCACCGCCAGGTGCACGTTCTCGCGCGTGGCCTCGTAGAGGTCCTGGAGGAACGGCAGCGCCACGTCCCGCAGCCCGCCCTGCACGCGCGCCAGCAGCCCGAGCTGCCACAGCTTGCGGCCCACCACGTACCTGCGGTCGGGCAGCCGCTCCAGCACGTCCTGCGCGACCAGGTCGCTGGCCAGCCGGTGCGTCGTGGTCAGCGGCAGCCCGCTGATCCGCGCCAGGTCGGCCAGCACCAGGCCGTCCCGGTGCCCCTCGAAGGCGTTGAGCACGTCCAGCGCGCGGGCCATCACTCCCCGGCCGGGCTGGGATGTTCCACCTGCCACCCTGTTCCTCCACACGTACGGGCGGACTCCCCCGCGTGCAGCGGGGAGGGGTCAACCGCTGGTCGAACGGGACCCCGGACACCCGGCCGTCTGAGGGCGGGGGAGTGGGTCACGCGGCCGATCGTAGCCACGTCGCGAAGCCCGCCCGGACGGTGATCACCCGGTGCGGAGGCCCGGTTTTCCTGGGTGTTTTCGCTGCACGGGAGGCCGCCTTCCGGTGGGTGGCGCGCTCGGGTGGCGGGGGAGCGGGGGGCGTGCGCGGTACCTGGCAAAAGGTGTCGTGGGCCACGTTTCACCGTTTTGTCCCGTTCCCCGGTTCCGCAGGCCTGTTCAGGGAGTGGAGGAGCGCCGTGGTCGCGCTTCCGCCGCTGGTCGGGGCGGCGTTGGTGGGTCGTTCCGGTCAGCGGAAGGGGGGATGCGCCCCGCTGGGGTCGCAGTGGCGGGTGGGGTGTATGCGACGGCACTGAGACGGGTGGACCTGAGCGCTCTTCAGGTTATTCCTACTATTCCTTCAGTGTCGAACGAAACCAACGATCCCGATGGTCCGAACGTCCGAAAGGTCCAAGTAACCCAAAAACAACAACGACGAGGAGGGTGCCTTCGGCGACTTCGGGGGCGGGTGGTTCACGCCGTATGTCCCGGATGGTCGGTACTGGACCGGCTCACCAGCGGTTTTCGGTACGCGTGATTACCAAGACCACCCTTTTGCGGGGCATCGGTGGTGTCGTGCCAGGCCGCTAAGCTCACCGCCGATGATCACGCACGTCGTCGGCAGGGCGGCCGAGCTGGCCTACGTCACCGCGCGAGTCCAGCCCGGTTCGGGTGGCGCGCTGGTGCTGCTCGGTGATGCGGGCATCGGCAAGACCACGATCCTCGACCAGGTCTCCGAGCAGGCTCGGGAGGCGGGCACCACGGTGTTCCGCGCCCACGCGGGCGAGGTCGAGCAGGCGCTGCCCTACGCGGTGCTGCACCGGCTGCTGCGGCCGTTGCTGCACCTGTCCGACCGGTTGCCCCGCAGGCAGCGGGACGCGCTGCACGGTGCGTTCGGGCTGGCGGCGGCGGACCGGGCGAACAGCCTGCAGACCGGGTTGGCGGCGTTGACGCTGCTGTCCACGCGTGCCGACAGCGGGCCGCTGCTGGTGGTGCTGGACGACGCGCAGTGGGCGGACCGGGCCTCGCTGGACGTGGTGTCGTTCCTGGCGCAGCGCCTGGTGGGGGAGCCGATCGGGCTGCTGGTGGCCGCGCGCGCCACCATCCCGCCCGCCGGGTTCCAGGTGCCGGTGCTGCGGCTGCGGCCGTTGGCGGAGCGGGATGCCGAAGCGCTGCTGGACCGGCAGCCCGATCCGCCCGGTGGGGCGGTGCGGCGTGCGTTGCTGGACGCTGCCGCCGGGAACCCGCTGGCGCTCGTGACCTTGGCGGGTCAGGCGCCGGAAGTCGCCGAGGACACCGATCCGGTGCCGTTGGCGGACCGGTTGGAGCGGGCGTTCACCGCGCACCTGGCGGAGTTGCCGCAGGTGACGCGGGCGGCGCTGGTGGTGGCGGCGGCGGATGACAGCGCGGTGCTGCCGGGTGCGGCCGAGGCGTTGGAGCCTGCGGTCGTGGCCGGGTTGGTGCGGGTGCGGGAGGGCAGCGTGCACTTCCGGCACTCCGTGCTGCGGGCGGTGGTGTACCGGGGCGCGGGGTTCGCCGAGCGCAGGCGGGCGCACCTGCTGCTGGCGGAGGCCGCGCGGGACGATCCGGACCGGCGGGCGTGGCACCTGTCGGCGGCGAGCTCGGACCCGGACGAGGCGGTCGCGGCGGAGATCGCGGAGGCGGCGAGGCGGGCTGCTCGGCGCGGGGCGAACCAGGCGGCGCTGGACGCGTGGGAGCGGGCGGCGGACCTGACGCCCGAGGGTGAGCGGAAGGTGGCACGGCTGGGCGAGGCGGCGTTGACCGCGATGTCGTTGGGCAGGCACTCGCGGGCCCGGATGCTCGCGGCCAGGGCGGGTGCGGGGTCGCCGGGTCCGTCGTGGGCGTCGATGCTGGAGGCGACGGCGGTGCTGCGGCGCACCGTGCACCCGGATCAGGCGTTGGAGCTGGCGATGCCGATCGCGCGGGGTGCGGGCGGTGACCGGGCGACGCTGAACGCGGTGGGTCTGGTGGCGTACGCGGCTTACGCGATCGGTGAGCCGGGGTTGTTGGCCGGGTTGCTGGAGCCGGGGGACGACATCACCAGGCGGTTCGCGTCGGTGGTGGCGTTCCCGTTCGCGTCGGCCCCGCAGGTCGACACGGACCGGGGGCAGCAGAACGAGGTGGTGTTCGCGGGGGCGCTGGCGATCCTGCGCGACGAGTACGAGGCGGCGATCCAGCTGCTGGCCACGGCGGTGGACCAGCACGGTTCGGTGCGCTCGGCGGGTTTGGTGGCGTCGACCCTGGCCAAGGCCTACTGGCACACCGGCCGCTGGGCGGACGCCGAGGCGGTCCTGGCGCCGCTGGTGGCGGCGCACCGGGTGTCGCCGGACATAGGCACGATCGCCGCGACCACCCAGGCCGCCGCGCTCGCCGCGGTCCGGGGGGACGTGGCGATGGCGCGCAGGCACGTGGCGGACGCGCTCGACCTGGGGGCGCCTGGGGTGAGCCTGGACGCGGTGATGCACGCCCGCTTCGCGGAGGGGCTGGCCGCGACGGCGGTGGGTGACCACGCGGCGGCGTTCGAGGCTTACGCGGCGGTGTTCACCGAGGACGGCGAGCCGGTGCACTACTACCTGTCGCACTACGCGGTGGCCGACCTGGCGGGGGCGGCGGTCCACCTCGGGAGTTGGGGGTGGGGCGGTGCGCGGGCGGCTGGTGACGCGGGGACGGTTGGAGATGCCGGGACGGTTGGAGATGTTGGGGGCGCGGGAGCGGCTGGGGCGGGGGGTGGGGGAACTGATGGGAACGCCGGGGCGGCTGGAGACGCGAGGGGCCTGGAGGCCGGGGACATCGGGGGCACCACCGGGGATACCAGCACCACCGGGGATACCTGGGACCGCGTCGGTGGGGTTGGGGAGCTTGGCCGTGCGGGGGATGGCGGCGGCGCTGCGCGGATCGCTGGTGGTGCGGAGGGCGTCGATGGTGCGGCGGATGTCGGTCGCGCTCGGATAGCCGGTGGTGCTGCGGCTGGCAGTGGCCCGGCAGTTGGCAGTCGTTCAGCGGTTGGTGGCGGACGCCTGGGTGGTGCGGCCGGTGGTGCGGGAGAAGCCGGTGGTGTTGGGATAGCCGGTGGTGGGCCGGGGGGCGTTGGCGGTTCCGGGGTGGTTGGCGGTGGGGTGACGCCGTTGGAGTGGGCCGCTGTGGTGTTGCGCAGGACCGAGGAGTTGACCAGGGGGGACACCCCGCCGAGGTTGCGGTTGCTGATAGCCAGGGCTCGGCTGTTGGTTGGTCTTGATCCCGGTGAGCTGCCCGCCACCACCCCGTGGCCGTTCGAGCACGCCAAGTTGCTCTTGGACCAGGGGGAGCAGTTGCGCCGGTCCACTCCGGAGGGGCGGGACCCGCTGGAGGTTCGGGAGCGGGCTCGGGGGGCGTTGCGGGCGGCGTTGGAGTTGTTCGAGCGCTTGGGGGCTCGGCCTTGGGCTGAGCGGGCGCGGGTCGAGTTGGCGGCTACCGGGGCTGAGGTCACGCCCGTTGCCCGGACGGCGTTGGCCGGGTTGTCGCCTGAGCAGCAGGAGATCGTTCGGTTGGCGGCTTCGGGGATGACCACCAAGGAGATCGCCGAGCGGGTGCTGCTCTCGCGGCGGGCGGTGAACTTCCACCTGTACCAGGCGTTTCCGATGCTCGGGGTTACCAAGCGCTCGCAGTTGCGCGAGGTTGTCGGTGAGAACCCTGAGGGGCCTGCGGCTCCCGGACCCGTCGAACCGGCCAGCCCCGCCGGACCGGTTGAACCGGCCGGACCGGCCGGACCGGTTGAACCGGCTGAATCCGCCGGACTCGCCGAGGTGGGCTCGACCAAGGACGCGGTTGTGGACCAGCCTGGGGGTGAGGTCGCTGATGTGGCGGAAGACGCCCCCGGTGCCCCCGAGCGAGCGACCGGCGCGTAGCCACCCGTCCCCGTTACCTGTCCCGTCGTGCCTCCTGCAGCGCGTTCCTGTCGGTGCACGGTCCTGTGCCGCCCGCCGGTGTGCGTTCCTGTGTCGTCTGTGCAGGGGGTGGCGTTTCGGTCGGGTGGGTTCGGTGAGGGCTTTGGGCAGGTGCGTCTGTGGTGCACCTGCCCGTGTCGTGCTCGCCCTCCTGCGTCCGGTCTCCCCCTGCGTCCGGTCTACTGGGTCTTCTCGCGGGCGTCGGCCAGGTCCTCGTCGGTGGGGGCGTCGTCCTGGGCGAGGGCCTTGCGCCAGTAGCCGGTGAACTCCACCCGGCCTCGGTCAAGGCCTCGGTCCTGGACCAGGTGCCTGCGCAGGGCGCGCACCACCGAGGCTTCGCCTGCCACCCAGGCGGTGGAGGTTCCGGTGGGGAGTTCGGTGTCGGCGAGCGCGGTGGCCAGGTCGTCGACCCAGCGGATGCCGGGGAGGGGGAACGGCTGTTCCGGGCCGGTGCTCATGGCCAGGATCGTGGCGCCTTCGGGCAGGGACTCGATCAGGCTGGCCATGGCGGGCAGTGCGGTGGCGTCGCCTGCGAACAGGTACCAGTCGGCGCGCTTGAGGGGGCGGGTGTAGGCGGCGGAGGGGCCGTAGCGGCCGATCACGTCGCCGGGCTTCGCGGTGGTGGCCCAAGTGGTGGCGGGGCCGGGGGAGTCCTCGTGCAGGACGAAGTCGATGTCGACCTCGGACTGCTCCCTGCGGTGGTGGCGGATGGTGTAGCTGCGCATCCAGGGGCGTTCGGGTTCCGGGATGGCCATGAACGCCTGGTACCAGCCCATCCCGTAGGTGTCCTCCTCGTAGACGAGTTCGGGCAGGGGGCGGCCGGGGCGGGGGAAGAGGAGCTTCACCTGCTGGTCGGGCCAGGTGTGGATGGCGTCCAGGCCTTCGCCGGTGAAGGTGATCCGGACGACCTGGGGGACGACGAACTCGGTTTTGCTGACGGTCAGGGCAAGCATGGCGCACATCCTGGTGGTTGGCGGGAACGGCGTGATCACCACCCCGATAAATGATCTTGAGAGGGTGCCCCGTCCGGAAGGGGGTCGGGTGCCGGAAGGGGCGGGGTGACGGGGCTGGGGGCCGTGCGGGTCCCCGGAGCGGCGCGTGGCCGGGGGACCCGCACGGCGGTCCGGTCAGGCCGTGCCCACGTACTCCTTCAGGTGCCTGCCGGTCAGGGTGTGCGCCTGCGCGACCAGGTCTGCGGGGGTGCCCTCGAACACGATCCGCCCGCCGTCGTGGCCCGCGCCCGGCCCGAGGTCGATGATCCAGTCCGCGTGCGCCATCACGGCCTGGTGGTGCTCGATCACGATCACGGTGTTGCCCGCGTCGACCAGTCGGTCGAGCAGGCCGAGCAGTTGGTCGACGTCGGCCAGGTGCAGTCCGGTGGTGGGCTCGTCCAGGACGTAGGTGGCCCCGGCGTCGCCCATGCGGATGGCCAGCTTGAGGCGTTGGCGCTCGCCGCCGGACAGGGTGGTGAGGGGTTGGCCGAGCGTCAGGTAGCCGAGGCCGACGTCGGACATGCGCTCCAGGATCGCCCGCGCGGGCTTCTCGGTGAAGAACTCCAGCGCCTCGGCCACCGGCATCGCCAGCACCTCGCTGATGTCGCGACCGCGCAGCCGGTGCTCCAGCACCTGCGGGGTGAAGCGCTTGCCCTCGCACTCCTCGCACGGGGTGGCGACGCCCGCCATCATCGCGAGGTCGGTGTAGACCAGTCCGATGCCCTTGCAGCGCGGGCAGGCGCCCTCGGAGTTGGCGCTGAACAGGCCGGGCTTGACCTTGTTGGCCTTGGCGAAGGCGGTGCGGATCGGGTCGAGCAGGCCGGAGTAGGTGGCGGGGTTGCTGCGGCGCGAGCCCCGGATGGCGGACTGGTCGACGGTGACCACGCCGGGGCGGCCGTCGAGGGAGCCGTGGATCAGCGAGGACTTGCCCGAGCCCGCCACGCCGGTGACCACGGTGAGCACGCCTAGGGGGACGTCGACGCTGATGTCCTTGAGGTTGTGCAGGGTGGCGCCGGTGATGGGCAGCGTGCCGGTGGGGGTGCGGGGGTGCGCGCGCAGGGCGGCGCGGTGGCCGAGGTGGCGGCCGGTGCGGGTGTCGGAGGCGCGCAGGCCCGCTACGTCGCCGGTGTAGCAGATGTGGCCGCCGTGCGTGCCCGCTCCCGGTCCGAGGTCGACCACGTGGTCGGCGATCTCGATGGTCTCGGGCTTGTGCTCGACCACGAGGACGGTGTTGCCCTTGTCGCGCAGGTGCAGGAGCAGGCTGTTCATCCGCTGGATGTCGTGCGGGTGCAGTCCCACGGTGGGCTCGTCGAAGACGTAGGTGATGTCGCTGAGCGCTGATCCGAGGTGGCGGACCATCTTGACCCGTTGGGCCTCGCCGCCGGACAGGGTGCCGGACTGGCGGTCCAGGCTCAGGTAGCCGAGGCCGATGTGGACCAGGGAGTCCAGGGTGTGCCGCAGGGAGGTGGTCATGGGGGCGACGGAGGGGGCGTCGAGCTTGGCGGCCCAGTCGGCGAGGTCGCTGATCTGCATGGCGGAGCAGTCGGCGATGTTCAGGCCGTCGACCCGCGAGGAGAGCGCGGCCTCGTTGAGGCGGGCGCCCGCGCAGGCCGGGCAGGCGGTGAAGGTGGCGGCGCGGTCGACGAAGGCGCGCAGGTGCGGCTGGAGCGACTCGCGCTCCTTGGACAGGTAGAGGCGCTGGACCTTGTCGACCAGGCCCTCGTAGGTGACGTTGGTGGAGCCGAGCTTGACCTTGGTGGCCGCGCCGTGCAGGAGCTTGGCCAGTTCGTCGTCGGTGTAGTCGGCCAGCGGCTTGTCGGGGTCGAAGAAGCCGGAGGCGACGTAGGTCTGCACGTACCAGTTGTCGACGGTGAAGCCGGGCACGGTGATGGCCCCGCCGAGCAGGGACCTGGTCCGGTCGACGAGCTGGTCGACGTCGACGGCGGAGACCTTGCCCAGGCCCTCGCAGCGCGGGCACATGCCGTCGGGGAGGTTGAAGCTGAACGCGGCCGAGGTGCCGATGTGGGGGACGCCCAACCGGCTGAACAGGATGCGCAGCATGGTGTGCGCGTCGGTGGCGGTGCCGACCGTGGAGCGGGCGTTGGCGCCCATGCGCTCCTGGTCCACGACGATGGCGGCGCTGAGGTTGCGCAGCGAGTCGACCTCGGGGCGGCCGACGGTGGGCATGAAGCCCTGGACGAAGGCGCTGTAGGTCTCGTTGATCAGGCGCTGGGACTCGGCGGCGACGGTGCCGAAGACCAGCGAGGACTTGCCCGAGCCGGAGACGCCGGTGAACACGGTCAGCCTGCGCTTGGGGATGTCGACCGAGACGTCGGCCAGGTTGTTCACCCTGGCCCCGCGCACCTCGATCGCGTCGTGGCTGTCCGCTGCGTTGGGCATTCCCTGTTTCCCCCGTGGTTGTTTATGGCGTAAAGTGGTGGCGGGCTCGAAGGTACTTTAGGGTGTAAGGAGTTGCAAGTGGTTTTGTACGCTGGGCAGGGTGATGCTCGGCGGTCCCTGTCGCTGCTGTGGCGGGAGGACGCCGTCGACCAGGTGAGACCGGGGCCGAAGCAGGGGCTGACGGTCGACGCGATCGTGGACGCCGGGATCGCGGTGGCCGACGACGGCGGCATGGAGGCGCTGTCCATGCGCGCGGTGGGCGAGCGGTTGGGGCGGACCGCGATGGCGCTCTACACGTACGTGCCGGGCAAGACCGAGCTGGTGGACCTGATGTACGACCGGGTGCTCGCGGACCTGCCCGACCGGTACGACCTGGAGGGCGGGTGGCGGCCCGCGCTGGGGGAGTGGGCGTGCGACACCAGGGCGTTCTACCTGTGGCACCCGTGGGTGCTGCACGTCTCGCAGGCCCGTCCGGTGCTCGGGCCGAACGAGTTCGCGACCCTGGAGACGCTGGTGACGATCCTGCGGGAGACCGGGATCGACAAGGCCGGGCTGCGCGGGATCGTGGGGGCGCTGACCCAGTTCGTGCGGGGGGCCGCGCAGGTCACCGCCGACACGCGGGGGGCGGCGAAGGCGACCGGGGTCGGCGACGAGGAGTGGTGGTACGGGCGGGCGCCGCTGCTGGACGTGTACGACTTGAGCAACCGGTTCCCGATGGTGGTGTGGGTGAACGAGGACCCGCCGCCGTCGGTGGAGGTCTCCGGCGACGGGCCACCGGAGGGGGACGGGTACCTGGAGCGGGAGGCGGCGTTGAGCTTCACGGCGGGGTTGGAGGTGCTGCTGGACGGGATCGAGGTCGCGGCGGCGCGGGCTCGGGGGTGAGGCGGCGCGGGGTGGGACGGCCTCGCGGTGGCTGTGCCGGGTGGGCGCGGGCACCGGGGGTGGCCGCGGAGGGGGCTCCTGGCGGTCGGGTTCAGGGGTGTGCCAGCCGCCGCGTTCGACCGGGCGCGGTCGGGGCGCAGCCCTGGGGTGTGGGCGGTCCGGGGTGCAGTCCGGAGTGGCCCGGAAGTCCGAACCGGTCGGGCGACAGCCGGATGACGTGCGTCCGGCCGTCGTGGCGCGCGGCGGCCCAGGCCTCGGTGCTGGCCTCGGTGCTGGCGCGTCGGTGCTGACGTCAGCGCCGGTGCCGGTACCCGCCGGTCAGGCGTCGGGGGTGTCCGACAGGGGCAGTTCGGCGAGCACCCGGTCGCCCTCGACGCGCAGCGCGGCCCCGGACGCGCGCAGGACCGCGAGCGCGGCGGCGTTGTCGCTGGTGGTGTCGGCGAGCACCGCGCGCAGCCCGGCCCGCGTCGCCTGCGCCAGCACCAGCCGCAGCACGGCCTTGCCCACCCCCGCGCCGCGCGCGGACTTGGCCAGCCACATGCCGGTCTCGCCGTCGTCGGTCAACCGCGCCATCCCGGCCGTGCGACCGTCGACCAGGACCTCGAACGCGGGCATCCCCCGGTAGAAGGCGCGGAACTGCGCGTCGGTGCTCCAGCCGGGCGGCATGACGTCCTCGGGGTCGGCGTCGGCCAGCGCGACCTGCAGCAGCCGCTCGATCCCCGGCTCGTCCAGGGGGCGCAGGCTGACGCGCGGGGCGGCGGCGGGGTCTGGGGTTGGCATCGGTACATCGTGGCGGATCGCGCCGGGAGCGGTCACGTGGGATCACCGGTCTGTCGCGGATCGTGTTCGGGCGTGGCGGGACGCGACCGTCCGGGCTTCCCCCGATCGAGTGAGAATGTCCGGTTCGCCGGGCTTGCGATCACGTATCCGCTGGTAACGGGCGCGGCTCGCGGATCGATGGGCTGAACGGGCGCGGCGCGAAGGTCGCCGATCGGCGCACGCCGCCCCGCGTTGGTGCTGCCTATCGGACGGGAGCTGGGGATGGACATCGCGGAGCGGGCGCAGGCGCTGGCCATGAAGATCCGCAAGTTCAAGGCCGGGATCGAGACCGAGGAGGCGACCAAGAACGCCTTCGTGATGCCGTTCATCAGCATGGTCCTCGGCTACGACGTGTTCAACCCGGCGGAGGTCATCCCCGAGTTCACCGCCGACGTGGGCACCAAGAAGGGCGAGAAGATCGACTACGCCATCGTGCACGACGGGCAGGTGCAGGTCCTGCTGGAGGCGAAGAAGGTCAACGACCCGCTCAAGCTGGAGCACGCCTCGCAGCTGTTCCGCTACTTCGCGGCGACCAATGCCCGAATCGCGATCCTGACCAACGGCGAGGTGTACCAGTTCTACACCGACCTCGACGCGCCCAACCGCATGGACGCCAAGCCGTTCCTGGTCATGGACTTCTCCGACGTGGACGAGACGCTGCTGCCGGAGCTGGCGAAGCTGACCAAGGAGGCGTTCGACCTCGACTCGGTGATCAGCGCGGCCGGTGAGCTCAAGTACATCGGGCAGCTCAAGCGGGTGCTGGCCGCGCAGTTCAAGGAGCCCGAGGACGACTGGGTGAAGTTCCTGGCCACCCGCGTCTACGAGGGCTCGTTCACCCAGCGGGTGCGCGAGCAGTTCGCGCCGCTCGTGGACAAGGCGTGCCGCCAGTTCCTCAACGACCAGGTCAACGACCGGCTCAAGAACGCGCTCGGCGGCGGGTCGTACGTGCGCGGGGTCGGGGCGGCGCCCGCCGTCGAGGAGAGCGAGCCCGCGCCCGTCGAGGCGCCGCCCGCCGGGGTGGAGGAGCGCGGCAGCGACATCGTCACCACCGAGGAGGAGGTCGAGGGGTTCCGGATCGTGCGGGCCATCGTGTGCGGGGCGGTGCCCGCGACCAGGGTCTTCGCCCGCGACACCAAGACCTACTTCGGCGTGCTGCTCGACGACAACAACCGCAAGCCCATCGCCCGGCTGTGGTTCAACCGGTCCAAGAAGTACCTCGGGGTGTTCGACGAGCAGAAGGTCGAGACGCGGGTGGCGATCGACCGGGTCGAGGACATCTACCTGCACGCCGAGCTGCTGCGGCAGACCGTGACCCGGTACCTGGGTGCCTCGGCCGAACCTCCGGCCGCCTGAGACGTTCCAGGGGGAGGAGTCCCGAAGGGCGCACGGCCTCCGGGGTGCGGTCGCCGTAGTGCTCGCAGAAAAGCGAGCAGATATGGCTGAGCAGGCTCCTGAACAGGGGATCTGATACTGGATGGGGGCCGTGTTTGGCGACGTCGGTAGTCGCGGAGGAGGAACTGGAGCGCCTGCAGGGGCCCGGAGATCGGACGAGCTGTTCCGTTTCTTCACCCTGACACCAGGGGGGTCGCGTTCGTCGATCCCGGCCGCAGGCGTGGCCCGGCGAATCGGCCTAGGCCGGGCCGTGACACTGTGCACGTGGCTGCGTTTCGTGCCGGAGAAGGCGTCGGCAGTAGCGGTGGCCATGTTGGTCGACCAGCTTGGGGTCACTCCGGGCGCGCTTTGGTTCTACGGCAACCGTGTAGCGCGATCAGCTGTTGAGACGATTTGCGAGTTATGGATGTTGAGCTGGGGCAACTTTATCCTGTTCCGGCTCTGTTCAGGTTAACCACCTTTGAATGAAAGGCGCTGGGTGCATGGACTACGAGGGCCGTCTTGAATTGCGAATCTCTGATAATGCTGAACTGCTGTCGTTGCAGCGGCTGCTGAGTCTTGCTCAGAACACCTACGTGGAACGCGTCCCAGGGGCGCCCGTACCTGGTCTGCTCGGTGCAGCCGACTACCTGACCGTCGTCGGCAGCGGCGCCGGACTGATCGCTTTGATCAAGATGCTGCCGAACTTCCTCCGGGCACGCCGATCCGACCTTAGAATCGAGATCACCGATAAGGATGAGGCCGGCAAGGACAGGACTACCGCCATAACCGCGAAAAACGTCAAGGACGTCATGCCCATCGTGGTCGATCTAAGCAATAAGCTGCGCAATGAGTAAACCCTTACGACTGCATGAGCGCGGACAATCTGCAGCTGTGCTCATCGGCACCTGGGACTACGAGCACCTGCCCTCCGTACCGGCAGTCCGGCACAGCATGGACTGCATGTACGACCTTCTTACCGGGCCTGCCATCGGCTGGCCGAAAGCCGACGTCACCCGCATCGACAACCCGGCAAACCCAGGAGATCTTGCTGACCGGCTGATGACCGTCTTCGACCGCGTAACCGACGTGGCGCTATTCTATTATGTCGGCCACGGTCAGGACGACCACAATGGCGAACTGTGCCTTGGGTTGGGCAACTCGCGACTGGAACTGCACCGGCGCTCCACCACCAGCCTGGAGTACCGCTCCGTACGGGGGGCCCTGCATCACAGCAATGCCTCCGTCAAGATCGTTATTCTCGATTGTTGCTATTCGGGAATTGCTGTGGACCCCAAGCACTCGCTCGGCTCCTCGGAAAGTCGAGCCAATCTCCTCCTGCGCAGGACGGATCAACCCGAGGCGTACGTGATCACCGCCAGCAGTGCCTACCAAGAAGCGTGGTGTGAAACGGACACGGAGTACGGGCGGAAACCGCACACCTACTTCACGAAGTACCTCGCGGACACCGTCGGACAGGGCGTGCCACAGCGGCCGGCCAACTTAACGCTCGGCCTACTCTTCAAAGCGGTCAAAGAACGGCTGACAGCGAAAAATTTGCCAACTCCGCAGATGCGCAGTGTCGGCGAACCTGAGGGTTACATTTTTACACGCAACCTGGCACCGTCGGAGACTCGCAACGATCCATGGGAAACCAACCGACGACTAGAAGCCGAGAACGCCGAACTGCGTGCTCAGATTGCCACTCGGGGGCACACTGTCGACGGCGAGCAAAGTGTCGCAGAAAAAGATCTGCACGAGCGGCAAGCCGTCGTTGACGACCTGCAGGCGGCAAACGGAATCTCCTCAGCGGAGTTGGACAGCCACCTCACTATGAAATCCGTCCTCGCGAGCCTTGCGTCGAAGCGCGAACAGCCAGTACAGCCGAACTCAACGCAGTCTGCTCCCCAGCCATAAAAGCCCGCAATGTCGTCCCAGGCGGCATCATCATCGGATAGTCCGGCGCCAACCGCCACCGGTCCACGCACAAACATCTCCGGTGAACTGCGACGACTGCGCGAAGCGGCTGGCGACCCATCAACACAGGAAATTGCACGCCAGACTCGACTCGGCGGCACTCCGATGAGCGAGTCGGCCATCCATGAAATCATGACAGGCCGACGGAACCCGTCAATGGACGAAATTCTCGCCGTAGTCCACGCATGCGGTACACACGCGGACGATACTGGCCGCCGCTTACCTTCCAGCGACTATGACGGTGAGGTCTGGCGTACCCGCCACGAAAACCTCGTTCCCCCGCCACCGATGGCACGCCCAACGCAGCCTGCCTCAGTGAACCAACTGATCGTGCCTAGCGCGCAGGCCGAGCGGCGGCTGATCGTCCCCGTGGGCGCATCGCGAGGCCAGCAGACTGAGGAAGTCCGCGAAGCGCGCCGGCTCGAAGGAGAGGGACGCCACGGAGACGCTGAGCGGATTCTACGACGTGAAGCCAGAAACGGCTCGATCGACGCCAAGTACGAAATCGCCGCTATGTACTGGCGGCAGGGCCGCCGGGACGATTGCATCCAGGCGCTTCGCGAGGCGAAGGAGGCTGGCTCGGCCAGCGCAGCAGACGCGCTGGAGCGCCTTCGGCGCGGTCGCGGAGAAACTACCTTCAAGCCTTGAATCAGTCGACTGCCAATATCGAAGGTTATCGCAGGGTTGTGGAGGTGTTCGGGGACTCCGGGCGGTCGGTGGGCACCTAGTGTCATGCCTACCGGAGAGACGGGTGTGACGGCTTGGCACCCCACAGAGGAGGACGTCCTGGTCCGGTCGAACTGATCAATGCGGAGGGTCGGGGCGCGTTGTTCGTGGCGATGGCCCCACACCCCGGAGGAGTTGCTGATCGCGGGCCGTTGTGGACCCGCCAAACCGTGGTCAAACTGATACCGAGCAGCAGCCCGCTCCGATGCGCGCGTGGCCGGGTGATCAGTATCCGGTGGTCGAGGCCAGGGCGAAGACCCAGGAAGCGGCGATCGCGTGGGTCGACCAGCGTGGGCTGCGCTCGGATGCCGTGCCGCCCGGCCGCTCCCAGGTGCCGAAGGGGCGTGCGTCGATCATGCAGTGGCCGGAAAACGGCTGCGGGCCAACGTCATGTCCACAGTCGCCTCGTGGGGCGCGTTGTGGTTCACCGAACTGTTCACCGCTGCCGTGTTCACGGGCTTCCTTATATCGACTGGCTTGCGCACGAGAACCGCCGGTTCCTGCGCCGCCGTCAACGCCAGCCGCACATCGTTCGTGACTACTCCAGACACCACACGTCCGCTACGTCGCCATGTAGACAACTGAACACTTTCTACCCAGTAGGCGCGGGTCCGCCGGGCACGAGGTTCGGGGTTTTCGGCGCGCTCGGTGAGCGGCGGGGCGCTCGGTGTGAGCAGAATGGGCGTCAGGACCCCGATCACCACAGGTGTGGTACCACAGCTGTGGTGGTTGAGGGCGGCCTCCAGTGCAACTGGGTCGCCCGCCCGCCTGGACAGTAACGGCGGGTAGGGGTGCGTAGCAATGCCCGCCAACGGAGCAGCGCGCTGCGGTGAACGGCGGCTCGCGGACGGGGCGGGGCCGGGCCCACCAGCGGTTACCCGGACCGCCGGCGCACCACGGGTACCCCGTTCGCGCCGGGAAGAAGCTCAGGTGATCAGACCCGGCAGAACCGCCGCCGAGCGCCTGCGGCGCAGCCACACCTTGCGCGACCCGTCGCCGAACAGCAGCGTCCTGGCCAGCTCCCACCCGGCGAACTCCGCGTGGATGCTCAGCTGCGTCGCCGCCGCCCGCCGCGACACGCCCGGCGGCAGCCGCAGCGGCCGGTACTCCCAGTCGCCCTCGACCACCGCGTCGCCCACCGACGGCTGCTCGCTCACGGCTCGATCACCTGCACTCCCTCGCCGCCCGCCGAGGCCACGTACACCCGGCCGGTCTCCGGGTCCACCGCCACCGAGTCGGGCTGGCGGACGGTCGCGTAGCGGTGGACCTCCTTCGGCTCACCGCCTGCGACGTCGAACGCGACGACCTCGTTGCGCTCGGTCAGCGTGATCCACGCCAGGTCGGTGCGCTCGTCGTAGGCCAGGCCGTACGGGGCGCCCGGCAGCGGGTAGCGCTGGCGCATGATCAGCGGGCTGCTGGAGAACGCCATGAACTCGCCGCCCCTGGTGTCCACCACCAGCACCCGCCCGTACCGGTCGGCCACCGCGTTCGTCGCGCCCTCGCCCGCACGCAGGCCCGCGCCCGGTCGCTCGGCTGCCGGGTCCACGTCGAAGACCGCGCTGCGCGGTCGGTCGAGCACGATCGCCTTGTCGCCGAAGGCCAGCACCCGGTCGGGGCTGGAGAAGCCCGCCATCGTGCGCCCGCCCAGGTCAAGGTCCTTGGCCTCGCGCCGGGCCACCACGAGCTTCCCGCCCACCCGCGCCACGTCGACCGGCGCGCCGCCGACCTCCTGCGAGGTGGTGCTCGCGTCCGGGCGCACGGTCACCACGACGCCGCTGCCCGGCACCGGGGCCAGCACGTCCGCGCCGTCCACGACCAGCGACTCCACCGGTCCCGGCAGCGCCGCCGTCAGCGGGTCGCCGCCCGCGAGCGGGTACAGGGCCACGGACGGCGGGTCGGTCAGCGCCACGGCCAGGTGCGTGCCGGTGACGGCCAGCGCGCTCGCCGCGCCCGAGGGCAGCACCTGCCCGACGGGGGCGGTGGTGGTCGCCGGGGAGGCGGCGGGGGTGGCCGGGTACAGGGTCGCGGCGACCTGGAGCGGGTCCGACGGGGTGTCCTCGACGGAGCAGCCGGTGACCAGGAACGCCCCGGTCAGCACCACCGCGGCCAGACGACGCACTGTTGGACCTCCAGTTAACCCGTTCGCACAACCGGACCCCAGCATCCATCACCGAACGGCCGCCGTCACGCAGGGGGAGGGTGGAATCGCTGGTCCGGCGAGGTGATACGGCCCCCGCCGACACCCACCCAGGGACACCATGCCCGGTGAACGGGAGGAGGGCGCATGACGGTGGACCGGCTCAAGGAGCGGCACCAGGAGCTGCTGCGCAACCGGAGGGTCGTGGACCACCTCGACCCCCTTCCCCGCCCCGTCCGCCCGGACGGCCGCTACCACACCTGGGCCACGGTCGGCGGCGAGCGGCGCGAGGTGCTGCTGGGACGGTTGGTCGAGGTCAGGCTGCGTCCACCGGCCTACCGGCAGGAGCGGCTGCGGGACTGGCAGACCGCGCTGGAGGCGGCGCTGCCGCCGGTGCTGCGGCTGTCCTGGGCGACAGGCCTGCCGGTGACCACGCCGCTGCACCCGGCGGTGTTCCCGACCGGCGCGCTGGACGGGCTGTGCCACCCGGTGCCCGGCGGCGGGGCGCTGCTGCTGGTGGACAGCGGCCTGCTGGACCTGCTGCGCGGGGTGGTGAAGATCATGGTGGCGGCCGGGCCGGAGGGCGGTGAGCCGCTGCTGGTGGGGGACCGGGTCGGGTACGCGCTGGCCGAGGCGTTCAACGCGCACCTGCACGGCAACGGGGCCGCCCGTCCCAGACCGCTCCCGGAGCTGTCCGGGGCGCGCGCGGCGGTCGCGGGGGAGCTGTGGCGGCACGCGCTGGGGTTCCTGCTGGCCCACGAGGTGGCGCACGTGCTGCGCGGGGACCTGGTGTCGGGTGTCCGGTGGACGGAGGCGCGCACCCCGGTGGGGGCGCTGGACGCGAGGTCGGTGGGCTGGCCGGGCGAGCACGACGCGGACCGGTTGGCGGCCTCGGTGCTGCTGCGCGACGTGGACCGGGCGGCCCCGCGCGAGCGCGACGAGCGGGAGCGGCTGCTGGTGGTGGGGCTGCTGCTGCCGCTGTTCCTGCAGGAGGCGGTGCACGCGCTGGCCGAGCGCACCGGGGCGCCGGTGCCGTTCGCGGGCTGCCACCCGCCCGCCGCGACCAGGGTGGGGGCGCTGGTGGAGCACCTGGCGCGCCGGGTGCGGGCTCCGGGGGCGGTGGAGCGGGCCGCGCGGGCCTCGGCGTGGCTGGAGGAGGCGGTGGACGGGGCGCCGCCGTGGCTGCTGGCGGCGCGGGAGCTGGCGGAGGAGGAGCCGGAGCCCGGTCGTGAGCGGGCGGCGGCGCACCACCCGGCCAAGCGGCGGGGCAGGCGCGTGGGCAGGCAGGCGGGGAGCGGCGCCCAGGCGGGGCGGACCCCGCCGACCCCGCCGACCGGGCAGACGGGGCAGACCGGGCAAGGTGCGGGGCGTGGCGGGCCGGACGAGGGCTGAGCGCGAGGCGGGACGCGGGAGCGGGACCTGGGCGGGGCGCGGCGGCGGGTGGTTCCGCGCCGCGCGCCCGCGCTCAGCCCAGCGCGGTCTCCGGGTAGCCGAACCCCACCGCGCTCACGTCGTCCAGCGCCGCCCGGATCGCGGACGGCAGCACGAGGTCCTCGCTGGCCAGGGACGCCACCAGCTGCACGGTGTCCCTGGCCCCCACGATCGGCGCGACCACGCCGGGCCGGTCCCGCACCCACGCCAGCGCCACCCGCAGCGGCGAGCTGCCCAGGCCCTCGGCGGCGGTCAGCACGGCCTGCACGATCCGCCCGGCCCGCTCGGTGCGGTGCCGCTCCACGTACCCGGCCAGCGCCTCGGAGGCCCCGCGCGAGTCGGCGGGCGTGGAGTGCCGGTACTTGCCGGTGAGCACGCCGCGCCCCAGCGGCGCCCACGGCAGCAGCCCCACCCGGTGGTGCAGCGCGGCGGGCACGACCTCGCGCTCCACACCTCGCTCCACCAGCGAGTACTCGACCTGGTCGGACACGATCGGGGTGTGGCCGGGCAGGGTGGCGGCGGTGCCCAGCTGCCAGCCGCAGTAGTTGGACACCCCGGCGTAGCGGACCTTGCCGGAGGCGATGGCCGCGTCGAGCGCGGACAGGGTCTCGTCCAGGGGCACGGCCGGATCCCAGGCGTGCAGCTGCCACAGGTCGACGTGGTCCACGCCGAGCCTGCGCAGCGAGCCGTCGAGCGCGGCCAGCAGCGCCCCGCGCGAGGCGCCGCCGCCGAACGGGCCGTCGTCGCGCCGCGCGACCGCCTTGGTCGCCAGCACCACCCGATCGCGTGGCACGACCTCGCCCAGCAGTGCGCCGAGGATGCGCTCCGCTTCCCCGTCGGAGTAGACGTCGGCGGTGTCCACGAGCGTGCCGCCCGCCTCGGTGAAGGCCTGGAGCTGGCTCGCCGCCTGGTCGGGCCCGGTGTCCAGGCCCCAGGTCATGGTGCCGAGCCCGAGCCGGGACACCCGCAGACCGCTGCGTCCCAGGTATCGCTGTTCCACGCGGCGAAGCCTAGAGGGTGATCACCTGGCCATCGTGGTTACCGGTCGGTAGGGTCCGCGTGTGCGACTGGGACTGAACCTCGGGTACTGGGGCGCGGGCAACGACGCCGCGAACCTCGAACTGGCCAGGGAAGCCGACCGGCTCGGCTTCTCCGTGGTCTGGGCGGCGGAGGCCTACGGGTCGGACGCGCCGTCCGTGCTCTCGTGGGTGGCCGCCCACACCGAACGCGTGGACGTGGGCAGCGCCATCATGCAGATCCCCGCCAGGACACCGGCGATGGCCGCGATGACGGCGGCCACCCTGGACACCCTGTCCGGCGGGCGGTTCCGGATGGGGCTGGGCGTGTCCGGGCCGCAGGTGTCGGAGGGCTGGCACGGGGTGCGCTTCGACAAGCCGCTCGCGCGCACCCGCGAGTACGTGGAGATCGTGCGCACCGCGCTGCGCCGCGAGCGGCTCAGGCACGAGGGCGAGCACTACGTGCTGCCGCTGCCGGACGGCCCCGGCAAGGCGCTCACCCTCACCGTGCACCCCGTGCGCGAGCACATCCCGCTCTACCTGGCCGCCGTCGGCCCGAAGAACGTCCAGCTCGCGGGCGAGATCGCCGACGGCTGGCTGGCCCTGTTCTTCTCCCCCGAGCAGGCCGGGGAGTCCCTCGACCTGCTGCGCGCAGGCCGCGAGAAGGCCGGGAAGGGCCTCGACGGGTTCGACGTGGTGCCCACCGCGCCGCTGGTCGTCGGCGAGGACTGGCGGGCCTGCGCGGACCTGGTGCGGCCGTACGCGGCGCTGTACGTGGGCGGCATGGGCAGCAGGCAGAAGAACTTCTACAACGACCTCGCGGTGCGCATGGGCTACGCCGCCGAGGCCGCCGAGGTGCAGGAGCGGTACCTGGCCAAGGACTACGCGGGGGCGATGGCGGCGCTGCCGCTGGAGTTCCTGGACGCCACCTCGCTGCTCGGTCCGGTGGAGCGGATCGCCGACCGGATGGCCGCCTACGCCCAAGCGGGGGTCACGACGCTGACCGTCTCGCCCATGCTGCAAGATCTGGCCCAGGGGACGGCCGCGCTCCGCGCGGCGTCCGAGGCCTTGGATCTGGCGGGAGTGGGTAGTTGAGCTGGTTGCAGGCCATCGTCCTCGGCCTGGTGCAGGGACTCACGGAATTCCTCCCCATCTCGTCGTCGGCGCACGTGCGCATCGTGTCCACGCTGTTCTTCGGCAACGACGCGGGCGCCTCGTTCACCGCGGTGATCCAGCTGGGGACCGAGCTGGCAGTGCTGATCTACTTCGCCAAGGACATCGGCGGACTGCTGTCCGCCTGGTTCAAGGGCTTGTTCAGCAAGGCCGCCCGGAAGACCGAGAACTACCGGATGGCGTGGTACGTCATCCTCGGTTCGATTCCGATCAGTGTTCTTGGCCTGGTGTTCAAGGACCAGATCCGCTCGTCGCTGCGGAACCTGTGGATCACGGCGATCGTGCTGATCGTGTTCGGCATCCTGCTCGGCGTGGCGGACCACGTCGGCAAGCAGGTGCGCTCGAAGTTGGAGATGAAGGACGCCGTCGGCATGGGCTTCGCCCAGGCCATGGCGCTCATCCCCGGTGTCTCCCGCTCCGGCGGGACGCTCACCGCGGGGTTGTTCCTGGGGCTGGACCGGGCCTCCGCGGCCCGGTACTCGTTCCTGCTGGCGCTGCCCGCCGTGTTCGGCGCGGGCCTGTTCAGCATCCCGGACGTGCTCGACCGGTCCGAGGCGAACGCCGCCTCGGTGCCGCAGATGATCGTGGCGACGCTGGTGTCGTTCGTGGTCGGCTACGCCACCATCGCGTGGCTGCTGCGGTACGTGTCGAAGCACAGCTACTCGGTGTTCGTGTGGTACCGGCTGCTGCTGGGCCTGGTGCTGATGGGTCTGCTGTCCATGGGGCTGATCAGCGCGACCTGAGTTCGGCGGAACCTGGTTTTCCCCGGTGGCCCGGAACGCGACGACGCGTTCCGGGCCACCGGCGTCCGCAGGGTGCGACGGGTCCCGCGCGGTGATCGGTTCGCGGGGCGATTTAGGCTGGCAGCGTGGCTACTGTGATCCTTCTGCGGCACGCGCGCTCGACCGCCAACGGCTCCGCGATCCTGGCGGGCAGGCAACCGGGGGTGCGGCTCGCGGAGGACGGCGAGCGGCAGGCCCGCGCGCTCGTCGACCGGCTCGCCGGGGTGCGCCTGGACGCGGTGGTGACCTCGCCGCTGGAGCGCTGCGGGCAGACCCTGGAGCCGCTGCTGGCCGAGCGCGGCCTCACCGCGGCCGTGGAGCCGGAGCTGGCCGAGGTCGAGTACGGCGAGTGGACCGGAAGGCCCATCAAGGAGCTGCTGCAGGAGCCGCTGTGGAAGGTGGTGCAGCAGCACCCGTCCGCCGCGGTGTTCCCCGGCGGCGAGGGGCTGGCGCGGGTGCAGGCCAGGGCGGTGGCGGCGGTGCGGGCGCACGACGCGCGGATCACCGAGGAGTTCGGGCCCGGCGCGGTGTGGCTGGCGTGCAGCCACGGCGACGTGATCAAGTCGCTGCTGGCGGACGCGCTGGGCGCGCACCTGGACGGGTTCCAGCGGATCGTGGTCGACCCGGCGTCGCTGTCGGTGGTCCGGTACACCGAGACCCGGCCGTTCGTGCTGCGGGTCAACGACAACGGCGGCGACCTGGCGGGCGTGGTGCCCCCGGTCGAGAAGCCCGCGTCCTCGGACGCGGTCGTGGGTGGCACCACCGGGGCGTGAGCTCGACCTCGGAGAGGGTGGCCCCCGGCCGGGGCAGGGTGGGCCGGGGGCCACTGGTCCTGTGCGCGCCCGGCCTGCGGGGTGACCGGGCGATCTGATCGTATGGCGGGAAACCCGCTGGTGAGCGCGGTCCCGCAATTTAGGAACCGGTGTGGAGTTGTGGCCTCCGGGTGCGGTCGAGCGGCCCAACCGGGGAGGTGGACGGGGAAAAAGCGCAGCTCAAACGGCGCGGAAACACACCGGAAACACGGCGGGCAAGCGCACGTCGGGGCGAACCGGATGCGCTCTTCGGTCCAGGCCGGTCGTCGCAAGCCTGTTTACTGTTAACGACGCTGTGTGCATCCCCGGTCACCCTGCGGGACCACCGGCGGTGTCCGCCGGCTGGCGGCGGGGGTGCGGCCGAACCGGCACGGGGGTGCTCCGGGCGGCGCGCCAGTGGTCGCGGGGCGGCGCCGGGGGCGGGGAACACCGCCCCCTCGGGCATCCCGCGCGCCACTGCGGCGGGGCGGTGGAGGCCGGGAGCATGGAGCCCGACACCGGGAGGTCCTGTGCGGGCGCACGAGCGAGGGCACGAGCACGCCGAGCACGGGCGCGGCGGGCGCGAGCACCGGAACGCGGAGCCGGTGGGCCCGCAGGGGGTGCTCGCCCTGCAGCGCGCGGCGGGCAACACCGCCGTCACGGGGCTGGTCGCCGTCCAGCGCGCCATCACCGTCGGCGGCGTCGCCCACTCGGACGTGCGGGCGCTGGTGGAGGAGCTGAAGAAGGTCCCCGGCTTCGACCCGCGCGGCGCGGGCGCCTTCCTGGGCAAGCGGCTGCACGCGGGCGCGTCGTTCGCGGACCTCGCCGAGCTGGCCGCCGCGATCGGCGCCGCGCAGGAGGGCGGGGCGGCCGGTCGGGAGCTGGGGGAGGCGCGGGAGGTGTCCGCCGCCAAGGCCCTGGACGGCGGCTGGGTCGCCCGCGACCGGGTGCCCGAGTGGGCCGCGCCCTTCACGACCACCCACAAGGGCGGGCAGGACCCCGAGCTGCGGATGGAGCCGGAGCGGGGGAGCCTGTCGATCCGGGTCGACGTGTGGTCCGACACCCAGGTGGGCGTGGTCGGGGGCGCGGACAAGGACCGCAGCCACGGCAAGTTCGGGTCGATCTGCGCCACGCTGCGCAAGCTCTGCGAGCGGCACGGCAAGACCCCGGTGGTGTTCGCGGCGGCGGGCACCGGGCAGGCCGTGATCACCATCGCGGTCGCCGAGGTCGGGGCGGCCAACGTGCGCGTCGAGCGCGCCGACGGGGTGTGGACGCCGCTGGGCTAGCGCTCCTGCGGCACCCACAGGCAGAACGGGTGGCCCGCCGGGTCCAGGAGCACGCGCACGTCCGCCTGCGGCTGGTGCCCGGCCAGGCGGGCGCCCAGCTCCACGGCGCGCGCCACCCCGGCCGCCAGGTCGGTCACCTCGACGTCCAGGTGCATCATCATCCGGGGGTCGCCCTCGGCCGCGGGCCACACCGGCGGCCGGTGGGCGGGTTCGGCCTGGAACGACAGGCCCGCGCCGCCCGCAGGGTCGCGCAGCGTCACCCAGCCGCTCTCGTCGGTGGCGATCTCCCAGCCGAGCAGCGCGCCGTAGAACCGCGCCAGGCCCCTGGGGTCGGTGGTGTCGAGGACGGTCGCGGTCAGCTTCACCCCGTCGAGTGTGGCCTCACCCGGACGTGGGCGCAGCACGACGAACACAGCCCGACGACGCAGCACGACGGCGCGGACAGCGCGGCACGGCGCGTCCAGGCGCGGCGACACAGCCCGCCCGCCCCTCCGGGGACCGGCCCCTTCGGGCCCCCGGACCGCACCGGTGCGGTTCCGCGCGGACCAACGCACCCGCTGCCCTACGGTCGCACCATGACCACCGAACGCTCCGCCGCAGCCGCCGCGCTGCGGGCGCTGCACGTGCCCGGCGACCCCCTCGTGCTGCCCAACGCCTGGGACGTGCCGTCCGCGCTGGCCGTCGAGCGGGCCGGGTTCGGCGCGGTCGCCACGGCCAGCGCCGCCGTCTCCGCGACCCTGGGCCACCCGGACGGGGAGGCGATGCCGGTCGACGAGGCGTTCGCCGCGATCACCCGGATCGCCTCGGCGGTCGCCGTGCCGGTCACCGCCGACGTCGAGCACGGCTACGGCCTGGGCCCCGCCGAGCTGGCCGCGCGGCTCGCGCGGGCGGGCGCGGTCGGCTGCAACGTCGAGGACTCGCTGCACGAGCGCGACCTGCTCGACCCCCACGAGCACGCCGCCTACCTGCGGGAACTGCGCGCCGCCGACCCCGACCTGGTGATCAACGCCCGCACCGACGTCTTCCTGCTCGGCGGCGACCTCGCCGAGGCGCTGCGCCGGGCCCGGCTGTACGCGGAGGCGGGCGCGGACTGCGTCTACCCGATCGGGCTCGCCGACGAGGCCGCCATCGAGGAGTTCACCGCCTCCGCAGGCCTCCCGGTCAACGTGCTGCGCTCCCCGGCGTCCCCGCCCGCGCCCCGGCTGGCCGAGCTGGGCGTGGCCAGGATCAGCCACGGACCGTTCGTGCACCGCGAGGTCCTGGCCGCGCACGCCGACCTGCTGGCGCGGTTGCGCGCCGAGCGCTGACCCCCGTCCGGAGCCGACCCGCGCGTGAAACCGGGGTGAAGCGCGGGCGGCGAGGGGGTTCGGCCGGATAACTGCTGGCCGCCACCACTATCCTTGTGGGCAGTATGAACACGCCGTCTTTCGCCGACCTGCAGCAACGCCTGCCCCAGCTCATGACTCGGGACCAGCGCCGCCTGCGCCGCCGCCTCGACGGCGTCCGCAGGATGCGCGACGAGCGGGCGCGCGCGGGGGTGACCGCCGAGATCGCCGCCGAGTTCGACCAGGCCGAGCTGAGGGTGGCGCTGCGCCGCGAGGCCCTGCCGACCATCACCTACCCGGCCGAGCTGCCGGTGAGCGCGCACAAGGACGAGATCGCCGCGCTCATCCGCGACCACCAGGTGGTGGTCGTGGCCGGTGAGACCGGGTCGGGTAAGACCACCCAGCTGCCCAAGATCTGCCTTGAGCTGGGCCGGGGCGTGCTCGGCCAGATCGGGCACACCCAGCCGCGCAGGCTCGCCGCCCGCACCGTCGCCGAGCGCGTCGCCGAGGAGCTGAACACCGAGCTGGGCAGCGCGGTCGGCTACAAGGTCCGCTTCACCGACCAGTCCGGCGACGAGACCCTGGTCAAGCTGATGACCGACGGCATCCTGCTCGCCGAGCTCCAGACCGACCGGATGCTCTCCCGCTACGACACGATCATCATCGACGAGGCGCACGAGCGCAGCCTCAACGTCGACTTCCTGCTCGGCTACCTCAAGCAGCTGCTGCCCCAGCGCCCGGACCTCAAGGTCGTCATCACCTCGGCGACCATCGACCCGCAGCGCTTCTCCCGGCACTTCTCCGACGCGCCCGTCATCGAGGTCTCCGGCCGCACCTACCCGGTGGAGGTGCGCTACCGGCCGCTGGTCGACCCGGAGGACCCCGAGGCCGACCCGGACCGCGACCAGACCCAGGGCATCTGCGACGCGGTGCGCGAGCTCCAGGCCGAGGGGCCCGGCGACGTGCTGGTGTTCCTGTCCGGCGAGCGGGAGATCCGCGACACCGCCGACGCCCTGGGCGCGCTCAAGCTGCGCGACACCGAGGTGCTGCCGCTGTTCGCGCGGCTGTCGTTCGCCGAGCAGCACCGGGTGTTCCAGCCGCACCGGGGCAGGCGGGTCGTGCTGGCCACGAACGTGGCCGAGACGTCGCTGACCGTGCCCGGCATCAAGTACGTGATCGACCCCGGCACCGCCCGCGTCTCCCGCTACAGCCACCGGCTCAAGGTGCAGCGCCTGCCCATCGAGCCGGTGTCGCAGGCCTCGGCGAACCAGCGCAAGGGCCGCTGCGGCCGGGTGTCCGAGGGCATCTGCGTGCGGCTGTACTCCGAGGACGACTTCCTGGCCCGGCCGGAGTTCACCGACCCGGAGATCCTGCGCACCAACCTGGCGTCGGTCATCCTGCAGATGACCTCGATCGGGCTCGGCGACATCGCCGGGTTCCCGTTCATCGACCCGCCGGAGTCGCGCAACATCGCCGACGGCGTGCAGCTGCTCCAGGAGCTGGGGGCGCTGGCGCCCACGCCGGGGCGGGAGCTGACCCCGCTGGGGCGCAAGCTCGCGCAGCTGCCGATCGACCCGAGGCTCGCGCGGATGGTCGTGGAGGCCGACCGCAACGGGTGCGTGCGCGAGGTCATGGTGATCGCGGCGGCGCTGTCGATCCAGGACCCGCGCGAGCGGCCCGCAGACAAGCAGCAGGCCGCCGACGAGCAGCACGCCCGGTTCAAGGACGCGGGGTCGGACTTCACCTCGTACCTGACGCTGTGGGACTACCTGAAGGAGCAGCAGAAGGAGCGCTCCTCGAACCAGTTCCGCAAGATGTGCCGCACCGAGTTCCTGAACTACCTGCGGGTGCGCGAGTGGCAGGACGTGTACGCGCAGCTGCGGCAGGTCGCCAAGACGCTCGGGGTGCACGTCAACACCGAGCCGGGCGAGTCGCGCAACATCCACGTCAGCCTGCTGGCGGGTCTGCTCTCGCACATCGGCCTCAAGGACGTGCCCAAGCGCGAGCAGGGCAAGAAGGAGCAGGGGCGGCGGCAGCTCGCCGAGTTCCTCGGCGCGCGGGGGGCGCGGTTCGCGGTGTTCCCCGGCTCGGCGCTGAGCAAGCAGCCGCCGCAGTGGGTGATGGCCGCCGAGCTGGTGGAGACCTCCCGGCTGTGGGGGCGCACGGTCGCGAAGATCGAGCCCGAGTGGGCGGAGCGGCTGGCCGAGCACCTGGTCAAGCGCACCTACAGCGAGCCCCGCTGGGACGCCAAGCGCGGCGCGGTCGTGGCGAGCGAGAAGGTGACCCTGTACGGGGTGCCGATCGTGGCGGCCCGGCGGGTGAACTACGGGCGGATCGACCCCGAGCTGTCGCGGGAGCTGTTCATCCGGCACGCGCTGGTGCAGGGGGAGTGGAGCACGCACCACGAGTTCTACCGGCGCAACCAGGAGCTGCTGGCCGAGGTCGCGGAGCTGGAGAACCGGGCGCGGCGGCGGGACATCGTGGTCGACGAGGAGACGATCTTCGACTTCTACGCCGAGCGGGTCCCGGCGGACGTGGTGTCGGCGCGGCACTTCGACTCGTGGTGGAAGAAGGCGCGGCACGAGGACGCCGAGCTGTTGACGTTCAGCAAGAAGATGCTGGTCAACGACGTGGCGAAGGTCGAGCCCGACGCCTACCCGGACCAGATGGACCGGGGTGGGCTGACGTTCTCGCTGTCCTACCGGTTCGAGCCGGGGGCAGGCGGGGACGGGGTGACGGTGCGGTTGCCGCTGCCCGCGCTGACGAAGGTCCCGGACGACGCGCTGTCGTGGCAGATCCCCGGCCTGCGGACCGAGCTGGTGGTGGCGCTGATCCGGTCGCTGCCCAAACCGGTGCGGCGCAACTTCGTGCCGGTCCCGGACGTCGCGGCGGCGGCGCTGTCGCGGATCAAGGTGGACGAGGCGCTGCTGCCCGCGCTGGAGCGGGAGCTGCGGGCGCTGACCGGGGTCGTGGTGCCGCGCGAGGAGTGGAACCTCGACCAGGTCCCCGACCACCTGCGGTTGACCTTCCAGGTCGTCGGCGAGGCGGGCGAGGAGCTGGCCGTCGGCAAGGACCCGGCGGCGCTGAAGCTGCGGCTCAAGCAGCGGCTGCGGGCGAGCCTGGCCGAGGCGGCCGGGAGCCTGGCTCGCACCGGGGTGGTGCGCTGGGACTTCGGCGACCTGCCCCGCGCGGTGCGGCGCGAGCGGTCCGGGATCGTGGTCACCGCGTACCCGGCGCTGGTGGACAAGGGGACCAGCGCGGCCGTGGAGATCCTGGACACCCCCGGGCGGCAGGCGCACGCCATGCGGCTGGGGACCCGGCGGTTGATCACGCTGAACGTGCCCTCGCCGGTGAAGCTGCTCCAGCGGGGGCTGACCAACGCGGAGAAGCTGACGCTGACCCGCAACCCGCACGGCGGGGTCGCCCCGCTGCTGGCGGACTGCATCGCGGCGGCGGTGGACAAGCTGGTGGCCGACGCGGGCGGGCCGGTGTGGAAGCAGGACGCCTTCGCCGCGCTGACCGAGAAGGTCCGGGTCGGGCTGGGCGAGGCTGTTTTCGAGGTTGTGGGGCGGGTTCGGAAGGTCCTGGACGCGGCCCAGGAGGTCGAGCTGGCCATCGGGGCGGTGCGCGGGCCGGGGGTCGAGGAGTCGTTGGCCGACGCGCGGGCCCAGCTGAGCGGGCTGGTGCACGCCGGGTTCGTCGCCGAGGCCGGGGCGGCTCGGTTGGACGACGTGGTGCGGTACCTGAAGGGGATCGCGGTCCGGGTCGAGAAGCTCGGGCGGGACGTGCGGCGGGACCAGGAGTGGATGGACCGGGTGCACGCGGTGCACGCGGAGTACCGGGACCTGCGGGCCAAGCTGCCCGCCGACGAGCCCCAGCCGGGGCTGGACGAGGTCCGGTGGATGATCGAGGAGCTGCGGGTGAGCTACTTCGCGCAGACCATCGGGGCCCGGTACACGGTGTCGGACAAGCGGATCTTCAAGGCGCTGGACGCGGTTCCCCGGTGAGCGGCCCGGCGCCGGTCGCCGGGCTCGACGCGCGGGCCTGGGAGCGGGAGCTCGCCTCCGGGCCGCTGCCGTGGGCGGTGCGGGTGGCCGACGCGGCGGGGTTCGCCGGGGTCGCGAGCACGCGCCGGGTGGACGACCTGACCGTCGTCGACTGGGAGTCGGGGGCGTTCGCCGGGGTGCGCGGCCCCCGGCAGGTCGCGGCGGGCGACGGGGACCACTTCGTCGCGCGGATCGTCCGCTCGGGCAGCGAGGTGTTCGCCCAGGGCGGGCGGGAGTGGGTGCTGCGGGCCGGTGACGCGGTCGCGTGGGAGAGCCGCAGCCCGGCGCGGTTCGCCGCTGCCGGGCCGGTGGCCACCCGCAGCGTGCTGATCCCCCGCGCCGTCCTGGAGGACGTGGGCTGCCCGCTGGTGATCGGGCGCCCGCGCCCCGGCCGCGTCCCGGCGGTGCGGTTGCTCGCCGGGTACCTGGAGTCGCTGGCGCCGCTGCTGCCCGACCTCGCGCCGGGACCCGCCGTGGCCGCGCGCAACGCCCTGCTCGAACTCGGCTGGGGCGCGCTGCAGCCCGAGTCGCCGCTGGACCCGCAGGCGCTCGCGCCCGCCCGGCGGGCCGCCGTGGAGCGGTACCTGGACGCCCGGCTCGGGCGGGCCGACCTGGGCGTGGACGAGGTCGCGGCGGCGCACGGCGTCTCGGTGCGCACCCTGGGGCGGCTGTTCAGCGCGGGCGGCGAGACGTTCTCCGGGGTGCTGCGGGCCAAGCGGGTCGCGCGGGTCCGGGAGGAGCTGCTGACCGGGGACTCGACGGTGGCCGCGCTGGCGCGGCGGTGGGGGTTCTTCGACACCAGCCACCTCAACCGGCGCTTCCGCGCGGTGCACGGGGTCTCCCCGCACGAGTACCGGGCCCGCCACCGGGGGTGAGGGTGGCGTCCCGGTACCCCCGGACGGCGTCCCCGTACGCGGACCCGCGCCCGCCGCGCGCCCAGACTCGATCCCGGGCCCCGGAGGTCGGGGCCGCGAGGAGGGTGACGTGGACGAGCTGGTCAACCGGGCGTTCCGGCTGCGCGGCAGGCCCGCCGGGGTGGCGGACGAGGCCGCGCTGGAGCTGGTGCGCGAACCGGTCGGGGAGCTGCGCGACGGGCAGGCGCTGGTGCGCACGCTGGTGCTGTCGGTGGACCCGTCGAACCGGGTGTTCATGAGCGAGATCCGCAGCGACCTGCCGCCGGTGGAGGTCGGCGCGGTGATGCGGGGCTTCGGGCTCGGGCGGGTGGTGGCCTCGCGGCGGGCGGACCTGCCGGTGGGGGCGCACGTGCTGGGCATGACCGGCTGGCAGGACTACCGGGTGGCCGACGACCGGGAGCTGGAGGGGCCGTTCCAGGTGCTGCCAGACCCGCTGCCCGCCGGTCCCGAGGAGCTGCTCGGGGTGCTCGGGCTGACCGGGATCACCGCCTGGCTGGCGGTGGAGATCGCCGATCCCCGGCCGGGGCGCACCGTCGTGGTGTCGGCCGCCGGGGGCGCGGTCGGGTCGATCGCCGGGCAGTTGGCGCGCGAGCGGGGCGCGCGGGTGGTCGGGATCGCGGGCGGGGCGGACAAGTGCCGGTACGTGGTGGAGGAGCTGGGGTTCGACGCGTGCGTGGACCGGCGCGACCCGCGCTGGCGCGAGCTGCTGGACGCGGCGACGCCCGACGGGGTGGACGCGGACGTGGAGAACGCCGGGGGCGAGGTGTTCGACCACGTGCTGACCCGGTTGGGCACCGGGGCCAGGGTGGCGCTGTGCGGGATGATCGCCGACTACAGCGGGGACCCGGCGCGGCGGTGGGGCGTGCGGAACCTGGTGGAGGTGCTGGAGCAGCGGGTGTCGGTGCGCGGGTTCCTGGTGACCGACCACGCGGAGCGGTTCGGGGAGATCACCGGGGAGCTGGCCGCGCGGATCGCGGACGGGCGGCTGCGGTACGCGCAGGACGTGGTGGAGGGGCTGGAGAACGCGCCCGAGGCGCTGGAGCGGGTGCTGCGGGGGAGCAGCAGGGGCAAGGTGCTGGTGCGCGTCGGGTGATCGAATAACCGGTGGCCCGCCCGCCCGGTCCGGTGGGATCATCCCGCCATGACCGGTTTCGCAACACCGCAGGACATCGCCGCACGCACCGCCGCCGCGCTCGACGCGGCCGTCGAGGCCGGTCGGGAGCTCGGGCTGGACGTCGGCGAGGCCGAGGTGCTGTACGAGCTGTTCTCCGTCGTCGTGCGCCTCGCGCCCTCGCCCGTCGTGGCCCGCGTCCCCGTCGTGCTGCCCGCGACCACCACGCTCGACTCGCTCGCCGCCCGGCAGCGCGACGAGCTGGCGGTCGCCGCGTGGCTGGCCGGGCGCGGGGTGCCGGTGATCGAGCCCAGCCCGCTGGCGCCCGCCGAACCGGTGCGGCGGGGCGGGTTCTCCATGACGTTCTGGACCTACGTCGAGCAGGACCGGGAGCGGCAGCCGGACTACGCGGCCAACACCGAGAGCACCGCCCGGTTGCACGCCGCGCTGCGCGACTACCCCGGTGAGCTGGCGTTCCTGTCCTCGGCGGAGCCGGAGTTCGTCACCGCCGCGCTCGCCGAGCTGGCCGGTCGGCCGGACCTGCTGGCCCCGCAGGACCTGGAGCGGGCGCTGCGGGAGTGGGAGGTGCTGGAGCCGCTGGTGCGGTCGCGGGAGGCGTTCGAGGCGCGGTTCCCCGGCGTCGACCTCCAGCCCGTGCACGGCGACTCGCCGCCCGCGAACATCTTCCACGGGGTCGACGGGGACCGGTACTCGGACTTCGAGATGGTCACCCTCGGGCCGGTGGAGTGGGACCTGGGCGGGCTCGGGGCCGAGCTGGCGTCGGCGTACGACAAGGGCGCGCGGGAGGTCGGGATCAGGGAGCTGGACGCGGACGCGCTGGCGTTCGTGGACGCGGTGGGCAAGCTGCGGATCATCGCGTGCCTGGCGCTCGTGCCGCAGCTCCCGGTGCTGGCCGACTACCTCACCCCGGCGGTGGACCAGTGGCGGGCCGGGGCGTTCGCCGGGGGTGTCGTGGCGGGCTGACGGCGGTTCGTCATTCTTCGGAAGGGGCCTCACCGGGGTGGTGGGGCCCCTTTTCCAGCGCAGGGCGTCGAGGCGTTCACCACCGAGCACCACGATCGGCTGAACTCGATCCTGGAGGCGGCGACCGCGAGGGGGGATCCGGCAACCTTGCCGGTTGCCGAACCATCCGGAGGGGAACCGTCGTGACCGAGTTACAGCCTGGCCGCGAGGCCGTCGAGCAGGAGCGCGCCGGACTGCGGGAGTTCGTCGCGGAGTTGAGCGCGGACGAGATCAAGTCGGGCGGCTGGTTCACCAAGCTCTGCGCGCGGGCGCTGCGCTCGTACAGCGAGCGGGCCACCCTGGAGTTCTTCCAGCAGAAGTACCGGGGGATGCCCGCCGACGGCGTCGTCGAGCAGCAGATCGACCTGGCGAAGAAGTACGCGATGATCGAGGGCGGGCTCAGCGCGGGCGCCTACACCGCCGCCGTCGTCGCCACCCTCGGGTCGCTGGGCGGGGCCAGCGCGCTCACCGTCCCGGCCGGGGTCGCCACCTTCATGGTCGACCTGACGTTCCTCAGCCAGGTGCAGCTGCGGCTGGCCCACGACATCGCGGTGGTCTACCGGGTTCCGCTGGACCTGGACGACCCCGAGGACGTGCTGAAGCTCGTCCGGGTGGCGTTCGGCGTCAAGGCGGGGGAAACCGCCAGGGGGACGATGAAGTTCGTACCCGGCGTGGTCCGGCAGGTGCTGAGGAAGTACTACTCCGGGTCGGTGCTCGCCACCGCGCGGAGCCTGCCGGTGGTCGGGAGGCACCTGCTGCAGCGCAACGTGATCAAGTTCGGCGTCCCCGGCGTCACGATCCCCCTCACCGTCCTCATGAACCGCTGGACGACCGCGTCGTCGGGCAAGCACGCCCGAGCGGTCTTCCGGGGCGAGGCTGAGGTGGTCGAGATCGCCGAGACGCTGGTCAGGCGCACCCGCCACCCCCGGCTGCTGCTGTGGGCGGCGTGGCTGGTGATCACCGCCGACGGCGCGGCCACCGACCGCGAGCGGCTGCTGTTCCGGCACCTGGCCAGGCTCGTCCGGCAGCGGCACGGGGTGGAGGACGAGCAGCTCGCCGATGTCGTCACGCTCGACCCGGAGGAGGTCTGGCGGCGCGTCGAGGCCGAGGCGGGGGACCTCGGCGACGTCGTGGAGGCCGCCGAGCTGGTGGGCGCGGTGGACGGGGCGGCGGACGCGCGCGGGAAGGCGGTGATCGCCGAGCTGCGGGAGCGGTGCGGGCGGCGGGCCGGGTGAGCGCGCCGCCCGCGTCGTCGTGCTCCCGTGGCTCAGTGCCAGATCCACCGCTGGGGCGGCTTGGCGGTGAAGACGCGCTTGAGCATGGCCATCATGGGGGTCCACCTCCTTCGCTGTCGGTCGTCGGGCGCGCGGCGGCGCGGTCCAGGTGGGTGGTGAACGGGCGGGGCACCGCGCCCTCGACCATGACGGGGCGGGTCTCGCCGCCGGTGACGCCCACCCGCCCGGCCCCGGTCAGCGCGGTCAGGGCGTCGGCGGCCATCGCCTGGGCGACGCTCGCGCCCACGCACGCGAACGGGCCCAGCCCGAACGGCAGGTACAGGCCGCGCCCGGTCGGGTCCGCCCAGCGCTCGGGGCGGAACTCGCCGGGGTCGCGCCAGCCCGACCGGTCGTGGTGCAGCAGGTAGGGGCTGACCGACAGCAGTTCGCCGCGCGGGAAGGCCAGGCCGCCGAACTCGACCGGGCCGCCCAGCTCCCGGCCGACCATCCACACCATCGGGCGGTGCCGCAGGGCCTCGCGCAGCACGTGCTCCACCGGGTGCGGCCACGGCGGCGGGCCCAGGTGCAGGCAGCCCAGCAGCAGCGCCCAGGACAGCGACGAGCTGACCGGGGCCAGCACCGAGCGGAACAGCACCAGGTACACCCCGGCCACCACGCGGTCGTCCGGCGGGCAGGCGCGCAGGGCGGCGTCGAGCAGGTCGCGCGGGGCGGTGGTCTCGGCGCGGCGGCGCGCGGACTCCTCGGCGAGCGCGGTCAGCAGCCGGGCGCGCAGCACCTCGGCGCGGGCCCGCCGCCACGCGCTCGCGCCCCGGAACAGCACGCCGCCGTGCACGGCCCGCCCGATGAGCTCCCGCAGCCGGTCCGGGGAACCGGGGCGCAGCAGCACGTCGGCGAGGCAGCGGTGCAGCAGGTCGGTGCCCGCGTCGGGCCAGCGGGTCCGCGCGGGCAGCTCGGCGACGGCGGCGGTCAGCGCGGACCGGTAGGCGGGCAGGTGCTCGCGCAGCAGGTCGCGGGCGGCGTGCCCGACCCGCACCTGGTCGGACCGGGTGGGCAGCAGGTCGGCGAAGAACCCGGAGCGGCCCGAGTTGTGCTCGGGGGAGCGCAGCACCTCGCGCGCCAGGTCGGCGTCGCTCACGCACCACCCGCCCCAGGGCAGCCGCACGGCCGGGGCGCGGTCGTCGCGCAGGGCGTCGAGGAACTCGAAGGGGTCGTGCTCGAACCTGCGCTTATCCGCAGCCCTCATCGGTCGAACCGCCTCCACGGGTGTGCTGCCGGTGCGGGGGGAACCGCTTTCGGGCCGCGTCGCCCAGGTGGTGCGCTGTGCGGTGGGTCACTTCGACTGTAGTGCTGAGCCCTGGCCAGGGGGAATAGCCAGGATGGCCGAAGCGGAACGGCGACGGGGCGGTTCTGCGGGGGTACCGGGCAGGGCAGGACGCCGCACCCGGACGGGCGCGGGTCAGGCGGGGCGCGCTCGTCGTCGGGGCTCGTCGTCGGGGCTCGCCGACCCCGGACCGGGGGCTACTCGTGCGCCTGGAGCAGCCTGCTCAGCGCGTCCGCCACCAGCTCGCGGGTCTGCGGCGGCAGCGGGGAGAGCAAGTCGGCGCAGTGGGCGGCGTGCTCGGTCAGCAGGGCGTCCACCAGGTCGCGGCCCACCGGGGTGAGGCTGACCCGCACCACCCTGCGGTCCTTGCGCTCGGGGGTGCGCCGGATCAAGCCCTTGGCCGTCATGCGGTCGAGGCGGTTGGTGATGGCGCCCGCCGTGACCAGCGACGACGACAGGAACGCGCCCGCCGTGAGCCCCCGCTCGCCGCCCGCGCGGCGCAGCGTGGTGAGGACGTCGAACTCGCCCGGTTCCAGGCGGTGCGCGGCCAGGAAGTCGCGCTGGGCGCGGTCGAGGAGCCTGGCGAGGCGGGTCACCCGCGTCAGCACGGCCAGCGGGGTCAGGTCCAGGTCGGGGCGCTCCTCGGCCCACTGGTCCAGCAGCTCGTCCACCACGTCGCCCACGGCCGGTCACCTCCCAGGAGCGGGAGGTTACCTCGCCCGAACGGGTTAACGGCCGAGGTCGGTGAAACCTGTGGGTGTGGCGGGGGCGAAGTTGCCACACCCACAGGGGTGAACCAGGCCGCACGGGTGGTGGGGCGGGTCAGCGCGTGCCGGGTGAGCAGCGGGACCGCCCCGCTCAGCCCCCGCCCCGCAGCTGCACCACCACCACGGTGATGTTGTCGTGCCCGCCCGCCTCCAGCGCCACGTCCACCAGCTTCCGCGCCGCCTCCAGCGGCGGAACGCCCAGCGGCAGCGCGTCCGCGATGTGCTCCGGCTCCGGCAGGTAGTTCCACAGCCCGTCGCTGCACAGCACCAGCGCCCCCGCCGTCGCCGGTCGCAGCGACACCACCTGCGGGGTCGAGCTCTCCGCGCCCGAGCCGAGCCAGCGCGAGAGCACGTGCGCCCGCCGGTCGGTCTTGGCCTCCTCCTCGGTCAGCTGCCCGGTCGCCACCAGGTGCGCCGCCCAGGTGTCGTCCGTGGTCAGCCTGGCCGCGCCCGACTCGGCCACCAGGTACGCCCGGCTGTCGCCGATCCAACCCACCGTGACCGTGCCGTCCAACCCGACCGACGCGGACACGAACGTGCAAGACGGCGCCAGCTCCGGAGCCTCCGGCCTGGCCAGCCTGCTCACCGCCGCGCCCGCCGAGGTCGCCGCGTCGGTGGTGGCCTGCTCGGTGTCCGACCCGGCCATCACCCCGGTCAGCAGCACGTCCAGCGCCGTGTCGGCGGCCAGCTGCGAGGCCTGCTCGGCGCGCTCGGAGGACGCCACCCCGTCGCACACCACCACCGCCAGCCCGCGCCCGCGCGCCCGGCCGAACGCCATCGAGTCCTCGTTGCGCTTGCGCCGCCTGCCCCGGTCGCTCACCCCGGCCATGCCGGGAAGGGTGAACTCGACGCGGTCGCGCGGCGACGGCCGGGTTCTGCCGCACTGCGGGCAGGCGCCGTCCTCCCCGTAGTCGCCCTCGCCGCACGGGCACCGCTCGTCGGGCAGCGCGGGCGGCCCCCCGACCGGGGTGCGCCGCAGGCGCAGGTTGCGGCCGCAGGCCGCGCAGAATCGGTCTTGCGCCGTCACGGGGGCGGCGCACTCCGGGCAAGCATCCATGATCACACCAGTGTCCTCGGCCGGACCGCGTTCGCGCGGTCGACCAGCGCTATCCGTTCCTCCGGGGTGTCGGCGAGCCTGGCGAGCAGCCGGTAGCTGCGCTCCAGACCGAGCCGCAGCCCCTTGTCGGTGACCGCGCAGCCCAGCAGCCGCGCGCTCACCCGCCGGTCCTCCGCCGGGACGGCCAACGCCGCCGCCAGCAGCTCCGCCGTCAACTCGGCCCTGCGGCCCGCGTCCAGCGCGAGCGGCTCCAGCAGGGAGCCCGCCCGCAGCACGTCCGCGATGCCGCCCATGGCCAGCACGTGCACCGCGCTCACCCGCGCCGCCACGTGGTGCCTGGAGGTGTCCGGCACCGTGTGCAGCACCTCCACCGCCCCGTCCCGGTCGTCGTCGCACGCCAGCAGCGCGCGCGCCAGCCCGAACGCGGCGGCGGTGTGCGCGTGGTCGGTGCGCCACACCACCCGGTACAGCTCGGCCGCCGCCCGGTGCTCGCCCGCCGCCTCCGCGCAGACCGCCGTCGCCAGCTTCGGCGCGGCCTCGCCGGGCAGCACGTCGCCGATCCCGTCGAACAGCTCCCGCGCCGCCTGCACGCGCCCGCCCGCCAGCGCGATCAGGGCCCGGTACCAGTCCGGCCGCCAGTCGTCGGAGGCGGGCGCGGCCGGGTCGTCGTCGTCCAGCCGGTCCAGCGCGTCCAGCTCGGCCAGCGCCTGCGCGGGCAGGTCGCTGTCCAGCAGCGCGCGCACCACCCGCAGCCGCACCTCCAGGGTGACCTCCGGGGCGCGCCGCAGGATGCGCACCACCTCGGACGGCTCGCCGGTGGTGGTGGCCAGGATGCCCGCCGCCGGGTCGCCCAGGTCGACCTGCGGCACGGCCAGCCCCAGCGCCGCCTCGCCCCGGTCCAGCTCGCCGCCGCAGCCGAACGCGCGCCGCTCCGGCGTGAACTGCCGCGACAGGCCGGGCCGCTGCCTGCCGTCCTGCGCGGCCAGCACCTCCCGCAGCACCCCGGTCAGCTGCTCGGCCATCTCCCCGGCCGAGGCGAACCGCCGGTCCGGGTCGGGGTGGCAGGCGCGCAGCAGGAACCGGCGCAGCGAGTCGTGCTCGGCCAGCAGCGGCTGCTCGGCCGCGTCCGGCAGGGACTTGAGGTGCTTGCCCCGGAAGTCGAAGCGGAAGCACATCAGCGCCAGCGCCCGGCCCACCGTGTACAGGTCGGAGGCCACCGACGGGCCGCGCTTGCCGATCTCCGGGGCCTGGTAGCCGATCGTGCCGTAGATGGGGGAGGTGCGGTCGTCGGCGCGGCGCACCGCGCCCAGGTCGATGAGCTTGAGCTGCTCCTCGGTCTGGATCACGTTGTCCGGCTTGAAGTCGCAGTACAGCAGGCCGACGCCGTGCAGGTAGCCCAGCGCGGGCAGCACCTCCAGGGCGTAGGCGATGGCCCGCTCCACCGGCAGCGCGCCCGACCGGTCGTTGATCAGGTCCTTGACGGTGGTGCCGCCGACGTACTCCATGACGATGTAGTCGGTGGGGTCGCCGGTGCGCCGGTCGGTGTGCCGCACGAAGTTGTGGATCTTCACGATGGTGGGGTGCTCGACCTCGGCCAGGAACCGCCGCTCGGCGACGGCGGCGGCCTTCGCGTCGGCGTCCCCGGAGTCCAGCAGGCCCTTGAGCACGACCCAGCGGTTGGACACGGCGGTGTCGGCGGCCAGGTAGATCCAGCCGAGGCCGCCGTGCGCCAGGCAGCCGAGCACCTCGTACTGGCCGTGCAGCAGCTCGCCCCTGGTGAGCTTCGGGGCGAACGAGTAGCCGTGGCCGCAGTGCGTGCAGAAGCCCTCGACCAGGCCGGGGCGCCCGGCGCGGGTGCGGCCGACCTCCTTGCCGCAGGCGCTGCAGAACCGCTTGGCCTCGGGCACCTCGGGGTTGACCAGCACGGCCTGCTTGGGGTCCCGGTAGGGCACCGGGGGCACCTCGACCAGGCCCGCGCCGAGCCTGCCGCGCGGGGCGGCGGACCGGGTGGAGCCCCGGCGGGAACGGCCGCTGGACGAGCCGGAGCCGCTGGAACCGGAGCGGGAGCGCGAGCCGGAGCGCGACTTGGAGTCGCGGGAGCCGCGCACCGACCGGCCCCAGGTGGCGGGCCAGGCCGCCGTGCCGCCGGGCCTGCCTGCGGTGTCGGGCACGGTGCCCGCGGCGGTGGCCGGGCCGCTGTCGTCGTCCTCGTCCCAGGCGGGGGCCTGGGCGCGGGTGCCGTCGCCGTCGGTGCCGTCGCTGTCCGGGTCGTCGAAGCGCGTGGGACGGGCGCGGGTCGCCCCGCTGTCCGCACCGGCCTCCGGCGACCAGGCGCCCGTGGCGCCGCTGTCCGGGTCGGCTCCCGGCGCCCACGCCCCGGTCGCGCCGCTGTCCTGACCAGCACCGGGCGACCAGGCGCCGGTGGCCGCGCTGTCCCGGTCGTCGTCGATCGGCCACGCGCCGGTGGCCGCGCTGTCCTGACCAGCGCCGATCGGCGACACCCCGGTCGCGCCGCTGTCCGGGGCCTCGTCGGCGGGCCAGGCCCCGGTGGCGCCGCTGTCGTCGTCCCACGTCGGCCGCTGCGCCCGCGTCCCGTCGCGCTCGGCGGGCGGGGACGGCCGCCGGGGCGGGATGGTCGCGCCGGTGCGCGTCGCCGGGAACCGCTGGGCGCGGGTGTCCTCACCACCCGCCGCCGGACGGCCCTGGGCGCCCTCGGGCTCGGGACGCGCGGGCCGCTCCGCCGCGCCCTCGCCGGACCGGGCGTTCGGGATGCCCCCCGACCGCCCGCCCCCGCCCCGCTCGCGGTCCGACCGGTCGCGGTCCGACCGGTCGCTGTCGGCCTGCGCGGTCCAGTCCAGGGGCACGCTGGAGCGCGTCGCCCCCGGCGCGGTGCGGTCCCACGACGGCGCCTGCCGGGCCGTGCCCTCCGGCTCGGCCGAGGGCGCCGGGTAGGCGGCCGTGCCGTGCTGCACGGTGCCCTGCGGGGCCGTCCCCTGCTGCGCGCGCCGCCGCGCCGCCCTGCGGGCCGCGTTCACCGGGGCGCGCTCGGCGGGCTGGCCGCACAGCGGGCAGAACGCGTCCTCGGCCGCCAGCTCACCCGCGCAGCCGGGACTCGCGCACCCGGTCATCGGACGACCCCGCTGGTCATCGCCGCCCCTGCGCTCCGGCACCCGCCCCACCTCCCCGCCCGACCGGGCACACCCGAACAAGCACGTCCGCCATCAGTCCCGGTACTCCGGTCTGGGCGGCACGGGCGGGTCGCCCAGCCACTTGCGGTGGATGCGCGCCCACGTCCCGTCGGCCCGCACCCGCTCCAGCACGCCGTTGACGAACCTGGTCAGGTCGTCCGCGCCCCTGGCCACGCCGATCCCGTACGACTCGGTGGTGAGCCGGGGCCCGACCACCTCGGTGTACGGGTCCTGCGCGGCGAACCCGGCCAGGATCGTGTCGTCGGTGGAGATCGCGTCCACCTGCCCCTGCTGGAGCATCACCAGGCAGTCGGTCCAGTTCGGCACCGCCACCGGGACCGGCCCGGACGGGTGGGCGCGCACGTGGGCCAGCGAGCTGGACCCGGTGGTCGCGCACACCTTCCGCCCCGACAGCGCGGTCAGCCCGGTGATGCCGGAGTCCTTGGGCACCAGCACCCGCTGCCCGGCCTCGTAGTAGCTGGTGGAGAAGTTGACCCGCCGCCACCGCTCGCAGGTGATCGTCATGGTGCGCACCACCACGTCCACCTCGCCGGTCTCCAGCGCGGGCAGCCGCTGGTCGGAGTTGAGCACCCGGAACCGCACCTTGGTCGGGTCGCCCAGCAGCGACCGGGCGACCTCGCGGGCCAGGTCGACGTCGAAGCCCTGCAGCTCACCGGTGAACGGGTCGCGGAACCCCATCAGGTAGGTGTTCTGGTCCACCCCCACCACCAGCTGCCCCCGCTCGGCGATGCGCCGCATGGTGCTGCCCGCGGGCATCGCGCCGGGCGCGGGCAGGGGGCGCGGCGGGCGCAGGCTGGCGGTGCAGTCCTGCCCGGCGGTCGGCTCCTGGGCCTCGCGGGGCAGCACGGTGGCCTCCGCCGGTCCCGGCCGCACCGCCGAGTCACCGCCGATCGGGGGCGCCGAGCTGGGCACCGGCGCGCACGCGGTCGCCAGCAGCGCCGCCGCCACCACCAGACCCCGCCGCGCCCTCACCGGTACTCCTTCAATCGCTGCCACACCCCGGCCAGGCACGCGAACGCGGCGATCGCGGACAGGAACGCGACCACGTCCACCGCCCCGCCCAGCGCCCCGCGCGCGGAGGCGACCGCGCCGTTGGCCTCGGTGCGGGCCGCCGCGAGCGCGTCCACCAGGTCCCGGTCCAGCGCGTCGAACGCGGAGGCCGCGCCCTCGGAGCCGGTGCCCAGCGCCAGGTCCACCGCGCCCTCCCAGTCGCCCCGGTCGTCGGCGGCGCGCAGCAGCGCGTGCGCCCGCTGCCAGCGCCGGTGGTGCTCGCCCGCGTCACCGGCGTGGGCCTGCGCGAGCAGCTCCTCCAGCTCGCCGTCCAGCCGCCGGTAGCCGTCCTCGTAGGCGGTGGCCCCGCCGCCCCTGGTGACCAGGGCCAGCGTCTCGTCGCCGCGCGCGCTCAGCGTGGCGATGCGGGCCTGGGCGAGCACGTCGACCTGGCGGGCGGCGGCCTGGCCGGCGCCGGTGTCGGCGACCACGACCAGGCTGGCGACCAGCGACCACATCAGGGCGACGACCGAGGCGGCGCTGGCCACGACCAGGCCGATGTTGAGCAGCCGGTTGCTGGTCAGGAACAGGTAGCGCTGGGCGCCCGCGAGCGCGGACAGCAGCACGCCGCCCAGCAGCAGCTCGGTCCAGGGCAGCACGCCCGCGGCGGCCAGCTCGGAGGCGGTGGCGTCGGACTGGGCGCGGTGCAGGTCGTGGGCGGCGGGCAGCAGCGTGCCGCGCATCAGCTCGGACGCCTCGCGCAGGTAGGCGGCGCCCACCGGGTTGCCCTGCCGGTTGTGCACGCGCGCGGTCTCGACCAGGCCGGTGTAGACGGGGAGCTGCTGCGCGAGGGTGTCGATCTCGTCGGCCAGGGGCCCGGCGCGGGTGGGGGCGTCGGTTGCGGCGGACAGGGCGGACGAGGCGCGGGCGATGTCGTCCTCGTAGCGCTGGCGCAGCTGCGGCGACTCGACCCCGCCGGACAGGAACGCGCTCGCGGCGGTCGCGTCCGCGTCGGCCATCGCCCGGTAGACCTCCTGCGCGGCGTACGCCAGCGGCTCGGTCTGGTCGGCCAGCACGCTCAGCGCCTCGGTGCGGCGCTGGACCGACTGGGCGGTCAGCAGACCCACCAGCAGGCTCAGCCCGGCGAGCACCAGGGCGAGCAGGGTGAGCCGTCCGGGGGTGGTCCTGGCCAGGTTCAGCACGCGCCTCTGCAAGGCGCTCCGGGCTCTGGACCGCACCGGCACGTGCCTACACCCCCGAGTTCGTTCGGGTGGCCAGCTATCTGGCCCAGTGGACTGAAGCGTACTTTTCCGCTGATCGGCTCAGGCTGCGAATCGGAGGAAAGCAGTGATCATCCTCGCGCACTTCAGCGACACCCACTTCGACGGGGGTGACCACGCCGCCCCCAGGGCCGAGCGCGTGGTGGGCTACCTGCGCGGACTCGCCCGCCCGGTCGACGCCGCAGTGCTGACCGGCGACGTGGTGGACAACGGGCTCCGAGCGGAGTATGAGGAGGCCGCGCGGGTGCTCGGCGCCCTGGACCGGCCGCTGCTGGCGCTGCCGGGCAACCACGACTCCCGCTCGCCGTTCCGCGAGGTGCTGCTCGGTGACCGGCCGGGGGACGGGCCGCTGAACCGGGTGACGCGGGTGGGTGACGTGGTGCTCGCGCTGGTCGACTCGACCGTGCCCGGCCAGGACGGCGGGGCGCTCGCGGACGAGACCCTGGAGTGGTTGGACGCGGTGCTGGCCGAAGCCGCGGGCGCCCCGACCCTGGTGTGCCTGCACCACCCGCCGGTCCCGGTGCGGCACCCGGTGCTGGACCCGATCGGGCTTCACGCGCCGGAGCGGCTGGCGCGGGTGGTGCGGGGCCGCAAGGGGCTGCTGGCGCTGCTGTGCGGGCACTCGCACAGCCCGATGGTCGGGTCGCTGGCCGGGGTGCCGGTGCTCAGCGCGCCCGGCGTGGTCTCGACGCTGGTGCCGCCGTGGGAGGGCGAGCGGCCCAACGACAGGGGCGCGCCGCCCGCGCTGGCGTTCCACGTGGTCGAGGACGGGCAGCTCACCACCCACTACCGGCTGGTGCCCTAGTCGCCCGAGGCCAGCCGGGTGCGGGCGAGCATCAGCGCCTCGCCGAGCAGGTTGAGCCCGCGCCACCGCTGCGGGTCGGTGGCGCGCGGGTCGTCGGCGGCGAGCCCGATGCCCCAGATCCGGTCCACCGGGCTGGCCTCCACCAGCACCCGCTCGCCGGTGCCCAGCAGGTAGCCGCGCAGGTCGTCGTGCTGCCCGAACTTGGCCTCGCTCAGCCGCGCGACCAGCTCCAGCCGCTCGCGCACCCAGGTGCCCTCGTCGAAGCCGCGCACCTGGCGGCCCAGCGACTTGGCCTCACCGGGCGTGCGCGCCTTGGCGATGCGCCCGGCGGTGTGCTCGTCGCCGAACAGCAGCGCCTTGCCGGTCATCATGGCGTGCTCGGCGGTGGCGTGGACGCGCCCGTCCAGCTCGAACGGGCGCTCCCACCACTGGCTCAGGCACTCCCGGCCCAGCTCTCCGGCGCGGTGCGGGGTGTGACCCCAGAAGAACAGGTATTTCATGGGGGCATTCCAGCCCATCGCGGGCGGTGGGGACCAGCGGTTTTCCCGGCGCGCGTCCAGGCGTCCCGTTCGTGGTGCCACCTCAAGGTATATCCCGGACCCTGGCTTGCCACAAGACCCCGCGCGGCGCGCACAATCCCTCCCGCCGGTGCGGTGAACTGGGAGAACGGGAGCGGGCGTGGACGTCGACGTGGTCGTGGTGGGGGCGGGGCCGACCGGGCTGGCGCTGGCGGGTGAGCTGGCGCTGGCCGGGGTCCGCGCGCTCGTGCTGGAGCGGCGGCCCGAGCCCTCGTCGGAGCCCAGGGCCAACGGGCTGGGCGGGCAGGTCCTGGAACTGCTGCGCTGCCGGGGGCTGCTGGCGCGGGTGGAGGCCGCGTCGGGGGCGGAGCACCCCGCGCCCCGGTACCCGTTCGCCACCCTGCACCTGGACTTCACCGGGCTGGCCGACCCGCCGCTGCGCGGGGTGGCGCTGCCGCAGGCGGGGGTGGAGCGGGTGCTGGCCGAGTGGGCCGTTGAGCTGGGGGCCGAGGTCCGGCGCGGGTGCGAGGTGGTCGGCCTGGCGCAGGACGAGGGGGCGGTGACCGCGCGGCTGCGCGGCGGTGGCGAGGTCACCGGGCGCTACCTGGTGGGGTGCGACGGCGGGCGCAGCCGGGTGCGTGAGCTGCTCGGCGTCGGGTTCCCCGGACAGACCCACCCGGAGGTGCACCGGCTGGGGCAGGTGCGGGTGCCCGAGTCCGTGACCAGGCTCGACGGCGGCCACCTCGAGCTGCCGGGGGTGGGCAGGGTCGGCGCGGGCGAGTTCACCCGGACCGGGCGCGGGGTGTTCGGCATGGGCTGGCTCGGCCCGGACGTGCTGATGGTGTCCACGACCGAGGAGGACGGCGAGGTCGACGAGGCCGCGCCGATGACCCTGGCCGAGCTCGCGGGCAGCGTCGAGCGGGTGCTGGGCGCGCCGCTGCCGATGGCGGACGCGACCCGGCTGTCCCGCTACCGGCACCACGCGCGCGCGGCCGAGCGCCACCGCGTGGACCGGGTGTTCCTGGCGGGCGAGGCGGCGCACCGCTTCCCGGCCACCGGCGTGGGCATCGGGGCGGGGATGCTCGACTCGGTCAACCTGGCCTGGAAGCTCGCCGCGACCCTGCGCGGCTGGGCCCCGCCCGGCCTGCTCGACACCTACCAGTCCGAGCGCCGCCACGCCACGGCGCGGACGATGCTGCACACCCAGGCCCAGGTGGCGCTGCGGCGCGGCGAGGACCCGGCGGCGCTCGCGCTGCGCGAGCTGGTCGGCGAACTCCTGACCGACGAGCAGCCGCTGCGCAGGCTGGGCGCGCTGGTCGCGGGTGCCGAACTGCGCTACCCGTTCCCCGGTGCCCACCCGCTGACCGGCGGCTTCACCCCGAACCCGGCCCTGCGCACGCCGTCGGGCGCGCGCAGCGTCGCCGAGCTGCTGCACGCCGCCCGACCCGTGCTGGTCACCCTGGCCGACCGGCCCGACCTGCTCGCGGCGGCCGAGCCGTGGCGCGACCGGGTCGACCGGCACCCCGCCACCGCCGTCGACCCCGCTCCCGCCGACGCCCTGCTGATCCGCCCGGACGCCCACGTCGCCTGGGCCGCAGCCCCCGGCGAACCCGCGACGACCGCCGTGCCCGCGCTCCGCGAGGCGCTCACCACGTGGTTCGGCGAGCCCGCCCGAGCAACTCCGCCGGGTCACGGGCGGCGGCGCTGAGCTCCTCGCCCGCGTCCACCTCGACGGTCGCCCTGGCCCTCACCCGCGCGGCGGCACCGGCATCGGCAGGGCGGGCAGCCCGTCGATGCTCGCGCTGTTGTGCGGCTTGCCCTCGCAGTACGCCCGGAACTCCTCGTCGCTCTTGCGCCCGAAGTGCTGGGCGTGCAGCTCCCGCTCGCCCCGGTAGTCCAGGAACGGCACGGCGTACCCGCAGGTGTCGCTGACCAGCCCCGCCGTCACGACCACCACCGCCCGCAGCCCCGGCCCGTCCGCCTCGCCGAACCCGGCCACCAGGTCGGCGAAGCGCGGGTCGTCGCGGAACACCGGCTCGCCGGTCCCGTGCACCCGCACGATCTTCGGCGGCCCGTCGAAGGCGCACCACATGAGCGTGATCCGCCCGTTCTCCCGCAGGTGGGCGATGGTCTCGGCGTGGCTGCCGCCGAAGTCCAGGTACGCCACCCGCCGCTCGTCCAGCACCCGCAGCGTCCCCGCCCGGCCCTTGGGCGAGACGTTCACGTGCCCGCCGGGGTCCAGCGGGGCGGTCGCGGTGAAGAACACCGGCTGGGCCTCGATGAACTCCCGCAACCGGCCGTCGATGCGCTCGTAGGTCTTCCCCATGCCTGCCAGTATCGACCGGTGCGGCGGCCCGGCGGAACAGCAATTCCACCGGGCCGCCGCACCGCGCTCACAGCCTCGGGTCGACCGCCTCGGACTCCATGGCCAGCACGGCGAACACGCACTCGTGCACCCGCCACAGCGGCTCGTCGCGCGCCACCCGCTCCAGCGCCTCCAGCCCCAGCGAGTACTCCATGACCGCCAGCGCCCGCTTGAGCCCGAGCCCGCGCTTGCGCAGCCGCTCCAGGTTCGCCGGTTCCGTGTAGTCGGGGCCGTAGATGATCCGCAGGTACTCGCGCCCGCGCACCTTCACGCCCGGCTGCACCGGCCCGCGCTCGCCGAGCACGAGGTTGGCCAGCGGCTTGACGACCATGCCCTCGCCGCCGTCCGCGGTGATCGACTCCCACCAGCGCACGCCCGCCGCGACCTGCTCCTCGTCGCCGGTGTCGACGACCAGGTGCGCGGTGCGGTGGAACAGCTCGCCCTCCAGCCGCGCCAGCACGCCCAGGTGCCACAGGTGGTCCCGGTCGTGGAAGGTGCGCCCGCGCGCCGCCAGCACCTGGAACGGGGCCAGCTTCAGCCCGGCCAGGTCCTCGGTGGGCCAGCAGTAGCGGCTCCACGCCTTGCGGTAGCCCTCGGCGTTGGCCCGCCGCGACCGGGTGCGCTCCAGCAGCGCCCCCACGTCGACCCCGCGCCCCGCGGCGGCCTCCAGCGCGGACGTGGCCACGCCCAGCGCCCCGGACGCCGCCGCGCCCACCGACGCGTACTGCTGCCGGATGAGCCCGTCGGCCTTGGCGTTCCACGGCATCAGCTCGCAGTCGAGCAGCAGCCAGTCGGTGTCCAGCTCCGCCCACAGCCCGGCGGCGCCCACCGCGTCGCGCACCCGCTCCAGCACCCGCCGCTCCAGGTCGGCGGCGAAGAACGGCCGCCCGGTGCGGGTGTGCACCACGCCAGGGTCCTCGCCGTCGCGGCGCACCAGCACCACGGCCCGCGACCCCATGTGCTTCTCCTCGCACACGACCTGCCGCACGCCCCAGCTCCGGTACTCGGCGAACGCCTCGTCCGGGTGCTCCAGCACGCCCTCGCGCTTGGAGGTCGCCACCGGCGACATCGTCGGCGGCAGGTACAGCAGCCGCTGCGGGGCCACCGCGAACCGGCTCATCACCTCCAGCGCCGCCGCGGCCTGCTCGGCGCGCACCCCGATCCGCCCCCGGTGGGCGGTCTCGACGCCGCGTTTGCCGGTCACGTCGTCCAGGTCGAGCGCGCCGGGCTCCCGCGCCGGGGCCTGCGGGGCCAGCGGCCGGGTCGGCTCGTACCAGACCCGGTGCGCGGCCACGGCCACGACCTCGCGCTCGGGGTAGCGCAGCGCGGTCAGCTCGCCGCCGAACACCGCGCCGGTGTCCAGGCACATCGTGTTGTTGATCCACTCGACCTTCGGGGTGGGCACGTGCCCGTAGAGCACGGTCGCCTTGCCCCGGTAGTCGTCGGCCCACGGGTAGCGCACCGGCAGGCCGTACTCGTCGGTCTCGCCGGTGGTGTCGCCGTACAGCGCGAACGAGCGCACCCGGCCGGACGCGCGGCCGTGGTAGTGCTCGGGCAGACCGGCGTGCGAGACGACCAGGTCGCCGCCGTCGAGCACGTAGTGGGCGACGAGCCTGTCGCAGAACCGCGTGGCGGCCTTGCGGAACTCCTCGTCCTGCTCGCCGAGCTGCTCCAGCGACTCGGCCAGGCCGTGCGCGACCTTGACCTTGTGCCCGCGCAGGGCGCGCACCAGCTTCTGCTCGTGGTTGCCGCACACGCAGAACGCGTGCCCGGCCTCGACCATGCCCATGACCAGGCGCAGCACGCCCGGCGTGTCCGGTCCCCGGTCGACCAGGTCGCCGACGAACACCGCGCGCCTGCCCTCGGGCGGCAGCGCGTCCACCGGGCGGCCCAGCTCGTCGCGCACCAGCTCGTAGCCGAGCTTGACCAGCAGCTCCTCCAGCTCGGCGCGGCAGCCGTGCACGTCGCCGATGACGTCGAACGGGCCGCGCTCGTGCCGCAGGTCGTTGAGCAGCCGCTCCGGCACGACCACGGCCTCGTCGACGTCCTGCTGGGTGCGCAGCACGTGCACCCGGCGGAAGCCCTCGCGGCCGAGCCTGCCCAGCGACTTGCGCAGGGCGGTGCGCTGGCGGCGCACCACGTGGTCGCCGAAGTCCCGGTCGGGGCGGGTGGCGTTGCGGGCCAGGCACACCGAGTCGGGGGTGTCGAGCACGATCGCGACCGGCAGCACGTCGTGCTCCTTGGCGACCGCGATCAGCCGCGCCCGGTCGGCGGGCTGCACGTTCGTGGCGTCCACGACCGTGGTCCTCCCGGCCGCCAGGCGCTTGCCCGCGACGTAGTACAGCGAGTCGAACGCCGCGCCGGACGCGGACTGGTCGTTCTCGTCGTCGGAGACCATGCCCCGGAAGAAGTCGCTGGAGAGCACCTGGGTGGGCTTGAAGTGCTTGAGCGCGAACGTGGACTTGCCGGAGCCGGAGGCCCCGACGAGCACGACCAGGCTCGGCTGGGGGATCGTGAGCTCCATCAGTCCTCGGTCCTCTCCAGGGTGAAGACGGCGGCCTGGGTGGGCGCGCCGCGCTCGGGGTCCTCGTCGCCGATCGGCAGGTAGCGGGTGGTGTAGCCGGTGCGCTGCGCCACCCCCTCGGCCCACTCGCGGAACTGCGCGCGGGTCCACTCGAACCGGTGGTCGGCGTGCCGGAACGAGCCCGCGGGCAGGGTCTCGAACAGCGGGTTGTACTCGACGTTGGGCGTGGTGACCAGCACCAGGCCGGGGCGGGCGCAGGCGAACACGGCGTGCTCCAGCGCGGGCAGCCGCTCCGGGTCGACGTGCTCGACGACCTCCATGAGCACGGCCGCGTCGAACCCGGTCAGGCCCCGGTCGACGTAGGTCAGCGCGCCCTGGCGCAGCTCGACGCGGGCGCGCTGGCGCTCGCCCATCGTGTCCAGGTGCAGCTTGCGGGCGGCCACGCGCAGGGCGTGCGCGGAGACGTCGACGCCGAGCACGCGGGTGAACTGCGGTTCGGCGATCAGCGGGCGCAGCAGCGCCCCGCTGCCGCAGCCCAGGTCCACGACGGTGCGCGCGCCCGCCTCCCGGAGCACGGAGATGACCGTCTCGCGGCGCTGGCGCGCGAGGGAGATCCGGGGCGGGGCGAGGGCGTTGTCCAGCTCCTCCGGCTCGACCTGCTCGGCCTCGGCCAGGCTCGACAGGGAGGACAGCACCTCCTCGACCAGCGTCTTCCGGCCCAGCAGGTACCGGCGGGTGATCAGCTCGCGGTCGGGGTGCTCGGGCAGCCACCCCTCACCGGCGCGCAGCAGCTTGGCGGCCTCGTCCTGGTCGACGTAGTAGTGCTTGTCCCCGTCCAGCACCGGGAGCAGCACGTACAGGTGGCGCAGCGCCTGGGAGAGCAGCAGCTCACCGGTCAGCACGACGCGCGCGTAGCGGGACTCGCCGAGGTCGTCGCCCAGCGGCAGCACCTCGGCCTCGACCCGCCACCCCAGCGGCGCGAACAGCCGCTCGACCAGCCGGTGCGGCACCGCCGGGAGCTCCACGCGCAGCGGCAGCGGTTCGGCGGCCAGCTCGGGCCGGGCGTCGCAGCGGCCGTTCATGGCGGTGCGGAACACCGAGCCGAGCGCGACGGCCATCAGCGAGCCGGAGGAGTAGGGCCGGTCGTTGACGTACTGGGTGAGCGTGCTGCCGTGACCTCGCACGAGGGCCACGGGGTCGACCTCCAGCAGCAGCGCGACCGTGCAGGCCTGCTCACCCGCTTGGGGGTAGAAGACGTGGGCGGCGCCGGAGGAGGTGGTGAAGGTCTGCGCGCGGTCGGGGTGCTTGTGCAGCAGGAACCCGAGATCGGTCGCGGGCGCGCGGGTGGTGGTCAAGGTCAGCAGCACGCGGGCGAGTGTGTCCTATCGGGATTGGTCGGCGCAGGTGGTTTTTGGTGATCGCACCCGTTTCACCCGCTGCGGCTCGCCGATCCCGCCCTCGCGGCCTCCTGCCTCGCGCGCGCTCCCCGGCGACAGGTGCACGATCGGCCCTGTGGCTCCGCAGGACCTGTGACCCCTTGGCCGCTAGGTTGATCGGGTGCCGGTGCGGAAGATCGTGGCGGGTGTCGGGTCCTTGCTGGTCGCGGCGCTGGTGTGGGGCGAGGTGGAGCACTGGCGCGCGTCCCGCCGCAGGCTCGGCACGGGGGTGCGGGGCGTGGGTTCGGGCACGGCGGTGGTCGTGCTCGGCTACCGGAACACGGGTGAGCGGCCCAACGCGGTGAACCGCTGGCGGGTGCGCGCGGGGCTGCGCTCGCTGGACGGTCCGGGGTCGGTGCTGGTGGTCTGCGGGGGTCCGGTGGGCGGCGCGCGCCCGGAGGCGGACCTGCTGGCCGGGCACGCCCGCGCCCTCGGCTACCGGGGTCCGCTGCTGCGGGAGGCGAGCAGCCGCACCACCTGGGAGAACGTGCGCGAGGTCGGGCCGCTGCTGGAGGGCTTCGCCCGGATCAAGGTCGTGTCGAACCCGTTCCACGCCGAGAAGGCCCGCGAGTACCTGCGGCGCCAGCGCCCGGACCTGGCGGCCCGGCTGGTGCGGGCGCGCGACCAGCGGTTCGGCGAGTGGCTGCTGCTCAAGCCGTTGCTGGCCGTGCGCGGTCGTCGCAGCCTGCGGCGTGTCGACGCGGGGAGGCCGACGGGGTAACTCCCACCCCGGTCGCAGGCACGCGCCTCGGCCGTCCGGTCCGACCTGGGGGAGCCCTGGTCGTCGCGCCCGCGCCCGCCGGTCGAGTTCAAGGCCCGACCCGGTCCTCGGCCAGGTCCCCGGTGTGCGTCCCGGCAGCGTTCCCGGTCGCCCGCGTGCGGGGCCGCACGGTCGTGCGCGCGGCCCCGCACCCGCTCACCCCTGCCCGATCTCCGGCAGGAACAGCACCGCGTCGTAGTCGCGCGGCGCGGCCGGGTCGAGCGGGAAGTAGCTCAGCTGCCGCTCCGACCCGCCGCGCTTGCGCGCCCCCGCCGACAGCCCCACGATCTCGTCCACCCCCACCAGCGCGGGCCGGTCGTACCGCGCGGCGAGCCTGCCCTCCACGCTGTCCGCCTCCGGCTTCCCGAGCCCCTGGTGCTCGGCGACGCCCACGGCGGTGGCGATCACCGCGTGCCTGCGCTCGGGCCGCGCGGCCAGCAGCGATCCCGCGCTCGGCCACCGGTTCACCGCGCCACCCACCTCCCAGTCGATCGCCGAGGCGCGCAGGTGCTGGTTGTGCGCGAACACCAGCGTCGGCCCGCGCTCGGTCAGCGCGCGCAGGTTCTCCGCCATCACCGTGTCCCGGATACCGCCCAGCCGGGGGAACCGGTCAGGCCTGTCCTCCGCCATCGCCGCGTGGTACGCCAACAACCCCGACGCCACGCGCACCCCCAGCTCGACGTCCCACCGCTGCTCGGCCGTCCGATCAGCGGCCCGCGCCGCGCCGCTCCACCGCAGCTCCTCCACGACCACCCGCAACGCGGCCACCCTCGGGTCCGACCCGATCCCCCGCGACGGGTCCCTGGCGGCGGCGGGCTCCATCCACGGCCCGTCCGCCCCCAGCAGCTCGTCCACGTGCGCGGGGAGCTCCCCCTGCCAGGCCAGCTCCAACGCCGCGCGGGGACTGTCGGCGGCGGTCATCTCGGTGGGCGCGTCGAACCCGGCGAACCCGACCGGGTCGTGCGGGTGGGCCCGGTTGTGCCCGGCGAGCAGCCGCACCAGCTCGGCGGACCCGGCGACCTCCCCGAACCCGTGGCTGAACCCGTCGCGCAGCACCTCGGCCTCCTCGCCCGCGCCGGTGCGCACGTGCTCGTCCACCAGCCTGCCGCGCAGGCAGCAGCTCTCCACCGCCACGGTCCGGTACCCGTGGTCGGCGATCAACCGGCCGAACAGCTCGTTGCGCAGCGCGGGCAGCGCGGGCTCGGAGTGCATGGCCTCACCGAGCGCGAGCAGCCGGGGCGTTCCGAGCAGCGCGGTGACGTCCAGGTCTTCGAGGATCATGACGACCTTCCTGATTCCGGTCTTGGACCCCTTCGACGCTATCGTTGATGCAACGGTGTGGAGTTATGCCAAGAAAAAGCAGCTCAATACCCCGAAACCCTCAAACCAAGGTGAACCTCGATGCGCACGGTGGACCTAGCACGCGAACACGGCCTGTCCACCCAGGCGATCCGCAACTACGAGGCAGCGGGCGCCCTCCCCGAAGCCGAGCGGGCCCCCTCGGGCCACCGCCGCTACACCGAGCTCCACGCGGCGGCACTGCGCGCCTTCCTGTCCCTGGCAGCCGCGCACGGCCACGCCGTGGCAACGGAGATCATGGCCGCGACGAACGAGGACCACCTGGACCGCGCACTGGACCTGATCGACCGGAGCCACGCCGCCCTGCTGTCGGACCGAGCCGCCCTGGACGCGGTGGCCGCAGCCCTGACCGACCTGACCGCCCCCCACCCGCCGACCAGAACCCCGCTCCCGGTGGGGGCCTTGGCCCACCGCCTGGGCCTGCGTCCCGCAACCCTGCGCCGCTGGGAGTCGGAGGGCCTGCTCGTCCCGGAGCGCGACCGGTCGGGCCACCGCACCTACCGCCCGGAAGACGTCCGAGACGCCCACCTGATCGCCCAGCTCCGCAAGGGCGGCCACCCGCTGCCCCTGATCGCCCCACTCCTGGCGGACCTGCGCGCAGGCGCCCCGGAGGCGGTGGCGGCCTCCCTCACCACCCGCAGGGCACACCTACACACCCGGGCCCGCGCGATGCTCACCGGCGCGGCCCGCCTGGACGACTACCTGGCGCTCCGGTCACGTCCGACGACGCCCCACGCCCCTGCGCGCGCCCACCGCTGAACCCCGGATTCCCGACCCGCGCAACTCGACCGAGCCCCTGGGCGGTGATCACCCGCGCAGGCCGTCAGCCCTCGCCTCACCACCACAACGCCTTCCCGCTCGCCCGACGAGGACCACCGCGTCGACCAGAGCGATCACCCCGATGGCGGCCCACGACACCCGGTCGGGCCACCACCAGCATGAGCGGGTCGACCAGCGCGAGCAGGTCGACCCGCCGCAGCGAGGTCGCCAGCGGCCCCAGGAACTCCAGCGTCACCGCGAGCCCCAGCGCCGCGACGGCGGCCCCCGCCCGGTTCGCCACCGCGCCGCCTGCAATCAACGCGCCCCCCGCTCCGCTCCTCCGCAGGCGGTCACCGATCCGCTGGTGTCCGCCCGGTCCCGCGATGCAGCTGGCGCGCCGACCATTCCGCGACGCCGAACCGGCGCCCGGTCAGCCTCCTGCGACCACCGCTCGCCCCGCACCCGGCGTCCACCAAGGCGGCGCTACCACCGCTCGCCCCGCACCGGGTGGCTCGGCTGCGCTGAGCAGGTTTTTCACACCAGCCCCGTGACCAGCGTCGATGCCCCTGATTTTCACCCGTTCCAGTGACGTGTTGGCGCGGTCCGGCAGGCGTCGGTCGCACGGCTTTGTCGGAGCGCCTCCCTACTCTGCGCGCTGGGACGAACACGAGCGGGAGGAGCAGGGCGTGGCCGGGGGTTTCTTCACCGACAAGCAGGGGCGGGTCAGACCGATCCGGGGTGGCAAGGCGGGGGGTGCGGGGGTGACGGTGGCCGCGGGCGCGGTGGCGCTGGCCGTGCTCTCGTCGGGCGCGGGCGGCACGATCGGCGCCGGTGGCGCGGCGGCAGCGGGTGAGGCCGGGGTGTCCTCCTCCGCGCAGTTGCGCGTCCGCAAGGCCGAGGGCAAGCAGTCGGCGCGCAAGGGCGACGCCGAGGGCGCCTGGCAGCGCTTCGGGCTGAGACAGGTCAAGCGGACCGCCCGCCAGCAGGGCGACTGCCTGCTGGCGTCCCACGGCCAGGTCCGCGACTTCTTCACCACCCACCGCTGCACCGCGCTGGACCGCGTCCTGTTCGCCGTGGCCGACGCCGAGGGGCGCACGGCGGTGGTGTCCGTGGCCTGGGTCGGTCTGGCGAGCACCGGTCAGGCGCGCGAGTTCACCGCGCTGGTGGACGAGCACGGGACCGGTGACATCACCCCGCTGGGCGCGGGGCTGCTGGAGCTGGCGGACGTGGAGTTCACCGGGCTGCGGTACGGCAGCGAGCGCTCCGGGAAGGAGGTGACGATCGCGGAGGTGGAGAACGCGGGCGCCGGTGGGTTCGACCACGAGACCCTGGACGCGCTGGCCGAGGTCGCCGCGCACCTGCCGAAGGTGTGACGGGTGGCGGCGGCCTCGGGGGTGGTCACCAGGTCAGCGGCAGGGTGGCGATGTAGTCGGTCAGCAGGGTCGACAGGAGCCTGTGGTCGGCGGTCGAGTAGTGCCAGTCGCAGCCCAGGCGGTCCAGGCGGGGGTCGTCGTGGTTCCAGAAGCGGACTCGGGTGTCGCCCTGGGCGTTGCGGTCGGCGACCACCTGCTGGGCGGTCTGGGCGAACAGGTTCGAGGCGTTGACCACGATCACCGCGTCGGGGCCGTAGGTGGTGCGGAGCTTGGTCAGGAAGCCCTGGTAGGCGGCCTTGTAGGCGGTGACCAGGGTGTCGGCGGTCCAGGGCTCGCCGGGGTTGACCGGGGTGGAGAAGTCGTTGGTGCCCAGGCCCACCACGACCAGTTGCGGGCGCCAGGTGGGCGGGTTCTGCCAGGTGTCGTCCGGGTCGTTCTGCAGGCCTCGCTCGTAGGAGGTGCGGAAGTCGGTTCCGGGGTCGCCGCCGTTGTAGTTGCGGACCATGCCCCTGCCGGACTGGGCGTTGATCTGGTGGTCCGCGCCGAGCGCCCTGGCGGTCAGGGCGCCGAAGGTCAGGTCGGCGTTGGACTTGCGGTCCACGCCCGTGGCCGAGCAGTCGCGGCTGGTGGAGGTGTTGCCGTAGCCGGCGGTGAGGGAGTCGCCGATGAACTCGATCTGCCGGGCGCGCGGGGCGGGCTTGTCGAGCAGCTCGCCGCCGGGGGCCGCGGTGAAGCCGCCGAACTCGCCCGCGCTCCACGGGACCTCGGTGCGCTTGACCACGCGCACGGTGTGCACGGCGTCGGTCAGGCCCTGGACCTGGTGGGTGACGCGACCGGGGGTGACGAGGGTGGCCACGGTGCCGCCGTCGATCTGGACGTCGTAGTCGTTGAGCGCGTCGTTGAGCGTGATGCCCACGCCGGTGCCCCGGAAGCGGCCCTCGAAGGCGACGCCGGGCCAGGTGTACCGGGCCGCGCCCGCCGACTGCCTGACCCGGCCCACCGCGTGCGCCCTGGCCAGCGCGTCCTGCGGCGGCACGGCCGTGGTCGTGGTGGTCGGGGTGGTGGAACCGGTGCAGGTGACGCCGTTGAGGGCGAACTCCTGCGGGACCGGGTTGGCGCCGGTCCAGGAGCCGTTGAAGCCGAACGAGGCGCTCGCACCGGTGGGCAGCGAGCCGTTCCAGCCCGCGTTGTCGGCCCTGACCTGCGCGCCGGTCTGGGTCGCGACCGCGCCCCACGCCTGGGTCACCGACTGGCCCGCGCCGAACGACCAGGTCAGCCGCCAGGTGGTGACCGGGTCGCCGAGGTTGGTGACGCCGACGTTCGCGGTGAAGCCGCCCGACCACTGGCTGGAGACCCGGTAGTCCACCCGGCAGCCCGCGGCGGCCCGCGCTGGGGAGGGGACGGCGGCGAGGGTGATGGCGGCTGCCACGGCGGTGACGACGCCCAGTGCGGCGGCGGGGCGTAAGCCGGGGGAGTCGGGGGTGCGCGGGATCATCGTCGGTCCTGTCTGCGAGGCGTGCGGGAGTGCCCCGACATCGGCGGCCCCGTCGAGGACGATGTCCCCGGAATCTAGGGGCTGGTTTTCCGGGTGGTCAAGGCGTCGGCGGGCGGTGGTGCGGCGTAGCGGGCGGCCAGCGCGGTGGCGCGGGCGCGCAGGTGCTCGCGCAGCCACGGCGGGGACACCACCTCGGCGTCCTCTGCCAGTTGCCACAGCGCCCACTCGGCGTGCCTGCGGTCCTGGTAGACGACCTCCAGGTGCGGCCGGGGGTGCGCGTCGGAGGTGGTGGCGCGCACGGCCAGCGCGGTGCCCGCCAGTTCCTCCCGGCGCGACGGGGACACCCGCGCCAGCACGGTGACCTGCGCCGAGTCCGGGATGAAGCGGGCGCAGCGCTCGCGCCACAGCCGGTCCAGGTCGACCCGCGCCGGGCGGGTCGCGGGCTCGGGCAGCGCCTCGGCGGACCGGAATCGGGACAGGCGGTAGGTGCGGTCCTCGCCGTCGCGCGTCGCCAGCAGGTAGGTGCGCCCACCTGCGGTGACCAGGCCGATCGGGTCGACCACGCGCCAGCCGGGGTCCCGGTCGGGTGGCGCGTAGTGGATGCGCAGCCTGCGCCCGGCCACCACCGCCCGGCGCACTGCGGCCAGGACCGCGTCGGGCGCGTTGTCCGGGGCGAGGGGGCGGGAGAGCAGGTCGGTGGCGGGGGACGCGAGCAGGCGGGTCGCGGCGTCGTGCGCGGTGTCGCGGTGGGGTTCGGGGAGGGCGTCGGCGACCTTGCGCAGTGCCGCCGCCAAGGCAGGGCCCAGGCCGAACGAGCCGCCGCCCGCGACCAGCAGCGCCAGCGCCTCGTCGTGGTTCAGGCCGGTCAGCTCGGTGCGGAAGCCGGGCAGCAGCGCGAAACCGCCGTGCCGCCCGCGCTCGGCGTAGATCGGCACGCCCGCCGCCGACAGCGCCTCGACGTCGCGCAGCACCGTGCGCGTGGACACCTCCAGCTCGCGGGCCAGCGCCGTCGCGGACAGCCTGCCCCGGCCGCGCAGCAGCAGGACCAGCGAGACCAACCGGTCAGCTCGCACGTCCCGGAATCCTGCCAGGAATACCTGACGGGAGGTGTCGTGATTACCCGGCAGGGTCCACCACCACGGGCGGTCGACCGGACCGCCGCGAACGGGAGCGGAGCAGGCGTGGCAGTGGAGCGAACGGCGGTCAACCCGACGAGCTGGTCGGCGGGCATGGGGTTCAACCAGGGCGAGGTGGTCTCCGGGCACTCCCGGACCCTCTACTGCTCGGGGCAGACCGCGACCGGGGCGGACGGGGCGCCGCAGCACGACGGTGACATGGCGGCCCAGTTGGCGCTGAGCCTGGACAACCTGGAGGCGGTGCTCGGCGAGGCGGGCATGTCACTGGCGAACCTCGTCCGGCTGAACGTGCACACCACGGACGTGGACCTGCTCTTCCAGCACTACGGGGTGCTCGCGGCCCGCCTCGGCGCGGCCCAGGTCGCGCCGACGACCACCATGCTGGGCGTCACCCGCCTGGCGCTGGCGCCGCTGCTGGTGGAGCTGGAGGGCACCGCCGTCGCGTGATCGCGGCCGGTCCGTCCGCCGCCGAGCGGGCGGACCGGCTCACGCCACCCGCTCGCCGACCTCGCACAACGCGGTCCCGCCACCGTCCACGACCTGCAGCGCCGCCGCGATCCGCCCGGCCAACCAGGGCCGCACCAGCTCCCGCGCCCGCTCCAGCGGGTGCAGCCCGGTCGACAGCAGCTCCCCGTCCGGGAAGCTCACCGATGCCAGGTCCGACTCCTGCACCAGCCCGCCGTCGAAGACGAACGCCACCGTCTCCGGCCGCCGGTCGCGCGCCGGGTGGAAGTCCACCACCAGCAGCCTGCCCACCGGCCGCGTCCACCCCAGCTCCTCGGCCAGCTCGCGCGAGGCCGCCGCCCACGGCGATTCGTCCACCTCGACGGCCCCGCCGGGGATCTCCCAGCTCGGCTTGTACGACGGCTCGACCAGCAGCACCCGACCGGCCCGGTCCCGGAAGAGCACACCCGCCGCCAGGTGCTTGCCGGTCAACCCCGCCAGGCCCGGCGGGCGCATCCCCAGGGGTTCGCTCACCAGGGCAACGCTAGCCCTCTCCCGCCGGGCCCCGGTATCGGCCGCGTGCCGCTGCCGGTACCGCCCAGCGGCGCACGAAACGGGTTCCTCCTGGCGGCCACCTGCGCAGATTTTCTGTTATGCCAATTGACACAAGCGTCCCGCCGAAGTTAGCGTCCCCGCCGTGGACGACAAGCCGAAGGGCCTCGGCAGGCCGCGCAAGGACCCGGCCGCCGTCGCGCGGTGGACGCCCCCGGACGGGTGGTCGCGCCTGGTCGCGTGGATCTCCCCGGAGGAGAAGAGGGCGCTCAAGCACGTCGCCGTCGACGCCGGGGTGTCGGTGGCCGACCTGGTGCGCTCGCTCGCGGCGGGGCTGGCGGCCGGGTCGATCTCGCACGAGGAGCTCACCGGGCAGGTGGTCAGGGGGAAGCAGGTCATGGAGAAGATCCCGACGCTCTTCGAGCGGGACGAGCGGTTCCAGGTGGTGGACCGGCCGCGCGCCGAGTGCGCCTGGGTGTTCGAGGGCGGTGGCGTGGGCACCGAGAAGCTCGACGGGACCAACGTGCGCCTGACCGTGCGCGCCGGTCACCTGGTGCGGGTGGAGAAGCGGCGCAACCCGAGCAAGGAGCAGAAGCAGCGGGGGATCGTGGACGGCTGGTACGTCGACACCGACGCCGCGTCCGCGCAGGACAAGTGGGTGCTGGCCGCCGCCGGGGGCACGGACGTGTCCGGCTGGCCGGACGGCGAGCACTCGTGCGAGGCGCTCGGCCCGCGCATCCAGGGCAACCCGCTGGGCCTGGACGCGCACCTGTGCGTGCCGTTCGACGCCGCCGCTCCGGTGCTGGTCGACGCCCCGCGCGGGTACGCCGAGCTGCGCGAGTACCTGGCCGGGCTGGACAGCGCGTTCGCGCCCGGCCACCTGGCCGAGGGCGTCGTGTTCCACCACCCGGACGGGCGGCGGGCGAAGATCAAGCGCAAGGACTTCCCGCCCGCCGCGTGACGGCCGGTGCTCGCGGGGCCCGCCGCAGAGCAGTTGCCGGCGGGGTGAATATGCAACTTTTGGCGGGTAGTCCGAACGGCGGCGCGACTGTACCGTCCCCCAGGTCGAAGGACTTGATCTTGAAGGCTGGTCCGGGGAACTCAAGGGGGATCTCGTGGTGAAGTTCGCGCGGAAGGCGGCGGCAGTGGCCGCCGGAACGGTCCTCATGCTGGCTGCCAGCACTCATGCCGCCTCGGCGGCGGAGCACGGGCAGACCCCGCCGGACGGCGGCGGTTCCGGGTACGTGTCGCACACGCACCAGTACCTGCGCGTGTGCGACACGTCGGCGAACGACCGCGGTGTGCGCATCGAGTACACGGTGGGCGGCTCGGGAACCGTGTACAAGCTCGGGGATTCCAACGGGGCGAAGAAGGGGTGCGGCACCAGGAGCGTCGGCCCCCGCGAGGTGATCAGCTTCCGGGTGTGCAGCAGCAAGACCGGCGGCGGCGACAGCAAGTGCCGGGCCTGGGAGTGGATCGGCGCCGCCTAGGAGTTCCCGACGACCGGGGCCCCGGCCCGCGTGGCACTCTCCGCCCTCCCGGGTCCGCCTGGGAGGGCGTTCCCCTTCGTCGCGCGGGTTTCCGTGCGGGTTTCGTCCAGGAACGTCCAGGAGTGTCCGAACGGCCCCCTCGCGCGCGCCGGGGTGCGCTGGACTGTGCCCGACACCGCAGCCGGGACTCCTGGGGGAATCCGCTGGGGGAGGGCCGGGGCGGCGCGTACCGGGGGGAGGCGCGCCGTCCCGGCCGGGAGCTCGGCCCGTGCGACCGGACGGGGACGGCGGTCGGCCGGGTGGCTTCCGCGAGTCGCGCGGAGGTCGGGGTGGAGCGGCTCCCGCGCCGGGGACCTCCACCCCGGTCCCGCCCGGCTACGGGATCAGCAGCAGCTTCCCGGTGGTCGCGCGCGAACCCAGGTCCGCGTGCGCCCTGGACGCCTCCGCCAGCGGGTAGCGCCCGCCGATCCGCACCACCAGCTCACCCCGCTCGACCATGCCGAACAGCTCGCCCGCGTGCGCCTCCAGCTCGCCGGGGCCGCTGACGTGGTCCTCCACCGACGAGTAGGTCACGCGCACGCTGCGCGGCAGCTCGCTCATCCGCACGGTCGGCACGTCGTCGATCAGCGGCCCGTAGTAGACCAGCGTGCCGTGCCTGCGCAGCACCCGCAGCGACGCGGCGAACGTGCTGCCGCCCGCCCCGTCGAACACCGCGTGCACGCCTCCGGTCAGCTCCAGCACCGGCTCGGCGAACGCGCCCCCGGTCGACACCAGCACGTGGTCCGCGCCCGCCGCCCGCACGACCTCGGCCTTCTCCTCCCGCGACACCAGCCCGACCACCGTCGCCCCGCGCGCCTTGGCCAACTGCACCAGCAGCAGCCCGACCCCGCCCGCCGCGGCGTGCACGAGCACCACCTCACCGGCCTGGGTCGGGTGGGACACGGTGGCGAAGTGGTGCGCGGACAGCCCCTGCAGCACCAGCGCGGCGGCCGTCTCCTCGCTCACGCCGTCGGGGAGCGCCACCAGCTTCGACGTGGGCAGCACGACGCGCGTGGCGTAGCTGCCGTGGTCCAGCGTCATCCAGGCGACGCGGTCCCCCGGCGCGAACCCGCGCACGTCCGGTCCCACCTCGGCCACCACGCCCGCGCCCTCCATGCCGGGCACCTCGACGGCCCCCTGCGCGCGGATGGCGGTGTCCATGAAGTTCACGCCCGCCGCGCGCACGTCCACCAGCACCTCGCCCGGTCCGGGACGCGGGTCCGGCCGCTCGCGCAGCGCCAGCACCTCGGGTCCACCGGGCTTCTCGATCACGATCGCTCTCATGCCGGCGACGGTATTTCCGGCAAAATGTACCCACAAGTACATTCCTCGGGGTGATCACCGCCAAGGGGGCCGCGACCCGCGCCCGCATCGTCGAGGCCGCCGCCGAGGAAGTCCGGGAGCGCGGCGCGAGCGCCACCACCCTGGACGACGTGTGCAGGCGCAGCCGGACCGGCAAGAGCCAGGTCTTCCACTACTTCCCCGACGGCAAGGAGCAGCTGCTGCTGGCCGTGGCCGAGCTGGAGGCCGAGCGGGTGTTCGAGGACCAGCAGCCGTACCTGAGCGATCTGACCTCGCGCGCGGCCTGGCAGGGGTGGCGGGACCTGGTGGTCGGGCGGTACCGGGACCAGGGGACGCACTGCCCGCTGGTGGTGCTGATCGCCGAGGTGGGCAGGTTCAGCCCGCAGTCGCGCGCGGTCACGACCGGGCTGCTGCGGCGGTGGCAGGCGTGCGTGCGCGACGGCGTGGTGGCCACCCAGGCGGCGGGCGAGGCCGATCCGGGGCTGGACCCGGACCGGATGGCGGCGGCGGTGATCGCGGCGGTGCAGGGCGGGGTGACGGTGCTGCTGTCCACGGGCACGTCCGAGCACCTGGAGGCGGGCCTGGACCTGTACCTGGAGCGGCTGCTGCGCTGAGCGCCACCGCCGCGAAGCGCACCGCCCACGACCCGCCCGCGCGCAGGCCGAGGTCGACGCGGCGCCCGACCCGCGCGGGTCCGGCTCAGCCCACCGCCACCCGCGCGCCGCCGGTCAAGAATCCCGCCAGCCGCTCGCCCTCCGCCACGACCTCGTCGCGCTCGGCCCCCGTCAGCTCGCGCAGCGGCGCCACCCGCACCACGTCCTCGGCCACCCGCCAGGTCGCGGTGACCCGCCCGTCCACCAGCACCACCCGCTCCCCGGCCACCGACAGCCCCTTGTGCGCGTCGTCGATGATCCGGCCTCGGTCCTGGTAGCCCAGGATCGCGTTGTCGAACGCGGGCAGGTACCGCACCGGCGCGGGCACGTCGCCGTCCGGCCTGGGGGCGTCCGGCAGGTCGAGCAGTTCGCGACCGCGCTCGTCGCGGAACGACACCAGCTCCCCGCGCACCGCCGCCACGGCGGCGGGCAGCCCGGCCAGGCCGCTCCACATCCGCAGGTCGCCGGAGCTGGCCGGACCGTGCGCGGCCAGGTAGCGGCGCACCAGCTCGCGGCCGACCGGGTCGTCGGGGTCCAGCGGGTCGGGGTCGCGGCCCAGCCAGTCGCCGAGCAGCGCGTTGCGCACCCCGCCCTTCGCCCGCCACAGCCCGCGCGGCGGCGTCTGGGCCACCGGGACGAGCGCGGCGATCACCATCTCGCCCAGCGCCCGCGCCGCCACCGAAGGCCACCGCCCGGCCAGCGCGCGCACCACCTCCGCCGCGCTCCTCGGCTCCCCCGCCAGCGCCTCCCGCCCGGCGGCGGCCAGCTCGTCCAGGTCGACGCCCGCCAGGTCGGCCCGGTACACCCCGAGCACCTTCTGGCGCAGCATGTCGGCGTGCCGCGACCGCCACGCCAGCACGTCGTCCGAGGTCACCAGGTGCACGGTCCGCCGCATCAGGTGCACGCGCACCGCGCGCCTGCCGGTGACCAGGTCGTCCAGGTCGGCGGGCGCGAAGTCGCGCAGCCGCGACCACAGCCCGGTGAACGGCTCCTGCGGCTCCTGCGCCTGCATCCCGCACAGGTGCGACACCGCGCCCCACGCGTCCAGGTCGGCGCGCTCCAGCAGCAGTTGGCGGGCGAGGGTGGCGCGGTTCAGCTCGCGCGTGGTCAGCACGGTCATCTCAGGCCACCGCCCGTTCGACGGCTGGGTGCCTGCGCAGCGAGTCCTCCACGGCGGTGATGATCCAGCTCCGCGAGCTCCCCCGCCAGGTGGGGTCCGCGCTCATCGGGCCGGTGCCCCCGGTGGCGAGCACGACGTCGGCGGTGTCGAGGGAGTTGATGCCCGCCCCGAACACCGTGCTGCCTGGGCGGTGGGGGCTGATCCGGATGCCGGTCCTGCCCGGTTCGCGCGTCTTCACCCGACCAGCCTCGCGGGAGTAGCGGTCAGGTCCTGTCCGCTATCCGGGGTGATACTGCGACTCGTGCAGAAGACCTCCGCGCGGTTGCTGTCGTTGCTGTCCCTGCTCCAGGCGCGGCGCGACTGGCCGGGCGCGCTGCTGGCCGAGCGGCTGGACGTCAGCGCGCGCACGGTGCGACGCGACGTCGACCGGTTGCGCGAGCTGGGCTACCCGATCGCGGCGGTCAAGGGCCCCGACGGCGGGTACCGGCTCGACGCGGGGACGCAACTGCCGCCGCTGCTGTTCGACGACGAGCAGGCCGTGGCGCTGGCGGTCGCGCTGCGGGTGGCGGCGAGCAGCGGGGCCGGGGTGGAGGAGGCGGCGGCGCGGGCGCTGGCGACGGTGCGGCAGGTGCTGCCCGCGCGGTTGCGGCACCGGGTGGACGCGCTGCGGGTCACGGCGCTGGAGCGGCCGGGGGCGGCGCGCGTGGACGGGGAGGTGCTGGTGGCGCTGAGCGCGGCGGTGCGGGCGCGGGAGGTGCTGCGGTTCGACTACGCGGACTCCGCCGGGCCGCCGCGCCGGGCGGAGCCGCACCACCTGGTCGCGGCTGGTGGGCGCTGGTACCTGGTGGCGTGGGACCTGGACCGCGCGGACTGGCGCACCTTCCGCGCCGACCGGATCACCCCGCGCTTTCCCGGTGGTCCCCGGTTCGCGCCGCGCGAGGTGCCGGGCGGGGACGTGGCGGCGTTCGTGCGGGGCCGGTTCCGGGGGTCGGTCGACGGGGAGTGGCCGTGCCGGGGCGAGGTGCTGCTGGACCTGCCCGCGTCGGCGGTGGCGGCGCACGTCGGTGACGCGGTGGTGCAGGAGGTCGGGGCGGGGCGGTGCCGGGTGGTGGCGGGGTCGTGGTCGTGGGTGGGGTTGGCGGCGTCGGTGCTGCGGTTCGACGCGGACGTGGAGGTGGTGGGGCCGCCGGAGTTGGCGGAGGCGTTCGCGCTGCTGGCGCGGCGCAGCGCGGACGCCTCCGGTTAGCGGGCGAACAGCTCGCGGGCCAGGTCGGCGGTGCTCACGTCCTGGTTGGTCGAGCCGAGCACGAACGGGGCTTTCGCGGGGCCGGGGATGGTGTGACCGGCGCCGTGGGCGGTGAGCAGGGTGACCGGGGGCTTGCCGGGCAGGGTGTGGTCGGTGCGCTCGGCCTTGCCGGTGGTCGTGCTGGTCGGGGCGGCGGTGATGCCGTTGTGCCGCGCGAAGTAGGCGGCGGTGGCGGGGGCGGAGAGGTTGTCGCCGTCGACCTTGAACAGCGCCCTCGCCCACGGCTTCAGCTCGCCGCCGTTGTAGGGGACGATGCGGTCGCGGGTGCCGTTGACCAGCAGCAACGGGGTCGGCGCGGGCGGGGTGGGGACGGTGAAGTCGTCCGGGGCGGGCATGGTCGCGCCGATCGCGACCGCCGCGGTGAGCAGGCCGGGGCGCTCGTGCAGCAGGCGGAAGACGAACTGGCCGCCGTTGGAGTAGCCGATCGCGTGGACCCGGTCGGGGGCGTGACGGGCGATGACGGCCTCGGTGAAGGCGACGTCGTCGACGTTCTCGGTGCGGGCGGGGAAGCGGCTGCCCCGGCGGGCGTCGTTCCAGTTGCCCTTGTGGCCGTCGAGGTAGGCGACGGCGGCGCCGGGGGTGGCGAGGGCGTCGAAGGCGCGGCCGGTGAAGGCGCGGTGCTTGTCGGCGGTCTGCTTGGAGCCGTGGAAGACCAGCACCAGGTCGGTGACCTCGGCCGACTGGGTGACGAGGGTGTAGGTGCGGGTGCGGCCTGCTGCTTCGACCGAGGCGCGGGTGACGGGCATGGCGGGCTCCGGGGCGGTGATGCGGATAGGGAATCCGTTTCACCGTAGCATGAGTGGATAACTCATCCGGTTGGGGCGTCAGCGCAGGCGGAGGAAGTGTGCCGGAACTGCGGGGGCGGCGCAGATATTCGTTGATCCCGCTGCACTCGACGCGCGGCACGTCCAAGCCGTTCTCCCAGGTCAAGCCCCCCAGGACAGGCATGTCCGGTCCGCGTCCTGGTGATGGCGGGCCCCGCGCGCCCACCCTCGTCGGCATGACGGACCGACCAGGGGGGAGCACGAGGATGATCGACGACCCGTTCGCGGCGGCGTTGCGGGAGTTGGACGTCTCCAGCCAGCACGTCGTCGACGCGTTGCGCGCGGCGCTCACCGGTTCGGGGCGGGGTGGTGCGGGGGACGTGCCGACGGCCGAGCGCGCCTCGTTCGAGCCGATCAACTGGGCCGCCTACAGCCACGAGGAGCTCTACCGGATGCTGCGGGACCGGGCGGACAGCGGTGAGGTCGGGGCGATCGCCGCCGAGTGGAACCGGCACGCCGACGCCCTGACCGGGCACGCCGACGCGGTGCGCGCCCAGCGCGGCGCGCTCACCGCCCACTGGCGGGGTGAGGCGGCCGAGCGGGCCGCCGGGCGGATCGGGGAACTGGCCGAGCTGATCGGCGCCATCGGTGAGCGGGCGCGGCTGGTCGGGCGGGCGGCGCAGGAGTCGGCGGACGCGCTCGACCTCGCCCGGCGGACCATGCCCCTGCCCGTGGGTGGGCAGGTCGCGCTCCCGGACGTGGGGGACAGCGGGGTGGTGTTCGCGGTCGGCGCGGTGGCTGCGGGTGGGACCAGCGCGTTCAGGGTTGACGCCCTGGCCGGGAGTGGGCGGGAGCGGGCGGTGGAGGTGATGCGCGGCTACGAGGCGAGCTTGCACGGCAGCGGCGCGCTCATCGCCCCGCCCGTGCGCGCGACCTCGGGTGGGACCGGGTTCGTGGGGGTCGCCCCAGGTGGAGCGGTCGGAGTGGGCGAAGTGGTTGATGATGCTCCGGGGGCGGGGCAGCAGGTGGTCACCAGCTTGGGCGCGACGGTCGTGTCGGCCGCGAGCGGCGGCGTGCCGTGGGCCCGGCTGCTGCACGCCGACCTGCCCGCCACGGGCGCCCCGCCGCCTGCCCCCGGTGCCCCCGCGCTGCGCGCCGTGATCACCCAGCTCCCCAGCGGCCACCCGGTCACCACCGCCCAGAGCGCCCCTCTGGGCAACCCGCCCCTGCCCGCACTGCCGCAGCACGCCCCCGACGCCGAACCCCGCGCCCACAAGCGGCGTCAGCCGGACGTCGTCGCGGGGCTGTTCGACGACGACCGGCCCGCCACCAGAGCCGTCATCGGGGACGCCGCGTGGGACGCGGACCGGGGGAGGCGGGCATGACGGGCTACCAGGTCGCGCTCCCGGAGCTGACCGCCCTGGTCACGAGCCTCGGCGACGTCGCGGACGCGCTGTCCGCGCTGGTGGTCTCCGCCACCACCCTCGGGCAGCGGCAACCCCTGCTGGGCACCGCGCCCCCGGCGCTGGCGATGGCCGACAGGCTCAGCGCCACGGCAGGCCGGGCGGGACTGACCGGTGAGCTGAGCGCGGCGGACGACGCGCTGCGCGACCACCACCGCGCCCTCGTCACCGCCCTGTCCGAGTACTCCGACCTGGACGAAGCCGTCGCGTCCACGCTGAACGCGGTCGACGCGGTCACGGGGAGGCACGGGTGACCGCCGCCGCGCGCTTCGCGCTCGCCGAACTCGACCTGCTCACCACCCACGCGGGCGCCCCGATGCCCTACCCCGTGCAGGTGCCCAGCCACGGCCGCACCGCCGGTGAACGCGCCGCCGTGCTCGCCTCGGCGGGCGCGACGCTCGTCGCGCGCGACCTGGCCGACCGCACCGGCCCGACCGGCCTGGCGGGCGCGCTGGTCACCGCCCTGCGCGCCCCCGAGCCCGTCGACCTGGTCCTCACCGGCGGCCGGGACGGCCCGCTCGGCGTGCTGGCCCTGCGCCGGGAGCGGACCGCGCTGGTGTGCAGGCAGCCGCTCACCCCCGCGCTCGCCCACCTGGTCGAGGTCGTCGAGATCGACCGGGACGGCCTGGTGGACGAGCTGCTGCGGGACGTTCCCGCGCTGCCCGGCGCGCCCGTCGTCCCGGTCACCCTGACCCGCGAGGTGGTCGACGCGGCCTCGGGCGGCGCCGACGAGGACCGGTTGCGCGCGCTCACCCGCGACGCGGGCGGCGACCCGGCCGAGCTGGACCGGTTGGCGGCGCTGCTGCGCGGGGTGAGCGGCCGTGGACAGCTCGGCGGGGCCGGGCGGGGTGGTCGCATCGAGCTGTCCTGGCTCGACAGCGCGGCGGGCAGGCTCCGGATCGACCGGGGCGCGGACGGCTGGGTGAGCGTGAACCCGCTGCACCCGAACGACGTGCGCCGCTTCCTGCGCGCGCTGACCGGCGGTGGCGAGCAGGGCGAGAGAGGGGGACGGCCGTGAACGCGGAGCAGTGGTTGGCGGACTACCGGCGGGAACTGGCGGGCGCGGCCGACGGCGCGGCGCGGGCGGCCACGCTGCTGCGGCAGGTCGGCGGGCACGCCGCCTCCCCGCGCGGCGAGGTGGAGGCCTGGGTCGGCCCAGGGGGCGCGCTGGAGCGGCTGCGGCTGTCCGCGCACGCCCGCGCGCTCGAACCGGACGCGCTCGCCCAGCTCGTCGTGGCCACCGCCCAGGCAGCGCGGGCGTCGGCGGCCGGACGGATCGCCGAGATCATGACCGAGTTCGTCGGCGAGGGCGCGGCGCTCGACGCGGTCGCCGAGCACCTGCCCGCCCCCGCCGCCAGCGGGCGCGACGAGCAGGACGACGAGGACTACTACGCGAACCCGGGGGTGCGGGCATGAGCGGTTTCCACGTGGACGCTGACCGGTTGCGACAGCGCGCGACCACGATCGCGGGCGTCGCCGACCGGCTCGCCGGGGCGGCCGGGCGCGTCCCGGACGGGGTGCCCGAGGGGGCGCTCGGCTCGTTCACCCGGTTCCTCGCGGCGGGGCTGTCCGGCGCCGTCGAGCGGTCGGGCGCCGCGATCGGCGGCGCGTCCGAGGCGGTCGACGCGATCGGCGCCGCCGTCCGCCGCTCGGCCGAGGACTACCAGCGCGCCGACGACGACTCTGCGGACCGGTTGACCGGGGGTACCCGATGAGCGGCACGACGACCGGGGCGCTGCTGGCCGAGCTGACGGGCCTGTCCGCCGCCGTGCGCGGGAGGCGGTGGGCCGAGGGCGGGGGCGCGGAGGCCGACCTCGCGCTGCTCGGCGAGGTGGTCGACCCGCTGGCCGGTCTGGCGAGCGCGGGCGTCGGCGTCCTCACCCCGCACGTGTCGTTCCTGTCCGCGCCGCTGGAGCAGCTCCGGGGCGACGGGGACGCGGTCACCTCGTCCGCGCTGGGCGTGGCCGGGGTGGCGGCGGACGTGGAGGCGCTCGCCGACGTGTTCCGGCAGGCGGAGGACAGCGGGTGGAGCGGCGAGGCGGCCGACGCGCACCGCGTCACCGGCGCGCAGGTCGCGGACGGGATCAGCGCGCTCGCCGAGGCCGCCACCACGATCTCCGGGGCGATCAGCGGCGCGGGCGAGGAGGTGGTCGGGGCGCTGAGCGGCGTCGTCGGGAAGATCGTGGACGCCGTGCGCGAGATGGTGCCGGTGATGGCGAGCGGCATCGCCCGCGCCCCGCTGACGATGGGCCTGAGCGTCGGGGAGGCGATCGCGACGTGCGTGGGCGTCGCGACCCGCTGCGGGGAGGCGATCGCCGAGATCCTGGCGAACCTGCTGGCCGGTGGGGTCAACCTGATGAAGCTGGTCACGATGGTGCTGACCGTCGTGCAGGCCGTGGTCGACCTCCTGCGGGACCTGGCGGAGCAGGCCGGGACACCACCGGAGGCGACCAGGGGCACGGCGTCGAAGGACCTGGAGCGGGCGGAGAGGACCACGACCGAGGCCACCACGACCCGCGAGAGCGGCGCACCGGAGGACGTGACCGGAGCCGACGACCCGAGCACCGGCGAGGAGCCGGCCACCAGCGGGGAACCGGGCAGCACCGAGGACCCTGGCAGCGCGACCCCGGCAGGCACGCCCGGCTTGAGCGCTCCCGACGACCTCGGCGCCACCGAGCCGTCGGCCGCGCTGCCGCCGGGAACGACCACGAGCACCGGGGTGCTGTCCCCGTCCACGCCGGACCTGCGCGCGGGTGGCGGTCCCGCCACGGGCGCCCCGCAGACCGGATCGGGCGCGCTCCCGCCGGGCGGCGCGCTCCCGGTCGCGGGCGTGGCGGCGAGCACCGGGACGGCGGGCGCGCGGCCGTCGAGCAGGCTCACCACGGTCCTCGCGAACACCCCGAGGGAACCTGCCGCCGGCCAGGCCCCGACCGGCACCGGCGACACCACGGCCTCAGGCTTCCCCGCCGTTCCGGCGGCAGGCGGCGCGCGCGGCCAGGGCGGCGAGGACACCGAGCACGAGAACCGCTACCGCCTGGAAGGCGACCTCGGCCTGTTCGCCGCCGACACCACGGTCGTCAGCGTGCTCGGCGAGGCCGATCAGCCCTGACCTGACCAGCGACGACGGTGCCGGGGACCGCAGTGGTCCCCGGCACCGCCCCGTCACGACCGCCCCGTCACGACTGCCCCGTCACGACTGCCGCAGCCGCGCGCCCAGCAACCCGACGAAGTGGTCCCAGTCGGCCTGGAGGCAGGCGAACTGGGCGTGCTTGCCCGTGCACCCCGGCGCCCACCCGCCGCCGTCGCCGTAGTCGACGAAGTCGTGCGCGATCCCCGCCGCCCGCAGGTTGGCCGCCGTCACCAGGTTGGTCTGCCTGGCCCGGTTCTCCACCACCGCCTGCACCGGGTTGTCGAGCAGGTCCCCGCCGTTCCCGACGTACATCGCCACCCCCATCCCGCGCAGCGACCCCACGTGCTGTGCCGGGCTCTGCGCGTTCCACACCCCGTCCAGGGGCCAGACCGGCGGCCCGAAGATCGTGTCGGCGCCGATCGTGGGCACCCCGGACGCCGGGTTGAGCGCGGTCTCCACCACCGCCACGCGCTGCGCCTGGTCGAGCAGGTCCAGGCCGCCGGAGAAGCTGCCGAGGTGGCCGAACAGCTCCGGCCGGTGCTCGGCGTAGTGGAACGCCCCGAACCCGCCCATCGAGTGCCCCGCGATCGCCCGCCCCTCGCGCGCGGCGATGGTGCGCAGGTTCGCGTCGACGAACGGGATGAGCTGGTCCAGGTGGAAGCTCTCCCAGTTCTGCGGGCCCAGTGAACCGGGGTTGACCCAGTTCGAGTACCAGCTGCGCCCGCCGTTGGGCTGCACGGTGATCAGCGGGGTGCCCGCCGTCGCCCGCTCGGCGAGCTGCCGGTTCCACGGGCTGTCGGGCCTGTCCTGGTTGCCGTGCAGCGAGTACAGGACCGGGTGCCTGGTCACGCCGGAGGGGTCGTAGTCCTCGGGCAGGGTGACCACGACGGTGTGCTGCCCCGGCTTCTGGCCGGTCAGCAGGGTCGGGGTGGGCACCTGGGTGGAGCGCACCGCGAAGCTGAAGCTGCGGTGGCCCCCGTCGAGCCAGGCGGGCTGCTCGACCACGGTCAGCCCGTGGCCGTCGGTGAAGCGCGGGGCCTCGGGGGCGGCCTGCGCGGTGGCGGCGGGCGCGGTCGCCACGACGGCTGCCACCGCCAGCGCCGCGCTGATCCTGCGGTGCGGGGTCATCGGATCTCCTCCCGGTCGGGTTCGGTCGTCCGCACCCTCGCCCCCGAGCCGCCCGGTGGACCAGGTCAGGAACCGGCAGGCTGTGTCCGGTCCCGGCGGTAGGGTGGCCTGGCCCGAGATCGTCGAGGGGGGCGCACCGAGGTGACCAGCGAGTTAGGCCCTTCGCTCCGCCGGGCGCGGCGTTCGGCGGGGCTGACCCAGGAGCAGCTCTCGGCGGCCTCCGGGATCAGCGTGCGGACCATCAGCAGGCTGGAGAACGGCGCCGACGAGAACTTCCGGCTCGACACCCTGCGGCTGCTGGCCGACGCGCTCGGCCTCACGCCGGGTGAGCGCCGCGAGCTGATGGCCGTGGCGGGCTCGGTGCTCCCGGAACCCGCCGCACGGCCGCAGGCAACCGGTCCGCTGGCGGTCGCGGCGCAGCGGCTCGCCGAGGTGCTGCGCGGCCGGTGGCTGCGGGAGGTGGAGGCGCGCGCCGCGCACCACCCGTTCCCGCTGCCCGTGCGGTGGCGGGCCGCGCCCGAGGAGCTGGTCGACCACTGGGCCAACGTGCTGGGCGCGCCACCGGGCGCGCCGGTGCGACCGCTGGACCTGGCGGGGGACCTCGGCCGGGTCGTGGACGTCCACCGGTCCGTCCCCTCGGGCAGGCTGGTGGTGCTCGGCCGCGCGGGCGCCGGCAAGTCCGTGCTGGCCCTGCGCTTCGCCCTGGACCACCTGGACGTCCGCGCCCCCGACGACCCGGTGCCGGTGGTCTTCAGCGTGGGCGGGTGGGACCCTGGCGCCACCGGCCTGCGGGACTGGCTCGTGCGGCGGCTGCTGCGCGACCACCCCGACCTGGCCGCGCCCGCCCCCGACGGCACGAGCCTGGCGGACGCGCTGGTCGACGCGGACCGGGTCCTGCCGGTGCTGGACGGGTTCGACGAGATCGCCGGGCGGTTGCGCGGCGACGCGCTGGCGGCGCTGAGCGCCACGGCACTGCCGCTGCTGCTGACCAGCCGCCCGGACGAGTACCGGGACGCGGTCGGGCGCGCGGGCGCGCTGTCCGCCGCCGCGGGCGTCCTGATCGAGGACTTGGCGGTGGCCGACTCGGCAGAGCACCTGCGCCGTTCGAGCCGGGCGGGCCGCTGGGAGCCGGTGCTCACCGCCCTGCGCGAGCACCCCGACGACCCGGCCTGCGCGGACCTGACCGCCGTGCTCGGCACCCCGCTGATGGTCGTGCTCGCCCGCAGCGTCCACGGCGACACCGGCGAACCGCCCGAGGCCCTGCTGGACCGCACCCGGTTCCCGAGCGCGCGCGAGCTGGAGCGGCACCTGCTGGACCGGTTCGTGCCCACCGCCTACAGCCCGCACGCCCAGGGCCGCCGGGACTGGACGCCGCAGCGGGCGCGGCGCTGGTTGGGGCACCTGGCCCGCCACCTGGAGCGGCTGGGCACCCCGGACCTGGCGTGGTGGCAGCTGGAGTCGGCGCTCGGCCGCCCGGCCCGCCTGCTCGGGGCGGCGCTGGTGTCGGCGGTGACGGCGACGCTCGCCACGCTGCTGGTGTTCCTGCCGCAGTACGCGGCGACCTTCGGGTTCGAGCGCGGGGTGCGGGCCGTGCTGGTGGAGGCGGTGCTGTTCGGGCCCGTGGTGGGGGTGGGGGTCGGGTTGGCGCACGCGGTCGTGGTCGCGCGGGGCGGTGGCGCGTTCGAGCCGTCGCGGGTGCGGGTGCGGCTGTCCGGGTGGCGCGGGCCGGTGTTCGCGCGCCGGGGGAGCGCCGGGTTCCTCGCCGGGGTGGCGGTGGGGATCGCGCAGCAGCCCGCGTCGCTGCTGGCGCTCGCCGTGCTGGGCGCGCTGCCGGGGTCGGCGCGGGAGCAGGTGCGGATGGCGCTGGTGGACGCGCTCGTGCTGGGCCTGGTCTACGGGGTGGCGGTGGGGGCGGTCTTCGCGCTCACCTCGGTGCTGGAGGCGCCGGTCGACCTGGACGCGGCGCTGAGCCCGGCCGCCGTGCTGCGTACCGACCGCACGACCGTGTTGAGGCGGGTGGCCGTGCTCGTGCCGGTGTTCGTGCTGGCGCTCGCGTTCGGGGGGATGCTGGTGGCGGCGCTGCTCCAACCGCTGGTCGGCCCGCTCACCTGGCCGCTGGACCAGGGGTTGTCCCTGGGGCTCACGGGGGCGCTGACCTGCGCCTGCGCCTACGTCTTCACCTTCACCGCGTGGGGCCGCTGGCTGCTGTTCACCCGCTTCTGGCTGCCACTCACGGGCAGGCTGCCGTGGTCGGTGCTCGGGTTCCTGGACGACGCGCACCGCCGGGGCGTGCTGCGCCGGACCGGGGCCGTGCACCAGTTCCGGCACGCGCGGTTGCAGGACCAGCTCGCTCGGGGTCCGGTGGGTGCTCGGGGCGCCGAGGTGGCCGAGAAGGTGTGATCAACGGGCATCCGGGGACACCACCTAGTTTTGTCACGGTGACGTAAGAAATAGCCGCTGGGGCGGCGACGTGAGGGGCGCGGTCGGGTAGGAGAGCGCCCGTCCGCGCGGTCCCGGCCACGTTGGCGGGACCGCGCGGACGGAGAGCCGCCGGTCGGCGACCGTGGGTCGGGACCGCGCGGACGGGGTAGGCCATCGATCGGCGGCCGGGCACCGTGACCGCGCGGACGGGACAGGCCGCCGGTCGGCGGCCGGGCGCTGTGATCGCCCCGACGGGCTGCGGCCTGGGGCCGTGACCGTGTCGACGAAGGCACGGCCTGGGCACCACGACCGTGTGAACGGGGATGCGGCCCAGGCGCCACGACCACGTGGACGGGATGCGGCCCTGCGGTTCAGCGACCGCGCGGACAGGCCGAGGCCTGCGGTTCAGTGAACGGGGTGCTCGCGGGCGAGCGCGGCCACCGCCTCCAGGGTCTGGCGGGTGGTCTCCGGGTCGTCGGACGGCCCCGGTGAGCCTGCCAGGACGGCGACGCGCTCCACCACCCGGCGGTAGTGGTCGTGCGCGCGTTGCAGGGAGTCGGCGCGCTCGGTCTGGGCGCCCAGTTCGGCGGCGCGCCTGTCCTGCTCGGCGCGGGCCTGGTCGAGCTTCGCCTCGGCCTCGGCGGTGAGGCGTTCGACGCGCTGCTCGGTCTCGGCGCGCAGGCGCTCGGCCGTGGCCTCGGCGGCGACGAGCCTGGTGGTGCGCTCGGAGAGCTGGTTGCGCAGCGAGGTCAGCTCGGCCCTGAGCTCGGCGGCCTGCTCGCGGGCGGTCACCTGGGCGTCGGTGGCGGCCTGCACGCGCTGGTCGGCGGACGCGGTGATCGCGGCGACCGTGGCCGTGGCGGTGGCGGTGGACTGCTCGGCCTGGTGGCGGGCCGCGTCCCGCTCGGCGGTGACGCGGGCCAGGTCCAGGAGCGCGGAGCGCTGGACGGTCTCGGCCTCCTCGCGGCGCTTCATCGCCTCCGCGCGTTCCTCGCGCGCGGTGCGGGCGTCGGTGAGCGCCTCGTCCCTGGCCGCTTCCGCCGCGGCCTTCGCCTCGGCCGCCTCGGTGACCGCTTCCGCCGACCTGGCCGTGGCGGCTTCGGCCTTCTCTCGTGCCTCGCGCTCGCGCGCCGCCTCGGCCCTGGCCTGGTCGACCTGCTCGGCGGCCTCGCGCAGTTCGGTGGTGGTGGCGCCCTTCAGCTCGCGCAGGGCCGCGCCCAGCTCCTCCAGCGGTTGCAGGACCTGGGTCGCGGCTGTGACGAACACGCTCGTGGACCCGGACAGGTTTGGCGACGGAGGCGCTTCCAGGGCTTCCGTGAGCGCCGCTTCGGCCGCCGCGAGCTGCTTGCAGGTGTGCCCGCCGGGCCACGCGCGGTCCGGGCAGTACTCGAACGGGCGGCCTCCCCTCGGTCCTGGCGGGGGGAGCGGGGCTTTGCAGCGCGCGAAGGCGCAGAGCGGGGTTTTCTCCGCAGAAGTGACGGGCACACCCAAGATCCTAGTATTAGGTTATGCAACCGGCAACCTTAGGTTGTAGTTGTTTAACTCCAACTGTACTCAGCTACAGAACTGTTCTTTTGTAGCTGAGTTAAAAAGTGGGTAGGGTTGACCTGGGAAGATCACCTAGAGGTAGGGGCACGTGCGGTGAGTGACGTTGTGCTGGTGGGCGGGTCGCCTGAGCTGCGAGGAGAGGGGGGAACCGGGGGTGGGCCGTGGCCGGGGGTCGTGGACCCGGCCACGTTGGTCGGGGAGATCGCCGAGTGGCTGGCGGCGTACGGGAACCCCGCCACCAGGCGGACCTACGCCGAGGGCGTGGGGCTGCCGGTCAGCCCGAACGACGTGCGGGAGTGGCTGGACATCACCGACCCGGCGTGGACCCGCGCCGTGCTCCGGTACAGCGCCGTGCTCCAGATCAACCCCACCCCCGCGACCGACGACCACCGCCCGCCCCCCGCGCCACGAGGGCGGCTGCGGCACCTGCACTGGTTCCGCTGGTGCGCCGGGCTCGGCATCGACCCGCTCCGCGCCGGAACCACGCAGGTCAAGGCCTGGCTCGCCCAGCTCGACGCCGCAGGGGCGGCCGTGGCCACCCGCGACCGGATGCTCGCCACCGTCAAGACGCTCTACGCGCACCTGGCCGACGTCGGGCTCGCCGAGGGCAACCCGGCCGCCCTCGACCGCCGCCGCCTCGGCCTGGTCGCCCCGCGCGACAACGCCACCAGCACCGTCACCCTCACCATCAACCAGGTCCGCGCCCTCTACGACATCGCGCGGGCCCCCCGGCGCGGGGCCTCCGAGGTCGACACCGCCCGCGCCGGGGCCGTCGTCGCCCTGTTCACGCTCGGGCTGCGGGTCAGCGAGATCTGCGGCCTCAACCGCGCCGACCTGCACGTCAACCGGGGGCGGCGGGCGCTGCGGGTGGAGGGCAAGGGCGGCAAGACGCGGATCGTCTACCTGCACTCGCTCGCCGAGACCGCGCTCATGGGCTACCTGCGCACCCAGGAGAGCCGCAGCAAGGAGATCACCAGGGCTGACCGGCGCGCCACCGCCCACACCACCCCGCTGCTGACCACCCGCACCGGCAACCGCTACCAGCGCCAGGCCCTGTGGCAGCTGCTGCGCAGGCTCGCCGAGAGCGGGGGAGACGCCCTGCTCGACGTCGCCGACGCCATGCACCCCCACGCCCTGCGCCACTTCTACGTCACCACCGCCGTCGAGGCGGGCGCCGAACTGGGCAACGTCCAGGCCGACGTCGGGCACAGCAGCATCGACACCACCAGCCAGGTCTACAACCACGCCGCCCGCGACCCGTCCCGCAGCGCCGCCGACCTGGTCGGCCAGGCCCTGGACAACCCGGTCCGGGACGCCTGGTGACCCCGGTCGACGTGGTTCCCAGGAGAGGGGGGCGGGAGGAAGCCGTCCTCAAGTCCACCAACTAGCGTCACCGTGACGTAAGTGGCTGGTGTGGCCGGATGGGCGAATCCCGCGCCTGAACGGCCCCCGGAGGCGGGGAAACCGGGGGATGTGCCGTCCCCTCGCGCGGCACATCCCCCGGCGGTCCTCAGCGACCGCCCCCTTACCGGCCCGCCCCCGCCGTGATCCCCGCGACGATGTGCCGCTGCAACACCAGGAACACCACCACCAGCGGCGCCGCCGCGAGCACCACGGCCGGGAACAGGGTCGACGGCTCGAAGCCGTACGGGCCGACCAGGGTGTACGCGGCCGGGGTGACCGGGCGCAGGGACTCGTCGTCCAGGACCAGCATCGAGACGATCAGGTCGTTCCACACCGCCAGCACCACGAACACCGCCATGGTCGCCGTCGCCGGGCGCAGCAGCGGGAACACCACGGAGGTGAACAGCCTCGGCGTGGAGCAGCCGTCCAGGACCGCGGCCTCCTCCAGCTCCACCGGCACCGCCCGCAGGAACCCGCAGTAGAAGAACACCGCGAACGGCAGGTTCAGCGCGGTGTGCGCCAGCACCGCCCCCAGGTGGGTGTTGATCAGCCCGAGGTCGCGCAGCAGCAGGTACACCGGGGTGAGCACCACGAACACCGGCACGGTCAGCCCGGCCACGAACAGCTGGTACACCACCGCCGTCCACCGCCGCACGTGCCTGGTCAGCGCCCACGCGCACAGCGACCCGGCCAGCACCGTGAGCACCGCCGCGCCGCCGGTCACGACCAGCGTGTTGAGCACCGCCCGCCCGTACCCCATCGCCTCGGCGGCCCGGCCGTAGTTGCCCCACGCCGGGGCGGTCGGCCAGCCGAGCGGGTCGGCGGCGACCTCCGCGTCCGTGCGCAGCGACGCCAGCACCGCGAACAGCAGCGGCGAGAGCACCACCAAGGCCACGGCGACCAGGAACACCGCCGCCACCGGGTGCCCTGGGGACCGCCCGCGCCTCACCACGTCACCTCCCGCCGCCGCAGCACCAGGGTGATCACCAGCGACGCCACCACCGTCACCGCGAGCAGCACCGTCGCCACCGCCGTGCCGTACCCGAACCGGTAGTCGCGGAAGCTGCTCTCCCACACCAGCAGGCTCAGCGTGCGCGTCGCGTCCCCCGGCCCGCCGCCGGTCATCACGAACGGCAGGTCGAACACCCGCAGCGACCCGATCACCGACAGGGTGACGTTGATCGTCAGCGCGGGCGCCAGCAGCGGCCAGTCCACGTGCCGGAAGCGCCGCCACCCGCGCGCCCCGTCCAGCTCGGCCGCCTCGAACACCGAGGTCGGCACGGCCAGGTACCCGGCCAGGAAGATCACCGTCGCGTGCCCCAGGTACATCCACACGTTCGCCACCGCGATCGCGGGCAGCGCCGTCGCCGGGTCCCCCAGCCACACCCGGCGCAGCTCGTCGAGGCCGAGCGCGCCGAGCACCGCGTCCAGCGGCCCGCCCACCGGCGAGTAGACCTGCGCCCACACGTAGCCGACCACGACCACGGCGGTGGTGCTGGGCACCAGCAGCGCGACGCGGGCGAGCGAGCGCACCGACGGCACCCGGTGCAGCCAGTGCGCCAGCAGCAGCGCCAGCCCGTTCTGCGCCACCACCACGACCAGGGTGAACAGCACCGTGTTGCGCACCGCAGCGCCCACGGCCGGGTCGGCCAGCAGCGCCGCGTAGTTGTCCAGGCCGACGAACCGCCCGCCGACCACGCCCCGCGCGTCGGTGAAGCTCAGCGCGACGCCGCGCACCGCCGGGTAGAGCAGCAGCGCCGCGTAGAGGAGGGCCGCGGGCGCGATGAGCGCCAGCGAGGTGCGGGTGCGCAGCATCCCCTCACCCCTGCGCGGGCATCCGGTCGAGGGCCGCGAGCACGCCCTCGGTGGACGTGGCCGGGTCCAGGAACACCTCCTGCAGGGCGGTGCCCATGACCTCCTCGGCTCCGGGGTGGTCGAGGCCCTGCGCGGGCGATCCGGCCCAGCGGCCCGCGTCGAAGGCCGCCACCAGCGCGGACGCCTCGTCCGGCAGGGTCGTGGTCCCGCCGACGAGGGTGGAGAACGCGCCTTCGGCCTCGCAGTACAGGCGGGCGTTGTCGGGTTCGGCCATGAACTTCACGTACTCGCGGGCCAGGTCGGGGCGCCGGGCGTTCGCGTTGACGGCCCAGCCGGTGCCCACGAACGTCACGGCCACCGGCTCGCTCCCGGCCGGACCTGCGGGGATGGGGTTCAGGGAGAAGCGGAAGCCGATGTCGGCGCGGAAGTCGGCGAGCTTCCACGCGCCCTGGACCAGGAACGCCCAGCGGCCCGCCTTGAACTCGGTGAGCGCGTCCGACCAGGCGTCCAGGCCGAGCATGAGCCTGCCGTCGACCGCGCCGGAGGCCACCGCGCGCTTGAGCTCGTCCACCACCGGCGCCCAGTCGGGGTCGAAGCGGGCGCGACCGGCGTTGTAGTCGGCGCTCCAGGTGGGGTCGAGCCGGTTCACGGCCAGCGCGAGGGTGAGCTGCACCCCGCCCCAGCCGCCCTTGTTGGGCACCAGGAGGCCGGGTTTTCCCTGCTCGCGGAGCTTGCCGAGCACCTCCAGCATGGTGGGCCAGTCGCGCGGCACCTCGGTGACGCCCGCCGAGGCCAGCAGGTCGAGGTTCGCGTACAGGCCGATGCCGATGTTCTCCTGGGTGAACTGGCGGGTGCGCCCGTCGACCGTGGTGAACGGCGCGAGCTCGGGCCGCACGGTGGGGACCCAGGGCTGGTCGGACAGGTCGGCGAGGTAGCCCTGGTCGGTCCAGGTGCGGGTCTTCGCCTTGTCGACCATGATCACGTCGGCGGCGGTGCCGGACGCGAGCTTGGGGTTGTTGTACGTCTCGTAGTTGCCGGGCCCGACGTAGTGGTGCTCGACCCGCACGCCGGGGTGGGCCCGCTCGAAGGCCGCGTTCAGCTCGGGTAATCGGGCCTCCTCGCCGCCGCCGCCCTTCCAGCCGACGACGGTGAGCACCTCGCCCGAGGCGCCGTCGTCGGCGGAGCAGGCGGGCAGCGCGGGCAGCAGGGCGATCAGGACCGCCAGGGCGGCCGGTGTCGTGCGCACGGTGTGCTCCCCTCTTTGGCCGCGCGTTTCCCCGCCTGCTCCGGCGGGCGCGCGGGCTCTAGGGCACCACGAGCACCGAGGCGTGCCGCATCCCCGGCGGCATCCCGATGTCGGTGGGTTCCCAGGTGGACATGTCGTCGGCGCTGGCCAGCGCGCCGTAGCCGTCGTCGAGGAAGTGGTCGAAGATCAGCACCCACTCGTCGCCCCTGCGGAACAGCGACGGCCCCTCCACCGGGCTGGGCGTGATCGGCCCGGTGGGCTCGCTCAGCGGGCCGTGCGGGTCGGTGAAGGTGGTGAGCAGGATGTTCTTGTGGTCGGTGCCGGGGGTGTTCTCGCCGCGCTCGTCCTTGAACGCCATGACGTAGCGGCCGTCCGCGCGGGCGACGGTCGCGTCGATCACCGGGTAGCCGGGGTCGAAGAACACCCCGGGCGGGGTGAAGTCGGTGAAGTCGCGGGTGGAGGTGTGCCAGATGCGGTGCTCCTGGTTGGTGTGGTGCCAGTCGTGGTCGTCGTTGTCCGGGTCGACCACGGAGGACCACAACAGGTGCACGACGCCGTCGTCGTCGGTGAACGCCTCCGGGGCCCACGCGTTGCGCGCCCCGGTCACCCCGGACATCGGTTCCAGGAGGCGTTGCGGCGACCAGCGGCGCAGGTCGGGGGAGGTGGCGTGCACGATGCGCGGGCTGGACCAGCCGTCGGTGGCCAGCAGGTGGTAGAGCCCGTCCGGGCCGAGCAGCAGGAACGGGTCGCGCAGCGTTCCGGCGCCGACCTGCCCGCGCAGCACCGGGGCGCCGTCGTCGAGCGGGGTGAAGTGGTGGCCGTCGGGGCTGGTGGCCACGTGCAGGGCCTCGTGGTCGGTGGTGAAGTAGGACAGCACGTGCACGGTTCTAGAGCACCCCCCTGGTGGTGCCCCTGGTGATCAGCGTGGTGTCCATCCGGACGCGCCGGGCCGGGGTGGTGTCGGGTCGGTCGGTGAGCATTCGCACGGCGGTGACTCCCATGTCGTGCAGCGGTTGTCGGACGGTGGTCAGTCCGGGGAAGAGCTGGGCGGCCAGCGGCAGGTCGTCGAAGCCGACGACGCTCAGGTCGGCGGGCACGGACAGCCCGCGCGCGCGGGCGGCGTCGACGACGCCCAGCGCGATCAGGTCCGAGGCGGCGACCACCGCGGTGGGCGGTTCGGCGCGCTCGGCCAGGGTGGCGCCCGCGTGGAAGCCCCACTCGTGGCTGAACGCCCCGTCGGGCACCTCGTCGGCGGGCAGGCCCGCGAGCCGGACGGCGTCGCGGTACCCGCGCAGCCGCTCGGCCGAGGACTCGAAGCCGGGGTGGCCGCACACGTGCGCGATCCGGGTGTGCCCGAGCTCGATGAGGTGCTCGGTGGCCTGGCGCGAGCCGCCGTAGTTGTCGACGGCGACGGTGGGCGGGGCGATGTCGAACGCGCGCGGGTCGACGACGACGGTCGGGCAGCGCGGCGCGGTGTCCGCGAGCAGCGCGAGCGCGTCGTCGTCGAGCACGGGCGCGACCAGCAGCAGCGCGTCCACCAGGCCGCCGGTGAGCAGGCCGATGCGCTCGGTCTCCCGGTGGGCGTCCTGGTAGGTGGCGCTGATGAGGACCTCCCGCTGGGCCACGGCCAGCTCGTCGGCGATCCCCCGGACGATCTCCAGGGCGTACTGGCTGGTCAGGTCGTGCGTGAGCACCCCGACCAGCCCGGTGCGCCCGCCGCGCAGGTGGCGTGCGGCCAGGTTGGGCCGGTAGCCGAGCCTGCGCGCGGCGTCGAGGACGCGCTCCCTGGTGGCCTCGGACGCGCCGGGGCGGTTGTTGAGCACGTTGGAGACGGTCATGGCCGAGGTCCCCGCCTCGGTGGCGACCTGGGCGATCGTGACCCTGGGCAACGGGACCCCCTTTCGCGTTAGCGTTAAAGTTTAACGATAAGGCTGAGGGTGTCCAGGACTGTGCGGGTGACGGCGTGGCGGATGGCCAGGCGACGACCGATGACACCAGGCCGGTGTCCGCGCTCGGTGCCCTTGTCAGGGGGTGGTTTCGCGAGAGGAGCGCACTTCGGCGGGGACAGGGCCAGTTCCGGTGATTACGACTGTGGCATGCGCACCGATCATCCTGCGGCACGGCTGCCGCTCGAGGTTCCGCAGTGGCACGAAGATGCTGCTTGCAGGCTCTTTCCTGAACTCGATCGCAGAGAAGTGCGCCGTGACGGGCGGGTCGTCGAGCCTGCTTTCAACGCCTGGCACGACTCGAAACCCGCCAGCGTGCACGCGTTGGTCGCCCTGGTGATCTGCTCTGGCTGTCCAGTGCGGTTGCCCTGCGCGGTGAGCGCGTTGGAACGCGGCGAGCCGTGGGGTGTGTGGGGAGGCCTCGACCGGGTGGCACGCAAGCGAGTGGCGGCCGAGTTCGGGTTCCCCGTTCCCGCCGACCTCCCACCGCACGGCACCAACTCACGGCGGGTGCGATGGGGATGTGACTGCCGCGAGTGCAAGGACGCACACGCCTTGTACGAGCGCGAGCGGCGTCGGAAGACGGCGAAGTGAGGAGTCGCCGCCTTCCGATCATCCCCGGCAGTCCTACTCCGACAGGAACCGGTCCAGCACCCGCGCCCCGAACCGCAGCCCGTCCACCGGCACCCGCTCGTCCACCCCGTGCGCCATCGCCCGGTAGTCGAACCCCTCCGGCAGGGCCAGCGGCGCGAAGCCGTAGCAGTCGATGCCCAGCGTGCTGAACGCCTTCGCGTCCGTGCCCCCGCCCATGCAGTACGGCACGACCACCGCCTCCGGGTCCTCCGCCCGCAGCGCGCGCTCCATCGCCTCGAACCACGGCCCGTCGGCGGGCGCCTGCACGGCGGGCTGGTTCTCCAGGAACTCCCGCTCCACGCCCGGCCCGAGCAGCGCGTCCAGGTCCGCCAGCAGCTCCTCCTCGGTCCCCGGCAGCGTCCGCACGTCCAGCTCCGCGACCGCCGTGCCGGGGATGACGTTGACCTTGTACCCGGCGCGCAGCACGGTCGGCGTGGTGCTGCACCGGACCGTCGACTCGGCCAGCGCCCCCACCGGCCCGAGCCGCGCCAGGGCGCCGTCGACGTCGGCCAGGTCCACCGGCACGCCCAGCGCCGCGCCGGTGCGCTCCAGGAACATCCGCACCGCCGGGGTCAGCCGCACCGGGTGGCGGTGGGCGGCGATCCTCGCGAGCGCCTGGGCGAGCTTGACCACGGCGTTGTCGTCGTTGCGCCGCGACCCGTGCCCGGCCCGGCCCCTCGCGGTCAGCCTCAGGTGCATGGTGCCGCGCTCGGCGGTGCCGATCGGGTACACCCGCCTGCCGCCGGAGCGGTACGAGTAGCCGCCGGACTCGCTGATCGCGGCGCTCACCCCGGCGAAGTGGTCGCGGTGGTGCTGGACCAGCCAGTGCGCGCCCAGGTCGCCCCGGTCCTCCTCGTCGGCGACGAACGCCAGCACCACGTCGCGCCGGGGCCGCCGCCCGGTGCGCGACCACTCGCCGACCACGGCCAGGGTCATGGCGACCATGTCCTTCATGTCCACCGCGCCGCGCCCCCACAGGAACCCGCCCTCCTGCACCCCGGCGAACGGCGGCACGCTCCACTCCGAGGCGTCGGCGGGCACCACGTCCAGGTGGGCCTGCACCAGCACGGCGGGCAGGGACGGGTCGCTGCCGGGCACGCGCGCCAGGACGCTGGTGCGCCGGGGGGCGGGTTCGACCAGGGTGGCGCCGATGCCGCAGCCCTCCAGGTGGGCGGCGACGAACTCGGCGGCCTCGCGCTCGCCCTCGGCGTCCCCGCGCCCCCGGTTGGTGGTGTCGATGCGCAGCAGCGCGGCGCAGAGGTCCACGACGTCTTCAGCCATGGGGCCTAACCGTAGATGCCCTCAACGGCCCCCGCCGCGATGGCCGTCACGACCTTGAACGCCTGCATCGCGAGCGTCATGGACGCCGCGTCGAACCCCACCCGCAGCGGGGCCAGCAGCTCCACGGTGGGCACGACGGCCGCCGCGGCGGCCAGGTGGGTGGCGTCGAACTCGACCTCGATCCGGTGCGCGGCCACCGCCCCCTCGGTCCGGCCAAGGCGCGCGGCGCAGCGGCGGGCGGCCTCGGTGATCAGCGCGGAGGTGACGGTCGGGGGCGCGCAGATCGCGGCGTAGCGGCTGACGCACTCCTTGACCACGGCCAGCTCCGCGCCGGGGGCGTAGTCGGCGGCGTCGGCGCAGGCCCGGTCGTCGCCGGTGACCAGCAGCACCGGCACCCCGTGCTCGGCGGCCAGCGCCGCGTTGAGCCTGCCCTCGGAGGCGGGCACGCCGTCCAACCACACGCCGGTGATCGAGTTCTCCAGGTAGGTGTGGGCGAGCACGCCCTCCTGCCCGGCGCCCGCGTGGTAGCCGAGGAACACCACGCCGTCCACGTCGCCGTCGATCCCCTGCATCATCGACAGGGGCTTGTGGCGGCCGGTGAGCATCCTGGCGCGCGGGTCCAGGGCCTCCAGCAGGAGGTTGCGCTGGCTGGAGTGGGCCTCGTTGACCAGCACGTCGTCCGCGCCGCCGTCGAGCAGCCCGGCGGCGCAGGCGTTGACGTCGTCGGTGAACATCCGGCGGAAGCGCTGCCACTGCTCGGTCTGCGGCACCACGTCGGCGGTGCAGGTGACGCCGGTGGCGCCCTCCATGTCGGCGGAGATCAGCACGCGCACGGGTTCACCCCCACCGCTTCATGACAACTCTTGACGCTACTACCGCCATAGTGGTTAATTTCTGACATCCACTCAGTGTAGGAGGGGGTCACTGTGGGTGTCTGGCAGCGTATCGCCGCCGCGTCGGCGGCGGCAGGTCTGTCCGTGTTGCCCTTCGGGGTACCGGCCCAGGCCCAGAACGAGATCGCGTTACGGGTGGCGATCACCCAGCAGGTCGACTCGCTCAACCCGTTCCTGGCCACCTTCCAGGCCAGCACCGAGGTCGGCAGGCTCATGTACGACTTCCTCACCGCCTACGACCAGCGCGACCAAACCCCCGTCCCCGCCCTCGCCGACCGCTGGTCCTCCAGCGAGGACCGGCTCACCTGGACCTTCCACATCCCCGAGGGCCGCAAGTGGTCCGACGGCCAGGACATCACCGCCGACGACGTCGCCTTCACCTACGACCTGATGATGCGCGACACCACCGCCGCCACCGCCAACGGCAGCTTCACCGCCGACTTCGAGTCCGTCACCGCCTCCCCGGACGGCCGCGAGGTCGTGATCAGGACCAAGCAGCCGCAGGCCACCATGCTCGCCCTGGACGTGCCCATCGTCCCCGAGCACGTCTGGTCGAAGGTCACCAGCGTCGGCGACTACACCAACGACCAGGGCCCGGTCGTGGGCAGCGGACCGTTCGTGCTCGCCGAGCACAAGCCCAACGAGTTCATCCGCTTCACAGCCAACAAGACCTACTGGCGCGGCGCGCCCAAGTACGACAGCCTCGTCTTCGTCTACTACAAGACCACCGACGCCGCCGCCCAGGCGCTGGCCAAGGGCGAGGTCGACCTGGTCAACCGCCTCGGCCCCGCCCAGTTCGACTCGCTGGACGGCGCCGAGGGCGTCACCCGCAACAAGGCCAACGGCCGCCGCTTCAACGAGCTGGTGATCAACTCCGGCGCCGCCACCAACACCGGCGAGCCCATCGGCGACGGCCACCCCGCCCTGCGCGACCTCGTCGTGCGCCGCGCGATCGCCCAGGCCATCGACCGCGACGCCATCATCGCCCGCGTCAACAACGGCTACGCCCAGCGCGGCACCGGCCCCATCCCGCCGGTCTTCCCCGCCTACCACCTCCCGCAGCCCGACCCCGACCCGCTGCCGCACGACCCCGCCGCGGCAGGCGCCGCCCTCGACGCCGCCGGGTACGCGCGCGGCGCCGACGGCACCCGCGCCAAGGACGGCCGCCCGCTCAAGCTGCGGCTGCTCGGCCACTCCAGCCGCGCCTACGACGAGCAGGCCGCCGAGTTCGTCAAGGGCGGCCTCGCCGAGATCGGCGTCGCCGTCGACGTGCAGATCGTCTCCGACAACCAGCTCAACGAGTCCGCCACCGCGGGCACCTTCGACCTGGTCTTCTCCGGCTGGGGCACCAACCCCGACCCCGACTTCATCCTGTCGCTGCACACCTGCGCCCAGCGCCCCGGCGCCGACGGCAAGGGCGGAACCACCGACACGTTCTTCTGCGACCCCGAGTACGACGCCCTGCACGCCCGCCAGCGCGCCGAGTTCGACCAGGCCAAGCGCTCGGACCTGGTCAAGCAGATGCAGCGGCGCTTCTACGAGCAGGTCCCGGCCGTCGTCCTCGGCTACGACAACGTGCTGGAGGCCTACCGCAGCGACAAGTTCACCGGCTTCCCCGTCCAACCCGACCCCGGCGGCGTGATCATGGCCCAGAACGGCGTGTGGGGCTACTACGGCGCCACCCCCGCAGCCACCACCGCGAGCCGCGAGAACGGCGGCAGCACCCCGGTCGTGGTCCTGATCGCGGGCATCGCCGCGCTCGTCGTCGCGGGCGGGGTCGTGCTGGCCCGCAGGCGCGGCGCGGGCGCCGAGGACCGCGAGTGAGCACCCGCTACCTGCTCGGGAAGCTGGCGGGCGCGGCGGCGAGCCTGGTCCTCGTCGTCGTGCTCGGCTTCCTGCTCTTCCGCGTCATCCCCGGCGACCCGGTGGTCGCCATGACCAGGGGCCGCCCGGTCACCCGCGACCAGCTCGCCGTCCTGCGCGCCGAGCTCGGGGTCGACCGGCCGGTCCACGAGCAGTTCACCGCCTGGGTCGCCGACGCGCTGCGCGGCGACCTGGGCACCTCCTACATCTTCCGCCGCCCCGTGCTGGAGCTGATCGGCGAACGCCTGTGGCCGACCGTGCTGCTCGCGGGCACCGCCACCGTCCTCGCCGTCGCGCTCGGCCTGTGGCTGGGCGTGCGCGGCGCCTGGCGGCACGACAGCGCCTTCGACCGCGTCTCCACCGGCGCCGCCCTGGCCCAGTGGGCCATGCCCACCTTCTGGCTCGGGCTGCTGCTGTCCATGATCACCGGCGACCTGTTCCCCAGCGGCGGGATGCGCTACCCCGACACCCCGCCCGACTTCCTCCCGCAGGCGCTCGACGTCGCCCACCACATGGTGCTGCCCGTGCTCACCATGGTCTCCGTCGTCTACGCCCAGTACCTGCTGGTCATGCGCTCCTCACTGCTGGAGGAGAAGCACGCCGACTACATCACCACCGCCCGCGCCAAGGGTCTGCGCGACGACCTGGTGCGCCGCCGCCACGCCGTGCCCAACGCCCTGCTGCCCACCGTCACCCTCGTCTTCCTGCACCTCGGGCTGGTCGTGTCCGGCGCGATCACCGTCGAGACGGTGTTCTCCTGGCCGGGCCTCGGCCTGCTGACCTACGAGGCGCTCACCGGACCGGACCTGCAACTGCTCCAGGGGGTGTTCGTGCTGCTCGCGGGCGCGGTGGTGCTGATGAACGTGCTGGCCGACCTGCTCTACCGGGTCCTGGACCCCAGGGTGCGCGCCTCGTGAGCGCCCTGGTCAGGCGCCGCCGCCTCGCCGCCGCCGCGGCCACCTGGCGCGCCTTCGCCGCCCACCGCGCCGGACTGGCCGGACTGGTGCTGCTCGGCGCCATCGCCGCGCTCGCTCTGCTCGCCCCCCTGCTCACCGACGCGAGCGGCCTGGACGTCACCAAGGCCACCGGAGCCCCCTACCGGCCGCCCAGCGGCGAGCACTGGCTGGGCACCGACAACAGCGGTCGCTCGGTGCTGCTGCTGACCTGGTGGGGCACCCGCGTGTCCCTGGTCGTCGGCCTGGCCGCCGCCGTGCTGTCCGTGCTCATCGGCACCGTCGTCGGCGTCACCGCCGCGCACTTCCGCCGCACCGAGGGCGTGCTCATGGGCGCCACCGACTTCTTCCTCGCCCTGCCCTCGCTGGTGCTGGCCATCGCCCTGTCCACCGTGCTGCCGCGCGGGCTGGCCACGATCGTGCTCGCCATCGGCGTCACCTCCTGGCCCTCCACCGCCCGCCTGGTGCGCGCCCAGACCCTCGCCGTGGAGGCCCGCCCGTTCGTCGAGCGCGCCAGGGCCCTCGGCGGCGGGCACCTGCACGTGGTCGGGCGGCACGTGCTGCCCGCCGTGCTGCCGCTGGTGCTGGTCAACACCACCCTGGCGGTGGCCAGCGCGATCATCTCCGAGTCGACCCTGTCGTTCCTGGGCCTGGGCGACCCCACCCGCGTGTCCTGGGGGTCGATGCTGCACGCGGCCAGCAGCTACGGGGCCGTCTCGCAGCGCGCCTGGTGGTTCATCCTCCCGCCGGGGCTGGGGGTGGTGGCCGTGGTGCTGGCGTTCACCCTGTGCGGGCGCGCCATGGAGTCCGTGCTCATCCCCAGGCTGGGAGGCCACCGATGACCGCCGCCGCCGCCTCTGCCTCCGCCTCTCCCTCTGCCGGGCCGCTGCTGCGCGTCCGGGACCTGCGGGTGCGCTACGCCCGCTCCCGCGACGAGCACCCCGCCGTCGACGGCGTCGACCTCGACCTGGACGCCGGCCAGACCCTCGGCCTGGCGGGGGAGTCGGGCTGCGGCAAGTCCACCGTGGCCATGTCCGTGCTGCGCCTGCTGCCCCGCACCGCCGAGGTCACCGGGCGGATCGAGCTCGGCGGCGAGGACGTGACCACCATGTCCTGGGGCAGGCTGCGCGCCGTGCGCTGGGCCGAGGCGTCCGTGGTGTTCCAGGGCGCCATGCACGCCTTCAACCCCGTGCGGCGCGTCGGCGGCCAGATCGCCGAGCCCATGCGCCTGCACGGCGTCCCCGCCCCCTCGGGCGTGGACGCCGCCGTCGCCGACCTGCTCGACCAGGTCGAGCTGCCCGCGCGCGCCGCCCGCGCCTACCCCCACGAGCTCTCCGGCGGCCAGAAGCAGCGCGCCATGATCGCCATGGCGCTGGCCTGCGCGCCCGACCTCGTCATCGCCGACGAGCCCACCACCGCGCTCGACGTCGTCGTCCAGGCCCAGGTCCTGGGCCTGCTCACCCGGCTGGTCGCCGAGCGCGGCATCGGCCTGGTCGTGATCAGCCACGACCTGTCCGTGCTCGCCGCCACCTGCGACCGGCTCGCCGTGATGCGCCGGGGCAAGGTCGTCGAGCAGGGCCCCACCCGGCAGGTCATCGCCGCCCCCGTCCACGAGCACTCGCGCGCGCTGGCCGCCGCGTTCCCCACCGTGGGCGACCCGGCGTTCCGGCGGGTGCGCGCGCACGACGAGCCGGGGGCGCCGCTGCTGAGCGCCCGCGACCTGCGGGTGGCCTTCGACGGGGTGGCGGCCGTGGACGGGGTCGACCTGGACGTGCGGCCGGGCGAGATCGTCGCCCTGGTCGGCCAGTCCGGCTCAGGCAAGACCACCCTGGCCCGCACCCTGCTCGGCCTGCAACGCCCCACCTCCGGCCGCGTCGAGTTCGACGGCGCACCGCTGCCCCGCTCCTCGTCCGGGCTGCGCGCGTTCCGGCGGCAGGTGCAGCTGGTGCTCCAGGACCCCACCAGCGCGCTGAACCCGAGGCACTCGGTGTACGAGGCCATCGCCGAGGGCCTGCGCATCCACCGCGTCGACGGCGACGAGGCCGCCCTGGTCGCGGCGGCGCTGGAGCAGGCCGAGCTGCGGCCACCGGTGTCGTTCACCCACGCGCTGCCGCACGAGCTGTCCGGCGGGCAGCGGCAGCGCGTGGTCATCGCGGGCGCGCTGGCACTGGGCCCCAGGCTGCTGATCGCGGACGAGCCGGTGGCGTCGCTGGACGCGTCGGTGCGCGGGGAGATCCTGGCGCTGCTGCTGCGCCTGCGCGCCGATCTGGGCCTGGGCGCGCTGGTGATCACCCACGACCTGGGCCTGGCGTGGACCATCGCCGACCGGGTGGTGGTGATGCTGGACGGGCGGTTCGTGGAGCAGGGACCGGTGGAGGAGGTGCTGCTGCGGCCTCGGCACGAGTACACCCGCGCGCTGCTGGCGGCGGTGTGGCCGCTGGACTCGCGGCAGCGGGCCGGGAGGGGCGGGCCGGAGGCGGGGTGAGCTCGGCGGGGGCGTCCGGCCGTGAGCAGCGTCGAAGCGGGCACGTTCGGCCGAACGGACGCCTAGTCTGGCGCGGGTGACCCCTCCGAACCGGCACTCCCGGCGCTGCGGCGCGCCCGACGACGTCCACGTGCACCGGGTGAGCGAGCACGACCCGGTCGGGCGGGACGAGCGCGGCCACCGCAGCGGGGACCGGGGCCCGGCGGAGGCCGCGCACCTGGAGGCGGTGGCGGCGTTCGCGCGGGAGAGCGGGGTGGACGCGCTGGAGGTCCGCGATCCGGGCGCGCGCGACCTGGAGGCGCTGACCGAGTCGCTCGGCCTGCCTCCCGGCGGCTACCACGACGGCGCCGTCGTCCCCCTGGCGGTGGGCCTGGAGCTGGTGCGGACCATGCTGCGCGAGGAGGGCGCGTGGTGCCGCCTGGAGGCGCCGGGGGTGTTCTTCACGCACGTCGGGTACGACCAGCACGTGTACGTGGGCACCGCGGGCCCGTGCCCGGCGGCGGTGACGCGCACGCGCGAGCTGGGCCTGTTCGCCGAGCCGATCCCGGACTCCCCGTACGACCCCTGCCTGACCCCGCCGGTGACCCACGACGCGGCCGACGCGGACTTCTGGACCTGGCTGTCGGGCGCGGGCGGGCTCCTGGAGGAGCAGCACCTCAACAACACCGCCCGCTGGCACCGCGTGCCCGCCGAGGCGGGCGCCCTGCGGGCGGGGCTGGCGCCGAGGGCGCTGCTGCGGGTGTGGCCGGGCCTGGACCCCGACGTCCCCGGCGTGCTGGCCGGGGTGGGCGAGCACGGAGGTGTGGTGGAGGCGGTGTGGGAGGACGCCGGGGGCGCGCTGCGCTCGCGCCTGCTGGACGAGACCGACTACCCGGCGCTGCCCGCCCTGCTCTCGGGCGCGCGGGCGGCGAGGCTGATCCCCGGCGCCGTGGACGCCCGCGTCCCGCTGCGCACGGCGGTGCTGCCGGACGCGGACGGCGTGGTGCGGGCCCGCTGGCCGGAGTGAACCGGTCCGCCGCTCACCCCGGCGCTGACCCCGCCGTTTACCCTGGCGCGTGCCGGTGCCGCTCGGCCAGCACGGCCAGGTCCACCCGGTACAGGGCGTCGTCCAGCTCGGTCGTGATCTCGGCGTCGACCCACCCGTCCGCGTAGACCCCGTCGTCGGTGTCGACCGACAACCCCACCGGGTCCAGCCGCTCGTTGAGCGCCTCCCGGTAGGCCTCGGTCAGCGCGGGCACGTCGTACTCGCGGCGGCGGGGCCCCAGGTGCTCCTCGACGACCTGCCGCAGCGTCCGCGCCTCACCCAGGTCGGCGAACGCGGCCAGCGCGCCCACCAAGCGGTTGGTCATGGGTGCGCTCCACCTCGCGCGGGGACCGTCGTAGTTCGTGCACCGGCCATCCTCCCCGCCGCTCCACGCCCCGACAGCGCCCATCCGAGTGCCTGCCGGGCGGCCTCGTTCACACCCCGCACCCACCGGTCCCGTTCCGCCCCCGCCCTCCCTCCCACCGCGTAGAACCACCCCATGCACACCACGGGCCCACGCCGATGAAGCTCCCCGACCGCGCGTTCACCGAACTCCCGTGGCAGCTGCACCGGTACGCCGCCGACTTCCACGTCGAGGACGTGTGGCGCGTCCGCTCCTGCGGCGCGGGCCCCGACGACTTCCCGGCGGTGCTGGCCGCGCTGCTGGAGGCGACCGAGCACTCCGACGGCGGCGGCCTGCTGTTCGCCATCCGCGAGCGCCTGGGCGCGCTGCTGGGCTGGGACCGCCCCGAGCACGGCCTGGGCACGCGCGTGCGCCCCCTGTCCGACAGACTGCCCCCGCCCTTGGCCGCGACCGCCGCAGGCCGGGTGTTCGGCCCGTTCACCGGGGTCTACGCGTTGCCCGACGAGGCGGTGGCCGAACTGGCGAACAAGACCGTCCACGGCCTGGTCCACCTGGGCTGGACCCCCGACGCCGACGGCCACGAGCTGCGGATGACCGTCCTGGTCAAGACCAACGGCCGCCTGGGCTCGCTGTACCTGCGCCTGATCGGCCCGTTCCGCGACCACCTGGTGTACCCGTCGCTGGTGCGCCGCTGGGAGCGCGTGCTGCGCGACCGGGTCCGCTAGGCGCTCGCCTCCCGTCCCGCTGGCAGCACGGCCCGGTCCCGCCAGCAGCACGGCCCGGTCCTGCAGGCAGCCCGCGCCCGCCGAACCTCCACTCCGGGACCACCACGCTCCACCGGCAGGCTCCACCGGCAGGCTCCACCGGAACCGGCGTTGCAACGCGGGGGAGCCGTCGCGGAACTAGTCGTCGCAGTCCGGGTGCGCCAGTGCCGCCCTGACCTCGGCAGGCGCCGCCAGGTCGTCCTCCAGGACCGAGGCGACGGCCACCCCGCTCGGGGTGCTCCAAGCCCAGGTGCCACCTCCCACCGTCCCAGCACCAGCGCCCCCCGGTCGATCCCGGAGGCGCGCAGCCGTCGCGACCGGGGCCCTGTCCCGCCTCAGTGACCAGACGCGCCTCCCCGTCCCGCGTGGCCTCGCGCACCGGGGCGCTCCCGTCGTCCAGCAGCGGCACGACCGCCGTGCCCACCCGAGCTCGCGTCCTCACCCCGGCGCGCACCGCCTCGGACTCCTGCCCGGCCGCGTCCAACGCCCGCCCGAACCCGCCCGGTCACCGCACCAGCGCCACCCGCAGCGGTCGAGGTGGCCGGGACGATCGCGGTCTCGGTGTCCGGGGCAGTCCGCGTCCGCGCACCAGGGCGGTGCGCGGGTCGTCCAGCACTCCTGCCGCGAACAGCGCGACCGGGGTAGTCGCCGGGCGCAGCAGGCAGGCGCCCCGGTAAACCAGCGCCGCACCCGTCTCCTCCAGGTCGCCCCCGAGCAGCGCGGTGAGCGCCTGCGGCGCTGTCGCAGGCGTGGTGGAGCGAAGGCCGGTCGCTGTCGGCCGGGACGGTGGCTGAGTCGATCACGTGCGGAAAGCTAGCGGCGGGGTCCGACAATTCCGGCGGTGTTCTTCCCCGCACGATCGGGTGATACCGGACGAGGGCTGCCTACGATCCCCCGCATGGGGGACAAGAGCACCGGGGCGAGGCTGCCCGACAACGCGTACAGCGCGATGCCGTGGCGCATCCGCGAGGTCACCGACGACTTCCACGTGCACGATGTGTGGCGCGTCAGCACCCCCGGCGCGGGCCCCGACGACTTCCCGGCCATGCACGCCGCGATGCGCCGAACCGGCGGCGTCGAAAAGCAAAAAGGCCTGGTCAAGCTGCTCTTCACCATCCGCTGGAAGCTCGGCGCCCTGCTCCGTCTCGACGACAGGCCAGCGGGCGCCTCACTGGCCACCCGCCTGCCCGCCGCCCTGACCGCGACCACCACCCCGCAGCACGCCCAACCCCCGTTCACCCCGCTCTACGACCTCCCGACCGAGGCCGCCTCGGAGATCGTGAACCGGTCCGTGCACGCGGTCATGCACCTGGGCTGGGTGCCCTCGACCACCAGCGCCGACCACGAGCTGCGCCTGACCGTCCTGGTCAAGACCAGGGGCAGGCTGGGTCGCGCCTACCTGTCCCTGATCGGCCCGTTCCGCCACACGATCGTCTACCCGGCCCTGACCCGCCGCTGGGAGCGCGCCTGGCGCGAACGGCCCCGCTGACCGAGGCCGACATCACCGGCACCGCCGTTCTGCGGTTCGCCTCCCGCCTTCCAGGAGCACTGTGGAGGACAGGCGGGGGAGGTGGCGGTGGACGACCGGGACCAGGCTCGGCAGACCGCATCGAGGTCGTCGGCACAGCCGCGGCAGCAGCGGCAGGCGCACGGCGACGGCAGCCGGGCAGCGGAACACGTCCCCGCTCCACGTCCTGGTACAACCTGGCCGACGGGCGCTGCCCCACCTGCGCGCGGGAGGTGCTGGACCGGGCGGCCCGCACCCGGTCCCGGCGACGCGCCCCTGGGCAGCAGCGTCCGCACCGTCTCCGGCGGCCTGCCCACCCTCGGCAAGGGGGCGCGCTGACCGCACGCCCCCACCCCTCACGCGTACCGCTTCAACTCCCGCTTCGCCAACGACACCCGGTGCACCTCGTCCGGCCCGTCCGCCAACCGCAGCGTCCTGGCCGACGCCCACAGCTCGGCCAGCGGGTGGTCCTGGCTCACCCCGGCCGCCCCGTGCGCCTGGATCGCCTTGTCCAGCACCCACTCCGCCATCAGCGGCACCGCGATCTTGATCGCCTGGATCTCCGTGTGCGCGCCCTTGTTGCCCACCGTGTCCATCAGCCACGCCGTCTTGAGCACCAGCAGCCGCGCCTGCTCGATGCGCACCCGCGACTCCGCGATCCACTCCCGCACCACGCCCTGCTCCGCCAGCGGCCGACCGAACGCCACCCGCTCCAGCGCCCGCCTGCACATCAGCTCCAGCGCCCGCTCGGCCATCCCGATCAGCCTCATGCAGTGGTGCACCCGCCCCGGCCCCAGCCTGGCCTGGGCGATCGCGAACCCGTCGCCCTCCCCGCCGATCAGGTTCGCCGCGGGCACCCGCACGCCCTCGAACACCACCTCCGCGTGCCCGCCGTGCGAGGCGTCGTCGTAGCCGAACACCCGCATCCCGCGCTCCACCCGCACCCCCGGCGTGTCACGCGGCACCAGGACCATCGACTGCTGCCGGTGCCGCTCCGCGCCCGGATCGGTCTTGCCCATCACGATGAAGACCGCGCACTCCGGGTTCATCGCCCCCGACGACCACCACTTGCGCCCGTCGATCACGTACTCGTCCCCGTCGCGCCTGATGCGGGTCGCGATGTTCGTCGCGTCCGAGGACGCCACCTCCGGCTCGGTCATGCAGAACGCCGACCGGATGCGCCCGTCCAGCAGCGGTCGCAGCCACGCCCGCTGCTGCTCGGCGCTGCCGAACATCGCCAGCACCTCCATGTTCCCGGTGTCCGGCGCCGCGCAGTTCAAGGCCTCCGGCGCCAGGTGCGGGCTGCGGCCGGTGATCTCCGCCAGCGGCGCGTACTGCAGGTTCGTCAGCCCCGCCCCGTGCTCCCGGTCCGGCAGGAACAGGTTCCACAACCCCCGCCGCCGCGCCTCGGCCTTGAGCTCCTCGATCACCTTCGGCTTGACCCACGGGTCCGCCTCGGCCAGCTGCCGCGCCAGCACCGGCTCCGCGGGCAGCACGAAGTCCTCCATGAACTCCAGCAGCTCCCGCCGCAGCTGCTCGGTGGTGGCGTCGTGGGCGAAGTCCATCAGCTCTGCTCTCCCGCTCTCCCAGGGCGCCCCGCGCCCGCCTCGGCCAGTCCCCGCCGCACCAGCGGCTCCGTCAGCTCCCCGATCCGGTCGAACCCGGCCCCCACGGTCTGCCCGCCCCGGTACCGGTAGTGGATGCCCTCCACGATCACCGCGAGCTTGAAGCACCCGAACGCCGTGTACCAGCCCAGCCCGGACACGTCCGCGCCGCTGCGCTCGGCGTACCGGGCGACCATCTCCCCGGTGGAGGCGAACCCCGGCATCGCGGGCACCGTCCCGGTGATCGGGTCGTCGGCCAGCCCGAGCCCGCCCCAGTACACGCACATCAGCCCCAGGTCGGCCAGCGGGTCGCCGAGCGTGGCCATCTCCCAGTCCAGCACCGCGCTCACCCCGCCCGGCGGGTCCTCGGTGACCAGCACGTTGTCCAACCGGTAGTCCCCGTGCACCACCGACGCCCGCCGCGACACCGGCACTGTGTCGGCCAGCACCCGCCGCAACCGGTCGATGCCCGGCAGGTCCCGGCTGCGCGAGGCCTCCAGCTGCCTGCCCCACCGGTCGACCTGCCGCGCCAGGAACCCCTCCGGCCTGCCGAAGTCGCCCAGCCCCACCTCGCCGGGGTCCACCGCGTGCAGGTCGGCCAGGACGTCCACCAGCCGGTGGGACAGGGCGGCGGCGTGCTCGGGCGTGAGCCACGGGCACTGCTCGCGCTCGCGCAGCGCCTGCCCCGGCATCTCGCGCATCAGGTAGAACGGCGCGCCGATCACCTCCGGGTCCTCGCACAGCAGCAGCGCCTGCGGCACCGGCACGGCCGTGCCCGCCAGCGCGCTGATCACCCGGTGCTCGCGGGCCATGTCGTGCGCGGTGGCCAGCACGTGCCCCAGCGGCGGGCGCCGCAGCACCCACCGCTCGCGGCCGTCGCCCACCCGGTAGGTCAGGTTCGAGCGGCCACCGGGGATCAGCTCGCCGGTCAGCGGGCCGCTGCCCAGGTGGATCGACAGGCGCTCCAGGTCCAGGCCGGGCAACTCGGTGCTCACAGGGCTCCTCCGACCAGGTTCTCCAGCACGCGGCGGGTGCCGTCCGCGCTCGTGTGGCGGTGCGCGAGCAGACCGGCGGCGCGGGCGCCCTGCACGTTGCCCGGCATGTCGTCGAAGAAGACGCACCGGGACGCGGGCGCGCCCACCCGCTCGACGGCGTGCGCGAAGATCGCCGGGTCGGGCTTGCGCAGCCCGATCCGGCCGCTGACCACGACCACGTCGAACAGCTCCAGCAGCAGCTCCTCCGGGTACCCCTCGCCCCAGCTGTTGGACAGCAGCGCCGTGGTCAGCCCGGCCGCGCGCGCCGACCGCACCAGGGCGACCATCGCCGGGTCGGGGTGGGCCTGGCCGAACATGCGGCGCAGCAGGCCGGGCGCGGGCACGGGGGAGCCGTCCAGGGTGGTCAGCTCGGCGGCGAGCAGCGCCTCGAACTCGGCCACCGGCAGCTCACCGGTCTCCAGCCGCGCCACCGGGGTGTCCGGGGGAGCGGAACGACCCATCCAGGCGCGCAGGGTGGTGGTGTAGCGCGCGCGGTCGATCCGCTCGGCGGTGAGCCAGGAGTCCACGAACGCGGGGACCGGCACGGTCATCACCCCGCCCCAGTCCAGCACCACGGCGTCGACCTCACGCGTCCTCGCGTTGACCACGCCGCGAGGGTACCGACCGGTCGGTATGTCGGTCAACGGTGACGGGACGGGGGAGCTGCGGAGCGCTGAACTGGGGATTCCGGGTTGCTCCGAGCGGACGCGCAGCCGCCGAACCCCTTCACCCGAGCTCACCGGTGCGCTATCACGAGGCCATGCGCGCCCATCGTGGGAGGAACACGCCCCACACCACCGCCGCACCACACCACGAACTCCTCGACGGGATCCTGGCCCTGCAACGCGCCTCAGGCAACGCGGCCGTGGCCGCGCTGACCCCTCGAGAGCGCGAGATCGCGGTCCTGCGCGCAGTGCGCGGCGGCACACCACCCCGCCCCCGCAGCCCGCGACAAGCCCGACCGGATCCCGCGACCACCCCGGTCGCGCAGCGCAAGGTCGGCTTCGAGTTCGAGACCGGCTGGCTCGTCAGGAAGAAGCGGCTCATCGGCTCCTCGTCCATGGCCAAGAAAGACCCCATCGGCCCAGCGCACACCGGCTTCAAGCTGGAGGCGGACGAGGCGGGCGGCGGCAAGTCCGAGATCGAGTTCATCGTGCACCCGCCCGTCGAGGAGAGCGCCGAGGGCGAACAGGACCTGGACCGCACCATGACAGCCCTCGCCAACCTCGGGACCGCCCTGCAGACCACCGCCTCCACTCGCCCCACCTTCCTCCTGTCCCAGGCCACCGGCCGTGCCGACGACCACGCCTACCTCGTCGAACCCACCTCCGACCGCGCCCTGCGAGCAGGCCCCCAAGTCACCAGCGGGCTCGACCTGGCCAAGATCCCCCGGCTCCGGCAGGACGCCGTCCCCATCCCCGACGCACTCACCAACACCGCCGCGCTCATGCAGTTCCGGGCGAACAGCGTGCAAGTGCCCGGCGTCGGCGCCCCCAGCGCGAAGCTCGTCGGCCTGCTCACCCTGATCACCCAGTACCTCACCGCGGGCGGCACCCCCCACAAAGCCGAACTCAGCGCTCTCGACGCCAACAGCCGGTACAACATCGCCTTGAACTACCCCAAGCAGATCGGCGACGAACTGCTGGCCCGCACCGACTTCGCGCACCTGTTCACACTGCTCCCGGACGATGAGCAGGCCCACTGGCGCGCCCACGACGACGAGTGGGTGAACCTGGCGCTGACCAACACCCCGCCCGCGCTCCTCCTGACCGCGGACGACAGCGTCATCAGCCGAGGCGTCAAAGTCGACGAGAACCGCGAGCGGAAGGGCACGTACACCCCGAAGCTGACCATCCGCGAGTGGCTCACCGGCCTGCTCGGAGGCGTCGACCGGCTCCGCACCCTCAAGGACGCCGAGAGCATGGGCGAGTTCGGCGCCAAGAAGGAGCGGATCGGCGCTGGCCCGACGGCCGCCGACGTGGGCATCTTCGAGTTCCGGGGCGCCCAGAACAACAAGATCCCGGTGGAGCAGTGGCGGGACTTCGCCCTCGGCTTCCACCGCTACATCGCGGCACTGCACCGCCTGCCCTGACCGACCGCTCACCCGTCCTCGAACGGCTCCCCGCCGAACCGGAACCACGCCCGCCCACCGTCCAGGCGCAGCAGGAACCCCGCCACCGGCCCCTCCGGCGACACCAGCCCCACCTCCGCCTCGACCCGCGCGTACGCCTCGCCCCAGTCCGCACCCCGCCCCGCCAGCTCCCGCACCCGCGCGAACAGCGGCGCGCACCCCTCGAACGCAGGCCCCGGCGTCACCGCGCCGGCCAACCACGGGAAATCCACCTCGTCCACGTCGACCAGGCACACCACCGCGCCGTCATTCCGCCGCACCACCCGCCACGCACCCCACGGACCCGACAACCCCGCCACACCGCGCACGCTAGCGCCGACCCCCGACACCACCGGAGGACGACGGCGGCGCGGGCGGCGAGCAGTCCGGACCGTCCACCCACAACGTCTCCGCCGACCCCGCCTCCAGGTGCGCCTCGTACAGCGCCACCTTCCCCCGCACCACACCCAGCAACGACGTCAGCTCCGCCACCTGCGCCGCCATCCGCTCCTCGTGCGCCCGCAGCAGCGCCAACCGCTCCCGCACCGTCCCCCCACCCGCGCGCACCAGCTCCGCGTACCGCCGGATCTCCGGCACCGGCATCCCCGCCCCGCGCAACCGCGCGCACGCCCGCAACCACCCCACGTCCTCACGCCCGAACACCCTCCGCCCCGCCGCGTTGCGCCGAACGGGCGACACGAACAGCCCCTCCCGCTCGTAGAAGCGCACCGCGTGGACGCTCAACCCGGTCAACCCGGCCACGTCGCCGATGGTCAACAGGGGTGCGCCGGTCACCGAGGTCATACCCCCACCCTACGGAGTTGACCTCGCCTCGACTCCAGCTCATAGCGTCACCACCAGAACGTGAGCGAGAGGAACAAACCAGCAATGACCAGCACGTGGTTCATCACCGGCACCTCATCCGGCTTCGGCCTCCTGCTGACCAGGAAGCTGCTCGACCGCGGCGACCGCGTCGCCGCCACCCTGCGCCGCCCCGAGGTCCTGGCCGACCTCAAGACCGAGCACGGCGACCGGCTCTGGACGCGAGCGCTCGACGTCACCGACACCGAACAGGTGAACCAGGTCGTCGACGCCGCCTTCACCGAACTGGGCACCATCGACGTGGTGGTCAACAACGCCGGCTATGCCGTGTTTGCCTCCGTCGAGGAAGCCACCGACACCCAGATCCGCCAGGTGATCGACACCAACCTGCTCGGCTCCATCTCCGTCATCCGCGCCGCCCTGCCCCACCTGCGCGCCCAAGGCCACGGCCGCGTCCTGCAGATCTCCACGGCGGGCGGCCAAGCGGCCTTCCCCAACTTCGGCTACTACCACGCCGCCAAGTGGGGCATCGAGGGCTTCTGCCAGACCACCGCCGCCGAGATCGCCCCCTTCGGCATCGGCCTGACCATCGTCGAACCCGGCGCGGCCCCCACCGGCTTCGGCGCGGCCCTCGCCACCGCCCCGATCATGCCCGAGTACGACGCAGGCCCCGCCGGAGAAATCCGCCGCGCCATCACCAGCGGCGCCATCCCCCTGGTCAACGCCCCCGACAAGATCGCCACCGCCCTCGTCGACCTGGTCGACAGCGGCCACACCCCACTGCGCCTACCCCTGGGCCCGGACTGCTACCACGAGATCCGCAACGCCCTGCTCACCCGCCTCGCCGAGCACGAGGCCCACCGCGACACCGCCCGAGCCACCGCCCTCGACCGGTACGCCGACCTCGCCGACCAGCTCACCACCCACGCCTGACCCCGCACACGACAAAGCCGTGGGGGCCGGGGAGGAAGATCCCGGCCCCCACGGGGGTCACCACGCCAACCGCCGAACGGTCAGCTCGCCACATCCAACAACGGCCGGGGCCCACCACTCCCCGCAGGGTCCAGAACCGTCACCACCCCCGCGTCCGCGTCCACCTCCACCGGCACCCCCAACGGCACCGTCACCTGCTCAGGGCAGTGCCCGAACCCCGCGTCCCCGATCACCGGCACCCCCAACGTGCCCAACCGGTCCGCCAGCACCTCGTCCACCACCGAACGGTCACCGCACCCGTCCCACGACCCCAGCACCACCGCCGCCACCCCGCCGAACCACCCCGACCGCCGCAACGCCGTCAACATCCGGTCCAACCGGTACGGCTCCTCACCGACCTCCTCGATCAGCACCACCGCACCATCCGGCGGGGGAGGACCCAGCAGGCTCAGATTCCCCCCGAACGCCACCCCCGACGCCCGACCACCCACCACCGGCGCACCCGAGTACGACCGCACCCCCTCGAACAGCGCCCGCCGCAGGTTCTCCCGCGCCACCGCGTCCGACAGGAACGCCGGAGTCGCCACCATCGGCCCGAACCACGACGGCAACCCGAACGCCGAGAACCGCTCGTGCAACGCCGTCGCGTCACTCGACCCCACGAACACCGACGGCTCCGCCGCCGCCACCGACGGCCAGTCCACCAGGTCCACCATGCGCTGACTGCCGTACCCGCCCCGCGCGCACAACACCCCCCGCACACCCGGATCCACCAGCGCCGCCGTCAGATCCGCCGCCCGATCCGGATCCGTCCCCGCCAAGTACCGCAAACCGGGGTGGTAGTCCTTCGCGTGCGGCGCCGCCACCGCGTCCAACCCCCACCCCCGCAGCAGCGCCACCCCCGCGTCCACCTCGTCCGCAGGCGAAGCCGACGACGGCGACACCACCACCACCCGGTCACCCGGCGCCAACGGCCCGCTCACGACCCCAGCTCCAGCACCGGCACACCCGACGGCACGAACCCCAGCACCTGCCCGTAGAACGACAGCTCCGCCTCCAACGCCGCCACGATCGTGGCCTCCCGCCGGAACCCGTGCTGCTCACCCTCGAACGCCAGGTACGCGTGCGGCACCCCGCTCCCCGCCAACCCCGCCATGAACCGCTCCGCCTGCGCCGGAGGGCAGATCTCGTCCTCCAACCCCTGCAACATCAGCACCGGACCCGCCAACCGGTCAGCCCGCCCGCTCGGCGACCGATCCCGGTACAACCCCTCGGCCTCCGGCAGCCGACCCACCAACCCCTCCACGTACCGCGACTCGAAGTCGTGCGTCTCCCCGCCCTCGGCCGTCCACCCCGCCAGGTCCAGGATCGGGAACGCCACCATCCCGCACCGGTACGTCGACACCGACGTCAACGACGCCGCCGACGTCCACCCACCGGCACTGCCACCCCGGATCGCCAACCGCCCACCATCAGCGGTCCCCTCCGCCGCCAACGCCTCCGCGACAGCGGCGCAGTCCTCCACGTCCACCACGCCCCACTGCCCGCGCAACCGCTCCCGGTACGCCCGCCCGTACCCCGTCGAACCCCCGTAGTCCACCGCCACCACACCGATGCCCCGACTGGTCAAGAACGCCAGGTCCAGATCCAGCGCGGGCGCGAACCGACCCGTCGGCCCACCGTGCACGTGCACCACGAACGGCGGCAGCTCACCCTCCGGCGCCACGAAGTCCGGGTTGAACGGCGAGTACACCCACGCCGGAACCCGCTGACCGTCCGGCCGCGAGAACACCCGCAACTCCGGCTCCGGCAGGTACCGCGCGTGCGGCGCCGCGGCCTCCGTCCGGTGCACCACCTCACCGGTGGACAAATCCAGCGTCACCACCGACGACTCCACCAGCGGACCACCCGCGACCCCGGCCACCACCCCACCGGACACCACGATCCCCGCCTGCCACACCGGCAGGTCCACCTCCACCGGCGTCACGGTCTTCCCGCGCTCGTCCAGCACCGCCAACGACCCCGACGCCAGCACCGCGTACCGGTAACCGTCACCCACCGGCGCGAACCACGTCTGCCCCGGCTTCCACAACGCCCCACCCAGCTCGCGCTCGCACGCCGCCAGGTTCTCCCGCGACCCGTCGAACCCGATCCGGTGCAGGTTCCACCAGCCGTCCGGATCCGTCAGCGCCAGCAGCGCCGTGCTGCCGTCCCACTCCACCTGGCACACCGACTCGCCCGCACCACCCGCGACCACCCGGTGCCCACCACCGACCCCGGCCACGCACAGCTCCGCGCTGTCCCACGGCATGTCCGGGTGATCCCACCCGATCCACGCCAGATGAGCCCCGTCCGGACTCGGCCGCACCCCCGCCATGAACCGGTGACTCGCCGCCAGCACCACCGGCTCACCACCGTCCAGCGGCACCGACACGACCTCCCGCACCACATCGGTCGGCGCGGGCCCCGTCACCGACTCCCGCACGCACCACACCGACGCCCCGTCAGGCCCCGCCACCAGGTCCCCGTACCGCAACCCGTGCCGCACCGACGGCTCCACCGTGATCGGCGCCGGCACGCCACCACCGTCCGGGTCCAGCAGGTAGATCCGCTGGTCCTCCCAGTTCGTGAACGCCACCCGCACCCCACCCGGCACGTCCACCACCGCGTAGGGCCGACCCCCGTACTCGTGCAACCGGTTCCGCACGTTCCACGGCGCCCCCAACAACGGCGCCCCGTCCCGCACCAGCTCCAGCCGACCACCCTCCGAGGGCAACGAGCACGCCCACCACACCGCGCCACCGTGCAGCCAGACCCACTGGGGCCCACCACCCGCCCGCGCCGCCTCCAACGCCGTCACCGGCGATTCCCACGTCCCGTACGACGCGATCTCCACCACGAACCGACCCTAACCCCCCACGCGCGCACACCCGCGCGCACGGCCCCGACACCCGGAAAACACGGGCCAGGGCTGCCGATCATCACGCCGTGGCCTAGGGTCGGTGTCGTCATGGCACGCGTCATCCACGTATTCCGCCAGCCCGACCGGTTCATCGCCGGCACAGTCGGGCAACCCGGCGAGCGCACTTTCTACCTCCAGGCCTCCGAGGAGACCAGGACGGTCAGCGTCGCGCTGGAGAAGCAACAGGTCGCCGTACTCGCCGAGCGCATCGGCTCGCTGCTGGAGGAGGTGCACCGCAGGTTCGGCGCCGAAGTCCCCGAAGCGGCCCCCGACGACCTCCGGGACACCGAACCCCTCGCGGTGCCGGTCGAGGAGGAGTTCAAGGTCGGCACGATGGGCCTCGGCTGGGACTCCGAGTCCGAAGCCGTCGTCATCGAACTGCTCGCCGTCACCGAGGAGGACGTCGACGAGGCCGTCGTGCTCGACGACACCGAGGAAGGCCCGGACGCCGTCCGCGTCTTCCTCACCCCGGCCGAGGCCAGGGCGTTCGCCGAACGCGCCGAACGAGTCGTCAAGGCAGGCCGCAAACCCTGCCCCCTGTGCGGCGAACCCCTCGACCCCGAAGGCCACATCTGCCCCAGGCAGAACGGCTACCGCCGCTCGGAGGAGAGCTGACAGCGGTGCGGCGGCCCGACGACGACGACGTCGTCGAGCTGCTCACCCGAGGCACGCTCGACATCCGAGGACGACTCGTCGACGCCTCCAACGCCACCCTCCTCTGCGACGTCGAACTCGACGGCGTGACCGCCACCTGCGTCTACAAACCCGTCCGAGGCGAACGCCCCCTCTGGGACTTCCCCGACGGCACCCTCGCCGGACGCGAGCACGCCACCTACCTCATCTCCCAGGCCTGCCACTTCGACCTCGTCCCACCCACCGTCCAGCGCCCCGGCCCACTCGGGCCGGGCATGGCCCAGCTCTGGATCGACACCCGAGACGACGACGACCTCGTCGAACTCGTCCCCGCCGACGCACTGCGCCCCGGCTGGATCCCCGTCCTCCACGCCACCTCCGAGGACGGCGCACCCCTCGTCGTCGCCCACCGCGACCACCCCGCACTGCGCCTCATGGCCGCCTTCGACGCCCTCGTCAACAACGCCGACCGCAAGGGCGGACACGTCCTGCACGCCCCCGACGGCCACGTCTACGGCGTCGACCACGGCATCTGCCTGCACGCCGAGGACAAGCTCCGCACCGTCCTGTGGGGCTGGGAATCACAACCACTCCCCGAACAGGCCATCGACGGCGCCGAACGCCTCCTCGCCGGACTCGACGGCGACCTGGGGGAGACCCTCCACGAACACCTCACCCGCGCCGAGGTCTGGGCACTGGGCTCCCGCGCCAAACGCCTCATCGCCACCGGCGCCCTCCCCGCCGTCGACCACGAGCGCGACTGGCCCGCCATCCCCTGGCCACCGTTCTGACCCGACCGGACCACCCCGACCGCCCAACACCGGCGGCCGAACCGACTACCACCGAACGAGCGACCACCCCACCCCACATTCCCCCCGACCGGGCTCACCCCCGCACCACCGGTAGTCACCTGTTGATCGAATCAGGTGCCATCCCACCCCACCGGGGATGAAACACCTCCCGAAGCAGAGCCATCCCGTCCCCACCACCCCTAGCGTGTGCCCGGCCGCCGCACCAGGGACAACGGACAGGGAGACCATGCGCAAGATCATGAGTTTGCTGGCTGGCGCCGCCTTCGCACTCGCACTGGCGACCGGAACCGCCACCGCCCAGGCCGCACCCGCCCCCACCGCCACCCCCGAGGTCGGCGTCATGGGCGTCTGGGCCTGCGGCGTCCCCGCGGGCAGCACCTACACGCGGGTGATCAGCCAGCTGGGCGTGTGCTCCCCGAGCGGCTTCGCCACCTCGTACTACGTCGAAACCCCCACCACCGGCCTGTGGGCCTGCACCGTCCCCTCCGGCTTCACCTACTCCAGGGTGATCAGCCAGCTCAACGTGTGCAGCACCACCGGCTTCGCGAACTCCTACCTCCTCGAACAGCCCCGCAGCGGCATCTGGGCCTGCACCGTGCCCCCCGGCTTCACCTACACCCGCACCATCAGCCAGCTGAACGTGTGCAGCACGAGCGGGTTCGCGAACTCCTACCTGCTCGCCTGACCGGACGCGGGGCTCGCCCGGTGGCGAGCCCCGCACCCCCACCACCGGACGAAGCCGTCAACGACGCACCCGGTAGCACAGGTGCAGCACCCGATCACCCCGAACCACCACGTCAGGCCCTTCCAGCAGGTGCTGCGCGTCCACCGACCCGAAGTAGCGCCTGCCCGACCCCAGCACCACCGGCACCACGTCCATCCGCACCTCGTCCACCAACCCCGCCGCGAACACCTGCCCACCCACGTCCCCGGCGGCCACCTCCACCACCCGATCACCCGCCAACTCCCGCGCCTTCGCCACAGCCGCCTCCACACCCGCCACGAAGTGGAACGGCGCCCCGACGTCCCACCCCTCCGGCGCGGGCCGGTGGGTCACCACCACCACGTGCCCCACCCCGCTCGGCGGCACCCCGCCCCACCCGTCCGTCAGGTCGAACACGCGCCGCCCGACGACCGTCACCCCGATCGAGTCCCAGTACGGCCGCGTGTGCTCGTAGGACGCCCGCGACACCACCAGCGCACCGCTCCCGTCCAACGGCACGTCACCGCCGGTCAACCAGTCGAACAGCGGCCCCGGCCGGTCCTCCCCGTCCGCGACGAAACCGTCCACCGACACCGAGCTGTACATGACCACCCTGCCCACACGGCCCTCCTCGCATCCAGGACACCCGACAACCACGCACCCGATTCACAGGTAGTCGAAGAACCGGATCCACCACGTCGCCCCGCCCGGGAACGGCACGACCCCGTCGTACCGCTCCCGCAACAGGCGCCGGGGGATCACCCGGTACCCCAGCACGCCGAGCTCCTCCTCGACCGCCCGCCGGTCGCCACCGTCGAACAGCGCAGGCTCCTCGCGCTCGTCGCCCCCACCGGGGAGCCCCAGGCTCACCACGGCCATGCCGCCGAAGTTGCTGACCCTCACCGTGATCGGCTCACCACCCGCCGTCGCACCCGCCGGAACACCCACGTCCCCGTGGTGACTCGCGTCCTGGACGTTCCGGTCCACCGCGCACGCGCAGCCGAACCGCCGCGCCAACCCCACCACGAGCCGCTCGAACCGCGCCCGCTCCACCCCGTGGTCGTAATCGCGCGGGAACTCCAGGTGGACCGGGTCGTCCAGCTCCCGCAGCAGCGCCCAGGCCGACCCGTCAACCAGCGGCATCGGCGCTCCAGGCCCCACCCGGCAACCGCGACAACGACGCGTACGTCCGGTTCCCCGCCACCGCCGACCGCTGCTCCCGCGCCGTCGCCTCGATGTAGTTCTGGCTCGTCGCCAACGACGCGTGCCCCAGCAGCGCCATGATCTCCGACGCCGAGGCCCCGTCCTCCGCCAACCGCGTCGCGAACGTGTGCCGCAACGCGTGCAGGTTCGCCCCCGACGGCACCCGGTCGTGCAACCCCGCCCACCGGAAGCACGACCGCACCAGGTACTCCAGCCCGCCCCGCCCGATCGGCTCCCCGTGCCGGTCCCGCAACAACGCCGACCCCCGGTCGAACCGCCCCTGCGGGAACCGCTTGCGGCACGACGCCAGGTACTCGTCCACCACCCGCTCCATCGCGGGCTCGATCGGCACCGACCGGTCCCGGTTCCCCTTGCCCAGCACGTGCAGCCGCCGCTCCCCGGACCGCCCCACCACCGACGACAGCGTCAACGTCCGCATCTCCACCGACCGCAACCCCGCCACCAGCCCGAGCGCCAGCACCAGCACGTCCCGCTCCGGCCACGGGTCCCGCGCCTTCCGCGCCCCCTCCGCCGCGGCGGCCAGCAACCGCTCCGGCGTGTCCTCCCCGCGCAGCGGCTTGGGCACCAGCGGCGGCGTCTTCGGGCGCGCCACGGCGCCCATCGGGTTGCCGGGCACCAGGTCGTCGGCGACCAGGAACGTCAGGAACTGGTTCCAGGTGGACCAGGCGCGCAGGACCGAGCTCTTGGCGTGCGTGTCCGCGAACACCCCGAACGCCGACCGCAGGTGCGCCCCGGTCAGGTCCTCGACCCGCAGCTCGTCCACCTCGCGCCCGACCACCTCGCCCAGCAGCGCGTTGACCCCGGCGAGGTCGCGCCGGTACGCGGCGGTGGTGTGCGGCGAGTCCTTCCTGGGCCTGCGGGCCTGGAAGAAGGCTTCCTGAGCGGCGAGTACGTCCACGCGTCCTTTACTACCGCACGGGACCGACAATCCGGCCCAATCAGTTACCCGAACGGGGGAGGTGGGGGCGGTTCGGGCGGCTGGCGGCGGGGGAGCGGCAGGTCGTGCGCGGGGTGGGCGGCGGTGAGCCCCCGCTGGGAGAGAGGGCAAGGGAGATGGGCGATCACCAGCGGGGGAGCGCCCGCGTTGGGACTTCGTCAGGGGCAGGGGAGCAGGGGGCAGACGGCGGGGAGGCGGGAAGCGTTGCCATGACCACCGCGCGCGGACCGCACCTTGCGCCGAACGCGCCAAACACGTCGACGCAGCAAGCACGCCGAACGCACCGGGTCACCGACCCAACGTGATACGTGGTGTTTGATGGATAATGGCGATTATCCATCAAACAGAGGTCCAAGCGGGGCAGCCCCTCTCGGGGGACACCGGTAGTTGATCTTCAAACGGAGCCTCGTCGGAGGCCGCCGGAACGTCTCGACGACGCGTTTTGCGCATCCCGCGTGCCTCGCCGCCGAGTCGAAGCGCAGGTCGACGCGTCCGGAGAGCGCGCTCCAGGGCGGGCGGGCCCCAGGCCGAGGGGGTGCGGCCCAAGATCGAACCGGCCGGTGGGCGCCTCGCGGCACGAGTTCGACGCACCCAGGGACAAGCCCTTGGATGCGTCACGTGACGTATTAGCCGACGGCGTGCCGGCCACCGGTCGACGGCCGACTCCCGAACGCGCGCCGTACCGAGCCGCCGCACAATGCCGAGCCCGCGTCGCCGCAGCGCCCAGTCGACAGCGCGCCTGCCGTGTGCGCCGTCGACGCGCGCACGTCGCTCGACGCCGATCGTCGCGCACCCGGCGACCGCCGGGTCGGCGCTCGCCGCGCGCACGCTGCCCGACAGCGACCGCCGCGCGTCCGACGCTCGCCGCGCCGACGCTCACGCGCACACGTGGCACGACATCGCCGCCCGGTCGCTCCAGCAGCCCCTCTCGGCCCTCTGACCAGCACGTCCGTAATGCCGATAATCTACATTATGTTAAGTAAGTCGTTCGGCGACCTCCCCCGCCTTGACGGGCCGAGCAGAATCAGCGGCATGTCCGCTCATGACGCAGTCACCGGGGTGAGGCCCGTGCTCCTGCGGTCGTGACGGCCCGTCCGGGGTCGTCGTGGAGCCGAAAGGCGACCGCATGAGCAAGACCGACAAGACCCGCCCCTGGTGGGTTCGGCTGGGGGACGCGCCGATGTCCTCCTGCGTCCCGGTGCACGACCACCGGTTCGGCGGGTGCACGCTTCCCGCCGAGATCACCGCTGACACCATCTGCGCGCCGGGCGTCACCGGTTGCCACTGGGTCGTGTCCGCCTCCCACGGTTGGCGGCGCTGCCGGAGGAACGGGTGCCGGGAGTGGTCCCTGGTGTGCCGCGAGGACCGTCGTCGTGACCGGCACGACGCGCGCAGGGCGTTGCGGGCGTACCTGGGCTGATCGGGTGCCTGCGGGTGGCGGAGCGCGTGGAGCGCCCCGCCACTCCCCCGCGACCCGCCGTTGATCACCGTTGTCCGACGTTGTCGGTGTGCCCGGGTACGCTGCGCCGATGCGCAGCCCTGCTTCCACCGGGTCGTGGGCCGACGGCCCGCTGCTGGCCCTGGACCTGGAGACCACCGACGTCGAGCCGCGCCGGGATCGGATCGTCACCGCGTCCGTGGTCGTCATCACCCCCGGTGCGGAGGGCGCCAGGCCTGACGTCGAGGTGCGGACGTGGTTGGCCGATCCCGGTGTGCCCATCCCCGCTTCGGCGACGGCGATCCACGGGATCAGCACCGAGCAGGCGCGTGCCGAGGGTCGGCCGGTGGGCGAGGTCGTGGCGGAGGTGGAGGCGCTGCTGGGCGAGCTGTGGACGCCGTCCACTCCCCTGTGCGCGTTCAACGCGCCGTTCGACCTGACGATGCTGGACGCGGAGCTGCTGCGGCACCACGGGCGGTCGTTGCGGGTGTCTGGGCCGGTGGTGGACCCGTTGTGCGTGGATCGGGCGTTGGACCGGCAGCGGGTGGGCAAGCGGACGTTGGGGGCGGTGTGCGAGCACCACGGGGTGCGGTTGGAGGGTGCGCACACGAGTGCGGGTGACGCGTTGGCCGCGGCGCGGTTGGCGTGGAAGTTGGCTCGGGTGCACCCGGTGGAGATGGGTGGGATCCCGCTCGCCGAGCTGCACGAGCGGCAGGTGGGGTGGTTCCGGGAGCAGGAGCTGGTCTACGCGGCCGGGGTGGACCGGCGGATCGAGCTGGCGGTGGCCGAGGGGCGGGATTCGTCGTGGTTGCGGCGGCGGGCGGCTGCTGTTCGGCGGAACGCGGAGTCGTGGCCGGTGCTGCCGGAGCAGGAGAAGTAAGTAGCCTGCGCGTCGTGGACGGGGACGTGCGGGATCTGCGGCGGTTGGTGTTCGTGCTGGACAAGGTGGAGCGGGTGGTGCCGCTGGTCGCCGGGTCGTCGGGGTTGGCGGTGGTGCGGGAGCGCAGTCCGCTGTGGGCCGACGACCAGCGGGTGGGGGCGGCGGGGATGAGCGGTGCGGTGTGGGGGGCGTTGCGGGCTTCGGTGCGGTGCTTGCAGGCGGCTCGGCGGTCGGCGGTGCGGGAGGTGAAGGCCTCGGAGCCGGACGTGGGGTTGGAGTGGGTGGTCCAGGGGGCGTTGCTGCGGCGGGCGTTGGAGTGGGCTTGTCGGGCGGTGTGGTTGGTGGAGCCGCCTCGGCCTGAGCGGTTGGCGAACCTGGCGCTGGAGGCGCCGGACCCGGTCGTGGTGGTGCGGCGCGGGGGCGAGTCGTCGCCTGCGGTGGGTGCGGACGTGGCGCAGGACGTGTGGTTGGTGTGCGGTGGTGAGCCGGTGGAGCTGCCGGTGGCGGAGTTGGTGGGGCAGGTCGTGGGTGGTGGGGCGCGGGAGCGCGCTGATGTGCCGCTGGTGGCTGCGGCGGCGACGGTGCTGATGGTGTTGGGGCGTGGGTTGGAGCTGGTCAAGGAGCGGTCTCGGGCTCCGTACTGAGGCGGGTGGCGTGGAAGGCGGCGAGGACGGCGTTGTCCTCGTAGCCGAGTGCCATGGTGCTGGTCTGGGCGGCGGTGAAGTGCTGGACGCGTTGGCCTTCGGTGAGGTCGATGGTGGTGGGGTCGACGTCGAGGTGGGTCCAGTAGGTGTGCTCGTACCCGTAGGCGCGGCGGGTCGAGGTGATGTGGTGCAGGTGGTGGGCGGGGATGGTGAGGCCCATTTCCTCGTGGAGTTCGCGGGTGGCGGCTTGGCGCGGGGTTTCGCCGGGGTCGAGGTGGCCGCCGGGGATGCACCAGGTGTTGGGGTGCGGGATGTCGGGTTTGTCGTCGCGGAGTTGGAGCAGGACGGCGTTCCTGCTGTTGACGAGGATGATCTGGACGCCTTCGGGGGGTCGTCGGGCGCGGGTCGTGGCGGCGGTGGCTGCTGCGGTGGCGGCGGTGAGCAGGGCGAGGGCGGTCAGGGTCCACGGGATGGTGTGGGGGCCGGTGGTGGTGATCAGGTGGCCGGTGGCGGGTGCGGTGATGAGCGGGCCCGCGAGTGCCGCGGTGAGGACGTGGGTGGCGCCTCGGCCGTCGGGTGAGCCGGTGGTGTGCCAGGCGATGACGGCGGGGAAGACCGGGGCGATGGCGAGTCCGGTGAGGGCGTAGCCGGCTGCCGCGGTGGTGGGGTTGGTGGTGAGCAGGCTGGTGGCCGCCGCTGTGGTGAGCGCGGCGAGGGTGATGGTCGCGGGGTGGGTGCGGCGGAGCAGGGGCGCGGTGGCGAGGCGGCCTGCGGTGAGGCCGAGCCAGATGAGCGCTGGGGCCGCGGTGGTCCAGGTGGTGGTGTGGGTCGTGGTGGCGGTGAGGTGGGTGGTGGCCCATCCGGTGGCGGCGCCTTCGAGTGCGACGTAGCCGAGCAGGGTCGTGGCGAGGAGCGTGGTGGTTCCGCGTCGTGGTGCTCGGGTTTCCCCGGTTGTGCGGGGTGTGCCGGTGGTGCGCAGGGTGGTCGCGGCTGCGAGCAGGGCGAGGGTGAGGGCGGCGCAGGTCCAGTGGGGTGCGCGGGGGTCGGTGGGGTCGGTGGCCGCGATGAGGGGTGTGGCGGTGGCGCCGAGGCCGAAGGTGGCGCTGACGGCGGTGAGGGTGGCCGCTCCCCCGCGTTGGGTGGCGAGGGTGAGGTTGAGGACGAGGTCGGCCGCGCCGAAGCCGGTTCCGGTGAGGAGCAGGCAGGCGAGTGCGGTCGGGAGGTTCGGGGCGAGGGGTAGTGCGGCGCTGCCGGTGGTGGCGAGTGCCGCTGCGGTGGCGAGTTGGGGGCCGGGTGGGGTGTGGCGGAGTGCGCCGGTGGTGGCGGCTCCGAGGACGGAGCCTGCGGCGAAGGTGGCCAGGAGCCAGGCGGTGGTCGTGGGGGTGAGGTGGAGTCGGGCGCCGAGGGTGGGCAGGGTGGGGCCGGTGGCGCTGGCGAGCGCGCCGAGGGCGAGGAAGCCGAGTGCTGCGGTGGTGAGGAGTGCGCGGCGGTCTCGTGCGGGGTTTTCGGCAGATTTCGGCACGGTTCGACAGCAAACCGTGCATACTTCGGCAGAGTCAAGTGGTATTCGGCGTTGTGGTGTGTCGATGTGAGGGTGGTGCGGGTGTTCGCTCGGGAGCGGCAGGAGCGGATCGTGGCGGAGCTGCGGCGGGACGGGCGGGTGGAGGTGTCGGCGCTGGCGGTGCTGCTGGAGGTGTCGGAGGACACCGTGCGGCGGGACCTGCGGGCGCTGTCGGAGGCGGGTCACCTGCAGAAGACGCACGGTGGGGCGGTGGCGCTGGACACCGGGCGGATGGGGTGGGCGGCGCGGGCGGACGTGGCGGGGGGCGCGAAGCGGGCGATCGCGGAGGCGGCGGCGGGGTTGGTGCGGCCGGGGCAGGTGCTGCTGCTGGACGCGGGGTCGACGGTGCTGGCGTTCGCGGAGGCGCTGCGGGTGCGGCCGGTGACGGTGGTGACGAACTCGCTGGACGTGGCGGGGGTGTTCGACGGGGACGAGTCGGTGGCGCTGTCGGTGACCGGTGGGCGGTGGGATCCGGTGGCGCGGTACCTGGTGGGGTCGGCGGCGGTGGGGGCCGTGGGGCGGTACCGGGCGGACTGGGCGGTGCTGGGGGCGTGCGCGGTGGACCCGGAGGTGGGGGTGACGTCGGTGAGCGAGGCGGACGCGGACGTGAAGGCTGCGATGGCGGGGGCGGCGCGGCGGGTGGTGGTGCTGGCGGACTCGACGAAGCACGGGCAGGTGGCGCCGCACTTCGTGCTGGCTCCGGGTGGGGTGGACGTGCTGGTGACGGAGGACGGGGAGGCGGGGGCGCGGTGGGGTGAGGCGGGGGTGGAGGTCGTGGTGGCGTGAGGGTGCGGGTTTGTGCCGGTTCGCCGGTTCGCCGGTTGTCCGGGGCGGGTGGTCGGCGGTTGGCTGCCGGGGTGGACGTGGATCCGGCGAACGCCGAGCAGTTGGCCGCGTGGGACGGCGATCAGGGGGTGTTCTGGGCGAGGTGGGCGGATCGGTTCGACGCGGGGGTCGGGGCGTACCGGGAGGGGTTCCTCGGGGCCGCCGCGGTGGAGCGGGGGTCGGTGGTGCTCGACGTGGGGTGCGGGACGGGGCAGGTGACGCGGGACGTGGCGGGGGTGGCGTCCGCCGGGCGGGTGGTCGGGGTCGACCTGTCCTCGCCGATGCTGGCCGTGGCGCGGGAGCGGGCGCGGGGGTTGTCGAACGTCGGGTTCCTGCGGGTGGACGCGCAGGTGCACCCGTTCCCGGAGGGGGCTTTCGACCGGGTGGTCAGTCGGCACGGGGCGATGTTCTTCGGTGACGCGGGGGCGGCGTTCGCCAACCTGGCGCGGGCGTTGCGGCCGGGCGGGCGGGTGGTGCTGCTGTCCTGGCAGGGGGTGGAGCGCAACGAGTGGGTGAGCTCGTTCCGGCGGATCTTCACCGGTGGGCGGGAGGCTCCGGTGTCCCCCTCCCCCGCCGCCGGGCGGTTGGTGGACCCGGACGCGATCCGGGAGCTGCTGGGGGCGGCGGGGTTCACCGGGGTGCGGGTGCGGGGCGTGGCGGAGCCGATGTTCTTCGGGGTGGACGTGGAGGACGCGGCGGGGTTCGTGGAGGCGCAGTTCGGGTGGATGGCGCGTGACCTGCCGGAGGAGGCGCGGGCTCGGGTGCCGGACGCGCTTCGGGAGGATCTGGCCGCGCACGTGGGCGCGCGTGGTGTCCGGTACGGCTCGGCGGCCTGGTTGGTGGAGGCCGGCCGGTAGCCGGGGTGGGTGGTCGCGGGGGTTCCGCGACCACCCACCGGTTCAGCGGCGCAGGCGGGTGGCGGCCGCCAGGAGCGGGGTCGCCAGGTGGGTGGCCGCGGCGCCCAGGGGGGTGTTGGTGGCCAGGATCAGGCGGACGACGCGCATGGCGGCCGTGAGGGCTTCCGCGCCCCGGTGGCGCATGGCGGCCTCGAAGCCGGTGATCGCCTCGGTGAGCGTGGTCGCGCGGTCGAGGTGGGTGATGAGGTCGGCGGCGTCGCGGATGGCCGCGCCCGCGCCCATCCCGGCGGTGGGCGGGGTGGCGTGGACGGCGTCGCCGAGCGCGGTGATGTCGCCCGCCTGCCAGGGGGCGAGGTCGGTGGCGCGGGTGGGGGCGGCGTTGAAGCGGAACGCGGCCACGCTCGTCGGGTCCGCGCGGGCGATGACCTCCAGGGTGTGCTCGGCCCAGCCGTGGTGGCGGTAGCGCTCCAGCAGGGCGTCGCGCAGCGCGGGGCCGCGCAGCTTGCGCAGGGCGGCGGTGGCGGGGGTGTCGGGGAACATGGCGCCCCAGATGTAGGTGGGGCCGGTGGTGGTGGAGGCGCGCAGGTCGGGGGCGTCCAGGGCGGCGTTGCCGACGGGGTCTAGGAACCCGGTGTAGAGGGCCGCTCCGCGCGGGCCCACGGCCAGTGCCGAGCGGGGGCCGAGGCGGTGCCGCTCGGTCGGGGTGAGGTCGGCGCGGTGGGTGCGGCCGGAGAAGCCGGTGATGCCCGCCGGGTGGTTGGTGGGGCCGCCCGCGAGGTGTCGGGCGATGGTGGAGTGGGCGCCGTCGGCGCCGACGACCAGGTCCGCGCTCTCGGTGGCGCCGTCGGTGAAGAGCAGTCGGGGGGTGCCCGCACGGTCGTGGTCGACGCCGGTGACGTGGCGGCCGAGGTGCAGGTCGGGGCCGACGGCGTCGGCGAGCAGGGTGCGCAGGGTGACGCGGTCGACGTCGACGCTGGCGCTGCCGGCGAGGTCGGGGCCGTGGCCGAGGAGGCGGCCCCGGTGGTCGCGGAAGGCGTCGGGTTCGCGCAGGCGCAGCGCGGATCCGGAGGCGAGCAGTCGGCGCAGGGTGTGCTGCGGGACGAGGTCGGCGAGGGCGCGCAGGGCCCGGTCGTCGAGGGTGATGTGGTAGCCGCCGGTCGCGGTGACGTCGGTGTCGCGGTCGAACACCGCGACCCGGTGTCCGCTGCGGCGCAGTCCCGCGCCCAGCGCGAGCCCTCCGATGCCGCCCCCTGCCACGACGATGCGCATGGTGTCTCCCCCTGTGGTTCCGGTTGGTCGGGGGTGACGGTGGCAGGGGTGGTGGCCATCGGGTGTCCACTACCGCCTGGAGGATGTGCGGATGGCGAGCACGGCGGACCGGGCGTTGCGGTTGTTGTCCCTGCTGGGGTCGCGGGGGGTGTGGCCGCTGCGGGAGCTGGCGCGGCGGTTGGGGGTGAGCGGGCGGACGGTGCGGCGGGACCTGGAGGTGCTGCGCGGGCTCGGGTACCCGGTGACGTCGGTGCGGGGGCCGGACGGCGGGTACCGGTTGGGGTCGGGTGGTGGGGTGCCGCTGGTGTTCGACCGGGAGCAGGCGCTGGCGGTGGCGGTGGCGTTGCAGACGGCTCCTGCCAGCGTGTTCGGGTTGCGCGACGACGCGGCGCGGGCGTTGGAGACGGTGCGGGCGGCGGTGCCGGGGGTGCTGCGGGAGGCGATGGAGTCGGTGCGGGTGACGCGGTTGCGGAACTACTGGGAGTTCCCGGCGCCGCCGATCGACCCTGAGGTGCTGACCGGGGTGGGGGTGGCGGTGCGGCGCAGGCGGGTGCTGGTGGTGGAGGTGCTGCGGGCGGACGGGTCGCGGGCGTGTCCGGGTGACGGGGACTTCGTGGCGGCGCGGGCGTTCGAGCCGCAGCACCTGGTGGTGTGGGCGGGGCGCTGGTACCTGGTGGGGTGCGATCCGGGTGGTGCGGGGTGGCGGGTGCACCGGGTGGACGGGGTGCTGGCGCGGCCGACGACGGCGGGGTTCGTGGCGCGGGAGGTGCCGGGCGGGGATCTGGCGCGGTTCGTGATGGGCAGTCCCGACCGGGGGGACAGCCCGGCGGCGTGGCGGTGCTCGGGGAGCGCGCGGGTGGCGCTGCCCGCCGGGGTGGTGGCGCGGTGGGCGCCGGGCGGGTCGGTGGTGGAGCACCTGGACGAGGGGCACTGCCGGTTGACGTTGGGCGCTTGGTCGTGGGCGGGGGTGGCGGGCATCCTGGCGACGTTCGACGCGGAGGTGGGCCAGGTGCGGCCGGTGGAGCTGGCGCGGGCGTGCCGGGAGGTGGCGCGGCGGTACGGGGCGGTGGTCGAGGAGGGGTGAGGTCAGGCGGTCATGCGCTGCTCGGGGTGCAGTTCCCGGTGCAGCTGGTCCAGGGACAGGCCCACCGCTCCGGCGAGCGCGGCGACGGTGAAGAAGGCGGGGGTGGGGATTCGGCCGCGTTCGATCTTGCGGAGGGTTTCGACGGAGATCCCTGCGAGGGTGGCGATCTGGGCCATGCTGCGGTCGCCGCGCGCGGTGCGCAGGAGTTCGCCGAGGCGTTCGCCGCGCTCGCGGTCCGACTGGGTGAGTGGCTGGCGCACCATGCTGTGATAGTAATACCGGTATAACTATCACGGCATGGAGTTGTGGATGATCGAGTTGAAGTCCGCTGGCGAGCTGGACGCCATGCGGGCCGCCGGGCTGGTCGTCGCGGACGCGCTGGCCGCCGTCCGCGCGCACGCCGCGGTGGGCGTGTCGCTGCTGGAGCTGGACGAGGTCGCGGCGCAGGTGCTGCGGGACGCGGGCGCGGGCTCGTCGTTCCTGCACTACCACCCGGCGTTCGCGCCCACCCCGTACCCGGCGGTCGTCTGCGCCTCGGTCAACGACACCGTCGTGCACGGCATCCCCACCGGCTACCGGCTGCGCGAGGGCGACCTGCTCAGCGTGGACTGCGGCGCGCACGTGGACGGCTGGCACGGCGACTCGGCCACCAGCTTCGTCGTCGGCCTCCCCTCCCCCGCCGACCTCGCGCTGATCGACACCGCCTGGGAGGCGCTGCGGGACGGGATCGCGGCGGCGGTGCCCGGCGGGCGGCTCGGGGACATCTCGCACGCGGTGGGCAGGGTGGTGCGCGGCGCCGGGTACGGGATGCCGCGCGAGTTCGGCGGGCACGGCATCGGCCGGGCCATGCACGAGCCGCCGGGCGTGCCCAACGAGGGCCCGTCGCGGCGGGGGCCGGAGCTGCGGCCGGGGATGGTGCTGGCGATCGAGCCGATGGTGCACGCGGGCGGCCTGGACGCGCTGGTCGCCGACGAGGACGGCTGGTCCCTGCGCACCGCCGACGGCAGCCGCGCCGCGCACGTGGAGCACTCGGTGGCGATCACCGAGGACGGCCCGCGCGTGCTCACAGCCCCCCGGCCGAGCGCAGCACCGCCCCGGTCGTGAACGAGGCCTCCGGGGAGAGCAGCCAGGCCACGGCGGCGGCGATCTCCTCGGGCTCGCCGGGCCTGCCCAGGGGGATGGCGGCGGCGACCCGGTCGGGTCGGTCGGGCACGCCGGAGACGCGGTGGATGTCGGTGCGCACGGTGCCCGCCGCGACGGCGTTGACCCGCACCCCGCGCGGCCCGAGCTCCTTGGCCAGGCCCACGACCATGGCGTCGACGGCGGCCTTGCTGGCGGCGTAGTGCACGTACTCCCCCGGTGAGCCGAGGGTCGCCGCGGCGGAGGAGATGGCGACGAGCGCGCCGCCCTCGCGCAGGTCGCGGGCGGCGCGCCGGGCGCACAGCAGGGCGCCGACGACGTTGACGTCGACCACGCGGCGCAGGTCGCGCACGTCGAGCTCGGCGAGCGTGCCGACGGGGCTGGTGGTCCCGGCGTTGGCGACCGCGCCGGTGATCCCGCCGAGCTCGGCGGCGGTGTCGAAGAGGCGGTCGACGTCGTCCGGGTCGCCGGCCTCGGCGCGCACGGCGATGGCGCCGGTGTCGGCGGCGAGGGCCTGGGCGGCGGCGGTGTCGGCGCGGTAGGAGAAGACGACCTGCTGGCCGTCGGCGGAGAGCCTGCGCACGATCGCGGCCCCGATCCCCCGGCCGCCGCCGGTGACGACGGTCAGGCCAGCCACGCGCCCACCTCCCGGTCGACGGCGCTCGCGCGCTCGGGGGTGTCGATCATGTGGGCGAGGTCGGGGAGGTCGACCAGGCGGGCGTGCGGGAGGGCGCGGGCCAGGGCGTTCTGGCCGGGGACCATGGCGGGGTACTCCTGCGCGCCCCGGACGATGAGCACCGGGGCGGTGGTGGTCGGGTGGACCCGGAGGGCGCGCTCGACCTCGCGGGCGCGCGGGGACCACTCGTAGTGCGGGTCGTTGACGGTGGCCACGGACAGGGCGTCGGTGGCCGGGTTGACCACGGCGATCCGGCGGACCGGGACGAGGTCCCTGGCGGCGGCGAGCAGCGCGGTGTGGCCCCCGGCGGAGCCGCCGACGAGGTCGACGGGGGTGTCGTCCGGCACGCCGAGCTCGGCGCGCAGCTCGCGCAGGGCGTCGGGGAGCGCGGCCAGGGCGGTCTCCACGAGCGGGGCGTAGCGGTCGACGAGCACGTCGGGGCCCTCGGGGACGGGAGGCAGCGGCAGGTAGGCGCGCCAGGCGTCCACGGCGTGCAGCGGCAGGGCCTCGGCCATCGCGGCGGGGGTGCCGGGGGTGCCCAGCAGGTGCCACAGCAGGACCAGGCGGTTGCCGGTGCGCGGCGGCAGGACGACGCAGTCCAGGCCTGCGGCGGTCGCGGTGATCGTCATGGGGGTCAACGTAGGGCGCGGCGGGCGGTGGTGGTGTCCGCTGTGCGCGGAACCTGCGGTCGTGGCAGCTCGGGCGGGGTGGCGGGGGTGGTGTGGTCGCCTGATGGGGTGAACGTGGCAGAGGAGCGCGTCCACGTGACCGCGGTGATGGCGCCGGTGAGCGTCATGCTCGCGCTGCGGACGGCCGAGATCGGCTGAGCGGACGACCACCGATCAGCCGGAACCGCCCCCACCCCGCCCGTCCTCCGGCCGCTCCACCGCCGCCCGGAACAACCCCAGCCCCAGATCCACCGGGTCGTCCAACCCCACCTTCCCCAGCGCCTCCTCCGGAAGCGCCAGCAGCGAGATCGCCACCCCCAGGAAGTACGCGTCCAGCAGCGCCGCGTCCCTGGCCGCCCCCGGCAACCCCGCCACCCGGTGCAGCGCCGCGCCCGCCCCGGCGTTCGCCACCACCATCCGCCCCAGCGCCTCGCGCACCCCCGGCCTGCGCACCGCCTCCAGGTACAGCTCCACCATCGCCAGGAACTGCGTCGGGTCGTCCGCCACCGCGCGCCGCAGCAGCGCCGGGTACAGCGCCGCCACCTGGTCGGCCGACACCCCCGGCGGGGTGGTCGCGCGCAGACGGTCCACGGCCTCGGTGTGCAGGGACGTCATCCTGGCCGCCGCCGCGCCGAGCAGGGCGTCCCTGGTGGGGAAGTAGTTCTTCGTCGTGCCCTCCGGCACGCCCGCGCCCCGGTCGACCGCCCGGTGGGTCAACCCGCGCCCGCCCTCGGCGGCCAGGACCGCGATGGCCGTGTCGCACAGCAGGTCCCTGCGGGTCGGGTCGCGGCGGGAGCGGGAGGTCACGGTGAGCAGACCCTAGCCGACACGGGTGGGTGACGCCGGGTGGACGCGCGGGGCCGCGATCAGGTCTCCGCGCTCCAGGACCAGCCAGGCGCCGCACGGGCAGCGGCGGTAGGCGACGGGGCCGTGGGTGTCCGCCGGGTAGGCGGGGTGGTCCACCGGCCAGGCGCAGTGGGGGCATCTGGTGTTCACCCGTTCGAGCATGGTGTCATCGTTCAGTGCACTTCAACCCTTACGGCGGCGCGGCGGCCCAGATGGCGGCGGTGCTGGTGAACCTGGAGCGGGACTGCTCGCCCGAGCGGCTGCTGGACGTGCTGCGCACGCTCGACTACAAGCCCGTGGGCACGTTGGACGTGGCGGGCGCGCGGGCGCTGCTGGACTGGGCGCGGCGCCTGGAGCGGGTGTTCGACGACCCGCACGGCACGGTCGGGCTGGTCAACGAGCTGCTCGCGGAGACCGCGACCCGCCCGCACATCTCCACGCACGACGGGCGCCCGCCGCACCTGCACTTCGCGCCCGCCGAGCTGCCCACGCAGGAGCGGGTGCGGGCCTACACGGCGGCGGGGGTGGCGCACGCGGTGTGCGACGCGCCGGACCGGCTCGGGCGGTGCGCCGCGCCGGGGTGCGCGGTGGTGTACGTGGACACCTCGCGCAACGGGCGTCGGCGGTTCTGCTCGACGCGGTGCGCGAACCGGGTGCACGTGTCGCTGCACCGGTCGCGGCGCGGGGGCGGCGGGGACGAGGGGTGAGGCGCGCACCCGCGCGACCGGGGGTCGCGGGGATGCGCGCCACGGCGCCGGGTCAGCCGACGAGGCGTGCGTACTCGTAGCGGGTCTGGCCGTTCTCGTCGCCGCTGTGCTGCCTGCCGACCATGACCTCCAGCTCCCCCGCCCTGGAGTTGCTGCTGCTCTCCTTCTGCGGGTCGGTCCACCGCCTGCCGGTCAGCGTCACGGCCCGCCCGCCCACGCTCAGCTGCGCGGTGGCGTACCGGGTCTGGCCGTTCTCGTCACCGCTGTGCTGCCTGCCCACCAGGACCTGGTCGGTCGCCGCGGAGAACAGCGAGTTGCTCTCCTTCTGGTTGCCGCTCCAGGTGGGAGCGCTCACCGCGGCGATCTGCGCGTCGATCAGGATCAGCGCGCAGTAGTAGGTGGTGGTGCCGTTCTCGTCGCCGCCGTGGGCGCGCCCGATCAGGACCTGGTTGGTCGGGCAGGTGAAAGCGACCCCGGCGGACTCCTTGATCTTCTCGGTGTACGCGTCGATGACGACGATCTGCGCGCTCGACTGCGCGCTCGAACCGGTCTCGGCGGCGGACGCCGTGACGGGCATCGCGGCCAGGAGACCCACTGCTGCCAGCGTGGACACCCGTGCCACCGTGCTCGGGAAGCGGCTCACAACGATTCCTTCCAAGTGGAGTGGAAAGCGGTCGTGAAACTTCTGACGGCGGGGAAGCTAACAGGGGTGCGAGGCGACGCGGAATCGACCGTCTGCTGTCTCGTTCACAGCGGATCACGGCGGTTTCGCGCCTTTTCAGGGGGCTTTTCCGGATTCGGCTACCCGGCGCGGGTGAGTGACCGGGCGGCGGGCTCGGCCGGTCAGCGGGGCACGCGCCTGCCGAACAGGGTTTCGGTGAACGATGCGGTCTCCCCCACCAGCGCGGAGGTCACGTCCGTGCGGCCCCGGAACCAGGCCCGGTCGAAGAGCGCGTCGTGGCCGAAGGTCGTGCCGGTGAACAGCGCCCGGCCGCCGAAGCGGGCGCCGGTGAAGTCTGTGGGGCCGGTCAGCTCCGCGCCGCTCAGGTCGGCGCGGCCGGACACCCGCGCCCCGGCCAGGCTCGTGGCGCGGGCCACCCGCACGCCGCGCAGCACCGCGTTGCCGGTGAACACCGCCCCGGTCAGGTCGGCGTCGGCGGTGAACAGGGTGTCGGTGAGGTCGGCGTGCCGCAGGAACCGGGCCTGGGCGAACGTGGCCGGTCCGGTGACGGTCATGGCGCGCAGCCGGGCGTCGCCCAGGAACACCGCGCCGGTGAAGTCCACCGCGCCGGGGCGGCAGCCGGACAGGTCGAGCTCGACCAGGGTCGCGCCCGCCGCGCGCAGCGCCATGCCCGGCCAGAAGTCGGGTCCGGGGCTCAGGTGGGCGCGCAGGCGGGTCTGGACCTCGGTGCGCCAGGTCGGGTTCAGGCCGCGCGCCACGCCCGAGCGCAGGCAGATCAGCAGCAGGTCGACCGCGTCCTGGCGGCGGGCGGGGCGCTGGGCGACGTGCGCGTCGAGCCGGTCCAGGGCGCGGGGCGCGCCGCCCAGCACGTCGCGGGTGACGCGGCGCCACTCGGTGGGGGCGGGCACGCGGTCCGGGGCGGTGCGGCGGCGGGCGTGCTCGTCGAGGAGGGTGTCGTGCTCGGACATGCGCACCTGGCGCGCCACGGCGACCGCGGCCAGCGCGGCGGCCACCAGCCAGGGGAGCCAGGACAGGACCATGCGGTGAATCATGCACCCCGGCGGGGCGCGCGCGGGTGTTCGGAACGCCACGCGGATTCGTGGCCCCGGCGGGAACAACCGGGTGGGCGCGCGGCGACGGGACCGGGTGGGCCCGCTCGCGTGGCGGGACGTCCCCGGCCGCGCGCGTCCGTCGCGCGCGTCCTCGGAACCGTCGTGGGCCGGCGCTAGGGTCGCGGCATGGATCTGACCGACGCGTGCTTCGCGGGCGCCGCCGCCCAAGCCGACCTGCTGCGCTCCGGGGTGCTGACCTCGCGTGAGCTGGTGTCCGAGTGCCTGCGGCGGATCGAGCGCGTCGACCGGGACCTGAACGCGTTCCGGCTGGTGTTCGCCAGGCAGGCGCTGGCCGAGGCGGAGGCGGCCGACGCGCGGCGGGCGCTCGGCGAGGACGCGCCGCTGCTCGGGGTGCCGGTGGCGGTGAAGGAGGACCTCGCGCTGGCCGGGCTGCCCACGACGCTGGGCACCTCGGCGGTGGAGTCGGTGGCGGCCGAGGACGGCGAGGTGGTGTCGCTGCTGCGCGGCGCGGGCGCGGTGGTCGTCGGGCGGACGCGGATGCCGGAGCTGGGGTTGTGGCCGTTCACCGAGAGCAGCTGGGCCGGGGCCACCCGCAACCCGTGGTCGCCCCGGCACTCGGCCGGTGGGTCGAGCGGCGGGTCTGCGGCGGCGGTGGCGGCCGGGCTGGTGGGCGCGGCGGTCGGGTCGGACGGCGGGGGTTCGGTGCGCATCCCGGCGGCGGCGACCGGGCTGGTGGGGCTCAAGACGCAGCGCGGGCGGGTGCCGCTGGGCGGTGAGCCGTGGGGCGGGCTGGTGGTGGCCGGGCCGATCGCGCGGCGGGTGCGGGACGCGGCGCTGCTGGCCGACGTGCTCGCCCCCGGCGAGGACTTCACCGGCGCCGCCGCCGAGGACCCAGGGCGGTTGAAGGTGGCGGTGGCGCTGCGGCCGTGGTCGGCGGGGGTGCCGGTGGCGCGGGAGGTGCTGGACGCGGTGCTGGACACCGCCGTGCTGCTGACCGACCTGGGGCACGAGGTGGTGCGGCTGGACGCGGCGCTGTCCGAGGTGCCGGGGTGGGCGGACTTCTCGGTGCGCTACCTGCGCGACGGGGCCGCCGGTCCGGTGGCCGCGCTGGACCGGCCGGACCGCCTCGACCGGCGCACCCGGCGGGTGGCGGCGCTGGGGCGGGTGATCCCGGCCGCCGTGGGGGCGGCGGCGGTGGCGTCCGGGCGGGTCACGACCGAGCGGGCGAACCGGGTGTTCACCCGCTACGACGTGCTGCTCAGCCCGGTGCTCACGCACCCGGCGCTGCGGGTCGGGCAGTGGCGGGAGCTGACGGTGGTGGAGGCGCTGCTCGCGGCGGCCAGGCACACCGCGTTCCTGCCGGTGTGGAACGTGGCGGGCAACCCGGCGGCGGCGGTCCCGGCGGGGTTCACCGGGTCGGGGCTGCCGCTGTCGGTGCAGCTGGTCGGCCGCCCGCACGACGAGCGCACGGTGCTGTCGGTGGCCGGGCAGCTGGAGCGGGCGCGGCCGTGGGCTGACCGCAGGCCGCCGGTGGGGTGAGGCCCGGTCCCGGCGCGGTCAGCCGTCGAGGGTGGTCAGGCCCCGGTGCTCGTTGACCACGTCCATGGCGACGTCGCGGAGCTTGCGGTTGTCGTTCTGGCTGGCGCGCACGAGGGTGTCCAGTGCGCGTTCGGGGGTGACGCGCAGGCGTTCGGCGAGGATGCCGGTGGCCACGCCGATGAGCCTGTTGGTGGGCATGGCCGAGCGGAGCTGGCGGAGGGTCACCTGGGCCTCGGCCAACTCCTTGCGCAACTCCTCGTGGCTGGCGTCGGTGGTGGGGTGCTGCTCGTCGCTGGGCATGCCGGTACTCCGCTGGTGCACGTGCGTCGGGAACGTGCTCCACTGCACCGCGTCCGGGTGGGTGCGCGCTAGCGGGCTGGGCGAAGCGGGTTTCCCGGAGAACGAAGATCCGCAGGTCGCGGGCGGCGGCTGTCAGCTGTCGGCGGTGGGTGGGGCGGCGCAGTGGCGGGTCGCGCCCAGGCCCGCGCCGACCACGTCCACGACCTCGCGCACGAACGCGGCGGTCAGCTCGCGGTGCCCGAACAGCGCCCGGAGCACCACGGGCGCGGCGAACAGGTCGAGCACGAGGTCAGGGTCCCGCCCCGCCCGCACCTGGCCGCGTTCGACGGCCCTGCGCAGCGACTCCAGGCACGCACGGCGGCGCGGTTCCCACACCGCGTCCAGGAACTCCCGGCGCAGGTCGGGGTCGTCGGCGAGGTCGGGGACCAGTGCGGGAAGGACGCGGGCGAGCGCCGGGTCGTCGAGGCCCGCGCGCAGCGCCTCCAGGTGGGCGACGACGTCGCAGTGCCAGCAGCCGGTGTCCAGGTCCTCGGCGACGCCCACGCGCTCGGCGGCCAGCGCGGCGAGCACGAGGTGCCGGTGGCCGGGCCAGCGGCGGCGGATGGCGGGCTTGGTCGTCCCGGCGCGGCGCGCGACGGCCTCCAGGGTGAGGTCCCGGTAGCCGACCTCGCGCAGCAGCTCCCCGACGGCCGCCAGCACCGCCTCGTCGATCCGCTCGTCCCGCTTGCGCGCCACGGCGCCCCCCTTCGCGGCGGCCACCCTACCCGGCGCGCACGACGACCTTCCCGAACACGCGACCGCTCCCGACCAGCCGCAACGCCTCCCCGATCCGGTCGAGGGGCAGTCGCTGCCGCACGACGGGCCGCAGCGCGCCGGTGGCGGCGAGCGCGAGCACCCGCTCCCAGGAGCGGGCGAGCTCGTCCGGGGCGACGGAGTTGAGGCTCAGGGCGATCACCGTGGGCGAGCGGTGGAAGTCGCGCAGCAGGGCGGCGAACGGGTCGGGGCCGGGGTCGCCCGCGACGCCGCCGCAGAGCGCGTACCGGCCGTTGGGCGCGAGCAGCCGCAGGTGCGCGGCCACGCCGGGGCCCGCGACGGTGTCGACCACGACGTCGTGCTCGCCGCCCGGTTCGGCGCGGGTGCGGTCGACGATTTCGGTGGCGCCGAGGTCGCGCAGGCGGTGGGCGCGCTCGGGCGAGGAGGTGACGGCGGTGACCAGGGCGCCCCGCGCGCGGGCGATCTGGACGGCGAGCACCCCGATGCCGCCCCCGGCGCCGCGCACCAGCACCCGGTCGCCGGGCGAGACGCGGGCCCGGTGCAGGGCGAGCTCGGCGACCAGGGCGTTGAGCCCGATCCCGATGGCGTCCAGGCCGTCCGGCGCGGGCAGCGCCAGGACGCGCCTGCCGGTGGGGGTGCGGCCGACGACCTCCAGGCCGGGGGCTGCGCCGGGGCCGGGGAAGAAGGGGTAGTCGCCGCGCGCGGCCATGACGTCCACGTGGCCTAGGAGCTGTTGGGGGTTCGGATCATGTGGTTGGGGTCAGGGTCTTCAGCCACATGACCGCCCCTCGTAGGTGCAGTCCGGCTTTGTAGCTTTGTGGTGTCTTGTCGTAGCGGGTGGCCAGGCCACGCCATGTCTTGATCTTCTGGAAGCAGCGTTCGACGGTGTTGCGCCGCCGGTAGCGCACGGGATCGAAGGACACGGGCCGCCCTCCGGCGGAGCCCTTGTTCCTGCGGTTGGCCTGCTGGTCGGTCTTCTCCGGGATCACCGCGGTGATCCGGCGACGACGCAGGTAGGCCCGGTTGGCCTTGGAGGAGTACGCCTTGTCCGCGGC
>NZ_JAMTCF010000009.1 GCF_024171695.1 Actinosynnema pretiosum | reverse complement strand
GTCGAACTCAACCTGCCCACCCTCGCAGACCAGGGCTATCTCAACGCGGGGCACGGGGTGGTCACCCCGAACCGCACCCCGCGCAAACGCTGGGCCGAACCCGAACTGAATGTGGACCAGAAGACCCACGACCTGCTCCTGCGTGGTCTGAGAGGTCGAGGCGAGCGTGGGTTCGCGCTACTGGTCGGACGGTGGAAGGCGTTGCGCCACACCACCGCCAGCCCACGAAAACTCACCCTCATCGTCGCCGCCGCACTGACCTGCACCCACTACGAACACAACTGGAACACCGACCAGACACCTCACTGAGATCACCTCAGGTGTCAAGACGCCGCCGCACTATCCGGCAGACCGCCCGAGTCAAACGGCGTCTTGACGCCTGTGCTTGCCTGAAAGGAGGCCACACGGAGAAGAGGGACCCCACCCACCGCAGTGGTAAACGCAACCACAGGACCAACGGTCACCGGCCGGCAGAGCTCGTGTCCCCTCTTTTTTGGAGGTCTGCCCCGCCGGCGAGGCGATGCCCTTCAGCTTTTGACTTTCAGCCCTTCAACACTCCGTCCCCCACCCCATGCCCAGGCAACGGCCGAGCCTGCTCCAGCACCCGATCCGCGTAGCTGTCCAACAACCGCGTCGCGACCTGCTGCGAATACCCCAGGATCACCGCCCACAACAACAACGCCGACTGCGAGGCCACCCCGATCAACCCGGTCGTCACCCCGGCCCCGAGCGCCAGCACCCCCACCACCGCCAGCGAAGCCCCGAGCAGCACCTTGATCGTCGCCTGGTACCCCACCATCACGTAAGGCGTCAGACTCGGCCGCCGCCGCAACAACAGCACCACCGCGGCCAACACCGCCCCGAACCCCCCGAGCGCCTGCACCAGCCACACATCGGCCCCGCTGGCCACCCCACCCGTGGGGCACACCGCAGCCAACCCCTCAGGCCGCACGCACAGCGGCAGGTACCCCGGACTGACCAGCCCCACGACCCCCAGCACCGTGTTCACCAGGAACAGCACCACCGAAGCCGCGATCAACTTGTTCCGCAACGCCCGAGACCCGGCGTGCGCGAAGTCCGACCGGTCGAACGCCGCCCGCAACGCGTCAACCACGACCGCCCGCTCAACCCCGACCGGGAACTCCCCAGGCCGCAGCTCCTCCAACGCCCGTCGCCGAGGATCCCCCTCCTCAACCTGCTCCGCGACCCGCGCCACCACTCCCGGCAACCGCCCGAGGAACCCCGGCGACGCCGCCACCACCGCGATCTCCGCCTCGTGCAGCGCCCGCCACCCCCGCTCGATGCGCCACCCCGACCACCACGCCGCGACCGTCCGCCACCGCCCGAGGTCGCCCTCCAGCACCTCGTCCACGACCGCGGCCTCCCGCTCGGCGACCTCACGCCACCGAGCGCTCTCCTGGTCCAGCGGATCGATCGGCCCGAGCGCGGCGAGGTCGGCCCGCACGCGCTCGACCCGCGTCCGCACCACCAGCTGCCAGTCCGTGGCTCCGGGTTTGCCCATGCCCCGATGGTGTCAGCAACACCAACCACTCCGGCAGTGCTCGCCCACCACTCATCCGCCCTGCCGCTCCCGCCCTACCGCGTATGCGCGGGCGCGATCAGCTCACGGGTCAACGGCGGCATCCGCTTCTCCAACCCGTACGGCTCCAGGTGCGCCTGGAACAGCTCGCTGAACGCCCGCTCCACCGCCACGTCATCCCAAGCGTCGCTCTCCACGATCGGCTGCTTGAACTGCGGGTGCCCCACCAGGTGCAAGTGCTTCCCGTTGCACCGCACCACCTGCCCGGTGATCCCCCGAGCCCCGTCCCCGAGCAGGAACACCACCAGCGGCGCCACCTTCGCGGGCACCCGGTCCGTCGCCACCACCCCCCGAGCCCGAGGCGAGGCCACCACCATCCGCGTGTACGCCACCGGGCACACCGCGTTGACCCTGATCCCGTCCGGCTCCAGGTCCAGCGCCCACGACGAGCTCAGCGAGGCCACCGCCCCCTTCGTCGCCGAGTACGTCCCGAGCTTGCGCTGCCCCAGGTACGCCCCGGACCCGATGTTCACGATGGACCCCCCACCGCCCTGCTCCCGCATCGCCCGCATCGCCGCGACCCCGGTGTAGATGACCCCCAGCAGGTTGACCTCGACGGTCCGCCGGATCTGCTCGGGATCGTCCTCCCACGGCTTCGACTCGTAGTTCACCCCGGCGTTGTTGACCAGCCCGTCGATCCGCCCGAACTCGTCCGCGCACGTGCGGATGATCTTCTCCGCCTGCGCCGGGTCGGCGACCGAGTGCCCGCTGGCCACCGCGATCCCGCCCTCGTCCCGGATGCGCTCAGCCACCCGCTCCGCCGTGTCCGCGTCCACGTCGTTGACCACCACCGAGGCGCCCGCTCTGGCCGCCTGCTCGGCGTAGGCCTCCCCCAGTCCCCGCCCAGCTCCCGTGACGACGACCGCTTTCCCGGCCAGAGCACCCATAGCGCGCACCATTTCCCCTACCAAGGCCTCGCAGCGGTTTTCCCTTGCTCCCCTGCTTTCGACCAGCTTGGGGAGGCCGCTGAGCGCTTCGGGCCCGGTTGCGGCGAGTTGCGTTCGGGCTGCGCTGAATGGCTTATGGAATTCAGCGCGGCGTATGTCCCCCGCTGATCACCCCGCACCCCCTGGTTCACGCGAAAGGGGACGCCCCGCGTCGCCGGGCGTCCCCTTTCCTGAGCCGTGCGGCAATCGGACCGCCTCAAGGCGGTCCTCCACCGATCAGCCGCTCACTTCCCCACACCGATCAGCCGCTCACTCGCCCGCGTAGGTCAGGTTGCGCCCGCTGGACGGGTCGAACAGCTGCACCTTGTCCGCGTCGAACCACACCTCGGCCTGCTGGCCCTCCACCGCCGTGGACGCCGCAGACAGCCTGGTCACCAGCGACACCCCGGAACCGGGCACGTCCACCGACCCCGCGTCGGCGGCCAGCTCCTCCAGCTCGGCGGAGGTGGCCTGCTCGCCGTCGACGCCGAAGTACGCGTACTTGTCCGACCCCATCGACTCCAGCACGTCCACGTGGCTGGTGAACGTGACGCCCGCACCGCGCACCGACTCGTCCACGAGCCTGGCGTCCTCGAAGTGCTCGGGCCGCAGCCCGAGGATGACCTCGCGGGGCGCGTCGCCGCGCTCCAGCAGCGACTTGACCCGCGCGGACAGCGGGATGTCGCCGAGCGCGGTGCGCAGCTGGTCGCCCTCGATCCCGGCGGGCACGAAGTTCATCGACGGCGATCCGATGAAGCCCGCGACGAACAGGTTGGCCGGGTGGTCGTAGAGGTGCTGGGGCGCGCCGACCTGCTGCACGTGCCCGCCGCGCATCACCACGACCCGGTCGCCCAGGGTCATCGCCTCGGTCTGGTCGTGCGTCACGTAGACCATGGTCGTGCCGAGCCGCTTCTGCAGCCGCGACACCGAGGTGCGCATCTGCACGCGCAGCTTGGCGTCGAGGTTCGACAGCGGCTCGTCCATGAGGAACGCCTTGGGGCTGCGCACGATCGCGCGCCCCATCGCGACCCGCTGGCGCTGGCCGCCGGACAGGTTCGCGGGCTTGCGGTCCAGGTGCTGGCCGAGGTCGAGGATGTCCGCGGCCTCCTTGACCTTGCGCTGGACCGTCGCGTCGTCGACCTTGGCCAGCCGCAGCGGGAACGCCATGTTCTCCCGCACGGTCATGTGCGGGTAGAGCGCGTACGACTGGAACACCATGGCGATGTCGCGGTCCTTGGGCGCGCGCTCGTTGACCCGCTCGCCACCGATCCGCAGCTCGCCGGAGGTGATGTCCTCCAGGCCCGCGATCATGTTGAGGGTGGTGGACTTCCCGCAGCCGGACGGGCCGACGAGGATGACGAACTCGCCGTCACCGATCTCCAGGTCCACGTCCCGCACGGCCACCGCGCCGTCGGGGTACTGCTTGCTCACCTTGTCGAGAACGATCTCTGCCACGCCCACTCACCCCTTGACGGCGCCGGAGGTCAGCCCGGCCACGATGCGACGCTGGAAGAACAGCACGAACACGATGATCGGGACCGTGATGACCACCGCCGCGGCGGCGATGGAACCGGTCGGGTCCTCGAACTGGGAGCTGCCGGTGAAGAACGACAGCGCGACCGGCACCGTCCGCGAGGACTCGGTGGAGGTCAGCGAGATGGCGAACAGGAAGTCGTTCCAGCAGAAGATGAACACCAGGATGGCCGTGGTGAACACGCCCGGCGCGGCGAGCGGCGCGATGACCCGCCGGAACGCCTGGCCGGGGGTGGCGCCGTCCATCTTCGCCGCCTTCTCCAGCTCCCACGGGATCTCCCGGAAGAACGCGGAGAGCGTGTAGATCGCCAGCGGCAGCGCGAACGTGGTGTACGGCAGGATCAGGCCGGGCCAGGTGTCGAACAGCCCGAGGGTGCGCTCGATCTCGAACAGCGGCGACACCAGCGAGATCTGCGGGAACATCGACACCAGCAGGGACACGCCGACGAGGGCGCGCTTGCCGGGGAAGTCCAGCCTGGCGATGGCGTAGGCGGCCATCGTGCCGAACACGACGGCGATCGCGGTGGCGATCAGGGCGATGCCGATCGAGTTCACCAGCGCCCGGACGAACTCGCTCGTGGTGAAGATCGCCTGGTAGTTCTCCAGGGTCCACTCGCGCGGGATGAAGTTCCCGTCCGCCAAGGTCTCCGGCGTCTTGAACGACAGCGACACGATCCACAGCACGGGGATCAGCGCGTAGGCCACGACGACGGTGTTGAGCACCGCCCAGCGGGCCTTGCGGCCGGTGGTGACGGCTCCTCCGGTCCCGGCCATCATCGCCTCCCCGTGTTGTCGCTACCGGGGGCAGCGGTGCCGAACAGCTTGACGAAGATGAACGCGATGATCGCCACCGCCACGAAGATCAGCACGGACATGGTGGAGCCGATGCCGAGGTTCAGGCCCTTGATGAGGTTGTTGTAGCTGACCATCGACACCGACGACGTGCCCTGCGAGCCCGCCGTCAGCACGAACAGGTTGTCGAAGATGCGGAACGCGTCCAGGGTGCGGAACAGCAGCGCCACCAGGATGGCCGGCTTCATGACCGGGATCATGACCTTGACGAACCGCTGCCACGGGCTCGCGCCGTCGACGGCGGCGGCCTTGAGCAGGTCCTCGGGGACCAGCGCCAGGCCCGCCATGAGCAGCAGCGCCATGAACGGCGTGGTCTTCCAGACCTCGGCCAGGATCACGATCATGATGGCCGGGACCTTCTCGGTCAGCACGGGGTCGCCGCCCGCCAGCTCGGCGAGGTAGCCGGTGCCGGGGGTCCAGGCGTAGCGCCAGGAGAACGCGGCCACGACGGTGACGATGCCGTACGGGATGAGCGAGGCGGTGCGGACGATGCCCTTGCCCACCAGGGTGCGGTGCATGATCAGCGCGAGCGCCATGCCGAGCACGAACTCCAGCACGACGGACACGAACGTGATGATCAGGGTGATCCACAGCGCGTCCCACCAGTACGGGCTGGAGAGCACGGTGGCGTAGTTCTCGAACCAGACGAACTCCTGGCGGTCCGGGAACTTCAGGTCGTAGCGCTGCAGGGACAGCCAGAAGGAGTAGAGGATCGGGTAGCCCGCGACCAGGGCCATGATGAGGATCGCGGGCAGGCACAGCAGCAGCCCGAGGCGGCGCTCGGCGCGCTTGCCCTCGCTCAGCGCGGCCTTGGCCTTCTTGTCCAGCGGGGCCTTGGCGGCTCTGTCCGAAGTGGACGCATCGGCGGTCTGGCTCACGGCAGGACCCCCTTCGAGTCGAGCGCGTCCTGCAGCTCGGACTTGAGCCGCTCGGCCGTGGCCTGCGGGTCGATGCTCGCGGGCGGCGACAGGATCGTGGAGATGACCGTGGAGACGTTCTGGTAAGCCGGGGTGCTCGGCCGGATGCTCGCGGTCTTGAGCGTCTCCAGGATGGCTTCCTTCATCGGGTACGGCTCCGCCATCTCCGGGTCGGAGTAGACCGACTCGATGGTGGGCGGGACGCCGTCGTTGATGGCGGCGAACTTCTGGTTCTCCGCGTTGCGCAGGCAGGTGATCGCGTCGAACGACTCGTCCGGGTGCTCGCTGTAGGAGCTGACGGCGTAGTTGATGCCGCCGACGGTCACCTTGGACGGGGTGCCCTCGTCGACCGCCGGGTACGGGGCCCACTTGAAGTGCGGGGCCAGCTCGGGGCGCTTCTGCGCGGCGGCGTAGACGAACGGCCAGTTCAGCTGGAACGCGGCCTTGCCCTCCTCCATGGCCAGGCGCGCCTGGTCCTCGGCCGCGTTGGAGAACGACGGGTCGACCACCTCGGAGGTGGCGAACTCCTTGAGGACCTCCAGCGCCTTCACCGCGTTGTCGTCCACGACGGCCCTGGTGCCGGACTCGTCGACGATCGTGCCGCCCGCGGAGTTGACCAGCGTGTTGTACAGGACGACCAGGCCCTCGTACTGCTTGCCGGTGGCCTGCACGAGACCGGGCTTGCCCTCGGCCTTGAGCTTCGCGCCCATCTCCATCATCTCGGCCCACGTGGTGGGCGGGGTCGGCACCAGGTCGTCCCGGTACCAGAGCAGCTGGACGTTGGTGTTGTCCGGCGCGGCGTAGAGCTTGTCCTGGTAGCGGGCGGTCTCCAGCGGCGTCTCCAGCGTGCCGTCCTCGACGGCGCTCTTGACCTGCCCGGTGAACTCCCTGATCCAGCCCGCCTCGGCCAGCTCGGCGGTCCAGGTGACGTCCAGCCCGAGCACGTCCATGCCGGTGTCGCCCGCGGCGAGCCTGCGCACGAGCTGCTCGCGCTGGCCGTCGGCCTCGCGGGGCAGCTTGTGGTAGACGATCTCGTACCCGTTGGCCTCCGCGTTGCAGCGGTCCACGATCTGCTGGAAGCTCTCCTGCGGGTACTTGTACACGTTGACGACGAGCCCGCCGCCGTCCGACCCGCAACCCGCCAGCACGGAGGCCGCCAGCGCGGCGACTCCCCCCGCGGCGGCAAGCCGACGACGCGGTGTCGCGCCCCTCATCCCCATATCGGTCATGCCTCCTTCCTGACAACGTGGAGGAGCCAGACCGCAGTGCCCGGCACCCCGTCGTGCCCCCACCGGTCCCCTGCCGGGGACGATCGGTGGGACGAACCTAGGCCCGGTGATCAGGTGCCGCAACCACCTGCAACAGCGCAAGAGACCTGAACGGCCGTTACCCGTTCGGGGGGTTCGGCAAACCACGTCCCCGGTAAAGGTTCGAGCCGCCGGACGGGTGCGCGGGGCAGCAGCCTGGTGGTGGGGCCGAACGGGGGCCGGGTGGACCGCCGGTGTGCGGAGAACGGCGGCGGGTGCGAGTGGTGCTCGCGGACAAGGGCCTGCCCGCACGCGCGAGAGCCGCCCGGTCCACGGGGGACCGGGCGGCTCTCGGACGTTGTGGGCGTTGGTACTACTGCCCAGGGCCGCCGGACGTCATCGGGCGTTGCCGGATTGGGCGTTGCCGGACGTCGTCGGGCGGCCGGACGTCACTGGACGCCGCCGGAGGGCCCGGCCGGTCGCATGGCGAGCTTGGCGAGCAGGTCGCGCCCGCGCTCGGCGGAGCGGGGCTGGCAGAGCACGTCGTACCGCCCGGCGACGAGCTGGCTGGCCGACTGGAAGTCCCGCCTGCCGCGCGAGGAGCCGTACCCGACCGCCGCGAAGATCATGCCGAAGGCGACACCGGTGACGACGCCGACCAGGATCGGTCCGGCCCACGCGCCGGTGGTGGGGCTGAACAGGCTGAGCAGCACGCCGACGAACACGCCGAACCACGCGCCCGACGCGGCGCCGGTGCCGAGCACCCGTCCCCAGGTGAGCTTGCCGGTGACCCGCTCGACCATCATCAGGTCGACGCCGACGATGGTGACCTCCTGCACCGGGAAGTCGTCGTCGGCCAGGAAGTCGACCGCGCGCTGCGCCTCCTCGTAGGTGGCGTAGGAGCCGATCGGCCAGCCGCTGGGCGGCGTGGGCAGGCGGGGCGGCATTCCGGGCCGGTTCTGCCCCTGGCCGGAGAACGAGCTCGTCACGGTGACCACCTCTTCGCGCTGCTGATCTCCCCATCCTGCCAAGACCGGGCGAACGGCGCGAAACGGGTTCGCGGGACGCTGAAGCCCCCGTGATCCGCCCGACATCGGGAACTCTCCGCGCGGGACGCGCCCAGTGCCGCCGAAACCCGTTGGGGCGGCCCGAATTACCCCTTTCAGCCGCGCGGGTTGCACCGTTCGGCGTCACTCCCCCGGTGGCCGGAGGCGCGCACCGACGTGACGGTCGCCACCCACGCCCGAACGGGGCAGGCCGCCCTCCGGCCGAACCAGGAAAAACCGGGCGGGGTTCCCCAGAAGTCGATCTACGCTGTGCCGACTCGACCACCGCACGACGTTGGAGCGCATCCCTTGTCCAGCCCCACCCAGCCCGAGCACCAGCAGTACGCGCAGGGCTACCCGGCCCAGGCTCCCCACGGCTACCCGCCGGTGAGCCCGCCGCCGCTGAACGCGATGGCGATCGTCACCCTGATCCTGGCGTTCTTCTTCTCGCCCGCGGGCATCGTCACGGGCATCATCTCGCTGAAGCAGATCAAGGAGCGCCACGAGCAGGGCCGGGGCATCGCGCTCACGGGCCTGATCCTGAGCAGCGTGATCACCGCGTTCTACCTGCTGCTCGTGATCCTGTTCGTCGCCGCCTTCGCCCAGGTCTAGCCCCCGCTTCCCGGCCGCTGCCACGGCCGGGACCCGCGCTCACCCCTCGGGCGTCCACACGTCGGTCCGCGCCATCCCCGCCGCGCGCCCCTTGCCCGAGATCACCAGCGCCATCTTCCGCGACGCCTCGTCGATCATCTCGTCGCCCAGCATCGCCGCGCCCCGCGCGCCACCCGCCGCCGACGTGTGGTGCTCGTACGCGTCCAGGATGTTCTCCGCGTGGTCGTAGTCCTCCTGACGGGGGCTGTACACCTCGTTCGACGCCTCGATCTGCCCTGGGTGCAGCACCCACTTCCCGTCGAACCCCAGCGCCGCCGACCGACCCGCCACCCGCCGGAACCCGTCCACGTCGCGGATCTGCAGGTACGGCCCGTCGACCGCCTGCTTCCCGTGCGCCCGCGCCGCCATCAGGATCTGCATCAGGATGTGGTGGTACGCGTCCCCCACGTCGTACCCCGGCGGCTGCTCGCCGACCACCAGGGTCTTCATGTTGATCGACGCCATGAAGTCCGCCGGGCCGAACACCAGCGCCTCCACCCTCGGCGAGGCCGCCGCGATCGCGTTCACGTTCACCAGCCCCAGCGCGTTCTCGATCTGCGCCTCGATCCCGATCCGGCCGACCTCGTGCCCCGCCGCGCGCTCGACCTGGGTCAGCAGCAGGTCCAGCGCCACGACCTGCTCCGCGCTCTGCACCTTCGGCAGCAGCAGGCAGTCCAGGTTCGCCCCCGCCCCCTCGACGACCTCCACCACGTCCCGGTAGGTCCACTCGGTGGTCCAGTCGTTGACCCGCACCACCCGCGTGCGCGTCCCCCACCCGCCCTCGTTCAGCGCCTCCACGACCCGCTTGCGCGCGTCCGGCTTGGCCAGCGGCGCGCACGCGTCCTCCAGGTCCAGGAAGACCTCGTCGGCGGGCAGGCCGCGCGCCTTGTCGATCATCTTCTGGCTCGACCCCGGCACGGCGAGGCAGGAGCGGCGGGAGCGGGTCGTGCGGTCGGCCACGGCGGGACCTCCTGGGGCGGGGAGCGGGCGAACCGCAGACTGGCACGGGGCCGAACCGCCCGCCATCGGGCTGAGGGCCGGCTCACAGCGGCTGTGGCAGGCTGGGCGGGTGGAGATCGGGCAGGTGCTGGACAACGCGCTGCGCAAGGCCGCGGCCATCTGGGTGGCCCCCGACGGCCATCCGGCGAAGCTGGTGTGGGCGCTGTGGCGCGACGGCGCGGCGCTGGTCGTCACCGGCGGCACGGAGCAGCGCGTCGACGGGCTGGCCGACGGCGTCCCCTGCACCGTCACCGTCCGCTCCCCCAGCACCCGCTCGCACCTGCTGACCGCGACCGCCACCGCCCGCCTGGTCACCCCGGACGAGGACACCGCGCTCGCCCTGCGCACCGCCCGCCTCAACGCCACCCCGGAGTGGGAATCGGTGCACCGCCTGGAGTTCGCGTGATCCGCCTGGAGTTCGCGTGATCGAGGTGCCCGCCGGGTTCGGCCACGCGCTCGACGGCGCGCGGGACTGGATCGCCGACCTGCCGAAGCTCGCCACCCACGCGTGCGCGGCCTGGGAGCTGTCCCCCGACGGCGACCTGATGTCCGGCATGACCGCCGTCGTGCTGCCGGTGCGCCGCGCCGACGGCTCCCCCGCCGCGCTCAAGCTGGTCTGGCAGGACACCGAGACCAGGGGCGAACCGCTCGCCCTGCGCGCCTGGGACGGCGACGGCGCGGTGCGGCTGCTGGAGCACGACCCGGACACCGGCGCGCTGCTGCTGGAGCGCCTGCACGCCCACCGCTCGCTGCTCGACGTCCCCATCGCCGAGGCCGTCGCGGTCGCCGCGGGCCTGATGCGCAGGCTCGCCGTCCCCGTCCCCGCCCCCGCCACCGGGTTCCGGCGCGCCGAGCCGGTCGACGTCACCGCCGAGAACGCCGCGGTCGGCTCCCCGGCGCCCGCGCGGATCGCCGAGGCCGCCACCGAGCTGGGCCGCGAGCTGACCGCGAACGCCGCGCGCCTGCTGGTCAACGAGGACGGGCACTACGAGAACGTGCTCGCCGCCGACCGCGAGCCGTGGCTGGTGATCGACCCGAAGCCGCTGTCCTGCGACGTGGAGATCGGCGCGGTCGCCCTGCTGTGGAACCGGATCGCCGAGGTGGACGGCGAGCGCGGCGTGCGCGAGCGGCTGGCCGCCGTGGTCGACGCCGCCGGGATGGACCCGGAACTGGCGCGGAACTGGGCGTTCTACCGGGCGGCGAGCGCTTGGCCGTGGTTCCACGCGCAGGGCTTCGACGTCTCCCCCGGCGCCTGCGAGACGATCACCCGCGCGCTCAGCCCGCGCTGACCGCCGCGCCCCACTAGCCTTGTCCCCGTGGTCGGAGTGAACCGGGTCTTCGCGGCCCAGCTGGCCGGACTGCCCGTGTTCGGGCCGGACGGGGAGTCCATCGGCAAGGCCCGCGACCTGGTCGTGGGCCTGCGGGTCGACCGACAACCGCCGCGCGTGCTGGGGCTGGTGGTGGAGCTGGTGACCCGGCGGCGGATCTTCGTGCCGATGCTGCGGGTCACCTCGATCGAGCCGAACGCGATCACCCTGGCGACCGGGTCGGTGAGCCTGCGCCAGTTCCACCAGCGCGCCAACGAGGTGCTGGTGGTCGGCGAGCTGATCGACGCCCGCGTCACCGTCGACGGGGCGGCGGCCGTGCTGGTGGACGCCGCCATGGAACCGGCCCGCACCCGCGACTGGCGGATGACCAGGGTCGCCGTGCGCGAGCGCACCGGCAGGCTCGCCCGCAGGGGCAAGGTGCAGGTGCTGCGCTGGGACGAGGTCGTCGGGCTGTCGGTGAGCGAGGTCGCGGGCCAGCCGCAGGGCGCCCAGCACCTGGTGGCGATCTTCGAGACGATGCGGGCCGCCGACGTGGCCAGCGCGCTGCACGACCTGCCGCTCAAGCGCCGCTACGAGGTCGCCGAGGCGCTGGACGACGAGCGGCTCGCCGACGTCATCGAGGAGCTGCCCGAGGACGACCAGAAGGACCTGCTGGCGCACCTGGACGACGAGCGTGCCGCCGACGTGCTGGAGGCGATGAACCCGGACGACGCGGCCGACCTGCTCGCGGAGCTGCCCGAGCGGGACAAGGAGCGGCTGCTGGAGCTGATGGAGCCGGAGGAGTCGGCCCCGGTGAAGCGGCTGCTGGAGTACAGCTTCGACACGGCGGGCGGTCTGATGACGCCGGAGCCGATCGTGCTGGCCCCGGACGCGACCGTGGCCGAGGCGCTGGCCCACGTGCGCAACGCCGACCTGACGCCCGCGCTGGCCAGCATGGTGTTCGTGTGCAGGCCGCCGACCGCGACCCCCACCGGCCGCTACCTCGGCTGCGCGCACATCCAGCGGCTGCTCCGCGAGCCACCGTCCGACCTGGTCGCCGGCGTGCTCGACACGGACCTGCCGACGCTGCCGCCGGGCGCGAAGCTGGGTGAGGTGACCCGGTACTTCGCCGCCTACAACCTGGTGTGCGGTCCGGTCGTGGACGAGGCGGACCACCTGCTGGGCGCGGTGACCGTGGACGACGTCCTCGACCACCTGCTGCCGGACAACTGGAGGGAAACGGGGCTGACCCATGCCTGAGCCACAGGGACGGCGGCGGCTCGACCAGCCGCGCTCGGCGGGCCGGTTCCGGCTGTCGCTGGACCCGGACGCGTTCGGCAGGCTCTCCGAGCGGCTGGCCAGGTTCCTCGGGACGGGCACGTTCCTGTTCTGGCAGACCATCATCGTGGTCGCCTGGATCGCGGTGAACCTGCTGGCGGTGTCGCTGCGCTGGGACCCGTACCCGTTCATCCTGCTGAACCTGGCGTTCTCCACCCAGGCCGCCTACGCCGCGCCGCTGATCCTGCTGGCGCAGAACCGGCAGGACGACCGGGACCGGGTGTCGCTGGAGGAGGACCGGCGGCGGGCCGAGCAGACCAAGGCGGACACCGAGTACCTGGCGCGGGAGCTGGCGGCGCTGCGGATCGCGCTGGGCGAGGTCGCGACGCGGGACTTCCTGCGCGGCGAGCTGGACCGGGTGTTCCGCGAGGACCGGAAGAAGAGCGGGAAGCCGAAGAAGCAGCGCGAGGAGCGGGACGGCGACGAGCGGGAGCCGGGTGGGCGCGGGGGCGGCAACCGCGAGGGCAGCGGCAGGCGGGACGACCCGAAGCTGGACGACCCGAGGCTGGACGACGTCCGGTCGTAGCCGGGCCGCCCGCGCTCAACCGCTCGCGCTCAGCCGTCCGCGCCCGGCCGCCCGCGCTCAGCTCTCGGCGAGCTTCTCGCAGATCCGCCGGAACTCGGCCAGGTCCTCGCCGTCGAGCGCGTCCGCGAAGTGCCGGGCCACGCCGCGCAGGTGCGTCCCGGACGCGCCGCGCAGCCGGTCCAGCCCGGCGTCGGTGAGCACCGCGACCACGCCCCGCCCGTCCCCGTCGACCCGCTCGCGCAGCACCAGCCCGGACCGCTCCAGCCGGTCCACCAGCCGGGTCACCCCGGAGCGGGACAGCAGCACCGCGTCGGCCAGCTCGGTCATCCGCATCCGGCGGTCCGGGCGCTCGGCGAGCTGCACCAGCACGTCGTACGAGGCCAGGGTGAGCCGCTGGTCCAGGACCAGCTCGGCCTCCAGGGTGCGGGTGAGCCTGGCGTGGGCCCTGAGGAACGAGCGCCACACGACCAGCTCGTCGCGGGTCGGCGCGCGTCTGGTCGGGCCGGTGTCGGACACGGGTTTTGATGTTACGGAAAGCACGCGGCCGATCGCGCTCGGCCCGAACCGCGCCCCGACCGGGCGGTAACTTGGAAGGACATGGGCCGCCCGTAGCATGGCTGGTCCCGAACCGCAGTCCACCCCCGTGAGGCGATCTTGACCACCACACAGCCCGTGCCCAGCACCGCCGACGTCCAGAAGGCGCTGGCCGGTGTGCAGGACCCGGAGATCCGGCGGCCCATCACCGAGCTGGGCATGGTCAAGGACGTGTCGGTCTCCCCGGACGGGAAGGTCGACGTCGCCGTCTTCCTGACCGTGTCCGGCTGCCCGATGCGCGACAAGATCACCGCCGACGTGACGGCGGCCGTGTCGGCGCTGCCCGGCGTGACGTCGGTGGCGGTCGAGCTGGACGTGATGAGCGACGCGCAGCGCACCGAGCTGCGCAAGACCCTGCGCGGCGGGGTGGACGAGCCGGTGATCCCGTTCGCCCAGCCCGGTTCGATGACCAGGGTGTACTGCGTGGCCTCCGGCAAGGGCGGGGTCGGCAAGTCCTCGGTCACGGTCAACCTGGCGGTGGCGATGGCCGCGCGCGGCCTGTCGGTCGGCGTGGTCGACGCGGACATCTACGGGCACTCGATCCCGAGGATGCTCGGCACCGAGGACCGGCCCACCCAGGTCGAGAAGATGATCATGCCGCCGCAGTCGCACGGCGTGAAGCTGATCTCCATCGGCATGTTCACCCCCGGCAACACCCCGGTGGTGTGGCGCGGTCCGATGCTGCACCGGGCGCTCCAGCAGTTCCTCGCGGACGTGTTCTGGGGCGACCTGGACGTGCTGCTGCTCGACCTGCCGCCGGGCACCGGCGACATCGCCATCTCGGTGGCCCAGCTGGTGCCGAACGCCGAGATCCTGGTGGTGACCACCCCGCAGCAGGCCGCCGCCGAGGTCGCCGAGCGGGCCGGGTCGATCGCGCTCCAGACGCGGCAGCGGATCGCGGGCGTCATCGAGAACATGTCGTGGCTGGAGCTGCCGGACGGCACCAGGGTGGACGTGTTCGGCTCGGGCGGCGGGCAGGCCGTGGCCGACTCGCTGACCAAGGCGGTGGGCGCGGACGTGCCGCTGCTGGGCCAGGTCCCGCTGGACCCGAGGCTGCGCGAGCAGGGCGACGCGGGCACGCCGATCGTGCTGGCGGAGCCGGACTCGGCGGCCGGGCAGGTGCTGACCGAGGTGGCCGGGAAGCTGTCGACGCGCTCGCGCGGGCTGGCGGGCAGGCTGCTGAGCGTCTCCCCCGCCGGGCGCTAGCCCCGAGGCGCGGGACCCGAGGGCCGGCCCCGAGGGGACCCGTCCCAGGGGCCCGGAAGCCCCCAGAACGCCCGAGAGCCGCTCTCCCCGAGGGGAGGGCGGCTCTCGTCGATCATCGGGCGCCGGGGGTCCAGCGGGCCGCTCAGGCCGCGCGGGGCGGTGCGCCGCTCAGGTCGCGTCCGGGTCGTACGGCGGGCGCTCGTTGTGCGCCAGGGGCCGCTGCGGCGGCGGGGCCTGCTCGGTCGGGACGGGCGGGTAGCCGGTCGACGGGTGGCCGTTCGGCTTCTCGTCGGGCTGGTCGTCCCACAGGTGCTTGGTGATGGCCTGCTTCGGGTTGAAGTTCCGCAGCTCCCGCAGGTCCTCCAGCGGCTTGCGGATCTGCTCGAACTCCGGGCCCATCTCGTTCTTGAGCTGCTCGCGCGCCCCGGTCGCGTACTCCTTGACCTGGCGGAGGGTGCGCCCCAGCCAGGCCGCGGCGTCCGGCAGCCGCTCGGGGCCGAGGATGAACAGCCCCGCGAGCACCAGCACCAGCAGCTCGCCGAATCCGACGTTCTCGAACACCTCGCGCCCTCCCGCAGACCGACCGCTCCCAGCGTAGCCGCACCGGCGCGGAGAACCCCGTGCTCCGTAGGCCCCATCACGCTGGGCCACCGGAGCCCCGGTCAGTCGGAGCGGAGGGTGACCTGGAGGGTCAGCTCGCGCCCCTGGCGGGCCAGCACGACCGGCACGGTCTCGCCGATCTCGTGCTCGCGCACCGCCACGGTGAACTCGGCCGCGTTGCGCACCAGCCGGTCGCCGACCTTGGTGATGACGTCGTTCTCGACGATCCCCGCCGCCGCCGCCGCGCCGTCGGAGGGCACGTTCTGCACCCGCGCGCCCTCGGCGGTCTCGGCGGACACCGAGTTGACGTTGACGTTCATGTCGGCGTGCTTGACCTGGCCCTCGCGGATCAGCTCCTGGGAGACCCTGCGGGCGTAGTTGCCGGAGATCGCGAAGCCGAGGCCGACCGAGCCGCCGGTCTCGGTGCGGATCGAGGAGTTGATGCCGACCAGCGCGCCGGACGAGTCGACCAGGGCGCCGCCGGAGTTGCCGGGGTTGATCGCCGCGTCGGTCTGGATCGCGTCGTAGGTGACGGCGGGGCCGCCGTTCTCGCCCGCCGCGGTGACCGGGCGGTTGAGGGCGCTGACGATGCCCTCGGTGACCGTGTTGGACAGCGACAGCGGCGAGCCGATCGCCAGCACGGTGTCGCCGACCTGCAGGTCGTCCGAGTTCCCGAACTGGATGACGGTCGGGTTGGTCACCTCGACCTTGATCACGGCCAGGTCGGTCTTGGAGTCGCGGCCGACCACGCGGGCGGTGGCGCGCTTGCCGTCGGTGAACACGACGGTGAGCTTCGCGCTGCTGTCCTGCACGGCCGGGGCGACCACGTGGTCGTTGGTGAGGACGTAGCCCGCGCCGTCGATGACGACGCCGGAGCCGACGCCCGCGATGTTGGCGCCCTTGAACTCGATCGACACCACGCCGGGGGTGACCCGGCTGGCCACGTCCGCGACCGAGCCGACCGGGCGCTCCTTGGCGGTCTTGACCTCGGCGAGGGTGACGCTGCCGTCGGTGAGCGGGTTGCCCATGCGGCCGAGCCCCCAGCCGACCAGCCCGCCCGCGCTGCCCACGGCGAGCACGACGACGAGCAGCAGCGCGAGGGCGGTGGGCTTGACGCGCCTGCCGAACAGCAGCTCGGGCACGCTCAGCTGCGGGCCGGGCGTCGCCGGGGCGTCGGCCGCCTTGGGCGGGTCCTCGCCGATGGCGGGCGGGCCGATGACGGCGCTCGCGGCCGGGTCGCGCCAGGCGTCACCGGCGGGCTTGCCCTCCCAGAAGACCGGCTCGACCTCGGGCTCGCCGGAGGCGTCCAGGGCGGGCGGGCGCTGCAGGCGGGTCTCGCCCGCGCCGGGCGGGCGGCCGAACGCGCTGCTCAGCGCCTCGGGCGTGGGCGGGGCCAGGTTGACGGGCTGCTGCTGGTGCGGGGCATGGGCGCGGCCCGCGAACGCGCCGTCGACGCCGTGCGGGCGGCCGAAGGCGGTGGCGAGGGTCGGGTCGACGGGCGGGCGGTCCAGCGGGCGCGGCGCGAGCCTGCGGTGGCCGCCGTCGTCCACACCGGACACGGGCGTCGGGGGCCGTTGGCCGTTGCCCTGCTCCAGCTCGCTCATCGCTCCCCGAACGTTTCCGTGCGTGCGTTGCGGGGCCATCGTGCCCGGTCTGCGGTGAAGTTGCCGTTCAGCGGGTGGTCAGCTGGTGGGAGACCGCGCGGAGGGGGTCCGCGCCGTCGTCGACCGGCAGCGACGGGACGGTCGTCATCGCGGGCGCGACCGCCGGGGTCGGCTGGGGGACGGTGCCCTGCGCGGGCTGCGGCGCGCTGTCGTCACCGCCGGGGACGACGAGGGCCAGCGCGCCGAGCATCAGGCCGGACACCACCACGCCCGCGCCCTGCCTGGCCCTGCTGCCGAAGCGCCCGCCTGAGCCGATGCGGGCGCCCGTCCCGAAAGGGCGGGACTGGCCGAGGGCGGGGCCGGAGCCGAAGGCGGTGGAGGGGTGCCCGGTGGGGCGCTGGGGGCGCTGGACGGTGACCAGCTGGCCGTCCTCGGTGACGGCGAGGCCGTCCGGGGCGCTGGGGAGGTCGACTTCCTGCGGGATCGCGCCCAGCCTGGCCAGCAGGCCCGCCGGTGCGCACGGGGTGGTCGCCGATCGCACGGCGGACCTGGCCTGCTGCTGCGAGTACGCCTCGGCGGCGCAGAACGGGCAGACCGCCAGGTGCGCGGAGGCCCGGCCGTGCGCAGAGGCCGACAGCTCGCCGTCGACGAAGGCGACGACGGCGTCGGGCAGCAGGTGCTGCTCGGGCAGTCCCCAACCTCGCAGATCGGTCACGCGTCCTCCCGCTGCTGTGCACGGCGCCGCTCCAGGGCGACCCGGAGGGCCTGGCGACCCCGGTGGATCCTGCTCCTCACCGTACCCAGCTTCACCCCGAGGGTCGCACCGATCTCCTCGTACGACAGGCCTTCCACGTCGCAGAGCACGACGGCGGCCCGGAACTCCGGGGGCAGCTCGTCCAGCGCGGCCTGCAGGTCGGGGTCGAGGTGGGTCTCGGTGTAGACCTGCTCGGGGCTGGGGTCGTCGCCCGCGAGCCGGTCGGTGTCCTCGGGGAGGCCCTCCATGCGCAGCCGCGAGCGGCGGCGGGCCATGTCCAGGAACAGGTTCGTGGTGATGCGGTGCAGCCAGCCCTCGAAGGTGCCCGGCTTGTACGACGCGAGGGAGCGGAACACCCGGATGAAGGTCTCCTGGGTGAGGTCCTCGGCGTCGTGCTGGTTGCCGGTCAGTCGGTAGGCCAGCCGGTACACCCGGTCGGCGTGCTCGCGCACGACCTCGTCCCACGAGGGCGGGGTCCACTCGGCCTCGTCGATGGTGGCGGTGGGCGCGGCTGCGGCGGCGTTGATCGGCTGGGTTCGCATCGGGCGGTGTGGCACCTCCAGTGGGCGGGCTGCCCTGTGCACGGTCCAACGGCGGTGGTGGCCCGCGTGTTCCCGTGAGTCCTGCTCGTGTGCTCGGTGGTGATCGGGTGATCGGGTGGTCGCTGAGCTGTGTGGGGACGGCTCGGTGTCCGGTGTTGGGACCAGCGTGCCGGTCCCGCTTATAACTCTCGTGAGAACGGGCTGAGAGCAGCCTGAGAAACACCCGGCTCGGGGCCGAGGTACCCGCGCGAGGGGGAATCGACACCTCGGGTCCTGTCACCTTCACCACGTCCGAGCAGGCGAAAGGCGGGGATCGTCGAACGATCCCCGCCCTGTTCGCCGTGAGCGATCGGCTGGTCGCCAAGGTCGCCGAAAAGGCCACGACCGGGCGGGCCCGCCACCTAAGATCGTCACCGTCCGCGCTCGGATGACCGCGCGGACGCGGGCGAGGGGGCTTCTCCAACGGGTCCCCACCGACGCGGGCGCGGGCCTACGGCCGCCCCCGCCGACATGATCAGACGTGGCGGCCCCTCGCCCGCCCCCTCAGTCCAGGTGCGCCGTCACGCCCTTGCCGAGCACCGTCACGCCGCCCGCGCTGACCGTGTACCGCGACCGGTCGGTCGCCGGGTGCACGCCGATCAGCGCGCCGTCCGGCACCACCACGTTCTTGTCCAGGATCGCCCGCCGCACCACCGCGCCGCGCCCGATCCGCACGCCGGGCAGCAGCACGCTGCCCTGCACCACCGACCCGGTCTCGACCACCACGTCCGAGCTGATCACCGACCCGTGCACGGTGCCGGAGATGATCGAGCCCGGCCCGACCATCGAGTCCTCGGCGCTCCCGCCCGCGATGAACTTGGCGGGCGGCAGCGGCGGGGTGGCGGTGCGGATCGGCCAGGACTGGTTGTAGAGGTTGAACACCGGGTGCACCGAGACCAGGTCCATGTGCGCCTCGTAGTAGGCGTCGATGGTCCCCACGTCGCGCCAGTAGCCCCGGTCCCGCTCGCTCTCGCCGGGCACGCTGTTGGCAGCGAAGTCGTAGACGTGCGCGCGCCCCTGGTCCACCAGGGCGGGGATGATGTTGCCGCCCATGTCGTGGTCCGAGTCGGCGTCGGCCGCGTCGTCGCGCAGGGCGTCGAGCAGCGCCTCGGTGGTGAAGATGTAGTTGCCCATGGACGCGAAGGTGACCTCGGGGTCGCCGGGCACGTGCGGCGGCTCGGAGGGCTTCTCCAGGAACTGGGTGATCTTGCCGAACTCGTCGGAGTCGATGCAGCCGAACGCCTTGGCCTCGGCGCGCGGCACCCGCATCCCGGCGACGGTCACGCCCGCGCCGCTGTCGATGTGCTGCTGGAGCATCTGACCGGGGTCCATCCGGTAGACGTTGTCCGCGCCGAAGACCGCGATGTGGTCCGGCTTCTCGTCGTGGACGAGGTTGAGCGACTGGTAGATGGCGTCGGCCGACCCGGTGTACCAGCGCGGGCCCAGGCGCTGCTGCGCGGGCACCGGCGTCACGTACTGCCCCAGCACGTTGGACAGCCGCCACGTCGTGGAGATGTGGCGGTCCAGCGAGTGGGACTTGTACTGGGTCAGGACGCAGAGCTGGACGAAGCCCGCGTTGACGAGGTTCGACAGGACGAAGTCCACCAGCCGGTAGTTGCCGCCGAAGGGCACCGCGGGCTTGGCCCGGTCAGCGGTCAACGGCCACAGCCGCTTTCCCTCACCACCGGCGAGGACAATTCCCAGGACGTGCGGTTGCCCCTTCACGGTGTTGACCCTAACCGGCGGGATGCCGCCCCACCAATGGCCAAGTGCGGCGAACAGCACGCTTGGCCGCCTGTTCACCCAGCCGCCCCAATGGAGCCGACTACCGTGACCCGTGTGCGAATTGGACTGCTGACTCGGGAGTACCCGCCGGAGGTCTACGGCGGGGCTGGGGTGCACGTCGGTTTCCTGGTGCCGAGGTTGCGCGAACTGGTCGAGGTGGACGTGCACGCCTTCGGCGGGCCGAGGCCCGACGCGGTGGCGCACAACCCGGTGCGGGAGCTGGCGGAGGCGAACGCGGCGCTCGGCGTGCTGTCGGCCGACCTCGGCATGGCGGCGGCGCTGGGCGGGGTCGACCTGGCGCACTCGCACACCTGGTACGCCAACATGGCCGGGCACCTGGCGAAGCTGCTGCACGGGGTGCCGCACGTGGTGACGGCGCACTCGCTGGAGCCGCGCAGGCCGTGGAAGGCCGAGCAGCTCGGCGGCGGGTACCGGGTGTCGTCGTGGGTGGAGCGGACCGCCTACGAGGCGGCGGACGCGGTCATCGCGGTGAGCGAGGGGATGCGGGCCGACGTGCTGGACTGCTACCCGGCGCTCGACCCGGCGCGGGTGCACGTGGTGCGCAACGGCATCGACACGGTCGCCTACCGGCCGGTCGACGGGGTGGACGCGCTGGTCGCGAACGGGATCGACCCGGAGCGGCCGATCGTCGCGTTCGTCGGGCGGATCACCCGGCAGAAGGGCGTCGGGCACCTGGTCGCGGCGGCGCACCGGATCTCGCCGGAGGCGCAGATCGTGCTGTGCGCGGGCGCCCCGGACACCCCGGAGATCGCCGAGGAGACGCGGGCGGCGGTCGCCGAGCTGTCGGCGGCGCGGCCGGGGGTGGTGTGGTTGCAGCGGATGCTGGAGCCGGACGAGGTGAAGCAGATCCTGAGCCGGGCGGCGGTGTTCGTGTGCCCGTCGGTGTACGAGCCGCTGGGGATCGTGAACCTGGAGGCGATGGCCTGCGGGACCGCCGTGGTGGCCTCGGACGTGGGCGGCATCCCCGAGGTGGTGCGGGACGGGGAGACCGGGCTGCTGGTGCACTACGACGAGTCGGACGAGGCGGCGTTCCGGACCGGGTTGGCGGACGCGGTGAACGCGCTGCTGGCCGATCCGGCGCGGGCGGCGGCGTTCGGCGCGGCCGGTCGGGAGCGGGCGGTGCGGGAGTTCTCCTGGGGAACGGTCGCCGAGCAGACCGTGGACGTGTACCGGGCGGCACTGGAAAACACGCGCTAGAAAAGTTGCTCCACGGAGTTAAACCTGTTTGTGATTCACGTCACAGGGTAATTTGTGCAACCTGAATACCGCCTCCGAGGCCTTTTAAAGCGGTGGGGGTGTTTTGTCGCCGAACCCCGGCGGCACGCCCTCGACCGGTTGGGGGTGCGGTTGTGCGGATCGCCGGAGTTGCGGTGGTGGCGCTGTTCGCCGTCGGGGCGTGCTCGACGGCGAACGCGCGCGGCGTGGAGGCCCCGCCGACCATCGGCGGGAAGCAGGTGCTGGACGCGGCGTCGCTCCAGGCCGCCGGTGAGTCGGAGATGAGCTACGCGCTGAACCTCGGGTACGTGGCGCGGGTCGGCGGGGGCGGGGTGAGCTGCTGGTTCGCCAGGACCGGGCCCGCGAAGTCGGACGTCGACCCGAGGCTGTGGTGCGGGCCGGTCCAGGTGCCGGGGACCTCGGCCGAGGCGGACTGGGTGCCGATCCCGATGAAGCGGGTCGCCGAGTCGGCGGACGGGGTGCGGCTGGAGGTGCAGCCGCCGCAGGTGCCCGGTGCGGGGAACCGCAGCGTCCCGGTCGGGAACCTGGTGCGGGCCGACGGGCGCACCAGCGTCCCCGGCGAGGTCCGGGTGGACTCGGCCGGGCCGGACTACCTGGCCGTGCTGGAGGACGACGGCGCGGCCCCGGTCGACGCGGTCGGCGGGGCGGTGCTGCGGGACGACCAGCTGGAGGTCCGGGTCACCGGGTACGCCGAGCCCGCGTCGTGGCGGACCCCGGCCGGGGAGCTGCGGGCCGAGCACGGGGTGGGGCTGCGGGTGCTGCGGGTCGAGGTGGAGCGGCACGACGAGACCGACCCGGCGTTCGACCGGGACAGCTGGCGGGGGTGGCGGCCTCAGCCCTCGGAGCTGGCGCTGGAGCTGCCGGAACGGCGGCGGGTGGTCCCGCTGGACCGGTTGCCGGAGAAGGGGTCGGCGCTGGTGGTCTACACGGCGCCCGCCGGGGAGGACTCCGGGGCGGCGCCCGCGCTGGCGCTGAGCACGGTGGGCGCGCGGTCGCTGGAGCAGCGGATCGAGCTGCCGTCCGGGAAGCCGGTGGGCGAGCTGCCCGCCGCGCTGCGGCGCAAGGCGGTGCCCGACCGGTTCACCGAGGTTGGCCTGGACGTCCGGGTCGGCGGCGCGGCCGGGAAGCTGGCCGTGATCGGCGTGCGGATGGGCAGGCAGCGGCCGGTGAGCGCGGACCTGCGGCACGAGCTGGTGACCGCGTCCGGGGCGGACGAGGCGCTGGTGGAGTTCCGGTTGCGCGGCGACGGGCTGCCCGACTCGGACGGGGCGGCGCTGACGGCGCCGATGTTCGACGTGCGGCTGGCGGACGGCTCGCCCGCGCGGGTGGTGGGCACGCGCGGGGGCGGCGGGGTGTTCCCGCTCGCGGTGGTCGTCGAGGTGCCCTCGGACGCGCGGTCGGTGGTGTTCGGGCTGAAGCCGGGGCGGAAGCAGCTGCCGAGGCTGGGGGACGTGGAGATCGCGCCGGGCGCGGGCGTGCCGGTGCCGCTGGAGTTCTGAGGCGCGCTACGGACCGGCCGTCGACGCGCCGGGGACGGCCGCCGGGACGGCTTCCGGGGCCGCCGCCGCGAGTCGTCCGCCCAGCCGGTGGGCCAGGGCGATCGCGGTGGCGGCCGTGGCCAGCCAGCAGGTGATCGCCGCCGTCAGGCCGGGCCAGCCCCACGCGCCGTAGGCCGTCGCGCCCAGCGCGCCGCCCGCGCTGCTGCCCAGGTAGTAGGCGAACAGGTAGACGCCCGACGACTGGCCCTTGGCCCGCGCGCGGGCGCCCACCCAGGCGCTCGCGGTGGCGTGCGCGGCGAAGAAGCCGCCGGTGAACAGCAGCAGGCCCGCGCCCACGGCGGCCAGGTGGTCGGGGAGGGTGAGGAGCGCGCCGAGCGCGGCCACGGCCAGCGCGCCGACCGCCACCGCCGCGCGGCCGACGCGGTCGGAGAGCCTGCCCGCGAGCGCCGAGCACACCCCGCCCGCCGCGTACGCCAGGAACACCAGCGCGGCGAACCGGGCGGGCAGGGACAGGGGCGGTCCGGCCAGGCGGAACGGGATCGCGTTGAACAGGGAGATGAACGCGGCCGTGCCCAGCAGGCCCACCGCGTACAGGCACAGCAGCACGGGGTCCGCGACCGCCGATCTGAGGCCCGCGCGCACGTCGGAGCGGGTGGAGGGGGCGCGGCGGGTCGTGCCGTCCGGGAGGAACAGGGCGACCAGGACGGCGCAGAGGACGCCGAACGCGCCGACCAGGCCCAGCGCGGCGCGCCAGCCGAGCCAGTCGACGCCGACGCCCGCGACGAGCCTGCCGACCATGCCGCCCGCGCTGTTGCCCGCCACCAGCGCGCCGATCGCCGCGCCGACGCCGAGCGCGCCGACCTCCTCGGCCAGGAACGCCATCGCGGCGGCGGGGACCCCGGCGGTGGCCAGGCCCTGCAGGACGCGCAGGAGCAGGAGCACCGGGTAGTTCGGGGCCAGCGGCAGCAGGAGCCCGACGAGGGCGGCGACGGCCAGCGACCAGACGATGACGCGCCTGCGGCCCAGGCGCTCGGACAGGGTCGCGAGCGGCACCACGGCCAGCGCGAGCGCGCCGGTGGCCGCGCCGATCGCGAACGACGCGCCGGACGGGGTGAGGCCGAACTCGGCCGCCAGCTGCGGCAGCACGGGCTGCGGCGCGTACAGCAGGGCGAAGGTCGCGAACCCGGTCGCGGCGGTGGCCGTGGTCAGCCTGTTCATGTTGTCGACGCTAAACAATGCGTCCAATGCGCTGTTCGGGGAGAATTCATTCGGTGATGGATGAATTGGCGCCGAAGCTCGCTGTGCTGCGGTTTCTGGCGACCGACGAGCACCTGACGCGGGCCGCCGAGCACGCGGGTGTGCCGCAACCCACGGTGAGCCGGTGGCTGGCGGCGCTCGGGGAGGCGCTGGGGGCGCCGGTGGTGGTGCGCGACGGCAGGCGGGTGCGGTTGACCAGGGCGGGGCGGTTGCTGGCGGAGTCGGCCGAGCGGGCGGTCGTGGCGCTGGAGGCGGGGTGGCGGGCGGCCGAGGAGGAGGTGGACCCGGAGCGCGGGCAGGTGGCGCTGGGGTTCCTGCACCTGCTGGGGCGGTCGCTGGTGCCGGAGCTGGTGCGGGGGTTCCGGGACGAGCACCCGGCGGTGCGGTTCCGGCTGGTGCAGGACTCGCGGCAGGTGCTGCTCGACCGGCTGGCGGACGGGGGCGTGGACCTGGCCCTGATCGCGCCACCGCCGTCGGGCGCGGAGGCGGGTGGCGAGGGCGCGGCGGGCCGGGTGGCGGGCGGGACGACGAGTGGCGCGGCGGGCGCCGAGGCCGGTGGCGCGGCGGGGCGCTTGGCCTGGCGGGTGCTGCGGGTGCAGGAGCTGGTGCTGGTGGCGCACGCCTCGCACCGGTTGGCGGCGCGGCGGCGGGCGGTGCGGGTGGCGGACCTGGCGAGTGAGGCGTTCGTCGGCATGGAGCACGGGTACGGGTTGCGGCAGATCACCGACGAGCTGTGCGCGGCGGCCGGGTTCACGCCGGAACTGGCGTTCGAGGGGCAGGAGACGGAGACGGTGCGCGGGCTGGTGTCGGCCGGGCTGGGCGTGGCCGTGCTGCCCGCCGCGGACCACCCGACGGACCTGGTCGAGCTGCCGCTCCTGCCGCGCGCCGAGCGCCGCATCGCCCTGGTCTGGCCGACCGACCACCCGCTGCCGCCCGCCGTGCGGGTCTTCCGCGACCACGCCATCGGGGACCACGCCATCGGGGACCACGTACTCGGGGACAACGCACTCGGGAACGACGCACTCGGAGACGACGCGCTCGGGAACGACGCGCTCGAGGACAACGCGCTCGGAGACGACGCACTCGGGGACGACGCACTCGGGGACGACACGCTCGGGAACGACGTACTCAGGAACGACGCGCTCGGGCAGCGCGCCACCGCCGCGCCGCCGCGCTGACCCACACCGCCACGGGGTGGTCCGCGCGCTCCCCGAACGCGACCGAGGGGACCGGCGGTCAGCCCGCCGGTCCCCTCGCACGTCGCTCCCACTCCCCCGCCCGCCTCCCCCTCCGGGGTCCCGCGAGCGGCGCGCGGGCCGGTCAGCCCTTGTAGGCCTCCACGAACTCCACCAGGGTCCGCGCCGAGAAGCCCGTCGCGCCCGGCACGACCTCGTCGTGCGCGTCCTCGGCCCGCGCGGGACCGGCGATGTCCAGGTGCGCCCACGGCAGGCCGCCGGTGAACTCGCGCAGGAACAGCGCCGCCGTGATGCCGCCGGGGCCGGGCGGGGTCTGGCGCAGGTCGGCGAGCTGGCCGCGCACGTCGTCCGCGTGGTCCTCCAGCAGCGGCATCCGCCACCAGGCCTCGCCGACCCGCTCGCCCGCGTCCGCCAGCGCCTCCGCGACCGCGTCCGAGCTGCTGAACAGCCCGCCCGTGCGCAGGCCCAGCGCGACCTTCATCGCGCCGGTCAGCGTCGCCACGTCCACCAGGACGTCCGGCTCCAGCTCGTCCACCGCGTACGCCAGCGCGTCGGCCAGCACGAGCCTGCCCTCGGCGTCGGTGTTGCCGATCTCGGTGGTGGTCCCGCCGTACTGCCGCACCACGTCACCCGGCCGGTAGGCCGAGCCGGACACGTGGTTCTCCGCCAGCGGCACCAGGCCGGTCACCCGGACCGGTGAGCCCCGGCGGGCCAGCGCGACCACGGCGGCGATCACGGCGGCGCCACCGGACATGTCGGTGCGCATCAGGTGCATCCCGTCGGCGGGCTTGATCGAGATGCCGCCGGTGTCGAACGTGATGCCCTTGCCGACCAGCACCACGTGCGGCCCGTCGCCGCCGCGCCAGGTCAGCTCGACCAGCCTCGGCGGCCGGGTGGAGCCGCCGCCGACCGCGAGCACGCCGCCGAAGCCGCGCTTGGCCAGCCACTTCTCGTCGCGGACCTGCACCTGGAGGCCGGGGGTTCCGCGCGCCGCGTCGACGGCGGCGGCGGCGACCCAGGCCGGGTCCTTCACGTTGGACGGCGCGTTGGCCAGGTCGCGGTTGAACGCGGTGGCCGAGGCGAGCAGGTGCGCCCGGAACGCCTCGGCGGCCAGCACGTCGGTGTAGCCCTCGTCGGGCACGACCAGGCGCAGCGACTCCACCCGTTCGGGGGCGTCACCGCTGGTCAGGGCGAACTTGTAGCCGCCGAGCACCGCGCCGAGCACGAACGCCCGGACGGACTCGGCGTCGGCCGCGTCGGTCAGCTCGACGTCGAACCGCGCGCCGCTGCCCGCCAGCTCCCGCGTCAGCGCCGCGCCCGCGCGCCGCCAGTGCGCGGGCTTCCCGCCGCCGACCCCGAGCCGCCAACGGCCCTCGTCGTCCTTGCGGGTCTCCCCGGCCTCGTCATCGGTCAGCACGACCGGTGGCACGCCGGGACGGGGTTCGTCGGCCACCTCTACGGCGACCAGCGGGGTGGGCAGCGGCACGTGCACGGCGGCGTTCCTCCTGGAGTTTCCTGGGGTTGCGTTCCGGAGCACGACGAAGCGATGCCCCGGTTCCGCTCGGGAAACCGGGGCGCTGAGGCTTCGTCCCGGCAGGTCAGCCCGCGGCCGCCTTGAGCGCGTCGCCCAGCGCGTTCGCCTCGTCGGCCGACATCTCGACCACCAGGCGCCCACCGCCTTCCAGCGGAACGCGCATCACGATGCCCCGCCCCTCCTTGGTCACCTCAAGGGGACCGTCGCCGGTCCGGGGCTTCATGGCCGCCATAGCGTGCTCCCTCCGTCAGATCTTCCCCGTTCCGACCTGGGCCGGAACACGGCGTCCATTCTCCCCTATGCAGACTGCACAGTGAAACCGAACCGATCTTTCCGCCCGTCCGGAACGGCGGTTTCCCCCTCCGACAACGCCCTGATCACGCCCAGGATGGCGGTACCGCAAAGACTTCTCCGTCACATCGGGCGTGTCACCCGGCCGTGAGCGAATCCCGACCTGTGGCGTGTCGCGGGGCCGTCCTGACAGACTCGGACCTCGTGCGAGCCCGTTCCGCGCTCTTCGACGTGTACGGCGGCCACCTGCGGGAGCGCGGTGGCGCCGCGACCATCGCCGCCCTCGTCCGACTGCTGGAGCCCCTGGACTTCGCACCGCCCGCGGTGCGCACGGCCGTGTCCCGCACGGTCAGGCAGGGCTGGTTGGAACCGGTGCGGCTGCCCGACGGCCCCGGTTACGCGATGACGCCCCGCGCGGAGACGCGCCTCGACGAGGCGGCGGCCCGGATCTACCGGACCCGGCCGTCCACCTGGGACGGTCGCTGGCACGTGGTGGTGCTGGACGAGGCGCCGAACCGGGAGGTGCGGGAGCGGGTCGCGCCGTCGCTCCAGCTGCTCGGGTACGGGTCGCTGGGGCCGGTCACCTGGATCGCGCCGAGGCCGTCGCCGGAGCTGCGCGGGGTGCTGGCGGCCGAGGGGGTGGGGGCGGCGGTGTTCCTCGGCGAGCACGAGGGCGAGCCGTCCGGGCTGGCGGCGCGGGCGTGGGACCTGGCGGAGCTGGGCGCGGACTACGCGCGGTTCGTGGCCGAGTGGGAGCCGGTGGTGTCCGCTGTGGACGGCGGGTCGCCGCCGGTGGCGTTCGCGGCCTCGCAGCGGTTCCTGCACGCGTGGCGCAAGTTCCTGTTCCGCGATCCGGGGCTGCCGGACGAGCTGCTGCCCGCAGGGTGGGCGGGGACGGAGGCGGCGGCGTTCTTCGACCGGCACACCGGGCGGCTGGCGGGCGCGGCGCGGGAGTTCGTGGACGACTGCCTGGCTCCGGCGGGCGCGCGCGAGGCGCAGGAGTCCGGTTGAGACCGGCGGGGCCGCGCGCTGGTACACCGGATCGGCCGACGCCATCTACCAGTCGCTCGACCGCGATCGCCCGACCGCGCAGTCGCTCAACCGCCGTGGCAGACCGAGCCGAGCAAGACCCGAGCTGACGGAGGTCCCCCCGTGTCCGAACTCCTCGTCGACGACGCCGACGGCGTTCGCACCCTCGTGCTGAACCGCCCGGAGGCGTTCAACTCGCTGACCACCTCGCTGAAGGAGGCGCTGCTGGCGGCCGTGTGGGAGGCGGCGGCCGACCCGGCGGTGCGGGCCGTGGTGCTGACCGGCTCCGGTCGGGCGTTCTGCGGCGGGCAGGACCTGAAGGAGCACGTGGCCCTGCTGGAGTCCGGCGACCCCGCGCCGCTGGAGACCGTGGAGAAGCACTACAACCCGCTGGTGTCGGCGATCGCGGCGATGCCGAAGCCGGTGGTGGCGGCGGTGAACGGGATCGCGGCCGGGGCGGGGGCGTCGCTGGCGTTCGCGTGCGACCTGCGGGTGGTGTCGGAGAAGGCGCGGTTCGTGATGTCGTTCGCGAACGTGGGGCTGACGGCGGACTCCGGGGCGTCCTGGACGCTGCCCAGGCTGGTCGGGGCCGGGCGGGCGGCGGAGCTGCTGCTGCTCGGCGAGCCGGTGGGGGCCGAGGAGGCGCTGCGGATCGGGCTGGTGAACCGGGTGGTGCCGGGCGAGGAGCTGGCCGGGTCGGCGCACGCGCTGGCCGCGCGGCTCGCGGCCGGGCCGACGGTGGCCTACGCGAAGATCAAGGAGGCGCTCGCGGCGGCCTGGGGGACGCTCGACGAGTCGCTGGCCGTGGAGGCGCGCACGCAGGCCGAGGCCGGGGCCACCGAGGACCACCGGGAGGGGGTCGCGGCGTTCGTGGGGAAGCGGGAGGCGCGGTTCACCGGGCGGTAGCGGGGACGGCGGCGGGGACGAACTGGGACGGCCGGGTCCCGGCGCCGGATCGGCGCCGGGACCCGGCCGCGCTCGGGGCGGTGCGGTTCGAGATCGGGGCGGGCGGTTCGGGGTCAGGCGAGCGCGCCCGCGCCGACCAGCCTGCGGCGCTCCAGCAGCGCCGCGACGAGGTACGCGCCGCCGCCCGCGACCGCCAGCAGCGAGAACAGGCCCGAGCCGTCCAGGAAGATCGCCGCGCCCGCCAGCAGGGCGAGCCAGGTGCCGAGGGCGTAGTGCAGGGTGTTGCGCCTGGCCGAGCCCTCGGCCAGGTAGATCAGGCCCACCACCAGCGCGGACCCGGTCGGCCACAGGACGCTCTGCAGGTCGGGCGAGCCGGTCAGGTCGGCCAGCGCGGTGATCAGCAGGAACAGCGCGGCGAAGCCGGTCACCCAGATGGCTCCGAGCAGCGAGGCGGTGGTGGCCTCGGGTTTGCCGAGGCCCTTCTTGGCCCGGACGGCGGCGACGGTGCTCAGGACCGTGCCCGCCGCCAGGCCCGTCGCCAGGAACGCGGTCGGCAGCCAGCCGGGCAGGGCCAGGAGCGGGTCCGCGCCGTGGGACAGGGCCGCACCGCCGTGGCCGAAGACGTAGGCGAAGCCGAACGCGGCGTACGCGGCGCGGCTGTCGACCTCGCGGGGCCTGGTGGCCGGGACGGGGGCGGCGATCGTGGTGGCGGACATGGTTCCTCCTGGGAGTGGGGCCGTGCGGTGGGGTTCGTGCTGCGAAGTCGTGCTGCGGAGCCGTGTGCTGCGGAGCCGAGTGGCGCGGGTCAGCGGGTGGCGCCGGAGAGCGCGGTGACCAGGTCGGGCACCAGGTCTGCGGGCCACGGGAACAGCCGGTGCGCCGCGCGCTGGTGGGCGATGCCGTGCAGGCCCAGCCACAGGGCCAGCGCGTCGGCCTCCGGGTCGGTGCTGGTGGAGCGGCCGGTCGCGGCGCACTCGGCGATCAGGAGCGCCAGGTGGCCGGTGGTCGGGGCCCCAGGGTCGGTCTCGTCCGGGTGGTCGGACATGACCCGGTAGCAGCCGGGGCGGGTGGTGGCGAAGTCCAGGTAGGCGCGGCACGCGTCGTGCAGCCCGCGCCGGGGGTCCGCCGAGCGTGCGGCCGAGGCGGCGAGCACGGCGCCGAGCTCGGCGCGGCCCGCGTCCGCCGCGGCCCTCAGGACCGAGGGCGGGTCGGGGAAGTGCGGGTAGATCGACGGGGCGGTGATGCCCGCTTCGCGGGCCACGGCCCGCAGGGTGACCAGGCGCTCGCCGCCCAGGTCGAGCAGGCGGGTCGCGGCGGCCAGGATCTCGTCCCGCAGCAGCGCGCCCTGGCCCCTGCGCCCGCGCGGCCGGGTCACGGTCACACCTCGGGGACGATGACGACCTTGCCCAGCACGGTCCTGGACTCGGCGAGCGCGAGCGCGGCGGAGGCGTCGGACAGCGGGAACCGGGCGGCGACCTTCGCGGTGAGCACGCCCTCCGCGAGCAGCCGCAGCACCTGGGTGAGGTCCTCGGCGAGCTTGCGGCGGAACTCCGCGCGGTTGCGCAGGCCCGCCCAGAAGTTGTAGAAGTGCGCGCCCTTGCCGTTGGGCGAGTAGTTCCACAGGGCGAGCTGGGCGAACAGGGCCAGGACCGGGAGCTGCGAGCTGCCCTCGACGTCCTTGGTGGCGGCGGTGCCGTAGGAGACGAGCGTGCCGCCCTTGCGCAGCAGCTTCCAGGACTCGGTCAGGCCCTTGCCGCCGACGTGGTCGAACACGGCGTCCACGCCGTCGGGGGCCAGCTCGCGGATGCGGTCGTGCACGGCCGGGTCGCGGTAGTCGACCGGGGTGGCGCCGAGGGCTCGGACGGCGTCGTGGTGGCGGGGCGAGGCGGTGCCGATGACCGTCATCCCGGCGTGCTTCGCGAGCTGGACGAGGGTGCTGCCGACGCCGCCGTTCGCGCCGAGCACGACGACCGTGGCCCCGGCGCGGGCCTTGGCGACCCGGTGCAGCATCTGCCACGCGGTGATCCCGTTGACCACCAGGGTCTCGACCTCGGCCGCGTCGAGGCCGTCCGGGACGGGGACCAAGTCGGCGGCGTCGAGCACCAGGTGGCTGGCCCACGCGCCGATCTTGGTGACGGCGGCGAACCGCTTGCCGGTGAGGGCGGGGTCCGCGCCGGGGCCGGTGGCGACGACCGTGCCGACCACGTCGTAGCCGGGGACGAAGGGGAACGCGGGCTGGTCGTAGTACTTGCCCCGGCGCATCTGCTGCTCGGCGAACGAGACGCCGGTGGCGTCCATGCGCAGGACCACCTGGCCGTCGGCGAGGGCGGGGAGGTCGCGGACGCGGACCTGGAGGCCCTCCGGCTCGACCGCGGCGGGGAGGACGACCTCGGTGGCGCGGGTGGCGGTGGCGCTGGTCATGGGATCTCTCCTGGGAGGTTGTGGTGGGGTCGTTGTGCTTACAGCCGTAAAGCTACAGGCGTTAGTTCATGGCGCGCAAGTCCTAACACCCATAAACTTCACGGTGTATGGTTACGCGGTGGAGAACAGCAGCTCAGGGGTGTCGGAGACAGCGGAAACCCAGGTCACGGGCGTGGGCGCGCACGACGCGGGGGTGAGCGCGGGCGCGCGGGACGCGGACGCGGGTGCGGGCGCGGAGGCGGGTGCAGGCGCGGGCACTGGCCCGCAGGCCGCAGGCGCGGACGCCTCGCACGCGGCCGGAGACAGCGGCGCGACCGGCGAGGGCGCGACCGGCGACCGCAGTGCTACCGGCGACGGTGCGACGGGCGACGGCGGTGCGACCGGCAACGGCGGTGCGCTGGGTGACGGCGCGGCCGAGACCCCGGCCCGCAAGCCCGCCCGCAGGCGCAACCGGCGCGGTGAGGGCGCCAAGCTGCGGGAGGAGATCGTCGACGCCGCCACCGCGATCCTGGACGAGGAGGGCGACGAGCGGGCGGTCACGCTGCGGTCCGTCGCGCGGCGGATCGGCATCGCCGCGCCGTCCATCTACCCGCACTTCCCCGACCAGCCGTCGATCATGCTGGCGGTGGTGCGCCGGGAGTTCGAGGGGTTGGCCGCCCAGCTGCGCGAGGCCCGCGACCTGGAGACCGACCCGCGCGCGCGGCTGGTCGCGATCTGCCTGGCCTACCTGGAGATCGCCCGCGCCCACCCCGGCCGGTACCGGACCATGTTCGGCGGGCTGTGGATGCCCGACCTGGACACCACGTCGATCACCGCCGAGGAGCTGGTCGCGCTCGGCAACGAGCCGCTGGAGGTGCTGGTCGCGGGGCTGGACGCGTGCGTGGCGGCCGGGCAGGCGACCAGCGACGACCTGTTCGCCGACGCCGTGGCGCTGTGGATGGGCCTGCACGGGCTCGCCCACCAGCGCTCGGTCACCCGCACGTTCCCCTGGCCGGACGACATCGAGCTCCGGATCATCGGCGCGCTCGCGCACTTCACCGGAGCCGGGCAGACCGCGCCCTAGTCGGCCTTCCGGGCGCGGAAGCAGGTCTCGACGTGGTCGTCGACCATGCCGGTGGCCTGCATCAGCGCGTAGCAGGTGGTCGGGCCGAGGAACACGAAGCCCGCGCGCTTGAGCGCCTTCGCCATGGCCGTCGACTCGGGCGTGATCGCCGGGACGTCGGCGAGGGTCGCCGGGCGCGTCCTCGGCCCGGTCGGGGCGAACGACCAGAGCAGCCCGTCGAGCGGCTCGTCGAGCGCGAGCACCGCCGCCGCGTTGCCGATCGCCGCGACGATCTTGGCCCGGTTGCGGACGATCCCCGCGTCACCCATCAGCCGGGTGACGTCGTCCCCGTCGTAGGCGGCGACGAGCTTCGGGTCGAACCCGTCGAACGCGGTCCGGAAGTTCTCCCGCTTGCGCAGGATCGTGATCCAGGACAGCCCGGACTGGAACGACTCCAGGCACATCCGCTCGAACAGCTCGGTCCCGCCGTGCAGCTCGACGCCCCACTCGGTGTCGTGGTACTCGGCGTAGTCGGGGCTGGAGTCGCCCCACGCGCAGCGCTGGACCACGCTCACCCCTCCCCGTCGACGCGGTAGCGCTCGGCGAACCTGGCGAACCGGGTGAGCGAGTACCGGACGCCCGCGAGCACCGCCGGTCGCGCGATCGCGGGCAGCACCACGTCCTCGACCCAGGTGAACTCGGAGGCCGACTCCCCCGCCGGGGCGACGCGGAACTCGCCGGTCCCCCGCACCACCCGCCCGAGGTGCTCGACCGCGCACAGCGACGGCGGCTCCCACCGGGTGATCCGCATGGGGTCCACGACGCCGAACCGGCCGATGCCGGTGATCGCGGTGAACTCGTCGCCGACCGCCCGTCCCGGCCCGGAGGTGACGCGGACGGAGGTGGCCAGGATCCACTCGCCCTGGCGCTCCCAGTCGGTGACGGCGGCCCAGGTCCGGCTCGCGGGCGCGGCGACCGGGACGGTCAGCTCAAGCCGGGTCACGCTGGGGTTCCCGCGCGGGCTCGGCCGGGTCGGTGGTGGCGCCGGGGGTGGCGCCCGCCTGCCCGGACCCACCGGGCTCGGTCCCGGCGGCGGCGGACTCGGGGGTGGGCTCAGCGGCACGGGGCTCGACGGTTCCGGCCTCGGCGGCACCGGACTCGGGGACGGCGGTCCCGGCGACGCCAGGTTCGGCCACCCGCTTCTCGGGTCGGGCCACACCGGGCCCGATCTCGGCCGACTCGGCGGCGTCCCGGTCGCGGAGCGCGCCCTCGGGCACCAGCTCCTCCAGCTCGGCGACCCGCTCGCGCAGCCGCTCGACCTCGCCGGCCAGCCTGCCGAGCGCCCAGTCGACCTCGGACATCTTGTAGCCGCGCAGCACCAGCTGGAACCGGAGCGCGCGGACGTCCTCGGGGGTCACCCGGTCGGCGGGCAGCCTGGTCGGGGACGCGCCCGGTGGCAGCGGCGCCATCTCCTCCCCGCGCCCGAACAGCAGTGAGGCCAGCAGGAACACCACCGCGGCGACTAGTGCCATGACGACGAGGTAGAGGAGCGCTGTGGTCACACCGACGATCGTGGCACACACCACCGGCAGCGCACACACCACTGCGGCGCGTCACGCCCGCGAACGACTTCGGGCCCGCGCCACCGGGGGGGGTGGGCGCCGCCCGCGAGCGCCGGTGGGCCGGATCAGCCGGGCGCCGCCGCCGTCACGCCGGCCGCCGTCAGGTCCGGCGGGGACAGCACGCCCTCGATCGTCGCCGCGAAGCGCCGCCACTCGGCGCGCTCGGCGGCCAGCGCCAGCCTGCCCCGCTCGGTGAGGTGGTAGGTGCGGCGCTGCCTGCCGCCGACGGTGCTCCACTCGCTGGCCACCAGGCGGGCGGCCTCCAGCCTGCGCAGCGCCGGGTAGACGGTGCCGGTGGGCAGGTCGAGCGCGCCGCCGCTGCGGAGCTGGAGGGCCTCGATGATCGCGTAGCCGTGGAGCTTCGCGCCGTCCAGCGTGGCCAGCAGGAGACCTTCCAGGTGACCGCGCAGCGCGTCGGACTTCATGCGTTCGGAGTTTATGGTTTCCGCTCACCGGACCACAGCCGGAGAACCCGGTCGGGCAGCGCCCGCCGAGCCAGCGCCCGCCGAGCCCCGCCCGCTACGCCAGCGCCCGCAGCGCCCGCGCGGGCGGTCGGGTGCCCGCGATGGCCGCGACCACCTCCACCGCCTGGCGGGTCCGGCGGACCTCGTGGGCGCGGAACACCCGCGCGCCGCTCCGCGCGGCCACCGCCGTGGCGGCGAGGGTGCCGTCCACCCGGTCGCCGACGTCCGCGTCCAGGGTCTCGCCGATGAAGTCCTTGTTGGACAGCGCCATCAGCACCGGCCAGCCGGTGGCGACCAGCTCGTCCAGCCGCCGCAGCAGTTCCAGGCCGTGCCAGGTGTTCTTGCCGAAGTCGTGGGTCGGGTCGATGAGCACGCCCGCCCTGGGCACGCCCAGCGAGGTCACCAGCTCGGCCCTGGCCACCAGCTCCTCGGCGACCGAGGCGACCACGTCGGCGTACCGGACGCGGTGCGGGTCGGTCCGGGGCGGCAGGCCGCCGGTGTGCGAGCAGACGATGCCGACGCCGAACTCGGCGGCGACCTCGGCCAGCTTCGGGTCGGCGCCCGCCCAGGTGTCGTTGATCAGGTCGGCGCCCGCCTCGCAGACCGCCCGGCCGACCTCGTGCCGCCAGGTGTCGACGCTGATCACCAGGTCCGGGTGCCGCTCCCTGACCTGGGCGACGAACGGGACGACCCGGCGCGCCTCCTCGGCGGCGTCGACGTGCTCGCCCCTGGCGCCCGCGCGCACCCCGCCGATGTCGACGATGTCCGCGCCCTCGGCGACCGCCCGGTCCACGGCGGCGAGCGCGGCGGTGTCGGTGAAGGTGGCGCCCCGGTCGTAGAAGGAGTCCCGCGTCCGATTGACGATCGCCATGACCAGCGCGCGGTCTGTGGGGACGTCGCGTGTGCCGAACCGCATGGGGGCATCGTGCCACGCCACCGCAGAATGTGAGCTGCCTCACAGGATCTTGCTACCCGCCAGTAGCCGCCACTTGACTCGGCCGCACCCTGCGTGATCCAGCTCACGGTCAAGGAGGACCTGGTGCGCCGATCACTCGCCCTGCTGCTCGCCCCCCTGCTCCTGCTCCCCGCCACCGCGACGGCCACCGCCGCGCCCGCCGCACCCGCCACCGCCAGCGAGGCCCAGGTCGCCTCGATCACCTACCGCACCATCACCGGCGAGGGCGGCACCCCGCTGCGCGCCTTCGTGGTCACCCCCACCGGCACGGGCCCGTTCCCGCTCCTGGTGATGCCGTCCAGCTGGGCGGTCAGCGGCATCGAGTACGTCGGCGCCGCCGCCAAGCTCGCCTACCGCTCCGGTTACGCGGTGATCAGCTACACCAGCCGGGGCTTCCACGACTCCGGCGGCGAGATCGACGTCGCCGGGACCGCGACGGTCGCCGACGTCAGCCGCGTCATCGACTGGGGCATCGCGAACCTGGACGCGGACCCGGCCAGGATCGGCGTCGCCGGGATCTCCTACGGCGGCGGCCAGTCGCTGCTCGCCGCTGCCGCCGACCCCAGGGTCAAGGCCGTGGCCGCCCTGAGCACCTGGTCCGACCTCGCGCAGTCGCTCTACCCCAACAGCACCGTCAGCTCCCAGGCCGTCGACCTGCTGCTCACGGCGGGCAAGCTCACCGGCCGCCCCGGCCAGGTGCTCAGGGACGCCGAGACCGCGTACCGGGAGGGCCGGTTCGAGGACGTCGTGCCGATCTCGCCGCCCCGCTCGCCGTCCACGAAGGTCCCGGCGCTCAGCCGCGCGGCCGTGCTGATCGGCAACGCCTGGAACGACGGCCTGTTCCCGCCGAGCCAGATCACCGACCTGTTCGCGAAGCTCACCGGCCCGAAGCGGCTGCTGCTCACGCCGGGCGACCACGCCACGTCCGAGCTGTTCGGGGCCGCCGGGCTGCCCAACGAGGTGTGGGACGCGGTCGGCCGCTGGTTCGACCACCACCTGCGCGGCGTCGCCAACGGGGTCGACCGGGAGGCCCCGGTGTGGTTGCGCCCCAACAACGGCGGCGCGTGGCGGACCTACCCGTCGTGGTCGGCGGTCACCACCGCGCGCGAGTCGATCCCGTTGGCGGAGACCGGTTTCGGCGCCGGGCGGGCCACCGTCGCGGACAGCGGCGCCGTGCTGGTGAGCGGCGCGCTCCAGGCGTTCCTGAAGATCCCGACCGGGGTGGCGCTGCCGCTGGTGGACCGGTCGGGCGCGGCGGTGTGGACGGGCCCGGCGCTGCGGTCGAGCGCGTTCGTCGGCGGCACGCCGAAGGTGCGGCTGACCGTGACGGCGGCGGCCGAGACCTCGCTGTTCGCCTACCTGTACGAGGTGAACGGGCTCGGGCTCGGCGCGCTGATCAGCCACAAGCCGGTGGTGGTCCAGGCCGGGAGCCGGGTGGTCGACCTGGAGCTGGAACCCGCGCTGTGGCAGGTGGGCGCGGGCAACCGGCTGGCGCTGGTGGTGGACACCGCCGACGGCCGGTACGGCAGCGTCGGCACGCGCGGCGCGGCCGTGGCGATCGGCGCCGGGTCGACCCTGGAGGTGCCGTTCTCGGGCTGAACGAGCGAAGAGCGCCCCGGCGGGAAAGCCGGGGCGCTCTTCCCAAAAGACCGGTCGCGGACCCGTCAGCTCGCGCAGGCGTCCAGCGCGGCGTCCACGTCGTCGGTGATGGTCAGCATCCCCATCGCGGCGGGCGCGACGAACCCCCGGTCGCGCAGCTCCTCCAGCCACCGCACCAGCCCGGCGTAGTGCCCGTCCACGTCCAGCAGCACCACCGGCTTGGCGTGCATCGACAGCGTCCGCGAGGTCCAGACCTCGAACAGCTCCTCCAGCGTGCCGATCCCGCCCGGCAGCGCCAGGAACGCGTCGCCGTGCGCCTCCATGAGCGCCTTGCGGTCGCGCATGGTCTCGACCACGAGCAGGTCGTCGGCGTCGGTGTCGGCCCACTCGCGCTCCACCAGTGACCGGGGGATCACGCCGGTGGTGCGCCTGCCGCCGTCGCGCACGGCCTGCGCCACCGCGCCCATCATGGACCGCTTGCCGCCGCCCCAGGCCAGGTCCCAGCCCCGGCCCGCGATCCGCTTGCCGACGTCGCCCGCCAGGTCCAGGTAGCTCTGCGGCACGGTGCTCAGCGAGCCGCAGTACACCGTCACGGTCAGCCCGCCCATCAGTGCGCCTCCCCCCACGCCTGGTGCGCCTCCTTGACGACCCGGACGGCGTCCTCGACGTCGTCGGTCAGGTGCAGCAGCGCCAGGTCCTTGTCGCCGATCTTCCCGCTGTCCAGCACCGAGTCCCGCACCCAGTCGTACAGGCCCTGCCAGTAGGACCGGCCGAACAGGACGACCGGGAACTTGGTGACCTTCTTGGTCTGCACCAGGGTCAGCGCCTCGAACAGCTCGTCCAGGGTGCCGAAGCCGCCGGGCAGGCAGATGAACGCCTGCGAGTACTTGATGAACATGGTCTTGCGGACGAAGAAGTAGCGGAAGTTCACGCCGAGGTCGACCCACGGGTTCAGGCCCTGCTCGAACGGCAGCTCGATGCCGAGGCCGACCGAGTAGCCGCCCGCCTCGGAGCAGCCCCGGTTCACCGCCTCCATCGCGCCGGGACCGCCGCCGGTGATGACCGCGAACCCGGCCTCGGCGAGCGCGCCGCCGAGCTGCCTGCCCACCTCGTACTCGGGGTGGGCGCGCTCGGTGCGGGCCGAGCCGAACACGGTGACGGCGCTCGGGATGCCCGCGAGCGCGCCGAAGCCCTCCACGAACTCGGCCTGGATGCGCAGCACCCGCCACGGGTCGGTGTGCACCCAGTCGCTGGGGCCGCGCGAGTCGAGCAGGCGCTGGTCCGTCGTGGTGAGCTCCGTGTTGCGCTCGCGGCGCAGCACCACGGGGCCGCGCCGCTTCTCCTGCGGGTGCTCGTCCACGCCGTTCTCGCTCATTGGCCGGAGTCTAGACCGGTCAGGGCATCGCGCTGAGGAAGCGCGACAGGACTTCGTAGCAGTGTCCGATCTCGTTCACCCGGACGTTCTCCTGCTGCGTGTGGGCGAGCAGCGGGTCGCCGGGGCCGAAGTTCACGGCGGGCGTGCCGAGCGCGGCGAAGCGGGCCACGTCGGTCCAGCCGAGCTTGGCGACCGGGGCGCCGCCCGCCGCCTCGACCAGCTCGCGCGCGGCGGGCGAGGCGAGGCCGGGCAGGGCGCCCGCGGCGAAGTCGGTGACGGTGACCTCGTAGCCGTCGAACAGCTCCCGCAGGTAGGCCTCGGCCTGCGCGGGGGTGCGGTCGGGGGCGAAGCGGTGGTTCACGGTCAGCACGCACTCGTCCGGCACGACGTTGCCGGAGACGCCGCCGGTGATGCCCACGGCCTGCACGCCCTCGCGGTAGGTGCAGCCGTCGATCTCCACCACCCGCGACTCGTGGTCGCGCAGCCGGGCGATGGCGTCGCCGAGCAGGTGGATGGCGTTGACGCCCATCCAGCCGCGCGCGGTGTGGGCGCGCTTGCCGGTGGCCCGCACCTGGACCCGGATGGTGCCCTGGCAGCCCGCCTCGATGACGCCGTTGGACGGCTCGCACACGATCGCCAGGTCGCCGCTCATCCACTCGGGCAGCTCGCGCTCGATCCGGCCGAGGCCGTTGCGGCTGGCCTCGACCTCCTCGCAGTCGTAGAACACGAACGTGAGGTCGTGGCGCGGGTCGGTGAGCGTGCCCGCGAGGGCCAGCATGACCGCGTCGCCGCCCTTCATGTCCACCGTGCCGAGGCCGTGCAGCACGCCGTCCTCCAGCCGGGACGGCAGGTTGTCGTTGACCGGCACCGTGTCCAGGTGCCCGGCGAGCACGACGCGCCGCTCGCGGCCGAGGTTCGTGCGGGCCAGGACGGTGTTGCCGGAGCGGACGACCTCCAGGCCGGTCTGCTCGCGCAGGGACCGCTCGACCAGGTCGGCGATGCGCTGCTCGTCCCCGGAGACGCTGGGGACGTCGACCAGCGCGGTGGTCAGCGTGACGGGATCGGCGGAGAGGTCAAGGGTGTCGGCCACGCCCGGCACGTTACCGTTCAGTGCTGTGAGCACCGAAGACACCACCACCGGCGCGCACGGCGTCGGACTGGCGACCGTGACCTCCGACGGGACCGTGCTGGACACCTGGTTCCCCGCGCCCCGGCTCGGCGAGGCCGAGGCGGGCACCGCCCGGCTGTCGCCGGTCGAGGTCGCGGCCGAGCTGGGCGAGGCCGCGGCGAAGCTGCTCGGCGTCGACGCGGAGCGCGACGTCGAGGTCGTGGGCGTGCGCGTGGGCATCGCCTCGCTGGACTCCGCGCCCGCCGACACCTACGACGTGTGGCTGCGGCTGCACCTGCTCTCGTCCCGGCTGGTCAGGCCGCACGGGGTGAACCTGGACGGCGTGTTCGGCCTGCTGACCAACGTGGTGTGGACCAACCACGGCCCGTGCGCGGTGGAGGGCTTCGAGGCCACCCGCCTGCGGCTGCGCGGGCGCGGCGCGGTCACCGTGTACGGGGTGGACAAGTTCCCCCGGATGGTGGACTACGTGGTGCCGTCGGGCGTGCGGATCGCGGACGCGGACCGGGTGCGGCTGGGCGCGCACCTGGCGGCGGGCACGACGGTCATGCACGAGGGCTTCGTGAACTTCAACGCGGGCACGCTCGGCTCGTCCATGGTGGAGGGCCGGATCTCGGCCGGGGTCGTGGTCGGCGACGGCAGCGACGTCGGCGGCGGCGCGTCGATCATGGGCACGCTGTCCGGCGGCGGCAAGCAGGTCATCTCGGTGGGCGAGCGGTCGCTGATCGGGGCGAACGCGGGCATCGGCATCTCGCTGGGCGACGACTGCGTCGTGGAGTCCGGGCTGTACGTGACGGCCGCGTCGAAGGTGACCGGCGACGACGGCTCGGTCGTGAAGGCGAGCGAGCTGTCCGGGGTGTCGAACCTGCTGTTCATCCGCGACTCGGTGAGCGGCGCGGTGCGCGTGCGGGCCCGCAAGGGCACCGGGGTCGAGCTGAACTCGATCCTGCACGCCAACGACTGATCCCCCTCCGCGAACGCGAGAGCCGGGCCGCCGCGCTGCGACCCGGCTCTCGCGGTGCTCGGGGGACCTACTCGGCGAGCCGCTCCACGGCGGTCGCCACCCGCTCGTCGCTCGCGGTCAGCGCGACGCGGACGTGCTCGGAGCCGCCGGGGCCGTAGAACGTGCCGGGCGCGGCCAGCACGCCCCGGTCAGCGAGCCACGCGATGGTGTCCCACGCGCCCTCGCCCCTGGTGGCCCACAGGTACAGGCCCGCCTCGGAGTGGTCGACGCGGAACCCCGCGCCGGTGAGCGCCGCGTGCAGCAGCTCGCGCCGCTTCCCGTACCGCTCGCGCTGGTCGGCCACGTGCGCGTCGTCGTCCAGCGCGGCCGTGATCGCGGCCTGCACGGGCCTCGGCACGATCATGCCCGCGTGCTTGCGCGCCTCCAGCAGCCCGGACACCAGCTCCGGGTCGCCGGTGACGAAGCCCGCCCGGTAGCCGGCGAGGCTGGACGACTTCGACAGCGAGTGGACCGCGAGCAGGCCGTCCGGCGACCCGCCGCTGACCCGCTCGTCCAGCACCGAGAGCGGCTCCGCCGTCCAGTGCAGCGCCAGGTAGCACTCGTCCGAGGCGACCACCGCGCCCGCCTCGCGGGCGGCGGCGACCGCGTCCGCCAGCGCGGGGGCGTCCAGCACCCGGCCGGTCGGGTTGGACGGGGAGTTCAGCCACACCAGCTTCACGCCTGCGGGCGGGGCCTCGCCGTCCGCCAGCCGCACCACGTCGGCGCCCGCGATCCGGGCCCCCACCTCGTACGTCGGGTAGGCCAGCTCGGGGATCGCGACCACGTCGCCGGGGCCGACGCCGAGCAGCGTCGGCAACCACGCCACCAGCTCCTTCGAGCCGATGGTCGGCAGCACGGCGGCCGGGTCCAGGCCGGTGACGCCGTAGCGGCGGGCCATCGACCCGACGACGGCCTCGCGCAGCTCGGGGGTGCCGTGCGTGGTCGGGTAGCCCGGTTCGGCCGACACCGACGACAGGGCCCGCTGGATCACGTCCGGCACCGGGTCGACCGGCGTGCCGACGGACAGGTCGACCACACCGCCGGGGTGCGCGCGCGCCGTGGCGGCGTGGTCGGCCAGCGAGTCCCAGGGGAAGTCCGGGAGCGAGCGGTGGAGCGTCACTCGTGGGACGCCTGCGGCGGGAGGGCCTTGATGAACGCCGGGTCCGCCGAGACCTTGCCGACCTTGGAGGCGCCGCCGGGGGAGCCCAGGTCGTCGAAGAAGTCCACGTTCGCCTTGGTGTAGGCGGCCCACTCGTCGGGGACGTCGTCCTCGTAGTAGATGGCCTCCACCGGGCACACCGGCTCGCAGGCACCGCAGTCGACGCACTCGTCCGGGTGGATGTAGAGCATCCGGTCGCCTTCGTAGATGCAGTCGACGGGGCACTCTTCGATGCACGCCTTGTCGAGCACGTCCACGCACGGCTGGGCGATCACATAGGTCACTGCGCTCTCCTGCTCTGTCTCTTAGTCCACACCGCGCACAGCGGAGGGTACGCGGCTGCGCGCCCGCCGCGCCGGTGAGGCTCGCCTTATCAAACTCCCATCCCACCTGCCAGAACGGACGACCTCGCTTCGGGGCGGGGGTGCGGCAGGATGTGGCGGTGGACCCGATCACCGTTCTGGAGCAGCGCTGCGCCGCCGCATGGCCCGCACTCGTCGACCGCCCGCTCGGGGGGTGGAGGCTGCGCGCGGCGGCCGGGTTCACCGGGCGGGCGAACAGCGCCCTGACCACGGGCGATCCGGGTGTGCCGCTGGGCGCGGCGCTGGCGTCGGTGCGGGCGTTCGCGGCCGAGCAGGGGGTGCCGCCGCTGGCGCACGTGGTGCTGGGGTCGGAGCACGAGGCGGGGCTGGCGGCAGCCGGGTGGGAGCCGGATGTCGAGCACCCCGGAGGGGTCGAGTCGCTGGTGATGACCGGGCCGCTGACGGGGTTCGGGGACGCGCGGGGCGGGTCCACGGAGCGGGACGGCGGTCCGGTGGGTGGCGCGGTGGGCGGGGTGGCGCGCGGCCGGTACGCGGTGTCGGTGCCCGAGGAGCCGGACGCGCGCTGGTGGGAGCTGGCCGCGCAGCCCGACCCGACGCCCGCGCAGCGGCACGTGCTGGCCCCGGAGGGGCTGGCGGTGAGCTTCGGGATCGCGCTGCCGGTGGGCGGTTCGGGGTCGGGGGCGGAGGACTTCGGCGGCCCGACGGGCGGCGCGCTCGGCGGTGGTGCGGCGGCCGGTGGGGTGGTGCGCGGGGCCGTGGTGGGCGAGGTGCTGCACGTGGCGCGGCTGGCCGTGCGCCAGGAGGCGCGGCGGCTGGGGCTGGCGCGGGCGCTGATGGCGGAGCTGGCGGCGTGGGGCGCGGCGCGCGGGGCCACCGTGCTGGCGCTCCAGGTGGCCGAGCACAACAAGCCCGCGATCGCCCTGTACGAGTCGCTGGGCTGCGCGGAGCACCACCGCTACCGCTACTGGCGCCCGTCGTCCTGAGCGGCCTTCCGGGCGGCCTCGGCGGCGAACCAGGCGAGCGCCTCCCGCCGCACCCGCTTGCCGCCGTGCCGCTCGCCGAAGTAGTCGCCGACCGCCCCGACCAGCGGCAACATGCCGATGACCTGGTGGTGCAAGCGCCCCTGGGGCCGCTTGTCCAGCTCGCCCTCGAGCGACCAGAGCACCCGCGCGAGCTTCCACACCGCCCGCCCGACCACCTTGACCCCGGCCTTGGCCCCCTCGGCGGCCCGCTGCCCGATTCCGGGCCGGGCGGAACCGGCCGGTTCGGGGCCGGGGCCTGCCGAACCGGGGGCGGTGCTGGCCGAACCGGGGCCGGTGCCTGCCGAACCAGGGCCGGTGCCTACTGAACCGGGGACGGTGCTGGCCGAACCAGGGGCGGCACCGGCCGAACCGGGAAGGGCGCCTGCCGCCCCGAAGCCGGCACTGCCCGCCTCGGGGCTGGTACCGATCAGTTCGGGGCCGGCTGCGGGTGGTTGGGGGCCGGCGGCGGCCGAGCCGGTCGCGGCAGCCGGGTCAGCAGGGCCGGCCGCGCCTGCGGTGCCACTCGCGGTGGTCTCGGCTGCCGGGCCAACTGCGCCGGTACTGCCGGGCGCGCCCTCGGTGTTCGCCACGGTGTCGGCATCGGCGTCGGCCTCGCGCATCGCTTCGGTCAGCTCAGCGGTCAGTTCAGCGGTGCGGCGGTCCTCCTCGGCGCGGTCGGCCGGGTCGGTGAGCCTGCCGTCGACCTCGCGCTGGAACAGCACGTGCGCGATGAGCCGCACCCGGTCCTCGACCGAGTCGACGCCCCGCTCCCCCGCGAACGCCGCCAGCAGCAGCCCCTGCCCGGCAGCGCCGAGCGAGGACTGGATCGGCAGGCGATCGGCCAGCGCGCCGCCGACGCCGGGGACGGCCGCCAGCAGGGCGAGCAGCCTGCCGAGGCGGTTGGCCCACCAGTCGTCGCGCTGCTCGACGTCCATCGCCGCCCACGCGGCCGTGCCCGGCACCCGGAACGCGGCCAGCTGGTCCCACAGCCGGTCGACGGCCTTGCGGTCCGCGCCCGCGCCGATCTCGCGCTCGCGCAGCCCCAGCAGGTCCACGTCCCGCACCGCCGCCAGCACCGGCCCGGTCGCCCGGACGAACGGCCGCAGCGCCAGCACCACGTCCCGATCGGTTATGCCGCCCACGCCAGCCTCCCCGCGCCCACCGCACCCGCCCGGCGGGCGCCGGACGAGCCCACACCCAACGCCTACCCCCGAGCACGCCCGCGAACCACCGGCCACCCGCCCGGCCCCGGTGCGCCCGCCTCGGCAACCCCGTCTGAGCACCCGCGCCGCCACTCGACCGCGCCCATCTCAGCGCCCGCTCAAGCAGGCCGCCCCTCATTCAAGGGCCCTCATGCAGGGGCCCTCAAGCAGGCCGCCCTCCAAGCAAAGTCACCCTCAAGCCAGCAGGGTCGCTCCTCAGGCCGGTCGCCCCATGATCGCCCCCAGCGCCACCGCGCCCGGCAGCGCGCCCGCGCCGAACAGCGCCAGCGTGCGCCAGTCGTTGGCCAGCACCACGTCACCACCGGGCCCGAGCACGCCCAGCACCAGCAGCACCGCCAGCCACACCAGCAGCGGCGACGCGGCGACCGACATCTTGCGCGAGCAGCTCGACGCCGCGATCACCAGCAGCGGCATCGAGACCGCCGCCACCACCACCGAGATCGGGAACGGCCAGCCGCCCACGGCGGGCAGGAGGGTGCCGTCCAGGCGCAGCGGCAGGAAGAACAGCTCCAGCACCGCCAGCACCGCCGTCTGGACCAGCACCGCGACGTGGGCGACCCGGTCGTCCGCCCCCATCCGCTCGCGCGACGGCGGCCGGACCGCCGTGCCACCGCCGGGTGCACTACCGCCGGAGGTCGGTCCCCCCGCTGTCCGGTCGTCGGCCGCCATCAGCCGCCCAGCCCGCCGAACAGGTCGTGCTCCGCGCCCTCGGCGGGCCCGCTGGCCAGCACGTAGTGCTCGTTCGGCAGCACCGGCTGGGCGATCCCGTTGGACAGCGCGTAGCTGGCCCCGCCCGCGCCGCCCTGCCACACCGTGACCTGCGTGCTGTGCGCGCGCAGCGCCCGCAGCTTGGCCATCAGGTGCTCGGACACGTCGATCGTGGTGGTGATGACCGCGTCGTCCACGGCGGGCAGCTCACCGGGCTCGGGCAGCCGGAACGGCAGGTCCTCCAGCGAGGCCAGCTCGCGGGCGCCCGCCTCGGTCTCCTCGCGCGAGGTCACGGTGTGGAAGAGCCGCTCCACGCAGCTCGACGCGGCGACGGCCGCCGTGGTGATCTCGTGGGCCCGGATGTGGTCCGGGTGGCCGTAACCGCCGAAGTCGTCGTAGGTCACCACGACCTGGGGCTTCACCGCGTTGATGATCGCGAGCAGCTCGTCGGCCTGCTCCTGGGCCGACCCGGCGACGAAGGCGCGCGGGTGGGCGTTGGCGGCGGTGCCGACCATGCCGGAGTCGCGCCAGCGGCCGTGGCCGCCGAGGAACCGGTGGTCGGTCACGCCGAGCGCGGCGCACGCGGCGCGCAGCTCGGCGACGCGGTAACCGCCGAGCTGGTCGGCGGCGTCGGCGGCGAGTTCCCGCAGCGCGGGCGGGATGATCTCGCCCTCCTCGCCGAGGGTGCAGGTGACCACGGTGACCTGCACGCCGTCGGCCGCGTACCGGGCGATCGTGCCGCCCGTCCACAGGCTCTCGTCGTCGGGGTGCGCGTGGACCAGCAGCAACCGGGGTGGGGCGGTGAGCGTCACCCGACCAGCGTAGAGGTTGCGCCGCCGCAGACCCCGGAGGCGGGCCGGCGTTCCACGGGAACACAACAGCGCCCGCGCGGGGCGATACCCCCGCGCGGGCGCTGAAGATCAGTCAGCGACCCGCCAACTAACCGACGATCATCGGCTTCACCTCGGCGAAGTGGCACGCCGACAGGGTCTGGCTACCGGCCCTGCGCTCCAGCTTCGGCTCCTCGGTCGCGCAGATGTCCTGCGCCTTCCAGCACCGGGTGCGGAACCGGCAGCCCGACGGCGGGTTCACCGGGGACGGCACGTCGCCGGTGAGCACGATCCGCTGGCGCCTGCGCTCCAGCTTCGGGTCCGGCACCGGCACGGCCGACAGCAGCGCCTGGGTGTACGGGTGCGTCGGCTTGCTGTAGATCTCCTCGCGGTCGCCGATCTCGACGATCTTGCCGAGGTACATCACGGCGACGCGGTCGGAGATGTGCCGCACCACGGACAGGTCGTGCGCCACGAACAGGTAGGCCAGCCCGAGGCGCTCCTGGAGCTCCTCCAGCAGGTTGACCACACCGGCCTGCACGGACACGTCCAGCGCGGACACCGGCTCGTCCAGCACGATCAGCTTCGGGTTGAGCGCGAGCGCGCGGGCGATGCCGATGCGCTGACGCTGACCGCCGGAGAACTCGTGGGCGTAGCGGTTGCGGTGCTCCGGGTTGAGGCCGACCAGCTCCATCAGCTCGTTGACCCGCTGCTGCACGCTGCGGCCCTCGCCGCCGTCCACGCCGTGGATCTTGAACGGCTCGGAGATGAGCTCGTTGATCTGCCAGCGCGGGTTCAGCGACGCGTACGGGTCCTGGAACACGATCTGCATGTCCCTGCGCACGCCGCGCAGCTGGCCGCCCTTGAGCTTGGTCAGCTCGCGGCCCTCGAACTTCACCGAGCCCGAGGTGGGCTTGTGCAGCTGGAGGATGGCGCGACCGGTGGTGGACTTGCCGCAGCCGGACTCGCCGACCAGGCCGAGCGTCTCGCCCGCGTGCAGGTCGAAGGTGACGCCGGAGACGGCCTGCACCTGCCCGACCGTGCGGGGGATGATGCCGCCGCCGCGCACGGGGAAGGCCTTGACCAGGTCCTTGACCTCCAGCAGCGGGGTGCGGCTCGCGCCGGGCTGCCGGGCGGAGGTGTCGGTCGAGGTGCTCATGAGGTCGGGTTCTCCCCTTCGTGCAGGCGCGCCTCGACCGCGGCGGCGTCCTCGATGACGGGGATGCCGGGATTCGCGGCGGTCAGTGCGGCCGGGTTCTCCACGACGCCGATCTCCTCCGTGGCGAACAGCCGCTGGGGGTTCGGGATGGTGGCGAGGTGGGCGGAGCGGTGGCAGCGGGCGAAGTGGTTCGCCCGGTCGGTCTCCAGCAGCAGGGGCTCGGTCTCCCGGCACTGGTCGACCGCGAGCGGGCAGCGCGGCGAGAACGGGCAGCCCTTGGGCAGGTTCATCAGCGACGGCGGGGTGCCCTTGATGGGCGTGAGCCGCCTGCCGAGCATCTGCGGGTTCGGGATGGAGCCGATGAGGCCGACGGTGTAGGGCATCCGCTGGGCCTCGAAGACCTCGTCGACGCCGCCCTGCTCGACGACCGTGCCGCCGTACATGACCTGCACGCGGTCCACCATGCCCGCCACGACGCCGAGGTCGTGGGTGATGATCATGATGCCCGCGTTCGTCTCGTCCCGGATGCGCAGCAGCGTGTCCAGGATCTGCGCCTGCACGGTGACGTCCAGCGCGGTGGTCGGCTCGTCCGCGATGATCACGTCCGGGTCGTTGATGATCGCCATCGCGATCATCACGCGCTGCCTCATGCCGCCGGAGAACTCGTGCGGGTACTGCTGGGCGCGCCGGTCGGGCTGCGGGATGCCCACGAGCTCCAGCGCCTCGACGGCCTTGGCCAGCGCCGCCTTCTTCGAGACCTTGTGGTGCGCCCGGTACGCCTCGGCGAGCTGCCAGCCCACCGTGTAGACCGGGTTCATCGAGGTCATCGGGTCCTGGAAGATCATGGCGATGTTGTTGCCGCGAACCGGCTGCATCCCCTTGTAGGACCGCCCGACCAGCTCCTGCTCGCGGAACTTGATCGAACCGCCGATCTTGGCGGTCTTGGGCAGCAGGCCCATGACCGCCATCGACGACACCGACTTGCCCGAGCCCGACTCGCCGACGATGCCGAGGACCTCGCCCGCGCCGAGTGTGAACGACACGTCGCGCACTGCGTGCACGGTGCCGTCCTCGGTCGGGAAGTCCACCGACAGGTTCTCCACCCGCAGCAGCTTCTCGCCCGCGGCGTTCTGCGCCTTCTTGGGTGCGCCCATCACGTCGTCCAACTCACTCATGCCTTAACCCTCTTCTGCCGCGGGTCGAAGGCGTCCCTGAGGCCGTCACCGATGAAGTTGACCGCCAGCGAGATCAGCACGATGAACACGAACGGCAGGAAGAACAGCCACGGGTGCAGCGTCAGCTCGTTCTTGTTCAGGCTGATCATGAGGCCCAGCGAGGTGTCCGGGCTCTGCACGCCGAGGCCGATGAACGACAGGGCCGCCTCCAGCAGCACGGCCTGCGCGATCGCCAGCGTGGCGTTCACGATGATCACGTCGATGGTGTTGGGCAGGATGTGCCGGAACACGATCCGCCACGTGCTCGCGCCCAGGGCGCGGGCCGCCTCGACGAACTCCTTCTCGCGCAGCGACAGCACCATGCCGCGGATGACGCGGGCGATGGACAGCCAGCCGATGAGGCCGAGGTAGACGGCCACGACGAGCCAGTTGGAACCACCGGAGATGGTCGCCACGAAGCTGCTGCGCACCAGCACGGCCGCGATGACCAGGCTGGGGATGATCAGCAGCAGGTCGATGAACCGGCTGATCAGCGCGTCGACCCAGCCCCGGAGGTAACCGGCCAGCGCGCCCAGCACGACGCCGATCACCGTGGACACCAGCGCCACGACCATCGCGATCTGCAGGGAGAACTGGGTGCCCCGGATGATCTGGGCGACCATGTCGCCGCCGAGGCTGTCGGTGCCGAAGGGGTGGTCGGCGCTCGGCGGCAGGTACCGCCGGAAGCTCAGGTCGGTGTAGCTGTGCTGCCACAGCAGTCCGCCGAAGAAGGCGAACAGCACCAGGACCACGAACAGCACGAGGCCGAACAGCGCCGCCCGGTGCCGCGAGAAGCGGGTGAGGATGACCTTCCACTGCTTCTTCGCGGTGGTCGTGTCGAACTGGCTCGCCTCAGCCTTCTCGGGCGCGGGCGCCTGCGCCAGCGGGGAACCCATGTCAGTCAAGGCGAATCCTCGGGTCAAGGAAGGCGTACAGGATGTCCGCGATCAGGTTGAACAGGACGATGAAGATGGCCGTCAGCATCATGAAGCCGAGCACCTGGTAGGGCTCGATCTTCTCGATGGCCTTGACGATGTAGTTGCCCATGCCCGACCAGCCGAACACCGTCTCGGTGATGACCGCGCCGCCGAAGCCCGCGCCGATGTTCAGCGAGGACATCGTGATCACGGGGATCAGGGCGTTGCGGAACGCGTGCCGGAAGATCGTGCGCGCCTGCGAGATGCCCTTGGCCTGCGCGGTGCGCACGTAGTCGGCGTTCAGGGTGTCGAGCATGGAGGCGCGCTGGAAGCGGCTGTAGAGCGCGAACTGGATGACGACCAGCGAGATGGTGGGCAGCAGGTACGCGCCGGAGTACTGGAACACCTGCTCGCCGAAGCTGCCGCCGAAGCCGTCGCCGGGCGGACCGGCGGTGATGATCCAGCGGTCGAGGCCGAGCGATTCCAGCCAGTTGTTCAACTCGATGCCGCCCGCTTTGAGCACCAGGGCGACGCAGAACAGGGGCATCGAGAACATGGCGAACGATATGCCGGTCGCCGTGTAGTCGAAGACCGAGTACTGCTTCACCGCCCCGATGACGCCGACGGCGATGCCGAGGGCGAGGGCGATCAGCTCGGCGGCGAGGATCAGCCGGAGGGTGACGCCGAAGGCCTTGAGCAGGGTCTCCTTGACCGGCTTGCCCGCGTTGCCGGGGACGACGGTCTGGCCCCAGTCGCCGGTGACGAAGTTGCCCGCCCAGTCGGTGTAGCGCTCGACGACGGGCTTGTTGTAACCGGTCATTTCGTAGGCGGCGGCGATCTCCGCGTCGGAGCGGGGCTTCTGGAGCTTCCACTCGCCCAGGGGGTCTCCCATGGCGGTGGTCAGCCCGAAGCACAGGAACGAAGCCACGATCAACAGCGGGATCGAGATCAGAACCCGCCGGATGGCGTAACGGAACATACGAGGTCTCTAGTCTCCCTAGGCCCTCCCGCGGGGGACGTGGTGGGGGCCTACCGGATGCTGACGGCGTTCGGGGGACCGGTGCTGGTGTGCACCGGCCCCCCGGACGGATGGGTCGTGCGCTGGAGCCTGACGGCTCAGCAGATCAGCAGCAGCTCAGGGCTACTTCTTCTGCCAGGCGTACAGGTTCCACGTGATGCCACCCGCGACACCGATGTAGCTGACCGGGCTGTAGTCCGAGGACGAGGCCGCGAAGTCGGTGTGCTGGAACAGCGGGATGCTCGCCAGGTCGGCGCGCATGGCCTTGTCGACGTCGTTCATCAGCGTGATGCGCTTCTCGTAGTCGAGCTCGCTGTTCGCCTTCGCCCACGTGTCGGTGACGGTCGCCGAGTCGTAGTTGTTGTAGTTCGCCGAGCCGCCCTTGGACTTCTGGGCGTAGTTGCCGAACGCACCGGCCTTCAGCGGGGCGCCGACCCACGCGAACAGGGCGGCCTCGAACTCGGAGGCCGGGAGGCGCTTGTCGTTGAAGTCGGCCGACTCGTCGGCGATGACCTCGATGCCCGCCTTGGCGCAGGAGGCCTGGACCAGGCGCACGGTCTGCGCGCGACGGGTGATCGTCTTGTGGCTCAGCTTGAAGGACGCGCGGAACTCGCCCTTGGTGTAGACGTTGTCGCCACCCAGGGTCCAGCCACCGGCCTCCATGACCTTCTTGGCGGCCTCGGTGTCACCGTCGGCCAGGTCGGCGTAGTGGTCCTCGTAGCCGACCTCGTTGGGCATGAAGGTCAGGCTGCCCAGGGGCTTGGCGCCCGGCTGCACGTCCTGGACGAGCTTCTCGACGATCTCGGTCCGCGGGGTGCAGATCGCGATGGCCTCGCGGAGCTCCTTGTTCTGGGCGAACAGCGGGTTGGCCATGTTCAGGTCGATGTGCTCGTAGGTCTGGCCACCGCTGGCGAAGACCGTGTAGGCGTCGCTGCCCCGGAGCTGCTGCGCCACGGCGTTGTCGGCCTGCGGCGCGATCGCCTGGACTTCCTTGTTCTGGAGCTGCTGAGCCGCGGACTGGGCGTCGCGGTTCGTCTTCAGGATGACCTTGGACGGGCCGCCCTTGTTGCCCCACCACTTCGGGTTGCGCTCGAGGACCGTCTGGTCGCTCAGGTCGGCCGAGGTGATGACGTACGGGCCACCGGAGAGGGCGACGTCGGCGTTCCAGCCGTTCCAGCCCTTGGTGAAGAACTCGGCGGCCTTCTTGACCGTCTCGTCGTTCTGGTCCGGGGTGACCTTGGTGATGTCCTCGATGCCCGCCTTCTGCTCCAGCACGTGGGCCGGGAGCAGGCCGTCGCTGCCGGGCTGCGAGAACAGGCCCCGGTAGTCGGCGTACGGCTTGCTGAAGGTGGTGGTGATCGTCTTGTTGCCGTCCGAGCACTCCAGCTTCGAGATGTCCTCGTAGCCGGTGGGGGTCGCGTCGAAGATCGAGGCGGACTCGCCGTCGGAGGTCGTCGTGGTGGCCTTGCTGGTGGCCGCCAGCCACTTCAGGTGGAAGTCCTTGCAGTCGATCGGCTGGCCGTCGGACCAGACCGCCTCCTTGCGGACCTTCCACTCGATGACCTGCGGGTCGCTCGAGGTGACCTTGATGGACTCCATCAGGTCGCCGTCGACCTTGATGACGACCTTGCCGTCGACCAGGTCCACGATGTACGGCGAGGGCTGCACGTTCGACAACGCCATGGTGCTGGCGAAGTTGTTCGTCGCACCCGTGAAGTTGTTGTAGTTGCTGAAGCCCTCTTCAACGGCGATAGCGACCTCGCCGATGTCGTCGACGGCCGGACGCTTGAAGATCTCGTCCTGGCCCCCGATCGCACCGGGGTTCGAGTCCTGCTGCCCGCCGTCGCCCTCGCCGCCGGCGCCGCCGCCGCCGCAAGCGCTCAGCAAGAGCGTCGCACTGGTCATCAGCGCGAACGCCGAGACGGTCTTTCTCCTCATCGACACGTGCCCTCCTAGCACCGGGATGGAGCGGACCTCTGACCGGACTCCACACCCTTAACGTTGATGTGCCAAACGCGCCCCGAACCGACACACCGGTGCGAACGATAAGAAGGTGTTAGACGGATGGTCACTGCCCAGAGCTTGATCGTGACCAAAGGGTGACACGCCGGTAGCAGCGCGCTACACCGTCGTTACCGGACGGGGGTCTTCGTTAACCGGTTGACGGGAATACTGTCAATAATGCCCGGCTGACGTGGTGAGCACCAGGAGGTTCCCCGGTTTGTGCGGTGACGCGCTTCAACGGTCTTCCCTCCGCCAGGTCGCGGCCCCGGAAAGGGGCCCGGAGAAGGGCGCGCCGGAGGCCACCCCCTGCGCTTGGGGGAGCACCACGAGCAGGTCCGTCACCTGGAACAACGGCAGGGAGACGGCCTGCTGCCAGAGCAGCGGCTCGACCTGGGCGAGCGCGTCGGACAGCAGCAGGCGGCCGGTCAGGACCTCGTCGACGATCTTCTGGACGGCCGGGTCGCAGAAACCGGCGGGATTCCCCGGAAAGGCTGTCGAAGATCCGGTGTTGTCCGGTTCGGGGCAGCCGAAAGCTGACGCCAGAACTGTGCCGGAATCACCGGAGCCGACTAGCGGGACAACGGCGATGTCGACAGTTCGATCACCTTGTCCACCGGAACCGCCGGGGTCCGCCAGGAGTTCGCCGAACAACTCGTCCGGCGGCGTTGTCAGGACCTCGGACTCGATTCCGGACAATGACAGCTGGCGTTGCACCTGGTTGGCGATCGTCGCGTACGGCTCGACACCGGCGGGCGCGGCGATCACCAGCTCCAGCGGGCGCCCGTCGCGGCCCCACCTCCCGCCCTCCGGACGGGTGAGACCGGCCTCGGTCAGCAGCGCGGCGGCGTCGGCCCCGCCCTGCGGGGCGGTGGCCACGTACCCGGCCCTGGACGGCGGGACCACGAGCGAGTCGGCGCGCAGCGCGGCGCCAGGTCCGCCCCTGGCGCCGACGCCGATGAGCTCGTCCCGGTTGAGCAGCGCGCGCACGGCGGTGCGCACCTTCACGTCGGCCAGGTTGGGGGACGCCGGGCGGAACAGCACCTGGACCACCTCGCCCCTGGGGACGGCCTCGGTGGTCAGCGGGGTGGTCTCGGCGAGCTTCGCCAGGTTCGCGGTGGTGATCGAGTCGGCCCGGACCAGCGCGACCTGGTCGTCGCCGCTGCGCAGCGCGTCGAGCGTCGCGGACTGGCTCGCCCGGCGCAGGATCACCCGGTCGAGGGCGGCGGGCTGCTCCCAGTAGCGGTCGCTGCGCTCCAGGATGATCTCGCCGCGCGGCTGGTCGAGGGTGCGCACCGCGAACGGGCCCGCCGTGGCGGGGAAGCTCTCGGTGAGCGCGGCGGACCAGCCGCCGGGGGCGTCCTTGAGCAGGTGGGCGGGCAGCAGGTCGCGGAACAGGTCGCGCCACGCCGGGTAGGGGTCGGAGAAGACGACCTCGACGACCTTGCCGCCCTCGCGGGAGCGGATGTCGGAGATCAGCCGGTAGCCCGCCGGGTTGACCACGCCGGGCTCGGAGCGCATCCGCTGCCACAGGTAGACGAAGTCCTCGGCGGCGATCGGCGCGGCGTCCGACCAGGAGGCGTCCCGGCGCAGGGTGTAGGTCACCGTGTACGGCGCGGCGCCGGTGACCTCGGCGGCCACCAGCAGCGTCCGGTCGAGCGCGGGGCTGCCGTCCGCGTTGGAGCGGAAGGTCGACGGGAGCAGCAGGCTGCTCAGCGCGGTGGTGACCGTGGACTGCGCGGCGAGGGTGTGCGGGTTGTAGCCGCCCTTGACCTCGTCGACGCCGACGACGACCTCGTTCAGCTTCTCCTTGGGGACCACGGTGACACCGGGCGTGGTGGGGACCAGGGGCGGTGGCGGGGTGATCGAGCACGCCGACAGGGCCAGCAGCGCGGCGAGCACCCCCGCGCGCCGGAGGAAACCCCTGGGCCTGGTCATGCCCTGAGGGTCCCACGCCGCCCCCGACTACCGACCGCTACCCCCGGTGATCATCGCCACCGGACGCGGGCGCTCCCCCGCCCGGAGGTTGTCCTGCCTGGTCAGCGGCCTGCCTGAGGGGTTGTCCGGTCGGCCGGGGTGGTCCGGACAACAGGGACGCAGGGTGCACGGGCGCTCACCTTCGGCGCACGCGCCCACCCGGTGGGACGCACGCCCCCGGAAAAGCCCGAGGGCCGACCGGACGTCGTCCGGTCGGCCCTCGGGTCGGCGCTCGTGCGCTCAGCCGCGCAGCTTGGCGCGGTTGCGCTCGCGACCGCGCTGGTTGGCGTCCAGGGTGACCTTGCGGACCCGGACGACGTCCGGCGCGACCTCGACGCACTCGTCGGCGGCGCAGAACTCCAGCGCCTCCTCCAGCGACAGCTTCCTCGGCCGGGCCAGCGTCTCCATGACGTCGGCGGTCGAGGTGCGCATGTTGGTCAGCTTCTTCTCGCGGCAGACGTTGACGTCCAGGTCCTCGGCGCGCGGGTTCTCACCCACGACCATGCCCTCGTACGCGTCCGCGCCCGGCTCGACGAAGAAGGTGCCCCGGTCCGCGAGCTGGATCATCGCGTAGGCGGTGATCGAGCCGGTGCGGTCGGCGACCAGCGAGCCGTTGTGGCGGGTGCGGATCTCGCCCGCCCACGGGCCGTAGCCCTCGGCCACGGCGTTCGCGATGCCGGTGCCCCTGGTCTCGGTGAGGAACTCGGTGCGGAAGCCGATCAGGCCGCGCGAGGGCACGACGTAGTCGAGCTTGATGCGACCGGTGCCGTGGCCGTCCATCGTCTCCATGCGGCCCTTGCGGTTCGCCAGGAGCTGGGTGATGGCGCCGAGGTGCTCCTCGGGGGCGTCGATGGTCAGGCGCTCGAACGGCTCGTGGGTCTTGCCGTCGACCTGCCTGGTGACCACCTGCGGCTTGCCGACGGTCAGCTCGAAGCCCTCGCGGCGCATCTGCTCGACCAGGATGGCCAGCGCCAGCTCGCCTCGGCCCTGCACCTCCCAGGTGTCGGGGCGCTCGGTGGGCAGCACGCGGACGGACACGTTGCCGACCAGCTCGGAGTCCAGGCGGGCCTTGAGGACGCGCGCGGTGAGCTTGGTGCCGCCGTTGCGACCGGCCAGCGGCGAGGTGTTGACGCCGATGGTCATCGAGATGGCGGGCTCGTCGACGGTGATCCGGGGCAGCGGCTCCGGGTTGTCGACGTCGGCCAGGGTGTCGCCGATGGTGATGTCCGGGATGCCGGCGATCGCCACCAGGTCGCCCGCGCGGGCCTCCTCGGCGGGGACGCGCTCCAGCGCCTCGGTGATCAGCAGCTCGGTGATGCGCACCTTCTGGACCGAGCCGTCCTCGCGGCACCAGGACACGGTCTCGCCCTTGCGCATCCGACCGGCGGCGACGCGGCACATCGCGATGCGGCCGAGGAAGGTCGAGGCGTCCAGGTTGGTCACCAGGGCGCGCAGCGGCGCGTCGGCGTCGCCCTGCGGGGCGGGGATGTAGTCGAACAGCACCTTGAACAGGCTGTCCAGGTTCTCCTCGTCCGGCAGGCCGCCGTCCTCGGGCTGGGTCAGCGAGGCGCGACCGGCGCGGGCCGAGGCGTAGACGACCGGCAGGTCCAGCACGGAGTCGTCGGCGCCGACCTCGGTGGCCAGGTCGAGCAGCAGGTCGTGGGCCTCCTCGACGACCTCGGCGATGCGGGCGTCGGGGCGGTCGACCTTGTTCACCACCAGGATGACCGGGAGGCCTGCGGCGAGGGTCTTGCGCAGCACGAAGCGCGTCTGGGGCAGCGGGCCCTCGGACGCGTCGACGAGCAGCACGACGCCGTCGACCATGGAGAGGCCGCGCTCGACCTCACCGCCGAAGTCGGCGTGGCCGGGGGTGTCGATGACGTTGATGACGATGTCGCCGTCCGGCGTGTGCCTGCGCACCGCCGTGTTCTTGGCGAGGATCGTGATGCCCTTCTCGCGCTCCAGCTCGCCCGAGTCCATGACCCGGTCGACGAGCTCGGCGCGTTCGGAGAAGGCGCCGGACTGGCGGAGCATGGCGTCGACCAGGGTGGTCTTGCCGTGGTCAACGTGCGCGACGATCGCCACGTTGCGCAGGTCGTTGCGGACCAGCGTTTCCTTGATCGACGCAGTGGCCGTGGGCACGCGGAACTCCTAGAGCTTCAGTCGCGGGAGGCCGGGCGCCGGACAGGTTTTCACGCGCGCAGCCGTCCTACAGCTTACCGCGCCACCACACCCCTACCACACAGCGCCAGCGGTGAGGTCAGCCTCACCCTGGGGTGGGACACCCGACAGGAGGAGATGAGCACGTGGGAGCGAAGGACAAGAAGAAGGACAAGAAGAAGGTCAAGTCCAAGTGCTGCCGGTCGACGCCGAGGTGCAAGCGGTGCCCGGTGGTGGTCTTCCAGAAGGCGAAGGAGAAAGCCGCGCGGAAGGCGCTGAAGGCGCAGCGGGAGCGCGAGGGCTGAGGCCGGGCGGGTCCCGCCGAATCGGGGCCGCGCGGAATCGGGGCACGGCGGTCGGTCGCGCGTTCGGCCGATCGGGGTGTCCGCGAGAAAACCCGGAGAAAGCGAATTTCTCTCTAATTTTTACCCGGACCGCACGGGGTCGTGGCGCCGTTCCCACGAGGCCGGGCGCAGCGGGCGGGCGCAGTGGTCGGGTGCAGCGGTCGTGCTCGGCGGTCGTGCTCGGCGGTCGGGCGGGGGCGCCGCGTGGGCGCGTCGTCGTCCGGCGGCGGGGGCTGCGCTGGCAGCCGGCGTCGCACCGCCCGGTGACCCCTCCACCGGGCGGTGGAGGACGACGGTCACACGATCAGGTGGTCAGGGTGGCTTCGTTGACCCTGAGCAGCTCAGGGGCCGTGCGCGTGGCCTGGAACTCCACCACCTCGTGGCGGACCAGGTGCCGGATGGCGAGGGGGTCGGTGGCCAGCAGGGCGTCCAGCTGACCCCGGCGCATGGGACGGGCGAGTATCACGTCGCCGTCGCGCGGGACCTGCCTGCCGGAGGCGAGGAAGTGCCCGGCCTGGTACTGCCTGGCCAGCCACTCGCCGTGTTCGGGGAGGGAGCAGTCGACTACGTCCAGCGGTTTGGTGTACCGCAGCAGCACGATGTACATGCTCCGAAATGTAGACCTGTTCCCCACGGGTAAAACACGTTATGATCCCCGCTATGCGCGCTCTTTACCACTTCTGGTGGACCACCTCGCGGTGGCCCGCTTAACTGTGCGCGTTCAGTGACCACAGGCCGCCCGCCGAGGCGGCCTTCGTGTTCTTCCGGGGCTTTCGCCGAGGCGGGCCCGTTTCCGGAGGAACCAGTGACCAGGCTTTCCGCGATCACCCCGTCGGGCCACGTCCAGCTCGGCAACCACCTCGGCGCCGTGCGGCGCTGGGCCCGCGAGGGGACCGCCGACGACCTGTACTTCATCAGCGACCTGCACGCCATGACCACCCCGCACAACCCGGCCAGGCTGAGGTCGCTGACCAGGGAGCAGCTGGCGGTCGCGGTGGCGGCGGGCGTCGACCCGGCCAGCGTGTTCGTGCAGTCCGACCTGGTGCGCGAGCTGGGGGCGCTGACCTGGGTGCTGGAGTGCGCGTGCAGCTACGGCGAGGCGGCGCGGATGATCCAGTTCAAGGAGAAGTCGACCGGCCGCGACTCGGTGCGGCTGAGCCTGCTGACCTACCCGGTGCTGATGGCGGCGGACATCCTGCTGCAGGGGGCCGACGAGGTGCCGGTGGGCGAGGACCAGGCGCAGCACGTGGAGCTGGCGCGGGTGCTGGCGCGGCGGTTCAACGGGACGTACGGCGAGGTGTTCGCGGTGCCCAGCGCGGTCGTGCCGAGGACGGCGGCGCGGGTCAGGGACCTGGCCGACCCGAGCCGGAAGATGGCGAAGTCGGCGGTGGACGCGGCCGGGACGGTCTTCGTGCTGGACCCGCCGGACCTGGTGCGCCGCAAGATCCGGCGCGCGGTGACGGACCAGGTGGGCGTGGTCAGGCACGACCCGGAGGGGCAGCCGGGGGTGTCGAACCTGCTGGAGATCACGGCGGCGTGCACCGGGAAGGACGTCGAGGAGCTGGCGGCGGGGATCTCGTCGTACGCGGAGCTGAAGGAGACCGCGGCGGAGGCGGTGGTGGAGGAGCTGCGCGGGGTGCGCGAGCGGGCGCTGGCGCTGCTGGAGGACGCGGCGGAGCTGGACCGGGTGCGGGCCGAGGGGGCGGAGCGGGCGCGGGAGCGGTCGGGGCACCGGTTGGACGCGGCGCTGCGGATGTCCGGGCTGGGCTGAAGGGGGCGGTCACCGCCCTGCGCGATTGAGGGGAGGGGGTCGCGCGGGGCGGGGGGCGCGGGGGTGGCTCGGACCGCTCGGGGCAGGGCTGGTCGGACGCCAGGGGCGCGGTCGGTTCCAGTCAGATCAGGCGCCTTGAACCAGCTCCGGTCCGACCCGTTCAGGTCAGGTCAGCAGGGCGCGCAGGGCCGGGATCAGGGCGCGGTCGGCGGGGAGCCAGTCGAGGGCTTCCAGGTCGTCCCGGCCGATCCAGCGCAGCGCCCGGTGCTCGACCGCGATCGGCTCGGGGCTGTTCGGGGCGAGTTCGGCGGTGTGGACGCGCAGGAGCAGGTCCGGCTTCAGCGGCACGTCCGGGCCCAGCGGGTCGCCGACCGCGACGTCCGCGCCCAGCTCCTCGCGGCACTCGCGGGTCAGCGCGGCGCGGTCGTCCTCACCGGGGTCGACCCGGCCGCCGGGCAGCTCCCAACGGCCATCGGCGTCCGCCGGGAACGCCCGCTGCTGCACCAGCAACCGGTCCCCGCGCACGATCGCCGCCCCGACCACCACCCGAGCCGCGACCAGCTCCCCGGCCCGCCGGACCAGCCGCTCCGACCGCGCGTCGAGCAGCCGCAGCGCCAGCGCCCGCCCGAGCACGACGTCGAACACCCGCCCCAGCGGCCCACCGGGCGCGGTCCACCCGACCCGGTCCACGACGAGCGTGCCGCCACCGGTGCGCACCAGGTCGGTGGTCAGCGACAACCCCGGCCCCGACAGGGTGACGCCGGTCAGGTCGGCCCTGGTCGCGGTGAGCTTGAGCAGGACCGGTCCGCGCGTGCCGGTGACCCGACCGCCCTCGACCAGCAGCTTCCCCGCGCGCAGCTCGACCCCCGCCGAGCGGGCCGCCTCGACCAGCGGTGCGGTGTCCAGCAGCGCGCCCGCCACGGCGGGCACCCCCGCGTCCACCAGCGTCGTCCCCAGGATCTCCGGCACGGCCGCAGAACCTAGCGGACCCCACCCGACCACCGCCCCGCGCCCTGCGACCCACGAGCCGCAAGCCGCAAGCCGCAAGCCGCAAGCCGCGACCCACGAGCACCGGGCCACGAGCCACGAGCCACGAGCCACGAGCACCGGGCACCGGGCACCGGGCACCGGGCACCGGGCACCGGGCCACAGCCTCGCCTCGTTGCCACGCCCCGCCCCGGCCACCCCGCCGTTCGCCGTCACGCAGCCCCGCGACCCCGCCGTCGCGCCGCGAATCTGTCAACAGTTGGCAGCCAATGTGCCCTTGGAGCACATCCCGCCCCTTGCTCAGCGCCCCGCCACCACGCCGCCCAACTGTCAACAGTTGACAGCAAACACGCCCTCAAAGCACGCCCCGCTCAACCCCCACCACCCCCCTCACCGGTAAACCGGCCACCGCACCTCCACCCGCGCCCCGCCCTCCGGCGACTCCGCCGCCCGAACCGCCCCCCGCCGCGCCCGCACCAGGTGCGCCACCAGCGCCAGCCCCAGCCCGAACCCGCCGCTGGCCCGCCCCCGGTCGCTCTCCACCCGGTAGAACCGCTCGAACACCCGCCCCCGGTGCTCCTCCGGGATCCCGTGCCCGTCGTCGTCCACCACCACCCGCACCTCGCGCCCGGCGGGCAGCACGGACACCCGGATCTGGTTCTGCGCGTACCGGGCCGCGTTGCGCAGCAGGTTGTCCAGCACCAGCTCCACCTCCGGCCCGGCCGCCCACACCAGGCACGCGCTCATCGGCGCGGTCACCCGCACGAGCAGGTCCACCTCCCCCAGCCGGTCGACGGCGGCCTGCGCCTGGAGCACCAGGTCGACCGGTTCGGGCCTTGGCAGCTCGCCCGAGTCGGCGCGCGCCAGGATCAGCAGGGCGTCCACCAGCGCGGACATCCGCTGCGACTCCTCCACCACCGACTCCAGGACCTCCAGCGAGAAGTCCGGGTCCGGGTGCGCGACGGCCACCTCGGCCTGCGCCCGCACCGACGTCACCGGTGAGCGCAGCTCGTGCGCGGCGTCGCCGGTGAACCGCCGCAGCCGGTCGCTGGCCTCGTCCCGCCTGGCCAGCAGGGCGTTCAGCGCCACCGCCAGCTCCCGCAGCTCGTCCCGCGCGTCCGGCAGCGGCAGCCGCCGCCCGTGCGGCAGCTCCCCGGCCGCGACCCGCATCCGCTCGACCGGCCGCAGCGACGTGCGCACCGCCAGCCAGGTCGCCACCCCGACCAGCAGCGCCACGGCGACGGCGGCGAGCGCCAGCCACCGGGTGCCGAGCCGGTTGGCCTCGGTGTACCCGACCAGCACGTCCCCGGTCACCCGCAGCCTGGGCGTGCCGTCGTCGGTGAACTCCACCCGCCCGACCCAGCGGTGCGCGCTGTCGCCGTCCAGCCGCAGCACGGACTCGCCCCCGCGCAGCTGCCGGACGTCGGCGGCGGTCAGGTCGAGCGGCGGGCCGCCGTCCACGGGCGCGCCCGCGACGTCGAGCAGCCGGGTGACGCCGACCCGCTCCAGCTCCCGGTCGACCGCGCCGACCTGGACGTGCCCGATGAGCAGCGGGGCGAGCAGGGTGAACGCCAGCAGGCACAGCAGCGCGGCCCCGGTGGCGACGACGGTGATCCGGAACCTGAGGGTGCGCCGCAGCCACCACCGCTCCCACCACCACAGGTCGGGGTTCACCTGCGCTTGACCACCGGGCCGAGCGAGGCGTCCAGGTCGCCCGCGGACGCCAGGTAGCCGTGGCCGCGCACGGTGCGCACGACCTCACCGGCGCCGACCGCCTCCAGCTTGCGCCGCAGGTACCCGACGTACACCTCGACCGCGTTGCGGGTGGCGGCCTGCTCGTCGCCCCACACCGTGCGCAGCAGCTCGTCCTTGGTGACCACGGACCCGGCGCGCCCGGCCAGCACGTCCAGCACCGCGTACTCGCGCGGCGACAGCGGCACCGGGACGCCCGCCCAGCTGACCTCGCGCACCGCCCGGTCGACCACCAGCTCGCCCAGCCGCAGCCTGCGCCTGGCCAGCTCGGCGGACCCGCGCCGCAGCAGCGCCCTGACCTGCGCGACCAGCACCACGAACGAGAACGGCTTGACCAGGTACCCGTCCGCGCCCAGGTCGAGCCCGTCGGCCTGGTCGACCTCGCCGTCCTTGGCCGACACCATCAGCACCGGCGTGCGCACCCCCTCGGCGCGCATCCGCTGGAGCACCCGGTACCCGGACAGCCCCGGCAGCATGATGTCCAGCAGGACCACGTCGAACGCGCCGGTGAGGGCCGCCTTCAGCGCGGTGTCGCCGTCGGCCGCGCTGACCACCTCCATGCCCTCGGCGGCGAGGCCGCGCTCCAGGGCGCGGCGAACGCCCACCTCGTCGTCGACTACCAGCACCCGTGGCCTCACCGGCACAGCATGGCCCGTCCGGGGGACAATCGGCACCCGAACCCCGGTGGGCTCTCAGCGGGCTCTCAGCCTCTCAGCCCGGTCTCAGCGTCACCGGAGCATGGTGGGCCGTGTCGGTGGACAACCCCGTCCGCCGACGTCACGAGGAGGGGACATGAACCGGAGAAGGACGACCGTGGCGGTCGCCGCGGCCGGGGTCGCGGCGGGCGTCGTCGGCCTCGGCGTGCTGGCCATGCCCGCGGGCGCCGGTCCGGCGCCGGTCCTGCCCGAGGTCGGGGCCCAGGAGCTGGTCGAGTCCGTGCTGACCGCGGAGCCCGCGGCCTTCGGCGGCTCGATCCAGGTGGACAACAACCTGGGCGTCCCGGCGCTCGCCGGCGTGCCGCAGCTGGGCGACGGCGAGAGCAAGGCCCGCATGTGGACCGACGGGCAGGGCCGCACGCGGCTCCAGCTGCCCAGCGGCAACTCGGAGCGGACCCTCGTCAACGACGGCTCGACGCTGTGGCTGTGGAACTCCGCGGAGCAGAAGGTCACCAAGCTCCCGGCGTCCGAGCGGACCGCCGAGCAGAAGGTCGCCGACCCGGTGAGCGCGGCGCGCGAGGTCGTGACGGCCGTCGAGAAGTACAGCGACGTGTCCGTCGACGGCACCGCGCGGGTGGCGAACCGGTCCGCGTACGAGCTGGTGCTCGCGCCGAAGCCGGACGAGCGGACCGTGCTGCGCGAGGTCCGGGTCGCGGTGGACTCGGAGCTGCGCGTGCCGCTGCGGGTCTCGGTGCTGACCAACGGCGCGACCGACCCGGCCGCGCAGATCGGGTTCACCGACTTCCAGGCCGGTGCGCAGGACGCCTCGCTGTTCACCTTCACGCCGCCCGCGAACGCGGAGGTCGTGGAGGGCGAGGCGAAGGGCGAGCGGCGCGGCCCCGACTCGGCGCAGGCCGAGAAGCTCGCGCAGGCGTCCGGGCTGAAGACCGTCGGCGAGGGCTGGGACACCGTGCTGGTGGCCAAGGCCGGTCCGGACGTGCTGGCGCAGCTGGGCCAGGGCGCGCGAGAGGGCGGCTTCGGCAAGCGGGTCGACGGGATCGAGGGCCGGTCGGACAGCCGTCCGCCGTGGGCTCGCGCTTCCGAGGGCTCGACCGAGCAGGGGTCCGAGGAGTCGGGCAGGCGCGGTCGGGGTCTGGACCCGCAGCAGCTGCTGGCGCAGCTGGGCAAGCCGGTCAGCGGTGACTGGGGCACCGGCACGCTGATCACCACCCGCGTCGGGTCGGCGCTGATCGCCAGCGACGGCCGGGTCGCGCTGGGCGCGGTGCCCGAGCAGGTGCTCGTCGAGGCGATCGGCCAGGTGAAGTGACCGGTTCGGACGTCTCCGCTCCGGCGGGCGAGCGGGCGGGGTCGGCGCGTGGCGCCGGCCCCGCCCCGGTCCTCGCCGCCAGGACGCGGGGGCTGCGCAAGGTGTACGGGCGCACGGTGGCCGTGGACCGGGTGGACCTGGAGGTGCCCGAGGGCGCGGTGCTGGGGATGCTCGGGCCGAACGGGTCGGGCAAGACCACCACCATCCGGATGCTGCTGGGCCTGGTGCGGCCGACCGAGGGCGAGGTGGAGCTGCTCGGCGAGGACATGCCGGACGGCGCGGCCCGCGCCCTGCCGCACGTGGGCGCGCTCGTGGAGGGGCCGGGGTTCCACCCGTTCCTGTCCGGGCGGGAGAACCTGGTGCGGGCGGCGGCGTTCGAGCCGCTGCTGGAGACGCGGGCGATCCGGCGGGCGGTGGAGGACGCGCTGGAGCGGGTCGGGCTCGCGGGCGCCGCGCACCGCCGGTACCGGGGGTACTCGCTGGGCATGAAGCAGCGCCTGGGCCTCGCGGGCGCGCTGCTGGTGCCGCGCAAGCTGGTCGTGCTCGACGAGCCCACGAACGGGCTCGACCCGGCGGGCACCCGCGAGGTGCGGAAGGTGATCGCGGACCTGCACGACGCGGGCAGCACGGTCGTGGTGTCCTCGCACCTGCTGAGCGAGATCGAGGCGACCTGCACGCACGCCGCCGTGCTGCACCGGGGGACCGTCGTGGCGCAGGGCGAGCTGGCCGACCTGCTCCAGTCGGAGAGCAACGCGCTGCTCGTGTCGACCCCTGAAGTTGACGAGGCGCTGAACGCCCTGCGAGCTGCGCGGATATCCGCCCGGCCGTGGGACGGCGGGGTGCGAGTGGAATTGATCTCCACGACAGCGCCGGAGGTTTTGCGCACACTGGTGGAGGCTGGTGTTCCGGTGCACGAGGCGCTCAGGCAGCGCACGGGGCTGGAAGACTTGTTCGCCCGGCTGACCGAGGCGGGCGACGCCGAGCACATGTCGGCGGTCGACACGATAGAAGAGGGGTCCCGATGACGGTGCGCACGCCAGGACCGAGGCACTCCAGGCCGGAGTCCGAGCACGCGCAGGCAGACGGCGGTCCGAGGCACTCCCGGACCGAGCACGAGCCCGCGGCGCACCCGGCGCCCGCGCACCCCGAGGGCGCGCGGCGCCCGGCAGCGGGGGTGCCGCGCCACTCGAGGGACGAGCACGAGCAGCACGAGCGGGGTGGGGAGGGGGGCGGGGCCGGGTCGGACGGTGCGAGGTCGGATGACGCCGGGTCGGACGGCGCTGGGTCGAACGGTGCTGGGAGCGTTGCGGCGACCGGGAGTTCCGCTCCCGCCGAGGGCACGTCCGGGGAGTCCGCGCCAGGGGAGTCCGCGCCGGGCAGGTCCGGGTGGGACGCTTCGCGCTGGGACGGCACCGGTCCCGCCGGTTCCGGTTCGGACGCGGCGGTGCGGAGCATCCTGGAGGTCCTGCGCAAGCGCGGCGCGGAGGAGCCGAGCGCGCCCGAGGACGCCCTCGGCCCGGTCCGGACCGGGTCGGACGGCGCGGAGCTGTCCGACGGGGACCTGGGCGCCACGCGGCCGGTCGACCCGGAGCTGATCGGCGCGGTCCCCGAGTGGGCCAAGGGGGAGCACCCGGCGGGACCGGGCCTGTCGACGCCGGAGCAGCGCGCCAGGATCGGCGCGGGCTGGCCGCAGCGCTTCGACGCCGCCCCGTCGCGGCACGCGAAGTCCGCAGGCGAGGCCGAGACCGCGCAGCTGGAGGCGATCGGCCGGAGCGGCGAGAAGCCCGTCAGGGGCAAGCGCGCGAAGCGCCTCGCCTCGGGCCACCGGGTGCTGCCGAACCCGACGCCGGTCGGCCTGGACGAGACCACCCGGCTGACCGCCGTGACCGACGACGGGCAGGCCGGACCGGGCGCGCCCGCGCCGTCGAGCGCCCCCGGCACGCGGTTCGCCCCCGAGACGCCCCCCGCGCTGAGCTCCGCCCTCGGCACCCCCTCGGCGCTGACCGCTCCCCCGGAGCTGGACGCCTCGGTCACCCAGGTGCTGCCCACGGTGCCCGCCGAGCTGGACCCGTCCGTCACCCAGGTCGTGCCCACCACCGCCCCGCCCGCCAAGCCCGCGCACGCCACCACCGCGCCCGGCAAGCCCGCGTCCGGCGCCGTTCAGCCTGGCGCCATCCAGCCCGGCAGCCCTGCGCCCGGCAAGCCCGCGCACGGCACCATCCCGCCCGGCACTCCCGCGCCCCGCACTCCCGCACCGAGTACTTCTGCGCCCCGCTCTCCCGCACCAAGCACCTCTGCGCCCCGCACTCCCGCGCACGGCAAGCCCGTGTCGCCCCCCGACTCCTCCACGCGCCTGAAGCCGACGGCGCCCACCAAGCCCGGCGCGCCCGCCCGGCCCGCTGCCCAGGCCGCGCCCGCTCCCGGAGCGCGCGGGCAGTCGCCCGGCCGCCAGGCCACCCGTCCCGGCACCGGTTTCCACCAGCCCGTGACCACGACCGCCAGCGGCTACTACCCGCCCGTCACCGCCTCGGGCGCGGGGAGCCTGCCGACCGCGACGCCGTCCACCGTCGTGCCCTCGGCCGTGGTGTCCGCCGCCGTGGTCCCGGCCGCCGTGGTGTCCGCCGCCGTCGCGACCCAGGCGGCCGACGCGCCCGCCGCAGCGCCCGCCGTGCCCGCAGCGCCCGCCCCCGAACCCGCTTCGCCCGCGACGACGCAGGTCATCAGCACGTCCGCGCCGCTGGCGCCCGCCGCACCGGCCGCGAGGCGCGTGTCCCGCGCGCCCATGACCGCGTCCGCGCCCCCCAACGCCCCCGTGCCGCCCACCGCCGTGCCGCCCACGCCGCAGGCGAGCGGCTTCCACCGGCCCGTCGCCCCCGCAGGCGGCGCCCGGCCCACCACTCCCCCCGGCACCGGTTTCCACCAGCCGGTCGGCCCGGCCCCGGCGGGCAACCCGCCGTCCGCGAGCGGCTACTACCTGCCCGTGACCCCCTCGGCCAGCGGCTTCTACCCGCCGGTCGCGCCGAGCCCGAACGGCGGCCCCCCGCCCGTCCCCCGCCCCGCAGGCAGCCACACCCCGCTGGTCGCCACCACTGCCTCGGGCAAGTCCCCGTCGGCCGCCACCCCCACAGGCAGGAAGACCTCACCGGTCGCCGTCCCCGCAGGCGGCAAGTCCCCCTCGGCACACGCCCTCGCGGGCGGCAAGACCCCGCCCGCCACCGGTCACACCCCGTCGCCCGCCCCCGGCCAGACCCCGCCGGTCGGCCCCTCGGCGAGCGGCTTCCACGCACCCGTCACCACGTCGGCCAGCGGCTACTACCCGCCCGTCACGCCGTCCGCGAGCGGCTACCACGCACCCGTCACCACCTCGGCCAGCGGCTACTACCCGCCGGTGACCCCGTCCGCGAGCGGCTACTACCCGCCCGTCGCCCCCGGCAGCGCTCCCGCGCCGGTCGGCGGCGCGCCGGAGAAGCCGCTGCCCGTGCGGCGCAAGGGCGCGAGCGGGCACGGTTCCGGGAAGCGGGGCAAGCGGTCCGAGGGCGCCTCCGCCGACGAGGCGGCCAAGTCGTCCGAGTCGCTCGGGTCGCGCATCGGCCTGCGCCGACGTCGGACCAAGCAGGACCCGGTCGAGGAACACCCCACCACCACGCCCGGCGACGAGCAGCGGATCGGCGGGCAGCGGCCCTCGGGCCCCGCCGCCGAGTCCAGCGCCGAGCCCGGCGCCAGGACCACCGCGCAGGCCGAACCGGGCGGCATCGCGCTCACCCCCTCGGCGCTCTCGGACCCCGCCCCGACCCCCGACACCGGGACCGACGCGGGCGCGCCGGGCGCCGCGCCGGGCGCCGGGGCGGGCGCCACCCCCGACCGCGAGCCCGGTCGCGGCAAGCGGGCCAAGCACCGCCCGCAGCGCCACCTCGCGCTCGTCCCCGAACCCCCGGCGACCGGACCGCAGCCGGTGCTGCGCCTCCCGTCCGAAACCGACCCGGCCGCCGAACCCCGACCGTCCAGGGCGGACCGCCCGGAGCCCCCGGCAGGGGAGCCGGACCAGACCGAGCGCTCCACCGCCAAGCACGCGAGCACCGAGCACGCGGGCGCCACGCCCCCCAGCGCCACCCCCGCAGGCAGCACGCCCACCGCCCCCGCCAAGACCCCGCCGCCGCAGGGCGCGCGGGCGAAGACGCGGTCGCGGGCCGAGCGGGTGGCCGCGATGAACGCGCGCGACCGCTCCGACGAGGGCGGCCAGGACCACGAAGACCCCGAGGAGACCCCGCGATGACGGTTGCCCAGGCGACCCCCGCCGCCCCGCCCCCCACCGCGGCGAGCCGCGCCGCGACCCGCACCAGCGCGCCGCTCGGCAGGCAGCTGCTGTCCGAGCTGCGCTGGATCATCCGCCGCCCCCGCACGCTGTTCGGGCTGGGCGCGCTCGCGCTGATCCCGATCGTCGCGGGCGTCGGCCTGTGGTTCGCCGCCGACGGCCCCGGCCCGGCGGGCGCGGGCATCGCCGCGATCATCTCCGGCAACGGCCTGGTGCTGCCGGTGTTCGTGCTGCTGATGACGCTGCCCGTGCTGCTGCCGCTGGTCGGCGCGATCTGGGCGGCGGACGGCATCGCGGGCGAGGCCCAGCACGGCACGCTGCGCGGGCTGCTGCTGTCCCCGGTGGGTCGGCTGCGGCTGCTGGGCGTCAAGGCGTTCGGCGTCGCGGTGATGTCGCTGCTGTCGGTCTCGGTGATCGCCGTGGTGGGCACGGTCGTCGGGGCGGTGCTGTTCGGCGGTCAGGGGATGCTGACGCTGTCCGGCTCGTCGCTGCCGCTCGGCCCGGCGCTGGCGCGCATCGCGCTGGTGGTGCTGCTGGTGTCGGTGCAGGTGTGGGCGGTGGCGGCGGTCGCGCTGGCGGTGTCGACGACGACCGAGCACCCGCTGGTCGTGATGGCGACGACGCTGGCCGGGCTGATCGTGTTCGGGCTGCTGATGGTGTTCGACTCGCTGTCCTGGCTGCACCCGTACCTGCTGTCGTACAGCTGGACCGGCCTGGCGGACGTGATCCGCGACCCGCTGCCGACCGGGCAGCTGTGGGAGAGCACGGCGCTGGCCGGGTGCTACATCCTGATCGGGCTGTCGCTGGCCGCGATGCGCATGGTCACCAAGGACCACTAGCGACCACGGGAGCGGCGGGCTCCGCGCGAGCCCGCCTCCCCGAGCGGCCGGTCGCCGTCAGCCGATGACCGCGACCCCGTCCTGGTCGACGGCCAGCCGCACCCGGTCACCGGGCTCCCAGCTGCCGACGACCGGGCCGACCGCGTCGAACTCGTCGTCCCCGATCCGCACCAGCAGGCGCACGTGGTCCCTGCGGTGCACGCGCGCCAGCACCACGGCGTCCAGCGGCTCACCACCCGCTGCGCCCACCGCGCCCGCCGTGGCCACCGCGCCAGCGGCGCCGTCCGGGACCACCCGCAGCGCCGTCTCCCGCAGCCCGACCCGCGCGCGCACCCCGACCAGCCGCTCCGCCGCCTCCGGCGCGAGCACCACCCCGCAGCCGAGGAACCGGGCCGTCTCCACGTCGACCGGTTCCCGCCACACCCGCGCGGGCGGCCCGGTCTGCCGCAGCCTCCCGGCCCGCATCACCGCCACCCGGTCGGCCAGGGTGAACGCCTCGTCGTGGTCGTGCGTGACCACCAGCGCCGTCGCGCCGGTCTCCCGCAGCAGCCGCGCCAGGTCGAGCGCCAGCTGCTCGCGCAGCGACCGGTCCAGCGCGGACAGCGGCTCGTCGAGCAGCAGCAGCCTCGGGTCGGGGGCGAGCGCGCGGGCCAGCGCCACGCGCTGCTGCTCGCCGCCGGACAGCTCGGTGACCCGCCGCCGCTGGTAGCCGCCGAGCCCGACCAGCTCCAGCAGCTCCGCCACCCGCTTGTCCCGCTCGCCGCGCGCGGCCCCGCGCATCCGCAGGCCGAACGCGACGTTCCCGGCGACGTCCCGGTGCGGGAACAGCTGCCCGTCCTGGAACACCAGCCCGAACCCCCTGCGGTGCACGGGCGTCCCGGACAGGTCGGCCCCGTCCCAGGTGACCGCGCCCGCGCTGACCCGCTCCAGCCCGGCCACCGCGCGCAGCAGCGTGGACTTGCCGCACCCGGACGGCCCGAGCAGCGCGACGACCTCGCCGCCCGCCACCTCCAGGTCCACCCCGGACACCGCCTCGACGTCGCCGTAGCGCACGTCGATCCCCTCGAGCCGCAACGACATCAGAACTCCCCGCTGCCCGGCGCCCTGAGCCGCTCGACGAGCAGCACGGTCACCGCGGTCACCACCATCAGCAGCGCGCACGCCGCGTAGGCCATCTGGCTGTTCAGCTCGCCGGGCCGCGACATCAGCCGGGCGATCACCACCGGCAGGGTCGGCGCGTCCGGGCGGGCCAGGAAGCTGGTCGCCCCGAACTCGCCGAGCGCCACCACGTACCCGAACCCGGCGGCGGCCACGAGCGAGCGGGCCGCCAGCGGCAGGTCGACCTCGCGCCACACCCGCCAGGGGCTCGCGCCGAGCGAGGCGGCGGCCTGCCGCAGCCGCTCGTCGACCGCGCGCAGCACCGGCAGCACCATGCGCACCACCAGCGGCGTCACCACGAGCGCCTGGGCCAGCGGCACCAGCGCGGGCGAGGTGCGCAGGTCGCCGGGCAGGGCGTCCATGGTGATCAGGTAGCCGAAGCCGACCGTCACGGCGGACACGCCCAGCGGCAGCATGAGCGCGGTGTCGAGCGCCTCGGCGAGCCAGGAGCCGGAGCGGCGCAGGCCGACCAGCACGACCGCCGACAGGACGCCGACGAGCAGGGCGAGCAGGGTGGCGTCGGTGGCGGCGCGCAGCGAGTTCAGCGCCGCGTCCACGCCCGAGACGGAGAGGGTGCCGCGCTCGCCGGTGCCCGCGAGGGCGCGGTAGCCGTCCAGGCTCCAGCCGTCGCGGGTGGACACCGAGCGGGCCAGCAGCGCCACCACGGGGACCAGCAGCACCAGCACGACCAGCCACGCGGCGGCCACCACGCCCCACTCGCCGCCCTGCGGCCTGCGGGGCGGTTCGGCGCGCAGGGCGAGCCCGGCCTCGCGGCGGCGGCGGGCCAGCGCGCCCAGCACCAGCACGGCGAGGACGGCGGCGAACTGGACCAGGGACAGCGCGGCGGCGCCGGGCAGGTCGAACAGCTCGACGGTGCGCAGGTAGATCTCGGTCTCCAGGGTGCGGTGGCGGGCCCCGCCGAGCACCAGGACGACGCCGAAGCTGGTGGCGCAGAACAGGAACACCACGGACGCGGCCGAGCCGACGGCGGGCGCCAGCGCGGGCAGCACGACGGAGGTGAAGGCGCGCAGCCTGGACGCGCCGAGCGCGCGGGCGGCGTCCTCGGCGCGCCGGTCGAGCCGCGCCCACAGGCCGCCGACGGTGCGGGCGACGACGGCGACGTTGAAGAACGCGTTGGCCAGCACGATCGGCAGCACGCCGCCGTCCGGCCAGAGCGCCCGGAACGCCAGGCCGACGACGACGGTGGGCAGCACGAACGGGACCATCACCGCCGCCCGCACCACGCCCGCGCCCGCCACCTCCGCGCGGGCGAGCAGGAACGCGACGGGCATCCCGGCGAGCAGCGCGAGCGCGGTGGCGGCGGCGGCCTGGCCGAGGGTGAAGGCGACGAGGTCGAGCGTGGCGCCGTTCGCGAGCGCGGTGAGCACGCCGCCCTCGCGCAGCCCGAGTCCGACGATGGCGGCGACGGGCCAGGCGAAGAAGACGCCGAGGAACGCGAGCGGCAGCAGCCCGGCGAGGCCCCAGCCGAGGGCGGCCCTGCGGTTGACGGGGCGGCGGGTGGTGAGGCGGCGGGCGGCGGTCCCGGTCCGGTGGGGACCGTCGCCGCTCACCCGCTCGGCCGTCCCGGTCCCCGCCACCGCGCCGTCACCGCCGGGGGCGGCCCCCGACGTGCCGCCCGCGTCCCGCCGCGTCAGCCCTGGACGAGATCGCGCCACTGCTGGACCCACTGCTCGCGCCCGGCGTCCACCTGGTCGGCGGGCAGGGTGCGGGAGTTCGCGGGCAGGGGCGCGGCCTTGGCCCACGCCTCCGGCAGCGGGGTGTCCGCGCGGCTGGGGTAGACGTACATCTGCTCGGGCACCTGGGCCTGGAAGTCGGCGCCCAGGAGGAAGTCGACGACCTTCTCGGCGTCCTCGGGGTTCTTCGCGTTCTCCAGGACGCCCGCGTACTCGACCTGCTGGTAGCAGGTGTCGAGCAGGGCCTTGGTGCGCGGCGTGCCGTCGTCGCCGATCTCGGCGGACGGCGAGGAGGCGTAGGAGACCACGATCGGGCGCGGGCCCTTGCCCGCCGAGCCGGAGAACTCCTGGTTGTAGGCCTCCTCCCAGCCGCTGACGACCTTGACGCCGTTGGCCTGGAGCTGGCCCCAGTAGTTGGTCCAGTTCTGCTCGCCGAAGGTGGCGATGGTGTTCAGCAGGAACGCCAGGCCGGGCGAGGAGGTGGCCGGGTCCTCGACCACGAGCATGTCGCGGTACTTGGGGTCGGCGAGGTCGGCGAGCTTCTGCGGTTCGCCGACGTCCTTGAGGGCGGCGACGTCGACGTTCAGGCAGACGTCGCCGACGTCGACGGCGTGCAGGCGGTTGGCGGGTTCGAGCTGGTACCGCTGCGCGCCCTTGTCGCCCTCGGGGGAGGTGTGCTCGGCGAACACGTTCTCCTTGAGGGCGCGGGAGGCGAAGGTCGAGTCGACGCCGAACGCCACGTCGCCGATGGGGTTGGCCTTGGTGAGCACGAGCTTGTTGGTCAGCTCACCGGCGTCCCCGCTGGCCAGGGGCTTGATGGTGATGCCGGTGTCGGACTTGAACTCGTCCAGCAGGGTCTGGTCGACGTTGAACGAGTCGTGGGTGACCAGGGTGACCACGCGCTCGCCGGGCGCGGCGGGCTGGTTGCCCGCCACCGAGCAGGAGGCCAGCAGCACGATCAGCGGAGCTGCGGACAGGGCACGTCGGAGCATCATCTCTCCCTACACCGGCATGACCCGGATCAGGTGTGGACGGTCGAAGGCTGGCGTGCCTTCCTCTCAGCCCGGCGCACTACCGGACTCCCGTGGTGTTCAGCAGCTTACGTCACCCGGTGGGATGATCCGCGCATGGCCGAGCTGCTGACCGACGACCAGCTGACCGCGGAGCTGGCGAACCTGCCGGAGTGGACCGCGCAGGGGGTGGCGCTGGTGCGCGCGGCGGACCTGCCGTCGTTCCGGGCGGCGATCGACGTGGTGGGCAGGGTCGCCGACGTGGCCGAGCGCATGGACCACCACCCGGACGTGGACATCCGCTGGCGCACCCTGGTGTTCCGCTGCTCGACCCGGTCGGCGGGCGGGATCACCGCGCTGGACGTGTCACTGGCGCACGAGGTCGACCGGGCGCTCGACGCGCTGGCGTGAGCGCGGCTCGGCGGGTCCCTCCGGCGCGCGCCGTCATCCGCTTCCCGGCGCACCGGGGTCGATGAGCGCGCGCTCGGCGAGCCCGGCGCCGTTCAGGGCGTTCTCGTACGCCTTGAGCAGGCGGCGCGCGTTCGCGGGCGAGCGCATCAGGTGCTCGCCCTCGCGCAGGGCCGCGCGCTCCTCGGCGGACATCCCCCCTGCGGGCAGCTCACCGCGCTCCACCAGTCACCGCCCCACGAGGTCGACCGGGCGCTCGACGCGCCGGCGCGCCCGCAGCTCCACCACCACCGCGACCAGCGTCAGCAGTCCGGCGGCCGGGTAGACCCAGCCCAGGGCGGACAGGTGCCACGGGCGCGGGATGATCCAGATCGACTCCTGGGCCATCAGCAGGAACGAGATCAGGTAGCTGCCCACCGCCACCAGCCAGACCCACGCGGCGGTCGTCGCGAGGCGGTGGGTGGCGCGGTAGGTCAGCCACATCAGCGCCGGGACCATCCACACCCAGTGGTGGCTCCACGAGATCGGCGAGACGAGCAGGCCGAGGAACTGGGTGCTCACCACGGCCGCGAGGCTGTCGTTCGCGCGCACGGCCTCCAGCAGCGCCCACAGGGCGAGCGCGGCGGCCAGCGCGGCGGCGACCAGGAAGATCGGGCCGGTCTCCACGTCGTGCCCGACCGTGCGGGACAGGGCGCCGCGCAGCGACTGGTTGATCGCGGAGCCGACCGGGCCGACGCGGGTGGCGTCGCCGAGGAGCTGGAACCAGAACTGGTGCGACTGGCTCGCGGAGATCGCGTAGCCGAGGCCGACCGTGCCCGCGAACGCGGCGAACGACCAGAGCGCGGCGGTCCAGCGGCGGGTGGCGAGGAAGTACAGGCCGGTGATCGCCGGGGTGAGCTTGATGCCCGCCGCGACGCCGGTGCCCAGGCCCGCCACCCACGAGCGCGCGCTGACCATGGTGCCGATGAGCAGCGCGGCCAGGACGAGGTTGATCTGGCCGTAGTTCAGCGTGGTGCGGACGGGCTCGACCCAGATCAGCAGGCCGGTCCACAGCAGGACGCGGCGCGGGTTCGCGCTGCCTGCCAGCTCCAGCGAGGTGCGGGTGAGGTACCAGAGGCAGGCCAGGGACAGCAGCTGCCAGAACCAGCGGGCCACGCCCCACGGGACCCAGGACAGCGGGACGAACACGAGCGCCGAGAACGGCGGGTAGGTGAACGGGAGCGCGAACTGGTCGGAGAACTCCTTGAGGCGCCACTGGTACAGCTCGCCGGTGAACAGCTCGGGGGCGGCGTTCCGGTAGACCATCAGGTCGACCATGGTCATCTTGGTCTGGAGGGCGACCATCAGCAGGTGCCCCAGCAGGGAGAGCCCGAACAGCCAGGGCGCGAGGGGTAGCACGCGCGCTTCCAGGGTGCGCAGGTTCACCGAGGATCCTCCACGATCGTGTGAGTTTCATGACTGCCGGAGCAACGTTCCGGGTACCCGTGCGTCAAGACCTGTGGGAGATCAACCGCAACAAGGGGAATTCGCATGACCGCCGACATCTTCGTGTTCACCGTGGCCGCCTTCGGGATGCTGGCGACCGCCGGTGGCGTGCTGGCGATGGCCAGGCACAGCCGCAAGCAGGTTCGCTGACCCGACGCGGGACCTCCGGGGGGAGGTCCGCGATCGAGGCGCGCGTCGAGGCCCCGTGGTGAACGCGACCGCGGGGCCTCGTCATGCCCTGGGTCCGTCGCGGGGGACGGGGCATGGCGGACCTCGGGTTCCTGCTCGGTCTGGTCTGCGCCCGGAACGGGCTCTCGTCGGGGCGAGCGAGGCGGAGCCTACCCGGACGGCGGTCACGGGGCGTGGTCGTCGGGCCGGGACGGCCGTTCACCCCCGCTCGAGCAGGGCTTTCGGGTGCGGACGCCGCAGCGGCGATCCCGCCCAGAATTTTTCGCGAATCAATGTTTGAGAATTGGAACAGCGGTCACGACGGGCAGCGCAAAAACAAGTTGCCCGACTGTGATCTGGTTCACAAAAAGACATCCCCGCCGAGGTCCCGAACATCTCTACTTGTGCAAGGGGAAAACAGCGAAGAATGAATCGAGGGGATTGAGAATGCGTACGAACACCAAGCGGGTCGTCCGTGGCGCCACCACCATCGCCGCGCTGGCCGCGTTCGGCGCGCTGTCCGCCTGCTCGCCCGGCCAGACCACCGGCGCCGCTTCCTCCGCCCCCGCCACCGGCTCCTCCGCCACCCCGGCCGCCGACTCCTCCGCCGCGCCGCAGGGCGGGGAGGGCGGCGCCAGGGTCACCGGCGGCGCCGACGCCCTGCGGTCCAACGGCGCCAAGCCCGCCAGCGGCGAGGAGCTGTGCGCCACCGCGGAGACCGGGCTAGGCATCGACTTCCCGCACCAGGGCGGCTCGCCCGACCAGAAGACCCTGCAGCTGCTCTTCCGCAACGACTCCGCGACCCGCTGCACGCTCCAGGGCTTCCCCGGCGTCCAGTTCCAGAAGCGCAACGGCGAGACCTGGGACGTGGTCCGCAGCGACGACCCGATCAAGCCGATCAGCCTCGCGCCCGGTGAGAGCACCAACGCGCAGCTCGTCTTCCTGGGCGCGGACTCCGCCGAGGGCACCTCGCACTGGGCGCCCGACAGCATCCTCGTGACCCCGCCGAACACCACCGACACCCGGAGCTTCCCGTGGGGGTTCGGCACGCTCGTGCGCCAGGACGGCGCGACGCGCCCCGGCACCTACGTCGGCGGCGTCAACATCGTCGACGTCGGCAACAAGTGAGCCAGCGGGGCCGGGAATGGGGAACGCCGGGAAGCTGATGCAGCTTCCCGGCGTTCCCCATTCCCGAGGAATGAATTCCCCGGTTCTCCGAAAGGGATTTCGACGCGCCCCGGAGGGCTGCGGAAGTCCTCAGACGTTGAACCGGAACTCCACCACGTCCCCGTCCACCATCACGTACTCCTTGCCCTCCATGCGGACCTTGCCCGCCGCCTTCGCGGCCGACATCGAGCCGGTCTCCACGAGGTCCGCGAACGACACGACCTCAGCCTTGATGAACCCGCGCTCGAAGTCCGTGTGGATCACGCCCGCGGCCTGTGGGGCGGTCGCGCCCTTCGGGATCGTCCAGGCGCGCGCCTCCTTCGGGCCCGCCGTCAGGTAGGTCTGGAGCCCGAGGGTGTGGAAGCCCGCGCGGGCCAGGGCGTGCAGGCCCGGCTCGTGCTGGCCGATCGACTCCAGCAGCTCGCGGGCGGACTCCTCGTCCAGCTCCAGCAGCTCGGCCTCGACCTTGGCGTCCAGGAACACCGCGTCGGCGGGCGCGACCAGCTCGCGCAGCTCCTTCACCTTCGCGTCGTTCGTGAGCACGCCCTCGTCGGCGTTGAACACGTACAGGAACGGCTTGGTGGTGAGCAGGCTCAGCTCGCGCAGCAGCTCGCCGTCCACCTCCGCCTGCGCGGAGAACAGCGTGCGCCCGGCGTCGAGGATCTCGCGGGCCTTCTGCGCGGCCTCCAGCGCGGGGCGGCGGTCCTTCTGGGTCCGCGCCTCCTTCTCCAGCCTGGGGATGGCCTTCTCCAGGGTCTGGAGGTCGGCCAGCACCAGCTCGGTGTTGATCGTCTCGATGTCCGCGACCGGGTCGACGCGGTCGTCGACGTGGATCACGTCCGAGTCGTCGAACACGCGGACGACCTGGCAGATCGCGTTGGCCTCGCGGATGTTCGCGAGGAACTTGTTGCCGAGGCCCGCGCCTTCGGAGGCGCCCTTGACGATGCCCGCGATGTCGACGAACGACACCACGGCGGGCACCTCGCGCTCGGAGCCGAAGACCTCCGCCAGCTTGCCCAGCCTGGCATCCGGCAACGGCACCACGCCGACGTTCGGCTCGATCGTGGCGAACGGGTAGTTCGCCGCGAGCACGTCGTTGCGCGTGAGGGCGTTGAACAGGGTGGACTTGCCGACGTTGGGCAGGCCGACGATACCGAGGGTCAAACTCACGGTGGGTGAGTCTACGCGCAGCGCCCCCGCGTCCGATTTCCGCGAGAGGTGCGGCGCGGCCTGCGGCACAGTGGGTGCGTGCTCCTCGACGCCGAACGCGCCTACCGGGCGGTGGCCTCCCGCGACGCCCGCTTCGACGGGTGCTTCATCACCGCCGTGCGCACCACCCGCATCTACTGCCGCCCGTCCTGCCCGGCGACCACGCCCAAGCAGCGCAACGTCGAGTTCTACCCGACCGCCGCCGCGGCCCAGTCCGCCGGTTACCGGGCGTGCCGCAGGTGCCTGCCGGACGCCGTTCCGGGGTCACCCGAGTGGAACCTGCGGGCGGACCTCGCGGCGCGGGCGATGCGGCTCATCGGGGACGGGGTGGTGGAGCGGGAGGGCGTGCCGGGGCTGGCCGCGCGGCTCGGCTACTCGGAGCGGCACCTGTCGCGGGTGCTGTCCGTGGAGCTGGGGGCCGGGCCGCTCGCGCTGGCGCGGGCGTACCGGGCGCACTCGGCGCGGCTGCTGATCGAGACCACCGACCTGGCGTTCGCGGACGTGGCGTTCGCGGCCGGGTTCGCCTCGGTGCGGCAGTTCAACGACACGATCCGGGCGGTGTTCGCGGCCACGCCCTCGCGGCTGCGCGAGGCGCGCGCGACCGTCGGCGCGGCCGGGCGGATCGAGCTGCGGCTGCCCTACCGGCCGCCGTTCGACGCCGCCGGGCTGCTGGAGTTCTTCCGCGCCGAGGCCGTGCCCGGCGTGGAGGAGGTCAGCGGCGGGACCTACCGGCGCTCGCTCCGGCTCCCGCACGGCGCGGCCACCGTCGCGCTCACCCCGCGTGATGGGCACGTGCTGTGCTCCCTTCGACTGGGTGATCTGCGGGACCTGGGGACGGCGGTGAGCCGGGTGCGGCGGCTGCTCGACCTGGACGCCGACCCGCAGGCCGTGGACGCGGTGCTCGGGGCGGACCCGGCGCTGCGCGAGCTGGTCGCGGCCCGGCCGGGGGCGCGGGTGCCGGGGAGCGTGGACGGGGCCGAGACGCTGCTGCGCGAGCTGGGGCACCGGGAGGCCGGGGAGCCGCTGGAGCACCCGGACGGGGCGGTGACGCACCTGTACCCGGCGGTCGTGGACACCCCGGTCGGGCGGGCGCTGGCGGGCGGGGAGCTGGTGGTGGACGTCGGGCGGGACGCGGACGAGCTGCTGGCCGAGCTGACCGCGTTCCCCGGCGTCGGGGCGGCGGTCGCGCGGCGGGTCGTGGCGCGGGTGCTGGGCTCGCCGGACGTCCCCTTGGTGGGTGACACGCGAGTAGGTGACGCGCAGGTGGGCGGGGAGCGAGGAGACGGAGAGCGGGGAGACGGGGAGCGGGGAGACGGGGCCGCGTGGCGGCCGTGGCGCTCCTACGCGGCCGTGCACCTGGGCGCGCTGGGTCCGCGCGAGCGGGATGACCTGAACGGGCGAAGTGACTCGAACGAGCGAAGCAGGAGGACAGCGTGACCGCGTTCACGTCCACCGTGGACACCCCCATCGGCCCCTTCACCGCCGTGGTGGCGGGTGACGGCGCGGTGCTGGCGAGCGGCTGGACCGCGTCGCTGGACGAGCTGATGCCGCAGGTGTCGGCGTCGTTGAAGCCGGAGGAGATCAAGGAGCGGCGGGACCTCGGGGAGGTGACGAGGGCGGTGCGGGCCTACCACTCGGGTGAGCTGGGCGCGGTCGCGGAGGTGCCGGTGCGGCAGCGGTCCGGGGTGTTCATGGAGCAGGCGTGGGACGCGCTGCGGCTCGTCCCGGCCGGGCAGCCGGTGAGCTACGCGCGGTACGCCGAGCTGGCCGGGCGACCGGCGGCGGTCAGGGCGGCGGCCACGGCGTGCGCGAAGAACGCGGCGGCGCTGTTCGTGCCGTGCCACCGGGTGGTGCGCACGGGCGGGGCGATCGGGAACTTCCGGTGGGGCGTCGACGCGAAGCGGTGGCTGCTCAAGCACGAGGGGTGAGGCGGGGGCGGCGGCGGGGCGGGCGCGAGTACGCGCGCCCGCCCCGCCGCCTACGCCGTGGTCACCGCCAACGTCGACCCGCTCCGCGCCTTCCGGACCTCCAACCGGGTCGGGATGCGCTGCCGCAGCTCCTCCACGTGCGACACCAGCCCCACCACCCGGCCGCCCGCGCGCAGGTCGTCCAGGGTGTTCATGACCAGGTCCAGGGTGTCCGCGTCGAGCGTGCCGAACCCCTCGTCGACGAACAGCGTGTCCAGCACAGCCCCCTGCGACACCACGTCCGCCAGCCCCAGGGCGAGCGCCAGCGACGCCAGGAACGACTCGCCGCCGCTCAGCGTCTTCGCGGGCCTCCGCTGGCCGGAGTAGTCGTCCAGCACGTCGAGCCCCAGCCCGCCCCTGGCCCCGCGCGGCCCGGCCTCGGTCGAGTGCACGAAGCGGTAGCGGCCCTGGCTCATCCGGTCCAGCCGCTCGCTCGCCGCGACCGCGACCTCCTCCAGCTTCGCGGCCAGCACGTACGTGCGCAGGGTCATGCTCTCGGTGTTCTGGCCCCTGCCGTTGATCACGTCGGTGAACGCGTCCAGCTCCCGGTGCTCGGCCTCGACCGGTTCCAGCCGCGCCCACGCGGCGCGCAGCCGGGTGGCCAGCTCCTCGGCGCGGGTCGCCCGGCCCGCCGCCGCGCTCGACGCGCCTGCGGCCTCCTCGGCCTCCCGGCCCGCCGCGCGGAACCGCTGCTCGGCGCCGACCGCGTCCACCTCGGTGGACGGGTCGACGCCGGGGTGCTCGGCGAGCACCGCCTCGGCGGCGGCGCGGGCGTCGTCGACCACCCGGACCTGGCGGTCCAGCTCGGCGATCTGACCGGGGGTGCGGACGGCGTCGCGCGCGTCGTCGGCGCTGGTGAACCCGGCCTCGGCGACCTGCGCCGCGACCTCGTCCTCCAGCTGCCCCAGGCGCCCGGCCGCGCCCGCCGCCTCGGCACGGCGGTCGGCCAGCCCGTCCAGGGCGTCGGCGAGGGCGAGCAGGTGGGCGCGGCGGGCGGCCACGTCCGGGAAGCCCTCGCGCGCCTGCTCCAGGCGGGCCGCGCGCTCGGTGGTGGTCGCCGCCAGCTCGGACCGGCGCGCGTCCAGCCCGACCACCTCGCGCTCCAGCGCGGAGCGCTCCTCGGTCAACCGGGCGCTCCGGGTCTCCAGCGCGCGCAGGGCCGACTCGCGCTCACCCGCCAGCGCGGCCAGTCCGGCCAGCTCGCGGTGCTCGGCGACCAGGTCGGCGGGCGCGCGGTCGCCGATCGTGGCGCGCAGGCCGTCCAGGGCGCTCGCGGCCCGGTGCGCGGTGCTCTCCGCCGCGCGGCGGCGCTCCAGGGCGGCGGCCTCGGCGGCGCCCGCCCGGTCCTCGTCGGCGGCGGTGACGGCGGCGCCGTCGAACGCGGCGGGCGCGGGGTGCTCCGCCGAGCCGCAGACCTGGCAGGGCTGCCCGTCGGCCAGCTCACCGGCGAGTTCGGCGGCCATGCCGTCCAAGCGGCGCTGCCGGACGGCCTGGCGCTCGTCCACCGCCGCCTGGTGCGCGTCGACGGCCGCGACGCGGGCCGTCTCGGCCTCGACGGCCCGGCGCTCGGCGGCGGGGAGGGCGGTCGCGGCCTCGGCGCGAGTGGTGGCCTCGGGGAGGGCCGCGCGGGCCAGTTTCGCCGCTTCCAGCGCCTCCTGCGCGGACCGCAGGCGCTCGGGGGCGCCGTCCAGCGCACCCGCCAGCTCGGCCAGCCGGGCGGCGGCGCGCTCCCGCTCGGCCGCCACCGCGTCGAGCGCGCGCAGCGCGACCCGCTGCTGCTCCGCCTCCTCGGCCAACCGGGTCAGGCCGCCCGCCTCGTCGCGGAACCGCTGGCCCTCGGCGCGCGGGTCACCGCCGAACGCGGCGGCGGCGCCGGGGCCACCGGCACCCGGAGCACCACCGGCCAAGCCATCGCCAAGCAGGCTCCCGCCGTCCGCGTCGCAGGTACCAGGACCGCCGCTGCCCGAAGCACGGCCGCCCGAACCGCCGTCGGCCAGGCCCCCGTCAACCGCCCCACCGGCACCCGCGCCCCGAACCAGCGCCGCCACCGCTCCCCCGGCGGCCCGCTCGGCCGCCTCAGCGGCCTCCAGGGCGGCTCGCGCGCGGTCCCGGCCCTGGAGGGCGAGGGCGACCGGCACGGCCCGCCTGGCGGCGTCTGCTTCGGCCACCAGCTGCTTGCGCCCCGGCTCCGCCTCGGCGCAGCGCACCAGCTCCGCGTGCGCCCTGCGCACCCGCCCCACCCGCGCGCCCAGGTCGCGGGCCTCCTGCCAGGCCAGCTCGGCCTCAGCCCTGGTCGCGGCGGTCGTCCCGGCCAGCTCGCGCGCCGCCTCCGACGCCGCCACCAACCCGCCCAGCACCCCCGCCAACCACTCCGGACCGCCCCCGCCCTCCGGCGGCTCCACCAGCGCGGCCTCGGCCAGCCTGCTCACCAGCTGGGCGTTCCGGTCGCGCAGCTCCTGCAGCTCCCGCCCGCGCTCCAGCCGCCGCTCCCGGAACCACTTCTCCACCGCCAGGAACCGCTCCGTGCCGAACAGCTTCTCCAGCAGCTTCTCCCGCTCGACCGTGTCGGCCCGCAGGAAGCGCGCGAACTCGCCCTGCGGCAGCAGCACCACCTGGAAGAACTGGTGCGCCGTCATCCCCAGCAGCGACTCGACCTCGCGGGCCACCTCGTCGATGCGGCTGTGCCCCTCGCCCTCCCAGCCGCTCACCCACGCCAGCGACGCCCGCGCGTTCTGCTTGGTCGTGCCGTCGCCGCGCTTCTTGGGCCGGTCGTACTCCGGGCTGCGGGTGATCACCAGCCGCCGGTCCCGCACGGTCAGCTCCAGCGACACGACCGTGTCCACGTCCGGCGACGCGTAGTCGCAGCGCAGCCGCTTGACCTCGCCGCGCGCCCCCGGCACCTGCCCGAACAGCGCGAACGCCACCGCGTCCAGCAGCGTCGTCTTGCCAGCGCCGGTGTCCCCGTGCAGCAGGAACAGCCCGTCCGCGCCGAGCGCGTCGAAGTCCACCACCTCGCGACCGGGGTACGGCCCGAACGCGGACACCTCCAACCGGTGCAGCCTCACGCGCTCTCCTCCCGCCCGGCCGCCGCGAACGCCTCGCGCAGCAGCGCCAGCTCACCCGGTGACGGCGGGCTGTTGCGCACGTCCTCCACGAAGCAGCACGTCACCTCCTCGTCGCTGCGCCCGCGCACCCGCTCCGCGAACCGCAGCTCCGCGCGCCTGCCGCCCTCCGGCTTCCACTCCACGTGCACGGCGTGCTCGAACCGGGCCTGCAACCGGCGCAGCGCGTCCAGCGGCCGGACCCGGTCGGTCAGCTCCACGGACAGGAAGCTGTCCTCCACGGCGGCGTTCGCCGGGTCGGCCAGCAGCGCGCCCAGCTCCCCGCGCAACCGCCCCAGCGGGCGCGGCACCGGCAGCTCCCTGCGCTCCACCCCGGCCAGCCCGCCCGCGTCCAGCTCGACCAGCCACACCGACTTGGTGTGCCCGGCCTCCGAGAACGAGTAGGCCAGCGGGCTGCCCGAGTAGCGCAGGTGGTCGGCGAGCTCCTGCGCCCCGTGCAGGTGTCCGAGCGCCGCGTAGTCGACCCCGTCGAACACCGACCCGGACACCTCCTGCACCCCGCCGACCGCGATCGTGCGCTCCGAGTCGCACGGCGCCCCGCCGGTCACGAACGCGTGCGCGAGCACCACCGACCGGGTGCCGTCGGGCCGGGCGGCCAGGTCGGCGGTGACCCGGCGCATCGCCTCGGTGAGCACCCCGGCGTGGCCGCGCGCGGACGGCACGTCCAGCGCGCGGCGGGCCGTCTCGGGCTCCAGGAACGGGATGCCGTACAGCGCCACCGGGCCGTGCTCGTCGGCCAGCAGCACCGGGTCGGCCAGGTCGGCGACGCGGGTGCGCAGGTGCAGGCCGCCCGCCGCCGCGAAGCCGCCGAACAGGCCGAGGCGCGCCGCCGAGTCGTGGTTGCCCGGCGTGACGACGACCCGCGCGCCCGCCGCGCGCACCCGCTCCAGCACCCGCGAGCACAGCGCGACCGCCTCCGCGTTGGGCACGGCGCGGTCGAACAGGTCGCCGGACACCACGACCACGTCCACCCGCTCGTCGCTGACCAGGTCGGCCAGCCCGCCGAGCACCGATTCCTGCTCGCGCAGCAGGTCACGGCCGTGGAAGACGCGGCCCACGTGCCAGTCGGAGGTGTGCAGCAAGCGCATGGCGGCCACGCTAGGGGTGATCACCGGGAGATCCGGGCGTTGCCGGTCGGCGTGTCGCTCGATCAGGTGAGGACGGGTGGGCGGGCCGGGATTCAGCGCCATGATTCAGCGCCGTGACGGCGGTCCTCAGCACGGCGGCGGTGGTGGTGGCGCTCCTGCTCGCGGGCGCGCTCGGGTTCCTGTGGCGGCTCTACCAGGACAGCGTGCGGCGCGTGGACGCCGCGCTGGACGAGGTGCGGCTGGAGCGGGAGCGGGGCGAGGTGCGGCAGCTCGCGCTCCAGCGGTACGAGGTGGCGTTCTCCTCCTCCAGCGGGCGCGGCGAGCTGGGCGAGCGGGTGCTGGTGGAGACCGCCCGCGCGCTCGGGCTGCGCGAGGGCGTGCACTTCAGCGTCCAGGTGGACGTGGCGGGCGGTGGCTCGGTGCGGCCGGACCTGGTGCTGGAGGTCGGCGGTGGACGGCGGGTCCCGGTCGACGCGAAGATGTCCATGGCGCTCTGGGCGGAAGCCGTGGAGACCGACGACCCGCGCGAGCGCGCCGACGCGCTGCGGGTGCACGTGCGCACCATCCGGGCGCGGGCGGCGGAGCTGGCGGGCAAGGGCTACCAGCGGTGGGCCGACGCCATCTACGGCACGGTGATGTTCGTGCCCAACGACGGCGCGGTCGTCGCGGCGCTGGACACCGATCCGGAGCTGCTGCGCTGGCTGCTGGACCGCAGGGTGTTCCTGTGCGGCCCGACCGGGTTCGCGGTGATCGCGTCGGCGGCGGTGTTCGCGGCCTCCGACCGGGCGCTCGCCGACGACGTCGAGCGGGTGAAGGCGCAGGCGGGGCGGGCGCACCGGGCCGCCGAGGGCGCGGTGGAGGCGGTGAACCTGTCCAGCACGCACCTGCAGCGGTTCCTGTCCGCGCGCAGGCGTGAGCTGGACGCGCTGGAGGGCTTCCGGGCGGCGGCGGGGCCGCTGTCGGCCGCGTCGGGGGCGCCCGCGCCGCTCCCGGTGGTCCGCAGGGCCGACGAGCGGGAGGCGGTCGGTGCACCCTCGGAGGCCCGTGAGGCGTAACAAGAAGTGACGTCCGCGCGAGGCGTGGCGGGAGCCCGCGCAGCGCGGCGGGAGTCGGATACCGTATGCCGGATCGGTCCGGCCCGAACGTAGGAGTGAGCGTGACCGCCGCAACGCGTGACCGGCGCAGCGAGCCGGATGAGGACGACGAGTTCGAGGAAGTCCGCTGGAACGACCGCGCCATGTTCGGCACCTTCCGCGGGCTGCAGTGGTGGGCCGCGGTGCTGATCGCGTTCGCCCTCGCGTTCGTCGGCGCCTTCATCGACGTGAACTCGTCGAAGACAGTGGGGCTGCTGTTCGGGGTGGTCTTCTTCGTGGGCTCGGTGGGCGCCGTGGTGTTCGTCGAGCGCAGGTCGATGTTCGGCCCGGTCGTGCAGCCGCCGCTGGTGGTGGCGGTGGTGGTGCCGCTGGTCGTGCTGGCCACCGGCGACTCGTCCAGCCAGGGCATGGCGCTGGCGCTGGACCTGGGCAAACCGCTCATGAACGCCTTCCCGGCGATGGCCCTGACCACCCTGTTCACCGTGGGCATCGGCGTCGCGCGGGTGTTCCTGCAGCGCGACCCGAACCGGGTGACGCAGGACGAGCTGGACGCCGAGGAGGCCCCGAGGCCGCCGAAGAAGCGCCCGAGGCCGGTGGACGACGTCGAGGCCGACGTCGAGGCCGACGAGCGCCCGAAGCGCCCCCGCAAGCCCGCGCCCGCCGAGGACGCCGAGCGCCCGAGGCGGCCCCGGCCGTCCGGGGCGGCGGGGTCCGGGGAGAAGAAGCCTGCGGGCGAGAAGAAGAAGCCTGCGGGCGAGCGCCCGTCGGGTGACCGCCCGCGCAAGCCCGCCGGTGAGCGGCCCCGCAGGCCGCGTCCGCGCGACGAGGACTGAGCGGGTCCTCGGGAGCACGAGCTGGAGAGCGAGATCCGGGAGCCCCGGTGCTGGTGACAGCGCCGGGGCTCTTGGCTTTCCAGGGGGAGGGCGGCGGCCGGAGGAGCGAGCGGCTGGCCGACAACTGTTGACGGTCAACTGACGGCAGCCGGAGCGGCGCCCGTCCGTGCCTTGAACGCGGAGGAGCCGGAGCGGGTCATCCGCTCCGGCTCCTCCCAGCCGCGTCGTCACCGCGTCGCGGCGCCCCAGCGCGGGCGCCCGTCGTCGGCCCGGACCGATCGGGTCCCCCGATCAGGTCCGGCTCTCCCCGGTCAGCGCACCGAGTCCTTGCGCAGCTCGCGCGGCAGCGAGAACGCGATCTTCTCGTTGGCCGTGGTGATCTCCTCCACGTCCGCGTAGCCGCGCTCGGCCAGGTGCTTGAGCAGGTCCATCACCAGGATGTCCGGCACCGAGGCGCCGCTGGTCACGCCGACCGTGGTCACGCCGTCGAACCAGGCCTCGTCGACCTCCTCGGCGTAGTCGATCAGGTACGAGGCCTTCGCGCCCGCCTGCAGCGCGACCTCGACCAGCCGCACCGAGTTGGACGAGTTCTTCGAGCCGACCACGAGCACCAGGTCGCACTCCGGCGCCATCGTCTTCACCGCGACCTGGCGGTTGGAGGTGGCGTAGCAGATGTCGTCCGACGGCGGTTCCTGCAGGTCGGGGAAGCGCTCCTTGAGCTGGCGCACCCGGACCATCGTCTCGTCCACCGACAGCGTGGTCTGGGACAGCCAGATCACCTTGGACGGGTCGCGCACCTCGACCTTCGCGACGTCCTCGGCGGTGTCCACGAGCTGGATGTGGTCGGGCGCCTCACCGGCGGTGCCCTCGACCTCCTCGTGACCCTCGTGGCCGATGAGCAGGATGTCGTAGTCCTCGCGCGCGAACCGCTGGGCCTCCTTGTGGACCTTGGTCACCAGGGGGCAGGTCGCGTCGATGGTGCGCAGGCTGCGGTCGGCGGCCTCCTCGTGCACCTTGGGCGAGACGCCGTGGGCGGAGAACACCACCAGCGCGCCCTCGGGCACCTCGTCGGTCTCGTTGACGAAGATCGCGCCGCGCTTCGACAGCGTCTCCACGACGTGCTTGTTGTGGACGATCTCCTTGCGGACGTACACCGGCGCGCCGTACTTCTCCAGCGCCTTCTCCACCGTGACGACTGCGCGGTCAACGCCCGCGCAGTACCCGCGCGGATTGGCCAGGAGCACTCGCTTGTCCATGTCGTCCAGGGTACGGGCGTGGCGAACCTAGGCACACGCCGCCCGACTGGGGCAATCTGGGTGCATGAAGCAACTCCCGCTGCCCGTCCGCCTCGCCGCGGGACTGGCCGTCACCGCGGTCGAGCAGGCCAAGAAGCTGCCAGGACAGCTCGCCGGGCTGCCGGTGACCGTGGTCAGCGAGGCCCTGCAGCTGTCGATGCGCGTGCAGCAGACGGTGACCGAACTCGCAATCAGGGGCGACGACGTGCTCGCCGGCCTCAGGCCCGTCGAGCAGGAGCCCGAGTGGGCCGTGTTCGACGAGGACGGGACCGACGCCGCCCCGAGCGCCGCGAAGCCCGCCGCGCCCGCCGCCAAGACCCCCTCCGACCAGGAGCGGAAGTCCGCCGCCGAGGGCATCGCGAAGGTCGCCGCGGCCACCGCCGACGCCACGGCCGACGCTGATGACGACTCCGCCGACCCGTGGGCCCGCGAGGAGCGGGCGCTGGCCGCCGAGTCGCCGTCCGCGCTGCCCGAGTACGACTCGATGAGCCTGCCGCAGCTCCGGGCCAAGCTGCGGTCGCTGTCCGCGACCGACCTGGAGCAGCTGCTCGCGCACGAGCGCGCGCACGAGTCGCGCCCCGAGTTCACCGGGATGCTGGCCCGCCGCCTGGCCAACCTGCGCGCCGAGTCGTGACGGAGCAGAAGGCCCAGCCGCCGCGCTCCTCGCCGGAGGAGCCGTGGCCGGTGCGCACGGTCGCCCAGAAGATCGCCGACTGGATCGGCAGGCTCGGCGACGTGTGGGTGGAGGGCCAGGTCACCCAGCTCAGCGCCCGCCCGAACATGAGGACGGCGTTCCTGACGCTGCGCGACCCGTCCGCCGACCTGTCGATGTCGCTGACCGCGCCCGCCGACCTGGTCCGGGACGGCCAGCTCACCGAGGGCAGCCGGGTGGTCGTGCACGGCAGGCCCAGCTACTACGCGGCGCGCGGCACGATCAGCCTGCGCGTGGACGAGATCCGCGCGGTCGGGATCGGCGACCTGCTGGCCCGCGTCGAGCGGTTGCGCAAGCTGCTGGACGCCGAGGGCCTGTTCGACCGGCGCCGCAAGCGCAAGCCGCCGTTCCTGCCGAACAAGATCGGCCTGGTGACCGGTCGGGCCTCGGCCGCCGAGCGGGACGTGCTGAAGAACGCGCAGGCCAGGTGGCCCGCCGCCCGGTTCCGGGTGGTCAACGTGGCGGTGCAGGGCCCGTCGGCGGTGCCCGAGGTGGTGCGCGCGCTGGGCGTGCTGGAGGCCGACCCCGAGGTCGACGTGATCGTGCTGGCGCGCGGCGGCGGCAGCGTCGAGGACCTGCTGCCGTTCTCCGACGAGGCGCTGTGCCGGGCGGTGTCCGCGCTGCGCACGCCGCTGCTGTCGGCGATCGGGCACGAGCCGGACACCCCGCTGGTCGACCACGTGGCCGACGTGCGCTGCTCGACGCCCACCGACGCGGGCAAGCGCGTGGTGCCGGACGTCGCCGAGGAGACCGAGCGGCTGCGGCAGGCCCGCGACCGGGCGAGGCGCGCGCTGCGCGGCTGGGTCGACCGGGAGCGCAAGCTGCTGGACGCGCTGCGCACCCGGCCCGCGCTGGCCGACCCGCACGGGCCGCTGGAGCGCAGGTCCGAGGAGGTGCAGCGGCTGCGGGACCGGGCGCTGCGCGCGGTCCGCAACCGGCTGGACGCGGAGGGCGCGGGACTCGCCGCGACCGCGGCGCGCTTGACGACCCTCGGTCCCGCCGCCACCCTGGCCAGGGGGTACGCCGTGGTGCAGCTGGTGTCGTCCGAGGGGACGGAGGGCGTGCTCCGGTCGGCCGCCGACGCGCCCGCCGGGACCCGCCTGCGGGTCAGGGTCGCGGACGGGGCCGTGCACGCGGTCGTCGAGGGAGGAGGCGGTGGTGGTGCCCAGTCCGGCTCGTGAGCCGACGTTCCTGCCGCTGACGGTGGCCGCGACCGAGCAGGCCGCCGAGCGGGCGGGCGACGACCCGGCCGCGCTGGCGCTGAGCAGGCGCGCCGAGGCCGCCGACAGCGCGGCGGCGGGCTGCTGGTTGGCGCTGGTCGCCGGGTGCGACTCGGGCAGGCAGGCCGTGCTCGACGCGGTGCGCGCGCTGACCTCGGCGGCCTCCGAGCGGGCCGGTGACCTGTGCGGATCGGTGCCGCGCAGGCGGTTGGCGGAGGCCGAGCTGCGGGTGGACGAGGCGGTGCGGGAGGCTGACGGCGCCGAGTTCGCCGAGGCTCTGGCCGACTACGACCAGGCGGCGGCGACGGTGGTGGTGCACGTGAGCAACCGATTGGGGAACCTGTCCAGGTGAGTGAGCCGGGGTACGAGGCCGCGCGGGACGAGCTGGTCGAGGTCGTCCGCAAGCTGGAGGCGGGCGGTCTGCCGCTGGAGGACTCGCTCGCGCTGTGGGAGCGCGGCGAGGTGCTGGCGAAGACGTGTGAGCGGCATCTCGCGGGCGCCCGCGAGCGGATCGATCAAGCTCTCGCGGTGACCGAAGAGGACGGTCCTCGGGGCTGACCACGTGCGAGGATCGGCTATCGGCCGGTCTACCGCAGGGGAGCAGCATGACGTCCAACAGCACGTCGGAGCGCAGGCGCGAGGCTCCGGACCGGAACCTGGCGCTGGAGCTGGTCAGGGTGACCGAGGCGGCGGCGATGGCGGCGGGTCGCTGGGTCGGTCGGGGTGACAAGAACGGCGGCGACGGCGCGGCCGTGGACGCCATGCGCAAGCTCATCGGCACGGTGTCGATGCGCGGGGTCGTCGTGATCGGCGAGGGCGAGAAGGACGAGGCGCCCATGCTGTTCAACGGCGAGGAGGTGGGCGACGGCAACGGCCCGGAGTGCGACGTGGCCGTCGACCCGATCGACGGCACGACGCTGATGGCCAAGGGGATGCCGAACGCGCTGGCGGTGCTGGCGGTGGCCGAGCGGGGCGCGATGTTCGACCCGTCGGCGGTGTTCTACATGGAGAAGCTGGCCACCGGGCCGGAGGCGGCGGACGTCATCGACATCACCGCGCCGATCTCGGAGAACGTGCGGCGGGTGGCCAAGGCCAAGGGCGTCGACGTGTCGGACGTGACGGTGTGCGTGCTGGACCGGCCCCGGCACGAGGACCTGGTGCTGAAGGTGCGCCAGTCCGGCGCGCGCATCCACTTCATCTCGGACGGCGACGTGGCGGGCGCGATCTCGGCGGCCCGCCCGGACACCGGCGTCGACCTGCTGGTGGGCATCGGCGGCACGCCGGAGGGCATCATCGCGGCGGCGGCGCTCAAGTGCATGGGCGGCGCGATCCAGGCGCGGTTGTGGCCGAAGGACGACGCCGAGCGCGGTCGCGCGCTGGACGCGGGCCACGACCTGGACCGGGTGCTGACCACGTCCGACCTGGTGCGCGGGGACAACGTGTTCTTCTGCGCGACCGGCGTCACCGACGGCGACCTGGTGCGCGGGGTGCGCTACCAGGCCGGTGGCTGCACGACCCAGTCGATCGTGATGCGGTCGAAGTCGGGCACGGTGCGGATGATCGACGGGTTCCACCGGCTGACGAAGCTGCGCGAGTACGCGTCGGTGGACTTCGACCTGCCGCCCTCGGGCGAGGAGCCGCTGCCCCCGCTGCCGTAGCGGGCCGGGGGGCGCCGGGACACGACGCCGGGGAGTGACGCCGGGAGTAGCGCCGGAGAGTGACCGGGGTCACCCCCTGGAGCTGTCAACGGTCAAGGCGCGGCTACCGTCCGTCCGTAGGTAGTCGCGCCCGGTGCCCAGTCCTTACGTTTCCGACCTGGCCGCCCGCACCCCTGCGCGGGCGGCGGGGAGGAAGAGCGATGAGGATCCGCACCCTGTTCACGGCCGTCGCCGTCGCGGTCGGCGCCGCGCTGGCGTCGGTCGGCGGCGCGCAGGCCGCCCCCACCGAGCCGGACCTGACCCCGGCCATCGTGGGCGGCGGCAACGCCACCCAGACCTACTCGTTCATGGTGTCCCTGCAGAGCACGGCGGGCAGCCACTTCTGCGGCGGCTCGCTGATCAAGGCCAACTGGGTGGTGACGGCCAAGCACTGCGTGCAGGGCCGCTCGCCGTCGTCGATCCGCGCGCGGGTCGGCACCACCAACCGCACCAGCGGCGGCACCGTCGCCACGGGCGCGCAGGTCGTCGTGCACCCGAGCTACGACATCGCGCTGGTGCGCCTGGCCACCTCGGTGACCCAGGCCCCGATCACCGTCGCCTCCACCTCGGGCGCGACCGGCACCGCCACCCGCATCATCGGCTGGGGCCAGACCTGCGCCCCGGCGGGCGGCTGCGGCGCGCCGACCATCCTGCAGGAGCTGAACACCTCGATCGTGGCGGACGGCAGCTGCTCGGGCATCTACGGCGCGTACGAGATCTGCACGAACAACCCCGGCGGCAACAAGGGCGCCTGCTACGGCGACTCGGGCGGCCCGCAGATCAAGTCCGTTGGCGGCGCCTGGCAGCTGATCGGCGCGACCAGCCGCGCGGGCAACAACAACTCCACCTGCGCGACCGGCCCGTCGATCTACATGGACGTCCCGTCGTTCCGGACCTGGATCAGCGGGTACGCGGGCGCGGTGTGACCGATCCCCGCCCCTCACTCCCGAGGGTGATCCACCCGCGCCCGTGAGGCGCAGCGCCGATTACCACCGGTGGCCCATTCCCGCAGGTCGGGGGTGGGCCACTGGTCTTTTCAGGGGTTGGCCGCGAATTCCAGGGGGTAGTCCGGCTTCGAGGGGTGATTTCGAGATGAAGAAGAGGATTCTCGGCACTGCACTGGCCGCGACCGCTCTGACGCTCGGTCTCGCGGCTCCGGCCTCGGCGGCGTCCGGGACGCCGTGCGGCGGCGTCCAGAACGGGGCGTGCATCCAGCTGTCGACCAACCAGGCCTGGTTGGTCTACGACGGCAGCGCGAGCTACGGCCCCGTGCCGATCACCACCGGCAGGCCGGGCTACGAGACGCCCGTCGGCACCTTCCCGGTGCTGCGCAAGGTGAAGAACGACTGGAGCGTTCCCTACAACGCGCCGATGCCCAACTCGGTGTACTTCACCGCCGACGGCATCGCCTTCCACGAGGGCAGCCTGACCGACCAGTCGCACGGGTGCGTGCACCTGGGTCCCGACGCGTCGGTGGTGTTCTTCGACAACCTGTTCCCCGGCGAGCAGGTGCAGGTGGTGCCCTGACCGGGGCCGCCTGTCCGGACGCGGGCGGGGCCGGGGGACGACCCGAGGGTGTCGGGTCGTCCCCCGGCCCCGCCCGGCGTTGTGCGGGCCCTTATTTGGCGTCGCTGGAGTGGCCGGGGAACAGGTGCGCGTCCGGGTCGAGCGCGACCGCGATGTTGTTGACCGCCGTGGCCGCCTCGCCGAACCCGGTGGCGATGAGCTTGACCTTGCCGGGGTAGGTGGCGACGTCCCCGGCCGCGTAGACCCCGGCGAGCGCGGTGCGCATGGTCTGGTCGACCACGACCGCCCGGTGGTCCAGCTCCAGCCCCCACGACTCGATCGGCCCGAGGTCGGCGGTGAAGCCGAGCGCGGCCACCACGGTCTGCGCGGGCAGCACCTCGCTGCCGGAGTCCTTGACGTCGACCTCGACCTCGGCGACCCGACCGTCCCCGCCGATCCGGGTGACCTGCGCGTCGGTGATGATCCGCACGCCCAGGTCGCGGACCTGCCGCACGGTCGGCGGGTGCGCCCGGAACGTGGAGCGGCGGTGCACGACGGTGACGCTGCCCGCGATCGGGGCGAGCGCGAGCGCCCAGTCGAACGCCGAGTCGCCGCCGCCGACCACCACGACGTCCTGGCCGACGTGCGCGTCCAGCGCGGGCACGAAGTGGACGAGGCCCCGGCCGAGCCAGCCCTCCCCCGCGACCAGCGGCCGGGGCTTGAACTCGCCGATGCCCGCCGTGAGCAGCACCGCGCCCGCGCGCACGGTGGCGCCGTCGGCCAGCCCGACGTGCAGCTTCCCGTCCACGGGGGTCAGCTCGCGGGCCTGGCGGCCGAGCAGGTAGGTCGGGTTCCACTGCCCGGCCTGGGTGACCAGCGCGTCGACCAGGTCGCGACCGCGCACGGCGGGGAAGCCCGCGACGTCGAGGATCATCTTCTCCGGGTACATGGCGGTGATCTGGCCGCCCGGCTCGGGCAGCGCGTCCACCACGGCGGTGGCCAGGTCGCGGAACCCGGCGTAGTAGGCCGCGAAGAGTCCGGTGGGTCCCGCTCCGACGACCAGCAGATCGACATCGAGGTCCATTCCCCCGACCCTAGGTGTCCCGGACCACCGTGCCCATCCCCCGCTGCGGGGCCAGACTCGGTGGCATGGGTGGACAGGAGTACCGCGTCGAGCACGACACGATGGGTGAGGTCCGGGTGCCCGCGCACGCGCTGTGGCGGGCGCAGACGCAGCGGGCGGTGGAGAACTTCCCGGTCTCGGGGCGCGGCCTTGAGCGGTCGCAGATCAGGGCGCTGGGGCTGCTGAAGGCCGCTGCCGCGCGGGTCAACGGGCGGTTGGGCGTGCTGGAGGCCGAGGTCGCGGAGGCGATCGCGGCGGCCTCGGACGAGGTCGCCGAGGGGCGGCACGACGAGCACTTCCCGGTGGACGTGTTCCAGACCGGGTCGGGCACGTCGTCGAACATGAACGCGAACGAGGTGGTCGCGACCCTGGCGTCGCGCGCGCTGGGGCGGGAGGTTCACCCGAACGACCACGTGAACGCCTCCCAGTCGTCCAACGACACCTTCCCCACGACGCTTCGGGTAGCCGCGACGGAGGCGGTCGCGAACGAGGTGATCCCGGCGCTGGAGCACCTGCGGGACGCGCTGGACGTGCGGGCGGCGGACTGGGCCGGGATCGTGAAGTCGGGGCGCACGCACCTGATGGACGCGGTGCCGATCCTGCTCGGGCACGAGGCGCAGGCGTGGGCGAGCCAGGTGGCCAACGGGGTGGCGCGGTTGCGGAGCAGCCTGCCCAGGCTGGCGCAGCTGCCGATCGGCGGCACGGCGGTGGGCAGCGGGCTGAACGCGCCGGACGGCTTCGGCGCGGCGGTGTCGGAGGAGCTGGCGCGGGTCACCGGGCTGCCGCTGACCGAGGCGGAGGACCACTTCGAGGCGCAGGCCACCCAGGACGGGGTGGTGGAGGTGTCCGGGCAGCTGCGGGCCACCGCCGTGGGCATCTACAAGATCGCGAACGACCTGCGCTGGATGGGCTCGGGCCCGCGCGCGGGGCTGGGCGAGCTGGCGCTGCCGGACCTCCAGCCGGGGTCGTCGATCATGCCGGGCAAGGTCAACCCGGTGATCCCGGAGGCCACGATGATGGCGGTGGCGCAGGTGATCGGCAACGACGCGGCGGTGGCGTTCGCCGGGACCCAGGGCAACTTCCAGCTCAACGTGATGCTGCCGGTGATCGCGCGGAACGTGCTGGAGTCGGCGCGCCTGCTGGCGGCGGTGGCGCGGCTGCTCGCGGACAAGGTGGTGGCGGGCGCGGAGCCGGACGCGGACCGGATGCGCGAGTACGCCGAGTCCTCGCCGTCGATCGTGACGCCGCTGAACAAGCACCTCGGCTACGAGGAGGCGGCGTCGATCGCGAAGCAGTCGCTGGCCGAGCGCAAGACGATCCGGCAGGTGGTGCTGGAGCGCGGGCACGTGCCGGGGAAGCTGAGCGAGGAGCAGCTGGACGCGGCGCTGGACGTGGTGCGGATGGCGCGCAACGACCGCTGAGGCGTCCGGGGGACGGGTCCGGTCGGCCCGTCCCCCGGTCGCGTCCGTGATCGGCGGGGGCCGGTGATCCGGGGCACGATCGGTCCGTGCTGTTCTCACGGGTGGTCGAGGTGTCCGCCGAGGTGGGGTCGACCCGCTCCCGGCTGGCGAAGGTGTCGGCGCTGGCCGAGCTGCTGCGCGGGTCCGAGGACACCGAGGCCGTGGTGTCGTTCCTGGTGGGCGTGCCCAGGCAGGGCCGGATCGGGGCGGGTTTCCGCACCGCGCGGCAGCTGGCCGCCCCGCCCGCCGACGAGGCGTCGCTGCGGGTGTCCGACGTGGACGGCGCGCTGGGCGAGTTCGCCGCCGAGTCCGGGAAGGGCAGCGCCGCCCGGCGGGCCGCGCTGCTGGCGGCCTTGTTCGCCGGGGCCACGGCCGACGAGCAGGACTTCCTCAAGCGGCTGCTGACCGGCGAGCTGCGGCAGGGCGCGCTGGAGGGCGTGATGCTCGACGCCGTGGCGCGGGCGGCGGACGTGCCCGGCGAGGCGGTGCGGCGGGCGTTCATGCTGTCCGGCGCGCTGCCCGCGACCGCGGCGGCGGCGCTGCGCGACGGGGTGGGCGGGCTGGCCAGGTTCCGGCTGGAGGTGGGCCGCCCGGTGCGGCCGATGCTGGCCTCCCCCGCCGAGTCGCTGGACGGCGCGCTGGCCGGGGCGGGACCGGTCGTGGTGGAGCACAAGCTGGACGGGGCGCGCATCCAGGTGCACCGGTCCGGCGACGAGGTGCGGGTGTTCACCCGGACCCTGCGCGAGATCACCGGGACCGTGCCGGAGCTGGTCGAGCTGGTGCGCGGGCTGCCGTGCGAGTCGGTGGTGCTGGACGGGGAGACCCTGGCGCTGCGCGACGACGGCAAGCCGAGGCCGTTCCAGGAGACGATGAGCCGGTTCGGGGCGCGGGACGCGCGTGAGCTGCTGCTCAGCCCGTTCTTCTTCGACTGCCTGCACCTGGACGGCGACGACCTGCTGGACCGGCCGCTGCGCGAGCGGCTCGCGGCGCTGCGGTCGGCTGCCGGGCGGCACGTGGTGCCGGGGGTCGCCGACGCGACGCCGGAGAGCGCGGCCGGGGTGCTGCGGGACGCGCTGGACGGCGGGCACGAGGGCGTGGTGGTCAAGGACCTCGACTCGCCCTACGCGGCCGGGCGGCGCGGCAAGGCGTGGCGCAAGGTCAAGCCGGTGCACACGCTCGACCTGGTGGTGCTCGGGGTCGAGTGGGGCAGCGGGCGGCGCGAGGGGCTGCTGTCCAACCTGCACCTCGGCGCGCGCGACGCGGACGGCGGGCCGCCGGTGATGGTCGGCAAGACGTTCAAGGGGCTCACCGACGAGCTGCTGGCGTGGCAGACGCGGGCGCTGCTCGCGATCGCCGAGGAGCGCGGCGAGTGGGTGGTGCGGGTGCGGCCCGAGCTGGTGGTGGAGATCGCGCTGGACGGGGCGCAGGTCAGCCCGCGCTACCCCGGCGGGGTGGCGCTGCGGTTCGCGCGGGTGGTGCGGTACCGGCCGGACAAGACCGCCGCCGAGGCCGACACGCTCGACGCGGTCCGGGCGATGCTGCCCGAGCGGACGGCCCCGGACGGCGGCGGAGCCCCCCTGGACCCCCGAGAGCCCGCCGCTGACGACCCCCGATCGCAGGACACCGCCGACGGCCAGGGGTAGTGTCACCGCAACGTGCGATTCATCGAAGGGCACCAGCCCGCCAACGACCTCACGTACGACGACGTCTTCCTGGTCCCCGGCCGCTCGGCCGTGGACTCCCGGTTCGGGGTCGACCTCTCCACCTCCGACGGCACGGGCGCCACGATCCCCGTGGTCGTCGCCAACATGACCGCCGTCGCGGGCCGCCGCATGGCGGAGACCATGGCCAGGCGCGGTGGCCTGGTCGTGCTCCCCCAGGACGTGGCCCCCGAGGCGGTGGCCGAGATCGTGTCCTGGGTCAAGGAGCGGCACCCCGTGTGGGACACGCCGCTGGTCCTGTCCCCGAACGACTCGGTCGCGGACGCGTTCAACCTGCTGCACAAGCGCGCCCACGGCACCGTCGTGGTCGTCGGCCAGGACGGGCGCCCGGTGGGCACCGTCGACGAGCACGCCCTGGGCGGCGTGGACCGGTTCACCCGGTTGAGCGAGGTGGCCGACCACGACGTGGTCGTGCTGCCGCTGGACACCGCGCCGCGCGAGGTGTTCGAGCGGCTCGGCGCGCATCGGGCCGCGCTGGGCGTGGACGGCGACGGCAGGCTCAAGGGCATCATGACCGGCCTGGGCGCGCTGCGCGCCGAGGTCTACCAGCCCGCGCTGGACGCGGGCGGCAGGCTCAGGGTGACCGCCGCCGTCGGCGTGAACGGCGACGTGGCGGCGAAGGCCGAGGCGCTGCTGGCGTCCGGGGTGGACGCGCTGGTCGTGGACACCGCGCACGGGCACCAGGAGAAGATGCTGACCGCGCTGAAGGCGGTCAGGGCGCTGTCGCCGACCGTGCCGGTGGTGGCGGGCAACGTGGTGACCGCCGAGGGCGTGCGCGACCTGGTCGAGGCGGGCGCGGACGTGATCAAGGTCGGGGTCGGCCCCGGCGCCATGTGCACCACCCGCATGATGACCGGCGTTGGCCGCCCGCAGTTCTCGGCGGTGGCCGAGTGCGCCGCGCAGGCGCGTGAGCTGGGCAAGCACGTGTGGGCGGACGGCGGCGTGCGGCACCCGCGCGACGTGGCCCTCGCGCTGGCGGCGGGCGCGGCCAGCGTCATGGTCGGCTCGTGGTTCGCGGGCACCTACGAGTCGCCCGGCGACCTGCAGCGGGACGAGGCGGGCAGGCTCTACAAGGAGTCGTTCGGCATGGCGTCGAAGCGGGCGGTGAGCGCGCGCACCCGCACGGACAGCGCGTTCGACCGGGCGCGCAAGGGCCTGTTCGAGGAGGGCATCTCGTCCTCCCGGATGCGCCTGGACCCGACCAGGCCGGGCGTCGAGGACCTGCTGGACTCGATCACCTCGGGCGTGCGGTCGGCGTGCACCTACGCGGGCGCGACCACCCTGGAGGAGTTCCACGCGCGCGCCGTGCTGGGCGTGCAGTCGGCGGCGGGCTTCGCCGAGGGCAGGCCGCTCCCCGCTGGCTGGTGACCGGCCGCCCGGTCCACCCCCGCCACCACCGGTCGCAGGCCGGGACCGGGGCCTCCCGCACAGCGCGGGAGGCCCCGGTCGGGCCGGTCAGGACGAGTAGTCCTCCAGCATCTCGGTGACCAGCGCGGCGATCGGGGAGCGCTCCGAGCGGGTCAGCGTGACGTGCGCGAACAGCGGGTGGCCCTTCAGCTTCTCGATCACGGCCGCGACGCCGTCGTGCCGCCCGACGCGCAGGTTGTCGCGCTGCGCGACGTCGTGGGTGAGCACGACCCGCGAGTTGGCCCCGAGCCGGGACAGCACGGTCAGCAGCACGTTCCGCTCCAGCGACTGCGCCTCGTCGACGATGACGAACGAGTCGTGCAGTGACCGTCCCCGGATGTGGGTCAGCGGCAGGACCTCCAGCATCCCCCGGTCCATGACCTCTTCCAGGACGTCCTGGCTGACCAGCGCGCCGAGGGTGTCGAACACCGCCTGCGCCCAGGGCTGCATCTTCTCGGTCTCGGAGCCGGGCAGGTAGCCGAGCTCCTGGCCGCCGACCGCGTACAGCGGCCGGAACACGACGATCTTGCGGTGCTGGTTGCGCTCCATGACCGCTTCCAGGCCCGCGCACAGCGCGAGCGCCGACTTGCCGGTGCCCGCCCGTCCGCCCAGCGAGACGATGCCGACCTCGTTGTCCAGCAGCAGGTCGAGCGCGACGCGCTGCTCCGCGGACCGCCCGTGCAGCCCGAACGCCTCGCGGTCGCCGCGCACCAGCCGGACCTGCTTGTCGGCGGTGACCCGGCCCAGCGCGCTGGAGCTGCCCGCGAGCAGCCGCAGGCCGCTGTGGCAGGGCAGCTCGGCCAGCTCGGCGAGGTCGTGCTCGGCCGGGTCGACCGAGCCGTCCCGGTAGAGGGCGTCCACGAGGGACTGGTCGACGTCCACGTCGGACATGCCGGTGAACCCGGAGAGCGTGACGTCGTGCGCCCGGTACTCCTCGGCCGCCAGGCCCACCGCGCCCGCCTTGACGCGCAGCGGCATGTCCTTGGTGACCAGGGTGACGGTGGCGCCCTCGGCGGCGAGGTTCAGCGCGCAGGCGAGGATGCGCGCGTCGTTGGAGTCGGTGCGGAAACCGGCGGGCAGCACCTCCGGGTCGGTGTGGTTCAGCTCGACGCGCAGCGTGCCGCCGTGACCGCCGACGGCGATCGGGGCGTCGAGCCTGCCGTGGCGCAGGCGCTCCTCGTCGAGCAGCCGCAGCGCCTCCCTGGCGAACCACCCGAGCTCGGGGTGGTGCCGCTTGCCCTCCAGCTCGCTGATCACGACCAGCGGGAGGACGACCTCGTGCTCGGCGAACCTGGTCATCGCCGCCGGGTCGGACAGCAGGACCGAGGTGTCGAGGACGTAGGTGTGCTGGGCGGGCGCCTTGCGGCGCCGGGACGCGCTGCGCGTTGAGCCTGAGGAACGGCTCGCGGGTCGTCGTGCGTTCACGGCAACTCCTCACGAACGCGGCACCCGCGTCCGCTCCTCGCTGGGCCAGGCACTGTCCCGAATGGATGACCTCGTCCGACTAGCGGACGGCGCCTCCACGAGGGCCGGGTGCCTGCCCCCTCGCGCAAACCGCCACGTTCGGGACCTCCCCTGCACGGAGCGCAGTGGACGCGCCCCGCAAGTTCGGAAGCTACCTGCGGAACCCACGTTTCGGGGCGGCCGAACGGGTGTGAGATGGAAGCTTCACCTGCGCGCAAACCGCCGGAAAGATGGTTCCACCGGGGGCTTGCACTCCCCCGGACAGCGTCATCGGCACGCAACATTGCGTGATAGCCGCAGTTCTACGGCTTGACACCGGTCCGAGTGAGGGGGTTTACGCAGAGTTGCGGGGTAGCCAGGGCACGCCCGCCGCCAGCTCGACCTCCAGCGAACGGGGCACCAGCGGCTCGTCCAGCAGCCGCCGGAAGCGCTGGGCCAGCGGGCTGCCGGACGGGCGCAGGTCCAGCCAGGTTCCCACCAGCCGGACGCCCTCGACGTAGGTGGTGGTGTAGGCCCGCCACAGCGGGTCGGACAGGAACCGGACGAGCTGGCCCGCCCGCTCCCCCGGCACGAGCAGCCAGCGGCGCAGGAAGTCCACCACGTCGTCCGGGTCGGCGCCCCGGTCGTGCAGCATCAGCGCGGCGTCCTGGCGCACGGTCAGCAGCCCGGACAGCGCCGACTCGACCCGCTCGACGTGCCCGCCGTCGAACCGCAGCCCGATCGCGCCCAGCACCTCCTCGGCCCAGCGCCCCCAGCCGGGGCCGACGGCGACGTGCAGGCCCAGCTCGGCCGCGCCCTCGGAGACCAGGCAGCGGGGGCTGTTGACCAGGAACAGGGAGTGCTCGACGTGGCCGAGGCCGTCGACGAGGGTGGTGGTGCGGCGGCAGTGCTCGGTGTGGTGGCCGGGGTAGGCCTCGTGGGCGACCAGGTGCGGCAGGGTGCCGTAGCGGTGCCCCATGTCGGCGTTGACCGATATTCGCGACCGGTTGCCGCCCAGGTGGTGGGTGAAGCCGCTCCACGGCCGGTCGGTGACCACCTCGTGCTCGACGCCCTCGTCCGGCGGCAGCCCGAACTCCGGGGCGATCCGCGCGCGCAGGGCGTCGGACAGGGCGGTGACGGCGTCGGCGAGGCGGTGCCGGGGGACGGCGTCGGCGTCGCGGTGCTCGGCGAGGCGCAGCCGCAGCGGGCCGTCGCCGGGCAGCAGCTCGTCCAGGGCGGCGTGCGCGGCCCGGTAGGCGTCGGTGGAGCCGGGGTGGACGCGGACCTGGAAGTAGGCCCGCACCTCCTCCACGAAGGAGGTGCGGGCGCCGTCGAGGGAGCGGGCGGACTGCTCGGCCGCGGCGAGCTGGGCGTCCAGGAAGGCGACGCGCTCGGGCGCGAGGTCCGAGCTGGGCAGCTCCGCGCGCAGCAGGGCGGCCTGCGCGGCCAGGTCGGCCGGGCGCGGGGTCGGCTCGTCCGCCACGGCTCGGCGCAGCGCGGGGTCGCCGGTGTAGGCGTCCACGAGGCCGGGGACGAGCCGGTCGAGCCGGAGCCCGAGGGCGAGGTAGCCGCGCGCCAGGCGGTTGCCGTCCATGAGCAGGGGAGCTTACGAGCGGGCGGGCGGCTGCACCACGGTCACGCGCACGGGCGAACCGGCCTGGGGGAGGGCGTCACACGAAGGTGTCAGTGGTCAGGGGCGCCTCCCCGCCGCCGGTAGCTTCCGGCGCGATCGAAACCGCAGGTACACCCGCACTCCCGAGGAGTTCCCGTGCTGAAGAAGGCCGCTGCACTGCTGGCCGCCGCGACCGGTCTCACCATGATCGGCTCGCCCGCGTTCGCCGACCCGCTGGTGACGGTGCTGAGCGGCGCCACGACCGACGTGAACGCCGACGCCGACGCGAACGTGGGCGCCGACACGAAGGTCGCGGGCGGCCTGTGCGGCACCAGCGTGAACCTGGTCCAGGTCCCGCTGCCGCTGGCCGACGCCCCGTCGTCCAACAACTGCAACACCGGTGACGGCGGCGCGACCGGCGAGTCGCCGCTCGACGGCGTGACCGACGTGCTGGGCGGCTTGACCGGCATCCTGCCCGGCTGAGGTCCGGAGGCGCTCAGCCGACCCGGAACGACCCGGAAGCCCGCTGAGGACCGCGCGGTCCCGTCCACGGGCTTCCGGGCCGCCGGAAGCAGCGCCCCAGGGCCCCGCGCTCCCGCCGGGTTCCGGGGTCGTCCCCGTCCGGGGTCGTCCCCGCCAGGCGACCGCCGCTACCCGATCCCCGCCGCCGCCAACCCCGGAACCGCTCCCCCGCTCCGGCACCACGAACCTCCGGGCTTCGGGGGTCGGCCCCGGCGCCGCCGGGCCCTCAGGACCCGAAGCGCCGGTGCCGGATCGCGTAGTCGCGCAGGGCGCGCAGGAAGTCGGTCCTGCGGAACTCGGGCCAGTAGGCCTCGCAGAACCAGAACTCCGAGTGCGCCGACTGCCACAGCATGAACCCGGACAGCCGCTGCTCGCCCGAGGTGCGGATGAGCAGGTCCGGGTCGGGCTGGCCGGAGGTGTAGAGGTGCTCGGCGATGTGGTCCACGTCCAGGACCTCGGCCAGCTCCTCGATCGTCCCGCCGGTCTCGGCGTGCTTCTGCAGCAGCTTGCGCACCGCGTCGGCGATCTCCTGGCGACCGCCGTAGCCGACCGCCACGTTGACCTGGAGCCCCGTGCGGCCCCTGGTGCGCAGCGAGGCGGCGGACAGGCGGGCCGCGGTCTCGGTGGGCAGCAGGTCGAGCGCGCCGACGTGGCGCACCTGCCAGGGGTTGGCGGGCTCGGCCAGCTTGTCGACGATGTCGGCGATGATGCCGAGCAGCGGTTCGAGCTCCTTGGTGGGACGGGTGAGGTTGTCCGTGGACAGCAGCCACAGGGTGACCACCTCGACCTCGGCCTCCCGGCACCAGTTCAGCAGCTCCAGGATCTTGCGCGCACCGGCGAGGTGGCCGTGGGCGACGTCGTCGAAGCCCGCTTCCTTGGCCCACCTGCGGTTGCCGTCGAGCACCACGCCGACGTGGCGTGGTCGTTGTCTTCCGTCCAACCAGCGGGTGAGGCGGTACTCGTAGCCCTTGAGGAGGACGTTCTTGACGCGTTCGCGGAGACCCACGTCGAAAGAGCGTACGCCGGGTGGCTTCGGTCACGCGCCCGTGTGCTGACCGGTAAACCTACGCTCCCGTAACCTCACTCAGGTGACCGCGTCTACCGTTCCTTCGCAGCCCTCTCCGGCGCTGCGCCCCCGGATGCGGGGCTGGCTGCACCTCTGGTCGTTCGTGGTGTCGGTGGCCATGGCGGCGACACTGGTCGCCCTGGCGGCGACAACCGTGTCGGCGAAGGCGGCTTACTCGACAACCGTGTACGGCATCACGCTGATGGGCCTGTTCGGCGTCAGCGCCCTCTACCACCGGGTGAACTGGAAGAGCGTCAAGGCCCGGACGTGGATGAAGCGCATGGACCACTCGATGATCTTCGTGTTCATCGCCGGTTCGTACACGCCGTTCGCGCTGACCGCGATGCCCGCGTCCACGGGGTACACCGTGCTGTGGGTCGTGTGGCTGGGCGCGCTGGGCGGCGTGGCGCTGAAGATGCTGTGGCCCAACTCGCCCAGGTGGCTGGGCGTTCCCATCTACATCGCGCTCGGCTGGGTGGCCGTGTTCACCCTGCCGGACATGCTGGCCCACGCGGGCGTGGGCGTGGTGGCCCTGATCATCGCGGGTGGCCTGATGTACACGATCGGGGCAGTCTTCTACGCGACCCGCTGGCCGAACTTCTGGCCGGACGTGTTCGGGTACCACGAGTTCTTCCACGCGATGACGGTGCTCGCGGCGAGCTGCCACTGCGTGGCGATCTGGTTGTCGATCTACTCGTAGCCGAGGAGGCCGCGCTCTTCTGGATTCTCCAAAACCACGACCAGGCGCAGGTCGCCGACCGCTCCTTCTCCGGAGGACGCGGTCGGCGGCTTGGTCCTTGCGCGTTCCACCTCGGCCGAACCACGACCGACCGAGCAGCTCACCTCGGTCGCATGGCCGCGACGGAATGGGCTTGGCGAGCACTCCGCACCAGACCGACGAAGGCCGACGGCGTGATCACGCGGCTGTGACCGGTTAAGCGCCCCTCCGCTCCGGCCTGCAGAAAACCCTTGTCCCTCGTGACGCAGTAGACGTGGCAGAGCGGGTCGTCCGAGGAGATCTTTCGACATGCCCCGTAAACCATGCCGTCCTCGTAGTCCAGCGGCGGGTTTCCATCGGGGTAGTTGCCGCTTCCCAGCGTTCCACCGCTTGACCTGGCGATGGTGTCCGTGATGAGCACGTCCACGAGCGACTGGGCGTCCTCACCGGACCACCCCAGGCCACGCCGATCACTCGAGGGGGCCACACGGCGCGGGTCGGCTGCCTTCCCGCGCACGATCTTGTCGATGTGCGCGTTCGTCCACACCTCGAGGAGCTCGCCACCGGCGAACCGCCCCGAGGAGCAGACCGCCACCGCGCGCAACGAATCATTTGCACGGTCGGGATGAGGAAAGGACTCCCTGCTCAAACGGGCAGCAATCTTGTCGAACTTCTGCCAGGAGAAAGGCGGGCCGACGATTCGGGCCACGTCGAGGTAGATGTTGCAGTCAAAGACGACGACGTGCCGTCGCGGCTCATCTGTCACAGTCACGAATCCGTGTAGGCCCGACCAGGTTCGCGAACTATACCGTCAGCGTCGTACTCGTCGCCGATTTCAAGGCTTGCGCCGCCCCACGGGTTGTCACCTGGTTCATGCCACTCCTCCGACAACGACTGGAGAATGGCGTCGACGTCCACCGGAGGGACAGCACGGGGAGCGCGCAGGTGAACTCCGCCAACCGCCAGGTCCGAGGCTGTTCGCCCACCCAGCTTCCGGCTGGCGCGGTAGTAGTCCGCCATGGAATCAGCGGGGATCACGACACGACCTTCAGCATCGGCGGGCAAGTCGCCGCGCGCGTCCAACCAAGGCTGTTCCACATGGGTGAGCGCACTGAGCTCCTCCCCCGACATGGAGCCGTAAGAGCCCAGGACCAGGTCCACGAGGTTCGACGCCAACTCATCCAGCTCAACGGACTCGACCTCCTGCACGGCAGGGCGGCGACTGCCCTTCTCACGCCGGGAGTGCCACACCTGCGGTACGACGGGCCCGTCCTTCCAGGCCTTGATCTGCTCACCGAAGAGCGGTTCGTCGGTGACGGCCAAGTGCCACGCCTGGGTGTAGTAGAGGAGCTTCTGCAACCGCATCGCGTCCATCCACTCGCCGGAACGAGCGATGATCACCGAAGCGACGTCGTCAGCCGACAGCATCCCCTTCACGCTCCGCTCCACCACCAGAGGAACATCCCACCGTTCACCATGTTCAGTCTCCCATGACTACGGCAGCCACCAGTGCGTTCCCGAGTCGCGTAACCCAAACGTTCTAGTTCGCCACGATCGCGTCGCACGTGATTCACCACGTGTCACATCCCATGATCATTACTGCCCATCGCACGATCACTCCCGCGCTCCCTGATCACACCCGGCCCTCGGAACGCGGAGATCTCGCGCTGTCCATGATGGCCGTGATCAGCGCATAGGGGCAAACACCGTCAAGCTCACCCATTCAGGTGAGATTTTCCCGGCCCCAGGGCGCAGGGCCGCAGTTCCACGGCCCCACGTCCGACGTTGCCCTTACCGCCCCACCAGCGCCGCCGTCAGGTCCTCCACCGTCGTCACCGGCCGGTCGCACACGAAGCCCCGGCACACGTACGCCGCCGGTTCCCCGCCCACCAGCGGCCGGTCCGCCAGGAGCGGGGCCGTGTCGGGGTCGCCCGACACCACCACTCCGCCGCCGTGCACGCCCGACCAGGCCGCCGCCAGCAGGCTCGGGGAGCCGCCCACCAGTGCCACCTGCACCGGGCCCATCGCCAGCGCCTCCGCGACGCTCAGCCAGTGCCCGGCGAACCTCGGCTCCCGCGCCACCAGCAGCCCCGCGCGCGCCACCGCCCGCTCGGCCGCCTCCCGGTACTCCCCCGCCCTCGGCGCGCCCAGCGCCGACGCGGTCAGCAGCGCCCCCGCCAGCGACGACGCCCCGGACGGGCTCGCGTTGTCGGCCGGGTCGGCCGGGCGGTGGACCAGGGTCTCCGCGTCGTCGGCCGTGTCGTACCAGACGCCGGGCTCGTCGCCCGCGAAGCGGGCCAGCGCCACGTCCAGCACGTCGCACGCCGCCGTCAGCCACCGGGCGGTCCCGGTGACCTGGTGCAGCGCCAGCAGCCCGTCCGCCAGGCAGCCGTGGTCCTCCAGCACGCCTGCCGCGCCACCGGCCCGCCCGTCGCGGGAGGTGCGCAGCAGCCTGCCGTCGACCACGTGCAGGTCCAGCAGCAGCCCGGCGGCGCGCTCGGCCGCCTCCACCCACGCCCGCACGCCCAGCACCGCCCCCGCCTCGGCCAGCGCCGCGATCGCCAGGCCGTTCCACGAGGTCACCACCTTGTCGTCCCGCCCCGGCTGCTCGCGCTCGGCGCGCGCCGCCAGCAGGGCCGCCTTCAGCGCCGGGTCGGACTCGCCCAGCAGCCGCAGCGTGGACGCGCCGTGCTCGAACGTGCCCTCCTCGGTCACCCCGTACAGCGCGGCGGCCCGCGCGCCCTCCTCGGCGCCGAGCACCTCGACCAGCTGCTCCGGCGTCCACGCGTACGTCGCGCCCTCCACCCCGCCGGTGTCCGCGTCCAGCGACGCGGCGAACCCGCCCTCCGGGGTGAGCAGGTCGCGCAGCAGGAACCCGGCGGTGTCCGCCACGACCTCGCGGTAGCGCGGCTGGTCCGGGACCAGCCTGGCCAGGTGGGTGTACGCGCGCAGCAGCAGCGCGTTGTCGTAGAGCATCTTCTCGAAGTGCGGCACCACCCAGGACGCGTCGACGCTGTACCGCGCGAACCCGCCGCCGAGCTGGTCGTAGATCCCGCCGGACGCCATCGCGTCGCAGGTCAGCCTGGCCATGGACAGCGCCTGCACGGACCCGGTGCGCTCGTGGTCGCGCAGCAGGAACTCCAGCACCATCGACGGCGGGAACTTGGGCGCCCCGCCGAACCCGCCGTTGCCCCGGTCCAGGTGCCCGAGCAGCGACACGACCGCCCCGTCGAGCACGTCCGCGTCCACGGCCGCCTCGGGCAGCGGGGTGTGCGCGAGCTGGGCGACGATGCCCGCCGCCGACGCCCGCACCTCGTCGCCCTGCTCGCGCCACGCGTGCTCGATGGCCTCCAGGACCTGCCGGAACGACGGCATCCCCGGACGCGGGGTCGGCGGGTAGTAGGTGCCCGCGTAGAACGGCTCGCCGTCCGGGGTGAGGAAGCAGGTCATGGGCCAGCCGCCGTGCCCGCTGAGCGCCTGGGTGACCGACATGTAGACCGCGTCCACGTCGGGCCGCTCCTCGCGGTCGACCTTGACGTTGACGAAGTGCGCGTTCAGGTACTCGGCGGTCTCCGCGTCCTCGAACGACTCGTGCGCCATGACGTGGCACCAGTGGCAGGCCGCGTACCCGACCGACAGCAGCACCGGGACGCCGCGCTCGCGGGCCTCGGCGAACGCCTCCGGGCTCCACTCCCACCAGTGCACCGGGTTGTCGGCGTGCTGGAGCAGGTACGGGCTGGTCGCGGACGCGAGCCGGTTCGTCATGGTTCCAACCCTAGTCCCGACGCGCGAAGAAGGTCCGACAGCCGTGAACCCGGTTCGACGGCGCTCTCGGGGACAATCCGTTCAAACGATTAAACGGGAAAGGGAAAAGCGGTTTAGAACAATCCTTCTACCCGCTCCGACCTGCGGAAACATTCACCGCACCGCAACCTGAACGATCTTGACCCCACAGTTGGCGCACTGCTAGGGTTGATCCATTCCAATGGACCTCAGCCAGGGTCGACGACCGACCCGTGAATTGCCCCGGAGTCAGCTCGGAATAGGCCTGAGAAGAAGAAGGTGCCGCCCGCTCGCGGGGGCGGCACCTTCGGTGTCCCTCGACCGCGGTGGTGTGGCCGCTCGGATGAGGAGAGCCAGGGACCGTTCAGCGGTTTCCACCACCAACGTACCCCGGCCGAAGGAGCAGCGGCAATTTCCCGAGACCCCCTCATCGACCTGTTCAGCGGCCCGAGGACGGCCCCCTACCTCGCCCGGTGCGGCGGGGACGTCGGGCTCGCGGCCCGGTTGTACCGGTGGAACGGGCAGGTGACGTCGGCGTTCCAGGAGACCAGCGGCCACCTGGAGGTGGCGCTGCGCAACGGCGTGGCGCGGGAGCTGGAGCGGCGGCACCGCAGGCTCGGGCGGCCGGGGGCGTGGTGGGACGACCCGGCGCGCGAGCTGAACGTCGCGGCGCACCAGGCGATCGGCAAGGCGCGCACCGACCTGCGCAAGTGGGGCAAGCCGGTGACCGGCGACTACCTGGTCACCGCGCTCGGGTTCGGGTTCTGGCGCTACCTGCTGACCACCCGCTACACCAGCACGCTGTGGCCGAGCGCGCGCCGGGCGTTCCCGCACCTGCCGGGCAAGGACCGCAAGCTGGTGGAGCGCCAGGTCGGGAACCTGCACCGGCTGCGCAACCGCAACTCGCACGGCGAGCCGGTGTGGCACCTGCCGCTGCACGCGCTGCGCGAGGACCTGTACGACGTGATGGGCTACCTGAGCCGGGAGCTGGTCGCGTTCGCCGAGGTCGGCTGCCGGATCGACGGGCTGTTGGACGACTGTCCCGTGCGGCTGGGCCGGGGCGACGAGACCGGCTGGCGGGCGTGACGGTGCGGGGTCGGGAGCACGTGCCCCCGACCCCGCCCCGCGCTCGGGCTCAGTCCTTCTCCGGCGCCTCGGCGGCCGGTGCGGCGGAGTCCCCGCCCGCCTTCTTCTCGGCCTTGGCGGCCTTCGCGGCGGCCTTGCCCGCGGCGATGACGCTCGCGCCCGCGTTCGCGGCCACCGGCTCCTTCGCCTCGGCGCCCGCCCCGTCGGCCCCCTCGGCGCCGAACGACACCGGCAGCTTCTTCAGCTTCTTGTTCATCGACCTGACCAGCAGGAACACCGACGCCAGCAGCAGCACCAGCATCAGCAGGCCGACCGGGGAGGACTTGCCGAAGTCCTCCTTCTGGCCGCCGGGGTCGTTCTCCCTCGGCTGCTGCGCCACCACCAAGGCGGTGGTCTGCGACCACGGCACCGGGTTCACACCGTCACCCTCTCCCGAATTCCCGCGAACAGGTCGTCCTCCGGCACGGTGCTGTCGACCAGCGACCGGTGGAGCTCGTACTCCTCGGTGGGCCACAGCTCGCGCTGGAGCTCCAGCGGCACGGCGAACCAGCGGCTCGCCGGGTCGATCTGGGTGGCGTGCGCCAGCAGGGCCGCGTCGCGCTGCGGGAAGTAGTCCGCGCACTCGACCTGCGTGGTGACCCGCTCCATGACGTCGGGCTGGTCCTTGTTCCAACCGGACAGCCACTCGGTGTAGGGCGACTCCTCGCCCCTGGCCAGGATCGCCTCGTGGAAGGCGGTCAGCTTGGCCCGCGAGAAGCCGTGCGAGTAGTAGAGCTTGAGGGGCTGCCACGGCTCACCCAGCTCGGGGTGCGCGTCCGGGTCGCCCGCCGCGTCGAACGCGGCGATCGAGACCTCGTGGCAGCGGATGTGGTCGGGGTGCGGGTACCCGCCGTTCTCGTCGTACGTGACGATGACGTGCGGCCGGAACTCGCGGATCACCTCCACCAGCGGGGGCACCGACTCCTCCAGCGGCACGAGGGCGAAGCAGCCCTCGGGCAGCGGGGGCAGCGGGTCGCCCTCGGGGAGGCCGGAGTCGACGAACCCGAGCCAGCGGTGCCGGATGCCCAGGATCTCGGCGGCCCGCGCCATCTCGGCCTTGCGGATCTCGCCCATGTTGGCCAGGACGTCCGGCCGGTCCATCGCGGGGTTCAGGATGCTGCCCGCCTCACCGCCGGTGCAGGTCACCACCATGACCTCGTGACCCTCGGCGACGTACTTGGCCATCGTGGCCGCGCCCTTGCTCGACTCGTCGTCGGGGTGCGCGTGCACCGCCATCAGCCGCAGCTTCTCACCCATGCCGTGCAGTTCCTCCGGAACCCTGCCGTTAAAGGCCCGGTCGGGCCCTGCGACACTTCAACTCGGTTGTCGAGGTGGATTGTTCCCCACCGGTGGGAGGATCACGGAAGTGGCACGGCGCGCGCTCCCCGAAGGCAGGTACGGAACGGCCAGGAAGCCGCTGCCCAAGTGGGCCCGCTGGTCACTCCTGGTAGCCGGGATCGTCGCGGGCGCGGCCGTCGGCTGGGCCGGGTACTCGAACTTCGGCTCGTCCCCGATCGCCTCCGACAAGCTCCGGTACAACGCGCTGGGCGACGACCTGATGGAGGTCGTCTTCACCGTCGACCGCGACCAGCCCGAGCGCCCGGCCGTGTGCGTGCTGCGCGCGCTCTCGCTGGACGGCGAGGAGGCGGGCAGGCGCGAGGTGCTCGTGCGGCCCAGCGACGGGGGCACCGTGGAGACCGGTGTCGTGCGCACGTCCAAGCCCCCGGTGACCGGTGAGGTCTTCGGCTGCTCCTACGAGGTGCCCGCCTATTTGAACCAGGAGTAGCTGCGTCGGGCCGCCTCGGCGGCCAAGCGGGTGATCTGCGAGTTCGAGGCCCCGACCGGGAACTGAAACCGGCCGGCGGCCGTTGCCGTCGTGTTACCCTAGCCCTTCAGCACGGCCCCGGCGTGGGCCGTGTTTTTCCGTTCCGGGCGTTCGCGTCCGGGAACTGCCGGCCCACGCAGGCAGGCCTGGAGCAAGACGAGGAGTTGGTGACCGTGAGCGACACCGAGGTGACCTGGCTGACCCAGGAGGCCTACGACCGGCTCAAGGCCGAACTGGACGAGATGATCGAGAACCGTCCGGTCATCGCCGCGGAGATCAACGCCCGCCGTGAGGAGGGCGACCTCCGCGAGAACGGCGGTTACCACGCGGCGCGCGAGGAGCAGGGCAAGCAGGAGGCCCGCATCCGCCAGCTCCAGGAGCTGCTCCGCGTCGCCAAGGTCGGCGAGGCCCCGACCGTCACCGGCATCGCCGCGCCGGGCATGGTGCTCACGGTGCGCTACGAGGGCGACGACGAGACCGAGGAGTTCCTGCTCGCCACCCGCGAGGAGGGCGCGCACGGCGGCACCGAGGTCTACTCCCCCTCGTCCCCGCTGGGCAAGGCCCTGCTGGGCGCCAAGGAGGGCGAGACCCGCGAGTACGAGCTGCCCAACGGCAGCACGATGAAGGTGTCGCTGATCAAGGCGGTTCCGTACGCGAGCTGAACGGTGCGAGATGCCACGGGCGGCCTCCTGACAGGATGGCCGCCCTTCGAGCATCAGAGCTGGGAGGGCGGGAGGGCGCTGCGGCGTCGACCCGCCCTTTTCGCACGTCAGGGCGGGGTGGCGGTCGGGGCAGGTCAGCGGTCGGGGCTTCCCCGGCGGACCCGCTCCAGCAGCGGGCGCACCCTCGGCGGGACCGGGGTCGACAGCGCGATCGAGGTCGACATCCTGCGCACCCCCGGCACCGCCACGATCTCGTCGATGACCCGCTGCAGGTCGTCGTTCGACCTGGCCACCAGCCGCGCGAACAGGTCGCCCTGCCCGGTGGTGGCGTGCACCTCGCACACCTCGTCGATCGCCGACAGCCCGCGCACGACCTCCTGGCGCCCGCCCTGCGCGATCTCCAGCACCGCGAACGCGGTCAGCCCGTAGCCCATCGCGGCCAGGTCCAGCGCGGGCGGGAAGCCGGTCAGCACGGCGCGCGCCACCAGCCGGTCCAGCCTGGCCTGCACGGTGCCGCGCGCGACGCCCAGCCTGCGCGAGCACTCCAGCACGCCCAGCCTCGGCTCGTCGGTGAGCAGCAGCAGCAACCGCGCGTCGAGCGCGTCCACCTCGTGGTCAGAGTGCTCAGCCTGCCGGTCGTCGGGCACGCCTGACTGTACATTCTGCTCAGCGGAAACCCGGACTGTTGCCCATCTTGCGCACGCGGGCCCAGGCTGTGACGCATGACGCATCAGCTTGACGACGTGAGCTACGACCAGCTCCGCCAACTGGTGGGCCTGGTCGACTACGACGGGACTCGCGACCCGTTCCCGGTGCGGTCGATGGACGCCGTGGTCTTCGTGGTCGGCAACGCCACCCAGGCCGCGCTGTTCTACCAGTCCGCGTTCGGCATGGACCTGGTCGCCTACGCGGGCCCGGAGACGGGGCAGCACGACCACAAGTCGTACGTGCTCAGGTCCGGGTCGGCCCGGTTCGTGCTGCACGGCGGGGTCCGGCCGGGCAGCCCGCTGCTGGAGCACCACCGGGCGCACGGCGACGGCGTCGTCGACCTCGCGCTGGAGGTCGCCGACGTGGACAAGTGCGTGGCGCACGCCCGCGCGCAGGGCGCGACCGTGCTGGAGGAGCCGCACGACGTGTCCGACGAGCACGGCACGGTGCGGGTGGCGGCCATCGCGGCCTACGGCGAGACCCGGCACAGCCTGGTGGACCGCTCCCGCTACTCCGGCCCGTACCTGCCGGGCTACGAGGCGCGGCAGACCCAGGTGCGCAGGCCGGAGGGGGCGCCGAAGCGGCTGTTCCAGGCGGTCGACCACTGCGTCGGCAACGTCGAGCTGGGCCGCATGGACGAGTGGGTGGACTGGTACAACCGCGTCATGGGCTTCGTGAACATGGCGGAGTTCATCGGCGACGACATCGCCACCGACTACTCGGCGCTGATGAGCAAGGTGGTGTCGAACGGCAACCACCGGGTCAAGTTCCCGCTCAACGAGCCCGCGCCGGGCAAGCGGAAGTCGCAGATCGACGAGTACCTGGAGTTCTACGACGGCGCGGGCGTGCAGCACATCGCGCTGGCCACCAACGACATCATCGGGACGATCACCGCGATGCGCGCGGCGGGCGTGGAGTTCCTGGACGCCCCCGACTCCTACTACGAGGACCCGGAGCTGCGGGCCCGCATCGGGCAGGTGCGGCTGCCGATCGAGGTGCTCCAGGAGCACAAGGTGCTCGTGGACCGGGACGAGGACGGCTACCTGCTCCAGATCTTCACCAAGCCGGTGGGCGACCGGCCGACGGTGTTCTACGAGCTGATCGAGCGGCACGGCTCGCTCGGCTTCGGCAAGGGGAACTTCAAGGCGCTGTTCGAGGCGATCGAGCGCGAGCAGGAGCGCAGGGGCAACCTCTGACCGGGTGATCACCGAGGGTGTGACACACCCCCTACCTGCCGTTACGCGCTGTCGACCTGCCGAGGACGTGGGCGCGGCGGTGTGTGGTCCGGGTAGGCTCGCGGTGGGTTCGAGCACTCACCGGGGAGGTGGCATGGCGCTCTCGACGCGGTTCGTGTCGTTCGCCGGAGCGGTGGCCACAGCCGTGGCGCTCACCGGGACTGCCTTCTTCACCGTCGCGCACGCTGGTTGCGGCGAGGTCGGCAGGTTCGTCGAGCAAGGCGATGTGGTCGTGTACGTGGGCGGTTGCGTGGACGGCGCCGACCTGGAACCCGCTCCGGTCCAGGCGGACAACGCCAAGTACCCCTTCCAGCCCTGAGCCTGACCCGACACCTCGGAGGTGGCAGAAGCCGTGTGCCGCAACATCCGCGTGCTCCACAACTTCGAGCCGCCTGCGACCGAGGACGAGGTCGAGGCCGCGGCGCTCCAGTACGTCCGCAAGGTCAGCGGCAGCACCCGGCCGTCGGCCGCGAACGCCGAGGCGTTCGCGGCGGCCGTCGCCGCCGTGGCCGAGGCGACCAGGGCGCTGCTGGGCGAGCTGGTCACCACCGCGGCCCCGAGGGACCGGGAGGTCGAGGCGGCGAAGGCGAAGGCCAAGGCCGCCGAGCGGTACGCGAAGAGCTGAGCGGCACGGGCAGGACTGGTAGGAGCTGAGCGGTAGGAACTGACGAGCGGGGCGCCGGACCTCAAGAGGTCCGGCGCCCCGCTCGTCGTAGAGCGCTGTCGGGCAGGCGTCAGGCCAGGGCCCGCGACAGGTCGGCGATCAGGTCGTCGGCGTCCTCGAGGCCGACCGAGATCCGCACGAGCGAGGACGGGACCTCCAGCTCGGTGCCCGCGACGCTGGCGTGCGTCATGCGGCCGGGGTGCTCGATCAGCGACTCGACGCCGCCCAGCGACTCGGCGAGGGTGAACACCTCGGTCCGCGCGCACACGTCCAGCGCGGCCTGCTCGCCGCCCTTCACCAGGAACGACACCATGCCGCCGAACCGGCGCATCTGCTTGGCCGCGATCTCGTGGCCGGGGTGCTCGGGCAGGCCGGGGTAGAGCACGCGCTCGACCCTCGGGTGCGCGGACAGGGCCTGCGCGATCGCCTCGGCGTTGTCCGAGTGCTTCTCCATGCGGACCTGGAGCGTCTTGAGGCTGCGCTGGGTCAGCCACGCGTCGAACGGGCTGGGCACCGCGCCGGAACCGTTCTGCAGGAACGCGAACTTGGCGTCCAGCTCCTCGTCGGAGGTGATCAGCGCGCCGCCGATGAGGTCGGAGTGGCCGCCGAGGTACTTGGTCGTGGAGTGCATGACCACGTCCGCGCCCAGTTCGAGCGGGTTCTGGAGGTAGGGCGAGGCGAACGTGTTGTCCACGACCAGCGTCACCGAGGCGTCGCGGGCGGCGTCGGCCAGCAGCGCGATGTCGGCGATGTTGAGCAGCGGGTTGGTCGGCGTCTCGACCCACACCAGCTTGGTGTTCGGGCGGATCGCGGCGCGCACGGCGTCCACGTCGGAGATCGCGACGGGGGTGTGCTCGACGCCCCACTGGGACAGCACCTTGTCGATGAGGCGGAACGTGCCGCCGTAGGCGTCGTTCGGGATGACCAGGTGGTCACCGGGGCGCAGCAGCGACCGCAGCGCGGTGTCGGTGGCGGCCATGCCGCTGGCGAACGCCCGCCCGAACCGGCCGCCCTCCAGCGCGGCCAGGCACTGCTCCAGCGCGGTGCGGGTGGGGTTGCCGGTGCGCGAGTACTCGAAGCCCTTGCGCAACCCGCCGACGCCGTCCTGGGCGTAGGTGGAGGTGGCGTAGAGCGGCGGGATGACCGCGCCGGTGGTGGGGTCCGGCTCCTGTCCGGTGTGGATCGCCCGCGTTGCGAAGCCGAGTGGGCCGCTGTCAGTCATGGGGTCAATCTACGGCCCCGGCGCGGAACGGACCGCCCGTCTCGCGGCGTGGGCGGGACGGGGGAGGTGGGGTGCCCGGAGGGGTGAAGCGGGGCCGCCGGAGGGCGGGTGGGGTGGGCCGGGCGGGTGGGGGGTGGCGGCTGAGGAGGGGAGCGCGGGGTGGCGGGTGGGTGGTGAGCGGGAAAGACGAGCGCCCGCCCCACCGGTGCGGTGGGACGGGCGCTCGAGTGGTTCTCGCGGGTCAGCTCACCACTGGGGCGGCTGCTGGCCGTAGCCCTGCTGGGGCGGCTGGCCGTACGGGTTCTGCGGGGCCTGGCCGTAGCCGGGCTGCTGGCCGTAGGGCTGCTGGGGAGCCTGGCCGTAACCCGGCTGCTGGCCGTAGGGCTGCTGCGGGGCCTGGCCGTAGCCGGGCTGGGGCTGCTGGCCGTACGGGTTCTGCGGGGCCTGGCCGTAACCCTGCTGGGACGGCTGGCCGTAGCCGCCGGGGGCGTCGGGCACGTTGACGACGATCGTCTTGACGATCTTGTCGGCCCAGGTCTGCTTCTTGCTCTCCCACAGCGGGGCGAAGTAGCCGATGCCGCAGGCGATGTAGTCGACGAAGTGGCACAGGCCGCGCACGAACGCGCCGCCGAAGCCGATGACCTGCCCGGTCTCCTCGCTGATCAGCTTGATCTTGGCGACCTTCTTGCCGAACGACTGCCCGGTGGTGCCCATCAGGTAGAGGTTGTAGATGCCCCAACCGAAGGCGCCCAGGTAGAGGACCCCGGCGATGCTCATCATGAGGCCGATGTCGCTCGGTCCCACGCCGACCATGAGGATCACGGCGATGATCGCGGCCACGGCCACGACGCCCTGGTCGACCAGACCGGCGATGACGCGGCTGCCCCACTCGGCGTACCCGCCTGCGGGCGGCGCGGGCTGGCCGTAGCCGCCGTGGCCGTAGGCCTGGGGGATGCCCGTCGCGGGCTGGCCGCCGTAGCCGGGCTGGCCGTACGGGGCCTGGGGCTGGCCGTACGGGTTCGGCGCGGCGGGCTGGCCGTACGGGTTCGACGGCGGGTACCCCGGCTGCTGCGCCGGGAAGCCGCCGGACGCGGACGGCGTGCCGTACTGCGGGGCCTGGCCGCCGGGCACGACCTGGGTCGCGTCGGAGCTCGGCTGGGCGCCCTGGGTCATGCCGGGGGTGACGACCTGCGTGGCGTCGGGGTTCGCGCCCGCTCCCTGCGGCACGACCTGGGTCGCGTCGGGGTTCGCGGCGGGCTGGCCCGCGCCCGGCGGCACGACCTGGGTCGCGTCGGGGTTGGGAGCCGCGGGGGGCTGGGGCTGAGCGCCGAACTGCTGGTCCCCTGGCGGCTGCGGAGCGTTCATCGGAGTTTCCAACCCCCTAGGCGTTGGCCCGTTGGTCGTAGTGGTTCACGGATGTGCCCGGCCAACGCTAGCGGATCGCACTCGTGGAATCGCGGGCAACCGCAGAACGCGGCGCGGTCCCGCCCCAGATCAGAGACCTGGGACGGGACCGGGGAAATACTTCGAGAACGGTTCCTGGACGGCTCTCGGGCGGTTCGTGAGCGGCTGGGGAACGGTTCGGGAGCGGTTCTCTGACAGTTCGCGAGCCGTCGGGGAACCCGTCAGCGGCCTGCGAGGAAACCCAGGATGTCCTGCCGGGTCACGACTCCTGCGGGCTTGCCGTCGTCGAGCACGAGCGCGCCGTCGGCCGAGGACAGCGCGGTCATCGCGGCCCCCACCGGCTCGCCCGCGCCGATCGTGGGCAGCTTGACCGACATGTGGGACTCCAGCCGGTCGGCCAGGTGCGCCTTGCCGGTGAACAGCGCGTCGAGCAGGTCGCGCTCGTTGACCGCGCCCGCGACCTCGGCGGCCATGACCGGCGGCTCGGCGTTGACCACGGGCATCTGGGAGACGCCGTACTCGCGCATGATCGCCACGGCCTCGGCGACCGTCTCGTTCGGGTGGGCGTGCACCAGGTCGGGCATGGTGCCGTCCTTGCGGCGCAGCACGTCGCCCACGGTGGCGCCGGTGGAGTCCGGGGACAGGAAGCCGTACTGGGCCATCCACTGGTCGTTGAACACGCTCGACAGGTAGCCGCGACCGCCGTCGGGCAGCAGCACGACCACGACGTCGTCCGGGCCGCACTTCTCGGCCACCCGCAGCGCGGCGGCGACCGCCATGCCGCAGGAGCCTCCGACCAGCAGGCCCTCCTCGCGGGCGAGGCGGCGGGTCAGCTCGAACGAGTCGGCGTCGGAGACCGCGACGATCTCGTCGCACACGCCGCGGTCGTACGCGTCCGGCCAGAAGTCCTCACCGACGCCCTCGACCAGGTACGGGCGACCGGACCCGCCGGAGTAGACCGAGCCCTCGGGGTCGGCGCCGATGACCTTGACGCGGCCCTCGGAGGCCTCCTTGAGGTAGCGGCCGGTGCCGGAGATCGTGCCGCCGGTGCCGACGCCCGCGACGAAGTGGGTGATCCGGCCCTCGGTCTGCCGCCACAGCTCGGGACCGGTGCCGTGGTAGTGGCTGGCCGGGTTCTCCGGGTTGGCGTACTGGTTGGGCTTCCAGGCGCCGGGGATCTCGGCGACGAGCCGGTCCGACACGTTGTAGTAGGAGTCGGGGTGCTCGGGCGCGACGGCGGTCGGGCAGACCACGACCTCGGCGCCGTAGGCCTTGAGCACGTTGCGCTTGTCGACGCTGACCTTGTCCGGGCAGACGAAGACGCACTTGTAGCCCTTCTGCTGCGCCACCAGCGCCAGGCCGACCCCGGTGTTGCCGGAGGTCGGCTCGACGATGGTGCCGCCGGGCCCCAGGGCGCCGGACCGCTCGGCGGCCTCGACCATGCGCAGTGCGATGCGGTCCTTCACGCTGCCGCCGGGGTTCAGGTACTCGACCTTGGCCAGCACGAGCGGCTTGAGCCCTTCAGCGACCGCGTTGAGCCGCACCAGCGGCGTGTTCCCCACCAGGTCGACGACGCTCTCGACGTACTCCACCGGTCCAGGTCCCTTCCACGGCGTTCCACGACGCGGACGAGCGTATCCGGCGGAGGGGTCGGTTCGCCGCCGCCGAGCACGGGGTGGGACGGGGACCAGGTCACCTGTCCGGGCGACGAAGTGCTGAACGAGCGTTAACGACGAAGCGCTGAACGAGCGTTAACTTGAGGGCGTGGCGCGCGTCGAGGCGCGTCGAACGGCGACATCGTGAAGGGGTTCCCACCATGCCTGAAGCCGTCATCGTCTCAGCGGCCCGCTCCCCGATCGGCCGGGCGGGCAAGGGGTCGTTGAAGGACGTCCGGCCCGACGACCTCGCCGTGCAGGTGGTGCGGGCGGCGTTGGAGAAGGTTCCCGAGCTGGACCCCAGGGAGATCGACGACCTGATGCTCGGGTGCGGGCTCCCCGGTGGGGAGCAGGGGTTCAACATGGCGCGGGTGGTGGCGGTGCTGCTGGGGCACGACGGGCTGCCGGGGACGACGGTGACCCGGTACTGCGCGTCGAGCCTCCAGACCACCCGGATGGCGCTGCACGCGATCAAGGCGGGCGAGGGGGACGTGTTCATCAGCGCCGGGGTGGAGGTGGTGTCGAGCTTCGCGAGGGGGAGCTCGGACAGCTGGCCGGACACCAGGAACCCGCTGTTCGGGGCCGCGGGTGAGCGGAGCCGGGTGGTGGCCGAGCAGGGGGCCGACGAGTGGCGGGACCCCAGGGAGCTCGGGGAGCTGCCGGACGTGTACGTCGCGATGGGGCAGACGGCGGAGAACCTGGCGCTGGCCGAGGGGGTGACGCGGGCGGAGATGGACGAGTTCGGGGTCCGGTCGCAGAACCTGGCGGAGAAGGCGATCGCGAGCGGGTTCTGGGCGCGGGAGATCACGCCGGTGACCACGCCGGGCGGGGTGGTGGTGACGGCGGACGACGGGCCTCGGGCGGGGGTGACGCTGGAGGGGGTGTCCGGGTTGAAGCCGGTGTTCCGGCCGGACGGGCGGGTCACGGCGGGGAACTGCTGCCCGTTGAACGACGGGGCTGCGGCGCTGGTGGTGATGAGCGACGTGAAGGCCAAGGAGTTGGGGATCACGCCGTTGGCTCGGGTGGTGTCCACCGGGGTTTCCGGGTTGTCGCCGGAGATCATGGGGTTGGGGCCGGTGGAGGCCTCGCGGCGGGCTTTGGCGCTGGCCGGGTTGTCGGTGTCGGACATCGACCTGGTGGAGATCAACGAGGCGTTCGCGGCCCAGGTCATTCCGTCTTATCGGGGGTTGGGGGTCGAGCTGGACCGGGTGAACGTGAACGGTGGGGCGATCGCGGTGGGGCATCCGTTCGGGATGACCGGGGCTCGGATCACCACCACGTTGATCAACTCTTTGCGGACGCACGACAAGCAGTTCGGGTTGGAGACGATGTGCGTGGGTGGGGGGCAGGGGATGGCGATGGTGTTGGAGCGGTTGAGCTAGCGGGTGGGGTGGGGGGAGTTGGTGGTGAGCTAGCGGGTGAGTTGGTGAGCTAGCGGGTGGGGTGAGGTGAGGGTTTCTCGTGGCGGGCGGGGTTCGCGTGGTTTCCGTTGAACCATCCGGTGGAAATGCGTGAGCGCCGCCCGGCGGGGGGTGTTTGGCGGGGGCGGCGGGTGGCAGCATCGCCATCCGGGCGGTTGGGCGTCCGCCGAACGGAGGAGGCCTCATGTCTCACGTGTGGTGGCGGGGCGGGGGTGAGGGGTTGTGCCACGCGTACCTCTGGAGCGGGGAGGCGTACCTGGCCGCCTGTTCGGAGGGGATCAGGCTGCCGGATGGGGTGGGGCTTGAGGCGCGCGGGGAGTTGTGCGTGGCTTGCTTGTTGCGGTTGCGGGGGGAGGGGAGTGCGTTGATCGTTCACCCTGGGCCCCGGAGTGGGCAGCCTTGTTGAGGGGTTTGGGTTTGGGGTTTGGGTTTGGCTTGGGGGACGAGCCAAGATCAAAAGCTTAAGGGCTCGCCTCGCCGGCGGGGCAGGCCTCCAAAAAAGAGGGGGACGGGCTCTGCTGGCCGGTGGCTGTTTTGTTGGTGGTGCGGTTTACCACTGCGGTGGGCGGGGTCCCTCTTCTCCGTTTGGCCTCCTTTCAGGCAAGCACACTCGTCAAGACGCCGTATGACTGTGCGGTCTTCCGAACAGTGCGGCGGCATCTTGACGAGCGCGCTCGGGCTTCGCCAGGCCAAACGGAGAAGAGGGACGCGGGATTGGGCGGCTGCGGGCTCGCTGCGCTCGCCCCGCAGCCCGCGAGTGCGAGGGTCGTGGGCTCGTGCGGGGTCGTGGGCTAGTGCGGGCTGGTGCGGGGTCGTGGGTTGGTGCGGTGGTCCACCTGTGTGCGTTTGGTCCTGGAAAGCGAAAGACGCCCCAGCCGGAAAATCGGCCAAGGCGCCTTCCTCATTCAGTTGGTACTGGGGTCCCCCTCCAGTGACTTGCCCTTTCGGGTCAGTCGTTCTGGAAGTAGGACAGCAAGCGCAGGATCTCCAGGTAGAGCCACACGAGGGTGGTCATCAGGCCGAACGCGGCCCACCAGGCCCACTTCGACGGGACGCCGCTGCGGATCATCTCGTTCGCGGCCTCGAAGTCCAGCAGGAAGCTGAAGGCCGCGATGCCGATGACGACCAGCGAGAAGATGATCGCCAGCGGGCTGCCGTCGCGGAGGCCCAGGTTCACGCCGAACATGCCCATGAGCAGGTTGGCGAGCATCAGGACGCCTGCGCCGACCGCCGCGCCGATGACCCACTTGGTCAGGCGCGGGGTGACGCGGATCGCGCCGGTCTTGTAGACCACGAGCATTCCGGCGAACACGCCGAACGTGCCGAGGATGGCCTGCCAGGCGATGCCGGGGAAGAACGCCTCGAACACGCCGGTGATGCCGCCGAGGAACACGCCCTCGGCCGCGGCGTAGGTGAGCACCAGGGGGGCGCTCGGCGTCTTCTTGAAGATGATGATCAGCGAGACGACGAGGCCGATGATCATGCCGGGGAGCGTCAGGGCGATCGGGTTGACCGCGCCCGTCAGCACCAGCCAGGCCGAGACCAGGCCGGTGACCAGGGTCAGACCCAGGGTCACGGCGGTCTTGGTGACCACGTCGTCGATCGTGATGGGGCGCTCGCCCGAGGCCTGCTGCTGCGGGTAGCCGCCGCCGTACTGCTGGCCGTAGGGCTGAGCCTGTCCGTACTGCTGCTGCCCGAAGCCCGCGTGCCCGCCGCCCTGGGGCAGGTTGCGGAACGCGGGGTTGCTGCTGGTGCGCACCTCAAGTCCTCCTGTGGCGTCCTGGCGCCTTCACGGGGTTCAACGTCCGCACGAGCAGATCGGTTCCCGGCGGGTAAAACGGACTTTACCCAGTGTGGCCCTCGGTTACCACCTACCGGGGTGACGAAGCGTAGTCAATGCCTACCCCAGTGGCGGCTTGTCCGCACCTTCGGTACCGGGAAAGCTCACCAGGCCAGCACCTTCCGCACCCATTTTCAGGGAGTCTTGCCAATCATGGGCTGGAGACGACTCGCTGGGGCTACGCTCGCGGCCGGTGTGACCTTGCTCGCTTTACCTGCGGCTATCGCCCAAGCGGCGCCGCAGGAGGGGCTCGGTTACCAGCACGAGGCGCAGCCCTACAAGGATCGCCCGGACGGGCCGGGGTGGTCCGGTTCTTACATCTGGAACAAGAAGCAAGTGTGGTGCGTCGCTTACGCGCTCAAGGCGCCGGACAGCGACGTCGAGTACGAGGAAGGCGACGAGCTGCTCACCAAGGGTGGCAAGTCGCTCGCGCCGGACGTCGCGGCGAACATCTCCTACCTGCTGCTGCGCTACAGCACCACGACCTCGGCCGACGAGGCCGCAGGGCTGTCGCACCTGCTGCACACCTGGACCGCCGCCCCGGACGCCCAGGCGGGCATCGCGATCGGAGCGGACGTCCCGTTCCAGAAGGTCGCCTACGACGAGCAGTTCAACTTCGACCGGCTCCCCGCCTCCGCGCACGAGGCGATCGCCCGCATGAAGGCGGACGCCGAGGCGAACCGGGGGCCGTGGGCCGCGCAGGTCATCGCGCCGACCGGCGACCAGCTCATCGGCACGGCCGACACCTGGACCGTGACCGTGTCCAAGCAGAGCGGCGGGGGCGTCGGCGGGGTCCCGGTGACCGCCGAGCTGACCGACGCGAAGATCGAGGGCAGCGAGGTCGGGACCGCTGAGCTGGTCACCCCGGCCGACGGCAAGCCCCTCACGCTCAAGGTCGTCCCGACCGGCCCCTCCCCCTCGGTGGCCGTTCGACTGGACAGCCCGGCCGACAAGCCGGTCGTGCACGTCCCGGCCGACAGCAACATGCAGCGCATCGTCACCACCGGTGGCGAGAAGAAGCTCACCGCGAACGCGTCCGCCACCGCGAAGACCCCTCCGGGGATCGTGAAGATCGGCAAGGTGGACTCCGAGACGAAGAAGCCGCTGGCTGGCGCGGCGCTGCGGGTGACCGGGGCGGACGGGTCCACCCCGGCGGTCCTGCAGGACGAGAGCCCGCTGGTGGGGCCGGAGGGCACCCCCGTGGTGCTCCAGACCGGCGCCGACGGCACCGCGGTCGTGGAGGACCTGCGCACCCCGCAGGACATCTGCGTGATCGAGGTGGCCGCGCCGAAGGGCTACGAGGAGAACTACGACCCGAACTCGCCGCCGAAGGCGTGCGGGAAGGTCGAGCCGGGCCAGACCCTGGTCCTTGAGCTGAGCAACAAGCCGAACAAGCCGATCGTGCCCATCACCATCCCGGCGGGCTCCGAGGGCGGGGTGGCGCTGGCGACGGCGTCCTTCACCACGGTGACCGCGCCGGGCGCGGTGGCGGGCTTCGCGGGCGCCGTGCTGGTCGGCGGCGTCGTGCTGGGCCTGGTGGTCCGGCGGCGGCTGGCGGCGTGAGGTGACGATCCGGCGGTGCTGAACAGGACGATCCGGCGGTGCTGAACAGGACGATCCGGCGGTGCTGAACAGATGGTGAGAGCTCTGCTGGCCGGTGCGGCGGTGGTGGGCGTCCTGTCCACCACCGCCGCTCTGGCGATCACGGCGCCCGACGTGGTGGTGGTCGGGCTGGCCAGGCCCGCCGACCCGGTGGTGCCGCACCCGCTGGGCGACAGCCTGCGCAGCGGGCGCGGGGTGGACCTGGCGGGGATGCGGGCCGGGTCGAACGCGCCCGCCGACCTGCCCCCGCCCGAGCCGCCGCCACCGCCCGCCGCGCAGGTGCAGCCGGGGACGGTGCGGCTGCCGCTGGGGAACACGGCGAAGCTGGTGCGCAGCGAGGTGACCCCGGACGGGGTGCTGCCGGTGCCGGACGGCGTCGGCGAGGCGACCTGGTGGGGCGTGGACCTCGGCGCGGGCGAGGGCGCGACGGTGCTGGCGGGGCACGTGAACTGGAAGGGCGCGACGGGGCCGTTCGACGAGCTGTGGCGGGCCGAGGCCGGTCGCGAGGTGCTCGTGGTGGACACCTCGGGGGCCGAGTACCGGTTCGCGGTGCGGGACGTGCTGGCGGTGTCCAAGGACGAGCTGCCGGGGCGCGCGGTGGAGCTGTTCGGGCCCTCCGGGGAGCACCGGCTGGTGCTGGTGACCTGCGGTGGCCGGTGGGTCGGCGGGCAGCTGGGGTACGAGGAGAACCGCGTGGTGGTGGCGACGCCGGTCGGGTAGTGGCGGGCCCCGGTGGGGAGCGCACGCGGAAGTGCGGTTTCTCGCAAGAAAGCAACCTGCGGACGCAATGTCCCGTCCACGGTGGTTGTGAAGCGATGGGGCTGGCTCTCGACGGTGGTCGCGCTCGCGGTGGTCCTGGTCGTGCTCGCGGTGCTGGGCGTGCGGGAGTCGCCGCCGGGCGGTGACGCGGGCGCGCTGGCCGCGCCGCTGCCCGGCGTGACGACCGGGTCGAGCGCGAGCGCGGCGCCCGCGCCGACCGTCCCGGCGCACCCGAACCCGCCCTCCTGGATGCGCAGGCTCCAGCCGGGCGAGAAGCCGCCGCAGTTCCTGCTGTTCTCGTTCGACGGGGCGGCGTCCAAGAAGCACTGGGACCGGCTGACCCCGATCGCCGAGCGGACCGGCGCGCACGTCACCGGGCTGCTGTCCGGGGTGTACCTGCTGACCGAGCAGCAGGGCGCGGCGACGTACAAGGGGCCCAAGCAGCGGGCGGGCGCGTCGGACATCGGGTTCGGCGGCACGCAGGCGGACGTGGAGCTGCGGATCGGCTACCTGAACAGGGCGATCGACGCCGGGCACGAGATCGGCACGCACTACAACGGGCACTTCTGCGCGGGTGGGGCGTCCAGCGTGGGCGACTGGGACTCGGCGGACTGGGGCAGCGAGCTGGACCAGTTCTTCCAGATCGTGGAGAAGGCCCGCGCCAAGGGGTTCAAGCTCGACCCGAGCGCGGTGCGGGGCGGGCGCACGCCGTGCCTGGAGGGCAGGTGGGACCAGGCGTTCCCGGCGATGCGCCAGCACGGGCTGGTGTACGACACCAGCCACGTGAGCCTGGGCGTGCAGTGGCCGTCGGTGCGGGACGGGGTGTGGGAGTTCCCGATGCCGGAGGTGCGGGTTCCCGCGCTGGGCAAGCAGGTCGTGATGATGGACTTCAACCTCTGGTACGCGCTGGACGGCGCGAAGGAGCGGACCGATCCGGCGAACGTGCCGCTGTTCACCCAGGTGGTGGTGGACACCTACTGGTCGGTGCTGCGGGCGGCGGCGAACGGGAACCGGGCGCCGGTGGTGATCGGCAACCACTTCAACGACTGGGCGGGCGGGGCGTTCAGCGACGCGGTGGAGCGGTTCATGGGCGAGGCGTGCGGGAAGGACGGGACGGTGTGCGCGACGTACACCGAGGTGCTGCAGTGGATGCAGTTGCAGGACCCGGAGGTGCTGGAGCACTACCGGCGGATGCCCGCGGCGATGAACTGACGGTCCGAGCACGGTGGGCGGCGGGGCGGGCTGCGTCGGTGGGCGGCGGGGTGGGTCGCGGTGGGCGCGGGCAGGGGGCCAGAGGATCGGGGTCAGGGCAGTCTGGTGACCGGTTGGCGGACGATCGTGCGGCGCTTCTCGGGGGTGGTTCGGCGCGGGTCGCTCAGGTAGACCTCGTGGTGCCTGCCGGTCGGGGCGAGGCCGTGCTCGGGGATGAACTCCTCGTGCACGCGCCGCAGCAGCTCGGCCTCGTCGTCGTACGCGCCGACGTGCAGGGCCTGGACGCACAGGCCCTCGGAGAGCGCTTCCACGCGGACCTCGCGCAGCCTGGTGGGCGGGGCGCCGCCCGCCTCGACGCGGTCGAGCGCGCCCGCCAGCAGCTCGTCGCCGATCCAGTCCGGGAGCAGGAGCAGCAGGGTCCAGCTCCACTTGGCCTTGTCGCGCTCGCTGGTGAACGAGGCGTGGTCGTCGGCCCACCACAGGCCCTCCAGCGGCGGGACGGCGTAGTCGCGGCCCAGTTCCCCCTTGCTGGTGAACTTGAGCCGGTAGGCGACCGGGTAGAGGGCCGAGACGGCGTCCGCGTACGCGCTGGTGTTCGGGTCGCCGCTGCCGTCGATCGCCAGGTAGCGCAGATCGGGGACCTCGACGAGCTCGGGCTTGTCGCGCTTCGCGGTGTAGCCGGGGACGGTCCGCTTGAAGTCGACCTTGTCCGCCACGGGGTCCTCCAGGGGTGCGGTTCCGGGAGCGGGCACCGTACTGCGGGGGTACGACGATTTCCGGGCGTTCCGGCCGCGCGCGGGGGCGGTCGTTTCCTAAGCTAATGACCGGCAGGGACGACGAGCGCTGGGAGCACCCGCATGGCGACGACCGCTGGACTGGCCGAGGAACTCCTCGAACTGGTCAAGGACCTGGACCCGATCGGGGCGTCGTTGTACGGCCTGCCGGTCGCCAACGCGGGGCTGGAGGACGTCAGCGAGGCCGGTGAGGCCGGGTCCCGCGCGCGGGCGCTCGACATCGCCTCGCGGGCCGAGGCGCTGCCCGAGGACGACGACCCGGTGACCCGCGCGGTGGTCGTGCAGCAGGCGCTCGCGATCGTGGACCGGATCGACGCCCGGCTGGTCGAGCACTCGATCACCGACTCGTTCTTCGCGCCCGCCGGGATGCTCCTGGCGATGCTGCCGATGCTCACCCCCTCCGACGAGGCCCAGCAGCGGGCCTACGTGGCCCGCCTGGCGGCGATCCCGGAGTACCTGGGGCGGGTGGCCGACCGGCACCGCTCGGGGCGCTCAGCGGGCCGCAGGCCGGTCGCGCACCTCGTCGAGGCGGCGGTGGCGCACCTGGACCGGTACCTGTCCGCCGAGCGCGACCCGCTGGCCAGGCACGAGCTGGCCGGGGAGGTCGCGGCCGAGCGGGACCGGGTGCTGGCCGAGCGGGTGCGGCCCGCGTTCGCCGCCTACCGGGAGGTGCTGCGGGAGCTGCTGCCGGACGCGCGGCCCGCCGACCGGCCGGGGCTGTGCTGGCTGCCGGACGGCGAGGCCGCGTACGCCGCGCTGGCCCGCCACCACACCACGACCCCGCGCACGCCGGACGAGCTGCACGAGACCGGGCTGGCGATCATCGCCGACCTGGAGCGGGAGTACGCGGAGCTGGGCGGGCGGGTGTTCGGCGCCTCCGACGCGGCCGGGGTGTTCGAGCGGATGCGGACCGACCCCGCGCTGCGCTGGGACACCGAGGAGGAGCTGCTGGAGGCGGCCAGGACCGCGATCTCGCGCGCCGAGGAGGTCGCGCCGAAGTGGTTCGGGCGGCTGCCCGCGCAGCGCTGCGCGGTGGAGGCGGTGCCCGCCGACGACGCGCCCGGCGCCCCGACCGCCTACTACTCCTCGCCCGCGCTGGACGGCAGCAGGCCCGGCACCTACTACGCCAACACGCACCGGGTGCAGGAGCGGTTCCGCTACCAGGCCGAGGCGATCGCCTTCCACGAGGCGGTGCCCGGCCATCACTTCCAGATCTCGCTCGCCCAGGAGCTGACCGACCTGCCGCTGCTGCGGCGGATGGCGTCCGTCACGGCCTACCTGGAGGGCTGGGGGCTCTACACCGAGCGGCTGGCCGACGAGATGGGGCTGTACTCGGACGACGTGGCGCGGCTGGGGATGCTGGCGCTGGACTCGATGCGCGCGGGCAGGCTCGTGGTGGACACCGGGCTGCACGCGAAGGGATGGAGCCGGGAGCGGGCGGTGGCGTACCTGCGGGAGAACACGCCGCTGGCGCTGGTGGAGATCGAGAACGAGGTGGACCGGTACATCGCGGCGCCCGGCCAGGCGCTGTCGTACATGGTGGGCCGGTTGGAGATCCTGCGGCTGCGGGCGTTCGCCGAGCAGGCGCTCGGGGCGGCGTTCGACATCAGGGACTTCCACGACCTCGTGCTCGGCGGCGGGCCGCTCCCGCTGGCCGTGCTGGACGAAGTGGTCACCGACTGGGTGAACGCGCGATTGGCGAACTGAACGGGCGCCGGGGCCGCTTTGCGGCGGCCCCACTTAGTCCGCAAAAGTGCGGAAATATGGGCTGACCTGCTGACTCCCTCACTAAATCAGGGGGTCGAAACCGTTGGTCCGCTGCACGAACAAGCGAAAAGACCTACCCTGCGCGCCGAACTCCGCTCTCCGGCTCCATCGCGGCGCGTCACCCGCCCGCACGTCGTTGACCTGCGAACGGGTGACGAACAGCTATGTCGAGCGTGCCCCCGACGGGATTCGAACCCGTACCTGTGACTCTTTTAAGGAGCCTGCCTCTACCCGTTGGGCTACGGGGGCAGCGGGGAGCCTAAGCGGTTACCGTGCGTTCGTGGAGGCTGTTCGATGCACATCCCCCGCACGGCTCAATGCGAACTGCTATTCCGTTCATTCGAGTAATGGGCCGAGCGCGCTGAAGCCCAGGACGATCTCGTGATATGCGTCACAACCGAGTGCGCGCTCCACCAGCTCGTCCCGCAGCGCGGCGGTGAAACCGATGCCGAAACCCATCGCCGTGGCGACCAGGTACGCGGTCTGGGAGAGGTGCCCGACGTCCATCTGGACCACCCGGTAAGCCCGTGACGTGTCATAACGCCAGCGGGTCCGGTCGAGCACCCCGGTGTAGGCCAGCACGAGCGCGGCCTCGCCGACCCACTCCTGCCCGCCCGCGGCCTCGGTGAGCTGCTCCGGCGTCCACTCGACCCCGAGGCGCTCCAGCGCGTGCCCGAGCGGGTCGAAGTGGTACCACCCCGGCGGCACGCCCTCGACCGCCCTGACGTGCGCGTACACCTCGACCGGGTGACGACCGCCGCCTGATGGTGTCATCTTGAAGACGGTTCCGGAGCGCCCGACGCGGGAGCGGGCGAGTGAGGGCGCGGCGAGCACCGCCAAAATTTCACCCACTTGGCGCAGCGGAAGCGGTCCACGGCCAAAATCTCGCGTTGTGCGACGGCCGAGCAGAACGCTCCGCAACCCCTCCCGCCCCCATTCGGGGTCCTCCGAGGGCGCGGGAAGATCCACACGCCCACCGCCGATAGTCCTGAAGGGCGGGGGCGGCGGGTCGGTGCCGAGCTTCGCGTCCAATTCGGCGTCGTGCTCGTCCACGCCCTGGTAAGGCGCGTCGGCCAGGGTGCGGCTGGCGAAGTGGTAGTGCCTGGCCGCCACGCCCCACGAGCCCCAGCCCGCCAGCAGCCGCCGCTCGGCCTCGTGCTCGGGCGAGCCCTCGACCAGCAGCACGCGCGCGCCGATCAGCTCGTCCAGCACCGCGCGCAGGGCGGCCCGGTCGGCCTCGGGGAGCGGGGCCAGCAGCGCGTCCACGTCGGTGAAGGTCGCGAACCTGCGGCAGAGCAGCTCGGCGGTCTCGGTGATGGCGAACTGGCGGTGGTGGAGGTAGTCGTCCCAGACCGCGGTGCCGTCCCGGTAGGACAGCGCCGCGTGCTCAGCGACCTTGACCCGCACCCAGCAGCTCCTCGAAACGCCCGGCGACCCAGCTGTGCACCGCGTCGGAGACGCGGGTGTCGCCCGCCCGGTGCTCGAACCACCGCCAGTCGCAGTTGACGTTGACCTCCAGGAACACGTGGTCGTCACCCGCGACGAGCAGGTCGAACGCCGCGACCTGGAGCCTCCAGTGCCGGGCGAGCGCCAACAGCCTCCCGCGCAGCCCCTCGGGCACCTCGACCGGGGTCACCCGGACCGCGTCCGGGTCCACCCACAGCTGGGCCGGGTCGATCTTGTCGACCTGGTAGGCCAGGCACTCCTCGTCGACGGTGAAGACCCGGATCTCGGTCTCGGCCGTGACGTACTCCTGCACTATCACCGGCGCGGTCTCCGGCACGTCGCCGGACCGGCTGGTCTCCAGCGGCCGGGGGAACAGCCCGTGCTGCACGCCCGGCCGGGGCTCCAGCAGGTGCCGCCCCGCGGTCTTGACGATGCAGTGCCCCCCGCCGGGCCGGGTGCGGCCGGGGCGGGTGGTGACGGCGGTGCGCGGCACGGTCAGCCCGAACGCGGCGGCGTCGGCCATCTGCGTCAGCCGGTCGAGGTGGGCGGTGTGCCTGACCGGGTTGACGTGCGCCCAGTCGCGGCGGGTGGAGAGCCAGCCCGCGACGGCGTTCCACTGGTCGACCGCGTAGGCGCCCGCGAGCGTGCCGGGCTCGACCGGCACGGCGGACAGCTCGAAGTGCCTGCGCCACACCAGCAGCGGGCGGACCAGCCAGCGGTCCAGCTCCAGCAGCGGGGTGTCGGTGTAGACGGTGAGCGGGAGGTCGGTGCAGCGGTCGGCGTCGATGCGGACCATGCGGATGCCGCGCTCGGCCAGCGCGATGGAGAGCTCGTTCATCTCCATGTCGGCGGAGCGGGCCAGGACCAGCACGCACGGGACGGGGCTGCCGTCGCCCTCGTCCACGACGCCGAGGCGGTGGGCCTGCTCCTGGAAGTCCAGGCACTTGGGCTGGGTGCGGAACAGGTACTCCTGGCCCTGCATGAGCAGCGGGGTGGGGCGGAGCGGGAGGGTGCGGGTCGCGGCGGGGCGCTGGGAGGCCGGGCGCTGCGGGGTGGCGCGCGGGCGCTCGGGGTCGACCTGGGACGCGGGCTCGGCCGGGGAGGCGGGTTCGGCCAGGAAGGCGGTGGGGGCCGGGAGCGCGGGCTCGGCGGTCGCGGGGGCGCCCGCCGGGTCGGTCAGGAAGCCGGGGGTGGCGGCGACGGGGCGGGTCAGCGGGGCGGCCCGGAAGCCGAGGGCGGACTCGGCGGAGCGGACCAGACCGGCCAGGAACGAGGGCTCCTCGGGCAGCGCGGCGCCCGCTTCGAGGTCCAGCGCACGCGCGCGGGAGCGCCGGGTGGCGTCCGCGTCGGCGTAGTCGGGCGCGGAGGCGCGCGCGAAGGGGTCGGCGGCGCCCGCCTCGGGGTGGTCGACCGGCGGGCGGTCGTCCGAGGCGCTCACGTCACCGGTCCCGGCGGCGCCCGAGCGGCCCGCCCCGTGACTCCCCGGTCCAGGGCGCACCGCCTCGGGGCTCGCCGCCTCGGCGGGCTCCGCCGCGGACGGGGGCTCTGCGCTCCCCCGCCTCGAAGCGGTCGCGCTCAATCGTCCTTCTTGCTGCGGAAGCACTTCCCTGCGGTGGCGTACTCGGCGGCGTACTCCGCCAGGACCCGGTCCTCGATCTCACCGCGGCGAAGCTGTGCGGCCAGCTCCTCAAGAGACATCGCGGTCACCTCTCTCCCCACTAATGCATCGCGCTTCTGCATCGCGCATTCAGGTGATGCACCAGCCGTAGTCTCTGGTTCACGTTACGCAATGTCAAGATGGGAACATATGCATTGCCCCGATCGGGGGATCAAGTTACGTCACTGCCCCAGACGGGCGCGTGCCCGCTACACCCAGTCGGCGTAGCGGGCACGGTACCTGCTGCGGATCGCGTCGGCGCGGCGAGCGCGCCGGTCGGTCAGCTCCGCGCGGCGCGGTCGAACTCGGCCTTCGGCTCGTGGAGCTGGCCCAGCGCGACGACCTCGCGGCCGGAGATGAACGCCTGGGTCCAGTCGGCCAGGACGCGGAACTTGCGGTTGAACGTGGGCATGAACATCACGTGGTAGGTGCGGTGCATGAACCACGCCGGGAAGCCCCGGAAGCGCATCCCGAAGATGTCCGCCACGCCCTTGTACAGGCCGAGGCCCGCCACCGAGCCCACGTACTTGTGGAAGTAGTCCTTCGGCTGACCGCCGCGCAGCGAGGCGAGGATGTTCTTGGTCAGCAGCTTGGACTGGCGGATCGCGTGCTGCGCGTTGGGCACGCAGGTCGCGTTCGGGTCCTCCTCGGTGCGCGACAGGTCCGGCACGGCGGAGCAGTCGCCCGCGGCCCAGACGCCCGGCAGGCCGACGACCTGCATGGCGGCGGTGCAGCGCACCCGGCCGCGCTCGTCGAGCGGCAGGTCGGTGTCGCGCAGCATCGGGTTGGCCTTCATGCCCGCGGTCCACACGACGGTGTCGGAGTCGAACTCGGTGCCGTCGTCGAGGACGACGTGGCCGCCCTCCATCGACTTCACGCGGGTGTCGAGGTAGCACTTGATGCCGCGCTTCTCCAGCTGGTGCACCGTGTAGACGCCCAGCGAGGCGCTCACCTCCGGCATGATCCGGTTGGTGGCCTCGACCAGCACCCACTGCACGTCGGAGGGCTTGAGGCCCTCGTAGTAGCGCAGCGCGTAGCGGGTCATGTCCTCCAGCTCGGCCAGCGTCTCGATGCCCGCGAAGCCGCCGCCGATGACGGTGAACGTGAGCAGGCGCTTGCGGCGCTCCGCGTCGTTCGTGCTCGCCGCCTGGTCGAGGCGCGAGAGCACGTGGTTGCGGACGTAGATCGCCTCGCCGATGGTCTTCAGGCCGATGCCGACGTCCGGCAGGCCGGGGATCGGCAGGGTGCGCGAGACGGCGCCGAGCGCGGAGACCAGCACGTCGTACTCGAACTTCTCGACGTGGCCGTCGACCAGCTCGACCGTGACGGACTTCTTCTCGTGCTCGATGCGGGTGGCGCGGCCGGTGACGACGTGGCAGCGCTTGAGCACCTTCCGCAGCGGGGCGACGACGTGGCGGGGCTCGATCGAGCCCGCGGCGGCCTCCGGCAGGAAGGGCTGGTAGGTCATGTGCGGCTGCGGGTCGATGACGGTCACGGACGCCTCACCGGAGCGCAGCTTCTTCTGCAACCCCAGCGCGGTGTACATGCCGACGTACCCACCGCCGACGATCACGATCCGTGTGGGTTGCGACTTCACAGCAGCCATACCGCAATAGTCCCACCGCAAGGGCCCTACGTCCCTGTCCACAAGGCCGGTTGTGACGACGGTCGCCACGTGATAGCAGACACTGTGCCCCGCACCTGCGGCGATGCCGTCGCACCAGCGAGGATCGATCCAGCAGGCGGGACGACCGCTAGCCCCTGGACCGCAGGAGCAGCGCCGAACCCGCTGCGAGGGCGGTCGCGGCGGCGAGCCCGAGCACCTCCAGCGGGACGGCCACCCGGTCCTGCGGCACTAGGCCGATCAGCCCCGCCGCGCCGAGCACGCAGAGTTGCACCGAGGCGAACCTGATCGCGGGAACCCGGAGGGCAGCGGGGTGAACCCTGGAGTCGAGCGGGAGCAGCGCGGCGACGGCGGTCACGACGTGCAGCAGGTGCGCGAGGGCGACCGCGACGAGGACGGCGGGGCGGATCGCCGGGGCGTCGGAGAGGGCGAGCGCGGTGGCCGTGGCGGCGATGACGAGCACCGGGGCCGCGCTCGCGGGCAGCGCGGCGGCCAAGCCGACCAGGGCGGCGTGGACGAGCACGAACGGCGGCTCGGCGCCCTCGGCGGCGAGCACGGCGGTGAGGCCGCCGCCCACGAGCACGACGGCCAGGCGCAGCACCCAGCCGGGCAGGCCCCGGCCCAGGGGGACGGGGGCGGTGGGAGGGGCGGGAGCGCCTGCGGCGGGGGCGTCGCCTGCCGCCGGACCACCGGTTCCCCGACCACCGGTTCCCTGACCACCTGCCGCCGGGCCGCTGGCCGCCGGGCCGCTGGCCGCCGGGCCGCTGGCCGCCGAGCCGCTGGTCGCCGGGCCACCTGCCGCTGGGCCGCCTGCCGCCGGGCCGCTGGTCGCCGGGTCACCGGTCGCCGGGTCACCGGTCGCCGGGTCACTTGCCCCAGAATCACCGGCTGCCGTGCCACCAGCCGCCGTGTCGTCCTGCGCCGTGCCACCAGCCGCCGTGTCGTCCTGCGCCGTGCCACCGGTCACCGAGTCGTCCCCCGCCACGCCGTCCCCCGTTGCGCCCGTCCTCGCCGCGACCGTTCCACCGGCGCCCGTCCTCCCGGCGCCCGTCCTCCCCACGCCCGCCACGCCCGCGTCCCGGTCAGCCCGTCGCCCCACGCCCTCGCCTCCCCCGGTCACCCGTTCACCCCGGTCAGCGCCTCGGACGGGTGGTCGCGTGCAGCGCCGTGGCCACGACGGCGGACTCGCCGTCCCAGCGGATCACCGGCACGCCGTGCGAGCGCAGCGCCGTCACCCGGACCTCGTGCTCCAACTCCACCACCCGCAGCGCCACCCCGCCCCACTCGGTCTCGGGGTCGGGCCGCAGGTCGGCGGGCAGCACGTCGACCGCCAGCACCGGGTGGCCGCGCCGCGCCGCGTGCACCGCCACCTCCACCACCTCGTCGTCCAGGAACGGCGACAGCACCACCACGACCGCGCCCGTCGGCGCCTGCCGCGCGTCCAGCACGGGCCGCTGCGCCCACCCGGCCACCCGCGCGCACGCCACGAGCCTGCTGCGCAGCGCCAGCAGCTGCCGCCGCCCCGAGCCGGGCCGCAGCCACAGCGCGGGCCTGCCGAGGTCGACCAGGCCCACCCGGTCGCCCTGCCGCAGGTACGCCGCCGCCAGCGACACGGCGGCCCGCGCCGCCATGTCCAGGCTGCCGCCGGGCCTCGGCGAACCCCGGCCGCTCTCGGTCCACAGCGCGACGTCCGCCTCCACGTCCGCCCTGGTGTCCAGCGCGAGCACCACGTCCGCGTCGGTCTCCGCGTGGTGCTCGCGGACGTGCAGGTTCCCGGTGCGCAGCGACACCCGCCAGTCCACCCGGCGCAGCCGGTCGCCGGGCGCGAACGCCCGGATGTCGCGCAGCTCCACCGAGTCGCCCGGCCCGCGCGAGCGGTGCACGCCCACCAGGCCACGCGCCCGCGCGGGCAGCAGCCCGGTCGGCAGGGGCGCGATCGGCGGCAGGATCGCCCGGCCCCACTCGGGCGCGGTCACCGGCCCGTGCACGACCAGCCCGTCCGGGCCCGCGACCAGGTGGTCGGGGCGCACGTCCAGGCCGTCGCCCCAGGTGGAGCGGTCGAGCACCACGCTGACGGCGGTCGTCGAGGCGGGCAGCAGGTGCACCGGCCCCGGTCCCTCGCGGCCGGGCACGGGCAGCCGCACGGCCACCAGCTCGCCGTCCGCCGCCACGTCGACCACCGCGCCCGCCTTGCCGATCTCGCCGACCCGTGACAGCAGGCGCACCCGCGCGTCCGGCGCGCCGCCGGGCGGGCGGAGCATGGCGAGCACCGTGGTGATCAGCAGCGGGGCGCCGAACAGCACCAGCACGACCTCGTGGACGAGCACGCCCGCGACCACCAGGACCACGCCCAGCAGCAGCCCCCTGGCCAGCGCGTCCGTGCCGCGCCACGGCGCGCCCCAGGCCCCGGTCAGCCGGGCGCGGTCGGGCTCGGCGCCGGTCACCGCCTGCTGCTCGCCGGTCCGGGGACGCTGCCGAGCAGCTCGGTGACCACCTCCACCGAGGTGGCGCCGGAGGTCCACGTCTCGGGGCGCAGGGTGAGCCGGTGGGCGAGCGCGGGCACGGCGCAGGCCTTCACGTCCTCGGGCACGACGTGGTCGCGGCCGTCCAGCACGGCCAGCGCCCGCGCGACCAGCACGAGCGCCTGCGCGCCGCGCGGGGACGAGCCGACCTCCACGGAGCCGTGGAGGCGGGTGGCGGCGGTGAGGTCGACGCAGTAGCGCAGCACGTCCTCGTCCACCGGCACCGCCTCCAGGCCGCGCTGGAGCTCGGCGAGCCTGCCCTCGGCCAGCACCGCGGGCACCTCGGTCTCCTCGCGGCCCCTGGCGAGCCTGCGGCGCAGCACCTCGACCTCCTCGTCGGCGGGCGGGTAGCCGACGGCGAGGCGCAGCAGGAACCGGTCCAGCTGGGCCTCGGGCAGCGGGTAGGTGCCCTCGTGCTCGACCGGGTTGGCGGTGGCGAGCACGTGGAACGGGCGGGGCAGCGGGAACGTGCGGCCCTCGACCGTGACCTGCTTCTCCTGCATGGCCTCCAGCAGCGCCGACTGGGTCTTGGGCGGGGTGCGGTTGATCTCGTCGGCGAGCAGCAGGCCGGTGAACACCGGGCCCGCGCGGAAGTCGAAGTCGCGGCTGCCGGGGTCGTAGAGGAACGAGCCGGTGACGTCGGCGGGCAGCAGGTCGGGGGTGCACTGGAGGCGGGTGAAGTCCAGGCTCAGCGCCTGGGCGAGCGAGCGGGCCATGAGGGTCTTGCCGAGGCCGGGCACGTCCTCCAGCAGCACGTGCCCGCCCGCGAGGACGGCGGCCAGCGCGAGCCGGGCGGTGTCCCGCCTGCCGACCACGGCGGTGCCGACCGCGTCCAGCACGGCGGCGCCCTCCGCGGCGATGTCCTCGATCACAGGTCCTCCAGCAGTCGGGCGAGCACGTCGGGCGGGGGCGCGGTGGCGCCGGGGTCGGTGAGCAGGGCGTGCAGCTCCGGGCCGAGCAGGCGGGCGGCGCGCGGGTCGGCCAGGTCGCTGACGCCGTGGCGCTGGCGGAGCCGGGCGAGCGCGAGGGCGCGCAGGCGGGGCTGGACGCGGGTGGTGAAGCGGACGGGGTGCTCGGTGGCGTCGGCCAGGCGGCCCGCGAGCACGCTGGCCTGGTGGTGGGTGTGCTGGGAGCTGGTGGCCGCGTGGTCGCGCACGGGCGACCAGAGCACGTCGCCGCCGCCGGGGAGGCGGGTGGCGAGGTGGGCGAGGGCGGCGACGGGGAGGGCGGTGAGGGCGGCCCAGTGCAGGGGGGCGCCGAAGAGCAGGAGGAGGCCGCCGGTGAGGAGCCAGGCCGCGGTGGAGAGGACGGCTCGGGCGGTGGCGCTCACGAGGGGTCCCGGTCGGTCAGGTCGCGCACGACGGCCTCCAGGGCGGTGGTCGCGGTGCGCACGTCGGCCTCGGTGACCTCGGCGCTGCCGAAGCGGGCGCGCTGGTAGGTGCGGCGCAGGGCGGTGGTGGCGGCCGGGTCGACGTGGTGGCGGTCCAGGAGGGCGGTGGTGAACTCGGTCGCGGTCTCGTGCGGGGCGCGGGCCACGCCGGACGCCGAGGCGGCCCGCTCCAGCGCCAGCCAGGCGGCGACGACGGCGTCGCCGGGCGGTCCGGCCTCGGGCGCGCTCAGGTCGGACAGCGCCCGGCGGGCGCCGGTGACCAGCTCGGGGGGCGGCGGACCGGGGACGACGGCCTCGACCCAGCCGGAGCGCTCGGTGGCCCGGCGGCGCTTCGGGCGCCAGTTCAGGAGGTGCTGGACCAGCAGGACCAGGAAGAGGACCAGCGCGGCGACCGCGATCACGATGGTGAACAGGGTGAACCCGGCGCTGGCCTCCGGCGGCGGGGCGGGATCGGGCGGCAGCGGGATGGTCCAGGTGGTGCCGGTGAGCGGGGTGTGCGGCGTCGGGGTGGGGAGGCGGTAGTCCACCGGCGAGGAGCCGAGTGAGGCCAGCGCGGCGAGCACCAGGCAGGTGCCGGTGGCGAGGAGGAGCGCTGCCCTGGGACGCACCCGATCATGATGCCCGCGCGGGGCGCGCGGCGGGAGCGCGGTGGGCGGTCGGATGCGGTGTTGTGATCGCGGAGCGGGCGGGCGGTGCGCGGCGAGCGGGCGGTGCACGGCGGGCCGGTCACCCCGGCGGCTCGGCGCCCGGTCCGGCGGCGGGCCCAGCTCCCGCCCCCGCTCCCGCCCCCGCTCTCGGCCCCGCTCACAGCCCCGCGTCGGCCTTCGCGCGCGCCAGGACCTCCTCCACCATCGCCGTCGTCAGCAGACCGGTCTGGGTGTTGCGGCGGCTCACGTGGTAGCAGCCGTGCAGGACCAGCGGGTGGCCGCCGTCCGACGCGGGCAGCTCCACCCGCGCTCCGTGGGTGAAGCGCGGGCGGGGTCTCGGGACGGTCCAGTGGGCGGCCAGGGCGGGGAGCAGGGACTGCCAGCCGAAGCCGCCCAGGACCACCACCGCGCGCAGGGTCGGGCGCAGCAGGGTCAGCTCGCGCTCCAGCCACGGGCGGCAGGTGTCGCGCTCGGCCGGGGTCGGCGCGTTGTCCGGCGGGGCGCACTTCACCGGGGCGGTGATCCGGGCTCCCAGCAGGCGCAGGCCGTCGTCCAGGGACACCGCCTCCGGCTGGTTCGCCAGGCCTGCCGCGTGCATCGCCGCGTACAGGACCTCGCCGGAGGCGTCGCCGGTGAACATGCGGCCGGTGCGGTTGCCGCCGTGCGCGGCCGGGGCCAGGCCCACCACGGCCAGGCGCGCGTCCGCGTCGCCGAAGCCCGGCACCGGCCTGCCCCAGTAGTCCTGGTCGCGGAACGCGGCCCGCTTGACCCGCGCCACCTCCTCGCGCCACGCCACCAGCCTCGGGCACGCCCGGCAGCCGCTCACCCGGCGGTCCAGCTCCGGCAGGTCCGGCACGGCGGCCAGGTCGCCGCCCCCGTCCGGTGCGCCGGTTCCGTCCGGCGCGCCGGCCCTGTCAGGCGCGCCAGCCCCCTCAGGCGCACCGGTCCCGTCCGGCGCGCCACCACCACCGGACGCGCCTGCGCCAACCCCCGCCCCCGAGTCCCGCCGCCCATGCCCTCGCCGCCCAGCCACCCGCCCGTTATCCACCTGACCCGCCGCCTCCCCGAACGTAGGGTTCGGACCATGAGCGACAAGGACACCACCCCCGCCCAGGACTCGCCTGACGCGCCCGTCAAGGCGACCCCCGAGGACGACCTCGTCACCACCTCCCACAGCATCACCGTCAAGCGCCGCAAGCTGAACTACACCGCCACCACCGGCCGGGTCGTGCTGCGCGAGGAGGTCGTGGAGGACGGGAAGTTCCAGGGGCTGCGCCCCAGGGCCGAGGTGTTCCTCACCGCCTACACCGCCGACGACGGCGACCCCGCGACCCGCCCCGTCGTGTTCGCGTTCAACGGCGGCCCCGGCTCGGCCAGCGTGTGGCTGCACCTCGGCCTGTTCGGGCCGCGCCGCGTGGTGTCCGGCGACGCGGGCGAGCCCGCTCCCCCGCCGTACGAGCTGGTCGACAACGCCGAGACCCTGCTGGCGCACAGCGACCTGGTGTTCATCGACCCGGTCTCCACCGGCTACTCGCGGGCCGCCGAGGGCGAGCAGCCCGGCAAGTTCCACGGGTTCCAGGGCGACGTCGAGTCGGTCGGCGAGGTCATCCGGCTGTGGACCTCCCGCAACGGCCGCTGGCTGTCCCCGAAGTTCCTCGCGGGCGAGTCCTACGGCACCACCCGCGCCGCCGCGCTCGCCGAGCACCTCCAGCAGCGGCACGGCATGTACCTCAACGGGCTGGTGCTGATCTCGTCCGTGCTGGACTTCGCGACGCTGGACTTCAACGAGGGCAACGACCTGCCGTACTCGCTGTTCCTGCCGACCTACGCCGCGATCGCCCACCACCACGGCCTGCACGGCGACCGGGAGCTCGCGGACGTGCTCGCCGAGGCCGAGGAGTTCGCCTCGGACGACTACCCGTGGGCGCTGGCGCGCGGCAGCAGGCTCACCGACGAGGAGCGGGCCGACGTGGTGGCCAGGCTCGCGGCGCTGACCGGCCTGTCCGAGGACTACGTGGACCGGGTCGACCTGCGGATCGAGCACGTCCGGTTCTTCACCGAGCTGCTGCGCCCGCAGCGCCGCACGGTCGGGCGGCTGGACGGCCGGTTCACCGGCTGGGAGAGCGACTACGGCCGCGAGCTGTTCAGCGAGGACCCGTCGTACAGCGCGATCCTCGGCCCGTACTCGGCGGCGCTCAACCACTACGCGCGGGTCGAGCTGGGCTACGAGAACGACCTGCCGTACGAGATCATCTCGCGCGCGGTGCACCCGTGGTCCTACAAGGAGTTCGAGGGCGCGCACGTGACGGTGGCGAACAAGCTGGCGTCGGCGATGCGGGCCAACCCGCACCTGAAGGTGCACGTGGCGTTCGGCTACCACGACGGCGCGACCGCGTACTTCGCCGCCGAGCACGTGCTGGCGCACCTGAAGATCCCGCGCGAGCTGGCCGAGAACGTCGAGTCGGCGTACTACCCGGCCGGGCACATGATGTACGTGCACGAGGAGTCCCGCGTGCAGCAGTCGAAGGACATCGCGGCGTTCGTGCGCGCGGCGTCCAACCGCTAGCCGGGACCGGTGCGGGGGCGACCGGGAAGGCCGCTCCCGCACCGGGAACCCCTAGCCGGGCACCACCGACCGCTCCTCGGCGAAGTGGCACGCGCTCAGGTGCCCGAGCCGCTCCACCAGCGGCGGCTCCTCGGTGGCGCAGACGTCCTGCGCCTTCCAGCACCGGGTGCGGAACCGGCAGCCGGACGGCGGGTCGATCGGCGACGGCACGTCCCCGGTCAGCCGGATCACCTCGCGCCTGCCGCGCAGCTCCGGGTCGGCCACCGGCACCGACGACAGCAGCGCCTGGGTGTACGGGTGCGTGGGGTGCGCGTAGATCTGGTCCTCGGTGCCCACCTCAACGAACTTGCCCAGGTACATCACCGCGACCCGGTCGGACAGGTGCCGCACCACCGACAGGTCGTGCGCGATGAACACGTAGGCCAGCCCGAACTCGCGCTGCAACCGCCCGAGCAGGTTCATCACCTGCGCCTGGATGGACACGTCCAGCGCGGACACCGGCTCGTCGCACACGATCACCTTGGGCCGCAGGGCGAGCGCCCGCGCGATGCCGATGCGCTGCCGCTGCCCGCCGGAGAACTGGTGCGGGTAGCGGTTCGCGTGCTCGGGGTTGAGCCCGACCACGTCCAGCAGCTCCCGCACCCGCGCCGCCCGCGACCCGGCGGGCGCGACCTCCGGGTGGATCTCGAACGGCTCGCCGACGATGTCGCCGACGGTCATCCTCGGGTTGAGCGAGGTGTACGGGTCCTGGAGCACGATCTGCAGGTCCCGGCGCAGCGACCGCATGGCCGAGCCCTTGAGCCCGAACATCGGCCTGCCCTCGAAGTGCGCCTCGCCGGAGGTGGGCGGTTCCAGGCACATCAGCACCTGGGCGAGGGTGGACTTGCCGCAGCCGGACTCGCCGACCACGCCCAGCGTCTCGCCGGGCATCAGGTCGAACGAGACCCCGTCGACCGCCTTGACCTGGCCGATGGCGCGCTTGAACAGCACGCCCCTGGTCACCGGGAAGTGCTTGACCAGGTCCCGCACGCTCAGCACCGGTTCAGGCACCGCTGACCTCCTGTTCGGCGAAGTGGCACGCGCTGTCCCGCCCGCCCGGCAGCGGAACCTGCGGCGGGACGTCGACCGAGCAGACGTCCTGGGCCCTGGGGCAGCGCGGGTGGAACGGGCAGCCGGGCGGGATGGCGAGCAGGCTCGGCGGCAGGCCGGAGATGGTGCTCAGCTCCGAGCCCTTGGCCTCGACGTGCGGCAGCGACCGCATCAGCGCGGACGTGTACGGGTGTCCGGGCGCGCGGAACAGCGACCGGGCGTCGGCGTGCTCGACGATCCGGCCCGCGTACATGACCGCGATCCGGTCGGCGACCTCGGCGACCACGCCCAGGTCGTGCGTGATCAGCACCATCGCCATGCCCCGGTCGCGCTGGAGCTCGGCGAGCAGGTCCATGATCTGGGCCTGCACGGTCACGTCGAGCGCGGTGGTCGGCTCGTCGGCGATCAGCACCTCGGGGTCCAGCGCCAGCGACATCGCGATCATGGCGCGCTGCCGCATCCCGCCGGAGAACTGGTGCGGGTACTCGCGCACCCGCTGCCTCGCGTGCGGGATCTTCACCTGGTCCAGCAGCTCGACCGCGCGGGCGCGGGCCTCCTTGCGGGACATGCCGCGCCGCAGCCGCAGCTGCTCCTCGATCTGGAAGCCCACGGTGAACACGGGGTTCAGCGCGGACAGGGCGTCCTGGAACACCATGGCGATGCCCTCGCCGCGCACCTGGCGGCGCCGCTCGGGCGTCGCGGTGAGCAGCTCCTCGCCCCGGAACCGGACCGCGCCGCCCGTGACGTGCGCGGGCGGGGTGTCCAGGATGCCCATCACCGCCTGGGCGGTGACGGACTTGCCCGAGCCGGACTCGCCGAGCACGGCCAGCGTCTCACCGGCCGCGACGTGGTAGCTGACGCCGTTGAGCACGCGCGCGACCCCGTCGCGGGTGCGGAACTCCACGCGGAGGTCGTCGACCTCCAGCAACGCTGTCACCGACAGCTCCTCCTAGCGCAGCTTGGGGTCGAGTGCCTCGCGCACCGCGTCGCCGAGCATCACGAACGCGAGCACGGTCGCGGTGAGGAAGCCCGCGGGGAACAGCAGGGCGTGCGGGGCGACCCGGATGTAGTCCTTCGCGCCGTTGATCATCACGCCCCAGGACACGACCGGCGGTCGCAGCCCGATGCCCAGGTAGGACAGCGTGGCCTCGACGCCGATGAACGCGCCGAGCGCGATCGTGGCGTACACCAGGACGGGCGCGACGCAGTTGGGCAGCAGGTGCTTGACCATGAGCCTGCCCGAGCCCGCGCCGAGCGCGCGCGCCGCCTTCACGTAGTCCTGCTGCTTGGCCGCGACGGCCGTCGACCTGGTGATGCGCATGGCCACCGGCCAGGACAGCACCGAGATGGACAGCACCACCTGGGCGACGATGCGGGTCGCGCCCGCGTCACCGCCCGCGTTGAGCGTGGTCAGGATGACGATCGCGCCGAGCACGAACGGCACGCCGACGAACACGTCGGCGACCCTGGACACGACCGCGTCGAGCCAGCCGCCGTAGAACCCGGCGAGCAGCCCGAGCACGGCCCCGACCATGAGCACGCCGAGCGTGGCCAGCAGCCCGACGATGATGGACGCGCGCGCCCCGTGCACCGTGCGGGCGTAGATGTCGTAGCCCTGGTTGTCGTAGCCGAACCAGGCCTCGGCCGAGGGCGTTCCCCGACTCCTGGACAGCACCGCCAGGTTCGGGTCCGCCGAGGTGAACAGGCCGGGGAACACGGCCATGACCACCACCAGCGCGATGAGCGCGGTCGACACCCAGAACAGCGGCCGGGACCGCAGCTCCCGCCAGGCGTCGCCGAACAGCCCGCGCGACTCGCCGCCAGGCGCGCCGCCCACCTCGGCCAGACCGCTGGCCGCCACCGACTCAGTCATAGCGAATCCTCGGGTCGAGCACGGCGTAGAGCAGGTCCACCAGCAGCGTCATGAGCAGGTAGACCAGCACCAGCAGGGTGACCAGGCCGGTCACCATCGCGCCGTCCTTGGTCAGGATCGAGCGGAACACGAGCCCGCCGATGCCGGGCACGTTGAAGATGCCCTCGGTGACGATCGCGCCGCCGAGGAAGGCCCCCAGGTCGGTCCCCAGGAAGGTGATCACCGGGATGAGCGAGTTGCGCAGCAGGTGCACGCCCACCACCCGCTTGTCCGGCAGGCCCTTGGCCAGCGCGGTGCGCACGTAGTCGGCGCGGCGGTTCTCCGCGATGCTCGCCCTGGTCAGCCGCGCCACGTAGGCCATCGACAGGCTCGCGAGCACGAAGCCGGGGACGAGCAGGTCGCCGAACGTCGGCGACGACCCGACCGTGGGCGCGATCCAGCCGAGTTGCAGGCCGAACACCAGCTGCACGACGTACCCGGTGACGAACACCGGGATGGAGATCAGGAACAGCGTGGACACCAGCACCAGGCTGTCAAGGAACCCCCGCCCGCGCAGCCCGCTCAGCACGCCCGCCGCGATGCCGATGACGGCCTCGATGAGCAGCGCGACCAGCGCGAGCTGCAGGGTGACCGGGAACGTGTCGGCGATCCGGTCGGCGACCTCGATGCCCGAGGACGTCTCGCCGAAGTCGCCCTGGACGAGGTTCAGCAGGTACTTGCCGTACTGGACGAGCAGCGGGTCGTCCAGGTTGAACTTCTCCCGCATGGCCGAGACGTAGGACTCCGGGCAGTCCCGCTCGCCGCACTTGCCCTCGAACGGGTCGCCCGGCACCGCCCACACCAGGGCGTAGATGAGGAACGTGGTGCCGAGGAAGACCGGCACCATCTGCAGCAGCCTGCGCAGCACGTAGCGCCCCAAGAGCGCACTCTCCTCCCGAGGGGCCCGGCCGCGCCGGAGGGGGCGCGGCCGGGCGTCGAGCTAGGGGACTCAGCCGACCTCGACGGAGGCCAGGTCAAGGGCGCGGAAGGGGTCGATCTTGGCGGAGGTGAGCCGGTCGGACCTGCCGCCGATGGTGTTCTGCGTCCACAGCGGGGCGGACGGCATGTCGGCGGCGATGAGCTTCTCGGCCTCCTGGTAGAGGGCGATGGCCTCGTCCGGGTCGGCCGCCTTGTCCGCCTCGGCGAGCTTCGCGTCCACGGCCGGGTTGGAGTACAGGCCGTCGTTGGAGGAGGAGCCGGTGCGGTAGTTCGGGGTGAGCCAGTTCTCGATCGACGGGTAGTCGGCGATCCAGCCCGCGCGGTACATGCCGGTCATCTCGTGCGCGTTGACCTTCTGGCGGAACTCGCCGAAGCTCGTCGACGGCGAGAAGCGCACGTCGAGGCCGAGCGCGTTCTTGATGCTGTTGGCCACCGCCTCGGCCCACTCCTGGTGGCCGCCGTCGGTGTTGGACAGCAGCAGCAGCGGGCCGCTGTACCCGGACTTGGCCAGCAGCTCCTTGGCCTTGGTCGGGTTGTACTCGCAGTACTCGCCGCACTGGTTCGGCGTGTAGCCCTCGGTCAGCGGGTGCACCCAGCCGTCGGCCGGGACGCGGCTGCCCTCGAAGATCACCTGGGTGATCTGCTCGCGGTCGATCGACATGGAGATCGCGCGGCGCAGGTCCACGTTGTCGTAGGGCGGCAGGTAGAACGGGAAGGCGATGGTCTGGTTGTTGAGGGTCTCCTTCTGCAGGACCCGCTCACCGAGGTCGCCCTCGTACTTCTTGCCCGCCAGCGCGTTCGGGGGCAGCTCCTCCATGAAGTCCAGCGAGTTCGCGACCAGGTCCGCGTAGGCCGACTCGCGGCTCTGGTAGACCTTGAGCGTGACGTCCTTGATCTTCGGCTTGTCGTCGCCCTTGTAGTCGTCGTACCGGGTCAGCTTGACCTCGGCCCCGACCTGCCGGGAGACGAACTTGAACGGCCCGTTGCCGATCGGCGCGGCCTCGAAGGCCTTCTGGTCCTTGAAGAACGCCTCGGGCAGCGGGGAGAAGACCTCGTAGCCGATGGTCACCGGGAAGACCGAGAACGCCTCGGTGAGGGTGACGGTGAAGGTGCTGTCGTCGACGACCTTCAGCCCCGACATGGTCTCGGTGGTCGGCGTGGGCGCCTGCTGCGGCCCGTCCGCGCCGTCCGGGTCCTCGGGGTGGACGTCGGCGTAGCCCTCGATCTGGGAGAAGAACGACGCGCCCTGGGTGGCGTTGGGCCCGTAGGCGGTCCAGTTCCAGGCGTCCACGTAGCTCTTGGCGGTCACCGGGGTGCCGTCGTGGAACTTCCAGTCGGGCTTGAGCTTGATGGTGAAGACCTTGGAGTCGGTCGTCTCGATCGACTCGGCCATCGCGTTGCCGGGCTGCCCGGTGTCGGCGTCGTAGTCGACCAGCCCGGTGAACATGGCGTCGAGGATGCGGCTGCCACCGACCTCGGTGGTGTTGCCGGGGACCAGCGGGTTCTCCGGCTCGGTGTTGAAGATCGTGATCCCCGCGTCCGCGGAGCTGCCTGCCCCGTCGCCCGCAGAGCCACCACAGGCCGTGACCACCATCACAGACGCGGCTAAGATGGGCACCAAGCGTACACGCGACATGCGTCCTCCCCTCACAACCGACCCGATCGGCGGTGACCGAGCAGAGCCATTTGCTTGCACAGCGTGAGAGGGACGCTATCCGTGATGTGGCGGAGTCCACACGGGTGAAGGGGTTACATCCTGATCACGAACATTCCCCGTTGACCGTTCTCCCCGAGCGGACTCCACCCACCGCGCTCACCCCCCGACGGCCTGCGAGAAGGCGATCCCGTCCAGGATGTCGTGCTCGCTGGCGACCAGCTCGGTGATCCCGGCCCGCTCGGCGAGGTGCTCCGCGATGGCCCGAACCACGATCGCCCCACCGCAGATCACGTCGACCCGTCCGGGGTGCATCGCCCCGAGCGCGGCGCGCTCGTCGTGCGGCATCAGCAACAACCGCTCCGTGATCTCCTGGATCCGAGCCAACGGCAACCGCGCGAGATGAATCTCATCCGGCCGGTACGTGTCCAACTCCTTGGCCAGCGCGACAAGCGTGGTGACCGTCCCCGCAACCCCGATCCAGGTCCGCGCCCGCTCAACAGGAACGTGGTCGAACGCCTGCTGCAACACGGCCTTGGCCGTCACCACCGCGTCCTCAACCTGCGCCGCACTGGGCGGGTCGTCGTGCAAGTGCCGCTCGGTCAACCGAACGCACCCGATGTCGACGGACCGGGCAGCCTCCACACTCCCGACAACCCCGTCCCACCCCCCGAGCACGATCTCGGTGGACCCCCCACCGACGTCGGAGACGAGGAACGGCCCGTCCTCGGCCTCAAGGTCAGCCACAGCCCCCGTGAAGGACAGCGCGGCCTCCTCGTCCCCACTGATCACCTCGGCGACCTGCCCGAGCACCTCCTCGGTCATCCCGAAGAAGTCATCCCGGTTGGACGCGTCCCGAGTGGCCGAGGTGGCCACCATCCGCACCCGCTCGGCCCCCTTGCGCCGGAGCACGGCGGAGTAGTCCACCAACGCCGCACGGGTGCGCGCCAACGCGTCCGGGTGCAACGCCCCCGTGGCGTCGACCCCCTGCCCGAGCCGGACGACCCGCATCTCCCGGTACACGTCCCGCAACCACCGCGACCCGTCGTCGGAAGCGGTGACATCGGCGACGAGAAGCCGAATCGAGTTGGTCCCGCAGTCGATCGCGGCCACGCGCGCCATGGTGGTGCCCTCCGTTGTCGAGCCAGCACAAAACGCTAACCCGCACCCCAACGTCCTGGCACACCAGACCCACCCAAGCCCCGCCCCGCACACGCAAGCTCACCGCACTCACGCACTCCCAGGCTCACCGCACTCGCGGGCTGCAGGGCGAGCGCAGCGAGCCCGCAGCCACCCAATCCCGCGTCCCTCGTCTCCGTTTGGCCTGGCGAAGCCTAAGCGCGCTCGTCAAGATGCCGCCGCACTACCCGGCAGACCGCCCGAGCCAAACGGCGTCTTGACGAGTGTGCTTACCTGAAAGGAGGCCAAACGGAGACGAGGGACCCCGCCCACCGCAGTATTCCGCAGTAGACGGGGCCACCAACAAAACCGCCACCGGCCGACAGGGCTAGTCCCCCTCGTTTTTGGAGGCCTGCCCCGCCGGCGAGGCGAGCTCTTCAGCTTTTGATCTCCAGCACTTCAACTCTCAAGCCGTGGTCATCGGAACCGCACTGCCCTGGGGCAGCGCCGACTCCACGCTCGGCTTCGCCTTCGTGCCGTTGGTCGCGGACGCCGACTCGCACCCCGGCGGAACCTCGGTCGTGGTGGTCACCGTCACCGGCTCAGACGGACTGGTCTCGGTGGTCGTCGTGACGACCGGAGCGCTCGGGCACTCCCCGCCAGTCGGCGGCACGCTCGACCCGCTGGACGGCGGCACGCTCGGCCTGCTGGACATCGGCACGCTCGGCACATCGGGCAACGGCTTGCCCGACCCGCTGGACGAGGGCACGCTCGACCCATCTGTCGTCGTGGTCGTCGTGGTGGTCGAAGTGCTCGACCCACCACTCTGCCCGTTCCCACTTCCCTGGTTCCCACTCCCCGTCCCACCGGAATTCCCAGGCGGAGCGATCGGCGTGAAGTCCTCATCCGACCCCGCCAGATCGGGCAGCAACGTCACCCCGTTGCGATAAGCGTCAGCCCAGTACAAAACCGTCCGCACATACTCCTCGGAGTGGTTGTACCGAAAAACCGACTTGGCCCGCTGAGCCGGATCGCTCAAATCCGACCCGTAAGCGCACAAATAATTCCCAGCCCCAACAGTCGCATCATAAACGTTGTTGGGATTCCGCTCCCCGTCCCCGTTCCCGTCAGCCGCGTACCCCTGCCACGTCGACGGGATGAACTGCATCGGCCCCACGGCCCGGTCCCACGTCGTGTCGCCGTCGTACCGCCCACCATCCGTGTCCCGAATGGCCGCGATCCCCGGCCCGCCGTTCAGCACCGGCCCCAGGATCGCCGGAACCGCGTTCCCCCGAGCGTCCACCCGCCCGCCGCGCGCGTGCCCGGACTCGATCCGCCCGATCCCCGCCAGCAACGACCAGTGGATCTTGCACCCCGGCGTCGTCTGCGCCAACCGCTGCTCGGCCCGCGTGTACGCGTCGAGCATCACCCCCGGCACCCCCAGCGGCCCGGTGGGCAGGCCGTCCACCCCGGTCGGCAGGTAGTCGCCGAACGCGCTCGCGTCGTCCGCGTCCGCGATCAGGTCCGCCCCGAGCGCGTCCGTCCGGGGGAGCTTGCCACCGACGCCGAACGTGTCCGCCCCGGAACCGGACCCCGCCGACAGCGCGTTCAGCACGTCCCCGACACCCGGCGGCACGGCGCTCAGCGCGCTCCGCGCGGACACCGGCAACCAGTCGACGCCCAGCGCCCCGTTCAGCAGCGCGGGCACCAGCATGGCGCACGTCGCCGTCGCCGCCAGACCCCGCTGCCTGGGCGTCATGGCGCCTCGATCTGCTCTTCGGCCGCGTCCCCGTCGCTTCGGCACAGCAGCGAACTCCCTAGTCGGTGGATCCCCCGTTCCCGCCGACCAGACTGCCCGATCCAGGGGTGCCTGTCACGGGCGTGCACCTGCTTTGTGCCCCCAGGTCTGCCCTCGCGGTCAGCTTTTCACCTGTGGCCAACACTCCCGTTCCCTGAACGGGAGCCTTCCTCACGTCCGGGCGGCGCAGTCCCCGCTCGGCCACACGTCCGCGAGCAGCCCGAGCGCCTCGTCACCGAACGGGTTCACGCCGGGACCGACCGCGAGCGCGTGCCCGACGTGCACGTGCAGGCACTTGACCCGGTCCGGCATCCCACCGGCCGTGACCTTCGTGCCCAGCGACTCGATCGCGTCCCGCTCGGCCAGGTACGACTCGTGGGCGCGCAGGTACGCGGCGGCCAGCTCCTCGTCCTCGGCGAGCCGGTCCTGCATCTCCCGCATGACCCCCTCGCTCTCCAGCCTGCTGACCTGACCGGTCAACCGGGGGCACGTCAAGTAGTACAGCGTCGGGAACGGCGTGCCGTCCTCCAGCCTCGGGTTGGTCTGCACCACCGAGGGGTGCCCGCTCGGGCACCGCGCCGCGATCGCCCGCATCCCGCGCGGAACCCGCCCGAGCTGCTCCGCGACGATCGCCAGGTCCTGCTCGTCCACGTTCGCTTCGCCGTTCACTTCGCCGCCACCGAGTCCCACAGCTGCTGGTACCAAGCCTTGTTCGCGACCGGCTCGCTGGCCGGCCTCTCCTCTTGCTCCGGACGCCCCGAGTCACCGGGGAGCTGGACGACGTAGGGCGTCTCGCCCGGTCGCACGTAGTGCAGCCTGCGCCGCGCCTCGGCCGCGATGACGGCCGGGTCGTCGAGCTGCTCCTTGCGCTCCTCCAACCGCGCCACCTGCTCGCGCAGCGCCTGCTGCGACGTCGCCACGTCGCGCAGCTCGTCCCGCTGCGCCAGGTAGGTCCGCAGCGGCACGGCGATGCTGAGCGCCAGCGCGCACACCACCATGGCCAGCATCGCGGCCTGGCGGGTGCTGGTCATGCCGAACGCGCCACCGGTGCCCGCGCCCGCGCGGGTGCGCGCCTTGGACTGCGCCCGCCGCCGGGCGGGCTGCTGCCGCGCCCCGGCACGCCCCTTGGCCGCCTCGTCGCGGGCCGCCCCGCGCGCACCGGCCTTCGGAGCGGCGCCGCCGGAAGCCGGACCCGACCCCGCACCCGTCCCAGCTCCAGCACCAGCCCCAGCTCCGGCCCCGCCCCCCGCGCCCTCGCGGGCCGAGGTCGTCCGCGCCCCCGAGCGCCCCGAACCGGACCGCGAGGTCCGGCCCGAGGCCCCCGAGGCAGAGCGGGACCCCGGCGCGGACCCGCCGCGCCGAGCGCCCCGTTCCCTTCCAGCCATCAGCCCTCCGGCGTGAACCGCGGGAAGGCCGTGTCACCGGCGTAGCGCGCGGCGTCGCCCAGGGCCTCCTCGATGCGCAGGAGCTGGTTGTACTTCGCGGTGCGCTCGCCTCGGGCGGGCGCGCCGGTCTTGATCTGGCCCGCGCCGACCGCGACCGCGAGGTCCGCGATGGTGGTGTCCTCGGTCTCGCCGGACCGGTGCGACATCATCGAGCGGTAGCCGTACGAGGTGGCCAGGGACACCGCGTCCAGCGTCTCGGACAGCGTGCCGATCTGGTTGACCTTCACCAGCAGCGCGTTGGCGGCGCGGCGGGAGATGCCCTCCTCCAGGCGCTCCGGGTTGGTGACGAACAGGTCGTCGCCGACGATCTGCACCTTGTCGCCCAGCGCGGCGGTCATCGCCACCCAGCCGTCCCAGTCGTCCTCGGACAGCGGGTCCTCGATGGACACCAGCGGGTAGGCGTCGACCAGCTCCGCGTAGTACGCGGACATCTGCTCGGCGCTGCGCTTGTTCTTCTCGAACGTGTAAGCGCCGTCCGAGAAGAACTCGGTGGCGGCCACGTCGAGCGCGAGCGCGATGTCGCGGCCGGGGCGGTAGCCCGCCTTCTCGATCGCGACGAGGATCAGGTCCAGCGCGTCGCGGTTGCTGGACAGGCTCGGCGCGAAGCCGCCCTCGTCGCCCAGCCCGGTGCCCAGGCCCTTGCTCTTGAGCACGGACTTGAGCGAGTGGTACACCTCGGCGCCCCAGCGCAGGGCCTCGCGGAAGCTCTCCGCGCCGATCGGCGCGATCATGAACTCCTGGATGTCCACGTCGGTGTCGGCGTGCGCGCCACCGTTGAGGATGTTCAGCATCGGCACCGGCAGCACGTGCGCGTTCGGGCCGCCCACGTAGCGGAACAGCTCCAGGCCGGAGGACGCGGCGGCGGCCTTGGCCACGGCCAGCGACACGCCCAGGATCGCGTTCGCGCCGAGCCTGCTCTTGTCCGGGGTGCCGTCCAGGTCGACCAGCTTCTGGTCGACCACGCGCTGCTCGACGGCCTCGATGCCCACCAGCTCCGGGCCGATCTCGTCCAGCACCGCGGTGACCGCGTGCTCGACGCCCTTGCCCAGGTAGCGCTTCGCGTCGCCGTCGCGCAGCTCCACCGCCTCGTGCTCGCCGGTCGAAGCGCCGGACGGCACGGCCGCGCGCTCGAGCGTGCCGTCGTCCAGCGCCACCTCCACCTCGACGGTGGGGTTGCCGCGCGAGTCCAGGATCTCGCGGGCGCCGACCTGCTCGATGACAGCCACGTGCTGCTCCCTCGTCAGACCATTCCTGTATCGGTGACGAGACTAGTTGGTGACGGCGGGGAAGCTGCTCCGACGGGGGGTGCCGGGGGCGGCTCGTCCAGGTGGAAGCGCCCGGCGGCACGAGCGCGGCCACGGCGTCGCGGTGCGGTGGTTCGCGCTCTCGCGCTGCTCCGCGGCACGGGGGTAGCGTGGCAACGATGGCCGAGAGCACGTTCGACGCCTTCCGCAAGGCGGAGGCACTGCTGGCGGAACGCCGCCCGCTGGAGGCGCTGCGCGCGCTGGAACCGGTGCTGGAGGCGGCTCCCGACGAACCGTCCGTGCGCCTGCTCGCCGGACGGGCGTACCTGGGGTCGGCGCAGTTCAGCCGCGCCGAGGAGGCGTTCCGGAAGGTCCTGGAGATCGACCCGTCCGACTACTACGCGCGGTTCGCGCTGGGCAGGACCCTGCAGCGGCAGTCCCGGCTGCCGGAGGCGCTGACCCAGTTCAGGATGGCGGTCGCGATGAACCCGACGCCGGAGTACCAGGAGGCGCTGGGCGAGCTGAGCGCCCGCCTGGCCGTGGAGCGCGACGCCTCGGACTGAGACCCGCCGAGCCTGGGCGGACGGGCCGGGAGAGCGCTCCCCACCGTCCCCGATCGGCTTGCCGAAGCGGGTGGCGAGCACCTCAAGACCACCCGCGCGGCCGGGCGTGTCGCACGGTCGGGAACCGGCGCCCGCGCGACCACCCCCGCCGAACGGCCCCCGACGAGCAGAACGGGCGGTGGGCCACCCGCGCCCACCGCCCGCCGCTCGAACCCCTGAGCGCCCCGCTCAGCCCGTCAGCTTGCCGGTCGGGGCGGGCGCGCCCACGCTCGCGCGGGCGTACGCGTCAGCCCCGCTGAACACGTTGCGCGCGTACTCCACCGACTCGTTGTAGGTCATCACCCCGCGCCACCACCCGGCGCCGCTGGCCATGTCGCCGCCGCTGACGCACAGGTACCGCCCGGCGGTCAGCGCCGCGTCGTCGATGTCCTGCGGGTCCGGGTCCTTCCCGTCGCCGTTGGCGCGCATCCCGTACTGCTTCCACGTGGTCGGGATGAACTGCATCGGCCCGACCGCGCGGTCCCACTCGGTGTCGCCGTCGAGCTTGCCGCCGTCAGTGTCCTCGATGGCCTTCACGCCGGGGCTGCCGTCGAGCGGGATGCCGATGATCGGCTCGTTGGGCCTGCCGTCCTCGCCGAGCTTGAGCCCGCCGATGGTGCCGTGGTGCGACTCGACGCGGCCGATGCCCGCGAGCGTCGCCCACGTGATGCCGCACCGGGGCAGCTCCTCGCGCAGCAGCAGCTCGGCCTCGCCGTAGGCGCGCAGGGCCCGCGCGGGGACCTCGATCTTCTTGGACAGCTCGGCGGCCCAGGCGGCCACGGCGGCGGAGGTGTCGCCACCGTCCCTGGAGGTGGACGCCGAGGGGGACGTGGAGCGGGACGGGGAGGAGGAGCCTGACGGGGAGGCGCTGGGCGCGGCCGTCGGCTCGCCCGCCGCGTTCGGCACGGCGCTCCCCGGCTCCAGCTCCTGGAACGGCACCTGGAAGGGCGGCTCGGGCTCGGCCCTGGGTGTGCGCCCCAGCATGGCGATGCCGTAGGCGCCGCCTGCGACGACGCCGAGCAGGATCAGGACCAGCACGAATCGGCCGAAGAAGGCTCCACGGCGGGAACGCCGGTTCGGCGCGGGCTTGGACTGCGGCGGGACGACCACCTGCCCAGGCTACGGGTTCACGCTGCGCTACCCGCCGGAAAACCCGGACGGAACGTCCCGTTTGTCCGAAGGGACTGGTCGGGACCGGGATTGAGGGGTGGCCCCCCGAGGGGGGCTCACCACCGCGCTGACGCAGCGCCACCACCGGAGAACCCGGTGGTCACGCGGCCGGGCGTCCCCCGCCGGGCGCGAGCGCCCCCGGCGGGGAACCGGCCGTCGATCAAGTTCACCCCAACGGAGGTAGCGCGGGCGGCACGGCGGCGGGACGGGACTCCAGCGCCTCCAACGCCATCCGCACCGCCGTGTCGAGCTGCGGGTCGCGCCCGGCCACCCGGTCCTGCGGGGTGATCACCACCTCCACGTCCGGGTCGACGCCGTGGTTCTCCACCCCCCAACCGGGTCCGGCGAACCACGACGCGTAGCGGGGCTGGGTGACGCCGGTGCCGTCGACCAGCGAGTACCGCATGTCGATGCCGATCACCCCGCCCCACGTCCTGGTGCCGACCACCGGCCCGATGCCCATCTCCTTGATGGCCACGTTCACGATGTCGCCGTCCGAGCCCGCGTACTCGTCGGCGATCGCCACCACCGGCCCGCGCGGCGCGTCCGCCGGGTAGGTCTCGTGCGCGGTGAAGCCCCGCCCGACCGACCAGCCGATGACCTTCCTGGCCAGCTTCTCCACCACGAGCTGCGAGGTGTGCCCGCCCGCGTTCTCCCGCACGTCCAGCACGACCGCGTCGCGCGCCACCTCCACCCGCAGGTCCCGGTGCAGCTGCGCCCAGCCCGCGCCCATCATGTCGGGCACGTGCAGGTAGCCCACCTTCCCGCCGGACAGCTCGTGCACGCGGGCCCGCCGGTCGGCCACCCACGCGTGGTAGCGCAGCGCCTCGTCGTCGGCCAGCGGCACCACGACCACCCGCCGGGGGTCGCCGTCGCCGCCGGGCCGCACGGTCAGCTCCACCGGCTTGCCCGCCGTGCCGACGAGCAGCGGCGCGGGCCCGGTCACCGGGTCGACCCGGCGGCCGTCCACGGCGGTGATCACGTCACCGGCGCGGACCGCGACGCCGGGCGCGGACAGCGGCGAGCGCGCCGCCGGGTCCGAGGTCTCGCCGGGGATGACCCGCGCGATCCGCCACGAGCCGTCCTCGCCGCGCTCCAGGTCCGCGCCGAGCAGCCCGACCCTGCGCCCCCGCGCGCGCCGCGACGGCATCACGTAGGCGTGCGAGGTGCCCAGCTCGCCCTGCACCTCCCACAGCAGGTCGACGAGGTCGTCGTAGCTGCCGAGCCGGTCGACCAGCGGCCGGTACCGCTCCAGCACGCCCGCCCAGTCGACGCCGCCCATGTCGGTGCGCCAGAAGTGGTCGCGCATGAGCCGCCACGCCTCGGCGTAGGCCTGCCGCCACTCGGCGGCCAGGTCCACCACGACCCGCACCCGCGACAGGTCGACGTCGACCGAGTCGGTGTCCTCGCCGTCGACCTTCCGGTCGCTGGGCACCACCCGCATCTCGTCGCCGTCGTGCACGAGCAGCCGCTGCCCGTCGCCGGTGACGGTGAACGCGTCCACGCCGTCGGCCAGCACCTCGGTCCGGCTCTTGGCCAGGTCGAACCGCTCCAGCACGGCGCGCGCGGGCCGCGAGTCGGCGCTCGCCTGGTTGTCGCCCAGCACGCCGTGCAGCGGGCTGCGCAGCCACAGCAGCCCGCCCTTGGCGGTGGTCAGCCCCGAGTACCGCCCGGCGGCCACCGGCACCGCGACCACCCGGTCGGCCAGGCCCTCCAGGTCGACGACGGTGATCGGGTTCTCCTCCTCCTTGTCCTTGTCCTTGTCGCCGGAGTCGTCGCCCACCGCCCGGCCCAGCCGCAGCGGGTCGAACGGGGACGGGGTGGTCGCGGCCAGCGGGACCAGGTGCGGGCGGCAGCCGGTCGGGAACGACAGGTCGAACACGTGCGCGTCGTACACCGGGTCGAAGCTGCGCACCGACAGGAACGCCAGGTGGCGGCCGTCCTCGGTGAACGCGGGCGAGAAGTCGGAGAACCGCAGCGGCGTGACGTCCACCGGCACGAGGTCCTCGGTGCTCGCCATCCGGATGTGCTGGAGCGGGCTGGGGCCGGGCTGCGCCCAGGCCAGCCAGTGCGAGTCGGGCGAGAACACCAGGTCGTCCACGTGCGGGTTGGCCCCGGAGAGCACCTCGCGGACCTCGCCGGACTCGACGTCGACCAGCAGCAGCCGCCCGTCGTGGGTGGCGACGGCGAGCTTCTTGCCATCCGGGGACGCGGTCAGCTCCAGCACCCGGCCGAGCTGCCCGGCGGCGACGCGACGCGGCTCCTCGCCCGGCTCGCGCCCGCCGACCGGGCTGAACTCCAGCGCCTCCTCGCCGTCCGCGTCGGTCACCCACACGACGGTGTCGCCGAGGACCCTGGGCAGCCTGGCCCGCACGCCCGGCTCCTCGGCCAGCGCCCGCACCGGGCCGTCCCGGTGGGTCACCCAGTGCACGGTGCCGCGCACCTCGACGGCGCTGGCCCGACCGGTGCGGTCCGGGTGGGCGTCGTCGGGGCTGGGCGCGACGTGCCGGGGCGTGCGCGCGGTGCGCGGACCGGCGAGGGCGATGTCGAGCCTGCGCGGCTCGGCGTCCAGGCCGTCGAGCAGCCACAGCTCGCCCGCGCACTGGTAGACCACGCGGCGGCCGTCCGTGGTGGCGACGCGGGCGTAGAAGAAGTCCTGGTGGGTGTGCCTGCGCAGGTCGGAGCCGTCCGGGAGGGCGGAGTAGACCGAGCCGACGCCCTCGTGGTCGGACAGGAACGCGATCCGCTCGCCCACCCACATCGGCGAGGTGAGCGGGGAGGTCAGCTCCGGCAGCACGCGGGTGAACTCGCCGCCGCCCTCGACGTCGACCCACAGCTTGGCCGCCATGCCGCCCCGGTACCGCTTCCACCAGGCCGGGTCGCGGCCCGCCGCGCTGGAGGTGAGCACCTGGCGGTCCGGCCCGTAGGCGACGTCGCCGACCCAGCCGAAGGGCAGCTTCTCCGAGGGACCGCCGTCGAGCGGGACGGCGTGCGCCCACTCGCGGTTGCTCGTGGCCTGGCCGGTGGTGCTGATCGCGACGACGCGCCCGTCCGGGGTCCAGGTGCGCACGCCGGTGATGTGGTCGCCCCAGTGGGTGAGCCTGCGGGCGGGGCCGCCCGAGACGGGGGCGGCGTGCACCTCGGGGGCGCCGTCGCGGTGGCTGGTCCAGGCCAGGTGGGCGCCGTCGGGGGAGAAGCGGGGGGTCGACGCGCGTACCTGGTCGGCTGACACTCGCCAGGCCCGGCCACCGTCGAGCGGGGCCAGCCACACGTCGTCCTCGGCCACGAAGGTGACGAGATCCCCGTGCAGGTGGGGGAAGCGGAGGTAGGCGGGTTCGGTCACCCCCTCGACGTTAGCGGCCACCCCCGTCAACACCGGATCGGACACCCGTGAGGGCGAAGGTGGTCAGGGGATGGGATGAGCGGAACCGCGATTTCGCCGAGAAGGGCCCACAAAAGCCGAGGGATCGTTCAACAATCCTCTTGTTGAACGATCCCTCGTCAAGCACCGGGAAATCAGGTCGTCCAGAACTCCCGCCAGTCCTGAGCGGTGAGCGTCGTCCGCCCAGCCGCGCGCGCCGCCAGCTCGGTCTGCCGCACGCTCTTCTCGAACGCCCGCGCCACCGCCCGCAGCTCGGCCTCCGGGTCCTCCCCCGCCAGCTTCGCCAGCGCGGCCACCCCGAACAGCGTCGTGCCGGTGTCGTCCCCGTCCGGGACGAGGTCGGCGGGCCACCCGGCGCGCGCGGCCCGCTGCACGAGCTTCGCCGCCAGCGCCGCGGCGGGCTGCCCGAGGGCGACCCCGTCGACGCTGGACTCGCGCTTCTTCTCCTGCTGCTTGAGCTCCTCCCAGCGGTGCTCCTGGGTGGAGGCGTCGCGCACCGCCGGGTCACCGCCCGCGAACACGTGCGGGTGCCTGCCGACGAGCTTGGCGACCAGGTCGGCGGCCACCTCGTCCACCCCGAACGGCCGCTCGGGGTGCTCGGCGGCGACGCGGGCGTGGAACAGCACCTGGAGCAGGACGTCGCCCAGCTCCTCGCGCATCGCGTCCCGGTCGCCGTCCTCGATGGCTTCCAGGAGCTCGTACGTCTCCTCGACGAGGTACTTGCGCAGCGAGTCGTGGTCCTGCTCGGCGTCCCACGGGCAGCCGCCCGGCGAGCGCAGCCGGTCCATCACCGCGACCGCCTCGACGATCGGCGGCTCGGGCGCGCGCACCAGCCGCGCGCCGCGCGCCACCAGCTCGGCGGCCAGCGGTTCGGCGGGGTCGGAGGTGAGCAGCACCGACCCCGCGTCCAGCTCGGACGCGGAGCCGGGCGCGGGGCGCACCCCCTCCTGAAGGGGCACGCCCGCGCTCGCGCAGACCACCGGCGCGGCCCGCAGCGCGGACAGCTCCGCGAGGGGCACCGCCCAGCCGAGGCGGGCGCTGACCACGATGACGGTGACCGGCGGCGCCGCGTTCGACCCGACGGCGCCCGGCACCGCAGCGCCCGGCCCGGTCGGCGCTGTGGCGGGTGGGACGTCCGACGTCACGACTGGACCTGCCTCGCCTTCAGCTGCAGGCCGCTCAGCTCGCCCTCGCTCGGCACCGGGCCGTAGTTGATCGCGTCCCACACGCCGTAGCGCGGGTTCAGCTCGATGTCCGGCGACCCGGCCAGGCTCTGCATGAGCCGCAGCCCGATGCCCTCCAGCGCGGACGGGGTGAGCTGCGCGCCCCCCGCGTCCAGCCCGCTCGCCGTGGCGTCGGTGTCGCGGTCGGTCACGTAGGCCACCAGCCACTGCGAGCTGCTCTGGCTCGGCGGGTACGCCAGCACGGTGCCGGGCTCGGCGCCGAACAGCGGGGCCTGCGCGGCCTCGGGCGACTCGGCCGAGCTGACCTTCTGCCCGCGCCCGGCGAGCTGCTGGCCCTCGGGACCGCTCGGGGCGGCGGCGATGAAGCCCGCCATCTTCGACGGGTCGGCCGCGACCTGCCTGGCCTTCGCCTTCGCGTCCTCACCGCTGGTGGTGAAGAAGTAGTCGAAGGTGACCTCCATCCGGTCCGCGTACTTGCTGGCCAGCTTCACCAGCAGCAGCTGGTCCCTGGCCCGCTCCGCGAAGGTCTCCTTCGTGTACACGGTGCCCTGGGACGCCGCCTCCGCGCCGCCCGCGCTCTCGACCGCCTCCGCCACCTCCTCCTCGGTGGCGGACACGCCCTCGTTCGCGGCGGCCTTCGCGATCAGCTCGTGCCAGACCTTGATCTGCACGAGGGTGTCGGCGACCTGGTCGAGCTTGCGCTCGCGCTGGAGGGCGACCTTGACGTCGGGCTCCTTCGCGAGCACCAGTTCGAGCTGGTGCTGGACGTCGGCCAGCGGCACCACCGAGTCGCCGACGATGGCCGCCGACCCGATCTTGCCGGGGCCCGAGCCGCAGCCCGCCACCAGCAGTGCGACGGCCGCGACGGTCAGGGTGAAGCGCCTCTGCACAGTCCTCACGCCCAGTACCCTCTCACGAACTCGTGACACCGCTCACGGGCGCTCCCGCGAGCGATTCGAGGAAGCGGGCGCACCAGGCGAGCAACTCCTGGTCGCGCAGCGGGGGCGCGCCCATCCGGCCGCCCGCCGCGCCTTCGGTGGGCCGAGGCGTGGTCACCGTCCCGACCGCCTGCTTGTAGACCGCCTTGGGGTGCAGCCTGCGCAGCCGCACGGTCTGCGAGTCCTTCAGCTCCAGCGGCGCGAACCGGATCGAGCTGCCCTGCAGGGCGACCTCGGTGACGCCGTGCGCGCGGCAGGTGTGCCGCAGCCTGGCCACGTCCAGCAGCCGCTCCACCGGCAGCGGCGGCGCGCCGTAGCGGTCCTTGAGCTCGTCCCGCACCGCCGTCAGCCCCGCCTCGTCGACGGCCGCCGCGATCTTCCGGTAGGCCTCCAGGCGCAGCCGCTCGCCCGGCACGTAGTCGTGCGGGATGTGCGCGTCCACCGGCAGCTCCACCCGGACCTCGGCCAACTCGGCCTCCACCTCGCCGTCGGCCCCCGCGGAGCGGCGGAACGCCTCGACCGCCTCGCCGACCAGCCGCACGTACAGGTCGAAGCCGACGCCCGCGATGTGCCCGGACTGCTCGGCGCCGAGGATGTTGCCCGCGCCCCGGATCTCCAGGTCCTTCATGGCCACCGCCATGCCCGCGCCCAGCTCGGTGTTCTGCGCGATGGTGGCGAGCCGGTCGTGCGCGGTCTCGCTGAGCGGGGACTCCGGCGGGTAGAGGAAGTACGCGTACCCGCGCTCGCGGCCCCGGCCGACGCGCCCGCGCAGCTGGTGCAGCTGGGACAGGCCGAGCAGGTCGCCGCGCTCCACGATGAGCGTGTTGGCGTTGGAGATGTCCAGGCCGGTCTCGACGATCGTGGTGGACACCAGGACGTCGTACTCGCGCTCCCAGAACCCCTGGATGATCTTCTCCAGCTTGTCCTCGTTCATCTGGCCGTGCGCGGTGACCACGCGCGCCTCGGGCGCCAGCTCGCGGATGCGCCGGGCGGCCTTCTCGATCGAGGAGACCCGGTTGTGCACGTAGAACACCTGGCCGTCGCGCAGCAGCTCGCGCCGGATGGCCGCGCCGACCTGCTTGTCTGCGTAGCCGCCGACGTAGGTCAGGATCGGGTGCCGCTCCTCGGGCGGGGTGAGGATCGTGGACATCTCGCGGATGCCCGCCAGCGACATCTCCAGGGTGCGCGGGATCGGCGTCGCGGACATCGTCAGCACGTCCACGTGCGTGCGCAGCGCCTTGATGTGCTCCTTGTGCTCGACGCCGAAGCGCTGCTCCTCGTCCACGATCACCAGGCCGAGGTCCTTGTACCGCAGGCTCTTCTGCAGCAGCCGGTGCGTGCCGATCACCACGTCGACGTCGCCGTCGGCGAGCCCCGCCGTGGTCTGCTCGGCCTCGGTCGGGTCGGTGAACCGGGACAGCCCCCGCACCACGACCGGGAACGCGCGCATCCGCTCGGTGAACGTGTTCAGGTGCTGCTGCGCCAGCAGGGTCGTGGGCACCAGCACCACCACCTGCTTGCCGTCCTGCACCGCCTTGAACGCCGCGCGCACCGCGATCTCGGTCTTGCCGTAGCCCACGTCGCCGCAGATGACCCGGTCCATCGGGACGCCGCGCTCCATGTCGCCCTTGACCTCGTCGATGGCGGCCATCTGGTCGACGGTCTCGGTGAACGGGAACGCGTCCTCCAGCTCGCGCTGCCACGGGGTGTCGGGCGCGAACGCGTGGCCGGGCGCGGACTGGCGGGCGGCGTAGAGCTGCACCAGCTCGGCGGCGATCTGCTTGACCGCCTTCTTGGCCTTGGCCTTGGTGTTCTTCCAGTCCGAGCCGCCCAGCTTGTTCAGCGTGGGCAGCTCGCCGCCGACGTAGCGGGAGACCTCGTCGAGCTGGTCGGTGGGCACGAACAGCCGGTCGCCGGGCTGGCCGCGCTTGCTGGAGGCGTACTCCAGCACCAGGTACTCGCGGGTGGCGCCCGCGACGGTGCGCTGCACCATCTCCACGTACCGGCCGATGCCGTGCTGCTCGTGCACGACGTAGTCGCCGGTCTTGAGGGCGAGCGGGTCGACGGCGTTGCGCCGCCGGGACGGCATCCGCCGCATGTCCTTCGTGGACGTCCCGCCGCGCCCGCCGGTCAGGTCCGTCTCGGTGAGCACCACCAGGGACAGCTCGGGCAGCGCGAACCCGTCCTCCAGCGCGCCCCGCACCACGGTGACCGCGCCGGTCTTCGGCGGCTCGTCCAGCGAGTCCACGCACACCGCGCCGACCTGGGCCTCGCGCAGCTGCTCGGTGGCCCGCTGGGCGGTGCCCGCGCCGGGCACGACCAGCACGGCCGTGCCGCCGGACGCGGTGTGGGCGCGCAGGTCGGCGAACGCCCGGTCCACGTCGCCCTGGTAGGCCTGGACGTGCTTGAACTCCAGCCGCAGCACGTCCGAGCCCTCGGTGGTGAGCTGGCTGAGCGTCCACCACGGCTTGTCGGCGGCCCGCGCGGCGTCGGCGACCTCGTCCAGCGAGCGGTAGGCCGAGGCCCCGAGGTCGATCGGCGCCTTGCCGCCACCGGCGGCGGCCATCCAGGAGGCCTCCAGGAACTCCTGCCCGGTGCGGACCAGGTCGCGCGCCCTGGCCCTGATCTTCTCCGGGTCGTTGACCAGCACGTGCGTGCCGTCCGGGACCACGTCGGTGAGCAGTTGCAGCTCGCCCTCGCACAGCGCCGGGATCAGCGCCTCCATGCCCTCGGACGGGATGCCCTCGGCGAGCTTGGTGAGCATCTCGGCGAGCTGGGCGTCGGCCTCGTGCTCGGCGGCCAGCTCCCGCGCCCGCTCCCGCACCCGCCCGGTGAGCAGCAGCTCGCGGCACGGCGGCGCGGTGAACGCGTCCACCTGCTTGGGCAGCGACCGCTGGTCGGCCACCGAGAACGGCCGGATCTCGGTGACCTCGTCACCCCAGAACTCGACCCGCAGCGGGTGCTCGGCGGTGGGCGGGAAGACGTCGAGGATGCCGCCGCGCACGGCGAACTCGCCGCGCTTCTCCACCATGTCGACCCGCGTGTAGGCCAGCTCGGCCAGCCGGTGCAGCAGGGCGTCGAAGTCGTGCTCGGACCCGGTGGCCAGGTCGACCGGCTCCAGGTCGCCCAGGCCCGGCGCCATGGGCTGGATGAGGCTGCGGACCGTCGCCACCACCGCGCGCAGCGGCCGGTCGCCGGGGTGGGCCAGCCTGCGCAGCACCTGCAACCGCGCGCCCACCGTGTCCGCCCTGGGCGAGAGCCGCTCGTGCGGCAGCGTCTCCCAGGACGGGAAGATCGCCACCGCCTCGGGCCCGACCATGTCCCGCAGTACCGAGGCCAGCTCTTCGGCCTCCCGCCCGGTGGCGGTCACGGCGAGCACCGGCGAGGTGCGCGAGAGCGCGGCGGCCACCAGCGGCCGGGCGGCGGGCGGTCCTTCCAGCTCCAGCTCGGGTGAGCCCGCGGCCTCGGCCAGCGCGCGCAGGGCCTTGTCGGGCAGGACGGCGGTCAGCAGGCCGGACAGCGGGCCGGGCTGGGACATCGGAGTGCGGCTCCCGTGACTGGTGGAAAACGCGGACAGACCCCTCCCCCGGACGAGGCGCCGGGGTCGGGGGCTCCGCTCCAGGGTACGACCGCGCCCCGACGGCGCGCCGGTCCCCGAAAGAGCCGGGCGGGTCGCCCGCACCCATTCCCCCACCCCCTCTGGAATTATTCCCGAATCTTCCGCCGCTCCGGTGAATCTTCCCCAGCGCTACCCGTGACCTGCCGATTCCCTCGTTGACGCCACTCGCCCCGGCCCCCCACAATCCCCGAATGGCCGGTCCCGGCGCTTTCCCAACCCCGTGGCTGGTCGTCTACGGCTACGGCGACCTGTCCTACCGCCTGGCCCAGCGGGCGGCCGACCAGCTGCGCGCCAGCGGCGCCACGACCTGGCTCACCACGATCCAGGAGGTCGCCCCGGCCACGCTCCCGAGATTCCGGGGCGCGGTCCTGGTCCTCCCCACCTCGGCCTCGGCCGCCTCGAACCGCAGGACGAACGCCGCCCGCGCCCGCTTCACCGAACTGGCGGCGGCCCTGGCCCCCTGCGCGACCCACGTCCTGCACGTCGGCGCCCCGGCCGACCTGGCCCCGTTCCCCGAGTACCGCGCCCTGCGCCCCCGAGTGCGCGCGGTGCACCACGTCCCCCGCAGCACCGCCCCGGCCCTGGACGTGCTCCGCCTCCTGGTGGACAGCGAGAACCGGGCCCACGACGAGCGCTCAGCGGCCCTCTGGGCACACGCGCGCGAGTGGGGCGTGACCACCACAAAACAGGTCGAGGCCCTTCTAGCCGCAGTGGCCGAACGCCGCGCCCGCTACGAGGAGCGCCGCTTCCACCAGGCCCGCCGCCCCCACCCCGACTACGACCTGAACCGCCTGGACCTCCTCCTGGACCACCCCGACGCCGCACCCCCGAGACGCCCGTGGATGAGCGCCGTGGAGCACGGCAGGGTCCTGGACGGCTACACCGAGTCCGGCGCGCGGGTCACCAGGGACACCATGCGCCTGATGCGAGCCGCCTGCCCCACCTTCGCCAGACCGACCGACCGAACCGGCAAAAAAGGCGCCCAGTCCGACCTCAGGGACATCCACCGCACCCTGACCGCCCTGTCCCGCCTCCAGGAAGACGCCCCAACCCCAACCTGAGACCTCACCCAGCGACGGTCACCCGGAGCACCTCGTCCCCGTCCCCGTTGGACGTGGTCACGTACAGCGCCCCGTCCGGCCCCTGCTTGGCAGCCCGCAGCCGCCCCTTGGTCCCGTCCAGCTCAGGCGGCACCGACACCGAGTGCACCCCACCCTCGGGCGTGATCTGGAACAGGAACAACTTCGACCCCTTCAACGCGGTGACGGCCAGAACCCCGTCCAACCCACCCCACTGCTCCCCCTGCAGGAAAGCCGCGTCGGAAATGGCCTCCGTGGGACTCCCGCTGGACCAGATCGCGGGCACCGCGTCCGGGAACCGCTCCAGGTCCGTCATGGGCACGCTCTCGTCGTACCCACCCTGCGTCCCACCCCGACTGGGGTCCCACCCGTAGTTCCCACCACTCCTGATCACGTTCAACTCGTCGTCCACCGACGGCCCGTGCTCAGCGCTGACCACCAGCCCGTCCTCCCGAACCGCGATCCCCTGCACGTTCCGGTGCCCGTAGCTCTCAACCCGGTGCTCCCCACTGGAGAGGTCGACGACGAGCGTCTTCCCCCCGAGCCCCTCCCGGTCCTGAGAGGTGTCGGCCCGAGCAGCGTCCCCGGTCCCCACCCGCAACTTCCCGTCCCCGTCCACCGCCAACCGACACCCGGAGTGCCGCCCACTGGGATTGGCGGGCAACCCGGTCAGCAGATCCCCGACCTTGCCGACCACGTCCCCCTCCCCCAACTCCCAGGTGGTCAACCGGATGTCCGAGGCGGTGTTCTGACACGTGGTGAACCGACTGCTCCCCGGATGAACCGCGATCCCGAGCAACCCACCCTCCCCCCTGGCAACCGCCCCGGTGTCCACCTGGAGGTCCTTGACCTGCCCATCAGCCACCAAACTGACCGTGCCCGGCCGCTGAGTGACCAACATCCGCCCATCGGGCAACCAGTCGATCCCCCAGGCGTGCGTCAACCCGGAGGCGACAGTCTCAACGGAGAGCCCAGCGGCAGCTCCCTCGGTAGGCGCGGCACTCCCCGAAGGGGACCCGTCACCGTTGGCAGGCGCAGCACTGCACCCGGTCAACAGGAGGACAGCGGCAAATCCGGCGATTCGACCCATACCCCGAGGATGCCCACCACGACGTGAGCCCAACGTGCAAGCAAGAAGTCAGGGGGCAGTCCACCCCCACCAAGGCCACCACACCGCAGCCGCACGCACCAGCCAGCCGCACCCACTCGCCAACGTCCCCGCACTCGCGGGCTGCGGGGCGAGCGAAGCGAGCCCAAGCAGCCCCACTCCCGCGTCCCTCTTCTCCGTTTGGCCTGGCGAAGCCCGAGCACGCTCGTCAAGATGCCGCCGCACCGCCACGGCAGACCGCCCGAGTCATCCGGCGTCTTGACGAGTGTGCTTGCCTGAAAGGAGGCCAAACGGAGAAGAGGGACCCCGCCCACCGCAGGGGTAAACGCAACCACAAGACCAACCGCCACCGGCCGGCAGAGCCCGTGTCCCCTCTTTTTTGGAGGTCTGCCCCGCCGGCGAGGCGCCGCCAGAAACGGCACCTCCCCGCTCAAACCTCCAACGGATAAACCCGCTCCACCGGCAACAACTCCCGAGCCAGCTCCAACTCCCCGGCGGCAACCGCAGCCCCAACCCGCCGCATCACCCCGGTGACGTCCACCAACCCGGTGATCCACTCCTCCACGTACCGCCGAGAAGCGTCCCCACCAAGCCCGAGCTGCAACGACCGCTGCTCCAAAGCCTCATGCCGAAGCCCCCGCTCCGGGTCCCACTGCACCCGGATCTCCGGCTTCCCCCGAACCACTTCCCGACTGGGCACCGCACTCCGCACAGCCTCGTCGAAAGCCTCGCGCAACACCCGAACCGCCAACACCCGCTCCTGCCCCGGCTTCCGGGCCCACCCGCACCGGTAAGCCATCCACAGGAACGAGGGCTTCACCCAGGTCATCCGCCCAGGCTTGAACGGCGGCACGAACGTCCCCGCAGCGAGCGCAGGCTCCGCGATCTCATCCGAATACGCCTGGTACACCACAACCGTGCGATCGTCGTAATCGGCCCGGATCTGCCTGCGCTGCTCCACGCCCCCAGTATCAACCGATCCGCAACAACTTTTCCGCCCCCCACCCCACCTCAGGGCCGGATGCGCAACTTCGGCTTGTGCTCCAAGCTCGACAACCCGTTCCAAGCCAGGTTGACCAGATGCGCGGCAACCTCATCCTTCTTCGGCTTCCGCACCTCCAACCACCACTGCCCGGTCAACGCGACCATCCCCACCAGCGCCTGCGAGTACAGCGCGGCCAACTTCCGGTCGTACCCCTGCCGCGAGAAGTGCAACCCCAGTATGTGCTCGACCTGCGAAGCGATGTCGTTCAACAACGACGAGAACGTGCCCGTCGTGGAAGCAACCGGAGAATCCCGGACCAAAATCCGAAACCCGTCCGTCGACCCCTGAATATAATCAAGCAGCGCACAAGCCGCCTGCTCCAACAACTCCCTGGGATGCCCCCCGGACAGCGCGTTGACCACGTGATCCATCAACGACTGCATCTCCCGGTCGACCACGACCGCGTAGATCCCCTCCTTCCCCCCGAAGTGCTCGTACACCACCGGTTTGCTCACCCCGGCCCGGTGCGCGATCTCCTCGACGGAGGTGACCTCGTACCCCTTCTCCGCGAACAGTGCGCGCGCCACGTCGAGCAGCTGCTCGCGCCGCTCCTTGCCCGTCATCCGAACCCTTGGGGCTGGCACAGCCGTCCCTGTTCCTTCTCCCGACACCCGGTCAGGACCAGCCTAAACACCAACGCGCCCCGAAGCCCGCACGGGCCTCGGGGCGCGCAGTGGCGTCACAGAGTCAGACCGCCTGCTTCTCCTTCTTGCTCTTCCCCTCGCCCTTGCTCTTGCTCTTCCCTTCACCCTTGCTCTCACCCTTGGCCGAGATCCGGGTCAACCGCTGCGCGTTCGGCCAGCGCACGCTCGTCGCCCACCCGAACTTCTCGAACGCCCAGATGATCCGGGCCGAGATGTCGATCTGCCCCCGCTTGACCCCGTGCCGCGCGCAGGTCGGGTCCGCGTGGTGCAGGTTGTGCCACGACTCGCCGAACGACAGGATCGCGAGCGGCCAGAAGTTGGCGGACTTGTCGCGGGCGGTGAACGGCCGGTCGCCGATCATGTGGCAGATCGAGTTGACCGACCAGGTCACGTGGTGCAGGAACGCGACCCGGACCAGGCCCGCCCAGAAGAACGCGGTGAGCGCGCCGGACCAGGACATGGTGATCAGGCCGCCGAGGACGCCGGGCGCGAGCACGCTGATGGTGGTCCACAGCCAGAACAGCCGGTCGACCTTCACCAGGTCGTCGTCGGCCAGCAGGTCGGGGGCGAAGCGGCTGGCGTTGGTCTTGTCGCGCTCGAACAGCCAGCCCATGTGGGCGTGCCAGAAGCCCTTGGCCAGGGCGATCGGGCCGCTGCCGAACAGCCACGGCGAGTGCGGGTCGCCCTCGCGGTCGGAGAAGGCGTGGTGCCTGCGGTGGTCCGCGACCCAGACGATGACCGGGCCCTGCAGGGCCATGCTGCCCATGATGGCCAGGGCGATCTTGAGCGCCCGGTTGGCCTTGAACGAGCCGTGCGTGAAGTACCGGTGGTACCCGACGGTGATGCCGAGCCCGGCGATGCAGTAGAACGCGGCGAACAGGGCCACGTCGACCCAGCCCAGACCCCACCCCCACGCGACGGGGATGGCCGCGAACAGCGCCAGGAAGGGCACCAGGACGAACACGTACACGCCGAACTGCTCAGCATTGCCGCGCTGCCCCTCGACCAGCGGCTTGGGGCCCTTGGCGGGCGGGCTGGACGTGGACTTGCTCTCCACGGTGCTCGTCATGCGATACCTCGTCGTCGTCCGGAAGCTACCTACGGAACCGTAACTTACGCCAGCGTAAGTTAGTCCCCGCCGCTCCCGCCAGGGGGGTGCGGCTTTTTACCGGTTGTTCTCAGGAAGCTCCTCCACCTGTCACCCGTTCGGGCAGGATCATCGGGTGCGGGATTCTTCTGGCGTTCGGTCCAACCGCCTCCGGCGGATCGGGGCGATGGTGGTCGCGGCCTCGCTGGTCCTGACGGTGGCCGCCTCGGGCGGCATCGGGTGGCACTACAGCGAGCAACTGCTCAACCCGGCGACCGCCCGACCGGGCTTCCCGGACGTGGTGCTGGGCGCGTCGGACGGCGAGGTCGTCCTGGCCGACTCCGGGAACACCGCCCAGCGCGGCACCTGGGGCCTGGTGTGGCCGGGCGGTGAGCTGGAGGTCGGCGACGTGGCCTCCCGCTCCGGCGGCGAGGTCCGCAGGCCGATCACGAAGGGGACCGCGCCGGCTGCGGGAACCCGCGTCCGCGTCGAGGGCTCGGTCTGGGCGAGCGACCCGCGCAGCGCGCTCGGCCTGGACTACCGGGACGTGAGCGTGCCCACCGAGCTGGGCGACGCGCCCGCGTGGCTGGTGCCCGGCGGCGGCGGCGACGGCGGCACCTGGGTCGTGGCCGTGCACGGCAGGGCGGGCACCCGCGCCGAGACCCTCCGCGCGCTCCCCGTGCTGCACGACGCGGGCCTGACCGTCCTGTCGATCACGTACCGCAACGACGACGGCGCCCCCGCCTCGCCCGACGGGCTCTACCACCTCGGTGACTCGGAGTGGCGGGACGCCGAAGCCGCCGTCCGCTACGCCAGGGACAGCGGGGCCGGGAAGATCGTCCTCTACGGCTGGTCCATGGGCGGCGCGATCGCGGGCCAGCTGCTGGCCCGCTCCGAGCTGGCGGGCGAGGTGTCCGCGCTCGTCCTGGACGCCCCGGTGACCAGCTGGACCGGCACCCTGGAGCTCCAGTCCCGCGAGCGCGGCGTGCCCACCTGGCTGGTGCCGCTGGCCGAACTGGTCTCCGGCTGGCGGGCGGACCTGGACTTCTCCCGCTTCGACCTGGCCGACCACCCGCCCGCGCACCGCCCGCCGACGCTGCTGGTCCACGGCGACGCGGACACGACCGTGCCGGTGCAGGGCAGCAGGGACCTCGCCGCGCGGGCCGCGAGCGGGGCGCTGGACTGGGACGTGCGGTACGTCGAGGTGCCCGGCGCGGCGCACGTCGCGGCCTGGAACGCCGACCCGACGCGCTACGAGCGCGAGCTGGCCGACTTCGTGACTTCGCTCACCACCCCGTCGTGACCAGGCGCTACACGCTCCGTTATGATCCACTGGCGAGGAGGTGGCCGCCACTTGCGTGGTGGTGCTGACCGCGGACCCCCGCCCGTGACACGATGTGTTCCCACGGCCGGGGCAGTCCCCGTCCGATCCGCCATGGTGTAAAGGCAGCACCTCGGATTTTGGTTCCGATGGTCCAGGTTCGAATCCTGGTGGCGGAGCGAGAGTGTCTCGAACCGGGTCGGGCCCTCCGGCCCGGCCTGCCCTGCGTAGGGGGGTGTTGGTCGCTGCCGGGGGAAGCCGTCGAAGAGCAGGCCAGCGTCGTGCCCGCGCTCCAGGAGATGTCCGACGCCTGGCTGGTCGGCCGCGCCAGCGAGCTGGTCGCCGTCGCGCAGAGCAGCCACGTCGCCGAGCAGCTCGACGCCGCGAACGAGGTCGACGAGATCCTCGCCGAGGCGCAGAGCCGGGGCGAGCCTCGGATCGTGGCGCAGCTGCTGCGCGCCGCCGCCATCGTGCGCCTGGTGACGCCGGGCGTCGGCGACATGTCCGACTCCCTGCTGGAGGAGATGCTCAACCACACCCGCAGGCACGGCCTGGTGGTGCTGGAGGCGGAGGCGCACGCCCTGCTCGGCCGCAGGTACCTGCTGGTCGGGCTGGAGGACAAGGCGCTCAGCGAGATCGCCAACGGGCTGGCGATGCTGGAGGAGGACCTCACCCCCGACCCGGTGCTGGACAAGCGCACCTGGGACCGCCTGCTGGCCTCGGCGCTGCAGAACACCGGTTTAGTGCTCACCCAGCTCGGCGTCTACGAGATGGCCGACGAGGTCCTGGCCAGGGCCCACAACGCGATCCGCGACAGCGCGAACCCCCACCTGATCTACGTGCACCTGGTGAACCGGGTGCGGATGCTGCTGGGCTGGGGGCTGCGGCTGGAGCGGGTGAACAACCACGAGGAGGCCGCCGCCCGGTTCACCATGGCCGCGCGGATCGCCGAGGCGACCGAGGCGCCGTTCCTCCAGTCGCTGCACCCGCGCAGGCGGGACCGCACCGCCGCGCAGCAGGTGCCGGTGATCGGCGCGGCGCAGGCGCTGGCGTCCCCCGGTCCCGAGCACATCGCCCGGCTGTGGACGCTGCGCGAGCTGTCCATGTACGCGCGCGAGCTGATCATCGTGTCGATCGCGCTGGCGCGCTGCCTGGAGATGGAGGAGCTGCCGCAGCAGGCCCTCCAGGTGCTCACGCACGCCCGCACCAAGCTGGCCACCGACACCTCCGAGCCGACGCTGATGCTGTGCCTGGTGCGCGAGTACGCCCGGCTGGCGGGCCCGCAGGGCGAGCACACCGTCTCGGCCCTCCAGACCTACGCGAGCGCGCTGGAGGTGGAGCTGTGGCTGATGCAGGAGGCCCGCACCGCCACCCTGATCACCCGGCGCGACCACGAGCGGCTCACCAGGGCGCACGGGGCGATCTCGCAGCAGGCGATGCAGGACCCGCTGACCGGGCTGCCGAACCGCCGCGCGCTGGACGAGCGGCTGGCCGCGCTGCTCGGCGCGCAGACCCTGCCGATGGCGGTGGCGCTGGTCGACCTGGACGGGTTCAAGGGCGTCAACGACAAGCACTCGCACGCGGAGGGTGACGACGTCCTGCGCGTGATTGCCGGCACACTGCGGCACGCCCTGCGGGGTGACGACATGGTGGCCAGGTACGGCGGCGACGAGTTCGTGGTGCTGCTGCCGGGCACCACCCTGTCGCTGGCCGAGGCCGCGCTGGCCAGAGCCGTGGATGCCGTCGCTGGCCTGCCTTCCGACCTGTCCAGGGGGGTGACGCTGTCGGTCGGGGTGATCGCGGTGCGCCCCCAGGAGAGCGACAACCAGGTGCTGTCCAGAGCGGACTCCGCGATGTACACCGCGAAGCGCAGAGGTGGCTGCCAGGTTGCTTCGGCAGACGGGGAAGCACCCGCGGAGGCTTAGTATCGGCACCTGGCGGGAGCCAGGCCTCCCGCCGCAGGCACGGACTCAGCAGAGGGAGAGCCGCTGATGCTCCAGGGTGTTCCCGCCCCGGTCAGCACTATCGTCCTCGCAGCGGGTGAGGGCACCCGCATGCGCTCCGCCACCCCGAAGGTGCTGCACCGGCTCGCGGGCCGCTCGCTGGTCGAGCACGCCGTGCGGGCTGCCGCAGGCGCCGATCCCGAGCACCTGGCCGTCGTGGTCGGACACGGCCGGGAGGCCGTCACCGAGCACCTGGGGGCCGTCGCGGACGCGCTGGGGCGCGAGGTCGTGGTCGCGGTCCAGGCGGAGCAGAAGGGCACCGGGCACGCGGTGGGCTGCGGCCTCGCCGAGCTGCCCGAGGACCTGACCGGCACCGTCGTGGTCACCTACGGCGACGTGCCGCTGCTGGACGCGGACTCGCTGCGCGCCCTGCTGGCCGAGCACGGGGCGCGCGGCAACGCGGCGACCGTGCTCACCGCCGTGCTCGACGACCCGACCGGCTACGGGCGCATCCTGCGCGACGCGGACGGCTCGGTGCTGGGCATCGTGGAGCAGAAGGACGCCGACGAGTCCCAGCGGGCCATCACCGAGATCAACTCGGGCGTGTACGCGTTCGACGCGGTCGTGCTGCGCGACGCGCTGTCCCGGTTGGGCACCGACAACGCGCAGGGCGAGCTGTACCTGACCGACGTGCTGGGCATCGCGCGCGGCGACGGCGGCCGGGTCGGCGCGCTGGTGACCGGCGACCGGTGGCTGGTGGAGGGCGTCAACGACCGGGTGCAGCTGGCCAGGCTCGGCAAGGAGCTGAACCGGCGGCTGGTCGAGCGCTGGATGCGCGAGGGCGTGACCGTGGTCGACCCGGACACCACCTGGCTGGACGCCGACGTGGAGCTGGGCCGGGACGCGCTGGTGGAGCCGGGCACGCAGCTGCGCGCGGGCACCACCGTGGGCGCGGGCGCGGTCGTCGGGCCGGACACCACGCTGTCCGGCTGCTCGGTCGGCGCGGGCGCGAGCGTGGTGCGCACGCACGGCAGCGGCGCGGTGGTCGGCGCGGGCGCGAGCGTCGGCCCGTTCGCCTTCCTGCGGCCGGGCACCGAGCTCGGCGCGGACGGCAAGATCGGCACGTTCGTCGAGGTCAAGAACTCGCAGATCGGCGCGGGCAGCAAGGTGCCGCACCTGAGCTACATCGGGGACGCGACGATCGGCGAGAAGTCGAACATCGGCGCCGCGAGCGTCACCGTCAACTACGACGGCGTCGACAAGCACCGGACGGTCATCGGCTCGCACTGCCGGACCGGCTCCGACAACATGTTCGTCGCCCCGGTGACCGTGGGCGACGGCGCTTACACCGGCGCGGGGACCGTGCTGCGGCGCGACGTGCCCCCCGGTGCTCTGGCCGTTTCGGGCGGCGCCCAGCGCAACTTCGCGGACTGGGTCCTGAACCGAAGGCCCGGAACCGCTGCGGCTGATGCCGCCGAGCGCGCCCTGTCTCAGGTCGCGGAGAAGAACGAGGAAGGGCGCTGACGTGAAGAACCCGATCATGTCCGGGACACCCAAGAAGAACCTGATGCTCTTCGGCGGGCGGGCCTACCCGGAGCTGACGGAGGAGGTGGCCAAGCACCTCAACGTGTCGGTCACCCCGCAGGCCGCGTACGACTTCGCGAACGGCGAGATCTTCGTCCGGTTCGAGGAGTCGGTGCGCGGGTGCGACGCGTTCGTCATCCAGTCGCACAAGGCGCCCATCAACCAGTGGTTGATGGAGCAGCTGATCATGGTCGACACGCTGAAGCGGGCCTCCGCGAAGCGCATCACGGTGATCATGCCGTTCTACCCGTACGCGCGGCAGGACAAGAAGCACCGGGGCCGCGAGCCGATCTCGGCCCGCCTGGTCGCCGACCTGTTCAAGACCGCGGGCGCGGACCGCCTGGTCGCCGTCGACCTGCACACCGCGCAGATCCAGGGCTTCTTCGACGGCCCGGTCGACCACCTGTGGGCGATGCCGCTGCTGGCCGAGCACGTGCGCGACAAGTACGCGGGCCACGACATCACCGTGGTCTCGCCGGACGCGGGGCGCACCAAGCTGGCGGAGAAGTGGGCGGACACGCTCGGCGGCACGCCGATCGCGTTCATCCACAAGACCCGCGACCCGCTGCGGCCGAACGAGGTCGTGGCGAACCGGGTCGTCGGCCAGGTCAAGGACCGGCTGTGCGTGGTGATCGACGACATGATCGACACCGGCGGCACGATCACCAAGGCGGTGGACCAGCTCCTCGCCGAGGGCGCGTCCGACGTGGTGATCGCGGCGACGCACCCGGTGCTGTCGGGCCCGGCGGTCGAGCGGCTGCAGAACTGCGGCGCGCGCGAGGTGGTGTTCACCGACACGCTGCCGATCCCGCAGGAGAAGCGCTTCGACGCCATGACGGTGATCCCGATCGCGCCGCTGCTGGCGCGGGTGATCCAGGAGGTCTTCGAGGACGGCTCGGTCACGAGCCTGTTCGACGGGAACGCTTGACGGCGCAGCCGTCAAGGCTTCGGCTCCGGAGGAGTCGATCGACTGGACCAGCGGCCCGACGGGACTCCCCGTCGGGCCGCTGCCCGTTTCGGGGGCCGGGGTGCGCTCCCGCCCCCGGAGACCGCCCCGCCCTTCACCCGCCCGGTTTCCCGCGCCCCGTCCAGCCGCCCGCCGATCGCGCGCTCCCGCTCTCACCCCAGCTCCCCACCGCCCGCTCCCACCGCTCTCACCCCACCCCCACCCCCGCAAACGCTTGCCACCGCCCCTGGCAGCACCTGCGCCCCCGTCCGGGTGATCACCGCTCGGGCCGAACAGCCCCACCACCGCAGCGGCGCTCCCCCACCCCGAAACCCCACCCCACCCCCCGATTAGGCCGGGGCGTCCAGGTCGTCCTACACTGGTCGGGTTGCCTCGGCGAGGACGAGCATCACGCTCGGCGTGATCGACGCGGCGGTTGTGGTGATGCGCGTGCCCATCCCTTCCGCGCCGCCCTCCGTCGCAGACCAGCACCCCGCTTACGCCTTGCCCGACGTGCGAAGGCCATATCGAAGGAGAGCCCCACCGTGTCCGAGGTCCGTCTCGCCGCCGAGCAGCGCACCGAGTTCGGCAAGGGCGCTGCCCGCCGCACCCGTCGCGCCGGCAAGATCCCCGCGGTGCTCTACGGCCACGGCTCCGACCCGAAGCACCTGGCCCTGCCGGCGCTGGAGTTCGCCCGAGTCGTCCGTGAGCACGGTCAGAACGCCGTCCTGACGCTGGACATCGACAGCGCCACCGAGCTGGCACTGACGAAGACCGTCACGACCCACCCGCTCAAGAACTACATCGAGCACGTCGACCTGCTGCTGGTCAAGCGCGGCGAGAAGGTCACCGTCGACGTGCCGATCGTGCTGACCGGCGAGCCCGCCGCGGCCACCCTCCTCACCCAGGAGAGCACCACCATCCAGGTGGAGGCCGACGCGCTGAACATCCCGGACCAGATCGAGTTCTCGATCGCCGGTCTCGGCGCGGGCACCCAGGTGCACGCGTCCGACCTGGAGCTCCCCAAGGGCTCCACCCTCGCCACCGACGCCGAGGTGCTGATCCTCGCCGTCAACGACGCCCCTTCGGCCGCCTCCATGGGCACCGACGAGGGCGCCGAGGCGACCCCGGAGAGCTGAGCCCATCACGTCGGGCTGGTCGAACGGCTCCCCACCACCGCACGCCGGTGGTGGGGAGCCGTTCCCGCGTTCGACGCCCGAGCAGGTGCGGGCCGCCGGCTTCCCGCGAAGACGGGCCAGGGGCTACGACCCCGATCAGGTGCACGCGCTGCTGGACCGGATCGCCGACGCCCTCTCCGGCAGGGTCAGGGTGCGCCCGGAGCAGGTGCGCGCGGCGGTGTTCCGGGAGGTGCCCGGCGGTTACGAGCAGCAGGCCGTCGACGCCTTCCTCGCCGCCCTGGAGTGGCAGCTGACCCACCAGGCCCTGCCCCCCACCTCGCTGCGGTCCGGTCGGGACCTGCTGGCGGTGGTGCTCCCGCGCGGGGCCGCCGGATACGATCGCGCCGAGGTCGACGCCTTCCTCGCCAGGGCCGCGCTCGCGCTGGACGGCGGGCGCCGGATGACGGCGGGCGAGGTCCGCCACACCAGGTTCACCACCACGTCGGGGATGCGGCGCGGGTACCGGGTGCGCGAGGTCGACAACCTGTTGGACGAGCTGGAGCGGGAGTTGCGGTTCCGTGGGCGATGAGCTGACCCTCGTGGTGGGCCTGGGCAACTCCGGTCCGAAGTACGAGGGCACCCGGCACAACGCGGGGTTCCTGGTGCTGGACGAGCTGGCCGACCGGGTCGGCGGGCGGTTCAAGGCGCACAAGGGCGGCGCCGAGGTGGTCGAGGGCAGGCTGGCCGGGCAGCGGGTGGTGCTGGCCAAGCCGCGCGGCTACATGAACAACTCGGGCGGCCCGGTGTCGGGGACCGCCAAGTTCTACAAGGTGCAGCCCGCGTCGGTGATCGTGGTGCACGACGAGCTGGACCTGCCGTTCGGCGCGGTGCGGATGAAGCTCGGCGGCGGTGACAACGGGCACAACGGGCTGCGCTCGATCACGAAGTCGCTGGGAACCAAGGACTACCTGCGGGTGCGGTTCGGCGTGGACCGGCCGCCCGGCCGGATGGACCCGGCGGACTACGTGCTGAAGGACTTCTCGGTGGTGGAGCGCAAGCAGCTGGCGCTGGAGCTGGACCGGGCGGCGGACGCCGTGGAGGCCCTGGTGTCCGCAGGCCTGGAAGCCGCGCAGAACCAGTTTCACTGATCTTCCGCGAAAGAGGGGCCCACCACACCGGTGGGCCCCTCTTCGCGTCGCCGCTACACCGCCACGAGCGCGGCGGCCGAGGCGCGCCGCAGCTTCCCGGACGGCGTCTTGGGCACGCTCCCCGGCGGCAGCACGACGACCGAGAACGGCCGCACGCCGACCGCGTCCACGACCTTCGCCGTGATCGCCTTGGTCAGCCGCTTGACCTCGTCCTCGTCGGCGGCGAGCCGGGACTCCACGACCACCGCGAACCGCTCGCGCCGGGTGCCCGCGTCGAGCCGGACGGCGACCGCGTTGCCCGCCCTGACCCCGTCAACGGCGCTCGCGGCGCGCTCGACGTCGGTCGGGTAGATGTTCCGGCCGCCCATGATGATGACGTCCTTGAGCCTGCCGCAGACCACGACCTGCTCGCCCACGAGGTAGCCCTGGTCGCCGGTGTCGAGCCAGCCTCCGGGGCCGGTGGTGGGCACCGGGCCGTCGACGGTCAGGTAGCCGGGCGTGACGGCCTCGCCGCGCACCTGGAGCCGCCCGACCCGCCGGTCGCCGAGGAGGGTCCCGGCGTCGTCGACGACCCGGATCTCCAGTCCCGGCAGGGGCGGGCCGAGGAGCGCGAACGAGCGGGCGCCGGGTTCGGCGGACGGTTCGGCGCGGCGCTCGGCCTCCAGCAGGTCGGCGTCCACGACGTCCACGGCCATGCCGGTGAACACCGGCGCGAACGTGACGCCGAGGGTGGTCTCGGCCATGCCGTAGGCGCAGAGCACCGACTCGGGGGGCAGGCCGAAGCGGGCGCCCTCGGCGGTGAACGAGCGGACCGCCTCCGGGTCGATGGGCTCGGCGCCGTTGAGGGCGATGCGCAGCGAGGACAGGTCCAGCTCGCCGTCCTCGACGCCGCGCATCCGCTTGGCCACGACGGCGTAGGCGAAGTTCGGGGCGGCGGTGATGGTGCCCCGGTGGCGGCTGATCAGCTCGGGCCAGAGCACCGGGCGGCCGAGGAAGTCGACGGGGGTGACCTTGACCAGGTCGACGCCGTAGAGCATCGGCAGGGTCAGGAAGCCGACCATGCCCATGTCGTGGAAGAGCGGCAGCCACGACACCATGCGGTCGCTCTCGGGGTCGAGGTGGACGGCCTCGCGCATCCCCTCCATGTTGGCCCACAGGTTGCCGTGGGTGATCCGGACGGCCTTGGGGTGGGCGGTGGAGCCCGAGGTCAGCTGGAGCAGGGCGGTGGCGCTCTCGGGGACCTCCACGGGGGTGGTCAGCGGGTCGGCGTCCAGGTCGGTGATGCGGTGGTGGGCGATGCCGCGCTCGACGAGCACGGGCGAGAGGGCGTCGAAGGGGGCGCCGAGCAGGACCAGCCCGGAGTCGATCATGCCGAGCACCCGGACGGTGTCCTCGGCCCACTCGGCCAGGTCCGTGCGCGCTGTCGGCTGGTGGAGCATGGTGGTGCTGGCGCCCGCGAGCCAGGCGCCCTGCACGGCGGGGGCGATCTCGGCGGGGTCGCCCGCGAGCACGGCGACGGCCGCGCCGGGTGTGACGCCCGCCTCCGCCAGGGCGCCCGCGACGCGCGTGGCGCGCGCGTGCACCTGGGCCCACGTTCGGTGCTCGGGGGCGCTGGGTTCCCCGGTTGTCATGCCTTTGCGGGTCCCCCGTTCCCCTGTTGCGGTCGCCACGACGGTGTCCACGAACCGGCTCATGCTCGTCAGCGTAGAGCGACACACTGGTATTAATCCGTTAGGGCGAAACAATTCGCCCTGGGTAACGCGATACTCCCCGGAACGGATCGTGAAGGAGGTTCAGGTGGATCGGGCCGGGTACGACGTGCCACACGGCGCGCGCCAGCAGCACAGACCGGCACACCCGGCTCCGCTGCTGACGGCGCGGGACCTGGGTCAGGTCACCTTCCACCGCCCGCCGCCCGGTCAACCGGGCTACGACGAGGCGCAGGTGGACAACTTCCTCGACCGGATCGAGCAGACCCTGCTCGGCCGGGACGAGGTGACCGAGCAGCAGGTCAGGACCATGCGGTTCCGACCGGCGCGGCCGGGCTACCACGGGGCGGAGGTGGACGCGTTCCTGGAGCTGGTGGCCGAGACGCTGCGGTCGACCCCGCAGCGCGGTCAGGCGATGGCGCCCGCGCAGGGCGCGCACGCGACGTCCACGAGCATGAGACCGGCGACGACGCCGCCCGCGCTGTCCCCGCAGGACGTGCGCGCGGTGCGCTTCCACAAGCCGAGGTCGGGGAACCGGGGGTACCTGGAGGACGAGGTCGACGCGTTCCTCCAGCGGATCGAGCTGACCCTGGCCGGGGTGGACTCGCTGACGGCGCGCGAGGTGCAGGACGCGGACTTCACGTACGTGGGGCCGGGGGAGATCGGGTACGACGAGGACGACGTGGACACGTTCCTCGACATGGTCGTGCTGACCCTGGAGCGCGGTCCGGCGCGCGGCGGCCAGCCGCACCTGAGGCCGCAGCAGCCGGGCCCGACCCAGCGCCCGGCGGGCTTCCCGCCCGCGGGGGCGTCGTCGGCGGGCTTCCCGCCGGTGGGGGCGTCCTCGGCCGGTTTCCCGCCGGTCAACGCCTCGTCCGCGGGCTTCCCGCCCGTGAACGCGTCGTCGGCCGGTTTTCCCCCGGTCAACGCCTCGTCGGCGGGCTTCCCGCCCGTGAACGCGTCCTCGGCCGGTTTCCCCCCGGTCAAGCCGCCACCCCCGGTCTTCCCACCCGCGAAGCCGTCCGCCCAGTCGATCTTCACCCCCGTGCACGACGCCCCCACGGCGGCCATCCCGACCGTGGGCTCGTCCCCGTTCCCCCCGGCCGGTTCGTCGTCGGCGGGCTTCCCACCCGCAGGCGCGTCGTCGGCCGGTTTCCCACCCGTCAAGGCGTCGTCGGCGGGCTTCCCCCCGGCCGGCGCCTCCTCGGCCGGTTTCCCACCGGTGGACGCGTCCTCGGCCGGATTTCCTCCGGTCGGGGCCTCATCCGCCGGTTTCCCACCGGTGCGCTCGTCCGCGTTCACCGAGGAGCGCCCGGAGTCCCCGGCGACGGCGTCCTCCACGTCCCTGCGCCCGACCCACTCGCGCCGGGACGCCCCGCAGGACGAGCCGGACGAGGAGCAGCAGGACGCCAGGGACGCCCCGCTGACCGCGCGCGACGTCCGCACCGCCGCGTTCGGCAAGCCGACGAGGGGCAGGCGCGGCTACCAGGAGTCCCAGGTGGACAAGTTCCTGGACCGCATCGAGAACACCCTCCTCGGCCAGGACGACCTGACCGCGTCGGACGTCCGCGAGATCCAGTTCAGCCGCCCGATGATCGGCCGCAGGGGCTACGACGAGACCGAGGTCGACGCCTTCCTGGCGAGGGTGGAGAAGCAGCTCTCGCAGACCCCGCCCCCACCGGCGGGCCCGCCGGTGGTGACGTCGTGGAAGCAGCTGAGGGCGATCCGCATCCCCGACGCGTCCCCCGGCCAGCGCGGCTACCGGACCACGCAGGTGGACCGGGTGCTGGAGGAGGTCGGCATCGCGCTGGACGGGATGCTGGGCGCGTCCGCGGAGGAGGTCGAGAAGACCCGCTTCGCCCTGGCGATGACGGCGGGCCAGGGCTACGACTGCGCCTTCGTCGACGAGCTGATGCCGATGCTGGTGGCCGAGCTGAAGCGCAAGGGCAAGTAGGGCCGCGCCGCAGGACCGGGCTCGCAGCGCGGCGGGCCCGGTGGTCGCCGCGTCAGTTCGACTGCCAGCCGTGCTGGACGGGGCACCGGCGGCCGGGTGCTGTCCGGCCGAGGAGCAGGTCCACGAACGCCGCAACGCGCTGCTCGACCATGGCGCAGATCTTGTCCGCGAGGTGGTCCTGGAGCGGGTAGAGCCGGACCTCGGGACAGATGGCCAGCCCCGGCACGTCCTCCATGCCGGACAGGTCGATGATGGTGTCAAGCCTCCTGATGGTGTGGGCGCCGACAGGAGCCCGGTCGAAGACCACGTCGACGCTGATCGTGGTCAACGGCGTGTTGCCCACCCGGAGGTCGAAGCGCACGGTGGTGACGCAGCCGTCTCCGGTGGCGCGAGCGGTGTCCCGGTGCCGGAAGACCAGCAGGTCCCCGAGGTCCTGCCCCACAGCGGCGATCAGCTGTGCGATGGCGGCGTCGACGTCCACCACCGCAGGGCGCATCAGGTCGACGTCGCGGGAGTGCCTGGCGTCCGAGTAGCGGACCAGCAGGGCCTGCCCGCCTTTGAGGACCCAGCTGTCGGGATCGTGGTGGAACACGCGCGCCAGCAGCCGTGCAAGGTAGAAGCGGTGCAGCACTTCATCGCCGGGGGCCTCATCAGTCTGCCCGCTTTCTGGGCTTTGCTGTTCAACCGCTGGCGGTACTGACGGGGCAGTGGTTCCCGCCCCGCGATGGTTCGACCACGCCTTCCACCTCCCCTCTGCGAGGGGTCAGCCTGGTGCAGAGCGGTGAAGCCTGAACGACTTGAACAGAACATTCATCATTTCGGGTGTTACTTCCACATCAGGACGGATCGTCGCCTGCGCCAGCAACAGGTCCAGAGCGGCGAGTTCGGCGTCGTGCCCCTGGCCTCGCGCACCCAACGACCTGGCGCGCCCGCCCAACGACCGCGCCAGCCCGTCCCGATCGGCCATCCCGCGCCGCAAGGCCTGCGCGGCGACGTCAGCCACGTGCCCGCCGTCCACCCCGTCGTCGAGCAGATCCGCCACGGTGCGCTCCACCCCGGTCACGGGAAGCCCGCCGACCTCGGTCACCTCGTGCGGCGCCAACTCGCGGATCCGGAAGCGCACGCCGGGGTTGCGGGTGGTGCGCCTGCGCGGCACCGACAGCTCGACGTGCTCCTCTCCCAGGTCGCCCAGCCCCAGGACCACTGTCGCGCTGACGTGCGAGACCACCCCGCCGTTCCGCCCCAGCGGCTCGCGCTTCCAGGCGGGCGCGGCCGGTTCGAGCAACAACCACGCCGCCTTGTGCCGCCACAACGGGTCCGGGACGGCGGTGGTCACCGAATACACGCCTCTGGTGACGCGGTCGAGCAGGTTGGCGGCGACCATGCGGTTCAGGGTCGCGTTTCCGACCCCGATCGCGTTGGCCTGCGTCGTGGTCACCAGGCCCCACTGATCAGCGGTCAGCCCGGACAGCACCCTCAGCGCCTCGGTCATCTCCACACAGCGATTGTCGCCCGACTCAACAGCGTTTGTCGCCCCCTCTAACAGCGTTTGTCACCCCCAAGAGTGACAAACGCTGCACTTCCCCGCAACAAACGCTGCGAAAAAAAGGGGCGTGCACCGAAGCGCACGCCCCCACCTCCACCTCGTCCTACTCGGCGGCCTCAGCCGCCTCCATCCACTGCTCCTCGACCTCCGCCGCCTCCGCCAGCACGGCCTTCAGCTCAGCCCCCAGCGCCATCAGCCGCTCCGGGTCCGTCGCCGCCTCGGCCAGGGACGCGTGCAGCCCGGCCTCCTTCTTCTGCAGCGCCTCCAGCCTCCGCTCCAGCCGCGACAGCTCCTTGCGCGCCGCCCGCTGGTCCGCCGCCGACGACGGCGCCTTCACCGTCGCCGCCGCGGGCCCTGGGGCCGCCGCCGCCGCGCTCTGCCGGTCGCGCCGCTGGAGGTACTCCTCGATCCCCCCGACCAGGTCGGTCAGCCCGCCGTCGCCGAACAGCGCCACGACCTTGTCGCACACCCGCTCCACCAGGTACCGGTCGTGCGAGATCACCACCAGCGTGCCCGGCCACGAGTCGAGCAGGTCCTCCAGCTGCTGGAGGGTGTCGATGTCCAGGTCGTTGGTCGGCTCGTCGAGCAGCAGCACGTTCGGCTCGCCCATCAGCAGCCGCGCGAGCTGCAACCGCCGCCGCTCGCCGCCCGACAGGTCGGCGACCGGGGTCCACTGCCGCTGCGAGGAGAACCCGAACCGCTCGGCCAGCTGGGACGCGGACAGCTCCATCTTCCCCAGCACGATCCGCCGCGCCACCTCCTCCACGGCCTCCAGCACCCGCATCGACCCGTCCAGGTCGTGCAGCTCCTGGCTCAGGTGCGCGAGCTTGACCGTCTGCCCCTCGATCCGCTTCCCGCCGTCCAGCTCCCGCTCACCGGCGAGCGCCCGCAGCAGCGTGGTCTTCCCGGACCCGTTGACGCCGACGATGCCGATCCGGTCGCCGGGGCCCACGCGCCAGGTCAGGTCGCGCACCAGCGTCCGCTCACCGACGGTGAGGGTCACGTCCTCCAGCTCCACGACCGTGCGACCCAGCCGCCGCTTGGCGAACGCCATCAGCTCCACCACGTCGCGCGGCGCTGGCACGTCCGAGATCAGGGCCTCGGCGGCCTCGATGCGGTAGCGGGGCTTGGACGTGCGGGCCGGGGCGCCCCGGCGCAACCAGGCGAGCTCCTTGCGGGCCAGGTTGCGGCGCTTCTCCTCGGCCGCGTCGGCGAGCCTGCCGCGCTCGGCGCGCGCGTACACCCAGTCCGCGTACCCGCCCTCGTACTGCTCGACGCGCCCGCCGACGACCTCCCAGGTGCGGGAGCAGACCGTGTCCAGGAACCACCGGTCGTGGGTCACCACGACGAGCGCCGTGCGCCGGGCCAGCAGGTGCTCGGCGAGCCAGCGCACGCCCTCGACGTCCAGGTGGTTGGTGGGCTCGTCGAGCACCACCAGGTCCAGCTCCTGCACGAGCGCCGCCGCCAGCGCCACCCGGCGCCGCTCGCCGCCGGACATGGTGCCGACCGGCGAGTCCAGCCCCAGCGCGGTGATGCCGAGCCCGTCGAGCACGGACCGCACGCGCGCGTCGGCGGCCCACTCGTGCTCGGCGGCGAAGTTCAGCGGCGCGATCACGGCGTCGCGCACGGTCGAGCCCTCGGCGAGCGTGGTGCGCTGGGTGACCACGGCCATCCGCAGCCCCCGGTTCTGGCTGACCCGCCCGTCGTCGGGCTCGGCGACGCCCGCCAGCACCTCCAGCAGGGTGGTCTTGCCGCCGCCGTTGAGGCCGACGACGCCGATCCGGTCCCCCTCGCCCACGCCCAGGGACACCCCGTCGAGCAGCGGACGCACACCGAACGACTTGGAGACGTTCTCCAAGTTGACCAAGTTGGCCATCAACTCACCTTTAAGTAGTTAAGCGTGGACCTCGGGCGGCGTGGGGCGAGGTGACTCCTCGGCCCCGACCACCCGCGCGCCGGGCACCGGCCCCTGGGCGACGCGCACCGTGCGGCACACGCCCGCGCCCGCCAGCTCCGCCGCCACCCGCACCGCCGTGTCGCCGTCCTCGCACAGGAACGCGCAGGTCGGCCCGGACCCGGACACCATGCCCGCCAGCGCCCCCGCGTTGACCCCGGCGCGCAGCGTGCGCCGCAGGTTCGGCCGCAGCGACACGGCGGCGGCCTGCAGGTCGTTGCCCAGCAGCAGCGCGAGCTGGCGCGGGTCGCCGGAGGACAGGCCCTCCAGGACGGCCTCGGCCTCGCCGACGCGCGGCGGGTTGCCCTCGGCGCGCAGCCGGTCCAGCTCGCGGAACACCTCGGGCGTGGACAGGCCCTGCTTGTCGAACGCCAGCACCCAGTGGAACGGGTGCTTGCCGAGCACGGGCACGAGCCGGTCGCCCCGGTCGGTGCCGAGCGCGGTGCCGCCGTAGAGCGCGAACGGCACGTCGGCGCCGATCCGCCCGGCCAGCTCGGCCAGCTCGTCGCGGGTGGTGTCGAGCTTCCACAGCGCGGCCAGCGCGACGAGGGTGGCCGCGGCGTCGGCGGAGCCGCCCGCCATGCCGCCCGCGACCGGGATGGCCTTGCGGATGCTGACCCTGACCTTGACGTCCTCGGGGTCGCGGCCGGTGTGCTCGGCCAGCAACCGGACGGCCTTCCAGGCGAGGTTGGACGGGTCGGTGGGCACCGACTCGGCCCCCTCCCCGCGCACCTCGACCCCTGGGTCGTCGGAGGCGCCGACGGTGACCTCGTCGGTCAGCGACAGCGCCTGGAAGATCGTGACGAGGTCGTGGTACCCGTCGTCGCGGAGGTCGCCCACGGCCAGGTGCAGGTTGACCTTGGCCGGGACGCGGACGGTGACCGGTGGTGGGACTACGGCGAGCACAGGTGAAGCCTACGGGCGCGACGGGGGTGCGCGCTGCCGCCCCGCGCGCGGAACGCCCCTCACCCGTGCGGGCGAGGGGCGTTCCGGTGCAGCTCAGCGCGCGTCAGACGGGCAGGACGGCGCCGTTGAAGGTCTTGGTGATGTAGTCCTTCACGTCCTGCGACTGGAGCAGCTCGGCCAGGTCCTTGATCCGCTTGTCGTCCTTGAGCTCGGCGCGGGTGACCAGGCCGTTGGCGTTCGGGTTGCCCTCGGCCTTCTCCAGCACCAGGGCGTCGTCGGCGGGCTTGAGGCCCGCGTCGATGGCGTAGTTGCCGTTGATCACGGCGGCGTCGACGTCGGCCAGCGAGCGGGGCAGCTGGGCCGCCTCCAGGGTGACGAACTCCAGCTTCTTCGGGTTGTCCTCGACGTCCTGGACGGTCGCGGTGTCCTCGGTGCCCGCCTTGACCTTGATCAGGCCGTTGGCCTGGAGCAGCTTGAGGCCGCGGGTCTCGTTGGTGGCGTCGTTGGCGACGGCGACCTTGGCGCCCTCGGGCAGGTCGGCGAGCGCCTCGTGCTTCTCGGAGTAGACGCCCAGCGGCTCGATGTGCACGCCCGCGATCCACTCCAGGGTCGCGCCGCTGGAGGCCTTGAAGGTGTCCAGGTAGGGCACGGTCTGGAAGTAGTTGGCGTCCAGCGAGCCGTCGACCAGGGCCGTGTTGGGCTGGACGTAGTCGGTGAACTCCACGACCTCGATCTTCAGCCCCTTGGCCGAGGCGAGGTTGTCGGCGACGTGGCGCAGGACCTCGGCGTGCGGGACGGGGCTGACGCCGACCTTCAGCGGGGCGTTCGGGTCGGCCGACGCACCGCCCCCGGCGGAGTCCCCGCTGCCGCAGGCGGTCGCCGAGGCGGCCAGCAGCAGCGTGAGGAGGGCAGCACGAATACGCATGGGGTGTTCCTTCGGTGTGGTGGTGCGGGTGTGGGGAGGTTCGAGGAGGCCCTGAGCCTGACTCAGATGGACGCGTGGCGCCTGCGGTCGAGACCTCGGGCCAGGCGGTTGAAGCCGAACTGGATGACCGTGGCGACCACCGCGAGCACCGCGACCGTGGACCACAGGACCCGGTCGTCGAAGCGCTGGTAGCCCAGGCGCACGGCCAGGTCGCCGAGCCCGCCGCCGCCGAGCACGCCCGCCATGGCGGAGTACCCGAGCAGGGCGATCGCGGTCACGCCGATGGCGTTGACCAGCGCGGGCAGCGACTCGCGCAGCAGGACGCTGCGCACGATCCGCAGGGTGCTCGCCCCGGTGGTCACGGCCGCTTCCACGATCGTGACGTGCACCTCGGAGAGCACGTTCTGCACGAGCCGCGCCACGAACGGGATGGCGCCCACCGACAGCGGCACGATCGCCGCCGTCGGGCCGATCGACTGGCCGATCAGGGTCCTGGTCAGCGAGGTCAGCAGGACCAGCAGCACCAGGAACGGCATGGCGCGGCCGAGGTCGACCACGAAGCCCAGGACCTTGTGGAGCAGTGGCCGGGGGTGCAGCCCGCCGGGTGCGGTGAGCTGCAACCAGACTCCGACCGGCACGCCGAGCACGGTGGCGATCAGCGTGGACACGGCCACCATGTACAACGTCTCGCCCGTTGCCGTGACGAGGTAGTCGAACACGGTCGACCAGGGTGTTGCCTTCCTCACGCAGCTACTCCCTGAGGTCCCTTGGCGGCGCGGCGCACGGAGCCGCCCGCCTCGGAGATCCACTCCAGCGCCGAGTCGGCGCGCTCACCGTTGAGGCCGACGCGGAAGCGCGCGACCGGGGTCTCACCGAGCCGGGTCATGCCGCCGCCCAGCAGGTTCAGCTCGACGCCGAACCGGGCGGTGACCTCCGGGAGCAGGGCGCCGACCGCGGCGAAGCCGACGAGGACGACGTCGGCGGTGCGGTCGTAGCCGTGCTCGGCTCCGGGGTTCTGGGTGACCGAGGGCAGCAGCGAGGACGCGGTGCGGCTGCTCGCGTCGGCCACCAGGTCGAGGACCTTGCCGTTCTCCACGACCCGGCCGTCCTCCAGGACCGCGACGTCGTCGCAGATCTTCCGGACGACGCCCATGTCGTGGGTGACGATCAGGACGGTGACGCCCAGCTCGGCGCGCGCCCGGTCGAGCACGGTCAGCACGGAGCCGGTGGTCTCGGGGTCGAGCGCGGAGGTGGGCTCGTCGGCCAGCAGCACGGACGGGCTGGCCGCGAGGGCGCGGGCGACCGCGACGCGCTGGCGCTGGCCGCCGGAGAGCTGGTCGGGGTAGGAGGCGGCCTTGTCGGTGAGGCCGACCAGGTCCAGCAGCTCGCCGACGCGGGCGCGGCGCTGCGGGCCGGGGACGCCCGCGGCCTCCAGCGGGAGCGCGACGTTGCCCGCGGCGGTGCGCTGGCGCAGCAGCGAGTCGCCCTGCGGGACGACGCCGATCTGCCTGCGGGCCGCCCGCAGCGCTGTGCCGCCGAGCGAGACGAGGTCGGTGCCGTCGACGCGGATGGCGCCGCTGTCGGGGCGCTCCAGGAGCGCGACGCAGCGGGCGAGCGTGGACTTGCCCGCCCCGGAGGGGCCGACGACGCCGATGACGGTGCCCGCGGCGACCTCGAGGTTGACGCCGTCGAGGGCGCGGGTGCCGCCGGGGAAGGACTTGGTGAGGTTCTCGACAGTGATCACGTTTTCGCTCCACGACTGCGTGCGGCGGCGCACGCTCGTGGCGTGGGCGACCGGGGACCAGTTCAGGGTGTGGTTGTCCCGCTGCTGGAGAGAGGGGACGACGAAGTGCCTGGGGGGATGCGCTCTAGACGAGGCAGGTGCGACAGGCGGTCGCCGTGCGGCGGCCGTGGTCGACTACTCGCCTGCGCGTGAGCATTCGCATCGTGGGCACGTGATCCTCCATCGACCCTGGCGGAAGCACCTGCCCCCTTGGGAGGGTGGTTGCTGCGGCGTCGTAGAGCCAGGTCTCTCGGCCGCTCGGGATGGCAGGAACGAGTAGACCCGATGAAACGCGCCTGACGCAAGCCTGTAAGAGGATCGTTCGTCAGATCACACTGTCGGCCGAAAGATCAACGGTCAGTGACGGACCGGGACCTCGGCGATCCGGACGAAGTCGGCGACGGCCAGCTGCTCGCCCCTGGCGGAGGGGTCCACGCCCGCGGCGACGAGCCTGCGCTCGGCCTCGGCGGCGGAGCCAGCCCAGCCGGACAGGGCGGCGCGCAGGGTCTTGCGGCGCTGCGCGAAAGCGGCGTCCACCAGCGGGAACAGCACCTCGCGCGGCACGTCGGACAGCGGGGTGTCGCGGCGGGTGAAGCCGACCAGCGCGGAGTCCACGTTGGGCACCGGCCAGAACACCGAGCGCCCGACGGGACCGGCGCGGCGGGCGTCGGCGTACCAGGCGAGCTTGACGCTGGGCACCCCGTAGACCTTGGAGCCGGGGCCTGCGGCCATCCGGTCGGCGACTTCGGACTGCACCATCACCAGACCGGTGCGCAGCGACGGCAGCTCGGCGAGCAGGTGCAGCACGACGGGCACGGCGACGTTGTACGGCAGGTTCGCGACGAGCGCGGTCGGCGCGTGCGGGAGCTGGTCGGCGGTGACGCGCATCGCGTCGGCGGTGACCACCGACAGGTTCGCGGCCAGCGACGGGGCGCGCTCGGCGGCGGTGGCCGGCAGGCGCGCGGCGAGCACCGGGTCGATCTCGACGGCGACCAGGTTCGCGCAGGCCGGGAGCAGGGCGAGGGTGAGCGAGCCGAGGCCGGGGCCGACCTCCAGCACCACGTCGTCGGGCCGCAGGTTCGCGGCGGCGACGATCTTGCGGACGGTGTTGGGGTCGTGCACGAAGTTCTGGCCGAGCTTCTTGGTCGGCCGGACGTCCAGCTCGGCGGCGAGCCTGCGCACGTCCGCCGGGCCCAGCAGCGCCGATGCCGCGCCGGGGTCGCTCTGCGGGGTGCCGGTGGGGGCTTCGCTCACCGAACCATTGTCCACGATGGCCACACCCACCCCGCCCCCGGTAACGCCGAAGGCCCCCGCGCCGGACGCGCAGGGGGCCTTCGGCAAACCTTCGGACCCGCTCCGTGAAGCGGAGCGGTGGCTGCACAGGAGGCGCTTTTCCTCCTGGGCAGTCAGGCCTCCGCTTCTAGGAATGTCGCAGTGAAGCGGAGCGGTGGCTGCACAGGAGGCGCTTTTCCTCCTGGGCAGTCAGGCCTCCGCTTCTAGGAATGTCGCAGTGAAGCGGAGCGGTGACCGACCAGGAGACGCTTTACCTCCTGGTCGGTCAGGCCTCCGCTTCTAGAAATGTCACAGTCAGAGCCCCAGTTTGGAGCTGCAACCGGGCCACGCCGAGTAGCCGCCTCGGGCGTCGCGCAGCTTCGTCGCGATCGCGATCTGCTGCTCGCGGCTGGCCTGGTGCGGGTACGCCGCGTACGCGCTGCCGCCGTAGGCGTCCCAGGTGCTCTTGTTGAACTGGAGCCCGCCGTAGTAGCCGTTGCCGGTGTTGATGGCCCAGTTGCCGCCCGCCTCGCACTTGGCGAGCGAGTCCCACACGGCGCCGTCCGGCGGCAGCTTCGTGCCGACCTTGACCTTCTTGGGCTTGGCTTCCTTGGTGACCTTGACGCCGAGCTTCTCCCGGCCGGTCTCCTTGCCGTTCTTGACCGTGACGCGGTAGGTGACGATCTGCTCGCCGGGCTCGCCCGCCTCGACGGTCTCCTTGGTGCCCTTCATCATGTTCGCGTCGGTGACCTCCTCGACCGGCGGCGCGATGGCCTCGGTCGCGTTGATCACGGACACCCCGGTGCGGCTGATGTGGATCTCCGCGCCGTTGCTGATGCGCAGGTCCAGCGCCGACTCGACCCGGTCGTCCGGGCCGAGGGTGAGGTTCTCGGAGTCCAGGAGCTCCTGGACGGTGAGCGCGGTGGTCTGGAGCTGGCGGGGCTCGTTCGCGCCGTCGAAGACGGTGACCGCCTTGAGGCTCTTGACCTCCAGCGACATGCCCTCCAGGGGCACGTCGGCGTCGCGGGCGGCGGAGAACCAGGAGCCCTCGCCCGCGCTGACGCCGAGCTGGTCGAGCGCCTCGGCGACGTTGACGGAGCGGACCCAGCCCTCGCGCTGCTCGCCGTCGACGGTGACCTTGACCTGGCGGCCCCGGTCGAGGCTGATCTTGCCGCCGTCGCCGACCTTGGCCTGCGGGGAGGGGCTGAGCGCGTCGTGCTCGCCGATCGCGATGCCCTCGTCGGCGAGGATCTCGCCGACGGTGGACTCGTAGGTGCGGACGGTGTGGGCCTGGCCGTCGATGTCGACGGTGACCGACTTGTCCATGGCGATGGCGGTGGCGCCGCCGCCGGAGATGGTGACCAGCACGGTGGCGACCGCGGCCTTGAGGAAGCGGCGCTTCCACTTCCCGGCGGCCTCGACCAGGGCGGCGGGCGGCGCGTCGGGCTCCTCGGCCGCGAGCGCGACGCGGTCCTGGGAGACCTCGTCGGGGATGATGATCGGCGGGAGGAGGGTGGTCTCCGCGTTGATCAGGCGGATGAGCTCGTCGACGTCGACGTCAGCGTCGGCCAGCACCTGGTCGGCCTGCGGGCCCAGGGCCTCCATCACGTCTTCCGGCGTGATCGAGAAGACGGCGGTGTCCCACTCCTCGAACGGCCGGTCCACGACGGCGACCGCGGTGTCGGGTCTGACCGGCGTGAACCAGTCGGTGTCCTGGTTGAAGAACGTCACGGGTGTCCATACCTCCTGAAGGCGCAAAGCACGGGCTCCGCGCGCGGGCTGCCAGTGGTCAGCTCCTGATCCGCCGACAGCTCCTTCGTTCGCTCGGTTCCGACTTCTCGCTCCTGGTGCCGGTTCCCGCCCCGACAACGGGTCCGGTGCCCCCGTCGCGCAAGAGGGGCACGGTCACGGGACCGTAACGGGTGGGCGGGGGTTCTGCAAACACCCCCATTCCGGATTGTGTGTCGCATCACACCCATAGGGGAGCAACCCTGTCACCCATTGGCAGCAGTAACCACTAAGAGTGGTTTCAGGCCCCTATTCCGAAAACATTTTCGGCGGTTCGAGTGACTTCATTGGCAAGGGTGATCAATTCCACGTGACGCAGAGTGGCAAGCTCGCGCAGCGTGTAGTTGACGCAGTAGGGCTCGTTCGGCCGTCCCCTGAAGGGGTGCGGGGTGAGGAACGGCGCGTCCGTCTCCACGAGCAGCTGCCCCGAGGGCACCCAGGCCGCCGCCTCGCGCAGCGCCGAGGAGTTGCGGAAGGTCACCGGTCCCGCGAAGGACAGGACGAACCCGCGCTCCACGCACGCGCGCGCGAAGTCGAGGTCACCGGAGAAGCAGTGGAACACCACCTTCTCCGGGGCGCCCTCGGCGTCCAGCGCGGCCAGGACGTCGGCGTGCGCGTCCCGGTCGTGGATCATCAGCGGCTTGCCGACCCGCTTGGCCAGCTCGATGTGCCAGCGGAAGGCCTCCTGCTGGGCGTCGCGCGGGGCGTAGTCCCAGTAGTAGTCCAGGCCCGTCTCGCCGACCGCGACCACGCGCGGCCGGGCGGCCAGCTCGGCCAGCTCGGCCCGGTCCGCGTCGGAGAAGTCGGACGTGCGGGTCGGGTGCAGCGCCACCGCCGCGTAGACCCGGTCGTCCCAGGTGGCCGCCTCGGCGGCCCAGCGCGCCGCCGCGAGGTCGTCGGCGACCGTGACGACCCGGCTGACGCCCGCGGCCTCGGCCCGGTCCAGCATCGCCCGGACGTCCTCGGCGGTCTTCGCGCCGCAGGCGTCCAGGTGGGTGTGGGCGTCGACCGCCGGCGCCGGAAGGGTCTCCGGCGCCGGCGGTCGTTCCCCGCGACGTGGTGTCACTTGACGATCGGGGCCCACTCGGGACCGGTCTCGCCCAGCTCGGGGTCGAGCTTGGCGAACAGCGGGGCCGGCTTGGCCAGCGGGCGGCCCACCTCGATCGGGGTGGACTCCCAGCGGGCCTGCTCGGACGCGTAGTCGCCGGTCAGCACCGGGTACTCGCGCTCGGGCACGTCCAGGTCGGTCACCTCGGTGATCTGCGGCTGCGCCGCCCACACGCCCGTGCCGCCCAGCAGCTCGTGCACCTTCTGCGCGGAGTGCGGCAGGAACGGCGTGAGCAGCGTGTTGGCGTCCTGCACGACCTGGAGCGCGGTGTGCAGCACGGTGTCGCGGCGCGCCGGGTCGTCCTTGAGCTTCCACGGCTCCTGGTCGGACAGGTAGCGGTTGGCCGCGCCGACCACCCGCATCGCCTCCGAGGAGGCCGCCTTGAAGCGCGAGCGGCGCAGGTGGTCGCCCACCACGCCGAACGCCCGGCGGGAGGTCTCCAGCAGCTCGTGGTCGGCCGCCGTGGGCGCGGTCGGCGTCGGCACCGCGCCGACGTTCTTGTGCGCCATGGAGATGGAGCGGTTGACCAGGTTGCCCCACTCGTTCGCCAGCTCGAAGTTCGTGCGCCGCACGAACTCCTCCCAGGTGAAGTCGGTGTCCTGGTTCTCCGGCCCGGCGGACGCGATGAAGTAGCGCAGCGCGTCCGGCCCGAAGTCGCGCAGGAAGTCCGTCACGTAGATGACGGTCCCCCGCGAGGTGGAGAACTTCGAGCCGCTCATGGTGAGGAACTCGCTGGAGACGACCTCGGTCGGCAGGTTCAGCTTCCCGTAGGAGCCGGGCTCGCCGCCCTTCGCGCCCTCGCCGTTGTTGCCCAGGAGCAGCGACGGCCAGATGAGCGAGTGGAAGACGATGTTGTCCTTGCCCATGAAGTAGTAGGCCTGGGCGTCACCGGTCCAGAACTCGCGCCACGCGTCCGGGTTCCCGCTGCGCCGGGCCCACTCGACGGACGCCGAGAAGTAGCCGATGACCGCGTCGAACCAGACGTAGAACCGCTTCATCGACTGGTCGCTCCAGCCGTCGAGCGGGATCGGGATGCCCCAGTCGAGGTCGCGGGTGATCGCGCGGGGGCGGAGGTCGCCGATGAGGTTCTGGCTGAACTTGAGCACGTTCGGCCGCCACTCGGAGCGGGTCTGGAGCCACGAGCCGAGCGAGTCGATGAACTGCGGCAGGTCGAGGTAGAGGTGCTCGGTCTCGACGAACTTGGGGGTCTCGCCGTTGATGCGCGAGCGCGGGTTCTTGAGGTCGACCGGGTCGAGCTGGTTGCCGCAGTTGTCGCACTGGTCGCCGCGCGCGCCGTCGTAGCCGCAGAGCGGGCAGGTGCCCTCGATGTAGCGGTCGGGCAGCGTGCGGCCGGTGGAGGGGCTGATGGCGCCCTTGCCGGTCTTGGCCACGACGTAGCCGTTGCGCCACATGGCCAGGAAGAGCTCCTGGGTGACGTTGTAGTGGTTGCCGGTGGTGGTGCGGGTGAACAGGTCGTAGGACAGCCCGAGCCCCTGCAGGTCCTCGGCGATGACGCGGTTGTACTTGTCGGCGAGCGCGCGGACGGACAGCCCCTCCTTCTCCGCCTGGACGGAGATGGGCGTCCCGTGCTCGTCGGTGCCGCTGACCATGAGCACCCGGTGGCCCGACATGCGCATGTAGCGGGAGAACACGTCGGAGGGGACACCGAAGCCGGAAACGTGACCGATGTGGCGTGGGCCGTTCGCGTAGGGCCACGCCACCGCGGTCAGCACGGAGGCACTCATGCGACCAGCCTACGGAGTTGCCTCCAGCGGTTTTCGACGGGCCGGGGCGGTTAATCCGAAGGGTTTGCGACGGAGGGTGAGGATAGGGTGACCGGGTGTCGTTACTGGCGGAGATAGCGGCGGTGCTGCGTCAGGTCACGGACCAGACAGACAGCGCCCGCGACCTCCTGCGCACCACCGCTGACCTGCTGGAGGAGGCGACCGCCGACCTCACCACCACCCTGCTCGGCTCGTCGAACCCGGATGCCTCCCAACTGCTGGGAACCTTCGCGCACTGCCACCGACTGGCGGAGGCCCTGCTCGACCGGCTCGGCGCGGCCGAGGAGCACCTGGAGTCGTACCTGGAGAACCTGCTGGGCGACGGCGACGGGGTGCCGCTGTGGCGACTGCCGGTCGGTCGGCTCCACGGCGAGGACGCGCACGGCCACACCGACCGCGAGGGCGTGGGCATCGGCCGTCCGGCGAGGGGGAGCAAGAAGGAGCCCGTGCGCGAGGTGCGCTCCACCGAAGAGCTGGACGTCGTGTTCCGAGCCCTGGTGCGCGGAGGTCGACGCGTGCACAAGCCCAGTTATCGGGGCTTGTTGTACCGGCTCCCCGATGGCACGACGATCGGCTACCGGGTCAAGTCCTCGAGCACACCGGAACCGACCGTCGACCTGAACGTTCCGGGCGAGCCGAGCTTGAAGATCCACGTCAACACGAAGGGGTGGGCCTGAACGATGGAACCCGATCTGCGCGAGCGCGCCATCGAGGCGACGAACGACGACTACGTCTACTTCGCCGAGTTCGAGGGCATGGTCATCAGGTCCACCGGCGTGACCGACCACGCTGAGGTGCTGCGCGCCGCGCTCGCCGCTGCCACCGAACTCGTCCTCGAAGGCGCCATCGTCCCCGGCGACCTGGGGTGGGCCAACGAGGACTTCGCACCCTGGCCGCTCACCCCCGAGGAGTCCGTCGCCCGCATCGAGCGGGAGGTCGCCGAGCACCTGCGCGCGGGCACCAATCCCGACATGGGCGACATCTGCTGGTTCGACCTCCCCGCCCGCATCGCCGAGCGCGAGCGCCGCAAGGACGAGCCCGTCAAGGACGCCTGACCGCCGCGTCGCGCAGCGCCTTCCTTGCCCGCGACCTCCTGCGCACCGCCGCCGAGCTGCTCGGGGCCTTCGCGCACTGCCACCGCGCCGCCGAGGCCCTGCTCGACCGCCTCGCTGCGGCCGAGGAGCACGTGGAGGCCTACCTGGAGCACCTGCTGGGCGACGGCCATCCCGCTGTGGCGGCTCCCGGTGGGCCGACTCCACAGCGAGGACGCCCACGGGCACGCCAGTAAGGGGGCGACGAACATCGGCCGCCCAGCACCGGGCAGGAAGAGGTACCCAGTGCGCGAGGTGCGCTCCACCGAGGAGCTGGACGGCGCGTTTCGGACGCTGGTGCGCGGAGGGCGGCGAATTTCGCCTCCCGACTACGACGGCTTCTACTACCAGCTGCCGGACGGCACCACGATCGGTTACCGCCCCGAGTCCTCCAGCACCCCCTGAACCCGCCATCGACATGCAGGCGACGAACGAGAAACGCGTGAAGATCCACTTCAACGCGAAAGGCCGGGACTGCCCCGTGGACCCCGATCTGCGCGAGCACGCCATCGAGGCGATGAACTACGACTACGTCTACTTCGCCGAGTTCGAGGGCATGGTCCTCGCCGAGACCGCGCTGAGGGGCCACGACGAAGTCCTGCGCACCGCCTTCGAGGCGGCCAAGGAGCTGATCCTCGAAGGCACGATCGTCCCCGGCGACCTCGGTTGGCGCACCGACGGCTTCGGCCCGTGGCCGCTCACCCCGGAGGAGTCCGTCGCCCGCATCGAACGCGAGGTCGCCGAGCACCTGCGCACTGGCGAGCGCATCCACATGGGCGACATCTGCTGGTTCGACCTCCCCGCCCGCATCACCGAGCGCGAGGCCGCCAAGCGCGCCGCCGCCCCCGACTCCCCCGCCCCCGACTCCCCCGTCAAGGACGGCTGACCGCCGCGTCGTACAGCGCCTTCTTGCTCACCCCCGCCGCCTCCGCCACCGCCGCCGCCGCCGCCTTCATCCGCTCCCCGCCCGCCACCAGCTCCAGCACCCGCTCCACCAGCACCTCCACCGACGGCGCCTCCGCGGGCTCCGCCCCCTCCAGCACCACGGTGATCTCCCCCCGCACCCCCTCCTCGGCCCACGCCGCCAGCTCCGCCAGCCCGCCCCGCCGCACCTCCTCGTACGTCTTCGTCAGCTCCCGGCACACCGCAGCCCGCCGCTCCCCGCCGAGCACCTCGGCCGCGTCCGCGAGCGTCGCCGCCAACCGGTGCGGGGACTCGAAGAACACGCACGTGCGCTGCTCCGCCGCCAACCCCGCGAACCACCGCTGCCGCTCGCCCTGCTTGCGCGGCGGGAAGCCCTCGAAGCAGAAGCGGTCCGACGGCAGGCCCGACACGGCCAGGGCGGTGGTCACGGCGGACGGGCCCGGCACGCACGTCACGGTGATGCCCTCGGTCACGCACGCCGCCGTGATGCGGAATCCCGGATCGGAGACGCTCGGCATCCCGGCGTCCGTCACCAGGACCACGGTCGCGCCGCCACGCAGCGACTCCAGCAGGCCCGGCAACCTGCTCGTCTCGACCTGGTCGTAGAAGCTGACCACCCGTCCGGGCGGTGTCACGTCGAGCGCGGCGACCAGGGACCGCAGTCTCCTGGTGTCCTCGGCGGCGATGACGTCGGCGGTGCGCAGCGCTTCCACCAGCTTGGGGGACGCGTCGCGGATGTCACCGAGGGGCGTGGCGGCGAGGACGAGCCTGCCTGATCCGGATACGGGGCTCACGCCGCTCACCCTACGATCGGGGCCGTGACCCTGAGCGCACCGCAGTCCGCAGACGACGTGGTGAACGTCGGCGAGCTCCCGCCGACCTCGCCTCCGCCGGGTAGCGACCGCCGGGAGCGGGCCCGGATGCTCGACCCCGGCCCCCAGGCCGACCGGCTGCGCGGCTGGCTGGTCGCGCTCTCGCTCGCGCTGGTCGGCGGGGTGGTGCGGTTCTGGAACCTCGGGTTCCCGACCGACAAGGGCACCCCGATCTTCGACGAGAAGCACTACGTCCCGCAGGCCTCGCAGGCGCTGCGCAACGGCGGCTACGAGGACAACCCCGGCTACGAGCTGGTGGTGCACCCGCCGCTGGGCAAGCAGCTGATCGCGATCGGCGAGTGGCTGTTCGGCTACGACGGCTTCGGCTGGCGGTTCTCCTCCGCGGTCGCGGGCACGCTCATGGTGCTGATGATCGTGCGGATCGCCCGCAGGCTCACCCGCTCCGACCTGCTGGCGGCCATCGCGGGCGTGCTGCTGATCGCGGACGGCGTGAGCCACGTGCAGTCCCGCATGGGGATGCTGGACATCTTCATGGCGCTGTTCGTGCTGGCCGCGTTCGGCTGCCTGGTGGTGGACCGCGAGCAGGTGCGGCGGCGGCTCGGCGAGGCGGTGGCGGGCGGTTGGGCGGCCCACTCGCCGTTCGGGCCGACGCTCGGGTTCCGCTGGTGGCGGTTCGGCGCGGGCGTGTCGCTGGGCCTGGCCTGCTCGATCAAGTGGTCGGGCCTGTGGTTCATCATGGCGTTCGGCCTGCTGTCGGTGTTCTGGTGCGTGGGCGCGCGCCGCGCGGCGGGGGTGCGCAGGCCGTGGGCGGGCGCGATCGTCCGCGACGTGCTGCCGTCGCTGTTCGCGCTGGTCGCCGTGGCGCTGCTGGTGTACCTGTCGACGTGGTGGGCCTGGTTCGGCAGCGAGACCGCCATCGACCGGCACGTGGTCGGCGGCAAGGTCACTGGCGACAGCTGGGTCCCGGACCCGCTGCGCGCGCTCTGGTACTACAGCAGCAACGTGCTGGAGTTCCACACGAACCTGGTGACGTCGGAGACGAACAAGCACCCGTGGGAGTCGAAGCCGTGGACGTGGCCGATGGGGCTGCGGCCGATGCTCTACTACTTCGAGGGCGCGGTGCAGGGCTGCGGGCAGAGCAGCTGCGTCGGCGCGATCATGCTGATCGGCACGCCCGCGATGTGGTGGCTGGCGTTCCCGGTGCTGGCGTGGTCGCTGTGGAAGGCGATCGCCAAGCTGGACTGGCGCTACGCGGCCGTCCTGGTCGGCTACGGCGCCGGTTTCCTGCCGTGGTTCACGAACGTGGACCGGCAGATGTACTTCTTCTACGTGACCCCGATGGCGCCGTTCCTGGTGCTGGGCATCGTGCTGTGCCTGGGCGACGTCCTCGGCTCGGCCCGCGCGGGCCTGGAGCGCCGGGGCACCGGGCTGCTGGTGGTGTCGCTGTACGTGGGCCTGGTCGTGGCGAACTTCGTGTGGCTGTGGCCGATCCTCAACGGGAACCCGATCACCCCGGAGATCTGGGACGCCCAGCGCTGGCTCCCCAGCTGGCGGTGACCACGACGGCCGCCAGAAGTGCTGAAGCGGAGCGGTGACCGCGCACGAGGTGCTTTTCCCCGTGCGCGGTCAGGCCTCCGCTTCTAGAAGTGCTGAAGCGGAGCGGTGACCGCGCACGGGACGCTTTTCCCCGTGCGCGGTCAGGCCTCCGCTTCTAGGAGTGTCACAGCTCCGCTTCTAGGAATGTTGCCGCGGGTCCGGCTTGCTCATCATCTGGGTCACCGGGCCCTCCTTGCTCACGCCCGCCCGCATCAGCCACGAGCCCAGCTCGGACCGGATGGCCGCGAGCGTGGGGCGTCGGGCCGGGTCGGCGTCCAGCGCGGCCGTCAGCAGCCGCAGGTGGGTGCTCTGGTGGGGCAGCTTCACGCACGGCTCGCCCTGCGCCGCCGCCATCAGCGACGAGATCGGGTTCTCCCGCGTGCCGCGCGGCGGCTGGCCGGTGAGCGCGTAGCTGACCGTCGCGGCGAGCTGCCAGGCGTCGGACGCGGGCGTGGCCGCGTCACCGCGCGCGGTCTCCGGCGCGAGGAAGTCCGGCGTGCCGACCATCATCCCGGTCGCGGTGAGCGTGCTGTCGCCCTTGGACCGCGCGATGCCGAAGTCGATCAGGTGCGCGGTGCCCTCGCCGTCGACGATGACGTTGGACGGCTTCACGTCGCGGTGCAGCACGCCCTTCTCGTGCGCGGCGGCCAGCGCGTCGGCCATGTTGATCCACAGCCGGGCGGCGAGGACGTCGGTGAGGAACCCGTCGTTCTGCACGACGTCGGACAGCGCCTGGCCGTCGATGTACTCCATGACGATCGCCAGGCCGTCCGGGTCCTGCACGATGTCGAACACGCGCACGCAGTTCGGATGCCGCAGCGCGGCGAGCGCGCGGGCCTCCCGCAGCATCCGCTGCTCGGTGTCGTTGTCCGGGGCGTGCGCGAGCTTGACCGCGACCGTCCGGTCGAGCTGGGTGTCGACGGCCAGCCACACCGTGCCGAACCCACCGCTGCCGAGCTGCTTGACCCGCCGGAACCGCCCGCTGGCCGGGTTCCACACCTTGCCCTTCTGGGGGGCGGCGGGCATGGACGCGCTCGCCGCGCCCGCGCCGAACGGCAGCGGACCGGGCGTGTCGGCGAGCCGCGCGGGCCCGTCGAGGCGCGCCTGGTCGACGGCGGTCGGCTCGTCGGTCGCCCACAGCGGCAGCGGCTCGACGCGGGTCGGGTTCGGGCCCCGCGCCCCCTGCGGGACGTCCATCCTGGTCTGGTTCGGCCCCTGCGGCACGGCGGGCCCCTGGCCCGAGTGGTCGAAGGGCGGCGGTCCCACGCGGGTCGCGTTCGGCCCGCTGACCTGGCCGAGGTCGGCGACGCGCGTCGGCGGGTACTGCCTGGCCTGCGCGGACGGCTGGTGCGCCGCCGACTGCTGGGCCGACTGCTGCGGGGGGAACGTCGAGGACTGCTGCCGCTGCGGCACGGCCGCGTAGGGCGCGGGCTGGTAGGGCGGGGGCTTCTGGTGCGGTCCCGAGCTCTCCGACCCGGCGGGCTGGTACGGCGGCGGCGAGCTCTGCGCCGAGCTCTGCGGCAGCGCGGGCTTCTTGCGCTCGACCGGGGTCTGGTGCGCCGGTGGCTGCGCCACCTGCGGCTGCGGGGGCGCGGAGTTGCCGCGATCACGGCCTGGGCGGTTCAGCATGGCCGTAGTCAACCCGAAAATCCGCACCACGATTGACCCGATCAGCGCAACCGGGAAGAACCCCGCGTACAGGTGCGCCATCAGCGCCACGGGCAGTGCCGAGGTGGCCACGAGGAGCACCATGAACGGCACCCAGAACACCTTGCGCGGCCAGCTCGGGCCGAGCCGGAACGTCGAACCGGCCTGGAGCATCACGACCAGCAGGCACAGCAGCGCGAGCACCGCGGCGGTCCCGCCCGCGATGACGTACATCAGGTTGCCGTCCGTGAAGGACTTGGCGATCGACGGCCCGTCGAGCAGGTACTCCTGCTGCGTGAACGCGCCGCAGGGCCGGTCGTCGAGGGTCTCGGAACCGGGCAGCGCGCGGCTGCCGAGGAGCTTGACCGTCGCGGAGAACATCACCCACGGCAGCACCAGCGTGCTGGTCACGCCGAGCACGGCGAACAGGCCGCCGGTCACCGGGCCGTACGAGTTGCCCACGACCCGCCGGATCACGATCGCCAGCAGCGAGGCGATCGTCGGCAGCGCCCCGATCAGCGCGCCGAAGGCCGTGGTGGTCAACGCCCAGTCACCGGGGCACAGCTCGACGGACCAGCCGTGCAGCCACAGCAGCACTGACTTGGCCAGATCCACGCCTCACCACCCACCCCTTCTAGTCGCCTCTCAGGGTACGGGTGAGGACCGCCCGCCCACGGGCGCATCCGCCGCCCCGCCCCCGCGATTCCCACACCGGTGGACGCGCGCCGGACGCCCCCGGACGCGGGGAGCGCCCGCACTCCCGGCGAAGTCGGCGGGGCGCGTGCGGCGGGACGTCGGATCAGCGGTGTGCTCCACGTCACGAACGCTAGCGGGCAGGTCCGACAATTCCGGCGGCCCTGGAACGCCCTGGAACACCCCGGAGCGCCCCTAGAACAGGCTGAACTGCGTCTCCTTCTTCTTCCGGGCCGGTCGCACGTCCCCGACCTGCTCGAACACCCCGTCGAGCTGGTTCAGGAACGGCGACCTGGGTCGCCCGGTCGAGTGACTGAGGAACAGGTGCCGCTGGGCGCGGGTCATGCCGACGAACAGCAGCCGCCGCTCCTCAGCGACCTCGTCCGGCACCGGGTCGGCGCCCGGCCAGCGCAGCGGCAGCAGCCCGTCCTCGCAGCCCACGACGAACACCACCGGGAACTCCAGCCCCTTGGAGGCGTGCAGCGTCAGCAGCGAGATCCGGTCCGCCCTGGGGTCCCAGGTGTCGACCTCGACGCCCAGCGCCAGCTCGGTGTGGAACCGCTCGAAGTCCGCCCCGCACTCCCCCGCCAGCGGCTTGAGCAGCTCGTAGGCGGTGTGGTCCTCCCCGGCGACCGCGCGCACCCGGTCCAGCACGCTCTCCCCGGCGGCGAACCGCAGCTCCCGCACGATCCGCTCCACGCCGGGCCGGTCGGCGAGCCGGTCGTGCGAGCGCTTCTGGAACGGCATCCCGGACGCGGTCAGCGCGTCCACGACGGCCCGCGACTGCCGGTCGGTGCGGTAGAGCACGGCGAAGTCGGAGAACCCGAGGTCCTGGGTCCCGTCCGAGTCGACCCGCCCGCTGTCGAAGGCGTGGAACGTGGCCCCGCCGAGCACCTGCTCGATGGTCCGCGACACGAACACCGCCTCGGCCTGCTCGCTGCCCGCGTGGTGCACGCCGATCAGCGCGTCGCCGTGGTCGCCGAACGGCCGCAGCTCCCGGCCGGGGACCAGCGTGGTCGGCGCGACCACCTGGAGCGCGCCGGTGACGACGGGCGCGCTGGAGCGGTAGTTGCGGGTGAGGTGGGCGGTGCGGGCGGTCGGGAAGTCCTCCCGGAACCGCAGGAAGAACCCGACGTCCGCGCCCCGGAAGCGGTAGATCGCCTGGTCGGGGTCGCCGATGGCGGTGAGGTTGCCGTCCGAGGGGGCGAGCTGGCGCAGCAGCCGGTACTGCTGCTCGTCGACGTCCTGGTACTCGTCCACCGACACCCACCGCCACCGGTCGCGGTAGGCGGCGGCCAGGTCGGCGTCACCCTCCAGCAGTGCCAGCGGCAGGGTGATCAGGTCGTCGAAGTCGACCAGGTCCTGGGCGCGCAGGGCGTCCTTGTAGGCGGGGTGGCCGGTGGCCAGGAGCTCCTTGGCGGCCTTCTCGTCGGCGGCGACCGAGAGCGCGACGGCGAGCTGCTGGTCGGGGTCGGCGACGCCGAAGGAGCGGCTGAGGCCGACCCGGTCGTGCTGCTCGCGCAGGACCAGCACGCCGAGGGCGTGGAAGGTGGTGATCGTCATCGCGGGCGCGTGCGCGGGGGCGAGCGCGGCCATGCGCTCGGTCATCTCCTCGGCGGCGCGGCGGGTGAACGTGATCGCCAGGCACTGCTCGGCGGGCACGCCGCGCTCCACGACCAGGTGGGCGAGGCGGTGGGTGAGCGTGCGGGTCTTGCCGGTGCCGGGCCCGGCGATGATCAGCAGCGGTCCGCCCTCGACGCCCGCGGCGGCCCGCTGGTCGGGGTCGAGGCCGGAGAGCAGGCCGGTGGTCGGGTCCGACGCGGGCGCGACGGCGGGTTCGGCGGCGGACTCGGCGGCGGTCGGCGCCTCGACGGCGGGGGCGCGCCGGACCTTGGGCTTCTCCGGTTCGGGCGTCGCGACGAGGTCCTCGAACAGCGCGGGCGCGGCGACCTTCTTGGCCAGCTCCCCCGGCTGGAACAGCTTGATCACGCCGTACTCGCCGTCGTACCCGGCGTCCCGCACCACCTCGCCGCGCCGCAGCCGGATGATCGCCTCGCCGAGCAGCTCGGAGTGGTTGGACAGGTCGGCGAGCGGGGTGTCCTGGAGGATGCGCAGCTCGGGTCCGAACGCGGCGGTGAGCTTGTCGACCTCGGCGAGGACCTTCTTGCTCTTGGGACCGGTGCCCAGGAGCTCGCTGACGATCTCGGGCAGCGGCACGAGGCTGGTGAAGCCCGCGACCCCGTCGGGCCGGAACCCCTCCGGCCGGTCGGCGAGCTCCTCGACGCGGCTGAGCACGCCCACCGTCAGCGGCTTGCCGCACTCCGGGCACACCCCCCGGTGCGCGCGGGTCTCGGCGGGCTCCATGCGCACGTCGCACTTGCGGTGCCCGTCGACGTGGTACTTGCCCTCCTCGGGGAAGAACTCCAGCGTCCCGGCGTGCCCGACGCCGGTCTCCAGCGCCCGGCGCACCGCGAAGTAGTCGAGCTCGGTGTCGAACACGGTGGCCTCGCGGCCGAGCATGGGCGGCGAGTGCGCGTCGGAGTTGCTGACCAGCCGGTACTTGTCCAGGCCGGAGATCCGCCAGTTCATCTCGGGGTCGCTGGACAGCCCGGTCTCGACGGCGAACACGTGGTCGGCGAGGTCGACGTAGCAGTCCTCGACCGCGTCGAACCCGGACTTGGACCCGAGCACCGCGAACCAGGGCGTCCACAGGTGCGCGGGCACGAGGTAGCCGCCGCACTCCAGGGTGATCTCCAGCAGGTCGCGCGAGTCGAGCCCGAGGATGGGCCGCCCGTCGGACCCGAGGTTGCCGATCTTCCCGAGGCGCCGGTTGAACTCGGCGGCGGCGTCCAGGTCGGGCATGTAGACGAGGTGGTGCACCTTGCGGGTGCGGTCGCCGCGCTTGTAGATGGTGGAGATCTCGACGGAGAGCGTGAACCTGACGGGCGAGGCCGCGAGGCTGGGCGGCAGCTTCCGGTCGATCTCGCGGTCGAGGTCGTCGCGCAGCCGGAAGAGGCCGGGCTCGGCGTCGACGAGGTTCTCGCGGAGGTGGTCGTACCAGGCGGGGTGGGTGAAGTCCCCGGTGCCGACGAGGGCGATGCCCTTGCGGCGCGCCCACCAGGTCAGGTGTTCGAGGTCGCAGTCCCGGCTGCACGCCCGCGAGTACTTCGAGTGGATGTGGAGATCGGCCACGAAGCGCACCGGGCACACCTTAGTGGTGGAGCGGTGGCGCGCAGTGACAGCCACCGGGGACGTGGACCCAGGCGTGACCCCGGAAGGCCTTGACCGCGACGTCGACCCGCCGGAAGGGCAGCCGGTCCAGCCCCTGGTCACCGCTCAGGACGACCTCGCTGTGGAACTGGTCGGACACGATCACCCCGAAGTCCCGGTCGGACGCCTCGGCGACGGCGTCCCGGAACGGGGCGGCCTCGATGATCCTGGACGTGGTGACCACCGGCTCGCCCGCGATCTGCGGGTGGTTGACCACCGCCTCGCCGTCGTCGACCGCGATGCGCAGGCGGAGCCGGTAGGCGTCGTTGACCGAGCGGTTGACGTGGCCGAGCGCCATCGCGATCTCGTGGAACACGAAATCCCCCAGCACGAACGCCTTGGGCACGGACGCGCCGAAGGACAGGATGGCGCTGTCCCCGTCGATGCGCTCGAACCACAGGAACTGCTCGTAGCGCCGGTCGAACCGCACCCGCTCCAGGGCGATGTCCAGCACCTCCCGGAACGCGCGGTCGAGGTGCGCCTGGCGGTGCGGCCCGCCGGAACTCGAACCGACCACGTCCAGGCGCAGCACGGACTGGTTGACCGCCAGGGGAAGGGGCGGGGAGGCAGGGTGTCGGGCATCACGGCGGTGGACCTCACTCTGAGCTTCGCTACCGGTACTCGGTGTCCCTGCGCAGCCTCACAGCACATCCCCTGTCTCCTCGACATCCCCTGACGCCTTGCCCGTACTTTTGCGCCTCTGCCAAGCACGGCAGGCACGGGACGGGCAGGCTGCCCCTGCCGGTCTTGCCGACGAGGCCCGCGCCGCGCAGCCTCCGCACGGTCCGCTGCACCGTCGCCTTGGAGACCTGGACGTACATGCCGACCTCCTCCTGGTTCAGCGGCACCGCCCACCCCGCGCCCGAGGGCTCCGCCAGCTCGACCAGCGCGCGGAGGACCCCCGCGTCCACCTCACCGGAGAACAGGCGGCTCTCGTACTCGTCCGACCGGATCGCGAGGAGCGTCGCGCACGCGTCATCGCATGGTTCACCTGCTTTCTCATACCTAGTTGTGAACGTACGAAAAAGGGGTCGGCACGTCTTGTGTCAACCCCTTGACTGAAGAGCCAATTTAAATATGAAACATCTTTGCCATTTAGCAAAGAGGGAATTTTATCTCCGACCCCATGAACACGCTGACATTTAAAGCGATTTTCTAATCAGAATGTTCGGCTTCTAGGTGGCAACCATCAGGTGATCTGAACGTGAACGACCCGCCGATGCATTCCCCGAGAGTTCACACCTGGCTAAGTTGTACCTTCACGGTCATGCCTGGCTCCCAAAGTATCCGGCTGCCTCTGCGTAGTCGTCGGCGAGCTTCTTGCTCCGCTCCACAAACTCAAGTTCGCCCTTGCTGTCCCGATCAGTCCAGTACCGACCTTTTAGGCGTCTTGTCGGGTTTCCTGACACATCAAACACAGCCGAGCCGTGATGAATGCGGCTGCGGTGCTCGACACGCATATCCGGCTTGTTTAGATACAGATACGTCAACAAGACAGATCCGTCAACTTCGGAGACGTTGGCCGATGCCGAGGTAGACCTGGACTCATCGGTTAGCAGCTTCACAATGACGAGCGAGCCGGTTTGCTGCACAACGAGGTAAACCGTCTTTGGTTCTGGCTGCTTACCGGTGGCGGGATCGACCCAGAAAGAGGTCAGCGTTCCCTTCCAAGTGCCACGGATGCTCCGCGAAACTCCTGGTATCCGCTGGACGAGGGGTAGTCGCCACAACCAGAAGTCCCACAGGTTGAAGACGGCAGTGCTGACCAGGACGGCGGCAGAGAAGAACTTGAGCGCGGCCAGATCCGGCTGGCCGTCTTGTACCCAGGCTCCAATCACGAAAACAACGACGACCACCGCGACGATAACGCGGATAGTGATCGTTCGTTTCATGAGGCGTACCCCAAGTAGTTCCAGGCCGCTTTCGCGAAGTCACGCCCATCCTGACGACTCCACGACTGAGCGTTGTGAAAGAGGAACTTGCATTCACTTACCTCTAGCCATCGCTCAGATTCCTCGGTCGGTTCTGAACCTTCAAGGCCGTTCCAGATGTGGACGATAACACCTCGGATCGTTTTGGTCCACGTCGACTCAAGGAAAACGCTGTCAGGGCAGTTGCATACGAGACACTCGACAAAGAAGGACGGAACTTCGCAGTGAACGCCGTCGACGACCATAGCGTTCTCGACCCGCTTCATGATCCGAACGGCCTTCTTGTAGTACTGATTGGTACGAGCATTCTTCGCCCGCCCCTTCGCCAGCTGTTGAGCCGGATAGTTGACTAGGCTCTTCCCGTCTTTCTTGAAGACCTTCGCACCCTCCCGATAGCTGCCCGACGAGAGGTAGTAATGGTAGTCGAAGCAGGGAACAACATCGGCATCCACCCGAGCTGAACCTGAGTGAATGCGGAACGCGGTCGAGCCAGACGAGTCAACCTGGCCGGGGAACTTCTTCTTCAAGGCCGCTTCCAGCTCGGAACGCAGCTTGGTGGGTGTCCAGATCCCCTCGTAGGTCGAGCTGGATGGATGAGTGCCCTTGGCCGCCTCATCCCAGTAGACGCACTCTCCGCATTGGACAGCGATATCTACGTCGCTGTCGGCCTTAACGTTGGTGTTGTTGGCGTACGAGCCCTTGGCGTAGATATCGAGATCAATACCGCCAAAGGCAGGATGCTCCTTCACGGCCTCGCGGATCATCCGCTCAGTCCGCTCCTGCTTCTCCTGTTCGGTCGTACTCGATGGCCCAGTCCAGCTGCTGAGCTTGTCCTCCAGTGCAGTCATGTCCACTGCTCCTGTGTCAGCGGTGCGTCGTTCAGTTGGTCGCGGAGGCTCCGCCAGTTGGGCATGAACCGGTCCATGAGCTTGGTGAAGCGCGGGCCGTGGTTGCGTTCAAGGTGATGCGTCATCTCATGGACGACGATGTACTCCAAGCAGTCTGGGTGCTTCTTGGCAAGCTCGACATTGAACCAAATGTGCCCGCTCTCGCGGTTGCATGACCCCCACTTGGTCTTCATGCGCCTGATTGTCCATCGCGGCACCGACACTTCCAGGATCGGTTCCCACTTGGCAATGAGGTTCGGGATCGCTTGTCGTAGCTGCTCCCGGTACCACCGATCGAGCAGTTCACGTCGTCGTTCGGCTGTGGTGCCAGCAGGGACGTACAGCAGCAGCCGTTCGCCGTCTACCTCGAAGTGCGCTCGCCCTGGGCGCTCAATGACCTTCATACGGCGGCGAACGCCCCACACGTAGTGGGACTCGCCAGTGACCATCTCTCGCTCGGATTGGCGCGCGGCCGAGCGGAGCTGGTCGCGCCGCTGTTTGATCCACGGCAGCCGCTGGATCACGGCCAATCGGACGTGCTCGTCGTCAAGCTTGTGTGGAGCAGCAACCCGGACGCGACCGAGTGGTGGATAGACGCCGATGTGCAGGTTTTTGATGTCCTTATAGATGACATCGACGTCGATGCCAAGGATGGTAAGGTAGGCGCTAGCGGTACTCATGGCGTGTCCGTACCAGGTCAAACAGTTCATCAAGCCGGTCGAAGCCGTCTGGCAGTACCCGAGCGATTGCGCGTTTGACCCTCTTCTCCTTGATCGGGTTGCCCACCCACGAGTCCGGCTTGGTGTGCCGGATCGTCGTGTCGATCTCGACAGCGATCTCGGTTGACGGCCAGAAGAAGTCGATCAGGGCGCGGCGAGCACCGTTGTTGGCCCACTCTGGGTATTCGGTGTCGGACTCGCCCTTGCCGAGCTTGGTCGCGTGCTCCAGCAGCTTCGCGAGGTACTCCTTGTAGTCCAGAGCCCCTTGACGCCGCTCTTCGAGGATGGTGTCGAGCAGCTCGGACATCTTGTCGTAGTACTTGGGGTTCATCGCGCGTTCGTCGATGATCACCTTGCGCATGTTGTTAGTGATCGTCTCTGCCACCGCTTCGGGGTCTTTCTTGATGCCCGCAGGAAGCTTGTCGAGCGCACTGGCCCCCATCTGAACGATCAGCTGGATCAGCCCGGCGTCCTGGAAGTCCGAGACCACCTCGGAGGGCTTAGCGCTGATGTAGGTATCGAGCAGGTGGCGCATACCAGCCTCGTACTGCTTGAAGTCGACGTTCTCGCCTGCGCCGAGCTTGACCTCCTCGCGCACGTTGGCGTAGTGGGCAATCTCGTCCTTGATCGCTGCGGCTTCAGTATCGCTGTATCCAGCGGCGTTCATCTCGTTGGCGAGGTTGCTGTACGCGCGGGTCACGGCCGCGACCGCCTTGTACAGCGCGACCCGCTTGTGTTCGTTGGCCTTGATCTGCTCGACGTTGCCCTGTTCGCGGGCGCAGAAGTATTGCTGGTATTGCAGTGTATTCTTCGGCGGCTCAACTGGCTCACACAGCGCGCGGATCTTCTCCAGAGCCTCATCGAGATCTTCGCGAGCCTTCTCGATCCGGTCGGACAGCAGGCCCTCGATGTCCTTCTTCTCATAGCCTTCCAGAGCGCCACCGGTGTAGTCGGTGATGGCGGACTCAAGTGAGTTGAACAAGTCCCTGTAGTCGACAATGTAGCCGTAATCCTTGTCATCGCCATCGAGGCGGTTGACTCGGCAGATCGCCTGGAACAGGCCGTGATCCTGCATCTTCTTGTCGATGTATAGGTAAGTTGCACTCGGAGCGTCGAAGCCGGTCAGGAGCTTGTCGACGACGATGAGCAGGCGCATCTGGCCGGGATGGTTGATAAAGCGGTCCTTGACGTCCTTCTCGAACTGCTCGACCTTGGTCATCGCCTTGTCAGCGGGCTCGTTGAAGTGGTCGGCAAGCATCTGCCGGTAGATCTCGTATTGACGCAGTCGCTCGGTAGCACCGTGGCCTGAGTCTTCCTTGGCGATGTCGCGGACCTGCGGCGCATACGACGTGACGATGGCGCACTTACCCTTGAACCCAGCCTGCGTGAACAGCTCATAGAACTTGCACGCCTGATAGATGCTCGAACTGATCAGGATCGCGTTGCCGCGGCCATCGGACAAGCGCGGCTTGATCTCCATATCGAGCAGGATGTCGTTGACGATCTGCCGGGCGCGCGGTTCTGAGCTGACGACCTTCTGCATCGTGCCCCAGCGCTTCTTAAGCTCAGCGCGGGACAGGTCCGTCATGCCCTTGGTCTTAGCTTCGAACCACTTGTCAACCTTCTCGGGCGAGGTCAGCTCCTGGTCGATGTTGCGCGCCTCGTAGCGCAGGTCGAGCACAACGCCGTCGGCTACACCCTCATCGAACTTGTAGGTGTGGATGAAGCTGCCGAACTTCTCGATCGTGGTGGCCTTGTCGGCCTTGAGAAGCGGCGTGCCGGTGAAGCCGATGAACATAGCGCCCGGCATGAGCGCCTTCATGGCGTCGTGCATCTTGCCCGACTGGGTGCGGTGGGCCTCGTCGACGAAGACGAAGAGGTTGCCCTTGGCTCGGAAGTCCTTGGGGACGGTCGCGTTCAGCTCGCGGATGAACTCGCTCTCGGCCTGGTCGCGGGCCGACTCGTCCTCCGAGCTGCGGAACTTGTGGACCAGCGAGCAGACCAGCCATTCCTCGCTCATGTTGAGGGTGGCCAGCAGGTCGCCGCCGCTCTTGGTGCGGTAGATCGACTCGTTGACACCACGGAAGACCTTCTCGATCTGCTCGTCCAGCTCGGTGCGGTCGGTGATGAGTAGCACGCGGCCATCTGGCTGGTTCTCGCGAATCCACTTGGCCAACCACACCATGGTCAGCGACTTGCCGGACCCCTGTGTATGCCAGACGATACCGCCCTCGCGCTTGGCGATGCGCTCCTGCGCCGCCTTGACGCCGAAGTACTGGCTGTGTCGGCACGTTTTCTTCTGCCCCGCGTCGAAGACCATGAAGTCGTGGACCAGCTCAAGCAGACGCCCTTTCGAGCAGAGCTGGGTCAGGGAACGGTCGAGCGGGTCGGCTACGTCAGACGGCTCGCGCCAGGCCAGCCAGTATTTCTCCGGCGTGTCGATGACGCTATAGCGGAGCCCTTCCACGTCATTGCCAGCCATCACGAGCTGCACAGTCGTGAAGAATGACCGGATAAACTCCGGACGCTGGTTCCCGTAGCTCTGCCGGATACCCTCGGAGACCGCGACCTTCGAACGCTTCAGCTCGATTGTCTCGAGGGCAATGCCGTTGACGTACAGCACGATGTCTGGGCGCTTGGTGTGCTGACCTAGCACCGTGACTTCCTCGGCCAGGGCGAAGTGATTGGCCTCCGGCCGCGCCCAGTCGATTAGCCACACCGTCTCCGTCTGCTCACCCACGCCAGGCTTGACCTTCACCCCATAACGCAGCAGGCCGTAGACATCACGGTTCGCCTCGTACAGGTCACGTCCACCACCGAGCGAAGCGTCGCTCTTCAGCTTGTCGACTGCCTTGTTGATCAGGTTGTCGCTGTAGCCGCGAGCACGGAGGTTCTGAGCAAGCAGCTCGACCTCAACGTTGGAGTTTCCCTCGCGATATTCCCAATTGCCGAGATATTCATAGCCCAACAAGTTCCGGAACAGCTCGACGACACGATCTTGAGCCTTACGCTCGGGTTGTCCCACGTTACTCATGCCGTGCCCTCCGTGAAGGGGAGGCGCGTACGGCCTGTGAGCAGCTCTTGCATCATGCCCTGTTTGATTTCCCTCGCCTTCGCTAGCCGAACGCGGAGAATAGCGATCTCACGATCAGCGGCGGCGATGACCGACGCGATTGCTCGCTGCTCGTCGATATCCGGCAGCGTCAACGTGATGCTGGAGATGAACGAGCGCGTCGTCGCCAGCACCTTGGTACCCGCAGCAAGGCGGAGCAAGGCATCCCGGAATGACGGGATGAACTGAAGGTACGCCTTGAAGCCGTCCGCCAACACGGCCTCGTCGAACCGTGCTGCGATGGTGTGAAGACCGGGAACCACTCCCGCATCGGGCACCGACGTCACCTCGACTGACTTGCCCACTCCGTCCGGGTCCTCTGACGCATCGGCGAACACGAGATCCCCAACCTGGAGCCGCCCGGCGTTCCGCAGCAACGTCGAACTCGCTCGTGGCATCGCCTCGTGTGCTGCGTCCAACGTGACTCTGCTTCGAGTATGGATGTCGCCATAGTGCAAGTAGCGGACTGGCGACTCGCCATCAAGCTGCGCTCGCGACAATGCAACCGTTTTGACGTAGCTCACATGCTCGCCAAGCAGGACCTCACGCCAAGGAGCAGTGAAGCTGGGGAGGCGGGTCTTGCCGGTTAGAAGCTGCTGCATCATGCCTTGCTTGATCGCCCGCTTCTTGGCGATCATCCGCTCCAGGGTCGCAATTAGCTCGTCGGCACCATTGAGGACTCTCGCTATCACGGTTTGCTCATGAAGCGACGGCAGAGCCAATAGCAATGCCTTCACATCCGCCTTCGTGATATTCGGATCTTTTCGGCTGCTGCTTGCGACGGTCCGCCAGTAGCCAATGTTGTAATTCAGGAAGTACAACAGGTAGTCAGAGTTCAAGCGTTCAGGATTTGGCAGGATTGCCGTGATGGCTTGATTGGTAGCCGCAGGCACACGCAGTATGCCAGTTCGTCCGATCTGCTTAAAGCCCCCATACATGGCTACCAGGACAGTACCTACTGGAAGGACTGCGAGCCGTGTCTCCGAGATTGCACGCTCGGTAACACGTTCATCTGTTCGAAGAACTCCAGCGTTGGTAAGGTCCATGGTTTTCACCCACGGCACCGTCCCTGCGTCAAAGTAATCGGCTTGACGGGATCGTGAGGGCGTCTTGCCGGAAGCAAACGTAGCCACATCGCGAAGCAACACCGAATTCCAGCTGTTGTGTTTCATCCCACCCCCATCTCTGTTAGGTGCATGGCGACCCTGGTATCAAGCCTTTTCAGCTCGGCGTCGAGCGCACCGACTGTCTCGGCATAGCGCTCGCCAAGCTGCTGGATGCGTTCGACGAGGGCCAGGGTGAGGGTGTTGACTTCGCCAGCGACGCGGTTGCTGACAGTAGCTGCCCACTTATCGTCGAGTACAAGCTGCTTGATCTCGGGCAACGTGAGGTCGCCATACTTCTTGAGGGTCGCGAGGTCGAGCGCGGCCTGGGCCTCCTTGGCGGCTTTTTTGGCGACGACTTCCTCGTTGTATAGCTTGATCAGGTGTTGGAGAGCCTTGATCTCTTCTGGGTCAGCTCCTTCGTGCCGGGCTACCTTGAGCCGCGCCGAAGCAAGCACCTTAGAGATCTTGCCGTCGTCCATCGCCTCGGCGAGCAAGCCGTCTTCGACAGCGTGCTCCTCGACTTGCTCCTCGACGGCGCGGCCGGCTTCCTCGGCTGCCGCGTTCAGTGTGTCGACCTTGGCCTGCTCGTCTGCAAAGTAGCGGGCGGCGACGAGAGCAGGTGGGATGAGGTCCATCTTGTACTTCGTGGTACTACGCCCCGAGCCAACGACTAGGTCCGGCGTCTCGGAGAGCTTGCGTTCCTTGTCCTCGATAGTCTTACGAGGCTTCGCCGCGTCGAGCCATCCGTCGTTCATGATGAGAAAGACATCGTCGTGCATGAGGCCATGCCAATACATCATGAGCTGCTCATAAACGTCGTACTCGTCCAGCAGCGGAGTGTCCTTGAACCGGGCCAGTAGATCGTCGCTGATGTGAGCGATCAGATCCTTCGGGACGGTGTTGGCGTCGATCGCTTGCAGGATAGGCCGGTGGGCGGCGAACCAGTCGTCAACCTGGCCACGAACGTCGATCGCGAACTTCTGGAACTCGTCGGAGTCCAGGATGGTTTGCTGCACCTCGGTCACGCCGATCGCAAGGTCGCTGTAGCCGGGGCGGTTTGGCTTGAAGAGCGCGGTACGAAGGCTTGGGAACGCGTCCCAGTACCCGCTGAGCGCGTCCAAGTCGCGGCCTGGGGTCCCGCCGTGCAGGTGGGCGTGGAGATCCTGGATGTCCTCCGGTTCGGAGGAATCGATGTAGCGCGGGATGTTGAGGTTATAGTCGTTCTTCGGGTCGGCGATCTCGTGGAGCGACACCATTCGCGAGTAGCGCTCGATCTCGATCTGCCTGTTGAAGACATCGACGATCTTGTGAATATCCTGGCTACGGAGGCGGTTCTTGTTGCCGTCTTTGATGAAGCCCTTGGAAGCATCGATCATGAAGACGCCGGTGCGCGCCTGGGCGTTCTCCTTGTCGAGGACGACTATGCAGGCCGGGATACCGGTGCCGTAGAAGAGGTTGGCGGGCAGGCCGATGATGCCCTTGATGTAGCCGCGGCGCAGCAGCTCCTTGCGGATGCTGGCCTCAGCGTTACCACGGAAGAGTACACCGTGTGGCAGGATGACCGCGGCCTTGCCGTTGCTCTTTAGCGACTTGAGGATGTGTAGCAGGAAGGCGTAGTCGCCGTTCTTCTCCGGCGGCCGGCCGAACTCGAAGCGGCCGTACTCGTTCTCCAGGCCGTTGCTCCACGACTTGATCGAGAACGGCGGATTGGCCACGGCGAAGTCGAACGTCCGCAACTGCACACCCGTGATCAGCTGCGGGCTGGTGATCGTGTCGCCTTTGCGGATGTCCGCGTCCTCGTTGCCGTGGAGGATCATGTTCATCTTGGCCAGCGCCCAGGTGGCGTTGTCCTTCTCCTGGCCATAGATCGTGATGCCTCGTGGCGCCTCATCAGCCACCTTGAGGAGCAACGAGCCCGACCCGCACGTGGGGTCGTAGACCGTGTGGTCCTGCCGGGTGCCCGGCCCGATGCCGATGACCTTGGCGAGTATGCGTGAGACCTCAGCTGGGGTGTAGAACTGGCCCTTCGACTTGCCCGACTCCGTGGCGAAATGCCGCATCAGGTACTCGTAGGCGTCCCCGAGTAGGTCGTCGCCCTCAGCGCGGCTACCCCGGAAGTCCAGGTCGGCGAAGATCGTCACCAGCTTGGAGAGACGATCCTGCATCTCCTTGCCCTTGCCGAGCTTCTCCTCGTCGTTGAAGTCGGCCAGGTCGATGACCTTCTCCAGCCCGTTGGCCTCGGCCAGCTTGCCGATGACCTTGTTGATCTTGTCGCCGATCTCCTTGTCGCCCTTGAGAGCGACCATGTCATCGAAGGAGCCGCCCGCCGGGACGTCGATCAAGGAGGTTCGGTCGGTCTTGGCCTTGTCCGTCACGTACTTCACGAACAGCAGGGTGAGGATGTAGTCCTTGTACTGGCTGGCGTCCATGCCGCCACGCAGCTCGTCGCAGCTCCGCCAGAGCGAGCTGTACAGATCCGACTTCTTGAGGGCCACTACCACGCCACCCCCTTGCCCGCGTCGAGAGCTGGGCTCGCTGGGGAAGGTGCGACTGACCTGGCCATACTCTTGTATCCATCCTTCGCGCGCCAACCAGTACGGCCTTCATCACACAGAGTGACACCAGCCCTGAATGCTCCCACGATAGCGCTGGGCACCGACAGCCAACCTCCGCCGTGCCGACCGCGAGTTCGCCCCAGATGGGTCACGAAAAGGTCACGACGGCGCGAAGCGTCCCGATGGACACCCTGGAGCCACAAGTGGCAGCGGCTTGCTGTTGCACTCAACCGGAATTGCAATAGATACGGCTTCATTTTCTGAGGTCAATTATAAGACAACGAATCCACTTCGAAAAGCAGGATAGAGATTGCCCCCTGCGAATAATAAGGATATGGTCGAGGCTGGTCATTTCTTCAATTGCAGCAGGTCGCTCAATAGAGCTGGTCGGCCTTCTATCTGCACTCCAATCGTCCACCTACTGTGCTGTACCTCACAGGGCTGGAGCTCGGCCGTTCGCGGCAGCTTCCGCCACCGGAAGGCATGGCGCGCATGGGGCTCGTGCTGGCTGACAGCAACTTCCCCGGCGCCCAAAACCGTCCACTCACCCTTACGACCGAAGACCGCTTGAGGCACCTGCACCTCATCGGGCCAACGGGCGTCGGCAAGTCCACGCTCATCGCCAACGCGGCGCTCCAGGATATCGAGCGCGGTGACGGCCTGGTGCTGCTCGACCCCAAGAGCGATCTTGTGGCCGACGTCCTGTCCCGCGTACCGAGCAGCAGGACGGAGGACGTGATCGTCCTCGCCCCGTCCGCAACGGACTTCCCGGTCGGCTTCAACGTCCTACAGGTCGGTCGCAGCGAGCACGAGCTTGTTGTGGATCACGTCGTGCACGTCTTCTCGGAACTGTGGCGTTCGTCCTGGGGACCGAGGACGAGCGACGTTCTCCGCAACTGCCTGCTGACGCTGACTCACACACGGGCCGCGGACGGTTCGGCCTTCGCGCTGACGGAGGTTCCCGAGCTGCTGCTCAATCCGACCTTCCGTAGGTTCGTCACGTCGCAGGCCGGCGTCCCGGACTCGGTGCGGAGCTTCTGGGCCACCTGCGAGCACATGAGCGAGGGCGAACGCGCGCAGGTCATCGGCCCAAGCCTCAACAAGCTGCGCACCCTGACCACCCGCACGTCACTTCGCCTGATGCTCGGCCAGAGCACGGGCATCGACCTGGCGGACGTGTTCCGCAAGCGGCGCATCGTGCTCGTACCGCTCAGCAAGGGAGTTGTCGGCACCGAAACGGCGCACCTCCTCGGCTCGCTGCTCATGGCTGCGCTCTGGCAAGCCACCCTCGGTCGGGCGGCCGTCCCTGCCGAGAGGCGGCGTCCGGCGTGGGCCTACCTCGATGAGTTCCAAGACGTGCTGAGGCTCGGGTCTGACAACGAGCTGGCCGACATGCTGGCCCAGGCGCGCGGGCTCGGCCTGGGGCTGACGTTGGCACACCAGTACCTCGACCAGCTTCCCCGTCAGGTGCAGTCGGCCGTTATCGGCACCGCGCGATCACAAGTCGCCTTCCAGCTCGACCACGACGACGCTCGCACACTGGAGAAGCGCTTCGCCCCCGCCATGACCGCAGCCGACCTCAAGGAACTGCCGGTCTATGAAGTCGCCGTTCGTGCGGCCCACTTCCCGCCGAAACGACGAACCCCGGCCCCAACCGGGGCCGGGACCGGGATTCGAACGTACTTACTCTGGTGGAGCTGAGGGGAATCGAACCCCTGACCTACTCGATGCGAACGAGTCGCGCTACCAACTGCGCTACAGCCCCGTGTTCAGTTCTTCGTTGTCGTGCAGGAGAACTATAGCAGTACTTCGGGGGGTGGTTTCACCACCCCCCATCACTCCCCCGCCGCGCGCCGGTACCGCAGGTCACCGGGCCCGTCGAGCTCCAGGAACACCGGGTCCTCGTCGTCCGCGTCCACCACGACCGCCCCCGGCGCCACCGGCTGCTGCTCGCGCCTGGGCGCGGGCACGTCGTGCCGCGACTCGTCCTCGTCCTCCACCGGCTCCTCGTGCCGGGCCGCGCGCCGCCGGGACGCCAGCCGGGCCTGACGGCGGGCCCGGACGTCCTCCTCGATGCGGACCTGGCGGCGCAGGTACGTCAGGTACCCGACGAGCGCGAGGTCGACCGCCCCGTGCGCCCACCACAGCACCGGCAGCAGGAAGCCCGCCACGACGGCCGTGACCGCCGCCAGCAGCAGCAGGACCGCGACGACCCGGCGCCGGAACGCGTACTTGGCCTGGGCGACGATGGCGGCGGTCTCCGGGTCGTAGCCGCCCCGCCCCGGCCGGTAGGCGCGCTGCGGGAGCTCGTCCTCGTAGTCGTCGTACTCGTCGTCCAGCTCGTACTCGTGCTCGGACACGGGGTCGTACTCCTCTTCCACGCTGCTGCGCGCATCGGCCCGCTTGCGGACCACCATCGGCACGAGGACGACCAGCCAGGCCACCCCCAGCCCGACGACGATCAGCGAACTCGGCATCCCCGTTCACCTCCCCCTGACAGCGCGTAGTGCAGACACCACGCTAGCCACAACAGTCACACCTGTCTCGGAGGCTCGCCGACCGGGAGAGGTACGCGGGTGTGGTCCAGACCCCACCTTCGGCGGATCAAGTTGACCCGTTCGGCACGCCCTTCACGATGTTCGGACGTACCCCTGGGCCTCCATTCGGCGGACCAGCCCCTCGGGGGACGCCTCCTCCGCCGTCATGGCGAAACACAGGTGGTCACGCCACTGCCCGGCCACGTCGAGGTACCGCTCGAACAACCCCTCCCGGCGGAATCCGGCCTTCGCCAGCACCCGCGAGCTGGCCGCGTTCTCGGGCCGCACGGTGGCCTCCAACCGGTGCAGCCCGGCGTACCCGAAGGTGTGATCCACCACAAGGGCGAGGGCGGCCGTCGCGACCCCGCCACCGGCCCGGTCGGCGGCGACCCAGTAACCGACCCACGCCGAGCGCAGCGCCCCGCGCACGATGTTCCCGACCGTGATCTGCCCGGCCAGCTCGCCGTCCACGGTGATCACGAACGGCAGCGCCTGGCCGCGCCTGGCCAGCCCCTTGAGCGCCGACCACTGGGCGGGCCAGGCGAGCGGCGAGTTCCGCTCGTGCCACCCGTCGACGGCGGTCGGCTCCCAGGCCTCCAGGTGGTCGCGGTCGCGCAGCCTGATGCGGCCCCACGCCGCCGCGTCCAGCAGCCTCGGCGGGCGCAGCTCCACCACCCCGGCCGCCACCCGCAGCGGCCCCAGCCGCACGGGCCAACCGGGGTGCCGTCCGCCCTCCCACGCCAGCGGTGCGATCTCCCTACCCCTTCTGGGCGATGAAGCTGACCAGCACCTCTTCGCCGACGGCGACGTCGGTGACGTCCTCGTCCACCATGACCAGGCAGTTCGCCTCGGCGAGCGAGGCGAGCAGGTGCGCCCCGGACTGCCCGAGCGGTTGGACCAGGAACTCGCCGGTCTGCTCGTCCCGCAGCAGCTGCGCGCGCAGGAAGCCGCGCCGCCCCTTGGTGGACGACAGCGGCGACAGCAGCCGGGCGCTGACCGCGCGCCGGTACGGGTTCCGCTTGCCCAGCGCCGCCCTGATCAGCGGTCTGACCAGCACCTCGAACACCACCAGGGCGCTCATCGGGTTGGCGGGCAGCAGGAACGTCGGCACCGCGTCGGGCCCGAGCCTGCCGAAGCCCTGCACGGAACCGGGGTGCATGGCGACCCGCGTGATGTCCACGTCGCCCAGGTCCGCGAGCGCGGCCCTGACCTCGTCGCCGATGGCCCCGCCGACCCCGCCCGCCACGACGACCACCTCGGACAGCAGCAGCCTGCCCTCGACGACCTCGCGGAGCCTGCGCGGGTCGGCCGACTGGATGCCGACCCGGCTGACCTCGGCCCCGGCGTCGCGGGCAGCCGCCGCGAGCGCGTAGGAGTTCACGTCGTAGACCTGGCCCTGGCCTGGGGTGCGGTCGACGTCCACCAGCTCCTCGCCGACGGAGATGACCGACACCCTGGGCCGGGGGTGGACGAGCACCTTGTTCCGCCCGACCGCGGCCAGCAGGCCGACCTGGGCGGCGCCGATGGTCGTGCCCCGGCGGACGGCGACGTCCCCGGTCTGCACGTCCTCGCCGGTGCGGCGCACGAACGCCGCCGACGGGACGGGCCGCTGGACCGTCACCTTGGCCGCGTGGCCGTCGGTGAAGCCCAGCGGGACCACCGCGTCGGCCAGCGTCGGCAGCGGGGCGCCGGTCGCCACCCGGACCGCCTGCCCCGGCTGGAGCCGTCTCGGCTGGCGCGACCCCGCGGTGATCTCGCCGACCACCGGGAGCGTCACCGGTTCCTCACCAGCGCCCTGCACGTCCACGCTGCGCACCGCGTAGCCGTCCACCGCCGCCTGGTCGAAACCGGGCAAAGCGCGCTCGGCGACGACCTCCTCGGCGCAGAGCAGACCCTGTGACTCGGAGATCGCCACGCGCACCGGGGCAGGCCGCACCGCGGCGGCGATGACCCTGGCGAGCTGCTCGTCCACTGACCTCATGTGCTCATACCTCGTTCATGCTCATACCTCGTTCAGGAGTTGCCGAGGCGACCCCGCAACCACTCCCCGAGCGCCGGCCCGTAGTCGGGGTGCTCCAACGCGAAGTCAACCGCAGCCTTGAGGAAACCTCCCGGATTGCCCAGGTCGTGTCGCCCACCGCGGTGGACCACGACGTGCACCGGGTGGCCCTCGGAGATCAGCAGCGCGATGGCGTCGGTGAGCTGGAGCTCGCCGCCCGCGCCGGGCGTGATCCGCTTGAGGGCGTCGAAGATCGCCCGATCGAGGAGGTAGCGGCCCGCGGCGGCGTAGGTGGACGGGGCGTCCTCGGCCTTGGGCTTCTCGACCATGCCGACGACCTGCTTGACGTCGTCGTCGTCGGTGTCGTTCACGTCGAACACGCCGTAGGCGGAGATCTGCTCGCGCGGGATGTCGAACGCGCACAGGACGCTGCCGCCGAAGCGCTCGCGGACGGCGGCCATGCGGGAGAGCACGCCGGTGGGGAGCACCAGGTCGTCCGGCAGCAGCACGGCGACGGCCTCGTCGGCGTCGGTCAGGTTGGCCTCGGCGCAGCCGACGGCGTGGCCCAGGCCGAGCGCCTTCTCCTGGAGCGCGGTCTCCACGTCGAGCAGGGCGGGGGCGCGGCGGACCTTGGCGACCAGCTCGGTCTTGCCCCGGCTCTCCAGGGTCTCCTCCAGCTCGGGCTGGGGGCGGAAGTACTGCGCCACCGACTCCTTGCCGGGGGAGGTGACGATGATCAGCTTGGTGGCGCCCGCCTCGGCCGCCTCGGTGGCGACGAGTTCGATGCCGGGGGTGTCGACGACCGGCAGCAGCTCCTTGGGCACGGCCTTGGTGGTCGGGAGGAAGCGGGTGCCCAACCCGGCCGCGGGCACGATTGCTGTCGTGAAGGCGCTCATGCCCAGCGAGCCTAACGGCGTCCATAGGCTGTCCTGCCATGACGTCCGGTGAACGTGATCGCAAGGACGCGGAGCGCGCACGGCTGCGGGCGGCGCGGCGCGGGGCCGAGCCGGTCCCGATGGTGTCCGAGGTGCTGCTGGCGACCGCCGCTTTCGGGGTTCCGGCCGGTGGGGTGGTGTGCGCGTACCTCGCGGTGCGGGGCGAGCCGGGATCCGTGGGGATGCTGGAGTCGTTGCGGGGGGCGGGGTTCCGGGTGCTGCTGCCGGTGGTGGCGGGGGTCGGGCCGCTGGAGTGGGCGGAGTTCACCGGGGCGCTGCGGCCGGGGCCGTTCGGGCTGCGGGAGCCGGACGGGCCGGTGCTGGGGGTCGGGGCGGTGGCGGGGGCGGCGCTGGTGCTCGTTCCCGCGCTGGCGGTGGACCGGGCCGGGGTGCGGTTGGGTCAGGGCGGCGGGTACTACGACCGGACGCTGCCGCTGGCCCGTGGTCCGGTCGTGGCGGTGGTGCGCGACGAGGAGTTCGTGGAATCGCTGCCCGCGGAGGCTCATGACGTCCGGATGAGTGCCGTACTCACTCGCAAGAGTGGTGTGGTGCGCTTGCCGCTGTGACGTTGACCAGGCATGTTTGCGCGCGGCGCGCCCCTCAGCGCATCATCGTCGTTGGCACTCGTGACGTGGGAGTGCCAATCAGGACTCGTGGAGGGGCGATCGTGCCGACCTACCAGTACGCCTGCACCGAGTGCGACCACCGGTTCGAAGCGGTGCAGTCCTTCTCCGACTCCGCGCTGACCGAGTGCCCCGAGTGCTCCGGCAAGCTGCGCAAGCTCTACGGCGCCGTGGGGGTCGTGTTCAAGGGGAGCGGCTTCTACCGGACCGACAGCCGGGGATCGTCGTCCTCGTCGCCGAAGAGCGAGTCGTCCTCGTCTTCGTCTTCCTCGACGTCTTCTTCTTCGACGTCCTCGTCTTCGTCTTCCGCGCCGGCATCGTCCTCCTCGAAGACGGCCGCCGCTTCCTGACGCACCGAGTTCTCCACAGGCCCCCGAGTTGTCCACAACTCGGGGGCTTTGTGCTTCCCGGCCCCGCTCCGGGCCTTCTAACTTCGAGGCATGAACCTCGCCCGAAAGCTGTTCGCGCTGGCACTGGCCCTGCTCGGCCTGGGAGCGCTGCTGTGGCCTGCCCCGCCGACGACCGCCGTGCTGGTGGCCGCACGCGACCTGCCGCCCGGTGTCGCGCTGGCGCCGGGGGACGTCCGGGTGGTCGAGGCGCCGCTGGGGTTAGCGCCCGATGGCGCGGTGGCGGCGGACGTCGTGGTGGGGCGCGCCCTGGTGTCGGCGGCGCGCGCGGGCGAGCCGCTGACGGACGCGCGGCTGACGGGGGTCGACCCGGACGCGGCGACGGTGGCGGTGCGCTTCGACCCGGTGACGGCGGGGCTGCTGCGCACGGGCGGCCGGGTGGACGTGGTCGGGGTGGGCGGCGGGTTCGGTGCTGGCGGGTTCGGTGCTGGCGGGCTGGGCGCCGGTGGGCCGGGTTCGGCCGGGCTGGATGCGAATGAGCCGGGCGCGAGCGGTTCCGGTCCGCCGGGGACGGGTTGGGCTGGTCCGGAAGCACGGGTGCTGGCTCGGGACGCGGTGGTGGTGGCGCTGCGGGAGGAGGCCGTGGTCCTGCTGATGCCGCGCGACTTGGCGGCGGTGGTCGCGGCCGAGGCGCTGGGGCAGGAGGTGGGCCTGACGCTGCGCTCGAACTGAGTCGCGGGACGCGCTCGCGCCAACTCGGCGCAAAGGTGCCGGGACGACCGCTCAGCCGCGTTCTCCGGCGATCAAGCCGGTCATCCGACCTCCGTGGACCAGAACGGGCTTCTTCAACGACACCGAACGACTCCGCCCCACGAGCCACGCGCTCTCCGCCAGCCGACCACCCGGTGCTCGACTGTCGAACGGCTGCCAGGCCGCCGGACCGCTCAGGTCATCAAGGCCATCCAGGTGCTCGGTGGTTGGACGGCCCGACAACCCGGTGATTGGTCGGCCGGGCGGCCGACGGCTGGTCAACCAGCAGGTTGGTCGGCCCGACGGTCGGTCGGCCCGGCAGCCAAACTGCCTGCCTGGTGGCCAGGCAGATGGCCGGGCAGGCAGGTGGGGGTCGAGGGTCGGGTGACCGGGTGGTTGCCGCCCATAGTGGCCGGACGGGTGGTGTTGCGCCCGTGGTGGCCGCGCAGGTGGTGATCGCGCGGGTGGTGCTTGCGCCCGTGGTGGCCGCGCGGGTGGTGGCCGGGTGAGCGGGAAAGTGGGTGGCCGGGCGGGTGGTCTGGGCGCGGTGCGGGCGGGTTGGTGTGGGGATCGTGAGGGGCGGTTACCCTCCGCTGGCTCTGAGACTTCCCGAGGAGGAGAAGCGGCAGTGATCAAGGGTTTCAAGGACTTCCTGATGCGCGGCAACGTCATCGACCTGGCGGTTGCCGTGGTCATCGGCGCCGCGTTCGGTTCGATCGTCACCGCGTTCACCAACAACCTGATCAACCCGCTGGTCGCGCTGGTCGGCGGCATGGAGAACCCCGTCGGGTTCGCCGTGCAGCTCGGCGCCAGCCCGAAGACGACCATGGACTTCGGTGCGCTGGTCACCGCGGTGATGAACTTCGTGATCATCGCGGCGGTCGTCTACTTCGTGTTCGTGATGCCCATGAACAAGATCAAGGAGAGGAGGGAGCGCGGTCAGGAGGTGGGTCCGTCGGAACCGACCGACGTCGAGCTGCTGAAGGAGATCCGCGACCTGCTGGTGGCCCAGGCGGGTCAGGGCAACCAGCGGCCTTCGGGGCAGTCCGTCCAGCAGTCCGTCCAGCAGGGCGCCCCGCAGCAGTACGGGAACCAGCCGGGCACCGGTCCGAGGCCGGCCCAGCCGCCTCGCCCGAACACCCAGCAGCACCCCCGAGGCTGATCACCACCGCAGGCACGTCCGGCAACCGGTCGCACCGGACTGCGGGGCGCTTCGCGGTGGGGCTCGCGCGGTCGCGGTAGCCGACGCGCGGCGATCGCAGGCAAGCGGCGGTGGCCGATGCACTGCGGTGGCCGACGACCCGCGATAACGAGCTGCGGTGGTGACTGTCCTGCGGTGGGGACAGTCGCACCGTGGAACGGGACGGCGTCGTGCGGGCCGGGCCGGACGGGTGCGCGGCGGGTGGTCGCTTCGCGGCATCGCTCGCGGCGTTGCTCGTCGGGGTGCGCTCGTGCGGTGCGGTGGCTACGGATCGGCTGCGCCGGGACTCCGGAACCAGGGCTGCGGTGCCGGATCGGCTGCGTCGAGGTTGCTGCGCCGGGATTGCGACACCAGGGCTACGGCATCAGGGGGCCTCGCACCAGGGCTGCGGCACCAGGGTTGCGGCGCGGCGGTCGGGCGGTGGGCGCGTGGGTACGGCTGCGGCTGTGCGGGCGTGCTGTGCGGGTGTTGCGTGCCTTCGACCTGCGGGCGTTCGGTGAACGCCCGCAGTCGAAGGCTGGTGGGCGGGTGGGCCTGGCTCTTCCTCGCTCCGGTCGTGGTCGGCCGGTGGCTCGGGGTGGTGCGGTGCTGGTCAGCCGTGGTGCGGGGGGCGGTTCTCCTCGTACCAGCTGTCCGGTCTTCCCTGCGCCCTCGGTTCGTCCGGGGTTTCCGGCAGGACGTCGCCGAAGACCTCGGCCAGCCTCCTGCGCCTGGCCTCGGCCTCGGCCGGGGTCAGGGGGGAGGGCTGGTCCGGGGTGCTCATGCCTCGTCCAGGCCCGAGATCTGCTCGATGACGTACGGCACCAGCGACGACAGGGTCGCCATGCCGTCGCGGACCGCCGAGCGGGAGCCCGCCAGGTTCACGACCAGGGTGCTGCCGGAGATCCCGACCAGTCCCCTGGAGATACCCGCGTCCACCGCGCCCGCCGCGAGGCCCGACGCGCGGAGCGCCTCGGCGATGCCCGCGATCGGGCGGTCCAGGACGCCCTGGGTGGCGTCCGGGGTCACGTCCCTGGGGGACACGCCCGTGCCTCCCACGGTGACCACCAGGTCGACACCACCGATGACCGCCGTGTTCAGCGCGGCGCGGATGTCGACCACCTCGCCCTCCACCGCGACTGTGCCGTCGACGATGAACCCCGCCTCTTCCAGCAGCTCGGTGACCAGGGGGCCCGTGCTGTCCTCGTGCTCACCGTGTGCCACCCGGTCGTCCACGATCACGACCAGGGCGCGTCCCAGGCGCTGCGCGCTGCGTTCCATGCGGGCCACCGTAACCAATGGGGGATCCGGGGGTGCGATGACACCTTGCTGCCCGTGGTGGACCGGCTCGGGGTGATCACTGGATCGGGCTACCCGGAGGTGTGCGCTCTGCTCGGACATCGACCGTCCCGTGGTGGTGATTGTGGTGATGGTGGTGCGGTGGGAGCGCCGGTGCGCTGCCACCGGGTGCGGAGGCACGGGGTGCGGGCGCGGAGGTGCTGGGAGGGGACCCGGCTGACGTGGGCCGGGAAGTGGACGAGGCCGCGCTCCAGCCGGGACGAGGGCGTGTACCGGCTGGAGCGCGGCCTCGGGACCGACTCGGAGGCGCGTGAGTCGGGAGCCTGAACCCGGTCGAGCTGAACCCGGTGGAGCTGAACCCGGCTGGGCTGGGTGGGCGTGCCGACCGGCTCGGTAGGGGGGACCGGGCCGGTCGGCCGTTCTGGGGGCGAGGGCCTCCGCGTTGGGCGGATCGGACTGGCTCGCCGGAGGTGGGTCGTGGGGGCGCGGCACCGGTCAGTTGACCGGGGCCTCCTGGCTGCCCAGGGTGACCTCCACCGTGCGGCCGTCGGCCAGGGTGAGGGTGACCTTGTCGCCGGGGGTGTCCGAGCGGACGGCGGCCACGAGGGCGTCCGAGCTGTCGATGCGGCGGTCGCCGAACTTGGTGACCACGTCGCCCGCCTTGATGCCCGCCTGGCCCGCCGCGCCGCCCTCGGTGACCTCCTGGACCGCCGCGCCGCCCTGCTGGGCGTCGGTGACCTGCACGCCGAGCACCGTCTGGGTGGCCTTGCCGGTCTCGCTCAGCTCGGTCGCGGTGCGCCTGGCCTGGTCGATCGGGATGGCGAAGCCGATGCCGACCGAGCCGCCCTGCGAGGTCTGGCTGGAGTTCGGGCTGTAGATGGCCGAGTTGATGCCGATCACGCGCCCGTTCATGTCGATCAGCGGCCCGCCGGAGTTGCCGGGGTTGATCGCCGCGTCGGTCTGGATGGCGTTGAGCACCGTGGACTGGCTGCCCGTCTCGCCACCGGCCCGCACGGGGCGGTTCAGCGAGCTGACGATGCCCGAGGTGACCGTGCCGGTCAGGTCGAACGGGGAGCCGACCGCGATCACCTGCTGGCCGATCTTCAGGTCGGCGGAGTTGCCCAGCTCGGCGGTGGCCAGACCGGAGACGCCGTCCGCCTTGATCACGGCCAGGTCGGACGACGGGTCGCGGCCGACGATCTTGGCGCTGGCGGTCCTGCCGTCCTGGAAGACCACGCGGACCGCGCCGCCGCGAGCGGCCGACTCGACCACGTGGTTGTTCGTGACGACCAGGCCGTCCGAGCTGATCACGAAGCCGGACCCGGCGCCGCCGCTGACCTGCACCTGGACCACCGTGGGCAGGACCTTCTGCGCGACCGCCTCCACCGAACCGGCGGGTGCGTCGGCGGTCTGCTGGGCGGGCGGGGCCGCGTTCAGGGCGTTGACCACGGTGCCGGAGCCGCCTGCGGCCTGGTAGCCGACGTAACCGCCGACCCCACCGGCCACTCCGCCGACCACGAGCACGAGGGCGGCGACCCCGGCGAGGACCTTGCCCCTGCCGCCGGACTTCACGCGCTGCGGCGGGAGCTGGCCGTCCGCGCCCGGCATCGCGTAGTACGGGCCGGACCCCGGCTGTCCGCCCCCCGGCTGACCGGGGAACCGACCGGGCGCGGGCGGGCCGTAGGCGGTCCCGGTGGCGGGGTCGGACTGGACGGGCTGGCCGAAGGCGTTCACCTGAACCCCCTGTTCGGTCGGCCGGCCACCCGGCCCCGCGAACGGGCCCGTCTGGGTGGGCTGCTCGCCGAAGGGCCGCTGACCGGGGGTGATCTGCTGCGTGGAACCGCCCTGCGGGACCTGGGACGCGCTGATCTGCTGCGTCACACCGGGCTGCTGGGCGAAACCGGGCTGAGCGGCTGCGGTGAGCGGCTGCCCGGAGGTCTGCGCCGAGTTCTGCGCTGAAGTCTGCGCGGGGTGCTGGGCGGCGGGCCCGGAGGCCGGGTGGGCGGGCGCCCCCTGCGAAGCGCCCGGCCACCCGGCGAGGGACTGGGCGCCCTGCACGCCCTGCCCTCCGGTTCCCCGATCGGCGTCGGCCCCCTGCAAAGCCTCCGCCCCACCGGTGGTGTCCGACTCGGCCCTCGCGGGCCGGTCGGCGGCCGTTCCGGCCGAAGCGCCCTGCAACGCCTCGGGCCTGCCGGCCTGGTCCGCACCGGTCGTGGCGCCCTGCGCGCCCGACCGGTCGGAGTCGTCCGAACCGAGCCGCGTGGTCGGTCGGTCCTCCTGACCGTCGCGGGCGGTGCTCTCCCGCGCGGAGTCCGGCTGGTGGACATCCCGTTGCCCGCCACCGGCGTGAAGACCGGCCTCGCCGCCACCGCGCGCCCAGGGACTCTGGTCGGCGGACTGCTGCGGCTGGCGCTGCGGCTCGTTCTCGGTCATGTCCACAACTCTGGGGTGTGCGCCTGAGAGGAGCCTTAAACGAATCTGGGCATCACTTGTGAGTCCTCCGAAGCCACCGGGAAGGGGCGCGGAGGGATCGCCGCAGGGGCGCGGCGGGGGCGCAGCGGGGGCACGGAGGGGGCACGGAGGGGGCGCGGCGAGGGCGCGGCGAGGGCGCGGCGAGGGCGCGGAGGGATCTCCCGGTGGTCGGACGCGCGTCGGCGGGCGCGCTCGGGCGACGGGCGGCCGGAGGAGTGACGGAAAACCGCCGGGCCGGCACCCCGAGGGGCGCCGGCCCGGCGGCCGTCGGACAACCGGTCACGCCTGCGCGCGCAGCCGCTCCGCGATCTGCTCCGGCGTCGCGTCGTTGATCCACACGCCCATGCCCGACTCGGACCCGGCCAGGTACTTCAGCTTGTCCGCCGTCCGCAGCACCGAGAACACCTCCAGGTGCAGCCAGGAGTGCTCCCGCCCGACCTTCGCGGGCGCCTGGTGCCAGGCCGCGATGTACGGCAGCGGCCGGTCGTACAGGCCGTCGAGGCGGCGCAGCACGTCCAGGTACAGGGTGGCGAAGTCGTCGCGCTCGGCGTCGGTGAGCGCGGGCAGGTCCGGCACGTGGCGGTGCGGCACCAGGTGCACCTCGACGGGCCAGCGGGCGGCGGCGGGCACGAACGCGGTCCAGGTGGCGTTGCTCGCGACCACGCGCACCTCGGCGGCCTGCTCCGCCGCCAGCACGTCGCCCATCAGGTGACGGCCGTGCTCGGCGTGGTAGCGCTCCGCGACGGCCAGCATCTTCTCGGTCTTGGGCGTCACGAACGGGTAGCCGTAGATCTGCCCGTGCGGGTGGTGCAGGGTCACGCCGATCTCTTCACCGCGGTTCTCGAACGGGAAGACCTGCTCGACGCCCGGCAGCCCGCCCAGCACCTCGGTGCGCTCGGCCCACACGTCCACGACGGTGCGCACCCGCTGCGCGGTGAGCTGCCCGAACGAGGTGTTGTGGTCCGAGGTGAAGCACACGACCTCGCACCGCCCGCGCCCCGGCCGCCGCGCGACCATCGGCATCCCGTCGACCGTCTCCGGCAGGTCGGGCGTGTTCTGCGCCAGCGACGGGAACCGGTTCTCGAACACCGCGACGTCGTAGGAGGCCTCGGGGATCTCGGTCGGCTTGCCCGGCTCGGTCGGGCACAGCGGGCACAGGTTGGCCGGGGGCTTGTAGGTGCGCGTCTGCCGGTGCGCGGCCATCGCGACCCACTCGCCGGTCAGCGGGTCCTGCCGCACCTCGGACAGCGGCTGCGTCTTCGGCAGGTCCCTCGTGTCGACCGCGGTGCGCGGGGGCGCGTCGGCCGAGTCGTCGTAGTAGATGATCTCGCGGCCGTCGGCGAGCTCGCCCGCCGTGCGCTTGACGCCAGTCACGCCAGTTCCTCTTCTCCCCGTCCGGGCACGTGCGCCAGGACCAGTTCACCCACCTGCTCGCCGAGCACCGCGACCGCCTCCTCGGGCAGTCCGGCGTCGGTGACCAGGACGTCCGCCTCGTCGAGGTCGGCGATGGTGGAGATGCCGACCGTGCCCCACTTGGTGTGGTCGGCCAGCACGACGACCCGACCGGCCGCGTCCACCAGCGCCCGGTCGGTCTCGCTCTCGTTCAGGTTGGGCGTGGTGAACCCGGAGCGCTCGGCCATGCCGTGCACCCCCAGGAACACCACGTCCAGGTGCAGCGAGCGCAGCGCCTGCACCGCGACCGGTCCGACGAGCGCGTCGGACGGGGTGCGCACGCCGCCGGTGAGCACCACCGTGCGGTCGGTGCGCCCGCCCTGCTGGAGCACGTCGGCGACCCGGATGGAGTTGGTGACCACGGTCAGGTCCGGGATGTCCTCCAGGAACCTGGCGAGCGTCCACGTGGTGGTGCCCGCGGACAGCCCGATGGCCGTCCCCGGACGCACCAGGCCCGCCGCGCGCGCGGCGATGGCCTCCTTCTCCGGGAGCTGCCGCACCGACTTGGCCTCGAAGCCGGGTTCGTCGGTGCTGCGCACGACCACCGTGGTGGCCCCGCCGTAGACCTTCTCCAGGAGCCCGCGCGACGCGAGCACGTCCAGGTCGCGGCGCACCGTCATGTCGGACACGCCGAGCCGGACCACGAGGTCGCTGACCCGGACGGCGCCGGTGCGGCGCACCTCCTCCAGGATCACCGCCTGCCTCTGCCGCGCGAGCACGGTCACTCCCCTTCTGCGGTGGGTTCTTCCCGGACCACGACGACGCCGCCCGCCGGGACGGTGAGCGTCCCGGCGACGGTCTCACCGGACAGCAGCTCCACGCCGCGCGCGGGCACCAGGGCGGGCTCGCCCGCGTGGTTGATCGCGACCAGCCACGAGCCGCCGTCGCCGCGCCTGCGCACGACCTCGACGCCCGCCGAGCCCGCTCCGACGTCCGCGCCGCCGTCCTCGCCGGTCACCAGGACCTGCTCGACGCCCGCGTCGGCCACCACCGAGCACACCAGGGTTTCCAGCGCCGTGCCGCGCAGACCGCACGCCAGGTACCAGGCGTTGCCGTTGCGGGTGACGGCCGGTTCACCCGCGAGTGGGCCGTCGGCGTAGCGGGAGAGCACCTCGGCGCCCTCGGCGCGCAGCAGCTCGGTCCACACGGCGACCTCGCCGCCGTCGTCGAGCCGGACGACCTCGCCCGCGCGCAGCGGGTGGAACTCCTCGGTGCGCACGCCGAGCAGCCCGCCGAGCAGGCCGGGGTAGCCGCCCAGGTGCACGTGGCCGCGCGTGTCGGTGATCGCGGTGAGGTGGGTGACCAGCAGGTGGCCGGTGTAGGAGGTGAGCCACTCGGCGTCGTCGAGCAGGAACAGCGAGGGCACCACGACGGCCTTGTACGCGGACAGGTCCGCGCCGGAGGGCACGAAGTCGACGGTGACGCCGGAGCGCCACAGCGCGCGGTACAGGCCGAAGACGTTCTCCTGGTAGGAGAAGTCGGCGGTGGGGGTGGCCTCCTGGCCGAGGGACCAGCGCGAGTGCCAGTCGTAGACGATCGCGACGGAGGCGTCCACGGTGGACCCGAGCAGCTCGTTCAGCTTGGCGTACTCGCCGCCCACGCGGCGCACCTCGCGGTGCACGCGGGTGTCCTCGCCGCCGTGCGGGACCATCGCCGAGTGGAAGCGCTCGGCGCCCGCCTTCGACTGGCGCCACTGGAAGAACAGCGTGCCGTCGGCGCCGCGCGCGACGTGCGAGAACGAGTTGCGGCGCTGCTCGCCGGGGAGCTTGGCGATGTTGCGGGGCTGCCAGTTCACCGCCGAGGTGGACTGCTCCATGAGCAGCCACGGGCGGCCTCCCGCGAGGCCTCGGGTGAGGTCGGCGGCCATGGCCAGCTCGATGTGCCGGTCGGGGTCCTCGGAGCGGGTGTAGTGGTCGTTGGAGACGAAGTCCATCTCCTTGGCCCACGACCAGTAGTCCAGGTCGGCGAAGGTCCAGCCGACCATGAAGTTGGTGGTGACGGGCACGCCGGGGGTGACCTCGCGCAGCACGTCCCGCTCGGCCTTGAACAGCTCCAGGAGCGCGTCGGAGGCGAAGCGGTTGAAGTCGAGCAGCTGGCCGGGGTTGCCGAACGTGGGGGTCGCGCGCGGCGGCACGACCTGCTCCCACGCGCTGTAGCGCTGGGACCAGAACAGGGTGCCCCAGGCCTCGTTGAGGCCGTCGAGGTCGCCGTAGCGCTCGCGCAGCCAGGTGCGGAACGCCTCGGCGCAGTTGTCGCAGTAGCAGCGCGGGACGTGGCAGCCGTACTCGTTGCCGACGTGCCAGGCGGACAGCGCGGGGTGGTCGCGGTAGCGCTCGGCCAGCGCGCGGGCCAGCGCGACGGCGCGGGTGCGGTAGACCTCGGAGGTGGGGCAGTAGGCCTGGCGGGAGCCGTGGGTGAGGCGGACGCCGTCCGCGCGGACCGGGCGGACCTCGGGGTAGTCGGTGGTCATCCAGGGCGGGGGCGCGGCGGTGGCGGTGGCCAGGTCGACCCGGACGCCGCCCGCGGCGAGGCGGTCCATGGCCCGGTCGAGCCAGGCGAAGTCGCGCTCGCCCTCGCGGGGCTCCAGCAGCGCCCAGGAGAAGATCCCGAGGCTCACGAGGTTCACACCGGACGCGCGCATCAGCTCGACGTCGGCGTCCCAGACCTCCTCGGGCCACTGCTCAGGGTTGTAGTCGGCGCCCCAGGCGAGGCCCGGCAGTCCGGTCGGCCAGCTCGTCATGGCGCAAGAGTGAACCACAAACTCAACACAGTCAAACAGTAACGCCCGTTTGACACTGTTTGGCGGTACACGTCACCCGACCCGCTGGTATGCGCGGCGAGAAGCTTCGGACTAGCGCCTTAACGGGCCGGTAACAGCCATTGACGTTCCTTGTGACAGAGGACACATTATGCGCAACTTTGTTGGATTCGCGTTCGGTTGGTTCAGCGCTGCGTCAACCCGACAGGAGCGATCATGTCCAGGCCCACGCCCCAGCGGTCCCCCCGATTAGGCCGTCGCGCCGTGCTGCGCGCCCTCGCGCTGGGAGCGGGGGTGAGCGCGGCGCCCGGACTGGTCGGGTGCGGCGGCGACCCCGGCGGCGGGTCGGCGGACGTCGTGACGTTCGGCAACAACCAGTCCGACCCGGTGCCGAAGGACGCGATCACGGCGGTGCTGAAGTCGTTCGAGGGCTCCTCCGGGCTGGGCGTGCGGATCAACACCAAGCAGCACGAGCAGTACCAGGAGCAGATCAACAACTACCTGCAGGGGCGGCCGGACGACGTGCTGTCCTGGTTCTCCGGCTACCGCATGAGGTTCTTCGCCGAGCAGGGCCTCACCGGCGACCTGTCGGACGTGTGGGCCAAGGTCGGCTCCGGCTTCTCCCCCGCCGTGAAGGAGGCCGCGACGGCGGCGGACGGCAAGCAGTACCTGGTGCCGTTCACCCAGTACCCGTGGGGGATGTTCTACCGGCCGAGCGTGTGGCGGCAGCGCGGGTACGCCCCGCCCGGCACGCTCGACGAGCTGGTCGCGCTGGCCACCAGGATGAAGGCGGACGGGCTGGCGCCGATCGCGTTCGCGCAGAAGCAGGGCTGGCCCGCGATGGGCACGTTCGACCAGCTCAACTTCCGGGTCAACGGCTACCGGTTCCACGTGGACCTGATGGCGGGGAAGGAGGACTGGCAGGGGCCTCGGGTGCGGGAGGTGTTCGACACCTGGAAGCGGCTGCTGCCGTTCCAGCAGGAGAACGCGCTCGGCCGCGACTGGCAGGAGGCCGCCCAGTCGCTCCAGCGCGGCGAGGCCGGGATGTACCTGCTCGGCTCGTTCCTGGCCCAGCAGTTCACCGGCGCGGACCGGGACGACCTGGACTTCTTCCCGTTCCCCGAGGTGAACCCCGAGTTCGGCACGGACACCGTCGAGGCGCCGATCGACGGGTTCATGCTCTCCCGCAAGCCGGGCAACCCCGACGGGGCGCGGAAGCTGCTGGAGCACCTGGCGTCGCCGCAGGCGCAGCTGGCGTACCTGGAGGCCGACCCGACGACCGTGGCCACCAACACCGGCGTCGACGTGAGCGGGTACAGCGCGTTGCAGCGCAAGGCTTCCGAGGTGATCTCCTCGGCCGCGCACATCACCCAGTTCCTCGACCGGGACACCGATCCGAGGTTCGCCAGCGACGCGGCGACCAACGGGCTGACCGCGTTCCTGTCCGAGCCCGGTGACGTGGACTCGGTGCTGCGCGGGATGGCGGAGCAGGCCAAGACCATCTTCTCCGAGTGAAGCCCTTGGCTGGCAAGGGGAAGCGCGCCACGTCCCTGACGCGCGGCGAGCGGGTGGCGCTGGCGCTGATGATCGGCGTGCCCGCGCTGCTGCACGTGGCGCTGGTGTGGGCGCCCGCGCTCGGGTCGGTCGGGCTGTCGTTCACCTCGTGGAACGGCATCGGCGGGGTCGAGGACCTGGAGTGGGTGGGGGCGCGCAACTACGTCGACATCCTCACCGGCTACCCGAGGTTCTGGCCCGCCGTGCGCAACAACCTGGTGTGGCTGGTGTTCCTGGTGCTCGTGCCGACCTCGGCGGGGTTGCTGCTGGCCGTGCTGCTGGACCGGAAGCTGCGGTTCGGGCGGGTGTACCAGAGCGTGCTGTACCTGCCGGTGGTGCTGTCGCTGGCGCTGGTCGGGTTCATCTGGCAGCTGGTCTACCAGCCGGAGCAGGGACTGCTGAACAACCTGCTCGGGACCGCCGACGGCGATCCGGTGAACTGGTTGGGGGACAAGGACGTCAACCTGTACGCGGTGCTCGTCGCGGCGGCGTGGCGGCACACCGGGTACGTGATGGTGCTCTACCTGGCCGGGCTCAAGGCCGTGGACCCGGCGCTGCGCGAGGCGGCGGCGCTGGACGGGGCCAACGGGTGGCAGGCGTTCACGCGGGTGGTGTTCCCGGTGCTGCGGCCGGTGAACGTGGTGGTGCTGGTGGTGACCGTGATCGAGGGGCTGCGGGCGTTCGACGTCGTCTACGTCATCAACAAGGGGCGCAACGGGTTGGAGCTGCTGTCGGTGCTGGTGACCGACAACATCATCGGCGAGTCCAGCCGGATCGGGTGGGGGTCGGCGCTGGCGGTGGTGCTGCTGGTGATCTCGCTCGGGTTCATCGTCACCTACCTCGTGCAGGTGTTCCGGCGGGAGGAGTCGGAGTGAGGGGCGTTCGGGCTGGTTCTGTCGCGCTGCACGGGTTCCTGGTGCTGGCCTGCCTCGGGACGATCGCGCCGCTGCTGTGGGCGCTGTACGCGTCGCTGCGCAGCTACGACGACACCGCGCGGAACGGGTACTTCTCGGTCGCGGAGGAGCTGACGCTGGCGAACTACGCGGAGGCGTGGACGCGGGCCGAGCTGCCGCGCTACTACCTGAACACGCTGGTGGTGGCGCTGCCGTCGGTGGTGCTGGTGCTGCTGCTCAGCTCGATGGCGGCGTTCGGCGTCGCCCGCCTGCCGAGGCGGCTGAACCTGGGCCTGCTGATGCTGTTCACCGCCGGGAACCTGCTGCCGCAGCAGGTGGTGGTGACGCCGCTGTACCGGCTGTACCTGCTGACCCCGGTGCCGGGCTGGGTGAGCGACAGCGGGGTGCTGCTGGACTCGCGGCTGGGCCTGGTGCTGATCCACGTGGCGTTCCAGTCGGGGTTCTGCGTGTTCGTGCTGAGCAACTTCATGAAGACCATCCCGCGCGAGATCGGCGAGGCGGCGCGGGTGGACGGGGCGGGGGTGTGGCGGCGGTACTGGCAGGTGGTGCTGCCGCTGTGCAGGCCCGCGCTGGCGGCGCTGGCGACGTTGGAGTTCACCTGGATCTACAACGACTTCCTGTGGGCGCTGGTGCTGATCCAGACCGGGGAGAAGATGCCGGTGACGTCGGCGCTGCAGAACCTGCGGGGGGCGTTCTTCACCGACAACAACCTGGTGGCCGCCGGGGCGCTGCTGGTGGCGCTGCCGACGCTGGTGGTGTTCTTCGTGCTCCAGCGGCAGTTCGTGGGCGGGCTGACGCTGGGGTCGACGAAGGGGTGAGCGGGAAGCGGCGGGGCGGCGTCGGGTGGTCCCGGCGCCGCCCCGCTCCTCGTGGTCGGCTCAGACCCCCGCGTACCCCATGCCGTTGTTCGCGGGCACCAGCGCGGGCCGCCCCGGCAGGTGCAGGGTGAACAGCGCCCCGCCCTCCGGGGAGCTCCCCACGTACACCGCGCCGCCGTGCCGCTCCGCCGCCTGCTTCACGATCGCCAGCCCCAGGCCCGACCCCGGCAGGGTGCGCGCCTCGGACGAGCGGTAGAAGCGCTCGAACACGTGCGGCAGGTCCGCTTCGGCCACGCCGTGGCCCGAGTCCGCCACCTCGACGACCGCCGCGCCCTCCGCGACCTGCCGCAGCCGCAGCCGCACCACGCCGCCCTCGGTGTCCTGGCTGAACTTCACCGCGTTGTCCAGCAGGTTCAGCACCGCGCGCTCCAGCGCGTTCGAGTCGCCCAGCAGCGACCACGGCTCCAGGCTCACGTCGAACGCCACGTCGGCGGGCGCGCGCCTGCGGGCCCGGTCCAGCGCCCGCTCGACCACCTCGACCAGGTCGACCGGCTCGTGCACGACCTGCGGCGCGTCCTCGCGGGCCAGCTCGACCAGGTCGCCGATCAGCGTGGTCAGCTCGTCCAGCTGGGCCCGCACGTCGTCGTTGATCTCCGCCTTGTCCTCGTCGGACAGCGTCGGCGACCCCGGCCGCTCGGACGCCAGCAGCAGCTCCAGGTTGGTGCGCATGGACGTCAGCGGCGTGCGCAGCTCGTGCCCCGCGTCCGCGACCAGTCTGCGCTGCCGCTCCTGCGACTCGGCCAGCGCGCCCAGCATCGCGTTGAACCGCTGGGTGAGCCTGGCCAGCTCGTCGTCGCCGGACACCGGGATCGGCCGCAGGTCACCGGTCAGCGCGACCCGCTCGGTGGCCTCGGTGAGCCGCTGCACGGGCCGCAGGCCGGTGCGCGCCACCGCCGTCCCCGCCGCCGCCGCCGCGACCACGCCCAGGCCGCCGATCACGAACAGCACCAGGCTCAGCTTGCCCAGCGTGGTGTTCAGCGGCTTGATCGACTGGGCGAGCACCATCGCCTCGCCGTCGCCGTACGGCACCGTCAGCACCCGGTACTCGGTGCGCTTGTCGGTCCAGATGTGCTCCAGCAGCTCGCCGTTCGCCACCGCCAGGTCGTCCGAGTTGGTCGGCGGGGCGGTGGTGAACTTCGGGTACAGGATGCGGCCTGCCGAGTCCAGCTTGCCGATCTTGATGTCACCGGCGGCGAGGAACGCGCCCGGCATCTCGCTGACCGTGTCGTTGACCCTGGGCGCGTTCACGGCGGCCTGCGCGCGCTGGCGCAGGTTCTCGTCGAACGAGGTGATCATGTTGTCGCGCACCGTCATGTACACGCTCAGCGACACCACGGCGACCGCGCCCGCCACGCACAGCGCGGCGAGCAGGGTCACGCGGGTGCGCAGCGAGGCGCGCTGGAACCGGGTCCCGCCGGGCGCGGTCACGGGGGCGTCTCCCTGAGCACGTACCCGACGCCGCGCACCGTGTGCAGCAGCCGGGGCTCGCCGCCCGCCTCGGTCTTGCGCCGCAGGTAGCCCACGTACACCTCCAGCGCGTTGCCGGAGGTGGGGAAGTCGTAGCCCCAGACGTCCTCCAGGATGCGGCCCCTGGTGAGCACCTGCTTGGGGTGCGCCAGGAACAGCTCCAGCAGCGCGAACTCGGTGCGGGTGAGGCTGATGGGGCGCTCGCCCCTGCGCACGTCCCTGGTGCCGGGGTCCAGCTCCAGGTCGGCGAAGCGCAGCAGGTTGGCGGTCTCCTCCACCTCGGAGGCGGTGCGCCGCAGCAGGGCGCGCAACCTGGCCAGCAGCTCCTCCAGCGCGAACGGCTTCGGCAGGTAGTCGTCGGCGCCCGCGTCCAGGCCGGAGACCCGGTCGCTCACCGCGTCGCGCGCGGTGAGCACGAGTATGGGCAGGTCGTCGCCGGTGCTGCGCAGCCTGCGGCAGACCTCCAGGCCGTCGAGCCTGGGCATCATCACGTCCAGGACCATGGCGTCCGGGCGCTGCGACAGGACCGACTCCAGTGCCTGCTGGCCGTCACCGGCGAGGTCCACCTGGTAGCCGTTGAACTGCAGTGAGCGGCGGAGCGACTCACGCACGGCCCTGTCGTCGTCGACAACGAGGATGCGCATGTCGACAGTCTCGCCGCTGGTCCTGAGAGCCGCCTGAGAAGCGGGTGTGAGGAGGCAGTCAAGTTCCGGGGGCGCCCGTCGGCCGAGCGGTCAGAAGTAGTCGCCGAGCCTGGGCACGCCGGTCGACGCGGTGAGCCGGTCGAGCAGGGCCGCGTCGCCGTCGAGCAGTCCGGCGCGGCGCAGGGCGTGGGTGTTCTGGAAGCCGCTGAACCACGGCCCGAGCGCCCGCGCCTTCAGCCGCACCGCGCCGCTGCCGCCGGGTTCGACCCTGACCTGCCCGTCCTCCACCACGATCCGGCGCCGCCCGGCGTGCCAGGGGGCGATCGGGTCGGTGACGTCCAGGTCGACGGCGGCGGAGCGCAGCCCGGTCGCGGCGGGCCAGCCGCGCGCGGCCACGGCAGCGGTCAGGTCGACCACGCGCATCAGCCAGGTCCGGGTGGTGACGGTGTGCTTGATCGCCTGGTCGGTGAGCAGGCCGGTGGTGGCCGGGTCGAGCACGCGCAGGTCGAACGAGGGCAGCACGCCGCCCCAGCTGGCCAGCTCGCCCAGCAGCCCGAGCTGGGTGTCGAGGTCGCGGGCGACGACGTCCTGCACGCGCAGCCCCTCGGCGTCGCGGTCGGCCAGCAGGTAGCCCCGCACCTCGCCGTCGTGGCCGGGCACGACGGAGACCACGTTGTGCTCCAGGGCGTCCGCCGGGTCGAACGCGGGCGCGGAGCGGTCGAGCATCCCGTCCACGGTGGACGCGAGGTCGGTGTAGCAGGCGTGCACGGCGGAGGCGTCCTCCGGCCGGGCGGCGCGGGAGAGCGGCCTGCCGCCGGAGGGCAGCTGGCCGGGGGTGAGGCTGATCCACTCGTGGACGCCCGCGCGCTCCCAGCCGCACGAGCGGTACAGGGCGGGCACGGTGGCGTAGAGCAGCGACAGTGCCTGCCCGCGCTCGCGCATGTCCTCGACGGCGCGGGTGAGCATCGCGGTGGCCACGCCCCGGCCGCGCGCGTGCGGGTCGACCGCGACCCCGCCGACGCCCCCTGCGGGCACGGTGCGCCCGCCCCAGAACTGGTGGTGCCGCCACACGGTGAGGGCGCCCACGACGCGGCCGTCGACCTCGGCGACCAGCGGGTCCTGGCCAGGCGGGAGCACCGGGTCGACCGGCTTGGGCCCGCCGAACGCCGTGGACCTCAGTCCTGCGGCGGCTGCGGCGTCGGCCTGCTCGGTGGTCCTGATCAGCACCGGGTACCCCCTCCACGAGCGGCGCCGGGTCGTGGCGCGCCCCCAGGACTACCAGGTGGCGGTGGGGGCTACCAAGCGAAGAAGCCCTGCCCGCTCTTGCGTCCCAGCTCGCCGCGCGCGACCTTGGCGCGCAGCAGCGCGGGCGGGGCGAAGCGCGGTCCCAGCTCGGCTTCCAGGTGCTCGGCGATGGCCAGGCGCACGTCGAGCCCGACCAGGTCGGTGAGCCGCAGCGGCCCGACCGGCCAGTTGTAGCCGAGCCGCATCCCGGTGTCGATGCCCTCGGCGTCGGCAACGCCCTCCTCCAGCATCCGGATCGCCTCCAGCCCGACGGCGACGCCGAGCCGGGAGGTGGCGAAGCCGGGGCTGTCCCTGACCTCGATCACGGTCTTGCCCAGCGACTCGGCCCAGACCCGCGCCCGCGCGAGCACGTCCGGGTCCGCGCCGTCGTGCCTGACCAGCTCGACCAGCGGCTGGACCGGGACGGGGTTGAAGAAGTGCAGGCCGAGGACCCGGTGGCCGGGCAGCCCCTCGGCGAGGGCGGTGATCGACAGCGACGAGGTGTTGGAGGCCAGCACGGCGTTCGGGCACGCGGTCGCGGCGGCGGCGAGCACGGCGCGCTTGAGCGCGGCGTCCTCGGGCACGGCCTCGACCACGAGCTCCACGTCGGGTGCGAGGTCGGCGATCTCGCGCGCGACGGTCAACCGGGCGAGCAGCTCGGCGGGCGGGGCGGGCAGCTTGCCGCGCTCGTCCGCCTTGGCCAGGGACCGCTCGACCCGCTGCCCGGCCGCCGCGACCCGCTCGGCGCCCGCCTCCACCAGCACCACGCGGTGGCCACCCGCCAGCAGCACGTGCGCGATGCCCGCGCCCATGGTGCCGCCGCCGATCACCGCCGCGATCACCGCTCGGCCACCCCGTCCACGACCGCCCCGGACTGGAGCACCTCGGCGGTGAACAGGGAGATCAGCTCGGCGGCCCCGATCTCGCTGAGGTTGGCGCCGCCCGCCTGCCACTCGGGCGAGCCGAAGGCCCGGTTCATGGCGTCCTCGGACTCGAAGTACATCTCGGCGATCAGGTGCGGCTCGTTCTCGGCGAGGAAGCCGGGGATGAGCAGCTGACCGGCCCTGGCGACCTCGACGCGCAGCAGGCCGGGGGTCTTGAGCACCAGGGGCAGGTGCGAGGCGAAGTAGGCCTCGTCGAACTCCTCGGGCCGGTCGGGCCGCCGGTACAGCGCGATGCACTTGATCATGTAACACCTTCCGTCACCCTCGCCGCCGGACTGTAACACCGGCACGATGGGTCCTGTGCGGATCATCTTGCTGCGCCACGGCCAGAGCCTGGGCAACGTCGACGAACTGGCCTACTGCCGGGTACCCGATCACACCATGCCTCTCACCCCGCTGGGGGAGCGAGAGGCGAAGGAAGCGGGCGATCGGGTGAAAGCGCTGCTCCAGGACGTGCCCGCGGCCGTCTACGTGAGCCCGTACACCCGCACCAGGAGCACGCTGCGGCTGCTGGAGCTGGGCGCGCTGGCCGAGCGGGTGGTCGCCGAGCCCCGGCTGCGCGAGCAGGACTGGGGCAACCTGCAGGACCCGGTGCAGCAGGAGGTGCTCAAGCACCAGCGGCACGCGTTCGGGCACTTCTTCTTCCGGCTGCCCAACGGCGAGTCCGGCGCGGACGTGGACGACCGGGTCGCCGCGTTCCTGGACGGCCTCGAGGCGCGGGCGCGCGCGGGCGGGCACCCCGGCACCTCGCTGGTCGTGTCGCACGGGCTGACCATCCGGCTGCTGTGCAGGCGGTTGTTCGGGTGGAGCGTGGAGCTGTTCGAGTCGCTGTCCAACCTGGAGACCTGCGGGCACCGGGTGCTGGAGCACGACGGCGAGCGGTGGCGGCTGGACCGGCCGTTCGACCAGTGGCGCGACTCCCCGGACGGCGAGACCCAGGGCTGAGCCCCGGCTCGGCGCGCCCGCTCGCGGCGGTGCGCGCTCCTCGGCTACCCTCTAGGTGAAAATGATTGTCATTCCCTACAGGAGGGGGCCACCCTTGTCCGCGCGCCACTGCCAGCTGACCGGGCGCAAACCCGGTTACGGCAAGCAGGTCTCGCACTCCCACCGCCGCACCAACCGCCGCTGGCTGCCCAACACCCAGCGCCGCAGGTACTGGCTGCCGTCGGAGAACCGCTACGTCGTGCTCACCCTGTCCACCAAGGGCATCAAGACCGTCGACCGGCGCGGCGTCGAGTCCGTCGTCGCCGAGCTGCGCGGGCGTGGGGAGAAGGTCTGATGGCCAAGGGCAACGACATCCGGCCCATCATCAAGATGCGGTCGACGGCGGGCACCGGCTACACCTACGTGACCCGCAAGAACCGCCGCAACGACCCGGACCGCCTGGTGCTGCGCAAGTTCGACCCGGTCGTGCGCAGGCACGTCGACTTCCGCGAGGAGCGCTGACGTGGCCAAGAAGTCCAAGATCGCCAAGGACCGGCAGCGGCGCGAGGTCGTGGCCAGGCACGCCGAGCGGCGGGCCGAGCTGAAGGAGCTGATCCGCACCGACCCCGAGCGCCGGGACGAGGCGCAGCGGGCGCTGCAGCGGTTGCCGCGCGACGCGAGCCCGACCAGGCTGCGCAACCGGGACTCGGTGGACGGCAGGCCGCGCGCCTTCAACCGGGCTTTCGGGTTGTCGCGGCTGCGGCTGCGGGAGATGGCGCACCGCGGTGAACTGCCGGGTGTGCGCAAGTCGAGCTGGTGAGGAGGACCGCGATGCCCAAGCCCGAACGCGCCCCGAAGAAGCGGGCGAACCTGCTGCGCCGCGAAGGCGTGGAGGCGGTGGACTGGAAGGACGCGTCGCTGCTGCGGAAGTTCCTGTCGGACCGGGGGAAGATCCGCTCCCGCCGGGTGACCGGGCTGACGCCCCAGCAGCAGCGGCAGGTGGCCACCGCGGTGAAGAACGCCCGCGAGATGGCGCTGCTCCCCTACCCCTCGAAGGGCAGGTAGGCGCGCGGGCGGTGCGGTCCGCCGCACCGCCCGGCGCGCGCCGGTGGTGATCACCACGCCGACCCCGCTCGCGGGTCCGCGTCGGGCACGATCACCCGAATGAGCTTCTACGACGTGCTGCACCGCCGCCGGGACACCAGGGGCGAGTTCACCGGGGCCCCGATCCCGGACGACGTGCTGCGCCGCGTCCTGTCCGCCGCGCACGCCGCCCCGAGCGTGGGGCTGACCCAGCCGTGGGACTTCGTGCTGGTGCGCGACGCGGCGACCCGCTCGGCGTTCCGCGACCACGTCGCCGCCGAGCGCGAGGTGTTCGCCGCCGAGCTGACCGGCGAGCGCGCCGAGGTCTTCTCCCGGATCAAGGTCGAGGGGATCATGGAGTCCACGCTCGGCGTGGCCGTGGCCTACGACCCGGAGCGCGGCTCCCCCGCCGTGCTCGGCAGGCACGCGATCGCCGACGCCGGGCTGTACTCGGTGTGCCTGGCCATCCAGAACCTGTGGCTGGCCGCCACCGAGGAGGGCTTGGGCGTCGGCTGGGTGAGCTTCTACCGCGAGGAGGTGCTCAGCGGGTTGCTCGGACTACCCGAAGGGGTTCGCCCGGTCGCGTGGCTGTGCCTCGGACCGGTCACGGAACTCCCCGGTGCACCCGACTTGGAACGCCACGGGTGGCGCAACCGAGTGCCCCTGGAGGCGGTACTGCACCAGGAGCGATACACGCAGCGCTCCTCCCGGTAGCCTGGTGAAGCCGTGACGGCGGGCGAGCGGGTCAGCGTGCCCAGCGCGCCGAGTCGGAATGGAGTGGCGAGCACGAGTGGACCAGCGAGCGGACGAGGTCTCCGACCCCGAGGCCAGGATCAAGGCGCTGCTGAACGCGGGCAGGCTGGCGGAGGCCAACACCACCTTCGACGAGGTGGTCAACCGGCCCCCGCCGGACGTCGACCGCTGGGCGCGCTCGGCCGCCCTGGTCAACCGGGCCAAGCTGGCGTGGCGGCTCGGCCGCATCCCACTGGCGCTGGAGCTGGCCGCCGAGGGCTGGAGCGACCTGGAGGGCGAGGACCCCGACCACCCGGACGCCGCGCGCGCCACGCACGCCCTCGCCTACCTGCTGGAGGGCATCGGCAACCGCAGGGCGGCGGTGGACATGATGCGGGTCGCGGTGAGCATCGCGCGCCGCGCGGGCGACCCCGAGGTGCTCGCCATCTCCCTGCAGGGCCTCGGCGGGCTGCTGAACTTCCGGGCGATCTCGTCGCCGCCCGACGTGGCGCGGGCCGCGTTCGAGGAGGCGCGGCAGTGCCTGGCCGAGGGGCTGCCGCTGGTGGACGACGACCACATGGCGCGGGCGCTGCTGGGCGCGTACAGCCGCTCGCTGGCCGGGGTCGGCGAGCTGTGGCAGGCCCAGCTGCACGCCGACGAGACGGTGCGGCGGGCGCTGGTGGCCGACGACAAGTGGGCGCTGGCGGTCGGCAACTGGGTGCTGGCCGTGGTGCACCGCGATCGCGGCGACCTGCTGCGGGCGCGCACCCTGGGCAGCCGGGCGGTGACCGCCGCCGAGTCGATCAACGACCCGTCGCTGCTGCTGCGGTTCTCCCAGGACCTGGCGGACATCTGCGCGGGCCTCGGCGACCCGGTGGGCGAGGCGGCGGCGCTGCGGTGCAGCGTGTCGGCGGGCACGACCGCGACGGTGACGCTGCAGGAGGGGCTCGGGCAGGCCCTGGAGCAGCGCAGGGTCGCGGTGCAGGCGCAGCGGTTGGCGCTGGCGGCGCAGGAGGCCGCGGCGCGCGACCCGCTGACCGGGCTGGCGAACCGGCTCGGCCTGGAGCGGGCCGCCGCGACGCTGCTGGAGGGCACGGCGGCGCGCGGGCGGGTGCCGTGGCTGGTGCTGGTGGACGTGGACTGGTTCAAGGACGTCAACGACGACGCCGGGCACGCGGCCGGTGACGCGACGCTGCGCGAGATAGCCCAGCTGCTGCGCCGGGAGACCAGGTCGGACGACCTGGTGGCGCGGTGGGCGGGCGACGAGTTCGTGGTGCTGCTGGGGAACTCGGCGGGCGGCGGCGGCCCGGAGGCCGGTCCGGTGGTGGCCGAGCGGATCAGGGCGGCGGTGGACGGGCACGACTGGCAGGTGGTCCTCGGGATCACCCGGCGGCCCACGGTGTCGATCGGGGTCGCGGCGGGGCCCGCGAAGCTGGACCAGCTGTTCGCGGCGGCGGACATGGCGCTGTACCGGGCGAAGCGGTTGGGGCGCAACCGGGTCGAGGTCGAGGGACCGGACTCGGAGGGCCACGCCGGGGAAGCGGTGACCGCAGGCGCCGAGGTGGACTGCGCGGTGGTGGACGGCTCGGGTGCCTCCGGGGTGGACGGCACGAGGCGCGGGCGGGACGGCGCCGGGCGCGGGCGGCCGGGACGTGACGCGGAGCGCGGGGAACCCGCGGCGGTCGCGGCGGTGGAAGCCGCCGAGGTCCCGGCCGCCGAGGCGGACCGGCCCGCGGTCGAGCCGGTCGCCGAGGAGCCGGAAACCGTTGTGGTGGAAGAGCTGCCGCTGCCCGCGCTCGACGCCGAGGCGCCCGGCAGCGACGACTCGGAGGTCGGCGACTTCGAGGTCGGCGGATCCGAGGTCGGCACCGCAGGCGCGGCCGACGTCAACGTGCCCGACGTCAGCGCACCCGACGTCAGCGCACCCGCCGCCGACGAGCCCGCCGCCGACCGGTCCAGCGTCCCCTCGGCGGGTCCCGGCTCGGTGGGTTAGCGCGCCGCGACCCCGGCGCCCGCCGGGGTCCGGCGGTGCGCGCTCAGGCGATCAGCCCGCCCCGATAGGCCACCAGCGCGGCCTGGACCCGGTTGACGGCGCCGATCTTGCCCAGCACCGACGACACGTAGCCCTTGACCGTGGCCTCGGACAGGTGCAGCGTCCCGCCGATCTCGGCGTTGGACATGCCCTGCCCGATCAGCACCAGGACCTCGCGCTCCCGCTCGGACAGCGAGGACAGCAGTCTGCGCGCGGGCTCGGCGGCCCGCTCCCCGTCCGCGACGGCGGCCAGCACGCGGGCCGCGACGCCGGGGTCGAGCACCGCGCCGCCGCGCGCCAGGTCCCGGACGGCCTTGACCAGCTGCTCCGGCTCGGTGTCCTTGAGCAGGAACCCGCTGGCGCCCAACCGGAGCGCCTCGCTGACGTACTCGTCCACGTCGAAGGTCGTCAGCATCGCGACCTTCGGCGGGTCCGGCAGCGCGCGCAGCCTCCTGAGGGCGACCAGCCCGTCCGAGGTGCGCATCCGGATGTCCAGGAGCACCACGTGCGGCCGGTGCTGGCGGGCCAGTTCGGCCACCAGGTGCCCGTCGTCGCACTCGGCGACGACGTCGATGTCACCCGCGCTGCTGAGGATGAGCCGGAGGCCCGACCGGACGAGGTCCTCGTCGTCGGCCAGCACAACCTTGATCACGACGCCTCCCCGAGTTGGCGTTTCGTGCTTGTGCGGCAACCGAACCCGCGCGGCAATGCGCAAGCCGGTGTTAATACGCCGTTATCTCACCACGGTCCCGGCGCGCCGAAGTACGGCCCGACCTCGTTCACAGTTACCAGGAATAACCGGGAGCAGCGCGGACCGCCCCCGTCGGGAGGTGCGGAAACGGTCCGCCGAATCGGCCGTTTTCACAGTTCCACGCCACGTGGACGCGCTGCCGCTCCACCGCTCACCGCGTACTCATAAAACGCGAAAGCCTTTCGCAAACACCCCGCCAAACGTAGCCTCCGTCACAGGCAACCCCTCGGAGAGGAGCCCGATCCCCGTGCGGAAGAACGCCCGGTTAGCACTGGCGGTGGCACTGCTCACCGCCACGACGACGGTGACCGCCGCGACCGCGTCGGCGGCCCCGGTCACCGAGCCGCCGATCACGGCGCCCGCGCCCGCCGCCCCGGTGGCGGGCCCGACCGCACTGGCCGACGACCCCTGCCTCGGCCAGTGCCACGACATCGTCCCGCCCGGCCAGAGCGGCAACGCCACCCTCGCCGACATCCTGGCGCACAAGGTCTTCGGCACCCGGCCCGCGCACTCCGCCGACCAGCTCGGCAAGTACGACGCGCTGGCGAGCGGCCACAAGGGGCTGACCAACGCCCAGCTGACCACCTTCTTCAACGACGCCTCGTTCGGCGTCCCCGCGAACCAGGTCGAGAGCACGATCAGCCCGCGCGCCGACGTGACCATCGTGCGCGACAAGCTGATCGGGATGCCGCACATCACCGGCACCACCCGCTCCGGCACCCAGTTCGGCGCCGGGTACGCCGCCGCGCAGGACCGGCTGTGGCTGATGGACCTGTTCCGGCACCTCGGGCGCGGGCAGCTGTCCGGGTTCGCGGGCGGCGCCGAGGGCAACCGGGTGCTGGAGCAGAGCTTCGTCAAGCAGATCGCCTACACCGAGGCCGACCTCCAGGCCCAGATCGACCGGGTCGCCGCGCAGGGCGAGCGCGGTCGGCAGGCGTTCCAGGACGTCACCGACTACCTGCAGGGCGTCAACGCCTACATCACGCAGGCGATCGCGAACCGGAACTTCCCCGGCGAGTACGTGCTGACCGGGCACGCCGACGCGATCACGAACTGGAACGACATCCAGCCGTTCAAGGCCACCGACCTGGTCGCGATCGCGGCAGTCGTCGGCGGGCTGTTCGGCGCGGGCGGCGGCGGCGAGGTGCAGAACGCGCTGGTGCGGCTGGCCGCGCAGAACAAGTACGGCGCCGAGGCGGGCGACCGGGTGTGGCGCTCGTTCCGGGCGCGCAACGACCCCGAGGCGACGCTGACGCTGCACGACGGCCAGCGCTTCCCGTACGCGACCGAGCCCGCGAACCCGAGGGGCGTGGCGCTGCCGGACGGCGGGGCGGTGACGCCGGAGCCGATCGTCTACGACCAGACCTCCGCCCGCCAGTCCACTGTGGACACCCCGGACGACCTCAAGGCGCTGGAGGGGATCTTCGCCGACGGCGTGCTCCCCAAGGACCTGCTGTCCCGCCCGCGCGGCATGTCGAACGCGGTCGCGATCTCCGGCGCGCACACCACCACCGGCAACCCGATCGCCGTGTGGGGCCCGCAGACCGGCTACTTCGCGCCGCAGCTGCTGATGCTCCAGGAGCTCAACGGCCCCGGCCTGCGGGCGCGCGGCGTGTCGTTCGCGGGCGTCAACATGTACGTGCAGCTCGGGCGCGGCCTGGACTACTCGTGGAGCGCGACCTCGTCGGGCCAGGACATCACCGACACCTACGCGGTCGAGCTGTGCGAGCCGAACGGGCAGCCGACGGCGGGCTCGGCGCACTACCTGCTGCGCGGGCAGTGCGTGCCGATGGAGCGGTTGGAGCGCAAGAACGCCTGGAAGTCGACGGTCGCCGACCCGACGCCCGCCGGTTCCTACACGCTCGTGGTGTACCGCACCAAGTACGGGCTGGTGCAGTCGCGGGCGAAGGTCGGCGGCAAGTTCGTGGCCTACACGGCGCTGCGGTCCACCTACATGCGCGAGGTCGACCCGATCATCGGGTTCCAGGAGTTCAACGACCCCGGCGCGATCACCTCGGCGCAGGCGTTCCAGCGGGCGGCCGAGCGGGTCGGGTACGCGTTCAACTGGTTCTACGCGGACGCGAACGACATCGCCTACTTCAACTCGGGGCTGAACCCGGTGCGCAAGGCCGACGTCGACCCGGACCTGCCGGTGAAGGCCGAGCAGGCGTACGAGTGGCAGAACTGGAACCCCGACGACAACTCGGCGTCGTACACGACGTTCGCGCAGCACCCGCAGTCGGTGAACCAGGACTTCTACGTGAGCTGGAACAACAAGCAGGCGCTGGACCACTCGTCCGGCGGCTACGGGATGTCGTCGGTGCACCGCGGCGACCTGCTGGACAAGCGGGTGCGGGCGCTCATCGCGAACGGCGCGAAGGTGGACCGGGCGGCGGTGACGAAGGCGGTCGCCGAGGCCGGGCTCGCGGACCTGCGGGCCGAGCGGGTGCTGCCGGAGGTGCTGCGCGTGCTGGGGACGGTGACCGACGCGGACCTGGCGCCGACCGTGCAGAAGCTCAGGGCGTGGGTGGCCTCCGGGTCGCTGCGCACCGAGACCGCCAAGGGCAGCAAGGTGTACGCGCACGCCGACGCCATCCGGACGCTGGACGCGTGGTGGACGCTGCTGGTGGACGCGCAGTTCCGGCCGGGGCTCGGCGACGCGCTGAACAGCGCGCTCGTCGGGGCGCTCCAGGTGGACGAGTCGCCGTCCGACCCGCGCGGCGTGCAGCAGCACAAGGGGTCGGCGTTCCAGTACGGCTGGTGGGGCTTCGCGCAGAAGGACCTGCGGGCGGTGCTGGGCGACCAGGTGGCCGGGCCGCTGGGCGCGGAGTACTGCGGTGACGGCGACCTGGCGCGGTGCAGGCAGGTGCTGCTGGACAGCCTGCGGCGGGCGATCGCGGTGCCCGCGACCACGACCTACCCCGGTGACGACAGCTGCTCGGCGGGCGACCAGTGGTGCGCGGACACCATCGTGCACCGGGCGATGGGCGGCATCACCCAGGACAAGATCAGCTGGCAGAACCGGCCGACCTACCAGCAGGTGGTGCAGTTCCCGTCGCGGCGAACCGCTTCGGTGTTCGGCAGCGCGCATTCGGTCGAAGTCTTCCGGAACGACGTGGAATGGGCTTCACTGCGCGCGAAGTAGCTGGTGGGAGCGGGTTTTCCGGTATTTCACGTGACCCCGCCAGAAGGGGTTCGTACAAATGACGGGTTCCCAACCAGGGCCCGGTTCCGGATACTCGCTGTACGAACTTGAGGTCTACGAACCGTGGACCGGCCCACAGGAAGACCCCGGTCCACCCCCAGGGACCGGGGTCTTCCGCTGTTCCGGCTGTTCCGGCGCGGGGCGGGGTCAGCGGTGCGGGTTCGCGACGCCGTTGCGCGGGGTGGCGTCACCGGGTTCGAGCCGGTCGCGGGGGTCGTCGGGGCCGGTGGTGAGCTGCTCCGGGGGTTTCTGGGCGGGGATGGTGGGGGGCGGTGGTTGCTGGTTCTGCTGGGGCTGGCCCTGGGGAAGCCCGACCTGGTCGGCGAACTCGGCCGCGACGGAGGTGCCCCCGTAGACGCCGAGGGCCTGGGCGAGGTGCTGGCGCAGGTCGGTGCGGTGGTCGTGGGACAGGCGCGGGATGGCGCTCTCGAAGCTGGCGACGAGGGCGTCGGCCCAGTGCTGGTCGCGGCGCTGGGCGGCGATCCGGACGAGGTCGCCGAGCTGCTGGGCGAGCCCCACGGCCTGCTCCACCTGGTAGCCGTTGCGGTGCAGCCACCAGATCGTGGCGGTGGACAGGTCGGTGAGCACCTCGTCCCGCAGGTACCGGATCTCGTCCCGCTCGGCGTCGCGCTCGGCCTGGCGGATGGTCGTGGCGCGCAGCAGCTCGATGTGCTTGCGCGCCATCTCCAGGTCGGTGTCGTCCACGCGCAGCTCGACGTGCTCGGCGCGCGCCCACACGTGCGTGCCCTCGACCTGCCGCTCGTCGGCGAGCTCGTCCCCGAGCTGGTGCTTGAGCGGCGCGTGGTGCACCAGCATCGAGCCCTCGGTGACCGCGCGGGCCCGCTGGACGACGTCGTTGACGGCGGCGCTGCGCGGCGAGTGGTGCCGCAACCCGGAGGCCAGGTCGACCCGCCAGTGGATGGTGAACTTGGCGTGGAAGTCGAGCCCGTACACCGCGGAGGGCAGCGGTGTCTCGAACACCAGCTCGTGCGTGGTCGGAGGCGGCACGAACGTGAACTGCTCGGCCCGCCGCATCTGCCGCCGCCGCCACCAGGAACCAACGGCCCCGAGGGGTCCGGGCCGGAAGTCGGGCCAGGGTCTACCGCTCATGGGTGAACCTTCGCATCGGGATGGGGATGCAACTTCTGTACCCCGGGAACCGGGCGGGCAGAAGCGGGCGGGGCCGGGTTCCCCCCAACAGCGGAAACCGGAGGAGGGGGGATCTCACGCGATGTGCACCCCCTGGGTCCGCACGGGTGATGGGCGCCCGGTAGGCTGTGGGACGCGCCCTCGTAGCTCAGGGGATAGAGCATCGGTTTCCTAAACCGTGTGTCGCAGGTTCGAATCCTGCCGGGGGCACTCACCTTTCGCCGGGTGAATCAAGCTCTGACCTGCGGTAACGCGGTCGGGGCTTGATCTATTTCCGGGGCTTGCGGCGGTCGCTGTCAGCCCGGATCTGCCCCCGTTTGCCGGGGTCCGCGAAACCACCGCGAAATGACCTCGGCCCCCTGGGGCAGGTCCCAGGGGGCCGATCCGTGAGGTGGGTCACGCGGCGCGGAAGAGGGATTCGATCTTCCGGTTGACCGTCTCGCGCTGCCCGTCGATGCACTTCGCGTAGACCTTCAGCAGCACGTCCACCGAGTGCCCGGCCCGTTCGGCGACCTCCGGGGCCGGGACGCCGCCGTTGAGCCAGAGCGACACCGCAGCGTGCCGGAGGTCGTACGGGCGACCCGCGAGCGGCGATGCCACCTGGGCCGGGGTGAGGCCGTAGGCGCGGGCCTGCTCCCAGACGCGCGAGTAGGTGGACGAGGAGACCACCCCACCGTTCGGTGATCGGAACAGCCGACCATCCGGGGCCGACCCGAACCGGGCGATGTGCTCCCGCAGGATCGTGACCAGCACGGGTGGAATCGGGACGGGCCGGACCTCCTTGACCCCCCGGTGCTTCAACCCGCGCTGATCGTGGACCTCGCCGGAGTCCGTCCACCGCTTCCCCGCCGAGGGCCGCGACTCCCCCAGCATCAGGACACCCCACCCGGACTGCGGCAATGTGCAGTCGTTCACCCGGAGGGCCAGCCCCTCAGCCGGACGTGCAGCCGCGTAGTAGCCCACGGCGAAGAACGCCGCCAGGTGCGCGCCCCGATCCGCGTTGCGCCTGCCCACGTACGAGACGGCCGCCAGCAGGTCGGCGACCTGGCGGGGGTTGGCGACCACACGCGGGTCAACCTGCTCAACCACCTTGGTCGTCTTCCGCTTAACCCTGGTCAGGGGGTTGTCGGGGATCAACTCCCGCTCGACCGCGTACCCGAGCAGGTTGAACAGCACGGCCCGTTTGCGCTGGTAGACCGTCGCGGCGGCGGCCTTGCCGTCGAGCTTGACCGCCAGGGCGTCGAGCACTTCGCGGACGGCGGGCGCGGCGGTCAGGTCGTACAGGGGCCGCGAGTTCCTGACGAGCCAGTCCGCCACGTCCTCCTCCCCGTTCGACCTCTTGGCGTCCCGCGTGGTCGAGGGCAGCAGGTACCGGGTCAACACCCGTCGCAGCTCGACCACCCCCGGCCGCCCCACCCCGTCCCGGACGAACGCAGCCGCAGCGGTCGCCAGGGCTTCCACGGTGCTCCCCCGCGTCTTGGCGGCACTGTCCGGCCACTTCATGTCCACGTAGGACTGAGCGAAGTCCAGGAATGACAACGAGTTCACGCGCTTCAGCTCGGAGATCGGGAGCCCGCTGTCAACGTCGAACTCCTCACCGCGCCGGGCCGCCTGCATCAGCTCGGACCGGCGGCTGTTGGCGAGCGCCTTCGTGGCGTACCACTCGGAGTGGGACTTTCCGTCCGTCACCCAGCGCACGCCGTAGGGCCGGGCGCTCCGCTTCGGCTTCTTGGACCAGTCGGCGAGCTCCCAGAAGCGGACCTTGAACTTCGCACTCATGCCGCCGCCCGGTACAGGTCTTCCAGCCACGCCGCGAAGTCCACGCGCCTGCACCTCAACTCGCCGTTGGGCAGGGTGAAGCACCTCGGGCCCTTACCGGTCTGCCGCCACTTGTAGAACGTGTCCCGCGAGACCCCGCCGAGCGCTTCCAGCATCTCCGGCACGGACATCAACTGGGTCAGCTCACGCACCTTGCTGTTCATCTCATCCCCCGTTTACACAGCTAGTGACGTTGCCAAACCATCTGGCGGATTGGCCGAGGCGAGCAGCGCGGCCGTGTACTCCGCCTTCCACCGCCGCCGTTCGGCCACCGCCCGCAGCAGCAGGTGTTGCCGTGGCGGCACGTTCGGATCACCGGGCTGGACGTTGTTCCAGAGCACCCGCGTGGGCTGGTCCTCCTGCTTGATCCCGACGTCCGCGAGCAGTTGCCGAACGAAGGCGACACGGTCGTGCTTGTGATCGGCGAGGGACTTCCCTGACCATTTCCGGGAGACCAGCACCCGCCGCCCGGCGACGCCGAGGGTGGTCCGCTTGTGGGCCTTTCCCTTGCAGCGCCCCGGTTCCATCGACAGCCGAGCGCCCTTGGGCTGGACCCCGTAGAGCAGCCAGACGGGGCATTGAGGGGAGCACGGGGTCACGGCCAGCTCAGCGCACAGCCGGTCCGCGTGGTCCTCCTGGCGGGTGCTCTGGGCCTGGTAGCACTCGCTGATGCTCTTGGTGAGGTACTTGGTCAGGTAGCCGATGTGCCGCCCAGCGTCAGCCGAGCCGCCCAGGATGCCCTTGGCGTGCACCTGAACCCCGAACCGCGCCACGTGCGCGGGCCGCTCGGTCTGCTCCAGTGCCTCAGCCCAGGTGGGCAGCGCTTCACGGGTGTCCGGGTCCACGAACCCGTTGCCGCTCCACACCGGAAGCCGGTCGCCGCCGTACTTGACCTCATCGTGCGCAGGCCACCAGACCTGGTGGTAGGTGGCTTCGGCGACCGCCCGCAGCTCCGCGCGCGAGATGCTGCCCCGGATCGCGGCGTGCCAGTGCGGCGCCAGGCGACGTTGGGGTTCGACCGTGGAGAAGTACTGCACATCCCAGCCGACACACCGCCGGAGGTTCTGCACGAACCGGTCGAGCAGCGCCGCGAAGTGCACCGCGTCCCGAGCAGCCCGCCGGTAGTCGTAGGTGGCCGGGTTCACCGGTGTCCCGTCCCCGCGCACCTTGCCGTAGCTGTCCAACGTCAGCGTGAGGAACGTCGAAGGCCGGTACTTGCCCCCGAACACCGCCCCCACCGTGCGCTTGGTGACCGGCCGCCGAGGCAGGTTCGGCGCGTCCTGGCGGCGCTTGGTGGACCGCTTCCGGGCAAGCCGCGGCCGTGCCTCCAGAGCGGGGAGCTTCCCGCGGATTCCGAGCTGCCGAAGCTCCGCGTCAACCTCCGCGACCTCCTCCCGAACCTCCTCAGCACCGGTGTCGTCCCCCTCATCCACAGCGGCCTGGTACGCCTTGACCAGGTCGGCCCGGTAGGCCGTCAGCTCCCGCTGGTCGTGGTCGGGCGAGTCGGGGGTGAAGTCGGGTTCCTCGGTGAGGTGCCACCCCTCCCGGCACTGGGCCATGCGCAACCGCCGGTTCTTCTCCGCGCAGGTGGGGCACACGCTGGCCACCGTCGAGCCGCACGGCACGGGCACGATCTCGATGCGCCCGGTGTCCAGGTCGATGCGCTCCTTGGCCAGCGGCCGGACGCACACCCCATGCTCCTCAGCCACGGCACGGGCCACGTCGAGCGCGGCGGGCTGCTTCATCCGGTCGGCACGGGTCAGGTACTCACTCACGCCGCCACCTCCCCCGCCGAGTCAGGCCGAGCGGGGAACTCGTGCACCGTGGCGGGCCGGAGGAACGCGCCCAGGGTGCCGAGGTCAGCATCGGTGACGTGGAAGGCTCGAGCCCGCTCCGGCTCCCGCCGCCCGTCCTCCTTCATCCAGGCCACGCCGGGCGTGTTCTCGCTGATCTCATGCGCAGCCGCGCCGCGCTGTCGCACCCCGTCGCCCAGGACCATGTCCACCTGCTGCGATTCGTCCAGCCGCAGGGCGACGCGGGTGGTGAACAGGTGCCGGAACCCCACGACCTCCTTGCGCGGGTCCTGCACCAGCCCGACGACCGCGTACCCCGGTGCCCGCCCTTGGGAGGTGATGGTCTGCACCGCCCGCGACGCTCGCTCCCGCAACTGCCGGTCCGGCTGGTAGGCGATCAGGTCAGCCAGTTCATCGATCACCAGGACCGTGAACGGCTCCCCGCCCGAGCGCGCCCACAGCCGCCGAACACCCCGGTACCTGGCCGCCCTCTCCTTGACCTCAGCGGCGATTTCCTCAAGCGGGGCAACAGCTTCCGGCCCGTTGTCGTACACAACCCGATCGAACGCGTCTGGGCACTGCCCCAACTCCATACCGCCCTTGGGGTCGATGCCCACCAGGCGCACCAGGCCGTCACGCACCGCCGGGGCGAGCTGCCACACGATCGACCACAACACCGACCCCTTGCCCGCGCCGGGCACCCCGACCACGAGCACTTGAGACCCGAGCAGCCGCAGCCGCCAAGGCTTCCCGTTCTCCGTCCGGCCAACCACCACGCGCTTGAGGTCGACGTCCCCGCCAAGCTCAGGCACAGGGACGGGCCTGTTGAGCGGGTCGGTGTGCACGAAATCGAGTTCCAGCACCTTGGGCCGCAGAACCCGAACGCGGCATGACTGGGCGTGGAACGAGTGCGCCAGCGCTTCCCTCTTGGCTTCCCACTGCTCCGGTGACTGGGCCGGGATCATCCGCACCCGAACCCGGTCCCGCCAGCCCTCCGACCGCACCACCCGCAACCGAGGCCGGTACTCACGCCCACGCTCCCGCACCGCCAGGTCGGCCAGCCTCACCACCGACCGCCACCGAGGCACGTAGACCGTCGCCCGCCGCCACTGGCTCAGCAGCCGGAACCAGCACAGCCGCAGGAACGAGGCCGAGTCGTACCCGAACCACAGCAGCAGGAGCGCGACCAGCGTCAACAGCGCCAGCACCACCGGCGAGGGCCCGAACCGCCACCAGCTCCACACCGCCAGCGCGGGCACCAGCGTGACGACCGGGTACCGAACGACGACGAGCACCAGGCGCACGAGCCCGACCAGGAGCAGCCACACCAGGGCCACGAGGGCAGCGAGCCACTTCACCTTGCCGGGGACCAACATCCACCAGGGCACCCGAGGCCGAACGCCCTCGAAGGGTGCCGGGTCAACCCACTTCCCGCCGCTCATCGCTGCTCACCGCCACCGAATATCAGCGGCAGAACACCCAGGCAGGCGTCACAAACAACCTGCCCGTCAAGCAGCCGGGCGAACTTCCTGCACTTCCCACAACGCTTCCGAGCGACACCCTCTGGCGCACGCTCACGCCGACCCACTACGGTCATAACCGTTCACTCCGCTCCGCGTGGTGAGCAACGCAGGAGCGGCGTGGTTGGTAGCCGGTGTCCGCTCCTGCGTCTCACGTTCTCGTTGCGCCGAAACAGGTTGTGCGGCATCACCACATGACCCGCCCGGATCATGCGTTAGCGATCAAAGGGACTTTCTCCCGCTATTCGGAGCCGATGGCCTCCGCTTTCTCCTCTTCACGAGTCGCCCAGTAAAGGGCTTCGTGGTGGTGCCCGCGATCCACTTCCGCGATGCGCCGGTAAACCCTCCCAGACCTGACGTAGAACGACTTCCACACCGCCTTGGGCGCGTCCCCATCAGGCATGAGCCTGCTCAACGCCTCATGCGCCTCTATCAGGGTCTGCGCGTTGTTGGCGATGTCCCACCAGTTCGGCCTATTGGACTGAGCGGCCATCTGTCCCTGTCCCCCAGCAGTCGATGTCATCAGTGCGGTCTCCGACCTGTCCCCGTGCTCGACACGGCCACTTGCTCGTTGCTCATGAGGCGCCCTCGTCCAACTCCATCCGGGAAGCACGCGCGTGCTCGACCTCAGCGCGGCGCTCGAACTCCTCAGCGGCGATGACGCAGGCGTGACGAGCCCACAGGGACACGGCCAACTCCCCGCCGAGCGCCCGCCACGCCCGCGCCACAGCCGCGTAGCTCACGGCTAACCGCTGAACAGCGGCCAGGTCACCCACCGCAGCAGCCGCGAACAGGGCACTCGTCTGCTCCGCGTACGCGGTGTTCCACCGAGCGACCGCCTCGCGAGACGGCCGCACCACCTCAAGCCGCCTTCTGCTCGGGCTTCTCAGCAGCCCGCTTCGTGCCGACCTGCGGCGACAGGAGTCCCGTAGCTCGAACGGTGAACCCCTGGTACTTGTACCGATCACCCATGACGCGCGGTTCGACCGTGAGCCCGTCGAAGGCCACGGGCCGGACCTCGACACCGGGCATGACCTGCACGGCCTGCGGCGGTACGGGCTGCGCGTCCGCCAGGATCGTCACCGTGACGGAGGCGTCCCGCTCCTTCTCGGCGGAGGGGTCGGTGACGACGACCTTCCACTGACGCTTGCCCGATCGCTCGTCCACGCGCTGCTTGGGCTGCTTGCCACGCGCCTTGTCCTCGGCACTCAGGTACTCCACATCCGGCACGACCCCGCCAACCATGAGCGCGCCCATCGGGAAGACCTGGTCGAACGAGGCCCCGAACCGGGAGCCGTAGGGAACCGCCATGACCTGCACCTCCACAACCTCGCTAGCCCGTCTGGCCGAGCTAGACAGGTTGAAGGTAAGCCAGCCTGGCTAGACAAGTCAAGCACGGTGTCACCTGAAGTAGTGAGCTAGCTCGCTAGGCGGGCTAGGCAACTCCTTTACGCTGTGGTTGTCCCAGTAATCGTGCGGGACACGGGACAACCGACACGAGGGAGAGGAAGGGCATGGCACTAGATCCCGACGACCCGCGTCCGCCGTACATCCAGGTGGCGAACGCTCTGCGGGCCGCCATCCTGACCAAGGTCTTCAAGGCCGGTGACAAGCTCCCCTCCCGCGCCGAGCTGGCGAGGAAGTACGACGTCGCTCCGATGACGGTGCAGAACGCGCTGCGCGAACTGCGCGACGAGGGCTTGATCGTCTCCAGGCAGGGCAGCGGCGTCTTCGTCCGAGAGCGCACCGAGCGCCCGGTGGGGCTCCGCCCTCACATCGAACGCGCCTTCGAGTCCGACCACGTGACGATCGACTTCGCGGGCTTCTCCGGCGAGACCCTGCACGGCGTCATCCAGGAGCCCTTGGACAAGATCCGCATCGGCAGGCTCACGCCGGAGTCGATCCACGTCCGCATCCTCGTGCCCGACCCGACGGTTCCGTGGTCGGTGCCGTGCACCGTCGAGGACAAGGAAGACAGCCCGGCCTTCCGTCGCCGAGCAGCGGAGATAATGCGCCGTCACACCCTCGCGATCGTGGACAACGTAACCGAGTTGGGCGCCCTGGGCCTGGTCAAGGAGGCCACCGCCGAGGTCCGCGTCCACAACGCCGCCCCGCTGTTCAAGCTGTACCTGATCAACAACGACGAAGCGTTCTTCGGCTTCTACCCGGTACGTGAGCACGTGCTCTCACTCGGCGGAGAGCCCCAGGCGATCTACGACCTGATGGGCAAGGACGCGATCCTCTTCCACCACAGCACCACCGACGACGAGAGCAGCACCGGCAGCCAGTACGTGGAACAGGCCCGAACGTGGTTCGACAGCCTGTGGAACACGATCGCCACGGAGTACGAGCGGTGACGACGGACCAGGTGCCGGTGGACGACCTGGCAGTGCTGCACCACGTCCTGGCGACCACCGATGCCCTGTTCCTGGACTTCGACGGCCCGATCTGCGCGGTCTTCTCGAACTTCCCCGCGCGCGAGGTGGCTGCTCAGCTCCGAGGCGTTCTGGCCGATGGCGGCCACGTCAGCCTGCCTGAGCACGTCGCCGCTTCCGAAGATCCGTTCGAGGTGCTGGAGCACGCCGCGACCCTGGGCGCGGAGGAGATCCGCTACACCGAGGCGGCGCTGCGCGCCCACGAGGTCGAGGCGGTCACGGCCGCGAAGCCGACCGCCGGAGCGGTGGAGCTGATCCGGGCCTGGCATGAGACCGGACGCCCCCTGGCGGTGGTGAGCAACAACTCCCAGGCCGCCGTGAGCACCTACCTGAACCTGCACGGCCTCACCGGACTCGTCCACACCGTATCGGCCCGCACCGACCCCGAACCGAGCAAGCTGAAGCCGAACCCGCTTCTGTTGCACCGCGCCAGTGAAGCGGTGGCGGTTCCACCGGTGAAGTGCACCCTGGTGGGCGACTCGCTCACCGACCTCCAAGCCGCGCAGCGGGCACGCTCCCGCGTCATCGGCTACGCGAACAAGATCGGCAAGTCAGCGCTCTTCGCGACGGAGAACCCCAGTGCCATCACCACAAGCATGACGCACCTCAGCCGCGCGCTGCTCCTCTGACAGCCGCTAAGCGCCTGCGGGATTCCTTTCTGCGCAACGGTTTCAGCTTCAATCAAGCGCCCATAACGACCGGCGTAGACCCGAAGCTCCCACAGTGGTAGGCAAGAAAGCATGGCACGCACTGATCACTACAACGACCCGAACGCCCCCAAGGCGACCAACATCGTCGTGGCGGTGACGGCCTTCGTCCAGGACGAGCAGGGCCGACTACTCATGATCAGGCGCACGGACAACGACCTCTACTCGATCCCCGGTGGCGCCCAAGACGTCGGCGAGACCATCGGCCACACCGTGGTGCGCGAGGTCAAGGAGGAGACCGGGATCGACGTCGAGCCCACCACCATCATCGGCGTCTACTCCGACCCCGCCCATGTCATCTCGTACACCGACGGCGAGGTCCGCCAGGAGTTCTCGATCTGCTTCCGCGCCCGGTTGCTGGGCGGCGAGCTGCACACCAGCAACGAGTCAAGCGAGGTCCACTGGGTCGCCCGTGACGACCTTGCCGCCCTGAACATCCACCCATCCATCCGACTCCGCATCGAGCACGGGTTCAGCACGCAGGACAGGCCCTACTTCGCCACCTGACCTGGGTCCGCGTTCGCCAACCGCCTTTCGGTGCGCTCAACGGCAGCGACCAGCTCAGGTTCGGCCTCGCTGATGAAGCGGGTGACAACATCCCCTTCGCCGTAACGCTCCCGAATTTCCGCGATTCGTGCGGCCACCCCGGTTCGACCGCCTTCAGGGGTAGTGGTCATGTCCGCCCACCACAAAGCGTCACGAAGCGGCCCCGCTTCGTCATCCCACGATTCCAACTCATCAGCCAAGCCGCGTATGCCAGCTTCCCGGTATGCGCAGGAGTGGTGCGCGATGAGGGCGCACACGCGGTCGGGGAAACCTGCTTCTTGCAGGTAGCGGGCACCGTCGAGCGGGTGGAACCCGGTAACCACCAGGTCAGGCGCGTACCCCACGTCATGCAGGACAGCCGCCGCCACCAACAAATCACGCTCTGCCGCATCGAAAAGGCCAGCTGCCCGCTTCGCACGTTCCGCTACTCCCTGAACGTGCGCCCATCTGCGTGGCAACGAGCTTGAGAGCAGTTCCTCAGCAACCGAGTAGGCCGATGCGACGAGTTCCACACCCCCAGCCTAAGCAGCCGCCAGGCAGAACAGCACGTCGAGCGCTCCACGAGGTTGTTTGCCGAATTCCGCTCTACGGGATCAAGGCGCGCCGCCTGCGGCAGCGCGCGGGTTGGCCGGGCCTCACCTTGGCACCGGCCCCCGCATCCCGGCACGCCGGGCTCCCGCTTCGCTCCGCCCAGCGGCCGTGCGCGGGCGCCGGTGCCAGGTGGTCCGGTCGCGGCGCGCTGGGGGCGTCGCGCTGGATCTGGGGGAGCTTCAGCGGCATCCTGTTGGGACGATCGCGCGGTCACGCGGCTGCCCGAGCTGGGCGCGGCGATCGGCTGCCGCGACGGCTGCGCCGTCTTGCCGACGAGGGGCGACAGGGCGCGCCGGGGAGCTGGTTCGCGAAACGCGAAGCCATTGCGAAATGACCCGAGGCAGCGGCCCCGGCAGATGGGGCGTCCGTGCAAGTCACGCGGTAGGGAAGACCGTGTGTGCGTCACGCCTTCCTAAACCGTGTGTCGCAGGTTCGAATCCTGCCGGGGGCACTCACCTTTCGCCGGGTTAATCAAGCTCTGACCTGCGGAAACGCGGTCGGGGCTTGATCTATTTCCAGGGGTTTGGACTGCGGGACGCAGGTCGCGATCCGGCACTTTCCACCGTTCACGGACTCGTCGCGGACCGAGCTCCGCCGCGCCCCCGCCCCACACAGCCCACGAGCAGTCAGCCGTAGAAGTCGAGCAGCTCTTCGACTGCGGCGTGCAAGGCCGCCCGGCGCAGGCGGACGCCCTCGGTGAGCGGGACTGCGGTGCGCAGGGCGGCCAGTTGTGCCAGCACCGTCGGGTCGCCGTCTTCCATGGCGGCCACCGCGTTCGGGGTGGTCAGGTGGAAGTACCTGGTGAGCGCGGTGCGGAAAGGGTTGTCCGGGATTGACGGGCTTGGGTGGGACCAGCCCGTTGTCACGTGGCGGTCCGGGTGTTCCAGGAGCCAGCCGCACAGGCGGTCGCCCGCGATCAGCAGTGAGAAGGCCGGCGCCAGTCGCAGGCGGGTGGGGGGCTGTTCGGGTGCGAGCTCGTAGGCGCACGCCAGAGCGGTCGCGGTTGGGGGGAGCCAGTAGTGGGAGGCCGGTTGGCGGGGGTCGGGGGCGGTGGTGGTCAGGGTGGCCTGGGTGGTCGGGGTGGTGTGCCACGGGGGTGGTTCGGGGGTGGGGGCGTCGGGGATGTGGACCAGGGCGCTGACCAGGGCGTCCTTCTTTCGGTCGAAGCGGTATTCGTCGTCCGCCGTGTCCGGCCAGTTGCCCGCGCCCGCCGTGGACAGCACGTGGCGCTCGTGCTCCTCAGCGTCGTTGTACGGGCCCACCAGGACTGAGCGGCCTGCCAGGACCAGCCTTGGGACGTGCGGCAGCGGGGCGCCGGGCGTGAGGGAGACGGTCAAAGCGGGCCTTCTGGAGGGGCAGCAGCGGGAGGTGGGGCTGGGGTTGGTTTGGCGCGGCTCGGGTCGTGGGTGGGCGGCGTACCGCAGTTAGGCAGAGGGCTCGCCACCTGGCTGGGTGCTGGTCGAACTCGTCCCACTCCGGCTGTCGGTAGAGCACTTCGCGCAGGCAGTCCAGGGACGCCGGGTCCTTGATCGCGGCCAGCGCCAGGACGCGCCGCATCCGCTCCGGGTGCGGCAGTCCTCCGTCCGCCAGGAGGGCGCGCAACTCCTCGCACGTCGTCATGGTCCGAGCTTCCGTGTGACTTCTTGGTCTTTGACCCGGTCGTGACGCTACCCACCTAGGCCTGGGAAGCAGGCCGTCACCGGTCAGGGGTTCACTCGATCCTGTGAAGCCGGTGCGGCGCGGAGGGTGAGCAGGCGCGTCACCAGCAGAGCGGTGGACGACAGGGCCGTCACCAGCAGGAGCAGCAGGAACGTCGGGTAGAGGGTCACGGCCTGGAGCCAGGACACGGGCCTTCCCCGGTACAGGTACGAGGTCACGTGGTGCGCGCCCAGGAGCAGTGGCCACGGGGTCAGGAGCAGGGGCCAGGTCCAGCGGCGGCGGCGGGACGGGCGGCGGGTGCGGTGGGTGGCCAGAGTTGGTGGGAGCGGGGTCAGGGCCAGGAGGACGGCGTCCACGGGCAGTTGTGGGTCGGTGGGGATCTTGGGGGTTCCGCCGTCCAGGAGGGTCACCAGGGACTGGCCCAGGGCTTGCGCGTCGGCGTGGCGGGTCGCGGTGTTCGCGGTCACCGCCACGCCGTGGCCGGTGGGCGGGAGGAGGGCCTGGTAGGCGGTCGCGGTGGCCAGGTCGCCGTCGTGGGTCAGCAGCGGGGCGCCGGACGGGGTGTGGCGGGCGAACCAGCCCATCGCGTGGAACGGGGGTGCGGGGGTCGGGGTGGTCGTGGCGGTGAACGCGGGGCCGCCCCGGTGGTGGGCGATCAGCCACGCGGCCAGGTCGCGCGCCGAGCTGAGGACGCCGCCCGAGCCGCCGCCGAAGGACATCGGCTCCGGGAACGGCAGCGGTGGACCGATCGGGAGGCGCAGGTGGCCTCGGTGGCCGGGGAGGTCCAGCGGGGTGTTCGCGGCGCGGCTGTCGGACATGCCCAGGGGGTCGAACAGGGCCGTGCGCAGGTGGTCCGCGAAGGGCTGACCTGTCACGTGCTCCACCAGGCGGGCGGCGAGCTGGTGGTTCGGGTTGTGGTACGACCACTCGGTTCCCGGCGCCGAGGCCAGGGTCGACGCGCGCATCGCGGCCACGGCGTCGCGCGGGGTTCGGGCGGCGGGGTCGGTGGGGTTGGTCCGGTCGGTCAGGCCGGAGGTGTGCTGGAGCAGGTGGCGCGGGGTGATGCCGGTTGACCTGGGGTCCGCGGTGGTGAACTCGGGGAGCTGGTCGTGCACGGGGGCGTCGAGGTCGATCCGGCCCCGCTCGGCCAGCTGCACGACGACCAGCGCGGTCATGGACTTGCTCAGGGACGCCACCGGCATCGGGGTGGTGGCGGTGACCGGGGTCCCGTCGCCCAGGTGGCCTCTGCCCTCGGCGTAGACGGTCCGCTCGTCGTGCGTCACGGCGACCGCCAGGCCGGGGATCTCCCGGTGGGACAGGAATTCCTGGATCGTGGACTCGATGGTCGCGAAGTCCACTGTGGACGGTGCGGGTGAGAGGGCGAGGGTCGCGGCCAGGAGGAGGTGGGGTGGCATGGCAACGAATGGTGCGAGAGTTCGGTCGCGTGGGGATCGGACCTCGGGCCGATAACCGGGCAGCGCCGCGCGAACGGGAGCGGCCCCCGGACCTGTGTGGTCCGGGGGCCGCCCCTGGGTTCAGCTAGTCGAGCGCTGTCACATGCCCTGCCTGCGCCTGCGCTTGCCGAGGAACAGCGTCCCCAGGCCCGCCAGGAGCAGTGCGAGGCCGCCGATCAGCACCGGTCGGATCTCCGAACCGGTCCACGCGAGCGGCATGTTGCCCATGCCGTTCGGGGGCATCGGGGGCATCGGCTGCTGCGTCGTGCCACCACCCGTGTTGGGGCCGCCCGTGGACGGGGTCTCCGTCGACAGGGCCGGGGTGGTCGCGCCGTCGTTGGCCGGGTTGTCGTCGCCCGTGCCGTCCGCCAGCGTCACCAGCGCGGTGGCGTTCGTGGTGGTGAACGCGCTGTTCGCGGTGGTGGTGATGGTGATCGGCAGCGACGAGCCGCCCGGCTGGATGACGTCCGGCGTGGTGCAGACGACCTGCTGGCCGTTCACCGCGCAGGTCCAGCCCGCGTCGGCCCGAGCGGCCCTGGCCATCGCCATGCCCTGCGCCTGCGGCGCTCCGCCGTCGACGCCGTTGATGGTCAGGCCCTGCGGGATGCTGATCGTCGCGATCGCGCCGTTGACCGGCACGGTCCCGGTGTTGACCACCTTGCTGGTGATCACGACCTGCGAGCCCACCTGCGGCGACGGGTTGTCCGCCGTGAGGGTGACGCCCAGGTCCGTGATCCGGTCGACGACACCGGCGTCGATGTTCATGTTCTGCATGACCTTGCCACCGGCCACCATGAACGCGATCGGCCCGCTGAGGCCGTTCGAGCGGTCGACCGCGGAGCTCTTGTCGGGAGCGCCCGCGTTCTGGGCGGTGAACGTGCGGCCGGTGGGCACGGTGAACTGGACGCGGTAGGTGCCCTCGTCGAGGTCGCCGAACACGTACTTGCCGCCTGCGTTCGTGGTGGTGCTGCTCTTCACCTCGCCCTGCTCGTCCAGCAGGTTGACCTTGACCCCGGCGATGCCGGGCTCACCGGCGTCCTGGACGCCGTTGCGGTTCAGGTCGTCCCACACGAAGTCGCCGATGGCGGCCTTCTGGACGCCGAAGTCGACGTTCGTGCCGCTGGTCGTGGTCGTGGTGACCTTGACCGTGGTGGGCGTGGTCGAGCCGTAGCCCATCGGCGGCGTGAGCATCAGGGAGTACTCGCCCGCGGGGACGTCCTTGAACTCGTAGGTGCCGTCGGTCGCCGTGGTGGTGCTGGCGAGCGGGGTGGTGCTGTCGCCCTTCATCAGGTCGACCTTGGCGCCGGAGATCCGGTTCGGCTCGTTGGTGTCGATCTTGCCGTCACCGTTCGCGTCGACCCAGACCGTGCCGGTGATGACGCCCGCGCGCTCGCCGAACAGGTAACCGGTGGCGTCGACACCGCCCGCGAGGACGATGCCCATGACCGCGTCGGGCGCGGTGACCGTGCCGCCCGAGGTGCCTGCGGTGTCCTTGCCGTCCGCGTACGCGGCGGGCTGGGTCTCCATCAGGTCGTACGTGCCGCCGACCAGGCCTGCGAAGGAGAACACGCCGGACGCGTCGGTGGTGGCGGTGAGGTTGACCGCGCAGGTCGGCGCGGCGTCGCCCGCCGAGACGGCCGGGTCGGCCATGGTGGTCATCTCGCCGTCGGTGGCGGCGGCGGTGGTGTCGGTCGGGTCGACCCGGCCACCGCCGGTGTCCGGATTGCCACCGGCGTCGACGCCGGTGTCGGGCACGCCGCCCGAGCCGGTGCCGGGGTCGGTGCCGGGGTCAGTGCCGGGGTCAGTGCCAGGATCCGTGGTACCGGGGTCCGTCGTGCCGGGGTCCGTACCGGGATCGGTGGTACCGGGGTCCGTCGTACCGGGGTCCGTCGTACCGGGGTCCGTGCCGGGGTCGGTGGTACCGGGGTCGGTGCCCGCGCCCGGCGTCGGGGTGCCCGCGCTGTTGTCGGTCTCGGTGTCGGTGCCGTCGGGCTCGCCGACCGCGCACCACTCCGAGTTGCCCTTCAACGTCAGGGTCACGCCCTGGATGCCCGGCTCACCGTCGTCGCGCACGCCGTCGTTGTCGCGGTCGTCGAAGACCACGCCGGAGAGCGAGCCGCGCTTCTCGCTGAAGCGGTACCCGGTGGCCTTCGCCTCAGAGGTGATCACCACGCCGGTGATCTCGTCGGTGGTGACGGCCGTGCCGCCCGCGCTGCCGGGGGTGGCCGAGCCCTGGCCGTAGCCGTCCGGCTGCGTCTCGGTCAGGTTGTACGTGCCGGGCCGCAGCGAGTTGAACGCGTACTTGCCGCCCGCCGTGGTGACCGCGGACTTGTTGACGGTCATCGCCATGTCGTCGGTGCCCATCAGCATGACCGTGACGCCCGCGATGCCCTCGCCCTTCTCGTTGACCACGTCACCGGCCAGCGAGGCGGGCGTCAGCTCGCCGAACAGGTAGCCGGTGGCCGCGGCGCCCGCGGAGAAGGTGATGCCGGTGATCTTGTCGGGCGCGGTGACCGTGCCGCCCTGGCTGCCCGCCTTGTTCTTGCCGGTGACGTACCCGGCGGGCTGCTTCTCGCTCAGCGTGTAGCCGGTGCCGCCGACGATGAACTCGATCTTGTACAGACCGGCGACGTCGGTGGTCGCCGTCAGGTTGACGGCCTTGCCCTGCGCGTCGGTGCCGGTCAGGGTCAGCTCGGTGCCCTGGATGCCCTTCTCGCCGGTGTCCTTGAGGCCGTTGTTGTTGACGTCCTCGTAGACGTAGCCCGAGAGCGAGCCGCGCTTCTCGGTGAACTGGTAGCCGGTGAGGATGTCGCCGGACGCGACCGGGATCAGGCCGATGGTGTCGGCGACGGAGGTGTCACCGCCGCCGGTGCCCGCGACGTCGGGGCCGTCGGCGTAGCCCGCGGGCTGCTCCTCGACCAGCTTGTAGGTGCCGGGGACGATGTCCTCGAAGACGAACTGGCCGAACTCGTCGGTCATCGTCATCTTGCCGATCGGGGCGCGCTCGTCGTTCTCCAGCGTGATCTTCACGTTGGCGATCGGGTTGCCCTTGTCGTTCAGGACCTCGCCGTAGATCGAGCCGAACTTGTACTCGCCGAACAGGTAGCCGGTCGCCTCGGCGCCCGCCGGGAACGAGATGTCGCTGATCGTGTCCGGCGGCGTGTAGTCACCGCCCAGGGTGCCCGCCTTGTCGACGCCGTTCTCGTAGCCGTCCGGCTGCGTCTCGGTCAGCGAGTAGGTGCCGCCGACGACGCCGGGGAAGGTGTAGAGGCCCTGGGAGTTGGTGGTGATGGTGGTGTTGACCGGGCGGGACATCGCGTCGGTGCCGGTCATCTTGATGGCGACGTTCGCGATGCCGGGCTCGGCCGCGTCCTTGTCGCCGTTGCCGTTCTTGTCCTCGTAGACGTAGCCCGCGAGCGAGCCGCGCTTCTCCTTGAACACGTAGCCGGTGCCCGCGTCGCCGGACTTCAGCACGATGTTGCTGAAGGTGTTCTCCGAGGAGTGCGTGCCACCGGTGGTGCCCGCCGTGTCGGTGTCCTGGGCGTAGCCGAGCGGCTGCTCCTCGGTGAGGGTGTAGGTGCCCGGTGCGAGGGTGAAGCTGAACGCGCCGCCCGCGTCGGTGGTCGCCTCCAGCGGACCTGCGCCGCCGGTCACCGTGAGCTTGACGCCCGCGATGCCCGTGTTCGCGTCGTCGACGACCTTGCCCGCGATCGACGTGCCCTTGTACTCGCCGAACTGGTAGTCGATGGCGGTGACGCGCGGGTCGAGCGAGATGTCGACGATCGAGTCGGGCGCGTCGCGCGTGCCGCCCGCCGAGCCGGGGGTGTCCTTGCCGTCGGTCCAGCCGGTGGGCTGGGCCTCGGACAGGTTGTAGGTGCCCTGGCGCAGCGCCGGGAAGCTGTACGCGCCGTTGACGTCGGTGGTGGTGTTCCAGGCGGGCGAGTTGCCGCCGTCGTCGGTGCCGGTCAGCGCGATCGCGACGCCCTGGATGCCCTTCTCACCGGTGTCCTTGACGCCGTTGTTGTTGCTGTCCTCGTAGACGAACCCGGCCAGGCTCGACGTGGGGATCACGGCGAACAGGTTGCCGGTGGAGGACTGGCCGCCGGGGAGCGCGACGGTGAACGTCTCGGTGTTCGCGGGCGCGGTGGCCGCGTTGCCGGGCGTGCGCTTGCCGGGGTCGTAGTCCGGCGTCGGGGCCTTGGTGACGGTGTAGTTGCCCGCCTTCAGGTTCGCGAAGGACCAGCCGCCGTCGGGCGCGGTGAACGTGTTCAGGCTGACCGGGGCGCCGCCGTTGGTCTCGGTGCCGGTCAGGGTGACGCCGACGTTCACCAGGTTGGTGTCGCCGCCGAGTGCGTCGAAGGCGCCGTTGTTGTCGCGGTCGGCGAAGATCCGGCCGGAGATGGCGCCCTCGGAGACGGCGCTGGCGTTGGCCGTGTTGTTGACCGGGTTGCCGCGCACGTCGGTCGCGGTGACGTTCGCGGTGTTCTGGTCACCGGCGATCGGCGCGGTGGCCGAGCAGGTGGAGATCAGCTGCGCGCCCGCCGCGAGGGTCGCCTGGTTCTTGGCGCAGGAGGTGACCTTCGGGTCGGTGATCGCGACGTTCGTCAGCGCCGTGTTGCCGGTGTTCGTGGCGGTGACGGTGAAGTTGATCGTGTCGCCCGCCGCGTAGACCGGCTTGTCGGCGGTCTTGGTCAGCGACAGGCCGACGGTGTTCACGGTCGCCGTGATCGTCTTGGAGTCGCTGACCGGCTCCAGGAAGGCGTTGGTTCCCACCGCCTGGATGATGTTGTTGAAGTTCTCGGTCCCCGCCGTGACGGTGCACGAGTACGAGAGCGTGGGGGTGGTGCTGTCCAGCGTGGCCGTGGGGGGCCTGTTGCAGTTCCCGAACGCCTGATCGGTGTTGCCGACCCCGACGTTCGTGAGCGTCTGGTTGTCCGAGGTGCCCACCACGACGTTGTAGGTGACCGTGTCGCCCTGGTAGTAGGGCCCGCTCGTGGTCGGCGTCGCGGTGATGTAGATGCCGGGGGTCGGCACGGACATCGCGAGGCTGGAGAGCACGAACGTGTCGCTGCCGCTGCCGAGGACGACGGGGCCGCTCTTGTCGCCCACCGCGACGTTGGTCGGCACCGCGACCTTGGCGTCGACGCTGAAGTTGTTCACGACCGACGGCGTGACCTGGTTGGTCGACGTGGACGCGAAGAAGTTCGTCGAGTTGTTGAGCCTGGGCTCGGTGAGCGCGGTGGCCTTGTAGGACAGCGCGTCGGAGGTCAGGTTCTGGTGGCCGCCGAAGGCCGTGACGCCGAGTCGGCTGCCGGTCGTCTTGCTGGCCCCGTCGATGGTCTCCAGCGAGGTCGTGTAGTTGCCCTCGGAGGCGTGCTGCTTGACGTAGCCGTTCTTGATCTGGATGGAGCGCTTGATCGCGCCACCGGTCGGGCTGGGGACGACGTAGACGGCGGTCAGCGACCAGCCCGCGTGGCAGCCGTAGCCCTGGGGGGTCCAGATGTTGCCGATGGTCAGGTTGACGTCGGAGCCGGTGACGGCCGGGCCGAGCAGGCTCTTGACGTCGGTCCACGCCACGTACTGCTGGGCCTCGTTGACGACCAGGGTCGCGGCGTCGTCGGCGACGTAGGAGTCGGGGCCGATGGTCAGCGGGGCTCCCGCGCCGATGGCCATCGAGATCTGGGCCGTGCCGGGGTTGCCGGGCGGGAACGTGCTCGCCGAGCTGGTGTAGCCGGTCGCGCAGCCCCGGTTGCCGTTGGCGTCCGTGGCGTTGCGGAAGACACCGGTGTTGCCGCCCCAGTGGAGCCGGGCGTAGTCGATGGTCGCGCCCGCCGGAATGTTGACCTTGGCGATCGAGGAGTTGTACGTGGCGACGTTGCCACCGCCGTCGGCGTCCACGTACTTCATGTAGTGGGCCTCGCGGCCGTTGTTGCCGGTGGCCGTGCCGCCCTGGGCGGTCACGCAGTCCGTGAAGGACAGGCTGCTGAGCGAGGCCGGGTCGGCCCCCGTCGGGCAGGTCATGTTGCCGTTGCCCGTCTGGACGAAGTCTCCGTAGACGGACTTTTCGTACACGGGGGCGAAGTTTGCGACGACGGTCGCTTCGGCGACCCCCGTCGCGACCAGCGTGCCTCCCAGCGCTAGGCCAGTGGAAATCATGGCCGCGGTGAGGCGGCGCGCCATCCCTATCTCGGGCATCGGCACAACTCCGTGATCGAGGACCGGAATCCGGCGGATGTGAACTGAGGGTGAACCCCGCAGCACTGTCCGTCGCCCGGAGGAGCGGTGCACGGTCAAGGGCGGAAGTTAACCGGTCCGAGCGATCAGGCGGCGGACAAACACCAACTCGATGGGGGGAACGGCGGTTGGCACCCCCACCAGCCGTGTTACTAGTGGATCGCGTATCGCTGACCACCCACGACGGTATTGGGATTCCCCGTGCACCCACGTGAGACGACCCACCGACGTCCGGCGCTGACCGCGATGGTCGGTGTCCTGTGCGCCATCGCGGCATCATCCAACGCGGCGCTGCCCGACCCTGGGCCTGCCGCCGCGGGCGCGACGTCGCCGCCCGCGGAGCGGAGCGTCCGGCCGATGGCGGTGGAGGACTCCGACGGCCTGACACCGGCGGCGACGCCCGAGGCCGCGCGGCAGGGCCCCGAGGCCGACCGCGCGGCCGGGGCTGAACCGGCGCCGCCCGCGACCACCGGGGCCAAGGGCATCCCGGTGAACGTGCTGGAGGCGTACCGGAAGGCCGAGCAGGCGCTCGCCGGGTCGTGCAACCTGCGCTGGTACCACCTGGCCGGGATCGGGAAGATCGAGTCGGGGCACGCGCGCGGCGGGCGGGCCGACCCGAGCGGGGAGACCGCGCCGCAGATCCTCGGGCCGGTGCTGGACGGCGGGGAGTTCGCCGCGATCCGGGACACCGACGGCGGTCGGCACGACGGGGACCGGTCCTGGGACCGCGCGGTCGGGCCGATGCAGTTCATCCCGTCGACGTGGCAGCGCTACGCGGCGGACGGCAACGGCGACGGGGTGTCCAGCCCGCACAACATCCACGACTCGGCGGTCGCGGCCGGGAAGTACCTGTGCTCGGGCGGGATGGACCTGTCGAAGCAGAGCGACCTGGACGCGGCGGTGTTCCGGTACAACCACTCGCGGACCTACGTGGTGGCGGTGGAGACCTGGATGCGGGCCTACTCGGACGGCGCGGTGGAGGTGCCCGCGCTGCCGCCGGGCGCGGACGAGGACGAGGGCGACGACGGTGGGAAGCCGGAAAGCGCCGGGGCGTCAGGGGAGTCCTCGGCGCCGGAGTCGTCGGCGCCCGACTCGGCGGCTCCGGAGTCGGCCTCCGGGTCAGTGGCTCCCGAGTCCGCCGCGCCGGACTCCTCGGCGCCGGACTCCGCCGCGCCGGGCTCGGCGGAGAACCCCCCGGCCGACCCGGCCGCGCCCCAGTCCCCCGCGACCGGCCAGGGGGACCCCGGCTCGGCGGCCCCGGACTCGGCGGTCCCCGGCTCGCAGGCGCCGCAGGGCGCGAACCCGCAGGACCCGGCGCTCCAGGGCGGTCAGGCGACGAACTCCGCGCCGCAGCCCGCGAACGCGCCGCCCGTCGAGAGCAAGCGCCCCGCCGCGCCGGAACCGCCGCAGGTGGACCGGTGCCTGGTGCTGGTGCAGGAGCACGCGCAGGCCGCGCGGCCGGTCGCGCCGACCGCCGACGAGGTGCGCCTCGCCGGGTGCACCGCCGAGCAGGTCGCGGCGATCGAACACCTGTTCGAGATGTCCACACCTGTGGACAAGCCTGTGGAGAAGTCCGCGCGCGAGTAGCGGACCGCCCCCGGACGCGCGGATGCCCCCTCCCGAGGATTCCGGGAGGGGGCATCCGCTTTTCGGCGTCCCACCGCCTGCGGCGGGGTCGGGCCGCCCGTGCTCGCGCATCGGGAAGCCGAACCCCGCGCGGACCTCGCTCGTCGTCACCCCCTGTGACGCCGGGCGGCGCTGCCGCACCACCCGAGCCCGACGATCGAAGTCCTCTGTGGACGGTGGAACCCCTCGTTCTCACCGGCGCGGCGCGGTGATCGCCGCACGGTCAGGCGACGCCCGCGAGGGCGCCTGCGGCGACCACCGCGCCGGTCTCGACGAACGGGGAGCGGGCCGGGGGCCCCGGCGCGTGGGGCCCGAACCCGTGCGCTCACCCAGGTCAGTTCGCCGGGGGAGGGACGACCTAGGTCATCCGGTCGTCCGGTAGTTCGAGCAGCTCTTCCAGCACCGCGGTCGCCGGTCCCCGCCTGCGCCAGGAGAACCTGCTGGGGAACAGCACGTTCGACTCGTCGGCGGGCATCCGGATCGCGACCGCGTTGTCCTCGTCGTGCAGCCGGACCACGTCGATCACGGTGTGGTGGGCCCGAACGCCGACGACAGCAGCCAGTTCACCCCTCGCGTCGCGCGGGTGCAGGAACTGGAACCCCCGCGCGATCAACTGGCGTAACTGCCCGGCTGTTCGACACCCCTGGTCAGCCGAGGAGGTCATCGAACTCGCCGTCCTTCGCCCCTGCGACGAAGGCGGCGACCTCCTCCCTGGTGTAGACCAGGGCCGGACCGTCGGGGAAGCGCGAGTTGCGCACGGCGATCCCCCCGTCCACCAGGTCGGCGAGCTCCACGCAGTTGCCCAGCGCGCCGCTGCGTGCGCTCTTCCGCCACACCACCCCCTGCAGCGACGCCGCCGACATGCCGTTGTGGACCTTGCCCGCCATTGCCCCACCCCATTCGGTCCGAAGCTCCGCAGACGGTGCATCTGCACGTGCATCTGAGCCGTGCACGGACGCTAGCAGCGGCGTGGACACCCGTAAATGCACGTGCATATGCAGCGGCGGAATCTCCCTCTAATGGCGGAAACCCCTATCCGGGAGTCACAGCGAGGCGCGCGCCTTGGCCAGCACCTGCCTGCTGCGATCGGGCGTCTCCGCATCGACGGTGAGCCGGTCGAACACCCGTCCGTAGATCTCCAGCTCCTCGGGTTTGTCCAGGTAGAGCGCGCCCGCGAGGTGCTCGACGTAGACGATGTCCGGCAGGTCCGGCTCCCCGAACCGGAGCATCGTGAACGGCCCTTCGGCGGCATAACCGCTGAGCGGGAATGGGACTATTTGGAGGGTGACGAGCGGCTGCTTGGTCACTTCCAGGAGGTGGTCCAACTGGTCCACCAGCACCTGCCTGCCGCCGATGGGCCGGTGCAGCACCGACTCGTCGATCACCACCCACAGCCGGGGCGCGCCGGGCCTGGCGAGCACCTTCTGGCGGCGCATCCGCAGCGTCACCCGGCGCTGCACCTCCGGGCCCGCGAGCTCCGGCCTGCCGTGGCTGGCGATGGCGCGCGCGTAGTCCTCGGTCTGGAGCAGGCCGGGCACGAAGTGCGTCTCGTAGCTGAGGATGCGGGTCGCCGCCTCCTCCAGCCCGACGTAGTCCTGGAACCAGTCGGGCATCAGATCGGTGTAGCGGTGCCACCACCCCGGCTCGTTGGACCTGCGGACCATCGCCAGGAACTTCTGCCGCGCGTCCTCGTCGACCATCCCGTACATGGTCAGCAGGTCGGAGACGTCGCGCTCCTTCAACCCGACCCGGCCCAGCTCCAAGCGGCTGATCTTCGAGTCGGAACCCCTGATCTGGTAGCCGGCCTGGGCTCGGGTGATCTCCGCGGCCTCGCGCAGCCTGCGCAGCTGGGCGCCGAGCACGATCCTCAGCGCGGTGGGGCCGCTGTCCCGCTCGCCGCTGGGGAGCCGGGGCTCACCGGTGGCCATCGCCGATCCTCCCCGCTCGCCGGAGCGCGCACCCGATCGGCGGTAGCGCCGCGGTGGCCCGACATCGCATCGTCACTGAACGTACACCCACGTCCGTCCAACCCCTCCCGACAGCGGTCCCCGCGCAGCGCGGGCCCATACCCTTCGATGATCGTCTGTGCTGAGGTGCACGAGCAGTTCTACTCCCGGACCACCCTGCGAGGTAGCCATGCCCGCTCTGTCGCCGGACGCCCCCGCCCCGGTCTACATCGACACGACCAAGGCGAGCATCGCCAGGGTCTACGACGCGTTCCTCAACGGCAAGGACAACTACGAGATCGACCGCGAGGTGCTGCGCCGGGTGCAGCAGGTGACGCCGGAGGCGGCGACGCTGGCGGTGGACAACCGGGGGTTCCTGATCAGGGCGACCAGGTTCCTGGCCAGCCAGACCGGGATCACGCAGTACCTGGACTGCGGTTCGGGGCTGCCGACGGCGGAGAACACCCACCAGGTCGTGCAGCGGCTCCAGCCCGAGGCGCGGGTGGTGTACGTGGACAACGACCCGGTGGTGCTGGCGCACGGGCGGGCGCTGCTGGAGGAGAACGACCAGACGCACTTCTCGGCGGCGGACATCTTCGACCCCGAGGCGATCCTGGACGACCCGGTGGTGCGGGCGCACATCGACTTCAGCAAGCCGGTGGCGCTGCTGCAACTGGGGACGATGCACCACTACAACGGGACTTCGCCGTCCGCCAAGGAGATCATGGCGAAGTACGTGGACGCGCTGCCGTCCGGCTCGTTCGTGGCGCTGAGCCACTTCCTCGACCCGGAGACCGAGGAGCTGGGCCGGTTGTCGCGGCGGATGGAGCAGGCGTTCCTGCACAGCCCCATGGGCAGCGGGAAGTTCATCAAGCGCTCGGAGCTGCTGGAGCTGTTCGACGGGCTGGAGCTGGTCGAGCCCGGACTGGTGATCTGCGCCGACTGGTGGCCGGACGGGCCTCAGCTCAAGGAGCTGGCCCCGGTGTCGCACTGCATCGCGGGTGCGGTCGGCTGGAAGCGGTGACGCCGGGCCGCTCGGGGCGGCCGTTGGGGCGCAACGGTTCCGGGGCGCGCGAGGCTCCCGTTGGCGGCGGTCTTCCCGCTGCGCCAACGGGAGTCGGGGGAACGTCCGATCAGGACGAAGCTTCGACGGTCGCGGGCGGCTCGTGGAACAGGTCCTCGTAGCTCGGCTCGGCGGAGGCGGGCACGGGGAAGTGCGCGTCGTGCGACTCAAGGTGGCTGAACAGCTGTTCCGTGCTCAACGGGGGATCTCCGTCCATGACGACTCGGGACGCGCTGAGGATAGGCAGATCAGGCGCTGGCGAAACCGATTTTCCGCCACGATTCCCCGAGTCCGGTCATGGCGATCATAGAGCGCCGGGTTCGGACGGGTGGGGGGAACCGCCGATTCCCGGCGCGGATCGGTTGCGGGACAAGGGTTCGGCGTGGTCAGCGCGGGGCGCGGCCGAGCAGGTAGCGGGTCGCGTAGGCGCGCCACGGGCGCCACGCGCGCGAGCGGTCCGCCAGCGCGGCGGCGGTGACCGGCAGGCCGACCTCGCCAGCGGCTGCGCGCAGGGCGGGGTCGTCGGGGCAGAAGCCGTCCGGGTCGCCGAGCGAGCGGGTGAGGACGGCGTCCAGCACGCGCTCGCCCGCGCAGCGCAGCGCCGACCGCGCCTCGGCCCGGTCCGCGCCCGCGCCGAGGTCGACGCCGCCGACCAGCACGGTGAGCAGGGCGGTGAGGGGGGCGCGCGCCTGCGGCGGGAGCAGGGCGGGGTCGAGCTCCAGGAGCGCGCGCGGGGTGGGGAACAGGTGGGTCAGGCCGCCCGCCGGGTCGTGCACGGCCTCGCCCGCCTCCTGCACCACCCGGTGCGCCCAGCCCGTGCTCGCGGTCGTGCTCGCGGTCGCGGTCGTGCCTTCGCCGAGCAGGGCGCGCACCGCGCACTCCGCGCCGTCCACCACGCCGGGGACCCTGGTGCCGGGCGCGGCGTCGACCAGCGGGCGCAGGACGGGGTCGGCGCGGAGCGCGGCGTCGACCTCGGCGGGGTCGGCGTCCAGGTCCAGCGCGCGGCGGCAGCGGGAGATGGCGACCGGGAGGTCGCGCGAGTCGGTCAGGGCCAGGTCGCACTCCACGTGGTCCGCGCGCGGGCGCAGCGACACCACGCCGTGGCCGTGCGGCAGGCGCAGCGTCCTGCGGTAGGCGCCGTCGCGCCACTCCTCCACGCCGGGGATCGCGTTCGCCACCAGCGGGCCGAACAGCGACGGGGCGTGCAGCGGCCCCTGGAACGGCAGCCGCACGGTGACCGCGCCTGGTTCGCCGCCGGGCGCGCGCCGACCGCCGCGCAGATCCGTGGGCGAGCGGCCGAACAGCTCGCGCACCGTCTCGTTGAACGCCCGCACGCTGGCGAAACCGGCCGCCACCGCGATCTCGGTCATGGGAAGGGCGGTGGTCTCGACCAGGAGCTTGGCGGTGCGGGCCCGGCGGGCGCGCGCGATGGCCAGCGGCCCGGAGCCCAGCTCGGCCAGCAGGCGGCGCTCGACCTGGCGGACGCTGTAGCCGAGGCGGGTGGCGAGGCCGGGGACGCCCTCGCGGTCGACCACGCCGTCGACGATCATCCGCAGGGCCCTGGCCACCGGGTCGGCCCTGGGGCCCCAGGTGGGGTCGGTTTGGGGCGGGGTGGCAGGTGGGGTGGCGGTGGCGCGGGGGTGGGCGGGGAGCGGGTGGGCGGTGATGGGGTGGGCGGTGATGGGGTGGGCGGTGAGAGGGCGGGCGGTGGTGGGAACGGGGCCGCCGGCAGGAGCGGGCGCGGTGGCAGGAGCGGGCGCGGTGGCAGGAGCGGGAGTGCCCGCAGGGGGGCGGCCACCGGCAGAGGGGGTGACATCGGCGGAAGGGCGACCACCAGCGGGGACGCGGTGTCCGACAGGCGCGCCACCGGCGGGGGCGCGGCCGTTGGCGGGTGCGCGTCCGGCGACAGGGGCTCGGCCACCGGCAGGTGCGTGGCCGGCGGGGACACGGCCACCGGCAGGCGCGCCACCGGCAGGAGCACGGCCATCGATGGGAGCGCGGCCGGCAGGAGCCCGGCCACCTGCTGGCGCACCACCACCAGCGGGCACGTGATCGCCGCCGGGAGCGCGACCAGCGGTGTGGGTGCGGCCGGTTGCAGGGGCGCGGCCATCCGCACAGGCGTGCCCAGCGGCGGGAGCGTGACCAGCGGCGGGAGCGTGACCAGCGGCGGGAGCCCGGTCATCCGCAGGTTTGCGGCCATCGGCAGGAGCGGTGTGGGGCGTCGTGGCACGGCCATCGACAGGAGCTGCGTGAGGCGTCGTGGCGCGGCCATCGACGGGAGCGGCACCGGTCGTCGTGGCGCGGGCGGGTGTCGGGGGTTGCGCGTCGGGTGGCGTGCGCTCCTGCGGGGCGCTCGCGCGGCCCTGCGCGGTCGTCCTCGGTGGCGTGGTCCGCCGTCCCGGCACTCCCGGTTCCGCCCTCAGCACCTCGGCCCCCTCCCCCGCGCCCTGCGTCCCGGCGCCCGTTCCCGCCCGTTCGACCCACGCCCGTTCGACCCTCGCCCGCTCGACCCGACCCCGCGCGGCCCCGGTTCGGTGGGGGCGCCCAGTGGTTCCCGCGACCGCGCGGAGTGGTCGTCCGCCGGTTCGCCGCGGGTGCGGAACCGGGGTGTCCGGTCGTTTGCCCCGCCGTTCGGGACCGGTGCGGTCGGGGGTGTGGAAGGCGCCCCGCAATGGGTGCGGGGGTGTGGTCCGGTGAAGTGCCGACCGCGGTTAGCCAGGTGGTCTGGTGACATCGACCGGTTGTGCTCCACTGCGTCCTCTTGCACGGCCTCGGGCACCGCTCGGCGGGCTCGGAACCGGGTGCCCGAACTCTGGCGGAAAAACGACATCGAACAAAGCGGTCGCGGCTTGGGCACGCCGTTGTGCGCAAACCGCGGACCCGCTCCGGAACGTTGTTCCGGCGTTGCGCTCCGACCCCCGCTCGCGCGGGGTGCGGGGCGGTGGGCGCCCCGCCCTTCCGACCGGTGTGCGACCGGGCTGGCACGACCCCTGGCGACCGTCACGGGCAGTGACCGGCACTGGTCCGGCTCACACCCCTCGTTCCCCGTACGGTCGAGTCGCTCCCCACGCGGTCTTCCCCGGTTCGCTGACCTTTCAGCCTCGCTGAGAAGACCCCCAGGACTCCTCAGCGGTGAATGGCCCGCACCCGGTTCGGCTGTCTCCGGGTAAACCACCGCACCCGGCCCCGCCGCACTTCCGGTCGGCGTCGGCGCAACGCCTGGGAGCACCCTGGCACCCCCGGTCGTTAAGGTGGAACGGGCGGGCCGCCGAAGGCGGGCAAAAGCCCTGTTCACACCGCGATCCGGTTTTTCCGGACCGGAAACCGGCACCGGGGGAGGGCGCTCAGCGGATGGTGGGGAACGGTCACGGTTCGGGTCCGCGCACCGCTTTCGCCGAACGCTTCGCGCTGCTCTACGCGGAGGCGGGCGACCCCCCGCTCAAGCGGGTGACCGCCTCGGTGGCCAGGTCGCGCCGGGTCGACGAGCAGGGCAGACCGGTCAAGGTGACGGCGCAGCGGGTCAGCGACTGGCGCCGGGGGCGCAACGTCCCGGCCCGGTTCTCGGCACTCTCGGTAGTGCTGGAGGTGCTCATCGGTGAAGCCCGCAAGCAGCGGCCGACCCCGCCGATCCCCGAGCTGCACGACCTCGCGGCCTGGCGCGAGCTGTGGGAGCAGGCGCTCGCGAGCCCCGTCGCGGCGGTCGAGAGCGCACCGGTGGAAATGCCCGAGGAAAGCGGCGTGTGCCCCTACCGGGGATTGGCCGCTTTCCAGTCCGAGGATTCCTCCTGGTTCTTCGGCAGGGAGCGCAGCACGGCCGCGCTCGTGACCCGGCTGGACAATTCCACGGAATGCGGCGGAATCATTGTCCTGGTCGGCGCGTCGGGCGCGGGGAAATCCTCGCTCGTGCGCGCCGGTCTCATTCCTTCCATCCGCGAGGGGGCGTTAGCCGACCCCGGCTCCGCGCGGTGGCCGTCGGCCGTGATGACTCCGGGTGCGAAACCGCTCGCCGAACTCGTCGAGCGCGTTCCCGAACTGGCCGACGCGCTGTCCGCCGCACCGCCCGGCGGGCTCCCCGAGGACGCCCCGGCCGCAGGGGGCGCAGGCCCGAGGTCGCTGGGCGTGATCGACTTCGCGGAACGGGTCAGGGCCGCCGTCGCCGAGCACGCGCGCGCACGGGGCGGTGACCGCCTGGTGCTGGTGGTCGACCAGTTCGAGGAGGCCTTCACCCTCTGCGGCGACGACGCGCAGGTCCAGCTGTTCGTCCAGGCGCTCGCGGCGGCCTGCACCCCGGAGCGGCCGGGCGGGCACGCGCCCGCGCTGGTCGTGCTGGGCGTGCGCGCCGACTTCTACGGGCGCTGCCTGGCGATCCCGGAGCTGGCCGACGCGCTCCAGGAGCGGCAGATGGTCCTGGGGCCGATGACCTCGGCCGAGCTGCGCGAGGCGGTGGCCAGGCCCGCGCGCGCGGCCGGGCTCCAGCTGGAGGCGGGCCTGGTCGAGCTGGTGCTGCGCGACCTGGGCGTGCGGGCCGGTCGGACGCCGGTGCGCGGCGCGCGGGGCGCGTACGACGCGGGCGCCCTGCCGCTGCTCTCGCACGCCCTGCTGGCGACCTGGCAGCGCAGGCAGGCGGGCAGGCTGACCACCGCCGGCTACCGGGCGGCGGGCGGCATCCAGGGCGCGGTGGCCGCGACGGCCGAGCGCGCCTGGTCCGACCTGGCCCCGGCCGCGCAGGCCGCCGCGCGCCCGCTGCTGCTGCGCCTGGTGCGGATCGGCGCGGACACCCAGGACACCCGGCGCCGCTCCACCCGGCAGGAGCTGGTGGGCCAGGCGGGCGACCCGGCCGCCGCCGAGGAGGCCCTCGAGGTGCTGGCCCGCGCCCGGCTGATCACCCTCGACGCCGGTTCGGTGGAGATCACCCACGAGGCGCTGATCCAGGCGTGGCCGAGGCTGCGCGGCTGGATCGACCAGGACCGGGAGGGCGAGCTGCTGCGGCAGCGGCTGGAGGAGGACGCGGCGGCCTGGGCCGAGCAGGGGCGGGACTCCTCGCTGCTGTACCGGGGCGCGCGGCTGGAGGCGGCCAGGCACTGGGCGGCCAGGCACCGGGCGGACGGCGCGGGCCCGACCGGCGCGACCGGGGACTTCCTGGCGGTGTCCGGCCAGCACCACCGGCGGGCGGTGTGGGCGCTGCGCGGCGGGGCCGCGCTGGTGGTGGTGCTGGCGCTGATCGCCGGGGTCGCGGCCGTGGTGGCGGTGCGCCAGCGCGACGACGCGGTGTTCCGGCAGGTCGTGGCCGAGGCGGACAAGCTGCTCGACCGCGACCCGTCGCTGTCCGCGCAGCTGGCGCTGGTCGCGCGCGGGATGCGGCCCGCCGCGCCCGACCTGGGCACCCGGCTGATCTCGTCCGGCGGCGCGCCGCTGGCCACCCCGCTGACCGGGCACACCGGCGCGGTGTACCTGACCACGTTCTCCCCGGACGGCCGCACCCTGGCCACCGCCAGCTACGACCGCACCGTGCGGCTGTGGGACGTCACCGACCGGTCCGCGCCGAAGCCCCTCGGCCTGCCGCTGACCGGGCACGACGACTGGGTCAGCTCCGCCGTGTTCTCCCCGGACGGCCGCACGCTCGCGTCGGCGGGCAAGGACGGCGCGGTGCGGCTGTGGGACGTGACCGACCGGGAGCGCCCGAAGCCGCTGAGCACCTCGGTGGCCCCCGGCAAGGACACCGTCTACCTGGTGGCGTTCTCCCCGGACGGCCGCACCCTGGCGTCCGCGCACGCCGACCGCGTGGTGCGGCTGTGGGACGTGACCGACCCGCGCGCGCCGAAGCGGCTCGCGGAGCTGGCCGGGCACGGGCAGCAGGTGCGCACGGTGGCGTTCTCCCGCACCGGCGGGCTGCTGGCCTCCGGCTCGGACGACGCGACCGTGCGGCTGTGGGACGTGACCGACCCGCGCGCGCCGAGGCAGGTCGGGGCGCCGCTGGACGGGTTCGACAGCACGGTGCACTCGGTCGCGTTCGCCCCGGACGGCCGCACCCTGGCGGCGGGCAGCGAGGACCGCACCATCCGGCTGTGGGACGTGTCCGACCCGGCCGCGCCCTCGGTGCGCGGCAGGCCGCTGGCGCTGCACCTGGCCCCGGTGTGGTCGGTCGCGTTCTCCCCGGACGGCCGGGTGCTGGCCTCCGGCGCGGCGGACAGCACGGCGCGGCTGTGGAACGTGACCGACCCGGCGCGGGTCCAGCCGCTGGGCAAGCCGCTGACGGGGCGCAGCGGCACGGTGTTCGCGGTCGGGTTCGCCCCGGACGGCCGGGCGCTGGCCACCGGCAGCCTGGACCCGGTGGTGCGGCTGTGGTCGCTGCCGTCGACGGTGCTGGTCGGGCACGCGGCGCGCACGGTCGGCCCCCGCTTCACCCCGGACGGGCGCGCGCTGCTGACCGGCAGCGAGGACGGCACGGTGCGGGCGTGGGACCTGGCCGGTCCCGGCGGCCAGGACGCGCCGACCCCGATCGGCGACCGGCGGGACGCGGACGAGCCGGTGCGGGCGGTGGTGCTGAGCGAGGACGGCCGCACGATGGTGACGGCGAGCCCGTGGTCGGTGCTGCTGTGGGACGTGCGGCCGGGCGGGGAGCCGGAGCGGATCGGCGAGCCGCTGCCGCTGGGCACCCGGTTCAGCTCGCCGCTGGCGCTGCGCGGGAACCTGCTGGTCACGGGGCACGAGGACGAGTCGGTCCGGCTGTGGGACCTGGCCGACCGGGAGCACCCGAGGCCGCTGGGCGGGCCGCTGGACCTGCACGACGGGTACGTGAACTTCGCGCTGCTCACCCCGGACGGCCGGTTCCTGGTGACCGGCAGCGCCGACAGCACCCTGCGGGTGTGGGACGTGGCCGACCCGCAGGCCCCGAGGGCGGTGGGCCGCTTCCCCGGCCACGACGGCCCGGTGCGGGCGGGCGCGCTGTCCCCGGACGGGCGGGTGCTGGCGACGGCGGGCGACGACAAGCTCGTGCGGCTGTGGGACTTCTCGGACCCGATCGCGCCGAAGGCGCTGGGGCAGCCGCTGGCCGGGCACGAGGAGGCGGTGGTGGCGGTGGCGTTCACCCCGGACGGGCGCACGCTGGCCAGCGGCGGCGAGGACGCGCGGCTGCGGCTGTGGGACACCTCGGCGCCCGCGCTGGCCGGGCCGATCGGGGAGGGCGTGGTCGGGCACGACTCCGCGCTGCGGGACGTGTCGGTGAGCCCGGACGGGTCGGTGGTGGCGACCAGCTCGGCCGACGGCACGGTGCGGCTGTGGCACCTGGACGCGGACTGGGCCCGTCGGCGGATCTGCGCGCGGACCGGCGGGGTGCTGACCGAGGACGCCTGGCGGGAGCACGTCCCGCAGCTGGACTACGCGCCTCCGTGCAGGTAGGCGCGGCGGTCGGGGGGCGCTGACCGGCAGGCGGATCGGGCACCCGAAGCAGTCGGCGCGGCCATCCGGGTGATCGTTCGCGGGCCCGTGGACTTCCGCCGCGCGGTGACTAGGTTCAGCAGTCATGCGCTTCCTGGCACGGGTCGGGGGACCCCGCGCGGCGGTCGTGGTGCTCACCGCGGTCGCCGGCGTCTACATGGCACTGGTGGCGTTCAACAACGTCACCGACTACGGGTCCAACCACGCGTTCGTGCAGCACGTGTTCGCGATGGACACCACGTTCGGCGCGCCGAGCGCGGCGTGGCGGGCGATCACGAGCCCGGCGCTGGTGACGGCCGCGTACGTGCTGATCATCGCCTGGGAGGCGCTGACGGCGGTGGTGCTGCTGGCGGGGCTGGGGTCGTGGCTGGCGGGCCGGTCGCGGTTGGGGTCGCTGCTGTCCGGGACCGGGTTCGGGATGCAGGTGCTGCTGTTCGGCCTGGGGTTCATCGTGATCGGCGGCGAGTGGTTCCTGATGTGGCAGTCGAAGCAGTGGAACGGGTTGACCCCGGCGCTGCAGAACGTGGTGATCGCGGGGTTCGGGCTGGTGCTGGTGCACCTGGCCGGGCGGGGCGAGCCGGTGGCGGAGCGGGTGGTGGCCGACGTGGAGCGCGCGGGCTGACCCGGTGGCGTCGCGGTCGCGGCGGAACCCCCTGGTCGCAGGTCAGGGGGTTCCGCCGCGCCGGTGGCGCGGACGGGGGACGGACCCGTCCGCGCCGGTGGTCGGCCCGCTCGCACGCGGGCCGACCGGCTCGGGGCGCGGGCCTCGGGGAAGGCCCGCGCGTGCTCAGCCGACGATCTGGCGGAGCTGGTCGAGCAGCTCGGCGCGGCTGGTGCAGCCGAGGCGCTGCCTGATCCGGGCCACGTGGTGCTCGACGGTCTTGGCGGAGATGAACAGCCGGTCGCCGACCTGCTTGTAGGTGAGCCCGCCGACCACCAGCTCGGCCACCTCGCGCTCGCGGTCGCTGAGCTTGCCGGTCTCCTGGCCCGCCTCGGGCAGCGCGGGCTTGCGGCCACCCAGCGGCCTGCCCTGGAGCAGCCGCGCGCAGTCGAGCAGCCGGACCATGGCCTGCCGGTCGGAGGTGCGGATGGCGGCCTGGCCCGCGAGGCGGGCGGCGTCCCACCACTGGCCCGCCGCGTGCAGGCCGCGCGCGGCCTCCTCGACCTGGTCGGGGTCGACCTTGCCCGCGAGCACGTCGAGCCAGCTCTCGGCGGCGCGGGAGACGATCGCGCAGTAGCGGCCCGAGTCGCGGTGGGCGGCGAGCGCGGCGGCGTGCTCCTCGGCGGCCGGGATCTCCTCGGCGATGACGGCGGCGTGCAGGCCGCTCCAGTGCAGCGGCACCGCCCACAGCGCGGGGTTCCCGAGGCCGCTCAGCAGCTCCTCGGCGGCGGCCAGGTGCGGGGCGAGGCGGTGCTGGTCGCGCAGCCTCGCGGCGGCGGCGGCGAACTCGCCCAGCGGCAGGAACGTGTACAGGTCGACGGGGTGGCGCAGCACCGCCTCGCAGGCCTGCTCCCAGGTGCGCTTGAGGGTGGGCAGGTCGCTGTTGCGGCGGGCGACGCCGATCTCCAGCGCCACCGCGAAGATCCAGTCGCGGGGTTCGAGGGGCCGGTTCGCCCTGCGCAGGGCGGTGATCGTCTCGCGGGCGCGCTCCAGGTTGCCCCGGCCCATGGCGATCCAGGCGCGCAGCAGCCGGTGCCGCACGGCCATCAGCGAGCCGCCGAGGCCGGTGGCGACGGCGCGGTCGAGCGCGGACTCGGCGACCACGGGCTCGCCGCTGTGCAGCGCGACCAGCGCGGCGAGGGCGGCGGGCGAGTCGGGCAGCAGGACGCCCGCACCGGCCGGTTCGAGCAGTCCGGCTGCCCTGACCAGGGTGGACAGCGCGGTGGTCGGGCTGCCGGTGACCGATTCCAGGACGCCGTGCGCCATCAGCGAGGCGGCCCCGCCGAGCAGGGTGGGCGGGGCGGGCGGCAGCGGCGCGACCGGGAGGACGCCGACGCCGATCTGGCCGATGTGGGCGAACGCGGTGGAGGTGGCGCTGGGCGACCAGCGGTGCAGCTCGGTGCTGCGGGCGAGCTGGCCCCGGTGGGCGAGCGCGATGGCGGCGACCTCGGCGGCGGCGCCCCGGTGGGTCTGGTCGCCGCCCGCGACGACCCGGTCGGCCAGGCGCAGCGCGGAGTCCAGGTCGCCCGCCATGGCGGAGGCGGTGGCGTGCCGGACGGCGACCTCGGGGGTGGGGGTGCCGATGGCGGCGAGCAGCCGGGCGGCGAGCGCCGGGTCGCTGGGCAGCGCCTCGGCGGCGGCGGCCGTGAACAGCTCGGACAGCTCGGGGCCGGGGGCGGTGAGCAGCGGTCGCACCAGGTCCAGGACGGGGCCGCCCGCGCGCAGCTGGGTCTCGGCGAGGGCGCGGCGCACGGCGATGCGCCGGTCGGTGCGGCTGAGCGTGGCGACGGCGGTGCGGGCGACCGGGAGCAGGGTTCCGCCGGGGGCGAGCAGGCCGGTGGCGCGGACGGCGTCGATCACGTCGGCGACCCGGTCGGCGTCCCCGCCGAGCAGCGACTGGAGCAGGTCCAGGCGCAGGGCGGCGCCTGCCTCGGCGGCGAGCAGGAACTTCTGGGCGTCCGGGTCGAGCCAGTCCAGGTCGGCGCGGAAGGAGGCGATGACGTCCGGGGTCAGCTCCGGCGAGGTCAGGCCGGAGAGCCTGGCCACGAAGCGGGGCACGCCGCCGGTCTGCTGGTGGACGAAGTCGACCAGGGCGCGGCCGGTGGCCGGGGGCAGGGCGTGCTTGACCTGCTCGCGGGTGAGCGGGGCGGGCCGGTGGGCGGGGCGGGCGCGGCCGAGGGACTCGGCGAGCGCGGCCAGGGCGCGGGAGCGCGGCCACGGCCGGTAGGCGACCACGGTGGAGGTGTCGCCGCGCTCGACCTGGGCGCGCAGGGCGCGCAGCTCGTCGTCGCCGAGCAGGTGCGCGTCGTCCACGACGGTGGCGTCGGCGCCGTTCTGCGCGAAGGCCCGCTCGACCTCGCGCAGCAGGGTGGTCTTCCCGTGCCCGCCTGGCGCGAGCACGCCGAGGCGCAGGACCGCGCCGGGGTTCGCGGCGATGTCGTCGAGCAGGGCGCGCGCCGCGGTGTCCAGGACGGGCTTGGGGGGAGTCGTCATGCGGTGGCTCAACGGCCGTCCTCGTCGTCTCGGGTGCGGTGTCGGGGTGCGGACCGGCCGCTTCGGCGGGAGCGGCCGATCGGGGCGAGGCCGCGGCGCACGACCCGCTTCACCGACAGGGGGGTGGGCAGGTCGAGCGGGGTGATCTCGACCGGGGGGCGTGGTGGGGGCGCGGCGGTCTCCGCGTCGTCCCAGGCGAGCTGGCCGACGGGGAAGCGCAGCGACGGGTCGTCGCCGTGCAGCAGCACGGAGGTCTCGCCGTGGTCGGGTCCGGTGTCCGGGCCGAGCAGCAGCCGCCTGCCCGCGAGGGCGGCTCCCCGGACCGCGCAGGCCTCGGGGGCGGCGGCCAGCACGAGCCTGCCCGGCACGGCGGCGGTGACGGCGGCGGCCAGCAGCGGCATCCTGGCCGTGCCGCCGACCAGGGCGATCGCGTCGGGGCGGCTGCCCCGGCACAGCCGCTCCAGGCCGCGCACGGCCAGCTCCACGCCGGGCCTCGCCAGCTCCTCGAAGCGCTCCCTGGTCAGCTCGACGTCGACGCGGCCGTCCGGCAGGTGCACCGGCACGGCCGTGACGGGCACGCCGGACAGGACGCGCTTGGCGGACTCGCAGTCGCGGCGCAGCCTGGCCACGGCGGGCAGCAGGTGCGGCTGCGCCGGGTCGAGGCCGCCGAGCTCGGCGGCGACGTGCGCGAAGACCAGGTCGTCCAGGTCCGCGCCCGCCCACCGGTCGGCCTCCTCGGACCAGGCCAGCAGCTCGTGATCGCCGTTCGGGGCGAGGCGGACCAGGGCGCAGGTGCTGGCGTGGCTGCCGACGCCGAGGACCGCGAGCAGGCCGGTGCGGGCCCGGTGGTTCTCGGCGTGGTCGGCGGCGACGGCCAGCGGTTCCGGGAGCAGGGTGACCCGCGCGAGCCCGGCGTCGCGCAGGGCGGCGTGGACCAGGGCCTTGGCGTGCGGGCCCCAGCCCGGCGGGTGGGACAGCACGACGTGCGCGGGCGGCTCGCCCTCGCGCTCGGCCACGCGCCGGGCGACGTGGGCGACGAGCAGCCCGACGAGCTCCTGGGGGGTGCACGGGTCCGCGCCGAGGACGACGGGGACGTCGTCGCCGACCCGGCGGACGAAGTCCGCGGCGGTCCAGCGCGGGTCGCCCGGCTCGCCGACGGCGAAGTCGCCGTCGGCGGTCAGCTGGAGGCAGGTGGCGACGCCACCGCCCGGTCCGCCGAGGCCGACGACCTCGGCTTCGGAGCGGCCCGCGCCGCCGAGGTGGCAGACGGCGGCCGAGGTGCGGGTGGTGCCCGCGTCGACCCCGAGGACGTACGACAACCCGGAGCCTCCTTCACTCACCTGTTCGCAGCAACGGTCAACTACCTACACGGGGGTAAAAGGGCCGACAAGCGCGTCCCCCTCCCCCTTAGGGAGTGAACGAGAACCCCCCCTCTGGGGATGCGGCATCTACTGGGAGCAATCCCCGATGGCTCGTGATCCCCCCGCTCCTACGGTTGTGCCACCGGCAGGGCGACGCCCTCCGGCCCACCCACTCCCGCGCCACCCACCAGGAGAAACGCCTCATGGTCGCCACCCCGGACGCCCCGAACACGCTGCACGACTTCGTCCTCGACCTGCTGAGCGACCCGAGCGCACTGGCCGCCTTCCAGGTCGACGCCGAGGGCTGCCTGGCCGCCGCGGGCCTGAGCGACGTCACCGCGCTGGACGTCCAGGAGGTCATCCCGCTGGTGCTCGACTTCGCGCCGTCGGCGGGCCTGCCCGCCCTCGACGGCGTCGTGGCCGGTGACCTGGACCTCGACCTGGAGGGCTCCGTCTCGGCGATCGCCCAGCTGCAGGCCGTGACCCAGCAGCTGAGCGGCGCGGTCGGCGCGGGCTCGGACCTCAACCTGGGCGCCGTGGGCGCGCTCACCGCCGACGCGAGCGGCGTCGGCCTGCTCGGCGGCGCGGGCGACCTGGGCCTCGGCCTGGGCGCCGACGTCGCGGCGAGCGTGGACGCGACCGTGGCGACCAGCTTCTCCGCCGTGGGCGACGTGACCGCGACCCTGGACGGCGCGACCACCGTGGCCGCGCACTCCGTCGCCGCCGTGGACACCACGGTCGACGCCACCCTGTCCGGCGCGGTGGACACCCTGGACGGGACCACCGGCTCGGTGCTGCCCGGCCTGGAGGGCGTGACCTCCCCGGTGTTCGACACCGTGGGCTCGGTCCACGGCTCCGTCAGCGCCGTGGCCGACCAGGCGTTCGGCGCGCTCGGCGGCGGTGGCCTCGACCTGGGCGCGACCCTGGAGCCCGTGGGCGACCTGACCCAGCACCTCACCGCGACCGTCTCCGGCACCGCGCACAACGCGGGCGTCGGCGGCGTCACGGACGCGGTGGGCCACGCGGCCGCGCCGATCGCCGAGTCCCCCATCGGCGACCTGCTGTTCTGAGCCTGAACCGCTCAGCGGCCGGAAGCGGCCCCGCTCACCCGGCGGGGCCGCTTCGCTCTTTCACCCAAGCGGGGGAACACGGCAGACTCAACCGGGTGATGTCCGCTCCGTGGCTCGACGTGCTCGACGACACGATCAGGGCCTGCGCCGCCCGCAACCGCCCCGACCTGGCCGCCAGGCTGCGCGAGAAGCGCGCGAGCCAGCTGGACCCCAGGATCAGGGTGCTGGTCGTGGGCGAGTCCAAGCAGGGCAAGAGCCAGCTGGTGAACGCGCTGATCAACGCGCCGGTGTGCGCGGTGGGCGACGACGTGACCACCGCCGTGCCCACGTTCGTGCAGCACGCCGAGACGCCGTCGGCGGCGCTGCTGCGCGGCGGGTCGATCGCGGACGCGCCGACCGAGCGCGTGCCGGTGCCCATCGACCAGGTGGCGCGGGCGGTGAGCGGGCGCGCCGGGAGCGAGGCGCGCGCGGGCGAGGTGCTGGCGGCCGAGGTCGGCATCCCGCGCGAGCTGCTGGCGTCCGGGCTGGTGCTGATCGACACGCCCGGCACCGGGGACACCCGAGGCGCGCGCGCGGCGAGCACCTACGCGGCGCTGCTCCAGGCGGACGCGGTGCTGATGGTGACCGACGCGACCGCCGAGCTGTCGGCGTCCGAGCTGGAGCTGCTGCACCGGGTGGTGGCGGCTTGCCCGAACGTGACCGTGGTGCTGACCAAGACCGACCTGTCCGCGCAGTGGCGGCAGGTGCTCCAGCGCGACCGCGCGCACCTCGCGCGCGCCGGGGTGAGCGCGAAGGTGCTGCCGGTGTCCTCGGCGCTGCGGCTGCGCGCGGCCAAGACCGGAGACCGGGAGCTGAACGCCGAGTCCGGGTTCCCGGAGCTGCTGGCGTGCGTGCAGCGCGACATCGTGGCGGCGGCGGACGTGCTCGGCCGCCGGTCGGTCGCGGCGGCGGCGGCCTCGGCGGTCAAGCAGCTGGTGGCGCCGCTCAAGGAGGAGCTGGCCAGCGTGGGGGCGCGCGGGCCCGAGGACACGATCGCCGCGCTGCACGAGGCGCAGCGGCGGGTGGACGAGCTGCGGCGGCGGTCCGCGCGGTGGCAGACCGTGCTCGCCGACGAGATGGCCGACCTGGTGTCGGACGTCGAGTACGACCTGCGGGACCGGACCAGGAGCATCCTGCGCGAGGTCGACCGCACCTTCGAGACCGCCGATCCGGGGAAGGTCTGGGACGAGTTCGAGCCGTGGCTGCGCACCAGCCTGACCGAGGCGGCGACGACGAACTTCGCGTGGCTGCTGGAGCGGGCCGAGTGGGTCGCGGAGAAGGTGGCGCGCAGCTTCCCGGTGCACCGGGACGACCTGCTGCCCGAGTCGGTGTTCCCGGACGACCTGCTGGACCGGGTGGCCGAGATGGACGCGCCCGCGCTGGAGCGGTTCACCGCGAGCCAGAAGTTCTTCACCGGGCTGCGCGGGTCGTACGGGGGCGTGCTGATGCTCGGGCTGGTGACCAGCCTGGCCGGGATGCCGCTGATCAACGCGGTGTCGCTCGGCGCGGGGGCGCTGTTCGGCGGGCGGTCGATACTGGAGGAGGGCGAGCAGCGGCTCAAGCGCAGGCAGGCCGCCGCGAAGCAGTCCGTGCAGCGGCACGTGGACGACTTCTTCGTGAAGTTCAGCAAGGACTGCCGGGACGCGGCGCGGCACGTGCAGCGGAGCCTGCGCAACCACTTCAGCACCATCGCGGAGGAGTTGCAGGAGACGCTGCTGGAGTCGGCGCGCAGCGCGCGGCGGGCGGTGCAGGACGACGCGACCGAGCGGGAGCGGCGGGCGCGCGAGGCCAAGGGCGAGCTGGACGGGCTGGTGCAGCTGTACCAGCGGGTGCAGGCGCTGGCCGGGGTCGGCGCGGCGCCGTTGGGGATCACGGCTTAGTCGGGTGGGGTGGCGGGGCCGGGCAGGGGGGGCGAGGCCGCGCGTGACGGTGGGGCCGGGCGTGACGGTGCTGCTGAACGGCTGGGCTGGGCGGCTGGGCTGGGATCACGGTGGCCCTGGGTGTCCGGGCGAGGCTGGCGCCACGGCGGGCCGGACATCACGGCGGGGGCGGGCGTCGCGGGCGGGCCGGAGGTGACGGCGGAGCCGGGCGTCGTGGGCGGGCAGGCATCACGGCGTGGTCGGGTGTCACGGCGAGCCGGAGGTGACGGCGGAGCCGGGCGTCGTAGGCGAGCAGGCATCACGACGCGGTCGGATGCGGTGGCCGGGCTGGGCATCACGGCGCGGTCGGATGTGGTGGCCGGGCTGGGCGTGACGGCGGGGCCGGGTGCCACTGTGTGACTGGGCGTTGCGGCGGAGCTGCGGCCACCCGTTCGGGGGTAACCCGGATCGGGGGTGCGTCGTTGGTGGTGCTGTGGTGAACGGGAGCGTGGTGGGGCTGGGCGGGCCGGGGTCCGCGGTTGCGGTTCCGGGCTCGGGTGCGGGCGCGGTGGGGCTGGAGGCCGCCGTCGAGGCGCTGCTCGACGAGGCGCTGGCGCTGTACCGGGACAGCCCGAGGGCGGTGTCGTGGTTGCGCGGGCACCGGGCGCGGTTCGCCGAGCCGGTGCGGGTGGCGGTCGCGGGCGGGCGCGGGACCGGCAAGTCGACGCTGGTGAGCGCGCTGGTCGGCGAGGAGTTCGCCCCGCAGCCCACCGCGACCGCCTGGTACCGCGACGGCGCGCGCCCGGCCGCGTGGGTGGGCGCGCACGAGGTGCCGGTGGTGCGCCGCGACGACGGGGTGCGGGTGGAGGCCGGTGGCGCGGAGCGGGTCGTGGTCGAGTGGCCCGCGCGGTCGCTGCGGGACCTGGTGCTGGTGGACACGCGCGCGGACGCGCCGGTCGAGCTGGTGTTCGGCGAGGCGGACGCGGTGCTGCACCTGAGCAGGCACGTGCGCGACGAGGACCTGGAGCGGTTGCGCGCCGGGCACGACCACCCGATCGCGCGAGCGGCCTCGGTCACCACGCTGCTGGTGCTGGCGCGGGCCGACGAGATCGGCGGCGGGCGGATCGACGCGCTGTCGTCGGCGAAGCAGATCGCCCGGCGGTGCAGGCGGGACCCGGCGGTGCGGGGGCTGTGCCAGGACGCGGTGGCGTTCGCCGGGCTGCTGGCGGTGGCGTCCCGGACGCTCAGGGACGAGGAGTTCGCCGCGCTGGGGGCGCTGTCCGGGGTGGCGCGGGCGGAGCTGGACGGGCACCTGCTGTCGGCGGACCGGTTCGCGGGCGAGGACTTCCCGGTGGCGCTGGGCGCGGCGGCGAGGCAGCGGCTGCTGGACCGGCTGGGGCTGTTCGGGGTGCGGCTGTGCACGACGCTGATCAGGCAGGGCTTCGACACGCGGGTGAAGCTGACCGGTCAGCTGGCCCAGCGCAGCGGCCTGGGGCAGTTGCGGGAGGCGATCGGGTCGCACCTGACGGAGCGGCGCGGGGCGCTGAAGGCGCGGTCGGCGCTGCTGGGGCTGGACGTGGTGCTGCGCGCGGAGCCGAGGCCGGGGTCGGTGGGGCTGCTGGGGGCGCTGGAGCGGGTGGTGGCGGGGGCGCACGACTTCCGCGAGCTGCGCCTGCTGGCCGCGCTGGGCGGCGGGCGGGTCGGGCTGCCGGGCGAGCTGGGCGCGGAGGCGACCAGGCTGGTGGGCGGCGCGGGGACGGGCGCTGCGGCGCGGCTGGGGGTGGAGGAGCAGGGGCTGTCGGGGCGGGAGCTGCGGCACGTGCTGCTGGACGTGCTGGGGCGGTGGCGCGAGCACGCGGCCAGCCCGGTGCTGGACAACACCCAGCGCCGGGCGGCGGGGGTGGTGGTGCGGAGTTGCGAGGGCGTGCTGGTGGGGATGGGGGCGGTGGGGTGATGGTGGGCGAGGGGTGACGCGGGCGGCGGGGGCGGCGCGCGTGGGTGACACGGGCGGTGGGGTAACGGCGGGCGCGGGGCGACGGCGAGCAGTTGACGGCAACCGGTCGCCGACAGCGGAGTGGCAACGGGTGCGCCCCCGGCAAGTGGTTGGCACCAGCTCGGCGCGGTCCGCGTGCCCGCCCGGTCCGCGTGCCCGCCCGGAGCGCGGACCGGCCGCGCTCCGGGTCGAGCTGCGGGATCAGGCCGCGTAGAACGCGCTGATCTCGATCTTCCCGCCGCCGCACACCGGGCCCGCCACCCAGGTCACCGTGAGCGGTTGGGTCTCGTCCGGGGGGATGGCCGCGGCGCTCGCCGGCTGTGGTTCGCAGGGGCCCTCCACCGGCTCGTCGCCGGTCGGCACCACGGTCCACCGCAGGTTCGCCGACGCCGACGCGCCCGGTTCCACCACGACCGGCTCGGGGCCCGGCGTGCCGGTGCGCACCAGGTCCGTCGGCACCGGCCGCCCCGCCGCGTCGAGCAGCTGCAGGCCGCTGTAGCCGGTGAGGGTGCACGGCCGGTCGCCGGTGTTGGTCACCACGAACGTCCCGTACCGGTTGCCCGCGCCCGCGTCGGTCGGCTGGAACCGGCCCGCCAGGGACGCCGCCGTGCAGCGGCCGCCCGCGCCGGGCGGTTGCTGGCCCGGATCGCTCGGCGGCACGGGATCCGCGCCGCCGCCGGGATCGGCGCCGCCCGGATCGGCGCTGTTCGGGGCACCCTCCACCGAGGTCCCCGGCTCGCTCGAACCGGTCGCCGCGCTGCTCGGCGCGGGCTCCGTCGTGAGCACGCCCTGCTCGGCAGCGGGGCGGGCGCCGCCGCCGCACGCGGCGAGCACCCCGGCCAGCGCCACCCCGCACACCGCGATCAGCCGTCGCCTCATGTCCCACCTCCAGAGTCGGATGCTGCTGAAGGAGGACGTACCCGGTGCCCGCTCCGGTGGCCCCTGCCGGGGGAGATTCACCGGATCGGGCCTACGCCGGGTCCGCGCGGCTCGATCTCACCCGTTCGGGAGACCCGAGCGGTCGTTGCTGGTCACGGTCCGCTTCCAGGGGGGCGGCCACGAACGACCCGCGCCGTCACACCCACCCCTCCGGCAGCTCCGCGAAGCCGTCGACCGGGCCGCGCCACAGGTACGTCCAGCACACCCGCCCGTCCGGCAGGGTCACCCTGACCCGCCGGTACTCGTCGCCCTCGTACTCGTCCAGCACCGGCAGCGCCTCCTCCGGCGAGGTCAGCCGCAGCACGTGGCCCGGCACGTTCGCGACCCCGCCGCCGGGGCGCAGCGCCGGGTAGCCGAGCCCGGTGTCGTGCAGCGTCCCGGACGCCCGCGCCGCCTCCGGCGAGCCGCTGGTGAAGGGCTCCACGAGCCCCCACGCGCTCTGCCCCGGCTGGAGCGTGCCGTAGACGAACAGGCGGTCCGGCCACTCGTCGGGCGCCGGGTAGCCGTGCACCGGGGTGACGTCGAGGCCGTCGTCGGGTGCGGGCCGCCCGCCGAGCCAGCGCGCGCCGACCTGGTCGACCTCGGCGCACCGCACCGGCTCACCGGCCGACAGCAGCGGCATCCGCCTGCGGCCCGCGCCGGTGTAGGCGAGCACCGAGTCGACCACCGAGCCGTCGAACAGGGTGACCCGGCCGCTGTGCACGCGCACCAGCCGGTAGCGCAGCCCGCGCCCCTCGCAGCGGTCCAGCACGCGCAGCTGCTCGGCGGTGGCGAACCAGACCGCGTGCTCCTCGGTGACGCCCGGCATCGCGGCCAGGGTCGCGGGCCGCTGCCCGTCGACCTTGCGCAGGCCCGAGGCCCACACCGCCGCGAGCCCCTCGCACCTGGCGCGCAGCACCACCGCGGGACCGGTGAGACCGAGCTCCTCGCGCAACCAGGTGACCTTGGCGGGGTTGGCGTTGGACCCGTAGGCCAGCACCGGGGTCCGCTCCGCCAGCGGGGGTTCGCCATGCCCCGCCAGCCACTCGTCCAGGTCCACCCCATCGGGGGATACGCGCCACCCCGAGTCGCTCATCGGGTCCGGATCTACCGGCCAACCCGCACCGTCCAGGTGAACGAAGCAGGCACCCGGCCGAGCGCCGGGGTAGGGCTCCGCCGGGTGCCGGTCGTCCGTGAAGGGCAGCGCCAGTGCCGCCCCGCTCGCCGTGTGCTTCCGTCTGCCGCCCATTCGACCTCCAGTGGTTCCGACCACCCGGCTCCGCGCAGACCACAACGACCCCGCCGAACCGGTTCAGAACTCACGGGGCCGTCGCACCCGTCACACGGTGGTCCCCGCGCGCTTGGCGTCGTAGGCGTCCCTGGCCGCGCACAGGTCGGGGAGGTTGTCCTCGATCCAGTCGTAGAGGCCGCGCACCCGCGTCGCGAGCTGCGCGCCCGCCGGGGTGAGGGAGTAGTCGACGTGCGGGGGGATGACCGGGTGGACCTCGCGCAGCACGAGGCCGTCGCGCTCCAGCGCCTGCAGGGTCTGGGCCAGCATCTTCTCGCTGACGCCCACGACCGCCCTGCGCAGCTCGCTGAACCGCAGCTTGCCCTCCAGGAGCTTGCCGAGGACCAACCCGCCCCACTGGCTCGTGGCGTGGCTGGCGATCTGCCGGGAGGGGCAGTTGCGGTCGTACACGTCACCCGTCGTCGCCATGACAACCACGTTACCTGCATCCTTCCGCTGAGGTAAGTACCCGACAAAATAGTGGGTACTTACGAAAAGTGAGCTTCGATTCCTACCGTGGTCGCATGACCACGCTGATCACCGGGGCCACCGGCCACCTGGGCGCCCTCATCGCCGACCACGTCCTCACCCGCATCCCCGCCTCGGAGCTGGCCGTCTCGACCCGCTCGCCGGAGAAGGCCGACGCGCTCGCCGCGCGCGGCGTCGACGTGCGCAAGGCCGACTTCGACGACGTGGAGTCGCTGCGCGCGGCGTTCGCGGGCGTGGACCGGCTCGTGCTGGTCTCGGCGGACGGGCCGGACCGGATCGCGCAGCACACCCGCGTGGTGGAGGCCGCCAAGGCCGCGGGCGTGGCGTTCATCGCCTACACCAGCGTGGTGGACGCCGACACGTCCACGCTCTCCCTCGCCCCCGACCACGCCGCGACCGAGCGGGTCATCCGCGAGTCCGGGATCGCCTTCGCGTTCCTGCGCAACGGCATGTACCACGAGAACTACACCCAGGCGCTGGGCCGCGGCGTCGTCGCGCACGCCGCCGGTGACGGCCGCAACGCCAGCGCCTCCCGCCACGACCTGGCCGAGGCCGCCGCGATCGTGGTGACCGGCGAGGGCCACGAGGGCAGGACCTACGAGCTGACCGGCCCGAGCGCGTGGACGTTCGCCGAGCTGGCCGCGCTGTCCGGCGACGAGGCGAAGCCGGTGACGGCGCAGGAGCGGATCGCCGGGCTGGTCGGCTTCGGCCTGCCGGACTTCGTGGCGGAGCTGCTGACGGACATCGAGGTCAACATCGGCCGGGGCGCCCTGGAGCGCGTCACCGAAGACCTGCCCACCCTGCTCGGCCGCCCGGCCACCCCGATCTCCGAGGCCGTCGAGAACCGCTGATCACCGCCGGTCCCCCGTGTCCCGGAGCACCACCTGGGCACGGGGGACGTCCGGCTCGGCGTGGGCGAGGGGTTCACGCCGGGTCGACCAGCAGGGCCGCATCCAGTTCCGCATGCGTCTCCTGGTGGGCGAACCACCACTTCTCGAACGCCGGGTTCCTCGGCAGCAGCGCCCGGTACGCCCGCGCCGCGCACGCGTAGACCTCGTGCGCCCGGCCCGCGACCGGGCCGTCGCGGCGGGTCGCCACCAGGACGTCGATCAGCAGCGGCGAGCCCTTGAGCGGTTTGACCACGATGCCGTCGCCGCCGCGCGACTGCGGGAGCGCGAAGCACACCGCGCCGCTGGCGACGAGCCCGCGCGCGCTGCTGGCCTCGTTGGCGTGGTGGGTGAACCGGGGCGTGAACCCGGCTCCCGCGCACGCGGCGACGATCTGCAGCCGGTTGCCGATGAACTGGTCGGGCGGGGTGACCCAGTCGCGGTCGGCCAGCTCGGCGAGGTCGACCTCGTCCTGCCCGGCCAGCCGGTCCCACTCGGGCAGCGCCACGAAGTGCGGCTCGCTCACCAGCTTGCGCACCTCGACGCCGCGCAGGTCGCGGGTGCCCAGGCCCTCGAACCAGTCGAGCACCGCCACGTGGAACTGCCCGGCGACCAGCTTCTCCAGCAGCTCGGACCCGCCCTGCATGGTCTCGGTGCGGATCTCGACGTCGGGCGCGGCGCGGCGCAGCTCGGTGACGAAGTCGCCGAAGAACAGCGTCGGCACGCTCCCCACCAGCAGCGGTCCCCGGTCGGCCCCCGAGCTGCGCTCCCTGGCCAGCCGGACCAGGCCGCCGACCTCGTCGAGCACGAGCCTGGCCGAGGCGACGACCTGCCTGCCCAGCTCGGTGGGCACGCTGCCGCCGGGCGTGCGCTCGAACAGCCTGCCGCCGACGATCCGCTCGACGGTGCGCAGCTGGGCGCTCATGGCGGGCTGGGTGAGGCCGAGCCGCGAGGCGGCCTTGGTGAGGCTGCCCTCCTCGGCGATCGCGCACACCGCGCGCAGGTGGCGCAGCTCCAAGTCGGGCATAACTACCGCGTATCCCCTTTCCGGATGCCCTCCGGCGCGGCTGGGCGGGACATAGTGGGCCTGTCCCGGCGACCCACCCCGAGGAGGAGCAGGTGCGGCAGGAGCAGACGCGCGGCAGCCGGACCAGGCGCAACCAGATCCAGCGCGCCGTCCGGATCGGATAAGGGCTTCGGCGGTCCCCCTCCGCCGCGCGCCCGCGCCCCCGCTGACGCGGGCGGGACGCGCGGGCGGCCGGGAGGGGGACGAGCCGTCGCGGGGCGCCAGCGCCCCGCTGTCCGGGCCGCCCGCCGTGCCTGCGGAGAAACGGCGGGTGGCCTGGGGCAGCCGTGCCGAACCACCCTGCCGGCAGGCGGGGGTGGGGCGGCAGCGGCGGATGGCCGATCCGGTGGGCGGGTCGGCGCGGCCTTTCGGTGGTGGCGCGGGGCTCGGGGCGCGGTTCGGCGGGGTTTCCGCACGGCGTTTCCGCACGGCGCGCGGGCGGGTGAGCACGACCGGCGGCGCGGCTCGGCGCTGCGGGCGAACCGGTAGCGGGCGAACCGGCCCGTGAGCGCGAGCGCCCCGGTGGTCCCGCGTCAGCCCAGCGCGTCGATCGGCACGGCGGCCCCGGTGACCCGCACGCCCGGCGCGCCCGGCTCGGCCACCACGACCAGCTCGCTCGGCCGCCCCATGTCCACCCCCTGGTGCAGCACGAACCGCCCGCCCTCCGGCAGCTGCCCCAGCTCCCGCAGGTACCCGCCGAACGCGGCGGCGGCGGCCCCGGTCGCCGGGTCCTCCACCACCCCGCCCACCGGGAACGGGTCGCGGGCGTCGAAGACGGCGGGCTCGCGGCGGTGCACCAGTTGCGCGGTGAGGGCGTCGGCGCCCGCCAGCAGGGCGCGCAGGGCGGGGAAGTCGTAGTCCAGCGCGGCCAGCACGGCCCGGTCGCGGACCGCCACCACCAGGTGCCAGCCGCCGCCGAACGCCCAGCGGACCGGCAGCTCCGGGTCCAGGTCGGCGCGCGACCAGCGCAGCGCGGCGAGCGCGGCGTCGACGTCGGCGTCCGGCGCGGGCCTGGTGCGGGTCGGGACGCTGGTCAGGGTGGCGGTGCCGCCGTCCACGTCGACCAGCACCTCGCCCGCCGCCGTGTCCAGCGCGATCGTGCCCGGCAGGCCGAGCGCGACGGCCGCCGCGACGGTGGCGTGCCCGCAGAACGGGACCTCGGCCTCGGGGCTGAAGTAGCGGATCGCGAACCGGCGCGGGTCGGGGCCGGGCAGCAGGAACGCGGTCTCGGAGTAGCCGACCTCGGCGGCGGTCGCGAGCATCCGCTCGGGGGTGAGCTCCCGCGCGTCGAGGACGACCCCGGCGGGGTTCCCGCCGGTCGGGGTGGTGGTGAAAGCGGCGTAGCGCAGGACGTTCGACATGCGCCCATGGTGCGGAATCAGTGGAATCGAGTCCAACGATGAACGCGCATGGGCGGTATCGCTATGTTCGATGGATGGACACCCGGCTGCTGCGCACCCTGCTGGTCCTCGCGCGAACCGGGAGCTTCACCGCGACAGCCGCCGAGCTGCACCTAGTCCAGTCCTCGGTGACCAGCCAGGTCAAGGTCCTGGAGCGACATCTGGGGGCGCGGCTGTTCGACCGGCTGCCGCAGGGCGCGCGGCTGACCGAGGCCGGGCGCAAGGCGGTGGAGAACGCGCGCGACGTGCTGTCCGCCGAGCAGCGGCTGCTGGACGCGGTGCGCGGCAGCACCGAGGTCGAGGGCGACGTGCGGATCGGCGCGCCGGAGTCGGTGTGCGCGTACCGGTTGCCGCAGCGGATCGCGGACGCGGCGCTGCGCTGGCCGAACATCACCGTGCACCTGTCACCGGCCGGGACCAAGGAGGTGCTGCTCGGGGTGCGGCGCGGCACGCTCGACCTGGGGCTCGCGCTGGACGACGGCCTGGTCGCGCCCGGCCTGACCGTCCACCCGATCGGGGTGGAGCCGATCGAGCTGGTGGCCGCGCCGGGCGCGGTGGCGGAGGAGCGGTACTTCCTGCTGGAGGAGGGCTGCTCGTACACGGACCGGTTCGTGCGGGAGCTGAACGGGCGACGGCCGCAGATCACCCGGTTCGGGAGCATCGAGGCGGTGCGGTCGTGCGTGGTGGCCGGGCTGGGGTGGACGGTGCTGCCGAGGGTGGCGGTGGCCGAGCAGCTGGAGAGCGGCGCGCTGCGGCGGCTCGGGGAGCTGCCGGACAGCACGCTGTACCTGGTGACCGACCCGAGGCGAACGCTGCCGACGGCGGTGAAGGCGGTAAGTGAAGCGGTGCTCTGACATTTCTAGAAGCGGAGGCCTGACTGCGCACGGGAAAAAGCGCCCCGTGCGCAGTCACCGCTCCGCTTCACAGAGCGGGTCGGGTCAGGGCGGGGCGGGGGCGAAGCGGGCGGGGTGGGGGCGAAGCAGGGCGGGTCGGGGCGAAGCAGGGCGGGTCGGGGCGAAGCAGGGCGGAACAAAGCGGGTCGGAGCGAGGCGGGTCAGGTCGGGGCGGGTCGGAGCGAGGCGGGTCAGGTCAGGTTGGGTCTAGGCGGGTCGGGTGGCTCTTAATCGGGTTGGCCCTAACCTGGGTGGGGTGATCGAGTCGAACGTTCCCGGACGTGCCGGTGAGCTGGTCGTGCGGACTTGGCCGAACCTGGGCGCCACCTGGTTGGCGGTGCTCGTGCACGGGTGCGGGGAGCACGCCGGGCGGTACGGGCTGGTCGCCGAGGCGCTGGTGGAGGCGGGTGCGCTGGTGGTCGCGGCCGACCAGGTCGGGCACGGGGCGTCGGAGGGCGAGCGGGCGCTGGTGGAGGACGTCGGGGCGCTGGTCGACGACGTGGACGCCGTGATCGGCGCGGCCGGGGTGGACCTGCCGGTGGTGCTGGTCGGGCACGGCCTCGGCGGCCTGGTGGCGGCCAAGTGGGCGCAGGAGCGCCAGGACCGGCTCGCCGCGCTGGTGCTGTCCGCGCCGGTGCTGGGCACCTGGGAGGGCCTGGACGCGCTCGGCGGCGACGACCTGTCCGGCACGGCGGTCGACCCTGCGGAGCTGTCCCGCGACGAGGAGGTCGGCCGCGCGTACGCCGCCGACCCGCTGGTGTGGCACGGGCCGGTGCCCCGGCGGACCCTGGAGGCGGTGGAGCGGGCGATCGACGAGGTGAACTTCGGGCCCGCGCTCGACCGGGTCCCGGTGCTGTGGCTGCACGGCGCGGCCGACCGGCTGGTCCCTGAAGCCGACACGCGCACCGGCACGGACCGGTTGCGCGGGACGCGGTTCGAGGAGCGGATCTACCAGGGGGCCAAGCACGAGGTGTTCCACGAGACGAACCGGGACGAGGTGCTCGGCGACGTGGTCGACTTCGCCAGGAGGGCGCTGGCCGGGGGCTGAGCGCGCCGGTCGGCGGGGCGGGTCAGCCCGGTCGGGTGCGCTCGATCAGCTCGGCCACCTCGCCGCGCGGGCCGCACCGGCTCGCCCCGACCCGCACGCCGTCCCTGGTCACCTCGACCGACGCGCTCTCCGGCAGCCTGGCCACCAGTTCGGCGGGCACCGCGTAGTGCGGCACGCTCACCAGCACCACCTCGTCGCCGCAGCGCTCGGCGAGCACGCCGATGCTCCCCACCACGGAGGCCCGCACCCGCACCGGTCGCGGGGCGCGGCACCCGTCGACGTCCACCGCGTAGTCCCGGCGCGCCAGCGCCCGCAGCTGCCGCTCCAACCGCGCGCCGCGCAGCGCGATCCCCCTGCGCCGCAACCCGACCAGCACCTCGGCGGGCCACACCGGGTCCACGTCGGACAGCCCGAGCGCGCCCGGCGGCTCGCCGAGGTCGAGCTGCTCCCAGCACCCGGCGAACTCGGCCGCCGTCAACCGGACCGGGTCCCACAGCACGGTGTGCCCGGTCAACGGCCTCGGCCCCGCCCGGAACGCCCCGCCCACTCCTCCGCACCGCCCAACCCCACCGAGCCCCCTCCCCCGCGCACCCGCACGGGCCCTCCCCCGCGCGGCGGCCGGGCGTGCGGTGGCCGCGCCGGTCGGGGGTGGCAGCCCTCGTCGCGGCGGCGCGGCGCCGGTCCATCATGGTGCGCCCCCGAGCGCGTCGCGCCGCTGAACGGCGAGGTGGGCGCGGCCGGTCCGCGCGCCGGGTTCGGCATTCCGCCACCCGCCCCCTGGAATGCGCCCGGCAAAGGCGCGCGGGACGGGTCCGGGCGCCCCACCGAGCCGTTCAGTGAGCCGGATCACCTGAAATCGTTCGGTTCGCGGACTTGACCATTCAGCGCGCTTTTCCCTCCACCGGGCAGAATCGCACCCGTTCTGCACGGTCATGACCACAGCGGGTGCCGGTGGCGGCCGTCGAGCGGACCAGTCGGCTACGGCGAACGGGTGGCGGTGTCGGGCCCTTCGGGGACTCGTGGAGAATTTGCCCGCGATGAGCGGACAGGACCTGGAACTGGTGATCACAGTGGTGGTCACCGCCCACGACGAGCGTCAGGCGCTGGACGCCTGCGCCGGGTTGCTGCGCCGGATCGGCGGCCGGATCGTCCAGACGAGGGACTGCTCCGACGAGGAGCCCGGCTGCTGGTCCCTGACGGTGTTCAAGGAGTCGGGGGAGAGCGCGGAGCACAGCGTGCCCGCCGCCCTGACCAGGGCCGTCCGCCGGTTCGTCCGGGGGCTGGGCGAGCACTTCCCCACCCCGAAGGTCGCCTGCGAACCGCCGACCGCGTGGACGGTGCTCGACGACGTCCACCTGCTCGGCCCGCTGGTCCAGGGCGCGGAGCGGGTGCTGGTCGAGGCCTGGGCGGGCGGCGACCCGCTGCGCCGCAGCCCCGTGCCCGCGCCGAGGGACGAGCGGCCCCCGGTGCCGGTGCCGACCGCGCCCGCCGCACCGGTTGTTCCCGCCGCACCGGTGGTTCCCGTCGAGACGCCCGAACCGCCTGCGCCCAGCGAACCGCCGACGCCCACCGAGCCGACCGCCGGGCCGACCGCCGGACCGACTGCGCCCCAGGACGCCGAGTCGCAGGACGTCGAGCCCCGTGAGGTGGAAGCGCAGGACGGCGAGCCGCAACTCGCCGAGGTGGCGCCGCACGACGAGCCCCAGGAGCCGCCGACGGCACCCGAGCCCCGCGTCGAGCCCGCCCCCCTCGCACCCGTCGGAACTGCCGGAGCCGCCGGAACCGCCGAAGCCACGACGCTCCCGGAAGCCCCACCGGCCCCGGTCTCCCCCGAGACCCCCGAGGTTCCAGCCCCCGCGGAGCCGCCGGTCGCCGAGCAGCCCGCGCCCCCCGTGATCCCCCCGCGCCCCGCGAACCCCACCGGCAGCGCGCCGACCTGGGCGGGAGCCGCCGCCGCGTGGCCCGCACCGGCCTGGCCCGCTCCCGCGTGGCCCACGCCCGTCCCGCCCGCGCGGGTGGAACCCGAGATCGTCGCGCCGCCGTCGACCGGTTTCCCGCCCGGCGTCGAGATCCCCGCCATCTCGGCCTTCCCGGCTCCCGAGGCCCCCGCCCCGCAGCCGCTCCCCACCACCCCCGCCGAGCCCCCCACCACGCCGTTCCCCGTCCTCCCCCCGGCTCCCCCGCACCCCTTCCCCGAACCCGCTCCCCCCGCCTCCCCGCCGTCCTCCCGGCAGGAGGAACCAGCCCCGGCACCCCCCGAGCCCCTCCTGGACTCGCCCGTCCGGCTCATCCTGGAGATCCGCGCGATCACCGACCCCACCACGCCTCCCGAGGCGCAGGCACGGTCGGTAGCGCGCCGGGTCGCCCCGGCCGGCAAGATCACCCGGGTGGCCCCCGGTGGACGACTACTGGCAGTTCACGTCGATCTCGGCGCGAGCGAGGCCTCGCCCACGTCGGCGCTCCTCGACGCCGCCGCCGCGATGACGCCCGACGGGTGGTCCGGCGTCGAGCGGGTCGGGATCTCGGCGGTGGTGCGCTGGTCAGCGGGGCCCACCCCGACAACGGGCGTCACCGCGCTGGAGCTGACCGCGACACCGCTCTCGGCATTCCAGTGGACACCGCCCGCGTGAGAGCGGATCGGCATTGCTCCGAAGGAGTGGGTAACCACACCACCCTGTCAGCCGATCTTGCTTGATTAGCGTGAAACTCTGGGTATTACTTCAATTACAGAAGTGGTCGCCAGGCCACTGCGTGCGCTCAGGAGGGGTCGGTAACCGACATGGCCAGCATCGAAGAAGTCCGCGCGGCGATCGCCCAGGCCGTGGACAAGGCCAACGAGAGCGCGAAGGCGCTCCAGCAGGCCGCCAGCCTCGCCGAGGACGCGCAGGCGCTGCTCAACTCGGCGACCCAGGGCAGCGTCCAGTCCGACGTCGAGTCGGCCAACGCCCAGTTCGCCCAGGTGGCCAGCGGTGTCTCGGACCTCCAGAAGTACCTGGAGAACGGGATCTCCCAGGCCGAGAGCATCAACTCCAGGCTGTGACGTCGGTAGCGGAGGTCCGGCTCGCGCTGGAGCAGGTCACCGAGGGCCTGCGGGACGCCTACCGCTCGGTGCGGGAGGCGCAGGACCTGCTGGTGGAAGCGGTCGACGCGCTGGCGGAGGCGGGTGAGAACCACCACGAGGAGCTCGTGCCGCCCGCGTTCCTGCGGGCGCGCGAGGCCTTCCCCGACGAACTGGAGCTGATCGTGAGCAGCCTGGAACTGGTCCAGCGGTTGGCCGCGGAGCTGTGACGTGAGCAGGCGCGACGACCGCCGGTGGCGGATCAAGGCGTCCCTGGAGCGCTTCCACGGGGCGGTCGCCGCCGCGCTCGGCAACGCCGCGCGCGAGCAGCGCAGCATCGCGGCCGAGCGCGCCCGCGACATGGTCGAGGTGATGGTGCGCGGCCAGGGCGTGGACCGCGCCCTGGCCGACCCGCTGCTGGCGAAGCCGCTGGAGAACCCGCTGTTCGGACCGGTGCTGGCGCACGCGATGGCGGACCGGGTCGAGGCGTTCCGGGACTGGTCCGAGCAGGGCCCCGACCGGTTGGCCGAGATCGTCGGCGAGGCGTCGCCGGGGGCCGCGTCCTGGCCGCCCGAGGCCTGGCTGGGCGGCACCGGGACGGCGGACGGCAGCGAGGGCGTGCCGGAGCTGTGGCGGATCGGCGAGGGCGAGGTGCCCGCCGCGCCGGAGCCGAGGCGGTTCCCGGTGGCGGTGCCGCTGCTGGACCAGGCGCACCTGCACGTGGCGTCCGCGCCCGAGTCGCGCGCGACGGCGGAGTCGCTGGTGGAGGGCCTGCTGCTGCGGGTGCTCAGCCACTTCCAGCCGGGCCTGGTGCAGGTGCACGTGTGGGACGTCGGCCAGCTCACCGGGGCGCTGCCCGGCCTGTACCCGCTGACCAGGGCGGGCCTGCTGACCGTGCACGACCCGGCGCGGCTGCACGAGCTGCTGGACGAGCTGTCCGACACCATCCGCCGGGTGCACACCGGTGTGCTGGTGGAGGGCCACCAGTCGATCAGGGCGGTCAGCGGCAGGCGCGCCGAGCCGTGGCGGATCGCGGTGCTGCTGGGCAACCGGCAGGCGTTGAAGGAGGAGCACCAGCAGCAGTTGCAGCGGGTGGCGCGCAACGGGCTGGCCTGCGGCATCCAGCTGTTCATCGTCGACATCCCGATCACGGTGAACTCGCCGGTGGAGACCGTGCGGGTGGCGGCGGACCACACGGCGACCTGCACCATGACCGGCAAGCACGTGCGGGTGCTGCTGGACCCGCCGCTGCCGCGCCACGCGGTGCCGAGGGCGTGCGCGGCGATCGCGGAGAAGCGCGAGGAGCGGCGCAGCCGGTTCGGCACGTTCGCGGACCTGCTGCCGGAGCGGCTGTGGCAGGAGCGGTCGGCGGCGGGCGTGGTGGCCCCGCTGGGGTTCTTCGACGGCGACCCGGTGCCGGTGGCGCTGGGCGACACCTCGCCGCACGCGCTGATCGGCGGGCCGAGCGGGTCGGGCAAGACGAACCTGCTGTACGCGGTGCTGGGCAGCCTCGCGGCCCGGTACTCGCCGGACGAGCTGGAGCTGTACCTGCTGGACTTCAAGGAGGGCGTGTCGTTCGCGCAGTTCGCGCCGGGCCGCAAGGACCCGAGCTGGCTGCCGCACGCCCGGCTGGTCGGGGTGAACGTGAACACCGACCGCGAGTTCGGGGTGGCGCTGCTGAAGTTCCTGGCCGACGAGATGCGGCGGCGGGCGGACGCGGCGAAGCGGCACGAGGTCACCAAGCTGGAGCAGCTGCGCGAGGAGGACCCGGAGGGGCGGTGGCCCCGTGTCGTCGCGGTGATCGACGAGTTCCAGTACCTGTTCGGGGAGCGCGACCAGGTGACCTCGCAGGCCACGCAGCTGCTGGAGGACGTGGCGCGGCGCGGGCGGTCGCAGGGCATCCACCTGGTGCTGTCGAGCCAGGACGTGGCGGGCATCGAGGGGTTCTGGGGCAAGTCGGCGATCTTCGAGCAGTTCACCGTCCGGATCGCGCTGCCGAAGGCGCGGCGGGTGCTGGCGGAGCCGCAGAACGACGCGGCGGTGGAGCTGCCGCGCTGGCACGCGGTGGTGAACCACGAGTCGGGGGTGCGGCCGGGCAACGTGGTGGCGCGGGTGCCGGACGCGACGCAGCGCGGCACGTTCGACGCGCTCCAGGCGGAGCTGCACCGGATCAGGCCGGAGGAGCTGCCCGAGCCGATCCTGTTCGACGGCAGCCGGGTGCCGGTGCTGGGCGAGCTGGCGGACTTCCGGGCGCTGCGGCCGGGTGAGGCGAGCCCGACGGTGCTGCTGGGGCAGGTGATCGACGTGGCAGGGAGCGCGGCGAAGGTGCGGTTCGCGCGGACGCCGGGGCGGAACACGGCGGTGATCGGGTCGATGGCGGAGGACGCGGCCGGGGTGCTGGCCGGTGCGGCGCTGTCGCTGGCGCGGCAGCACTTCGAGGGTGGGGCGAAGTTCACGGTGGCGTGTCTGGTGGACGACGCGAAGCCGCACGCGGACCGGCTGAGCAAGGCGCTCAAGGGCGAGGGGTTCGAGGTCGACGAGGTGCCGCTGAAGGACTTCCGCGAGGTTCCGGAGGAGGAGCGGCGCGGGTTCCGGGAGGTCGTGGACACGCACGCGAAGCGATTGCGGGAGATCAACTCTGGGACGTTCGCGGACCCGGTCGTCCCGGAGTACCTGATCGTCTACGGGGTCGACGCGGCGCAGAGCCTGCTGGAGGTCAAGGACGAGAAGACCCGGTCGACCGGTGTGGACAGCTTCCGCCTGCTGCTCAAGCACGGGCCGGAGAACCGGACGCACCTGCTCGGCTGGTGGCGCGGGGCGCAGCGGTTGAAGAACAGCCTGCCGCCCGGCGTGTACGACGACATCGGCTCGTGGATCGCGTTCGACGTGCAGGGCAAGGAGCTGATCTCGTTCGGTCCGGAGCAGGTGATGTCCTGGTCGCCGCGACCCCGCAGGGGGTTGTTCTTCGACCGGTTCGAGCACTCGCGCCCGCAGGTGGTCATCCCGTTCGGCACGGGGGAGGAATCATGATCGGCGGTCCGGTGTCGGTGTCGGCGCTCTCGGGGGCGGGTCCGGGCTCGGGCTCGGGTCCGGTTCCGGGCTCGGTTCCGGGGCAGGGGACGGGTTCGGGCTCGGGTTCCGGTTCGGGCGCAGGCGCGGGGCAGGGCTACGGCGCGGGCGCCGTCCCGGTCCCCGGCGCGAACACCGGGTTCGGCGGCGCGCTGTCGGCGGCCGAGCGGTACAAGGAGGTCGTCGAGCTGGCGGGCGACGCGGTCGAGCGGATGCGGCAGGTGGACCGGCGGCGGGTCGCGGAGCTGCTGGAGGCGCTGGCCGAGTCGCAGATCCGGATGGCCGCCGCGATCGACCGGGAGAAGGTCGCGCAGCTGGGCGTGGACGAGCTGTGGCAGCAGGCCGTGGAGGCGCTGTGGGAGGAGCGGTCGATCGAGAGCATCGGCCAGCGCCCCCGGCCCGACCAGACCGTGCCGCCCAGGGACCAGCTGGAGTACGACAACGAGGTGGAGCTGGCCTACCGGGGGCTGGTGGACTCGCTGGCCAAGCGGTCGCTGTTCCGGGGCGGCAAGGCCTAGCCGGGCGCCGGGCTACGCGGTTCACGTCCGGCGCGGGGCGCCCGCTCCCTCCCCGCGACCCGAACCGCACCCGGCGGGGGTGATGATGCCCCCATGCGTCGACTGCACCACCCCGCCGAGCTGTCCGCGCGCGGCACCCTCATCCGCTGGTCCGCCCAGGCCCTCGCCCCCGGTCGCGGTGGCGCGGCCTGGGCGCTCGGTGACGCCGTCGCCGTGCTCGCGCCCGCGCTCAACCGGCACGACCGGCTGGTCCTGGACGGCTCCCCCGGCGACGTCCGAGCCCTCCTGGACGAGCACTACGCCCCCGGCCTGTCGCCGCTGGTCACCAGCGAGCTGGCGGCCGGGCTGGGGGTGCCGGTGCGGGCCGCGTTCGGCTGGATGGAGCGGGCCGACCCCGGCGACCTGCCGGAGCGGGCCCCCGAGTGCGCCTGGCTGCCCGAGTCGGACTGGCCCGAGGTGACCGCCCTGCTGGCCGCCGCCAGCCCGCACAGCTATGTGTGGCCGGGTGAGCCGGGACCGACCCGGTGGGCCGGGATCAGAATCGGCGGGGTGCTCGCCGCGGTGGCGGCCGACGCGTGGTCCACCGAGGGGGTGGGGTTCGTCGGCGGGGTCGCCACGCACCCGGACTTCCGCCGCAGGGGCCTGTCGTCGGTGCTGTGCGCGTTCGTCACCGCCGAGCTGCTGGAGCGGCACGGCGAGTGCGCGCTCATGGTCGACCGGAACAACCCGACCGCGATCGGCGTGTACGCGCGGCTCGGGTACGCCTACCGGGAGCTGTCCGTGCTGGACCTCGCGGCGGTGCGCGCCGGTGGGCCGGAGGCGGGCGGGACTGCGGGGAAGAGCGCGGCGTGACCGGGCGTTGCCCCCCGGTGAGGGGGACGTCCGGAGCGACCGCAGGGAGAACCGCATGACCACCGCGCACGAGATCCACCTGGCCGCCCGCCCGAAGGGCTTCCCGACCGAGTCGGACTTCGCGCTCGTCGAGGTCCCGGTACCGGCGCCGGGCGACGGGGAGCTGCTGGTGCGCAACCTGGTGATGAGCGTCGACCCGTACATGCGCGGGCGGATGCGGGACGCGAAGTCGTACGTGCCGCCGTACGCGCTGAACGCGCCGCTGGACGGCGGGGCGATCGGCGAGGTGGTCGAGTCGCGGTCGCCGGACTTCGCGCCGGGGGACGTGGTGCTGCACGGGCTGGGGTGGCGCGAGTTCGCGGCCGTGCCCGCCGGGTCGGCGCGGAAGGTCGACCCGGACGTGGCGCCGCTGGGCGCCTACCTCGGCGTGCTGGGGATGCCGGGGCTGACCGCGTGGGTGGGGCTGCTGGAGGTCGCCGGGATGCGCGCGGGCGAGACGGTGTTCGTGTCGGGGGCGGCGGGCGCGGTCGGGCAGGTCGCGGGGCAGGTCGCCCGGTTGCGCGGGGCGAAGCGGGTGGTGGGCAGCGCCGGGTCGCCGGAGAAGGTGCGGTACCTGGTGGACGAGCTGGGCTACGACGCCGCGTTCGACTACCGGGACGGGGACGTCGCCGGGCAGCTCGCGGCGGCGGCCCCGGACGGGGTGGACGTGTTCTTCGACAACGTCGGCGGCGAGCACTTGGAGGCGGCGATCGGGGCGTTCACCACGGGCGCGCGGGCGGCGCTGTGCGGGGCGATCTCGGCGTACAACGCGGAGGAGGCGCCCGCCGGGCCGAGGAACCTGGGGCTGCTGGTGGGCAAGCGGGCCACGCTGCGCGGGTTCATCGTCAGCGACCACGGCCACCTGCGCGAGGAGTTCACCCGCGAGGTGGGCGGGTGGGTCGCGGAGGGGAAGCTGCGCTACCGCGAGACGGTCACCGAGGGCGGGCTGGCGAACGCGCCCGCCGCGTTCATCGGGATGCTGCGCGGGGAGAACACCGGGAAGGCGCTGGTCAGGTTCTGACCAGCTCGCCGTCCCTGGCGACGACGCGCCCCGCGTGCACGACGAGCGCGCGCGGGGCGCGGTCCATGACGGCGGCGGTGACCGTGTCGCCGGGCACGACCACGACGGACGCGGGCGAGCCCTCGGTGAGCCCGAGCTTGGCGCCGAGCACGGCCGCGCCGCCCCTGGTGGCGATGTCCACGCACATCTCGACCTGGTCGTCCCGGCGGAACCCGCTCCGGTAGGCGAGCTGCCAGGCGCGGCCGAGCACGTCGCCGTCGCCGTACGGGGACCAGTGGTCGCGGATGCCGTCCTGGCCGAGGCCCAGGCGCACGCCCGCGCGGCGCAGGCGGTGCAGCGGCAGGGGCTCGCGGGCGCCGGGGGCGACGGTGGTGACGGCGACGTCGTGCTCGGCGAGGAGGTCGACGAGCAGGCCCTGGCGGTGGTCGTCGACGGTGGACAGGGCGAACGCGTGGCTGATGGTGACCTCGCCGCGCATCCCGAGGGCGGCGACGCGCTCGCAGACCAGCTCGATCTGGAACGCGCCGAGCGTGCCGTCGTCGTGCAGGTGCAGGTCGACGCCGCACTGGTGCTTCTCGGCGAGGCCGAAGACGGTGTCGAGGTGCTTGACGGGGTCGCGGTCGGCGGAGGCGGGGTCGAGCCCCCCGATCAGGTCGGCGCCCGCCCGGAGCGCGGCGTCGAGCAGGTCGGCGGTGCCCTTCTCGCGCAGGATGCCGCACTGGGGGAACGCGACGACCTGCACGAGCGCCCGGTCCCGGTGGGCCTCGCGGGCGGCGAGGACGCCTTCGAGGCGGTCGAGGCCGGAGTCGACGTCGACCTGGGCGTGGCTGCGCACGTGCGTGGCGCCGGAGGCGATGGTGCGGCCGAGGGTGCGGGTGGCGCGGTCGGCGACGGGCTCGTCGGCGCGCCAGTGGCGGCGGTCGTTGTCGACCAGGGCGGCGAGGCCGGGACCTGCGGAGTGCGGGCGGAAGGGGAGGCCGAGGCGGGTGGAGTCGAGGTGCGCGTGGGCGTCGGTGAAGGCGGGGAGGAGGACGCCGTCGCGGCCGTCGACGGTGGTGGCGCCTGGCGGGGCGGTGAGGCGGGGGCCGAAGGCGGTGAGGGTGCCGTTCGAGCAGAGGACGTCGACGGTGGGCGCACCGGGGTCGGCGGGCCACGGGCGGACTGAGCGGATCAGCAGGTCTCCGGGCACGGGGTGACGCTAGTCCTTCGGGTGGGTGGGGGTGGGGGGTGGTGTTTGTGGGGGTGGGGTGGGTGAGGGGGGTGGGGGGCGCGTGGCAACTGGAAGCGGGCGGATGAGCAAGCAGCGCATGGCTGGCGGCGTGTAGTGGACGGCGGGCGATGCAGGGCTTGAGGCCGAGCGAGATGGCACGGGATCTCGGTTGAACGGTCCGTTCAACCTTGGGGTGAACGGACCGTTCAACCGGCCCGGCCGAACGCGACTCGCCCCCATGCCCGCACTCGCCACTCGCCTCTCGCACCTAGCCTGCGCCTGCAAGGTTGAACGGTCCGTTCAACCTTGCAGGTGTGGGTGCAGGCCGGATGCGGGGTGAGTTACGGCTGGTCGAGTCCGTTGAACGGTCCGTTCAACCGGCCTGGCCATCCGCAACCCACTCTGCATCCACACCTACGAGGTTGAACGGACCGTTCAACCTCGGGCGAACGGACCGTTCAACGGACTCGACCAGCCGTAACTCACCCCGCATCCGGCCTGCACCCACACCTGCAAGGTTGAACGGACCGTTCAACCTCGGGCGAATGGACCGTTCAACCGGTCTGGCCGACCGCGACTCGCTCCGCCCCCCGGCCTGCACCTTTAGACCTACATCAACAAGGTTGAACGGTCCGTTCAACCTTGGGTGAACGGACCGTTCAACGGGCCTGGCCAACCGGGACTCATCCCGTGGCGTATGTGGCCCGCACCTGTACCCGCACCAATGCCCATACCTGTGCCCGTGCCCGTAGCAGCACCCGCGCCCATACCTGTGCCCGTATCCGTAGCGGCACCCGCGCCAGTGCCTTTAGCGGCATCCGCGCCCGTCCCCATGCCCGTGCCCGTGCCCATGCCCATGCCCGCGCCCGTGCCCGTGCCCGTGCCGACGCCTGTACCAGCGACTCGTCTCGCGCCCCCTCACCCGCGTCCACGCCCGCCCCCGCTTCCGCCCCCCCAAAAAGCGAAAGGACCGCCCTCACGGGCGGCCCTTTCGTGCGTTCCTCGTCGTCGCAGAAGCGACCTGCTCAAGCGACCCCGGTCAGGTCACTCGCCGATCACCGGCTTCGCCGCCTTCGGCGGCTCCTCGGCCAGCGGGTCGCCCTGGATCCGGACCTTGCGCTGGTGGTCCTTGCCGCCCTCCTGGCCGCCCATCGGTGCCATCGGGGCTCCGCCCATCATGCCCATGCCGCCGCCACCGCGGGCGCCGCCCGCAGGAGCACCGCCGGGGGTGCCGGGGGCGGGAGCGCCCGCCGCTCCGGACGGGAGCACGCCGGAGGCCCCGCCCGCCTGCATGGGCTGGGGGCTGGCGCCGCCCGCACCGCCCAGGCCGCCGACGGCACCGCCGCCACCGCCACCGGCGAAACCACCGCCGCCGCCACCGAAGCTCGGCATCGGGCCGCCACCACCACCGCCACCCGAACCGCCGAGGTCACCGCCGAACGGCTTCACGGTCGGCATCGGGGTGACGGGCGTGGGAATCGTGGGGGTCGTGTTGGTCGCGTGCGTGACGTCGCGCGCGGGCAGCGGGGTGACGCCCGTGACGCCCGTCCCCGACGGCACCCAGCGGCCCGGTTCCCAGTGGCCCCCCGCAGAACCACCCGCAGAGCCACCGGAGCCGCCGTAACCGCCCGAGCCCCCGGTCCCTCCCGCGCCGGTCCCGACCGTGGGCGGCCTGGACACCGCGGCGCCGCCGGTCGAGCCGCCGTAGCCGCCACCGGAAGCACCACCGACGCCGCCGACGCCGCCGCCGACCAGGGGCGGCTGGGACACGACCGGCCTGCCGCCCGCGCCGCCGTAACCGCCGTCGTAGCCGGAACCGGCCCCGGACCCGGCGCCCGCGCCCAGCTCGCCCGGCCGGTTCACCGCCGCCCCGCCATCGGCGCCGTTCGCGCCGCTGGTCCAGGTGCTGCCGTTGCCGTTCTCGCTGTACCGGGTGTTCGCGCCCCGGTCCATGTTCGCCAGCTGCGCGTCGGTCAGCCCGAGGCCGCCCGCGCTGAGCCTGGGGTTCCCGCCCGCCCCGGCGGCGCCCGCCGAGTTCGAGTGGGTCATCGCGGTGATCGCCTGCAGGACCTGCTTCGCGGTCTGGGCGATCTGCGCGACGGACTTGATCAGGTCGATGAGCTTCTTCAGCGAGGTCGCGAGCTTCTGCAGGAAGTCCACGAACTTCTTCGCGTAGTCGCACGCCATCCGCACGATGTCGCCGATCGCGGCGGCGATGGACGCGCCGAAGGTCAGCCAGGACACCGACAGCCACTGGATGATCTTCATGACCATCTCGGACACGGCCTTGCCGATCAAGTCCATGATCGTCTTGCGCACGGTGCCGACCAGCTCGCCCGCGCCCTTGGCCGCCGTGGAGATCCCCTTGGCCGCCTTGGCCAGCGTCTCCAGGCCGGACGAGTGCTTGGTCGCGGCGGCCCGGTAGCCGTCGGCCGAGCGGCCCTTCCAGCCCTTGGTCTCCTCCGCCGAGGTCCGCCGGTAGTCCGCGACGATCGACTCGACCTGCTTGGCCGCGTTCGCCCAGCTGTCGGACATCTTGGTGATCGCCTGCGGGTTGCCCAGCAGCGCGTCGAACGGCTCCTTCAGGAACGACACGTGCTGCACGGCCCAGCTGAACCCGGCCGAGACCAGCCCGCCCATGGGGTTGCTCGCCAGCCCGACCACGCTCATGGCGGTGTTGGCCATGCCGAGCCCGGCCGCGACCCAGTCGCCGCGCTCGATCGCGTCGGCGGTCCCCTTGACGTCGCCGACCAGGTTGGCCGGGTCCCGCTGCTGGGTGGTCGCGACGTCGGTGCCTGCCTGGGGGGTCATCCGCGCGCCTTTCCGGTGAAGCCGAACGCGTTGTCGAGGTCGACGTTCTCGTACAGGTCGGCGACCTCCTTGAGCCCCTGGCACATGTCGGCCACGGTCTCGGCGGCCTGGCCGAGGATGTCCTGGGAGGCGCCCGCCTGCTTGAGCAGGAACTCGGCCAGGAACGACCCGAAGATCCCGAAGGCGTCGGTCGCCAGGGAGGGGTCGGCGGTCTGGGTCGCCGTGACCATGCGCTGCGTCAGCTGGTCGACCGTTCCCGCGTGCGCCCGGATCTGCTCCGGGCTCACGTTGAAGGAGTCGAACATCGATCTGTCCCCCGGCTCTTCTAGGCCATCACGTCTGGCGGGTTGGTGAAGTAGTCGTCGTCGGGCCTGGTGTCCCGACGCTGCACCTCGGGAGCCGGTTCCACCGGGTCCGTGCCGTCACCCGAATAGCCGTTCGGCATCCGGGACTTCACGAACTCCAGCGCCGGGCTGTCGCCGACCAGCTCGGACACGATCTCCACGACCTGCCCGGCTGCGGCGCGCTGCGCCTCGGCGACGGCCTTGAGCACCGCCGCCGCGATCCGCTCCGGGTCCTCACCGCGCAGCGCGGGGCGCAGGATCAGGTCGGTCAGCGCGCCGGAGGCGTTCACCGTGACCGTGATCAGCCCGTCCGGGGAGGTGGCGCTGCCGCCCACCCCGCCGAGCTTCGCCTCGGTCTGCGCCGCCTCGCGCTTGGCCTGCTCGATCTTCTGCCCGTACTGCGCGAGCCACTGGTCCGGCTCCATCTGCACCCCTCATCGCACACCGGGCTCACCCGCCCTGTGCTCGTTCGACCCGTCGTCGTTCGATTCGGTTCCGGCGGCCCCATCGTTTCACCCGCGCGTGACCGAATTGGTCCATCCGGGGGAATGGCTCGCTGACCGTGCGGTCAGGTTGCCGTCCTGTTGGGTTTTCGCAACACTTCGTCCATGAGTCCGGTGCGCCGGGGCTCCGAGCAGCCCATCCACAACCGGATCGGCGTGCTGCGCGCGGAACGCGGGCTGAGCCGGGCCGACCTCGCCGAGGCGGTGGAGGTGAACCCGCAGACCATCGGCGCGCTGGAGCGCGGCGACCACTACCCGAGCCTCGACCTGGCGCTGCGCATCTGCGAGGTGTTCGGCCTGCCCGTCGAGGCGGTGTTCGGCCGCGCCCCGTTCGAACCGCTGTCCACCCAGGTCTACCGCCGGTGATCCCGGCGAGCGAGGAGGAGCGAGGGTGTCGCAGGGGCTGGTTCCGCACGGGCTGCCGACGAGGGGGCTGCTGGAGGTCGACCGGGTCTCCAAGCGCTACGGGGACGTCGTCGCGCTGCGGGAGATGACGTTCGAGGTGCGGGCGGGCGAGCTGTTCGGGTTCGTCGGCAGCAACGGGGCGGGCAAGACCACGACGATGCGGATCGCGCTGGGCGTGCTGGAGGCGGACTCCGGGCAGGTGCGGTGGAACGGCGCGCCGATCGACCTGCGGACCCGCCGCTCGATCGGCTACATGCCGGAGGAGCGCGGGCTCTACCCGAAGATGCGGGTGCTGGAGCAGCTGGTGTACCTGGCGGAGCTGCACGGGGTCGCGCCGCGCGAGGCGCTGCGGTCGGCCGAGCTGTGGGTGGAGCGGCTGGGGCTGCGGGAGCGGCGGCGCGACGAGGTGCAGAAGCTGAGCCTGGGCAACCAGCAGCGGGTGCAGCTGGCGGCGGCGCTGGTGCACCGGCCGGAGGTGCTGGTGCTGGACGAGCCGTTCTCCGGGCTGGACCCGGTGGCGGTGGACGTGATGAGCCAGGTGCTGCGCGAGCAGGCCGCCGCCGGGGTGCCGGTGGTGTTCTCCAGCCACCAGCTGGACCTGGTGGAGCGGCTGTGCGACCGGGTGGGGATCGTGCGCGGCGGGACGATGGTGGCCTGCGGGACCGTGGACGAGCTGCGGGCGGGCGGGGTGGCGCGGCTGGTGGTCGAGGCGCCCGGCGCGGCGCCCGGCTGGGCGGACGCGGTGCCCGGCGTGCTGTCCGCGCGGTACGAGGGCGCGCGCACCTCGGTCGAGCTGGCGCCGGGCGCCGACGACCAGGCGGTGCTGGGCGCGGCGCTGGCGACCGGGCCGGTGCACGAGTTCTCCCGGCAGCGGCCGTCGCTGACCGAGTTGTTCCGCAGCGTCGTCACCAGCGAGGAGAGCGCCGCATGAGCGCACCGTCCCCCGGCCGCGCGCTGTCACCGGGCCGAGCGGTCCTCCTGGTGGCGCGCCGGGAGTTCCTGAGCAAGGTGCGCACCCGGTCGTTCGTGATCGGCACGGTGGTGATCATCGCGGCGATGGCGGGGTTCGTGGCGCTGCAAGCGCTGCTGTTCACCTCGGCGTCGACGTCGGTGGTGGGGTTGAACGGGCAGGCGACGGTGCTCGCCCAGCCGTTGAAGGAGACCGCGCGCTCGCTCGGGCGCGAGGTCGAGGTCGTGGACGTGCCGGACTCGGCTGCCGGTGAGGAGCTGGTGCGGTCCGGGGACCTGGACGCGCTGGTGCTGGGCGCGCCGGACGCGCTGCGGGTGCTGGTCAAGGACGGGCTGGACAGCTCGCTGGCGAACGCGGTCGACCTGATCGTGAAGCAGCAGGTGCTGGCGGCGCAGCTGGCCGAGGCCGGGCTGGACCCGGCGCAGGTGCAGCGGAACGTGGAGGACGCGCGGGTCGAGGTGGTGGCGCTGGACCCGGAGGACCCGATGGTGGGGCAGCGGCTGGTGATCGGGCTGGTGATCGCGGGCTTGCTGTACTACTCGCTGCTGGTCTACGGGACGATGGTCGCCCAGGGCGTGGTGGAGGAGAAGTCGAGCCGGGTCGTGGAGATCCTGCTGTCGACGTTGCGGCCCGCGCAGCTGCTGATGGGCAAGGTGATCGGGCTCGGCGCGGTCGGGCTGCTGCAGCTGGTGGTGATCGGCGCGGTCGGGCTGGGGCTGGCGTCCGCCGCCGGGGTGGTCCGGGTGGACGGGCCGACCGGCGGGGCGCTGCTGATCGGGCTGCTGTGGTACCTGCTGGGGTTCTTCCTGTACGCCACGGTGTTCGCGGCGGCGGCGTCGCTGGTGTCGCGGCAGGAGGAGGTGCAGTCGGTGCTGACGCCGATCACGATGCTGATCGTGATCGCGTTCGTGGTGGGGTTCAACCTGCTGGTGCGGGACCCGGCCAGCCGGTTGGTGGCGGTGCTGTCGGTGCTGCCGCCGTTCGCGCCGATCCTGATGCCGGGGCGGATGGCGATCGGGGCCGCGCCGGTGTGGCAGGTGCTGCTGGCGGTCGCGCTGGCGGTGGGGGCGGCGGTGCTCGTGGTGTGGGTCGGCGGGAAGGTGTACGCGAACGCGGTGTTGCGGACCGGGGCGCGGGTGCGGTTGCGGGACGCGCTGCGGTCCGCCCGGCGGTAGCGCCGGCACCACCCGCAGGACTATTCCTGGCGGGGCAGACGAGGGGGCCGCGCGTCGTTAGCGTTCTGCGGCGTGGACGAATCGCGGGACGTGGTGGGGGCCTTGCGGCGCAAGGGTTTCCTGGTTTCGGTGTGGCCGTGGCGGGCGCTGCTGCACGCGCTGACGACGCCGCTGGTCGCGGCGGTGGCGGCGGCGCCGCTGGCCCCGGTGGGGCTGCTGTGGGCGGCGGCGGTGGTCAAGGTGGTGCGCGGCGAGGTGGTGAGCGGGGTCGTGCCGGTGGCGGCGCTGCTGCTCGGGGCGGCGCTGGCGGCGGCGCTGCCGGTGCTGTCCGCGCCGGTGGCGTGGGCGGAGCGGTGGCGGCTGGTGCTGCTGGGGGACGAGCGGTTGGCGGCGGTGCGGCCCGCGCCGGGGCTCGGGGCCTGGCTGCGGAGCCGGTACCTGACGGCGGCGGCCTGGCGGGAGACCGGGTACGCGGTGCTGCTGGCGCTGGCCGGGACCGGGCTGGGCGGGGTGCTGCTGCTGGCGTGCGGGGTGCCGCTGGCGATGCTGCTGGCGCCGCTGCTGGTCACGCCGGACTCGCCGCTGGTGGTGCTGGGGTGGCGGGCCGTGACGCCTGCGGACGGGCTGTGGTTCACGGCGGCCGGGCTCGCCCTGGCGCCGGTGCTGGCGTACGCGGTGGGGCTGCTCGGGGCCGGGCACCTGGTGGTCGGGCGGGCGCTGCTGCGCGGTGACGAGGCGCTGCGGGCCGAGCTGGCCGAGGTCGCGGGGTCGCGGGCGCGGCTGGTGGACCAGTTCGACGCCGAGCGGCGCAGGATCGAGCGGGACCTGCACGACGGGGCCCAGGAGCGGTTGGTGGGGTTGACGTTGCGGCTGGGGCTGGCGAAGGCGGAGCTGCCGGAGAACGAGGACGTGGCGGTGGCGCACGAGCAGGCGAAGCGGTTGATGGCGGAGCTGCGGGAGCTGGTGCGGGGGATCCACCCGGCGGTGCTGACCGATCGCGGGCTGGGGGCGGCGCTGGCCGAGCTGGCGGACCGGTCGGTGCTGCCGGTGACGCTGCGGGCGCACCTGCCGACCCGGCCGCCCGCGCACCTGGAGTCGGTGGCCTACTTCGTGGTGGCCGAGGCCGTGGCGAACGCGGTCAAGCACAGCGGCGCGGGCGAGGTGCGCGTGCGGGCCGGGATCGAGGGCGGGGGCGTGGTGGTCGAGGTGCTGGACGACGGGCGGGGCGGGGCCGATCCGGCCGCCGGGAGCGGGTTGACCGGGCTCGCGGACCGGGTCGCGGTGGTGGGCGGGGCGCTGTCGCTGTCCAGCCCGGCGGGCGGGCCGACGGTCCTGCGGGCGACCCTGCCCCTGAGCGGCTGAGGGGGCGGGGCGGTGCGGGTGGTGCTGGCCGAGGACGGGGTGCTGCTGCGGGCCGGGGTGGAGGAGGTGCTGCGGCGGTTCGGGTTCGAGGTGGTGGCCTCGGTCGGGGACGCGGTCGCGCTGGTCGACGCGGTGGCGCTGCACTCCCCCGACCTCGTGCTCACCGACGTCCGGATGCCGCCGGGCGACGGGGACGACGGGCTGCGCGCGGCGGTCCGGCTGCGGGAGGCCGACCCCCGGTTGCCGGTGGTGGTGTTCAGCCAGTACGTGGCCGACGAGTACGCGGCCGAGCTGCTGTCCTCCGGCGACGGGCAGGGGGTCGGGTACCTGCTCAAGGACCGGGTCGTGGACGTCGCCGAGTTCGTCGACGTGCTCAGGCGGGTCGCGGCGGGCGGGACGGTGATCGACCACGAGGTGGTCCGGTCGCTGCTGGGCAGGCGGCGCGACCCGCTGGCCCGGTTGTCCGCGCGGGAGCGGGAGGTGCTGGCGCTGGTGGCCGAGGGGTTGGCGAACTCGGCCATCGCGCGGCGGTTGACCGTCACCGAGGCCTCGGTGCACAAGCACGTGGGGAGCATCCTGCTCAAGCTCGGGCTGCCGCCGGGGGTGGAGGGGAACCGGCGGGTGCTGGCGGTGCTCGCCTACCTGCGGGCCGCCTGACGGGCGCGGAGCGGGCGAGCGGGTAGGCAGGCAGGCGAGCAGGCAGGCAGGTGAGCGGACGCGGGCGGCTACTTGATCGCGGCGAAGCGGTCCAGGGCCACCTGGCGCTCGTGGGCGTGGTCCACGATCGGGTCCCTCGGCTGGTGGACCGCCTTGCCCTCCACGTCCCGCAGCTCCGGGACGTAGCGCCGGATGTAGTCGCCCTTCGGGTCGAACTTCTGGCCCTGGGTGATCGGGTTGAACACCCGGAAGTAGGGGGCCGCGTCGGTCCCGCTGCCCGCCGCCCACTGCCAGTTGTGCTGGTTGGACGCCAGGTCGCCGTCGACGAGGTGCTCCATGAAGTGCCTCGCGCCCCACCACCACGGCAGGTGCAGGTCCTTGACCAGGAAGCTCGCCGTGATCATGCGCACCCGGTTGTGCATCCAGCCCTCGTCGAGGAGCTGGCGCATCCCGGCGTCCACGATCGGGTAGCCGGTGCGGCCCTGGCGCCAGGCGTCGAAGTGGTCGCGGTCCTCGTCCAGCTCGATGCGGTCGAAGCGGCGGTCCAGGTTGTGGCGGGCGCTGGTGGGGTGGTGCCAGAGGACGTCGGCGTAGAACTCGCGCCACGCCAGCTCGCTGCGGAACACCTTGGAGCCCTCGTCCTGGCCGAGGTCGTCCAGGAGGGTCCTGGGGTGGACCACGCCCCAGCGCAGGAACGCGGAGAACCGGCTCGTGCCGTCCACGCCGGGGATGTCGCGGGTGCGGTGGTAGTCCGGGAGGCGCTCGTCGCGGAAGCGCTCCCACAGCTCGGCCACGTCCGGCAGCGGCTTCGCCCTGGGGCGGGTGCTGCGCGGGGGCTTGATCCAGTCCACGGTGGACGCGTCGGTGTCCGCAGGGCGGCGCCAGCCGTGGTCCGCCCAGGCCCGGTAGAACGGGGTGAACACCCGGTACGGGGCGCCGTCGGCCTTGCGCACCCGGCCGGGCCTGACGGCGTACGGGGACCCGGCCTCCACCAGCTCGACCGCCTCCCCCACGGCCTCGTCGCGCCTGCGGCCGTACGGTCCGGTGTCGGCGGAGACGTGCACGGTTTCGGCGCCGATCTCCCGCGCCACCGCCGGGACCACCTCGACCGGGTCGCCCTCGACCACCATGAGCCTGCCGCCCAGGCGGTCGTCCAGGGACTTGAGGCAGCGGTGCAGGAAGTCGATCCTGGGCTTGCCGGACGGGCGCAGCAGCTTCGGGTCCAGCACGAACAGGGCCAGCGCGCGGTCCGCGCGGTCCGCCGCCTCCAGCAGCGCGGGGTGGTCCTCCACGCGCAGGTCTCGGCGGAACCACACCACGGTCGAGGAAGTCACCCGGCCGACCCTAGGAGCGGCCCCACCCGGCTGCATGACGGAGCGCGCCCGGCCCACCCGAAGGCGGGAAACCCGATCGGGAACAGCGGCCGGGAACAGCGGCGGGCCCGCACCCCCGGTGGAGGTGCGGGCCCGCTCGACGTGCTCGCGGGAACGCGTCCCGCTCGGGTCCGGCGCCCTGACCTGAGCGCCGAACCCCGGTGCCCCGAGGCGGCCTACCCGCTCAGCGCTCGGTCATCGGCACGAAGTCGCGCGCCGGGGAGCCGATGTAGATCTGGCGGGGGCGGCCGATCTTGGTGGCCGGGTCGTTGATCATCTCGCGCCAGTGGGCGATCCAGCCGGGGAGGCGGCCGAGCGCGAACAGCACCGTGAAGAACTTCGTCGGGAAGCCCATCGCCCGGTAGATCAGGCCGGTGTAGAAGTCCACGTTCGGGTAAAGCTTGCGCTCGACGAAGTAGTCGTCGCTGAGCGCCGCCTCCTCCAGGGCCTTGGCGATGTCCAGCAGCTGGTCGTCGCCGCCGAGCTTGCCGAGGATGTCGTCGGCGGTGCGCTTGATGATCGCGGCGCGCGGGTCGTAGTTCTTGTAGACCCGGTGGCCGAAGCCCATCAGGCGGACGCCGTCCTCCTTGTTCTTGACCTTCTTCACGAACGAGGCGACGTCACCGCCCTCGTTGCGGATCTTCTCCAGCATCTCCAGCACGGCGCTGTTGGCGCCGCCGTGCAGCGGGCCGAACAGGGCGTTGATGCCCGCCGAGATGGAGGCGAAGAGGTTGGCCTCGGACGAGCCGACCAGGCGCACGGTGGACGTGGAGCAGTTCTGCTCGTGGTCCGCGTGCAGGATGAACAGCAGGTCGAGCGCCTTCACCAGGTCGGGGTCGACGTCGTACGGCTCGGCCGGGAAGCCGAACGTCATGCGGAGGAAGTTCTCCACCAGGCCCAGGCTGTTGTCCGGGTACAGGAACGGCTGGCCGACGGACTTCTTGTAGGCGTAGGCCGCGATGGTGGGGACCTTGGCCAGCAGGCGGATGGTCGACATCTCGACCTGCTTGGTGTCGAACGGGTTCAGGCTGTCCTGGTAGAACGTGGACAGCGCGGACACCGCGGACGACAGCACCGGCATGGGGTGCGCGTCGCGCGGGAAGCCGTCGAAGAACCGCTTGAGGTCCTCGTGCAGCAGGGTGTGCCTGCTGATCTTGGAGGAGAAGTCGGCCAGCTGCGCCTCGGTCGGCAGCTCGCCGTTGATCAGCAGGTAGCTGACCTCCAGGAAGTTCGACTTCTCCGCGAGCTGCTCGATCGGGTAACCGCGGTAGCGCAGGATGCCCGCGTCACCGTCGATGTAGGTGATCTCGGAGGAGCAGGAGGCGGTGTTGACGAAGCCGCTGTCCAGGGTGACGAGGCCCGTCTTGGCCAGGAGCTTGCCGAGGTCGATGCCGGACGAGCCCTCGGTAGCCCGGACCAGCTGCATCTCGTGCTCTCCGCCATCGTGGCGCAGCGCGACGGTACGGGGGTCGTTCGGCGCAGTCGTCGCGTCGGACATGCAGAGTCCCTCTCACGCTCGGTTCGGGGTGGCTCTCGCGCTGGTCGCGCACGACCGCAGTGCGGACGGTGGGTCGTCCGCTCCGCAGCACCACCCCGTTGGGGTCCTGACAGTTGGCGTCACGCTAGTCGGGGTTCGACCCGCTCCTCAGCCGCGGAGTGCACCGATTCCGCGAGGTGGGACCTGCATCACAAGGGATGCGCGGTTAGCTGGCGCGCATCCCCACCGTAACCCTTTTGCCCTGTTCCTCCACCGGACCGGAGGTGAGAGCTAGGTCATCTCCAGCTCGCGTTTGAACGGCGGCTCGGCTCCGGCCCTCGAACAGGTGATGGCCGCGGCGGCGCCCGCGTAGGACAGCGCCCTGATCCACGCGGCCCCGTCCAGACCGCGCACCGCCTCGGCGGACAGCGCGTCGTGGTCGTGCAGCCAGGCCAGGAGCGCGCCCTGGACGGTGTCGCCCGCGCCGATCGTGTCGACCACCTGGACTGCCACCGGTGGGACGTGGATCACCTCGCCCGATCCGGTGAGCACGGCCAGGCCGTCGCCACCGCGGGTGAGCACCACCACGGCCGGGCCCTCGGCCTGCCACTGCCGGGCGGCGGCGAGCACGTCGTCCTCGGGGGCGTCGTCGGGCAGGTCGGCGAGCCAGCGGGCGTCCTCGACGGACACCTTGAGCAGGCCGACGTCGGGCAGCCACGAGCGGAAGCGGGCCCGGTAGGCGTCCGCGTCCGGGATGAGGCTCGCGCGGATGTTCGGGTCGAGCGCGGTGAGCGCGCCGCGCGCGGACTCGCGGCGCAGGACGGCCTCGTAGGCGCTCGCGCCGGGCTCCAGCACCAGCGACAGGGTGCCGAAGGACACCGCGCGCACGTCGTCCGGCAGGGGGCCGGGGTCGGCGACGAGCCGGTCGGCGGTGCCCTCGACGTAGAAGGTGTACCGGGCGGACCCGTCCTCGGCGAGGCCGACGACGGCGAGGGTGGTCGGCTCGGGGCCGCGCGCCACCAGGTCGGTGGCCGCGCCCGAGGCAGTCAGCCGCTCGACGACCCGGTCGCCGAACAGGTCCTGCGACACCCTGGACAGGAACGACACCGGCACGCCCAGCCTGCCGACGGCGACGGCCACGTTGAACGGCCCCCCGCCCAGGCGCGGGGCGAGGTTCCCCTCGGGCGTGGGCACGAGGTCCACGAGGGCCTCACCAGCAACGACGATCAACCCTGGCTCCGTTCTCTGCGCAACCCGTCGAGCAGGAGTTCACCGAGGGCGGTGAACGCCTCCGCGTCCGTGACCCCGGCGCGCCGGGGCAGGACGCCCGTCTGGATGTTCTCGATCAGGACCCCGGCCATCTCGGCGATGAGCACGGCGTTGGCGTCGCGGAACACCCCGTCCCGCACGCCCTCCTGGATGAACTCGCGCAGGCGCGCGGCGGCGGCGCGGGCGTTGCGCTCGTAGGTGCTGCGGGTGGGCGCGTAGTCGGCGACGTCCGACAGGAAGCGGGCGCTGGCGCGGCGCAGCTCCTCGGCGGCGACCGCGAGGTAGGTGCCGACCTTGCTCCGCACGTCCTTGATGTCGGCGGTGCGGCGCTCGATGTGCTCGGCGGCGCCCTTGAAGTACCGGCCGACGACGCGGACGGCCAGCTGCTCCTTGCTGGCGGCGAGCGCGTACAGGGTCGACTTGGAGCAGTGCAACCGGGCCGCGAGGTCGTCGAGCGTGAAGTGCGCGAACCCCTCGGCGAGCACGAGCGACTCCAGCTTGCCGAGCAGGTCGACCTGCCTCGGCGTCAGCGGGCGTCCCACGATCGAGGTCATGTGCGGAACTCTTTCACACCACTGGCGATAGTACTCCAGTACGTCCTACAGTACTGGGCAGAGTACCGAGCGGAGGTCGACGATGCCAGCCGAGCGGCTGCTGCCCACCACCGAGTCCGAGGACCTGATCGCCCTGGTCAGGGAGATCGCGCGGGACGAGCTGGCCCCCAAGGCGGGGCTGCACGAGGAGGAGGGCCGCTTCCCCAGGGACGTGTTCCGCCTCCTGGGAAGAGTCGGGTTGCTGGGGCTCCCGTACCCCGAGGACTTCGGGGGGAGCGCCCAGCCGTACGAGGTGTACCTCCAGGCGCTGGAGGAGGTGGCCTCGGCGTGGATGTCGGTGGCCGTCGGCCTGTCCGTGCACGTGATGTCCTCGTACGCGCTGGTGAACTTCGGCACCCCGGAGCAGCGGGCGAGGTGGCTGCCGGACGCGCTCGGCGGTGAGCTGCTGGGCGGGTACGCGCTGTCCGAGTCGCACGCCGGGTCGGACGCGGCGGCGCTGTCCACGCGGGCGGTGCGCGAGGGCGACGAGTACGTGGTGCGCGGGACCAAGGCGTGGATCACGCACGGCGGGGTGGCCGACTTCTACACGCTGATGGCCAGGACCGGCGAGCCGGGCGGACGGGGCGTGAGCTGCTTCTTCGCGCCCGGCGAGCTGGACGGGCTGAGCGCGGCGGCCCCCGAGCGCAAGATGGGCCTGACCGGGTCGGTGACCGCGCAGCTCACCTTCGACGGGGCGCGGATCGGCGCGGACCGGCTGGTCGGGGCCGAGGGCGACGGGATGCGCATCGCGCTGAGCGCGCTCGACTCCGGGCGGCTGGGGATCGCGGCCTGCGCGGTCGGGCTGGCCCAGGCGGCGCTGGACGAGGCGGTGGCCTACGCGCGCGGCCGGAGCCAGTTCGGGCGGCCGATCATCGAGTTCCAGGGGCTGGAGTTCCTGCTGGCGGACATGGCCGCGGCGGTGGACTCGGCGCGGGCGACCTACCTGGACGCGGCGCGGCGGCGGGACCGGGGGCTGCCGTTCACCCGGCAGGCGGCGGTGGCGAAGCTGGTGTGCACGGACGCGGCCATGAAGGTGACCACGGACGCGGTGCAGGTGCTCGGCGGGGCCGGGTACACGCGGGACTTCCCGGTGGAGCGGTACATGCGCGAGGCGAAGGTGCTCCAGATCTTTGAAGGCACCAACCAGATCCAGCGCGTCGTGATCGGACGCGCTTTGCGCAAGGGGTGAGCCGCTTACCTGAGCCGCTCTGTGAAGCGGAGCGGTGGCTGACCAGGAGGCGCTTTTCCTCCTGGTCAGCCAGGCCTCCGCTTCTAGGAGTGTCTCAGCCCTCGCGGTAGAACGGGTCCGCGACCTTGCCCTCGCCGTCCTCGTACGAGTAGACCTCGCGACCGCTGACGAACACCTTCGTGGCGCGGCTCATCACGTCGAGCGGGTCGCCGGACCAGATGACCACGTCGCCGTCCAGGCCGGGCTTGAGCGCGCCCACCCGGTCGTCCAGGCCGAGGATCTGGGCCGGGTTGGTGGTGATGGACTCCAGCGCGGTGGTGCGGTCCATGCCCTCCTTGACCGCGAGGGTGGCCTGGTGCACCAGGAAGTTGATCGGGATCACCGGGTGGTCGGTGGTGATGGCGACCTTGACGCCCGCGCGGGCCAGCACGCCGGGGGTGCGCAGGGTGCGCTGGCGCAGCTCGACCTTGGAGCGGGTGGTGAACAGCGGGCCGACGATGACCGGGACGCCGCGCTCGGCGATCAGGTCGGCGACGAGGTGGCCCTCGGTGCCGTGGTTGATCACGAGCCGGTAGCCGAACTCGTCGGCCAGGCGCAGGGCGGTGGCGATGTCGTCGGCGCGGTGGCAGTGCTGGCACCAGGGCAGCTCGCCGGACAGGACCTTGGCCAGCACCTCGTGGGTGGGGTTGCGGTCGAACGGGCCCTCGGCGGCGTCGCGCTTGGCGACGTAGTCCTGGGCGGCGGTGAACGCGTCGCGGATGACGGCGGCGACGCCCTGCCGGGTGGAGGGCAGCTTCTTCTGGTCGCCGTAGACGCGCTTGGGGTTCTCGCCGAGGGCGCTCTTCACGCTGATGGGCTCGCGCACGAGCATCTCGTCGGTGGTGCGGCCCCAGCACTTGATCGCGACGGTCTGGCCGCCGATGGGGTTGCCCGAGCCGGGCTTGATGACGGCGGTGGTGACGCCGCCGGAGAGGGCGTCGGCGAAGCCCATGTCGGCCGGGTTGATGGCGTCCAGGGCGCGCAGGCGGGCGCCGTTGGGGTCGGTCATCTCGTTGGTGTCCTGGCCCGCCCAGCCCTCGGCCTCCTCGTGGACGCCGATGTGGCCGTGGGCCTCCACGAAGCCGGGCAGGACCCAGGACCCCTTCGCGTCCACGGTGGGCACGCCGTCGGGCACCTCCACCGAGGCGCCGACCGCGGCGATCTTCCCGTCGATGACCAGCACGGTCCCGTTCTCGATCGGCTCACCGATGACCGGGACGACGTACCCACCCGTGATAGCGACGCTCATAGTTAGCCAAGCTAATGTTCTAGGCCAGCGGGCGCAAACCCCAGCGTCCGGCCCAGCTCTCGCCCGGCGCCAGCCAGAGCAGGTCGACGCCCGAGTTGAGGGCGTCCGGCGGGCAGGTCATCGGCTCGATCGCGATCGCCCTCCCCCGGCCGGGGAAGTTGTCCGGGGTGTAGACCTGCACCCACTTGAAGTCCGGGTCCGCCCACACCTCGACGCCGCCGTCCGGGCCGCGCAGCTGGTGCCGCACCAGGCCGTCGACCGGCTCGCAGCCGCCGAACGGGGTGTCCAGCTCCACGCCCTTGAGCAGCCGGGCCGCCCGGAAGTCGCTCTCGCCGGACACCGGGACGGCCGGGCCGGAGGGGATCATCTTCTCCGGGTCGAGCGGCAGCACGGTGGTGGCGGCGAGGGTGAGGGTGGAGGTGTCGGTGCTGGACTTGCCCGCCCTCGGGTACGGGTGGGTGCCGACGCCGAACGGGGTGCGCGCGGAGCCGACGTTGTGCACGGCGTGCGAGATGGTCAGGCCCTCGTCGTCCAGGGCGTAGGTGATGGTGGTGCGCAGCGGCACCGGCCAGCCCTTGCCCTCGACGCCGACCTCCAGCGACACCAAGGACCCGGTGTGCTCGACGACGGTCCACTCGGCGTGCCGCACCAGGCCGTGGATGGCGTTGCCGCGCGCGGTCTCGCCGATCTCCAGCTGCTGCTCGGCCCCGTCGAGCACCCAGGTGCCACCGGCGGTGCGGTTGGGCCACGGCACGAGCACCGCGCCGCTGCCCATCGGCGGTTCGCCGTCGTACGTCTCGACGTACGGCACCCCGTCTACCTCGAAGGACTTCAGTCCGGCGCCAACCTTGGCGATGACGGCGCGCGCGCCGCCGTGGGCGATCTCCAGCATGGACCAACAGCGTACGCACGCGCGGCGGGGGCGCAGCGCCGCCACGACCGGGTGAGGGGCGCGGGTTCGGACGGGTTCGGGAAATCGCTTTCCCGGTCACTTGCCGAGCTCGGCGGGAGTCACCTGCCGAGCTTGGCGGGAGTCACTTGCCGAGCTTGGCCGGATCGACCTCGGTGGCGCCGTGCGTGACCCGGTTGATCAGCCAGAGCACCACGCCCGCGAGCAGCAGGTAGACCGCGATCAGGTAGTCGGCGGACGGGCGGCCGGACAGCGGGCTGGCCAGGTAGGCGCAGGTGAGCGCGCCCAGCACGGGGACGATCGTGGGGGCGCGGAAGTGCTCGTGGTCGGCGCGGTCCTTGCGCAGCACCAGGACGGCGACGTTGACGACGGCGAAGACGACCAGGAGCAGCAGCGCGGTGGTGCCGCCGAGCTTGGCGATGTCGGTGGTCAGGACGAGGGCGACCGCGACGCCGGTGGTGAACAGCACGGAGATCCACGGGGTGCGGCGGGTGGGGTGCACGGCGCCGAAGAACCTCGGGATGATCCGCTCGTTCGCCATGCCGTAGACGAGGCGGCTGGCCATCAGCATGTTGATCAGCGCGGAGTTGATGACGGCGAACAGGCCGATCAGGGAGAACACCCACAGCGGGAACGCGGGCGCGCCGACCTGGACCACCTTGAGCAGGGCGTTGCTGCCCGCCGCCGCGAGCTCGTCGGCGGGGATCAGCAGGGACGAGGTGACCGCCACCAGGACGTAGATCAGCGCGGCGATGCCCATGCCCCACAGGACCGCGCGCGGGAAGATGCGGACCGGGTCGCGGCACTCCTCGGCCATGTTGACCGAGTCCTCGAAGCCGACCATGGCGAAGAACGCGAGCGAGGTCGCGGAGGTGATCGCGATCAGCGCGGACTGGCCGGGGGCCGGGTCGATCTGCACCAAACGAGACGGGTCGCCGTCACCTGACGCCACGGCGAGCGCGCCGATGGCGATGATGATCAGCAGGCCGGACACCTCGATGCAGGTGAGGACGACGTTCGCCTTGACCGACTCGGAGACGCCGCGCAGGTTCACCACGGCCAGGCCGAGGATGAACAGCACCGCGACCAGGGACGCGGAGACGGTGACCGAGTCGGAGAAGAACTCGCGCAGGACGGACTGGAGGTAGGTGCGGCCGAACGCGAGCGCGGCCGAGGCCGCCGAGGTGATGCCGGAGCTCATCACGGCGAAGGCGACCATGAAGGTGAGGAACTGGATGCCGAAGGCGCGGTGGGTGTAGAGCGCGGCCCCTGCGGCCTTGGGGTACTTGCCGACGAGTTCGAGGTAGCTGAACGCGGTGAGGAACGCGACCGCGAAGGCGACCAGGAAGGGCAGCCAGAGGGCGCCGCCGATCTTGCCCGCGACGTTGCCGGTCAGCGCGTAGACGCCGGTGCCGAGGATGTCGCCGACCACGAAGAACAGCAGCAGCTTGGGGCCGATGGCCCGGTTCAGCTCGGGCTGCTCGGCCTTGTCCGCCAATTCCGCCATGCCAGTTAAGTGTGCCCGGTCACACTCGGTCCAAATGGGTGATAGTTGCGTCTTTTCGGGTATCCAGGTGGTGCCGGAGCGTGCGGAGTTGGATGGGGCCTCCTCCGGACGGCCGGGATTCACCACGAGACGGTGAAGCGGACGGGCACGTTCAGCGGCTGCCCGGACCGCGCCGGACCCCGGTTGGACGGGTGCTCGTCCACCGGGGTTCGTGCCCCGCCTCGCGAAGCGAGGCGGAACAGGCAAAAGTGCCACCGCAGCGCCCTTGCGACCACAGCAGCCGACCACCGCGCCAACGGCACCTGCCGACGGGGCAGGCCACCGGACTGGTCGCGCCCTTGCAACACCCCCACACCCGAGCCGCCCCTACCTGACGCGCACCAGCGGCAGGTAGACCTGGTCCACGATCTCGACGAGCGCCTCGTCGCCGGGCGGGCCCCCGGTCAGGAACTCGTTGCGCAGCAGCACGAGCGGCAGCCCGGCGACCCTGGGCAGCAGCGCCTCGGGCCTGGCCTCGCCGCGTGCGACGGCCCGCCCGAGCACGGTCAGCCACACCCCCGAACCTGCCTGGGCGCCCAGTTCGCGCAGTTCGGCGAGCAGGTCGGGCGCCTCGGCGGCGATGCCCGCGACCAGGCCCGCGAGCACCTCGCCGCGCGGCGAGGCGAGGTCGGCGGCCAGGTCGCGGAGCAGGCCGAGGACGTCGGCGCGCAGGTCGCCGGTGTCCGGGGTGCGGGTGGTGTCGGCGACGAGCGCGCGGTACGCGGCGGCGGCGAGCGCGGCCCGGTGCGGCCAGCGGCGGTAGAGGGCGTTCTTGTTGGTGCCCGCGCGCTTGGCGACGCGCTCCATGGTGAGCGCCCGGTACCCGGACTCCAGCAGCTCGGCGGTGGCGGCGTCGAGCACCGCGCGCTCCAGCTCGGCTCCCCTTCGGCGCATCGTCTCCCCCTTTTTAAGGTACTGAGCGTACTTTACAGGACGGTGGGCAGCGCGCTAGCTTCGCTCCGGAAGGTACTGGGCGTACCCTAAGGGGAGGGGGCGCGATGCGCGCCAAGGGCATCACCTACGACACCGGCTGGCACAACGGGCTGGTCAGCACCCGCGAGAGCTTCGAGCGCGCGGACGTCGAGCGGGACCTGCGGGCCATCCGCGAGGACCTGCGCTGCACGGCCGTGCGGATCACCGGCGGCGACCTCGACCGCATCGAGCTGGCCGCCCGGATCGCCGCCGGGCTGGGGCTGGAGGTCTGGTGGTCGCCGTTCTCCGGGCACCTGGACGCCGACGAGCTGCACGAGGTGCTGGTGGACTGCGCGGACCGGGCCGAGCGGTCGCGGCTGGAGGGGCACGAGGTGGTGCTGGTCGCGGGCGCCGAGCTGACGCTGTGCACCGCCGGGTTCCTGCCCGGCGCGACCTTCGCCGAGCGGATGGCGCTGCTCGGCGGCGATCCGGGGCGGCTGGTCGAGGCGGTCCGGGGCGCGGGGCCCGCGCTGAACGCGTTCCTGGGCCGGGTGGTCGCGGGGGTGCGGGAGCGGTTCGGCGGGCGGGTGACCTACGCGGCCATCCCGATCGAGGACGTGGACTGGGAGCCGTTCGACCTGGTCGGGCTGGACCTGTACCGGACCGCCGAGATCGCCGACCGGTTCGCGGGGGCGGTGGAGGGGGTGGTCGCGCGCGGGAAGCCGGTGGCGATCACCGAGTTCGGCTGCGCGACGTTCCGGGGCGCGGGCGACGTCGGGGCGCGGGCGGTCGGGATGGTGGAGTGGGGCGAGGACGGGCGGACCACCGGGTTGCGGGGCGACCCGGTGCGCGACGAGGCGGAGCAGGCCGGGGTGGTGCTGGAGCTGCTGGACGTGTTCGAGGCGGCCGGGGTGGACTCGGCGTTCCTGTGCACGTTCTCCTGCCACCACCTGGCCGGCGAGTTCGACGCGGCGAGCTACGGGGTGGTGCGGGCGCTGGACGAGCGGCGGTGGGAGCCGAAGGCCGCGTTCCACGCGGTGGGCGAGCGGTACGGGCGAGGGTGAGCAGGGATGAGCGGTACGGGCGGGGGTGAGCGGGGCCGTGGACGAGGGAGGTGGGGGACGGGTCGCCGCCCGCCCCCCACCTCGTCCGGTTACCCCGTCAGCGGGGCGGTACGCGGTTCAGGCGAGCGATTCGCGCCACGCCTCGTGCAACCGCGCGAACCTGCCCCGCTCCCCGATCAGCTCCTCGGGCGTCCCGTCCTCCACGACCCGGCCGCCGTCGACCACCAGCACCCGGTCAGCGATCAGGACCGTGGACAGCCGGTGGGCGATGATGAACGCCGTCCGGCTCGCCAGCACCGTCTCCAGCGCGGTCTGCACGGAGCGCTCGGTCGGCACGTCCAGGCTCGACGTGGCCTCGTCCAGCACCAGCACCGCCGGGTCGGCCAGGAACGCCCGCGCGAACGCCACGAGCTGCCGCTGCCCGGACGACAACCGGCCGCCGCGCTTGCTCACGTCGGTGTCGTAGCCGTCGGGCAGCTCGTCGACGAAGTCGTGCGCGCCGACCGCGACCGCCGCCGCGACGACCTCCTCGCGGGTGGCGTCGGGGCGGCCCAGGGCGATGTTGTCGGCCACCGTGCCCTCGAACAGGAAGTTCTCCTGCGTCACCATCACCACGGCACGGCGCAGGTCCGCGTCGGCCACCGACCGCAGGTCGGCGCCGTCCAGCCACACCGCTCCCCCGGTCGGGTCGTAGAAGCGGGCGACCAGCTTGGCCAGGGTGGACTTGCCCGCGCCGGTGGCCCCGACCAGCGCCACGGTCTGCCCGGCCGGGACGCGCAGGTCGAACCGGGGCAGCACGAGCGAGTCGGAGGCCGGGTAGCGGAACTCGACGCCCTCGAAGCGGACCTCGCCGCGCACCGGCCCCAGCGGGACGGGGTCGACGGGGTCGGGCACCGACGGGCGCTCCTCCAGCAGCCCGGACAGCTTCTCCAGCGCGGCGGTGGCGGCGGCGTAGGCGTTGGTGAACATGGCGATGTTGTCCATCGGGTCGTAGAACCGCCGCACGTAGAGCGTGAACGCGGCCAGCACGCCCAGCTCCAGGCTGCCGTCCGCGACCCGCCACGCGCCCCACGCCAGCAGGACGGCGAGCGAGATGTTGCCGATGGCGCGCACGGACGAGGTGAACGTGGCGACCACGCTCAGCGCGGTCACGTTGGCGTCCCGGTAGGAGCCGTTCAGCTCGGCCATGATCCGCTCGTTGCGCGGCTCGCGGCGGAACGCCTGGACGGCGCGGATGCCGTTCATGGTCTCCACCAGCTGCACGACGACCTTGGCGATCGAGCCGGTGGTGCCCCGGTAGGCCGCCGCCGAGCGGGACTGGAACCAGCGGATCAGCAGCACCAGCGGCAGGAACCCGGACAGCACGAACAGCGCCATCGGCACGTCCAGGGCGAACAGCACGACGCTGATCGCGAACACCGACAGCATCGCGTTGAAGAACCCGTCGAGGCCCTCGTCGAGCAGGTTCTGCAGCGAGTCGACGTCGTTGGTCATCCGGGAGATGACCTTGCCGGAGGTGTAGCGCTCGTGGAAGGACACGGACAGCCGCTGGACGTGCCGGAACACGCGCAGGCGCAGGTCGAGCAGGACGTCCTGGCCGATGCGGCCGATGAGCCGCACGAACGCGTAGCGCAGGACGGTGGCGGCCAGGCCGGACGCGGCGTAGCCGCCGACGCACCAGGCGAGGGTGGTCGGGTCGCCGTCGAGCGCGGCCGGGACGCCCCGGTCGATCGCGGCGGCGATCAGCAGCGGGCCCGCGAGCAGGACCAGGTTCTCCACGACCATCAGGACGAGGGAGAGGGCGACCAGGGCGGCGTGGGGGCGGAGCAGGGAGCCGAGGAGGCGGCGGGAGCGGGCGCGCAGGCGGGTTCCGGTGGCGCGGTCGGGGGTGTCGACCTCCTCGGCGGCGACCCCGCGCCAGCCGTCGACCGAGGGGGGTGGGGTGGTCGGGTTCTGGGTGGTGGGGGGCGGCTCCTGGGTGGTGGTCGGGGTGGTCGGGTCCTGGGCGATGGGGGTCGGGTTCTGCGCGGTGGGTCCGGTGCCGGTGGGGTCTTCCGGGCCGTTGCCGGTTGTGGCGTTCACACCCGCACCTCCTCGTCCTCGTCAGCCAGGGTCGACAGGAGGTGCCGGTACTCGGCGTTGCCCGCGAGCAGCTCGCGGTGCGTGCCGATGGCGGTGATCCGGCCGCCGGACAGCACGGCCACCCGGTCGGCGAGCTGCACGGTGCTCGGGCGGTGGGCGACGACCAGCGCCGTGACGCCGCGCAGCACGCGCCGCAGCGCGGCCTCGACCTCGGCCTCGGTGTGCACGTCCAGCGCGGACAGCGGGTCGTCCAGCACCAGCACCGCCGGTCTGCCCGCGACCGCGCGGGCCAGCGCGAGCCGCTGCCGCTGGCCGCCGGACAGGGACAGGCCCTGCTCGCCGATGCGGGTGTCCTGGCCCCACGGGAGGGCGTCGACGAACTCCTCGGCGCGCGCCACCCGCAGCGCCTCGCGCACCGCGTGCGGCGAGGCGTCCCCGCCGCCGAGGACGACGTTCTCGGTGACGCTGGCGGAGAACAGGACCGGCTCCTCGAACGCGGTGCCGACGACCCGGCGCAGCTCGGCCAGGTCCAGCTCGCGCACGTCGACCCCGTCCAGGGTGACCCGGCCGCCGGTGACGTCGGCGAGCCTGGGCACCAGCGCGGTGAGCGCGGTCTTGCCGGACCCGGTCGCGCCGACCAGCGCGACGGTCTCGCCGGGCCGCACCTCCAGGTCGACGCCGCGCAGCACCTCGTCGGCCGAACCGGGGTGGCCGAAGCGGACGCCCTCGAAGCGCAGGTGCCCGCGCACCGGGGTGGCCAGCGGTCGCGGGGTGGTGGGAGAGGTGATCGCGAGCGGTTCGTCGAGCACCTCGAAGTAGCGCTCGACGGCCGCCGCGGTCTGGTTGGTCTCGGACAACAACCACCCGATCGAGTCGACCGGCCAGCGCAGGTAGGCGCTGACCGCGATGGCGGCGATGAGGGTGCCCGCGGTCATCGTGCCGGAGGTGATGCCGAAGGCGCCCACGGCGAGCTGGCCCGCGATGGACAGCTCGGGCAGGACCAGCAGAGCCGCCCACAGCGCGGCGAACACCCGGACCTTGACCAGCTCGGTGCCGCGCAGCTCGCGGGCCTGGCGCTGGAACCTGGCGGCCAGGTGCGGGCCCCGGCCGAACGCCTTGAGCACCCGGATGCCCAGCACGGACTCCTCGACCGTGGTGGTGAGGTCGCCGGCCTGGTCCTGGGAGAGGCGGGCGGCGACCTTGTAGCGGGTCTCGAACAGGTAGGACAGGCCCATCAGCGGCAGGGTGCACACCAGCGCGACCAGGCCGAGCAGCGGGGACAGCCAGAACAGCACGCCGAGGCCGACGACGATGACGGTGGTGTTGACCAGCAGGAACACCAGGACGAACGCCACGAACCGGCGGACGGTGGTGAGGTCGCTGGTGGCGCGGGAGAGCAGTTGGCCGGACTGCCAGCGGTCGTGGAAGGAGACCGGGAGCGCCTGGAGACGGGTGTAGAGGTCGGTGCGCATGGCCAGCTCGACGTCCGAGGCCGGGCCTGCGATGACCTTGCGGCGGGTGTAGAAGAGCAGGGCCTCGCCGAGGCCCAGCGCCAGGACGAGGCCGATCAGCCAGGGCAGGGCGGACGGGTCGCGGTGCGCGATCGGGCCGTCGACGACCCGCTGGGTGACCAGCGGGATGCCGAGTCCGCACAGCATGGCGAGCGCGGCGGCTCCCGTGCTGATGGCTATCGGGTTCTTGACGGGGCGCAGGTACGGCCACAGCCTGCGCAGGGTCGCGGCTGTGGAAGTACGTTGGTCGTTCACGAGTTCCCCCTCGGGTCCACTTCGACAGTACGAAGGCGGGCCTGCCGGTGGCATCCGGTTTTTCACCACCGAGGGTGAGGGCTCCAGTGCGCTGGAGGTCAACCGTGGAGATCGGTTTTCTGCTCTCCGAACCGGTGATGGCGTTCCCGGTGGGGAGGTTGATGGCGGTTCGGGGCGGGCGGTTGAGCGTGCTCGCGCCGGACGGGTGGCGGCCGGTGCCGGGGCGGGGGCCGGACGGGGCGCGGCCGGTCAGCCGGGAGGTGGCGGTGGAGTGGTGTGCGCGGGAGGGGCGGGATGTGGGGGTGCTGGATGTGGTTCCGGGGCCTGGGGATGACGTGGGTTGACGTGGGATGACACGGGAGGACCCCGGCTCCGGGCGGGGGTTCCGCTCCGGGGCCGGGGTCAGGGGCGCTCTTGGGGGGAGTGCTCTTGGGGGGGAGTGCTCTTGGGGGCGGGGGGTGTTTTCGGGGTCAGGCCTTGCGGGAGCGCATCAGCATCGTGGGGATGGTGAGCAGGCCGGCCAGGGCGTAGCTGAGGCCCGCGAGGATCGCGAGGACGACCCACTGGTCGCCCGTTCCGGCTAGCAGGTTCGGCACGTCGAAGTAGTGGGCTGCGGCGAGGACCACCGGGCCGAGGAGCACGATCGGCCACGCGGGGCGGACGCCGAGGAGCCAGAGCAGCGGGCCTGCGAGGAGCGCGCTGGTGACCAGGGCCAGGGGGAGGCCGACGAAGAGCAGGAGCAGGAAGTCGGGGAGGGACGCGGAGGCCTCGCCCAGGGCGCGGTGCAGGAGGCCCGCCTGGTGGGCGGCGATCCAGGCCGCGCACAGGGCTGCGCCCACCACGCCGGAGAGGACGACTCGGAGCAGCGCGGAGAACGCGAAGCTGCCTGCTCGGGAGCCGCGCTCCCGGATGGTCGGGCGGGGGCGGGTGTCGACCGGGGTGCTGTGGGCCGAGGTGACTTCCTCGGTGGAGGTGGAGGTGGAGGAGGAGGGGGTCGAGGAGGGGAAGGAAGGTGGGGTGGACGTGGTGTTTCGAGGTGAGATGGTCTCGCTCACCGGGGTGTCCTCCGTTCGGGGGTTGGCCGTGGCGCGGCGCAACCGGAACCTGTGCGTGAAGCTGTCCGTGGGACCGCCCGACTTCAGGCGGCTCACCTCAGCCACGGGTCGCGGTGTGGACTGCGGGGCGGCGTGCGGTCACCGGTGAGGCGAGCACGAACCCGACGGCGCTGGTGAGCAGCACGTCGCCTGGGATCTCGAACCACACGGTGAGCAGGGCGAGCGCGGCTGCGAAGGCCACGCTGACGGCCGCCGTGCCCAGGGGGCGGCCGACGTGGGCCGCCGCGAACACGGCCCAGGAGATGACCACGGCGGCGATCAGGCCGACCGGGATCATCACCAGGTAGAGCTCCAGGCAGCCCCAGTCCTCCTGGGTGCAGACCCGACCGGAGACGATCCGGTCGCGCAGCCACATCCACGCGGCACCGAGACCCGCGCCCAGCGCGGCGCCGACCACCACTCGACCAAGCATGGGGACGGGGTTGCCCGAACGGGTGAGGGCGCAAACCCGATGTTGATCAACGTGGGGGATGGAGATCAAGAGCTGAAGAGCTCGCCTCGCCGGCGGGGCAGACCTCCAAAAAAGAGGGGGACGGGCTCTGCCGGCCGGTGGCGCTTCCGGGGGTGGTGCGGTTTACCACTGCGGTGGGCGGGGTCCCTCTTCTCCGTGTGGCCTCCTTTCAGGCAAGCACAGGCGTCAAGACGCCGTATGACACCCCGGTCTTCCGCGCAGTGCGGCGGCATCTTGACACCTGCGCTCGGGCTGCGCCAGGCCACACGGAGAAGAGGGACGCGGGATTGGGTGGCTGCGGGCTCGCTGCGCTCGCCCCGCAGCCCGCGAAGCGGTCGACCTGCGACCTGCGGACTTAGGAGTGCGGTCGACTTGCGGTTCGTGAGGCGGTCGACGTGTGGCTTAGGAGTGCGGCTGGCTTGCGGCCCGTGGGGCAGTCGACCTGCGGACTTAGGAGTGCGGCCGGCTTGCGGTCCGTGGGGCGTCGACGTGTGGCTTAGGAGTGCTCGTGAGGCCATCGGTCTGTGGCCTGCGGCTCGGGGGCAGGGCGGCTGCTGTCCCGCGAGTGGGGATGGGGATGGGGATGGGCTGGGCCTGGACCTGGTTCTGGTTCTAGGCCGCAGCCTTTCCATGCCGATGGCCCGCGACCAATGCGGTCGGCGGGCCATCGGTGGTGCTTGAGTGCCGGGGTTTCGCCCCTGGGCGTCATCCCCTGGAGCGGACTCCCAGGAGGACGTCCTCCCAGGACGGGACGATCGGGTGGTTCTTCTTGCCTCGCTTGGCTGGCTGGTCCTCTGCCAGTTCGCCGTCCACCACGATCGGCTCGTCCACCACCGGGCGCTCCTCGCGGACCAGGATTTCCGGCTCGGCCAGGGGCCTGCCTTCGACGTCCAGGGCCGCTCGGGCCAGGTGGGTCACGGCGCGCAGGCTGCGCACCCGGTTCGGGTTGGGGTCCATCAGGTCGACTGCCGCGTCGTCCAGGGCCGTGACGGTGCCGCCGTGCGCGCCGGGGTGGAAGGCCCAGTGCGCGCGGTTGTCCGAGCGGCCTGCCGTCCAGTGGAGTTGGACGACCCAGCGGCCGTCCTCGCCTCGCCAGGAGTCCCAGCTGACGTCGACGTACTCCTGGCCGCGCAGGCCGAAGGAGTGCGCGACGACCTCGCCGAGGGTCTGCACGTCCGGGCCGTCCTCGCGGACCGGGTGGGCGCGCTGGGCCAGGTCGGCGATGCGGGACCGCTCCAGCAGGACCGGGTAGGCGAAGCGCTCGACGCGGTGCGCGGGGATGCCCGCGATCGCGGCGACCTGGTCCACGGACTCACCGGCGCGGATGCGCGCCTGGATCTCGCGGGGGCGCATCTGGCTCTCGGTCTCGACCTCGATCTGGCCGAGTCTGGTGAGATCGCCGCGCGCGGCTGCGCGCAGGCGCTCGTCGGCGGGCAGCACGAAGCGCTCGCCGCGTTCGGGGTCCTCAAGGACGATCGACTTGCCGTCCTCGTCGAGCCCGACCACTCGCAGCGTTCGCATCATGGCCTCCCGGTTGCCATTCACCTCGCCGTGTACCGACGGTAGTCCGGCGCGCCGCCTTGACGCGGGAGGCTCGCCGTGCCGACCGTATGTCTTCACGCGATCTTCCCGCATGTCGTCGGCCGACGCACGCGTGTTACCGCAAGGTTCACCTCGCCAGGGTCCGGGAAGATCCCTGGCGAGGTACCCGTCACTCAGCGCGTCGAAACGCCCCTTTTCTCAGAGCTGGCCGACCACCCAGTCGACCGCCTTGGTGAGCGTGGTCACGTCCTCGGGCTCAACGGCGGGGAACATCGCGACGCGCAGCTGGTTGCGGCCGAGCTTGCGGTACGGCTCCACGTCCACGATCCCGTTGGCGCGCAGCACCTTCGCGACGACCGAGGCGTCGACCTCGTCGGCGAAGTCGACGGTGCCGACGACCTGCGAGCGGTGCGCCGGGTTCGCCACGTACGGGGAGGTGTACGCGGTCTGCTCGGCCCAGGAGTACAGCCGCGACGACGAGTCGGCGGTCCGGGAGACCGCCCAGTCGAGGCCGCCGTTGCCGTTCAGCCACTTGAGCTGCTCGTTGAGCAGGAACAGCGTCGCCACGGACGGGGTGTTGTAGGTCTGGTCCTTGGTGGAGTTGTCCAGCGCCGTGGTGAGCGAGAGGAACTCGGGGACCCAGCGGCCGGAGGCGCCGATCTCGCGGACGCGGTCGAGCGCGGCCGGGGACATCAGGGACAGCCACAGGCCGCCGTCCGAGGCGAAGCACTTCTGCGGCGCGAAGTAGTAGACGTCGAAGTCCTCGGCCTTGACGGGCAGGCCGCCCGCGCCGGAGGTGGCGTCGATCGCGACGAGCGCGCCGTCGGAGCCAGCGGGGCGGGAGACCGGGACGGCCACGCCGGTGGAGGTCTCGTTGTGCGCCCAGCCGACCAGGTCGACGCCCTCGGCGAAGGTGATCTCGGGGGCGGTGCCGGGCTCGGACTTCACCACGACCGGCTCGCCCAGGAACGGGGCGTCCTTGGTGACCTTGGCGAACTTCGAGGAGAACTCGCCGTAGGTGAAGTGCTGCGAGCGCTCGCGCACCAGGCCGAAGGCCGCAGCGTCCCAGAAGGCGGTGGTGCCGCCGTTGCCCAGGACGACCTCGTAGCCCTCCGGGAGGGAGAACAGGGCGCGCAGACCGGAGCGGACCTCGCTGACGAGGGACTTCACCGGCTTCTGCCGGTGGGAGGTCCCCATCAGGTCCGCGCCCTCGGCGGCGAGGGCGCGCAGCGCCTCGGGCCGGACCTTGGACGGGCCGCAGCCGAACCTGCCGTCGGACGGCTTCAGGTCGGCGGGCAGGACCAGTGAGGTCGGGTCGGCGGTCTGGGTCATCTCGACGCCTCCGGGGGGTTGAGAACCTGACCGGCCACGTTGCCGGGGCCCCAGTGTTGCAGCAAGGTTCCTTGCAGATCACCAGAGGGTGTCCCCGGTCACGCCCGGCGAGGTGGTATAGGGGCACCGGCCAGAGTGGACGATCGGCGGGCTAACGGCGACTCGTCGGGTGGTTTCCCCGTGAGCGCGCTCGGCACACCTCCCGATTTCCGGAAAAAAAGAAACCGGAAAACCGGAAAACCGGGAAACGGAACGAGGCGCGTGGGTGCGTGGGTGGGTAGGTGGGCGAGGGTAGGTGGGCGAGGGCGAGGGCGAGGACGAAGGTGAGGGGGCGAGGGTGAGGGGGCGAGGGTGAGGGGGCGGAGGCGGGGCTCAGTGGCCGAGAAGGCCCAGGCGCATGGCGGTGGTGACGGCGGCGGTGCGGTCGGAGACGTCCAGTTTTGAGAAGACGCGCAGCAGGTGGGTCTTCACGGTCGCCTCGCCGATGAACAGCTCGCGGGCGATCTCCGCGTTGGACAGGCCGCGTCCCACCAGTCGCAGGACCTGGACCTCGCGCGGGGACAGGGCCGGGGTGCGGCGGACTAGCCTGCCGGCGACGGAGGGGGCCAGGACGGTCTCGCCGCGCGCGGCGGCTCGGACGGCGGCCACCAGGTCCTCGGGGGAGGCGTCCTTGAGCAGGTAGCCGACCGCGCCTGCTTCGACGGCGCGCAGGATGTCCGCGTCGGTCTCGTAGGTGGTCAGCACGACCACCCTGGACAGCGCGCCGATGCGGGCGGTGGCCTCGACGCCGTCTCCGCCGGGCATCCGCAGGTCCATGAGGACGACGTCCGGCGGGTCGGCGCGGACCAGGCGCACCGCCTCGTCGCCGGACGCCGCCTCGCCGACGACCTCCAGGTCGGTGGCGGGGGCGAGCATCCCGCGCACGCCCTGCCGGACCACCGGGTGGTCGTCGACCAGCAGCACCCGGATCATCCGGCCGCCCACTGTTCTTGAGTCGTCCATCCGCGCCTCCCCGGCAGTTCCGAGCACCGCGCCACCCCGGCGCGCGCGATCGCGGGCGCTCACCTGGGCGCCTCGGCGACCAGGACCGCGCCGTCGTCGTCCGAACGGGTCAGCGTGCCGCCGACCTGCTCCAGCCTGGCCCGCATCCCGCGCAGGCCGAAGCCCTCCGGGGCGCCCCGGTAGCCCGGACCGTCGTCGCGCACGGTCAACCGCACCGAGTCCGGCAGCACGTCCAGCTCCACGCGCACGCGGGCGGCGTGCCTGCGGGCGTTGGTGAGCGCCTCCTGGGCGGCGCGCAGCAGCACCACCTCGACCGCGCGCGGCACCTCGCCCGCGCCGCGCTCGGCGAACTCGGCCCGGACGCCGAAGTCCGCCACCTGCTCCACCTGCCTGCGCAGCGCGTCGGCCAGCGAGCCCTCCAGCGCGGCGGGCGCGAGCGCCGCCACCAGCGCCCGCGACTCGGCCAGGTTCTCCCGCGCGGTGCGCAGCGCCAGGTCCAGGTGGTCGTCGGCGCGGGCCGGGTCGGCGCGGGCCGCCTGGACCAGGGTCACGATGCTGGTGAAGCCCTGCGCCAGGGTGTCGTGGATCTCCGCGGACAGCCGCTCCCGCTCGGCGGCGACGCCCGCCCCGTGCGAGAGCTCGGCGATGACGAGGTTCTGCTCGGCCAGCGTGCGGATCACCCAGCCGAACAGCTGGGAGAACAGCGCGGTCGGGAGCAGCACCAGCAGCATCGACGTCGGGTCGCCGGTCCTGGCCCACGCGAGCAGCCACGGCGGCACGACGAACGCGAGCATCACCCAGAAGGCGGGGCGCAGCGGGATTCGCCGGTACACCTCGGGCAGCACCGCGAACAGCAGGAACGTCGCCCCCGGTGACAGCCACATCGCCGTCACCGTGAGCGCGTGCAGCCCGGTCAGGTAGAGCCGCTGCGGTTGGAGCAGGACCCACCCGGCGATCAGCGCGATCACCGCGACCACCGCCCAGCGCCGCTCGGCGGCGATGTCCGGCAGGAGCGCGCCGCAGGCCGCGACGAGCAGCCCGGCCCCGGTGATCAGCCCCCACTTCGCCCGTTCGTCCACCGGAACGAGGCGGCGCACAGCGCCAAGCCCGCGACGCACCAGGCCACCAGCACCAGCGCCGTCCTCCCGTGCTCCCACGACCCAGCCACCTCCACGACCGCCGCCCCCTCGGGGAGCAGCACCGAGCGGAACCCCTGCGCGACCCACTTGAGCGGGAACAGCGAGCCGAGCACGACCATCCACTGCGGCAGGACCGCGACGCTGATGAAAACACCCGACACGAACTGGAGTCCCACGTAGGGCAGGTTCAGCACGGTCGGGGCGGAGCGGGCCGAGCCCGCGACGGAGCTGACCGCGATGCCCAGCAGGGCGCAGGAGATCGTGCCGAGCCCGAACACCCAGGCGAACGTGAGCCAGCGGGCCGGGTCGGCGGGCAGGTCGACGTCGAACACCAGCACGCCGGTCAGCAGCACCAGCACCGCCTCGGCGAGGCTGAGCACGAGCACCAGGACGACCTTGCCGACGAAGTAGGAGGCGAGCGGCAGCGGGGTGCCGTGCAGGCGCTTGAGGGTGCCGTTCTCGCGGTCCTGGGCGATGCCGGTGCCGAGGGTGATGAACGTGGTGGAGATGATGCCCGCGCCGATCATGCTCGCGGTGAACTCCTGCTGCTGCGTGAACTCCGCGCCGGGCGCCTGCCCGGAGAAGATCGAGCCGAGCAGCAGGAGCAGGAACACCGGCAGGGCGAAGGTGAAGAGGAACCCGGCGGTGTTGCGGAAGAACTGGCGCAGCTCCAGGCCACCGCGCGCGAGTCCGAGGGTCGCGGTCCTCACGCGATCAGCTCCAGGTAGACGTCTTCGAGGGTGGGGCGGGTGACGGTCAGGTCGGCGACCGGGCCGAGGGCGTTCAGCTCGACGACGAGCGCGACCGGGTCGGTGGTGGCGCGGCTGCGCTGAACGCCGTCCGGGCCGACCCAGGTGACCAGGGCCTTGGCCCGGTCCCTCCCGCCGACGGTGGCGGGGGTGCCCTCGGCGACGAGCCTGCCGCCGGAGATGACGGCGAGGCGGTCGGCCAGCGCCTCGACCTCGTCCAGGTAGTGGGTGGTGAGCAGGATCGTGGCGCCCTCGCGGGCGAGGTCGCGGACCAGGCCCCAGAACTGCCTGCGGGCCTCGGGGTCGAAGCCGGTGGTGGGCTCGTCCAGGAACAGCACGCGGGGGCGGCCGATGATGCCGAGCGCGACGTCGAGCCTGCGGCGCTGCCCGCCGGACAGCCTGCCCGCGCGGGTGCGGGCCTTGTCGGCCAGGCCGACGACGGAGACGACCTCGTCCGGGTCGCGCGGGTCCGGGTAGTAGCGGGCGTGGTGGCGGACGGCCTCGGCGACGGTGATGTCGGCCAGGTCGGTGGCGGCCTGCTGGACGATGCCGATGCCCGCGCGCCACGAGCGGGGCGCGGTGGCCGGGTCGGCGCCGAGGACGGACACCTCGCCGCCGGTGCGGGGGCGCAGGCCCTCCAGGATCTCGACGGTGGTGCTCTTGCCCGCGCCGTTGGGCCCGAGGAGGGCGAACACCTCGCCCTCGGCGACCTCTAGGTCGACGCCCCGCACGGCCTCGAAGTCCCCGTAGGACTTGCGCAGGCCGCGAACGCTGATCGCAGCTGTCATGCCGGGAATGCTGTCGCAGCGGGAGGGGGCGGCGGGACGTGCGTCCGGTGGACAGCGGTTGTCCACCGGACGGTGGACACGGGCCGAAGATCGCCCGTTCGGGGGTCACCGGGTCAGGCGAACCAGTGGGTCGCCCGACCCGGCCCCGCGCGTCACGCGATCTCGTCCCAGCCCTCGACCTCGGTGACCGAGCGCGCCTCCGGCCCCACGTACGCGGCCGACGGGCGCACCAGCCTGCCGGTGCGCTTCTGCTCCAGGATGTGCGCCGACCAGCCCGCGGTCCTGGCGCAGGTGAACATCGCGGGCATGATCGCGGGCGGCACCTCGGCGAAGTCCAGCACCACGGCGGCCCAGAACTCGACGTTCGTCTCGATCGCCCGGTCCGGCCTGCGCTCGCGCAGCTCGGCCAGCGCGGCCTGCTCCAGCGCCGCCGCCGCCTCGTAGCGGGGCGCGTCCAGCTCCTTGCAGGTGCGGCGCAGCACGCGCGCCCTCGGGTCCTCGGCCCGGTAGACCCGGTGCCCGAAGCCCATCAGCCGCTCGCCCCGGTCGAGCACGCCGCGCACGTAGCCGCGCGCGTCGCCCTTGCGCTCCACCGCCTCGATCATCGGCAGCACCCGCGCGGGGGCGCCGCCGTGCAGCGGGCCGGACATCGCGCCGATCGCGCCGGACATGGCGGCGGCCACGTCCGCGCCGGTGGAGGCGATCACCCTGGCGGTGAACGTGGAGGCGTTCAGGCCGTGCTCGGCGGCCGACACCCAGTAGGCGTCCAGGGCCCTGACGTGCGCCGGGTCCGGCTCGCCGCGCCAGCGGGTGAGGAACCGCTCGGTGATGGTCGTGCACCGGTCGACCCGGTGCTGCGGCACGGCGGGCCTGCCGGTGCCGCGCGCGGACTGCGCCACGTAGGACAGCGCCATCACGGAGGCCCGCGCGAGCTGGTCGCGCGCCTCCCCCGCCGGGATGTCCAGCAGCGGCTGGAACCCCCAGATCGGGGCGACCATGGCCAGCGCCGCCTGCACGTCCACCCGCACGTCCCCGGTGTGCACCGGGATGGGGAACGGCTCGGCGGGCACCAGGCCCGCCCCGAAGGCGCCGTCGACCAGCAGCGCCCACACGTCGCCGAAGGTGACCCGACCGGCCAGCTCCTCGACGTCGACGCCCCGGTACCGCAGGGCGCCGCCGTCGCGGTCCGGCTCGGCGATCTCGGTGCGGAAGGCGACGACGCCCTCCAGTCCTGGCTTGAACCCGTCCTGCTCCGCCTGCTGCACCACGCTGTGCGCTCCTAACGTCGTGAAGAGCTGCCCAAGGGTTGTCCGAACCCTGCCGCCGCGCACCCCTACTGGCAATCACAGCCGGAGGTGTCGTCCGTCACCCTCCGACCGGCCGGACGGCGAACCCCGAAGCGATCCCGAAGCGGCCCGAGCGCGCGGAGATCGTTAAGCCCTGGTTTCCACCCGCTCACCCACTGCTACCGCGCCGCCACCCGTGGTAGACCTCGGTGATGCACCTGACGCCGCACGAGCGGGACAAGCTCCTGGTCCACGTGGCGGCCGACGTCGCGCGCCGGAGGCTGGAGCGCGGGGTCGTCCTGAACCACCCCGAGTCGGTCGCGCTGATCACCTCGCACGTGCTGGAGGGCGCGCGCGACGGGCGGTCGGTCGGCGAGCTGATGGAGAGCGGCAGGCACGTGCTGACCAGGGAGCAGGTCATGGACGGGGTGCCCGAGATGATCGACTCGGTGCAGGTGGAGGCGACGTTCCCGGACGGCACCAAGCTGGTGACCGTGCACGACCCGATCAGCTGACCGGCCCGCGCGGGCCGGGGGCTCGCGGGCGTCGGAACCGCCCACCACCAGCGAGGAGCGCGCCCGTGCGACCAGGCGAGATCATCACCGGCGACGAGCCGGTCGAGCTGAACCCCGGCCGCCCGAGGACGGTGCTGGTGGTGGTCAACGGCGGCGACCGGCCGGTGCAGGTCGGGTCGCACTACCACTTCGCGGCGGTGAACCCCGGCCTGCTGTTCGACCGCGAGGCCGCGTGGGGCAAGCGGCTGGACGTCCCGGCGGGCACGGCGGTGCGGTTCGAGCCGGGCGTGGAGCGCGAGGTGTCGCTGGTGCCGCTGGCGGGCCGCCGGGTCGTGCCCGGCCTGCGCCCCGAGCACGCCGGGGAGCTGGACCGGTGACCCGCGTGGACCGCGAGCGGTACGCGGAGCTGCTCGGCCCGACGACGGGCGACCGGGTGCGGCTGGCCGACACCGACCTGCTGATCACGGTGACCGACGACCTGTGCCGGGGCGCGGGCTCCGGCGACGAGGTGATCTTCGGCGGCGGCAAGGTGATCCGCGAGTCGATGGGCCAGGGCACGGCCACCCGCGCGGAGGGCGCGCCGGACCTGGTGATCACCGGCGCGGTGGTGCTGGACCACTGGGGCGTGGTGAAGGCCGACGTGGGCGTGCGGGACGGCCGGATCAGCGCGATCGGCAAGGCGGGCAACCCGGACGTGATGGACGGGGTGCACCCGGACCTGGTGATCGGGCCGTCCACGGAGGTGCTGTCCGGCAACGGGAAGATCCTCACGGCGGGCGGGATCGACTGCCACGTGCACTTCATCTGCCCGCAGATCGTGGACACCGCGCTGGCGTCCGGCCTGACCACGCTGATCGGCGGCGGCACCGGACCGGCCGAGGGCACCAAGGCCACCACGGTCACGCCCGGCGCGTGGAACCTGGGCCGGATGCTGGCCGCGATGGACGACCTGCCGGTGAACGTCCTGCTGCTGGGCAAGGGGAACACCGCCCGCGAGGACGCGCTGCGCGAGCAGCTGCTCGGCGGCGCGGGCGGGTTCAAGCTGCACGAGGACTGGGGCACCACGCCGGTCGCGATCGACACCGCGCTGCGGATCGCCGACGAGTCCGGGGTCCAGGTGGCGATCCACACGGACACCTTGAACGAGGCCGGTTTCCTGGAGTCCACGCTGGACGCGATCGCGGGCCGGTCGATCAACGCCTACCACTCGGAGGGCGCGGGCGGCGGGCACGCGCCGGACATCATCCAGGTGGTGGCCGAGCCGAACGTCCTGCCGTCGTCGACGAACCCGACCCGGCCGCACACGGTGAACACCCTCGAAGAGCACCTGGACATGCTCATGGTCTGCCACCACCTGAACCCGTCGGTGCCCGAGGACCTGGCGTTCGCGGAGAGCCGCATCCGGCCGACCACGATCGCCGCCGAGGACGTGCTGCACGACCTCGGCGCTATCTCGATGATCAGCTCGGACTCGCAGGCCATGGGCCGGGTCGGTGAGGTGGTCATGCGGACCTGGCAGACCGCGCACGTCATGCACGGCCGTCGCGGCGAGCTGGCGGAGAACCTGCGGGCGCGCCGGTACGTCGCCAAGTACACGATCAACCCGGCGATCGCGCACGGCATCGACCACGAGGTCGGGTCGGTCGAGGTGGGCAAGCTCGCGGACCTGGTGCTGTGGGAGCCGAAGTTCTTCGGGGTGCGGTCGTCGGTGGTGCTCAAGGGCGGGTTCATCGCGTGGGCGGCGATGGGGGACGCGAACGCGTCGATCCCGACGCCGCAGCCGGTGCTGGCCCGGCCGATGTTCGGGGCGCGGGCGGCGGCGCGGAGCAGCGTGCACTTCGTGTCGCAGCAGGCGGTGGACGCGGACCTCGCGGACCTGCTGCGGCTGTCCCGGCCGCTGGTGCCGGTGCGGAGCACGCGGGCGGTGGGCAAGGCGGACATGGTGCTGAACGACGCGCTGCCGCAGGTGCGGGTGGACCCGGACAGCTTCGCGGTGACCGTCGACGGCGAGCTGGTCGAGCCGGAACCGGTGGAGCGGTTGCCGATGGCGCAGCGGTACTTCCTGTTCTGACCACCCGGCCCGGTTCCACGGTTGCCCGCAGAGGACCCGTGGCGCAACGGGTTGGGCGTCCGGGCCCAGTCGGGGCAGGTCCCTTCGGCGCAGGAGAGGAGCGGGCGGGTGGAGCTGGCCGCGCTGCTGCTGGTGGACTCGCGCTTCCCCGGAGGCGGGCACGCGCACTCCGGCGGGCTGGAGGAGGCGGTGTCGCGGCGGCTGGTGACCGACGAGGCGACGCTGCGCGGGTTCCTGGTGGGCAGGCTGCGCACGGCGGGCGCGCTCGCCGCGGTGTTCGCCGCCGCCGCGGCCCGCGCACCCGACCTGGCGGCCCTGCTGGAGCTGGACGTCGAGCTGGACGCCCGCACGCCGTCACCCGCGCAGCGCAGGGCCTCCCGCGCGCAGGGGAGGGGGATCGCCCGCGCGGCGCGGCGGGCGTGGCCGTCGGAGCGGCTGGAGGAGCTGCTGCGCGCCGAACCGCGCCCGCACCACCCGGTGCTCACCGGGCTGCTGGTGGGCGACCCCGGCGACGCGGCGCGGGTCATCGCCTACCAGTCGGCGTCCGGCCCGGCGACGGCCGCGATCCGGCTGCTCGGCCTGGACCCGTTCGGCGTCAACGCCGTGCTCGCGGGCCTGGCGGACGACCTCGGCGCGGTGGTGGCGGACGCCGTGGCCCGCGCCGCCGACCCGCCCGCCGGGCTGCCGGCGCCCGGCTCGACCGGCCTCGACCTCATGGCCGAGGCGCACGACCGCCACCACCAGGAAGAGGTGCGTCTCTTTGTCAGCTGACCACGGGCACGGCCACGGCCACGCCCACCCGGTGAACTTCGACCCGACCGACGCGGGGCACGACCCGCACGTCCCGGCGCCCGACGCCCGCAGGGCGGTGCGCATCGGCATCGGCGGCCCGGTGGGCAGCGGCAAGACCGCGCTGACCGCCGCGCTGTGCCGCGCGCTCGGCGGGCGGGTCGACCTGGCCGTGGTGACCAACGACATCTACACCACCGAGGACGCCGACTTCCTGCGCAGGGCGGGCGTGCTGCCGACCGAGCGGATCGAGGCGGTGCAGACCGGGGCGTGCCCGCACACCGCGATCCGCGACGACATCACCGCGAACCTGGACGCGGTGGAGGAGCTGGAGCAGCGGTTCCCCGGACTGGAGCTGGTGATCATCGAGAGCGGCGGGGACAACCTGACGGCGGTGTTCAGCCGGGGTCTGGCCGACGCGCAGGTGTTCGTGGTGGACGTGGCGGGCGGCGACAAGGTGCCGCGCAAGGGCGGGCCGGGGGTGACCACCGCGGACCTGCTGGTGATCAACAAGACCGACCTGGCCCCGCTCGTGGGCGCCGACCTCGGTGTCATGACGGCCGACGCCCACCGGATGCGCGGGGAGCTGCCGGTGATCGCCCAATCGCTGGTCGAGACGCCGGACGCCCCCGCGGTGGCGGAGTGGGTGCTGGGTCAGCTGCGCACGCTGGCCACGGTGAGGTGAGAGCCGACGCGGGCGTCGGCGCACCCGTGCTCGCCGTCGAGCGGCAGGTAGAGCGGCTCGGTCCCGTCGGGCGGGAACACCCGCACGCCCCACACCGGAACGGGGTGGCAGACCTCCGGGTCGAAGTTGCCGACCCGGACGAAGCCGACGTCCGCCGTGGCCGTGCCACCGCGCGGCAGCACGAGCACCTCGCCGGGGCCGCCGACCCGCTCGGCGGCCGGGCCGACCTGGTCGCCCTGCTGGTCCACGTAGGACACGCCGGGGAACCCGCGCAGCGCGCACGGGCGCAGCCCTCGGTTGACCAGGGCGATCTCGCGGTAGGTGGTGCCCGCCGTCCCCTGCACCTCGCCGAAGGCGATGTCGAGCCCGGCGGCGCGGCAGGTGGGGACCGAGGCCGCCGCCGCGACCGGCTCCGGGGAGGCGCCCGCCGAGGCCGAGGCGCCTGCCGCGCCCCCTGCCGCCAGGATCGCGGCCGTGGCGACGAGCGCGGTGGTGGTTCTGCTCATGACGTTCTCCCCCGAAATTCGTGGGCAGCTTTCAGACCGGTAATAGGGACGTCATATAAGGGGTCGGGGTTGCCCTCGTGAAGGCATTTGCACGGCTGGTCGCGGAAAGAAACCCGAATGGCCGCACGGTGATCCGCGAAATGCGGTCTGCGGCGCCGTTGACGCTGGTCCCGGCACGCGGCGCGCGTTCGGACGCGCACGCGCTGGTGCATCTGGTCAGTTCGATCACCGCGCCGCTCGGGGGTGACGAGCTCGAATTGCGGATAACCGTGGGACCGGGCGCGGCGCTCGTGCTGCGCGGGGTCGCCGCGACGGTGGCGCTTCCGGGGCACCGGCCGGGCGGCAGCCGGTCGCGGGTGCTGCTGGAGGTGGCGGAGGGCGGCAGCGTCGAGCACCTGCCGGAGCCGACGGTGGTGACCGCGCGGGCCGACCACGAGGCGGTGCTGGAGGCGGAGCTGGCCGAGGGCGCGCGGCTGCGGGCGCGGGAGGTGCTCGTGCTGGGGCGGCTGGGCGAGCGGCCGGGCAGGCTCACCACGACCACGTCGGTGCGGCGCGGCGGACCGCTGCTGCGGCAGTCCCTCACGATCGGGGACGAGCGGGGCGGACCGGACACAGTGGACACCAGCCCCGCCGGGCTCGCGGGCAGACGGGTGATCGGCGCGGAGGTGCTGTGCTGGGGCGAGGACCCGGCGGGGCCGGTGTCGGGCGACTGGTGGTCGCTGGTCCCGCTGGCGCGCGGCGGGAGCCTGGCGACCGCGTTGGGGGACACCGTGATCGAGGTCGAACGCGCTCTCACCGGAGCGTGTGGCAGCCATCCCGGTTCGAGTGAGCTGCTGACTCGATCTCGTGCACGATTCCGTGCAGACGGTCACACGCTCCGTGTCCGTTCTCACCGTCCGGGCGGTTCCGCGCAGGACCGATAAGTCGTACGGTCGCGGGATCACCCGAGCTGAGAGCATTCGCTCATTGGGAGGTCGAGATGTCGGAAGCCACGACCAGCATCACGCTGCCGGCTATGCGAGTGTCCTACGAGCGGAGCGCGCTGGGCGAGGGCGACCTGGCCGCCACCTGGCACGAGCAGCTGCAGCTGTGGCTGGACGAGGCGACCAACGCAGGCCTGCTGGAGCCCAACGCGATGGTGCTGGCCACCGCCGACCCGAGCGGGCGGCCGTCGTCGCGGACCGTGCTGGCGAAGGGCCTGGACGAGCGCGGCCTGGTGTTCTTCACCAACTACACCTCGGCCAAGTCGCACGACCTGATGGCCACCAGGTACGCCTCCACCACGTTCCCCTGGTACGGCCTGCAGCGGCAGGCGCACGTGCGGGGCACCGTGGAGAAGGTCAGCCACGCGGAGACCACCGAGTACTGGGAGAGCCGCCCGAGGGGCTCCCAGCTGGGCGCCTGGGCCTCGCCGCAGTCACGGGTGGTGACCGGTCGGCCCACCCTGGAGTCCGCGCTCAACAAGATCGAGCGCCAGTTCACCGACACCGAGCGGGTCCCGGTGCCGCCGCACTGGGGCGGCTGGCGCATCCGGCCCGAGGAGGTCGAGTTCTGGCAGGGCCGCCAGGACCGGATGCACGACCGCCTGCGCTTCCGCCTCGGCCGGGACGGCTGGGAGACCGAGCGCGTGGCCCCCTGATCCCGACGGGGCCGGCAGCGCCGCCGGCCCCGCTCCACCGGGTTCGCGATTTCCGCTTTCCGATTCCCCCTTTTCCCCCTTTTCCGACTTCTCCGCCCGGACTTCCGCTCAGCGGTTCTCCCGGCGACACCCCACCGCTCCCCGCCGAAATCCCTCCGGCCACCGAGCTTTTCCGCTCTTCCGCTGGGCGGGGTTTCCCCGGCGCTTTCCCGCAGTTAATCCCGGTCGCCGCCGTCAACCGGCCATGGAGCGCTCCAGCACCACCGAGCCGCACCGCACCGCCTGCCGGTCCACCCGGTTCGCCAGCACCTCCACCTCGGGCAGCTCGTCGCCGGGCGCGATGAGGCAGGCGTACGAGGCGTTCTCCGGCCGGGGCCCGTGGTCGAAGCCCATCACGAACACGTCGGCCTCCACCGGACGCCCGCTCTCCACCCCGGACAGGTCCCGCCAGCTGCCGGTCCGCCGCTCCACGCCGGAGAAGTGCCCGGTCGTCATCGGCACGTACGTGACGCTGCCGTGGTCCGCGAGCCGCTGGTCGATCGTGGTGACCACCGGTCCGGTCGCGTCCGGCGCGGTGATCCCGGCCCCCAGCGCCACCACCGCGTCGGCGAAGCAGAACCACGCCTTCCAGCCCTCGGTGAACCCCTCCACGCCCGCCAGCCGCAGCGCGGCGACGCCGTTCTCCCCGTCCGACCACCCGATCGCCACGCCGCCGCCGCGCGGCTGGTCGGGCCGGGGCCGCAGCGACCGGCCCTGCTCGGCGGTGACGCCGGGCAGCCTGGCCCAGTCCCACACCGGCAGCACCGAGCGGTAGCCGTCCTCGGCCTGGTCGCCCAGGCGCAGCGCGGCCACCCCGTCGCCGAGGTGGCGGCCCAGCAGGTTCTCCCCGTTCAGGCACTCGGTGGGCACCGTCCGGCCCGAGGACATCCGCACCGACAGCGACCAGCCGGGTCTGCGGTGCACCAGGTAGTCGGACCTGGGGTACCAGCGGGTGCCGACCAGCGGCGCGCCGTGGCCCGCGAGGCGGTCGTCGAACGCGGTCAGCTCGGCCCTGCGCGGCGGGTCGCACTCCAGCAGGCGCAGCACGGCGGTGCGCAGGTCGGCGGTGCGGTGGTGGGCGTCGGCGCGGGCGATCTCGCGCCCCATCGTGGTGAAGTCGAAGCCGCCGCCGTGCACGGACCACTGCAGGCCGTCCACCAGGAAGTCGGCGAGCAGGCGCACCTCGTCGGCGCCGAACGCCCAGGGCGTGCCGTGCACCGCGCGCACCCACAGGGCGAGGTCGGCGACCAGCGAGGCGCCGTAGCCGCCGGAGTACAGCTGCGGGCCGTGCTGGTGGAAGCTCAGGTCGTCCTGGATGCCCTCGCCGTCGCCGGGGCGCAGCACCTCGGACATGCGGGCGACCGCGCGGCGGACCAGCTCGGGATCGTCCTGGACCAGGCCCCTGCGCAGCTCGATCCCCTGCGCCCACACCAGGTTCTGCCCGGTCATCGGCACCGGTCCGGCCTGCTCGGCGAGCCAGGTGCCCCAGGTGGCGCGCTGGGCGCGGTCGAGGTCGGCGCCGAGGAGGGCGTCGCCGACGAGCCGGGGCGCGCCGATCTCGTTGTACCACCAGTTGTCGCTGCGGGGGGCCAGCCTGCGCCAGGCCTCGAGCGCCTTGAGCCGCTGGCCGTCCGGCAGCGACAGGGCGCGGCGCAGGTGCTCCAGCGGCGGGAAGTCGGCGGCGTCGTGGTCGGCGTAGTCGATGTCGGCCCAGGTGCCGTCGGGCAGCGGGGGGAGGCCGGGTCCGGGGTGGTGCGGTGGGCGCAGGCGGGCCCGGACGACGTCGAGGTCGCTCATGCGCCCCAGTCTGGTGGTGAGCGCCGTGACGTTCGGGTGAATGTCCTGTTAGTTGTCGTACGCTAACCACCGTGAGGCGTTCACTGGGGAAGATCGCGATCGACACCAGGCCGCTGGGAATCCCGGCCTACCGCAGGTTGTGGGTGTCGACCATCGTCACCGCCGTGGGCAGCCAGCTGACCGCGGTCGCCGTGCCCAAGCAGGTGTACGACATCACCGGGTCGTCGGCCTGGGTGGGCGTCGCCGCGGGCGTGGCGCTGGTGCCGCTGCTGGTGTTCGGCCTGTACGGCGGGGCCGTGGCCGACGTGGTGGACCGGCGGAAGCTGCTGCTGGTGACCAACACCGGCATCGCGGTGACCTCGGTGCTGCTGTGGGTGCAGGCGGCGGTCGGGCTGTCGTCGGTGTGGCCGGTGATCGCGCTGCTGGGCCTGCAGCAGATGTTCTTCGCCGCGAACGCGCCCGCGCGCACCGCGTCGATCGCCAGGCTGGTGCCGCCGGAGATGATCCCGGCGGCGACCTCGCTGGGCGCGACCGTGATGACGTTCGGCGGCGTGTTCGGCCCGATGGCGGCGGGCGCCCTGATGCCGGTGATCGGCCTGCCGACCCTGTACCTGATCGACGCCGTGGCGCTGACCGCGACGATCTGGGCGGTCTGGAAGCTCCCCCCGCTGCCGCCCCTGAACGCCCCGTCCCGCCGCGCCGGCCTCGGCGACGTGATCGACGGCTTCCGCTACCTGGCAGTGCAGAAGATCCTGCTGGCGTCGTTCCTGCTGGACATCATCGCGATGGTCTTCGGGATGCCGAGGGCGCTGTTCCCGGAGATGGCGGAGCAGACCTTCGGCGACCCGCCGGGAGGCGGCTGGGCCCTGGGCTGGCTGTTCGCGGCGATGCCCCTGGGCGGCTTCCTGTGCGGCCTGCTGTCGGGCTGGACGTCGCGGGTGAGCAGGCACGGCGCGGGCGTGGTGCTGGCGGTGATCGCGTGGGGCCTGTTCATGGTCGGCTTCGGCCTGTCGAACGCCCTGTGGCTGGCCGTGCTGTTCCTGGCCCTGGGCGGCGCGGCCGACATCGTGAGCATGGTGTTCCGCAACGCGATCCTGCAAACGGCAGCGAGCGACGACATGCGCGGCCGGATGCAGGGCGTCTTCATCGTGGTGGTGGCCGGAGGCCCCCGCCTGGCCGACCTGGCGCACGGCACGACGGGCGCCCTGATCGGACCGGGCCCGGCGTCGGCGGTGGGCGGCGTGCTGGTGGTCCTGGCAACGGTGGCGGCGGCCTTCCTGATCCCCACGGTCTGGCGCTACCGCTTCACCCCGGAACCGCTGGGGGGCGGGGTGAAGGGGTGACACACGCGAGGTAGCCGGACACGGCACAGGGAACGCACGCAAACGGTTGTACGTACGACGCACTCGCCGGCTGCGGCGCTTCACGCACTCGCGGGCTGCGGGGCGAGCGCAGCGAGCCCAAGCAGCCCCACTCCCGCGTCCCTCTTTCCCGTTTGGCCTGGCGAAGCCCGAGCACGCTCGTCAAGATGCCGCCGCACTGCCCGGAAGACCGCACAGTCATACGGCGTCTTGACGAGTGTGCTTGCCTGAAAGGAGGCCAAACGGGAAAGAGGGACCCCGCCCACCGCAGTGGTAAACGGGACCACAAGACCAACGACCACCGGCCCGCAGAGCTCGTGTCCCCTCTTTTTTGGAGGTCTGCCCCGCCGGCGAGGCGAGCCCTTCAGCTCTTGCCCTTCAGCTCCATCACCGCCCCAACCACCGCGTGAACCACTCCCGCGTCCGCTCCAGCAGATCCACCTGGTTCTCCGGCCGCTCGATCACATGCCCCTCCCCCGGATACACCACAACCTCGTGCACAACCCCGTGCTCCACCAACGCATCCCGCAACAACTCCGCCTGCGCCACCGGCACGTTCACGTCCTCAGCCCCGTGCACCACCAGCACCGGAACCCGAATCCCCCCGGCCCGCGCCACCGGGTCGTGCTCCTCGGCCTCCCCGCAAGCCAGAGCCGCGTCGAAAGCCCCCCACTCCCCCTCCTCCCCCTGCCGCCCCCAGTCGCTGATCCCCGCCCCCACCAACGCCGCAGCGAACCGATCGGTCGTGGCAACGGCCCAAGCCGCCAGGTACCCCCCGTGGCTCCACCCCGCTATCCCGATCCGCCCCGGATCAACAACCCCAGCCCCCACCACGTGGTCCACCAGCGCCAGCAGATCACCCAACTCCTCGTGCCCCACCCGCCCAGCCACCGCCGCAGCGAACTCGTGCCCCCGCCCGCTCCCCCCGCGCGGGTTGGGCAGCAGCGCCGCGAACCCCGCGTGCGCCAACCACTGCGCCGACGGGTGCCAGTCCAGCGCGAACCCGTCCGCGTGCCGGTCGTAAGGCCCCCCGTGCGGCAGCACCACCATCGGGAACGGCCCGTCCGCCTCGACCTTCCCCGGCGGCAGCACCAGCAACCCGTCCAGCTCCACCCCGTCCGCCGCGACGCACGACAACCGCCGCCGCTCCCCCCAGCGGATCCCGCGCAACTCCGGCCTGCTGTCACTCACTCGGGTGAGATCCCCGCCCACCGGCCCGGAACACACGTCCGGGGGAGCGTCCGCCCGGCTCACCACCGCCGCGACGACCTCCCCCGCCCCGTCCGCCGCCAGCCGCTCCACCCGCGCCTCGTGCCGCGCCAGCAGCGTCACCCCGTCCGCGCCCAGCCGGTGCACCTCGGTGTCCAACCCGGCCGCGACCAGCACCAGCGGCGCCCCGCGCTCCACCTGCACCAGCTCCAGCGGGCACGCCGCCATCCCCGCCGTCCGGTTCACGTGCTCGACGATCGCCCCGCTCTCCGGGACCTCCGCGTCGAACACCGCCATCCCGGCCTGCAACCCCGGCGGCGTCAGCGCCAGGTGCGCCAACCGCCACCGGTCGCCCGACCGCCACCACGCCAAACCCCCGGCCCCCGCCGCCACCGGCCCCAGGTCGCGGACCGCCAACCCCGCCAGCTCGACCAGGTGCAACCTCGGCCGCAACAGCCCTGGGTCGTACCCCGGCCCCTCCCAGGTCAGCACCGCAAGCGGCCCCCCGCCGGGCCGCTGCGCCGCCTCCGCGACGTGCCGGTCCCCCAGGTCCACCGCCCGCAGCACCCCGCTGACCGGGTCGAGCAGGCTGAGCCGCGACGCCCCACCGGGCCCCGGCACGGCCAGCGCCACCTCGCCGGACGCCAGCGGCAGGTGCCACCGCACCCCGTCCGGCAGGTCCGCCAGCACCCGCGCGGGCCCGCTGGCCCCGACCGCGCACAGCTGCCCGCCCACCCGGAACACCAGCTCCGCGGGCTCACCGCACCAGCGCAGCCCCTCCGGGCACTCCTCGGCCCCGTCCCCGACCCCCTTGGCCGCGAACACGACCGACCGGCCGTCCGGCGAGACCGCGGGTCCACCGACCCGCAGCCCGGACACCACCAGCTCCGCAGTCAGCTCCACCGCACACGCCTCAGAGCAGCGCCGCCAGCAACGCCACCCAGGCGGCGACCACCCCGACCACCACGCCGTAGGACACCCACCGCCACACCGGGACCCTCCGCCCCAGCCACACCGACGGCGAGATGCCCCCGACCACCAGCGCGTTCGCCAGCACGGCGAGCCACCCGCTGGTCTCGTTGAGCCCCAGCGACAGCGACACCACGGTCACCGCGACCACGGCCGCCGTGAAGGCGGTGACGGTCAGCCCGGTGGCCCACGGCGTCGGCTCGTCCGCCACCGCCACGTGCTGCCCCTCCGCACCCCGTCCCGCGACACCCTCGACACCCGCGACACCCGCCGCACCAGCGGCGCCGACCGCCGCACCAGCCGCGTGCCGCCCCCGCCCCCGCTCCCGCCGCGACTCGCGCGACTCCCGCACGTCCTCCGACACCGGCGGCGCCTCCACCCGCTGGGACTCCCCCGTCACCGGATCGGTGAACTCCACCGAGGTGCCCATGTCCGCGGCCAACCGGACGGCCAGCTGCCGCCCGCGCCGCGTCACCAGCTCCCCGGCGGGCGCCTCGGAGGCGCTCTCCGCGCGCAGCACGGCCTCGGCGACCTTCGCCCACTCGTGCAGCGCGTCGGCCAAGCCCGCGCCGAGCGGGAGGGAGCGCGGGTCGACCTCGCGCTCCTCGGCCCCGTCGTGCCCGGCGAGCACGGCCCTGCCTCCCTGGACCCGCAGTTCCACGAGAGCGCCTCCTTCAGCTCGACGGGGAGAACGTAGCGCGTTCAGGCGATCGCGTAGAAGGCGACAGCGGCGGCGGTGGCCACGTTGAGCGAGTCGACCCCCGACGACATGGGGATGCGCACCGCCACGTCGGCCGCGCCGATCGCCTCCTCGGTGAGCCCCGGCCCCTCCGACCCGAGCAGCACGGCGACCCTGCGCCCGCGCAGCCCGGCGTCCGGCAGCTCGACCGAGCCGAGCCTCGGGGTGAGCGCGGCGATGGTGAAACCCTTGTCCCGCAACGAGTCCAACCCACCCGGCCAGTCGTTCGCGGTGGTGAACGGCACCCGCAGCACGTGTCCCATCGACACCCGGACGCTGCGCCGGTACAGCGGGTCGCTGCACCCCGGCCCCAGCACCACCCCGTCGACGCCGAGCGCGGCGGCGTTGCGGAACAGCGCGCCCAGGTTCTCGTGGTCGCCGACGCCCTCCAGCACGGCCAGCCGCCGCCCGGCGGCCAGCTCGTCCAGCGACGGCTGCGGCGCGCGGTCGGCGGCGGCCAGCACGCCCCGGTTGAGGTGGAAGCCCACCACGCGCGCCATCACGTCGGCGGAGGTGACGTAGGCGGGCGCGGGCAGCTCGCCCAGCGCCTCCACCCGCCGCCGCACGCCGAGCACCGCGCGCACCGGGTACGGGGACGCCAGCAGCCGCTCCACCACCACGACGCCCTCGGCGATGACCAGCCCGCGCCCGCCCGGCCGGTCGGGGCGGCGGTCAGCGGTCGACAGGTCCCGGAAGTCGTCCAGCCGGGGGTCGTCCGGGTCGTCGATCTCGATCACCTCGGCCACTCGAACAGTCTCGCACTGTGAGCGTCGCTCGTAGTCCAGAGGGCGGAATCGCAAGCCTGTAACCTGCATATTCTCGCTCATTGTTACCGCCATGTGACAGAGAGCACCGATTTGGACGCTGGCGGGCCCCCTAGTGCTGTGTCACCGTTGGGCCTCCGCTAAGCCCGCCGTAAGCCCGAGCGAAGGGGAGGCGGCATGGGTAGGGACGTGTCCACTCGGACGTTCACCGGAGAAGATCGCAGGCAGTACCGCGAGCGGGTCCAGCGCTGCCTGGACGCGCTGGGCACGATGCTCGCCGAGGACTGCTTCTCGTTCCCCCGCCAGCAGATGGGCCTGGAGATCGAGCTGAACCTGGCCGACCGCGCCGGTTCGCCCGCGATGCGCAACGCCGAGGTCCTGGAGAAGATCGACGACCCCGCGTTCACCCTGGAGCTGGGTCAGCACAACCTGGAGCTGAACGTCCCCCCGCGCGAGCTGGCCGGTGACCACACCCTGGGCCTGGAGCGGGACCTGCGGGCGCTGCTCGGCGTCGCGGACGCCAAGGCGCAGGACGCGGGGGCGAGCCTGGTGATGATCGGGGTGCTGCCGACGCTGCGCCCCGAGCACTTCGACCGCCGCTGGCTCTCGCACAACCCGCGCTACTCGCTGCTCAACGACCAGATCTTCGCCGCGCGGGGCGAGGAGCTGGTGCTGTCGCTGGAGGGCGCGCCGCTGCCGGGGCGGGACGCGGAGCGGCTGCTCAGCCGCAGCGAGTCGATCCTGCCGGAGGCCGCCTGCACGTCGGTGCAGCTGCACCTGCAGGTCGCGCCGGAGGACTTCGCGGCGCACTGGAACGCCGCGCAGTGCCTGGCGGGCGTGCAGGTGGCGATCGCGGCGAACTCGCCGTTCCTGCTGGGCAGGGCGCTGTGGCACGAGACCCGCATCCCGCTGTTCCAGCAGGCCACCGACACCCGGCCGCAGGAGCTGCAGAACCAGGGCGTGCGGCCGAGGGTGTGGTTCGGGGAGCGCTGGATCACCTCGATCTTCGACCTGTTCGAGGAGAACGTCCGCTACTTCCCCGCGCTGCTGCCGGAGACCGGCGACGAGGACCCGGTGGACGTGCTGGGCGCGGGCGGCACGCCCGCGATGACGGAGCTGCGGCTGCACAACGGCACGGTGTGGCGGTGGAACCGGCCGGTGTACGACGTGGTCGGCGGGGTGCCGCACCTGCGGATCGAGAACCGGGTGCTGCCCGCCGGTCCGACCGTGCTGGACACGCTCGCGAACGCGGCCTTCTTCTACGGCGCGCAGCGGGCGCTGTCCTCGATGGAGCGTCCGCTGTGGACGCAGATGTCGTTCCAGGCGGCGGAGGAGAACCTCTACGCGGGCGCCAGGCACGGCATGAACGCCCAGCTGTACTGGCCGGGCATCGGCTGGGTCCCGCCCGACGAGCTGGTGCTGCGCCGCCTCCTCCCGCTGGCCCACGAGGGGCTGCGCGACTGCGGGGTGTCCGACGAGGCGCGGGAGCGCTACCTCGGCGTGATCGAGGCGCGCTGCCTGGCCGCCAGGACGGGGGCGCTGTGGCAGCGGGAGGTCGTCACCGGGCTGGAGGAGCGCGGCGCCGGCCGGGAGGGCGCGCTGGCCGGGATGCTGGCCAGGTACGTGGAGCACATGCACGAGGGGGAGCCGGTGCACACCTGGTCGGTGTGACCGCCCTGCGGGGTCCGAAGGTCCCCAGGTGTCCCCAGGTCCCCAGGTCGCGCGGTCGCCGTCGCGCCTAGCGGCGGCGGCCCGACTTCAGCGGGGCGACGTCGGCCCCGTCGTGCGAGCTGCGGCAGTCGTCCGGGGTGACCGCCTCGACCGCGAGGGTCAGCATCCCCTTCACGCCGGTGTAGATCGACTCGCCGCGCGAGGCCAGCGAGACGTGCACCCGGTGCGAGTCGGAGAAGTCGCGCTCGTCCTTGGCGCGCTTCTTCCCGGTCTCCTCGGGCTTGGTGGCGCTGCGGAGGTTGACCTCCAGCCAGGCGGCGACCTCGGTCGGCGTGGTCAGCACCTCCTCGGGCGCGCGCTCCAGGCGTTCGGCTCGCGGTGAGGCGCCGTCGAGCGAGGTGTGCTCGACGTAGGCGTGCCAGTGCGTGTTGCGCATCGACCACGTCTGCTCTACCGGCCAGTCCTCCTCGGTGCCCATTGCCTCATCTTGCCAGGCTCCGGACGTCGAGCGCGTGGTCCACCCCGACCGACGTGGCAAGACGCCGGTCGTGGGTGATCAGCAGCACGGTCCCCGCGTACTCGGCGAGCGCCTGCTCCAGCTGCTCGATCGCGGCGAGGTCGAGGTGGTTGGTCGGCTCGTCCAGCACCAGGCACGTGGTCCCCCTGGCCTGGAGCAGCGCGAGGGCGGCCCTGGTGCGCTCGCCGGGCGAGAGCGTCCCGGCGGGCCGGAGCACGACGTCCGCGCCGACCCGGAACTTCGCCAGCAGCGTCCTGGCCTCGGCCTCCGCCAGCCCGGTGGCCGCCACGACCACGTCCAGCACCGGGGTCGACCCGCCGAACGCGCCGCGCACCTGGTCGATCTCGCCGACCACGACGTTGCCCTCGGACCGCTCCCCCGCGTCCAGCGGGACCCGCCCGAGGATCGCGCCGAGCAGGGTGGACTTGCCGGAGCCGTTGGGGCCGGTGATGCGCCAGCGCTCGCCCGCGCCGATGGTCAGGTCGACCGGGCCGAGGGTGACGTCCCCGCGCGAGACGACCGCGCCGCGCAGGGTGAACGCGACCCGGCTGCCACCGCTCGCGGTGGGCAGGGTCAGCCGCAGCTCCCACGGCTTGCGGGGCTCCTCGACCTCCTCCAGCCGCTCCAGCGCGCGGTCGGCGGCGGCGCCCTTGCCCGCCGTGTTCTCCGCGCCCTGCTTGGCGAAGAACTTGATGAACTTGTCGCGCTCGTCGGACTTGGCGTTGCGCCGCACGCCCGCGCGGGACCACTCCTTGGCGGTGCGGGCGCGGCGGGTCAGCGCGTCCTTCTTGGCCGCGTACTCGTCGTAGTCCTCCTGGGCGCGCCGGGCGGCGGTCTCGCGCTCGGCGAGGTAGGCGTCCCAGCCGCCGCCGAACACCGACAGCCCGTGGCTGAACTCGTCCAGCTCGGCCACGGCGGTGGTGGTGCGGGACAGGAACTCCCGGTCGTGGCTGACCAGGACGACGGCTGCGCGCGTGCCGAGCACGTGCGCCTCCAGCAGTTCCAGGCCGTCCGCGTCCAGGTCGTTGGTGGGCTCGTCGAGCAGCAGCACGTCGGCGCGCACGAGCAGCACCGAGGCGAGCCGCAGCCGGGCGGACTGGCCGCCGGACAGCTCGTCGGAGCCGCGCGCGTCGAGCAGGTCGGCGGGCAGCCCGAGCCGCTGGCACACCTCGTCGGCGCGCTCGGCGAAGTCGCCCGCGCCCACGGCGGTCCAGCGGTCGAAGGCCACCGCGTAGGCGTCCTCGGCGCCGGGCGCGCCCTCGGCGAGGGCCTGCGCGGCGCGCTCGAACGCGGTCTCGGCGGCGGCGACGCCGGTGCGGCGGGCCAGGTGGTCGCGCAGCGACTCGCCCGGCTCCACGACGGTCTCCTGGGTGAGGTGGGCCACGGGCCCGGAGGCGGTGACCGTCCCCCGCTCGGGCTTGAGCTCACCCGCGAGCACCTTCAGCAGCGTGGACTTGCCGACCCCGTTGGGTGCGACCAGGCCTACGCGCTCACCTGCTGGAACATCGAGATCAACCTCCGAGAGCACGGTCCTCGGACCGAACGACAGCGACAGGTTCCTTGCTGCCAGCGCGGACACGCCACCGATGCTGTCAGGCCGTCCCACGATCCGCACCCGAGTTTCCCCGCCGCCCTATTGCCAGTAGGTTGCAAGTACTAGAGACTTGCAACGAGGAGCGCGCATGGCACAGTACGTGTTGCCGGACCTGGACTACGACTACGGCGACCTGCAGCCGGCGATCATCGGCGAGATCAACGAGCTGCACCACGGCAAGCACCACGCCGCGTACGTCAAGGGCGCCAACGACACCCTTGAGCAGATCGACGAGGCCAGGGACAGGAGCGCGTTCGGCTCGATCGTGGGCCTGGAGACGACGCTGGCGTTCCACCTGGCCGGGCACGCGCTGCACCAGGTGTGGTGGAAGAACCTGAGCCCGAACGGCGGCGACAAGCCGACCGGCGAGCTGGCCGCCGCGATCGACGAGCACTTCGGCTCGTTCGACGGCCTGCGCGCGCAGCTGAACGCCGCCGCGAGCAGCATCCAGGGCTCCGGCTGGGGGATCCTGGCCTGGGAGCCGGTGGGGCAGCGGCTGATCACGCAGCAGCTGAAGGACCACCACTCCAACCTGTCGATCGCCACCACGCCGCTGCTGGTGTTCGACATCTGGGAGCACGCGTACTACCTCCAGTACCGCAACCTGAAGGCCGACTACATCGGCGCGCTCTGGAACATCGTGAACTGGGACGACGTGAACGCCCGGTTCGAGGCGGCCCGCGCGGGCCAGAACGGCCTGCTGCTGCCGACGCGGTAGCCAGGCCCGCAGATTCAGCGGTGGGTGCTCCGACAAGCTCCCCGGCGCTGAGGGTTCGGTGGTGGATGCTCCGACAAGCCCCCACGACCGAAACGACCAGGCCCCGCCCCCGGTGGTACGACCGGGGTGCGGGGCCTCGTCTGTTCCCGAACTGACTGCCGCTCCCACCACGAAGCGACGTGCTTAGGTTAGCCTAACTTCACTGCTTTGGGAAGAGGTGTCCCCCATCCGGTTCGCCCGCGCCAGGACGAGCGCCCCGAGCAGCGCCGCCAGCACCGACACCGCACCGCCCAGCACCAGCGGCGCGCGGGCGTCGAAGCGGTCCGCCACCCACCCGGTGAGCAGCCCGGACAGCGGCGCGCTCCCCATGAACACCGTCATGTAAACGCCCATCACCCGCCCCCGCATCTCGGGCGCGACGGCGAGCTGCACGGTGGAGTTCGCGGTGGTCGTGAACGTCATCATCGCCGCGCCGACCGGGATCAGCGCGAGCGCGGCCGTGAGCATCGTCGGCATCAGCCCGGACAGCAGCTCCAGCACCCCGAACGCCGCCGCGCCGCCCACCAGCAGCCGGGGGCCGGGCGCGGACCGCCTGGCCGCCATCGCCGCGCCCGCCAGCGTGCCCACCGCCATGGTCGTGGTGAGCAGCCCGTACGCGTCCGCGTCGCCGTCGAAGGTGTCGCTGGCCAGCAGCGCGAGCGACACGTGGAAGTTCAGCCCGAACACGCCGACCAGGAACACCACGAGCATCACCGCGACCAGGTCCGGCCTGCCCCGCAGGTAGCGCAGCCCCTCGGCGAGCTGCCCCTTGGCCTTGGCCACCGGCGCGCCCCGGTGCAGCTCGGCGGCCCGCATCAGCGCCAGCCCGGCCAGCACGCCCGCGAAGCTCGCCGCGCGGATCAGGAAGATCCAGCCGGTGCCGACCGCCACGATCAGCCCGCCCGCCACGGCCGGGCCGATCATCCTGGCGGCGTTGAACGTCATCGAGTTGAGCGCGACCGCGTTCGCGACCTGGTCGCGGCCGACCATCTCCACCGCGAACGACTGCCGCACCGGGGCCTCAACGGCGGACAGCACCCCGCCCGCCAGGCACAGCAGGTACACGTGCCACAGCTGGGCGATCCCGGACAGGTCGACCAGGCCGAGGACCAGCGCGAGCACCGCCATGCCGGACTGGAGGCCGATCAGCAGCAGCCGCTTGTCCAGCCGGTCGGCCAGCACGCCCGCCCACATGGACAGCGCCAGCACCGGGCCGAACTGCAGTGCCGTGGCAACGCCCAGCGCGATCGGGTCGCCGCCGGACAGCTGGAGCACCAACCAGTCCTGCGCGACCCGCTCCATCCACAGGCCGACCAGGGACACCAGCTGGCCGGAGGCGTAGAGCCGGTAGTTGCGGGAGCGCAGCGAGGAGAACGCCCCGGCCCGCCTCGGGGCCGGGGGCGCGCCGGTCGCGGTCACGCGTCGGGGGTGGTGGTGGCGGGCGTGGCGGTGGCGGGCACGGCCTGGTCCGGGCTGGCCCTGCGCCGGGACAGCCGGACCACGGGCAGCGGCATCCCGCCCCTGCGGGTGAGCACGAGCGCGCCGACGAGCGCGGCCACGATCGACACCGCGCCGCCGACCACGAGCGGCGCGCGGGCGGTGAAGTGGTCGGCCAGCCAGCCCATGACTGGCCCGCCGACCGGGTTCCCGCCGAGGAAGACCAGCATGTAGAGCCCCATCACCCGGCCGCGCATGGCGGGCGTGACGGACAGCTGCACGGTCGCGTTGGCGGTGGTCGTGAAGGTCATCATGGCCACGCCGACCGGGATCAGCACCAGCCCGACCAGCCACAGCGTGGGCATCAGCCCGGCGACGATCTCCAGCACGCCGAACGCCAGCGCGCCGACGACCAGCAGCACCGGCTGCGGCTTCGCGCCGCGCGTGCTGCGCCTGGCCGCGAGCGTGGCTCCCGCGAGGGTGCCGACCGCGAGCAGCGTGGACAGCAGGCCGTACGCGTCGGCGTCGCCGCCGAAGGTGTTGCGGGCCAGCACGGCGAGGGTGACGTAGAAGTTCAACCCGAACGTGCTCACGAAGAACACCAGGAACAGCAGGATCACCAGGTCGGGGCGCTTGCGCACGTAGCGCAGGCCCTCCCGGAGCTGGCCGGGCTCCCTGGGCACCGGCTCGCCCCGGTGCAGCTCGGCGGGGCGCATCAGCAGCAGGCCCGCGATCACCGCGACGAAGCTGGCGGCGTTGATCAGGAACACCCAGCCGGTGCCGCCGACGACCACGATCAGGCCGCCCGCGACGGCCGGTCCGACCATGCGGGCCAGGTTGAACGTCATGGAGTTGAGCGCGACCGCGTTGGTGAGCTGGTCGCGGCCGACCATCTCGACCACGAACGACTGGCGCACCGGCGTCTCCACGGCGGACACCGCGCCGAGCAGCAGGCACAGCAGGTAGACGTGCCACAGCTCGGCGGCGCCGAGGACCTCCAGCAGGCCGAGCGCGAGCGCGCACAGGCCGAGTCCGGTCTCCAGCACGAGCAGCAGGCGGCGCTTGTCGAGCCGGTCGGCGAGCACGCCCGCCCACAGCGACAGCAGCAGGGTGGGGGCGAACTGGAGGGCGGCGGCGAAGCCGAGCGCGACCGGGTCGCCGCCGGAGAGCTCCAGGACCAGCCAGTCCTGGGCGACGCGCTGCATCCACAGCCCGACCAGCGAGACGACCTGGCCGGAGGCGTAGAGCCGGTAGTTGCGGACCTTCAGGGAGCTGAACGTGCCTGATCGCTTGCGCTTGGGCGGAGGTAGCGCGGTGTCTCGATCGGGTCGATCGGTCTGCGAGCCCTCCGCATAAGCAGGCACTTCGTTACTGCCCCGCCATCCTGTCGATGATCTCGGCGGCCCTGGAGAGCACCGCCCTGTCCTCGGGTGTCAGCTCCGCGAGGTGCTGGTCGAGCCAGGCCTCGCGCGCGGACACCTCCGCGTTGATGTACTGCATCCCGCTGGGGCTCAGCTCCACGATGGCCTGGCGGCCGTCCGTGGGGTGGGGCCTGCGGGTGGCGAAGCCGAACTCCTCCAGCGCGGCGATGACCCTGGTCATCGACGGGGGCTGGACGCCCTCCTTGGCCGCGAGCTCGCCCGGCGTCAGCGGTCCGCACTTGTGCAGCGTGGAGAGCGCGGACACCTGGGTGAGCGAGATCGTGGAGTTGACCCGCTGCGCGCGGAGCCTCCGGTTCAACCTGATGATGGCGAGCCTCAGCCTGCTCGCCAGCCCATGGTCGTCGGTCTCCGCCACGTAGTTAGCATACCTCACGATCTCGGGCCTTCACTGTGAAATCGCCCATTCAGCGCTGGGCGTGCGGTCTGGTGGACGGTGTTCGCGCCGGTCAGGTCGGTGGTGCGGCACGGCCCGCCCGGTAGGTGGCTCCGGGCGGGCCGCTTCGGCTTCGCGCTCTCCCCGCGCTCGGGGGTCGGACGTCCAGGTCAGGCGTCCGGGTCGAGCGCCTGGGTCGGACGTCAGTTCATGATCAGGGCCTGGATCGGGCCGATGCCGAAGTACACGACGAACGCGACCGCCGTGCCCCACATCAGCGGGTGGACGCTGCGGGCCCGCCCGGTCAGCGCGCGCAGCAGCACGTAGCTGATGAAGCCCGCGCCGATGCCGTTGGCGATCGAGTAGGTGAACGGCATGACGACGATGGTCAGGAACGCGGGCAGCGCCACCGAGAAGTCGGCGAAGTCGATCTCCTTGACCTGCGCGACCATCAGCGCGCCGACGATCACCAGCGCGGGCGCGGCGGCCTCGACCGGGATCACCTCGTAGAGCGGGGTGAAGAACATCGCGACCAGGAACAGCAGGCCGGTGACCACGTTCGCCAGGCCGGTGCGGGCGCCCTCGGCGATGCCGGAGGCGGACTCGATGAACACCGTGTTGGACGAGGACGACGCCGCGCCGCCCGCCACCGCGCCGACGCCGTCGACCAGCAGCGCCTTGCTGACGTTCGGCAGCTGCCCGTCCGCCTTGATCAGCTCGCCCTCCTTGCCGAGGCCGGTCATGGTGCCCACGGTGTCGAAGAAGTCGGTGAGCACGAGCGTGAACACCAGCAGCGCGGCGGCCAGCGCGGGCAGGCGGGTCCAGGCGCCGAACGAGAACTCGCCGACCAGGGACAGGTCGGGGAGGCTGAAGAAGCTGTCCGGCACGGCCGGGTAGCCGAGGTTCCACCCCTTCGGGTTGGTGCCCGCCGACGGACCGGCCTTGACGACGGCTTCGAGGACGATGGAGAAGACCGCCGTGGACAGGACGCCGATCAGGATCGCGCCCCGGACCTTGCGGGCGACCAGGATGCCGGTGACGAGCAGGCCGACCACGAACACGAGCGTGGGCCAGGACGCGATCGAGCCGCCGATGCCCAGGCCGACCGGGACGGTGGTGCCCGCGGCGTCCGGGATGCGGCGCACGAACCCGGCGTCGACCAGGCCGATGAAGCAGATGAAGAGCCCGATGCCGACCGCGATGGCGGCCTTCAGCTCGTTCGGGACCGCGTTGAACACGGCCGTGCGCACCCCGGTGAGGACGAGCAGGAGCACCACGATGCCGTTGACCACGACCAGGCCCATCGCCTCGGGCCAGGTCATCTGCGGGGCGAGGGTGACCGCCACGAACGAGTTGATGCCCAGACCGGCGGCGAGCGCGAACGGGTAGTTGGCGACCAGGCCGAACAGGATGGTCATGACGCCCGCGACCAGCGCGGTGACCGCCGCGACCTGCGGCACCGGCAGGATCGCGCCGGTGATGTCGGTCTTCGCGGACGGGTCGTCGGCGGAGAAGCTGCCGAGGATCAGGGGGTTGAGGACCACGATGTAGGCCATCGCGACGAAGGTGACCACACCACCGCGCAACTCGCGGCCCACGGTGGACCCGCGCTCGGTGATTTTGAAGAAGCCGTCCAGGCCCATTTCGTGCAACTCCCTGTTCCCTGTGTGACCGCTCGGGCGCACTCCGACGCCCAACCCCGTCCCCGAGGCAGGTTGCCGAGGGTGACGGTTGCGGGTGGGAGCCTGCCTGATCGGTGTTTCGGGGAGGTAGCCTGCCTGACGTGGCCGAACTCCCCCCTCCGCCCCCTCTCCCGCCCAGGCTGACGGACCCCGTGCCCCCGATCGCGGTGGTGAGCGCGTTGTGGCTGGTGGGGTTGGTGGTGACACTGGTCATGGGGACGCCTGCGGTGGTGGTGTGGACCTGCGTCGCAGGTGGGACCCTGGGCGGGATCGGGTTCGGGATCTTCGCCTGGCAGCGCTCGGCGGCCCGGCGGGGGTCGCGGACGGCGCAGAGCGGGTTGCAGTAGCGAAGAACACGCTGCGCACACACCGCACGGGCACGTACTCGCTCGCACTTGCTCACGCCTGCCTACGCTGCTCGCAATTGCTCGCACTTGCTCATGCCTGCACGCCGGTTTCGGGACGCACGCATTCCCGGCTTTCACGCATCAACAGGTCACACGCATTCGCAAGACAGACGCATTCCGCAGGCTTCACGCACTCGCGGGCTGCGGGGCGAGCGCAGCGAGCCCACGCAGCCCCAATCCCGCGTCCCTCGTCTCCGTTTGGCCTGGCGAAGCCTAAGCGCGCTTGTCAAGATGCCGCCGCATTGTGCGGTAGATCGGGGTGTCATACGGCGTCTTGACAAGTGAGGTGATCTCAGTGAGGTGTCTGGTCGGTGTTCCAGTTGTGTTCGTAGTGGGTGCAGGTCAGTGCGGCGGCGACGATGAGGGTGAGTTTTCGTGGGCTGGCGGTGGTGTGGCGCAACGCCTTCCACCGTCCGACCAGTAGCGCGAACCCACGCTCGCCTCGACCTCTCAGACCACGCAGGAGCAGGTCGTGGGTCTTCTGGTCCACATTCAGTTCGGGTTCGGCCCAGCGTTTGCGCGGGGTGCGGTTCGGGGTGACCACCCCGTGCCCCGCGTTGAGATAGCCCTGGTCTGCGAGGGTGGGCAGGTCGAGTTCGACGGAGGCTCGGGCCAGTGC